>NZ_CABVQK010000058.1 GCF_902499335.1 Burkholderia lata | reverse complement strand
GCCAGCACCAGGTGGACGATGTTGTCCGCCATGTCGTGCTCGCCCCACGTGATGAAGATCTTCGTGCCGAACACCTTGTACGTGCCGTCGCCCTGCGGCTCGGCGCGCGAGCGCACCAGCGCGAGATCGGAGCCCGCCTGCGGCTCGGTCAGGTTCATCGTGCCGGTCCATTCGCCCGAGATCAGCTTCGGCACGTAGCGCTGCTTCTGCTCGTCGGTGCCGGCCGTCAGCAGCGCCTCGATCGCGCCGTCGGTCAGGAGCGGGCACAGCGCGAACGACAGGTTCGATGCGTTCAGCATCTCGATGCACGGCGTCGCGATCAGCTTCGGCAGCCCCTGACCGTCGTATTCGGTCGGATGCTGCAGCCCCTGCCAGCCGCCTTCGACGAACTGGCGGAACGCTTCGCCGAAGCCGGGCGTTGCGGTCACGACACCGTCCTTCCAGCTGCTCGGGTTGCGGTCGCCTTCGACGTTCAGCGGCGCCAGCACCTCGCCGCAGAACTTCGCGGACTCGTCGAGCACGGCCTG
>NZ_CABVQK010000057.1 GCF_902499335.1 Burkholderia lata | reverse complement strand
AAAGTCTCTAACAAAATGATTGTTTGGGGGCTGTTAACCCGCCGCGCGTTTTGTTAACCTCTTCGTTGTTTCGCTGACGAGGAGGCCATGGCCAAACCGATACTCGATGACGAACTGTGGTCACTGATCCAACCGTTGCTACCCCCACCGAAGCCACGCCGTACGCGATACCCGGGCCGCAAGCCTCTGGACGATCGCGCCGTGCTGACCGGCATCCTGTTCGTGCTGCAATCCGGTATTCCCTGGGAAATGCTTCCGCAGGAAATGGGCTGCGGCTCGGGCATGAGCTGCTGGCGCAGACTGCGCGACTGGCAACAGGCGGGCGTCTGGGATCGGCTGGTCGCGTGTGGTCATCGATTCGTCCTCCATTCGTGCAGTGGGATCGGGTCAAAACAGGACCCAATCCCACCGATCGGGCGCGACCCGGTTCAAAGCACCATCTCGTTACCGAAGCGCAGGGCATCCCGCTCGCGCTGATCCTCACGGGCGCCAATCGCAACAACGTCACTCAACTGCTGCCTCTGATCGAGGCCATTCCGCCCATTCGGGGCAAGCGGGGGCGGCCTCTGTCAAAGCCCGTCATCGTGCAGGCCGATCGCGGTTA
>NZ_CABVQK010000056.1 GCF_902499335.1 Burkholderia lata | reverse complement strand
CGCTGGTCGAGAAGCTGAAGACCGAAGCCAAGGTGCTGTAAGAGGGAGCGGAAAGAAATGACGATTCTGGTGATTGCAGAACACGACAACGCGTCGATCAAGGCCGCGACGCTGAACACGGTGGCGGCGGCAGCGAAGATCGGCGGCGATATCCACGTGCTGGTCGCGGGCCACAACGCGCAAGGCGCAGCCGACGCGGCAGCGAAGATCGCAGGTGTGTCGAAGGTACTCCTGGCCGATGCGCCGCAGCTCGAAGCGGGCCTCGCGGAAAACGTCGAAGCGACCGCGCTGAACATCGCGAAGGATTACTCGCACATCCTCGCGCCGGCTACGGCCTACGGCAAGAACATCGCGCCGCGTATCGCCGCGAAGCTGGACGTCGCGCAGATCTCGGACATCACGGCGGTCGATTCGGCCGACACGTTCGAGCGCCCGATCTACGCGGGTAACGCGATCGCGACGGTGCAGTCGAGCGATCCGATCAAGGTCATCACGGTGCGTGCGACGGGTTTCGATCCGGTGGCGGCCGAAGGCGGCAGCGCAGCGGTCGAGAAGATCGAAGCGGCAGCCGATGCCGGCAAGTCGCAGTTCGTGAGCCGTGAAGTGACGAAGCTGGACCG
>NZ_CABVQK010000055.1 GCF_902499335.1 Burkholderia lata | reverse complement strand
GTGATCGAGCTGTTGGCCGAGGAGAGGCCGGTCGACGTGGAAGTCGACAGCGACGTGATCGAGCTGTTGGCCGACGACAGCCCCGTCGACGTCGAAGTCGAGAGCGAGGTGATCGAGCTGTCAGCCGACGACAGGCCGGTCGAGGTCGAGGTCGAGAGCGAATCGATCGAGCTGTTCGCCGAGGAGAGGCCGGTCGACGTCGAGGTGGACAACGACGTGATCGAGCTGTTAGCCGACGACAGACCCGTCGAGGTCGAAGTCGACAGCGACGTGATCGAGCTGTTGGCCGACGACAGGCCGGTCGAAGTCGAGGTCGACAGCGAGGTGATCGAGCTGTTGGCCGACGACAGGCCGGTCGAGGTCGAAGTCGACAGCGACGTGATCGAGCTGTCGGCCGACGAAAGCCCCGTCGACGTGGAAGTCGACAGCGAGGTGATCGAGCTGTTAGCCGACGACAGGCCGGTCGAGGTCGAAGTCGACAACGACGTGATCGAGCTGTCAGCCGACGACAGCCCCGTCGACGCGGAAGTCGACAGCGAGGTGATCGAGCTGTTAGCCGACGAGAGACCCGTCGAAGTCGAGGTGGACAACGACGTGATCGAGCTGTCAGCCGACGACAGCCCCGTCGACGTGGAAGTCGACAGCGAAGTGATCGAGCTGTT
>NZ_CABVQK010000054.1 GCF_902499335.1 Burkholderia lata | reverse complement strand
GCAATCACCAGAATCGTCATTTCTTTCCGCTCCCTCTTACAGCACCTTGGCTTCGGTCTTCAGCTTCTCGACCAGCGTCTTCACGTCCGGCACCTTCACGCCGGCTGCGCGCTTCGGCGGCTCGACCACCTTCAGCGTCTTCAGACGCGGCGCAACGTCCACGCCCAGGTCTTCCGGCTTCACGGTTTCCAGCGGCTTCTTCTTCGCCTTCATGATGTTCGGCAGCGTCACGTAACGCGGCTCGTTCAGGCGCAGGTCGGTCGTGATCACGGCCGGCAGCGTCAGCGACAGCGTTTCCGCGCCGCCGTCAACTTCGCGTGCGACCGTTGCACGGCCGTCGGCCACCGTCACCTTCGACGCGAACGTCGCTTGCGGCAGCCCTGCCAGCGCGGCCAGCATCTGGCCCGTCTGGTTCGAATCGTCGTCGATGGCCTGCTTGCCGAGGATCACCAGCTGCGGCTGCTCCTTGTCGACCAGCGCCTTCAGGATCTTCGCGACGGCCAGCGGCTCGACGCCATCGGTCGACTCGACGAGGATCGCGCGATCCGCGCCGATCGCCAGCGCCGTACGCAGCGTTTCCTGCGCTTGCGCGACACCCACCGACACGGCGATCACTTCGGCCGCCACGCCCGCTTCCTTCAGGCGCACGGCTTCTTCAACCGCGATTTCGTCGAACGGGTTCATCGACATCTTCACGTTCGCGATGTCGACACCCGTGTTGTCCGACTTCACGCGGACCTTCACGTTGTAATCGACCACTCTTTTCACTGGCACCAGGATTTTCATGCACA
>NZ_CABVQK010000053.1 GCF_902499335.1 Burkholderia lata | reverse complement strand
ACTGGGGTGAAGTCGTAACAAGGTAGCCGTATCGGAAGGTGCGGCTGGATCACCTCCTTTCCAGAGCTTCTCGCAAAGTTGAGCGCTCACGCTTATCGGCTGTAAATTAAAGACAGACTCAGGGGTCTGTAGCTCAGTCGGTTAGAGCACCGTCTTGATAAGGCGGGGGTCGTTGGTTCGAATCCAACCAGACCCACCAATGTCTTGTCTGGCGTGTCGGTGATCGTTAGTGCTTTAGCACTTACGAGCACCCCATACCGACAGGTTGAACACCTGAGGAATATCTGTACATGGGGGCATAGCTCAGCTGGGAGAGCACCTGCTTTGCAAGCAGGGGGTCGTCGGTTCGATCCCGTCTGCCTCCACCAATCTTCAATGACAAGCGTTCGACTTAGTCGAATTTTTGTCATTGGCGATTGAGCCAGTCAGATTGATATGAGTAAAACCATATCGGCTGTCGTTCTTTAACAATCTGGAAGAAGTAAGTAATTTGGATAGCGGAAGCGTCTTGAGATGGACGTGAAAACTATCCGGGTTGTGATTGTATCGATGTATCTCAAGATGATTCGAACTCTATGTTTGACTCAATTGGAATACGGCACAAATGCGAGAACTCAACCTGTAACGAACTGTCGATGAGACAGACTCGTTATAGGGTCAAGCGAACAAGTGCATGTGGTGGATGCCTTGGCGATCACAGGCGATGAAGGACGCGGTAGCCTGCGAAAAGCTACGGGGAGCTGGCAAACAAGCTTTGATCCGTAGATGTCCGAATGGGGAAACCCACTCCTTTTGGAGTATCCATGGCTGAATACATAGGCCATGCGAAGCGAACGCGGTGAACTGAAACATCTAAGTAACCGCAGGAAAAGAAATCAACCGAGATTCCCAAAGTAGTGGCGA
>NZ_CABVQK010000052.1 GCF_902499335.1 Burkholderia lata | reverse complement strand
GCAGTTCAGGCAGCGGCCCGCGGGCCGCTGCCTGACGCGCTACAGTTTGCCGTTTCTTCTTCATTGGCATATCCATGGCTTTTACACCTCATGATATGCCTCGCCCACGAAATCACGGATAGGTCCGGTCCACCTGACCCTTGCGGTGAGTTCCGGAACTTGACGTTCGAGCTGAATTGAAACTTTCAATCCGGCCTCATCTCTTGGCAGTCCATATTCACAAAAAAGTGACTGCTCTCAACTTGATCTCTGATTGCTAACTTCAACTCAGGTGGCGGCGAACACCACCGGCTCTAACCTCGCCCCCGTCAAACGACCTCACGCACGGGCGCCCGGATCGCCTGTATCGGCCGGCGTCCGTTTCCCCGGGAAGATCAGGCTCGCCGCAGCACCGATCGCCAACACCGTGATCACGATGATCAGGCTGGTGCCGGGGGCAATACTGTAGCCATGGCCGAAGATATGATCGGTCGCGTTCAGTGCCAGCTTGGCCGCCACGAAAAACAGCAACGCCACGACCGCCCTCTCCAAATGGACCAGATAGCGCTTCAGTGCTTCGAGCACAAAATACATAGTGCGCAACCCCAGGATCGCGAACAGCATCGCCGAATACACGATAAGTGGTTCGCGGCTGACGGCGATCACCGCCGGCACGGAATCGAATGCGAACAGGACATCCGACACTTCAGTGACGACAAGACACAGCAACAGCGGCGTGGCAAACAGCGCTCCTTTGGATGCGAGTTTCAGCGCCCCACCTTCCGCTTCAGTTGGATCGCGCTCGATCTCCGAGCGGCGCACGAAGAAACGATTGCCCCGAAGCATCGGCCACACCGGGAAAAGCTTGTGCATCAGGCGATATGCGATATGCGTCGAATAGTCCTCTTCCTTGTCGTCATCACCACCTGACCCTGCCTCGTTTTCACGTACAGCATGTCATGCAGCAGCGCGTAGGGTTTCGTATTCGACGGGAGTGCAGTAGT
>NZ_CABVQK010000051.1 GCF_902499335.1 Burkholderia lata | reverse complement strand
TGTTGATTTCCACCGAGTCTTAACCCACCGATTTCATCTAAATCTGACCCACCCTGAGACAGCGTAGTACATCTATTCCGGTGTGGATAACTCTTCGTTACCCGCTGGTTTTGCTGCTCTTTTTCTTGTTGTCTTTGCCTTGGCAGAACTGGTCCTGAAGCGCCACGATTCATTGCCCGTTTCGACGATGTGGCAGTGATGGGTGACGCGGTCCAGCAGCGCTGTCGTCATCTTTGCATCCCCGAACACGCTCGCCCACTCGCCGAAGCTGAGATTGGTCGTGATCGCGACGCTCGTGTGCTCGTAAAGCTTTGAGAGCAGATGGAACAGCAATGCACCGCCGGTCTGGCTGAACGGCAGATAGCCCAGCTCATCGAGAATCACCAGATCGACGTACATCAGCTTGTGGGCGATCTGGCCTTGTTTGCCGATGGACTTCTCCTGCTCCAGGGCGTTGGTCAGCTCGACGGTCGAGAAGTAGCGCACACGCTTGCCGTGGCGCTGTACGGCTTCGATTCCGATCGCTGAGGCGAGGTGCGTCTTGCCAGTGCCCGGACCACCGATGAACACGACGTTGTGCGCGCTTTCGAGGAACGACAGCTCGCTCAGTTCGCGCACCAGCGCTTCGTCGACGTGTGCCTGCGCGAAGTCGAAGCCCTTCAGGTCGCGGTGGGCCGGGAAGCGCGCAGCGGTCATTTGATAGGCGATCGAGCGCACCTGCCGTTCGGCGGTTTCAGCCATCAACAGCTGCTTCATGAAGCGCTCCGGCTCGAAGTCAGTGTGGCGCGACTGCGCGAGCAGCTCCGGCCACGTGCTCGCCATGCCGTGCAGTTTAAGACCCTTGAGCTGGGCCGCGATATCGTTAGACATGACGATCCTCCGGTGGGTTGGCACGCAGCGTCTCGTAACGGTTCACGTCGGCCGCGGGCTCTTCCTTGAGCTGGAGTTTCGTCGTGGCGAGGCTGCCATTCGTGACGGGCGCCTTCAGCCGGCTCAGCACGTTCAGGACGTGCTCTGCGCTGGGGCGTCCTGAATCCAGCGCAGCCTGTACGGCGAGCAGCAC
>NZ_CABVQK010000050.1 GCF_902499335.1 Burkholderia lata | reverse complement strand
GTTCTCTGCCATTCTGTTCTCCATACAGTCAAAAAGTTATCAAACTTCTTGCTGTACGTGGAATCGAGACAGGGTCACTCCTCGGTTGCCGCAAATTATGGCTCGAAGATGTCTACGAAAGGCTGGCCGGTCCAGGAACGACAGGAATTCCTGATGTCGATGGCGTGGCGTGCAGGTAGCAAGGACGGCGCCATTGAGCACATTCAGGGCGGCAAACAACGTCGTGGTGCCATGACGGACGTAGTCGTGAGGACGCCCTCGACGTAGCCGAAACCCATCGGCAGCATGGGTTGCGTGCGCTCGAGCGCCTGACATTGACTCTTCTCGTCCACGCACAGCACCAGAGCGTTCTCCGGTGGACTCAGGTACAGGCCAACCACATCGCGCAGTTTCTCGATGAAGAACTGATCGGTCGAGAGCTTGAAGCTTTCGCTTCGGTGCGGCTGCAGACCCAGCAGTTTGAAGTAACGGTGCACGCTCGTCGGCGAGATGGCGGTTTCGGCGGCAATCGTGCGCACACTCCAGTGAGTGGATCCATCTGCCGGCTTCGTATGCAGGGTCTTGTGAATCAGTTGGGCCAACCGCTCGTCGTCAATGGTACGCGGCTTGCCGGGACGTACTTCGTCGTAGAGTCCGTTGATTCGCTGCTCCAGAAACCGCAGACGCCATTTGCCCACCGTGGCACGCGTGAGTTGCAGGCGCTGCGCGATCGCGCTGTTGGGCTCGCCGTCAGCCGCCGCCAGCACGATGCGCGCCCGCGAGACCAGCGCAGCCGAAATCGAGCGAGAACGCGCTATCGATATCAGTTGCGAACGCTCGTCTTCGCTCAGCACCAGTTCCGCCTTCGGTCGTCCCATCGCCGTGCTGACGTCTCCCATTCCGTTGACGTCAACATGCTACGTGAACATAGACCAGTTAACAACGGAACAGGACAGTAGTTTCGCCGTACTCATCTCGGCATCATGTGCGCTACAAATCAAACGAACACGAATCGTAAGCATGATGCAGCAACTACAATCTGACGGGTCAAATTGTGCGCACGAGACTCCTGTCGATAACGTAACGAACTGCATGACCGACTCGCCAGCAGGCGCATGGAAAGCACTT
>NZ_CABVQK010000049.1 GCF_902499335.1 Burkholderia lata | reverse complement strand
GTTTCGTATTCGACGGGAGTGCAGTAGTCGATCGACGTGTGCATGCGCTGTCGATTGTAATAGCCTTCGATCCAGTCGACGATGTCCAGGCGAGCCTGAGCGCGGGTCTCGTAGCGCGTTTGGTAAATGCGCTCGACCTTCAGGGTTTTAAAGAAGCTCTCCATCGGCGCGTTGTCCCACGCGTTTGCACGCCGGCTCATTGAGACCATCATGCCGAATTCGGCGGCCAGATCGCGATACGCCCAACTGGCATATTGACTGCCCCTATCCGAATGCAGCAGTAATCCGGGCCCGGGTTTGCGTTGCCAGTACGCACTGCGTAATGCTTGGCAGACCAGATCCGCGTTGATTCGCTCCGACATCGACCAGCCGACGATACGCCGGCTTGCCAGATCGAGGATCGCCGCGAGAAACAGCCAGCCTTCGTCAGTGGCGATGAACGTGATGTCACTCACCCACGCTTGGTTCAGCTGCCAGCCATCGAAGCGCCGATCCAGCAGATTCGGCGCCACCGGCAGATGATGCGTCGAATCCGTGGTGACTCGATACGGTCGCTTGTAGACCGGGCGCAGCCCCTGACGTTGCAGGCTGCGTCGCACGCGCTCAGCGCTCGCCGGCCGGCCCTGAGCACGCAATTGCCGCACGATGCGAGGACGGCCATAGCTGCCGCGACTGGCCCGGTAGATGGCCGCCACTTCGGCATCCAGCTCCTGGTTGGCCTGCGCCCTGACGCTGGGCGGGCGAGCCCGCCACTGGCAATACCCGCTGCGCGAGACGGCCAACACCCGGCACAGCCGGCTCACGCTGTACTGGTCGCGGTGTGAGTCGATCCAGGCGTACCTCACCGCGACCCCTTCGCGAAGTACGCCGTTGCCTTTCGGAGGATTTCGATGTCGAGCTTCGCGCTGGCCAACTCCTTGCGCAACCTGCTGACCTCGGCCTCCAGATCGCTGACCGGTCGACGACTGGAACTCGGCGTGCTGGGTAACGGCCCCGTCGCCGCTTCAGCATTGCCTTTGCGCTGGTCTCGGCACCAGTTGCCCAGTGTCGCCACCGGTACACCCAGCCTGCGAGCGGCCTCATGCTGACCGACGCTCTCCGACAAGCGCACCGCCTCCACCTTGAATTCCTGCGTGTATTGCCTTCTCGGCACCACGTTCTCTGCCATTCTGTTCTCCATACAGTCAAAAAGTTATCAAACTTCTTGCTGTACGTGGAATCGAGACAGGGTCA
>NZ_CABVQK010000048.1 GCF_902499335.1 Burkholderia lata | reverse complement strand
CCGAACCTGTCCGGATTTTTGTGGGCGAGGCGGTTGAACAGCGCGTTATCCGCGCGCCTGCATAAATCGGTCGCCGAACAGGATAGCAAACTGGTTCATCGCTGATTTCCAGTCGAAGGCGGCCCGCACGCTCTTGGCCAGTACATTGCGCAGCGCCAGCCAGAGCAGCTTGATCGCCGCCTCGTCATTCGGGAAGTGGCCGCGCGTTTTGATGATCTTGCGCAACTGCATGTTCAGACTTTCTATGGCGTTTGTCGTGTACACAACCCGTCGAATTTCCGGCGGGAACACGTAGAACGGTACGACGTGCTCCCATGCTCGCTGCCACGATTGCACGATGGTCGGATATTTCTCGCCCCACGGGCCATCAGCGAAGTCCTGTAACGCCTGCCTTGCCGCTTCTTCGCTGGCAGCCGCGTAGATCGGGCGCAGCGCCGTCGCGAGCGCCTTACGGTCCTTGTAGCTGGCGTACTCGAGACTGTTGCGGATCAGATGCACGATGCAGGTCTGCACGGTTGTCCGCGGGTAGGCTGCGCTGATGGCCTCGGTCAGCCCCTTCAGGCCGTCGACCACAGCTATCAGGATGTCTTGGCAGCCGCGCGTCTTCAGTTCGTTGAACACCTTGAGCCAGAACTTGGCACCCTCGGTCTGCTCGATCCAGAGGCCCAGCACGTCGCGCTGGCCGTCGGCCTGGATACCCAAGGCCAGATAGACAGCCTTGTTGCTGACCACGCCGTCGTCGCGGATCTTGACCCGCAGCGCATCGAAGAACACGACCGGGTACATCGGCTCAAGCGGACGGCTCTGCCAGCTCAGCGCCTCGGCCATCACCTCGTCGGTGACCGAGCTGATGAAGTCGGGCGAGACCTCGGTGCCATAGTGCTCGGCCAGAAATCCCTGAATCTCGCGCACGCTCATGCCGCGGGCGTACATCGCAATGATGCGCTCGTCGAAGCCGGTGAAACGGCGCTCATGCTTGGGGATCAGGATTGGCTCGAAGCTGCCGTTGCGCTCGTTGGCCTGACCGAGCGGCTTGGGCTGGCCAGGCGGGTAGCCCAGATGCAGATTCATCTCGGCGCCCATCGCACGTTCGATGACCGCCTTGTTGAACGCCAGCATCAAGTCCTGCACCTCGGCCGGCGTCATCGGCCCCTTGACCAACTGGTCCAGCAGTTCCTTGGGCAGTTCAGGCAGCGGCCCGCGGGCCGCTGCCTGACGCGCTACAGTTTGCCGTTTCTTCTTCATTGGCATATCCATG
>NZ_CABVQK010000047.1 GCF_902499335.1 Burkholderia lata | reverse complement strand
AGAGGTGGCCTCACTCGTTCGGACAGTTTTCTGAGATTTTTAAGTGGAGCGGCCGAGGCAATCATGCTGCCGATTTGATCGCAGGCAGCGTCGCGAAGTATGCCTCATCCGGCGTCTGATCCGCCAGGCTCGAATGGGGCCTTTTCCGGTTGTACAGCTCGATGTAGTCGCCGATGGAGCGCCGGGCATGGCTGACCGACTCGTAGGCCCGCAGGTAAATCTCTTCGTACTTGATGCTGCGCCATACGCGCTCGACGAACACGTTGTCACGCCAAGCCCCTTTGCCGTCCATCGACAGCCGCACGCCTCGACACAGTACGGCCTCGGTGAACGCGCCCGCCGTGAACTGGCTGCCTTGATCGGTGTTCACGATGTCGGGCAGCCCGTAGCGGGCGAACGCTTCTTCCAGTGCCTCGACGGCATGCGTGGCTTCCAGCGTGATGGCAACCCGGTGCGCGAGAATCTTGCGGCTCGCCCAGTCCACCACGGCCGTCAGGTACACGAAGCCTCGCGCCATCGGAATGTAGGTCGTGTCGAGGGCGAACACCTGGTTGGCCCGCGCGATCTTCATGCCGCGCAGCAAGTACGGCCATATCTTGTGCTGCGCGTTGCGGCGGCTTGTGTTCGGCTTGCAGTACAGCGCCTCCACGCCCATGCGCTTCATCAACGTGCGTACGCGACGGCGGCCGACTTCATGGCCCTCCCGACGCAACAGGCGCGCCAGCATCCGTGCCCCGGCAAACGGGAACTCCATGTGCAGTTCGTCGATTCGCCGCATCAACAACAAATCGGTTTCGCTGACCGGCTGCGGCCGGTAATACGCACTCGATCTCGCGATGCCAACCAGTCGCGTCTGTTGCGAAACCGGCAGCGCATGCGTACGGTCGATCATCGTTTTGCGCTCAGCAATCCCGCCTTGGTGAGCGCACCTTCTAAAAAATCATTCTCCAGTGTCAGCTGGCCGATCTTGGCGTGCAACGCCTTCAGGTCCACCGGCGGCTCGCTCGACGGCATGCCTGCCGCGCCAAACACGTCCGCCGCACGCTCCTGCAATTGCCGCTTCCATTCGGTAATCTGGTTCGGGTGCACATCAAACTGCTGCGCCAGCTCGACCAGCGTGCGCTCGCCCTTGACCGCTGCGAGCGCCACCTTCGCTTTGAACGCCGCTGAGTGCGTGCGTCGGGTTCTCTTCGTCATTTCCTCGGTTCCTTTGCCGGCATTATCGCTGGCTCAGGCCCCGGCCGTTCCACTTATCTGGCTGTCCGATTTTGCGAGGCCACCTCT
>NZ_CABVQK010000046.1 GCF_902499335.1 Burkholderia lata | reverse complement strand
TCTGCCCCGGCACCGTCACCGTCGCGTTCAGCGTGTGCACGCCCTCCGACAACGCCATCGCCGCCGGCACCTCGAACGTCCAGTTACCATCCTCATCCGCCACCGCCGAGCCCAGCAGCGTCTCGCCGTCGTAGATTCGCACCACGCCTCCCGGCGTCGCACGACCGTGCACCGTCGGCGTCGTGTCATCCGTCACGCCGTTCGGATCGATCGGCCCCGTCACGCTGCCGGCGTTATCCATCACCGACGTGATCGAGATCACCACGTCACGCGTGTCCACCACGAAGTCGATCGGCTCGCTGATCGGCCCCTTGTTGCCAGCACGGTCCACCGGCTGCGCTGTGAGCGAGTGCGGACCGTCATTCAGCGGCTCGGTCGGCTCCCAGCTCCAGCGCCCGTCTTCTTCGACGCGCGTGCTGCCGATCACCTCATCGCCATCGCGAATGATGATCGTCGCGCCCGGCTCGCCGCGGCCCGAGAACGTCGGACGATCGTCGTCCGACGTATCGCCGCTGTTGATCGGACCCGTCACATCGCCCACGTCGTCGATCAGCGTCAGCTCTTCCAGCGCGGCCGGCGGCGTCGTGTCTACCTCGATCGGGTACAGGCCCGTCGGCGGGCTCATGTTGCCCGCCGCGTCCTCGGCCGTCGCCTTCAGGTTGTGCTCGCCATCCGAAAGCGCGTGCGCTTCGTCCGGACGGAATTCCCATCGGCCGCTCTCGTCCGCCACCGTGCTACCCAGCTCTACTTCGTGGCCGTCGACCACGTCATAGATGCGCACCACCATGCCCGGTTGCGCCGTGCCGACGATCGTCGGGCGCGGGTCATCCGTCACGCCTTCCGGGCTGATGTTGCCCGTGAGGTCGCCCGCGTTGTCGATCACGTTCACGATCGACGGTGCCGCCGGATTGCCTCCCGTGATCAGCGAGAAGTCAAACGGATCGCTCGGATCGCTCACGTTACCAGCCGCGTCCGTCGCCTTCACGGTCAATGAGTGCGGGCCGTTCAGCAGCGTATCCGTTACGATCTCCCAGTTCCCGTCCGCGTCCGCGTATGTGCTGCCGACCACACGCTCGCCGTCGTACAACGTCACCAGCGCGTGTGGCTCCGCCACGCCGCGCACCGTCGGGTTCGCGTCGTCCGTCACATCACCAGGGTTCAGCGGGCCGGTCTGATCGCCCACGTTATCAATCACGCCCGAGATGCGCGGCGCGTCCGGTGCCGTCGTATCGACGATCACCATCACCGGATCCGACTTCTCCGAGCTATTGCCCGCCGGATCCCGCTCGACCACCTCGATCTTGTGCTCGCCTTCCGCC
>NZ_CABVQK010000045.1 GCF_902499335.1 Burkholderia lata | reverse complement strand
CGAGGCGTTCATGAAAATCGCCGCCTGCATCATTTGCTGGAGGCACCTTCAAAAATCATTCTGTTAGCGTTTCTAAGTAAAATACAGTACCTCAGCAGGCTGTTGTGAGGTTCCGATCGGCCGGACGGGATGGCAACCGTGGCGAACTGATTTCGGCGTGTGGCAGCAGTCACGGAAGAACAGGTTGTGAACCGCTCCGGGTTTGTCGGAGACCGCCGAGTTTGCCGCTATCCCGCGCGCGCGAGCAGCAACGGATTCCGGCTAATGCACACACGTGCACCGGGGATATGATCCCTTAGCCGATTGACACACCTGTTCCCGAGACTCACACATCGAGGCTAAGTACCGACCGCCATTCGTCGCCGCAGCACTTTCATCGTATTCGTCCCAGTCAAATCCGAACGAGTCAGATTGAATCGATGGCAGTGGCAAACGATAATCCGGTAACCGTGTCATCTTCTCCGGCATGGTATCCAGGAAGAGGCACCCCACTCGTCCTGGACATCCTCATTTATCCCGCCTCACGGCGGGATTTTTTTCTTGTGCTAGCGTGTCGCCATCGCGACACGTGCTTTCGGATCTGGCAGGTGACCAGCTTGCGATACAGATTCTCGAGATCCCTGCAGAACACACTCGGAACGTACAACAACAGCGCTGCCGCACGCCTTGCAAGCGTGTCTTTAGGACAGTCGGCGACTTGAGTAACCGTGACCTGCGGCGGAATTTTGTAGCCAGTCAGGCAGTGAGTCTCGCGTCGATATTATCGGAATCCAGCCAGGCTCGACGGACCGTGGCCGGAGGTTGGTAGCGGTGAGCGCTGTGGGGCCGGCGCTCGTTATAGAACTGCCGCCAGCGCTCGATGAGCACCTTGGCCTCGGCGCGGCTGCGGACCATTCGCGGTTTAGCAATTCGTCTCGCAGTTTGCCGTTGAAGCTTTCGACGAATCCGTTTTGCCATGGACTGCCAGGCGCAACGAAGGCCGGACCGATTGCAGCGTCTCGCAGCCAACGCATGACCTTGGCAGCGGTAAATTCGGCGCCGTAGTACATGCAGAATGTCAGCCATCAGGGGTAACGGGCATCCTTTGGATTTCCCGTTCACCGCCCGCCGGAGGAAACCGAAATGGCCGACTTGCTCGAAGGTGCGCTGCCCCTGAACCTTGTGGCGATCGACGTCGCCCGTTATTCGAATGCCGTGTTGATCGAGTTGTCGGACGGGAAGCGTCAGCGCTTCCGGATGACCAACAACGCTTCTGACTTTGACTGACCCTGTCTCGATTCCACGTACAGCAAGAAGTTTGATAACTTTTTGACTGTATGGAGAACAGAATGGCAGAGA
>NZ_CABVQK010000044.1 GCF_902499335.1 Burkholderia lata | reverse complement strand
TGTTGATGTCCGCACAGAACTGACCCACTAGAGCTGAAAATTTTCATCGAATTTTGACCCACGTGATTGAATGCCCTGCTCAATCTTTGAGCAGGGGATACAAAGGTGATCACGGTGGGCATATTGGCCAAGATCAGGCGGATGTATTTCCGCGAGAAGGTCCCGTTGCGCGAGATTGCGCGGCGTACGGGCCTGTCCCGAAACACGGTGCGCCGCTGGCTGCGGCAGACTGATGCTGTCGAGCCGAAGTATCCGAAGCGCGTCAGCCCGAGCGTCATCGACGACTGGGCCGCACAGCTGACAGGTTGGCTGCGTGCCGACAGTCATCGCCCGAAGCGTGACCGGCGCACCGCCCGGTTCATGTTCGAGGCGATCCGCGCCGAGGGTTACGCCGGCAGCTACGGCCGCGTAAGCGCGTTCGTGAGGCGTTGGCACGAGGAGCAGGCTGAGGCGCCTCGCAGGAAGGCCTTCGTGCCGCTCGCCTTCGAACCCGGCGAAGCCTTCCAGTTTGACTGGAGCTGCGAATACGCGTTTGTTGGCGGGCTACGGCGACGCCTGGAGGTCGCCCACGTCAAACTTAACTCCAGCCGCGCGTTCTGGCTCGTCGCCTATCCCACACAGAGTCACGAGATGCTGTTCGATGCGCACGCCCGCGCATTCGCCGCGTTCGGCGGCGTGCCGCGGCGCGGCATCTACGACAACATGAAGACCGCCGTGGACAAGGTTGGCTGCGGCAAGGAGCGTGCGGTCAACGCGCGCTTCGAAGCGATGTGCAGTCACTACCTGTTCGAGCCGGAGTTCTGCAACCGGGCTGCAGGCTGGGAGAAAGGCATCGTCGAGAAGAACGTTCAGGACCGGCGACGTCAGATCTGGCACGAAGCAGCGCTACGGCGCTGGGAAACGCTGGAGATCCTGAACGAATGGGTCGCTGGTCAGTGTCGTGAGGCGTGGCACATGCGGCACCCGCAGTGGCCTGAGCTGACAGTCGAGGATGTGCTGCAGGACGAGCGTACCCGGCTGATGCCCAATCCACGGCCGTTCGACGGCTACATCGAGCAGACCCTGCGAGTCTCGTCGACCAGCCTGATTCACTTCCAACGCAACCGCTACAGCGTGCCCACCGAGTACACGAACCAGTTGGTGAGCGTGCGCTGCTATCCGGCATATCTCAGCGTCGTCGCCAACGCCCAGGAGATCGCACGCCACGAACGCAGCTTCGAGCGGCACATGACCTTCTACGATTGGCGCCACTACGTCACGCTGGTCGAGCGCAAACCCGGCGCACTGCGCAACGGCGCACCGTTCATCACGATGCCGCAGCCGCTGCAACTGCTGCAGCGGCATCTGCTGAAACACCCGGGCGGCGATCGCGTCATGACGCAGGTGCTCGCTGCGGTGCGCGAACACGGGCTCGATGCGGTG
>NZ_CABVQK010000043.1 GCF_902499335.1 Burkholderia lata | reverse complement strand
ATAATCTCGCTTCTCTGCTGCTGAAAACGCAGCGCTGCTGAGAAACACGAAGTTCCTCGCAGAATGCTCTTTAAAAATTAACAGCCGATAAGTGTGGGCGCTTGATGGAAGCGAGCTGATCCTCGGATCAGATAGCGAAAGTATCAAGAGTCTCACACTAAAGTAAGTCAGGTTTATGAAGCAATTCATATTCCTGTCAGCTTTGAGTGAGCGACCGGTTCTTAACTGAACCGAAAACAGTAACAGGTTTAAACTGAAGAGTTTGATCCTGGCTCAGATTGAACGCTGGCGGCATGCCTTACACATGCAAGTCGAACGGCAGCACGGGTGCTTGCACCTGGTGGCGAGTGGCGAACGGGTGAGTAATACATCGGAACATGTCCTGTAGTGGGGGATAGCCCGGCGAAAGCCGGATTAATACCGCATACGATCTACGGATGAAAGCGGGGGACCTTCGGGCCTCGCGCTATAGGGTTGGCCGATGGCTGATTAGCTAGTTGGTGGGGTAAAGGCCTACCAAGGCGACGATCAGTAGCTGGTCTGAGAGGACGACCAGCCACACTGGGACTGAGACACGGCCCAGACTCCTACGGGAGGCAGCAGTGGGGAATTTTGGACAATGGGCGAAAGCCTGATCCAGCAATGCCGCGTGTGTGAAGAAGGCCTTCGGGTTGTAAAGCACTTTTGTCCGGAAAGAAATCCTTGGCCCTAATACGGTCGGGGGATGACGGTACCGGAAGAATAAGCACCGGCTAACTACGTGCCAGCAGCCGCGGTAATACGTAGGGTGCGAGCGTTAATCGGAATTACTGGGCGTAAAGCGTGCGCAGGCGGTTTGCTAAGACCGATGTGAAATCCCCGGGCTCAACCTGGGAACTGCATTGGTGACTGGCAGGCTAGAGTATGGCAGAGGGGGGTAGAATTCCACGTGTAGCAGTGAAATGCGTAGAGATGTGGAGGAATACCGATGGCGAAGGCAGCCCCCTGGGCCAATACTGACGCTCATGCACGAAAGCGTGGGGAGCAAACAGGATTAGATACCCTGGTAGTCCACGCCCTAAACGATGTCAACTAGTTGTTGGGGATTCATTTCCTTAGTAACGTAGCTAACGCGTGAAGTTGACCGCCTGGGGAGTACGGTCGCAAGATTAAAACTCAAAGGAATTGACGGGGACCCGCACAAGCGGTGGATGATGTGGATTAATTCGATGCAACGCGAAAAACCTTACCTACCCTTGACATGGTCGGAATCCCGCTGAGAGGTGGGAGTGCTCGAAAGAGAACCGGCGCACAGGTGCTGCATGGCTGTCGTCAGCTCGTGTCGTGAGATGTTGGGTTAAGTCCCGCAACGAGCGCAACCCTTGTCCTTAGTTGCTACGCAAGAGCACTCTAAGGAGACTGCCGGTGACAAACCGGAGGAAGGTGGGGATGACGTCAAGTCCTCATGGCCCTTATGGGTAGGGCTTCACACGTCATACAATGGTCGGAACAGAGGGTCGCCAACCCGCGAGGGGGAGCTAATCCCAGAAAACCGATCGTAGTCCGGATTGCACTCTGCAACTCGAGTGCATGAAGCTGGAATCGCTAGTAATCGCGGATCAGCATGCCGCGGTGAATACGTTCCCGGGTCTTGTACACACCGCCCGTCACACCATGGGAGTGGGTTTTACCAGAAGTGGCTAGTCTAACCGCAAGGAGGACGGTCACCACGGTAGGATTCATGACTGGGGTGAAGTCGTAACAAGGTAGCCGTATCGGAAGGTGCGGCTGGATCACCTCCTTTCCAGAGCTTCTCGCAAA
>NZ_CABVQK010000042.1 GCF_902499335.1 Burkholderia lata | reverse complement strand
TGGCGTAGGTACGATACGCCCGGCCGTCTGGCGCGTCAGGCGTATAGAGCACCACCGTCCCCATTGCCCTCGACTCGTTCCCCCGGCTGTCGACTGCCCCAATCACGACCATGCCGTTCACCGGATAGCTGCCGATAACGTCCTTTCGACCCGGCCTGTGGATATCAACGGTGAACGCCTCCGTCTGGATGGTGTACCCGTCCACCTTCCCTCGCTTGCTGGAGTCCGAATTCTTGATTACCTCCCGCACCATTCGGTAAGGGAGCTTGTTTTGATAAAGGTCACCGAACGCCCCGCTCAGGTCCCCTTCCTTGGCGTCGGCCAGCATTCTTAACCCGTAGGCCCCCTGCCAGGTCTCTTTCAGCTTCCTGTCGCCATACTTGTCCGTGAGTAGCTGGTCATAGCTTTGGCCGACATCCAGCTTCTCGGCGAGCACATTCAGCTCCTCCTTGGCTAGCGTTACCTGCTTGCCATCCGCACCCGCCATCGTCGCGCTGACGCCAACCTTGTTCTCCCTGAAGAGTTTCGCGACATCCGTTCCGGGCAAAAGGGCGTCGAGAAGCGTGCCGGACACCCCGGTTTCATCGTCTGGCGGATTCCGGGCGAGCTGCCTCTTCAGCGTCACATACTCAGTCAGGGTGGTCGTTATCGTCTTGCTTTGAGGTTGCGGATCCGGGTTGACCCGCGTGGCCCCTTCGGGCGGTTGATAATAAGTGATGGCGACCGCAACCTTGTCCGGATCGATGCCAGGATACTTCGATTGCAGTTCCTCGCGGATTTTCGTGGCCGCATGCTCCATGAGCGTCGGGATCTGCGATTCGAGTTCATCGAGATTGTTCTCGAATTGGTCGGCTCCCTCCTGGAAGTTCTCAAGCGAATCCCGATCCACTTGCGAGCTTTGTTTCCACCAGTCAGGTCGGTTGTGCTCGATCAGGCGGATATCACGCTCCGTGAGCATCCCATCCGCATCGAACGACTCGCGCAGGTCATCCGACGAATCAGCGGCGATCTCGTCAAACTCCGTCAGGTCCGCACCACGCTTACCCGCCTGCGTCATCCGGTATTCGGTATCGCGCCCTTGCTTGTCGATTTGCTGTTGCACGCCATGCTCGAAAAAATTTGTGCCAGCCGGCACGGCTTGAAAGCCACCAAGCTCGTAGCGTCGATTCTGCGCAAAGTCTGCCTGCTCCTGTTCAGGCAGGAAATTCAGTAAGGCGTGACGCTGCTCAGCGTCGACCTGCACGCCGGGCTCGGCAACATAGCTCTTCATCGCCTCCACGGAATCGAATGCCTTGAGCCCTTGCCCCGGCAGAGACAGCACAACGACATCGTTCTTGCCAGGCCAGTCATCGGCACGCGGCGTCATCATGACGAGCGGGCCATACAGCCTCTGATCGCCATCACGCTTGCCGTTAGCATTACTGTCCGGGTTGATCGATACACTGAAGACGCGCGGGCGGGCGCTCTCGTCGGGATAGGCGCGATCGAGATCAGCTTGAGTCGGGTATTGCGTCACCGACTCGACGAGATTCAGCGCTTTTGGGCTGAGCGTCCCGTCCGCATGTTGTAACTGCGCGTCAGCCTGGATCTGATTCTTGCGGAGCTCTCCCAGCTTCTGCAACGGAGTCTTGCCATCCGGGCCCGGCGTGCTGAAGTATTGGTCATTCTGTGCCTTCACGCTTTCGGCCGTGTCCGCCGAGAAGCCATTGATGAACGTTTCTGCCGCTTGCGCAGTCGTCCCGCCAACCTTGGCCTCGTCGCTCACCGCATCGGGTGAACTGAAGACACCGTAAGAAATATTCCTATCTGAATCGTGGCCAAGGTCGATCCGATCGCCACCGCTGTATCGCTGTGCGATGAGATCGGCCACGCTACGAGACGACACCCACTCGCGCGTGAACTGAGCGCTGCCGGGCGGATCTTGTTTCTCACGATAGGCATTCACATAAAGACGATTCAGATCCACCGGCCGCGGCGCCTGCGGGAACATCGTTTCAAATGCTTGTCGCGCGTCCTGCAGCAGACTCGGCCGCGGCTTTTGGTCGAACACCGCGTTGGCCTGCCCCGATAGGCTGTAGAGCGTGTCGACCTTCTCGCGCTGTGCC
>NZ_CABVQK010000041.1 GCF_902499335.1 Burkholderia lata | reverse complement strand
AGCGAAACAACGAAGAGGTTAACAAAACGCGCGGCGGGTTAACAGCCCCCAAACAATCATTTTGTTAGAGACTTTAAGTGCACACCCCCGAGTGCCGGCCGGCCCCACTTCCGGGGCGGCGGGACTTCTTTGACGGATTCGACGAGCTCGAGAGGCTGGCTAAACGATGAACATTCGCCGCGTGGCCTTCTCGATGCGAAGGACGAGATGGATAGGGGGCTGATCGGCCGTCGTCTACAACAACGACATCTGGCTCGAAGTGGTTTCGTGGGCAACCTGATCGCTTTCCTTCGCCGGCCGGCCCCGTCGAGCTGCGGACTGGGCATTCCCGCTTAGCATTTCACCCCCGTCGATCTGCTGATACTTGCGTGCCCACTCGGGACCAAGTACATCGGCGGAGAACACGACGCCTGGTGCAATCTGAACAAGCTGGCTCATAGGCAGATCCTCCTAAGCGGACTGAACATCGAAGTGCGCAGCAGCGTAGCGCGCGCTGCAGCTCCACACTTCGACGCCGTCACGGGTGAACGTAGCCCATCCATCTTTTACTGTCATCTCTGCGCGGGGAAATACGTCGTCATGCCCGTTTGCCACGGCAGCAAAGACTGTCCGCTCACGACACGTTGCCCAGTAGCTCCCATCGGGTAACGATGACGACACCCTGGGCTACCGTCTATCGGTCTTACTGTTCGATCAAGAACCGATCGCGGTTCTTCGCGCCCGCGATCCATTGAGGTGCCTTACCACGCCCGCTCCAGGTCGCGCCAGTCTTCGGGTCGCGATACTTCGGCGCGATCGGCGCCCGCGTGTTTGTCGCAACGGCACGGCGGCGCCCGAACAGCTGCTCGGGTGTGATGCCGTATTCGGCGATCTGTTCACGCATCGTCGTGATGATGCTGTCCAGTTCGGCGAGCCGGGCTTCTTCTGCTTGCTGTGCCAGAGCTTCTGCCTGAGCCTTGAGTTCGAGATAAGTTGCCATGAGTGTGAAGGGATCTCCTTGTGGAAAATTGGTCAAGCGGCGAATACGCTCTCGGTAAAGCGAAAGGCAGTCGACCATGACGAGTGCATTATATTCCCGCGGATGGTGCAATCGACAGCATCATCGACAGGCTGCCCATCTACGCGAGGAGCCAGGATCAGGGAGAAGGTGCCGTCGTCCGCTTGATATCCGGTCTGCGGGCGTGGAAAGTAATTCGTATTCCTACGTTATTTTACATAATGCTGACTAGCGATTTTTTGGGGTCGCAAGAAAATACCGTCAGGAATCTCTGTCTTGGCCGACGCATACGGCGCCCGCACAACGACTGCGGCTCACACGTATTGTTCCCCGAGTCGTTGTTGTTCCGACACCATTCTTAGGCGTTCGACAGCTCCAGCCGCCATCCTGACTTTCCCCGTAGCACCTCCATTTTTGCCTCGCTACGCTGGGCCGCTCTCATCATCGATGCGGAGCCACCGATGGATCACCGGCGATTGGCTTATCTCGGAATTCGGCAGGTGCCGCGCGAACTGAGCGAATTCGAGCTCGCCACATTCTTCACGTTCTCCAAGCGGGAGCGTGTTGCCATTGATTCACGCCGCACGGATATCTTTCGGCTCGCGGTCGCACTGCACATCGGCTTTCTACGTATGACCGGCCGGCCGCTTGGCTCGTACAAGCAGGTCCCCACGGTTCTCTGGCGACATCTTGGCCGACAGTTGAATGTGAAACCACCAGACCTCGGCACGCTGCGTTCACTTTACGATGGCAACCTCAAGACCTTATCCGACCACCAGCGCTTTGCTCGGGACACAATTAATTTTCGCGCAATCGCGGAACATCAGCGTCGGTATGTCATCCGTTGGCTCAAAGAGCAACTCACGGGCCGGCCAGAGCGTGCGCAGTTGACGAATGATCTCAAGCGTTGGTTCTATGAGCATCGCATTGTGATACCTCCAGAGCGCATGCTCAGGCAGTTTGTCGTACAAGCCGTACGCGACATCGAGGACGAACTGCACGACGCGCTCGAGCGTGCCGTCGGTATCGAAAAACTCGAGAGTTGGGCGCGAATTCTCCCTCAGCCACACGGTGAACATTCAAGTCTTCAGCGATGGCTATGGGCCGTTCCGCTTCGCAACTCAACCCATCAGATGAGCGAGATCCTTGACAAGATCAACTTGCTCACGATGCACGATTCGGCAACGAGTTGGCCGATTGAATGCAACGATGCCATGGTGCGCCACTATGCCCGCCGCTGCGCGAGCCGCCCGCCATCGATTAGTAAACGGATCGAACCGCAGGGTCGACGGATCGAGGCCGCCTGTTTCATGCGGTATTCGCTTTGTACCGCGACCGACCACTTACTCGAGATGCTTCGACGATGGGTGCTGAAAGTCGTCAACGACACGTCGCGCGAAGTGGACGCCATGCGAACGAAGGCGGCCGATCAACTCCGTGAGTTTGCACTCGCCGTCAAAACATTGGCCGATGATGAAACCCTCTCGCGAGAACAGCTTGGCGAGAAACTGCGTTTGCTCGCTGACGATGTTTTGCAACCGCATCCCGTCAGCCGCCGGAGCCAGATCCGGCAGTGCCTGGTCCGAAAGCGGTATTACCGCCCGAAATGTTTTGGTTCGAATCGTGCAACTGCCATTCGAGGCAGTAGACGTGCATCCTGTAATCGATGCAATCTCGCTATTACGTGCGCTGTATCGACGTCGTGCTCATCTGCTACCCGATGGGATCAATATCAGGCTTGGGCGAGCATGGCGCGAGGCGATCAGAGGTGGCCTCACTCGTTCGGACAGTTTTCTGAGATTTTTAAGTGGAGCGGCCGAGGCAATCATGCTGCCGATT
>NZ_CABVQK010000040.1 GCF_902499335.1 Burkholderia lata | reverse complement strand
TGGCTTAGGGAGCCTGACGATTACCTACTTTCACACGGGAATCCGCACTATCATCGGCGTAGAGTCGTTTCACGGTCCTGTTCGGGATGGGAAGGGGTGGGACCGACTCGCTATGGTCATCAGGCAAAGAGGGTTGTTGTGCTGACTTCGCAGCACAACCAATCTTGGAAGAAGCAGTAATTTTGAGTTGTGTGTATCACACACGAGAATCCAACCGTCCGACGCGCTCTGTAGCGCGAAACAGACTTGTTATAGGATCAAGCCTTACGGGCAATTAGTATCAGTTAGCTGAACGCATTACTGCGCTTACACACCTGACCTATCAACGTCCTGGTCTCGAACGACCCTTCAAGGGGATCTAGTCCCCAGGGATATCTCATCTTAAGGCGAGTTTCCCGCTTAGATGCTTTCAGCGGTTATCTCTTCCGAACATAGCTACCCGGCGATGCCACTGGCGTGACAACCGGTACACCAGAGGTTCGTCCACTCCGGTCCTCTCGTACTAGGAGCAGCCCCCTTCAAATATCCAACGCCCACGGCAGATAGGGACCAAACTGTCTCACGACGTTTTAAACCCAGCTCACGTACCTCTTTAAATGGCGAACAGCCATACCCTTGGGACCGGCTACAGCCCCAGGATGAGATGAGCCGACATCGAGGTGCCAAACACCGCCGTCGATATGAACTCTTGGGCGGTATCAGCCTGTTATCCCCAGAGTACCTTTTATCCGTTGAGCGATGGCCCTTCCATACAGAACCACCGGATCACTATGACCTGCTTTCGCACCTGCTCGACTTGTCGGTCTCGCAGTTAAGCACGCTTATGCCATTGCACTATCAGCACGATTTCCGACCGTACCTAGCGTACCTTCGTACTCCTCCGTTACGCTTTGGGAGGAGACCGCCCCAGTCAAACTGCCTACCATGCACTGTCCCCGACCCGGATCACGGGCCAAGGTTAGAACCTCAAACAAACCAGGGTGGTATTTCAAGGACGGCTCCACCGAAACTAGCGTTCCGGTTTCATAGCCTCCCACCTATCCTACACAGATCGGTTCAAAGTCCAATGCAAAGCTACAGTAAAGGTTCATGGGGTCTTTCCGTCTAGCCGCGGGTAGATTGCATCATCACAAACACTTCAACTTCGCTGAGTCTCGGGAGGAGACAGTGTGGCCATCGTTACGCCATTCGTGCAGGTCGGAACTTACCCGACAAGGAATTTCGCTACCTTAGGACCGTTATAGTTACGGCCGCCGTTTACCGGGACTTCAATCAAGAGCTTGCACCCCATCATTTAATCTTCCGGCACCGGGCAGGCGTCACACCCTATACGTCCACTTTCGTGTTTGCAGAGTGCTGTGTTTTTATTAAACAGTCGCAGCCACCAGTTTATTGCAACCCCTTCACCCTTTGCCCGCAGGGGCATCAAGCTACAAGGGCGTACCTTATCCCGAAGTTACGGTACCAATTTGCCGAGTTCCTTCTCCCGAGTTCTCTCAAGCGCCTTAGAATACTCATCTCGCCCACCTGTGTCGGTTTGCGGTACGGTCATCATTAGACTGAAGCTTAGAGGCTTTTCTTGGAACCACTTCCAATTGCTTCGCTCCCTAAGGAGCTCGCGCCACACCCTTGAATTCCGCGCCCGGATTTGCCTAAGCGCCTTCTCCAATGCAGCGACCGGGACTTCCAACACCCGGACAACCTTCCGCGATCCGTCCCCCCATCGCATCTAACAATGGTGCAGGAATATTGACCTGCTTCCCATCAGCTACGCATTTCTGCCTCGCCTTAGGGGCCGACTCACCCTACGCCGATGAACGTTGCGTAGGAAACCTTGGGCTTACGGCGAGGGGGCCTTTCACCCCCTTTATCGCTACTCATGTCAGCATTCGCACTTCTGATACCTCCAGCATCCCTTCCGAGACACCTTCGCAGGCTTACAGAACGCTCTCCTACCATGCACATAAATGTGCATCCGCAGCTTCGGTATATAGCTTAGCCCCGTTACATCTTCCGCGCAGGACGACTCGATCAGTGAGCTATTACGCTTTCTTTAAAGGGTGGCTGCTTCTAAGCCAACCTCCTGACTGTTTTAGCCTTCCCACTTCGTTTCCCACTTAGCTATATTTGGGGACCTTAGCTGGCGGTCTGGGTTGTTTCCCTCTTGACACCGGACGTTAGCACCCGATGTCTGTCTCCCGTGATTGCACTCTTCGGTATTCGGAGTTTGCTATGGCGGGGTAATCCGCAATGGACCCCCCAACCATGACAGTGCTCTACCCCCGAAGGTGAGACACGAGGCACTACCTAAATAGTTTTCGGAGAGAACCAGCTATTTCCAAGTTTGTTTAGCCTTTCACCCCTATCCACAGCTCATCCCCTAACTTTTCAACGTTAGTGGGTTCGGACCTCCAGTACGTGTTACCGCACCTTCATCCTGGCCATGGATAGATCACTTGGTTTCGGGTCTACGCCCAGCAACTGAACGCCCTATTCGGACTCGCTTTCGCTACGCCTGCCCTATACGGTTAAGCTTGCTACTGAACGTAAGTCGCTGACCCATTATACAAAAGGTACGCCGTCACCCCTTTCGAGGCTCCGACTGTTTGTATGCATGCGGTTTCAGGATCTATTTCACTCCCCTCCCGGGGTTCTTTTCACCTTTCCCTCACGGTACTGGTTCACTATCGGTCGATCACGAGTATTTAGCCTTGGAGGATGGTCCCCCCATCTTCAGACAGGATTTCACGTGTCCCGCCCTACTTGTCGCACACCTAGTTCTTTCATACTGTTTTCGCCTACGGGGCTATCACCCGCTATGGCCGCACTTTCCAGAGCGTTCGGCTAACAATACAAATAAAGAGTGCAAGGCTCATCCCATTTCGCTCGCCACTACTTTGGGAATCTCGGTTGATTTCTTTTCCTGCGGTTACTTAGATGTTTCAGTTCACCGCGTTCGCTTC
>NZ_CABVQK010000039.1 GCF_902499335.1 Burkholderia lata | reverse complement strand
TTCCCGTGTGAAAGTAGGTAATCGTCAGGCTCCCTAAGCCAAGAACCCCCGCCCGAAAGGCGGGGGTTTTTGCATTTGCGCGACGGAAATGTACGTGGAATCGGGATGGGCGGCCTGGCTGGAGCTGGGCGCCGAATGCGCCAATTTAGGCGCTTGCCGTTCTCGAGCGATCCGCAGCGGCGCCGCCGCCACCAAAATCTTTAGGTGCGTTCCGCCGCGCTCCACATCAATCTGGCTGGAACCGAGGCGTCTAATGCGTCGACTCGGGCCTCTACTGTTCTCTAGCGATCTACGGCTCTGTGCCACCGAAATCTCCCGGTGCACTCTCTTTGGCCCCACATCAATCGGCACGCTAATGGGTGCCCATCTAACGTCGATCGATCCATAGATGGCGCCGTAATGGCCGACGATGACCTATTTTCGTCGAAAATGGCTGGCAATCGAGACGTCTGGGCGAAAGTCTTCCTGAAGCATCCACCGTTCCTTCGACACGTTGTGGCGACGTGATCGTCGGCGCACACAACGAACTCAGCGCTAAATCGTCATAAAAATCTATGCGCATAAAGTCCATTCGCGCGGCATGCCCGACAGAGCAGGGTGCAAGCCCTTCGAGGTAATATCGTCGTTCGTCCCGATTCCCGGCGCTTCCAGGCACCCGCCGGCGGTCGGTGTCCTCCGTATTCCGTCTCCCGCA
Organism: Burkholderia lata; assembly: GCF_902499335.1. Taxonomy (GTDB): domain Bacteria; phylum Pseudomonadota; class Gammaproteobacteria; order Burkholderiales; family Burkholderiaceae; genus Burkholderia; species Burkholderia lata_B. The sequence continues at coordinate 2,765 of NZ_CABVQK010000039.1, read as the reverse complement.
CCGTTCATGACTGACAACCCCGTACAGGGTCGTCGGACGACCGACTTCTTGCCGTATCTCGTCGCCGCAACCTTCTTCATGGAGTATCTCGACACGACCGTGATCGCGACCGCGCTACCGCAAATGGCGCGCTCGTTCGGCGTCGGGCCGAACGCGCTGAGTCTCGGGATGACGGCTTACATGCTGGCGCTTGCCGTGTTCATCCCGATCAGCGGCTGGATCGCGGACCGCTATGGCCCGCGCACGGTGTTCGCCAGTGCGATCGTCGTCTTTACCGGCGCGTCGGTGCTGTGCGGGTTGTCCGAGGGCGTCGTGACGTTCACGGCTGCGCGGCTGCTGCAAGGCGTCGGCGGGGCGATGATGGTACCGGTCGGGCGCATGATCGTCGTGCGCAGCACCGAGAAGGCGAAGCTGATGCGTGCGATCGCGACGATCACGTGGCCGGGCATCGTCGCGCCCGTCGTCGGGCCGCCGATCGGCGGCTTCATCACGACCTATGCATCATGGCGATGGATCTTCCTGCTGAACGTCCCGTTCGGGATTGCCGCACTGGTCTGCACCTGGTTGATCGTCCGGAACACGCGGGCCGACGAGCAACGGCCGCTCGACTGGGGCGGCTTCGTGCTCGCCGGGGGCGCGCTGACCTGCTTGCTGATCGGCACCGAAGCGGCCGGCCAGCAGGACGTCCACTTCACGCGCGCGGCCGTCCTGGTGGGTGCGAGCGTGCTGTTCGGCATTGCAGCGTGGTGGCATGCGCGACGTTGCGCGCATCCGCTGCTCGACTTCACGACATTGAAGGTGCCGACGTTCTCGGTGACGGTGATCACCGGTTCGATCACGCGGATGGCCATCAACGCCGTGCCTTACCTGTTGCCGCTGCTGTTCCAGATCGGCTTCGGGCTGTCGCCGTTCCAATCCGGCCTGCTGTTGCTCGCAAGCGCGCTCGGCAATCTCGGGATGAAGGCGGGCACGTCGTGGATTCTCGACCGCTTCGGCTTCCGACGCGTCGCGCTCGTCGACGTGACGATGGTCGGCTTCTTCACGATCGCATGCGGCTGGCTGACCGCATCGACGCCGCTGGCAATCACGCTGCTCGTCGTATTCGTCTACGGACTGACGCGATCGATGCAGTTCACGACGCTCGCGACGCTGGCCTATGCGGATATCCCGGCTCAGCAGACAAGCGCGGCCAGCACGCTGTGGAGCGCAGCGCAACAGATGACGATCGGGATGGGCATCGCGTTCGGTGCGTTGTCGTTGCGACTTGCTGCGTTGGTGCGTGGCGATGCGGCCGGCATGCACTACGTGCTCGACGACTTCCGCTGGGCGTTCGTCGCGGCGGGCGTGCTCGCGTTGCTGACGTTGCCGGGCTACGCACGGCTCGCGTTCGATGCGGGCGACCGGCTGCGGGCGAATGTAGCGCGCGGGTAGGTCGGGTTTCCCGTCGACTTTGTGTTGAGACAGGTGAGTTTATGGGCTCTCCGCCGCTCACTTGAAACGTCGATCCGTTGCGCCCGGCCGATCCGACGGCAAGAGAAAACGCTCATCCGTCACTGTGGATGAGTGAACTGATCGCGCGGTGATACCCGTTCGTGGAGAACCCCGATCAGTAACGCGCGATGGGCACGTCGGACGCGCGGTATTTCCCGCGCGGATCCGCCATTGTGATGGGTGGCGCGGCAGCGTCGTGCTCGTCCCGATCGCCGTCACTGTGCGTCGTGGAAGATGATGCCGACCGTGTGACGATGGCCGCTCCGGATCCGGCTGACGCCGTGGCGCAGGTTGACGCGATAGACGCCGCGCGTTCCCTGCACGGGCCTGCCGTGCACGGCGAAGATTACTGCGTCGCCTTGCGTCAGCGGCACCACTTCCGCACGCGACTGCATGCGTGGTCGCTGTTCCGTCAGAACGAATTCGCCACCGGTGAAATCGCGGCCCGGCGCCGACAACAGGATCGCGACCTGAAGCGGAAAGACGTGTTCGCCATACAGGTCCTGATGGAGACAGTTGTAGTCGTCGGGACCGTATTGCAGGATCAGCGGCGTCGGTCGCGTCTGTCCCGCTGCGTGGCAGCGATCCAGGAAGGTCGCGTGGTCTGCCGGATAGCGGGCGTCGATCCCGAGTGCCTTGTTCCAGCGATTCGCGGTTGGCGAGAGATGCGGGTAGATCGTCGCACGCAGCTCGGCGACGACCGCAGGGAGTGGGTACGCGAAATACTTGTATTCACCACGACCGAACCCGTGCCGCGCCATCACGACGCGCGAGCGATACAGCGCATCGTGCGGATACAACGATGCGAGCGCCGCGCACTCGCTTGCCGAGATCAAGCCCGGCACGCGCGCGCATCCATGGCGATCGAGATCGGCATCGACAGTCGTCCAGTCGATCGCGTCGACGCGTTGTGCAATATCCAGCGATTCGACGGCAGGTTGCAGGTCGGCAATGTTCACGGGCATACCTCGGTTCGTCAGCAATGGGGCGCCATGCAGTCGCGCGGAACGTTCCGGCCACGTCGCCGGCACGGTTGAGCCCACGGCAAATGTTGATGAGCCCAGTCTACGGATGTCCATGCACCGGCGCGCTCCAGATCTTGCGCTTCAATTCGGCAAAGGAAGAAGGTGAGCGCTCGCGATGGCATGGACGCACCCAATGCCTCGACGAGTCGAAATGGAGAAGCGGGGAAGCGGGGAAGCGGAGAAGCGGAGAAGCGGAGAAGCGGAGAAGCGGAGAAGCGGAGAAGCGGAGAAGCGGAGAAGCGGAGAAGC
>NZ_CABVQK010000038.1 GCF_902499335.1 Burkholderia lata | reverse complement strand
GTTCGAGGTGCCGGCGGCGATGGCGTTGTCGGAGGGCGTGCACACGCTGAACGCGACGGTGACGGTGCCGGGGCAGAATGAAAGCGCGCCGGCGCGCTTCACGCTCGAGGTGGATACGACTGCACCGGGCATGGGCGCAATCGTCGAGATCCGTGATGACGTGGGCGAGTACCAGGGGAACATCGAATCGGGCACGGCGACGGATGACAACACGCCGACGCTGGTGGGGACGGCCGAGCCGAATGCGGTGGTGATCATTCGCAACGGCGAGACGGTGATCGGCTCGACGGTGGCGAACGCTGATGGCGACTGGATCTTTACGCCGGAAAACCCGCTGGTGGACGGCACGTATGACTTCAACATCGTGGTGCGGGATGCGGCGGGCAATGAGTCGGATCCGTCGGATCCGTGGACGGTGATCGTCGATACGGTAGCGCCGGAGCAGCCGGTAATTGGCGACATCTGGGACAACACGGATCCGTCGAACCTGGTGCCGATTGGCGAGGATGGGTCGACGAAGGACACGACGCCGGTAATCGGTGGTGTAGGCGAGCCTGGCAGCACGATCATCGTGATCATCGATGACGAAGAGGTGGGCACGACGATCGTGGGCGAGGATGGTCGCTGGACGTTCGAGCCGGAGGAGCCGCTGGCGGAAGGCGAGCACAAGATCGAGGTGGTCGAGCGGGATCCGGCGGGCAATAGCTCGGAGAAGTCGGATCCGGTGACGGTGATCGTCGATACAACAGATCGATGGGATTTCAATACTGATGGAGATTTAGAGGGATGGGTTCTGCAGGGGCACTATGCGACATACGCAAATATTAACGGCAACTCGCAAGTTCGCGACGGTGCATTCCATGCAACAACTCCCGGCTCGCTTTGGGGAACCCCCAATTCAGGCTGGAGCGGAAATGTCATGAGCCGCGAGATTGCGGTGGTGGCTGGAGAGACGTACGATTTTTCTATGCTCTTCAGGACAGAAGCGTTCAACGGAGACGTTGGGATAGAAAGTGCCAAGCTTCGACTTTTTATCGATGGAAATCCAATCGGGCCTCTTTTCGATTCCCAAAATAATCCAAACCTTTCAGTGATTGCTACGGGTGATTACACCGCTATCAATACTGGAACTGTCACGCTCAGCATTGTCAATTACGCCGACGGGTATTGGGGTAACGATTTCCTGATTGATTGGATCACGATGACACCGCAAGGCAATACCATGGAGGCTAACGCCCCAGAATTCGGACAGGATGACGTGGCCATGCCGGATCTCGTGGCGGACCTCGCCAATGTTTTTGCCGTGGAGGAAGTCGAACAGCTCCAAAATGGATTGAACGGTGGCGACGGGATTGACACGATGAAGCTAACCGGTACCGATCAGATGTTGGATCTGCGCCTGCTTAACGGCAAGCTGGAATCGATCGAGGTCATTGACATTACCGGCACCGGTGACAACACTCTTAAGCTTTCGCTTGGCGATGTGCTGGAGCTGGGTGAGAAGGATCTGTTCGTCAACGATGGCAAGACTCAAATGATGGTGAAGGGTGATGTCGGCGATGCTGTCCAACTGTCTGATCTCCTGCTCGATGGCAGTGACGTGGGCGATTGGGCCCAGCAGGCTGGCACCGTGACGGTAGAAGGCGTGACGTACAACGTCTACCAACACTCGGGTCTGGATGTGGAACTGCTCGTCCAGCAGGGGGTGACTACGCATCTCGTGTAATACGTGTCTGCGGCGGTTCGGTGCCGCCACAGCGCGACCCTGTTCACAATCGATGGTCTTCGGCCATCACCTCTTTGTTCCATTTTGAATTGGACGTCGCTTCGTGCGACGTCCACCAATACCCATGAATACGACCATGAAACTCAGTAAGACGATGAAGCACCTGGCGCTGTTCGGCGCGGTGCTGATGGCGGCTGGCACTCTGCCGGCCACCGCCCAGACCGCGATGTCCGACACGTTCGACTCGGCGATGCCGTTCAACGGCGCCGGCACCCGCGCCGGCCAGGTGTTCGGCTCGACCTATGCGCCGGTTGGCACCGTCGCCTCGAATCAGACGCAGATCGTGTACTACCGCCCGGGCACGCCGACGCGCGGCGCGCAACCGGCGCACGTGTACGTCGACGACCAGTTCCAGACGGCGCTGCTGCCGGGCGGCTACACGACGTTCTGTGTGGTCGCGGGCGAGCATACGATCGGCGCATACCAGAACGATGCCCCGCTGTACAAGGGCAAAAGCGTGAACCGCTTCTCGGCGAACCTGCAAGGCGGCAAGACCTACTTCCTGAAGGTGCAGGAGGGCGGCAACGGCGCACCGCAGGCGCTCCCGCGCGAGCAGGCCGAACGCGAGCTCGTCGGCCTGCGTGACCAGGTGCACGCGCTGCCGCGCGCATCGAGCGTGCAAGCGTGCCAGACCACGCCGCTGCCGGTCGCTCAGCCGGCGGCCCAGCCGCAGTACAAGGACTATACGCTGAGCGGTGATCTGCTGTTCGCGTTCGGCAAGTCCGGCTACGGCGACATCACCGGCCGCGGGCGTGAAGCAGTCGGCCGTCTGGTCGAGCAGATGCGTGCGGAAAACACGACGCTGTCACAGATCACCGTGATTGGCCACGCGGACCAGATCGGTTCGGACACGGCTGCCGAGGAACTGGGCATGCGCCGTGCCGCGACGGTGCGCCGGATGCTGGTCGAGCGCGGCCTGCCGGCCTCGAAGATCTCGACGGAAAGTGCGGGCAACAGCGAGCCGGTGGTGGAGGACTGTCGTGGCAGCAAGCAGCAGCTTATCGCGTGCTATGCGCCGAACCGTCGGGTGGTGGTGCGGGTCGACGCGGCCCGTCCGGCCTGAGCGGGCCCGGGATTGCCCATGCCGAAAAGGGGCAGGCGATCCCGAGTGACCGGGCGCGCGCGAGTGCGCGCCCGGACTGAACGGCAATCGACGACGAGCACCAAACGACCTACCCCGGTGCTGGCGGAGGCACTCGTGCGATATGAGGCATTACCGGACACCGACCAGGCGTCCTTCCATTCCGCAATCAACGAGTATGTGTTGGGTTCGCCGAGCCGCAAGCGCAAGTTGGTGGAGGCGTGGGCCGCGCACTGTGCGCAAACGCAAAGTGGTGCGCGCGACCACGAGCCCTGATCGACACCGGAACAAGTTCTGCCTATGGGGCGGCGCTTTTGCGCCGCCCTTTTTCCTGTGAATGCGGAATGGATATGGGCTGGATGCGGTGGGGAAGTAAAATGGTGCTTTGCAGTGATCAACTAATCCCGGACACTACGTTAAGTTTTTCTTCTGCAACGGCCGGCGCCAGTCCGTCATTGAACTGATTCGGCCGTTTCCAGTGTACCGGTGCATCAGGTAGTGGCTGATATCCCGGTGTGCTTCCTGCGCCGATATGTAACCCGCTGACGGCAGCAAGGACTCGGCACTCAACGCACCGATACACTTGCCGTAATAGCGCTGGGGATGCTTCTGGATCGCAGTTGAGTTGATGCTGGGTAATCGGACCTATCCGCCATTTTGTGTGTGAGGGATATGGCCAGCACTACCGGAATCTGCTCCATGCGACGCAGCGTTTGTGCGATATGCACGCCAGCACACCGTCAGTTTTGACCAAGTCGTTGTCGAAGAACCGACAGCCCGCCTTCAGTTCAGCGGGCGACAAGGCCTCCCGAACAGGCCCTCGAGCGGCTGCAGTGGTACGCGCGGCGTTGGACGGTCGAGACCTGGCGCTGGGTGCTCAAAAGCGGCTGCCGCATTGAGGCCCGCCAGTTCGGTACGATCGAGCGTTTCGTGCGGGCGGCGGCACGGTTTGCCGTGATCGCCTGGGGCATCCTTTACACGCCTCTGCTGGCTCGCCTTGATGGCGAGTTGCCTGGCGAAGTGGTCCTCCAGCGTTTTGAATGGCAGGCGTTGTATTGCCCGCGTACACCATACAACTCGCCTTCCGGACAAGGTGCCATCTCTGGCACAGACGGTACTGTGGATTGCCACCTTGGGTGGCTACCTCGATCACCATAATGATTCCGCCTGGCGCAACTGTCATCTGGCGAGGCTTCCTCGTCCCGCAAGAATCACCGAGATGTTCCGCATCTTTAATTCAGGTCCGTAACTTGTGGCTAAGAAACGCTAACAGAATGATTTTTGAAGGTGCCTCCAGCAAATGATTCAGGCGGCGATTTTCATGAACGCCTCGTGTATGGCGGCGAGGCGCTCGAACCGAATGCGCAGGCGTCTGAAGTTGTG
>NZ_CABVQK010000037.1 GCF_902499335.1 Burkholderia lata | reverse complement strand
GAGGCCATTCCGCCCATTCGGGGCAAGCGGGGGCGGCCTCTGTCAAAGCCCGTCATCGTGCAGGCCGATCGCGGTTATGACCACGACAAATATCGCAAGCCCCTGCACGCTGCCGGTATTGCTACGCAGATCGCACGCCGTGGAGAACCCCACGGCAGCGGCCTTGGCAAGACCCGGTGGGTCGTCGAGCGCACCTTCGCGTGGCTGCACAACTTCAGACGCCTGCGCATTCGGTTCGAGCGCCTCGCCGCCATACACGAGGCGTTCATGAAAATCGCCGCCTGCATCATTTGCTGGAGGCACCTTCAAAAATCATTCTGTTAGCGTTTCTAAGAAAGTTAGGGCCACTTCTGTAGGTTGATTCGCCCACCTTGTCCCAGAGGATAAAGAGACGGTTGTAGGCTGCAATCCAATTGACCGAGGAGATGTTCATAGACCGAATTCCCAATGCGACGTCGACGCCGTAGACATGTATCCGGCAAGTCTAACGAACTTGCGCACTGATCCAGTACATCCACCTCGGTTTGCTCGCGGCATTGACGCATCGGCTAGGCCTCGACATAGAGCGCGACGAGCTCGCGCTCGCTGTAGAACGCGTCCGGATCCACCGCACCACCCTCGGCGCCCCCCGCATGCGCGTCGCGCGGCGGACTGCCCGGTTTCAGGCGCAGCAGGTGCGCGGCATCGATGTCGCGCGCACGACGCGCGGCGATCGTCAGCGTGACGCGCAGGTCGGTGCCCGGCGCGCCGTAGTGCGCGTGCAGCGTCGCTTCGTCGAGCCCTTCGAGGTACGCGCGGTACAACGCGAAGTGGGCGGGCGTCAGGCGCAGCGGGGCCACGTCAGCGCCCCGCAATCGGCTGTGACAACGACGTCAGCCGGGCTTCGATTTCTGGCATCAGCGGGTATTCCGTCGGATCGCGGTCATACTCCCGTTGAAGCTTGGCGAAAGCGGCGTCGAAATGTCGCTGCCATGCCTTCAGGTACGCCGATTCCGGAAGGTCTAGATCACGCCGAAGCTCATGCGAGCTTCGCATGCTCGTACGCGCGCTGTTCTGCGATTTTTGCGGTCTCATGGCGCCGGGCGAGGTGTTGGCTCATCAAGCCCGCCCCGGCGGTGATCAATGCGCCACCCAGGGCGCCGAGCGCTGCTGGAGTGAGCCAAGTTGCCTGCGCTTGCGCCACGATCGTTGCTATATCCGATGCAGCCATAGTTGTTCTCGATTGGGTTGGTCATTGCCGTTGCGCGGACAGGCCCCCCGGCAGCATTGCGCCGGAATCAGCCGAGCGCACGAGGCGGGGTCAGGTTATCGCCCAGTAGGGATTGCCAATCCGGCCCGATCTCGCCTAGCTCCACCCGATAGACCGCCGGAAGGATTTCCACCGCGCCGATCGTCATCCGGTTGGGGATATCGCCCGTCAGCGTCACCAGTGCACGGATCGGGATGGCGGCGTCGATGGTGAATATCCGGGTACCGAGCTCAACGTAAGTTCCGTCGGGACCGTCACCGTGCCAGGCGCCGAACGCACAAACGATGGTGATCCGTCCATGGGCCGTGCAGTGCACGGCGACGGTGACAGCGCCGTCCCCGTAGTCCACCGCTTCAAACTCGTTCAAGGCCACCTCCAGCGTCGGGAGCGCGACGCGCTGCATGTCGATAACGTCTCTCAAGCCGTACGGGAAATCGGATCGGGCCTCGACCTGCACATCAATCGCGCCGCTTTGCGCACTAAGCGCCCGGAACAAGGCATCCGCCAGATTCAGTGGCCCGCCCGGCCGCGACAGCTCGGCCAGACGCCGCGCGGCAAACCGCGCAGTCTCGTCCTGGAACGCGCCGAGCACATCGCTAAGGTCTGGCGTCCAGTAAAGCCGCGTGGACTCCGCACAGAAGCGTTGCCAGTCCCCATCGCTCGACACCACGAGAATCCCGGTCGAGTGCTCGTCGGCCCAGTGTTCGAGCGCGAGCAACGCCGCAGCATCGGGAAATTCGTGCTTTTTGTCACCCGCGTCGGCAAACGGTGGGTGCGCGGCGAAATACCGGTCGAACAGTGTGCGCAGGTCGACGCGCGCAGCGACGTCGAGCACCGTAGCATCCGTGCGTTCGCGCCAGTGCGTCAGCCTCGCAGCGGCTGCCACGCCCGGCTCCATCGCTTGCGCTGCGGTAGCCCGCAATTGCGCGATGGTCTCGATCGGCAACACGTCCGCCAGCGCGGGCGCGCGGGTCGCGCGCAGCAAGGCGGTTCGGGCCTCGGCCGCATCACGCGTGAGGTGAGCGGTGAGTTCGCGCTGCACCACGTCCGGGATCAAGACCCGCACATTTGGGCTGGACCGGAACTGCTCGACCCGTCGCAGCAGGCCGTCCTCGAGGCGCCGCTGCTGCGCGTCGAAGATCGAGGTATCGAGCGCAATCGCCTTGATCTGCTTGGCTTCGATGAGGTCGTGGATCCGGGGGTCCATGGCGGTTTCCTGGTGGTGAAGGTCGGGCGGACGGCAACCTCGGGGCGTGTGTCGCAATACAGGAAAGCGTCAGGCATAACACGGGGCCGCGCCGCGATCGGAAGCGGCGTGGCACAGGCCGATGGCGGGCGAGGGCCGCTCTCCCCCGCTGATCAAGGGTCAGGAGCAAGTATAGCCAGGTACCATGAATCACCCATCTGATAAGCAGGCTTCTCACGACGCGTCCTCGTCATCGCCGTCACGCCTCCATCTCCGCTGCAAACGTTCATCCTCATTCAGCACATAGAGGCCCGACCATATGGCGAGCCAAAATTGGACCGTCACCAACCAGTGGGATCCCATGACCTGACCCAATGCGATGGCAAGCCTTCGCCACGCAGTTATGCGGGTACAGCGCGACGGGTCAGCTGAGAAAACAATGACTTTCGGCCGACCGAACCCAAATTTCCAATAGAGTTGTATGTCGCGTTTCGCCCAGTCGATTGCATTGCAGTTGAATGTCCGCCCCCAACGTGTCACCCATTTTCCATTGAGTATCCAGTCGTGATCTAGATGCATCGTTTTGGAATCCTCTACATTGATTGTTTCGCCGCTATGCAATCTGATGCGACAGTTCGTGATCTTGTACGACTCGACCGAGAAGAAAATCCCCTCCTTGATGTGATCCAGGAAGTCATCGCGCGGAACATGCGTGAGCGTGTGGACTACGGGACGTCCGTCCAATCCGCTAATGGATATTTGATGTTGGTAGCGGACACCACTACCGAAAGCGTCGAACACCAGATCGAGCTGGTCCAACTCCGCCTTAGGTGAGCGGAATGCAATCTGAGAACTATAAGATTCCGGATCGACTAGCGTCGCAACTCGAATTGTGTACTCGACATGGTCGCCCAACGAGTACCACCATGAGCCCAATCGTTCACGCTGCTCCCATTTTTCATGGGACCACTCGTAAGTCGGCCGCATGATGCGTTGAGTCAACCGATCGAATGCCCAGCCAAGAAATCGCGAGAGAGCTCCAACTGGAATATGAACTGGCATTGAACGCCTCCTATGGCTTCGACTTACGGCCATTCCGAAGAAGATCGATCGGTGACCGAGCACCGGTCACTCGGTTCACGACAATGATGCCCGATCGGCGCGCATCTGCCTCTGGAACCCTTCATCGAGACGAGGCCGCCGGCGCCGTTCGATGCCAGTCTGATCGCCTAGAGCCAAGCTCCCTCACCGAAGAACAGCACATCCGTGCGCGCGTTGATGCCCGGCATACCGTAGTATCCGTGCGGCGTCGGTTCGTCGAGCCGCCAAGGTGCGCTCGGTAAAACACGGTATGAACACGAGCCAGGCACCGTAATGCCATGTCAGGCATCCACTCCTGCCGTAGCCACGCTCGGCGCGACATCCAACCCCAATCGTGGCGCCACACGCGATCAGCGTCGCGCCGCTGGCCAGCAGATGTGCGAGCATCATACCGAGCGTATCGTGCGTGGCCGGCTAGGGGTCAAGCTATATTTCACCGCGTGTCCCTCAACCGCAGGTGCCCCCCTTCGTTGATCCAGACGCTTCCATACTCAACATTGTCCAGCTCCCCGGCTGCGACACGCTCCACAATGAACTGCCGCCAGAGTCCAAAACACGTTCGGACCAGATCTACTGCAGACAGGTGCGTTCTCTCACCGCCACGGTCAATAGCGATGCGAATCTCAACGGTTGCTGTCTGTGTAATCCCCGGAGCTTGGCGGCCGAGCGGGATCGTAATTACTGGACCACCTCTGTCTACGATTTCGTTCGCACGGGCACCACCCCGGTTCGGATCGAGCCACGCATGCTTGGCGGTATTTGCCAGATCGGCGCAGATTTGCAGATGCCTATGTTCGTTGATGTAGTCGTTGGCCTGCTCGTTTACCGGTTCGGGAAACCAGTCCTTCAACTGGTGAAGATGGATGAAGGTGGCGGTCGCGACGTCTTCCCACATTTCGTGCCAGTCCATCTCATCGCCGGGCAGGCGCGTTCCGAACGACGGCCCAAGTACGCGACGAACGGACCGCTGCACGCGATGCCAGTGCCGCCCGTACGTCCGCGGCGTCGGTGGCATGCCTCCGAGATGGGCGTTGGATTTGGGTACAGTTGGCGCCGGCGAACGGCGAATCAGTGTCTTCAGGCGCTGATGATCGCCCAACACACAATCGACATGACGAGGGGAGGACAGTTCGGAGAGCCCTTCGACAAGACGCTGCCACAGGGACAAAGCTCCGTGGGCCATGGCGACATGTCGTTGTCGCTGCGCCTTGGGCAGCTTCTCGGCCCGGTCCATGAGTTCTTGGATTGTCTGCTCGGTGTGGATCGTAAGTTGTGTGTAGCTGTCGTACTTTTTGTTCGTCATATTGCACGCGAGCCTTCCAGTTGATTGACCCGTGGTTGGCCCATCGGCAGCCCTTGCCAGGCGGGCAGAGGTGGCCTCACTCGTTCGGACAGTTTTCTGAGATTTTTAAGTGGAGCGGCCGAGGCAATCATGCTGCCGATTT
>NZ_CABVQK010000036.1 GCF_902499335.1 Burkholderia lata | reverse complement strand
TCAGCGAAACAACGAAGAGGTTAACAAAACGCGCGGCGGGTTAACAGCCCCCAAACAATCATTTTGTTAGAGACTTTTACTGCCGTCGATGACGCCACTGACCAACGGCTTTCTCACCTCCAATGCCTGATGAGCGGCGCAGGCTGCTCCTTACCGCGATCAAGCTCACTGAGCGATGCTTCGTAGCTGTCGCGGACCGATTGTGGCGTGCCGTGCATGGGTTTCGGCCGTGCCGCAAAGTGCTCGATTACGGCATCTTTCAGATCGATCAACGCATTCTTGCCTGCTTCGGTGTCGGGAGCGTTGATCGAATCCTTCAAGCGCGTGATCAACTCGCCTTTGATGCCATATTGCTTCAGCGTATCGACGGCAGCGGGAGAGTTATCGACAAGCAATTTCTTGATTTCTTCCAGCGCTGACTTGACGAAGTCGTCGCTCTTTTGATGGCGAAGTTGGATTACTTCGTCGATGAAGCGCAAGGCCTGTTCGTTGCCGATGTTCGGGTAACGATCCGAGATATGCGCGCGCAGCATTGTCCGGTTATCGGTCGTGTAGTTGGTTTCGCCATTGGCCACATAGGGCGGCATCATTCCGGATAGCGCGGCGGTAGATGCTTTCACCGTGGCGAGTTGCGGCGAAACGACCACTGAAGACACCTCCGTTTTAACCTGATTTTCCACCTCAGAGGTAACGCCAGGCGATGCACCACGTGAGGAGAAGTAATCGCGTGCATCGAGGAAATCTCTCACGCCGCTCTCTAGCTGCGTAAACGCAGCCGACTCGCGTTCTCTCGCTGCTTTGAGAAGATTCATCACTGAATCTCTGGGCTTGCCATCCAGGAGCGCTGCCGTTAATGTCTGTGCAAAGCGATCATCATTCAACCGTTCGACCGATTCCATTACGCGTTCCAATGCGTGATGGAGATACGTGTGGGGAACTTGCCGCGCCAACTGAGCAACCGATGCACCGACAATAAGCAATCCCTGTCCGTCGCTAGCGCCTCGACTCTGCAGGCCGAGTACCGTCTGATATGGCTTATCCGAATAGACTTGATCGTAGTCGTACACCGGCTCGAGCTCCGCGACCAGCGCGTTGCCAAGCACATTGGCAATCGCACCCGGCTTGTCTGGATCCTGGCCGAGCGCATAGACATAGAAATCGGCGTCGAATTTGGTTGCCTCGGCGCCGCCGGGAGGCGTACACGATAGTGTGATGCGGCCGTCGTCGTTTCGCGAGATCGACAGCTTGTCGATTTTGCGAAGTGCGTTCTCGGCGCTAGCGGGTGCGTGCTTGAGTTGATTGCCATCAAGTAGAACAGGCTTCGTGCTACGCACGAGCCATTCAACTTTCGCGCCGAGTTCGCCAGCCCGCTCAACCGCATCGATTCCTGCGTTAGGGCCGTGCACTGCGATCGTCTTGCCTTTGAAACGCTCAGGCTCGGCGTCGGTAGCACGCATGAACTCATCTAGGTCAAGCACAACTCCGTCATTGCGCAGACCCGCCAAATGTTCCGCCGTAATGGTAATGTTGCTGAACCCCTTTTCAGCTCTCGTTTTATCGATAGAGTCGCCCCAGACGTTGGTATGTGGTCCCGCGCCGATGCCTAGTACAACCTGCTTGCTGTCGACTACGTTGCCGTTGCCGAGCTTGATCCGATAATTGTTGTCGTTCAGCCGCTCGACGCCGATAGCGCTCTCGTCGATTCGCTCGGCACCCAGACTGACGGCGCGCTCAATCTGTGCATCGTTTCCGGCGGAAAACGCCGCGCGGTCGGGATAGCGTGAATCGTAATGTGGTGGGCGATCGCCCCATTGGTCGATGATCTCGCGCTGGTGATTAATGTAACCGGAGCCTCTCACGTTTGGCTTCCACGCATCCTGCTTCCCTATGATCGTTACCTTTCCTCGGAACGGCGTCGCACCTGAGGACGGATTCTGACGGCGGTTCAACTCGTTCAACAAATACGCGTTGCTGCTACCGACGCCGACGAATGTCACGTCGCGACGCCGTCCAGGGTCGAGCAAGGCGACTTGACTTTCGACTGCTTGCCCCGCAGGGATGCTAGCTGTGCCGTTACCAGACGCTACTAACGCGGGGTCGTGAACCGTGAGCAAGTTGAGGCTATTCAGGGAAGGTGCAATTTTCATAATAAGCCCACTGTTTGAAAAGATGACCTCAATCAAGAGGTCGACGATTGCATACAGACTGTTTTCGAAAGGAGGGCGGGCGACCTCAGTCATGTGATTGGGTACACCCACCCGAACAAGTCACTTGAGAGTCCATATGCCGGCCCATCAACATGGGGCAGTAAGAGTCTTGATTCGGCACATCAGACTCTGGACCAGCAAGCGCTTGGGATTGGCTCGGCGCATCTTCCGTTGGCGCCGCTAGTCTTGCGCGACGGCGTCGAGCTTTTCACTACGCCGACCTGAGCCGAATGAGCCGCTTGACCAATGCACCGCCCCATTGGCGGAATGGAGTCGATCGTTTAGGTCGTGTAAAGGCAGAACTCTACGGCATTAAAATACTATTGCCGTATCAGAAAATATCTCCCGATTCGTTCCGACGTATCCTGCGGGAAGGCGAAGATATTGATGTTGAATGGTACCTACAAAGTTCGTTTTCGCGACGTGCGGCCTCGTTGCGGCGAGAACGATGGTCAGATCGACAACGGATCATCGCACGCTTGCAAGAGCCGATGCATCGTTCATTGATGGAGGGATCTGGGGCCATGGAATGCACGATTTGGATGCGATTCACCGGCGCTCTGACCGAGTTTCGCACTTCGTGCGGCGACCTGGAGACGCGTATCCGTGCAGGTTGAAAATGATTGAGATTCTGCTGCTGATGTCGGCGTAGAATCTGGCATTCGAAGGAACTAATTTCGACGAATTGGCATTGACTACATCTCGCGTACATCCTTGTCAGCTAGATTTTTAGGATTCCAAATTCGTTTAGGAATAACAATGCCGAACAATATTCTCCGGAATCGGCCCGTCTGACTAAGTAGTCTCGGTCCAGCCCATCTGGAGGTAGCTGACCGAATGACCTTGCGGGAATCGAACTCCGCGTTATCACTCGTTATCCTAATCAAAGATGTCAAGGATAGAGTCGGCATCGTCTCGACGCATCTGCTGCCGATTGGCCGGATCGCTCGCAAGGCAAACTGTCTGATCGGGGTGGCCGGGCTAACGCTCGATATGAACTTCAGGGCAGGCCTCGAGATCGAGGATGGAAAAAAGGCTACGTAAAGTGCGATTGCGCACAAATCGTGTTTTATCTACGGAAATTTGTTACCGTTACGTTGGTCAGATTTTACGATTCTAATAGTGTGGATGAATTCGAGTTCTATGGAATTTATAACAGTGGTCGGTGAGAAAGTATTCAACGAGTAAGTCAATTACATCGCTTATCAGCGGGGTATCGCAGTTGATGCAGTCAAGGCAAACTGAATTAGACTAACCATCGAATCTTTATTTATAGAAGTTGAACGTCTAGCACATTCGATCGAACCCATATTGTGATTTCGTTGCTGTAAGTTCATATAGGAATAAGAAGCCATGTTAGGACGAGTAGCAATACAGATTGGCAAAGCAGTTGGCACCGTGGCGACAGGTATCGCGATCGATCGCGCGACCAATCCCAGTGGGACGCAATCCACGCCCAGTCCGGGTCCGACTGGAGGTCAAGCGCCGGGCAAGCATCAATGGCCGTTGACCGGTGACCAGCGCTTGGCAAACGCCGCGCGTGAAATTGCGCCGGATCCGGGGGCAGACGTATTTCGCGATGGCATTGATGCACAGTTTAACAAGCGAGGTGAACTCTTCAACAAGCTTCAAGCATTTATCGAAAACCCCGGCGCTATGGCCGACCGGATCGGCCAAGAAATCAACCAGGTTAAGGACGACGTCAACACAATCCGCGGTGCGTTTGCGATCGGGTCGGGCGGTGCGTCGTTGACGCGGAGCGAAGTGGGCACGATCGCGAGCGCGGCCGCGATCGATGCGGGGAACGGTATCTACGGCGCCGCGAAGGCGATCGCGAACGGTGCATACGTAGCCGCAACGACGACGCCGGGAGGCATCGAAAAGATATCCGACGCGGTGACGCAGCGTGTCGATCACGACATCAAGCAGGCGGTGACGGGCGCGGCGGTTTCGAGTGCGGTCGCCGGTGCAATCGGTGCAATCCCGCATCCGCTGGCGAAGGTCGCGTCGGTCGCGATCAACGTATCGGGTAAACTTGCGACGGGCGCACAGTTGTCCGAGAGCCTGCGCGAAGCGGGCGGCTCAAGCGACGATGCGAGTGCGACGCAGCAGGCGGTCGGAGAAATACTGCGCTCGAAGGCCGGTGGCGGTTCGGAGCCGGGTGGCATAGCACCTGTGAATATAGCGCAGCAGGGCAGTGGCAATGTAAATGGTGCTGGGAATTCGCTCCCCGGTATGCAGCAAGATCGGGCCAGCAACGGAAAGCAGTATGGCATACTGCCGGAAAATGACCTCTCAGTGCGGGCTGCGATGCGTGCTTGGTTTGAGGAATGTACTCGAGACAAGACGCGTCCGCGACCACCAAACGTCTTCGATCTGATGGATTCCGTGTCTTCCTTTGGGAAAAACTCAATAGGTGGACCGGCTCAGCATCATGCAAAAGAGCGGCGACAGAGGATGCAGCGCGCGGCGTATGATTTGAAGGTGCAAGCAGACAATCGACATCTCTTAGTAGAGAGGCGGCGGGCAGCTCAGGAGCAGCAGAAACAGCTGCATGTTGCTGCACAATCCAAAACGCCGTCCACGTCCACTAGAGATTCACTGATAACGCCCGAAGTCCAAGCAGTGCTTAATGCCAACGTTAGGAGGGCTCGAGAATTGGCTTTGTCTCAAGCGAAGGCGCTTGCTGCTCTGGATAATGACATGGCGGATCTTCCGGATGTGCACATGGAACTCCTTGAAGAGGTGCACGACGAGTTTCTGCTAATGCTATTAGAAACGGCATCTCACCCGCCACAGCTTGAGCCAGGTCAAGCTCAGGCCCAGGCTGAGTACGTTGATAATAGCGGTATACCTCGTGTAACTACCGTGAACTGACCCTGCCCCGACTCGACATACATGTGCGATTCATACGGTGGGTGGACTAGACTAAATCTGACAGAGGTTGTTTTTCATGTTGATGCGCATTGGCGCGGAGGGCTATGAAGCGGCCAGAGTTTCATAGACACTCACGAGCCGTTTAGCGCGTAGCGCCGCTCAAACTCTACAGGTGACAGGTCGCCGGCGGAACCATGCCGGCGAATCGGGTTGTAGAACATCTCAATGTAATCGAATACGTCCGTGGCAGCAGTTGACCCTGCCTCGTTTTCACGTACAGCATGTCATGCAGCAGCGCGTAGGGTTTCGTATTCGACGGGAGTGCAGTAGT
>NZ_CABVQK010000035.1 GCF_902499335.1 Burkholderia lata | reverse complement strand
CCCATCCTCGCCAATCGGCACCAGGTTCGACGGATCCGTGTTGTCCCAGATGTCGCCAATTACCGGCTGCTCCGGCGGCTCGGTGTCGACTATCAGGTCCCACGGATCCGACGGATCCGTGGTATTACCGCCCGGCGTCGTCACGATCAGTTCCAGCCGATGCTCGCCATCATCCAGCGGTTCGTCCGGCTGGACAGTCCAGTTGCCATCGTCGTCCACGATCCCCGAGCCGATCGGATTGCCGTTCTCGTCGATGATCGTCACAGTGTCGCCCGGACGCTGGCCGCCGCCTGTAAACGTCGGGCGATCGTCATCAGTCACCCCGCCGTTGTCGATCGGGCCTGCAATATCGCCAACGTTATCGGTCACTTCGCCGACCACCGGCTTCTCCGGCACGTACGTATCCACGATCACCATCACCGGATCCGACGGCAACCCGACGTTGCCGGCCGCATCGCTCGCCACCGCGGTGAATTCCTGCGGACCGTCCGGCAGCGGGTGCTCGGGACGGAACGTCCAAGTGCCGTCCGCATTGACCGTCGTTTCGCCAATCTTTTCGCCATTGGCAAACACTTCCAGGCGCGCGCCCGGCTCACCACGACCCGACAGCGTCGGCCGGTTGTCGTTGGTCGCCTTGCCCGGCTCGATCTCGCCCGCCGGCTCAACGTTGTCTTGGATCGACTCGATGGCCGGCTTGTCCGGCGCCATCGTGTCGACGACGAAATCGAAACGGTCCGACGGATCGCTCTTGTTGCCATCCTTGTCGACCTCCACCGCGACAATGTTGTGCGGGCCGTTGTCGAGCGGCGACGTGGGTTGCAGTTCCCACGTGCCGTCTGCCTTCACGATCGTTTCGCCGATCTTCTTGTCGCCGTCCCACAGCTCGATGCGGTTACCCGGCGTCTCACCCTTGCCGCTGAACACAGGACGACGATCGTCGGTCACGCCGCCGCTGGCGACCGGACCCGTGATGCTGCCGACGTTGTCGACTACGCCGTCGACCGACGGTGCCTTGGGACGAGCGCCACCATCACCGCCACCGCCGTCCCCCCCCCCATTGTCGCCACTCGTCGGACCATCATCCTTGCCGAGCGCGCCTGCCGCGGCTGCCACACCCAGCATGCCCAGCGCCGCCAGGCCGAACAGCCCCAGGCCGCCCAGGCTGCCAAGCGCCGCGCCAGGCGCCGCCACCAAGCCGCCCATGTCGAAGCCTGCGAGCGTCTCCGCTCCCAGCACCTGCGGCGACGCTGTGCCGTCGGCAAGCATCGCAATCGCGTGATCATCGTCCGCGTCGGACGAGATGTATTGATGGTAGGCACCGTCCTCGCCGAGGCCGATCAGCGACCCTTCATTGCCATAGAAGTCCTCGATGATCAGTTGCGGCTGATCGAGATCGGTACCTTCCAGGCTCAGGTGCAGGTTCTTGCCGACACGGCGCACCGTGACGTTCTCCGGACCATGGCCAGTCTGGCTGTCTGCCAGGATGAACTTGCCGCCTTTCACGGCCTTTACCCGGGCCGGCGCGCCTTGCTTCGACGCGCGCAGGTCCAGCGTTTGATTGATCGTGTTGCCGTCCACCACGGCAAGCTTCACAGTACTCATTTTCGCAAATGTCCTTAGTCAAAGAGTCTGGTGCTAGCCGGACAGCCAGCATCGATAGAGGTATTCATCCGGCACGCAGATAGGCCAGTGAACAGGTTGAATTTTGACGATTCGGCTGGGAAACAGAATTGGACGAGTTTCGCCACGCATCGGACTAGAACGAAATAAATCGGGATAGGGAGTAGCGACAGGAATTGCACCCGCGGGAACCCCATCGCGACACGAATCGAGGGCGCTAACACCGGACAGCCCGCTTCCGTGGCAGGGAAACGCTCGCGTATCAAAAGCGCAACAGATCAAGCTATCGGGATGAGTCGAAAGGATGAATCGCATCATTGATGCATGGTTGATGCGTGATCGGTCACCACCAGTGGCAGCGATGTCTGCCTGAACGTCGCGCGAATCGGTGCGGAAATTGAGGGTCGAGGATGACTGACCATGGCGATACCCATGCCGTTTGCCGCATGGTTAGCCGGTGCCGCGAATGCGGCACCGCGTGTGTCATTTTCGGGGACTATGGCCAGCGGATCACGAGCCGTCTGGATGTTTCCTGGAAGTGCGGAATCGACTTCGTCTTGCATGGACGGCCAGTGGGCAGACGAGGAACCCTGTACGCCGCCAGGACTCGGTATCAGGACGAGTTTACGATTTTCCGGTACGCACATCGGCCGACGCCGTGTTCAGCGTGGCCGGCAACGCGGCCAACTGCGTGCGCACGCCCTGAACCGTTCGGTTGAACGCCACGCGCTGCTCACCGGCCAGACGCTGCGGAGTCGCCCGCGCAATGAAACCGAGCGGTTCGATAGGCAGGTTGTTCGTCCGCACCTCGAAGTGCAGATGTGGGCCCGTCGCCGTGCCGGTACTGCCGACCGCGCCGAGATGCTGCCTCTGTGTCACTGGCATGCCCGCGCGCAGGCCTTTCGCGAATGCGGACAGATGGCCGTACCACGTCGTATGCCCGCCCGGATGCTGCACCACGACGTAGTTGCCGTAACCGGGCTCCCAGCCAACAAACCGAACCTTTCCCGCCCCCGCCGCGTGCACCGGCGTGCCGGTTGGTGCGGCGAAGTCGACGCCGGTATGACCATGCCGCTCACCACGAACCGGATGGATTCTCATCCCGAACGACGAACTGATCCGAGAGTGAGACACCGGAAGCACGAACGGCGCGGCCGCAAGCGGCTGACCGTCGAACGAGTAGTAGGCACCGTTTTTCTGACCCGGCGCCTTGAACCAAGCGGCCCGATGGAGCTTGCCGCCGAGCCGGATTTCAACAGCGCTGACATGCAGGCGCCGCGTGGGCGCGCTGTTCCGGTCGATGCGCTCATAGAGAATTCGATAGCTGTCGTTGGCGTGCGCGTTGGCGTTCGGATTGATGCGCGCGTCGAAAATCCGCAGCACTTGTGCGGCAACGCCAGGCGGAAGATCCGCATGTTTCAGCGTCTCGCCGAGGTTGCGCACGATGGCTCCTGTGCGTGCGCCAGCATCTTCTTCCGGCAGCACGAAGGCCGTGGCGTCGAGACGTTTCACCGCGTTGGCCCGCGGTGCGTCGCTCGCTGCCGACGCAACGACCGTGGGTGCGACCGGTGTTGCGGACGTCGCCTCAGCCGAACCGTCGCCAAGCGGCTTCACCGCGCACAGCGCGGTGTCGAAACCGCACATCGAAACGAGTACCGATTCGTCCCGCGACAACGCAATGAAGGGATAGGAGGACAGATCCTCGCGCAACGGCGCAAGCATCGCCGGATGATCAGCCGGTTGACGACCGCTTGACGCCAGTTCGGCATCGAACAACGTCAGCCGGACCGACCCGCGAGTGAGTGCGAAAGCCGTTTCGACGGGTAGCGACTCATTCGCGCCGCTTGCCACCGCCGGCGTCATGTCGCGCACCCCGGATTGCCGCTTCGACGCGGCCTCGAGCGTTCCCGTCAGGCCGAGCAACAGGACGGCGCACGACACAACGCCGAGCGCAAATCGACGGCTTGAATGAATCGATACGCGTGCATCGATTGCGTGCCGACACGATTGATGAGAATGGAAATGAATCGACCGAATCACGGAATGCCTCGCGGTAAAGGAACGGGAACTGCGGACATGACTGGCGACGTATCGGAATACAACTGCGGCACGAAACCGCTGAAGCGCGCCGAATCATGCACGTCGCTTCAATCGTTCATCGCGCCGCGGAGCCCTGCAGCAGTTGAAGCGAGTGTATCGACGACGATCGTTCCAACCAATTTGATCGATTCGAAACAGAATCGGATAAGTACGAACTTGCTTTCACAAACGTAAGAAAACAGGTCTCCATGGTGCTGCATGGCCGCATTGCTTTTGGCGTCGGGACGATTAGAATCAGGGGCACGATGATTCAGGCGTGATGGCATTCGTCGACACCCAATCACGCCATGCCGTTCACTATCCTGCCGAATTCCTCGTCCGACCGGTCCGTCGCTCATGGCTCAACAAACGCATGGTGATCCGCTTTCGAATGGTCCCGCCCGCTCCGCCCCGCTGGAGCCGGACGCCGGCCGGCCAGAAGCGTTGAACCGGTACCAGCGCGCGATGCTGTACGGAGGTGGGGCGCTGGTTTCGATCGTGTTCGTTCTCGTGACTGCTGTCGTGTTGCATTCGCTGGTCAAGGACTATGTCGCCGAACGCGCCGCGGAATTCGGCGTGCGCAAGCTCCTGGTGCAACTGGAACTGACCGCAAGAGAAAGTGCGCTGAAGGTCGGCATCGTGCATGAAGAGTCCGTCTGGGACCAGCGCCAGCCAGCGGATCCGGCCCTCGTCGACGCGTTCATCGCCCAGCACGGCCACCTCATGCTGCAAGGCAACCCCAATTTCGACCCGCTGCTAGTGCTGGGCGACATACCGTCTTCGCCCGACCGGACAACCCTGGCCCGATATCTTGCCCTCGCGGAGGATTTCAGCTACCGCGTGGGTGCCTACACCAAGGTTCAAGGGCGATCGCTGTCCGGCTACTTTTACAGTCCGGACGGCCATTTCCTTACGATCCAGCCGGCTCCCGCGGACACCAACCCGCTCGAATCGCATCAGGTGACCAGCACCGCCGCGCTGCTGCAACGCGTCGCTCCGGTGCTGAGCGAGTCGGGCACGTCCTCACTCGCCAGGCAGTTACTGACCGATCGCAATCCGGTCTGGCTCCTGCCGACGACCGATCCGTTCAGCCGCAAGCAGGTTGTCCGCCTCGTACAGGCTGGGCTGGACCACGGCAAACCATTCGTGTTCTTCGTCACCGACGTGCCGGTCGACACGTTGCGTGCCCGCCTGGCAGGCAGTCGCTATGACGAAGCGTCCGTGATCGTCGACCAGACGGGCAAGCTCGTGCTGAGCACGGAGCCGGTGGAGAGCGGCAACGCGCTCTCCCGCCGAATCCTGCGCACGTCCCTGCCGAAATGGGCCGGCAAGAAACCCGATTTGCATTATCGGGATGGCCTCTTCGTCTTTCGGGATCAGCTGGCCGGCGCGGGATGGATGCTTATCTACGTGTTCTCGTGGCGCACAATCATCGCGGAAGCCTGGCCACGGCTGGCCGGCTATGCAGGGGCAATGCTGCTCGCAATCGCAGTGATCTGGACGTTCGTCATTCTCCTCGACCGGAAGGTCTTTACGCCAGGCTACGAGCGCTCACAACGCATATTCGAAAGCGAGAACCTGAATCGCACGATGGTGTCGACCGCACCATCTGGCCTTGCGCTACTGTCATACGCAAGCGGCGAGATCCTGCTGCAGAACGACGTGATGCGCGCGTGGGGCGCCCGCGCGGACGCGTCGCAGCCACCACTGCACGCGCGGCTGCTCGAGCGCTACAAGCGTGCGCCGCCCGCGACAGCGTGGGAAACCGGGCTCGACGTGCAGTTGCCGTTCGCCGACGGAAGCAACATCGACCTGCACGCAAGCACCGTCCGGACCAAATACCAGGGTACCGACGTGCTCCTGTGCAATGTCACGGACATCACTGCCCGCAAGAACATCGAGCGCACGCTTGAAGAGGCGCGCCTCGCGGCCGACGCTGCGAATCGCGCCAAATCCACGTTTCTCGCGACCATGAGTCACGAAATCCGCACGCCGCTCAACGCGATCTTCGGCCATCTGGAATTGCTCGATCGCTCGCCGCTGTCCATCGTCCAGAGCAAGCGGCTCCGCACGGCGATGTCGTCGTCGACCGCACTGCTGGGCATCATCAACGACATCCTCGACCTGTCCAAGGTGGAGTCCGGGCAGATGTCCGTCGAGACGATTCGCTTCGACCTCGCCGAACTCGCCCGCGAAGTGGCAGCCACCCTCACCCCGATCGCGCATGCGAAGGCGCTCCAGTTCGACTGCATGATTGCCGATACGCTGGCGCCCCGATATCTCGGCGATCCGACCCGGATCCGCCAGATCATGATGAATCTGATCGGCAACGCAATCAAATTCACTGACAGCGGCGAGGTTCTGTTCGAAGTCTATCCGGAAGATGAAGCGAGGCTCGACTCGCCGATCGTCATCGGCGTGATCGATTCAGGCATCGGCATGACACCGGAGCAGCAAGAGAACGTATTCAAGGAGTTCAGCCAGGCGGATGCATCTATTACGCGCCGCTTTGGCGGCACCGGGCTCGGCCTCTCGCTGTGCAAGAAGCTGGCGGAACTCATGGGCGGCAAGATCGATTTCACGTCCGAGGCGGGCGTCGGCAGCACCTTCATCGTGACGTTGCCGCTCCACGTGGATGCGGGCGCCAATGCCCGGACCAACGTTGACGCCGGCCCCTCCCCGAGCACCGCGCCTCATGCTGGGGAACCCGAAGTCGCCGTCGCGCGCGTGCTGGTTGTCGACGACCATCCGGTGAACCGCGAACTGATACACGATCAACTCGAACTCCTCGGCTACCAGTCGGACATGGCATCCGGCGGCATGGCCGCCCTGCGCCTGTTCGGCGAGCATCGCTACGACATGGTGCTCACCGACCTGAACATGCCGGGGATGGACGGCTACACGCTCGCGGAATTCCTGCGCGATAGAGGCACCCCGGTGCCGATCATCGCGATCACCGCTCATGCCACGGAGCAAGAACGTCAACGCTGCACGCGTGCGGGAATCGACGGGGTCTTGCTGAAACCCCTGTCGCTCGAGGCACTCGACCACGAGATCCGCGAGCAGGTGCGTCATTTGAAAAAATCGCCGCGAGCCGCATCGGCGGTAGCGGATCCCACACGGGGAGCGTTGTCGGAAACCATGCGCAGCGGGCTCCAAGAGTCACTCGAAGCGTCCAGCCACTTGATCCATCAGGCGCTTGCGTCGTATGACATGACCGAGGTATTGAGCCAGTTGCACCGGATCAAAGGGGCGTTCGCGATGATCCACGAAGCGGAGATGGTACGGCTTTGCGAGCACTTGGAAGGGCTCGGCAAGTCGAGCGACTGCCAAGCGATTCTCGAGCACCTCCCCGCACTCGATCTGCTCGCTCAGTCGATCCTGCGCCGACGCGCAGCTTGAGCCGCGCGCCTATTCTCGAACAACTGTGCCAGATCCTGAAGGCCGCGATCGAGGTAGCGCAATCCGACGAATCGCCGCTGTTGCTGAAATTGCCGGTACTCTTCTTGCTTTGGTTCAACTGAGGCCGTTCTCCAGGCTTGAAACGGTCCGAAGAAATCAGGCAAATCGAAGCAGCTTGATTTGCCTGACGAACGATCTCTTGAAGGGACAAGACAAAATTTCAGAGTTGACGAACGTGAGATTTCGGAATCGGTGAAAAAAACGATATTTCTGCATCGTCCAGCTTGCCATGATCGATCGCAAATATCGTCGAACTATCGATATCCTTCCCATCCATTAACAATGCAGGTTTGAGATTTCCTGTCCGTCCATTCGGCAATGGAACCAGTTGTCCACGAGAGATCTCATAGGCAAAGAGTTTTGTATCGAACTGATAAAGTGGCGCTCCCGCACTTTGGCCACCGCCTTCAGTGTTGATAGCTGAAGATACCCAATTAGTACTGCGGTCCTTTTTGTACTTTATGTAATTTGAAAGTGTTCCGAGCGTCGGTTTAGCCCCCCCCGAGCCCGTGTAGAGATCGCTCGGCAAACCGCTGGCATCAGCGTTACCCAAGAAATTCTTGAAGAATTTTCTCGCTTGATCCGTGGAAAGAGGTGCCCATGGCACGAAACCAGCGTCGGTCAAGTCACCGAATTTTCGATTGTCGACGCGGTAGAGGGAGCGTACGGGGACCGAAGGATCATCTGTCCCAATTGTGGGCATTGCCCCACCGCGCAGCTTGAGTTCATTCGGACGAATATTCCATCGATCGCCGACGCGCTCGACATCGAAACGATCGGTGCTGTTGTTGGGCCGGAAGATGCCACGCTGCAGCTCGCCGCTCGAATCGCGCTGGTGGTTCGTTCGATAAAACTTGTTGTCTATCCGCAGATACTCGTTGTT
>NZ_CABVQK010000034.1 GCF_902499335.1 Burkholderia lata | reverse complement strand
GCCGCGGCTTTTGGTCGAACACCGCGTTGGCCTGCCCCGATAGGCTGTAGAGCGTGTCGACCTTCTCGCGCTGTGCCATGCTCGTGTCGGTCGTTGTTGAAGCCGACTGCGTGCTCGCGCCCGATGCAGTGGTATCGCGTTTGGAGCGATTCGACGCGAACGTGGCACCGGTTTGCTTCGCGTTGGTCTGGCGCGATGTCGCGGGGCTTCCCTCTCTCAACTCCGTCAGCGATTGCAACTGACCCGTCACGGCATCGCGTCGATCCTGTTTCGAAGTACTGCCCGAATCCTTGACCTCCGGCCCGGCGACTTGATGCTGCGGCAGCGGAGGCTGTCCCGTGATGTGGCGTACGACCATGTGATGTTCTCCAATAACGTGAGCCGAAGTGCTTTCCATGCGCCTGCTGGCGAGTCGGTCATGCAGTTCGTTACGTTATCGACAGGAGTCTCGTGCGCACAATCTGACCAGTCAGATTGTAGTTGCTGCATCATGCTTACGATTCGTGTTCGTTTGATCTGTGGCGCACGGGATGTCGAGATGAGTACGACGAACGCAAACGTCTACCGTGAGATTCTCAACTCGCCTTGAACACGTAAATTCTGACACCTCTCACGCCAAATATCGGACAAGTCCCATGCACAATTGGACACGTCATATCGGCAAATTTTTTCATATCCCTACAATTCTTTCACAGGAGTCGACGCAATTGATTCGATGGAATGTCATCCAATGCACTCCTGAATATCTACCCCATTTGAGCAGCACTTGCGCATTGGGGAAATGCACTTTCAACCTTTATCTTACATTCGTATGAAGACAAAACTCTATCTGGCAATCGCGTTTCCCACGCTGCTCACCTGCAGCGCAGCCGCCTTTGCGCAAACGTCTGCGACCCTCGTCGTCAATGGCACGATCACGCCGCCTGCGTGCGAAATCTCGATCCCAAGCGGCAGCATCGTCGATTTCGAGTCGCGCTCGTTCAGCGAACTGAACGTTGACGGCACCAAGATCAATCCAAAAGACGTCGCTATGAACATCAGCTGCGACGCACCGACCCGTGTCGGCCTCTCCATCACCGACGACAAGGCCGCGACGAAGATCGCCAAGGCCGATGTTGCCAGCAATCGATGGGCCCATACCACGCCCAACGACAGCTACGTCTTCGGCCTCGGCACGACCGGCAACTCAGCCGAAGGCGGCATCAAGATCGGCGGCCTCATGCTCGGTTTCGCCGGCGGTACTGTCAATATCGAGACCGCAGGCGGTTCAGCGGAAGCTGGTGTGATCTACACCACCGACCACACCACCACTGGCAACTGGTCGTCCGATACGACGCTCAAGCAGTACTTCTCCCCATCCCAGACCTATTCCTGGGCCACGAGCGGCACCTTCACTCCCACGCCGGTCACAAACGTCGATGGCAACATTTCGATTACTCCGACCATCGCCAAGTCCGTGACGCTCCCGACTACCGACAAGATTGAGTTCGACGGCAGCATCACGTTCAATTTGGTCTACCTCTGATCATCAGGAATAAATACGAACATGAAATTTCATCAATTCATCGCACCGGCCGCCGCGCTCGCACTGCTCGGCGTCACCGGTTCCGCCATGGCCCAACAAACCTCCGCCACGATCGAAGTCCGCGGTGAAATTACCCCGCCGGCATGCAACATCGGCTTCGACGGCAACGGCGAACTCACGTTCACACGCGCGTTCAATGCGCTCGACGCAGGCGGGACCAAGCTGGAATCTCAGAATATTGGCATGAACGTCAGCTGCGAAGCGCCGACCCGCGTCGCCGTGAAGCTCACTGACGCAAAGGCCGCCTCGAAGATCGCCTACAGCGACGTCTTGTCTTCGGCATGGGTCGACGTAACGGCGGCCAGTAACTGGTCTGGCTCGATCTTTGGCCTCGGCACGACGCCGGACGGCGAAAACAATCCACAGAAGATCGGTGGTTTTATGATCCAGGTGCCTAGCGGTGACGCAACCGTCGATAACCAGCCAGGCAAAATGGCGGGGCTGCAGGCCAACGATACGCTGTATTATTCCGGCCAGCCTTTTAGAGATTCGACGCTAGCGACCGAGAACGACGGTATCAGGAACGGCTACACCTTCTATACGGGCGGTTGGCGAAGCAGCGGGACGGTTCCGGTCGCCTTTGAGACTGCCTCCACTACGCTGACGGTCACGCCGACCATCGCCAAGCCGGCAAATCTGCCGGCCGGCGATGAAATCCAACTCGACGGTCAGGTGAACTTCGAACTGCGCTATCTGTAATGCGATCCTGCGGCATGTGTCGATTGGCACATGCCGCCCTTCACTGCTTTTCGTTTTTCACCTCGATCAAATAGCTGATTGAATGAATTCCGCCGGTCATCAATCTCCCTATTGATTATTTTTCTCACCACAAAAGACGGAAAAATAAAATCCAAGCTGAACTCAGCAATTCATGATGCATCTCAAATAATTCATCCGACCCCGCGAATCCAGCTCGGATTCGATCGCCTCACTCCCCCTCGACACCAGACAAATCTCAAACGCCAACGACCTCGTCCATCGAAAGATCAGACGTATTGTCGAATCGGATCAACTCCCATTTTTCCTTACTGCCCCGAGTGTTTCAAACACATTGCAGCGGCCTCAGTATCATAACGAGCCTATAAAGGGTACGAACAAAATAACCCTATTCCTTCAAATTCGGACTAATCCGATCATGCACAAGATCTAGTCAGATCGTCATTTTCACGCGCGCCAATAAAATTGGCACATCAACACAAAACGACATTTTGATCTAGATCGACGCCGAATCAATCGATTATTAAATATACCGAATCCCCCACTCTCCACAGGAACATCGAAAATGAAATCGCTGAATAAATTCAAATGGATTGCCCCCTTCTCCTTGGCGGCTTCGGCAATGGTCGGCTTGACGCAGGCTCACGCGGGCGGACCGCTTCCCGAAACGTCAGTCGTGCTCGTTCGCGAATCGGAAGGCGGCGGCAGCATCAAGATCACGAACACCGAGCCGACGCCGATCCTGCTGATGACGACGATCGAGAACATCCCCGAGGACGAGGAAAAGCTCGTGCTTGCGACGCCGCCTGTTGCACGCGTCGAACCCGGCGAGACGCAGCTCGTGCGCTTCATCATGACTGGCTCGGCACCGCTCGACAAGGAACGGCTGAAGCGCGTGACGTTCGAGGGCATTCCGGAAGTCAGCAAGAGCGGCAACACGGTGCGGATGACAGTTCGCCAGAACCTTCCGATGCTGATCCTGCCGAAGGGCGGCAAGTCCGAACGCGCACCGTGGACCAAGCTGACCGCCCACGTCGAAGGCGGCGAACTCGAATTGCGCAACCCGAGCAACCATGTGGTCCGTCTCGATCAAACCGTCAACGTGATGCCGGGCGACTACTCGGTGACGCTGCCGAAGTCGTACCTCCTGCCCGGCGAGTCCGTTCGAGCGGCCGCCAAGGCGTCCCTAGATCTCTCCCAGGCAATGACGGTCCGGATCTACCCGGCCACCGTCTATGGATACATGGTCAACGACCACGATCTGTCGATTCGTTAATAGGCCCATTTACGCCGGTCCCGCCACCCCGCCGTGCCTCGTGCTCGTCAACCATTCGCACCATCATGTCCGACATTCGCACCGATCATCAGCCACGCCCGCCCGCGCTCACCCGCTGCTCCGCCCTCGTGGTGGCGGCATTCGGCGCGATCGGCAGTGTCGATGCCGCGGAGTCGACGTTCGATCCGGACGTGCTACGCGCCCGCGGCATCGATCCCGCCATCGCCGAGCGCTTCAAGTCGTCTGCCCGCTTCATGGGCGCCAACACGCCGATCGATCTCGTCGTGAACGGGCGCAAGATCGGCCGGGTTAACGCGACGTTCGACGACGACGGCCGCCTGTGCATGGACGCCGCGTTCCTTCAGGCGGCACGCCTGAAGCCAGTCGACTCCGCGCCGGATACCGGCGCGGTCGACGTGGCCGCCGAGACCGCGCGCGCGGTCTCGCCCGCATGCCGCGCATTCGTCGACACCTATCCGACAACGATCGTGCGTCTGAATCCAGCACAGCAGACAATCAACATCGTCTCGCCGCCGGAAGCGCAGGCGGCGCGCGAAGCGCAAGCGCGCGAATTCAGCCAGCACGGCGCCGCTGGCATCCTGAACTACAGAATGCTCGCGACCCACAATCGCTACGCGAGCGGCGCGAGCCAGTTCGTGCAAGCTTCGACCGAAGCCGGCTTCAACTACAACGGCTGGATCGTGCGCTCCCAGGATTATTTCTCGGCACGCAACGGCATCCAGCAATGGGATCACCTGACCGCCTACGCGCAACGCACGTTCGACCGCTACGGGTCAGTCGTCCAGTTCGGCCAGATCAACACGCAAGGCGAGATCGTCGGCGGCGTGCCGCTCGACGGCATCCAGTTCTTCCCGGAACAGGCGCTCGCGCCGCAAACCACAGGGCAATCGCTGATCCAGGGCATCGCAAACTCGCAGGCGCGCGTCGAGATTCGTCAGAACGGCATTCTGATTCATTCGACCGTCGTCCCCCCGGGTCCGTTTACGTTGTCGGACGTGCAGTTGACGTCGACCACGCGCGACGTAACGGTCACCGTCATCGAAACCGACAACTCCCAGCATCAGTTCGTCGTGCCAGCAGCCGCGCTGCAGCAGGTCAATATCGAACCGCCGACCGGCCCGAGCTTCGCGATCGGCAAGGTGCGTGGGATCGAGGGCGACACCGATGGGCAAATCTGGCTCGCGAGCGCGACCTACGGCCTGCCGCTCGGCAAACAGGCAAACCTGACCGGTGCGGCGACGCTCTCGAACGGCTACCGCGCGGTCGGCGGCCGAATCGATACGCTGCCGTGGTCAGGCGCAAGCTTGAGTGCGCAGGTGACGGCCGCCGACGACCGGCGCGTCGGTGAACGCGGCATCCAGACCATGATGCTGGGGTCGGTGCAATTGCCGTGGGATTTCTCGCTGAATGCGTCCGAGACACGCCGCACGCCGGGTTATCGGGACGTGCTCGAAACGGTCGGGCGCCCGTCCGGCCGGGGAAATGCGGCTGTCGACGACTGGCCGTGGCTTGACACGCGACCGCAGCTCCAACGCTCGCTCGGTATGACATGGTCGAATACGAAGTTCGGCGCGATCGGCGTCAGCTACAGCAGTTCGTCGACGTTCAGCGGATCGGACTCGAAGCGATTGTTCGTGTCGTGGGGGCGACAGTTCGGCCCCGTCAGCCTGTCCGTGTCGCTCGACCGCGACATGGGCTCCAGCGAACGAAGCCGCACGGGCACCAGCGTATTCACCACCGCCACGTTTCCGCTGGGACGCAACAGCAATTCGCTCTACGCGAGTCGTGCGGACAAACGCCAAAGCTTCGGGGTCCGCACAAGCGCGGCAATCAACGACTACTCGAACTACTCGCTGTCGGCGGGTTACGACGACCGCAGCAAGCAGCCGGCATTCAGCGGCAGCCTGAACGTCACGCCACGCTACACGCAGCTCGCGTTCAGTTCGAGTGTATCCGGCAACAGTTCGTCGTTCTCGGCGCAAGCGTCGGGCGGCGCGGTACTGCACGGCCATGGCGTGACGTTCTCGCCGTACCCGGTCCGCGACACGTTCGGCATCATCCGTGTCGGCGACCTCTCGGGCGTCGGCCTTAACACGCCGGCCGGCCAGGTCTGGACCGATAGCGCGGGCCGTGCGGTAATCGCATCGCTGCCCGCGTACGGCACCGGCAGGATCGAGGTCGCAACCAAGACCCTCGCCCGCAACGTCGATCTCGTCAACGGCTACCAGCCGGTAACGTCGGGGCGCGGCGGTGTCAGCGACGTCGCATTCGCCGTGGTCAAGGTCCGTCGCGCGCTGCTGACAGCCCGGGACGACAACGGCAGCCACCTACCGCGGGGCGCGTCGGTCAATGACGAGGACGGCAATTTCGTCACGCTCGTCGGCGATGACGGCGCCGTTTTCCTGCCGGACGTCGGCATCGACGCTCCTCCCATACTGATCGTCCGCGACGCGATCGGCAACGAGTGCTCGCTGGACTTCGCGTTGCCGGACAAGCCGGATGCTAACGCCCCCTATGAACGCTCGGACGCTCAATGTCGAGCAGTCGCTGCCCGTTGAAGGAATCACGATGAAGCTCCGAACCCTCTACCAATCCATTCCCGCGCTGGTCGCGCTGGCCGCCATCGGCGCGTCGCTTGCCGACGCGAACGCACAGCCTCCGTTCCCACCCCGGGTGGAACCCATCGGATACGATCAGTTCCGCCCGCTGCCGATAGCACCGCCCGTGCAACGCAAATGTGAAGTGTCGATCGGCCAGGGGCGCGTCGAATACGGCCAGCATTCCGCCGGCGAACTGAGGCCAGTCGGCAAGCGACAGCTGAGCTTCGGCAAGCGCACGCTCCCGCTCGCCGTTACCTGCCCGGTCCCCGCCACCGTCTCTCTTTCGCTGCGAGGACGCGCGAATACGAACGGCGACCTCGCGTTCGGCACGCTGGGCACTACACGACTGACACTCGGCGACGCGACGCTCGACGGGCGCAAAGTCCAGTTGCATACGAACAGGGGAACTGCGCCGCCTGCTGATGCTGTCGCTTTTTTGGCTGGGCATCCGGTCACGATCGCCCCCTCGCAGGGTATCGACGCGCGCGGGCGGACCTTGCTCGCGACGCTGACCATCGAATCGGCACTTCCCGTCGGCGCCGCGAAGATCACTGATCTCGCTGACCTAAGTTCGGACGCGGTCATCGAGGTGACTGAACACTGACCGTCGGGGCCCAATCTGATGTCTATGAATCACGCGAACGATGGATGAGTCTCTCATGCACCAACTTTCGAACTCGTCCCGATCACCTTTCACCGCAGTCCGATTTCATCGCGATATTCCGCTCGCTAGACTGCTCCTCATTCATTTAAACGAGCGGCGTGCCGCTCACTCTGATCACGAATACGAGCGCAAACCGAGCAACATCCCAACTATGACGCATCGATTTGTGGGACTTCACTTATTTTCGATCCGTCATAGTCATGCAGCACACGCATATTTCTCATTCAAGCAGTCGTCGCTCCACTTCTGGTAAGCGAGCCGATCGGCACCGCACGTTCACACGTCGAATCCTACTGGCACCCGTCGTTATTCTAGCTCTCTGCAGTACGTTTGCCTTGTCCGGATGCGGCACTCACACCACTATCCCTCCTCACCCATCCCATCCTTTGGGGCAATGGATGTTCGGGAACCTCCACCTTGCGGAATCGAGGTCCGCTGTTACACGGCTCCCGTCAGCGATGAGATGGGCCGAGTATCAATCGAATCGATCGATCGATCTTCTCGTTCCAGCGCACGAACTTGATGCCATTCGCACGCGACGACTGTCGGATCACCTCCGTTCGTTCACGGCATATGACTTCAGCATCGCTCCCGCCAATGTATCCGTTACGTTAACTCGATCATTAGTTCGCGAGCACCCGCGGAAGCTGGACCTTCAGAAAACGAAACAGATCGAACCTCGTGTCTATGCATTGGCTTCAATCACTGGCCCCATTGCCCGTCGCTACCAGGTTGATCACGCGTTGTTGATGGCCATCATCCATGTGGAATCACGAGGCGATCCACGTGCGGTCTCATATCGCGGCGCGAGAGGATTGATGCAAATCATGCCCCGCACGGGCGCGCACTATGGTGCACGGGATCTCTTCGATCAACAACAGAACATCACGGCCGGCGCACGCTATCTTCGCGAGTTGACGATCGAGTATGGCGGGCGCCTCGACTTGGTTATTGCCGCTTATAACGCGGGCAGCAGCACAATCAAAAAATATGGCGGCCGCGTGCCTCCATATCCTGAAACTCAGAAGTACGTTTACAAGGTCACATCCTATCGCGACGCATATCAAGCGTTGTTGAGTTGAATCTTAATTTTATTTATCTCATTGTCAGGTGCCGGATATGCCAGTTTCAAACTCGAATGCGATTCTGATCAGAATCGCATGGCTCAAAAAAAATGACTATCACGTGTTTCGCGTGCTATTGAGGCACGGTTTGCCACCGACTTACGAAGCCTGGGAACGGCGCACAAAGACCATGATCACGCGTATCACGCGGCAAGGAGGGAACGTGGTCAAGGTGGGAGTCGCGCCTGAGGAATTTGTCGTGTGGTGTGGGCATCAACATCGCGATGTAAGCTGGATTTCGCTGCAGCTGTTTATCGATACTCGAATCGGCGAAGATATCCGCAATTTCGTCTGTGAGATGGATCAAGAGCAAGATACTGAGGCTGACAAACCCGGGTAAAGCCGCGCGAACTGGGTCATCGCGCTCTCCAAGCGCGCCGGGAACCGACCTATTTGGCAATGACGTTCACAGTTTGACGTCCTCCCCCGCCTAAAGACCTGGGTTTTAAAGTCTCTAACAAAATGATTGTTTGGGGGCTGTTAACCCGCCGCGCGTTTTGTTAACCTCTTCGTTGTTTCGCTGA
>NZ_CABVQK010000033.1 GCF_902499335.1 Burkholderia lata | reverse complement strand
GCAAGCCCCTTTGTGAAAATATTTTGAAAAAGCCCCCGTGCGCTGCCGCGCACGGGGGCTTCGGGCTCGACGGGCCACGTATTGCAACGCGATGCCGTCATCCATTGATATGACGTATATCGAGCGCCCCTCAATATAGGCGTTCGCGGAACGAGCGAGGAATCGGGTGTGGTCGAGTATCATGCCGCGACCGAACCACGCACTCATATCCACGATGGACAGCACCACTCAACCCGACGACGCCGACCTTCGCGACGAATATGCAGCGCTGCGCGAGCGCGCCGTCATCCTGGAAGAACAGGCTCCGCCGCTTCTGCAACGCATCTCGGATGTATTGCCGCGAATCAGCGGCGAATCCGAACTGGCGGACGAGCACCGCGAGCGACTCGTCGGTGCGCGCAACGCAGCGATGGTCTCGATCGAAAACTATCAGCAGGCGATTCCTTTCCTGCAGACGGCCGACTCGATCATCGAGCAACTGGACAAGACGCCCGAGCGCGACGAAGACTTCGAGTGGCGTGAATCGCTGCTGCAACGGCTCGACGAGCTGATCGACGTCGCAGTCGTGATGATCGACGATGCCGAAGGTTACTTCGAACAGGCGCAAGCCTGCGATCTGGCCAGCGTGCCGAAAGCCATCCTCGAGGATTGAGCAGCGCCGCTCGGGATCGCATCGCGCACCGGCGTCATGCCGTGTGCGCCAACCATCCCGATGCTTGCTTGCCGGCCGGCAGTCGCAGCCTGACGCCTTCGGCGTCACGCAGGCCACCCCCCTCCCGCAAAAGCTCACCTTTTCGCAACGCGCGTCGCCCGGGCCGCGCGACGCAACTACAGTGAGTCAAGAACGATCGCCTCACTCACGAGCGGCACGCGGATATATCCGCCCTCCGCATCACCATACGCGTGCGCATTCCCGTCGATGACGTATTGCGCCGTCAACGCGCAAAGGGTTGCGTCTCGCGCATCGACGGACTTCAGCGTCGACACGTCGATCCCCAGTCGCTCCAGCAATTGCCGGCGCTGATTGCGTTTCTGCTTCGCCGATGCAACGTCCTTGCCCAGCATCGCGCAGGTAATCGCATAAGGATAGGTTTCGAAGCTCGTACGTCCGCCCGCATAGCGCGCGCCGGTCAGCAGCGGATAGGCATCCGCGAGCGCGCGGTAGACGCGCTCCCCCATGAACATCCAGTCGAAGAAGCCTGACGTGCTCGCGACCGCCTGCTCCCGCGACGGCGTCGGAAAGCACGAAATCCGTTCGCGCGCGAGCGCCTGTTCGGCCGCCCGGCGCCCGCTGCCCGTCCACCACAGGCTCGGTGCGTCGACGCCGACGGCCACGACGTCATGGGCGAGACACAGCGCAGGCACCGCCTCGGGCGCGATCCGCTCCTCGCGGCAGACGACCGTCGGTCCGCGCAGGATCACGAGATCGCATTGCTTCTTTTCGCCGCCCACATCGACACCCGCCACGGCCGGCGATCGCCGCGCAGCGGATTCGATGGATCGAACCGATCGCATACGGGTGCCTCAGTCCGCCGGCCGTGCGTCGTACGCGGCGTCGAAGATCGCCTCGAGACCGGGGTGCACGCCGCGCATCGGATCGACGACCGACTTCGCCCAGTCGAAATACGCCTGCTTGCGCTCGAGCGGCCAGTCCGCGGGCGGATGCCGCGCGATGTCGCGCAGATTGCAGATCTTGTCGGCCAGCTTCACGAGCTTCGCGCGACGGCTGATGGTCGCCGCATGCTCGACCTGCAGGCGCTTGCGCTCTTCCTTCGGCAATGATTTGTCGTCGGTGACTTCCATCACGATGTCCGCCACGTCCTTGCCGAACAGCCGCAGCAGTTCCTGCTCGGTCGTCTCGGTATCCTCGACCGTGTCGTGCAGCACGGCCGCGACGATCACGCGCTCGTCCTCGACGCCGGCCTCGTTGGCCAGCACATCCGCAAGCGCGATCGGATGATTGATGTACGGCGACGCTTCTTCATCCTTGCGCCGCTGATTGCGATGCTTGTCCGCCGCGAACGCAATGGCGGCTACCAGCTTTTTCATATTCCCCCCTCGTGTGGCCAGACCCACGACCGGCAGGACCGGCCGCAGGCATTTCGGAACAGCACATACTACCTGTACGCGATGACCCCGCCCGTGCGCCGGCATCCCGCACGCACCGCATCACGCCCCCACCGGCGCGCGCTGCAGCTCGACCACGTTGACCCGCGCGCCGAATACGTCCCTCACGAGCGGCAGCAGGTGGTCGTGGTGCGTCAGGAACAGCACCTGGGTTCGCGTCGACAGATCGCGCAGCGCATCGAGGCCGGCCTTCGCGCGCGCATCGTCGAAGTTGATGAACAAGTCGTCGGCCACGAACGGCAGCGCGGTCCGGCTGCCGAGCTGCAGCTCCAGCGCCGCAATCCGCAGCGCGAGGAACAACTGGTCACGCGTTCCTTCGCTCAGCCCGGCGACCTCGACCGATGTGCCTTTCGTCCGCCGCGCATACAGTGCGGGCGGCGTCCGTTCGGTATCGACGGTCAGCCGCGCGAATTCGCCCAGCGTAAGCCCCGCGAAAATCTCGCCGGCGCGCCTGAGCATCGGCCCCTGCTTCTGGTCGCGATAGCGATCCGTCGCCCACTTCAGCAACCGGCTCGCCGTGGCCGCCTCCAGATACTGCTCGGCGGCATCGCCCATCGCCGCCAGCGCTTCCTGCCGTTTCGACTCGGCAACGGCCGCGTTCGCCTGGCCGTCGATCGCGCCGAACGCCTGATCGGCCACGACCTGCTGCTGTGAAAGCTCGTTCAACCGCTTGCCGGCGTCGCCGAGCGACTGCTTCACCGCTTCGAGGTGCGCCGGTACGTCGGCGATGTCCTGCTCCGCGACTTCCGCTTCGACGGCGGACCGGGACAGGCCGTCGCCATCGCGCACCAGCGCCTCGTGCGCGGCATCGACCGCCTGCCGAAGCTGGCGCTGGCGATCCGAGCGTTCGGCCAGCGGCAGCGCCGCATCGATCGACGCTACGCCGGCCAGCTGCAGCAGCGGCTGGACGCGCGCATCGGCACCGGCCACCGCGGCGGCCGCGTCCGCGACCTTGCCGTCGGCCTGCCGCACAGCTTCGTCGGCGCGTTCGATCGCACGCGCAATTTCCCTGGCAGCCGAGAGGCGCATCGCCAGCCGGCGCGCGACGTCCGGCCAGTCGCCACTCGTCAACCATTCCGGCGCGAGCGCTTCGGCAAGCCGCCTTGCGCCAGCCTCGAGCGCGGACAGCTCCGCGCGGATCGCGGCAATCCGGTTGCGCGGCGCGTCGGCATCGGCGAGTTCGGCCGTCACCGCGTTGGCGAGCCCGAGCGCACCTTCCGCCGCGGCCAGCGTCGCCGCGCTCGCGGACAGCTTGGCGTCGGCCAGCGCGTCGCGCCATTGCGCGTGCCACGCATCGTAGGCCGTCTGTGCGTGGCCGGCGCGCAACTGCGCCGTCGCGCATCCGCGTTCGGCTTCCCGCGCGCGATCCTCGAGGCTGTCCTGCTGCGCGAGCGCTTTCTCGGCCGACTGTACGAAGGTCTCGGCGATCGCGACGAGCGCCGCCAGACCGTCCGACTCGCCGCCTCGCGACACGGTGCGCAGCGCCACGCGCAACGCGGTTTCGGCACCCGCCCGTGCGGCGCGAATCGTGTCGAACTCGCGGCGCTGCCTGTCGAGATCGGCCTGCGCGGCGAACACCGTATCGCGCTTCGCAAGCCAGTCGCCCATCGCTGCCAGCGGCATGCCGGGCACCGCGGCCGTCGCCGCGAGCGCGACCCATGCGTCGCGATGCGCCGCGAGCTCACGCTCGCGCTCGTCCAGCGCGGCTTGCCTGCGCGCCACACCGGCATGCGCGGATTCAACCTGCTGACGCAGCGACTGCAACGTCGCCGCCGCCTGCGTCGCGCCGAGCTGCGCATCGACGAGTTCGTCCGCCAGGCGAATCGCGTCGTCGACCGCAGGTGCGCCCGTGACGAGATCGACCGCGCCGCTGCGGATATCGCCCCACGCGCCGTCGCGCCGCGCCCGCGCCGCCAGCACGTCGGCGGTCGTGACGACCTTGTGGTTCTCCGCGAAGTGCTTCTCCTGCAGTTCGAGGCGCTCGAGTTCTTCGAGCGCGCCGTCCCGCGCGTCGCGTGCAGCAGCGGCCGCGCTCGCGCGTTCGCTGTCTTCCTTCAGCAGCGCGCCGAGCCGCGCCACCGACGGCACGTCGAGCGCACGCAGCGTGTCGACCGGCATGCACCACTGGCCGAGTGCATCGAGTGCACCGGACAGCGTGCGTTCGGCAGCGGCGATTTCATGTTCGAGTGCCTGCTCGCGCTGGCCGCTGTTGCGAAAGCCCTGCGCGTCGGCTAGCGCCGCACGCAGCGCTTCCGGCACATCGACGGTCGACAGGCGCGCCTGTTGTTCCTGCACTTGCGCAAGCTCGCGCGTGCGTTCATCGAGCGATTCGCGCGCGCCGGCCAGCGCCTGGTGCAGCGCACCGTGTTCGCGCAACAGGTTTGCAACGGTCTTCAGCGACAGTGCCGTCGGCAGCGACGCACGCAGCGACGCTTCGTCCGTCGGCCAGCCGAGCTGGCCGGCCGCTGCAAATGCGGCGGACAGGTGACGCTCGACATCCGCACCGAGCAGCAGCAGATCCTGCGCGTGATTCATGCACGCGCCGCGCAGCCGATCGAGCGCTTCGATGTCGGCTTCGAGCGCCAGCGTGTCGGCATCGGCGTCGATCGCATCGCGCGCCTGCCGTTTCGCGAGCAGGTCGGCACGCCGTTCCTCGAGCACTTTCTGTTCGGCCGCGAGATCGCCCTGCGCCTTCAGCAGATCCGCATACGCGGTGGGCGGCAACTCGACGACCGCGCCCAGTTCCGCCAGCGCCGCGTCCTTGACCGTCAGTTCCTTGAGATACGGTGCCAGCCGTCGCACGCGTTCCAGCTTCGAGCGCAGCGCTTCGAGCCGGCGCTGTTCCGCGCGTGCCTGCTCGATCTGCTGTTCGACCGCCTCGCGCGCGTCCTTCCGATCGACCCAGTCGCGCGTGCGCACCTGGACCGTCTTCAGTTCGGTCACGGCTTCGTTGAACGACGTTTCGGCGAGCGCAAACGCGCTGCCGCTGCGACGCGGCGCCCACAGCTCGACCGAACGCGCATCGAGCTCTTCCCGCACCGGCCCGAGACTGCCGACGCCGGCAGCCGATTCGAACAGCACCTGGCCGAGCTTGTCGGATGCGTCGAGAATGCTCCGGCCGCCGTCGACCAGACGCCCGTGATCGAGCCCGAACATCTGCTCGAAGAATTCACGCGTGGCGCCGTCGAGGATGGCGGCCAGATAGTCGTCGGGCAGCTTGTCGTCGGCGGGCGTACGCAGCGGACTGCGCCCGCGCGCACGGTGGAACGCGAGTTCGCCCGTGCCGCTCTCGAGCACGCCGCCGATCCGCAGTTCGGGCGTGCTGTGCAGGAAATCGAGCGGCGTCTGCAGCTTCATCCCGAACAGCAGCTCCGACACGGCCGTGCGGATCGTCGACTTGCCGGCCTCGTTCGGCCCCACGATCACATGGAAATCCTCGCCGGCCGACGGGAACCGCAGCGTCTCCTCGGTGAACTTGCCGTACTTGATCAGATCGAGCTGGTTGATCCGCATCGCTTACTCCCCCCTCGCCAGCCGCGCGAGCAACGCCGGCCCGACCTGTTCGACGAGTGCCGTGAGCTCGCCCGCGCGCGCCATCGTCAACAACGGCACTTCTTCCTTCACGTCGCTGCGCACCTTGCCGACGAACGGCTTCAGGTCGCGTTCGAGCAGTTCGAGGAAATCCGGATCGCGCGCGGCGTCGGCCAGGATCTGCTTCAGGTCCTCCAGCGCTTCTAGCTGCTCGCTTTCGCCCGGCTGATGATCGGCCGCGGACGTCGCGAGCCGGACCTTCTCGAGCCACAGCCGCTCGTTGCCGATGATGCCGATCTGGTTCAGCACCTCCGCGCGCAACTGCGGCGCGCGGCCGAAAAAGAGGCCATGCGCGGGCGTACGCCCCGTGACTGTCACGCGCACCGCGCGCGGCACGTGGCCGTCGACGGTCAGCAGCGCTTCCAGCGACTGGCCGATCTTTCTCGACAGGTCGGCAACCGTCAAGCAATCGGACGCGTCGACCGACACGGCTTCCCAGCGCAGCACGTCGAGATACAGGCGCTCGACCTGCGTGCGGCCCTGCTCGACCGTCACGAGCACCGCGCCGCGGCGGCCCGTCTCACGGATATGGCGCCCTTGCAGGTTGCCGGGAAACACCACCGTGGACGGCCCCGACCATTGCTGGAATTCGTGCACGTGGCCGAGCGCCCAGTAGTCGTAGCCTTTCGCGTGGAGTTCGGCCAGCGTGCATGGCGCATAGTTCGCGTGCGCCGCATAGCCTTCGAGTGCCGTGTGCAGCACGCCGATGTTGTAGTAACCGGGCACCGGGTCCGGATAGCCGATCGCGAGATTGTCGACGACAGCCTTGTCCTTGAAGCTCTGCCCGTGCAGCGCAACGTCGAATTCGGGCAGCTTGTGGGTTTCCGCCTTGCGGTGGCCGAACACGGTGACGTTGTCGGGCAGCGTCAGCTTCTTCGTCATCTCGCTTTCGGCATCGTGGTTGCCGCCGAGGACGAACGCGCGGATGCCGGCCTTGCGCAAGCGCCCCATCTGCTGGCCGAAGAAGATGCCCGTGTTGTGGTCCTTCCAGTCGCCGTCGTACAGGTCGCCGGCGATCACGAGGAACGCGACTTCCTCTTCGATCGCACGATCCACGAGCTGCCGCAGCGCCTCGCGCGACGCGTTGCGCAACTGCGCGGCCGGCGCGTCGGGATACGCGCTCAGGCCGTGCAACGGGCTGTCAAGGTGTATGTCTGCCGCGTGGATGAACTTCACGAAGATTCCTCTGTTTCATGACGATGGGGCCTGCGATCGCCGTGCGATACCGCCGGCCAGGCCATCAGTCGCAATCCTGGTAGCCGCCGAGTTCGCCGCAATGGATGCAGCGAAACATATACGCTGTCGGCGAGCCGTCCTTGTCGAGCGCGGCGAAGAAGCGCTCCCACTCGGCGCCCTCGTCGAGTCCGGTCGATTCCCGAATCGACGCAACGGCCTGCGGGCCGAGCGCGGTCAGTTCGCCGGCGCCCGCACGGCCGATGAACTGCGCGCCATCGCCGCAA
Organism: Burkholderia lata; assembly: GCF_902499335.1. GTDB lineage: Bacteria > Pseudomonadota > Gammaproteobacteria > Burkholderiales > Burkholderiaceae > Burkholderia > Burkholderia lata_B. Next base: position 3,992 of record NZ_CABVQK010000033.1, on the reverse strand, counting down.
TGCGTCCACCACCGCTCCTGCTGCCAGCCCTGAAAGCCCGGCGTGCGGCAGGCGATTTCGTCGACGACCGCGTCGGGCACTTCGTCCCATTCGCCGCCGCCGATGCCATACGTGTCGGTAAAGACTGCATCGAGCCGCGCGTGCGCCGCACCGTCGGCGATGCACCACGGGCAGATGCATTGCTCATACTCGTCGACCGCATACACGGGGCCGGCGTACACGTAACCGCGTACATCGCCGCAACATGCGCAGCGCGTATCCGAGCGAATCACGCTGCCCGTTGCGAGCGGGTCGGGATGGTACCTGAAAGCGGGTAGCGACACGATGTTCTCCGTCGGACCGGATGGTCGGCAAACTCACGATACGAATTCGAGCGGCCATTGTGCCGCAGCCCGGCCACGTTACCGCGGAACCTCGGCCTCGACAAACGTGCCGTTCGCGAAACGATAGACGCGATGCGTTGCACCGCCGTGCGCGAGATATTCCCACCGGATGTCGATGCCGGCCGGGTCGTCGTGCCACGCGATCGCCAGGTAGGGCGATTGCGCGCCACCATCGGTTTCGAGCGAAACGGAGTCGACGCAGCTTTGAACCGGCAGCGAGAACCGCGGCACGGCACGGGCACCGCGCAGTTCCAGCACGTACAGCGACCCGTCTTCGCCCGCGCCGCAATATCCGGTCGGGCGGCTGTTCGACGATCGGTTGACGACGACCAGCAGATAGTCGTTGCCGTCGATCCGTTTCGAACGGTCCGACGGGAACGCGACGCTCGATGCATCAGCCAATATGCGGCGGAGCGCGGCCGGCACGATCAGTGCCGATTTCTTGTGGCGGGCTGCATCGACGTCGAACAACCTCGGACTCGCCCATACGATCTCGTGACCGTTGGCGAGCCGCACCGATTCAGGTACCGGCGTTTCGGCGAAGGCAACGGCGGCATTCGAGACCAGCAACGCCAGTGCCGCCAGCTTCAACGCAATCGATTTCGTCGGGCTGATTCGTGTCCGCATGAATCGCGCAGGATTGTCGTGCAGTTCATCGTATGCGCCGGCCTGCCGTACGGGCAGGCCCATTTCAGGATCGCCCCGCGTGCATCGTTCGTCACGACGCACGCGGCCGATCCACGACGTGCCATCACTCGCCGCGCGGTACCGGCGGCGGTGCATAGCCGTTGTCATTGCCGGGGAACGGATTCGCGTTGCGGCGCAGCGCTTCCTCGTCGTTCCCCTTCTGCGCGAAAACCGCGACGCCGATCACGCCGACGTTCGCGGCATCGCCGTACTTCGAGTTCGCGACATAGCTGTCGGGTACCGCCGCGAAGCGGAACGCGGCGACTTCGTCGCGGCTCTTGCGGAAGCCCTCGATCGTCAGCGTCCGGCCCGGATACAGCACGTAGCCGCCGTTCGTATAGCTGCCCGGCCGCCCCGACAGCACGTCGAGCCCGTCGACGCTCGACACGACCTCGAACGTATGGCGCCCCTGGTTGCGCAGCACGATCGTGTAGCGCGAACCTTCGACGCCCGCCATGTGCCAGCGGCCGTCGCTGCGCGCGAGACGCAGCGGCGCGCCCTTTTCGTCCGTGAACGACAGCGCGATGTCGCCGTTGGCGAGCGCGACGCGGGTCGGCAACCGGCGAACCTGGGACGCGGGCGGGTGCCCGGGCAACGCATCGTTGTAGTAGACCGACGCGAGATCCGTCGGCTTCGCCGGATCCGCGCGTTCGAAATCGACCTGGCGGGTTTCGGATCGCACCGACTCGCCCCAAGCCGTGCCGAGCCCGCGGCGTTCGCTGGCGTCCGGTGCGGCGGCGGACGCACCGGTGCTGGCGGACGGCGGGGGCGGCGCCGCGCAGGCGGCCAGCCAGAGCGCGCAGGCGAGCGCGAGAAGACGGAACAGGATGGTCATGACGTGATGCCTCGGAATGTTATCGGGCCGCGCCGGGCTGGCCGGAACGGCGTTTTGGTGTCGTCTGTCGTCACGATGTCGATCGGACATGCTGGCCCGTATCCGCCGGCGCCGCGATCGCGGCGGCCCGGCAACCGGGAGCCCCGCTATTTAAGCATGGCGGGCGGGCAATGGGCAGGGGGCAAAGCGTGCGCTCGCCGCCCGTCGCGGGCCCGTGCCGGCGGGCATCGGCAAGGCGCCCGCGCGCGTCGCGTCGCCGGATCGATGGCGAACGTCGACGCATCCCCGTATCGAGGAGGTGATGAACGCCGCGCCGCACGCGCCAATAGAAACGGCCCGGCCCGCATCGAAGCGGGCCGGGCCGTGTCGGGAAGCGTGATGCTTACAGCGCGCCGCCTTGCGCCGACGCCGAACCCTTCACGCCGACCGATGCGCCGCCCTGCACCGAGTTCGTCGCGCCTTCGAGCGCCTCACCGGCCTTCGCCTTCGCGCCGCCGGCAACGTCACCTGCCGTCGACACCGCGCCTTGCGCGTGGCTCTTTGCCGTGCCTGCGACGTGCTTCACGTGCGATTTCGTCGAGTGGACGGCCGATGCGGCGGCATCCTTCGCCGTGCCCGCTGCCGAACCGACCGCATGCGTCGCACCGCCAACCGCGTTGCCGGCTGCCGAACCCACGCCGCCGACCGTCTTGCCGACGCCGTTCAGCGCGCCGCCAACGGCGTTGCCCGCGCCCGAACCTGCCGCATTCGCGCCGGCACCGGCCTGCAGGCCCACGCCGCCGCCGAGCAGCGGCGTCTGAACCTGCGCGCCGACACCTGCGGAACCCTGGGCACCGGTCTGGGCCGTCTGTGCGAACGCAGCCGAAGTCGCCATCGCCGTCAGTGCAGCACCCACCAGAATCGTACGAATCTTGTTCATGGTCATTCTCCCCAAAGACGTTGTTGCTGCGGGCCGCCTTCGTGCGGCTTGTCGCATGCCTCGCCGCGACGTGCGGCAGGTGGGGCTAATGTAGCGGCGCGGACGCGCAAATCGATTGATTTGCGGGGACTGTTACTTCCGTTGCAAATGCTGACGATTGCCTCACATAGTTTGACAATCGCGGGATTGCGGCGGGATGAATCGCATATTTTCCGGTGAGCGGGCGTGAATCCGGTGACATGCGGTACAGGTCGCCCCGGGATGGCGATGCGGCCGCTCGACATACATCGTCGTCGGCCTGCCTATTCGAAAGCCCGCACCTTTGGCGGGCTTCCGACTTTCCGATTCACCTCAGCTGCTTCTGCCGGCATGTTGCCGACGCGACCCGGTTGCCGTTGCTCCGCGCCACTTCCCCCCTGACAAGTGCGCATCGGCCGCCCCGAGCCCCAGTTGCTCCGCAGCCAGCTTGGCGGCACGTATCGCATCGTCGAAGTTCTGCTCGGTTGCGACGTGGGCACGGTCGACGTTCACGACCCAGCTGTCAAACATGTAGCGCCATCGAATTCTGCGTTCCTCGAGCAGCACAGAAAACCAACGCCAGATTGACGCATCTTCAGCATTGGCCGCCACCGCAGCATCGAAGCGAACTCGTTCCATCGCGCCCATATTCGTCATCCCGGATCCGCACATCACCAGCAAGCAGGCCTCGCAAAAAAATCCGTTACGCCAGTTGCGCCGCCAGTTCAGGGATCTCCGAGAACAGGTCGCCGACGAGGCCGTAGTCGGCCACGCTGAAGATCGGCGCCTCCTGATCCTTGTTGATCGCGACGATCACCTTCGAATCCTTCATGCCGGCCAGGTGCTGAATCGCACCCGAGATGCCGACCGCGATGTACAGCTGCGGTGCGACGATCTTGCCGGTCTGGCCGACCTGGTAGTCGTTCGGCACGTAGCCGGCGTCGACCGCCGCGCGAGAGGCGCCCAGTGCGGCGTTCAGCTTGTCCGCCAGCGGCTCCAGCACCAACGCGAAGTTCTCGCCGCTGCCGAGGCCACGGCCGCCCGACACGATGATCTTCGCGCTAGTGAGCTCGGGACGGTCCAGCTTCGTCACTTCACGGCTCACGAACTGCGACTTGCCGGCATCGGCTGCCGCTTCGATCTTCTCGAC
>NZ_CABVQK010000032.1 GCF_902499335.1 Burkholderia lata | reverse complement strand
GCAGTTCAGGCAGCGGCCCGCGGGCCGCTGCCTGACGCGCTACAGTTTGCCGTTTCTTCTTCATTGGCATATCCATGACTTTTACACCTCATGATATGCCTCGCCCACGAAATCACGGATAGGTCCGTGATGCCTAACCGGCAGGCATGCCTAGGTATTACATATCCCTACTTCAGTTGGTGGCCGTCTTCGGCAAGGAGCTTTTTGAAGGCCGCAACGTATGCCTCGGCTTTTTCGGCCGATCCTAGAGCGAGATCCAGACGGACCTTCCCGTCGCCCCATTCCTTGATCGCACCAATCTCGGCCCCGTCAATAGTTGACACCTTGTACTGTCTCGAAAGGGATTTCCGTGGGGCCCGCCCATTCTCGAGACTTTCGCGTATAGCCTTCACCTTCTGAAACGGCAATTCCTCGTCACGAATGCGCTCGGCAAATGCCAAGGTGCGCTTCTCGTCCGATGCCTTGAGGAACAGCGTGAGTTCGTAACTAGTTGATAGGCCGAATTGTTTGGGATGCGAACCGATCACGTCCAGGACGGACTGCGGCAGATCCAGAAGCGCGAGAATCTTGCTGACCTTGGATTTGCCCTCCTCCACCAAGACGGCCAGCTCGTCATTCGACTTTGCATGACCCTGATCGAGAAGCTTCTTGTACCCGAGTGCGACGTCCAAAATGGTTTCCTGCTCGCGCTCGTTGTTTGCGGCTCGCGCAAGGCGGTAGAAATCTATCGGGTCCAAGCCTTCGAGAAGCTTCACTTCCAACGTCTCGGAGCGATTCCGGAGCGCACCAAGCTTTCGGAACTGGCCGTCGATCAAGATTGCGCGATCCGGAAAGTCAGGGTGGCGTCCGGCGAGTACAGGAACCAGTTGGCCATCTCGCGCCATTGAGGCTGCGCGGGCGGCGATGAGATCTTCTTTGTAGATCGTGCGACTGTTGAGCGGGTTGTCGTCGATATGGCTTATTGGCATTGTTACGTACCTCGCCTGCACCTTCCCCGCTTGTTCCAAGTTTGCCAAATACGCTTCTGCAGCCGATCTTGTCGGGGAAGCGACTTTCTCATTGGCTTGATCCAACAGGCTGCTTCGGCCGCTCAATGCTTCATCCACCCGGTCGAACCGCGAAGGTGTCGCCGTCTCTCGCATTGTTTGGTCGCGCTTTACGCCGGCATTAAGCGCCGCAGAGAAGTCTTTCTTACTCATGCTCGCACCTCGAGAACTTCGAGAATTTCGTCGACAAGATCATTCAGTTCTTTGTGGGCGGCCTTGGCCGAGCGGAGTTGAAGGACAGTAGCGCCAGATACCTCTGCTTCCTTGTACGCGGTGCGGAAGCCGAGCTTCGTTTTCAGCATGGGAAGCTCATCGTCACCGGCTGCAGCTTCAAAGATCTGCTTCACGATCGTGACGTTCTGGTTCATGTTCGCAAATGAACGAAGCTTGAGATCCGGGTTGCGGATCTGGGCCTCCATTCCAAGTTTTTTTGCCTCTTGAACCGCCCAGAGATTGCCGCCCGACGCTGCGATGGGAATCAGTCCCAGATCGGAAATAAGGAGGGCAACAGAGGGCGCAGTCGATTTAATGGCTGGCGGACAGTCAATGACAATAAAATCGTAGTCGTTGACGTACTTTGCAATCTCCCGATCCGGTCGAGGACTTAGCGCCAGGTTCGAAATAGCGGCCGGGTACGGTCGATCATCTGGGGCTGCGCCGACTGAGAGTGTCGCGGTGCCCTGCTCGTCCAAGTCGACAAGCATGGTCCGGTAGCCTCGCATGCCGAAGGCGCCTGCGATATTCGTCGAGGTTGTTGTTTTCCCCGACCCTCCTTTCTGGTTGAAGACGGCAATAATTTTCGCTGCCATGCGTTCTCCTTATGCACTTGATGCTCGAGCAGGCGAAGTTTCTACGTAGAAACTTCGCGCCAAGCGACTGCCGGGAATATTAGGATGCCACCCGAAAAACATCAAGAAAAACGACAGGTTTTTGAGAAATTCTAGGCGTCGGAGCGACAACCCAACCGGAACTTGTAGCTTCGCGCGCTTCCCAGGGGTGGTTTCTACGTAGAAACTCGGGGCATGGCCAGCGCCACCATTGGCGGCTTAACGGTATAACGGGGAGGCGTGAATCGAACGAAAACGGGCAATTTTCAGTTTTTGCGCGACCGCTTGAATCGTGCGCAGCTTTTCGCTCGCCGTTCTGGCGCCGCGGCGGGTAGTTTCTACGTAGAAACTGCGGTCGCGTACTGCTGACTTGAAGGCAACTTTTTGCGATCGGTGTCCCGGAGAGGCGCATCGGCGAGCCCTTTTCGGATGCTCGGGAGACGTTCAGTTTCTATGTTGAAACTGAGTGGGCGAAGCAGTCATAGACGCCGGGTCGACCGACAAAGCTTGCATGCCGAGCGCGATGCCGAATGCTGGCAGATCCAGTTTCTACGTTGAAACTGCGACCTGCTTGCGCGACGGAGGCAACCACGACCCGTCTCGCCAGCGGAAAGGATTGGGGAGCGCCGACTGATGCTCCGTCATCTTTAGGATTGTGGGGACCAAAGCCCCACTTTTCGCCTTATATACTGACTTTCTGCTATGCGCCGGCAGATGGTCGCGGTGCACTCTCGGTCGCAATGTCCTAGATTATCTGGGACATCGTTGGCCTATAAGGACGGAAGTCGTAGATCATCTGGTAGTTCGATAACTCCCACGGAGTTAACTCCGACTTAATCTAGGAGAAGTCGAAGGTGGGTCGTCATCGTTATCGTTGATGGTGTTTCGTCGGACACATTCAGACTGGCGGTCATAACAGCAATGCTGGGGTCGCAGATACTTTCAATTCTGGGGCGATTACACATCAACCGGCTTTGATGACGTGAGCCGCGCTAAGGTGTAGCTAATCTAAGGAAGGTCTCCGCCTCTCGGTATTGGCGGCCGAGCTCCGCAGTCGCGTAGATCGATGTCGTGTCGAGCGAGTCGTGACCGGCAAAATTCCGCGCACTCTCGAGACTCATGCCGTTTGCAAGTGCATGCGATACAAACGTGTGTCGTAACCAGTGTGGGCTGGCTGCGCTGAAAGCCCGCGCATGCGGCGAGTCCTCGCGCAGCGCAGCAGCAGTTGCCGTTGCAAAAAACTGTTTGATCGCCTTGTAGAGCTGCACCGGATGGATCGGCCCGGTTTGCCGCGAGCGCGCCGCGAGCTCGGGCGCTGGGTCTGTTTTGCTCGCCTTCGCCGCGCGCTGGATCTTGCCGATCTCGGCATTCGACAGCAGCGCCGGGATCAACGGCGTGGCGGCTGGGCAGGCGAGGGGATCGCGCGGCAAGCCGCGCGACTCCAGATAGTCGCCCATCAGTTCCAGTACCGCCGGCACCAGCGGCAAGAAGCGCTCTTTTGCGCGCTTGCCGACCACGCGCAGCAGTCGGATGGTCCCCAGCTCGGGGCCGGCGTAGCGCTCCTGTACGTCGTCCGTGAACGCGCCACACAACTCGGCGCGGCGCAGGCCGGTGCTGTACGCAAAGCCCAGCACAAAGCGCGTGCGGGTCGCGGTGGCCGTGTCTGGCATCGTGTCGAGTACGCGCATTGCGAAGCGCCACGCGTCGGAGGTCAAGCCGTGCTCAATCTGCAGACGCGACTTGGCGGCCACGCGCCGCTCGTTGCCGGCGGCATCGTGCGTCGCACCGGTGAACACGCGGATCTTCGCGAACGCGTTGTGATCCAGGTACTGCGCGTTGACCAGCTCCCCGAAAAACTTCTTCAGCGCGGACAGCGCGTCCTGCCGGCTCTTGACCGACAGCGGCCCGCGGAACGGCCGCCAGCCGAGATCGCCGCGCGGCGCCGTGCCGGTCATGACCCATTGGCCGGCCGGCTGCGGATCGATCAGAAAGCCGTTGATGTAGTCGCGCGCATCGTCGATGTCGAGGCTCGACAGCGCCTTGCGTTTCACGAAGATCGCCCACAACAGCAATCGTTCGGCTTCGGTGCGGTAACGCTGGCGCGTGTGCGGGTTTTCGTAGTCGGCGAGCCAGAAGTCGATCGCCTCGCGATCGTTGGTCGCGCGGCTGTTGTTCTTGACCAGATTGCGGTGCGCGCCGTGCGAGCCGTCCAGCTCGGGTGGCAGCAAGAAGCGCTCGAGCGGCACGATCGCGGTGACCGGGCCGGCTGCGGCGAGCGGCGAGCCCGGCCACGCGCGCTCGGACGGGTGGGTTTGCACGCCGGCGGCCAGCTGCAGGCCCGCGACGTCCCCGTAGTGGGCCAGCCACGCGGTGATACGCCGGGCGCCGATCTCGCCCAGCCGCGGCACGCGCCGATACCAGCGGTAGCCGACCGCGTTGATCGTTTCGACCAGCCGGCCGATCGTGGTGAGCCCGACGTCGGCGAGACGCAGCGCGACGGCGGTATCAAACCAGCCGAGCACGTGGTGCTCGGGGCGCGGGTCCTCGACCACCAGGCGCGCGAGCGCGTCGAGTGCGGCCATCTGACGGGCGCGCAGCCGGGCATTGCGCTGCTGGCGGCGCAGGGTCGCGCCGGTGTCGGCGCTTGTCCCCGCGTGCCGCGCGGCGAACAGATCGAGCAGCTCCTTCTCGGTATAGAAGCCGTCCGGATCGTGCTCGCCCGCGAAATCCTCCAGCGAAGGCGCGGCGGGCGCCGGGGCGTCGGCCGGCGGCGTCGCCGCGAGCGCGGCCGGCCGGATCGCCAGCAGCCGGGCGGTCGCGAAGTCCAGGCGCTTCCTGGCCGCGGCGACGAACGACGTCACCAGCCAGCTGCGCGTGGCTGCGGCCTTGCGGGCGTCGCGGCCGAATTCGAGATACTGGTCGGCCAGCTCGGCGAGCTCCAGTCCTTCCAGGTAGCCGCGGAAGAAGGCGAGGTGCTGCAGGCCGATCCGGCGCGTGGCGGCCGCATCACGGCGTGCCTGGCGCGAGCGCGATTTGCGGCGGGCGGTCGGCGTGGGCGCGCGGCGCGGCGTGGCCGGCAGCTCGCGATACTCGACATCGAGCACGTCAGGTTCGTCGATCGGCATGGGCGTGGTCAGGGGCTACGGAAACCGTGTTGTTCGATACAGTGCCGCGCGCCGGTCGGATGCGCCGACGCGGCGCGCGCGGCGATACCGCGGCTCCCCGATCGTCGCTAACCGGCCGCCGGGCCTTGCTGGACAAGGAGGCCGCGCAGCGACGCGTAGAAACGGGGCGTTTTGGCCAATAAAATGAAGGGTAACATAGTAAGGGCTATGTTACCCTTCGTTTCGGGACATCGAGATGTGCAATGCATGTTCCCGTTGGAGTCTCTCGCGACCGGCCACTTCGAGTTCGTGTCCACCGGCAGCACCTAATCCACAGCTGGCTCGCACGAGGCCCGCGAGTGTGTGGATCGGCCCACGCTGGACCGTTGATAGTCCAACCGTGCGCCGCTCGGCTGAGTCGGTGAAGCGGGGTGCGAGCGTGCTGGGTCGGCCTGAAAATGTGCATTGCGTGTGCCACAAACCCTCCGTCACGGCGATAATTCGGCACTCAGGCTTTTTCTGCGACCACATGTCGACGCTCCGCCCGAACCAGCTCGTCATCAAAGCCGGGGCATTGCCGCCCTCTCTGATGGTTCGTCATTTCAAACCGGACGAGTGGGAGGAATTCATCGAGCGCAGTGCGTTGCAATGCGAGGTCAATGGCCGCAAGTATCATCAGGTCACGCGCTTCGGCGGACCAGGCGACGCGGGCCGGGACGTCGAGGCACGACTCGCGGGCGCACTGACGGCAGATCAGTGGGACCTGTTTCAGGCTAAGCACTACAAGGCGCCCCTTACCCCTGGCGAGTTCTTTCCGGAACTTGCCAAATTCTTTCGTCATCTCGCGGCCGGTACGTATCCGCCGCCGCGCCGGTACTTTGTGTGTTCGCCCCAGAATGCCGGTCCGGACCTGCACGATCTGATAGCCAGCCCGGTGAAGCTCAAGCAGCGGTTTCTGACCGACTGGGCGGCCGGCAAGACGGGCATGAAAAACCTGGTGAGCGGCCTGACCTCTGAGGCTCGGGCGGTGATCGACACATTCGATTTCGCGCGGATCGAGGAATGTCTGCTGCGCGACCTACTTGCGTGGCACGCGATCGATCATGTCACCCACTGCAGGATCTTTCATATCGAAGCCGAACGCGGGGACGACCCTACGATGCCGGTGTTGCCGACCGACGACGAACTGATCTATGTCGAGGAGCTTGTTGCGGTGTACTCGGAACAGGGTAGTACTGTGCGCACGGTAGAAGAGGTGATGCGAACAACGTACGCCGATCATTTCACCGACTGTCGTGTGGAGTTTTACTGTGCAGAAGGCCTGAAGCGATTCAGTCGAGACCTGTTTGAACAAGACGAGTTCGCGAAATTGCTCGACATGGTGCTGAAGGGCGTGCGCACCGCCGTATCGAGCCCGCGGCATCGCGTCGGTCTGGATCGGCTGGACGCGGCGGTGAATCGTGCCTCGTCCCTCACGCTGACGGATAGTGCATTGCACGGACGGTTGCGCGGCGGAGATCTCCCCGGCACCTGCCATCATCTGGTGAACGAAAAGAAACTGAGGTGGATCAAATGACGCGTGCAGACGTGACGCGTGTATTCAACTCGCCGTTTGAGCTCGGCTTTCGGATGGTCTATCTGCTCAGCGCCTTACGCCCAGCGGGCGTGGATCTGCAGAAACTCATCCTGCTCGACTATGCCGTGGTGTATTCGGGGGACCTGGGTGGACCGGAAAGCCTGCATACCCCGGTCCCCTATCGCGGCAGCGAATTGTTGAGCCGTCGCACGCTCATCGAACAGGGGTTGCATCTGATGAGCACTCGCGGGCTCGTCAATGCACGGATGGACGAAGAAGGGATCACATATATCGCCGGCCCAACAGCCCTGTCACTTGTAGGCTCCGTAACGGCACCGTATTTCATGCGCCTTCACCAACGTTGCGAATGGGCGGTCAGGCGCTTTGGCCAAACCGGTACGGACGCGCTGACCCGGGAATTCACCGAGCAGGGCCATCGTTGGGGCGCGGAGCTTGAAGGTCTCACACTCGAACGGAGCGGGCAGTGGCGATTCGATTGATAAGGCTGGCGGCATCAGGACCTGAACGGCCGGTCGCCGAGATTAAGTTTGCGCCGCTGCACAGCCTGATTCGCGGTCCGAGTGACACCGGTAAGTCATACATCCGTGACTGCCTGTGGTACCTGCTCGGAGGTGAAAAGACACCGAAGAAGGTGCCCGAAGACGACGGCTACGAGTTGCTGGAGCTTGAGTTCTCGTACGGCGCGGATACCTACATCGTGCGGCGCGCGCTGCGCGGCGGAGGGGCCCACATCTTCCGTAGCAAGCGTGCGACGGAAGGGGCGAGCGGTGCTTCCACAGACGATGGATCAGCAGGAGGCAAGCAGGCACTGATCGAGGCTCCCGAACGCATGGAGCCTGTCGATTTTGACCTCTCGCAACTCGTTGTTGAATTGTCGGGGGCAGCGGGAAAGCAGATCCTGAGATCGAAAAGCAAACGGGGACCTGTCACGGGTTCGGACATTCGGCACTGGTTCATGCTCTCCCAGCCGACGGTGATCAGTGAAGATCCGACAAGCGGAGCCAGCCACAGCGAGCGCCCGCAGCGCATGGCCGCGTTCCACCTTTTTCTGACTGGGGATGACGATTCGGCTGTTGCGCTCGCCAAGTCCCAGGCGGAAAAGGACCGTCTTTTCGGGCAGCTTACCTCCGCCCAAGATGCGCTCAGTCGGGTCATGACAGGCATCGACCTCGACGCCACGCGTGTCGATGTCGAGGACGCGATCGAACGGGTGGACGAGACGCTGTCAGAGCTCAGCCGGCAATACGACGCGCGCGCCGCGCAGTTGCGTGGCGTTCGCGGCCAGATCGTCGAATCAACGGATGCATTGCGCAAGCATGCCACGCGAGCAAACCATTCCCAGGCGATGCTTGATCGGTTTGAGCTGCTTGACCAGAAGTATGTGAGCGACCTCGAACGCCTCGGCGCACTCGACGAGGGAGTCGCCCACTTTGCTGCGCTTGACGCTGTGCCTTGTCCGCTTTGCTCCACGCCGATCGAGCTTCATGTCGCACCCACCGATATTGGGAGGCGGGCACCGGGCAGCTACCGGAAGGCGGTCGCAGCCGAGTCTCAGAAAATCGCCGGACTTCGCGCGGGTCTGTTGCATTCGATCGCGATCGAGCAACGACGTCTCGCGGATGCAACCGAGCAGGCAAACCTGGTCAGGGAACAGCTTCGCGATCTTGAGAAGGAAGAGGCAAGGCGGATTAGCGGTGTCCGCGTAGAATTCCAGGCCGATCCGAAGGAGCTCGCTGTGCGCCGCAGTGAGCTGGCCGCGCAGTTGGGTGCCTTCGATGAAAAGGAGCGACTTGAAGCCGAAATCGAGCGATTGAAGAAACTGCGCGTTTCCCGGGCGGCCCCGATCACTCGAGAGGCCAGCGAGCCGGCGAAGGCCGTAGCCGGCGTTGTGAAGTCGATGCTCGTCGACTGGGGTTTCGACGACGTTCGCCAAGTGACGCTGGATACAGGAGAGTGCGACCTCGTCATCAATGATCGCCCTCGACTGAGCTATGGTGCTGGCAAGCGCGGCATCTTCCTGACTGCATTGACCATTGGCCTGATGAGGCATGCGCTAGAGGCGGGAAATCCTCATCTGGGGCTGGTTGTGATCGATTCGCCGCTGAAAGCGTACGCCGATCCGGACTCGGGAGAGGACCGGCCGCTGCCTACCCAGACGCTGACTGACAAGTTTTACGCGTGGCTGTCGACGTGGAACGGACCGGGGCAGATCATCGTTGCCGAGAATGAGAAGATTCAGGCCACGACTGCTGACGCGCTCAAGCCGGTGGAGTTTACTCGGCGCAATGATTCTGGAAGGGCGGGATTCTATTTGAAAAGTGTCACGCCGATGCCAGAAGCGGATGAGAATCAATCCGACTAGGTCGGAGACACAACCAAAATCTTGCGACGTTGTCCGGAAAATGAAGGGGCGGATAGTTACGGCTATCCAGTCCCTCGTTTCAGGATAGCGCGGGGAAAGGTCGATCGCCCTGCTTCGTTGCGGGTGCCATAGCCGCTCACTATTCTTCCCTGCGCTGTCTCGACCTCGCACCATCTTCATCGACGCCGCGCTGCGCGCGATCCTCGCCGCTGCGGTCGTGCCGGTTCCGGTGCGCGATCGATCCCGGCCGGCATCCGTGCGGTGTCGGCCGCTGTGGCAGCATCTGTTGCTGTTCACAATTAGCGCTAGCGGTGCTCAGTACCATGCTAACGGCGATCACGCGCAAACAGCCTAGATTGCGCGTCTATGAACTCTGCTAGCGCTAATTGTGAGCGCCTACAGCATCTCCGATGCGTACGTGGCGACGGTGCTCGATCGACGCGGTGGTGCCCGCAGTGTCCGCTCGTGGCTGGTGCGTATGTCGGCGCTTTGGGTCTGATGGTTCGACGGTGGGGCTCGGGCTGCATGTGAGAACCCGGGCTTTTCTCGTGAGACTTTCAGTGCCGCTGGGTCTGCATAGCGGCATGCGAGAAAAGAAAGGGCCTTTCGGCCCTTTCTTTGATGGGTTCCTGCCGCTTCACTCGTCGTCTGGAAGCCCGAACAGGGCGCGCGTCTTGCGACGTCCAGACGCTTCCGCATCGCCCACCGACACCTCCGGCAATTGACCCTTGGTACGATCGATGCGCGCGACCTTGAATACCTTCTTCTGCGAAGCCGCGGCTGCTGGCGGGACGGTGCTAACCTTAAGCCGCCCCTTCGTGGTGCCTGCGATATCCAGGTCATAAAACAGGCCACCGACAAGCGGCTTGGGTGGTTGGTACGGACGCGTCGTTTCACCGACGTGCGTCACGACGTCGCCGTCGCCGGTCACCTGCAGGATCTTGACGATATCCTTCATCGTCGCAAACGTCGTCGAATCCGGTCGAAGCGCGCGATGCTCAAGCTCAATCCGTTCAAGCCGGTCGGCCACTGCCTTGTCGACTAGCCTCTCGATCTTGGCTTGGATCAATCTCGGACGTTGCCCGATCCACCATCGGGAGCGCTTCGAAGCCGGCCGCGCGACGCGGAATCCGCCGGTCGTTGCTAGCTTTTCGCTCATCCGTAAATTCCCTTTTCCTTCAAGTAGTTCTCTAACGTTAGCACTGACTGGCTCTGCGGTGCAACATCGAACGTCATCCAACGATCCGTCCCCGCCACGCGCCAGAAATACCGTCCCAGACGCGCGCCGAAAAGTGCCCGCAGCGATTGCAGGCGACCGTCGGCGAGTCCGTCGGGATAGCCGGGGAAGTACTGGAAAAGCGCCGCCTCGTCGCCCGACTGGTGGGGAATCGCGGCGTCAAAGCCGAAGCGCGGCCACGCGTAATAGCCGCTCAGCCTCGGCCCACCAGGCACCACCGCCGCTTTGCGACCGCCGACCGCATATGCCGTGATGCGCGAGATGCCAAGCGCGTCACATGCGCGCACGATCCGCCAGAGCATAACCGCGCCGAGCCCCGGGATCGTGTCGTCGACGAGGTCGATCTTACCGAGCTCGAGCACGTCGCCGTCCGCACGGCGAATGATCGACACCTTGTTGGTCGACGCGATGAAGGTGGGGTTCGTCACCTCGAAAGTCAACCGGGTCGTGTCTTCAAGGTAGGCCTCGATCGTCGAGCCGGTCAGCGCGCCGCACAGCGATACAAGCAGCTCGTCGGGCACCTCGTCGTCGACGCCGAGCAGGGCCGGGATATCCAGCTCGTTGCGTTCGACCGGCAACGCGTCGTCGAAGAAAGTCGCTTCGAACGGCAGGATGTGACTGAGGTCGACCGGGGGGGGGGGCGCCATACGCGGGGTCGGAAAGGTGGGAAGGCGACGAGTGTAGCACCGCCGCGCGAGTCCCCCAGGGCTGCAGGTGACTTCGCCGGCCGACGGCGGTTCCAAAAAATGCCACTTCTGATAGCTTGCCCTTCGAGATCATGGGGAGTGAGAAAAACGCAATTATCGCGACACTTGCGAAATGTGAGAAAAATGATAAACTTGGGCAACTGTTTGGGGATCGCCATGAAGATGATCGAAGACGATTTTGATGATCAGCAGAAAGCCTGCCAACCGCGCGCAAATCCGGTGGTGGCGGTCGCTCGCCATCACTACTGGCTCGGCCCGTGGGGCGATGCGATCGCCGTAAGCGACCTTTGGCCTTGGGCGCAGGAGCAGGTCAGGCGCGTCAACAGCCTTGACGACGTTCGCGCGCAAATCACCGTTCTGAGCGCCGAAGTCACGGCGCTACAGGCGCGGAAGGCGGCTACCGACGCTTCGCGTGTTTCTGGCGCCACCGGAGGTTTGAATTTTTACTCCGCACTGGCGCTCAAAAGCGCTCGCCTACGCGTACACATCCTCCAGGTTGCACTGCGCCACCTCGAGATTCTCGAACGTCATCAACTGGGCGAGGCGCTCGACGCGGAGGAATCCAAACAAGTCAGCGTATCCAGCCCGTCGTGGGAAATCTGGCAGAGCTTCATCAGTGGGCCGTCGGCCGAGAAGGCGGACCTGCCCTCAGAGGAACCGCTCGCGCAAGAGTTGGTCGACGCTGGCTTGCTTTGCGACGCATACGCAGCGATTGGCGCATCGCTCATTCGCTACGTCACGAGCAGTATTGCGATGCGGATGCAGCGTGGATTCTTCTTCAAGGAGATCGCGCGGCCCTTCGTCCATGACTATCTCGAAACGCTCTGCAAGGCGGCTGCCAGCGTCCGGACGTTGGTTGCCCGGTGGCTGCTCGATGGACCTTCCGAGACGGGCAGTGCCGCTGCCATTGCCAAGCGCTTGAACCCGCTTGGCGCGCCTCCCCATCTCGCCTAAGGAGTTCATATGGCACAGGCAATCAACGAAACCAGCCGGGTCGCAAACATCAAGATCCGCGCGGTGCCCAGCGAAGGGCAGCATCTCAACCCGACTCATATCGCGCGGGATGTCGCCGAGCTGTTTGCGACGGATATCGAGGGCTCCCTCCGTGGACAGATCCCGCTGGATTTCCATGTGGAGTCGCTTCACTCGCTTATTCGCGACACATTGGAACGCCGCTTGGCGACGATGTTTATTCTGGAAGCGGGGGCGGCTGCCGAGACGGTATCGGATGCTTTGCCTGTTGCCAACTTGAAGCCCTCGGAAGTGGTCGGGCAAAAGTTGGTGGCGCTGTCGATCGCGAGTCTCTATCGCTCAGTGGAGGCTGGCCGGTTTTACTGCGTTCGGCCTCGAGGCCAGACCAACGGGCGTGCGTTTCCGGCATGGCAGTTTGTGGAGTCCGTGCCGGAGTTGCTGCCCAAAGTGCTCGACCAGTTCCAAGGGGCCTTGGAAACGGAAGTCCACGCCTTCTTCGTGACTGCGCGTGACGAGCTCAATGAGCTCGCGCCTGCGGAACTGTTGGCCGGGAAGCTTTTCGAGGGGCGGGGTGCGCCGCACGCAAGTCAGCGTCGGCTGTTGAACCTGCCCACCGTCGAGCGCCAGCGACGTGTGATTGACGCGATTCCGCGACCCGGAGAGAGCGTGGCCTATTGAGATGGCCATGAAATGGGAAAACAGCAAAAAGTAGTACCCCCGCCGGACATTGCCGAGTCAATGCCGGCGGTGGAGCAACTCGTCACAGCCTTGGAGAGCAGTGCTCGTCCCGTGGGGCCGGTGCTTCATCGGGCCGCCTACTCGTCGGCGGGAATCTTGCCTGATCGAGTGTGGAACCCGTACCGGTTTGGCCCGCCCAAGGCCTTGATCGAGGAGGACGGTACCATGCCCTTTCAGTGGTTGTACCTAGCGCCGGAGCCTGAAACGACGGTCTGGGAAGCGCGCTTCGCGCGCAACGATGCCTGCCGGCCCGGGACGTTTTACCTGGACGGCGAGGCTGAACGCGGCGGCTTGGTCGCAACGTTGACGTTTCCGCGGCCACTGCGCGTATGGGATCTGGGAGCGCCGGCGTCGAGCCTGCTCGGGATCTACGACTTGTTGTCGTCGCCCGATCACGAGTGGTGCCAATGGTTCGGGGTGCGGCTATACCAGGCGATGCAGCAGGTCGGTCCGGAACAGCGACCGGATGGGGCGTTGTATCCGTCCCGCCGTTATCGGGGGCAGGGTGCGATCATCCTGTCGTTTGATGCACTTGCGCCGCTACGCGCGGGCATCACCTACACCGCGACGCCCTTTGTCGAGCACGCAATGTACGCGCGGCTCCAGGGCGATCCGCTTCGGTGCGCGCCTCCCGAGCAGGCCGCCGGCCGCGCCGATTTAGGTCTGTAGGGCGAGGGAGCGGCTGCGGGATGCGGGCGGAACCCGGCTGCGGCCGGGTTTTCTCATGGTCGCCGCCGGCGTGCAGCAGGACTGGGGTGAAAAAGTGTCACTTCTGATACCTCTGTTTATCACGATGATGAGCGTCCCGGCTAAGCGAGCGTGGAGCGATAAACTTTCCGGGAACGCCAGAGGTGGCCTCGCAAAATCGGACAGCCAGATAAGTGGAACGGCCGGGGCCTGAGCCAGCGATAATGCCGGCAAAG
>NZ_CABVQK010000031.1 GCF_902499335.1 Burkholderia lata | reverse complement strand
CACTGCAAGACCTGCGACATCAAGGACCCGACGCAGAACATCGTGTGGGTCACGCCGGAAGGCGGCGGCGGGCCGAATTACCCGAACATGTAACGCAACGTATCCCCGCGCCTGCGGGCGCGAACGAACCGGAGTGAGACGATGAGCAATGCAGCGAAAGAAGTCGTGGTGGTGAGCGGTGTCCGTACCGCGATCGGTGATTTCGGCGGCAGCCTGAAGGATTTCTCGCCGACCGACCTCGGTGCGAAGGTGGTCGCCGAAGTGCTGTCGCGTGCGAACGTGCCGGGCGATGCGGTCGGGCATGTCGTGTTCGGCCACGTCGTGAATACCGAACCGAAGGACATGTACCTCGCGCGCGTCGCGGCGATCAATGGCGGCGTGGCACAGCACACGCCCGCGCTGACCGTGAACCGCCTGTGCGGTTCGGGCCTGCAGGCGATCGTGTCGGCCGCGCAGACGATCATGCTCGGCGATGCCGACGTCGCGATCGGCGGCGGCTCGGAAAGCATGAGCCGCGCACCGTACACCGTGCCGGCCGCGCGCTTCGGCCAGCGCATGGGTGACGGCAAGCTCGTCGACATGATGCTCGGCGCGCTGCACGACCCGTTCCAGACGATCCACATGGGCGTGACGGCAGAGAACGTCGCGGCGAAGTACGGCATCTCGCGCGACGCGCAGGATGCGCTGGCGCTCGAATCGCATCGTCGCGCGGCGCGCGCGATCGCGGAAGGGCGCTTCAAGGACCAGATCCTGCCGATCTCGATCCGCTCGAAGAAGGGCGAGGTCGCGTTCGACACCGACGAGCACGTGCGTCAGGACGCAAGCGCGGACGATTTCACGAAGCTGCGCCCGGTGTTCGCGAAGGAGAACGGCACCGTGACGGCCGGCAACGCCTCGGGCATCAACGATGCGGCCGCGGCCGTGCTGATGATGAGCGCGGACGCCGCGCGCGCGCAGGGCGTGAAGCCGCTTGCACGCCTCGTCGCATATGCGCACGCGGGTGTCGATCCGGCGTACATGGGCATCGGCCCCGTGCCGGCCACGCAGAAGGCGCTCGAACGCGCGGGCCTGAAGATCAGCGATCTCGACGTGATCGAGGCGAACGAGGCGTTCGCGGCCCAGGCGTGCGCGGTCACGCAGGAGCTCGGTCTCGATCCGGCGAAGGTCAACCCGAACGGCTCGGGCATCTCGCTCGGTCACCCGATCGGCGCGACCGGTGCATTGATCACGGTCAAGGCGCTGTACGAACTGAAGCGCATCGGCGGGCGTTACGCGCTCGTGACGATGTGTATCGGCGGCGGCCAGGGGATTGCGGCGATCTTCGAGAACATCTGATAATCGAACGCTCAGCACCCGAACACACAGGAAATTTCATGGCCATCGAAATTGTCGGCGTCGTGGGCGCCGGAACCATGGGCAACGGCATTGCGCAGACCGCCGCCGTTGCGGGACTCAACGTCGTGATGATCGACGTCAGCGATGCGGCGCTCGAGAAGGGTATCGCGACGCTGAAGGGCAGCCTCGAGCGGCTCGTGTCGAAGGACAAGCTCGACGCAGCCACGCGCGATGCGGCGCTGGCGCGCATCACGACGTCGACCGACTACGCGAAGCTCGCAGCGGCCGATATCGTGATCGAAGCCGCGACCGAGAACGTCGAGCTGAAGGGCCGCATCCTGAAGCAGATCGAGGCCGTCGCGCGGCCCGAAGCGATCATCGCGACCAACACGTCGTCGATCTCGATCACCGCGCTCGCGGCGCCGCTCGCCGATCCGTCGCGCTTCGTCGGCATGCACTTCTTCAATCCGGTGCCGCTGATGCCGCTCGTCGAGATCATCCGCGGGCTGCAGACGAGCGACGCGACCGCATCGGCGGTGCGCGAGCTGACCGAGCGTTTCGACAAGTCGCCGATCGGCGTGCGCAATTCGCCGGGCTTCGTCGTGAACCGGATTCTCGTGCCGATGATCAACGAGGCGTTCTTCGTGCTGGCTGAAGGCATCGCGTCGGCCGAGGAGATCGACGCGGGGATGAAGCTCGGTGCGAACCACCCGATCGGGCCGCTCGCGCTGGCCGACCTCGTGGGCCTCGACGTGTGCCTCGCGGTGATGGACGTGTTCGTGAAGGACTTCGGCGATCCGAAGTATCGCGCGTGCCCGCTGCTGCGCGAGATGGTGACGGCTGGTCGGCTCGGGCGGAAGACCGGGCGTGGGGTGTACGACTACAGCAAGTAAGCAGAGGACTGGAAAGTCTTCAACGCGGATGGCGAGTCGTGCCGGATGGCGTAGGTCATCCGGTGCGGTTCGCCATCCGCGTTTTTCATTTGGAGCGGGTGGCGGGGCCTCACGTTTTCTGATGCCGGGTCATCCCGCGTTGTTTTTCCGGTTTCTCAGGCGCCCGTTGTTTGCGAAACGAGACAGGTGCATGGGTTGATTCAGGTTTGTTATCTGGATCGCGTTTGCACCTCATTTCAAATTCAATGGGTGGAATGCCGTCTCGATTGATGCGTGGCGGTTATTTATCCGGGGCGTAATATCTTTAAATTATCGATTGCGTTTAAATATTTTCGCAGGCGGAGTGTTTGTGATGTCACTCGGCGAATCCTGCCGATTCGAGCGATGAAGGCCTTGAGGGAGAGGTATGCGTTCGCCCCGGCATGTTCACAGGCTGTCGTCACAGGGCTAAATCGGAACGGCGAGAATTGAAAAATCGATTTTCCGATCGATGTTTTTTCAATTGAAAATAAAAATATTTAATATGAAAGATATTCGTAATATTCGATGATTCGTCGATTGCGCGTCATGACAATTCTTAACTATCTCTCATTTGTGCCTGTGCAATTATTTGCCGCAAATACAGAGAGAGACCAATCATGCGCCGCGTCATGCGCGAAATCGGGAAACGGCACGCTCAACGGGAAGCGGCCAAATCGGGGAGTATTGCCAGCCATATTTCGCTGACCCGCGAGGCGCCGGCGCTTTGGGTCAAG
Source organism: Burkholderia lata (assembly GCF_902499335.1). Taxonomy (GTDB): domain Bacteria; phylum Pseudomonadota; class Gammaproteobacteria; order Burkholderiales; family Burkholderiaceae; genus Burkholderia; species Burkholderia lata_B. Next base: position 15,082 of record NZ_CABVQK010000031.1, on the reverse strand, counting down.
GCGACCGCCTGGGTGATGACGGTCGTCATGTATTTCAGTCCGGCCGTGCTGCTCATGGAGCAAACCGCGCATGCCGCACCGATCGTCGATCCGCGAGCGCCGATCCCGTTCCAGCCGTCCGTCACGCAAACCAGCGCAGGCGTACCTGCCATCAATATCCCCGGTGCCAACGCAAACGGGATCAGCGTTGGGCAATACCAGTCGTTCGACATCGATTCACGAGGCTTGGTGCTCAATAACAGCACCGTGGCCGGGACGCCTCTGCTCGGCGGTACGCTCGGCGCCAACCCGAACCTGAACGGCCGGCCGGCGACGACCATCATCAACCAGGTCACGTCCAACAACATCGCGACGCTGAATGGGCCGCTCGAGGTTTTCGGCTCGCCGGCGGCCGTTATCGTGGCGGCGCCAGGCGGTATCTCCGTGAACGGCATGGCGTTGACGAACGTACCCGGCCTCACGCTGACGACGGGTACACCGCAGTTCCTGACTGGTGTTGGAGGTAACTCGACCGATTTCGCGCATGCGGGCGCGGTGGCGTTCGACGTTCGGTCGGGCAACATCTCGATCGACGGCCCCGCAGGCGTGAACGGGCCCGGCGCCGGGATCGAAGGTACGGTCGGGAATATCGATCTGATTGGCCAAAGCATCAACATCAACGCGCCGCTGCGCGCGGATCAGCGCGTCAACGTGGTGACGGGTAACCAGCTCGTTACGCCGACGTCCGGCGCGAGCGGCATCGCTTACGGTACGTCGACCAACGGCGTGACGAATACCGCCGCTGCGATCGGCAAGACCGTGGCGGTCGATGCGAATCAGTATGGCTCGGTGACGAGCGGCACCGTCTATATCGTATCGACTGCGGCCGGCATGGGCGTGAACACCCAGGGCCCGTTGTCGGCTACGGCCGGTAACGTAATCGTCAACGCGAACGGCGACGTGTCGGTCGGTCAAACGTTTGCCAATCAGAACGTCAACCTGACGAGCGCAGGCAATACGACGATCAGCGGCACCGGGCTTGCGAACCAGAACTACACGGTCAATGCGAACGGCGATATCAACGCGCCGGGTTCGGTGTCCGCAGGGCAGAACCTCGCGATGACCGCGGGCGGCAATCTGAATGCCGCGTCTGTCGCGGCGAACGGCGCGGCGAATCTGACGGCCGGCCAGTCAATGTCGATCGGTTCTCTCTCGGCACATGACGTTGCGTTGCAGGCGACGAACGGCAACCTGACCGTCGGTGGCTTGAGCGCACCTGGTGCGATTTCGGCCAAGGCGGGACAAGACTTGACCGTCAACGGTGCAGTACAGGGGGGCAGCACGGTCGCCCTGACTGGTGGGCGAAATGCGACGGTCAATGGCGCTGTATCGGGCGTCGACGACACGTCGATTACTGCGTCGACGGGCTCGGCGCAAATCAATGGCAACGCAGTCAGCAATGCGGCGCTGTCGGTCGCGGCCGGCCAGAGCGCTGTAGTAAGCGGTAAGGCATCTGCGCAAGGGCCGCTCACGATCACGGCAACCGCCGGTGACGCGACCATTTCAGGGACCGCTGTGACGCCCGGCGCGCTGACGGTGAAATCCGGTGGCACGACGACGCTCGGTGGCCAGACGCAGGCGGCGACGGCGAACGTGTCAGGCGGTAGTGTGGCGGTCAATGGCGCGCTGACGACGTCGAGTGACGCGACGCTCGCGGCCTCCAGCGGCAACCTGACGGGCACGGGTGCGATCGGCACGACGCAGGGCAACGTGAAGCTGTCCGCGAGCCAGAACATCGACTACAGCGGTGCCGTGCAAAGCGGCGGTGCGGTCTCGGCGACAGCGGGGCAGGACGCGACGTTGGCGAACGTGTCGGCACCGGGCGCGATCACGATTCAGGCGGGCCGCGACGCAACCGAAACGGGCAATCTGGTCGGCGGCAGCACGGTGCAAATGACGGCCGGGCGCAATGCTACGGTCGCCGGTTCGGTTGCGTCGGTCGGTGACGCTTCGATCAACGCGCAATCCGGTTCGGCGTTGGTGAATGGCAATGCGCAGTCGAATGGCGCACTGACGATCTTGGCCGGCCAGAACGCAGCGATCGGCGGTGCCGCGCAGGCGCAGGGGGCGGTGTCGATCACGGCGCAAAGTGGCGCGATTTCGGGGCAGGGCAACGTCACGTCATCGCAGGGCGCCGTCAACTTGAATGCCGGGCAAGCGATTGACCTGAATGGCGCGGTGCAAAGTGGCAGCACGATCGATGCGACGGCCGGCACCAACGCCAGTTTCGGTGGGACCGTGAGCGCACCTGGCGCGGTGTCGATTCAGGCAGCGCAGAACTCCACCTTGGGTGGAAACGTCACAAGCGGCGGAAACCTGAGTGTGACCTCGGGCGGTAGTACGCAGATGAATGGCAGCGCCGCGTCGGTCGGCAACATGACGCTCGCGGCGAATGGTGGCACCCTGACCACGACGGGCAACGTGGTGTCGATGGGCGCCTTGAGCGCGACGGGGCAGCAAGGTGTGAACCTGGGCGGTACCGTCTACGGTGGTGGCAATACGTCGATCGGATCGAGTGCAGGCAGTGTCTCGGTCGCTGGGACGGTTTCGACACCCGCCGCGCTGAACATCAATGCAGGACAGGACGCGACCATTGCCGGTACCGTGCAGAGCGGCCAGAGCACAACGGTTGCGGTGGGCCGCGATGCGAATCTGAATGGCGGCCTGTCGGTCAGCAATGCCGGTAACGCGAGTGTGACGGCAGGCCGAGACGTGAACGGCACGGGTTCGATCAGCGTCGCGAACGACACGACACTGAAGGCCGGTAACAACATCAATGTCTCAGGGGCCATTCAAACCGGCAACAACCTGTCGGCGACGGCGACCAACAACTTGTCGGTCGGGGCGACGACTGCCGTGGGTACCAGCACGCTGACCGCGACGAACGGCAGCGCGACGCTGGCGGGTGATGCGTTGTCGGGCGGGGCGACGACGATCGCGGCCGGTACGGACGTCAATACCCGAGGCAGCGTCAAGAGTCTTGGCGATCTGAGCATCAGCGCGAAGTCCGGCAACGTGACGGCTAGCGGTCCCGTGTCCACAGCGGGTAACACGACACTGAACGCAGGTCAGAACCTGTCGCTGAACGGGCAGACGACGGCATCGAAGGATGCGACGCTGACCGCGACGAACATCACGACGCAGGGCGTGGCAGTCGGTGGCAACCTGACGGCCACGGCAACGAACAACCTCGATACCTCCGCCGGCCAGCTCAACGCACAGTTCGACGCAAGCGCGCCGGCGCTGTCGGTGAATGGCAACGCCACGCTGAAAGGCGCGAATGTCACGACCGCGAACGCAGTGGTCGGTGGCTCGACGCAAATCACGGCATCGCAGAACCTGACGACGGGCGGCACCGCAGCGTTCAAGGGCGACGCGAGCTTGAGCGGCAACACGATGACGAACGTCGGCACGCAGATGGCGGGCGGCAATCTGAACGTGTCGGGTTACAACGTCACGAACACGGGGAGCCTGTCGTCGCTGAAAACCGTAACTGTCAACGCGACGAATCTGAACAATAGCGGTTCGATCTACGGCCCGACCGCGAATTTCAACGTCGGCAACGCGACGACCAACTCGGGTTCGTTGCTCGCGACGAACGCACTGAATCTGACAACCAGCAGCTTGAGCAACTCCGGGCTGATCTTCGCCGGCGATGTCCAAAACCCGACGACCGCGACCGGCAACACCACGGTCACGGTCACTGGCGGCAATGGTTCATTCAACAATGCCGCAGGCAAGATCCTCGCTCAGAACATCGCGACGCTGAATCTGCCGAACCAGACGCTTGATCCTTCGGCAGGGACCTTGGGGACGATCGACGGCACCAACGGCGTCAATCTGTCCGCGTTGTCGGTGAACAACTCGGGGACATGGACCTTGCCTGCGAGGGCTGTGACGGTCACAGCCGCGCAAGGCATCACGAACGCAGGAACGATCAATCAAGGCACGGGTTCGCTGACGCTGAACAGCGCCGTTGGCAACACCGGCACGATCAACGGCAACGACCTGACGATCAATGGCTCGCTTGCAAACCAGACAGGCGGCACGGTTTCGGCCAACGCCCTGACGCTGAACGGATCGGGAACGAACGCTGGCACGGTGGAGGCTGCCAATAAGCTGGCTATCTCGGGTACGAGCTATGACAATTCCGGTGGCGTCACGAAAGCCGGAAACAGCAACAGCCCGGCAGGTAGCGGCAATGCGACGATCAATCTTAGCGGCGATCTCGGTAATGCCGGTGGCACGCTGACGGCGACGAACGATCTGTCGATCACGGCCAACAACGTCAACAATTCCGCTGCCGCGACGGTCACGACGACTACGACCACGAAGACTGTCGACAACGCGGGGCTGTTGATGGCCACGCCGATCGGCACTGAAACGGTCTACGCGATCTATAACCTGGGCAAGGACGGCGGCACGCTGACGCTTTCGCAGGCAACGCTGCCGGCAACGCTCGGCGGACTCCTGTCGACTGGCGGTGAGCAGCCGACCAATTCGACGGTTTGGTCGACACAGGTCAATCGCATCACCTATCAGGGATGGGGGAATGCGTCGTCACCGGTTGCGACATCGGGTCCAGTTCAGTTCGCACTCGTCCCCACGAGCAATGCCCCCAACGGTGCCATCTGGGCGGTCCAGTCACCTTCGACACCGATTTCGGGCGCAACGTCGGTCCAGACCTTGGCCCTGCCGACCGTCACCGAAACCACCACCACGACTGGCGCGACCGTGACCTCCTCGGTCATTGCGGCTGGTCACGACCTCAACCTGACCGCCAACACGCTCAATAACCAGAGCGGCATCGTAAGCGCAGGCCATGATGCCAACGTGAACGTGCAGCAGCTCCAGAATGGCGGCTCGAGTTTCACATCGTCGGTGACCGACACGGTCGATGCCGCATCGCTGAATGCGTTCCTGACGTCGCTTCAGGCGTTGCAGAAATCCGGCCCGATTGGCGTGGCCGGCACGGCAAACCCGGATGGGACTTATCAGTGTGTTGGTGGGTACTGCCTGGTCGGCACACCCACACCGCCGGCTACCTACAAAATCAGCGCGCCGGGTACGGTGCCGCTGGAGACGACTACCAGGACCGCCACGACGCAGGGCGCTGTCGGGCAGATTCTGGCCGGTAACAACCTGAATCTGTCGGGTGGCAATCTGACCAATACCGGCACGCTCTCCGCCGGCAATGACGTCACGATTCAGGCGGCAAGCTTCACGAATCAGGGTTCGAATGTCGGGTCGAAGGCCGTGACAGCCGGCTGCGCGTTGGGGGTATCCAATGCCGGCTGCTCGAACCTGAAAACGACCAATTCGAACTCGGAAGCGTACAGCTACCAGCAGACCAACAGCAACGTCACGGCGGGTCATGACATCGTCATCGCTGCCAACCAGGTCAACAATACCTACGGCAATCTGGTCGCGAAGAACGATGTTGTGATCGGTGGCGCCGGCACGACCGCGACGACCTCGACGCAAGCTGCCAGCGTCACGAACACCTCGGCTGCGATCGAGGCGGGCAACAACGTGCAAATCAACGCGGCGAGCGTGACGAACACGATTGCCGCCCCGGCGACGGTTCACCAGAACTATGGATCAGCGACGCCCTTTACGGGTTGCGGCCAGAACTGTGAAGCGTATATCGAGGTGCAGTCGGCCCAGCCGTCGACGATTACGGCGAACAACAACCTGTCGATCACGGCGGGCGTGTTCAGCAACACCGGGAGCCTCGTCACGGCACTGAATACCGCGACGATCAATGCGACCCAAAGCGCATCGAGCGACAACCAGTACCTGCACGCATACTGGACCGGTGATCCGGTCGGCACGCGGACGTGGGGTTGCCTGGGCATGGCGTCGACCTGCCAAAACCTGTATGGTGGGGCGTTCAACCTTGGCGACGCGCAAGCGGTATCGGGCCTGCCGTCAAATGTCGGAATGTCCGATTTCGTGCCGGGCACGATTCAGGCCGGCAATCTGAGCGTCCATTCGCCGACGCTGAACAACACCGGTAACGTGATCGGTCAATCGATCACGCTGACCGGCTCGCAGCTCGTCAACGGGATCACGAACCCGAACGTATTTACTCCGCCTGCGGTCGTCTCGGGGCAGGTCATTTCGCTGGCACCGCCGACACTGCCGAGCTCGGTCGCGGATGCAGTGAACAATGCCGGACTGGTTACGGATCAAAACGGTCGTCCGACGTCGGTCACCGGCATGACGGGCCTGCCGGCCAATACACCTATCGGGGCGCAGACGGTCGGCCAGCCGGTCGCGCCGGTGGTCACGGTCACGACTCGTCCGGTGGGAGCGTCGCCCGGTTCGGCGTCGGCCCCCATCGCCGGTACGCCGCTTAGCGTCACGGTGAAGACGATTGCGGGTGAGACGACTACGGTCAGCTACCTGGTCAACAATCCGGCCGCGCAGGTGATCGATTCGCTCTCGTCGGCCTCGCTGATCGCGAATTTGCCCGCGAACCTGCAGCCGGGCAGCGTGCCGTTCTACTACGACCCGTACACCGAGAATCAGCTGATCGAGCGGGCTGCGTTGCAGGCGACCGGCAAGAGCAGCTTCTACAGCACGACGAGTGCGACCGACAGTACGGGCCAGGCATCGATCAACAATCAGGACAAGGCGGCGCTGTACGGCGCGGCGCTTGAGTATGCGGAGAAAAACAATGTGGCGCTCGGCACGAAGCTGAGCGATGCGCAGCTCGCGCAGATCAACGCGCCGATGCTCTGGTATGTCGAGCAGTCCGTGCCGGAGCCGGGATGCAGCACGACCGGTGGCGCAGCGTGCCCGACGGTGCAGGCGTTGATGCCCGAGGTGCTGCTACCGAAGAACTTTGCGGTGGTGAACGCTGATGGCGAAATCACGGGCACCAACGTCACGCTCAACTACGCCAACAGCATCCTGAACACCGGCACTGTCACGGCGCAGAACCTGACGGTCAACACGAATTCGCTGACCAACGAACAACGCTCGACGGATGTCGGGACGATTTATCAGAAAGGTCCGGATGGTGTTGCACTGGAGACCACGGGCACCGTGGCGCAGCAAGGCGGCTTCATGTCCGCCGCCAACTACGATCTGCAAGTACAAAGCCTGAACCAGATCGGCGGAGCGCTCCAGAAAGTCGGCGCGGACGGTGGTGTCGACACGGCTGGTACTCAAGCGATGCTGGCGAATCTGAAGGGGCAGCTCGGCGGCAACTTCACGCAACAGACCGTCACCGACCATCTCGATACCAAGGTCCTCGACTCAGACGCGTGGTACGACCAGCTTTTCATGACGGCAGTCATTACCGGCCTCTCGATCATGTCCGGGATGGCGGCGTCGGCAGCCGTTGGCGCGATTGCTTCGGCAAGCGCGGGGACGACCTTTGCAGCGGCAGTGCCCGCGACCACGACGACGGCGGCGATTGGCGCGGGTACGGCGAATCTTGCCTTGTCGGCCGGGTTCGCCGGCATGATGAACAGCACGATGAGCCAACTGAATTCCGGCGGCTCGTTCAGTGTTGGGAAGATGCTCGAGACTGGCGGTGTTGCAGGACTCACGGCGGGGCTGACGAACGGCATCACGTTCGATAACGGTAGCCTTGGCTGGTCGTGGAATGCCTCGCAGAACAGTCTGGCCGCGTTGGCGGGAGTGCAGTCGGTAGGTAACACACTTGTGCCGCAGGCTGGCGTAGCAACCGGCTCCCTGCCGACCGCGTTCACGGCACTTGCTGCCGAGACGGTACTTCAAGCAACTATTCAGACTGGGATTCAGGGCGGTAGCTTCCTGACGAACCTGCGCAATAGTGCAGTATCGAATGCAGGCGCGGTGGCGGCGCTCGGTATTGGTAATGCCCAAGATGGGCTGCTGAAAGATCTGGGGCCGGTGGCCGGAGAGGCAGCATATCTGGCCCTCCATGCAGCGTTGGGGTGTGCTTCTGGAGCGGCCACTGGGCAAGGGTGTGGTGGCGGGGCGATTGGCGGGGCGGCAAGTGCGGCGCTGTCGCCGCTGGCGCTGGGTGCGATTGATCCTACGCATGCACCGCTCGATCAGGGACAGTTGGCAGTTCTTGCAGCAGTTGCGACGTTCGCGGGTGGTGGTCTTGCCGGCCTCGCGGGCCAGAATGCGATGGCGGGCGCAACGGCGGCGCAGAACGAGGCGTTGAATAATACCGCCGAGCACTGGGAAAAGCCGGGGCAGCAGAACGAGGGCGAGAAGTTTGTAGTGAAGCCGACGCCGCAGGGGGCGCCGGTCGATCAGGCGCAGCAGGGTGGTGGCGGTGGAACGGACGCGGAGGCCGTAACGGTAGGGTCCTCTGCATCGGTTGCGGGGGCCGCTGGTGGTGGCACAAACAATGGGCAAATACCAGCGAGCTCATCGTTTGTTTGTCGCGGTGGAACCTGCCAATCTAGCAACTTTGCTAACGGCAGTGGGGTTACACAAAATGGTGACGGAACGCTCAATGGTGTATCTGTTCAAAGTAGTAACAATGGAACCGTGAAGACGTTATCGATACCGTTCAAGAATGGGCAGGTCGGCGTGACAACAGTGGGTGATATCGAGGCAGCGGGCGGGAAGATTGTCTATGACGGGACTACTTTCAACCCCAACCACGCAACGGTTAGTGGTTTGACGGCGCAACAACTGGAGAAGCTTTTTACACCGACCATTCCGAATCCAGCTAAGGTTGGAAAGTGAGCATCTATGTCTCGACCTGTTTTTTGTGTTGACTTCAACGAAATGGTTGACGCTGATACCGTGCTTCTATCAGGAGCGGATACCAAGATTGATGCATCGGGCGTAACCGTGCGCCTTCATGAAGGCATGCTTGTTAGCGTGTACATGAATGATCTAGACGAACACGGAAATGTTGATGATCTAGTTGCCAATGGCGTTGTGGTCAGAAATACCATCGATGGCTGGGGTTCGAATGTCAAGTGGTGTTGTCGAATCGACAGTGATGGCGTTCGAGCGCGATCGACAGTAGCAGCAGGATAGGCCGTATTGGGCTGCGCGAGTGGTGCGATTGGTGGGGCGACAAGTGCGGTGTTGTTGCCACTGACACTTGACATTATTGACCCGACGCACGCACCACTCGATCAGGGGCAGATCGAAGTCGTGGCAGCATTTTCGACGATCGAGGTTGAGTGGACGTGCCGGCCTCGCAGGTCAAATGCGATGGCTGTCGCGACGACTGCATAGAGCGAGGCGCTGAACAAAAAAAGCAGAGAATTGGGTGAAGTCAAACCCTATTCGCTCGCACGACAAAACCATACGTGATGGTGTGATATGAAAATAATCAATAGAATTACAATGATTAGTTATGCGATTTTTCTCAGCGCATGCGCATCGAAACCTCCGGCCGACTTCGATGCACAGAAGATGTCATCGATCAAGACGATCGCAGTCAACGTACCGAAGCCAACCACGTATTTCGCGGTCACCGCTGGCGGGCCAATAATCGTTCCGATTCCCGGCGTAGGACTACTGGCTGCTGCAGTTGGCGGAGCAATAGCTGGCGGAACGGCAGCGATATCGACCCGCACCAACAAGGATTTTGACAGCATCGTCAAGAGCGAGCTTGGCGACACCGGACTGAACCGCAAATACATTGATGCCCTTGAGGCCGAACTGCGGGCACAAGGCTACCAGGTGAAGGAAGTCGATCTTGAACAGGCTGGCATGCCAAAAATCTCAGGCGATTGGTTCCACCCGGTTTTGAAAGGGGCCGCTTATACCGGCGCGGATGCAATCATGATTGCGCCAATCATTACAGGATATGGTGCGAACGGATTGGGCTGGCCATATGTTCGATCGGTGAGCAGTCAAATTCGAATTTTTTCGGCTAGCACGTTCGACCCTATTTTCTCTCAGGGTGTTTTCCTCCCGCCTCCCGCTTATATAAGCCCTAAATCCAGCAGAGGCGGCAGTAAAAATGCGGATCTGAATTCCAGTCAGGATGCCAAGGAATCGATCCCGTATACCTACCCGTTTTACGCTGATCTTCTGAAAGATTTGCCTCATGCAATCCAGGGGATTGACGAAGCGCTCATGGGCTTTGTGCCGCAGTTTCGCGCTGCGTTGCTGGCAGGGAAGGGTGTGTCTCAATCAACGAGTGTCAGTCAAAAATAACCCGTCTCGGGAACGACATGATGAAAATCGATGACATCGAGCGGCTCACGCGTATTCAGCATCTTTTAGCATTGCTAGTTATGTCGTGTCCGGCCTGGCAGGGTGCTGCGCACGCCGCGACGATCGTTCCCGATGGCGGTACCGCGACATCTGTTTCGGTAGGCGCAAACGGTCGCCAAAACGTCAACATCGCCCCTGCCATCGGTGGCGTCTCCAACAACACCTACTCGTCCTTCAACGTCTCGAAAGCCGGAGCCGACCTCAACAACGTCGGCATCAACGCACGCACGATCGTCAATCAGGTCACGAGCACGAACCCGTCGCTGATTCAGGGAAACATCAACGTCCTCGGCCCGCGCGCGAACGTGATCCTGGCGAACCCGAACGGCATCACCGTTGATGGCGGGAGCTTCACGAACACGGGCCACGTCGTATTGTCGACCGGTCAGGTCAGCTTCAACGATCTGACGATCGCACCAGGCGTCATACAGCGCAACGTCTCGCTGACGACCAATCGAGGCGGCATCGCGATCGGCCCCGGCGGTCTGTCCGGCACGCTGGTCAACCTCGACCTGATCGCGAAGCAGCTCAGCATCAACGGTCCCGTCACCAACGATTTCACGAGTTCGACAAGCGGTATCCGCGCAATCGTCGGCGACAGCACCGCGAACTACGACACCAGCTTCTCGCCATCCGACAACGGCCACGACTGGCTGATCGGCACGACGTCTCCCGGCACGAAAAGCAACGCCGTCGCGGTCGACATCACGACAGCCGGCGGCCTGACCGCCGGTCGCGTCCAGTTGATCGTCACCGACCAGGGCGCAGGCGTACGCAGCCTCGGCAAGGTTTATGCGAACGCCGGTGACGTTGTCGTCGCGACGAACGGCGACATCACGATCGCGGATGGTTCCATGAAAGCGGAACGCGACGTCGCCTTGACGACACCCGGAAACGTGTCGCTGCGGGGCGCACAGATCACCGCTGCGAACAACACGACCGTTCAGGCCGCCAACATCGCCCTGACCGACGACGCCACCGGCCCGTCCACCCTGAACGCAGGCAACACGGTTACGCTAACGAGCAACGGTGCAATCACCAACACTGGCAGCCTGATTCAGGCGGGAGCGACGGCGAGCGACGGCACCACTACCGGTGGCGACGTGATCCTCAACGCCACCGGCGACATCACGAACCGGTCGAGCGCGAGCAACCTCGGGATCGTGTTTGCTGCAAACGGCCAGACGAAGCTGACGGCCGGCGGCAACATCATCAACGACAACGGCCGCATCCTGTCGAACGGCGCAGTGAGCCTCAACGCAGCCGGCGATGTGGAAAACACGATCGACCACACCAGCGGCACGAACGGCGGCCAGCCAACCGCCTATACCGATCGCGGCGGCAGCTTCCTGTTCTTCACGCACTCAACGAGCGGATTCAACGTCGACTACGGCACCGTCGGCAACCCGGACCAGCTCGCCTATATTGCCGCCGTACACGGCCCGGTGACGATCACGAGCCGCAACTTCACGAATTCCGGCGGGATCGTTCAATCGAATGACGGCGACGTCAACATCACCGCTCAAAACGCGTTCACCAATGCCGCGGTTTTCGCCGGTCAGGCGAGCTATACACGCAGCTGCTGGATCTTCTGCCACGCCGACGCATCGAGCAACGTCACGCCATACGGCGGCACGATCCAGGCGGGCGGCAACATCGGCATCAAGGCCGGCACGGTCGCCCGCAACGTCGGCGGCAATGTCTTCGCAACCGGCGACATCAAGGTCGACGCCCCCGTGACCTATGCGCAAGGCGTGACGGGCTACTCGGCCATCAACCAGCATCGTGGTTTCAAGGCGTTCTTCGGCAGCACGTGGGCGCAGATCATCGCGATGGACATCGGCGGCGGTTTCACCGCGAACGGCAACGTGATGCTGACCGGCGACGGTGTGATCGACGGCGGCTCGTTCAGCGGCGGGAAGGGCGTCACGGCGGCCGGTGGCATTACCACGGTGCGCGCACCATCGCGCACGCCTGTCCAGATCGACCAGCATCTCGGCCTGACGACGTGGTGGTGGCGATAACAGATGGACCATCAAACAAAAAATCGACTCGGGCTGGCGGTCGTCGCCTTTCTTGCTTTCGTGATCGTCATTGCTGCCTCGAAAGGCGGCGTCGCAAACACGGCCGCATCAACGCTCGGGCACCTGCACGCACAACCACGATGAAACCACGCGTATTCCCCCGACTGAAGCTGCCGCTGCTGGTCGCGAGCCTTGCTGCGCTCCCTATGGCCGCGCATGCGCAAACCCCGCCACCCGCGGGCCGGCCCGTTCAGGATCCGGCACAACTGATCATCGAGCAGCAGCGCGAGCAGGCGCGTCAACGTCAGCTCGAACAGCCGCCTGCGTCGATCACGGTCGCCCCGACGACGGAAACGACGCTCGACATCCCGCCCGACACGCCGGTCGATGCGATCAAGGAATCCGGGCCGACCTTCCCGGTCAACCGGATCGTGCTGCAAGCGCCGGACGGCAAGCCGTTCGTTCCGCCCGGCGGCATTTCGGACGCGAAGCTCGATGCCGTCGTCGCGCCTTTCGCGAACCACGATCTCGGCTCGCATCGCATCAACGTGATGCTGAAACGGTTGACGGACGTGTTCGTCGAGGCTGGGTTCGCGACGACGCGTGCGTTGCTCGGCCCGCAGAATCTGGCGACGGGCACGCTGACGGTCACGATTCAGGTCGGCCGGATCGCCGGCTTCAAGATCAACGGCGTGCCGATTCATCGACTGAAGCCGGGTGAGCGTTCGTCTGGTGGCGGCTGGTTCACGGACGCAGGCTACGAGAACGCGTTTCCGGCGGCGCCCGGCGATCCGCTGCGTCTGTCTGACATCGATCAGGGCGTCGCGCAGATCAACCGCATGCGTCGCAATCAGGCGACGATCCAGATTCTCCCGGGCCAGAGTCCGGGCGAATCGATCGTCGACATCGGCAACAAGCCGGGCGATCGCCTGTACTACACGCTGGGCGTCGACAACTACGGCAGCTCGGCGACCGGCGTGACGCGTTATCGCGCGGGCGTCGAGGCCGACAACCTGCTCGGCCTGCAGGAATCGCTGAGCGTGAATTTTCTCGACAGCCTCGACAGCAATGCGATCGTCGGCTCGTTCGCGGTGCCGTTCGGTCGCCATACGTTCAGCTACACGATTTCCGATTCGGAATACCAGCAACTGATCGGCACGACCGCACTCGAATACGGCCGCACGCTTTCGCACATCTTCGGCTGGAACTATCTGGTCAGCCGCACCGTAAGCGACATCACCAGTATCGATGCGACGGTGTCCTGGCGGCGCACCGACCGCGAGGTCAACGGGATCGACCTCGATCCGCAACGCGTCGCCGTGCTCCGCCTCGGCGGCAACTGGCTGCACAAGTTCGTGATGAACGACGCGCAGGGGAATTTCACGGTCAATGGCGGGGTGTCGCAGGGGCTGCCGTGGTTCGGCGCGAATCACGACGCGCACGGCATCACGCGTGATGAAGCGCACAGCCAGTTCACCAAGGTCGATGCGACTGCCGCATTCACGCTGCCGCTGCCGAAGGTCGGTCGTGCGCTGTTCGCATATCGGGGCGTGTTGAGCGGCCAATATACGAACATGGCGCTGTTCGGCTCGGAACAACTGTACCTCGGCGGCATGGACACCGTCCGCGGTTTCCGGTCGGGCGAGATCGCCGGAGATCGTGGCTTCTATTCGCGCAACGAACTCGCGTGGGTGAATGCGCCGGCCTGGAAGGACGGTCGAATCGAACCATATGTGTTTGTGGATGCGGGCAAAGCGAGTCTCGTCGCGATATCGGGCTTCCCGACACTCGCCGGCGCGGGTGCTGGGCTGCGCGCGCAATGGCAGTGGCGTAAGCAGTTCCTTTCGGGCGAGGTTCTGGTCGGCCGCGCGCTGACGCAGCCTGCTGCCCTCGGCCCGAAGGCGACGCTCGTGCTGGCCACGATGAACTGGAACTACTGATTGGTCGCACCCGTTCCTTCTTTGGAACGTGTGCATTTACGCAAACATGGATCTTGCGACTTCTTGATCAAAAGCGGGTAGACGATGAAAACCACACTGAGCCGCGCGCTGAACGCGCTTGCCATCGCCGGAGCACTGACCGGCCAGGTTCATGCACAGACAGCGGTGGCGCCCCAGGCGACCGGCACCGTGGCGACCGTGAACGGTACGGCGATCACGCAGGCGGAAGTCGACGCCGTCCTGCGTGCCACAAAGCAGCCGGACACGCCGCAAGCAAGACTGGCAATCAGGAACCAGCTGATTGCCCACGTGGTGATTCAACAGGCTGCGGAGAAAGCGAACTACGGGAACAAGCCGGAGGTTCAGGCAGCCATGCAGATCGCGAAAGCGAACGCCGAAACGCAGCTGTATCTCCGGGACAACATCAAACCCGAGCCGGTGACGGATACGCAGGTCAAGTCGCGCTACGACGAGATCGTCGCGTCGCTCGGCAAGGACGAGTACAAGCCGCGCGTGATCGTCGTCCGTGATGCGGCGACGGCGGCGACCGTTGTGAGCGAGCTGAAATCGGGTAAATCGTTTGACGCGCTGGCTCGCCAGTACAGCATCGCGCCAAGCCGCGATGCCGGTGGGGAACTGCCATGGGTGAGCTTCAAGGCGCCGGCAACGGAGGGCAGGACGTCAGGGTTGCCGGTCGGGATTGCACAAGCGCTCGAGAAACTGCCGGTCGGCGCCGTTACGCCCGAATCGGTGGCCGTCGACGGTGCACGCGCGATCGTGAAGCTCGATGCCAAGCGACCGACGCAGGAGAGGTGGCCTCGCAAAATCGGACAGCCAGATAAGTGGAACGGCCGGGGCCTGAGCCAGCGATAATGCCGGCAAAGG
>NZ_CABVQK010000030.1 GCF_902499335.1 Burkholderia lata | reverse complement strand
GTTCTCTGCCATTCTGTTCTCCATACAGTCAAAAAGTTATCAAACTTCTTGCTGTACGTGGAATCGAGACAGGGTCAACCACTTTTGAGCATCATCACGGCCGTCCACGCGACGATGGCGGCGAACGCGATCTCCACCCACGGGCCGAGCGCCAGCAGCCCGGTGCCGATCGCGACGAAGACGAGACGAAAAACGATCGCGCCGACGATGCCCCAGTACAGCACCCGGTGACGCATTCCGTCCGGGATCTTGAACCAAGCGAAAATCGCCATGAACACGAACAGATTATCGATACTCAGGACTTTTTCGAGTGCGTATCCAGTCACAAAGAGGCTCGCGACCTCAGAACCGTGCTCGACATACAGATAGCCTGCGAAGCTCAATGACACTGCGATCCAGGCGATCGACCAAAACACGGCCTTGCCAAGCGGTACCGGCTTGTCGCTTCGATGGCACAGCATATCGACGGCGAACGCGACGGAGGCCAGTGCAACAAACACCGCCAATGTCACAGGGGGAAATCCTAGTGAGGCTCCAGACATGACTTGCTTCCATTAATGTGAATGCGTAGTGAGACACACCGCCGGATCGCGATTTCCGCAAAACCGACGAATCCATACCGGATGATCCGGGATGCGAAACCTTCCGTCTATGGAACCTGGTCAGGCCGAATTTCGTACTAGTGCGAAAAATAGCTACCGCGCGTCGACCGTCATCCAAGTCATCAAAAAAAAGACCCGCACGGCTTTCGCCGTGCGGGCCAAGTCACTTCCCCTCGAAACATTGTTACACGTGGTGTTGTTCCAGCTCCGGCAGGAAATCACTGTGCACGTCATACAGGTTGCCGTACGACTCAAATTCGACCGTTTCGTCGGCCGTTTCGAATGCCTCGCGTGTCGCCGCCTCATCGAGCGCGATCACCGCGACATCGTCGAGCGACACCTCCGAGAAGATGGGCATCCACTCATCAGCGAACAGATCGTGCATGCTGAGAGACGCCAGATCGCCGATATGGTCAACCACCGTCAGATGGAACGGTTCACTGTCAGGCGCACCCTCTGCACGGGCCACGAGCACGTGCTCCCCAACGAACAGCGCGTCCGGCGAAAGCTGCCAGAGCCCCGTTGCGTCTGCGATCGACGTGCCGATCAGTAGATCGTTGTCGAGCACCTCGACCGTCGCATAACCCGGCGCATAACCCATCAGATGCGGCGTCGCGTCGGTCACATCGCCGGAGTTCAGTGCCGCCTGCGCGTGACCGTCCCCATCGTAACCATGCTCGATACTGACGGCCGGCTTCGCGAGCGAATCGAAAACCAGCAGCGGTTCCTCGTGCATCAGTTGACCTGTGACAGGATCCAGCATGCCCGGTACGAGGATCTGCGCATCGTCCGACAACACACTGATCGCCGGCTCGGGGAGCACGCCGGCCTGCTGCTCGGGCGTCGGAATCATCCCAATCGGCGGCCTGACGGAATTCTCCAGATCGACGGCATGCGCGACCTCCTCGGCGATTGGCAGTACACCCAGATCCAGCGCCGGCTGGACAGGCTCGACAACCAGTACGAACGACGCGCTTGCCGTCACGCCGGCGACCTGCACGACCAGTTCGTGCTGACCGACCGAAAGCGGCCCGTCAAACTCGAAGGCCCAGTGACCATCCTCGTCAGCGAGCGCGGTGCCGATCATCGTGTCGTTATCGTAGATCTCGACGATCGAATGACCGGGTGCAAGGCCGTGAAGACGCGGCGACGTGTTCTCGTCGATCTGCCCGCCGGCAGACCACTGCCCGTTCAGACCCGACAACCCATTCGCCGACACGTCGATCGTGATCGGTGCGAGCGCAGCCGGCACCGCGATTTCGATCGCGACTGGCTCGCTCGCAACGTCATCAACGACGGCCGTCAATGTATGCATTCTGTACTCGAACGGCACCTCGGACTCGAACACCCAATTGCCCTCCCGGTCGGCCCGCACGCTGCCGATTTCGCGATCGTCGTCGAACAGCACGACCACGGCACCTGCGGATGCCTTGCCCATCAGCCTCAGCACTGCGTGGTCGGCCAGGATGCCACCCGATTGACCATCGAGCCGTGTAACGGCTTCATCATTCACGAACTCGATCATGACCGGCATGGCTACCTTCGACGCCGGCTGTGCGATGGCCGTCGACACATCCGTGTCCACGACCAGCGTCTGGCTTGCCGGCACGCCGTTGATATATGCGGTAAGAGCGTGGGTGCCGACCGTGAGCGGCTGGTTCGTTTCGAGCGTCCACTGCCCGCCGGCGCTCGCGCGCGTACTGCCGAGCTGGATACCGTTGTCGAACACATCGATTTCCGCATGCTGGGGCGCCGTGCCGTGAATGCGGGCCACGTGATGTTCCCCATCATGCTGGCCGGTCGTCAATTCGACAAACGGTTGCTCGACGGGCTCGTAGGCAATCGACACGAGCAGTGGGTTGACCGCCGGACCGACCACCTCGAGCGTGAATGACTCGCTCGCCTGAACACCGCCGATGTATGCCGTCAGCGCATGTAGGCCGACCGCGAGCGATTGGCTCGGCTCGAACGTCCATTGACCGAGCCCATTGGCGCGCGTGCTGCCGATCGACTCACCGTTGTCGTAGAACTCGATGATCATGTCGGCAGGTGCCGTGCCCGACATGCGCGGCGCACCGCCCGTTCGCAGCGCGCCATCGGCGGCACCATCTTGCGATGCACTGATTTCGTCATAAGCGAAGTCGATCGATACCGGCAGGTCGCGAGCCTGCGAACCGCCCGCCGCATCCGCATGCGGCTCGCCTTCCTCGGCGAGCATGGCAAACTCGAAGGCCTCGCTGACACCCGACGCCGAGCCGCCGATGTGGCCCGTGAACGGATCGTTCGGCGTCGCGTCCAGCGCACTTGCGGTCATCGCCGGCTCGCCTGCCGCGCTCGACGGGTTGACGCCGGGCATTCGCATGCCCTGGCCATCCGCCTGTACGTTGCCGACCGGGGTGCGGCTGTCATGATCGCCTGCGCTCGCACCCGACGACTCACTGCCTCGGTGCTGCGGCACGGACGACTCCACTGCCTTGCCACCGACATGCGTAACGTGTTCGTCGGTCTCATCAGAGACCGAACGAATCATGACCGATGAGCTGAACACTTCGTTCATCCCGTTATTGTTTTGCCTATTCTGAATCGAATCCGGCACGTTTCTGTTCATGGAGTCCTCCTCTGTCAGGATGCCAATACGCCAATGGCGATTCGAACACCGGATCCGTGGTCTCAACCCACATCAGCCAGCCAATACGCCGCTTCACTGCTTTTAAAGTTATCTTGCATTTTCCCGACATTCGAGCAGCACGTCGCGGGGATCCGTACGGATTTGACTCGAACCGGTCCGAATTGTCGTTGTGCACGAATGCAACGGGGAATGCCCGTCGGACACAAATCGCACCACGCGCTCATTCACCGGCAACAGGCGCTTCTCTCCGCGCCAGCGCGTCATCCAGATCCTTCCGCAATCGCTCAAGTCGATCCCGCAATCCTGCGGAATCCGAGTCGTGCGCCGCCCGCTCGATTTCCGTACAGGCCGCCACGACTTCCGCTTCCCGAATCATCGCGAACGCGCCCTTGATCGCATGCGCGCCGCTACGCAGGCGGTCAAACGCTTGATCGTCGAACGCCATCGCCATATCGTCCAGCAGACGCCGCGACTCGCGTGCGAGGACGGTATGACGCTCTACCGAAAGCGTCGCATGTGCGTCGCCTTCGATGGGCTGTCGTTGTCGACGCGACGTTGCGGCCGCCTCACCGACGTGACGCCGGATCGCCTTGTCCAGCTCGGACATCGACAGCGGCTTCGCGAGGATTTCCACCACGCCGGCGTCATAACAGCGCGCAAGTTCCGATTGATCGCGCGTCGCGGTCATCGCGATCACCGGCAATTCGGGCTGGCTGTCACGCAGGCACATTGCGAGCACACAACCGTCCATATCCGGCATGTTGAGATCGGTCAGCACGACATCGCAACGCTGGTCCAGCAAGTAGCGAATGGCTGCAAGCCCGCCGTCAACCACGTCGTACGCATAGCCGAGCGCCGCAAGCTGGTCGGCAATCAGCTCTCGGTTGAATGGATGGTCGTCAACCGCCAGCACTCGAACCGGGGTATGCGCATCACCGTCCGCGTGGCTGCCAGGAAGGTCGACGGCAGGACGCTCGACACGCTCTCGCAGGCGCTTCAACGGCAGGGTGACCCGGAACGTACTGCCGACGCCCGGCCGACTGCTCACCGCAATCGCCCCGTTCATCATCTCCACATGCCGCTTGCACAGCGCGAGACCGAGCCCGGTTCCACCAAAGCGACGGGAGATGGTTGAGTCGGCCTGACCAAACAGATCGAATATCGCGTCGATGCGATCCGGCGCAATCCCGATACCGGTGTCGCCGACAGTCAGTGCAATATCGACCGAATCGTGCCCGCGCCGCCGCTCGCCAACCTCGATCGTCACACCTCCCTTCGACGTGAACTTGATCGCGTTGCCGACGAGGTTGACGAGTATCTGGCGGATCCGCGTCGGATCGCCGAGATAGCGTTGCCCGACACTGCCCTGAATCGTGACGTCGAATCGAATTGCCTTCTCTGACGCCAGCGGCGCGAGTACGTCGACGGTCTCCACCACCAGTTCGCGCAGGTCGAACGCGATCAGCTCGAGCGTCATTTGCCCCGATTCCGCCTTCGATATATCGAGAATGTCGTTGATCAGGGACAAAAGCCCCCGCGCGGATCGCATGACCGTATCCAGCCGCCTCGGCGTACGGTCATCGTGACCGGCGCCCTTCAACAACTCGAGATGGCCGAGGATGGCGTTGAGAGGTGTGCGCATCTCGTGGCTCATCGACGCAAGGAACACAGTTTTCGCCCGGTTGGCCACGTCGGCCGCCTCGCGTGCATCCAGCGCCGCGCGCTCCGCTCGCTTGCGAGCGGTGATGTCCGACGCGACGCACAGCAGCGCGCCCGCCGATCGATAGCGCGCACGGACCATGCCGATCGCAAGGTCGATCGATTCGCCGCCCGGCACGGGTACCGTGTATTCCCACTCGCAAGCACCCGCGTGGCCCGCGTTCGTGCCCGTCGCCCGCATCGCGAGATAGTGCGTAGCAACGGCGCGCGCACCAGCGTCACCGCCGAGCGCGCGCAATCGCCGCATCGCGTCGTTTTCCAGCAGCACGGCGCCATCGCGCAACGCGAACAAGCCGATTCCAACCGGCGCCAACGACACGATCGTCCGGTTCAGGTTCTCGCTCTCGAACACGTGCGACGAGCGCGCGAGCACCGGGCGGAACACCTTACGATCGAATAGGATGAGAAGCACCCATAGCGACGCTAGTACACCCGCCGTTGAACCGGTTCGCACCAGCCAGTCGGACGCCAGTGCAGCAGCCATCGTCCGCCACGACCAGAAGTACGCCAGCACCCAGTCCGTACCCGGTACGCGATCGCTGACCGTAAACACGCCATCCCGATAGGCATCGTTCAGCCCACCGAAACCGCGGCGCCATTGGCCGACCTTCATCGCGCGCACGCTTAGCGTCGTGTCGGCATGCGTGACAAGGCCTTCCGAATGCAGCACGGTGCGGCCGGTTCGGTCGAGCACCATCAGTTCGCCGGCAAGGCGGTGCTGTGTGAGCGTATCGCGTAGTCTCGCCGCCGGCACTTCATGAACGAACACCGCGAACACATCGCGTCCGTCGAATGCCGGTTGCACGACCCGCAGCATGGGGACCCCGGTCACCGGATCGGGCTCGGGGGGCCACCAGACGGCGCTATGCAACGTCGATTTCGTATCGTCGTCCGCCCGCGCAACGAAGAAGGCCGAGGCCGGTGCAAGGCGATCGATCCACACGCGTACGTCAGTCGAACCGAACAGGGTGGCCAGCGACTCCGCGCGTTCCGGTGGATAGATCGTCGCGAACGATTTGTCCTGACTGTAGAACATTCCCGCGACAGGTCGTCCGATCTGACGTGCCGCCGCGCTCATCACACTACTCATTCGTTCCGCGAGCCTGAGGTACCGTACATAGCCGGAGGCGTCGTGCCCAGGATCCAGCTCACCTAACACCCACAACGGTGCGGCGCGGGAGTTCGCATGCAGCACGATTCGGCCGCCATTCGCGGAAAACGCATCGACCAGGTGCCGCGACGTCTCGTCATGTTCCGTCCAAAGGATTTCGGCACTCGCGACCGTCCGCGAGAACATTGTCTGATGCATCTCGAGTTCGACGCTCAGCAACGAACGGACTGTCAGGAACGACGCGCGCTGATGGGCAATGTACTCGCGACCGGTGGTCCACAAGCCGTAAGCGGTTGCGCAAGCGATCACAATCGACAGCACGCCGCCGCCGCCGTAGAGCAGCGTGCGCTGGTAGCGGTTCAGCAAGCCGAGCTCGGCGTTTTTTGATCCGGAATCGCTCGCCGCCGTCGACGGATCCCGTGTATGACAGTCCTGCATGAAATGAACCTGAAGCGCGACGCGAGCGCCGCAAAGCTCGTCGATTACTCGCCGGACATGCAAGGCTGGAAATGCACCGACTCCGGTCTCGCCGGATCGTCAACGCACTCGCGCCATTGCTTCAGCAACTGACGCCGTTTCGTCGGCGATGCGAGCAGATACTCGTTCATCGCACCGTTGAACGCCTGTTGGGTGTCTTCTTTGAGATCGGCGAACGCGCAGAGCACGCGCATGACCTTGGGCGACAGTTTTCTGTGAGGAGCGGGCATTTCTGATGGCCTCATGATTCATAGAAAGTCGACGGACGTATTGACGTCCACCGTCGACGCGTCCCGATACGGCGCCTTGGTCAGGCGACACACAGGGTCAAGAATGTCTTGAAAGCTCGGTCGCATCGCAATCGACGTGTCGACACACGACCATGCAAAGCGAGACGAGCGAATGAAAATCGCGGATCCATTCCGGGACCGCTGTCCACATGCCATTCTCCCGATCTGCACGACACGGGAAACAGGACCAATTTCGATGTGCATCGGACAGGTACGATTTTTTTATGTGGTGGAGGGACGACCGATGCGGTTGTTCAACTTCACGCATGCATAAAAAAATCGCGACGCATCCGATGCGCCGCGACTGCCATTTCAAGCTAGGAAAGCAGACCACATCAGCTTCCCGGCTCGTTCCTCAACCACTCGGCCAGCCCTCCCGCCGCATGGTGTTCCCGGAACACCGCTTGATAACCGTCGAAGCGGTTCGTGACTTCGGCCACACGATTGCCGTAGTGCTCGCTCTCCGCAGTCAGCACGTCGAGCAACGTTCGCTTGCCGAGGTGATACCACTGCTCGAAGAAGGCCTTGCGCACGCGATCGGTTTCCGACGAAAGACCGCGATACAGGTCGGCGCGTTGCAGCATCGTGTGCGCGTCCTGATCCGCGGTACGCACCGCGTATTCGAGATCACGACTTTGCTGCTCCATCCGTTGCCAGCTTGCCGTCGCGCGCGCGCTCGCCGCGTCGGTCGCGGCGCTCGCCGAGCCGCCGCGAAACGCGCCCCAGTTCAGCGTCAGCATCGTTTGCCAGGGCTGCTGGCGGCCGAGACCGTCCTTGCCCACGCCCGCGCTGACGACCCAGTTCACCTGCGGCAGGCCCGATGCCTTCACAGCCTTCGCGTTGAGATCCGCGGCATCCGCCTCGGATTTCGCCTGCTGCAGGCTCGGGTGGACACCCACCTGGGACAACAGCTTCGGCAGGTTGCCCGGCTCAATCGACCATTCGCGAGTGCGCGGAATCAGGACGGCTTCGTCCCCGACCAACTTCTTCAGCGTGAGCTCCGCGTCCCGCACCTTGGCCTTGGCGGTGTCCCGTGACGCTTCCGCCTGCAGCAGCTTCGTCTTCGCTTGCGTAAGCTCGCTGCCACGCCCACGGTCGACCTCCACGATCTCGCTCAGCATCCTGACGAGCGTCGCCATCCGGTCGACGTACTGCTGACTCAGGTCAACGATGTTTCGTTGCTTGCCGAGTTCGACCAGTGTCGTCGATACCTCGAACGCGGAACTTCCCAGCGCGGCGTCGTACGCGCGATTCGCGGCGTCCGACAGGAACTGGCGGCTGCCGATCGTATGCTTCGTCCTTCCCCAGTCGAAAACATTGGTCGTGACGTTGATCGACAGCGGATTGCCGGAATTGCCACCGCCATTGCCGCCTCCTGGCCCGAAATTCGCCGTCGGCGATTGCGAGCCAATGTCGATCTGCGGCCAACGCTGCCCTTTTGCCTCCGCGACGTCGGCGTTCGACGCCTGGTAGTTCGCGTAGGCCTGGCGCACCTCCGGGCTGCGCTCGGCGGCAACCTGCACGGCATTCCAGAAGATCTCGCGCAGCTTGTCGCCGGACGGCGTCGATCCAGTTCCATAGTCATCGGGCTGGGTCTCGAGCCAACGCGCGAATTGTCCGGGCGCCCCGCTGGTCGGCGCGGCACTCGCCTTGCCGCCACGCACCTTCGGCTCCGCCGCCGCTGCCGTTCGGCCCGTGTCCGTTTCGCGCGAGCTGTCGTACGACTTGCGAGGCGCGGCGGCCTGAAGCGCCATCGCGGCTTCCGACACGGCGAGCTGCTGCGCGCCGGCGGCCGCGCCGGTCTTGCCCAGCGTCAGCTGCCCGAGCGCCGACCGGTCCGCCGCGCGAGCAGCGTCGACCGTCGCCGCTTCCCAGGTGCGTGCTTCCGATGCTGACTTGATCGGCGGCGCCGTCTGCGCCTGCGATACCGATTGGGCAGACTGCGCGTGCGTCGACGGATTCGCGTCCGTTTCTACGCGTGCGACGGTCACTTCGGGCGACGCGACCGGCTTGAACTCGGGCAGTGCTTCGTCTTTCGTTGAAGTGGCCTTGCGCCCTTGGTTCGACGCCAATGGTGGCGCGTAATCCGGCCCCGACGACGGTGTGTCCTGTCGCCGGTTTTCACGTGCCGCCGCCATCCTTGCGGCTTCCGAGCGCTGTGCAGCTTCAGCCGCTCGCGCGGCATCTGCCTGTCGGCGTGCGTCGTCAGCCTGCTGCCGCTCCCGTCGCTGCGCTTCCGCCCGCGCGCGCTCAGCCTCGGCCACACGTGCAGCCTCCGTGCGCTGGCGCTCGACTTCGGCACGTGCCTGTGCGTCACGTTCCGCGGCGGAAGCACGCGCGGCCGCTTCGCGGCTCTGCGCCTCGGCCTCGCGGGCACGTGCTTCCGCCGCCGCTGCTCGCTCAGCTTCCACCCGGCGCGCCGCCTCGGCGGCCTCCAGCCGCACTGTCGCTTGACGGCGCTCTTCCGCCTGTCGCTCGACCTCGAGTCGACGCGCTTCGGCCGCGTCCTGCTCGGCTGCCGTGCGCGCGGCGGCGGCGGCACGTTCTAGTTCCTCCCGATGGCGCCTTTCCGCCGCGGCGCGGTCGGCATCGGCACGCCGCTTCGCCTCGGCTTCCGCACGGACGGCTTGCTGGCGCCGGGCCTCGGCCTCGCGCGCCTCGTCCGAAAGACGATTTGTTTCACGCGTTTGGGCCTCACGCAGCCGATCGACAGGGTGATCGAACTGCATCTGCCTGACCACGCGCTCGTCCATATTGCGCCGCGCTTCCGCGGCGAGACGTGCCTGGCCTTCAGGTGACTTGATTTCCGCAAGCCGCTTCTCTTCGTCGGCGCGCGTCGCCTCGGCAAGCTTCGCCTCGCTCCGTGCCACGCTTGCTGCTGTGCTGGTGGGCGCAGCGGCCTGGGTCGGCGCCTTCGCCCATTCACTAACCGACACGTGCGATCGGATGCCTGCGATGCTTTGCGCGTTCGCCACATCGGCCACCACGAGCGGCGCGAATGCGAACA
The DNA here is from genome assembly GCF_902499335.1 of Burkholderia lata. Taxonomy (GTDB): domain Bacteria; phylum Pseudomonadota; class Gammaproteobacteria; order Burkholderiales; family Burkholderiaceae; genus Burkholderia; species Burkholderia lata_B. The sequence continues at coordinate 10,719 of NZ_CABVQK010000030.1, read as the reverse complement.
GCGACGACACGACCCATGCGATCGGCTTGCGCTGCGGATACGACGATGCCGTCACGGTTAAAGCTCCCGGAACGCTTCGCGTGCCTTGAAGATCGGCTTCGGCACGTTGTCGAGAATGGCTTTCTCTCCCGTGCGGGTATCGACGGTCGCGACCATGTCGGGCATGATCCGCAGCGTCTTCCTGTGATTGAGCAGTCTCGAGAGTCATGTCCTGAACCCGTTGGTACCGATCGCGCATGGGCGGCATCACGGCCGAAGCCGGGTGCAACAACCGCCTATGCGCGAGAGGTCATGAAAAGTGGTGTAGCGGAACAATCGATCGTCAGGTCAGTTGCACCGATGCGAGGGGTCCGCATTTGCGGCCAGTCAGATGTGCGTGACGGGCTACGAAACGGGCTCAATTCTCGGGAAATCGGCCAACGCGGGATATGCGACGAGAAACCAACAGAAATCAGACCAGTACTAAATTGACCGCAACGGCATCAGTGCTGGTTCGAGCGCGTGTCGATCTCGACCTGCATTCAGCGTAGGGGCCTGACGTGGCGCCCGCCGCTACGCGTGGCCGACCCCGCCGCCGGTTTGTCGTTTATGGGGTGCGATCATAAAAATGCGCGGAGCAAGTGCCAACAGCGACGACACGACCCATGTGATCGGCCTGCGCTGCGGGCACGACGACGCCGTCGCCATCATGATCAACGCTCGCGGAACGCTTCGCGCGCCTTGAAGATCGGCTTCAGCACATAGTCGAGAATGGTTTTCTCGCCCGTGCGGATATCGACGGTCGCGACCATACCCGGCATGATCGGCAGCGTCTTGCCGCCTGCGTTCAACGTGCTCGAGTCTGTCAGGACCAGCACGCGATAGTAGGTCGCGTCGGGCCGGCCCGCCGCGGCTTTCTGGTCGTCCTTCAGCGTATCCGGGCTGATGTGCTCGACCTTGCCCTTGAGGCCGCCATAGATGCCGAAGTCATACGCGGTGATCTTGACGGTCGCCGGCTGGCCCGGGCGCAGGAACGCCACGTCGGAGGGCTTGATGCGCGCTTCGACCAGCAGTTGGTCCTCGAGCGGCACGATTTCCATGATGTGCTCGCCCGGCTGGATGACGCCGCCGATGGTATTCACGCGAATGTTTTTCACGGTGCCGTATACGGGCGCCACGACAGTGGTCCGCTGGAGTACGTCCGCGCGGCCCACGACCGTTTCGCTCGTTTGAGCGAGTTCGAGTTCCAGCTTGATGAGCTCGGAGTTCGCATCGGCCTGGAAGCGGTTGCGCCGCTCGACGATCTGCGAACGCAACTCGTTCGCCTGACGACGCATGCGCAGCAGCTCCACCTCGGAAACGAGGCCCTTCGCCGCGAGCGGTTCGGCCAGCCCAATCTCCCGCATCGACAGCGAATGACTTTTCTCGAGCGCGGCAACGCTGTCGTCGAGCGCGCGACGGCGCGCGTTATACGCGAGCGTTTCCTGCTTGACGACCGCCGGCACGCCCTTCACGTCGCCCGGGAAGGCGAGCGGCTGGTTGTACGCTTCGGCACGAAGGCGCACGATCGTCGCCTTCAGGCCGATCTGCTTCGACCAGGCCTCGCGGTAACTCGTCTCCGCACGGGTCGGGTCGATCTTGGCGAGCACCTGGCCCTTCTTGACGATGTCGCCTTCGCGCACGTCGAGCTGCTCCAGGATCCCGCCTTCCAGGCTCTGGATCACCTGCTCACGGCTCTTGGAGATAATCGTGCCATCGCCATGGGTGACTTCCTCGACACGCGCGAATTTTGCCCAGCCGATGCCAGTCACGAGAATCGCGACGATCACATACATCACGAGCATCGAACCGGGCGTCGACTGCGTGAGCAGCGATTCCTTCACGTCGTTCATGAACGCCGCATCTCCGGGCGTCAGCTTGGCCTTGCCTGGCCACCACTTCTTGAATGGATTGAGATTCATCGAATCGACTCCTGGGCAGCCGGTGCGCCGGCCGCGGGTGTATCGGTGTTGGACGCCGCGTCGTTGGCGGGCGCCGCCGGTCGCGGCGCCCGCTGCGCGGTCATCGTGACCTGCCCCGACGCGCCGTTGTCCGGTGCCGAGGCACGCGGCGCGGTAGCCCGGAGGGGCGTGGCCCCGGTCCCGACTGCGGCGTCCGCCGGTGCCTTGTTCGTAGCAGGGCGGCGCGCAGCGCCGGGCGCCGGGCGCGATTCGCCCGACAGCGCCGCGAGGATCTTGCTCTTCGGGCCATCGGCGACGACCTTCCCTTCCTCGACGACGATGATCCGGTCGACGAGCGCGAGCAGCGACGGGCGGTGCGTGACGACGACAAGCGTCTGCCCTTCAGTCGCCCGCGCAAGGTGATCGAGAAACACGGCTTCGGTCTGGCTATCCATCGCGCTTGTCGGCTCGTCAAGCAACAGCAGCAGCGGACGGGCCAACAGGGTTCGTGCGAGCGAAACGAGCTGACGCTGGCCGCCCGAGATGCCCTGTCCGCCCTCGCCGATCGGCAAGTTGATGCCTTTCGGATGCTTGGCCGCAATCTGGTCCAGGCCGGTCAGCCTGAGCACGCGCAGGAATTCGTCAGCGGACGCCTCCGGGCGACCGATCATCACGTTTTCGCGTAGCGAGCCGTGGAACAACCGCGCATCCTGCCCGACATAGCCGACCGCCTTGCGCCAGTCGGCCGGGTCGATCTGCTCGACATCGAGGCCGCCGGTAAACATCTGGCCGTCGGTCGGTGCGTAGAGGCGGGCCATCACGCGCAGCAGCGTCGACTTGCCGCTGCCGATCCGGCCGAGAATCGCGACGCGCTCGCCCGGCTTGACCGCCAGGTTGACGCCCTTGAGAATCGGCGGATTCGGCTGCATCGGGGGCGCGGGATACGCGAACCCGACGTCCTTCAGCGAGATCTCGCCGGACAGCGGCGGCTTCGGCAGGTATTCGCGCGCCGGATCGCGGTCGACCGGCATCGCCATCAGGTTATTCAACGAATGCAGCGCGGCCTTCGCCTGCTGGAAGCGCAGCGCAAGACCCATCACCTGGCTGAGCGGCGCCGTGATCCGGCCCGCGAGCATCACCGTCCCGATCAGCGCACCTTGCGTCAGTTCCCCGGCGTCGATCAGGTACACGCCGAGCACGACCAGCACGACCGTTTGCAGTTGTTGCAGGAACGTCACGAGGCTGGTCGCCTTGCTCGAGATCTTGCGGGACTTCATCGACGAGGTCGCTGACAGCCCGCTGTAATGTTCCCAGCGGCGCTGCATGTACCCTTCGCCGCCCACCGCTTTCAGCGTCTCGAGCCCTTCGACCGATTCGATCAGCACACCCTGCTTGAGCGATGCCTCGCGCAGGTTCTCCTTCATGATCTTCGCGAGCGGCCACTGGACCAGCACGCTGATACCGATGATCAGCGGCACCATCATCGCGGGCACCCAGCCGAGGGTACCGCCGATCGTGAACACGACCCCGATGAACAGGATGACGAACGGCAGGTCGGAAATCGCCGACAGCGTCGCGGAGGTCGCGAAATCGCGTACCGACTCGTATTCCCGGAGCTGGTTCGCGAACGAACCGGCCGATGCCGGCTTGTTCTCCATCCGGATCGACAGCGCCTGCCTGAACAGCAAGGTGCCCATCACGAGGTCTGCCTTCTTGCCGGCGACGTCGAGCAGGTGCGCGCGGACATGCCGCGAGATCGCCTCGAACGTCATGGCGACGCCGACCCCGATCGCGAGCGACCACAACGTCACGTAGGCCTGGTTTGGCACGACGCGGTCATACACGTTCATCGTGAAGAAAATGCTCGCGAGACCCAGCACGTTGATCAGGAGCGCACCAAGCGCCGCGCTCGCGTAATACCGGCGGTAGCGCCACAGCGTGCGCAGCAGCCAGTGGCCGGCCGGCTCGGGTTCCTGCTCGCCGGCGCGCGTGTCGACTCGGGCGGCCGGCTTGACCAGGATTGCGTAACCCGCGTAAAACTCGTCCATCTCCTCCTGCGTGTACTCGACCGGGTCGAGGCCGACCTCGGGCATGATGACCTGGTAGAGGAGCTTGCTCTTCGCTTCCTTGTCCGGATTGCGTCGCCGAGCGAGCAGGATGCAGCCGCCCGCGCGCTTGTGCAGCAGGATCATCGGCATCACGTGTTCCGGGAGCAGTTGTAGACGGCGGTCGACGAGACCGGCCATCAGCCCCGAGTTGGCGAGCGCGTCCAGCGCGAGCGAAGGCGAAAGCACGCCGGCCTTCGGCAGGCCGGCCATCAGCGCTTCCGGCGTCTTGCCGCAGCCATAACGTTCACAGATCCACAAGACGGCGTCGAGCAAGCCGTCATGATTGGTCGCGGATTTCGGCGGTTCTTGCCAGGCCGTATCCTGCAGTTCCTGTGCTTGAGCAGTATCGAGAGTCATGTCCTGAACCCGTTGTACCAATCGCACATGGGCGGCAACACGGCCGAAGCCAGATGCACAACTGTCTATGCACGAGAGGTCATGAAAAATGGCGTAGCGGAACAATCGATCGTCAAGTCAGCTGCAGCGATGCGATGGGTCCGCGTTCGTGGCCAGTCAGGTGTGCCTGACGGGCTATGAAACGGGTTCCAATTCTCTGGAAATCGGACAACTCGGGATATGCGACGGGAAACCGAGTGAAGTCAGACCAGTACCAAATTCAGCGTATCGGGATCAGCGATGGTTCGAACGCGAGTCGATCTCGGGATACATTCGGCGTAGGATCCTGACGTGGCGCCCGTCGCCACGCTAGGCCAGCCCCGCCACCAGTTTTTCATTTATGGGGTACGATCCAAAAAATAAATCGGACTAGTCTGACTTCAATCCATTTGAGATCGATAGTTTTCGAAAGGTGATCGAACTAGAGTGTCGTTGTCGAGGCGGTACGACCGCCGCGCTCCGACCCGATGCCGTACTTGACCGGGATGCGGGCGCAGAACTCACAATCGGACGAGGCATTACGCGGGATGTCGAGTGAAATGCCTGAACATCGGACATAAACGAACATGGATCAATTCACCATCCAGGTCATCGTCGCCGACGATCACCCTGCCATCATCAACGGCCTCATGGCCTCTCTCGCCGCTCACAAGACGGTGAAAGTGGCCGCCACCGCGTCGAATTCAACGCAACTCATCGCTGCGCTCGACGCGCACCCCTGTGACGTACTCGTTTCCGACTACGCGATGCCAGGGGGCGAATTCGGCGACGGCATCACGCTCTTCTCGTTCCTGCGTCGTCGCTACCCCGATACGCGGATCGTCGTGCTAACGATGATGGACAACCCCGGCGTGATCCGGTCTCTGCTCAAACTTGGCATCCAGTGCATCCTGAGCAAGTCGGACAGCACCGATCACGTACTGACGGCCATTCACGGTGCCTATGCGTCCGGCCGGTATTTTTCGCCTTCGATTTCGGAAGTCGCGTGGCAAGTCGATGTCGAGGCAGCGAACACCACGAGCAACGCGCTGACCACGCGCGAGGAGGAGGTCATCCGTTTGTTCGTGTCGGGATTGAGTGTGAACCAGATCGCCGAACAGCTGAAGCGCAGCAAGCAGACCATCAGTTCGCAAAAGTCGAATGCAATGAAAAAGCTCGGCATTGACAATGACACCGATCTAGTCAAGTACTCGATGGGGGTCTCGTTGGCCGCATTCAATGACGCATCCGGCTCGACATCGGACACGCTGAATGTGCCGACGGCCGGGGCAACCAGTCGCAAGACTGCTCGCGACGACAAGCCCCAGTAATGCCATGCAGCGCCTGCCGGCAAACGCTCTTCAGCGCAGCAGGCGCCTCTTTTACCCGCCTGATCATCCGACGTCGAACGGCGTCGGTGCGCGCACGCACGTGCGTCAGCCATGCCGGAACCGTACCCGATCAAGATCATGTCCAGATTCCGACCTCCTCCGATTCCGAAACGCAAGACAGCGGCGACCGGCCTGCATGCGGGACGCGCACAGATGCAACTCGAGTCACTCGCCGCCCAGTTCCGCGCAGCGATGGCCGCAGCCGATTTCGCTCATGCGCTGCAACTCGCGCAGACCGCGCTTGCTCGCACCCCCAGCAACATGACGATCCTCGGCGACTATGCGCTGTGCCTGATGCGAACGGGCCGGTACGAGGATGCCTATCGTGTGTACATGCAGATCCATGACACGCCGCCTATACACCGCGCCCGCGCGTCTGCCACCTGGCTGGACGGCCTCGCGGAAGTCTGTGGCTGGCTCGGCAAGCACGACGAGCTTCGCCACCACGGACATCGGTCACTGGCTGACGCCGACGAGAAGTTCCGGCATGGGCCACACTGGCCACTCCCCGCGGTACCGCCGCGATTCGACCCGGATGCCCGGACGCGCAACGTCATTGCATACAGCCTGTATGGCGCGAACCCGCGCTATTGCGAGACCGCCGTGATGAACGCGAGGGTCGCGCATGAGCTCTATCCCGCATGGACCTGCCGCGTTTACCTCGACGCCAGTGTGCCGGAACACGTGCAGCGCAGGTTGCGCGACGCCGGCGCAGAACTCGTTGCGATGGATCACGACGAACGGGGCGCCATTCCGGGAACGTTGTGGCGCTTCCTGGTCATGGACGATCCCGACGTCGACCGATTCATCGTTCGCGACGCAGATTCGCTGCTCTCGGAGCGCGAAGTGGGGGCGGTCGACGAATGGCTGGTGAGCGATCGCCTGTTCCATCACATGCGCGACTATTTCACCCACACCGAGTTGCTGCTCGCGGGCCTGTGGGGAGGATGCACTCGCGTGATCCCACCCATCACGCCGTTGATTTTCGATTTCCTCGCGAATTATCGAGGTCCTGCCCGCTTCACCGATCAGCAATTCCTGCGTACGGTCCTGTGGCCGACTGTGCGCGAGAGCATCATGAACCATGACGAGCTGTTCGGCTTCCACGACGCACGTCCGTTTCCAGATCATCCGCCGGTACGCTGGCGCACGGATCGATTCCATGTCGGCAGCAACACGGCCTACGCGAGCATCGGCGGCCCCTCGTCGCTGCCCGACGGAGCGCGCCAGCCGATTGCGCTGGTCCGTGCTGGTGAACCCGCGCTCGCCTACGACGCATTGGTTCGCCAGAACACCTGGAAGCTGAATCTCCCGTTCTTTCTCGCCGACGAATTCCGCTCGGGGAACCTTCAGGTCGTCACACGCTGAGCGCACGCTCCATGGCCGATCGCCGCAAGTGTCGGGGCCGCGACGTAAGTCGCGGCGACGCGGCCAGCATCGCGTACAAGCGTTGACCCGAAATTATCGAATCGGTACGTCTCCCGTCGGAGACACGTCCCATATACGGCGCAATCCGCGCCGAACATACTCCATCACGACATTGCCGTCGCGGGCCTGAATCGACGCCATCCCGGCTCGCCGACCATCATGCCACCGCTGTCCAAACGGACGGCCAATCCCCGCCATGACGTTAAATCATCATCCGGGTCTCAGCTTGCTCGAATTCACCAGAGGCTCCATTCCATGCCGCAAACAGACTTGCTCCGATCCTGTCCGGCGGACAGCTCAGCGCGATCCACACTGACGGACGCTCAGCGATGAACGGCCGCGCTTCACTCAAGATCGCAATCATCGATATCGGCGGCATGCCAATGCACGACGCGCTCGAAAGTCGGCAGCAGCCCCGTTATGGGGCGCCCCCCCTCCAGTTCGAGGGCACGCTGATTCGACTCGGATACGGTGTCGATCGCTTCAATTCGCTGGCGTCGTTCCAGAACACTCCGCGCGGCGTCGGCTTCGATCTTGCGATGATTTGCAGCGAATCCGTCTGTTCGCAGGCGACCGATGCGATTCGCGCATTGAGGAATCGGTTCGGTGACGCCATGCCATTGATCGCCGTTGGCAAAGGCGACCACGATGCGTACGTGATGCGCAGCATTGGCGCGGGTGCAAACGAATATATTGCTTGTTCCCTATCGGGGAACGGCCTTGCATCAACAATCGCGTACTGGCTCAGATGGTCGATGCACTGTCGCGCGCATAGGCACACGATGCGAGTCGGTGCCTACGAGTTGCACTGCGGAAGTCGCACGTTTCGGTTTCACGGGAAGGCAATCGTACTGACCCAAAAACAATTCCAGGTCGCTTTTGCGTTGATGATGAACATCGGCCGGGATCTCGATCACGACCACCTGTTCCAGTTCGTATGGGGAAAACGGCGCTTCAACGAGAACCGGAGATTGACGACCTACATCGCTGCCATACGCAACCGGCTCGAACTCGACGGTCGGCATGGCATGAAATTGCTGACCGTGCATGGAACCGGCTATCGCCTCATTCTTGCGGATATCCCCCAATCCAACTGATTCTCGATATCACTATGGACGTTTCCGACACACCCGCCATTGACCACCGGCGAACGAGTCTGCTACATGTCGTCTAGCGAGTCGGCAACCAGCTCCTGTATCGCGTCTTGCTGCTTGATATGCGCCTCGCAAGGGCCGTTTCATGTTCGACACCACAGTCACTGCAAGTCCACTCCCTTATTCGCAGCCCCGCGATATCTCTCGGCCGAGTCGTGCTGTCTTTCGACCTGCACGCCGAACAGGACTGGGTAGAGCCGCTATCGTCGACTTCCTCGAACGTGGCTCTGTGCGCCACCACCTCGTAACGGAGCTTGTCCCGGAAGGACGACCAGGACGCGTCGTAGACGCTCTTCGCCATCCTAGTTCTGGCGAGCTTGGCGGCCGACACATTGCCGACTGCGATGTAATCGAAGCGTCGCACCAGATCGAGTGCGAGCTTGTGCTGGAAGTTGGCGCGTGCATTCGCCACCTTGGCGCGAAGCGTCGCGATATGCCGCTTATGCTTTCGTACGCGCAGGGTTTCGCAAGCTGATCGACCGCGCGCCGGCCGAACCGGACATTAGACAGTTTCTCGCCGGTCAAGCAAGTCGATCATCGACGACGACCAGCGCGAACATCAACGACGTCACGCGATTGCAGCCGATGATCGACATGATATCGCTAATCTCGACCGACCCCATATCGATTCTTTAGCAATCTAACCAAATCCCCCCTTCTGAACGTATCAGAAGCACTACGATCCTCGAACAATTTTCCGGCCAGCTCGTTAATTAGCCTAATTTTTTCATCCGAATCCGATGCGGCAGAAATTCCATTGCCAAGATCTTTAAATTTATTAATTCTATCATCTATGAATTTTGACACACTAGCATCCGACGGCTTCGCAATTTCTGATACCGCCCCGCCCCGGCTGATTACCACTGAAGGCGCCCTGGGTTCAAAAACACCGACCTCAATCAACTCTACCTTAGGAATTCCTTGCTCAGTGATCTTTATATCCCCACGCACACTGGACCGAATAAAATCACCGTTATCCTTCGAAACATTGTTGCCAGAACTACTCCATCCACGCGAGGTTGAACTGGATTCCGCCCACGTTGTATCTCCTTTTTTTGAACGAACTACCACATACATGCTTGACTTCTCGTTCGGCGGTATATAGCTTGTGCTTGGCTTCTGACTCACATACAGGCCCGGCCCGTCCCTGTTCATCCCCCCGACACCTCCCGCCCCGCCTTCATTAGCGAATGGAGAAAAACCTTTCTCGATAAGAGACTGTCTATTCTTATCAGGACTCACATGATATCCAATAATTTCGTAATTTCCATCGCCATATTTTGCATCCAGCTTATTTTTCGCCGCATTCGGAATCTCACGACGAATAACTTCATCATCGACTCGGTATATCGTCGCCTGCGGGTCACCGATAACTTTGGCATTCCTGCCGTCCAGATCGCCAAGGCTACTTTTGTCAGACTTCACTCTCTTGGAGTCTGGGGTTCCGTCGGGTGAGGACTCGACTTGCCTCTTATCGCCCCCACCACCGAGCAATCTTTCGTCTTTTTGCTTCACATTCCATCGATCGCCGACGCGCTCGACATCGAAACGATCGGTGCTGTTGTTGGGCCGGAAGATGCCGCGCTGCAGCTCGCCGCTCGAATCGCGCTGGTGGTTCGTTCGATAAAACTTGTTGTCTATCCGCAGATACTCGTTGTTCGCCCCATCCCTATAGATGCCGCTGGCCTTGTCATATTTCAGCTGCTTAAGCCCACTGTCCGAAATAGGCACATCGTACCCTTTCAACAATTGGCCTGTGGGATTGACGGAAGAATGACGCGCAATTCCGAACGGGACCTGGTTCGCTTCGTCGACATTTCGGAGCAAATGCGTGCCTATCGGAAGCTTGGTGAGAACCTTGCGTGGATTCGCTTGGCGGGCCAGCATCCTGAGGCCCTTGCCAAGTTTGCCGGTCGGCAAGATGTCGACTGCATCAAGCGCCAGTCCACCCCAGCCATTGATCTTCTTCTGCAACGACTCCTGATGCAGCTCCTCATTCGTGATGGAGACGACATCAGCATTCTCGCGTTTCGTGGCAACCACGGCTTTGTACTGCTGTTCAGTAAAGTCGTCTTTGACGGGCGTGGTATTGAATCGGGCCTCAAGGCCCGGTTTCCGCTTGGAACCAACAGACAGGTCGATGCCTTCCCGCTTGGACACCTCATCTTGCCACGTATATGCCACGTTGCCGTGCGAGACACGGCTCTTGAAATACTCGACCCATTCCGGCCGCTTGAACAGGGGATCCTGCTTCAACTCGTCTCGATTGGCGTAGGTACGATACGCCCGGCCGTCTGGCGCGTCAGGCGTATAGAGCACCACCGTCCCCATTGCCCTCGACTCG
>NZ_CABVQK010000029.1 GCF_902499335.1 Burkholderia lata | reverse complement strand
TTCCCGTGTGAAAGTAGGTAATCGTCAGGCTCCCTAAGCCAGAAACCCCCGCCCGAAAGGCGGGGGTTTTTGCATTTGCGCGGAGGAAACGTGCGTGGGATCGGGATGGGCGGCCTGGCCGAAGTTTCCACATCACCCCTCCCACGTGCAACCAATCGCAGCTCCCGGTTCCCTGATCGGTAGATATCATTCGCGATCCCTTGGTCTATTGATCGTATCTTCGATCAAAGCTGCACTCCCTTCTTCCTCGTGTATCGGTTGGCACCGCCGTACATGACCGGCTTTCCATCGTCGCCGACGAGTGTCGGATTGACCATGCAAGTCCCCCTGCGGAAGACGCACGGGACCGCCGAAACTCCGCGACTTCCCCCAATCGCTTTTCGGTCAGATCACGCAGAATCCGCTCGAAATGAACGCTTTATTCGGCGTGTCCACGTAAAATTTGCGGATCCCCATCTTTGCACTCAAAACGATGAACGCCGCCATTCAGGTAGCCCGGGCTGTTTGCCCGCATGATTGTCCGGACACGTGCGCAATGCGTGTGACTGTCGAAAACGGCAAGGCGATCAAGGTCACGGGCGATCCCGACCATCCGCCGACACAAGGCGTGTTGTGCACGAAAGTCAGCCGATATGCCGATCGCGTTCATCACCCCGACCGCCTCACCGTCCCGCTCAAGCGCATCGGCGCGAAAGGGGAAGGGCATTTCGTACCGATCAGTTGGGACGAGGCGTTCGATGAGATCGGCCGTCGTCTCGGTGAAATCGCGGCGCGCGCACCCGAAGCGATCATGCCCTACAGCTACGCCGGGACGATGGGGCTCGTGCAAGGGGAGGGTATTGCCCAGCGGTTCTTCCACAAGCTCGGCGCATCGCGGCTGGAGCGCACGATCTGCGCGGCCGCCGGTGCAGCGGGGTTGCGTTACACCTATGGTGGCAGTCTCGGCATGCACCTCGAGCATTTCGAGGAAAGCGAACTGATTCTGATCTGGGGGGCGAACCCGATCGCGTCGAGTCTGCACTTCTGGACGCGCGCGCAGGAAGCGAAGCGACGAGGCGCACGCCTGGTCGCGATCGATCCGTACCGTTCGCTGACAGCGGAGAAGTGCCACCAGCATATCGCGTTGAAACCCGGCACCGATGGCGCGTTCGCACTCGGCATGATGCACGTGCTGATTACCGAAGACCTGCTCGATCACGACTACATCGCCAGCCATACGCTCGGCTTCGATGCGCTCAAGGAGCGGGCGATGTCCTATCCGCCGGAACGCGTCGCGCAGATCTGCGATATCGACGCGGCGGATCTGGTCGACCTTGCGCGTCGCTACGGCGCTACCCGCAAGGCATCGATCCGCCTCAACTATGGCATGCAGCGCGTTCGCGGCGGCGGCAACGCCGTACGCGCGATCGCAAGCCTGCCTGCGCTGACGGGGGCATGGCGGGATCGCGCCGGCGGGCTGTTGCTCTCGTCGTCGGAATCCGCACCGGTCAACCAGGCTGCGCTGCTGCGCCCGGATTTGATGCCGGGCTGGCCGCACAAGCTGCCGCGCATCATCAACATGAACGCGATCGGCGACGCGCTGTTGCACCCGGGCGATGCAGCCTTCGGGCCGAAAGTCGAAGCGGTGATCGTGTACAACTCGAATCCGGTGGCCGTCGCGCCGGATTCTTCAAAGGTCGCCGCGGGGTTCGCGCGCGACGATCTGTTCACGGTCGTTCTCGAGCATTTCAAGACAGATACCGTCGATTTCGCCGACATTGTGTTGCCGGCAACCACGCAACTCGAGCATCTGGACATCCACAAATCGTACGGCCACACCTACGTGATGGCGAACCTGCCGTCGATTTCCCCGGTGGGAGACGCGCGGCCGAATACGGAGATCTTCCGCGGCATCGCGCGCAGCATGAGGCTCGACGAGCCCGCGCTTTATCACAGCGATGAAGAGGTCGCACGTGCGGCGCTCCGCTGGGACGATCCCGCGCTCGACAGCGATTGGGACACGCTGAAGCGTGATGGCTGGCTGAAGCTCAAGCTGCCGGAGGCGCCGTTCGCGAATGGCGGTTTCCGTACGCCGTCCGGCAAGTGCGAGTTCTATAGCCCGCGGCTCGAGCAGATGGGCGTGGACCCCGTGCCCGACTACCTGCCGCCGTTCGAGTCTGCAGAAGCCGCGCCTGAGCTCGCCGCACGCTATCCGCTCGCGATGATTTCGCCACCGGCTCGCCACTTCCTGAACAGCACGTTCGTGAACGTCGACAGCCTGCGTCATACCGAAGGCGAGCCGCATCTCGACATCCACCCGGCCGACGCGGACGTGCGCGGCATCGTCGAGGGCGACCTTGTACGCATCTTCAACGACCGCGGATCGATGCAGGCGCTCGCGAGAATTACCGATCGCGCACGTGCAGGGCTCGTCGTCGGGCTGTCGATCTGGTGGAAGAAGCTGTCACCGGACGGCAGGAACGCGAACGAGGTGACGAGCCAGGCGCTCACCGATCTTGGCAATTCGGCGACGTTTTACGATTGCCTTGTGGAAGTTGAACGCATTTGATCGGATATCACCGTATGATCAGACGATTTTACACGGAAGTTCGAAGTGGACATCTAACCCTGTTGTCTCGGGACGGTCGAGCCGTTACGATGCGTTTTAGCACGACCATTCGAAAATCTGTGAGGAGACGCGCAGTATGGACAAAATTTGGCTGAAATCGTACCCACCCGGCGTTCCAGCCGAAATTGACGCGTCTCCTTATCCCTCTGTCCCAGACCTGCTCGACGAAAGCTTCCGGCAGTACCGCGACCGCACGGCGTTCGTCTGCATGGGCAAGGGCATCACGTACGGTGAACTCGACAAGCTGTCGCGCCAGTTCGGCGCCTGGCTGCAATCGCGGGGGCTGGCGCGCGGGGCGCGCGTCGCGATCATGATGCCGAACGTGCTGCAGTATCCCGTGGCGATCGTCGCGGTACTGCGCGCGGGCTACACCGTCGTCAACGTCAACCCGCTCTATACACCGCGCGAGCTCGAACATCAGCTGAAGGATAGCGGTGCGGAGGCGATCGTCATCCTCGAGAATTTCGCGTCGACGCTGCAGGCCGTCATCGCGAATACGAGCGTCAAGCACGTCGTCGTCGCATCGATGGGCGATCTGCTGGGCATCAAGGGATGGCTCGTCAACTACGTCGTGCGCAACGTGAAGAAGATGGTGCCTGCCTGGCAGCTGCCGTCGTTCACGCGCTTCAAGGCCGCGCTGTCGGAAGGCGCGCGTCAGGCATTCAAGGCGCAGAAGGTCGGCCCCGACGACGTCGCGTTCCTGCAATACACGGGCGGTACGACGGGCGTCGCGAAGGGCGCGACGCTGCTGCACCGGAACATCGTGTCTAACGTGCTGCAGGCGGGCGCCTGGCATCATCCGGCGCATGAGAAGTTTCCGGAGGTGAAACAGTTCGTGACGGTTGTCGCGCTGCCGCTGTATCACGTGTTCGCGCTGACCGTCTGCGGTTTCCTGACGCTGCGTACGGGCGGCATGGGCATCCTGATCCCGAACCCGCGCGACATCGCGGGCATGATCAAGGAGCTGAAGGGCTACCAGATCTCGACGATCCCGGCGGTCAACACGCTGTACAACGCACTGCTGAATCACCCGGAATTCAATCAGCTTGACCTGTCGAAGCTCGTGATCGCCAACGGCGGCGGCATGGCGATCCAGGAAGGCGTCGCGAAACGCTGGTATGAAAAGACCCATACGGCGATCATCGAAGGATACGGGCTGTCCGAAACGTCGCCGGTGGCGACCTGCAACCCCGTGACCGCGACCGAATACAGCGGGACGATCGGCTTGCCGCTGCCGTCGACCGAAGTGGCGATTCGCGACGACGCGGGCAACGACGTCGCGCTCGGCGAACCCGGCGAGATCTGCATTCGCGGGCCGCAGGTGATGGCCGGCTACTGGAACCGGCCGGACGAGACCGCGAAGGTCATGTTCGCGGACGGCTTCTTCAAGACGGGCGACGTCGGCGTGATGGATGCGCGCGGTTACGTGAAGATCGTCGACCGGAAGAAGGACATGATTCTCGTATCGGGCTTCAACGTGTATCCGAACGAAGTCGAGGACGTGGTGGCGTCGCACCCGGGCGTGTTCGAGGTGGCGGCGGTCGGCGTGCCCGACGAGCATTCCGGCGAAGCCGTGAAGCTGTTCATCGTGAAGAAGGATCCGGCCCTTACCGACAAGGACATCCTGGCCTACTGCAAGGAGCGGCTCACCGGCTACAAGCGGCCGAAGCTGGTCGAGTTCCGTACCGAGCTGCCGAAAACGAACGTCGGCAAGATCCTGCGGCGCGAACTGCGCGACGGACGCGCGTAACGGCGCAGTCGATCGAATGGAAAAGCCCGGCTTGTGCCGGGCTTTTTTTGTTTTCGGTGCGGCCGCGAAGAGGCCGTTTCCGAACGGGGCTGCGTCCGGAGCAGGCTTGCGGCGGTGGCCGTGCGTTTCGATTGCCAAGCAGAAGCAGGCTGCACGGCGCCTCCGTGACCAGCACGTCGCGGCCGATGCGATTCGCCGCACTCCAGCTTTGCGGATACCCGGAAAAGAAAAAGGCGCCCGAAGGCGCCTTCAATATGCTGCGGCTTGTCAGGCAAGCTGATTAGAACTTGTGACGGATACCGACGCGTGCCGCGACCTGGTTGCTGGTGCTCGAACCGCTGAGACCATTGATCGCTGCCGTCGCCTTGACGACGTTGCCTTCTGCGTCGAGCGCATTGCCCGATGCGTGCTGGTACACGCCGATCACGTAGACGTCCGTGCGCTTCGACAGGAAGTAGTCGACGCCGACCGAGCCCTGGTGGTACTTGGCTGCGGACGCGCCGTCGATCTTGCTGCCTTGCGTGTAGTCGTACGCTGCGCCGAGGATCAACGCCGGGGTCAACTGATACTTGAAGTTGATTTCGCCGTTGTTGAACGTCGCGGTCTGGTTCACGTACGGGCCAACCGAGAAGCCCTTGAACTTCGTGTTCGAGTACGTCGCGCCGATCGTCGCCGCGCCGAACGTGTACGCACCGCCCGCGCCGATGACCTGGTACGTGTTCGCGTTGTTCGCGTACGCGCCGTAGACCGGCGACGTGACCGGAGCAGCCGAAGCCGTCGAACCATTGTTGAACATGCCGCCGGCGTTGCCCGGCGTACGTGCGTTCAAGTAGCCGACGCCCAGGACCAGCGGGCCGTTGTTGTAGCCTGCGCCGAGCGACCAGACCTGGTTCTTCGCGAACTGGCCTGCGATGCCGCCGAGGCTGTACACGCCGCCGAACGAGAAGCCGGCATAGGTCGGGCTCGTGTACTTGATCGCGTTGTTCACGCGATAGGCGTTGTTGAAGTTGTCGAGGTCGCCCGGGTGAGCGGCGATGTAGCCGCCCCACTGGTCGCCTGCCTCGAGCGGGCCGACGAAGTCGACGACGGAGTCGTATTGACGACCCAGCGTGACCGTACCGTACTGGCTCGACAGGCCGACGTAAGCCTGACGACCGAACATCAGGCCGCCCTGACCGAGCTTGCCGCTGTTCACGTCGAAACCGTTTTCGAGGGTGAAGATCGCCTTCAGGCCGCCACCGAGGTCTTCGGTGCCGCGCAAGCCGAAGCGGCTGCCTTGCATCACGCCGCTGGCCATGCTGTACAGGTGCTTGCCGCCTGAGTTGTTGTTGAAGAGCAGGCCTTCATCGATGATGCCGTAAAGCGTCACGCTGCTTTGCGCATGGGCAGCGCCAGCGAACGCGCCCAGCGCGACGAGCGCGAGAAGCGACTTTTTCATTAACGGATCTCCAAAATTCACTGAATTTTTCTGGCGGGGCGGATAGTTATGTTCTGTTGACGGACCCCATCAACTTCGCAAGAAGTCGCACGTAATGTAGCAAAACCGTTTTTTGCCACAAAGCGAAATGCCGCAGCTCAAGGTCGCCATGTTTCCTTTATGCAACAATGGTTAAAATCACGGGTTAACCGCAATTTCCGCTGAATAATCAAGTCGGTTACGCAGCGGACTCGTGCCCTTGCCGCTCGCGGCAGCACCTGCAGCCAGGAGAACAGGATAGTGTTTGATGAACTGATCAGTGAATTCGATCGCGGCCTGCGATCGCTGACCGGCATTAGCCGGATGAGCCGGCCGGTGCCCGCGCCGGCCGAGGCGCCGGCCGTCGAACTGACGCCTGCGGAGCGCACGCATGCCGCCGGGCTGATGCGCGTGAACCATGTCGGCGAGGTCTGCGCGCAGGCGCTGTACCAGGCGCAGAAACTCACCGCGCGCACGGCGTCGGCAAAGGCGATGTTCGAAGAGGCTGCGCGCGAGGAGGAGGACCACCTCGCGTGGACCGCGCACCGCCTGAAAGAGCTCGACTCGCGCCCGAGCCTGCTGAACCCGCTCTGGTATGCGGGTTCGCTCGCGATCGGCGTCGCGGCCGGCGCGCTCGGCGACAAGGTCAGCCTCGGCTTCATGGCCGAGACCGAACGGCAGGTCGAGAGCCATCTCGAAGGCCATATGTCCGAGTTGCCGGCGGCCGATACTGCGTCGCGGGCGATCGTCGACCAGATGCGTATCGACGAAGTGAAGCACGGCAAGGCAGCGGCCGACGCAGGCGGGATCGAGCTGCCGCTGCCCGCACGGATGCTGATGCGCGCCGCATCGAAAGTCATGACGAGCACTGCGTACTATCTGTGAGATTCACACCGGGGCGATGCGCGACGTCGCCCCGGTTCCCCACCGCTGATACCGCCCGTTTATTCCTCGTTTTCCCGCCCCCGAAAGCCCCGTCCGCACACCCGTCTGGCCCGTCTTTCTCACGTATCACCTTCACAAGTTGCACTAGCTCATTCATTTATAACGGTTTTTGGAATGAGGGGCCGCATGAGCATGTGCGCGTAAGTCCTTGTTCTAACTAACAAAATTCGTCAAAAAAGCGGGCCGCTCCCTTGACCGTGCCACACCCTTCCTCTAAAGTGGGAGACAGTGTGAGAAAGTGTATTTTTGTGTGATTTGGCGGGCTATTCCGGCTAAATTCTCAGCATGTAGCGGGTGCTTCGGTGCCCTGAACGGGAGAGCGGAAAGTGTTCCAAGGGGCGTCGGCGCTGACGCTCGATGCGAAAGGGCGGATGTCGGTGCCGGCTCGCTATCGCGAAGCGCTGCAAGGACAGGCAGAAGGACGGGTGACTGTGACCAAGCACCCGGACGGCTGCCTGTTGCTGTTTCCGCGCCCCGAATGGGAAGTATTCCGCGCCAAGATCGCCGCGCTGCCGATGGACGCGCACTGGTGGCGGCGCATTTTTCTCGGCAATGCGATGGATGTCGATCTCGACAGCGCGGGCCGGATTCTCGTATCGCCCGAGCTGCGCATGGCAGCCGGACTGGAAAAGGAAGTCATGTTGTTGGGAATGGGTAGTCACTTCGAGCTGTGGGATTCGCAAACCTACAACGCGAAGGAGCAGGCAGCGATGGCGCAGGGCATGCCCGACGCGCTGAAGAATTTCACGTTCTGATTGCGGTGACGGAGACGCCCGCGATGGGAAACGAATTGCAACATCGGACCGTGTTGTTGGACGAAGCGGTCGACTCGCTCGTGACGCGACCGGACGGCATCTATGTCGACGGCACGTTCGGGCGCGGCGGCCATAGCCGCGCGGTGCTCGCGCGTCTGGCGCCGGCCGGGCGGCTGATCGCGTTCGACAAGGATCCGAGAGCGATCGAGACGGCGCAGGGCATCGAGGATGCGCGCTTCTCGATCGTGCATGACAGCTTTGCATCGATGCGCGACGCGCTTGCGGCGCGCGGCGTCGAGAAGGTGTCGGGTGTGTTGCTCGACCTGGGCGTGTCCTCGCCGCAGGTGGACGATCCGGCGCGCGGCTTCAGCTTCCGCGCCGATGGTCCGCTGGACATGCGGATGGATCCGACGCGCGGCGAGTCGGCGGCGGAATGGCTCGCACGGGCTTCGGTGCAGGAATTGACGGAGGTGATACGGGATTATGGGGAAGAACGGTTTGCTTTTCAGATTGCAAAGGCGCTTGTTGCTCGCCGGGCAGAGTCCGACCGTCTTGGGCCTCTCGACACCACGGGCGAGCTTGCCCAAATCGTGGGTCACGTCGTCAAAACCCGTGAGAAGGGCAAGGATCCGGCAACCCGCACCTTTCAGGCTATACGGATTCACGTCAATCAAGAGCTTGCGGACCTGCAAGTCGTACTAGACGCGGCACTGTCGTTGCTGGATCAAGGGGGGCGGCTGGTGGTCATCAGCTTTCATTCACTCGAGGATCGGATCGTCAAGCGATTCATGCAGGCGCACGCGAGTGCGCCTGCGGTCGATCGTCGCCTGCCGATCCGTGCCGTCGACCTCCCGAGTCCGCCGCTCAAGATCATCAGCCGCCAGTTTCCAAGTGAAGCGGAAGTCGCTGCGAATCCGCGCGCCCGCTCCGCCGTGATGCGCATTGCGGAGCGCGTCACGCCATGAGCCGCTTCAATATCTTCCTGCTGATCATCGTGATGGGTTGCGCGCTGTCGGTCGTCAATTCGACGAATCAGCAGCGCCAGATCTTCATCCAGCTGCAGCGCGCGCAGTCGCAGGAGCGTCAGTTCCAGCAGGACTACGCGCAGCTTCAATATCAGCAGAGCGCGCTGTCGAAGACGTCGCGCATCGAGCAGCTCGCGAACGATTCGCTGAAGATGCAGCCGATCACGACCGGCCGCACGCAATACCTGACGCTGTCGCCGGGCGCCGCGAAGGCGATCGACGCACCGATCCCGGCTTCGGCGGACACGAACGGCAAGGGCAAGGGAGGCGCGCGATGAAGCCGTCCCAGAAGCGCCAGAACGTGAAGTTCTCGTCCAGTCCCGTGCTGGGCGTGCATCTGCCGATGTGGCGCTCGAAGCTCGTCGTGTTCCTGCTGTTCATGGCGTTCGTCGCGCTGGCCGCGCGTGCGTTCTGGATCCAGGGGCCGGGCAACGCGTTCTACCAGAAGCAGGGCGAAAGCCGCTACCAGCGCACGCTCGAGCTGCCGGCGACGCGCGGCAAGATTCTCGACCGTAACGGGCTCGTGCTCGCGACGAGCCTGCCGGTGCGCGCGATCTGGGCGATTCCCGACGCGGTGCCGGACGATCTCGATGCCGACAAGGTCAACCAGCTCGGCAAGCTCCTCGGCATGACGCCGAAGGAACTGCGCGTGAAGCTGTCGGAAGACAAGGGGTTCGTCTACGTCAAGCGCCAGGTGCCGCTCGACGTCGCGGACAAGGTCGCCGCGCTCGACATTCCCGGTATCAATCAGCGCAACGAATACAAGCGCTTCTATCCGGAAGGCGAGATCACCGCTCACCTGATCGGTTTCACGAACGTCGAGGACGAAGGGCAGGAAGGCGTCGAACTGGGCGACCAGAAGATGCTGTCCGGCACGTCGGGCGTGCGTCGCGTGATCAAGGACCGGATGGGGCACATCGTCGAGGACGTCGCCGAGCAGATTCCGCCGCACAACGGCACCGACGTCGACCTGTCGATCGACAGCAAGATCCAGTACATCGCGTACGCGAACCTGAAGGCTGCCGTCGAGAAGTTCAAGGCGAAGGCCGGCGCGGCGATGGTCGTCGACGTGCGCACCGGCGAGGTGCTCGCACTCGTCAACTACCCGACGTACAACCCGAACGACCGCTCGCGCATGACGGGCGAACAGCTGCGCAACCGGATCATGACCGACGTGTTCGAGCCGGGCTCGATCATGAAGCCGTTTACGGTGTCGCTCGCGCTCGACCTGCACCGCGTGACGCCGAACACGCTCGTCGAGACGGGCAACGGGCATTTCGTGCTCGACGGCGCACCGATCACCGACGACGCGGGTTTCGGCACGCTGACGGTCGGCGGCGTGATCCAGAAGTCGAGCAACATCGGCGCGACGAAGATCGCGATGACGATGCGGCCCGAGGAAATGTGGAATATGTATACGAGCATCGGCCTCGGCCAGGCGCCGAAGGTCGGATTCCCGGGTGCGGTGGCCGGCCGCCTGCGTCCGTGGAAGAGCTGGCGTCGCATCGAGCAGGCGACGATGTCGTACGGCTACGGCCTGTCGGTGTCGTTGTTCCAGCTCGCGCGTGCGTACACGGCGATCGCGCATGACGGCGAGCTGATGCCCGTGACCATTTTCAAGACCGACCCCAACCAGCCGGTCGTGGGTACGCAGGTGTTCAACCCGACCACCGCGCGCGAAGTGCGCGCGATGCTCGAGACGGTGGTGGCGCCGGGCGGCACGTCGCCTGATGCGGCCGTGCCGGGCTATCGCGTCGGCGGCAAGAGCGGTACCGCGTACAAGCATGAAGGTCACGGTTACACGCGCAAGTACCGCGCATCGTTCGTCGGGATGGCGCCGATGCCGAATCCGCGCATCGTCGTCGCGGTGTCGGTCGACGAGCCGACCGCCGGCAGCCACTTCGGTGGCCAGGTGTCCGGCCCCGTATTCTCGGCGATCGCCGGCGACACGATGCGTGCGCTGAACGTGCCGCCGAACATGCCGATCAAGCAGCTTGTCGTGTCTGACGATTCGCCGGCAGCACCTTCCGCGACGGGGCCGCAAAAGCTGGCCGCGGGTGGCGGTGCGAAGCATATGATCGTGTCCAGCACGACGCGTAATTCACCAGGAGTTGTTCGATGAGCGCCGCTCGCAGTTCCCATCCGGCGCATCAGCAGATCGCAGCCGCGCTTGCGTGGCTGCGTCAGCATGTGGCCCCCGCAGCGCAACTGCATGCCGACACGCGCAGCCTCAAGGCTGGCGACGTGTTCGTCGCGTATGCCGTCGACGGGGCAGACAATCGTGCCTTCATTGCCGACGCCGTCGCGCGTGGCGCGGCCGCCGTGCTGTATCAGCCGGAAGGGCTGGCCGTTGCGCCTGGGGTGCCCGTTGCACTGGCCGTGCCGGCGCTCGACCAGCTCGCCGGCGAAATCGCCAGCGGCTGGTACGGCGATCCGAGCGACAGTCTGCTCGCGGTGGGCGTGACCGGCACGAACGGGAAGACCTCGTGCACGCAATGGATCGCTACGGCGCTGACGGCGCTGCACCAGCCGTGCGCGGTGATCGGCACGCTCGGCAGCGGGATGCCCGGCCACCTCGTGCCGACGGGTTTCACGACCCCCGATGCGCCGCAACTGCAGCGCAGCCTCGCGCAATTGCGCGACGCGGGCGCGAAGGCCGTGGCGATGGAGGTGTCGTCGCACGCGCTGCACCAGGGGCGTGTGAACGGTACGGCCTTCGACATCGCGGTGTTTACGAACCTCACGCAGGATCACCTCGACTATCACGGCACGTTCGATGCGTACGAGGCCGCGAAGGCGAAGCTGTTCGCATGGCGCGGCCTGCGCGCGGCGGTCGTCAACCGCGACGACGCAGCCGGCCGGCGCCTGCTCGAGAAACTCGCCGGCCGCGTGCGCACGATCGCGTACGGGATCGGCGACGCACCGGCGCCTGACGCCGATCGCGAACTGGCCGCGCTCGACGTGCGCGCCACCGCGACCGGCACGGCGTTCCGTCTGCGTTCGTCGTGGGGCGACGCCGACGTCGAGGTCGGCACGCTCGGCACGTTCAACGTCAGCAACCTGCTCGCGGTGCTCGGTTCGCTGCTCGCGGCCGACGTGCCGTTCGATGCGGCGCTCACCGAGATCGCACGGCTCGAGTCCGTGAACGGCCGGATGCAGCGGCTCGGCGGCCGGCTGCAGAACGACGAACCGCTCGTCGTGATCGACTACGCACACACGCCCGACGCGCTCGAAAAGACGCTCGACGCGCTGCGCCCGATCGCCACGGCGCGCGGCGGCCGGCTCGTCTGCATGTTCGGCTGCGGCGGTGATCGCGACGCGACGAAGCGCCCGCTGATGGGCGCGATCGCGGAGCGGTTCGCCGATGAAACTGTCGTCACGAGCGACAACCCGCGCAGCGAGGATCCGCAGCGCATCATCGACCAGATCGTCGCGGGCATGACCGCGCCCGATCACGCACGCCGTATCGAGGATCGCGCGAGCGCGATCCTGCAGGCCGTGCGTGGCGCGGCACGCGAGGATGTCGTCGTGCTGGCCGGCAAGGGCCACGAGGCCACGCAGGAAATCATGGGCAAGAAACGCACGTTCTCCGACCAGGATCACGCGCGGCTCGCGCTGGCAGCGCGCGCGACGCACGGCAAGGGAGGCGCCGAATGACGATGCTCAGTCTCGACGAAGCCGCTCGCCTGATCCCCGGCGCGACCGTCCACGGCGACGCGGGCGTCACGTTCGACCGTGTGTCGACGGACAGCCGCACGGCCGGCCCCGGCGACCTGTTCGTCGCACTGAAAGGCGAGCGCTTCGACGCGCACGACTTCCTCGGCGACGTTGCTGCACGCGGTGCTGCTGCGGCGCTGGTCGCGCACGTGCCGGCGGGCGTCACGATCCCGGCGATCGAAGGCGGTGAAACGCGTGCCGCACTCGGCGCGCTTGCGCATGGCTGGCGCAAACGATTCGCGCTGCCGCTCGTCGCGGTGACGGGCAGCAACGGCAAGACGACCGTCAAGGAAATGATCGCGTCGATCTTCGCGGCGGCGGTCGGCGCCGACGCACGGCTCGCGACGGCCGGCAACCTGAACAACGACGTCGGCCTGCCGCTGACGCTGCTGCGCCTGTCGGCCGCGCATCGTCTCGCGGTGATCGAGATCGGGATGAACCACCCGGGCGAGACCGAAGTCCTCGCGCGCCTCACGGCGCCGACGGTCGCGCTCGTCAACAACGCGCAGCGCGAGCACCAGGAGTTCATGGCGACGGTCGAAGCCGTCGCGCTCGAACATGCGGCCGTGATTCACGCGCTGCCGCCGGACGGCATTGCGGTGTTCCCGGCCGATGACGCGTACGCGGGTATCTGGCGCGTCGCGGCGACCGGCAACCGGATCCTCGATTTCGCGCTGCACGATGCCGAACGGCAGAACGACGCGCAGGTCACGGGCCGTCTGCACGGCGGCGAACTCGCGATCGATACGCCCGCGGGCACCGTCACGGTGCGGTTGCGCGCGCTCGGCGAGCACAACGCGCGCAACGCGCTGGCCGCGACGGCCGCGGCGCTGGGCGCCGGCGTCGCGCTGTCGGCGATCAAGCAGGGCCTCGAATCGTTCGAGCCGGTCAAGGGCCGGCTGCAGGTGAAGCAGGCGATCGCAGGCAGCCTCGCGGGTGCGACGGTCGTCGACGATACGTACAACGCGAATCCCGACTCGATGCGTGCCGCGATCGACGTGCTCGCCGCGCAGCCGGCGCCGCGCGTGCTGGTGATCGGCGACATGGGCGAGGTCGGCGACGAAGGGCCGGCCTTCCATCGCGAGGTCGGTGCATACGCGCGCGAGCGCGGGATCGACGCGCTGTTCGCGCTTGGCGACGCGTCGCGCGATGCCTGCACGGCGTACGGCGACACGGCCCGTCATTTCGATGACGTCGGCGCGCTGGTCGGCGCACTGCTCGCGGCGGGCTACGGCGCGCAGGCGACGCTGCTCGTGAAGGGCTCGCGGTACATGAAGATGGAGCGCGTGGTCGACGCGTTGACGAACCAACCCGCAGCGGGCACGGCGCCCGCTGCACACTGAGTAGAAGGAAGGAAGCATGCTGCTGGCGCTGGCGCAATGGCTGCAAGGAGACGCAAGCTTTTTGCGCTTGTTCACGTACCTCACGTTCCGTGCGGTGATGGCCACCATCACCGCGCTCGGGATCGGGCTCGTGTGCGGACCGTGGGTGATCCGCAAGCTGACGCAAATGAAGGTCGGTCAGGCCGTGCGCAAGGACGGTCCGCAGACGCACCTGGTCAAGTCCGGCACGCCGACGATGGGCGGCGTGCTGATCCTGATCGGCATCGCGGTCGCGACGCTGCTGTGGGGCGACCTGACGAACCGTTTCATCTGGATCGTGATGCTCGTCACGTTCGGTTTCGGCGTGATCGGCTGGGTCGACGATTACCGCAAGGTCGTCCACAAGGACCCGCGCGGGATGTCGTCGCGCGAGAAGTATTTCTGGCAGTCGGTGATCGGGCTGTTCGCGGCCGTCTACCTCGCGTTCAGCGTGTCCGAAGCGAACAACGTGCGCGTGTTCGACCTGTTCATGGCGTGGGTGAGGAGCGGCCTGTCGATGGGGCTGCCGGCACGCGCCGACCTGATGCTGCCGTTCCTGAAGTCGATCAGCTATCCGCTCGGCGTCTGGGGCTTCATCGTGCTGACGTACTTCGTGATCGTCGGCGCGAGCAATGCGGTGAACCTGACCGACGGCCTTGACGGTCTCGTGATCATGCCGGTCGTGCTGGTCGGCGCGTCGCTGGGTGTGTTCGCGTACGTGATGGGCAGCGCGGTCTATTCAAAATACCTGCTGTTCCCGCACATCCCGGGCGCGGGCGAATTGCTGATCTTCTGTTCCGCGATGGGCGGGGCAGGGCTCGCGTTCCTCTGGTACAACACGCACCCCGCGCAGGTGTTCATGGGCGACGTCGGCGCGCTGGCGCTCGGCGGCGCGCTCGGCACGATCGCGGTGATCGTGCGCCAGGAAATCGTGCTCTTCATCATGGGCGGCATCTTCGTCGCGGAAACGCTGTCGGTGATGCTGCAGGTTTCGTGGTTCAAGTACACGAAAAAGCGCTACGGCGAAGGGCGGCGTCTGCTGAAGATGGCGCCGCTGCATCACCATTTCGAATTGTCCGGCTGGAAGGAAACGCAGGTGGTCGTGCGTTTCTGGATCATCACGCTGATGCTGTGCCTGTTCGGTTTGACCACCCTCAAGCTGCGGTAAAGGAAAGGTAACAAGGATGTCTGGCGAGATGTTTGGAGATCGGCAACGGCCGATGGTGCTCGTACTGGGGCTCGGGGAATCGGGTCTCGCGATCGCGCGATGGTGCGCGAGGCACGGGTGCCGGCTGCGTATTGCCGATACCCGCGAGGCGCCGCCGAACCTTGCCGCGCTGCACGCCGAAGGCATCGATGCGGAATTCGTCGGCGGGGCGTTCACGCCTGCGCTGCTCGACGGTGGCGTCGAGCTCGTCGGGCTGAGCCCCGGGCTGTCGCCGCTCGAACCGGCACTCGCGGCGCTGGTCGCGGCCGCGAACGAACGTGGCGTCGCGGTGTGGGGTGAGCTGGAATTCTTCGCGCAGGCGCTGCGCGCGCTCGGCACGAGCGGTTACCAGCCGAAGGTGCTCGCGATCACGGGTACCAACGGCAAGACCACGACGACGAGTCTCACGGGCCTGCTGTGCCAGCGCTCGGGCAAGAAGGTTGCCGTCGCGGGCAACATCAGCCCGGCGATGCTCGACCGGCTCGCCGGCGCGATCGACGAAACCGCGTTGCCCGACGTATGGGTACTCGAACTGTCGAGCTTCCAGCTCGAGACCGCGCGCACGTTCGCGCCCGATGCGGCCGCGATCCTCAACATCACGCAGGACCACCTCGACTGGCACGGCAGCTTCGACGCGTATGCGCAGGCAAAGGGCCGGATCTTCGGCGCGACGACCACGCGCGTGCTGAACCGCGACGATGCGGCCGTGATGAAGTTCGCGCCGGCAGCCGGCGCGGCCGATGCGCCGCGCACGGTCACGTTCGGCCTGAACGAACCGGTGCAGGACGGCGACTACGGGCTGTCGCGCGACAACGGCATCGCGTGGCTGGTCGAAGCCGTCGATCGCGACGCACCGGACGAAGCAGCGACGACGACCCGCCGGCGCAAGCGCGACGCCGCGCATACGCCCGACATCGCGCAGAAGCGCCTGATGCCGGCCGATGCACTGCGTATCCGCGGGCTGCACAACGCGGCGAACGCGCTGGCCGCATTCGCGCTCGCCCGTGCGATCGACCTGCCGGCCGCGCCGCTGCTGCACGCGCTGCGCGAATACCGCGGCGAGGCGCATCGCGTCGAAGTGATCGCGACGATCGACGACGTGGACTACGTCGACGACAGCAAGGGCACGAACGTCGGCGCGACGGTTGCCGCGCTCGACGGGCTCGCGCAGAAGATCGTGCTGATCGCGGGCGGCGACGGCAAGGGACAGGATTTCGCGCCGCTGGTTGCGCCGGTCGCGCGCTGGTGCCGCGCGGTGATGCTGATCGGCCGCGACGCGCCGGCGATCCGCGACACGCTCGCCGAAACCGGCGTGCCGCTCGCCGACCACGCGACGCTCGAAGGCGCGGTGCACGCGGCGGCCGACCTCGCGGAGCCCGGCGATGCGGTGCTGCTGTCGCCCGCCTGCGCGAGCCTCGACATGTTCAGGAACTACGCCCATCGCGCGGATGTGTTCCGCGCGGCGGTCGACGAAATCGCCATCGACAAAGGAGCGACGCCATGAGCTGGTCCGATCGCCTCGTGTCCCGTTTCAACGATCGCCGCGACACCGGCGGCAATGCCGCGGGCGGCCGTGTCGCGTCCGCCACGCGTGCCGCGACGGGCGGCCTCGCGAGCGTCGTCAACGGCGTGCGCCCGAGCCGTTCGCGGATGCTCGACTTCGACTACTCGCTGCTGTGGGTCGCGATCGCGCTGCTCGGGCTCGGCGTCGTGATGGTGTATTCGGCGTCGATCGCAATGCCCGATTCGCCGAAATACGCGTCGTATCACGATTACGCGTTCCTGATGCGTCACTGCATCTCGCTCGTCGTCGCATTCATCGCGGCGGTGATCGCGTTCCGTGTGCCGGTGTCGACGTGGGACAAGTACGCGCCGCATCTCTTCCTGATCGCACTCGTCAGCCTCGTGATCGTGCTGATCCCGCACGTCGGCAAGGGCGTGAACGGTGCACGCCGCTGGATTCCGCTCGGCATCACGAACATGCAGCCATCGGAAATCATGAAGCTCGCGGTGACGATCTACGCGGCGAACTACACGGTGCGCAAGCAGGAATACATGCAGAGCTTCGCCAAGGGCTTCCTGCCGATGGCATTCGCGGTCGGCCTGGTCGGCGCGCTGCTGCTGCTCGAGCCGGACATGGGCGCGTTCATGGTGGTCGCGGCGATCGCGATGGGCGTGCTGTTCCTCGGCGGCGTGAACGGCAAGCTGTTCGGCGGCCTCGTCGCGACGGCGGTCGGCACCTTTACGATGCTGGTGTGGCTGTCGCCGTGGCGTCGCGAGCGGATCTTCGCGTATCTGGATCCATGGGACGAGCGCTATGCGCAGGGCAAGGCGTACCAGCTCACGCACTCGCTGATCGCGTTCGGCCGCGGCGAGTGGTTCGGCGTCGGTCTCGGCGGCAGCGTCGAGAAGCTGAACTACCTGCCGGAAGCGCATACCGACTTCATCCTCGCGGTGATCGGAGAGGAGCTCGGTTTCGTCGGCGTGCTGGTCGTGATCCTGCTGTTCTACTGGATCGTGCGCCGCGCGTTCGAGATCGGTCGCCAGGCGCTCGCGCTCGATCGCACGTTCGCGGGCCTCACCGCGAAGGGCATCGGCATCTGGTTCGGCGCGCAGACCTTCATCAACATGGGCGTGAACCTCGGGCTGCTGCCGACCAAGGGCCTGACGCTGCCGCTCGTGAGCTACGGCGGCTCGGGCATCTTGCTGAACTGCGTTGCGCTCGCGGTGCTGCTGCGGGTCGACTACGAAAACCGGGTGCTGATGCGCGGAGGAAAGGTATGACCGCGTCGCAACGCACGCTGATGGTGATGGCAGGCGGCACCGGGGGCCACGTGTTCCCGGGGCTCGCGGTCGCGCACCGGATGGAAGCGGCGGGCTGGCGCGTCGTGTGGCTCGGAAATCCGGCCGGGATGGAAGCGACGCTCGTGCCGAAGCACGGCATTCCGATGGAGTACGTGCGGTTCGGCGGGCTGCGCGGCAAGGGCCTGAAGACCAAGCTGACGCTGCCGTTCAACCTGCTGCGCGCATGCGGGCAGAGCCTCGCGGCGCTGCGCCGCGTGCGGCCCGACGTCGTGCTCGGAATGGGCGGCTACATCACGTTCCCGGCGGGTGTGATGACTGCACTGTCGGGCCGTCCGCTCGTGCTGCATGAACAGAATTCGATCGCGGGCCTGACGAACAAGGTGCTCGCGAAATTTGCGAAACGCGTGCTCGTCGCGTTCCCCGGCGCGCTGCCGCACGCGGAATGGACGGGTAACCCGATTCGCGCGGAACTTGCGCGCACGGAAGCGCCCAAAGCACGCTATGCATCGCGCAGCGGCCCGCTGAACGTGCTGGTCGTCGGCGGCAGCCTCGGTGCGGCCGCGCTGAACGAAGTCGTGCCGCGCGCGCTGGCGATGCTGACGCCGGGCGAACGCCCGCGCATCGTGCACCAGGCCGGCGCGAAGCACATCGACGCGCTGAAGGCGAATTACGAAGCGGCCGGTTTCGCGGCCGGCGAAGACGTGCGGCTCGTGCCGTTCATCGACGACATGGCGGCCGCGTATGCGGCGGCGGATCTCGTGATCTGCCGGTCGGGCGCGATGACGGTGTCGGAAATCGCGGCGGTGGGCGTGGCGGCGCTGTTCGTGCCGTTCCCGTATGCGGTCGACGATCACCAGACGAACAACGCCGCGTTCCTCGCCGATGCGGGCGGGGCGGTATTGGTGCAACAACGCGACCTGTCGGCGGAGCTGCTCGCCGACTGGTTGCGCGGCCAGTCGCGGGCGTCGCTCGCGGAAATGGCGGAACGTTCGCGCTCGCTGGCGAAGCCCGAGGCCACCGACGAAGTCGCGCGCGTATGCGCGAAGGCGGCCGGCGCGAACCTGGAAGAACTGCAATGAAACACATCGTCAAACACATTCATTTCGTCGGCATCGGCGGCGCGGGCATGAGCGGCATCGCCGAAGTGCTCGTCAACCTCGGCTACGAGGTCAGCGGCTCGGACCTGTCGCGCAACGCGGTGACCGATCGTCTCCAGGCGCTCGGCGCACGGATCGCGATCGGCCATGACGCGGCGAACATCGAGGGCGCGAACGCGGTCG
This sequence comes from Burkholderia lata, assembly GCF_902499335.1. Taxonomy (GTDB): domain Bacteria; phylum Pseudomonadota; class Gammaproteobacteria; order Burkholderiales; family Burkholderiaceae; genus Burkholderia; species Burkholderia lata_B. Next base: position 20,899 of record NZ_CABVQK010000029.1, on the reverse strand, counting down.
TCGTATCGACGGCCGTGCGCTCGGACAACCCGGAAGTGCTGGCCGCGCGCGCGAAGCGCGTGCCGATCGTGCAACGCGCGGTGATGCTGGCGGAGCTGATGCGCCTGAAGCAGGGCATCGCGATCGCCGGCACGCACGGCAAGACCACGACGACGAGCCTCGTCGCGAGCGTGCTCGCGGCGGGCGGTCTCGATCCGACCTTCGTGATCGGCGGGCGGCTGATCAGCGCCGGCGCGAACGCGCGGCTCGGCACGGGCGACTTCATCGTCGCCGAGGCCGACGAGTCGGACGCGTCGTTCCTGAACCTGTATCCGGTGATCGAAGTCATCACGAACATCGACGCCGACCACATGGACACCTACGGCCACGATTTCGCGCGGCTCAAGCAGGCGTTCATCGAATTCACGCAGCGCCTGCCGTTCTACGGCAGCGCGGTCGTGTGCGTCGACGATCCGAACGTGCGGCAGATCATCCCGTTCATCTCGAAGCCGGTCGTGCGCTACGGGCTGTCGCCGGACGCGCAGGTGCGTGCGGAAGACATCGACGCACGCGACGGCCGCATGCATTTCACGGTGATCCGCGAAGGGCGCGCGCCGCTCGCGGTCGTGCTGAACATGCCGGGCCTGCACAACGTGCAGAACGCGCTCGCGGCGATCGCGATCGCGACCGATCTCGGCGTGTCGGACGACGCGATCCAGCTGGCGCTGGCGGAATTCAACGGCGTCGGCCGGCGCTTCCAGCGCTACGGCGAAGTGCCGACCGCAGACGGCGGCCAGTACACGCTGATCGACGATTACGGCCATCACCCGGTCGAAATGGCGGCGACGATCGCTGCCGCGCGCGGTGCGTTCCCGGGCCGCCGCCTCGTGCTGGCGTTCCAGCCGCACCGCTACACGCGCACGCGCGACTGCTTCGACGATTTCGTCAACGTGCTGTCGACGGTCGATGCGCTGGTGCTGACGGAAGTCTACGCGGCCGGCGAGGCTGCGATCTCGACCGCCAACGGCGACGCGCTGTCGCGTGCACTGCGCACGGTGGGGAAGGTTGACCCGGTGTTCGTCGCGACGGTCGACGACGTGCCGGACGCATTGGCGAAGGTCGCGCAAAACGGCGACGTGGTGATCACGATGGGCGCGGGTTCGATCGGCGGCGTGCCGGCGAAGGTTGCGCAGCACACTCAACAGAAGGCATGACATGAGCGGGATTGATCCGAAACGTTTCGGCAAGGTGGCGGTGTTGTTCGGCGGCGAGTCCTCGGAGCGCGAGGTGTCGCTCACGTCGGGCAAGCTCGTGCTGCAGGGCCTGCGCGACGCGGGCATCGACGCGCACCCGTTCGACCCGGCCGAGCGCCCGCTGGCGGCGCTGAAGGACGAAGGGTTCGTGCGCGCGTTCAACGCACTGCACGGCGGCTACGGCGAGAACGGCCAGATCCAGGGCGCGCTCGATTTCTACGGCATTCGCTACACGGGCAGCGGCGTGCTCGGGTCGGCGCTCGGCCTCGACAAGTTCCGCACGAAGCTCGTGTGGCAGCAGACCGGCGTGCCGACGCCGCCGTTCGAGACGGTGCTGCGCGGCGACGACCTCGCCGCGCGCGCGACGGACATCGTCGCGAAGCTCGGCCTGCCGCTGTTCGTGAAACCGGCGAGCGAAGGCTCGAGCGTCGCGGTGCTGAAGGTGAAGACGGCCGATGCGCTGCCGGCTGCACTCGCGGAAGCCGCGACGCATGACCCGATCGTGATCGTCGAGAAGAGCATCGAAGGCGGCGGCGAATACACCGCCTGCATCGCCGGCGATCTCGACCTGCCGGTGATCAAGATCGTGCCGGCCGGCGAGTTCTACGACTATCACGCGAAGTACATCGCCGACGACACGCAATACCTGATTCCGTGCGGGCTGCCCGCCGACAAGGAAGCGGAGCTCAAGCGCGTCGCGCGCCGTGCGTTCGACGTGCTCGGCTGCACCGACTGGGGCCGCGCGGACTTCATGCTCGACGCCGACGGCAACGCGTACTTCCTGGAAGTGAACACCGCGCCGGGCATGACCGACCACTCGCTGCCGCCGAAGGCCGCGCGCGCGGTCGGCATCAGCTATTCGGAGCTGGTCGTGAAGGTGCTGTCGCTCACGCTCAACGACTGACGAAGGAACGGAACGACGTATGTGGAACAACGTTCGCCAACTCAACCTTGCCGCCAGCGCGCTGTACGCGCTGTTGCTGCTCGTGTTGGCGGCGGCCGGTTGCTACTGGCTGATCCAGCGCCCGACGTTCGCGCTGCGGGAAATCCGGATCGACGGGGACACCGAGCACATCAATTCGCCGACGGTGCGCGCGGGTGTGGTCGGCCGGCTGAAGGGCAATTTCTTCACGGTCGATCTCGACGCCGCGCGGGCCGCGTTCGAGCAGATGCCCTGGGTGCGCCACGCGAGCGTGCGCCGGGTGTGGCCGAATGCGCTGGCTGTCACGCTCGAGGAGTACAAACCGCTCGGGACCTGGGGCAGCGACCAGCTCGTGAGCGTCGACGGCGAGCTGTTCACCGCGAACCAGGGCGAGCTGGAGCAGGAGCTGCCGGCGTTCGACGGCCCGGAGGGCAGTGCGAAGGAAGTCGTCACGCGGTATCGCGACTTCGGGAAATGGTTTGCGCCGCTGAAGGCGGCGCCGGAAGAAGTGACGCTGTCGGCGCGGTACGCGTGGACGGTGAAGCTGTCGAACGGCATGCAGGTCGAGCTGGGCAAGGAACGCAACAGCGAGTCGCTGCATGACCGGAGCCAGCGCCTGGTCGCCGCATGGCCGGCTGTCACGGAGCGCTGGGGCAACGACATCGAGTACGCGGACCTGCGTTATCCGAACGGATTCGCGATTCGTGCGGCAGGCATGCGGTTCCTGACCGATACCGACAAGCGCAAGAAGTAACGAGAGATCACACGCAAGAGCACTTTATGAGCAAAGACTACAAGGATCTGCTGGTTTCCCTCGACATCGGCACGTCGAAGGTGGTGGCCATCGTCGCCGAGCTGAAGGGCGAAGGCCACTACGAGGTGATCGGTCTCGGCCAGAGCGAGTCGAAGGGTCTGAAGAAAGGTGTGGTGGTCAACATCGAGGCCACCGTGCAGTCGATCCAGCGCGCGCTCGAGGAAGCCGAGCTGATGGCCGACTGCAAGATCACCAACGTGTTCACGGGGATCGCGGGCAGCCACATCCGCAGCTTCAACTCGAGCGGGATGGTCGCGATCAAGGACAAGGAAGTCACGCAGACCGACGTCGCGCGCGTGATCGAGACCGCGAAGGCGATCAACATCCCGACCGACCAGCAGGTGCTGCACATCCTCACGCAGGAATTCATCATCGACGGCCAGGAAGACGTGCGCGAGCCGATCGGGATGAGCGGCATCCGGCTGGAAGTGAAGGTGCACATCGTGACGGGCGCGGTGAGTGCCGCGCAGAACATCGTCAAGTGCGTGCGCCGCTGCGGGCTCGAAGTGAACGACCTGATCCTGCAGCCGCTCGCCTCGTCGCTGGCCGTGCTGACGGAAGACGAAAAGGATCTCGGCGTGGTGCTCGTCGACGTCGGCGGCGGTACGACGGACATCGCGATCTTCGCCGAAGGCGCGATCCGCCATACCGCGGTGATTCCGATCGCCGGCGACCAGATCACGAGCGACATCGCGATGGCCCTGCGCACGCCGACGCCGGATGCGGAAGACATCAAGGTCGGTTACGGCATTGCCAAGCAGGCACTCGCCGATCCGGACGAAATGGTTGAAGTGCCGGGCCTCGGCGAACGCGGCCCGCGCACGCTGTCGCGCCAGGCGCTCGCAGCCGTGATCGAGCCGCGCGTCGAGGAACTGTTCTCGCTCGTGCAGCAGGTCGTGCGCGAATCGGGTTACGAAGAACTGCTGAGCTCCGGCGTGGTCATTACCGGCGGGGCATCGATGATGCCCGGCATGGTCGAGCTCGGCGAAGACATTTTCCTGAAACCGGTGCGCATCGGCGCGCCGGAGTATGCAGGCGGCCTTTCCGACGTCGTGCGCAATCCGCGCTACTCGACGGCGATGGGGCTGCTCGTCGAAGGCAGTGCCCAGCGCATGCGCGGCCGCAAGGTCGCCGTGCAGTCCGGCAACGCGGGGCAGGTGTTCTCGCGGATGAAGGAATGGTTCCTGAGCAACTTCTGACGAACCGAATCGAAATTCGCGCTGGTGCCGGCGGCTGGCGCGCGACAGGGGGTTGCCCGATCTCCTGCCGAATAACGGCCGAGTAGCAGTAATTCTCTTGACGGAGGCAACAATGGAATTCGAAATGCTGGAAACCGAAACCAACGGCACCATCATCAAGGTGGTCGGCGTTGGCGGCGCTGGCGGCAATGCCGTCCAGCACATGATCAACCGCGGGGTGCAGGGCGTCGACTTCATCGTGATGAACACGGATGCACAGGCGCTGTCGCGTTCGCGCGCATCGTCGGTGATCCAGCTCGGCAACACGGGCCTGGGCGCTGGCGCGAAGCCGGAAATGGGCCGTGCGGCAGCGGAAGAAGCGCGTGAGCGCATCGCCGACGCACTGCGCGGCGCGCACATGGTGTTCATCACCGCCGGCATGGGTGGCGGTACGGGCACGGGCGCGGCACCAGTGGTCGCGCAGATCGCGAAGGAGATGGGCATCCTGACGGTGGGTGTCGTCAGCAAGCCGTTCGAATTCGAAGGCGGCAAGCGCATGCGCGTCGCTGAAGCCGGTTCGCAGCAACTGGAGGATCACGTCGACTCGCTGATCGTCGTTCTGAACGACAAGCTGTTCGACGTGATGGGCGACGATGCCGAGATGGACAAGTGCTTCCAGTGCGCGGACGACGTGTTGAACAACGCGGTCGCAGGCATCGCTGAAATCATCAATGTCGATGGCCTCGTGAACGTCGACTTCGAAGACGTGAAGACGGTGATGGGCGAGCAGGGCAAGGCGATGATGGGCACGGCGACGGTTGCCGGCGTCGATCGCGCACGCCTCGCGGCGGAACAGGCCGTGGCGAGCCCGCTGCTCGAAGGCGTCGATCTGTCGGGCGCGCGCGGCGTGCTGGTCAACATCACGTCGAGCCGTTCGCTGCGCCTGTCGGAAACGCGCGAAGTGATGAACACGATCAAGAGCTACGCGGCGGAAGATGCGACGGTGATCTTCGGTGCGGTGTACGACGACGCGATGGGCGATGCACTGCGCGTGACGGTTGTGGCGACGGGTCTGGGCCGTGCGGCGAAGAAGCAGCAGTCGGCACCGATGACGCTGCTGCGCACGGGTACGGACAACCAGCCGGTCAGCGCGGTTTCGCACGGCTATGCACCGGCGCATCACGTCAGCACGGCAGACTACGGCGCGCTCGATACGCCGGCGGTGTGGCGCAATTCGCGCGAAACCGCGGCATCGCACGTGCAGGCGCTGCAGGAGAAGGGTGTCGACACGTACGACATCCCGGCTTTCCTGCGCAAGCAGGCTGACTGACGCAAACACAGGCGAAGCCGCGGCGAAACTGCCGCGGTATCGCCGGCGTGACGGATGCTACGGACCACGACAGGCCGCGTCGGCTGCGACGCCGGGCCGGGAAACGTGCCCTCTCCGCGCAAGCGGGGCGGGATGGGCCGTGCTGTCCGCGACACGCTGAAAAACCGTATCGCTATGAGGGACCAGCCATGATTCAAGTGGGCGACGCGCTGCCCGACGCGCAATTGTTCGAGTACATCGACGACGCGCGCGAAGGGTGCACGCTGGGGCCGAACGCCTGCAGCGCGCGCGACCAGGTTGCGGGAAAGCGGGTGGTGATCTTCGGATTGCCGGGCGCTTTCACGCCGACCTGCTCGGCGCAGCATGTGCCGGGCTACGTCGAACACGCCGAGCAATTGCGCGCGGCGGGTATCGACGAGATCTGGTGCGTGTCCGTCAACGACGCATTCGTGATGGGCGCATGGGGACGTGATCTGCACACCGCGGGCAAGGTGCGCATGATGGCGGACGGCAGCGCGGCTTTCACTCATGCGCTGGGGCTGACGCAGGATTTGTCCGCGCGTGGCATGGGAATTCGTTCCCTGCGCTACGCGATGGTGATTGACGGCGGTGTGGTCAAGACGCTGGCCGTCGAGGCGCCGGGCAAATTCGAAGTGAGCGATGCGGCGAGTGTTCTCGCGACGTTGACGTCCTGATCGTGCGGTGCGCCGTTGCCTTCCGGCAACGCTGCTCACCGGCCTCAGGGCAGTTGTAACACGGGCTGATGACCGGAAACGCCTCCGTTCCGGGCATCGGCCCGTCCCGTATCGGCGCGGGTAAACAGTCGAAACAGATTGATACGCAGTTTCAAACTACGCTGAATAGGGAATTACGCTATAATCTCCCCTATCGAATATAACTCCTGATTGATATCTTCAATCACGACGAAGAACATCATGCTGAAGCAGCGCACCATCAAGTCCATCGTGAAGACCGTGGGTATCGGTGTCCACTCGGGCCGCAAGATCGAGCTGACGCTCCGTCCTGCCGCGCCGGGCACGGGTATCGTCTTCTCCCGCGTCGACCTTCCCACGCCCGTCGACATTCCCGCCGCGGCGACGTCGATCGGCGACACGCGGCTCGCGTCGGTGCTGCAGAAGGATGGCGTGCGCGTGTCGACCGTCGAGCACCTGATGTCGGCGTGTGCCGGCCTCGGCATCGACAACCTCTATGTCGACGTGACGGCCGAGGAAATCCCGATCATGGACGGCAGCGCGGCGACCTTCGTGTTCCTGATCCAGTCCGCCGGGATCGAGGAGCAGAACGCGCCGAAGCGCTTCGTCAAGGTGAAGAAGACGGTCGAAATCCGCGACGGCGACAAGTTCGCGCGTCTCGATCCGTACTTCGGTTTCAAGCTGAAATTCTCGATCGACTTCCGTCACCCGGCCGTCGACAAGACCGGCCAGGAGCTCGAGGTCGATTTTGCGAATACGTCGTATGTGCGCGAGATCGCGCGTGCACGCACGTTCGGCTTCGCACATGAGGCCGAGATGCTGCGCGAGATGGGTCTCGCCCGCGGCGGCAGCATGGAAAACGCGATCGTGCTCGACGAGTACCGCATCCTGAACAACGACGGGCTGCGCTACGACGACGAGTTCGTGAAGCACAAGATGCTCGACGCGATCGGCGACCTGTACGTGATCGGCCATCCGCTGCTGGCGTCGTACACGGCGTACAAGTCGGGCCACGGGCTGAACAACGCGCTGCTGCGCGAACTGCTCGCGAATGAAGATGCGTACGAGATCGTCACGTTCGACGATCCGCAAGCCGCGCCGAAGGGTTTCGCGTTCGACATGCAGACGGCCTTTGCGTGACCTGCGTTCCGCGCAAGCAATAAAAAAGCAGCCTTCGGGCTGCTTTTTTATTGGCCGGCGCTGGCGCTGCCGGCGGCGCGTATGGTCAGCGTGGTTTCGCGCCATGCCGGGCCGCCATCCGCGCGAGCGCGTCCTGCAGCGGCGACGGTTCGAGATGGTCGGCCAGGTCGCGCAACGCGGCCGCCCCGACCGACGTCATGCGCGCCTGCTTCACGTGCGGCGGCTCCGGCGCATCCTTCGGACGCACGCGCACGCGCAGCGTCGAAACCGGCCAGCCGCGCTTTTGCAGATCGCCGAGCAGTCGCGGCTCGACCTGTCGCAGCCGTGCGGCCAGTGCGTTGTGCGCGGCAAAGAGGGTCAGGGTCCCGTCCTTCACGAAACCGGGTTCGACGTGGTTCGCCAGGTAGTCGGGCAGGAGCGCGACAAGATCGCGCTGCAGCGACGCGATTTGTTCGACGCCGGCGCGTAGCGCTGCGAACGCGTCGGTGCGACCGAGTACTTCGGACACGGGTTGCGGGCGATACGGGGCGAGCGGGCCGAAACGCTTGGAAAATCGGTTCATCGAGACATTCTTCGGGCGCGCACGCGCGCGGACGTTGATGCCGATTGTACCCGTGCGGGCCCGGGCACGGGCGGCTTTCGCCCCGTAGGCCCGGCCGTTGCCGCGCAGTGCCCGTCCGCCCGAGACACGGGCGCATGCTTTCCCGCGTGCTAAAATTCGACGTTTGAGTCCACTAATTCGCTAAGCCGCCGAGGCTCGGGCGTCGGGGCGCGCAACACGCGCCGGGCGCCGGTGCTGCGACGCAGGATCCGATCCGATGACAACCGGTTTTCTCCAGAAAATTTTTGGCAGCCGCAACCAGCGGCTCGTCAAGCAATACCAAAAGACCGTCACGACGATCAATGCGCTCGAAACGCAGATCGAGAAGCTGACGGACGACCAGTTGCGCGGCAAGACGGACGAATTCCGCCAGCGGGTCGCGGCCGGCGAGTCGCTCGACAAGCTGCTGCCCGAGGCGTTCGCGGTCTGTCGCGAGGCCAGCCGTCGCGTGCTGAAGATGCGGCACTTCGACGTGCAGATGATCGGCGGCATGGTGCTCCACTACGGCAAAATCGCGGAAATGCGCACCGGCGAGGGCAAGACGCTCGTCGCGACGCTGCCCGTGTACCTGAACGCGCTGGCAGGCCGCGGTGTGCACGTGGTGACGGTCAACGATTACCTCGCGCAGCGCGACGCCGAATGGATGGCGCGCCTCTACAACTTCCTCGGTCTGTCGGTCGGCATCAACCTGTCCGGCATGGAGCACGACCAGAAGCAGCAGGCCTACGCGGCGGACATCACGTACGGCACGAACAATGAATTCGGCTTCGACTACCTGCGCGACAACATGGTCTACGAGACCGACGCGCGCGTGCAGCGGGCACTGAATTTCGCGGTCGTCGACGAAGTGGACTCGATCCTGATCGACGAGGCACGCACGCCGCTGATCATTTCGGGCCAGGCCGAGGATCACACCGAGCTTTACGTGCGGATGAACGCACTGCCGCCGCTGCTCGAGCGCCAGATCGGCGAAGAGAAGGCCGACGGCACGGGCGTCGAGAAGCCGGGCGACTACACGCTCGACGAGAAGGCGCGCCAGGTGTTCCTGACGGAATCGGGCCACGAGAAGGCCGAGCGTCTGCTCGCCGAATGGGGCCTGATCGGCGAGGGCGAGAGCCTGTACGCGCCGCAGAACATCACGCTGATGCACCACGTGTACGCGGCACTGCGCGCACACACGCTGTTCCACAAGGATCAGCACTACGTCGTGCAGAACGGTGAAGTGGTCATCGTCGACGAATTCACGGGCCGCCTGATGGCCGGCCGCCGCTGGTCCGACGGCCTGCACCAGGCGGTCGAGGCGAAGGAGCACGTGAAGATCCAGAGCGAGAACCAGACGCTCGCGTCGATCACGTTCCAGAACTACTTCCGGATGTACGCGAAGCTGGCCGGCATGACCGGTACCGCCGACACCGAAGCGTACGAATTCAACGAGATCTACGGTCTCGAGACAGTCGTGATCCCGACCAACCGTCCGCCGAAGCGGATCGACAAGCAGGACCAGATCTACAAGACGGCCAAGGAGCGCTACGACGCGGTGATCCGCGACATCCGCGACTGCTACGAGCGCGGCCAGCCGGTGCTGGTCGGCACGACGTCGATCGAGAACTCCGAGTTGCTGTCGCACCTGCTGAAGCAGGCTGGGCTGCCGCACGAGGTGCTGAACGCGAAGCAGCACGAGCGTGAAGCCGCGATCGTCGCGGAAGCCGGCCGTCCGAACCGCATCACGATCGCGACCAACATGGCCGGTCGCGGTACCGACATCGTGCTCGGCGGCAACGCCGAGAAGCAGGCCACGTTCATCGAGGCCGACGAAGCGATCCCGGCAGACGAAAAGGCGCGCCGCATCCAGAAGCTGCACGACGAGTGGGAAACGCTGCACGAGCAGGTGAAGGCCGCGGGCGGCCTGCACATCATCGGCACCGAGCGCCACGAATCGCGCCGGATCGACAACCAGCTGCGCGGCCGTGCGGGCCGCCAGGGCGATCCGGGCTCGTCGCGCTTCTACCTGTCGCTCGACGATCCGCTTCTGCGCATCTTCGCGGGCGACCGCGTGCGTTCGATCATGGACCGCCTGAAGATGCCGGAAGGCGAGGCGATCGAGGCCGGCATCGTCACGCGTTCGATCGAATCCGCGCAGCGCAAGGTTGAAGCGCGCAACTTCGACATCCGCAAGCAGCTGCTCGAATACGACGACGTGTCGAACGACCAGCGCAAGGTGATCTACCAGCAGCGCAACGAGCTGCTCGAAGCGCACGACATCACCGAGACGATCAGCGCGATGCGTCACGGCGTGATTACCGAAGTCGTCCGCCAGTTCGTGCCGGAAGGCAGCATCGAAGAGCAGTGGGACGTGCCCGAGCTCGAGGAAGCGCTGCGCAACGACTGGCAGCTCGATCTCGCAATCCAGGAAATGGTGAACGAGTCGTCGTCGATCACGGCCGAGGAGATTCTCGACGCCGTGATGACGGCCGCCGACGAGCAGTACGAGGCGAAGGTCGCAATGGTCGGCCGCGAATCGTTCAGCGCGTTCGAGCGCTCGGTGATGCTGCAGACGGTCGACCGCCTGTGGCGCGAGCACCTCGCGGCGCTGGACCACCTGCGCCAGGGTATCCACCTGCGCGGCTATGCGCAGAAGAACCCGAAGCAGGAATACAAGCGCGAGGCGTTCGAGCTGTTCGCCGCGATGCTCGAGGCGATCAAGCAGGAAGTCACGCGCGTCGTGATGAACGTGCAGATCCAGTCGCCGGAGCAGCTCGAGGAAGCGGCCGAGCAGATCGAGGAGCGCGGCGGTCATCTCGAGAACGTCGAGTACCAGCACGCCGATTACGCAGACGCCGGTGCGCCGGTGGCGAACGTCGCGGCTGCCGCGGCGGCCACGGCGACGGCCGACATGGTCGGCAGCGCGATGACGCACAGCGGCCCCGGCGGCGAAATGCCGAAGGTTGGCCGCAACGATCCGTGCCCGTGCGGCAGCGGCAAGAAGTACAAGCAATGTCACGGGAAGCTGTCATGATCGACGGCGGCGCGCGTCACGCGTGCCGCTTCGTTCGCAGCTTCGAGTGAGTGATGTGAGTTGCGGCGGCCCGCGCGTGCGGTCGCCGGTTCTTCCAATCGATGCCGGCGCATGCCGGCATTTTCCATCCGGCAGGTGTGCCCCATGGCTGTCAATTTTCCGTCGATCGATCCCGCCCAACTGCATCCCGTCGCCGGCGTCACGCTCGGCTGGGCGGAAGCGAACATCCGCAAGCCGAATCGCAAGGACGTGCTGGTCATCTCCGTCGACGAAGGCGCGACGGTCGCGGGCGTGTTCACCGAAAACCGCTTCTGCGCGGCGCCGGTCACCGTCTGCCGCGAGCACCTGGCGAAGGTGCGCGCGGGCGGCGCGGGCATTCGCGCGCTCGTCGTGAATACGGGCAATGCGAACGCGGGCACCGGCGAGCCGGGCCTCGTGAACGCACGTGAGACCTGCACGGAACTCGCGCGCCTCGCGGGCATCGAGCCGGCGCAGGTGCTGCCGTTCTCGACCGGCGTGATCCTCGAGCCGCTGCCGATCGATCGCCTGAAGGCAGGGCTGCCTGCCGCGCTCGAGAATCGCAAGGCCGCGAACTGGTTCGACGCCGCGCAGGCGATCATGACGACCGACACGCTGCCGAAAGCCACGTCGCGCCAAGTGACGATCGACGGCCACACGGTCACGCTGACGGGCATCAGCAAGGGCGCGGGCATGATCAAGCCGAACATGGCGACGATGCTCGGCTTCCTCGCGTTCGATGCGAACGTCGCGCAGCCGGTGCTCGACACGCTCGTGAAGGAAGTGGCCGACCGCTCGTTCAACTGCATCACGATCGACGGCGATACGTCGACGAACGACTCGTTCATCCTGATCGCGTCGGGCAAGAGCACGCTGCCGGCGATCACGTCGACCGATTCGCCGGCCTATGCGGCGCTGCGCGATGTGGTGACGGAAGTCGCGCAGGTGCTGTCGCAACTGATCGTGCGTGACGGCGAAGGCGCGACGAAATTCATGACGGTGCAGGTCGAAGGCGGCAAGAATGTCGCGGAATGCCGCCAGATCGCTTACGCGATCGGCCATTCGCCGCTCGTGAAGACGGCCTTCTACGCATCCGACCCCAACCTCGGCCGGATTCTCGCGGCGATCGGCTATGCGGGCGTCGCGGATCTCGACGTCGACAAGATCGACCTCTATCTCGATGACGTGCTCGTCGCGAAGGCGGGCGGCCGCAACCCGGCCTACCAGGAAGAGGACGGCCAGCGCGTGATGAAGCAGAGCGAAATCACGATCCGCGTGCTGCTGGGCCGCGGCGACGCGCAGGCCACCATCTGGACGTGCGACCTGTCGCACGACTACGTGAGCATCAACGCGGATTACCGCTCCTGATCGGGGGCGTTCGAACGACATGGACAAGCTTGAACAGTTTCTGACGCGCGCCGAAGCGCTGCTCGGCCGTCTCGAGGGGATGCTGCCGCCCGCGCAGGCCGCGGTCGACTGGAATGCCGCACACGCGTTCCGCTGGCGCAAGCGCCAGGGGCGCGGCTATCTGCAGCCGGTGCCGGCCGTGTCGTCGATCACGCTCGACGACCTGCACAACATCGATCGCCAGAAAGGGCTGATCGAACAGAACACGCGGCAGTTCGTGCAGCAGAAGCCGGCCAACAACGTGCTGCTGACCGGCGCGCGCGGTACCGGCAAGTCGTCGCTGATCAAGGCGTGCCTGAACGCGTATGCGAAGGACGGCCTGCGGCTGATCGAAGTCGACAAGGACGACCTGCACGATCTCGGCGACATCGTCGACCTGATCTCGCAGCGTCCCGAGCGCTTCATCGTGTTCTGCGACGACCTGTCGTTCGAGGAAGGCGAGTCGGGCTACAAGGCGCTGAAAGTTGCGCTCGACGGCTCGATCGCCGCGCAGTCGGACAACGTGCTGATCTACGCCACGTCGAATCGCCGCCATTTGCTGCCCGAGTACATGAGCGACAACGAGACGTACAAGCATCTCCCGGATGGCGAGATTCACCCCGGCGAAGTCGTCGAGGAAAAGATCTCGCTGTCGGAGCGCTTCGGCCTGTGGGTCAGCTTCTATCCGTTCAAGCAGGACGACTACCTCGACATCGTCGGGCACTGGCTGCGTCATTTCGGCTGCCCGGATGCGGAGATTGAATCCGCACGCGGCGACGCGCTCGTGTGGGCGCTCGAGCGCGGCTCGCGGTCGGGGCGCGTCGCGTGGCAGTTTGCGCGTGACTGGTCGGGCCGCAAGGAGCAGGCATGAGCACGGATCTCGCACAAGGCGCCGTGCGCGCGCCCGACGGCCGCAAGGTGACGGAAGTCGCGGTCGGCGTGATGGTGCAGCCGGACGGCAGTTACCTGCTCGCACAGCGGCTGCAAGGCAAGCCGTATGAAGGCTACTGGGAGTTTCCGGGCGGCAAGCTGGAGGCCGGCGAAAGCGTCGAGGACGCGCTTGCGCGCGAACTGCACGAGGAGCTCGGCATCGAAGTCACGGCCAGCCATCGCTGGCACACGCTCGAGCACGATTATCCGCATGCCTACGTGCGGCTTTATTTCTGCAAGGTGACGGGCTGGACGGGCGAGCCGCACAGCAAGGAAGGGCAGGCGTTCGTGTGGCAGCAACTGCCGGTCGAGGTCGCGCCGCTGCTGCCGGCCGCGCTGCCGGTGCTCGAACTGCTCGAGAAGGAAGCTGCGTCGAACTGACGCCATGATGGCCTGCCGGAAAGGCGGGCCATATCACTGGCGGGCGGTGCCGCGCGCCGCTCAGCTGTCGCGACGGCCGTCCGTGCCGTCTTCTTCCGACGAGGGGCCCTCGTCGGAGGATCCACCGATCCGGTACTTTTCCGCGGCCCATGCGCCGAGGTCGAGCTGCTTGCAGCGGGCCGAGCAGAACGGGCGGAACTGATTTTCGGGCGTCCAGCGCACTTCGGCGCCGCACGACGGGCATTTCACAACGGTAGTCATACGAAAGCGATCCGGCCCGTGGCCGTTACAGATTGCACAGTGTCAGATGGAACGGCACGTCGATGTCCACCGCGCGCGGCCGCACATCGCCGTCCTGCATGGTGAACCGTACCCACAGCATGTATTTGTTGGCGCTCGCTTCGGGAATGACGCGCAGCTCCGGCGCCACGCGCACCTGCATCAACTGGTAGGTGCGGCCGGACAGCATCTGCTGGTAGCTGCCCTGCATCGCCATCACCTTCGACGCCTGGCCCGATTCGCGCGCGAGCCGCAGCACGATCGTCACGGCGTCGCGTAGCGGCAGCATCGGCAGGATCCACTTCGCGATGTCCTGGCGCCGCTGCTCGGCGGGCCACTGCTGCCATGCGTAGTACGACGGCAGGTCGAACTTGCACGTGCCGCCGGGAATTACTGCGCGGCTGCGGATGCTGGCGAGCCACTCGTTGTCGACGAGGTGTTGCCCGGTCTTGCCCTGCATCTGCGCGAGATTCGCGAGCGTCTGCTCGATTTCGCCGAGCACGGCTTCGAGCGCGTTCTGCTCGATGCCCGGATTGCCGCGAAAGGGAGCGAGCGTCTGGCGTTGACGTTCGAGCTCCTTCATCAGATCCGATTTCAGGTCCGCGCGGCCCGTTACCTCGGCGATTTCGAACAGCGTCGTCAGCGCGACGTGGTGTTCACGCGGGTCCTCCTGAGCCAAAAAGAACGCGAAGCGCTCGAAGAGATCTTCGAGGCGCAACAGCGTGCGAATTCGCTCGTTGAACGGATACTCGTAAAGAATCAAGCGCGCTCGCCTCTTGGGTAGGGATTGAAACAATGCAGGACATTCTAATGCTCACTCTCTACCCTAGCAACGCGCCAATTTCGTACGCCATCACGATCGCGTGCAATGCTCAGCGCGCGGCGGCCGCGAACCCGAGATAGCGTTGGTGCAGTGCATCGACCTGCGCGGCGAGAACGTCGGGTGTGGTCGCGTCGTTGACGATGACGTCGTCGGCCGCCGCGAGACGGGCTTCGCGTGTCGCCTGTTTCGCGATGATCGCTTCGACCTGCTCGCGCGTGAAGCCATTGCGCCGCATCACGCGTGCGATCTGCGTTTCGACCGGGCAGTCGACGACGAGCACGCGGTCGCTGCGCGCCTTCCAGTTGCCAGACTCGACGAGCAGCGGCACGACGAACATCACGTACGGGCCCTGCGCTTCGCGCGCTTCGCGATCGGTCTCCGCGCGGATCAGCGGGTGTGTGATCGCTTCGAGGCGCCGGAGCGCGGCGTCGTCGCTGAAGATCAGTGTGCGCATCTTCGCGCGGTCGAGCGAGCCGTCGGCGGCAACGAAGCCGCGGCCGAATGCCTGTTCGATCGCGGGCATCGCGAGGCCGCCCGGTGCGGTGATGCGATGGGCGATCAGATCGGTATCGACGAGCGACGCGCCACGGGCGGCGAACAGGTCGGCGACGGTCGTCTTGCCGCTGCCGATGCCGCCGGTGAGTCCAATCGCGAACATGTCAGCCTCCGAGCGCCGAATAGAAAGGGGTGCCGAAAAACAGCGTCGCGACGCCGCCTGCCGCGAGGAACGGGCCGAACGGAATCGGCTCCTCGAAGCGCATGCGGCCGCGCCAGGTTGCGATGAGCCCGACGATCGCGCCCGTCACCGCGGCGAACAGCACGACCTGCGGCAGTGCGGCCCAGCCCAGCCAGGCGCCGAGCGCGGCGAGCAGCTTCAGGTCGCCGAAACCGATGCCCTCGATGCCGCGCAACCATTTGAACAGCCAGTAGATCGACCACAGGAACAGGTAACCGGCCATGGCACCGATCACGGCCGAGCGCAGCGACGTGAACGTGCCGCCGAGGTTCAGCACGAGCCCGGCCCAGAGGAGCGGCAGCGTCATCGAGTCGGGCAGGTAGCCCGTCCGGATATCGATTGCGCTCATCGCGAGCAGCGCGGCGCACAGCGCGAACGCGGCAAGCGCGGCGACGGTCGGGCCGAATGTCGCGAGCGAGCCGGCGGCGAGCAGTGCGCACGCGAGCTCGACGAGCGGATAACGGATGCCGATCGCGTGGCCGCAGCGCCGGCAGCGCCCGCGCAGTATCAGGTAGCTGACGAGCGGGATGTTTTCCCATGCGCGCAGCACGTGGCCGCAATGCGGGCAGGCGCTGCGCGGGCGCCACAGATCGTAGTGCGGCGGGTAGCCGTCGTCGGGCGGGGCGCTCGCATTGCCGGTCGCTTCATCGATCTCGGCTTGCCACGCGCGCTGCATCATCACGGGCAACCGGTGCACGACGACGTTCAGGAAGCTGCCGATGCAAAGGCCGATGACGACCGCGAACGCATACTGCAGCGCGGGCGGCAGCATCGCCAGCGCGAGCAGCGTGCTCTCGGGCGAATCGGTAACGGCGGACAGGGGCGTTGGCGTCATGTGGCTCAAGGTTCGGACTAAAAGGCGACAGAATCGGTTGCGATGCTACACCACGTTGCCGAGCTGAAGGATGGGCAGGTACATCGCGATCACGAGGCCGCCGACGAGTGCGCCCAGTACGATCACGATCAGCGGTTCGCCGAGCGCGGCGAGTGCGTCGAGACGCGCGTCGAGCTGGCGTTCGCACAGCGTGGCGATGTCGGCGAGCATCGTGTCGAGCGCACCCGTCTCCTCGGCGACGGCGATCGGCTGCACGACGTCGTCCGGAAAGCAGCCGGCCGACTGCATTGCGTCCGCGAGACGAGCGCCTCGCAGCACGCGGGCTGCGATGTGCGCGGTGGCGTGCTCGAACACCGGATGGCCGGCGGTGCGTTCGAGCGTGGCGAAGGCATCGGCGAGCGGCACGCCGGCGCCGAGCAGTGTCGCAAGCGAGCGGCACCAGCGTGCGGCTGCGAATCGACGCAGCGCGCTACCCGCGAGCGGGGCGTGCAGCAGGCGCCGCGCGACAGCGTGGCGCAGCGCTGCCGATCGTCGTAGCGCGTGATGTGCTGCCAGCCCGGCTGCCGCCGTACCGGCAACGAGCACACCGCCCCACGCCGACAGCGCGGAGGACAGCGCGAGCAGCGCGCGGGTCGGCGCCGGCAGTGCGGCGCCGAAACCGTCGAAGATCTGCCGGAACGTCGGCACGACCCACACCATCAATGCGGCCGAGATCGCGAGCCCGAACAGGATGACGGCCGCCGGATAGGCGAGCGCGGCGCGCAGCTTGCGCCACTGCGTGTCGGTGCGCTCGCGGTGCTCCGCGACCCGTGTCAGCACGATGCCGAGCGAGCCGGACGCTTCGCCGACTTCGATCAGCTGGCGATACAGCGTGCCGAACTGCGATGGATAGCGTGCGAGTGCCTCGGCGAAGCGCTGGCCGCCGACGATCTCGCGGGCGAGACCTGCTGCGATGCGCGGCAGGCCGTCGCGTGGCCGCGTACGCGCGAGTATTTCGAGCGACGGCGCGAGCGGTAGTCCGGCTTGCAGCAGGCTCGCGAGCTGGCGAGTGAAGCGCGTGACGTCCCGCGTGCCGGCCGTTGGCGGCCGGGCCGGCCCGCGGACATCGAGCGAGAGCACCGCGATGCCGTCGCGTGCGAGCACGGCGCGTGCCGCTTCTGCGTCGAACGCGATGACGATCCCGTGGCGCGGCGTGCCGTCGCGACGGCGGCCGCGCCACGCGAAGCGGGTCTCGCGCGGTGGCGTGCGCATGCTCATGCCACAGGTGTCGCGGCGAGGGCTTCCGCGATGCTCGTCGTGCCGTCGTGGACGCACGCGAGCGCCGCGTCGCGCAGACTGCGCACGCCTTCGGCTGCCGCGCATCGCGCGAGTTCGCCGACGCTCGCCCGTGCGACGATGCGTTCCGCCAGCCCGGGCGATACCGGCATCGTCTGATGCAGGCCGACCCGGCCGCGATAGCCGATGCCGTGACAGGCCGAACAGCCTCGCGCGACGAACGGCCGCCACCCGGCTGCGAGGGCGGCCGGGTCGCAGCCGGCTTCGCGCAGGACGGGCACCGGTGCGTCCGAGGGCGCGCGGCAGGTGGTGCACAGCCGCCGGACGAGGCGCTGCGCGGTGACGAGGTGCAGCGCGGCTGCGAGGTTGTACGGTGCGACGCCGATGTCGAGCAGCCGCGCGACGGCGGCCGGTGCGTCGTTCGTGTGCAGCGTCGACAGCACGAGATGGCCGGTCTGCGCGGCCTTGATCGCGACGTCGGCCGTCTCCGCATCGCGAATCTCGCCGACCATGATGATGTCCGGATCCTGCCGCAGAAGCGCGCGCAGTGCAGTCGCGAACGTGAGCCCCGCTTTTTCGGCGACACCGACCTGGCTGATGCCGTCGAGCTGGATCTCGGCGGGATCCTCGACCGTGCAGACGTTGTGCGCGTCGCGATCGAGCATCTGCAGCGCGCAGTAGAGCGACAGCGTCTTGCCGCTGCCGGTCGGGCCGGTGACGAGTACGAGGCCATGCGGTGCGCGTATCGCGGCCTCCATCGCGGCCGCCTGATGCGCGTTGAAGCCGAGACGGGCGAGCGTGAGGTCGGGCGGCATCGTTTCGAGGCGCCGCAGTACGAGTTTTTCACCGAACAACGTGGGCAGCGAGCTGACCCGGTAGTCACCGCGCGTACCGCCGTCGATTGCGATGCGCAGCCTGCCGTCCTGCGGGAGCCGCCGCTCGGCGATGTCCATGCGCGCGAGCACCTTGATCCGCGTGACAAGTGCGTCGCGCAGATGAAGAGGTGGCCGCGCATGTTCGTGCAGCACGCCGTCGATGCGCAGGCGGATGCGCCAGCCGGCTTCGAATGGCTCGACGTGGATGTCGGATGCGTCGCGCACGCGTGCCGCGTGAAGTGTGTCCGTCAGCAGCCGTACGGCCGGCGCATCGTCGAGTTGGGCTGCGTCGAGCGCGCGCGGTGCGGTAGCGGGCGACGCGCCTGAGTGGGCGGGCGGCGGCTGCGTGCGCAGCGGCGCCCCGGGAGGAGTGAAATGCATGTGAGCCGGCGCGCTGGCCGCCTGTTGACCGTGACCAGCAGATGGTCGCGCGTCGCGGGCGGCGCCGGCAGTCAGCCGTTCGGCTAGCGCGCGGTGGCGCGTCCGGTGCGCGAGCCGCGCGGCTTGAAGAGCTTGACGGTGCGCACGGCCTGGTCGTCGCTGCGCATCACCTCGAGCATCACGTCGCCGATTTTCAGGCACACGTCGTCTTCCGGAATTTCCTCGAGGATTTCGAGTACCAGTCCGTTCAGCGTCTTCGGCCCGTCGGTCGGCAGCTTCAGGTGCAGCCAGCGATTCAGTTCGCGCAGCGGCATGCTCGCCGAGACGATGCATTCGCCGTTCTCGTCCCAGCCGCCCGCGCGTTCGCTGCGCGGCATCGACGTCGTGAATTCGCCGATCAGCTCCTCGATGATGTCTTCGGGCGTGACGAGCCCTTCGAGCTCGCCGTACTCGTTGACGACGAGCGCGGTCCGCTGCCGCGTTTCCTGGAAAAACTGGAGCTGCTGGACCACCGGCGTGCCGGACGGCACGTAGTACGGCTCGGCGAGCAGCGTGCGCAGCGTCTCGCGGTCGAACTCCTGGTTGTGCAGCGCGGTCAGCGTCTTGCGCACGTGCAGCACGCCGAGCACCTTGTCGATGTCGCCTTCGTAGACGATGAGCCGGTTGTGATAACAGGTTTCGAGCTGGTGCAGGACGTCGTCGAGCGGCGCGTAGAAGTTGAGCGACTCGATCTGGCGGCGCGGCACCATCACGTCGTCGACCGTGATGTTCTCGAGGTCGAACAGGTTGAGCAGGATGCTGCGGTGCTTGGTCGGCATGAAGCTGCTCGACTCGAGCACGATGGCGCGCAGCTCGTCGGCCGACATTCGCTGGTCGCGACCCTTCTTCGTGTTGATGCGCAGCACCCACAGCACGCCGTTCGCGAGCGCGTTGACGAACCAGACGACCGGCTTGAACACGCGCATCAGCGGTGCGATCACGAGGCTCGCGGGCAGCGCGATGCGTTCGGGGAACGTTGCGCCGACGATCTTCGGCGCGATTTCTGCAAATACGATGATCAGGAACGCGACGATGCCGGTCGCGATCGACAGCGCGAGGTTGTTGCGGCCGAACGTATGCAGCGCGAGCGACGTCGTCAGGACCGGGATGATCGTGTTGAACAGGTTGTTGCCGATCAGGATCACGCTGAGCAGCAGGTCAGTGCGCGTCAGCAGGCCTTGCGTGGTTTTCGCGCCGAGTGCGCCCTGGCTGGCGAGATGCTTCAGCCGATGGCGGTTGAGCGCCATCATCGCGGTCTCGGAAATCGAAAAGAAGCTGGAACAGAGGAGAAGCAGGAAGACGGCGCCGATTTGCGCCCATAAGGGAATTTGGTCCACGCGTTGGAAGGGCAGTGAAGGACAGGGATGGAAGGAATATAGCAGAGGCCGGCGGCGGCGATGTGTCGTGCGCGACACGAGGGGCCTGCGGCGGCCGGGCAAAAAAAAACCGTGCACGGAGTGCACGGTTTTTTACAAATCTGGTCGGGGTGAGAGGATTCGAACCTCCGGCCTCTACGTCCCGAACGCGATTTCTCCGCCTGATACGGTGCTCCGGATTGCGGTCGCTGCATTATAAATCAATGGCTTGCGCTTGGCTTCGCTCCGTTTCGCGCACCTGCGCGCAGTGGCGATATGGGGGGAGTTGCCACTGACTTGCCACTGACTTCGTCGCCGTAGCGAGTATATGGGTGCGGCTGGTCCCCAATTTCGCGAAATAGTTCGGGCCATGCCCTGTGAGCCTTGCTATACGCCCAGACCTCAACATCGACGCGCCTCATCATGGCCACTCATCACGAATCTTTCACGCCTCTTACGAAACTGGCGGTTGCCGACGTCCTGGGCATTTCTGTCCGGTCCGTGGAGAACTGGATAAGCGACGGCACCTTGCCGGTGCCGGTGAAGCTGGGCAACCGCGTTTACTGGCTGTTGATGTCCGCACAGAACTGACCCACTAGAGCTGAAAATTTTCATCGAATTTTGACCCACGTGATTGAAT
>NZ_CABVQK010000028.1 GCF_902499335.1 Burkholderia lata | reverse complement strand
TCGGCGACCGATTTATGCAGGCGCGCGGATAACGCGCTGTTCAACCGCCTCGCCCACAAAAATCCGGACAGGTTCGGTGGACCGGCCAGAGTTTCATAGACACTCACGAGCCGTGTAGCGCGTAGCGCCGCTCAAACTCGACAGGTGACAAGTCGCCGGCGGAACCATGCCGGCGAATCGGGTTGTAGAACATCTCAATTGTGCGATTCGCAGACATCGTTTCACTTTCTTGAAGGTCGTTTCTGTGGCGCGTCGGAACCCGTGGCGCCGATAGGAGACACGGGTTCCGACGCGCGCCGATGATGTTCGCCGAGGATCTTGTCGACCCGCCATTCGCGGTGCCGAATTCGCTCTTTCCGCTCGTCGTACGCACTTACCACCTCGTCCGCGAGAGGTTTGATTTCACCCAGCTCCGCAATGCGGTCAACAGGAGTCTTCCCACCGAGTGAGCCGTGTGGCCGACGCCAGTTGTAGTCGAGCTGCCACTCTTCGATTCGCAAGTCGATTGCCTGCTCTGTCGGAGCATGGTGGAACCAGAACTCGTTCAGGTCAGTAAGCTGCGAGCGTTCAACCTTGCCATTAAGGTGCGGCGAGCCATGCGCCGTTCGCGTCATCACACAATGAAGACGAATGACCACGGCAGAATTTGCGACACTGTCCCGATTAGTGAGCGCCCCGCGACGGTTGACGATCGCGCGATACCGGGCCACTGGGAAGGCGATTTGCTGTTCGGCAGCGCGAACAGTCAGATTGCCACGCTCGTCGAGCGTCAGAGCCGCTTCGTGATGCTAGTCAAGGTCGGCAGCAAGGATACGGAAACGGTCATCAATGCGTTGATTCGGCACGCCGGCAAGCTTCCTCAGGAACTCTACAAATCACTGACCTGGGACCGGGGCAAAGAGATGGCCGATCACACGCGCTTCACCGTGGCCACCGACATCAAGGTCTACTTTTGTGATCCGCAGAGCCCTTGGCAACGGGGTTCGAACGAGAACACAAATGGACTTCTCAGACAGTATTTCCCCAAGGGGATCGACCTCTCGGCCTATTCGCAGGCCAAGCTCAACGCAGTAGCCAGACGGCTCAACGAGCGTCCGCGAAAGACTCTAAACTTCGACACACCGGCTGAGCGATTTCATCAATTCGTTGCATCGACGGGTTGAATCCGCAGTTCCGGGTACTGGCAATCTACCCACGCAGAAACGCCCGAAATACGCTGCTTTCTCTTGATCGCGTCATTGAGGAGATGCCGTTTCCGATCCAGCGCATCCAGACCGATCGAGGCGGCGAGTTCTTCGCCGAGTCGGTACAACGACGCTTGATGAGCGAATGCATCAAGTTCCGACCGATCCCGCCACGCTCGCCACACCTCAATGGCAAGGTCGAGCGTTCACAACTCACCGACCGCAACGAATTCTGGTCGCATCATCTGCCGACCGCGGATGCAATCGACCAACGAATTGAGGAGTGGCAGTTCGACTACAACTGGCGGCGCCCGCACGGCTCACTTGGTGGCAAGACGCCCGTCGATCGTATCGCCGAGTTAGGCGAAGTCACCCCTGTCGCGGGAGAGGTGGAAAGTGCCTACGACGAAACTAAAGAGCGACTTCGGCACCGCGAATGTCGCGTCGACAAGACCCTCGCCGAACATCACCGGCGTGTGTTGAAGCGCGCGTCTCCTAACGGAGCCGCGCGCTCCAACACACAACGAAAACGGCGTCCGAAGAAGTGAAATGATGTCCGTGAATCGCACACGTGATACATGCGCACCCAACGTAATCGTGCGGCGATCTCTCGGTCCATCGCCTCATTCTAGTTGAAACGATGTCCATGAATCACACAACTTCTGCGACCCGCGAAGTCCTTGGCAACGTGGCACCAACGAAAACACGAACCGACTCCTGCGTCAGTACTTGCCCCACGGTACGCAACTTGATCAATACTCGCAGGCGGAATTGAACAAGATCGCAGCGCGGCTCAATGAACGGCCCAGAAAGACATTGGGCTTCATGTCTCCGGCCGATAAACTATGCGAGGCTGTTGCAGCGACTCATTGAACCTACCGCGGCCTAATGGAATGGTCTGCCCCACCTCCTGCGCGATACTAGGCGCGTCCACCCTGGGAGAGCGACCATGAACGATCACCGCGTCTATGTCATTGGCATTGATCTCGGCAAGAATTGGTTCCACCTCGTAGCGAACGACGAGCGAGGTACTGAACTATTCCGCAAGAAGCTCAACCGAGGCCAACTGGCAGAATTTGCGGTCACGGCACCCCGATGTTTGATCGCCATGGAGGCATGTCCTGGATCCCAATTCTGGGGGCGACGATTCCAGCAGGCGGGCCACGAGTTGCGCATTATCCCGGCCCAGTTTGTAAAGCCGTATCTCAAATCGAACAAGAACGATTTCAACGATGCTCAGGCGATTGCGGAAGCTGCAAGTCGCGGAAGCATGCGCTGTGTTCCGCTAAAGACAACTGATCAAATCGAGCTGCAAGCATTGCATCGAGTTCGCCAACGATTCATTGTCGAGCGAACCGCCGTCGTCAACCAGATGAGAGCGCTGCTTCTCGAGCACGGCATTGTCATACCGGTTGGGCGTGCTCTCTTCGCCCGACGCTTGCCAGCAGTATTGGCCGATCCCCAAAGCGGCTTATCGCCACGACTGAGTCAGATCATTTCGCGGTTGCGTCAGCGATGGCTGGCTTTGGACGAAGAGATCGACACGGCGTCGGCTGAAATTGCCCAGATCGCTCGTGAATCGGAGCTCTGCCGACGTGTCTGCACAGTACCCGGCGTCGGTCCGGTTGTGTCAACGGCTCTAATTGCCGCGGTCGGCAATGGTGCTGCGTTCAAGCGGGCTCGCGATATGTCAGCCTGGCTCGGCCTTGTGCCGAAGCAATACTCAACGGGAGGCAAATCGAATCTTGGTGGCATCAGCAAGCGCGGCAACGCCTATTTACGGATGATGGTGATCCAAGGCGCACGTGCTTTGATGATCCACATGAAGCGCGATCAATCCCGAATGGGCTTATGGCTTCGCGAGGTCGAGCAACGTAGTCATCCGCACGTCGCCCTAATCGCACTGGCCAACAAGATCGTCCGTATCTGCTGGAAGGTGTTGACCAGCCAGCAGTCCTATCGACCGTTTGTGGAAGTACCCGCAGCTGCCTGAGCAAGTCCGAGCACTACCGTCCTGTTTTGCGAGCCCTGCATAGCTGATGACACAGAACCGTTGACCGGCATGCCGAAAGCCCGGCTAAAAAAGCAGTCTTTAGTGACTGAACGCTTTATTGGGTTAGGTGTGCGCGGATTCCATCATGGCCAGCAGTCTCGAACTGCGCGAACAGGCCGGATACATTGACGCAAACGATGTTCTGTCGAAACGGCTACACAGTCCTTGCAAATCTGGGGCAGACCATACATTTTTTAGAATGTCGCGCTCCTCGGTTACCCGCTTGAGTTCGGCATTCAGTCGCCGCACCTCGGCGTTTTGGTCCAGTTCCACCTGCAGCACCACATCTAGCTTATCGAACTTCGCCCGCTAGGCATACAGGCTGTGCGTTGTAATGCCCAAACGCTGGGCTACATCCGCCACCGAATGACCACGCTCGGTGACTTGCTTGACTGCTTCGATCTTGAACTCATCCGTGTACCTCTTGCCGCTCATACTGACCACCTCGGTTGCCACAAATTATGGCTCGAAGATGTCTACGAAAAGCTAGCCGGTCCAAGATGCGTTCCGACCGGTATCGTTCCGCTCGAGCCTTGTCTCGGCAGGTGCATGAACAAGCCCGCCTGACGGAGCACGTCAGACGGGCTTCTGGTTGTTGCGAGGCGGTCGCATGCTTCGCTGATGTAGCCAATGGATCAGCGTTGCTTGAACGTGAACAAGCCCGTTTCCGATTCCCGTTGCAGCCTGCTTACCTCGTCACGCACCTGGTCAAGCTGAATGCGCGCGGCACGGTTTTCCACTTCGAGGGTCCGGGTTTTCTGTTGGGTCGTCCGCTGACGTTCCGCCACTTGGGCTTGCTGCTCCCGAGCGACGTCAAGGTCGGCACGTAGGCGTCCAGCCTTGTTCTCGGACACGGCTATGACGCGCTCGAGAAAGCGCTTCTGTGCCTCCAACTCCGTGCGCTGGATCTCGATCGCGGACAGCTTTACGGTCTGCTTGACGAAATTGTCGTACACCATGTCCGCCCGTGGGCGTTCCTGCGATTTGACGACGCGCCAGACATTCTTATCCTGGAAGAGCGCAACGTAATAGGTCATCTCGGTTGGGTAGAAGAGCATGCTTGCTCCATAGCTACCGTTGTATGTCGTACGCATCTCGGTCAGTCGACCGTCCCGCAGCAACTGCGTAAGCTGGGCGACGTCGCCTTGAGCACTGCCCGACGCTTCTTCGCGCGCGGGTGTCAGGCTCGTGACTGCTGGTCGACTGCCGGCGACCGGCGCCTCGCCGTCCGAAGCATCGGCGGCCAATGCCGAGCCGACAACGAATTGCGCGGCAGTCCAAGCGCTAAGGATGCCGATCGTGAAGGGTATGCGAGAGCGCACGGGTTCTCCTGTCTTCAGTAAAACGGGGACGCAGTACCACGCAAATGCAGGTCCGGTGTACCGGTCACGAATCGGCACGCGTGACGCGGTCGATTGGCCGGTAGACAAGAGGCTCCCCGCACGCTTGTCGAATGGTGAATCGCCAGACGGCGCGGCAAAGCACGGTAGGGGCCAGCGTGATGTTGCGCAGTTGCTGCGGGAGGCCGAGCCACCCGCGGTTCGTATTGTTCCGTTTTGGACACGCAGGGGGAATCGGATTCGTCCATCTGTTTGGCGTACCAATACGAAAATGCGCTTGGGTTGCTCGCAGCGCGTGCCGTCGATACGGGCCGGACTACCCATATTTTGCTCACGATTTACTGGAGACTTCAACGAGAATCGTGCCAATTCCGCAGCCGAAATCACGACACGGGTGGATACAATCATTAGGGGCGGGCGGCATGGGGTGATAAGGTAAAAATTGCCGTATTCGCCTCGGAGCGCGTGGCGCCCTGCTGCCGAGGCCGCGTAAAAACAGCTGCGGCGGCCGGTCACGCTTCGACGCGAAGGGATTCGTTCGGCACTATCGAGTTCCGCTCTAGACATCATGTATGGACCTGCCGCACCACAAGGTACGCGGATTAAGCTTGAGGTCGGTTACTCCGCGGCTCAGAGCCGCATTGAGGGGGCTGAACCGCGCCGGGTTTGGTGGAGGCTCCAACTCTTGAGAGTGATTCATCGGACGTGCCCGACCCCGAAGGATGAAGCGGCCACCGCGCCGAGCTAGTATTACGAGGCAGCGGTGGTCGAGGTCGGCCCATTGTCTGGTGCACTGAGCCCGTTTGAGAGTTGGACCCGCAGCCCTGCGAGCACCCCAAATTGTGACCTGGGGCAGTCTGTCGCCCTGCTGGATCACGCTTACCAGAATCCGATAACGAGGGCTGCCGCCGCTGCCATTCTCCATCGTGCAGGAGGGCAACATGCAGGTACTTTATCCACGCTGCGCCGGGCTGGACGTGCACAAGGACACTATCGTGGCATGCGTACGTTGCGTGTCTGCGCCTGAGCACCACGAGGTCCAAAGCTTTTCCAGCACCACGACCGGCTTGCTGGCGCTATCTGACTGGTTGGCAAGCCATCTCTGCACCCATGTAGCAATGGAAGCCACTGGTGTGTATTGGAAACCCGTCTGGCACGTACTCGAGGATTCCTTCGAGTTGGTGCTTGGTAATGCCGCATACATCCGGAACGTGCCTGGCCGCAAAACGGATGTCAACGATGCGATGTGGATCGCGGACCTGCTCGCACACGGGTTGATCCGCTCCAGCTTCGTGCCACCTGCCGCGATTCAGGAGTTGCGCGATCTGACACGCACGCGTAAGCAACTGGCCCGCGAAATCGCCCAGCATTGTCTGCGTATTCAGAAGGTGCTTGAGGACGCCAACCTCAAGCTCGGCAGCGTACTGTCCGACGTGCTTGGCGACAGCGGGCGGGCGATGCTCAAGGCCATCGTCTCGGGCGAGGATGACCCGGTGCGATTGGCCTCGCTGGCTCAGGGCCACGCTCGCAGAAAGACCAGTGAACTGCGCGAAGCGCTGAGCGGCCGTGTCACCGCCCATCACCGCGCCATGCTCGGACTGCATCTGCAAGTCATCGACGCACTTGAGCACGCGCTGGCAGACTTGGATGCCGCAGTGGGGCTGGCGTTGACGCCGATCCGGCAGCACGTCCAACTGCTCAGGACCATTCCTGGGGTTGGGGATTTGACTGCTCGGGTCTTGGTAGCCGAGATCGGCGTCGACATGACGCGCTTCCCCAATCCCGCCCACTTGATATCTTGGGCCGGCTTGTGCCCGCGTAACGACGAAAGCGCGGGCAAACGCCGTAGCACTCGTGTCCGCAAGAGCGGTACGTGGTTAAAGACTGCGCTGGTCACGGCTGCATGGGCAGCAGTTCGCACAAAAAACACCTATCTGCACGCCCAGTTCTTGCGAATCAAAGCGCGGCGCGGGGCCAAAAAAGCGATCGTCGCTGTTGCGGCGTCCATGCTCACTGCCGCGTGGCACATGCTTCGCAACGGCGTGGAATACAAGGACCTGGGCCCTGACTACTTCAATCGGCACGACATGCAGGGGACTGTTAAGCGGCTGCTCAAAAGACTGACGGATCTCGGGTATCCCGTTCAACCCGCGTCTCCATCGTAATGGCTTCTTACCAGAATGGAGCTATGAACAAGAAGGTAACCAAGTTTTTCCCGGAAGTCCGAGAGCGCGCAGTGCGTCTGGTGCGCGAGCAGCATAGCGAACATCCGTCGATGTGGGCGGCGGTGGAATCGATTGCGCCGATGATCGGCTGCACACCGCAGACACTGCACGAGTGGGTCAAGCGCGACCAGGTCGACCACGGTGAGCGCGATGGCGTGACCACAAATGAGCGCGAGCGCCTCAAGGCCTTGGAGCACGAAGTCAAGGAGTTGCGTCGTGCCAACGAGATTCTCAAGGTCGCGAGCGCGTTTTTCGCCCAGGCGGAGCTCGACCGCCGTTTCAAGTCCTGAAGGCCTTCATTGATCAGCATCGCGACGCCTGCGGGGTCGAGCCGATCTGCAAGGTTTTGCGGATTGCTCCGTCGGGCTACCGACGCCACGTTGCGCAGCTTCGCGATCCGTCCAAACGCTGCGCCCGCGCCAAACGAGATGAGATTCTGCAACCGGAGATCAAGCGTGTCTGGCAGGCCAACATGCAGGTCTATGGCGTGCCGAAGGTCTGGAAGCAGATGAACCGGGAAGGTATCGTGGTCGCACGCTGCACGGTCGGGCGGTTGATGAAGCTGCAGGGCTTGCGAGGTGCAGTTCGCGGTAAGCGAGTTCGCACAACGATTCCCGATGCCATCGCGCCACGCCCGCTGGACCGGGTCAACCGGCAGTTCAAGGCCGATCGACCGAATCAGCTCTGGGTGTCGGATTTTACGTATGTCTCGACTTGGCAAGGCTGGCTGTACGTGACATTCGTGATCGACGTGTTTGCCCGCCGTATCGTTGGCTGGCGCGTCAGCTCGTCGATGACCACGGACTTCGTGCTGGATGCACTTGAACAGGCGCTGTACGCCAGGCAACCGGGCGAGGACGGGACTTTGATTCACCACTCCGACAGAGGGGCCCAACGAGGGAATCCGTCGAACTGGCAACGCTGGAATGGGTGGCTTGGTACAACCATCATCGGCTGATGGTGCCCCTCGGCTATATCCCGCCCGCGGAGGCTGAGGCAAACTACTACAGGCAACTCAGAAATACCGCTGACGTGCCTGCATTAACTTAACCAACCAGCCTCCACGACTCCCGGCGCGGTTCACTCGGGGGCTTCTAGCCGGTTGAAACACGTATCGAAGCTTTGGTCCGTAGCAAACTCCAACCGACTAGCGACGGAGCGCTCTGTGCGACGGTTGCGTGCCCGGCCTACGACGCCAAGCGAATGCGTGGTTTGGCTCGTGGTCTCGGACGATCTTGAGGTAAAAGTGTACCGCTGGTTCGGCGCGGAACCTGAGCGAAGGTGACGCGACGCGGTTTATTGCGGCGGGCGCCGTCGATGGACGCTGACGCTCGGAAAACGAGGCCAAATCAATGAAAGTGGTCGTTGTTATTGAGGATGCGATGGGCGGGAACGTTTTTACCATTGTTCATCGCGCTCGGCCTGATGACCGGCCGCGAGCCCACGTTATCGGGGTACCGGTGGTTGGCGCGCAGGCTGACTGCAACTTCGTCTATATCGCACACGTCAGTCGTGGTGCTGCCGATCGAGGCAGTACGCTTGCGCTAACAACCGGGCGATGATGCGACCTGCTGGCGTTCCGTCCACGACGAACTCGATCGCATGTTGGGTACCGTGGCGATCGAAAAATGAGATCGGAAACCACAGGCGAGTGAGGGCGATGTGGCCAGCTACAAGGGCGGATTTTTCGCCCTTGACGACGAGATTGAGCCGCGGCTCGGCTCTGTCAAGTAGGTAGGCGTAAACTACCTGTGTAACTCAAGAGTAGTTATCCTTATCAGATAACGTTCTCGACTGCGCCAGCAACAGTCAAACCATGCCATGTGGCGAAGCGTTCCTGGTGTACAGCACGATGACATGCCGCATTCATTTGATGTCTGAGCCCGGAGGTTGGGTTGGATTTCGGTCCGACCTCCGGGGTATTTCTTTGAATCCGACTCATCCCCGCGGCGTGTTTACACCTCGGCGTGCCGGCTGAACGGCGTGCCGCGCGCGTTGGATTCCACACGGCGGTTATGCCGGAAGTGGTCTTCGCCCGACACCAGCACCACACCGTATTTGTCGAGGTTCACTTCGCTGCCGTACTCGCTGACGGTTTCGGTGTCCGGGTAGATCTTGACGGCGGCGGGCACGTAGCGGCACGCATAGCCGAGGCGGGTGCGGTCTTTCGTCGAGTTGGGGAACGACGAGTGCATCAGCGTCGACCAGAAGATTACGAACTCACCGGGCTTCATCACGAGCGACACAGCCTTGCTCTCGTCGGGCTTCCAGTTCGCGTCCTTCTGCAGGCTGCGGTAGTCGTAGCCGAAGAAGCCGCGCTTGATGCCGTCCTTCTCGAGCGCGTTGATCTTCGTCGGATCGAATGCCATCTTCTTCGACTCGTCGTAGAACATTTCCTCGTGCGTGCCCGGTACGAAGCGCAGGCAGCCGTTCTGTTCGTCGCAGTCGGTGAAGGCCGTCCATACGGTTACCGCGCCGCCGAAGCGGCCGTCTCCGGGCCACACGATCTGCGGCTTGCCCGACGCATGCGCGAACGTGTCGGCCTGGTGCCAGTCGGTGCCTTCGTCGCCGGGATACTTGGGGAACATCTCCGATCGCCAGCAAATGAGATCGGGGCCCAGGATCGAATTGAGCTTGTGGATGATCTCCGAGCGCATGATGTGCTCGCTCAGCAGGTTCACGTCGAGATGCCTGTCGTAGTTGGCGATCGGGCTGTTCGGCGGCAAATCGTAGATCGCGTACTCGCGGTCGAACAGCTGCGACCGAATCTGGCGGTATCGATCCCTTGCTTCGTCTTCCGAATAGAGTTTGAACGGGCCGATGTAGCCCTGGGCACGGAAGCGGGCGATCTCTTCCTTCGTCAGTTGGAAATTCTGCATCCTGGGTGGCTCCTTTGGATTTACGTTAACTCGTGCCTGGTATGGCGTCTGCTTGGACGAGGCGATCGGTATCCGCGCGCCCCGTTTTCTTCGAAGATCTCCGCCCGACGCGGTTACTGCGACACCGTTACCGCGGCTGTCGTCGTCAGGTAAGCGCGCGCCCATCCGTCCACGGAGGGCGCCGCCATCAGCTGACTCGTGGGCACTTTCAACTGCAGTTGCTCTTCGATCCGGATTTGCAGTTCGACGATGGCCAGCGAACTCACGCCGCGTTCGAAGAAGTCCTCGCCGGGTTGCAGGTCGGGCAGCCCGAGCGTGTCGCGGCAGGTGCTCAGAATTGTTTCGATAATGTCGGTCGTATTGGTCATGGCTTGTTTCCCTCCGGATGATTTATATCTCGCCGATTGGCAACGGGTTGCGGTCCAGCTTGCCGTTCGCATTGAGCGGGATATGCTGAAAAACCTGGATGTCGTCGGGGATCTGGAACGGCGGCGCCAGTTTGATGAGTTCGCTGCGGACGAAAGCCTTCATGTCCGGCCGCCCGCCGGCGGACTGGATGATCGCGCTGAGGCGCTTTTCGCCGGTCGCATCCTCCGACACCTTGACGATGACTTCCTCGACGCCGGGAATGCCGGCGATGAGCGCCTGAAGCTCGTCGAGCGACACGCGGTAGCCGCGTATCTTCACGAGCCGGTCGCGCCGCCCGAGGAATTCGATCAGGCCGTCCGGCCTGCGTCGTGCCCGATCGCCGGTGCGATACAGCAGGCCGTCGACGAGCCGATGGTCGATGAATGCCGCGCGCGTCGCCTCCGGCGCATTCAGATAGCCGAGTGCTACGCCATCGCCGCTTGCGCACAGCTCGCCTTCGGCGCCGTCCGGCACTTCGCGCAGCGCGCTGTCGAGAATGTGGAGCCGGGTGCCTGAAATGGCGCGGCCAATCGGAACCGGATCGACTGGCCGGTTCGCGGCGGTCATCACGTGACAGCACGTGAAGGTCGTGTTCTCGGTCGGACCGTAACCGTTGATGACGGTAATCGACGGGAACTCGTCGAATACTGCGTTGACGGCGGCCGCATTCAGCACGTCACCGCCCGCCAGCAAGGTGCGGATCCCCGCGAGCATTCGGATGTAGCGCCGCACGACGAGATGGAACAGCGCGGCGGTGAGCCAGAGCACGCTGACCCGCTCGCGCTCGATCAGCTCGCTGACGAGGTTTGGATCGAACGTCGCTTCTTCATGGATCGCGAGCCGGGCGCCGTTCAGCAACGCGCCCCAGATTTCGAACGTGGAGGCATCGAAGGTGATCGGGGACAGCAACAGCAGCGTGTCAGCTGGCGTGACCCGGATGTAGTTCGTATTGCAGACCAGGCGGACGACGCCCCGGTGGGCGACGACCACGCCTTTCGGCCGGCCCGTGCTCCCGGAGGTGAACATCACGTAGATCGCGCTCGAGCCGTCGTGCCCCGCATCGACGGCGGGGCCATGGTCGTCGCGGCCCGCGGCGAGATCGCCGGCTTCGATGACTTGCCGCGATGCGCCGCGGAAAGCCTCGGCGTCGGTCGGCCGAGCGATGACGTGCCGTGCGCCGCTGTCGTGTGCATGGCTCTGCTTGACCGACTCGGAGTAGGTTGGGTCGACCGGCACGAAGGCCGCACCGGTCTTGATGATCGCGAGCATCGCGATGACGGCGTCGATTGAGCGCGGCAGGCACAGCAGCACGCGGTCGTGCGCTCGCACGCCGCGGTCGATCAGGTGCCGCGCGACGTGATTGGCGCTGCGGTCGAGTTCGCCGTACGTCAAGCGCCTTTTGCCGCCGACCAGGGCGATCGCATCGGGCGCGCGACGGGCCTGCGCGGTAAACAGACGATTGACGCTAACTGGAGTCACGAATTCCCTCGGTCCGTGGAAAGATTGAATGACGCAGCTGGCGAACGCGAGCGATGCTCGTGCGACGCCGGGCGCTGCGCGTTATGAATGGCGCAGCGGATTCCCTGCGCGCCTGGCGAGGGGTCGTATATTCATGTGTGAATGCTCCTGATGGCTACGCACATTAGAGTCGACGCGCGGCATTTGCGAAACTACGAATTCCCATAGGTTTCGATCGGGAATCGGCGCGACGTGCTCGGCGCCAGCGTCTATTCGGCAAGGTTGCGGAGCACCGGATGGAGAATGACTTCGGGGTGGAGTTCAGGATTGCAAAACGGTTGACCGCATGTTCGGTCCGCCGAACGTTACCCTAACACCTTGTCGCGACAGGATCCCGAAACACCGCATCGAGGTCCGGCGGACGACCGCGAAACGCGATGAACGATTCCATAGTGGGTCGACTGCCCCCGGACCCGAGAATTTCGGTCCGATAGCGCTTTCCGATTTCGCGTCTGCCGGCGTCTGCATGCGTGGCGCCGGTGTTTTCCAGCGCGGCATAGGCATCGGCCGCGAGGACCTTCGCCCATTGATAACCGTAATAGGCCGCTGCGTAGTCGCCGGCGAAGATATGCCCGAAGGTGTTCACGCTTCTTGAAAGCGGGTCCGGCGGCGTGACCTCGTAGGCTTGATGAATGGCTTCCACCCAATGGAGGATCGACTGGTTCGAGGCCATCGCGCGCGCGGAATGCAGTTGGAGGTCTAGCGCCGACAACGCAATCTGATGCGCCATCTCGATGCCATGGTCGACATGGTGTGCCGCCAGCATGCGGTCGAATAGCGTGCGCGGCAGCGCCGCGCCTGTCTCCACGTGAGCGCTCAACGCGACAAGCACCTCCCACTCCCGGCAGAATTGCTCCATGAATTGCGAGGGGAATTCGACGGCGTCCCATTCGACGCTTTTCGCCCCAGACACTGCGCTTTCGGTGACGTCGGTCAGCATGTGATGGAGACAGTGGCCCATCTCGTGAAACAGCGTGACCACCTGTTCGAACGCGAAGCAGGCCGGCTCCGCTGCGGCGACGTTGCACATCAGATAGGCTGCGGGCAGCCGGATCGAGCCGTCTGCGCGCATGCCGCGCGATCCGCCGCTGGCTGCCCATGCGCCGTCCCGTTTTCCCGGGCGCGCGTACAGGTCCAGATAGAGATGGGCGACCGGATGGCCGCGTGCGTCGTCCAGCCGGTACAGCCGGACATCTTCGTGCCAGACGCTACCGGTCGCGGGGAGGATCTTGATGTCGAACAGCGTCTCGACCAGCTTGAACAGCCCATACAGCACGGCTTGTTCGGGGAAGTACCGGCGGACCTCGTCAGTCGAGACACCGAAGCGCTGCCTGCGCAGGTGTTCCATCGCGAAGGGAAGATCCCACGGCTGCAGCTCGCGAATGCCGAGGGCATCGCGGGCGAAGGATTGCAGCGCTTGCCATTCGGCGGCCGCCTGCGGGCGGATGCGCCGATGTAGATCGTCCAGAAACGACTGTGCGCATTCGGGGGAGCGCGCCATCTTCTGCGCGAGCGAGAGGCCGGCGAAATCTGGATGGCCGAGCAGTTGGGCCTCCTCGTGCCGCAGGGCCAGCAGTTCGGTCATGACGGGCATGTTGTCCCATGCCGCCGCGCCGTCGGCATAGTGTTCGCCCAGTTCGGATGCCCGGGCTGACCGGGCCCGGTACAAGCGTTCCCGTAGCGCGCGGCACTCGGAGAACTGCATGACCGGATGGTAGGACGCAAAATCCAGCGAGAAGAGATGGCCGTCGCGGCCGCATTGCCGCGCAGCCGCCCGTGCGGCGACTCGCACGTGATCGGGCAGGCCGGCCAGCTCGTCGTCCGCCGTCACGCGGTACGAATAAGCGCGGGTAGCATCGGCGATGTTGTCCTGGAACGTCTTCGCGAGCAGCGCCTGCCGTTCGCGTATGCAGTTCAGCCGCGTGCGCGGGCCGGGCGGCAGCTCGCCACCTGCCAGCAGCGCGTCGCGGATCAGGTTGCGCAGAACCTGCTGCCGCTCGACGGACAGGGTCGCGAACGCGTCGGAGCCGACGATGGCCTGGTATCGGCCGAGCAGCGCGGTGTCCTGACGAAAGCGCGACAACGCGGACGACACGAGGCCCACGCACTCCCCATAGGCGGCGCGCAAGGCCGCCGAATCGCGAACCGTGACAAGGTGGGTGACGATGCCCCACGTGTATTCGAGCGCCTCGATCGCCAGGCAGATCGGCTCGATCACGTTCGCCCAGCTCGACCGGCGCGGCGCCGCACTCGCCTGCTCGATCGCGTTGTCGAGCTCGAGCAGGCAGGCGTCAACGGCGGGGCGCACATGGAGCGCGCGAATGGCCTCGAAGCAAGGTAGCTGCGATCGATCCAGAAGGGGATTGAGGAAATGCATTGAGCGCAAGAGCTTGCTCCGTTTTCGAAGTCGCCGAACGATAGGGGCGATTGTATGACGGGCTTTCGATGCGCAACACGCTTATCGACCTATTACTTATTGCAGTTACTGCTGCGAGAGTGTCGCGATATTATTTTCACAATTATTGAGATTCTCTGAAACCATGTCGATGGAAATGACGATCGAGAAAAGTTGCATGTGATTCTGATGCATAGTATTCGGATACCTAAACAAGATGATGCCATTCCGGGTAGCTTGATCCGGGGATGCGCGTAATTTATCGCATCCTTTACACGTGTGACGGACTGCCCCTGATCCGGGTGCGGCCGGTTTCGCTCGATAGCCCGATCCTTCGGCGGCTGGCCGTGCATGGCCTCGATCTTTCGTCGCCTGCCCGCGCTTTCCGCTTTGATGGGGAGTCGTATGGCAATGGACGATGCGACGAAGAAGCGTGGTCGCGTCGGCCTGATTCTTCAACGCAGCCTCAGGAATGCCGCATGCCAACTGACGTGAATGACGTATTGCCACTCACTAATAGTCAAAGGGTGATGTGGCTGCAATGGAAATATGCGCCTCACGACCCCGCATATAACAATCCGCTGCTTTTCGAGCTCGACGGGAATCTCGACGTCGATCGGCTCAAGCGGGCATTTGTTGCGGTAGCCGGCGCGCATCCGGCGATCCGGATGCGTTTCCTCGAACAGGCCGGCGAGCCGCTTCAGTATGCCGAGCGGCTTTCGCACGACCCGCTCGAGTTCATCGATCTGTCGGATCTCGAATCGTCGGCACGGCTGCAACGGATCGAAGCGGCGCTCGATGCCTGCCTGCTGGCGCCTTTCGATCTGCATGGCGAACCGGTGTTCCGGTTCCTGTTGATCCGGACCCGTCCGCACGGTTATCTCCTTGCGTTGAATATCCACCATATCTGCGTGGATGGTACGTCGGCGCTGATGTTGCTGAACGATATTTCGTCGGCGTACAACAATCACGCGGCCTATGTGGCGGCGCCGGAGACCCGCGCGAGCCAGGGTTTTTCCGCCACGCTGGACTGGGAACGGCAACGCTGGGCCGACGGCGCCTATCAGGAAACCGAGGCGGCGTGGCGCGCAACCCTGTCGGGGCGCGCATGTGCGGTCGACTTCGGCAAACTGGTGTTCGACGGCGAGCGGCCGGCCCGGGCGGGCGCCTGCCAGTATCGCTGGAGTCTGCCCGGCACCCTGCAGGCAAGGCTCAAGAGCATGAATCGGAAAACCAGGACGACACCGTTCGTGGTCCTGATGAGCGCATTCAGCGTGTTGCTGCACCGGTACCTGCAACAGGACACGCTGGCGATCGCCTATCCGGTGGACACGAGGGCCGGTGGGTTCGAGCGGATCTTCGGTTCATTCATCAATTACGTGCCGGCGTTCGTGGACGTGACGCCGGATCTGACGGTCGATGCGTTGTTCGAGCGGGTGCGGCAGCATCGCCGGAAAACGAAATCGATCGTGGATTTCCCGCAACTGGACCTGATGAGGCTCGTGCGGCAGAACCTGGCCGACCCGGCGTCGCCATGCCTCAACGTGGCGCTCATTCCCGCGCGGTTCGCGCTCGATTCGCTGCGGCTGAATGGCATCGATGTCGAACAGACGCCGTGTTTCGTCGGTTCGGCGAAGCAGGACCTTGCGCTCCTTTACGACGGCGACGACACGCTCAGCCTGATCCTCGAATACCGCGCGGGGCTGCTGAGCGAATCGACGGCACAACAGTTGGCGCGCGATTTCAGTGACCTCGTCGAGCGCATGGTCGACCGGCAGGATGTGCGGATAGGCGATCTCGAACTGGGCGGCCAGCGAGCCTTTGCCGGCCGCCACGCCGTGCTGGCCGATCCCGTGCCGCAGCTGTCGGCCGGCGCATTGATCGAGGCCGCGCTGCGCGAGCAGCCGAATCGGCAGGCAGTCGGCGAACCCGGCCGCGCGATCACGAATCGGGCGCTGCTCGAGGCCGCGAACCGGGTCGCGTGGAAGCTGGCGGCGGCGAACGTGAAAGCGGGCGACCGCGTTGGCGTGGCCATGCATCGAAGCGGCGCGCTGCTGGCCGTGCTGCTCGGCATCTGGCAGGCCGGCGCGATCTACGTTCCGCTTCCCACGAATCTGCCGGCCGCGCGCCGTGCGCATATCGCGCAAGACGCGGAGCTGGCCGTCTGTCTTCATCAGGACGCGCCGGCCGCGGCTTCGCCACGGGATCTCGTCCTGACCGACGACCTGTTCGACGATGCGGATGCCGACGCGTTTCCCGCCGTCGCGGTCGATCCGGACAGCCCCGCTTACCTGATCTACACGTCGGGGTCCACCGGCAGTCCGAAAGGCGTCGAGGTGACCCATCGCAACGTCGCCGGCTTCCTGCTCGCGATGCGGCGCGCGCTGCCGATGAGTCGCGGCGATCGCCTGCTCGCGACCACCACGATCGGTTTCGACATATCGCTGCTCGAACTGCTGCTGCCGCTCATGGTCGGCGCAGCCGTCATCCCCTGTCCTGAGCACGTCCGCCTCGACGCGAAAGCGCTCGAAGCCGTGATCGAGCGCGAACGCATTTCGTGGCTGCAGGGCACGCCTTCGTTCTTCAACGTGCTGCGCGCGGGCGGCTGGCGCGGCGCGCGCCAATTGAACGTCCTGTGCGGCGGTGAATCGATCGATGCGTCCACGTACGGCTTCCTGCGCGACACGTGCGCGGCAGCCTGGCAGGTCTACGGCCCGACGGAAGCGACGATCTGGTCGATGATCGCCGGACCCGGCGCGGATCCGGCGGCCGGCCTCGGCGAGCCGCTCGGCAACACCACGATCCACCTGCTGGACACGCACGGCCAGACCGTGCCGCGCTTCAGCAAGGGCGAGATCTGCATCGGCGGGCATGGCGTTGCCCGCGGCTATCGCAATCGCCGCGCCCTGACCGACGAACGCTTCGTCGAGATCCCCGGCGCGGGCCGGGTGTATCGCACCGGCGACTTCGCTTTTCGTGATACGAACGAGCGCCTGCGATTCCTGGGGCGCGAGGACGGGCAGGTCAAGATTCGCGGCTTCCGGGTCGAGCTGGGCGAGATTGAAAAGCAGATCGAAGCGCTCGGCCAGGTGCGCAAAGCGGTCGTCCAGGTGAGATCGTCTCCGGCGGAGGAACCGAAGCTGCTCGCGTGGGTCGAGCCGATTCCGGATGGCGTGCGAGATGCCGCGGCCTTGCGTGATGCATTGTCGTTGGCATTGCCCGCCTACATGGTGCCCTCGCACATCGAGTGGGTCGACGCATGGCCGCTGAACGCGAATGGCAAGATCGATCGCGGGGCCCTGCCGGAGCGGGCGCAGCCGGCCGCCGCCGCGCGGGATGCCCGGCCGCTCGATCCATTGGCCCCGACCCTCCAGACCATCTACGCCGATGCGCTCAACCTGGAAACGATCGATCCCGACGCGACGCTGATGTCGCTGGGCGGCCATTCGCTGTCCGCGGTT
This sequence comes from Burkholderia lata, assembly GCF_902499335.1. Lineage (GTDB taxonomy): Bacteria > Pseudomonadota > Gammaproteobacteria > Burkholderiales > Burkholderiaceae > Burkholderia > Burkholderia lata_B. Next base: position 26,131 of record NZ_CABVQK010000028.1, on the reverse strand, counting down.
CGCATCCTCGCGCAGATCCGCCGGAAGCTCGATATCGAGGTCAGTCTGGAGGCGTTCATGACGCACTCGAGCGTGACGGCGCTGGTCGATCATCTGCGTGCGTCCGGGGCGGCGCCGGATGGCGCCGATGCAACGGAGCGCGCGCCGGCGGGCGCTCCGTTGCCGCGGTCGGCGCACGGCGGCGTGCCGGCGCCGGCCCGGAGGCCGGATGTGCTCGTCCCTTCCGCGGGCGAACGGGCGCTGTATTTTCTCGACAGCGTGGCCACCGTGCGCGAGACCTACAACATTCCGGTGGGGCTGCATTTTCCGGCGGGCGTGGCGATCGACGTCCTCGAACGCGCGCTGAGACAGGTGCTGGACGCTCACGAATCGCTGCGGGCGGCGTTCGAGCCCACCGCGACGGGCCTTGTCAAGCGGATTCATCCGACACCCGCGGGCGCGCTGGTCGAGCACCATGGCGCGACGGATCGGGCCGCGCTTCGGCCCATGCTGAACCGGCTATTGCGCGAGCCATTCGACCTGCATTGCAGCCCGCTGCTGCGGGTCCATTACTTTCCGCTGCTGGAAGGCGGGGCCGCGGTGTTCTATCTGTTCCATCACATCGTGGTGGACGGCATCGGCTGCGGCAATTTCCTGAGGGAGATGGCGCACGCCTATGAAGCGATGCTCGCCGGGGGCGCGCCACGCCGTCCTCCCGAACCCGCCGCCGAGGCGGGCGGCCAGCCGGCCGACGCCTCGGCTCGCGCCGACGAGCTGATCGGCCGGTTCGGGCTGGTCGATCGTGTGCTGAATCTGCCGTATCGCGCGCCGTTTCCCGAGGTGCGCACGCTGGCGGGCGACAGTTTTCCGCTCGTGATCCCGGCTGCATTACGCGCGGAACTGGACGACTACTCGCGCACCGCGGGCGTGCCGCTCGCGACGCTGTTCCTGAGCGCGTTCGCCCTCGCGCTGCATCACTTCAGTTGCGACAGGGTGGTCAATATCGGGTTGGCGACCATGAATCGCACGCCCGAGACGCTTCAGGCAATCGGCCTGTACACGAACACGATCGTGCTGCCGGTCGACATCGATCCGGCGGACCGGCTGGGCGATTTCGTCAATCGGGTGACTGGCTCGCTGTTCTCGATCTACGGGTATGCCGACGTGCCGTTCGAGGAGGTCGCAAGCCGGCTGGTCGAGTACGCGACGCTCGGCCGGACCCCCGTCTTCCAGGCATTTTTCAACTTCATCGATCGCTCGATGTACGCGTTCTCGATGGCGGATCTCCCGGTCTCGGAGATTCCGCTGCGGCCGACCGGCTCGAAGTTCGAGCTGTCGCTCGAGGTCAACGACTTCCGTACGCATACGCAGGTTTTTTTCGAATACAGCGCGGACGTCTTCGACGCCGCGCTGATCGACGACATCGCATCCGAGTTCAACCGGATTCTGTTCGAGTGCGTACGGTCGCCCGGCGAGACGGTCGAGCGGCTGGCACTGACTACGCATCCTTGAGGAAAACATGGAACAGGTGGCACTGATTGGATCCAGATTGCGCTTGCCGGGCGCCGACACCGTCGACGCGTTCTGGCAGAACGTCCTCGCCGGGCGGGACTGCATCGCGTCTCTGTCCGACGCCGAACTGCTCGACGCGGGCGCCGATCCGGCGGCGCTGGCGCAGCCGGACTATGTCAGGCGCGCCGGCGTGCTGAATGACATCGACCGGTTCGATTACCGCTTCTTCGGCTATACGTTCCGCGAAGCCCAGGCGATCGATCCGCAGCAGCGCGTGCTGCTGACCTTGGCGCACCAGTTGCTGGAGCAGGTCGGGGCGGCACACCGCGAGATCGGCGTATATGTGTCGGTGGGGTTTCCGCACTACCTGCTGAACAACCTGATGACCCAGCCGCCCGACAGGGTGCCGTTGTCCGATGTGGTATTCGGCAACAGCGGCGACTGTGCGTCCACCCGGATCGCGTACAAGCTGGACCTGCACGGCCCGGCGATGTCGATCCAGTCGGGCTGTTCGTCGGCGCTGCAGGCGTTGCACACGGCGCGTGTCGCCATTCTGACCGGACAGTGCCGGATGGCGCTCGTCGGCGCCGCGGCGATCCGCACGCCGCAAAAGGAAGGCTACCTGTACCAGCGGGACGGCGTGCTGGCGAAGGACGGCGTATGCCGTCCGTTCGACGCCCGCGCCACGGGCACGGTGTTCACCAACGGCGCGATCGTGCTCGCGCTGAAAGCGCTGTCCGCCGCGCGCCGCGACGGGGACGACATCCTCGGCGTGATTCGCGGTTCGGCGGTCAACAACGACGGCCAGCGCAAATCGGGTTTCACCGCGCCCAGCGTCGCGGGACAAAGCGAGGCGATCCGGCGCACGTACGAGCGCAGCGGCGTTGCGCCCGCCACGATCGGCTATCTGGAAACGCATGGGACCGGCACCGCACTCGGCGACCCGATCGAGATCCAGGCGCTGAAGGATGCGTACGGCGGGTCAGGCGGCGTCCGCGCGCATTGCGCACTGGGTTCCGTGAAGGCGAACATCGGCCATACGGACGTCGCCGCGGGCCTGGTCGGCGTGCTGAAAGCGGCGCTGTGTCTCAAGCACCAGGTCAAGCCGCCGCTCGCGGGCTTCGCTCAGGCCAACCCGAATCTCGCGCTCGACGACGGGCCGTTCTATATCCCGACCGCGCCCGAACCGTGGCCCGCCGCCGCGGAGCAGCCCCGGCGCGCCGCCGTCAGCGCGCTCGGCGTCGGCGGCAGCAACGCCCACGTCATTCTCGAAGAGGCGCCGGTCCGGGACCTGACACACCGCGTCGATGCGGGCCCGCTGCTGATGTCCGCGCAGACGCCGGCGGCGCTGGCGTCGCTCGAGCAGGCGGTCGAGCGCGCGCTGTCCGGCCGCACGCTTGCGCTCGGGGATGCGCGTTACACCTCTCAGCTGTTCCAGCGGCATTACGCGGAGAAGCGCGCGCTCGTATCCGGCCGCGCGTGCGCCGACCCGACCCGGGTGGCGCCGACGGCCGACTGGCGCCATGGGCAGGTTGCGCTGCTGTTTCCCGGGCAGGGCAACCAGTTTCCCGGCATGGGCCGCGCGCTCTACGAACGCGGCGGGCATTTCCGCTCGGTATTCGACGATTGTGCCGACCGCTTCGTGCGCGCGGGTTGCACGGATCCGCGCGCGCTGCTGAACGCGGGAGAGGCCGAGATTCGCGACACCGCCGCGCTGCAGCCGTACCTGTTTGCGCTTGAATATGCGCTGGGTTCGACGCTGCTGGCGATGCGGCTGCCGGTCGCGGCGATGGTCGGGCACAGCATCGGCGAATACGTGGCTGCGACGCTTGCCGGCGTGTTCGAACTGGCGGATGCTGTGCCGATTGTCGCCACCCGCTCGCGGATCATGAGCCGCGCGCCGCGCGGCGCGATGCTGGCGGTGCTGGCCGCCGAGGAGCAGGTCAGCGCGTTTCTGCACGAGAGGCTGTCGCTGTGCGTCGTCAACAGCGACATGTCCTGTGTCGTGGGCGGCACGGAGCAGGACATCGACGCGCTGGCGCCTCGCCTCGCAGCGGCGCGGCTTCACGCAGTCAGGCTGCCGACCTCGCACGCGTTCCACTCGTACCTGATGGATGCCAGCAGCCGCGAATTCGCGGCGGCATTCGACGGCGTCGCGCTGCAAGTGCCGCGCAGCCCGATCGTCTCCAACCTCGACGGGCGCGCCGACCTGCCGGAACGGTTCGCGACCGCCGCTTACTGGGTCGATCATTTGCGGCGCACGGTGCGATTCAACGCTTGCCTGGAGACGCTGGCCTCGCTCGTGCCGTCGGGCGCATGGGTCGAGGCGGGGCCAGGCAAGTCGATCGCCAATGCGCTGGGGAGGCTGACGCTGCCCGACGTCAGGCACTTCTCGGTCGTCCTGCCGGACGACGAAACGGCGGGGCTCGACACGCTGCTTGCCCAATGCTGGGCAAACGGCATGACCGTCGAATGGGAGCCGCTCTATGGCGCGACACGCGGCAACGTCGTGCCGCTGGCCCCGCATCCGCTCGACGAGATCTCATGCTGGATCGACGCGCCGGCGAAACGCGAGGTCGTCGCGCAGGCGCCGGCCTACCGGAAGCAGGACGATCTCGATCAATGGTTCTATGCGTACGACTGGGCGCCTCTGCCGGACATCGGCGCCGTCGCGGCGCGATCCCCGTCCGTGGCGCCGGTGCTGCTGATCGGCGACGGCAGCCGGCATGCCGGCCGGCTCGCCGAGCGACTCGCGAAGCAGGCGGGCGAGTGGGTCGTGCTGGACGCTTCACGGCCCGAAGCGTTCGAGGCCGCGTTGCGGCAGCGCTTTGCGAAGACGGGCGACGCACCGGCGCGCGGCGCGGTCACGCGCGCGGTGGTGGCGGCGCCCGGTGTGCCGGCGGCGTGCGGTCATCTGTTCGCGGACATGCTCTCGATGCAGCGCACGTTCAATACGTTGCGCGCGGCGGTGCCCGGCACGCTGGACATCACGCTGGTCGCGGTCGCCGACGTCCCCGGCGACGATGCCATGCCGTCCGCCGGCGCCGCGTGGGTCGACAGCTTCGCGACGGTCGTGCAGCAGGAATTCCCCCGCGTGACCTGCCGGGCGATCCAGATCGACGCGGCGTTGCTGGACGCCGCCGACGCTCCGGAATCCGGCGACCGCGCCGCCGGTTTGCTGGCCGACGCGTGCCTGCATTCATCGGCGCGCTTCATCCGGGTCGAGCGCGACCAGCTAGTCGAGCGGAAGCTGTGCCGCAGCGGCCCGCGTCGCGGCGGCGGCCCCGAGCAGGACGCGGCGTTGTCGAAGCCGCCTCGTACCGTGCTGATCGTCGGCGGGGTGGGCAATGTCGGGATGATCTACGCCGCCTTCTTCTCGATCGTCGTCGGCGCGGATGTCGCGATCGTCAGCCGCCACGCCACCGCGTTCGCGAAGACGCTGCGCGAGCCGTCGGCCGCATCGGACCGCGCCGTCAGGCGCCGCAAGGGCCTGTTCGAACGCATGGTCGGGGCCGGCCGCCGGATCGAGTTCGTCGATGCCGATGCGACCGATCCGCAGCAGCTCGAGCGCGCCGCGCAGTCGATCGTACAGATACTCGGCCCGATCGATCTCGTTGTCCATGCAGCGGGCGCACCGGCCGACATGCACTACCGAACCTTCGCGGACACCGATGCGGCCTACCTGGACGCACTCGTCTCGCCGAAGCTCAGCGTGTGCGCGAACCTGCACGCGTTGACCCGGGCGCTGCGGATTCCACGCGTGATGATCGTCTCGTCGATCTCCGCGACGCTCGGCGGGATCGGGCTGTTCGGCTACGCCGCCTCCCATTGCCTGCTGAATGCCTATGCGCGGTCGGCGAGCCGTTCGGACTGCGAATGGAGCGTGATCGACTGGGACGCGTGGGAGTTCTTCAAGGACACGCGCGACGAATCGAACGACGACATAGGCATCGACCACTACGCGATCAGTGAGCAGGAGGGGCTGTCCGTGCTGGAACGTCTCGCGGCGCTGGACTGGCCCGCACACGTCATCGTGGCGAGCGGCGACCTCGTCGGGCGTTACCGGAATTGGGTGCTGTCCGAGCGCGACGCTACCCCCGACGTCCGGCAGGTTGTCGCGCCGCGTCCCCAATTGAAGGACGACATGGTGCCGCCGCGCACGCGCACCGAGCAGGCACTCGCGAAGCTGTGGGGCGAATGCATTGGTGTCGAGCCGGTCGGCGTCCGCGACAACTTCTTCGAACTGGGCGGCCACTCGCTGATCGCGTTGAAGCTGATCGATCAGATCAACCAGACCCTCGACTGGGATCTGTCGGCGGTCGACATGTTCAAGTTCCCGACCATCGAACGCCTGGCTGAAGCCAGGCAACCTGAGGCGACCCGCGTCGTCGACGAAGGCGGAGACGAGGATCGGGAAACGCCGACGGCGCCCGCTGCCGACAGGCGGACGGAGCGTCTGCGCCGCAACTATTACCAAAGCCGCAAGCATGGCATGGAGTCGAAAATTGAACAATCTTGACGTCGCGATCATCGGGATGAGCGGAGCATTTCCGGGCGCTTCCAATATTCACGAGTTCTGGCGGAACCTGGAAGCCGGCCGGTGCTCGCTGGAACGTTACAGCGAGCAGGAGTTGCTCGATGCCGGCGTCGATCCCGCGCATCTCGAGTCGGCGCATTACGTGCCGGTCGGCGGCCGCTTGCGCGACATCGAGCTGTTCGACAACGAATTCTTCGGGATCAGCAATCACGACGCGCGGCTGATGGACCCGCAGCAGCGGGTGTTCCTGCAACTGGCGTGGCATGCGTTCGAGGACGCCGGCTACGTGCCGGGCGCGCACGTCGGGCGGGTCGGCGTCTACGCGGGCGTGAGCCTGAACAGTTACCTGCATACGGTCGTATTCCGGTCCGATGAAGTGGATCTCGACCGGGACGGGCAAAGCATCCTGTTCGGCAATTTGAGCGATTACCTGACGACCCGGCTGTCCTACCTGCTGGATCTGAAGGGGCCGAGCGTCAATGTCCAGACCGCCTGCTCGACCTCGCTCGTCGCGATTCACGAGGCCTGTCAGGGCCTGCTGAGCTATCAGGCCGACGTGGCGCTGGCCGGCGCCTGTTCGATCAACGTGCCCAATACGCGTGGTTATCTCTACAGCCAGGACAGTTTTTTCTCTCCCGACGGGCAGGTGCGCGCGTTCGACGAACAGGCGGCCGGCACGGTGTTCAGCAACGGCGCGGGGCTGGTCGTGCTGAAGCGCCTTGACGACGCGTTGCGCGACCACGACCAGATCTATGCAGTATTGAAGGGCAGCGCCATCAACAACGACGGCTCGGACAAGGTCGGGTATGCGGCGCCCAGCGTGTCCGGCCAGAGCGCCGTGATCCGCGACGCGCTGCAGGCGAGCGACGTTGGCCCCGAGCAGATCCAGTATGTCGAGGCACACGGGACCGGGACGTCGCTGGGCGATCCGATCGAGATCGCCGCGCTGACGCATGCCTATACCGGCGAGCGGCGCGCGCAGGCGGGGACGCGCGAAGCGACGTGCGCGATCGGTTCGGTCAAGACGAATATCGGACATATCGACGTCGCGGCAGGCGTCGCCGGTGTGATCAAGACCGCGCTGTCGCTGCGCTATCGAACGCTGCCCGCGTCGCTGGGCTTCGAGAAGGCGAACCCGCGCCTCGGGCTGGAGAACAGTCCGTTTCACGTCAACGCGCGCACGCGTGCGTGGGTGTCGGACGCCAGGCGGCTGGCCGCCGTGAGCAGCTTCGGGATCGGGGGCACCAATGCGCATGCGATCCTCGAGGAGGCGCCGCCGCTCGAACCGCTACCCGCGACGAAAGACGCCTACTGCGTGACGCTGTCGGCGCGTTCCGCCGAGTCGCTGGACGCGCTCCGCGCGAAGTACGTGGCGTTCCTGCGGGACGAAGCCTGTCCGGCGTTCGCGGATCTCTGCTACACGTCCAACGTGGGGCGCAAGGCATTTCCTCACCGGCTCGCGATTGCCGCGGCCGGCGCCGGCGAAGCTGCGGAGAAGCTGGCCGCGGCGACGCTGCACGCGACCGACGGCGCACCGCGCCGGCTGCTCGTGGCGGTGCGGCCGGCCGACGCGGATGCGGCATGGCAAGCCGTTCGCCAGGGCGACGCGGGCCGGTACGCGCCGTTGCTCGACGCGGTGGCGCATCACGATGGGCCGCAACGCCTGGCGGTGTATGCGGTGCTGCTGGCGGCGCAGCTTCGGCGGCTCGGGATCGCGGCGCATCCGCGGCAACCGGTGACGTTGCCCGCGGATCTCGTCGAGCGCCTGAGCGCACACGGCGACGACGGAATCACGCGCTTGCTCGCCGAAGCGCCGGTCGACGCGGCGCCGTCGGATGTGCTGCTGACGCTGTCGGACACCGCGCGCCTGCAAGTCGCATCGAACGCGATCGAGCTCGGTACGCCCGCGCTGCAAGGGCGCTTCCTGGCCGACATCCTCGCGTTCTGCTGGGCGGCGGGCATGACGGTCGATTGGCCGGCGTACTACGCGGACGAGGCGCGGCGCAAGGTCTCGCTGCCGGCCTACGCGTTCGCCAGAAAGGTCCAGTGGCTGTCGGTCGCGACCGAGGCCGAGCGCCGTAACCGGAAGATCGACGATATCGGTCAATGGTTCTACAAGCCGACGTGGCGCGAAACAGCCGCGCTCGCGGCGCGGACGCGATGCGTCGCCGAACCGGCGGATGCTGCCTTGCTGGTGTTCGCCAACGATCGCGCGCATCGGCTCAACGCGCCGTGGGCCGCGACGACGCGAGCCATTCACGTGGTTCCGGGCGATGCATTCGCGCAGCTGGACGACACCACGTATTGCATCGATCCCGCGTCGGAGCAGGATTACCAGCGGCTGCTCGAAGCGCTCGACGAGCGCGGCTGCCTGCCGCGCCATGTCGTGCACGCGTGGCTCGCGGCCGAAGCGGAATGGGATGGCACGCCGGCGAATTTCGAGCGCTGCCAGACGCTCGGCCTGTTCAGCCTGATTTTCTTCGCGCGATCGCTGCACCGAGTGACGGTCGGGGGCGCTGCGTGCTCGGTCATCGTCGCCGCGTCGCAGATGGCCGCGCTGACGCCGCAGGACGAGGTGAACCCGGACAAGGCGACCGTGCTCGGCATCAGCCGGACCTTGCAGAAGGAATATCCGCTCGTCGACTGCCGGATCGTCGATATCCCGTCGCACGAGTTGTTCAACGCCACGGATTCGGCCGTGCAGCTCGGCCTGGAGTTCTTCGCGCCGCTCATCCCCGCGAACGAATTCGTGGTGCTGCGCCGCGGCCGGCGGTGGCAGACCACGTATCAGCGCTTTGCCGTCCCCGCCGCGTGCGAGCCCGAGGTGCGGGCGGCCGGCGTCTACGTCGTGTTCGGCGGACTCGGGGAGCTCGGGCTGAGTGTCGCCGAATACCTGGCCAGCCGTGCGCCGTGCCGGCTCCTGCTGGTCAATTCGAAGCGCTTCGTCGGCCGCGACGCGTGGCCGGCATGGATCGCCGAACACGGTCCCGACCATCCTTACTCGAAGAAGATCGAGCGGATTCGCAGGATCGAGCGGACCGGCGCGACGGTGCAGCTGGCGCAATGCGACATCGGCGACGCGCAGCAGGTGGACGCGGCGCTCGACGACGCGCGCGAACGCTACGGGGTTATCCATTCCATCATCCATGCCGCCGGGCTGGTCGAAAACGGCATGATCGAGAACAAGGACATCGGCCATTTCTCGAAGGTGTTCCGCGCGAAGGTGTATGGCACCTGCAACCTGTTGTCGTACCTGACGCGCAATCCGGTGAGCAAGGTCGTGCTCTGTTCGAGCATGAACTCGATCATCGGCGGGTTGGGCCAGATCGACAACGCGGCGGCTAACGCGTTCGTCGACGCGGTGGCCCAGACCACGCTGGCGGCGTCGCTGGGCGACATCTGCTCGACCAACTGGGGCGCGGTCAACGCGGAACGGCTCGGCCGCCCCAATGTGCTGCCGCAATTCGCGGACCTGAGCCGCGAGCACATGCGCAACCACATGACCGAACGCGAGATCGCGGCGGTGTACGACCGCATCCTGCACTGGAATTTCGGCCCCCGGCTGGTGATTTCCACGATCGATTTCGACTCGGTGCTCGAGCGCTGGGGGGAAGTCAGCAAGGTCACGGAACTCGCGCGGCTGCGCGACGTGGCGTCCGCGCCGCTGGCCGCCGCGCCGGACGACGACTATCCGTACCGGTCAGACGCACATCGATTCGTCGAGACGAGTTGGGCGCGCATCCTGGGCGTCGCGCACGTCGAATGGGAGGAGGGGCTGCTCGAACTGGGCGCGCACTCGCTCAGCGCGGTCCAGTTCGTGTCGATGGTCAAGGACCGCTACGACGTCAGCCTGCACGCCATGATCATCTACGAAATCAGGACCCTGGGCCTGCTGGTCGAGCATATCGAAACGAAGCTGCTCGAAAAGGCGGCCCAGCTCGAGGTCGACTAAGGGTGCGATGAACAAGACATTCAATTCCGATGGAGCCGCATAATGACTCACTCAGCTTTCGCCCAATTCCAGCAAGTCTGCCGCAACCACCCTCAAGCGATCGCGCTGGAGTGCGGGCAGGACCGCCTTTCCTACGCGACGTTGCATGACATGACGACGTCGATCGGCGCGCGCATCGCCGCCGCGGGCGTGACGCCCGGCGCGCTGCTCGGCATTTTCCTGCCGCGCGACGTCCGGCTGCCCGCGACGATCCTGGCATCGCTTGGCGCGGGCACCGTCTACGTACCGCTGACCGAGAAATATCCGCCTGAACGGCTGCGCGACATCATCGTCGCGCACGACATCCGGCAGGTCGTCACGACCGCGGAGCTGGCCGCGCAACTGCCGCCTTCGTGCGGCAAGATCATCCTGCCCGCCGGCGACACGGCGCCGGCCGACTGGCAGCCCGCCGGCGAGCGCCCGGCCGATGCGCCCGTGTACGTCGTGTTTACGTCGGGGTCCACCGGTACCCCGAAAGGGGTGCTGATCGGCGAGCACAACCTTGCGAACCTGATCGACTGGTACAGGTCATCGTTTACCGACACGCAGCGGCGTTCGGTGCTGGCGTCCACGCAGATCACGTTCGACCTGTCGGTGTTCGAGCTGATCTGCACGCTGTGCACGGGCAGCAAGGTGGTGCTGGTCGACACGATCCTGCAGTTGCTGGACGAAGGGGCGAGCTTCGACGTCAGCATGATCAACACGGTGCCGTCGGCGGCCCGCGAACTGGTGCGTCATCGCCGGTTCCCGCCGGGGACGGAAGTGGTGAACCTAGCCGGCGAGGCGCTTTACCAGGATCTCGTCGACGATATCTACGCCGTGGCGCCGCAGGTTGCCCGGGTGTTCAATCTCTACGGCCCGTCCGAAGACACGACGTACTCGACGGGTTACGCGGTGCCGTGCCACGACGCGAGCCGTACGGTCAGCATCGGCCGTTCGCTGCCGGGCAAGCACGCGTACATCCTGTCCGCTGACCTGACGCCGGTCGAGCCGGGCGAGGTCGGCGAGATCGTGCTCGGTGGCGCAGGGGTGGCGCTGGGCTATTTGAATGACGCCGACCTGACGGCCGAGAAATTTCCGACGATCCATCACGGCCCGCTGAAGGGGCGGCGCGTCTATCGAACCGGCGATCTCGGCAGCTACGACGGCGACGGGCTGCTGCGCTATCTGGGGCGCGCCGACCGGCAGGTGAAGGTGCGCGGCGTGCGGATCGAACCTGGCGAAGTCGAGGTCGCGCTGCGCAGCATCGACGGCGTGGCGGACGCGGCCGTGGTGAAGGTGCTCGATCTGGCGCGGAACGATCAACTGGTGGCGCTGATCGTCGCGCAACCGCATTGCCCGCCGCTCGACGCCGTTCTGGATCAGTTGCAGATGCAGATTCCGGCGTTCATGGTGCCGTCGCGGATCGAGTTGATCGACGCGATTCCTCTGAACACCAACGGCAAGACCGATCGCACCCGGCTCGAACAGTACGCCGGCGCGCTGTTCGGCGCGGCACCGGCCGACGACGGCATCGAGGACAAGGTTCTGGGTATCGTTTCGAAACTGATGTCGCGGCAGGACATCTCCGCAGATGCCGATTTCTTCCGGATCGGCGGCAACTCGCTGCTCAGCGCCCAGCTGACCTTCGTGCTGCAGAAGGAATTCGCGGTGCCGCTCAACATCGCGGACGTGTTCCAGCACCGGACCATCCAGGCGCTGGCGGCCATCATTCGGGAACGTACCCGGAAAGCGCCTGAAACCGCGCCGCCTGCACGCGGCCTGCAACCGGAGCCGGATGCCGGCGGCGCAGCCGCTGCCGAGGCAGGCTTCGCGACGGCCGCGCAGCGCGGCATCTGGCTGCTCGAGAACAGCCCGGGCGGCCGGGCGGTGTCCAACGCGCCGCTGGTGTTCGAGTACGCGGGCGTCCTGGACCGCGTGTTGCTCGAACGCTGCCTGCAGCAGTTGATGGATCGTCACGCGATCCTGCGCAGCAACTATCTGTGGGAAAGCGGCAACCTGAGGATCCGGGTCGGGGGCCGCGTGCCGTTCGAGTTGCGCACGCTCGAGCTGACCTCGATGCAGCCGGACGAACGGCAGGCGAAGGCGGATGAGTGGATTGCGCAGGAGGTCATGCGCCCGTTCGACCTGCGGCGCGATCCGATGCTGCGCGCGACCGACATTCGCTTCAACGCGGCGGCGGGCCGGCTGGTTTTCGTGTTTCACCACATCGCGGTCGATGACCGCGCGCTCAACCTGCTGTTCACGGAGCTGCAACGCCTGTACGACGCAGGCGGCGATCCGGCGGCGATCGGCGCCGCGCCGGCCCGGCAATTCGCGGACTACGCAGCCGCGTCCCGCCAGGCCGGCGAAACGCTCAGCGCCAACCTCGAGTACTGGACGCGCAAGCTCGCGGACTATCGTGGCGCGACCCCGTATCTGGTCGATCCGGCGGTGCGGCCGGCGTCACGGTTCGCCGGACGGCTCCATTTTCATGCCGTGCCGCAGTCGATCAGCCGGACGCTCGATGCGGCGGCCGCGCAGCGCGCGCTCACGCCATTCGCGCTGTTCACGGCCGCAGTGGCCTGCCTGGTGCAGAAGGCGTCGGGTAGCGACGATGTCTGCATCGGGACGTTCTTTTCCAATCGAGATCATTTCACGGAACACGAGTTGGTCGGTTTCTTCGTCAACACCTTGCCGCTGCGTGTGCTGATCGACTCGGCGTGGAACGGCGACCAGCTCGCGCAGGCCGTGTCGGCGACGCTCGCGGACGCGCATTCGCACCGCAACGTGACGACCGAGGACGTGTTCGACGCGTTGCAGATCAACAATACGCTGCGCCGCACCGCGTTTCGCGTGATGGTCAACCTGGAGCCGGAGCAGGCCGAGGTGCTGACGATGGGGGCGCTGACCGCCCGCCGCATGCTGCTCGATCGGCATGTCGCGAAATACGACCTGCTGTTCTCGCTGCGCAAGGAGGAGGGCGACTACCGCGTGCTGGTCGAATACAACACCGACCTCTACGACGGCGATGTCGTTCTCGGGATCTGCACGAACCTCGACAAGGTGCTCGCGGCATTGACGTCCCCCGCGGCTGTCCGTCTTGATTCGATCGCGCTGTCGAACCCGCTCGAGCCCGCCGGCGAGGCGGCGTCGGTCGACGTCGCCGACATCGATTTTCGCGCGGTGGTACGGGCGATCTGGGCCGACGAGGTCGGGAGCCAGGCGTTCGGCGACGATGACAACTTCTTCGACGTCGGCGGCAGTTCGCTGAAGATCATGACGGTCTACGAGAAGCTGTCGAATCTGCTCAAGGATCACGGCGTGGAGAAGGAGATCGACATTGTCGATCTGTTCGAACACGTGACGGTCGCGATGCTCTCCGATTACCTCCACGGACTGATCGAACATGACGCACTTGCACAGTGACATGGATGCGTGCGCAGCCGGCGTGCCGGACGCACGTCCGGTCGATATCGCGATCATCGGGGTGAGCGCGCGCGTGCCCGGCGCCCGCGACGTCGATGCGCTGTGGTCCCTGCTGATGTCAGGCGAGGACGGCCTGTCGACGTTCGCGCCGCACGAGGTGGCGGCGGAGCTGGCGCAGTTGACCGAGGCGGACCGGGCGCGCTACGTCGCCCGCCGCGGCGTGCTGCCGGGCATCGAGGAGTTCGATGCGGGGTTCTTCAACCTGTCGGCCGCGGAAGCGACCCTGTTGGATCCGCAGCACCGGGTGCTGATGGAGATCGTGTGGGAGGCACTGGAGGATGCCGGCGCCGCGGATTGCGCCGGGCGCAACGTCGGGGTGTTCGCCACCTCGGGCCTGAGCCAATACCTGATCAAGCATCTCCTGTCCGATCCGGCGATCAGCGAGCGGCACGGCCAATTGCAGCTGCTGATGCTGAACGACAAGGATTTCCTCGCCACCCGGATCGCCTATTTCCTCAACGTGCACGGGCCTGCCGTCAACGTGCAGACCGGCTGTTCCAGCTCGCTGGTCGCGTTGCACTACGCGTGCCTGTCGCTGCTGCACGGCGATTGCGAGATGGCGGTCGTCGGCGGCGTGTCGATCGCGCTGCCGCAGCAGTCGGGCTATGTCTTCGCGGAGAACATGATCGGCTCGCGGGACGGCTTCTGCCGCGCGTTCGACCGCGACGCATCGGGAACGGTGCGTGGCAACGGGGCGTGTGCGGTGGTCCTGAAGCCGCTCGCGCAGGCCCTCGCGGACCGGGACCCGATCTGGGCCGTGATCAAGGGCACCGCGCTCAACAACGACGGCCGCGACAAGGTGGGTTTCACTGCGCCGAGCCCGAAGTGGCAGGCCGACGTGATCGTCGCCGCATATCGCCGCAGTGGAACAGCGTTCGACGACATCGATCTGGTCGAGGCGCACGGAACCGGCACGCCGCTCGGCGACCCGATCGAGGCGCGCGCGCTCAATCAGGTCTTCGCGCAGGCGGGCGCGAAGCGCACCCGCCATCTCGGCGCGCTGAAAACGCAGCTCGGCCACCTGGATACCGCCGCCGGCCTCGCCGGCCTGATCAAGCTGTGTCTCGCGCTCAGGCACGGCGTGATCCCGCCGACCGCGCACTTCCGCGAGCTGAGTCCGCGCATTTCGTTCGACGACGCGCCATTCGCGATCAATACGGAGCCGGTCGCGTGGCCGCGCGGCGCGCGCCCGCGATGCGCGGCGCTCAGCTCGTTCGGTATTGGCGGCACCAATGCGCATGTGGTCGTCGCCGAAGGACCGGCGGCGGGTGCCGCTGTCGTCAGGCCCGGCCCGCATGTCATCGTCGCGTCGGCGAAAAGCGCGACGTCGTTGTCGATGCTGCGGCAAGCGTATATCGAAGCGCTCGAGGCCCTCGACGACGAGGCAGCGCTCGCGGACTTCGCCTGTTCGACGCGCGTCGGCCGGAAGGCGTTCGAGCACCGGCTGGCCGTGTGCGCCGCCAGTCGGGATGAGGCGCTCGCCGAACTCCGCGCGGCGCATGGCCAGTTCAGCCCGAAGCCGGTGGGCGGCGTGGCGATCGAAGCCGGTGACGCGCCGGCGTTGGCGACGCTGCTGGGCGTCGAGCCGCAGCTCGGGATCGACGGCGTCAGGGCGCGGCTCGCGGAGTGGGGCATCGCGCTCGACGCCGGTGCAGCGGTCCGGCTGTCAGCCGCGGGCAGCCGACTGTGCATCGCGCTGCCGGGATCGCCGCGCGTGGCGGTTAGCGCCGGCGCCGGCCAGCTTCAGGCGGCGCTGTGGCGCGCCGGCGTCGCGGTCGACTTCGGTCGCGCGACCGGTGCCGGCTCGAGCAGGCGGACGCGGATTCCCACCTACCGCTTCGACCGCCAACGATACTGGGTCGAACCTGCTCGCGCCCCGCGCGACACCGGACCAACCGGCCGCGTCGCGGCTGCCGGTGCGACGGCAATGCGACCGGCCAGTCTGGCCGCGCTCGAAGCAACGCTGCTGGCCCAATGGCGCACCTTGCTGGGTGCGCCGGCATTGCGCGGCACCGACAACGTTTTCGAGCACGGCGCGGATTCGCTGACGGTCGGCCAGTTCGTGTCGCAGTTGATCTCGGAACACGCGCTGCCGATGCACGTGGTGGACTGCTACAGCCAACCCAGCGTCAGCGGGCAGGCACGCCTGATCGGCGAGCGCATTGGGCTGGACGCGGGCCCGACGAAGCTGGCGGCGGCGGGCCCGCGTGAGATCGAAGTCGAGAAATTTGAAAATCTTTGAAGCGAGACAGCCGTGAAGAGCACTCTTTTCCTCAAGAAGAACGTCAAGATCGAGCCGCTGGTGAACCGCTGGCATGCGAATCCGTGGCTGGTCTATCCGCCCACGGCCGCCTATCTGATGCGGCATCACCTGAATATCATGACGTCCTTCGTCAAGCACGCGGCATTGCACGAGAAGGCGTCCGCGAACCCGAAGATGCGCGGCGGCCCGTTTGCGCAGGGTCTCGGCGTTGCCGACGTGCCGGCGATGGAAGCGCTGATCGACGCGACGCGTCGCGCCGGCGCCCACCTCTTCGAGCTGGCCGACGATCTGGATGCGCTGCTGGCACTGCTCGGCACGGCGGACGGACACAGTCTCGTGCCGTTCTACGAGCAGGTTCCACCGCGTTTGCGCGGCCTCGTCGAACTCGCCTACCAGGCAGGCAACATCGCCTATCCGCGCCTGCTGGAAGGGCTGTTCTACGACCAGTACGACACCCGGGAGCTGCAGTCCTTCGCGCTCGCCCCGCTGTGGGACGACAGCCGGCCGTTCTGTCTCAGCACGCCTCGGCTCGACACCAGCGGCGACGTGCTGCTGGACATCCCGTTCTCGGCCCCCCTGGCGATCGCGCTGACTGCATCGCGCTGGAAGGGGCTCGACCAGGCGCAGTTCGCGGCGATCCTGGACCGGCGCTCGAAGGGTGTCCGCGCAGAAGCGGTGGCCGCGTTGTTCTCGGAGACCGCGCCCGAGCGGCGCCCGAGCGCCGGGCACGAGGCCCGGGTTCGCTACTTCGGCCACGCGTGCGTGCTGGTCCAGACCGGCGCCGAGAACCTCCTGTTCGATCCGCTGATCAGCTATCCGTTTCCGGGCCAGTCGCCCCGGTTTACGTATGACGACCTGCCCGACGTGATCGACTATGTCGTGATCACGCATGCGCATCACGATCATTTCGTGCTGGAGACGTTGCTGCAGATTCGCGACCGCGTGAAGAAGATCGTGGTGCCGCAGAATACGCCCGGCGAACTGATGGATCCTTCGCTGAAGCAGAGCGCGCATGCGCTGGGCTTCGAGAACGTCATCACGATGAGCGAATTCGACACGTTACGGCTGGGCGGCGGGACGCTTCACGCGTTGCCGTTTTTCGGCGAACATGGCGACCTGAATATTCGCAGCAAGCTCGGTTTCATGGTCGAAACGGGTGAGCGACGGGTGCTGATGGTCGCCGACAGCAACAATCTCGACGACAGGCTCTACGAGCAGGTCCGGCGCCGCTACGGAAAGATCGACACGCTCTTCATCGGCATGGAATGCGAGGGCGCGCCTGTCTCGTGGCTGTACGGCCCGATGCTGAAGACGAAGCTGACGCGTTCGATGGACGACAGCCGGCGGCTCAACGGCTCCGACTCCCGCGCCGGCTTCCGGCTGGCGCAGATCATTGGCGCGGAGCGCGTGTTCATCTACGCGATGGCCCAGGAGCCGTGGTTGACCTTCATCAGCAGTCTCGAATATGACGAAAGTTCCTTTGCGATGCAGGAGGCGCGGAAGATGATCGCCGCCTGCCGGCAGGCCGGCGTCGACGCCAGCCTGCTCAATGGTTGTATCGATATCCCGTTGCAAGCAGGTTGACCGAATGAATCGAATCCGACAGAACCTTGCCACGCAGATCGCCACGCTGCTGGACGGCATTATCAAGAAGAACGCCTATTTTCCGCGCCGCATCGGCGGCACGATGCAGGCGCACGAGCATCCCGACCATGCTGTCGTTGACAGCGGACTCGCGACCGATACCTTCAATCTGGTGATCAGCAAGGCCGCCGGTCAGCCTCAGGCGGCGGCGACCGCGAGCATCGCGCAGCGCTTCAACGATGCGGGCCTGCCGGCTGCCTGGTGGACCTGTCGCGAGCTTGCCGACCCCGCGTTTCCACAGGTGCTCCGCGAGCATGGCTTCCTGGAAGACGAAACGAGCGTCGGGATGCTCGCCGGGCTGGACCGGCTGCCGCCCGTCGACTATCCGGCGGGGTTCGGCGTGCGCCAGATCAGCGCCCCGGGAGACGTCGCGCGATTCGGCGCCCTGATCGGCGCGCTGTTCGATCCGCCCGACGCGTACGTCGACGCGTTCTACCGGAACGTCGCGGCGCTGGCGATCGACGCGGCGGAACCGCTGAAGCTGTTCGTCGGCGAGATCGACGGCGAGGCAGTGAGCACGGCCGCGATGTATCTCGACGGGGACACCGCGCATATTTTCGATATCAGCACGTCGGCCGCCGTCCGCAAGCGCGGCTTCGCGTCCGCCACCACGCATTTCGTGCTGATGCACGCCAGGGAGCGACTCGGCGCAAAGCGGGCCGCGTTGCAGGCGTCCCCGGACGGGCTTAATGTGTATCTGCGCCTGGGCTTCGAGCCGGTGTGCGAATTCCTGGTGTATTCGAACCGGGCCGTGATCCAGGAGAGAAGCCATGACCAGCATCGCGCCTAGACTCGACCGGTTCTCGCACGCGAACGGTGATGTGCCGGCACTGTCTCGGAAGATGTCGCCGCCGACCGCGCCGGACATCGGAGGTACGATCAGGAACCTGGTCCGCCCGTCCGCGCACGGCGCCCATGTCCTGTGCATTCCGTGGGCCGGCGCGAGCATCGAGCGCTTTTTCGGCTGGAAGCAACATCTGCCGGACGGCGTCGGTTTGTCTGGGGTTCAATTGCCGGGGCGCGGCGCGCGTGCGCATGAAGCGCTGCCGACCGACCTGCCGGCGCTGCTCGACGAGATCGCTGCCGACTACCTGAAGTTGCCCGATCCTCCGCGCATTCTGCTCGGCCACAGTTTCGGCGCGCTGATTGCCTACGAACTGGCGATGCGCGTCAACGACGCAGCCTGCGCCGCGCCGATCGCGCGTATCGTGGCCTCGGGGTTATCCGCCCCGAGGGTGATCGCCGACGAACGGCGGATCGCGCATCTGGACGACGACGCGTTCGGCGCGGAAGTGCTCGCGCTGAATGGCATGCCGCGGGACCTGACCAGCAACCCCGAGTTGCTGCGCTATTTCATGGATATCCTGCGCTGCGACTTCAGGCTGTTCGAGTCCTATCGCTTCAATCCCGACCGGCCGCTGCTGCGCTGCCCGATTCTCGTCTGCAATGGGCGCGCCGATCCCGGCATATCGGAGCAGGGCGTGCGCGCCTGGGCGTCGTTGACCACCGGCGAGTGCAGGTTCCATGACTTCGACGGCGACCATTTCTTCATCACGTCGAACGCGGGCGCGATGCTGCGCCTGACTCTGGAGGGCGACACGGCTTCAGCCTGCTGATTCGACGCGCGGCCACGCCGCGATCCGCATTGCCGAATCCCGCGAAAAATTCATGAGCACGAACCTGAAGCACAATCAAGCGCTGGTATTGATCCTGATCCCGATTGCGGCACTCGGCCAGCTGTCGATGGACATGTACTTGCCCGCGCTGAAGAGCCTCCAGGCAGGGATGCGCGCCACCGCCAGCGAGATCCAGCTGACGCTCAGCGCGTTCGTCGTCTGTCTTGGCATGTCGCAGTTTGCGGTCGGCGAGCTTGCGCGCCGTGTCGGGCGAGGGCGGGCGATCCTGATCGCGCTGATTGCTTTCGTCGTCGCGACGGCCGGTTGCGCACTGACGTCGGAGATCCGCGTGTTCATTGTGTGCCGCGCCATCCAGGGCATCGCCACGGCGGTTTGCGTGGCCTTGTCGTATGCGGCAATCACCGACAACGCGCAGGACAGTCAACAAAGCATGCGTGGCGTGACGGCACTGACGGTCTGCTCGATGATCTCGCCGCTGATCGCGCCGGTGGTCGGGTCGCAGGTCCTGCAGTTCTCCGGTTCGTGGCGAAGCGTGTTCCTGCTGCTGCTCGGCCTGTCGCTGGCCACGCTCCTGCTGTTCTGCGTGCAGCCGACGGGCCGTTTCGATGCGCGCGCGCCAGCCGAGCCGACGCCGGGCAGGACGGCCTATCTCGCGATCATCGGTTCCTCTCGATTCTGGCGATACGCGGTGCTGTGTTCGATCGGAACGACGATCAATTTCTGCTTCGTCTCGTTCCTGCCCGGGATCCTGCTGGTCCAGCACGCGGTCACGCAGAACGCATTTTCGGCGGCGCTTGTCTCGTGCGCGCTGGCCGAAATCGTCGGCGCGCTGCTGGCGCCCCGGCTCAGCAAACGGATCGGTCTGCCCGGCTTGACGGGGCTGGCCTGCGTTTGCTGCGCGATCGGCGGTGCGGGCGTCATGTATTTCTCGACGGTACCCGATGCCGTGGCACGGGTGGTCGCCGCGTTTGCGCTGGTGGAGCTGGGAACCGGCATGCTGATCGCGCCGTGCTTCTCCGCCGCGCTGTACCAGTTCCGGTCGACGTCGAACGAGGCGTCGTCGATCTGCGGGTTCCAGCAATTCGTGATCGCCGCCGGCATGGCGACGCTCGCGACAGCGATGCAGTGGCAGTCGGGGTATGCACTGGGCAGCCTGATCATGGCGGCTGCGCTGGTCGGCGCGGCAATCTGCTGCATGCTGCCCGGGGAGGCCGGCGCCGGCCTGGAGGGGACGCAGTCGCCCGCGGGGTCCGAGTAAGGAACCTGCCTGCTGTTTCGCCGTGCGGCGGAAGCGGGGCGATGCGGCAGCAGCCGGGATCGACATCGTCGAATCCCGGCTGCTGGGGGGTTTATAGATAGAACGGCTTCGCGCCGGTCACCATCACGCGCCGCATGATCCGGTTGCCGACGGGCGGCGTCGGGGAGTTCGTGTGGATCAACGACGCGTTGTCCCAGATCACGAGATCCGCCGCCGCGTAACGATGCCGGTAGATGAACGCCTCGTTCGTACAGTGCGTGAAGATGCGGTCCAGAATGTCGTCGCTTTCCTCCGGCGAATAACCTTCGATTCGATCCGTATGTGCCCAGTTGACGAAAATCGAGCGCTTGCGCGTTTCCGGATGGGCGCGCACCGCGGGATGCGAGACCGTCGGCTTGAAATCCTCCTCGGCGATGTTGAGGTCGAAGCCCTTCTTCCTGCACCGCTTCACCAGGCTGCCGTCGAGGCTGAAGATCGCATTCCTGCCTTCGATCGCCGTTTTCAGATCGTCGGGCAGGGTTTCATAGGCATCGAACATGTTGGCGAACCAGGTGTCGCCATGCGCTTCCGGGACTGACTCGGCATAGAAGAACGTCATTTTCGCCGGATGCTCGAGATAGCACAGATCCGAATGCCACAGCTCGAACGGCGGCGTCGGATAGCCCACCGGCTTGCCGTCGACCGTCACGTTCGACACCACGGTGATTTCCGGAAACGCGGAGGTATTGGTCGTCATCGGATGCGGCTCGAGCGCACCGAAGTTCCGGCATGCGGCGATCTGCTGCTCGCACGACAGACGCTGTCCGGGAAAGACCAGCAGTTGATGTTCCGCCAGAAGCCCGACGATGTCGTCACGGGCCTGGGGCGACTGGGGATGCGAGAAATCAATCCCGATGATTTCCGCGCCGAGGGCGGACGACAGTTTGCGCAGTTTCATTTGGAGTCCTTTGATGATACTGGATGAGCGTGGTGTGTAGGCTTGAAAAATGATGACGGATGGCACGTCGTGCACGCTTGATCGAGGGCGTCAAGAAGGAGGTTCAAGCCGATTAAAATTATCGTCCGCTCCGGTGTATGTCTAGCTATGAACTATCACAGGCCGCATGTCGTTGCGCGTGCATCTAAGGTAAGCCAGATCGGGCGACGCCGGTGGACGTTGCTTCGGATCGATCGACCCTGGCGCGAAGAACAGAAGGATTCCATAGCGAATTAGACGGCGGCCCGCTCGTCCAGACCATCCACAACGTGTTGTCGTGGCTAATTTTATACATTCGCGTAAACAAAAACAGGCATTACGCATAAATATGTTGAAGATGAGTGATCCGGGTGCCTAAATAATTACATTCCTGACAAATTTAACGGTTATACTTAAAACTTGCGAATCGTTAAATTCTGGGTGAAGAAAAAATCTAATTCTCGTTGAATAGGAGGGGACGTGAATCATCGAACCCAGTTGGATGGGTTGCTTTCAAGGGTGATTTCAAGCGCGACCGCAATAATCGGGCGAGTGGCTATTGATGCTTACCCAGGAGCGTGGGAAATCAGCTTCTCTATTGAAGATAGAAGCGGTTCGCCGGGAGAGCTTGCGAGGATGCAGACATGCACGCTTTGATTAAATTTTGGCTGAATGAATTTTCCGCTAGTGAAAATCCGGATCACATCAATTCTGTCTTGACGCATGCGGCTTCGACATTGGGCCTCGAGTATGCGACATACGCGATGAGGCGGCCCTTTCCGATCTGCAACCGCCAGATCGTCATGGTGTCGAACTGCCCGGTTCGATGGCGGGAACGCTATATAGACGCGCAATTCATCAATATCGACCCGGTTTTCAAGGCGGCGATCTGCAGCGACGAACCGGTGGTGTGGTCCGCCCAGCACGGTGCGTCGAGGAGTCGGTTCTGGGACGAAGCGCTGTCGTTCGGCATCGCTCACGGATGGTCGTCGGTATCAAGGGGGGCAGACGGCACGCTCGGCATTCTTACCTTGTCCAGAAGCAGCGATCCGATCGAGCCTGCCGAGAAGATCCTCAATCAGAGCACCGTACACTGGCTGGCTCATGCCGCGCACCTTGCGATGGCGCCTTTTCTTCCGGCCGGCGACGAATTCGATCCGACGCTTACGCAGCGAGAGACCGATGTCCTGAAGTGGACTGCCGACGGAAAGACAGCCTACGAGATCTCGCTCATTCTCAGCATTTCGGAAAGCACCGTTAATTTCCACGTCAAGAATATCGTGTCCAAGCTGGGCACGGCCAACAAGGTCCATGCGGTCGCCAAAGCCGCGCTGATGGGCATGCTCTGACGAAGCGGCGCGCATGAAGTCGAAGCAGTCACATCGACGCGTCGACCTCATGTGCGACGAGAAAGTCGACGATATGCTTCACGACATCGGCATTGCCGCGGCACAGCGCGTAGTGATCGCCCGAAATGGCCACGCTGCCGGCGCTATGGCGCAAGCATTCGCCGATCGCAAGCGACCCCGCCGGATCGACATGCCTGTCCTCCGTCGCAACGATCGACAAGGCGTGGTGCTCGATTTTCTTCGCGACCTCGACCAGGTCGACGTCACGATACGCAAGGTAATTGATGCCGTACCTGTGCAGATGCGGGCCGGATGAAAACGGCTCGGATAGGAACGCCTGGAACTCGTTCTGGTTCCTCAACTGTGCCGCCGAGATTTTCTCCTGGACCGAACCGGCGAGTTTGGGACTGCGCGCCGCCAGCGACAACAGGATGTCCATTTGCCGCTGAACGTCGGTCGGCGCGGATACCGCCGCCGGCAACAGATATTCGCCGCTGACCAGCACCATGCGCGCGATGGTCTCGGGATGGCGAAGCCCCGCCAACATCGCGACACCCGCGCCCGAACAATAGGCGATCACGTCGACGGGCCCCGATCTGCCGCCCGGTCGCGCGCCGCGGATCACGCTGGCCAGATCGCTCGCATGCGTGTGCGCGGCAAATCCATCCGTGTGCGCATCCCGCTCGATGTCCAGCACGAAGCGCGACTCCCACGTCACGACGTTGAAATGCGGCCGGAGCGCGGCGTAGCATCGCTCCAGCATCGCCTGCCTTGCGCCAAACGGCAGTACGACCACGACATCCGGCGCGCCGGGATGGTCGACGGAAATGAACGCATTCAGTTCTCGCCCGTCGTGGGCAACGATTGATCTTCGATGCATGTCGGGAAACGGGTGAGGTTGCGGACCGATGGAACCGGGTGTAAGCGCGTCAGGCCGGGCGCAACGCGCCGCGCCGCCACAATCTGATGAAGGGCGACGTCATGGCGGTCGTGCCCAGCGCAACCAGCAGCAGAACCGCATACGAGCTCCGCGACAACGCGTGGATCTGCAGGCCGGCGGCCAGAACCACCAGTTCCACGAGCCCGCGCGTGTTCATCAGCGAGCCGACCAGCGCGGCGTCTCGCCGGGTCAGGCCGCACACTCTTGCGCCGAGGTAAGCGCCACCGAACTTGCCGACGAACGCAACGCAGAGGAACGGCAGGAACCACAGCCACAGCGACGATCCGTCAAAATTCTCGAAGGTCACGGACAGCCCGGAATAGACGAAGAACACCGGCAACAGCACCGTGTTTACAAAGCCTTCCATCTTCAATTCCCACTGCTCTTGAAGGCCCGGCACATCGCGCAGCATCACCGCGGCCAGCAGCGCGCCGAACGCCGAATGGGTGCCGATCTCCGTGGTGGCCCATGCCGACAGCAACACATACGGAACGACCACACTCAGCAACTTCGCCGACGACGCATTCTTCACGGCATCGGCTGCCAACGGCAACACAATGAAGCGGACGACGATCTTCGAGATCAGCATGAACACGGCAATGCCGGCGACGACCTTCCATATCCCGGACGCATCCGGTCCCGCCATCGCCACCGTGGAGACGAACGCCAGCATTACCCAGCCGACCAGATCGGTCAGCATCGCGGCGGACAGCGCGAGCATCGAGGGCGGCACGTCGACGAGATCCATGTCCACGACGATCCTGGCCATCACCGGCAGTGCGGAAACCGACAGGGCGACGCCGCAGAACAGCACATAGGGCAACTCGGCGATGTGCGGCGCGAGTGCGTCGTGCGACAGATAGCCGATCGACATCCCGCCGACTAGGGGCAGCAGCATGCCGGCCAGCGCGACCACGGCGGAGGCCGGCACCTTATTCAGCGATCCGGGGTTCGACATCTCGCCGAGGTTCATGTGCAGACCGATCTGGAACATCAGCGCGATCACGCCGAGCTCGCCGAGATGGGACAGGCCGACGGACGCGGCCGGCCCGAAGATGGCCTGATAGAAAGGCATATCGAGCGCTCCCAGTACGGCGGGCCCGAGTACGATGCCCGCGGCCAGTTCGCCGACGACCTTCGCCTGCCCCATCCGTTGCGCCAGCCAGCCGAAGCAACTGCAAGCGGTGAGAATCAAGGCCAACTGCATTAACCACATAACCATCCAAAGCCTCCTCGGCTCGATCGAAATGAAGGCGGGTAATCCATCCCGGGAATGCGTTCGCTCCTGCACGGCGGCGCGAAGCATCGCCAGTACAAAGCAATCCCCGACGTCCGGCAACTGCGAACTCTGATAGTCGAGCGATGTCATGTGGCCGGGCATCCGAACGACGCCGACGTCTTCAAGGTGCATTCGCCATACCGGCGCGAGCCCATCAACCGGGCTCGGGGCCGTCTGCCGGATCGCCGGCGGAAGGTGTCACCGCTCGCCCCAAGCAGGGGTGCCTTTGATTTTCGCGCGTTTTTCCGGTCAGCGGCCGTTAGGCCCAATAAGGCGTTGCCTTGCGGCCCCAAATAAATACCTATATAAATCAAAGCGATACTGTCTACCCTTCGCTTGAAGGTCGTTGGTCTTTGTCGGCAGGTTGTGTCGGCCCGAAATTCCACCACCGCCAGCTCGACAGGCCTTCTTGTTAGGCTCGCTGACTGGTTGATGCGATGGCGTTGTCGGCCGCGGTACTCGGCAGGATCCGCTTCGCATAGAGCGCCACTGGGAAATTGAAGGTGCCGCGCAAATTGATACCTTCCATATGAGTGGGAGCGATTCGCCGCAGCTGGTCCGCTTCGATCGGTTGATCTCGATCAGCTTCGATATTCTCGAGGGCTCGTTGCATGTGGGTGGTGTTCCACGCCATCAAGATGTTCGAGAGCAGGGTCAACGCTGACGACACGGCGGCGAGCGATTCTTGGCGCCGCGCAAGCTCCACGGGAATACGACCGATATGGATTGCGCGCTGAACGGTATGCACCGCCTCCCCTCGATTTAGCGCGTGTTGCAACTCTGACCGGAATGCAGTGTTGGTGAAGTAGTCGATCAAAAAGATGCTTCTGAACAAGCGGCCGATCTGAACGCCGCCATCGTACACAGCCTGCCCTCGGGCAGCCGAGCCGAATCTGGCAATCGCCTCGACGGCTGTACATTGGCCTGAGCGGATAGAGGCCGCGACCCTTACGAACTCGTCCCACACGTCAACTATGAGCCCAAGCCGAACGTCTCGATCCGTGATTCCTACAAGCCACGCCGGTATCGTCTGACAGCGAGGCACGTGGAGGCGGCGGTCGCGAAGGTGTGACAGTCGAGGGCGCAAATCGAAGCCAAGCGCCCGGGAAATGCCCATTGCGAAGTCGGTATATCCATGGGTGTCGACTGCAAGTTGTGCAATGTCCTTCGTCGCGCTTTGCCGGACGACGCCCTCAATTGCTGCGCCTGCCTGCCGCTCGTTCAGGATGATAGGCTGGTCGTAGAAAGAGGTGGCCTCGCAAAATCGGACAGCCAGATAAGTGGAACGGCCGGGGCCTGAGCCAGCGATAATGCCGGCA
>NZ_CABVQK010000027.1 GCF_902499335.1 Burkholderia lata | reverse complement strand
GACTGGATCGAAGGCTATTACAATCGACAGCGCATGCACACGTCGATCGACTACTGCACTCCCGTCGAATACGAAACCCTACGCGCTGCTGCATGACATGCTGTACGTGAAAACGAGGCAGGGTCACTCGCGGGTGTATTCATCGATCACGCATAGCATCTTCAAGGCCCGGCCATCCACCAGTTGATCGTGCACGAAGTCATAGCTCCAAACCGAATTGGGCTGTGTGGCGCCTGGCAGGCGTATGTCGTCGCCGCAACGACGTCGGCGAGGACGTCGGCGCGGAATGTCGAGCTGAAGGGCTCGCCACATTCGCCGCACGCGCGATTCGCTCAACGCCAGCCAGGCCGACATCCGGCGATGGCCGAAGCGCGGCACCTCTTGCGCGGCCATCATCAGCCTCTCGCCCAAACTCCGATCCTTCTCCGGTTGCTTGAGCGTATAGGTCGCCACTCGGCGGCTCAGTCCCAGGTAGCGACATGCCTTGCGTTGCGAGAGCCCCCGCCGAGTCAGGACTTCCAGCGCTTCGCGCCGGCCCGTCGGGGTGATCATTTTTTTTGGCTGAACTCCTTCAGGCCGTCGATTACCAGCATCTGCTCGGCGATCAGGCGCTTGAGCCGATCGTTCTCCGATTCCAGCTCCTTGAGCCGACGGGCGTCAGCCACGTCCATCGCGCCGAACTTGTTGCGCCAACGATAGAACGTCTGTTCCGAAATGTTGTGGCGCTTGCATAGATCCTTCACCGGCTCATCCCGGCTCTCAGCCTCGCGCAAGATGCGGATGATCTGCTCGTCGGTAAATCGCTTCTTCATCGAGTCCTCCTTGTCCCTAGGATAAAAGAGAACTCACTTGCCGGATGGATACAAGAAACGTCTCAGGTCAACCTCACTATTGGGTATTTCTCTGCCCTTTCGGGAGGGGAGAATGTCGAATAGCTACTGCTGAACGCGAATTAACTTTGACCAATCCGCATTCACGCTTCCGAGGGCGGGTCGGTACGAGGCATTCGCTGCACCTGTCCACCTCGATTACCGGAGATTTCCCTGTCGCAGACTTTCCGGTGTATTCCCTGACGCATCCGACGCATGCAGATCGGCACCCCGTTCCTCAAGGGAATCCAATAACTGAATTCTCTGAAAAAGTGCCGCGTGCATGGCGGCAGTCTGGCCGGCATGATTGCGCTGGTCCAGATTGCATCGAGTCGCCATCAAGCGGCGCGCGATTGTCAATTCGCCTTTGAATATCGCACCCATCAGTGCGGTATTGCCGCGCTTGTCCTGTGCACAAGGATCTGCCCCAGCTGCAAGAAGCTGCTCGACCGCTTGTCGATGCCCATTATAAGCAGCCAGTATTAACCCAGTGTATCCCCTTTCGTCTCGCACATTCAAATCGTAGCGTGCGGCGATGAAATCACTCAAAATTTCCTGATTTCCTTGTCGAGCGGCGTCCAGAAAATACTTTCTAAGTTTTTCTCGAATCATTTCCGGACTTTCCGGCATGCCGTCCTGGACCATTTCCGCGGCAAAAGCATGCACAAACACAAAAGAAATAAAAAGAGAAATAAATATTCTTCGCATTTGTCACCTACCAGAGCGTATCTCACCACGATGGACCGTACATCAGCACGTGGTCGTGCTGATGTACGGGTTCCAGTGGGTACAGAATTTCGCGTTTTCCTGTCAGTTTCTCAGTTGCGCGGCAAGTGCTTGGACGCGCTTCAGATCACCATTAGCGACCTTCGTCAATCCAGTTCCGTAGTTGACATCTGCCTTATAGAAGTATGACAAGAGAATATGTCGGCTTTCGTCATCAGTTTTCGCGAGTTCACCTCCAAGCGTCTCGATCAGATCCGCTTTTTCCTTTTCGCTGAATGACCGAAACAGCTCACCTGCCTGCTTGAAGTTCTGTTCAGACTGGATCTTCGCCTGTTGGGTCGTGCCCTTCAGCGGCGTTGCCACGGCGCGCGCGGTTGGTTGCTCGTCCCGCTTCTGCAAACGGCTCGGTTGATAGTTCACACTGCCCGATTTCTTGCCGGCATTCATCAGGCCGTCCTGATTGACATTATTTACCACCGCGAGCGGCCGGTTTACCGGCAACTGCAACCCGTTCGCGCCGACGCGGTACATTTGCGTATCGGCGTAGGCAAACAAGCGGCCTTGCAGCAGTCGGTCTTCGGAAGGTTCGATGCCTGGTACCAGATTTGCCGGCGCCATGGCAACCTGCTCCGTTTCCTGGAAGATGTTCGCCGGATTCTTATTGAGTACCATCTGCCCGACCTTGCGCTCGGGGATATCCGGCCAGATCTTCGTTGCATCCAGCGGGTCGAAGTCGAATTTCGCCAACTGCTCAGGTTCCAGCACCTGGATATACAGATCCCACTTCGGGAAATCCCCCTTGTTGATGGATTCGATCAAATCCCGGCTCAAGAAATTGTAGTCCTTCCCTTGAATCTCCTGGACCTGATTCGGATCAAGATTCTTGATCCCTTGCAACGATTTCCAGTGAAATTTCACATAACGTGCCTCACCTTTCGCATTAACCATCTTATACGCATGGACACCGTTTCCGTCCATCATCCGGTAGCTGGCTGGCGTGCCCTGATTGGAGTAAAGCAGCGTAAGCGTGCGAGTCGACTCAGGCAAGTGCGAGAAGAAATCGAACCGGCGCGCATCGTCCGGCAGGTTCGTCGCGGGGTCGGGCTTGACCGAATGAACCATGTCTGGAAATTTGATCGCGTCCCGAATGAAGAACGTCGGAAAGTTGTTGCCGACCAGGTCCCAGTTACCGTCCGCCGTATAGAACTTGGTCGCGAAGCCACGTGGATCCCGAGCCGTCTCGGGAGAATACGCACCGTTGGCGACCGTCGAGAAACGCACGAACACCGGCGTTTTTTGACCGCGAACAAAGACTTTCGCCATCGTCAGGTCAGAGATATCGGCTAGCGCGGTAAATTCGCCGTGTGCGCCGGTGCCGCGCGCATGAACGACGCGCTCGGGAATACGTTCGCGGTCGAAACGCTGCAACTTCTGGAGCAGTTGCACGTCTTGCAGCAAGGTCGGTCCACTCGGGCCCGCGGTCTGGGAATTCTGATTGTCTCCGACAGGCGCACCGTTGTCGCGAGTGAGCGTCGATGCGACCACCGCTGGCGACAACGCACACATCGTCGTCAGCGCAATCAGCCATCGACCAGTGTTCAATTTACGGATCGACATTTTCATGTTACCTCATAGGTTATCGAACATTATTTAATAGTTCGTATCGTGTTAAACAGTGTCAAGATGGTATGCGCCACCATATGGCGACAGAATCCGTCCTTTCTGGATTCGGTAACCCGCATATCGAGACTAACGGCATAGATATACTGAAACAATAGGACGCAAGCTAGGGTGCCATAAGACATGTACAAAATCGTCGATTGCGCAAGCCTCTAGGGTGAACCGCACCGAATTGGGTGGAAGCTCGTATTCTTGGGAGAATCGAGCCATGAACAAGAAGGCAAGCAAGTTTTCCCCGGAAGTCCGAGAGCGTGCAGTGCGCCTGGTACGCGAGCAGCGTAGCGAACATCCGTCGATGTGGACGGCAGTCGAATCGATTGCACCGATGATCGGCTGCACGCCGCAGACGCTTCTGGATTGGGTCAAACGCGACGAGGTCGACAGAGATGGCCTCACTCCTTCGGACGGTTTTCTGAGATTTTTAAGTGGAACGTCCGTGGCAATCATGCTGCCGATTTGATCGCAGGCAGCGTCGCGAAGTATGCCTCGTCCGGCGTCTGATCCTTCAGGATCGAATGGGGCCGTTTCCAGTTGTACAGATCAATGTATTCGCCGATGGAGCGCCGGGCGTGGCTGACCGACTCGTACGCTTTCAAATAGTTGAGTAGCCCAACGGAATCACACCGCAAGGCCCTCCCAGAACTGTACGTGAGCCTCTCGACTCATACAGCTCCTATCGTCCAGCCGTGGCTCCGAGCGTCCAATGCGCGAACAGGGTCGGGCGCTGCGTTTTAAGACGCCGCAACCAATCCCATGCCCGCAGCGTGTGCGTGCGGAGTTTCTTGTATTTGCGCTGAGCCCAACGCACAATGAACGGATCCAGTGTACGTAAGGCCCGAGAAGTGCGGAAGGCCGGAACCGCCCGTAGTAGCGAACCCAGCCCAGAAGCACGGGCCGCGTCCATTGAGCGACTGCGACGAGTTCAAGGTCATTGCGACTGTGCAACCGCCACCGACGCATTCGCAACCGCATCGATTTGGCTGCCTTGTCGCTTACCGCAGGAGCGAAGCTAACGAACAGTGCTCCAGAGCGATTCATCGAACTCCGGGGCCGAAAGCAGTAGCCCAGGAAATCAAAGCGCTGCGCTGGATAGCTGCCGCGTCGGTTATCGTCCTTGCAGTAGACGATCTTGGTCTTCTCCGGGTGAAGCTGTAGTTTGCAAGCCGCAAGCCGGGCATCGAGCTCTGCTCGCAATTGTTCGGCCTGCGCCTCGCTCTTGCAATGGCAAATGACATCGTCGGCGTAACGCTCAAACAGGACGCCGGGATGGTTCCGCGACATCCATTGATCGAACGCGTAATGCAAGAACAGGTTAGCCAATATGGGACTGACAACTGCCCCTTGCGGCGTCCCCCGATCCCGCGATACCAAAGCGCCATCGGGCATACAAACCGGTGCGACCAGCCATCTCTCGACGTATAGAAGCACCCACCTGCAGTTCGTATGCCGACGTAGCGCGCGCATCAGAAGTTGATGGTCGATATTATCGAAGAAGCCTTTAATATCAAGATCCAGCATCCAGTCCGCGCGCCAGCAACGCTAACGCGCAACTGCAAGCGCCTGATGCGCTGAGCGGCCCGGTCGATAGCCATATGAATCGTCATGGAACACTGGTTCCAGAATCGGTTCGATATATCGCCGTACCACCACTTTTGCGATGCGATCCGACACAGTTTGCATTCCTAATGGACTTGTCTTGCCATCAGCCTTTGGAATATCCACGCGCCGCACGGGAGGCGGAACATAACTGCCCGAGGACAGCCGGTTCCAGAGTCGGTAAAGGTTATTACTCAGGTCCTCTTCAAACTCGGCAATCGATTGTCCATCGACGCCCGCCGCGCCGTGATTTGCCTTCACCCGCTTGAACGCTTCCCCACTTCGCGTTTGGAAATATCAAACGGCTTTGCCTTATTCATGCGAGTCCTCCCCTCGCGGGTTGCTCGCACGATCAAGCCAGACGACGGCGTTCCGTCGGTCCAGCCCCATTACAGAGCCTTCAACCCTACTACGAACGCCTCCGCCCCTGTGCCCCTCATCGGTACTCTCACCCTTGCGGAGGCTATCCGCTTGGATTTCTCCCTTGGCATCGGGACGACAGGTTCCTACGTTCCTTATCAAAGCCTGGATCAAGATCACGCCGCCTTCATGCCGGAAGCCAGTTGGGCAGCAAACAGGTTGGCCCCCAACCTTTGTCGCGGGATAGAAGTCAAGATCCCGGTTTCGACTTCAGTTAGTACGTTTCGACACGTCATCAGCGGTTCACTCACGTTCGTCTTCCTGACCCTCACCTGACGGAGTCCAGCTCCGCCTTTTCCATCAACGCTCACCACGCGAGCTCTTAACTCGCGCAGCTTGTGGTGATTTGAAGCCTGCTCCTGCAAGCCGACTCCGAGGGGCCCGCCCTCACTTTGATAAAGCATCGCAACGGCTCTACCGTCGAACCGTCGCGTTCGTAGCACACCACCTCTTCGTACTTGATGCTGCGCCACACGCGCTCGACGAACACGTTGTCGCGCCAGGCGCCCTTGCCGTCCATCGACAGACGGATGTTGCGGCTGAGCACCGCCTCTATGAACGCTCCCGCCGTGAACTGGCTACCCTGATCGGTGTTCACGATATCCGACAGCCCGTAACGGGCGAACGCTTCTTCCAGCGCTTCGACGGCGTGTACGGCTTCCAGCGTGATTGCGAGCCGGTGCGAGAGCACCTTGCGGCTTGCCCAGTCCACCACCGCCGTCAGATAGACGAAGCCGCGTGCCATCGGAATATACGTCGTGTCGAGCGCCCACACCTGGTTGGCCCGTTCAATCTCCAACCCGCGCAGCAGATACGGCCAGACCCTGTGCCGTGTGTTGCGGCGGCTCGTGTTCGGCCTGCAGTACAGCGCCTCGACACCATGCGCTTCATCAGCGTGCGCACGCGACGGCGACCCACCTCATGACCTTCCCGGCGCAACAGGCGCGCCAGCATCCGCGCCCCGGCGAACGGAAACTCCATGTGCAGCTCGTCGATTCATCGCATCAGCAACTCATCGGCCAGGCTGACCGGCTGCGCCCGGTAATACGCGCTCGATCTCGCGATGCCAACCAGCCGCGTCTGCCGGTAAACCGGTAGCGCATGCGTACGGTCGATCATCGCTTTGCGCTCAGCAGTCCGGCCTTGCCGAGCGCTCCTGACAAAAAATCGTTCTCCAGCGTCAACTGTCCGATTTTCGCGTGCAGCGTTTTCACGTCCACCGGCGGCTCGCTCGACGGCACACCTGTCGTACCAAACACGTCTGCCGCACGCTCCTGCAACTGTCGCTTCCATTCCGTGATCTGATTCGGATGCACTTCGAACTGCTGCGCCAGTTCGGCCAGCGTGCGCTCGCCCTTGACAGCCGCCAGAGCCACTTTCGCTTTGAACGCCCCTGAGTGCGTCCGCCGGGTTCTCTTCGTCATTTCCTCGGTTCCTTTACCAGCATTATCGCTGGCTCAGGCCTCGGCCAAACCACTTATCCGACTGTCCGAATTCGCGCGGCCACCTCTGAGAGCTAGGACGGGCCGGCATAGGAGCTGTGCAGGCATCACAAGCGCTCGGAACGGTCGAGCAACGTGGATTCAAGTATCCCGGGCGCAAGCGGGTACCGGATCGTACCGCGCTAATTAGAGATTCTGTTTGTGCTAAAGACTGGTATTCGCACGACCTTCCTGCGGAGATGGGAGGCGGGTCGGGCCTGAGTTGGTGGCGGGCGGCGGCGCGACTGGCAGCAGGCTGGCGTGTGAGACGCATTACGCGCGCTCCTGCTGGCGAAACTGCGGGCAGCCAACCAGATCGAATTCTCCCGTGTGGTGGTCGATTCTTCTTCGATTCGTGCGGTTGGGACGGGCGAAAAACTGGCCCGAACCCCACCGATCGAGTGCGCCCCGGTTCTAAATAATCAAACTTCTGAAGTACGTGGAATCGAGGCAGGAACACTTCAGAGCAGCAACAACGCGGCAGTCGCGACGCAGGTTGGTACGACGGCCGCAGCGAGAAGCCCGAGAACGCTTACCGATTCGTCCTGGAAACCGCTCCGAACGATTGCGAGACCAGCCGGGTTCGGCGCATTGGCGATCACGGTGAGTCCGCCGCCGGCCACCGCGCCGGCGACGAGCATATACTTCGCTTCATCGGGCATGTCCGCGATCAACGAGCCGAGATAGGTGATGGCCGCGTTGTCCATGATGGCGGTCAGGCCCAGCGCGCCCACATACAATGCGTAGGTATCCATCGAGCTGACGACCGGTTGCAACCACCACTGCTGCAATCCGCCGAGCACCACGAGCCCGCCGAGGAAGAACGCGACGAGCAAGCTCTCGCGCAGCATTAACGGTGACTGGTAACGCTCGTACGCGGCCGTGAAGCCGAGGAAGAACAGCAGCAAGCCGATGAACACGACCTGATGGTGAGCACCGAGCACGACACCAATCAGGAAGCCGAGATGGATCAGCGTCACGCCTGCCGGAACCCGCACCCCCTCCATGTCCGCAGCGGCGGTCGGAGTCTTCACCAGCGCGCCGCGCATCAACGCCGTCAGCACCGTCGCATTGACGAGTACCGCCACAACGGCTTTCCAGCCGAACTGCGTTGCCATAAACGTACTGTCCCAGCCCCACGCGGACGCGACCATCAGCACGGGAGGCGCCGCATAGGCTGTCAGCGTACCGCCGATCGACACGTTCACGAACAAAACGCCGAGTGCGAGGTACTTCCAGCGCTCCGCGATTGCTGTCCCGAACAGCCTGTCGCGCAAGATCAGCGCGGCGAGCGTCATCGCGGCCGGCTCAGTGATGAACGACCCGAGCAGCGGAATCATCGTCAGCGAAAGCCAAGCCACGGCCACGGTCCTATCGACAGGAATCACGCGGGCAATCCGCAGCACCAGGCTCGTGACCGCGTCAAGGATCGGCTTGCTCGCAGCAATCACCATGATCGTGAACACGAACAGCGGCTCGGTGAATTCACGCGACTCCGCATAGTCGAGCGCGAGTTTCGGGCCGGCGAGCACAGTCATCGTGATCAGCAGCACGAGCGCCCAGAAACCGAATACGACCTCGACCTCGCCGAGGAAGTGGAACAACCCCGCGTGGCGCGGGTGGCGATGCGCGAGCACTTCGAAGCGCTTCGCAAGGAACGTATGCAGCAGCGCGAGACCGAAGATGACCGCGCCAGCAATTTCAACGGTATGGGGCATGGCGGATTCCCATGAGTGAACCGGCGCGCCGGTGCGGCGCAGCGGTATGGTTAAGGAAACAAGCCCATGGGGCCGACCGTTGCACCGCAACGACAGGTTATTTCCAGCAGCCGTCTAGGGAGTCGTGTCGGCATGCGCCCACCTCCTTCGGAAGACTGGTGGAAATGGAAAGAAAGTGTCTTGGATAATCCGCGGACGATTGTAGACAGGAAAGCTTCTTCCGACAGTCATCCGTGTACGAAAGCATGTCGTTCCAGTACGAAAGCATTGCTTTTAATTTCGCAGCGCAGCATGAAAGGACCGGGAAAGCATTTATGAAGAATTGCATACCTCCACTTCATGGCGGTATCGTTCATGGATAATATCGCATCACTGAATGATTCGGATACGCACATGCAAATCGATACCTTCGGTACACTCGTCGCAGCGTCTCTGGTTCTGCTGCTGGGTCAATGGTTGGTGAAGCGCATTGGCCTGCTCCGTACTTTCACGATCCCCGAGCCGGTCGCGGGCGGGCTGATCGTCGCGTTGGCGCTCACCGCGCTGCGTGGTGTCGGTGGCGTCGAAGTGCGTTTCGACACAGCGATGCAAACACCGCTGATGCTCGCATTCTTCGCGTCGATCGGTCTCAACGCAAAATTGTCGAGCCTCAAGTCGGGTGGCCCAATGCTGGTGCGCTTCCTGCTGGTCGTGTTGGGCCTGCTGATCCTGCAGGACGCAATCGGCGTCGGGATCGCAAAGGCGATCGGCCTCGACCCACTGCTCGGGCTGCTAGCCGGGTCGGTCACATTGTCGGGCGGGCACGGCACCGGCGCCGCGTGGAGCAAGGTATTCAGCGAGCGCCATGGCTTGCAGTCGGCGACCGAGGTCGCGATCGCCTGTGCGACCTTCGGGCTTGTGCTGGGCGGTCTGCTTGGCGGCCCGATCGCGAAGCTGCTGGCGCGCAACTTGGCGACGCCCGGCACCACACCATCGGATGTGCCGCAAGCTGGCGCCAGCGACACGGGCGGCTTCGAGCATCCGAAGGAGCAGC
The DNA here is from genome assembly GCF_902499335.1 of Burkholderia lata. Lineage (GTDB taxonomy): Bacteria > Pseudomonadota > Gammaproteobacteria > Burkholderiales > Burkholderiaceae > Burkholderia > Burkholderia lata_B. The sequence goes on along the minus strand of NZ_CABVQK010000027.1, from coordinate 42,772 downwards.
AGTCGATGACACCGTCCGCGTTCATCAACACGCTCGCGCTGTTCGCGATCGCGTTGTCGGGCGGCACGGCAATCGAATCACTGATCCACGGCACCGCATTCGAACTGCCGACCTTTGTGTGCGTACTATTCGTCGGCGTGTTGTTGAGCAATGGTCTCGCGCTATCCGGCGGACGTGTCTCCGAACATGCCGTCGCGCTGCTCGGCAACGTCAGCCTATCGCTGTTCCTCGCGATGGCGCTGATGACGCTGCGACTCTGGGAGCTCGCGTCGCTCGCGCTGCCGATGCTCGCGCTGCTTTGCGCGCAAGTCGTATTGATGGTGGTCTATGCGATCTTCGTCACGTTTCGCTTGATGGGCCGAAACTACGACGCCGCTGTGCTCGCATCCGGCCATTGCGGCTTCGGGCTCGGCGCGACACCCACCGCGATCGCGAACATGCAGGCGGTCACCGCGCGCTTCGGGCCATCGCACATGGCGTTCCTCGTAGTGCCAATGGTTAGCGCATTCTTCATCGATATTGCGAATGCGATAGTGATCAAACTGTTTCTAGCGTTGCCGATCTATGGCTGATGGTGTACTTCGCATCGAATTCGTGGCAGTCTGGCAAATTATTTAGATGGGACCGATTCCATTGGAGCGAGTCGGCATTAGATTTTGACCTGTCAAATAGATTGAAACAAAGGGCTGTGGCAACCTTGCCATCTCGTTATCTTGAATAAAGGAGAATCATGGCAGCCCATTTTCAACCGGACGCACTTCATCTGATGCTTGAGTTTTCGAATATGACGGAGTCGAGCCAGCAGCAATTCATTTCAACGATGAACCGGTATCTATTTGCGTCACCGTCGCAACGCAAGGCAATGAAGGGCGAATGGAATGTCTATGCCGCCGTCCAACGTCCGCATCAGGCTACCAAGCGCCGACCGACCCAGCCCGACCCCATACCGGGCACCGCCTGATTGCCGACATCCCGATCAGGCATCTGGCTTTCCACTTCGGTTGACGCTCCATCGGCCATCTCCCCGAGCTAATTGATTGCGTTTCGAAGCCCCTGCTCCTACGCCATCGCCTCCGACTCATCACGTTGCGTTATCCGAACGACTTTCATCCTCTCGGTCCGTATATGTATGGCCACCAATTCCGTCAATGAAACCCGCCCCACCACCAGACACCTATCTGCAACGCTTTGCGCGTTATCAGCGTGCGTTGATCCATGGCGGTGGCGCCATCGTCACGCTCGCGATCCTAGCCGCACTTGCGTTCAGTACGGTCTCGATCGTCGATCGCTATATCGCGCGTGAGAGGCATGCGCTGGCGTTAGAACTCCGCGGTGTCGCGGACGAAACCGCCCGATTCGAAGCGTCCCTGCGCAATCTCGCGGTCAACGGCGAGCTGATGTGGCGGCATGGCTCGATCTCCGCCGATGCGGCCGTCGATCGGTTCTTCGAGCATCGGCGTATCCTTTCGCTACCGAGTCATCCCCGAATCCTGGTGATCGGCACCGATGACGGCGACCTCGACCACCGCAAGGTCGCGCGGACAATTGAACTGGCAACCCAACTGGCTCCGCTGTTCGACGCCATTTCCCACCGCGGTGCGATGTCATCGACGACTTATGCCGTTTCCGAAGACAGATCGCTAGCCGTGCTTTCATTCCACCGCCCGCCCCCGCCCGCCGATCTGGCGCGCGTCATCGGCGATCGGCAAGCATTGTTTCGCCGACTGAGCGATCAGTTTTCGACAGACGACGTCAAACCCTCCGCCATCGTGCAAACGGCATCGGGCCAGCGTCCGGTGCTGTGGCTCACGCCAATATCGGATCTTTTGACCGGGACACGAGTCATTCGCATCGCCACCGTGATCATGGATCATCAAGGCTCGCCGAGCTTCGATATCGTCTCCGAACGCCCGGCCGAGATCGTCGCGGCTTCACTGCCACACGCCCGATTCACCGGGGCTTTCGTGGTGGCGACGCAGGATGGACAGGTCATCGCGTCGGCGGCGTCGGACTCGACGGCGCGCTCCGCTCTCGAGCGCCGAATTCCAGCGCTATCCGCCGCCGCCTTGTCCAGTAAGGCCCAAGAATACTGGCCAGACGGCATGCTCGTATTTCGTGAGCGTTATGGGACGACGAACTGGGCTCTACTCTATGCGGTGCCTTGGCAGACCTTGCTCGGCGAGCTGGGCGCGCCCCTGGCGACCGGCTTGGGCATCATCGCGACGATCTGGATCCTGCTCGTGGTATTCGACTACAAGGTGTTTCGGCCGATGCTAGCCCATTCCTTGCGCGTGTCCGAAAACGAGCACCTATGTCGCACCCTCGTCGACATGCATACCGCCACGTCATTGCTGCGGAGCCCGAAGATGACCAAGCTCGAGTCGCCCGTCACCGCCGACGCACGCGGAATCGCAAGCGCCTTGCTGCATCGATACGCTCACGCGACCCGCGTATCGCCGTGCACCGGCGCGTCAGATCGACCGGGTACGATCTCCGACATCCTCGCGCTCGACCGTCTCGATGCAGCACCGATGCAAGTCGCGTTACGCCCCGCACCGGGTCGATTTCGGGGCCGCGACGTACTGGTCGCTGCGCTCACGAACATCACCGCGGAGCATGAACTGAAGGTCAGGAAGGCCGACGCGCTACGCGCCGCGGAGACGGCCAATGCCGCCAAATCCGCGCTCCTCGTGACGACCAGTCACGAGATCCGCACCCCGCTGCACGGGATGCTTGGCCACCTGGAACTGCTGGCCCGTTCGGACCTGGACACCGCTCAACGGAATCGCGTAACGACCATCCAGGAGGCGGGCCATCAACTCACTCGTATCGTCAGCGACGTTCTGGATTGGTCGAAGATCGAATCAGGCGAGATGCAGTATGAAAAGATCGCATTCGATATCGTCACGCTCGTCGAACAAGCGTCGATGCTATTCCTTCCGGGCGCCCGCGCAAAATCGCTCGAGCTCGTGCATGCATTCGGCACGATCGAGCCACGGTACTGGACAGGCGATCCGACACGCATCGGTCAGATCGTGCATAACCTGCTGTCGAACGCGATCAAATTCACTGAGCGTGGCAGGATCACCCTGACGCTCGACATTTTCCCGGGAAATCGCCCAACGGATCCGTCGACTCTCGCGCTGGACGTCGACGACACCGGAATCGGCATCGATCCGGATCACCGGACCGCGATCTTCGACGCATTCAGGCAGGCCGACGCAACCGTCACGCGACGCTTCGGCGGCACGGGTCTCGGTCTCTCGCTGTGCAAGCACTTCGTCGAAGACATGGGCGGGACGATCTCGACCGACAGCGCGCCGGGTCGCGGCAGTCGTTTCCAGGTGCGGATTCCCGTCACGGCCGCCACGCAACCTGTGGCCAACGCGCGCACCGGCGCACTGGTCGGCATGACCGCGATACTGGCCGTATCCTGTCCGGAATGGGCCGATCATGTAACGCGTCTACTGTTGCAATGGGGGCTGTCGATCTCCGCCAGCGGTCACCCGGCGGAGATCAGCACAGCGGCGGCCCGCGCGTCCGACTTGGTGATCCTGTGGGGTAACAGAAGCGACTGGCACGCCATCGACGAGGATCGCCTGCTCGAAGTCGCGCCGCGCGTCGTTATCGCTTCGCCGGACGGCCCGGGCCACCCGGCCAAGACTGGGCACGTGACGTCAGTTTCCTGTCACACAATCGACGGCTTTTATGCAGCGCTCGGCGGCTCCGGCGACACGATTCCCAAGCCGCGGCTTACCGATCGCCATGACGTCCCCAACGCACTCGGTCTCTCGATCCTGGTCGTCGACGACAATCCTGCGAACCGGTGCCTGATCACCGAACAACTGCACACGCTTGGCTGCGATGTCGACGCGGTCGAGAACGGCGAGCAAGTGCTGGCCCGCCTCGCGAAGCAACACTTCGATATGCTTATTACAGATCTCAACATGCCCGGCATGAGCGGCAGCGAACTCGCGCTTGAAACGCGGCGACGTGGCGAGACCTTGCCGATCCTGTCGATTTCCGGCAATCTGTCACCCGATATGCTGGCGAACGCTCGGGCGAGCGGCATCGAGCAAACCTTGGTTAAACCCGTGACGTTGAACATGTTGTTCGATGCGCTGCAATTTCATACCCGTTCTGATCGGCTCCCCCGCTCTTTGCCGGAGGGCGGCGCAAACGATATCTTCGTGCCAGTCGACATGCACGTAATCTTCGCCACGTCTGTGCTCGACGACCTCTCGCTCGTACGGCGTGCGTGTCTGGCAGCCGACTTCGACGGGTTGCGAGACAAGCTTCATTCGCTCAAGGGATGTCTCGGCGCATTCGGATTCGAGACGCAGGCAGTCCAGGCCCGCAACTTCGAATATCGGCTCGACGATGCGCCATCGCGCGATTTGCTTGCCGAGTTGTTGGAATGGGCCGGTACGATCGAACATCTGGCTGTGAAGCACGAATAGCATTTCCTGCGTTTCGACTCACCCACTCTCGAGCAAATCACTCTGCAGTGCGTCCGTGGCGAAGGAGTTCGCCAGATTGCGCGGCACGCCTGCCCAAACATGCCAATCTGACGACCAACGCTGCATTGCGTACCTGTGTCCAGGATCGGATCTGCGAACAGAAGCCGCGTTGCAGCGAGCTTGAATCCGGGTAGCTCTACTTCGCACTCCGGGAGTGGGGCATATGATGCCGTACTCTGTCCTGTTCGCCGCAGATAGGATGAATTCGATCTTCAACACTCATCTGTCATATTGCCCGACCCGGTTCGCGCGACTAGTCTCAATTTAACGTCGTCACCTCTCTAAAGGGAGGTGATTCCTACAACTAGCGATGCACGTCCGCATCGGAAATTGTTCGACGCAGCGTTGGCATCTCGACCATGCACGACACCACATCCATTGCCAGCCCGCTCTCTTATTCGCAGTCCTGTGACCGCTCTCGGCCGCGTCGTGCTTTCTTTCGACCCGCACGCCGAACAGGACTGGGTAGACCAGCTTTCGCCAACTTCCTCGGACGTGGTCCCATGCGTCGTCGCTTTGTAACAGATTCTGTTTCGAACAGACGATACGGATACCTAATAGATTCTCTGAGCCATCCTGGTTTTGGCGAGTTTCGCGGCCGACACATTGCCGGCCGCAATGTAATCGAAGCGTCACACCAGATCGAGTGCGAGCTTATGCTGGAAATCGGCGCAAGCATTCGCCACCTTGGCGTGCAACTTCGCGATATGCCGCTTGTGCTTTCGCGTTCGCTGGGCCTTCGCAGGCGTTTCAGCCGCGCACCGACCGAACCGGGCGCTGCGCAGCTTCTCGCTGGTCGAAAGTGTCGCGAAGTCTCTCAGGCCAAGATCGATACCGGAACGGATCGGGCGGGCCTGAACATTGGGGATCTCGATCACGATGTTCAGAAACCAGTCGCCGCGCCCATCCTGCGCAGGGCTGGTTCCGTCCTTGATCATGCCTTCGGGAAGCAGCCGGCTGAAAAAGACGTGGAAGATATTGTCGACGAAGCGAAATGCATCGGCATCGCGCTTCAGGTCACGGCCCTTCAATGGCACCCGGCCCAGCGATATTCTGCCGCGATAGCGCAGGCAAGCGCGTCGGTACAGGCTGCGCGATTTCGCGTATTGCTCGCACGTTGCGTTGACCGTGCCGGAGTCGATGGCAAGTTCCTTGCTGCTGCCAGTTGTCAGAACGTTCGGGTCAAATCCCGCCGGCCACTTCTTGCACCACTCTATCGCGTGCCTCTGCGTGTCGTTGCAGAAGTTCCTGACGGAGTCGACCGCTCGGCTCTGCTTGTTCAGCAGAGCCACCTGACCATTTCACTCGGTAGCGATAGACAAGGATCATGCCGATCATTCTAACGTTCGAATGCCGCTGTCAAACAACGGCGCTCCTTCCCTCTCCGTCCTGAAGGACGGGGTTTCTCTGAACATCTGATGAAATTGACATGGAAACGGCATCGATATGGATCGGTCCCGTGGTGAAGTCGTTCGGCCTGACGCGTCGCACTCGGATACGCGTGCGACGCCACCGACCATCGGAGACGGAATATGCATTCTTTGACGCTCTACATTTCCCTTGTTACACACCATACATCGCCATGAAAGTCCTCAATGTTGTCCTTGCCGATGATCATCCTGCCGTCATGGTCGGACTTCGCGTGCACGTCGGAAACTTTCCCGGTATTCGGATCGTCGGTGAGGTACGAAACTCCACCGAACTGGTCGACCTGCTCGACGACCGTCCTTGCGACGTAATCGTGACCGACTATGCAATGCCCGGCGGACGCTTTGGCGATGGCCTCGCACTGCTGGAATTCCTGCGTCGCCGCTACCCTTCTATCGCCGTGATCGTCTACACAGCGATTGAAACGCCCGCGTTGCTGGAGGCGATGCAACAGCGCGGCACGCGTGCCGTCCTCAGCAAGATCGAGCCACCGGAGAAAATCGCGGCCGCGCTTCGAAGCATGGCCGAGGGCTTCCTGCCTGCCGATACTCCCCCACGGGCGCCTGTCGCACGCCCCAAGAGCCCCCGCAAGCGCGCCGCCTCGGGCATCCCGAAGTTGACCCGACTCGAGGCCGAGATTGTGCGACTGTACGTCGCCGGCCTCACCATCGATGAGATTGCAAAGCAGCGCAATCGCACCAAGCAGACTATCAGCGCGCAAAAACAGAGCGCTAAGCGGAAACTGAACATTACGCGCGATTTCGACCTGATCCGCTACATGACGGAAAACGGCTTTTCAACACTCAGCGAAACGGCCGCGACCGCTGTTCGGACGAGCCGCGGCAAGTCGGCTTGACCCAGTATCGAGCGCTTGAATGGCGATAGATCGTCACTCAAACGAGGCCGCCGGAAAACGCTTCGAGGCACGCAACTGCGCGCGAACTCTCTTCTTGTTCAGCGTAATCTTGTCCACGTCAGCTTGTCTTCCTGTACAGAAATCCGGATCGCCAAGCTGACGGACTACGTTTCCGATGCACTGTCGAAGTTCGGCATCGAGCTCCCATAGCGGGCTTATGCTGCATCAGCTGCCAATGCGATCGGGAATCGAATCCACAACGTAACTGTTACCCAGCATCGCATTCACTAATCCATCGGTGCCTATCTCACGCTCGCCCAGAAGAGTCTTTACCTCATTCAATATCCACTCAACTTCCGATGCATTGATTCTCCCCAACGCCGGGTGAAATATGTTCAGTATCTTTTCCGATTTCATCGACGATACGCTCGATGTCACGATAAAAAATTCAGTATTCGATGATGCGCGGTGTCAGCAGGAACACGCGATCCATCTTACGGCTCGAATTCTCTTTCTGTCGGAACAATGCACCGAGAACGGGCACCTTCGAAAGTCCCGGAACGCCGGATGTAGCATCTGAACGACCTTCGATGCGATAGCCGGCGATCAACAGGCTCTCGTCCTTGCCGATCACTGCCTGCGTCCGGATCGAACTGTTGTTGACCACCGGAATACTGTCGACAGTTCGGCCGGTGATCTGGCCATCATCGATGTTGACGACGAGCTTGATGTGCTGCCTGCCGTTTTCCCTCACCACCATCGGCAAGACCCGCAGCGAAATCCCGGTCGACACACTATATAGCTGACCCGACGTATGGCCCGACACGCGGACAAAAAAACGCGTACGGTTGTCCATAACCGCTTCGACGTTGTCTAGCGTCGCGACCTTCGGGCTCGCGTCGAGCCGGGCCTTGTTGTCCAGTTGCAGCAGATTGATGCGCCCCATGAAATAGCGGCCGTTATCCCCGACCACGGCGGTCAGCGTGTTGCTCGCAGACGAGCCGGACGGCGCGAATCCACCGCTCTGCAGGCTCGCGTGTCTGCTGCGCGCGCCCCAGTTGACGCCTATCTGTCGCAAGGCCATTTCATCGATCTCGAGCACGTGCGCCTCGATCTCGATCAACTCGCGCCGTACATCCAGCTGACTGACAAGCGATGCGTACTGGTCGATACGTTCCGGCATGTCGCGAACGAGTACCGAATTCGTTCCCGGGTCTGCCTGGATGACCGGCAGCCGCTCAACCGTCGGCGTCAATGCCGGTTGAGCAGCTGCCATCGACTGCTGGCTCCCCTGCACACCCGGGCGCCACGCGTTCCCGACCGGCAGCCCCAGCAGCGCGAGCTGGGCACCTGCGCCGACAGTGCCCCCGGAAGGCAGAGGAGGAAGATTGACTGCCGGATGGTTCTGCCCACCATCCGGCAGCGGTACGAAACTGATTTCCGGCGGCGATCGCCCATCGATATCCGACATTGCCGTCTGGCGCTGAACACCGTCGTATTGCCCGCCGCCGCCCGGATAGCCGGCGCTCACCGTCTGACCGTAAAGGCTCGCCAGCACTGAAGCCACGCCCGCGACGGTGACGGTTTTCCCGTCGATTTCCACCTGGCGATCCGCTGCCCATGCGTTCTTCAGCGCGAACATCCTCACGACCGCACTGCCCTTGCGTTCCGAACCTGCGTCGACCCGCTGCGCAATGTCCGTGATCATCTTCACATACTGCGACGGCCCGCTGACGAGCAGCGTTCGGGAGGCGTCGTCGGAGCTGACCAGAAAGCGCGAATCGGTCACGTTCATGCGACCCAGTGTCGCCCGCAGATTGGCGGGGGACGTATGGTAGAGTTGGATCACGTTGCGCGCCACATCGCTCGCAGGAGTGATGGTCAACACTGAACCGTCGTAAAACCAGATGAAGCCGAACGTCGACGCGAGCGTATCGAGGAAGCGTTGCGGCGCCATCTCGAAGGTACCGCTCACGACACCTTGTACATCGTTTGAAATGGCGGCGCTGACACCCATGCTGGCCGTGAAGTCGCGCAACACGTCCTTCAGCTCTTTCTTCTGCACGGCGATGTGAATCTTCGACTCTCGCCAGCGCACCTGGGCGGCGTGCGACGAAAACGGCGCCAATGCGACCGCCATCGCGAATGCCAGCACGAGCAGCCACACGACTCGCCAGATGCCGGCCTTCGCCTTGTTCACGACATGTTGCTTGTTGCGTTCCACATGCAAATCCTCACCGAGTATCCGTCGTCTCAGGCATCGTCCAGCGCGGACAACCGTGCTTTCTCAGGCCGGGGGACAGCCGCATCGCTGCGCGTGTTTCGATTCATCAGGCCGGCCTTGCGATGTTCCGTTCGACAGCGACGAATCAGCTCGATCGGCGACATGCCCAGACAACTCTTGAAGGTACTCTGCAGTGCGCGCTCGCTGACCCCGATCTCGGCTGCCATGGTCCGCACCGAAAGATTGCGACTATTGATGTTTTCGAGCAGGAAAAGATAAGCCCTCAGATACTTGGGCGGCAATCGTGCACCAACATCGTCGCGCTGCGGCATATGAATCGCAGTTCGATTCACAAACCGTGCCAGCATGTGCGATTCCACGCGCAGACAATGCATCGCCGTCACCGCGTAGTCGGAATACAGCGGCAGCCACTCGTGCGTTCGACCTTGCAACTGCCGAATCTTCGCCAAGCAATAGAGGTAGTCCAGGTCTCGACAACCCGCCCCGATGGCACGGGCCGCATCCTGCAGCGGATCGAGCACCCCTTCCGCCACCTGGGGCAAGCCGGCGATCAGCGCGGAAAGCGCGGTCTCGAGCCTCACCGTGCGCTCGTAACCCACCATGTTGTTGCGCTGCGCCCAGCGCAAATGCATCCCCAGATCGCCCGTGGCACTCCGATCGCCACGAGCAAGGGCACGCAATTGCGTCAGGAAAATCATGCGTTGACGCAACAAGGGTACACGCAAGCTGCCCGCCAGCATGACCAGCTTCGCATGATCGAATGCATCGTTCTGCCAGCGATATCCGCCAAGCGACGTGCTGTCCGCCTGCAAACCAGACTGCCAAAATGCGTGGTCGCCGATCTGTGTCGCGAGTCGAAGCTCGTTCTGAATTCCGATATCGGTGCGCAGCGTGACGACCAAATCGTGCCAGATTTCGTGCATCGGACCAATCCCCGCGACTTCCGTGGTGAGCACGTCGAGCGCATGGCCAGTATCGGCTGCGCGCCCCAGATGGTGGAGCGCGCAGACGATTCCTAGTCGAGCGAATGCGCGCTCCGGCGGTGTCGCATATGGCTCGTCAATGACGCGTGCAAAGCACGACACTGCCGCGTCGAAACGATACCTGAACAAGGATTGCCAACCAGAGTTGCAACACGACGCGACACGCAGCACGTGACGTGTATTGCGCATCAGTTTTTGCGCGAGCCGATATCGCTCCTCCGCTTCCGCCACCACTCCCATGACAAGATCCATGTCCGCATGCATCTGCAGGCTGTCACTGTCCGACAATACGGCACCGGCCTCTCGTCCATTGACCAGTCCGACAGCCGAATGCAGATCGCCGTCGGCGATTCGATCCACCCAGTCTTTCGTAGTCGGCTTGAAACGAAGTGCCGATGCGAGCGAGAAATAAAACATAGAAAACATAGGCCCCTCATTCTGACTGGTCAGTATCCTGCGGCAAGCTTCAGCCACGAAGCTCACCGTCAATCTATCAACATTGACACTGCCAATATTCAAACTTATTCACAGCAATTCGCATTCTGACCAGTCAGATTCCGTTCGCTATCAATCCGCCCGCAACGCAATCTCGCGAAGTCGCTCCGACAACCCCGCAAGCGTCAGTGGCCCGTGCACCTGGTCGATGAACAGGCCGGCAAACAATGCCAGGATCATGATGGCCAGCAGCGCTTTCGCTGGTTGGCTCAGATTCATCAGATCAAGCTTTGGCGCCGACTTCGCCGCGAATGCAAAGCCGAAATCGACCAGCAGGAGCATGAAGGCCATCGGCGCGGCAAGCTTGGCGATTGTCTGCATCAGCGTATCAGTCTGCTTCAGCAGGAAGCCGGAAAGAATTCCCGGCGAAGACGGCCAACCCGACGAAATCGGCCACCATCCATAAGACTCGTACAGAATGCCGAGCAGGACGACTCCGCCGCCCAGGGCCCAGAATGCCGTATTCGCAATCTGGCCGAACACCGTGGAGATCGGTGTCGATTGTTCGGAACGGACAGGATTGATGATCTGAATGTTGTTGTACCCCGTGAGGGCGTCGATATAGACTCCGGCGCTTTGCACCGCCCAAAACACCGTCGAAGCAGCGAAAGCAAGCAGAAAGCCGATTGCGGCTTCACGAACGATCGTCTGAACAATCAATGCCCCGTGCAGCGCCTCCATGAATTCGACGGGTTGCCCGTAGGCAATGTACGCGCTGAACAACAGAACGAGGCCGTTTCGCACCGTACCTTGCAGCGCGCCATCGCCTGCCGGCGGAAAGATAATCATTATTATCGCCAGCCGCAGCGAACAAACGCCGAGCAGGGACAGGTACTCCAGAATGCCCCGCCCGTTCAACGGCAACGCACTGAGCAGCTCATTCATCGGTTTGGACGGCTGCCACGCGACGAATCGATGCGATCTCCTCAGCCTCTTCGTCGTCGCGTCTCTCGCGATGCACGGACACCTCGCTCCGGATCACCTCGGTGCGTTCCGCGACTATCCTGTCACGAAACTGATTCATCGCCGCCTCCCGCCGCACCTGCATAATTTCAATGTCCTTCGCCATCGATTCCTCGATCAGGCGATCCAGCTTTTCCGCCAGTCCCGTGCGTTTTTGAATGAAAGCGTCGATACACCGATCGGTCTGCATCAACACCTCAATCGAGAAAGGCTGACCATTCGTGGTCAACGCGCCGACTCGCGATCGCTCGCGAACGATAGCCTCGTCGACTTCGTGTACGCGCGCGCGCTGCGCACCGCACGCTTGCTCGATCGCCGCCTTTTCCTCTGTCAGCGCAACGAGCTGCCGTCGCAGCCGGTCGTCGTGCCGGGCCAGCCGCTGCCGGACACACTCGAGCGCGGCGATGCGCCGATTTGCGTCGTTCACGCGCCGGGCTCCGCCAGCTGCAAGAGCGCGTCGCGCGACTCGCCGAAACTTTCAAGCCCGTCGACGTTCTGCGAAAAAAACCCCCGGATGGCGTCGATCTTCGCGATCGCCTCGTCGGCGAGCGGATTCGTGCCACTCCGATACTCGCCGATCTGCAACAACGCTTCGACTTCTGCGTATTGCGCCAGCAACCGGCGCACGCGTCCTGCGGCTTCGACATGTTCCGGCGACACGATCTGGACCATAACGCGTGACAAGCTCGCGAGGATGTCGATGGCAGGATACTGGTTCTTCGCGGCGATCGCACGCGAGAGAACCAAGTGTCCGTCGACGATGCCGCGGACTTCCTCACTGATCGGATCGCTGCCGGACTCATCCTCTTCCAGCACCGTGTAAAGCGCTGTAATCGAGCCACGCTCGCCCATTCCGGCGCGCTCGAGCAAGCGCGGTAGTTCCGCGAAAACCGACGGCGGGAACCCGCGCCGCACCGGCGATTCGCCGGCCGCAAGCCCGACTTCCCGAAGCGCACGCGCGAAGCGCGTGAGCGAGTCCATCATGAGCAGCACCCGCCGCCCTTCATCACGGAAAGACTCGGCGATCGCGGTCGCGACATAGGCTGCTTTCGCACGTTCGATCGCCGAGCGGTCCGACGTCGCGCACACGACGACCGAGCGCGCCATGCCTTCCCTTCCGAGTATCGACTCGATGAACTCCCGCACCTCCCGACCGCGTTCGCCGATGAGCGCGATCACGTTCACGTCGCATTGCGCACCGCGCGCGAACATGCCGAGCAACGTGCTCTTCCCCACCCCGGCCGGCGCGAAAATCCCCATGCGCTGCCCCTCAGCGAGCGTGATCATCGTGTCGACTGCGCGAACACCGGTTTCGAGCGGCGCGACGATCATGCGCCGCTGCATCGGCGCGGGCGGCTCGGCGAAGACGGATTTCAGCGTGCCCGCCAGAACAGGCTTGCCTCCGTCCATAGGTTGACCGAAACTGTTCACCACTCTTCCGAGCAACGTCTGCCCCACCGGTACCGACAGCGGACGCCCCAGCGCAACCACCCGCGTTGTCCGAGATACGCAATCCACCCTGGAAAAGGGCGAGAGAAGTGCAACGTTTCGCGTAAAGCCGATCACCTCCGCATGCTGAAGCAGCACCCCGTTCGGCGTACGCAATTCGCACAACTCTCCGAGGGATACATCCACGCCCCCCACCTTGATGAGCGTACCGATGACTTCCAGCACCTTCCCTGTCCTGACGATATCCGGGTTCGCGAGGAACTCGTCCGCCAATACGGTCGCGAAGCACTCGTGGTCGGACACGAGTTCCGGCAACAGCGCGTCGGACATGCATGCTTTCCTCAAAGCACGCCTCCATCACTACCCGTTCCGCTGGCGTCTACGTGCGGCCGGTTCAGTGCTCGCTCGGCCGCCATCCGCATCGCTTGCAACTGGGTACCGGCACCCACGTCGACGACAACTGAATCCGATTCGCACTGGCAACTGCCACGCGCGAGCCGCTGGTCTTTCACAATCTGCAGCGGAAGCGAGCGACCCGCCTTGCGCCAGCGCGCCGCGAGCGCTCCGAAGATTTTCCTTGCTTCGGCGTAGTCCTCCGGATGCACGGCAATGCGCAAGTAGGCCGCGCCATCGATGATTTGCTCGACCTTGCCCAGCGCACGGGCAAACAGTGCCCGGCTACCCTCCGCACGGACAATCTGCTCGACCGCGAGCATTACGATCTCCGCTAGGCGCTCGCGCATGCCGAGATGTACACGGCGGCGCAAGTCGCCCACCTCCGCAAGACGCCCCATCCATTCGGACAATGCGCGCTGCCGCCCTTCGCGATATCCGTGCTCCGCCGCTTCGTCATATCGCCTGTGTGCTTCGGTGACGATTGCCGCCGCGTCCGCCTCGGCCACCGCCAGGATCTCGGCCGCTTCGCGCCGGGCCTGTTCGAGCAGGTCCAATCGCCTTTTTTGAACCTCCACACAGGCCTCGTCCAGGTCCAGAAGCGCGCCAAGCGTGTCGCGCCTGATCACGTCTGAGTCCAACCCAATCCCCGGCTCGATATCGCCGTATGCCTCGCCTGCGCGCCTCAGCCAAATACCCATCCCCACTCCCGCACCCATTCAGGTAATTCCGCCATCACCCGCGCCGAACCCTGCGCGTCAAGCGCCCGGTCGACCCGTCGAGGCCACTCCGGCAATTCGATATCCCGCGAGAACAGGAGCCGCAGCAATGCGAACGGCGGCCGATCCACGCACAGGTCACGTAAAAGCAACGCCAATCCCTCGCACGACAACGCATGCGCGTCGAGCGAGTGTAAGGGTGGGACATGTAGCGTTCGTGCCAGCAACGCGATGTCCGGTGCACCGGAATGCTCGCGAACAAGCGATTCGATCGGCATGCCCGCCCATTCCGACAACGCCACCCTCGACTTTCTGTCGATGAGGCGACGAACTTCCATTCGTCGAAAAATCAACGCTCTCATTCGCAGCACGCGTGCACCGACCTCGACAGGCATCGCATCGAGCGATGACCACTGCGGCCCCACGAGCGCGCTCAACTTAGGAGGTTCGAAGTCGAGCGCATCCAGCAATGCGTGCGAAACTGCCGCGATACGCCGCTCGTCCAGCATCGATGCAGCGGCCCGGAGTGATGACAATCCCAAGACATCGACATCACCGATGGCCGTACTCATCCAGGACGAATCAGCCCAAACCGCCGCAGTCCGCACATTGCGCTGATAGACTGCCAACGCACTCAAATAGCGTTCGATTGAAGCATCGATAACTTGTCTCCCCGACCCGGGATTTTGTTCTTGGCACGACGAGATAAGCATCAGCCCGATGAGCCAGACGAGCCGCGCAAGCGGCCAAGTTGCGACCTGACCCAGTCAAGCAGGCGAGCCCCCTTTCCGGATCCAATCAACATGTACAACGCGCCGCCCGCCAACCCGAACGCCGCCAGCCCAACGGCAAACCACTGCAACGGCAAACGATCCGGTGCCACTGGTCGCCGCGCGCCGGGTTCCGCTACCACAGCAGTCACGCTGATGCGCTCGTAAGCCAGACCTTCGACGCTGTTGACCACCAGCGTCTTGATCTGCGGCACGATCTTGCCTACGCTGGAATCGGCACGATACTTGATGAAGACCGACGCAGACGACGGCTTGATCTCCTGAGCCAGTGGATCGTTGTTGGGCAACACGATCTGTACGCGCGCAACCACTACGCCATCGATCGCGGAGATCGTGGATGACAGTTCTTGCGACAAGCCGTACAGGAATCGCACCCGCTCTTCCGTGGGAGTCGAGACGAGACCGTCTTTCCGGAACAGGGACCCGAGATCGTCATGCTTTTCCCGTGGCAGCCCGCGGTCGCGCAGGATTTCGATCGCCCCGGCGAACTGGCTGCCCTGGATCGTGACCATCCAGCTCTTGCCATTACCACTACGCTGCTTTGACGCATCAAGTCCTTCTTCGAACAGCGCCGCGACTATTTCGTTGGCATCCTGCTCGCTCAGACTTTCATACAAGTTCTTGCTGCATGCGGCCAGCACAGCACACGTCAGCGCCGCACCGATCAATCGGGCCGCGCGCGACCCGGCCCTTCGAGTATCTTTCGATGCCATCGCCAGCCTGACTACGTTACTGATTCTTCATCAGCGTTTCGATTGCGGACTTCGACGCGCTCACCACGCCCATTTTTGCAGCCATATCAAGCTGCATGCCTGCGAGTTCGACCGACATCAGCATAGATTGGGCATGAATCTCCCGCATCTCGAGCGTCTTCGACGCAGCAAGAGTTTCCATCATGCTGCGGCTTACGTTGACGAACTGGGTATTCTGCTCACGAATCAGTTTTGCCGCCGCTGCACTCGCGTCGAACGGCACCGCAACCGGCGCAACCATATCCGGCTGCTCCATCAATGCCCGAAAACTCTCCGCCAAATACCCTTCACCCGCCGACAATCCGAGGTCACCGCCGCCCCGTTCGTCGAGATACCCCGATGCGACGCGATTGAAGCTCACCGAATCGATCATTGCAACATCCCCTCATCGAAATCGCGATTCGCCTAGATACGCAAATAGCCAGCCGAATCCGGCGCGCTGCCGGCCCGCGCCTCGCTCGCGCCGGAAGCGGCTTTTTGCTCCGCGACCAACGCAGCATATGACTCTGGAATCCTAAATTCTCCACCACCTTGATATACCTGAATCGCGCCCAGCAGGTCCTCGCGTGCCTTCATCACCTTCACCAGCGCCTCGGCATGTGGGTTTGCCCCAAACTCCAGAGCCTCCGCCGCTACACGATGCCAACTCGCATCTCCGTGCGCCGACAGGCAAACGGCCAAAAGCGTCCGCGCATAGGCGAACTCCGGCGCACGCTCGCAGACGGAACGAAGCACGCGCATCCCGTCCTCCCAGTTCCCCCGGAACATATGCAGCAACCCGGTCAACGTCTCAATCTCCACGACATTGGGCCGCAGCACCGTGAGCGCCGCGACGACTTTCTCAACATCATCCAAGTCGACCCCGACGTTCGGGAAATCGCGGAACAATGCTGTCGAGACAGTTTCAATCAGTCCACCGACAATCTCGTTGCTGCAGTTCAGGTATTCGGGTTGATCCACAACCATTGCAAGCCGCTCCTTATTAATGAAATCGCTCCAATTTCTTCCGCCGCGATTCCCGCGCTCCATTTATTTCGGAATATTAGCCAATTACTTTTCATGCGCCAGAATTCCGGAGCGCACGATATCCCGCAAACACGAATCAGATCCGATTCCGAACTGATCAACCCGCACGACCCGCCCAGCGCCTCGCGCTCACGCTTCGCCATTCACCGAGATACATCGCACCGAGCGCCATCGGGCCATGCGCCATGCCCGTACGATGCAGTCGATTCTCATCCATCCAGCGTCGAGCCATGAGTGGCGAAAAAACCGAACTCCCGACACCCAAGCGCCTGCGTGACGCACGCAAGGACGGCCAGACCTCGAAAAGCGTCGATGTCAGTGACGCGCTGGCCATGTCGTGTGTCGCAGCACTGCTGTGGTTCGCGGGGCATCGGTTCGGGGACATGGTTCGCGGCATTGTCGCCGTTGCGCTCGATTTTTCCCAGAGCGACGCAGAACCGGACGCACTCACTGATTCGCTTTACAAAATTGGCATGCATGCACTTTCCGTCGTTGTGCCCTGCATCTTGGCAAGTGCGCTAGCCGCCACCGTCACTTCGTTTGCCCAGGTCGGCGTGGTCATTGCGATGAAGCCCGTCATGCCGAAGCTCGACAACGTCAATCCGGCGGCGGGTCTCAAGCGGGTTTTTTCGCTTCGGACCGTGATCGAATTGATCAAGGCCATCGTCAAGGCGCTCCTCGTCGGTGGAGTTATGTGGTACACACTGTCCGGCCTCTTCCCGCTCATCGTCGGTTCGCTCCATCAACCGCTGACCGGGTTGTCGACAATGTTCTGGACCCTGTCGCTGAAATTAATCGTGATCGCCTGCCTTGTATTCGTTATCGTAGGCGCGGTGGACCTAAAGCTTCAGAAAATCATGTTCATTCGTCAAATGAGGATGAGCAAGGACGATATCAAGCGCGAGTACAAGCAACAGGAAGGCGATCCGTTGATCAAGGGCGAACGTCTGCGTCTAGCTCGTGAGCTCGCCACCTCGGCGCCTGAGAAGAAGCGGGCGGTCGGGCTCGCTAACGTAGTTCTCGTCAATCCAACCCATTTCGCCGTTGCGGTGCGTTATGCCCCGCACGAACATCCATTGCCGCGCGTGATCGAGAAAGGCACGGACGATGCCGCTGCGTTGATCCGCCGCTACGCGGAAGAAACGGGTACACCCGTCGTCGGCAATCCGCCGGTCGCTCGCGCGCTCTACAAGATCGATCTTGGTGGGCCGATACCGATGGAACTGCATGAAACCGTCGCCGCGATCCTGCGCTGGGTCGACGCCCTGGGCGCAAGAGGCGAGCGGGACGACGTACCGTCGGTCGCCTCCGCGAATTGATTCCCGGACGGAACAGCCATGTGGAAATCTCTCAAGTTACCGGCCGGCGGCGAGATCGGCATCGCGGCGCTCCTAATCGCGATCATCGCGCTGATGATCCTGCCGCTGCCGACGACATGGATCGATATCCTGCTGGCCATCAACATCGCGATCAGCGTCACATTGCTGATGGTCTCGATGTACATGCCGAACGTGATCGCACTGTCATCGTTTCCGTCGCTGCTGCTGTTCACCACACTGTTCCGGCTGTCGCTCAACATCGCATCGACCAAATCGATCCTCCTGCACGCCGATGCCGGTCACATCATCGAAAGCTTCGGCATGCTGGTGGTGGGCGGAAATCTCGTCGTCGGCCTCGTCGTATTCGTGATCATCGCCACGGTGCAGTTCATAGTCATCGCAAAGGGCTCAGAGCGTGTCGCCGAAGTCAGCGCACGCTTCACGCTCGATGCGATGCCCGGCAAGCAGATGAGTATCGACGCCGACCTCCGCGCCGGTCTGATCACGCCGGACGAAGCGCGCAGCAAGCGCGCGACGCTTGCGACCGAGAGTCAGCTTTACGGCAGCATGGACGGTGCGATGAAGTTCGTGAAAGGCGACGCGATTGCCGGGTTAGTCATCACACTCATCAATATAGTGGCCGGCGTCGCCGTGGGCATCGCCTATCACGACATGTCCGCCGGCGAGGCGGCCGACCGATTCTCGATCCTGTCGATCGGCGACGCGATGGTCTCGCAAATCCCGTCACTATTGCTATCGGTCGCCGCAGGTGTCATGACCACACGCGTTTCCGACGAGCGCGAATCGAAGCCCGTTTCGCTCGGCGCGCAAATCGGGCACCAACTGAGCGGTAACGCCCGCGCACTCGCCGTTTCGGGTGCGATGATCCTCGGCTTCGCCGCGGTTCCCGGCTTTCCGTCGCTGATGTTCATCTGCCTCGCAATCGTTCTATTCATCTTCAGCAGGCATCTCGCCAAACGGGGTGGCGTTGCACAATCCCGCACCGGCGGTTCGACGCAACGCGCCGGCCCGAGCGTCGAGATTCAGGAGATCATGCCGCGCGCGCCACAATTCACCTGCCCGGTCGGCGTACGCGTCTCCAGCGATCTCGTCTCACGCCTTTCCCCGGACGCACTTTCGGCGGCATTCGACAAGCAGCGCGCGTCGCTGGAAGAGGAGCTCGGACTGCCTTTCCCGGGGATCGTGTTCTGGACCAGCGACGCGCTGCCCGCATCCACCTGCGAATTGATGCTCTTCGACGTGCCGCACTGGGAGATCGAGCTGCCGCCCCACATGGTGATGATTGCCCCACGTGATTCAACGGACCGCGAGATCGCCGATGCCGAGATCCGTTCGCCCATCCATCCAGGAGGCCCCGATACATGCTGGCTGAAGGAAGAACGCTCATCGGCAGGAGTAACAGTCTGGCAAAGTGAACAAGTCCTCGCACACGCATGCGCGGAGCTGTTGCGACAGCACGCGGCGCTCTTCGTCGGCATTCAGGAAACGCAGCGGATACTCGCGCAGGCGAGCGTCGAGTATCCGGGACTGGTCGCCGAAGTGCACAAGGGGCTACCGGTCCAGCGTATCGCCGACGTACTGCGTCGCCTGCTCGAGGAGCAGGTCTCGATCCGGAACATGCGCAATATCCTCGAGAGTCTGGTCGTGTGGGGTCCAAGAGAGAAAGACGTCCTGATGCTGACAGAATACGTTCGCGGTGATCTCGCGCACTTCCTCGCGCATCGCGCAACGCAAGGGGGGCGGCATCTGTCGGCGATCCTGCTCGATCCCGAACTCGAACAGCATATCCGGCATGCGATCAAACAGACGCCAACCGGCAACTTTCTCGCGTTGTCGCCAGACGAGATTCACCTTCTCACCGACAGGATCCAGTCGCTGGCGAGCGAAGCATCCGATGAAAAAGTTGCCGTCGTCACGTCGATGGATATTCGTCGCTACGTGAGACGCATGATCGAAGAGCGCCTGAACTGGCTTCCGGTTTATTCATACCAAGAACTCAACAAACATGTCGAGCTGAGGTCACTCGGCCACGTAAGCGCGTTGTGATAGCCACTCAAGGATTGTCGATCAATGACCACCCCCTCTGTCTCAAACCTGCCAGTCACGACCGATGCGCGTCGCCGGCCACTCACATACCCGTCATCGCGCGACGCGACCGTAAAACGGTCGTACGACGATGCGGCTCCCTCTAGCGCCGCTGAACCATTGGCCTGGACGGTTGAACCACCAGCAGGGCCTTCGGCGTGGACGCATCCCGTTCCACCGGAACGGCAAGGGACGTCGCATAACATTCCCGATGAAATGGCGGCCGGGGCGTTCGCGACCGGGGCACGGGCCTTCGTGCCAGAACGTGATCGCTTTCGTGAATCGATGACGCCCTTCGTTCATCAGATGGCGCAATTTTGCAGCAGCGATGCGATACGGCTTGCCGGGAACTGGAACGCAAGACTGGTGCTTGACGAACGCATTCTGGCCTCGACAACGCTGAATCTATCGCTGTCGCACTTCGACCTCTCGTTGGCCTTCGAAACCCGCGATCCGGCTACGCGGCAATTCCTCACCGCTCATCTGGACGAACTCGAGCAAGCACTACGCGTATCGCTGCACGCACTGGGACGATCAAAGGACGTGTTCCTGACTATTCGTTGATCCCATGTCTAGTCAAGACGCTCACCAACGGCTCACGCTCTTCCGACACCACGATCCATGACCTGGGCACGCATGACCCCTCACTCTCCCGTCGCGCATGTGCTGTCGAATCCGGACGACGCGTCGCCTCTGGCCGCGTCGCTGCGACTTGCGGACATCGCCCACGACGACGCCCGTGCCGCGCGGTCGATTTTCGACGCCCGGTGGGACGCACTGATGGGCCGGCTGCCCGGCTTGACCGATTGGCGCGTGTCGATCGGCGACGCTAGCCACAGCTCCGAGTCGGCAACGCCATTTTCTGACCGCGGCTTGATCACGCTGGTCCGCCAGACGGAAACGCTGTCGATCGAATTCGATCTCGCCGCTCATCCTCCGCTGTCGGTCGTGGCACATCCCGTCGATTCGGCGGATGCCGACGAACGCGGGTTGCGCGATGCGCTCGCGCGCGCACTGCTCGAGCCGTTGACAGCCAACCTGGAGCGAGTCGGGTTCGCCGGCTGGCAGGTCGCGTCGATCACGCGGGAGCACGGCGATGCCCAATCGGATCGGCATGGCGCAGCATCGTTCGCGTCGCTCACGTTTCTGTTGAACGGAGAACGGCACCGAGCCAGAGTCGCGCTGAATCACGCCTTCGTCAACGAAGCGGAACAGCTGTTGCGCGCCATCTCACCCCGGCACGCTGCTCCCGTGGCATCCGTTCCAGTTCCTGGCCAATTGCGTATCGGTGCGAAATCTTTTCGAACCGCGGTCCTGCGCAGCCTAGTACCCGGCGACGTACTACTGGGCGCGATCGAACCCGCCCTTCGTGTTGCCGGCGTGCCGTTCCGCACAGTTGCAACCTGGGGTACGCCACGCCGAACGCGACTCCTCGCATCGGTGAAATTCGACGGTCGAACCGCCATCCTTCTCAAGGATCCTTTCATGGAACAAGAATCCGACCACACCTGCATTGACGTACCGGATCGTACCGATCCCGTCGACGTCGGCGCACTCGAACTGCCGGTCAACTTCGAGATCGACACGATTGCGCTTCCCATTGACCAGTTGGCGGCATTGCGCGCGGGTTACGTGATCGAACTATTGCGCTCCCCGTCCGAGATGCAGGTTCGTCTGATTGCATACGGTCAATTAATCGGCCATGGTGAGCTCGTTACCGTTGGCGAGCATCTCGGCGTCCGTATTCTCCAGATGGCCCAGCGCGATGATTCAGGCCGGTGACATTACCGGGCTGCTGGTCGCCGTCGTACTGATCAGCCTGGTGCCGTTCGTCGCGATGGTCGTAACGTCCTACGCAAAGATCGTGGTCGTGCTCGGCCTGCTGCGAAATGCACTGGGCGTTCAGCAGGTTCCGCCCAACATGGTGATTAATGGCATCGCGATACTAGTTTCCATCTACGTGATGGCACCTGTCGGCATGTCGGCACTACGGGATTTTGACGACAAACGCTCAGTGAGCACCTCTTCCGAGGTGATGATCCGGTTTCTCGAAAACGCACGCGAACCGTTTCGTGAGTTCCTCGACAAGCATGCCGCCACACGGGAGAAGCGTTTCTTCCTTCGCTCGGCGTCGGTCGTGTGGCCGAAGGAGGCTGCTGCCGCGTTGCAAGAGAATGACCTGATCGTTCTCGCGCCTGCATTCGCGCTGGCGCAGCTCACCGAGGCGTTCAAAATCGGCTTCCTACTCTACATCGCCTTCATCGTGATTGATCTCGTGATCGCCAATGTCCTACTTGCGATGGGGCTGAACCAGGTGAACCCAACCAACGTTGCAATTCCCTTCAAGCTTCTGCTTTTCGTCGTCATGGATGGGTGGTCGACCTTGATTCACGGATTGATCGTCAGCTTCCGCTGATTGCGAGGACACGTCATGGACATGAATACGCTAGTTGACTATACGACACGAGGCATGCTGCTGTGCATGTACGTTTCGCTACCGATCGTCGCCGTGGCTGCGCTGGTCGGCCTGGCCATCTCCTTTCTGCAGGCGGTGACCTCGATTCAGGACCAGACCCTATCTCACGCAGTCAAGCTCATCGCAGCGATGATAGCCGTGATGGTCACGGCGCCAACATCGGGTTCCGCCATCCTGCGCCTCGCAACGGAAATCATGCAAATGGCGGTGCCAAGTTGAAGATCCCGACCAGTCGAAGCCCACGTCCTCCGGCCCCCTCCATCACGGACAACGACGACAGTAGCCTGACTTCGGGCTGTAGCACACCATCCGCGGTGCTGTACCAGGGCCTCGTGAAATTTGGCCACGCGAGCGGACGGTGCAATGCGACGGCCACGAGTGCAGCCCGCGCCCGACAGATGAGAGTTGCGCTCGCACGCACCCGCATGGTCCCGAAAAACACTAATCATCTTGATGCCGAGTACGCGTGCAACATCACGGATGATATCGACGACCACCTGGGTGAGTTCCCGTGCACAATCGATTCCGACGATCACCGCGACGGTCAAAGGCGATCGCACCAGCTTCTCGCGCCTCTCGACATCGATTCCGAATCGACGGGTCAGCGCGAGCCAGCCTTTACGTCTCGCAAAGCAGAACATCGGCTCGAACGGAAGCGCACCGCTTTAGCCATCGCTCACCCCTCGGGACAAAGGAACGACGCGCTGCTCGAAACATCGATCAGCGAGCTTCTCGAAATACGGGATTCACTCGCAGCGAATCCGCGCCGCTCTATCAGAATAGACATATACACGTTCCTGATCGATCTGATTGCGGCGAATCGACGCTCGGATGTGCCTTCCGTAGACTCAGTATCGACACTGAACGATATGTTTCGCCGTATCGTCGCAGAGCGTGCATCATCCGCCACACACAGTGGAAACCGGGATTCGCCACATGAACGCGTTCAACATCTCAACGCGCTCGTGGGACTTTTGGTGCTGAATATCTGTCGACCAACGCCCCCAATGCAACGCGAGAATGCGCTTGCGCGCCTGCTCGCGTTGCGGCGCGCAGCATCAGTGAGAGGTGGCCGCGCAAATTCGGACAATCGGATAAGTGGATCGGCCGGGGCCTGAGCCAGCGATAATGCAGGCAAAGGAACCGAGGAAATGACGAAACGAACCCGACGCACGCACTCAGCGGCGTTCAAAGCGAAAGTGGCTCTGGCGGCAGTCAAGGGCGAGCGCACACTGGCCGAACTGGCGCAGCAGTTCGATGTGCATCCGAACCAGATCACGGAATGGAAACGGCAGTTGCAGGAGCGTGCGGCCGATGTGTTCGGTACGGCTGGGTCGCCGTCAACTGAGCCGCCCGTGGACGTAAAGACGCTGCATGCGAAGATCGGCCAGTTGACGCTGGAGAATGATTTTTTGTCCGGAGCGCTCGGCAAGGCCGGACTGCTGAGCGTAAAGCGATGATCGACCGTGCGCATGCGCTGCCGGTTTCGCGACAGACGAAACTCGTCGACATCGCGAGATCGAGCGCGTATTACCAATCTCAGTCGGTCAGCCAGGCCGATCAACTGCTGATGCGCCGCATCGACGAACTGCACATGGAGTTTCCATTTGCCGGGGCGCGGATGCTGGCGCGCCTGTTGCGTCGGGAAAGTCATGAAGTGGGTCGCCGCCGCGTGCGCACGCTGATGAAGCGCATGGGCGTGGAGGCGCTGTACTGCAGGCCAAACACGAGCCGGCGCAACGCGCAGCACAAGATCTGGCCGTACCTGCTGCGCGGCATGAAGATCCAGCGCGCCAACCAGGTGTTCGCGCTCGACACGACCTACATTCCGATGGCGCGGGGCTTCGTCTATCTGACGGCCGTGGTGGACTGGGCGAGCCGCAAGATTCTCGCGCATCGGGTTGCCATCACGCTGGAAGCCTCGCACGCCGTCGAGGCACTCCGTGCTGGGCCGTGGCGTGCGGCTGTCGATGGACGGCAAAGGGGCCTGGCGCGACAACGTGTTCGTCGAGCGGGTCTGGCGCAGCATCAAGTACGAAGAAGTCTATTTGAAAGCGTACGAGTCGGTCAGCCACGCCCGGCGCTCCATCGGCGAATACATCGATCTGTACAACCGGAAACGGCCCCATTCGAGCCAGAAGGATCAGACGCCGGACGAGGCATACTTCGCGACGCTGCCTGCGATCAAATCGGCAGCATGATTGCCTCGGACGTTCCACTTAAAAATCTCAGAATACTGTCCGAACGAGCAGACCCACCTCTCATCGTCGGCTGGTCGATGTCCGAGCGGATCAACGCGGATCTAGTCTGCCAAGCGTTGCGCAGCGCATGCTAGCAACGCAAACCGCCATCGGGATTGCTGCTGCATTCCGATCGCGAAGCCCAATATGCCAGTCGCGCGTACCGGAAATTGACCACCGCGTTCAAGATAAACGTCTCGATGAGCCGCCGTGCCAACGCCTGGGATAACGCCCCGATGGAGAGCTTCTTCAAGACGCTGAAGGTCGAAAGAATCTACCAGACTCACTACGAAACGCGTGCCCACGCCCACCTGGATATCGTCGATTGGATCGAGGGCTATTACAATCGGCAACGCCTGCATACCTCGATCGACTTCCTCACCCCCGTCGACTACGAGGCCAGCTTGATCGCCGCATGAGTCGCTGTACGTGAAAACGAGGCAGGGTCATGGCCTTCGTGTCCGCTCGGACACATCACGCCGAATTTCTCCACTTTTAAACCGGACTATTTCTTGGGTCAGGGTCGAAAATTCCCCTTTCCACGCAGCGGTGACCGATGGTCCAGGGGGAGGTGGATGTCAACTCCAGAGCACCGAGACGTGCCACGAAAGTCTTGCCACGCACGCGGCCTCTGCACAAATGCCGTCGATCTCGGGCCCGCTGTCTCTCGCCTATGGGTTCGCATTCCTCCAACAAGTGGCGCACCACGGCGAACAAAAAATCCGGCGCTTGACTACAGTGAATGCAAGACGCAGCGCGTCAGGAATCTTGCCTGATGTCCCAACTTCTCATTCGTCGCAAACACAATGAAATCACTGCGCGTAGTCACCGGATTTCATTCCGGTGCCCAACTCGACTTGCCGCCCGGCATCCACGTGATCGGCTCGGGATGCGATGACGACATTCGGATCACGGATTGGACGGACTCGACCGTCGAACTCATCGTTGCCGACAACGAATCTGTTCAAATCCGCAAGAACAAGCACATTGCAGGTAATGACCCGACCGTCGACATCAGCCATCGCACGACGCTCGACGACTTCGTCCCCGTGCAGTTCGACGATATCGTGATTTGCATCGGACCGGCGAATGTCAGTTGGCCCAGCGATCTGGAATTGCTGTCGGCCATGTTCGCCGCGCCAGCCGCAAAGAGTCAGCCATCCGAGCGACACCACTATCGACGATGGTCAGCGATCGTCGGCGTCACAACCTGTTGTGCGGTCCTGCTAGCTTCCTTGTCATTGTGGCCGGCTCATCCCGCCAAAGCATCCGCTCCCGTGGACGTCACGGCACGCATTCGCAGCGCAGTGGTACATGCAGACGTGCGAGGTCTCGCCGTCGAACGCATGGGCGACGATACTTCCATCACCGGCATGGTCGCGAGCTATGCGGAAGATGCACGTGTTCGCAAAGCGCTTGCCGATATCGACCCTTCACGCGTCAAGCGTCGATACAGTATCGCCGAGAACGACGTCCAGAATATTCAGGATGCACTGGGCATCGCCGGCGCCAAAGTGGCATATCGCGGCGACGGGACATTCGAGATTGGCGGAACCGTTGCAAGCCTTCAGGCACTCGAAGCCGCCGTGACGCGGGTCCGCGGCGATCTGACTACAAATGTAAAAGACATCGTCGTCCGTGCTACCGAGCCTCCAAAACCAGAAGTCCGTCAACCCATCTCTCAGTTGATCTCGGCGAACGGCGTGAGATATACGGAAACCCCCGATGGTGTAAAGCATATCTACGTTTCAGGCAGCTAACCACGATATCAGGAGCACATATGTACGAGAAACTCGAAGCCATCTCGGCCCAATTCAATGACTTGCCAAGCTATCTCGACCACTCATCGGGTTCGGTTCGCGATGATCTCCTGTGCAAAGCGCTCGATTCAACTGCGCACGAATGTCTGGCTGCGAACGCTCAGACGGATCTGGATCGCCAGAATCTCGCCAACCTTCATCACGGATTCATGGCAGCAAACCGAATCGTCCAGCACTTGCTGGAAACGGTGGCCATAGAGCGTACGTAACTCACACGCCTGGATCATCCGATACAGGCAGCCTGCCATGCATCACCCCAGCATGCCGGGCAACGAACTGACCTCGGTCATCAGGAAAGTTGACCGAATGGGAAGTGGTAGTAGTTTCTTTCACTGGAGGTTTTATGTCAATTGGTAGCGCCGGCAACGCAGCACAAATCGCGCAAATGCAGCAGATGCATCAGGAATCGATGATGATGCAAATGGCATCTGCACAAATGAACTCGGAACAATCGAAGACAGGAGCCTTTACTGCTTTCTGGAAAACTGCTTCGGAAAACATCAAGACTGCTGCAAGCAGGTAATAAACCACAAAATCAACCATTATCCAGAGTCAATCCGGAAATTTATATCGGATCGACATTCTCAATTTTCAGAAGGAGGTTCTCATGGGAGTCGCAGCAGCAGTGATTGGCATCGGCGGCCAATTGGCAGGTCAGGTTCTCGGCCAGGTCATGCAAATGGCACAGATGGACAAATTGCAAAAAATGCAGGAAAGTCAAAACAGGGCAACCACGGAGCAGCTCAAGGTAATGGGGGAAAGCATGGAAAGCAATTTTAATAAGACAATGCAGGCATTCAAACCATCGCCCTCAATCAAGGAAGCAATCGGGTAAAATAATTTCACATTAAAACCTATGGCCGCGGCGCACAAACGCCTGCGGTCATAGCCTTAATCGACTTTCTCATAAAATCTTGACCCGCGATCTCTTTGACGACCTCATTCGCGATCTATGCTCAACCGTCGGATTAGGCGATTCAGATCACGTCTTAAAAACGAAGGCAATCGAGGTCGAGGGATTTGACGTGCTATTCGATCACTTAGATTCTGATGCGAATGCAATTTATCTGAATTTTCACTTCGGAACCGTTACAGCCGGCCGCACATTAACTATCTTCCGATTAATGCTTGAAGCAAACCTGATCATCTACGCACAAGATCAGGCCCAGCTTGGCATCGATATTGATACTGGAGGCATCGTCCTGATCGTGCGTGTACCCATGACAACCGACCTCAATGGCACGATTCTCGCGGACCTGCTGTCCCACTATGCCGAACACGGGCGGTATTGGCGGCAGAATATCATCGAATCTACTGATGAAATGTTCAAAGGCATCATGACTGGAGATCATCTGTGGTTGAGGGTGTAACGTGTGGCTTGCAGCAATGCCGGCATACCCTTGGCTTGTCGTGATCGTTGAACCGAGAACTCGCACGAGTGATTTATCTTTCACCTATTCGACATGGTACAAGTAATCAAACGTTATGACTTTAATCCCCCCATTCAGGCCACCTAGACTGATCGAAACAGATACACTCTTGCTACGCCCTCTTGAATTCGGAGATGCGGAAGAGCTATTCGATTGCATCTTCAGCGATTTCGAGACCATGCGCGATCTTGCGTGGCGTATTCATACGCGTATCGAGGAGACGCGGTGCTTCATTAATTTTTCCAAAGCCGGCTGGGAAGCCGGGACATTCGTACATTGGGCGCTGAAATGCAAACAAACCCATCGCATCACGGCGCTCATCGAGTTACGTATCGAGGCACCGCGAATTGAGCTGGGCTATGTCATCTGCCGACGCGGAGCCACCCGGCGGCGGCGATCCGGCATTCTCGCGATCCGGAAACTCACGGCGTGGTTAATCAATCAGCCGGGTATCTATCGCGTGTTTGCCCATTGCTCTGTCGATGGTCGGAGTCACACCATGATGGAGCGGATGGGATTCCAGCTGGAAGGCGTGGTGAGAAATCACGAAGCTCGGCCGAATATCGGTGTTTTGGCGGGTGACAGCTATCTATACGCAATGACACGCGCCGCGCCGCCACCCATGACATCGAATGCCCCAGGCAATTTGCTCGGCGATTTGTTCCGATTCTGAACATCTCATTTCTAAACCCTTCGGGATCGAGAAATCATCACGCAGGACTAGTCATGCCAACTATCAGATGTTCATCGAATTCGCACGTAGCCGAAGCAAGCAGTTGCCGATCGTCACCGAGCGAAATGTCCAACAAAGCGAGTAAGGCCCCTTCCGTCAAGGCAACGGCCCATCCATTGCTGGATGGATTGGAATCCGCGCACATGAATACCCGATCGATAGTCGACACCGATCACGCGCCTGCATCGACTCGGAGCCGCCCGCCTCGCCTGTTGGCTCACGCAGTCGGCCCACGAGAGCTCACGCTTGAGCAACGTCCTAACGGACAAACGCCGATCACGATGAAGTATCCGCCGATCGAGCAACTGGTTTTGAGTGGCGGCGGCGCAAAAGGCGCCGCATATCCGGGCGCGATTCTCGCGCTGGAAGACGGCGGCATCATGCCGGCATCAAGAGCATATCGGGCTCCTCCGCCGGCGCAATCACAGCCGCCCTGCTCTCGGCAGGTGTCACGGGCAGTCAGTTCAGGGACTTGTCCAACCGGATGAATTTCCTCGACTTGATCCGTCAACGCGTCGGGCCGCCGCTGCTCCAGGCGATCCGCCACGTCAACGAAGACATGTTGACGGACATTTTCGTGACGATTGGCCGGCGTGCGCCGTTCGCCAGGAACATCGGCTTCAACCTGGTTCTTCTTTTCAATATGCAAACCGAAGCGCCGGAGCTTGAGAAGAGCCTAAAAGACGAGACGCGGGCCAGTATTTTTGCGGCACATTGCCGCTCAGACGGTGACGGCAGATCATCGCTCCCATATCGACGAGATACGAAGCAAACTGGAAGCAGGTGGCGACGTGACCTTTGACGATCTTCGTCGTTTGAACCAATGCATTCCGGCAATCAAAGACCTGCGGTGTACGGGAACCCTAATGGAAGCACAGCGGCCGCAGTTGATGGTGTTCGGTGCCGACACGACGCCTAACCTGAGCATTGCGCGCGCCGCCTGCATCTCCAGTGCATTCCCATTCGTTTTTGCCCAGCCGAAGAAGACCACTTCCTTCGGGACCGCACACTATCAGGACGGCGGCGTCATGCTCAACGTTCCCGCTCCCGATATATTCGAGCCGAAATCGGTCAGTCGGACGTTACCCAATCCGGAAAGTCTCATTCTGATGTTCACGCATGCTACGGAGAAAGGTTCGTCACCGGGCCAGGGCGTATTGGGTGCACTCAAGGACTCACTTGTCGGTGCACCGGTTGGTGCCCAGCATGCGCTGCAAACGAACACGCTCCGTAAGTTGAGAGACGAAGTTGTCAAGGTGCCACTGAAAAACGAACGGGGCGATTTCTCCGGAACCATGAGCGGCACCCTGAACTTCGGCATGTCGCTCGATGACAAGCTCGCATTGCAGCGCGACCTGAAGCACGAAGTAGAAAATCATCTTGCGGCCCGGCGAGCGAAGGAGATTTCGATCGAGTTCCCGTCGACGGAGGCGGCCCTGCTGGCACTGGACGAAACGGAGTTCAACGCGTTGCGAGCCGCACACCCCGATTTGACGGCCGCATCGCACGTATTTCGAACAGAAGTCCGCAATGCCATCGACCGACTGTCGATGATTCTACAGGCGTTGGATAACGTCACACCCGACAGCATCGCTAATTTGGTCAGCCCGCTTGATCAGCTTTGCCACCACAACACAAGCAGGCTGGATTATGTCGCACGTCAATTCGTCGATCCGGCGCGCCCGAAAGCGCTCGCTCTCATCGTCGACATACAGCGCCATGCCAGCGCGGATTCTCCAGTGCTCCAGACGTTGAACGACCTGAGCGAGGAGCAAGATGTTGCCAACGCCGCCCATAACGCGATTCGCGACATCATTTACCCGGCACGCTTCAAGCTGGGGCAATCCGCTCGCAATCATTCGGTCCTGAATCTGGTCGAGAACCGGCTGGCTTCGGCCTCGACGCGTGTCGAATACAACGCCGCACTGGAAACGCTGGCCCGGAACTATAAGGCCCGCCTGAGCCTGTGGTCGACACCATTGACTTCGACCACGATTGAGTTAGCGAAGGCCTATAGGATTCCGGTATAGCGACCTAGATTACGTCAACCCGAACCGCCGCAACCTGCAGGCTGCGGCAATGTGAGACCGCGACAGCCTGGCTTCGCCAACTAGTCCGGCGAGTTGTTCACGCTACTCTGCTCGACAGCGCGCCGTCGTTGTCGGCGTGTCGTGCGTCGCTGTCGACTCTACAATCCGGTATCCGCGCGCATACAACGTCTGCAGGCGGACACCAAAAGCACCATTCAAATCGAGCTTGCTGCGCAGCCTGTAAATATATTGCTCGAGCGAGCGCCCCGCGATGTCTTCCGATTTCCCCCATACCATCATGGAAATCTGCTTCCGACTGATATCCTCGTTCTTGTGCAGGAACAGGAACCAGACGATTTCCAGCTCCTTCTCGGTCAACGTGACACTCCGATTCCCTACCATGACCGATCTCGATTTTCTATCGACCCGGTATTGTCCCAACTCGATCGAACTTCTTTTGATCATCCTCTCTGACGCGGAACGTATACCCCGCAGTGCAATCACGGCTCTCGCATAAAGTTCGCCGGCGGTTGCGGGTGCAAGCACGACATCATTGGCGCCGGCCTCGAACGCGTTCACAATGCTTGACTTATCTCGCTGCACGTTCAATACGATCACCGGAACCTTCGCCCCCAATCGAGACATCAAGTAGGGGAGCAATAACTGGTTCGAATCTCCGTCTCCTCTTGCATCGACAAAAACGACGGAAAACTCAACACGCCTTATGGCCGTTGCCATTCTTAGCTGATCGTCGAATTTCGAACAAAAAATTCCGTCTCCGTCGAAACACTCGCAAATCGTATCAAACAAATATGAACTGCTTGTCAATACAGCGATGTTCATGGTGGCGGAAGTGAAAATGAAATGGATCGACACCCCGATGCGGTTGCGCAACTGCAAACGTCGGAGCCAGCACGCCGAGACTAATGCCAAGGATATTCAAGATCAATAGGACACACCGGCGCGAGAAATAGAAAATGTACGAATTCGACACCACTCGTGTTCGGTTGCGGCGATGTATTGACTCAGCGAAACTCGCACGGGTTAATCAGCCAAGGTGAACGCCACTGCCGGGGCTTTCATCTTCAGAGTCTGGTAGTCGCCGGCGATGGTCGACCCTGCTTCGATTCCACGTACAGCAAGAAGTTTGATAACTTTTTAATGTATGGAGGGAAGGACGCCTGGGTCACAACTCACGACAGGATAGTTAATCGTTGGACAAAAGATGGGGCTAAATTAATCGGGTCTATACAAACATCGAAGGCACGATTACCCAAAGAACGAAAGGACCGGTTGGGAAGTGACTGATTGAATTCGTTATTGCTTGGGGGACGGACCGCCAACCCCTATCGCATCTGGATCGGCCCAGGATTCCTAAAGCGGATCAAGTTCGTTTCACTAGGCCCGCGATTGAGGTCGTCACGGTCGGGCGTGTAGAGGGGCCCGCCCGGTCGTTCTCCTCTCGGATGCCGGTGCCCCGACGACGTCCAGCTCGAGAAAAGAAAAACGGACCTGACGGTCCGTTTTCCGATTAGTGCTCTAGCCACCACTCCGGCAACTCTGGAAATGTGCTTCGCGTCGATGTTTTAGCACGCTTGCGCAACTGGGTCTTCATCTCGGGGGGGGGACGACGACCTTCTACTTGCTGGAGCGCGCGAGACGCACCACGACGGACGGCGTCGTCGACGCCTTCGGCCTATGCTTCTTTAGGGTTTCGCTCATATCAACTCCTTTTCACGAAGATAGTCTAGCAGCTTTGTCCAGGCCGGGCTGTCCGCTGCGAGGGATGGCCGAAATACTCAGCCCTTGCCGATGCAATTCCAGAATCGTCATCACTTACTTACCAAACGCTGCTTGCACAACGCGCCGTCCTCGAGGCCGAAATCGAGAATGCCAAGGCCGCAGCACGCCAAACCGTGCTGGCTGAAGTGAAGCGCATGGTGGTGGAATTTGATCTTTCCGCCCGAGAGATTTTCGGCGACAGCAAAGCGCGCAAACACCAATCCACGCGAGCACGCTATCGAGATCCCGAATCCGGCGCAACATGGAGCGGTCGTGGCCGTCCGCCGGCCTGGATCGATGGCAAGGACCGCGCACCATTCGAGATCGCGCACCAGCCCTCCAATTCTTGAACTGGGTCTCGACACTGGATATATTTACAGTGCAACGCAACACGGCGGCCGGCTTCGACACAACCGGCCGCCGCATCACCTCGACGCCCCTATGGAAAGCTCAGAAACCGTTACGCCGCCCGGTCCGCAACCCGACCCAGTGCGCTTCGAGCACGCGCACGCGCACGCCACGGAAGACCTGCGCCGCATCGCCACGTCACTCGCGGATCGCCATCTGAAGGCAGGACTGACGCACGCCTGGAGCTGGCCCGTCCTGCTCGAAATCGAAGAGCAAACCTTTTCGGATCTCGCATTCCAGAGCCGGAATGAAGCGGCGGTCGTCGATGCCCTTCCGCGGATAGGCCCAGCGACCTTTGCGGGTGTCGATCTGAGCGGCCTGATCGACTGGACGTTGGCGGACTCATCACTTCCGATCGTCTATCTCAGCGTTCGGGAACGGTTGTCGGCGGTCGATCTCGCCAACCGAGCCAAAGCAGCGGCATGAGCGGTCGGTCGGCACATTGCTTGGCGGGCGGAAAACCGGCTGGAGCGCAGGTTGTGCGCGCGAGCGATAACCGAGTGACGGGACCGGGTCACCCCTCCCGTCTGCTGGCAAAGGACGCGAATCGTAGATTCGCGTTATGCTTGAAGTAGGCAATATTCAGTATATAAGATCGAATGGACGATCCGACTCTCTGGCTGTCGGCACCAACCGAGGCCTATCAGCAGTGGCAGCGCACCGAAGCCGCCGGCGCCGATCGGCGCGCGTTCTCGCCCCGGTCGATCGTCCAACACGAAGCCATGTTCGAGCGCTTCATGCGCCACCTCGCGGCCGCGCAGCGGTCGCTGGCCACCTTCGGCCCAGATCACCTCGAATCGTTCTTAGCCGACGTGGACCGCCGGTGCAAACCAGGCACCACGACGCGGCTTCGCTACCAGAAGCTCCTCGACCGGCTCGGCCGACACCTCGTCGACGTCGGCGTGCGCAAGACCAATCCCGCGGCCGCCTATACGCTGACGCAGACGTGGCCGGAGGATGAGCCCGTCCCGGTGTACTTGCCGGAAGCTGACGATCGCCGGCTGCAGGACTCGGTTGCCGCGCTCGACGGCCTCGACGAGCGTGCGGTCCGCAATCGCGCAATCGTCGCGCTGCTGCTTTCGACGGGCATCACCGCCCAGGAAATTCGACAGGCGGCGATCGGCGACCTCGACCTTTCGCCGGCGCGGCCGCACATCCTGATCCCCAAGCGAGGCCCGCGCGAGGCGCGTCGCATCAACCTTGAAGACTTCGCACGGCCGGTTCTTGAGAGATGGATGAGCCACACAGCAGCGGCCGCCAGTGCGCTGCTGTTTCCGTCGCCCCGGGCCGGCGGCCCGATGACGGACGAGATGCTCGGCCGGATCGTGCGCGACGAACTGCTCGCGGTCGACATCCGCGTGCCCGACATGAGCCCGCGCACCCTTCGCAACACCTTCGCACGCCGCCTCCTGCTCGCTGGCCGGAGCAACGATGACGTCATGGACGCGCTGGGCCTCACAAGCCAACGGACCGTGATCCGAATTCGCGCCACCCTCCAACCCGCTCCGCAAGCCAACGGCGCAACTTGACTTCTTGGCCACGTCGATAGCCTGAATAAGCCAGCACTTTCGCTGGCTTCTTTGTTATCGGAGGGTTCCTATGGACTACATAACGCGCTACACAGACCTCATTTATTTCGCGAGCGGCGATTTCGTGATCTGTCGATACAGGCTCATTGCCCGCCGTTCCGAGGCCAAACAAATCGTCGTTCAGATCGATAATCACAAGGGCTCGCAGGGCATCTTGAGAGCAGATCACCAAGCGCGTGACGCTGTCCTCAATCGAATCGCCGATCGGGAGCTGGCTGGAATCCCGTTCGCAATGCTCTGCGTCGCGCTGACCGAGAACGACACGCACCAGGTCGTGTTAGGCGAACCGGACCTCGAAGACTACATCCATCGTGGCCACCCGTTTCAGCAAACCCCTGAGCGCGCTACGCGCGGCCGCCTTATCGAGCGCATCTCGATCGACTCTCGAAACCTCGTAATCGGCCGCGCACGAATTCTGACGGCGCACTCCACACCGACGTCGCCAGACGCTGACCTCGCGGCGCTGCTGAACGGCCCCGATACCAGCACGGCATAGGGAGCCTTGTCGGTATACCACTGCGACACCTCGTGGACGCGTCGCCACTTCGATCGAACGCACACGGCGGACCCGACCAACATCGGGTTGGTGTCCGTCGATATTTATTTCGAAAGGGGGGGTGAAACATTTGGGGGCATTGCCGTATAGGTTCATTGAGAGGGCGCACTTCGTGCCCGATACCTGGCGAGGAACCACATAATGAAGTCCATACTTGACCTAATACGCGCGGCGATTGAAGCAATGGTGTTCATCAGCAGTCAATCATCGGCCCGTCCAAGCCACCGGAAAATGACCACCGCAATGGTGTTGGCCTGCGTGTATCACATTTGCTCGATCATCCACGCCTACACACTCGCGATGTAGGCCCTGAGCCGAGGGCAGCTGACGAAAAAAAAAGCCCGACACGTGCCGGGCTTCTTGCAATATTGCTTTTCGTCAAGCGGCCGGCGAAAACAGGTCCACCGGCGCCAGGTTCAGCATCGTACGGTGCTCGGAGTCCGAGATCGCATTGTCGACGAGAAATCGGTCCAGCTCCACCGGCGTCAGGTTGTGTCGCTCGGCGAGGTGCGAGAAATATTGCCCACGCTTCGCCATCTCCTGATACCGGCCGGCCATACCGGTCGGCAGCCGCACGATCCCTTCGTTCAACCAGAAACGGGCCGACTCCATCCCCGAATGAAGCTGCGCCTTCACCGACCAGCCAGCATCGAAGCTGCAGGTCACGAATGCACACGCGGCCTCGGTGTCCACCTCGAACTGGTCGCTCTCTTCGAAATAGACGATCTGCTCGCCAGACTTCGTTCGCGCATACCGGCTCGGCCGCCCCGAATGGGTATAGCGATTCCACTGCTCCGCGGCATAGTCGCGAAGCCCATCCGTGGGTACCTCCGCATCGTACGCGCCAACAAAGAACCAACCGTGGTGCGGGATGTCGATCTTCGGCAGCGGGTCAAGGACTGGGACATGGTACCGCCGCCCGAGCCGATGCACGTCGAACCAGACCGAAAGCGCTGGAAAGGCGTGCGGCGCATAGTGGTGCATCGAGAGGTAGAAGTCGATCGCCACCAGCTGCGCCGGCGTGACCATTTCGAACTGTACGTCACAAAGCGCCCGGTTCTCCGGCGTGTCAGGGATCTCGCCCGCAGCCAACGCTCCCTCATGCCGCTCGGCCCGTTCGACTTCAAGCACGTCGAGCGTGAGCAGGTACTGCAGCAGTCGGACGCGTTCCATATACGACAGGACGTCCGGCTTTACCGCCAGGTACCCGGCATCGCTCAGCTTTCGACCAACGAGCTCGCGACGACGGAGATCCCACTGCACCGCGACCAGGTAGTTCCGGAAGCGATTCAGGCCCTCCAGATGCTGGTGATCAACTTCCTTCACCATTGACTCCATCGAGCGATCGCGTTCGCCAGTCACGCAACAAAATGCGCAACCAAACCGGCTCCCGCACGGCGACCGCGCACCGCCCTCGCCGAGGATCACGCCGCACGTTCCCTCGTTTCCGGCGCGGTACAGCTCCGACAGGCGCCGTACCGACTCGCCGGACACCGGCGACGGGAAAGGTCTGTCGGCATCCTCCGCGAAGAGCGCTAGCATCGACCACACGCAGTCGGTCGACCATTCCGCGATCGGCGAGAGCGTCAGATAACCGTCCGCGTTACGAACGGGCTTCAGTGCGCTCTCACAGCGACTGGCCATCGCTACCGACCGACTGCCGCTTTCGCTGAACCGATTGCCAAGCACGGTGACCACTTCGCGACCGCCTCCGGCGGCCGCCGATCGCTCGAGCGAGACACGCATTCGGTTTTGCGGGTCGACCTTCCAATCAGCGGCGCACGCACGTATTCGCTTCCCGTTTTTCACCCCGTTCTCCGGAGTGCGGGGAAGCGTGCCACGGCCGATCGTCGCGACGACAAACTGCGACGACAGGGACGGCTTCGCGACGTGCACCGATATAGGCGCACCAGCGGCCGCATAGGCATCCCGGATCTCGTCAAGCATCGCCTGCAAGTGCCAGTGCATGCTTGGATTTTCGATCGTCGTGTCCGCACTCGTCACGAAATGCTCGCGCGACACCTCGGCGCCGGCGCGTCGCACCGCCTCCAGCATGAGAATCGCCGTACAGGTCGAGTCCTTGCCGCCGCTCAACGCATTCGAAAGTGTGTACCCCTGCCGAATCAGCCCGACGAGCGCCTCGATAGCGGATTCCATCTTCAACAGAATTTCAGAAAACATGTGCTGCTCCAGAAGGGCAGGAGCAGCCCCACACGGGAGCTGTTCCCGCGTGGGTTAAGAGAAGAAACAATTAGGGCGCGCGATACACTTCGCCGCGCGCCGACACCGCCTCCCAGTTCTTCAGGTACGCATCTGCGACGCGTGTATCGCCCCGCACCACAACAACGTTCTCGGCGTTGTACCGCGCCGCCTGCTGCGAGTAGTTATAGCTTCCGGTCTCAACCGTAGCGCCGTCGACGACGACGTACTTCGAGTGCTGAGCCGGAAAGACGCTCACGACGCGAACCGGAATACCCGCGTATGCGAGCGAGCCCAGAGCAGCGCGAGCGCGGCCACTACGGTCCTCGTCGAAGTTGCTGCGCGCGTCTACAGTGACGGCAACGTCAATGCCGCGACGCTTCGCGGTGATGAGCGCGCGCGTTACTGCGGGGGCGGTGAACGAGTAGGCCAGCACTCGAATCGACTGACGGGCAGACCCAATGGTCCGAAGCACGAGACTCTCCGCCCCGCCGTCCGGCGAAAACGCAACTTCGATCTGCGGCACGGGTTGCGCGTGCGCACGCCCGGTAAGGGCGATCAATACACAACAGCACAACCACGCCACCAGAACCGCCCAACCGACCTGCTTCTTCATGATGATCTCCATATGTAAAGGAACGGCCTCGCTCACATTCCGTGGGCGTGACCTTCAGATGCGTCATCGACGCGAACTGGCGAGTGAGCTAGCGGCTCGCCAGTGCTTTCGCCACATCACGTGCGGTTACGGTCAGGAGCCAGCGATCGCACTCCTTCCGCGGCCACTTGGTGTACTCGGCAAATCCTTCCTTCTGCGGGACAGTCGAACTGGCGACTGCGACGAGAAAGCCGAAGCGATCGACGGGACTCCGCAGAAGCGCGCTGCTGCATTGAAGCGCAGTCCGGATCGCCGAAATTCCCACGTACGCGGGCATGTCAATCACCGACAGCGAATGCAGCGCAACATCGCGCACCGACGTGTTACTCGCCCCGTCGGAAGCAATGGCAAGGGTGGCCAAACGCGCTCGAACTGACATCGCGTGGAACGAATCTCGAGCACCTTCCGGCAAGACCTCCGACGCGAGATGCGCCAGATCAATATTCAAAAGTGGCATTCAGGGGTCTCAAAAAAAAGCGGCCCCGCTCTCTTTCGAGAATGGGGCCGACGTTCAAGGGTTCAGATACAGGGCTTCGGTTGCCCTGCCGGAAAGGTGTGGACTTGGCCATCCTTGCAGATGACCGCGTCCGTTCTCACAACCTGCCGCCTTTCGACGGCGGCCTGCGCGACCACTGCGTAGCGGTAAGCAGATGCCGGCGGCTGGCCGCCGCCATGAAACGCAATCAACAGCATCACCAGATTCGTCATATCGTTCATCGAGCGCTCCTCCCTCGACGGTTCAGGATGCGACGACGGCCGTAGCCGCCACCGTTACCCAGCGCCCATTGACGAGCACGTCACGCAGGCGCGAGCCGTTCAGCTCGTAGACATGCTCCGTGCCCACCGGACTCATTGCGTCGCCGATGATGCTGCCGACATCGAAGTTCGGGATCGGCGCGATAGGGTTCGCGGCGTTCTTCGCGGCGAACACATTGGCCGACGCTGCGATCGACGCGAGCGCGACCCAGGTCAGAAAGAAGCGTGGTCGTTTCATGCGCCGGTTTTTTGCAGAGTGAAGAACGGGTAATAGAGGCCATACGGGTTCGTGCCCAGCACGTCTTCCGCCGTCGGGGGAATGATCTGGTAGCGAACCGTCAAGGCGAAGCGGATGTCTGCTGACTTGTCGCCCGGCGATTGCCGCGTCGAGGTCGTGAACTCGACGACCGCCGTCGAGTCGTCAAGCAGTGACACATTTGTGACCTTAGGCTCGCGGACCAGCTTCGGGTTGGTGGTGATCTGGTCGAATGGCTTGTCGTCGCTGATCCACGCCGCGAATTGGTTTTTCGCGTTGCCCACCATCTTGGCCTTGACCGAGTTGATGTTCTTGGCGAGCCGGGAGGTGCGGATGTCATCGGTCAGGACGGGTTCGATCGTGAACCAGTGTTCAACGTCCTCTTTGATCGCGGTGCGCTTCGCCTGATCATCCGGGTTGTAGGCGGCAAGTTGCTTGACCAGCGGGTTACCGCCGGCGTCCGATGAAACACCATAGGCCTTCACCACCGAGGGTGCCGGCTGCCGGGTGTACACCGCACCACCGGCGACGATCGCGAGGATGAAGCAGAAGGTCTTCCAGTGATTGGCTTCGACGCGCAGACGCGTCCCCTGATCGAAGATGATCTTTTCGGGATCGTCGTTCGAGTAGTGGCCGGGCGCCGGCGACAGGGCGACCTGCTTCTTGTTGCGGGGGAAGAGTCTGGAAAATCGCATCACGGAGTTCCAATTGGGACGGATCAATTGGAACAGCCGAGGTGACAACGACACGTGGGAAAAGAGCCGTCATTTCGGGGCCCTTTTCGCGACACTAGGAGATGCAGACCATCGGTGCCATTGCGCTCAACCGGTTGAGAGGGGTACGGCAAAAAGCCCTATGAAAATCGTGAGCTTTTCGGTCTTGCGTTTACAACCAGATCGCTAGAATCGGTGCGTCGTTGTTGCACGCGTTGCACGCAACGCTATGCGTGTGACGGGACAACGGTCGCTCGCAAATCATTGTTTTCGCACGATTCTTGAACCGGTCCTCGTTCGACGGATACCGATGCCCCCCTCAACCGGTTGAGCGGCATTTTTCAAAGACAGCAACAATTGACGATCACCGATCGTCGGCTCCCATGACCTCTTCAAATTCGTGTAATAGTTCGGCCGTTGAGAAAGCAGACATCCCTCGGCACCGCTGGGCCGCGGTCGAACGACATGAGGTTCTCCGCCGGGCTGGCTCTCCGCCCGTTGTGTTGGGCGAGTTTTATCGGCAGCAGTTAGATCGGCAGGTTTGGCCGAGTCAAGCAAAGCTTGCCGCAGACCTCAACGTGTCAAAGGCCATCGTCACACGGTCGATCCAAGCATCTATGCTACCGCCCGAAGTGATCGCCTCGTTCGGGGGACCATGTCATGTCTCATATCGGACTGCAGAAATCGCTACGAAATTGATCCGGGAGGTTGGCAAGGACCTTATTGCGCGAAGAGCGCTAACAGTGCCGGCCAACACGGCACTATCGAAAGTGATATCGATACTGTCTACGGGCGTAGTCCAAGCCGAGGATGGTATGGAACTTCGATTGTCGTTAGGAGCGAGCGGCAGACATCTTAGGATCGACACGCCTCATATCGACCTCGTGGTTCCCCATCTTTCCTTGCTGCAAGATCTGCCGAACGCTCTCCTTCCGTCGGTCCTTCCGCGCAGACGCTAACGGTGTTCGGCAAAAGGGGTGACAAATTCCGACCCGGAAGGAGTGGCCAGAGGATCGGTGACATTTTCCGACCCAGGGCATTCGGCAGACAGATGGCACGAAATGGGACTTCCAGCGCTAAGGTGACGGTTTCCGACCCAAGACATCTGGATGGGTGACATTTTCCGACCCGCTGAGACGCGCCTCAAAGGTGACGAATTCCGACCCAATGACTCCAAGGAGAATGGTGACAAATTCCGACCCGCCGATTAACAGCCTCAAAAGTGACGTTTTCCGACCCGCTGCGCCATTCTAAAAAGTGACACGATCCGACCTGCACGCGGAACTGATGATGACAAATTCCGACCCGTTTAGTGTTTCGAGAAGTGACATATTCCGACCTCAAGCCGAAGCCTGCTCCTCTCTCGCACGCTAGCATTCACACTAACAGTGACGTTTTCCGACCCAAGGCCTCGTTCGTTTTATGACCTTTCCCGACCCGCCGCGTCGGTTTCTCCTGCGATGAACTGCCCGGGATCATAGGACTGTCAGTGGCAACTTGCGCCAAAGGTGACGTTTTCCGACCCTACAGTTCGATCCGTCGTTGACGCAGGGGCCTTCTGGGTCAAAGGTGAGTGAGTACTTAGTATCTATTGGCCCGTGAGGTCGGAAAGCGTCACCTTTTGTGCTGGGAAACCCGTCTTTGCGACCAATCGGGAATGGATCGGAGGCCCTACAAGCGTCTTGAGGTCGGAAAATGTCACTTTTCAGCCTTGAGGTGTGCGCTGGAAGTGGGTGTGGGGGTAGATTTTGTTGTATCAAAGCAACTTTCTAACGGTGCTCTTTGTAAGAGAGTTTGTAGAACCGTTTGTAAAACCTTTTGTAAACGCTGTGCCCAGCCCCGCACAGGCTTGTCAGTTAAGGCTTTGCGAGACGTCACAGTCGAGAAACTGTGACGTTTTCCGACCTGGGGGTGACGTAATCCGACCCTAAGTAGACACAAAGCGGGCCGGCGGTGACAAATTTCGACCGTTATCCACAACGGTGACTTGCACCCTGAGCATGTCACCTTATAATTGTGACACTTCCCGCTGAAGGTCACCTTTGTGAACAAAAAGGCAAAAAACCAGCCCGAGCCCGCTCAGGTCGAGATCGTTGAGATCGAACCTCTCCAGATCGAGCCGTTGGACGAACCCCCTCTGGACGGTGATGGCCGAGTGCGGGGCACTGTCGCCATGAGCCGAGCGTTGGTCAATGCCCAACAAGGTCTTACCCTCAACGAGAAGCGAGTCATGATGGCGGCGCTGCGATGCATAGACAGCAAGAAGTCACCGTACTTGCATGGTAAGGGTAACGGCTATGTGAGTGTTCGGGTTCGAGCCGACGAGTTCGCCGCCCTTGCAGCACTTGCTCCGCGGTCTGGCGAGAAGCAGGCAACTGCTGCGTATGAGGGGCTGAAGGAAGGCTGTGCGAGTCTTCAAAAGCGCCAGTTGACGTATATGGATGGCCCGAGGAAGGTGGTACTGAATTGGGTGTGGAAGGCGGTCTACCACGAACGAGAAGGATGGGCAGAAGTTTCCTTCTCTCCGGATTTAACGCCCCATATCTTCATGTTGCAGCGGCGTTTCGTCTCGTATCAGCTTGAGTTTGCCCGGGGGCTACAGTCACTCTACTCATGGCGGCTCCTCGAACTGTTGATGCGGGAGCGGGATCGGGGCCGACTCCTGATCACATTGGAAGATTTCCGGCGCGTGCTTGAAATTCCGGCGACGTACCGCTTTGCCGACATCAAGCGTCGGGTGATTGAAACCGCTGTGAACGAGTTGAACGCAAAGGCGGATCTTGTAATTTCTTGGACGCCGGTGAAACTCGGGCGAGCTGTGAATTCGCTCGATTTCAAGTTTATCCAGAATCCGCAAAGCCGGCTGGCGCTGGACGGCGACTTGCCCTTTGAGGAATCAAGTGCAGCGGCAACTGCAGGAGGCTGACGCGCGACGGTCTCAGAGTAGTTCCGTCGCGCTGCATTGCTTGTAGTACGGCATGGGATTGACGCCACCCAAGCCGTGATGCCGAACCTGTCCGGATTTTTGTGGGCGAGGCGGTTGAACAGCGCGTTATCCGCGCGCCTGCATAAATCGGTCGCCGA
>NZ_CABVQK010000026.1 GCF_902499335.1 Burkholderia lata | reverse complement strand
GACGGAGAGACGGAGAGACGGAGAGACGGAGAGACGGAGAGACGGAGAGACGGAGAGACGGAGAGACGGAGAGACGGCCCGCGAAGCTTCGCGCGGGCCGGTGCTCGCCGGAGTGTCAGTGTGCGCCAGCCTTCGGCTTGCG
The DNA here is from genome assembly GCF_902499335.1 of Burkholderia lata. Classification (GTDB taxonomy): domain Bacteria; phylum Pseudomonadota; class Gammaproteobacteria; order Burkholderiales; family Burkholderiaceae; genus Burkholderia; species Burkholderia lata_B. The sequence goes on along the minus strand of NZ_CABVQK010000026.1, from coordinate 63,194 downwards.
TGGTGCCTTCTCGAACAGGCGGTCGTACAGCCAGCGCGGCAGCACGTGCAGCACCTTCGCGACGACACCCATCTGCCACGGAATCACGCGGAACGCGTGCTGCCGCGCGATCGCCCGGGCCGCACGCGCGGCGAAGCGGTCGGCGTCCATCAGGAACGGCATCCGGTACGGGTTGTGCGCGGTCATCGGCGTGCGGATGTAGCCGGGCGCGATCGTCACGACGCCGACGCCGGCCGGCCGCAGCTCGACGCGCAGCGATTCGAGGTACTTGATCGCGGCCGATTTCGATGCGCTGTACGCACCGGAGCCGGGCAGGCCGCGCACGCCGGCCACGCTCGCGACACCGACCAGCGTGCCGTGTCGCGTGGCCGTCATCGGGCCGACGAACGGCTCGAACGTCGCGACCATCCCGTAGTAGTTGATGTCCATCACGTCGCGGAACGTCGGGAGATCGCCCTGGCCCGTGACGGCGCCCTGGCTGATGCCTGCGTTCGCGATCACGACGTCGGGGCAGCCGTGCGTCGCGATGAACGACGCGGCGGCCGTCGCGAGCGCGTCAGCGTCGCGCACGTCGGCGGAATAGACGGAGATGGACAGCTTCGGGAAGCGCCGCGCGAACGCATCGAGGGCATCGGTGCGTCGCGCGACGAGTGCGAGCGTGGCGCCCTGGCGGGCGTATTCCTCGGCCATCGCGAGGCCGAGGCCGCTCGATGCGCCGGTGATGAAGACCTTCAGCGGAGTAGTCATGCCGGCGCGCGGATGGGGATCAGAGCTTCTTGTCCTGAACCTGCTTCACGAGGAAGTCGAGCACCTGGGCAGTACCCGGGATGCTGTTCGCGTAAGCGGGGCCCGTCTTGTACTTGCCCTGGACGACGACCGTCGGCACGCCGTCGATCGCGTAGTCCTTCAGCAGCTTGGCCGACTGGTTCACTTCGCCCTGCACGCTGAACGAGTTGTACGCGTCCATGAACTGCTTCTTGTCGACGCCCTGCGTGGCCAGGAAGTCGGCCTGCGCCTGCGGCGTCAGCAGGTAGTTCTTCTGCTTGTGGATCGCGTTGAAGATCGCCGGCGTGACCTTCTCGGAGATGCCGAGCGCGGACACCGCGTAGAACAGCTTCGAGTGCGGGACGAAATCGTCACGGAATGCGACCGGGACGCGCTTGAAGTCGATGTTGTTGCCCTGCTTCTTCACCCAGGCTTCGATCGTCGGCTCGAATTCGTAGCAGTGCGGGCAGCCGTACCAGAAGAACTCGATCACCTCGACCTTGCCGGCCGGTGCGGACACCGGCTGCGGCGACTTCATCACCTCGAAGTCCTTGCCGGAGACCGGTGCGGCGGGCGAAGCCTGTGCGAGGCCGGCGACCAGGCCCAGGGACAGAAGGAGCGTGCTAAGCAGTTTTTTCATGTTGTGAACGTCGAATCAGTTGCTCGGGTTACGGGACGTAACGGGTTCTGGGTGGGCTCGGCCGGTTGCTTACTGCTTCGTGAAGCGGATCACCGCCGTGTCGACACCTGCATCGGACAGGCGCTGGCGGGCCGAGTTCATATCCTCGAACTTCGAGAACGGGCCGACGCGCACGCGGAAGTACGTCACGCCGCTGACATCGCGCTTCGACACCTTCGACTCGAAGCCCTGGAAGCCGAGGCGCGCGCGCTGCTGCTCGGCGTCGCCTTCCGTCTTGTACGCGCCCACCTGCAGGAAGTAGCCGGTATTCGCGTCGTTCGCGGTCGGCGGCTTCGCTGCCGCGGCGGCCGTGGCCGACGAGGTCGGCTTCGGCGTGTTCGCGGCCAGTTGCTGTTGCTGCTGCTTTTGCGCGGCGGCTTGCTGCGCCTGCTTCTGCGCGGCGAAGCGGGCGAGGTCGTCCTCGCCGCCTTGCTGCTGTTGCTGCTGTTGCTGCTGGGCTTGCTGCGTCTTCTTCGGCGGCGGCGGCGGCGTGGTGTCGGCCGGCTTCGGCGCGACGGCGACGCCGTTGCCCGAGGACGTATTGCCCGACGACGTGTTGTTCGACGCGGTCGTGTTGTTCGAGCTGCCGGTGTTGTTCGAGCCGCTCGACCCGTTGGCCTGCGGCGGCACTTCGACGATCTGCGGCTCGGGCAGCAGGCCGCCCTGGGTCTGGTTCGCGGCCTGGCCGGGCGCGGTGTTCGGCGGCGCGGGCTGCGCGGCCTGCGGCACCGGCTGGCCCGGCGTCTTGCCCTGCAGCGCGCGGTTCGGATCGAACTGCTGCGGCTGGCTCGCGCCGTTGTCGGCCGGCGGCGGCGCGACCTTCGACACGAACGGCGACGGGGAACGCGTGATGTAGAGCGCCACCACCACGGCGATCGCGAGGCCGACGATCAGGCCCAGCACGATTCCAAGAAATGTCCCTCCGGCTTGTTTCGATTGCTTCGAAGTTCGGCGTGGTTGTGCCATTGCTTGAGTCACCTGCAAAAAGAATCGTGAAAAGGCCGCGGCGGGCACCCGATGACGGGCGCTCCTGCCGCAGCCATTCGCTGCCCGGTTCGGGCCGCTTGCTGCCTTACATCTTGGCGGGCGCGGACACGCCGAGCACCGCCAGGCCATTCTCGAGCACCTGCCGGGTCGCGGCGAGGAGCGCGGCGCGCGCATTGCGCGGTGCTTCGTCGTCGACCAGCACGCGCTCCGCATTGTAGAACGAGTGGAATTCGCCAGCGAGGTCGCGCAGGTAGAACGCGACAGCGTGCGGTGCCAGCTCGTTCGCTGCGTGCGTGAGCATGTCCGGGTACTCGGCCAGCTTCTGCATCAGCGACGCCGCTTGCGCGCTCGTCAACTGCGACAGGTCAGCGCCCGGCAGCTGCGCGACGTCGACGTTGTAGCGCGACTTCAGCTCGTTGAGCACCGAGCAGATCCGCGCATGCGCGTACTGGACGTAGTAGACCGGGTTTTCGTCGTTCTGTTTCAGCGCGAGGTCGATGTCGAACACGAACTCGGTATCGGCCTTGCGCGAGATCAGGAAGAAGCGCACCGCGTCACGGCCGCGCGTGATGGTCGCTTCGTCGATCAGGTCGGGCGCCGCTTCCTGGCCCGCCGCCGCGCCACCCGACCATTCGATCAGGTCGCGCACCGTTACGTAGCTGCCCGCGCGCTTCGAGATCTTCACTTCCTGGCCGTCGCGCATCACGGTGACCATCTTGTGCAGCACGTAGTCGGGGTAGCCCTTCGGGATCCCGATGTGCAGGCCCTGCAGGCCGGCGCGCACGCGCGCGATCGTGCCGTGGTGGTCCGAACCCTGGATGTTGATCACCTTCGTGAAGCCGCGCTCCCACTTCGTCACGTGGTACGCGACGTCCGGCACGAAGTACGTGTACGTGCCGTCCGACTTGCGCATCACGCGATCCTTGTCGTCGCCTTCGTCGGTCGTGCGCAGCCACAGCGCGCCGTCCTGCTCGTAGGTCATGCCGGCCTTGATCAGCGCGCCGACCGTCTTCTCGACGCGGCCTTCGCTGTACAGCGACGACTCGAGGTAGTACTGGTCGAACTTCACGCCGAATGCCTGCAGATCCATGTCCTGCTCGCGACGCAGGTACGTGACCGCGAACTTGCGGATCGCGTCGAGATCCTCGACGTCGCCCGTGCCCTTGACCGGCTCGCCGTCCGACGCGGCGACCGTTTCGCCGCTCAGGAAATCGCGTGCGATGTCGGCGATGTATTCGCCGTTGTACGCGGCTTCCGGCCAGCCCGCGTCGCCCGGCTTCAGGCCGCGTGCGCGCGCCTGCGTCGAGATCGCGAGGTTGCCGATCTGCACGCCTGCGTCGTTGTAGTAGAACTCGCGGTGCACCGCGTAGCCCTGGCTCGCGATCACGTTCGCGAGCACGTCGCCGAGCGCGGCCTGGCGGCCGTGGCCGACGTGCAGCGGGCCGGTCGGGTTTGCCGACACGAATTCGAGCAGCACCTGCTTGCCTTTCTCGCGATCCGACGTGCCGAACGCGCGGCCCTGGTCGAACACGGCGGCGATCACCGCCTGCTTCGCGGCGGCCGACAGGCGCAGGTTGATGAAGCCGGGGCCGGCGATTTCGGCGGCTTCGACGAGGCCTTGCGCGCCCGGCTGGGCGGTGAGGGCGGCGACGATCTGCTCGGCGAGCTGGCGCGGGTTCGTGCCGAGCGGCTTCGCGAGCTGCATCGCGACGTTGCACGCGACGTCGCCGTGCGCGGCGACCTTCGGGCGCTCCAGCGTGATGACGGGGGCGACGGATGCGGCGTCGGCGCCTTTCAGCGCGTGTGCGACCTGCTTGACGCTATCCGCGAGCAGGGCTTCGAGGGTCTGTTTGTGTGCTGGCAGCATGCTGGTAGAAGGCTTCGTTGGTGGTGGCCGGAAACGCCGGGCCGCCGGCGCGCTTTTTAAGCGCGCGTTTCAGGGATCGCAGAATTTTAACAGGTGCTAATATGCCGCTCAGGCGGCCCGCGTCCGCGAGGCCGGGCGCCGGTCAGCCGGCGTTCCCCAACCGCGCCGCGCAGGCACAACAAGATGAAAAGGGAATTGTCATGATTACGTTCAAGAGCAAGGCGGCACAGGATCTCGACGTGCTGAAGGATTTCGCCGTGTATGTGCTGGGTCTCGTCGGCAAGCAGCTGGGCGAGCGCGGTGTGATTACGCACGACGAACTGGACCACGCGATCGCCAAGCTGGAAGGCGCGGTCGCGCAGGCGAAGCAGGAGCGCGCCGAGCACGCCGGCCATTTCCACGAGGACGAGGCCGACCACGCGCACCACGAAGTGCCGCCGAGCCTGGCACAGCGCGTCGCCCCCTTCCTCACGATGCTGCGCGAAGCGAAAGCCGGCGAAGCCGACGTGCACTGGGGCTTCTGAGCCTGCTTGCCCGGTCGTCCGAAAGGATCGAAAGGCAGAAAAAAGCCCGCTTTCGAGCGGGCTTTTTCTTTTGTCTGACAATAACGCGCGGCGGCGCGTCCGTCGAAGCGTCGATCAGAGCTGCGGCGCAAGCGCGCGGCGCGCGTCGTCGAGCGACAGCGCCATGCGCTGCGCATAATCCTCGAGTTGATCCTGCCCGATTTTGCCGACCGAGAAATACGTGCTGTCCGGGTGCGCGAGATAGAAGCCCGACACGCTCGCGGCCGGCAGCATCGCCAGCGAGTCGGTCACGCTCATGCCGATCTCGTCCGCGCGCAGCACGTCGAACATGTCGCGCTTCACGAGGTGGTCGGGGCAGGCCGGATAGCCGGGCGCCGGGCGGATGCCCGCGTACTTTTCCGCGATCAGCGCATCGTTGTCGAGCGTTTCGCCGCTCGCGTAGCCCCACAGCTCGCGCCGCACGCGCGCATGCATCGCTTCCGCGAAGGCTTCCGCGAAGCGGTCGGCGAGCGCCTTCAGCATGATCGCGCTGTAGTCGTCGTGGTCGGCTTCGAACTGCTTTTCCTTCGCGTCGACGCCGAGGCCGGCCGTCACCGCGAACATCCCGATGTAGTCGGCGACGCCCGATTCCTTCGGCGCGATGAAATCGGCGAGCGAGCGGTTCGGCCGCATCACGCCGTCGACCACTGGACGCACGCTCTGCTGGCGCAGGTTGCGCCACGTGAGCAGCACTTCCGAGCGCGACTCGTCGCTGTAGATCTCGATGTCGTCGCCGTTGACGGTATTCGCCGGCAGCAGCGAGATCACGCCGCTCGCGGTCAGCCAGCGGCCCTGGATCAGGCGCGCGAGCATCGATTTCGCGTCGGAGAACACGCGCCGCGCCGATTCGCCGACGATCTCGTCGTTCAGGATCGCCGGGTACGGGCCCGCGAGATCCCAGGTCTGGAAGAACGGGCCCCAGTCGATGTACTGCGCGAGCTCGTTCAGGTCGTAGTTCTTGAACACGCGGCGGCCGATGAACTTCGGCTTCACCGGCTGGTAGCCCGCCCAGTCGACCTTGGTCTTGTTCGCGCGCGCTTCGGCGAGCGTGACCATCGGCTGCGCCTTGCGGTTCGCGTGCTGGTCGCGGATGCGTTCGTAGTCGGACTTCAGCTCGTCGAGGTACTTCGCCGCGCCTTCGTCGGACAGCAGGCTCGACGCGACCGACACCGAGCGCGACGCGTCCGGCACGTAGACGACCGGGCCTTCGTAGTGCGGCGCGATCTTCACGGCCGTGTGCACGCGCGACGTCGTGGCGCCGCCGATCAGCAGCGGAATCTTCTTCACGCGGAAGTAGTCGTCGCGCTGCATTTCGGACGCGACGTACGCCATTTCCTCGAGGCTCGGCGTGATGAGGCCCGACAGCCCGATGATGTCCGCGCCCTCGACCTTCGCCTTCGCGAGGATCTCGTTGCACGGGACCATCACGCCCATGTTGACGACTTCGAAGTTGTTGCACTGGAGCACGACCGACACGATGTTCTTGCCGATGTCGTGCACGTCGCCCTTCACGGTCGCGATGACGATCTTGCCCTTCGCGCGCACGTCGCCGCCCGCTTCCGCGAGCAGGCGCTTTTCTTCCTCGATGAACGGGATCAGGTGCGCGACCGCCTGCTTCATCACGCGCGCCGATTTCACCACCTGCGGCAGGAACATCTTGCCCTGGCCGAACAGGTCGCCGACGATGTTCATCCCGTCCATCAGCGGCCCTTCGATCACGTTGATCGGCCGGCCGCCGGCCGCGTCGATCTTCGCGCGCACTTCTTCGGTATCCTCGACGATGAAGTTCGTGATGCCGTGCACGAGCGCATGCGAGAGCCGCTTCTCGACCGGCTGGTTGCGCCACTCGAGGTTCTCTTCCTTCTTCGCGCCCCCCGCCTTGAACTTGTCGGCGATTTCGAGGAGCCGGTCGGTCGAATCGTCGCGGCGGTTCAGGATCACGTCCTCGACGCGCTCGCGCAGCTCGGCGTCGAGATCGGCGTACACGCCGAGCTGGCCCGCATTGACGATGCCCATGTCCATCCCCGCCTGGATCGCGTGGTACAGGAACACGGTGTGGATCGCCTCGCGCACCGGGTCGTTGCCGCGGAACGAGAACGACACGTTCGACACGCCACCGCTCACCTTCGCGTACGGCAGGTTCTGCTTGATCCAGCGGGTCGCCTCGATGAAGTCGACCGCGTAGTTGTTGTGCTCCTCGATGCCGGTCGCGACCGCGAAGATGTTCGGGTCGAAGATGATGTCTTCCGGCGGGAAGCCGACTTCGTTCACGAGGAAGTCGTACGAGCGCTTGCAGATCTCGGTCTTGCGCGCGTAGGTGTCTGCCTGGCCGGTTTCGTCGAACGCCATCACGACGGCCGCCGCACCGTAGCGGCGGATCAGGTTCGCGTGGTGGCGGAATGCGTCCTCGCCTTCCTTCAGCGAGATCGAGTTGACGATCGCCTTGCCCTGCACGCACTTCAGGCCCGCCTCGATCACCTCCCACTTCGACGAGTCGATCATGATCGGCACGCGCGCGATGTCCGGCTCCGACGCGATCAGATTCAGGAAGCGCACCATCGCCGCCTTCGAATCGAGCATCGCCTCGTCCATGTTGATGTCGATCACCTGCGCGCCGTTCTCGACCTGCTGGCGCGCGACGGCGAGCGCCTCGTCGAACTGGCCGTTGAGGATCATGCGTGCGAACGCCTTCGAGCCGGTGACGTTGGTGCGCTCACCGACGTTGATGAAGAGCGTCCCGGACGTGACGTTGAACGGCTCGAGGCCGGCGAGGCGCATCATGTGATCGGTCATGGCGGTGCGAATTCTGGTGATGAAGGGCGTGGGGCGGTCGGGTCAGGCGTTGTCGCTGTACTGGTTCGGCCAGCGGCGGCGCGGCTTCACGTCGGCGAGCGCCTTCGCGATCTCGGCGATGTGCTCGGGCGTCGTGCCGCAGCAGCCGCCGGCGAGGTTCACGAGCCCGGCCTGCGCGAATTCCTTCAGGAGGCCCGACGTGACGTCCGGCGTCTCGTCGAAGCCCGTCTCGGCCATCGGGTTCGGCAGGCCCGCGTTCGGGTAGCACGACACGTAGGTATCGCACAGCTTCGCGAGCTCGGCGATGTACGGGCGCATCAGCGCCGCGCCGAGCGCGCAGTTCAGGCCGAACGTGAGCGGCTTCGCATGGCGCAGCGAATTCCAGAACGCCTCGACCGTCTGGCCCGACAGGATCCGGCCCGACGCATCGGTGACGGTGCCCGAGATCATGATCGGCAGGCGCTCGCCGGTGTCCTCGAACAGCTCGTCGAGCGCGAACAGCGCGGCTTTTGCGTTCAGCGTATCGAAGATCGTTTCGACGAGGAACAGGTCGACGCCGCCGTCGAGCAGCGCCTTCGCCTGCTGGTAGTACGACGCGCGCAGCTCGTCGAACGTGACGTTGCGTGCGCCCGGGTCGTTGACGTCCGGCGAGATGCTGGCCGTCTTCGGCGTCGGCCCGATCGCGCCCGCGACGAAGCGCGGCTTTTCCGGCGTCGCGTATTTCTCGGCCGCTTCGCGTGCGAGTTTCGCCGATTCGATGTTCATCTCGACGACGAGATCTTCCATCTCGTAGTCGGCCTGCGCGACGGTCGTCGCGCCGAACGTGTTGGTCTCGACGATGTCGGCGCCGGCCGCGAAGTACTGGTCGTGGATCTCGCGGATGATCTGCGGCTGCGTGATCGACAGCAGTTCGTTGTTGCCCTTGATGTCGCGCGGGAAATCCTTGAAGCGCTCGCCGCGATACGCGGCTTCGTCGAGCTTGTAGCGCTGGATCATCGTGCCCATCGCGCCGTCGAGGATCAGGATGCGCGATTTCAGCAGCGCGGGCAGAGCGGCGCCGCGCGTGTAGGGTGCGTCGAGCGGGACGGAAGCGGCGAGAGGAGTCGCAGACATGGGCGAAAGACCGGCGAAGACGGGAAAACCGTCATTGTAGCCGGTGCGCATGGGCGCCGCCCGGCCTTGCGCCGCGCCGGCCGGCCCGCCAAATGAAAACCCCCGCCGGCGAACCGGACGGGGGCATGATCGGAGTGCTCGCGGCGCCGCATCGATGCGCGGCGAATGGCCCGGCCGCGTGAGGCGCCGGGCCGCGGGTCGTCAGTGCAGCACGACCGGCATCATCATCAGGCTGTCGAATTGTCCGAGGAATTCGTCGACTTCGTCGAGCGACGGCTCATCCTCGATCAACTGCTTCACGTGCGCGCGGAATCGTTCGGCAAGTTCGCCGTCGATGAAGATTTCGCGCTGCGCGTTCTTGTCGACGATTTCGTATCCGCCGGCATTCATCAGGTGGTGGCCGGCCTGCGGCGCGAATTCGACGACGCAGTAGTTGGGGCTGTTGTAGATCATTTGCATGGCGGCACTCCTCTTCGCAGTGGCATCTGGCCTTGTTGTCCCCTAGGTGGGGCGAGCCTTGCCGGTTTCAAGGGGCTTGCGCTGCACACCCCGTTCCCGTTTGCGTGGGGTGTATCGGTTAGAAGCCGATGTCTATGAAACGTTTCCCATTGTCTGCCGGTGGACTGAAATAGTTGTTAAAGAGTGTCATCGGCCATTTCACGGAAATCTGTAATCGGTCGAAATTGCCGAATCGCGTGCGTTCGCGCGCGAGTTCACTGTGTGACAGGCGATGTGACAGGCGGTGACGCGGGCGGTGCAGCCGGTACTGCGGCCGGTTGTGCCGGCGGTTGCACGGTGGCCGGCGGCGCGGGTTGTGCCGGTTCCGTGGTCGGTGCGCCCGATGTATCGGGCGTCGGTGTACCGGCGGGCGCACGCGTGGTGGCGCCTGCCGGCTCTTCGTCGGACGGCGCGCCCGGCGCCGCGAGCCGGCCATGCCACAACAGCTCGATCTGCGCGCCGTTCGGTTCGGACTGCACGAGCCGCGCGGGCAGCCAGCCGAGCGACGGCGCGAGCCACATGTCGATGCGGCGCGTGTCGCCGTCGCGCCGCGGCAGGCGCATGAAGTGCCGTGCGCCGATGATGCCGGCCTGCGTCTGCACCTGCTCGTCGCCGATCACGGTGATCGGCCAGGTCTCGCCGCTGTTGTTGTCGATCACGAAGAACTGCTGTGTGACGCCCGGCTTGTACGCCGACGGATTGCCGCGCACGAGCCCCGACAGCTGCATCAGCATGCTGAAGCGATCCTGTACGCCGTCGGGCAGCGGCGCGTTGTTCGGCGTGCGGGTGAACACGACCTGCCGGATCTCGCGGTTGAAGATCGCGATGTCTTCCGGCCGCTTGCCGCGCTTCTCGACGTAGCGGTCGGGCGCGACGCCGAACGCGTCGATGCGGCCTTCGCTGCGATAGGTGAACGGGCCGACGAACGGCACGGGCATCGACACCGACAGGTCGTAGGTGCGCCCGTCGGTGCGCCAGTGGATCGTGCCGATCATGTTCTGCATGCCGTTGTAGAACGTGTCGTACTGCAGGTCGCCGGAGGGCGGCGCGGTGAACTTCACGCCGTTCGTCGCGGGGCCCGGCGTCGCGGCACTGGCGGCGCCGGCGGCCGACGCGGCATGTGCGCCCGACGCGTCCGGCACGCCGCTCGCCGCGGACGCGGCGGCCGGCGGCTCGCCGTGTTCGGCCGTTTGCGTCGATGTGAGGACCGGCTCAGGCGCGGGTTTCGGTGCGGCGGCCTTCGGGGCAGCCGGGGCGGGCGCGTCCGGCTGCTCGACGGGCGTCGGCGCAGGCGGCGCGGGCTGGCGCTCGATCGGCTGCGGTTTCAGCAGCTCGATCTGCACGGGGACTTCGGCGGGCGCGGGCGGCGTGAACGCGTCGCGGTTGCGCATCAGCCAGAACGCGGCGAGCGCGTGCAGCACCAGCACGATGACGAGCGCAACGCCCACGCGCAGCCAGTGGCGGGGCAAAGCGTGACTCGGGCGGGTGTCGGCAGGCTGCATGGGCATCGGAACAGGATCGGGGCGCTCGCATGACGTCGGGCGCGCGGCGCACGCCACAGGAATCGGACTGTCGAATGCGCCGCGCGTTCGCGCTGCGTGACGTGGCGGGTACCGGATGCGTCAGGCGTCGCGCGCGTCCGGACTATAGCCGAGTTCGTAAGACAGTTTCTGCGCGTATGCGCGCAGCGCGGTGTCGATCTCGCCGCCCCATGCAATGTCGAACGAGCCTTCCTGGCCGAGCGCGACGATCGCGAGCGCGAGTTCGCCGACCGCATCGAACACGGGCATGCAGAACGCGTGGATCGTCGGCAGCAGCATCCCCTCGACGCGCGCGGCCTCGTGCTTGCGCACGTCGGCGAGCACCGTGTCGACCTCGTCGAGCGTGCGCGGGCCGCCGTGGTGCGGCGAGCGGCGCGTATCGGCGAGTTCGCGCTCGAGCATCGCGGCGGTCTTGCTGCGCGGCAGGTACGCGGCGAACAGCAGCCCCGTCGCGGAGCCGAGCAGCGGCATCACGTCGCCGAGCTTCAGCGACGCCTTCGCCGGGTGGCTCGATTCCATCCAGTGCACGATCGTCGGCCCCTGGTTGCCCCACACGGCGATGCCTACCGTCTGGTCGAGGCGGTCGCGGAATTCGGTCAGCGCGATCCGCGCGAGCTTCACGCCGTCGACGCGCGCGAGCCGCGCGAGCCCCATCTGCAGCGCGAAGCCGCCGAGCTCGTAGCGGCCCGAGACGGGATCCTGCGACACCACGCCGAGCCGCGAGAAGCTGACCAGGTAACGGTGCGCCTTCGCGGGACTCATTCCCGCTCGTTGCGCGAGGTCGCGCAACATCATCGCGCGCGGCTCGCTCGTCAGCACGTCGAGCAGGCGGAAGCCGACCTCGATCGACTGGATGCCGGAACGGACCTTCTCGCCGTTCTCGCCGGAAGCGGCGTCGTCGGTGTCGGAGTCGGCGAGATCGTCGTCGGGAAGCGGGCTGGCAGGCATGGGCGGCAGGTGCGCGAAAATGCGGCAGGGATCGGTCTGAAAATCGGGCCGAAAAATCGGGGCGAAAACGGCGCGCATAATCGCGGCGCGCCGCAGGGATTCACCATCGTAAAATAGATTCCCTCCATCGTCACTACAACGGCAGAGTCCCCCTTATGAAACTTGCTTCGCTGAAGGACGGCACGCGCGACGGCCAGCTGATCGTCGTGTCGCGCGACCTGCACACCGCGGCGATCGCCGACGCGATCGCGCCGACGCTGCAGCGCGTCCTCGACGACTGGGCGTTCTACGCGCCGCAGCTGCGCGACCTGTACGACGCGCTGAACCATGGCCGCGCGCGCAATGCCTTCGCGTTCGATCCGGCCAACTGCATGGCGCCGCTGCCGCGCGCGTTCCAGTGGGCCGACGGTTCCGCGTACGTGAACCACGTCGAGCTCGTGCGCCGCGCGCGCGGCGCGGAGATGCCGCCCGAATTCTGGACCGACCCGCTGATGTACCAGGGGGGTAGCGACGATTTCCTTGGGGCCCGCGACGACGTCGTGTGCCCGTCCGAGGAATGGGGCATCGATTTCGAGGCGGAAGTCGCGGTGATCACCGGCGACGTGCGGATGAGCGCGACGCCCGACGAAGCGCTGAAGGCCGTGCGGCTCGTCACGCTCGTGAACGACGTGTCGCTGCGCAACCTGATCCCGGCCGAGCTCGCGAAGGGCTTCGGCTTCTTCCAGAGCAAGCCGGCCACCGCGTTCGCGCCGGTCGCCGTGACGCCCGACGAGCTCGGTGACGAATGGCGCGAAGGCCGCGTGCACCGGCCGATGATCGTCCACTGGAACGGCAAGAAGGTCGGCCAGCCCGATGCGGGCACCGATATGGTGTTCCACTTCGGCCAGCTCGTTGCGCATGCGGCGAAGACGCGCAACCTGCGCGCCGGCTCGATCGTCGGCTCGGGCACGGTGTCGAACAAGGATGCGAAGCGGGGCTACTGCTGCATCGCCGAGAAGCGCTGCCTCGAGACGATCGAGCACGGCGCGCCGCAAACCGAGTTCATGCGCTACGGCGATACCGTGCGCATCGAGATGTTCGACACGGCCGGCAAGTCGATCTTCGGCGCGATCGAGCAGTCGGTCGCGCCGCCCGACGGCGCGGCGTAAGTCACGCGGAGCACGCAGCGCTCCGCTTTCGCGAAACCCGGGCACGGCCCGCGCGCCGGGTTTCGCCTGATGTTTGCCCGCGCGGGCTTGGCTACACTCGATTCAGGGGTTCGAGAACCTCGAGCAAGGAGCAGCGCATGGCCAATCTCGCCGCGTACGGCGGTTACGAAGCACTGAAGGTGACGCGCCGCGATCATGGCGTGCTCGACATCGTGATGAGCGGCGAGGGCGCGAACCGCAGCGGCCTCGCGACCGCGAACGCACGCATGCATCGCGAGCTCGCCGATATCTGGCGCGACGTCGACCGCGATCCCGACACGCGTGTCGCGGTGATCCGCGGCGAAGGCAAGGGCTTCTCGGCGGGCGGCGACCTCGCGCTCGTCGAGGACATGGCGAACGACTTCGACGTGCGCGCCCGCGTGTGGCGCGAGGCGCGCGACCTCGTCTACAACGTGATCAACTGCAGCAAGCCGATCGTCTCGGCGATGCATGGCCCGGCCGTCGGCGCGGGGCTCGTCGCCGGGCTGCTCGCCGACATCTCGATTGCCGCAAAGGATGCGCGCATCATCGACGGTCACACGCGGCTCGGCGTCGCGGCCGGCGACCACGCGGCGATCGTGTGGCCGCTGCTGTGCGGGATGGCGAAGGCGAAGTACTACCTGATGCTGTGCGAGCCCGTGAGCGGCGAGGAGGCCGAGCGGATCGGGCTGGTATCGCTCGCGGTCGAGCCGGCCGACCTGCTGCCGAAGGCCTACGAAGTGGCCGAGCGGCTCGCGCACGGTTCGCAGTCGGCGATCCGCTGGACCAAGTACGCATTGAACAACTGGCTGCGCACGGCCGGGCCGACCTTCGATACGTCGCTTGCGCTCGAATTCATGGGATTTGCCGGGCCCGATGTGCAGGAGGGCATCCGCTCGCTGCGCGAGCGGCGCCCGCCCGAGTTTCCCGGCGACGCGCCGTTCTGACACGCGCCGGCGCTATGATCGATCCAGGCGCGGCTCGCGCGACGCATGGCGGCCGCCTCGCTCTCACCCAGTCAACCAGGATGCCCGTATGACCACCGATGCCTCCGGCTCCAACCCTTTCGCCGGCTTTGCCGGCTTCAAGCCCGCCGACATGATGGACCGCATGTGGGACATGATGCGGATGTCGCCGTTCGGCGGGATGACGTCGTTTCCTGGCGCTACGCAAGGGCTGCCGCCGTCGCTGTCGAGCATGTCCGACATGATGGCGCCGCTCACGAGCGTCGAGGAGCTCGACAAGCGGATCACCGATCTGCGCGCGGTCGAGCAGTGGCTGAAGCTCAATCTCGGAATGCTGCAGTCCGCAATCCAGGCGCTCGAGGTGCAGCGCGCGACGCTCGCGACGCTGCGTGCGTTCGGCGCGTTCGCGCAAAGCTCGATGTCGGCGGCCGAGGAAGCGGCCGTCGCGGCCGCGCACGCGGCGAAACACGCGTCGGGCGACGCATCGCCGGCACCGGATGCCGGCGCGTCGGATGCGGCGGCGGGCGACGCCGCGCAGCAGGCCTTCGACCCATCGGGCTGGTGGAACCTGCTGCAGTCGCAGTTCAACCAGCTCGCGAGCCTCGCGATGGCGCAGCCGGGCATGCAGCCCGCCGCGCCGGGCGATGCGCCGGCGGACGCGGCCGCTTCGCCGGGGTCGGCCGCGAAGCCGGCTCCGGCCGCCGCCGCGCCGCGCAAGCCCGCCGCGAAGCGCGCGAAGTCTGCCGGTTCGGCCGGCTCGGCCGCGGCGCGTGCGGCAGCTGCTTCGTCGCCCGAAACCCGTCCGCCGAAGCGTTCGACGTGACGCGGCGCAGGTAGCAGGTCGATCATGCGGCTCGCGCTCGTTCTGATGGGAGGCGGCGCACGTGCCGCCTATCAGGTCGGCGTGCTGAAGGCGCTGGCCGAGATCGCGCGCGAGGCCGATCCGCAGCGGCACACGCTGCCGTTCTCGGTCGTGTGCGGCTCGTCGGCCGGTGCGATCAACGCGACGTCGATCGCGAGCCACGCAGACGACTTTTCCCATGGTGTGCGGCGCCTGCTCGAATTCTGGGAGCCGTTGCGCGCCGATTACGTGTATCGCACCGACTGGCTCGGCATCGCGGCCGCCGGTGCGCGCTGGCTCGCGACGATGACCTTCGGCTGGGCGGCCCGCCGTTCGCCGCGCGGGTTGCTCGACAACACGCCGCTCGCGCACCTGTTGCAGCGCGAGCTGAGTTTCCAC
This sequence comes from Burkholderia lata, assembly GCF_902499335.1. Lineage (GTDB taxonomy): Bacteria > Pseudomonadota > Gammaproteobacteria > Burkholderiales > Burkholderiaceae > Burkholderia > Burkholderia lata_B. Next base: position 48,069 of record NZ_CABVQK010000026.1, on the reverse strand, counting down.
CGGATCGAGCAGATGCTCGAGGCGCGCCTGCTGCACGCGCTTGCGATCACTGCGCTGAGCTATTCGAGCGGCCGGCACCTGACGTTCTACCAGGCGGCTCAGCCGATCCAGGCGTGGCGGCGCGCGCAGCGCACCGCGCGGCTCGTCGACCTGTCGGCGTCGCACCTGCTCGCGTCGTCGGCGATTCCGTTCGTGTTCCCGGCCGTGCCGCTCGTGCTCGACGGGCAGATCGAATACTTCGGCGACGGCTCGATCCGGCAGATCGCGCCGCTGTCGCCGGCGATCCACTTCGGCGCCGACCGGATCGTCGTGGTCGGTGCGGCCGACCCGCGGCCCGAGATTCCGGCTGCGAACGGCACCGGGCTGGTACGCGGCTACCCGACGCTCGCGCAGATCGGCCAGCAGGTGCTCGCGAGCGTGTTCCTCGACTCGATCGGCTCGGACATCGAGCGCATCGAGCACATCAACCGGATGATCGAGCACCTGCCGCACCAGGTCGAGGTGGACAGCGGCTGGCGGCACGTCGACGTGCTCGCGATCGCGCCGTCCGAGCGAATCGAGCTGATCGCGGCGAAGCACCTGAAGCAGATGCCGGCGACGATGCGCGGGCTGCTCGGTGCGATCGGCGGCAGCCAGCCGGCCGGCGCGTCGTTCGCGAGCTACCTGCTGTTCGAGGAGGCGTTCACGCGCGAACTGATCGAGCTCGGCTACCGCGACGGGCGCGCGCAGCGCGACGCGCTGGCCGGCTGGATCGCGCTGGCGGACGGCGGCAGCGCGTCGGCCGCCGGCACGCCGCCGGAAGACGGCCTCGCGACCGGCGAAATACGGGTCTGACGCGCCGAAATGGTGCATGGTTGCGTTTTCGCGACGGTCGGCCGCGACCGATCGCCGCACTGCGATTGGCGGAGCACGACCTGCCAGGCGTCTCGGAACCGTCATGGACGCGTGCTATCATGGCCGCCGCCGTATACACCATATCGAACAGCCCGCCGATCCGGCATCCGCACGGGACCCTTCGGGGAACCCGCCTGGGGCAGGGGACGGGCTCGTCAGCGAGCCGGCCAGCGCCGGCCCCCACTCAGGCAAGCGCAGCCGGTTCCGTTCGAGCGGAGCGCGGCTGCGGCATGCCGCAACGGCGGCGGCGCGGCCGCCCGGCTGCCGGACGAGCAATCAGCGTCCGGCCGGCCGGTTTCACGCGTAAAATTACAGTCTTGGCTGCAAAAAGCGCGCGTGGCGCGCCTTTGCGGCAACAGTCACGTTTAGAGAAGTCGCATTGCGCAGAACAGGGGTGGGACCATCATGAACACGATGCTTTATCCGGAACTTTACAGATCGCTCGAGGCTGTCCGCTGGGACATGGAGAAGGACATTCCGTGGGACAAGTTCGACGCTTCGCTGCTCACCGACGAGCAGGCGAAGACGATCAAGATGAACGCGATCACCGAATGGTCGGCGCTGCCCGCGACGGAAATGTTCCTGCGCGACAACCAGCACGACAGCGACTTTTCCGCGTTCATGAGCGTGTGGTTCTTCGAGGAGCAGAAGCATTCGCTCGTGCTGATGGAATACCTGCGCCGCTTCAAGCCGGAAATGGTGCCGACCGAGGAGGAACTGCACGCGGTGCGTTTCCAGTTCGATCCGGCGCCGCCGCTCGAGACGCTGATGCTGCACTTCTGCGGCGAGATCCGCCTGAACCACTGGTACCGTTGCGCGGCCGACTGGCACACCGAGCCGGTCATCAAGCAGATCTACGAAACGATCTCGCGCGATGAAGCGCGCCATGGCGGCGCGTACCTGCGCTACATGAAGAAGGCGCTGAACAACTGCGGCGACGTCGCACGTGCCGCGTTCGCGAAGATCGGCGTGCTCATGGCGTCGGCGCGCCGCACCGAGAAGCCGCTGCACCCGACCAACCTGCACGTGAACCAGGCGCTGTTCCCGCGCGACACCGTGCAGTCGCGCCTGCCCGATCCGGAATGGCTCGAGCGCTGGCTCGACGAGCAGATCCGGTTCGACGGCGAGTGGGAAAAGAAGGTCGTCGAGCGGATCCTGCACAACCTGTCGATCCTGTTCGAGCGCACGTTCGCGACCGCGCAGGAGCTGAACCGCTACCGCAAGGAAGTCACCGGCCGCCTGCAGGCTGAAAGCGGTCCGTCGTCGGCCGCGCAGCCGGCCTGAGGTCGGTTGGACGGCTGGCGCCGCAGCCGGTGCGCGTTGCGCCGGCCGCGTGGCCGGTTGGTCCGGTTCGCATTCGTTGCATGAAGCCCGCCCGGCCGGTCCGGCGGGCTTTTTATCTGGCGCCGCCGCCGCGTTCTGCCGTCCGGTCCGCCGCGCGCGCCGTTGTTCATTCCGTCCAGCTCCCACCATGTCCGCTACCTTCGAACGCAAGCTGATCACCCGTGATGCCCTCGTCGCCCTGCGCGCGTCGCTGCCGTCGCCTGTCGTGTTCACCAACGGCGTGTTCGACATCCTGCATCGCGGCCACGTCACGTATCTCGCCGACGCGAAAGCGCTCGGCGCATGCCTGATCGTCGGCGTGAACAGCGACGCGTCGGTGCGCATGCTCGGCAAGGGCGACGACCGCCCGATCAACCGCGAGGACGACCGCGCGGCGCTGCTCGCGGCGCTGGAAAGCGTTGACTGGGTCGTGAAGTTCGAGGAAAAGACGCCCGTGTCGCTGATCGAGGCCGTCCGGCCGGACATTCTCGTGAAGGGCGGCGACTACGACATGGATGCGTTGCCGGAATCGGCGCTGGTGCGCGGCTGGGGCGGCCGTGCGCTGGCGATTCCGTTCGAGCACGATCGCTCGACCACCGCGTTGCTGAAGAAGGTGCGCGCGCAGCAGTCCTGAGCGCGGCCCGGCGCCGTCAGGGCGCGGACGCCGCGAGCGGTTCGGCCGTGACGGCCGGCGGCGCGATCGGGCCGCCGATGACGGGCTGGTCGGTTGCGCGCGCGAGCGGCGTCACGCGCAGCACATCGGGCCGTACCTGCCGCGCCAGCACGCCCGGTTCGCGCGGGCCGGCCGCCGGCAGCGGCCCGAACACGCCGCGCGCCACCACGAACGCAAGCATGTTGGCGAGAAAGAGAACAGCGATCAGCCAGCGCAGCATCGTCGACACTCCTCGTCGTCATTGACGTGGTTCACGTCATTCAATCGGGCCGGCCGCATCGCCGGCTTTTTCATTCCTTCCGTTCTTCCGTTGACCGTGCGCGCGGGCGGCTGTCGTCGCGCGCCCCGCCTTTCACCGTCATCGTGACGCAGGCCGCCCGGGCATGCGTTGCCGTGCGCCGGCGCGATGCCGGCGCCTTTCCGTCACTCCTGCGCTGCCGTAGCGGTGGCCGCTTCCGCGGCAATCAGCGCGAGCCCGGACAGGATCAGCGCATCGTGCCGCGTATGCGGGAGCGTCAGCGCACGCGCGACGTCGTCCGCCGCGCCGCCGGCCAGCACGAGCCGCACGGGCGCTTGCCACGCATCGCCAAGATCGCGCCACGCGCGTTCGATCAGCCCGGCCTGCGCGTACAGGCAGCCGGCTGATAGCGAGCGCGGTGTGTCGACCTGGAACGGTTCTGCCTGCGCACCCGCGAGCAGGCCGCTCGCGATGTCGGTGGTCAGTGTCGGCAACTGAGCGGTGTGCGTGCCGAGCGCGCGCATCATCAGCGCCCAGCCCGGTGCGATCAGCCCGCCCGTGAAGCGGCCGTCCGCGCGCAGCGCCTCGAGCGTCGTCGCGGTGCCGAACGTCGCGATCAGCAGGTGCTCGCCGGGAAACGCCGCGTGCGCGCCGATCAGGCCGGCCCAGCGGTCGCTGCCGAGCTGGTCGGGCGTCGTATAGCCGTTTGTCACGCCGCATTGCGCGGGCTGCGAGCGGATCGTCGTGCGCGGCAGGCCCGGCCAGCGCGCGTCGAGCAGCGCGTCGAGCCGGGCGGCCACGTCGGCGCCCGCGACGTTCGAGATCCACGCGCCGCGCGGGCGCGCCAGGTTCGACCAGTCCGGATCGGCACCGCCGTCGCGTGTGTGGCCGAACGCGCCCGTCTCGACGAGCGTGCGCTGCGCATCGGCGAGCGCCCACTTGATCCGGCTGTTGCCGGCGTCGATCAGCAGGTGCGGCTCGTTCATTGCACTTCGCGCAGCGACACGTCGCCGGCGGCGATCGCCTGCACGCCGTCCGGCGTGTCGAGCAGCAGCTGGCCGGTCGCGTCGATGTCCGTCGCGATGCCGCGCGCGCGTTCGACGCCCTGTTCGAGCAGCACGACTTCGCGCCCCGCGTACGCGTGCAGCGCATGCCAGCGCGGCAGGAACGGTGCGAGCCCTTCGGCGCCGAACTGCGCGAGCGCGGGCGTGAGCGCGTTCAGCGACGCGGCGAGCGTATCGGTGAGGTTGGCTGATGCGCACGCGATCGACAGCGCGGCGGGCGGCAGCCCGCTCGCGAGCGCCGCTTCGCGCGCGCGCAGCGCGTCGACCTGTGCGGCGACGGCTTCCGCGCCGCGCACGTTGATGCCGAAGCCAATCACGACGGCGGTGGCGTCGGCGCTGGCCCACGCGGTTTCGATCAGGATCCCGGCGAGCTTGCCGACGATGCGCGGCGTACCGTCGTCGGTGGCCGTCAGCAGCAGGTCGTTCGGCCATTTGAGCGCGACGCGGGAGCGGGCGTCGAGCGGCAGGGTGGCCAGCCCTTCGGCGAGCGCAACGCCGATCGCGATGCTGAGGCCGCCGAGCGCGTCGACGGGGCGCGGCACGATGCAGCCGACCGAGCACAGCAGCGCATTGCCGGGCTGCGCGAACCACGGGCGGCCCTGCCGGCCGCGGCCGGCCGTCTGCTCGAACGCGACGCGCACGAGCGGCGCGGGCAGCGCGTTCGCGTTGCGCGGCAGCGCCTTGAGCCGGGTGGCGACGTCGGCGTTGGTCGAGCCGGTGGCGGCGACGATGTCGAGCGGCCACGCACGCGGCGCGGCGTCCAGGTGCGCCTCGAGCCGGTTGCGCGCGATGTGCGCGTCGCCGGAATCGGGCGTGTCGGAGGAGGTGGGGGCGTTCATGGCGCCTATTGTAGCGACAGGGGGCGGTGGCGCGCGTCGGACGACACGCGCGGCTGAGGAGGGCGGCGCGCGGCGGCCCGCATGCGAGCGGCGCCGCAGCGCCGCGCGCCTCAATGCTTTTCCATCCGCTCCAGCGCCTTGATGTCCTCCTCGGACGTCATTTCGCAGGCGAGCAGCGTCTTGCCCTTCAGCGCCGGGCCCTGGCGGGCCGACACGAGGATCAGCGCACCGCCCGGGCCACGGACCGTCAGCCGGCGCGAATAGCCGACGGACGACGCGCCGAGCAAGTGGCCCTTCTCGAGGGTGAGCTGGTAGCGTTTCGCGAGCTGGTCGGCGACCTCGCCGTCCACGAGCACGCCGATTCCGGTACTGACGAACACGACCTGCTGCGTCGTGAAGCCGTCGCGGTGGATCGGCTCCGGCAGGCGATAGACCGCGGCACCCAGCATCGACTCGTCCGGTTTCGGATCGGCCGCCTTGGCGGTGTTGTAGATCGAGTCCATCAGGTCCGACGTGAACGGCGGCTTGCAAAGCGCGGCATTGAAGATGTCGGTCTGGGCGGGCGGCGCGGCGAGTGCGGTGAGCGGCGCGCCGGCAATGGCAATAGCAACGGCGCCGACGGCAGCGGCACCAAGCCTCGAAAGGCGATGGGACATGGATGCAGTTCTCTCAGGTTTTATTGTGAGGCTGCATGGTAATGCATCGCCGCATGCCGAACGGTCGGCGTGGAGCGGCCGGATGGCGGCAATGCAACCGGCGCGCACGCCCGCGCCCCGCGCTCGATTCCGTTGCCGGGTGATCGATGCGCGGGGCGTCGGGGCATGCGCGTCATGCAGCCGGTGTGATGCCGGTTCGTGCGCGCGCGCTTGTGTGCGGAAGAACCGTTACGGCGCGACGACCGGGTGCTTCAGCGCGTGCGCGGTCTCGATCCACTGCGCGTGGAATTCGTCCGCGTCGGGCTTGAGCCCGAGTTCGCCGTTGCGATAGGCCATCGCGAGCGTCTGCACGGCTTCCGGCAGCTCGTGCTCGGCGGCGCGGCGATACAGCGCCAGCGCGCGCGCCTCGTCACGCGGCACGCCGCTGCCTTCGCGGTACGCGTTCGCGAGCATGAAGTCCGCGGCCGGGATGTCCGCGTGCGACGCGATCTCGAACCAGTGCGCGGCCTGCACGGGATCGGCGGCGATGCCGTAGCCGCTCCGATAGATCAGCCCGAGGTAATACGCGGCGGCCGGGTCGCCCTGCGCGGCCGCTTCGCCGAGCAGCGTGCGGGCGCGTGCGTAGTCCTTCGGCATGTCGCTGCTGCCGAGCAGCAACGCCTTGCCGAGCGCGAGCTGCGCACGCCGGGCGGCCGGCGCGTCGGCCTTGCTGTCTGCCGTCGCGGCCGTTTCCAGCCAGCCGCGCCCCTCGTCGCGCAGCCCCGGTTCGCGCGCATCGACGAGCGCGATGCCGAGGGCCGCCTGCGCGTCGCCCGAGCCGCGCCGCGCCAGCGTGCGCAACTGCGCGAGCGCGTGCGGCTCGGTGGCCTGCGTGACCATTGCCTGCCACTCGTCGAGCTGCGCGGCGCTCGGCGCGGGGCCGGCGCCGCGCAGGCCGGTCGCCGCCACGACGGCCGCGACGGTCACGGCCGCCGCCGCGAGCAGCGCGGCCGGCGGGAGCTTCGCGCGCAGCAGGCGCCGCGTGGCGGCGGCGAGGCCGGTTTCAGCCGGCCGCATCGTCCGGATCGGTTGCATCGCGTGTCTCATTGCGTGAGGTCGATTTCGTAGGTGGCGAGATTCTTGCCCGAGCCGTCGTCGGCCGTGACCTGCGTGATGCCGATCAGGCCGGCCGCCGCCGCGTCGCCGAGGCGGTTCGGCGCGGACGCGAACTGCACGTGCGCGACCGAGCTCGCGAGCTTCGTGAAGCGCCAGCTGCGCTGCGCACCGTCGGCCGCGCGCGTGATCGCGCCGCGCTTTTTGATGAACGCGATCAGTACGTCGCGGTTCGCATCGGGCGACGCGAAGATCGTCTTGCTGCCGTCGAGGCCCGGGAAGTTGCCGCCGCCGCTCGCGCGGTAGTTGTTGGTCGCGACGATGAACTGCGCGTTCGGGTCGAGCGGCACACCCTTGTACGTCAGGTTCTTGATCCGGCTGCCGACTGCCTGCGTGACGTCGATTTCATACGCGAGATCGGCCGACGTGAACATGTCGAAGTTGTAGCCGGGGAACGTACTGACGAGCGGCTGCACGGTCGCCTTGGTCGGGTCGATGCGGTTGAAGCGCTTTGCAGCGGTTTCGAGCCAGTTCTTCACGTCGGCGCCGCTCACCTTCACCGCGTACACGGTGTTCGGGTACAGGTACAGGTCGGCCGCGTTGTTGATCGCGAGCGCGCCCGGCGCGACGTCGGTGTAGTCGGTGCCGCCGCCGAAGCCGCTCTTGAACGGCGCGCTGACCGACAGCACCGGCAGCGACGCGTATTGCGGCAGGTTCGCCTGCACGTAGGTCTTCACGTAGTCGGCCTGCGCCTCATTGACGATCTGGATCGCGCCCGGGTCGCCGACATCGGCGAAGTACGAGTTCATCCGGTAGTCGGTCGAGCCGATCGGCGTCTTCACGTAGTCGATCGTCGCCTGGTGCTCGGCGGCGATCGCGGCGGAGACCGAAGGATCGGCCGCGACATAGCTCTTGTCGGCGTTCTGGATCGGCCGCGCCTCGACGGTCGTCAGCGACTTGTCGACGCTCCACGTCTTGCCGTCGAACTTCAGGCCGAGCTTGATCACGCCGAGGTGCTTGCCCCAGTAGTTGGCCATCACGGTCGGCACGCCGTTGACGGTGCCCTTGACCTTGTCGACACCCGGCAGGTTGAATTGCGACACGGTGCTGTTCGCGTCCGGGAACACCTGGTGCGAGTGGCCGATCAGCATCGCGTCGATGCCGGTCACCTTCGACAGCCACCAGCTGCCGTTCTCCATCGTCGGCGAATACGCGGAATTGTCGAGGCCGCCGTGCGAGATCGCGACGACGAGATCGGCACCCTTCGCGCGCATCTCCGGAACGTACTTCTCGGCGGCTTCCTTCAGGCCGGTCGTGTAGACCTTGCCGTCGAGCCAGCGCTTGTCCCAGTTCATGATCGCGGGCGGCGTGAAGCCGATGATGCCGATCTTCACGGGCGCGCTGACCGTCTTGCCGTCCGGCGTCGTCGCGGTCACGGTGCGGGTCAGGATCGTGTACGGCGTGAACAGCGGCGCGTTGGTCTTCGCGCTGATCACGTTCGCGAGCACTTGCGGGAAGTTCGGGCCCGCGCACTTCTTCTGCTGGGCCGGCGCCGGCAGGCCGTCGACCTCGAACGTGTTGCCGGTCACCTGCGACAGGTACGGCAGCCCGTAGTTGAATTCGTGGTTGCCGATCCCGCCGCCGTCGAATTTCGCGGCGTTCATCACCTTGTAGATCGCGAGCGTCTGGTCGCAGCCGATCGGCTTCACGAGCGCCTGGTAGTCCGACAGCGCGGTGCCCTGGATCGTGTCGCCGTTGTCGAGCAGCAGCGTGTTCGGATACTGCGCACGCGCTTGCGCGATCAGCGTCGACACGCGCTCGAAGCCGAGCGAGTTGTCGGCGGCGAGCTTGAAATAGTCATACGACAGCACGTTGGTGTGCAGGTCGGTCGTCTCGAGCAGGGCGAGCGTGGCCGTCGTGCCGACGGGCGCCTGGGCTGCCGGAGGTGTCACCGGCGGCGAGGTGACGTCGTCGCCGCCACAGGCGGCGAGGATGAAGGCGAGGCTGGCGAGCGCGGCGATGGCCGGCATGCGACGGCGGGAAAGCAGGGGGAGACGCATCGGTTGTCCTGTTCGGTGTTCTGTTTTTGAAATGCGAGTACGCAACGAATGGCGGCGCGGGGCGCCGACGGCCTGATGTGCGGCGCGTGAGAGTATCGAAAGGAATCGTGACGGAAGAATGAAAGGTGATGACGCCGGCAACGGGCAGGGGGCGGCGGCTTCCACGCGCCCCCGGGCGGGCGCCCCCGGCCCGGCGCCCCCAGCTGGGCGCCCTCACGGAAATCCTCACGTCGCGTCGCCGGGCGGTTCGCTACAATGACCTCTGTCACCTTTTTGCAAACAACCTGCCCTTGGACTTCGAGACTCCTCCCGGCCTGTCGGTCGACGCCGGCGGCCAGGGCCAGACGGTGCGCCTGACCGGCCAGTGGACCGCGCTCGCGCTTGCACGCAATCGCGGCGCGGTGGCGCGCCGGGTCGCGAGCATCGCGTCCGGGCGCGTGAGCGAATGGGATCTGTCCGGCATCGAGCGGCTCGATCACGTCGGCGGCCAGGCGCTGTGGCGCGTGTGGGGCCGCAAGCTGCCGGCCGGCGTCGCGCTGAGCGCCACGCAGCGCACGATCTTCGAGCGCATCGAGCGGCTCGACAGCGAGCGCGAGGCGCCCGAGCGCGTGGTGCGCTTCGATCCCGTCACACGGCTTGGCCAGGCGATCTTCCGGTTCGGCGAACACCTGCAGGGCGGCATCGCGATGTTCGGCCTCGTGATCCTCGATGCGCTGTCGGTGCTGCGCCGTCCGAAGACGATGCCGTGGAAGGAAACCTCGGCGAACATCTACAGCGCCGGCGCGCAGGCGCTGCCGATCACCGCGCTCGTCGCGTTCCTGATCGGCATCGTGCTCAGTTACCTGTCCGCGCAGCAACTGCAGATGTTCGGCGCGAACCGCTACATCGTGAACATCCTCGGGCTGTCGGTGATCCGCGAGCTCGGCCCGGTGCTGTCGGCGATTCTCGTCGCGGGCCGCTCGGGCTCGGCGATCACCGCGCAGATCGGCGTGATGCGCGTGACCGAGGAGCTCGATGCGATGCGCGTGATGGGCATCCCGCACGGGCTGCGGCTGATCCTGCCGCGCGTGCTCGCGCTCGGCATCGCGATGCCGCTGCTCGTGATGTGGACCAACATCATCGCGCTGACGGGCGGCGCGCTCGCCGCGAAGCTCGTGCTCGGGATCGACGTCAACTATTTCGTGCGCTCGCTGCCGGGCGTCGTGCCGATTGCGAACCTGTACATCGGGGTCGGCAAGGGCATCGTGTTCGGCATGCTGATCGCGCTGGTCGCCTGCCATTTCGGCTTCCGGATCAAGGCGAACTCGCAGAGTCTCGGCGAAGGCACGACCACGTCGGTCGTGTCGTCGATCACGGTCGTGATCCTCGCCGACGCGGTGTTCGCGATCCTGTTCCAGAACGTGGGGCTCGGATGAACGCATCGAACGAAACGACCGCGCATGCCGCGGCCATCGGCGCAGGGTCGGTCGGCACCCGGCCGGCAGCCCCGGCCGATGGCGGCGACCTCGTGATCGAGGTGCGCAACCTGACCAAGCGCTACGGGCGCAACATCATTCACCAGAAGCTCGACTTCGACGTGCGGCGCGGCGAGATTGTGTCGATCGTCGGCGGCTCGGGCTCCGGCAAGACCACGCTCGTGCGGCAGATCCTCGGCCTCGAGCGGCCGACGTCGGGCACGATCAAGGTGTTCGGCCAGGATACGGCGACGATCGACGACGCGAGCGCGCGGATGATGCGCACGCGCTCCGGGATGCTGTTCCAGCAGGGCGCGCTGTTCTCGTCGATGACGGTGTTCGACAACGTCGCGCAGCCGCTGCGCGAGCTCGGCCGCGTGCCGCCGGATCTGCTGCACGACATCGTGATGCTCAAGCTCGAGATGGTCGGGCTGCCGTGCAAGCACGCGTCGAAGATGCCGGCCGCGCTGTCGGGCGGGATGGTCAAGCGGGTCGGTATCGCGCGGGCGATCGCGCTCGAGCCCGAGCTGCTGTTTCTCGACGAGCCGACGGCCGGCCTCGATCCGCAGGCGTCGGACGAATTCGTCGAGCTGATCGCGACGCTGCATCGCACGCTCGGGCTGACCGTCGTGATGGTGACGCACGATCTCGACACGATGGTCGCGCTGTCGACGCGTGTCGCGGTGCTGGCCGACCGCAAGGTGCTGGTCGCGGCGCCGGTCGAGGAGGCCGCGAACGTCGACCATCCGTTCATCCACGAATATTTCCTGGGGCTGCGCGGGCGCCGCGCATTGCAGGCGCTGCCGCCCGAGCGGCGCGCGAAGCTGCCGAAGGCGGCCCTCGAACCGGCGCTGTCGAGCGTCGAGCTGTAGGCACGAAGGAATCCGCGAATGGAAAACAAATCACATGCGTTCTGGGCCGGCCTGTTCACGATCGCGCTGACGCTCGCGATCGCGGGCACCGTGTTCTGGTTCAACGTCGACCGCACCGTGCGCGTGCCGTACGACCTGCTCGCGCGCACCAACGTGACGGGGCTGTTCCCGGACGCGGCCGTGCGCTTTCGCGGCCTCGACGTCGGCAAGGTGCAGTCGATCGGCTTCGATCGCGCGCACCCGGGCCAGATCCGGATCCGCATCCTCGTCGACCACGACGCGCCGATCACGCAGTCCACTTACGGCAGCCTGGGCTTCCAGGGCGTGACGGGCATCGCGTTCGTGCAGCTCGAGGACACGGGCCGCGACCTGGCGCCGCTGCCGTCGTCGACGAAGGCGATCGCGCAGATCCCGATGCGGCCGAGCCTGTTCGACCAGATCCAGGAGCGCGGCGACGTGCTGCTGCGGCAGCTCGAAATGGCCGCGAAGAGCGCGAATGCGCTGATGTCGCCCGAGATGCGCGAGCAGTTGCGCGCGACCGCCGAAAGCCTGCAGCACGCGGCCGACGGCGCGGCCACGCTGACGAAGCAGCTCGGCCCGGCGGTGACTGCACTGCCGGAAACGATGCACGAGGTGAACCGCGCGATGGCGTCGGCGAACACGCTGCTGCAGCCGAACGGGCCGCTCGTGTCGAACCTGAACAAGGCCGGCACGGCCGCGGATCAGATCGGTGTCGCGCTGAACGACCTCAACGCGCGCGTGCAGTACGACACGCTGCCGCGCTTCAATGCGCTGGCCGGCAGTGTCGGCGACGCGTCGCGGCAATTGAAGGACGTGGCCGGTGAACTTGGCCGCAATCCGCGCAGTCTGTTGTTCGGTTCGCCCGGCGCGGCGCCGGGCCCCGGCGAGCCGGGCTTCGCCTGGCCGGGTGCGACGGCCGGGCAGTGACACCCATCGAAACCGGAAACATCATGCAGGAACACGCCATGCCACGAATCCTTGACCGCGCGCTGCGTCCCGCCGCGGCCGCGCTTGCCGTGCTGACACTGTCGCTCGCGGCCGGCTGCGCCGGCAACAGCGCGGTGCTGTCGAATGTCCGCTATGACCTCGGGCCGGCCACGTCGGTCGTGACCGCAGGCCCGGGCCCCGCGCTGAAGGTGCTCGACGTCGCCGCGCCCGACGCGCTCGATTCCGACAAGTTCGCCTACCGCCTCGCGTACGTGGATGCGCAGCACGTGGCCGTCTATCGCGACAGCCGCTGGACGGCACCGCCCGCGCAGCTGCTCACGCAGCGGCTGCGCGGTGCGCTGTCGTCGCGCGGCACGGTGCTCGAGGGATCCGACGGCGTGCGCGCGCCGACCCTCAAGGTCGACCTGAACGAATTCGAACAGGTGTTCGACGGCCAGTCGCAGAGCCACGGCGCCGTCACCGCGCGCGCGACGCTGACGCTGGACGGCAAGGTGCTCGGCCAGCGCACGTTCGTCGCCCGCGCGCCGTCGAGCACGCCCGACGCGGCGGGCGGTGCCCGCGCGCTCGCGACGGCGAGCGACCAGCTCGTGTCGCAGATCGCCGCGTGGGTCGGCATGCAGGCGTACGCGGGCACGCCGTGACGCGTGCCGCGCAGCCGCGATGAGCGCGACCGGCACCCCACGTGCATCGCCGCTCGCACGGCAGGCCTTTGCCGCTTACGCGGCGCTTATCGTCTACGCGTCGCTGTATCCGTTCGGAGGCTGGGTGTCGCTCGGCATCGGGCCGTTCGACTACCTGTTCGCGCCGATGCAGCGCTACGTGACCGCATTCGACGTGGTCACGAACGTGCTCGGCTACATGCCGTTCGGCGCGCTTGCCGTGCTCGCGCTGCACCCGCGCTGGCGCGGCGTGGCCGCGACGCTGATCGCGGCCGGGCTCGGCGTGCTGCTGTCGGGCTCGATGGAAGCGCTGCAAACCTACCTGCCGACGCGCGTCGCGTCGAATCTCGATCTCGCGGCCAATGCGCTCGGCGCGCTGCTGGGCGCGGCGCTCGTCGCGCCGGCCACCGGTGCGCTGCTCGATCGCGGCGCGCTGCGCCGGCTGCGCTTCGCGTGGTTCGAGAACGACGGCGCGACGCCGCTGCTGCTCGCCGGGCTGTGGCCGTTCGCGATCCTGTTCCCGTCGCCGTTCCTGTTCGGCATCGGCGACTGGCCGGCCGCGCTGTGGGAGCGTGCGGACGTGTCGATGCAGGACGCGCTGCTTGCGTGGCTGCCGGCCGCGTGGCGCGTGGGCGAATGGCCCGAGCGCGTCGACGGCTGGCTGTCCGACTCCGGGTGGGAGGCCGCGCTCGGCGGGCTGATGCTGTTCGCCGCGCTGACGATCGCGTCGCTCGCGATGCGGCCGCGCGCGCCGCGCATCCGGCTCCTGATCGCGCTTGTCGCCGCGACGCTCGTGCTGAAGGCGGCCGCGACGTTCATGCAGTCGGCCACCGGCCTCGTCGTCGTGTGGGCGACACCCGGCGCGCGGCTCGGGATCGAGCTCGGGTTCGCGGCCGCGCTCGTCGCGCTGCACGTGCCGGCGACCTGGCGCGCGACGCTTGCGGCGCTCGCGCTGCTGGCCGGCGTGGCGCTCGTGAACCTGCTGCCCGTCAATCCGTTCTTCGATTTCACGCTGTCGGGCTGGCGGCAGGGCCGCTACGTGCACTTCAACAGCCTCGCGCGCTGGCTCGCATGGATCTGGCCCTACGCGGCGCTGATCTGGCTCGGCCAGCGCGTCGAGCACGCGTGGCTGCCGGCTGCCTTGCGCCGCTGACGCGGGGCTGCGGTGGCGCGGCGGCGGTATCGCAGGCAGTGGCGCGTGCCGCTCGCTATAATCGTCCGCATCCTCCGTTGCCCCGCGCAGCGGCAATCGCTCCTCTTTCCGCACGGCTTCGCGCCGGGCCGCTCGTCACCATCATGGATTCCTACTACCAGCACCACGTCTTCTTCTGCCTGAACCAGCGCGATCCGGGCGCCGAACGCCCGAGCTGTGCGCAATGCGACGCGCAGACCATGCAGGAATACGCGAAAAAGCGCGTGAAGGAGCTCGGCCTCGCGGGGCCCGGCAAGGTTCGCATCAACAAGGCTGGCTGCCTCGACCGCTGCGAGGAAGGGCCCGTGATGGTCGTGTATCCGGAAGGCACGTGGTACACGTACGTCGACCAGGCCGACATCGACGAGATCGTCGAATCGCACCTGCGCGACGGCAAGGTCGTCGACCGCCTGAAGATCTGAGCGGGCCGGCCGAATGAACGTTCATACGCAGAAGTCGCTGATCGCGGGCCCGGTCGGGCAGATCGAAATCGCGGTCGACCTTCCCGACGCCGTGCGCGAAAGCGGCGCCGCACCGCGCGGCATCGCGCTCGTCGCGCATCCGCATCCGCTGTTCGGCGGCACGATGGACAACAAGGTCGCGCAGACGCTCGCGCGCACGCTCGTGCAGTTGAACTACGTCGTGTTCCGGTCGAACTTCCGCGGCGTCGGCGCGACCGAGGGCGTGCACGACAACGGCACCGGCGAGGCCGACGACCTGCTTGCGGTGCTCGCGCACATGCGTGCGCAGCCCGCGTATGCCGACCTGCCGCTCGTGCTCGCGGGCTTCTCGTTCGGCACCTTCGTGCTGTCGCACGTCGCGAAGCGGCTGCGCGACGCGGGCGAGACGATCGAACGGATGGTGTTCGTCGGCACGGCCGCGAGCCGCTGGCAGGTGGCCGACGTGCCCGAGAACACGCTCGTGATCCACGGTGAAACCGACGACACCGTGCCGATCGCGTCGGTGTACGACTGGGCGCGGCCGCAGGAACTGCCGGTCGTCGTAATCCCCGGCGCCGAGCATTTCCTGCATCGCAAGCTGCACGTGCTGAAGCGCATCATCGTCGACGCCTGGCGCTAGCCGGTACGCGGGCGCCGGCGTAGCGCCGGTAGCCCGCGTCACATCTCACGCACGACCTCCGGCACGCACCGGACGCGCGTTCTCCCTTCGCGCGACATCGCGCCGCACCGCGCGGCGCATCCCGACTTCCACCTCGCCTGCACATGCCTTTCGCACACCTTCGCGTGCGATGACGTGCAGCTTGCCGACCCCCTGCGCCCGATGCCGATGTGCGGCCGTCCGGCGCCAGGTTCGCGAAAACGCCCTGCGCGGCCACGTATAATGGCCGGATTCCGCGTCGCCCGCGGCCCGGCTGGGCCCATGCGGCGCTCGTTTCGCCGCCTGTCCGCCCGCTCGCGACGGCCGCGAACCGAACGCGTCCGCACGAGTCCAACCGGCGCGTTTCGCGTCGCCCGACGATTTTCGGGCGAGTGCCCGAAACGCCCGCCGCCTTGCCGTTCAACCCTGCGCGTTTCGCACCGCACTTTCTGCCATCAGCCTGAATCGATCATGCGTCTGTCTCCCCAAGGCCTCAAGTCCCTCGCTTCTTCCATCGCCTTCGGCACCGCTGCGCGCAACGTCGCGCTCGGCGTGATGCTGCCCGTCGCGCTCGCGTCGACGATCGTCGTCGCCGAGGCGAAGCCGGCCGCCAAGGCCAAGGCCGCGCATGCGGCACCGGCCGCCACCGAGCAGTTCACCGGCGCGCCCGCGACCTACATGCCGGGCGCAGTGCCGCCGCCGGGCGTGAACGCGCGCTCGTGGGTGCTCGTCGATGCGACCAGCAACACGGTGCTTGCATCGGGCAATGCCGACGAACGCGTCGAACCCGCGTCGCTGACGAAGCTGATGACGGCGTACCTCGTGTTCGAGGCGCTCGACAAGAAGAAGATCTCGATGGAGCAGATCGTCACGCCGAGCGAAGCCGTGCGCCGCGTCGGCCGCGACGAGTCGCGCATGTTCATCGAGGCGAACAAGCCGGTGTCGGTGCACGACCTCGTGTACGGGATGATCATCCAGTCGGGCAACGACGCCGCGATCGCGCTGGCCGAACTCGTCGGCGGCAGCGAAGGGCAGTTCGTCACGCTGATGAACGACGAGGCGCAGCGCCTTGGCATGAAGGGCACGCACTTCGCCGACGTGAACGGCATGCCCGACCCGAACCACTACACGACGGCCGGCGACCTCGCGAAGCTGTCCGCCCACCTGATCCGCGATTTTCCGCAGTACTACAGCATCTTCTCGGAGAAGGAATTCAAGTACAACAACATCCGCCAGGGCAACCGCAACCGCCTGCTGTGGCTCGACCCGACGGTCGACGGCCTGAAGACGGGCCATACGCAAGCGGCCGGCTACTGCCTGATCGCGTCGGCGAAGCGCGCGATCCCGGGTGTGGACGGCCAGCGCCGCCTGGTGTCGGTGATGATGGGCGAGCAGAAGGAAGGCGAGCGCACGCAGGACAGCATGAAGATGCTGAACTACGGCTACAGCGCGTTCGATTCGGTGCGCCTGTTCAAGGGCGGCCAGGCGATGTCGACGCCGCGCATCTACAAGGGCAAGGAAAACACCGTGCAGGTCGGCGTGAAGGGCGACCAGTGGGCGACCGTGCCGCGCGGCCTCGGCGACAAGATCAAGACGGAAGTCGACGTCAACGCGCCGCTGATCGCGCCGCTCGCGGAAGGCCAGCAGGTCGGCACCGTGAAGATCGTCGCCGACGGCAAGACGCTGTCCGAATTCCCGGTCGTCGCACTGCAGGCCGTGCCGGAAGCGGGTATCTTCGGACGTATCTGGGACTCGATCCTGCTGATGTTCAGCAAGAAGAAGTAAGCACGACGGGCCTTTGTTTTCACGACTTCATCCCCATCTGTCATAGCTATGAGCCAAGCCGAATTTGAACCGATCGTCTACCTCAGCGTGTCGTCGCAGGAGGAAATGGTGCCGCTGTCGGAAGCCCGTGTACCGGTGCTCGACCGCGGGTTCATCTTCGGCGACGGCGTGTATGAAGTTGTCCCCGTTTATGCGCACGACGGCGCGCACGTGCCGTTCCGGATCGAGCAGCATCTGGCACGGCTCGAGCGCAGCCTGAAGAAGATCGGCATCGCCAACCCGCACGACGACGCGGGCTGGCGTGCGCTGATCGAGCGTGTGGTCGCGGCGAATGCCGAAGGGCTCGGCGACGGCAACGCGCTCGTGTACCTGCAGGTGACACGCGGCGTCGCGAAGCGCGGCCACGCGTTTCCGGCGAACGCGGTGCCGACGGTGTTCGCGATGACGAGCCCGCTGCGCCTGCCGTCGGCAGAGGAGCGCGCGCAGGGCGTGCGCTGCGTGACGGCCGAGGATCGCCGCTGGCTGCATTGCGACATCAAGTCGATCTCGCTGCTCGGCAACGTGCTGATGGCGCAGCATGCGGCCGAACGCGATGCGTTCGAGACGCTGCAGCTGCGCGACGGCAACCTGACGGAAGGATCGTCGTCGAACGTGTGGATCGTGAAGAACGGCGAGCTGCTCGCGCCGCCGCGCAGCAACAAGATCCTCGAGGGGATCCGCTATGCGCTGATCGAGGAGCTGGCCGACGAATGCAAGATTCCGTTCGTCGCGCGCGAGATCAGCGAAGTGGAATTGCGCGCAGCCGACGAAATCATGATCACGTCGGCCACCAAGGAAGTGCTGCCCGTCACGTCGCTCGACGATCTGCCCGTGCAGGGCGGCAAGCCGGGCCCCGTGTTCGCGGCGTTGTATGACGCGTACCAGCGCGCGAAGTCGCGCGAGTTTGAACAGTTTGACCTAACCCGGAGAAAGTGATGAGCGAACCGACCAAAACCATCGAGGTGACCGGCGCGATCGATACCCGGAAGGAGTCGCTGCTGGAGTTCCCGTGCGATTTCCCGATCAAGATCATGGGCAAGGCGCACCCCGAGTTCAAGGACACGATCTTCAAGGTCGTCGCCGTTCACGACAACGAGATCGATGTCGAGAAGATCGAGGAGCGTGCGTCGAGCGGCGGCAATTACACGGGCCTCACGATCACCGTGCGGGCGACGAGCCAGGAACAGCTCGACAACATCTACCGCGCACTGACCGGCCATCCGATGGTCAAGGTTGTGCTCTAAGCGCCCGCCATCCTCCTTCCTGCGCGCACTCGGCGGGGGTCTTCCCCGCCGCGCGCCGCGCGTCCAGCTCGTCGCACAGCCGCTTGTATTCGGCGACTTCCTGAAGCAGCCAGGTCCTGAACGCCTGCACGCGCGGCGTGTTCAGGAGCGGCGGCGGACACACGAAAAAATAGTGCCACGGGCTCGGCCCGTCGATGTCGAACAGGCGCACGATGCGCCCGTCGAGCAGGTCGTGCACCGCGAGTGAGCGGCGCACCAGCGCGATGCCCTGGCCGTCGATCGCGGCCAGCAGCAGGTTCGACGAATCCTGATACAGAATCCCCCGCTTCGGCTCGGTCAGCGTCTTGAGCCCGGCCGCGTCGAACCACGGCCGCCACAGCTCGTCGTCCGAGCGCAGCAGGTTGTAGTGCACGAGATCGGAGGGCGTTTGCGGCAGCTTGCCGCCGTTCAGCGTCGGCGCGCACGCCGGAAAGAACACCTCGTCGAACAGCGGCTCGACGTGCAGCCCCGGATAGTTGCCATGGCCGAAGCGGATCGCGAGATCGACGTCGTCGCGCGCGAAATCGGTGAGCGAGTTGGTCGACTGCAGCTCGACGTCGATTTCCGGATGCCGCTCGATGAACGAGCCGATGCGCGGCGTGATGAAGCGCGCGGCGAACGACGACAGCATCGACACCACGAGCCGCCGGTCGCGGTCGCTCGCGCGCACGTCGCGGGTCGCATCGGCGATCACCATCAACGCGGTGCGGATCTGCTGCGCGTAGCGCATGCCGGCGTCGGTCAGGCACAGCCGCTTGCCGTTGCGGGTGAACAGCTGCACGCCGAGCTCCTCCTCGAGCGCGCGTACCTGGTGGCTGACCGCGCCGTGCGTGACGTACAACTCGTCGGCGGCGCGCGAGAAATTCTCGTGACGGGCGGCGGCTTCGAACGCGCGAATCGCGTTCAGCGCAGGTAGCTGGCGGAGGTCCATTTGCTAATTTTCCTCACATCGACGTGAAAATTGGTCGTTTTGTCAGACGCCTTGAAGTGACTACGATTGTAGCCATCGAAGCACTTATTGGCGGAGTCGATCATGCAAGAAATTTCTTCAAGCATCACGTTCGAAATCCCCGCGGGCGAAACCGTGCCGATGAAGGTACAACGCAGCACGCGGCTGGTGGTTCAGTGCGGGCCGGTGTGGGCGACGCGCAGCAACGACGTCAACGACTACTTCCTGGTCGACGGCGAGACGCTGAAGCTGCGCCGCGGCGAGCGGCTGTGGCTCAGCGCGGAAGGCCGGGAGGGCACGCGCGTGGCGTTCTCGGTGTCGCGTCCGCCCCGGGAAGTCGCGCTCGGCGGGCTGGCACGGCTGCGCGAACGCGTGACTGCGCTGCTCCACGACGGATGGCGCACCGTCTGACCATCATTTCCTCCGACGGATACCGGCGATCCGTCCCTCTCCCAAGGCCGGCGAGACCCACGGGTTTTCGGTAAACTACCGCCCATGTCCGTTTCGCCGGTTTCCATTGTGTCCACGCCTGTTGCCGTTTCCGCATCGCCCGCCGGGTCCCCGGATCAGCCGGCCCCGCCGGTCACCGTGCGCTGGCGGGGCGTCGAGACCTACGAGACGAGCTTCGACGCGATGCGCGCGTTCACCGACACGCGCACGGCCGACACCGGCGACGAGATCTGGCTGGTCGAGCACCCGCCGGTCTACACGCTCGGCCAGGCCGGCGACCCGGCCCACCTGCTGGTGGCCGACAGCGGCGTGCCGCTCGTGAAGGTCGACCGCGGCGGGCAAATCACTTACCACGGCCCCGGCCAGATCATCGCGTACCTTCTGTTGGACCTGCGCCGGCGCAAGCTGATGGTGCGCACGCTGGTGACGAAGATCGAGGAGGCCGTGATCGAAACCCTCGCGGCGTATAATCTCGCTTCGGTCCGCAAGGCGGGTGCGCCCGGGATCTACGTGGCATCCGGCGTGCACGAGGGCGCGAAAATCGCGGCCCTCGGCCTGAAGATCCGCAACGGCTGCAGCTATCACGGGCTGAGCCTGAACGTGAAGATGGATCTGCGCCCGTTTCTTGCGATCAACCCGTGCGGCTATGCCGGACTGGAAACTGTCGACATGGCGAGCCTCGAGGTTGCCGCCGACTGGAACGACGTCGCCCACACGCTGGTGCGCCGTCTGATCGCCAACCTCGACGGCGCATCCGCGGCCGCCGACAAGCCGCAGGCACTGGAACAATCGAATGACTGACGTTACCGCTTCTCCCGCACCGGCCGATTCGGCCGCGACCCCTGCCTACGATCCGACCGCCAAGCAGAAGGCGCAGGCGAAGACGGCGCGCATCCCGATCAAGGTCATTCCGATCGAGAAGCTGAAGAAGCCCGAGTGGATCCGCGTGAAGGCGGCCACCGGCAGCTCGCGCTTCAACGAGATCAAGACGATCCTGCGCGAGCACAACCTGCATACGGTGTGCGAGGAAGCGAGCTGCCCGAACATCGGCGAATGCTTCGGCAAGGGCACCGCGACGTTCATGATCATGGGCGACAAGTGCACGCGCCGCTGCCCGTTCTGCGACGTCGGCCATGGCCGCCCCGATCCGCTGGATCCGGACGAGCCGAAGAACCTCGCGCGCACGATCGGCGCGCTGAAGCTGAAGTACGTGGTGATCACGAGCGTCGACCGCGACGACCTGCGCGACGGCGGTGCCGGCCACTTCGTCGAGTGCATCCGCGAAGTGCGCGAGCAGTCGCCGGAAACGCGCATCGAGATCCTGACGCCGGACTTCCGCGGCCGTCTCGACCGCGCGATCTCGATCCTGAACGCCGCGCCGCCGGACGTGATGAACCACAACCTCGAAACGGTGCCGCGCCTGTACAAGGAAGCGCGCCCGGGTTCGGACTACGCGCACTCGCTGAAGCTCCTGAAGGACTTCAAGGCGCTGCATCCGGACGTCGCGACGAAGTCGGGCCTGATGGTCGGCCTCGGCGAAACCGAAGAGGAAATCCTGCAGGTGATGCGCGACCTGCGCGCGCACGACGTCGACATGCTGACGATCGGCCAGTACCTGCAGCCGTCCGAGCACCACCTGCCGGTGCGTGCGTACGTGCATCCGGATACCTTCAAGATGTACGAGGAAGAGGCGTACAAGATGGGCTTCACGCACGCGGCCGTCGGCGCGATGGTGCGGTCGAGCTATCACGCCGATCTGCAGGCGCACGGGGCCGGGGTGGTCTGAGCGCCGTTGCTTCGCCGTCTTCCGGCGAACCCGAAAAAAGCCCGCAGCGATGCGGGCTTTTTTGTTGATGCGGACGCCATTCCTGCGTTCGCATGGCAATCGCCACCCGACCGGACGCGCAATCCAGTGGAGCATGGAAAGCAAAGCTGAAACGGCATCGATAGCTTCGCAGGATAAGTTCGCTCCCGCCCCGCGCAAAGCTCCTATAGTCGGCTCTCCCGCAGCAATACCCGCATTCCGAAGGAGAGCCGCATGTCCCGTTTCAGCTTCATCCGCCGCGCCGTCGTCGCGCTGACCGCCTTTGCCGCGCTCGGTGCGGCGCACGCCGAAACGCGCGAAGTCGTGATCGCGTACCAGGACATGGTGGTGCCGTGGCGCTACGCGCAGGCGAGCGGTGAAGTCGAAAAGGCGACCGGCTACAAGGTCACGTTCCGCAAGCTCGACAGCGGCGCCGACGTGATCCGCGCACTCGCGTCGGGCTCCGTGCAGCTCGGCGAAGCCGGCTCGAGCCCGATCGCGGCCGGGCTGTCGCAGGGGCTCGACATCTCGCTGTTCTGGGTGCTCGACAACATCAACGACGCCGAGGCGCTCGTCGCGCGCAACGGCTCGGGCGTCACGAACGTCGCATCGCTGAAGGGCAGGAAGATCGGCGTGCCGTTCGTGTCGACGTCGCATTTCCACACGCTCGTCGCGTTGCAGGCCGCGGGCGTCAATCCGAACGACGTGAAGATCGTCAACCTGCGCCCGCCCGAAGTCGCGGCGGCGTGGGCGCGCGGCGACATCGACGCGACCTACATCTGGGATCCGGTGCTCGCGAAGGTCAAGCAGTCGGGCACCGTGCTGACGACGTCCGGTCAGGTTGCGAAAGAAAGTGGCAAGGCGACCTTCGACGGCTTCGTCGTGAGCCGCAAGTTCGCGCGCGAGAACCCCGAGTTCGTCACGCGATTCGTGAAGGTGCTCGCAGCCGCCGATGCCGACTATCGCGCGCATGCGGCGGCGTGGAAGGTCGGCTCGCCGCAGGTCGCGGCGGTCGCGAAGGTATCGGGCGCGAACGCGCAGGACGTGCCGGCCAGCCTCGCGCTCTACGCCTTCCCGACGGCAGCCGAGCAGGCGTCGCCGACGTGGCTTGGTGGCGGCGCGCAATCGGGCGCCGCGAAGTCGCTCGCGGCGACCGCCACGTTCCTCAAATCGCAAGGCACGATCCAGACGGTGCTCGCCGACTACTCGGCCGGCGTCGATCCGCAGTTCGTGCAGAAGGCCGCGCGCTAAGCGGCGATCATCGCGGAGTCCTGACCATGAGCACGCTGGAAGTCCGTCAGGTATCGGTTGCCTATCCGGGCGAGCGCGGCAGGCCGACGACGCAGGCGCTCGCACGCGTCGACCTGCGCATCGATGCCGGTGAATTCGTCGTCGCGCTCGGCGCGTCCGGGTGCGGGAAGACGACGCTGCTGAACTGCATGGCCGGTTTCGTCGCGCCGACGACCGGCGAGGTGTGCGTCGACGGCGTGCCGGTCACGGGCCCCGGCGCCGATCGCGGCGTCGTGTTCCAGAAGTACGCGCTGCTGCCGTGGCTCGACGTGCTCGACAACGTCGCGCTCGGGTTGCGGTTCGCGCGCGTGTCGAAAGCCGAACGCGACGCGCGGGCGCGGGAGATGCTCGCGCTCGTCGGGCTCGACGGTCATGCGCATGCGCGCGTGTACGAGCTGTCGGGCGGGATGCAGCAGCGTGTCGGCATCGCGCGCGCGCTCGCGAGCGACCCGCGCGTGCTGCTGATGGACGAGCCGATGGGCGCGCTCGACGCGATGACGCGCGGCACGATGCAGGCGCTCGTGCTCGACGTGTGGGCGCGCACCGGCAAGACGGTGTTCTTCATTACGCACGATGTCGAGGAGGCGCTGTTCCTCGCGACGCGTCTCGTCGTGATGACGCCCGGCCCCGGCCGGATCGCGGAAACCTTCGAGCTGCCGTTCGCGCGCCGCTACGTCGAATCGCGCGATGCGCGCGCGGTGAAGTCTTCACCGGATTTCATCGCGTGGCGCGAGCGGCTGATCGCGTACCTGCATCGCGACGAAGCGGCCGAGGTGGCCGCGTGATGCATGAACTCGCGCGACAGGGCGCGTCGGTCGGACGCGGTCGGATCAGCACTTTGCACAGGCAGGACAGCATGAGCACGCAGGATTCGTGGGCGGCCGACGGGACGGCCGCAGGTTTCGAGCAGGGTGATCGCACGCGGACGCATGCGGCAGCGCGACGTGCGCCGTCGTCACGCCGCTACCGGTTGCCGGGGGAGGGGAAGACGGCGGCCTTGAGCACGGCGACGGTCGCGGTGCTGGCCGTGCTGTGGTGGGTCGCCACGCATCGCCAGTGGCTGCCGCCGCTGTTCCTGCCCGCACCGGAAGCCGTGTGGACGGCATTCGTCGATGCTTGGCACGGGCGCATCCAGGGCGGCCTGCCGCTTTCCGAGCACCTGCTGTGGAGTGCGGCGCGCGTGTTCGGCGCGTTCCTGCTCGCGACCGCGATCGGCGTGCCGGCCGGCATCCTGATGGGCGTGAGCCGCATTGCACGCGGCGTGCTTGATCCGCTGCTGGAGTTCTACCGGCCGCTGCCGCCGCTCGCGTATCTGCCGCTCGTCGTGATCTGGTTCGGCATCGATGAAACGGCGAAGCTCGTCGTGATCTTCCTCGCATGCTTCGCGCCGATCGCGATGGCCGCGCGCGCCGGCGTACGAGCGGCAACGGTCGAGCAGATCAACGCCGCGTATTCGCTCGGCGGCAGCTTCGCGCAGATCGTGCGCCACGTCGTGCTGCCGGCCGCGCTGCCGGAGATCCTCACCGGGTTGCGGATCGCGATCGGCTTCGGCTGGACGACGCTCGTGGCGGCCGAGATGGTCGCCGCGACAGCCGGGCTCGGGCAGATGGTGCTCAACGCATCGAGCTTCCTGCGTACGGACATCGTCGTGATGGGGATCCTGATCATCGGCGCGATCGCGTGGCTGTTCGATCTCGCGATGCGATGGGTCGAACGGCGGATCGTGCCGTGGAAGGGGAGAGGCTGACGTCACGCAGGCGCATGGGCGACGTTCACGCGCCGCCCCGGCCTGCTGCCGCCCTCAATCCCCCATCGCGATCCCTTCTCGCCGCGGATCGGCCCCGCCGAACCACACCGTCTGCCCCTGCACGTTCAGCCGCTGGATCCCCTGCAGCCCCGAGTTCATCTCGACGACCTGCACGTCGTGCCCGCGGCCCTTCAACCCGTCGGCGAGTGCGTCCGACACGCGGCCGCGCTCGAGCTGCGTCGGCCCGTTCATCGACCCGAAGTTCGGCAGCGCGATCGCCTGCTGCATCGTCATCCCCCAATCGAGCACACCGACCAGCGTCTTCGCGACGTGATTGATGATCGCGGGGCCGCCGGCCGAGCCGACGATCATCGTCACCTGCTTCGTCTTCTTGTCGAACACGAGCTCCGGTGACATCGCCGAACGCGGCCGCTTGCCGGGCTGCACGCGGTTCGCGACCGGCCGGCCGTTGTCGTTCGACACGAACGAAAAATCGGTGAGCTGATTGTTCAGCATGAAGCCGCGCACCATCAGCCGCGAGCCGAACGCGTCCTCGATGCTCGTCGTCATCGACAGCGCCTGGCCGTAGCGGTCGACGATCGCGATGTCGGACGTCGACGGCAGTTCGGGGCTGCGGTCGTCGGCCATCGCGAGCGTCGCGCCCTGCGGCGTGCCGGCCTGCGCGACGCCCATGCTGCTGTCGCCGATCAGGTGCGCGCGCTGCGCGAGATAGGTCCTGTCGGTGAGGCTCGCCCAGCTGCCGCCCGGCAGCGGCACGAAATCGGGATCGGCGACATAGCGCGCGCGGTCCGCGTACGCGAGGCGCCCGGCTTCGCTGAACAGGTGCGCGGCGAACGGCGTCGGCTCGTAGCCGACGTCGTTGCGCACCGGCTTCTGCGCGCCGATCTGCTGCCAGTCGGGCATCGCTTCTAGGATGCCGAGCATCTGCGCGATCGCGAGGCCGCCCGACGACGGCGGCGGCATCCCGCACACGACCGAGCGCCGGTAATCGGCGCACAGCGGCGCGCGCACCTTCGCCTTGTAGCGCGCGAGATCCTGGAGCGACAGCAGGCCCGGGTTGGTCGGGTGCTTGCGCACCTTCGTGACGATGTCGCGTGCGATCGCGCCGCTGTAGAACGCATTCGCGCCGCGGTCGGCGACCTGGCGCAGCACGGTCGCGAGCGCGGGGTTCTTCAGCACCGTGCCGGCCGCCTTCGGCGTGCCGTCCTGGTTGTAGAAGTACGCGCGCGCGGCCGGGTCGTTCTTCAGGTACTTGTCGTTCGCGATCAGCGTCGCGAGCCGCGGGCTGATCGTGAAGCCGTGTTCGGCGAGCCGGATCGCCGGCTGGAACAGCCGGCGCCACGGCAGCTTGCCGTGCGCGCGGTGCGCGGCGTCGAGCATGCGCAGCACGCCCGGCGTGCCGACCGAGCGCCCGCCGACGACACCTTCGTAGAAACTCATCGGCTGGCCGGTCGGCCCGTAGAACAGGCGGTCGGTCGCGGCGGCCGGTGCGGTTTCGCGGCCGTCGTAGGCCTGCGTTGCCTTGCCGTCGAAATACAGCATGAACGCGCCGCCGCCGATCCCCGACGATTGCGGCTCGACGAGCGCGAGCACCATCTGCGTGGCAATCGCCGCATCGATCGCGGTGCCGCCGGCCTTCAGCATGTCGTAGCCGGCCTGCGTCGCGAGCGGGTTCGCGGCCGCGATCATGACGTGCTGCGAGGTCCAGCCCGGCTTGTCGGTCCAGCCGGACGACAGCTCCGGCGCGTGGAAGCCGGGCAGCGGCACGGCGGCGCCGGATGCGGCGGCGACGGGCACCACCGCGCCCGACGGCGGCGTGGACGGGGACGTGCAGCCGGCGTTGAACGCGACGAGCGCGACGGCGGCGAGCAGCGTCCAGGAGCGCGAATGCGGACGAATCCGGTCGAACATTGAACCCTCGGCAGCAGTGAATTCGAAGGAGGCGACGGTGCCGGCGCAACGCGGCTGCCCGCCCCGGGCGCGCTATTGTCGCCGCGCGGCCGGCGGCTTGTCACCCGACAGGAAACCCTGACGCATCGCGCCGGGCCCGCCCCGGCCGGTCTTCCCGGCCTGTTCGAGGATGAACTCTATGAACGTCGACGTCGCACGCGTGTGGTGCCGGTTCGGCATGTAGAGCATGTACATGTGCGTGCCGAAGATGCTGAGCCGGTACGCGTCGAGCGACGTGACGACCGTGCCGCGCCGGATGTCGTCCTGCATCACGTAGTCGGGCACGATGCCGACGCCGATCCCGCCGAGGATCGCCTGCCGCAGGAACAGGAAGTTCTCCGAAATCAGCGTGGGCTCGAGCAGCACCTCGTGGCGCTCGTCGCCGAGATACGCGGCGATCCTGAGCTGCCGGCCCATCACCGTCGCGGTGACGACGGGGGAGGCCGACAACGCGCCGAGGCTCGCCGGCATCCCGTGCTCGGCCGCGAATGCGGCCGATGCGCACGCGACGTAGCGCACCGCGCCCATGTCGCGCGCGACGAGGTTCTGCGGCGGCTCCGGCATCACGCGCACCGCGATGTCGATTTCGTCGCGCATCAGGTCTTCCACGCGGTTCTCGAACACGACGTCGAGCACGATGCCCGGATGCAGCCGCTTGAACGCGAGCAGCCAGTCGGACATCACCATCTGCCCGTAGCCGCTCGGCACCGACAGCCGCACGCGGCCCTGCAGGTCCTGGCCGAGCGTCGTCACCGATTCCTGCGCGGCGAGCAGTTCGTTGCGGATGCGCCGGCCGTGCTCGTACAGCTTCAGCCCGATCTCGGTCGGCTCGATGCGCCGCGTCGTGCGCCGCACGAGCTGCTGGCCGATCGAGCGCTCGAGCTGGTTCAGCCGGTAGCTGACGTTCGCGCGGCTCATCTTGAGCCGCTGCGCGGCCTTGCTGAGATTGCCGGCGTCGAGGATCTCGACGAGCAGCGTCAGCGCGTTCAGGTCCATGCGGCGCGTCTCCTGATCCGGCCCGTTTAACGGTCGGAAAGCATTCAGTGTCAAGTCAGACTTGACAGCTTGTAAAGGCGGGAGGGAATTGTCAATGAATCTCGATCAATCGAGAATCGGGTCATGCCCGGCGTACGGCCGGATCTTGTCCCGCTTCGTGCGGGACCGGGGCCGGTGCCCCGGCGCCGCTCGCGTGGCCGCGAGCCACGAACCGGCGTCGACGCACCTGCCGCCGCGTCAAGGAGACACGATGAACTCACCCGCTTCCCCCACCGGCCCGGCCGGCACCGTCACGCGCGAACGGCGCGACAAGGTGCTCGTCGTCACGATCGACCACCCGCCCGTCAACGCGCTGTCCGCCGACGTGCGGCGCGGCCTCGCCGACGCGCTCGACGCCGCGCAGGCCGACGACGCGATCCGCGCGGTGCTGATCGTTGGCGCCGGCCGCAACTTCATCGCGGGCGCCGATATCCGCGAATTCGGCAAGCCGATCGTGCCGCCGTCGCTGCCCGACGTGTGCGAGCGGATCGAATCGGGCACGAAGCCGGTCGTGGTCGCGCTGCACGGCGCGACGCTCGGCGGCGGCCTCGAGGTCGCGCTCGCCGCGCATTACCGGCTCGCGGTGCCCGGCGCGAAGCTCGGGCTGCCTGAAGTCACGCTCGGCCTGCTGCCGGGCGCAGGCGGCACGCAGCGCGCGCCGCGCCTGATCGGTGCGAAGGCCGCGCTAGACCTGATGCTGACGGGCCGTCACGCAAGCGCCGACGAAGCGCTCGCGCTCGGCCTCGTCGACCGCGTCGCGCACAGCGACGACACGCTCGCCGAAGGTCTCGCGTACGCGCAGGAACTCGTATCGCTCGGCGCACCGGTGCGCCGGACGCGCGATGCGCAGGGGCTGGCCGACCGCGCGGCCGCGCAGGCCGCGATCGATGCGGCGCGCGCGGAACTGCCGAAGAAATCGCGTGGCCTGTTCTCGCCCGCGAAGATCGTCGACGCGGTCGAGGCCGCGCTCACGCAGTCGTTCGACGCGGGGATGAAGCTCGAGCGCAGCCTGTTCCTGCAGTGCATCGACAGCCCGCAGCGTGCGGGCCTCGTGCATGCGTTCTTCGCGGAGCGCGAAGCGGCGAAGGCGCCCGAGGCGCGGCGCGCGAGCGCGCGGCCGGTCGAGCGGATCGGCGTGGTCGGCGGCGGCACGATGGGCGCGGGCATCGCGGTCGCGGCGCTTGATGCCGGGCTGCCGGTGACGATGATCGAACGCGACGAAGCATCGCTCGCGCGTGGCCGAGCGCACGTCGAGAAGGTGTACGACGGCCTCGTCGCGAAAGGGCGGATGACGCCGGCCGCGCACGCGGCGCGGCTCGCGCGCTTCAAGGGCAGCACGTCGTACGACGCGCTCGCGCAGGCCGACGTCGTGATCGAGGCCGTGTTCGAGGACATGGCCGTGAAGCAGGCCGTGTTCGCCGAACTCGCGCGCGCGTGCAAGCCGGGCGCAGTGCTTGCGACCAACACGTCGTATCTCGACATCGACGAACTGGCCGCGAGCATCGACCGGCCGGCCGACGTGATCGGCCTGCATTTCTTCTCGCCGGCCAACGTGATGAAGCTGCTCGAGATCGTCGTGCCGGCGCGCGTGAGCGCGGACGTCGTCGCGACCGCGTTCGCGCTCGCGAAGCAGCTGAAGAAGACGCCGGTGCGCGCGGGCGTGTGCGACGGCTTCATCGGCAACCGGATCCTCGCGGTCTATCGCACGGCGGCCGACACCCTGATGGAAGACGGCGCGTCGCCGTACCAGATCGATCGCGCGGTGCGCGAGTTCGGCTTCCCGATGGGGCCGTTCCAGGTCGTCGACCTCGCGGGCGGCGACATCGGCTGGGCGACCCGCAAGCGCCGCGCGGCGACGCGCGACCCGCGGGCGCGCTACGTCGAGATCTCCGACCGGCTGTGCGAGCGCGGCTGGTTCGGCCAGAAGACGGCGCGCGGCTACTACCTGTATCCGGACGGCGCGCGTGTCGGCACGCCGGACCCGGAAGTCGACGCGATCGTCGCGGAAGAGCGCGCGAAGAAGGGCGTCACGCCGCGCACGTTCACCGACGACGAGATCATGCGCCGTTACCTGGCCGCGATGATCAACGAAGGCGCGAACGTCGTGCACGAGAAGATCGCGCTGCGCCCGCTCGATGTCGATGCGGTGTTCCTGTACGGCTACGGTTTCCCGCGCTATCGCGGCGGCCCGATGCATTACGCGGACACGGTCGGCCTCGCGAACGTGCTCGCCGATATCCGCGCGTTCGCGAAGGAAGATCCGCTGTTCTGGAAGCCGTCGCCGCTGCTCGTCGATCTCGTCGCGCGCGGCGCGGATTTCGCGAGCCTGAATCGCATCGACTGAACGCCCACCGCATTCGCCACGGACCGAAGATGGACCTCAATTTCACTCCCGAAGAGGAAGCCTTCCGCACGGAAGTGCAGCGCTTCCTGCAAGCCGAACTGCCCGAGCGCATCGCGCGCAAGGTGAAGGGCGGCCTGCATCTCACGCGCGACGACATGCGCGAATGGCATGCCATCCTCAACGCGCGCGGCTGGCTCGCGAGCCACTGGCCGCGCGAATACGGCGGCCCCGGCTGGAGCGTCGCGCAGAAGTTCCTGTTCGACAACGAATGCGCGCTCGCGGGTGCGCCGCGCATCGTGCCGTTCGGCGTGAACATGCTCGGCCCCGTGCTGATCAAGTACGGCAACGAAGCGCAGAAGCGCCACTGGCTGCCGCGCATCCTCGACGGCACCGACTGGTGGTGCCAGGGCTACTCGGAGCCGGGCGCCGGTTCCGATCTCGCGGCGGTGAAGACGAGCGCGGTGCGCGGCATCGACGCGCAGGGCGAGCACTACCTCGTGAACGGCCAGAAGACGTGGACCACGCTTGGCCACTACGCGAACATGATCTTCTGCCTCGTGCGTACCGCGACCGACGTGCGCAAGCAGGAAGGCATCAGCTTCCTGCTGATCGACATGAACACGCCGGGCGTCGAGGTCCGCCCGATCATCACGCTCGACGGCGAGCACGAGGTGAACGAGGTGTTCTTCACCGACGTGCGCGTGCCGGCGGCAAACCTCGTCGGCGAAGAGAACCGCGGCTGGACCTACGCGAAATACCTGCTCACGTACGAGCGCACCAACATCGCGGGAATCGGCTTCTCGACGGCCGCGCTCGACCGGCTGCGCGCGGTTGCCGCGAAGGTCACGAAGAACGGGCGGCCGCTCGCGGACGATCCGTTCTTCGCGGCGCGCGTCGCACGTGTGGAAATCGAACTCGAGAACATGCGTACGACCAACCTGCGCGTGCTGGCCGCGGTCGCAGGCGGCGGCGCGCCGGGCGCGGAAAGCTCGATGCTGAAGATCCGCGGCACGCAGATCCGCCAGGAGATCACCGCGCTGATGCGGCGCGCGATGGGGCCGTATGCGCAGCCGTTCGTCGAGGAAGCACTCGATGCCGACTACGACGGCGAGCCGGTCGGCCCGGACGAAGCCGCGAGCGCCGCGCAGCAGTATTTCAACAACCGGAAGCTGTCGATCTTCGGCGGCTCGAACGAAATCCAGAAGAACATCATCGCGAAGATGATGCTCGGGCTGTAACGAGGGACGCGACGATGGATTTCCAGCACACAGAAGACCGCCGGATGCTGGCGGATACGTTGAACCGCTTCATCGCCGAACAGTACGCGTTCCCGGTGCGCGATCGCATCGCGCAGTCGGCCGAAGGTTTCGATCGCGCGATGTGGCGGCGCTTTGCCGAACTCGGCACCGTCGGTGCGCTGTTTTCCGAAGCCGACGGCGGGTTCGGCGGCGCGGGCTTCGACATCGCCGTGGTGTTCGAATGCCTCGGGCGCGGGCTCGTCGTCGAGCCGTTCCTCGGCGCGCTGCTCGCGGGCCGCGCGCTGTCGCTTGCCGGCGCCGCCGCGCATCGCGACCGGCTCGCCGCGTTGATCGACGGCAGCGCGAGCGCCGCGTTCGCGCACGACGAGCCGGGCTCGCACTACGAACTGACGACCGTGCGCACGCGCGCCGAACGCTCGGGCGACGGCTGGGTGCTGACGGGCGCGAAGGGCGTCGTCGACCAGGCCGCGCAGGCGGCGTTCTTCGTCGTCAGCGCGCGCGTGTCGGGGCACGACGACGATGCGGCCGGTATCGGCCTGTTCGTCGTGTCGGCCGACGCGCCGGGCGTATCGCTGCGCGACTACAAGAAGATCGACGGCGGCCGCGCGGCCGAAGTGCGCTTCGAGCGCGTCGCGCTGCCGGCCGATGCCGCGCTCGGCGCGCACGACGGTGAAGCGGGCTCCGAGCTGCTCGAACGCGTGCTCGGCTATGGATTGCTCGCGCTGTCGGCGGAAGCGCTCGGCGCGATGGACGTCGCGAAGGAGTACACGCTCGACTACCTGCGCACGCGCAAGCAGTTCGGCTTGCCGATCGGCAGTTTCCAGGCGCTGCAGCACCGGATGGCCGACCTGCTGCTCGAAGTCGAGCAGGCGCGCTCGGCCGTGATCAACGCGGCCGCACAGCTCGATGCGCCGCGCGTGGTGCGCGAACGCGCGCTGGCGGCGGCGAAAACCAGCATCGGCCGGATCGGCACGCTCGTCGCGGAGGAGAGCATCCAGCTGCACGGCGGGATCGGGATGACGTGGGAGCTGCCGCTGTCGCACTACGCGAAGCGCCTCGTGATGATCGATCACCAGCTCGGTGATGAAGATCACCATCTCGCGCGCTACATCGCGCTGTCGAAACAGTAAAAGCGAACCACGCGAATGGAGGAGACAAGGATGACGAACGAATCGCGCGCATTGCCGCTGGCCGGCGTGAAGGTGCTCGATTTCTCGCGCGTGCTCGCGGGCCCGTGGTGCGCGATGGTGCTCGCCGATTTCGGCGCGGAAGTGATCAAGGTCGAACATCCGGCGCGCGGCGACGACACGCGCGACTGGGGCTTGAGGATAGGCGACACCGAGACGACCTACTTCAACAGCGTGAACCGCAGCAAGCGCTCGATCTGTCTCGACCTGCAGACGGAAGAAGGGCGGCGGCTCGCACGCGAGTTGGCCGCGCAGGCCGACGTGGTGCTTCACAACTTCAAGTTCGGCGGCGCGGAAAAGCTCGGGCTCGGCTACGACGCGCTGGCCGAGCTGAATCCGCGCCTCGTGCATTGTGCGATCTCCGGCTACGACCGTTCGGGCGCCGAGGCCGCGCGGCCCGGCTACGACCTCGTCGTGCAGGGCGAGGCCGGGCTGATGGCGCTGAACGGCGAGGCCGGCCAGCCGCCGCTGAAGTTCGGCGTCGCGGCGGTCGACCTGTTCACCGGCATGTATTCGGCTCAGGCGATCCTCGCCGCGCTGTACGAGCGCCATGCGACGGGGCGCGGGCGGCGCGTCGAGATGGCGCTGTTCGATTGCGGGCTGATGATCACCGCGTACTACGGGCTCGACGCGCTGTTGATGGGCGAGGACCCGCCGCGCTACGGCAACGCGCATCCGTCGATCGTGCCGTACGGCGTGTTCGACGCGGCCGACGGCCCGCTCGTGATCACGGTCGGCAACAACACGCAGTTCGCGCGCTTCTGCGACGCGATCGAGCGGCCCGATCTCGCGGCCGATGCGCGCTACAAGACCAACCTTGGCCGGTCGGAAAACCGCGCCGACCTGCTGCCCGAGATTCGCGGCGAACTCGCGCGCCGGTCGCGCGCGACGTTGCTCGCGGCGCTCGCGGATGCGGGCATTCCGTGCGGCGAAGTGCTCGGGCTGCACGAAGCGCTGAAGTCGGAGCGCGCGACGAGCGCGGGGCTCGTCACGCGGCAGCCGCATCCGGTCGCGGGTGGCGTCGACGTGCTTGCGCCGCCGTATCGGTTCGACGGCGCGCGGTTGCCGGTGCGCGGTGCGCCGCCGGTGCTCGGTGCCGATACGGACGCGGTGCTCGGCGGCTGGCTCGGGATGTCGGCCGACGAGGTCGCGCGGCTGCGTGCAGATCGCGTCGTGTAAGTCGTTCTTGACCGCCGCGGCGCGGGCGGATTCGGATTGCGCGCCGACTATCCACAAAATACGCCTCGCAACGACGAGGTGAACATGGAGACACCATGGAGCTTTCCGTCATCGAATCGGTCACGGCGCGCCGTGACTACCAGCAGCTCGTGCGTGCGCGGCGCCGCTTCAGCTTCACGCTGACGGCGCTGATGATCGCCACGTACTACGGCTTCATCCTGCTCGTCGCGCTCGCGCCGCACGTGCTTGCCGCGCCGCTGTACCAAGGTGCGACGACGACGGTCGGGATCGCCACGGGCGTCGCGATCATCCTGGTCGCGATCAGCCTGACCGCGTGCTACGTGGTGCGCGCGAACCGTGCGTTCGACCGCCGCGTCGACGCGATCCTGCAGCGTTCGTGACGGAGGCAGACATGCGACTTACCTCGATCGCGCCCGGTGCGCTTGTTATTCCATTCGCTCTCGTTTCTTCCACCGCGCATGCCGTATCGGTCGCGGGCCCGATGCCCGACAAGGTCGAACTGAACCCGGTCGCGATCGGGATGTTCTTCGCGTTCGTGTTCGCGACGCTCGCGCTCACACGCTGGGCCGCGCGCCGCACGCGCTCGACGCGCGACTTCTACACGGCCGGCGGCGGCATCACCGGGCTGCAGAACGGGCTCGCGATCGCGGGCGACTACATGTCGGCCGCGTCGTTCCTCGGGCTCTCCGGCATGGTGTTCATGTTCGGCTTCGACGGGCTGATCTACTCGATCGGCTTTCTGGTCGGCTGGCCGTTCGTGATGTTCCTGATCGCCGAGCCGCTGCGCAACCTCGGCAAGTTCACGTTCGTCGACGTCGTCGCGTACCGCTTCGCGCAGCGGCCGATCCGGCTGCTGACGTCCGCGAATTCGCTGACCATCGTCGTGCTGTACCTGGTCGTGCAGATGGTCGGTGCGGGCAAGCTGATCCAGCTGCTGTTCGGGCTGTCGTACGGCACGGCCGAGCTGATCGTCGGGGTGCTGATGGTCGTCTACGTGTTTTTCGGCGGGATGACCGCGACCACCTGGGTGCAGGTGATCAAGGCCGTGCTGCTGTTGTGCGGCGCGACGCTGCTCGTCGTGCTCGCGCTCAGCGAATTCGGCTTCAGCGTCGACGAGATGTTTCGCCGCGCGGTGGCCGTGCATCCGGGCGCGCTGTCCATCATGGGCCCCGGCAAGCTGATCCGCGATCCGGCCAACGCGCTGTCGCTCGGCATCGCGCTGATGTTCGGCACGGCCGGCTTCCCGCACATCCTGATGCGCTTCTTCACGGTGCCGAACGCGAAGGAGGCGCGCAAGTCGGTGCTCTATGCGACCGGCTTCATCGGCTACTTCTACCTGCTGACCTTCGTGATCGGCTTCTCGGCGATCGTGCTGCTCGCGCAGCATCCGGAGTTCTTCAAGCTCGGCGCGAACGGCACGTTCAACCTGACGCACGACCTGCTCGGCGGCTCGAACATGGTCGCGGTGAAGCTCGCGCAGGCGGTCGGCGGGAACTGGTTCTACGGGTTCATCGCGGCCGTCACGTTCGCGACGATCCTCGCGGTGGTCGCGGGCCTGACGCTCGCCGGCGCGACGACGATCTCGCACGACCTGTACGCGCAGATGTGGGCGCGCGGCAAGCCGGACGAGCGCGTCGAGATGCGCATCTCGCGTGCGGCGACGATCGCGCTGTCGGCGGTCGCGATCGGGCTGTCGATCCTGTTCGAGCACGTGAACGTCGCGTTCATGGTCGGCCTCGTCGCGGCGGTGGCCGCGAGCGCGAATTTCCCGGTGCTCGCGATGTCGATCTTCTGGCGCGGGATGACGACGCGCGGCGCGGTGCTCGGCGGCGGCCTCGGCCTCGTGTCGGCGGTCGCGCTCACGGTGCTGTCGAAGTCGGTGTGGGTCGACGTGCTGCACCACGCGCACGCGCCGGTGTTCCTCGACAACCCGGCGCTCGTGTCGGTGCCGCTCGCATTCATCGGGATCGTCGTCGGTTCGCTCGCGGATCGCGGCGAGCGCGCGCGGCGCGAGCGCGAGGCGTTCGCGCAGCAGGAGTTCTACGCGCAGACGGGCGTGCTGGCCGGTCGCGCCGTGCAGCACTGATTAATCATACAAATAAGCGTATCCGTCCGGATCGCCGGACGGATATTTTCCGGAAATCCGGAATCCCGGATTTCCTTGCCTGCCGCATTATGAGAAATACAATGAAAACAACGGTTTGAGGGGTTCGGGAAACCTGGCATCGACCTTGCGATATAAAACGCACGGCCATCCCCCGGCCGAACTACTACAGCAAGCAAGGAGACAATCGATGACCACTGCCTTCCTCCCCCTCCGGACGTCCTGAGGCATCGCTTGTTGCGGCACGGCAGCCGCGCGGGCGAGTGAATCTCCCCTGTGACATTCGTCCGCGCGCGTGACGCCGTTTCCATCGGCTCATCTACTTCTGCAGGAACCATCGTGAAGAAGAAACCCTTCTACAAAGTGCTCTATGTGCAGGTGATCTTCGCCATCATCGTCGGCGTGATCCTCGGCCACTACTACCCGGCGCTCGCCACCGACATGAAGCCGCTCGGCGACGGCTTCATCAAGCTGATCAAGATGGTGATCGGCCCGATCATCTTCTGTACGGTCGTCACCGGCATCGCCGGCATGGAGGACATGAAGAAGGTGGGCCGCGTCGGCGGCAAGGCACTGCTGTACTTCGAGATCGTGTCGACCTTCGCGCTGGTGCTCGGCCTCGCGGCCACGCACATCCTGCGTCCGGGCGTCGGCTTCAACATCGATCCGGCGACGCTCGACGGCAAGGCCGTCGCGTCGTACGCGGCGAAGGCGCACGGGCAGTCGACGGTCGACTTCCTGATGCACATCATCCCGAACACGATGGTCGATGCGTTCGCACAGGGCGAGATCCTGCAGATCCTGCTGATCGCACTGCTGTTCGGCAGCGTGCTCGCGCACCTCGGCGAGCGCGGCAAGGTCGTGACCGACTTCATCGACGGGCTCACGCGCGTGCTGTTCGGCATCGTGCACATCGTCACGAAGCTGGCGCCGATCGGCGCGTTCGGCGCGATGGCGTTCACGATCGGCAAGTACGGCGTCGGCTCGCTGGTGCCGCTGCTCAAGCTGATCGGCACGTTCTACCTGACGTCGGTCGTGTTCGTGCTCGTCGTGCTCGGCACGATCGCGCGCTTCACGGGGTTCTCGATCATCCGCTTCGTGTCCTACATCAAGGAAGAGCTGCTGATCGTGCTCGGCACGAGCTCGTCGGAAGCCGCGCTGCCGCAGCTGATGGAAAAGCTCGAGAAGGCCGGCTGCTCGCGTTCGGTCGTGGGCCTCGTCGTGCCGACCGGCTATTCGTTCAACCTCGACGGCACCAACATCTACATGACGATGGCCGTGCTGTTCATCGCGCAGGCGACCAACATCGAACTGACGTGGATGCAGCAGCTCACGCTGCTGGCCGTCGCGATGCTGACGTCGAAGGGCGCGAGCGGCGTCACGGGTGCGGGCTTCATCACGCTGGCCGCGACGCTCGCCGTCGTGCCGACGATCCCGCTGTCGGGCATGGTGCTGATCCTCGGTATCGACCGCTTCATGAGCGAATGCCGCGCGCTGACCAACATCGTCGGCAACGGCGTCGCGACGGTCGTCGTGTCGGCCTGGGAGAAGGAGCTCGACCGCAACAAGCTGCGCCAGGCGCTGAAGGGCGGCGGCGAAGTTACGCCGACCGAGACGGCCGGCGTCTGACGCCATGAAGGAGCAGGCGGCGGCACCGCCCGCCGGCGGCGCGGCCCGCGGCGGTCGAGGCGGAGAGGCGGAGGCCTATGACACAATAGGCGATCCGCATCGCCAGGAAGCCTCGACCGTGACGCGCCGTCTGCTCATTCTCGTCGTGCTTGCCGCCGCGCTCGCCGCGGCGTGCACGCTGACGTGGACGATCACCTGGCGGCGCGGCGTCGCCGAGCTGCAGCGCAACGCCGCGGTGCGCGTCGACCGCACCACCAACGCGCTCAAGAGCACGCTCGACCGCTACGAATCGCTGCCGTATCTGCTCGGCAGCCATCCGTATGTGCAGGACCTGCTCGCCGAGCCGAAGCGCGCCGACTACACCGCGCGCGTCAATCGCTATCTCGAAGACCTCAACGAACACGCGCACGCGACCGTCACCTACGTGATCGGCGCGGACGGCCTGTGCGTCGCCGCCAGCAACTGGCGCGCGCCCGACAGCTTCGTCGGGATCGAATACCGCTTTCGCCCGTATTTCCTCGATGCGATGAACGGCCAGGTCGGCCGCTTCTTCGGGATCGGCACGATCTCGCGCGACCCCGGCTACTACATCTCGCAGCCCGTGTGGCGCGACGGCAAGATCGCGGGCGTCGTCGTCGTGAAGCTCAACCTCGAATGGTTCCAGGGCGCCGATGCGTCGGAGCCGCTCGTCGTCGCGGACGATCACGGCGTCGTGTTCCTGTCGTCGGTGCCCGCATGGAAGTACCACACGCTGCGGCCGCTCACGGGGCCCGTCGCCGCGTCGATCTACGAGACGCGCCAGTACGCGCAGCAACCTGTCACGCCGCTGCCGCTGCGCATCGAGCAGGTGCTCGGCCCCGATGCGGAGATCGTGCGCCTCGGTCCCGGCCTGCGCGCGCCGCGCTACCTTGCGAGTAAACGCCGGATCGGCGAGCCCGACTGGCTGCTCGTCACGCTCGCGCCGATCGCGCCCGTCGACGCCGATGCGCGCAACGCGACGATCGTCACGGGTTTCGGCTTCGTGTCGGTCGCACTGCTCGCGTTCTACTGGCGGATGCGCCGCGCGCGCGTGCGTGAAATGATCCGCGGCCGCGCGCTGCTGCAGCAGGCGTACGCGGAGCTGAACCGGCGCGTCGAGGAGCGCACGGCCGACCTGTCGGAAGCGAACGAGCAATTGCAGAAGGAAGTCGGCGACCGGATCCGCGCGGAGCAGGAGCTGCGCGCCGCGCACGACGAGCTGATCCAGGCGAGCAAGCTCGCCGCGCTCGGCCAGATGGCGGCCGGCATCACACATGAACTGAACCAGCCGCTCGCGGCGCTGCGCAGCTTCTCGGACAACACGCGCGTGCTGCTCGATCGCGGCGAGCAGGCGGCCGCGCGCGAGAACCTCGAGGCGATCGCCGCGCTCACCGAGCGGATGGGCAAGATCACGAACCAGCTGAAGCTGTTCGTCGGCCGCGCGAAGCCGCGCAACGAGCGGGCGCTCGTCGTGCGCGCGCTGCGCAGCGTGCTGTCGCTGCTCGACGAGCGGCTGCGCGGCGTCACGCTCACGCTGACGCTGCAGGACGCGACCGTGTCGCCCGCGCAGGATGCGCCGCTCGACCTGGCGCGCGACTATCCCGAACTCGTCGCCCGTTGCGAGGACCTGCGCCTCGAACAGGTGCTGATCAACCTGCTCGGCAACGCACTCGACGCGGTCGCCGGCGTCTCGGCACCGGCGATCGAGGTGACGATCGCGGTGTCGGCGGCCACGCTCGCGGTCGAGGTGCGCGACAACGGAAGCGGCATTGCCCCCGACCTGCTGCCGCGCCTGTTCGAGCCGTTCTTCACGACCAAGGAAATGGGGCGCGGGCTTGGCCTTGGTCTTGCGATCTCGTCGTCGATCGCGAGTGACGCGGGCGGTGCGCTGACCGCGCGCAACGCGCCGTCGGGCGGCGCGCTGTTCGTCTTGACGCTGCGGCGCGCCCGCACGCATCATCCGGACTCCGTGTCCGAGCCGGCGGGCTCGCGCTAGACGCGCCACGCCGCCCGCCCGATCGGCGCACGATCGGTATCAACGACGCCGCGCGCGCTGCCGCCGCGCGGCCCGTCAGGAGCAAGTGAGTACGATGGCCAACCGGCTGCAAGTGATCTATATCGAAGACGACGCGCTCGTTCGCCGGGCAAGCGTGCAGAGCCTTCAGCTGGCGGGGTTCGACGTCGCCGGCTTCGAGTCGGCCGAAGCGGCCGAGAAGGCGATCGTCGCGGATACCGCCGGCGCGATCGTCAGCGACATCCGGCTGCCCGGCGCGAGCGGGCTCGACGTGCTCGCGCAGTGCCGCGAGCGCGTGCCCGACGTGCCCGTGATCCTCGTCACGGGGCACGGCGACATCTCGATGGCCGTGCAGGCGATGCGCGACGGCGCGTACGACTTCATCGAAAAGCCGTTCGCGGCCGAACGCCTGATCGAGACGGTGCGCCGCGCGCTCGAGCGGCGCGAGCTCGTGCTCGAGAACCACGCGCTGCGGCGCGAGCTGGCCGGGCAGAACGTCGTCGCGCCGCGCATCATCGGCCGCAGCCCCGCGATCGAGCAGGTGCGCAAGCTGATCGCGAACGTCGCGCCGACCGATGCGTCGGTGCTGATCAACGGCGATACCGGTGCGGGCAAGGAGCTGATTGCGCGCAGCCTGCACGAGCTGTCGCCGCGTCGCGACAAGCCGTTCATCGCGGTGAATTGCGGCGCGCTGCCCGAGCCGATGTTCGAGTCGGAGATGTTCGGCTACGAGCCCGGCGCGTTCACCGGCGCCGCGAAGCGCCGCGTCGGCAAGCTCGAATATGCGTCCGGCGGCACGCTGTTCCTCGACGAAATCGAAAGCATGCCGCTCGCGCTGCAGGTGAAGCTGCTGCGCGTGCTGCAGGACGGCGTGCTGGAGCGGCTCGGCTCGAACCAGCCGATCCGCGTGAACTGCCGCGTCGTCGCGGCCGCGAAGGGCGACATGAGCGAACTCGTCGCGGCCGGCACGTTCCGGCGCGACCTGCTGTACCGCCTCAACGTCGTGACGATCGCGCTGCCGCCGCTCGCCGAGCGCCGCGAGGACATCGTGCCGCTGTTCGAGCACTTCATGCTCGATGCGGCCGTGCGTTACGCGCGGCCCGCGCCGGTGCTGACCGACCGGCAGCGCGCGAGCCTGATGCAGCGCGACTGGCCCGGCAACGTGCGCGAGCTGCGCAACGCGGCCGACCGCTTCGTGCTCGGCGTGGCCGACATGCCGCAGGAGACGGGCGCGAGCGGCGACGAGGCCGACAACGAGCAGACGCTGAAGGAGCGCATCGAGCAATTCGAGCGCGCGGTGATCGCCGAGGCGTTGAACCAGACGGGCGGCGCGGTCGCCGCGACGGCCGACCGGCTGCATGTCGGCAAGGCGACGCTGTACGAGAAGATGAAGCGCTACGGGCTGTCGGCGAAAGGCGAAACCGAGCGCTGAAAAGCAAACGGACCGCGGAACCGGGTTGCCCGGTCGTGCGGTCCGTCGTGCGGGGAAGGGCGCGGTGCGCGGCCCTTCGAGCCGGATCGGGCGGCGCTCAGGCCGCGTTGCTGTCGAGCGCCTTCTTGAGCAGCGCGTCGAGTTCCGCGAACTGCGGGGCGCCGACATAACGCTTCAGGATCTTGCCGTCCTTGTCGACGACGAAGGTCGTCGGCGTGAGCTGCACATTGCCGAACTGCTTCGCGACGCTGCCGTCGTCGAGCGCGACCTTGAACGGCAGCTGGCGCGTTTGCGCGTAGTTCGCGACGTACATCGGCGGATCGTAGTTCATCGCGACCGCGACGAATTCCAGACCCTGACCCTTGAAGCGGTTGTAGGTATCGACCATCTGCGGCATTTCCTGCATGCAGGTCGCGCAGCTCGTCGCCCAGAAGTTCACGAGATAGACCTTGCCTTTCAGGTCGCCTGCAGTCGAGACCTTCTGGCCCGACAGCAGCGTGAACGTGGCGTCCGGCACGGTGGACTTGCCGTTGAACGCGAAGAAGCCGGCGACGGCGATCGCCGCGACGACAACGGCGGCGACGATGTAGCGGACGGGGCCGGCGCTGCGGCGGGCGGGGGGCGTGGTGTTCATCTGGTGCTCTCGGAGTCGGTCGATGACGCGGATCAATGCAAAGGACATCGAAATTCGGCGCTCATTTTAGCGCGAATGCGGCGCGCGTACCGGCGGCGGCCACGCATCCCGGAATTCACGTTCGGCGGATAATGCCCGTTTTGCCTGCCCGATCCACGCCATGCCGAAGGAAGTCACCGTTTCGTTGCGCCCCCTTTTTCGTCCGCTGCGACACTTCGCCGCGCTCGCGTGCATGAGCGTCGCGCTGGCCGCGTGCTCGCCGTCGTACGACTGGCGCACGCTGCACAACGACGCCGGCTATACGATCGACCTGCCGGCGAAACCGACCGTCGAGGAGCAGCCGGTGGCGATCGGCGGCGTGTCGATGCCGATGCGGATGCAGGCCGCGCACGTCGACGGCGCGGTGTTTGCAGTCGGCACGCTGACGCTGTCGGACGACCGTGACGACACGCGCCGCGCGGCGCTCGAATTCCTGCGCGCCGGGTTGTCCCGCAACCTCGAAGGCGCGCCGCAAACGGCGTCGGTGCCCGTGCCGCTCGCGGCCGGCGGCGCGGTGAACGGGCTCGAGCTGCGTATCGCGGGCGCGGCCGCGGGCGGCGATCGCACGCACAAGACGATCGTCGCGCGGCTCGCCGCGCGCGGCCGGCACGCGTACCAGGCCGTCGTGATTGCCGACGGGCCGCTCACACAGGAGCAGCTCGACCAGTTTTTCGGGTCGTTCAAACTCGACTGACGGCGGTCGGCGAGGGCGCTGAGACACTCTGTGACAACTGAAAGTTCATTCGCAGCTTTCGACGCTAGTCGCCGGATTTTGCGAGGTTTTTTCGGCTATCCACAGCGCATGTGGATAACTTTGTTGAAAAGTTGCCCGGATTGCCCGCCAAGCCGCGCGGGTCGGCCTTCCGGCCCGTTTGGTCGCCCGCTCGCGTTTTGAGAAAAATCAATTAAAACAACGAGATACGGATTCCGTGCCGCAAAGGTCCCGTCGAGCCCCGATCCGGGGCCGGATTCGCGGAATTGTGCATAAGTCAAGTCTTGACAGCCGGATTTTGTCCTCCGAGGGCGTTCAGAGCGCCGTCAGCGCGCGCCGGTAGCGGATCGCTTCGGCGATCTGCGCGGCCGTCGGCAGCGGGTCGCCGGCCAGGTCGGCGATCGTCCGCGCGACCTTCAGCACGCGGTAATACGCGCGCGCCGACCAGCCGAAGCGCTCGCCGGCCTCGCGCAGCAGCCGTTCGCCTTCGTCGGTCGGCCGGCACAGGTCGTCGGTCTCGCGGCCGCTCAGCATGTGATTCGTCTTGCCCTGCCGATCGAGTTGCAGCGCCCGCGCCCGCGCAACGCGCGCGGCGACCGTGGCACTCGGTTCGCCGGGCGCCGTGACGCGCGTCGCCAGCTCGGCCGGCGACAGCGCGGGCAAGTCGATCTGGATGTCGATGCGGTCGATGAGCGGCCCCGACAGCTTGCGCAGGTAGCGCGCGGCGACGTC
The DNA here is from genome assembly GCF_902499335.1 of Burkholderia lata. Classification (GTDB taxonomy): domain Bacteria; phylum Pseudomonadota; class Gammaproteobacteria; order Burkholderiales; family Burkholderiaceae; genus Burkholderia; species Burkholderia lata_B. The sequence goes on along the minus strand of NZ_CABVQK010000026.1, from coordinate 5,329 downwards.
GGGCGAGCAGCGGCAGCGTCCGGACGGATCGCCGTGCCAGCCGCACGGGCACGGATTCATCGCGGCGATCAGCTGGCACGCGGCCGGAAAGTCGGCTTGCTGGGCCGCGCGTGAAATCGTGATGCGGCCGGCCTCCAGCGGCTCGCGCAGCATCTCGAGCACGTGACGGTCGAATTCCGGGAGTTCGTCAGCGTTTATATTTCGGAGAGTAATAGCTGTAGTATGCAACGTATTGATTATTTTACATATTGTTCTCTGGCTATGGTGTGTGGCATAGCGGTAAGTTGGTGGTTGTACTCGATGATTTACGTTACGGCTTGTATGTTGCTCGGCGCAACGATGCCGTTTCGGCATACGAAAACAGCTTCTAGTTCAAATAGCTGCAAGAACTTAGCGCGACATCCCAAAAAAGCAGTCTAGCGAACCGCAAGCAGAGGACCCGCCATCATTCCTGGAGTGGGTCCCGTGCTTGCGCGTGAGCGGCATTTTGCTGATTCCTCTCTGCGACCCATTCCGGTAGCGTCAGTATCGGCTCGATATCGTCTCGAAATGGATTGTCGATATATTGACAATACTCTTCCGCATCAGTCAATTTCGAGTCGGTTGGGATGAAGTTTACATTGTGTTGGCGCAAAATATCGAAGCTTAATTCGTCATCGGGTCGTTGGATGGTCTCGTGATAGTAAAGCTGATAAAGCAGTAACCATTGTTGGTCGCGCTCGTGATACCCCGAATTTAATACTTCTCTTGCGAACCCAGTAACCGCGTCATCTGCCTGATGAAGCTCGAAGAGTAATGTACACGCGACACAATCTCTCGACGCTATGACGCTCGCTATCGCTTCCGGGCTAAGCCGAATGTTCGCTCGCTTGGCCAAATGCAGTGGCCAAGCCATGCCATCCGACCGACGGTGTTTAGCGTTTTCAACAATAATCGCGCTTATATGTTCGCTATATGGAGCGAGCAACTCACGCTCGTCTTGCACTAAGAATTCGAGATAAGGCAATAGTGCAGGGTAATGCCAGCTCAAATTTACAAGGTAGTTTGCTACGCTGGAAAGTCCGTCGTCATCGAGGTGTGGAAGTAGCGAACCAACAGCGTACTTAAGGACGCTGCCATCGCGAGTTTCATTGTTTAGGCGTGTCGCAAAATCAAGATACTGGATGGCGTCGGAAACGAATATGCGGGTCGTGCCGTCGTCAGAACGTGCGACTCTACTATTGAGCTCCGAGCCGAGCGCAACGACCCAAGGTTCCACGAGCGGTTCCGGGAGTGCGACGATAGTAGTCTTTTGCAAATTCAGTCGCAGTCGGTACGCGGCGAGCTCCGCCCCGAGTATAGTCAAAAATTCATTTGCCTTCTCGTGCGTTTCACAATATCCGATGTAATCGTCAATATATCGACGAAAAACAAAGCCGGCTTGGCGAAGCTTGTCGTCAACGCGACCAAGGATTAGTTCGACGAGAATACTTGAGGTGCCGGGTCCGATAGCCAAACCCACCGTTTCTCCCCGTCGAGCGACCATCTGGAGGCTGTCTAGCTCATTGCTCCAATGCTGAGGGCCGTTGTCCCGCACTCGGGCTTTCTCGATTTCAAATCCGACGGTCGCCCACGGAATCGAGTGAGAGTAGATGCTGTGAAAGCAGCCGGCAATATCCGTTTCCACGCGGAACCGCTTCGCGAAGCTTGTCTCAAGCGCAGTTGCCGTACGGGTTTGGGCGTCCTCGTAATTCATGATGAACATGCGACCGTCCTGGTGCTGTTCGGGCTTGATGGCACTGTTCTCACTGTCCGTAAGCGCACCTAGCTCATCCCAGTGTTCCCATATTTTGCTGGCTAACCGAGCATACGGGCGAGGGTGAATTAGAGCGAGTTCGCGCGGGACGTTGTTGTGGCGCGTCATCAAATACGAGACGTCGTCGTAGCGAAAACCTCGTCGGCCCCTAGGTTCTTCGTAGGAGGCGACCAGTGCCGCTACTTCAGGCGTGAACTGTCGCGTCGATACGCTCGGAGGAAGTTCTCCCACCGGCGCTTTCTGGTTCGGAAAATAGTTCCACCGGGTGAGACCTTCATAGATGTGACGGTGCTGAATGATGGGCATCTATTGCTCAAATGCGCTGTTATAGGGATTCGGGCGAACGCGTAGCCAAATGAGACTACACGACCGCTGTTGGGCCGAAAACGGCGGTGGCGGTATGCGGCGCCACATACAAATGGTGACTTAAGCCGCCTGCGGCTCTCGCTTTTTCTTTTTACGAGAGGGCGCGGGCGGAAGCTTCTTGTACAGCGCGTCGGCAAACTTGCTCTTAAGCGAGAATACGTCGAGCAGAAGAGGCGTGCCGCCGGCGCGCTCACAAATGGCGCGCGCGAGGCGCTGCTGCGTCCGGTACATCGATTCAGTCGCGACGTTGCCCATGCTAAAGTTCTTGCCTACGCTGATGCCGCTGAATGCCGCACTGATGACCGCTAGGCTTTTGCGGTCCAGCGGAATATGTCCGAACTCGAAGCAATGCCGAGCGAGCTCTGGATGCTCGGTTCCTTGGACGCGCAGGTAGCGCACAAAGAGGTCGACCATCTTGTACCGGTGCGCGACGCTCAGCTCCGGATTTACAGCAATGAACTCGACGCCTTCGCGACTCTCAAGCTTCATGTTGTTCGCCGTGACGCGCTTCCGCCAGTAAGCAACGAGCGTGCTGGTAAGGTGACGATGCCACTCTTCGAATCCATCCCTGGTGCCCAACCCTGCTACCAGTCCCGGGCTTTCTGTGGCATGGAGCAGTTGGCTCTTGGCCCACGCGTTGTAAATTTGGATAGGACCGTCCTCGCCCCGGAAGCCGGTGGACATTGCACGCGCCGTTGAGCCGTCGAGGCCGAGGGTGGATGTCTCCTTCTCCGTGGTCCACTTGTTCAGCGCCTCAGGCTGATAGGCCGTGTACGCCTGCAGCACTTCCTCATCGAGGTAGGTGTCCAAGTCAAACAGCTGGTCGTGGCTCGTATGCATGAGATTCGTCAAAGGAAGTCTGCGCTGCGGCCAACATCTCGCGAGAACTCGTTGGAAAGTTTGCTCGGCGGAAAGGCTTCGAGAAATCGCTGACCGTTCATCGGACGCGTGGAGATGGCGTTGCCTTCACGCAACGTGAGTGCTTCGCGAATTGCCGCGGCCCCCACTGCTCCAAACTCCTGTACGGCCATGCCAGAATTGGCGTAGTCGACGAGCTGTGACCGGTCCTTGAACTCCAACTGACGCAGGAACATCGTCCACAGTTCGACGTTGGTCGATTTCGGAGTCTCATACAGTGTGCTCAAGGCACCCTCGCCGTTCACGCTCGCGAGCAGAATTTCGCGCAATGTGTAGCCTGGTGGTTGAAGGCTTTGCGGATAACGGCCTTGGTTATCGAGACGATAGTGAAAAATGCTATAGGCTCCGACCAGGAAGTCTTCGCGTGTACCGAAGTCGACGGCTATCGTAGTCTGGAGTTCTTCTATGAGCGAGCGCGGCGTGTTGGGCACTCCAGCCGGCGGCGACAAGAACCAGCCGTCTACCCGCAGGCCGGGCGCCCATGTGCGCACTAATTCGTATTTCACCTCCGCATCGCGGAAGCCTGCGCTCTGCTTTGCTACTGGTCTGGCCAGTAACCGATAGACGTTCCCCCGGTAAGCCACCTCATAGAACGGCAACTCGGCGCCAATGCGCATATGAGCGCGGCACGTTACCCCGAGATTGTCTAAAGTTGGGCCGTTGTAATAGGCATCCGCGAGGACGTCCTCCGCATGAATCAGCCCGGACTTGAGGTCTGTCTTGTCCCGATAGCCGGGTAGTAACACAGCGGTATGGGGCGTGGCTTTGCGCTCGATTCCCGGTGTACTGATTGCGGGCACTATGGCGACTCCTCGGCTAATACCAGATGGCGACGTAACGAAAATAAACGGGGTACGAGCAAAGCGCAATGAGATTTTGTCCACTCCATCGCCGAGTACCTAGCTTTGTTATGCTCCGACGCACGACCAGAAAATCAAGGTCGAGTTGACCGAACTGGACGTGTGCTGGTTAGGTGCTGAAGTTCTCGCTCGGCGCCAAGACGCGAACTGACCTTGTTCCGCGAGTGAGAGCGACGTACCAATGATGGCGATTCTCGCAGGCGTCCGGCGTAATGACGACATGGTCGAATTCCAGACCCTTTAGAAGCAGAGTGCTGCCTACAGACCTATTGCGGAGGATTCGTCCTTTCTCGCGACGAGCGCTTGCAACTTGGAATGCCGCGTCGTCGAGCTGTAGCGCAGGATTTTCTGCACACAGTTGCAGTGCCGATTTGACCGAGTACATCAGTTCTGGTCGCGCCATATTCACACCGTTCTCGCTTTCAACGCACCGGATTGCATCGAGAACGTTTGTCAGCGAATCACTCCGGGCAACTGTGCTCAAGGCGAGCTCCGCTGGCGTTGCAGGCGTTCGGATGCGGTTAGGGTTTGTCAGCAACGATTCGACGCGCTTTCTCTTGTTCGCCGCTCCAACACCCACGTAGGCTGTTCCCATTAGGTCGAGAACGGCATTGACGCGCTCGATACCGCTTCGTGTCCTGAGGCTCTCGTAAAAGTTGCACTCTGTTTTGCCTCCAATAGGTTCAACCGTAGTCGCATGGATGGCTTTGGCCAGCTCCGCGCGTCGCACCTCATCGACGCTTGAGTGAATAATCGCGAGCGTCTCTCCGTCGGGAGCCCGAATCGAGCAAGAGCCGGCGAGCTGCTGGGCGGGGAGCCTTGGAGCGCAAAGCTGCCATTCTAGGCAGCTCGGTGCGCCGCGGAAATCGAAGACGCCGGCTTGGAAATTTGCCCGCTGGTCGATGAGCCACGCACCAAGGGCGGCATTACCGGTGCGAATCCATCTTTGAGGCGTATCTAGTACGCCGGCTGGAGGAAAGACTGCCAAGGTGTCCGTGTGCCAGTTTGCCAGCGGACGAAAGCCAAAAATTGCCTGCAGTGGGTCGCCAAAGACGTAGCAAGGCAGGTGGTGCGAAAGCGCGCGCACGAGTCCATGGTGTGCGACGGTGCAGTCTTGGTACTCATCCACAAGTACGCCGCTATATGACGCGCTGAGTATGCTTTGCACTGCGCCGCTGTCAATCAATGCCGTCGCAGCGACCATGACCGCATCCCATTCTTGCGACCGCGCCGACCAGTTGGCAGCCAAGCCTGACCCTTTTGGAAAGGCGCGCGCCCATCGATGCGCCCATGCTGACAATGTTTCAACTTGAGTGTTGATTTCCACCGAGTCTTAACCCACCGATTTCATCTAAATCTGACCCACCCTGAGACAGCGTAGTACATCTAT
>NZ_CABVQK010000025.1 GCF_902499335.1 Burkholderia lata | reverse complement strand
AGGGCATTCAATCACGTGGGTCAAAATTCGATGAAAATTTTCAGCTCTAGTGGGTCAGTTCTGTGCGGACATCAACAGCCAGCAACCTTAGCGAAATTGAAAGTTTGTGATTTAACTCGTGCGGGCACAATCGAGGCTGAAAGCGCCAACGGTCATCAAGTGAGGTTGCCGGAGCACGTTGTTCGACAATGGAAGCGTTACAGCCAGCTTCGCCGAGGCGTTATTGGCAAGGGGCCTCTTGCACATGCACCGCTAATCACTCATCTCGATTCGGAAGATGCAATCTCAGCTTGGGGTATCTGGTCGATCTTTCACGAGTGGGAGAAGAGTCGATCCGCTCATAAGGACCTTCACGTTACTCCGCGCACGTTGCGTTCGGCCTATCTTGATCTTTTATGCAGCAGTAGAGAGCGAACGTTACGACGGGCATGTGTGCATGGAGGTGCGCGAGGGAGGCGCGTTCAAGTCGACGTGGACGCGATATCTCAAGGCATCGTGACGGAGGAAAATGATCAGATTTTTCTCTACTTGAAGACGATCTGAGAAATTTCGTGTTGGTGCAGACTGTGGGTATATGAAGGCGTGGCTCGCCCTCAACGAATCCTTCCGACACTAGTTGTTCAGCAGTCCGTAGGCGAAGATCGGCCGATTACAGCCAGCCATCGGATGTCGCGCGATGACATTCGAAGGTCCGCAACATACTAGTCCTGAGTGGGGCGAAGCATCCGTGTTGCCATTTCGCTGCATTGAGCGAAAAGCGTCCCGAGCACGACGCGCAGCTTGCTTGAGTCGTACGTCCCCGATGCAATGGCATCCGGGGTAGCGGTATAGAACGCTTTGGCGTAAGTGTCCTTGAAGTCGAGTGCGCCCTGGTAGATTCCCAGTGACTCTTTGTAGTTGGTCCAGGTCACCTGTGGAGGTGGACGATCTTTCAACCGCAGGTCCAAATAGCACTCGATGGCTGCGGCGCGGCCATTGATGTCGGCATTTTCGACGCCACTCGGTCCTCGTGTCGGGAAATTACGCAGTTCCTCCACGTCAGGTAGCACCATTGCTCGCATGTTCACCGGGAACATGAAGCGCTGCAGACTACGAAATGTGTCGATTCCTTCAGCGTCGTTGTCGAAGAGGAAGACAACCCGGTTGTGAACGTCAATCTTGACCAGCCCTTCGGCAAACTTCGATAAGTTGCCCGTTCCGGAGAATGGGTGTCGGTCTTCAACGTCGATGAACCGGAAAAAGTCCTCGATATCCGGCCGGAGAAGCGCGAAGCCGCGCTTCAGGATGTGTGTGTCGGACGTACCCTCGGTCGCGATTAGGTACGTCTGTGTGCGACGCGCGCCGGAGACAAAATCTTCGTTTTTCGCCCACCCAGCATCGACAAAGTTCCCGTAGTCCCAAACGACTTCAAGATCCAGATTGGCCGGATTTTCAGCAAGGATTCGGAGGACCGAATAGGGGTGCAGGAAACCGATTAGGGAGCCAAAGTGACTGCGCTCTGAATACCCACTCCTGTCTCTTTCTGGATCACCCTCGGGTAGCAAAGTAACAGAGGGTTCGCTGGCGAACCGGCCTCGACCCTGTGCGTATTCAGCGTCGTAGCTGTCGTTGTACTCGTCCTCGAGGTCACGCACGGCATGTGCGCGGATGAAGCTGGCGAACTGCTCGAACGTCAAACGGTCGCGCCGAACAGGCGCACCATCGCCTTCGGCGCCAGCGTACCTGTCGCGATCGAGTGCAGATTGTATTTCGTAGTCGGCCTTGACCGTTCTCAACGTGTACCCCAGCAACTCAAGCCGCGAAACCATCGAGTCGAGAGTGCGGCAAAAGCACATCTCACTTTGGGTGACATCTTCTTCGGGATGTTGCGCGTAGTAGTCGTAGTTGACACTAGGATGTCGGCGACGCTGACGGTCTCGCTCCTGAAACAGCATGCCGTGATCCATGCCGATGTATCTCGTGTTGTATGTGAGCTCGATGTTGCCCACGGTCAGCGTGATGGGTGTACTCATTTGACAATTTAAATTTCACCGACATCATCCCTACATTTTTCCCACCCGTACGCGGTGTGGGGTTTCTTAGTGATCAATCTAACCGCTTTGTTCCTGGCTGGGTTGCTACCGAACGAAGACGGTCACTGAAATTGTATTAGCCGGGACTTGATCTGACAGGTAGTCGGGCCGACAAAGAACGAGTCATCAATGGGGGATGAGTTTCTCCTTGGCGAGATCGAGCGAATCGAGGAAAGTGCGCATCGGCGTCTTGCCGTAACACCAGCGCCCCTGATGCTCTCGTTCATTGTTGTACTGGTCGAGCCACGCATCAAGGTCCGTCAGCGTTCGGCATTCACTAGCTCGATTCGGACTTCCCGCGGAGCAACTTGAATGCGGCCTTCCACCCTATCAACATGTCGCTCTACGCCGCAACGAGACTGCCCGACACCGGGATAATATCGCCGTGGATAGCCCGGTGAGTCGACTGCCACTTGCTCGCACACCATGCGCCAAACGTCGCTTCGACGTCATCGTCGGCCATGGTTCGATTCGTACTCGTCGTGGCGCATCCCTAAAGCTAGTGTAGCGAGCGAAATGGCGCGGGAAATACGGGCCAGCTACAAACGTAACTAGGGTGCGATGACAACCGCGCCAATGTCCGATGGCAAGCGGGAAAGTTCAACGGCCATCAACATCAACAAGCACTGGCTAACCTGCCAACGCCTTAGCCTCGGAAGCATTGATGAGCTCGGACGCGCAAAGCAACTTTTCCCGGCCGTATGTGCCACCAGCCATCGACGTGCCGACGGACCCGCCAACGTCACACCAATCATTCAACAATAAGTGTTCTTCGTCGCTGCCGAAATAAGAGAGTTGCTCGACCGGAGATGCGCGTATGATGGCCTCATCCGAGCCACGTTTGCCGATTGATCGCTCGCCCTCCGCTGCAGTCTGTGTCGCGCCCCTACTTGCGCACCACATTCCCCCCTCACCGTACCCGTCGTGCAGCAGCCGCACAGCTCGGCATCGGCTCCGACGCTGCCTTTGAGTGAACTCGAGTGTTCTCGAAAGGCAACAAGCCAAGATACAAATCATAACCAACAGGCGGAAAATATGAGCTGGTACTGCGAAGTGGAACGCGAATTGGTCCATATCAGGCGAGCGATCGGACTACTTGAGCAAGCACAACATGCCTTCATCAAGAGATCGCCCGTAAGCGATCCAGCGTATTGGAAAGTCAAGCTCAACAAACTCCGCACGCAATCGCAGCGAAACAAGGTCATCGAACTCCAAGTGGATGAGCTTTTGGGGCGCCTCGAACGAATGCACGATTCGCACAGCTGAAAATAGGAACCTGTTCTCTCATCCTCAACATTTTCCTTGGCTCTCTCAATCCCGGAGGCAGTTCGAGCGAGTCGAATCAAACCTTTGGAGCAACATCATGATTGACGCCACACCAAGCAACACGTTTCGACACCTTCCACTCTCGCCAGAGCAAGACGCAGAAATCCGCCACTATATAAAGAAGAAGGAACAAAGGGGGGAACAATGGGACACCCCCGAACTGGCGATGATGCTCGGAGATATGCTTTCCCCTCCACCCAGCGACGATGAGGAGCCAGAGCCTACGGTTGAAGAAACCAAACTGGCTTGCGAGTATGCATTAGCTTCGATCGACGAAGCCATGGAATCCGTTTCCGCAAGCGAAGAACGACTTGCCGCGATGGAAGCCGAAGAAATGAAGCATCCACAACGATAGTGTTGCGCCGGCGCCAACTTGTCATGTCCACGAATTGACGATCATCAGTGCCCGCCATTGCGGTTCGCAGCATACGCATCGGGACGCATGCGCAGGCACCGTATCAGAATCCTCGCGGGGGATCACGTAAGGCTGGTGTTGTCCGTCTACGATCTGACCAAAGGCCGCATCAATTTCCGGCACAGAGACGACCGGGAGCCGACCGCTTCGACTGGAAAGCGATTCGTTCGACGCTAGCTTGATCATGGTCGTCATCGAATGGACACGTGACAACGTCACCTCCTGACGCTCGCATGCCGATACCGCGCGCTTGCCGCCCGTATGCCGATGCGTTCTTGCGCAAAACCCGAAATAATTTGGACGTGCATCAAACGATGCGCGTATGATGGGTCCATCAGGAGGATCATCAGTCCTCTGACCTTCCGCCCCTCCATCCGCCCTCTTGCTGCATCGCCCTTCCTTCGCGCTGCAACGTAGCCCCCTTCACCAACCAGCCCGCTCCGCAACGTGGATACCGGCTGGATGTGTTCGCCCATGCGACTCGTCGTGGCCGAACGCCAGGAGTCTGTCATGAGCATGCACGTCTACCGTGGATTCGAGATTTATCCACTGATTTACCCTCACGTGCCGGCGCCCAATGGCTGCCCGCATAACTACGACGCCGGGTTCGACGCGGCGGTCAAGATTTGCCTTCGCGGGACCACCGATACGCTGACACAGAGCCAGACTTTCAGATTGCGCGACACATCGCCATTTGACAGCGCCGGCGACGCACGTCGTGCCTCGGTGCTCTATGCCGAGAACATCATCGACGACAATCGCGGCAAACAGGGGTTCTTTTCCAGCGCGCGCTGAGGCGACTCGTCAGCACAACACAATTCCCCGGTCATTTGGAGGGCGAAATGATCATCGACGAACTGCTCAGCTTGATCAGACGAAATGAGGTCGCCAGGATCGAAACCGTCGTGCCCGCCAGAATCGCCGATTCAGCGATGTGCCATCCACATGAGTTGCAAATGTTCATGGCTATACGTGCACTATCGATCGGAGCCGGATATTCGGAATTCGAATCCGACGAGATAGCAAGCGCCGTCATGACACAGCTCGGCTAGCTGTTCGTTTTAACCTTTCGAAACAGGATCTACATGACGACAATTACTCTAAAGCTCAACGAACCGATCGATGTCGCGCTGCGGCGATTTCGACGTGGCATCGAGAAAACAGGGCTGATTCGCGAGTTGCGCAGTCGAACTGGCTATGAAAAGCCCACGACGGTACGCAAGCGGAAAAAAGCCAGCGCCGTTGCTAGACAGCGCTTACGTGCGAAGCGCATGTTGCCACCCCGAAAAATGTACTAGGAGAGCGTCGTGTACAACATGCCGACCGAGGTGCCTCCGTTTTTCCCGCTGACCAAATGCGAAGTTGATTTCAATCAGCAGAAAGACATGGTGACTCTGTTGCCGAGCTTCTATGCATTCGGGTGCGAGTATACCAGCCGGGGTTTTCTGATCGGCCGGGATGACGCATTCAAATTGATTGCTGCATTAGAGAAGGCGCTCAGTATCCAAGGATGAGTACACACCGACGCGTTCACAAACATTGAAAGCCAGAAGACCAACCATGCGCGTCGCGACCAGGTATGTTGATTTGCTCTGTTTTCTTGTTGGGCTGCAACTCGTCACCCAAAGGAAAACTCGTCAGTGGCTGTCACCCCCTCAGCTCGTTGAATCACTTCAGGCATGGCTAGTTGTCCATCGAGCGAAATGCGAGTGGCGCGATCGTGTCTGGATAGGTCACGCTGCTCTTCAAATAGCGAAGTCTGTCCACGGCGTAGATAGCACCGCGCCCTCCGAACAACGTCCCAGTGTGGCAGATGATGCGGCAACCCACTCGCGAGGTGCGCTCACGAATCGGTTGGGTCTACGACTAAAGTGCATCCAGTACCTTCGGGAGCGGGTCTGATAGTAACCGTCCTCTTATGGGGCGAGCAATCGGGCAACAGCAGCATGCTAACGAGAAGAAATCGTCAGCTGTTGACTCGATCTCTTGGCTATCTCAACCCCATCGAGTACCGTGAAAGCTTCGGGTTAACGACCTAAATCAGTCCAAGAAAACGACCGCATCCCCGGTGGGTTGAGACTCGGTGGAAATCAACAGCCCGCCCCGCTGAACAGGCCGCCGCGCGTACTGCGCGTCGCCTGTTCGTGGGATGGAACTGAGAAAAAGCGCTAGCTGGCGGCCGTCACGCGCAAGTTGATGACGGTAGTGTTGCTTGGGGGGGATCGTGGCGATCATGGCCTTGACGCGAGATAGCGCTTGCGTGGCCGTGGTATAGGGCGCATTCTCGTGAGGTTCGATGTGCGTGACCGATGGTTTTGCTCCGACTCCTTACGCTTCCCCCTGTCCGCACAGCCAAGCAGAAAGCTCACCACGACGATCCTGCGCGCGAACGTCGAAGCTGCGAACTTCGCGTGTCAACCGAGCCTCCCTCTGAGGTTCGATCCGGCAGTTCCGTGCGCGAGAGATGCCGTCGGCGGCAAGCCCGCGGGTCGTCGTCCGGTCCTCGTATAGGGCGGGCGACGACGAAATTCAGTCACCGCGACGGTCCTGAAATTTGAAATTCTCTTTTTGGGAACCGGCATGCCTAAGCAAACCGAACTGAAGCCAGCCACGCCCGCCAGGCACAGCGATTACGTTGACGTGAAAAAGGCGCGCGCGTCAGCACTGAAGCGCGCGGACAGCGAGCGTGCCGAGAAGCGGCGCGAAAATGACGCTCGCATCAATGTCAACGCGAGCAAGTGGCGTTATATCTGTCAGGAGGGTTAGATGGGGAATAGCGCCGTGACACTCAACTTTCCCAATCCCAGTCGCACCTACGACGCTTCCAGGCACTGTGTATGCTTTTGGGGCTACGACAATTCTCGCGAGATTACCTTTCTGGTCGACGATGCGATGCTGGCGAAACTGAACTCCCACATGGGTTCTGGCGAGCTCGCCTTGCTTGCGGCCTTCGACCGTAATCGCGACCGGATTCTGGGACTTGCCAGAGACCTTTACAAGGGTGGTTCCCAGAACTGGTACACGATCTCGTGAGAGTGGCCCTCGTTTGCGCCCGCACTCCACGTGCGCCTTCATTCTGACCTGCACTAGCCGCGTGTGCGGGTATTCCGGGGTGAGAGGGGGCATGGATCGGTCAAAGCATGCGCTGCTTGATTATCACGAACGCAGCAAGCACCGTCTCAACTTCTACGCTCCTGGCCCTGGGGGGCTCGACTGGACAACCCAGCCGGATCCGTTTCGGGTATTTCACGGCGCACCGCGCGTTGCTCTGCCGTTAGCCGCGGACACCCTGGCCACGCGCTACAACGCGTTACGCTGCGGCACCTTGCCGCCCGCGCAGGGATTCGATCTGTCCCATCTGGCAATCCTGTTCGAACTCTCACTCGGCCTGTCGGCGTGGAAATCCTATGGCGCCCAGCGGTGGGCACTGCGCTGCAACCCTTCGAGTGGAAATCTGCATCCGACCGAGGGCTATCTTCTATGTCCGGCTCTGCCCGGCTTGTCCGCAGGCGTCTACCACTACCTGAGCCGGGATCATGCGCTTGAACATCGCGCTGCGGTGGACGAGCCACAATGGACCGAGGCGTTTTCGGAAAGTGGTGTCCTGGTCGGCATAAGCTCGATCCATTGGCGCGAGGCGTGGAAATACGGCATGCGCGCCTGGCGCTACTGCCAGCAGGATTGCGGTCATGTCATCGCTGCGATGAGTTACGCAGCCGCGGCGCTCGGCTGGCAGACGCGGTTGATGGAGTCGGCTGCGGATGATGCAGTGGCCGGCTTGCTTGGAGTGGACCGCCGCGAAGATTTCAAGGATGCCGAAACGGAGGCGCCGGATCTTTTGCTCTGGATCGGCAACCCTGACACGCGGCCCGATCTCGAGCGCATGCTGATCGCTCTGGACAGGGCACAGTGGCACGGACGCGCCAATCAACTGAGTTCGGGACATGTGACGTGGCTGGACATCGATTCGATTCATCGCGCCACACACAAGACCCATACTCGCGAATCACCCTCGCCGAACCCGGAGCAGTGTGCAGCGCCGGCGACGCCAGCCCTCGATCTCAGCTTCGCCCGAATCGCCAGACAGCGTCGCAGCGCCGTGAATTTCGATGGCACGACGCGCATCAGCGACGCGGCTCTTTTCAGCATGCTGGCGTGCCTGCTGACACATCCCGACACGCCGCCGTGGAATGCGCTGATGTCTCCGGCCGCAGTGCATGCGGCGCTATTGGTGCACCGCGTCGACGGCCTGGAGCCGGGCCTCTATATGCTCGTGAGAACGCCGGGCGCACTGCCGGATCTCAAGCGGTCTCTGCGTCCGGAATGGCTGTGGCAAAAGATCGGGCCGGACCATCTGCCGCTCTATTTTCTGCTGCCTTACGATTTGCGCGCGGCGGCAAAGTTGATTTGCTGCCACCAGGATATCGGTGCTGATTCCTGCTTTGCGCTTGGGATGATCGCGAGATTCGAAATCACGTTGAAGCAACCATGGCGTTATCGCCATCTGTTCTGGGAATGCGGCATGCTTGGCCAGGCGCTCTATCTCGAAGCAGAAGCCGCCGGAGTACGCGCGACGGGGATCGGCTGTTTTTTCGATGATGAAATGCACGCATTGCTCGGCGCGAAGGATCATGCTTGGCAATCCCTGTATCATTTCACCGTCGGTGGCGCGGTGGACGATCCACGCCTGTCGGCATTTCCGCCGTACGAGAATCAGCCTTGACGCGAAAGCCCAGGCATCGATCCTGGCGGGGGAATATCCGAAAGGATCGCTCGCTGCCCGAACATCGCGTGTAGTAATAATCGACGGGGCATATTGGTCCGATGTCGCCGGATCGTCCTTGCCAGCTTCCCGTCGACCTGTCCGGAGTCGACCGCATCCGTTCGATTTCACCCGGAGTGCTAGGATGATCGAATACACGCAGAAAGTCATTCTGGACGATATCACATCGAGAGCAGTACGGTCTCGCGCTCGAAGACGCCAGGAATCTCGCGCAAGGTCTGCTTCGCGAGTTCGAGTCTCAAGCCGATGACGCTTCGTGTCGTTGGGGCGTCTTGGGTAGAGGCTGCAGCCACTGGAGGAGTGACATATGTCGGGTCAGCCATCCATGATCGAAAATCATCTGCTGGCAGCATTACCGGTAGAAGATCTGGCGCATATTTCGCCGCAGCTCGTGCTGATCGACATGCCGTTGGGAAAGGTGCTGTACGAGTCGGGTGGTGCGCTCAGTCACGTCTATTTTCCGACGACGTCCATCGTGTCGCTGTTGTACGTGATGGAAGACGGTTCCTCAGCCGAAATTGCCATCGTCGGCAACGATGGGTTGATCGGCATCGCGCTATTCATGGGGGGCGAAACAACCCCGAGCCGCGCGATCGTCCAAAGCGCGGGACACGCTTACCGACTCGATGCGCGCATCCTGAAAGACGAGTTCTGTCGAGGCGGTTCGATGCAGCGGCTGTTGCTACGCTACACCCAGGCGCTCATCACACAGATGGCGCAAACAGCCGTATGCAATCGACATCACTCGATCGATCAGCAGCTCTGTCGGTGGCTCCTGCTCAGCCTCGATCGCCTGCCATCGAGCGAACTGAAAATGACGCAGGAACTGATCGCCAACATGCTCGGTGTCCGCCGGTCGGGCGTGACGGAAGCTGCGCTGAAACTTCAGGATGCCGGGTTGATCCGGTACAACTATGGGCACATCGAGGTATTGGATCGCTCCGGGCTTGAGAAGCGCGTGTGCGAATGCTACGGCGTGGTAAGGCGAGAATTCGACCGCCTGCTCCCTGATTTGAAGCGCCTTGAGAAACGGCGCTGATGCCAGACCCGCATCCATGCCATCCCGCCCGTACGGCAGCGTACCGACTTCAGACGCTCGCACGAGCAGGCTGACACATGACGCACAGACTGCAGATCGGCCGCAGACTTCATCGAGATGTAAACGCCGTGATCGAAGTGGGCCGTCGCGATCCGTATCGCTTGCGCAGTTTTATCTCGACTCGGGCGGCGCGAGCCAATCAATGACGAAACTGGGGTTGTGGAGGGAGCATGTTGATGAACGATTACCCGAAATGGGAAAAAAATGTGAAGGACGAGCAACAAGAACAGGCGGAGGCACGCGCGACCGACGATGGAATGCCCGTGGTTCACCCGGAGCGGCAGAGAAGCCATGCCCATTCGTGGAAAGCCGTTACACCCAAGCAACGTATTTCCGATGCAAGGAAACGTCTGGGCATGGGTTTTCTGCCGAACCTATAGCGCATGTGTAGCAAAACTCCTCGCTCTCAAACAGAACGTGGAGCCGCCCCAGCAAGGCGGAACTCGAAGCCGGCCAAGCGCCGGCTTTTTACTTTGGCGCGTCGCTTGTGACGACAAACGGCGCATGCATCACTTTCTCGCATCGGTGAAGCGACGCAACCCGGGCAGATGAATTCGCTGAGTCGCGTTCGGCAGCTACGCCAAGACAAGTTCGTGGCAGGAGGACCGCAACGCTGGGTGGCCAATTCCTTCCGTACACTCGGCCACCAACGCTTCGCGGCTCATATGGCGCGATTTCGCCACTGCATCGATCTTTTCGACGAGCTGCTTGGGGAGGCATAGCAAGACCAGCACCGAACACGACGTCGGCCGGGCGATATCAATGAACCTCCAGATTCCCTCGCCGTCGTCGATGCACGACGCATGCAATGCCGCCATGTCCGTTGTCGGGGACGGAATTAGGCGCGCACATTGGTCATACAGTTCATTGACCCGGTCGTTTGCGGTGTTTGCCAACTCGCTGTATGTGTGGCCCTCCACGTGCGCGCCGGGAAAATCCGGCAGCCATCCGCGATAGCCTGAGCCTTCCTGTCGGGTGATAAAGATGGGGTATTCCACGATCAACTCCGGATTCCTGTGTGACGTCGATCATTGTCGCTCCCAGGGGTGGGTGTGTCGGTACGCTAGAGAACGATCTCCAGGGATCCGATCTCATGCAGGTAGGTTCGGATCCGGGTATGGGGTGGGCACGCCGGACGACTGGCTCGAACGCCACGTCTATGCTCGCTATCCGAGTCTCGGCGTCGGGCTGTCCGGGCTGCCCGGCGTGTCGGCGTGGGCGATCCAGATGATGTGGATTCCGTTCTGGGCCGGCGGCGTGGTCAATGGTGGCGGCCACTTCGGCGGTTATCGGAATATCGCCACGTCCGATGCGAGCACCAACTTCTTCCCGCTGGGCATCCTGATCGGCGGAGAAGAGTTGCATAACAATCACCACGCGTACGTGACGTCCGCTAGGCTGTCGAACCGATGGTTCGAGTTCGACATCGGCTGGCTGTACATTCGCCTGCTGGCAGCATTGAGATTGGCGACCATTCGGCGGGTAGCAACGAAGCCGCGCCTGCTCTCGAACAAGGCTGTGGTCGACGACGCGACGCTGCAAGCGATCATCCGCAACCGACATGAAGTCATGGCCGCCTATGCGCGCATGTTCGAGCGCGCCTGCCGGTGGGAGCTGCGCCGCATCAAGGACATGAGCCGCGACGACAAGCGCGCGTTCGTGCTTGGTATGAAACGGTGGCTGCGCCAGGCCTGGGGCTATCGGGACAAGCCCGACCAGCAGGCGCTGACGAGCCGCAATGCCAGCCGGCGAATACGCGTGTACGTGGAGCGGTATGAGGCTTTGCTCGAGCTATGGGCGTGGTCACACGCATCGCGCGAACAATTGCTGGTCCAGTTGCAAAATTGGTGCCGCTACGCGGAGCAAAACGATGTCACCGCGATCGCCGATTTTTCGATACGCCTGCGGCGGTATACCTGATCCCGGAACGTCCGCGACGCGTCATGCGGGATCGGCGCGCAACAACGCGAGGGGCGAGCGCCATCCTCTGGCGGTATCGGGAGCAACGCTGCACCACTACTTCACCTGACGGTCGGAATCGGAATAGCGCCACTTGCTCGCATTGGAATCGATGCCGGCATAGTCGCGGGTACGCTTTTCGGCCCGTTCGATATCGGCTCGGGCCAGATCGTCGCGGTCCTTTTGTCGGGTCACCTGGTCGTGTCGATCGGGTAATGTGCTTGGATAATATTTCATAGATCCTCCGAAGTGAGGTGTGCTCGCGTAGCGAGGGGCCGCATCGAGTCGGATCGCTCGAACAGGATCGCGGTCAGATATCGCGGTCAGATGCACGGGTGTTGAGTACAGGATGGGCGAGTGGGAAGGGGAAGTCGGTACGTTGCCGTGCAGTGGCTGCTAGAGCCGTTTCGGTCAATCAAGTGGTGATGCGCCTAAAGGCTGCTTCCAAATGTCGAGCGGCCACCCAAAAGCCTGCTGCGCTACGACGCATGGACGACGCTCGGACCGGATCCCGAAGCAGTAGCCCACAACGCAACCTGCGGGTCATGAGCTCCGGATCAGCAGATGGCCAACCCATCGGGCTGTAGAACGGCGCGAGATTGTGGCGCAGATCACGCAGATCCAGGAAGTGATCGATACTTCTCGACAGGTGTTCACGAGGGGCGTGACTATAGCGGTTGATTTACCGCTCGGCATGAGGCTGCCATAACCATGCCCACCCGGGTTGATCGATCGAAGATGTGCGTACCTCCAGTCACGCTGCCATCGACGATTTTTCGGACTGAATGCCTTCGCAAACAGACCTCGTTTCGAATAGGCCGCTGAGCTCGCCGTCCGCAAGGAATGCGCAGGTTGGTGCAGTCAGAGAGCAGCAAGTAACCGGAGTTGATGTTCGCTTTCGGCCCCGCGAACCAGTGCATAGGCCCGCATCTCCGTGCGCTCAAGGAGCGAAATGGATTCCGAGCCGGAAAAGTCGCTCCATGCGTCGTCCGCGATCGAGGTCGGCGCGCCGCGGGCTCTCGCGAACGCTCGCAGGAGAGGGCTTGCCTCGCGGCGCAGCACGTGGCGGTCAGCGTTCAGAACATACGGTGGACAGTCAGTCCGTAAGACAAGGTAGTACGGAATCGCATTGCGATCACTTTGCATGGTGGCGATACCGGTGAGGAAGAATGCGTGCGTTCAGCTTCTCGCGTCGTCGTGGCCGACCGCTGCGTTTGACCGAACTACATGTCGATGACCGAAGCTCCACTCACCTTTCCGTCGATGATGTCCTTTCCCTGCTGCCGGGCGGCACGCCTTGCTATACCAAAGTCGGAGTATGCATGCGATTGGTCCAGCCTGAAAATACGGCTCGCGGCGGAGGTTGCTATCGCGCCCGGGCGGCATATCCGTACCGCGATGTCATACCCTTCGGCGTAACGGGAATGTCCGTCAAAGCGACTGAATGTACGGGCGAAGACGAGGGGATGAAGTTCGTACCCCTTGTAGAGAAGAAGCAGGTGTGTCGACATGTTGGCCACTCCACAGGGGGCGACTCGCTATACGCTCGAACGCGCTTTTCATTTCCGCTGCCGCAGCCGGCTTAGCAGCTCAAGCGCCACCGTGTCAGCGTCGTTGTTGATCATTTCCGCTTGCAACAACAGGCCGCCAACACGGACGGCTGCATCCCAACCATCTTCTGTCATTGCCCGATGGTTGCGTGCAAGCTGCTCGGCAAGAGCCAGGAGCGCCGCCATCCTTGCTGACTCGCCGGAAGTCCGGCGCTCCTCCCTCCCGGCAATGAGCCGGAACAGGCCCAGGACCGACTCGGCGGTAACGGAGGGGATAGTCATTCGGACTTTATACGCCCTTTCGGTCCGCCCCGCCCATATCTTCACGCTGGCCCCCGAGCCTGCCTAGTACCGCCTCGCATACCCCTCGCGATACAGCGAGGCGCCGATCGACGTCAGAACTGCGATCTCATCCTCATTCAATCGACTCCATGCCTCCGCCAACCAGCCAGCGAATCCGGCACAAGCATGGTCCAGATCGGCGGCCGCCTTTCCCTCTGCGTTCATCCGCTCGAAGATCATCATCACGTCATGTGGCGTCATAGTCCGCTCCTCGTGAGCTTCCAGCATAGGCGATCGGTGGCGTCCGCCCCTACTCCTTCGCACGCTCGATGTTCGCTCTCTGGCGTGCCCGCAGCCACAAGCCGAAGCCGGCCAGTAGCGGGTCGACCTGGTGTCCTGTTCCGTTGACGTCAACATACTACGCACATATGGATCGGTTAAGGCCTACGCGAGCCATGTCATTGCCCGCATCGCCGATGCATCCCGTGAACCGCGTCGGTCAGTTACAGCCATGGGCCGTCGCTGGTCAGCTTCGCTCCAATATCGTCTGAGTGTATGGTCATATCAATTCGTATTCCTATGTGATCGGTCGGTCATGAACGGACGGAATGTCCTTTGACTGACGGAATCGGCCGATCGAATGTCATGGTGACGTAGGCAGCCAACGACTGCTGATGGCCAGCTGTTGCCTGCCGCAGCGACGCACGGCATTTGATTCGACGAATGAGCGCTTCGGTCACGACTCTCATGGTCGCAACGGGACTACACTGAAGACGCTATAGCAGGAGGAGACAGCGATGACAAACTCTGACCCCCAAAGTACCTTCCAGGGGCTGCCGTTAACCGCGGAGCAGGACGCGGAAGTGAAACACTACATAAAGGTCCGAACCAGGCGTGGCCTGCCATGGGACACGCCGGAGCTGAGCGCGATGCTCAAGGACATGCTGCTACCCCCGGGTGACGGCAACAGCGATGTCGACTCCCCGGAGGACGAAACTAAAGCGGCCGCCGAGCGTGCAACGGCGTCGGTTGACGAAGCGATGGACCCTGTCGAGGCGAGCGAGGAGCGGAATGCAGCCATGGAGTCGGAAAGCATGAAAGGACCCAGACGATAAAACCGCAGGCGATGACGCTTGCTTCCCGGTGGCGCCGTATGTGGGGGATCGTAAGGTATTCCGCATGAGTTGGGTGTGTATGATTTCAACGCTCGAACGCGTGCCGTCGGCCCCGTGACATCGAGCCGCGCGACATCTCCGCTGAACACGAGGGGGCCGGATATGCGGCTGATCGAACCGGATGAACACAGAGACTTTCTGGCGACCTTGGAGTGCCGTGGCTTGGCAGAGGGCGATTTCGATCTTCAGGAAACGGATACGACCGACCCGAAGGGTGATGAGAACCTCGGTCTACAGGGCTATGTCACCATCACCAGGCTCTCGACGCAGATTACGAAGGAATACGTGATCGGCGACGAAAGCGACTGGCTACAGCATTTCAGGAAAGATCTCGAAGCGGGTGCCTTCGACCGACTGGAATGATATCCCGACGCGACGCGCCGCACTTGGGAGGAAGTTCGGCTCACGAGAGTCGCGGACTTCGAGGATGCGGAACGCATGCGGCCCGATCTGGCGGTGATGAGCCCGTTGGAGGGAGTGCTTGCTGCCTTGGTCTGTGGCCCTCCAAGGATGGCCATTCTCTCGACCGACCTTCGACACCGCGTCAGCCTGCTTTGGCAGCAGCATGTATTGCCGTCGGCCTCGATCCCGGCGACGCCCTGATTGCTCGGGCGGCTGGCGTGCCACCCGAATTTCAATTCATCGACGCGGGGAGATCGTCGACCAAATTCGCGTCGAGCCATTCGAGCGCCCAGTTTTTCGCAAAGGCAATCGCATCCTCGCGCACGTCGAAGCCAGCCAGATCTCCGCTCAGTTGAACGTCGCACTCACTGCCGTCTGCACGATCGATGCTGATCCGCGCGTGTGCCATGTATTCCCCGTCGGCCCTGCGCGGTGTCGGGTCGATATGGAATCGGGTTGAGTCGAGTTGCATTTTCCTTCCTCCTTCAGTTGCTGCGGGGCCCGTGGCCACCGCGAAGCGTATCGTCGCGACCAGAACAGTCAAAGCTTGAGGAGTGCCATGATCTGGCCTGCTTCCTGGTCCGATTCGTAGCTCGCCATTCCGCCTTTGCGCAACAGCGCGCGGATCGAGAAAAACATCAGGAAGGCATCCTCATCGATTTCATGACGACGATCGAGAATGACGCCGTCCATCTCGGCACGAGCGTCATACGGCAGGAACTGTTCGATGACACCAGAACCATCGCGTCGAATCCATTTCAACAGGTCTTTCCTGTTCATATCCAGCCTCCCGACGTTGCCGGCGCGCCATGCGCCAGGCGTGTTTGAGTCTGTGGCGGCGCCGCGGACGCAGAAACAGGATGGACCGAGGAAGAGATCAGGACGCGTTATCCAACACGCTCGTGTCCTGTAGACATGCATCGATCAGGCGCTTCGCATACGCAGCCGATACGCGGCGCGCTCGTCCGCATTGCGCGGTTTCGATGAGAGGCCCGATCACGTTCGGAGGGGGGCGCCTTGAGTGGCGCGGGAATCGGTAGCGAGTCAGTCAACAAATCCATCCTACGCCCATTGGCGAACTTGTACAGCGAAAGTTCTGCGCGAACCGCCGCATGGCATGCCGCCCCGATTGGGCGCGGCACGGACCGGCTCAGCCGCGTGTGAACAATCGCCGATACGCGGGGAGATGGTGCCCTGACGGTATCGTCGAAATTTCAATTAGACATTCGAAGCAAATCAAAACCGAGGAGCCAAGGGTATACAACCGGGGCGAGCCTCGCCGATCGCGGCGTGTTCTTGCGATGCCACCCGAAATGCTCCGACCGAAACAGCTTGACAGGGTGTTTGGTCCCCCGTAGGGTGGGTGTCTGAAGCCTTCAAGAAGCGCGATTGCTGGTCATCACTGACCGCGGAACGCGGTATTCGTTGTCCTCTCCCTCCTTGATCCTTTTTCGTGCCCCCCTATCGGGGCGCATACATTTGTCCAATATCAGGAGAATTTCCGTGGATACCGGTACCGTCAAGTGGTTCAACGACAACAAGGGTTTTGGCTTCATCACGCCTGACAGCGGCGGCGACGATCTGTTCGCGCACTTCTCGGAGATTCGCGGCGATGGCTTCAAGACGCTGGCCGAAGGTCAAAAGGTCAGCTACGAGACGAAGCCCGGGCCCAAGGGCCTGCAGGCGTCGAACATCATTCCTCAGTAATCCACATCATTCGTCGGTCCTGCGTGCAGGATCGGCCACGCAGTCATCGTCGGGGATCTTTCGCATCTGCCGCAGGCGCCCACAGTCCTGCTGCGGCTACCGTTTCGCCTCAAGACGTACACCCCAAGGAAGAAAGTGGGGGATGCCGCGCATCCGGCGGCGAACAATCGGGCGCTCATTCATCGTGAGTTCGCGATCGACGCATATGGAGGTGACTTCGACCATGAGTCAGTTGCGCAACAAGAAGTCACTCGCGAGACCACGGCGCTCCAAGGATTTGCCGGTGCTCGGCGCGGCGCTGAACTGGGTGCCACCGAAGGCACCCTCTGCGCCCGCCAAATCGAGCGGGAAGAAGCGCTCCACCGAGACGCGATAACGAGACACGTTAACGCCGGACGAGGTGCGGCCCGCATGTCGCGTTGGTACGCGCCCCCCACGCATGGGCGTTTTCGATATTTGCACTGAAACCGCTCCCTGTCGGGGACCGGATATCCGCACGCCGCTGTGATTGCGGCGCGTCACATTGATTGGAGAAATTGATTTGGCAAAGGAAGAATTGCCGGAATTGGACGGCGTCGTGGATGAGGTGCTCCCGGACAGCAGGTTTCGCGTTACCCTGGAAAACGGCGCGGTCGTTGCGGCGTACGCATCGGGCCGCATGCGCAAACACCGCATCCGTATTCTCGCCGGCGACCGGGTTAGGCTGGAATTGTCGGTCTATGACCTTACCAAAGGGCGTATCAATTTCCGGCACAAAGACGAACGGGCTTCGCCCGGTGTGCCTTGAAACCGATTTGTTCGACGCTAACCATGTAGCGCCGATACAGGATTGATTGCACTCGTCTACGCAATTCGTAGCCATCAATCACCAGGAGTTCATCATGAGTATGCGTACCTATCGCGGATTCGAAATATATCCGCTGATTTATCCTCACTTTCACACAGGCGCTGGCCGTACTCACAACCACGAAGCCGGTTTCGACGCGGCGGTCAAGGTTTGCCTGCGCGGTACTGACACCACGCTGACCCGGAGCCAGACCTTCAAGCTTGTAGACGGTTCGCCGTTTGCCAGTGCCGGTGACGCACGCCGGGCTTCGCAACGTTACGCAGAAGACATCGTCGATCAGAACCGAGGCGAACATTGGATGTTCGACGCAGTTCTTTGATACGGCTCTCTGTTGAACAGCAGCGCGCGTCAATCGGAGACGCGCGTCCCGATCTGAAATTGCGCGAGCCGACGCCATGCTGCCGGTCAACGGGAAACTCGCGTCGTAACACCGACATTCCTTTCTGTCCCGTGCTCTCAAGGCAGATCAACGGACGAGCGGCCGCATTGTGCGACTGGCGCGCTACGCGCTGATGGACGTCGCGTTGCCGATCGACGTTGCGTAACGACCAGGCCGCCGACGCAGATTCAATCGATGCCTTGCGCCTTTTCGTGCCCTTGGATTTGCTCTTCGAGCAATCTGCGCGCGAGCGTTCGCGCGGCGTCACGGGCCTCCACGTCCGATGCAAAATCCCCTTCGGTATCGTATTGCTCAGAGGTGCCGGGATCCTCTCCGATGCGGTGCAAGTGGACGATTCCGCGATAGCGCTCAGACGTGGTCTGCATCACGCGAGGGCGTGCCACGTGCGTGTGGGTTGTACACACTTCATCATCCATGATGTCTTCCTTGCCACGCCCCCTGGTGAGACAACCAAATGGTCGACTTCATGCGCCCGCCTGCATCGGTGCGTTTGGTCCCCGGTAAACTTCGGCAAGGCGGGGTTATCGCCGCCAGCGCGGAGATGTCAATGTTTGCGGTGTATCCACCCCAAGTGATGGGAATCCAACCACTGAACGACTTCCATACTTGAATGTTCGCTCTGGTAACGGCGCGCCAACGCGACTGCAACCACCGCGACCACCGCAAAACCAACCACCCAACCAATCATCGACTGAGTCATGACAGTCTCCTTGCGGAATGCAGCCATGACTGAATTCTAGGCGTCTTGGGGGAAGGATTCACAAGTCCTGCGCCACGCCGCGCGGACGAAGCGCCTCCACATGCACGATCGTGGGGAAGGTACGCTCGACCTCCACCTGATCGGTCGCGCCCCATATCCAAGGATCTGGGGCGCAAGCGATTAAGCAGGTCATACACTGGAAAATGGTCGCGTCGGAAAGCGAACCTCTGCTGTCTCGGCACCAGGATGTCGGCAAACGCGCGCTCATGCGTCGTGCGACAGGCTGCGTTTGATCAGCCGCCGGGCCAACAGGCGCCATCCGATCGCTTCAACGCCGCCGACATCCAGAACGGATCGCTGCTCTCAGGTCGCCCGGGCGATAGGGGCGCATGCTCGGTCGAATCCGAGATATCTGTCGCCATGCGTCTCAGGGGTCGAGGCGGAAATCCTGTTGACGTACGAGCCGCGGTGAGGCCTGACCGTCACGCGGCCCACACATCAAATGATCATAGAACTGTACTCATTGCGTGAAGCGCTCGAAGCCAAGGCGGCGAGCCTGGCAGCGCAGCATGCGTATCTGCTCGATACAGACGCCGTTCGCGACGCCGTCCCAATTGTGCGCTACACCCGATGTTGAGGTCCGCAAACTACCGTTCGTTGTGTGCGAGCGGGTGCGAAATACACACTTTCGCGCGGACATACGGACGAACGGGAGCGAAAAAGAAAATGCCCGCTCATCAAGCGGGCATTTGAAGAGGTGGGGCGAGAACATGCCGCGGAACCACGTCCAAGCCGGTAAGCCCCGCTCCCTGTTTTCTTTCGCCGAACATAGCTGGCTACGACGTGAGAGTAGCCGCTATTTTGCAGACCCGCAACGGGTGTACCCGACCCTATCCGGCCGCACCGGCCTCGAGCGATGTAACGTAACGCAGCAGGTCTTCAGTGCGCCCTTCTGAAACGAGCTGCTCAGCAGTCTTGTAATCAAAGGTCGGCAACGGTTCATTGCGATACCAGAAGAGCGCCCTCTGAACGTCGCCGGAGATATCGGTAGCCGCTCGGATGATCCGAAGTGCGTCCCGAAGGAACTTCTGCACGCTTTCGGAGCCCGCCAGTCGGCTCAAGGTATTGCGATGGACATGGGCCAGCCGTGAGAGCGTTTGCATATCGATATGCAAGGCGGCCGCGAACCGGCGAGCTGAGACGATCGGCGCGCCGCTATCACGGTCCCTCAACGACTCCATGAACTGGTCGAAACCACCGGATGGCGTTGGGTCGTAGTCGACGTTTGGATCCATAGCAGATTGATCAACGCACACGATATGCACATTTATAGCACATGCCGATCAGCACGATCGGATTCTGATGCGCACTTCTGCGCCGATGCTTGTTGCCAAGCTCCGCCGAGACGCGTAGTCGGAAGTGGGCAGCATCCCGAAGACGACTTTTCTGAGAATTCCCGTGCCCAAGGACACTTTTTCTGAGATGTGCGCCATGCGGTTGTCTCAAAAAAGATGTCCAAGTCCTTGATCTGTCTAGGGGGCCAAAGACACCTTTTCTGAGAGCCCACAGGTTTGTTGAGAGCCCACATTTGGGGCTGTCTCTCGGAAGAGATTTCCCGGTCGGAATATGTTGTCGTTGAAGAAAGGGGAGCGATCACCGGTCTCTGCCAGATGTTCCAGGTCGGAACTTGCACGGTCGCGGCACCCGTGGTGCCTGGCGGCGCGCTGACCGAGATAGAGATACCGGATTTCGCGCCGCACCTAGATGATTCGGTTCCATGAACCGCCTTCCGCTTTCTCAGGCTCGACGAATGCCCAGATCGAGCAGCAGCAGGTGCAGCGACAGTACGTGACAGAACCTGCCGAATCGGCTCCTTCGGAAGCAAAACGAGGCTGAGAAATTTCGGACAGGACGCCGTTTGCAACCGCTGCGTCACGGCGCTGGGTGTATTGCTGATACTCCTGACGTGATACGAAGACTTTGGGCTCGCCGACACCGAGGCAGCGTATGCAGGCCGGAAGCAGACGCGCGATCGCGCCGTTGCTTTGCGCTTCACACCCTCGCTTGAGTTTCAGCAATTCGCCGCGCGGGATTTGTGCATCCACACGCATTCTTTCGCCGTCAAGCCACACGCGCAACTGATGCAGGTCGATATCTCGTTCGCGATAGCGGCGGAGCATGGTCTGAATATCTTGGTCCATTGCGATCACGCACCTGATTTTCGACGGGTATCGTTCGGCTGAAACACCATTGAAGATGTGTTCATGAACGTCAAGAATGCGATACGTCGCGCTTGTTTCAGGAATTCGCTTCCCTGGCCTTGCCGCGCTCGGCCGGTGTCACGCCGAGCCCACTCTGGACGGCCTCGAAGCGCGAACCGACCTTGAGCTTCTCGAAGATGTTCTTCAAATGCCACTTGATGGTCTCGGGCGCGACGCGCAGCGCCCGTCCGATTTCCTTGTTCGACATGCCGCGGGCGATGTGATTGAGGATCTCGATCTCACGCGCGCTGAGCAGGTGTCGGGCGTCGCGCGCGTCGCCGTCGTCCGCCAGAGTGCGGCGCGGGTCGAACGCGGCGAGCAGCCGGTCCATGAAGGCCGGTTGAACGCCGTCGCGAT
This sequence comes from Burkholderia lata, assembly GCF_902499335.1. Lineage (GTDB taxonomy): Bacteria > Pseudomonadota > Gammaproteobacteria > Burkholderiales > Burkholderiaceae > Burkholderia > Burkholderia lata_B. The sequence goes on along the minus strand of NZ_CABVQK010000025.1, from coordinate 44,013 downwards.
CGGACACTTCGCGGCGCAACTTCGTCAGCAGGCGCAGCATCGGTTCACCTTCATCGACGAAACTGCCGATCATGCCGTTCGGCTGCGCGTAGCGCAGCGCGTCCGTCAGTGCGTCCGACGCTGCTTCATGCGCGTGTTCCTGCTGGAGCGCCACCGCGTACAACAGCGACATCCGTGCTTCCAGGTAGGTCATCCCGGCACGGGAGAGCGTGGTCCTCAACTCGCGCAGCCGTTCGGCGGCGCGATCCGGCCGGCCTGTCGCGACGTCGATCCGTGCCTTGATCTCGCACCCGCTTGCCCACGTCTCGATGAAGCTGCCCATCGGCGTCGGGATCTGCTCGGGCATCAGCGCGTCCAGTGCGTCGGCGGTTTCCTTCGCGCGATCGATCCAGCCCTGCTGCAGACACAACCGCACGATTTCCGCGTCGCACGACGCACGCATGCGCAACCAGTGTCGGGAGGCGGCGATTTCGCTGGCCTGCTTCAGGCACAGCAGCGCGGACGCGATATCGTCGTTGCGCGCATGGAGCCTCGCCGCGGTGCGGCAGTAGCTTGACAGGGAGCCGAGCGGGCACGCTTCCGCCGTGATAGCCGAGCGATCGTTGATCAGTTGCCGCGCGCGGGACAAATCATTCTGCTCGTAGCAGAGTGCCGCCAGGTAGCCCGCCGGAACCGCCGCCGCCGCCGAATGGCGTAACACGTTCGCTTCCGCATGCGAGATCGCGGACTCCATCAGCACCATCGCTTCCGGTAGACGGCCGTTCACCAGCAGGTTCAGCCCGAACATGCATTCGCGGTAGACGTTGGCGTAGATGAAGTCGTGATCGTCGGCCGGGACGGCGGCCGCGCCGTGCCTGAGTCGTTCGACCTCGTCGAAGCGGCTGTCGTAGATCAGGCCGAAGATGTGCGCCGTTTCCCCGAGCCGCCTGACCCACGCGGAGGCGGGCAACGACGAGAGGACGACTTCGCGCCCCAGCTCGAGCGACCGGTAGCTGTCGTCGTCGAAGCCGGAGATGGCCGCGTCGACGGCAATCATTTCGATCGGCAGCGCCGTGTCGGGTTCGCCTTCTGTCCGCGTGCGATCCGCATGATGACGTGCAAAGTCGGATTGCGCGTGTCGCAGCACGTCGCCGGCCTCCGGCATGCGCATCAGGAACGCGAGTGCCCATGCATTCGCCAGTCGCAAGCGCAGCCGCGACTTCACCAGTTGGCGCGGCAGCTTGCCGATCAGGCTCAACAGCGTGTTCACGTCGCTGCGATCCATCAATGCGGTCGCGCAGTTCTCGACCCAGATCGCGGCCTGCAGAGCGTCACCGGCGGCGAGCGCGTGACGCACGGCGTCCGGCCATTGCCGAGCGTTCGCGAACCACTCGCCGGCGCGTTGGTGAAGCCGCGGCAATTCATCGGCCAGTTGGCGAGCGGCCCGCCGCCTCAGCGCGTCGGACAGCAGGGCGTGATAGCGGAACCATTGCCGCTCGTCGTCGAGCGCGCGGATAAACAGGTTGTGACGCTCGAGCCAGTCGAGCTTCTCCCAACTGCGTGCGCCGGCACCCATGATGGCGTCGCAGAGGCCGGGGCTCAGGTGATCGGCGATCGATGTCCGCAGCAGAAACTGATACACGGGACGCGGCAGGTGCGACAGCACGGCGTCGTCGAGATACGCGTCGATGCCGAATCGATTGCCGGCGAGATCGCGCGCGACCTTGGCGGCATCGGTTTCTTCCTTCAGCGATAGCGACGCGAGTTGCAGGCCCGTGATCCATCCTTCGGTCGCGTCATTCAGCATTTCGACGGCGCCGCGGTCGAGCGGTGCGGTGCCGGTGCGCGCGAAGAACGCCTGCGCATCGTCCGCGGAGAAGCGCAGATCCGATTCGTCGATCCGCAGAAGCTGGCCATGCGTGCGGAACTGGGCCAGCGCCAGTCTCGGCTCCCCGCGCGCGCCAAGCAGCACGTGGAAATTGGCGGGCGCGTAGCGCAACAGGCGCGACACCACCGCACATACCGGAGGCGACGTGAGCCGGTCGAAGTCGTCGAGGATCAGAAAGACCGGCTTGCCGCACGCGGCGATCTCGTTGAGCAGCACGGAGATGACGGTCTTGCCGGGCGTCATCGGATCGCCGCGCAGCAGCTTTTCGGCCTGCTGACCGATGCCGCCCGTGCCATGGTTCAACGAAGCGACGAGGTAAGCGCCGAGCTGGTCGGGATTGTCGTCGTCATGGTCGAGGCTCAGCCACGCGACGAGCTGATGGCGGGTGCGGAGCACTTCGCACCATTCGGACAGCGTCGTCGTCTTGCCGAACCCTGCCGGTGCGATCACCAGCGTGACCGCGTGTTCGGCCGCGGCAGCCAGCTTCTTCGACAGCGTCCGCCGCGCGACTCGGAACCGGGGCGGGCGCGGTGGCGCCATTTTCGTCTGTATCAGCGAGAGATTCCAAAGAGGCTCATCGGATTCGGACGGCAAGTTCATGGGGGAAAGTCCGGAATGCACCACATCATGATAATAATAGTCGCCCCCACGACGATGAGGGTTTTCCCACGGTAGGGGGGTGATCGCGTGGTGCCCCCCCGTCGCCAGCCTCCTGCCTCCCCTTTGGAGGGGGGCAAATCCCCCCGGCCTGCTCTTAGTCTTGCATTCAGTCCACGTCGGTCCGGCGCTGCGATACGGTCATCACCGTTTCGCATGAGGTCGTGAACGATGTGCTTCGTCGAATCAAGCCCTACCGGCAGTACGTCAAGGAGTCCTTTGTGCCTACCGCATCGCCGATCGGTCAGACGTCATCGACTTGTACCTGCCTGCTGCCGATCACGCCTGCGGGCCCGACAAGGTTCGCCCCCTGACGCAGGTGCGCCATCGCGAGCGTTGCCGTCAGTCGACGCGATTTGCGCGCGCCATTCCCACCTTCAGCCGCATCGGCCCGTTGTGGCCGCAACCGCGACGTTGACCCGCGCGGGTCGTCGTGGGCAGTGACGGCTCGGTCGCCTCGGTAGCGAATGCCGGATGGCCCGCGACGATTGCCTGTCGTTCGACATTCAATGCCGTCGATGAGGGCCACGTACGTGTCGTCGATCGCGTCGACGCGTGTTCAGTTTCTGCCGGACGTGACGAGTCCGGATCGGGAAGTCTCCGCGCGGTGCGAGAACCGGCCGCGACGGACGTGTTGTGACGTGTAGCGAAAGCGCCGATCGGCATCCCGCCGTGACGCGACATTGAAAATAAAGATCTGGGTTTGGAGGATAGACATGAAATCGACATGGCGTCAGGGAACGCTCGGCCTGGCCATTGCTGCGTCGCTGGGCGCGACGTCCGGCGTGGCGCATGCGCAGAGCAGCGTCACGCTCTACGGGGTGCTCGATGCCGCCGTGCTCTACACGAACAAGTCGCTGAATACGAAGACCGGCGCGAACGACGGCCACACGTTCGCGATGGTCGACGGTGCCGCGGCGGCATCGCGATTCGGCTTGCGGGGCGTGGAGGATCTGGGCGGCGGGATGAAGGCGACGTTCGTCCTCGAGAGCGGCATCGACATCCCGAGCGGCGGGTTCGGCAATTCGAACGGCAACATGTTCGGCCGTCAGGCATGGATCGGGTTGAGCGGCGATTTCGGGTCGGTCAAGGCCGGCCTGCAATACTCGCCGTTCGTGCTGTCGCTGATCGGAACCGACCCGCGCGACGTGGCCTATTTCGGCAGCGGCGCCGTCATCTATGTCGACAGCGTGCTGGTGACCGGGCTGTTCAACCAGAACGCCGTGTCCTACACGAGCCCGGACATCGCCGGCTTCCAGGGCAGCGCGATGTTCGGACTGGGCGGGAAGGCGGGTGATTTCCAGGCGGGGCGGCAGTATTCGGCGAGCCTGAAATACCAGCGAGGCGGGTTCCTCGTTACGGCAGCGCTCTACAACGGCAACGCGGGCGGTACGGCGGGGACGCCGATTCCGAGCACCGTGCCGTTTACCGGCCGCACCATCGGCGCGGCATACAGTTTCGGCAACCTGACCGTCAAGGGTTCCTACGCGCTCTACAAGGTGAGCGGCGGGTTCGACAGCCGCGTGTACGGCGCCGGGGCAAGTTACTTGATCACGCCTGCCGTCGAAGCCGATGCGGGCGCCTGGCTGACGAGCGACGGCAACGACACCGCCAATCGGTCGGTGCTGACGGCGATCGGGTTGAGGTACTTCCTGTCGAAAGCGACGACGGTCTACGGGCAGGTCGGGCTGGTCCACAACCATGGCCTGATGAATACCGGGCTCGCGATCAACGGTGCGCTGCACGAGGGGGCCGGTACGACCGTCGGTACGGTGGTTGGCCTTCGGCACACGTTCTAGCCGGCACGGCACGTATTCCCGAAGACGGGTCATTCGGGATACGTGCTTGCGACACCGTTCCGCGACGGGCGACGTGCGGCCCTTCCGGAAAGGTGCTCCGGTTGATGGTCACGCCCCGTCACGCACCGCCATCGCGAGCGGCATCATCGCCGGCCCGATGGAGGCGAGCAGGCGCTCCTTCGATACCCCGTCGCGGGATTGAACGGAAATGCCGTGCAGCTGCGTCGCATAGAAATCGGCCAGCGCGTTGATGTCGGTGCCCCGCTTGAGTTGCCCCTGCTCGGCTGCGAGCTGCAGGCGCTCGGCGATCGACTGCGTGCGTGCGCGCCGATGGGCGGCCAGCCATTCCATCACACCTTCGTTTTCGGCCGAGTAGTTGGTCGCGGCGGAGACCACCATGCAGCCGTGTGGCTGGCCACGCCGGGTATAGGCGGCGACTGCATCTCGCAGCATCCGTTCGACGGCCGCGCGGACATCGGCTTCCTCGCCGAGCGCACGATCGGCGAAGCCGCCTTCACCTTGCTCGTAGAGCGCAATGGCCTCCTGGAACAGGGCTTCCTTGCTGCCGAAGGCGGCATAGATGCGCGCTGACGCGATGCCCATCGCTTCGACCAGGTCGGACATCGACGTGCCTTCGTAGCCGCGTCGCCAGAACGCAAGCATCGCGCGTTTCAGCGCCATGTCGCGATCAAATTCTCTCGGTCGTCCCGCCATATCCCATTCGTCCGTCGTCACATCGTGCGCCGATTTTATCGCGCGTCGTGTTGACACGCGCCGTTCCGCTATTCTATTCTTTGTCGATCAACAAACAATAGGAGTTGACCATGCGTACCCTCAAGGGCCCCAGTCTTCATCTCGCGCAGTTCGCCGACGATGCGGTGCCGTTCGACAGCTTGCCGAATATCGCGCAATGGGCGGCCGGCGTCGGCTTCAAGGCGCTGCAGATTCCCGCGTGGGACGGCCGGCTGTTCGACGTGGAGACCGCCGCGGAGAGCCAGGCCTATTGCGACGACGTGAAGGGCATGCTGGCTGAGCATGGGCTGGAGATCAGCGAGCTGACGACCCACATCTTCGGGCAACTGGTCGCCGTGCATCCGGCGTACGACGCGATGTGCGACACCTTCGCGCCCGAGGCCGTGCGCGGCAACCCGGCTGCGCGCACCGCATGGGCGCTGGATCGGCTCACGCTGGCGGCACGGGCTTCACGCCGCCTGGGGCTGACCGACATGGGCACCTTCTCGGGCTCGTTCGCGTGGCCTTACCTGTTTCCGTTCCCGCAACGTCCCGCCGGCCTGATCGAGACGGCGTTCGACGAGCTGGCGCGCCGCTGGCGGCCGATTCTCGACGTCTGCGACGAAAACGGCGTCAACCTTTGCTACGAGATCCACCCCAGCGAAGACTTGCACGACGGCGTTAGTTTCGAGCGTTTCCATGCGCTGGTCGGCCAGCACGCGCGCTGCAAGATGCTGTTCGATCCCAGCCATTTCGTGCTGCAGCAACTGGACTATCTGGCATACATCGATATTTACCGCGACTTCATCCGCATGTTCCATGTGAAGGATGCCGAGTTTCTGCCTTCGGGCCGTCAGGGCATTTACGGTGGCTACAGTTCGTGGCTCGAGCGTGCCGGCCGTTTCCGGTCGCTCGGCGACGGTCAGGTCGACTTCAAGGCGATTTTTTCGAAATTTGCTCAGTACGACTACACAGGATGGGCCACCCTCGAATGGGAGTGCTGCCTCAAGGACCAGGAGGACGGCGCGCGCGAAGGCGTCGCGTTCATCAACGACCACATCATCCGGGTGACGGAGCGCATCTTCGACGACTTCGCCGGTGCCGCGGTCGATCAACGGCAAATCCACGACATGCTCGGCATCGCCTGAGCCGGCCCCCCTTACGAGGAACAATCGATATGTCCGCTCAACTTCAGTCGTCGTCAGCCGACGCTCAAAACTTTGCTCATCAATACGTGCGCATCGACGGCCAGCGCGTCCATTGCGTCACGGCCGGCGCAGGCACCCCGGTCCTGCTGATTCCAGGATGGCCGCAAACCTGGTACGCATGGCGTCATGTGATGCAGGCGCTCGCCGCGCACGGCTTCATGGCCGTCGCAGTCGATCCGCCCGGCACCGGCTATTCCGACCGGCCGCATGCGGGTTACGACACGGGCCACACGGCGGCCACGCTGCATCGCGTGATGGCGCAGCTTGGCTTCGATGTGTATCAGGTGGTGGGCCACGATGTCGGCATGTGGGTGGCCTATGCGCTGGCGAGCGATCGGCCCGACGCGGTGAAGTCGCTGGCGCTCACGGAAGCGGTGATTCCCGGGCTGGCGCCCGCGCCGTCGATTTTCGCTCCGCCGGAAGAGAACATCTTCCTGTGGCATTTCATGTTCAACCAGCTGGCCGATCTGCCCGAGACGCTGATTGCCGGACGTGAGCGGGCCTATCTGGAGTTCATGTTCAACCGCTGGTCGTTCCGGCGCGATTGCGTGGCCGTCGATGTCTATATCGACGCCTATGCGGCACCGGGCGGCTTGCGCGGCGGCTTCTCCTATTACCGCGCGATTCCGGAGACGATCCGGCAGAACCAGGAACGGGCGCAGCGCAAGCTGACGATGCCGGTGCTCGCGATCGGTGCCGAACACGCCACCGGTGATGCGCCGCTGGTCACGATGCGCGACAACGCGACGGATCTGCAGGGCGCTGTCGTGCCCGATTGCGGCCACTTCATCATGGAAGAGGCGCCCGACGCGTTCATGGGCCATCTGCTGCCGTTCCTGGAACGGAGCCGCTGAACATGCCGATCGACGACAACATCGCCGCGCTGCTGGCGCGCCTGGCCCTTGCCGAGCCGCCTTCGTCGCTGGATGCGTTGCGCCAGGCGACCGACACGACACTGCGGGGCTGGCATGGACCGCTGGAAGCGGTCGACCGTACGGAAACCTTCGAGGTGCCCACTCGCGACGGGCGGCAGATTCGTGTGCGGGCCTATTGGCCATCGGTCGCTTCGGCGCGCGCGGCACCGCGGCCGGCGATCGTTTATGCGCACGGCGGCGGGTGGTGCCTCGGCACGCTCGAGCTTTACGACAATCCTTGCCGCGCGCTGGCCAACGCGACGCAATGCGTCGTGCTGTCGGTCGATTACCGGCTTGCGCCGGAGCACCGGTTTCCGGTGCCGCTGGAAGATTTCTGCGATGCGCTGGACTGGGTATTCGGCGCGGCGGCCAACCTGGGGCTGGACCCGGCGCGCATCGCCGTCGGCGGCGACAGTGCTGGAGGAAACCTTGCGGCCGCTGCCTGTCTGGTCGCACGGGAGCGGGGCGGGCCGTCGATCGCGCATCAGCTGTTGCTGTACCCGCCGCTGGATGCGTCGATGAGCGCGACGTCCTATCGGACTTTCGGGCAGGGCTACTACCTGACGCAAGAGATCATGCGGGTTTGCTTCGACCTGTACCTGACCGATCCGGCCGACGGCAGCTCACCCTGCGTGTCGCCGCTGCGGGCGGCTTCGCTCGAGGGTTTGCCGCCGGCCAGGTTGCTGGCGTGCGAGTACGATCCGGTGCGCGACGACGCGCAGGCGTATGCGGAGCGATTGCGGGAGGCCGGTGTGCCGGTCGATTGCGTCGTGCTGCCGGGGATGATCCATGCGTGCATCCATATGGTCGGCGTGACGGCGGCAGCCCGTCAGGTATTCGATGTGGCTGGGGCGCAGATGCGCAGGGCCTTTCAGCGGTGAGTGCATGGCCGTGCGTGGATGGTCGTCCGGTCCGGCGGCCGCACGACCTCGGGAAGGCCGGCGCGTTTTCCGTGATGTCGACGGACTTCCTGTGTGACGGGCTACGCAGTCGACGTATTGACGTCGGACAGCAGGTTGACTAGATTCGTCACATGAACGCACTTTTCGTCACGACCACGACTACCACCACGACCGCCAATGGCGGGCCGGGAGGAGGTTGCGCGTCGTAGGTCAGTGTGTCGAACCCACCCCAAGCCCCGCCGGAAACGGACGGGGCTTTTTTCATGCTCCGTCTGGCCGGCATCGAACGTCAGCGGAGAACATGATGGATGATTGCGATCGCCGAGTGTCCGGCGACAGAGTCGACCCGTTTCGCCAGAAGGGCAGCAAGCCGGTCGCATGGCTCACCGGAATCGCGGAAGGCGTGCCGGCGTCGACACGGATCCTGCTGATCTTCCAGTTCCTCGTGAATCTGTCGGTGTTCGGGTCGCTGCCGCTGCTTGCCGCATTCCTCGACATGGAGCGCCATCTGGACGCGAGCAGCGTCGCCAGCGTCCTGACGGTGAATCTGCTGGCGAGCCGGCTGCTGCCGCTGGTGCTGGGTGCGTCGACGGATCGCTTCAGCAGTCGTGTGCTGACCACGCTCGGCCTGCTGTGCCGCGCTGCGGGGTTTGCCGGATTCGCGTTTGCGCTATCGCTGCCGGGCCTGTTGATGTGGGCGTGCCTGTCCGGGCTTGGGGCCGCGCTTTACGAAACGACCGCGTATTCGATTTTCGGTTCGCTCGACGGCGCCGTGCGTCCAAAAGTGTTCGCGCTGAACAACCTGGCGCTCAATCTCGGCGCGTTGATCGGTCCGGCGCTGCTGCTCGTCGTGCCGAACACGAACGGGGCGCTGCCGTTTCTCGTGAGCGGCGCGGTGTTCACGGCGCTCGCGCTGATTGCACCGTGGATCGCGGGGCGAAGAAGGCGCAACGCGGGCGCGGTGCATCCGCTGCGCGGCGTGCTGGTCGCGTTTGGCGACAGGCGGTTTCGCCGGCTCTGCTGGGCGCTTGTCCCGTTCTGGACCGTGTACACGCAGATTTACGTATTCATCCCGTTGACCTTTGCGCATGGCGCCCACGGCTATAGCGGCGTGAGACCGTTCTACATCACGAATGCGCTGATCGGAATCGCTACCGCCTGGCTCGGCATGGGCTGGTTTCAGCGTACGAACTGGCGCTCGATGATGGTGATCGGGCATGCCGCGTTGTGCGGCTGTTTTGCGATTGCGGCACTGCTGTTCGCCCGCGATCGGGGCGCGGATGCGTCGCTCGTGATCCTGATCGTGATCGCGATCGTCTTCACGTTGGGGGAAAGCCTGATTCTTCCCGCGTCGAATATTGCGCTTGCCGACCTGACGACGGATGGCAATGCCGGCAGCTATTTCGGCGCATCGGCGATTTCGTGGGCGATCGGCGGGATGCTCGGCAACTTCATCGGCAGCGTCGCCGCAGGCTGGACGGTGCTCGCGCCGGGGTGGGTCATGTTCATGGGGATTGCGCTGGCCGGCCTGCTGGCATTCTGCGGCGGGCGGCCGGAATAGCCATGGCGATGGTCGATGCCGCGTGAACTACCGGCGCCCCTGAACCCGCGCTTTTGCGCACTTGAACCAAAGCCGCATCGCACCGACACCGCCCGCCACCGGAATCCGCGGCAACAGGAACGGATCGTCGGACGCATCGGCGCAGCCGCGCCGGGTCGTCGTCGCGTTGCGGTAGCCGGCGGCGGCGACCTGGTCGCGGACGCGCGGGTCCAGGTCGCCGTACGGGTAGCAGAACGATTCGACGCGCTGGCCGCACAACGCTTCGAGCCGCCGCTTCGATTCTGAGACTTGAACCTCCGACACGTGCGGCGGCACGTACGACAGCGCGACATGATCGAGCGTATGCGAGCCGATTTCATGGCCGTGATCGCGCCATGCGAGCATGTCCGCGCACGTCATGAGCGGCGAGCGTGCGGTATCGGCACCCGCATCCCAGTCGTTCTCGCCGCCGAACCGGCCGGCGACGAAGTAGCAGGTTGCGGTGAAGCCGAGCTCGTCCAGCACGGGCATCGCATGCGTCAGCACGTTGAGAAAGCCGTCGTCGAACGAAATGCCGAACACCTTCCCGCGGCGCTCGCCGCGCAGGTACGGCTGCAGTTCGCGCACGCTCAGGCCACGGTAGCCGAGCCGCCGGAACAGCGTCATCTGGCGGCGGAACGCATCGGGCGCGACGCTCAGGCCGCGCAGCCGGTCGGGCGGCGGCGGAAGCGTGCGGATCTGGTGATACATCAGGATCGGGTAGCGCGTGGCTGACAGCGGCATGAGCGGGTCGCGAGAACGGGGAATTACGCGGCCTTGCGGAAAATCCGCAGGGTCTTGAAGTCGCCGATTTCGACGAAATCGGCATTCGCGGCCCATTGCTCGATGATCGGCTCGGCCTTCCGGTACGCCGACGAGCCCTTGTAGAACAGCAGGTGGCCGTCGCGCGCGGTATGGCGAGCGAACAGCTCGAGCACTTCGGCGTCGGTCTTCGCGCCGTAGCGGCTGTTCGTCTCGTCGCGGAATTCGCACAGATGGAACAGCGTGACGACGTCGAACGCCGGCAGCAGGTCCGAATTGCTCGTATAGATGTCGCCGAAATAGGCCAGGTAGGTCTTGCTCACCTCCGGCTGCCGCGTGACGAGATCGACATACGACTTGTATTCCTTCGGCGATGCGGTCACGCCGAAGACGGTGTTGTTCAGGTGCGGCCGCGCGCATTCCACGCCGACATGATGGTGGCCGCCGGTGCCGAAGTGATAGATGCGGATGCTGTTGAGGCGCTCGGTTTCCAGCCATTCGACGAAGTGCACGTCACACGGGCACTCCTGCGTGCGCAGGTCCCAGTACTTCTTCCAGATGTTCATTGCCATTAAACGGACCTCAAGGATGTCACCCAACGATTGGGGTTGTGTCGAATGGAGTTCTGATAGACGGACAGCGTCGCGTCCACGAAGCGTTCGAACGAGAACTCGCGCTTGCCTTTCAGCCGTGCGCTGCGCCCCATCGCACGCACGCACGCGGGCTCGCGCACGATCGCGCGCAGGATTTCCCCGATCGCTTCGGGTTCGCGCGGCGGAACGACCCAGCCGTCCACGCCCGGCTCGACGTTCTCGGGCAGCCCGCCCACGCGCGTCACGATCGCGGGGCAGCCGAGCGACATCGCTTCGCGGCACGCGTACGACAGGCTCTCGTGGTACGACAGCACGAACGACACGTCGATGATCGAGAACGGCGTCCGCACGTCGTCGAGTCGTCCGGTGAAAGCGGTGCGCGCGGCCATGCGGTGGTGCGCGATCTGCTCGCGTTGCTCGCCGGTCGGCTCCGCGCCGACCAGCAGCACGCGAAACCGCTCGCGCTCGTGTTCGGGCAGGCGGCCCAGCGCCGCGATCAGGTCCATCCAGCCCTTTTCCGGCGCGGTGCCGGCGCTGCTGCCCAGCACGATCGCGTCTGCGGCGGACGGCCCGAACAGCGCGGCCTTGCGGCGCCGGATTTCGTCGCCAGCCAGGCGTTCCGCGTCCTGCCGGCGCACGCCATGCTTGACGACCGTGACGTTGCCGTACGGCGACCGGAGCGCGAGCATGCCCGCCACGTAGTCGCTCACCGCGATGGTGTGGTCGGTTGCCAGCCGGGCGCGCAGCACGTTGCCGAAACTGTCGGCGCGATAGGTGTTGTGCTTGGTGAGCACGACCGCGGGCCGATACCGGCAGCCGAGCAGCGCGAGCATCACCTGCCGGTGATCGGCGGACCCGTTGACGTGGATGACGTCGAAGCGCTCGGCGACGATCCGCTGGCGCAGCCGGACGATTTCCTGGCACAGCCGGTTCCAGCGCGGCTTGAATTCCATGTCGAAGATCGCCACGTCGGGGCTGTCCTGCAACAGTCGCGACAGGCGGCTGCCTTCCGGCGACGCGACGGTCACGCGATGATGCCGGCTCATCGCGGCGGCGAGATCGCGGACGTAGGTGTCCTGGCCGCCGCCGTAGTCGCCGTGGAAGTTGGTATACAGAATGTTCATCACGATGCCGCCTTTCCTCGATCATTCATTTGAAAGGACTGCTGAGAAAATGAATGCGTCAGCCTGTTGAAAGCAATGACTCGAACCCGGTTCCATGGGTGTTGCCGATGCGCGATTGCGCATCGACGCCCGGGCGTGGCGTCACCGCGAATCATTTCCAAATATTACAGACGCATTACGTACCGTAGTGTCAAGGTCTGCGCATCTTTGTGTGAATGTGTCGTGATCGCTTGCGGTGTCGTCACGCAGTGCGACGCGGCCGGGGAGGACGGGGGAAGATCCGGCGACGCGGTTTCCTGCCGCCTGTGTGTGAACCGGGGCGATCCCGGCGCGAACGGCGATGTGGCCCGATTACCGTCCTGGTCGCGCAGGAAGCGGGCAGGATCGCGACAAATCGCGCCATTTCGGCGGCATCCGGACGCAGATCAACCCCGCCGACTTTCAGAATTGAAAGCAGGGGGGCCATTTGCGTTAGAATGCCCCCCCTGTCCGCCATGGCGACAGCCAAAGGCGGACTTGTCGCACCCAGAGAGACGTGGGTTTCGATTCGTAGCCGGGCGCGAAAGATGTGCCAGCCGTTAGCAACATAAGCTTTGTGATTTGGATTACTAATGAAGAAGAAGCACAACATCACCAAGTACATCGTTGTCGCGATGATTCTTGGTATCGCAGTGGGTTATGCCTGTCATAGCGCGTTTCCCGACCCGAACATGGCGAAGGAGGTTGCCGGCTACGTGTCGTTGCTGTCCGACATTTTCCTGCGCCTGATCAAGATGATCATCGCGCCGCTGGTATTTGCGACGCTGACCGTCGGCATCGCGCAGATGGGTGACGGCAGCGCGGTGGGCCGCGTCGGCGTCAAGGCGTTCGGCTGGTTTTTCATCGCGTCGTTCACGTCGTTGCTGCTCGGCCTGCTGACCGCAACGATCCTGCAACCGGGCAGCCATCTTAGCCTGCCGCTGCCGGCGTCCGATGCGGCCCTCGGCCTGAAGACGGGCGCGTTCACGCTGAAGGACTTCGTGGTCCACCTGGTGCCGAAGTCGATCGCGGAAGCGATGGCGAACAACGAAATCCTGCAGATCGTCGTCTTCTCGATCTTCTTCGGCACCGCGCTGTCCGCGCTCGGCGAGTCGGGCAAGCGCCTGACCGGCGTGATCGACGATCTCGCGCAGGTGATGCTGAAGGTGACGGGCGCGGTGATGTGGTTTGCGCCGGTCGCGGTGTTCGCGGCGCTGGCGTCGACGATCACGACCCAGGGGCTCGGCATCCTGCTCACGTTCGCGAAGTTCATGGCGAGCTTCTATCTGGCGCTGGCGCTGCTGTGGGGCGTGCTGACGCTCGCCGGCGTGACGTTCCTCGGCAAGCGTGCGTTCACGCTGATCCGGCTGATCCGCGAGCCGTTCCTGCTGTCGTTCGCGACGGCGAGCTCCGAAGCCGCGTATCCGAAGCTGCTGGACGCGCTCGACCGCTTCGGCGTGAACCGCAAGATCTCGAGCTTCGTGCTGCCGATCGGCTATTCGTTCAACCTCGACGGCTCGATGATGTACTGCACGTTCGCGGTGCTGTTCATCGCGCAGGTGTACGGCATTCATCTGCCGCTGGGCACGCAGATCACGATGCTGCTGATGCTGATGGTCACGTCGAAGGGGATGGCGGGCGTGCCGCGCGCGTCGCTGGTCGTGATCGCGGCAACGCTCAACCAGTTCAACATGCCCGAAGCCGGGTTGCTGCTGATCATGGGCGTCGACATGTTCCTCGACATGGGCCGCTCGGCCACCAACGCGGTCGGCAACTCGATCGCGGCGGCCGTGGTCGCGAAGTGGGAAGGGCAGCTTGACGACCCGCGCGACGACAACGATCCGGACAACGGACGCGTGATGAAAGTGAAGGTGCCGGAGACCTCGGCATCGGCATGATGGACGGCAGTGCGGCAGCGGAGCGATAGTCGCGCGTCGCCTGCCCCGCGGTAATGGACGATCGCCGGCCTGGATTCGATATGGATTCAGGCCGGCGATTTTGTTTTTGGGACAATGATTCCGTCTTGAATGCGGCGGATTTCCCCGATTCTCTGATTGATACCGGCGCTCGCCGTTTCAATCCGTCGTCGTTGAACACGCGGCGATATTCCCGCAGGCACGAGCCTGATTTTCCCGATCCACGATTCGACGTGTAAGTGACCATTCACTGTCGCGCAGTCGCGCTCGCAGTCAGCACGCATGGGCGCCACCGGCATTGCCATCAAAGCCGAACCCGTGAAAAGCGCAACAGCACGAACGATCCGCAATTTTTTTCGATTTATATAACGCTATTCTCGCGCTGCGCATTATCGAATGCATGCTGCACGTAATACCGACTGCGCCGGATGATTCAGGGGAACAATTTACGCATCGCGGCTTTCAAGCCATCCGGCCGGCCCTTCATGTGAGTGTTCGCACCATTCAGGAGAGCATCCGTCATGGTCGCCAGACAACGGTTTCAGGCTGCGCTTCTCGCCGCAGCGATCGCCGCGATTACCCCTCCCGTTCACGCAAGCAACACCACCGACTGGCTCGCGAACACGTACGGCACGCTCGCGGCCCACGTCGGCAACGTTGCGCGCGCGATGTGGGTCGCACCCGAAGGCGTGATCTATACGGCGTCGATGTGGGACGAGGATGAGGGCGGTGTCGCGATCTACCAGAACGGCAAGAGCGCAGGCTCGATCGGTACGCACTCGGAGTTCCAGGGCAGCGCGATCACGGGCAACGCGACGTCGCTGTTCGTCGCGTTGCAGCCCGGCAAGACGTACGGCAGCGGCGCGGTGGGGCGCTACAACCGCGCGACGAAGTATCGCGACCGCGTCATCCAGGTCAGCGCGGCGACCAACCAGCCGCGCATCGACGTCGTCACCGGGCTCGCGACGGCCGGCTCGCTGCTCTATGCAAGCGACTTCTACGGCAATCGCGTGCGCGTGTTCACCACCGACGGCGTGTGGCAGCGCGACATCAACGTGGCGGGGCCGGGCGCGCTCGCGGTGGACGGTGCGGGCAACGTGTGGGTCGCGCAGAAGAGCGCCGGCTCGATCGTCGGCTTCAGCCCGGCCGGCGCGCTGCTGGACACGATCCGGATGCCGGCCGGGTCGCAGCCGTCGGCGCTGTATTTCGATGCGGCAGCCGGGCAGCTGCTGGCGGGCGACGAAGGCCCCGACCAGAACATCAAGCGCTATACGGTGTCGGGCCGGCCCGCGCTGGCCGGCACGTTCGGCGTACGCGGCGGCTATCTCGACACGACGACGGGTATCAAGGGGCAGGTCGGTGCGCAGCGCTTCACGCGCATCGTCGGGATCGGCAAGGACACCGGGGGCAATCTCTATGTGCTCAACAATCCGTGGGGCGGCAGCTGGGATCTCGGCCGCAACGGCGCGACCGACATTCATGCGTACAGCAGTACCGGCAACCTGCGGTGGACGCTGCAGTCGCTGAACTTCGAAGGGATCGCCGCGCCGGACCCGGTCACCGACGGCGCGCTGTTCTATGGCGGCACGCACGTGTACAGCGGCAGCGCGGGCGGCAAGTTCGTCGCGAACACGGTCGATCCGTTCACGTATCCGGCCGATCCGCGCATCAACATGAGCGACACGCAGCGCGACGAGCATTTCGGGCTGCTCACGTCGGTGGGCGCGAACCGGATTCTCGTCGCGGCGGGCCAGAATCCGCCGGTCTTCTACTTCTTCCATTTCAACGCGGCGAACGGCTACATCGCGATTCCGGACGGCTCGATCCCGGGCCCCGCGTTCAACACGACGCGGCGCGTGACGAGCGGCTTCAGCATCGACAGCAAGGGCGGCGTGTGGGCCGGCCTCGACAAGACCGGCGCGATTACCCATTACCCGCTGACCGGCTTCGACGCGAGCGGCAAGCCGTCGTGGGGGCCGGGCGTCGCGACCCGCGTGCCCGACAGCATCCAGCCGCTCACGCGCATCGTCTATCTTGCGGACAGCGACACGATGGTGCTCGCGCAGGGCGCGATCGGGACCAACGACTGGACGTCGATCGGCACGCGTATCGAGGTGTATCACGGCTGGAGCGCGGGCAACACGACGAAGCCGGACCCGGTGATCACGCTGCCGCACAGCGGCGCGAAATCGATCGACGCGGTGGGCAACCATCTGTTCGTCGGCTACTGGTTCAGCAGCAGCGGGCCGCTGTGGCCGAACGTCGACGCATTCAACCTCACCACCGGCAATCTCGACACCACGCTGGTCAACGCGAGCCCCGCGACCGTGGATACCAGCAGCGCGATCGATGCGATGTACAGCATCCGCGCGTACCGCCGGTCGAACGGCGAGTACGTGGTGATGAAGAACAACGTGAAGGGCAACAGCATCACCGTGTATCGCTGGACGCCTTGACCTTGATGGTGCACGCGCGGCCGCCTCGACCTCGGTCGGCGGCCGGGCTCGCGAAGCCATGATGTGATTCATTGCGATTTCGCGGGATTTCCATCGCGTTTCCACACAATTTCCACATCACGCGTTCGTAATGACCGGCGTGCGCAACGCGCGCCGCACCGCCCGCCGGGCGGCTGTCCCCAACCACACGACGCGAAAAATCGCTTCCGGGCACAATGACAGCGGCACCGGCAGGCACTGCGCGTGCCCATGACGATGAACCGAATCGACTGACTGGTTGCACCGGCGCATTGCCGCGCCGGTGAATTTGCGCGGCAGCCCCATGCCGCGTTTCTTGAGCCGAAGTGACGAAACAATGAAGATGAAAACGACACCGAACCGCCTGTTGCTGATCGCTGCGCTGGCCGGCGCACTGAGCGGGTCTGTCCACGCAGAGACGGCGGCGACCACGGCGACCGTTGCGACGGTCAACGGCACGCCGATCACGCAGGCCGACGTCGATACGCTGCTGCGCGCGTCCGGGCAACCCGACTCGCCGCAGATCCGCCAGGCGATCAAGAATCAGCTGATCACGCGCGTGCTGGTTCAGCAGGCCGCCGAGAAGGCGAACTATGCCGACAAGCCCGAGGTCAAGGCGGCGGTGCAGCAGGCGAAAGCGAATGCCGAAGTGCAGCTTTACCTGCGCGACAACGTGAAGCCCGAGCCGGTGACCGAAGAACAGGTCAAGGCGCGCTACGACGAACTCGTGGCCACGCTCGGCAAGAACGAGTACAAGCCGCGCCTGATCATCGTCCAGGATCCGGTGACGGCCGCGACGGTGCTGAGCGAGTTGAAGGCGGGCAAGTCGTTCGAAGGGCTGGCGCGTCAGTACAGCATGGCGCCGAGCCGCGATGCCGGTGGCGAGCTGCCGTGGGTGAGCTTCCACACGCCGGCGGCGGAAGGCAAGACGTCCGGCTTGCCGTTGCCGGTCGCGCAGGCGCTCGAGAAACTGAAGGTCGGTGCCGCGACGAGCGATTCGATCCCCGTCGATGGCGTGCGGGCAATCGTGAAGCTGGATGCGAAGCGACCGACGCAGGTGCCGGGCTTCGCGACAGCGAAGCCGGGGCTTCAGCAGCAACTGCAGGCGGCTGCGGTGGAGAAGGCGAGTGCGCAGATGATCGGCAACTTGCTGAAGGACGCGAAGATCACGCAGTAATGCGGCGGCGTTGAAACGCCGGACGTCACGCGCGCCAGATCATGCTCGCGCTCGTTTCGGTTTCCGACTCGCTGCGGAAGCCGAGCCGTTCGTAGAGCCGCCGCGCCGGGTTGCCGTGCAGCACGCTGAGCGACACCGGCACGTGCGCGCGTGCCGCGTCGTTCAGCAATGCGTTCAGCACGGCTTCGCCGATGCCCCGGCCCTGGTGCGCGGGGAGGATCTGGATCTGGTGTACGTGCCACTCATCGGTGGCGCGTGTCACCTTCAGCAAGCCGATGGCGTCATCGCCTTCGCAGACGATCATCGCATCGTCGAAATGCGCGCGGACGCGCCGGTCGTGCGTGTCGTCGTCGGTCGGCATTCCAGCGCGTTGCAGGTGTTCGGTCATCGTGAGGCGACGCAGGTTCAACAGGAACGGCAGGTCGGCGGCAGACGCCGGGCGCAGGCGGATTGCGTGTGTCATCGTGCGGACTCGTTCGTTCGGGAATTCGGGATCGTCGACGGGAAGACCGAACCCGGTAGCGAATGATTGCCGATGGCGGGCAGCCGGTCAAAGCCCCGGCAACTGAATCTGCAGGCCGGCCGGACGATGTTCGAGGACATCCGTCACTTCGTATTCGGTTTTTGCTCCGTCCGAGGTTTGCCACTGCTGCATGCGGACATTGCACACGAGCACGTCACCCTTGCTGAAGCTGATCTGACTGTTGTTCACGCGCGACAGGAAGCCGGCATCCGAGATCGCCGCATGAATCGTCGACGTGCCGTCGTACAGCCGCCACTTGTTGTCGTCCTTGAACGCGAGCGACACGATCGAGAACGCCATCTTTCGATGCTCGTCGAGGATGAGCGAGTCGGCGGGTTCCGGCGCGTGAAACCACGCGATTTCGCGACGATCGACCGTTTCGACTATCTCGGTATCGGTGCCGATCGCAAACACCACGATGCCTTCGCGTGCGAGCGGTGCAAGCACTTGCTCGATAGCGTGGCGCACGCTGACGTCGCGCAGCAGGGTGAGGACGGGCAGGTCGATTTCGAGTGTGTCGCCTTCGACGTGCAGGATCGCGGTGTGGTCCTGCATTTGCACCTGCAGGATCTCGCGCCCGCGCAGCCATTTGAGAACGGCGAAGAGCCCCTTTCCCGCCCTGGGCACGGCGATGCCGAGCGCGGTCAGGATCGTGACCGCATTGGCGAGCGCCGTGCCTTCGTTGCCGCTCAGCATGTCGCGCATGCGGCCGAGCAGCGAGGTCGCGAGCGTGAAGTCGATGCCGAAGCTGCCGGTCTTGAAGCTGCCGCGCACGTTCACCTGCGGCCGAACCTGATTGCCGCACAGCGCGCGGGTCGATGCGTCGAGCAGATCCCCGATGGCGAGCAGCGCGGGCGCGAGTTCGCGCACGTCCATCTCGGACGATTCGAGCGCGGGCCCGTCGTATGTGACGCGAAATCGGCTCATGGTGTCGAGGGGGCCGGGATCGGCCGGGCCGGTACTGTTTTCATGGCGTGCGGTCATGTGGAAAGTCGGCTGATGACGTGGACGATACCGGAAGCGCATGCTTTCGGATGCCTTTCATTCTGGATGCGAACCACCGGCTGCGGGCGTTTTTGGCCATCCGGCCAAGACGACGCTCTGACGTGTCCTGACCGTACCCGGCACACACCGAACTTTTCCGATCCTTTCCCGGTCACAACCGCCAGCTTGCGGGCGCGCCGGTGCCCCGCACGCGCGTCCGGCCCCCGGTATTCCCCGGCCCGCCCCGTCCGCATATCATTCGCACATCGCGCACCTGCCGACCGCAGGCGCAGCACACAGGGATTCTCGATGGACACCAAACGATCGCGGCCGGGCCTCGTCGCCGCGCTGCTCTGGGCGGCGCTGTATCTCGCGACCGGCTACATCTCGCACCAGTTCAACGGCCCCGTCCGGCTGACGGGCTACATCTGGCTGCCGGCCGGCGTGACGGTCGGTGCGTTCATGCTGCGGCCGATGCGCGAATGGCTGACGCTGGCAGGCGCGTTCCTGGTCGGGCAGCTCGCGCTGAGCGGCATCGAACACGGCAGCCTGGTCAACGCGGTGCTGTTCACGGTCGACGAGGTCGGCGCGGCCGCGCTCGCGGTGTGGCTCGTCCAGCGCGTGCGCTTCTCGCTCGAAGGGCTGTATTTCCTGCGCTCGGTGATCCTCGCCGGCCTGATCGCGGGCGTGGTCGGCGCGATCGGCGGCGCGGCCTGGTACACGGTGGTCAAGGGCGCGCCGTTCTTCGACGTGTGGTCGGTGTGGGCCGCGTCCGATTTCGTCGGCGTGCTGCTGGTCACGCCGGTGCTCGCGTCATGGTCGCGCTTTCGCGCGCACCGCTCGGGCGATCACGAGCGCTTCGACCTGGTGCTCGGCATGATCTCGTTCGTGCTGGTCGTGGCCGTCGCGCTCGTGATCTTCGACGGCGACACGTCGCAGAGATTCGGCACCGGCGCCGGCTTCGCACTGACGTATATCCCGTTGTTCCTCACCGTCGCGGTGACGCTGCTGCTCGGCGGCCGCGCGGGCTCGTCGTCGGTGCTGGTGCTCGCGCTGATCGTGATCGAGCAGACCGCGCAGGGCGACGGCCCGTTCGCGTCGTTTCACGAGCACTACGGCAGTGCGCTGCTCGAGGCGCAGCTTTATCTGGCGGTCGCGTCGCTGCTGGTGCTGACGGTGAGTACGCTGAAGACCACGCGCGAACGCGTGCACGAGCACGCGGCGGTCCTGCAGAACAACATGGAACTCGCGCTCGCGAGCGCCGGCCAGATCGCGTACGTGCTCGATCCGGAATCGGGGCGGATCGAGTGGAGCGGCGACGTCGAGCGCGTGTTCGGCGTCGGCGTCGCTGCGGCCGAGATCGCAAGCGTGCCGCTCGTCCTCGAACGCGTGCAGCCGGGCGACCGCGCTGCGCTGCGCGACTACTGGGATGCGGAGATCGAGGGCGAGGATCGCGCGTCGCTGTCGCTGCGTATCGTGCAGCGCGACGGCGGCACGCAGACGATCACCGATCACGGCGCGCCGTTGCTCGATTCGAACGTCGACGTGACGGTGGTGGCGGGCGTCTGGCAACTCGAGCGCGTGTGGCCGGCGGCGGACGAATGAGCGGACGCGCGTCATGACAGGCCGCACGGGCGTCCTGCTGATCCACGGGCTCGGCGGCACGCAATACGATCTCGGCTCGCTGCACAAGGCGATGCGGCGCGCGGGCGGCGATACGCACATGATCACGCTGCCGGGGCACGGCACGCGCCCCGAGGATCTGGTCGGCGTGCGCGCGGAGGCGTGGCTCGACGCGGTGACCGAGCAGTATCGCGCGCTGGAAAACGAGTACGACACGCTGCATGTCGTCGGCATGTGCATGGGCGCGCTGGTCGCGCTGCTGCTGTGCCACCGCGTGCAGCATGCGCGCGGCCGGCTTGCGCTGCTGGCCACGCCGGTGTTCATCGACGGGTGGTCGACGCCGTGGTACCGGGCGTTGCGGCACGTGCTGTACCGCGTGCCGGGTGTGGCGGAGCGGATGCGCGTCGAGGAAGGCGATCCGTTCGGCATCAAGAACGCGACGATCCGCGCGATCGTGAAGAAGAAGTTCGAGCGCGAGGACAGTTTCCACTATGCGTGGGTGCCGCTCGCGTGCGTGCGGCAGGTCGACCGGATGCGCGACTGGGCGCTCGAGGCCGCGGCCGGCACGCCGTGTCCGACGCTCGTGCTGCATGCGCGCGAGGACGAACTGACGAGCCTGCGCTCGGCCGATTTCCTGCTGGAAAAGATGCCCGACGCGCGCGGGATCGTGCTGGAAAACAGCTACCACATGATCTGCGCGGACAACGATCGCGACGACGTCGCGCGCCACGTGCTCGAATTCTTCGGGTTCGATCCGGTGCACGCGGTGAGCCCGGCGATGGCGCGCAGGATGGGGCGGCTGGAATCCTGACAACCTGATGGCGGGTCACGCCGCTTCAGGCCGGCGCGCGAGCCGCTCGCGGATCTCGGGCGACGCCAGGCAGGTCGCCACCGCTTCGTAGCCGGGCGCACCGGGGTAAGGCGCCACGCGCGAAGGCGGGCTGTGATTGGCCGGGCACAGCAGGATGGTTTCGTCGGGGCCGACCGCCGTCAGATCGAGGATCGCCGACGAGCGCGTCAGGAGGAACAGCGGACGCATGCCGGCGGCGGCGCGTTCTCGCAGATGGGCAATCAGTGCCTGTTGCGTGGGCCGGTCGAGATCCTGTTCGATCATGTCGACGACGAGCGCGCGCGGGCCTTCGGCTTCGAGGCTGGCGAGCAGCGCGGTCAGCGCCGCCGATGGCTTCGCGCCCCCTTCGGCCAGCAACGCCGATGTTCGGTCGATACGCGACTTCAATGATGGATCGGCGCGTAGCGCGGCAAAGGCATCGGCACGGTCGTTTTCCAGCCGGTCGAGGCCGACGAACACGGCACCGGGCAGTGCGTCGGCGAGCCGCAACGCCAGCCGCGTCTTGCCGCTGCCCAACGAGCCGATGATGTAGTTCAACGGCCGGATATCACGGCACTCGAACCATTCGCCGCCCCACGGCCACGGCAGGCTGAATGCCACGCCGGCGCCGCTGTCGTCGACGAGCCGCGTCAGTTCGCCGTCGGCCGGCATCCGGCCGCGCGCAAGGCCGGCGCGAATCGCGCGCACGCGGTCGACCTTGCGCACGAGATCCTGAATGCCGTGATCGAGCGCCGCTTCGTGAGCGGCCAGCGCGTCGTCCAGGCTGCGCGCGTCACCGTCGAGCACGCTCGCCACCTGCGCGAGACTGAGGCCGAGCGCCCGCAGCGCAGCGATATCGGCCGCGCGGGCGAGATCGTCCGGGCCATACGCGCGGTAGCCGGCCGGCGTGCGTTCCGGCGTGACGAGGCCGTGCCGCTCGTACAGCCGCAGCGCCTTGATCGATACGCCAAGCCGTGCGGCGGCCGCCGATGCGTTCAAACGGGGCGTGGACGTGCCCATCCGTCACCTCTCTGCTGTCGATTCGTTGCGCTCAGCATAAAGGCGATCCCAAGGGCCAGGTCAAGCGCGATCACGCGTGAATCGACGAAGACGCCGGCCGCGCTGCGCGTCAGTCGGCGGCCGCGAACTCCTCTCGCAGCGCCCGATACAGCCGCCGATACCGCGCGAGCCGGCCAGCCAGCAGATCGACCGTGGCGGAATCGGGCCCGACCGTCTCCGTGACGGGCGGCGCGACGCAGACGTCCGCGAGCGTATCGTCCGTTGCGGCCAGGCGCGCAAGCCGCGCGGCGCCGAGTGCCGCACCGACCGCACCGTCCGCATGACGCCGCATCGCGAGCCCGGTCGCATTCGCGCACAGCCGCGCCCAGAATGCGCTCTTCGAGCCGCCGCCGATGAACGACACCGCGTCGAGCGTCGTGCCGGCCGCGCGCAGCGCGTCGTAGCCGTCGGCCATCGCGAACGCGACGCCTTCCATCACTGCATATGCGAGATCGTACGCATCGTGTTCGTTGGACAGCCCGAAGAACACGCCGCGCGCATGCGCGTCGTTGTGCGGGGTGCGCTCGCCACCGAGATACGGCAGGAACAGCGGCGCACGCGCCGGCTCCGCGCGTTCGGCACGCGCGGCCAGCACGCCGGCAGTCGTGCCGTGCGCGCGCGCAAGCCAGTCGAGGCTCGCGGCGGCCGACAGGATCACGCTCATCTGGTGCCAGCGCCCTTCGACGCAGTGGCAGAACGCATGCACGGCGGCATCCGGGTTCGGCGCGAAGCGGTCGTTGCCGGCGAACAGCACGCCCGACGTGCCGAGCGACAGGAAGCCGCTGCCGGCGCCCGTCACGCCCATGCCGATCGCGGAGGCCGCGTTGTCGCCGGCGCCGCCGGCGATCGTCACGGGCCCCGCGATGCCCCATTCGCGCCGCAGCGTGTCGCGCAGCTGCGCGGCGGGGGCATTGCCTTCGACGAGGCGCGGCATCTGCGCGCGCGACAGCTCGGTCGCGGCGAGCATCCGGTCGGACCAGTCGCGGCGCGCGCAGTCGAGCCACAGCGTCCCCGACGCATCGGACATCTCGGACACGAATTCGCCGGACAGGCGCCAGATCAGGTAATCCTTCGGCAGCAGCACCTTGTGCACCGCGCGGAACACGGCGGGCTCGTATTTCGCGAGCCACATCAGCTTCGGCGCGGTGAAGCCGGGCATCGCCATGTTGCCGGTGATCGCGCGCGATTCCGGCACCAGCGCCTCGAGCTCGACGCACTCGGTGCCGGCGCGCGTGTCGTTCCACAGGATCGCGGGGCGCAGCACCTGGTCCGCGCGATCGATCAGCGTCGCGCCGTGCATCTGCCCCGAGAGCGCGATGCCGCGCAGCGCGGCGAAGCCGGCCGGATGCGCGGCGCGCACCGCCGCGATCGCATCGAGCATCGCGTGCCACCACGCCTGCGGGCTCTGTTCCGACCAGTGCGGATGCGGGCGGCTGATCGACAGCGCGGCCGAGCCGGTCGCGAGCGGGACCGAACGGGAATCGGTGAGGAGAACCTTGACCTCGGACGTGCCGAGATCGATGCCGAGAAAAGTCACGTGTGAAGCATCCTGTCTGGGGCGCGCGGCGGCGCACGCCGAAGCGGCGGCGTGTCGTCGCGGCCGTGCGGT
The DNA here is from genome assembly GCF_902499335.1 of Burkholderia lata. Taxonomy (GTDB): domain Bacteria; phylum Pseudomonadota; class Gammaproteobacteria; order Burkholderiales; family Burkholderiaceae; genus Burkholderia; species Burkholderia lata_B. The sequence continues at coordinate 19,664 of NZ_CABVQK010000025.1, read as the reverse complement.
TCGTTGAGCCGGTGCAGCGCGCGGAACCTCGACGGCGGCACCTGCTTCATCGCGAGAAACTGACGGTTGAAATTCGACAGGTTGTTGAAGCCAACCCGGTAGCAGATGTCGGTCACCGTCAGGTCGGAAAACATCAGCAGCTCGCACGCCTCGTTGATGCGCAGCCGGTTCAGGTAGCGCACGAACGACGAGCCGGTATGGCGGCGGAAAAAGCGCGTGAAGGTGCTGACGCTCATGCCGGCGAACGCGGCGACATCGGTTTCGCGCAGCATGCCGGGCAGGTTCTGCTGCAGGTACGACAGCACCTGGTTGATGGTCGACGACATGTAGTGCTGCGCGTCGCTGCGGTAGCCGGGGCCCGCGAGCACGCGCCGCTCGCGGCACGACGATAGCCGGTCGAACAGCGACATCAGGATCTCGACGCGCCGGCAGCCGTGCGCGTTCGCGAGTTCGAGCATCAGCGGCGCGACGTCGAGGCCGACGCGGTCGGGAAACTGCACGCCGCGCGCCGCATCGTCGATCAGGTCGATCACCGGCTGCAGCTCGCTGAACGCGCCGACCATCTTCTCGATCGCATCGCGCGAGAACTGCAGCACGACGTCGCGCGACGGCACGCGTTCGCCGTCGGGGAGTTCGCTGACCCAGTTGTGCGGCAGGTTCGGCCCGGTGACGATCAGGTTGCCGGGGCCGAAATCGCCGATGTGATCGCCGACGAACATCTTGCCGTGCGACGACTGGATCAGATGGATCTCGTACTCGGGATGGAAGTGCCACTTCGCGACCGAATGCGGATAGTCGTGGATCCACGCGCGGAACGATTCGTCGCGGTGGGTGGGAACGATCTCGAGATCCGGGTTCATCGTGTGCTCCGTCGGGGGCGTGCCGGCGTGCTACGAACGGGACATCGACCAGCCCGTCGCGGCGGGCGGCGTGGTGCGCGACGCGGCGGCCGGCGGCGCCGCGTGCGCGATCGGGTTCGCGTCCGGCAGCGTGACGTTGCGCTCGGTGCCGGCGTCGAACAGATGCAGGGCTTCTTCGTCGAAGCGGAACGCTACCACGGCCCCCGGCGCCGGGGCCATCGGTGCCGGTACGAGGGCCGCGCACGGCTGGCCGTGCCAGTCCAGCGTGACGAGCGCCTCGGCGCCGAGCAGCTCGACGAGTTCGACCGTGCCGGTCAGCGCGAGCATGCCCGGGGTCGGATCCGGTTCGGTGACGAGCCGCAGGTGGTTCGGGCGGATCGCGGCCTTCACCTGCTGGCCGTCGTGCAGCCGCGCGAAGCGCGGCGACGCGAGCGGCCAGCGCGCGCCGTTGCAGTCGAGCAGCACGTTCGCGCCGAGGCGCTCGATCGTGCCGTCCGCGAAGTTCATCGCCGGGGTGCCGACGAAGCCGGCGGCGAAGAGCGTGTGCGGCTGCCCGTACAGCTCGGCCGGCGCGCCGATCTGCTCGATGTGGCCGCCGCGCATCAGCACGACGCGGTCGGCGAGCGTCATCGCCTCGAGCTGGTCGTGCGTGACGTACAGCGTGGTCGTCTTCAGCCGCTGATGCAGCCGCTTGATGTCGCCGCGCAGTTGCGTGCGCAGCTTCGCGTCGAGGTTCGACAACGGCTCGTCGAACAGGAACACGGCGGGCGTCTTGATCATCGCGCGCGCGATCGCCGCGCGCTGCTGCTGGCCGCCCGACATCGCACGCGGGCGGCGGTCGAGCAGCGCGTCGAGGCTCAGGATGCGCGCGACGTCGCGCACGCGGCGGTCGATCTCGCCGGCCGGCACCTTCAGGCGCCGCAGGCCGAACGCGATGTTGTCGTACACCGTCATGTGCGGGTACAGCGCGTAGTTCTGGAACACCATCGCGACATTGCGCTCGCGCGACGGCAGGTCGTTGACGACCGCATCGCCGATCACGAGCTCGCCGCCGGTGATCGCCTCGAGGCCCGCGATCATCCGCAGCATCGTCGACTTGCCGCAGCCGGACGGGCCGAGCAGCACGATGAATTCGCCGTCGGCGATCTCGAGGTCGAGCGGGTGCAGCACGGCGGGGCCGCCGTCGTAGTGCTTCGACAAAGCCTTGCAGGTGATCTGGGCCATGGCTCAATCCATTTCGATCTGAATCTTGACGTCGCGCGGGTGGCCGCTCGCCGCTTCCTCGAACGCGCGCACGCCTTCGGAAAACGGGAACGTGCGCGAGATGAACGGCTTCACGTCGATCGCGCCGGACGCGATCAGCGCAAGCGCGCGCGGAAAGATGTTCGCGTAGCGGAACACCGATTCGATGCGGCCTTCCTTCGCCTGCAGCGCGACCACGTCGAGCGGCACCGGGGCGACCGGCATCCCGATCAGCACCGCGCAGCCGCCCGGGCACATCAGGTCGACGAGGCCCGCGTACGCGTTCGCGCTGCCGCTGGCCTCGAACACGACGTCCGTGCCCCAGCCGCCGGTGGCTTCCGCCACGGCTTCGGCGAGCGGCTGCGTGCGCACGTCGACGGTGGTGACGGCCGGGTTGTCGGTGAACAGCGCGAGCTTGTCGGGCACGACGTCGGCGAGGATCACGCGCGCGGCGCCGCCGGCGAGCGCGGCAAGCGCCGTCATCGCGCCGATCGTGCCGGCGCCGATCACGACCGCGAGGTCGCCCGGCTTCATCGCCGCCTTCTTCGCGGCCTGCAGGCCGATCGACAGCGGCTCGACGATCGCGCCTTCGGCGAATGACACGTTGTCGGGCAGCCGGTACGTGAACGCGGCCGGATGCACGACGTACGGCGTCAGGCAGCCGTGTATGGGAGGCGTCGCCCAGAAGCGCACGTCGGGATCGAGGTTGTAGAGCCCGCGCAGCGTCGCGGGCGAATCGAAGCGCGGCACGCCGGGCTCCATGCACACGCGGTCGCCGACGCGCAGGTGCGTGACGCCGGCGCCGGTCTCGACGACGGTGCCGGACGCCTCGTGGCCGAGCACCATCGGCGCGTCGACGCGGAACGGGCCGATCCCGCCGTGAACGTAGTAGTGCACGTCGCTGCCGCAGACGCCGACCGTATGCACCTTGATCCGGACGTCGCCGGGGCCGACCGCCTGCGGCAGGTCGATGTCGCGCAGCGCGAGCTCGCGCGTGCGTTCGAGTACGAGCGCTTTCAACACATCCTCCTTATTTTCCCTTGACCATCGAATTGAGCAGGCGGCTCAGCATGCCGACGAACACGAGCGGCGGCAGCGCGAGCAGCACCGTCGACGCATTGATCACGCCCCACGGCACTTCCTGGCCGAGCGACGTGAACGCGGATGCGACCACCGGCAGCGTCGCGCTGCGCGACGACGTCAGCGCGAGCGCGATCATCAGTTCGTTCCACACCAGCACGAAGCTGAACACGATGCCGCCGAGCAGCGTGCTCGCGCACACCGGCAGCGCGATATGCCAGAACACCGCGTACGGGCCGTAGCCGTCGAGCGCGGCGGCTTCCTCGATCTCGCGCGGCAGACGGCGGAACACGGGGATCGACAGCCACGTGATGGTCGACAGCGTGACGAGCAGGTACGTGACGATCATCGACAGCTTCGTGTCGTACAGCCCGAGATCGACCCAGATCGCGATCAGCGGCAGCGCGACCGCGACCGGCGGCAGGAAGCGCAGCGACAGCAGGAAGAACTGGATGTCGCGCTTGCCGCGTATCGGGTACCGTGCGATCGCATACGCGGCCGGCACGCCGAGCACCGCGCCGATCAGCACGGCCGCGCCGACGATCGCGATGCTGTTGCCGAGCCCGATCAGCACCTCGGGGCTCGACAGCACCTGCTCGTAGTTCGCGAGCGTCGGCGTGAAGATGAAGCGCGGCGTGGGCGTGACGATGTCGAGCAGGTGCTTGAGCGAATTGAGCACGGCCCAGAACAGCGGGAACGCGGCGACGAGCAGGATCGCGCCGGCGATCATGACGGTCGACAGGTGCGAAACGGTCGCGGCGGTGCCGCGGCGGGCCATCAGTCGTCCCATTTGTTGACCCTCTTCCAGATGAGCGTGAAGACGAGCGTGGTCGCGACCATCATCAGCACGGCCATGCCCGACGCATAGGACACCTTGCCGGCCAGGCCGATGCCCTGCTGGTACGCGTACAGGTCGAGCGTCTCGGTCGCGATGCCGGGGCCGCCCTTGGTCATCACGTAGATCAGGTCGAACGAGCGCAGCGACTCGACCATCTTGATGAATACGAGGCTCACGAGCGGCGCCTTCAGCATCGGCAGCGCGATGTACGCATGGACCTGCCACGTCGTCGCGTAGTCGAGCCGCGCGGCTTCGAGCGGCTCGGGCGGCAGCGTCTCCAGCAGCTTCAGGATCACGACTGCGAAGAACAGCCCCCATTGCCATACGTCGACCAGCGCGACCGCGTACAGCGCGAGATGCGGATCGGCGAGGAACGCGGTGTTCTCGATACCGAGCATGCCGAGGAGCCAGCTCAGGATGCCGGTGAGCGGCGCGTACATGAACTTCCAGATGAACGCGGCCGATACGCGCGGCAGCAGCACCGGCATGATCAGTACCAGCGATGCGAGGCGGCGCCAGCGGCCGTGCACGCGCTCGAACAGGAACACGGCCAGCGCGATCCCGACGAGCACCGCGCCGGCCACCGTGACGACTTCCCACAGCACCGACACCTCGATCGCGTTCAGGAAGCGCCGGTCGGACGCGAGCCGGATAAAGTTGCGCAGGCCGACGTATTCGCTGTCCGGGTAGCGCAGCACGCGGTTGCGCAGCGCGAGGTTGATTGCGGCGACCGTCGGGACGAGGCTCAGGACCGCGAGCAGCGCGAGCGTCGGCGCGAGGAACACCCACGGCAGGCTCGTGCGGTCGCGGCGCGCGCGGCCGCGCCGGGCGGACGGTGTGGAAGGGGCCGGCCGGACGCCGAGCGCGCGTCCGCCGGCGCCGTCATTTGCGAGCGCCATGTTCGAGCGCATCCTTCGCGTACTGGGCCGCGTCGTCGAGCGTGCCGCGGCTATCCGTCTGCGTGCCGGTGAACACCTGCTCGAGCGCGATGCCGAGGTTGTCGCCGATGTCGGGCCACTGCGGCGTGCGCCAGATCGTCACCTGCGTGACCGGGTTGGTGTCGTTCAACCCGGCCTGGATCTGCGGCGCGACGTGCTGCTTGAAGTAGGGGCTCGCGATCGTGCTCGTGCGGTTGTAGTCGCTGAACACGCCGTTGCGCAGCCGTGCCTGCTCCTGGTCCTTGCTGGTCGCCCACGCGATGAAGCGGCCGGCGGCCATCCGCGTGCAGTCGTCCTTAGCACCGACCGCCGAGATCGCGAAGCCGTGCCCGTAGGCGGCCGACGGCAGCGGCGCGGGCGGGCGCGTGTAGCCGACCTTGCCGGCCACGCTCGACTTGCTCGCATCCTCCATCCAGTCCGCGAACGGCGTCGATTCGATCATGAACGCGACCTTGCCCGAGCGGAACGCTTCGAGCGCGTTGCTCCAGTCGTAGGTCGCGGCACCCGGCGGCGCGTACTTGAACAGGTCGCTGTAGAGCTGCGTGGCCTTCACGGCGGCCGGCGAGTTGAACGCGGGCTGGCCGCCCTTGTCGGTCCAGGCGCCGCCCATCCCGAGCATGAACGGCGACCAGCGCCACACGTTCATCCCCGAGCCGCGCTGGCCGCGCGCGACCCAGCCGTACAGCTTCGGCGGCGCGTTGAGCTTCTTGATCGCGGCGACGAGCTGGTCGAGCGTCTTCGGCACCGGGATGTGCGCGGCGTCGAGCAGGTCGCGGCGGTAGAACAGGAAGTCGCCGCCGCCGATCAGCGGCGCGAAGTACGCGACGCCGTTGTAGCTCGCGACCGCGCGGCGGCCGGGCAGGAAGTCGTCGTAGTCGTATTCCTTCGGGTAGTACTTGAGGAGCGGCACGATCCAGTTGGCCGACGCGAATTCGGCGACGTTCGCCTCATCGACGTAGTAGATCTGGTACGAGCCCGCGCCGGTCGACGCGTCGAGCCGCGATTTCGCGCGGCGGTCGTTCTCGCCGAAATAGCTGATCTCGACCTTGGTGCCGCTCTTCTTCTCGTAGTCGGCCAGCGATTTCTCCATCACCGACAGGCCGAGGCTCTTCTGCGCGAGCACCCGAAGGGTCGGCACCTTGCAGACCTGCGCGGTCACGACGCCCGGCAGACAGGCGCCGAGCAGCACGCCGGCTGCGACGATTCGCATCTTGTTCACCCGTGTCTCCTTGATTCTGCTTGTTCGAATGCCGTCGATGACGGCAGGAACAATGGTGTGACGGGGGCGATGCGATCACCACATCAAAAGAATTCGCCGACCGATACTTTTTGCTCAGGGTCGGTCGTGCGATGCACAAAATGTGGTGGTGGGGCGAGAGGCGGGCCGGCGGCGGCGTGACCGAGCACGTTCGGCCCGCGCGTGGCACCATCGCCGGCATTGCGCCTGCGCCCAGTCGAAACGGATGATGAACAAATTTTCCGACATGAGTACGTTCGTGGCCGTGGTCGAGGCGGGAAGCTTCTCCGAAGCCGCCCGTCGCCTCGGCACCACCAAGTCGATCGTCAGTGCCCGTATCCAGAAGCTCGAGCGGCGCCTGGCCTGCACGTTGCTCAAGCGAGGCCGTTCGCTGCAGCTGACCGATCCGGGGCAGCGGTTCTTCGAGCAATCCCGGCAGCTGCTGCAGGAACTCGAGCGCATCGAGGGCGAAGTGAACGAGGCCGGCTCGAGCTTGAGCGGCAGCCTGAAGCTTTCCGTGCCCGTGACCTTCGTCGCGCGCTATCTTGCGCCGCTGCTGTCGCGATTCGCGGACATGTATCCGGCGCTGTGCCTCGACGTCGAAGCGGACGACCGGCTGTCGAATCTTCAGGATGGGCACTTCGATGCGGCGATCCGTCTCGGTCCGCTCGCCGATTCCAGCCTGATCGCCCGCCCTGTTACCGTCAACCGGCACTTGATCTGTGCGAGCCCGGGCTATCTCGAGCGGCGCGGCATGCCGGTGCATCCCGACGACCTGCCGCATCACGACGGCCTGCTCTATCTGAATCGCGAACCGCATGGGATGTGGAGCCTGCCGCTCGAGTACGAAAAGCAGTCGTTTCGCGTCAGGGTGCGGATGCGGACCGATTCGGGGTTTCAACTGCTTGCCGGTGCGACCGCCGGGCTGGGGCTCGCGATCCTGCCGACCTTCCTGGCGTCCGAAGCGCTGGTGTCCGGCGAACTCGTGTCGGTGCTGCCGGAATATGCGCCGTCCGGCGGGCAGGTCAACGTCGTCTATCGCAAGACGGTTCGCACGTCGCCCAAGATCCAGGCGCTGGTCCGGTTCCTGGAGGACGAGATCGGCCATCCGGCCCGCTGGGACGTGCCGCTGATCGAACGCGGCCTGCTTCCGCATCCTTCGCATACTTGAGCATGCAGCCGCCTCGCCGGCGGGGGCGGCGCGCATGACGGGCAGACGCGCGCGTTCGGAAAAAGCGAACCACCGGTTCGGTTTCCGCTAGCTATCCGGTCGCGGGGCCCGACCGTACTGTGGCACACGCATTCAATGGAGAAAGCGTCTGCCATGAAGAACACCACGCTGCATCATCCTGCGCGCCGCGTCATGCTCGCGCAAACCCTCGCCCATTCGGCCACGCTCGCCGTCGGTTCGCTGCTCGGCGCCGACGCGATCGCGGCCAGTGCGGCAAGCTCGTCGAGTTCGTCGAACGCGTCCGGCTCGGGCGCTGCTGACACATCGCCCCGCACCAGGACCGGAAGCGGCCCGCGAACCGTCGATGTGCTGGTCGTCGGCGGCGGCTCAGCCGGTGCCGTGATGGCGGCCCGCCTGAGCGAGAAGGCCAGCCGCCACGTCCTGCTGCTCGAGGCCGGGCACAACTATGCTGCGTGGGACTACCCGCACGTGATCGCCAGCAGCGATATCGTCGGTGGCGATGCGCGGCATGAATGGGGCTATCGCACGCAGGCCGGCTACATCGATCACCCGATCAACGCGCTGCGCGGCAAGGTGCTCGGCGGCAGTTCGGCGATCAACGGGGCCGTCGCCATTCGCGCGCGGCCGCAGGATCTGAAAAACTGGAATCTCCCTGGCTGGTCGTACGAGGAGATGTTGCCGTCGTTCCGGCGGCTCGAGCATCGCGACAACGACAGCGTGTCGCATGGCCAGGCGGGGCCGCTGCCGGTGCGTCAGCTGACGCGCGAGGACATCACGCCGATGCAGCGCGCGTTCGTCGATGCGACGATCGCGAACGGTTATCGCGCGATCGAGGATTTCGACGGCGCGGACGCCAACGGCGTCGGCCCGTATCCGATGAATATCGTCAACGGTGTGCGCGTCAACACGGGCATGGCCTACCTGACCAATGAGGTTCGGGCGCGGTCGAACCTGACGATTCGCGGCGGTGCGCTGGTCGATCGCGTGCTGTTTGCGCACGGGCGGGCCGTCGGCGTTCGGCTCGACAACGGCGAGGAGATCCACGCGAACGAGGTGATCCTCAGTGCGGGTGCGTACGGCAGTGCAGCCATTCTGCTTCGTTCGGGCATCGGGCCGGGTGCCGACCTGCGTGCGCTGTCGATTCCCGAAGTGGCCGCGTTGCCGGTGGGCCAGCGCCTGAAAGATCATCCGTTCTACTACAACGCGTATGCGGCACGCCCCGACCGGATCGGCGATCAGTCGCCGTCGATCGGTGCGTTCCTGTGGACGAACAGCTCGACCGCGCAGCACGGCGATCTCGACCTGCACATCACCGCGACGCACCTGTTCCCGCACGACCAGAGCCCGACCAAGGTCGGCTTCGTGCTCGCGGTCGCGCTCACGCGGCCGTTGTCGGTCGGCAGCCTGAAACTCGCGAGCCGGCAGGCAGGCGATGCGCCCGTGATCGACCTGAATTTCCTCGGCGAAGCGCAGGATCGCGCGCGGCTGCTCGAAGGCATCAAGCTGGCGCGCCGCATCGGCCGCACCGCGCCGCTGTCCGGCCTCATTCATTCCGAACTGAATCCGGGGCCGGGTGCGGAATCGGACGAACGGATCCTGGCGTCGGCGCGATCGACACTCGACACGTACCACCATCCGACTTCGACCGCGCCGATGGGCGTCATCAACGATCCGCATGCCGTCGTCGATCTCGAAGGGCAGGTGCACGGCGTGAGCGGCCTGCGTGTCGTCGACGCATCGATTTTTCCGGATGCGATTTCGGTCGCGACCAACATCACCACCATCGCGACGGCCGAGCATATCGCCCGCCGCTACAGCTGACCGGAGAACGTCATGAATGTTGCTGCTCCCGTATTGCACTGGATCGACGGCGAGTGGGTGGATTCGCCCGCGCATCGCGATTCCGTCGACCCCGCGACCGGCTCGGTGATCGGCCGTTATGCCGACGGCGGCGAGCCCGAAGCGCGCGCGGCGATCGACGCGGCGCTGCGCGCGTTTCGCGAGACGCCGTGGAAACGTGATGCCGCACTGCGCGCACGCGTGCTGGACGAACTGGCCGCCGCGTTCGAGCGGCATGCCGACGCGCTGATCGACCTGCTGGCGCTGGAGAACGGCAAGATCAAGCCCGAAGCGCATTTCGAAGTGTCGATGGTGCCGTCGAAGCTGCGCTACTACGCGGCGCTGGCACGGGCCGAAACGGGCCGCAGCGGAACGCCGCGCCCGGACGTCGTTTCGCTCGTGCTGCGCGAGCCGATGGGTGTCGCCGGCATCATCGTGCCGTGGAATTCCCCCGTCGTGCTGATGGTGCGTTCGCTCGCGCCGGCGCTGGCGGCGGGGACGACCACGGTCGTCAAGATGCCGGGCCAGACCGCGCAGACCAATGCGCTCGTGTCCCGGATCCTGTCCGAAGCGCCGTCGCTGCCGCGCGGCGTCATCAATCTGTTCAGCGAATCGGGCGCGGACGGATCGAAGACCCTGATCGCCTCTCCCGATGTGCCCGTCATCAGCTTCACGGGCTCGACCGCGACAGGGCGTGCGATTTCCGCCGTCGGCGCTCAGCGGCTCAAGCGCTTCGGTCTCGAGCTCGGCGGAAAGACGCCGCACCTGGTGTTCGACGACACGGATCTCGACGCGGCATTGCCCGTCATCGAAAAATCGCTGACGGTGTTTGCCGGGCAGTTCTGCATGACCGGCTCGCGCCTGCTGGTACAACGCGGCATCGCCGACGCGGTGCGCACGCGTCTCGCGCAACGCCTGACCGCGGTGCGGGTCGGCCCCGCCGCCGATCCGCTCAGCGACATGGGGCCGCTCATCGACAAGCCCAACGTCGAGCGCGTGAATCGCGAGGTCGAAGAGGCGATCGCGGCGGGTGCGAACGTGGTCGTGCGCGGCGGCCCGGTGACTGAGGGCGAACTGGCGCGCGGCGCGTTCTATCGCCCGACGTTGCTCGAAGTCGATAGCGCCCGGCTCGATATCGTCCAGAAGGAAACCTTCGGGCCTGTCATGACGATGCAGGTGTTCGATACCGAGGCGGAAGCCGTCGCGCTGGCCAACGACAGCGAATATGGCCTGGCCGCGGCGGTCTGGACGCGTGACGTGCAGCGTCCGATGCGGGTTGCGCGGTCGCTTCAGGCCGGCACGATCTGGATCAACGACTGGGCGAAGGTCTACGACGAATTCGAGGAGGGCGGGTATCGGCAATCCGGCCTGGGTCGCCTCAACGGCGCCGCCGCGATCGACGACTTCATCGAATACAAGCACATCACGCTGACGACCGGAGAAGCGCCGTGAAAGCCAAGATCGTACTGGAAGAGCACCTGTCCACCGCGCTCAACAACAGCATGTGGGACGCGTCCGGCGAAGCCGCGCGCAACGGGAAAGCCTATATGGACGACGTCGACGCGCGGCTGCTCGACGCGGACAGGCGGATCGACGAGATGGACCGGTGCGGGATCGACGTCGCGGTGCTGTCGCTCACGTCACCCGGTGCGCAATCGATTCTCGATCGCGCGGCGGCTGTCGATTTCGCGAAGCGGACCAACGACGAGATCGTCGAGCGCTACACGTCCGTGCATCCCGGGCGCCTGCAGGCGTTCGCGACGGTCGCGCTGCAGTCGCCGAAGGATGCGGCTGACGAACTCGAACGGGCCGTCGTCGAACTCGGCATGCGGGGCGCGCTGGTGAACGGCTATACGAATATCGGCGACGCCGACACCGCGCAGTATCTCGACGAGGCGCCGGTCTGGGAATTCTGGGAGCGCGCTGCCACGCTCGACGTGCCCGTCTATCTGCATCCGCGCGAGGCGTTGCCGAGCCAGCAGCGGATCTACGAAGGCTATTCGTCGCTCGTCGGTTCGGCATGGGGGTTCGCGCACGAGACGGCCACGCATGCGATTCGCCTGATGCTGAGCGGCCTGTTCGATCGCTATCCGAACCTGACGGTCATCCTGGGGCATCTCGGTGAAGGGTTGCCGTTGATGCTGCCGCGCCTCGAGCATCGACTTCGCATGCAGCGGGACGGTGCCGGGCTGGGGCAGGCGAAACGCCCGGTCGGCGAGTATTTCAGCAACAACTTCTACGTCACGACGAGCGGCCACTTTCATACGAAGGGGCTGCTCAACACGATCAGTGAAGTCGGCGTCGACCGCGTGCTGTTTTCCGCCGATTACCCGTACGAGAGCATGCAGACCGCCAGCGAGTGGTTCGACCACGCATTGCTGAGCGAAAACGATCGGGTCAAGATCGGCCGCACGAATGCGGCGCGCTTGTTCGGCTTCTGATCCCGGCGGCATCTGAAAGCGCGGCACGTTCCGCTTTCGTGACGGCACGCGGCGCGTTCATGGGCGTCGCGTGCCGTTTCTCGTCGTGGGGTTGGGTGCGTGAGCGTCAGTTTGCGTGCCCGTCGGCGGTAGCCGTACCGACGTCGATCCGGTACACCCGCAGCGCGTTGTCATGCCAGATCGCGCGGCGCGCAGCGTCGTCGAGGTGCGTCATCGCATGAGCGAACGTGCGCAGCAGCGCGGGATACGACACACGCAGGCCGGCCACCGGAAAGTTGCTGGCGAACAGGCAGCGCCGCGCGCCGAAGATCGCGATCGTGTCGCGGATGATTCGCGCGTTATCTGCTTCGTTCCACACCGCGTCGCGCAAGCCGAGTTCGGAAATCTTCACGACGACACGTGGCGACGCGGCCAGCGCCTCCATGCCGCGCCGCCAGCGCACGAGCCCTGCATCCGAGCGATCCCACGGCAGCCCCGCATGTTCGAGCACGACGTCGACATCGGGCGCATCTGCCAGCAGCGCGGCCGCGTCTTCGAGATGCCAGAACGGGACGCGCAGATCCCAGCACAGGCCGTGCGCGGCGAGGCACTCCAGCGCGGCCGGCCAACGCGGGTCGCGCAGCGTGCCCGGCCCGTCGACGGCGGCATCCGGCGCGGCCGCGGTGCGCGGCTTGAAGCGCACGCCGCGCACGCGCGGCCATGCGGCCTGCTCGGCGAGCCGTTCATCCGCATCGCCGGCCAGCAGGTCGACCCATGCGACGATCGCCGACGGCAGTCCGTGCGACTGCGCGACCTCATGCAGCCAGCGCGTTTCCGCCAGCGCCTCGTCGCGCGCCCGCTCGGCCTCGACGTGCACGCTCGCGACGATCGGTGCACCTTGCGCCGCGTGCCGGAGATCGTCCACCCCGAAATCGCTGCACAGTGCCGCGTAGTCGCCGAACATGAAGCGCGCCGGATCGTAGTGCTCTTGCAGCCACGGATAGTGCGCGCCCGCATCGAGCCGCCACAGGTGGTGATGCGCATCGACGAGCGCATCCGGCATGCCGTCGAGCGGCGACGCGTCGCGCATGTCAGCGTGCCCCGACGAGCACGTACGACGCATCGGGCTCGCGCAGCGTCGCCATTGCGCCGACGAAACGCCACGTATCGAGATCGAGCTCGCGCACGTAGTCGTCCTGGAACGACACATACGCGACGCGCCGCGACGGATGGAACGACAGCGCGGTCGGGTTCGCGGGCAGCGCGATGCGCTCGATCTCCTCGAGCTGCCGCGCATCGAACACGGAGATCGACCGCTCGCCCGAATTGGTCAGCAGCAGCAGGTCGCGGCCGTCCGGCGCGCTCGTGCGGTAGATGCGGTTCGGATCGCTGCGCGTCTTCACGCGGCGGCCGCAGGTCATCGTGTCGGTATCGATCTCGACCAGCGTATCGTCGCCGCGGTTCGCGACGAACAGCGTGCGCTCGTCGCTCGACAGCGCGTTGCCTTCCGGGCGCGGGCCGGGCATCACCGCGCGCGGCGCGACCGTCGCGTCGCGCGGATGGAATTGCGTGACCGTATTCGACAGCAGGTGCACGCCGTACGCACGGCTTGCATCGCGCGTGAGCGTGACGAGGTGCGTCTTCACGCCGCCGGACGGCACGGCCATGTTCGGCACGGGCTGTTTGGTCGGCTCGTCGAACACGAGCAGCATGTCGTGCGCCTCGCTCATCGCGTACAGCCGGCCGTCGCGGTCGCTCGCCATCCCGTGCGGCCGGTAGTACGGCCACAGGTCGAGCATGCGCGTGTGCGTGCGTGCGACGAGATCGATCTCGGCGATCCGGTGATCGCCTTCATGGCCGCGCGACCACGCGGTCTCGATCCCGAAGATGCCGACGTACGCAAAGCGCTCGTTCACGTCGACGGTGAACTCGTGCGGGAAGTTCGGCAGCACGACGTGCTTGAGCGCGGTTTTCGTGTCGAGGTCGTAGAAGCTGAAGGTATGGGCGCATTTCTGCACCAGCAACAGGATGTCGTTCATGGTGAGTCTCCGTAATTTCGTTCGCTGTCCCGCGTATCCGGTAACCGTTGTCGTATCAGTCCTCGCAGCGTTTCGGCAGCGTCAGCGCGAGCAGGCCGGCCACCGCGAGCGTGATCGCGAGGCTGTACACGCCGGCCGCCGCGCTCACGTGCTGGGTCAGCACGCCGACCGCGTACGGGCCGCAGAAGCCGCCGAGATTGCCGAGCGCGTTGATCAGGCCGCGCGCGCTGCCGGCCGTCTCGACGCTGCAGAGCTTCGGCGGAATCGCCCAGAACACGCCGGCAGCCGCCTGCAGGAAGAAGCCGCAGCCGATCAGGAACGCGAACGACACGGCCATCGATGCATGCGTGAGCACCGACAGCGCGAGGCACGCGGCGAAGCCGACAAGCGGCAGCAGCACGAACAGGCGGCGCTTGCCGGTTCGGTCAGACAAATACGACGTGACGAACATCCCGATCACCATCGCGACGTACGGCAGCATCGCGAGCAGGCCGATCTTGCCCATCCCGGTGTGCGTGAGGTTTTTCAGCAGGGTCGGCAACCACATCGTATAGCCGTAGATGCCGACCTGATAGCAGAAGTTGATGGCGATCAGCAGCCAGATCGTCGGGTTGCGCAGCAGCTCGCCGAACGATGCGGCAGCGGGCGTGCCGGCCGCGCGCTTGCGTTCCTGTTCTTCGCGCAGCGCGTCGAGGATGTAGGCCTTCTCGCGCGGCGACACCCAGCGCGCGGTCTCCGGGCCGTCGTCGGCGAACATCAGCCACACGACGAGGCACAGCAGCGACAGCGCGCCAGCACTGAAGAACAGGTGATGCCAGTCGTACGCGGCGAGGATGAAGCCGGACAGCGGCGCGGTGATCATGCCGGCGAGCGGCACGAACATGATGACCATCGCATTCGCACGGCCGCGTTCGCGGTCGGGAAACCAGTGGCTGACCATCGTCAGCACGACGGGCAGCATCCCGCCCTCGGCCACGCCGAGCAGGAAGCGCAGCGTCAGCAGTTGCCAGGTATGCGTGACGAGCCCGGTCAGCACCGACAGCACGGCCCAGCTCACGAGCGACCACGCGATGAAGGTCTTGCCGCTGCCGAGCGCCGCGCGCCGGCCGCCGGGAATCTGCAGGAACAGGTAGCCGAAGAAGAAGATGCCGCCGGCGAGGCCGGCCATCGTCGCGTCCATGCCGAGATCGGCATTCATCCCGCCGGGCATCGCGAACGCGATGTTCACGCGGTCCATGTAGGAAATGATGCACGCGAGCAGCAGCGGCGGAATCACGCGCAGCCAGCGGCGGCGCGGAATGGCTTCACCGGCTTCGTATGCCGGGGTGGCCGGGTTCAACAGGGTCATGGTGTCTCCGATCTTGGTGATGGCGGCGGCGGTCTTCTGATGAACCGCTGTCACGCCGTGACGCGCCGGTGTCGCACCGGCCGCCGATGCGCAACGCCCTGCGGCGTTGCACGGGTAAACCGATGTCTAGCGCCCCCAGCGCAGCACGAGCGGATCGAGCCGCCGTGCCGCGTCGAACAGGCCAGCACGCACCTGCGGATGCAGTTCGGGCCACGGCGAGCGCGGCTGGTCGCACGCGATCACGCCGCCTTCGCGCATCAGCGCTTTCGCGGTCAGGAAGCCGGACTGGCGGTTCTCGTAGTTGATCAGCGGCAGCCAGCGCGCGTACTGCTCGACCGCTTCGTCGCGGCGGCCGGCGAAATACGCGTCGGTGATCCGGCGAATCCCGTCCGGATAGCCGCCGCCCGTCATCGCGCCGGTCGCGCCGGCATCGAGATCGGCGAGCAGCGTGATGCCTTCCTCGCCGTCCCACGGCCCCTCGATCGCATCGCCGCCGAGCGCGATCAGCTCGCGCAGCTTCGACGCGGCGCCGGCCGTCTCGATCTTGAAGTACGACACCGCGTCGATCTCGCGGGCGAGCGCGGCGAGGAACGGCGCGGACAGCGCGACGCCGCTCGCGGGCGCGTCCTGGATCATCAGCGGAATGTCGAGGCCGTCGGCGACTTCGCGGAAGAACGCGCGCACCTGCGCTTCGGGTACGCGGAACGTCGCGCCGTGATACGGCGGCATCACCATCACCATCGCCGCACCCATTGCCTGAGCGTTCCGGTTGCGTTCCGCGCAGATCCGCGCGCTGAAGTGCGACGTCGTGACGATCACCGGCACGCGGCCCGCCACATGCTCGAGCGTGGTGCGCGTGATCAGGTCGCGTTCGTCGTCGCCGAGCGCGAATTGCTCGGAGTAGTTCGCGTGGATGCAGATGCCCTGCGAACCGGCATCGATCATGAAGTCGAGGCAGCGGCGCTGGCCGTCGAGATCGAGCGCGCCGTGCGCGTCGAAGATCGTCGGCGCGACCGGAAAGACGCCCTGGTAGCGTGCGTTCATGGTGTGCCTCACTCGACGATGTCGAACTGGTCGAGGAACTCGGTCTTCAGCGTGAGGCCGAGGCCCGGCACGTCGTCGCGCAGCTGCACGAAGCCGTTCTCGGCCACCGGCTCGCCGTCGAAGATGTAATAGAACAGCTCGTTGCCGACTTCGACGTCGAACATCGGGAAGTACTCGCTCATCGGCGACGCGAGCGTGCTCATCGTCAGGTGATAGTTGTGCATCTGGCCCGCATGCGGAATCACCGGCACGCTGTACGCCTCGCACAGCGCGTTGATCTTGTGCGCCATCGTGATCCCGCCGACGCGGTTCGTGTCGTACTGGACGACCGACACGGCCTTGCGGTCGAGCAACTGCTTGAAGCCGTACAGCGAGAATTCGTGCTCGCCGCCGGAGATCGGAATGCGCGTCAGCTGGTTCAGCTCCGCATAGCCGTCGATGTCGTCGGCGATCACCGGTTCTTCCAGCCAGCGCGGCTGGTATTTCTCGAGCTTCGGCAGGATGCGCTTCGCGTACTCGAGGTTCCAGCCCATGTAGCACTCGAGCATCAGGTCGTTGTCGTAGCCGATCACCTCGCGGATCGCCGCGACCGATTTCAGGTTTTCGGTCACGCCTTGCTGCCCGTGCGCGGGCCCGTAGCCGAAGCGCATCTTGAACGCGCGGAAGCCTTCCTTCAGGTAGCGCTGCGCCTCGTCCTGCATCTCCCTCAGGTCGGTGCGGTAGAGCTTCGAGTAATAGCAGGGGATCTTTTCCTTGGTGCGGCCGCCGAGCAGCTTGAACACGGGCTTGCCGACGCTCTTGCCGAGGATGTCCCAGATCGCGATGTCGACCGCCGAGATCGCCGCCATGCCGATGCCTTTGCGGCCCCACGCGTGGGTCGCGCGATACATCCGCTGGTTCAGGTATTCGTAGTCCCACGGGTCCTGGCCGATCACGAGCGGCGCGAGGTACTGGTCGATGATCACCTTCGCGACATGCGGCGCGAGCGCGACGTTGCCGAGGCCGACGATGCCGTCGTCGGTCTCGACTTCGACGACTGTCCACGAATGGAAGCGGAACGTGCTCATCGTTTCCTGCGGCGCGTACAGCAGGTCCATCGCGTTCGAGCAGAAGTTGCCCTGGGGCGGAACGGTCTTGCCTTTCCACTGGAATACGCGTGCACGTACGGAACGGATCTTCATGATGGTGTCTCCGGTAATCGATGTTGTCGTGTGTGTGAGGCGCGCGAACGTCACGCCGAAACGGTGTTGGTGCGGCGCGCGGCGCCCATCCGGCAGGCGATCTGCAGCGCCTGCCAGGTCGCGCCGACGTCGGCCGTGCCGCGGCCCGCGATGTCGTACGCGGTGCCGTGAGCGGGCGTCGTGATCGGCACGGGCAGCCCGCCCTGCACGGTCACGCCGCGCGAGAAGCCGAGCAGCTTGATCGCGATCTGCCCCTGGTCGTGGTACATCGTGACGATCGCCTGGTAGTCGCCGGCCTGCGCCTTCAGGAAGATCGTGTCGGCGGGGAACGGGCCGTGGAACGGTGTGTCGGTCGGCCAGTCGCGCGACTGCAGCTTGCGCACGGCCGGCTCGATGATGTCGACTTCCTCGCGGCCGCAGCTGCCGCCGTCGCCGCCGTGCGGGTTGAATGCGGCGATCGCCACCTTCGGCGCCGCGACACCGTTCGCGAGCAGCGACCGGTAGATCAGTTCGGAGGCCTGTTCGATCCGCTCGATGCTCAGGTAGCCGGGCGCATCCTTCAGCGGAATGTGCGACGAGATGCGCGCGGTCCACAGCTCTCCGAGCGTGTTGAATTCGCAGAAGTAGCCGGTCACGCCGAGCGCCTCGGCGAAGTGGTGCAGTTCGTCCTCGTGCTTCAGCCCGCCGAGCTTCATCGCGTACTTGTTGAGCGGCGCGAAGCAGATCGCGTCGATGTCGCCGGCGAGCGCGGCGTCGAGGCACAGGTCGAGCACGGTCAGCGTCGAGCGGCCGCCGGCCGCGCCGGGCTGCCCGACCGTGACGTCGGCCGGATCGATCGTGTCGATGGCGACGAACGCGGCGCGCGCGGTCGACGGCCGGCCGCGCGCGGCGGCGAGCGAGGCGACGGGCTCGACGTCGACCGTCACGCCGGCAACGCGCTGGCCGGCTTCCCACAGCCAGCGATCGCCGATCAGCACGAGGTTCGCGCGGGAAGTTGCGTCGGGGCGCGCGAGCAGTTTCGCGATCAGCTCGGCGCCGATGCCGGCAGGGTCGCCGAGCGTCAGCGCGACGACGGGCAGGGCGGCGGTGGACAAGGGGGTGTTCATGCGGTGTCTCCGGTGGCGGCGCGTGGCCGTTTGTCTATGGGGTTGATGCTAGGTAGACGGAATGAGTCGGTAAATTGAAAACTCTTGATGAATCGATAACCTGGAGTAATCAAAGATGGGCTCGATCGACCGACGAGACTCGACGCCGCAGTTGCTGAACCGGCTGCGCATGCGGCAGATCGCGCTGCTGCTGGCCGTGGACGAATGCTCGACGCTGCGCGCGGCAGCCGACCAGATGGGCCTCACGCAGCCGGCCGCGACGAAGATGCTGGCGGAACTGGAGAGCGCGCTCGGGCAGCGGCTGTTCGATCGCGTCGGGCGCGGGCTCGTGCTGAATCCGGCCGGCGAACGCGTGCTCGGCTATTTCCGTGGCATTCGCGGCAGCGTGGAGGCGCTGAACCGCGAACTCGGCGAGTTGCAGCTCGGCAGCGCGGGGCGGCTCGCGATCGGCAGCATCATGGCGGCGTCGCCGGGGCGGCTCACCGAAGCGCTGGTGCAGTTGAAGGCGCGTTACCCGCTGCTGGCGATCGACATCGCCGTGGATACGAGCGACCGGCTGATGCCGCAGCTTCTCGAAGGCGTGCTCGAAGTGGTGATAGGGCGCCACGTGGGGACCGATTGCGATTTCCGCGTGGTGGACGACGAGGCGCTCGCGATCATCGCGGGCCGCGACCATCCGCTCGCGGGCGCGGGGCCCGTGGAATTCGATGCGCTGCTCGATTACGCGTGGATCCTGCAGCCGGCCGGCAGCCCGGCGCGCGAGGTCGTCGAGCGCGAGTTCAGCGCGCGGCACCAGCCGATGCCGCGTGGGCTGGTCGAAACGGGGTCGATCCTGACCACGATGAACCTCGTCGACCGTTCGCCGATGCTCGGCGTGATTCCGCTGACGGTGGCGCAGCGCAATGCGGAACACGGGCTCGTCGCGATCGTCGATTACACGCTCGAACAGAAGCTGCCGTCGTACGGCAGCCTCGTGCGGCGTGACCGGCCGCTGAGCATCCCTGCGCAGCAGTTTCTTGCGCTGTTTCACGGGACCGGGGCCGGAGATGATGACGGTGCTTAATGGGGCGGTTTGCCAGCCAAGGCGGCCGAGCCAGCCGCGCCAACCGCGTTGGCCGAATCAGCCGCGTCGGCCGAACCAGCCTGGCAGGCCGAATCAGCCAAGCCGGCCGAACCAGCCGCGCCGGCCGATCCCGCCGATCCCGCCGATCCCGCCGATCCCGCCGAGCCAACCGAGCCAACCGAGCCAACCGAGCCAACCGAGCCAACCGAGCCAACCGAGCCAACCGAGCCAACCGAG
>NZ_CABVQK010000024.1 GCF_902499335.1 Burkholderia lata | reverse complement strand
CGTGTTGTCCGACTTCACGCGGACCTTCACGTTGTAATCGACCACTCTTTTCACTGGCACCAGGATTTTCATGCACACGCTCCAAAGTTACGAATACGACCAGAGGCCATTCTATAGCGAGGCCTCATGACTGCGCGGCCAAGCGGACCCAACCTTCGTGGTTGTCGAGGATACCGCTTCTTGGCGACGCGCCAATGATAGCGAACGGTCGTTCTATTTTAAAAGAGAAAAAACCCGGACGCAAAGCCCGGGTTTTCGATCATCGACTCTAATCTCGCCGGGCGCCCCGTGCTTCGCCCGTTACCAGGCGGCAATGACCGCTCCGCCGAACTTGCCTTCAATGAACTGCTTCACATCGGCCGAATGATAGGCCGCGACCAGTTTCGCGACCCACGGCTTGTTCCGGTCCGCCTCGCGGATCGCCAGGATGTTCGCGTACGGGCCGTTCGGGCCCTCGATCGCGATCGCGTCCTGTTTCGGTTTCAACCCCGCTTCCATCGCGTAGTTGGTGTTGATCGCGGCCGCGTCGACGTCGCCGAGCGAGCGCGGAATCTGCGCCGCATCCAGTTCGACGATCTTCAGCTTGCGCGGATTGTCGACGATATCGAGCGGTGTCGCCTTCAGCCCCGCGTCCGCGCGCAGTTTCAGCAGGCCCTGCTTTTGCAGCAACAGCAGCGCACGGCCGCCGTTGGTCGGATCGTTCGGAACCGCGATGCGCGCGCCCGGCTTCAGTTCGGCCAGCGACTTCACGCGCTTCGAATAGATGCCCATCGGGAACGTGACGGTATCCGCGACCTTGATCAGCTTGTAGCCGCGATCCTTCACCTGCGCCTGCAGATACGGATCGTGCTGGTAGCTGTTCGCGTCGAGATCGCCCGACGCGAGCGCGGCGTTCGGCTGCACGTAATCGGAGAATTCGACGATGCGGATGTCGAGGCCGCTCTTCGCCGCGACCTTCTTCACCGCCTCCATGATCTGCGCGTGCGGGCCGCCCGTCACGCCCACCTTGATGGTTTCGGCCTGCGCGTGCGCGCCCGCGAACAGCGCGGCCGCGCCCAGTGCCGCCGCGAATTTCAGCATGAAGCGTCGTTGCATCGTGTGTCCCCTAACGGATCAGTCTTGTTTTACTTGTGGCTCAGCCGGCGGACGAGCCAGTCGCCGAACGACTGCACGATCTGCACGAACACGATCAGGATCGCGACCACCGTCCACATCACTTCGGGCAGATAGCGCTGGTAGCCGTAGCGGATCCCGAGATCGCCGAGGCCGCCACCGCCGATCGCGCCCGCCATAGCCGAATAGCCGACCAGCGACACGAACGTGATCGTCAGGCCCGCCACGACGCCCGGCAGCGATTCCGGCAGCAACACCTTGAAGACGATCTGCGACGTGGTCGCACCCATCGATTGCGCGGCCTCGATCAGCCCGCGGTCGACTTCGCGCAACGCCGTCTCGACGAGACGCGCGATGAACGGCGCGGCCGCGAGCGTCAGCGGCACGACCGCCGCGGCCGTGCCGATCGACGAACCCGTGATGAGCCGCGTGAACGGAATCACGGCGACCAGCAGGATGATGAACGGCGTCGAGCGGACGGCATTCACGATGCCGCCGAGCACGCGATTCACCGCGAGGTTCTGCATCACGCCCTGGCGGTCGGTCAGGTAGAGCAGCACGCCGAGCGGAAGGCCGACGAGCGCGCCGACCACTCCGGAGATGCCGACCATGATCAGCGTCTCCCAGAACGACTGCACGAACATATCGAACATCTCACTCAACATACGAAAGCTCCTCTACCACCACACCTTGCTCGCGCAGGAATGCGAGCGCCTGCCCGACCTTGCCCGGCTCGCCGCCCGCGAGCACCGCGAGCGAACCGAATGCCTGCCCCTGGATCTCGTCGATCTGGCCATGCAGGATGTTGAAATCGAGTTCGTACCGGCGGATCGTCTCCGACAGGATCGGCTGGTCGACACCCGAGCCCGTGAACGCGAGCCGCAGCAGATGCCCGCTGCCCGTTTTCAGTCGCTCGGTCACGCGCGCCTTCAGCGCGGGCGGCAATTCCTGCGCGATCACGTCGCCGATCAGCGCGCGCGTCACTTCGTGATGCGGCTGCAGGAACACGTCGATCACGCGGCCTTCCTCGACCACGCGCCCCGCATCGAGCACGGCGACGCGATCGCACACCTGCTTGATCACTTCCATCTGGTGCGTGATCAGCACGATCGTCAGCCCGAGTTCGCGGTTGATGCGCTTCAGCAGGTCGAGGATCGAACGCGTGGTCTCGGGATCGAGCGCGGACGTCGCTTCGTCCGATAGCAGCACCTTCGGCTGGCTCGCGAGCGCGCGTGCAATGCCGACGCGCTGCTTCTGCCCGCCGCTGATCTGCGCCGGATAGCGATCCTTCTGCGCGGACAGCCCGACGAGGTCGAGCAACGGCAGCACGGCGGCCTCGATCTCGGCACGGCTTGCGCCGGCCAGCTCGAGCGGCAGCGCGACGTTGTCGAACACCGTACGCGACGACAGCAGGTTGAAGTGCTGGAAGATCATGCCGATCTCGCGGCGCGCCTCGCGCAGCGCGCCAGCCGGCAGCAGCGTGAGATCGCGCCCGCCGACGACGACATTGCCTTCGGTCGGCCGCGTGAGCAGGTTGATGGTGCGCACGAGCGTGCTCTTGCCGGCGCCGCTGCGGCCGATGATGCCGAACACCTCACCCTGCGGGATCGTCAGGTTGATGTTGCGCAGCGCCTCGACCCAACCGCCCGGCCCGGGAAATCGCTGCGAAAGATTGCGTAATTCGATCATGTAAACAAAACGGCGGCCGGCCGGCGAGTTGGCCCGCCAGTCGGCCGCCGATGCATCTGGAATAACCGTCGATTTTACCGCAAACCCCTCATTCCCCTTAATAATCGATTTCGATCTTTTCATAACCACACGAAATTAGAGGAGCGCCGCTGGCGCGTCGCGACGGTGCCGCGACTATGATCCGGAACACACATGCCAACCGACAGGGGACACGCCAGATGACCGCCACCACCACGCCGGCCGCCGTACCCGCTACCGCCGGACCGACGCCTTCGTCGTCGCCCGCGCCGACCATGGGCCGGCTGCGTACCGCGGACGGGCTCGAACTGGCGTCGTACCGCTGGACGGCCAACGACGGCACCGCGCCGCCGCGCGCGACGATTGCGCTCGTGCACGGCCTTGCCGAACATGCGGGCCGCTATGCTGCGCTCGCCGGCAGGCTGAATGCGGCCGGCATCGACGTGATCGCGATCGACCTGCGCGGACACGGCCAGTCACCCGGCAAGCGTGCGTGGGTCGAGCGCTTCGACGGCTACCTGAACGATGCGGACGCGCTGGTCGCCGAAGCCGCACGCGGCAATTCGCCGCTGTTCCTGATGGGGCACAGCATGGGAGGCGCGGTCGCGGCGCTGTATGCGATTGAACGCGCGCCGGCACGCGGCCACGCGCTGACGGGCCTCGTGCTGTCGAGCCCGGCGCTCGCGCCGGGGCGCGACGTGCCGCGCTGGATGCTCGCGGTGAGCCGCGTCATCAGCCGCGTATGGCCGACCTTCCCCGCGATCAAGATCGATGCAGCGCTGCTGTCGCGCGATCCGGCCATCGTTGCGGCCAATCGCGCCGACCCGCTCGTGCATCACGGCGCGGTGCCCGCGCGCACCGGTGCGGAGATTCTCGACGCGATGGCACGCATCGAAAGCGGCTGCGGCGGGCTGCGCGTTCCGGTGCTGGTCTATCACGGTACCGAGGACAAGCTGACCGAGCCCGACGGCAGCCGGGCGTTCGGTGCGCGCGTCGGCTCGCCCGATCGCACGCTGACGCTATACGAAGGCGGCTTTCACGAAACGATGAACGATCTCGAACGCGATCGCGTGATCGACGCGCTGATCGCGTGGATTCACGCGCGCGTGCCGGCACGCTGAGCGCACACGGCACGGCGGGTCGAACGCCAATCAGATGCCGGCCAGCACGCGCAGGTGCGCGACGACGCTGCGCCCAAGCGCGGACAGGTTATAGCCGCCTTCGAGGCAGCTCACGATGCGGCCCTGCGCATGTCGCCGCGCCACGTCGACGATTTGCGCGGTCAGCCATTCGAAGTCGGCTTCGACGAGGCCGAGGTTGCCGATGTCGTCCTCGCGATGCGCATCGAAACCCGCCGACACGAACAGCATCTGCGGCTTGAACGCATCGAGGCGCGGCAGCCAGAACATGTCGACGGCTTCGCGGATCGCCATCCCGTTGCTGCGCGCGGGCATCGGCAGGTTGACCATGTTCGGCGCCTGGTGATCGACGCCGGAGAACGGGTACAGCGGATGCTGGAAGAAGCTGCACATCAGCACGCGCTCGTCGTTCGCGAATGCGGCCTCGGTGCCGTTGCCATGGTGCACGTCGAAATCGATGATCGCGACACGCTCTAGGCCGTGTACGTCGAGCGCATGCCGCGCGGCGATCGCGACGTTGTTGAAGAAGCAGAAACCCATCGCACGCGCGGGCTCCGCATGGTGGCCGGGCGGACGGACGCCGCAGAACGCATTCGCATAGCGGCCTTCGATCACCGCGTCGGTCGCCGCGATCGCGGCACCGGCCGCGCGCAGCGCCGCGCGCCACGTATCGCGGTTCATCAGCGTATCGGGATCGATCTCGACGTAGCCGTCCACCGGCGTCATGCTCCGGATATAGTCGATGTGCGCCTGCGTATGCACCCGGCCCAGCGCCACCTCGCTCGCGAACGGTGCGGTTTCGTGCACGATCAGGTCGTCGATGCGGCTCGCGATCAGTTGATCCTGGATCGCCGACAGGCGGGCCGGGCATTCCGGATGCCATTCCCCCATCTCGTGCAGCATGCAGTCGGGGTGCGTATAGAAAGCGGTTGCCATAAGCTGTCATCCACGGCGCACGGTGCGCCGCAGGTCTCCATCAATGATGTCCATCGTCTGCCGCGAATTCGCCGCTAACTTACCACAACGGGGGCCCGCCACGCCCCGGCGCGCCGGATCCGTCGGGTATACTGCGCCGAACCCAATCGCCCTGTCCGCCCGCTTCGACATGAATTCCAGCAAGCCTGCCGCCCTTCTCTCCGCGTTGTTCCGTGTGCGCGTCCCGCTCGTTGCGGCCGCAGTGGTCGCGGCCCTCGGCACCGCACCTGCCGGCGCGCAGACGCAACCCGCGAAGTCCGCGGGCAAGCTCGTCGCACAGGCCCAGCCGCAGCAGCCGACGCCGCAAGGCCAGACCTTCGAAGAGGAAATCGTTCCGCAGCGTTACGCGAACAACGCGAAGGTCGACGCATTCATCGACGAGATGGTGAGCCGCAACGGTTTCGACTCCACCAGCCTGCACGCGCTGTTCTCGCGCATCAGCTATTCGGCGACGGCCGTCAAGCTCGTGAGGCCGGCCCCGTCGCCGACGGTCAAGAACTGGCGCGTCTATCGCTCGCGCTTCATCGAGCCGATCCGCATCAACGCGGGCGTGAAATTCTGGAAGGCGAACCAGGCGACGCTGCAGCGTGCATCCGAGCAGTTCGGCGTGCCGCCCGAGGTGATCGTCGGCATCATCGGCGTCGAGACGATCTACGGCCGCTACATGGGCAATTTCCGCGTGCTCGACGCGCTGACGACGCTCACGTTCGACTACCCGGACACGCCGAATCGCGACAGCCGCCAGGCGACGTTCCGCAAGAACCTCGAGGACTTCCTGGTCTGGACTCGCGACAACCAGCTCGACCCGACCACCGTGCTCGGCTCGTATACGGGCGCGATCGGGATCCCGCAGTTCCTGCCGAGCAGCATCCGCGAATACGCGGTCGACTTCGACGGCACGGGCCATGTCGACCTGCGCAGCAGTCCTGTCGATGCGATCGGCAGCGTCGCGAACTACCTGAAGCAGCACGGCTGGGAAACCGACCGCCCGGTGGTCTGGCAGATCACGCCCGATACGGGCAGCCTGGGAATCGCACAGGCCGCCGCCGACGGCCAGCCCGAACCGCACTGGGCGCTGTCGCAACTGATGCGCGCGGGCATGACGCTGAACGAGCCGACGGTCAACATCACCACCGAAGCCGGTACGCCCGTGACGGTAGTCGACCTGCCGTCGCCGGGTCGCGCGACCGAATACATGCTCGGGCTCAAGAATTTTTACGTGCTGACGCGCTACAACCGCAGCTTCTTCTACGCGCTCACCGTGTACCAGCTCGGCGAGGCCGTGAAGGCACAGATGGAAGCGAGCGGCGCGCTTCAGCCGGCCACCACCGACACCGAATCGCAGTAAGCACCGACTGCCCAAAGAAAAAGCGCCGCACAAGCGGCGCTTTTTTTTCGCACGCGCTCGACGCGCGCCTGCCCGCGTTCAGGCGGGAAACACGCCGGTGGACAGGTAGCGGTCGCCGCGATCGCAGACGATGAACACGATCGTCGCATTCTCGACCTGACGCGCGATGCGCATCGCGACTTCGCATGCGCCGCCCGACGAAATGCCCGCGAAGATGCCTTCGACCGACGCGAGCCGCCGCGCCATCGTTTCCGCAGCGGCCTGGCTCACGTTCTCGACGCGGTCGACGCGGCTGCGATCGAAGATGGTCGGCATGTACGCTTCCGGCCACTTGCGGATGCCCGGAATACGCGAACCCTCCTCCGGCTGCGCACCGACGATCTCGATCGCCGGATTCTGCTCCTTCAGATAGTGCGACGTGCCCATGATCGTGCCCGTCGTACCCATTGCCGACACGAAATGCGTGATGCGCCCTTCGGTATCGCGCCAGATTTCCGGGCCCGTCGCTTCGTAGTGTGCAATCGGATTGTCGGGGTTCG
The DNA here is from genome assembly GCF_902499335.1 of Burkholderia lata. Lineage (GTDB taxonomy): Bacteria > Pseudomonadota > Gammaproteobacteria > Burkholderiales > Burkholderiaceae > Burkholderia > Burkholderia lata_B. The sequence continues at coordinate 63,871 of NZ_CABVQK010000024.1, read as the reverse complement.
CGAACTGGTCGAGGATCACGCCCTTGCCTTCGCGCTGCATCTCGTCCGCGAGATCGCGCGCCAGTTCCATCCCGCCCTTCACCGGCGTCAGGATGATTTCGGCGCCGTAGGCGGCCATGCTCTGGCGGCGCTCGACCGACAGGTCCTCCGGCATGATCAGCACCATCTTGTAGCCGCGGATCGCCGCTGCCATCGCGAGTGCGATACCCGTGTTGCCGCTCGTCGCCTCGATCAGCGTGTCGCCCGGCTTGATGCGCCCGCGCGCCTCGGCCTTGCTGATCATCGACAGTGCCGGACGATCCTTCACGGATCCGGCCGGATTATTGCCTTCGAGCTTCGCGAGCACCACGTTGTTGCGCGCGCGAATCTCGTCGTCCGGCAAGCGGACCAGTTGGACGAGCGGCGTATTGCCGATCGTGTCTTCGATAGTTTTGTAAGCCATGGATATACCGTAAGTACGAGGCCGATCAATCAATCGATTGTAAACCAGCACCGCTGCTCGCGCCGGCAACCCCATTGCGACGATGGAATACGCGTGCCGTGCAACGCGTGGCCGCCACATACCCCGTGCCCACGCAAAAAACCCGCGGCATGCCGCGGGAAGCCGTCGCAACGACGGCGACTGAAGGAGCTCGTTGTCGGCCGCGCGCGGCGCGCTACTTCTGTGCCGTGCGAGCAGGTGCGGCGGCAGGCTTGGCTGCCGTCGGCTTGCCCGCGGCCGGCAGCGTGCCGGCCGCACCTATCGTCAGCCCTTCCTGCTGAAGCCGCTCGACGGTATGACCGCCCATGCCTTTCACGCGTGATGCGAGATCTTCCGCATTCCTGAACGGACCGCGTGCGCCGCGCTCGTCGAGAATTGCCTTCGCCCGTGCCGGGCCGATGCCCTTGATGCCGACGAGCGCATCCTCGTTCGCGGTGTTGACGTCGACGGCCGCCCAGGCCGACGCGATCGTGCCGAGCATTGCCGCTGCGGCCAACCATTTCCTGATCATGTGCTGGATCTCCGATGAATACGGCCGGCGGCTGCCGACCGTGAGACCCAGTCTATCGATGCAACGCTTCCGCTTAAACCTGGCCGGATAGCCAACGCACGTAGCGGTCGACACCTTCCTGCACGGTCAGGAACGGCGCATCGTAACCGGCCGCGCGCAGCTTCGACTGGTCGGCCTGCGTGAAGCACTGGTACTTGCCGCGCAATGCATCGGGGAACGGCACGTATTCGATCAGCCCCTGCTCGACCTGCTGCGCGAGCGTCAGCGGCGGCAGGTTGTCGAGCGCGCGCAGCGTATTCACGACCGTCGACGCGATATCGTTGAACGGCTGCGCACGGCCCGTGCCGAGGTTGAAGATGCCCGACTTCTCCGGATGATCGAAGAAGAACAGGTTCACCTTCGTCACGTCCTCGACCGACACGAAGTCACGCGTCTGCTCGCCCGGTGCATAGCCGTTGTACTCACCGAACAGCTTCACCTTGCCTTCCGCGCGGAACTGGTTGAAGTTGTGGAACGCGACCGACGCCATGCGCCCCTTGTGCGTCTCGCGCGGGCCGTACACGTTGAAATAGCGGAAGCCGGCGATCTGGCTCTTCGCGGTCGGCAGCACGCGACGGATCACCTGGTCGAACAGGAACTTCGAATAACCGTAGACATTGAGCGGCGCCTCGACGTCACGCTCCTCGACGAAACGCGTCGAGCCGCCGTAGATCGCCGCCGACGACGCGTACAGGAACTGCGTGCCCTGCGCGAGGCAGGTGTCGAGCACCGCGCGGCTGTAGCGGAAGTTGTTGTCCATCATGTAGCGGCCGTCGGTTTCCATCGTGTCCGAACAGGCGCCTTCGTGGAACACCGCGCGGACCTTGCCGAAATCGCCGCGTGCGAAGCGTTCGACGAATTCCGTCTTGTCCAGATAGTCGTCGATCTCGCAATCGACGAGATTCCGGAACTTGTCCGCGCGCGTCAGGTTGTCGACCGCGATGATGCGCGTCTCGCCGCGCTCGTTGAGCGCCTTGACGATGTTCGCGCCGATAAAACCGGCTGCGCCGGTGACGATGAGGGTCATGATCGTCCTGCCTGAAAAGTGCGAGCCATGCGTGCGGCGCGCTCGTCGCGCCGCCGCATGCGCTCAGTGAAACAGTTCGTCGTAGTCCACCGTGGCCGTGCCGAGCTTGCCGACCACGATGCCTGCCGCGCGATTCGCGAGCACGACGGCGTCGACGAGCGGCACGCCTGCGCCGAGCATCGTCGCGACCGTCGCGATCACGGTATCGCCCGCGCCCGACACGTCGAACACCTCGCGCGCGAGCGCCGGTGCGTGCAGTTCGCCAGCGGCGGAAAAGAGCGTCATCCCTTCTTCCGAACGCGTGAGCAGCAGCGCGTCGATGTTGAGTTCCGCGCGCAGCTTCGCGACACGCGCACGCAGATCATCTTCCGATTTCCACTGCCCGACCACTTCACGCAATTCCGCGCGATTCGGGGTGATCAGCGACGCGCCGCGATAGCGCGCCCAGTCGTCGCCCTTCGGGTCGACGAGGACGGACTTGCCGGCCGCGCGCGCCTTCTCGATCATCGTCGTGACGTGCGTCAGGCCGCCTTTCGCGTAATCCGACATCAGCACGACGTCGTGCTGCGGCAGCAGCGCGTCGAAGCGCGCGAGCCCCGCGAGCAGCACCTCGTGCGTCGGCGTGGCCTCGAAATCGACGCGCAGCAGTTGCTGCTGGCGCGCGAGCACGCGCAGCTTGATCGTGGTCGGCAACGCCGGATCGCGCTCGAGATGCGGCGTCACGCCGCTGCTGCCGAGCAGCTCGACGATCCGCTCGCCGGGTTCGTCGCAACCGACGACGCACAGCAACCCGGCCTGGCCGCCGAGCGTCACGGCGTTGCGCGCGACGTTGGCTGCGCCGCCGAGGCGCTCTTCCTGGCGCTGCACGTGCACGACCGGCACCGGCGCTTCAGGCGAAATGCGATCGACGTTGCCGAACCAGTAGCGGTCGAGCATCACGTCGCCGACGACAAGCACGCGCGAGCGCGCGAGCTGCTCGCGCGGCACCGGAACGACTTCGCGGAGAGTATTCATCGTGTGGTCAGCCACGGGTAGACGACTGGGGATCGACATACGGCCGGCCGATCGCGTAGTAGTCGATGCCCAGTTCGGCCATCGCGTCCGGCTCGTACAGGTTGCGACCGTCGAAGATTACCGGTGCCTTCAGTTCGGCCTTCAGGCGCGTGAAATCGGGGCTCCGGAATTCCTTCCACTCGGTCACGATCACGAGCGCATCCGCGCCCGTCACGGCGATGTCCTGCGTCTCGACGAGATGCAGTCGCGCCAGCGTGTCCGGATCCGTGTCGAAATCGAGCGCAAACACGCGCCGTGCCTCGTCGACCGCGACCGGATCGTACGCACGCACGGTCGCGCCGCGTTCGAGCAGCGCGGCGATCAGGCGGCGGCTCGGCGCCTCGCGCATGTCGTCGGTGTTCGGCTTGAACGCCAGGCCCCAGACCGCGAACTCGCGGCCGGTCAGGTCGGCACCGAAGCGCTGCTCGATCTTGCCGATCAGCACGTCCTTCTGCGCATGGTTGGCCGCCTCCACGGCTTCCAGGATGCGCAGCGGCTGGCCGTTCTCGCCGGCCGTGCGAATCAGCGCCTGGACGTCCTTCGGGAAGCACGAGCCGCCGTAGCCGACGCCGGCGTACAGGAAGTGATAGCCGATGCGCGGATCGGAGCCGATCCCGCGGCGCACGGCCTCGATGTCCGCGCCGACCTTGTCGGCGAGATTCGACATCTCGTTCATGAACGAGATGCGCGTTGCAAGCATCGCGTTCGCCGCATATTTGGCAAACTCGGCCGATCGCACGTCCATGTAGATCGTGCGCTCGTGGTTGCGGTTGAACGGCGCGTACAGCTTCTTCATCTTCTCGCGCGCGATCGTGCCCGTCTCGTCGTCGTCGACGCCGATGATGATCCGGTCCGGACGCATGAAGTCTTCGACCGCGGCGCCTTCCTTCAGGAACTCGGGGTTCGACACGACCGAGAAGCGATGCGCGACGCTGCCTGCCAGCCCGCGGGCGGCAAGCGCCTCGTCGACCACGCCGTGCACACGCTGCGCGGTGCCGACCGGCACCGTCGACTTGTCGACGATCACCTTGAAGCCCGTCATGTGGCGGCCGATGTTGCGCGCGGCTTCGAGCACGTACTGCAGGTCGGCCGAGCCGTCCTCGTCGGGCGGCGTGCCGACGGCGATGAACTGGATCTCGCCGTGCGCGACGCTCGCCTCGATGTCGGTCGAGAAGCGCAGGCGCCCCGCCGCGCGGTTGCGCGCGATGATGTCCAGCAGCCCCGGTTCGTGAATCGGCATCCCGCCGTTGTTCAGGATGTCGATCTTGCGCTGATCGACGTCGAGACAGAAGACGTCGTGACCGATCTCCGCGAGGCAGGCGCCCGTGACGAGACCGACATAGCCGGTGCCGATGATGGTGATTTTCATAGATGTTCCGGTACTTCCCGGTAATTGACTAACTTGGCCGCCGGGACGAACCCGGCGGCAACCGCAGCGCGTTGGCTCCGCGTGCCGGGATCAGCCCGGCATCGCAGGTTCGACGCGGCGCGGCGCATAGGTTTCCCAGCCGCTGCATCCGGGGCACTGCCAATAGAAAAGCCGTGCCCGGAAACCGCAATTCTGGCACGTATACCGTGGCAGATTCTTCGTGCGCTGCTTGATCAGCACACGCATCATTTCAAGTTCCTTACGGCGCGGTTCGTCGGCCGCGGCGATTTGCGCATCGAGAAGATGCAGCATCCCCGACAGGTTCGGCGACTTCTCCATCTGCGCGCGCGCGAGCGTGTGCGCCGCGTCCTGACCACGCAACCCCGCGATGTGCTGGTACGCGATGTCGAGCAGGTCGTTCGACGGATAGCGGTCGATGTACCCCATCAGCAGCTCGGCGCCTTCGGCGTTCTTGCCCAGCGCGACGTACGCCTTCATCAGCTTGTCGGCGACGAGCGGCAGATACGCCGGATTCTGTGCTTCGACGCGCTTCCAGTGCTCGATCGCGGCTGCGTGGTTGCCCTCCGCTTCCGCCGCATCGCCGGACAGGACCGTCGCGCGAACGTTCTGCGGGTTCACGGTCAGCGCCAGGCGCAGCTGTTCGGCTGCCGCTGCCGCGTTCTTGCGCTGCAGCGCGTCCTGCGCGAGTTCGCAGTGGAACTGGGCAATTTCGACGCCGAGCGGTTTGTCGCTCATCGACTCGATGCGCTTCGCCGTATCGATCGACTTGTTCCAGTCCTTCTCGATCTCGTAGATCGTCAGCAGCGCCCGCTGCGCGCCGAGCGCGTAATCGCCATCGGCGAGCTTGTGAAACGCTTCCTCGGCACGATCGAGCAGGCCGGCTTTCAGGAAATCCTGGCCAAGCTCGTAGAGCGCGTGATCGCGCTCGTTGACCGGCAGGTCCGTGCGGCTCAGCAGGTTCTGGTGCACGCGGATCGCGCGGTCGGTCTCGCCGCGGCGGCGAAACAGGTTGCCGAGCGCAAAGTGCAGCTCGACCGTCTCGGGATCGAGCTTGGCGACCTCGATGAATGCATCGATCGCCTTGTCGGGTTGTTCGTTCAACAGAAAATTCAGGCCGCGAAAATACGATCGCGGCAGGTTGGCACTCTCCGACAGGAGATTCTTCAGGTCATAGCGTGACGCCGCCCAACCAAGCGCGAACGCGACCGGAATCGCGAGCAACCACCAGAAATCCAGATCCATGCGAAATATCGAAGCAGAGACGAAAACCGCGCGATGATCGCGCGGCGTCCGTGTTAAATGACGGGCGGCATCGGCGGTTGGTCGATGACGGCCGGCGTTTCGCGCGCCGCGCGCAGGTCGCGCTTCAGGCGCCCGTTCTCGAGACGCAGGCGGAAGATCGAAGGCAGCGCGGACAGCAAGCCTGCCAGCAGCCCCACGGCGAAGAACGCCAGGCCGATCAGGATCAGCGGCGCTTGCCAGGAATAGCCGGCAACGAAATTCAGCGTCGCGGTTTGCGTATTGGCCAGCGCAAGCACCAGCAGCAGCACGAACACCAATACCCGGATCAGCCAGACGATAAACTTCATGAAGCCCTCTCTTTGTTGAGGTTTGCCGCGGCGCGCGACTCCCCTTCGTCGCGCCGAATCGACCCGTATTGTAAAGGATGCGTTTCCGCGGCTGCGCAGATCCTGCGCGTGCCCGTTGCGCGGCGATCGTCGGAAATGAAAAAAGCGCCCGCAAGGGGCGCTTTTCTTTTCAGCCTTCGCCGGATGGGTTCCGGGCAAACCGGATGACGCTCAACGCTCGTCGTCCGGATCGTCAGCCTTCAGCGGTTCACCCGCGCGGCCGTCGACGCGTTCACGCAATTCCTTGCCGGGCTTGAAGTGCGGCACGAACTTCTCGGGCACCTGCACTTTCTCCCCCGACTTCGGGTTGCGTCCGACGCGCGCCGGGCGACGGTTGAGGCCAAAGCTGCCGAAACCCCGAATTTCAATGCGATGCCCTTTCGCCAGGGCGTCAGACATCGCATCGAGCATCGTTTTCACCGCGAAATCCGCATCCTTGAGGACAAGTTGCGGAAATCGCGATGCCAGCTGCGCGACCAACTCGGATTTGGTCATACTTCAGCAGACCTCGTAAGGCTTACTGGTTCTGGCCGTCGAGCTTCGCCTTCAGCAGCGCGCCGAGGTTGGTCGTACCGGTCGCAGCAGCGCTGGTGTCCGACTGCAGGCCGCGGATCGCTTCCTGTTGTTCAGCCGAATCCTTCGCCTTGATCGACAGGTTGATGCCGCGCGACTTGCGATCGATGTTGATCACCATCGCGTTGACCTTGTCGCCTTCCTTCAGCACGTTGCGTGCATCTTCGACGCGATCCTGTGCGATTTCCGATGCGCGCAGGTAGCCTTCGATGTCGCCCGTCAGCGTGACGACCGCACCCTTCGCATCGACCGACTTCACGACGCCGTCGACGATCGAGCCCTTGTCGTTCATTGCAACGTAGTTGCTGAACGGGTCGCCTTCGAGCTGCTTGATGCCGAGCGAAATACGCTCCTTCTCGACGTCGATACCGAGCACGATTGCTTCGACTTCGTCGCCCTTCTTGTACTTGCGAACGGCTTCTTCGCCGGTTTCGCTCCACGACAGGTCCGACAGGTGGACCAGGCCGTCGATGCCGCCCGGCAGACCGATGAACACGCCGAAGTCGGTGATCGACTTGATTGCGCCCGTGATCTTGTCGCCCTTCTTGAAGTTGCGGCTGAAGTCATCCCACGGATTCGGCTTGCACTGCTTCATGCCGAGGCTGATACGACGACGGTCTTCGTCGATCTCGAGGACCATGACTTCGACTTCGTCGCCCAGCTGGACAACCTTCGACGGAGCAACGTTCTTGTTGGTCCAGTCCATTTCCGATACGTGGACAAGGCCTTCGATGCCCGATTCCACTTCGACGAATGCGCCGTAGTCGGTGATGTTCGTGACCTTGCCGAACAGGCGCGTGCCCGACGGGTAACGGCGCGAGATGCCTTCCCACGGATCGTCGCCCAGTTGCTTGATGCCCAGCGAGACGCGGTTCTTCTCTTGGTCGAACTTGAGGATCTTCGCGGTGACTTCCTGGCCAACCGACAGGACTTCGCTCGGGTGACGCACACGACGCCATGCGATGTCGGTGATGTGCAGCAGGCCGTCGATGCCGCCGAGGTCGACGAACGCGCCGTAGTCGGTGATGTTCTTGACCACGCCGTTGACGATCGCGCCTTCCTTCAGGGTTTCGAGCAGCTTCGCGCGCTCTTCGCCTTGGGTTGCTTCGATCACTGCACGACGCGACAGCACGACGTTGTTACGCTTGCGATCGAGCTTGATCACGCGGAACTCGAGCGTCTTGCCTTCGTACGGGGTCGTGTCCTTGACCGGACGCGTGTCGACCAGCGAACCCGGCAGGAACGCGCGGATGCCGTTGACCATCACGGTCATGCCGCCCTTCACCTTGCCGGTGATCGTGCCGGTGACGAGTTCGTTGTTGTCGAGAGCCTTTTCCAGCGACAGCCACGATGCAAGGCGCTTCGCCTTGTCGCGCGACAGGATCGTGTCGCCGTAGCCGTTTTCGAGTGCGTCGATCGCGACGGACACGAAATCGCCCGACTGCACCTCAACCTCGCCCTGATCGTTCAGGAATTCCTCGATCGGAATGTAAGCCTCGGACTTCAGGCCTGCATTGACGACCACGAAGTTGTGGTCGACGCGCACGACTTCGGCGGAAATCACTTCGCCGGCGCGCATGTCTTGGCGGGTCAGCGACTCTTCGAACAGAGCCGCGAAAGATTCAGTATTCGGGTTGGAGGTTTGCAGGTCGGACATAAAAATCTGATTGTGCATGGATCGCTGTGCCACGCCGGCCGGAATGGCAGGCTGAAAGGGCCAGATCGAGGTCCACACTGGGTTAAGGGTTCGAAACACGCTCCGCACTTACACGCGGAGCACCTACCGCTACCCGCCTTCTCAGGCGGGCTGGCCGAGCGCCCGGTACCACTGCAGCACCTGATCGACGGCTTCATCGACCGACAGTGCCGACGTATCGAGCAGCTTGGCATCTGCTGCGGGCTTAAGCGGCGCGGCCGCGCGATTGCTGTCGCGCGCGTCACGTTCACGAAGATCCCGGAGCAAGTCATCTATATTAGCAGAAAAACCTTTTTGCATCAATTGCTTATGCCGTCTGGTCGCGCGTGCCTCCGCGCTGGCCGTCAGGAACACCTTCAGCACGGCGTCCGGGAAGATCACGGTGCCCATGTCGCGCCCGTCCGCAACGAGGCCCGGCGTCTTGCGGAACGCCCGCTGGCGCGCGACGAGCGCGGTGCGCACGGGCCCGTGCACGGCGATCGCCGACGCGCGGTTGCCGACCGCTTCGGCGCGGATATCGTTCGACACATCGACGCCGTCGAGCTGCGCGCAGCCTTCGCGGAACGTGATGTGGAGATCGTCGATCAGCTTCACCAGCGCGTCGATGTCCTCCGCCTCGATGCCGTAGCGCACGCTCGCGAGCGCGGCGAGCCGGTACAGCGCGCCGCTGTCGAGCAGGTGGAAGCCAAGATGCGCGGCGACGAGTGCGGCGACGGTGCCCTTGCCGGAAGCAGTCGGGCCGTCGATCGTGATGACGGGAGTCGGGTGAAAGGGTCGGGTCGATTTCATCAGAACAGTGGGGTCAGGCTTTGGCGAGCGCGGCGAAGCGGTCGAAATAGTCGGGGAACGTCTTGCCGACGCACTTCGGATCGTTGATCCGCACGGGCACGCCGCCCAGGCTGACGAGCGAGAAGCACATCGCCATCCGGTGATCGTCGTACGTGTCGATCGCCGCGTTCGGCGTGAGCTTTTCCGGCGGCGTGACGACGAGGTAGTCCGGGCCTTCCTCGACGATCGCGCCGACCTTGCGCAGCTCGGTCGCCATCGCGGCGATGCGGTCGGTTTCCTTCACGCGCCAGCTCGCGATGTTGCGCAGCGTGCTCGTGCCGTTCGCGAACAGCGCCGCAACCGCGATGGTCATCGCCGCATCGGGAATCAGGTTGAAATCCATGTCGATCGGCTCGAGCTTGCCGTGGTCGTGGCCGATGCCGCGCACGTCGATCCAGTCGTCGCCCATCGTCACGTTCGCGCCCATCTGCATCAGCGCGTTCGCGAAGCCGACGTCACCCTGGATGCTCGCGCGCCCCACGCCTTCGACGCGCAGCGGCCCGCCGCCAAGTGCGCCGGCCGCGAGGAAGTACGATGCGGACGACGCATCGCCCTCGACCATGATCCGCCCCGGCGAGCGGTAGCGGACGCCGGCCGGCACGACGAAACGCTGCCAGCCGTCGCGCTCGACGGTTACGCCGAAGCGCTCCATCAGCCGGATCGTGATGTCGATGTACGGCTTCGAGATCAGCTCGCCGTCGACCTCGACGACGATCTTGCCGTCCTTCGCCTTCACGAGCGGCAGCGTCATCAGCAGCGCCGTGAGGAACTGGCTCGACACGTCGCCGCGCACGCGGATCGGCGCGTCGACGGAAATATTCGCGGGCTTGATCCGCAGCGGCGGGTAGCCCTCGTTCAATTCGTAGTCGATCTGCGCGCCGATCTGACGCAGGCCGTCGACGAGGTCGCCGATCGGCCGCTCGTGCATGCGCGGCACGCCGTGCACGCGATAGTCGCCGCCGTTCACCGCGAGCGCGGCGGTCAGCGGCCGCACGGCCGTGCCCGCATTGCCGAGGAACAGGTCGGCCGTCTTCGCGGTGAAGGCGCCGCGCGTGCCCGCGACGACGCAGGTGTCGCCGTCGCGCGCGAGCTTCACGCCGAGCTTGCCGAGTGCGTCGAGCATCACGCGCGTGTCGTCGGAGTCGAGCAGGTTCGTGATCGTCGTTTCGCCTTCGGCAAGCGCCGCGAGCAGCAGCACGCGGTTCGAAATGCTCTTGGAGCCGGGCAGGCGCACGGTGCCCGATGCGCTGGAGTACGGGCCGAGATCGAGATAGTCCATGGGAATCGTCCTGTTATTTCTTGACCGGTTCGGCAGCGGGCGTGCCGCCACGCTCCTGCCATGCCTTGCGCGCGGCGCGCGAGCGCGTGAACACCGCTTCGAGCGCCGCGCCGTCGCCGGCGTCGATCGCCGCGCGCAGCCGCGTGAGCACGCGCGTGTAGCCGTCGAGCTCATCGAGCAGCGCCGCGCGGTTCGCGACGCACACGTCGCGCCACATCTCCGGGCTCGACGCCGCGATGCGCGTGAAATCGCGGAAGCCGCCCGCCGCGTACGAGAATTTCAGTTCCGCGTCGGCCTCGCCGAGAATCTGCTCGACGAGCGCGAACGACAGCACGTGCGGCAGGTGACTGATCGACGCAAACACGCGATCGTGCTGTTCGGTGCTCATCATGCGCACGTCGGCGCCGGTCGCGCGCCACATCGCGTCGATCCGCGCAACGGATTCGGGTGCGTTCTCCGGCAGCGGGCACAGCACGACGTTGCGGCCGACGTACAGATCCGGCAACGCGGCCTCGACGCCGCTCGATTCCCGACCGGCGATCGGATGGCCCGGCACGAACTGCGCGATACGTTCACCGAGCGCTGCGCGCGCGGCCGCGACGACATCGGACTTGGTGCTGCCGGCATCGGTGACGATCGTCGCCGCTTCAAGCCACGGCGCGATGCGCGCGAGTAACGGGCCCGTTTGCGCGACGGGCGCGGCCAGCAGCACGAGATCGGCGCCTGCCAGCGCGTCGCGCAATTGAGCATCGTCGTCGAGCGCCGCCGCGCGGTCGATCACGCCGAGCGCGAGCGCCCGCTCGACCGACGCACGAGAACGGCCCACGCCGACGATCTCGCCCGCGCCGCCCGGCGCGCGCTCGCGCAGCGCGCGGGCCAGCGATCCGCCAATCAGGCCGACGCCGAAGATGACCAGTTTGTTGAATGCAAAGCCTGACACGACAAGAGCCAAGTTACGCGCGCGGGACGACGCCCCGCACACGGAATTCCAGATTCCGGGCAACGGGCCCGCATCCGGCACAACCTGTACCGGACACCGCCCGAACCCGCCTTCGGCAGCACCGACCGGCCTGCCCTGCCCTGCCCGCCTGGCCGCTACGCCTGCTCGAACAGGCGACGGGCCGCCGCGCCTCAGCGTGCGCGCGGATACGAACCGAGTATCTTCAGGAACGCGGCCTTCTGGCCGAGTTCCGCGAGCGCGGCCGCAACTGCCGCATCGTCCCGGTGCCCTTCGATGTCGATGTAGAAGTAATACTCCCACGTGCCGACGCGCGCCGGACGCGACTCGAAGCGCGTCATGGACACGCCGTGCCGCGCGAGCGGCTCGAGCAGCTTGAACACGGCGCCCGGCTCGTTCTTCACCGACACGATCAGCGAAGTCTGGTCGTGACCGCTTTGACCGGCCGGCTGCTTGCCGACGATGACGAAGCGCGTGCGGTTGTGCGGATCGTCCTGGATCAGCGAGAACGCGATCTGCAAGCCGTAATGCGCGGCCGCGCGGTCGCCCGCGATCGCCGCGACGGTCGGATCGGCCGCCGCGAGACGCGCGGCCTCCGCATTGCTCGCCACGGCCTGCCGCTCGAGCTGCGGTGCATTCGCCGCGAGCCACTGCTGGCATTGCGCAAGCGCCTGCGCATGCGCGCAGACGCGCTTCACGCCATCGAGCGTGCCGCTCTGCGTCAGCAGGTTGTGATGGATCGGCAGCGCGAGCTCGCCACTGATCAGCAGTTGCGTCTGCAGCAGCAGGTCGAGCGTGCGCGACACGGCGCCTTCGGTCGAGTTCTCGACCGGTGCGATGCCGAACGCGGACGCGCCGGCCTCGACCGAGCGGAACACCTCGTCGATCGACGGGCACGGCAGCCCTTCGATCGACTGGCCGAAATACTCGAGCATCGCCTGTTCGCTGTACGTGCCGACCGGCCCGAGGAACGCGACGTGGATCGTCTGCTCGAGCGCGCGGCTCGCTGCCATGATCTCGCGCCAGATGGCGCTGATGTGCTCGCTCGCAAGCGGCCCCGCGCTCATGTCCTGCAGCCGCGCGATCACCTGCAGCTCGCGCTCCGGCCGGAACACCGGCGCGTTGAAATGCTTCTTGACCTCGCCCACTTCCAGCGCCACTGCGGCGCGCTGGTTCAGGAGCGCGATCAGCTGCGCGTCGATCGCATCGATGCGATCACGCAGCGGTTTCAGGCGGGAATTCAGTTCGTCGTCCATGCGTTTTGCCGTACTGTTTGAACAGCGCCGCCGTCAGGCGCCGCGCTGCTCGAAGTCCTTCATGTACTCGACGAGCGCTTTCACGCCCTCGAGCGGCACCGCGTTGTAGATCGACGCCCGCATGCCGCCGACGGACTTGTGGCCCTTCAGCTGCAGCAGCCCGCGCGCCTTTGCGCCGGCAAGGAAGTCTTCGTTGCGCGTTTCGTCGGCCAGGAAAAACGGCACGTTCATTCGCGAACGTACTGCCGGCTCGACCTTGTTCAGATAGAAACTGCTCGCATCGATCGTGTCGTAGAGCAGCTTCGCTTTTTCGATGTTGCGGGCCTCGATCGCCTCGAGGCCACCCTGCCGCTTCAGCCACTGGAATACCAGGCCCGCGATGTAGATCGCGTAGGTGGGCGGCGTGTTGTACAGCGAGTTGTTCGCGGCGATGGTCTTCCATTCGAACGCGGACGGGCAGATCGACAGCGCGCGGTCGAGCAGATCCTCGCGCACGATCACGAGCGTCACGCCGGCCATCCCGATGTTCTTCTGCGCACCGCCGAACAGCACGCCGTACTTCGCGACGTCCATCGGACGCGACAGGATGTGCGACGAGACATCCGCGACCAGCGGCACGTCACCGAGATCGGGAATCTCGAACGTCTCGACGCCGTCGATCGTCTCGTTGGTGCAAAGATGCACGTAGGCCGGATCATCCGACAACTGCCATTCGGCGCGCGCGGGCGCACGCGTGAAGCCGTCTTCCGTCTTGCCGGTTGCGGCGAGATGCGGCGTGCCGTATTTCTTCGCTTCGCTGAACGACTTCTGCGACCACGAGCCCGTCACGACGAAGTCGGCCGTCTTGCGCGACCCGAGCAGGTTCATCGGCACGATCGCGTTTTCAGCGATACCGCCGCCCTGCAGGAACAGGATCCGGTGACTGGCCGGCACGCCGAGCAGGTCGCGCAGGTCGGTCAGCGCGGCCTCGTGGATCGACATGAATTCCTTGCCGCGATGGCTCATCTCCATCACGCTCATGCCGCTGCCGTGCCAGTCGAGCATTTCGTCGGCAGCTTGCCGCAGCACTTCCTCGGGCATCGCCGCAGGGCCGGCGGAGAAATTAAAGACGCGCATCGTGAAAACCTCGGAGGGACGCGACCGGCTCGCCGCCGGCAGAACGCGCCAGAAAAGAAATGGCCGCTTGCGCTCGCGCGCAAACGGCCATTATCGCACTGTCGTCAGGCTCCCGCCAAACCCGGCCGAACGGCCGGGGGCATGCCCGGACGGCTTTACTTGCCCGGCTTGACTGCTGCGACTTCCTTGTCAGCCTGCGTGCGCGTTGCCTGGATAGCTTGCGGCATGTACTTCTGCATCAGGCCGTTGACCACGTCGCGACCGACCTGATCCTGAACCTGGATGAACTTGCGGCCCGTCGGGCTCTTGTAGAACGTCGTCAGATCCTTGATCTCCGACGTGCTGTAGTACTTCGCGTATGCGTCGTACTGAGCCGACATCGCGTCGTTCTGGAACTGTTGCGTACCGAACACCTTGCCTGCGCCGTCGACCAGCTTCGGCACCGAGTTCTTCTGCAGCGTCGGAACGGCAGCCTGCTTCTGCTTGTCGTTCAGCGTCTTGTTTTCCGACAGCGCGTCCGACAGGATCGCCGGGACGAGTTGCTTCGCCTGCATTTCGGCGCTGTTGCCGATTGCCGACACGAGCTTCGGCGCGTCGATCGCGTCGAGCAGATCCTTGATCGCTGCCTTCTTGTCGGCGTCGATCGGCGCAGCTGCCGCCGGAGCTGCCGGTGCGGAATTCGACAGCGCTTGCGCCATCGCGAACGTCGGCACCAGTGCAGCCAGCAGAACCAGTTGCTTGAATTGCTTTTGCATCATCACTCCCTTTTGGAAATATGAATGGTTGCTCGCCGGCCGCGGCGCTTCGCGCCCGCGGCGGCTAGAGTCTCATCCGTTCTTCAGGCTTCGCCGTCCGACGCCTCGTCGGCCTCGCCATCACCCTCCTCGGCCTCCGCGATCTGCTGCAGGCCAGAGAGCTTGGTACCCTCATCGAGACTGATGAGTGTAACACCTTGCGTGGCACGCCCCATCTCGCGAATCTCCGAGACACGGGTACGAATCAGCACGCCGGCCGTCGTGATCAGCATGATCTGATCCTCGGCATCGACGAGCGTCGCAGCCACGACCTTGCCGTTACGCTCGGACGTCTGGATCGCGATCATACCCTTCGTGCCGCGGCCGTGACGCGTGTACTCGGTGATCGGCGTGCGCTTGCCGTAGCCGTTCTCGGTCGCGGTGAGCACCGTCTGCTCCTCGCTGCCGGCAACCAGCAGCGCGATGACCTGCTGCCCGTCCTCGAGCTGCATGCCGCGCACGCCGCGCGCCTCGCGCCCCATCGGACGCACGTCGTTCTCGTCGAAGCGCACGGCCTTGCCGGAGTCGGAGAACAGCATCACGTCGTGCGCGCCGTCGGTGATCGACGCACCGATCAGGTAGTCGCCGTCGTCGAGGCCAACCGCGATGATGCCCTTCTTCATCGGACGGCTGAATGCCTCGAGCGGCGTCTTCTTCACGGTGCCGAGCGACGTTGCCATGAAGATGAACTTGTCGGCCGAGAATTCCTTGACCGGCAGCACGACGTTGATCTTCTCGCCATCCTGCAGCGGGAACATGTTGACGATCGGGCGGCCGCGCGAGTTGCGCGAGCCCTGCGGCACTTCATAGACCTTGACCCAGTACACGCGGCCGCGGTTCGAGAAGCACAGGATGTAATCGTGCGTGTTCGCGATGAACAGCGTCTCGATCCAGTCGTCTTCCTTCATCTGCGTCGCCTGCTTGCCGCGACCGCCGCGCTTCTGCGCACGGTACTCGGACAGCGGCTGCGACTTCACGTAGCCCGCATGCGACATCGTGACGACCATGTCCTGCGGCGTGATCAGATCTTCGGTGTTCAGCTCGGTCGCGTTCAGCTCGATCTTCGAGCGGCGCGCGTCGCCGAACTCGGCCTTCACCGAAACCAGTTCCTCGCCGATCATCGTCGTGATCCGCTCGGGGCGCGCGAGGATGTCCAGCAGGTCGGCGATCTGCGCCATCACTTCGCGGTACTCGCCGATGATCTTGTCCTGCTCGAGGCCGGTCAGGCGCTGCAGACGCATCTGCAGGATTTCCTGGGCCTGCGTGTCGGACAGGCGGTACAGCCCGTCGTTCTGCATGCCGAACGCCGGATTCAGGCCTTCCGGGCGGTACGCGGAACGGCCGCCGGCCGATGCATTCTCTGCCTCGGCGCGCGTCAGCATCTCGCGTACGAGCGACGAATCCCACGGCTTCGCCATCAACTCCGCCTTCGCGATCGGCGGCGTCGGCGCGGCCTTGATGATCGCGATGAACTCGTCGATGTTCGCGAGCGCGACCGCGAGACCTTCGAGCACGTGGCCACGTTCGCGGGCCTTGCGCAGTTCGTAGATCGTGCGGCGCGTCAGCACTTCGCGTCGATGCGACAGGAAGCACTGCAGGATTTCCTTCAGGTTCAGCAGCTTCGGCTGGCCGTCGACGAGCGCGACCATGTTCATGCCGAACGTGTCCTGGAGCTGCGTCGCCTTGTACAGGTTGTTCAGCACCACTTCCGGCACTTCACCGCGCTTGAGCTCGATCACGACACGCATGCCGCTCTTGTCGGACTCGTCGCGGATGTCGGAGATGCCTTCGAGCTTCTTCTCGTTGACGAGTTCGGCGATCCGTTCGAGCAGCGAACGCTTGTTCACCTGGTACGGCAACTCGTCGACGATGATCGCCATCCGCTGGCCGCGGTCGATCTCCTCGAAGTGCGTGGCCGCACGCATCACGACGCGCCCGCGCCCGGTGCGGTAGCCGTCGCGCACGCCGGCGACACCGTAGATGATGCCGGCCGTCGGGAAATCCGGCGCCGGGATGATCTCGATCAGCTCGTCGATCGTCGCTTCCGGGTTGCCCAGCAGGTGCTGGCATGCGTCGACGACTTCGTTCAGGTTGTGCGGCGGGATGTTGGTCGCCATGCCGACCGCAATACCCGACGAGCCGTTGATCAGCAGGTTCGGGATGCGCGACGGCAGGACCGACGGCTGCGTTTCGTTGCCGTCGTAGTTCGGCTCGAAATCGACCGTTTCCTTGTCGATGTCGGCGAGCAGCTCGTGACCGATCTTCGCCATGCGAATTTCGGTGTAACGCATCGCCGCGGCATTGTCGCCGTCGATCGAGCCGAAGTTGCCCTGCCCGTCGATCAGCATGTAGCGCAGCGAGAAGTCCTGCGCCATCCGCACGATCGTGTCGTAGACCGCGGTATCGCCGTGAGGGTGGTACTTACCGATCACGTCACCGACGATACGCGCCGATTTCTTGTACGCGCGGTTCCAGTCGTTGTTCAGTTCGTGCATCGCGAACAATACGCGCCGGTGCACGGGTTTCAGGCCATCGCGGACATCCGGGAGGGCACGTCCGACGATCACGCTCATCGCGTAATCGAGATACGAACGGCGCATTTCCTCCTCTAGGGAGGTGGGCAGGGTCTCTTTGGCGAATTGATCCATGTATCCGTATCGTTTCGGAGCGAAGACGGCGAACGCCTTTCGCGTGGGCGCTGCATGCGCAACGCAACGCAAGATTCTAACATGCGCCCATCAGCCGCCAATTCGCCTCCCCCTCTATATATAAATAGCGAAAATCGCAGCGGCAGCGAACCGGCCGGAATTGCACGCCGCAATGGCACCCGATTCGGCACCACAGGCGATCGCATCGCACTTGTTTTCCGCGCACGAGTAAACAAATGCATTCATGGGCGCAATTTCGCCGTCACGCTCTTGACAATCTCTAAAAGTTACGGCAGGCCGGTGTTGCGCATGCACCACAAACTTGAAGCGATCTTAGGGTGGGGAGGATTTTTTTTCGTAGGAAGGGAACGATATGGCAAAATGCCAACGCACTGAAAGTTAGACGCTGCTCGAAGTCTACACAGGAGCGGCGCCGCGTTTTTTGTGCCGCACCAATGTTATACTTCGAGCAATGTATGACTTGTCACCGTCAACAGGCTCGCAGTAAACCTGCGGTAATCTCAATTTCGAGAGGAGAAATATGAATAAACTTTCAAAGCTCGCGTTCATTGCAGCTACCGCAGTTATGGCTGCATCCGCTTCGGCACAGTCGGTGCCGGCGTCGCGTCAAGCCGTCAATGACAACTGGGTGAACGGCACGGGCGAATGGGTGTGGATGAACGGCACGAACGAGCTCTGCTGGCGTGATGCGTTCTGGACGCCGGCCACCGCCAACGCGAAGTGCGATGGCGCACTGGTCGCCCAGGCACCGCAGCCGCCGGTCGCTCCGGTCGTTGCTCCGGCCATCTCGAGCCAGAAGATCACGTATCAAGCCGACGCACTGTTCGACTTCGACAAGGCAACGCTCAAGCCGCTGGGCAAGCAAAAGCTGGACGAACTGGCTTCGAAGATCCAAGGCATGAACACGGAAGTGGTCGTCGCAACGGGCTACACGGACCGCATCGGTTCGGACAAGTACAACGACCGTCTGTCGCTGCGCCGTGCGCAAGCCGTGAAGTCGTACCTGGTCAGCAAGGGTGTGCCGGCCAACAAGATCTACACGGAAGGCAAGGGCAAGCGCAACCCGGTTACGACTGGCTGCAACCAGAAGAACCGCAAGCAACTCATCGCCTGCCTCGCACCGGATCGCCGCGTGGAAGTCGAAGTTGTTGGTACGCAAGAAGTCCAGAAGACGACCGTTCCGGCAAACTAAGCCGCGGTTTTCGACTGCTTCAAAGCCCCGCTCCGGCGGGGCTTTTTCTTTGACGCCCGTCCAGGCGCTCGCCGCTTCGCCGCTCGTCCGCTTCTTATATACTCGGGGCTGACGAACCGCAGTACCGCCCTCCTCCCGTAGCCCGTTTGCCGACATGACCAACGCCGATCCGCACGAACTCCAGAAATTCAGCGACCTCGCCCATCGGTGGTGGGATCCGAATGCCGAATTCAAGCCGCTGCACGACCTGAACCCGGTCCGGCTCGGCTGGATCGATGCGCATGCGCACCTCGCCGGCAAGCGCGCACTCGACATCGGCTGCGGCGGCGGCATCCTGTCCGAATCGATGGCCGGACTCGGCGCGCAGGTGAAAGGTATCGACCTGTCGACCGAAGCGCTCGGCGTCGCCGACCTGCACAGCCTCGAAAGCGGCATCACGGTCGACTACGAAGCCATCGCCGCCGAAGCGATCGCCGCACGTGAACCGGGCACCTACGATGTCGTCACGTGCATGGAGATGCTCGAGCACGTGCCGTCGCCCGGCGATATCGTCGCCGCGTGCGCGACGCTCGTGAAACCGGGTGGCTGGGTGTTCTTCTCGACGCTGAACCGCAACCTGAAGGCTTACCTGTTCGCCGTGATCGGCGCGGAGTACATCGCGCAAATGCTGCCGAAGGGCACGCACGACTACGCGCGCTTCATCCGTCCGTCGGAGCTGGCCGGCTTCGTGCGTGCGACCGATCTGCACATCGTGGAGATCAAGGGCATCACGTATCACCCGATCGGCAAGCGCTTCGCGCTGTCGAACGACACCGACATCAACTACCTCGTCGCGTGCCGCCGCGGCGCGTGACCTTCCAACCGGCATGACGACTCCCCTCTCGACCGCGCGGGCTGCACTCGACGAACCGCGCCTGCTGCACTGCGATGCCGTGCTGTTCGACCTGGACGGTACGCTCGCCGACACGGCCCCCGATCTCGCGGCGGCCGTCAACAAGATGCAACGCGTGCGCGACCTGCCCGAAACCCCGCTCGACGTGCTCCGGCCGCTGGCCTCGGCCGGCGCGCGCGGCCTGCTCGGCGGCGCGTTCGGCATCGATCCGCACACGCCCGGCTACGAAGCGATGCGCGACGAGTTCCTGGCCAACTACGCGACGGATCTGTGCGTGCATACGACGCTGTTCCCCGGCATCGGCGACGTGCTCGACGAACTCGATACGCGCGGCGTGCGCTGGGGCATCGTCACGAACAAGGCGATGCGGCTCACGGCACCGCTCGTCGACCTGCTCGGTCTTGCGCCGCGCGCCGCCTGCGTCGTCGGGGGCGACACAACGCCGCACCCGAAGCCGCACCCGGCCCCCCTGCTGCATGCGGCCGACCAGTTGACGCTCGCGCCCGCGCGCATCGTCTACGTCGGCGACGACCTGCGCGACATTCAGGCCGGCAGCGCCGCCGGCATGGCGACGGTCGCGGCCGCGTACGGCTACTGTGGCGACGGCGCAGCGCCGGCCGACTGGCAAGCGCAGCATCTTGTCGACACGACGCAGCAACTGCGCGAACTGCTGCGCGATGTTGGGCTATAATGTTAGATCTTATCCGCGGGGGCGACCTGGTTTCGACAGGGGTTGTGAAGCGGCTAGGGCATGTCGAGGACCCGTCACCTCGTTAATCAATGGGAAAATCGTAACTGCAAACGACGATACGTTCGCACTGGCAGCCTAACGGCCGCCGTCCTCTGCCTAGTTCACTGACGGGCTAGTGTCGCAAGACCGGTAGCAATACCGCCAGAGGTCATTTACGTCAGTTAAGCCCTGTCGGCGTCGCGACGCCAGGGTCGAAAACCTAGCGAATCGCCGTAGTGCAGCGTGTTCGTCCGCGTCGCTGCGGTTAAATCAAATGACTGAACTAAACATGTAGAACTAGTCGTGGAGCGCTTCTGGACGCGGGTTCGATTCCCGCCGCCTCCACCAAATTCCGCGCTCGCCGCACGAACCCCGCATGACGCAAGTCTGCGGGGTTTTTTGTTGCCGGCGAAACGCATGCGCCCCTCTCGCTCCGAAAAAGCGCCCAGCCACGGGCGGGCCGGGCGGAATGCCACCGGTGTTCCGGCGACAGGAGGTGACGGATGTCCTGCCGCGCCCGCGCAATCATCGATCGCGCCAGGCAGCGGCCAGCCCGGGAGCCGCAGTGCCGGGCGCGACGTGTCGTCGCACCCGGCGTTCGCGCACACCGGGCGATGCGCGGCTTAGCTGCCGCGATACAGCGACTTCATTTCTTCAGCGGTAGCCGGACGCACGCCCATTGCACGCGAACCCGATGCCGATGCGCCCTGTGCCTGTGCACCGTAACCGCTGGCGTCGACGCCTTGCGCTTGCGCCAGCGCAGCGCGCTGCTGCTCTGCAACACGCGCCGTTGCTGCCTGGATCGCTTCCGGATAATGCGGATCTTCGCCTCGAGCGGAGTTGTAACCTGCCTGCTGCAGCTGGACCAGTTCGGCGCGAACCTGCGCGCGGGTGATCGTCGAACCCGACTGGGCAAACGACACGACCGGGGCAACGAGAGCGGCAGCAACGACAACAGCTTGAACGAGCGACTTCATGATGACCTACCTCCAGATTTGTCTGTGTTCGCGGTGAACACCTTGTTCATCGCTGACAACCCGAAGTTTATGTAGGCGGATGCTTAAGAATAAGGCAGGTTTCTGGAAGACATCCTTCCTGATTTACGGGTTAACCCTAAATTGCCCGCGAGACCGGCGATACGCATACACCGGCGTCGCCCGGCGTCGAATCGCATGAAGATTCGCCGGAAAGCAAAAGCCCCGCGAAGCGGCAACGCTCCACGGGGCTCGGACAGAATCGGAATTGCACGGGACTTCGGCTGTCGCCGGTCGGCCAGTCGGGTCGGCTCGCGGGTGCAACACCCGCCAGTCGATCCGGCGCCGCGCGCCCCTCGTGCGAACGCGCCCGTCAGCCAGGTTATCGGCTATCCATCGGACACTTCAGGTTGCAGCCGTTCGGATCGCCCAAGTCGCCCTTGCGGCGCAAGGCTGACTTCTTGCCGCTCTGGTATTTCTGCGACGGCGAGGACGCCGCAAACGGCATCTGCGGATGCTCGTTCAAGCGAAACTGTTCACTCAGGATACCGCCGGGCACACCGGGGGAATTCTGCGCGAACGCAAACGGCGAAACAGCGGCCAGCAGCCCCGCGGTCAACGCTGCCGCGGCGAGGGGAACGGAAAATTTCATGGCGGGATGACGCTTGAACGGCGTGCTTGTTGGAACGTTGATCAAGCGGCAAGCGTAGCGCAAATCCCCCACTGCTGCATCGCGGTTCGATTGCGCCCGCGTTACCGGGAATTGCCGTCCGGCGCGCTCGCGCCGTCGCCGCCGGCCAGCCCCGTCGCGATGCTCGTCAGCGTTCCGCACGCAGCCGGATCGTAGCCGTCGAGATGCGCGACGCGCTCGACGAAGCGCGCGTCGCGCAGCAGTGCCAGTACGCCGGCCAGCGGCCGCGCGTCGAGCCGCGCGCGTTCGCACGCGAAGTAATAGTCTTCGTCGACGACCGGGATGAAATCGAGCCCGAAATGATGGGCGGCAGGCTCGACGCCGAAGCCGAGATCGGCCATCCCGCTCGCGACGAACGCCGCGATCGCCGAATGCGTGAGCTCGGCCGACGCGTAGCCGTCGATGCGTTCCGGATCGATGCCGATCGCCCGCAGCGCGAGATCCAGCAGCATGCGCGTGCCCGACCCCGGCTGGCGGTTGACGAAGCGGATGTCATTGCGCGCGAGATCCGCGAGCCCGCGAACCTGCTTCGGGTTGCCGCGCGGCACGAACAGCCCCTGCTGGCGCCGTGTCAGGTGGATCAGCACATGGCGCGTATCGTCGAGCCACGGCCGGTAGATCTGTGCGCACTGCGCGCGAAACGCGCCGCGCGGCAGATGGAAGCCGGCCAGGTCGCACTCGCCGCGGGCAAGCGCCTGCACGGCCTCGACGCTCTCGCGATACTTGATGTCGACAGCCGCCTGCGCATCGACGAGCGCGGAGACGAGCGTCGCGACCGCGTAGCCGTGCGACGCGTGGATGCGCACGGCGCCGTCGCGCTGGGCGAGCCGCCGGTTCAGGTCGCTCGCCACTTCGGCCGCCAGCGTGCGCAGGTTCCCGTCGAGCCGGCTGCGCGCGAGGCGCTGCGCATCGACGACCGCCTGCCCGAGCGCCGACAACGTCGAGCCCTTGCCGCGCGCGGTTTCGATCAGTTCCCCGCCGATGCACGCCTCCAGCGCACGCAACATGCCCCACGCGTGCCGGTAGGACAGCCCTTTCGCTTGCGCAGCCTGCGCAATGCTGCCCGTGTCGGCCACGAGTTCCAGCAACGGCGCGACGTCCGACAGGCTGGCCGCACGGCCTTCCGTGTCGCGTACGGTCAGATACGCGTCGCATTCGATTCGAATCAATTATGCACTCCGATTTCCTATTGCGACGGCCAAATCTTCCGCTTATCGTTGGTCAAAATCAATCAGATCGAAGTCACGATGCGCACTATATGAATTTCGAGCGCATATGAGACTTTGGAGGAGCACAAGATGTCCCCGAATTCCCAAGCGCCCGACGCGCTCGTCGAGCGCCATGCACGCGCCGGCCGGTCGCTCGTGGCGATCCTGCACGCGATCCAGGACGACGCGGGTTACGTGCCGCCGGGCTGCGTCGCGCCGCTCGCCAGGGCACTCAACCTGTCGCGCGCGGAAGTGCACGGCGTACTCACTTACTACCACCACTTCCGCACCGCGCCGCCCGCGCGCGTGACGATCCAGATGTGCCGCGCCGAAGCATGCCGCAGCATGGGCTGCGAAGCGCTGGCCGCGCATGCGGAAGCCCGCACGGGCTGCCGGTTCGACGCCGCGCACGGCGATGCCGCGGATACGCATGCACCCGGCGACGTCGCGCTCGAATCGGTCTACTGCCTCGGACTGTGTGCGCAGTCGCCGTCGCTGACGGTCAACGGCGTGCTGCATGCCAGGGTCACGCCGGAGAAATTCGACGCGCTGCTTGCCGACGCGGTCGCCCACACCCCGGAGGCCGCATGACGACCCGCATCTACGTCCCGCGCGATTCGTCCGCGCTGGCCCTCGGCGCCGACGCGCTCGCCGCCGCGATCGCGGCGGAAGCCGAACGGCGCAGCGTCGAGATCGAACTGGTCCGCAACGGTTCGCGCGGGCTGCTATGGCTCGAACCGCTCGTCGAAGTCGGCACGTCCGCGGGCCGTGTCGGCTATGCGAACCTGTCGGCCGCCGACGTGCCCGCCCTGTTCGACGCGAACTGGCTCGATGGCGGCACGCATCCGAGCGGCGTCGGCCTCGTCGACGCACTGCCCTATCTCGCGCGCCAGCAACGCCTCACGTTCGCACGCATCGGCCTGACCGATCCGCTGTCGATCGACGATTACCTGCAACACGAAGGCCTCGCCGGCCTGAAGAACGTACTCGCGCTCGACGGCGATGCCGTATGCGAATCGCTGATCGAATCCGGGTTGCGCGGCCGCGGTGGCGCGGCGTTCCCGGCCGGCATCAAGTGGCGCACGGTCCGGCACGCGAGCGCCACGCAGAAGTACATCGTCTGCAACGCCGACGAAGGCGATTCGGGCACCTTCTCCGACCGCCTGATCATGGAATGCGATCCGTACTGCCTGATCGAAGGGATGATCATCGCAGGCGTCGCGACCGGCGCAACGGTCGGCTACATCTACGTGCGCAGCGAATACCCGCACGCGATCGCCACGCTCGAAGCCGCGATCGTCCGTGCACGCGAAGCCGGCTGGCTCGGCGAGCACGTGCTCGGCTCCGCGCATGCGTTCGAGCTGCACGTCGCGAAAGGCGCGGGCTCGTACGTGTGCGGCGAGGAAACGGCGCTGCTCGAATCGCTCGAAGGCAAGCGCGGCGTCGTGCGCGCGAAACCGCCGCTGCCCGCGTTAGCCGGCCTGTACGGCCAGCCGACCGTCATCAACAACGTGATCACGCTCGCAACGGCGCCCGTGATCTTCGCGCGCGGCGCCGCGTTCTATCGCGACTACGGGATGGGCCGCTCGCGCGGCACGCTGCCGTTCCAGCTCGCGGGCAACATCCGTTACGGCGGCCTCGTCGAACTCGCGTTCGGCGTCACGCTGCGCGAACTGCTGTTCGACTTCGGCGGCGGCACGGCAAGCGGCCGGCCCGCACGCGCCGCGCAGGTCGGCGGCCCGCTCGGCACCTACCTGCCCGACCACCAGTGGGACGTGCCGCTCGACTACGAGGCGTATGCGGCGATCGGTGCGGTCGTCGGCCACGGCGGCATCGTGCTGCACGACGACACATCGAACCTCGCCGAGCTGGCCGAATACGCGATGAAGTTCTGCGCGATCGAGTCGTGCGGCAAGTGCACGCCATGCCGGATCGGTTCGACACGCGGCGTCGAGACGATCGCCCGCATCCGCCACGGCGATACGTCGGAGCGGCAGGTCACGCTGCTGCGCGACCTGTGCGACACGATGCTGGCCGGTTCGCTGTGCGCAATGGGCGGCATGACACCCTACCCGGTGCTGTCCGCGCTCGACCATTTCCCCGAAGATTTCGGGCTCGCTGCCGGCAAACATGCCGCGTCGGGTCCGGTCAAGGCTGCGGCCTGACCCAGAAGGAGCCCTGCATGTCCCTCGACACGAACAACGTCCGCCAAGGCGGTTGCGGCTCTGGCCAATGCGCGTGCAAGAGCGCCGCTCAGGCGCGTGCCCGCGATCCGTTCGACGATACCGACTACGGCACGCCGCAACGGTATGCCGATACCGACGTCACGCTCGAAATCGACGGCCAGCCGGTCACGGTGCCGGCCGGCACGTCGGTGATGCGCGCGGCGATCGAAGCCGGCGTCAACGTCCCGAAGCTCTGTGCGACCGATTCGCTCGAACCGTTCGGCTCGTGCCGCCTGTGCCTCGTCGAGATCGAAGGCCGGCGTGGTTATCCGGCATCGTGCACGACGCCTGCCGAAGCGGGCATGAAAGTGCGCACGCAGTCGGACCGACTGCAGTCGCTGCGGCGCAACGTGATGGAGCTGTACATCTCCGACCATCCGCTCGACTGCCTCACCTGCCCCGCCAACGGCGACTGCGAACTGCAGGACATGGCAGGCGTCGTCGGGCTGCGCGAAGTGCGTTACGGCTTCGATGGCGCGAATCATCTGCGTGACAAGAAAGACGAGTCGAATCCGTACTTCACGTACGACCCGTCGAAGTGCATCGTCTGCAACCGCTGCGTGCGCGCCTGCGAGGAAACGCAGGGCACCTTCGCGCTGACGATCGCCGCACGCGGCTTCGAATCGCGCGTCGCCGCGGGCGAAAGCGAATCGTTCATGGCGTCGGAATGCGTGTCGTGCGGCGCGTGCGTCGCCGCCTGCCCGACCGCCACGCTGCAGGAAAAATCCGTCGTGCAACTCGGGCAGGCCGAACACTCGGTCGTCACGACCTGCGCGTACTGCGGCGTGGGCTGCTCGTTCAAGGCCGAGATGAAGGGCACGCAGGTCGTGCGCATGACGCCGCACAAGAACGGCCTCGCGAACGAGGGCCACGCGTGCGTGAAGGGGCGCTTCGCGTGGGGCTATGCCACGCACAAGGACCGCATCACGAAGCCGATGATCCGCGAGAAGATCACCGACCCGTGGCGCGAAGTCAGCTGGGACGAAGCACTCACCTACGCGGCAACGCAATTCCGCAAGCTGCAGGACAAGTACGGCCGCGATTCCATCGGCGGCATTACGTCGTCGCGCTGCACGAACGAGGAAACCTACCTCGTACAGAAGCTGGTGCGCGCCGCGTTCGGCAACAACAACGTCGACACATGCGCACGCGTGTGCCACTCGCCGACGGGCTATGGCCTCAAGACGACGCTCGGCGAATCGGCCGGCACGCAGACGTTCGCGTCGGTCAGCCAGGCCGACGTGATCGTCGTGATGGGCGCGAACCCGACCGACGGCCACCCGGTGTTCGGCTCGCGGCTGAAGCGGCGCGTACGTGAAGGCGCGAAGCTGATCGTGATCGACCCGCGCCGCATCGACGTCGTCGACGGCCCGCACGTGAAGGCGACCCACCACCTGCAGTTGCGCCCCGGCACCAACGTCGCGATCGTCAACGCGCTCGCGCACGTGATTGTCACCGAAGGGCTCGTCGCCGACGCGTTCGTCGCCGAGCGCTGCGACACGCGCGCATTCGAGCAATGGCGCGACTTCGTCTCCCGTGCCGACAACTCGCCCGAGGCGACCGCCGAAGTAACGGGCGTGCCGGCCGAGCTGGTGCGCGAAGCCGCGCGCCTCTATGCGACGGGCGGCAATGCCGCGATCTATTACGGGCTGGGCGTGACCGAACACGCGCAGGGCTCGACGACGGTGATGGGCATCGCGAACCTCGCGATGGCGACCGGCAACATCGGCCGCGAAGGCGTCGGCGTCAATCCGCTGCGCGGCCAGAACAACGTGCAGGGCTCGTGCGACATGGGCTCGTTCCCGCACGAGCTGCCCGGCTACCGGCACATCGGCGACGAGATCGTGCGCACGCAGTTCGAGGCAGCGTGGTCGGCAAAGCTGCAGCCGGAACCGGGGCTGCGCATTCCGAACATGTTCGACGCGGCGCTCGACGGCAGCTTCAAGGGGCTTTACTGCCAGGGCGAGGACATCGTCCAGTCGGACCCGAATACGCAGCACGTCGCGGCCGCGCTGTCGGCAATGGAATGTATCGTCGTGCAGGACATCTTCCTGAACGAGACCGCGAAGTACGCGCACGTGCTGCTGCCCGGCTCGTCGTTCCTCGAGAAGGACGGCACGTTCACGAACGCGGAACGCCGCATCTCGCGCGTGCGCAAGGTGATGCCGCCGCTCGCGGGCTACGCGGACTGGGAAGTCACGTTGATGCTGTCGCGCGCGCTCGGCTACGAGATGGACTATGCGCATCCGTCGGAAATCATGGACGAGATCGCGCGGCTCACGCCGACCTTCTCGGGCGTGTCGTACGCGAAGCTCGACGCGCTCGGCAGCATCCAGTGGCCGTGCAACGAGCAGGCACCGGAAGGCACGCCGACGATGCACATCGACGCATTCGTACGCGGCAAGGGCAAGTTCGTGATCACGCAGTTCATTGCGTCGCCGGAGAAGGTCACGCAACGCTATCCGCTGATCCTGACGACGGGCCGCATCCTGTCGCAGTACAACGTCGGCGCGCAGACCCGACGCACCGAGAATGTCCGCTGGCACGAAGAGGATCGCCTCGAGATCCATCCGCACGACGCCGAGGATCGCGGGATCCGCAGCGGCGACTGGGTGGGTATCGAATCGCGCGCGGGGCAGACGGTGCTGCGTGCGCTCGTGACCGAACGCATGCAGCCTGGCGTCGTGTACACGACGTTCCACTTCCCCGAATCGGGTGCGAACGTGATCACGACGGACAGCTCGGACTGGGCCACGAACTGCCCGGAGTACAAGGTGACGGCCGTGCAGGTGCTGCCCGTCGCGCAGCCGTCCGACTGGCAGCAAGCCTACGCGCGCTTCAACGCGGAGCAGCTCGACCTGCTCGAACGGCGCGCAGCTGCGGCCGCCGGCGTGACGTCAGGCAAGTGAGGAAGCGATGGACAACGGACACCTGATCGACATGGCCAACCAGATCGGCGCATTCTTCGAATCAATGCCCGATCGCGACGAAGCGCTGACCGGCATCGCCGACCATATCCGGCGCTTCTGGGAGCCGCGAATGCGCCGTGCGTTGCTCTCAGCGCTCGACGATCCGTCGAGCGAGGCCGGGCAACGTGCGGCACCGATCGTGCGCGACGCGATCGCCGTGCACCGTGCGTCGCTCGTGCCCGCCGCGGCGACCGCCTGACCGCCCCGTCAAGCGGACCGCGACATGCCCGCGAACCAGCTTTCGCAGTGGCGCAGCAGCGCGTTCGCGTCGGTTGCCGTGCGCCCGCGCGCGGCAACGTAACCATCCGGCCGCAGCAGGTAAAACGACGGCCGCGAGCGGCCGTATTCCTGCGCAAGCCCGCCATCACCGCCTTCGGCATCGGTAACGCGCCAGACGCGCACCGCGTCCGGCATGATCCGTTCGAGCCCCTGCACGAGCGCCTGCGCATCGGCCGGCATCGTCGGCACGGCCCCGGCGCCGGCATTCGCCGGCTCTTCCAGCAGCAGCAACGTGAAGCTCGCCGGATCGTGCAGGTCGTATAGCCGCGCCGTTCCGGGTGCCTGACCGAGCGGCCCGTCGAGCACGCGCACGTGCGCGTCGGGTGCCCGTTCGCCTGCGCGCGGCCCGCCGTCGAGCACGCGCTCCAGCGTGAGCGGACTCTTCCGGTACTGCACGCCGAGCTCGCTGACCGAGCGCCGCACCGCGTCGCGCATCGGCCCGAACGACGCCAGCAGCGGCACGACATGATCGCGCAGCAGCTTCATCGCGCCACGCTCGGCTTCGACGATCTGCGTGACGAAGCCGGTCTGCCGCAACACGTCGCGCTCGATCGGATGGCGCTCCGCGTGATACGTGTCGAGCAACCGCTCGGGCGTGCCCGCGCCGAGCACGCGCGCGAGCTTCCAGCCGAGATTGAACGCTTCCTGGATGCCGGTGTTCATGCCCTGCGCTCCGGCCGGGCTGTGGACGTGCGCGGCGTCGCCCGCGAAGAACACGCGACCGTGACGCAGCCGGTCGATCATCCGGCTGTGCAGGTGAAAATAGGACGACCACGCGAGATCGCTCGGAGAGATCGACGCACCGGCACGGGCGCGCACGATCGCGTCGCATTCCGCCAGCGACGGAGTCGGCGCATCGGGCGACGCGTCGCTGCCGGGCGGCCGGTCGGCCACGAGCCGGTAACGGCCGCCTCCCATCGGAAACAGGCCGGCGATGCCTTCGGGCGTCGTGAACAGATGGATCTCTTCGTCCGGCCAGTCGGGTATTGCCGCGAAATCGGCGAGCAGGAATGTCTGTTCGAACGCATGCCCGGTGAAACCCAGGCCGAGCAGATGCCTGACCGTGCTGTGCGCGCCGTCGGCCGCGATCAGGTACGACGGTGCAAACGATTCGTCGCGGCCGTCGGCGCGGCGGATCGACACATCGAGCGACGCGCCGCCCGCATCGCACGCGGTCAGCGTCGCACCGCGCTCGACCGTCACGCCGAGCCGGGCCAGATGCTCGGCCAGCAGGCGCTCGGTGACGGTCTGATCGAGGAACAGCAGATATGGATAGCGCGTTTGCAGCGGATCGAAATCGAGCCGCGCGATCACGCGGCCGTCGGCATGCAGCGCGGCCGCATGCGCCCGATGGCCGAGCGCGAGAAACGGTTCGACCGCGCGATGTTGCTCCAGCAGTTCGAGCGTGCGCGCCTGGATGCCGATCGCGCGCGAATGCGGCGCGGGCGCAGCGAGCCGATCGATGATGCGCACCGGCACGCGGGCCCGCGCGAGGCTCATCGCCGCGGCAAGGCCGGTCGGCCCCGCGCCGACGATCAGCACGGGCGAGATATCGGGCAGTGTGTCAGCCATGAGAACCTCGATGACACGCGGTCTAGGGGGCTGTTTGCCTATGGAACGCGCATGCGTTGCCACGAGAACGGCCGCTCGCGAGGCGCGCGCCGCCGCGAATACTGACGTATTCGCAAGAAGCGCAACGCGGCGAGCGGCCGTTCTCGTGGCAACCCCAAATTAAAAAAATCCATGTCACGGGAAGGCCCGAAATCGCCCACATGGCGGCGTCGCTCGTCGCTTGTTTGGCGAGGCCAAACGGCGCTCCTCGCTTCTTGCCCTGCGAGCGATTTCGGGCCTTCGCATGCGCGTTCCATAGGTAAACAGCCCCCAGTCTACGCCGCTCCGCGTGACGGGGCCATATGCCGATCGGCCGATTCGCGGCACCGCCGCGCGGTGTGGGAAAATACGCGTTTTCCGTCAGTTTTCGCGTTATGGATTCCGCATTCGACCGGGCGTATGCCGCACACCGCGCGGGCCGCCTCGCCGAGGCCGAGCACGGCTATCGCAACGCGCTCGCCTCCAACCCCGCCGACGCCGACGCGCTGCATCTGTTCGGCGTGCTGCGGCACCAGCAGGGCCAGCACGCCGAGGCGGCCGATCTCGTCGGCCGCGCCGTCGCGCTGCGGCCGGACGATGCCGCGCTGCAGCTCAATCTCGGCAACGCGCTGAAGGCACTCGGCCGGCTCGACGAAGCGGTCGACCGTTTTCGCAACGCGCTGACGCTCGCGCCCGAATTTCCGCTCGCGCACTACAACCTCGGCAACGCGTATGCGGCACTGCAGCGCCACGACGATGCGATCGATGCATTTGGCCGCGCGCTCCGGCTCACGCCCGACGATGCGTCGATCCACAACAATCTCGGCAATGCGCTGAACGCGCTCGGCCGCCACGACGACGCGCTCGCCGCGTTTCATCGCGCGCTCGAGCTGCGGCCCGGGCATGCGGGGGCGCACAACAACCTCGCGATGGCGCTGAACGCAATGGGCCGCGCCAACGACGCGATCGCGCACTTCCAGGCCGCGATCGACGCGCAGCCGCGCTTCGTCGCCGCGCATTTCAATCTCGGCAACACGTTCGATGCGGTCGGCCGGCATGCCGAGGCGGCCGACGCGTTCGAAGCCGCGCTCGCGCTGCATCCGCCGTTTCCGCTCGCGCTGTTCGGGCTGGCGAACGCACTGAGCGCGCAGTCACGCCACCGCGACGCGTTGCCCTACTACGAGCGCGCCGTCGGCCTCGATCCGTCGTTCAGCCTGGCCTGGCTGAACCTCGGCAACGCACATCACGCGCTCGGTGCGCACGAGATGGCGCTGCGCGCATTCGACCAGGCACTGCGCGTCGCGCCCGATCTCACGCTGGCGCGGCTGCACCGCGCGGTCACGCTGCTCACACTGGGCGACTTCACGCGCGGCTTGCCCGCGTATGAAGCGCGCCACGACACGCCGGGCGCGACGCCGCTCGGCACGCTGCCGCGCTGGCAAGGCGAGCCGATTGCGTCGTGCACGCTGCTGATCCGCGCGGAACAGGGCTTCGGCGACACATTGCAGTTCGTCCGCTTCGTGCCGCTCGCCCGCGCACGCTGCGCGCGCGTCGTGCTCGAAGTCCAGCCGGAACTCGTTTCGCTGCTGGCGCCGGCCGCGTCGCGCTGGCGCGTGACGCTCGTTGCACAGGGCGCCGCGAAACCGCCTGCCGCGGATGTCGCGTGCACGCTGATGAGCCTGCCGTTCCTGCTCGGGCTTCAGACGGAGGACATCGTCGCGGGCTCGCGCTACCTCGACACCCCCGACGGCGCCGCCCGGCGCTTTCGCGGCTCGCTCGGCGGGCAATCGAAGCGCAAGTTCGGCCTCGCGTGGTCGGGGCGCCGGCAGGCGCAGGAAAACCGCTCGATGCCGTTCGACGCGCTCGCGCCGCTGCTCGCGCTGCCGGATATCGACTGGATCGTGCTGCAGCCGGCACTCGACGACGACGAGCGCGCGCGCGTCGATGCGCATCCGCGCCTGCATCGGCTCGACGGCCGGCTGAACGACTTCGCCGACACGGCCGCGCTGATCGAGCGGCTCGATGGCGTCGTCACGATCGATACGGCAGTCGCGCACCTTGCCGGCGCGCTCGGCAAGCCGCAATGGGTCATGCTGCCGTTCGCGCCCGACTGGCGCTGGTTCACCGGCAACGACTGCCCGTGGTATCCGCAGGCCAGACTCGCCCGCCAGCCCGCGCCGGGAGAATGGCTCGACGTGGCGGCCGCGGTCGCCGGCATGCTGCGCGAAGCTTGAACGCAGACGAAAAAAGGGAGCGCGCGCGCTCCCTTTTTCAATGCGATGCGTGCGGCCGGCGCCGCGCGACAAACGGGTGGCGCTCAGGCCGCCTTGTACTGGTTGCGCGCCTCGGACGTGCGATACAGCACGAGCGTCGCGATCAGTCCGCAAATCGCAGCAACGCTCAGCCACAGCCCCGGCGCGGCCTTGTTTCCGGTCTGATGAATCAGCAGCGTCGAGATCGCGGGCGTGAAGCCGCCGATCGTCGTCGCCAGGCTGTATGCGAGCGAGAAACCGGCCGTGCGCACATCGGCCGGCATGACTTCGGTCAGCGCGACGACCATCGCCCCGTTATACGACGCATACAGGAATGACAGCCACAGCTCGACCGCGAGCAGCCGCAGGAACGACGGATCGCCGACGAGCCACAACACGGCCGGATAGGCCGTCAGCAGCGTCAGCACGGTGAACGTGATCAGCACCGGGCGGCGACCGATGCGGTCCGACAACGCACCGGACAGCGGCAGCCACACGAGATTGGAGATCCCCACGCAGACGGTCACGACGAGCGCGTCGAGCGACGACAGGTGCAGCACTTCCTTGCCGAACGTCGGCGTATAGGCGGTGATCATGTAGAACGACACCGTCGTCATGATCACCATCCCCATGCCCGCCACCACGATGCGCCAGTTGTCGAGCATCGAACGCATGATCTCGCCCATCGTCGGACGATGACGCTTCGCGAGGAACTCGTCGGTTTCCTTCAGCGAACGACGGATCAGGAACAGGAACGGCACGATCAGGCAACCGATCAGGAACGGAATGCGCCAGCCCCACGCGGTCATCTCCTCGACCGGCAGCGCGCGGTTCAGCAGCACGCCGACGAACGCGGCGAACACGACGGCCACCTGCTGGCTGCCCGATTGCCACGACGTATAGAACCCCTTGTTCCCCTTCGTCGCGATCTCCGACAGGTAGACCGACACGCCGCCGAGCTCGACACCTGCCGAAAAGCCCTGCAGCAGCCGGCCGAGCAGCACGAGCACCGGCGCGAGGACGCCGATCGTCGCATAGCCGGGTATCGCGGCCACCGTGAGCGTGCCGAGCGCCATCAGCCCGAGCGTCAGGATCAGCCCCTTGCGCCGGCCGTGATGGTCGATGTACGCACCGAGCACGATCGCGCCGACCGGCCGCATCAGGAAGCCCGCACCGAACACCGACAGCGACAGCATCAGCGACGCGAATGCGTCGCCGCTCGGAAAGTAGGTTTTCGCGATGGCCGACGCGTAATAGCCGTAGACCATGAAGTCGTACATTTCCAGGAAGTTGCCGCTGACGACGCGGAACACGGTGCGGAATTTCGATTCCTGCGCGATGGCGTGTGACGCTGTGGACATGTTTTTCTCGCTCAGCTCGGATGGCGCGAATCCGCGCCGCATGGATCCGACGACGCACGCGGCGCCGGGCCGGCGCGCACGGGCATCGCTGCCCGCCGGCGGCGCGCCGCGCAACGACGCGCGCACCGGCATGGTTCGCGCATCATGCCACGCCAACCCGACATTTGCCTTGTGCCGCTCCTGCCGCTGCGGTCGCGGCGATCGGCTCGACGCGTCGCCGCGTGCATCCGGCCATACACGCGACACGCTCGACGATCCGCTCACGCTGATCGCGATGGAAAGCGCACTGCGCGCTACCCGGCCCGCCCGCGCAACGCACGCGCCCGCCGCCGGTTTCGACTGGACGGCGCAACTGTCCCAACGCCGCCTGACCGATACGCCAGACGCGTTCGCGCGCTGACGGCCGCCCCAAGAAAAAACCCGGCGAAGCTCGCTTCGCCGGGTTTTGCTCGTCTCTCTCCGTCCGTGCGACGAATCGTTACTTGTGCGCGGGCAGCCCCGTCTCGGTCTGCTTCTCGAGTTGTCGCACCTGTTCCTGCAAATCACGCAGTTGCATCTGCGCGGCCCGCTTCTCGATCTGCAACGCCTGTGCCTGCTCCTGCGCCGAACGCTGCCGCTGCGTGACTTCAGCCTGCTGGCTACGTGCAACGCTCAGGTCGGCCTGCAACTGCTGCGCACGATTCGCCTGCAGCGCGATCACGCGCTCGAGAAACGCCTTCTGCGCCTCCAGCTCGGTACGGCGGATTTCGATATCGGCAAGTTGTACGGTCTGCTGAACGAAGTTCGCGTACACCATCTCCGCGCGGCTCTTCTCCTGCGACCGGATCACGCGCCACAGGTGCTTGTCCTGGAACAGCGCGACGTAATACGTCATCTCGCGCGGATCGAACATCAGGCTCGCGCCGTAGCTGCCGTTGTACGTCGTGCGCATCTCGACGATCCGGCCATCGTGCAGCATCTGCGCCAGCTCGGCGACGTTGCCTTGCGCGGATGCATCCGTCGCGGCCGCGCCGGATGCCGCCGCGTCGCCGCGCAGGCTCGTGACCGCCGGACGCGTACCGGCGGCGGGCGCGGTCGCGTCGGCCGACCAGGCCGTGCCCGCTTGCGCGCAGGCAGCCAGCGCAATGATCCACGTGGCGCGTCGTGCAGGGGAGAAGTTTCGGAAAGCCAACGTCAGACTCCGGCGGACGGATCGGAACTCGCGATTATCGTTCAAAACGAAACGGCCGCATTCTCGAATTTATCGGGATGCGGCCGGCCTTCATACGATGCGAATAATGCGGCTTGCTACAGGCGGGTTTCGCGCGCCGCGCGCAGAAACGCATCGAGCAGCGGCGTGCAGTCGAGCAACTCCGAGCCGCCGGCACGATGGAACTCGGGGTGCCACTGCACGCCGACGACGAACGGCGAACGGCGATGACGAATGCCTTCGATGATCCCGTCGCCCGCCGACACGGCCTCGATGTTCAGATCGCGGCCAAGATCGCGGATCGCCTGATGGTGAATCGAGTTGACGATCGCTTCGCTGCGCCCGGGGAACATGCTCGCGAGCGTCGACGAATCCGGAAAGCGGATCGCATGACGATGCTGGTCGTAATGCTCGCTCACGTGCGCATTCGCGGTCGGCACATCGGTCGCGATGTCCTGGTACAGCGAACCGCCGAACGCGACGTTGATCAGCTGGCAGCCGCGGCACACGCCGAGAACGGGTTTGCCGGACTCGACGAACTCATGCAGCAGTTCGAGTTCATACATGTCGCGCACACGATCGCCCGGCCATTCGGGGCGGGCGTCAGATGCTGCGTAGGTTTGCGGCGATACGTCTGCGCCACCCTGCAGCAGCAGGCCGTCGAGATGCTTCGCGTAGTCGCGCAGACGGATGTTGCTCGGATGAATCATCCCCTGGTGACCGACGGTCGGGATCATGAACACGAGCACGTCGCGCGACATGACCCAGTGGGCGATCGATTCCTCGAGATACTGCAGTGTCTTGCCCCGCAGCCCCTTCGCGCCCGGCTCCGGATGGAAGATCCGCGCCGACACGCCGATGCGCAGCGTGCGCTGCGTGATGCGCTGGCCCGCACGATCGAACAGCCGGCGCGCGCGCGCGGCGATGATCCGGCCGAACACCGACCACGGCGTGTCGCTCTGCTTCAGGTAGGCCGGTGGCGCATTCTGCGCGCTCGCGGGCGGCGGGCGCGGCGTGTCGAAGTCGGGCTGCGCGCCGAACCCCGGCGGCGGTGCGCCATGCTTCGGCGGCGCGGCAGCGGCAGCGCCATCGATGGCGGCGCCCGTTGCACCGGGCGCACCCGGCTCGGACGCAGCCGTGACCGGCGACGCGCCGTCCGCGGCGACGTTCTGCGCGGCGGCCTGGGCTGCCGGCGCATCGGGCACCTTCGCTGGTGCGGGACGGGGGGAATCGGAAGAAACGGAGGAGGTGCCGGGCAGACCGGCCGGGGAAGGCGTGTTTTCGCTCATGACGATGGTCTGGTACGTCGCTCACGCGTATGGATAAACGAGGAATCATTATGCTTCAGTGCGCGATCGAGCGGCAAACCTGCAACATCCTGTCGATATTGTTGCAAGTCGGCGGCAAACTGCGTCGGGGAGCGTTCCTGCCCGCGCGCCGGCAACGCCGATGCTTCGCGACCGGTACTGGACACCAGTGATATATCACAATAATATCCAGGCATCGCCCACGCTTCCCGATCGCCCGCGCCATGATCGCGCCCCGCCCGGCCGCCGCACCGCCCTCCGCATGAATGCCCTGACCGACGTCACCCCCGACCGCCCCGCCGCGCCGGCGGCCAGCCTCGCCGATCGCGCGTACGCGCTGATCCAGCGAGACATCACCACGATGCGCCTGAAGCCCGGCGCCGCGCTCAACGAAGCCGACCTCGTCGCGCGCACCGGTATCGGCCGCACGCCGGTGCACCAGGCCGTGCATCGGCTCGTGCTCGAAGGGCTGCTGTCCGTGATGCCGCGCAAGGGATTGATGGTGCAACCGCTATCGCTCGACGACATCGTCGCGGTGATCGACGTGCGGCGCATCAACGAAGCGTACTGCGCGGAACTCGCCGCGCGCCATGCGACGCCCGACGATCTCGCACGCCTGGCCGCGCTGCTCGACGAAGGACAGGCGTGCGTCGACACGCACGACGTCGAAGGCATGATGGAACTCGACCGCGCGTTCCACCAGGCAATCGCCACGGCCGCGCGCAATGCGGTCCTCGCCGAGATCCTGCGCGCGCTGCACGAGCGCTCGCTGCGCTTCTGGTTCGTCACGCTGTCCGAACCTCACCATCTTGCCGACGTCCAGCACGAGCATCGCGCACTGTTCGACCGGCTGTCGGCACGCGACGCCGCCGGCGCGCGCGTGGCCGTCGAGAGCCATATCGATTCGTTCCGCTCCACGCTTCTTCAACATCTTCGCCCCTGAGCCGCCATGACCACTTTCACGCCCTTCCCCCCGCTCGCCCAGCTCGCCGCCGACCTCGCCGCCGGCCGGACCACGAGCCGCGCGCTCGTCGACACCGCGCTCGACCGGATCGCCGATCCGTCGGGCCAGGGCGCGGTCGTCTTCACCGAAGTCGATGCCGACAACGCGCGCGCGGCCGCCGACGCGCATGACCGGCTGCGCGCCGCGGGCACCGTGTTGTCGCCGCTCGCGGGCATTCCCGTGTCGGTCAAGGACCTGTTCGACGTTGCGGGCCAGGTGACGCGCGCGGGTTCGCGCGTGCTCGACGGCGCGCCGCCCGCACGCACCGATGCGGTCGCCGTTGCACGGCTCAAGCGCGCGGGCGCGGTGCTGGTCGGCCGCACCAACATGAGCGAGTTCGCGTTCTCCGGGCTCGGGCTGAATCCGCACTTCGGCCATCCGCGCTCGCCGTACCACCGCGACGTGCCGGGCGACGCGCGGATTTCCGGCGGCTCGTCGTCCGGCGCGGCCGCGTCCGTCGCCGACGGGATGGCCGCCGTCGCGCTCGGCACCGACACGGGCGGCTCGATCCGCATTCCGGCCGCGCTGTGCGGGCTGACGGGCTTCAAGCCGACCGCGAGCCGGATCCCGAAGCAAGGCGGCGTGCCGCTGTCGACGACGCTCGACTCGTTCGGCCCGATCGGCCTGACGGTCGCCTGCTGCGCGCTCGTCGACCGGATGCTCGCGGGCCTCGAACCGCACGTGCCGGCCGCCCGGCCGCTCGAAGGCGTGCGGCTCGGCGTGCTGACCAACCACGTGACCGACGGCGTCGATGCCGACGTCGCGGCCGCGCTCGACGCCGCGCTCAAGCATCTCGAAGCCGCCGGCGCGATCGTCACGGAGGTCCGCTTCCCGGCGCTCGACCGGCTGCCGGAGATCAACCGTTTCGGCTTCTCGCCGATCGAGGCGTACGCATGGCATCGCCCGCTGCTCGCGCAGCACCGCGACCAGTACGACCCGCGCGTACTCACGCGGATCCTGAAGGGCGAACCCGCGAGCGCGGCCGACTATCTCGACCTGCTCGCCGCGCGCACGGCGATGCTCGACGAAGCCGCCCACACGGTCTGGTCGCGCTTCGATGCGCTCGTCGCGCCGACGGTACCGGTCGTGCCGCCGCGCATCGCCGAACTCGAAGCGGACGACGCCGCGTTCACGCGCACCAACGCGCTGATCCTGCGCAACCCGAGCGCGTTCAACTTCCTCGACGCGTGCGCGCTGTCGCTGCCCTGCCATCCGCGCGACGCAGCACCGGTCGGCCTGATGCTCGCGGCCGCACCGCATCGCGACGACGCGCTGCTCGCGATCGGCCAGGCGGTCGAGGCCGTGCTGAACACGATCCGCTGACCGCAGCCAACCGACCGCCGGCGGACAGGACGCGCGGTGCGGCAGGTTGCCGCACGCGCGCTGTCAGTTTCGTGCCAGACCGTTCGCGCTAAAATCGCGCGATTGTTTTCCGGACCGACCCACGAGGAACCCCGCCGACATGAACGACTACACGCTCGCAATCCGCCGCGAACGCCGCCTGCTGATGCTGCTCGGATGGGTGTGCATCGCCCTGCTGGCCGGTGCGCTCTACCTGCAGTACGTGAAGAACGAAGATCCGTGCCCGCTGTGCATCATCCAGCGCTACTTCTTCTGCGCGATCGGGATCTTCGCGTTCCTGGCCGCCGGGATCCGCAACTGGCGCGGCGTCTGGGTGCTCGAGCTGCTGATCGCGATCGCCGCGGCCGGCGGCGTCGGCA
The DNA here is from genome assembly GCF_902499335.1 of Burkholderia lata. Taxonomy (GTDB): domain Bacteria; phylum Pseudomonadota; class Gammaproteobacteria; order Burkholderiales; family Burkholderiaceae; genus Burkholderia; species Burkholderia lata_B. The sequence goes on along the minus strand of NZ_CABVQK010000024.1, from coordinate 24,990 downwards.
CGGCCGCCCGGCATCTGTCGATCCAGATGAATCCGGGCTTCAGCTGCGGCTTCGACACGCTGCAGCCGATCGTCGACAGTCTGCCGCCCGCGCAGTGGTTCCCCGGCATGTTCAAGGTCGCCGGGCTGTGCGAGACCGTCTATCCGCCGATCTTCGGCATCCTGCTGCCCGGCTGGGCGCTGATCGGCTTCGCAGTGATCCTGATCGCGGTCGTCGCGAGCCTCTGGCGCCATCGCCGCAAGCTCGTGGCCTGACCGGCCGGTTTCAACCGGCCTGCGCGCGGCCCGCTCGCCTCGGCCGCACACCGCCGGCCGTTGACCGCCCGGCCCCGGGGCGCTCGCCGGACCAACCCGGCGGGCCGTGCATTGCGGGCCGTGCCTGGACAGCCCCGCCCGGCCAGCCGCACCTGAGCGACCCCGCCTGGCCGGCCCCGCGTAAACACCTACCCCGCCGCCGCCCGGATCTCCGGGCGAACGGCACATCGCGCGACTTCCGCGCCCAGCCCCGCCACGCCTGCGATTCGGCCCGACGTGCACGCCTCGGTGCCCCGATCACACGCGGCGGGCCTATGATCGACATGATCGCCTCCTGATAGCCCGGATCACCGCCGCGCGATGTTCCCGTCGCCTTGCGGTGCTATCTTCGTGACTGGATGGCGATCTACGTGCGCGAGGCCAGGCGGTCTCACCACCCCTGCGTAACGCGCGCCCGATCCGCAATGTCGACTGGATTCATCATGACAACGCAAACCATCCGCATCCGTCATCCTCATGGCGTCCGCACATCCGGCGGTGCCGTCCGCGCGCGCCGTCGGCGTGCTGCCGCCGCACCGCATCGGCCGTGCGGCCGGCCCGCGCCGCTCCCGTCCGTCATCGTTGCCGCCACGCTCGCCAGCCCGCGCCGCGTGTCGTGCCGCGTCGTCGCGAACGGAGCGTGCTGATGGAAGCCTGGCTCGGCGATCTGCAGCAACTGCTCGCGCACGGCGAAGCGGCCGTGCTCGTGACGGTCGCGCACACCGACGGCTCCGCGCCGCGCGAAGCCGGCACCAAGATGCTCGTCACGCGCGACATGGCCCGCCATACGATCGGCGGCGGTCATCTGGAATGGAAGGCGATCGAGATCGCGCGGCATCTGCTGAAGGATGGCGCGCATGTGCCGCACGCGCGCCGGCTCGAACGGCTCGCGCTCGGCCCGAGCCTCGGCCAGTGCTGCGGCGGCGCCGTGGTGCTCGCGTTCGAGCGGCTCGATGTGGGCGATCTCGGCTGGATCATGTCGCTCGCGAAGCGTGTCGCGGCCGGCGCCGCGACCGTGCGTAGCGTATCATTCGGCCCCTCGCCGGGCGCGCCGCTGTTGAGCGAGCCCGAATCGGAAGCCGCGCGTGCCGACTGCCTGCTGTGGGAAACCGGCGGTGTGTCGCTGATGACCGAAACGATCGCGCCGTATGCGTTCCCCGTCGTGCTGTTCGGCGCCGGGCACATCGGCACCGCGCTCGTGAAGGTGCTGGCGACGCTGCCGTGCCACGTGCGCTGGATCGACGGGCCCGATGCGGTGTTCCCGCCGGCCGACGCACTTGCCGGCATCGGCAACCTCGCGATCGAAGCGGCCGCTGCCCCGGCCGACGCGGTCGACGCCGCACCGCCGCAGTCCTACTTCGTCGTGATGACGCACGACCACGCACTCGATTTCGTGCTGGCCGAGCGCATCCTGCGGCGCGGCGACTATGCGTACTTCGGGATGACCGGCTCGCACGCGAAACGCGTGCAGTTCGATCATCGCCTCGCAGCCATCGGCATCGACCCGGCCCAGGTCGCGCGGATGCGCTGCCCGATCGGTGTCGAAGGCATCATCGACAAGGCGCCCGAAGTGATCGCAATCTCGGTGGCCGCGCAGTTGCTGCAGGCCGTCGAAGCGAACGCGAATGCGGCAGCGCAGGCTTCCCCTACCTACTGACCGACCAAGAACGACGCCATGACCCCGACATTCAAGGACAAGATTGCCCGCGCGCCGAAAGCGGAGCTGCACATCCATATCGAAGGCTCGCTCGAGCCCGAACTGATTTTTGCGCTCGCGCAGCGCAACGGCGTGAAGCTCGCGTACGACTCGATCGACGCGCTGCGCGCCGCGTACGCATTCACCGACCTGCAGTCGTTCCTCGACATCTATTACGCAGGCGCGAGCGTGCTGCTGACCGAGCAGGATTTCTACGACATGACGGCCGCGTACTGCGAACGCGCGCTCGCCGACAACGTCGTCCACACCGAGCTGTTCTTCGATCCGCAGACGCACACCGAGCGTGGCGTGCCGATCGAGACGGTCGTCGCGGGCATCGAGCGGGCACTCGCCGATGCCGAACAACGCGGGCTGTCGAGCAAGCTGATTCTGTGTTTCCTGCGCCACCTGTCCGAAGAGGACGCGCTCGCGACGTTCGAATCCGCGCTGCCGCTGTTCGAGCGCTATCGCCATCGCCTGATCGGCGTGGGCCTCGACTCGTCCGAGCTCGGCCATCCGCCGACCAAGTTCGCACGCGTGTTCGAGAAGGCGCGTGCGCTCGGGCTGAAGCTCGTCGCGCATGCGGGCGAGGAAGGCCCGCCCGCGTACATCTATGAAGCGCTCGACGTGCTGAAGGTCGACCGGATCGACCATGGCGTGCGCAGCATCGAGGACGCGGCACTGGTCGAACGTCTCGCGAAAACGCGCACGGCGCTCACCGTCTGCCCGCTGTCGAATCTCAAGCTGTGCGTGTTCGACGACATGGCGAAGCACACGCTGAAGGCGCTGCTCGATCGCGGCGTCGCGGTGACGATCAACTCCGACGATCCGGCCTATTTCGGCGGCTACGTCAACGAAAACTACTTCGCGACGGCCGAAGGGCTGCAACTCACGGATGCCGAAGTCCATGCGGTGATCCGCAACGGCTTCGAGGCGTCGTTCATCGATCCGGCGCAGCGCGACGCACTGTACGCGCGCCTCGACGCGTACTGGCAGGCCGCGTGACGGCCGGCATCGAGGAACGCCAGACAGATGAAACACGGCAACGGCAACGGCATCCGCTTCGCGACCACCGGCCCGGCCTTGCGCCGGGACGATCGCGTACGTGAGCGCGCGGCGGCGGCGCCGTTCGTCGTCGCTCGCGCGCGTCTGCCGTCGCGGTTTGCCATTCGGTTCGCTGCCGCACCGGTCGCGAGCGCAACGGCTGCGAGGCCCGCCGGCAACCACTCGCTGGCGGCTTCGGCCGCCACGTTCGCCCGCGCAATCGCATCCGGTCGTACCGCACGCAGCGTGCTGCAACCGCTCGCGAAGCGCCGCCCCGCCCTCACGCGGCGTCGCTCGTTTTCTTCTGTTCGCCTTACCTTGATGCAGGACCATTCGTCATGACGCAAACCGCTTTTCGTTCCCAGCTGCTGACCTTCAACGGCGACCCGGCCCAATCGAGCCAGGCCGCGAACTACGAGACCGACGGCCTCCTGATCGTCGACGACGGCAAGGTCGTCGCGGCCGGCCCGTACGCGCAGCTCGCCACGACGCTCGCGCGCGACGCGATCGTCCACGACTTGCGCGACAAGCTGATCGTGCCCGGCTTCATCGACACGCACATCCACTATCCGCAGACCGACATGATCGCGTCGCCGGCGCCGGGCCTGCTGCCGTGGCTGGACAAGTACACGTTCCCGACCGAGCGCCAGTTCGGCGATCCCGAGCACGCTCGCGAAGTCGCCGACTTCTTCGTCGACGAACTGCTCGCCTGCGGCACGACGAGCGCGCTCGTCTACTGCACGGTACACAAGCAGTCGGCCGATGCGCTGTTCGCGGCGAGCGACGCGCGCGACCTGCGGATGATCGCGGGCAAGGTACTAATGGACCGCAACTGCCCCGAATTCCTGCGCGATACCGCGCAATCGGGTTACGACGACAGTGCCGAGCTGATCGGCCGCTGGCACGGCAAGGGCCGCCAGATGTACGCGCTCACGCCGCGCTTTGCACCCACGTCGACCGAGGCGCAACTGGAAGCGTGCAGCGAACTCGCCCGCCGCAATCCGGACGTGTTCGTGCAGAGCCACGTCGCGGAGAACGTCGACGAGGTGAAATGGGTGGCCGAGCTGTTCCCCGGCCATCGCAGCTATCTCGACATCTACGATCGCTACGGGCTGCTGCGTCCGCGCGCGGTGTACGGCCACTGCATCCACCTCGACGACGAGGACCGCCGCCGGATGGCCGAGACACGCACCGTCGTCGCGCACTGCCCGACGTCGAACTTCTTCCTCGGCAGCGGGCTGTTCGATTTCGACAAGGCCGGTGAATACGACGTGCCCGTCACGCTCGCGACCGACGTCGGCGGCGGCACGTCGTTCTCGATGCTGCAGACGATGAACGAAGCGCACAAGGTCGCGCGGCTGTCGGGCCATCACCTGACCGCGACGCGGATGTTCTGGCTCGCGACGGCCGGCGCCGCGCAGGCACTCGACCTCACCGATACGGTCGGCACGCTCGCGCCGCGTACCGAGGCCGACTTCGTCGTGCTCGATCCGCAGGCCACGCCGCTGCTCGCGCGCCGTACGAAGCGCGCGGATTCGCTCGAGGAATTGCTGTTCGCGTTCGCGCTGCTCGGCGACGACCGCGCGGTGTACCGCACCTACGCGGCCGGCAAGCTCGTCCACGAGCGCGGCGCGGCACGCCGCGCCGCCGCGTAACGGCCTGCCGGGGGCTCGTCCCGGCAGGCGCCGGCATCCGCCGTCGCGCCCGCTGGGCCAGCCATACCACCGGCAATGGCTGTACGCCGATCCCGCCCCGACGCCACGCACCGCGCCGCCCGACCGCTTTCCCGCGCGCGACGCGCCGTGCTAGAATTCGCCGCTCATTGGGGAGTAGCCGCTCCGCTCGATGTCCCGCGCCCCCGGCGCGCATCGTGACGGAGGCGTCCGTCAACAGACTTGGCCGTACGGCCATGGCGGACGCAGCCACCTAGGCCTGGCGAGACCGATGGTTCACAGTGCGCCGCATCAGGGCCCGGCGCGCCGTGGATCGTCGCTCGCACGCACAACATCGGCCCGTGGAACCCCATACGTGTCCCAAGCCTTCCTGATCTCCACCGGCGCCGTCGCCCTCGCTGAAATCGGCGACAAGACCCAACTGCTTTCCCTCGTACTGGCCGCGCGCTATCGCAAGCCGGTGCCAATCATTCTTGGCGTGCTCGTCGCGACGCTCGTGAACCACGGTTTCGCCGGCGCGCTCGGCGAATGGCTTGGCGTGCTCGTCACGCCGTCGATCATGCGCTGGGCGCTCGCGTTCTCGTTCATCGCGATGGGGTTGTGGATTCTCGTGCCGGACAAGCTCGATGCCGACGAAGCCAATGCCAACCGTTCGCGGCTCGGCGTGTTCGGTGCGACCCTCGTCGCGTTCTTCCTCGCTGAAATGGGCGACAAGACGCAGATCGCGACCGTCGCGCTGGCCGCGCGCTTCCAGGACTACATCGGCGTGGTGGCCGGCACGACGTTCGGGATGATGCTCGCGAACGTGCCCGCGATCCTGCTGGGCGACCGCTTTGCGCACCGCCTGCCGACGAAGCTCGTGCACGCGATCGCGGCCGTGCTGTTCGTCGTGCTCGGCGCGCTGGCGCTGCTGGGTATCGGGGTCTGACGGAAGGGAATGGCCGGCGCGGCCGAGCGGCCGCGCCGAGAGCGATACCGCGTTACTTCGCAGCGGCGGCGCCCGAAGCGGGCGCCGCCGGCACCACGCGCTCGTTGGCGGCCGGCGCCGCCGGGCCACCGCGCTTGTCGACCGGCAGCCGGACCGAGCGGACCGCGCCGTTCGACAGCGGGAAATCGGCGAGCGCGCTGCGCGCGAGGAACGGCATCGCGTACAGCAGCGTGCCGTTGTCACCGGTCGTGCGCGCGGACACGTTGTACACCTCCTTGCCCGTCGCGCGCTCGGTGATGCGGATGCCGAGCGTGTAGTCGAACACCTGGTACGTCTGCGCGACATAGCCGGCCGGCATCGGCCCCCAGGGGCCCCACGGGCCCCACGGCCCGCGCCGCCAGTACGGCCCGGGCGTGAACCACGGATCGTAATAGACCGGCTGCGGCACCGTCACGAGATCGCTGCCGACCGCATAGGTCAGCCCGACGAGATACCGCGCCTGCGCCTGCGGCACCTGCCGGAACGCATACGTGGACAGCTCGTTCGCGACGATCGGCTCGTAGGTCGACTGCTCGATGCTGTTCTTCTGCGCATCGGTGCGCGTGAACGCATAGGTGCGTGTCGCGTCGCTGCCGCTCCAGTCGGAGAAGGCCGTGACCTGGGTCGTCACGTAGCTGGTACAGCCGGTCAGCAGCGCCACGCACAGCACCGCCGCCCAGCCCGCACCGCGTTGAATCCATTCGCGTTTCATGTTGATCCTCTTCGATCCGTCACCCGTTCGTCGCACCGCGCGAACCGTAACGGGATGCCGATAATACGCGGACTCCCGGAACCGGTAAAAAGTTCGCCCGGCACGCGGCCGCCAGCCTTTGTACAATGGCCCGGTTCGCCCGGCTCGTGCCACGGGCCCGTCCCCCACTCCACCGATCTCGACGACCATGTCCGACAACGCCTCTTCCACCGTGATCCGCCGCGCCGACTACACGCCGCCGGCCTTCCTCATCGATTCCGTCGCGCTCGAATTCGATCTCGCGCCGGCCCGTACGATCGTCAGGAATACGATGCGCGTGCGCCGCAATCCGGACGCCGCGCCCGCGCCGCACCTGGAGCTGATGGGCGAAGCGCTCGAATTCCTCGGCGCACACCTGGATGGCGCGCCGCATGGCGCCGTGCGTGCGCACGAGCACGGGCTGACCGTCGAGAATGTTCCCGATGCATTCGAGCTGACGCTCGAAAGCGCGTGCGCACCCGACCAGAATACGACGCTGTCGGGCCTCTATGTGTCGAGCGGCAACTTCTTCACGCAGTGCGAAGCCGAAGGTTTCCGCCGCATCACCTACTTCCTCGATCGCCCGGACGTGATGGCGTCGTACACGGTGACGCTGCGCGCCGACAAGGCCGCGTACCCGGTGCTGCTGTCGAACGGCAACCTCGTCGATTCCGGCGACCTGCCCGACGGCCGCCACTTCGCGAAGTGGGAAGACCCGTTCCGCAAGCCGAGCTACCTGTTCGCACTCGTCGCGGGCAAGCTCGTCGCGATCGAGGAAAAGATCACGTCCGGCTCGGGCAAGGAAAAGCTGCTGCAGGTGTGGGTCGAGCCCGCCGACCTCGACAAGACGCGCCATGCGATGGATTCGCTGATCCACTCGATCCGCTGGGACGAGAAGCGCTTCGGCCTCGAGCTCGATCTCGACCGCTTCATGATCGTCGCGGTCGGCGACTTCAACATGGGCGCGATGGAGAACAAGGGGCTCAACATCTTCAACACGAAGTACGTGCTCGCGAACCCCGAGACCGCGACCGACACCGACTTCGCGAACATCGAATCGGTGGTCGGCCACGAGTACTTCCACAACTGGACCGGCAACCGCGTGACCTGCCGCGACTGGTTCCAGCTGAGCCTGAAGGAAGGCCTGACGGTATTCCGCGACCAGGAATTCTCGGCCGACATGGCCGCGGGCGACGACATCGAATCCGCGGCCCGCGCGGTCAAGCGCATCGAGGACGTACGCGTGCTGCGCCAGCTGCAGTTCGCCGAGGACGCGGGCCCGATGGCGCACCCGGTGCGCCCGGAGAGCTACGTCGAGATCAACAACTTCTACACGATGACCGTCTACGAGAAAGGCTCGGAAGTCGTGCGGATGTACCAGACGCTGTTCGGCCGCGACGGCTTCCGCAAGGGGATGGACCTGTACTTCAAGCGCCACGACGGGCACGCCGTGACCTGCGACGACTTCCGTCACGCGATGGCCGACGCGAACGGACGTGACCTCGCACAGTTCGAGCGCTGGTACAGCCAGGCCGGCACGCCGCGCGTGTCGGTGCGCACCGCGTACGACGCAGCCGCGCGCCGCTATACGGTCACGCTCGCGCAGGGCTACGGCGACGCGTCGCCGGCCGCGCGCGAAACGCAGCAGGGGCCGCTGCTGATTCCGTTCGCGATCGGCCTGATCGGCCGCGACGGCCGCGACCTGCCGCTGCGTCTCGACGGCGAAGCCGCCGCGGCGGGCACGACGCGCGTGCTCGACTTCACCGACACCGAGCAGACCTTCACGTTCGTCGACGTGCCGGAACAACCGCTGCCGTCGCTGCTGCGCAACTTCTCTTCCCCGGTGATCGTCGAGTACGACTACAGCGACGACGACCTCGCGTTCCTGCTCGCGCACGACAGCGATCCGTTCAACCGCTGGGAGGCCGGCCAGCGCCTCGCGACGCGCGCGCTGCTGACGCTCGCCGCGCGGGCCGCCGCGAACGAGCCGCTCACGCTCGGCGAGAACTTCGTCGCCGCATTCCGCCGCGTGCTGACCGACGCAACGCTGTCGCCGGCGTTCCGCGAACTCGCGCTGACGCTGCCGTCGGAAACCTACCTGGCCGATCAGATGGCCGAAGCCGATCCGGCTGCCGTGCATCGCGCGCGCCAGTTCGTGCGCCGCCGGCTCGCCACCGAACTGCGCGCCGACTGGCTCGCCGCATACGAACAGCACCAGACGCCCGGCGCCTACGAACCGACGCCGGAGGCCTCCGGCCGCCGCGCGCTGAAGAACCTCGCGCTCGCGTATCTCGCCGAACTCGAGGATCCGGCCGATGCCGTGCGCCTCGCGACCGCGCAATACGATGCGGCGAACAACATGACCGATCGCGCGGCTGCGCTCGGCGCGCTGCTGTCCGCCGCGGCCGCCGGCGCGAGCGAACCGGCCGAGCGCGCGCTCGCCGACTTCTACCAGCGCTTCGAGAAGGAAGCGCTCGTGATCGACAAGTGGTTCGCGATGCAGGCGGCGCAACGCGGTACGCCCGCGCAGCCGACGCTCGCGAAGGTTCGCAAGCTGCTCGCGCACCCCGCGTTCAACCTGAAGAATCCGAACCGCGCACGCTCGCTGATCTTCAGCTTCTGCGCGGCCAACCCCGCGCAGTTCCACGCGGCGGACGGCTCGGGTTACGCGTTCTGGGCCGAACAGGTGCTCGCGCTCGACGCGATCAACCCGCAGGTCGCGGCGCGCCTCGCCCGCTCGCTCGAACTGTGGCGCCGCTTCACACCCGCGCTGCGCGACCGGATGCGCGAAGCGCTCGAGCAGGTCGCCGCCGGTGCGAAATCGCGCGACGTGCGCGAGATCGTCGAAAAGGCGCTCGCGTAACGCCATCGCCCGCATCGCGCCTGCGCGATACAGCCGGTGCCGCACGTCGCGGCACCGGCTTTTTTATTGTGCGAATACTGCTGGAACCGGGCACAATCGCGGGGTCTGACCGCGGCGCCTGCCGCCGCTGCAAAGCGCGTCGCGCCGGTTTCCACCACCGGAAACCGGGCCGGCCCGGCCGCCCGGCCATGTAACCGGACGAAAAAACCCGGCGGCACGGGAGGCACGACGGGTAAAATTGCGGCCATTCAAGGATTCTTTGGCCTTCTGGAGTCTGTCATGTCCATTGCCCGCCGCACCACGCTGTCGAAGTTCCTGATCGAACAGCAACGTGAGACCAACAACCTCCCCGCCGACCTGCGCCTGCTGATCGAAGTCGTCGCACGCGCGTGCAAGGCGATCAGCTACAACGTGTCGAAGGGCGCGCTCGGCGAAGCGCTCGGCACCGCCGGCAGCGAGAATGTCCAGGGCGAAGTGCAGAAGAAGCTCGACATCCTGTCGAACGAGATCCTGCTCGACGCGAACGAATGGGGTGGCAACCTCGCCGCGATGGCGTCGGAAGAAATGGAAACGTTCTTCCCGATCCCGGCGAACTACCCGCGCGGCGAATACCTGCTCGTGTTCGATCCGCTCGACGGCTCGTCGAACATCGACGTGAACGTGTCGATCGGCACGATCTTCTCGGTGCTGCGCTGCCCGGACGGCAAGCAGGCAACCGAAGAATCGTTCCTGCAGCCCGGCACGCAGCAGGTCGCGGCCGGCTACGCCGTGTACGGCCCGCAGACGGTGTTCGTGCTGACGACCGGCAACGGCGTGAACTGCTTCACGCTCGACCGCGAAGTCGGCTCGTGGGTGCTCACGCAGAGCAACATGCAGATCCCGGCCGACACGCGCGAATACGCGATCAACGCATCGAACGCGCGCCACTGGTACGACCCGGTCAAGCGCTATGTCGACGAACTGAACGCCGGCAAGGACGGCCCGCGCGGCGACAACTTCAACATGCGCTGGATCGCATCGATGGTTGCCGACGTGCACCGGATCCTGAACCGCGGCGGCATCTTCATGTACCCGGCCGACAAGCGCACGCCCGATCGTCCGGGCAAGCTGCGCCTGATGTACGAAGCGAACCCGATGTCGTTCATCGTCGAACAGGCGGGCGGCGCCGCGACGACCGGCACGCAGCGCCTCATGGAAGTGCAACCGACGGGCCTGCATCAGCGCGTCCCGGTGTTCCTCGGTTCGAAGAACGAAGTCGAGCGCGTGACCGGCTACCACCAGGAAAACGAATAAATTTGCACTGCAGCACTAGACAGTGTCGCGCGACGTACGTACAATCGCGCCTCTCGATGTGACCCCAACGGGTCGTATCGCAGTGAAACGAAGCGGGAAGTTTGCCGAGTCGATGAGTTTCGCGAAACAGCAGCAGCAAGCTGAAAAAAATTCGCAAAACCTATTGCCAAGGTCTCAGATTTCACCTTATAATTTCGTTTCTCTGATGCCGGTGTAGCTCAGTTGGTAGAGCAGCGCATTCGTAATGCGAAGGTCGTAGGTTCGACTCCTATCTCCGGCACCAAGTTATAAAGGGCTGACAAGCATTGCTTGTCAGCCCTTTTCTCATTCCGGGCACCGAATCGTGTGCCGCTCCTTCTGCCCGCGTCCGCTCTGCTTGCGGGCATCACCCGACTCCCGCGCCGCACCCCGCCGATTACAATCGACGGATCACCCCGCCCTTTCCGAGCATCATGCGCACCTGGCGTCTCGAGCGACCGAACCTCACCGGGCAACTGGACGTATCGCGTGCGACGCGCCTCGTCGCAGCGATCGGCGACAGCGAACCGAACGCATTCGCGGCCGAAGTGCTGAAGCTGTTCGACGGCGCGCTGTCGGTCACGCAATGCACGATCTTCGCGTACGAGTTCGGCAACCGCCCGCGCACGCTATCCGTCGCCGACCATCGCGGCGGCCGTTACCTGCGCGACGTCGCCGACACCTACGCGCGGCACTTCTACGCGCTCGACGGCAACCAGACGATCGTGTCGAGCGCGCATCGCGGCACGCGTCGCCACGACCTGCTGCTGCACCAGCAGGCCGGCGACGAGATCGATCATGAAGCGTATCGCGCGGCCTGCTACCGCGGCCCCGACGTGTCCGACCGGCTGTCGTTGCTGATGCAGCCCAACGATGCGAGCTGGCTGTCGATCAATTTGTACCGCGCGCATCGCAGCGGCGCATTCCAGCCGCGTGAGATCGCGGAGATCGAGGCGCTTGCGCCACTGATCGCGCAGGCCGCGAAGCATCACTACGCACTCGCCGGTGCGGCGCAGATCGGTATCCCGCAACAGATGCTCGCACGGCTGCGCAGCGCATGCCCGGCGCTGTCCAAGCGCGAACTCGACGTGCTGCGCGGCGTGCTCGAAGGCCAGACCGCGCACGAGATCGGCGAAATGATCGGCGTGAAGACGTCGAGCGTCGTCACGTACCAGAAGCGCGCGTACCGGCGCCTGGGCATCTCGAGCCAGCGCCAGCTGTTCGCGCTCTGCCTGCAGCCCTGAACCGAACCGGCCCGTGACGACCGAATCGGGGTAAATCCCGGTCGGCTTGCTGTACCCGGAATGGGGACAGCGGAGTTCCGCCCGGCTTCCATACTGCGTCGACAGCCTGCACGCGTTGCCCCGGCGCGCGTGCACGTCGAACCGCACTCCCCTGGAAGCCAACGATGGATATCGACTTCAAGCCCTACCCGTTCGTCGCCGAGCGCCATCCCCCGCATCTGCCGGCCTGCGACGACGGTATCGATACGCACCGGCATCGCGTGGCGATCGTCGGCGGCGGCCCCGTCGGCCTGGCCGTCGCGCTCGGCCTCGCGAACCACGGCATCCGCAGCGTGCTGATCGAAGCCGACGACGCGGTCTGCCACGGCAGCCGCGCCATCTGCATCTCGCGGCGCAGCCTCGAGATCATCGAGCGGCTCGGCGCACTCGACGACTTCCTGCGCACGGGGCTGCCGTGGACCGGCGGACGCAGCTTCTACCGTCGCGACGAAGTGCTGCATTTCACGATGCCGCAGGACGAAAACCAGAAGCTGCCGCCGATGGTGAATCTCGCGCAGTACCACATCGAGCAGTTCCTGCTCGACGCCGCGCTGCGCCGCCCCGAACTCATCGAGATCCGCTGGCAGGCGAAAGTCACCGGTGTTACCCGGCAACCGGACGGTGTGCGCCTCGACGTCGACACGCCGCTCGGCGGCTACGCGCTCGACGCCGACTGGGTCGTCGCGTGCGACGGCGGACGCAGCACGATGCGCGACGCGCTCGGCCTGTCGCTCCAGGGCACGAGCTACGAGGGCCGCTACGTGATCGTCGACATCGCGCTCGACAGCGACCGGCCGACCGAACGGCTCGCGTACTTCGATCCGTCGTCGAACCCGGGCTCGACGGTGCTCGTCCACAAGCAGCCCGACAACGTGTGGCGGATCGACTACCAGTTGCGCGACGATGAGGATCCCGAAGCGGCCGTGAAGCCGGGGAACGTGATCCCGCGCGTGCAGGACCTGCTCGACATGATGGGTGAGCGCGGCGACTGGTCGCCGATCTGGATCACGATCTACAAGGCGAACGCGCTGACGCTCGAACGCTACCGGCACGGCCGCGTGCTGTTCTGCGGCGACGCCGCGCATCTCGTGCCGATCTTCGGCGTGCGCGGCGCGAATTCGGGCATCGACGATGCCGACAACCTTGCATGGAAGCTCGCGTACGTGATTCGCGGCCTTGTATCGGACGCGCTGCTCGACAGCTACTCGGACGAACGCGTGTTCGCGACACACGAGAACCTGCGCTACGGCACGAAGAGCACCGAGTTCATGGCGCCGCCGTCGTTTGCCTTCGAACTGATGCGCAAGGCCGTGCTGTCGCTCGCGGTCCGGCATCCGGCGCTGCGTTCGCTGATCAATCCGCGCCAGACGACCGCCATCGCCTATGCGACATCGTCGCTCAACGCAGCCGAACGCGACACGTTTGCTGCCGGCCCCGCGCCCGGCACGGTGCTCGCCGAATGCCCGCTGATGCTGTACGAGGCGCACGGCAGCGACATGCGCCACGGCCACCTGACCGATCTCGTCGCCCCGCGCTTCACCGCGTTCTGCTTCACGTCCGACGGCGTGCCCGATCCGACGCTCGTCGATCTCGAACGGCGCCTGCAGGCTGCACGGATACCGTTCGCGCTCGTCACGCTCGCACGGCATGCGGCACCGCGGCAACCGGCCTGCGGCGGCCACGACGACGACGGCCGGCTGTTCGACATGTACGGCGCGCGCGACGGCACCGCCTATCTCGTGCGGCCGGACGGTCACGTACTCGGCCGCTGGCACGACGCTCGCGCCGGCGACGTGAGCGCTGCACTCGAACGCGCCCTTTGTCCGTGCGCGTCAACCGATCCTCAGGAGACCGCATGATGACGGATACCGAACGCGACACCCTCTACACCGACCTGTGCCGCACGATGACGCGGATCGGCGAAGCCGATGCGTCGCTCTTTCTCGCCCGCTTCGCCCTGCTGTCGATCGAGGCGATCGGCGATGCAGTGACCGTCGCACGTCTGATCGCGGACGCCAGCGACGGATTGCCCGACGCCGGCATTCAGGCGCCAATACACGAAGGATGACGCTCAGGGCCGACCGACGTCATCGGCGGCCATTCATTACAGATACATTTCATCGCGCATCGTCCGCGCGCGAGCCTCGCCGTACGCAGACGAATTCCCTGGAAAATCCCGTTAAGGGTGCATAACATTACTTAACGATTCCGACCCGTCTATCGCGTTACATTGCGTGGGCGGCGCGGCGGGTCGCGATGCCGCCTTCATTCAGCTTGCGGCGACACAGCCGACGTCCGGTCATTCGACACAACACAAGGAGAGAATCACCATGACTCATGGCTTGATTATGTGGCTCATCATCGGCGCGATCGCCGGCTGGCTTGCCGGCTTGCTCGTCAAGGGCGGCGGCTTCGGGCTGATCGTCGACATCATCGTCGGGATCGTCGGCGCAGTGATCGGCGGCTGGCTCGCCGGGATACTCGGCATCAGCGTCGGCAGCGGCTTCATCGGTTCGGTGATCGTCGCGGTCGTCGGGGCTGTGATCCTGCTGTTCGTGATCCGGCTATTCAAGCGAGCGGCCTGACGCTTCTCTCCACGCGCCTTCGGGCGCGTTTTCGCATCAGGCCGGCGCGCGACCCGTTCGCCGCGCGCCGCCGGCCCGTTCAGCGCTTCGCGCGCTGCAACCAGCCGTCGAGCACGTCGGCCGTCAGCAATCCGCTGCGCGCTTCGCGTACGCCATCGCGCCCGATCCACACGGTGCGCGGCATCTCCCCTCGCCATCCCGCATCGAGCACCGCCCGCAGACGCTCGGGCATCGGCTCCGCGTTCGCGTACTGCGCGACCTGTGGCGGCAAGTTCATCTGCGCGAGCGCCTGCGAAATCGCCGCACCATTGTCGTCGTATGCATCCATCGCAACCATCGCGAGCTGCACGTCCGGATGACGGCGCTGCCACGCGACCAGATGCGCGGCGTTCTCGCGACAGTATCCGCAATCGAGCGACCAGATCTCGACCGCCAGCGGCCGCTCGTGCGCGGTCGCATACAGGTGCGCGACGTCGGCCGCGCGCAGCGGCTGAAGCTCGCCGCCGGCCCACGCCGGCACGCTCGCGAGCACGATGCCCAGCAATGCAATCAGCCGCTTCATTTCACCTCCTCCACTGCGATCAGCCGATAGCCGTCGTTACGCGTGCGCCACGACAGATAGATTCGCCCTGCATCGTCGAGCAATTGCGGGTTGTCGCTTGCACCCGACGTCGCTGCGATCACGCGCGGTGCCGACCAGCGCTCGCCGCGATCGTCCGACCGGCGCAGCTTGATCTGCATCGTGTCGCCGTCGAACGCCTTCCATGCGAGCCACACGACATCGCCGCGCGCGACGAGCGCCGCATGCGACGCCTGCTCACCGGGCGCGGCGGGATTCGCGCCGAATGCCCACGGCGTGCCGCGCGGCTCGCCATCGGCGCCGATGCGCGAATAGAACACGTCAGCCCGACCGTCGACCACGCCGAACCAGGCGAGATGGCGCGTGCCGTCCGGTGTGATCGCCAGCGCCGGCCCGTGCTCGGGGCACGCCTCGACGTGCCAGTTCGAGAACGTCGCGCGCACCGGTACGACCTGCTCCGACGCAGTTACAGGCAATACGGCGAGCGCATGATCGCGGATCTGCCCCGGAAACACGTTGCGCCACGCGGCCTCGATACGTCCGGCCGAATCGATCGCCATTGCGATGCGGCAGCATTCACACGTGTGGTCGGTCACCTTGCGTTCGGCTTCGAACGACGCGCCGCCGTCGCGCGATACCGCATAGTAGACAGCCGCGCCTTCGTACGCCTGCCCCGCCGCCTTCGCCGCAACGAGATCGCGCTTGTCGATCCACGCGATCGCGATATTGCCGGCCGGATCGACGGCCATCATGTCGAAGCGGTGCGTGATGGCCTGCCGGTCGCGATGCACGGTCACGGGCACGCTCCAGGTCGCGCCACCATCGAGCGATCGCGCGAAGCGCACCATGCCCGTGTACGGCGCATCGAGCGGCATCGACCACGACACGTACACCGCACGCCCGTCCGGACTCGTCGCGATCTTCGGGCGATTCTCGGCGCTCGTGTAGATCGGCTCCGGCATCGCGTTGACGGTGACGGGCACGGACAGCGTGCGGCCCGCGTCGTCGGAGTGCGCGACGATGACGTGCGCGCCCTCGACCCACGCGACCCATAGCCGATGATGCGTGTCGAATGCGGCCCCCGTCGCGAGCGGCTGCTTCTGCTGCGCGGGCGCGGCCTGCATGCCCATGTGCGCGGCGTGCGAATCAGCGGCCTTCGGCACGTCGTGCGCATCGTGCGCACCGGCTGGCGACAGCAACGCGAACCACAGCGCGCCGCCTGCCGCGAGCGATCTCACAGCGACCATTTCAGTTCTCCATAGAAAGTACGGCCCGGATACGGGTGGAACACGTAGTAGCGGCGGTCCGTCAGGTTGTCGATGCCGACCGACGTGGTCCAGTGCCGGTCGAGGCGGTAGCGCGCCTTCAGGTCGACGACCGTGAACGAGCTCGTGCCGCCGTAGACGTCCGGGTTCACGTCGCTGTTGTCGAGCGTGTTGAACTGGCGGCCCGAGTAGCGCACGCCGACGCTCGCAAGCCAGTGCTCGTCGAAGCGATACGACGCGAGCAGGTTCGCACGCATGCGCGGAATCCGCGGAAAGCGCGAGCCGACATACGCGGGATTCGCCGCATCGGCGAGGATCTGCGCATTGCTCGCCGACACGTTCGCGTCGAGACTGAGCCCGCGCAGCCCGACGTTCTCGCCGCTGAACGCGAGTTCGACGCCGCGCACGCGCACGCGATCGACGTTCGAGATGTTGGTCACCGTCGTCGCGCCCGACACCGTCGTCTGGCTGTAGATCGAATCGCGCAGATCGCTCTGGAATACGCTGGCGCGCACGACGCCGACGCCCACGTCGCGTTCGGCCGTGAAGTCCCAGTCGATCGCCTTTTCCGGCCGCAGGTTCGGGTTGTTGTTGACGATCGCGTTGTTCGAGATCGTGCCCTGGAACAGTTCGCCGACCGTCGGGAAACGCGTGCCGGTCGCAAACGACAGCCGGAAGCGCCAGACGTCGGTCGCATCCCATTGCAACGCGACCTTCGGCGACAGCGCATTCGCGCTGCGGTCCGCATAGCCGAGCGTGCCGCTCGCGTTGCCGAGCGCGCCGCCGTACGCATCCCAACGCTCGTAGCGCAGCCCCAGCGTCGCGAGCCAGCCCGGCGCGAAGCGCCACGCGTCCTGCCCGAACAGCGCCTGCGTACGCGTATCGCCGCGATAGATGCTCGACAGTGACGTGGTCGGCCCGGCCAGCCAGTCGGCCGTGTTGTACGTGACGTTGCGCAGGAAGTAGTTGTCGTAGTGGTAACCGAACGTGAACGTATGGCCCTTCACTTCCGGCGCCTCGGCCTTCAGGTCGAGCGTGCGCCAGCCGGTGCCGTCGCCCTGGAACAGCGTGCCTGCGCCGCCCTGCACGGTTGACGCCGAGCGCTGCACGTCGCGCGACACGTCGTACGCGGACACGACGCCCGACAGGCGCCAGCCGGAATCGAGCCGGCCGTTCAGGCCGAGCGCGTACAGCCAGTTTTCCTGGTCGCCGCGCTGCGGCGCGAATGCGTTCGGCGCGACGGTCATGTTCTGGCCACCGATCGACACGTTGCCGCCGTAGACCGGATTGCCGGCCGCATCGCGCAGGAAGGTCTCGCCGTGCTGCCGGTAATGGTTCTCCCAATGCCCGAGCGTGAGCGTCGCATCGACGTGGTCGGTGAACGCATAGCCCATCCGGACCGTCTCGTTGAGCTGCTCGGTCCGCTCGATCGTCTGCGCGCCGACGATCGTCCGCGGCCGACCGTTGGGCCCGATGTCGGTCGCAGCGCCCGTCACCGGCACGGCGGCGCCGAGCTTCGGGTTGTACGCCGAATTGGGGCTCGCGTACTGCATCGGCTGACCGTTGTTCTCGAGCCGGTCGAGCGACAGCGCGAACCAGAACCGGCCGACGCGGTTCGCGATCCGCGCGGTCTGGTGATTGCCGCCGAAGCTGTCCGCGAATCCGTAGCCGTCGTGGTAGCGCTGCGTAAAGAACTGCGTCGACAGCGACGCCTCGAGCTTTTCCGGGCGG
Organism: Burkholderia lata; assembly: GCF_902499335.1. GTDB lineage: Bacteria > Pseudomonadota > Gammaproteobacteria > Burkholderiales > Burkholderiaceae > Burkholderia > Burkholderia lata_B. The sequence goes on along the minus strand of NZ_CABVQK010000024.1, from coordinate 6,969 downwards.
CGCGTCGTGAGCAGCACGGTGGAGCCGATCGAGTTGCCCGGATACAGCGCGGAAAAGGGGCCATAGAGCACGTCGACGCGCGCGATATCGTCAGGCGGAATCAGCGACCAGCGCGGCGGGTACGCGTAGCTCGAGCCGAGCAGGTTCGACAGCAGCACGCCGTCGGCGTAGACGAGCCCGCGCGCGCTCTGCAGTTCGTTGAAGTCGCGGCCGGCGAACACGCTGTTGCGGTCGCCGATATAGCGCTTGCGGACCATCAGGTTCGGCGCGTACTTCAGCGCGTCCTCGGTGGTGACGTTGGTGTGCGACTCGATCTGCTCGCGCGTGATCGACGTGACAACGGCCGGCGTGTCCGGATCGACCGGTTGCCGCTGCGCGGTCACGCTGACGGCGGTCAGCGTTTCGCCCGCCGGCGCCGGCGGCGCGGTTGCGACGGCCGCAGCGGCCGAAGCGGGTGCGGCGGCATCGGCGGGACGCTCGACGCCACCGCTCGCGGTGGCGCCACGCGCATCGTCCGTCGAGGCCGCATGGGCGGCAGGCCACGCGAAAGCAGCCGCGCATGCGAGCGCGAGCCGGCCACGCGACGACCGCGCGGCGAAGGAGGAGGACATGAGTGAATTCCTGAAAACGTGATCGGACGCCGCCCGTCACGAGCGCGCGCGCCGCGCACGAACGGCGCGGCACGCGGCCGGGCCGCGGGCGGCACGCGCGCCAACGGGGCGCGCGAACGACATCAATCAGATCGGAGCGTTTTCAGGCGGGGCGCGAGGCTGCGCGAGGCGGATGCCCTTGCGGGGACAATCGGGAATGACGGGGGCGGCTGCACGATAGGCGAACGTCCGCACGAAGCCCGGCAGCGCAGGCAGGCTCGACCCGAGCGCCATATTCGCCGCGAAGCCGGGGCAGTACACGCAGTGCGGCACGCCGGCATGGTCGAACGACGACGTATCGCGATCGCCGCCCGCCTGCGCGAGCACGACCTGGCGGGCGCCCGCTGCACTGCACAACTCGAGCGTGAGCTCGCCGGAGCCGCTCGAAGCAAGACGCGCATAGCCGATGACGGGCGACAGTACGTTCAGTACCAGCGCCAGCCATACGAGGCCGATCCATCGCGTCGTTCGTCTCATCTCGGTCCAGAAAAAGTGCGCGCAAGTATAGCAAGCGGCCCGATCGCTGCCGGTTCGGCACGATGCAATAGTCGGCATCGCAGCGCGCGTCGGAGCGCATGTGCCGTTAATACAACAGAGACAAAATCTAACGATTCGACACTGGCATAAATCCAAGCGCGAGGTTGATAATCATTGAACCTGCTGGAGAAATGACCATGGACGAAAGACCCACTCGCATGCCACCGCCCGAGCAAGTGATGAGCCCGGATCCGGAACCCGTCGGCGTGGAATTCCTCGCCGAATTGCCCGACCACGTGCGGGCATTCTTCGACGAGCAGCACAAGCTGTACTCGCCGAAGTGAACGCCTGTTCGGTTCTGTAACCGCCACGTGTCGATCATCGCTATCGTGCGGTTCATCACTGCGCATCGCGCGCAATTCGCCTCGCACCCGGGCCGCAACAGCCTGACGGTGCCGGATCAGCTCGCCTGCTGATTCTCCGGTCGCTGCGCTACGCCGCGCGACTGTCTTCGTCTATCCTTCTGTTTTTCCACTTCCGGCCTGCCCGGCTCTCCCGACCGTTCCGATGAAGCAAGCCATTCGTGCCAGCCTCGCTGTCGCCGCGCTCGGCGTCGCCCTCTTTTCGTCCCCGCGCATTGCCAATGCAGACGGCGACGACACCGCCCTCACCAACATCGTCGCACTCGCGTCGCAGCGCCTTGCGCTCGCCGAACCGGTCGCTCGCTGGAAATGGGCGAATCACAAAGCAATCGAGGACCGGCCGCGCGAAGCGGAACTGCTCGCATCGGTCGAGAAGCGCGCGGCACAGGCCGGTGTCGATCCCGCGTTCGCGCGAACGTTCTTCGAGGATCAGATCAGCGCGAGCAAGGATGTGCAGAACGCGCTGTTCGCAACCTGGCGCGCGACGCAGCCGCCAGAAGGCACGCCACCCGATCTCGCGGCCAGCACGCGCCCGGCGCTCGACCGGCTGACGCAGAAAATGCTCGCGGGGCTCGCGCAGGTTGCACCGCTGCGCGATGCGCCTGATTGCCAGGCGCGGCTCGCGCGCAGCATCGCGAACTGGAAAACGCTCACGCGCTACGACTCCAAGCAAACGCAGGCACTCGACACCGCGCTGTCGCACGTCTGCTCGGCCGGCGGCGCAAGCGCGATCGGCTGACGGCAGCGGGCGCGGTTCGCGCGGCCGCGCTGGATTAACCCGCTTGCCCCGCAGGGGTGAGCGCGGCGAGCGGGATCAGTTGCAGGCCGCGCGCAAGATGCGTCTGAAGCAAGCGATGGGTGAAGGGTTCGAACACGCCCTCCGTCCCGTCGGCCGCGAGTCGCGCGGCCGCGTCGAGCGATTCCGCCGCGCCGAGATAACGCCAGCCATCGATCACGTGAAACAGGCGGCGCTCGCCACTCGCCTCGAAGGCAACGGCACCTTCGAACGGCCAGGGCGCACCGCCGGCACGAACCGTGTCGGCCGCGGGGCGCCGGTTGTACGACGGGCGTAGCCGGGCGATCCATTGCGCTTCGGCGAGCATCGCCCCCAGCTCGTTGCCCGTCTCGCGCCATTCGACCCGCCGTACCTGCTGTGCCAGCCGCATTTCCTTCGACGAACGGCGCTCGCCCGTCAGCAGCGCGCGCAGCCGCTGCCGCACACGTACGCTGCGACCGACATACAGCGGCGCGTCTTCTTCCCCGAACAACGCGTACGCGCCACACCCGGCCGGGGCGGTATCGAGCCAGGCTTCGGTCAGGTCGCCGCCCAGACGGAAGTGCCGCGTCGTGCGTGCGATCTGGTCACGCAGCCGCTCGAGCGGCACGATGTCGTGCAACAGGCGCCAGAACTGCCACAGGAGGTCGGCATCCGCCAGCGCCCGGTGGCGCGCGGCCGGCACGAGGCCATGACGTTCGATCAACGCGTCGAGCCCGTGCCGCGCTTCACGCGGGAACAGCGCACGCGACAGCCGCACGGTACACAACACATCGGGGTTGAACGCGAAGCCGGCGCGCTCGAATTCGGCCCGCAGGAAGCCGCGATCGAAGCTCGCGTTGTGCGCGACGAAAAGCTTGCCGTCGAGCCGCTCGAACAACACGGTCGCCAGTGACGCAAACGACGGCGCGTCGCGCACCATCTCGTCCGAAATGCCCGTCAGTTGCTGGATGAACGGCGGAATCGGCTGGCCCGGATTGACGAGCGTCGTCCACGTCGACACACCGAGCGGGCCGATTTCGACCACGCCGATTTCGGTGATGCGGTGTTCGGCGGGCGAACCGCCAGTGGTTTCAAGGTCGACGAAAACGAGCGGCTGTTCGCTGGCGGGATCGGACGGACGGGGGGAATCAGACATGAAAAGACTGGGAAACGATGCTTCCGTGAGTATGCACCGGCATCCCGGTTCGCGGCCAGCCCGAACCGGAATGTTCCGCCCCCGGAAAGCAAAAAGCCCCCGCAATGCGGGGGCCGGACGTGATCGGCAATGCGTGGCGCGTCAGACCGCCTGGATATTCGCTGCCTGCTTGCCTTTCGGCCCGACTTTCACGTCGAACGAAACACGCTGGTTTTCCTTCAGCGTCTTGAAGCCGTCCATCTTGATTTCGGAAAAGTGTGCAAACAAATCTTCACCGCCATTGTCCGACGTAATAAAGCCAAAACCTTTAGCATCGTTAAACCATTTCACGATACCGGTATCCATGTCTTCGTTCCCCACTCGATTAGATCAAAAAAGCTATTTTTATAGCCGTTTCCCGAAATCCCGAAACATTGCGCCAGCACCCGCACCAGCACGCCGCCCGAGGACGGAGTGCTGACTTTATAAATTGGACAATCCGGGTGCGTCAAGGAAATTTTTGACGAACGTTTTATCAAAAAAGCGCTAATACCATTGGAATCGGTACACCATCGCCTTTTATTAATTGATTCGCATCAAAAACCTGTCAATATTACCGGGATCAAAGCATTGATAATCTTTCCCGTGAAATTCCTACCGGGGACAAATCGGCTCGGTAAATTCCTCGGGTTTTTTCGGGTTGCGGAAATCCGGGGACATTGAGATGCTCACTCAACGTCGGAAGGAAGGAGAAGGTCATGTGGCTGGACGGAATCAAGCGCTTCGCGAGCCGGCTCGGACGCGTACGCCGCAAGTCCCGCGCCCTGGCCGAATCCGCGTCCTCGCGCGAAGCGCCATGCGACACCGAATTCGATCCGACCTGGCACGGCGATCACTGGCAGAACCTGCTCGCATCGCCTCTCGATGCCCGTCACTACGTGATGGAAGACTGGACCTACACTCCGCCCCCCAATGAAGCCAGGGAGGCCGCGCCCGCGGCCAAGCGCAAGCACAAGCGGCGCTCGTACGCGCAATAGCACGCGCAGAGGCGGGGCAAAAAAAAAGCGCGACTGGGAAGTCGCGCCGACAAAGGTTTGGAGATCTTTTCCGTCAACGAAAAAGTCTGCTTCGGAAAGCAGAGATCGCAGTATAACGAGAGAACAACCTTTCATTATCCATGCTCCACACAAACCTCTATTGCCGATGTGTCAATAATCGCGCTATGGCCGCCCCCGCCTCCTGCTGATTACCTGTCGCAATCGCGCAACGCCCGTTACGTAGTCCTGATCTCCATTTTTCTTCGCTGCACCGCCGCAAACCCTTGATGGGCAATCGTTTGCGCTGCCCCGACGATATTTGCGGATTCCAAAATATATTATTGCTTAAAGCGTAATCCTCCCCCGCTCCACGCACTCCGTACACTGCAGATGGCTTTTTGATAAGCGCACCGCCGCTCTGCCGGACCGGCCGCAGCGTCAAGCAAAACATGCCAGTCCGCCGCAGGTTCGATCGACATCATCCTGTTTGGAGACAGATCCATGAAAAAAACCCTGATCGTCACCGCGTTGTCGGGTGTATTCGTTACGGCAGCCCATGCCCAAAGCAGCGTGACGCTCTATGGCCTGATCGACGCTGGCATCACCTACACGAACAACCAGGGCGGCCACAGCGCCTGGCAGGAAACGAGCGGTTCGGTCAACGGCAGCCGCTGGGGCTTGCGCGGCACCGAAGATCTCGGCGGCGGCCTGAAAGCGATCTTCACGCTGGAAAATGGTTTCGGTATCAATAACGGCGCGCTGAAGCAGAACGGCCGCGAATTCGGCCGACAAGCGTTTGTCGGCCTCGCACACAACAGCTACGGTTCGCTGACGCTGGGCCGGCAGTACGACAGCGTCGTCGACTATCTCGGGCCGCTGTCGCTGACCGGTACCCAGTACGGCGGCACGCAGTTCGCTCACCCGTTCGACAACGACAACCTGAACAACTCGTTCCGGATCAACAACTCGGTCAAGTACCAGAGCGCGAACTACGGCGGCCTCAAGTTCGGTGCGTTGTACGGGTTCTCGAACTCGACGGCTTTCGCGAACAACCGCGCGTATAGCGGCGGCGTGTCGTACAGCTACCTGGGCTTCAACTTCGCCGCGGCCTACTTGCAGCTGAACAGCGACGTGAACGCGCTTGCGCAGGCAGCGTCCGATCCGGGCGCGGTGACCGGCGACTGGACCTTCGCATCGCGCGTGCAGCGCACCTGGGGCGCCGGCCTGAATTACGGGTTCGGCCCTGCCACGGTCGGCTTCGTGTTCACGCAGACGCGCCTGACCGGCATCCGCGCGATCAGCGCGGGGCAGTCCGGCGTGTCCGGCGGCATCACGGGCCTCGGCGGAACCGCGCGCTTCAGCAACTACGAACTCAACGGCCGCTACGCGCTGACGCCGGCACTGTCGCTCGCCGGCTCGTACACGTACACGCAGGGCCGCCTGGCCGGCGACAAGCCGACGTGGCACCAGTTCAACCTGCAAGCCGACTATGCGCTGTCGAAGCGCACCGACGTCTACCTGCAGGGCGAGTTCCAGAAGGTCAACAACGACGGCCTCAACCTCGGCGCCAACATCAACGGGCTGGGCGCCGCGTCATCGACCAACAAGCAGATCGCGGTCACGGCCGGCATGCGCCATCGCTTCTGAGCGACCGGCGCATCCGCTGCACGCCGGATGACGAAGCGCCCCATCGGGGCGCTTTTTCTTTGCCGGGCCGTGCCGGGTGTCGCTCAGGCGCCAGGCGCCGGGTAACGAACGTCGAGCACGTCGATCGGCTGCGGGCCGGCCGGCGTCATCAGCATCACGGTATCGCCGATCTTCGCCTTGATCAGCGCACGCGCGACCGGCGAAATCCAGCTGACGCAGCCGCGATCGAGATCGACCTCGTCGATCCCGACGATCGTGATCGTGTGATCCTCGCCGTCCGGCGTCTCGTAATCGACCGTTGCACCGAAAAACACCTGGTCGACATTCTCCTGCCGGCTCGCATCGACGACTTCGGCCAGATCGAGCCGCTTCGTCAGGAAGCGGATGCGGCGATCGATTTCGCGAAGCCGCCGCTTGCCGTAGATGTAGTCGCCGTTCTCCGACCGGTCGCCGTTCGACGCGGCCCAGGACACGAGCCGCACGACCTCCGGACGCTCGACGTCGATCAGGTTCAGCAGTTCGTCCCTCAGCCGCTTGTGGCCGGCGGGCGTGATGTAGTTCTTCGCACCCGCCGGGATCGCCGGCTGGGCCTGGTCGAGATCGTCGTCGTCCCCGTCCGACTCTTTGACAAACGCCTTGTTCATGATGCAGATTCAACATGGATGACTGATGCTCCAAGGGTACACGAAGGGCGCCCCGGCAAGGTCATGCACCTAATTCGCGAATAAGGCTTCCCTTTTTATACAACCCTGCTATAATTTCGCTTCTGCGTGCGGCTGTAGCTCAGTTGGATAGAGTACTTGGCTACGAACCAAGGGGTCGTGGGTTCGAATCCTGCCAGCCG
>NZ_CABVQK010000023.1 GCF_902499335.1 Burkholderia lata | reverse complement strand
GGGTTGCGGTCGCCTTCGACGTTCAGCGGCGCCAGCACCTCGCCGCAGAACTTCGCGGACTCGTCGAGCACGGCCTGTGCCGTGTCGTAACCGGCATCCTCGAAGCCCGGCAACTGCGCAACGGCGTCGATGCCGGCCAGTTCCTTCAGCACGAACAGCATGTCCTTGACGGGGGCGTTATAGCTCATGGTCGATGTTCCAATCAGACGGTATATGAGGGGCGCTATGGGGCGAGAGGCGGGAAAACCGGCTCAGGCCCTAGCGACGACGTGGGTCATCGTAATGCCGGGGCGGGCGATTCTTATTGTCATATCCGGCCCATGTGGTGACAAAATCGGCCACGGGATGTGGGGGTTAGGCGGGAAAAGGTCGGCTGGATAAGGGTTTGGCCGGAGGCGGATTTGGCCGTTTGGGGGAGTTGGCGAGCAATCGGGGGCCGCGTCGAGGTGGTCGGCGAGGCCGGGTTCGGGCGGCGGCTTTCGGGCCGTGGGTTTTCCTTGTCCCACGGGGCGTGCCTTGCGCCAGCAGGCGATTCCGGCCGGGATTGGGGAAGCGCCCGGTGTGGAAACGATCACACCGGGGTCGGAGAGCCGTTAAATTCCGCGCAGTAAATCCGGAAGGGAAGAAAGGTCTTCTATGACGTGGGTCGGGGTGGCGAACCGTCCCGAGCGCGACTGGATCTGTGCCCACGGGCCGCGCCGCACAAACACCGAAAGCATGCCGGCCTGCCGCGCCGGTTCGACATCGTTGTCGAGGCGATCACCGACGTAGGCAATCTGCGACGGATCAAGTCCGTTCGTCTCGGCAATGATGCGTTCGAAAAAGCGTGTGTCAGGCTTTTCGACACCCCAGGATGCGGACGACGCGACGATATCCGCCGGCACGCCGAGTGTGCGGAGGGCGTGTTCCGTCTCGACGGGTTGATTCCCTGCGATGCCGACCAGAATGCCGGCTTCGCGCAACTGTTTCAGGCACGGCACGACGTCGGGGTAGATATCGTCCGCGGTCACCTCGTAAACGTTCCCGGTCCACTCGCGCTCCCGGCGTAATGCGGCAAAGTCGACACCTGGCCTTACGAAATCGAATACCCGCCGATGATGCTCGCCGCGCTCGATCACTGCCCTGAGAGCCGCTTGAAACACGCGTCTCGAAACGCCAAGATAGTCGGCCCATTCGTTCCAGTCGCGAGTTTCATCAACCAACGTTTCGCCGACGTCGAAGAACACAGCCTTTATTTTCATCGCGTGGGGAGAGCTCCAGGCAGCGAGTTTGCGGCCTTCGGCAATTCAGAAAATCGTTGCCCATTGGTAACCGGCCAGTTCGAGGTGTTCGACGGGAGGGCCGCCGACACCCGATGACCTTCGTTGGTTTGCCAGAAGTACCGTCCACAGCGACATATCGTAAACCCGCTGCCTGCGTCCTTCTCATCGGAATTTGACCGTCCTTAACGACCTGTTACGGCCAGCTGCGATAGTTTAGCTGTAGCTAGTCATCTACGCGCAAGCTCCGTTAGGTCGCATCGGTGTGTGACGACTCGGCGATATTGGTGCGAGACGTTTATTCGAGACATTCTCTTACCTAGAACTTCCGATGAATCAGAAAGATCTGTTATCTCACTGCATCAAACGAAAGTCGCTCCGTCCTGACAGGACGTGGGATTGTTTGTCCCGCGCACGAAATTATCAGGTGGTGCCCGCTATAGGCAGCTTGTTGTTTCTTGCCGCGTGCGCATCAGGCCCGGGTTACGTTGACGTCGCCGCTTCGATTCCGCAGCTTAACGCAAATCTTGGTCGCATCTATTTTCTCAGGTCAGCGTCGCCGCTAGGTGCCGCGATCCAGCCTGACATACGGCTTAACGGTCAAGTCGTCGGGCAATCCAAGCCGGGTGGATTCTTCTTTGTTGACGAGTCGCCTGGATCTTATACGGTGGTTACGACAACAGAAGTCGATCGGAAGATAACGTTCGATGTGGAGGCTGGCCAAACTCGGTATGTGCGCACGTCGGTCGGCTTCGGATTTCTCGTCGGGCACGTGACGCCATCGCTCGTGCCTTCGGATATTGCAGAGACGGAAATCCGGGCTCTTCGATATACCGGCGCCCCTCTTTCGGCTGCAGCGGTTGCCTCACACGGGCCCCGAGCGACCGTGAATACTCCTCCGTCGGCATCGATGGCAACCGGGACTTTGTCGTCCGACAACGTATCGCAACGAGTGACGACCAACGGCAAGGAAGTGAGACTATCGAGGCATGCAACGTGGAACAGGCGATGCATTGGCGGACAAGCGCCTGACCTGGCGTTCATTCGTCAACCAGCACATGGGCGGATAGAAGTGCGCGATGAGTCGTTTCAGCTCGCGGGTACGGCATCAACCCCCAACTCCTGTGACGGAGCCACTGTGCTCGGCAAGGTCGTCTACTACATTCCCAATCCTGACTATCATGGTCCCGATCAAGTTGACTATCGAATTTCGTCGCAATATCGCACGTACACCCGGACCGTATCCGTCGAAGTCAACTAAAGTTAGACAAGGATAAGTGTCCGCGATCTTGAGAGTCACAATTGGAACGACTGCTTTTTGGGAACCCGAAAGAGTGCTTCGGAACGTAACGGTCGATTCCCAAAATAGTAAGCGTAGGTCGTGGCGTAGGTTTGTATGCAAACCTTGATCAGATAAGGCGCAGGTACTGCTGCATCATTGGAGTGACGGGTACGGCGGTGGGCTGGGTGCTCATGAGGCAAGGAGAAGTTGCTTTGGCTTTCTGAGCTTACCAGCGGCCTGCACGCGATCGCTCGAAGCTCGCAGTCCGGCCAGCTGTCGGCGATGGCGGGAGGCAGCTACCGGCCATGATCTGCCGGTGACAAGACGAAGAAGCGGTCATTCAACATTTGATACGAGCGGTGACTGTAAGCAGCCGAATTTCTCTGAGGGGACGCTTTCGATGAAAACGCCGACATCGGCTACACAGACCTCATTGAAAACCTGTCGTCATAGGGAAAGTGATCGACGCTATCCTTGGTAACGGTAACAAAACAACGGCTCACGAGGAGTTCCATGCGCTCCTTCGGCGACAGCCCTTCTTCGTTGCGCGATTCTGCGTGAAGGTCCAAAAGATCAACCGCGCCATCGACATTAAAGTAGAAGGTGTCGCCCAGGTGGTAATCGCGCCTAAAGGAAGTTCGCCATGACGAGTTATGCCCCCACCCGTGGGCGAGGTCGTGGTGCGGTCGTGTCTTTCTGCGAAAAGCCCAATAGAGAGTAGACGTGCCAGCGACCTCTGGGTGCATGACGCTGGAGTTTGCAGATAGAGTGACGCCTGCACGCATCAATAGAAGAGGACCGAGCATCAGGCATGGCCAGTGATATTTGACAATTTGAGGTGACTGAGCCGCCCCGGAGGGGCGAGATAGCGCGGCGATCTCGTGATGGAACGGCGAATATCTATCGGGACGCACGACATCCAAGCCGATGCGTTCGGAGAAGCACACGATCTCATCCTCCGAGATGGCGGGACCAGGCCACTCACTTCCATCGGCTTGTCCACTCTGGAAACGAAGCACTAGAAGCTCGAAAACGCGACTTGCTGCGTAGAGCAACCAGCGTTCGTCTTCGGGTACATTCGGAATAGGTCTGCCGGTTCTTAAGCGAATGGATCGGAGCCGTTCGATTTCGGCAGGATTCCCCTCTATCCAAGGAGTCAGCACATCGACGAAAGCTGCTTGGCCGTGGTATGCGAGCAACTCGTCATGAAGGGCTCGAAATGACATATGGAAACACTCGCATCAAGGGGCTTGACGTAATCAGGACCGCGATAAATCACAGAGAATACCGGGTGCTCCTGCTTTGCAAGACCGACGCTGAATCAAAGCCGTAAGTACACTTGCATACACATTGTATGCCGGGGAACCGCACGGACTTGTCGCATGAGTGCGGAGGCCCTGAATGACCGCTTTACAGCCCCTTTCTGGAAAGCCGCTTCGGGTCGATAACAGCCGCTGCAAAAGCCCTGTGACGCAAGCCACCGCACATCTTTCCGACCGATCCCGTGTCAGGCAAGGCACAGGTGCTACTACATCATCAAAATAGCGTTTGCAGGTGCAAAGGTGGGTTCCCCGCTCATGTGACCGGGGAACGTTACTTTGACTGCGCCAGTGTGCCAGCGGTCCCGACATACAAGCGCAAAGTTTGCCGGTCGATCAGCGGCAGAAGATCACGACCGACTAGTGTCATCCACTGCAGCCCAATTCGATCGCCCGCGAAACAATTCGGCCGTTTACCAAATCGCCCTACGTCACCGCCACCAGCGGCCCACCAAACGCCTCGAAGTGCGGCATCCAGATAGGTATCGCCTCCTTGACGGCAAACATCCCGTGCCCGTTGCTGCTGAACGGCGGCTCGACGATCATCTGCCCACACTCACCCGCCCCCCTGAAACGCAGCAGACCACGTCTCCACGACCTCCGGCGCGAAATACTTGTCGTTCTGCACGTAATGCCAAAGCACCGGCACACGTGTCGTACTCGCGAAATGCCCGATCGTGTCGGCCATCTGCTTCTGATCGCACGGCATACTGGGATGGGTCGTCGGGTTCCTGCCGCGCCCGCCCGAAAAGTTCACCACCGCCCCCCTTGCGGCGCGTGGCTTGCCGCCGCCAGCGACGCGAAACCACCCACCGCCCGCTCACCACCGATAACTGACGTCCCCCGTCACCATCAGCCGCGTGCCATAGAAACACCCGCCCGCCGAAAAACACGACGACACATAAGTCCGGTCGAACAGGTTGTTCACGTGAGCCGCAACGCGCCACCCCTTCCACGCGGGCCGCTCCACACCCAGGTCATACGACAGCCCGAGATCGAAAAGCACCACAGCCGGCACGTCGAACGTATTGACGTTATCGCCCGCGCTGCGGCCGACATAACGCACACCGCCACCCACCTTCAACCCGCGCAACCCGGGCCGCTCAACCGCATAATCAAGCCACAACGACGCAAGATGACGCGGCACCGCCGCCACGCGCTTGCCAACGACGGCCGAATCCGTATCAGCCTGCACCGTCGTGTCGAGATACGTGTATGCAGCAATCACATCCAGTTGCTTCCACACGCGCGTACGCCCTTCCAGCTCGATCCCGCGCGACCGCACCTCGCCCGTCTGCACACTGAAGAACGGATGCTCCGGATCGGCGGTCAGGACATTGCGCTGGCGAATATCAAAAGCCGCGATCGACGCGTTCTGCAGCCGATCCGGCGACTGATAACGCAGCCCGACCTCGAACTGCTTCGCCTTCGTCGGCGTAAACGGCTGACCATCGAAGCGCGTGCCGAGCGCCGGCTCGAACGACGTCGAATAGCTCATGTAAGGCGCAAAACCGCTATCAAACAGATAAACCGCCCCCGCACGCCCGGTAAACGCCCGCGTACTCTGCCGCACGCTCGCGGATCGCAGCAGATCATCGGTCGTCGTGCGCGACCACTCCTCCCGCCCGCCGAGCGTGAACACCCAACGATCCCAGCGCACCTGATCCTGCAGATAAACGCCGATCCGGTCAGGCGTCTGCCGCGTCTGCTGCGCGACCGGCGGCACCGTAAACGGCTGCCCGTAGTCGGGCGCCCGCGTATCGAGCGGCGGCGCCGCACCAAAGCCCGACCCGACGAGGTTCGCCACCGCATGCTCATACGACAGCCCGGCCAGCACCGTATGCTCGACCGGCCCCGTCGTCACGCGCATCTCGACCTGGTTGTCAAGCGCGAGATGGTTCACGTGCTCGCGCGACCACGACAGCGAACGATTCAGCACGCCCGGCGCCAGATAAGGCGCGATGAAATTGACAGCCGCACCCGCAAAGTCGACATCGAGATGCGTATAGCGCACGTTCTGCCGGACCTTCCACGTCGAATTGAAACGATGCTCGAACGCATAGCCGATCATCGCCTGCGTGCGGTCGTACGTATCGAAACCGGGCAGCCCCGGAAAGAAGTGCGTCGGAATCCGACGCCCCGCATCCGGCCAAAGCGTGCCGAGGGCCGGCAGCCATCCCGCGAAGTTGTTGTGCGGATCGCGCTGGAACGAACCCAGCAGCGTCAAACTCGTATCGGCGTTCGGCTGCCACGTCAGTGACGGCGCGACGACGATCCGCTGCTGCCGCGAATAATCGATCTGCTCGTCCGCACGGCGCGCGAGGCCGTCGATCCGGTAGCGCCACGTGCCGTCCTTTGTCACCGGTCCGCTGAAATCAAACGCAAGCTGCCCGCGATCGCGGTTACCGGTCTGCACGGCGAGCAGGTGCTGCGCATCGCGCGTCGGCCGCTTGCTGACCATGTCGACGATACCGCCCGGGCTCGCCTGCCCGTACAGCACCGACGCCGGGCCGCGCAACACGTCGATGCGTTCGAGCGTCCACGGATCGACGACGCTCGCGGCCCAGTTCACGCCCTTCGGCAGCGGCAGGCCGTCGAGCATCTGCGGATTGATGGCCGCCGCCGCGAAACCACCGAAGCCGCGCAGGAACACGCTCTCGAGCACGCCGCCGGGGCGCGAGTCCGCATAGGCGCCCGGGGTGTAGCGCAGGCTCTCGCCGACGCTGTGCACGTCCTGCCGGTCCATCTGTTCGCGCGTCACGACCGACAGGCCCTGCGGCACCTCGACGATCGCCGTGTCGGTCTTGGTGCCCGCGCGCGATACGTCGGCCGCGATGCCTTGCACCGGGCCGACACCCGTCTCGCGCCGTCCGTCGACGACGATCGGCGCGAGCATCGGTGCATCGGCGGGTTCACCCGCCTCCGGCGCATCCTGCGCCGCAGCGGCAACCGGCATCGCGGCCGCGCAGGCCAGTGCGGCCGCCCAGCCCGGCACGCGCCGCAACGCCGCGCGCGGCAACGGAAATCCTGGCCGCGCACGGCGGCCGGTGTGTGATCGATTCATCTCGGGTTATCCGGAAAGCGGAGACGGACGTCGGCGGATAGGCCGCGCCCTTGGGTAGGGAGACGGGCCGCTCATGCAACGGCGACCTCGACTGAACAGCGAATGGGAATCATTTACGCCGGCGCGGCGCGGGTAAATGCCGGTGGACGCAATCGACGAATGTGCGGCGTGCATCGATCGGCCGCAGGTTTATTCGTCTGACGTTAACAAAATGTCACGTTTGAATATCGTTATCCTGAACGACCAAACGAATGATCGGATGATAGGATAGCGACACCCTCAAGTTTCAAGCGAAACACTTAATGTCAAGCCTGCCCCCGGCCACCCGACACTCGCTCGTCGATTCCGCGATCGAGATCCTCAAATCCAATATCACTTCCGGCATCTGGCGCGTCGGCCAGCGCATTCCGACCGAGCTCGATCTCGCGAAGCAGCTCGAGGTCGGGCGCAACACGGTGCGCGAGGCGGTTCGCACGCTCGCGTATTCCGGCGTGCTCGAAGTGCGCCAGGGCGACGGCACCTATGTGCGCCGCAATGTCGATCCGGCCGAAACGATGCGCAACGTCGATCGCGCCGCACGCAGCGACCATCTCGAACTGCAGTGCATGCTCGAAACGGAATGCGCGCGCTACGCGGCGCGCCGGCGCACCGACGAGGATCTCGCGACGCTGCGCAAGCTGCTGAAGGCACGTGGCGAGCGCGAAGCGTCGCGCGACGTGAAGAAGTTCGTCGAGCGCGACCGTGCGTTTCACATCGCCGTGGCCGCGGCATCGCACAATCACGCGCTCGAAGCGCTGTATCGCTATTTCTCGGGCTCGATCCTCGCGAACGTCGAGGACATCCTCGTCGAACTCGACGAAGCCGAGATTCCCGAGCCGGACATGCGGGCGCACCAGGCCGTGCTCGACGCGATCGAACAGCGCGACGAGAACAAGGCGGTTCGCGCGACGCTCGCGATCCTCAAGCCGCAGATGACCTGGCTCGAGACGCGCGAGACGCCCGCCGCCTGACACGCCCGGCAAGCGTTACACGGCAACGGCCTCGATCACGTCGATCTGCCCGTCGGGCGCGGAGCGGATCCCTGCGGGCCGCCAGCCGGCGGCACCGAGCAGCGAGTCGTATTCGTCCCGCGTGCGCTCGCGGCCGCTGCCCCAGCACATCATGTGGATGTCGTAGAGCTTCGAGAAATGCGCGACGCCCGGGGCCGGCACGACCCGCTCGATCACGAACACGCGTGCGCCGTCCCGGGCGCTTTCGCGCGCGCGCTTGAGGATCGCCACGCACTCGTCGTCGTTCCAGTCGTGCAGGATCAGCTTCAGCAGGTAGACGTCGGCCGCCGGCACCGCGTCGAACATGTTGCCGCCCGCCTTGCTGCAGCGTGCGCTCACGCCCATCCGCTGCGCCCAGTCATCCGCATCGCCGTCGATCACTTCGGGCAGGTCGAACACGACGCCGGTCAGCGGCGAGAACCGCCGCAGCAGGCTGCACAGCATGTGCCCCTGGCCGCCACCGATGTCGCACGCATGCGTGCCCGGCGCGAACGTCACGTCGCGCAGCGCATCGACGACCTGTTCCGACTGCACGGTCGAGAAGCTCGACATCGCGCGCTTGAAGTCGGTCCGGTAGCGTTCGTGATCCTTCGCATAGTCGAACGCCATCGCGCCGAACTCGCGGACGAAGCCGTTCTGCTCCCCCTCGCGCACCATGTCGGGCAGGTGCGCCCAGATCGCGTAGTGCTCGGGCCCTTCCTGCAGCAGCACGAAATCGCGCAGCGTGCTCGGCGCGTCCGCATGCAGCAGCGCCCCCGACGCGGTGGCCCGGAAGCCTCGGCGCGTGTCCTCGTCGAGCAGGCCGAGCGACGCGAGCGCGCGCAGCATCCGGTATAGCAGCGGCTCGTCGACGTCGAACTTCGCCGCGAGCGCGGCCGATGAAACCGGCGCATCCGTCGTGACCGCATCGAACACGCCGAGCCGCGTACCCGCATACAGGATCCGGCTGCGCCACCGTCCGAACAGCGTATCCAGCACCTGTTTTGCCGCATTTTCCATAAAGTACTCCTGAACATGAACCGACCGCGCCGGCGCGTGACGCACCGGGCGATCGCATCGTCAATGAAGCATGCGGATCACTGCTCGTGCAGGAATTCCCGGATCGGGTAGCCGACGTGGCGCTGTGCATCGAGCGTGTAGCCGAGGATGCGGTCGCCGCGCTTGAGCTCCGTGATGTTGTGCACGCTGCCTTTCGGCCCGAGCACGCGCACGTGCCAGTCGTCCTGCGCGATGATGTTGATCGCGCGATTGGCGGCATTCTTCGCCTCGATCAGCAGCAGCGGCCGCGTCTCGACCTTCGCTCGCCCGACCACGACGCGGCGCGCCTTGCCCTGCACGTTGACGGCGAGGATCTCCGCGCCCGATTCGAGCTCGGCGAGATAGCGCGTGCGGTTGTCCGGCGCGACGACGTACGAATGGAGCGCGGCCGCGTTCACGCGGAACGGGCGCGTCGGCATGTACGGCAGCGGGTGCGTCTCGCTGCTGATGAGGATCATGCCGGTCGAATACGAGCCGACGAGGATGCCCTCGTCCTGCTCGAACCGCGAACAGGTATCGACGCACACGCGTTCGCCCGGCCCCAGGTGCGTGAGCCCGACGATCTCGATTTCCTCGAGCTGCAGATCCTCGACCGTGTCGCTGCAGATCGACACGAGCTGCGTGGCCTGCCCGACCTGCGTCGGCGTGAGCAGCACGCCCTCGGGGCCGCGCTGCAGCACGTTCAGCGTGACCTCCGCATCCTCCAGGTCGGCGACGACGGTGATCAGCTCGCCCGTCGCTTGATCGGCGGCCGCCAGCAGGATTTCAAGCGGAATCTTGCTCGGGTCCTGCAGGAATTCGACGAGCAGCCACGGCGCGGACGTCGACAGCTCGCACGCCCGCGTGAGCGTCGCCTCGCCCGTCACCTCGATGAACACGCCGAGTTCGACGCCGTCCGGCACCGCGAAATCGACCGGCAGGCCATCCTTCACGAGGACGATCTGCACCTGCTCGAGCAGCGCGGCATCGGCCGGCTGCCGATCGACGACCGCGACCTTGCACGCGCTCGGCGGCAGCCGCCCGGCCTGCTCCGCATCCTTCACGACGAATGCGGACACGCCGACATGCAGCGCTTCCTCGGTGATCTCGTCCGCGAGCTCATCGATGTTGCGCAGGTCAATCCAGGAAAGCTTCTTCAAGGCCAATCTCCTTCGAAGGGGATAACGCAGGTTGAATGACAGGATGAAACTAGCGGCTGACGGAAACGACCGAACGCGACGCGGCGGCCCTCATCCGGCAATCCACCCAGCCGGCGCCCGGTTCGAAGCCGGCAAGCCGGACGCCGGGCGCGACATCAGCCAGACCGACGCGTGCGCCGTCGTCGGTCCGGAACTGCACCGCACGGTCGCCGCGCATCACGACGCGCGTGCTCGCGCCGGAGGCACTGCGCGTGTGCAGCGCGACGAGCGGCGCGGATTCGATCCGCACGCGGCCGACCACGATCGCGCGCGTGTCGCCCGCCGCGCCGACCGTCAGGATCCGCTCGCCCGAACGCAGCAGCGAGAGCTGGCGCGCGCGGTCGCCGCCGCAGAACACGAACGATTCGGCCGAGCCCGCGTCGATGCCGAACGTGAGCGGCCGGCCCGGCGGGTGCGCGGCGCCGGCCGCGACGACGAGCAGCATGCTCGTCGCGCTCGCGCCGGCCAGCACGCACTCTTCGCCGTCCAGCTGCGAACAGCCGTCGATCACCGCATGCAGCCCGACGCCAAGCGGCTCGACGCGCTGTACCTCGAATGTCTTCAGCTTCAGCGGCGCGCGCGGGCGCAGTTCACCGCACGCGGCCAGCACGCCGCGCAACGCGGCCGCATCGCGCGGAGCGAACGCGATGTCGACCGGCGACTGCGCATGCTTGCGCGCGAGGTAGGCCGCGCCGTGCGGATCGGCCAGCGACACGACGATGCGGCACGCGCCGTCGCGGACACCCGCGAGCAGGCGCTCGAGCGGCACCGTGGTCGCGAGCGCATAGTCGATCAGGACGAGCGCGTGCCGCGCGATCGCGGTACGCGCGGCGTCGAAATCGGCCGCGCCGTCGATCCTCACGCGAACGCCGGCAAGCGGCGCGTGTGCGTCGTCGACCAGCGTCGCGACGCCTGCCGTCGAAACGGCCAGTTGCGCCACCGCGCCGGCCGCGCACGCGTCGCGCCCGGCCTCGGCCACCACGACGCGGCACGCGCCGGCCCTCGCTGCGTCGGCCGCGACGGCGCCTGCCTGCGCGCCGAGCGCGCGCAGGTCGATCCACGGATAGCGATGCATGGAAACCCTCGATGATCGGAAGAAGCCGGGCGCGACGGCCCGGCGCACCGGCTCAGGCGGCCAGGTGCGCGGCACGCCGCTCGACGCCGTGCACGGCATCGGACAGGCGGCGGATCAGCGGTGCGGCCTTCGGCGCGGCGAACACGTTGCGGCCAGCCGCGATGCCGAGCGCACCCGCGTGCATCACGCGCGACGTGAACGCGACGAACTCGTCTTCCGGCAGCTTCGCGCCGCCCGCGACCAGCACCGGCAGCGACGAGCCGGCGATGATGTCGGCCATGCTCGCGGCGTCGCCGCTGTATGGCAGCTTGACGATGTCGGCGCCGAGATCCGCCGCGACGTTCGCCGCGTGGGCGATCAGTTCGGTCTGCGGACGATCGCCGAGGCCGGGGCCGCGCGGATAAATCATCGCGAGCAGCGGCAGCGACCAGCGCGCGCACTCGGTCGCGATGCGGCTCAGGTCGAGCAGTTGCTGGTTTTCCGTCTTCGAGCCGAGATTCACGTGCACGCTGACCGCGTCCGCGCCGCTTGCCAGCGCATCCTCGACGCTCGCGAACAGCGTCTTCGCGTTCACGTCCTCCGCGTAGCGCGTGCAACCGTTCAGGTGCACGACGAGCGCGAGATCGCTCAGCACGTCGGGAGACAGGAAACGCGCGCGGCCGCGATGCACGACGATCGCGTCGCCGCCGTGCGCGGCGATGTCGCCCACGAGTTGCCGCAACTGCTGCGGATGGGCGATCGGGCCGTCCGCGAGCGAATGGTCGAGCGGCACCATCAGACACTTGCCCGATGCGGCACGCACCACCCGCCGCATCCTGAGCGCCTTGCCAGAAACCGATAGAAGAGCGTTCATCCTTGATTCCTCGCCAGAAATGGAGAGGCCGGCCCGTACGACTTCAGCCTGCCCCCGGGGTGCCCGCTAGCGGGCGGAACTGGAGCGACAACCGAGCAACGCTTGCAGCAAATCTTGCATCGTGTAAGACTTGCATAGACCCAATCATCCTATGATTGGATCATCCTTGCAAGTACATTGCAAGCGATCCTGTTTCCCGACCGGGGGACGCATTCGACGCGGCATCGGTTCCCCTTTGCAGACAACGGCAGTACATCAACCTGTGAGGTGTCTATGAAGTTCGGCGTGTCCTTTTTGCCCGATACCGGCCCGGCCGACCGCCCGGCGGCCGACTATTACGCGCATGCGCTGAAGCTCAGCGCGCTGGCGGACCGGCTCGGCTACACGTACGTGAAGATGACCGAGCACTACCTGAAGCCGTACGGCGGCTACAGTCCGTCGCCGCTGATGTTCCTTGCGGCCGCGGCCGCGCAGACGGAATCGATCCGCCTGATGACGGGCGGCATCCAGGCGTCGTTCCATCATCCGATCCAGCTCGCGGCCGAAGCCGCACAGCTCGATGCGATCTCGAACGGGCGCCTCGAACTGGGCTTCGCGCGCGCCTTCCTGCCGTACGAATTCGATGCGTTCGGCATCGATCTCGATTCGAGCAAGACGCGTTTCCAGCAGACGATCGACGCGACGGTGCGCCTCCTCACCGAGGAATCGGTCAGCGAAGACACTCCGTTCTTCCGCTACCGCGACGCGCAATCGCTGCCGCGCCCGACGCAGCAGCCGCGCCCGCCGGTCTGGGTCGCCGCGCTGCTCACGCCGTCCAGCTTCGAGTGGATCGGCGAACGCGGCTTCAACCTGCTGATGGCCGCGCCGCCGCGCAAGGCCGCGCTCGCGAAGACGCAGGAGATGGTGGCGCTCTATCGCGAGACGTTCGAGCGCCATCACGGCCATACGGGCCGCCGTCCGCAGGTCGCGATCAGCATCCCGCTGATGATCGGCACGTCGGACGCGCACGCACTGGCGCTCGCGGAACCGCGCCTGCGCCATCACTGGCGCTATTTCGCGGAAGCCGCGAAGTCGTGGGACCAGGTGCAGTCGCCGGCCTACCAGGGCTACAACGAAGCGATGAAGAACAAGATGGGCGGCATGGATACGGCCGACCTCGACGCGACCGCCGTGCTCGGCACGCCCGACACCGTGCGCCAGCGCATTCGCGCGCTGGAAGCCGACCTCGGTCTCGACGCGATCCTGTGGCACATCGACTATGGCGCGCAGCCTTACGAGCTGATGAGCAACAACCTGGAGGTGTTCGCCCGCGACGTGCTGCCGGGGCTATGACGCCATGCCGAATCCTTCCGGACCCACAGCGAACCCGCCCATGACACCGTCCCTGTCACTCGACACGATCGTCGTCGGCGCCGGCATCGGCGGCCTGGCCGCCGCGCTCGCGCTGCGCCGCGCCGGCCATCGAGTCACCGTCCTCGAGCAAAGCCGGGCGTTTCGGGAAGTCGGCGCCGGGCTGCAGGTCGTGCCGAACGCCACGCGCGCGCTGCGTGCGCTCGGCGTGCTCGACCGCCAGCGGCTGGCCGCCGTCGCCCCGACCGCGACGATCCGACGCCGCTGGCAGGACGGCAGCCTGCTCGGCACCTTCCCGCTCGGCGACGACGTCGAGGCCGCCTTCAACGCACCGTACTGGAACGCGCATCGCGCCGACCTGCACGCCGCGCTGCTCGACGCCGTGCGCGACCCGTACACGGCCGGCCCGCCCGTCGCCGTACTCGGCGGCATCGCGGTGCGCGGGCTCGACGCGTGCGGGCCGGACGGCGCGACGCTCGTCGATGCGGCGGGCACGCGCTGGCGCGCGGATCTCGTCGTCGCGGCCGACGGCATTCACTCGACGCTGCGCCACGCGCTGCTCGGCGACGACGCGCCGCACTACAGCGGCGACGATGCGTATCGCGCGCTGATCGACGTCGATGCGATCGATCCGCGCTCGCCCGTGTTCGAGATCGTCAAGGAACCGCAGGTGACGATCTGGCTCGGGCCCGGCCGGCACGCGATCCATTACTGGGTGCGCGATCGCCGGCTGCTGAACCTCGTCGTGATCGTGCCGGGCGACGGCAGCACGCGCGAATCGTGGAGCAGCAAGGGCGATCGCGCGACGCTCGAGGTCGAGCTCGACGGCTGGGATCCGCGCCTCGTCGGGCTGATCCGTTGCGCGTCGGACCTGAGCCGCTGGTCGCTGCACGACCGCCAGCCGCTCACGCGCTGGGTGTGGGACAACGTGTGCCTGCTCGGCGACGCGTGCCATCCGATGCTGCCGTACCAGTCGCAGGGCGCCGCGCAGGCGCTCGAGGACGCGGTCGTGCTCGGCCGGTGCGTGACCGGTCTCGCGTCGAAGGAAGCACTCGGCGCCGCGCTGGTCGAGTACCAGCGCTTGCGGATCGACCGCAGCGCGCGGATCCAGCTTGCGTCGGCCGGCAACGGCGGCGTGTTCCACCTGCCCGACGGCCCCGAGCAGCAGGCGCGCGACGCCGAGCTCAAGTCGCGCCGCGCCGACTTCAAGTCCTACCACTGGACCTGGGCCGACGCGTACCAGCTTTGACGCCCGCCCCGGCGCCGCGCGGCGCGAGCTGCGCGGCGCCGGGGCTCCTCGTGACAGGACCGCATCATGATGAACACCGTGGACATTGCGCAGCAATTGAAACAGGCGATGCGCGGCGTGGCCGCCACCGTCACGATCGTCACGACCGGCGGCGACGGCGCCGAGGCCGCACCGTGCGCGCTGACCGCCAGCTCGTTCACGTCGGTCGCGCTCGATCCGCCGACCGTGCTGGTATGCATCAACCGGCGCGCCAGCATTCACGCGTCGATCACCGGCCGCCGGCGCTTCTGCGTGAACGCGCTGCGAAGCTGCCACGTGCCGCTCGCGCTCGCGTGCAGCACGGCGGGCTCCGATGCGCGTTTCGCACACGACGCGTGGCGCACCGACGCGGTAACCGGCCTGCCCTACCTCGAGAACGCGCAGACGTCATTCTTCTGCGACACGCTCGAGCAGGTCGAGGTCGGCTCGCATTCGATCCTGATCGGACGGGTCACGCGCGTCGCGATGTCCGACGACGTGAACCCGCTGATGTACGTGAACGGCGCGTTCGCCGCCGTCCGCTCGCTGCCGCCCGATGCCGGTACCGGCCAATGACACCCTCGATGCGTGCGTCACGCGTGATGCCGCACGCAATCGTTGCGTGCGCTGCAGTCACCCTGCGCGCGCGTATCCCGCACTACCATTGCGCCGCATGCACGCGATGAAACGGAGAAGCCGATGGCACCCGACCTGAACCTGCTGATTTCGCTCGACGCGCTACTCGAAGAGGGCAGCGTCGTCGGCGCCGCACGCCGCATGAACCTCAGCCCGCCCGCGATGAGCCGCACGCTCGCGCGCATCCGCGAAACGGTCGGCGACCCGATCTTCGTGCAGGCCGGCCGCAAGATGGTGCCGACGCCGCGCGCGCTCGAACTGCGCGGCGTCGTCCGCGAAACCGTGGAGCGCGCGTCGCAGTTACTCGCCCCGTCCGCGGAAATCGATCTCGGCATGCTCGACAAGCAGTTCAACGTGCGGGCGAACGACATCTTCGTCGGGCTGCACAGCAGCCGCCTGCTCGAGGAGATGGCGCGCGGGATGCCGCGCGCGATGCTGCGCTTCATGCCCGAGGAAGACGACGTGGACGACGACGCGTTGCGCAGCGGCCGCATCGACCTGTTCATCAGCGCGTCGCGCCGCCTCGGGCCGGAGATCCGCGTGCAGCCGCTGTTCACGACGACGTTCGTCGGTCTCGCGCGCCACGACCACCCGATCTTCGACGACGACATCACGCCCGAGCGCTTCGCGCGCTGGCCGCATATCGGCGTATCGCGGCGCGGCAAGTCGGTGGGGCCGATCGACGACGCGCTCACCGCGCGCGGGCTTGCGCGGCACGTGCTGCTCGTCGTGCCGACGCCGTACGCGGCGATCTTCGCGCTGCAGGCGTCGGACCTGATCCTGCCGCTGCCCGAGCATCTCGCGCGCGGCGCAGTGCGGGCCGGGCTCGGCGTGCGATCGTTCGAACTGCCGGTGCCGCTCGAAACCGTGCTGATCACGCAGGCGTGGCATCCGCGCTTCCAGAGCGACCCCGCGCACCAGTGGTTGCGGCGTGTCGTGCGCGGACTGTGCATCGGCCAGCCAGCACTGCATCCGCCGCACGCATGACGCATGCGCCGCACGCACTCGTCGAATGCAAAGACGTCACTGTTCCGCATGCATGGCTCGACCGTAGACTGGCTTCGTCCTTTCTCATGGAGCGAGCGCAGTGCATGAAGCAGCAGATCAGACGCGCGCCGTCGCGGCGCCGCCCCGCCGCCTGAATCGCGCGGCCGCGGCGCTGATCGCACGCATCGACATCTTCACGCCGCGCGGCGCGTATGTCGCGCGCTCGGTCATTGCCGCCGCACTTGCGCTCGGCGTCGCGTACCTGCTCGAACTGGAAACCCCGTACTCGGCCGCGTCGACCGTGCTGCTCGTGATCAATCCCGTCCAGGGCGCCGTGATCGGCAAGGGCGTATGGCGCGTGGTCGGGACGATCGCGGGGATGGTCGTCGCGTTCGTGCTGATGGGCTGCTTCGCGCAGCAACCGCTGCTGTTCATCCTCGGCTTCGCGTTCTGGCTCGGCGTCTGCGTCGCGGGCATGACGCTGCTGCGGCACTTCCGCGCGTCGGGCACCGTGGTGGCCGGCTACACGATCGGCCTCGCGACCTACGGCGCGATGCAGCATCCCGAGCTGACCTTCGAGCACGTGATCGGGCGTGGCTCCACGGTCGCGATCGGCGTGCTGTGCCTGAGCCTCGTGTCGATGCTGCTCGGCACGCGCGACGTGCACGCGAAGCTCGAAGCGCTGGTGGCGCGCGTCACGGCCGACGTCGCGCGAGTCATCGCCGCGCAGCGCAACGGCCTCGCGGCGGCGCCCGCCGACGACAAGCGGCACGCGCTGTTCGCCGGCATCTACGGCATCGACGATCTGCTCGCGCTCGGCAAGGCCGAATCGGAAGATCTCGCGCAGCGCGCGGCCGCCGTGCGGCACGGGATGGCGTCGCTGTTCGGCGCACTCGCGGGCGGCATGCCGCCGCTGCCGGCCGACAGTCCCGGCGCGCACGCGGTCGCGTCGTTGCAGCCTCGTCTCGCGGCTGCGTGGCAGGCCGCCGCCGACGCATTGGGCGACGGCCCCGGCGGCGCGGCGCACGCGCTCGTGCTGCTGGGCGACGCGCGCGAACGCCTGCGCGCCGCGCTCGACGGCATCGCGCTCGGCCATCCGCGCGACGACGCGGCGTTGCTGATCGCCGGCGAGCGGCTGATCGAACAGATCGACGACTACTGCGCGGCACTGGGCGGCCTCGTCGAATTGCAGCGCCCGCGGCCGGGCTACCGGCCCGCACGGGTGCGCTTTTACCGCGACACGGGCGCGGCCCTGCGCAACGGCGTGCGTGCCGCGTGCGCGATCGTGATCTCGGGCGCGTTCTGGCTCGCGACCGGCTGGAACCAGGGCGACATGATGCTGCTCGTCGTCGCACCGTACTGCGCGCTGCTCGCGACCGCCGGCAACCCGGCCGCCGGCGCGCAGGCGTTCATCAAGGGCACCGTGCTCGCCGTGCCGGCCGCGTTCGTGTGCGCGTTCGGCATCCTGCCGCGCATCGAGGGCTTTCCGTTGCTCGTCGTCGCGCTCGCGCTGTTCTGGATGCCAGGCATCTATGCGACGAGCGTGCCGAAGACCGCGCTCGCGGGGCTCGCGTATCTCGTCGCATTCAACACGCTGACCGGCGCGACCAATCCGTTCCGCCCCGACGTCGCGCTGTTCCTCAACCAGTCGGTCGCGTGGGTACTCGCCACGTTCCTCACGCTGCTCACGTTCCGCTTGATCCTGCCGCGCAACCTGGCCACCGACGCGACGCGGCTGCGCCGCACGATCCGCGACGACACGCTCGCACTCGTGGCCGGCAGGCGCGTCATGGCGGCGGGCTGGCAGCAGCGCCAGCAGCACCGCATCGCGCAGCTCGGCGCACTGCTCGCCGGCCAGCCGGCCGCGATGACGCAGGCGAGCATCGAGGCGCTCGCGGCGCTGCACGTCGGCAAGGAACTGCTGCGGATCCGCCGCGGCGCCGCGCGTGACGGCTTGCCCGACGCCGCACAGCGCCGCGTACGCGCAGGGCTCGCCGGCCTCGCGCGGCACGCGGCGGCGCCCGCACGCGCGGCCCGGCATGCACGGCGCGCCGCGCACGCCCTCGCCGGCCTCGCCGCCGCGCAGCCGGGCAACACCGAACTGAAGTGGCTGATGGCCGCGTTCGCCGACGTCTACGTGCTGCTGCACACGTACGCCGCCTATTTCACCGTCGTTCCGGAGCGTGCCCCCGATGCTCAGTGAATTTCCGCTGGCCGGCATCTACCTGCCGCCGTTTTTCGTCTATGCGTGCGCGACCGTGCCGCTCTACATGGCCGTGCGCGCGCTGCTCGCCCGGCTCGGCGTGCTGCGCCGCGTGTGGCATCCGGCGCTGTTCGAGTTCGCGATTTCGCTCGTGCTGGTCGCCACGCTGATCCTCTACTTCTAGCCGTCGGAACGTATCGCGTCATGTCGCTCAAACCCCTTACCCGCTCCCTGCTGACGCTCGCCACGGTGGCCGTCGCGATCGTGCTGGTCGCCGCGCTCTGGCACGCGTACGTCCTCGCGCCGTGGACGCGTGACGCGCGCGTGAGCGCGCACGTCGTGCGGATCGCGCCCGAAGTGTCGGGCACCGTCGTCGAAGTCGCGGTGGTCGACAACCAGCGCGTCGCGAAAGGCGACGTGCTGTACCGGATCGATCCGCAGCGCTTCGCGCTGGCGGTGGAGCAAGCAGAAGCGCAGGTCGCCGCGACCGCCGAGTCGATGCGCCAGAAGCGCGACGAAGCGCAGCGGCGAACCGGGCTCGACGATCTCGTGCCGCGCGAGGATATCCAGCGTTCGAGTCGCGCGGTGTCGATCGCGCAGGCCGAGCACCGCAAGGCGCTGGCCGCGCTCGACGTCGCGAAGCTCGACCTCGAACGCACGACGCTACGCTCGCCGGTTGACGGCTACGTGACGCAGCTGCGCCTGCGTCACGGCGACTACGCGGTCGAGGGCAAGCCCGGCATCTCGGTGCTCGACGCACACAGCTTCTGGATCACCGGCTATTTCGAGGAGACCAAGCTGCGCCGCATCGCGACGGGCGCGCCCGCGTCGATCCGGCTGATGGGCTTCGATCCGCTGCTGAGCGGACACGTGACGAGCATCGGCCGCGGCATCGCGGACGAGAACGGCACGCTCGACGAGCTCGGCCTGCCGGCCGTCAATCCGACCTTCAGCTGGGTGCGGCTCGCGCAGCGCATTCCGGTGCGCATCGAGATCGACCAGGTGCCGGCCGGCGTATTGCTGGCGGCAGGCATGACGTGCAGCGTCGAAGTCGGTGAACGCGGGCGCGAGCGCACGCCGCGCGGCCGGCTCGCGTCGTGGCTGCACGCGTGGATGTGAAGGTGGCGACGATGCGATGCCTGCTCCTTCCACGCTCCGCGCGCGCCTTCGTCGCGGCCTGCTCATGTGCGCTGGCCGCGTGCACGACGGTCGGCCCCGATTACGTGGCGCCGCAGCCCGCACATCCGCCCGGCTGGATCGCACCGCGTGACACGGTGGCCACCGATCCCGCGCAGTTGCAGGACTGGTGGCGCGCGTTCGGCGATGCTCAGCTCGACGCGCTGGTCGCGCAGGCGATCGCGCACAACCAGGATCTCGCGATCGCGCGCCAACGGTTGCTGCAGGCGCGCGCCGAACGCGACCAGATCGCGAGCCGCCTCGGCCCGACCGTGACGGCGGGCGGAAACGCCGATGCGATCCGTTCGTCACGGGCGCTCGAATGGCCACCCGGCATCGGCCAGTCGCGCACCTACCGGCTCGGTTTCGATGCGTCATGGGAACTCGACCTGTTCGGCGGCACGCGACGCGCGGTCGAATCGGCCGATGCGCAGATCGATGCGCTCGACGACGATCGCCACGCGATCCTCGTGAGCCTGCTGGCCGAACTCGCGTCGGATTACGCGGCGCTGCGCGCGACCCAGGAGCGGCTGCGGATCGCGACGGACAACGTCGCGAGCCTCGACGCCACGCGCCGCCTGACCGAGCAATCGAACCGGCGCGGCCTCGGCACGTCGTTCGCGGTCGCGCAGGCGCGGGCCGAGCTGCAGCTCGCGCAGGCGACGTTGCCGCCGCTGCATCAGGACGTCGCGCGGCTCGCGCACGCGATCGGCGTGCTCGTCGGCGGTTTTCCGGAAACGCTGCGCGACACGCTGAGCGCGCCCGGCGCGACACTGCCGGTCGCGCCCGCGTTGCCCGTCACGCTGCCGTCGGACGTGATCCGCGAGCGCCCCGACATTCGCGCCGCCGAACGGCGGCTTGCCGCCGCGACCGCGCAGATCGGCGTCGCACGCGCCGAGCAGTTTCCGCATTTCGCGATTCCGCTGAGCCTCGGCACGACGGCGAGCCTCGTACAGGACCTGTTCTCGGGCGCCAGCGTCGCATGGTCGGTCGCGCTCGACGGCACGCAGACGCTGTACGACGGCGGCCGCGCGAAAGCCGGCGTCGACGCCGCGCGCGCGGCGGCCGAGGCCGCACGGCTCGCATACGAACAGCGCATCCGCAGCGCGTTTCGCGATGTCGAGGACGCACTGGTTGCGATCGGCGCCGCACGCGACCAGCAGGCCATGCTCGCCGCGGCGGTCGACAGCAGCCAGGACGCGCAGTCGCGCGCCACGCGGCTGTACCGCAACGGCCTCGGCGAATACCTGTCGGTACTCACCGCGCAACGCGCGACGTACCGCGCACGCGATGCGCTCGCACTCAGCCGGCTCGCGCAGGTGCAAGGCGCGATCGCGCTCTACAAGTCGCTCGGCGTCGGCTGGCGCGACGCGCCGCCGGTCGCGCAGGCCGGCGCAACGCAAGCGCATACGCATTGATTGCCGCCGCGCGGCCGCCCCGACGCTTCGGCGTCGCTCATCCACCGGAGAAACCTCGATGACCGCTCTCAATCCGAACGATTTCGCGTTACACGACATCCATCTCTTTCCGGTCTGCGTGTTTCGCCCCGAACACGCGATACCGGGCTACGCGCCGCGTTGGGAAGGCGAGATCGACACGCTGATGCGCCACGGCGAGCCGTTCGTGATCGTCTACATCGAGCTCGATACCGACGAGAGCCACGACGACCGCAAGCATCGCGCGGTCTGGCTCAAGCAGAACAAGGAGGCGTTGGGCGCCGTCTGCAAGGCGCTCGTCAGCGTCGAACCCGATCCCGGCCGTCGCGCGGAAGTGGCCGCTCAGGGCGAGGTCGCCGTCAAGGCATTCGGGATTCCGCACCATGCGGTGGCGTCGTTCGGGCAGGCCGTCTCGCTCGCCGCGCGGCTCACGCGGCAGCATGCGGGGAATGATGCACGGCAGGCCGGACAACAGGCATGACGCGACCGGCACGCCGGGCCATGTTGAATTCACCACCGACACGAGGGCCGGCATGCGCTATCCCACCCTGACGATCACGGGCTCGCACACGCTTGCGTCATGTCCGTCACGGCTCCCCGCTCCCGGCGAAATCCTGTTGTGGCGACTGCGCGGCGAATGGCAGCTCGTCACCAGCGAGCGGGGCCATCTCTACCTGTCGAAGACGGAGCTGCGGCGCGCCAGGACGCATCCGAATCGCGCGCACGGCCGCCGCTTCGCGATCGGCCGGTCCGCGCTGCGCGCGATCCTGGGAACGCTGGCCGGCCGCGCGGCCGACGAGCTGACGCTGATCGACCGCGATGCCGACCATATCGCGGTCGCGGGCTGCGACGTGCTGGATGGGCTCGACGTCGTGGTCGGCCACGCCGGGATCTGGATCGTCATCGCGATCGCCCGTGGCCCGATCGGGCTGGGCATCGGGCAGACCAGCGCGCTCGCCGATCCGGTATCGCGCGACCAGCTTCGGCTGGACAGCATTTCGAATGCATGCGGAAGCGGACACGGCGCCACGCTCGATTCGCTGGCGCCACTCGCGGGGGCATTCCGCGGGGTCGATACGCCGCATGCCGGCCACTGGCGCCTGCTCGATATCCCGCTCTCCGGCCTCGCCTGCGCGGCAACCGTCGCCGCGCGCCAGATGGACCGGATTCACGCGGTGGGCTGGCGCGGCGAGCGGAAAGACTGGCTGGCCGATCGCGACCGGCACCTGCGGGCGGCGAAGGTGCGCGGCGCGGCAGCCTGCGTCGCGGGCGGATAGACCGGCGCCGACGTCCTCGCGTTGCATGCTTGTGCTACGGCCGCCTTCGGCGTCGCCGATGGGAGCCGTTCATGGGAGCGCGCGAAGGGAGCCGGTTATGGGAGCGGACGGCTTCGACGACGGGTGGCGGTGCGGCGTGCGTGGCGTGCGATGCAGCGGCCTCTCCCGAGATGCGTGACCGGGACCCCGGTATCGGCACCACTCCGTTACCCGGCCACGAACGCGCCCGCTTTCGCGCTCCGGCTTGCACGGCGCAGCAACTGCCAGCCGAACCACATCATCCACACCGGCAGGACGAGAACGACGACGATCTCGCTCGCCCCCGTCACGGCTTCGAATTCGGGGAAGAACCCGGAGACGAAGATGATCGCGAAAAACCAGGCAACGATCTTCAGCAGGAACGCCCCGTGCCATCCGGCCTTCTTCAACTGATTGGCGACGATCGGCGCCCAGAAGAACACCAGCGGGCCTTCGGACCACCACAGCCCGCTTTGCGTGCCGTTGGCGACGGTCGCCCACGCGGTAGCGGCCGCAGCCCGTGTTGCGTCGTCTCCGCCCGCATGCATTTGCGCCAGCGGACCGAGCACCGACAGCTGGAGCGCCGCACCGGTCACGCCGAGCACCGCGTACAACCCGATGCCGAACGCAACCATGTAGCCGAGCGCGCCGAGTTCCTCCTTGAAGACGTGCAGAAAGTACCCGCCGATGACGAGCACCGGCAGATAGAAGCCGAACACGTCGGCGAGCATCGACAAGCGAAACAGATCGCGTGTTTCCGACGGCAGGCTCAGCATCGTCGCACCGTGAAGCAACATGCCGGTATCCGAACCGGCCACCATCGACACCAGCCCCACGTTCGCATACGCCAGCAGGCCGCCGATGATCGCGCTCCATGCCGTGAAGCGCATGACCTTGTTCGAATCGTTCTTCATTCCCATTCTCTTTCTCCGCACACCATGCCGGTTCCCGCACCGGGAACCATTCGATAGACAGTGACAGGCCCGATCGCGCGACACCCCAAACGGGGCCGCCCGATCAGTAGTCCACATTTATAATAATAGGTCGATATGACAAACATGAAATCGACGTAAGACACGAGGGAATCCCCTCGTGTCTGCTTCATTCCGGTCGCCGCTCGACGGATACCCCTCGGGCGACCGAACACGGCACGCCCGTCATGCCACTGCGTTTCCCTCGGTGCCGGCGGCCGCCGCCTCCTCCCTTTCCTGCAACTCCCGCCACATGATCTTTCCGGAGCCGGATTTCGGCAGCGACTCGACGAATTCGACGATGCGCGGAACCTTGTAGGACGCCATATGATCGCGCGCCCACGCCACCACGTCGTCGGGCGTCACGCCGTCGGGGTACGCCGGATCGAGCACGACGAATGCCTTGACCGTCTCGCCGCGATGCGCACTGCGCGTGCCGATCACGCACACTTCCTTGATTGCCGGATGGCGGTACATCATCGTCTCGACTTCCGCCGGCCACACCTTGTAGCCCGACGCGTTGATCATCCGCTTCAGCCGGTCGGCCATGAAGAAGTAACCGTCCTCGTCGATGCGGCCGAGATCGCCGGTGCGCAGGAAGCGCTTGCCGTCGATCTCGACGAACGCCTGCTTCGTGGCCTCCGGATTGCGCCAGTAACCCTGCATCAGTTGCGGCGCATGCATGACGATCTCGCCCGCCTCCCCTTGCGGCACGGGCTGGAACGTGACCGGATCGACGATCCGCGCATCGACGTCGAACACGGGGATGCCGAGGCATTGCGCCTTGGGACGCGCCGGCGGATTGATGTGCGTCGCGGCGATCGTTTCCGACATCCCATAGCCTTCGACGTATTCGAGCCCGACCGTGTCCTTGAGCTTCCGGGCGATCGCGTCCGGCATCGCCGCGCCACCGCCGCGCATCGAGCGCAGGCTCGACAGGTCGTATTCGTGCAGGTTCGGGTTCGACAGGAAATCCACCATCATCGTCGAGATCGACTGCCACACGGTGACGCGGTTGCGGCCGATCGCGCGGCCCGCGGCATCGCGATCCCAGCGCGGCAGCACGACCACGGTCGAGCCGCGATACAGCGGGCCGTTCAGCCCGCCCTGCATGCCGGTGACATGGAACAGCGGCAGCATGGCCAGGTGGATCGCGTCCTCGGGATCGTCGAACCAGTCGACGAAGCCGGCCGCCGTGCACATGACGCTGCGATGCGTGTGCACGCAGCCTTTCGGCTTGCCCGTCGTGCCGGACGTATAAGGCATCAGGCAGATGTCGTCGGGGCCCGCCGTCAGCTCGCCCGGCGCCAGCTGTTCGGCGAGCGCATCGCACCAGTGCACCACGCCGGGCCCGTCGACGTGGCGCGGCGCCGCGACGAAGTCGGGCACCGCGACGGCCGACGGTTGCGCCACGTAATCGCCATACGTCGCCACGACGACGTTCGCGAGGCCGCCCGCGCCGCCCACGAGCGGCGCGATGCGCGGATACAGGTCCTGCGCGACGAACGCCGTGCTCGCGCCGCTGTCCTCGATGTAGTGCGCCAGCTCGTCGGTCACGTTCATCGGATTGACCGGCACGACCACCGCGTTCGCGCGCAGGATGCCGTAGTACGCGATCATCCATTGCGGGCTGTTCTGCATGTCCAGGAGCACGCGGTCGCCCGCCTTCACCCCGCACCGTTGCTGCAGGAAGCCCGCCACGTGCTCGGCTTCGCGCTGGAAGCGCGCGAACGAGACGGGCGTGTCGTAGAACAGGATGAACGGCTTGTCCGGGTGGCGCGCCGCCGCGGCCTCCACGTGCCGGAACAGGTGGGTCGCGGGCGGCGCCTGACGCGTGGCCAGGTGCGCGGGCCAGAATGGCGATCGGATGGCAGACATGGTTCGGCAACTCTTCGTCAAAACTGCGGGTGATGAAAGGCATCAGCGGGACCGGTCGTCCCGACGCTGCATGAACGTGTTCGTTTGACCGGGGGATAGTCCGACGCCGACAGCAGCCGGACCTTCCACCTATCGACCGGTCTCGATGCCCGACGTCGTGAAGCGGTGCGTTTCCGCCGCTGTCGCGCACGCCGCGGACGCTACCCGGCTGACGCCGCGCATCAGGTCGACCGCCTTCTCCGCGATCATGATGGTGGGCGCATTGGTATTGCCGCCGATCAGCGTCGGCATCACCGATGCATCGACGACGCGCAGCCCGTCGACACCATGCACGCGCAGTTGCGGATCGACCACGGCCATCGCGTCCTGTCCCATCCGGCACGTGCCGACCGGGTGATAGACGGTGTCCGCGCGCCGACGCAGCACCGCCCGGATCTCGTCGTCGCTGTGCACGTCGCGCGTGAACATGTCCTTCGTGATCCACTCCGCGAGCGCGGGCGCCTCCATGAGGCCGCGCGTGATCTTGAAGCCGGCCACCATGTCCTCCAGGTCGCGCGGGTCGTCGAGGAACGCGGGATCGATCAGCGGCGCGGCGGCGGGGTCGCGGCTGCGCAGCGCGACCGTGCCGCGGCTGCGCGGGCGCAGCAGGCACACGTGGCAGGACAGCCCATGGCCGAGGTGCATGCGCCGCGCATGATCGTCGACCAGGGCGACCAGGAAATGCAGCTGAATGTCGGGGGCATCGAGGCCCGGTTGCGTCTTGAGGAACGCGC
The DNA here is from genome assembly GCF_902499335.1 of Burkholderia lata. Classification (GTDB taxonomy): domain Bacteria; phylum Pseudomonadota; class Gammaproteobacteria; order Burkholderiales; family Burkholderiaceae; genus Burkholderia; species Burkholderia lata_B. The sequence goes on along the minus strand of NZ_CABVQK010000023.1, from coordinate 64,192 downwards.
CGCCTTCCGCGAAATTCGACGTCAGCATGCCGCGCCGCTCACGGCGGAAGCGCATGATCTCGCGCAGCATCCGCGCGCTGCCGCCCACCGAGACGCCCATCGTATCGAGGCTGCGCGTGCGGTAGCTGAGGATGAAGTCCGGGTGATCCTGCAGGTTGCGGCCCACGCCGGGCAGGTGGTGCAGCGTGTCGATGCCGACGCGCGCCAGTTCGTCCGCCGGGCCGATGCCGGACAGCATCAGCAGTTGCGGCGTCTGCAGCGCGCCTGCGGCCAGCACCACCTCGCGCCGTGCACGGAAGGTCCTCAGCGTGCCTTTCTGCAGCACCTCCACGCCGACGGCGCGCTTGCCCTCGAACAGGATGCGCCGGACCTGCGCGTGCGTCTCGACGGCGAGATTGGCGCGCTTGCCGACGTGCGGGAGCAGATAGCCGCGCGCCGCGCTCCACCGTTCGCCCTGCTTCTGCGTGACCTGGTAGATGCCGACGCCTTCCTGCTGCGCGCCGTTGAAATCGTCCGTCAGCGGCAAGCCCGCCTGGCGGGCCGCGGTCAGGAAGCGCGCCTGGAACGGGTTGTCGGAGCGCAGGTCGCTGACCCACAGCGGGCCGTCCTGGCCGTGCCACGCATCGTTGATGCGCTCGTTGTGCTCGCTCAGGCGAAAGTAAGGCAGCACTTCGTCGTACGACCAGCCGGGATTGCCGAGCGCGGCCCACGTGTCGTAGTCGCTGCGATGGCCGCGAATGTAGACCATCGCGTTGATCGCGGACGAGCCGCCCAGCGCCTTGCCGCGCGGCTGATAGCCGACGCGCCCGCCGAGCCCGCGCTGCGGCACCGTGTCGAATGCCCAGTTGTTGAGGCGGGTCGGCAGCATCGCGACCATGCCGGCCGGAACGTTGATCACCATGCCGTCGCCGCTGCCGCCCGCTTCCAGCAGGCAGACCGTGGCGTTCGGGTCCTCGGTCAGGCGTTCTGCCACCACGCAGCCGCCCGAGCCGCCGCCCACGACGATGTAGTCGAACTCATGATTCATGGCATTTCTCTCGATACAGGATTCGGAAGTCACGCGAGACGCGACAGCGTACGCAGCAGCAGGTCGAAGGTTCGGCCGTACGGCGGATGGAACAGCACGGCGCCGTTCCAGCGGGTCTGGTGAAACACCGGCTTCAGTTTGCTGAAGGTGTCGAAGCCCCACTGGCCGTGATAGGCACCCATGCCGCTCTGCCCGACGCCGCCGAACGGCTGGTTCTCCTGCACCAGATGCCACAGGCAATCGTTGATCGTGACGCCGCCGGACACCGTTTCGCGCAGCACGCGATCGCGCCGCGCCGCGTCTTCGCCGAACCAGTACAACGCGAGCGGCCGCGCGCGGCTCCGGATGTACGCCAGTGCATCGTCCAGATTCGCGTATTCGACGATCGGCAGCACGGGGCCGAAGATCTCTTCGTTCATCAGCCGCGTGTCGGCCGGTGCGCCGATCACGATCGTGGGCACGAACTTGCGCGACGACGTGCCGAACGATTCGCCGGCGGGATTGACTTCGACGATGCGCGCGCCCGCCCGGCGTGCTTCGTCGACCATGCCGGCGAGGCGTGCGCGGTGGCGCTCGCTGATGATGGCCGTGTAGTCGGGATTGGCCGCGAGCGTCGGATACAGGCGCGTGACGGCGCGCGCCAGCTGCGATGCGACGCTGTCGGCCGTTCCGGCGGGTACGAGCAGGTAATCGGGCGCGACGCAGGTCTGGCCCGCGTTCAGCAGCTTGCCGAACGCGAGGCGCTGCGCGGCGACCTCGACGTTGCACGACGCATCGAGGATCGCCGGCGACTTGCCGCCGAGCTCGAGCGTCACGGATGTCAGGTTGGCCGCGGCCGCCTGCGCGACGTCACGCCCCACCTGGGTCGAGCCGGTGAAGAACAGATGATCGAACGGCAGGCCGGCGAACGCCTTGCCGAGTTCGACGTCGCCCACCACGACATCGAGTTCGTCCGGCGCAAAGGTCTCGCGCGCCATCGACACGAGCAGGTCGGACAGCGCGGGCGTGAGCTCGGACGGCTTGATCAATACACGATTGCCGGCGGCGAGCGCCGCGAGTGCGGGCCCGAGCGACAGCTGCAGCGGGTAGTTCCACGGCGAGATGATGCCCGTCACGCCCAGCGGTTGCGGCATCAGCCGGTTGTGGCCGGGGCGGAAATGCAGTGCGGTCGGCACGCGGCGCGCCCGCATCCAGTGTTTCAGGTGCCGGCGCGCGTGCCGGATGCCCGCATGCACGATGAACACCTCCGCCAGCCGCGTCTCGTGCGCGGAGCGGCCGTGAAAATCGGCATCGATGGCGCGCACGATGGCGTGCTCATGCGCATCGAGCCACGCAGCCAGCCGTTCGAGGCGCGCGAGCCGGGTGGCCAGCGCCGGGTTCGGCTCCAGTGCGAAGGCGCGGCGCTGGCGCTCGAAGCGGGCCGCAAGGTCGGTCGGGTAGCCTTGATGCATGGTGTCTCCTACGGCTTGCCGCTCATGCGATCGCGTCGCATCACGACAAGCGTCTTGCAAATGTTCTCGGTCTTCACGCTGCCGCGGGCCGGTTCGGCGGCCGGCGATGGCGCGAGCGCTGCTTCCCGACGTCACGCGCGGATCGCGTGCCGCGGGCGAACCGGCTCAGGCAATGTGCCGGCCGGTGCGCACGGGCTCCGCGGCAGCACGCGTCGCACGGCGCCGGATATGGCCATCGATCAGGCTCGTCAGCAGCGGCACGACGCCCTCGGGAATGTCATGCCCCATGCCGCGCACCGTGACCATGTCCGCGCCCGCGATGGCCGCAGCGGTCGCGACACCGCCGCTGGGCGCGACCAGCAGGTCCCGATCGCCGTGCACGACCAGCGTGGGCGCCTGGATCCGCCGGATCTCCTCGGTGCGGTCCCCCGAGTTGATGATCGCGCCGATCTGTCGGGTCGTGCTCTCGTGGTCGCGCGCCTGCTGGCCGCGATCCCACGCGTGGGCCGCATACGCGCGCCGTGCCGCGTCGTCCGCGGGGTACGCCTGCGCGCCGATGTGAGCCATGATCCGGCTGTATTGCTCCACGGCCGCTTCGCGCGTGCGGGGCGGCGGCGCGGTGAGCATCAGCATGCTGGACATGGCCGGCTGCCCGACATTGCGCGCACCGGTCGTCGAGATGATGGAGGTCAGCGACAGCACGCGCTGCGGATAGCGCGCGGCGAGCACCTGCCCGATCATGCCACCCATCGACATGCCGACGACGTGCACGCGCGCCACCTGCAGGCTGTCGAGCAGGCCGATCGTGTCCTGGGCCATGTCTTCCAGGTCATAACCGTCCTTGACGGGCTGGCGGAGGAACTGCCGGAGCACGCTCGGCCCCGGCCGCGCGATGCGAGACGAGCGGCCGACATCGCGATTGTCGAACACGATCACGCGATAGCCGCTTTGAATCAGCGCGTCGATCAGCGCAGGCGGCCAGAAGGTCAACTGCAGCGTCATGCCCGCAATCAGCAGCAATGGCTCGCCGTTGTCGGGCCCGTAGGTGCGATAGCAGAGACGCACGCCGCCCGGCAGGTCGCAGAACGCGTCCTGCACCGCTTCCATGGAATGAATCGTCATGATCATCCTCCGACAGCGCGACGCGACTCGACACGATCCGTGCCGCCTGCGGCCGGTGCCTGCCGGAAGCGCAGGCAGGGGTCATCGACCGAACCGTGCCGCAATATCCGGACATCGAGGTGATAGTCCATCGACATGACCCACGGCGTGCCCGGGCCCTGGCGCGGCAGGCTGCCGATCGCGCGCTGCACGTAGCCGGCGCCGAAATCGAGCAGCGGACGCGTCGGCATGTCGGCGGCGGGCAGTTCGGGCACGCAGGTCGCGAAGCCGCCGCGCTCCATATGCGCGAGCACGCGGCAGAAATGCTCGGCCAGCAGCCCGACCTTCAACGTCCACGACGAATTCGTATAGCCGATGGAGAACGCGAAATTCGGCACGCCGCTGAGCATCATCCCCTTGAAGGCCACCTTGTCGCGGAGCTCCACCGGTTCGCCGTCCACCGTCAGCTTGATCCCGCCGAAGAACCGGATGTTGAGCCCCGTCGCCGTGACGATGATGTCGGCGGGCAGCGTCTGCCCGGATTCCAGCACGATGCCCGTTTCCGTGAAGGTCTTGATGCGGTCCGTCACGACCGACGCACGGCCGTCGCGGATCGACTTGAACAGATCGCCATCCGGCACCGCACACAGACGCTGGTCCCACGGGTTGTACGGCGGGTTGAAGTGGACATCGACCGGGTAGCCCTTCGGCAACTGGCGCTTGTTCAGGAAGCGGATCAGGCGCCTCGCCGCCTTCGGACGCGTGCGGCAGAAGTGCCAGATGAAGCGCGCAATCGCGATGTTCTTGCGCCGCACGAGCGCGTACGCCCACGTATGCGGCATCACCTTGCGCAGCGTATTGGCGATGAGGTCTTCCGCCGGCAGGCTCACCACGTAGGTGGGCGTGCGTTGCAGCATCGTGACGTGCCGGGCCTTGCCGGCCATGGCCGGCAACAGCGTGACCGCAGTGGCGCCGCTGCCGATCACCACCACGCGCTTGCCGCTGTAGTCGAGATCTTCCGGCCAGTGCTGCGGATGGACCACCGGGCCACCGAAATGCTCGATCCCTTCGAGCTTTGGCGTATGGCCTTCGTCGTGGCGATAGAATCCGGCGGCGCTGAAGAACCACTTGGCCACGATCGTCTTGCGTTCGCCCGTATCGACGCGCTCGACTTCGACGCTCCACAACGCTTTCGCACTCGACCACGATGCGTGGATCACCTTGTGGTTCGTGCGGATGTGACGATCGATCCCGTACTCGGTCGCCGTCTCTCTCAGGTACGACAGGATCGCATCCGCACCGGCGATCGCCTTCTTGTCGGCCCACGGCTTGAAACCGTAACCGTAGGTATGCATGTCCGAGTCGGAGCGGATGCCCGGATAGCGGAACAGGTCCCACGTGCCGCCGGTCGCGGCGCGCGCTTCCAGGATGATGTAGGACGTACCGGGACGGTCCGTCTCGAGTTGACGAGCGACACCGATCCCGGAAAGGCCGGCGCCGACGATGAGCACATCCACGTGCTCGATGGACGGAAGGGGGTGTACGGTCACGGTGTGTCTCCTGTTCGCGTCGAAATGCGCTCTGTGACGTTATTTTCATTAACCGAATCGGGTCGAACAAGGTGTCGAATGCACCGCATGCGAATACAATGAGTGCAACTTGCACCTCTTCGTTTGGATAGCACTCCGTCATGTCCCAGCCCCCCGCTCACACCGCCCAGCCGACCTGGCCATTGCCTTCGCCGCGCATTCGGGAACTGATGCGCCAGGGTGCGGAAATCGCGCTGAATGTGCAGACGGAATGGCTGCAGGAACTGGACAAGGAGAACGTGGCGGCCAGCCCGACGATGAGCGACCCCGTGCTCGCGGCGGCCGTACGGCGGATCAACCGCAACGGGCTGATTCACTGGGCAACCGCCAACCTCGAGAACCCTTGTGCGCCGGTGTCCCGCTACCTGTCCGCCGACATGCTCAGCAGTGCGCAGGAACTGGTGCGGCGCGGCCTGAGCGACCTCGTGTTCGTCGCGGCCCGATCGTCGCAGAGCGTCGTGTGGCAGCGCTGGATGGAGCTCGCGTTTACGTTGACCCAGGACCCGGTCGAGCTGCGCGAGTTTCTGGCCGTGTCGTCGCGTTCGATCGCGGCCTTCATCGACACCAACATGATCGGCATGGCCGAATTCATGCACGCCGAGCGCGAGGCGCGACTGCGCGGCACCCACGCCGACCGTCGCGAGCTGGTCACGCTGATCGTCGAAGGCACGACGATCAGCGCGCAAGAGGCCAGCCGGCGCCTGGGCTATACGCTGGAGCAACGCCATCACGCCGCGATCGTCTGGAGCGAGGAAGCGGATATCGAGCTGGGGCTGCTGGAGCGGGCGGCCGATGCGCTGGGCCAATGCGCGGGCACACGCAATGCGCTGGTCGTCGTCGCGAACACCGCGACGTTGTGGGTCTGGACGTATCACGACGGCAAGCCGCTCGACATGCCCGCGTTGCAGCGCGCGATCCGCGCGCTGCCCGGCGTGCACATGGCCGTCGCGACCGCCGGGAACGGCATGGAAGGGTTCCGGCGCGGCCACCTGGACGCACTGGCGACGCAGCGGCTGCTCGGCAGGCTGCACGCCGGCGTCGGCGTGGTGCATGCGGACAGCATGAGCCTGATTTCGCTGATGACCCATCATATGGAGTCCCTCCACCAGTTCATCACCAACACGCTCGGCGGCCTGGCCACCGCCGACGTGTCGCTGCGCGACGCGCTGCGTGCCTTTCTCGCGGAAGGCTGCAGCGTGACCGACGCGGCCGAAAAACTGCACGTCCACCGCAATACGCTGCTGCGCCGGCTCGAGCGTGCCGAGTCGTTGTTGCCCCGCCCGCTCGCGCAACAGCGCCTGCACGTCGCGGCCGCGCTGGAAGTGCTGTACTGGGTCGCCAGCGATACCGCTTGACCGGCGCCGCGCCTCCTACTTCGGCGGCAGATCGCCGCCCTGGCCGCTCCGCTTTCCGTAGATGAAGCAGCGGGTCGTTTCCATGAACATCGCGCCGAGCCCCGGCGTATCTCGCGTTTTCGCGGATTGCAACGTCAAGCCGTCCGCCATGGCAATCAACAGCGTGGCGACGTGCGTGCTGTCGGCCGCATCGAACGCCGGATTGACGGCGCGCAACAGCTTCGCGACCTCGCGTGTCAGCGTGCCGTACCATTCGTCGAACAGCTTCAGGCATTCCGGGTCGATCGCCGCGAACGACAGGAAATGCCTGAACAGCGCGCCGTATTGCGCATCCTTCGCGTCGCGAAGCGAGCGTTCCATCAAGCGTTCGAGTACGTCGTCCGGCGATGCGTCACTGTCGAGCACGCGCTTCAGCTCGCCCAGGTACGCATCGATGACCGGCTCGATCACGGCCCGCAGCACGGCCAGCCGCGTCGGGAAGTAGTACTGCAGATTGCTCACGCTGATGCCGGCGCCGGCGGCGACCGCACGCTGCGAAAACGACAGCGGGCCACCTTCCAGCAGCAGTTTCCTGGCGACACGGACGATCGTGCCGCGCGTGCGCAGGCCGTGGGCCCGCAAGCCGTCGAGATCGCCTCCGGCCGAAGCGGCGCTCGCTGCGCGGCGCTTCCTGCTGTCGTGTTGCGCTTTGGGTGCGGTGGTCATCGTATTCGTCGTGAAGGTGGCGTGCCGGCAGTCCGTCCCGGCGCGCCATGCATCGTGGCAACCGTGGCGCGCGTTGCTATCCGCGCCGCGCGTGACGGTTCACCCGTTCGTCCAGCAGGTTCGCCATGCCCAGCACGGCCTTGATCGCGCACCATCGCAACGGCTCCGGCGGCATGGCGGGTGTCCGGTGCGTCAGAGCGTCGAGGAGCGGCGACTCCGCCCCGCTGATCCGGTCGGCCAGCAACTGCCCGATCAGCGACTGCGTCCCCACTCCGTGCCCCGAGCATCCGGCCGTATGGAACACGTTACGGTGCGCGCCGGTCGCGCCGACCACCGGCAACGCGTCGCTCGCGACCGAGATATAGCCGCTCCAGCATGCGCGCACCGGCAGGTTGCCCAGTTGCGGGAAACGCGCGCGCAGCGTCGCCAGCAGCGCGCGATAAGCGGCTTCGTCCGGCACGTTCGGCGTGCGCGAGCCATACACGTAATCGAGCCGCTTGGTCGTCACCAACAGCGTATTGCGCGCGGTGAGCCGGTGGCTCTCCATCGTCAGGTGCGGTGTCACGATCCCTTCGCGATTCGGCCAGCCCAGCGCCGCCAGTTGCGCATCGGAGAGCGGCGCGGTTTCGAGCGCCGACACCCGCAACGGCATCACCTTGTTGCCGAGCATGCCGAGTTGCGGCGTATACGCATTGGTGGCGAGTACCAGGGCCGGCGCGCTTGCGCTGCCGCGCGCCGTCCGGATCCGCACGGTCTCGCCCGCGTCGAAATCGAGCAGCGCGGTGTGCTCGTAGAGCCGCACGCCCGCGGCAAGCGCCGCGCGCCGCAGGCCCGTCACGTACTTGCCGGGATCGAGCGTGCCGCCGCCAGGAACATGACAACCGAACAGGAACGCCGGCGGAATCCCGCGCGCGCGCATCGCCGCGCCGTCGAGAAACCGCGCGGGCGAGCCGAGCGCGATGCCGGCCTCCATGTTCTCGCGCAGGCGCTTCTCCTGCGATGGATGCACGCCGGCGCGAATGATGCCCGATGCGCGGTAGTCGCAGTCGATTCCGTATTCGACGAGCTTGCGCTCGACGTAGCCGACACCTTCGTCGTAAAAGCCGACGATCCGTTTGGCCTGCTCACGCCCCACGCGCTTCACGAACAGATCGTATTCGAGCCCCTGCCCGCCCGCCAGATAGCCGGCGTTGCGCCCGCTCGCGCCGAAGCCCGCGAACTCGCGCTCGATCACGACGACGCTGGCGCCACGCGCCGTCAGCTCCAGCGCGGTGTTCAGGCCCGCGAAGCCGGCGCCGACGACGATCACATCCGCGCGGATGTCGCCTTCCAGCTGTGGCTGCAGATCGTGCGGCTGCTCGATCCATCCACCGATGGGCCGGTACGCTCGCAGCGCACCGTCGGCCCGAGCCGCGTCGAGCCGTGACGCACGCCCGATCGCATCATCCATCATTTCGTATCGCGAATCGCTCATGTCTTCCTCGTCCATTTCGTGCCACGGGAGGGAACCCCGTGCGTTTCTGGTTGCAATCAGCGAGACGTCAGCACGCCATCCTGCGAGAACAGGATCGGCGTGCCGGCCTTGTCGGGCAGCGCGGCGGTCAGCGTTGCGCGATCCGGACGCTGCGCGACCTCGACCGTTGCCGCCCCCGCCGGCTGCTTCAATACCAGCCCATCGAGCCCGACGCCGATCAGGCCGTCGCCTGCCGCCACCAGATCGGTGATCGAACTCCGCGTGCGACTGTCGACGGCCGTCCAGCTCGCGCCGCCGTCGCTGCTCTGGTACAGGCTGCCGAGCAGGCCGCCCACCACCACGCGGCCGTCCGGCAGCGCCACGCCGGTCCACAGCGAACCCTTGCCGCCGGTCTGCAGGTAGCTCCAGTTCGCGCCGCCGTCGGTCGACTTCAGCACGGTGCCCTGCTCGGCCGAGATGTAGAGCGCGCCCTTGTGATCGCCGAACGCGTGATACAGGTTGCGGTCCGCCTTGCCGCCGCCCGGCGGCTTCGGCAGCGTCACCTTCGCCCAGGTCTTGCCGCCGTCACGGGTTTGCAGCATCAGCGACCACAGGCCGACCGCGAGCCCGTCCTGCGGCGTCGTGAACAGCACGGAGAACAGCGGCTGGTCGACCGACGTGTCGCTGCGCTGCGTCGTCCAGGTTTCGCCGCCGTCATCGGTCGCGAGTATCGTCCCCCACTGGCCGACGGCCCAGCCGTGCCGCGCATCGGCGAACGCGACGGCCGACAGCGTCGCGGCAACGGGCACGCGTCGCGCCTGCCGCCAGGTCTTGCCGTCGTCGTCGGACAGCACCACGATGCCGTGGTCGCCGACGGCGACGACCCGCGAGCCGGCGCGCGTCGCGTCCGTCAGCATCATGTGCGTCGGCGCGGGCCACGCGTGGGCCGGCTTCGCGGCCCATTCCGCGACGGTTCCGCGGGATTGCGCGAATGCGGCAGTGGCAGCGCACAGCGCGATACAGGCAACGAGCGTCTTGATCATCTGGAGATCTCCATGAAAGTGGGCGGGCGTCAGTGGCTGAAGAGCCCCGGCGCGCGGGCCGGCTTGCGGCGCGGGAACCGGCGCTCCAGCACCGAGGCCAGTGCGGGCAGCGCGGTCATCGCCATCAACAGGTTGACGAGGAACATGAACGCCAGCAGCTTGCCCATGTCGGCCTGGAACTTCAGCGCGGAGAAGCTCCACGTCGCCACGCCGATCGCGAGCGTGATCGCCGTGAAGATCGTCGCGACACCGACTTCGAGCAGCGCGTGCTGCACCGCCTTCACGATCGTCTGCCCGCTCGCGAGATGCACCTGCAGCCGGTTGTAGATGTAGAACGCGTAATCGACGCCGATCCCCACCGCCAGCACCATCACCGGCAGCGTTGCCACCGTCAGCCCGATCTGCAGTTCCTTCATGAACCAGTAGCCGATGAAGGTCGCGACCGACAGCGGCGCGCAGCACGCGATCATCGCGCGCCAGTCGCGGTACGCGAGGAACACGAGGATCAGGATCGCGCCGTACACGTACAGCATCATCGGCAGCTCGCTGCCCGCGACTTCCTCGTTGGTCGCCGCCAGCACGCCCGCGTTGCCGGCCGCGAGACGCACGGTAATGCCGGGGAACGGATGCGACGCGCGATACTGCTTCACGTCGTCGAGAATCCGGTTGATCGTCGTGGCCTTGTGGTCGGTCAGGAACAGGTGCGCCGCCGACATCGTGCAGTCGGCCTTCATGAAACCCTTCACGCGGCCGACGTCGACCGACACCGCGCCGTAGTTCTCCGGGTCGATCGGCACGACGTTCATCTTCGGATAGTCTTCGTTGTAGCCCTGGTTGTACGCGCGCAGCATGCCCGAGTACGACTGCACCGACACCACACCCGGCTCGGTGCGCATCGCGGCCGCGAAATCGTCTTCATACAGGCCGACCGCCGGGTTGTCGCAGGCCTTGCCGGCCGACTCGATCGCCACCGTCAGCCAGTCGAGGCCCATGTCGTAGCTGCCGGATATCGACGTCGCGTCGCGGTTGAAGCGCGCATCCGCGCGCAGCTCCGGTGCGCCCGGCTGCAACGTGCCGATCACACGGTCGCGGCTTTGCCACGCGGCCAGCGCGAACACGACGAGCGTCAGGGCGACGGTCGCGCCCGCGTACTTCGGCTGCGCGATACGCGCCAGAGGGCGCAGCCATGCCGAGCGCCGCTCGCCGCGCTTGAGCGCGCTGTCCGCATAGCGCTTCGTGAAGTTGAAGCAGGACGCGGCCACCGGCAGCAGGATCAGGTTGGTCACGATCTTGTAGGCCACGCCCAGCGACGCGGTGATCGCCAGCTCGCGCACCATCGGGATCGGGATCAGCAGCAGCGTGATGAACGACACGAACGCGGTGATCAGCGCCAGCACGCCCGGAACCAGCAGCCCGCTGAAGCTGCGCCGCGCCGCCTCGTACGAACTGTGCCCGTGCGAAATCTCGCGCACGATGAAGTTCACCTGCTGCACGCCGTGCGACACACCGATCGCGAACACCAGGAACGGCACCAGCACCGCGAGCGGGTCGAGCCCGAAACCGAGCAGCTTCAGCGTGCCGAACTGCCAGACCAGCGACGTCAGCGAGCACGCGATCAGCAGCACGGTGAAGCGCAGCGAGTGGCAATACCAGTACACCGCGAGCGCGGTCAGCAGCAGCGCGATCGCGCAGAAGCCGAGCACGGCCTTCGCGCCGTCGGCGATGTCGCCGATCTGTTTCGCGAAGCCGATGACCTGGACGTCGTAGCCGGCATCCTCGAACGGCTGGCGGATCTTCTGCTCCAGCAGGTGATTGAACGCGACGTAGTCGAGCACCTTGCCCGCGCTGTCGCGCTCGTTCAGCTCGGCCGTGATCATCGCGCTGTCCTCGCCGTGCGACACGAGCGTGCCGACATAGCCGCCCAGCGTCGTCGCGCGGCGGATCTTCTCGACGATCGCAGGCGTCAGCTGATCCGGCGTGATCGTGCCGGAGATGATCGGCTCCGCACGGAAACCCTCGTCGGTGATCTCGTTGACGAACGCGTTCGACGTCCACAACGAGCGCACGCCGATCCGGTCGACGTTCGGCAGGTAGGTCACGGCCTGCGTGACCTTGTACAGCCGCGTCAGGCCGTCCGGCGTCCAGATCGAACCGTGCTTCGCGCGCACGACGACGGTAATCCGGTTCGCGCCGAGCAGGTCGTTCCGGTATTGCTGGAACGTGCGGATGTACTCGTGGCCGATCGGCATCTGTTTCTCGAAGCCGGCATCCATGCGCAGTTGCAGCGCGAACACGCCCATCGCGACTGTGAACAGGCCGATCGCCGCGAGCACGATCGCGCGATGACCGAAGAAGAGCCTTTCAAGGCGGCTGACCAGACGATTAAGCACTGCATGACCCCTTCATGTTTTCCGGCGATGCCCGACACGCGCACTCGCTCCCGCTTGCACCCGTCAGAAGTTCCGGGTAGCAAACACACCGACGAAATTGCGATCCGCATACGGATTCCCCACCGACTGATGGCCGCCGAAGAACGCCGCGAAGTTGATACCCGCCTGCCACTTCGGCGGATTGTGGTTGAACAGCACGTAGACGTTGACCGACTTCGCGCCCTGCATGTAGTTCGCGGTGAAGGTCGGCGTGTAGCCGTACAGGCCGGTGCTGAACGTCACGCCCGGCGTCACCTGCCAGCCGGGAATCAGCGAACCGTCATAGGTCCAGTTGAAGTCGATCGTCGCGCCCACCGAACTCGACGTGCCCTGCCCCTGCGTGATCGGGTAGCCGAGGCCCGAGTTGTTGTTCAGCCACGGGAAATAGCCGGTTGCCGGCACCTGCGTGACCGGCTGCCCGTCAACCGTGCGCGTGACGTCCGAACCGAGGCCCGGGTAGTAGATCCACGTGAGTTCCCAGGTCAGCGTCGCGGAATCCGCGGCGATCAGCTTCAGGAACGGATACTCGCTGCGCGTCAGGGCGAGTATCCCGTTGACGTCGAGCTGCAACTTCTTCTTGTCGGCCCACTGCTGGCAGTTGACACCCTGCACGCCGTTCGTGATCAGGTCGGTCGGGCCGCCCGCGCCGTAGCAGCTCGACAGCGCGACCGCATCGCGCGGCCGGTACGACAACTCGGTGCCGATCGCCCACGGCCCGACCCCGAAGTTCGCGCTCGCGCCGAACAGCTGCCGGTTCTGCAGATACGACCACTGCGCGGTGCCGTTGGCCAGCGTCGACAGCACCGGCGATTTATCCGTGTAGTTCAGGTAGTAGAACGCGAAGTTCGCATCGAACGCGCGCGGCGAATAATTGAACTTCACGCCGAACTGCGGCCGGTATTTCGCGGGCAGCTGCGTGGTGACCGGAATGCCGAGGTCGTTGAACGGCGGCCCGGCGAACGCGCCGTTCACGAGCCCGTTCTTGATCGCGTTCAGCGTGTCCTGGTTGCCGGCGGCGGCCCCGCCGCCGATCGCATTGGCGATCGTGCCCACCCCTGGGCCGGCCAGGTTCGGGTTGTTCGCGTTGATCGTGAACGGTTCGGCGCCGCGGCCGATGACGTTCGCCAGCGACCAGTACGACCCGACCGGCGGAAAGCGGTTGCCGTTCCACTGGAACTGGTAGTAGGCCTCGGTGCTGAAGCCGTGGGACAGATCGGCCGCAAGGCTCAGCATCGGCGCCGGCAGCAGCGCCTGCTTGAGCTGCGAGCCCGGGATCAGCAGTTTCTGCGTGTCGAGCGAGTTGGTCGCGTTGATGCCGCTCTGCGCGAACATGCTCTCGCCCCAGTTGATCACCTGGTTGCCGAGCCGGACGTGCGCGCTGTGCCCGTCGATCGTGAAATCCTTCTGCGCCCACAGATCGAGCAGTTGCGCGTTGTACACCACCTGCGCGGCGGCCGTGCTCGACAGCGGCGTCCTGGCCGTTCTGCCGGCAAGGAAGTCGTACATGCCGGTGCCGCGCACCATGAACTTGAGCCCTTCGCTCGGCATCTTCAGCAGCAGCTCGCTGGTCGCACTCACGTAGGTGCTGAACGGCTGCCCCTTGCGGTAGTTCAGATCGCCTTCGTCGCCATAGCCCCACTGATTCGTATTGGCGGCCGCGCCGCAACCGTACGCGTTCGGATCCCCGGTCAGCGAGCAGCTTGGACTCTTGGTCCGGATCCCGCCGCCCGCGGTGAGATTGGTCACCCACGACCCCTGGACGCTGCCGTCCCCGAGCGTGAAATCGTACCCGTACGCAGTCGATGTCGCCGCACCCAGCATTGCAATCGACACCGTAGTATGCCTAACTATGTTGCTTGCTTTCATCGCCCTACCCCATCTCCAGACCCGATGCCGACGGCGCGAGCGCGCACGTCGGACCCATTCTTTTTATATGACTACGGCAATCAGCGTTCGCTGACCGATCTCAGCGATTCCGCCGTGAAGAAATCGGACTTGAAGTGCGGATCGCTGTTCTCCTGGTGCCAGCGAATATCCTTGCCCTGGCCGATCGTCGACGAATCGAACACGTAGCGCCCGTTCAGCACGTCGTACTGCGCCATCGGCTCGTTGTCGCACGCGCCGCCCAGCTCCCAGACCGGAATCGGGTAGCTCTCGCGCACCTTCCACAGCTTGCCCTGCGCGTCATAGTCCTCTCCGACGAGCGCGAGCCAGCTGTCCTCGTCCAGGTAGAACACCTTCTTCGATGCGACGTGACGCGCACTCGGCTTGACCGTCGCCTCGACGACCCACACGCGATGCATCTCGTAGCGCCGGTTCGCCGACGCGATGCCGTCAGGCGTGGCGACGTCATGCAGCTTGCTCTTGAACTTGTACATGCCGAAGGCGTTATACGGCACGAGCATGTCGCGCTTGCCGACGAGCTTCCAGCTGAACCGGTCGATCGAGCCGTTGAACATGTTGGCTTCGTCGATCAGATACTGGTTCTCGAAACCGATCAGCGGTGCGTCGTGCGTGTAGGCCGGCATGCGTCTCACGCGGCGCTGGCCGGGAAAGTAGTAGTAGGTTTCCGAATCCTTGTTGAAATACTGGCGCTGCACGAATGCCTGCCCGGCCAGCGCAGCCGGTGAGGTGGCCGAGAAATACGCGGCCAGGCTGAGCTGGTCGACGTCCTTCGGCGCGTTCTTGCCCGTCTTGCCCGACGGGAAATGGAAGACCTGCGGGCCGATCGCGTCGATCCATTCTCCGCCGCCCGGACGCGGCGAAATGGTCGTGACGTCCAGCGGCCATTCGATGCCGATGCCCCGATACCGGTTCTCGTAGTTCAGGATCGCCTCGGCGCCGGTCTTCGGCTGGGGAAACGGCACGCCGGGCAGGACTGCCGCCTCGAGCGTCTCTCCGTCCGACGCGAGCTTCGCGGCCGTCAGGTTGGCCTTCGTGTTCTGCTCGGCGAAATCCGGCAGCTGGCACTCGCGGTGCGACGGATAGACGTCCATCCGGTAGCCCTTGCGCTGCTTGATCAAGGCGACCTGGCCGGGCGACAGCATGCTCGCGTACTTGTCGACGTTCGCGGCATCGATCGAATAAAGCGGCTTCTCGTTCCGGTGCTTCCAGAAATCGCCCCGTGTCTTGCCGTATTCCCAGCCTGATTGCGGCTCCTGTCTGCCGGCAAAAGCAGGAATCGAACCGTCCTTGTTCGCGCCGCGTTCGGCGCCCATGGGGGTGAGATCGTCGGCCATCGCGCTTCCGGCCATCATCAGCAACGCAGCCGCGATTGCGGACACGGCTCCGATCGTATGCTTCTTCATCATGCTCTCCTTCCGAGACTCTGCTTTCATTCACCGGTTGCGCGGCTGGCGGGCGACAGGTGTTCGTTTCGTTGCGGTTTCGCGCGGTGAATGCACCGCCCCCTGGCCAGACTTCGCGAGACTTTCGCGATCGCGACGCGTCCGGCATGAGGTTCGCCGATACACGTCATGTTGTAAGTCATCCGAAATATATTGCGTGTTCTGATGCCCGACTTGCTTCAATCCATACGCGCCCCATCCATCTCCGGTTCGGGGGCTCGCCACATCCGGCCGAACGATCCTCGAGTGCCGGATGCGGCGGCTGCGAACCGTTCCTTTCTTCGCGGCCGCCGCCCCGCCCGAACTAACGGTGCGACAACCGGCTCAAAGCGCGCCCGACCCGGCCACTGCCACCGCCCGCACTTCGACGCACAGCTCGGGCAGCGCGAGCTGCGTCACCCCGACCGCTGTCCACGACGGGTAGCGATCCGGGAAGTATTCGTCCTTCACCGCGCCGAAGGCTTCGACCTCCGCGCGCAGATCCGTATGAAAAGTCGTCAGCTCCACCACGTCGGCAAGACTCGCGCCCGCCTCGACCAGAATCGCCTTCAGCGATTCGAACGCGATCCGTGCCTGAGCCTGCACGCCGTCACCCGGCCTCATGTCCGCGCCGATTCCGACCTGGCCGGAGACCCAGATCGTGTCGCCCACCCGCGTTGCCGGGGCGAAGTGATAGGTGTCGTACCACGCCTTGAACCCGGGTGGAATGATCGGTTGACGCTTGCTGGTTGTTGCCATGACGGGAATCCTCCGGATTCAGATGAGTTGACGGAAACACGGCGCGCGAAACGGGTCGCCCGCCTTCAATGACGCGATTTCCTCGACGAACAGGATCCCCGCCGGCGTAAAGCCGGACGCACTGTTGTCCGGCAGCGGGCTGAACGTGGCGTCGTCGCCGAAGAAGCGCAGCACGAGGGTGTGGCGATCGGGAAAAGCCGGGTCGACCACGCCGCCGCCGTGCAGCACGCCGGGGTGCAGCAGCAGGACGTCGCCCGGCTGCGTGGCCCACGAAAGGATGTCGTACTTGCCGGGATCGGCACGGCGCTCGGCTTCGATGTCCGGCATCCGCGGCCAGATGCCGCCGCCGTGCAGCGGCTCGGTGGGATCGTCGGCGTTCTGGAACGTGGTGCCGTCATGACGCACGCCACGATGCGAGCCCCTGACGATTTCCAGCGCGTTGCGCTTGGGGACCGCCTCGAAACTGATCCACGCGTTGCCGAAGTGCATCCCGGACCACGGCAGGTACGAGGTGTCCTGATGCCACAACGAGCGCGCGCCCTTGCCGCCTTGCTTCAGAAAGAGTTCCTCGGCGAAATACCACGCGTGCTTCGATCCCCACAGGTCGGCGAACAACCGGCCGAGCGGCAGCGTGCCGACCAGCTCGTCGAGCCGTTCCTTCGCGTACGGATTCGCGTTGTCGACATGCGACCGGAAATCGGTGCCGTCGAGCATACTCGACGCCATCGGTCCCGGATTTTCAATCCCCCAGTCGAACGCGAGCCGGCATTGAGCCAGTTGTTCCTCGTTCAACAGACCTTCGATCAGAACCGCACCGTCCTCTGCGAAAGCCTTGCGCTTGACATCGTCCATCTGTCACCTCCTGTTGGTTCGCACCCGCTCTGCTGACGGGTGCCCGGTCGTGCGTCAAAAGTAGTTCGGAATAACAATGTTAGGTAATGATGATAAATTTAGAACGAAATAAAAAGAGAGGGTATTCCCGGTGCGGATTCCATGCGTGGATCAAGTGGGACGACGGCCGCTCTGCCACCGGCCGTGCGAGGCCACGCGCCGGCTGGCGCGCCGCTTGACGAGCCCAACGAAAGATCAGACGAGGGGCAAACGCCCCTCTTTCATGTGACGATTACTCGACGCCCTTCACGCGTCGATGCCTGCCCCATCCCGATACCCGTCAATCCAAAATAAATTCGGATAACGATGTATTCAGGTTGACGAAGTATCGATGTCGAAACCACCCCATGAAGATTCATGGATACGCGAGGGCCGATGTCCACGCGCGCCGCTCCGGCACACCGCCGGCCACGCACGCCGCCGGCCGCCATACGTCCCGGAGCGATTCAGCCCGGCACGGTCCGGCGACTCGATGGCCGTCCCCGGCGGGTGTCACCGAGCACCGCCATCGTCCCGATGCGTACCGCCGTGCGCTTACGCGAGACGACGACCCGCATTCCGTGTCGAGCGGAACCGGCTGGCGTCATGCGCCTGGGCTGCTCGCTCCAGCGCGCAGTAGGCGTAATAGAGCACGACCGTCAGGTAGGACCACGTCACCAGCGCCAGCACATAGAAATTGAGCACGACGTTGTGTGCGTCTCCCGGGATCGGATAGAAATCGTAGATGCACGCGATCGCGAACGACGTCACCATTGCAATAGTTGAAGTCATCGCATGGAACCGCTCGCCGGCCGCCAGCAATTTCCGGACGAAACCGGCGAGATAGATCGTCAACAATGCCCACATCGCGACATAGAAGTACGGTAACTCCTTGGCGACGAGACCGGACACGAGCACGACGGTGCCGACGACCGAAATCCCGAACAGCAAGACATCCTGGCGCCCCGAGGGCTTGTAGCCGCGCGTCACGGCCATCAGGCCCGCGACGGCGACGATCGGCATCCCGAAGCCCCGTGAAAACGCATCCAGAAAATGCGAGATGAGCCCCGAAGTCTCGTACTGAGTCGCGAAATAGATCAACGCATTCGACGAGGAAACCGTCACGATCAGCCACTCGATCCCGAGCAGGTAGTTCCGCTTCTTCAGAAACTTGCAGCCGTAGATGGCCGTCGTAGTCGCCAGCAACCCACTGGCAAGGCAAAGCACGAGCGATCTGCTGTCCATGATCAAACACTCCATTCCGATTGCATACGGTTCATCATTCCTTCTCCGGGTTCAAACTCGCCAGGTACTGGGCGACGGCCTCACGGTCCTTCTGCGACAAGGCAGCGGTGACGCGCTGCATCGTGCCGGTCGCTTCGGTGCGCGTGCCGGCGGCAAACGCGTCCATCTGCTTGAGCAGATAGTCGTGCCCCTGGCCCGCCAGACGCGGGAACTGCGCCTGGCCCGTCAGGCGCGCGCCGTGACATGCGGCGCATGCCGCCTTCTCGACCAGTTGCCTGCCCTGCGCCGCCAGTTGCGGATCCGCGTCGAAGTAGCGGTTGCGGCGGGCCGGCTGCCGTGCGTAGTAATCGGCCAGCGACTGGATCTCGGTCTCGCTCAGGCTCATCGCCAGCGGCGCCATGTTCGGGTTCACGCGCTTGCCGCTCGCGAAGTCGTGAAGCTGGGCCGCCACGTACGACGCCGGTTGCCCCGCGAGGCTCGGATAGCCCTGCTCGAGCGAAGTGCCCTTGACGCCATGACAGCCGAGGCAGGTATCGGTCTGATGCGGCCACGGGCCGCCGTCGGCACGGTAGGCGTCTTCCGACGCGGATACGAACTGTTGAAGGCGATACAGATCCAGCAGGGTCGGCCCGAAGACGGCGAGCGACACGGCGACGAGCCCCGCGACGGCGAGCACAATGCGTTTTTTCATGATGGCTCTCCTATGCGCGGCGCAAGCCGTTCAGTGCCTGCAATGCGCCCTGGTGGCCCGACCGCACGGCACCATCCATGTAGCCCGCCCAGATGTTCGCGGTTTCGGTCCCCGACCAGATCAGGTTGCCGCACGGCAAATGCAGCCCGGCGCCATGCGCGCTCCAGAAGCCCGGCGGAATCGCGGAAACACACGTGATCGTCCACGGGTCGACCCGGCTCCAGTCGTGGTCGTGGTACGACACGGGCGACAACGCGTCATCGCCCCACGCCTGCGCATAGATTTCCGCGAGCATGCGTTGCGCGGCCTTGCGGTCCGTCGGCACCAGCGCGTTCCGGATGAATGCATTGATGATCCCGATCTCGCCGCCGGGCGGGGAATTGTCGAAGGCCCAGATGACCGGCCCGCCGGCCTGGAAGATATGGCCGTTCAGCCCCTTCTCCCGCCAGAACGGACGCCGATAGACCATCGCGGTCTTGCGCGCCGGCGAGTGAGCAGGCCACGCGCGCTGCAGCGACGCGCGCTTCTCGGGCAACGGCGGCTCGAACCGCACCTGGTTGCACAGGGCCGGATGAATGGCCATGATGACCTTGCGCGCACGCCAGTCGCCGCGGTCGGTATGCAGCGTGACGATGTCGCGATCCCAGTTGGAGATCCTGCGAACCGGGGTCGACAGGCGCACCTTGTCGCCCAGTTGCCCGGCCATCTTCGTGCTGAGAACCTGCGAGCCGCCGATGAAGCGCGTTTCCTGCGCGCTGTGCTTGATGGAGTCGAGCTGCGCATAGTCGCAACTCGCCGAATTGATCATCGACAGGAAGTGCAGCAGCCCCATCCGGGCCGGCGGTACGCCGCCGGACAGCGTGCACGAGCCTTCCCAACCCACCCGGTCCTCGGGCTTGATGTCCTGCGTCACCAGCCAGTCGCCAACCGACTGCTTGTCCAGCTCGCCGACCCGGGGCGACGCCCACGGCGCGCCCGACGGCACGTCGCGCGACATCTTGCTGAGCTTCGCGGCAATGGCTTCGTCGGTGCCGAACGTGCCCTTCAGGTCGACTGTCGCGCGCCCTTCACCACCCAGGATGACCGTCTTGCCTTCGTAGTAAGTCGGGAACGTGCCGACCTCCAGCTCGCGCGCGAGATCCGCGACGGCGGTCTGGCCCGGCCCGATCCATTGCCCGCCGACCTCGGTGACGTATCCGCCTTCCACGTTGTAGTTGAGGGTCCGGCCGCCGACGCGGTCGCGCGCCTCGAGCACCACGAACGATTCGCAACCGGCCTGGCGCAAATCGCGTGCGGCCGTCAGTCCGGCCAGCCCCGCGCCGATGATGACCACATCGAGCACGTCGCCCGGATTGCCGGACGTGCCGCCTTCGCCGGCGCTCGCCTGCCGTGCGCCGATCGCGAGCGTGCCCACGGCAGCGGCTGACGCACCCGCGTACTTGAGCCACTGCCGCCGATGCGGATCGGCTGCTTGATTGGGGAAAGACTTCTTTGGCATGGTGTGTTGGCTACTGCAATGAAAGTCGCTCGGGAGCCGTCCATCAGGATGACGAACGATAGGCGGCCCGTTCGGCACGTCGTTCCGAACCGATCGGAGTGCGGCTGTCATCCCTGCCCCGCTCGTGGCGCAAGGCAAGTCGACGAACCATGCAATCCATTTGTAGGAATATGTGACAAACGTAGGTCATGATACATATAATCGGAATAAAAAAAAGACAGGGGATAACCCTGCCTTCGGAGAACCGGTACACGCTTGTACATGACGACGTTCAATGCCGATCATTCATCGCACGAATACGTGCCGATTCACAAAATAAACTTCAATGCGGCACACGCGCCCGCTATGCTTGGCGCCACGAATTCACGCGAGAAAACGCATCGATCCGCGCGCAATGACAGCGCCGCACGGCGCGCATGCGCCGGCCCCCATGTGCGGCAGCAATTGGCTTCCGCGGCGTGGCGCTCGTGCCGCTCAATCCGGCTCCCCGCGTCGTCGACGGGGCCTTGCTTCATGGGAACAGGAATGTCAGGCGCCTGCGCGGAAATACCCGTCGATATCTCGTCCCGATTCAACGTCCTCGGCTATCCGAACGGGGGCTACCTCACCAGGCTGGCAGCCGAAACACTCGCCGGCCGAAGCGCGCATCCCGACCTGCTGTCGATCAACGCGAGTTTTCTCGGCCATCCCGTTGCCGGCCCCGCAATGGCCCGCATCGTTGAACTTGGATCGACGAAAAGCCTGTCGCGCGCGACGTTGTCGTTGATTCAGGATGACGAACTCAAGGCGTTCTACGTGGCGACGTTCACCGATTTCTCCCGGACAACCGGCGCCACGGCGTCGCATTGTGCGGGGCCGCAGCTGCCCGCCACGCCTTATCACGCATGCGTGAACATCGACACGCTGGCGATCCCGGAACCGATGCGGTCGTTCATCTCGCAGTTCGACCTGCGCCTCGCACCCGGGGCATTACAGAACAGCGGGCCGGAACACACAGCGACCATCGAAGGATGGATTTCTATGGATGACGAAGTATCGCCGACGCTCGCGTCGCTGCCCCTCTTCGCAGATGCGTTCCCGCCGCCGATCTACAACATCATCGATCGCGCCGAGTGGGGATCGGTGCCGACGATCGAATATGCGGTACACGTCAAGGCCAACCCTGGTCCCGGGCCGATCCACGCACGCTTCGTGACGAAGGAGGTCCGCAACGGCCTGCTGGTCATCGACGGTGAACTGCGGGATACGGGCGGGCAACTCGTGGCGGAATCGCGTCAGCTCGCGAAATTCCGTGGGACGCTCGGCAACCCGTCGCCGGCAAGCTGAATGACCGCCCTGCGCGCCGCGATTGCGAAACGAGGCGCCCGCCACGCGGTATTGCACACGGCGGCGACAAAAGAAAAAAGACAGGGGCATGCCCTGTCTTCCTGTGTAACCTGGCCAGGCCGCGGCCGCTATCGGCTCTTGCCGCCGGACGCCTTGCCTTCCACCAGGCTGTACACCGACGCCAGGAACCTCGCATCGAGCCCCTCCGTCTGCCGCCCCATCGTGTACTGGAGTGCCAGCCCGTCAGCCATCGCGACGAGCAGCATCGCCACTTGCTCACCGTCTGCCGCCTTGAGGCCCGGATTCACGGAACGGACGAGCGCGGTAATGGCTTGTGTCAAGGACGCATACCATTCGTCGATCAGCCGCGCGCATTCGGGATCGATCGACGCGAACGACATGAAGTGGGCCCACAGGGCCGTGCCCTTGACGTCCTTCGCATTCTCGAGCGCCATCCCGAGCAATGCATCGAGCGTTTCACGCGGCGATGCGCCGCTTTCGAGCGCACGCTTCAGCGCGGTCAGGTATGCCTCGATCTCGGGCTCCATGACCGCGCGCAGCACGGCGAGCCGCGTCGGGAAATAGTACTGGAGGTTGCTGACGCTGATGCCGGCGCGCTGCGCGACCGCACGCTGGGAAAACTCCAGCGCGCCGCCCTCGAGCAGGAGTTTCCGCGCCACGCGCACGATGAGTTTGCGCGTCCGAACGCCCTGGGCCCGAAGGCCTTCGGGCTGCGCGCCGGTGGGTGCAGCACTCGATGTGCGCCGTTTCCTGGTCGGTTGCTCAATAGGCACTGTCATCGCTTCCGTCGTGATCTGGGCGTTCCCGCCTTCCTGATGTGATTGGACCGGCGTTACGCCGGTCGCGAACGACTATACCCGATGCCGACACCAATTTCCATCCGGGGCGCCGCCGCTCGATGGCCGGCGGCCGCCTCCACCATTCGTCGCGGCGGCCGGGGCCGCGCCGAGCCCGCGCGTTCCACCGCGGCGCTACCGACCGCCCGCGTCACCGCAACGAGCCGGCGGGATCGCCGCGCTTCTCCCAGCGTTACCTGACGCCGCCGTCGCGCCCGGAAGACACGTTGGCGAGGTAGTACGCCACGGCACGGATGTCGTCACCGGACAACCTGCCGACCGCGGCATGCATCGCACTGGCCGGAACCGCACGATTCCCGGTCTTGATGGCCGTGATCTGCTTCACCAGATCCGCCTCGTCATGATTCGCGAGGCGCGGCGCACGATCCACCGCCGCAGTCGCGGCCGCTTTGTGCGTCGGGGCGATACTCGCCAGATAATGCGCGACGGCCCGGACGTCGTCGTCCGACAACGCGGCGGCCACACCATTCATCGCGCCCGTCTCGTCATGCCGCTTGCCCGCGCGGAACGCGACGAGCTGGTCCGCCAGATAGGCCTCGCCCTGCCCCGCGAGGCGAGGCGCGCGCTCGTTGCCCGTCAGGTCCGCGCCATGACAGGCGACGCAGCTCCTCGCCTGCACCACCGACATGCCGCGCGCGGCGAGCGCCGCGTCGACGCGGATCTTCTCGTTCTGCACCGGTGCCTGGCGCGAGAAATAATCGGCCAGCAGCTTCATCTGTTTCTCGTCCATCCCGCGCGCCAGCGGCCCCATGTACGGGTCCGGCCGCCGGTCGCCGGCGAACGCGCGCAACTGGGCCTCGATATAGGCCGCCGGCTGGCCGGACAGCGCCGGATATCCGCCGTTACCGGACTGCCCGCGCGGGCCGTGACAGATGAAACACGTCTCCTGCGGCTGAGGCCACGGGCCGGCATCGGCCTGGCGCGCGTCGACCTCGCCGTCCAGCACTTTCCCGAAGCGGTAATAGCCGTACAGATCGCGCCCGAACAGCACGCCGGCCGCCGACACCGCAGCCACCACGACAACACCGATGATCAATGCTCGCTTCACTCAAGCCTCCGTCGTCCGATGCGCGAGCGCACCCAATACCTGCAGTGCGGCGCGATGCCCCGAACGCACCGCACCATCCATTGCGCCGGCCCAGATGTCGGCGGTTTCCGTTCCCGACCAGATCAGCCGCCCGACCGGCGGGTGCAGGTACTCGCCCCACTTGGTCCAGAAGCCGGGCGGAATCGGATGAATGCAGGTGAGCGACCACGGGTCCACCTTGCCCCAGTCGTAATCGTGGAACTGCGTCGGGCGCAGCGCCTTGTCGCCGAGCGCCTGCGCGTAGATCGCGGAAAGCGTCTGCTCCGCCACCTTCGCGTCGCTCGCGAGCGCGCCCGGTGCGATGAAGCCATTGATGACGCCGATCGAACCGTCCGGCGGCGAGTTGTCATAGGCCCACAGCAGCGGACCGTTGACCGGGATGACCTGCCCGTTGCAACCGTCGTCCCGCCAGAACGGCCGGTCGTAGACGTGAACCGTCTTGCGCATCGGCGCGTAGGCGGGCCATAGGCGTTGCAACTGCGCGCGACCGTCCGGCAGCGGCGGGTCGAACACGACCTGGTTGCACAGCGCCGGATTCAACGCGACGATCACGCGGCGCGCGCGCACGACGCCCTGGTCGGTGTGGAGCTCGACGACCTCGCGATTCCAGCCGGCAATCCTGCGCACCGGGCAGGACAGCTTCACCCGCTCGCCCAGTTCGTTCGCCATCCTGATGCTCAGCACCTGCGAACCGCCGACGAAGCGCGACTCCTGTGCGCCGCCCTTGATCGACTCGAGCTGGTCGTAGTCGCTGTTCGCGCTGTTGATCGTCGCCAGGTAGTGCAGCAAGCCGAGCTGCGCCGGCGCGGTGCCGAGCGACAACCGGGCCGCCAGGCTGAACGAGAATTTCTCCTCGTTGGTGAGGCCCTGCTGCGCGAGCCACGCGCCCAGCGACACTTTGTCGAGCGCCGCCGCATTCGGTGCTTTCCACGGTGCCGCCGAAGGCACGTGCTTCGCCATCGCGTTGAGCCGGGCCGCGATCGTGGGGTTGCCGCCCACCGTACCGTGCGTGTCCTGGGCTACCCGGGCGCCGTCCGCGAGGAACACCGTCTTGCCCTCGTAGTAGGTATCGAAGGTATCGACGTTCAGCTCGCGCGCGAGATCGACGATCGCCGTCTGGCCGGGACCGAACCATTGACCGCCGGCTTCGGAGATTCTCCCGCCGCCGAGGTCGTGGTTGTAGGTGCGCCCACCCACGCGATCACGCGCCTCGAGCACGACGAACGACTCACATCCGGCACGCTTCAGGTCGCGCGCGGCGGTCAGCCCCGCGAGGCCCGCGCCGATGATCGCGACGTCGAGCACGCCGTCGTTTTTGGTGACTGCGTTGGCCGCTTGCGCGATCGACACTTCGCCGGCCGCGAGCGACGCAGCGCCTACCGCTGCGAGGCGCAATATGTTGCGCCGGGTCTGGGTATCCGGCCTGGGTTTGCGATTCATTTTTATATTCCTTCCATCCTCGTCAGTTTGTCCTTGCACCGGCTCGCCGCGATCGCGCGGTCATTCCATCGACGCGTCGCATGGGCTGCCCGCGAACACCCGCGTCACCGCCGCGTCGACCCATGCGTCGGTCAGGTGCCACCGTCCGCTCGCGCCGTCGGGCAACACGTCGTCGCCCAGCCCCGTCAGGCCGAGCGTCAGCAACTCGACCGGCAACGGCAGCCGCACGTCCACAGGCTCGTCGAGCACGCGATCGCATGCCGCGCTCCCTTCCCGCCGCTCTTTCAAAAACGCATTGAACTGAACACGGAACGGCGGATCGTGCCTCGACAGGAGCGCCGCTTCCATCCACATGACGCAGGCGTCGGGCTGGCGATAGCGCTTCCTGAAGTACGTGTGCATCGCGCGCTCCGTCGCCTCGCGGCTGTTGCGCGCCTCGACGATGCGCATCAGCGCACGCTCGACGTCTTCGTAATCGCGCTTCAACAGTTCGAGCAGCACGACGGTCTTGTCGCGAAAATTCGAATAGAACGCGCCACGCGTATAGCCCGCCGCGACGGCAATGCTTTCGATGCTCGTCGCCGCATAACCTCTTTCGGCGAAGATCGTGCGTGCTGCTTTCAGCAGACGCTCCCGTGTCTCGCCATCGCCTTTCTTTCCGCGCGGAGGCATCGGCTTCACCGCATGCACCGACTGATCCACGCCGGGTTTTTCACACGCTTGCAGATCCTCATTCATGTCAGGATTCCTATTCGAATGAGGTAAATTCATGCCACCGGAGCACGCGTGAAGCCCCGGTCCTTTCGACATGACGCTTCCGTTCCAGCGCGCAGTACGCGTAATAGATCGCGACCGCGAAATATGACCACGTCAGCAACGCCAGCACGGGAAAGCCGAATACGGCGCCGTTCGCGTTGCCAGGCATCTCGTACAGGTCGTCGACGTACGCGACGACCAGCGACAGCACGAGCGCCAGTGTCGTCGTCATCGCATGCAACGCTTCGCCCGCACGCAACAACCGCACGACGAAATAAACCAGATAGAGCGCCAGCAACGCCCACATCGCGACATAGAAATACGGCAGGACGATATCGACGAATTCGAGCGTCATCAGCGCCATCGTTCCCACCACGGCCATCCCGAACAACATGACGACCTGCTGGGCCATCGGCCGGTATTCGTGCGTGACGGCCATCATGCCGGCAGCCGCAATCACCGGGATGCCGAACCCTCGCGTGAACATGTCGAGGAAATGCGCGATGCCGGACGAGCATGACCAGCCCGTCGCCATGAAAACCAGCGCATTGATGGACGAAGCGGTGACGACCCACCAGGCGACGCCGAGCAGCGGGTTGCGCTTCCGGACGAACTTCAGGCCGTAGGTGCCTGTCGCCCATGCCAGCAAGGCGACGGACAACCCGATGTCAGGAGATATGAGATCCATCATGAAACTTCCAGTACCGATTCGGTTCGATGCTTCATTTCCTTCCCGGATCAACGCTCGCCCGACTCGATTGCGTACGTCCATCGGTGTGCTCATGTTTCCCGTTCGCACCGGCAGCGACACCACACGACACCCTTCGTCGATCCTCGCCCTTCCATCGGACACCGACGGATCAAGTCACCTTGGGCATCCATAAGATAGAAAACGTTACCCAATGTAGGTCATGATACATAACAACTATTCATAAAAAAAAGCAGGGTATTCCCCTGCCTCGCAAGCATCTGGATCACTTGAAATCATCCGGGAGGCACCCGGTCACCCGATCGGGCAACACGCGTGTCGGCCCGCGCCGCACGGTAACGCCAGCGTCCCGCGCGTTCCAACGCACGCCGAACCATCGTGTCATCGAGTGGCCGATTTCGTACGGTAATATTGCGATTCGATGGAGTGAATAGCAGGATCCCAAGCGGACACCATGATTGAAGAACCCATACCGTCCCGCGCAAGACGAGCTGTTCGGCCGCTGTCCCTGTCGGTCGAGAGCGATCCCGTCGATACGAGCCCGCCCCTTTCCGGTCCCGGGCGACATGGCACCTCCGGCACACCCGGCGCCGGAAACCTCGACACACCGAGGCGCGCCGCTCCCTTCCGCGCCACTTCCGCAACCCTTGACCGGTACACCGTTCACCCGCCCCGGTCACGCCTCTCCCCTGACGCCACGGCAATCCAGCCGCACAACTGTCCCGTCGTGAATCGACGCAACACCACGCTTGGGAGCACGAAATGAAGCTTGGAGGATTGGGCCGCAAGATCGCTGTGTCGATGGCGGAGCTGGCGCTCGGCATCACGCTGGTCGTCGTGCTGACGCTCTATGCGTTCTACTACCTGGTGCTCCGGTACTGGACCGACATCTGCTACCAGGCGAGCTGGTTCCCGTCGAACCCCGAGTGGCTATGGCTGGGCACCACGCTCCTGATCGGCCTCGCAATCGCCATTGTCGTGTCTGCCCGGCTCGCGCATCAGATCCTCGTGCCGCTCAACTCGGTCGCGGACAGCATTCGCCGCGTCGCCAAGGGCGACCTGACCGCGCGCGCCGTCGCCGGCGATCGATCGATTCGCGAGGCCGCACTGATCGCGGACGACTTCAATGCGCTCGCGACCCAGCTGCAGCGTATGACGGACGAACAGGCATTCTGGAATGCCGCGATCGCGCACGAACTGCGTACACCGGTCACGGTCCTGCGCGGGCGGTTGCAGGGGCTAGCGGAGGGTGTCTTCCAGCCGGGGGAGGCACTGTTCCGAAGCCTGCTGATCCAGGCGGAAGGCCTGACGCGCCTGATCGAGGATCTCCGCGTGATCAGCCTCGCCGAAAGCGGGCATCTGAGCGTCAGCATCCAGGAGACCGATCTGGCGACGCACGTCAAGGCGGTCGCCGAGATGTTCGAGGATTCGCTGGCCGCGGCCGGTCAACACATGGTGCTCGATCTCGATACGCGGCCCGTACACTGCGACCCGTTCCGGATGCGCCAGGCGCTGCTCGCGCTGCTGGAGAATGCGCGGCGCTATGCGGTGCCCGGCGCGATCCGCATTCACACGCGGGTCGAAAGCGGTGCGTGCCAGCTGGTGGTCGAAGACGAGGGTCCGGGCATCCCCGCCGATTGCGCAGCCCGGATCTTCGATGCATTCCGGCGCGTGGATGATACGCATTCCAACCAGAAAGGCGGCAGCGGCCTGGGGCTGGCCGTGGTCGCCGCCATTGCGCAGGCTCATGCCGGAGCAGCATCGTGCCGCCCGACCGCGCGCGGCGGCACGGCGTTCGAGTTGCGCTGGCCCGACAGCCCCGTATCGGCGCGCGCGGCGGCGCCGGATCGGAAGGACCCGGCGCTCGCCCCGCAACGCACCCTCGATCCCGACCCACGGTAGGCCTCGCGGCAAGCGGTCGACGCGCCCCGTGGGCCGGCCTGCCGCCCCGCGGCGCGGCGCACACGCCCGCCACCGCTGAACAGGAGGCGCCCGTGGCCCGCGCGATGCGCACGCCGCCCTCACCGAAGCGAACCTCGCAATAGCATCCCCCCGGGCACCGGCCCGGGCATGCAGATGGCACGCACGGCCACCGGCGTTTCATTAGACGATTGCGACATTCCGCGATCCCCGTGCCACCCATCCCGCTTCCGGATACCGCCCAGTCGTCCCCGAGCCCGCCATCCTGGGGCTCGACCCGCCCTCGCATCCCCCTTTCGCGATTCTTTCGCCTCCTCCATCAAACCTCCATCTTTCCGCACAAAAAACTCCATCGGGCGCATCCACACTGCGAACCGAAAATGCGGGCCAATGGGTGCCTGCGTCCCAAGGAGTCCACATGAAGAATCAGAAACGAGCCTGCTACGGCGCCGTGTGCGCGCTGGTGGCGGCGATGCTGGCGGGCTGCGGGCCCTCCGAACAGCAGGCCGCCGCGCCGGCCACCCCGGTTGCGGCGATGACGCTGGCAGCCTCGCGTCTCGACCTGACCGAAGACCTGCCGGGCCGCGTTGCGGCCGTCCGGATCGCCGAGATCCGGCCGCAGGTCAGCGGCATCGTGCAGCGACGGCTGTTCGAGCAGGGCACGGAAGTGCGTGCCGGCCAGCCGCTGTTCCAGATCAACCCGGCGCCGTTCAAGGCCGACATGGACACGGCCGCGGCGGCCCTGCAACGCGCGGAAGCCGCGCTCGCACGGGCCAAGGTGCAGACCACCCGGCTCAAGCCGCTGGTCGAGGCCGACGCGATCAGCCGTCAGGTCTACGACGACTCGGTGTCGCAACGCGACCAGGCTGCCGCCGACGTCGCGCAAGCCCGCGCGACGCTCGCGCGACGCCAGCTCGACCTGAAGTTCGCGACCGTCGAGGCGCCGATCACGGGCCGCATCGACCAGGCCCTCGTGACCGAGGGTGCGCTGGTCGCGAGCAGCGACAGCCAGCCGATGGCGCGTATCCAGCAGATCGACCAGGTCTACGTGGACGTGCGCCAGCCGGCCGCGTCGCTCGAATCGCTGCGCGGGGCGCTCGCGGCCCAGCCGGACGGCGCGGGCAACGGGCTGCCGGTCGACGTGCTGCGCGACGACGACAAACGCTACGACGTGAAGGGCCGCATGCTGTTCTCGGGCGTCAACGTCGACCCGGGCACCGGCGACGTGCTGCTGCGCGTGCTGGTCGACAACCCGAAGCGCGAGCTGCTGCCGGGCATGTACGTGCGTGCCCGCATCCCGCGTGGGCACTACGACAACGCGCTGACCGTGCCGCAACAGGCGATCGTCCGCGCGGGCGGCAAGCCGCAGGTCTGGGTGCTCGACGCGAAAAGCCAGGCGCACCTGAAGGCCGTCGAAGTGGGCGAGCTGACGAACCGCAGCTACCGCATCAAGTCGGGTCTGCAGGCGGGCCAGAAGGTCGTCGTCGAAGGCATGGAGCGCCTGAGCGACGGCGCGACCGTGACGGCGACCGCATGGAAAGCGCCTGAAGCGGTCAAGACCGCTTCCTCGCACTGAGTCACAGGGAGCATCCAGTCATGTCCCAATTCTTCATCCGGCGCCCGATCTTCGCGTGGGTGATCGCCCTCTTCATCATCCTGCTGGGTCTGATCGCCATCCCCGAACTGCCGGTCGCGCGCTATCCGTCGGTCGCGCCGCCGACCGTCACCATTACCGCCACCTACCCGGGCGCCACGCCGCAGACGATGAACGACAGCGTGCTGAGCCTCATCGAGCGCGAGCTGTCCGGCGTCCGGAACCTGCTGTACTTCGAATCGGCGTCGGATACCTCCGGCCAGGCGAAGATCACCGCGACCTTCAAGCCCGGCACCGATTCGGCGATGGCGCAGGTCGAGGTGCAGAACAAGCTCAAGTCGGTCGAGCCGCGCCTGCCGCCCGTCGTGCGGCAAAACGGCGTGATCGTGGAGTCGGCCGCCACGGGCTTCCTGTTGTTCGTCGGCCTGAAGTCGGACAGCGGCCGCTATGACGAAAACGCGCTGGCCGACTACATGGCGCGCAACGTCGTCGAGGACCTGCGACGTGTCGAAGGCGTCGGCAAGGTGCAACTGTTCGGCTCCGAACAGGCGATGCGCATCTGGGTCGATCCGCAGAAGCTGATCACCTACGGGCTGTCGATGAACGACCTGACGACGGCCGTCAGCCAGCAGAACGTGCAGATCGCCCCGGGCAGCCTCGGTGCGGCGCCCGCGCTGCCGGGCCAGCGCGTCACGGTGCCGCTCACCGCGCAAGGCCAGCTCACGACGCCGGAGCAGTTCGCGAAGATCGTGCTGCGCGCGAACGCGAACGGCTCGAAGGTCGTGCTCGGCGACGTCGCACGGGTCGAACTCGGCCCGCAGACGTTCACCTTCGTCAACAGCGAAAACGGCAAGCCCGCCACCTTCGCCGGTGTGCAGCTGGCGCCGGGCGCCAACGCGGTGAAGACCGCCGAGGCCGTGCGCGAGCAGCTCGACATGATCGCCAAGACGATGCCGGCCGGCATGACCTACTCGATCCCGTTCGATACCGCGCCGTTCGTGAAGATCTCGATCGAGAAGGTGATCCACACGCTGATCGAAGCGATGGTGCTCGTGTTCCTGGTGATGTACCTGTTCCTGCAGAACGTGCGCTACACGCTGATCCCGGCGATCGTCGCGCCGGTGGCGATGCTCGGCACCTTCACGGTCATGCTGATGACAGGCTTCTCGATCAACGTGCTGACGATGTTCGGCATGGTGCTCGCGATCGGCATCATCGTCGACGACGCGATCGTCGTCGTGGAGAACGTCGAACGCCTGATGGTGGAAGAAGGCCTGTCGCCGAAGGACGCGACGATCAAGGCCATGAAGGAAATCACCGGCGCAATCATCGGCATCACGCTGGTGCTGACGGCCGTGTTCCTGCCGATGGCAATGTCGAGCGGTTCGGTCGGCGTGATCTATCAGCAGTTCACGATGTCGATGGCCGTGTCGATCATGTTCTCGGCCCTGCTCGCGCTGACGCTCACGCCGGCCCTGTGCGCGACGATGCTCAAGCCGGTCGAGCATGGCCACCACGAGAAGCGCGGCTTCTTCGGCTGGTTCAACCGCCGCTTCGACCGCATGACGAACTGGTACGAAACGCGCGTCGGCAAGCTGGTCGGCCGCACGGGCCGCGTGATGCTGCTGTTCGTCGCGATTTCCACCGCGCTGGTGTTCGGCTTCCGCATGCTGCCGTCGTCGTTCCTGCCCGAGGAAGACCAGGGCTACTTCATGACCGGCTTCCTGCTCCCGGCGGATTCGACCGTCGAGCGCACCGGCGACGTGGTCAAGACCCTCGAGAAGCACCTCGCATCGCGTCCGGGCATCGAGTCGAGCATCTCCATCATCGGCTACGGCTTCTCCGGCCTCGGCTCCAACGCGGCACTGAACTACGCGGTGCTCAAGGACTGGGACAAGCGCGAAGGGGCAACCGCGATGGACGAAGCGATGCGCGCGCAGGCCGCGATGGGCGGCGTGACGGAAGGCACGGTCATGAGCCTGTTGCCGCCCGCGATCGACGGGCTGGGTACCAGCTCGGGCTTCACGATGCGCCTGCAGGATCGCGCGAACCAGGGCTACGCGGCGCTCAAGGCGGCTGAAGCCAAGCTGCTCGAACTGGCCGCGCAAAGCAAGGTGGTGACCGGTGTCTATCCGGACAGCCTGCCGGCCGGCACGAGCGTGAAGCTGGACATCGACCGCGAGAAGGCCGAAGCGCTCGGCGTGTCGTTCACGACCATCAGCGACACGCTGTCGGCCGCGATGGGCTCGACCTACGTGAACGACTTCCCGAACGCGGGCCGCATGCAGCAGGTGATCATCCAGGCGGATGCCCCGGCACGCATGCAGATCGAGAACGTGATGAAGCTCTACGTGCGCAACGCGACCGGCGGCATGGTGCCGCTGTCCGAAGTGGTGCGCCCGGTCTGGTCGGAAACCCCGCTGCAGTTGGTGCGCTTCCAGGGTTATCCGTCTGCACGTATCTCCGGCGGCTCGGCCCCCGGCTACTCCAGCGGCGCGGCCATGGTCGAAATGGAGCGTCTGGCCGCGCAGCTGCCGCCGGGCTTCACGGTGGCGTGGACCGGCCAGTCGCTGCAGGAGCGTGAGTCGGCTTCGCAGGCGCCGATGCTGATGGCGCTGTCGATGGTCGTCGTGTTCCTGGTGCTCGCGGCGCTCTACGAGAGCTGGGCGGTTCCGTTGTCGGTGATGCTGGTGGTGCCGCTCGGCCTGATCGGCGCACTCGGCGCGGTGATGTTGCGCGGGATGCCGAACGACGTGTTCTTCAAGGTCGGGATGATCACCGTGATCGGCCTGTCTGCGAAGAACGCAATCCTGATCGTGGAGGTCGCGAAGCAGTTGCGCGAGGAAGGCATGGGGCTGATCGAGTCGGCCGTGCAGGCATCGAAGCTGCGTCTGCGCCCGATCCTGATGACCTCGCTCGCGTTCGGCCTCGGCGTCGTACCGCTGATGATCGCGACCGGCGCGAGCGCCGAAACGCAGCACGCGATCGGCACCGGCGTGTTCGGCGGCATGGTGACCGCCACCGTGCTGGCCATTTTCTTCGTTCCGGTTTTCTACGTGTTCGTGATGAGCATCCAGGAACGCATCTCGGCATGGCGCGCATCCGGCAAGAAGCCCGCCACCGTGACCCACGAACATGAAGGTTGATGCCATGCGATCACTCATTCTTTCCGCCGCGGTTTCCGCCGCGCTCGCGCTGTCGGCGTGCTCGATGGCGCCGAAGCTGGTCAAGCCCGAGATGCCGGTGCCGACCGCCTATACGACCGCTGCCGCGGCCGACCAGCACGCGAACGCGGCCGATCTCGGCTGGCGCACGATGTTCGGCGACCGTCGCCTGCAGCGCCTGATCGAGCTCGCGCTCGAGAACAACCGCGACCTGCGCCTGGCCGCGCTGAATGTGCAGGCTGCCGAAGCGCAGTACGGCATCCAGCGTTCCGCGCGCCTGCCGTCGATCGGTGCCGGCGCAAGCTTCACCCGTCAGCGCACGCCCGCCGACTCGCAATCGAACCCGCCGTTGCTCGAAAACACGCAGAACCAGT
This sequence comes from Burkholderia lata, assembly GCF_902499335.1. Classification (GTDB taxonomy): domain Bacteria; phylum Pseudomonadota; class Gammaproteobacteria; order Burkholderiales; family Burkholderiaceae; genus Burkholderia; species Burkholderia lata_B. The sequence goes on along the minus strand of NZ_CABVQK010000023.1, from coordinate 30,402 downwards.
ACGGCGTGAACATCGGCCTCAGCGCGTTCGAGATCGACCTGTTCGGCCGCGTGAAATCGCTGTCCGATGCGGCGTTCGCGCGCTACCTCGCGACCGATCACGGCCGCCGGGCAGTGCAGATCGCGCTCGTCGGCTCCGTGGCCAACGCGTATTTCGCCGAGCGTCTCGCGCAGGAGCAGCGCGCGCTGTCCGAACGCACGCTGAACGACTGGCGCCAGTCGCTCGACCTCGCGCGCCGCCTCAAGCTCGCCGACCAGGCCAGCGGCGTCGACATCGCGCAGGCCGAAGGCCAGGTCGCGAGCGCCAGCGCCGATCTCGAGGCGCGTTCGCGCGCCGTCGAGCAGGCGGGCAACGCACTGCGGCTGCTGGTCGGCACCGACCTGCCGAAGAACCTGCCCGACCCGCTGTCGCTGGAGCGCCAGCCGGTGATGACGCAACTGCCGGCCGGGCTGCCGTCGGAATTGCTGTACCGCCGGCCGGACATCCAGCAGGCCGAGCAGAACCTCGTCGCCGCCAACGCCGACATCGGCGCGGCGCGCGCCGCGTTCTTCCCGCGCCTGTCGCTGACCTCGTCGATCGGCTTCCTCAGCCCGGGGTTGGGCAGCCTGTTCGACGGCGGCCAGCGCGTGTGGAGCTTCGCGCCGCAGGTCACGCTGCCGATCTTCCAGGGCGGCCGGCTGCGCTCCGAGCTGAATCTCGCGGAAGTGCGCAAGTCCAGCGCGGTCGTCGAGTACGAACGCTCGATCCAGACCGCGTTCCGCGAAGTGGCCGACGGCCTCGCCGGGCGCGAGACCTTCAGCCGCCAGATCGATGCGCAAGCGAAGGTCGTCAAGAGCGCCGAGCGCCGTACCGATCTCGTGAACCTGCGCTATCGCGCCGGCATCGAGGATCGGCTGGAACTGCTCGACTCGCAGCGGCAGCTGTATGCCGCGCGCCAGGCGTTGCTGGATCTGCGCAACGCCGAACTGGGCAACGCGGTCGCGCTCTACAAGGCGCTCGGTGGCGGGCTGACCGACACCGACGTGCCTCCCGCCAACAACGTGGCGAACAACTGAGCCATGAGCCGTCGCCGATCCGTTCGCGACGACTGAAAGCACGGTGAAGTCCGGCGGCGCACGTGCCGCGCCGCCGGCCCGCCTACCGGTCACGCTCACTTCCAGTGAACCCGATGAACCCTCTGATACTCATTGCCGAAGACGATCCGGAGATCGCCGAAATACTCGACGCCTACCTCGCCCACGACGGCTTTCGTACCTACCGCGTCGGTCACGGCCAGGCCGTGCTCGACGTGCAGCCCGTGCTGAAGCCCGACCTGATCCTGCTCGACGTCAGGATGCCGAAGAAGGACGGCTGGGAAGTCCTGGTCGAACTGCGCCGCCGCGGCGACACGCCGATCGTCATCATCACTGCGCTCGACCGCGAGATCGACCGCCTGCAGGGGCTGCGTTTCGGTGCGGACGACTACATCACGAAGCCGTTCAATCCGGCCGAGGTGGTCGCGCGCATCCGTGCAATCCTGCGCCGGTTCGAAACGGCCGCCTCGGGACGCTTCATCAAGGTCGGCAACCTTGAAATCGACACGCAAAGCTACCTGACCACGGTCCGCACGGACACCGGAGAAACCAGCATCTCGCTGACGTTGACCGAATTCCGGCTGCTCGCGCACCTGGCCGGCTCGCCGAACCGCGTGTTCACGCGCAGCGAACTGATCGACGCCTGCCTCGCCGACATCGATGCACTGGAGCGTACCGTCGACAGCCATATCAGCCGGCTGCGCAAGAAGCTCGAATGCGCGGGCGCGTCCGGGATGCCGGAGGTGATGCGCGGCGTCGGCTACCGGCTGCGCAGCACCCAGTGAACACGCGCCATGGATCGCGGCGGCGCGTGGCACGGATCATCGGCTTCCTGATGGTCGCCGCTGTCGTGCTGACGATCGCGACCGGATGGTTTCTCATCTACGGCCTGATCCTCGCCGTTTCGTCTGCTGCGACCGACAACCCGATCGCCGGCGTGATCCGCGAGACGCCGAGCTATCTGATACTCGCCGCCGTGTTGCTGGCCGCGCTGGTCGCGACGGTCATCGACCTCGTCAGACTGGCGCGCGGAACCGGCTTGTAGGAACAGGCCGACGCGCATTGCACGCGTGCGGCCACACTGCGATTCCTTTGTTTTTGAATCGGGTTGTTTCCTGAATCACGATAAAAATCGGATTTTCGATTTAATTATCGGAAGAACTTCTTTTCCAGAGATCTGATCAACTGCATGCGCGCAGCGAGGTGCGAAATGAGAAGTCATGGAAATGTCTCTTCGTCAATCGATGGCGATTCTCGCGAACTGGAAAGAAGCGATGATTCACGGATTGGCTGCGTCAAGCCGATTCCGATCGACGAAATCGAACCGGAGGAACGCTGGCGCCGCATGATGCACTCACTCAACGCATGCAGCGACGGCGCGCGAATCAACCGGCCACGCAAGGATTGCGCGGTTGATTCACGTAGAAAAACGACTTCGGGCGATCGATCGAAGTGCTGCGCAACGATCGATATTCTTGATCAACCGACGTCCAGCACGGTGGTGCTTTCGTGGCGGGATTCAACGGGCGGACATTATGGCTATCAAACCTGGCACAAAGGATATGCCCGACGGACAGGGTTATGTGCGGCGAGTGGAATGCCTATCGAACCGGGCGACGAGATTTTTCGGCCAAGCGTGCGGAATGGCCGCCCGACGAACTGGGCCGCGATGATACTCGCGCTTCACATCTCCAGCATCGACTTTGCCCGGATCACGAAATAGACGGGGCTCGCTTCAAACTCCCGGCCGGACGCCGAAGCTGTCCGGCTTCTGGAAACCAGGCCCCGCATTGCGCCTTCCGTCCGGCTGAAGCGCGCATGGGCAGCTCACCACTGAAGCTCTGACAACAAAACCATCACCATGGCTATTTTCGAATTGATGATTGCGCTGCTACTGGCGATCCTTGTCTTGCACTATGTCGGGCATAAGCTCGGGCTCCCCCCCGCCGTCGCACTGATCATCGGCGGCGGTTTCATCGCCTTTCTGCCCGGGCTGCCCGAGGTGCATATCGATCCGGAACTGGTGCTGGTGATCTTTCTGCCCCCGTTGCTGATGGACAGCGCCCTGGGAATTTCACTCGACCATCTGCGCCGGCACATGCTGGGCGTCGGGGCACTGGCGATTGGTGCGGTGCTCTTCACCACGGTCGTGGTGGCCCTCGTCACCCACTGGCTGGTGCCCTCCCTGCCCTGGGCGGCTTGCGCGGCCCTGGGCGCACTGGTCGCGCCGCCGGATGCGGTTTCGGCCCGCGCCGCGCTGCAGCAAGTCAAACTGCCGCGCCGCCTCCTGATCCTCCTGGAGGGAGAGAGCCTGTTCAACGATGCGACGGGCCTCGTGCTGTTTCGCTTTGCGGTGGCAGCGGGCGTGACGGGCCTGTTCAGTCCGGCCGAAGCCCTTGGCAGCTTCGCACTGCTCGCGCTGGGTGGCGTACTGATCGGCGCCTTCGTCGGTGGCGCCTGGGTGCTCCTGATGCGCCATCTCGACGAAGACAGCCTGGTCATCGCCGCCAGCCCGCTATGTGCGTGGGGCTCCTATCTTCTGGCCGAGCGCTTCCACGTTTCGGGGGTGATCGCCACCGTGACCACGGGGCTCATCTGTGCCTGGTTCCAGCATCGCGTGCTCAACGCGTCGGCGCGCCTGTACGGCACGGGCTTCTGGACAGTCACGATCTTCATTCTCGAGGCGTTCGTCTTCCTGATCATCGGATCGTCGCTGCATGAGTTGATCCAGCGCGGCGACGGGCTCGACACGATGCTCGCGGAGATGGGCGTACCGGTGCTGATCGTCGTTCTTTCCGTGATCCTCGCGCGGTTTGCCTGGGTGTATGTGTCGGACGGCGCGCTCATCCTGCTACGGAAGTTGGGCGTGACCCGCTTCCATCCGCTCGGGCTTGCCGATGCCACGGTATTGAGTTGGGCCGGCATGCGAGGGGTGATCACCCTGGCGCTCGCCGCCAGCTTGCCGGACAGTTTTCCGGGGCGCGATTTCATCCTCGTCACCGCCATTGCCGTCATCCTCGCCACCGTGCTGGTGCAGGGGCAGTCGCTCGGCGCCGTGATCCGCTGGACGGGGCTCGCGGCGCCGGAAAGCGACAAGCCTCGCCTGAGCATGAGCGAGGCGGAGGCCGTGATTGCCAAGGTGCAGTATGAGTTGATGGCGAAACGGGCATACAACGCGACAGGCGAACTCGTTCACCCGATGCTGCTGGACATTCACAAGCACAAGGCCGAGGACATGGCCCGCTACGCGCGGCACGCCGACGAATACAAGTCCCAACTCGATGCGCGTTCGGATACCGTGCTGGAACTGATCGCGGCGGCACGTGCCGAGCTCATGCGCCTCTACCGCGCCGGTGACATCGACGAGCACACGCTGCACGAACTGACGCGCGACCTCGATCTCGAGGAACTCCGCGCCATTTCCGCGAAGGCGTGAGGATATCGCGATCGATGGAAACGCACCGCATTCAAGCACATTCCGGCTCCATCATTTCTCCATCAAACCGCACAAAAACGTCCATCGACGCCAAGCACACTGCGAAGCAAGTCATCGAGCGCGCATGCGCGAGCAACACGAACACATGGACACGTATCCGACCCTGATCGCCTGCGAGCATTGCGACAGCGTCTATCGACGCCGTGCGCTGGGGCCTCACGAGGTCGCGCGTTGCGAGCGATGTTCCGCCGTGCTGTTTCGATCGAGCTGGCTCGATATCGACCGGTGGCTCGCGCTGGCGGTTGCCGCAGGCGTGGTGTTCGCCATCGCCAACCTCTGCCCGATCATGCGGATCAGCGTACAGGGGCTGCATAGCGAAGCCACGCTGTGGCAATCCGCGCTCGCGCTTGCCGAAGGCTACGCCGCGCCGATCGCGATTCCGACGGCGCTCGCCATCGTGGTGGTGCCGTTCCTGCAGATCGCCACGCTGATCTGGTTGCTGGCCTTTGCCCGCGCCGGGCGTCGCGCGCCCGCGTTCGGCCCGCTGATGCGGCTGCTCGTCGCGCTGCGGCCCTGGAGCATGATCGAGGTCGGATTGCTCGGCATCCTGATCGCCATCATCAAGCTGTCGAGCATCATGCAGATCATTCCCGGCGCCGGCTTGTGGGCCACGGCCGTGCTGATGGTGCTGATCCCGCTGATCGCGGGTCACGACACGCGCCAGCTGTGGGACTGGGTCGTGCCGGTGGAAACGTCCGGAGGCCGCCCGTGAGCCTGCCTGTACGCGCCAGTCAACTGGGCATGATCGGGTGCCATGCGTGCGGCCTCGTCTGCCGCACGCACGCATCCGCCGCGCAGGATGCGCACGCGCATGCCGCCGAAGCGGAACGCTGCCCGCGGTGCGGCTCCGCGCTGCACGCGCGTCGTTCGAACAGCCTCGTGCGCGCGTGGGCACTCCTGATCGCCAGCCTGATCTTCTACATCCCGGCCAACCTGTTGCCGGTGATGCGCACCACGCTGCTCGGCAGCCACAGCGAATCGACGATCCTCAGCGGCGTCGTGGTGTTCTGGAAAAGCGGCTCGTACGGCATCGCGTCGGTGATCTTCATCGCGAGCGTCGTCGTGCCGTGCACGAAGTTTCTCGCGATCGGCACGTTGCTCGTCACGACGGGCCGGCGCAGCGTGTCGGCCATGCGCGAGCGGGCCGTGCTGTACCGCGCGGTCGAGCTGGTCGGCTACTGGTCGATGCTGGACGTGCTGGTCGTCGCGATCATCTGTGCGCTGGTGAAGTTCGGTCCGCTGTCCGAGATCGAACCGCGCGCCGGCATTTTGTTTTTCGGCATGGTCGTCATTCTCACGATGCTGTCTGCGATGAGTTTTGACCCACGCCTCATTTGGGACGCCGAGAAAGCATGAATCCTGTATCCGGCCCGCAAGGCCTCGAACCCCACGACCCGCCCGTGACACGCAACCGCCTGCGGCTTTCGCTCGTCTGGCTCGTGCCGCTCGTCGCGGCGTTGATCGGCCTGTCGATGGTGATACACGCGTGGTTGTCCGTCGGACCGGAAATCACGATCACGTTCAACACCGCGCAAGGCCTCGAAGCCGGCAAGACGCCCGTCAAGTACAAGGACGTCGTGATCGGCACCGTGACCGCCATCTCGCTGAGCGACGACAGTTCGCACGTCGTCGCGACGGTGTCGTTCGTGAAGAATGCGCGCAACCTGATTCACGACGACACGCGGTTCTGGGTCGTGCGCCCCCGCGTCGGCATGAGCGGCGTATCGGGTATCGACACGCTGTTCTCCGGCGCGTACATCGGCATGGACACGGGCCGCTCGCAGAACGCGCGGAAAGCCTTCACGGGGCTCGAGACGCCGCCTACCGTCATCAACGGCATGCCGGGGACGAGTTTCGCGTTGCGGGCCACCGATCTCGGTTCGCTCGATATCGGCTCGCCGGTCTATTACCGCCATCTGATGGTGGGCCACGTCGCGTCGTACAAGCTCGACATGCAGAGCCGCGACATGAACCTGCAGGTGTTCATCGATGCGCCGTACGATCGGCTGGTGACGACCGATACGCGCTTCTGGAACGCGAGCGGCATGGATCTGTCGCTCGACGCCCACGGCCTGAAACTGAAAACCCAGTCGGTCGCCACGATCATGGGCGGCGGCATCGCGTTCGCGACACCGGAAGACAGCGAGGCGGCGGCAGCCCCTGCCGGCCGCCTGTTTACGCTCGCCGACAACGAAACTTTCGCGATGGCTGCGCCGGACGGGCCATCCCAGCTCATTCGACTCCGTTTCGAGCAGCCGTTGCGCGGGCTCGCCGTCGGGGCGCCGGTGGAATTTTCCGGCATCGAAATGGGCAAGGTCGTCTCGACCCGGCTCGACTTCGACCGTACCACCCGGCGCTTCCAGTCCATCGTCATGGTGAAGGTCTATCCGTATCGGCTCGGCCCCGTCATCGAGAAACTGCAGAAGACCGAAGGCAACGGCAATCCGCGCGCGGCCCAGTTTCTCGCGGGCCTGGTCGAGCATGGGCTCCGTGCGCAGGCGCGTACCGGCAACCTGCTGACGGAGCAGCTCTACATTTCGTTCGATTTCGTGAAAAACGCGCCGAAGGTGCCGTTCGATGCGAATGCGACGCCGCTGACCTTGCCCACCGTGGCGAGTACGTTCGACAAGTTGCCGGAGCAGATCGCCGACATCGTCGACAAGATCAACAAGATGCCGCTGGATTCGATCGGCAAGCATGTCGATTCGAGCCTGACGAACCTGGACGCGACGCTCAGGCAGGTCAACGGCCAGTTGCTGCCGTCGACGACGCGCGCGCTCGACCAGGCGAACCAGACGTTCGGCGCATTGCGCCAGGGCATCGCCGACGACGGCCCGCTTCAGGAAAACCTGGCGAACACGCTGACCGAAGTCCAGCGCACCGCGCGATCGTTGCGCACGCTGACCGACATGCTGGGCCGCCGTCCCGAATCGCTGCTCCGGGGAACCGGGGCCGATCACGCGCCGAGCGCGCCTGTCGCCCCTTCAACCCCGCCTGTCCAGCAGGAGCCACGACAACCATGAGCTTCCCGATTCGCGCCAGGACGATCGCCCTGGGCGCCGGCGCCGTCATCGCGCTGACCGCCTGCGCGTCGAACCCGGTGCATTACTACACGCTCGTCTCGCCGGCCACGTCCGCGACGGCAACGGCAGCACGCGCCACCGCGCCGCTGGCGATCAACGTGCTGCCGGTCGGCATCCCCGCCCAGCTCGACCAGCAGCAGATGGTCGTGCGCAGCGGGACGGGCACCGCGGTGATACTCGACAACGAACGCTGGGTCGCACCGCTCGGCGACGAGCTGCGCGCGGCGCTTTCGTCGGCGCTCGTCGAGCAACTGGGCGCGCGCAACGTCACCGGCCTGCCGCGTCCGTCGAACCAGACCGTCATGAGCATCCGCACGCAGGTGCGCCGCTTCGATGCGTGGCCCGGGCGCATGGCGCAGTTCGAAGCCGATTGGGTCGTCGGTGTGCAGCAGGACACGCCGGGCACGCGCATTTCGTGCAGCACGCGGCTCAACGAGGCGGCCCCCGGAGGCTACGCCGACATGGTGCGCGTGCAACAGCGCATGATCGAGCAGTTCGCCACCCGCATCGCGAGCACGGTGCGCAGCTTCGGCACCGGGCGCCCTGCCTGTCCGCCGGATTCGTAAACCGTCCCGCCCAGGGGAGCCGTCCATGGGAGCGCGCGAGGGTAGCCAGTTATGGGAACCGGCTACCTTCAAGCGACGCGCGACGCGTTACACGCGCCGCCGGTAAGTGCCCGGCGTGCTCCCCGTCCAGTGCCGGAACGCGCGATGGAACGCGCTCGGATCGTCGAAGCCGATGTCGGCGCCGATCGCCGCGATCGTATCGGGCGTATCGGTCAGCCGCTGGATCGCGATGTCTCGCCGCAGTTCGTCCTTGAGCACCTGGAACGTCGTCCCTTCGGCGGCCAGGTGGCGGCTCAGCGTGCGCACCGAACAATGCAGATGCTCGGCCGCGTGGTCGATCACCGGCAGGTCGGGCAACGCTTCCGACAGGTACTGCCGCACGCGATGGCACACGAGCTGTTCGCTGAACGATTCGAAGATCCAGTCGCCGGGTGCGCGCGCGAGGAACTTGCGCAGGTTGCGCTTGCTCTGCCGGATCGGCGCGTCGAGGTAGTCCGCGCTGAAACGCATCAGCGTGCGCTCGCAGTCGAACTGCACGGCGCCGGTGAAGAAGTACAGGTGGTCGACCGCATGGCGCGGCCGCGGGCACGCGAACTCGATCTGCAGCAGCGGGATCTTCTGCCCGATCAGCCAGGAGCACACGCCGTGCACGAGCTTGAGCATCAGTTCCTGGCCGAGCGCGCCGATCGGGCCGATGGCGTCGTTCGGGCGCAGCACCGCCTGCGCAACGAGACCGTCGCGCTTCGATTCGACGAAGAAATCGTCGAGCAGGATATGGAAGAATTGGCCGAAACGATGCAGCGCCGTTTCGAGGTTGCGCGCATCGAGCAGGCTCAGGCACAGGTACTTCAGCGTGCCGCCGCGCAGCGGGCGCGAGAAGATGCCGGGCATCTCGTCGTCGAGGTCGATCGCGAGCGTGCGGTACAGCGTCGAGAACTGCTCCTCCGTCACACGCGCATGCGGTTCGCCGAGCAGCTCGATCGGGATGCCGGCCCCGCGCAGGTAGCGCTCGACCACGTCGCGCTGCGCGCCCGCGCTCGCGAGGAAGCCGTTGACGAGCGAGATCGGCACCGTCGCGCTCGGCGACGGCAACGCACGCCCGGCTGTCGGCCCGGGCTGGGCGGAAAGTGAATCTGAACCGGTCATCGCGTCCCCGTCGATCGAACCGCTCGCATTGTACTTGAGCGGCCCGCGCGGAGCCTTCCGGGCCTTCGGCGCGCCGGGCGCTGCACGGCGCGCCAGCGCCATCAGTCGGTGCGGCTGAGTTCCCGGCGCAGGATCTTGCCGACGGTCGACTTCGGCAGCCGGTCGACGAAGCGAATGAGCTTCGGCACCTTGTAGCCCGCGAGGCTCTCGCGGCAATGCGCGACGAGCTGCTCCTCCGTCACGTACGCATCCTGCGCCAGCACCACGAACAGCTTGACCGCCTCTCCCGTGCGCGCGTCCGGCACGCCGATGCATGCGCATTCGGCGACGCCCGGCACGGCGGTGGCCACGGCTTCCACCTCGTTCGGGTACACGTTGAAGCCCGACACGATGATCATGTCCTTCTTGCGGTCGACGATCCGCAGGAAACCGGCTTCGTCGAACACGCCGACGTCACCGGTGCGGAAATAGCCGTCGGCCGTGAACGCGGCCGCATTTGCGTCCGGTTTCTGCCAGTAGCCGCCCATCACCTGCGGCCCCTTCACGCAGATCTCGCCCGCGTCGCCGATCGGCACCTCGTTGTCCTGGTCGTCGAGCAGCTTCACGTCGGTCGACGGCAGCGGCAGGCCCGTGGTACCCGTGAACGAGTCGATCGACTGCGGGTTGAACGATACGACCGGCGACGTTTCCGACAGCCCGTAGCCCTCGCGGATGAAGTTGCCCGTCACCGCCTTCCAGCGCGACGAGATCACGTCGATCACGGCCGCGCCGCCGCCGGCCGACAGCTTCAGCCGCGACCAGTCGACTTCCGTCAGGCGCGGATGGCCGGCGAGCCCCGCGTACAGCGTGTTCACGCCGACGAACACCGTCGGCCGCGCGGCCTTCAGCACGTCGATGAAGCCGTCCATGTCGCGCGGGTTGGCGATCAGCCAGTTCTGCGCGCCGATCGCGAAGTAGGACAGGAAGTTCACCGTCAGCGCGAAGATGTGATACAGCGGGATCGCCGTGACGACGACCTCCTCGCCCGGCTCGCGCGCGGCCGGCACGATCGCGCCGAACTGCTCGATGTTCGCGACGAGGTTGCGGTGCGACAGCGCGGCGCCCTTCGACAGGCCGGTCGTGCCGCCCGTGTACTGCAGCAGCAGCAGGTCCGCGCCTTCCAGCGCGACCGGTTCGAGCGCGAGCGATTCCCCGGCGGCAACGGCATCCGCAAGCGGGATCGAACCGGGCGGCAGTGCGTCGCAGGCGCCGGCCGGCGCATCGACGACGCCGAGATCGCCGCGCCCGACGCTCAGCACGGTGCGCACGCGCGTACCGCCGACCACTTCGGCGAACGTGCCCATCGAACCGCCGCACACCACAGCGACTTCGACGCCCGCGTCATTGAGCTGATGCTCGAGTTCACGCGCCGTATAGAGCGGGTTCACGTTGACCTGGATTGCGCCGATCTTCGCGATCGCGACGAACGCGACCGGAAACGCGGGCACGTTGGGCAGCATCACGGCCACGCGATCGCCCTTGCGGACGCCCACGACCTGCTGCAGATAGGCGGCCAGCGCGGTCGACAAGCGGTCGACGTCGGCATAGGTCAGCGTGCGGCCATACGAGTGGAACGCCGGGCGATCGGCGAAACGGCGCATCGCGTTGTCGAGCAACGCGCTTACGGAAGGAAAGCGATCGGGATCGATCTCGGCGGGGATCGAGCCATACGACCCGGTCCAGTGTCTCTTCGTCATGTCTCACTCCACGGGGGACGGCGCGCCGGCCGCGCCGTTCGCACGATGGCCTGCACGCCGGAGAAGCGCGGACCATCGCCTGACCGGCGACTATCGCCCGCGCGACGCACTTTGAAAATGATCCGGGCGGCCGAAAAGATGATCGAAACGGACATGTGTCGGTTCGAGCTTGTCCAGACAACTTTGCCGACCCGCGCAGGCGACCGCTTATTCCCCGGTGCGAATTGCTAAGCAGGAAGCGGCGTGGCACGGCCACGCGCCCTTCTTCATAATCAACGATCGTCATTCCGCTGTCGAGACCATGCAGCCGCTTGCCCTGGCCCCCGCCGACACCTTCTCGTCCGTCCGCTTCCTGCTGACCGACATGGACGAAACCCTGACCCATCGCGGCCGGCTGGCCGCGCAGACCTATGCGGCACTCGAACGCCTGCAGGCGCACGGCATCCGCGTGATCCCGGTGACCGCCGCGCCGGCCGGCTGGTGCGACCAGATGGCGCGCATGTGGCCCGTCGACGGGGTGGTCGCGGAAAACGGCGGGCTGTTCATCCGGCGCGGCGCGGACGGGCACGGCGCCGAACGCAGTTACTGGCACATGGACGATGTGCGTGCCGACGCACGCGCCGCGCTCTCGCGCATCGCGCGGCAGGTCGAGACGGCCGTACCCGCCGCCCGCCACGCGGACGACCAGGATTTCAGGCTGACCTCGCTCGCGTACGCCCGCACCGGCAGCGACCAGGACGACCGGATACGCGACGCGCTGGTCGCGGCCGGCGCGGACGCGACCATCAACAACCTGTGGATCATCGGTTGGGTCGGCGGGTACGACAAGCTGTCGATGTCGCTGCGCGTGCTGTCGGACACGTTCGGCGTCGACGCCGGTTCGGCACGCGATTGCGTGGCCTATTCCGGCGATTCCACCAACGACGCGCCGATGTTCGGCTACTTCACCCACACGGCCGGCATGAGCACCGTGGTCGAGTATCTGCAGCAGTTGCCTGCGTTGCCGCGCTGGATCACGCGAGGCCCGGGCGGCAGCGGGTTCGTCGAGTTCGCCGACGCGATTCTGCGCACGCATCCGGACGATCAGGGCTGACCGCTTTCGCGAGTCGACTATCTCCTCATCGGCATGAACAACATACGGAATCCGGCGATTCCGGTCGGCAGGTGCACCTGATACGATCGCTTCGCCTCCGGTTCACCACGGCCGCACGTGCCGCGCGCCGCCGCCCATGAAGCCGCCGCATCCGCACAACGGATCATGCGTGCATGGTGCCTTTGCTCGCCGGGCGATCCCGCCGCCATATATTCAGGATTACTGTTCATGTGGCGCAGATCGCAACAACGTACCGAACCGGAACACGACATCCAACAACGCTTCCAAAGGTCAGTCGCCATGCCAGAACGCATCTCGTTTGGACAACTCCCCGCCCGGCTGCTCGACGTCGTGCTCAACGTCGAGGAATATGCGAACAACACCGGCCACGATTTCAAGCTCGTGGAACTGGTGCGCGCCCGGGTGTCGCAGCTCAACGGCTGCGCCTACTGCCTCGACCGTCACATCAAGGAAGGCATTCACGCGGGCGACGATCCGCTGCGCTACAACCTGCTGCCCGTGTGGCACGAAACGCCCGATCTCTACAGCCCGAAGGAGCAGGCCGCGCTGCGCTGGGCGGAAGCGCTGACGCTGATCAGCGAGCACACGATCGGCGACGCACTCGTCGACGCGACGCGCGCGCACTTCGATCGCGACGAACTGGCCACGCTCACGCTGATCGTCGCGCAGATCAACACGTGGAACCGGCTCGCGAAGCCGTTCGCGTGGGAGGCCGGCGTGTTCCGGGCCGGTTGATGCCGGTTGCAGGCGGCCGACGCCGGTCGCGCCGGGTGGCGCCGGCATGCGTATCAGGGTGAACCCTGTGGCGTTTGGGACCGATCCCGCGCAGAATTGCGTGCCGTAAACGATATCGATTCGGACGCAGGATGCTCCCATGCCGGGCAGTGCGCTCTTGAACCCGACGACCGCCCGCGCAGCCCGCCTGCCGGACGTCGAGCCGACCCACGCACTGCGCGAGCAGCGCTTCACGCCGGCCAAGCTGGCCGTGCTGCTCGACGTGGCGGCGCAAGCCGGCCTCGACCCGGTCGCGGTGCTCGACGGTACCGGCCTCACGCCGGCCGCCGTCGCGGACCCGTTCACGCTCACGTCGCCGCTGCAGTTCCTCACGGCCGCGCGCAATGCGATTAGCCGCTACGACGGCTCCGATCTCGGCGTGCGCGTCGGCCACCGGCTGCACGTATCGAGCTACGGAATGTACGGCTACGCGATGCTGTGTTCGGAATCGCTCGCGCACGCGTTCGAATCGGCCGTCAAATATCACCGGCTCGCGAACGGCATGCTCGCGATCCGCTGGGTCGAACAGGGCGACACCGCGTCGTGGCTGTTTCCCGACCGGCACGAAGTCGCGCTGCCCGATCTCGACGAGCCGCTGTACCGTTTCCTGATCGACATGCAGTTCGCGCTGCACGTGACGATCATCAAGGACGTGATGGGTGCGTGGTGCGTGCCCGCGCGCGCGCAGTTCGCGCAACCGCAGCCGGCTCACGCGGCGCTGCTGGCCGATGCGCTCGAATGCCCGATCGCCTTCGACCAGCCGCATCATGTGCTCAGCTACCCGGCCGCTTGGCTCACGCGTGCGCCGCAGCTCGCGAATCCGATTACCGCCGCGCAGGTGTCGTCGCATTGCGCGAGCCTGCTCGATGAATTGCGCAGCCAGGCCGGCGTTACGCGGCGCGTGTACCAGGAACTCACGCGCACGCCCGGGCAGTTTCCGGACATCGACGCGATCGCGGCGATCCTGTGCATCACGTCGCGCACGCTGCGCCGCAAGCTCGAAGCCGAAGGCACGTCATACAGCGAACTGCTGGCGAGCGTGCGCAAGGCGCTCGCGATCGACTACCTCAGTACGACCACGCTCAGTACCGAGGACATCGCAATGACGCTCGGCTTCAGCGACGCCGTGGGGTTTCGCCACGCGTTCAAGCGCTGGACCGGCATGACGCCGAGCGACGTGCGGCGCAAGCGCGGCGGTTGAGTGCGGGCATTGACGGCTGTCAGCGCCCGTCGCCGACAGCAGGTGTGGCCACCGCCAGCGCGAACTCGAACACCGCACCGCGCCCGGCCCGGTCGACCAGCCGGATACTGCTGCCGTTGAGCGCCAGCATCCGGTGCACGATCAGCAGCCCGAGCCCGCCGCTCGTCACCGCACCACCGCTCATCGGCCGCTGCGGCCGCTGGAACAAGCCTTCGCGCCGCGCCACCGGAATCCCTTCCCCGGTATCGGCCACGGTCACGACCACGCGGTCGCCGCGCGGCTCCAGCACGACCTCGACTTCGCCGTGCGCGGGCGTGTGCCGCAGCGCGTTGTCGAGCAGGTTGGTCAGCACGCGCTCGATCATCCCGAGATCGGCGCACACGACCGGCACCCGCGCCGGGATCCGCGCATGCAGCGCGACGCCGCGCGCCTGCGCGGTCAGTTCGAATTTCTGGAACACGTCCTGCACGAGATCGACGAGCGAGAACGGCTCGCGCTCGGCCTGCACGCCGCCCGATTCGAGCCGTGCGAGCTCGAACAGCGCCTGCGCGAGCCGGCCGACCTTCGCGCTCTGCGCGAGCGCGATCGACAGGTAGCGCCGCCGTTCGGTCTCGGCGAGCGTCTCCGACTTCAGCGACAGCGTCTCCAGATAGCCGTGCAGCGACGTGAGCGGCGTGCGCAGGTCGTGCGAGATGTTCGTGATCAGTTCGCGCCGCTGCTGGTCCTGGTGCGTCAGCGCGCGCCACTGGTCGCCGATCCGGTCGGCCATCTGCGCGAACGCGGATTCGAGCACGACGATGTCGTCGCCGCGCCGGCCCGGCCGCGAGCGCGGCACCGGCGGCTGCGTGTCGGGCGTGCCGTTCGCGTCGAAGCGGCGCATCGCATCCGTCAGCCGGCGCAGCGGGCGCGTGATGAAGCTGAATGCGGTGAGGCCCGCGAGCAGGCCGAGCAGCGCGACCAGCGCCATCGACCACAGCGTCGTGCGCAGCACGTTGCCGGCGTCGACGCGCGCGGCCAACTGGTCGTGCGCCTCGCCGAGCAGCACCACGTAGATGTAGCCCGACGGCGGCTGCCCCGCGCGCTGCAGCGGCGCGGCGCTGAACACCTTGCGCGCGGCGGGGCTGCGCGGGTCGTCGCCGAGGATCGGCAGCGGCTCGCCAGCGATGAAGCGCTGCACGGGCGCGAGATCGACGCGGTCGCGCTTCACGTGGCCGGGCGGCGCATCGTCGCCCTTGATGCGCCCCGCGTTGTCGAGCAGGTACACCTCGACGCTCGGGTTCACGCCCATCAACTGGCCGAACAGCGTGCGAACGGCATCCGGGCGCAGCCCGTTCGCATCCATCAGCGGCGCGCTGTGGGTCACGCTGTTGACGATATTGGCGGCCAGGTCGCGCGACAGCCCCTGCACGACTTCCTGCTCGCGCATGTCGTTCGCGCGGATCTGCAGCCACGCGGACGCGCCCGAGCACGCAAGCAGCAGCACCGAGAATACGAGCGACAGCCGCTGGGTAAGGGTGAGCTTCATCATGCGTCCCGCTGGCCGGGCGCGGCGAGCTTGTAGCCGCGGCCCCATACGGTGAGGATCCGCACGGGCTCGGCCGGATCGGCCTCGATCTTCGCGCGCAGCCGGTTGATGTGGGTGTTGACCGTGTGTTCGTAGCCTTCGTGCTGGTAGCCCCACACGGCATTGAGCAGGTCCATCCGCGAGAACACCTTGCCCGGGTGCCGCGCGAAGAAATACAACAGGTCGAATTCGCGCGGCGTGAGGTCGATCCGCGCGCCGTCGACGCTCGCCTCGCGTGCGATCGGGTCGATCGCCAGCCCCGCGACGTCGAGCGTGCCCGCGTCGATCCGCGAATCGCGCGCGAGCGCGTCGACACGCCGCAGCAGCGCCTTCACGCGTGCGACGAGTTCCAGCACCGAAAACGGCTTGGCCAGATAGTCATCGGCGCCGAGCTCGAGGCCGAGGATCCGGTGCACCTCGCTCGAACGCGCGCTCGTGATGATGATCGGCGTGTAGCGCGTCATCGCACGTGCGCGCCGGCAGATTTCGAGGCCGTCGACGCCCGGCAGCATCAGGTCGAGGATCAGCGCATCCCAGCCGCCCTGTTCGAGCAGGCGCAGCCCTTCCGCGCCATCAGCGCTGTGCACGACCTCGTAGCGCTCGTCGCGCAGGTGCAGGCTCAGCACGTCGGCGATATCGGCGTCGTCCTCGACGATCAGGATGCGTTTCGGTTGGTCCATGGCGGCAGGCGGCGGCACGTCGGTGCCGAGGTCGGGTATCGGTTCGGGCCGGCCCCGGTCCGGCTGGCCGGGTTCCCGGGGGTGAAGCGCGGCAACGGGCCGCGCTGCCGCCATTGTGCAAAATTTTGCGGCGGGGAGTGATCACATTTCATTTAACTTTGAATCGTGGCCGTGATCTGAGCCAATGCCCGCAAGGCTTTCCGCTGCGGCCCCTAAAACGAAACTTCCCTTACCGCAGTCCGAACACTAAAAAGCAGACGCGACACGTTCTGAGCGATGGAGCACGCCCCCGCATCTCGATGAAAATCCGTGGTGCTTGCTGCTACCTCAGCGCCCCCCGTCGCCACGACGTCTGTCGCCGTGCCGCCTATGACGACCATTTCTCCGACGCAGAAGCTGTGACGTGTCGCTATATAGCTATGCCGGCCAATCTACGTATCCTCACGCACCGGCTGGGCAGACCATATTCTCATGGAACGAATCGGTACAGATACCGATGCCGTCATGCACCACATTCGCGGAAGCTGGACAGCGTTAGCCCGAGTAGCAGTCGAAGTACAACGGCATGCGCCTCGGCGTGAAAGCACGCCCACTCGATTGTCAATCGATGGGCTGAACCTTTGTGGAGACGGCGCTTCCGCGCGGTCGCGTAGCGACTACCGTCAAAGATGCCGAAGCATCCGGCTGGCTGCTGTCGGCACTGGAGAGACCGCACCGGAAAATCAAGGCATGTTTTCGTTGAAGATCCACGAAGACCGCACATCTCGATGACGGCCATTGTAGAGACACCGTCATCGATACCGTCGGGTCACGCACGGGATCGCGAAGACTGCTGCACGCGCTCCCGATGACAGTGCTAATTTTGTTAAATGACGTGCGTGGGTTTGTCGAAACGAAATCCTATCTTGGTCGTCCACGTCGGCGTCGCCGCGAGTTGCTCAACCCGCCCCCTATGTTCGCCCGTGGTGATAATTTTAGAAATAGAAACAACCCCCAGGAAAGTTATGATGAAAATCTAAAATCGACTTTCCACCTTGAATACATTGCCAGCAACGACGGATAGATCTGCTTACAAGAGAAAAAGCTTGCCATTTTTCAAAAATCAAATATAAATGCATATCAGCAAGCTGAGATGAGCACCGCCGCACAACTGAAAATTCGAACCAAGGCCATAACAACATCGCTACTCAATTCATATAAAACGAGGGATCCTGATAAATCAATCTTCCTGCGCTTCCGCCGGTGCAAGCCTGTTGTTCAGCATGGGTGGCAGCAACCTTAGCATCGACATTCACGCAAATGGAAAAATGGACGCGACGGGAGTCTGCGGCCCAACGCAGTCGGCGATTGCCTGGTTGGACAATCCTGGTAGCGTTCGCGGCCAACCAGTTATTCGTTGCACAAGAAATGGCTGACGTATCGACGGCCGATAGCGCATCCCCTTATACACCAGTCATGTGATCAAGCTCGCCGGCGTACCTGACACTCGATGCCGCCTGCACGATCCATTGCCGGGCTGGCCGCGAACCCGAGGAAACCTTACGCAACTGGCGCCCGGGGTTGCTTGCAATGAATCGTCGAGCCGGAGAGCATGTGGCACATGAAGCAAACCGACCCTGGAACACTGCGCACTCGCTTGCCTTTAATCAATAACTTCACAATAAACCTCTATATACCTCTTCCACCCCACGAGCGGCAATCACTATTATTTCAAATAAATTATTGAATGATGTGTTGATGGTGGCGCGATGATTTCTCGTGAATACCGCAGCGGCTAGGCGGGAACTATTATTTGAAGCTAACTCCCTGGAGGCACACATGGCTAACCCAAATATGATAAGTCAAGCCGTCAGTACTTTCTCACCGACCCCGGTCACGGACGTCGGATCGGGTGCAGAAGCCGCCATTTCATTCTGGTGCCCGGTGGTCCCCCTCGACTGGGGCATGCTGGGAATGACCGCGACGCCTAACTACAATGCTCCTCCATCGGTGACTCAAAACGTTTACAGGTGCGACCAGGCTGGTGGAGTGTCGACTCCCTCCGCGATTGTGGAAGTCTGGACCTGCACCGGTAACCGCCAGTCGAGCAATTTGGGGATTTATATGCCGGTCCCGCCTAACGGCTTCCTTGCGCTCGGCTGCATCGCGGTCATGGATTTCAACGACCCGCCGGGCCTCACAACCTTTCCGGCATTGATATGCGTCCGGCAGGATCTGTGCGAACAGGTCACGCTTTCCAGCGACACAAATCTGGTCTGGACCGACAAGAAGTCCCACGCGCCGAACAACGTCAGTATCTGGATGCTGCCGACTGCCAGAACTTGCGTCGCGACGGTGCAGAGCGACGGTTATCCAGGCTCGGTGATCGTGTGGGACATCAAGAAGCCGAAACAATCCACGTAAATCTGGCGCGGGGCATCCATGACACTGACTCGATCCGCAGTGGGTCTGCGGCAAGGCAAGTTCGATGTCGACGCCAATGGGCAGGCCACTTATCACCTGCCCATTGAAGTGCCTCCCGGCATCGCGGGGGTGCACCCGTGCATCGGCCTGGCGTACGGGCACCAGCAAGGCAACAGCGTGCTGGGCGTGGGCTGGAGCCTGACGGGACTGTCGGCGATCACGCGCACGAAAGCCACGCTCGATGTCGATGGCTTCAACGGCTGTGTCGACTACGGCCCCGACGACCGGTACCTGCTCGACGGACAGCGTTTGATCGCGGTATCGGGCGCATACGGGCAAGCCGGCACGGTGTACTACGCCGAGATCCACGACTGGTCCAAGGTCGTGGCCGGGGTGACGCCGCAGGACGGCTTTATCGTCTACCTGAAGAACGGGACGAGACACGAGTACGGCACGACGCCGGATAGCCTCATCCTGGCGGGGAATACCCGGCATGTCCGCGTCTGGGCGCTCGCCGCCACGGAGGACTTGCACGGCAACCGGATCGAATACCGCTATACGAACAAGCCCGTGGCGGGGAGCCAGGATACCGGCGCCTTTTATCTCTCCCATATCAGCTATACCGCCCGCGCCGATCTGGCGGCAAACCGCTATATAGATTTCACTTACGGTGCGCAAGTACGACCGGACGTCATGCGCACGTATCTGGGCGGCCATGCCGTCACCACCTCATATCTGCTGGAGACGATCGCCGTGTCGCTCGCTGGCGGCGTCCCGGTGCGCAAATACGCGCTGACGTATCGGACCAGCAACGTAACTCGGCTGAGCTGCCTTGAAACCGTCACGGCCGTGGGCGCCGATGGCGCCACACTGCCATTGATTCATGCCGGCTGGCAGGACGTGTCCCAGCCGGGCTTCGACACCACGCAGCCGTCCAGCCAGCTGTTGAACAGCGTCGACGTATTGCAGACCATTTCCATGGATGTCAACGGCGATGGCATCACCGATATCGTGCAAATCAGTGCCGATCCCAACGCGGTGCTGCATGCCACGGTCTTTCTGGCGCGCGTCGACCAGGGCCGGGTGACCTATGTCCAGGGCCAGGATTGCACATTGGGCGCCTATGGTTCGACCTCGGACTACCAAGTCCTGCCCGGAGATGTCAACGGCGATGGCCTGACGGATCTCGTGATTGCGTACTCGGACCAGGGGTGCCTGGCATTTGATGTCTTCCTGTCCACGGGAGACGGCTTTAGCGAGTCGAAAAACACGCTGACACAAGATCCCTGGAAGGGGGGGTGGGTTGGACTCTACCCGCTCGATGCCGATGCCGACGGGCGCACGGACTTCGTGGTGGCTTATGCCGATCAGTGGGGCCGACTCGCCTTCGACACCTACCTGTCGCAATTCTCGGGCGATAGCGGCGGGTTGCGCACGCCAGCGTTGACCACGGTCACCGAATCGCCGGCGCCAGAGTCGCAAAACGCGCTGTGGCCCGTTGACGTCAACGGCGACGGCATGGTGGACATGGTACTGCTGTGGAACGACCGCGACGGCTTCGTCAATACCACGTCCTTCGTCACGCAAAGCAGTGCGAACGGCGTGACGTTCTTCGCCCGCGCGGTGTCGTCGTGTCTGAACGTGTCAGCGGTGAACCAGGTCCTCATCCTGCCTGCGGACGCCAATGGCGACGGCATCGTCGACATCGTTCAGGTTTGCCAGTCCTCGTCGACACCGCTCACGATCCAGTCATTCCTGTCGGACGCGGCGGGCGGGTTCGTGACAGGGCCGTCGTCGAGTTTCTCCGGACAAGTGGTCTCGACCTCCGGCCTCCTCCCCATGGGCTTCAATGGCGGATCGCAAACGTGTCTGCTGAATTGCTGGCGCGATACGCAGAGCGTCCTGAATGCGACCGTGTATGGATCCCTGCCCGACGGCAGCTTCCGGCAACTCGCGTCGCTCGATACCGGGAGCGGCGCCACTACGCTCAACTGCCAGATCGGCGACGCCAATGGCGACGGCAAGGCGGACCTGATCTGCACCTACCCAGATCCCGAGAACAATATACTGGCGCAGCCACTACTCTCCACCGGTCCGGTTCCGGATCTGGTCAATCAGATCACCAACGGGCTGGGTGGCCGTGTCTCGATCCACTATACATCGCTAAGCGATTCGGGTACCTATTGCTTGGATGCGAGACTCGCGTACCCGCATGTCAGCGCGCGGCGCTACCCCGCCCATCTGTCGCCCGCGCAGTTCCCGACGCAGGAGGTGATCGGGCAAGCCATTTATGTCGTCTCGAACTACACGTTGACCAACGATGACAAGGTGAATCGATACGCCTATGCACGCAGCTTCCGCATGCACTATGCCAATGCGCGCATCGATCTCAATGGCCGAGGCTGGGAGGGTTTTGGCGAGGTGGAAAGCACGGATCTGCAAACCGGATTGCGTCACGTGCAGCGCTATCTGCAGGACTTTCCTTATCTGGGGCATCTGGCCAGCGAGTGCCTGGAAGCCGACGCCTCGATTTCCCAGGATGTCCGGGTGACGGCCGCCAGGCGGGACGTGGTGCTGGGTCTCTCGGTCAACACCTATCAGGCGTCGCGGCCGGTGCCGGCGGCAGCCGTGTACGAGGTGCGTCGGACCGGCACGCTGGCCTGCCGCTACGACTACGGCGTGCCGGATTACGCGGTGGCCAGCAGCACCGGCTATGACAACTATGGCAACCCGAACACATGTGTGTGGCATGGCTACGTGGCCTGGATCGACCCGTCCGGCATCGACTCGACGGCGCCCTTCCCCGCCGTCCAGCCGCTGGCCGTGGACGAAGTCGTTCATACGCACCGTCTGTTCCAGAACGACGCGGCGGGCCCGCGCGATTCCTGGGCGCTGGGTTACCTGTTATATGAGAAGCTGTCCGCCAACGCCAGCGATGACCGAATCTCGAGTTTCCGGCCAGGCGACTACCAGCTCACGGCCTACGCATACGCGCCACAGACCCGCGATTTGCTGACGCTGAGCCGCTGGGACGACACCAATGAAGTATTCCTGACCACCCGGCTGGCATATGACGCGTGCGGCAATCGAGTCGCCGAGACGCGGCCGGGCGGCGCCACCACGACAATCGAGTTCGAGGCTGCCTATCACACCTACCCCGCCACGGTCATTGCACCGGCGAACGAACGGGGCGTTTCGCTCGCCGTTCACCACGGCTACGACCCGCGATTCGGCGTCAAGGTGGCGGAGCGGGACGAGAACGGCTTCACGCATATCGTCGGCCTGGACAGTTTCGGACGCGAGGCATGCCGGCAAGGGCCGGTGCCGCAAGACTGCGCGCAGCGGGATCCGAATCAGGTAACGGCGCTGGTCACCGGCGCGCTGGATTTTCGCGAAGCGGTCGTGCTGACCCTGGAGTCACGGGACTATCTGGATGACGGCGTGATCGGCCTGTATACGCAGCGCAACGTCCTGCAATCGTTCGCGGATAGCACCGCGCGCGCGACGAGCTGGGAACGCCGCTATATCGACGGACTGGCTCGAATCACCCTCACGGCGACGCAACGCGACGGCACGCAGGGCAACGTAGCGGTCCTGACGACTTATGCCGATTGCGGCAAGCCGCGCACGCGCAGCGTGCCGTTCTTCGCGCCGGATTTGTCCAGGCCGACCGCGCCACAGGAGATGACCTGCCAATACGACATACAGGGCCGGCCGATCCGGCTGGTCGTGCCCGCCGGATCGGCCGGCGAGCGTTCGGCCGTGTGCGCCTGGGAATACCATGCCGGCCAGCGCGAGACGGTTACGGAGGCCTTCGGCGCGCCGGAGGCGTACGCTCGGCAGACAACCGCGCACCTCTTCCACGGTGACCTGCGGGTGAGCGTCGCGTCGGATCCGCGAGGACAGGACGAAACTCGTTTCGATTACGATGCGCTGGGCCGCATGCTGCGGTCCACGGACGCCGCCGGCGTGGTCAACACCATCGCCTACGACGCGCTGGACCGCAAGACACGCTATGACAACCCTGACCAGAACACGACGGCGCGTGGCGATGCACTGAGTTACCGCTACGATGCCGACACGGGTCTGCTGGCGTCCATCACCGATGCGGCGGGTGGCATCGACCGCTACGAATACGATGCGCTGGGTCGCGTGATCCGCCGCCGCATGGCTGACGGACGGGTGTTCAGGCAGGCCTACGACGAGGGCGTCAACGGCAATGGCGCGCTGTGTGCCGTGACCATCATTGCGGCGGACGACACCTTGGAACTGTCGCGACGCTTTGCCTACGATTGCTATGGCAAAGCGTATCAGGAGACGTTGGCGATCGCCGGCGCACGTGCTCCCTTCGTCACAACGACGGAATTCGACCCGCTCGGCAGGGTGACGTCGCAGTGCTATCCGGACGGCACCCGGCTGATCCGGCAATATCGCGACGGACTGATGACGCGGCAGGACCTGGATGGCGTGTCGATCGTCTATCCGCTGGAGCGGGCCACGCCCATGGGGAACCCGGGACGGGTGGAACTGGGCGGCCAACTCGGCATCGAGTACAGCTACAGCCCTCTAGGTCTCCGTTACGGCGAGACGGTCGCCGGCCAGGACGGCGTCGCGCGGCTGGATTTCTCGTTGGACTACGACCTGCTCGGCCAGTTGACCTGCGAGGTCGAGCACATCGCACGCCGCACCGAGTCGTTCACCTACGTGGACAAGCGGCTGGTGTCGGCCGAGGTTCCCGGGTTCCCGGACGGCAATGGCCGCTACGTCTACGGGCCCGGCGGCAACCTGCTCTCCAAGGACGGCAACCGCTATTCCGACTACAGCGGCCACTTTCCCCGCACGATCCTCAAGGGCGAGGACGTGATCTACCGCGCCACGCAGGATGCCTGCGGGCGCACGGCGAGCCACGAATCTCGCGGCGACTCGCTCCGGTTCGGCTACGACGGCCTGGGGCGGCTGGCGAGTGTGACGCAGGCCGAGACGGTGTTGCGGCGCATCTGGTCCGATGAACTCGGGCAGCGCCTGAGGGAAGTGCGGGAGGACGGCAGCACGATCTACTACCTGGGTCCGGTCTACCAGGAGCAGGTCGGCACCGACGGCGGCTCCCGTGTGGTGAAATTGCTGATCGACAGGCTGGGACAGGCCGCGTCGATCGAGACGGCCGGATCGGCGACCCAGCGCCGGTATTTCCGCCGCGACCGCAAAGGTAACATCACGCATGTCTTTGCTGAGGATGGAGCCCTGGTCGAGGTCACCGCCTTCGACGGCTTTGGTCTGCCCGAGGCGATCCGCGCCCAGAGGGCCGGGCCGGCGCGCTACGAAGGCAAGACATGGGACGCGAAGACCGGCCTGTATGACTTCGGCGCCCGTTGCTATGCTCCCGCGACAGGCCGGTTCCTCACCCCGGATGCGAGGCTTGGCTCCCGCAGCCCGGAGCGCGCCGATGCGTGGAACCGCTTTGCCTTCGAACTCAACGGCCCGCCGAATCACATCGACCCGACGGGGCATTTCAGTTGGAGCCTGTTCGGCGCGTATCTGGGCATGGGCGTATTGACAGCATTGGGGGTGGCCGGCTCGCTGGTGACGGGCGGGGTGTCTGACGAGGTCGCCGCTGACCTGGATGCGGGTATCGCCAGCGACGCCGATCTCGCGGGCCAGCAGGCCGCCTCCGCGGCCGAGCGCCAAAGCGGCAGGGCCGTGGCCAGCCGCATGGCGATCAAAGCCACCGGGGGGGCCCTGAGCGGCGCGGCGACCGGCGCAGGCAGTTCCGGCCTGGGGTATCTGAACACGCACACTCGTTCGTGGAATTGGAGCGGCCTGTCGCATGCCATGTCGCTGGGCGCAGCTTCTGGCTCCGTGTCGGGATGGATCAGTGGATTCCTCGCCCCGATCACACCCGCCCTGACCGACAACTGGGTCATCAAGGTGATCGCGGGAGCGGCCGTGAACGCGGGGGCTAATGTCGCCGGGGCGGAAGTCGCCTCTGCCGCGATCGACCATCAGGGGATCAGCGGTGCACAGCTGCGCAACACGATCCTCTCCGGCCTGCTTACCGGGACGCTGACCGCCGGCGTCGCTCACCTGCGCGGCGTGGGGGCGCGCGTGCCGCCTGCCGGCGCCAGCCAAGGGAACGTGGTCAGACTCGGAACGGTTCTGAATCGAATGATCCACACTGCCAAGCAGTCGAAGTACGCGCTGGTCGGGATCAGCGGCGTAGCATACACGGCGATCGACGCCACCTGGGTGGAGCTTCAGACCGGTCCGCGGTGGATCGTTCATATTGATCCACGCAGCCTAGGTGGCGCTTCAGACAGTTGAGCATGCGTCCGGCGGCGTGGCTTCGCAGGCGGGTCGGGACGTGTCAGGAATTTCGTGTGCTGAGGCCGGTTAAAGGTCAGCGCCAACTTGCTACGGGACGACGACGTGCAAGTCATCCAAGTGGATCATTGTGGGGGAATGAACAAGGTTCGTGATTATGCACTGCAGAGCATAATCACGAACCTTGTTCATACCTCTGTGACACGAAGATCAATGTCGTGCCGTGCCACGCGTGCCTGAGCGGGTGCCACAAGACCTCGAGCGTGCCGACCGTCATTCCATCGACCCAGCGCTGGCCGAACGCGTCACTCGTGTCGATTCCTGCGGATGCGTTACCACCGCCGCCGCGCTTTATGTGCAGAGTTGAAAGGAGCGGTGCGACGTGGTTCGCTAAAGGCAGTGCCTCGCCGCTCCCTTCGGGCTTATTACGCGCCGGCGTTGCTTGCGGCGTTCACTGCCGCCTTGTGATGGTGGCGGTGATGGCGGTGATGGCGGTGATGCTTGCGCTTTGCCGGCGCGGCCTTGTCAGCCGGCTGGCTCATCTGCGCCGTTGCAGGAGTCTGCGCCATCGGTGCGGGCGTTGCCGCGCCACCTTGTGCGGGCGCCACCTGGGGATTCGACGCTTGTGCGAACGCCGCGAGCGAAAACAGGCCGACCAATGCTGCAACTGCAAAGTGCTTTTTCATCAGGGATCTCCGTGTGTGGAACAAGTGGACGGTTAATATCCACGGAATCCTAACGTTTCAGGAAAATCGACCGTTGGCGGTTTATCCGCATGGTGGCCAGGGCAATCGCACGAAGGGGCGTTAACAATCAAGGAGTTACAGACGGGTTTGTAAACCGAAGCGAATCAAGCGTTTACTACTATCTTTTGCGGAGGCATCGGATGGAGGAAACGCAAGCCCTGAGCATCGAAGACGCGTTCGGCGAGTTACGTGACCCGCAAAGCCGAACGCCCGCCCACGACTTGTCAGAGATGCTGGTCGTGGCGCTGTGCGCGATTCTATCGGGAGCGGATAGCTGGGTGGCCATTCAGATCTGGGGGAAGAGACACTAGAGTGGCTGCGCGGCTACGTGAGGCTGCGCAACGGCATCCCGTCTCACGACACGTTTGGCCAGGTGTTCGCTGCCCTCGACCCGCGTCAGTTCGAGGCGTGCTTCACGCGCTGATTGAGCCGCGCGTTTCCAACCTTGTCCGGCGAGGTCATTGCGATCGACGGCAACTGGTCGCGAATGGTGCCGATTATGTGTTGGCGGTCAAAGAGAACCAGCCGACGCTGCCGGTGGAAATTCGCTCGACGCTTGAAGCCATCGATCGCCTCCATCCCGCTGATCGACGGGACTGTTCGAGCGAATATCGGGACGTCGAGAAGGATCATGGTCGGATCGAAACACGTCGTTGCCTGGTCAGTGACGTGATGAACACATGGCGCACGGCCGCCCTCTGGTCGGGCATGCGATCGATCGCGATGGTCTAGGCCACGCGCGAGATCGGCGACACGGTGACGGTTGAGCGTCGATATTACGTGAGCAGCCTGCCCCCCGATGCAACGCGCATTGCACATTCCGTGCGCTCGCACTGGCGGATCGAGAACTCGATGCACTGGGTGCTCGACGTGGCGTTCGGCGAAGATCAATGCAGGGTGCGGCTCGAACATGCGGCACAGAACTTTGCCATTCTGCGTCGCATCACGATGAACCTGCTGCGCAAGGATACGCAAACCAAAGCGGGGCTCAAAATCCGCTGGCTCAAGGCCGCGACCAGCGATAACTATCGCGCCCAACTCCTTGGCTGGTAAGCCCCTTCGTGCGATTGCCCTGACGGAACACCCCGGACGTCACAATTGATTTAACTTTGGCTGGCGCGCGTGCCGGGAGTCAATACTGGCATGGCCCTCCGATCCGGCCCTTGGAGGCGATTTTATCAGTCGGCGCCAACACGACATACGCTCAAAAGGCGGAAGCGATGAAGCGGGGATCGGTGATCGCTGGTGGGAATGGGTGCGATGGCACGGCATGCTGCGCTAGCGTTCCCTGCCGCATTTCGTTTTCTGAATATGTAGAAGCAGTGCGATAAGCCATCGCAGCCAACGTATACACAACAAGTAGTACAAACTATTTTTCAAAGTGAAGATCACACCGACCGAGCCTCGCGATCATCCGCATCGATCAATATCTGTCGGTCGGTGATACGACTGAAGATGCCATTCCTGGGCAGTGAGTTCGCGTGCAAGTCGATTCAGCACCTGAGCGGCGCATGTCGATCAACCTGCCCGCTTCCCGTGCACCGCCTCGCGCTACGCTGAATCCGCCTGCGAGAACCCGAGCGTAAGACCGAACGCATCGAGGATCGTTACCGCAGTCGTAGCCATTCGCTTCGCCATTTCCTCCGGGGTCTCGCGCGTGGCGCCCTGGCGAAGCCAGTGCACCGCCGTCCAGACCAATCCCCCGCCAAGCACCGTCAGGCAATCCTGTTCTGCTTCCGTGCGAACACCTTCATAGGGCGGAAGGATGCGGCCGGCGACGAACGTCACCAGTTCATCAAAAAACGCCGATGTCGCCGCGTCGTTGAATACGGTCAGATAGAAAGACTGATGCGCATGCAGATGCTCGAGAATCAGCGCGGTTTCCATTTCCATTGACTTGATGAAGGCGTCGTTCGGCTGGTTCAGCAGTTTGCCCTGCTCCTCGACGAACGCGAACGCATTGTCGAGTCTCACCAGCGCCGCCCGCTGAGCGGCGGCGTGAAGATCGGGAAAGTGCTGATAGAACGTCGGACGCGCGACGCCCGCGCGCTGCACCAATTGAGCAATGCTGAGTGTGTTCAGCGGCGCGTCGTCGAGCAGTTCGGTCACGGCGCGAACGAGCGCGTCGTAACTCCGTTGAAAGCGAGGATCGGCGGTATTAGGGCTTACATCAGGTGGCATAAAAAGCTCTGGACACGTGGTTTTGTCTATTTTACATTCGTTCAATAGATTGAGATGCGATGCGCCGACACACCTCTGAAAGGCTATTGAAATGAAATCCTCATCCCTCGTCCCCCAGCCGCCCCTGAAACCCGTCATCGGTCACCTGATGGAGGTCCTCGGGCCATCTCCACTCGCAAAGATGATGGATCTCGCGCGCACTTACGGGCCGGTCTATTGGTTCGAGGTGTTCGGGCAAGGTTACTACGTTGTCAGCGGGCAAACACTTGTGAATGAAGCGTGTGACGAAAGCCGATTTCAGAAGTGTGTACACCAGTCGCTGCTCGAACTCAGACCCGCGATCGGGGACGGGCTATTTACGGCATTCGGTGACGAACCGAACTGGGCCAAAGCACATCGTGTGCTGATGCAGGCGTTCGGCCCGCTCAGTATCTGGTCGATGTTCGACAAGATGGTCGACATCGCCGACCAGATGTTTCTCCATTGGGAGCGGTTCGGCCCGGAGACGCCGGTCGATGTGTCCGATCACATGACTCGACTGACGCTCGACACGATTGCCCTTTGTGCGTTTGATTGTCGTTTCAACAGCTTCTACCGCGAAGACCAGCATCCGTTTGTCGATGCCATGGTCAACACCCTCAGCGAGGCGGGAAAGCGCGAGTTGCGACCGAAACTCGTTTCGAAGTTGATGGTCAATCGCAGTCGAAAGTTCGACGCGGACATCGAAGTCATGCGATCGCTTGCGACCAAAATGATCGAAGACCGGCGGAAGAACCCGCACGACAGCGAAGAGTCGATGGACCTGCTTGACCGCATGCTGAACGGCATCGATCCGGTGACCGGCGAGAAGCTTGATGATGAGAACATCGTCTTTCAGATGATCACGTTTCTCATCGCAGGACATGAAACGACAAGCGGGCTCCTGTCCTTTGCCACCTATTTCCTCCTCAAAAACCCGGACATCCTGCAAAAAGCACGGGACATGGTCGACGAGGTCGTTGGCAGCGAGACACCACGGATCGAGCATCTCGCACGACTTCGCTACGTCGAACAAATCCTCATGGAGACGTTGCGAATCTGGCCGACGGCGCCGGGATTCGCCGTGAAACCGCTCGCCGACACCACGTTCGGCGGGAAATACGCCGTTTCTCCCGACGACATCATCATGATCCTGACGCCCATGTTGCATCGGGATGTGAGCGTCTGGGGCGAGGACGTCGAGGCGTTTCGTCCGGAGCGATTTGCCCCGGAGAATGCGGAGCAACTCCCGCCCAATTCATGGAAACCCTTCGGCAATGGTGCACGTGCCTGTATCGGCCGTCCTTTTGCCATGCAGGAAGCCCATCTCGTTCTGATCATGCTGCTTCAGCGATTCGATTTCTCTTTCGCCGATCCGGACTACGAGCTGGACGTCGCCGAAACGCTGACGCTGAAGCCAGCCGGTTTCCGGGTGAACGTGAAACCGCGAGCCCGAGGTGCGCTTAAAGTGCCCGATACGGCCCTTCGCACCCGCTCGCACGCTCAAAGCCCCAGCGTCGCTCCGGTTCAGTCGATCCCTACCGGCGAAGATGTGTCGAATCTGCTCGTCCTCTTTGGGGGAAATACAGGCTCCGCCGAATCCTTTGCACGACGCATTGCAGGGGACGCGAGTCGTCACGGATTTCACGCCACGTGCGCGCCCCTCGACGACTTCGCAGGAAAACTCGGCGGATATCCCGCAATCGTGATCGTCACGGCCTCCTACGAAGGACAGCCTCCGGACAACGCAAAATCATTCGTCCCGTATGTCGAAGCACTGGACGAGGGTGCGCTGGACGGCGTTCATTTTTCGGTTCTTGGGTGCGGCAACAAACAATGGGCGCGGACGTACCAGGCGATTCCCAAGCGCGTCGATGAAGCGCTCGAGAAGGCCGGTGCTACGCGAGTGCACTTCAGAGGCGAACTCGACTCCGGTGGCGACTTCTTTGGTGAATTTGACTGTTGGTACACCGAAATGTGGAATCGCTTTGCAATTAGCGCCGGGAAGGAAGTCTCGGTCAGTCAACATGACGATGTCGCATTGAAAGTAAGCTTCGCCGGGAGTTCCCGTGAAAAGGTGCTTAATTTGGGCGACATGGCGCATGCGTCCATCGTCGACAATAGAGAGCTGGTCGACATTAGCGTCGCTGGCAGCCGCTCTAAAAAGCACATTGAATTGAAACTTCCGAAAGCGATGACTTATCGATCTGGAGATTACCTGGCCGTTCAGAGGTGGCCTCACTCGTTCGGACAGTTTTCTGAGATTTTTAAGTGGAGCGGCCGAGGCAATCATGCTGCCGATT
>NZ_CABVQK010000022.1 GCF_902499335.1 Burkholderia lata | reverse complement strand
GCGGAGAAGCGGAGAAGCGGAGAAGCGGAGAAGCGGAGAAGCGGAGAAGCGGAGAAGCGGAGAAGCGGAGAAGCGGAGAAGCGGAAAGGCGAATCTTTTGCAGCAGGCAGCCGGCTCCTGCCGGCCACCCACCGCATCACCGCTTACGCCACCGTCCGGAACAGCCAATAGAGCCCGCCAGCGAGCACGATCGACGCCGGCAGCGTCAGCACCCACGCCAGCACGAGGCTGCGCACCGTGCCCCATTGCAAGCCCGATCCGTTCGCCGCCATCGTGCCCGCGACGCCCGACGACAGCACGTGCGTCGTCGACACCGGCAATCCGTACACGTCGGCCGCGCCGATCGTGAGCATCGCGACGAGTTCCGCCGACGCGCCCTGTCCGTAGGTCAGATGCTGCTTGCCGATTTTCTCGCCGACGGTCACGACGATCCGCTTCCAGCCGACCATCGTGCCGAGGCCCAGTGCGATCGCGACCGCTACCTTCACCCACGTCGGAATGAACTTGGTCGCGTGGTCGAGCTGCTTGCGATAGTTGTCGATCGCGAGCTTGTCGTCGGCAGCGAACGCGGGCTGTCCGGACTTCTCGATCAGGCGGATTGCTTCGGATACCAGATACATCGTGTTGCGCACGTTGTCGACGTCGCGTTGCGGCACGGCCGCCATCGAGCCCGACGCGCCGACCGCGGTCGCGAGCGACGTGGACAACTGCTGCACGGCGGGGATCACGGCCGGCGTCAGTTCGCGATGCTGCACGTAAAGCTCGACGTCGGCGCGCGGGTTCGCGGACGGCGCGACGCCGTTCGTGTACTTCCCGAAGGTCGCGGCTGCCTGGTTCGCGACCGCAACGAAGGTCTGCGTCTCGGCCGGCGTCACGGCCTTGTTCAGTGCATAGGCGGTCGGCACCGTGCCGATCAGGATCAGCATGATGAGGCCCATCCCTTTCTGACCGTCGTTCGAGCCGTGCGCGAACGACACGCCCGTGCAGGTCAGGATCAGCAGGCAGCGAATCCAGCACGGCGGCGGCTGGTCCTTCGGCGGCTCCTTGTACAGTTCCGGAATCCGCACGAGCGTTTTCAGCACGAGCAGCAGCAGCGCAGCACACAGGAAGCCGACGATCGGCGAGAGCAGTAGCGACTTGCCGACACCGAGCGCCTGGCCCCAGTCGACGCCGCTCGTGCCGGACGGCCCGTGCATCAGCTGGTTCATCAGCCCGACGCCGATGATCGAGCCGATCAGCGTATGCGAGCTCGACGACGGCAACCCGAAATACCAGGTCGCGAGGTTCCACACGATCGCGGCGATCAGCAGCGCGAACACCATCGCGAAGCCCGCGCCGCTGCCGACCTGCAGGATCAGCTCGACCGGCAGCAGTTGCAGGATGCCGAACGCGACGGCGCCGCTCGAGATCATCACGCCGAGGAAGTTCCACAGGCCGGACCAGATCACCGCGACGTTCGGTGTCAGCGAGTGCGTATAGATCACGGTGGCCACCGCGTTTGCGGTGTCGTGGAAACCGTTGACGAATTCGAAGCCGAGCGCGATCAGCAGTGCGGCGCCGAGCATCAGGTACGGGAACAACGACCCTTCGCGCATCGGCGACAGATCGTCGATCAGGTGCGTGGCGATATAGATCGCACCGATCGCGAGCACCAGCAGGAAGACGGCATAGCCGAGCTGCCTGGTGCGCTCGACGGAACCCGAATTGTTCGGGGCAGACGAAGCAGGTTGATTCATGACGGTATCTCGTAAGGGAACCGCGACCGATCCTAGCTTCGGCTAGCAGTCAGTTTGATGACAGCAGGGAGTGCGAACGGTGTGTCTTACAGCAACGTAAGGTGAGCATCGCCAAGCGATTGCGATACGACGTGACACGTCGGCCTGCGTCGTGGTCGACATCGCGAACGCTACACGGCGGGAGGCTATGCGACAGTGTCGCGCCGATCGTCGGCGGCGATCAACATCCATCCGTGTGGCGACGCAGCGAACGACGTGCACGACAGCGGTGCGACGTCGATGCGGGTTGCCGCGTCGGGATCCATCCGCAGCGCATGCGCGATGGCCGCGCGAACGATCGGTGCATGTGTGATGGCGACGATGTCGCGGTCGTGCTGCAGCGCATTCAACCATGTGCCGACGCGGCGCATCGCGGCATCGAACGATTCGCCGCCGTGCGGCGACGCGGACGGATCGCCGATCCACGCACCCAGTTCGTCAGGCAGGTCGCGCGCGAGGTCGTGCAGCCGCTTACCGCGCCAGTTTCGGTAGTCGATGTCGCGCAGTGCGTCATCGATGTCCGCACACAGCCCGAGTGCATCGGCGGTCTGCACCGCACAGCGGGCCGGGCTGCACAGCACGAGCGAGCCTGCGACGCCCGTCCACCGGTCGCGCAGCGCCGCGGCTTCGGCGAGCCCGTGCGCGTCGAGCGGATCGTCGTCGGGAAACGTGCCGGTGCGCATCGCCCGGGTCGACGCATGTGCAATCAGGCGCAGCGAGGCATGCATGTTCATGTCGGTTTTCGGATGATCCGGGACGGACGCACTCGTCCACCTGCCGCCGCTTCAATACGCGAACGTTCGCGCGTACAATTCGCCGGATACGAAACGCGGAAGCCGGTGCAATCCCGGCGCGGTCGCGCCACTGTAACCGGTGATCCATGATCCCGGAAGCCAGACCTGCCTTCGTACCCATCCAACATTTGTCGGGGCGCGATTCCCCTGAGGTGCATCCATGAGCGAAGCAGTGCTGAAGCCGGCGGTCGTGCCGGCACCCATCCCCGTCCGTGAACTGTTGCCGTGGGCCGTGTTCGTCGGCCTGATCCTGTTGCTCGCACTGTATTTCGTCGGTGCGGAACAAGGTGCGACGTCGCTCGTGCCGGGCATGTATGTCCACGAGTTCGTCCACGACGGCCGCCATCTGCTCGGCTTCCCCTGCCACTGACGCGGAGCTCACGATGGTCGGAAAGCTGCTCATGCGCGGGATGCTCGCAGGCATCGCCGCAGGCCTCCTCACGTTCGGTTTCGCGAAAGTCGTCGGCGAACCGCAAGTCGATCAGGCAATCTCCTTCGAAGAAAAAACCGAAGCCACCCACGGCGAAGCACCGGAACCCGAACTGGTCAGCCGCCACACGCAAGCCGGCCTCGGTCTGCTGACGGGCGTCGTGACCTACGGCGCGGCATTCGGCGGGCTGTTCTCGCTGGTCTTTGCATATGCGTATGGCCGAGGCAGCCGTCTCCCGGCACGGCCGCTGGCTGCGTGGCTCGCGCTGGCGTCGTTCGTCGCGCTCGTGATCGTGCCGAACATCAAGTACCCGGCCAATCCGCCGTCGGTTGGAGACCCCGACACGATCGGCTATCGCACGGGGTTGTTCTTCCTGATGATTGCGATCTCGGTCGCGACGATGGTGTTCTCGGTCAGCGTGCGCCGCCATCTGCTGGCGAAGCTCGGGCAGTGGAACGCGTCGATCGTCGCCGGGCTCGTGTTCGTCGCGATCATCGCGGCCGTGCAGATCGGGCTGCCGTCGGTCAGCGAGTTGCCGGCCGATTTCCCGGCGGCCTTGCTGTGGAAGTTCCGCGTGGCGGCCATCGGCATGCAGGTGATCATGTGGACGACGATCGGCCTGTTGTTCGGTGCGTGGGTCGAGCGCAGCGAACGCGTCGGCGTGCGCGCGGCCTGACGCACTTGAGAACCGGGCGCGCCTAGCGCAGCATGCGCGGCGCGCTCCACGTCGACTCGCGCGCCAGCGCGACGAACGCGGCCAGATAGTCGATCGATGCATCCGTGTCGCGGATGCCGAGGAAGATCTGCTTCGCGATTCCCTTCTTGCCGAGCTTGACCGGCACGACCGGCATCCGGTCCGCGTATTCGTCGGCAAGCCACCTCGGCAGCGCGGCCACGCCGCGCCCGCTCGCCACCATCTGCAGCATGATGTCGGTCGTCTCGATCGACTTGTGCCGCCTCGGCACGATGCCGGCCGGCGTCAGGAACTGGTTGTAGATGTCGAGCCGGTCGGTTTCGACCGGGTAGGTGATCAGGATCTCGTCGGTCAGCTGCTCGGGCGTCACGTAGTCGGCGTTCGCGAACCGATGTGAATCGGCGACCACCAGCACCTGCTCGTAGTCGAACACAGGGTCGAAGCGCAGGCCCGGCTTGTTCAGCGGATCGGGCGTCACGAGCACGTCGATGTCATAGCCGAACAGCGCGCCGATGCCGCCGAACTGGAAGCGCTGCTTCACGTCCACGTCGACGTCGGGCCAGCGCGACAGGTAGGGCGACACGACCTTCAGCAGCCACTGGTAGCACGGGTGGCACTCCATCCCGATGCGCAGCGTGCCGCGTTCACCCTTCGCGTACTGCTTCATCCGCTCCTCGGCGAGCTCGAACTGCGGCAGCAGCCGGTTCGCCAGCTTCAGCAAATACTGTCCGCCCTGCGTGAGCCGCAGGCCGCGACCCTCCCGATCCCAGATCGGCGTGCCGAGCTGCTGCTCGATTTTCCGGACGGTATGGCTGAGCGCCGATTGCGTGAGGTGCAGCGCATTGGCGGCCGCGGTCAGCGAGCCCTGACGCTCGACTTCACGAATGACGACGAGATGGAATCGTTCCAGCATGGTTAGCGCTCGCGCAACAGATACATGAATAACTTTAATGGATGAATGAAATAATGCCATTTTATTTCATGGTTTGAAATCCCTATCATGGCTGCCGGATCTTCAAATTTCTTCTGGACGACAGCTCATGGTCACGACACACAACCTCGGTTTTCCGCGCATCGGCGCGAAGCGCGAACTCAAGTTCGGTCTCGAACGCTACTGGAAAGGCGAATCGTCGCGCGACGAGCTGAAGGCGCTTGGCGCCGAGCTGCGCCAGCGTCACTGGAACGATCAGCGCGACCTTGACCTGGCGCCGATCGGCGACTTCGCGTTCTACGATCAGGTGCTCGACATGAGCTTCACGCTCGGCAACCTGCCGAAGCGCGTGCAGGGCTTCCACGGCGACGTGCTCGACAACTATTTCCGTGTCGCGCGCGGCCGTTCGGCGCAGTCGGCGGAAGAGCATGCCGCGTGCTGCGGCGGGGTCGCGGCCGGTGAAATGACGAAGTGGTTCGACACGAACTACCACTACATCGTGCCGGAATTCCACGCGGACACGAACTTCTCGCTCGACCCGTCGCGCCTGCTCCAGCAACTGGCGGAAGCCCTGGCGCAGGGCGTGGCCGCGAAGCCGGTGATCCTCGGCCCCGTCACGTACCTGTGGCTCGGCAAGGCGAAGGACGATTCCGACCGCCTCGCACTGCTGCCGAAGCTGCTGCCGGTGTACGGTGCGCTGCTCGACACGCTGACCGCGCAAGGTGTCGAATGGGTGCAGATCGACGAACCGATTCTCGTCACCGAACTCGACGCCGAGTGGCAACAAGCATTCAAGACCGCGTACGCCGCGCTCGAAACGCGCCGCATCAAGGTGCTGCTCGCGACGTACTTCGGCCAGCTTCAGGACAACCTGGCGCTGGCGAGCTCGCTGCCGGTCGACGGCCTGCATGTGGATGCGATCAACGCACGCGGCGAAGTCGACGCACTGGTGCGTGAACTGCCGGCCGAGCGCGTGCTGTCAGTGGGCGCGATCAACGGCCGCAACATCTGGAAGACGGACCTGAACGCGACGCTCGACTGGCTCGAACCGCTCGCGAAGCAACTGGGCGAGCGCCTGTGGCTCGCGCCGTCGTGCTCGCTGCTGCACGTGCCGGTCGATCTCGCGAGCGAGGACAAGCTCGATGCGGAAATCCGTTCGTGGCTCGCGTTCGCGCTGCAGAAGCTCGACGAGCTGAAAGTGCTCGCAACCGCACTGAACGAAGGTCGCGACAAGGTGGCCGATGCGCTGGCCGCGAACGCCGCCGCGATTCATTCGCGCCGCAATTCGCCGCGCGTGAACAACCCGGCGGTGAAGGCCGCGATCGCCCGGATCGACGCGCAGCTCGGCAACCGCGTGAGCCCCTACACGCAGCGCGCGCCGAAGCAGTCGGCACGCCTGAACCTGCCGGCGTTCCCGACGACAACGATCGGCTCGTTCCCGCAGACCGGCACAATCCGCCAGGCCCGCAGCCAGTTCAAGGCCGGCGCGCTGGATGAGGCCGGTTACCGCGCGGCGATGCAGGCCGAGATCGAACGCAGCGTCCGCGAACAGGAATCGCTCGAACTCGATGTGCTCGTGCACGGCGAAGCCGAACGCAACGACATGGTCGAATACTTCGGCGAGCAGCTCGACGGCTACGCGTTCAGCCAGTTCGGCTGGGTGCAGTCGTACGGTTCGCGCTGCGTGAAGCCGCCGATCCTGTTCGGCGACATCAGCCGCCCGAAGGCGATGACGGTCGAATGGATCACGTATGCGCAGTCGCTGACGAACAAGCCGATGAAGGGCATGCTGACCGGCCCCGTGACGATCCTGAACTGGTCGTTCGTGCGCGACGACCAGCCGCGCTCGGTGTCGTGCTACCAGCTCGCGCTGGCGATCCGCGAGGAAGTGCTCGATCTCGAGAAGGCCGGCGTGCGCGTGATCCAGATCGACGAGGCTGCGCTGCGCGAAGGGCTGCCGCTGCGCCGAGCGCAGTGGGGCGAGTACCTGAAGTGGGCGGTCGAATCGTTCCGCATCACCGCGAACGGCGTGCAGGACGATACGCAGATCCACACGCACATGTGTTATTCGGAGTTCAACGACATCATCGCGTCGATCGCCGACATGGATGCGGACGTGATCACGATCGAGACCTCGCGCTCGGACATGGAGCTGCTCGACGCGTTCGACAACTTCAAGTATCCGAACGAAATCGGGCCGGGCGTGTACGACATTCACTCGCCGAACATCCCGACGCAGGAGCACATCGTCGGCCTGATGAAGAAGGCGGCTGAACGGATTCCGGCGGAACGCCTGTGGGTGAACCCGGACTGCGGCCTGAAGACGCGCCAGTGGGCGGAGGTAATTCCGGCGCTGACGAACATGGTCGCCGCCGCGAAGACGCTGCGCAACCAGGTGCACTGATCGGGGCGCGGTCCGGAAAACAAGAAGGGCGGCCAGACGGCCGCCCCCGGATGTACGAGGCCCGGGCGGGCGAAGCCGCCAGCCCGGTGCACGTGTGCGTTACGCAGTGCGTACTGCGTGCGGCAACGTGTCGGCCACCTTGCGGGGCGCACCCGCATCGTCGATGCTCACACGCCGCGAGATCAGCCACACGCACAACGACGACAGGATCGCGGCGCTGGTGTACTGGAGCGCGAGCGGCCACCATTGCGGCGCGGTGTTCTGCGCGATGATGGTCGCGACGAGCGGCGTGAGGCCGCCGGCGAGTGCGCCGCACACCTGGTACGCGATCGAGATCGCCGTGTAGCGGATGCGAGCGACGAAGATGCCGCTGACGAAGCCCGCGACCACCGAGTAGTAGCCCGATTCCGCGAGCGTCGCGAGGCCGACGCCGACTGTGATCGACAGCGGCGTGCCCATGTGCACGAGCGGCAGCATGACGAACGGGACGATCGCGGCCCATGCGCCGGTGATCAGCAGCACGCGCGTGGTGCCGAAGCGCTGCGCGAGAAACGCGGCCGCGAGCTGCACGACGAACTGCAGCACGGCGACGATCGTCATGCAATGCAG
Source organism: Burkholderia lata (assembly GCF_902499335.1). GTDB lineage: Bacteria > Pseudomonadota > Gammaproteobacteria > Burkholderiales > Burkholderiaceae > Burkholderia > Burkholderia lata_B. The sequence goes on along the minus strand of NZ_CABVQK010000022.1, from coordinate 96,540 downwards.
CACCATCGACCGGTCGAGCGACAGGAACTGCGTCGCATAGCTGATCATGAAGATGTTGCTGAAATACACGCCGGCGATGCCGTACACGTTCGCGCCGATCGCGAGCAGCAGCAGCGGCCAGTACTTGAGCGCTTCTCGCAGCGGTTTCTGCGCGATGTTGCCGCTCTTCTTGATTTCCTCGAACTCGGGCGATTCCGACACGCTCGCACGGATCACGAAGCCGACGATCAGCAGTACGGAACTTGCCAGGAACGGCACGCGCCAGCCCCAGCTCATCATGTCTTCCTTCGACAGCGTGCTGATCGCGCCGAATGCGAGCATCGACAGGATCAGGCCGCTCGCGCTGCCGAGCTGTGCGAACGATGCGAAGAACGTGCGCTTGCCTTCCGGCGCATGCTCGCCGGCGAGCAGTACCGCGCCGCCCCATTCGCCGCCGACCGCGATGCCTTGCAGCACGCGCATCAGCACGAGCAGGATCGGTGCGATCACACCGGCTTGCGCATGGGTCGGCAGCAGGCCGATCGCGACCGTCGACACGGCCATCAGCATCAGCGTCGCGAGCAGCGAACGCTTGCGGCCGAAGCGGTCGCCGAGGTAGCCGAACATCACGCCGCCGAGCGGCCGCGCGAAGAAGCCGACCGCGAACGAGCCGAACGATGCGAGCAGGCTGATGAAGCGGTTTTCGCCGGGAAAGAACAGCGGCCCGAACACGATGGCGGCGGCGGTCGCGTAGCTATAGAAGTCGTACCACTCGATCGTGGTGCCGACGAACGACGCGAGCGCCGCCCGCTTGGGTTGCTTGACGGAAGTCCCCATCTTTATTTGTGCTCCTCTTGAATCCTCTGATTTGGAATAGGTGGCGGTGCGGGGATCAGTCGCGGTACGCGACGCCCGGCAGCACGCACAGCAGCTCGTACGCGAGGTTCGCGCCGAGCAGCGCCGTGGTGCCGAACGGGTCGTACGGCGGCGCGACTTCGACGAGATCGCAGCCCACGATGTTCAGCCCCTTCGCGCCGCGGATGATCTCGAGCGCCTGCGGCACCGTGAGGCCCGCGATTTCCGGCGTGCCGGTGCCCGGCGCGTAGGCCGGATCGATGCCGTCGATGTCGAAGGTGATGTAGACGGGCGTGTCGCCGACGCGCGCGCGCACTTCCTCCATCAGCGGCGCGAGCGACTTGTTCCAGCATTCCTCCGCCTGGACGACGCGGAAGCCCTGCTCGCGGCACCAGTCGAAATCCTCGGCCGCGTAGCCGGTGCCGCGCAGGCCGATCTGCGTGACCTTGTCGCCGTGCAGCAGGCCTTCCTCGACCGCGCGGCGGAACGGCGTGCCGTGCGCGATCTTTTCGCCCATCATCGTGTCGTTCACGTCGGCGTGTGCATCGACGTGGATCAATGCAACCTTGCCGTGCTTGCGGTGGATCGCGCGCAGGATCGGCAGCGCGATCGTATGGTCGCCGCCGAGCGTGATCGGCTTGCAGTCGTGCTCGAGGATCGCGTCATATGCGGCTTCGATGCGTGCGATGGAATCGTGCAGGTTGTACGGATTGATCGCGACGTCGCCGATGTCGGCGATCTGCAGCGAGTCGAAAGGGGCCGCGCGCGTGGCCATGTTGTACGGGCGCAGCAGCACGGATTCGGTGCGGATCTGGCGCGGGCCGAAGCGCGCGCCGGTGCGGTTGGAGGTGCCGAGATCGAACGGCACGCCGACGAAGCAGGCGTCGAGGCCTTCGGCGCTCGCCACGTGCGGCAGGCGCATCATCGTCGCGATGCCGCCGCAGCGCGGCATTTCATTGCCGCCGAGCGGCTGGAAATGGGTGTGGTCGTTCATGGCTGTCTCTTCCGATGTGGGGTTGCCGTATCATGCGACGCGGCTTGGCGCACAGTTTTACGCGCTCCGCCGGGAAAGAAGAATGCGAAGATATCGACGTAAACATCGATTTTCATCGATGTATGGAAGGGGATGAGCGTGCTGGGGAATCTGTCGACCCTCGATCTGCGGTTGATCCGCGTGTTTCTCGCGGTCACGGACGCGGGCGGCGTATCGGCCGCGCAGGCCGTGCTGAACGTCGGGCAGTCGACGATCAGCGCGCAGCTTTCGTCGCTCGAGACGCGGCTCGGCTACCGGCTCTGCGAGCGCGGCCGCAGCGGTTTCCGGCTTACGCCGAAGGGTGAGCGCTTCCACGCGATGAGCCGCAAGCTGCTCGCGGCGCTCGACGAATTCGGGATGGCCGCGCGGCATATGGACCGCCAGCTGGTCGGCACGCTGAACATCGGCCTGATCGGCCATACGCCGGTGAGCCAGAACGCGCGGATCGCCGAGGCGATCGCCGCGTTCCGCACCCGCGACGAGGCCGTGCGATTCTCGATCTCCGTGCGCGCGCCGGGCGATCTCGAGGAGCGACTGCTGAGCGACGAGATCCAGATCGCGGTCGGCTACTTCTGGCACCGGGTGCCGTCGCTGCACTACACGCCGCTGTTCATCGAGCGCCAGGTCGCGTACTGCGGGCGCGGCCATCCGCTGTTCGACGGCGCCGGCGCGCTGACGCCGGCCGACGTCGCGGGCTTCGAATGGGCGTGGCGCTCGTATCCGCTGCCCGAAGCGCAGATGTCGACGACGCCCGACCGCGTGACCGCGACCGCCGACAACATGGAGGCCGTCGCGCTGCTGATCCTGTCCGGCCACCACCTCGGCTACCTGCCGCAGCACTTCGCGGCGCCATACGTCGCACAAGGGTTGCTCACGCCGCTCAATCCGGAGCAACTGCGCTACGACGTGACGTTCCACATGGTCGTCGCGCGCAACGGGCGCGGCAATCCGCTCGTGGAAGCGTTTCTCGAGGATCTCGAACGCGCGCACCAGCCGCCCGACATCGCGTAGGCCGCCGGCCTCAACAATGTGAACGAGTGTTGCGGCGGCGCGGCCCGATGCGGCCCACATCGATCGGCGTCGAAGTGACGGATCGGGCGCCGGGTTCGGTTTGCGAGCGGCGTCCGCCCGCTCGCATCACGGCACCGGCAGCCCCGCGTCATGCTTGACCTCGCGCAGCGACAGCGCCGATTCGATCGACGTCACGCCCGGCAGCATCCGCAGCGACTCGCGCAGGAACGTGCCGTAGTCGTCGAGATCGCGCGCGACGACCTGCAGCAGATAGTCCGCGGTGCCGGCCACGTTGTGGCACGCCAGGATCCGCTCGATGCCGATCACCTCCCGCTCGAAACGGTCGGCGGTCTTGCGGTCGTGCGTCGCGAACCGCACGAGCACGAACGCAACGACGCCGAAACCGAGCGCCTGGCGCGACAGCTGCGCGCGGTAGCGCTCGATGTAGCCGTCGTTCTCGAGGCGCTTCAGGCGCCGCGCGCACGGGGTCTCGGAGAGGCCCACGGTGTCGGCGAGGCGGGCGATCGGCAGGCGGCCGTCGCGCTGCACCGCGGCAAGGATGGCGCGGTCGGTTTTGTCGAGTTCGGTCATATTGGCGGATTCCTGGTGCAGATTCGGTGATTGTGGCGGATTCCCCTATGAATCGCCAATCCTGAACCAAATATGGCCAATAATCCCTCGCACTCTGGCGGCAATATATCGCCGTAAGAGGACAGGGGCAGACCATGATTTCCACGCATTTGCTGTTGATTTATCTCGCCGCGCTGGCGGCCATCTATGCAGTGCCGGGGCCGGACATGGCGCTCGTGCTGCAGACCAGCATCGGCCGCGGCGTGCGGCCGGGGATGGCGGCGGCGGCCGGCCTGTCGCTCGCGCGCACCGCGCACGTGACGCTGTCCGCGTGCGGCGTCGCGGCGCTGATCCGCAGCGCGCCGTGGCTGTACGAAGTGATCCGCTACGGCGGCGCGCTCTATCTCGCCTATGTCGCGATCCAGGTGTTCCGTTCGCCCGTGTTCGCGCTCGGCGACGGCGACGCGGCGGCCACGGCGGGCGAACTGCGCCAGTCGTTCGTGAAGGGCCTGCTCACCAACCTGCTGAACCCGAAGGCGCTGCTGTTCTGCTCGGTGCTGCTGCCGCAGTTCGTGCGCCCCGAGGCCGGGCCGGTCGTGTTGCAGATGTTCGAGCTGGGCGGGCTGCTGGTGGCGGCCGGCGTGTGCTTCGACCTCGCATGCGTGTTCGGCGCGTCGCGGATCGCCGCTTGGATGCGCGCGCATCCGCTCGCGCAGACGGTGCAGCGCTGGACGTTTTCCGCGGCGCTGATCGGCTTTGCGCTGCGCCTGTCGATGGACTGAGTGCCGAGGCGGCGTCGCGCCGGCGCAGGTCGCGCGGCGTGTCGCCGCACCGGGTGAAGGCCGCGCGCAACGCCGGCCCGCGCGTGCGCCCCGTCGCAGAAGGGCGTGCGCGTAAATCGTCTGACTGTTCTAAACTCCCTGTTACTTCGCGCTGCGCGAACCCGACCGACCGAACGGAACCGTCTCCCGCCGGCCCTGTCCGATTTCCTGGCTGTTCCGTGCAACGCGGTACCAAGGAGGGTCTGAACATGGCAAGGCATCTTCACGCCGACCGTGAACCCCGAATCGTCGCCGAGTCCAAGTGCCTCGGTCCGTGCGATCCGGCAGAACGCATCCACGTCACGATCATGTTGCGGCGGCAGGAAGAAGGGCAACTCGATACGCTGCTTCACCAGCTCGCCACCGGCGACGCGCAAGCGAAACCGGTGTCGCGCGAAACCTTCGCGCAACGTTTTTCCGCCAATCCCGACGACATTCGCAAGGCCGAGGACTTCGCGCGTCACCACCAGTTGACGGTCGATCGCGTCGATCCCGTTGAAAGCGTCGTCGTGCTGTCCGGCACGATCCAGCAGTTCGAAGCCGCGTTCGGCGTCAAGCTCGAACGCTTCGAGCATCAGTCGATCGGCCAGTATCGCGGCCGCTCCGGCCCGATCGCGCTGCCCGACGATCTCGGCGACGCCGTCACGGCCGTGCTCGGCCTCGACAGCCGTCCGCAGGCGCGGCCGCACTTCCGGCTGCGTCCGCCGTTCAAGCCCGCGCGCGGCGGTGCGGCGGGCGTCACGTTCACCCCGATCCAGCTGGCGTCGCTGTACGGCTTTCCGGCCGGCGACGGTGCCGGGCAATGCATCGCGATCATCGAGCTCGGCGGCGGTTACCGCGCGGCCGACATCCAGCAGTATTTCCGCGGGCTCGGCATCAAGACACCGCCGACACTCGTCGACGTGAACGTCGGCACCGGCCGCAATACGCCGACCGGCGACCCGAGCGGCCCGGACGGCGAAGTCGCGCTCGACATCGAGATCGCCGGTGCAATCGCGCCGGCCGCGAAGATCGCCGTCTACTTTGCGCCGAACAGCGATGCGGGCTTCATCCAGGCCGTCAACGCGGCCGTCAGCGACACGACCAACAAGCCGTCGGTGATCTCGATCAGCTGGGGCGGACCGGAGGCGATCTGGCAGACCCAGTCCGCACAGGCGTTCAACCGCGTGCTGCAGGCGGCCGCCGCCCAAGGCATCACGGTGTGCGCGGCATCGGGCGACAGCGGCTCGGGCGACGGGCTGCAGGACGGCGCCGATCATGTCGACTTCCCCGCATCGAGCCCGTACGTGCTCGGCTGCGGCGGCACACAGCTCGACGCGCTGCCGGGGCAGGGCATCCGCAGCGAGGTCACGTGGAACGACGAGGCGGCCGGCGGCGGCGCGGGCGGGGGCGGCGTCAGCACGCTGTTCGACCTGCCGGCGTGGCAGCAGGGGCTCGCTGCCACGCTGGCTGACGGTAGCCGCGTGCCGCTCGCGAAGCGCGGCGTGCCGGACGTCGCGGGCGATGCGTCGCCGCAGACGGGCTACGAAGTGTCGATCGCGGGCACGGCCACGGTGATGGGCGGCACGAGCGCGGTCGCGCCGCTGTGGGCCGCGCTGATCGCGCGGATCAATGCGGCGGCGAGTGCGGCGGGCGGTGCGGCCGCCGGCTGGGTCAACCCGGTGCTGTACAAGAATCCGGGCGCGCTGCGCGACATCACGCAGGGCTCGAACGGTACGTATGCTGCCGCGCAAGGCTGGGATGCATGCACGGGCCTCGGCAGCCCGAACGGCGCGCAGCTCGCGGCGATCCTGACGCGCAAGCCGTCGAGCTGACGGCCGCGGTACACGGCTTTCCGTATGGCGCGGGCTTCCTGCCCGCGCCTTTTTCTCACCTCCAGGAGCAGCACGATGGGCATCGATTCCGCATCTTCCGGCGGCGTGTATCCGCTGCATCACGGCGACCACAATTCGCATGGCGTGCCGCCGACCGTCAACCCGGTCGCGCTCAGCCACGGCCGCGACCAGCCGTTCTTCGATCCGGTCGCGTACGGCAACGGCCCCGACGATTCGGTGACCGACACGACCGAGGCGGCCGCGATCACGCATCACACGATCCTGATCGACGGGAAGCGCATCGCCTACACGGCGACGGCGGGCCACCTCGTGACGGTCGACCCGAGCAGTTCGCAGCCGGCCGCGAAGATCTTCTACGTCGCGTTCACGGCCGACGGCGCGAAGGAAGAAACGCGGCCCGTGACGTTCTTCTATAACGGCGGGCCGGGCTCGTCGTCGGTGTTCGTGCTATTGGGCTCGTTCGCGCCGAAGCGCATCAAGACGTCGATGCCGGGGTTCACGCCGCCCGCGCCGTACCAGATGGAAGACAACCCGGACAGCATGATCGACCACAGCGACCTGGTGTTCATCAACCCGGTCGGCACCGGCTATTCGGCGGCCGTCGCGCCGAACAAGAACCGCAACTTCTGGGGCGTCGACCAGGATGCCGATTCGCTGAAGCAGTTCATCAAGCGCTACCTGACGAAGAACAACCGCTGGAATTCGCCGAAATACCTGTTCGGTGAATCGTACGGCACCGCGCGCAGCTGCGTGCTCGCGTACAAGCTGCACGAGGACGGCGTCGATCTGAACGGCGTCACGCTGCAATCGTCGATCCTCGACTACCGGCAGGCCGGCAACCCGGTCGGCGCGCTGCCGACCGCGGCGGCCGATGCGTGGTATCACAAGAAACTCGGCGTCACGCCGGCGCCGACCGATCTCGGCGCGTTCGTCGAGGAAGTCGCGCAGTTCTCGCGCACCGACTACCTGAACGCGCTGCGCACGGTCCCGCATGCGGACCCGGCCACCGTGCAGAAGCTGTCGCAATACACGGGTATCGACACGGCGACGCTGCAGTCGTGGAGTCTCAATATCGCGGGCTACAACGCGCGCGGCAATTCGCTGTTCCTGACGACGTTGCTGCAGGCGCAGGGGCTGGCTCTCGGTTCGTACGACGGCCGCGTGACCGGGATCTCGTCGGGCATCGCCGGCAAGATCGACCCGAACTCGGGCGGCAACGATCCGACGATGACGGCCGTGACGGGCGTCTATACGGCGATGTGGAACAGCTACCTGAACGAGCAGCTGAAGTTCACGTCGAATTCCGCGTTCACCGACCTGAACGACCAGGCGTTCCAGAACTGGGATTTCAGCCACATCGACCCGACCGGCGCGCAGCAGGGCATCGATGCGCAGGGGAACGTGATTCTCTACACGGCCGGCGATCTCGCCGCGGTGATGGCGTTGAACGTCGACCTGAAGGTGCTGTCGGCGAACGGCTTCTACGATTTCGTCACGCCGTTCTACCAGACCGTGATCGACCTGCAGCAGATGCCGCTCGAGGATCAGAAGGTGCGGCAGAACCTGTCCGCGCGTTTCTATCCGTCGGGGCACATGGTGTATCTCGACGGCGGCTCGCGTACCGCGCTCAAGCGCGATCTCGCGACGATGTACGACGCGACGGTCAGCGATACGGGCGCGCGGATGCGGATTCGTGCGCTGCAGACGAAGAAGACGGCCGGGCACGCGTAGCGTTGCCCGTCGTCGGACCGCCGCGCGCAGCCGCTACGGTGCGCGCGGCGGTATTTTTCAGCCTGGGCTGCCGGCTTATGCGGCCGGCCAGTCGAACGGCGTGTACGGCAGCGCGCGCTTGTGGCGCGAAGCGTCGTAGAAGCGCAGCACCGTTTCGTACACGTTGTCGGCCACCGGCTTGCCTTCGAGGAAATCGTCGATCTCGTCGTAGGTGACGCCGTACGCGTGCTCGTCGGGGCGCAGCGGGCGCAGTTCCTCGAGGTCGGCCGTCGGCACCTTCATCACGATCAGTTCCTCGCCGCCGAGCGCACGCGCCACCGCGCGCACGCGACGCTTGTTCAGCCCCGCGAGCGGCAGGATGTCCGCGCCGCCGTCACCGAATTTCGTGAAGAAACCCATCAGCGACTCGGCTGCGTGATCGGTGCCGATCACGATGCCGCGCCGCGCCCCGGCTACCGCGTACTGCGCGATCATGCGCTCGCGCGCCTTGACGTTGCCATGCACGAAGTCCCGCTGGGCCGGCGTCTCGAACGCGTGGCCGGATGCGTCCAGCGCGCCGAGCATCGCGTCGGCCGCCGGCTTCACGTTGACGGTCAGTTCCTCGTCCGCGCGCACGAACGCGAGCGCGCGCTGCGCATCGGCTTCGTCGTTCTGCACGCCGTTCGGCAAGCGCATGGCAATGAAGCGCGCATCGTAGCCGTCGGCGCGCAGCTTTTCGACCGACAGTTGCGCGAGCCGGCCGGCCGTCGACGAATCGACGCCGCCGCTGATGCCGAGCACGTAGGTCCGCAGGCCGGTCGAACGAAGGTATTGCGCGAGGAACTCGACGCGGCGGGCGATCTCGGCCTCGGCGTCGAAGTGCGAGGCGACGTTCAGTTCGGCAATGATCGCGCGTTGGCGGCTGGCGTAATCGGCGGATGTCATGAAGGGAGTTCCGGAACGAAATCAAGGCGCCCATCATAAGCGCAATCGCGGCGCGGCGCCGCGCCGGGCATACGATCCGGCGATTTCGCGTTGCTTCGGCGAGACGGGTTGCATCGCCGTGGTGCATGGTGCGCCGGGCGGGTGCAACGATGCCGCGGAACGGGCGTTCGCGCGGTCGGAATTCGATGCGCGTGGCGGCCGGCGTGCATGCAGCCGCACGACCGCGCGCACGGTGGCGCGCGTCAGCGCCGCGCGAGCACGACGCCCACCAGCGCGAGCGCGAAGCCGGCGAGCTGGATCGCCGCGAGCGTCTCGCCGAACAGCCAGTAGCCCTGCAGCGCGGCCAGCGGCGGCGCGAGGAACAGCAGCGACGTCGCGCGCGCGGCGTTGCCGCGCCGCAGCATCCACATCAGCATCGTGACCGCACCGCCGGACAGGAACACGACGCCCCACACGAGCGATACCCACAGCGCCGGCGCGCCGATCCAGCGCGTCTCGTGGAGCAGCGCGACGAAGATCGCCGCGACGATCGCCGCACCGAAGTTCTGGATGGCAACCGCCGTGCGCAGGTCGCTCCGCGCGAGCTTGCCTTTCTGGTACAGCGAGCCGGCGGTGATCGACCCGACCGCGAGCACCGAGACCGCGACGACGAGCCACGCAGGCGCGGCGCCCGGCGGCGGCGCGACACCGCCCATGACCTTCGGCGCCAGCACGAGCGCGACACCGGCGAGCCCGAGCGCCATCCCGAACCAGCCGCGCGCGGGCAGGCGCTCGTTGAACAGCGGGACGGCGAGCACGGCGGTGGCGAGCGGCTGCAGTGCGCCGAGCAGCGCCATGACGCCCGCGTTCAGCCCCTGCGCAACGGCCCAGTAGCTCGCGCCGAGATAGACGCCCTGCAGCAGCGCGCCCGCGATCAGGTGGCGCGGCCATTCGCGGCGGGCCGGCCACGGCGCGCGCGTGACAAGTGCCACCGCGCCGAACAGCGCGGCCGTGCCCGCGAAACGCGCGAGCAGGAACAGGTTGGGATCGGCGTAGGGCTTGATTGCCCGCGCGACGATGAAGCCGGTGGACCAGAGTGCAACGAAAGCGGCGGCGACGATCGAGGTCAGCATGCGTGGCGGGCCGCGAGGCGGCCGGACAGAATCGTGAAGTCGGCCAGTATCGGGGGAAGCGATGCGGGCGTCTTGTCGAATCCTGCACTCATGCTGCGTGCCGCGCATGCGGCCGCCAGGGCGGGCGGTGCCGGAGGAAGCGAAGGGGCGCCGCCCCGGAGGCGAAGCGGGCGAGCGCGAAGCCGCGGAGATCAGTCGATCGAGAACGTGTCGAGCGGCTGGTTGGCGCGAGCGTCAGTCGCGAAGCGCGCGGCGAGCTGTTCGTAGAGCCGGCGGGCCTCGTCGAGCGTCAGGTCGATCCAGTACGGATCGCCGGCTGCGTCGTTGAGACGTTCGGGCGGAAACTGGATTTCGATCACACTGCCTTTGCGATACATGGCGCGAGCCCCTTTGCTTGGTCTGTCGTTCGGCGAAGCGCAAAGTGTAGCAACCGGCGCCGCGCCGATTCGCGCGCGTCAGGCAATACAGAATTTCGCTTTCGGGAAACGCGGCCTGGCGGGTTTCCCGGCGCAGTCAAATGCCGGTCAAACGGCCGTAATACAATGGGCGGCTTACCCATTACCAGTCGCCTCGGGCGCACACGCGATGCTGGCGGAACAACGTCATCAATTCATCCTGTCGGAGCTCGGACGGTCGGGCGCATTGTCGGTCGCGGAACTCGTCCGCTCGCTCGACGTGTCGCGCGAGACCGTGCGGCGCGACCTGAACGCACTGGCCGCACGCGGCCTGCTCGTGATGACGCACGGCGGCGCGCTGGCCGCGGATCGCCGCGAGCCGAGCCTGTCGGAGCGCGAAGCCGCGAATGCGGAAGCCAAGCGCACGATCGGGCGGCGCGCGGCCGAATTCGTGCCCGACGACGCATCGGTGCTGATCGATTCGGGCAGCACGCCGCATGCGGTTGCGCTCGCGCTCGCCGACCGGCACCGGCTGTCGATCTACACGAACGACTGGCGCACCGCGTTCGTGCTCGCGCGGCGCAACGGCAACCGCGTGACGCTGCTCGGCGGCGAGCTGTCCGACGACGAGGACGCCACCTTCGGGCTCGACACGATCCAGCAGCTCGCGCAGTACCACGTCGATTTCGCGTTCGTCGGCGCCGGCGGCATCACACCCGATGGCGAATGCACCGACTACTCGCGGCTCGCGGCCGAGGTGCGCAGCAGGATGATCGCGGCGGCTGGCACCGCGATGATCGTCGCCGACCATTCGAAATTCGGACGTGTGACGCCGGTGCGGATCAACGGCACGGGCGCGGCCCGCTATCTCGTGACCGAGCGCTCGCCCGACAAGGCTGTGCGCCGTGCGCTGACCGCACGCGGGATCGAGCTGCTCGTGTGCGACTGACGCGCGTCCGACATACAAGGTTCATCGAACCGTCATCCCCAGGGAAGAACCGCCGTCAAGACTGACCCATTCACCTCGACCGGCCGCAAGGCCAGGGAGCAACGAATGACCGTCAGCGTGCGCAGCTATCTTTCCCCCACCCTGGTCCTGCTGGCCTTCGACTGGCCCGATGCGGCGTCGCGCGCCGATTTCCTCGGCTTCGCGATCCGGCGCACGCCGGGCTTCTGGTCGGCCGACGGCAAGACGCGCGCGCCGGACAGCTGGCTGCCGAACCGCCTGACGTTCGACGGCCCGGCCGCGCACACGCAGGGCGACGCGCCGACCGACCAGGCGCCGATCCAGAAATTCATGTGGTGGGACGCGCGCATCGATCCGCAGGATCGCGGCGCGTCGTTCCGCTACGACGTGTATCCGGTCGTCGGCACGCCGGCGAACCTGCAGGTGCTCGATGCGCAAGCCGGCGTGTGCGACGTCGTGCTGCCCGCGCACATCGAGGACGGCATCGGCACGTGGTTCAACCGTGCGGTGGTCAGCTCGCAGGCCTTCGCGAAGCAGGTCGCTGCGCTGGGCCTCGCGCCGAATGCGGCGCCGAGCGATGCGCAGGCGCTGAAGCTGCGCACGTGGCTCGCGAACGACATGGAGCAGGTGTTCGCGGAGATGCTCGACCCCGCGTCGCGCGCGGCGTCGGCCGTCTATCACCTGACCGACACGCTGTGGGCGCTGCCCGCGTTCGACGCGTTCGGACGCCAGCACGGTGAAGCGTCGCTCGCGATCGTCTACGACGCGCACACGACGGCGCGCAAGGGCAAGCCGCCGTTGCCGTCGCCGAACCAGCCGGCTGTCGATGCGTTGCAGGGTCTCGCGACGCTCGCGCCGCGCGACAAGACGCACATCATGCACGACAAGTTCATCGTGACCGATGCGGCGTCGAATGCGGTGCCCTCCCGCGTGCTGACCGGTTCCGCGAACTTCACGACCGAGGGGCTCACGGAGCAGGCGAACGTGCTGCACGCATTCGACTCGCCCGCGCTCGCCGCGCTGTACAACGATCGTGCGCATGCACTGGCCGGGAATCCGTCGATCGCGGAGACGGCGAAGCTGTCGCCGGGCTGGTCGGAGCCGATGACGATCGGCAGTGCGCAGGTGCGGCTCGCGTTTTCGCCGGAGCCGGCGGGGCAGCGCACCGAGATCGACACGATCGTCGCCGCGATCGCGGCCGCGAAGCATTCGGTGTCGTTCTGTCTGTTCATGCCGACCGACGCGGCGCTGCGCGACGCGTGCTTCGCGGCCGGCGACCGCGGGCTCATGATGTTCGGGCTGGTGAACAAGATCAATGTCGGCAGCGCGACGAAGGCCGATGCCGAGCAGCAGGCCGGCCAGACGCTCGATGCGGCGACGCTCGCGAACCTCGAGCTGTACCACCGCAGCCGCGACAACCACGACGTGATCGATGCCGCGTATTTCTCGCCGGCGACCGTGCCGCAGGGTTTCGAGCCGGAATTACGGTTGTTTCCGGGCGAACCGGCGCCCGCCTTTCCGCCTGTCGTGATCCACCACAAGTTCATCGTGATCGATGCCGAAGGCGCGAATCCGGTCGTCTATACGGGCTCGGCGAACATGAGCCGCAATTCCGAGCAGTACAACGACGAGAACCTGCTCGAGATCCGCGACCAGCGGATCGCGGCGATCTATCTCGCGGAATTCCTGCGGCTTTATGAACACTATCGCGCGCGGGCACTGACGATCAATGCGAAGCAGCGCGGCACGGACGCAGGCACGGGCGCGCATGCGCGGCTCGCGCTTGCGCCCGATTCGAGCTGGGCGAAGAAGTATTACGTGGCGGGGAGCCCGGAAGCCAAGGCGCGGATCGCGCTGGCGTCGACCGCGCCGACGGACTGACGCATCGGAGAACGCCGGGCGCGGCTGGGGTGCGCCCGGTGTGAGGCTGGCCGGGAAACCGGCTGACGCCGCCGCTTACGCGGCGACGTAGCGCAGCACGGCGTCGGCGATCGTGTCGCGATGCCGCGCGCGCAGGCGCGGTGCCGACGGATCGCGGCCGAACGCGGCGCCGAACGTGTAGCGGTTCGACACGCGGTGGAAGCAGAACGAGCTGATCAGCAGGTGCAGGTCGAACGCGTCGATGTCCTTGCGGAACGCGCCGCTCGCCGCGCCGCGCTCGACCAGTTCCTCGAGCGTCTTGATGATGCTGACGTTGCGGTTCTTGAACGACTTGAGCTGTTCGAGATACTTCGCGCCGTGGATGTTCTCGATCGACACGAGGCGGACGAAGTCGCGATGCTTGTCGTGATAGTCGAACGTGAATTCGACGAGGCGGCGCATGCCCTCACGCGGCTCCATGTCGCCGACGTGCAGCTCCTGCTCGAGTGCGCGGATGTCGCCGTACACCTTCTCCAGCACGGCCTCGTACAAGCCTTCCTTGCTTTCGAAGTAGTAGTAGAGCATGCGCTTCGTCGTGTTCGTGCGCTCGGCGATGGCATCGACGCGCGCGCCGGCGAGGCCCATCGCGGAGAATTCCTGCGTGGCGACGTCGAGGATGTTGCGCTTGGTTTGCTCGGGATCGTATTTGCGCCGCGCATCGGACGGAAGCGCGCGGGTGTCGGACGTGGCGGCCTTGCTTCCTGCTTTCATGTGAATTTATTGTGGCTTCGGCGGCTTGGAAAAGCCATTCTAGCATGTGGGAAATCCCCGCCCGGCCGACCTTCCGCTCTAATCGGCAGGGCGGTTTCGGCCGCCGTGGCCACCGCTCAGCGGCGGCAGGACGCGAGCGCGTCGCGGGCTTGGTACGCCGTGTACGTGAGCTGCGCGGCGGCGAGGCCCGCCAGCCCGAACGTGCGCGTGAGCCCGAACGCGTTGAAGCCTTCCGGCACCGGCCGGCCTTCGGCCAGCGCGGCCGCGAGCGCTTCGCCGGCAACCGTGGTCGGCGCCATCCCGTGGCCGCCGAACGCGATCGCGTGCCACACGCCGTCCGCGTCGCGGCCGATCTGCGGCATCTTGTGCCGCGCGTAGCTCATCAGCCCGCCCCACGCGTAGTCGACCTTGACGCCTTCCAGTTGCGGATACACGCGCAGCAGGTCGCGCCGCAGCAGGCGGGCGATCGCGTCGGGGCCGCGGTCGAGCACGGAGATCCGGCCGCCCCACAGGATGCGCGTGTCCTTCAGCGGGCGGTAATAGTCGAATGCGAAACGCGTGTCGTAGATCGCGTACGGCGCGTCGATCGCGTCGGGCAGGCGCGCGCCGAGTGGCTCGGTCGCGATCACGTAGGTCGCGATCGGCAGCACCGCGCGCTCGATGCGCGGCGACACGCCGCGCGCGTAGCCGCCGCCGGCAAACACGACGTCCTTCGCGCGCACCGTGCCGTGCGCCGTGCGCACGACGTACCCGGCGCCTTCGCGCGCGATGCTGAGCGCGGCCGAGCGTTCGTACACGCGCGCGCCGCCGCGCGATGCCGCCGCCGCGACGCCGAGCACGTACTTGAGCGGATGGAAATGGAAGGCATTCGGCTCGAACAGGCCGCCGTAATAGCGCTGCGTCTTCAGCCGCTTGCGCAGCGCGTCCGTCGAAACGGGTTCCCAGTCGACGCCGAGTTCATCCTTCATCAGCGTGCGCACGCTGTCGAGCCGGGACGGATCGTCGAACCAGTTCGCGAGCATCACGCCCTGGTCGACGATGTCGCAGTCGATGCCGTAGCGCGCGATCCGCGCGCGGATCAGGTCGACCGCATCGACGGTGAGCCGGTACAGCCGGCGCCCTTCGTCGCGGCCGAGCGTGCGCAGCAGGTCGGCGTTGTCGAGGCTGTAGCCGCCGAAGACGAAACCGCCATTGCGGCCCGATGCGCCGAAGCCGACCCGTTCGCTGTCGAGCACGACGACGTCGTGCACGCCGCGCTCGACGAGGCCGAGCGCGGTGCACAGGCCGGCGAGGCCGCCGCCGACGATGCAGACCTGCGTGTCGATCGTGCCGGTCAGTTGCGGGTAGGGCTGGCGGGTAACGGTGGCTTCGTAGAAGTTCTGCATGCGATTTCGTTGACTCGTAACGGCGGAAAAACAGACGGCGCGCGTCGATCTTGCCTGAACGCGCGCGCCGCGTCGAATGGGGGTGTCAGCGCACCGGCCGCCGCGCTCGGGCGGCGGCTGGTGCGTGCGGGCCGATCCGCGCGGTCAGGCGCCCGGCGTCGGGTTGGCCGGGCGGGCGACGTAGCCCGCGTAGCCGGTTTCAGCCTGCGGGGCGGGTTCGGGCGCCGCGTTGCGTTCGATCCACGGCGCGATCTCCATGTCTTCGTAGCGCACGAGGCGGCATTTGCGCACGAGCGCGTAGCCGAGCCAGATCGCGAGGAAGAACGGCAGGCCGATGTAGGTCGCGGCGATGCCGACCCAGTCGATCTTGTCGGAGAGGAACGCCTGGTAATCCTGGCCGAGCGCGACGACCGCGCACAGCGCGAACGCGAACAGCGGGCCGAACGGGAACCACTTCGACCGGTACGGCAGCTGGTCGAGCCGGTAGCCCTGCTTCAGGAAGCCCTTGCGGAACCGGTAGTGGCTGACCGCGATGCCGAGCCACGTGATGAAGCCGGCCATGCCCGACGTGTTCAGCAGCCACAGGTACACGGTCTTGTCGCCGTACAGCGACGTGAGGAAACACAAGGCGCCTACGGCCGTCGTCGCATACAGCGCGTTGCGCGGCACGCCGCCGCGCGACAGCCTCGCGAAGATCTTCGGCGCGCGGCCTTCGACCGCGAGGTTGTAGAGCATCCGCGTGGACGCATACATGCCCGAGTTGCCGGCCGACAGCACGGCCGTCAGGATCACCGCGTTCATCACACCGGCCGCGAACGCGAGGCCCGCGTGGCGGAACACGAGCGTGAACGGGCTCACGCCGATGTCGGTCACGTCGCTCTTCAGCAGGCTCGGGTCGGTATAGGGAATCAGCACGCCGATCACGAAGATCGCGAACACGTAGAACAGCAGGATGCGCCAGAAGATCTGGCTCACCGCGCGCGGGATCGTCGTGCGCGGGTTTTCCGATTCGCCGGCCGCGACGCCGATCATTTCAGTGCCCTGGAACGAGAAGCCCGCGATCATCGCGACGCCGAGCATCGTTGCCCAGCCGCCGGCGAACGGCGCGTCGCCGATCGTGAAGTTGCCCCAGCCGGCGCTCGGGCCGCCCTGCATGATCCCGAAGATCATCAGCAGGCCGACGCCGACGAATGCGAGCACCGTCAGCACCTTGATCAGCGCGAACCAGTACTCGGCTTCGCCGAAGCCGCGCACCGACAGCGCGTTGAGCGCGAAGATCAACGTGAGGAACAGCGCGCTCCACCACATGCCCGGCACGTGCGGGAACCAGTAGTTCATCACGAGCTGCGCGGCGACCAGTTCCACCGCCAACGTGACGGCCCAGCTGTACCAGTAGTTCCAGCCTAGCGCGAAGCCGAAGCCTTCGTCGACGAACTTCGCGCCGTAGGTCGCGAACGAGCCCGACACGGGCATGAACGCGGCCATTTCGCCGAGGCTCGTCATCAGGAAATAGACCATCAGGCCGATCACCATGTACGCGAGCATCGCGCCGCCGGGGCCGGCCTGCGAGATCGACGCGCCGGACGCGACGAACAGGCCCGTGCCGATCGAGCCGCCGATCGCGATCATTCGCAGATGGCGGGCCTGCAGCGCACGGTGGAGGGACGGCTTCGCGGGCGGCGAGCCAGACGGACGGGGTGAATCGGGGCGGGCATCTGAATGCATGGCGGGCGCTGGGCGCTGTCTCCGGGATTGTTTTTCGGTGACGAAGCGCGACGCGTTGCCGGCCGCGGGCCGGGCAGCGGTGATGCGGTGCCGGAACGGGCCGGATGAACCGGGCCGCGATGCGTGTCGCCTTCGTCAGTCGTCCGGCAGCCGTCATGGCGGCCGGCGGCGCGCCGGGTGCATTGCACCTCGACGTCGCCCCGATTGTGTGGGCCGGATGAGCAGGCAGCAAACGATATTTCCGCACAGGGTGATGCGACTTTGTCATCAACTTGCATCTTGCTCCGACCTGTCCGATAGCCTGTCTGTGGGCTTGAGAAGCGTCCGATCTCGGTATGAAAACGCATCGATCCGACGTACGGAGGTGTTGCGCTTTCGGAATGAAGTCGTGAGTTAATATCAATAGCGGCCCGACTTGTGGCCACCGACAATGTGTTTCATGGATCGTGCCTTGCGAGGCGGGAGCGCGCCGTCCAGCCGGGCTTCCGGCGGCGGCGCGGCGCGATGCGCCGAATGGCGCACCGGGCCTGCCGCGCGGCGCATCCGCTTGCACAGGGCGCGCGAACGCGCTCCAATCGAATCACGCGGGCGGCGCTGCCGCCGCACCGATCAATCTGTCCCTGAAGAGGAAGTGATGCAATTCAACGACATTCTTGCCGCGCTCGATATCGATCTCGCCCAGTGGAAAGGCAATGCGCTGACCGCGCGTTCGCCGCTCGACGGCGCGACGCTCGCGACGCTGGCCGTCGACACGCCCGCCGACGCCGAGCGCAAGATCGACGCCGCGCACGACGCATTCCTCAAGTGGCGCACGGTGCCGGCGCCGGTGCGCGGCGAACTCGTGCGCGTGTTTGGCAACGTGCTGCGTGAGCACAAGGCCGAACTCGGCCGCCTCGTCACGCTCGAAGCCGGCAAGATTACGTCGGAAGGCCTCGGCGAAGTGCAGGAAATGATCGACATCTGCGATTTCGCGGTCGGTCTGTCGCGCCAGCTTTACGGCCTCACGATCGCATCCGAGCGCCCGGGCCACCGGATGATGGAAACGTGGCACCCGATCGGCGTGTGCGGCGTGATCTCGGCGTTCAACTTCCCGGTCGCCGTGTGGGCATGGAACGCGGCGCTCGCATTCGTGTGCGGCGATTCGGTCGTGTGGAAGCCGTCCGAGAAGACGCCGCTTACCGCGATCGCATGCCACGTGCTGCTGCAGAAGGCGATCCGCGAATTCGAAAAGACCCACCCGGGCGTCGCGCCGGCGGAGCTGAGCCAGCTGGTGCTCGGCATGCGCGATGTCGGCGAGGTGCTGACGGCATCGAAGAAGGTGCCGGTCGTCAGCGCGACGGGCAGCGTGCGGATGGGCCAGGAAGTCGCGAAGGTGCTGAGCCAGCGTCTCGCGCGCGGCATCCTCGAACTCGGCGGCAACAACGGGATGATCGTCGCGCCGAGCGCGGATCTGGATCTCGTGGTGCGTGCGGTCACGTTCGCGGCGGTCGGCACGGCCGGCCAGCGCTGCACGACGCTGCGCCGCCTGATCGTGCATCGCAGCCTGGTCGAACAGCTGCTGCCGCGCATCGAGAAGGCCTACACGTCGGTGAAGGTCGGCAACCCGCTTGAAGAAGGCACGCTGGTCGGCCCGCTGGTCGATCGCGCGTCGTTCGATGCAATGCAGAAGGCGTTGGGCGATGCACGCGAGCAGGGCGGCGAGGTGAAGGGCGGCGAGCGCGTCGACGTCGGTCACGCGGATGCGTACTACGTGCGTCCGGCCATCGTGCGGATGCCGAAGCAATCGGCGGTGGTCGAGCGCGAAACGTTCGCACCGATCCTGTACGTGATGGTCTACGACAACTTCGACGACGCGGTCGAACTGCACAACGCGGTGCCGCAAGGCCTGTCGTCGGCGATCTTCACGAACGACATGCGCGAGGCCGAGCAGTTCATGTCGGCAGCGGGCAGCGACTGCGGGATCGTCAACGTGAACATCGGCACGAGCGGCGCGGAGATCGGCGGCGCGTTCGGCGGCGAGAAGGAAACGGGCGGCGGCCGCGAGTCGGGTTCGGATGCGTGGAAGGCTTACATGCGCCGTGCGACGAACACGATCAACTACAGCCGTCAGCTGCCGCTGGCGCAGGGCGTGAAGTTCGACGTCTGATGCGGGGCGCCCGGACGGGCGCTGCGCAGGAGTAGAAAGGGCCGGCTGCCGCGTTGCGGTGCCGGCCCTTCGTTCATCTGCGCGACGGCAAGCGTGCGAGCCGCGTCATGCGTCTCCCACCGCCGGCATGTTCTGCACGACCAGCATCTGCGGGCTCGACAGCGTGATCCCCGCCGCGCGCAACTGCTTCAGGATCTCGAACAGCAGATCGCTCTTCGTCGAACTCGCGATCCGCGGGCTCGACACGTAACCCGTCACGCTCAGCGTGATGCCGTCCGGCGTGAGCTGGCTGAACGTCACCGACGGCGCCGGCTTCTCGAGAATCGCCTCATGCGAGCGATACGCTTCGAGCAGCAGGTCGCGCACCTGCTCGGGATCGGTGTTCAGCGGGAACGTCAGCACCAGCGTCGCGACGCCCTGCGTGCTGTTGCCCATCGTCACGTTGCGCAGGTTCTGCGAGATCAGTTGCGAGTTCGGCACGATCACGGTCGAACGGTCGCTGAGCTGGATCTCGGTCGCGCGCACGTTGATGCGGCGGATATCGCCTTCGACGCCCGCGATGCTGATCATGTCGCCCACCTTCACCGGGCGCTCGGTCAGCAGGATCAGCCCCGACACGAAGTTCTTCACGATCTCCTGCAGGCCGAAACCGATACCCACCGACAACGCACTGACGATCCACGCGAGGTTGTTCCACCTGACGCCGAGCAGCCCGAGCGTCATCAGCACGAGCAGCACGTAGCCGACGTTGGTGAACAGCGTGATCAGCGACACGCGCATCCCGGTATCCATGCCGAGCGCGGGCATGAACTCGCTGTCGAGCCAGCGGCGCAGCGAGCGCAGCAGGTAGAAGCCGATCGCGAACCCGATCACGGCGTTCATGATCCGGTCGGGCATGATGTTCAGGCTCTGCAGCCGCTGGCTGCCGATCATCGCGACCGCGCTGTCGAGCAGGTCGCCCGGCGTCGTGCCGAAACCGCCCGTCAGCAGCGCAATGGCCGCGATCAGCATCAGCAGGCTCGTGCCGAAACCGGACAGGACCGTGCGGGCCTGGTCGAGGTGACGATCCTCGAGCGCGAAAAGGTGCTTGATCTGCTGGCCCGTCGGCAGGCTCGACGAGAACAGGCTTTCGCTCGCGTCGCGCGTCAACTGGATCAGGATGTAGGTGGCGCCCAGCACGATCTCGAACCACACGAGCTCGTAGGTGATGAAGCGCGCGACCGTGATATAGCCGATCAGCAGCGCGATCAGGGTCGCGATGATGGCCAGCGTGACGGCCGCATGGATCAGCCCGGCGAGCGTCGAGCGCTGCTCGGGCGCTTCGCCGGCGGCCGCGAGCACGCTGCGGGCGCGGTTCGAGCGCAGCAGCGACGCACCGACCGTCACCGCGACGACGAGCGACACGATCCCGCGGCCGAACAGCGTGACCGACAGGCTGGTGTCGACGATCCGGTTGATCGATTCGAGCGTGCCGGACACCAGCAGCAGCGCGGCCAGGATGCCGGGGAACGGCTTCATCGCGAGCGCAACCGGATCGGCGAGCGCGGGGAGGCGCCACGACGGGTGCTTCGTGCAGAGCAGTGCGCGGCCGAGCCCGGCGATCAGTGCGCAGGTCGCGGCGAGCTTCGCGAACTGGTCCCACAGATCGGTCAGCGCCGGCGTGAGGTCGTAATGGCGCGCGACGGCGAGGTAAAGGATCTGGACGGCGAGGGCGGTTGCCAGCAGTGTCGACAGCGCGGTCGACAGCGCCAGCGCGCTGCGGCGCAAGCGGGTGGCCGGCAGGCGGTTCACGCAGAACCATGCGAGCCCGCGCTCGATGAGCCGGCGGCCGCCCATCCATGCCGCGAACGCGGCGACCAGCAGCAGCACGGTGATCGCCTTTTGTCCGGGCACCCACGACGAGCGCAGCATGTCGAGCATTTCTTCGTCGAAGTCCCCGAGCCGCTGGGCGTCGTCCGGCGCGAGATGGAACAGCGGCAGCCAGAACTGCGCACTGAAAATGCCGCCCGAACGGAACGCGAGCTGGTTCTTCAGCAGGCCGCGATGCAGCTTCGCGAACTGCTCGTTCAGGTTCGTGAGGCTGGTCTTCTGGTCGGCGGCCTGCTTCAGCGCCGCGTCGATCTGTGTCTTGCGCGCGTTCAGCGTGGCCCGCTGCTTCGCGACGGCCGGCGTTTCCGGCGCGGCGCCCTCGGCAGGCGGGGGGCCGAGCACGTCGAGTTGCCCCTGGATCTGCGCACGCTGCGGAACAAGATCGCTCTGCAGCTTCTCGACATCGGTGCTCAGCTCCTGCGTCGAGTCGCTGAGCCCGTCCAGTTCCTTGCTGTTGGACGCGGTCGAGGTCTGCTGCTTGATGCGGTCCAGTTCGGCCTGCATCTGCTTGAGCTGCGCGACGGCGTCGTTCAGCGAGATGGCCGGGACGGGCGCGCCGACGCCGCTCGCCAGCGGGGCCGATGCGGCCGCCGGAAACGCCGACGCGGTCGCGATCGCCGCGAACTGCAGCAATGCGATCAGCGCGATCCGGCGGGCGTAGGTGGATAGTCGTTGTATGAACATGGAATGCTTACGATTTGCCGACAATACCGGTCGCCGAAAGGCGCCCGGAAGCCGGTGGTTGGCCCGGTAGCATGTTACCGGGGTGTGGAACGCGTGGTTGTCCCGATTGCGTACCCCGTTTGTGGCGATTCCGGCGGCGCGCAGCCGCGCGAAACGGTGCACCAGGCCCGGGCGGTGGGGGCGGCGGCGCCACGGTGCGGCGACAGATGGCCGTTCTGGCGCGTTTTCCGTACCCGACAGACGGTTACGCAAGTTACACATTGACCGGCGCAAAAATGGGGTGTCCGAAGCGGTTCGGCGGCCGGGTGCGGCCGGCCCGTCGTCGCGTTCCGGATATCGGGGCCGGGGCGCGCGCGCCGGACGGACGTGCCGGTACAATGCAGCGATTCGCCCGACGGCGGCTCGCTGGTCGCCGGACAACAACACGACACGATCAGGAGACGCGCCCACGATGGCCTCAACGGACAGCCTTTCGCAGGCACCTGCCCATTCCTCACCCGTCGACCCCGGCTCCATCTCGGCCCGCCTCGACCGCCTGCCGCCCACCCGCACCGTCTGGAAGCTCGTCGTCCTGCTGAGCCTCGGCTTCTTCTTCGAACTCTACGACCTGCTCTACAGCGGCTACGTCGCCCCAGGCCTCGTGAAAAGCGGGATTCTCTCCGCGACGACGCACGGCCTGTTCGGCACCACGGGCGTCGCGAGCTTCATCGCCGCGCTGTTCTCCGGGCTCTTCATCGGCACGATCGCGTGCGGCTTCCTCGCCGACCGCTTCGGCCGCCGCGCGATCTTCACGTGGTCGCTGCTGTGGTACACGGCCGCCAACGTCGTGATGGCGTTCCAGGACACCGCCGCCGGGCTGAACTTCTGGCGCTTCGTCGTCGGCCTCGGCCTCGGCGTCGAGATGGTGACGATCGGCACGTACATTTCCGAGCTCGTGCCGAAGCAGATCCGCGGCCGCGCGTTCGCGTGCGAGCAGGCGGTCGGGTTCGTCGCGGTGCCCGTGGTTGCGTTCCTCGCGTACCTGCTCGTGCCGCACGCCCCGTTCGGCCTCGATGGCTGGCGCTGGGTCGTGCTGATCGGCGCGCACGGCGCGCTGTTCGTGTGGTGGATTCGCCGCGAACTGCCGGAAAGCCCGCGCTGGCTCGCGCAGCAGGGGCGGGTCGACGAAGCCGATCGCATCATGCGTGCGCTCGAGGCGAAGGTCGAAGCCGAATACGGACGGCCGCTGCCGCCGCCCGCGCCTGCGGAGCCCGTTCCGCCGCGCGGCAGCTTCCGCGACATGTGGGTGCAGCCGTATCGCAGCCGCACGATCATGATGACCATCTTCAACGTGTTCCAGACGGTCGGCTTCTACGGCTTCGCGAACTGGGTGCCGACGCTGCTGATCAAGCAGGGCATCACGATCACGTCGAGCCTGATGTATTCGAGCGTGATCGCGCTCGCCGCGCCGATCGGCCCGCTGATCGGCCTCGTGATCGCCGACCGCTTCGAGCGCAAGTCGGTGATCGTCGCGATGGCGGCGGCGATCGTCGTCTGCGGGCTGCTGTTCAGCCAGACGACGGTGGGCGCATTCCTGATCGTGCTCGGCATCGGCCTCACGCTCGCGAGCAACATCATGTCGTACAGCTTCCACGCGTATCAGGCCGAGCTGTTCCCGACGTCGATCCGCGCACGCGCCGTCGGCTTCGTCTATTCGTGGAGCCGCTTCTCGGCGATCTTCTCGTCGTTCGTGATCGCGGCCGTGCTGAAGGGCTTCGGCACCTTCGGCGTGTTCGCGTTCATCGCGGGCGCGATGGTGATCGTGATGGCCGCGATCGGGCTCATGGGGCCGCGCACGAAGGGCATCGCGCTCGAAGCCATCTCGAAGTAACCGGTAGATGTGCACGCGTGTCGCACGGTTCGTGCGGCATGCGTGCCATGCGATGACCTCGCATCGTGGGTATGGCGTATCGGAAATGATATGGCATGCGAATCGATTTGAGGAAGCCGTCGCTGCATAGCAGAAAGCACGGCTTCCCGTGTCGGTCTCGAATGCCCAATCGACTAGCTTGCCACGCAACGAAAGATGGGGCGGCAACGAGTTGAAACAAAGCGTGACGAAGCGCAAATCCGCCGTGAAACCGGGTGTTGCGCCGCTGCCGATTCTTGTCCGGACGCGTAAAATGAAGGGCCTGACGACTCATTAGCCGCCATCGGACCGGTCGCGTTGCATCAACGAACGGCTCCACCGCGAAGAGGCGTCGGCGCCGGGCGCACACGTGCGCCGGACGTGTCGATGGCTTGCGCGGAAGATGCGCCGCTCGCAACAGCAGCATGCGGCGGCCGGATCGGCCGATGGCTTCGAACGTATGATGTTTTTCAGCTTGATGCGGCGATTTGCGAAGCCGCGCTGTCTTGTTCGTGCCGCCGCTGCGTGTATTGGGCTCGCCGCGGCACTGCCGATCTCCGTGCTCGTCGAGCGGCCTGCCTTTGCGGCGTCCGACGCACCGTTGCCTGCCGCTACGTCATCCTCATCAGTCGAGTCGCCCGCATCGGCGGCTTCCCGCGCGCATGCCGCTTCGTCGGCGCATGCATCGTCGGGTGCGTCGGCGGCCCAGCCCGCGCGTGCCGCATCACACGCACATCCTGCGGCGCCTGCCAGCCCGGCGTCGGGCGTGTCGAGTGCATCGGGAGCATCTGCGGCTTCCGCCGCCGCACCTGCATCGGCCGCTTCCGCGACGCCCGCCAGCGAGGCCGAGGCACCCGCACCGACACCGCCGCGCCAGCATCCGCCGCTGTCAGCCGATGAGGCGAAAAATGCGACCGCACGCGCGGTCGACATGCGCAAGCGCTTCGCGCAGGAAGTCACGCGGCGCCTGAACGTGCCGGCAAGCGAGCAGCGCGCGTACGGCGAGCGGCTCCAGAAGACGCTCGCCGATGCGGATCTAGGCGCCCTCGCCGGCGAATACGTCGCGATGGTCGACCGCGCGCCGAACGTACAGGCACTGTTCATCTACTTCCGCGCGACGCCGGCCAACGCGTGGATGATGATCGGTGCATCGCCGGTCGGCACCGGGCTGCCGGGCAAGTACGACCATTTCCTGACACCGCTCGGCGTGTTCCATCACTCGCCGGACACCATGGATTTCCGCGCGGAAGGCACGACGAACGAGAACGGCATCCGCGGCTATGGCCGCCGCGACATGCGTATCTACGACTTCGGTTGGGTGGACGGCGAGCGCGGCTGGGGCAAGGGCGGCGTGTCGCCGATGCGCTTCCAGATGCATGCGACCGATCCCGATCGCCTCGAATCGCTGCTCGGGATCCGGCACTCGAAAGGATGCGTGCGGATTCCCGCGTCGCTGAACACGTTCTTCGACCGGCACGGCCTGCTCGACGACGATTACCAGGCGCGCGTCGAGACCGGCAAGTCGCTGTGGGTGCTGCGTCGCGATCGCGACATCACGCCGATCGCGGGCCGCTACCTGGTCGTGATCGACAGTGCACGCAAGACGCGGCCGGCGTGGTCGCCGTTGCCGGGGCGCAAGGCGTGGTCGAAGGTGCCGAAGGGCGGCGACACGGCGGACTGACGGCCGGTGCAGCCGGCGCGGGCGTGATCAGGATGAGAATAAATCCGTTTTATTGAACCATAACAAAAGCAAACTTTTATTATCCGATCCGGGTTCGTATAGTCGAGGCCAGTTTCGCGGAACCCTGCCGCGCCTGGACCACCACCGATCACACGACCCGCATGAAAACTCTCTACAAGCTCGCCCCGCTCGCGGTGCTCGGCGCCTTCGCGACGCATGCCTGTGCGCAAAGCAGCATCACGCTGTACGGTCTCATCTCGGCCGGTGTCGGGTTCGCGACCAACCAGGGCGGCAAGAACGCCTGGCAGGCGCTGTCCGGCACGAACCAGAACCCGCGCTGGGGGCTGAAGGGCAAGGAGGATCTCGGGCAGGGGCTGTCCGCAGTCTTCCAGCTGGAGAACGGCTTCAACGTGATGACGGGCACGGCCGCGCAGAATGGCCGCGAGTTCGGGCGGATGGCGTACGTCGGCCTCGCCGACCGCACCTACGGCGCGCTGACGTTCGGCCGCCAGTACGACGCGATCCACGACTACATCGGGCCCGTGATCATCGCGAGCAACGGCGTGAACATCGGCGACAACGACAACGGCTACAACGACATTCGCGTGCAGAACTCGGTGAAGTACGTGAGCCCCGTCTACTACGGCCTGAAATTCACCGCGCTGTACGGCTTCAGCAACGCGACCGGCTTCGCGAACAACAGCGCCTACAGCTTCGGCCTTGGCTACGAGCAGGGCCCGCTGCGCTGGAGCGTGGTCTACGCGCAGTACAACCATCCGTACAGCGCGACGAACCAGGATGGTGCGATCGCGAACGACTATGCGTCGCCGCTGCTGATCTTCAGCAAGAGCGCGATGTCGCCCGCGGCCTACGCGAGCCGGCAGCGGATCGCGGGCACCGGCGGCTTCTACACGATCGGCCGCGCGCAGTTCGCGGCGATGTTTACCGACGTGCGCTACGATTACCTCGACAATACGCACCTGCACCTGCAGAACCTCGGCGTGAACGTCGTCTACACGATGACGCCGCAGCTCTTTCTCGGCGCCGCGTATGCGTTCACGAACGGCAAGTACGACGTGATCGACAAGCGGCCGAAATGGCACCAGGTGAACCTGCAGGCCGATTACTACCTGTCGAAACGCACCGACGTCGCGCTGACGGTAATCGCGCAGCAGGCGGCCGGCGACGCGGACCACGCACAGATCTTTGCGTACGCGCGCTCGACCGGCACGCGCCAGATGATGGCGACGCTCGGCGTCCGGCACGTTTTCTGAGCGCCAGACCATGACCCATCCGATCGCATCACGCCGCACCTTCCTGAAACTGTCCGCCGCGCTGGCCGGCACCGCGCTGCTGCCCGAAACGGGCGCGTTTGCAGCCGGCGGCGACGCCGCGCGCCGCACGGTGATCATCGATACCGACCCGGGGCAGGACGACGCCATCGCGATCCTGTTCGCGCTGGGCGCGCAGGACCGGCTCGATGTCCGCGCGCTGACCGCCGTCGCGGGCAACGTGCCGCTCGACCTGACCGAACGCAATGCGCGGATCATCCGCGACTGGGCCGGCCGCACGAAGACGCTGCCCGTCTACGCGGGCTGCCCGCGTCCGCTCGTGCGCGACCTCGTGACGGCGGCGAATGTGCACGGCAAGACCGGGCTCGAAGGCGTCGAGCTGCACGAGCCGCGTGCCCCGCTTGCCGCCGGCCACGCTGTGTCGTATCTCGTCGATGCGTTGAGCCGCGCGGCGCCGAACAGCGTGACGCTGTGCGCGCTCGGCCCGCTGACGAACATCGCGACCGCGCTGGTCGAAGCGCCGCAGATTCGCGGCGCGCTGCGGGAAATCGTGCTGATGGGCGGCGCATTCTTCGAACGCGGCAACATCACGCCGGCCGCCGAGTTCAACATCTACGTCGATCCGCAGGCGGCCGAAGTCGTATTCGGCAGCGGCGTGCCGATCGTCGTGCTGCCCCGCGACGTCGCGGTGAAGGCGCCGATCACGCCGGCGCGTGTCGCGCCGTTCCGCGCGCTCGGCAACCGCTGCGGCGCGATCGTCGCGGACATCATGGATGCCGAACTGGCGTACAACAAGAAGCGACGCGGCGTCGAGGACGCGCCGATGTACGACCCGACCGCGGTCGGCTATCTCGTCGATCCGACGCTGTTCGGCGGACGCAAGGTGAACGTGATGGTCGAGACGACCGGGCAGTGGACGCTCGGCGAGACCGTCGTCGACTGGAACGGGCGCAGCGGCCGTGCGGCGAACGCGACGTGGATCAACGAGGTCGACGCGGACCGCTTCTACGCAGCGCTCGTCGAGCGCATCGCGAAGCTGCCCTGAACGCAATCAGATGTGCTTCGCAATCCACTCGCGGCAGGCCCGCACGTGCGGGCCGCGATCGTCGCCGGCGAGCGAAATCAGCGAGATCGCGCGCGTGACGCGCGGTTTGTCGACGCGCAGTGCGACGAGTTCGGGGTCGTGCAGATGCATGGTGTAGAGGCTCGGCAGCACGGCGGTCGCGAGGCCGTTGCGCGCGAGCGCGTAGAGCGGCTCGGTGTATTCCATCCGGTACGTGACGTTCAGGCGCAGCTTCTCGGCGCCGCCGGTGCGATGCAGCGATTCGCTGACGCTGCCGCGCACGAACACCGCGAGCTCGCGATCGACGAGCTTCGCCCACGTGACGCTCTTCGCGCGGGCGAGCGGATCGTCATGCCGCACGACGATCACGATCTCGTCCTCGAAGAGCTGCCGGTAGCGCAGCGTGCCGTCGTCGCTGTCCGGTTCGCGCACGCCGATGCCGAGATCCGCGACGCTGTCGCGCACGGCTTCGACGAGCGCGCTGTTCGGCAGGTCGGTGAGCGTGAAGCGCAGCGTCGGGTGTGCGTCGCGCAGTGCGTTGAGCGCGGGCAGCAGGCGGCCCGCGACCGACGGGATGAACGCGATGCGCACGGTCTGGATGCGTTCGCCGATGAGCCGCGTCATGTCGTCGAACGTGCCGCGCGCCTGGTTGAGCAGGCGTTCGGCGAGCGGCAGCACGGCTTCGCCCGCGGAGGTGAGCGTGAGCCGGTGCGCGGAGCGCGCGAACAGGCGCCCGCCGAGCAGGAACTCGATCTGGCGGGTCGACGCGGTGAGCGCGGGCTGCGTGAGCGACAGCGCCTGCGCGGCCTGCGTGAAGCTGCGTGCGTGGGCGAGCACGACGAAGTGCTGGACCTGCCGCAGCGTGAGTGCGGGCAGCAGCGACGAGCGGTCGGACGACATCGGGCAATAACGGTCGGGATGCGGTACGCGGCAGTATAAGACCGCGCTGCATGAATCGACACAGGACAATATTCGGAATCACAGGAGAACCACCATGTCAGCGACTGACACGATGCCGGCGCGAGCGCCGGCCAACTGGCTCGAACGCCGCTTCGCGCTCGCCGCGCGCGGCACGAGCGTGCGCACCGAGACGATCGCGGGTATCACGTCGTTTCTCGCGGCCGCGTACCTGCTCGTCGTGATTCCGTCGCTGCTGGCGACGGGCGGGATGGAGCGCGGCGCGGCGACGACCGCGACGATCATCGTGTTTGTGCTGTTCACCACGCTGATGGGGCTCTACGCGAACCTGCCGTTCCTCGTCGGCCCCGGCATCGGCGGCTCGGTGATCATCGGCGTGACGCTCGCGACGACGGAGCACGTCGGCTGGCAGACCGGCCTCGGCATCGCATGCGTGTCGGGCGTGCTGTTCTTCCTGCTGACGATCCTCGGTGCGCGCGGTGTCGTGGTGCGGCTGATACCGGTGCAGATCAAGCTCGGGCTCGGCGCGTCGATCGGGCTGTTCGTCACGATGCTCGGGCTGCGCAATGCGGGGATGGTCGTCGCGAACGCGAAGACCAATGCGTTCGCGCTCGGCGATTTCTCGCGGCCCGGCGCGCTCGTCGCGCTGATCGGCCTCGCGGTCGCGGTCGTGCTGCAGGCGCGCAAGGTGCCCGGCGCGATCCTGATCGCGATCCTCGTCGCGGCCGCGGCCGGTGTGCCGCTCGGCGTCACGCATCTGCCCGCGTCGTTCGTGTCGCTGCCGCACAGCATCGCGCCGATCGCGTTCAAGCTCGATATCGGCAGCGCGTTGAGCCTCGCGGCCGCGCCGTACCTGTTCGCGTTCTTCGCGGCGGAATTCTTCTCGACGCTCGGCACCGCGCTCGCGGTCGGCGCGAAGGCGAACCTGCTCGACGAACAGGGCAACCTGCCGAACATCAACCGGCCGTTCCTCGTCGATTCGCTCGCGGCGACGATCGGGCCCGTGTTAGGCATTCCCGCGCTGACCGCGCTGATCGAATCGGCGGCAGGCGTCGAGGCCGGGGGCCGAAGCGGGTTGTCGTCGCTGGCTGCGGCCGTGCTGTTCGCCGCGATGCTGCTGTTCGTGCCGGTCGCGCTCGCGATCCCGAAAGAGGCGACCGCGCCGGCGCTGATCCTGATCGGGCTGTCGATGTTCGCGACGATCCGCCATACGCATTTCGACGACTTCACCGATGCGCTGCCCGTGATGTCGATGGTGCTGCTCACGCTGATGTCGAACAGCTTCGGCACCGGCATCGCGGGCGGGCTACTGTGCTACGTGCTCGTCAAGCTGCTGGCCGGCCGCTGGCGCGACGTGTCGTGGGGGCTCGTCGTGCTCGCGATTCCGCTCGGCTATTACTTCTGGACCGTCGTGAAGCCGCACTGAGAGACGGCTTTCGCGACGCATCGGCACTACCCCAAAAGAGACTGCAATGAAGGCAACACCAGGTAACGTCCCGGCCGCGCGCACGGGCATCGAGATCACGCCGGCCCATCGGGCCTTCTTCCATGCGCTGCCGAAGGTCGAGCTGCATTGCCACCTGCTCGGCGCGGTGCGGCACGATACGTTCGTCGCGCTTGCGGAGCGCAGCGGCGCGCCGATCGAGCGCGCGGAGATCGACGCGTTCTATGCACGCGGCGAGAAGCCGGTCGGCGTGCTGCACGTGCTGCGCGCGCTCGACAAGTATCTGCTCACGCAGCCGGACGACCTGCGGCGGATCGCCTACGAGTATCTGGAGGATGCGGCCGCGCACAACGTCCGGCATGCGGAATTCTTCTGGAATCCGACAGGTACGGTGCGCGTGTCGGGCATCGCGTATGCGGACGCGCAGGCCGCGATCGTGACGGCGATCCGCGACGCCGCGCGCGACTTCGGGATCGGCGCGCGCCTGATCCCGAGCATCGACCGCGAGCAGGATCCGGATGAAGCGGTGGCGATCGTCGAATGGATGAAGGCGAACCGCGCGGACGAAGTGGCGGGGCTCGGGATCGACTACCGCGAGAACGACCGGCCGCCGGAACTGTTCTGGAAGGCTTACCGGAATGCGCGCGCGGCGGGTTTTCGCACGACCGCGCATGCGGGCGAGTTCGGGATGCCATGGCGCAACGTCGAGACGGCCGTCGATCTGCTGCAGGTCGATCGCGTCGATCACGGCTATACGATCGTCGACAACCCGGAGCTGTGCGCGCGCTATGCGGAACGCGGGATCGTCTTCACCGTCGTGCCGACGAATTCGTACTACCTGCGTACGCTGCCGCCGGAGCAATGGGCGGAACTGCACCCGATGCGCAAGATGCCGGGCCTCGGGCTGAAGATCCATCCGAACACCGACGATCCGACGCTGCACAAGGTCAATCCGTCGGAGGCGTGGGAGCTGATGTTCAGCCATTTCGGCTTCACTGTCGCCGAGCTGAAGCAGTTCATGCTGAACGGGATCGACGGCGCGTGGGTGACCGACGCGACGAAGGCCGCGTGGCGTGCGGCATGGGCGCCGGAGTTCGATGCGCTGGCAGAGACGCTCGCCGCAGGCTGAGCGCGGCTGCGTTTTGCGCCGGCCGGCGCTTCAACCGGCCGGCGATTCGCTCAGGGGCAGGTGGTAGCGCAGGTCGCCCGCGAAATCGAACAGCGTGTAATCGCGGAACGAAAAGCGCCACGCCCCGTCGACGCGTTCGAATGCGTCGTGATAGCGGCCCGCAGCGATCGGTTGCAGCGGGAACCCGTCGACGGCCTGCAGCACCGTGTAGTACGAGCGTGCTGTCGCGCGATGCGCGGCTTCGTCGATCTCGATGATCGGATTGCTCACCACATGCTTCGTGCGCGGCGTGCCGCACGGGTAGCGCTTCACACTCGCGCCGAACAGCGCGAGCAGTTCATCCGCGCCGATCGTCGGCGCACCTTCCCGCGTCTTGATGCGCGCGTGCCGGAACAGCCCGGCCACGCCCGGCAGGTCGCCGGCGTCTATGAGTTCCGCGTAGCGGTAAAGCAGGTTCGCGATATCGACTGCGCTTTGTGTCATGCGGGCTCCACCGTCGTTGAGCGATAACGACGATGGTGCGCGGTGCGCAGCAGGGCCGCTTCGTCCGGGTGGACTAATCCGGCGCTCCGCGCCACCCCTTTCCATTTCCCTGCACATCGCCGGTATGGGCCCGCGCCGGCTGGCACACGTCGCCCGCGTTCGCTATATTGGCGTCCGGTAGCGATCGGTCGTGTCGCAGCCGCCGTGCGCTGTCGCGCCGGACATTCCCAAAACAATTCGAAGAGAGAGGCTTCTACCGTGCGTACCCCTTTGTTCTGTCTGCTGTTGCTCGCGTCGCTGTCCGCGCGGGCCGGCACTGCCTGTGATGCATTGCTCGGCGATTACGCACCGGCGGCCGGCAAACCCGCGACGCTGCGCGTCGAGAAAGTGGGCGGCGAGATCGTGCTGCGCGTGCGCGACGCCGGCCAGTGGAGTGTCGAAACGTCCCCGACGCACGAGGCCGAGCTGGAAACCGAAGGCCCGGACAAGGCGCCGCCGGGTGCCTGCGTGCTCGACGTGCCGGGCGGCGAGCTGATCAAGATGCCGATCGGCGCGCCGTATCAGGTCACGTCGATTACCGGCAGCAACTTCGAGACGAAGCATTCGACGACAGGCGTCGTGATGCTGGCGATGCAGGGCTTCCAGGTCAACGGCATGGAACTGTATCCGGTCGCGCGCAGCGGCGATTCGCCGCCTGAACCCGTGAAGGCGGTGGCGGGCCGGGAGATCGCCGATGCGGGCCCGTGCCCGGGCCATCGTCCGCCGGACATGAGCCAGGCCGACTTCAACGCGCTGCCGGAACCCGTGCACACGTATTTCGCTGGACTCGAACCGCTGCGGCAGCGCGGGTTCGTGTGCGGTCAGGCGTTCGACGAGATCGTCGGCGACGGCCTGACGTCGAACAACGACAAGGAAGTCGAAACGATGTGGCGCTGGATCGGCGTGCTGTTGCGCGCGCATCAGGTGCCGCGTGACGATGTCGGCCGCGACGATCGCTGGCGCGTGGCCGGCCAGTTGCTGCGGCAGAACCGGCCGGACGCAGGCGCGCAGGCATCGCCCGATCGCGCGCGCCGGCAGGCGCTCGTGCTCGACGCGCTGGTGCCGAACCTGCCGCCGCCAGACACGTTGCGCGACGGCCGCGAAGAGCAGGCGAGCGACCTCGTCGCCGAAATCGTGAAGCTGCCGGAGCCGGATGCGCTCGCCGTGCTCGGCAAGCTCCAGGCACGAGGCATGTTGCGCTGGCAGCTCCATGACAACAACCCGTACCGGCTCGCCGACGTCGCGTTGCCGGACGCATTGAATCCGCCCGTGGCGGCTTCGGTCTTCACGCTGCTGGCGAAGGATGCAAACCCGGTCGTGCTGAACGACGATGCGCTGCTCGACGGCGAGGTCACCGCGCGCCGTGTCGACGGTGTGCAGCGCCTGCTCGACGCCGGCGTGAAGCCGTCCGCCAAAGTGCTGGCGGATGCCGCCGACACCCCGGAGATCCTGCGGCTGCTGAAGGCATCCACCGCACGCTGACGGCGATCGAGCCGACGCAAACCAACGATTACGAGGGCGACCCTTCCGATGGGCAATCGAGCATGGCTCTATCTCCAGGCCAGTGATGGAGACGACGCGCGGACGATCGAGTTCGCGGAATCCAACAATCACTTTCCGCTGCTGTGGCGCGTGCTGCTCGCCGACGGCGGCGCGGGCGACGCGATTACGGATCAGCGTGTGTTCGGCGACGCGGGCACGCCGAATCTCGCCAGCGATGCGCGTGCGGCGCATGCGCGACTCAGCCGGCTCGCGTCGTTCGTCGTCGCGCATCCGCTGCCCGGCGACGATCCGGCGCTCGCGCGCCAGTTCGATGCGGTCGTGCGTCATCTCGGCGAGTCGATCGACGCGCTCGGCGATGCGCATGGCGCGCCACGGTTTTCCGCGAATCTCGACGAGTTGTCATGGCTCGACGGCAGCGATCCGGACGCATTCATCAACCAGGAGCGGGACAACTGCACGCGCCTGTGGTGGCGGGTCGCGAACTGCATGGATTTCCGCGACGTGCGCGGGGTGCGCGACGCGCTCGAGATCGAATCGCGTTCCGACTGGCGCGACTGGGCGTGGGGCTTCGGGTTCGGCGGCATGTCGCATCACTATTTCGCGCGTCAGGAGCCGCCGCGCGGCGTGACGTTCGCCGAGATGTTCGATGCCGGCGAGGTGCACGGCCACTGGCTCGATCACGACACGTTCAGCTTTCGCGGGCGCAACGGCCTGTGGGGCGTGCGGCGCGAGAACGACGACGCATGGGACGTGATCGTGCAGCCGGAGTGGGCGAACCTGTGGCGCAGCGGCGCGCCCGACGACCGCTTGTTGTGGGTGGCGCGCGACGGGCAGGTCGGCCTGCTGCTCGCCGATGAGGACGGTGCACGGATCGTGCTCGAGCCGGCATTCGACGAAGTGTGGGACTTCACGGACGGCATCGCCTGCGTGCGCGTCGGCGAGCGCTTCGGGCTCGTGCGCACGGACGGCACGTGGGTGCTCGAGCCGTTGCTCGACAACTTCGGCGAGTTCTCCGGCGGGCTGGCGTCCGCGAGCCTGGGCGAACGCTGGGGTTTCGTCGACACGAACGGCGCATGGGTGATCCCGCCGCGTTTCGACGATGCGCAGGAGTTCGTGAACGGCACCGCCGTGGCGGTGCGCGAAGGCGAGCACTGGGGGCTGGCCGATCGCGACGGACGGTGGCTGGCGCGGCCCGAATGGACGTCGCTCGAATGGTCGTTCGAGTGCGGCGCATTTCTCGCGCAACGGGGCGATCACGTCGGTCTCGTCGATCTGAACGGCCGGACGGTCGTCGAGCCGCGTTACGCGGAAATTGCCAGGCTGATCGACGGCGAGCGGACGGAGACCGTGGCCGACCTTGGCGCGATCCGCCACATCGTGCGGCGCGACGACGGGCGTTGCGCAATTGTCGACGGGCAGGGCCGCGCGCTGACGCCGTTCGATTTCATCAACATGGGCGCGCTGTCGTGGCTGCCTGACGCGGAGGCGGTGCCGCGCGATTGGGTCAGGCGCTACGCGATCGGCATCCTGCCGGGTGAGCCGGTACATGTCGCGATCTGCGATCTCGATACGGGCGCGACGCTTGTGCAGGGGCGCTACGACGACGTGGACGGTGTGTCCTGGGGGGCAGGGCTCGGCTGGCTGGCCTGCGTGCAGGACGACGACGGCGACGATGTGCGGGCGACCGTGTTTCGCGCGGACGGCACCGTGCTGCATCCGGCGCGTTATACGCGGATCGGTGACGACTCGCTGTTCGACGAGCGTGCAGCGCACGCGTATCTGATGCCGTGGTATGTCCGCCGCGTCGCGATCGCGCGGAACTGGCGCAACGGCGAGCCGGTCGCGGCATTGCGCGACGACGGTGTGCCGGTCTGGTTGTACGCGGACGGGCGAGTGACGACGGCGCGTCGGTAAAACGCGCCGGCGTCGTGCCCACGGGCGGCGAGATCAGCGGAAGAACCTCAGCCAGTCGAACAGGCCCGGATGCGGCGCGCGCCGCCGCGGCGCCGGCGCGCTGCGCGGCCGGAAGTCTGGCGAGAACTGCACGCGCGGGTCGATCGCCCGCGCGCGCAGCGCCGCATCGTAGAACGTGCCGACGATCGGCAGCGCGCTGTGCGCGCCCGCGCCCCAGTAGTCGCTGCGCAGCGTCACGCTGCCGTCGTCGAAGCCGACCCACGCGCCGGCCACGAGCTGCGGATGCATCAGGATGAACCAGCCGTCCGCGTTGTCCTGCGTCGTACCCGTCTTGCCGGCGACGTCGATGCGGATCCCGTAGCGCGAACGGATATCGGCGCCGGTGCCGCGATCGACGACGTCGCGCATCACGTCGACGAGCGTCTGTGCCGCGGGCTCGGGCAGCGCACGTTCGGGCGGCGCGCTGCCGAAGGCGGCGAGCACCTTGCCGTCGCGATCCTCGATGCGCGTGATCATCTGCGGCGCGACGTACACGCCGCGGTTCGCGATCGTGCCGTACGCAGACACCATCTCCTTCAGCGTGACGGGGCTCGTGCCGAGCGCGAGCGACGGCACTGCGTCGAGCGGGCTCTCGCGCACGCCCATCGCGCGCGCGAGCTGCACGACCTTCGTCGCGCCTTCCTGCTGCATCACCTGCGCGGTGATGCGGTTGCGCGACAGCGCGAGCGCGTCGCGCAGCGTCATCGGTTCGCCCGTGGGCGGCTCCTCGTCGGTCGGGCGCCAGACCGCGCGGCCGCCGATCGGGATCGCCACGGGGCGATCGACGAACGTATCGCCCGGCCGCATGCCGTCCGCGAACGCGGCGCCATAGACGAACGGCTTGAACGTCGAGCCGGGCTGGCGC
Organism: Burkholderia lata; assembly: GCF_902499335.1. Taxonomy (GTDB): domain Bacteria; phylum Pseudomonadota; class Gammaproteobacteria; order Burkholderiales; family Burkholderiaceae; genus Burkholderia; species Burkholderia lata_B. Next base: position 60,609 of record NZ_CABVQK010000022.1, on the reverse strand, counting down.
CGCGCCTGCGACACGTGATCGAACGGCTCGCTGCCGAAATCGGGGCTGCCGACCCACGCGCGGATCGCGCCGTTGCGCGGGTCGATCGCGACGAAGCCGGCCTGCACCTGCGTCTTGCGCTCGCACAGCGCGCGCATGAATTCCCGATTGGCGCCGAGCTGCTTCAGCGCCGCGACATCGGTGAGCCCCGTGTCGCGGGCCTGCCGGTAGTCGGGCGTCTGGCGAATGAAGCCGCGGAACAGGTCATTGCGCAGCCCGCAGCCGGACGGGCCGCGCCACGCGCTGTCGGCGATCGCCTGCAACCGTTCGGTCTGCCCTGTCAGCGCCTGCGTGGCCATGTCCTGCAGCCGCGCGTCGAGCGTCGTGCGCACGACGAGGCCGTCCGAGTACAGGTCGTAGTTGTTGCGATCGGCCCACGCGATCAGCCATTTGCGCAACTGCACCGCGAAGTGCGGGGCGAGGCCGGGCTGCCCCGACTGCGGCTCGAAGTCGACGCGCAGCGGCTGGCGCTGCAGTTTCGCGAGCTGCCGCGGCGTCAGCATGTGCATCTGCGCCATCCGGTCGAGCACGATGTTGCGCCGCTGTACCGCGCGTTCGGGATTCAGCACCGGGTTGTAGTAGCTGTTGCCCTTCAGCATCCCGACGAGCGTCGCGCTTTCGACGATGTCGAGCTGGTCGGCCGATTTGCCGAAGTAGGTGCGCGCGGCCATTTCGACGCCGTACGCGTTGTACAGGAACGGCACGGTGTTCAGGTAGGTCTCGAGAATCTCGTCCTTGCTGTACACCGACTCGATCTTGAACGCGGTGATCAGCTCCTTCACCTTGCGCGTGAGCGTCGGCGCGCGGCCGACTTCATCCGGATACAGGTTGCGTGCGAGCTGCTGCGTGATCGTCGAGCCGCCCTGGCGGTTGCCCGAAAACGTGTGCAACCCGGCCGCGAGCGTGCGGCGCAAGTCGATGCCGTGATGCGTGTAGAAGCGGTGATCCTCGGTCGCGATCAGCGCATCGACCATGTGCGGCGAGATCTGCTTGAGCGGCACCCATTCGCGGTTGACGGGCCGGAACTCGGCGATCAGCTGGCCGTCGGCGGACAGCACGCGCGCGGGGCGGTCGATGCGCGCCTTGCGGATGTCGCCGATGCTCGGCGTGAACGGAACGAACGCGAGCAGCACCAGCAGGCCCAGCACCGGTATCGCGGCGAGCGTCAGCGCGACGCCGCGGCGTGTCGGATGACGCAGGCGATGCAGCACGCCGGCGCCCAGCGCGCGGATGCGCGCGCGGCAGGCAGCGGCGAACGGTGCGACGCGGGCGCGGCAACGGAGCCACGCGTCTCGAAGAAGCGGCACGAAGCGATTCAAGGCGGCAGGAGCGCGGATGGAAGAGGCGCGATCCTAGCAAACGGCGCAGGTGCGCCGGCCGTGAAAACGGTCGTTTGCTTGCAGGATTTACAGACGATTACGTTTGTTGCTCGCTGACAATCATTTGCGGCACGCGCGGTCGCGATTCCGCAGACGAATCGCTGCCTGCCGGCCGTTGCGCGGGTGCCGCCCGATCAGCGCTGCGCGACGCCGGTGGCCGTGGCGACCACATCCGCGAGCCGCTGCGCGGCCGCTTCCATCTGCGCGCGGCCGAACCCGCCGAAGCCCAGCACGAGCCCCGGGCGGGCCGTGCCGGGCGCGAACATCGGCGACACCGCGCGCACCGCGACACCGGCTTGCGCGGCGCGCTCGACCACGTCGAGATCGTCGATCCCTTCCGCGAGCCACAGCACGACATGCATCCCCTGGTCGCCCGGCTGTACCCACGCGCGTTCGCGCGGCAGCCGCGCACCGAGCGTGTCGATCAGCAGCGCGCGCTGCTCCGCGTACACGCCGCGCACGCGGCGGATGTGGCGGTCGAGATGGCCTTCCGCGATGAACGCGGCCAGCACGTGCTGGTCGGCGGTCGGCACATGACGATCCATCAGCACGCGAGCGCCACAGAACGCGGGCACGAGATCGTCGGGCGCGATCACGTAGCCGAGCCGCAGCGACGGAAACAGGATCTTGCTGAACGTGCCGAGGTAGATCACGCGGTCGGGGTCGAGCCCCTGCAGCGACGGGAACGGATAGCCTTCGTAGCGCAGCTCGCTGTCGTAGTCGTCCTCGACCACCCACGCGCGCTGCGCACGCGCCCACGCGAGCAGCGCATTGCGCCGCGCCATGCTGAGCGGCATGCCCAGCGGGTACTGGTGCGACGGCGTGACGAACGCGACCCGCGCGTGCGGCGCGAGACGGATGCCGGCGTCGACATCAAGACCGTCGGCGTCGACCGGCACCCGCACCATCGCGTCGCCCCGCCCCGTGCTGTCGAGCAGCGCGGTGATGCCGCGATAGGCCGGATTCTCGACCCACGCCTGATCGTCCGCGCCGAGCAGCACCTGGCTCGCGAGATGCAGCCCCTGCTGCGTGCCGCTCGTGATCACGACCTGGTCGGCATGGCAGCGCACCGAGCGCGAGCGGCGCACGTAGTCGGCGATCGCCTCGCGCAACGGCAGCGCGCCTTGCGGATCGGCATAGCCGGACGGCGCGCCGGCGCCGCGTGCGCGCAGCCGGTTGCCGAGCCGTCGCCAGATGTCGTCGGGGGCGGTGAGGCCGATCGGCACCGAGATCGCGAACGGCATGGCCGGCAGCGGACGGAATTCGCCGGCGATCCGCGCGAAGGTGGCGGCCGGCTCGGGCAGGCCGGTGTGCGCCGGAGGGCGGCGCGGCGCGGACGGTGCGGGTTCGGGGCCGGGCGGCGACTCCGCGAGCGCGTTCGCGATCCGCGTGCCCGCGCCGCCGCGTGATTCGAGAAAGCCTTCGGCGATCAGTTGCGCATACGCATCGACGACGGTGCCGCGTGCCACCTGCAGCGACGTGGCGAGCAGCCGTGTGGACGGCAGCGTGTCGCCGGGCCGGACGTCGCCGCGCCGCACGGCTTCGCGCAGCGCCTGCGCGAGCTGGCGGCTCAGGTCGCCGGCGCCACGATCGAGCGCGCCGAGCGACGGGATTTCGACGTTCCGGGTCGTTCTTGCCATGATTCTGGTCTGCTGAAATTGTTCCAAACCGGCTCTACAGCATAAACCAGTTTGGAGCCACAATCGCCGCATGACGGGCCAGCGCCTGATCCATTCCAACCCCCGCATGACCGTGGAGCCGACATGTACGTCCCCGCCGATTTCAACGAACCCAACCCCGACGCGCTGCGCGAGCTGATCGTGCAGCATCCGTTCGGCAGCCTGATCACGCACGGCAACAGCGGGCTCGACGCGAACCACATCCCGTTCGAGTTGCTGCCCAGCGATGGCGGGCTCGGCGAACTGCATGCACACGTCGCGCGGGCGAATCCGGTCTGGCAGGACGTCGCGAACGGCGACGAGGTGCTCGTGATCTTCCGCGCGGGCGACGCATACATCTCGCCGACCTGGTATCCGAGCAAGCATGTCGCGCACCGGCAGGTGCCGACGTGGAACTACGTGGTCGTGCATGCGCACGGCCGCATCACGGTGCGCGACGACGAGAAGTTCGTGCGTGGCGTGGTCGCCCGGCTGACGCGCACGCACGAGGCGTCACAGCCGGTGCCGTGGAAGATGGGCGACGCGCCGGCGGATTATCTCGACGAGATGCTGCAGTCGATCGTCGGGCTGCAGATCGAGATCACGCGGCTCGTCGGCAAGCGCAAGCTCGGGCAGAACAAGGCGGAGGCCGATATCCGCGGCGCCGGCGACGCGCTGGTCGCGAACGGCAACCTCGCGATCGGGGAAGCGATGATCGAGGCGGCCGACGCGAAGCGCGGGTGAGCGCCCCCGGCAGGCACGCGCGAGCGGGCAAGCGCCATGCCCGCTCGCCGGCCCGTTACTGCGTGCGCGTCGTGCCCTTCGCGCCTTCACCGGCCTGCGCGAGCGCTTGGCGAATCGCCGCCTCGGTCTTGTCGTACCCGCCTTCGCCATAGCGCGTATAGACGACCTTCCCGTTCGCGTCGATCAGGTACAGCGCGGGCCAGTACTGGTTGCCGTACGCACGCCACGTGTCGTAGCGGTTGTCCTGCGCGACCGGATACCGGATGCCGAAGCGCTTGATCGCATCGGCGACGTTGCCCGCGTCGCGCTCGAACGGGTACTCGGGCGTATGCACGCCGACCACGACGAGCCCCTGGTCGCGATACTTCCGGTCCCACTCCTTCACGTACGGAATCGTATGAATGCAGTTGATGCACGAGTACGTCCAGAAATCGACGAGCACGACCTTGCCGCGCAACTGGCCGAGCGTCAGCGGCGTGGTGTTGTGCCAGCGGTCGATGCCGGTGAAATCGGGCGCCGCCGTGCCGGCCTGCGAGGCCGGCATGCCCGCGTCGTCGCGGGTGCCCGCGAAGGCGGCGAGCCCGGCCGTGGCGGCAAGGGCGAAGACGAGGGCGGCGATCTTGAGTCGGGGCAGCATGGCGTTCTCCTGAGCGGGAGGCCGCTGCTCGCAGGCGGCGGCCGGACGGGTTTCGACAGGCCCCATTAGGCGTCGCAGACGTATCTGCGATGTGTCCGGCGAGCTACGCGTGTGCAATGTTGTGTGTCGTCACGGCGGCGCGATACATTGGGATACAAACGCATGCCCGCCGTGCGGTATAAAAGCGGACATCGCCTGCCCGAATACCTCGACACCGACAACGACTCATGGACAAGATCGACCACGTGCTGATCGTCGACGACGATCGCGCGATCCGCGAACTGATCGCGGATTATCTGGAAAAGAACGGCATGCGCGTCTCGCTGGCCGCGAACGGCCGCGAGATGCGCAACGTGCTGGACGACGGCGCGCCCGACCTGATCGTGCTCGACCTGATGATGCCGGGCGAGGACGGCCTCACGCTGTGCCGCGACCTGCGCGCCGGCAAGTTCCGGACGGTGCCCGTGCTGATGCTGACCGCGCGCGGCGAGGAAACCGACCGCATCATCGGCCTCGAGATGGGCGCCGACGATTACCTGGCCAAGCCGTTCGCGGTGCGCGAGCTGCTCGCGCGGATCCGCTCGGTGCTGCGCCGTGCACGCATGCTGCCGCCCGGCATGCAGGTGACGGAAACAGCGGAGATGCTCGCGTTCGGTGAATGGCGGCTCGACACGACCGGGCGCCACCTGCTCGATGCCGAAGGCACGCTGGTCGCGCTGAGCGGCGCCGAATACCGGCTGCTGCGCGTGTTTCTCGACAACCCGCAGCGCGTGCTGACGCGCGACCAGTTGCTCAATCTCACGCAGGGGCGGCAGTCCGACCCGTTCGACCGGTCGATCGACCTGCTCGTGAGCCGGCTGCGCCAGCGCCTGCGCGACGGTGCGCGCGAACCGCGCTACATCAAGACGCTGCGCAACGAGGGCTATGTGTTCTCGTCGGCCGTGACCGCCGTCGACGGTACGCCATGAGCGCGCGCATGCCGTGGCACTGGCCGCGCTCGCTGTTCGCGCGGCTCGCGCTGATCCTGTGCGTGGGCCTCGCGCTCGCGCAGACGCTGTCGTTCTGGCTCACCGTGACCGAGCGCGACCAGGCGACCACCAACCTGATGATGGGCTACATCGAGCGTGAGGTCGCGAGCTCGGTCGCGCTGCTCGACCACCTGCCGCCGGCCGAGCGCGCCGCGTGGCTGCCGCGCCTCGCGCGGCGCAGCTATGCGTTCATCCTCGGGCCCGGCGAGACCGGCACGCCGCCGGAAGCGCGGCTGTCGGCGCGCGTCGAGCGGTCGATCTCGGACGGCATCGGCGGAGACTACCCGCTGACCGCGAACGCGATTCCCGGCGACCGCGAACATCTGCAGGTGCACCTGCGCCTGACCGACGGGTCGCCGCTGACGATCGACATCCATCCGATGTCGACGGTGCCGCTGTCGGGCTGGCTGCCGGTCGTGCTGGTGCTGCAGCTCGCGGTGCTGGCCGCGTGCTGCTGGCTCGCGGTGCGGCTCGCGACGCGGCCGCTCAAGCAGCTCGCGCAGGCCGCCGATGCGCTCGGCCCCGACCTGAAGGGCGAGCGGCTGAACGAGGGCGGGCCGTCCGAAGTCGCGCGCGCCGCCCGGGCGTTCAACGCGATGCAGGATCGCATCGCGCAGTACATGGCCGAGCGCATGCAGATCCTCGCGTCGATCTCGCACGACCTGCAGACGCCGATCACGCGGATGCGCTTGCGCGCCGACATGATGGACGACGACGCGCAGGGCGCGAAGCTGCGCCAGGACCTGCTCGAGATGGAGCATCTGGTGAAGGAGGGGGTGGCTTACGCACGGACGCTGCACGGCACCGAGGAGGCCGCGCGCCGCATCGATCTCGATGCGCTGCTCGACAGCATCGTGTGCGACTACACGGATGCGGGGCAGGACGTCGCGCTGCATAGCCGCGCGCCGCTCGCGCTCGTCACGCGGCCGAAGGCGCTGCGCCGCATCGTCGGCAACCTCGTCGACAACGCGCTGAAGTTCGCGGGCGCGGCCGAGATCGACGTGCACGCCGCGCCGGACGGCGGCGCGGTGATCGCCGTGCTCGACCGCGGGCCCGGCATTCCGGACGATCAGCTCGACGCGGTGTTCGAACCGTTCCGGCGCGTGGAGACGTCGCGCAACCGCGAGACGGGCGGCACGGGGCTCGGCCTGGCGATCGCGCGGCAACTCGCGCTCGCGATGGGCGGCACGCTCACGCTGAGCAACCGGGCGGACGGCGGCGGGCTGGAGGCGCGGCTCACGCTGAAGAATGCGGGGTGATGTGATGCGGCGCGGTTTCGGGTTTGTGTCGAAACCGAACCGACGTCGAAGTCGAAGTCGAAGCGCGCGACGTCACGCGCGCCGCAGATGCGCATCGACGAGCGGTGCGAGCGTCTGCGCATGCACGGCAGCAAGATCGTGCCGGCCGCCGTGCAGGATATGCAGCCGGGCGTCGGGCAACCGTTCGAGCAGGCGCTGGCCGGCCGCGAGGGGGCTGATCGGATCGTCGTCGCCCCACAGCAGCAGTGTCGGCTGCGCGATGCGGCCGATTTCCCGCGACAGGTCCGCTCGGAACGTCAGGAACCAGTCGGGAAGCTGCGGATTGGCTTCCGCGAAACCGGTGCGCCAGTCCTGCGCGCCGAGCCCTGCCATGTCGAGTCCGCCGGACGTGACCGTCAGCACGAGGTGCGTGATCAGTTCGGGCTTGTCGAGCGCCGCGCGCATCGCGATCACGCCGCCCATCGATTGGGCGATCACGGCGGTCGGCCGGTCGATCGTTTCCAGCACATGACGCACGAGGCTGTCGAAATCGTCGACGGCCGGATCGCGCGGCGTGTCGCCGAAGCCCGGATAGCCGACGATCCGGCGCTCGGCCGGATGGGTCAGCAGATTGGCCAGCGGTTGCCAGAAGGCGGTGCTGCCCGATGCGCCGGGCAGGAAGAGCAGTTGCGACGGAACGGGCATGGCGGTGCGGTTTTCCGGTGAATGAAGTGAAGCGGAAGGGGGGCCAGGCGCATCAGCACCGGCCGGTACGCAGCGCGACGGTCCAGTCGTCGCGTCCGCGCGATGCCGCGGTGGCGGCCGCCGTGTGCCAGTCGTATTCGACCGCATGGAATTCGACGTTCCAGCCGGCCGCCGTGCGCGACACCATCGCGTAGCGCGCATGCGGCGACCCCGTCTCGATGCGGTGAGGATGCGGCAGGTCGTCCGCATACGCCTGCAGCCCGACGCTGCCCGGGTTGACGATCAGCCGGCCGTCGTCGAGTTTCGCCGTGCGCGGAATGTGCGTGTGGCCGCACAGGATCAGCGATGCCGGTTCGTCGCCCGCCCGCCGCGCGACTTCATCGGGCGTAGCCGCGCGGCAGCCGTCGGGCGTCACCGTCTCGAGGAAATAGACGAGGTCGCTGTCGGGCGTGCCGTGCACCATCAGCACGTCGTTGCCGAGCGTCATGCGTTCGGGCAGCGCGGCGATCCATTCGAGATGATCGGCGCGCAGCGTGTCGTGCGCCCAGCGATCCGACAGCCGCATCGACTCGCGATCGCCGGTGAGCAGTTGCCGTTCGTGATTGCCCTTGATGGTCGGCAGGTCGAGCGCGATCAGGCGGTCGGCCGTTTCGGCCGGATGGAGCGCGCCCGACAGGATGTCGCCGAGATTGACGATCACGTCGGCGCCGCGGCGGCGGACGTCGTCGAGCACCGCGTCGAGCGCGGCGAGGTTGCCGTGGATGTCGGACAGCGCGGCGATTTTCATGGCGGATCGTCGGGGAAGGGAACGGCGATTGTCGCCAATTCGGCACAGGCCGTCCAATGGCATGCGCGCGCGAAGCCGTGAGCGGTCCGACGCGAAGCCGCGGGTTGCGCGTCAGTCGGTCGCGAGGCGCGCGTACATCGCGAAATCGCCCGGCGTGCCGCGCACCATCCTGTATGCGCGTAACAGCCCTTCGTAACGGTAGCCGCACTTCTGCAGCACGTGCGCGGAGCCTGCGTTGCTGGTCAGCACGACGGCCTGCATGCGCATGAAGCCGCCGTCCGCGAATGCCCATGCGGTGACGGCCTCGCACAGCGTGCTCGCGATTCCACGCCCCCAGTGCGACGGCGCGAGATCGTACGCGATCTCCGCCGAGCGGTTCACGGTGGACACGGTATGCAGGCCGATCGTCCCGGCGAGCGCGCCCGATGCGTCGTCGATCACGGCGAGACGCCGGATCGAATCGGGGTCCGTCGATTCGATGGCGTCGAACAGCGGCAGCAGATCGTCGGGCGAGCGCAGGTTCCAGCTCGTATGGCGGAAGACGTCGGGGTTCGACAGGTACGCGTACCACGCGTCGAGGTCGGCGCGTTCGAGCTGGCGGAGCGACAGGCCGGGAAAGCCGGAGCGGGGCGGCGCAGCGATTTTCATCGGCATCCGCCCCTACGCCGCATGACGCCGGTACAGCGCCAGCGACCCGGCGAGCGCGAGCAGCATCGCGCCGCATGTGCGCTCGAGCCACAGCGCCCCCGCGCGCTTCAGCAGCCGCACCGCACGTGCGCCGAGCAGTGCGTAGCCGAACATCACGGCACCGTCGAGCAGCGCGAACGTGACCGCGAGCGCGACGTATTGCGGCGCGAGCGGCGCGGACGGATCGAGAAACTGCGGCAGGAACGCAGAGAAGAACAGATAGCCCTTCGGGTTCGTCACCGCCGTGAGGAAACTCTTCGCGAAGATCGACGCGTTGCGCCCGGATGCCGCGCCATCGTGCGCGACGGCGACATCGAGCGACCCCTTCGACATCAGCAGCCGGATGCCCACGTATGCGAGATACGCGGCGCCGAGCCACTTCACCACCGAGAACCAGAACGCCGACGCCATCAGCAGCGCGCCGAGGCCGAGTGCGACCGCGACGATCAGCACGAAATCGGACAGCATCGCGCCCGCGAAGCCGTAGGCCGCGCGGCGCACGCCGTAGCGCGAGCCGTTGGTCAGCGCGAGCAGCACGGTCGGGCCGGGTGTCGCGATGCCGACGAAGGCGACGGCGGCAAAGATCAGCAGGGTCGTTTCATGCATGAAGGCACTCCCGATGGACGGCGGCGTTCGATTATCGGCTGCGCCGGCCCACGCTGTACAGGTGCGGCGCGCCGCGCACACGGCCGCCCGGTCGACTATCTCGATTTTGGCAAGAAACTGTTTTCATTATTCCGCTTTCGAAAGGAACCGGTTCCAACTACCATGGCGGCCGCAGTGGGCATGCCCGCCGCGTCGTCGCGCGCGGACGCTGCCGGCCTCGCACCGCCGGCGGATCTCGCCGCCCGCGCGCTACTCGCAACTGACAGCCAGAACAACGGGTTCAACGCCCGGAGACACGACAATCATGAACAAGCAACTGATCGCAGCGCCGCTGCTGCTCTCGCTCGCGGGCATCGCCGCCGCGCAAAGCTCCGTCACGCTGTACGGCATCGTCGATGCGGGCGTGACCTATCGCAGCAACGAGCGGGTCGGCTCCGCGGGCGCGTACACCGGCCATTCGAACGTCGGGCTCACCACCGGCAACCTGTCCGGCAGCCGCTGGGGCATCAAGGGTTCCGAGGATCTCGGCGGCGGGATGCGCGCGCTGTTCGTCCTCGAGAACGGCTTCGACATCACGAACGGCACGTCGGGGCAGGGTGGCCGCCAGTTCGGCCGCCAGGCGTTCGTCGGCCTCGGCAGCGACCGCTACGGCACGGTCACGCTCGGCCGCCAGTACACGTCACTCGACGACTTCGTGAGCCCGGTCGGCCCGTCGTCGTACATCGGCGGCTTCGGCGCGCACCCGGGCGACATCGACGACCTCGACCAGACCGCGCGCGTCGACAGCTCGATCAAGTACACGAGCGCCAACTACTCGGGCTTCACGTTCGGCGCGCTGTACGGCTTCGGCAGCCAGCCGGGCAGCATGAAGCAGCGCAACACGTGGAGCGTCGGCGCGGCGTACGCAGCGGGCCCGCTGCGTGTCGGCGTCGGCTACGAGCGGTCGGACAACAGCAAGACGGGGGCGACCGACCCGACGGCGGGCAAGTGGCAGAGCACCGACGACGGGCTGTTCAACTCGTCGATCAACGAAGGCTACGCGAGCGCGCAATCGCAGCAGATCATCGCGACCGGCGCGACCTACGACTTCGGCCCGGCCGTCGTCGGCGTGAACTACAGCAACGTGCAGTACCGCAGCGGCGGCCAGTCGCTGTTCGCGGGCCACGCGACGTTCAATGTCGCGGGTGTGTTCACGCGCTGGAACGTGCGCCCGCAGACGCAACTGTTCGCGGGCTACAGCTACACGCGCGGCAGCGATGTCGACGGCGTGGACGACCGCGCGCAGTATCACAACGTCACGCTCGGCGCCGTCTACGACCTGTCGAAGCGCACCAGCGTGTACCTGCTCGGCGCGTACCAGCATGCATCGGGCATGACGCTCGACGCGCTGGGCCGGCCGGTGGCCGCGACCGCGTCCGTCTCGGACAAGGCGAACGGCCACTCGTCCGATTCGCGCTCGCAGGCCATCGTCAGCCTCGGCCTGCGCCAGAAGTTCTGACGCATCGCGATCGTTGCGGCCGCAACGTTGCCGGCAGCCGATGCCGGCAGCGTTGCCCGCATGCTCCTATACTGTCGCCTCCTTTCTTCGAGGAGACGACATGATCCGAACGCATTCCGCGAGTTGCCTGTGCGGAACCGTCACCGTGACGCTGCGCGGCGAGCCGGCCGCGCGCGCGAACTGCCATTGCGCGACCTGCCGCGATTTCTACGGCACGCCGGTGCTGTCGGCGACCGCGTGGCCGCCCGAGCAGGTTGCCGTCGAAGGCGCCAGCGCGACGTTCCCGCATCCGGCGAAGTCGATGTCGCGCACGTACTGCGCGTCGTGCGGCGAGATCGTGTTCGGCACCAACCGGCTCGGCATGCGCGTCGTGCCGAACAGCCTGGCCGCGCGTGCGCACGGCGGGCAGCTGCCCGGCGACCTGCAGCCGACGATGCACCTGTTCTACCGGCACCGCGTGATCGACGTCGTCGACGCGCTGCCGAAATTCCTCGACGGCTGGGACGGCCCGACGCTCGACGACGCGAGCTGAACGATCGCGGCCGCGTGCCGGCACGGCCGGCGCGCGGTTCGGGGTTTCTCCGCCGTATCCCGCTTTCCCCTCCTTTCCTCCCGCCGCATGCCGCTGCGCTGAATCGCGACGACGCGATTTCACCGGATAATATTTTTTCTCTTTCATTTTAATTTCGATTTGTAATCATCGAGCCCATTTCCGGGGAATGAAAAAGGCAATGCGGACATTTCAGAAAAAATGACGCATTCGTATTGAGCGACCCGGAAGAAAGTGCCGGGGAAAAGCACCGAAACCGTGCGGCCGGCAAGCCGTTGCGGCACGGTGAACGGGTTTGACCATCGTTGACGGAAAAGCGCCGGACGGCAAAAAAGAGCGGAGTGAATAATTCGGGATGACGGCGAATGCGCTTTAGCCGGAATCACCAATATTTCATGCGCCGCGATTTACAGTGTCGACAATTGAACGTTCGGGAGCACTATTCATGTCAATGAAACAAATTCGGGCGGCATTGCTGGGAATGTGCGTGGCGGTGCTGGCGCCGGCGAGTCACGCGCAGGTGCCATACTCGACCGACTGGCTCGCGAACACGTACGGCACGCTGGCCCAGCACGTCGGCAATGCCGCGCGCTCGATGTGGGTCGCGCCCGAGGGCGTGATCTACACGGCGTCGCGCTGGGACGAGAACGCGGGCGGCGTCGCGCTCTACCAGAACGGCCAGCCGATGGGCACGATCGGCATCCACGACGAATTCCAGGGCGGCGCGATTACCGGCAACGCGACGTCGCTGTTCGTCGCGCTCGGCTACAACCGCACCTTCGGCAGCGGTTCGGTGGGCCGCTACGATCGCAGCACGAACAAACGCGACCTGCGCATCCCGGTCAGCACGTGGACGGGCCTCCCGAACCCGGACGTGATCACCGGCCTCGCGACGGCCGGCAACCTGCTGTACGCGAGCGATTTCTACGGCAACCGCGTGCGCGTCTATACGACCGACGGCGTGTGGCAGCGCGACATCGGCGTGACCGGGCCCGGCGCACTGGCGCTCGATGCGGCCGGCAACCTGTGGGTCGCGCGCATGAGCGCGGGTGTGGTCGTGCAGTACAGCGCGACGGGCACGCTGATGAACACGCTCCAGATGGCGGCCGGCGCGCGGCCATCGGCGCTGTATTTCGACGCATCGACGGGGCAGTTGCTGGTGGGCGACCAGGGCCCGGAGATGAACATCAAGCTCTACAGCTTCGCCGGGTTGCCGCAGCAGATCGGCACGTTCGGCGTGCGGGGCGGCTATCTCGACACGACATCGGGCATCAAGGGGCAGGTCGGCGACAAGCGCTTCACGCGCGTGGTGGGCATCGGCAAGGATTCGGGCGGCAACCTGTACGTGCTCAACAACGCGTGGGGCGGCGGCTGGGATCTCGGGCGCAACGGCAGCACCGACCTGCATTCGTACAGCCCGACGGGCGCGCTGCAATGGAAGCTGCAGGCGCTGAACTTCGAGGCGATCGCCGCGCCCGACCCGGCCACCGACGGCGCGTTCTTCTACAGCGGCAACAACGTGTATACGGGCTCGGCGGGCGGCACGTTCGTCGCGAACACGGTCGATCCGTTCACCTATCCGAAGGACCCGCGCCTCGACATGAACGACTACCAGCGCGGCCAGCACTTCGGCCAGCTCGTGACGGTGGGCGGCAACCGGATTCTCGTCGCGTCGGGCCAGAACCCCGGCAACTTCAATTTCTATTACTTCACGCCGGCGACCGGCTATATCGCGAATCCGGCCGGCTCGCTGCCGGGCAAGCCGTTCAACACGTCGCTGCAGGTCACGACCGGTTTCGACATCGACGGCAACGGCGACGTGTGGGCCGGGCTGAACGGCTCCAACGCGATTACCCGCTACCCGATGACGGGCTTCGACGCGACCGGCAAGCCGTCATGGGGCAAGCCGGTGACGACGCCGGTGCCGAGCACCGTGGCGCCGACCACGCGCATCATCTACCAGGCGGACAGCGACACGATGATCCTCGCGCAGGGCCTCGCGAACAACTGGGACTGGACCGCGATGAACGGGCATATCGAGGTCTATCACGGCTGGAAGAACGGCAACACGAGCGCGCCGAACCCGGTGATCAACCTGACGAGCGCGAACCCGAAATCGATCGCGGCGGCCGGCCACTACCTGTTCGTCGGCTACGTGCACACCGTGCCGAACGTCGACGTGTTCGATCTCAACACAGGCGCGCTCGTGACGACGCTGACCAACTCGAACACGTCGGCGATGGACGTCGGCAACGACGTCGACTCGATGTACGGGATTCGCGCGTACCTGCGCTCGACCGGCGAATACGTGATCACGAAGGACAACTACAACGGCACGAGCATGATCGTGTATCGCTGGCACCCGTGAACGTGCAGGCAGCGCTGGCCGTGCGGGCCGGATGGCCTGCACGGCGCATGCATCACGGCGCGCCGAGCACGCGCCCGTTCACGTTGAGCCCGTACATCGAATCGGGCGAATCGTGGAACTTCGCGCGCGTGTCCTTCACCGAGCCCGTGAAGCGCGGGTCTTGCGGGCGTTCGTGGCTGTCCATGAAGGTCGCGACGTCCCACGCTTCCTGATCGGTCAGCGTGCCGCCGAGCCCGAGCGGCATGTTGGCCTTGATGAAGCCGGCCGCATTGCGGATGTCGCCCATCCCCGCGCCCCAGTTGAACGAACGCGCGCCCCACAGCGCCGGGAAGACCGCCTTGCCGCCGCTCGACTGCCCCTGGCCGTCCGCGCCGTGGCACAGCGCGCAGTGCTGCGTGTAGACGGCGGCGCCGCGTGCATAGTCGGCCTTCTGCGCGGGCGGCGGCAGTTTCAGGAAACCCTGCCCCGGCAGCTTCGTGCCGACCGGCGCGCCTTTCGCGAGCCAGTACGAATAGGTCTCGAGCGCGACGAGGATCGGGTCGCCGGCCGGCGGCGCCTTGCCGTTCATGCTGTAGCGGAAGCAGCCCTGCAGGCGCTCGGCGAACGTGTTCACGTGGCCGTTCTTGCTGCGGTACGCCGGATACAGCAGGTACGCGGCCCACATCGGGCTCGAATCGGGCCGCCGGCCTGCGTCGAGGTGGCAGCTCGCGCAGGTCAGCTTGTTGCCGACGTACTTGCCCGCGAACTCGGGCGTGTGCAGGAAGATCTGCTCGCCGAGCTTCACGGTCTTGCCGAACTCGTCGGCGGGTATCGCGGATTCGGCGGGCGGCGCGAACGGCCTGGCTGCCGTCGCCGCTGTGACAGGCGCGGGTGCGGAAGCGACGGCCGGTGCCGGTGCATCCTGCGGCGCGGCCGCGAACGCAAGCGCGGGCATCCAGGCCGCGCCGAGCAGGGCCGCGCGGGTGCGGCGGATCAGCGTCGTGCGGTCGATCATCGCTTGTCTCCTTGTGCTGCGCCGCCGCGCGCGTAGTAGGCGGCCACCGCGTCGACGTCGGCATCGGACAGCTTGCCGGCGATCGCCGGCATCAGCGCCATCGGCCCGGGCGGGCGCGTGCCGTGTTTCCAGCCGTTCAGCTGGCCGGCAATGTACGCGGCGGGCTGGCCCGCGAGCGGCGGAAACGCGGTGCCCACGCCGAGGCCGCCGGGGCCATGGCATTGGGCGCACGCGGGCAGGCCCTGCGACCAGCGTCCGCGCGTCGCGAGCCACGCGCCGGTGTTCGCCGGGTCGATCGACGTGTCGTCGGCGGCGACGATGCCGGCCGGCGCGGGCAGGCTCGCGAAGTACGCGGATACCGCATCGCGCTCGTGCGGCGTCAGCAGTTTCGAGAGCGGCTGCATGACCGGGTTCTGGCGGCTGCCGTCCGCGAACGCGGCAAGCTGCGCGGACAGATACGCGGCGTGGGTGCCCGCGAGGCGCGGGAAGCCGGCCGCCGCGTTGCCTTCGCCCTGGCTGCCGTGGCAGCCGATGCAGGCGGCGACGCCCGTCGTCGTGCCCTGTGTGGCGATCGTCTTGCCGAGCGCGGCGTCGTCCGCGTGCGCCTGGCCGGCCAGCAGCGCGGCCGCTGCGAGCAGCAGCGGCGCGAACCGGCGTCGCGATGTGTCCACCGTATCGTTCACGTGTCCCCTCCTTGTTGTCGGTCGCGTGCGCGCCGCCGGACTGCCGGCGCGGCCGCGGTCAGCCCGCGTCGGGCTGCTTCTGCTCCGGCGCGAGGTGCTGCGCCGGTGTCGCCGCATCGTATCGGCCAAAGCCGTAGCGCTGGAAAATCCGGAACGCTTCCGGCGACCGGATGAACGCGAGCCACGTGCGTGCGGCTTCCGGATGCGGCGCGTCCTTCACCATCGCCCCCGCATAGATTGCCGTCGTATTCTGCTCGGCAGGAATGTCGATGTGCATCAGCGGATGCCCGACCTGTTCCTGGAATGCCGCTTCGGATTGCCACAGCACGCCCGCGTCCGCGCGCCCCTGCATCAGGAACAGTGCGGTTTCCCGATGGTGGATGTGCGTGAGCTCGGTCGTGCCTGCGTGCACCTTGTCGTCGTAGACGGTACGCGCGAGCGTGTCGCCGCCGGCCTTCACGAGCGACGCGCGGATCTGCCGCGCGACGCCTTCGAACGCCGGATTGGGCATCGCAAGCTGCACGTCGGGCCGTGCGAGGTCGTTCAGCGACGCGATGCGCTTCGGATTGCCCGCGCGCACCATGATCGTCAACTGGTTCGTCACGTACGGCACGGCCGGGCCGGTGAGCGTGCCGTCCTCGATCAGCCCGTTGATCTTGCCGAGCCCCGCGAAATACGCATCGGGCTTGACCGTCCACGTCATGTTGCCGACGGTGATCGTGCCGCCCGCCTGGATCTGCTTCACCAGCAGGCCGGGCGGGATCGTTTCCCAGTAGATGCGGCCGCGGTATTCGGGATGGTCTTCCTCGAACTTCGCGACGAGCGGCGCCATCGCGAAAAAATAGTTGCCGCCGACGAACAGCACCAGCTTCGGCGCGGTGAGGTCGCCGTGGAAATCGGCGAGCACGTCGACCTGAGGCACCGTGAATTCGAGGCCGCGGTGCATCGCGTCGTTGTTGCGGCCGTCCTGCCAGGGCGGAAAGCGGGTTGCGGCGGTGTCGGCGGGCGCGGCGAGCGACAGTGCCGATGCGCAGCACAGCCACGCGGCCAGCGCGGCGCGCAGCGTGCGCCGACGGCGGTGCGGCGGCGATGGCGGTTGCATGGGGATCGATGTCATCGCGGGCTCATTTGGCGTACGTGAAGCCGGCCTGCTGCAGCTCGGGCAGCGTGCCGACCGCGCCCGGCGTGACGATCGCCGACGGGATCACGTGGTTGGTCAGGTCGGCCGCGAGCGCATCGAGCGGCAGCTTGTCGGGATTCGCGTTCGCGCCGTCGAGCCGTTCCGCGAGTTCCCAGATCGCGTTGTGGCACGACAGGAACACGACGCCGCGCTGCTGCAGCGCGGCGAGGCTGTTGTCGTGCGACGAGAATGCGCCGTCGGGCAACGCGTGGTCTTGCGCGCCCTTCGATTGCGCGGGCTTCGCATCGAGCAGCGTGTTGGTCGGGAACGCGGCGCCGGCGAATTTCGCGAGGCCGTACTTGTCCCATGCGGCCTGGTCGAACAGCGCGAGATGCGCGCTACCGTGCGTGGCCGATACGACGAGGAAATCCGGATGACGGTACGACCAGATCTGCGCGTTCAGCGAATTGCGCATCAGGTTCAGCCACGGGCCGCCGAGCTCGGTGTTGTCCCACACCTGCTTCGGCCCGCCGCGGTAGCCGGTCACTTCGGCGAGCGCCGCGTGATCCCACTGGTCGGGGCGGTCGAGGATCATCGGCACCGTCTTGAAGTCGCGCCGTCTCGGTGCGGCCGCGAGGCGGCGCGTGAGGTCGGCGAGGCGCGTGGCGCCGCCGGGCAGCAGCGCGCCGGTTTCAGGCGTGGCGGCGTGAGCGGGACGCGCGGCGGCGAGCAGCGCGGTGCCGGCCGCGAGGCCGAGTGTCTTGAGCGCGCCTCGGCGCGCATGCCGGTCGGACATTGAATTCTCCCGGATCGTTGTTGTGGGGGGGCGGGCCGCATCGCCGTGCCGTGCCGTGGTGGAGCGTCGCCATCGCGTAGCCAGTCTAGAGGCGTGCGATCGATACCGGAAATCGCGATATCGGATGAGAGATATTCGAGGGTCTGATGATTGGCGGAAACGACAAGGCCGCGAGGCGCCGACTCATGCGGCGCCGCGCGGCCTTCGTCGACCGTGGGCGATCAGTGCGCGGTGCGTTCGCGCAGCACGCCCGCGGGCCGCGCGTTGCGGACGAACAAGCCGGCCAGCACCGCGCCCGCGAGTGCGATCGCGCCGGCCAGCACGAACGCGGACGCGAACGAGCCGCTGCGCTCGACGATGAAGCCGGTCACCGCCGGCCCGATCACGCCCGACAGGCTGCCCATGCAATGCAGGAAACCGCTGACGCCGCCGACGCGCGCCGGATGCACGACGTCCTGCACGATCGCCCAGTAGATCGCGCCCGTCACGTACAGGAAGAACAGCGACACGGACATCAGCGCGACCGCGCCCTGCGTCGACTGCACGGCGCCCGCGACGGCCACGCACGCGCCGGCGCCGAGCAGGCAGGTGACGAGCACGATCCGGCGCGACAGCAGCAGGTTGCCGGTGAGCCGGTACAGCGCATCCGAGATCGCGCCGCCGCAGGCGAGACCGACCGTGCCGACGAGCCAGGGCACGACGGTGGCGACGCTCATTTCCTTGATGTTCAGGTGGTGCGCCCGCACGAGGTAGCTCGGGAACCAGCTCAGGAAGAAGAACAGCACGTAGTTGTAGCTGAAGAACGCGGCGGCCGTCGCGAGGATGCGCGGCTGGCGCACGTAGTGCGACAGCGTGTGCGCCGGCGTCGCGGCGTCGGCCGCCGCCGGCATGTGGGCGGTCGACGCGGCGAGCGTTGCCGCGGACGTGTGCGGCGCGCCGTTGACCGGCGTGGCCGGGCGATCCGACGTCGACATCATCCACACGACGACCCACGCGAGCCCGATCGCGCACACGATCCAGAACGCCGGCCGCCAGCCGAACTGCGCGGCCAGCAGGCCGACTATCGGCCCGGCGATCGCGCCGCCGAGCGGCGAACCGGCGCTGAGCAGGCCCATCGCGGTCGCGGCGGCGTCGCGCGGCAGCCAGTTGTTGACCATCTTGTTCGCGGCCGAGCACAGCGGCCCTTCGGCCATGCCGAACAGCAGCCGCACGATCAGCAGGCTCACGAAGCCGACGGTGAGCGCGGTCATCCCGCAAAACACCGACCACAGGCCGACCGACAGCACGTACACGAGCTTCGGCCCGAGCCGGTCGGACGCGAGCCCGCCGATGAAGTTGAACAGCGCGTAGCCGATGAAGAACGTGCTGAACACGAGGCCCATCTGCGCGGCGTCGATGCCGAGATCGGTCTGCACGATCGGCGCGACGATCGACAGCGCGACGCGGTCGAGATAGTTGATCCCGTACACCAGGAACAGCAGGAACACCGTGAACCACGCCTGCGACTTCTGCTTCATGTCCGTCTCCTTCGTGCCGGTGGGCCGGCCGTCATGGTTGTCTCGTCGATCGTTTGCCGCGCCGGTCTCTGTATCGGCGGGCTGCGAAGCGGTATTGCGCGGTTCGCGTCGGGTGCGCGCGAACCGGGGAAAGCGGTCGTTCAGCGCGCGTGCAACGGTGCGAGCAACGCGTCGGTGCCGTGCGCGCGCAGCGTCGACAGGTGCGCACCGATACGCGCGATCAATGCATCGGGCCACGCGGTCGAGCCGGCAAGCGCGGTGCTGCCGAGGGCGGCTCGAACCGCATCGGCGGCATCGCCGGCCGCCGACAACGTCGCGCCGAGCGCGGCGGCACCCGGATCGCTGATCGTGAGCGGCCGACCCGATTCGTCCTGCGCGGTGGCGAGGTAGTGCAGCCACAGCGCGAGCGCGCGTTCGAGGTACGGGCGCTCGACACCGGCCGCCGCGCTTTCGCCGAGCGCGGGCAGCCAGCGCAGCGGCACCTTCTGCGTGCCGTCCATGGCGATTTGTTCGGTGCGATGCGCGAGCGTCGGATTGCGGAAGCGCTGCACGAGCGTCGCGCAATAGCCATGCGCGTCGTAACCGGACGGCACGTCGACGGTCGCGAGCAGGTCACGCGTCATCACACCGTCGACGAGCGCCGCGATCGCCGGATCGGCCATCGCGTCGGACACGGTCGCGCGGCCGCGTAACTGCCCCGCATACGCGATCGCCGAATGCGAGCCGTTCAGCAGCCGCAGCTTCATCGTTTCGTAGGGCCGTACGTCGCCGACGAGGTGCGCGCCGGCGTCTTCCCAGCGCGGGCGCGGGCCGGCGAAGCGATCCTCGAGCACCCATTGCGAGAACGGCTCGCAGACGATCGCGGCCGCGTCGCGTGCCCCGAGATGCGCGTGCGCCCAGTCGAGCGATTCGGGCGTCGCGGCCGGCACGATCCGGTCGACCATGCTGTTCGGGAACGCGACGTCGTCGCGGATACGCCGCGCGAGCGCGCCGTCGATGCGTTCCGCGTAGTCGATCAGCAGCGCGCGCAGCGTGTCGCCGTTCGACGTCATGTTGTCGCAGCAGACGACGGTCAGCGGCGCATGGGCCGGCCGCAGGCGCAGGCCGGCCGCGATCACGCCGAGTGCAGTGCGCGGCGCGTCGGGCGTCGCGAGATCCTGACGAATCGCGGGATCGTCGGCATCGAGCCCGCCGCCGGGGCGGCGGCAATAACCTTTCTCGGTCACGGTCAGGCTGACGATCGACACGGCCGGATCGGCGATCAGCGCCAGCAGCGCGGGCAGCGATTCGGGCGCGAACAGCGCGCCGTGCACCGCGCCGACGATCCGCGTGCGCGCGCCGTGGCCGTCGCGTTCGGTCACCGTGTACAGGTGATCCTGCGCGGCGAGCAGATCGACGGTATGGCGCCGCCGCAGTTCGACGCCGACGATCCCCCAGCGGAGGTCGCCTTGTTCGAGCACCGTTTCGGTATGCAGCGCCTGGTGCGCGCGATGGAACGCGCCGAGGCCGAGATGGACGATGCCGGTGCGGACCGCCTGCCGGTCATAACCGGGGCGGCGCGTGCCGGGCGGCGCGGTGCGCAGGAAATCGGGGGCGGATGGCATGACGTTTGACAGCGGCTTGTACCATGGTAGATGTCGAGGTGTGTGCAGGTTATTTCGACTTTTAACGGGAAGTTATCGGTGTAAACGCTAGATCGCCTGAATCCGGTGGCTTATGTACCATGGTAGTCATCGATATCGAGTCGGATCAATCGCAACCATGAGCGAAACGGCAGCACTGGAAGAAGCGGACGTCGTGGTCACGGCGTTGCAGGGGTTCTCGCTGGACGAGAGCCGGTCATATACGGAGCAGGTGCATGCGCTGCTGCGCCACGCGATCGTGCGCGGCGCGCTGCCGCCGCGCACCGCGCTGTCGGAGGCGGTGATCTCCACCACGATCAAGGTCAGCCGCACGCCGGTGCGCGAAGCATTCGCGCAGCTCGCCGACGAGCGGCTCGTGCAGATCATCCGGAAGGTCGGCACGCTGGTCGCGCCGATTCCGGTGTCGATCCTCGAGGAAGGGCGCTTCGCGCGCAGCACGCTCGAATGCGCGAACCATGTCGAGCTCGCGCAGAAGATCACGCCGGCGCAGCTCGCGGAGCTGTCGCGGATCATCGACGCGCAGCGCGAGGCCGTGGCGGCCGGCGACGTCGAAGCGTTCTTCGATCTCGACGAGGCGATGCACGGCCGGATGTTCGCGTTCGCGGGCCGGCCCCACGTGTGGGAAATGCTGCAGCCGATGAAGCGCCAGTTCGACCGCGTGCGCTGGCTGCTGCTCGACCGCGTCGAGGATCACGCGCGCCGCGCGCTGCAGGAACACGAACAGATCCTCGCGCACATCGCGTCGCGCAACATGGCGCTGCTCGGTGCATCGGTCGCGATGCACGTCGACCGGATCGGCTCGCATCTGCCGGAAGTGCGCAGCCGCGCGCCCCATTACTTTGTCGACTGAAACGCCCGCTGGAGGAGCGCAGTGAAAATCGAACGCTTGCAGACCATCGTCACGTGTCCGGGCCGGAACTTCGTGACGGTGAAGATCGTGACCGATGAAGGCGTGTACGGCCTCGGCGACGCGACGCTCAACGGGCGCGAGCTCGCGGTGCGCGCGTACCTGGAAGACCACGTGTTCCCGTGCCTCGTCGGCCGCGACCCGCGCAACATCGAGGACATCTGGCAATACCTGTATCGCGGCGCGTACTGGCGGCGCGGGCCCGTGACGATGACGGCGATCGCGGCGATCGACATGGCGCTGTGGGATATCAAGGGCAAGCTCGCGGGCATGCCCGTCTATCAGCTGCTCGGCGGCAAGAGCCGCGACGGGCTGATGGTGTACGGCCACGCGAACGGGCGCGATCATGAAGAAGCGGTCGACGCGGTGCGCGCGCACATCGAGGAAGGCTACCGTGCGATCCGCGTGCAATCGGGCGTGCCGGGGCTCGACAAGGTGTACGGCGTCGGCAAGACCGCAGGCGCATACGAGCCCGCCGAGAAGGGGTTGCCGCCCGAGGAGCCGTGGGACACCGCGCTCTACCTGCGCCACACGCCGGAACTGTTCCGCAAGGTGCGCGACGCGGTCGGCGATGCGCCGCACCTGCTGCACGACGCGCATCACCGCCTCACGCCGATCGAGGCCGCGCGGCTCGGCCGCGATCTCGAGCCGCACCGGCTGTTCTGGCTCGAGGATGCGACGCCCGCGGAGAACCAGGACGCATTCCGCCTGATCCGCCAGCACACGACGACGCCGCTCGCGGTCGGCGAGGTGTTCAACTCGATCTGGGATTGCAAGGACCTGATCCGCGACCAGCTGATCGACTACATCCGCGCGACGATCGTGCATGCGGGCGGCATCACGCACGTGCGGCGCATCGCCGACTACGCGGCGATGTACCAGGTGCGCACCGGTTTCCACGGCGCGACCGACCTGTCGCCCGTCTGCATGGCGGCGGCCGTGAACTTCGGGCTGTGGGCGCCGAACTTCGGCATCCAGGAGCTGATGCCGCACAGCCCGCTGACCGATGAAGTGTTTCCGCACAGCTACCGATTCGAGGACGGCTATCTCGTGATGGACGACGTGCCGGGCCTCGGCGTCGACATCGACGAGACGCTGGCCGCGAAATATCCGTACGAGCGCGCGTACCTGCCGGTCGCCCGGCTGCGCGACGGCTCGATGTGGAACTGGTAAGCGCCGAAGATCAGAAGGAGAGAAACGAAATGTTGAGTGTCGTTGTCGATCGTCCGAACAGCATGGGCGTGCGTGAGGTTCCGCTGCCCGTGCCCGCCGCCGGCGAAGTGCGCGTGAAGGTGCGCTATGCGGGCATCTGCGGGTCGGACCTGCACATCTTTCACGGCAAGAATCCGTTCGTGTCGTACCCGCGCATCATCGGCCACGAGTTCGTCGGCACGATCGAGTCGGTCGGCGCGGGCGTCGATGCCGCACGGCTCGGCGAGACCGTCGCGGTCGACCCGGTGATCAGCTGCGGGCATTGCCACGCGTGCACGATCGGCCGCCGCAACGTGTGCCGCCACCTGACCGTGCTCGGCGTGCATCGCGACGGCGGCTTCAGCCAGTACACGTGCGTGCCGGCCGGCAATGCGTACCGGATTCCGGAAGCGATCGCCGATACCTGCGCCGCGATCGTCGAGCCGTTCGCGGTGGCCGCGAACGCGACGTCGCGCACCGGCGTGCTGCCGGGCGATGTCGCGCTGATCTACGGCGCCGGCACCGTCGGGCTGACGATCCTGCAGGTGCTCAAGCGCGTGTACGGCATCCGCGCGTTCATCACCGACCGGCTCGATGCGCGGCTGCAGCTCGCGCGCAAGTGCGGCGCGGCGGAGGACGAGATCATCAACACGACCGTCGAGTCGCTGCCCGACGCGCTGGAACGGCGCGGCGTCGACGGCGGCCCGACGCTGATCTTCGATGCCGTGTGCCATCCGTCGATTCTCGAGGAGGCCGTGCGGATCGCCGCGCCGGCCGGCCGGATCGGCGTGCTCGGTTTTTCATCGGAACCGTCGGCGATCGTGCAGGCCGAGCTGACGAAGAAGGAGCTGACGCTCGCGGCGTCGCGGCTGAACTGCGCGATGTTCCCGCAGGTGATCGACTGGATCGCCCGCGGGCTGATCGAGCCCGAGCATATCGTCACGCACAAGGTGGGCTTTCGCGATGTCGCGCACGCGTTCGACATGGCGGAACGCAATCCGGCGGAAAGCTGCAAGATCCTGCTCGATTTCTCGGGCGGCTGATCGCGGTTCCATCCCGTTTCGTGTCGCCGGCCGGAGCGTGTCGCGCGTGTCGCGCCGCACCGGCCGCATGACGCGATCGCTCGCCGGCGACGGGCCAGGGCGGTGCGAATCCCGCGCGCCGCATCGGGGGCAGGTTCGGGATCGAACACATCGATATCCACCATCAGGAGACATGCACCGTGACCCGGATTCCCTTCGAAGACATGCAGCGTGCGATCCATGCGGCGCTCGTGCATGCCGGCATGCGCGAACGCGACGCCGAGATTTGCGCGCGGGTGCATACCGAATCGACCTGCGACGGCGTCAATTCGCACGGCATCAATCGCGTCGCACGATTCGTCGACTATCTGGACAACGGGTGGGTGAACCTTGACGGCGTGCGTGAGCGCGTCAAGCAATTCGGTGCGATCGAGGTCTGCGACGGCCATCGCGGCCCGGGCATTCTCAACGCGCTGTCCGCGACCGACCGGGCCATCGATATCGCCGACGAGCAGGGTGTCGGCATCGTGGCGATGCGTAATGCAACCCACTGGATGCGGGGCGGCACCTATGGCTGGCACGCTGCCGAGCGCGGCTACATCGCGATCTGCTGGACCAACACCGAATCCTGCATGCCGGGCTGGGGCGGCAAGAATACGCGCGTCGGCAACAACCCGTTCGTGATGGCGGTGCCGCGCGAGCGCGGCCATATCGTGCTCGACATGGCGATGTCGCAGTACTCGTACGGCAAGCTGCAGGCCACCCGCCTCAAGGGGAGGAACATGCCGTTTCCGGCAGGCTTCGACAGCAGCGGGAAGCTGACCGCCGAGCCCGGCCCGATCGAGGCGTCGATGCGCATTTTGCCGATGGGCTACTGGAAGGGTTCGGGTTTCGCGATCATGCTCGACGTGCTCGCGGCGGTGCTGTCCGAAGGGCTCGCGACGAACGGGATCGATGCGATTCAGCAGGGAAGCTGCACCGGGTGCTCGCAGGTCTTCATCGTGATCGACCCGCGCAAGCTCGGCGGCGAAGCGTTCACGAACCATGTGGCCGACGGCGTGGCGGACTACGTGAACGCGTCCGAGCTCGCGGAAGACAGCAGCGAAGTGCTTTATCCGGGGCAGAGCGCGCTGCGCACCCGGATCGAACAGCGGCAGCACGGTATCGCCGTCGACGACGGAATCTGGGCCGACGTGCTCGCGCTCGCGGAGCGCCGGGCACCGCCGCATCGCTGACGACACGACGGCGGCCACGCCGGCACGAACCGACGGATCGAACCCATTGCTGCAAGGACGCTTGCTTTCATCGGGAGAACTGACCATGAGGGCGGATGTCGCGCTTGCGCTGGACGCAGGCATCGAGGCACGGAACGAAGATGCGTTGTACCGGAAAGTGATACTGAGGATCGTTCCGCTGTTCTTTCTCGGTTTCATCATGTCCTACCTGGACCGCGTCAACATCGGGTTCGCGAAACTGCAGATGGCGGCCGATTTCGGTCTGACGAATGCGTCGTTCGCACTCGGTGCGAGCGTGTTCTTCTGGGGCTACATGCTGTTCGAGATCCCGAGCAACCTGATCCTGCGACGTGTCGGCGCGCGGGCATGGATCGCGCGGATCATGATCACCTGGGGGATCGTGTCGATCCTGATGATCTTCTCGAGGAACGAGGCCGCGTTCTATTCGCTGCGGTTCCTGCTGGGCGTCTGTGAGGCCGGCTTCGTCCCGGGCGTCATGTACTACACGAACACGTGGCTGCCGGCCCGGCGCCAAAGCGGCATGTATTCGCTGTTCCTGATGGCGTTGCCGGTCGCCGTCGTGTTCGGCGCGCCGCTGTCCGGCGCGATCATGGAGACGATGAACGGCGTGGCGGGCATCCGCGGGTGGCAGTGGCTGTTCCTGATCGAAGGGCTGCCGTCGGTGGTGCTGGGCGTCGTCATCCTGATGCTGCTGCGAAACAGTCCGGCCGACGTGGACTGGCTGAGCGCGCGCGAGAAGCAGATCATCGAGGCGAACGTCGCGAAGGAGGCGGCCGTCAAGTCGCATCGCGTGGCCGATGCATTCCGGTCGCCGAAGATCTACGCGCTGATCGTCGTGATGATCCTGTTCAACACCGGGTTCTACGGACTGACGTTCTGGATGCCGACGCTGTTTCACGATGCGGGGGTGGCGAACAGCCTGACGGTCGGGCTGCTGACCGCCATCCCGTTCGGCGTGGCCGCCATCTGCATGTACGTGAACGCGAAACGCGCGGAGCAATCCGGGCGGTTGCGCCGGCACGGCGTGATACCCGTCGCGCTGGCCGCGATCGGCTTGTTCGTCGCGACGATTGCGCACGACAACTTCTGGCTCGCCCTGGTGATGTTGACCGTCGCGACATCGGGCATCCTGTCGCTGATGCCGATCTACTGGACGCTGCCGGGGCGCGTGCTGTCCGGCCCGGCGGCCGCGGCCGGCTTCGCGCTGATCAATGCGTGCGGGAGCCTGTCCGGCATCCTCGGCGCGACGATCATCGGCTATGCGGGCCTGCGGATCGGCATGACCATCCTGGCCGGATTCCTCGCGTTGTGCAGCATCGTGTTCTACCGGGTCTGTCCGCCCACGGCGGACTAGCCGCGCGCCAAACCGCGGCCGGCCGCACGATGGCGGTCAGAACGACACCGTCGTCGTCAGCGTGACGAGCCGCGGCTCGCCGACCGCGACGATCAGGTTGGTGTTGCTCGACGGGTAGTAGGTCTTGTCGAGCAGATTCTTCACGTTGAGCTGGAAGCGCGTAGGGAATTTCCCGATCGTCGTTTCGTAGGCTGCGAATGCGTCGACGGTCACGTAGCCGGGCAGCGTGAAGCTGTTCGCGGTGTCGCCGGAGCGTGCGCCGACGAGACGTGCGCCGCCGCCGAAGCGCCAGCGGCCGGGCAGGTTCGCGATCGCCGTGTCGTACACCGCGAACAGGCTGCCCGTGTGGCGCGCAACGTTGACGAGCGGCGTGTTGCTGTCGCGGTCGTTTGCGTTCGTATAGGCGTAGCTGCCGATCACGCTCAGGTGGCGCGTGATCTGCCCCGCGACGTCGAGTTCGATCCCGCGCGAGCGCGCGGTGCCGATCGTCGACGTGAGGTCGCCCACCGTGACCGCGACGTTGCGCTTGTCGATCTGGTAGACCGCGAGCGTGCCGGTGATCGCGGGCTTCAGGCTGAACTTCAGCCCGGCCTCGAGCACGCGGCCGTATTCCGGCGCGAGCGGCGCCGCGACGTTCGTGGCGACGTTCGACTTGAACGAGCGGCTCACGTTCGCGTAGGCGGTCAGCGCCGGCGTGAGCGCATACGCGAGCCCGAACTGCGGCAGCCACACGGTGCCGCGCGAGCGGTCGGCGAACACGAACGGCCGCCCCATCCCCGATTCCTGCTGCCAGTTTTCCCAGCGCAGCCCGCCTACCGCCGTGAGCCGGTCGGTGAGCTTCACCGAGTCCTGCACGATCGTCGAATACGCATGGACCACCGAGCGCGAATCGCTCTGCTTCGGGTTGGGCGTGCCGCCCGGCGCGAGCAGGTCGTACACGGGGTCGTACAGATTGAAGCCCTTGGTCGCCTTGCCGCGGATCGTGTCGCCGCGGAAGCTGCGCTGCCGCTCGTATTCACCGCCGATGTAGATCGCGTGGTTCATCCCGGCGAGCGTCACGTTGCCGAGCAGGCCGAGCGTCGCGATCTGGTCGGAATCGTTGCGCCCGAGGTTCGCATCGGACGAGCGCGTCAATGCGCCGGTCGTGCTGTTGAATGCGGTGGCGCGGGTGATGGTTTGGTCGTAGCGATCGCGACCCCAGCCGTAGGTTGCACGCACGCGCCACGCATCGGAAAAGCGGTGCTCGACGCGCGCGCGCAGCGTTTCCTGGATGCCGTTGCTCTGCGACCATGCTTCCTCGTAGCGGCGATAGCGCAGCGCATCGTCGAGCTGGCCGTTCACGAGCACGGTGCCGCGATCGAACGGCGTCGTGTAGTCGACGTACTGGTAGCTGACATCGATCGACGTGTTCGCGTCGTGCCACGACAGCGCAGGCGCGATCAGCGCGTCGCGCTGGCGGCCGAAGCTGCGCCAGTAGCGGCTCGTGTCGTATTGCCCGGTTAGCCGGAACGCGAGCGTGCCGCCCGCGACCTGGCCCGGCTTGCCGAGCGGGCCCGTGAGATCGAACGTCGCGCTGCTGCCGCCGTGGCTCGTGCGCGAGGCCGAGATCGAGCCGCCGAACGTGTCTTCCGGCTTGCGCGTGACGAGGTTGATCACGCCGCCCGGATCCTGCATCCCGTAGAGCAACGACGCCGGGCCCTTCAGCACTTCGACGCGGTCGATCGTCGCGAGGTAGCTGTGCAGCACCGGCGTGCGCACGCCGTCGACGAGCACGGAGCCGTCGTTGTTCGACCCGAAGCCGCGCTTGATGAACGCGTCGCGCGTGCCGCCGAGCGTGTTGGTCTGCGTGACGCCGCTGATGTTGCCGAGCACGTCGTCGAGCGAGCGTGCCTGCTGGTCCTGCATCACGCTGCTGCTGACCACCGCGACCGATTGCGGAATCTCCTTGATCGAACGGTTGTCGCCGCCTGCGATGCTCGTGGTGCGCGGCTGATAGCCGACCGTCGGATCGACGGTTGCCGATGCGCTGACGCTGATGGCCGGGAGTTCGCGCGCGGCCGGTGTCGCCGGCGCAGAGGTGGATGCAGGGGCGGCCGGCTCTGCGCCGGCGCGTTCGGCGGCGGATGCCTGCGTGCCGCTCGCGACGCACAGGGTGATCAGGGCAGGCAGGCTCGTGTGCCACGGACGCAGGGTCCGGGCGCGGCGGGGCGTTCGACGGGATGGCATGAATCGATGCAGGACGGAGTACTAAGGATCGTGTCGCGGGCCGCAGCGTTCCACCGCGACCAGGGGGTGAATAATATATGTAATGAGAATCATTTGCAATTGTAATGAGGTGATCGGCGGCACGCGGGCCTTGGTTGCCGGGCCGTCGGCCGTCTGCTACCGTAGCGACCAAAATCAGACGTAGTGAAATTCAATGAGAGAGCCGGGGGCCGCACCATGTCATCTTCCTGTCACGTCGCGTTCAGCGCGACGCTGCGCACCGCGCACGACCATGCGGGTGGTGAAGTGATCGCAGCCGTGTTCCGCCATTCGAACGATTAAAGCAACGGAAGCGAATTCGTCCGGCGCAAGCGCCGGGCTTCAATTACTTCAACCACCACGTTAGACGGGAGACCACCCATGAAGAAGATTTCCGCGCCGTTCGCGGCGGCCGCGCTTGCGGCGTGCACGATGCTGGCGGGCGTTCACCAGACCGCCTGCGCCGCGTCGGACACCGAGCCCGCGATCGACGCGCGTTACGGCGCCGTGATCGAGGCCTATACGCAGGACATGGCCGCCGCGAAGACGAAGTACGACGGCAAGCGCCTCGTGTTCGTCGGCGCCGTGATCCGGATGGGCAGCGACCCGGGCGGCACCTATTTCGGCGCGCTGACGGCCGACGGCGAGCAGTTCGACACGCATTTCGACGTGGCCGACCAGGATGCACTGAAGCCGAAATTCCCCGGCGGCGAGATCAAGCCGTTCGTCACGTCGGCCGCGTTCCGCTTCAGCTGCGTGAACGAAGGCTATATCGATGCGCCCGTCCTGCCGGGGTTGAAGCTCTCGCACTGCCGGCTCGCCAACTGACCTGCGCTGGCGCGGTGTCCGGCGTTCAGAACTTCTGCTGGATGCCGGCCATCACGCCGAGCTGGTTCATTCCGGTCCCGACCGTCCCGCCGGCAGCGACCGCGTTCGCAGCCAGCGTGCTGTTGAACATGTAGCCCACCGACGTATAGACGGTCGTCCGCTTCGACAGGAAATAGTTCGCGCGGCCGACGAGCAGCGTGGCATTCGTGCCGCCTTCACTGTTTTCGCGGCGCTGCAGGTAGCGTACGCCCTGAAGGTCGAGCGCGAGGTAGGGCGTCGCGTAGTACGTGCCGCCGGCGAACACGATATCGGCCTGCAGGTGTTCGGCCGCCGCGAGGTTGCGGCGGATCCATCCGGCGCCCAGTTTCGCGGGCCCGATCTTCACGTAGCCGGCGACGATGTCGCGCGTGTCGGTGTACGCCGGATTGTTCAGCGGGGCCAGCGCGCCGCCGCCGCCGCGCATTACGTCGTGCGACGCGGCGAGCCCGAAGTTGCTCGCGTCATACGCGAGCATCGCCGTGTACTGACGGCAGGCGACGATATCACCGGGCACCTGTCCGGCGCAGCCCGTCGCCGACGGCCCTGCCGGCCCGGCCGCGTCGCGGCCGAAGCTGTAGGTGGCGCCGAGCGTCACGCCGTGGAACGTGCCCTTGTAGCCGATCGCATTGTCGCTGCGCGCGTTCGGCAGATAGGAATCGAAATCCGCCATCGAGTGAATCGACGGGCCGATCACGTCGGCATTGGTCAGCACGATCATCGACATGTTCATCTGGCGGCCGAGGGTCAGCGCGCCGAACGGACTGTTCACGCCGACGTTCGCCTGTCGCCCGAACAGGCGCCCGCCGTAGTTCAGTGCACCGGTGCCGGGCTGGAAGCCGTTTTCGAGCACGAAGAAGGCCTGATAGCCGCCGCCGAGATCCTCCGTGCCTCTCAGCCCCCACCGTGACGGCACCTCGCCGGTCAGCGTCGGCATGCCCGTGAACGATCCGCCGTGCGCGGCGTTGTTGTAGTAGGACACGCCGGTATCGATGATCCCGTACAGCGTGACGCTGCTTTGCGCACAGGCCGGTCCGGCCAGCGCCATTGCCGTCGCGAGTGCGACACCCAGTTTCGTTTTCATGGCTGTCTCCAAACAGTATGTAGATATGCTTATCGATTTTTTTATTGAACCGGACGGATCCGGAATGCCGACGCGTATCGGCAGGACTGCGGGCGTCGCGTGTTACGACATCGCCGGGTCGTGTTGCCGGCGCGGCGCCGCGGCACGCGAGCCCACCATGAAGACGGCGATTGCCGCGCCGGCCATCGGCACGAGGAACGCGAGATAGAGATGGGACACGGACCAGCCGTCATCCAGCAGCGCACCGACCGTCATCGGCGACAGGATCGCGCCGAGGCGGCCGATACCGACCGCAAGGCCGATGCCGGTCGTGCGGATTTCGGCGGGGTACGGCGTCGGCGACAGCGCATACATGCCGGCCACGCACGCATTGATCACCGCGCCGAGGAATACCCCGACGGTCATCCCGATGCCGAGCGAGCCCGTGTTCGCGCCGAACACGACCATCAGCGCGCCGCCGAGCAGCAGGGTCGCGCCCAACAGATTGCGCAGGCCGAAACGCGTCGACAGCAGGCTGAAGAGCGACGCGCCCGCGATGCCGCCGAGGTTGAGCAGTACGCCGCCGGTGACGCCCTGCGATGCCGACAGCCCGGCCTGGACCAGCAGCTTCGGCGTCCAGCTCACGACGAAGTAGAAGCTGCCCATCACGAGGAAGAACGCGATCCACAACGCGATCGTGCGGCGCGCGAGCGGAGCGCGCAGCACGGCCGTCCAGCTCGACGCGGGGCTCGCCGCGCCGGTGGACGAGGTCGCGATCGGCAGCGAGTCGATCGGTGCGCGCTTCATTCTCGCGAGGATGCGGTTGATTTTCCGCAGCGCGTCGTCCGGACGCCTCGCCAGCAGGAAATCGAGCGATTCCGGCAGCAGCGCAAGCACCATCGGGATCGCCAGCAAGGTCAGGATGCCGCCGAACGCGAACACGCTGCGCCATCCCCACGTCGACAGCAGGTAGCCGGCGATGACGCCGCCGGCGGTGGCGCCGATCGCGTAGCCGGTCGACTGCATGCCGATCGCGGCGCTGCGCCATTTGTTCGATGCGTACTCGCCGCTGATCACGGTCAGGCTCGCCAGCATGCCGCCGATGCCGAGCCCCGTGTACGCCCGCGCGATGGCGAGTTGCAGCGTACCGTGCGTGGCCGCACAGGCAAGCATCCCGGTCGAGATCACTGCGAGGCAGAACAGGATGATGCGGCGGCGGCCGACGCGGTCGGCCAGCGGCGCGATCAGCACCGAGCCGATGCCCATGCCGGCCAGCCCGGCGCTCAACAGCAGGCCGATTTCCTTGCCGCTCAGTTTCCATTCGGCCGCCAGGTGCGGCGCGGCGAACGCGACGGCCAGCACGTCGAAGCCATCGAGCATGTTCAGCACGACGCAGGCCGTAACCGCCATCGTCTGGAACGCGCTCATCGGGGATTCGTCGATCGTATTGCGGATATTTGCACTCACGTCAAAGATCCTTCATAAAATAGTATGACTAATCAAATGGAATGGAATCGAAGCCGGCGGTAGCGGATGGGATGAAACCGAATGCGCGGGATGACGGGCATCCCCGGGAAACACCCGCCGCGGCCGGCAGGCGCCGCTAGTGCGCCGGCACGATGCTTACGCGGGTTCGGGTTGCAGCAGCAGTCGTTCGATCACGCGCCGCGCGCGATTGGGGCCTGCGTCGACGTGAATGTCGAGCTGGCGGCCGTCTGGAAAACGCAGCTGATTCCGGTATTGCGCTTCGATCACGGTCTTGTCCTCGTCGAACGTCGCGGCGGATTGCTCGATGACCGTTTGCGCGACGCGCTCGACGTCGTGTTGCGGATTGGTCGCGACGGTCCAGAAGTAGTGCGTCGTGGTTTCCGTCTCGGGCGTGATGCCGTGGAAGCCGCGCATGTGAAAGCCGCCACGCGCCGGATCGTGCAGGTCGCCGGTACCGGCGTCCATCGCGCCGGTCCAGATCCGGATGTGCGACACGTGGAACTCGATTTCCTGCCACCGATCGACGCGGGCCGCGAACGGCCATGCGGCGGTGTAGGTCGGCGGCGGGACGGAATCCGGCATCCGGCGAACCAGTGTCACCGTGTCGCCGTCGCTGCTGACGCGGGTTTCCGCGCCCATGTGCAGCGGTGCGTTGCCGCCGATCGTTTTCAGATGGACATAGCCGAGGTGGCTCAGGTCCATCAGGTTGTCGTGAATCAGTTGATACGGTGCGTCGTAATGGTAGTTGCCGCCGCCGAACCGGTATTGCGGATCCCCGTGGAACGCGTAGCGCGGCGGCGCGTAGGTCGGTCGAGCGTGCGCGTCGGCGCCGATCCAGATCCACACGATCGCGTCCTGCTCCTGCACCGGGTACGACGACACGCACGCCTTGGCCGGAATCCGGTCCTGGCCGGGAATCTCGACGCATGCGCCGTCGCGGTCGAACAGCAGGCCGTGATAGCCGCAGCGCAGGCCGCGCGCTTCGAGCGAGCCGCACGACAGCGGCAGCGACTTGTGGCAGCAGCGATCCTCCAGCGCACCGACTTCCCCGGACGGCAACCGGAACAGGACGACCGGATGGCCGAGCAGCGTGCGGGCGACGGGTTTGTCCGTCAGTTCGGATGACAGCGCGGCGACCCACCATCGGTCGACCGGGAATTTAGCAGTATTGAATGATGACCGGGTAGGTTGTTCCATTGATCGTCTCCAGTATTGTGGTTGGCCGCCTCGGGTCGGGCGGGTCCGTCTACAGATCGAGTACCAGCAGGTCGCTGCGCGACCGCGAACAGCACGGCATGAACTGGTCGCCGGCCGCCTGTTCCTGTTCGGTCAGATACGAATCGCGATGATCGGGCTCGCCTTGCAGCACGCGCGTCGCGCAGGTACCGCAGACGCCTTGCTCGCACGACGTCAGCACGTCGACGCCGTTCGCGGCCAGCGCCGCGATGACCGTGCATTCGGCCGGCACGTCGATCACCTTGCCGCTGCTCGCGATCCGGACCTGGAACGCGCGGTCCGAGCCGGACGACGCAACCGCACCGCCGAAGAATTCGTAGTGCAGTCGCGCTTCGGCCCAGCCGCCCTCGCGCGCGGCGTTCAGCACCGCATCCATGAAGCCGCGCGGCCCGCATACGTACAGGTGCGTGCCGTCGGGCGCCGCGGCGAGCACGGCGGCCAGGTCGAAGCGTTGCGCGGGGGCGCCGTCGTCGACGTGGAGGCGGGCGCGGTCATGGAACCCGGCTGCGTTGATCCGCTCGACGAACGCCATGCGGTCGGTCGAGCGCGCGCAATAGTGCAGGTCGAATGGCAAGCCGGAGGAGAACAGCCGTTCCGCCATGGAGAGAATCGGCGTGACGCCGATCCCGCCTGCGAGCAGCAGGTGGTGCGGTGCGTCGGGGGCGAGCGAAAACTGATTGCGCGGCACGCCGATCCGCACGGTATCGCCTTGCCGCACTTCGTCGTGAATGGCACGCGACCCACCGCGACCGTCGGCATCGCGCAGCACGGCGATCTGATAGCGGTCGCCGTGCTCCGGGTGGTTGCACAGCGAATACTGGCGCACGAGGCCACCCGGCAGATGCACGTCGATATGGGCGCCGGCATCGAAGCGCGGCAGCGGCGAGCCGTCATCGCTGACGAATTCGAAGCCGCAGATGTCGCGTGCTTCCTGCCACTTGCGGGCCACCCGGACCGTCAGCGTCGCGGTGCTCATGACGCCTCCTTGATCTGCGCAACCGGGATCACGGGCCGCTGCGGGCTCGACGCGTTTTCGTCGGCGAGCAGCCGCTCGATCACCTTGCGCGACAGCACGCCGCCCGCGTCGATGTTGAGTTTGAGCAGCTTGCGATCGGGCCACTTCTCCAGGTTGAGCTGCTGGCGCTCGAGCATCTCGAGATCCTCGGCGAAGATCTTGCCCTGGCCTTCGCGGATCTCGGTGGTCAGTGCGTGATCGTCGGGCCGGAAGTTGCGCGCCATCCCCCAGAAGTACCAGATCGAGGTGTCCGTCTCGGGCGTGATGAAATCGACGACGATCGACGACGCCTTCAGTCCGGCCGGCGCGTCGTAGCCGCCGTGGCCCGCATGCGCGACACCGACTTCGATCATCACGTGGCTCGGCGGCGTGAAGCGACAGATCTGCCAGCGATCGACCGGCACGTCGTCGGCCAGCCCGTTGCCGCGCAACCCCATTTGCCAGAACGGCGGCGGCATCACGTTTTCCATGAAGCGGCTCGTGACGACTTCGTCGCCGTGGCTGGTGGTCTTCGGCGGCGCTTCGTCGATTTCCTTCTGGCCGATGCTCGTCGCATGGACGTAGGTTTCGTGCGTGAGATCCATCAGGTTGTCGATCATCAGCCGGTAGTCGCAGCGGATGTGATACAGGCCGCCGCCGTGGGCCCAGGCCGGATCCTCGGCCCACGCCAGCGCGGGCAGTTTGGCGGGATCGGCTTCCGACGCGTCGCCTGGCCAGACCCAGATGAATCCGTAGCGCTCGATCGCCGGGAAGCTGCGAATCGGCGGGAAGCCGCCGACACGCTGGCCCGGCATGCCGGCCGCCTTGCCGTTGCAGCCCATTTCCAGCCCGTGATAGCCGCACACGAGTACGCCGTCGCGCACGAATCCCAGCGACAGCGGTGCACCGCGGTGCGGGCAGAAGTCCTCGAGTGCGGCGACCCGGCCATCCGCCGCGCGGTAAAACACCATCGACTCGTTGCAGATCTTGCGGCCCAGCGGCTTGCCGTCGATTTCATCGGGTGTGCACGCCACGTACCAAGCATTCTTGAGAAACACGTTCGTCGTCTCCGTCAGGTCGATGCCGCCGGTACGCGGCATCTCTTCATTCCGTGTACTGAATGAGATTCAGTGTACTCATTGAGATTGGCTGGGGCAAGGCGAGCGGTATACTGGTTTTCCCGGGAAATGGCGCGAGGCAGCGCCATGCCGTCGGCGCGCGCAACCGGCTCGCGCCGCTTATGTCATCGACTATTCATGGAAAAAACGAATCCCGCCGACCTGCCGGTTTTCCCGCTCGATCTGTACGACGAACCGGGGCACCTGATCCGGCGCGCGCACCAGATCGCGGTTGCGATGTTCTACGAGAAGCTGGGCCGGGACGTGACGCCGGTGCAGTACGCGGTCCTGCGGATGCTGTACGAGTGCCCGGGGCTCGATCAGGTGACGCTCGCGCAGCGGGTCGCGCTCGACACGTCGACGACCGCGGATCTCGCGGTCCGGCTCGAAGCGAAAGGATTGATCGTGCGCGAAGTGCTGCCGCGGCGTCAGCGCCGCCTGCTGCTGACGCCGGCGGGCGTCGAACTGCTCACACATCTGATTCCGTCGGTGAAGGAGCTGCGTGCCGGCCTGTTCGACGGAATGGGAGAGGACGATTCGCAGGAACTGGTGCGCCTGTTGCGCAAGTTCGTCCATTTGAACAACGAGCAGAGCCGCGCACCGCTGCGCGTCGGCGACGAGTCATAGCGCGCCCGAACCCCACGACGGTGGGGAGACGATGAGGCGGCGGGCGCGCCGCCCGCCGCGCGTCACCCGCGCGTGCTGTCGCCTTCCAGCCGCCGCACGGCTTCCGCCACTTCGTTCCTGAAACGCACGAGCGCCGCCTGTTCCGGCGCCGGCGGCTGCACGGCGGCCCACAGCATGTCGACGAGCTGCGTGGCCGTCGTTTCCGTGTCGAGCTTGCGGTGCCCGAGGATCGCATCCCACAGCACGTGCTCGATCGGCCCGAACACCATCGAGCGCAGCAGGCTCAGCGGCAGGTCGGTGCGTACCTGCCCGGCCGCCTGGCCGCGCGCGAGCACGTCCATCAACGGCGCGGTGTAGCGGCGCTGCAGCGCGGTGAGCTCGTCGCTCAGCACATGCTGCTTCGCGCGGCCTTCCGACAGCACCAGCGCGCACAGGCCCGTGCCGTTCACCAGCATCAGCCGCAGGTGGGTGCGCACGATGAACGCGAACTGCTGCTGCACCGACGCGTCCTGCGGCATCCCGTGCTCGAACGCGGCGATGTTTTCGTCGTACCAATCCGCGATGACACGCGCGCACAGCTCGCGCTTACCGCGGAAGTAGCTGAACACCGTCGCCTCCGACACACCCACCCGCTGCGCGATCTCGGCGGCCGTCGCATGCTCGTAACCTTTTTCGGCGAACACTTCCCGGCCGGCGCGCAGAATGTCCTGCACGCGTTGCTGGGATTTGCGCCCGGCGGGCGCGCGCGACGTGTCGGCGCGGTCGGCTTTGACGGTGGCGGTCATGGTGTCGGCGGTAGCGGCTGTCATCTCGACATCATATCTGAGTCTCACTCAAAAAACTATTGACGCCGAACCCGACGAGGCGCGAAACTGTGCAAAATTTACGCTGTATTGGTCAATGAATCTGAGCATTCATTCGATTTGAGCGAAACTCAGAAATCGGTGGATGCCACACACTTTCTGGAGACGGAGGAGACATGATCAACCTGCCCGGTGTGCAATTCATGCTCGGTGAAGACATCGAGATGCTGCGCGACGCCGTCGCGACGTTCGCGGCGAAGGAAATCACGCCGCGCGCGGCGGAGGTCGACCGCACCGACCAGTTTCCGATGGATCTGTGGAAGAAGTTCGGCGATCTCGGCGTGCTCGGCATGACGGTGGCCGAGGAATACGGCGGCGCGAACATGGGCTACACCGCGCACATGGTCGCGATGGAGGAGATCTCGCGCGCATCGGCGTCGATCGGCCTGTCGTACGGCGCGCACTCGAACCTGTGCGTGAACCAGATCCATCGCAACGGCACCGACGCGCAGAAGCAGAAATACCTGCCGAAGCTCGTGTCGGGCGAACACATCGGCGCGCTCGCGATGAGCGAGCCGAACGCGGGCTCCGACGTCGTCAGCATGAAGCTGCGCGCCGACAAGCGCGGCGATCGCTACGTGCTGAACGGCACGAAGATGTGGATCACCAATGGCCCCGATTGCGACACACTCGTCGTCTACGCGAAGACGGATGTCGAAGCCAACTCGCGCGGCATCACCGCGTTCATCGTCGAGAAGGGCATGAAGGGCTTCTCGGTCGCGCAGAAGCTCGACAAGCTCGGCATGCGCGGCTCGCACACGGGCGAGCTGGTGTTCCAGGACGTCGAAGTGCCGGAGGAAAACATCCTCGGCCAGCTCAACGGCGGCGTGAAGGTGCTGATGAGCGGCCTCGACTACGAGCGCGCGGTGCTGTCGGGCGGCCCGACGGGCATCATGGCCGCGTGCCTCGACGCGGTGGTGCCGTATATCCACGACCGCAAGCAGTTCGGCCAGTCGATCGGCGAATTCCAGCTGATCCAGGGCAAGGTCGCCGACATGTACACCACGTTCCAGGCGTGCCGCGCGTACCTGTACGCGGTCGGCCGCCACCTCGACTCGGCCGGCAGCGACCACATCCGCCAGGTGCGCAAGGATTGCGCGGGCGTGATCCTCTACACGGCCGAGAAAGCGACGTGGATGGCCGGCGAGGCGATCCAGATCCTCGGCGGCAACGGCTACATCAACGAATACCCGGTCGGGCGCCTGTGGCGCGATGCGAAGCTGTACGAGATCGGCGCCGGCACGAGCGAGATCCGCCGGATGCTGATCGGCCGCGAGCTGTTCGCGGAAACGATGTAACGCCCCACGTCACGCGAACGGAGCCCCGTCGATGCCGATCATCGAATCGAAACTGAACCCGCGCTCGGAAGACTTCCGCGCGAATGCCGCCGCGCTCGAGGCGGTCGTCGCCGACCTGCGCGCGAAGATCGAACAGCTCGCGCAGGGCGGCGGCCAGGCCGCGCGCGACAAGCACCTGTCGCGCGGCAAGCTGCTGCCGCGCGACCGCATTGCGCAACTGCTCGATCCGGGCGCGCCGTTCCTCGAGTTCTCGCAGCTCGCGGCGAACGGCATGTACAACGACGACGCGCCGGGCGCGGGCGTCATCACCGGGATCGGCCGGATCGCCGGTCGCGAATGCGTGATCGTGTGCAACGACGCGACGGTCAAGGGCGGCACTTACTACCCGGTCACCGTGAAGAAGCACGTGCGCGCGCAGGAAATCGCCGCGGAAAACCGGCTGCCGTGCGTGTACCTCGTCGATTCGGGCGGCGCGAACCTGCCGAACCAGGACGACGTGTTTCCCGATCGCGACCACTTCGGCCGCATCTTCTTCAACCAGGCGACGATGTCGGCGGCGGGGATCGCGCAGATCGCCGTCGTGATGGGCTCGTGCACGGCGGGCGGCGCGTATGTGCCGGCGATGAGCGACGAGTCGATCATCGTGAAGGAGCAGGGCACGATTTTCCTCGGCGGGCCGCCGCTCGTGAAGGCCGCGACCGGCGAGGAAGTGAGTGCCGAGGATCTCGGCGGCGGTGATGTGCATACGCGCCTGTCGGGCGTGGCCGACCATCTCGCGCAGAACGACGCGCATGCGCTGTCGATCGCGCGCAACATCGTCGATCATCTCGCGCCGAAGATCGCGACGCCGGTGACGCTGCGCGAGCCGAAGCCGCCCCGCTACGACGCGAAGAGCGTGTACGGCGTGATTCCGGTCGATACGCGCAAGCCGTTCGACGTGCGCGAGGTGATCGCGCGCATCGTCGACGATTCCGAGTTCGACGAATTCAAGGCCCGCTACGGCACGACGCTCGTCACGGGCTTCGCGCACATCTGGGGCCACCCGGTCGGGATCGTCGCGAACAACGGCATCCTGTTCTCCGAATCGGCGGTGAAGGGCGCGCATTTCATCGAGCTGTGCTGCCAGCGCAAGATTCCGCTCGTGTTCCTGCAGAACATCACGGGCTTCATGGTCGGGCGCAAGTACGAGAACGAAGGCATCGCGCGGCACGGCGCGAAGATGGTGACGGCCGTGTCGAACGCGAAGGTGCCGAAGTTCACGGTGATCATCGGCGGCTCGTTCGGCGCCGGCAACTACGGGATGTGCGGCCGTGCATTCGCGCCGCGCTTCCTGTGGATGTGGCCGAACGCACGCATTTCGGTGATGGGCGGCGAGCAGGCCGCATCGGTGCTCGCGACGGTACGCCGCGACGGCATCGAGGCGAAGGGCGGTTCGTGGTCCACCGAGGAAGAGGATGCGTTCAAGCAGCCGATCCGCGACCAGTACGAGCGCCAGGGCCATCCGTATTACGCGAGCGCACGATTGTGGGACGACGGCGTGATCGACCCCGCGCAGACGCGCGACGTGCTGGGCCTCGGCCTCGCCGCGTCGATGAACGCGCCGATCGAAGAGACGCGCTTCGGCGTGTTCCGCATGTAACGGCCGGGAGGGCTGAACGATGCGATACGAAACGATCAAGGTAAGTGAAGCCGCCCGCGTGGCGACCGTCACGCTCGCGCGTCCGGATGTGCGCAACGCGTTCAACGAGACGACGATCGCCGAGCTGACCACCGCGTTCGAATGGCTCGACGCGCACGAAGGCGTGCGCGCGATCGTGCTCGCCGCGGAAGGCGCGGCGTTCTGCGCGGGCGCGGACCTGAACTGGATGAAGAAGATGGCCGGTTACTCGGACGACGAGAACCGTGCCGATGCGCGCAAGCTGGCGCGAATGCTCGAGGCGATCCATCGCTGCGGCAAGCCGGTGATCGCGCGCGTGCATGGCGACGCGTATGCGGGCGGCGTGGGCCTGGTGGCAGCGGCCGACATCGCGATCGCCGCCGACGGCGTGAAGTTCTGCCTGTCGGAAGCGCGGCTCGGGCTGATCCCCGCGACGATCGCGCCGTACGTGGTGCGTGCGATGGGCGAGCGCGCGGCGCGCCGCTACTTCACGACGGCCGAAGTGTTCGACAGCGCGCGCGCGGCGTCGCTCGGCTTCATTCACGACGCGGTGCCGGCCGAGGCGCTCGACGACACGGTCGCGAAGCTGGCCGCGACGCTCGTCGCGAACGGCCCCGACGCGGTGAAGGCGTGCAAGCGGCTCGTCGCCGATGTGGCCGGCCGCCCGCTCGACGCGACGCTGATCGAGCAGACCGCCGACTGGATCGCGCGCACCCGCGCCGGCGCGGAAGCGCGCGAAGGGATTGCGTCCTTCCTCGAAAAGCGCACGCCGTCGTGGCGTGAATGATCGCGCAGCGCGCGTGACCCACTCTTTCCGGACGACACCGAAGCCATGTTCGACAAGATTCTGATCGCCAACCGCGGCGAAATCGCGTGCCGCGTTGCCGCGACGTGCAAACGTCTCGGGATCGCGAGCGTCGCCGTCTATTCCGACGCGGACGCGAACGCGAAACACGTGGCCGCGTGCGACGAAGCCGTGCACATCGGCGGCTCGGCCGCGGCCGACAGCTACCTGCGCATCGAGCGCATCATCGAAGCCGCGCGCGCCACCGGCGCGCAGGCGATCCACCCCGGCTACGGCTTTCTGTCGGAGAACGAAGATTTCGCGCATGCGTGCGAAGCGGCCGGCATCGTCTTCATCGGGCCGCCGGTCGACGCGATCGCGGCGATGGGTTCGAAGGCCGCCGCGAAGGCGCTGATGCACGCGGCCGCCGTGCCGCTCGTGCCCGGCTATCACGGCGACGACCAGATCGCGGGCAACCTGCATCGCGAAGCCGACGAGATCGGCTATCCGGTGCTGCTGAAGGCCAGCGCGGGCGGCGGCGGCAAGGGGATGCGCGTGGTCGAGCGCTCCGGCGATTTCCCGGCCGCGCTCGTGTCGTGCCAGCGCGAAGCCGCGAGCAGCTTCGGCAATGATCGCGTGCTGATCGAGAAATACCTGACGCGCCCGCGCCACGTCGAGGTGCAGGTGTTCGGCGACACGCACGGCAATACCGTGTACCTGTTCGATCGCGACTGCTCGGTGCAGCGCCGTCACCAGAAGGTGCTCGAAGAAGCGCCGGCGCCGGGCCTGCCCGACGACGTGCGCCGCGCGATGGGCGAAGCGGCCGTCGCGGCCGCGCGCGCGGTCGGCTATGTCGGCGCGGGCACCGTCGAATTCATCATGACGGGCGACGCGTTCTACTTCATGGAAATGAACACGCGCCTGCAGGTCGAGCATCCGGTCACCGAGATGGTCACGGGGCTCGATCTCGTCGAATGGCAACTGCGCGTCGCATCCGGCGAGCCGCTGCCGCTGAAGCAGGACGAACTGCGCGTGCAGGGTCATGCGCTCGAGGCGCGCCTCTATGCGGAGAACCCGGCGCGCGGCTTCCTGCCGTCGACGGGCACGCTGAAGCACCTGCGGCTGCCGGCGGGCGTCGAGTTCGCGATCGGTGCGTCGGTGCGCGTCGACAGCGGCGTGCGCGAAGGCGATGCGATCACGCCGTTCTACGATCCGATGATCGCGAAGCTGATCGTCCATGGCACGGATCGCGCGGAAGCGCTGAGCCTGATGCTGCGCGCGCTGCGTGCCTGTGAAGTGGTCGGCCTGC
Source organism: Burkholderia lata (assembly GCF_902499335.1). Taxonomy (GTDB): domain Bacteria; phylum Pseudomonadota; class Gammaproteobacteria; order Burkholderiales; family Burkholderiaceae; genus Burkholderia; species Burkholderia lata_B. The sequence goes on along the minus strand of NZ_CABVQK010000022.1, from coordinate 18,657 downwards.
ACACGAACGCCGCGTTCCTGCAGCGGATCGTTGCGTGCGAACCGTTCGCGACGGCCGATCTGGACACGGGCCTGATCGAGCGCAACCACGACGCGCTGTTCGCGCCGCAAGAGCCGCCGCGCGCGATGCTTGCGCTCGCGTGCGCGGCGCTGCTCGCACGCGAACGCGGCGCGGCCGCGCAGGGTGCATCGCCGTGGGGCGCGCTGCCGGACTGGCGGCTGAACGGCGGCTATCGCCGTACGCTCGAATGGCACGCGGCCGAGCGCGAAGCGGACGTGACGGTCACGTACGAGGATGACGGCGCGGTTGCGCACCTCGCGACCGGCGACGCAGCCGCGCAGCCGTTCGCGTGGGCGCGCGGCGCTACGCCGCTCGATTTCGACGTGACGCTTGGCGGCGTGCGCAGCAGCGGCCGCGTGTATGCGGACGGCGACAGCTTCCACGTGTTCACGCAAGGCACGGCCGAGACGTTCGAATGGCGCAACCTGCTCGCGCATGCGGGTGACGCGGAGCAGGGCGGTGGCCGCCTGACCGCACCGATGCCCGGCAAGGTGATCGCGGTGCTGGTCGAGCCCGGCCAGAAGGTCGAAGCGGGTACGCCGCTGATCGTGATGGAAGCGATGAAGATGGAGCACACGATCGGCGCGCCGAGCGCGGGCGTCGTCGCGGAAGTGCTGTACGGCGTCGGCGACCAGGTCTCGGATGGTGCGCAGTTGCTGATGATGGCGGAAGGCTGAGCATCGCCTGTTTCGCTGGTTGCGGGCCGGCTGCTGCGGCTGCCGGCCCGTAAAAAACGCTTCGCGATTCGTTGCACGCCCGGTACCGCGACGGACCTGCTTCGATCGCTTCGGCAAAACGAAGCAATGCGAATCTTTCGATTGCATTACGCCTCTCGTTCTCCCCTCCGACACGACACGTGCCGCCACCGGCGTGCACGTCACACTCCTTTTTACGCGACACCGTCGTGTAACACGTCGAACTTAGCATCTCGCCGTCGATACGACCAGTGCGCACCCGCGCCTGTGTCAAGTCATCACATTCACGGAGAGACGTTATGCGAAAGTCGGCCCTACGGCCCTTCGCGGTCGTTGGTCTGATCGCGCTGACAGCACTCCTCGGTGCCTGCAACGACGACGTGACCGCACCCGCCGCGCCCGTCGCGCAGCAGAAGGCCGCCTGCGGCGGCGGCGTGGTCGCCACCGCACAGATGCACTGTCCGCCCGGTTTCACCGCGCCTGCCTCGTCGCCCGCTTCCTGATCCAGGCCGTTTCCACCAGAAATCCAATCAAGAGCAACCAGCATGGCCATCCATTCGCGACGCGACTTTCTGAAGTTCTCCGCCGGCCTCGCCGGCGCGACCGCCGCCACCGCACTGCTTCCCGAATCGATCCGCAAGGCGCTGGCGATCGAGCCGAATACCGTGACGGGCACGATCCAGGATGTGCAGCACATCGTCGTGTTCATGCAGGAAAACCGCTCGTTCGACCACTATCTCGGCCACCTGAGCGGCGTGCGCGGCTACAACGACCGCTTCCCGGTCACGCTGCCGAACGGCAAGCCGGTGTGGTTCCAGCCGCGGCAGGAGGACAAGACGAGCGTGATCGCGCCGTTCCGCTACGACACGACCAACCCGGGCGTCAATGCGCAGTGCATCGGCGGCCTGCCGCATACGTGGGCGACGACGCACGGTGCGATCGACAACGGCCGCGCGGATCAGTGGGCGGTGCAGAAGTCGAACATGACGATGGGCTACCACGTCCGCGACGACATCCCGTTCCATTACGCGCTCGCGGATGCGTTCACCGTGTGCGACAACTACTTCTGTTCGATTCCGGGCAACACGCACCCGAACCGCATGTACCTGATGACGGGCATGGTCGACCCGCTCGGCACGGGCGGCGGCCCGCTGCTCGACAACACCGACTACATCGACAACCAGTTCGACAAGATCCAGTTGCCGCCCTTCAGCTGGACGACGTACCCGGAGCGCCTCGAGAAAGCGGGCATCTCGTGGCAGGTCTACCAGCAGGGCACCGGGTTCGACAATTTCACCGGCAACTACGGCACGAACATGCTCGCGTGCTTCAACAACTTCGTGAACGCGCCGGCCGGCTCGTCGCTGCAGACGCGGGGGATGAGCACGCGTCCGATCACGCAGCTGAAGGCCGACGTGCAGGCGAACGCGCTGCCGCAGGTATCGTGGCTGCTGCCGCCCGCCGCGTATTCGGAACATCCGAAGTTCACGCCGCTGTATGGCGCGTACTACCTGTCGACGATTCTCGATGCGCTGACGTCGAATCCGGAGGTATGGAGCAAGACCGTCCTGCTCATCATGTACGACGAGAACGACGGCTTTTTCGATCACGTCGTGCCGCCGTCGGCACCGACGCTGCCGGGCTCGGGCATGAGCACCGTGGATGTCTCGCTCGAGCGGCACAACGTCGTGACGTCGACGCAGACCGGCACGTACACGGCCGACAACCTGCCGTACGGTCTCGGCCCGCGCGTGCCGATGTTCGTCGTTTCGCCGTGGTCGAAGGGCGGCTTCGTGTGCTCGCAGGTCTTCGATCACACGTCGGTGCTGCAATTCATCGAGAAGCGCTTCGGCGTGATGGAAACGAACATCTCGCCGTGGCGCCGCGCGATCTGCGGCGACCTGACGTCGGCGCTCGACTTCTCGAAATCGGATGCCACGCTGCCGACCCTGCCGAGCACGCAGGCGTATGTCGCGCAGGCGGACCTGCAGTGCTCACGCGCGTCGTCGCAGACCGCGCCGGCCAGCACCGCGCAGCAGGTCGTGACGGCGCAGGAGCCCGGCACGCGGCCGGCACGCGCGCTGCCGTACGAACTGCACGTGACGGGCCAACTCCAGGCGCAGGGCTACGCGCTGACGTTCGCGAACACCGGCACGCAGGGCGCGCACTTCTGGGTCTATACGGGCGACGCGACCGCGATGCCGCGCCGCTATACGGTCGAAGCGGGCAAGCAGCTGACCGATACGTGGGCGCTCGACGCGAACGGCAACTACCTGGTGAGCGTGTGGGGGCCGAACGGCTATTTCCGGCGCTTCGCGGGATCGGCCGCCGCGGATGCCGGCGCGAAGCCTGAAATCACGCCGTGCTACGACACGGCCAACGGCGACGTGTACGTGACGATCGCCAACGCGGGCACCGGCACGCTCACGGTCACGGCGACCGATGTCGCGTACGGCAGCGCAGCGCGCACGCTGACGGTTCCGGCGGGGCAGCGTGTCGAAGCGCACTGGGACCTGTCGTGCAGCAGCCACTGGTACGACCTGCAGTTCGCGGTGGCGGGGAACGCCGGCTGGACGCGCCGCATCGCGGGGCACGTCGAAACCGGCAAGGCCAGCCTGACCGACCCGGCGGCCGTGGCGCCGACGATTGCGCCGGTCTGAGGGCAATCCGTGTGTGCCGGCTCCCGCCGGCACGCGATGAGCGCCTTCGCGGGGCCGCGCCTGGCTTCTGGCTCCGCGAGCGTGTCGTCAATCGCGAAAAAGGCGCCGCACGGCGCCTTTTTCATTCATCGTGCGAGCAATGCGCGTCGATTGCCGATTGAATCCATCCCGCGACATCAAATCGGGCGGAACACTGCATATTGGTCGCCATCGATCTTTTCCATGTACCGGCTGTCATGGAGCGTCAGGTTGACCGGCTGGAGCAATTTTTCATTGGCGGCCTCCAGTTCGCTGCTGGCGCGCGTATTGAACAGATTCGACGAGTTTGCGGAGTTCACGAGAGCGTCAAGACGCATTGCGTTCCAGTCGAGGTGCCCTCTGAGCAGGTAAAAGTGCATGATCCCGCATTGCTGATGCGCCCAGAAGTCATGCCACGTGAATGAATCGGGCCGCCAGACGGAGTTGTGGCTCTCGAAGTACGAGGCGCCGCTCATCGGCATGCACTCGGGGGTCGAGATGATGATGTATCGCGATCGATAGTTGAGAAACTCCAGCAAATCGCGACCATGGGAGTGACGCATGTGTTCAATGACGTCTCCCAGAATGACCGTGTCGTACGCGTCGCCGGATCGTTCGTAAAGCGTGTCGCTGACGCCGGAAATGATGTCGTCGTACCCGTTCTCGATCAGGAAGGGATGGGTCTCCTCGTCGCACTCCAGCGCCGTAAACCGGCAATCCGGCACGACATGCTTCAGCAGGCGCCCGTACTTCCCGCCTCCGGCCCCGATATCCAGAATCCTGTTCGGGTTGATTGACTTGATCAGGTGCTGAGTGAGTTGATCAAAGGTTGGCCACGAATATCCGATCTGTTCCAATCTGACCTCCGGTCAAGGCTGGTTCGAAAAGTTGATCGTCATCATGTAACACGGATTCACGCATTCATGCGCTGTCGTGTCGGCCACCTGAACGAGGGCGTCAGCTCAGCACGCCGTCGTCGTGCGCCATCATCAGCGCCCGCATCGCGGACCACATCCCGTAGTAATGCACGATGTAGCTGTCCGCGCGGCGAAACAGCCAGGGCGTGTTGAAGCGGACGAGATCGGCCACGCCTTCGCCTTGCAATTGCCCGTCGCGTTCCATCGCGCGAATGAAATGCAGCTGGTCGCCGTCGCTCGCATAGACGCTCGACCGGTCGTGCAGCGCGGCGATCGTCGTCATCATGTCGCGCAGCATTGCGTCGTTGCGCCCGGTGCGCCGGAACGCCATCACGCCGGAGTTGAACGCCCACTGGCCGATGTCGTGCGCGAGCAGCCAGTCGCGGCCTTCGAGCAGTGGCGCCAGCGCTTTCTGCTGGTCCGCGATCAGCACGTCGGCATCGAGCCACACGACCCATTCATGATGCTGCAGGTACGCATGCAGCAGCCACGGCTTGAACCAGTTGCCGGTCGCGTTCAGGCCGATCTCGGCGGGAATGTCGCGATGCACGTAGAGCGTGTAGCCGTGTGCGTCGCAGTAGCGCCGGAAATTCCGTTCGGCGACGCGCGCATAGCTGCCGATGTTCGGCGTGTAGAGCGTCATCAACGCAATCGGGCGGCCCGGATTGTAGGTGCTGCGCTCGGCGGCTTCGTCCGGCGTGTTCGCGGCATCGTGATCGAACGAGAACATCGGCCGGCCGGCGGCGCGGCATCGATTGATGTACGCCACGAGCGTGTCGCGGAAGCGGGCCGTCGTGCCTTTCCGGTCGGGATCGCGCGGCGTGTCGTCGATGCTGATCGCGAACGTCGGTTCGCGGCTCCACATCGGATCGAGGTCGGGGCTGGTCGGCATGACCGGATACAGCCCGTCGATCCGCGTCATGTAGTGATGCGTGTCGAGTTCCGCGAACAGCGCGGCCTCCGAGGTCAGCCGCGGCTCGCTGCCGAGCTTGCAGCGCTGCACGAGCTGCATCACGATCGCCCGCACGGCCGCCGTATTGCGCCAGATCTGCACGTCGACCTGCGGCAGCGGGGGCGCGAACGCGTCGACGAACAGCATGTCGCGGCCGCTCATCAGGCGATCGAGCGCGACGGGCTCGATGACCGCCGCATCTTCGCTGAGCAGCAGCACGAGTTCGTCGGGCTGCGCGCCGCGCAGCACATGGAGCAGCGATTCGTAGCGATACAGCGGCCGCAACGGCAGCGCCTGCGGCATCGCGGACGCATCGACGATTTCGTGGCGATATCCGTGCGCCTGCGCGTACTGCCGGTGATTTTCGAGGCTGGCGGGTGCGTCGTGACTGAAATGGCTGAGGACGATCATCGCGCGCTCCGAAGGCCGTGAAGCGGGCGACGGCGGGTGGCCGGTGCCGGGTGTTTCGGCGCGGCATCGCGGCCGGGCACGCGTTCCTGCGCGTGCCGCCCCTGTTCGTGACGGATTGTCCGGAAGACTTGCGCGGCGTCGCGTTCCATTCTGTCAGCCATTGTTTCAGCAGCGTTGCTGCGAGGTCGTTTTCTGCCCGCGCTGGATGCCGATACCGCCCGGCACCCCCGGCACCCCGGTGGCGCGACTGGTCGCCGGAGTATCGCATAACCCACTCGCGGATTTTCATGTGCCGGCCGCGCGCTGACCATCCCTGACAGTATGCGGCTGGCGCTCCGCTAGAATGCCGGGTTGCCGCCGGCGTGCGCTGCTTGACGCGGGCGGCGCTTCGCGCGCTACACTGCGTTCATTCCATCCCCATCCAACCTTCCATCCCGCCGACGATGACGTCCCCTGTCCTGAACGGCCTGCGCATCGGTATCACGATCGGACTGCGTGCCCCCGACGAAAGCCTGTGGATCAACGGCATCAAGCAGAACGCGCTGTTTCTCGCGAAGCTGCTGATGGCGTCGCAGCACGGCTACCGCGTGACGCTGGTCAACACCACCGATGTGCCGCTCACCGACGCGCTGCCGTGGGATCGCAACGTGTACGACACGCGCGCGTTCGCCGACATGAAGGATTCGCTCGACGTGGTGATCGAGCTCGGCGGGCAGATCGACGGCGAGCAGACGGCCTACCTGAAGTCGCGCGGCGCGAAGCTCGTCAGCTATTGCTGCGGCGTCGAGTACATCAACGCGATGGAATCGATGCTGTTTGGCCGCCGGCTGTGGGATTCGCTGTTCATCAACCGCGGCTACGACGAAGTGTGGGCGATTCCGCAGATCGCGCCTTCGTCGCTGCCGTTCCTGCAGTCGCTGCGCCGCTGCCCGGGGCGGGTCGTGCCGTTCGTGTGGGACCCGATGTTCCTGAGCGCGCGCGCTGCGTCGTTGCCCGGGCACGGCGAATACCGGCCGCGCAGCGAGCCCGGCAAGCGGCTGACCGTGATGGAGCCGAACCACAACGTCGTGAAGTTCTGCGTGTATCCGATGCTGATCATCGACGAAGCGTATCGCCGTGATCCCGACGCGATCTGCTTCACGCACGTGACGAACGCCGACCGCCTCGCGCACGACAGCCCCGAGTTCGTGATGCTGATGAACTACCTCGACGTCGTGCGCGCGGGCAAGGCGAGCTTCGTCGGGCGCTTCGATACGCCGCTGTTCCTGGCCGACCTGACCGATATCGTCGTGTCGCACCAATGGTCGAACCCGCTCAACTATTTCTATTTCGACGTGTGCTGGCAGGGCTATCCGCTCGTGCACAACGCGAGCCTCGCGCCCGATCTCGGCTACTACTATCCGGACAACGACGTGCAGCAGGGCGCCGATGCGCTGCTGCGCGCGCTGCATACGCACGATGACGACTGGGAAGCGTACACGCGGCGCCAGCGCGAGATCCTCGGCCGCTATACGTCGGCGAATCCGGCGCTCGTCGCCGAATACGACGCACTGCTCGCGAACCTGGTCGGCGCATCGGCCGCATAAGGCCCGATTTTTCGCGCGACGCACACCGTCGCGCCGAATCCCGCCATCGGGATTGTCCCGCCCTAATGTCTGACGAAATAATGCCGTTAAAAAAGAAACCGCCGAACCCGATCGGTTCGACGGTTTTTGAAGGCACGAAATCGACGGCTCCGAGGGAAGTCCGTCGGAAATCATTTTAGAGGTTAACAAGTCTTTAAGATTGTTAAACATGTTTCAATCGATAATCATCATATGATTTAACTTGATATTATCGATTCAAGGCAGCTTGATTCTGTTTAGAAATTTAATAATTCGTTTGAAACGGGAAAATTGAACGCTGCGATGATCGAATGACGTGCGGCGGCCGATTCTCGGTGCAGGGAAAGCCAGGTGGCCGGCTTCCGCGACGGGCCTGACAACGGGCCATGGCAGTGCTTTCCCGGCCGGTATTTATATGATCAATTGAAAGTTTCGTGATTTGCGGGGCATGCAAATTGCGAAGGGAATTGATTCGGGCAAGGTTGTTTGTATGAAAAGAATAAACGGTATCTGGATCGGGGTTCCGTAATTTGCGTTAGTGTGACCTGTCGCACATTCGGTATCGTGCGCACATGGTGTATTTCAAGTAACTGAATATCGTTGAAAAATATCGAATTTGACGGCGCGCCGAAGCGAAAAGTACGCTCCCGGAAAAGATCGACATAACAGAATGGGCCGGGTAGGCGGCGGAGCGCGTCATGATCGGCTTGCTCCGCATGTTTTTTGAGGTCGAGCCGCGATCGGCGGCTCGCCATTTGCCGGAGCGCCGGATGAATGCGGTCGAAGCTCGCCAGGAGGCGAATCGGGAAGCGAATCGTGACGAAATCGATCTCGTGTTCGGCGCCCCCGACGATCATCCCGACCTCGCGTCGGTACGCAGTTTCGTGGAAAGCCGGCTCGGGTTCGCGCAAGAGCCCGTGTGCCGGGCCGACCTGTCGGGCGGTGTGCTGTACCAGGAATGCCTGGCGCGATTGCGGTGGGGCGAGCGCGAGGTGCTGCCGCCGGTCGCGTTCCTGCCACGCCTCGAGGCGCTCGGACTGATGCGGTGGTTCGACCGGCTGGTGGTCGGCCGGACGATCGACGCGCTGCGAGCCGATCCGGCTGCCGTCTACGGCTGCAATCTGGCGGCGGCGAGTGCGGTGGTCGACGACGCGTGGCTGGCCATCTTCAGGCGGCTGGAGCGCGAGCCGTCGGTCGCGGCGCGGCTGGTGGTCGAGATCACGGAGACGGGGCCGCTGAATCCTGTCGCGGGTCGTTCGTTCGTGAACCGCTTCCGGCAGGCCGGGTGCCGCATCGCGATCGACGATTTCGGTGTCGGCTTCAGCGCATTGAACAACCTGGTGGTCGGCAATCCCGACATCGTGAAGCTCGACCGGTCGATCCTGTCGATGATCAAGCGCAACGCGATCGGGCGTTACCAATTCCGCCGGCTGATCGCGTTCGCGCATGAAGGTGCGCGACACGTCGTCGTCGAAGGCGTGGAGAGCGAGATCGACCGGCAGATCATCGTCGATGCCGGCGTGGCGTGGGCGCAGGGCATCCGTTTTTCATGGCGGTCGCCGGCCGCCGCGTGACGGCGCGGGAACAGGCGGGGCGGCGTGCATGAGGTACGCCGGTGTCGGGCGTGGCCGGCGCGTGGCCGGGACGAATCGCAAAGGGGCGTGAGCATGGCGGGGACGAAGGCCGGAGGCGGAACGGGCACGCAGGCGGCCGGTGCACGCGAGCTCGTCGCGATCGCCGAGCTGGCCGACATGCTGTGGCAGCTGGGCGCTGAATCGACCGAGGTGCCGATCGACGTCGCGCCGTATCTCGACGGCCTGAAGGCCATCGCACGTCGCATTCAGCGGATGAAGCCGCTCGACGCCGGCAGTCGTGAGCTGGCAGCGCGGCACTATTACGCGGGTGTCATCGCGGGCGCGTGCGGCGACGATTCGGCGATCGCGCGTGGGGTATCCGACAGCCTCGTCAAGCAATCCGGCGGCGCCAGCCGGCCGGTGGCGCGCTGCTTCGCCGTGCTCGCGCGGACGGGGCGGCGGCATGGCCGTGTGTTTGCGGCGCAGAGCGGCGATCGGGTACTGGTCTAGCACCCGTTCACGCCGGAGACGGGCGCCGGCACGGCGCGAGACGTGCGGCCCGCGTCTGCATCATCCGCACGCAGCGGCCCGAACCCGCATCAAATCTATCGATCCTTCCCGAATCCGCCGAGCACGAACGCCATTGCGCGGTCGACCGCGTCGTCCCGTCACGCGCAGTGCCGGGTGATGACGAACGGGCCGTGGACGAATGCGATCAGCCGAGCGAGCGGCCTGCGAACAGCTGCTGGATCTGCGCGGAATACGCGTGGACGTTGTGCTCGGCGAGCGTGTCGACCTGGTGCAGGCAGCGGCGGGCCGCGACTGCGTATTCGTCGAGCCGCCCATCGTGCGTCTGCGCGGCGGTCGCGATCGCACGCGCCGCATCGAAGATCTCGAAGTCCGGGTAGTAGTAGCCGACGTCGCGCAGGAACGGCGAGTTGTGCACGAGCGGGTAGTTGCCGTACAGCGCGTCGTACAGCAGGTAGTTGAGGCCGTTTTCCCAGTGGTGGGACACGACGATGTCGGTGTGATGCGCGGCCCACGCGACGAACGGCGCACGCACGTCGGCGGTCGCCTTGCCGTCGCGCACCATCTCGAGCCCGAGCGCGAGATGCTTGAAGGCGACGTTCTCCTTCTTGTCGAACGTGTTGGTCATGTACACGTGCTCGACGAGCTCCGGATGCTCGACGTAGCACGCGTTCGCCGCGAGCATCGGTACGATCGAGCTCTTCACGACGTTCAGGTTCGGTTCGAAGAATGCGATGCGTTTCGCGGTGCCGTGGTTGCGATAGCCGAAGCGCGCCTTCAGTTCAGGATCCGCGTCGAGGCTGCGTTCGATGAAGTACGGCGACCAGATGTGCGGCAGCTCGAACACCGGCGCGCGATAGACGGCCTTGAAGTATGCCGCGCACGTGTGCATGTGCTGCGGATTGGTCCAGATCTCGTCGAACTGCACGCGGTGCGGGTTCGGCCGCCACGGGTTCTTCTCGAAGTTGATCGTCTCGACGGCGATCACGTAGTCGTTGCCGAAGCGGTACGACACGCACTTGCCGCCGCGCCGGCGCACGGCGTCCGTATGCGACGTATCGACGAACGCGTTCATCTCGATCAGCAGGTCGGTCTGGTGGACGACGGCCGACAGCGGCCGAAGCGCGTCGCCGAACGCGTCCATCATCAGCGCCTGCGGATAGTCGGTGATGCCGTCGTCGTGCGCGAGCCAAACTTCGCCGATCAGCGGCGACTGCTTCAGCAGCATGTACAGGTACACGCAGTGCTGGTTCGCGCCGTTGTACCAGATCGACTGCGTCGCGTCGCGCTGCACGTTCATCGTTATCGCGACATTGAGTTTCATGGCGGCTCCGGAGTGCAGGGGGCGCGACTTACGGCGTGTAGTTCTGAGCCTGGCGCGGCACGTAGCCGGTCAGGTGCCACTGGCCGTCGTCCTCGAGGCGAAAGCTCAGCTTCTCGAACATGGTCGCGCCGTTCGTCAGCGTGGTCGTATAGTCGACGTTCGCATAGAGTCCGTCGGGCGTCGTGCCCGCGTTCGTGTAGCGGATGCGCGTGATCTGCGCCCAGCCGCGATGGCGCACCGCGCCGACGGACTGGCGGGCACGCTGCATGTCCGCCGCGAACTGGTCCTGCTTGATGCGCGACTTCACGAACGGGGCCGCGTCGGTCCATACCGCGACGTACTGGCCGGCGTCGAGTTGCTTGAACACCGCATCCGAGTCGCGGAGCAGCGCGTCGGCCGATTCGCCGGACGATTGCGCGTGCGCGCCGATCGCGATCGAAGCGACGGCGCAGCCGATCAGCCATTTGGCGCGGGTGAGGGGCGGGCGTACGTTCATGTCGGAGTCCGGAAAGGGCGGCGCGTCACGCGTCGCGATAGAGGGTGGCGATTGCGTCCGTATAAGCGGCGACGTTCTCGGGGTTGTAGATGCTGACGGAGCTGAGCACGTGCTTCGACTGCTCGCGATATGCCTCGAGGTTCGCATCGTGCTCGGCGAATGCCTGCAGCAGCGCGCGGCCGCCGGCCTGGCAGTCGAAGTCCGGATAGAAATACCCGGCCTTGCCGAGGAACGGCGAGTTGTGGATCAGCGGGTAGTCGCCGTACAGCAGCTCGTAGTACAGGTAGTTCTGCGCGTTTTCCCACGTGTGCGACACCACCGCATCACCGTACGCGGCCATGAACTCGTACACCGCGTAGCGGCTCTCGAACGTCGTGATCCCGTGGTTCACGATGTCGAGGCTCTTCGCGAAATGGACGAACGTCGCATGTTCCTTCAGGTGCAGCGTGTTGCACACGCGCACGAACTCGATGAAATCAGGCTTGGCCCGATACGCTTCCTCGGCCACCAGCATCGGGATGACGCTCGTCTTCACCATGCAGATGTTCGGCTCGAACATCGTCACGCGCCAGCGCGGCTTGCCGGGCTCATAGCCGAACGACAGGCCGGCGCCGAGCGTCGCGCGCGCCTTGTCGAACAGCATCGGGTGCCAGATGTGCGGGACGATCGTGACGGGCGCGCGCAGGCCCGTCTGGTAATAGTGCAGGCACGAGCGCTCGAATTCGGGAATCGTCCACACGGCGTCGTACGGCGCGCCCGAGAACAGGAAACCCGACGGCTTGTTGAACATCGCGCGTTCGATGTCGATCACGTAGTCGTTGCCGACCCGCATCGTGACGACCTTGCCGCCGCGCTCGCGGAACGCGCGCAGGTAGTCCGCACCGAACTGCGCGCTCATTTCGATCAGTACGTCGCAGCGCTGCAGCGCTTCGTCCATCGACAGCAGCGGCACGTCCCATTCGCCGAGCATCATCTGCGGATCGGCGACCTGTTCGCCGCCGTTCACCATCACGGCTTCCGCGACGAGCGGCGACTGGCGCAGCAGCAGGATCAGCAGCAGGCAGTTCTGGAAGATGCCGTTTTCCCACAGCGACTGGCCGGCGCCGCGCACGAACAGCGACACGCCGACGACGAGACGCTTGCCCTCGCCGGGCGCTTGACGGGCATTGGAGTCCGACATGCGTATGCTCCGGTTCAGGCGACCAGACGCGAGACAAACGCGTCGAGGTTCGCGGGGTTGTCGATCGAGACCGACTGCAGCAGCCGGCCGGCCTTCGCGCGGTAGTCGTCGAGGCGTTCGTCATGATGCAGCCACGCGTCGAGCAGCGCCCGGCCGCCTGCCGCGGAATCGAAGTCCGGGTAGTAATAGCCGGCGTCGCCGATCAGCGTCGAGTTGTGGATCAGCGGATAGCCGCCGTACAGCACGTCGTAATACAGATAGTTCTGCCCGTTTTCCCAGTGGTGCGACACGACCGCGTCGGCATGGCGGGCCATGAAGCCCGGCAGGTCGAGGCGCGGCTCGAAGGTCGCCTTGTGCTGGCGCACGAGATCGAGACTGTTCGCGAAGTGCACGAAGGTCGGATGCTCCTTCATGTGCAACGCGTTCACGACGAACATGTGTTGAACTGCGTCCGGACGCGCACGATAGAACTCGTCGCACGCGAGCATCGGGTAGTGGCAGGACTTGGCGACCGAGATGTTCGGTTCGAGCATCGCCAGGTGCCACGGGCGGCGGCCGGGCCGATAGCCGAACGTCGCGCCTTCCGCGGCGAGCGCGGCGATGCGGCGGTCGAGGAAGTACGGCGACCAGATGTGCGGCATCAGGTGTACCGGCGCGCGCAGGATGGTCTGCAGCATCGGCGCGGCCGTCTTGTCGTATTGCGGCAGCAGCCACACTTCGTCGAACGGTGCACCGTTGAAGACGTGCCCCGACGGTTTGCCGAAGATCGGGGTTTCGCACAGGCCGGCATACACGTGACCGCAAAAGAACGCGGCGATTTTCTTGCCGAGCGCCTTCATGTGCCGGAGCCATTCGACCGGCAGCTGCGCGCCCATTTCAATCACGACGTCGACTTCGTGCGTGACGTCGGAGGGCTTCACGAGCGGGATGTCGAGGCCGTCGAGTTCGAGGCCGGCCGGCAGCGCGCTGGCGTCGCCGCCGTTCAGGAAGTAGACGGGGCCGACGCGATCCGAGCGCTTGAGCATCATCGCGAGGAACGCGATGTTCTGGTGTATGCCGTTTTCCCAGATCGCCTGGCCGTCGCGCGCAAACAGCGAGATGCCGACGGCCGGCCGTTGCTTGCGGGTGCCGCCCGAGGCGGCTTCATTGATGTCCGTCACCGGTTGGTTTCCTCTGCGGCGTCGTGCGTCCGGGCATCGCGTCGAGCGTCTGGCCTGGAAGCGGCGCGCCGTGGATTGTCATGGTTGCATTTGCGCCGGTGCGCCGCGGCGGGCGAATCGGGCGGCCTGGTTCGCGAGGGCGGCAGCCGGTTTCCGGCATGTCATCGGGCGCGCCTGGCACGGCGCGCGATTCGGGCAGGTTGCCCCGGCGACTGTCTGCGGCGATTGTGGCACGGAAACCGCCGGTTTTGGCGGGACGTGACGAACTTTGACATAGCCGCCGGCCAATGTGAGCAGGGCGCCGGCGAAGCGGCGCCCGGGTTGTCCGGCGGAGGTCGGGGGCGGGTCCGGCGCGGCGCTGGCGGCCTGCCGGATCGGGGTGCCGCGCGCGGCGGCGGCCCGGTCAGTGCTGCAGCCGGATTTCGACGCGGCGGTTGCTGGCGCGGCCTTCGGGCGTCGCGTTCGACGCGACCGGATCGGCCTTGCCGCGGCCCGAGACCGTCAGCGAGTCCGTCTTCAGGCCGTGCGCCTTCAGGTATGCCGCGACGGATTCGGCGCGGCGCTTCGACAGCGCCAGGTTGTAGTCGTCGCTGCCCACCGAATCCGTAAAGCCGGTGACGCTCACCTGCGAGTACGTGTGGTCGGCGCGCTCGCTCAGCAACCGGTCGAGCGATTCGCGCGCGGTCGGGGCGAGCGTCGCGTGGTCGGTTGCGAACAGCGCGTCGCCCGACAGGTTCACCTGTTCGACGACGGCGGCGGCCGGCGCGGCGGCCGAGGCCGAAGCCGCCTCGGCCGGTGCGGCGCCGCACTGGAATACGAGCGTCGCGGGATCGGATTTGTCGCGCAGCGCGCGGGCCGAGTCGAGGGCGCGCACGGGCTCTTCGCCGCAAATCTTGCGGGCGGCCTTCATGCAGGTCTCCGGGCCCGACAGCAGGCCGTGGCAGTCCACCTGGAAGGTGCGCACGCCGTCGCGCGGCTGCAGTTCGGAGGCGCTGAAGGTCGGGCCGGATGCGGTCGAGCACGCGGCGAGGGCCGTTGCGGAAAGCGCGAGCGCAAGAGCGAGTTTGTTCACGGTTACATCCTCAATACTTGGGTTGACTGAAGCCCGCCACGGGTGGCGCGGCGGGCTCGTCTGGCCGTCGGGGCCGCCGTGGGCCGTCCGGCTGGCGAGCCGGGCGGCCTGGCGGCGCGACGCGTTACTTCCACTGGTACAGCATGCCGGCGCCGATCACCTTCTGACCGCCGCTGAAACCGCCGTTGATCGACGCCTTCAGGTTTTCCGTGATGCGGGCCTGCATGTTGACCGCCATTGCCTTCTGGCCGAGGAAGGTCGACGTACCCACACCCATCCCGAAGTTGGCGTCGCGATCGAGCTGCGGGATCGAGGCCATCGCGCCGACGGCCGCGATACCCTGCTTCGCCATCTGGTCGGTCTGCTGCAGTTGCGAACCCAGCGAGTTGATCTGCGCCTGCTGGCCCGACAGTGCCGTCGACAGGGTCGTCTGCACCTGCGTCAGCTGGTTCACGTTCACCGCGTCGGTGCCTTGCGTACCCGGCGCGACGTTCGTGATCTGGCGCTGCTGCGTGTCGTTGCCGACCGACACCACGTTCGAGCGGCCGCCGTCGTTGGAGCCTGCGCCGATCGCCACCGAGTTCGAACCCGTGGTGACGGTCGGGACGTCGGTGCCCTTGCCGTTCATGTCGGCCGCGATGCCGTTGTTGTTGGCGGCGCGCGTCGTGTTGTTGTTGATCGTCGTCGACAGCGAGTTCAACGTGTTGTTGATGTTGTTCACGCCGGTCGACAGCGAGGCCACGTTGCTGTTCGTCGTGCTCAGGCCGGTGGACAGCGAGCCGATGCCGGTCGAAGTCGACGTCGACAGCGAGTTGACGTTGCTGTTCGTCGTGCTCAGGCCCGTCGACAGCGAGTTGATCGCGGTCGAGGTCGACGTGGACAGCGACGACACCGAGCTGTTCGTGCTGCTCAGGCCGGTGGACAGCGAGTTGATGCCCGTCGACAGCGACGCGACGTTCGACGCGGTGGACGTCGACAGCGTGTTGATCGCATTGTTCGTCGCGTTGAGCTGGCTGCCGTTGATCGCGTCCGTGCTGCTGGCCGAGATCTGGCCGGCGGCGACGTTCGTGATCTGGCGTTCCTGGCCCGGTGCGCCGACGCTCACCACGCCAACCGGCGAGCTGCCCGCGAAGAAGTACGTGGTGCCGCCGATCGTTGCGCTCGACGTCGGGTTCGCGGCACTCGTGACCGAGTTCGCGCCGAGTGCGATCGAGTTGGCGACGTTGGCCTGCGCATTCGTGCCGAAGGCGAGCGCGTCGGCGGCCGTTGCCTTGGCAGCGGAGCCGTACGCTTGCGCGCCGGTGGCGCTTGCCGTGGCCTGGTTGCCGAGCGCGATCGTGTTGTCCGCGGTGGCCTGGTTCGAGCTGCCGAGTGCGAGCGCGCTCGCGCCGTTGGCCGTGTTCGCGTTGCCGAGCGCCACTGCGCCGTTGCCGGTCGCCGTGTCGTTCGCGCCCATCGCCACTGCGCCGGTACCCGTTGCGATGCTCGGGTCGCCGATCGCGACCGCGCCGTCGCCGCTTGCCGTGTTGCCGGAGCCGATCGACACGGCCTTGCCGCCCGTTGCCGATGCGTTCTGGCCGATGGCGACCGCGCCTGCCGACTGCGCGTTCGAACCGTCGCCGACCGCGACGCTGCTGGCGCCTGCTGCGCTGGCGTTCACGCCGGCTGCGATGGCGTTGGTGCCTGTTGCGCCCGTGTTGTCGTAGTTGGCTTGCTGCACGCCGTTGTCGTTGACGCTGTAGTAGTGCGTCTTCGCGGCGTTGATCGCGGTCGAGGTCGAAGTCGACAGCGACGTCACCGAGCTGTTCGTGCTGCTCAGGCCGGTGGACAGCGAGCCGATGCCGGTCGACGTCGACGTGGACAGCGACACGATCGTGCTGTCCGTGCTGCTCAGGCCGGTGGACAGCGAGCTGATGCCGGTCGAGGTCGACGTGGACAGCGACGTGATCGAGCTGTTGGCCGACGAGAGGCCGGTCGACGTCGAGGTCGACAGCGAGCTGATCGAGCTGTTGGCCGAGGACAGGCCCGTCGAGGTCGAGGTCGACAGCGACGTGATCGAGCTGTTGGCCGACGAGAGGCCCGTCGACGTCGAAGTCGACAGCGACGTGATCGAACTGTTAGCCGACGAAAGACCCGTCGAGGTTGAAGTCGACAGCGAAGTGATCGAGCTGTTGGCCGAGGACAGACCGGTCGAGGTCGAGGTCGACAGCGAGGTGATCGAGCTGTTGGCCGACGAAAGACCCGTCGAGGTTGAAGTCGACAGCGAAGTGATCGAGCTGTTGGCCGAGGACAGACCGGTCGAGGTCGAGGTCGACAGCGAGGTGATCGAGCTGTCAGCCGACGACAGGCCCGTCGACGTCGAGGTGGACAGCGAATCGATCGAGCTATTTGCCGACGACAGGCCGGTCGACGTCGAAGTGGACAGCGACGTAATCGAGCTGTTCGCCGACGAGAGGCCGGTCGAGGTCGAGGTGGACAGCGAATCGATCGAGCTATTCGCCGACGAGAGGCCCGTCGAGGTCGAGGTCGACAGCGACGTGATCGAGCTGTTAGCCGATGAGAGGCCCGTCGAGGTCGAAGTCGACAGCGACGTGATCGAGCTGTTCGCCGACGACAGACCCGTCGAGGTCGAAGTCGACAGCGACGTGATCGAGCTGTTGGCCGACGACAGGCCGGTCGAAGTCGAGGTCGACAGCGACGTGATCGAGCTGTTGGCCGACGAGAGACCCGTCGAGGTCGAAGTCGACAGCGAATCGATCGAGCTGTTAGCCGTGGACAGACCGGTCGAGGTCGAGGTCGACAGCGACGTGATCGAGCTGTTCGCCGAGGACAGACCCGTCGACGTCGAAGTCGAGAGCGAGGTGATCGAGCTGTTGGCCGACGACAAGCCCGTCGAGGTCGAAGTCGACAGCGACGTGATCGAGCTGTCAGCCGAGGACAGACCGGTCGAGGTCGAAGTCGACAGCGAATCGATCGAGCTGTTCGCCGTGGACAGGCCCGTCGACGTCGAGGTCGACAGCGACGTGATCGAACTGTTGGCCGACGACAGGCCCGTCGAGGTCGAAGTCGAGAGCGAGGTGATCGAGCTGTTAGCCGAGGACAGACCGGTCGAGGTCGAGGTCGACAGCGAGGTGATCGAGCTGTCAGCCGAGGACAGACCGGTCGAGGTCGAGGTCGACAGCGACGTGATCGAGCTGTTGGCCGACGACAGACCCGTCGAGGTCGAAGTCGACAGCGAGGTGATCGAGCTGTTAGCCGACGACAGGCCGGTCGACGTCGAAGTCGAGAGCGACGTGATCGAGCTGTTGGCCGACGACAGACCCGTCGAGGTCGAGGTCGACAGCGAGGTGATCGAGCTGTCAGCCGACGACAGACCGGTCGAGGTCGAGGTCGACAGCGAATCGATCGAGCTGTTCGCCGTGGACAGGCCCGTCGAGGTCGAAGTGGACAACGACGTGATCGAGCTGTTGGCCGAGGAGAGGCCGGTCGAAGTCGAAGTCGACAGCGAGGTGATCGAGCTGTTCGCCGACGACAGACCGGTCGACGTGGAAGTCGACAGCGACGTGATCGAGCTGTCAGCCGACGACAGACCCGTCGACGTCGAAGTCGACAGCGAATCGATCGAGCTGTTCGCCGTGGACAGGCCCGTCGACGTCGAGGTCGACAACGACGTGATCGAGCTGTTAGCCGACGACAAGCCGGTCGAGGTCGAGGTCGACAGCGACGTGATCGAGCTGTTGGCCGAGGAGAGGCCGGTCGACGTGGAAGTCGACAGCGACGTGATCGAGCTGTTGGCCGACGAAAGCCCCGTCGACGTCGAAGTCGAGAGCGAGGTGATCGAGCTGTCAGCCGACGACAGACCGGTCGAGGTCGAGGTGGACAACGACGTGATCGAGCTGTTCGCCGAGGACAGACCCGTCGATGTGGAAGTCGACAGCGACGTGATCGAGCTGTTGGCCGAGGAGAGGCCGGTCGACGTGGAAGTCGACAGCGACGTGATCGAGCT
>NZ_CABVQK010000021.1 GCF_902499335.1 Burkholderia lata | reverse complement strand
CCTTTGCCGGCATTATCGCTGGCTCAGGCCCCGGCCGTTCCACTTATCTGGCTGTCCGATTTTGCGAGGCCACCTCTGTCCATCATGAAAAAAATTGCCGCAGTGTGTGTCCTCGCCGGTTCGCTTGCCGTGGCCGGTCCGGCGTCCGCGCATGGCCGCGACGGTGGCGCCGTCATCGGCGCGCTGATTGGCGGCGCGGTGCTGGGCGCGATCGTGACGTCCGCGATGAATCCGCCCGTTGCGTATCAGGCGCCCGCGTACCAGGCACCGGCCTATCAGCCGCCGACGTACTACCAGGCGCCTGCCTACCAGCAGCCTGCGTATCCGACCTACCAGCAGGCGCAGTATCAGGACGACGGCCCGAACTATTGCTACGACCGCTACCAGCGCGCGTATGTCTGCGGCGCGCCCGTATCGGGCGGTTACGCGCAGCCGGCCGGCTGGTAAGCAGGCAGACGCGCGACGCGTAAACGGGCGGTACCGTATGGCCGGCGCCGCCGACGTTCGCTTCACCGCACCGGACGACAAAAGGCCCTCGCTTCAAGCGAGGGCCTTCGTTTTTTTGCGCGGCCGTTCGTGTGCGTGACGCGTCGGCCGTCGGCGGGCCGTGTGCGGATACAAACGGTTGCAAATGCGCGTCAGTGGCGATGGCCGCCGCCGTTTCCGCCGCCGTCGTTCCAGTCGCCGCGGTGTCCGCCGCCGCGCCCCCAGCCGTTACCGCGGTTGCCTCGATCGCCACGATCGCCACGATCGCCGTCCCAGCGATGGTAATCGCGCCGGCCGCGATCCCAGTCGCGTCCGCCGCCACCGCCCCAGATATTGACCGTGCCGTACACGGGCGACGGGCTGTACGCGTAGCCCGGCGAGGAATAGTAGGGCTGGCCGTAGCCGTATCCGGCGTCCGGGGCGACGACGCAGCCGGCCAGCAGGGTGGCGACGCCGGCGGCAGCAATGAGCTTCAGCATGATGTTCTCCGTTGGTTCCCCTATAAGTACCGCGCAAGGGGATTGCCAGCTGTTTGCAATTGTGTCGTCAAATTACAGCGCCGTAAGGTCGTGCGGCGGAAGTGTTAGCATCCGGGGCTCATTTGTTTTTCAGGAGCACATCGATGAAATTCGCGATCCGGGCCGTGCTGGCCGCTTTCTGCGTGACGACTGCCGCCGCCTGCGTGGCCGGGCCTGCGTCGGCGCCCGCCGTGACGGCCGAGTCGATCAAGATGTTTCCGCAGGCAGTGGCCGGCCAGCAGCGCGTCGTGATCGCGCTGCCCGCGCTCGAGAACGAAGGCGATGCACGCGTCGAACTGATGATCGGCAAGACGCTGCAGACCGACTGCAACCAGCAGTGGTTCGGCGGCGAGCTGACCGCCGAGGACGTGAAGGGCTGGGGCTATACGTACTACCAGCTCACCGACGTGAAGGGGCCGGCATCGACGCTGATGGCGTGCCCGGGACAGGCGCCGCAGCAACGGTTCGTGCAGGTGCGCGGTGACGGCCAGCTGCTGCGCTACAACAGCCGCCTGCCGCTCGTCGTCTATGTGCCGGATGGCTTCGAGGTGCGCTATCGCGTGTGGCATGCGTCGAAGGACGTGCAGCACGCGGCGAAGCAGTAACGTTACGGCGCGGTTGCGCGCGGCGGGGGCGTCCGGCCGTTAAGCGCCGCCTGCGCCACCCGTACCGACGAGCGCTGGCCACGCAGCCAGCGCGGCTTGCGCGACGGCCTCCAGATCGCGGCGACTTGCACCGTCGCGCGCCTGGATCGACATCCCCTGCTGGACCGTCACGTAGTACCGTGCGATCGCGTCGAGGTTCGCTTGTGCGGCGATTTCGCCGGTCGCGACACCTTGCTTGAGGCGCTCGCGCAGATTCTGCACCGTGCGCTCGCGCATCGCGATCAGCGTTTGCCGGACCGTATCGGAGCGCTCGGCCGGGTGCAGTGCTGACAGCACGACCAGGCAACCGGCCGGCTTCGAACGCCGCGTGAACACGCGTGCGGTATCCATCAGGTAGTTCCGCACGGCGTCGTGCGCGTTGCCGGCCTGTTCGACGCCCCCCCAGATTTCCCGTCCTTCCGTTGCGCGGTAGTGGTCGAGCGCCTGCCGGAACAACGCTTCCTTGCTGCCGAACGCCGCATACAGGCTCGGCGACGCGATGCCCATCGCGGCCGTCAGGTCGGTCATCGATGCGCCTTCGTAGCCGAGGCGCCAGAACACCTCCATCGCGCGCTCCAGCGCCGCTTCCTTGTCGAAGCTTCTCGGTCGGCCCCGTTCAGCCATTGCGTCCGTTCCTTCGTCGATATCTGTATCGATCGATAAATTAAATCAATTGACTGTGTCGCGCAACCTGCCACATTCTGTGTTGGTCGTTACATAAATGAGGGAAGGAATCGACATGAACCGACTTCAGGGCAAGCGTGCACTCATCACGGGCGGCAGCCGTGGCATTGGCGCGGCGATCGCGAAACGGCTGGCGGCCGATGGCGCGGACGTCGCGATTACCTACGAGAAATCGGCCGAGCGGGCGCAGGCCGTCGTCGCCGGCATCGAGGCGCTCGGCCGCCGCGCCGTCGCGATCCAGGCCGACAGCGCCGATCCGGTGGCCGTGCGCGACGCGGTCGATCGTGCGGCGGAGGCGTTCGGCGGTCTGGACATCCTCGTCAACAACGCGGGGATTTTCCGGGCCGGCGCGCTGGACGACCTCACGCTCGACGATATCGACGCGACGCTGAACGTGAACGTGCGTGCGGTGATCGTCGCGTCGCAGGCGGCGGCGCGGCATCTCGGGGAGGGCGGGCGCATCGTGTCAACCGGCAGCTGCCTCGCCACGCGCGTGCCCGATGCAGGGATGAGCCTCTATGCGGCGAGCAAGGCCGCGCTGATCGGATGGACGCAGGGGCTCGCGCGTGATCTCGGTTCGCGCGGCATCACGGTCAATATCGTGCATCCGGGGTCGACGGATACCGACATGAATCCGGCCGACGGCGAACATGCCAGCGCGCAGCGTTCGCGGATGGCGATCCCGCAGTACGGCAAGGCCGATGACGTGGCGGCGCTCGTCGCGTTCGTGGTCGGGCCGGAAGGGCGGTCGATCAACGGGACCGGGTTGACGATCGACGGTGGTGCGAACGCGTGAATGCGGACGCCCGGCGCGATTTGACCTAGCCGGGCGGTGTTGCGTTCGTTATCGGCAGCCGAGCCGCTGGTGCTCGGCTTCGAGATCGGCCCGCTTGTCGTAGGCGTGCAGTTCGTTGCGCGGCTTGCCGTCCGGGCCCATCCCGCGCACGACCTTCTGGCCGCGGTCGGGGGTATGCGTGACGGCGTCGATGCCGGCGGCCAGTTCACGGCAGCGCGCGTCGGCGGAGGTGGTTTCAGGGCGCGGTGCCGCTGCGCCCGTGACGTTGGCGATGCCGGGGCTGACATAGCGCTGCGTTGCAGGCGCGGTGAGGGTGTCGGCGGCGTTTGCCGTGCCGGCCATCGCTGAAAGCGCGGCGAGTGCCGCGATTGCTCGAATCATTGCGGGAGTCCCGATGCTGAAGAAAGTTCGGAATTCTACGCAATTTCTGGCGCAGGGCCGTGGCGATTGGACAGGGTGTGGTCGTGTGTCGCAGGTGATGCCGGCGTCTGAATATTCCGCAATCCGTGTGCAGTGTGGCCAGTCCGTGCACACGCAGCCGTGCATGCGGAAAGCAAGAAGCCCGCTTGCTTTCGCAGAGCGGGCTTCGGTATTGGTTGCGGGGGTAGGATTTGAACCTACGACCTTCGGGTTATGAGCCCGACGAGCTGCCAGACTGCTCCACCCCGCGGCGCGAAGTGTACTAGGGCTGATGTGGAGAGTCAATCGATCTGTGATTTGCGTCGAATGGAAGCCGCGGTTCACCGGCAGGATCGGCACGCTTCGAGAAGGGTGAACTGCCCACGAAAGCCCAAACTTGGCTGATCGACAACGGTCGGTAGATCGTCAACAATCACGATTCGCTCCACACGCCGTGAAGAGCCAATGTTTGAATGAGAAAAATAACGGAGTAAGTTCGAATGAGCTTTCACACTCAGGTTTCGGTTCATCCGTTCGATGGTGAGCCGTTGAACGTTGCCAGTGTCCGTGAGGAACTCTTGAAGTTTCTTGACGAATATTCGCTAAGCCACGACGTATTGACCAACCTCACCGAAGCATGTGGTTCGGCTCTACCCACTTCAACTCGCTTCTTTCTGGACAGCACGGCGATCGTCATGCTGTTCGACAAGCTGGCTTCATACCTGCCGAATGCGTCGTTCGGAGTAAAGGGCTCTGGCGAGGACCACCGCGATATATGGGTGCGAGAGTATGCCGACGGAGCGGCCACCTTTGAAGCCGGGCCGTTCGACGAGTAGGCTGGCGGCAGTCCAACATCGTCACGCCCCGCCCGTCGCCGGCGGTATGGCGGAAAGGGCGAGTTGGCGCGGCCAATGTTGATGCGTTATCGAGCTGATGCGATATCTGTACGTCAGCCAGAGGCATTGTTGGTATCGGCTGATACCAACAAGCATATCCACACCTTCTCCGACCGTTACTACAGTCTCGGGTAAGGCCGGGAGCTAGAACGTCACCAGACGGGGCGAAGCGGGGAGTTTCTTGTGAATCTTGCGGATGGCTGGAAGCTTGGCTGGTCCCCCCGACAGGAATCGAACCTGTATCTAGCGCTTAGGAGGCGCTTGTTCTATCCATTGAACTACGGGGAGAGCCATGTCCGAATGATCGCGCGAAAAAACGCGAACCGGACGGCAGTGTGGACAGCGCGCAGAGTATAGCAAACGCGCGGCGCGTCGGCGGGGCGGAATGCGTGCCGACGCGCGTGATCGCGCAATCAGCCGCGATCAGAAAACCAGGGAATCAGCGAATCAGAAATCGACGACGACGAAATCTTCCTTGCCCACGTCGCACAGCGGGCAGCGCCAGTCGGCGGGGATGTCGGCGAAACGGGTGCCGGGCGCGATGCCTTCGTCGGGCAGCCCTTCCGCTTCGTTGTAGACCCACCCGCAAATCAGGCAGACCCAGCTCTGGTATTCGGTTACTTCGCTCATGTAGTGCTCGGGAAAAATGGAAATCCGGTGATGCCCGTCCGCGGCCTGGCCGGCGGACGAAAGGCGCAATGGTACCGGAATTTCGCCGAACGGCTCCGCAACGTCGTTTTAAACGTACGCATCGCGAACAACGCAACCGAAACACATATGCCGTGCGTGCGGTGTATGCTTCCCGGGCTGTCCAATCATAAGGAGAATGCGATGCTGAACAGAAAGTGGATCGCAGGTGCGGTGTGCGTGGCGGCGATGGCCGTGTCGACGATGGCGCGGGCCGAGGCGCGCGTGTATTTCGAAGCGCCGAGCGAGGGCGCGACGGTGTCGAACCCGGTGCACGTGAAGTTCGGGCTTGAAGGGATGGAGCTTCGGCCCGCAGGCGACATGACGCCGAATACCGGCCATCATCACCTGCTGATCGACGGCCGGCCGATTCCGAAGGGCGACGTGATCCCTGCGAGCGAGCGCTCGCTGCACTTCGGCAAGGCGCAGACCGAAACCGAGATCAAGCTGCCGCCCGGTCAGCACACGTTGACGCTGCAGTTCGGCGACGGCGCGCACCGCTCGTACGGCCCCGAAATGAGCTCCACGATCATGCTCAACGTGAAGTAATCGCGCATGCCGCGTACGGGCGCCCGAGGCGTCCGGCGCGGAATGGTCGATCGGCCGGCCGCAGGCATCCGGTCGGAATTGGACCTTCCACATAGAGCCTGCGCGCGGCGTCCGCTACCCGAAGCCGGGCGCACCCGATAGGCCATCGCATCGCGCCGATGCGCCTCGATGGACACCGCCGGTCTGCCGCCAAAAGCACGATCCAACCCGCCTCTCAACCCGTTTGCCGGTCTTATCCATCCGGCCATACCGGTGGCGCCGCCCGCGACCGGTACAATGGGCGCTTCCGATTTCTCTCTTCGCCGTCTCCCCATGTCGCTCTATTCCATTTCCGGCGCGCAGCTCGCGTTCGGTCACGTCGCGTTGCTCGATCACGCGGATTTCTCGCTGGAAGCCGGCGAGCGCGTCGGCCTGATCGGCCGCAACGGCGCGGGCAAGTCGTCGCTGCTGAAGATCGTCGCCGGGCTCGCGAAGGCCGACGACGGGCTGGTCACGCGCCATCAGGAACTCGTGACCGTCTACGTGCCGCAGGAGCCCGAATTTGAGCCGGGCGCGACTGTGTTCGATGCAGTGGCATCAGGGCTCGCGCACACGCGCGAACTGCTCGAAGAATACGATTCGATCGCGCACCGCCTCGCGGATATACCCGAAGGCGCCGAGCACGATGCGTTGCTCGCGCGGATGAACGCGCTGCAGTCGTCGCTCGACGCGCACGACGCCTGGAGCTGGCGCACGCGCGTGTCGATGACGCTCGCGCAGATCGGCCTGGCGGACGTCGATGCACCCGTCGACGCGCTGTCGGGCGGGATGCAGAAGCGTGTCGCGCTGGCGCGCGCGCTGGTGCTGCAGCCCGACGTGCTGCTGCTCGACGAACCGACCAACCACCTCGACTTCGACGGCATCCGCTGGCTGGAAGAGCTGCTCGTCGCGCAGCGCGCGGGCCTGCTGTTCATCACCCACGATCGCGCGTTCCTCGACCGCGTCGCGACGCGCATCGTCGACCTCGATCGCGGCCGGCTGCTGTCGTACCCGGGCAATTTCTCCGCGTACCAGACGCGCAAGGCGCAGCAGCTCGAAATCGAGCGCGTGGAAAACGAGAAGTTCGACAAGTTGCTCGCGCAGGAAGAAGTGTGGATCCGCAAGGGCGTCGAAGCGCGCCGTACGCGCAGCGTCGGCCGCATCGCGCGGCTCGTGCAGATGCGCAACGAGCGCGCGGACCGCCGCAACACGCTGGGCAACGTGAAGCTGGATGTCGCGCAGGGCGAGAAGTCCGGCAAGATCGTCGCGGAGCTGACCGACGTGACGAAGCGCTACGGCGGCCGCGCGGTCGTCGATCGCTTCTCGACGACGGTGATGCGCGGCGACAAGATCGGCTTCATCGGCCCGAACGGCGCCGGCAAGACGACGCTGCTCAAGCTGATTCTCGGCGAACTGAAGCCCGACGAAGGCACGGTGCGTATCGGCACCAACCTGCAGGTCGCCTATTTCGACCAGATGCGTGCGCAGCTCGACCAGGAAAAGAGCCTCGCGGATACGATCAGCCCCGGCAGCGAATGGGTCGAGATCGGCGGCGTGCGCAAGCACGTGATGAGCTATCTCGGCGATTTCCTGTTCGCGCCGGAACGCGCGCGGTCGCCGGTGAAGTCGCTGTCGGGCGGCGAGCGCAACCGGCTGCTGCTCGCGCGCCTGTTCGCGCGTCCGGCCAACGTGCTGGTGCTCGACGAACCGACCAACGACCTCGACATCCAGACGCTCGAACTGCTCGAGGAGCTGCTGGCCGACTACGACGGCACGGTGCTGCTCGTCAGCCACGATCGCGCGTTCCTCGACAACGTCGTGACGTCGGTGATCGCGGCCGAGGGCGACGGCAAGTGGCGCGAATACGTGGGCGGCTTCACCGACTGGCAGATCCAGAGCGCGCGTGCCGATCAGCTCGCGCAGCAGGACGCCGCGAAGCGCGCGGTCAAGGACGCGGCGCCCGTCAAGGAAGACGCGGCGAAAAGCGCCGCGGGCCGCAACGCGCAACGCACGGTGAAGCTGTCGTTCAACGAGCAGCGCGAGCTCGATTCGCTGCCGGAGAAGATCGCCTCGCTCGAAGAGGAGCAGAAGACGATCAACGCTAGGCTCGAAGACGGCTCGATTTTTGCGAAGGATCCGCAGGAAGGCACACGCCTGACCGAGCGGTTCGCGGCGATCGACGACGAATTGCTCGAAGCGCTCGAACGGTGGGAAACGCTCGAGGCGAAGCGCAAGCCGGCGTGATACGCGTCGCGCGGCCGGCGGCCGCCGCGCGCGATTCCGCGATTGGCGTGCCACGCGGAACCAGTAAAATACCGCGCGTCCCGGGCAGCGCAGCGCACGCCGCGCGCCCGCTTTCGGAGCAGTCCAAGCACACCGTTGTTTCGATTCGCTTTTTTACGGAACTCAACGTTTTGTCCACGACGTTATCCACACGAGGTGTGGACAACGTCCCGATGAATGACGAAATTCAGCGCCTATGTCAACGAAGAAACCCAGCGCGGCCTATAGCGAAGCATCGATCAAGGTGCTCAAGGGTCTCGAGCCGGTCAAGCAGCGTCCCGGCATGTACACCCGTACCGAGAATCCGCTGCACATCATCCAGGAAGTCATCGACAACGCGTCCGACGAGGCGCTCGGCGGCTACGGCAAGCAGATCACGGTCACGTTGCACGCCGACCAGTCGGTATCGGTCGAGGACGACGGCCGCGGCATCCCGTTCGGCATGCACCCGGAAGAGGGCGTGCCGGTCGTCGAGATCGTATTCACGCGCCTGCACGCGGGCGGCAAGTTCGACAAGGCCGCGGGCGGCGCCTACACGTTCTCGGGCGGCCTGCACGGCGTCGGCGTGTCGGTGACGAACGCGCTGGCGACGCGCCTCGACGTGACGGTCTGGCGCGACGGCAAGATCGCGGAGCTCGGCTTCGCCGAAGGCGATGTGGTGAAGCCGCTCGCAACGCAAGGCGCGGGCCGCGGCGAGAAGAAATCCGGCACGCGCGTGCAGGTGTGGCCGAATCCGAAGTACTTCGATTCGCCGAACCTGCCGCTCGGCGAACTGCAGCGCCTGCTGCGCTCGAAGGCTGTGCTGCTGCCGGGCGTCGAGGTCGTGCTCGTCAACGAGAAGTCGGGCGAGCGCCAGACGTGGAAATATGAAGACGGCCTGCGCGGCTACCTGCTCGACGAAATGAACGGCAGTGAGCTGCTGATCCCGCTGTTCGAAGGCGAGCGTTTCGCCGATTCGCGTTCGGGGGACGACACCTTCGCCGAAGGCGAGGGCGCGTCGTGGGTCGTTGCATGGAGCGAGGAAGGCTCGCTCGTGCGCGAGTCGTACGTGAACCTGATCCCGACGCCGGCCGGCGGCACGCATGAATCCGGCCTGCGCGACGGTCTCTACCAGGCGGTGAAAAGCTTCGTCGAACTGCACAACCTGCAGCCGAAGGGCGTGAAGCTGCTCGCGGAAGACGTGTTCGCGCGCGTGTCGTTCGTGCTGTCCGCGAAGGTGCTCGATCCGCAGTTCCAGGGGCAGATCAAGGAACGCCTGAACAGCCGCGACGCGGTGAAGCTCGTGTCGTCGTTCTCGCGTCCCGCGCTGGAGCTGTGGCTGAACCAGCACGTCGAGCACGGCAAGAAGCTCGCCGAACTCGTGATCAAGCAGGCACAGGCGCGCACGCGTGCGGGCCAGAAGGTCGAGAAGCGCAAGAGCTCGGGCGTCGCTGTGCTGCCCGGCAAGCTGACCGACTGCGAAACCGAAGATATCGCGCGCAACGAACTGTTCCTCGTCGAGGGTGATTCGGCAGGCGGCTCCGCGAAGATGGGCCGCGACAAGGAATACCAGGCGATCCTGCCGCTGCGCGGCAAGGTGCTGAACACGTGGGAAACCGAGCGCGACCGCCTGTTCGCGAACAACGAGGTGCACGACATCTCGGTCGCGATCGGCGTCGATCCGCACAGCCCGGATGAAAGCGTCGACCTGTCGAACCTGCGCTACGGCAAGATCTGCATCCTGTCGGACGCGGACGTCGACGGCTCGCACATCCAGGTGCTGCTGCTCACGCTGTTCTTCAAGCATTTCCCGCAACTGATCGAGCGCGGCCATGTGTGCGTCGCGCGGCCGCCGCTGTTCCGCGTCGATGCGCCCGCGCGCGGCAAGAAGGCCGCGCAGAAGCTCTATGCGCTCGACGACGGCGAGCTCGAAGCGATCCTCGACAAGCTGCGCAAGGACGGTGTGCGCGAGACCCAGTGGAGCATCAGCCGCTTCAAGGGTCTCGGCGAAATGAGCGCCGAGCAGCTGTGGGATACCACGATGAACCCCGACACGCGCCGTCTGATGCCGGTGAAGCTCGGCGAGCTCGACTACGAGGCGACCGTCGCGCGCATGACGATGCTGATGGGCAAGGGCGAGGCAGCCGCACGGCGCGGCTGGCTCGAGGAAAAGGGCAACGACGTCGAAGCGGACATCTAAGCCGAGCACCTGCGCGGCCGGGCCTCACGCCCGGCCCGGCCCCACGCCACTTACGAATACGGAATTCAGATGGACGACAATACTTCCGATCTCTTCGCCGCGTCCGACGCACCGGATGCCGATGCGCTGACGCTCGGCAACTACGCGGAGCAGGCGTACCTCAGCTACGCGGTCAGCGTCGTGAAGAGCCGCGCGCTGCCCGACGTCTGCGACGGCCAGAAGCCGGTGCAGCGCCGGATTCTCTACGCGATGAACGAAATGGGCCTCGGCCCGGACGCGAAGCCGGTGAAGTCGGCGCGCGTGGTCGGCGACGTGCTCGGTAAATACCACCCGCACGGCGACCAGTCGGCGTACGACGCACTGGTGCGTCTCGCGCAGGATTTCTCGCTGCGCTACCCGCTGATCGACGGGCAGGGCAACTTCGGCTCGCGCGACGGCGACGGCGCGGCGGCGATGCGATACACGGAAGCACGCCTCACGCCGATCGCGAAGCTGCTGCTCGACGAGATCGACCAGGGCACGGTCGACTTCATGCCGAACTACGACGGCTCGTTCGAGGAGCCGAAGACGCTGCCGAGCCGCATGCCGTTCGTGCTGCTGAACGGCGCGTCGGGCATCGCGGTCGGTCTTGCGACCGAAATCCCGTCGCACAACCTGCGTGAAGTCGCAGCGGCGGCGGTCTCGCTGATCCGCAATCCGAAGCTCACGCACGCGGAGCTGATGAACCTGATCCCCGGCCCGGATTTCCCGGGCGGCGGCCAGATCATCTCGAGCGACGCGGAAATCGCGGCGGCCTATGAAACCGGCCGCGGCAGCCTGAAGGTGCGCGCGAAATGGAAGATCGAGGATCTTGCGCGCGGCCAGTGGCAGCTCGTCGTCACCGAGCTGCCGCCGAGCACGTCGGGCCAGAAGGTGCTCGAGGAAATCGAGGAACTGACGAACCCGAAGCTCAAGCTCGGCAAGAAGACGCTGACGCCCGAGCAGCTCAACACGAAGAAGGCGATGCTCGACCTGCTCGACGCGGTGCGCGACGAGTCGGGCAAGGAAGCGGCGGTGCGGCTCGTGTTCGAGCCGAAGTCGCGCACGATCGACCAGACGGAATTCGTGAACACGCTGCTCGCGTACACGAGCCTCGAATCGAATGCGACGCTGAACCTCGTGATGATCGGCGCCGACGGCCGGCCGGGCCAGAAGGGCCTGCTGACGATCCTCGACGAATGGGTGAAGTTCCGCCAGCTGACGATGACGCGCCGGTGCCGCCATCGTCTCGCGAAGGTCGACGACCGCATCCACATCCTCGAAGGGCGGATGATCGTCTTCCTGAACATCGACGAGGTGATCCGCATCATCCGCGAGTCTGACGAGCCGAAGGCCGCGCTGATGAGCGCGTTCGGGCTCACCGACCGGCAGGCGGAAGATATTCTCGAAATCCGGCTGCGCCAGCTCGCGCGGCTCGAGAAGATCAAGATCGAGAAGGAACTCGAAGCGCTGCGCGACGAGAAGGCGAAGCTCGAGGAACTGCTCGCGAACGAAAGCGCGATGAAGCGGCTGATGATCAAGGAGATCGAGGCCGACGCGAAGCAGTACGGCGACGATCGCCGCACGCTGATCCAGCAGGAAAAGCGCGCGACGTTCGAGGCGAAGGTGGTCGACGAGCCGGTGACGGTGGTCGTGTCGCAGAAGGGCTGGGTGCGTGCGCTGAAGGGCCACGGACTCGACCCGGCCAGCTTCTCGTTCAAGGCCGGCGACAGCCTGTATGCGGCGTTCCAGTGCCGCACGCCGGATCGCCTGATCGCATGGGGCAGCAGCGGCCGCGTGTATTCGGTCGACGTGTCGGTGCTGCCGGGCGGGCGCGGCGACGGCGTGCCGGTCACGTCGCTGATCGAGCTCGAATCGGGCTCGCACCTGATGCACTACTACGCGGCGCCGGCCGATCAGCAACTGCTGCTCGCGTCGAGCAACGGCTTCGGTTTCCTCGCGAAGGTCGGCGACATGGTGAGCCGCGTGAAGGCCGGCAAGGCGTTCATGACGATCGATGCGGGCGCGGCGCCGCTCGCGCCGATGCCCGTGCTGCCGAACGCGACCCAGGTCGCGTGCCTGTCGAGCGGCGGCCGCCTGCTCGTGTTCGGGATGGACGAGATGAAGACGCTGTCCGGCGGCGGTCGCGGCGTGATCCTGATGGCGCTCGACGACAAGGAAACGCTCGTCCAGGCACTTGCGATCGATCCGGCGGGCGTCGTGCTGATCGGCACCGGCCGCGGCGGCAAGGCGATGGACGAGACGCTGTCGTATGCAGGGCTCGCGCCGCACGTCGGCAAGCGCGCACGCAAGGGCCGCACGCCGGAGACAAAGGTCAAGGTCGTCAACGAGCTGCGTCCGCTGCTCGGCTGACGCCGCGTACGTTCGATCGTCCGGTTCGGCCGCGATCGAAGGCCGCACCTCCGCTTCGGCGGACGTGCGGCCTTTTCTTTTGGCATGGGGATTCGGGTAAGCAAGTGTGGCGCTGTCACGCGGAACTTGCAAAATAGTGTGAAATCGCGCCTGGGGTCTGAACCGCGCAGCGACAATCCGGTCGAACGTCGCTCGATGCCGCGTGCGACGCGGCCGTTCGCCGCACCCAACTCCTCACAGGATTGCCGTCATGTCCCATGCTGTCTCCGTCGCGCTGTTTCTTCATCTGCTGGCCGTCGCCGTGTGGGTGGGCGGGATGGTCTTCGCCAACTTCTGCCTGCGTCCGGCGCTGTCCGACCTGTCGCCGCAGCTTCGGTTGCCGCTGATCGAGGGCGTGTTCGGCCGCTTCTTCAACTGGGTATCGGGTTCCGTGATCGTGATCCTGCTGTCCGGCGGCTTCCTGCTCGTGGAATTCGGCGGCGCGCACGCGACGTGGTCGCTGCACGCGATGGCCGGGCTCGGCGTCGTGATGATGCTGATCTTCGGGCATATCCGGTTCGCGCTGTTCCCGCGCATCCGCCGCGCGGTGCAGGCGCAGAAGTGGCCGGACGGTGCGCGTGCGGTGAATACGGTGCGCCTGCTCGTCCTTGTGAACCTCGTGCTCGGCGTCGTCACGATCGGCGCGGCGGTGCTGTCGCGCGGCTTCTGATCGGACCGGAGCCGGCCGCCGGCGCGTAGCCGCGGGTGCGTCGGCAAGCGCCGCTAAGCAGCCAGCATCGCATCGAGCAGCCATGAGCCGACCGGGCCGAGCGGCCGGTTGCGCGACCAGACCGCATCGACCCGCACACGGCGCGGCCAGCCGCGCGCACGCAGTTCGCACAGCCGATCACGCGCAAAGTGATCGACCATCCAGCGCGGCAGCTCGGCCCAGCCGAACCCCAGCACGGCCATCTCCAGCAGCATCAGGTAGCTCGGTGCCAGCCAGTGCTGCGTGCCGACGACGATCCGGTCGTCGGCGCCGCGGCCTTCCGTTTTCACATAGGTATTGAGGCGCAGTTCGCGCACGTCGCGCAGCGCGGCGTGCGGCACGTCGGCGTCGCCGTATTCGGCGAGCGCATGCGTGCGGCCGACGAACAGCCCGATCTCCGATTCCTCCGCGATGGTCGCCGCGCCGATATCGGCCGGGTAGGCCGCGCGCGCGGCCATCAGCCCGAGCTGCGCGCGCCCCTGCTGGATCAGGTCGAGCACGTCCTCGTGCTCGGCGATCTGGCATTCGAGCTCGAGTGCCGGAAAGCGCCGTTCGAGCGCCATCAACGTTTCCTCGTAGCGCTTCGACTGGTACGTATCGGACACGACGAGCGTCAGCCGCGCTTCCTCGCCACGCGCGAGCCGCGCGGCCGTGCGGTCGATCGCCGCGCCGGCCTCGAGCGCGCGCTGGACCTGCGGCAGCAGTGCGCGCCCGGCGTCGGTCAGCGTCGGCGCGCGCGTCGAGCGGTCGAACAACTGCACGCCGAGATCGATCTCGAGGTTCGCGATCGCCTCCGACACGGTCGACTGGCGCTTGCCGAGCTTGCGCGCGGCGGCCGTGAACGAGCCGAGCAGCGCGGCTTCGGCGAATGCGAGCAGGGCTTCGGGGGCGTGGCGCATGCGGCGCTCCTGGTAGTGATATATCGGTAAAACCGATGATATCAAACTGGATTCATACGGTTACGCCGATCAAAATGGCTGCCATGAACGAAGTAGACGAATCGGAGGGAATCATGAAACAGGTCAATAAAACGGTGACGGAACGGCTGCTGCATGCACTGACGTTCGAACTGGTCGCGATCGCGTTGTGCGCGCCGATCGGCGCTTGGCTGCTCGACATGCCGGTGTCGCACGTCGGCGTGCTGACGGTGATGGTGTCGCTGATCGCGATGGCGTGGAATATGGCGTTCAACACGCTGTTCGACCGCTTCGAGCGACGCGCGGGGTTGTCGCGCACGCTCGGCATGCGGATCGCGCATGCAGTCACGTTCGAGCTCGGCCTCGTGGCGATGGTGGTGCCGGTAGCGGCGTGGTGGCTGAACGTGAGCCTCGTCGAGGCGCTGCTGCTCGACCTCGGCATCGTGCTGTTCTTCCTGCCTTACACGTTCTGCTTCAACCTCGCATACGACGCGCTGCGTGCCCGCTGGATGGCCCGCCGGGTCGCGGTGCAGGCAGGTTGAGGACGGGCGGAACGGGCGAGATGGGCTAGATGGACGAATGCCGGTCGAACCCGGCAGGGCGGCGGCGGTCGCCCGTCAGCGCGCGGCGGCCCACAGCCACACGCCGCACGCAACCGCGACCGTGCCGTACACGGCATAGACGGGCACCTTGAAGCGCGCGAAGCACAGCGTCGCGAAGGCGCCCGTCAGCCAGTAAACGGGGTCGGCCGGTTCGCGATGCAGGATCCTCACGACGGCGACGACGAGAAAGCCCGTGGTCGCCGCACGCAGCAGGCGCATCCCGTGTTCGAAGCGCGAATGGCGCTTGAGCCGGGAAAGGTGATTCTGCGCGAACACGACGAGGCACCCGGACGGAATGAACAGTGCGGCCGTCGCAAGCAGCGCGCCGACCCAGCCGTCGGTCAGGTAGCCGAGAAACGGCACCACGTTCAGCAGCGGCCCGGGCGCGACGGGTGACAGCGCGAACGCCAGCGTGAAGTCGTGATCGGAGATGCCCGTTGCCGGCGTGACGAACAGCGTCTTGAGCACGGGCAGCGCGGAAAAGCCGCCGCCGAACAGCGTCATGCCCGCGCCGGCGAGGCGCGGCCACAGCAGCGTCGCCTGGTAATCGCCGGGCAGCGGCACCGCGAACAGCACGACCAGCACGCCGAGCAGCACGAGCAGGTTGCGGTCGCGCTTCGACAGCGCGAAATCGACCGCGTCCTGTTGCGTCGGCCCTGTCAGCCAGCCTGCCGCGAATGCCGCGAAGAGAATCCCGACGAAGGCGGCCGGATTATGTGCGAAAGCGAGCAGAATCGTCGACAGCGCGGCGATCAGCTGCTCCCGCCGCGTGCGCGCAAGCGAACGCACTTGCTTGACCCACGTGACGCCGATCAGCGCGGCGAGCACCATCCCGAAGTGATTGATCAGCATCGGCGCGGCAAGTGAACGCACGAGCGGCGTCTGATAGAAGATCGCGAACAGCGTCATCAGGAAGGAGAACGGCAGCACGCTCGCGATGCCGGCGACCCATGCGCCGACGCGGCCGTGCAGGATCTGGCCGACCTGTACCGCCACGTTGCAGCCGACGGGGCCCGGCACGAGCCAGGCAAGCGCGACGAGGTCGCCGAATACGTGGGGCTCGATGCGCCTCAGGCGTTCCACGTAGTGGCGTTCGAGCTGCGCCATCATCGAAAGCCCGCCCCACGAGACCGCCGAAATGCTGGCCACGACCTTGAACAGGTCCCACAGGGAAGCCTGTGCCTGTTCGACATCAGCGGTCGCTTCGATTTCGACGGTTGTCATGTTGGTGGTTTGGGCACGGGGCCCGATCTCTCGCGTGTGACCATGCCGGCGGCCCGCCGACACGTCGGCCCTCCTGATTGTCCGCTGCGCGCAGTGACACTGCCATGCGCGAAAACGCTAGTTCATGAACTAAACAATCGGATCGGAAAACGAAACAATGACCGCGCGCGCAACGCCTGCCGCGGTCGCGGTGCGCTTACGCGCCCGTGCTGCCGGTCGCGCGGTGCGCAATCACGTTCGGCGGGTCGCTGCGCACGCCGAAGCGTGCGATCAGCGCGGGAATCGCGTCGGCCGGCACCGGTCGCGAGAACAGGAAGCCCTGCGCCTCGATCTCACCGAGCGCGGCCAGCCACGTGATCTGCTCCTCGGTTTCCGTGCCTTCGACGACGACGGTCAGGCCGAGCGAGCGCGCGAGATGCACGATCGACGACACCATCACGCACACGCTGCGATCGTTCGGGATCGCCTGCACGAACGAGCGGTCGACCTTCAGCGTATCGACGGAGAAGCGGTGCAGGTACGACAGCGACGAATATCCGGTGCCGAAATCGTCGAGTGCGATCCGGATGCCGAGCTTCTTCAGCGCGACGATCTTCTCGGACACGAGTTCCGGATACTCCATCATCGCGGTTTCGGTGATCTCGATCTCGAGCCGGTTCGCGTCGATGCCGGTTTCCAGCAGCGTGCGCGAGATCGTCTCGATCAGGTCGCCGCGCCAGAACTGCACGGGCGAGATGTTGACCGCGAGCGTCAGCGTGTCGTGGCCCTCGTCGCGCCAGCGTGCGATCTGCTCGCACGCGGTGCGGATCACGAAATCGCCGATCGGCACGATCAGGCCGGTCGATTCGGCGATCGAAATGAATTCGTTCGCGGAGATGATCCCGTGCTCGGGGTGATCCCAGCGCGCGAGCGCCTCGAAGCCGGTGATGTAGCGGTGCGTGAGGTCGATCTTCGGCTGGTACGCGAGGAACAGTTGCCCCTCGGCCAGCGCGACGCGTAGTTGCTGCTCCCAGCGCATCAGGTGGTCGGCGCGGTGCGACAGGTGCGGCGCGTAGAACTGGTAGCAGTTCTTGCCGGCGTCCTTCGCGCTGTACATCGCGAGATCGGCCTTCTTCAGCAGGTCGATTTCGCTTTCGTTCGCAACCGAGTGCAGCGCGATGCCGATGCTCGCATGCAGCACGAACGAGCTGCCGCGCACGTCGAACGGCTCGCCGAACATCCGGATGATCGCCTCCGCCAGCCGCACCGCGCGCCGCTCGACGTCGTCGCCTTTCATCACCACGACGAATTCGTCGCCGCCGATGCGCGCGAGCGAGCCTTCGTCGCCGACCGCATCGGACAGGCGCGACGCGGTCATCTGCAGCACGATGTCGCCGGCGTTGTGGCCGAGCGTGTCGTTGACCGTCTTGAAGTTGTCGAGATCGATGAACAGCAGCCCGAGCCGCGACAGGCTCGTCGGCATCGACACGTCGTTGCGCAGCCCGCGCAGCGTCGCATAGCGGTTCGCGAGGCCCGTGAGCAGGTCGAATTCGGCGAGCTGCGTCATTTCGCGCTCACGGCCGAGCAGCTTGCCGATCAGGCCCGTCGCGACGCCGAAGAACGCGAGCATCGCGAGCGTGATGAAGCTCGTCATCAGCAGGTAGACGTTGCGCGTGTGGTAGTAGTCCGCGAATTCCTCGGTTTGCGACAGCCCGACCATCACCGCGAGCGGGTAGCCGTCGAGGTGGCGGTACGACACGATGCGCGTCACCCCGTCGATCGGGTCGATGATCGTGCCCGTCACGCGCTCGGCGATCGGGTAGACGCCCGACGCGGAAAACGCGCCGGGCGCGTTGCTGACCGAGCCCGTGCGCCGCGCGAGCACGGCGCCCGTATCGGACACGACCGCGATCACGCCTTCCTTGCCGATCGCCGCGTTGTTGTAGAAGTCGTTCGTGAAGTAGCTCGGGTCTTCCGACACGACGACGATGCCCGCGAAGCTGCCGTCCGGGTTGTTCAGGCGCCGCGTCATCTGCAGCGTCCAGTGGCTCGACACGCGGCCGAGTACCGGTTTGCTGATGAAGAGGCGGTCGTCGTTGTGCGAGAGGTGAACCTTGAAGTGCTCGCGGTCGGACAGGTTGATCGGCTGCGGATGAAGCTCGGCCGTGTTCGCGAACAGGATGCCTTTCGCGTTGACGAGCGACACCTGGATCAGCGTGTCGCTCGGCACGACGCCTTTCTCGACGGCGCTGGCGAGATTGAAGCGCGCGGGCGACTTCTCGAATTCGAACTTGACGAAGCGGGTGATCTGGTCGACCTGGTGGATCGCCTTGACCGTATGCTGCTCGAGCGCGGAGGACAGGATCGCCGCGGAAGCCGCTGCTTCCTTGTACGCGCTGTCCTTTTCCACCGACAGACGCGCGATGATCACGGCCCACAGCAGCGCGAGCGCCAGCATCCCGAGCAGCGGGATCGCAAATAGCGCACGCCGGCGCGATTTGCGCGGCGCGCGTAGCGGCCGGGTCGGCGGCGTGTGGTTGGACCGGGCGGAGCTCATCGAAGAGGGTGGCGTCCTGCTCGCGTGCGCCATCCGTCTGGATGGCTGACTATGATTGGGGTTGTCCCGACGTCTGTTCGCTCGCGGGACACGCAACCATGGACAGACCTCCGAAACAACGGATTAGGCCCGATATTACTGGCTGGAACGTTTTTGCGATAGTTGGGCGAATCGTAGGGGGCGCCGGACGGGCCGGCGCCATCGCACATCGCGAAATGTCAGGCGGGTGACAGGAAGGTGCCGTCGACGACCGTGACGACATGGCCGCCGATCCACGTGGCGCCGTTTTCGTCATAGCTGACGAAGATGCGGCCGTCGCGGCCGATCGCCGTACCCTGGCGGGCCGTATACGACTGGCCGGGGCGGCGTTCCTGCCGCGTCAGCAGCCCGGCCAGCGCGGCGTTTGCGCTGCCGGTGACGGGATCCTCGCCGAAGCCGAAATTGCCGCCCGTCATCAGGCAGCGGATTTCGAACGTCGTGGGGCCGCCTTCGGCGTGCGGTGCGTAGACCGCGAGGCCGTCCGTGCCGTAGCGGCGCGTGAGGGCCTCCAGCGCGGCCGGATCGGGCGTCAGGCCGATGCAGGCATCGGCCGACTTCAGCCGCACGACCAGCCACGGCGCGCCGTTGTCGACCGCGCACGGCTCGGCCTCCAGGTCGATCGCGTCGCTGCGCAACGCGGCAGCCAGCGCCGCGTAGTCCGAACGGTCGAGCGGCGTGACGCGTGCCGGCGGCGCGGCGAACGCCCAGCCGTCGGCCTGCTCGCGCAGCGCGACCCGGCCGACCCCGCACTGCTGGATCAGCCGGCCCGGCGTGCGCGGCTGCGCGCCGCTTTCCAGGAACGCATGCGCGGTGCCCAGCGTCGGGTGGCCGGCGAACGGCAGTTCGCCCTCCGTCGTGAAGATCCGGACGCGGTAGTCGGCTTCCGGATCGGTCGGCGTGCAGACGAACGTCGTTTCCGACAGGTTCGTCCAGCGGGCGATCGCGAGCATGTCGTCGTCGCCGAGCGAATCGGCGTCGAACACCACGGCGAGCGCGTTGCCCTTGAACGGCACCGCCGTGAACACGTCGACCTGCTTGAAGCGGACGAGATGACCGGACATCGCGCTGCGCCCGTTACGCTACTTCGGCGATCAGCTCGATCTCGACGCACGCGCCGAGCGGGATCTGCGCGACGCCGAATGCCGAACGCGCGTGCTTGCCCGCGTCGCCGAACACTTCCGCGATCAGTTCCGACGCGCCGTTCGTCACCAGGTGCTGTTCGGTGAAGTCGAGCGTCGAGTTGACGAGGCTCATCAGCTTGACGATGCGCGTGACCTTGTTCAGGTCGCCGGTGTGCGCGTGCAGCGTCGCGAGCAGGTCGATCGCGATCGAGCGGGCGGCGGCCTTGCCGTCTTCCGTTTGCAGATCCGCGCCGAGCTTGCCGGCCCAGACCTTGCCGTCCTTCTTCGCGATGTGGCCCGACAGGTAGACCGTATTGCCGCTTTGCGCGCTCATCACGTAGGCGGCGGCCGGTGCGCCGGCGGTCGGGAGCTCGATGCCGAGCGACTTCAGTTTGTCGTAGACGTTAGCCATGTATTCGATTCCTCGTAGAGAGTCGTGACAGGAAAAAGGGGATCAGAGGCGCTCGCGCAGCAGCTTGCCGAGGCGCGCGACGCCTTCCTCGATCTTCTCCGGCGGCACCGTCACGAACGACAGGCGCAGCGTGTTCTGCTGCGCGTTGTCCGCGAAGAACGGTGCGCCCGGCACGAAGGCGACGTGGTCGTCGACGGCCGCGGCGAGCAGCTTCATGCTGTCGATCTGCGCGGGCAGGTTCACCCAGATGAACATCCCGCCTTCCGGGCGGTTCCACGTGACGCCTTCCGGCATGTGGCGCTCGAGTGCGCCGAGCATCGCGTCGCACTGCGCGCTGTACAGCTCGCGGATCGTCGGGATGTGCTCGTCGAGGAAACCGTCCTTGATCACTTCGTGCGCGATGCGCTGCGTGAGCGTCGGCGTATGCAGGTCGGTGGCCTGCTTGGCCTGCACGAGCTTGAAGTGGAGTTCCTCGGGCGCAATGATGTAGCCGATCCGCAGGCCCGGCGCGAGCACCTTCGAGAACGTGCCGAGGTGCACGATGTGATCGGGCGCCATCGACAGCATCGTCGGCAGCGGCTCGCCGCGGTAGTTCAGCGCGCCGTAAGGATCGTCTTCCAGCACCGGGAACGGGCTCGACTGCGCGAACGCGGCGAGCGCGCGGCGGCGCTCGACGGGCAGGCGGCGGCCGGTCGGGTTCTGGAAGTTCGGCTGTGCGTACAGCAGGCGCGCGCCTTGCGTGAGTTCGGGCGTCAGGCCGTCCGGCAGCAGGCCCTGCTCGTCGGTCGGCACCTGCACGTAGCGCGGCTCGTACAGCGAGAACGACTGCAGCGCGCCGAGGTAGGTCGGGGTTTCGACGAGGATCGGGCTGCCCGGATCGACGAGCGCCTTGCCGAGCAGGTCGAGCGCCTGCTGCGAGCCGGTCGTGATCAGCACCTGCGACACGCGCACGCTGTAGCGCTCGGCGATCCATTCGCGCAGCGGCAGGTAGCCTTCGGTCGCGCTGTACTGGAGCGCGGCGGCCGGCGCGTCGCGCAGCACGCGATCGGCGGCGGCGCGCATGCGTTCGGCCGGGAACGTCGAAGGGGCGGGCAGGCCGCCGGCGAACGAGATGACCTCGGGGCGTTCCGTGACCTTCAGGATTTCGCGGATGGCAGAGCTCGTCAGCTTGCGTGCGCGTTCGGAAAGCTGCCAGTGCGGCGGATGCAGGTCGCTCGGATTCATAGTCTCCTCGTTCGGATATCGTGGTCAGTCAAGAAAGGTCGTTCGGGCAAATCGCCTCGACGCTGCCGGGTGGGCAGGCGCGAGCGCGATCGAGCCTTCGCGGCCGGGTGGGCAAAACCGATCAGGCAAAACGTCCATTATGGCGCAGCTGTTCAGCCGGCGCGAGCCGGTTGCGCGGCGGTGGCGACCGCCGAGCGGCGCCCGAGCACCACGGTGGCGATCACCGCGGCCGCGAACAGCCACGTCGTCGACGTGACCGTTTCGCCGAACAGCAGCGCGGAAAAAGCGATCGTGAAGAAAATCTGCAGCAGCTGCACCTGGCCGACGCGCGCGATGCCGCCCATCGCGAGCCCCGCGTACCACGCGAAAAAGCCGATGAATTGCGAAAAGAGGGTCACGTAGCCGAATGCGAGCCACGTGCGCAGGGCGAGCGGGCCCGGATGCGCGGCATGCTGCATCCACGCGAGCCAGCCGACCGGCAGCACGAGGAACGGCGCGGACACGACGAGCGCCCAGCAGATCACCTGCCAGCCGCCGATCTGGCGCGCGAGGCGCGCGCCTTCCGCATAGCCGAGCGCGCCGATGCCGACCGCGACGAGCATCAGCGCGTCGCCGGCCTGCACGGTGCCGCCGCCGTCGCGCAGCGCGAACGCGATCACGAGCGCGCTGCCGGCCACCGCGCTGGCCCAGAACGCCTTCGACGGCCGCTCGTGCGACAGCCAGGCCGCGTACAGCGCGACGAACAGCGGCTGCAGGCCGTTGACCACCGCGCCGTGCGACGCCGGTACCGTTTTCATCGCCCACGCGGAGAACACCGGATACGCGATGATCACGCCGGCCGACGTGATCGCTAGGCTTTTCAGCTGCGCGCGGGTCGGCAGCGGCTCGCGGCGCCACCACAGCAGCAGGCCGGCCGGCACCGCGGCGGCGAGCGCGCGGCCGAGCCCGTTGAGCAGCGGATGGAGTTCGGAGACGACGATGCGCGTCATCGGCAGCGTCAGGCTGAAGATCATCACGCCGATGAGGCCGAGCAGCATGCCCCGGGTTTCGCGCGAATTCATGTGAAGGGTGTCTCCGTGTTGCCGGTATTGGTTTAGTTCAGGGGGCGACAGGGCGCTCAGCGCAGCGTGCGCGGGCCTTGCGGCGTGTCGAATTCGGCGACCAGCGCGGGTGGGCCGTCGGCGGCTTCGAGGTCGAGCAGGTGGGCGGCGCCGAGCCAGTCGAGCTGCTCGCGAATCGCGTCCGCACGCGGGTGGGCGCCCTTGAGCGCCTTCAGCGCGACGCCGTCGCCCGGCAGCGATTCGGCCGGGTGGCGCGCGCTGTCCCACTGGATCAGCGACGGCAGGAGGCCGTCGCCCGTGCCTTGCCATGCGGGGAACGTGCCGTCGTCGGGCACCGTGAGGCCCCAGCCCAGGTCGCCGCGCCGCATTGCGACAACCGGCGGGATGCGCGCCGGGTACTGGCTCTGCCACAGCGCGAGCTGGCGCGGACGGTCGACACGCGCGACCCAGTGCGCGAGAAACGGCCCCTGCGCGAGCCGTGCGTGCATGGCCGGATCGTCGAGCCCGAACAGCCGCGCGCGCGGCGGCTCCGCGCCGTCGTTCGGCGCCGGCGCGTCGGGGTCGATCGCGATCACTTCGAGGTAGAGCCCGCCCCATGCGCCGAACAGCGCATTGTGGGTCCGCATCAGCGGATGGCGGCCGCCGCCGGCCGGTTCGATACCGAGCGCGTCGGCGACGTGGCGGACGCCTTCGTCGAGCGTGCGCGCGGCGATCACGAGATGGTCGAGTGTCAGGGAGCGGGCTGGCATGAACGTCGGTCGGGAAGCGAAAGTGTCATGGTGGGCAGGCGATGCGCCGGGCGGTGGCCGGACCGGCCGGCGTACCGGCCGCGATGCGGGCCGGTGGGCGCGGCGCCAGGTGCGGCGGGGCCGGAACGACGGCCGCACGGTCGCCATTCCGGTCAACTGTAATCGTCGCTACCGGCACAGTAACGGTACAATCGGCGCGATAGCCTTCGGTACAGTTGGAGCTGCCGCCCATGTCCACCGTCCCACTCGCCCAGATTCCCGTGCCGCACGACACGGCCACCCTCACGCTCGTCGACCAGCTTGTCCAGTGGGCAAGGCGACGCATCGACGAACGCGTGTTCCGGCCCGGCATGCGGATGCCGTCGATCCGCAAGCTCGCGCTCGACAAGAGCGTGTCGCGCTTCACCGTCGTCGAGGCTTACGAGCGCCTCGTCGCGCAGGGTTACCTCGACTCGCGGCGCGGCTCGGGCTTCTACGTGCGCGAGCGCACGGCCGCCGGCCCGCAGCCGGCCGACAGCGTTGCACGCGTGGCCGAGGCCGCGCCGGTGCACAACACGATCGACGTCGTCTGGCTGCTGCGCAACATGCTGCACACCGTCAGCCCGGAAAAGGGGCCGGGTCTCGGCTATTTGCCGGGCCGCTGGCTCGACGGCGAACTGATCACCGGCGCGCTGCGTGCGCTGGGGCGCCAGTCCGGCGCGCAGATGCTCGGCTTCGGCACCGCGCAGGGCTTCCTGCCGCTGCGCCAGCAACTGCAGACGCGCCTCGCCGAAGTGGAGATCGGCGCGAAGCCGGAACAGATCGTGCTGGTGTCCGGGATCACGCAGGCGATCGACCTGATCTCGCGGATCTACGTGAAGCCCGGCGATGCGGTGATCGTCGGCGATCCG
This sequence comes from Burkholderia lata, assembly GCF_902499335.1. Classification (GTDB taxonomy): domain Bacteria; phylum Pseudomonadota; class Gammaproteobacteria; order Burkholderiales; family Burkholderiaceae; genus Burkholderia; species Burkholderia lata_B. Next base: position 139,444 of record NZ_CABVQK010000021.1, on the reverse strand, counting down.
GCCTGGTTCCAGATGTTCGGCCGCTTCGCGGCGCAGGGCGCGCAGCTCGTCGGGATGCCGTACACGCCGGACGGCCCCGATCTCGACGCGCTCGAGACGCTCGTGCAGATGTGGCGGCCGAAGATGCTCGTGATCAATTCGGTGCTGCAGAACCCGACCGGCACGTCGCTGTCGGCCGCGCAGGCGTTCCGGATCCTGAAGCTCGCGGAGGCGTACGACTTCCTCGTCGTCGAGGACGACGTGTACGGCGACCTGTGCCCGCCGAGCTATCCGGCCACGCGCCTCGCGAGCCTCGACCAGCTGAAGCGCGTGATCTATCTCGGCAGCTATTCGAAGACGCTCGCGGCGAACCTGCGGGTCGGCTACGTCGCGTGCGCGCCGGAGATCGCGAAGGCGGTCACCGACCAGAAGATGCTGGTCGGGATGACGACGCCCGAGCTCAACGAGCGCGTGCTGTACAAGATCCTGACCGAAGGGCATTACCGGCGCCACGTCGAGCGGCTGCGCGCGCGGCTCGACGGCGTGCGCGACAAGACCGCGCGGATGCTCGAGCGCACGGGGCTCGGCCTCTTCACGATGCCGGCGGCCGGGATGTTCCTGTGGGCCGACACGGGCGTCGATTCGGACGCGCTCGCGGCGGTCGCGCACGAGGCCGGCTTTTTGCTGACGCCGGGCAGCCTGTTCTCGCCGCAGCAATCACCGTCCACGTGGATGCGCTTCAACGTCGCGAACTGCGGCGATCCGGCGCTGCCGGGGCTGTTGTCGCGCTATATCGATTCGGCCGTGCGCCGCGCGTCGTGACGCGGCGCGGCACGCCCGCCCTTGAAATCGGGCGTGCCGTCCCCAGATACGCGCGCAAACCGCTTGCGCCAGGCGGCCGCCTTTCACGGGCCCGCCGGCATCGCGCGCCGGGCGCTCGCGCCACACCATTCAAGTTCAAGTAAGAGGAAACAGCATCCATGGCACATGAAACGATGAGCTTTCAGGCAGAGGTCAAGCAACTCCTCCACCTGATGATCCATTCGCTTTACAGCAACAAGGAAATCTTCCTGCGCGAACTGGTGTCGAACGCGTCCGACGCGGCCGACAAGCTGCGTTTCGAAGGGCTCGCGGACAACGCGCTGTATGAGAACGATCCGAACCTGCGCATCCGCATCGGCTACGACAAGGCCGCGCGCACGATCACGATCGACGACAACGGCATCGGCATGAGCCGCGATGAAGCGATCGCGAACCTCGGCACGATCGCGCGTTCGGGCACCAAGGAATTCTTCACGAAGCTGTCCGGCGACCAGCAGAAGGATGCGGCGCTGATCGGCCAGTTCGGCGTCGGGTTCTACTCGGGCTTCATCGTCGCCGACAAGATCACCGTCGAGACCCGTCGCGCGGGCCTGCCGGCGAGCGAAGCCGTGCGCTGGGAAAGCGCCGGCGAGGGCGATTTCACGATCGACGCGATCGAGCGCGCGCAGCGCGGCACGACGATCACGCTGCATCTGCGCGAAGGCGAGGACGAGCTGCTGTCGTCGCACCGCCTGCAGTCGATCATCCAGAAGTATTCCGACCACATCGCGCTGCCGATCCTGATGCAGAAGGAAGAATGGGATCAGGAGAAGGGCGAGATGGTCCTCAAGGACGAGGACGAGACCGTCAATCAGGCGAGCGCGCTGTGGACGCGTTCGAAGAGCGACGTCACCGACGAGCAGTACACGCAGTTCTACCAGCACATCGCGCACGATCACCAGGATCCGCTCACGTGGACGCATAACCGCGTCGAGGGCCGCAGCGAATACACGCAGCTTCTGTTCGTGCCGTCGCATGCGCCGTTCGACATGTGGAACCGCGACTATCGCGGCGGCCTGAAACTGTACGTGAAGCGCGTGTTCATCATGGACGACGCTGAGCAACTGCTGCCGCAATACCTGCGTTTCGTGAAGGGTGTCGTCGATTCGGCCGACCTGCCGCTGAACGTGTCGCGCGAGATCCTGCAGGAAAGCCGTGACGTGAAGGCGATCCGCGAAGGCGTGACGAAGCGCACGCTGTCGATGCTCGAAGAGCTCGCGAACGCGGAAGAGGATGCCGGCAAGGAGAAGTACAAGACGTTCTGGGGCGCGTTCGGCCAGGTGCTGAAGGAAGGCCTCGGCGAAGATCACGCGAACCGCGAGCGCATCGCGAAGCTGCTGCGCTTCGCGTCGACGCACGGCGACACCGACGCGCAGGACGTGTCGCTCGCCGACTACGTGTCGCGTATGAAGCCCGAGCAGAGCAAGATCTACTACGTGACCGCCGACGCGTGGCTGGCCGCGAAGAACAGCCCGCATCTCGAGGTGTTCCGCAAGAAGGGCGTCGAGGTGCTGTTGCTGACCGATCGCGTCGACGAATGGATGCTGTCGTTCCTGCAGGAATTCGACGGCAAGCCGCTCGCGAGCGTCGCGCGCGGCGACCTCGATCTCGGCGAGCTGAACGACGAGGAGAAGAAGGTGCAGGAACAGGCGGGCGAAGCGATCAAGCCCGTCGTCGAGAAGATGAAGGAAGCGCTCGGCGACAAGGTGAAGGAAGTGCGCGTCACGTTCCGCCTGACCGATTCGCCGTCGTGCCTCGTCGCGGACGACAACGACATGAGCGGCTACCTGCAGCGCATGCTGAAGGCGGCCGGCCAGAACGCGCCGGCGATGCAGCCGATCCTCGAGATCAATCCGGAGCACGCGCTCGTGAAGCAGCTGAAGGCAGACAGCGCCGATTTCGGCGACTGGTGCCATCTGCTGTTCGATCAGGCGTTGCTGGCTGAAGGCGGCATGCTCGACGATCCGGCGAGCTTCGTGAAGCGGACCAACGCGCTGCTGCTGTCGCGCGCCGCGTGAACACACGCATGCGATTCGACGGCGGGCAGGCCGGCTGGCGCGAGACGCCGCGGCCTGGCTGCACGCTCGACCAGCGCGACTGGCTGACGCGCGGCGGATCGCTGACCGCGCACCTCGCGCGGCTCGGCCGGGTGGCCGTGCGCGTGACGCGCGAGGCCGTCGACTGCCCGTGGTTCGACGAGCCGGACGCGCTCGCCAGTGCACCGCGTGCGCCGATGTGGGTGCGCGAGGTGATCCTGTCGGTCGACGGCACGCCGTTCGTCGCCGCGCACAGCATCGCGCCGCTTTCCGCCAGCAAGGGTGTGTGGCAGGCGATGCGGCGGCTGCGCACGCGGCCGCTCGCGGAGCTGCTGTACAGCGATCCGCAGGTCGAGCGTTCGGCGCTCGTCAGCCGGCGCGTGATCGCCGGCCATCCTTTGTATGCGCTGGCGAGCCATGCGCTCGGCGGTGCGCGAGCGCCGCATTCGTTCGCCGCGCGGCGCTCGGTGTTCCAGCGTCACGGCAAGCCGTTGATGGTCACCGAATGCATGTTGCCGGCGCTGTGGCGCCATCTCGATGCGTACGGCGACGGGCCGCGCTCGGGCGGGCCGGGCGGGAGCGCGTAATGCTGCGGGGTTTTCCGCCGGTCGTCGCGGCGAACACGCACACGATGATCCTCGGCAGTTTTCCGGGCGAGGCCTCGCTCGATGCCGCGCAGTACTACGCGCATCCGCGCAACCAGTTCTGGCGGCTGCTCGGCACGGTGCTCGGCGAGCACGGGCTGCACGAACTCGCGTACGACGCGCGGCTCGAGCGCGTGCTGTCGCACGGGATCGGCGTCTGGGACGTGCTGGCCGCGTGCCATCGCGAGGGCAGCCTCGATTCGGCGATCCGGCATGCGAAGCCGAATGATTTCGATGCGTTGCGCGAGCATGCGCCGTTGCTCAAGCGCGTGTGCTTCAACGGCAAGACGGCGGGGCGGTTTGCGGAGGTGATCGGCGCGGCGGGGTACGACACGCTCGTGCTGCCTTCGTCGAGCCCGGCGAATGCGATACTGTCGTTCGAGCAGAAGCTGGAACACTGGCGCCGGGTTGTCCTTTGACCGACAGCGCTGCTGGCGTCACGCTCGGCCGGCGATCCGAGGCAATCGGCAGGGCCCTGACGTCAGGCGGCGAATACGACTTCGATATGCCCTTCGACTTCCGACTGACGATCTGGCCCGACGACAATCTGCACGTCGCGTCCGAGCTTCGCCAGACATTCGAGCATCTTCGTTTCACTTACGCCGCGAAACTGCCCGCGCAGCATGTTCGATAGCTTCGGCTGCGTCATGCCGAGCAACCGGGCCGCGTGCTGCTGCGTCCATTTGCGCGCCTTGATGATCTCCGCGATCTTGGCGGCGAGTTGGGCCTTCACTCGCATTTCGTCGGCATCGCGCATGCCCAGATCCGCGTAGACGTTCTCGCTGCCCTGTTCGATTTCGATCATCGCCTTTCTCCTTTTGCGTGTGCTTCGGCCGCTTTCAGACGTTCGCGAACCAGATCGCTGTCCGGCCTCGGTGTCGCGATGCCGTTCGATGATTTCTTCTGGAAACAGTGCAGCACATACACGCTGTTCCCGAGCTTCACCGTGTAGACGGCACGGTACGTGCCGTTGTCTTCCGATTCCACGATCTCGAGCACACCAGCCGATCCGAATCCCCTCAATGGCTTGGCCTGATCATGCTTGCGTCCTGTTTGCGCCAGGTACAGCGCATAACCGAACGTGTCCTGGACGGCTTCGGGCATTGCTTTCAGGTCCTTGCGCGCCGAGCCGAGCCAGTAGAGTGGTTTGGTGTACGGATCCATCGATGAAATTATCCCTATTTGGGTATATTTGCAAGGTGCACGCAGAAAAAGGATGCGCAGTTCGTACTCGGCGGCGGTGCCGTCACTGGGGGATTCGCAGCGTCGGGAGCGGGCAGGCGGGCGGTGACGACCGACGGGCGATGCCGGTTTGGCATCGGGGGCGTGGCATCGAAGGCGAGCGCATAGGCGACATCCCGGCTTGCGGCCGCTCCTTCGCATTTTTGCGTCGTGTGGAGACCTGGGACAATTCAGCCGTTCGACAGGTGCTGTCGCTGCGTATCGATGACGGAGTGGGGCGCTTGTTCCTTGCTTGACGAGCCGGCGCGGTGTGAATTTGCTTATGCCGCCTGGCTGCGGTGCGCGCTTTTGCGCATGCATGACGCGCGCATTTGCGACTTGCGCGTTGCTTACTGTCGTGAAGAGCGGTGTGCTTTGGTGATCGGATATACGTAGCCGAACGACTTCGCGTCGTTACGGAGGCTCGAATTCACTTGCCGATCGGGCAAGCGAGCATATCGCGCTTGATGCTCAATCGTCCTTGCCCCATCGCCAGTGGGGCGTCTCTCCCTTGATCCAGCACACCACGGTCAGCAGCGCGACCAACGCCACGATGCAGGCGCCGTACGCAATCGGAGACCGGCGCGGCGGCAGCAGCCACGCGCTTGCAATGACCCCGATCGCGAACAGCAGCAACACGACCCAGCCTTGCCACGCGACCGGCAATCCCCAGCCCCAGCCGTAGCGTTTGGCCGGAAACCAGATCTTCTTGTCGGTCGATGCCATGGAATCTCCGAAATGCCGCGCAGGCCGGCCGACGCTGAATGCCATTGTGCGCCGATTTTCGATCCGGGCACCGCGCGTCGCCGGCCGATTGCTCCGTCCTTGTTGCGAAGGGCGGCGGCGAACCATCCGCCACCGTTTCCATCGTTGCATGCGCACCCGAAAGTGGCACTGCGTCAGAACGTGATCGCTGCTTTCACGGACTGGACCGCCGCGCTGTTCAGCAGGATGTAGAAGTTCTGCGCCGTCGTGCTGCCGGTAGACGTAATCGCGAGCGTCGTGCCGTCGCGGATCACGACCCCGACGTTGATCTGCCCGTTGTACTGATAGAAGACCCGGTACTCGGTCGTCGGGGCATTGCGTGCCGCATTGGCGACCCAAGCGCGGACACCCGCGAGCGTGACGATCTGCCCGTCGCTCAGGTTGTAAGTCTTGCCGTCAGCTGCACTCGCATACGGGAAGAACGCTTCAAGCGTCGACGCCGTCGTGCTGCACGGTGTCAGGCTCGTACCGGTCGTCGACGGTGCGGCGCAGTCGCCGGTGGCGACCGTGTCGCCGGCCACCTGTCGCGTGATCTTCAAGTAGGCAGCGCCCGATTGCCAGCTCGCCTGCTTGTTGTACAGCGACGTGCCGTTGATTGTGTTCGTGATGGCGCCGAGCGCGCTGCCGTTGAACAGTTCGGCTGGCGAATTCGCAAGGACGCCGGACAGCGGCACGACCGTGTAATTCGTGCCCATCATCGTCATCGCGGCGGTATGGCCGTCCGCGGCGAGATCCGTGAGCAGGACATTTGCACCGCTGTAGCTGACCTGTTCCTGCGTGCTTGTGACGACCGTACCGTTGACGACATAGCGTGAGGCGGCGAGCGTCGGCACCGGCAGCGACGGATCGACCGACGACAGGCCCTTCGTCAACAGTTGCGCGCCACCGGACGGGCTTTGCGCGAGGCTCTGATCCTCCGTGAAGAAGTAGCTGGCCGAGTCGTTGATGCTCGCCGCACCGCTGTTCGACGTGGAAAAAGACAATTGAGCATGCAGATAGTGCAGCCCGCCGTTGGCGGCCAGCGCGAAGCTTTCGTAGTTCTGCTGGGCGGTGCTGAGATTGCTGGCGGGCGTACTCGATGCGCCGTTGTCGCCGCCACATGCGGCGAGCAGCAGGGTGCCGGTCAATGCGGCTGCGTAGCCAGCGTGTGCCAGGCGCGCATTCTGTGTCATGAGGTCTCTCGCTTTTTGTTTGTAATCCGTAAGATTTGAAGCGTCGCGGCGCATGGCCGACGCCGGAGCATAGCGTGTCGCGGGCGCAGTGACGAGCGACAGGCGGGCTGTCTGATGTGGCCGCCGGCATGCCTGGATTACGGAATATTTCCGGAGCGGTGCGAGTGTGTCCGTGCGCTGGCGCGACGGACGTTGCGTGCGAAAGAATCGGCCTGATGGCGAGGCCCTGCTTTCGCACCATCGAGCGGTGCGATTTCGATGAGGTAGCCCTACGGTAATTGCGCAGAAGCGGCGGATGCGCGTCCGTCCGGCGGCGGAATCTCCGCCAATGCTATCCTCTCGTCCGCTAAAACCAGCTTCACCCAGCGAGATTCACACATGACCCGACTGATCAAGCGCGCGTCCGCCGAGGCGCGCGCGTCCAAGCGCAGCAAGCCGTCCGCCTACAACGGCTCCGAAAAACTCCAGCCGCCGCGCGTGAAGCGCCGCCCGGAGATCGACGAACACGACGACGTGCCCGTGCTCGAAGCGCCGCGCAAGCCGCGCTTCGCGCCCGTCACGTTCTCGGAAGAGGGCGGCGTGCGCTTCCTGCATTTCGGCACCGAGTGGGTACAAGGCGCGATGCGGATTTCGAAGCCGCTGCATATCGAGCTCGAATACGCGCAGCAGATGATGGCGTGGCTGCTGTTCCTCGAAACGCCCGAGCGGATCGTCCAGCTCGGGCTCGGCACCGGTGCGCTGACCAAGTTCTCGCACCGCTTCCTGCCGCACGCGAAGATCGAGGCCGTCGAACTGAACCCGGCCGTGATCGTCGCCGCGCGCACGATGTTCGCGCTGCCGCCCGACGATGCACGTCTCGCCGTGCATGAAGCCGATGCATGGGATTTCGTCAACGATCCGGCCAACCGCGGCACGACGGGCGCGATCCAGATCGACCTGTACGACGCGACCGCGCGCGGCCCCGTGCTCGACAGCGTCTCGTTCTACCGCGCGGTGCGCGGCTGCCTCGCCGACGCAGGTATCGCGACGATCAACCTGTTCGGCGATCATCCGAGCTTCGTGCGCAACATGAAGCACCTGAACGCGGCATTCGATCACCGCGTGATCGCACTGCCGGAAGTGCATGACGGCAACCGGATCGCGATCGCGTTCTCGGGCCCCGCACTCGACGTGCCGTTTGCGCAGCTCGACGCGCGTGCGAAGCTGATCGAGGACACGCTGAAGCTGCCCGCACGCAAGTGGGTGAAAGCTTTGAAAGAAACGACCGGCGCACGCGACACCGCGTTCGCGATCTGACGCTTCATGCACCGGCGGCATGCCGGTGCAACCACGCGACAAGGGGCGGATCACCTCGGGTTCGCCCCCGCTTGACCGCGTGCTCGCGGCTCCTATACTGGCGCGAAGCCAGGGGAGCCGCAGCCTACCCGTTTTGCGCTCCTCTCGGCGCCGTACCCGCTCAACAAGATCGATAACCGGGAAAGATGAGGAGACGTCATGGCTCACGATGCCGACGCCAACCGGGCCGCCAAGCGCTGGCTCTGGCTGCTGGTACTGCCGCTGATTGCGATGGTCTGGGTACCGTCGTACAGCAAGATCGAACCGCAATGGTTGGGTTTTCCGTTTTTCTACTGGTACCAGTTGCTCTGGGTCTTCATTAGCGCGGTGATCACCGCGTTCGTATACTTCAAGACCAAGAACGCGTGGAAGGCGAGCGGCCCGCAGGGAGGTGCGCGATGAATCTCGGCGCAACCTTCGTCTTCGTCCTGCTGTTCATCGGCGTCACGATCATCGGTTTCCTGGCCGCGAACTGGCGGCGCGGCGATCTCGCCCATCTCGACGAATGGGGCCTCGGCGGACGCCGCTTCGGCACGATCGTCACGTGGTTCCTGCTCGGCGGCGACCTCTACACGGCGTACACATTCGTCGCGGTGCCCGCGCTCGTGTTCGGCGCCGGCGCGATGGGCTTCTTCGCACTGCCTTATACGATCCTGATTTATCCGTTTGCGTTCGTCGTGTTCCCGAAGTTGTGGAGCATCGCGAAGCGGCACGGCTACGTGACCGCCGCCGACTTCGTCAACGCGCGCTACGGCAGCCGCATGCTCGCGCTTGCGATCGCGGTGACGGGCATCGTCGCGACGATGCCGTACATCGCGCTGCAGCTCGTCGGGATCGAAGTGGTGATCGGTGCGCTCGGCTTCGACACGACCGGCTTCGTCGGCGACCTGCCGCTGATCATCGCGTTCGCGATCCTCGCCGCGTACACGTACACGTCGGGCCTGCGCGCGCCCGCGATGATCGCGATCGTCAAGGACATCCTGATCTACATCACGATCGCCGCGGCGGTCATCGTGATCCCGGCGAAGCTGGGCGGCTTCGGGCACATCTTCGCGAGTGTGCCGCCTGCGAAGCTGCTGTTGAAGGCGCCCGACGCGATGAGCCTGAACGGCTACAGCGCGTATGCGACGCTCGCGATCGGCTCGGCGCTCGCGCTGTTCCTGTATCCGCACTCGGTCACGGCGATCCTGTCGTCGTCGTCCGGCAACTCGATTCGCCGCAACATGGCGATGCTGCCCGCATATTCGTTCGTGCTTGGCCTGCTCGCGCTGCTCGGCTACATGGCGCTCGCATCGGGCGTGAAGGACATGCCGCAGTACGCGCCGTACTTCAAGGCGTTCGGCCCGAACTTCGCGGTGCCCGCGCTGTTCCTCCAGTATTTCCCGTCGTGGTTCGTCGGCGTCGCGTTCGCGGCGATCGGCATCGGCGCGCTGGTGCCGGCGGCGATCATGTCGATCGCGGCCGCGAACCTGTACACGCGCAACATTCACCGCGAGTTCGTGAACCGCAACATGTCGCACGAGCAGGAAACGCACGTCGCGAAGCTCGTGTCGCTGATCGTGAAGGTCGGCGCCGTCGCGTTCATTCTCGGGCTGCCGCTGACGTACGCGATCCAGCTGCAACTGCTCGGCGGGATCTGGATCATCCAGACGCTGCCCGCGATCGTGCTCGGCCTGTACACGCGCGTGCTCGACCATCGCGGCCTGCTGGCCGGCTGGGCGGCGGGCATCGTGTGCGGCACGTGGATGGCGGTTTCGCTGAAGCTTGCCAGCTCGATCTTCACGATCCACCTGTTCGGTCTTGCGATTCCCGGCTACGCGGCCGTGTGGTCGCTGGTCGTGAACCTGGTGGTGGCGGTGGTGGTGAGCGTGCTGGTGCGCGTGATGGGCATGGCGCATGCGGAGGATCGCACGCGGCCGGAGGACTATCTCGACGTGGTGGAAGGCTGACGCTGCCTGCACGGCCACGCAATGAAAAAGCCCGCCACCGGCAAGGTGGCGGGCTTTGTCTTTCGTGTTATCCCTGCGCGCGTTGCGCGAGGTCCTCGCGCTGCGACAGGTCTTCGACGTTGACCATCCAGTGCACGCCGAAACGATCCTTCGCCATCCCGAAGCCGAGCGCCCAGAACGTCTTGCCGAACGGCATCGTCACTTCGCCGCCGTCGGCGAGCGCATTGAACAGCTTCTGGCCTTCCTCGACCGTCGCCGGGTTCAGCGACAGCGAATAGCCGGCGTGCATGCCGCCGCCGGGCTGGCTGCAGTCGCCGTCCGAGCACATGATCATCGAGTCGCCGATCGTGAAGCTCGCATGCATGACCTTGTCGGCCATCTCCGGCGTCATCGGGTAGTCGGGATTCGGCGGCGCATCCTTGAAGTGCATCTTGAACATCGTCTTTGCACCGAGTGCCTTTTCGTAGAACTGAAGGGCTTCGTCGGCGCGACCGTAGAACGTCAGGTACGGTTGGACTTGCATCGTTGTCTCCTGTATTGAGGGGGCCGGCCTGCGCTTCCGCGCGGGTTCGGCGTCGTACAAGACTGACTGGGAAAGGGTGCCTCGGGAGGCGGCCGTCGCACCCGTGACGTGGATTGTAGTGCGCGTGCTTGACGATGGAATGAAAAATAAAAACGGCCGCGAACATGACGTTCGCGGCCGTGTGCGGTGTGCGTGCTGACGGCTGTTGCCAGTGTTGCTGACAGCCGCTGACGCGTGTCGCGGCTTAGCGCAGCGAGTCGATCAGCTTCTCGAGCTTCACCGCATCGGCGGCGAATACGCGGATGCCTTCGGCGAGCTTTTCGGTCGCCATCGCGTCGTCGTTCAGCTGGAAGCGGAACGCTGCCTCGTCGATCGCGACGCGCGCGGCGGGCTTGTCCTGCAGCGCCTCCGGCGACAGCTTGCGCGTGACCGTCTCGTTGCTGTCCTGCAGCTTCTGCAGCAAATCGGGACTGATCGTCAGCAGGTCGCAGCCGGCGAGTTCGGTGATCTGGCTGGTTGTGCGGAAGCTCGCGCCCATCACTTCGGTGTTGTAGCCGAACGTCTTGTAGTACGTGTAGATGCGGCGCACCGACAGCACGCCCGGATCGTTCGCGCCGCCGTCCTTCTCTTCATTCCACTCCGCGCCGGCCTGCTTCTTGTACCAGTCGTAGATGCGGCCGACGAACGGCGAGATCAGCTGCGCGCCGGCTTCCGCGCATGCGGCGGCCTGCACGAGCGAGAAAAGCAGGGTCATGTTGCACTTGATCCCTTCCTTCTGCAGCACTTCGGCCGCGCGGATGCCTTCCCACGTCGATGCGAGCTTGATCAGGATGCGCTCGCGGCCGATACCGGCTGCTTCGTACAGCTTGATGAGCTCGCGGCCCTTGTCGATCGAACGCTGCGTGTCGAACGACAGGCGTGCGTCGACCTCGGTCGACACGCGGCCCGGGATCAGCTTCAGGATCTCGGTGCCGAATGCGATCAGCAGGCGGTCGATGATGAAATCGGTGCTTTCGTTGCGATGATCGCGGACGGTTTTCTCGAGGATCGGCTTGTACGCATCCTTCTGGACGGCCTTCAGGATCAGCGACGGGTTCGTGGTCGCGTCCTGAGGCTGGTATTGCGCAAGCTGCTGGAAATCGCCCGTGTCGGCGACGACGGTCGTGTACTGCTTCAGCTGGTCGAGTGCGGTAGTCATGGCGATTCGGAAGAAGGGCGCAAGGCGCCGGGTTCTCACGGGCCGCGCGAGCGCGGCGGCGAAGCGAGGCGGCGCTGGGCACCGCCTCCGATCCGCTATTCTAGGCCCGATTCGTGTCGCGCACGTTCTGGCGTGTCCGAAGGCCGCGGCGGCGGGCGCCGTGCCGCGTCACGCGGGGCGGCGCGCGTTCAGGATCACCTGCGTGACGATCCCCGCGACGAGCCCCCAGAATGCCGAGCCGATCGACAGCAGCGTGAGGCCCGACGCGGTGACCATGAACGTGACGAGCGCGGCTTCGCGCTGCTTCACGTCCTGCATCGCGTTCGCGAGCCCGCTCATGATCGAGCCGAACAGCGCGAGCGCGGCGACCGACACGACAAGCGCCTTCGGCAGCGCCGCGAACAGCGCGGCGATCGTCGCGCCGAAGATCCCCGCGATCAGGTAGAACGTGCCGCACCATACGGCGGCCGTATAGCGCTTCGCGCGATCCTCGTGCGCTTCCGGGCCCGTGCAGATCGCGGCCGTGATCGCCGCGAGGTTGACCCCGTGCGAGCCGAACGGTGCGAGCAGCAGCGACGCGAGGCCGGTGGTCGCGATCAGGGGCGACGACGGGGTCTGATAGCCGTCCGCGCGCAGCACCGCGATGCCCGGCACGTTCTGCGACGCCATCGCGACGACGAACAGCGGAATGCCGATGCTGACGATCGATGCGATCGAGAACGCGGGCATCGTGAACACGGGCTTCGCGAACGCGATGTGAAAGCCACTGAAGTCGAGCAGGCCGAGACCGCCGGCGACCGCCGTGCCGACGATCAGCGTCGTCACGATCGCATAGCGCGGCGCGAGCCGCTTGACGATCAGGTACGTGAAGAACATCGCGAGCACGAGCGCCGTCTGGAACTGTGCGGCGCGGAAGATCTCGATGCCGATCTCGAACAGGATGCCCGCGAGCAGCGCGGCTGCGATGCCGGCCGGAATCTTGCGCATCAGCGTATCGAACAGCCCGCTCACGCCGACGGCCGTCAGCAGCACCGCGCAGACGATGAACGCACCGATCGCCTCGGGGTAGGGCACGCCGGGCAGCGACGCGATCAGCAGCGCGGCGCCGGGCGTCGACCATGCGACGACGACGGGCGCGCGAAAGCGCAGCGACAGGCCGATCGTCGTCAGCGCCATGCCGATCGACAGCGCCCAGATCCACGACGAGATCTGCGCATCGGTGAGGTGGGCGGCGCGGCCGGCCTGGAACATCAGCACGAGCGAGCTCGTGTAGCCCGTCATCATCGCGACGAAGCCGGCGACGAGTGCCGACACGGAGGTATCGGCGAAAAAGCGGCGGCCGCCGGCGCGGCTGGCGCTCGCGGTGGGCGAGGGGTTCATGCTATCTCCGGGGGGAGGCCGCTCGGACGCGGCCTTCGTGCTGGGTGGGTGTCGTTACTTGCTGAGTGCGCGCATCGCGGTTTCGAGGCCCGCGAGCGTGAGCGGATACATGCGATGGCCGAGCAGGTCGCGGATCACCGCGACCGACTGCCGGTATTCCCATAGCCGCTCGGGCTCGGGGTTCAGCCACGCATGATGGGGGAACTGGTCGGCGAGGCGGCGCAGCCACACGGCGCCCGCTTCCGGGTTGTTGTATTCGACCGAGCCGCCGGGCTGCAGCACTTCGTACGGGCTCATCGTTGCATCGCCGACGAAGATCAGCTTGTAGTCGGGCGTGAACTTGTGCAGCACGTCCCACGTCGCGGTGCGTTCCGAGTGGCGGCGGCGGTTGTTCTTCCACAGGTGGTCGTACACGCAGTTGTGGAAGTAGAAGAATTCCAGGTGCTTGAATTCGGCCTTCGCGGCCGAGAACAGCTCTTCGGTGCGCTTGATGTGATCGTCCATCGAGCCGCCGACGTCGAGCAGCATCAGCACCTTCACGTTGTTGTGGCGCTCGGGCACCATCCGCAGGTCGAGCCAGCCCGCGTTCGCGGCGGTGCTGCGGATCGTGCCGGGCAGGTCGAGCTCCTCGGCGGCGCCTTCGCGCGCGAAGCGGCGCAGCCGCCGCAGCGCGACCTTGATGTTGCGCGTGCCGATCTCGACGGAATCGTCGTAGTCGCGGTACGCGCGCGCTTCCCACACCTTCACCGCGGTGCGGTTGCCGTTCGACGGGCCGCCGATGCGCACGCCTTCCGGGTTGTAGCCGCCGTGCCCGAACGGCGACGTGCCGCCGGTGCCGATCCACTTGTTGCCGCCTTCGTGGCGTTCCTTCTGCTCGTCGAGCAGTTCCTTCAGGCGCTCCATCAGCTTGTCGAGGCCGCCCATCGCTTCGATTTGCGCCTTCTCCTCCGGCGACAGCTCGCGCTCGAGGCGCTTCTCGAGCCAGTCGAGCGGAATGTCGAACGCTTCGGACGGCAGTGCGGACACGCCATGGAAATACGCGCCGAACGCCTGGTCGAACTTGTCGAAGTACTGCTCGTCCTTGACGAGCGTCATCCGCGCGAGAAAGTAGAACGCGTCGATCGACGGCGAGATCAGCCCGGCCTTCAGCGATTCGAGCAGCGTCAGGTATTCCTTCACCGAGACGGGCAGCTTGGCTGCGCGCAGCGCGTAGAAGAAATTGAGCAGCATGGCCGGGCCTTCGCGGATGGGGGAGGATTACCGGTTGTGCCGGTTCATGTAGACGAGCCGTTCGAGCAGGCTCAGGTCCTGCTCGTTCTTCAGCAGCGCACCCGCGAGCGGCGGCACGATCTGCTTCGCGTCCACGCCGCGCAACTGGTCGGCCGGGATGTTCTCGGCGAGCAGCAGCTTCAGCCAGTCGAGCAGCTCGGACGTCGATGGCTTCTTCTTCAGGCCCGACACGCCGCGCAATTCGAAGAAACTCTCGAGCGCCGCGCGCAGCAGCTCCTCGCGGATGTCCGGGAAATGAACCGCGACGATCTTCTGCATCGTCGCCGGGTCGGGAAACTGGATGTAGTGGAAGAAGCAGCGGCGCAGGAACGCGTCGGGCAGCTCCTTCTCGTTGTTCGACGTGATGATGACGAGCGGGCGGTGCTTCGCGCGGACCGTTTCACGGGTTTCGTACACGTGAAATTCCATCCGGTCGAGCTCGCGCAGCAGGTCGTTCGGGAATTCGATGTCGGCCTTGTCGATTTCGTCGATCAGCAGCACGCTCGGGTGCTCGGCATCGAACGCCTGCCACAGCACACCCTTGACGATGTAGTTCGAGATGTCCTTCACGCGCTCGTCGCCGAGCTGCGAATCGCGCAGCCGCGACACGGCGTCGTATTCGTACAGGCCCTGCTGCGCCTTCGTGGTCGACTTGATGTGCCACTGCAGCAGCGGCATGTCGAGCGCGGCGGCCACTTCCTCGGCGAGCATCGTCTTGCCGGTGCCGGGCTCGCCCTTGATGAGGAGCGGGCGTTGCAGCGTCAGCGCGGCATTGACCGCGAGCTTCAGATCGTCGGTGGCGACGTAGTGCGAGGACCCTTCGAAACGCATGGCGGCGCTCTTCTCAATCGGGGAAAAAAACCCAGTATAAGTCAGAAGGGCTGTCCGGTTGGGCCGCGCCCGCGTATCGTTGCGGGGCTGTGGCGGGGCGAACCGGGGCGCCTTGTGGACGCGTTCCCCGCCGACGCGGTACAATCTGGCCGTTTTTTTTGGCCTGCGTGGCGACCTGACAAGCATAACGGCGCGGGCCGTTGCCGCTTTGGCGCCAGTTTCCCCTCAAGCTAGGTTACAAGAGCTATGAACAAATTCGTCGGCAAACACGTCGTTGTCGCAGCGCTCGTGGCGCTCGCGGGCAGCGCGCAGGCGGCCGGTGTGGTCGGCAACCCGAAGGACGGGGCGAGCAAGGCCGCCATGTGCATCGGTTGCCACGGCATCCAGGACTACCGCGCGGCGTACCCGGAGGTCTACCGGGTGCCTGTCCTCGGCGGCCAGAACCAGCAATACCTCGAGAACGCGCTGAAGGCCTACCGCAAGAAGGATCGTCACTTCCCGTCGATGAATGCGATCGCCGGTTCGCTGACGGACCAGGACATCGCGGATCTGTCGGCGTACTACGCCGTCCAGAAGGCCGACACGAAGGACAATCCCTACAAGTAAAGCGCGCGCCGCCGATCTGACCGGCGGGACAGGAGCATTCATGAACAACGCATTCAAGACGGCGGCGGTTGCACTGGCGGCCGGCCTCGCGATCGGTACCGCACACGCGGCGGACATCACGAAGGGCAAGGAACTGGTCGAATCGCACAACTGTGCCGCCTGCCACGGCGCGCAGATGAACAAGCCGATCAACGCAGAATATCCGCGCCTCGCCGGCCAGCATGCCGACTACCTCGTGTGGGCGATGCGCCAGTACCAGATGGGCCTGACGAACCCGCTGCTCGGTCGCAACAACGCGATCATGCAGGCGCAGGTGCAGAGCCTGTCGGTCAGCGACATGAAGGACATCGCGGCCTACATCGAGTCGCTGAAAGAAACCGATCTCGTGTTCAAGAAGTAAGCACGACGGGCCCGACGGGCCCGCGTAGCAAAAATACCCCGCCTCGGCGGGGTATTTTTTTGTCCGCGCTCCGGCCGCCACGTGGCGTGGGCGGGCGTCTCGGCGCTCAGTCGCGCGATGCGCGGCGCAGGATGCGCTGCAGGTACGCGTCGGTGTCGGGCGGCGTGCCGGTGCGCTGCGCTTCCCAGATCGTCTCGCCGAGGCATTCCATGATCGAATGCTGCGCTTCGTGGGTCGAGTCGAGCTTGGCCGCCAGCTTGTCGTGCGCAGCGCGGATGCCGGGCGGCTGGTCGATCGACAGCTGCTCGCTGATCGCGAGGTGCATCGACAGGTGCAGGAACGGGTTCGTGCGGCCTTCCTCGGGCGTGTACTCGCGCGCGGTCGCGCCATCGGCGTCGGCGAGTTCGTCGTGGTATTCGGGATGCTCGACGATCCAGTCGGCTGCCATCGCTTCCAGCGGCGTCAGGATCTCGCCGGCGCGCTGCTTGCGCCAGGTCTCGGTGAAAAAGCGACGCACTTCGTCGCGGCTTGGATTGAACATGGTGGGGGAAACGTCGTGATTCGGACGGCGTGATGCCGCGTCGCGCATTGTACGCCGGGTCGGCGGACGGCGCTGGCGGCGGGCGGGAGCGGGTTGTGCGGCAGCCGTGGCGGCGACGATTGCCCGCCAGCCGCCAGCCGCCAGCCGCCAGCCGCCAGCCGCCAGCCGCCAGCCGCCAGCCGCCAGCCGCACGCAGTACAGGTGCTCGGTGCCGGCCGGTCGCCAGCGTCCTCCCTCGGCATCCGGGAACGGGTAAGCGCGGGCTAGGCTCGCCACCGTCGCACCGTTACACTCCGACGATTTCCGTCGCCACGCCGCTCGCACCCGTTCCGTCATGACCGCCACCGCCCGCCCATCGTCCGCCGCCCTGCAGGGCACGCTCTACGTCGCGCTGTCCGCCGCCGCGTTCGGCGCGATGGCGATCTTCGGCCGCTACGCGTACGCGGCCGGCGTGGATGTGCTCGGGCTGCTGATCGTGCGCTTCGCGATCGGCGGGGCGGTGCTCGCCGCGATCGCACGGCATCGCCGCGTCACCTGGCCGCGCGGGCGCGCGCTCGCGCCGCTCGTGGCGATGGGCGCGCTCGGCTACGTCGGGCAGTCGTTCTGCTATTTCAGCGCGTTGCAACACGCGCAGGCGAGCCTCGTCGCGCTGCTGCTGTACCTGTATCCGGCCTTCGTCACGCTGCTGGCCGCCTGGTGGCTCGGCGAGCGCCTCACGCGCGCGAAGGCCGTCGCGCTCGTGCTCTGCGTCGCGGGTTCGGCGCTGATGGTCGGCGGCGGGCATGGCGAGCCGCTCGGGATCGCGCTCGCGCTGGCCGCCGCGGTGATCTATTCGCTGTACATCGTCGGCGGCACGAAGGCGACGCGCGGCGTCGATCCGCTTGCGACCACCGCGATCATCTGCCTGTCGGCGACCGCGACGCTCGTGGCGATCGCCGTCGTGCGAACCGCGGCGTTCGGCGCGCCGCCGCGCTGGCCCGCGACGTCCGGCGGCTGGGCGTCGATGCTCGCGATCGCGCTCGTGTCGACGGTCGCGGCGATGCTCGCGTTCTTTGCCGGGCTCGAACGGCTCGGGGCCGCGCGCACGTCGATGCTGTCGACGCTCGAACCGGTCGTGACGGTCGCGCTCGCGGCGCTGCTGTTCGGCGAAGCGCTGTCGCCGCTGCAGTGGGCGGGCGGCGTCGCGATTCTGGCTGCCGTGCTGGCGCTGGTACGCGCGGGCGGCGCGGCGGCCGACGACGCAACGGCGACGTCCAACGCGTAGCTTGGAAGGGGAAAGCAGGGGCGATGGCGCGGGTGGCTACGCTGTCGCGGCTGCAGGTTACCGGCGGAACAACGGCCGATGGGGCATGCAACGAGTGTCCGGCCGCATGACGCCGGGCGGCAGCCTGCGGCCGGTCAGCCGCGGCTGCGCGTCACTCCATGGGCGGTGGCGTCTTCGGCCTGAATTCGCACAGCGGCTCGATCGCGCAGTGCCAGCATTCAGGCTTGCGGGCCTTGCACACGTAGCGCCCGTGCAGGATCAGCCAGTGATGCGCATCCTGCAGGAATTCCTTCGGCGTGAACTTCTCGAGTGCGGCCTCGACGGCGCGCACGTCCTTGCCCGGCGCGAGCCCCGTGCGGTTCGCGACCCGGAAGATATGCGTGTCGACCGCGATCGTCGGCTGGCCGAACGCAGTGTTCAGCACGACGTTCGCGGTCTTGCGGCCGACGCCGGGCAACCCCTCGAGCGCTTCGCGATCGGCCGGCACCTCGCCGTCGTAGCGGTCGAGCAGGATCCGGCACGTCGCGACCACGTTCTTCGCCTTGGTCCGGTACAGGCCGATCGTCTTGATGTACTCGGTGACGCCTTCTTCGCCGAGTGCGACGATTTGTCGCGGGGTGTTCGCGACCGGAAACATCTTCCGCATCGCCTTGTTGACCGATACGTCGGTCGCCTGCGCGGACAGCATCACGGCGATCAGCAGCTCGAACGGCGTCGAGTACTCGAGCTCGGTGGTCGGATGCGGATTGAGGCTCTGCAGCGTTTCGTAGATCGCGCGTCGTTTGCTGGCGTTCATGGCGTGTTCTGGTCGGGCGGTGCGGACGGGCCGCCCGGGCCGTCGTTGCCTGCGTCGTTCTCGTCGTCGCCGTTCGCGGCCGCTGCTTCGGCGTCGCGTTGGGCCTGCTGTTCGGCGAGCCGTTTGCGGCGTGCCTCGGCCGCGTCGATCTGTGCCTGGACGGCCGCGCTCACACCTTCGGTGTTCTTCGGCCCGGCGTCTTGCCCGGACAGTTCTTCCTTCTTCTTGCGCGCCCGTTCGAGCGCGGCGGCGATGATCGCGCGCTTCTTCGCTTCGGCGTCGTCAGCGGCCGGTGCGGCGGCCGGCGCGGCAGATTGCGTTTCCGCTTGTGCCGCAGCCGGCTTCGCGGCACTGGCCGCGCGGCGTGCTGCTGCGCGCGCTTCGGCGGCCTCGCGTTCGCGGCGCTGGCGCGCGAGCCGCAGGTCGTGGCGTTCGCGCGCGGCATCGGCCTGTTCCTGCGACCACGCGTCCCAGCCGGTGCGATCGCCGGTCACCGGCAGCATCGCGATGCAGTCGACCGGGCAGGGCGGCACGCACAGGTCGCAACCGGTGCACAGCGACTCGATGATCGTGTGCATCTGCTTCGGCGCGCCGACGATCGCGTCGACCGGGCACGCCTGCATGCACAGCGTGCAGCCGATGCACAGGCTTTCGTCGATGAAGGCGACCGCGCGCGGATGCTCGCTGCCGTTGACGGGGTTCAGCGGAATCACCGGTTTGCCGAGCAGGCTCGAGAGGCGCGCGATGCCTTCGGCGCCGCCGGGCGGGCACTGGTTGTAGTTCGCGTCGCCGGCGGCGATTGCCTCGGCGTACGGACGGCAGCCGTTATAGCCGCACTTCGTGCATTGCGTCTGGGGAAGCAGATCTTCGATGCGATCTGCGAGTGTCTTGGAATCGGTCACGGTGACAACGGGCGCAGCGGCGCCGAATGGCTCTCGGCCGCGTCGGGCGCGGCCGGAAAGGTTTGCCAAAGCTCGATTATCGCCGATTTCCCGCATTGCGCTGGACGCCGTCTGTGCGCATAATCGAACCGCTTTTTTGCAGGGGCTCAGCAGGAGGGCGGCCGCACGCGGCGCGCCCGTTCCAGGGCGGCCGGCGCCAAGGCGGTGGGGGTGCCGGTCCGGATCAAGCGGCTCACATAGCAAAACGCCACCATGAATCAGCCAAAAATCAAAAGAGATCCTGAAGGTACGCGCCGCCGCATCCTGATGGCGGCAGCCGAAGAGTTCGCGAGTGGAGGGCTGTTCGGCGCACGCGTCGACCAGATTGCGCGTCGGGCCGAAACCAACGAGCGCATGCTCTATTACTACTTCGGCAGCAAGGAGCAGCTGTTCACGGCCGTGCTCGAACACGCGTTCTCCGCGCTGACCGAGGCCGAACGCGTGCTCGACCTCGACGGCGTCGCGCCGGTCGAAGCCGTCACGCGGCTCGCGCATTTCGTTTGGGACTACTACCGCGACCATCCGGAATTGCTCAGGCTCATCAACAACGAGAACCTGCACGAGGCGCGCTACCTGCACAAGTCGACGCGGATCCGCGAAATGATGTCGCCGATCGTCGCGAAGCTCGGCAACGTGCTGACGCGCGGCCAGAAGGCCGGGCTGTTCCGCACCGACGTCGATCCGCTGCGCTTCTACGTCACGCTGTCGGGGCTCGGCTACTACATCGTGTCGAACCGCTTTACGCTCGCCGCCACGCTCGGCCGCGATTTCACCGACACCGACGAGCGCGCCGAGATGGTCCGGATGAACACCGAGGTACTGCTCGCGTATCTGCTGCGACGCTGATGCGCTGACCGCGCTGAAGCGGCCGCCGGATACAAAAACGCCGCCGTGCGCAGGCAACGGCGGCGTTTTTTCGTCTGAACGCGGTGCGTCAGGCGGCCTTGCGCGTGCGCACGGCTTTTGCGCGCGGGCTGCCGGTGGCGGCACGTTTCGCGGCCGGAGCAGCCTTGACGGGAGCCGGTGCGGCAGCCTTGGCCGGCGCCTTCGCGCGCGTGCGCTTCGCCGCGGTGGCACGCGACGTTTCGGCCGGTGCGTCGCCTGCCGGCACGGCGGAGAGCGTCGTGGCGGCAGGCGCTTCCGGGACATCCTTCGTCGCGCCGTGCTTCGGCTCCGGCGCATGCTCGCGGATGAAGTCGCGCAGCTGCGGATAGATGATCGTGCGCCAGCGGCGGCCCGAGAAAATCCCGTAGTGACCGCACTTCTCGGCGGTCAGGCTGCGGCGATCGTCTTGCGGGATGCCCGTGCACAGCTCGTGCGCGACGTGCGTCTGGCCGCTGCCGGAGATGTCGTCGAGTTCGCCTTCGATCGTCATCAGCGCGGTGCGCTTGATGTCCTGCGGACGCACGCGCTCGCCTTCGACATCCCACGTGCCTTCGGCCAGCCGGAATTCCTGGAATACGACGCGAATCGTCTCGAGGTAATACTCGGCGGCCATGTCGAGCACCGCGTTGTACTCGTCGTAGAAGCGGCGGTGCGCTTCGGCGTCATCCTCGTCGCCGCGCAGCAGGCTCTGGTAGAAATCCCAGTGCGATTGCGCGTGCCGCTCCGGGTTCATCGCGACGAAGCCCGTGTGCTGCAGGAAGCCCGGATACACCTGGCGGCCTTCGCCCGGATAGTTCGCCGGCACCGTATGGATCACGTTGTTCTCGAACCATGCGGTCGAGTGCTGCGTGGCAAGCGAATTCACCGACGTGGGGCTGCGGCGCGCATCGATCGGGCCGCCCATCATCGTCATCGTGAGCGGCGTGTCCTCGCCGCGGCTCGCCATCAGCGAGATCGCCGCGAGCACCGGCACCGTCGGCTGGCACACCGAAATCACGTGCAGGTTGCGCGCGCCGATGTGACGGATGAACTCCTGGATATACGCGATGTAGTCGTGCAGATGGAACGGGCCGGTCTCGATCGGCACCATCCGCGCGTCGATCCAGTCGGTGATGTAGACCTTGTGATCCTGCAGCAGCGTGCGCACGGTGTCGCGCAGCAGCGTCGAGTGGTGGCCCGACAGCGGCGCGCAGACCAGCACGACCGGTTCGTCCTTCAGCTGCGTGACGGCGTCGGCGTCGTCCGAATAGCGCTTGAAGCGCAGCAGCCGGCAGAACGGCTTCTCGACGATCGTCTGCTCGACGATCGGGATGTTGTGGCCGTCCTTGACGATCTGATGAATGTTGAATTCAGGCTTCTCGTAATCCTTGCCGAGCCGGTACATCAGTTCGTACGCGGCGGCCATCCGCGTCGCGCCCGGCATCAGCGAGAACGGGCTGGACGGATTGGCGAACGATTTGGACGCGGCCTGGGCCCAGGCCGTCAGCGGGCTCAGCATGGCGCGCTGGAATTCGTGCAGTTGGTAAAGCATGCAGACTACTCCCGCGTGGGGGACGGTGCGCAAGGGCGGCGTGGGGCGTCGCGGCGTGCCGTGTGGGTCAGCGACCGGCCATGTTGCACTGCAGCCGGACAATCGCGTCGATCATATCGGACAACGATGGGTGGTGCAATGCAACATTTCCCCGATTTTTCATCAAAGTTTTGTGATTTGACGTTCTCTGACCAAGCCGCTCGTGCCCCCGTTCAGCGCCCCGTCGCGACGGCCGGCGCGGGCTGGCCGGCTGCGCGCGCCATTGCGTCTTCGTGGTGCATCAGATTCATCGCGGTATGCACGAGCGCCACGTGGGAGAACGCCTGCGGGAAGTTGCCGACGAGCCGCCCGGCCACCGGGTCGTACTCCTCCGCGAGCAGCCCGAGGTCGTTCGACAGCGCGAGCAGTCGGCTGAACAGGCGGTGCGCGTCGTCGATTCGGCCCAGCAGCGCATAGTTGTCGACCAGCCAGAAGCTGCAAGCGAGAAACGTGCCTTCGCCGGGCGGCAGGCCGTCGTCGTAGTCGGTCGTGCGATAGCGCATCACGAGCCCGTCGTGCAGCAATTCCCGCTCGATCGCCTCGACCGTGCCGACGATGCGCGGATCTTCCGGCGGCAGGAAGCCGAGCAGCGGCATCAGCAGCACGCTCGCGTCGAGCTCGTCGCTGCCGTAGCTCTGCGCGAACGCCTGTTTGCCTTCGTGCCACGCGTTGTTGCACACGTCTGCATGGATCTGGTCGCGCAGCGCGCGCCAGCGGTCGAGCGAGCCGGGCAGCCGGAACATCTCCGCCGACTTGATCGCGCGGTCGAACGCGACCCACGCCATCACCTTCGAGAACGTGAAATGGCGGCGGCCGCCGCGCGTTTCCCAGATGCCTTCGTCGGGTTCCTGCCAGATCTTCTCGAGATGGTCGAGCAGCGCGCACTGCACGGACCAGACCGTGTCGTCGGCCTGCAGGCCGCCCACGCGTGCGAGGTGCAGCGCGGCCATCACCTCGCCGAACACGTCGAGCTGGAGCTGGTTCGCGGCGCCGTTGCCGACGCGCACCGGCTTCGAGTCCTGGTAGCCGGGCAGCCAGTCGAGCTCCATTTCCGGCAGCCGGCGCTCGCCGGCGATCCCGTACATGATCTGGATCTGTTCGGGCGAGCCGGCCATCACGCGGCCGAGCCACGTGCGCCACGCGCGCGCTTCGTCGTAGTAGCCGCCGCGCATCAGCGCGAGCAGCGTGATCGTCGCGTCGCGCAGCCAGCAGTAGCGGTAGTCCCAGTTGCGGTTGCCGCCGATCTTCTCGGGCAGCGACGTGGTCGGCGCGGCGACGATGCCGCCGGTCGGCTCGTACGCGAGCGCCTTCAACGTGATCAGCGACCGGCGCACGGCGGCCGCGTAGCGGCCCTGCACCTGGCAGCGGCCCGACCATTCGAGCCAGTAGTTTTCGGTGCGCGCGAGCATCGACAGCGGATCGCGCGCGGGCGGCAGCCGCAGGTGCGACGCCGCGTAGCTGAGCGAGAACGGCACGCGCTCATCGGCGCTCACCGTGAATTCCGCGAGCGTATGGAGGTTTTCGCCGGTGAGCGGCACCGGCGTGCGCAGCACGACGGTGTCGGGGCCGGCGATCGCCTTCATGCCGTCCTCGCGGGTCAGCTGCGTGACCCACGGGATCGAGAAGCCGTAGTCGAAGCGCAACACCAGCTCCATGCGCATCTTCATCGTGCCGTGGCGGCCGACGACGATCCGCACCAGTTCGGACCAGCCGTTGCCGGGCGGCATGAAGTCGACCACGGTGACGGCACCGTCGGCGCTTTCGTAGTCGGTTTCGAGAATCAGCGTGTCGCCGCGATAGCGGCGCGTCGTGTGCGTGATCGCGGCGTCGGCGGCCGGCGCGAGCAGCCAGCGGCCGTGCTCGGGGGTGCCGAGAAGCGCCGCGAAGCAGGCGCCCGAATCGAAGCGGGGCCAGCACA
Source organism: Burkholderia lata (assembly GCF_902499335.1). GTDB lineage: Bacteria > Pseudomonadota > Gammaproteobacteria > Burkholderiales > Burkholderiaceae > Burkholderia > Burkholderia lata_B. Next base: position 115,360 of record NZ_CABVQK010000021.1, on the reverse strand, counting down.
GCCAGTCGACGGAGCCGTCTTTAGCGATCAGCGCGGCGGTGTGGCCGTCGCCGACGAGGGCGTAGTCTTCGATCAGGGCAGGCATGGGCAGGCGATCCTTGGGTATTCGAGTTCACAATGCGGACGGCGGTGGCCAAGGCTTCACGCGCTGGCACCGCGCCCCGTATACTCGGCCGGGCGGCGGAGCGCATGAACGGCCGGCGTTTCGTCCTATCTCAACACTTGAAGCGACTCGATGCAAGGAGGATTCAATGCCCAACCGTTTACGCGAGCGTGACGCACGCGCTTCGACACGAGGGTTCCCGCTTAGGCTCGCTCACTGGATGAAAGGTTTCGCGATCGTGCTCTCCCTTTCCGCGACCCACGCATTTGCGCAGCAATCGCCCGCCCCGGCCGACGGCGTCTACAACCTGCTCGTCGGCACCTATACGGGTGGCGGCAGCGACGGAATCTATGTTTACCGCTTCGATACGAAAACCGGCAGCGTCGCGCCCGTGTCGTCGGCGAAGACCGTGAATCCGTCGTACCTGTTGCCGAGCCGCGACGGTCGCACCGTCTACGCGGTCAACGAACTGCCCGGCGACGACGGGCCGGCGACGACGCGCGGCGGCGTCAGCGCATTCCGCTTCGACGCGAAGACGGGCGCGCTGAGCTTCATCGACCGTGTGTCGTCGGAAGGGAACGATCCTTGCTATCTCGCGCTGTCGCCGGACGGCAAGTACCTCGTGACCGCCAACTACTCGGTCGCGAAGGATCCGGGCGGCAGCTTCGCGGTGTTTCCGCTGCGCGACGACGGTGCGGTCGGCCAGGCCGTGCTGACCGTGCACCATGAGGGCACGGGGCCGGTGAAGGGCCGCCAGGACGGCGCGCACGTGCATTCGACGGTATTTTCGCCGGACGGCCGTTACCTGTTCGTGCAGGATCTCGGCGCGGACAAGATCTACGGCTACCGCTACACGGTGGACGGCAGCCGCGGGCTGATCGGCCCGACCGACACGCGCTACACGCCGGTGAAGGCCGGCTCGGGCCCGCGTCACATGGTGTTCGGCGCCGACGGCCGGTACGCGTACGTGACGAGCGAGCTGAACGCATCGGTCGAGGTGTTCGGCTACCACGACGGCAAGCTGACACCGGTCGAGACCGTGTCGATGACCGCGCCGGGCTTCAAGGGCAAGGTCGGTGGCGGCGCGATCCACCTGTCGCCGGACGGCCGCTTCCTGTACGTGAGCAACCGCGGCGACGCGAACGACCTCGTGATCTACGCGGTGAATCAGGCCGATGGGCGGCTGAAGCACGTCGGCCGCCAGTCGAGCCTCGGCAAGACGCCGCGCGAGTTCCTGATCGATCCGACCGGCAAGTGGCTGATCGTCGGCAACCAGGACAGCGATACGTTCTACGTGTTCAGCCGCAATGTCGAAACGGGTCAGCTCGGCCCGAATCCGCAGAAGGTGGCGGTCGGCAAGCCGGTCGACTTCAAGCTGGTGCCGGTGCAGTAAAAGAAAAAGGGCGCTGCCGATGCAGCGCCCTTTTTTTGGGGCGGCCGGTTTCCCGGGGCGCCCGTATCGATTGGGGGCGGCCGACCGGCCGCCGCGCTCAGTCGGCCGCAGCCGGCACGAGCACCTCGCGGCTGCCGTTGATGCCCATCGGCGACACGAGCCCGGCCGCTTCCATCTGCTCGACGAGGCGCGCGGCGCGGTTGTAGCCGATGCGCAACTGCCGCTGCACCGACGAGATCGACGCGCGCCGCGTGCGCACGACGAACGCGACGGCTTCGTCGTACAGCGGATCGGCTTCCGCGTCCGGCGCATCGCCGAACAGGTCCTGCGTCGCGCCGTCGGCGGCCGGGCCGTCAAGAATCCCTTCCTCGTACTGCGGCTCGCCGAACTGCTTCAGGTACTCGACGACCCGGTGTACTTCCTCGTCGGCGACGAACGCGCCGTGCACGCGCTGCGGATAACCGGTGCCCGGCGGCAGGAACAGCATGTCGCCCATCCCGAGCAGCGATTCGGCGCCCATCTGGTCGAGAATCGTGCGCGAGTCGATCTTCGACGACACCTGGAACGCGACGCGCGTCGGGATGTTCGCCTTGATCAAGCCCGTGATCACGTCGACGGACGGACGCTGCGTCGCGAGGATCAGGTGGATGCCGGCTGCACGCGCCTTCTGCGCGAGGCGGGCGATCAGCTCTTCGATCTTCTTGCCGGCGACCATCATCAGGTCGGCCAGCTCGTCGATCACGACGACGATCAGCGGCAGCGTCGACAGCGGCTCGGGATCCTCGGGCGTCAGCGAGAACGGGTTGCCGATCTTCTTTTCCTTCGCTTCCGCATCGCGGATCTTCTGGTTGAAGCCGGCGAGGTTGCGCACGCCGACGGCCGACATCAGCCGGTAGCGCTTCTCCATCTCGCCGACGCACCAGTTCAGCGCGTTCGCCGCGAGCTTCATGTCGGTGACGACCGGCGCGAGCAGGTGCGGGATGCCTTCATAGACCGACAGCTCCAGCATCTTCGGGTCGATCATGATGAGCCGCACGTCCTCGGGCGTCGCCTTGTACAGCAGCGACAGGATCATCGCGTTGATCGCGACCGACTTGCCCGAGCCCGTCGTACCGGCGACGAGCATGTGCGGCGCCTTCGCGAGATCGGTGACGACCGGGTGGCCGGTGATGTCCTTGCCCATCGCGATCGTCAGTTGCGAGGCCGAGTGCTGGTACTGGCGCGACTCGAGGATTTCCGACAGGCGGATCATCTGGCGCTTCGCGTTCGGCAGTTCGAGGCCCATGCAGGTCTTGCCGGGAATCGTCTCGACGACGCGGATCGACGTGAGGCCGAGGCCGCGCGACAGGTCCTTCATCAGCCCGACGATCTGGCTGCCGCGCACGCCGAGCGCGGGTTCGATCTCGAAGCGCGTGATCACGGGGCCGGCCGACGCGCCGACCACCGTCACCGGCACCTTGAATTCCTGCAGCCGCTGTTCGATCACCTGCGCCGTCTGCGCGAGTTGTTCGTCGGTGATCGTTTCGATGTCGCCGGATGGAGGCTCGAGCAGGTCGAGCGTCGGCAGTTCGACGCTGAACGACGCGGGTGCGTGGAATTCGAAGGCGTTCGGGCGCGGCGCGCGCGCGGGGGTGTCGGGGGCTGGGGAGGCGGCTGCGGCAGGTTCGATTGCCGTGGTGGCCGCTTCGGCCGGCGGGGCAGTGGGGATCGCCGGTACGGTCGTGACGGCCGCCGGTGCGGACAGGCTCGCGCCGGGGATCGTTGCTACGGGTTGCGGAGCCGTGGCCGATGGGACTGCCGGTACTGCGGAGACATTCGACACGGACCAGCTTGCCGGCGACGAGGCCGAGGCGGGCGGGGGGGCGAACGTCGTGACTTCGATTGCTGCAGGTGCGGAAGCGGTCGACGGAGCCAGCGCCGCGGTGGTTGCGCCGAAGGACGTCAGCGAGCCGGTCGGAGCGACGGGCGAGCTGGCGATCGGTTGCGCTGGAGTCGCCGCGGCGGTGGTGATCGGTGCGACTGCGCCGGAGGACGTTGCCGTCGTGGCGGTAGGGGCCGGCGGCACGGGCAGGCTTGCGGCCGGCTGCGATGCGATTGCACTGGAAGGGCCGAATGTGCCGAATGTCGTACCCGTCGACGAGGTTGACGGGGTGGCCGGATGCATCGGGGTGGGCACCGACGACGGTGCAGCGACCGAGCCGGACACAACATTCACGGGCGTCGCGGTGGCGATTGCCGGCGTGCTCGAACCGGATGTCGAGGCCGTCGGGCTGGCCGTCGACGGCGTCACGGCGGGCGCGACGGGCGATGCGGGTGTTGATGCGCGGGGGAACGAACCGTAAGTCGCGTTCGCAACGCTAACCGGGGGCGCCGACGCGACGGCTGCAGCGTTCGATGTCGAAGTGGCCGGCTGCGAAAGAGGAGCCGACGCAGCGCCGGTCACGCCAATCGGTGATGTCGGCGCGACGGATGCAGCGGTCGATGCCGGAGCGGCCGGCTGCGAAATCGAGGTCGACGTAGCGCCGGTCACGCCGAACGAGGATGTCGACGCGGCCGGCTGCGAAAGCGAAGCCGACGAAGCGCCGGTCACGCCAATCGGGGATGCCGGTGCGACGGCTGCAACGGTCGATGCAGCCGGTTGAGCCAGCGAACCCGATGCCGTGCCGATTACACCATCCGACGAGGCGGTACCGGTGACAGGCGCAATGCCCGCGGCGGATGCGGGTGCTTGCACCGTCGAACCGTGGGCGGTGCCGACGAGCGGCGACGCGGTGCTGGCCGAAGCCGTTTGCGCGGCGGCAAACGGTTGAGCCGCAACCGGCGATTTCGGCAATTCCGCGGTGACGGGCGTATTCGTCGTGGCCGGCTGCGCTGTCGAAGGCGTCCACGTCCATGCGGCTGCCGGTGCGGTGCCTTGAGCGATTGCCGTCAGCGGCGCTGCAGGTTCCACCGCGTCCGACTTGGTGGCTTCCAGTGCGGCACTCGATGCGGCCGGTGCCGACGCAGCCGCAAACGGCCTGGTTTCGGTAGTTGCGCGCGGCGTCGTTTCGCCGATCGGCGAAGAGGCGAGGGCCGCGAACGGCGTGATGTTCCCGGCGGGTTTTACGTCAGCGTGTGCATCGGCAATACCCTGCGGCACGCTGGGCGATGCCGTGCGATCGATTGCGGGAGCCGGTTGCGCCGTGTACGTGTTGCCAGTATCGAGCGATGCCGGCGGCTTGCTCCCGGCGATATCGGGAGCAGCCTCCGTCCCGGGTTGGGCGGACGCGGCATTGGCCGGTTCCGATCCTGTCACGTCCGTCGTCGACTCGGCGACCGGGTTCCAGGCGGACGCGTCGAACGCGGAAACCGGCCGGCTGGCCAGGTCTTCCCACGGCGCGAGGTCGATGGGCGCGTCGAACGCCGGCGCGGGCGTGACTTCCGGCGCAGGCGCGGCAGGGCCATCGTCGGCGAGCCGGATCTCGTCATCGGCGTGATGCGGGGACGCGGCATCGTCAATGCCGGTATTCCAGTGCGCGTGCGGTGCGGTGGCGTCGAACGCCACGGCGCCCGCATCGGCAACCGGTGCATGGACTGCGGGCGCTGCCGGCATGAACGCGTCGAGCACGATCGGTGCGTTCTCGTCATACGCCGGCGCCGCATCGTGTGCAAGCGGAACACCGGCGTCATGCGCCGCGAGGTCGTGGGCCGCAAAGGCGGTTCCGGTCGGCACGGCCGCTGCAGCCGGCGTTGCAATGCCGGCTGCTGCCGCGGCCATACCGGCCACGGTTGCAGCTGCCGCCGCCGCGTGCCCGGCATCGTCCGACTGCGCACCACTCAGCGTGGCCCATTGTGCGGTGCTGGCCTCGATCGAGCGCAGCGTGTCGTGCACGCTCGGCGCCGGCGTGATCGGCGCCGCGGGCTTTTCCGTCCAGGCATAGAGCGGCGCACGCGCCGGCGTTGGCGGTGCCGGGCGACGTCGTGCCGCATCCGACGGCAGGCCGGCCGAACCGGATCCTGCGGCGGGGCGTACCGGCGGGCGCTGCGGTTGCGCGATGGCTGGCCGTGGCGTGACCGTGGCGCGTGGCGGGGTCGGCTTCAATGCGGCGGTGGCCGGTCGCGCGGCCGTCGGCCGCGGGCGGACGGGTTCGAATCCGACAGGAAGCGGGGCCGGATCGGGGCGCGGGACTTGCGAGTTCGCTGCCGCGCGCGCGAGGCTGGCGGTGCTGCCGGTCGTGGGCGGCGGCATCGCGCTGGCCGGGGGGATCGGCGCGGGCGGTGTCGGCATGGTGCGCTGGGGTGTGGTCGGCTTCAACCAGCCCGACGGCGCCACGGGTTCCACGTGAGGACGCGGGGGCGTGCTGCTGCGCGGCTTCGGCCGCGCCTGCGGGTCGGGTTTCCACAGCGTCGGGCGCGAATACCGGCCGTTCTGGCGCGGCGCCATCGAATTGACGGTGTGCGCGGTGGTCGGCTGGACGACGTCGTCGTCGCGATGCAGCGCGCTGCGCGGCAGGTCGGCGATGCCGCGCGCGTCGTCGTCACCGCCGTCGCGCGACAGCTTGACGCCGAACGACGTATCGACCCACGCGGCGAACTGCCGCCAGCCGATGCCGGTCAGCCAGGGTAGCCCGGCAAAGAACAGCACGACCATCGCGACCGGCGTGCCGATCGGGCCGAGCACGTGGGCGAAGCCTGCCGAGAACGCATGGCCGAGCGCGTCCGTGTCGGGGCCCGACAGCGGGCTCGTCAGCGTGCAGCTCGCCACGAACACCGCGGCGAAGCCGAGCCACAGACGGATCGAACCGCGGCCGGCGAGCCCGCCGCCGCCGGGCAGCATCGCCTGCACGAGACGCCAGAAGAGAAGGAGGAACCAGACGGCGGAGATGCCGAACCAGCCGAAGACTACCGTGTGCATGCTTTGAAACAGGAGTGGGGAGGGGCGCGCGGGGCGCGACCCGCCGAGTTTAACCGGCCGGCGAACAAGACTCTAACGCGGCGTGCATTCGATTCACGCCGCGCGACGCGTGTGCGCGGCACACGCGCGTGGCGCGCCACGCGAAGGCGGTCGGTCGGCCTTCGCGCGCGCCGCGCATCAGGGGCTCCGGTGCGTGAAGGTCAGCGTTGCGCCGGAAGCGGTCACGATCTGCAATTGCTGCGGCTCGCGCATCTGCACGCCGGTCTTGTCGACGTGGGCGAGTGCGTCGAGGTACGCGGCCTCGAGCTGGCCGCCGAGCGTATTCGGGCAGGCCATCCGCGTGCCGGCGAGCGGCCCGAAGCTCAGCAGGCCGTTCTTGATCGCGTAGGTGCCCATGTAGCGGTTGCAGCCCGAGAACCCGCTGGCGCGCCGGATGCCGGAATCGGTCGACAGCGCGAGCTTGATCGGCTCGCCGTTGTCGCCGTGCGGGATCGCGCGCTGCGTGCCGTCGGCGTTCAGCCAGCTGGTGAGTTCCCAGCTCGTGTCGTCGAGCAGCTGGACGGCGGCCGGGTTGTACGGGTCGGGCGCGGGGGCGGCGGAATCGGGATTGGTCGGCATCGCGCAGGCGGCGAGAAGCGTGGCAAGCGTCAACGCGCAGAGCGGCGCGCGCAACGGGCGAAGCAGGCCGGTGCGTGCGCGTGCGGCGGCGGACAGGTGGGACATGAGCCTCGTTCCTCATCGGATTCTGATCAAGGCGTAAGAGTAACGCACCCGCCCCGCGGCAGGCGAGCCGACACTTCGTGCGTGAAAACGTTCGCAGCCCGCTCGCGAGCGGCCCGCGACCGGGCGCCGGCGCGGCGAAACGCGCCAAACGGGTGTCGTGGCGCGTGTTAACATCGGAGCCGTTTTCGTCCTCCACCAGAAGCGGGTAATCACATGCAGATCGGTCAGCGGCTCGGTACGCCGCTCTCACCCTCGGCCACGCGCGTCATGCTGCTCGGCGCCGGCGAACTCGGCAAGGAAGTCATCATCGCGTTGCAGCGGCTCGGCGTCGAAGTCGTCGCGGTCGACCGCTATCCGGACGCACCGGGCCATCAGGTCGCGCATCGCGCGCACGTGATCGACATGACGGACGCCGCCGCGCTGCGGGCAATCGTCGAGGCCGAGCGCCCGCACCTGATCGTGCCCGAGATCGAGGCGATCGCGACCGACGCGCTCGCGGCGATCGAGGCGGCCGGCCTCGCCGAGGTGATCCCGACCGCGCGTGCGACGCAGCTCACGATGAACCGCGAAGGGATCCGCCGGCTCGCGGCCGAGGAGCTCGGCCTGCCGACGTCGCCGTATGCGTTCGCGGATTCGTTCGAAGCGTTCAGCGCGGCCGTCGCGAAGATCGGCATGCCGTGCGTCGTGAAGCCCGTGATGTCGTCGTCGGGCAAGGGGCAGTCGGTCGTGAAGACCGACGCCGACGTGAAGCCGGCGTGGGACTACGCGATGGCGGGCGGCCGCGTGAACCACGGCCGCGTGATCGTCGAGGGCTTCATCGATTTCGACTACGAGATCACGCAGCTCACCGTACGCGCGATCGATCCGGCGACGAACGCCACGCGCACCTACTTCTGCGAGCCGGTCGGCCACGTGCAGGTCGCGGGCGACTACGTCGAGTCGTGGCAGCCGCAGCCGATGAGCGCCGCGGCCCTCGAGAAGTCGCGCGAGATCGCGCACAAGGTCACCGAGGCGCTCGGCGGGCGCGGGATGTTCGGCGTCGAGCTGTTCGTGCGCGGCGACGACGTGTGGTTCTCCGAGGTGAGCCCGCGGCCGCACGACACGGGCCTCGTCACGCTCGCGTCGCAGCGCCAGTCGGAATTCGAGCTGCACGCGCGCGCGATTCTCGGGCTGCCGGTCGATCCGGCGCTCGGTACGCCGGCCGCGTCGGCCGTGATCTACGGCGGGCTCGACGAGCGCGGGATCGCGTTCGAGGGCGTGCGTGAAGCGCTCGCGGTGCCGGGCGCCGACCTGCGCCTGTTCGGCAAACCGGAAAGTTTTGCGAAGCGGCGCATGGGCGTCGCGCTGGCAACCGGCGCGACCGTCGACGAAGCCCGCGAACGCGCGAAGCGCGCCGCCGCGGCCGTCCGGCCCGTGTCGGCCCGCTGACGTAACCAGGAGAGGACGATGACGCCGAACTGGTTGCGTATTGGAAAACTGGCCGCCGCGCTGGCGCTTGTCGCGAGTCTCGCGGGTTGCGGCGTCGCGGCCGCACCCTGCCGGGTGGCCTCGGCCGGGCTCAAGATCGTGCCGCTCGTCGGCCACCTCGCGGCCGCGCCGACCGACGCGTGTGCCGACGTCATCGATCCCTGATCACGACACCCGACGCGATTGCCCACAATAATCGCGCGCCCCGCGAGGGCGCGTTTCCACCCGTCTCGTGAGAGGACCTGCATGATTCGCCAAACCCTCGCCGCGCTCGCGCTCGCCGGCACGGCCGTTTCCGTCGCGCATGCCGCGCAACTGACCGTCGAAGAGATCGATGCCGATGCGCGCCAGTTCGCCGTCTACCAGTGCGCGAACCAGAAACAGCCGGTGCGCGTGTCGTACTGGCTCGCAGGTAACGGCCAGAGCTTCGCGCTCGTGCCGGTCAACGGGAAGCAGATGCTGTTCGTCGACACCGTGTCGGCGTCGGGTGCGCGCTACCAGGCCGGCCGCTATACGTGGTGGACGAAGGGCAAGGAAGCGACGCTGCGCGACGAGATTGCCGACCAGAACTCGCCGCCGCTGCTGGGCGACTGCGTGCAGGTCGAGAAGAAAAAGAAGAAGGGCTGAGCGTCTGGCGCGATCGCGGGGCGCGCCTGTCGGTGCCTGCCGGCGACCGGCTCCCGGGCCTGATGGCCCGGCATGCGTGCTGAGGTGGCAGGCCAGCCGTGGGTGACCGGGCAAGACGAGCCATGATCAGGCCCCTAAAGTCGCCCATTGGCCGATCGGTATCGCCCGACCGGGCCATTCACCGACCGCGCGGGCCTGCCCGGGCCCGCCGCGCGAACCGCCGTTGCGGGTGTTCGCGGCGTTGTCACGGACAGATGGCCGCGCAGTGCTACAATACGGCCCTTTCCGCCGGCATTCGCGCCGAACGGAGTCCGCACGGCCTGGCGTCCAGCGTTCACATTGAACCGGTCCCAAGCGCCAGAGCGGCGCCGCGCGGCGCGCCGCGGCTCCGTCTATTTCCGAATTGTGATGAGCGCAGGCCCGGCTGGCCTGACGCACGATGTCCCCGCCGCGCCTTTTGAGCGAAACGCCACCATGTCCGATTCTGTCGCCAAGCCCGTCGACGCAACCTTCGATCAATTCGGCCTTGCCGCCGATATCCTGAAAGCCATTGCGGAGCAGGGCTATACGACGCCGACGCCGATCCAGGCGCAGGCCATTCCGGTCGTGCTCGCCGGCCGCGACGTCATGGGCGCCGCGCAAACGGGTACCGGCAAGACCGCGAGCTTCTCGCTGCCGATCATCCAGCGCCTGCTGCCGCAGGCCAACACGAGCGCGTCACCGGCGCGCCACCCGGTGCGTGCGCTGATCCTCACACCGACCCGCGAACTCGCCGACCAGGTCGCCGCGAACGTGCACGCGTATGCGAAGCACACGCCGCTGCGCAGCGCGGTCGTGTTCGGCGGCGTCGACATGAACCCGCAGATGGCCGAACTGCGCCGCGGCGTCGAGATCCTGATCGCGACGCCGGGCCGCCTGCTCGACCACGTGCAGCAGAAGACGGCCAACCTCGGCCAGGTGCAGATCCTGGTGCTCGACGAAGCCGACCGGATGCTCGACATGGGCTTCCTGCCCGATCTGCAGCGCATCCTGAACCTGCTGCCGAAGGAGCGCCAGACGCTGCTGTTCTCGGCCACCTTCTCGGGGGAAATCAAGAAGCTCGCGTCGACCTACCTGCGCAATCCGCAGACGATCGAGGTCGCGCGCAGCAACTCGACGAACGCGAACGTCACGCAGATCGTCTACGACGTCGCCGAAGGCGACAAGCAGGCGGCCGTCGTGCAGCTGCTGCGCGATCGCGCGCTCAAGCAGGTGATCGTGTTCTGCAACAGCAAGATCGGCGCGAGCCGGCTCGCACGCAACCTCGAGCGCGACGGCGTGGTTGCGTCGGCGATTCACGGCGACAAGACGCAGCTCGAGCGGATGCAGGCGCTCGACGCGTTCAAGCGCGGCGAGATCGAGGCACTGGTCGCGACCGACGTGGCCGCGCGCGGCCTCGACATCGCCGAACTGCCGGCCGTGATCAACTTCGACCTGCCGTTCAGCGCGGAAGACTACGTGCACCGGATCGGCCGTACCGGCCGCGCGGGTGCGACGGGCGACGCGCTGTCGCTGTGCAGCCCGAACGAGCGCAAGCAGCTTGCCGATATCGAGAAGCTGATCAAGCGTCCGCTCGAAATGCAGACGCTCACGCTCGACAAGCCGGCGCGCCATCGTCACGACGAACGCGGTAACGACCGCGGCGGCGACCGCAACAGCGAGCGCGGTGGCGAACGGGGCGGTGAACGGGGTGGCGAACGAGGCGGCCGTCGCGATCGCGACGAACATCGTGGCGCTTCGGGGCGCCGGCCGGGCAGCTCCGAGCGCGGTCATCACCGTCGCCACGAAGCGCCGGTCGACGATTTCTTCCTGAAGCCGTACGAGCCGTCGGCGCCGGCGAAGCAGCACGACGATGCGCAGCCTGCGCAGCAGCCCGAGAAGAAGGGGCCGAAGCGTCAGGTCGCCGCGCTGCTCGGCGGGTTCGGGATGCCGCGCAAGCCGTCGGCGTAAGTCCGGCGGATGTGACGGAGCGGCGCGAGAGCGCTGCGGGAGAAGCGGGTGCATGCGATGAGCATGTGCCCGTTTTTCATTGGGGCCGTGGTTCGATGGGGAAGCGGAAGAGGGCGTGGGGTACCGGTGGCGAGCGATGCAGTCGGCACCCGGCGGGCACCCGATCGCCGCGAAACCGGCGCGCTGCCGTGCGTTAGCCGGCCTGCGGCCCGAAGCGCGTCGCCCACGCGGCCGTTGCGGCTGCGTAGAACGCATCGAGCGTCGTGCCCGCGATCGCGCCGTCGGGCGCGAGGCCCAGGTGCGCGGCCGCGGCCTGCAGTGCCGGCAGCGGATCGTCGCGTTCGAGCGCGATCGCGCCCGTCTGCTTGCTGAGCTTTTCGCCGTTCGCATCGACGACGACGGGCACATGAAGGTATTGCGGGGTCGGCACGCCGAGGCAGTGCTGCAGGTGGATCTGGCGCGCGGTCGAGTCGAGCAGGTCGGCGCCGCGCACGACGTGCGTGATGTGCGCATCGGCATCGTCGACGACGACCGCGAGCTGGTAGGCCCATTGGCCGTCCGCGCGCTTCAGCACGAAATCGCCGACTTCGGTCGCGAGGTTCTGCGATTGCATGTGCTGCCAGCGATCGTCGAACGTGACGATCGCGTCGCCGCCATCCGGCACGCGCAGCCGCCACGCGCGCGCGGGCTTGCCGTGCAGGCCGGTGCGGCAGGTGCCCGGATAGGCGAGCGTCGTGTGGCGCTCGTGCGCGGCGCGCAGCGAATCGGCGATTTCCTTGCGCGTGCAGCCGCACGGATAGACGAGCCCGGCCGCGACGAGCCGTTCGAGTGCGGCCGTATAGGCGGCATCGCGTGTGCTTTGCCAGACGGGCGGCTCGTCGGGCGTCATGCCGAAATGTGCGAGCGTCGCGAGGATGTCGTCGGCCGCGCCGGGCACCGTGCGCGGGCCGTCGAGATCCTCGATGCGCACGAGCCATGCGCCGCCGTGCGCGCGCGCGTCGAGCCAGCTCGCGAGCGCGCCGACCAGCGAGCCGAAGTGCAGCGGGCCGGTGGGCGACGGCGCGAAGCGGCCGCGATAGGCAGTCATCGGGGCGCGGGGCAGCGCGCGGTTACGCGGCGCTGGCTGCCGGTGCGCAGGCCGGGCACGACTGGCCGGGCACGTAGCTCGGCGACTGTTGCGCTTCCGGCGTGACGACCGCACGGCACGCGAAGCACGTGACGTTCTCGGTGGGCTGGAGTTGCGGGTTCAGCGCGGTGCGATAGTCGAACACGAAGCAGTCGCCGTGATAGTGCGCGCCGCCGACTTCCTCGAAGTACTTCAGGATCCCGCCTTCGAGCTGGTACACGTTCTCGATGCCGATTTCCTTCATGTGGATCGCGGCTTTCTCGCACCGGATGCCGCCCGTGCAGAACGACACGACCGTCTTGCCTTCGAGGTCGGCGCGGTTCGCGTCGATCACTTCCGGGAATTCGCTGAACTTGTCGATCCGGTAGTCGAGCGCGTCGTCGAACGTGCCGACGTCGATTTCGAATGCGTTGCGCGTGTCGAGCATCACGACCGGGCGGCCCGTGTCGTCGTGGCCGCGGTCGAGCCACGTCTTCAGCGTGCGCGCGTCGACGAACGGTGCGCGGCCGAGTTCCGGCTTGATCGCCGGTTTCTTCATCGTAATGATCTCGCGCTTCAGGCGCACGAGCATGCGGCGGAACGGCTGCGAGTCGGACAGGCTTTCCTTGAACTGCAGCGTCGCGAACTTGCCTTCGAACAGCGGATCGTGGCGGATGTACGCGATGAACGCGTCGGCGGCTTCGCGCGTGCCGGCGATGAACAGGTTGATGCCTTCCGGCGCGAGCAGGATCGTGCCGCGCAGGCCGAGTTCGTTGCAGCGGGCGGTGACGAGCGGGCGCCATTGCTCGTTCGCGTCGAGCGACACGAAGTGGTAGGCGGCGAGGTTGACGATGGTCATGATGGTCCGACGGGAAAACGGCCGCACGGCGGCCCGCAAAAAAGGGTGCGAAGCCGGGGCGCTGATTCGAAAAACCGTATTATCCCGCAAACCGCGCTCAGGCCGGCATCCTGCCGTTTGGCCAGCCGCGCGGCGTGTGGTCGCGCGCATCGGCCGAACGGCCAGAGCGGGGATTTTTTGGGCAGCCTGCGCGGCGGGGCGGCTACAATAGCGCCCATGTCAGATCCCCGCTTCGTCCATCTTCGCGTCCACTCCGAATTCTCGATTGCCGACGGCATCGTGCGCATTGACGACATCGTCAAGGCGGCGGCCGCAGACGGTCAGGGCGCGCTCGCGCTCACCGATCTCGGCAACGCATTCGGCCTCGTCCGTTTCTACCAGGAAGCCCGCGGCAAGGGCATCAAGCCGATCGCCGGTTGCGACGTCTGGATCGCCAATCCGGACGACCGCGACAAGCCGTCGCGGCTGCTGCTGCTCGTCAAGGACAAGGTCGGCTACCTGAATCTCTGCGAGCTGCTGTCGAAGGCGTGGCTCACGAACCAGTACCGCGGCCGTGCGGAACTCGACGCGAGCTGGCTCGACGGCGAGCTCGCGCAGGGGCTGCTCGCACTGTCGGGCGCACAACAGGGCGACATCGGGCTCGCGCTTGCCGCGGGCAACGAAGAAGCCGCGCGCCGTCACGCCGAGCGCTGGGCGAAGGTGTTCCCGGGCGGCTTCTACATCGAGCTGCAGCGTTACGGCCAGCCGGGCGCCGAGGCGTACATCCAGCAGGCAGCGACGCTCGCCGCGGCGCTGAAGCTGCCGGTGGTCGCGACGCACCCGACGCAGTTCATGACCGACGACGATTTCACCGCGCACGAGGCGCGCGTGTGTATTTCGGAAGGGGACATCCTCGCGAACCCGCGGCGCCAGAAGCGCTTCACGACCGACCAGTATTTCCGCACGCAGGACGACATGGCCGCGCTGTTCGCCGACCTGCCGTCGGCGATCGCGAACACGGTCGAGGTCGCGAAGCGCTGCAACCTGAAGCTCGAGCTCGGCAAGCCGAAGCTGCCGCTGTTCCCGACGCCGGACGGCATGTCGCTCGACGACTACCTGGTCCAGCTGTCGAAGGAAGGGCTCGAGACCCGTCTCGCGCAGCTCTATCCGGCCGAAGCCGAACGCGACGCGCAGCGCGACACGTACTACAAGCGCCTCGAATTCGAGTGCGGGACCATCACGAAGATGGGCTTCCCGGGCTACTTCCTGATCGTCGCAGACTTCATCAACTGGGCAAAGAACAACGGCGTGCCGGTCGGCCCGGGCCGCGGCTCGGGCGCCGGTTCGCTGGTCGCATACGCGCTCGGCATTACCGACCTCGACCCGCTGCGCTACAACCTGCTGTTCGAGCGCTTCCTGAACCCGGAACGCGTGTCGATGCCCGACTTCGACATCGACTTCTGCCAGCACGGCCGCGACCGCGTAATCCAGTACGTGAAGGAGAAGTACGGTGCGGACGCCGTGTCGCAGATCGCCACCTTCGGCACGATGGCCGCGAAGGCGGCCGTGCGCGACATCGGCCGTGTGCTCGACCTCGGCTACATGTTCACCGACGGCATCGCGAAGCTGATCCCGTTCAAGCCGGGCAAGCACGTGACGATCGCCGACGCGATGAAGGAAGAGCCGCAGCTGCAGGAGCGCTACGACCACGAGGACGAGGTGCACCAGCTGCTCGATCTCGCGCAGCGCGTCGAAGGCCTCACGCGTAACGTCGGGATGCACGCGGGCGGCGTGCTGATCGCGCCCGGCAAGCTGACCGATTTCTGCCCGTTGTACACGCAGGGCGACGACGGCGGCGTGGTCAGCCAGTACGACAAGGACGACGTCGAAGCCGTCGGCCTCGTGAAGTTCGACTTTCTGGGTCTCACCACGCTGACGATCCTCGACTGGGCCGAGCGCTACATCCGCCGCCTCGATCCGTCGAAGGCCGACTGGTCGCTCGCGCAGGTGCCGCTCGACGATCCCGCGTCGTTCCAGATCCTGAAGAAGGCCAACACGGTCGCTGTGTTCCAGCTGGAAAGCCGCGGGATGCAGGGCATGCTGAAGGATGCGCAGCCCGACCGCTTCGAGGACATCATCGCGCTCGTGTCGTTGTACCGTCCGGGCCCGATGGACCTGATCCCGAGCTTCTGCGCACGGAAGCACGGCCGCGAGAAGGTCGACTATCCGGATCCGCGCGTCGAACCCGTCCTGAAAGAGACCTACGGCATCATGGTCTATCAGGAGCAGGTGATGCAGATGGCGCAGATCATCGGCGGCTACTCGCTCGGCGGCGCAGACTTGCTGCGTCGCGCGATGGGCAAGAAGAAGCCCGAGGAGATGGCCAAGCACCGCGAGATCTTCGCCGAGGGCGCGGCAACGAACGGCCTCACGCGCGAGAAGTCCGACGAAATCTTCGACTTGATGGAGAAGTTCGCGGGCTACGGCTTCAACAAGTCGCACGCGGCCGCCTATGCGCTGCTCGCGTACTACACCGCGTGGTTGAAGGCGCACCATCCGGCCGAATTCATGGCGGCCAACATGACGCTCGCGATGGACGACACCGACAAGGTGAAGATCCTGTTCGACGATTGCGTCGTGAACAACCTCGCCGTGCTGCCGCCGGACATCAACCAGTCGCATTACCGCTTCGAGCCGGTCGCCGAAGCCGACGGCAAGCGCTCGCGCACGATCCGCTACGGCCTCGGCGCGGTGAAGGGCAGCGGCCAGAACGCGATCGAGGAAATCCTGCGCGCCCGGGAGGAAAAGGCGTTCACCGACCTGTTCGACTTCTGCGAGCGGATCGACCGGCGTGTCGTCAACCGCCGCACGGTCGAGGCGCTGATCCGCGCCGGCGCGTTCGATTCGCTGAATGCGAACCGTGCGCAGCTGATCGCGTCGGTGCCGCTGGCGATGGAAGCGGCCGACCAGGCCGAGGCGAACGCGATGCAGGCCGGCCTGTTCGACATGGGCGCCGAGTCGCCGCACGCGCATGCGCTCGTCGACGAGCCCGCGTGGGATGACAAGCGTCGCCTGCAGGAAGAGAAGGGCGCGCTCGGCTTCTACCTGTCCGGCCACCTGTTCGACGCGTATCGCGACGAGGTCCGCCGCTTCGTGCGGCAGAAGGTCGGCGACCTGAAAGAAGGGCGCGACAAGCTCATGGCCGGCATCATCGCGTCGCTGCGCACGCAGATGACCCAGCGCGGCAAGATGCTGATCGCGCTGCTCGACGATGGCTCGGGCCAGTGCGAGATCACGATCTTCAACGAGCAGTTCGAGGCGAACAAGGCGCTGTTCAAGGAAGACGAGCTGCTGATCGTGCAGGGGCAGGCGCGCAACGATGCGTTCACGGGCGGTATCCGCTTCACGGCCGATACCGTGATGGATCTCGAACGCGCGCGCAGCCGCTATGCGCAGGCCGTGCGGCTGACGATGAACGGTAACGCCGACGCGGCCGCGCTGCGCCGCGTGCTCGAGCCGCACGTGTCGAAGGACGATCCGGCAGCGGCGAACGTGGTCGAAGCGCCTGCGCCGCGCGGCGGCGGTCGTGATGGCGGTCGTCGCCCACAGGCGCCGCTGCCGAACGGGCTCGCGGTCCAGGTCCACTACAGCAACGCGCGGGCACAAGGCGAAATGCGTCTCGGCGATGCGTGGCGCGTGAAGCCGAGCGACGTGCTGCTCGCGGAGCTGCGTGCGACGTTCGACGGCAGCGTCGTAGAAATCACGTACTGACCCCGCGTCAGCCAGGCGGTTGTCGCACCATGCGGCCCGTCGCATCGCCCTTGTGCGGTGCGGCGGGCCGTTTTTGCATGTTCGGGCAAGCAGGTCTTGGGCTGGCCATCCGGACGCTATACAATCCGGCGCTAGCCGCACGAACGCGGCGCCGACCGCCGCTCGTCCTGCGGGGGGCGCCGGTATCGCGCACATAAACGGGGTTGGATCCGTGCGGCGAACGGCGACATGCGACAAGGCCGTCCCGGAACCGGATGCCGTGGAATGCCCATCGCGTCGACAAAAAACTGACAGTCACCACATGACCATGGCCAATGGGAACCCGACGCAGCGGATCCTCGTGATCCGGATTGATTTTCTGGGCGACATGCTGTGCACGACGGCGTTTCTCGGCGCGCTGAAAGAGCGCTGGCCCGGCGCGGAGCTACATGTGGTCGCGAACCGCTACAACGCGGC
This sequence comes from Burkholderia lata, assembly GCF_902499335.1. Classification (GTDB taxonomy): domain Bacteria; phylum Pseudomonadota; class Gammaproteobacteria; order Burkholderiales; family Burkholderiaceae; genus Burkholderia; species Burkholderia lata_B. The sequence goes on along the minus strand of NZ_CABVQK010000021.1, from coordinate 97,994 downwards.
CGCGCTGGCCGGAAACCCGGACGTGGACACGATCCACACCTACGTCTATAGCCGCCAATGCGAACGCAACGACCGTCCCGGGCGGATGCGCGCGTTCTTCGACCGGCTGCGGCTCGTGCGCCGTCTGCGTCGCTTGCGGTTCGACCTCGTGGTCGTGCCGAACGGCGGCATGCATCGCAGCAGCATGCAGTTCGCGCGTCAGATCGGTGCGAAGGATTGCCGCTGGCACGATGCCGAGACCGAATTCGACGATCGCAAGCCCGAGCATGTCGCGCAGCGGCCGATGTGCCACGAGGCGCTGTCGGGTTTCCGGCTCGTGCCTGAACTCGGCCGCGCCGATCTCGACCGCCTCGAGTTGTCGGTTCATCCCGATCGCGCGCTGCAGGACGCGTGGTATCGGCTGCTTGGCGCGCGCACGAAGCCGCGCGTCGGGCTGTTCGTGACGAACAAGGCGGCCGAGCGCCGCTGGCCCGCGGACCGCTGGCGCGACCTCGCCGAGCGGCTTGCACCGTGCGCCGACTTGATCGTGTTCCGCGACCCGGCCGTCGGCCATGCCCCCGAGGACGACTCGTGGCGCGACGTGTGCGCGCGCCATGTCGCGCCGTCGTCGGTTGCCGAGCTGGTGGCTGCCGCGAGCCTGCTCGACGCGATCGTTTCGGCCGACAGCGCCCCCGTGCATCTCGCATCGGCGCTCGGCGTGCCCGTCGCCGCGCTGTTCGAGGATCGTCCCGAGAAATACCTGCGCTGGCATCCGCTCGGTGTGCCGCACGTGATCCTGCGTGCCGGCGCGACCGTCGACGCGATCGACGTCGACGCGGTCGAACGCGCGGTGCTTCACCTGCTGCCGCAGGGCACCCATCGCGACGAACCGCCGGTCGACGCAGCACACGCGCGGCCAGTTGCTGCTGCGACACCAGGGATCATGACGATCGCTTCGTAGCACTGCGGGCATCGCAAGCACCGCGTACGGCACCGACGCCGGCGCGCGGTGCGCCTGCCGCGCGGCACTTCACGCGCGGGGCCGTATCGGGGCAGCCGCACGGCCGATTCGCCATGTCGCGCCGGCTGCTGCAAAATCCTGTACATTGCCAGCCTTGTTCAGCCAGCCAGACACACCCATCGCCGTGGCCCTGTTTTCTTCTGCCCGCCCGCCCAGAACCATCCTCGTTGCCGCGCCGCGCCGTATCGGCGACGTGCTGCTGACCACGCCGCTCGTCCGTTCGTTGAAGGCCCGCTGGCCGGAAGCGCAGATCGACATGCTGGTGTTTCGCGGCACCGAAGGCGTGCTCGAGCACAATCCGGACGTGCGGCGCGTAATCGTCGTCGCGCAGCGCGCGGGATTCGGCGAGCGGCTGCGCGACGCGCTGTCGATGTGGCGCCGCTACGATCTTGCGTGCGCGGCGCTGAGCTCCGATCGGCCGCGCTTCTACAGCTGGTTCGCGGGCCGCAAGCGGGTAGGCCTCGTCGATCCGAACCGCGTGACGTGGCTCACGCGGATGATGCTGAACGGGATCGCGATCAATCATCACGAATCCGCGCACACGGTCGTCAGCACGCTCGCACTCGCGCCGGTGATCGGCATCGAGCCGGTGTCCGAGGTCGTTGCGCCCGGCATCGGCGACGATCCCGCACGGCGCGCGCGCTTCGACGCGTGGCTCGCCGAGTCGCCGGCGATCCGCGACGGCAAGCCGTTGGTCGTCCTGCATCCGTATCCGATGTTTCGTTACAAGCAATGGCGGCTCGACGGCTGGGTCGAGATGATCGGCTGGCTGCGCGAGCACGGTTTCGCGGTCGCGCTGTCGGGCGGCCCGGCCGACAGCGAGCGCGAGTATGCGGAACAGGTCGCGGCCGAAGCGGGCGGCGACGTGCTGAACCTGGTCGGACGCCTGACGTTCGGCGAAAGCGCCGAACTCGTGCGGCGAGCACGGCTCTTCATCGGGCCCGACACCGGCGCGACGCACGTCGCGGCCGCGACGGGCACCGACACGATCGCGCTGTTCGGCCCGTCCGACCCCGTGCGCTGGGGGCCGTGGCCGCAGCACTGGCCCGCGACCGAGAATCCGTGGCCGCTGCGCGGCTCGGGGCGGCACGGGAACGTGTGGCTGCTGCAGGGGGAGGGCGATTGCGTGCCGTGCCGGCATGAGGGCTGCGAGCGCAAGGTCGACAGCCGCAGCGACTGCCTCGTCAATCTTGGTGCGCAGCGCGTGAAAGCCGCGGCGGCCGAGATGCTCGGGCTGAATCCGCCGGGCCCGGCCGAATCCGTCGTCGATACGTCGCGACTGCATCGCACCGGGTCCGACTGACGCGCGGGCGACGCGCGTTTCTTGCTGGACGCAGGCGGCTTGTGTCGCGACGCGCCGCGCAGCCCGTTTTCCTTCGAAGGTCGTGAACTCCGCTGCGGCCTAAGCCGGCCGCCAGCGGAGCATGGGCCGTTGCGCGTTACGCGCTGCGCCGGATCGCCGACGTCTCGCGCGGCAGCGCCTCACCGCGCTCGCCGCAGCCGAGCAGGATGCCGGCCAGCAGCACGATCAGGTGCCCTTCGGCGAAATCGAGCAGCAGCGAATTCGCGAGACTGCCGATCGCGAAAATCGCGAGCCAGGCGAGCAGCAGATGCCGCGAGCGCGGATCGAGCGTGCGGCTGCCGCGTGCGATCTGCACGATCAGGTTGATGAACAGCAGCAAGCCGAGCGTGCCGAGCTGCACGGCCATCAGCAGGTATTCGTTGTGCGGGTTCGACGTGAGCTGGCCTTCGGCTGCCGTCTTGCCGGCCGTCAGCCGCTCGAACTCCGACTCCAGGCCGCCCGCGCCATAGCCGATCACGGGGCGCTGGCGATACAGCTCGAGCCCCTTCTTGTACCACTCGAGGCGAAGCCCGGTGGACGTGGCCGCATCGCTCTGCCGGTACTGCTGCACTTCCGTCACGACCTTCGTGAGCCGGCCGTTGTGAACCGTGCACGCGGCGACCACGAGCGCGATGCCGGCCAGTACGAACACGCCGGCGGCGAGCCCCGCGCGCAGCGCCGATTGCCGGCGCAGCAACAGCACGAAACGCACGGCGACGACGAGGATCAGCAGCAGCGCGATGACCTGCCCGGTACGTCCCTGCAGCATCACGAACACGTTGACGAGCGACCACGCGGCGACGCCCGCATACGCGGCGCGCGACAGCGCCGTGCGGGCCGCCAGCGCGAGATCGGCCGCCTGGTAGAACAGCAGCGCGCCGAACATGCCGGCGGCGATGTGGTTCTTGAACACCCAGGCGCGCGACAGCGGCAGCTCGGTCGCATGTGCGGGCCCGATCGCGGTCAGGCCGAGATAGTTGGTGGTCGACAGCAGCAGGATCACGCACAGCGTGCCGAACCAGCAGCGCCGCACGATCGGCGCCCAGTTCGAATGGCGGAACGCGAGCACGGCGAACGGCAGCAGCAGCAGCTTGTCGTATTTGGCGACCCAGTTCCACGCCTTGTTGTGCGGCGCGACCGTATAGGTGACGCTGGCAGCCAGCGCGGCCAGGATCAGCAGCGCCGCGAGTGAAGCCGGGTCGGTGACGAACGAGCGCAGGTCACGCCAGAATTCGGGTGAAATCACGAGCGTGGCGGCGAACAGCCCGCAGAACACGTTGGTCAGCGCGGTCGAGACGGGCACCATGCAGAGTGCGGCGACGGCGAATGCACGGGCGGCGGTCAGGCGCCGCGAGGCGGGAGCGGAAAACGAAAGCATCGGAACCTGTCGAATGGACGAATGCGGCTTGCGGACTTCGTACTGCGCGCCGCGCGCTCCGGCGGGAGATCCGGGGCGAACGGCGCAGAGTATACGCGAAGCAGGGGGCGTTTCCGTGCTGTTTTCGGGGTCTGATCAGCTGAAGGCGCGCTTGATCCGCGAGCGCAGCAGCGCGCGCTTCAGGCGGCCTTCCACAGCCGGCGTGTCGAGCACGATGTTCGTGCCGGCCGGCTCGCCGCGATGCAGGTAGTAGCGGTCGAACGTCGCCTGGGTCATGCCCCATTTGTTCAGGAACTGGCGGCGGCCGTCGTTCTTGACGATCTTGCCCGTGCTCTTCTGCTGGAAGTGGTAAACGAGGCTGTCGCCGACGCCGACGAAGATCCGGCAGCCGGCATCCCAGAATTTCATCGAGAAGTCGTTGTCGCTGCTCATGCCGGGCGACAGTTCGCTGCTGTAGCCGCCGATCCGGTTCCACCAGTCGCGGTGCACGAGCGTCGGCGGCCAGGTCGAGCCGAGCCAGTCCGCGCGCGCGAGCTTCGGGGCCGCCGCGACGAGGCCCGCCGCGTCGAAATGTTCGGCGTCGCGGCCGAAATTGCTGACCACGACGCACGGGTTGCGCGTGTCGACCGGCTCGACCATCGTGCCCGACAGCATGAAGAGGTCGGTCGGCATCTGTTCGATGCGGCGCACGAGCGCCGTGTCCCAGCCGGGGCAGCAGAACATGTCGTCGTTCATGTAGACGACGTAGTCGCGCGTGGCGCGCGCGGCGGCCCAGTTCACCGCGTGGCAGATGCCGATGTTGGTCGGCGACGCGGTGTGTTCGATGCCTTCGCTGCGCACCCAGTCGAGCGTGCCGTCCGAGCCGTCGTTCACGTGTACGATGATCTGGTGGTCGTACGCGGAGTGGCGGCGCAGGCTGTCGACGACGAGCTTGAGGTACGGCAGGTTGTTCCAGGTCGGAATGATGATGGAGAACATGGCGGTCGGATTCGGTGGTCGTCGTGGCGGGCGGCGCGCGGCACCGCCGGTCGGGCGGGCACGCGCGGCGCGGGCAGCCCGGCATTGTAACGCCGGGCCGGTTGCGTGCCGGTTGGGCGCTCAGCGCGCCCGTTCGTGGCCGAGCTTCAGGAAGCGGTAGTACACGGTTTCCGCGTTGAACACGGCGATCATGAAGCCTGCGCGGCCGTCGAGGAAGCCGCGTCGCAGCACGTAGGTGCGCACGAACGCCCAGGCGCCGCGCGCGAGCGCCTTGCCGAAGCCGCCGCGCTGGCCGGCCGTGCGGCGCTGGCGGGCGCCGGCCGTCGAATATGCGTCGAGCTTGCGCACGACGGTTTCGAAATCCTCGTACGAGTAGTGCATCAGCTTGCCGGACAGGCGCTGCGCGGCGCCGTCGAACACGAGGCGCTCGTGCACGAGATCGTCCGAGAAGCGCGCGGCGCCGCGCCGGAACAGGCGCGGGATCCAGTCCGGATACCAGCCGCTGTGATGGATCCACTGGCCGCAGAAGCTCGACAGCCGGTCGACCGCAAAGACCTGCGCGGCCGGCGCGCGGATCGTGTCGCGGATCGACTGCGCGAGTTCCGGGGTGACGACTTCGTCGGTATCGAGGGACAGGATCCAGTCGGTGTCGAGCGCGTCGAGTGCGCGGTTCTTCTGCGGGCCGAAGCCCGGCCAGTCGCGCTCGACGATCACACGCGCGCCGTGCGCCTGCGCGATCGCGACGGTATCGTCGGTGCTGCCGCCGTCGATGACGACGACGTCGTCGGCGAACGACAGCGCGGCCAGGCACTGCGCGAGCCGCGCGGACGCGTTGAGGGCGATGAGGGCGACGCCGAGGGAGGGTTCAGCCATGAAATCGTCGGAAAAGGCGGAGAAAACGGTGAGCGGCAGTATACCCGCGGCCCGGCCGCCGCCCGCGTCGGCCATGACCGTGCCGGCCGGGGCGGTGCGGCTATAATGTTGAGCCCTTTTCGGCACCCGCCCGACAGGGCGAAATCCCGGGCGGCCACGTCCGGGCGCCGCTTCGCGGCTCAAGAAGGATTGCCTTGGAAACCCAGAACACTCTTCGCAAACCGATGGACGGCACGGGCACCTCGCCCGTGACGGTCCTCAAGCGCCTGTGGCCGTACATCCGGCCGCTGATCGGCATCGTGGTGCTCGCCGTGATGACGATGGGCGTCGTCGCGGCCACCGAGGCCGGTATCCCGGCGCTGCTCAAGCCGCTCCTCGACCACGGCTTCGGCGCGCATGGAAGCGACAGCGCGAAATGGTACGTGCCGGTCGCGGTGATCGGCCTCGCGCTCGTGCGCGGCGTGTCGCAGTACACGTCGAATTACCTGCTCAACTATGTATCGAACCGCATCCTGCTGCAGTTGCGGCTCGAAATGTTCCAGCGGATGCTCCACACGAGCGCGTCGTTCTTCCAGCGCGAGACCGCGAGCACGGTGATCAACGCGATCGTGTTCGAGGTCAACCAGATCCTGTCGGTGCTGACGGGCGTGATGGTCACGCTCGTGCGCGATTCGCTGACGGTGATCTTCCTGCTCGGCTACCTGTTCTACCTGAACTGGCGGCTCACGCTGATCGTCGCGGTGATCCTGCCCGGCATCGGCTGGCTCGTCAGCAAGATCAACCGCCGCCTGCGCCGCCTGAACCGTGAGCACCAGACGCTGACCAACGAGCTGTCGTACATCGTCGAGGAGACGGTCGGCGGCTACAAGGTCGTCAAGGTGCACAACGGCGAAGCGTACGAGATGGACCGCTTCACGCAGATGAGCAAGCGCCTGCGCGGCTACGCGATGCGCATGACGGTCTCCGGCGGCCTCGCTCAGCCGCTCACGCAGTTCCTCGCGTCGATCGCGCTCGCGGTCGTGATCACGATCGCGGTCGTGCAGTCGTCGAACGACCAGACGACGGTCGGCGGCTTCGTCGCGTTCGTCACGTCGATGCTGCTGGTGATCTCGCCGCTCAAGCACCTGATCGACGTCAACCAGCCGCTGCAGCGCGGGATGACGGCCGCCGAGCTGATCTTCGGGCTGATCGACGAACCGGCCGAGCCGCAGGGCGGCGGCCGGCCGCTGGCACATGCGCGCGGCGACATCGAGTTCCGCAACGTGTCGTTCGACTACGGCGCGGCCGAGCGGCCGACGCTCGACCGCATCTCGTTCAAGGTCGCGCCGGGTGAAATGATCGCGCTCGCGGGCCCGTCCGGCAGCGGGAAGACGACGCTCGTGAACCTGCTGCCGCGCTTCTTCGACCCGACCGGCGGTGCGATCCTGGTCGACGGCGTGCCGGTTGCCGACTACGACCTCCACGCGCTGCGCAGCCAGATGGCGATGGTGAGCCAGGACGTCGTGCTGTTCAACGACACGATCGCCGCGAACGTCGCGTACGGGCAGACGCCCGACCGGGTGCGCGTGCAGGCCGCGCTCGAGGCCGCGAACCTCGCCGATGCGGTTGCTGCGATGCCCGACGGGCTCGACACGCTCGTCGGCGGCAACGGGATGCGGCTGTCCGGCGGCCAGCGCCAGCGGCTCGCGATCGCGCGCGCGATCTACAAGGACGCGCCGATCCTGATCCTCGACGAAGCGACGTCGGCGCTCGATTCGGAGTCGGAGCGCCACGTGCAGGCCGCGCTCGAACGGCTGATGGAAGGCCGCACGACGCTCGTGATCGCGCACCGGCTGTCGACGATCGAGCGCGCGGACCGCATCCTCGTGCTCGAGGCCGGCAAGATCGTCGAAGAGGGCAGCCACGACGAATTGCTGCGCCACGGCGGCCTCTACGCGCACCTGCACCGGATCCAGTACCAGCAGCAGGCGGCGTAACGCGCGGTCATGTTCGCGGTCATGTGGCCCCGCGAAAGCGTGTGCTAGTCTTCATCGGGTAGTTCGAGTGGTTTCGTTCGACGTGACAACACGGAGGGAAGGCACGATGAAGAAGATGCACGGGATGATGCTGGCCGCGCTGATCGCGGCAGGTTTCGCCGCGCCGGCCGCGATGGCGCAGGACCACGACAACCACAACGACCAGGGCGGCCACGGCATGCAGCGCGGCCATGGCCCGAAACACATGCCGCCCGGCCAGATGCGTCATGAGGACGACGTGCCGCCGCGCTGGGCCGACCAGCCGCGCCGCGAGTGGCACAAAGGCGACCGGCTTCCCCCCGAGTTCCGCGATCGCCAGTACGTGATCGACGACTGGCGCGGCTATCGCCTGAGCCCGCCGCCGCGCGGCTATCAATGGGTCGGCGTCGGCGGGGATCACCTGTTGGTGCAGATCGGCTCCGGCATCGTGCTGCGCATCGGCGACTGAACTTGCCGATCGCCCGGCACGTATCGCGACGCCGCGATGCGGGCCGGGCAGCCGGTCTACCGCGTTACTTTGCCGCTGCGTGACGGAACCAGCGGCGCTCGATTTTCGACATCACCCAGCACACGCCCAGCGCACACACGGTGCCGAGCGTCACCTCGCCGAGCCGTATCAGCGGAATGTCCCACAGCGGGCCGTTGCCCGGAAACAGCAGCACGATCGTCGCGGTCACGCCGCCGAGCCGTGCCGCGCTGCCGACATTCAGGCACCAGCAGCAGACGATCACGACCGCGACGGTAATCGCATACGCGACGAGGCGGTCGCCGCCGAGCGCCGCGCCGGCGAAGCCGAGCACGCCGCCGACCATCGCGCCGACGAACTGGTCGCGCGACAGTGACATCGTGTCCGAGTAGTTGTGCTGGGTCACGGCGATCGCGGTGATCGCCGCCCACACGGCCTGCTCGGAGTGCAGCGCGCGGCCGATCGCATACGCGAGGCACGCGCCGCACACGGCCTGGAGCGCCATCAGCCCGCCTTGCGCGAGCCGTTCGCTGAATGACAGCCCCTTGAACAGATCGAAGATCGACTGCTGGATCTGCTGGCGGGCTTCGTTGAGTGTCCTGATCGTATCCATCATGCGTTGGCCAAGAAGCGGGTAACGATGGCGCGCCGGTGTCAGCGCGCCTGTTCGGGCGATGGGGCGGCCGGTTCGTCGGCGGCCGCGTCGCCATTCTCGACGCGCGTTTCGGGCATCACGAGCCAGACCAGCAGCACTGCGAGCGCACCGGCGCCCGCGAGCCCGAAGAAGCTGACGGCATTGCCGAAATGATCGGCAACATAGCCGGCCGCGGCCGTGCTGAGCGTCGCGCCGATCCCGGCCGCGAGCCCGAACAGCCCGATGCACAGGTTGTAGCGGCCCTTGCCGCCCGCGACGTCGGCCGCGATCAGCGGCAGCATCACGCCGAACACGGCCGCGCTGATGCCGTCGAGCATCTGCACGGGCACCAGCAGGTACGGGCTGCTCACGCCCGCGAACAGCAGCGCGCGCACCGGCAGCGCGGAGAAGCCGAGCAGCAGGATCGGCCGGCGCCCCCAGCGTTGCGCGGAGCGGCCGACCCACGGCGACAGCATCGCGACGATCGCCTGCGGCACGATGATGCACGCGGCGATCACGAGCTGCACGTTCTCGCCCATCCCGGCCGTGACTTCACCGGCCGCGAGGTTCAGCATCGCGGCGTTCGACAGGTGGAACAGCACGACGCACGCCGCGAAGATCAGCATCCGGCGGTCGCGCAGCAGTTCGAGCAGCGTTTCGCGTTCGCCGGCCTCGTCGTGGTCGTCGGGTTTCGACGACTGCGGGATCACCTCGTGCGTCGGCTGGATCATCGCGAGCGCGAACAGCGCGGGCAGCGCCAGCACGGCGGTCAGCCAGAACACTGCGCGCGCGGAGAAGTATTCGCCGGTGAGCCCCATCAGGCCCGCCGCGACCGCGCTGCCGATCGATGCCCAGCGCGCGTTGCGGCCGAGCCGGTCGCCGAGGTCGGCGCGGCCGACGAGCGAGAACGAGATCGCGGCCATCGCCGGCACGAGCATACAGCTCGCGAAGCCGTGGAATACCTCGGCGGCGATCACCGGCACGATCGTCGGGCTCGACGCGAGCAGCACCGCGGACAGGATGATGGCCACGATCGCCCATGCGGCCGCGCCTTTCTTGTTCTTCAGCGCATCGACGGCCGCGCCGCCCGGCACCTGGCTGACCATCGCGCTGATCGTGCCGATCGACAGCACCATGCCGATCTCGCCCTGCGTCCACTTGTGCGACGCGAGGTAGGACGCGATGAACGGACCGAACCCTGTTTGAACGTTTGCAACGAAGAAGTTGAGCCAGTCGAGGGACCGGAGACTGCGTACGCTGACGGAATGCTTGATCGTCATCGGGTCGCACTCGCAGACGAAGCCGGCACCGGTGCCGGGGCAACGGGCGGGAAGACCGCGACGATCGGCTTGTCGGCCGCGTAGGGCGGCGACGCCTTGATCTGTGCGTCGTTGAGGTCGAGTTGCGGGCGCAGCGCCTTGTCGCGCGTGACGAAGCGCAGCGCGCCCCAGCTCGCGGCGATCGAACGGCGGTCGGTATTGACGAGGCCGCCGAGGTCGAGCACGACCGCCTGCGGCTGCGATGCGCGGTCGATCAGCACGTCGACGATGCGGCCGATCTTCGTGCCGTTCGGGCGCTCGACGTCGCTGTCGAGCATCGGCAGTCGCGTTGCGGGCGAGGCCGCGGCCGAACCCGACAGCGGCACGGCCTTGGGCCGCGCGGCCGGCGTCAGGTCGCCCGACGGCACATCGAGCACGATCGGCTCCTGTTTGCCGCCCGGCGTGAAGCGGAACACGTTCCACGGGAAGATGACCTTGCGGTCGCCGACGCCCATGAAGCCCTGCAGGTTGACGATCATCTCCCGCGGCTTGCCGCTCGCGTCGATCACCATGTCGACCGCGCGGCCGATCACCTTGCCGTTGCGGCGCGCGACTTCGCTGTCGAGCAGCGCATGGATCTGGGTGCGGTCGAGCGGGCGCGTCGCCACGATCGGCGGGGGGGGAGGCGGCGGCGGTGTCGGCGATTCGGGGCGCTGCACGGGCTTCGGCCGCGTGACTTCGCGGTGCGGCTTCTTCGGCGCTTCCGGTTCTTCCGGATGCGTCGGGGCCGGCACGGGCGGCATCGTCAGCGGTTCGCCGGCGGTTTCCTCGACGGGCTCGACGAGCGCCTCGCTGATCGGCGCGGGCGGATTCTGGACCGGCAGCAGCCCGCAGCCGGACAGCAGCGTGGCGGCGGCGAGGATCAGGAAGACCGTCGAGGACGGCAACGACTTGCGGGATGCGGGAAACGGAAGTCCGCCGCTCATTGACACTCACTCCATGGGTCGGGGGCGGCCCGAGGGCACGCGGCTGGCGATGGATGGCGGGTGCGGGCGGCGCACCACGCGAGGTGAGATTTTAACGTGTCTTGCTTTCAGGACCGATTTCGATGGCTTTCTGGAGGCGGACTGTCGGGAAAAGGAAGGGATCGCGGGGTGGGGGGAAGTGGTTGGATACCGGCTTCGGCTTCGGCTTCGGCTTCGGCTTCGGCTTCGGCTGAGGCTGAGGCTGAGGCTGAGGCTGAGGCTGAGGCTGAGGCGCCCGATCGTCTGCGACGATGCGGGCGCCGTGCCGGCCGGCCGCTTACTTGACCAGCGCGCCGAGCGTCGTCGTCACGGGCGCGAGCACGCCGCTGCCCGTCTTCGAGAGCGCACCGGTGCCGCTGCCTCCCGTCAGCCCCGCGACGGGCGAGCCGCCGGCCGCGCCCGATACCGCTCCCGTCACCGTGCCGACCGCCGACGTGAGCGCGCCTGCCGGGTTGCTGCCGCCCGTCGCGCCGCCGAGTGCGCCCGTCGACAGGAGCCCCGTAACCGGCGCGAGCGGGCTCGGCGCGGCGCCGCCACCGCCCAGCAGTGTCGTGCCGGCGGTGGCCACCGTGTTGCCGGTCGCAGTTACGACGTTGCCGACGCCGGTCGTCACCGGATTTCCGCCGGTTTTCGCGATCGTCGTGCCGGCGTTCGCGACGCCGTTGCCGACCGTCGTCACGAGGTTCGTGAGCGGTGCGCCGAGCGGCGTGCTCGACGCGACGGTCTGCGTGACCGACCCGACCTGCGTCGTGATCGGCGTGATCGCCGAACTTGCGGCGCCTGTCACCTGCGCGACGGGGCCGGTCGACAACTGCGTGCCGAGCGTCGCGCCGCCGCCCGCGATCGTATTGCCGAGCGTCGTGATCGCACCGCCGACGGGCGACGTGACGGGCGCGAGCGGCGCCAGCGCCGAACCGCTGCCACCGAGGCTCGACACGACGCCGCCGGTCGCCGCGACCGCGTCGCCGAGGTTCGTGACCACGCCGCCGGTGCTCGCGACCGTCGTGCCGACCGGGTTCGACGATGCGCCGAGCTGGCCGAGCCCCGACCCGAGCCCGGTGCCGAGTGTCGTGACGGCGGCGCCGGCGTCCTGCACGACGGTGCCGAGCCCTTGCGTGGTCGCAGCGTTCGTGCCGGGCAGCGACTGGCTGGCGATCGTCGCGCCGACGCCCGACACGGTGCCGCCCGCGGCCGTCACGACGTTGCTCGATGCCGCGGTCGTCTGGCCGACCGAATTGGCCTGCGTGCCGCCGGAGCCGCTGCCGGTGCCGCCGGTCGTGGCCGTCGTGTCGCCCGACCCCGATCCTGCGCCGCCGGTGCCCTGGCTCAGCGAGCCGGAGCCGCCGCACGCGGACAGCGACACCAGCGCTGCGACGCCCGCCGCGATCATGATCATTCGGAGTCCTGCCTGATTGGTGGTCGGCGTATCCATGTCGTCCTCGTATTCATTGAAGAGTGGGGTCAGGCGGTCTTCGCGTGCGTCAATGTGTCGCTGCGATGGGGAAGCGGCTGGCGCATCGTTGGTTGTCTCCCTGATTGACCTGTCGCCGTGTCGCGTTTTCGCCTGTGCCGGAATCCGGAACACCTGTCGGGAGAGCGGTTTGCATTCTTTCGTCTTGCTTGCCGATCGCACCGGAAAACACCGGATTCCTGGCGATCAGAGTAGGTCCGCCGGCGTGAGACGTCTTTTAATCAACGTTAAATTGAAGTAAGCGTCCGATTCACTGCTGGAATCGGGGTAATTACCGTCGACGCGGCGCGAATCGTGTGAGTTGGTGCCGGTGGCGCGGTAGAGCGCGACGGCGGGGGAGGAGCGGAGGGAGCGGGGCGGCGCCGGCCTCACCCGCCGTGAGGGCGGGCAGGCGTGGGCGCTGCGCGAGGGGAGTGAAACTGGAAACTCAGGCTTCCGGGTACCACGCGTCGGTGAATTCGCTGACCTTGACGTCGGTCAGTTCCGGCCGTGCGGCCAGCCAGCCGCGCACGAGCTCGCGGTCGGCGTCGGTCGTGGTGCCGCGCGGCGCACCGGAAATCACGTAAGCGCCGATGCCTTCGTCCGCCGACGCGACGGTCAGCAGCCCGTTCGCTTCGACGAAGTCGATGAACGCGTCGATCAGTTCGCCGCGCTCGAGGTCGGTCATTTCATTGCGGTAATGCGCGGTGGCGTTGAACGCGAGTTCCTGGAATTCGCCGATGTGGAGTTTCTTGCGCTGGCGGCGGTTGTGGCCTTGGCTCATGGTGTGTGGTGAATGAATGAGAGGTGAGAAAGGGTAGCGCGCCGGCTGGCGCAGGCACCATGTCGACGTGCCGCACGGCCGAGGCTGGCGGCGAAAGGGTAGAGCGTCGAGCCGTCGCGATGTGTCGTGATCGCGGGGCTCGTCTGGAAACTGTTCTTAAACAATTGCCCGATGCGCCTTTCGCCGTGTGGCCTGGTCAAGGGGCCCAGTGCACGCATGACCGAATGATACAGGGATGGCGCGCGTGTTCGTCTTTGCTAAGGTCTGCGGCTATTCGAACAACAACGAGGGCCGTATGTCGGACAATCGCTATTCGTACGAGGGGCGTGTCGATCTCACGCCCGGGGATCTGTTTTTCCGGGTTGCCGTGAATCAGGTTTGCAAACGGTTTGGCGTTCACGACCTCGGCGCTGCGGCAGCCGTCCTGTTGGGACAGAACGATGTACCGATTCCCGGCAAGCTGCGCGGCGCGGTGGCCGGCACATCCGTTGCGTCGATTGCCGCTCGCAAAGCGCTGCCGTTCAACGTCGGAATTCGGTTGCCGACCATCACGAAAGCCGGTGCAGGTGGTGTGCGAATCGCGATGACTCGTAACCTCGGTGCGTTCGTCGGGCGTGCCGTGCCGGTTGTCGGCACTATCATGCTTGCCACAGATGCGGCAGTCGTCATGTGGAATACGGTGCAGGTCTACAACAGCATTGCAAAACCGGAAGACAGGGTGCTCTGAAATGACGGACACGGCATGGGATCGGCTCGAAACATTCGCGCGGGAGGAATTGGGGCGCCCGCTCTTCGGCGGTCCGTTGAAGCTGTCACGTTCAAGCCGGATGGAAGAGGACCTCCGCATCACGGGAATCGATGCGATCGAATTTATCGACAAGTGGGGCGAGACCTTCGGGATCGACGTCGAGCGTTTCCCGTATCAGCGATACATCGGTCCGGAAACGCTGGATATGGTCCGAACGTTCCTTGGGCTGCTTTCGTCGAAATTTCGTGATCCGGAACGCGTGCCGCTTACGCTTGGCATGCTGGAGGAAGCCATGCGTCTCGGCCGATGGGATACCGAAGCGATCGAGCGCTTCGCACGGGAAGCAACCCGCGCGGAATAGCCGTTCGCCAACGCATGCATGCAGGCTGCGCGAAATCCGTGCCGGGCCGGGCAGGATTCGCGCAACCGCACTCGAACGGCCGTTACATCAGCACGATATCGTACTGCTCCTGGCTCAGGTTCGACTCGACCTGCAGCGACACCGGCTTGCCGATGAAGTCGATCAGCATCGCGAGATGCTGCGATTCCTCGTCGAGGAACAGGTCGATCACCTGTTGCGCGGCGATCACGCGGAATTCGCGCGGGTTGAACTGCCGCGATTCGCGCAGGATCTCGCGCAGGATGTCGTAGCACACGGTGCGCGACGTCTTCACCTGGCCCTTGCCCTGGCAGGTCGGGCACGGCTCACACAGCACGTGCGCAAGCGATTCGCGCGTGCGCTTGCGCGTCATCTCGACGAGCCCGAGCTGCGAGAAGCCGTTGACCGTCACGCGCGTGCGGTCGCGCGACAGCGCCTTCTTCAGTTCGGACAGCACCGCGTCGCGATGCTCGGCGTTCTCCATGTCGATGAAGTCGATGATGATGATCCCGCCGAGGTTGCGCAGCCGCAGCTGCCGCGCGATCGTGTGCGCGGCCTCGAGGTTGGTCTTGAAGATCGTGTCGTCGAAGTTGCGCGCGCCGACGTAGCCGCCGGTGTTCACGTCGATCGTCGTCATCGCCTCGGTCTGGTCGATCATCAGATAGCCGCCCGACTTCAGGTCGACGCGGCGCGACAGCGCGCGCTGGATCTCCGTCTCGATGTTGTACAGGTCGAACAGCGGCCGCTCGCCCGTGTAGTGGTGCAGCTTCGGACTCACGGCCGGCGTGAACTCGCCTGCGAATTCCGAGAGGCGCTGGTACGTTTCGCGCGAATCGACCTGGATGCGCGTCGTGTCGTCGTTTGAGAAATCGCGCAGCACGCGCTGCGCGAGATCGAGATCCTGGTACAGCAGGCTCGTCGCCGGCAGCCGCTGCGCCTGCGCGACGATCGTCGCCCACGTCTTGCGCAGGTACGTGACGTCGCCGGCGAGTTCGTCGGAGGTCGCATCCTCGGCGATCGTGCGCACGATGTAGCCGCCTTTCTCGTCCGCCGGGATCACGGCCGTCAGGCGCGCGCGCACGGCCTCGCGCTCGGCCTCGCTCTCGATCTTCTGCGAGATGCCGATATGCGGCTCTTGCGGCAGGTAGACGAGCGTGCGGCCCGCGATGCTGACCTGCGTCGACAGCCGCGCGCCCTTCGTGCCGATCGGATCCTTGATCACCTGGACCATCAGCGTCTGGCCCTCGAACACGGTCTTCTCGATCGGCTGGTGCGGCGCGCCCGACTGCGGCTCGCCCGCGAGGCGCGGATGCCAGATGTCGGCGACGTGCAGGAACGCCGCACGTTCGAGGCCGATGTCGATGAACGCCGACTGCATGCCGGGCAGCACGCGCACGACCTTGCCGAGATAGATGTTGCCGACCCGCCCGCGCGACAGCGTGCGCTCGACGTGAAGCTCCTGCACCGCGCCTTGCTGGACGAGTGCGACCCGCGTTTCCTGCGGCGTGAGGTTGATCAGGATTTCTTCGTTCATGGTGGGGTTCAGAAGGCGACGCGCGCGGTGCGTAGCAGCGCGGCAGTCTCAAAAAGGGGCAGACCCATGATACCTGAATGGGAACCGTCGATTCGCTCGATGAATTCGGCCGCGCGCCCCTGGATCGCGTACGCGCCGGCCTTGCCGAACGGTTCGCCCGATTCGACGTAGCGCGCGTACGCGTCGCGCGATGCGGCTGCGAAGCGCACCGACGAGCGCGACAGCGCGAGCGGCAGCAGTTCGCCGTCGGCATCGATCACGGCGACGGCGGTCAGCACCGCGTGTTCGCGGCCCGCAAGGCGCGTCAGCATCGCGAGCGCGTCGTCGGCGTCGGCCGGCTTGCCGAGGATCGCGCCGTCGATCGTGACGGTCGTATCGGCGACCAGCACCGGCGAGGCCGGCTTGCCGCTCGCGACGAGGCGCGCACGCGCGGCCTCGGCCTTCGCGACGGTCACGCGCCGCACGTAGGCATCGGCGGCTTCGCCGGGCAGTTCGGCCTCGAGCGCTTCGGCGTCCTCGTCGGGGCGCGGCAGCAGCAGCTCGAAGCGTACGCCGATCTGCTGCAGCAGCTCCTGGCGGCGCGGGCTTTGCGAAGCGAGGTAAAGGGTCGGGAAAAGCGCGGGGGGCGTGCTGGACGGCATGGTGTCGTTATCTCGGTGTGCGCGCGTGGCGCGCGTCTCGAGGACGACACGTCATGCGCGATGGTAGGGGTGATTCTGCGTGATGCTCCACGCCCGGTAAAGCTGTTCGGCGAGCAGCACGCGCACCATCCCGTGCGGCAGCGTCATGCTCGAGATGCGCAGCAGCGTGTCGGCGCGCGCTTTCAGTTCCGGATCGAGCCCGTCGGCACCGCCGATCACGAACGCGACGTCGCGGCCGTCCTGCTGCCAGCCGGGCAGCGCCTGTGCGAGCTGCATCGTGGTCCAGTCGCGGCCGCGCTCGTCGAGCGCGACAAGGCGCGCGCCCTTCGGCAACGCGGCCTCAATCTTCTGCCGCTCGGCCGCCATCACGCTTTCGGCGCTGCGGCCGCCCGAACGCAGTTCGGGCTTGATCTCGCGCAACTCGATGCGCAGCTCGGGCGGCATCCGCTTCGTGTATTCGTCGAAGCCGGATGCGATCCAGCCCGGCATCTTGTGGCCGACCGCAAGGATGAAAAGCTTCATCGGGAGACGCGTAACGACTCGGGGCTCAACGGCGGCGGGCGGCCGTCTTGCGCGCCGGGCGGGCGGGCGCGGCTTCCTCTTCGTCTTCCTCGCTTTCGCTGGCCGTGGCGAAGCCGTTGCCCTTGCCGCCGCCGAGCTTCATCCGCACGGGCTTGTCGCCCCAGATTTCCTCGAGGTTGTAGTACTGGCGCAGGGCCGGTTGCAGGATGTGCACGACCGCATCGCCGCAGTCGACGAGCACCCATTCGCCGGTGTCTTCACCCTCGGAGCTGACGATGTCGCCGCCGGCTTCCTTGACCTTGTCACGCACGCTCGACGCGAGGGCCTTGGTCTGGCGGTTGGAGGTGCCCGAAGCGACGACCACGCGGTCGAACAGTTCGGTCAGGTGGCTGGTGTTGAACACCTTGATGTCTTGCGCCTTGACGTCTTCGAGGGCGTCGACGATCACGCGCTGCAGTTTGCGAATATCCATGGATTCAGGAATGGTAGAGGCGATGTTGAAGAATATAGGCCCATACGGCGGCCGGCACATGCTCGGCCGACGCGTCGGGCATTTGCGCATGGCGCGCGATGCATTCGCGCAGGTGGGCGCGGATGTCGGTCGCGGCAATGTCGAACGAAAGGGTCGTATCGATCAGCAGGCGGCCAGCCGGCGTGGCCTTCAGCACGTCGGCGCCGGCCTGCCGCGCGGCGATTTCCTGCGCGACGTCCGGCGGCGCCGCGCCGAGGTCGAAACCCGGGCGCGTCGACACGCAGATGTGCGCGTAGTCAAACAGGTTGCGCCAGTCGCGCCACGTATCGAGGCGCACCAGCTGGTCGGCCCCAATCAGCAGCGACAGCGACGCGTCCGGGCCGATCCGCTCGCGCCAGCGCGCGAGCGTCTCGACCGTGTAGGTCGGGCCGACGTGCTCGATCTCGTCGGTGGCGACGGTCACGGTCACGCCCGGCACGGACAGCGAGCCGGCGGCCGCGCGCGTCATCGCGAGCCGATGCTCGGCGGCCGACACGTCGCGCTTCTGGTACGGCTGCCCGGCGGGCAGCAGCACGAGTTCGGTCAGGCCGAGCAGCTCGGCGAACCGGCGCGCGAGCGCGAGATGGCCGTCGTGGATCGGGTCGAAAGTGCCGCCCAGCAAGCCGATACGACGCGGCAGCGGGGCGGGGCGGGCGGTGGTGTCCAGAAACGCGTCCTTTTTTTGAAGCAACACGTGTGCGGGTCAGACCCAGTCGCGCGGCACGATGAAGTCGCTGTACAGGCGCGCTTCCGGCGAACCCGGCTCGGGCTGCCAGTTATAGCGCCAGTTCGCGACCGGCGGCATCGACATCAGGATCGACTCGGTCCGGCCGCCGCTTTGCAGGCCGAACAGCGTGCCGCGGTCGAACACGAGGTTGAATTCGACGTAGCGGCCGCGGCGGTACGCCTGGAAATCGCGCTCGCGCTCGCCGTACGGCAGCTCGGCGCGACGCTCGACGATCGGCAGGTAGGCCTGCAGGAACGCGTCGCCGACGCTTTGCATCATGTCAAACGAGCGTTCGAAACCGGGCTCCGAGAAATCGTCGAAGAAGATCCCGCCGATGCCGCGCATTTCGTTGCGGTGCTTCAGGAAGAAATACTCGTCGCACCATTTCTTGAAGCGCGGGTAGAGCTCGACGCCGAACGGGTCGAGCGCATCCTTGCAGGTCTGGTGGAAATGCCGTGCGTCGTCCTCGAAACCGTAAACCGGTGTCAGATCCATGCCGCCGCCGAACCAGAACACGGGCTCCTCGCCCGGTTTCGTCGCGATCAGCATCCGCACGTTCATGTGGACGGTCGGGCAATACGGATTGCGCGGGTGCAGCACCAGCGACACGCCGAGCGCCTCGAAGCCGCGGCCCGCGAGCTGCGGGCGTGCCGCGCTCGCCGACGGCGGCAGCGCATCGCCCGCGACGTCGGAAAAACCGATCCCCGCGCGTTCGAACACGCGACCGCCTTCGAGAATCCGCGTGCAGCCGCCGCCGCGCAGGCGTTCGGCCGGCCCGCGCTGCCATGCGTCGGTCGCGAGCGGCGTGCCGTCGAGCGCGCCGAGCGCGTCGGCGATGCGTGTCTGCAGGCTCTGGAGGTACGTGCGCACGCGCGCTACGTCGTAGGTCGAATCGGTCATGTCTGGACTGGCTGCCCCCGCTCGAAGCGGGGGCCGTAAAAAAGGCCTCTGCCGGGCATTCTATCGAACCCCGGCAGAGGGGCCGCCACCGCGCGAGGGCGGGGCGGCGATTGCGACGTCACGCGCTCTTGCGGTTGAGCGCGCGGAAGCCGATGTCGCGGCGGTACTGCATGCCTTCGAAATTGATCTGGTTGATCGTCTCGTACGCATGCTGCTGCGCTTCGCGCACCGAATCGGCGAGGCCGACCACGCACAGCACGCGGCCGCCGGACGTCGTCAGCTTGTCGCCGTCGAGCGTCGTGCCTGCATGGAACGTGACTGCCTGTTCGGTCTCGGCCGGGATCCCGTTGATGCGGTCGCCCTTGCGCGGTGCGTCCGGATAACCGTGCGCGGCCAGCACGACGCCAAGCGCGGTGCGGCGGTCCCAGTCGAGCTCGACCGTGTCGAGCGTGCCCGCGATCGCCTGCTCGACGATCTTCGAGAAATCGCTCTTCAGGCGCGCCATGATCGGCTGCGTTTCCGGGTCGCCCATCCGGCAGTTGAACTCGAGCGTGCGCGGATTGCCTTCCTTGTCGATCATCAGGCCCGCATACAGGAAGCCAGTGAAGCGGATGCCGTCCTTCTCCATCCCGCGCACGGTCGGCATGATGATCTCGCGCATCACGCGTGCGTGCATCTGCGGCGTGACGATCGGCGCGGGCGAATACGCACCCATGCCGCCGGTGTTCGGGCCGCGGTCTTCGTCGAGCAGGCGCTTGTGGTCCTGGCTGGAAGCCAGCGCCAGCGCGTGCTTGCCGTCGACCATCACGATGAAGCTCGCTTCCTCGCCATCGAGGAATTCCTCGATCACGACGCGCGCGCCTGCATCGCCGAGCTTGTTGCCCGACAGCATCATGTCGACGGCTTCGTGTGCTTCTTCCAGCGTCATCGCAACGACGACGCCCTTGCCGGCCGCGAGGCCGTCGGCCTTCACGACGATCGGCGCACCCTTCGCGTCGATGTACGCGTGCGCGGCGGCCACGTCGGAGAACGTTTCGTACTCGGCGGTCGGGATGCCGTGGCGCTTCATGAACGCCTTCGCGAAATCCTTCGAGCTCTCGAGCTGCGCGGCTTCGCGGGTCGGGCCGAAGACCTTCAGGCCGCGTGCGCGGAACAGGTTGACGATGCCGGCCGCGAGCGGCGCTTCCGGCCCGACGAGCGTGAACGCGACGCCTTCGCGTTCCGCGAAATCGGCGAGTTCGTCGAGCGCCGTGATGTCGACGTTCTTCAGGCGCTCGTCCTGCGCCGTGCCGCCATTGCCGGGCGCGACGTAGACCATCTGGACGCGCGGCGACTGCGCGAGCTTCCACGCCAGCGCATGTTCGCGGCCGCCGGAACCGACGACGAGTAGTTTCATGGGATTCCCCGCAGACTAGAAAACAGGGCGGCCGGCACGCTCAGGCGCGCCGGCCGCGGATTCGGTCGGGCCGCCGCCGCGACAGGAGCACGGCGGCCGGCACATCATTCCTCGACGATGACGGCGTTCGTATACACGTCCTGCACGTCGTCGAGGTTCTCGAGCGCGTCCAGGAGCTTCTGCATCTTCGCCGCGTCGTCGCCGGCGAACTCGACTTCGTTCTGCGGCTTCATCGTCACTTCGGCGAGTTCGGCCTTGAAGCCGCCGGCTTCGAGCGCGTCCTTCACCGCCGAGAATGCCTGCCAGTCGCACAGCACCTCGATCGAACCGTCGTCGTTCGTGTTCACGTCGTTCGCGCCGGCTTCGAGCGCGGCTTCCATCAGCGCGTCTTCCGACGTGCCCGGTGCGAACAGGAACTGGCCGACGTGATCGAACATGAACGCGACCGAGCCGTCGGTGCCCATGTTGCCGCCGAACTTGGAGAACGCATGGCGGACTTCCGCGACCGTGCGGGTGCGGTTGTCGGTCAGCGTGTCGACGATGATCGCCGCGCCGCTGATGCCGTAGCCTTCGTAACGGATCTCTTCGTAGTTCGCGCCATCCGCGCCGCCAACGCCGCGATCGATCGCGCGCTTGACGTTGTCCTTCGGCATGTTCGCGTCGGCCGCCTTGTCGACCGCGAGACGCAGGCGCGGGTTCGAGCTGACGTCGCCGCCGCCGAGGCGCGCCGCGACCTGGATTTCCTTGATCAGGCGGGTCCAGATCTTGCCGCGCTTCGCGTCGGCCGCTGCCTTCTTATGCTTGATGTTGGCCCATTTCGAATGACCAGCCATACCTTTCTCCGTGCCCGGGCGCGCAGCGCGGGCGATTGTTTCAATGTGTCGTTGAATCGGCGGCCGTTTCGGCGGGCATGAAGCCGCGGGGCCGCGCGTGTCGAGTGGATCGAGATTTTATCACGCGGCGACCGCCGGATCGGGGCCGCCGCGCATGGCCGAACGGCCAGGCAGGCCGCCGCGAGCCGGGCCGCGCGCCGCGCGGCCGTGCCGGTGCTCAGTTTTTGGTGCCGAACAGGCGGTCGCCCGCGTCGCCGAGGCCCGGCACGATGTACGCGTGCTCGTTCAGGTGGGAATCGAGCGACGCGACGAACAGCTTCACGTCCGGGTGCGCGTCCTGGAACACCTGCACGCCTTCGGGTGCCGCGACCAGCGCGACGAACATGATGTTCGCGGCCGGCACGTTGCGGCGCTTCAGCACGTCGACCGCGTGCACGGCCGAGTAGCCGGTCGCGACCATCGGGTCGCACAGGATGAAGATGCGGTCTTCCAGGTCCGGCAGGCGCACCAGGTATTCGACCGGGCGGTGGTCCTCGGCGCGGTACACGCCGATGTGGCCGACGCGCGCGGACGGAACCAGGTCGAGCAGGCCGTCCGACATCCCGATGCCTGCGCGCAGCACCGGCACGATCGCCAGTTTCTTGCCCGCGATCACCGGCGCGTCGACCTCGACGAGCGGGGTTTCGACCCGCTTGGTCGTGATCGGCAGGTTGCGGGTGATCTCGTAACCCATCAGCAGCGTGATTTCGCGCAGCAGCTCGCGGAACGTGCGCGTGGACGTGTCCTTGTCGCGCATGTGCGTGAGCTTGTGCTGGATCAGCGGATGATCGGTGATGAAGAGATTCGGGAAACGGCTGTCCTGTTTCATGACGGGGGCGCCTTGGCGGCAAAAGAGGATCGGGGGCGGTGGCGGGCGCAAGCCGGCCGTGCGCTTATGTCCGCAATTTTACCAAGGCGCGCCGCATGATCCGGATAATATCGACGTCTCACGACAATCCGCGCGCCCGCGCCCGCCCGTTCGCCGCCTGGCCCGCCCGTGGTCCATGCGCCGGCGCGACGGGCCGAGCCGGCGCGCGTCGCTACCAAGGAATCGACGATGGATCTCGGCATCGCAGGAAAGACCGCGCTCGTGTGCGCGGCCAGCAAGGGGCTCGGTCGCGGCTGCGCGGAAGCGCTGGCCGCCGAGGGCGTGAACCTCGTGATCGTCGCGCGCACGCGCGACACGCTGGAGGAAACCGCGGAGGAGATCCGCGCCGGCGCGAACGTGTCGGTGACCGCGGTCGCCTGCGACATTACGACGCCCGACGGGCGCGCGGCTGCGCTCGCCGCGTGCCCGCAGCCGGACATTCTCGTGACGAATGCCGGTGGCCCGCCGCCCGGCGACTTCCGCGATTTCTCGCACGACGACTGGATCCGCGCGCTCGAATCGAACATGCTGACGCCGATCGAGCTGATCCGCGCGACCCTCGACGGGATGATCGCGCGCGGCTTCGGCCGGATCGTCAACATCACGAGCTCGGCCGTGAAGGCGCCGATCGACGTGCTCGCGCTGTCGAACGGCGCGCGCTCGGGGCTGACCGGCTTCGTCGCGGGGCTGTCGCGCAAGGTCGCGGGGCAGGGCGTGACGATCAACAACCTGCTGCCGGGCCTGTTCGATACCGACCGGATCGCCACCACGCTTGCCGCGTCGGCGAAGGCGCAGGGCGTGAGCGTCGACGAGATGCGCGCGCGGCGCACGAAGGACATCCCGGCCGGCCGTCTCGGCACACGTGCGGAATTCGGCGCGGCGTGCGCGTTCCTGTGCAGCGTGCATGCCGGCTACATCACCGGGCAGAACTGGCTGCTCGACGGCGGCTCGTATCCGGGCACGTTCTGACGCGCGCACCGCTTTTCACGACAACAACCTGAAACGAAGGATCTGGAGATGAGCAAACCCCGCATCGCATTGATTGCGCACGACGCGAAGAAGGACGAGATCGTCGCGCTCGCGGGCGAATTCCGCGCGACGCTCGCGCAATGCCGGCTGGTGGCGACCGGCACGACGGGCGGCCGCATCGCGGACGCGCACGGGCTCGAGGTCGAGCGCAAGCTGTCGGGGCCGCTCGGCGGCGACCTGCAGATCGGTGCGGAACTGGCCGACGGCCGCATCGACATCGTCGTGTTCCTGCGCGACCCGATGACCGCGCAGCCGCACGACCCCGACATCACCGCGCTCGTGCGGGCGTGCGACGTGCACGACGTGCCGGTCGCGACCAACGTCGCAACCGCTCGGATGCTGCTCGACGATCTGGCGCGCAACATGCAGGACGTTTGCTAGGTACCGGCCTCGCCGCCCGCTGCTCGAACGATCGCGACGGTGCGGCCGTCGGCGGCCGTTCGTGCGCTTTCAGGGTTGAATCGCCGCGGGCGGATCAGTTGGCCGTCTGGATCAGCAGGGTGGCTTGCCCGGTATTGTCGGAGCAGGCGTCGTCGGTGACGAAGCCCCACAGGGTGAGGACGCTCGCGACGGGGGGGACGTCGACGATGATCGGCTGCTTCGTCACCGACACGCCCCATCGCGAAGTGCCCATGCCGCCCACCACATGCACGCTGTCGATCAGGCAACCGCTTCCGCCCGTGCAGCTCATGGCGTTCGTCGACAGCGACATTACGTAGCGGCCGGGGGCGAGCTGAAAGGCTGCCGAACTGCCGTATGACGGGCCTGGCGTGATCGCGTTTTGAAGGCAGTTCTGCTTCGCGTCGATCATGACCGAAGTGGCGGCTTGTGCGGTGTAGGAGAACAGGGCAAGCAGGACGGATGCAACGACGGGAATGCGCATGACTCGGATCCTCGGTTTGATTGTGATTGAAATTGGACGGCACATTTGCACATCGGCGTGATTGGCCGATCTCTTTCTTTACGGCATACACGAGCCTGTCTTTATGCTTTCAGGCGGATTTGTCGGGCGGGCCTGTTTGATGGATCGCAGCTAGCCGCCTCGCCGCCTTCCCGATGCGAGCAAGGAATTCGCCAACGCGCGACAATCATGCGTTCCGTCGTCAGACGGCCGACTCTCCCTTGAACATCCCATCCAGGAGTACGACGCATGCCGAAAGCAATCCGATACGACCAGCCGGGCGGCCCCGACGTGATGAAGTGGGTCGATGTCGAGGTCGGCGAACCGAAAGCCGGAGAGGTGCGCGTGAAGCAGCACGCGGTCGGCCTCAACTACATCGACGTCTATTTCCGCACCGGCCTTTACCCGCAACCGCTGCCCGGTGGCCTCGGGATGGAGGCGGCGGGCGAGGTGACGGCCGTCGGCGAAGGCGTGACCACGCTCAAGGCGGGCGACCGCGTCGCGTACGTCGGGCAGCCGCCGGGCGCGTACGCGCAGGAGCGCGTGATGCCGGCCGAGCGGCTCGTGAAGCTGCCGGACGGCATCAGCTACGACGACGCGGCGTCGGTGATGCTGCAGGGCCTGACCGCGCACTACCTGCTGCGCCGCACGTATCCGGTGAAAGCCGGCGACACGATCCTGATCCACGCGGCGGCCGGCGGTGTCGGCCTGCTCGTGTGCCAGTGGGCGAAGGCGCTCGGCGCGACCGTGATCGGGACGGTCGGCTCCGACGAGAAGGCCGCGCTCGCGAAGGCGCACGGCTGTGACCATCCGATCGTCTACACGCGCGAGAACTTCACGCAGCGCGTGAAGGAGATCACGAACGGCGCGGGCGTGCCGGTCGTCTATGACTCGATCGGCAAGGACACCTACATCGGCTCGCTCGACAGCCTCGCGCCGCTCGGGCTGTTCGTCAGCTTCGGCAACGCGTCGGGCCCGCTGCCGCCGATCGACTCGAAGGAATTCTCGTCGCGCGGCTCGCTGTTCTTTACGCGGCCCACGCTGTTCTCGTACATCGCGAAGCGCGCCGATCTCGAATCCGCTGCCGCCGAGCTGTTCGACGTGCTGCTGTCCGGCAAGGTGAAGACGAGCATCAACCAGCGCTATCCGCTCGCGGAAGTCGGCCGCGCGCATGAAGATCTCGAAGCGCGCAAGACCACCGGCTCGACGATCCTCGTTCCCTGACCTGCCTCCTCGTGCCGGCGCCATGCCGGCACGCGCTGTTCCGGGCGGCGCCACGGCGCCGTCCGTCCTGCCTCCCGGTTCCTGCCGTCCTCCCCTGAATTCCGCGTTTACACGTTTTTTATACGCGCCCCGATACCTTTGACCCGTCCTTTACGTGCGTTCCCATAAGGTTCTAGTCGTCTGATTTCGACGATGGAGAACAGAAAAATGGATGGGGTTTTTATCGGCGTGCTGGTGCTCTTCACCGCGCTGATCCTCGGTTTGGTTGCCGGTTGCGACAAGCTGGTGCAATACGGTCGCGGGGGGCGAGCATGACCTGGATGCTTTGGCTGGCGGGCGCCTCGACGGCCCTGCTGTTCGCGTATCTCGTCTTTGCGCTGCTGCGCGCGGAGGACATCGAATGAACGCGAACAATCTCTTTCAGACGGCGCTCTTCGTCGTCGTGCTGCTGGCAGCGGCCGTTCCGGTCGCGCGCTACCTGTCCGCGGTGATGGACGGCAGCTCGCGTGTCGTGCGCGTGTTCGGGCCGCTCGAACGCGCGCTGTACCGCATCGCCGGCGTCGATGCCGGCAGCGAGATGAACTGGAAGCAGTACGCAATCGCGACGATCGCGTTCAACGCGCTCGGCGCGCTGTTCCTCTACGGCCTGCTGCGCCTGCAGGGCTTCCTGCCCGGCAACCCGCAGCAGTTCGGCGCGATGACGGTCGACGGTGCGTTCAACACGGCCGTCAGCTTCGTCACCAACACGAACTGGCAGGACTACACGCCCGAGCAGACCGTCAGCTACCTGACGCAGATGCTCGGCCTGACCGTGCAGAACTTCCTGTCGGCGGCAACCGGCATCGTCGTCGTGATCGCGCTGATCCGCGGCTTCGCGCGTCACACCGCGCAGACGATCGGCAACTTCTGGGTCGACCTCACGCGCGTGACGATGTATGTGCTCGTGCCGATGTCGATGATCGTCGCCGCGCTGCTGATGAGCCAGGGCGTGATCCAGAACATGAAGTCGTATCAGGACGTGCCGGTGCTGCAGGCGAGCACCTATGCCGCGCCGAAGCTCGACGCGCAGGGCAATCCGGTGAAGGACGACAAGGGCAACGCGGTCACGGTGCCGACCCCGCTCACGAAGCAGACGCTCGCGATGGGCCCGGTTGCGTCGCAGGAAGCGATCAAGATGCTCGGCACCAACGGCGGCGGCTTCTTCAACGCGAACTCCGCGCACCCGTACGAGAACCCGACGCCGTTCGCGAACTTCCTGCAGATCTTCTCGATCCTGATCATCCCGGCCGCGCTGGCGCTCGTGTTCGGCCGCATGATCGGCGACCGCCGGCAGGGTATCGCCGTGCTCGCGGCGATGACGGTTGCATTCGTGCTCGCGATCGGCGCCGAGGTGAGCGCCGAGCAGGGCGGCAACCCGACGCTCGCCGCGCTGCACGTCGACCAGTCGACGAACGCGCTGCAGCCGGGCGGCAACATGGAAGGCAAGGAAACGCGCTTCGGCATCGCGCAGACCGGCATCTTCACGGTCGCGACGACGGCCGCGTCGTGCGGCGCCGTCGACACGATGCACGATTCGCTGACGCCGCTCGGCGGCCTCGTGCCGATGCTGCTGATGCAACTCGGCGAGGTGATCTACGGCGGGGTCGGCTCGGGTCTCTACGGGATGCTCGTGTTCGCGCTGCTCGCGGTGTTCGTCGCCGGCCTGATGATCGGCCGCACGCCGGAATACGTCGGCAAGAAGATCGAGGCGTACGAGATGAAGATGGTGTCGATCGTCGTGCTGCTCACGCCGCTGCTGGTGCTGGTCGGCACGTCGATCGCCGTGCTTGCCGATGCGGGCAAGGCCGGCATCGCGAACCCGGGGCCGCACGGCTTCTCGGAAATCCTGTACGCGTTCAGCTCGGCCGCCAACAACAACGGCAGCGCGTTCGCGGGCCTGACGGTCGGCACGCCGTTCTACAACTGGATGACCGCGATCGCGATGTGGTTCGGCCGCTTCGGCACGATCGTGCCGGTGCTGGCGATCGCCGGCTCGCTGGCCGCGAAGAAGCGCATCGCGGTGACGAGCGGCACGCTGCCGACGCACGGTCCGCTGTTCGTCGTGCTGCTGCTCGGCACCGTGCTGCTGGTGGGCGCGCTGACCTACGTGCCGGCGCTTGCGCTCGGTCCGGGCGTCGAGCACCTGATG
The DNA here is from genome assembly GCF_902499335.1 of Burkholderia lata. Lineage (GTDB taxonomy): Bacteria > Pseudomonadota > Gammaproteobacteria > Burkholderiales > Burkholderiaceae > Burkholderia > Burkholderia lata_B. The sequence continues at coordinate 70,350 of NZ_CABVQK010000021.1, read as the reverse complement.
ATGTGGCTGGGCGCGTAATGCGCGCCCGCATCGCGACACCTTGAAAAGACTCAAGAGATTGAAGAGATCGCAATGACTCAACATTCCGCAACACGGTCCATGTTCGACCCGGCGCTGCTGCGCCCGGCGATCGTGGACTCGTTCAAGAAACTCACGCCGCGCACGCAGTTCCGCAATCCGGTGATGTTCTGCGTGTACGTCGGCAGCATCCTGACCACGATCCTGTGGATCGCGGCGCTCGCCGGCCAGGCCGAGGCGCCCGCGGGCTTCATCCTCGCGATCGCGCTGTGGCTGTGGTTCACCGTGCTGTTCGCGAACTTCGCCGAAGCGCTCGCGGAAGGGCGCTCGAAGGCGCAGGCCGCGTCGCTGCGCAGCGCGAAGAAAGATGTGGTGGCGAAGAAGCTCAACGAGCCGCATCCGAAGTCGCCGATCCGCATCACGACCGCGACCGAGCTGCGCAAGGGCGACGTCGTGCTGGTCGAGGCCGGCGACGTGATCCCGGCCGACGGCGAGGTGGTCGATGGCGTCGCATCGGTCGACGAATCGGCGATCACCGGCGAATCCGCGCCGGTGATCCGCGAATCGGGCGGCGACTTCTCGTCGGTGACGGGCGGCACGCGCGTGCTGTCGGACTGGATCGTCGTCAAGGTCACCGCGAACCCGGGCGAGGCGTTCCTCGACCGGATGATCGCGATGGTCGAAGGCGCGAAGCGCAAGAAGACGCCGAACGAGATCGCGCTGACGATCCTGCTCGTCGCGCTGACGATCGTGATGCTGCTCGCGACCGCGACGCTGCTGCCGTTCTCGATGTTCTCGGTAGAAGCGATGAAGGCCGGCCACGTGGTGACGATCACCGCGCTCGTCGCGCTGCTCGTGTGCCTGATCCCGACGACGATCGGCGGCCTCCTGTCCGCGATCGGCGTGGCCGGGATGAGCCGGATGATGCAGGCGAACGTGATCGCGACGTCGGGCCGCGCGGTGGAAGCGGCCGGCGACGTCGACGTGCTGCTGCTCGACAAGACCGGCACGATCACGCTCGGCAACCGCCAGGCATCGACGTTCGTGCCGGCGCCGGGCGTGACCGAGGAAGCGCTGGCCGATGCCGCGCAACTGTCGTCGCTCGCCGACGAAACGCCGGAGGGCCGCAGCATCGTCGTGCTCGCGAAGGAGCGCTTCAACATTCGCCAGCGCGACATGGGGCAGCTGCACGCGACGTTCATCGGCTTCTCCGCGCAGACGCGGATGAGCGGCGTCGATCTGCCCGGCCGCGAGATCCGCAAGGGCGCGGCCGATGCGATCCGCAACTACGTCGAGTCGCACGGCAGCCGCTTCCCGGAAGAAGTGCGCCGCGCGGTCGATGAAGTCGCGCGCCGCGGCAGCACGCCGCTCGTCGTGGCCGACCTGCATGACGGCGCGGCTCGCGTGCTCGGCGTGATCGAGCTGAAGGACATCGTGAAGGGCGGCATCAAGGAGCGCTTCGCGGAGCTGCGCAAGATGGGGATCAAGACGGTGATGGTGACGGGCGACAACCGGCTGACGGCTGCGGCGATCGCGGCGGAAGCGGGCGTCGACGATTTCCTCGCGGAAGCGACGCCGGAAACCAAGCTCGCGACGATCCGCGAACACCAGGCCGCGGGGCGCCTCGTCGCGATGACGGGCGACGGCACCAACGACGCGCCGGCGCTCGCGCAGGCCGACGTCGCCGTGGCGATGAACACCGGTACGCAGGCCGCGAAGGAAGCCGGCAACATGGTCGACCTCGACTCGAACCCGACGAAGCTGATCGAGATCGTCGAGATCGGCAAGCAGATGCTGATGACGCGCGGTTCGCTGACCACGTTCTCGATCGCGAACGACATCGCGAAGTATTTCGCGATCATTCCGGCCGCGTTCGTGACCACTTATCCGCAGCTGCGCGTGCTCGACATCATGCACCTGACGTCGCCGGCGTCGGCGATCCTGTCGGCGGTGATCTTCAACGCACTGATCATCGTCGCGCTGATTCCGCTCGCGCTGAAGGGCGTCACGTACCGGCCGCTCGGCGCCGCGTCGCTCCTGCGCCGCAACCTGCTGGTGTACGGCCTCGGCGGCGTGCTGCTGCCGTTCCCGTTCATCAAGCTGATCGACATGACGCTCGCTGCACTCGGCTGGGCCTGAGCCGGCCGCATTTGAAGGAAACATCATGAAAACGTTGATTCGTCCGCTCGTCGTGATCTTTGTCGTGCTGACCGCGGTGACGGGGCTCGCGTACCCGGCCGTGATGACCGTGTTCGGTCAGGCCGTGTTCCCGTCGCAGGCGAACGGCAGCCTGATCGAGAAGGACGGCACGCCGGTCGGCTCCGCGCTGATCGGCCAGCAGTTCGATGCGCCGAAGTATTTCTGGGGCCGGCTGTCGGCCACGTCGCCGATGCCCTACAACGCGTCCGGCTCCGGCGGCTCGAACCTCGGCCCGCTGAACCCGTCGCTTGCCGACCAGGTGAAGGGGCGCATCGCCGCGCTGCGCGACGCGGGCACCGACATGTCGAAGCCCGTGCCGGTCGACCTCGTGACGGCGTCGGCGAGCGGCCTCGATCCGGAGATCACGCCGGCCGCCGCTGCGTACCAGGTCGAGCGCGTCGCGAAGGCGCGCAACCTGGCGCCCGACGCGGTCGCGCAGCTCGTCGCCGCGAACACGACGGGCCGCCAGTTCGGCGTGCTCGGCGAACCGCGCGTGAACGTGCTGAAGCTGAACCTCGCGCTCGACGCGGCACCGGCTGCGCACTGACCGCGCGTCCGGGCTTCCGGCGGCAACCGGCGTCCGGCGCGGCTCGATCCGCGCCGGACGCACCTTTTCCCGACGGCGCATGCGCCGTCTTTGCCTTTTGCGGCGATTTGGAACAACAATGCTCGTACTCGCGCGCATCCGGGCGCTCCGCCTTTCTGACGCATGAATCGTCCCGACCCAGACCAACTCCTCGACAAGCTGCAGCGTGACGAAGAAAAGCAGCGGCGCGGCCAGCTCAAGATCTTCTTCGGCGCATCGGCCGGTGTCGGCAAGACCTACGCGATGCTGCAGGCCGCGCGCCAGCGCCTGCAGGAAGGCGTCGACGTCGTCGTCGGCATCGTCGAGACCCACGGGCGCAGCGAAACCGCCGCGCTGCTCGACGGCCTCGACGTGCTGCCGCTGGCGCGCATCGACTATCGCGGCCGCACGCTCGCCGAGTTCGATCTCGATGGCGCGCTCGCGCGCCAGCCGCAACTGATCCTCGTCGACGAACTCGCACACTCGAACGTGCAGGGCGCACGGCACCTGAAGCGCTGGCAGGATGTGTACGAACTGCTCGATGCGGGTATCGACGTCTACACGACCGTCAACGTCCAGCACCTCGAAAGCCTGAACGACGTGGTCGGCGCGATCACCGGCATCCGCGTGTGGGAGACGGTGCCCGACCGCGTGTTCGACGCGGCCGACGAAGTCACGCTCGTCGACCTGCCGGCCGAGGAACTGCTCGAGCGGATGCGCGACGGCAAGGTCTATCTCGCGCAGCAGGCCGAGCGCGCGGTGCGCAACTTCTTCCGCAAGGGCAACCTGATCGCGCTGCGCGAGCTGGCGCTGCGGCGTACGGCCGATCGCGTCGACGCGCAGATGCGCGAGTACCGTGCCGACCGCTCGATCCAGCGCATCTGGCAGGCGCGCGAGCGGCTGCTCGTGTGCGTCGGGCCGGGCCCCGAGGCGCCGACGCTCGTGCGCGCGGCCGCGCGGCTCGCCGCGAGCCTGAAGGCCGACTGGATCGCCGTCTACGTGGAAACACCGCGCCTGCAGCGGCTGCCCGATGCGCGGCGGCAGCGCACGCTCGACGCGCTGAAGCTCGCGGCCGAGCTCGGCGCGGAGACGGCCACGCTTGCCGGCGGCGACGCGGTTGCCGCGCTGATCGGCTATGCGAAGGTGCGCAACGTGTCGAAGATCGTTGCGGGCGGCTCGCCGAAGGCCGGGCTCGTGCGCCGCCTCGCGCGGCCGTTCGGCGAACAGCTTGCCGAACGCGCGGGCGACGTCGACCTGATGCTGATCCGCGCGTCCGCGAGCGACGAGGCGCGCGCTGCGCCGCTCGACGCGCGTGCACGCGACTGGCGCGATGCGTTCGCGCAGTTCGGCACGCACCGTTCGCCGCCGCGGCACTACGTGTACGCGGCCGCGATCTGCGCGGCGATCACGGTCGTCGCGAGCCTCGTGTCCGAGCGCCTCGACCTCACGAACCTCGTGATGCTGTACCTGCTCGGCGTCGTGTTCTCGGCCGTGCGTCTCGGGCGCGGCCCGGGCGTGCTGCAGTCGTTCCTGTCGGTGGCCGCGTTCGATTACTTCTTCGTGCCGCCGCGCATGTCGTTCTCGGTCAGCGACACGCAATACCTGCTGACCTTCTTCGGGATGCTGCTGACGTCGCTCGTGATCAGCCACCTGACGTCGACGCTGACGCGCCAGGCGAGCGTCGCGCAGCGCCGCGAGCGCCGCACCGGCGCGATCTACGCGATGGCGCGCGAGCTGGGCGCGGCGCTGACTACCGAGCAGATCGTCGAGATCGGCAGCCGCCACGTGGGCGAGGTGTTCCGCGCGCGTGTCGCGTTCCTGCTGCCCGACAGCGCGGACAAGGTGCGGCAGAAGATCGAGGAGCCCGATGCGGCCGTCACGCTGACGGGTGCCGATCTCGACAGCGACGTCGGCCAGTGGGTGTACGACCAGCAGAAGCCGGCCGGCCGCGGCACCGATACGTTGCCCGCGACGGCCGCGCTGTACCTGCCGCTGAAGGCGCCGATGCGCACGCGCGGCGTGCTCGCGGTTGCGTCGCGCGAGCCGCGCGAACTCGAGGTGCCGGAGCAACAGCGGATGCTCGACGCGTTCGCCGCGCAGATCGCGCTCGCGCTCGAACGCGTGCACTACGTCGAGATCGCGCGCGACGCACTCGTCAACATGGAGTCCGAGCGGTTGCGCAACTCGCTGCTGTCGGCGATCTCGCACGACCTGCGCACGCCGCTCACGACGATCGTCGGCTTCTCGTCGATGCTCGCGAACGGGCGCGCGGCCGCGCAGGGCGGCGACGCCGCGGCGGCCGAACGCTTCGCGCAGCGCGAGGGCGAACTCGTCGACGCGATTCACGACGAGGCGCTGCGGATGACGGGCATCGTCACGAACCTGCTCGACATGGCGCGGCTGCAGGCCGGCAGCCTGCAGTTGAAGCGCCAGTGGTCGCTGCTCGAGGAAACCGTCGGCGCCGCACTCGCCGCATGCAAGCGCGTGCTTGCGCGCCATCCCGCGCGCGTCGTGCTGCCGGCCGACCTGCCGCTGTTGCAGATGGACGCGGTGCTGATGGAGCGCCTGTTCACCAACCTGTTCGAGAACGCGGCGAAGTACACGCCGCCCGACACGCCGGTCGAGATCGGCGCGGAACGCATGACCGACGACGGCCTGCCGTTCGTGCGCGTGCACGTCGACGATTACGGCCCGGGCCTGCCGGCCGGGATGGAAACGCGGATCTTCGACAAATTCACGCGCGGCGAGAAGGAATCGGCGACGCCGGGCATCGGCCTCGGCCTCGCGATCTGCCGCGCGATCGTCGAGGCGCACGGCGGTAAAATTGGCGCGCTCAACCGCACCGCGCCCGACGGCCACGTGACGGGCGCGCGCTTCTGGTTCACGCTGCCCGTCGAGACGCCACCGGCCGTACCTGCCGTATCCGACGACGAACCCGATGTGCCGGGTGCATCGTCCCCATCCGAATCATTGCCAGACCATGAGTGAACCCAGCCTGACCGTCGTCCTGATCGAGGACGAAAAGCAGATCCGCCGTTTCGTGCGCGCCGCGCTCGAGGAGGAGGACATCGCGGTGTTCGAGGCCGAGACGGGCAAGCAGGGGCTGATCGACGCGGCGACGCGCAAGCCCGATCTCGTGATCGTCGACCTCGGCCTGCCCGACACCGACGGCCTCGACGTGATCCGCGAGCTGCGCGGCTGGTCCGAGGTGCCGGTGATCGTGCTGTCCGCGCGCACGCAGGAAGAAGAGAAGGTCGCGGCGCTCGACGCGGGTGCCGACGACTACCTGACCAAGCCGTTCGGCGTGTCCGAACTGCGTGCGCGGATCCGCGCGCAACTGCGGCGGCGCAACCAGGGCGGCGCGAACGAGTCGCCGAAGGTGACCTTCGGCACCGTGACCGTCGATCTCGCGATGCGCCAGGTGTGGCGCGACAACGAGATCGTGCACCTGACGCCGCTCGAGTACCGGCTGCTCGCGACGCTCGTGCGGCATGCGGGGCGCGTGCTCACGCACCGGCAGCTGCTGCGCGACGTGTGGGGGCCGTCGCACGTCGAAAGCCACCACTACCTGCGCATCTACATGGCGCACCTGCGCCAGAAGCTCGAGCGCGACCCGGCGCAGCCCGAGTACATCGTCACCGAGACGGGCGTCGGCTACCGGCTCGTCGGTGCGGCATGAGGGGCCCGGCCGGGCCGCAGCGGCGCACGTGCGCGTGACGTTGCGCACCGGCAGGGTTGCGTCGGCGCGACAGTCTCGCGGCCGACGCGCGCGTTGCACACCCGGCGCTCATTCCCCGTTATCCTGACCGTTCCGCGAACGAAAACGAGGAGCGTGCAATGTCCGTCCGTCTGGTCGTCATCTGTGCGCTGGCGCTTGCTGCGTCTGGCGCGTTCGCCCAACCGCTGCCGCCCGGGCAGCAACCGTCGTCGTCCCAGCAGGCGATGGCCAATCCCGCGTCGGTCAATTGCGGCAAGCTCGGCGGCCGCCACACGATCCGCAACCTGGCGAGCGGGCAGGTCGGCATGTGCGTGTTCAAGGACGGCCGCGTGTGCGAGGAGTGGGCGCTGTACCGCGACGACCGCTGCGTCGGCGGCGTCACGCCGAAGCGCGTATCGAACTGACCGGGCCCGGCCGATCGCGCCCCCGACCGGCCGCCGGCCACGCGCCGCGTCCGTAAGCATCTTGTTATACTCGGCGCCGCCCGGGGACGACCCCGGGTCATTCGCTTCAACGGGGACGGCCCCATCCGATACGGAGTACGTCGAGATGGCGTGGGTATTGTTGTTCATAGCCGGTTTGCTGGAAGTGGCCTGGGCGGCCGGCATGAAATCGTCGGACGGCTTCACGAAGCTCGGTCCGTCGGTGTTTACGATCGTGACGGCGCTGGCCAGCTTCGGGCTGCTCGCGGTCGCGATGCGCCAGTTGCCGCTCGGCACCGCGTACGCGGTGTGGACGGGCATCGGCGCGGTCGGTGCGTTCGTGTTCGGCATCGTGATGATGGGCGAGGCGCTGACCGCCGCGCGCGTCGCGAGCGCTGCGCTGATCGTCGCGGGGCTGATCGGCCTCAAGCTGTCGTCGGCTGCCTGAATACGGCTTCCGGGTGCTCACGCGCCCGGGTGCCGCACTGCGGAATTGCGCCGGCCACCCGTGTAGCCTGTCTATAATGGAACGCATTCGGGCCTGAATTCCGTCGTGCTTCTCGCGGCACGCGGTGCCGGCCGCCACGCGCCGCGCGGCCATTCTGTCCGACCCGATCCGATCAATCGGCAAAGCGCACGGAAAGTGCAAGGAGAGGGCCATGATCGAAGCCATTTCGCTCGGCGCGGGGCTCGCGTGGGCGAGCGGCCTGCGCCTGTACCTGACGGTGCTGATCGCCGGCGTGCTGGCGCGGTTCGGCTGGCTCCACCTGCCCGACACGTTGGCCGTGCTGATGTCGCCGTGGGTCATCGGTGCCGCGGCCGTGCTCACCGTCACCGAATTCCTTGCCGACAAGATCCCCGCGTTCGACTCGCTGTGGGATGCCGTGCACACCTTCATCCGCATCCCGGCCGGTGCCGTGCTCGCAGCCGGCGCGCTCGGCCATGCCGATCCGACCGTGCTCGCGGTCGCGGGGCTCGCCGGCGGCTCGCTCGCCGGTGCCGCGCACGTGGCGAAGGCCGGCACGCGCGCGATGATCAACCTGTCTCCCGAACCGATTTCGAACTGGATCGCATCATCGACCGAGGACGGCCTCGTGGTCGGCGGGCTCGTGCTCGCGTTCTTCGTTCCGCTCGCGTTCCTCGTGCTGCTCGCCGCGTTCATCGCGGCGTCGGCATGGGCGCTCCCGCGCCTGTGGCGCGGCGTCTCGGGCGGCTTTCGCGGCATGGCGAACCACATGGTGTCGCGGCTGAACTCGATCGGGGGGAAGCGCGATTGAAGGGGCGGCAACACGCGGCGCAGCCGCCGGCCGGGCAACCCGGCCATGAGGTGCACGCGCATGCTGGCCGCTTCGGCCTGCGCGACCTGATCCGCCAGGCCGCACGCATGACTGCGCGCGACTGGCGCGCAGGCGAACTGACGCTGCTCGTCCTCGCACTGGTGCTCGCGGTCGCGGCGCTGACAAGTGTCGGCTTCCTCGCCGACCGGCTGCGCCAGGGGCTCGAGCGCGACGCGCGCCAGATGCTCGGCGCCGATTTCGTCGTGCGGGCCGATCGCCCCGTCGATCCGTCGTTCGACCGGCAGGCACGCGCATTCGGCCTGCGTACCGCGACGACCGCGATCTTTCCGAGCATGATCGCGTCCGCCACGGGCGGGCAGGCGAGCGACGCGGCACCATCGCGCCTCGCGGCCGTGAAGGCCGTGTCTCCCGGATATCCGTTGCGCGGTGCGGTCGAGATCCTGCCGGCCGGCGCTGCCACCGCGCAGAAGGCGGCCGCGATTCCCGAGCCCGGCACCGTGTGGGCCGATCCGGCGCTGCTCGATGCGCTGCACCTGAAGGCGGGCGATACGGTGCGCGTCGGGCTGCGCACGTTCAAGGTCGCCGCATCGATCTCCCGCGAACTCGATCGCGGGTTTTCCTTCGTCAATTTTTCGCCGCGGCTGATGATGCGCGCGGACGAGCTCGCCGCGACGGGGCTCACGGGCTACGGCAGCCGCGTCACGTATCGGCTGCTGGTCGCCGGCGACCAGCAGGACGTCGCGCGCTTCGAAACCTATGCGCACGCGCGCGTCGATGGCGGGAAACTGCGCGGCGTCGGTCTCGAGTCGTTGCAGGAAGGCCAGCCGCAAGTGCGGCAGACGCTGGATCGCGCTCGCCACTTCCTGACGCTCGTCGCACTGCTCACCGCGCTGCTCGCCGCGGTCGCGATCGCGATGGCTGCGCAGCGCTACATGCGGCGGCACCTCGACGGCTGCGCGACGATGCGCTGCCTCGGCGTGAGCCGCCGCACGCTCGGCGCGCTGTTCGCGCTCGAATTCGCCGGCATCGGGATCGTGTCCGGCGCCGCAGGCGCGGTGCTCGGCTACGGCGGCCACTGGGCGTTGCTGGCCGCGCTCGGCGGCCTGATCGACGTGGTGCTGCCGCCCCCCACGTTGTGGCCGGCGCTGATCGGCGTCGGCGCCGCGCTCGTGCTGCTGCTCGGCTTTGCGCTGCCGCCGCTCGTGCCGCTCACGCGCGTGCCGCCGGTGCGCGTGCTGCGGCGCGAGTGGGGCGACGCGTCGCGCACCGCGTGGGTCGCGTATGCGATCGGCGTCGTGCTGTTCGCGGGGCTGCTGATCGTGGCCGCCGGCAACCTGAAGCTCGGGCTGATCGTCGCGGGCGGTTTCGCCGGCGCGCTGGTCGGTTTCGCGCTGATCGCGCGGCTCGTGCTGTTCGCCGCTGCGCGCGCGGTGCGCAACGCGCGCGTGGCCGCGGGCGTCGGCTGGCGCTACGCGCTCGCGTCGCTGCACCGGCGCGGCACGGCCAGTGCGCTGCAGATCACCGCACTCGCGCTCGGCCTGATGTGCCTGCTGCTGATCGCGATCACGCGCAACGACCTCGTCGCGGGCTGGCGGCAGTCGACGCCGCCCGATGCGCCGAACCAGTTCCTGATCGACATCCAGCCCGACCAGCGCGCCGACGTCGCGGCCTACCTGACCGCGCACGGCGTGCGCGACGCGGTGCCCGCGCCGATGGTGCGCGGCCGCCTCGTCGCGATCAACGGCAAACCGGTGAATCCGGACGCGTACCCGTCCGACGAGGCGCGCCGGCTCGTCGACCGCGAGTTCAACCTGTCATATACGACCGAGCTGCCGTCCGACAACCGGATCGTCGAAGGCGACTGGTTCGGTAACGCCGCCACGCCACAGATTTCGATCGAGGCCGGCCTCGCGAAGACGCTGAACGTGAAGCCGGGCGACGTGCTGCGCTTCGACGTGACGGGGCTGACGGTCGACGCGCCGATCACGAGCGTGCGCAAGCTCGACTGGGGCTCGTTCCGCGTCAATTTCTTCGTGCTGATGCCGCCGCCGGTGCTGAAGGATTTCCCGGCCGTGTACCTGACGAGCTTCCATTTGCCTGCGTCGGACGCCGCGCTGCTCGATCCGCTGATTGCGCGCTACCCGAACCTGACCGCGATCGACGTCGCGCCGATCCTCGCGCAGTTGCAGCGGATGATGCTGCAGGTGGTCGGTGCGGTGCAGTTCCTGTTCGCGTTCACACTCGCGGCCGGTGTGCTCGTGCTGTACACGGCGCTTGCCGGCACGCGCGACGAGCGCGTGCGCGAGGCCGCGCTGCTGCGTGCGCTCGGCGCGTCGCGCGCGCAGGTCAATGCGGTGCAGCGCGCGGAGTTCGTCGTGGTCGGCGCGCTGGCCGGTGCGCTGGCGTCGGCGGGCGCGATCGCGGTCGGCTGGGTCCTCGCGTCGCGCGTGTTCGACTTCCAGCTCGCCGTCGATCCCTGGCTCGTGCCGGCCGGCATCGCGGCGGGTGTCGTGTGCGCCGGTGCAGCCGGCTGGCTGAGCCTGCATAATGTGTTGCGGCGCCCCGCGCTGCAGTCGCTGCGCGACGCATGAGCGTCGCCGGCGGCCCCGAAGATCCCGTTTTCCGACTATCCGTATGACCGATATGAATGATGATGCGCCGTCGCAGCCGACGGCGTTCGAGCTCGTGGGCGGCGAAGCCCGCGTGCGCGAAATGGTGGACCGCTTTTACGACCTGATGGACCTCGAGCCCGAGTTCGCGCAGATTCGCGCGGTTCATCCGGCGTCGCTCGACGGTTCGCGCGACAAGCTGTTCTGGTTCCTGTGCGGGTGGCTCGGCGGCCCCGACCACTACATCAGCCGGTTCGGCCATCCGCGGCTGCGCGCACGGCACCTGCCGTTCCCGATCGCGTCGGTCGAGCGCGACCAGTGGCTGCGCTGCATGGCGTGGGCGATGGACGACATCGGCCTGCCCGAGCCGCTGCGCGAGCGGCTCATGCATTCGTTCTACGACACGGCCGACTGGATGCGCAACCGGCCCGGTTGATCGACCGGTACGCCGCCGCCTGCGCACGGGACGATCTGCGTCTGGGCGCGCGCACCGCACGGCGCGACACTGGCCGCTTCCCCCAATCGATACGAGGCTCGCCCGATGACGACACAAGCGCTGTTTCGCGAAGACGCGTACCTCACGCAATGCGACGCGGTCGTCCTGGCCGTCGGCGACGACGGCATCCGGCTCGACCGCACCGTGTTCTATCCGCTCGGCGGCGGCCAGGCCGGCGACACCGGCACGCTGACGCTGCCCGACGGCAGCACGATCGCGATTGCCGATACGCGCAAGGCCAGGTTCGACGGCGCGACGCCCGACGATGCCGTGCACGTGCCCGCACCGGGGCAGGAGGCGCGCGTCGCGGCGCTCGCAGCCGGCACGCGCGTGGTCGCGGAGATCGACTGGCTGCGCCGCTACCGCCACATGCGCCTGCATACGGCCGCGCACCTGATGTGCGCGGTGCTGCCGTACGCGGTCGACGGCTGCAGCGTGACGGCCGACTACGTGCGCCTCGATTTCGCGACGTCCGACGCGATCGACCGCGACGATGTCGAGCAACGCCTCGCCGGCCTGGTGGTCGGCGCGCACCCGGTCTCGACCGAATGGATCACCGACGACGAGATGGCCGCGCGGCCGGACCTCGTGCGCACGATGAGCGTGAAGCCGCCGATGGGCCTCGGCCGCGTGCGGCTGCTGCGCATCGAGCAGGTCGACCTGCAGCCGTGCGGCGGCACGCATGTGCGCAACACGGCCGAAATCGGCGAGCTGCGGGTCGCGAAACTGGAAAAGAAGAGCGCGCGCACCCGGCGCCTCGTACTGGAGTTTGCATGACGATTGACACCACCCACGCGAGCGCGGCGGCGCTCGATCCGCAAGCGCGGGAGATTCTGGATTTCTGGTTCGGCGAGCCGGGCTCGGCCGAATTCGGGCAGGACCGCAAGGTCTGGTTCAACGGCGGCGCGGCGTTCGACGACGTACTGCGCACGCGTTACGGCGCATTGCTCGACGCCGCGTGCGACGGCGCATGCGATCACTGGGCGGGCTCGCCGTCGGGGGCGCTTGCGTTGATCGTCGTGCTCGACCAGTTCTCGCGCAACATCCATCGCGGCACGCCGCGCGCGTTTGCCGCCGATCCGAAGGCGCTTGCGCTCGCGCGCCGCGTCGTCGCGGCCGGCTGGGACGTGCAGTTGCCGAGCGGGCATCACCGCGCGTTTGCGTATTTGCCATTCGAGCACGATGAGTCGGTCGAGAGCCAGCGCGAGGCCGTGCGCCTGTGCGCGGGCATTCGCGACGAGGCGGGGTGCGAGAGCTATCACCGCTTCGCGTTGCTGCATGCGGCCGTCGTCGAGCGCTTCGGCCGCTTTCCGCACCGGAACGCGATTCTGGGTCGTACGTCGAGCGACGAGGAGACGGCGTTTCTTCGCGAGCCTGGTTCGTCGTTCTGAAGATCCGGGCCGTGGCGTGACGCGGGAAGGGGCGGGCCTGCAGCATCGCGGGCACCGTGTCAGCCGGGAGCGCCGTACGGCGGCGCGGATGGCCCGGTGGCGGTTCGCTGCTCAGGCGATGGAACTCATTGCTCCACGCCAGGCACGCGGGCAGGCACGACGGTGCGTCGTGCCCCCAAATTACTGCAGGTGCTGTTCGGGCGTGCGCACGTACACGCGCAGCAGTTCTTCGTTGTCGCCCGGGCGCGCACCCGTCCAGAACAGTTTCCATTCGCTGCCGGGCGCCGGATCGACGGCCCGTACGCCCTGGACGATCATCCAGGTGCAGCGCGTCGTCTTCGCGTCGGCGATCGGCGTGTGCTGGATGCCGGAGAAGTAGTACAGCATCGGCGCTTCCGATTCGCCGAGCCCGTGCAGGCTCGCCATGCAGTCGCCGTCGTTCCATTCGAGCGCGAGATGCGCATTCAGGTCGTCGAACACCGAGCGGTAGCTCTTCGCGACGTCGAGCCACGGCAGCAGCAGCGTGTAAATGAGCCCCCATGCGACGAGTGCGCCGGCGCCCCACGACAGTGCACCGCGCCAGAGGCCCGTCGTGCGCAGCTTCGGCAGCAGCGTCAGCCAGCCGACCGTCAGCGCGAGCGCACCGATCACGAGCGCCGGTTCGATCGGCATCGTCCAGTCGAGCGGCAGCCAGCGGCCGAGCGGCGCGAGATCCGCGCGCGACGCGGCCGGATCGGCCATCACTGCCCAGATTGCCCACGCGAGCGCGGCGGCCGTGCCGAACAGGATGCGGCTCAGGTAATCCCACGCGAGATGCAGCCGGCGCGGCAGGCGTTCGATGGCCTGCGCGGCGACCAGCGCGAGCGGGGCGAAGAACGGCAGGATGTAGAGCTGGCGCGACGTCGCGGACACTTGCAGCACGGCGAGCCCGATGGCCACGAACATCACGGGCAGCGCGATGCGCGGCGTGCGCCAGTCGCGCCACGCACCGCGCGCGAGCGCGACGATCGCGAGCGGCGCGACCGGGAAGCCGACGAGCAGGAACGCGCGCAGGATGAAGAACGGCTTGTCGTTTTCCGCGCCCAGTTCGGGGACGGAGAAACCGAAGAAGCGGCCGACGTTGTTATCCCAGAACCACGTCATGAACAGCGTCTCGGAGCGCAGGAACAGCGCGATCGGCCAGACGAGCGCGAATGGCGCGAACACGAGCGCGGCGACGCCGAGCGAGCGCGCGAACGAGCGGGTGCGGCAGGCCGGATAGAGCACCAGCGTGCCGACGAGCGTGGCCGCGAACACGAGCGGCACGAACAGCCCCTTCGTCATCAGCGCGATGCCGACGCCCGCGCCGAAGAGCGGCGCCGCCCAGCGGCCCGACGGTCGGACCGGCAGCCCGTGCCGCATCTGCTGCGCGCGCGCGACGTGCTGCATCACGAGTTCGATCAGCCCGCAGAAGCCGATCGCCGTACCGGCGAACAGCGCGACGTCGGTCATCATGTCGTGCATATGCTTGATGACGACGAGCGTGCCCGCGCTCAACACGACGGGACCGATCACGCGCAGGTCGAACCAGGAGTCCGCGCGGCTGGTGACGCGCGCCGCGCGCGCGATGAAGCCGAACGCAAGCGCGGTGAACAGCGCGCTCGCGAGCCGCGCCGCGTCGTGCAGCGGCATCACGCGCTGCAGCAGCCATGCGAGGCTGGTCGCGACCCATGCGTAGAGCGGCGGCTTTTCCATGAACGGCAGGCCGGCATTGGTCGGCACGACGAAGTCGCCGGTCTCGAGCATGTGCTGGATGATGCCGAACGTGTAGGTTTCGTCCTGCTTCCACGGATCGTGACCGAGTACGCCAGGCAGCGTATACGCACAGATCAGCGCGGCGACGAACAGCCACGCGCGCCAGCCGAGCAGGAGCGTGCGTTCGCGCGTCGTGCTGGTTGCGGCAGTCGAGGCGATGACAGGCGTGCCGGCAGCGTCGAGCGTTGCAGTGAGGTCGGTGTCGGCTGTCGAGCGGGTGAGCTGGGCCGGAGCGGGCACAGTCGTGCGTCGCCGGCTGGGCGCTGCGGTTCCAGGCATGGAAGGAATCTCGGGTCGAGTCGAGGCGGTCCGGCGGCATGGGCAGGACCGATTGGGGTCACATCAAGGCGTAACGGACGAGTGTTTATGACACCTGTCTGAATGCCCGCTAGTAGACCACGGAATTGTTACGGTGGTTTACCGTTCGTGTCACGGAATTGTGGAGATTTGTGGTGTCGTGACGACGGATTGTTGTGGGCGGCGGTTTTTGATGCACCGCAGTGGGGAATTACCGGCCGCCGCCGACGTCGAGCAGGGCGCCCGTCGTGTAGGACGCCGCATCGCCCAGCAGCCAGACGATCGCTTCGGCGATCTCCTGCGCTTCGCCCGCGCGGCCGAGCGGCGTCGTTGCACCGAGGCGGGCCGCACGGCCAGGCTGGCCGCCGCTCGCGTGAATTTCGGTCTCGATCAGGCCGGGGCGTACCGCGTTGACGCGCACGCCGTGCGGGCCGAGTTCCTTCGCCAGGCCGATCGTCAGCGAGTCGACCGCGCCTTTCGACCCCGCATAATCGACGTATTCATTCGGCGAGCCGAGCCGGGAGGCGATCGACGATACGTTGACGATCGCGCCGCCGCGGCCGCCGCGATCGGTGGACAGCCGGCGTGCGGCTTCGCGCGCGCACAGGTAAGCGCCGAGCACGTTGGTGTCGAACATCCGCCGCAGCCGGTCGGCCGGCATGTCGGCGAGCGGCATCGACGGCGCGACGATGCCCGCGTTGTTGACGAGCGCATCGAAGCGGCCGAAAGCGGCCGTGACGGTGTCGAACATCGCGACGACGTCGGTTTCGTTCGTGACGTCGCCCGCGACGATGCACGCACGGCCGCCCGCGTCGCGGACGGCCTGTGCGGTGAGTTCGGCCGCCGCCGCGTCGCGCGCGTAGTTGATGCCGACGTCCCAGCCGCGCTCGGCCGCGAGCACGGCGGTCGCGCGGCCGATGCCGCGGCTCGCGCCGGTGATGAGGACGGCCTTGCGGTCGGACGGTGCGGTCATCGCGTGCGGGTTCCGGTGACGGTTACTTGGCTGCGTCGGGTGCCCACTTGTCGTGGACAGGCGGCTGGTAGCGACGCAGCCGCTCGATCAGTTCGACGGGTTCCGATTCGACGCACAGCGCATCGAAATAGGCCGGACGCATGAAGCCCTCGTCGACCGTGTGACGCAGCAGCGCGATCAGCGGATCGTAGAACGAATCGATGTTGTAGAGCGCGACGGGCTTGCGGTGATAGCCGAGCTGCGCCCACGTGTAGACCTCGAAGAGTTCCTCGAGCGTGCCGGCGCCGCCGGGCATCGCGACGAACGCGTCGGAGAGGTCCGCCATCATTTTCTTGCGGTGGTGCATGTCGGGCACGACGTGCAGTTCCGACAGCCCCGTATGGCCGACTTCCTTGTCGACGAGCAGTTCGGGGATCACGCCGACCGCCCGGCCGCCGGCCGCCATCACTTCGTCGGCGATCACGCCCATCAGGCCGACCCGGCCACCGCCGTAGACGAGCGTGAGGCCCGCGTCGACGAGCGCGCGGCCGAATGCACGCGCGGCGTCGGCATAGACGGGCCGCACGCCGGACGACGAGCCGCAGTAAACACAAACTGCCTTCATTGCTTGGAATCCTTGGCGGGAGCCTGCCCAGCGGTGACCGGGCTGCCGGCGGGGCGCGGCGAACCGTCGCGCGGCGGCAGGTAGTCGGTGAACTGGCGCTTCGGCAGCTTGCCGGAAACCAGGTCGTCGAACAGCTGGCGCGAACGGCCGCGCAGGTACGGCGCCATCACGGAGATCACGTGCATGCTGACCTGGTGCAGTTCCTCGCGGATCGCGTCCTGGTCGTTGTACTTGCGCGGATGCATCACGTATTGATACGACAGCCAGTACGTCGAAATGACGGCCATGTTGGTGGCGATGACCTCGATCTCGGCGGGCGTCGCGACCATCTCGGCGTCGGACACGAGCAGCTCGCACATGTCGCGCGCGAAGCGCACCTTGTGGCTGATGATCTGCTTGAAGTGCGTCTCGAGCGTGCGGTTGCGGGCGAGCAGGTCGTTGAGGTCGCGATACAGGAACCGGTAGGTCCACATGAAATCGGCCATGTACTGCAGGTACGACCAGGTTTCGTCGATCGTCGGACGATGATCTTCGGGAAAGCGCAGCCGCCGTTCGATCTGCTGCTCGAACTGCGCGAAGATGCTGTTGATGATGTCGTCCTTGTTGCGGAAATGGTAGTACAGGTTGCCTGGACTGATTTCCATTTCCTCGGCGATCGTCGTGGTCGTGACGTTCGGCTCGCCGATCTCGTTGAAGAGTTTCAACGACAACTCGAGAATCCGTTCGCGGGTGCGGCGGGGAGGTTTCGCTTCCATGTCGTCCGGCCCTGTGTGTGCCGGACTGGCGGGCGCTGCAATCGATGCTGCGTGATTCGTCCGGCGCGGGTTGCTGTTCTATGTCTAGCGGACGATTATAAACCGGGGTTTCGCCACATCGGGGCATTTCGTATTCATAGCCCCCGCGCGGCGCATGGTGCAGCGCCGCATGCGGGCAGTGCGCCGGGGGCCCCCGCGGGGCCAGCGTCTAGAAGCCGAGCCAGCGTGCGATGACCGGTCCGAGCACGAAGCCCCACGTCGTCACGCATGCGAACAACGCGACCGTCACGGCTGCGCTGCCGAGGTCTTTCGCGCGCTTGGAGAGTTCGTGGCGCTCGAGCGAGATGCGGTCGATCGCGGCCTCGACGCTCGAGTTCAGCAGCTCGACGATCAGCACGAGCAGCACCGATGCGATCAGCAGTGCGCGCGATGCGGCGGGCACCGGCGCGAACGCGCCGATCGGGAGCATCAGCGCGGCGAGCGTGAGTTCCTGGCGAAACGCGCTCTCCTCGCGGATCGCGACGCGAAAGCCGTTCAGCGAATGCTTGAGGGCGTACCACGCGCGCGTGATGCCGCGGTGGCGCTTGTACGGGTTCGGCGGAAGCGGCGACAACTGATCGTCGGGGCCGAGCGGCTCGTGCGCGTGCACGTCCGCATCGGCATGCGGCTCTTCCTCGTCGAACGGGCGGTGCCGTTGCGGCGTTGCGTCGGGGGGCGGGGTCTTGTCGTTCAGGTCTCGTTTCAAACGGCGGCACCTTCTGCTGGCGAGTACGCGGTCTTCGGCAGCGGCTTGAGATGCGACGCGAACTGCTCGGATGCCGCGCGCCACGAGAACCGTTCGGCCCACGCGCGCGCAGTCGTGCGTTCGATCTTCAGCGCCTCGAGGCAGGCTTCCTGCAGGTCCTCGTGCATCGCGCCGGCGTCGCCTTCGGCGAGCACGTCGATCGGGCCCGTCACGGGATACGCGGCAACCGGCGTGCCGCAGGCGAGCGCCTCGAGCAGCACGAGGCCGAACGTGTCGGTGCGACTCGGGAACACGAACACGTCGGCCGCAGCATACACCTTCGCGAGCTCGGCCTGTGACAGCACGCCGAGATAGTTCGCTTCCGGATAGCGCGACTTCAGCTCCGCGAGCGCGGGGCCTTCGCCGGCAACCCACTTCGAGCCGGGCAGGTCGAGGCGCAGGAACGCCTCGACGTTCTTTTCGATCGCGACGCGGCCCACGTACAGGAAGATCGGCCGCGCGGTATTGAGCACCTTCGACTCCATCGGCCGGAACACGTCGAGATCGACGCCGCGGGTCCACAGCACGACATTCGTGAAGCCGAATTTTTCGAGGTCCTGCTTGACGACCGGCGTCGGCGCCATCACCGCGAGCGACGGGCCGTGGAACCAGTGCAGGAAGCGGTAGGTCGCGGCCAGCGGGATGCCGAAGCGGGCCTGCACGTATTCCGGAAAGCGCGTGTGGTACGCGGTCGTGTACGGCAGCTTGCGCGAACGCGCATAGCGCCGCGCGGCGAGGCCGAGCGGGCCTTCGGTCGCGATGTGCAGCGCATCGGGCGCGAACGCGTCGATCCGCGCGCGCAGTTTGCGGTACGGCAGGATCGACAGGCGGATCTCGGGGTAGGTCGGGCAGGGGATCGTGCGGAATTCCAGCGGCGTCAGCATCTCGACGCGGTGGCCGAGCGCGGTGAGTTCGCGTGACGTGCTCTTCAGCGTGCGCACGACGCCGTTGACCTGCGGTTCCCACGCGTCGGTGACGATCATGATCTTCATCGCGGCTTTGTCCTGTAAGTAGGGGTGTGTCAGGCAGTGGCCTTGGCCTTGCGCGACGTGGTCTCCGACGGTGCGGTGCGCATCACCGTCCAGTAGACGATCTTCAGTTCGCCTTCCATCGTTTCGACGAGTGCGGACAGGCTTTCGACCCAGTCGCCGTCGTTGCAGTACAGCACGCCGTCGATGTCGCGGATCTCCGCCTTGTGGATGTGGCCGCACACGACGCCGTCGCAGCCGCGGCGGCGCGCCTCGTCGGTCATCACGGTCTCGAACTGCGAGATGAAGTTGACGGCGTTCTTGACCTGGTGCTTCAGGTACTGCGACAGCGACCAGTACTGGAAGCCGAGCCGGCTGCGGATTCGGTTGAACCAGCGGTTCAGCACGAGGATCAGCGTGTAGAGCGTGTCGCCGAGGTACGCGAGCCATTTCGCGTGCTGGATCACGCCGTCGAACAGGTCGCCGTGCACGATCCACAAACGTTTGCCCGCGAGCGTCGTGTGGAACGCCTCGCCGCGCACCTGGATGTCGCCGAACGCGAGGTCGCAGAACTGCCGCGCCCCTTCGTCGTGGTTGCCGGGGATGTAGACGACCTGCGTCCCCTTGCGAGCCTTGCGCAGGATCTTCTGCACGACGTCGTTGTGCGCCTGCGGCCAGTACCAGCCCTTCTTCAGCTGCCAGCCGTCGATGATGTCGCCGACGAGGTACAGGTACTCCGAATCGTTGTGGCGCAGGAAGTCGAGCAGGTACGGCGCCTGGCAACCGCTCGAGCCGAGGTGGATGTCGGACAGCCAGATCGTGCGGTAGCGATGGGCAGACGAGTCGGGGTCGTCATGCTGCGCGGTGTGCCCGGCTGGCGGTTCATGCGACACCAGCCCGTCGGCTGCGGCAGAACCGGACAGGAAGGCGGTGGCGGCGCGGGCGCCGATGGGGTGACGGAACAGGGAGGTCGCGGACGTTTTCTGGCCCATGCATGACTCGCGCCGGTTGACATTACCGGCATTCCGCCATGCGGGCGTGACTGTGCCGTGACAGTCACGAGACGTTCTTATTACGACCGCTGTAGGGTGTTTAGCAGTGAATGAGGGAACGTTGTGTAGCCTGGCGTACGGAACGGCTGACCGTTGTCCGGCAAGGCTGTCGGGCCGAGCGGGCGTCGCCTCGGCGAGGTGTTTTCGTCAGGCGAATATAGTGCGTCAGCGTGGTATCGCGACGACGCGCGTGCGTGCGATCCGGTCGTGCGGAAACTGGCGGCCGGCATGGAGCCGGGCGGCGCCGGCCCATACGACGATCCACGCGGCGGTGAGCGCGAGCGTGACGGGTACCGGCAGGCCAAGGAGCGGATGCAGCGCGAGCGGCGGCAGGAACCACAGCCAGCCGAGTGCGTAGCGCACGAGCGCGTGGCCCGCGCTCAGCGGCCGGCCGCTCGACGATTCGAGCCGCAGCCGCCAGGTCTTCATCGGCAGTGTCTGGCCGCCGTGGGTCCAGAACCAGACGAAGTACGCGCCGACCACGAGCGCGATCCAGGCGGCGAGCAGGTTGTGATGGACGAGGCCGTTGCGTTGTTGCGTCGCGAGGCTGAACGCGAGCCCGGCGAAGAACACCACGCCGAACAGCAGCACGCCTTCGTAGAGCAGCGCGGCGAGACGCCGTCGCACGGACGGCACGGCGGCCGGGGTTTCGGGGGCGCGGGCGTTCGCCACGGGCGCTCAGGAGCCCTTGAACAGCGAGGGTGCGTCGGCGGGCGACACCGGCGCCACGGCAGCCGGCGCGGATGCGGTGCCGGCCGTCGACGACGCGGGCACCGGCGGCGCGACGGCTGCCGAGACGGGCGCCGGCGCGGTGGCCGCGCCGCTCGCCGGGTGTTCGTGCGAATTGACGAGGCGGCGGACGTCACGGTCGGCGACGGTCGGCGGTGCGCTGACGACGCTCGGCCGACGGCGGCGCTCGGCGGCCGCGAGACGTTCCTTCTGCTCTTCCGGGAGTTGCTGGTACGCCTTCCACGCGCGCTCGCGCGCCTGAGCGGAAAGCTCCTTCGCGCTCTGGTAGTTTTCGCGCGCGACGCGGCGCTGCTCGGGCGTCATCCGCGCCCATTCGGTCATCCGGTCCTGCAGGCGCTTTTGGTCATCGGGCGTCAACTTCGCGAAACGCGATGCGATCTTCAGCCATTTACGCTTGCGGGCATCGCTGAAGCCGTCCCACTGGTCGGCGAACGGCGCGAGTGCCGCGCGCTGTGCCGGCGTGAGGCGCGCCCACGACAGCGGGCCGGTAGCGGCCGGCAGCGGCAGGGGGAGCGGGGCGAGTTCGGTGGTCAGCCCGGTCGCGGCCGAGGCGGGCGCGGCTGCGCTGCTGGCCGCGGCGGTGGTCGTCGCGGGGGCCGGGTGGAATCGTGGGTAAGTGGCGACGTAGGAAACGGCGATCGCGATTACGCATCCGAAAAATACGGCCAGGCCGCGCTTCTGACTCACCCGTGCGATCCCCTCGTTATTGTCTGTTAGTGAGCGCGCGACAGATACGCGTTGAACCCGTGGTCGAGATACGCGTTGAGCGGCAGGTCGTCGCTGAGCATCGCCGCGTCGATGTCGGCGAGTTCGGCGGTGCGCTGCATGTCTTCCCAGTAGGCGATGCCGACCAGCCCCGCGAGCAGCAGAGCCAGCGGCCACGCGCGCAGCAAGCGGCGCGCGAGCGACGCCTGCGGGCGGCTCGCGGGTGCCGTGCCGTACGCACCGGCCGCGCCGGCGAAGGCCGGCACGAACACCGGCACGGTCGCGGCTTCGGGCTTCTTGCGCGCGAGCGCAGCCCGGCGGGCGACGGCCAGACGGTCGGTGGTCGCGGCGGGCAGGTCGGCCGCGCGCTCGTCCAGCGCGCGGCGCACCTTCAGCGCGAATTCGTGTTCTCGATTTGCGGGAGCGGAGCTCATAGCGTGATTCCTTTGGCCTTGAGCGCGTGCGCCAGCGTGTGGGTGGCCCGTGAGCAATGCGTCTTCACGCTGCCCTCGGAGCACCCCATTGCGGCGGCAGTCTCGGCGACATCCATATCTTCCCAATAACGCATCAGGAACGCTTCCCGTTGACGCGCCGGAAGTTTCTGGATTTCTTCGTCGATCAGGGCCAGAACCTGCTCTCGTTCGAGGCGGTGCTCGCTGCTTTCGACGCCTGCGTTGTCGTCTGCGGATTCGAGTGTTTCGAGCGGATCGAAGTCGTCGTCGTCACTGTTGTTCAGTGACGAGAAGAGCGTGACCCACGTATTGCGGACTTTCTGCCGGCGGAACCAGTCGTGGATCGCGTTTTGCAGGATCCGCTGAAAAAGCAGCGGCAGTTCTGCCGCCGGCCGGTCGCCGTACTTCTCCGCAAGCTTGATCATCGCGTCCTGCACGATGTCGAGCGACGCATCGTCGTCACGCACGGCGTACGCGGCCTGCTTGAACGCGCGCCTTTCGACGCCCGCCAGAAAGTCGGCGAGTTCCTTGTCTGATGCCATTCCGTGAAGGTATGCGCTGCGGGCCGCTGCGTGGTGTAAAAGGTCGAAAAATTTCGTAAAACCCGCGGATGCTATCAAATTTTCGCGCCGCTTGGCACCGGGTTGGGCACCGCGCGTTGCGCGCGAGCCGCGGCGGCGGGGTGCCGGGCGGTGTCCATGATGCGCTGCGGGATATTTTGCTTGACGACCCAATCGCGACCCGCTATCGTCAATGATTCGCAACATGAAGTGATGGTCTCATTTGAGGCTGGCCCAAGAAGCCTGCCCTTCAAACTGGACGCGCCGCTTGAACCCGAGCCACAAGCCCGGCAGAGAGCACCCGATCAATTTTTTGCCGAAAATTCGAAAGGTCAAAATGAACATGCCCAGCGCGGAATTCTCCACGTCGGAACCCCTTTCCCCTCCCGATAGCGACTCCATCGGCGGTACCGTGCTCATGAAGGCACTGGCCGATGAAAACGTCGAATTCATCTGGGGCTACCCCGGCGGCTCGGTACTCTACATCTACGACGAGCTTTACAAGCAGGACAAGATTCAGCACGTGCTGGTGCGCCACGAACAGGCAGCCGTGCACGCAGCCGATGCGTATGCGCGTTCCACCGGCAATGTCGGCGTCTGTCTCGTGACGTCGGGCCCCGGTGTCACCAACGCGGTGACCGGCATCGCCACGGCGTACATGGATTCGATCCCGATGGTCGTGATCAGCGGCCAGGTGCCCACGGCCGCGATCGGCCAGGATGCATTCCAGGAGTGCGATACCGTCGGCATCACGCGTCCGTGCGTGAAGCACAACTTCCTCGTGAAGGACGTGCGCGACCTCGCGGAAACCGTCAAGAAGGCGTTCTATATCGCCCGCACTGGCCGTCCGGGCCCGGTGCTGATCGACATCCCGAAGGACATCTCGAAGACGCCGTGCGAGTACGAGCCCGTCAAGAGCGTGTCGCTGCGTTCGTACAACCCGGTCACGAAGGGCCATTCGGGCCAGATCCGCAAGGCCGTGTCGCTGCTGCTGACGGCGAAGCGTCCGTACATCTACACGGGTGGCGGCATCATCCTCGCCGACGCGTCGCGCGAACTGAACCAGTTCGCGGACCTGCTCGGCTATCCGGTCACGAACACGCTGATGGGCCTCGGCGGCTATCGCGCGTCGGACAAGAAATTCCTCGGCATGCTCGGCATGCACGGCACCTACGAAGCGAACATGGCGATGCAGCACTGCGACGTGCTGATCGCGATCGGTGCCCGCTTCGACGACCGCGTGATCGGCGACCCGGCGCACTTCGCGTCGCGTCCGCGCAAGATCATCCACATCGACATCGACCCGTCGTCGATCTCGAAGCGTGTGAAGGTCGACATCCCGATCGTCGGCGACGTGAAGGAAGTGCTGAAGGAGCTGATCGAGCAGCTGCAGACGGCCGAGCATGGCCCCGACACCGAGGCGCTCGCGCAATGGTGGAAGGACATCGAGGGCTGGCGCTCGAAGGACTGCCTGAAATACGACCGCGAAAGCGAGATCATCAAGCCGCAGTACGTGGTCGAGAAGGCGTGGGAGCTGACGGACGGCAATGCGTTCGTGTGCTCGGACGTCGGCCAGCACCAGATGTGGGCGGCGCAGTTCTACCGTTTCAACAAGCCGCGTCGCTGGATCAACTCCGGCGGCCTCGGCACGATGGGCTTCGGCCTGCCGGCAGCGATGGGCGTCAAGATGGCGCACCCGGACGACGACGTGCTGTGCATCACGGGCGAAGGCTCGATCCAGATGTGCATCCAGGAACTGTCGACCTGCCTGCAGTACGACACGCCCGTGAAGATCATTTCGCTGAACAACCGCTATCTCGGCATGGTTCGCCAGTGGCAGCAGATCGAATACAGCAAGCGCTATTCGCATTCGTACATGGATGCGCTGCCTGATTTCGTGAAGCTCGCCGAAGCGTACGGCCATGTCGGGTTGCGGATCGAAAAGACCTCGGATGTGGAGCCGGCGCTGAAGGAAGCGCTGCGCCTGAAGGACCGCACCGTGTTTCTCGACTTCCAGACCGATCCGACCGAAAACGTCTGGCCGATGGTACAGGCCGGCAAGGGCATCACCGAGATGCTGCTCGGATCGGAAGATCTGTAACGGCGCGACGCGCGCCTGAGCCCGATGCGGCCGCCTTCACGAAGGGCGGTGCGGCACGCGGCAGCGCGCGGCGCGAGTGAATCGACACGGACACATTCTGGAAGAAGCGAACATGAGACACATCATTTCCGTCCTGCTGGAGAACGAACCGGGCGCGCTGTCGCGCGTGGTCGGTCTGTTTTCCGCACGCGGCTACAACATCGAAACCTTGACGGTGGCGCCGACCGAAGACCAATCGCTGTCGCGGCTCACCATCGTTTCCATTGGCTCCGACGACGTGATCGAACAGATCACGAAGCATCTGAACCGCCTGATCGAGGTGGTGAAAGTGGTGGACCTGACCGACGGTGCACACATCGAACGCGAGCTGATGCTGATCAAGGTACGTGCAGTGGGCAAGGAGCGCGAAGAAATGAAGCGGATGGCGGACATTTTCCGCGGCCGCATCATCGACGTGACCGAAAAGACCTACACGATCGAATTGACGGGCGCGAGCGACAAGCTCGACGCATTCATCCAGGGGCTGGACGCGGGCGCGATCCTAGAGACCGTGCGCACCGGCAGCTCCGGCATCGGACGCGGCGAGCGCATCCTGAAGGTGTGATGCCAGACAGGCACGCCGGGTGCGCCGTCATGTCCCGGCCCGCAGTACTCCATCCGAACGAATTGTTGAATTTTTGAATTAGCGAAGGAACCATCATGAACGTTTTCTACGACAAAGACGCTGACCTCTCCCTCATCAAGGGCAAGCAAGTCACGATCATCGGCTACGGCTCGCAAGGCCATGCACACGCGCTGAACCTGAAGGAAAGCGGCGTGAACGTGACGGTTGGCCTGCGCAAGGATGGCGCGTCGTGGAGCAAGGCCGAAAACGCCGGCCTGTCGGTCAAGGAAGTCGCGGAAGCGGTGAAGGGCGCCGACGTCGTGATGATGCTGCTGCCGGACGAGCAGATCGCCGACGTGTACGCGAAGGAAGTCCACGCGAACATCAAGCAAGGTGCGGCGCTGGCATTCGCGCACGGCTTCAACGTCCACTACGGCGCGGTGATCCCGCGCGCCGACCTCGACGTGATCATGATCGCGCCGAAGGCACCGGGCCACACGGTTCGCGGCACGTACTCGCAAGGTGGCGGCGTGCCGCACCTGATCGCGGTTGCGCAGAACAAGTCGGGCGCGGCACGCGACATCGCGCTGTCGTACGCGGCAGCGAACGGCGGCGGCCGTGCAGGCATCATCGAAACCAACTTCCGTGAAGAAACCGAAACCGACCTGTTCGGCGAGCAGGCCGTGCTGTGCGGCGGTACCGTCGAGCTGATCAAGGCTGGCTTCGAGACGCTGGTCGAAGCAGGCTATGCGCCGGAAATGGCGTACTTCGAGTGCCTGCACGAACTGAAGCTGATCGTCGACCTGATCTACGAAGGCGGCATCGCGAACATGAACTACTCGATCTCGAACAACGCCGAGTACGGCGAGTACGTGACGGGTCCGCGCATCGTCACGGAAGAGACGAAGAAGGCGATGAAGCAGTGCCTGACCGACATCCAGACGGGCGAGTACGCGAAGAGCTTCATTCTCGAGAACAAGGCAGGCGCGCCGACGCTGCAGTCGCGCCGTCGCCTGACGGCCGAGCACCAGATCGAACAGGTCGGTGCGAAGCTGCGCGCGATGATGCCGTGGATCGCGAAGAACAAGCTCGTCGACCAGACGAAGAACTAAGCACCGCGTGCTGTTCCGGCCCCTCGAATAGAGGGCCGGTACCAAAAAGCCGCCCGAAGGCAGCAGTGCCCCGGGCGGCTTTTGCTATGCTACGGGCTTTGCAATTCACCGAACACAGAACGAATCCATGAACTATCCTCATCCGATCATCGCGCGCGAAGGCTGGCCGTTCATCGCGATTGCAGCCGTCATCGCGCTGTTGATCCACGCCGTCGGGGGCTTCGGCTTCGCGTGGCCGTTCTGGCTGCTGCTCGTCTTCGTCGTCCAGTTCTTCCGCGACCCGCAGCGCCCGATCCCGGCGCAGCCGAACGCGGTGCTGTGCCCGGCGGACGGCCGCATCGTCGCGGTCGAGACCGCGCAGGATCCGTACGCGAACCGCGAAGCGCTGAAGATCAGCGTGTTCATGAATGTCTTCAACGTCCATTCGCAGCGTTCGCCGGTCGATGGCGCGATCTCCAAGGTCGAGTACTTCCCGGGCGCGTTCCTGAACGCGGCGATCGACAAGGCGTCGACCGAGAACGAGCGCAATGCGGTCGTGATCCAGACGGCGAGCGGCAAGACCGTGACCGCCGTGCAGATCGCCGGCCTCGTCGCACGCCGGATCCTCTGCTACGTGCGCGCGGGCGAACCGCTGTCGCGCGGCCAGCGCTACGGCTTCATCCGCTTCGGTTCGCGCGTCGACGTGTACCTGCCGCTCGGCAGCCGCGCGAAGGTGTCGATCGGCGAGAAGGTCTACGCGTCGTCGACGATCCTCGCCGAGCTCGAACAGTAAGCGGCGGGGCGCACGATGGCCGCATTCAAACCGCGTCGGCCGCGCAACGGCGCCGGCCAGACGCCACGTCCGTTCCGCCGCAACAAGGTGATGGCACCGGATACGGTGCCCATCGAGAGCCGCCGCGCCGCGCGCCAGCGGTTCCTGAAGACGCGCGGCATCTACCTGCTGCCGAACGCATTCACGACCGCCGCGCTGTTCTGCGGCTTCTTCGCGGTCGTGCAGGCGATGAACGTGCGTTTCGAGATCGCCGCGATCGCGATTTTCGTCGCGATGGTGCTCGACGGGATGGACGGGCGCGTCGCACGCATGACGCATACGCAAAGCGCGTTCGGCGAGCAGTTCGACAGCCTGTCGGACATGGTGTCGTTCGGCGTCGCGCCCGCGCTCGTGATGTACGAGTGGGTGCTGAAGGATCTCGGCCGCTGGGGCTGGCTCGCCGCGTTCGTCTACTGCTCGGGCGCCGCGCTGCGCCTCGCGCGCTTCAATACGAACATCGGCGTCGTCGACAAGCGTTTCTTCCAGGGGCTGCCGAGCCCGGCCGCCGCCGCGCTGATCGCGGGCTTCGTGTGGCTCGCCACCGACAACCGCGTGCCGATGAAGCTCGGCTGGCTGCCGTGGGTCGCGTTCGTGCTGACGATCTACGCGGGCGTGACGATGGTGTCGAACGCGCCGTTCTACAGCGGCAAGGCGCTCGACGTGCGGCATCGCGTGCCGTTCGCGGCGATCCTGCTGGTCGTCGTCGCGTTCGTGCTCGTGTCGTCCGATCCGCCGCTGATGCTGTTCTGCCTGTTCGTGCTGTACGGGCTGTCCGGCTACGTGTTCTGGGCCTACATGGCCATCCGCGGGCGCGCGAATCCGGCGCGCTCGTCGCAGCGCGATCACTGACGCACGCGCGTTTTTGCCCGGAAACGGCGGCCTCGGGGCCGCCGTTTTCATTTGTCCCTTGTTCGGCCCGTGCCGCCGGGAACCCCGGGTGCCGTCCGATTGCGCACCCAACGGAATGCCGCTATAGTCTTCGGCATGATTGCATTTTCCCGCCTCTCCCTCCTTCTAGCCGGTGCGCCGCTACGCGCGCTAGCTTTGGCGCGCCTGCCGCGCTGACCGTTCTCGCCCCCCCGTCAAGCCTCGTCTGTTGTTGAGCGTCGCCAGCGGTGGCGCGATCTCGTTACGTTTGACTTCCGTATAAAGAGCCCTGGAGCCCCCCATGACAGACAAGCTGATCATTTTCGATACGACGTTGCGTGACGGCGAACAATCGCCCGGCGCGTCGATGACGAAGGAAGAGAAAATCCGCATCGCGAAGCATCTCGAGCGGATGAAGGTAGACGTGATCGAGGCGGGCTTCGCGGCCAGCTCGAACGGCGATTTCGACGCGATCCACACGATCGCCGGTCTCATCAAGGACAGCACGATCTGCTCGCTGGCGCGCGCCAACGACAAGGACATCCAGCGTGCGGCCGACGCGCTGAAGCCGGCCGAGAGCTTCCGGATCCACACGTTCATCGCGACGTCGCCGCTGCACATGGAGAAGAAGCTGCGGATGACGCCCGACCAGGTGTTCGAGCAGGCGCGCCTCGCGGTGCGCTTCGCGCGCAAGTTCACCGACAACGTCGAGTTCTCGCCGGAAGACGGCAGCCGCTCCGACATGGATTTCCTGTGCCGCGTGCTGGAAGCCGTGATCGCCGAAGGCGCGACGACGATCAACATTGCCGACACGGTCGGCTACGGCGTGCCGGAGCTGTACGGCAACCTGGTGAAGACGCTGCGCGAACGCATTCCGAACTCGGACAAGGCGATCTTCTCGGTGCACTGCCATAACGACCTCGGGATGGCCGTCGCGAACTCGCTGGCCGGCGTGAAGATCGGCGGCGCGCGTCAGGTCGAGTGCACGATCAACGGTCTCGGCGAGCGCGCGGGCAACACGTCGCTCGAAGAAATCGTGATGGCCGTGAAGACGCGCAAGGACTACTTCGGTCTCGACGTCGGCATCGACACGTCGCAGATCGTGCCGACGTCGAAGCTCGTGTCGCAGATCACCGGTTTCGTCGTGCAGCCAAACAAGGCCGTGGTCGGGGCGAACGCGTTCGCGCACGCATCGGGCATCCACCAGGACGGCGTGCTGAAGGCGCGCGACACCTACGAGATCATGCGCGCGGAAGACGTGGGCTGGACCGCGAACAAGATCGTGCTCGGCAAGCTGTCGGGCCGGAACGCGTTCAAGCAGCGCCTGCAGGAGCTCGGCGTGTCGCTCGACAGCGAGGGCGAACTGAACGCCGCGTTCATGCGCTTCAAGGATCTGGCCGACCGCAAGGCCGAGATCTTCGACGAGGACATCATCGCGATCGTGTCCGAGGAATCGGCGCTCGCACACGAGCAGGAGCACTTCAAGTTCGTGTCGCTGTCGCAGCACTCGGAAACGGGCGAGCAGCCGCACGCGAAGGTCGTGTTCGGGGTCGAAGGCAAGGAAGTGACCGGCGAGGCACGCGGCAACGGTCCGGTCGATGCGACGTTCAATGCGATCGAGAGCGAAGTCGGCAGTGGTTCCGAGCTGCTGCTGTACTCGGTGAACGCGATCACGACCGGTACGCAGGCGCAGGGCGAGGTGACTGTCCGTCTGTCGAAGAGCGGGCGGATCGTCAATGGCGTCGGCACCGATCCGGACATCGTCGCCGCCTCCGCGAAGGCGTACATCTCCGCACTGAACAAGTTGCATTCGAAGGACGACAAGCTCAATCCGCAGCGCTCATAAGCGCTCGCGTACTGCGCATCACCGAAACGCCCCGTGCGGCCCTGCGCCGCCGGGGCGTTTTTTCATTCGCCGCTCATTCGGCGGCCGGCGCGCGGAACAGCCAGCGGCGCGCAGCCGTACGCGGCGCCGGGCTGCGTCGCCGGAACTCGACTGCGATCCCGCGTCGCGGCGCCTCGGCGACGAACGCATCGAGCAGTTCGAGCACGTCGTGATCGATGTAGTCGGCGCGCGTTGCATCGATGATCACCGCGGCCCGGTCGGGAATGTGCCGCAGGTGATGCTTGACCTGGACCTTGCCGAGAAACGACACGTCCTTGCGGAACGACAGCAGGAAGTGGTCATCGTGCTGCGCGAGCGTGACGGGGCTCTTCAGGTTCGCGACGGCGACCGCCAGCACGCTGCAGGCAAGGCCGAGCGCGATGCCGAACAGCAGGTCGACCGCGAGCACGCCGGCAATCGTCGCGGCGAACGGCACGAACGCGGCCGGCCCCTGTTTCATCACCGAGCGGAACAGTGCCGGTTTCGCGAGCTTGAAGCCGGTATGAATCAGGATCGCGGCCAGGCTCGCGAGCGGGATCAGGTTGATCAGGCCGGTGAGTGCGAACACGCTCGCGAGCAGCAGCATCCCGTGCACGATCGCCGACATCCGGCTTTGCGCGCCCGCATTGACGTTCACCGAGCTGCGCACGATCACCGACGTGATCGGCAACCCGCCGACCGCGCCCGCGACGAGATTGCCGACACCCTGGGCCTTGAGTTCGCGGTCGGGCTGGGTCGGCCGGCGCTTCGGGTCGATCTGCTCGACCGCTTCGAGGCTCAGCAGCGTCTCGAGGCTCGCGACGACCGCGAGCGTGATCGCGACACGCCACACGTCCGGATTGACGAGCTGCGCGAAGTTCGGGCCGAGCTCCGCATGCTTGAGCGATGCCGCGAAGGCCGCGAACGATCCGAGTTCGGGGAGCGTCACGCGATGGGCGGCCCCCGGCGCGACCGACGGTGCGACGACGCTCAGCACGAGCGTGGCGCCGATACCCAGTACGACCACCGCGAGCGGGGCCGGCACCGAGCGCACCAGCGTGAAGCGGCGCAGTGCGGGCGTATCCCACGCGACCAGCAGCGCGAGCGAGGCGAGCGCGATGGCCGTCGCGGCCCACGCGACCGGCAGGCCCGGCCAGTTAGCAAACGATTGCGCGGCCGAGCCGCCGATACCGAACGCGAACGGAATCTGCTTCACGATCAGCAGCAGGCCGATCGCGGCGAGCATGCCCTTGATGACGGGTGACGGCACATAGGCGGCGAAGCGGCCGGCGCGCAGCATGCCGAACCCGAATTGCAATACGCCGGACAGCAGTACCGCGAGCAGGAACGCGGAAAAGCTGCCGAGTTGTGCGATCCCTTCGACGACGATCACGACGAGGCCGGCGGCCGGCCCGCTGACGGACAGCGACGAGCCGCTCAGCAGCGCGACGACGATGCCGCCGACGATCCCGGACACGAGCCCGGCGAACGGTTCGACGCCGGATGCATTGGCGATGCCGAGACACAGCGGCAGCGCGACGAGGAAAACGACGATGCCGGCGATGATGTCGCGCGGCAGGGTGGACAGGCGCTCGTTCAGTTTCATGGTTGGGGCGATTTCATTGGCTTGGGGGCGGGGTAGGTCAGCCGAGCGCGCCGGCCGTCGCGGCCTGCACGGGTTCGACGTCGACGGTCGGCGTGGTGTAGCCGGAATCGAGTTCCTGCAGGCGTCCGTCGGCGAGCGAAAAGATCCAGCCGTGCACGAGCGGTGGCCGTTCGCGGCCCTGCACGATCGGGGACGCGCGTAGCAGCCGCACCTGTTCGAGCACGTTGAGTTCGGCGAGGCGGTCGGCGGCGGCCGTGTCGTCGAGCCCGTCCAGCGCGTCGCGATGGCGCCGCGCGAGCGCGCAGAGCGGCGCGATGCGGCGCGCGACGTGCGGCAGGTCGGACGGCGGCGGCAGCAGCGATGCACGTACGCCGCCGCACCCGTAGTGCCCGCACACGATCACGTGGTCGACCAGCAGCACGCGCACCGCGTACTCGAGCACGCTGGCGGAATTGTCGTCGTCGGGATGGAACAGGTTTGCGATGTTGCGATGGACGAACAGCTCGCCGGGCGCGCAGTGCGTGATGGTTTCGGCCGGCACGCGGCTGTCGGCGCAGCCGATCCACAGCACGCGCGGATTCTGGCCGCGCGCGAGCGCGTCGAAGAAGCCGGGCGTGTATTCACGCGTTTCGCGGGCCCAGGCAATGTTGGCAACCAGCATGCTCTTGGGGCGATTCATGAGGACTCCTTTGTGATAAAGGCAAACGTATATCGGCAGAAATGACGCAATGGCATTCTTTCTAAATTGAAAGGTTGGATTTCGACTGATATTAGGGGTATGCCCTAGCACTTCGGGGGTGTTGAAACAATTTGTTTCAAATTGGTTTGGCGTAGTGCATTGCATGCACCAATTCATCGCATGACATGCACTGTGCGTGCCTCTTTCCGCGCAAAGGCCCGCATGACGGGGATGTCAGAGACGTGCCATCGGAATGTCACTAATCGGAAAAGATTCCCGCCGCAATTGCAGAATTAATCGGAAGGCGGAAAAAAGGAAATGGCCATTCACGCAATGATTCGTGAATGGCCATGGTGAAAATTGCGCGTAAATGCGTAATCGGTCAGAACAGGTTGCGGCGGTCGGGATCGTGCAGCGGGTCGGGCGTCTTCTGCGTGATGCGCAGGATGCCCTGCGGATCGAAGTAGAAGCTGTACATCATGTACCAGACGTTGTCCTCGAGATACCGATAGGTCCACACCTCGCGCTTCATCAGCGGGAAGTAGGACGTCTCGACGGGGCGTCCGAAGTTGACGAGGACGTCGGTCTTCGTCCACTTGCCGATCTCTGCGCGATAGAACTCGTTCGGCTGCAGGACCTGCCGCACGTTGACGATCTTGTGGGCCGCGTCGACGTCGGCCGCGATGGTGATTTCGCCCATCGGCTGGGTCGGCCACATCAGGCGCTTGCCGCCGCCGGGCAGGTCGTAGATCTCGCGCGGCGGGCCCATGCGTGCGACGATCGCCGACTCGTCCTGGCCGGCCTGGTATTGCTGCCACGGTTGCGCGCAACCGGCCAGCAGCGCGGCGGCGCTGGCGAGCAGCACCGGCAGGCGCGCGGAAATGCGAATGCGCATGGGGATTCTCCAGAACACGGAAACAATTCCCGTTTTATCACGGACGGCGCGCGACCGCGCATCGCGCGGAAAAAATCGGTGCGGATCGCCGCCATGGTCGCGCTTGCGGGCGGCGGGGGCGCCGGCCTATGATCCGCGCTTCTCGGGCAGATTGAAGGGCAGGTGGCCGATGCAGGGGTGGAAGCGGTGCGCGCTCGCGTTGAGCGCGGGGTGGATGCTGGTGTCGTCCGCGTTTGCCGGCGGCGAGCCGGTGCGGATCGCGCTGATCGAGGGGATGTCGGGGCCGTTCGCGAACGCGGGCGCGGCGGTCGAGCGCAACCTGCGCTTCGGCGTCGAGCAGGTCAACGCGGCGGGCGGTGTGAAGCTGCGCGACGGCGCGCATCCGCTCGAACTCGTGGTGCTCGACAGCAAGGGCAGTCCCGAGGAGGCACTCGTGCAGTTGCGCGTGGCCGCGGACCGCCATATCGGGTTCGTCACGCAGGGCAACAGCTCGGCCGTCGCGGCAGCGCTCGTCGCGGCGCTCGACAAGCTGAACGCGCGCGATCCGGACAACCGGATGCTGTTCCTCAACTATTCGGCCGACGATCCGGCGCTGACCGGCGCGCGCTGCAGTTTCTGGCATTTCCGCTTCGACGCGCACGCGGGCATGCGGATGGCCGCCCTCGCGGACGTGATGGCGCGCGACCGCGCGCTGCGCAAGGTCTACCTGCTGAACCAGGACTACAGTTTCGGCCACGACGTCAGCACGCTCGCACGACAGGCGCTGGCGGCGCGGCGCCCGGACGTGACGATCGCCGGCGACGAATTCCACCCGATCGGTCGGATCAAGGATTTCTCGCCGTACATCGCGAAGATCCGCGCAAGCGGCGCAGACGCCGTCGTGACCGGCAACTGGGGCAACGACCTCACGCTGCTCGTGAAGGCGGCGCGCGAGCAGGGGCTGAATGCGAAGTTCTACACGTTCTACGGCAACAGCCTTGGCGCGCCTGCCGCACTCGGCGACGCCGGTGTCGCGCGGGTCGTGGCCGTGGCGGACTGGCACCCGAACGCGGGCGGCGCAAAATCCGATGCGTTCTACCGCGCGTTCCGGAACCGTTTTCCGGCCGCCCAGGACGACTATCCGGTGCGGCGAATGAGCCAGATGATCGAGATGCTGGCTGCCGCGATGAACCGCGCGGGTTCGGCCGACCCCGTCGCGGTCGCACGCGCGCTCGAGGGCCTGTCGTTCGACGACGGCTTCCACGCGTCGCGGATGCGCGCGCAGGATCATCAGTTGATCCAGCCCCTTTACGTGATGGAGATGGACAAGGCCGGCACGCCGGGCGTGCGCTTCGACAACGAGGGTTCGGGCTACGGCTTCCGGACGGTGCTCGCGGTGCCGGCGCAGCGCACAGAGATGCCGTCCGCCTGCTCGATGACGCGCCCGTGACAGGGGGCGGTAAGAACGGCGCGGAGTTGTGCTACAATGCGCGCCGGTTGTAAGTCACGGCACGGCCATTCTTCCGTGTCCGCCTGTTCAGTTAGAAAGGAAATCACATGTCTGTTGCAGATATCAAGAAGTCGGAAGTCGTTGCTCAGTTCGCCCGCGGTACCAACGACACGGGGTCGCCCGAAGTCCAGGTCGCACTGCTGACCGCACGTATCGTCGAACTGACGGGTCACTTCAAGACCCACGCGAAGGATCACCACAGCCGCCGCGGCCTGCTGCGCATGGTGAGCCGCCGCCGCAAGCTGCTCGACTACCTCAAGGGCAAGGATGCCGACCGTTACCGCGCACTGATCGAGAAGCTGGGTCTGCGTAAGTAATCGAGGCGATTGCCGCCAGCAAGATGCCTGTGTCAGTCCGCTGATACAGGCATTTTGTTTTTGCGCGGTGCGTAGCGTCACACGCACCGCAGGCTGTCCGGCACGGTTGTGCGGGGCTGCCGCAACGACCGGTACCGGGGCAGGATTTGTGTCATTCCAGCGCGTCGCTGCACGAGCGCCGCGCTGGAATGGCATAAAAAACACACCTTGCTCCGGGTGATTCGGTCGGGACGCCGCCGCGCGGGATGGCCGGCGCGGCGAATGAAATGCATGAATTCAAAGGAGCAACCATGTCCATGTTCAACAAGGTCGTGAAGGAATTCCAGTGGGGCCAGCACAAGGTGCGCCTCGAAACCGGTGAAGTCGCTCGCCAGGCAAGCGGCGCCGTGATCGTCGACGTCGAAGATACCGTCGTGCTGGCAACCGTCGTCGGCGCGAAGTCGGCGAAGCCGGGCCAGGATTTCTTCCCGCTGACCGTCGACTACCTCGAGAAGACCTACTCGGCCGGCAAGATCCCGGGCGGCTTCTTCCGCCGCGAAGGCCGTCCGTCGGAGCACGAAACGCTGACGTCGCGCCTGATCGACCGTCCGCTGCGCCCGCTGTTCCCGGAAGGCTTCTACAACGAAGTCCAGGTCGTGATCCACGTGCTGTCCGTGAACCCGGAAATCCCGGCGGACATCCCCGCGCTGATCGGTGCATCGGCTGCGCTCGCGGTGTCGGGCCTGCCGTTCAACGGCCCGGTCGGTGCCGCACGCGTGGCGTACATCGACAACGCATATGTGCTGAACCCGACGCGTGACCAGATCAAGGCATCGAGCCTCGACCTCGTCGTCGCAGGTACGGAACGTGCCGTGCTGATGGTCGAATCGGAAGCCGATCAACTGTCGGAAGACGTGATGCTGGGCGCCGTGGTGTTCGGCCACGAGCAGATGCAGGTCGCGATCGACGCGATCCACGAACTGGTGCGCGAAGGCGGCAAGCCCGAGTGGGACTGGCAGCCGGCACCGAAGAACGAAGCGCTGATCGCGCGCGTGACCGAGCTGGCACAGAACGACCTGCTCGCTGCTTACCAGCTCCGCGACAAGCAAGCGCGTTCGACGAAGCTGAAGGAAGTCTACGCAGCGACCTCGGCGAAGCTCGAGGAAGACGCGCAGGCGGCCGGTACGGTCGCAGCCGACAAGGCTACCGTCGGCAACGTGCTGTTCGACATCGAAGCCAAGATCGTCCGTTCGCAGATCCTGAACGGCGAGCCGCGCATCGACGGCCGCGACACGCGCACCGTGCGCCCGATCGAGATCCGCACCGGCGTGCTGCCGCGTACCCACGGCTCGGCGCTGTTCACGCGCGGCGAGACGCAGGCGCTGGTCGTCGCGACGCTCGGCACGAAGGGTGACGAGCAGATCATCGACGCGCTCGAAGGCGAGTACCGCGAGCGCTTCATGCTCCACTACAACATGCCCCCGTTCGCGACCGGCGAAACGGGCCGCGTCGGCTCGCCGAAGCGCCGCGAAATCGGCCACGGCCGCCTCGCGAAGCGTGCACTGGTCAAGTGCCTGCCGAGCGCCGACGAATTCGGCTACTCGATCCGCGTCGTGTCGGAAATCACCGAATCGAACGGTTCGTCGTCGATGGCATCGGTGTGCGGCGGCTGCCTCGCGCTGATGGACGCAGGCGTGCCGATGAAGGCGCACGTCGCGGGCATCGCGATGGGCCTGATCCTCGAAGGCAACAAGTTCGCGGTGCTGACCGACATCCTCGGCGACGAAGATCACCTCGGCGACATGGACTTCAAGGTGGCCGGCACGGAGCAAGGCGTGACGGCACTGCAGATGGACATCAAGATCCAGGGCATCACGAAGGAAATCATGCAGGTCGCGCTCGCGCAGGCGAAGGAAGGCCGCATGCACATCCTCGGCAAGATGACGTCGGCAGTTTCGGGTGCGAACACGCAGCTGTCGGAATTCGCGCCGCGCATGATCACGATCAAGATCAACCCGGAAAAGATCCGCGACGTGATCGGCAAGGGCGGTTCGGTGATCCGCGCGCTGACGGAAGAAACCGGCACGACCATCGACATCTCCGACGACGGCGTCGTGACGATCGCGAGCACGAACAGCGACGGCATGGCCGAAGCGAAGAAGCGCATCGAGCAAATCACGGCAGAGATCGAAGTCGGCCAGGTGTACGAAGGCACGGTTCTGAAGCTGCTCGATTTCGGCGCGATCGTGAACCTGCTGCCGGGCAAGGATGGCCTGCTGCACATCTCGGAAATCGTCAACGAGCGTGTGAAGGACATCAACGACTACCTGAAGGAAGGCCAGCAAGTGAAGGTCAAGGTCATCCAGACGGACGAAAAGGGTCGCGTGCGTCTGTCGGCGAAGGCGCTGCTGAATGAAGCAGCGGCGGCGTCGCAGTCGGATACGCCGCCGCAGCAGTAAGCGGGTAGGCGGATCAACGGCCGGCAGTGCGAAAGCGTGCCGGCCGTTTTTTCTGTAGCATCGTTGTGCGGCGCAGCAGCGCCGGTCAGGTGCCCGCGCCGCGTGCGGGCGTGCCATCCGATTCCGATCCTGATCCTGGAGCGACCATCACCATGAAAGCCATCGAAATCACCGAATTCGGTGCCCCCGACGTGCTGAAGCTTGCGGAGCGTCCGCGCCCCGAACCGAAGCGCGGCGAAGTGCTGATCAAGGTGGCGGCTTCCGGCGTGAACCGGCCCGACGTGTTCCAGCGCAAGGGCGCCTATGCGCCGCCGCCGGGTGCGTCGGATCTGCCGGGCCTCGAGGTCGCGGGCGAGATCGTCGGCGGCGACCTGTCGGACGCCGCGTTGAACCCGTTCGGCCTGAAGTCGGGCGATCGCGTGTGCGCGTTGCTCGCGGGCGGTGGCTATGCCGAGTATGCGGTCGCGCCGCTGCTGCAATGCCTGCCGGTGCCCGACGGGCTGACCGATATTGAGGCGGCGTCGCTGCCCGAAACGTTTTTCACCGTGTGGAGCAACGTGTTCGACCGTGCGCAGCTCGGCGCGGGCGAGGGCGGCGAGCAGGAAACGCTGCTGGTGCAGGGTGGCTCGAGCGGCATCGGCGTGACCGCGATCCAGATCGCGCATGCGCTCGGCTTTCGCGTGTTCGCGACGGCCGGTACTGCCGACAAGTGCCGCGCGTGCGAGGCGCTCGGCGCCGAACGCGCGATCAACTACAAGACGGAAGACTTCGTCGAGGTCGTGAAGTCGCTGACGCACGATCGCGGCGTCGACGTGATCCTCGACATGGTGGCGGGCTCGTACGTGCCGCGCGAACTGTCCGCGCTCGCGGATGGCGGCCGTCTCGTGCTGATCGCGCTGCTCGGCGGCGCGAAGGCCGACGTCAACCTGGGCGAGATCCTGCGTCGCCGGCTGACGATCACGGGTTCGACGCTGCGCCCGCGCCCGGTCGAGTTCAAGGCGCAGATCGCCGCGCAACTGAAGGCGCGCGTGTGGCCGCTGCTTGCCGACGGCCGCATCAAGCCGGTGATCTATCGCGTATTGCCCGCTGCGGACGCCGCACAGGCGCACGCGCTGATGGAAAGCAGCGAGCACACCGGCAAGATCGTGCTCGATTGGGGTACGAACGCCTGACGGCCCGTGCAGCCGGGCTTGACATGCGCGGTTTGACCGGTTCAAGCCGCGCGCAGTAAAATCGCCGGTTTGCTTCGCCAGATCAAACCTGACGGCCGGTTTCCGGCACGTTAATGACCAAGCGGTGACGAGACAGACACGATGTCGAAACAGAGAACTAAGCGTGTGATCGGCAACTGGAAGATGCACGGCCGGCTGGCCGGCAACCAGGCATTGCTGAACGAAGTGGTGCAGGGCGCGGGCGCGGTGGCGGCCGAAACGTCGGTCGGCGTGTGCGTGCCGTTCCCGTATCTCGCGCAGGTTCAGGCGCAGCTCGACGGCGGCCGTGTCGCCTGGGGGGCGCAGGACGTGTCCGCGCACGAGCAGGGCGCGTTCACCGGTGAGGTGGCGGCTGCGATGGTCGCGGAATTCGGCGCACGCTATGCGATCGTCGGTCACTCGGAGCGCCGTGCGTACCACGGCGAGCGCAACGAGACGGTCGCGGCGAAGACGCAGCGCGCGCTCGCGGCGGGGCTCACGCCTGTCGTGTGCGTCGGCGAGACGCTCGACGAGCGCGAGTCGGGTGCGACCGAGCAGGTGGTCGGTGCGCAGCTCGACGCAGTGCTGGCGGTGCTGACGGCCGACGAGGCTGTGCGCATCGTCGTCGCGTACGAGCCGGTCTGGGCGATTGGCACGGGCAAGAGCGCGACGTCGGCGCAGGCGCAGGATGTGCACGCGTTCCTGCGTGCGCGTCTCGCGGCAAAGGGCGCGGCGGACGTGTCCGTGCTGTACGGCGGCAGCGTGAAGCCGGACAACGCGGAAGAGCTGTTTGCGCAGCCGGACATCGACGGTGGCCTGATCGGCGGCGCGTCGCTGAAGGCGGAAGATTTCCTGGCGATCTGCCGGGCCGCGCGTTGAGCGGTCCGCGATCGAATTGAACCATGACGGCGGCCGGTCGGTCCGGTCGCCTGATCCATTCGGGTGGGTGTGATGCTGTTATTCAAGACGCTGATTATTGTGGTGCAGGTGCTGTCTGCACTCGGTGTGATTGGTCTCGTGCTGCTGCAGCACGGCAAGGGTGCCGACATGGGCGCTGCGTTCGGCAGCGGCGCGTCGGGCAGCCTGTTCGGTGCAACGGGCTCGGCGAACTTCCTGTCGCGTACG
Organism: Burkholderia lata; assembly: GCF_902499335.1. Taxonomy (GTDB): domain Bacteria; phylum Pseudomonadota; class Gammaproteobacteria; order Burkholderiales; family Burkholderiaceae; genus Burkholderia; species Burkholderia lata_B. The sequence goes on along the minus strand of NZ_CABVQK010000021.1, from coordinate 30,842 downwards.
ACGGGCATTCTCGCAACGATCTTCTTCATTGCGACGCTCGCGCTGACGTACCTCGGTTCGTACAAGTCGACGCCGTCGGCGGGCGTGCTTGGCGCGGTCTCGACCGCGCCGGCATCGGCGCCTGCTGCATCGGCACCGGCTGTCGCGGCATCGGCTGCGGCAGGCTCGGCTGCAAGCGCGCCGGGTCAGGACGTCCCGAAATAAAAAGTTAAATTTTTTGCGATTGTGCGTTGAACAAATCTCGAAGTCGGGTTAGAATTTAATTCTTGAAGCGATTCGCGGGAAACAAGTTGTTACAACCCCGGTTGCATGCAGTGCCGACGTGGTGAAATTGGTAGACACGCTATCTTGAGGGGGTAGTGGCGAAAGCTGTGCGAGTTCGAGTCTCGCCGTCGGCACCAAAGTTACTCAATGCCAGCCGCTTCTAGTGGCTGGCATTTTTCATTTCTGGGGTGTGCTTGCGGTTGTCTTGCGATCGCCTGCACTCCGAAATGATTCCTTCCGCCGGAAGTGGTATTCTCCGGACGCTCAGAACCAACCGATAGAGGATTGCCTTGAACCTCGCAGCCTATTACCCCGTCTTGTTGTTCCTCCTCGTGGGCACTGGTTTAGGTATAGCGCTGGTCAGCATCGGCAAGCTCCTTGGTCCCAACAAGCCGGACGTCGAGAAGAACGCACCGTACGAGTGCGGCTTCGAAGCCTTTGAAGACGCCCGGATGAAATTCGACGTCCGGTACTACCTCGTCGCCATCCTGTTCATCATCTTCGATCTCGAAACCGCATTCCTGTTTCCGTGGGGCGTCGCGCTCCGGGACATCGGCTGGCCGGGTTTCATCGCAATGATGATTTTTCTGCTCGAATTCCTGCTGGGCTTTGCCTATATCTGGAAGAAAGGCGGGCTCGACTGGGAGTGATGGGTTAATCGCCGGTTTGCATGGGCGGCCACGCTCGGTCGCTCGTCTGGAGTGGAAAGCAAATGAGTATCGAAGGGGTCTTGAAGGAAGGGTTTGTCACCACGACGGCTGACAAGCTGATCAACTGGACGCGTACCGGCTCGCTGTGGCCGATGACGTTCGGGCTCGCGTGTTGCGCCGTCGAAATGATGCATGCGGGCGCGGCCCGTTACGACCTGGATCGGTTCGGCGTCGTGTTTCGCCCGAGCCCGCGTCAGTCGGACGTGATGATCGTCGCCGGCACGCTGTGCAACAAGATGGCGCCTGCGCTGCGCCGCGTGTACGACCAGATGGCCGAGCCGCGCTGGGTGATCTCGATGGGATCGTGCGCGAACGGCGGTGGTTATTACCACTACTCGTATTCGGTGGTCCGCGGTTGCGACCGGATCGTGCCAGTCGATGTCTACGTGCCGGGCTGTCCGCCCACGGCCGAGGCGCTGGTCTACGGCGTGATCCAGCTTCAGGCGAAGATCCGCCGCACCAATACCATCGCCCGTCAATAAAGCCCCGAGCGTCCCCTCAATATGGCAAGCAAAATCGAGACCCTCAAGGCAAACCTCGAAGCCGCGCTCGGCGCGCGCGTGGTGAGCCTCACCGAAGCGATCGGTGAACTGACGCTCGTCGTGAAGGCGAGCGATTACCTCGAAGTCGCAAAGATGCTGCGCGACGATCCGAAGCTCCGTTTCGAGCAGCTGCTCGACCTGTGCGGCGTCGACTACCAGACCTTCGGCGACGGTGCGTACGACGGCCCGCGCTTCGCGGCCGTGTCGCATCTGCTGTCGGTCACGAACAACTGGCGCCTGCGCCTGCGCGCATTCGCGCCGGACGACGACCTGCCGATCGTGGCATCGCTGGTCGACATCTGGACCTCCGCGAACTGGTACGAACGTGAAGCGTTCGACCTGTACGGCATCGTGTTCGAAGGCCACCCCGACCTGCGCCGCATCCTCACCGACTACGGCTTCATCGGCCATCCGTTCCGCAAGGACTTCCCGGTGTCGGGCTATGTCGAAATGCGTTACGACCCGGAAGAGAAGCGGGTCGTGTACCAGCCGGTGACGATCGAGCCGCGCGAAATCACGCCGCGCGTGATCCGCGAGGATCGCTATGGCGGTCTGAAACATTAAGGGGGCGTCATGGCAGAAATCAAGAACTACACGCTCAACTTCGGCCCGCAGCACCCGGCAGCGCACGGCGTGCTGCGCCTCGTGCTCGAGCTCGACGGCGAAGTCATCCAGCGTGCCGATCCGCACATCGGCCTGCTGCACCGCGCGACCGAAAAGCTCGCGGAATCCAAGACGTTCATCCAGTCCGTGCCGTACATGGACCGTCTCGACTACGTGTCGATGATGGTCAACGAGCACGGCTACGTGCTCGCGATCGAAAAGCTGCTCGGCATCGAAGTGCCGGAGCGCGCGCAGTACATCCGCGTGCTGTTCGACGAGATCACGCGCGTGCTGAACCACCTGATGTGGATCGGCGCGCACGCACTCGACGTCGGCGCGATGGCCGTGTTCCTGTACGCGTTCCGCGAACGCGAAGACCTGATGGACGTGTACGAAGCGGTGTCCGGCGCCCGGATGCACGCTGCGTACTACCGTCCGGGCGGCGTCTACCGCGACCTGCCTGACGCAATGCCGCAATACAAGGCGTCGAAGATTCGCAACGAGAAGGCGCTCGCGAAGATGAACGAAGCGCGCAGCGGCTCGGTGCTCGACTTCATCGACGATTTCTTCACGCGCTTCCCGAAGTGCGTCGACGAATACGAAACGCTGCTCACCGACAACCGGATCTGGAAGCAGCGTCTGGTCGGGATCGGCGTGGTCAGCCCGGAACGTGCGCTGCAGATGGGCCTGACGGGTCCGATGCTGCGCGGCTCGGGCATCGCCTGGGACCTGCGCAAGAAGCAGCCGTACGAAGTGTACGATCGCATGGATTTCGACGTGCCGGTCGGCGTGAACGGCGATTGCTACGACCGCTATCTGGTGCGCGTCGAAGAAATGCGCCAGTCGATCCGCATCGCGAAACAGTGTATTGAGTGGCTCCGCAAGAATCCGGGCCCGGTGATGACGGACAATCACAAGGTTGCACCGCCGTCGCGCGTCGGCATGAAGACCAACATGGAAGACTTGATTCACCACTTCAAGCTCTTCACCGAAGGTTTCCATGTGCCGGAAGGCGAAGCGTACGCGGCGGTCGAGCATCCGAAGGGTGAGTTCGGCATCTACCTCGTGTCGGATGGTGCCAACAAGCCGTATCGCCTCAAGATTCGCGCACCGGGTTTCGCGCACCTGGCGTCGCTCGACGAAATGGCGCGCGGTCACATGATCGCCGACGCCGTCACGATCATCGGTACGCAGGACATCGTGTTCGGCGAGATCGATCGCTAATGGTTGCGCTGCCCGCGAGAGCGGGCGGCGAGCAGTAAGTCACACGCGATGCGCGCTGAACCGGCGCGGCTTCGCAAGCTGTCAACAGAGTGAGCGCCAGGTCTGCCGTCCATGCACCCCAGTGTGCGGCAGGTTGTTCGTTCGGTAGGAATTGAAAGAGTCGTGTCTGAAAATGATCTCAGCTGAAGGCCTGAAGGAAATCGATCGCGCGTTGACGAAGTATCCCGCCGATCAGAAACAGTCCGCCGTGATGTCGGCGTTGGCCGTTGCTCAGGAAGAGCACGGCTGGCTGTCGCCCGAACTGATGCAGTTCGTTGCGGACTATCTCGGCATGCCGGCCGTTGCCGTGCAGGAAGTCGCAACGTTCTACACGATGTACGAGCTCAACCCGGTCGGCAAGCACAAGATCACGCTCTGCACGAACCTGCCGTGCCAGCTCGGCCCGGACGGTGGCGCGGAAGCAACTGCCGACTACCTGAAACAGAAGCTGGGCATCGGCTTCGGCGAGACCACGCCCGACGGCAAGTTCACGCTGAAGGAAGGCGAATGCATGGGCTCGTGCGGCGATGCGCCGGTGCTGCTGGTGAACAATCACAGAATGTGCAGCTTCATGAGCCGCGAGAAGATCGACCAGCTGCTTGAGGAGCTCTCGAAATGACGTCCCTCCACGACCGTCACATCAAACCGCTGATCCTCGCTGGTCTGAACGGCGAGAACTGGCATCTCGAAGATTACGTTGCGCGCGGCGGCTACAAGCAGCTGCGCCGCATTCTCGAAGAAAAGATTCCGCCCGAGCAGGTGATCGCCGACGTCAAGGCGTCGGGCCTGCGTGGCCGTGGCGGTGCGGGCTTCCCGACCGGCCTGAAGTGGAGCTTCATGCCGCGCCAGTTCCCGGGGCAGAAGTACCTCGTCTGCAACTCGGACGAAGGCGAGCCGGGCACGTTCAAGGATCGCGACATCCTGCGCTGGAACCCGCACGCGCTGATCGAAGGCATGGCCATCGGCGCGTACGCGATGGGCATCACCGTCGGCTACAACTACATCCACGGCGAAATCTTCGAAGTGTATCGACGCTTCGAAGCCGCGCTCGATGAAGCGCGCGCTGCCGGGTTCCTCGGCGACAACATCATGGGCTCGGAATTCTCGTTCCAGCTGCACGCGCACCACGGTTACGGCGCGTACATCTGCGGCGAGGAAACGGCACTGCTCGAGTCGCTCGAAGGCAAGAAGGGCCAGCCGCGCTTCAAGCCGCCGTTCCCGGCGAGCTTCGGCGTGTACGGCAAGCCCACCACGATCAACAACACCGAGACGTTCGCCGCGGTGCCGTTCCTGCTGTCCATCGGGCCGCAGAACTACCTCGAGATCGGCAAGCCGAACAACGGCGGCACGAAGATTTTCTCGGTGTCGGGCGACGTCGAGCGTCCGGGCAACTATGAAGTGCCGCTCGGCACTCCGTTCGCGACGCTGATGGAGCTCGCCGGCGGGATGCGCGGCGGCAAGAAGATCAAGGCCGTGATTCCGGGCGGTTCGTCGGCACCGGTGATCCCGGGCGACATCATGATGCAGACGGATCTCGACTACGATTCGATCGCGAAGGCGGGCTCGATGCTCGGTTCCGGCGCGGTGATCGTGATGGACGAGACGCGCTGCATGGTGCGCTCGCTGCTGCGCCTGTCGTACTTCTACTACGAGGAATCGTGCGGCCAGTGCACGCCGTGCCGTGAAGGCACCGGCTGGCTGTATCGCGTCGTGAATCGTATCGAGCACGGCGAAGGCCGCCAGGAAGATCTGGACCTGCTGAACTCGGTTGCCGAGAACATCATGGGCCGCACGATCTGTGCACTCGGCGATGCGGCGGCGATGCCGGTACGCGGGATGCTCAAGCACTACTGGGACGAATTCGCGTACCACGTCGAGCACAAGCACTGCATGGTCGGCGGCCACGCGCACGCGGCGGCAGCCTGAAGCGAACCCGGTTGCGGAATTTGAGCGCACGGTCGGGCGAAGGCGCGAACGGGCGGAAATAGGTTAAGGACCATTCACCATCATGGTTGAACTTGAAATAGACGGCAAGAAGGTCGAGGTGCCCGAAGGCAGCATGGTGATCCAGGCTGCGCACAAGGCGGATACGTACATTCCTCACTTCTGCTATCACAAGAAACTGTCGGTTGCGGCCAACTGCCGGATGTGTCTCGTCGAAGTCGAGAAGATGCCGAAGGCCGTGCCTGCGTGCGCGACCCCCGTGTCGGCCGGCATGATCGTCCATACGCAATCCGACAAGGCCGTGAAGGCGCAGCAGTCGGTGATGGAATTCCTCCTCATCAACCACCCGCTCGATTGCCCGATCTGCGATCAGGGCGGCGAATGCCAGCTGCAGGATCTGGCGGTCGGCTACGGCAAGTCGTCGTCGCGCTACTCGGAAGAGAAGCGTGTGGTGTTCCACAAGAACGTGGGCCCGCTGATCTCGATGGAAGAAATGTCGCGCTGCATCCACTGCACGCGCTGCGTCCGCTTCGGCCAGGAAATCGCCGGCGTGATGGAGTTCGGCATGCTGGGCCGCGGCGAGCACTCGGAAATCACGACGTTCGTCGGCAAGACGGTCGATTCCGAAATGTCGGGCAACATGATCGACCTGTGCCCGGTCGGCGCGCTGACCAGCAAGCCGTTCCGCTACAGCGCCCGTACGTGGGAACTGTCGCGTCGCAAGTCGGTGAGCCCGCACGATTCCGTCGGCGCGAACCTCGTCGTGCAAGTGAAGAACAACCGCGTGATGCGCGTGCTGCCGTTCGAGAACGAAGCGATCAACGAATGCTGGATCTCGGACAAGGACCGCTTCTCGTATGAAGGCCTCAACAGCGAAGAGCGCCTGACGAAGCCGATGCTGAAGCAGGGCGGCCAGTGGATCGAGACCGACTGGCAGACCGCACTCGAATACGTCGCGAAGGGCCTGAAGGGCATCGCCGCGGATCACGGCGCGAACGCGCTGGCGATGCTCGCGAGCGCGCACAGCACCGCTGAAGAGCTGTTCCTCGTGAAGCAGCTCGCCAACGAGCTGAAGACGCCGAACGTCGACTTCCGTCTGCGTCAGCAGGATTTCTCGGCGCCGGTCCAGGGCGCACCGTGGCTCGGCATGCCGATCGCCGACCTGTCGAACGTGGACGCCGCGTTCGTCGTGGGTTCGTTCCTGCGCCGCGATCACCCGCTGTTCGCCGCCCGCCTGCGTCAGGCCGCGAAGAACGGCGCGAAGCTGCACTTCCTGCACGCAACCGGTGACGACGCACTGATCCCGACCGCGCAGCGCATCGTTGCTGCACCGTCGGCATGGCTCGACCAGCTGGCCGGCATCGCTGCGGCCGTCGCGCAACTGCGCGGTGTCGCGCTGCCCGACACGCTCGCGGGCGTCACGGCATCGCCGGCCGCGCAGGCTGTCGCCCAGTCGCTCGCGAACGGCGAACGCCGCGCTGTGCTGCTCGGCAACGTCGCGGTCCGCCATCCGGAATTCGCAAAGCTGCACGCCGTCGCCAAGTGGATCGCCGACAACACCGGCGCCACGTTCGGCTTCCTGACGGAAGCGGCGAACACGGTCGGCGCGCACGTCGTCGGCGCACTGCCGGGCGAAGGCGGCCTGAACGCACGCGAAGCGTTCGCGCAGCCGCGCAAGGGCTACGTGCTGCTGAACGTCGAACCGGAATTCGACACTGCCGATCCGGCGCAGGCGCTTGCCGCGCTGAATCAGGCCGAGATGGTCGTCGTGATGTCGCCGTTCAAGCACGGTCTCGACTACGCCGACGTGCTGCTGCCGGTTGCGCCGTTCACGGAGACGGCCGGTACGTACGTGAATGCGGAAGGCACCGTGCAGAGCTTCAACGGCGTCGTGCGCCCGCTCGGCGATACGCGTCCGGGCTGGAAGGTGCTGCGCGTGCTGGGCAGCCTGCTCGGCCTGCCGAACTTCGAATACGAGACCTCGGAAGAAGTGCGTCTCGCAGCGCTCGGCGATGCCGGCGTCGCGGGCCGCCTGTCGAACCAGACGTCGGTCGCACCGGTGCGCGTCGCGGCGAATGCCGCGAACGGCGGTTTCGAGCGCCTGGCCGATGTGCCGATCTATCACGCCGACGCACTCGTGCGCCGCGCAGGTGCACTGCACCTGACGGCCGCCGCGAAGGCGGCGAATGCCGCAGCCCTGCCGGCCGCGCTGTTCGACAAGCTGGGCTTGAAGGAAGGCGACGCCGTGCGCGTACGCCAGGGCGAGCGTGCGGTGCAGTTGCCGGCCGTGCGCGACGCGAATCTTGCGGAGACCGTCGTTCGCGTGTCGGCGGCGACGCCTGCCGGCGCAGCGCTCGGCAGCCTGTCCGGTGAACTGGTGGTGGAGAAGGCGTAAATGAGCTTGTTCGATACGATCAACGCGGGCGGGTCCCAGCTTCTCGGCTTCGCGTGGCCGACGGTGTGGGCAGTCGTGCGCATCCTCGTCGTCTCCGTCGTCATCCTGCTGTGCGTCGCGTACCTGATTCTGTGGGAACGCAAGCTGATCGGCTGGATGCACGTGCGTCTCGGCCCGAACCGCGTCGGTCCCGGCGGCCTGCTGCAGCCGATCGCCGACGTGCTGAAGCTGCTGCTGAAGGAAGTCATTCAGCCGAGCGCCGCCAGCCGCTGGCTGTACCTGATCGCGCCGGTGATGACCGTCGTGCCGGCGTTCGCCGTGTGGGCCGTGATCCCGTTCCAGGCCGAAGCGGTCCTCGCCAACGTGAACGCGGGCCTGCTGTACGCGATGGCGATCTCGTCGATCGGCGTGTATGCGGTGATTCTCGCAGGCTGGGCATCGAACTCGAAGTACGCGTTCCTCGGCGCGATGCGCGCCGCGGCACAGATGGTGTCGTACGAAATCTCGATGGGCTTCGCGCTGGTGCTGGTGCTGATGACGGCCGGCAGCCTGAACCTGTCGGAAATCGTCGGTTCGCAGCAGCACGGCTTCTTCGCGGGCCACGGCGTGAACTTCCTGTCGTGGAACTGGCTGCCGCTGCTGCCGGCGTTCGTCGTGTACTTCATCTCGGGCATCGCCGAAACGAACCGCCACCCGTTCGACGTGGTGGAAGGGGAGTCGGAAATCGTCGCGGGTCACATGATCGATTACTCGGGTATGGCGTTCGCGCTGTTCTTCCTCGCCGAGTACATCAACATGATCGTGATCTCGGCGCTGACTGCGACGCTGTTCCTCGGCGGCTGGGATGCACCGTTCGAATTCCTGTCGTTCATTCCGGGCATCTTCTGGCTGGTGCTGAAGATATTCGCGCTGCTGTCGGTGTTCATCTGGGTTCGCGCGACGTTCCCGCGTTTCCGTTACGACCAGATCATGCGCTTGGGCTGGAAGGTGTTCCTGCCCGTCACGGTGGTCTGGGTGGTCGTGGTCGGCTTCTGGATGATGTCGCCGCTCAACATCTGGGTGAAGTAATCGGACGAAATCATGAGCGCAATCCAACACTTCTTTAAGACCTTCTTCCTGACCGAGCTCCTGCAGGGGCTCGCGCTGACCGGCCGTTACACGTTCAAGCGCAAGGTCACCGTGCAGTTCCCGGAAGAAAAGACGCCGATTTCGCCGCGTTTCCGCGGGCTGCATGCGCTGCGCCGCTACGAAAACGGCGAAGAGCGCTGCATCGCGTGCAAGTTGTGCGAGGCCGTGTGCCCCGCGATGGCGATCACGATCGAATCGGAAACGCGCGCGGACAACACGCGCCGCACGACGCGCTACGACATCGACCTGACGAAGTGCATCTTCTGCGGTTTCTGCGAAGAGAGCTGCCCGGTCGATTCGATCGTCGAGACGCAGATTCTCGAGTACCACGGCGAAAAGCGCGGCGACCTGTATTTCACGAAGGAAATGCTGCTCGCGGTGGGCGATCGCTACGAGAAGGACATCGCCGCGGCGAAGGCTGCCGACGCGCCGTATCGTTGATTGTGTTTGCAGTGCCGGCCCGAAGCCAGGGCCGAGCCGCCGCGACGGGTGCGGCACGCGAGAGCGTCCCGCAAGCCGCGCCTGACTATGGCCTAACGATGAACCGGTAATCATGGAATTCACGACCGTACTGTTCTACATCTTCGCGCTGCTCCTGGTGGTATCAGGGCTGAAGGTGATCACTTCGCGCAACCCGGTGGCGTCTGCGCTTTTCCTTGTGCTGGCGTTCTTCAACGCCGCCGCGATCTGGATGCTGCTGGAAGCGGAGTTCCTCGCGATCCTGCTGGTGCTGGTCTACGTGGGCGCCGTGATGGTGCTGTTCCTGTTCGTCGTGATGATGCTGGACATCAACATCGACTACCTGCGCCGCGACTTCAAGCGCTTCGTCCCGATGGCGACCGTGGTCGGCGCGATCATCGTGATCGAAACCGCGCTGATCCTGTGGCGCGGCTACGGCGACACGCAGACGGTGCACGCGATGGCGACGGGCGAGATGGCCAACTGGTCGAACACGCGCCTGATCGGCAAGGTGATCTACACCGACTACATCTTCGCGTTCGAAATCGCCGGCCTCGTGCTGCTGGTCGCGATCATTGCCGCGATCGGGCTGACCGAGCGCAAGGGCAAGGACAGCAAGCGCCAGCGCGTGTCGGATCAGGTCAAGGTGCGCCGCAACGATCGCGTGCGCCTCGTGAAGATGGAAGCGGAAAAGCCGCAGCCGGAAGCGGCGCAGAGCGAAGCCGGTTCGGGCACCAACGGCTAAGCGGAGGAAAAGAAAACATGCTGACTCTTGCTCATTACCTCGTGCTCGGCGCGATCCTCTTTGCGATCGCGATCGTCGGGATTTTCCTGAACCGCCGCAACATCATCATCATCCTGATGTCGATCGAACTGATGCTGCTGGCGGTGAACACCAACTTCGTCGCGTTCTCGCATTACCTCGGCGATGTGCACGGCCAGATCTTCGTGTTCTTCGTACTGACCGTCGCCGCAGCGGAAGCCGCGATCGGTCTGGCGATTCTGGTGACCCTGTTCCGTAAGCTCGACACGATCAATGTCGAGGATCTCGATCAGCTCAAAGGTTAATTTCAGGCAACGCTGTTATGTCAACGACACTCAATGAAAACCTGCTGCTGGCGATTCCGCTCGCTCCGCTGGCCGGCTCGCTGATTGCGGGGCTGTTCGGGAACGCAGTCGGGCGCAAGGGCGCACACCGGATCACGATCCTCGGCGTAATGATCGCGTTCCTCCTGTCGGCGAAAGTCTTCTTCGACGTGATGGGCGGCGCTAGCTTCAACGCGACCGTCTATGAATGGATGAACGTCGGCTCGCTGAAGCTCGAAATCGGCTTCCTCGTCGATTCGCTGACCGCGATGATGATGGTCGTCGTGACCTTCGTCTCGCTGATGGTGCACGTGTACACGATCGGCTACATGGCGGAAGAAGACGGCTACCAGCGCTTCTTCTCGTACATCTCGCTGTTCACGTTCTCGATGCTGATGCTCGTGATGAGCAACAACTTCCTGCAGCTGTTCTTCGGCTGGGAAGCGGTGGGTCTGGTGTCGTACCTGCTGATCGGCTTCTACTTCACGCGTGAGAGCGCGATCTACGCGAACATGAAGGCGTTCCTCGTGAACCGCGTGGGCGACTTCGGCTTCCTGCTCGGCATCGGCCTGCTGCTCGCATTCGCCGGCTCGATGAACTACGGCGAAGTGTTCGCGAAGCGCGCAGAGCTTGCGAGCCTGCACTTCCCGGGCACCGACTGGGGCCTGCTGACCGTTGCCTGTATCTGCCTGTTCATCGGCGCGATGGGTAAGTCGGCACAGTTCCCGCTGCACGTGTGGCTGCCGGACTCGATGGAAGGCCCGACCCCGATCTCCGCGCTGATTCACGCGGCGACGATGGTGACCGCCGGCATCTTCATGGTGTCGCGCATGTCGCCGCTGTTCGAGCTGTCGGACACCGCGCTGTCGTTCATCACGGTGATCGGCGCGATCACGGCGCTCTTCATGGGCTTCCTCGGCATCGTCCAGAACGACATCAAGCGCGTGGTCGCGTATTCGACGCTGTCGCAGCTCGGCTACATGACCGTCGCGCTCGGCGTGTCCGCTTACCCGGTCGCCGTGTTCCACCTGATGACGCACGCGTTCTTCAAGGCACTGCTGTTCCTTGGCGCCGGCTCGGTCATCATGGGCATGCACCACGACCAGGACATGCGCAACATGGGAGGCCTGCGCAAGTACATGCCGATCACGTGGATCACGTCGCTCGTCGGTTCGCTCGCGCTGATCGGCACGCCGTTCTTTTCGGGCTTCTATTCGAAGGACTCGATCATCGACGCGGTGAAGCTGTCGCACCTGCCGGGTTCGGGCTTCGCGTACTTCGCGGTCGTCGCGAGCGTGTTCGTCACGGCGCTGTACTCGTTCCGCATGTATTTCCTGGTGTTCCACGGCGAAGAGCGCTTCCGCAAGCCGAAGCATCCGGAATCGCCGATGGGCATGGCGGCTGCGCACGGCCATGACGACCACGGCCATGGCCACGGTCATGACGACCACGCGCACGAACCGCACGAGACCCCGTGGGTCGTGTGGGTGCCGCTGGTCCTGCTGGCGATCCCGTCGGTCATCATCGGTGCGTTCGCGATCTCCCCGATGCTGTTCGGTGACTTCTTCCAGCACGGCGTTGCGTTCGACAAGGTGATCTTCATCGGCGAAAACCATCCGGCACTGGCCGAGATGGCCGAGGAGTTCCACGGCTGGGTGGGCATGGGCCTGCACTCGGTGTCGGGCCTGCCGGTCTGGCTCGCACTCGCCGGTGTCGTTGTCGCGTGGTTCCTGTACCTGAAGCGTCCGGAACTGCCGGCGTCGATCCGCCGCGCGTTCGGCCCGATCTACACGCTGCTGGACAACAAGTACTACATGGACAAGATCAACGAAGTGGTGTTCGCCCGTGGTTCGGTGGCGATCGGCCGCGGCCTGTGGAAGGAGGGTGACGTCGTGGTGATCGACGGCCTCGTCAACGGCAGCGCCCGGTTCATCGGCTGGTTCGCCGGCGTGATCCGCTTCCTCCAATCCGGTTACATCTATCACTACGCGTTCGCCATGATCATCGGCATGCTGGGGCTCCTGACCCTGTTTGTAACGCTCGGCGGCAAATAAGGCGGGGGACAACTTAATGCACGCTTTTCCGATTCTCAGTACCGCGATCTGGTTGCCGATCGTTTTCGGCCTCCTTGTGCTCGCGGTGGGTAACGACAAAAATCCGGGGACGGCCCGCTGGATCGCGCTGATCGGTTCGCTGCTCGGCCTGGCGGTCACGATCCCGCTGATCACGGGCTTCGACTCGAGCACGGCTGCGCTGCAGTTCGTCGAGAAATCGACCTGGATCGAACGCTTCGACATCGCGTATCACCTCGGCGTCGACGGCATCTCGATGTGGTTCGTCGTGCTGACCGCGCTGATCACGGTGATCGTCGTGATCGCCGCATGGGAAGTGATCACCGAGAACGTCGCACAGTACCTCGCGGCGTTCCTGATCCTGTCCGGGATCATGATCGGTGTGTTCTCGGCGGCCGACGGCCTGCTGTTCTACGTGTTCTTCGAAGCGACCCTGATCCCGATGTACATCATCATCGGCGTGTGGGGCGGCCCGAACCGCGTATATGCGGCATTCAAGTTCTTCCTGTACACGCTGGCCGGCTCGCTGCTGATGCTGGTCGCGCTGATCTACCTGTACACGGAAACGCACTCGTTCGACCTCGCGACGTGGCAGAACGCGAAGATCGCGATGACGCCGCAGATACTGCTGTTCATTGCCTTCTTCCTCGCATTCGCGGTGAAGGTGCCGATGTGGCCGGTCCACACCTGGCTGCCGGATGCGCACGTGGAAGCGCCGACGGGCGGCTCGGTCGTGCTGGCCGCGATCATGCTGAAGCTCGGCGCGTACGGTTTCCTGCGTTTCTCGTTGCCGATCACGCCTGACGCGAGCCACTTCCTGGCGCCCGTCGTGATCACGCTGTCGCTGATCGCGGTGATCTACATCGGCCTCGTCGCGATGGTGCAGTCCGACATGAAGAAGCTGGTCGCGTATTCGTCGATCGCGCACATGGGCTTCGTCACGCTCGGCTTCTTCATCTTCAACCAGCTCGGCGTCGAAGGCGCGATCATCCAGATGATCTCGCACGGCTTCGTGTCGGGCGCGATGTTCCTGTGCATCGGCGTGCTGTACGACCGCGTACACTCGCGCCAGATCGCCGATTACGGCGGCGTCGTGAACGTGATGCCGAAGTTCGCGGCATTCGCGATGCTGTTCTCGATGGCCAACTGCGGCCTGCCGGGTACGTCGGGTTTCGTCGGCGAGTTCATGGTGATTCTCGCGGCTGTCCAGTACAACTTCTGGATCGCTTTCGGCGCGGCATTCACGCTGATCCTCGGTGCTGCCTACACGCTGTGGATGTACAAGCGCGTGTACTTCGGCGCGGTCGCGAACGATCACGTTGCCAAGCTGAAGGACATCGGCCGTCGCGAATTCGTGATGCTGGCCGTGCTTGCCGCGTTCACGATGCTGATGGGCCTGTATCCGAAGCCCTTCACCGACGTGATGCACGTTTCCGTGGAAAACCTCCTCTCCCATGTCGCGCAGTCGAAGCTGCCGCTGGCCCAGTAATCGCGAGCGGAGGAACTCAAGATCATGAACGCTCCTATGAATGTCCTGTTGCCTGACGCGCTGGTGATGGCCGCCATCGTCGTCGCATGGCTGAACGACACCTTTACCGGTGCCTCCGGCCGCCGCCTGACCTATCTGATCGCGGTCGTATCGTCGGTCGTCGCCGGCGTGTGGTTCGCGGTGCAGGCGCTCGACCCGCAGCAGTACTACTTCTTCTCGAAGATGATCGTCGTCGACTCGTTCGCGAGCATGATGAAGGCGGTCGTGTCGTTCGGTTTCGCGGTCTCGCTCGTCTATTCGCGCAAGTACCTCGAAGATCGCGACATGTTCCGCGGCGACGTGTTCCTGCTCGGCATGTTCTCGCTGCTCGGGCAGCTGGTCATGGTGTCGGGCAACAACTTCCTGACGCTGTATCTCGGTCTGGAACTGATGTCGCTGTCGCTGTACGCGGTCATCGCGCTGCGTCGTGACGCCGCTCAGTCGAGCGAAGCCGCGATGAAGTACTACGTGCTGGGCGCGCTCGCGTCGGGCTTCGTGCTGTACGGCATCTCGATGCTGTACGGCGCGACCGGCTCGCTCGAGCTGGGCGAGGTGTACAAGGCGGTCGGCGGCAACACCGACGCAGCCGTGCTGATGTTCGGCGTGGTCTTCATCGTCGCCGGTATCGCGTTCAAGCTCGGCGCCGTGCCGTTCCACATGTGGGTGCCGGACGTCTACCAGGGCGCACCGACCGCGATGACGCTGTTCGTCGGCGGCGGCCCGAAGGTTGCCGCGTTCGCGTGGGGCCTGCGCTTCCTGGTGATGGGCCTGCTGCCGCTCGCACAGAATTGGCAGACCGCGCTCGTGATCCTCGCCGCGCTGTCGCTGATCGTCGGTAACATCACCGGTATCGTCCAGCGCAACATCAAGCGGATGCTCGCGTACTCGGCGATCTCGAACATGGGCTTCGTGCTGCTCGGCCTGCTCGCGGGCATCGTGAAGGGCGACGCAACGGCACCGGCGAACGCATACAGCTCGGCGATGTTCTACGCGATCGTCTACCTGATCACGACGCTCGGCTCGTTCGGTGTGGTGATGCTGCTCGCGCGCCGCGATTTCGAAGCCGAAACGATCGACGACTTCAAGGGCCTCAACAAGCGCAGCCCGGTGTTCGCGTTCGTGATGATGGTCATGATGTTCTCGCTGGCAGGTATTCCGCCGACCGTCGGCTTCTACGCGAAGCTCGCCGTGCTCGAGGCGACCGTCAACGCGGGCCTCACGTGGCTGGCCGTGCTGGCCGTGATCACGTCGCTGTTCGGCGCGTTCTACTACCTGCGCATCGTGAAGCTGATGTACTTCGATGCACCGCAGGATACGACGCCGATCTCGGGCGATTTCTGCAAGCGCACGATCCTCGTGCTGAACGGCCTGGCAGTCGTCGTGCTCGGCCTGATCCCGAGCCCGCTGCTGACGGCCTGCCTGCAGGCAATTCGTCACACGTTGCCGCTGTAATGTCGGCAGCCGGCTGGTTTATCGTGCTGTTGGCGCTCGTCTGCGCCAACCTGCCGTTCCTGAACCAACGCCTCTTCGCCGTCGTGCCGTTCGGCGCGACGAAGAAGAGCGGGTGGGTGCGGATCGGCGAGCTGATCGTGCTGTACTTCATCGTCGGCGCGCTCGGCTTCTGGCTCGAGTCGCGCGCCGGCAACCGCTTCGAACAGGGCTGGCAGTTCTACGCGATCACGTTCAGTCTTTTCGTCGTGTTCGCGTTTCCCGGCTTCACGTTCCAGTATCTCGTCAAACGACGCTGACGGCTTCGGCCGTCGCGCTCAATTTTGGAGCCGCCGATGGCCGAACTACCCAATCACGACGCCGCACTGACCGAAACCTGCCTCGAAAGCGAGGCGATCTTCGACGGCGCGTTCCTCAAGCTCAAGCGCGATACCGTCCGCCTACCGGACGGCAAATCGGCGCTGCGCGAATACGTCCAGCATCCGGGCGCGGTGATGGTGATCCCGCTGTTCGACGACGGCCGCGTGCTGATGGAAAGCCAGTTTCGCTACCCGATCGGCAAGGTGATGGCCGAATTCCCGGCCGGCAAGCTCGATCCGAACGAAGGCGCGCTCGCCTGCGCCGTGCGCGAACTGCGCGAGGAAACCGGCTACACCGCACGCGAATACGTGTTCCTGGCCCGCATTCACCCGATCATTTCCTATTCGACCGAATTCATCGACCTGTACCTCGCACGCGGGCTGACGGCCGGCGAGCGCAAGCTCGACGATGGCGAATTCCTCGAAACCTTCACCGCGACGCAAGCCGACCTGCAGGAATGGGTACGCACGGGCCAGATCTCCGACGTGAAGACGATCATCGGCACGATGTGGCTCGACAAGGTGCTGTCCGGCACGTGGCCGCTCGGGCCGGTACTGCCCCCCTGAGCGCGGCGTCAGCGATGGGTGGGGCGTCGCGTTACAATTCGGTGACGCGGCACCTCCGCGTCGCGCGATCGGTATTTAGCACGACCGTTCACAAAACCGCTTTTTGCGCTACACTCGTCACACGCCCTGATTCAGCATGAAGGTCCTCGATTTACAGTGCCCGCACGGTCATCGGTTCGAAGGCTGGTTCGCTTCCGCCGATGAATTCGAAGCGCAGTTGTCCCGCAAGCTGGTCGAATGTCCGGTGTGCGGAACGACCGAGGTCAACCGTCTGCCGTCGGCGCCGCGCCTGAACCTGTCGGGTGCGACGCAGGCGCAGCCGGCCGATCCGCGTGCGCTGCAGGCGCAGGTGATGCGCGCGCTGCGCGAGGTGCTGGAGAAGACCGAGAACGTGGGCGAGCGCTTCGCCGAGGAAGCGCGGCGCATCCATTACAACGAGGCGCCGGCACGCAGCATCCGTGGCGTCACGACGCCGGAGGATGTGCAATCCTTGGCCGAAGAAGGCATCGACGTGATGCCGCTACCGATTCCTGCCGCGCTGAAAGAACCGCTGCAATGACGCACGCAGTGGATCCTTGCCGAGCCGGACGGCCGCGGCGAGGAGACACTGCGCATGGATCTGGATTATTCCCCCTCGGACGACGCGTTCCGCGTCGACGTCCGCGCCTGGCTTGAGGCCAACCTGCCTCACGCACTGCGCGCCAAGGTACTCGATCACAAACGACTCGACCGCGAGGATTTCGCGAGCTGGCACCGGATTCTCGGCCAGCGCGGCTGGTCCGCGCCCGCCTGGCCGGTTGAATATGGCGGCCCGGGCTGGAACGCGACGCAACGGCACATCTGGGACGAGGAGTGCGCGCGAATCGGTGCGCCGACCGTGCTGCCGTTCGGCGTATCGATGGTCGCGCCGGTATTGATGAAATACGGCAGCGAAGCGCAGAAGCGTCATTATCTGCCGCGCATTCTAGACGGCTCGGACTGGTGGTGCCAGGGCTATTCGGAGCCGGGTTCGGGATCCGACCTCGCATCGTTGCGCACGCGCGCAGAGCGTCAGGGCGACCACTACGTCGTCAATGGCCAGAAGACCTGGACGACGCTCGGCCAGTACGCCGACATGATGTTCTGCCTCGTGCGCACCGATCCGGCCGCGAAGAAACAGGAGGGCATCTCGTTCCTGCTGATCGACATGAAGACGCCCGGCATCACGGTGCGCCCGATCGTCATGCTCGACGAGGACCACGAGGTCAACGAGGTGTTCTTCGAGGACGTGAAGGTGCCGGTCGAGAATCTCGTCGGCGACGAGAACCGCGGCTGGACCTACGCAAAATACCTGCTTGGCCATGAGCGCACCGGTATCGCGCGTGTCGGCGCGTCGAAGCGCGAGCTCGCGTTCCTGAAGCGGGTCGCGTCGAACCAGCGCAAGAACGGCAAGCCGTTGCTCGCCGATCCCGTGTTCGCCGCGAAGGTCGCGGCGCTCGAGGTCGAGCTGATGGCGCTCGAGGTGACGGTGCTGCGCGTCGTCAGCCGCGAGACGAGCGGGAAGGGGCCGGGCCCCGAGGCGTCGATGCTGAAGATCAAGGGTACGGAAGTGCAGCAGGCGCTCACCGAGCTGATGGTCGACGCGATCGGCCCGCTCGCCGCACCGTTCGACGTACCGTTCCTCGACGGGCAGCGCGAGCACAGCGTCGCGGGCGACGACGACGCGGCACCGCTTGCCGCGTACTACTTCAATTACCGGAAGACGTCGATCTACGGCGGTTCGAACGAGATCCAGAAGAACATCATCGCGCAGATGATTCTGGGGCTGTGATCAGGGAACGGAGACAACCATGGATTTCAGCTTTACCGATGAGCAACAGCAGTTCGCCGACGCGCTGCGCCGTTATCTCGGCGAGCAATACGGCTTCGACACACGCCAGGCAATCGTGCGCAGCGACGCGGGTGTGTCGGACACGCAATGGAGCGCATTCGCCGAACTGGGGTTGACCGCGCTGCCCGTGCCGGACGCACAGGGTGGCTTCGGCGGCGGCCCGGTCGACATGCTGGTCGTGATGCAGGAGCTAGGCCGTGCGCTCGTGATCGAGCCGTACTGGGCAACGGCGGTGGGCGTCGAGGCCTTGCGCATCGCCGGCTCCGGCGCCGGTGAGGATGCGGCGCTGCTGGAGGCGGTCGCGCAGGGGCAGAAGCGTGTGGCGGTCGCGTTCCACGAACCGCATGCGCGCTACGACCTGTTCGAACTCGACACGCATGCGCGCGAGCAGGGCGGCACGTACCAGCTGACCGGCACGAAGTCGGTCGTTCAGCATGGTGCACAGGCGGATGCGTG
This sequence comes from Burkholderia lata, assembly GCF_902499335.1. Lineage (GTDB taxonomy): Bacteria > Pseudomonadota > Gammaproteobacteria > Burkholderiales > Burkholderiaceae > Burkholderia > Burkholderia lata_B. The sequence continues at coordinate 12,147 of NZ_CABVQK010000021.1, read as the reverse complement.
GATCGTGCCAGCGCGTGTCGACGGCGGCGGCATCGGTCTGTTCGTCGTCGAACGGGATGCCGCGAACGCGAAGGTGGTCGATTACCGGACGATCGACGGCCAGCGTGCCGCGACGATCGGGTTCAATGAAACGCCGGCGCGACTGCTGACGGGCGGTGCGCGCGACGCTGCAGCCCTCGAGCAGGTTGCCGATTACGCGACGTTCCTGCTGTGTGCGGAAGCGGTCGGTGCGCTCGACGAACTGAACCGCGCGACGGTCGAATATACGAAGACGCGCGAACAGTTCGGCGTGCCGATCGCGCGTTTCCAGGCGTTGCAGCACCGGATGGTCGACATGCTGATCCACGCGGAGCAGGCGCGTTCGCTGACCTACCTGGCAGCCGTACGCTACGCGAGCGGCGATGCCGATGCGCGGCGTAAGGCCGTGTCGGCCGCGAAAGCGCGTGTCGGCGCCGCCGCGCGCTTCGTCGGCCAGCAGGCCGTTCAGCTGCACGGCGGCATGGGCGTGACCAACGAGGTCGCCGCTGCACACCTGTTCAAGCGGCTGACCATCATCGAGACGACGCTCGGCGACACCGATCATCATCTTGCGCGCATCGCGGCGCTGCCCGATTTCGCGCAGGCCGACGCGGCATGACGGCGACGCGCAAGCGCGCCAGACAAGGAGACACCCAGTGGGCATCAGTTACGAAGACCTGGTGGTCGGCAGTACCACCGAAGTGGGCCGTTACACGTTCGAACCCGACGACATCAAGGCGTTCGCGCAACGCTATGACCCGCAGCCGTTCCATCTCGACGAAGAAGCGGGGAAGGCATCGCATTTCGGCGGGCTCGTCGCGAGCGGCTGGCATACGTGTTCGGTGTTCATGAGCCTGCTCATCAAGAAGCTCGGGTCGGACTCGACTAGCATGGGCTCGCCCGGTATCGATTCGATCCGCTGGCTCAAGCCGGTGCGCGCCGGCGACACGATCACGATGTATCAGAAGGTCCACGACAAGCGCGTGTCGGAGAGCAAGCCCGACCGCGGCATCGTGTCGACGGAATGGGTCGGCGTGAACAGTGCCGGCGAGACGGTGATCACCGTGCATAGCAAGGTGATCTTCGGGCTGCGTCATCCGGGAGGCACGCACGCATGACCGACGTGACCTTGCCGCTGATCGCATCGGCACAGGCGCTGCAGGCGCGTGTCGGTGCAGAGCCGCTCGCGAGCGGCTGGCTCGCGATCGACCAGCGCCGTGTCGATGGCTTTGCCGATGCGACCGGCGATCATCAATGGATTCACGTCGATCCCGAACGCGCGCAGCGCGAGTCGCCATTCGGCGGCCCGATCGCGCACGGGTTTCTGACGCTGTCGCTGATTCCTGCGTTGATGGCCGATGCGATGCGTTTCGAGCAGAAGATGGGCGTGAACTACGGACTGAACCGCGTGCGGTTCCTGAAGCCGGTGCCGGTCGGTGCGCGTGTGCGTGCGCTGTTTGCGGTAAAGGAAACCGCCGAGGCCGCGCGGGGCGGTGTGCAGGTGACGTGGTCGGTGACGATGCAGGTCGAGCGTCCCGATGCGCCGCTGTCTGTCTGCGCGGCGGAATTCATCACGCTGCATTACTTCTGAAGCGGGGCGCGGCATGCTCGGATGCGGCGCCGCCCGTCACATGCCCGTCAGTGCTTCGCGTATTGCGTCGCGCCGAACAGCACCTCGCGTGCCTTGTCGTCCTGCAGTGCCTTGCGCATCGATGCGAGCACTTCGACGCCGCGCTGCACGGCCGGTCGTGCGGCGATGGTGTCGTACCAGCGCTTCACGTTCGGCAATTCGTCGAGCACGATGCCCTGGTTTTGCCACGAGCGCGTCCACGGGAACGTCGCGATATCCGCGATCGTGTACGTATCGCCTGCGAGATATTCGGATTCGCCGAGACGCTTGTCCATCACGTTGTACAGGCGCTTCGCCTCGTTCGTGTAGCGGTTGACCGCATACTCGATCTTCTCCGGCGCATACAGGCGGAAGTGGTGCGCCTGCCCGAGCATCGGGCCGACACCGCCCATCTGGAACATCAGCCATTCGATCGTCGCATAGCGTGCGGCCGGATCGGTCGGCAGGAACTTGCCGGTCTTTTCCGCGAGGTAGATCAGGATCGCGCCCGATTCGAACAGCGAGATCGGCTGGCCGCCGGGGCCTTCCGGATCGACGATCGCGGGGATCTTGTTGTTCGGGCTGATCTGCAGGAATTCCGGCTTGAACTGGTCGCCTGCGCCGATATCGACCGGATGGACACGATAGGCGAGGCCCGTTTCCTCGAGCATGATGTGCACCTTGTGGCCGTTCGGGGTCGCCCAGCTATAGACGTCGATCATCGTGAACTCCTGTGTTGCATGCGCGGAAACGGCGCCGGCAGCGCCGCGACAGGCGGTCATTAGAGCATGGATCGATGAGAGTTGCTGGCGACGGAAATGTGCGTGCCGATGCGTGTGCGCGCATGTTGAGCGACATGGCGACGGGGGCGATCGCGTGTCGTCCCGAGTCGTCGAGAAGGGGGCGTCGCCGTGCCGCATCGGGTCGATGCGGTGGCGACGCGTCAATTCGAAAGCCCGCGCGACGGTTCAGCGCTTGTAGCGGGGCTGGCGTTTCTCGAGAAATGCGGTGATGCCTTCGAGCCCGTCCGCATGATGCAGCGACGCGACGAAATGATCGCGCTCGGTCTCGAGATGCGCGTCGAGCGGTTGCATCGTTGCGTCGTCGAGCAGCGACTTGATGCGCGCGAGCGCATTCGGCGAGATGCCGGCGAGCGCATCGGCCCATGCCAGCGCGTCGGTCAGTGCCGCGCCCGGCACGGCGAGCCGGTTGACGACGCCGAGCGTGTGCAGACGTTCGGCTGCGACGGGTTTGCCTTCGAACAGGATTTCGGCCGCGATCGCACGCGGCAGCGCGCGCGCGATGAACCACGAACCGCCTCCGTCGGGCGTCAGGCCGACACGCGCGTACGACATCACGAACTTCGCATCGTGCGCGGCGACGATCAGGTCGCACGCGAGCGCGAGCGAGAAACCCGCACCGGCCGCGGCGCCTTCGACCGCCGCGATCACGGGCTTCGTCGAAGCGTGGATCGCCGTCACCCATGCGGCGAGCTGATCGATGCTGTCGGCCTGGTAGGACGGATCCTTCGAGCGGTTGTCGAGCAACCGGTTCAGGTTGCCGCCTGCGCAGAAGAAGCGATCGGCGCCGGTGAGCACGACTGCGCGAATCCCGGGATCGCGTTCTGCGGTGGCGAGCGCTTCGATGCCGGCCGCGTACATGTCGGGATGCAGCGCGTTGCGTGCGCCAGGATTGGATAGCGTGAGGACGAGCGTCGAATCGCTCTCGGGCGGCCGCGAGGCCAGCAGTTCAGCACTCATGCGAGCGTGTCTCCATCGGATGGCGGGGCTGCGGCGGCGAGCGCATCGCGTGCGCGGATGCGGCCGATGTCGTAGCGGATGTATTGTTGTCGTGACGAACGCAAAACTTGCTTTAGACTAGCACGAACGTGCTTTTCAGCGCGATGAATCCCGATGCGGCCGGCGTCGATGCGGCCGCGCTTCAGCAAGGAAGGAGACTCCGATGCTACAGCTGTGCGGTATTCCGTTGTCCAACTATTACAACAAGGTGAAGTTCGTCCTGCTCGAGCACGACATTCCGTTCGAGGAGTCGGTATGCGGTTTGCCGATCAGCGATCCGGCGCAGCTCGTCGATTCGCCGCTCGGCAAGATTCCGTTTCTGAAGACCGAAGAAGGCGCGCTGTTCGAGTCGCAGGTGATCATCGAGTACCTGGCCGCGCGCTATCCCGAGAAAGGCATTTTTCCGGCCAGCCCGTTTGCAGGCGCGAAGGTGCGCGAACTGATCGAGACGCTCGAGCTGTATCTCGAATGGATGGCACGCGAGGTCTATACCGAAGCGTTTTTCGGCGGCAAGGTCAGCGACGGGATGAAGGCGCACGTCGAGAAGCGCCTGCCGCGCGCGATCGAGGCGTTCAAGCAGATGACGCAGTTTTCGCCGTATGTGCTCGGCGAATCGTTCAGCCTCGCGGACATCGCCGCGTGGGTCCATCTACCGGTTATCGGCATGGCGACGAAGGCCATATTCGGACGCGATTTCCTGCTCGACGCAGGCATCGACTGGAAGGCGCACGCGAAGAAGGTGGGCGAGCGCCCCGCCGCGCAGCGCGTGGCGGCCGAGCGCAAGGCGTATATCGACGCGACGAGCGTCGCGCGATCGTAAGCGCGGTTCCCGGCGGGCGGCGTGCGGCCGCCCGTGCGGGCCTTACAGGCGGGCGAGCCGTTCGAGCGCGGACGCGAGCGTGCTTTCCTGCTTCGCGAAGCAGAACCGGACGACGCCCGATTCGTGCGGCTCGTGATAGAACGCCGACACCGGAATGGCGGCCACGCCGATCTCCGACGTGAGCCACTTCGAGAACTCTGCTTCCGGCAGGTCGCTGATCGCCGAATAATCGACGCACTGGAAGTACGTGCCGGTGCAGGGCAGCAGCTTGAAGCGCGTGCGCTCGAGGCCGGCCCGGAAGAAGTCACGCTTCTTCTGGTAGAAGTCGGCAAGCGTCAGGTACGGCGCCGGGTCGCGCAGGTAGTCGGCGAGCCCGATCTGCATCGGTGTGTTCACCGTGAACACGTTGAACTGGTGGACCTTGCGGAATTCCGCGGTCAGTGCGGCAGGCGCCGCGACATAGCCGACCTTCCAGCCCGTCACGTGATAGGTCTTGCCGAAGCTCGACACGATGAAGCTGCGCGCGGCGAGTTCCGGGTAGCGCGCGACGCTCTCGTGGCGCGCGCCGTCATAGACCATGTGCTCGTAGACCTCGTCGGACAGGATCAGTACGTTGGTGCCGCGCACGATCTCCTCGAGCTTGCGCATGTCCGCCTCGCGCCACACGGTACCCGTCGGGTTATGCGGCGTGTTGATCAGGATCATGCGCGTTTTCGGCGTGATGGCGGCTGCCAGACGGTCGAACGGAATCGCGTAGTCGGGCGCTTCCAGCGTGACGAACACGGGCTTGCCGCCCGCGAGTTCGATCGACGGCAGGTAGCTGTCATAGGTCGGTTCGACGACGATCACTTCATCACCCGGATGCACCGTGCACATGATCGCGGTCAGCAACGCCTGCGTCGCGCCGGCCGTCACGGTGATTTCGGTCGCCGGATCGTAGCGCCGGCCATAGACCTGCGCGATCTTGTCCGCGATCGCGTCGCGCAGCGGCGCGACACCGGCCATCGGCGGATACTGGTTGTGTCCGTTGCGCATCGCGCCGGCAACCGCATCGACGATGCGCGGATCGCAGTCGAAATCCGGAAAGCCCTGGCCGAGGTTCACCGCGCCTTTTTCTGCGGCAAGCGCGCTCATGACCGTGAAGATCGTCGTGCCGACGTTCGGCAGGCGCGAGGGGAAAACGGGAGTCGTTGGCATGTCTGAAGGAGCGTTCATCGATACGGTCGAAATCGGGTGGTGGTGCGTGCGTCAGGCCGGCGTGGCGTCGAGCGCGCAAGCCTCGGCAAAGGGCGCGGGCTGCGCGATCCTGAAGCCGAAGTCGCGTGCGGTGCGCTTCGCGAGCTTCAGCAGCGCGCGGTCTTTCGACACGAGCCACTCGGCCTGGGCGGCGCGGGCGAGTTCAAGAAACTTCTGGTCGTCGCGGTCCTTGCACTTCGGCAGCGGCGGCGCGTCGGCGTCGACGGCCGGCGGCTCCACGAGGCTCGCCAGACGGGCGACGGTCGCGAGCGCAGCCGCCTTGTCGACAGCGCGTGCCTGGAACTGCGGATAATCGAGCACATACTCGAGTTCGGTCAGGCAGCGGCCGTCGATCACGGCGGCAAGCGTGCCGCGTTCGAGCGCGGCACGGATCGGGCGCGTAGCAGGGTCGTCGAATACGAGGATGTCGATCCAGACGTTCGAGTCGAGCACGACGCGATGCGCGGCGTGTGGGGCGAGAGAGCGGGTCATTCGTTACAATCGGTGGTTTTCGTCTGACCGCAAGGCACGGCGTGCCAGCGAGCCTCTATGATAATCGTTCTCTCTCCAGCCAAATCCCTCGACTACGATACGCCCGCGCACGTCCAGTCTTACACGAAGCCTGCATTCGTCGACGACGCGTCGGAATTGATCGACGGCCTGCGCAAGCTGTCGCCGCAGGACATCGCGACGCTGATGGATATCTCCGATCCGCTCGCGCGCCTGAATTTCCAGCGTTACGCCGACTGGTCGACGACCTTTACGCCGTTGAACGCGAAACAGGCCGTGCTCGCGTTCAACGGCGACGTATATGAAGGATTCGACGCCAAATCGCTGTCGTCCGCCGATCTCGACTATGCGCAGCAGCACGTGCGCGTGCTGTCGGGCCTGTACGGGCTGTTGCGTCCGCTCGACCTGCTGCAGCCGTACCGGCTCGAGATGGGTACGCGTTTCGCGAACGCGCGCGGCAAGGATCTGTACGCGTTCTGGGGCGACCGCATCACGCGGGCGCTGAACGAACAGCTCGAAACGCGCAGCGGCGCGGCGCGCGTGCTGGTCAACTGTGCATCGACCGAATACTTCAAGTCGGTCAAGCCGAAACTCCTGGCCGCGCCCGTCATCACGCCGGTGTTCGAGGACTGGAAGGGCGGCCGTTACAAGATCATCAGTTTCCATGCGAAGCGTGCGCGCGGCCTGATGGCGCGCTTTATTGTCGAGAACCGTATTACCGACCCGAAGGCGCTGAAGGATTTCGCGACGGAAGGCTATGCGTTCGATGCGGCTGCGTCGAATGATTCGAATTACGTATATCGCCGGCGAGTCGGCGAGTGACCCTGCCGGCCGTTCACGAGACGGCCGGCGCATGCATGAGGCCGGGCAAGCGCTACACCGCCTGTTCCGGTCGCCCAAGGAGAGACAGATGGCCCTTTCGATCACCAGCAATTTCGACGCAGGCGCAATCGACGTCGTGTCGTGCGACAGTCCCGATGCGATTCGGCTGCGCGTGCGTGGCGACAATCGCTCGGAATTCGCGCAATGGTTTTACTACCGCTTGACCGGCGCGCGCGGCGAGCGCTGCGTGATGACGTTTGAGAATGCTGCCGAATGCGCGTATCCGTCGGGCTGGCGCAATTACAGCGCGGTGGCGAGCTATGACCGGGTCGACTGGTTCCGCGTGCCGACGACGTTCGACGGCAAGACAATGACCATCGACCATACGCCGGAATTCGACAGCATCTACTACGCGTATTTCGAACCGTACTCGGAAGAGCGTCACGCGGCATTTCTCGGTGCTGTCCAGCAGTTGCCGCAGGCGAGCGTCGCCGAACTCGGCCGCACGGTCGAAGGCCGTCCGATGTCGCTGCTGACGCTCGGCACGCCGGAAACCGACGGCACGCCGAAGAAGAAGGTGTGGATCATCGCGCGCCAGCATCCCGGCGAGTCGATGGCCGAGTGGTTCGTCGAAGGGCTCGTCAAGCGGCTGGCCGGATGGGGTGATTGGGCCGGCGATCCGGTCGCGCGCAAGCTGTACGATCGCGTGACGTTCCACATCGTCCCGAACATGAACCCGGACGGCAGCGTGCATGGCAACCTGCGCACCAATGCGGCGGGCGCGAACCTGAACCGCGAGTGGATGGCGCCCGATGCCGAGCGCAGCCCCGAGGTGCTGGCCGTGCGCGACGCGATCCATGCGATCGGCTGCGACATGTTCTTCGACATTCACGGCGACGAGGATCTGCCGTACGTGTTCGTTGCCGGTTCGGAGATGCTGCCGAGCTTTACCGAGCAGCAGGGCAAGGAGCAGACCGCGTTCATCGAAGCGTTCAAGGTCGCGAGCCCCGACTTCCAGACCGAGCACGGCTATGCGGCCAGCAAGTACAAGGAGGACGCGCTCAAGCTCGCGTCGAAGTACATCGGTCACCAGTTCGGCTGCCTGTCGCTGACGCTCGAGATGCCGTTCAAGGACAACGCGAACCTGCCCGACGAGCGAGTCGGCTGGAATGGCGAGCGAAGCGCGGCGCTCGGCGCGGCGATGCTGGCGGCGATCCTCGCGCACGTCGACACGTTCGCGTAAGCGTAGCGTCACTCCATGAAAAAAGCCGGGGCATCCTGAGATGCCCCGGCTTTTTTTGCTTCTGTCGATATCGATTCGTCGTATCAGGACTTCTTCGCGGTTTTCTTCTTCACGACCTTCTTCTGGCCGCTCGACTTTTTCGTTGCGACGGCCTTCTTGCTGCCGGTGCGGCTCGATGCCTTTGCCTTGCCTCGGTGCGTCTTGCCCTTGAATTTCTTCGTCGAGGAAGAGGAGCGCTCGACGCGCGGCTTCAGCGGCGGAACCGGGTCGTTCCAGCTGAACGCGAGCATTTGCTGACCGACGTAGCCGCATCGGAATTTCAGCGGTGTCGGGTCGCTGCCGTCGCTGTGGATGCCGAGGCCGTCGACGGTGACGATATTGTCGACCTTTACGCGCTGCTTGCCCTGGTCGAACGAGTCGTTCCATGGCGTGATCGTCGCGTTGCCGCTGTCGAATGCGTTCGGCGCGAAGTCGACGCGGTCGAAGGCAGACGACGTGCTGGCGATGAAGCTGCCGTGCGCTGCACAATCGGCGGCAAGCGGATCGGCATGCATTTCATTGACGAATTTGTTGATCAGTTCGGAGCGCTGGTCGAGCAGGTCGGCGAATGCCGGTGTCGGAAGCGCAAGCGACAGGCCCGCAATACAGGCTGCCAGCTTGCCGAGCGCCCGGAAAATCCGGAGCGACGCAGGAGAGCTGTCCATCTGGTTATTGGTGAGGAGCGAATGAGACATCGGGCACGTATAGATGCCCGATGAAGAACCGGAGTTCAATCTTAGCGTAAAAAAGTTGTGCGGCAGTAGATGTCGCATTCTGCCGCACTGCGTGAGGGGCTGCCGGCACGTGATGACGGTGCCGCCGCCAGAGGGCAATTCAGGCGCGCGGGCCGCCGAGGCGATAGCGCCGGACGTCGAAGGTCGTGACCCATGCGGGGCGATAGACGGCGATGAGCGCCGTCGCCATGCCGGTGAACCATGCTTCGCCGAGTGCAAGCAGCGCGGTGTTCAGCAGGTAGCCGGCCGGAATCACGACGGGCACGCCATCCGCGAGCGCGAGCTGGACCCCGGCCGCGGCGGCGGCGACCGCGACGATCGCGATGGCCGGCGACAGGAATCCCTGACCGGTGATGAACGACGCGAGGTTGTGCGGCAACCATGCGAGCGCGGCGCGTTGCAGCAATGCCGATACGGCGACCGGCAGCGCGCCGTAGATCAGATAGGTCAGGCCAATGCCCTGCCAGGGCGCGTCGAAGATGATCGCGGCGACCGCCGTGACGGCGCCCATCGCGATCAGTGCGAGTGTCCAGTCGAACAGTGTGACGAGCAGCGTCGCGCCAAGCAGATGCATGACGATGCCATCTTCGAGCCACGCATTCGAGGCCCAGAGAACCGCAATGGCGGTGACGAGCGCGAGCCACACGTGCTGGAGCGTGGCGTCCTGCAGGCGCACGAAGGGACGATTCCAGATCGCGAGCGCGAGCAGGCCCACGGCGGCGATCCAGCCACCGATGCCAACCCAGAGCGGAAGCGGTGTGAAGAGAAAACCCATGCGTCCATATTACTCGTTGAGCATCAAAGGTGGGAATCCGCACACGCCGACCGTCGCAATATCGAGACTGTTTGCCTAGCGTTCGCGCCGGAACCGCGCTGGCGGCTCGGCGGCTATCGGCAGGTCCTGAGCGCCGTCGATCGAGGCCGGCAACGGGTACGGGCGGTCGTTCCGTTGCGCACGCAGCGGAACCGGGCCGTGTTCGCCGATGGGCGGCTTGCGCGCGCGACTGCGGTTCGCCAGCAGCACCTCGAGGTGGGGCGACAGCCAGCCGTTGTAGATCGCGACCGCGGCGGCGCGGTTGGCGGCACCGAGCTGCTGGAAGATGCTGGCGAGGTGGATCTTGACGGTGCCTTCGCTGATGCCGAGGGTACGGGCGATCATCTTGTTGGTACTGCCCATGTGGACGAAGCGCATGATCTGCGCTTGCCGCGGCGACAAGAGGCCGCTCGGCGGCCGGCGAGGAAGCGACCCGGCAAGTGTCTGGAAATGGGCATCGTAGCGCGCCGCAGCCGTGGAAGGCAGCAGGCGGAGCGCGATCGGCGGGATGTAGTGCCCGCCCAGCAGCACGATCTCGAGCGCACGCACGATCAGGTGCGGCCGCGTGGAATTCGGGATCACGCCGGCGACGCCGTAGTTGAAGAAGCGCTGAATGGCTTCCGGAGATGTTTCGTCGACCAGGACGGCGACGGGTGTCGGCGAGCACGCGCTGCAGAGCGCCTGAAGTTCGCTGAGCCGGCCGACGTCGAGCCAGTCGATCGCGACGAGGTCGAAACGCTGGTTGCGCAGCAGCCTGCGCGCGTGAAAACTGTCGGGCGCATCGTTGATGCCGGCGTGACGGTCGATCTGTCGCAACAGGGCCTTCAGTCCGTCACGCCGCTCGGCGTCTGAATTGAGCATCAGGAACCGCATATTCAACCTCCGTAATGTGAGCCATTGATCTGCCGTCTGGCATGCCTTGGGTCTGATGATGACAAAGACCTTACACGATGTCTGCTTGGCTGAAAGGCTTAGGAAAAGTATGAAATTTCGGGCGGCGGGATGGCGGACAAGAAAAAAGCCGCTCCGGCGGGAACCGTGAGCGGCTTTGGACGGGCAGGCGGTCAGGGCCTGTTGTACGGGTCAGTGGAAGTGCGGCTGGGCAGGTGACGCGTCTTCCGGCATTTCCGCGTGGACGATTTCACCGAGCGGATCCGCGTAGAGCGGCACGCCGCAGTCATCGCAATATTCGGGTTCGAATCGGCCCGCGTGCCGCCGGACGTCGGTTACGCCGCATTCCTTCAGCAGGCTCACGATTTCCTCGACCGGACCTTCGATCGGTGCCTCGCCCTCGAGCGTCGCGCTGTCGATCGACACGTCGCCGTTTTCACGGCCGTAGAGCGGCCACACGACGCCGTAGATTACGTCGTTGCTGGCACGCCGCGTGAAGCCGACACGGTACTCGTCGATACGACGTTCGCCGAAGCCGGCGACCACTGCGCGCAGCTCTTGCGGTGCTGCACCAAGTGTGTCGAAAAGATAACGAATGGCCGTTCTCACCGTGTGCGGACGCACGCGTTCGTCTGCATCCCGGCAGGCCGAATAGTACGCGTCCGGAAGCAGGCATTCGAACTCGCAGCCGGGCAGGGCGATCGACAGGTTCGGGCCGCCCTGGGCCGTCCATTGCTCGAGGCACTGGCCACGTTCGATCCGGCTGCCGCTTTCTTCTTCCTGCCAGCGGAATAGCGGTGCGCCGGTGGGCGCGGCGACGACGGCGAGCAGGAAGCGCGGGTCGGCCAGGATCGGCGAGGTTTCGGGCAGGTCGCCGAAGCTGAGCTTGGGCGTGTGCTGGCTGATCGCCGCGTGTGCGAGCTGCTGGGCCAGCCGGTATGTCTCGACGTGGTGTCGCGGCAACTGGTCGATGCTGTAGAGGAACGGAGCAAGCCCGACCAGGGTGCCGGTCGCAAGGACGTGAGCCTGCAGGTGCGTTCGCAGCGCGTCGGCAACGTCACCCTTGAGCGGGCCTGACGGAATCATGTAGCGCGTCCAGGCGAGAACCGGGACGGCGACCAGCAGTGCATCGAACGGTTGGCCGTCGTGCTCGATCACCATTGACTCGCTGTGCGTCTCGGCCATGTCGGCGAGCGCGCCGTAGGCGTCGGGATGATTCTGCTGAAGATGATCAAGCGCAGCGTCGAGCGTGGTCTGGTTGCCGTTGCGGACAATCTTGGCGAGCAGCGCGTCGAGCTTCGCTTCCCAGAAGCGATCCTCGATGCGGCTGCCCGACGCGAAGAGCGCAAGCGACAGACCGACCAGTTTGTCGGCATCGGGGGGGAGGCGTTTGGCGATTCGCTGGCGCATATTAAAGACGTATATAGAAAGAGGCGAAGAACCTCACATTCTAGTCCGTTCTTTGCACCATAAGCGGTCTCGTGCCGATGCATGGCTGGCCGGTCGAATTGCAGCTTTTGTAAAAAAGTTGCTTCAAACCCCTTGCGCAGATCGAAGAGCCTGCCTACAATCACGCCTCTTTCGCGCTAACGGAAACGCGGCGCGGAAGGGG
>NZ_CABVQK010000020.1 GCF_902499335.1 Burkholderia lata | reverse complement strand
CGGCTGTAGCTCAGTTGGATAGAGTACTTGGCTACGAACCAAGGGGTCGTGGGTTCGAATCCTGCCAGCCGCGCCACTTTTTTCGAGGGCCTTCTGAACCGAAGGCCCTTTCAGTTCGAAGCAGTAGAAGTTTTGTTTTGCGTGCGGCTGTAGCTCAGTTGGATAGAGTACTTGGCTACGAACCAAGGGGTCGTGGGTTCGAATCCTGCCAGCCGCGCCACCTTAAAAGGGCTTTCCTCCGGGAAAGCCCTTTTTCTTTTCCGCCTCCCCTTCCCTCGTTTGGACACGGCACCGCGCAATTGCGTGGCTCCCCATTTCGGAAGAACGCAGGCCACGCCACACGTTCGCTCCTCCGGCCGCACAAATGAAAACGGCGGCCATTGGCCGCCGTCGATCGCTCGCCCGCCCTGGCCAAGCGTCAATAATCCTGCCGCTCGCGCTCGATGCGCATGCCGCCGTCGTGACGCGCATGCGCGCCGTCGTCGGTCGAACGCTCGCGCATGATCCGCATCACGTCCGGATTGGTTCGCACGCGCCGCATCACGTTCGCGAGATGCACACGGTCGCTGACCTGGATCACGAAGCGCAGCACCGTCGATTCATGCGTCAGATCCTCGTCCATCGCGATATGCACGATGTTTGCGTCGGCCGACGTGATGTCCGCCGCTACGCGCGCAAAGATGCCCTTCGTGTTCTTCACGAGCGCCTTCACCGCGACATCGAACAGGCGGCCCGGCTGCGGCGCCCATTCGACGTCGATCCAGCGGCCCGGATCGCGGCGATGAATACGCTGCGCCACGCGGCAATCGGTCGTATGAATCGCCATCCCCAGGCCGATGCCGATGTAGCCCATGATCGCGTCGCCCGGAATCGGCCGGCAGCACGCGGACAACTGCACCGACATCCCTTCGGTGCCGGTAATCACGACCGGCGGCGCATGGTGCGCGGGATGCCGCTCGGACTTCGGCAGATCGTCGTCCGCATCGCGGCCGCTCATCAGCACCTCGATGCGCTTGGCCATCACCGCGGCCACGCGACGGCCAAGGCCGATGTCCGCGAAGATTTCCTGGCGGCTCTTGTTGCCCGTCCACTGCACGAGCTTCTCCCACACTTCCGGCTCGACATCGGCCAGCGCGAGACCGTAGCCCTTCAGGCTCTGGTCGACCAGCCGCTCGCCGAGCTGCACCGATTCGTTCAGGCGCATCGTCTTCAGGTAGTGACGGATCGCCGAGCGCGCCTTGCCGGTACGCACGAAGCCGAGCCATGCAGGGTTCGGCTTCGAATACGGCGCCGTGATCACCTCGACGATGTCGCCGCTCTTCAGCTCGGTACGCAGCGGCAGCAGCTCGTTGTTGATCTTCACGGCCACGCACTGGTTGCCGAGATCGCTGTGGATCGAATACGCGAAATCGAGTGCCGTCGCGCCGCGCGGCAGCGCCATGATCTTCGACTTCGGCGTGAACACGTAGACCGCGTCGGGGAACAGGTCGATCTTCACGTGCTCGAGGAATTCGCTCGAATCGCCGGCTTCGCTCTGGATGTCGAGCAGCGACTTCAGCCACTGGTGCGCGCGCTTCTGCACGTCGCTGAGATCCGCGCTGCCGTTCTTGTACAGCCAGTGCGCGGCGACCCCCGCCTCGGCGATCTCGTGCATCTTGCGCGTGCGCACCTGGAACTCGATCGGCGCGCCGAACGGGCCGACGAGCGTCGTGTGCAGCGACTGATAGCCGTTGATCTTCGGAATCGCGATGTAGTCCTTGAACTTGCCGGGCACGGGCTTGTACAGCGCGTGCAGCGCGCCGATGCACGTGTAGCAGTCGAGCGGGCTGTCGACGACGACGCGAAAACCGTACACGTCGAGCACCTGCGAGAACGACAGCTGCTTGTCGCGCATCTTGCGGTACACGCTGTAGATGGTCTTTTCGCGGCCGGTGATCTCGGCGTCGATCTTCGCATCGGCCATCGCGCGCTGCGCGGCCTCGAGGATCTTGCTGATCACTTCGCGGCGGTTGCCGCGCGCGGCCTTCACGGCCTTCTCGAGCGTCGCGTAGCGATGCGGGTTGAAGTTCGCGAAGCTCATGTCCTGCAGCTCGCGATACGTGTTGTTCAACCCGAGACGGTGCGCGATCGGCGCGTAGATGTCGAGCGTTTCCCGCGCGACGCGGCGGCGCTTTTCCATCGGCACCGCGCCGAGCGTGCGCATGTTGTGCAGGCGGTCGGCGAGCTTGACGAGAATGACGCGCACGTCGCGTGCCATCGCGAGCAGCATCTTGCGGAAGTTTTCCGCCTGCGCTTCCTCGCGGCTGCGGAACTCCATCTTGTCGAGCTTCGACAGGCCGTCGACCAGTTCGGCGACCTTCGGGCCGAACCGTTCGGCCAGCTCGCTCTTGGTCACGCCCTGGTCTTCCATCACGTCGTGCAGGAGCGCTGCCATGACAGCCTGCGCGTCGAGCTTCCAGCCGGCGCAGATTTCCGCGACGGCGACGGGATGGGTGATGTAGGGTTCGCCGCTCTGGCGGTACTGACCGAGGTGGGCTTCGTCACTGAAGTGGAACGCCGCCTTGATCTCTTTGATTTCTTCCGGAGCGAGATACTCGGCAAGCGCGGCCGTCAGTTTCGCGATCGAAACGACGCCGTGCTTGCGAGGCTGCTCCGGTGTGGCGGTCGGCCCGAACAGATGCCGGAAGGACTGTTCGAGGACCGCGTCGATGTACTGGCGCGCGGGCGACTGGGCCGTGGCTTCGGTGGTCGAATCCGCGGAGGCGGACGATGGGGTGGTGCTCATATTCGCCTCCAGGTCGAGTCGTTGCGCGCGTGGATTACATGGCTGGAACGGGCCGGATGCGCGTTACACCGGCACCTTCTTCAGCATCTCGACGCCGACCTGGCCGGCAGCGATTTCGCGCAGCGCGACGACGGTCGGCTTGTCGCGGCTTTCGATCTTCGGCGTATGGCCTTGCGCGAGCTGCCGCGCGCGATAGGTGGCGGCGAGCGCCAGTTCGAAGCGGTTCGGGATTTGCTTCAGGCAGTCTTCGACGGTAATGCGAGCCATGTTGGTAATTCCTTCTGAATATAGTCCTTATTCTACCTTATGTCCCTCGTCCCCCGCGTCATTCCGCGTGGGGCAGATGGATGCCGAGCTCGATGAACAGCTCCGTGTGTCGCGCGTACTGCGAAGCAAAGCGCAGGCGCGTGGCCGCGACGATGCATTCGAGCTCCGCGAGCGCACGCTCGAAATTCTCGTTGATCACCACGTATTCCGCTTCCGACGCGTGCGCGATCTCGCTGCCGGCGGCCAGCAGGCGGCGCGTGATCACGTTCGGTTCGTCCTGGCCGCGCTTCTTCAGGCGCTCCTCGAGCGCGTCGAGCGACGGCGGCAGGATGAAGATGCCGACCGCGTTGCGGAACTGCTTCTTCACCTGCAGCGCGCCCTGCCAGTCGATCTCGAGCAGCACGTCGTGGCCGTTCTTCATCTGCTCTTCGATCCAGACGCGCGACGTGCCGTAGTAGTTGCCGTGCACTTCCGCGCTCTCGAGGAATTCGTGCGCCGCGTGACGCGTGCGGAAATCCTCGACCGTCGTGAAGTGATAGTGCCGGCCGTCCTGTTCGCCCGGGCGCGGCTTGCGCGTCGTGTACGAGATCGACAGGCAGATGTCGTGGTCCTTCGACAGCAGCGCATTCACGAGCGTCGACTTGCCGGCGCCCGACGGCGCGATGACCATGAACAGGTTGCCGGGATAGACGCCGCCGTGCAGCGAATGCGACACGTGCGCGTCGCGGGTAGATTCCGTCATGTTGCTTTACTCCAGGTTTTGCACTTGCTCACGCATCTGCTCGATCAACAGCTTGAGCGCCATCGATGCGTCGGCGAGTTCCTTCGCCGCCGCCTTCGAGCCGAGCGTGTTTGCTTCTCGATTCAGCTCCTGCATCATGAAGTCGAGACGCTTGCCGACGCGGCCGCCCTTCTCGATCACGTGACGCGTTTCGTTCAGGTGCGCGGTGAGCCGCGACAGCTCTTCCGCGATGTCGATCCGGATCCCGTACATCGTCACTTCCTGACGAATGCGCTCCGCGGCTTCCTCGCGCGTGACGATCGTCGAGCTGCCTTCGGGCGCCGCGATGCCGAGCGCTTCCTGCAGCCGTTCGACGATCTTCTGCTGATGTTTGGCGATCAGCTCCGGCACGAGCGGCGTGATGCGCGCGACGATCGCTTCCATCTCGGTGACGTTCGACAGCAGCATCGTCGCCAGCTGCGCGCCTTCGCGCGAACGCACGACGACGAGCTCGCCGATCGCTTCCTTGCCGCACGCGAGCACCGCATCGCGGATCGCTTCCGCCGACACGCCGCTCTCGGCGATCACGCCGGGCCAGCGCAGGATCTCGCCCGCGCGCAGGCGGCCGACGCCCGGGAACGTGTCGAGCACCGAGCGCTCGAGATCGGCGAGCTGGCCGAGCGCGGACTGGTTCAGCGCGCCCGCGCCGATGCTCTGCTCGCCGCGCTGCAGGTTGATCCGGATGTCGACCTTGCCGCGCGACAGCTTGTTCATCAGCATTTCGCGCAGCGCGGGTTCGCACGCGCGCACGTCGTCCGGCATCCGGAAATTCAGGTCGAGGAAGCGCGAGTTCACGGTGCGCAGTTCGACCGACACGCTGGTGCCGCCGTTGCCGGTGGCCGTCGCGAGTTCGCGCGTCGCGCTCGCGTAGCCCGTCATGCTGTAGATCATGGTTCGTCTCGCCGTCTGGGTGCCCTCTCGGGCGGGGATATGTCGAGGCGCCCGGCGCATCGTAAAGCGCGGGGCGGGAAGCGCGCATTATCCCATTTTTGCGGACCACCCCGCCGGGCACGCCCGCCGTTCGGCGCTAAAATCGGGGTTTCCTCTCGTTCCGCGATTCCCACATGACGTCCTCCGTTTCCCGCCCGAGCGGCCGCCGCGCCGACGAACTGCGCAAGGTCGCCCTTACGCGCCACTACACGAAACATGCCGAAGGCTCGGTGCTGGTCGAATTCGGCGACACCAAGGTGCTTTGCACCGCGAGCGTCTCCGAACGCGTGCCCGACTTCCTGCGCGACCGCGGGCAAGGCTGGCTGACCGCCGAGTACGGGATGCTGCCGCGTGCGACGCACACGCGCAGCGACCGCGAAGCCGCTCGCGGCAAGCAGACCGGCCGCACGCAGGAAATTCAGCGCCTGATCGGTCGCGCGCTGCGCGCGGTGTTCGACCTCGAGGCGCTCGGCCCGCGCACGATCCACATCGACTGCGACGTGATCCAGGCCGACGGCGGCACGCGCACGGCGAGCATCACCGGCGCGTTCGTCGCCGCTCACGACGCCGTGTCGAAGCTGATCGCGGCCGGCAAGCTCACGCGCTCGCCGATCACCGACCACGTCGCCGCGATCTCGGTCGGCGTGTACGAAGGCGCACCCGTGCTCGACCTCGATTACGCGGAAGATTCGCAGTGCGACACCGACATGAACGTCGTGATGACGGGTGCCGGCGGCTTTGTCGAAGTCCAGGGTACGGCCGAAGGCGTGCCGTTCTCGCGCGCCGAGATGAACGCGCTGCTCGACCTCGCGCAAGGCGGGATCGCCGAGCTCGTGCAGCTTCAGAAAGACGTGCTGGGCGCCTGACATGCCGGACGACCACACCATCGCCCCGCTGTCGCGCATCGTTCTCGCGTCGAACAACGCCGGCAAGCTGCGCGAATTCACCGCGCTGTTCTCGACGGTCGGCATCGAGATCGTCCCGCAGGGCGACCTTGCCGTGCCGGAAGCGGAAGAGCCGTTCGGCACCTTCATCGAGAATGCGCTGACGAAGGCACGCCACGCGTCGCGGCTCACCGGGCTGCCGGCGATCGCCGACGATTCCGGCCTGTGCGTGCGCGTGCTGCGCGGCGCGCCGGGCGTCTATTCGGCGCGCTACGCGCAGCGCGCGGGCCGCGACAAGGGCGACGCGGCGAACAACGCGTATCTCGTCGAGCAGCTGCGCGGCGTCGACGACCGGCGCGCATACTATTGCTGCGTGCTCGCGCTCGTGCGCCATGCGGACGACCCCGAGCCGCTGTTCGCCGAAGGGCGCTGGGCGGGCGAGATCGTCGACACGCCGCGCGGCGAGCACGGATTCGGCTACGACCCGTATTTCTACCTGCCGTCGCTCGGCGCGACGGCCGCGGAACTCGAGCCAGCCGTGAAGAACACGCACAGCCATCGCGCGCTGGCGCTGAAGGCGCTGCTGGCGCGGCTCGCGGAGGAAGCATGAGCACGCCCGATACCCGTTCGCCAACGGAGGTTGCATGAGCCAGGCCGCGGAAACCGGCGCGCGCGTCGTCGCGACCTTCACGTCGCCCGGCCAGGTGCGGCTCACGTCGCTGCCGCCGCTCGCGCTGTACGTGCACTTCCCGTGGTGCGTACGCAAGTGCCCGTACTGCGATTTCAACTCGCACGAGTGGAAGGGTGAA
The DNA here is from genome assembly GCF_902499335.1 of Burkholderia lata. GTDB lineage: Bacteria > Pseudomonadota > Gammaproteobacteria > Burkholderiales > Burkholderiaceae > Burkholderia > Burkholderia lata_B. Next base: position 179,138 of record NZ_CABVQK010000020.1, on the reverse strand, counting down.
CGGTTTCCGGAAACCGAGTATCTCGACGCGCTGCGGGCCGATCTCGAGCAGGCGCTGCCGCTCGTGTGGGGCCGGCAGGTGCATACGGTGTTCATCGGCGGCGGCACGCCGAGCCTGCTGTCGGCAGCCGGCCTCGACCGGATGCTGTCCGACGTGCGCGCGCTGCTGCCGCTCGACGCCGATGCCGAAATCACGCTCGAGGCGAATCCGGGCACGTTCGAGGCCGCGAAGTTCACGCAGTTCCGCGCGAGCGGCGTGAATCGCCTGTCGGTCGGCATCCAGAGCTTCAACGAGACGCACCTGAAGGCGCTCGGCCGGATTCACGACACCGCGCAGGCGCGCGCGGCCGTCGAGATCGCCGCGAAGAATTTCGACAACTTCAACCTCGACCTGATGTTCGCGCTGCCGAACCAGACGCTCGACGAATGCCGTACCGACATCGAGACCGCGCTGTCGTACGCGCCGCCGCATCTGTCGCTGTATCACCTGACGCTCGAGCCGAATACGCTGTTCGCGAAGTTCCCGCCGGTCGTGCCCGACGACGACGCATCGGCCGACATGCAGGAATGGATCCACGCGCGTACGGCCGAGGCCGGTTACGGGCGCTACGAAGTTTCCGCGTATGCGAAGCCGAATCATCAGTGCAAGCACAACCTGAACTACTGGCGCTTCGGCGACTATCTCGGGATCGGTGCGGGCGCGCACACGAAGCTGTCGTTCCCGAACCGGATCCTGCGGCAGGCACGCTACAAGCATCCGGCCACTTTCATCGAGCAGGCGATGGCCGGCACGGCCGTGCAGGAGGAGCGTGAAGTCGGCGCACGCGACCTGCCGTTCGAGTTCATGCTGAACACGCTGCGGCTCGTCGAGGGCTTCCCCGTGCACAGCTTCGCCGAACGCACCGGCCTGCCGATGAGCACGATCGAGCCGGCGCTGCAGGAAGCGGAACGGCGCGGGCTGATCGCGCGCGATTTCGCGCAGATCGCACCGACGCCGCTCGGCCAGCGTTTCCTCAACGACCTGCAGGAATTGTTCCTGCGCGACGAGTGAAGGAATGACCATCGCGGCATTTCGGTTACAATGCCGCCTCGTGTGGAAGCGTGGCCGAGCGGTTTAAGGCACCGGTCTTGAAAACCGGCGACGGGAAACTGTCCGTGAGTTCGAATCTCACCGCTTCCGCCAGGAAGTTCGCCAAACCCCGTCCATTCACCGAATGACGGGGTTTTTTGTTGGCCCCCGCACGCCCTTCCCCCACGTTCCGACGCGTCACGCCGGATGCCGTTACAATCCGGCGCTCCGATTCGCGAAACGGGAAACCCACGTCATGAAGCCCTTCATCGTTTCGTCGCTCGCCGCGCTGCTGGTTACCGTCAGCACGCAGGCGACGGCCGACACCGCCTCCGGCAGCGACGCGCAAGCGTCGTGCGCGATCGCCTACGTAACCGGCGTCGGCGGCTCGCCGCGCGGCCTGAGCGAATACCTCGCGAGCCCGTCACCCTACAACTACGTGAAGGACAACGACCTCCAGTGCAAGGTGGGCGACGACGGACGCACATCGAACTGCACCGGCGTGACCTATCTCCGGAACGAACAGGTCAGCGTGTACGACGATTCCGATCCAGCGACGCTGACCGTCGTGGCGCGCGTTGAGCTCGATCACGGCCAGAAATACCCGGTAATCATCGTCGTGCAACGCAAGGACGCACGCTGCAAACAATGATGCAGCGCCGCGCGCGAACCCGTCCGTCGCAACGGCACGTGCGTTCGTGCCGGGGCCCGCGCGGCAGTTGAGCCGCGGGTACGGGCGGCGGCCCGCCGTCGCGCCGCACCGCGCCGCACCGCGCCGGAAGCCTCCCCTCCGGCCGCCCGATCACCTAGAATTCGATCAACACGGCGACACGACCGCCGCCGCGTACTCGATGCCGCGCGCGCCACCCCTGCGTGCGGTACACGGAGATCGCCATGACCGAACTGTCGACACCGACGGAACACGTCGATTACGAAGGCTTCGAGGTCCATGTCGTGCCGGCCACCGTGCCCGGCAGCGACACGCGCTACACCTACACCGGCTACGTGTGCCATCCGGGCGCGAATCCCGCGTTGCCCGGCCACGCGGTGCCATTCCACGCGGACGGCGAGGAAAGCTTCGCGAGCCTCGATGAAGCCGTCCACGAAGCCGTGCACATCGGCAAGAGCATCATCGACGGCACGCACCCCGACCTGTCGATCCTGTCGCTCGTCACGCACGGCTTCTGAACCGGGCGGCACGCATCGCCGACGATTGCGCGGGCGTCGGCAGCGGTGCTGCGTGCCGCCATCGCCGCGCCCGGCCGGACCGTCGCCACGTGCCTGCGCGCCAATCGCGTTCCGTGCCTTTCTTTCAACCTTGCAACACGCACGCCGGGATGCACACGCATGGCAGCCGCTCGAGCGTGCTGCCACATGTCACGTCACATCACGATGCGCGGTTGCACGCCTGCTCGTCATCAGCGATCGCATCGTCCGGCATCGCCCGTTATGCGTTTCTCCCGATATCGGCTCGCGTCCGTGCGCCTATCATTTTTTTATAGTCACTTCTGGCTAGCCTCCCATGCGCCACCTTCCCCGTCCGCGCGTCGACCGGCTGCGTGCAGTTGCGCTGGCCGCCGTCGCCATGCTCGCGGCGTGCACGATCACGCCGCCTCCGTCACTGCATTCGATCCTGACGATTCCATCGATCACCCGCAGCGGCAACCTCGACCAGTACCGCGTCGAAGTCGCGCAGCGTGTCGCCGAACGCAACCCGTCCGGCATGCTGCACGGCACGCCGCAGGCGATGCTCCGGTCGCTCGTCGTCGTGGCCTTCACCGTCGATGGCAGCGGCCGGCTCGTCAACGCGTCCGTCTATCGCAGCAACGGCGACCGCGAAGCGGAAGCGCTCGCGCTCGCGTCGCTGCGCCGCTCGGCGCCGCTGCCGCCACCACCGTCGCGACTGCTCGACGGCAACGGCCGGCTCGAAATGATGGAAGGCTGGCTCTTCAACGACGACGGCCACTTCCAGTTGCAAAGCACCGCGTCGGCGCAGGCGCAATCGATCGATTGACCGGCCGCCGACCCGCGATTGCCGGTGCGCGGCGGCGCTGGCTATAATTTTCCGCAATCGCGCGGCCATCACGCCGCGCGCGCGTTCGCGCGCCCCATCCGGCATGCGAGCCGACCACGCCGGCACCGGGCGGCGGCGACGTACCCGTCTCCATCGTCGACCGGCGAGTGACGTCCGCGCCACGGCGCGCGTCCACGCCGCCACCGCTTCATCCGCTCGGCTGCCCCCGGCAGGCGTCCGCCTGCCCGACCGCACGCCCAGCCGACCGCCCCAACGACAAAACGGAGACATCCATGTCCGCATCCCCCCCGACCGTTGCACACGCAACCGGTTCGGCCGGCGCCGTCAGCCACCGGCGCATCGTGTTCGCGAGCTTCATCGGCACCGCGATCGAGTTCTACGATTTCTACGTGTACGCGACGGCCGCCGCGCTCGTCATCGGCCCCGTCTTCTTCCCGCATGGCTCCGCTACCGCACAGGCGCTGTCCGCGTTCGTGACGTTCGGTATCGCGTTCATCGCACGCCCGATCGGGTCGTTCCTGTTCGGGCACTTCGGCGACCGCATCGGCCGCAAATCGACGCTCGTCGCGTCGCTGCTCGTGATGGGCGTGTCCACCACCGCGATCGGCTTCGTGCCCGGCTACGACGCGATCGGCACGCTCGCGCCGGTGCTGCTGTGCGTGCTGCGCTTCGGCCAGGGGATCGGCCTCGGCGGTGAATGGGGCGGCGCGGCACTGCTCGCGACCGAGAACGCGCCGCAGGGCAAGCGCGGCTGGTTCGGGATGTTCCCGCAGCTCGGGCCCTCGGTCGGCTTCCTGATGTCGAACGGCCTGTTCTTCGCGCTCGCGCTGTCGCTGTCGGACGAGCAGTTCCGCAGCTGGGGCTGGCGCATCCCGTTCCTGGTCAGCGCGGTGCTCGTCGCGCTCGGCCTCTACGTGCGGCTCAAGATCACCGAAACACCCGCGTTCCAGGCCACGCTCGATCGCAACGAGCGCGTGCGCGTGCCGGTCGCGACACTCATCACGCAACACTGGCAGCCGACGCTGCTCGGTGCGCTCGCGATGGTCGTCTGCTACACGCTGTTCTACATCTCGACGGTGTTCTCGCTGTCGTACGGCGTGTCGGCGCTGCACATTCCGCGCCAGAGTTTCCTCGGCCTGCTGTGCTTCGCGGTCGTGTTCATGGGGCTCGCGACGCCGCTTTCCGCCTGGGCGTCGGACCGCTTCGGCCGCAAGCCGGTACTCGTCGTGGGTGCGATCGCCGCCCTGCTGTCGGGTTTCGCGATGGAGCCGCTGCTCGGCAGCGGCTCGATGCCGCTCGTCGCGCTGTTCCTGACGATCGAGCTGTTCCTGATGGGCGTGACGTTCGCGCCGATGGGCGCTCTGCTGCCAGAACTGTTCCCGACCAACGTCCGTTATACGGGCGCGGGCGTCGCGTACAACCTCGGCGGGATCCTCGGTGCGTCGATCGCGCCGTATATCGCGCAACTGCTGGCGGCGCGCGGCGGGCTGTCATGGGTCGGCGGTTATGTATCGGTTGCTGCAGCAATCAGCCTGATTGGTGTGCTGCTGATGCGCGAAACGCGCGACGCGTCGCTCGTCTGAGACTCCGGGGCGACCCGGGTTGTGCGGCGGCCGGCGCTGCCTATACTCGATCCCGGGGGCGCCGCTGCGCGCCCCGGGATCCTGCCCCGAAGGAGCCGCCGCCATGAACATCCGCCTCGGCAATGCCGATCTTGTCCTGATCCTCGCACTCGCGCTGGGTGGCGCGCTCCTGCTCGCGCTGCGCTTCCGTCCGAAGACGTGGCGCGGCCTCGTGTTCGAGGCACTGCTGGCGAACCTGGCGGCGATTGCCGCCGTCATCACGGTCGAGGCACTGCTCGCCTGAACCGCCGCGCCCCGCTTCGTCAGGCGGTCAGCCGCGCGCGCAGCGCGCCGTAGGCCGGGCCGACCGCATCGATCGCGTCCAGCGCCTCGTCGACCGACGGCATCGTGCCCGGCTCGCCGATCGACAGTGCGTTCGGTGCGCCGCCGATGCCGCAATGGTGCCGCGACGTCGCGACGAAAATCATCACGGTCGGCCGCTGCAGCGCGTGCGCCATGTGCACGAACCCCGTATCGACCCCCACCACGAGCGCAGCCCGGCCGAGCGCCGCGCCAAGCTCGCGCACCGTCATCGCGGGCAGCACGACCGCCCCCGGCGCGCGCGCGGCGATGTCCTGCGCATCGTCGTGCTCGGCAGCCGATCCCCACGGCAACAGCACGCGCACGCCGCGCGCCATCATCTGCGTGGCGAGCGCGGCCCAGTGGTTGGGCGGCCATTTCTTGTCGGGGTTGGACGTCGCATGGAACAGCAGCATGAACGGTGAGCCGTCGGTCACGGCCGCCGGCAGGTTCACGTCCTGCGGCGGGACGATGCCGTACGTGGCGATACCCTCTGGCGCGTAGCCGAGCGCCTCGCCGGCGCTCACGCGCATCCCGTGCCACGCGTCGCAGTCCGGCCGCGGGCCGAACCGATGCGAATACGCGAAGCGTGCGCCCGCTTCGCCGAGATCCTTCGTCTGGTAGCCGACGCGGCGCGCAGCGCGCGCCAGCACCGAAATGATCGCGCTCTTGTAGACGCCGTGCAGGTCGATCACCGCATCGTAGCGGTGCCTCCGCAGTGCGCCGATCGACGCCGAGATCGCCTTCAGGTCACCGCGATTGCGCAGCTTCTTGAAACGGCGCAGCGGCGCGCAAAGGACATTGCTGACGCCCGGATGCCAGCGCACGACTTCCGCGCACGATTCGTCCACCGCCCAGTCGACCGTTACGCCCGGAAAGGCGCGATGCAGATCCGCGACGACGGGTAGCGTCTGGACAACGTCGCCGAGCGACGTCACTTTCACGATGAGGATACGTTTCACGATGTGTGGGGATAAGCGGGCCAATTTGGCATGCTAACGATGGTTACATGCGCGAACATTACGTGAAAATTACTTTTGCAACAAAATGCATCTCCTTTCGGGAACATTCTCGCGCCCCGCCTGCATCCGGTTCTTTTTATAATCCGGTCTTTGCCTACCGGCCCGCGTCGATGCCACGCCCCGCCCTTCCCGCCCTGTTTCCCGCCCTCACCCGTCGTTCGCTGAGAATCTGGCGCCAGTACGGTGTTTTCTGGCTCGGCGCGATCGTCGTTGGCCTCGCGGCTGTACTTTACGCGCGATTGATCGACTGGGGCTACGAAACTTTCCGCACGATGCGCGACCACGCCGCGTGGCTGCCGCTGCTGCTGACGCCGGCCATCGCCGCGGTGTCGGTATGGATCACGCGCCGCTTCTTCCGCGGCGCCGAGGGCAGCGGCATCCCGCAGGTGATCGCGACACTGCATGCGCGCCCGAGTGCGTTCGGCTCCCGGCTGCTGACGTTGCGCATCCTGTTCGGCAAGGTACTGGTCTCGTTCCTCGGCATCCTGGGCGGCTTCACGATCGGCCGCGAAGGGCCGACCGTGCAGGTCGGCGCGGCGCTGATGTTCAACCTGCGACGCTTCTACCCGCGCTCGAACGCGCAGATCGAACGCCAACTGGTGCTCGCCGGCGCGGCGGCCGGGCTGTCGGCTGCGTTCAATACGCCGCTCGCCGGGATCGTGTTCGCGATCGAGGAGCTGACGCGCAGCTTCTCCGCGCGCGCCAGCGGCGTGCTGATCACCGCGATCATCCTCGCCGGCGTCGTCGCGCTCGGCCTCAACGGCAACTACACGTATTTCGGCACGATCGATGCCGGCCCCCATTTCCCGAAACTGCTGGCGCTCGCCGTGCTGGTCACCGCGATCGTGACGGGGATCGCTGGCGGCCTGTTCTGCTGGCTGCTGCTCAACACGGGGCGCTGGCTGCCCGCGCGGCTGCTCGGCCTGTACCGCGAGCGGCCGATCACGTTCGCCGCGCTGTGCGGCTTCGCGATCGCCGTCGTCGGCCTCGTATCGGGCGGCACGACCTTCGGCAGCGGCTACGCCGAGGCGCGCGGCCTGCTCGACGGCAGCCAGCATCTGTCGGTGTTCTACCCGTTCCTGAAGATGATATCGATGGTCGCGTCGTACCTGCCGGGCATCCCGGGCGGGATCTTCGCGCCGTCGCTGTCGATCGGCGCGGGGTTCGGCAACCTGCTTCACATCGTGTTCAGCAACATGAGCCTGCCGATGCTGATCGCGCTCGCGATGGTCGGCTACATGGCGGCCGTCACGCAGTCGCCGATCACGTCGTTCGTGATCGTGATGGAGATGATCAACGGTCATGCGCTCGTGATTTCGCTGATGGCCACCGCGTTGGTGTCGAGCCGCGTATCGCGCTTTTTCGCGCCGCCGCTCTACGAAACGCTCGCCCAGCGTTATCTCGCGCCGCCCGTCGCGGCCGCGGAACCGGCTGCTGCCACCGCAGCGAGCGCCACGGTGGTAACCGGCGTCACCGAGCCGCAGGATGCGGCCGCCGCGCCCGCCGACCCGCTCGACACGCTGCGCGACGAAGGCGGTGAAGCGCCCCCCGGCTCCGCGCCGGCCGAAGGCGCCGCGCATGCGCCGGCACCGCACGACGACGAACCGGCCGCAGCCGGGACGAACGGCCCGGCGCAGCCCGGTTCACGCGACGCTCAGTAGATCACGACGGGTGCCGGCCGGTAGTACACGGGCCGCGCCGGCACGACGATGCATCCGGCCAGCGTGATCGCGACGAGCGCGATGGCGATTGCGGTTCTTTTCATCGCACGCCTCCATTACGCCCAGTGGCCACGGGTCCAGAACCAGTTCGGACCGCGCTGGTCCCAATGGCCCGGCACCCATTGCATGCCGACGCGCTCGGTTTCCCAGTGGCCGCCGATCCACACGTAGCGGCCATGCTCCCAGTGCCAGTGTCCGCGATCCCACACGTAGCCCACGCGCGAGGCCGGCACGACCTCGTAGCGCACCGGCGGCGGCGCATTCGGCGCGACGACGACGATTTCCTCGGTGCGCACGGCGACCGGCTCGGCGACGACCACACGGCCCTGCGGCACGATCACGGGCGTGCCGACGAGAATCTCGTCCGCATGCGCGGCAAACGGCGCGACGACGGCTGACAGGCCCGCGGCAAACAGGGCGAGCGAAACGATACGACGTTGAACAGTAGAGACAGCCATCACAACCTCCTGGTTGAACAAGTTACGCGAGCGTATTCGTTCAATGCGGGAGGTGCGGTTACGGCCGACAGACGCCGTGTTACGGCGTGCCCGAAAGTGCAACAGGGCGTAAGACGCGCACGGCGGCGAGTGCCGCCGTGCGGAGGGATACCCGCAACGGTCAGGCTTGCGGGATCTCGATCTTCACTTCGAGGACTTCGAGATCGTCCTGGCGCTCGAGGCTCACGCGGATGTCATCGTTCGAAATATGGACGTACTTCGAGATGACCGCGACCAGCTCCTTCTGCAGCGCCGGCAGGTAATCGGCCGGCGGACGGCCGCCGACGCGCTCGTGCGCGATGATGAGCTGCAGGCGCTCCTTCGCGACCGATGCGGACTTTTTCTTCTCGCCGAGGAGAAACGAAAGGATGGACATGGACGGCCTCCGTTACTTGCTGCCGAAGAGGCGCTGCAGCAGGCCCGGCTTCTGGTAATCGGTGAAGCGCAGCGGCTTGTCTTCGCCGAGGAAACGCGCGACGACGTCCTTGTACGCTTCCGCAACGTCCGTGCCGTCGATATGGACGGCCGGCAGACCCTGGTTCGATGCATGCAGCACGGCTTCCGACTCGGGCACCACGCCGATCAGCTTGATGCGCAGGATCTCGCTGATGTCCTCGAGCGACAGCATCTCGCCTTCGCTGACGCGCTTCGGGCTGTAGCGCGTGATCAGCAGGTGTTCCTTGATCGGATCCTTGCCTTCGGTCGCGCGCTTCGTCTTCGACGACAGGATGCCGAGAATGCGGTCGGAATCGCGCACCGACGACACTTCCGGGTTCGTGACGATCAGCGCTTCATCCGCGAAGTACATTGCGTGCAGCGCGCCTGCCTCGATACCGGCCGGCGAATCGCAGACGATGTAGGCGAAGTCCATCGCGACGAGGTCGTTCAGCACCTTCTCGACGCCTTCGCGCGTCAGCGCATCCTTGTCGCGCGTCTGCGACGCCGGCAGGATGAACAGGTTCTCGCACTTCTTGTCCTTGATCAGCGCCTGGTTCAGGTTCGCTTCGCCCTGGATCACGTTCACGAGGTCGTACACCACGCGGCGTTCGCAGCCCATGATGAGATCGAGGTTGCGCAGGCCGACGTCGAAGTCGATCACGGCCGTCTTGTGGCCGCGCAGCGCGAGACCGGACGCAAAGCTCGCGCTCGTCGTCGTCTTGCCCACGCCGCCCTTGCCCGAGGTCACCACGATGATTTTTGCCATTTACCCAATACCCTGTGTTCGTCAATGAGAGCCGATCGATCCGGAGCGCACCGCGTGTATTACGTCAGGCGCAGCGGTTCGATCATCAGTTTTTCCTCTTCGAGCCGGATCTGCACCGATTTGCCCAGTACTTCGGCGGGCAACGGGTTCTCGGTTGTTCGATAGATACCCGCGATCGAAATCAGTTCCGGCTCGAGACACGTGCAGAAAATGCGCGCGTCGTGATTGCCGTGCACGCCCGCGAGTGCGCGGCCGCGCAACGGCGCGTAGATGTGGATATTGCCTTCCGCGATGATCTCCGCGCCGTGACTGACCGGCGCGAGCACCACGAGGTCTCCTTTCGCGTAAATCTGCTGCCCCGAACGCAACGGCCGGTCGATCACGAGCGTCTGCCCCCCCGCCTGCAACAACGTCGGCGCGGGTTCCTGCGCCGGTTCGGCTGCCGGAGCGGCGGCGGCTTCGGCGACGGGCGCCGGCGCCGTTTCCGCTTCGTCGGCGTGCTTCGCGGCCGGCGCGCGGCGATCGCGCGCCTCGAGCAACGGCAGGCCGGCTTCCCCCGCCCAGCCCTGCGTTGCCAGCGCGACGACGCCCACCGGGCGCATCCGCACGTCGTTCAGCATCTGGCGGATGTCCGCCAGCGCGACGCGTTCGCCGTCAGCCAGGCGGCGGACGTCGATCGCGACGACATCGTCGGCGAAAAACTCGGGGGTCGCTTCGAAGCGCTTGACCAGTTCGGTACGCAACGCATCGAGATCGGTCGTCTTCACGGTGAACAGCAACGTATCGACCGATCCGCTGCGCAGCTCGAAGAATGGCGATTTTTTAAGCGACATGGACACTCTGCAAAAATTTTTTGCGTATTTTACAGGCGTCCACGCGTGCGGCCATTATTTTTGGGGAACCGGGTGGCGGCGGCCCGGGAGGGTGCGCAACCGGCGGGCGGGCAGGCAAGCGGGCGACCGGATCTTCATCGCGCCGTGCGGCCCGCGTTCTGACATCACGTCAGTGCTTCATCTGCGACACGTACAGCGATTTCATCGCGCCGGGCATCCGCGCGATCGGCGCGTGTTCGCCGGTATTGCCGAAACCCGCACGCTCGTAGAAGCGGATCGCGTTGCGGTTCGCATCGGCAATCCATGCGTAGACGTCCTGGGCGCCGCGCTCGGCGAGCCAGGCGGTGGCCGTCTCCAGCAGCAGCACGCCGCCGCGCAGATGACGCACCGCGTGCGCAACCCACAGCTCGCTGACGAACGCGCGCCGATCGGGCGTATTGTCGAAATACGCGCCGATCATGCCGGCCGGATGGCCTTCGGTATACAGCAGGAAAGTCGTCGACTCGTCGGACACGGCGCGCTGCGCGGCAATCGCCGACGCTGCGTCCGTTTCGACGTTCAGCAATTCGGCCTCCGGCGCTTCGCCGGGTGCGTAGGGCTCGCGCAGCGATGCGGCGCGGAGTTCGCGATACACGCCGCCCTGGTCGGCAACGATACGACGAACGGTCAAGGTCGAACTCATGCAGGCACAGCCCCCTTCAGACAGCAAGCTATTAGCTTCAACCGAAAGCGGGGCATGAGTCAAATCGTTATTTTCAAATGGCGGCGCGAATCGAAAGGCGGCAGCCACCGCCGGCGGCCATGCGGCCAGCCAGTGTGCAGGTGCAGCATCGCCGCGTCGATGCGTGCTGTCGAACGACGGCCGCGGCGGCTTCGTTCGACGCATGACGCCAGTCGCCTTGCGACATCAGGCAGACGCCCGTCCGAGCCTGCACATTTCATCGCGGAAGCCGTAATGATCCGTAATATTGGTAACCCCGAAAGTGTGCGTCACTGGTACCCGCCGCCCTTCGCATATTGCGACGCAACATTTGTTGCGAGCCTGCGGCACCGATGTCCGCACGCATCACGTCGTGCCTTCCGTCTGACAAACCCGGCACGCGGGCAGGCCGATCCCGCGTTCCGTGCATGTTTCAATCAGCTTGCACGGGCCCTTCCCTGCCTGCGCCGCACGCGCCCCTCCGTTTGGAGCCGCGCGCCTAGTGCCGGAGTTTGGCAAGCGGGCGCATGGGTCGTATAACAGGCAGAACCGGGTGACGATCCGGCGCAACCGCGCGTGCGTCGCGGGCCAACGAGAATTCGAACAACCGTACAGGCGGCCGCCCTCGGGCCGGCCGGCAGGAGGGAGACAATGGCAATGACCGACGGATCGGCTTCGGGCTGGTCGGATGGCAAGCGTTACCTGTGGCTGCTCGGCGCGCTGACGATCACGCTGCCGATCCTCGCCGCCCAGCTCGCGCTGTCGACGGGCCTGCACGTGTTCTGGTGGTTCGGCCCGCTGTTCGCGTTCGGCGTGATCCCGATCCTCGACACGCTGATTGGCGACGATCGCGACAACCCGCCCGAGGACGTCGTGCCGCACCTCGAACGGGAGCGCTACTACCGGTTGATCGTCTATCTCGCGACCTTCGTCGAATACGTCGCGTTCTTCGTGTGCGTATGGATCGTCGGCACGCATGCGCTCGCATGGTACGACTACGTCGGCTTCGCGCTGTCGCTCGGCGCCGCGACGGGCATCTCGATCAATACCGCGCACGAACTCGGGCATAAAACCGACCGCTTCGAGCGCTGGCTCGCGAAGATCACGCTCGCGCCGGTCGCATACGGGCACTTCTACGTCGAGCACAACCGCGGCCACCACGTGCGTGTCGCGACGGCCGAGGATCCGGCGAGCGCGCGCTACGGCGAATCGTTCTGGGCGTTCCTGCCGCGCACCGTGACCGGCAGCATCCGCTCGGCGTGGCGGCTCGAGAAGGCGCGCCTCGAACGGCTCGGGCATTCGCCGTGGACCTGGCGCAACGAGGTGCTGCACGCGTGGGCGATGACCGTCGTCGTGTGGGGCATCGCGATCGCGATGGCCGGCAAGGTCGTGATCCCGTTCCTCGTGATCCAGGCCGTCTACGGCGCGTCGCTGCTCGAAGTCGTGAACTACGTCGAGCACTACGGGCTCGGCCGCCGCAAGCTGCCGAGCGGCCGCTACGAACGCTGCACGCCGCAGCACTCGTGGAACAGCAATCACGTCGTCACCAACCTGTTCCTGTACCAGTTGCAGCGGCACGCCGACCATCACGCGAATCCGACGCGCTCGTACCAGGCGCTGCGCCACTTCGACGATGCGCCGCAACTGCCGGCCGGCTACGCGACGATGATCCTGTTCGCGTACGTGCCGCCGCTCTGGTATCGCGTGATGAATCCGCGCGTCGTCGCGCACTACGGCGGCAACATGGCGCAATCGAATATCAAGCCGTCTATCCGCGCCCGGGTGCTCGCGCAATATCCGGCCGCGGCTTGATCTCGGGGGACGGGCCGGTGCTCGCCGGCGCCGCCGCCGCCCCCGGTTACGTTGAAGTCCGGCGCGACGGCACAGCCGTCACGCCATTTCCGGCAGCCTGAACACGGCCACCGCATGCCGCAGCGCGCTCGCCTGCTCGGCCAGCGCCTGCGTCGCGGCCGAGGCCTGCTCGACGAGCGCCGCGTTGCGCTGCGTCGCTTCGTCCATCTGCGTCACCGCGATGTTCACCTGCTGGATGCCGCCGCTCTGCTCCTGCGACGCGGACGAGATCTCGCCGACGATCGTCGTGACGCGCTGCACCGCGCCGACGATCTCGTGAATCGATTCGCCCGCTCGGCCGATCAGCACGGCGCCCTCGTCGACCCGCTTCGTCGACTGCTCGATGAGCCCCTTGATCTCCTTCGCGGCGGCGGCGCTGCGCTGCGCGAGCGTACGCACTTCCGCTGCGACGACGGCGAAGCCGCGCCCCTGCTCGCCCGCGCGCGCCGCCTCGACCGCCGCGTTCAGCGCGAGGATGTTGGTCTGGAACGCGATGCCATCGATCACCGCGATGATCTCGCCGACCTTCGCCGAGCTGTCGGCGATGCCGTTCATCGTGCCGACGGCATCCGTCATCACGCCGCCGCCTGCCGCCGCGATGTTCGACGCGTCGTGCGCCAGTTGCGCCGCGTGCTGTGCGTGCTCGGCCGACTGGCGGACGATGCCCGTGAGTTCGGTCATGCTGGCGGCCGTCTCCTCGAGCGACGCGGCCTGCGCCTCGGTACGCGCCGACAGGTCGTGATTGCCCGACGCGATCTGTGCGCTCGCCGTCGCGACGGCTTCGGCGTGCGTGCGCACTTCTAGCACCACGCCCGACAGGCTCGTCTGCATGGTCTGCAACGCGCGCAGCAGATCGGCGATCTCGTCGCGGCCGGCCGCATCGACGTCGCGCGTCAGGTCCCCTTCGGCGACGGCCTGCGCGCATGCCACCGCGCGGTCGAGCGGACGCAGGATCGCGCGGCTGAACAGGAACGCGCCGACCATCGCGACGCCGAGCACGACCAGCATCAGCACGAGGCTCGCGGTGGTTGCATGCTGCGCGTCGCGGCTCGCCTGCGCCGACACGGCGGCACTCTCGTCGGCGATCGACTTCGCGGCCCGCTCCAGCAGCGCCGCGGGTTCGCGATCGACGCCCGCCACGGCGGCATCGCCGGCCGACGGCTCGAAGCCGGCAGCCTTGAACGCGTCGAACCCGCGCCGGTAACCCTCGCCCATCGCCGTGTGCGCGCGCATGAACTGCTCGACGAGCGAGCGGCTCTCGCCGGGCGGCAACTGATGCACGAGCTGCGCGGCGAGCGTATCGACCGTCCGCTCGCGCGTCTGGAACGCCTGCCAGTACTGGTCGAGCTTCGCGGGTTGCTTGCCACGCAACAGCGTGTCCTTCCATTCCTGCACCTGCAGCTTGAACTGCACGAGCGTGGCCGACACGAGCCGTTCGTCGCCGACGTTCGTCTGCACGTCTTCGGCGAACGTATCGATCGACCGATTGAGTATGTGGATACCGTACAGCGCGCCACAGAACATCAGCAGCAGCGCGACGGCGAATGCGAGGGGAATCTTGTAGCTCAGCTTCATGGGACCTTGAATCGACGGGAAACGATGCGGTCCGGCACGGGCGCCGGCCACCGCCCCGTGTTAACGGCGCCGGAAGCGCGGGCTTAAAGCTGAAGAAAGCGGCGAAAAGCGAACGCGAGTAGTCGAGCCGCTCGGCACGATCAGGTTGGATGCGTCGCGCGTGCCCTGGCGCGAGCGCACCACAGGGGCGGTCGCGGCGCATAACGTACGCAGCCGCTTCCAGATGGTCACTTCGTCCAGCCGGTATGTCGAGTTCGAGGCCGGACATCGTGCCCGTCCTGCGGATCACGAAAATCCGACTCCCTGTTTAATCGACAAAGCATGTCTCTTCACAATCGACGCTACCGATTATTCAATCAAAATTATTACACCAAAAATGTAAATCATTACAGCACATCGAATGCCATAACCTCAATGCAAATCAACCACAATAAATAATTGATAGACAAAAAGTAAATCATACTTAATTTATTCAATATAGAATTCAACTGCCCAATCGATGCGCATAAAATCAGCGGACAATCCAATTATTGCAAAATGCTACTCGCATCTTTTAATTGCAATTCAATCAATCCAAACAGAAAAAGGTGAAATCATGGCTGCTGGCAAGATTATTATCGTAAACAAATCGCCCAATACGCTGTCCGTGGCAATCAACATCTGGAGCAGCAACGGCGGAAATCCAGGCACCTTCGCCGTTCTCCCCGGCGCGACGGGGGACTCCGCCACCTGGTCGCGCACCGATGAGCGCGGCTACGTGATGTTCCTGAAACAAGGCGGTAGCGAGGCACCGTTCTACGTCGTTCCAGGCAGCACCATTACCTTCGTCTCAATGGACAGTGTCGTTGACAATGGCCAGCGCATTCACCCCATCACCGCGCCGCTTCCGTCTCTGACCGAGGAGCGCGCGGAAGTAAATCCGGTCGAGAAATAATCCAGCGGAAGGGCCGCGCCAATCATCGTGTTCAGGGTGATGGGCCAAGCGACTAGCGTCAGGTGTGTCCGACTGCTCCCGGAGCAACCTGGAACGACGGCTTTGATACAAAGTCGTGACGCTTGTCGCGCGGTTCAGCGCGGCCTGCTGGCAGCGCGAATCTCCGGGGACGGGGAGCGCAAGCTGAGTGGCATTCCCCCTCCCCCTCTGCAAATGGCCTTTACGCAGAGAGCACCGGTCAGGTGTGTTGGTCGACGCGATTGCGCGCGGCGCTCGTCTTCGGACTCAACGCTTCGTGGCCTGTATAAAGGACACAACGCGCCTTCGAAGACTGCATCGCCGTCCGCCAGCGGACCATTTCCCACTCGAACTCGGCGAACACGCCTGACAACTGGATCATCACCCAGCCCAACCGGCAAGGTGGTGCGATGTGTCAGGGCAGGTTCTCAAAGCCTGCTCCGTGCGCCTGCAGGCGATTCGCGGCACGGCACTACCCCGCCATCCAGCGGCGCACAACGACGCTCGACAGCACGCCGAATACGATCCTCGCGATCACGTCGGACAGGTCGTGCCCCGGGTCGGTGTCGACACGATCATCACGGCATTCAGCACGACCGACGCGCAGTTTGCCATTCAGCGCGGCTGTATCGAGGACGCGGCACGATCATGCACGCGGTGGGCGCCATCGCATCGGCACGATCCGATATGCCGACGGTCGAGCTGTTACGGCTGCAACACGACGCACGCACCGCGAGCCCAAAACGAAAAACCCCTTGATCCTTCCGGATCAAGGGGCTTCGTATTTTGGCGGAGAGGGTGGGATTCGAACCCACGGTACGGGGAAACCGTACGCCTGATTTCGAGTCAGGTACATTCGACCACTCTGCCACCTCTCCTTCCTTGCTGCTTTACTGCATTTCGCGGTTGGTCGTTTCCGCGAAAGAAAAGATTATAGAACGATCTCTTCGAAACCCACAAGCCCTTTTTGCAAATATTTTTACGAGAGCTTCAAGAACTTGCGGGAGCAGGATCTTACGACGCCTGCACGGGTGCGTCGATACGCTCGATGCCGCCCATGTACGGACGCAGCACTTCCGGCACCGTGACCGAGCCGTCCGCGTTCTGGTAGTTCTCCAGCACCGCGACGAGCGTGCGGCCGACGGCGAGACCCGAACCGTTCAGCGTATGCACGAGTTCCGGCTTGCCCTGCGCGTTGCGGAAACGCGCCTGCATCCGGCGCGCCTGGAACGCCTCGGTGTTCGAGCAGCTCGAGATCTCGCGATAGGTGTTCTGCGCAGGCAGCCACACCTCGAGGTCGAACGTCTTCGCGGCCGAGAAGCCCATGTCGCCCGTGCACAGCGTAATCACGCGGTACGGGAGGCCGAGCTTCTGCAGGATCGCTTCCGCATGGCCGACCATCTCGTCGAGCGCCGCGTACGACGCGTCCGGCGCGACGACCTGCACCATCTCGACCTTGTCGAACTGGTGCTGGCGGATCATCCCGCGCGTGTCGCGACCGTACGAACCGGCTTCCGAGCGGAAGCACGGGGAATGCGCGGTCAGCTTGATCGGCAGCGCGGACGCGTCGACGATCGATTCGCGCACGGTGTTCGTCAGCGAGATTTCCGACGTGGAGATCAGGTATTGCGTGACCTTGTTCTCCTCACCGCCCTTCTCGACGCGGAACATGTCGTCCGCGAACTTCGGCAGCTGGCCCGTGCCATACAGGATCTCGGGGTTCACGATGTACGGCGTGTACGTCTCGGTGTAGCCGTGCTGCTGCGTGTGCGTGTCGATCATGAACTGCGCGAGCGCGCGGTGCAGGCGCGCGATCGAGCCGCGCAGCATCGTGAAGCGCGCGCCGGCGAGCTTCGCGCCGGTCTCGAAATCGAGGCCCAGCGGCGTGCCGACGTCGACGTGATCCTTCACCTCGAAATCGAACTGGCGCGGCGTGCCCCAGCGGCGCACCTCGACGTTGTCGGCTTCGTCCTTGCCGACCGGCACGCTTTCATGCGCGACGTTCGGCATGCCCAGCATCAGGTCGGACAGGCGCGCCTGGATCTCGCCGAGCTTGGCTTCTCCCGCCTTCATTTCGTCGCCGATCCCGCCGACCTCGGCCATCACGGCCGACGTGTCCTCGCCCTTCCCCTTCATCGCGCCGATCTGCTTCGACAGGCTGTTGCGGCGCGCCTGGAGCTCTTCGGTGCGGGTCTGGATCGCGCGGCGTTCCGCTTCGAGGGCGGAGAACGCGGCGATGTCGAGGGTGTAGCCGCGATCGGCGAGGCGCTGGGCGACGCCGTCGAGGTCTTTGCGCAGCAACTGGATGTCGAGCATGGGAGGACTTGGAGAATCGTTGTGTAAGACGGGAATTCTAACGCACCGCGCGGCCGCCACGGCACTGGCCGGACGGACAATGCTGCAAACGGGCGATGACCGTGGTGCGACGGCCATGGCAGTATCGCGTTGCCGGTCCGCCCGCCGGCACCCGAGAATCGCGCGGCATCGCACCGCCGCGGATCGCGAAACGCCCGTGCGCGCCCGTGGCAGCGCATCGAACGAGACACCCGCCACACGTCACAGCTACTCAAGGAACCCGATGGCCATCGAACTGGACAAGGATGTACGCGACCGCGCGATCGCGTCGCTGCAACGCTATTTCACAGAAAACATGGACGAGCCGATCGGCAATATCCAGGCCGGCGCGCTGCTGCACTTCTTCGTCGAGGAGATCGCGCCCGCGATCTACAACCTCGCGATCGCCGATGCGCAGCAGAGCCTGAACGCGCGCGTCGCCGAACTCGACATCGAATGCCATCAGGAGCCATTCAGCTACTGGAAGAAGCAGCCGGCGGCCCGCAAGCGCTGATGCCTTCGCGACGGCACCGGCGCGGACCGCGCCGGACGTTGCTCCGTCAGTCCTTCTTGCCGGCCTCGCGGTCGAGTTCGCGCAGCCACGCGAGCTTGTCGGCGATCTTCGATTCGAGCCCGCGCGGCACCGGCTTGTACCAGCGCGGTTCGCGCATCCCGTCCGGCAGGTACGTCTCGCCGGCCGCATACGCATTCGGCTCGTCGTGCGCGTAACGGTAAGCGTGACCGTAGCCGAGTTCCTTCATCAGCTTGGTCGGCGCGTTGCGCAGATGCACGGGCACCTCGCGCGACTTGTCCTGCTTCACGAACGCCATCGCCTGGTTGAACGCGTTGTAGCCCGCGTTGCTCTTCGCCGCGCACGCGAGATAGATCACCGCCTGCCCGAGCGCGAGCTCGCCTTCCGGCGAGCCGAGCCGCTCGTAGGTTTCGGCCGCGTCGTTCGCCATCTGCAGCGCGCGCGGATCGGCGAGGCCGATGTCTTCCCACGCCATCCGCACGATCCGCCGCGCGAGATACTTCGGATCCGCGCCGCCGTCGATCATCCGGCAGAACCAGTACAGTGCGCCGTCCGGGCTCGAACCGCGCACCGACTTGTGCAATGCCGAGATCTGGTCGTAGAAGTTGTCGCCGCCCTTGTCGAAGCGCCGTGCGTTCAGCGTCATCGCGCTGCTGACGAATTCGGCGTCGATCGTCGCGGTGCCGGCCGACGTGGCCGCCGTCTGCGCCTGCTCGAGCAGGTTCAGGAAGCGCCGCGCGTCGCCGTCCGCATAGCCGACCAGCGTATCGATCGCCTTGTCGTCGAACGACAGGCCGTCGAGCGCGATTTCCTGCGCGCGCTTCAGCAACTGGCGCATCTCGTCGTCGTCCAGCGACTTCAGCACGTACACCTGAGCCCGCGACAGCAAGGCCGAATTGACCTCGAAGCTCGGGTTCTCGGTCGTCGCGCCGATGAAGGTCACGAGCCCCGACTCGACGAACGGCAGCAACGCGTCCTGCTGCCCCTTGTTGAAGCCAGATACGATCCTATGCACCTGTTGTAAATCAATAGGTTGGAGTGCATGACTCACGGTTTTTTGCACAAAACACCGCTTTTCATGCACAATTTTTTGCACCAACAAAATTGATTGTGCAAGCCAAGGCTCAGAGTGGCTTGTGCAGGTCAGCATAGGAAGGGGTCACAGTGTCGGTCTACCCAATCAAGTACAAGGTTCTGAACAAGGAGACTGGTCGCAAGGTCAGCGTCACCAGGTGGCGTGTCCAGATCCGCAAAGGAGGCGAAAACCTCTCCAAGCTCTTTGATGATGAAGCTGTAGCTAGGTCATGGGAAGAGCAAGAGCTTCACCGTATCAATACTGGTGTTCCTCAGAATCTCATTTTTGATCAAAAGTATCAACTTGAAATGCCTGACATGAGAAGGCTGCTCAAGGACTACTTTGAGCAATACATGAGCAAGCATTCCCCTACTTCACTGAAGACCAACAGCAATCGTTGTCTTCGTGCTATTCCCCAAATTCCAATCTATCTTAAACAACTTGGCCCCAAGATTGACAACTATCGTTATCACAGCACGATTGTTGATGCAATGCTTGGCAGGACATTCAATAAAGACCACATTGATTTTGGACAATTCAAGATTGACACCGTGGACTTCTGGCTCTTGATCGCCTACATGGAATCAAGGAAAAGCACAGGTATCAAGAACAACACTATCCTTCGTGAAATCTCAACTATCAGTTCAGCTTTTGAGAAGGTCTACAAGCTCTATCCTGAACAATTCCCCAATGGGCTCATGAACCCAGTGAAGATGTTGCCCAAGGGTGAAAAGCCTAAAGCATATCTTGGAAGGAAACGGGTTCTCTCTGAAGATGAAGCTGTTCAGATTGCAGAATGGTTGAAGCTCAAAGCCAATCAAGAACCTTACTATCTGTTTGTCACCTGTCTTGAGTCAGGAGCACGAAAGAGTGAAGTGCTTGGTGCTCAGTGGGAAAACGTGAATCTTAATCTTTGGTCTATCCACATTCCCAAAACAAAGAATGGAAAGCCAAGGGACATCATGATTCCAGAAGATGAAGAGTTTCGTGAATGGCTCAAGACCAACAGACTTGCCAAAGGCCCTATCTTCAAATTGACTCACTGGAATTTCAGGCAATACTGGGTGGATGCCTTGAAGGCTCTTGGTCTTTATGATGACCCTGACACAAGGCTTCACTTCCATGATACCCGCAGGACTGCACTGACCAAGCTCATTCGCCAGAAGAGGTCTAACAACTTCCAGATTGCCAAAGAAATGGGAGTGTCACCACAGACTGTTGAACAAACCATTCAAAACATGCCTGATCGTCTTGCAGAAGTCTTTGCAAAACTCAGGTCAGGCCAATCATTGAATGAAGAAGAAATTATGCTGCTTGCAGGGCATAGTTCTTCTGCCATGACTAATGCCTATTATGGCGACAGGAACTAAGTTAAGATGTGCGAACAAACTTCCACCAAGAGGATCAAGCCAATGGCAACTGCAACCCCTACGTATGATGAACTTCAAGAGCAAATCAAGAAGCTCACTGAACAAGCTGAAGCCATCAAGCAATCTGAGATTGAAGCTGTCTTGACTGACATGAAGGCCAAGATCGCCAAGTATGGGTTGACTGCTGCACAGCTTGGCTTTTCTTCTTCCTCCAAACCTGCCAAGAAGACCACAGGTAGCAAGGAGGCTGTTGTCATGTATCGCAACGGTGATCTCACTTGGTCAGGAGTCAAGCAAGGTAGGAAGCCCAAGTGGGTGGTTGAAGCTCAAGCAGCCGGTGAAGACATTGAAAAATACCGAGTCTAGACAGGCAGGCAATGCCCCCAAAAAAGAGCACCTTCGGGTGCTTTTTTATTGACGCAGAACTGCTTGGCAGTTAAGATGATGTGATCTATGTAACATCACATAAGGCACATAATGGCTATCGGAGAGTCAGGGCGAATAGTGCTAGAGATAGAGCCTGAGCTAAAGAAAAAATTTTATGCTTGCCTAGCCCTAGAGCAAATCACTTTGAAAGATTGGTTTATAAAAACCGTAGAAGAACACATGAAGAACAATCACCCAGAAATTTTCACTATGAAGAATAATAAGAAATGAACTTCATTGAAAATGAATCTGAACAAAAGCTTCGTGGTGGCTACTACACTCCAGAAGATCTAGCCACTTTCATTGCCAAATGGATTTCAAAAAAATCTCCCCAGCATGTCTTAGAACCAAGCTGTGGCGATGGGATTTTTGTCAAAGCTTTCCACAATGTTGGCAATACTGGAAATCTACACTTTCACGGCTTTGAGTTATTTGATGATGAAGCCAAGAAGGCAAAAAAACGAGCTTCGCAGTTAAAAATAGAAAGCACAATCAAGTGTGCTGACTTTTTAGATCATGCAATCAAGCTCATGACGACAGGAAAGACTGAGTATGATGCAGTGGTGGGAAATCCACCATTTATTCGCTACCAATATCTACCTGCGGAATCTCAAGAAAAATCTGAGATCATTTTCAAGAGCGAGCACTTGAAATTCACCAAGCATACTAATGCTTGGGTTCCATTTGTCATTGCAGCAATCAAGACTTTGAAGCCTGGTGGTAGGCTTGGAATGATTTTGCCTGCTGAAATCATTCACGTCATGCATGCACAATCACTTAGAACTTACCTCGGTGAACAATGCAGCAAGCTACTTATCATTGATCCAGAAGAAATTTGGTTTGAAGGCACACTTCAAGGTGCCATCATTCTTTTTGCAGAAAAGAAGCAAGAAATCAAAGATCATTCTTATGGACTTGGTATCTATAAAGTAGCTGGCAAGGATTTTCTTAAAGAAGATCCAGAGAAGACTTTTGAGAACACACCACGCATCAATGGCGAAACTGTTGAAGGCAAATGGACACAAGCCCTCTTGACCAGTGAAGAAAGAACACTCTACAAGTCGCTATTGAAACTTGATGAAGTTCATAAATTCCATGATATTGCGAAAGTGGACGTTGGTATCGTCACCGGTGCAAACAAATTCTTCTTAGTCCCCAATGAAGTAGTTCATGAATATGGATTGGCAAAGTTCGCTCATCCAATGTTTGGACGAAGCGAGCATTGTCCCGGTCTTATCTATGATGAGAAGCAGCATCAAGAGAATGCTGAAAAAGGCAACCCTACCAACTTCATTCTTATCAAAGATGAATTGAGCAAGCTTCCCAAGAAGGTGAAGGAATACATTGCTCTTGGCGAGTCTGAGAAGCTGCATACTCGTTATAAGTGCAGGATCAGAAAGCCTTGGTATACGGTTCCTTCTGTGTATTCAACGAGGATTGGCATGCTCAAACGCAGTCATGATATTCCAAAGCTAATTCTCAATACTGTTGAAGCCTACACGACCGACACAGCATATCGGATTACAGCTAAGGAAAACATTGCCGCTGACAAGCTTGTCTTCTGCTTTTTAACGGCACTTACTGCTTTGAGTGCAGAACTTGAAGGCCGTCACTATGGAGGCGGAGTTCTTGAGCTTGTTCCTTCTGAGATTGAAGAACTAGCTATTGCCTACCCCAAGAAGCTCACCAAATTTGATTTGGAAGCTTTGAACGGTATCTATAAAAAAGAAAGTGCCCCTGAAATTCTTGAACAACAATCAAGAATTGTCTTGGGGGCGCTTGGAGTTACCACTGAGCAGCAGGCTATTCTATTGAATGCTTGGAAGCGTTTGAAGAATAGGCGACAACGAATCAGTGATTAATCAATCTCAATCATGAACTCTGGTGGGGTGGAGTCTTTTCTATGCAAGGTCATAATCCGCCCCAACAGATCGTTTTGTGCAATCAGACTCTTTGCATCACCCCAACTAACATTGGTCATAGCATTGTTCTGCTGATATGACTTTGAAGTTGTGTCTGTGTTGTGTGATATTTTCAAATCAAAAGTTCCTCTATACTCACCTTTGGTAAATATATGAGCTTTGATTTGAGATCTTTCATAATGAGGCAATTTGGCATCAACTACCCAACCCACATCAGTGAAAACTTCATCACGGAAGTAATGCCGCTGATCTATGCCTTCCATTGCTCCCTTTTTCCAGAGCATAGATCCAGTAGGATTGGTGTTTGTGCCCTTGGGAATATTCAAATCCCGTTCTTTCAATTCGTTGCTCTGCCAGACCAAGTAGTAATCTTGGGTGTTTGGTTTCGCAATGCTAGGGCGGCGGGTAACTTCTTCTTTTCCATCTTCTTTGACGATGATTTCGTCAATAAATTCTTTACCCGCCTTCTTTTTGGTGACTGGAAGTGGAAACTTCTTGAATAGCTTCATCAAAGGAGTAGTATCACCTTTTCCCTTTGATGGCCTGGAGCTCTTCTGCTTTATTACGACAGTTTCATCAACAACTCTACCACTCTCAAAGATTTCTCTAATATCCTTCTTGCTCTTGATATTTAGAACATGCTCAGGATGAGCAGCGGCAAGGTGATTAAATATTGCCTCAGTCTGATCAACAAAACTCTTGTCGTCAGCAGTGCTCAAATCAAGATCAAGGATAGAACTAGCTTCAATATTGTTGTGTAGGCCGCCAAAAGTCAGATTG
This sequence comes from Burkholderia lata, assembly GCF_902499335.1. Classification (GTDB taxonomy): domain Bacteria; phylum Pseudomonadota; class Gammaproteobacteria; order Burkholderiales; family Burkholderiaceae; genus Burkholderia; species Burkholderia lata_B. The sequence goes on along the minus strand of NZ_CABVQK010000020.1, from coordinate 155,319 downwards.
GCACTACCTATGATTGCTGTTGCTGATTTTTTGAATTTGGCGAGGTATATCTTGGGATGAAAGATGGTAGTGCGTGACCCTGTATCAACCACATAGAGGTTCGCACCAGTCTCCAAAATCACTTCCAGGGCCTGATAGGAAGTGATGTCGTTTCGGATGCCCACGAAGACAGCACACTTCCCCTTGTTCTTTTCTAGTGCGGCCTTGATGACAGCAGCACCTTGACTCTTCGCAAAGGCAACACTGATCAGTAGCTTGTCCAGGTCCTTTCCAAGGGCCTCTTTGATGATAGTTGAGTGATCTTCCTCAGTCACTGCTTGCAGTAGGAACCGTGCCTTCGCCATGTATGCCCTCCAAGATGTTACGCAATGATATCAAGGAGACAGACACCCGCATAGATCTGGAAGAACTTGCTTCAATTGCCATCTAGACAACAAAAAAGAAGAAGGCTAGTCATTGAGACTAGCCTTTTTTCTTTTCGTTAGATTCGGCACCACCCGGTTTCTAACAGAACACCACTTGACATTTACAGAAATTCAAATATAGATGTTCTACCAAAGCAATTTAATAGTATTAAATTAATAGCCATTTGTCAACATTCAACTTCTATTTAATTGCCCTTGGTGAAAATCAAGGGCATTTTTTTGCCCTGAAAGATAGGTTGAAGTGTTATATGTCCTTGGGCAATCAGAGTAATCGTAAGACCCATGACTCAGCATCGGTCAATCTATGAAGAAGACAGAATTTTGAGAATGCTTGTTCTTGGTTGTATAGCGACGAATGAAAAAGCAGAACTTGAGTGATAGGGAATTAATTAGCAACCAGGAGGAACCATGTGGCCCACACAACAAGCAGTCTCAAAAGTCTGGAAGTATTCAGTCAGTCATTTGTGTGACGAAAAGAGCATGGCTCATTGATTGAAGTAGTTTGGCAAATTTACAGCGATGCGGCATAAGGTAAGACCGAAAGGCAACAGGTGAAAGGTTGCCACAATTAGCCAAATGAACGAGCCCAATAGCACAAATGCTTCTATCCAAGGATAGGAGAGCTTCTTTCAAGCTGCTGATGGTAGGTCACTTATACCGACCTACCACAAGCCAGATGTTGGGAGGTGCGAGCACTATAGGTTTAGGCTTACTTCTGTAAAAGGAAGGTCTTGGATACCCTGCACCCTACCGTTAGATTGGTAGAAAGAAACCAAGATTCGGAAAGGTTACTAACAACCTCATGGGCCGTTTTCAATTGAATGAAGACACGGCAAAGGCAGAATTGCACTAGAACTCAAATTTATTGAGATTTTTCTAGTCAGCAAGGGATAAGGCTTTGCCGTTTTTCTTTAGAAAAACGCAAAAACTAGGTCATCTTAATACAAGGATGAATTAATCATCATCTAAGCAAATATGATGATGGCTTAGTCAGAAAAGAGGAATTATCAACAGAATCAACATTAAGAATTAATTTTGGCAGCGGCGAAAATTAATCACCAATTCAAAGCACCCAACCGGGTGCTTTTTTCATTTCAATTAGATATCCGAATGGGGTTTGACTTTCCTTTTAATTTTTTATAATTGAAGCATAAGAAAAATAAAAGGAATCTATGAGCACAGTCAGAAAAACAAAGGAGATAGCAACCAATCTTCAAGTAATTGCCAGCAATATCATCAACTTCCCACCACAGAAAAAGCAGAAGGCATTAAAAAAAACAAACCATCATTGAGCTTAAAAATCAATCCTGCTTTGAATATCTAAAAAATCTTCCTGATGACAGCATTGATCTTGTCTTGATTGATCCGCCATACGAGATTTCCAAGGAGACAGGTTTTTCCAAAGGTGGTGGCATTGACAGATTTGCTGTCTCAATGGACTTTGGTGAATGGGACAAGGATTTTTCTGGTCTAGAGGATGTTTTAGAGCAGGCTTACCGAGTATTAAAGAAGGGCGGCACCTTCATATGCTTCTACGATCTTTGGAAAATCACACCTCTAAAAAACATAATGGAGGAAGTGAAGTTCAAACAGATTCGCTTTATTGAATGGGTTAAGACCAATCCTGTCCCATTGAACAGCAAGATCAACTACCTAACTGGTGCTAGAGAAATTGCAGTAGTTGGAGTCAAAGGATCAAAACCTACCTTCAAGAGCGAGTATGACAATGGCATTTATAGTTACCCTATCTATCACGACAAAGAAAGATTCCACCCAACACAGAAGCCAGTTGATTTGATTGCCAGCCTCATTGAAAAGCATTCAAATGAGAATGACACAGTTCTAGATTGTTTTTCAGGAAGCGGCACAACAGCATTAGCAGCAATCAAAACAAACCGACATTTCAAGGGTTGTGAGCTTGACCCAACCTACCACCAAAAAAGCATACAGAGGCTTGAAAAATGGGATAGACAAATAACAATAATAGAGGAATGAGATGGCAGGCGATAAAAATAAGAAAAATGCCTCACTAGCAAAACAGTTTTTAGAAGTAGCTCAACCTAATGAAGATGGATTCTCAAGAGAAGTCACTGTTGATGAGCTAATTAAGTTGAATGAAGACTTTCGCATGGGTAACGGTGGAAGCTGGTGTAGAGATGACGGTCCATTGAAAGAATTCAACTTAGTCAGAGTAAAGAAGGGAAACAAGATTGTGGCTGTTAAGCTTGATGGCTGGAATAAGAACATCAAGGAAAGAGGCATTAAAGAAAGCATTAGAAAAGAAATAAGAAAGCTCCCTTGTGCAGTTTTGCACATCAACTCAAACATTGAGTGTGATCACAAGGATGGTATGTATGATGATTCTGCTGTTGGGGATATGGATAAGCAGCAGCCATCCGATTTTCAACCACTTTCAAAAGCCGTTAATGGAGCAAAGCGCACCCATTGCAATAGATGCAAAGACACAGGTTTGAGGTTTGATGCCAAGCTGCTTGGATATAGTGAATCATTCTTGCAGGGCGATCAAAAGTCAAAAACTTGTGTTGGCTGCTATTGGTATGACCCCCACAAGTTCAACCAGGTCATCTCAAAGGATTTTGAAAAGAAATACTGAATCAAACAACTTAGGCTCCACCAAGGAGCCTTTTTATTGTCTAACGTGGCACGTTAGGTTCTCACGTGTCGCCTCATGTACCTTTTTCTTCAAGGGGCGTAAAGTTCGTTTTATTGATTGGCGACGCAAAGCCATTCAATAACTACAGCGACTTCCCACTTAACACCTACCAGTGAAATGGTTCACTTGGAAAGGAGGGTTCTAACTATGACTTAATTTAAAGGAAATCATCATGAATCAACTTAACCTTATTGCGATCCCAAACGGTGTTTTTACTCTTGAAGAAGCTCTCGAAGACACACTCGTTAAAAAAGCCCTTCAAAGGATTCAGGCTGCTGAAGCTACTGAAACAGACAAGATTCAAAGCTTTCTCTTCGTCTATCAAATGATTGATACCTTGGCTCAAATGCACTTGCAAGGCTTTGATTTGAAGCAGGTGAATGAAGATGCTGTGAAGAAGTCCATGAAGGAAGCCATTGAGATTGGCTACGATTCAATTATGAAGACCTTCACCAATCACCAGAGGAAGCAGATTCGTGAGTTGGTCAAGAAAGCTCCTGCACACTGAGCTTCAACAGCCGCAAGAACAAAGGCACCCATGAGGTGCCTTTTTGTTGATCTCTGCCCTTCTGGCAGTCAAAATCATATGAATTTAACTATCAAAGCACCCACATGGCAAAGTCAGCCAAAGACCTGCAACGATTGAAGGTAATCGGTAAGAGCTTGCAGAAGCAAAGATTGAAGACTGGCTACTCTCAAGAAGAGGTTGCAGACCGTCTAGGTATCACACCCAAGTCGTATGGCGACTACGAACGGGGGGATGCTACCCCTGACATTTTGAGATTGATTCGGATTGCTGAAATCTTTGAATGTCAGCTTGAAGAGCTTCTAACTGGTATTAGTTCAAAGCCTGATGACCAGGCAAAACAGATAGCCACTCTTCTGCAAGGAGTCAAAAGGATAGACAGACTCCACATCATCAAGATAGTGGAGAAGATATGCCTGATTTCAAAAGGCAAGGCAAAAATAGACTCCTGAGAAGGGGCCTTCATTGTGAGCGGCTTGGTTGCATTGCTTGTGCCCATATCACTCAAAAATGCTGTTCAGTTGATCGCTGTAATTTGCAACCAGCCATATATTAATTCTAGCAAGTTGAAAACGATCATCAAGAGTGGTTGATTGAAAACCACTTGTACACCCGTGGCACGTCAGTGAAAAATGGACCAACTCGTTTGTGTCCTCACGGCAGAACCTAGCAGGTGGATCACTCAACACCTAAAGAGCCAGAAGGCAGCTTGTTCTTTCTCACGATTGATTCAAGGATCAACTGAAGTTCCTGAAGCCTCTGGATCTCATTTGAAATGGTGAAGGCTTGAATCACATCCCTCAAGTCTGCCACTGACACCAGTAATTCATCTTGAGTGGTCACGGTGTTTTTGTCATAGTGAAATTCAATTTCCATTTGAACCACCACCATTCAACTTAGAAACATACTTTGATTTCTGGATCAATGTTTCCTTGATCACCTGTTCCAAATCAGTTCCATTCTTTATTGCATGTGCCTCAAGAGCTTTGCAATTTTCTTCACCAATGAACTTGAAGTAGGCAGCAGCACGAGCCTGTTTTTTCTTCTGCACATACTCACTCACTGCATTTCTAACCACCATTCCGAAATTATCGGACTGCCCTGCATTGATCAAAAAATCATCAATCCATTGAACATCTTCTTGTCGTAAGAAAGCAGTTTTCTTCACACATCCTTTCATAAAGATCCTCCTGTTTTCTCCAATCCTACAAATCTGGATTGATAAAACAAGGCCCATTCCGAAATTATCAGCTATCGAGTTACAGCCTTAATCGTGGACATCTAATTTTGCTTTGCTAAAATTAAGAATATAAACAGCAAGACAAACAAACCACACCAGGAGAACCCTGACGGTTCTCCTTTTTGTGGATTTGTCTCTTGCTGGGGTTCCCCCAGACCCCTAACAAAAAACACAAAAATAAGAAGGAGAAGATCCCAATGACAAGCATTCAAAACACATCAGCAATTCCAAAATTACACCCTGGTCAGGCTGGCTCTGATGATGATTCAAGACTCAAAAGAACAAAGGTTCTTGAGATAAATTTATCTCCACTTGAATACGACAGTCTCAAGGATACATGGAGAAAAACCAACTTCAATTCAATGGCAAAGTTTGCCAGATATAAATTATTTGGCGGTCAAGAACACAGGATTGATCTCTACTTTGAAGAAAAACAGCAGGACAGAATTCTTGCTGGCAAGTTGCTTGCAGAGTTAAATAGGCAAGGTAAAAACTTCAATCAAATAGCCAAGCAGTTAAATTCAAAATCAGATTTCACTACACAGGAAATGAAATTACTTGTGGACGATTTGAAATCTGGCTTGCTTGTTCTTCAAGAAATCAAAGAAGAGTTCTGCACCAAGAAGAACAAATAAGGTGCGGTTTAGTGATCAATGTAGTTCAAGGGCATCGCACTAATTCAGTTCAAGAAGCCATCAATTATCTTAAAGGCACCCATGATCACAAAGGGGTGGAGAGAAAGCCTTTGCCTAGATTTTTTGCTGGTAGTGAGGCTGATTGCCTCATAGCTTGTGAAAGCATAGACAGAAAACACAAGTATGTTTCTGGCACTCTTGCATTTGAACCCAATGAGCATCCTACCGATAAACAACTCATGGAGGTTGTTAAATCATTCCGTGCCACCTTCATGGCGGGTCTTGAGCACGGTGTAAATTTCACAGACTTCTGGAACATTCACGAAGACAAAGGTCGCATTGAGCTCAACTACATCATTCCATTGACTGAGCTAACCACAGGGAAAAGAATCAACCCTTTTCCACCCGGTCAAGCAAAAGAAGATTTCAAGGATGCCTTTGATGCCGTCATAAACCACAATCTTGGGTATGACCAGGTTGTGAGAGATCCACTTAAAGCATCATCTTCAAAATTTGAAACCAAGGTTTTGCCTCATTCAGATTCTGAGCTTGCAAAGCAGATTAAAGCCACCAAGCCAAACAAGGACAACATTAGTGATAATGTTGGCTATCAAATCCTTCAAGGCAATATCACTAACAGGCAGCAGCTTTGCGACTACCTAGAGAACTTTGGTGAAATCACCAGAGTCAATGACAATTTCATATCATTGAAGGTTCATGGTTCTGAGAAAGCATTCAGACTAAAAGGGCCAGTCTATGAATATGGTGCAGACTTCAAGAAATTGAAGAATGAATTTCTTACCAAAGGTGCTGACTACAGAAAGCAACTCAATGATGCTGATTTCACGAAGGTCAGTGACACCCTAAAAAGACTGACTGATTCAAGAAGGCAGTTCAACAAGAAGCTGATCAGTCAGCCCATGACTGGCAGAAGCAACAAGAATCGCCTATATGGTGAGAAAGCCACTGTCAAGGGAACGCCTAAGCAGCCAGCACCTACCAATGAGATTCATCAGCCTCAGAAGGTCAAGGAAGCATCTGCACAGGTTCAACCTACAGCACAGCCTCAGCAGCCTTCTAAACCTGTTGTAGAGCCTTCTAGCAGCACCAAGCAGCAGCAACCATCTACGAACCAGCCACAGGCCAGCGACAGCCCTTCTATGCCGTCTGGTGGCAGCAGTTCAGATGGCTCTATTGGTGGTCTTCGTTCTCAACTGGCTGATCTCATGAAGCAGATTGCCAATGCAAGGAATCCAGCCAAAGCAGCCGCATTGAAAACCAGAGCTACGCAGCTTGAGAATCAGATCGGTGCAGCAGTAGCAGCCGAAAGAATTAGGAAGCTCAAAGAAGCAGAGCGATTCAATGGCATGAGTGGCAAGAAGTTGAAACTCTGATCCCGGCTGGGAGCACCTACTTCATTTTCGTGAATGGATCATTCACAAAAATAAAGCAGGCCCATAAAAAACACCCGAAGGTGCTTATGCTATGTCAGTTAAATTCATATGAATTTGACTTGACAAAAGAAATTCTCCTGATAGATGTATGACAACAGGAGGATTTAATGATAAAGAAGAAAAATAACACCTACAGGCTAATCAAGAAAAATATCGCCAAGTTATCCCTCATTCAGCAAACCACCAAAATTTCACCCAATCGTTTGGTATCGCTCTTTCTGAAAAATTTGTCCTTGGATGAAATTGCCCTTCATAAGAAAACGAAAGATGGCTATTGGGATTGGAGTCTTGCTGACAAAACTGCCTACAAATACTTCAAGAAAGAACTTGCCATCTACTTGAAAAGAAATATGGCTAATTCTAGCTTCCACACTATGCAGGAGCATTTCAAGTTCAACTATCTCACCAAGTAATATTTTGGCGAGAACTATGCCTCCTTGTCTAATAACTACTATGCACAAGAAGAGCCATTGAAGAATTTTGTGCGAGAGGGATTCATTGCCATCAATCCAATTAATTCAGAAATGTCTCCAAAAGAGATAGCCATAAGAAATCAGAAGCTTGGCAAGATTTCTGTCAATCATTGGATTGGCGACATCACCAATTACGACTACTTCAATCAAGCACCTGGCTTCATGATGAAGAATGTTCAGCAGGCTCTTCAATACATTGACCTTTACATTCTCAACATTCTGAATGAAAAGCAACTTGATCATGAAATCATGAAACTATCAACCAATCAGAAGCTTGAAGCTAAGTTCGCTGCAACAGAGGCACCGAAGATCAAAATTCACAAAATATAAATAGGAGATAAAACATGGAGACACAAAAAGAACTAGCAGATGATTTTTCAGGTGTTGTGCAAGAACAGATTATTTGCACCACAGTGGCTGACAATTCCACAAGAGTCATATCCACCACAACCAAGCATTACCAAAGGGGATTTCTACACCGTGAGGATGGGCCTGCTGTTGAGAGATCTGACGGCTCCAAGGAATGGTGGATAGGTGGCAATCCCATTCTTGAAGGTGAACTTCCACGTGCCATCAAGAGGTTTCTAAATAAGCAGGATAAAGCTGAAAACCAACCCAAGTAGACAATAAAAAAGCACCCGGAGGTGCTTTTATTTTTTCTGTTGAATTTCTTGTTGGGCTTGATCAACTAGCTTATCAAGAAATTTCCTGCTGCTATCTGAATGAAGAAGTTCATCCCAAATCTTCTGATGTGCCATGTTCAAACGGTTCAGGCTATTGATCTTCACATTTTGATTCTTCACCAGTCCAGCAGCCCATGAGAGATTTTCGACCGTCAAAGGAATCTTCTCATTGCTTTCATCACTGAAGACTACAGCAATGACTTCAAGATCTGATTCATTCTCATGTAATCCAAAGATCAACCGCTTGATTGGCTTGTCAGTAGTTAAATTCATATGATTTTTACTCCTTCTTGCCAGCCTCTTCATCCCACTTCTTCAGCAGGGCAAGCTTTTCACCAATCTTGATCTCAAGACCTCTAGGAACTGGTTGATACCAACCAAGTTCTTCTATACCGTCAGGAAGATAGGTTTCACCAGCAGCATAGGCATTGGGTTCATCATGAGCATATCGGTATTCATGCCCATAACCTAGTTCTTTCATAAGCTTTGTTGGAGCATTGCGAAGGTGAACAGGAACCTCACGGCTCTTGTCTTGCTTCACGAATGCACGAGCTTGGTTGTATGCCATATAACCAGCATTGCTTTTGGCAGCTATCGCCAGATAGATAACTGCTTGACCAAGTGCCAACTCACCTTCTGGACTTCCCAGCCGCTCATAGGTCAAAGCAGCATCGTTGGCTATCTGCATGGCTCTTGGATCAGCAAGCCCAATGTCTTCCCAAGCCATACGAACGATTCTTCTGGACAGGTATCTTGCATCTGCCCCACCGTCCAACATTCTTGTTAGCCAGTAAAGGGCAGCATCAGGATGGGAGCCACGAACAGACTTGTGCAAGGCTGAGATCTGGTCATAGAAATTATCGCCACCTTTGTCAAATCGTCTTGCATTGAGCGACAAAGCATTCTGGATAAATTCAGCATCAATCTTCTGAACACCAGCAGCACCAGCAGCCGTTTTGCATTGTTCAAGTAGGTTCAAAAACCTTCTGGCATCACCGTCCGCATAGCCAACAATGGTGTCAACAGCCAAGTCTTCAAACTCAAGATCACCAAGGGCATTTTCTTCCTTAGCCCTTTTGAGCAGCAGCTTCAACTCTTCATCGGTCAGCGACTTCAGGACATAGACCTGAGCACGAGACAACAAAGCCGAGTTAACCTCAAAAGAAGGGTTCTCAGTAGTGGCACCGATGAAGGTGAACAACCCTGATTCAACATGAGGCAACAGAGCATCTTGTTGAGACTTATTGAACCTGTGAATTTCGTCTACAAACAAGATGGTGTTCTTGCCTTGAGCAAGATACTGCCTTGCTTGTTCCATTGCTTCTCTGATGTCTTTGACACCAGACAGAACCGCAGACAAGGCGATGAATTCGCACTTGAAGGCACTGGCTGTGAGGCGTGCCAAGGTGGTTTTACCAACACCCGGAGGCCCCCAGAAGATCATGGAATGCGGCTTGCCTGACTGGAATGCTAGTCTCAGCGGCTTGCCTTCACCCAGCAAGTGAGACTGCCCAATGACCTCATCCAAGGTCTTGGGACGGAGTGCTTCAGCCAGTGGTGCAGAAGGCTCTTGTGCGAACAAATCAGCCATGCTTCACCACCTCCGAACAATGGGGAAGCCCAAATATCTGCACAATGACAACTCTAAGTTGTTGATTTATATATGACTTGACAGCTTTTTTGAAGCGGTGGATCTCGTCGACGAACAGGATCGTGTGGCGGCCGGTGCGGTTCAGCGTGTCCTTCGCCTGCTCCATCGACTCGCGGATGTCCTTCACGCCGCCGAGCACCGCCGACAGCGCGATGAACTCGCAGTCGAATGCGAGCGCGGTGAGCCGCGCGAGCGTCGTCTTGCCGACGCCGGGCGGCCCCCACAGGATCATCGAATGCGGCTTGCCCGATTCGAACGCGAGCCGCAGCGGCTTGCCTTCACCCAGCAAATGCGTCTGGCCGATCACCTCGGCGAGCGTCTTCGGCCGCAGCGCCTCGGCGAGCGGGCGGCGCGGCTCGACTTGAAACAGATCGGACATGAACCCTCGCTCCACATCAAACGGTCGCGGCCGAACCGGCCGCCGGACCCGACATTATGACAGCCGCGCGAAAGCACCGCCGCGCCTGGTGCCCGCGCCCAGTGCCCGCGCCTGAAAACAACACGGGCCTGCCGTCGCCGGCAGGCCCGTAGGGGAAACAGCGGCGCGGAGCGCCGGTCAGCCGGTAATCACGTCCGCGCCCTTCGGCACGACGAACTTGAACGTATCGCCCTTCAGCGGCGGATTCGTCTGGATGTTCGTAAACGTCAGCAGCGTGACGTTGCCGAACACGTCGTGCAGTTCCATCGCGGCGAGCGTGCCGTTCTTGAAGCCGATGCCGATCCGCTGGAACTGCGTGTCCTGCGCCTTCGGCAGCATCTCGAGCCATTCGATGCCGCCCTTCTCGCCGGCATCGCGCAGCGTGTAGTTCTTGTCGAGATCGTTGCTGCCGAACAGGATCGCGGCCGGGCTCGCCCCCAGCGCGCCGTTCAGCTTGCGCTCGGTGACCTGGTTCAGGTCGCGGTCGTACACATAAAGCTTCTCGCCGTCGGCCTGCAGCACCTGCTGGTACGGCTTCTGGTACGTCCAGATGAACTTGCCCGGGCGCGCGAACACGAACGTTCCGCTCGAATTGTCGGTGGGCTTCGGTACGGCCTGCACGGCACTCGCGCCTTTCGCCGGCGCCTTGACGATCTGCTGCGTGAAATCGCCCTTCGCCGAACGCACCTGCGACACGAACGCCTTCAGTTGCTCGGTGCCGCCCGCGAACGCGTGCGTCGCCGCGAGCATCAGCGATGCGCCGGCGAACGCCGCGCCGAGCCAGCGCCGCGTCGAACGAAGGGACATTGCGAACGAATGTTGCTGCATATTGCGGTTTTCTCCCTGGGTGGCCGGCGCTGCGAGCGCCGCGGACTCATTCCGCGTCGCGCGCCGGCACAAGAATTTCGCGGTTGCCGCTCGACGACATCGCCGACACGAGCCCCGACTGCTCCATCTGCTCGAGCAGCCGCGCCGCGCGGTTGTAGCCGATCCGCAGATGGCGCTGCACGAGCGAGATCGACGCGCGGCGGTTCTTGATGACGATCTCGACCGCCTGGTCGTACAGCGGATCAGACTCCTCGCCGCCTTCGCCGGTTCCCGCGCCGGCAGAGCCCTCGTCGCCGTCGGCGGTGCCGCCTTCGAGCAGGCCCTCGATGTAGTTCGGCTCGCCCTGCTCCTTGAGCTTCTCGACGACGCGATGCACTTCGTCGTCGGCGACGAACGCGCCGTGCACGCGCACCGGCAGCCCGGTGCCCGGCGCGAGGTACAGCATGTCGCCCATCCCGAGCAGCGATTCGGCGCCCATCTGGTCGAGAATCGTGCGCGAGTCGATCTTCGACGACACCTGGAACGCGATCCGGGTCGGCACGTTGGCCTTGATCAAGCCCGTGATCACGTCGACCGACGGACGCTGCGTCGCGAGGATCAGGTGGATGCCAGCCGCGCGCGCCTTCTGCGCGATCCGTGCAATCAGTTCCTCGACCTTCTTGCCGACGACCATCATCAGGTCGGCCAGTTCGTCGATCACCACGACGATGTTCGGCAGTCGGCCGAGCGGCTCAGGATCTTCCGGCGTCAGGCTGAACGGATTCGGCAGCTTCTCCTCGCGCTTCGCGGCCTCGTCGATCTTGTTGTTGTAGCCCGCGAGGTTGCGCACGCCGAGCTTGCTCATCAGCTTGTAGCGGCGCTCCATCTCCGCAACCGTCCAGTTCAGCGCGTTGCCGGCCTGGCGCATGTCGGTGACGACCGGGCACAGCAGGTGCGGAATGCCTTCGTAGACGCTCATTTCGAGCATCTTCGGATCGATCAGGATCAGGCGCACCTGCTCGGCGGTCGCCTTGTACAGCAGCGACAGGATCATCGCGTTGATCCCGACCGACTTGCCGGAACCGGTCGTGCCGGCCACCAGCAGGTGAGGCATCTTCGCGAGATCCGCGCAAACCGGCTTGCCGCCGATGTCCTTGCCGAGGCTCAGCGTCAGCGCCGACGACGCGGCCGCGTACACCTCGGAACCGATGATCTCGGACAGGTGCACCGTCTGGCGGCGCTGGTTCGGCAGTTCGAGCGCCATGTAATTCTTGCCGGGAATCGTCTCGACGACGCGGATCGACACGAGCGACAGCGAGCGCGCGAGATCCTTCGCGAGGTTGACGATCTGGCTGCCCTTCACGCCGGTGGCCGGCTCGATCTCGTAGCGCGTGACGACCGGGCCCGGATACGCGGCGACGACGCTCGCCTCGACGCCAAAGTCCTTCAGCTTCTTCTCGATCAGGCGCGACGTGAATTCGAGCGTGTCGGCGGAAATCGCCTCCTGCGCCTTCGGCGCGGGATCGAGCAGCGATACCGCCGGCAGCGTCGAATCGCCCGGCAGGTCGGTGAAGAGCGGCACCTGGCGCTCGCGCTCGACGCGCTCGGACTTCGCCGGCGTGACGACCGGCGGCACGATCGTCACCGGCTCGTGATCCTCGATGCGCACGCGCTCCTCTTCGACCTTGCCTTCGCGGCGCACGGCCGCTGCCTCGCCGAGCTTGCGGTCGCGCTCCGCCTCGCGGCGCAGCTTCGCGACGTTGACGGCGGACAGGATCCCGCCGCCGACGCGCTCGGCGACCGACAGCCACGAGAAGCGGAAATACAGCGACAGGCCGATCGCCAGCGCGATCAGCAGCAGCAGCGTGCCGCCCGTGAAGCCGAACGCGTGCGACATCGCGCCCGCGACGGCCTCGCCGACGACGCCGCCCGGCGCTCGCGGCAACTGCACCTTCAGCGACCACATGCGCAGCGCCTCGATGCCGTCGCACGCCAGCACGACGAGCACGAACGCGAGGATTTCGGTGAGCCAGCCGATCGGCCGCTCGGGTTCGTCCGAGACCGCCTCGTGGCGCGTGATGCGGCGATAGTTGACGGCGATGCGCCGCGCGAGCGGCACGATCAGCCAGTAGGCCGACAGGCCGAACAGCAGCAGGATGATGTCGGCCGTCCAGGCGCCGACGCGGCCGGCCCAGTTCGTGATGTGGTCCACCTGGGCGGCGTGCGTCCAGCTCGGATCGCGCCGGCTGTAGCTCAGCAGGGCCATCACCAGAAATGCGCAGAGCGCGACCTGGAGAATCCAGCGGATCTCCGTGAGGAGCTTCGACATCCGGTGCGGCAACGCCTGTGCCTGGGCGGAATAAGGAGCTTTTGCCATGAATCCGTATAAAGAGGACGGGCCGTGCGCCCGCCTGTCGTTCGATCCCGCTTATTGTAAACGCTGCACCGGGCCGCCAAGTGTAAATGACGGTTACATAACAGGGCCGGGGTACGGCCGGCCCGGCGGAAATGCTCCGCTGCGGCCCTTTTGCCCCGGTCCGGCTCGGCGCCGAGCACCGCTGCCGCGCCGCCCCGAGCCTGCGTCCCGACCCATAGCCCCCGTGCGGCAACGCGCCGCCGCGCGCCCCGCCCACCCCGCGTGCGCGGCCGTTGCGCCGCGCGACACTATCGCCTCGATTGAAACTCTCGTTCGGCACCGCAGCAACGGGGCCTTTATAATGCGCGTCTGATACCCATCTATGACGGCATCCCGGTCAACCCGGATCGTACGGCGAGCCCTACCCCGCCCGCCGCGGCCGCCTTTTACGGATTCGCACATGTCCACGCCCAAACACGCCAAAGTCCTGATTCTCGGTTCCGGCCCCGCCGGCTACACGGCTGCCGTCTACGCGGCACGCGCCAACCTGTCCCCGGTGCTGATCACCGGCATCGCGCAGGGCGGCCAGCTGATGACCACGACCGACGTCGAAAACTGGCCGGCAGACGCGAAAGGCGTGCAGGGTCCGGAGCTGATGGCGCGCTTCCTCGAGCACGCCGAGCGCTTCAACACCGAAATCATCTTCGACCACATCCACACCGCGAAGCTGCACGAGCAGCCGATCCGCCTGATCGGCGACTCGGGCGAATACACGTGCGATTCGCTGATCATCTCGACCGGCGCGTCCGCGCAGTATCTCGGCCTGCCGTCCGAGGAAGCGTTCATGGGCAAGGGCGTGTCGGCCTGCGCGACCTGCGACGGCTTCTTCTATCGCGGCCAGGAAGTCGCGGTGATCGGCGGCGGCAACACGGCCGTCGAGGAAGCGCTCTACCTGACGGGCATCGCGAAGAAGGTCACGGTGATCCACCGCCGCGACAAGTTCCGCGCGGAGCCGATCCTGATCGACCGCCTGCTGGAGAAGGAAAAGGAAGGCGCCGTCGTGATCAAGTGGGATCACGTGCTCGACGAAGTGACCGGCGAGGATTCGGGCGTCACCGGCCTGCGCATCAAGAACGTGAAGACCGGCGCAACGGAAGACCTCAACGTGCAGGGCGTGTTCGTCGCGATCGGCCACAAGCCGAACACCGACCTGTTCCAGGGCCAGCTCGAGATGAAGGACGGCTACATCCTGACGAAGAGCGGCCTGCACGGCAACGCGACGTCGACGAGCGTCGCTGGCGTGTTCGCCGCGGGCGACGTGCAGGACAACGTGTACCGCCAGGCGATCACCAGCGCGGGCACGGGCTGCATGGCCGCGCTCGACGCGCAGCGCTACCTCGAAAGCCTGCACGACAAGAAGTAAGCCGCGAGACCTGTCGCGCCGGGCGCTACAATGGCGTCCGCTGCCGCGAAGCGGGTCTTGCCGGACAAGCCGCTGCCGCCGTGCAGCGGCTTTTTTTTGCCCGCGCGCCCGAACGCGCCTGCCCTGCGTACCGAATCATGGCGAAGAACCAGCCCCATCCCAGCGATCCCGCGAAGCGGCAGATCGCCGCCCGTCCCGCGAACCCCGCGCCCGCCGCGCCGGCACCCGCGCCCGATCCCGCCGCGTTGCGCGGCCAGGGGCTCGCCGGCCTCGGCGCGCTACGCGCGAACCTGAAGGGCGAAGCCGAGCGCCGCGAGCGCAACCGCGTCGAAACCGCCAAGGCCGAGCGCAAGGCGGAAGCCGACGCGAACGTGTTCCGCAACGAGGTCGGCACAATCCAGCCGCTCAAGGCGCCGCCGCGCGCGACGGCCGGCCGCACGCCGCCCGACCCGGTGCCGAAGCAGACGCAGCGCGACGAGGAAGCCGTGCTGAACGCGACGCTGTCCGACGAATTCGATCCCGAGACGCTGCTCGACAGCGACGACTCGCTGTACTACCACCGCCCCGGCATCAGCCGCGACGTCGTGCGCAAGCTGCGCAGCGGCGCGTGGATCGTGCAGGCGCAGATCGACCTGCACGGGATGCGGCGCGACGAGGCACGCGATGCGCTCGCCGAGTTCATCCGCGAAGCCGGCAAGAAGGGGCTGCGCTGCCTGCGCGTGATCCACGGCAAGGGGCTCGGCTCGATCGGCAAGGAACCCGTGCTGAAAGGCAAGGTGCGCGCGTGGCTCGTGCAGAAGGAAGAAGTGATCGCGTTCTGCGAGGCCCGTGGCAACGACGGCGGCGCGGGCGCGGTGCTGGTGCTGCTGCAACCGTTCGCGGCGCCCGGCGACCGGGGGCCGCGTGCCGCATCCTAGGCTGACGCTCGCGATCGCGGTACTGGAGGCGATCGCCACGCTGGCCTTTGCGATCTCGGGCTTCATCGAGGCGCGCAAGAACCGCCTCGACTCGGTCGGCACGTTCGTCGTCGCGCTCGCCACCGCGTTCGGCGGCGGCACGCTGCGCGACATCCTGCTCGAGCGCCGGCCGTTCTACTGGGTCGTGCACGACGACTACGTGATCGCGATCTTCGTGCTCGCGCTGTTCGCGCCGTTCGTGCTGCGGATGCTGTCGCGGCTGTCGGCCGAGCGGTTGCTGCTCGTCGCCGATGCGATCGGGCTCGGGATCTTCAGCATTTCGGGCACGGCGATCGCGCTCGATGCCGAGATGCCGCGCTTCATCGCGGTGATGATGGGCGTGATCACGGGCGTGGTCGGCGGGATCATTCGCGACGTGCTGTGCAACGACATCCCGCTGATCCTGCGCGATTCGCGGCCGTACGCGACCTGTGCCTTCGCCGGTTGCTGGTTCTACCTGCTACTGGTGTGGCTGCAGTTCGACTCGGTGTACAGCGTGCTGCTCGCGACCGGCTTCATCCTCGTCGCACGGCTCGCGACGTTCAAGTTCGACGTGCGGCTGCCGCACTGAGCGCCGCCGCGGCATCGACCGTCACGCCAAAATAAAGGGGCCGTCCGAAGACGACCCCTTTTTGCCTCCCTCAACGCGCGCGCGCCGTCACGCGATCCGCTCTTCCGACGCCGGATCGAACAGCACCACCTTCGACACATCGAACAGCAGCGACAGCGTCTGGTCGGGCTGCGGGTTCGCGGCCGGATGCACGCGGCTCACGATGCGCTTGCCGTTCACCTGCGCGAACACGTGCGTGTCCGGCCCGGTCGGCTCGGTCACGTCGACGCGCACGTCGAACGGTTGCAGGTGCGACGCGTCGCCGTTGTGCGCGTGGCGCACGTCGGTGATGCGCTCCGGACGCAGGCCGAGGATCACCTCGCGGCCGACGTGCGACTTCAGCTTCGCCGCATCGAACGGCAGGTTCAGCGCGCCGCGCTTGACGCCCGTGTCGACTTCGAGCGCGATCCCGCTGCCCTGCTCGACCAGCTTGCCGTTGATGAAGTTCATCGGCGGCGCGCCGATGAAGCCCGCGACGAACAGGTTCGACGGCGAATCGTAGATTTCCTGCGGCGCGCCGAATTGCTGGACGACGCCATCCTTCATCACCGCGATCCGGTCGCCGAGCGTCATCGCCTCGATCTGGTCGTGCGTCACGTAGACGATCGTCGTGCCGAGGCGCTGGTGCAGCAGCTTGATTTCCGCGCGCATCTCGATGCGCAGCTTCGCGTCGAGGTTCGACAGCGGCTCGTCGAACAGGAACAGCGACGGATCGCGCGCGAGCGCACGGCCCATCGCGACACGCTGGCGCTGGCCACCCGACAGCTGGCCCGGCTTGCGGTCGAGCAGGTGCTGGATCTGCAGCATCTGCGACACGCGGTCGACGATCTGCTGCTGTTCGCTCTTCGGCACCTTGCGGATGTTCAGGCCGAACGAGATGTTCTCGCGCACCGTCATCGACGGATACAGCGCGTACGACTGGAACACCATCGCGATGTCGCGATCCTTCGGCGACAGGTCGTTGACGACCTTGCCGTCGATGCAGATCTCGCCGCTCGTCACGGTCTCGAGCCCGGCGATCATGTTGAGCAGCGTCGACTTCCCGCAGCCCGACCCGCCGACCAGGATCAGGAACTGTCCGTCCTCGATCTCGATGTCGACACCCTTCAGGACCGGCACCCCGTTCGGGTAGGTCTTGTACACGTCACGGATGGAAAGGCTTGCCATGCTGTGAATCCTCTGTCTCGTCTCGCGCGGCGCACTCCGGCGCCGCGTCGGGTTCGTTTCGATGCGCCGCGCGCGATGCGCGGCCGGTTCGTCGTATCGGATGAAGCCGCGCTTACCCCTTCACCGCGCCCGCCGTCAGCCCGCGCACGAAGTAGCGGCCGGCGACGATGTAGACGAGCAGCGTCGGCAGCGCGGCGATGATCGCGCCGGCCATGTCGACGTTGTATTCCTTCACGCCCGTCGACGTGTTGACGAGGTTGTTCAGCGCAACCGTGATCGGCATCGAATCGACGCCGGAGAACACGATCCCGAACAGGAAGTCGTTCCAGATCTGCGTGAATTGCCAGATCAGGCACACCATGAAGATCGGCAGCGACACCGGCAGCAGGATCTTCGTGAAGATCGTGAAGAAGCCGGCGCCGTCGATGCGCGCGGCCTTCACGAGCTCGGCCGGCACGCTCACGTAGAAGTTGCGGAAGAACATCGTCGTGAACGCGATGCCGTACACGACGTGCACGAACACGAGGCCCGGAATCGTGTTGGCGAGGCCCAGCATCCCCTGCAGGCGCGCCATCGGCAGCAGGATCACCTGGAACGGGATGAAGCAGCCGACCAGCATCATCGTGAACAGCGCGTCGGCGCCGCGAAAGCGCCAGTGCGTGAGCACGTAGCCGTTGAACGCACCGATCAGCGACGAGATCAGCACGGCCGGGATCACCATCTGCAGCGAGTTCAGGAAGAACGGCTTCATCCCGTCGCAACGCACGCCGGTACACGCGCCGCTCCACGCCTTCACCCACGGATCGATGGTCCACGTGGTGGGCGGCGTCAGCAGGTTGCCGGTGCGCAGCTGGTCGAGATCCTTGAACGACGTCGACAGCATCACGTAGATCGGGAACAGGAAATACAGCGCGAACAGGATCAGTGCCGCATAGATCACTGCCCGGCTGATCGTCATCTTAGGCTGCATTGCGGGTGCTCCTCGATTCCATATACATCAGCGGCACCAGCACCGCGACCACGGTCGCGAGCATCATCACCGAGGACGCCGCGCCGAGCCCGAGCTGGCCGCGGTTGAACGAAAACGTGTACATGAACATGGCCGGCAGCGACGACGACGTGCCCGGGCCGCCCGCCGTCAGCGCGACGACGAGGTCGAAGGTCTTGATCGTGATGTGGCAGAGGATCAGCAGCACCGAGAAGAACACCGGGCGCATGCTCGGGATCACGATCTTGCGGTAGATGGTCGGCAGCGTCGCGCCGTCCACCTGCGCGGCCTTGAAGATCTCCGCGTCGACACCGCGCAGCCCCGCGAGGAACAGCGCCATCACGAAGCCGGTCGACTGCCACACGGCCGCGATCACCACGCAGAAGATCGCCTTGTCCGGATCGCCGAGCCAGTCGAACGAGAAGCTCGCCCAGCCCCAGTCGTGCATCACCTTCTCGAGGCCGAGGCCCGGGTTCAGGATCCACTGCCACGCGGTGCCGGTGACGATGAACGACAGCGCCATCGGATACAGGAAGACCGCGCGCAGCGCGCCTTCGTTGCGGATCCGCTGGTCGAGCAGGATCGCGAGGAACAGCCCGAGCGCGACGCAGATCGCGATGAACGGAATCCCGAACCAGCCGAGGTTCGCGGCGGAGGTCCACCACACGTCGTTCTGGAACAGGTCCGTGTAACGGCCGAAGCCGTCGAATTCGTAGTTTGGCAACAGCCGCGAATTGGTCAGCGACAGATAGCCGGTAATCAGGATGAAGCCGTAGATGAACACCACGGCGATCGCGACGCTCGGCGCAAGCACGAGCTTCGGGATCCAGCGATCGGCGAAGGCCGACATCGGCGACGTACGCCGTGCGGCGGCAGCGCCGGATCCGTTTCCGCTAAGAGGGGCAGCCACTTGATTCGACTCCTGGAACGAGGGCGACGCAGGCCGGGCCGGCGCCAGATACGGCACGAGCCCGCGGGCGAGCCCGTTTGCTGCACATGCAAAAACGCCCGGCCGATGAAGCGCTTCCGGCCGGGCGCCTGTCGCGCGTTACTTGACCTTCGCGGCCTTCGCGAGCGCGGCGACCGCGCTCTTCGAATCCTGCTGCGAGTTCATGAACTTCGTCACGACGTCCGTGATCGCGCCGGCGGTCGCATCGCTCTGCGCCATCCCGTGCGCGAGCGACGGCACGAAGCCGCCCGACTTGATCGCGGTCTGCTCGTCGGCATACGACTTCTTCGCGCAGTCGTCGAACTTGTCCATCTTCACGCCGAGGCGTACCGGCACCGAACCCTTCAGCAGGCTGAACTGCTCCTGGAAGTCCGGCGTCATGATCGTCTTCGCGAGCGCGAGCTGGCCCAGCGTCGCGGCCTTCTCGCCCTTCTGCTGGAAGAACACGAACGAATCGACGTTGAACGTGTACGAATTCGCCGTGCCCGGCACCGCCGCGCAGATGTAGTCCTTGCCCGCCTTCTTGCCGGCGTTCTCGAACTCGCCCTTCGCCCAGTCGCCCATGAACTGCATGCCGGCCTTGCCGTTGATCACCATCGCGGTCGCGAGGTTCCAGTCGCGGCCGTTACGGCCGGTATCGAAGTAGCCCTGGATCTTGCGCACCGTGTCGAACACGGACAGCATCTGCGGCGACGTCAGCGTCGCCTGGTCGAGGTCGACCAGCGCCTTCTTGTAGAACGCCGGGCCCTGCGACAGCACGACGTCTTCCCACAACGTCAGGTCCTGCCACGGCTGGCCGCCCATCGCGACCGGCTGGATGCCCGCGGCCTTCAGCTTGTCGGCCACCGCGAAAAATTCAGGCCAAGTGGTCGGCACCTTCGCGCCGACCTTGTCGAGCGCGGCCTTGTTGATGTACAGCCAGTTCACGCGGTGCACCGAGAACGGCGCCGCGACGGTGTGGCCCTTGTACTTGATGATCTTGTCGATTTCCGGCGGCAGGTTCTGCTTCCAGTCGCCGGCAGCGGAATCGATGTTGACGAGCACGCCCTGGTCGGCCCAGTCCTGGATCAGCGGGCCCTTGATCTGCGCGGCCGACGGAGCGTCGCCGCTGATCACCTTGGTCTTCAGCGCGGTCATCGCCGCGGCGCCGGCGCCGCCCGCGACCGCGAAGTCCTTCCACACGTAGCCCTGCTTCTGCACGTCGTCCTTCAGCACGCCGACGGCCTTCGACTCGCCACCCGAGGTCCACCAGTGCAGCACCGTCACATTCTCGGCTGCCTGCGCCGCCACGGCGCCAGCCATCAAACCTGCCGCGCAGAGCGCACCCATGATCGAGCGAACTTTCATTACTTATCTCCTCCAGACTGAATCAACTCGTGAGGTTCCCTGACCGGGAACCGGCTTCTTGATAACGACGGGGAAATCGAGCCGCGGGACGCATGCAGCGTACGGGGCCGATGACCGGCCGGGCTCTTACAGAAAGCGTGAATCGAGATTCAACGGCGTGTCTCCTCTTTGTGTTTCTGGCCCGCCGCGATGATGCGGCGCGAGCCCGGGGCCGACGTCGCGCTGACGATGCGCGCCGTCAATGTCCGATAACATTCGGCACAAGGCGTTCCCGAAGGCGAAGCTCGCGCAGTTCATCGACCGCACTTCTTTTTTTCTTCACCCAGGTGCTACCCCTTGCGGCGGATTGTAGTTAAACTACAATTCAGTGTCAAAAATATTTTTATCGCACTACGGATCGCTTCCCAGCACCCCAACCCGGCGGAGACACATGCATACCGATTCCAGCTTTACCTTCGTACTTTTCGGCGGCACCGGCGATCTGTCGATGCGCAAGATCCTGCCCGCGCTGTTCGAAGCGCACCGTGCGAACATGCTGGCGGAGAGCGGCCGGATCGTTGCCGTGGCGCGTCATGAATCGGATCGGGCGTCCTATCTCGAATGGGTCGACACGCATGTGAAGCCGCACGCGGCCAAGGCCGCCGGCAAGGCGTTCGACGAAGCTGCGTGGAAGTCCTTCCTCGATCGCATCGAGTACGTGCACCTCGATCTCGGCCGCGCGGAAGACTACGTCGTGCTGCGCGACGCGGTCGCATCGCTGCCCGGCATCCGCGTGTTCTATCTGGCGACGGGCCCGTCGCTGTTCGTGCCGATCTGCAAGGCGCTCGCGTCGGTCGGCCTGAGCGAAGGCTCGCGCATCGTGCTCGAGAAGCCGCTCGGCTACGACCTGAAGTCGTCGAATGCGATCAACGACGCGGTCGGCGAAATCTTCGCGGAAGGCCAGATCTACCGGATCGACCACTACCTCGGCAAGGAACCCGTGCAGAACCTGCTCGCGCTGCGCTTCGGCAATGCGCTGTTCGAGCCGCTGTGGCGCCGCGAATGGGTCGAGAGCATCCAGATCACGATCGCCGAGGAGCTCGGCGTCGAGGCGCGCGGCGATTTCTACGACAATACGGGCGCGCTGCGCGACATGGTGCAGAACCACCTGCTGCAGCTGCTGTCGATCGTCGCGATGGAGCCGCCGCATTCGATGGATTCGGATTCGGTGCGCGACGAGAAGCTGCGCGTACTGCGCGCGCTGAAGCCGGTCGATTCGCGCGACATCGGCAAGGTTGCCGTGCGCGGCCAGTATCATGCGGGCGTGATCAAGGGTGCTCAGGTGCCGGCCTATGCGACCGAGCCGGGCGTGAAGCCCGACAGCCAGACCGAAACCTTCGTTGCATTGAAGGTCGAGATCGAGAACTGGCGCTGGGCCGGCGTGCCGTTCTTCCTGCGCACCGGCAAGCGACTTGCCGATCGCGTCGCGGAGATCGTCGTCAATTTCCGCCCGGTACCGCATTCGGCGCTCGGGCCCACCGCGCTGCGCCCCGGCTCGAACCGCCTCGTGATCCGGCTGCAGCCGAACGAGACGATCCGCCTGTACTGCCTCGCGAAGCAGCCGGGCGAAGGGATGAACCTCGCGAGCGTGCACCTCGACCTCGCGTTCGACCAGTTCTTCAAGGAGGGGCAGATGGAGGCGTACCAGCGCCTGCTGCTCGACGTGATCAACGGTCGTCTCGCCCTCTTCGTGCGCCGCGACGAACAGGAAGCCGCATGGCGCTGGGTCGAGCCTATCCTGAACGAATGGGCACGCACGCTGAAGCCGCCGAAGCCGTACGCGGCGGGCACGTGGGGGCCGGCCGCGGCGAGCGCGATGCTCGCGCAGCACGACACCTGCTGGCTCGAAGAAGAGAACTGATGCAAACCGTTGCCGCGCACGCCACCGTACGCGGCAACGTGCCCCACGATTCGTACGATTTGAACAGACAAAGCAGTCCGGAGGAGATGTGATCGAGATTCACGCTTTCGACACCCAGGAAGCGCAAAGCGAAGCGCTCGCGCGCGCCGTCGGCGATGCGCTGCGCGCCGCGCTCGCCGGCCCAGCGCGCCCGACGCTCGCGGTGTCCGGCGGCACGAGCCCGCGCCCGTTCCTGCAAACGCTGTCGCACGCGGCGCTCGACTGGGCCGGCGTCGACGTGACGCTGGTCGACGACCGCTGGGTGCCGGAGGACGACGCAGCCAGCAACGCGCACCTCGTGCGCGACACGCTGCTGCAGCATGCAGCAGCCCCTGCCCGCTTCCTGCCGCTCGTCGACACGCGCGCCGCGCTCGACGCGCACGTCGCCGCGCTGAACGCGAACGCCGACTACCGCGTACCGAGCGTCGCGGTGCTCGGCATGGGCGAGGACGGCCATACCGCGTCGATCTTCGCCGATGCGCCCGAATGGGATCACGCGATCGCGACGCCCGAGCGTTTCGTCGCCGTCCATCCCGGCGCCGCGCCGCATGCGCGCGTGAGCTTCTCGCTCGATGCGCTCAAGCGCGTCGACCGGCTGTTCCTTCTGATCGCGGGCGAACGCAAGCGCGCGGTGCTCGATGCCGCGGCCGCATCGCTGCAGAAGAACGCGATTTCCCAACTGGCCAACGACAAGGGGACCCAGCTCGATGTCTACTGGTGCGCAAAGTAAGGCGGCCGTCGCACGCCAGCATGCCGACGGTCCGCGCCTGCTCGCGGACGTCGGCGGCACCAACGCGCGCTTCGCGCTGGAAATCGGCCCGGGCGACATCACGCAGATCCGCGTGTATCCCGGCGCCGACTATCCGACGCTCACCGACGCGATCCGCAAATACCTGAAGGACGTGAAGATCAGCCGCGTGAATCACGCGGCGATCGCGATCGCCAATCCGGTCGACGGCGACCAGGTCACGATGACCAACCACGACTGGAGCTTCTCGATCGAGGCGACGCGCCGTGCGCTCGGCTTCGACACGCTGCTCGTCGTCAACGATTTCACCGCGCTCGCCATGGCGCTGCCGGGCCTGACCGACGCGCAGCGCGTGCAGGTCGGCGGCGGCACGCGCCGTCAGAACAGCGTGATCGGGCTGCTCGGGCCCGGCACCGGGCTCGGCGTGTCGGGGCTGATTCCGGCCGACGATCGCTGGATCGCGCTCGGCAGCGAAGGCGGCCACGCGTCGTTCGCGCCGCAGGACGAGCGCGAGGACCTGGTGCTGCAGTACGCGCGCAAGAAGTTTCCGCACGTGTCGTTCGAACGCGTGTGCGCGGGGCCCGGCATGGAGATCATCTATCGCGCGCTCGCCGCGCGCGACAAGAAGCGAGTCGCCGCGACCGTCGACACGGTCGAGATCGTCGAACGCGCACATGCGGGCGACGCGCTCGCGCTCGAGACGGTCGAGTGCTTCTGCGGGATTCTCGGCGCGTTCGCGGGCAGCGTCGCGCTGACGCTCGGCGCGCTTGGCGGCGTGTACATCGGCGGCGGTGTCGCGCTGAAGCTCGGCGAACTGTTCACGCGCTCGTCGTTCCGCGCGCGCTTCGAGGCGAAGGGCCGCTTCACGCACTACCTCGAGAACATCCCGACCTACCTGATCACCGCCGAATACCCGGCGTTCCTCGGCGTGTCGGCGATCCTCGCGGAGCAGTTGTCGAACCGCTCGGGCGGTGCGTCGTCGGCGGTGTTCGAACGGATCCGCCAGATGCGCGACGCACTGACGCCGGCCGAGCGCCGCGTCGCCGATCTCGCGCTGAATCATCCGCGCTCGATCATCAACGACCCGATCGTCGACATCGCGCGCAAGGCCGACGTGAGCCAGCCGACGGTGATCCGATTCTGCCGCTCGCTCGGCTGCCAGGGGCTGTCGGACTTCAAGCTGAAGCTCGCCACCGGCCTCACCGGCACGATCCCGATGAGCCACAGCCAGGTGCATCTCGGCGACACGGCCACCGACTTCGGCGCGAAGGTGCTCGACAACACGGTGTCCGCGATCCTGCAGCTGCGCGAGCACCTGAATTTCGAGCACGTCGAGAACGCGATCGAAATCCTGAACGGCGCGCGTCGCATCGAGTTCTACGGGCTCGGCAACTCGAACATCGTCGCGCAGGACGCGCATTACAAGTTCTTCCGCTTCGGGATCCCGACGATCGCGTACGGCGACCTGTACATGCAGGCCGCGTCGGCCGCGCTGCTCGGCAAGGGCGACGTGATCGTCGCGGTGTCGAAGTCGGGGCGCGCGCCCGAGCTGCTGCGCGTGCTCGACGTCGCGATGCAGGCCGGCGCGAAGGTGATCGCGATCACGTCGAGCAACACGCCGCTCGCGAAGCGTGCGACCGTCGCGCTCGAAACCGACCACATCGAGATGCGCGAGTCGCAGCTGTCGATGATCTCGCGGATCCTGCATCTGCTGATGATCGACATCCTCGCGGTCGGCGTCGCGATCCGCCGTGCGTCGACGAACGGCGAGGTGCCCGAGGCCGTCGCGCAAGCGAAGGCGCGCGCGAACGACGACGAAACGGCCGACGTGCTCGACTGGCTGAGCCACGGCGCATCGCCGGCGGCGAAGGACGTCGCGCGGGATTGACGCGCGGCGCGGCGTCGGCCGCTTCCCGCGTCCCAATGAAAAACGCCACCGGCGCTTCGCGCGCGGTGGCGTTTTTCGTTCTGCCGCCGGGCTGGCGGTCAGGCGCCCGCTGGCACGGGCCGGCCGTGCCAGCGCAACACCAGGTAGCGTCCGGCGAAGCACAGCACGCCCGACACGCCGATCGTCACGCCCATCGCGAACGGCGTGCCGTCCGCGAGTGCGCCGATCGCGACGCTCGCGAGCGCGCCGAGCGCCAGCTGCATCGCGCCGAACACGGCCGCCGACGCGCCCGCGTTGTGCGGATAGCGATGCATGAGGTCGGTCGTGCAGTTCGCGGACAGGATCCCGACCACGCCGACGACGAAGAACAGGCACACGACGATCGACCACAGCCCGCCCCACCCCGTCAGCGCGACGAGCGCGACCGCAAGCGATGCGATGCAGCTCACGAGCGACGCGGCCGCGATGATGCGCAGCGAACCGATGCGGCCGACGAGCCGCGTGTTCGCGAAGTTGCCGATCATGATGCCGACGACGTTCAGGCCGAACAGCAGCCCGTAGTGCTGCGGCGACACATGGAAATACTCGATGTACACGAACGGTGTGGCGGTGATGTACGAGAACATCGACGCAAATGCCATCCCGCCGCACAGCATGTGCCCCCATGCGACCGGATCGGACAGGATGCGCCCGTACGACGCGAACGACGCGAGCACGGCCGCGCTCTTGCGCCGCTCCTTCGGCCAGGTTTCGGGCACACGCAGGTACGCGGTCGCCGCGCACACCGCGCCGAACACGGCCAGCACGACGAACACGCCGCGCCAGCCGGAGAACCGCAGGATCTGTCCGCCGATCAGCGGCGCGAGCAATGGCCCGACCGCGGTAACGATCGCGACCATCGACAGCACCTTCGCCGCGTCGGTCGGCTCGTGCGCATCACGCGCGATCGCACGCGACAGCACCGACGCGGCGCCCGCGCCGAGCGCCTGCAGGAAGCGCACGATGATCAGCATGTCGATCGAGGTCGACACGAAGCAGCCGATACTCGCAAGCGTGAACAGCGCGATGCCGCCGAGCAGCACGGGGCGTCGGCCCCACGTGTCGGACAGCGGGCCGTACAGCAGCATGCCGACCGAGAAGCCGGCCATGAAGCTCGTGAGCGTGCGCTGCGCGGCGCCGGGGCTGACGGAGAAGCCGTCGGCGATCGACGGCAGGCTCGGCAGGTACATGTCGGTAGCGATCGGCCCGCAGGCGGCGAGCGCGCCGAGCAACAGGATCAGCCGGGCATCTGGCCGGCGTCGGATGACGTGAGACATGGGTATCCGGAATGGAGCCCGCGCGCATCAGGGCGCGCGTGGCGGTGAAGACGGGAGGCCGCGTCGCGAACGGCGCGCCCAGGCCCATGATTGTACGCGCAACTTTTTTGCGTGCTGACGGCTCCAGTGCACGGCGGGCCGAAAAGTACCGGCGCGGCGCCCGCCACACGGGATCGAGCGCGGAGATTCGATTAAGCTTGCAGCTCCTCGCCCCTCTTGTCTGACCAATACGACACACGATCGAACCGATGACCGCTTTCCTGTTGATCTGGAGCCCCAAGAAATGGCCGTGGCCCGAACTGCCCGACGTCGCCGCGCGCGTGAAGGCCGGCGAGGCCGTGCATGACGTGTGGGGCTGCGGCTTCGCGCGCGGCATCCTGCCGGGCGACCGCGTGTTCCTGCATCGCGTCGCGAAGGAGCCCAAGGGCGTGTTCGGTTCCGGCTACGTGACGCGCGCGCCGTACGAGGTGCCCGATCCGGCGACGAAGCGCGGCTACCGGCTGTGCATCGACTTCGTGTACGACTGGCTGGTCGACGCGCACCAGGACGTCGTGATCACGCGCGACGCGCTGCGCGTCCATCCGTACTCGGTGCAGACCTGGGACGCGCAAAGCTCGGGCACGGTGATCAAGCCGATGGTCGAAGGCCCGCTCGAGAAGCGCTGGGCCGAGCTGACCGGCAAGCGCAAGCCGCCACCGTTGCCGGGTCGATAACGGGGCCGAATCGCCCCTCCTCCTTCCCGGCCCGCGCCATCCCTCACGCGCCGAAAGGCCGCAGACCGCGCCGCGGGCCCGCCGCGCGCGTCTCCGGTACAATCAGACGATCGTTCCGCCCAGGCGCCGCGGCCCGTGCACAGGCCCCCGCGCCCTTCTCTCGCAGGTTTCGTCCATGTCCAACAATCAGATCCTCTTCGAACGCGCCCAGAAGACCATTCCCGGCGGCGTCAACTCGCCGGTGCGCGCATTCCGTTCGGTCGGCGGCACGCCGCGCTTCGTCGCGCGCGCGCAAGGTCCGTATTTCTGGGATGCCGACGGCAAGCAGTACATCGACTACATCGGCTCGTGGGGCCCGATGATCGTCGGCCACGTCCATCCGGAAGTGCTGTCGGCCGTGCAGAATGTACTTGCCGACGGCTTCTCGTTCGGCGCGCCGACCGAAGCCGAGATCGAGATCGCCGAGGAAATCTGCAAGCTCGTGCCGTCGATCGAACAGGTGCGGATGGTGTCGAGCGGCACCGAGGCCACGATGAGCGCGCTGCGTCTCGCGCGCGGCTTCACGGGCCGCAGCCGCATCGTCAAGTTCGAAGGCTGCTACCACGGCCACGCGGACAGCCTGCTCGTGAAGGCCGGCTCGGGCCTGCTGACGTTCGGCAACCCGACGTCGGCCGGCGTGCCTGCGGACATCGCGAAGCACACGACCGTCCTCGAATACAACAACGTCGCCGCGCTCGAAGAAGCATTCGGCGCGTTCGGCGACGAAATCGCCGCCGTGATCGTCGAGCCGGTCGCGGGCAACATGAACCTCGTGCGCGGCACGCCCGAATTCCTGAACGCGCTGCGCGCGCTGTGCACGAAGCACGGCGCCGTGCTGATCTTCGACGAAGTGATGTGCGGGTTCCGCGTCGCGCTCGGCGGCGCGCAGGCGTACTACGGGATCACGGCCGACCTCACCTGCCTCGGCAAGGTGATCGGCGGCGGGATGCCGGCTGCCGCGTTCGGCGGCCGCCGCGACATCATGGCCCACCTCGCGCCGCTCGGCGGCGTCTACCAGGCCGGCACGCTGTCGGGCAACCCGATCGCGGTCGCCGCGGGCCTGAAGACGCTGCAGCTGATCCAGGCGCCCGGCTTCTACGACGCGCTCGCCGCGCAGACGAAGCGCCTCGCCGACGGCCTCGCGGCCGAAGCGCGCGCGGCCGGCGTGCCGTTCGCGGCCGACTCGATCGGCGCGATGTTCGGTCTCTACTTCGCCGAACGCGTGCCGACCAGCTTCGCCGAAGTGACGAAGAGCGACACCGAGCGCTTCAACCGCTTCTTCCACCTGATGCTCGACGAAGGCGTGTATTTCGCACCGTCCGCGTACGAGGCCGGCTTCGTGTCGAGCACGCACGACGACGCGGTGATCGACGCGACGCTCGCGGCCGCACGCCGCGCCTTCGCGGCACTCGCTGCCTGACCCGGGTCCGCGCGCATGTTCTCGGATATCGATTTCGCCCACATGCAGCGCGCGCTCACGCTCGCCGCGCGCGGCATGTATACGACGGCGCCGAACCCGCGTGTCGGCTGCGTGATCGTCAAGGACGGCGACGTGATCGGCGAAGGCTTCACGCAGCCGGCCGGCCAGGATCACGCGGAAGTGCAGGCGCTGAAGGACGCACGTGCACGCGGCTACGACGTCGCCGGTTCGACCGTCTACGTGACGCTCGAACCGTGCAGCCATTTCGGCCGCACGCCGCCGTGCGCGAATGCGCTGATCGACGCGCGCGTCGCGAAGGTCGTCGCCGCGATGGAAGACCCGAACCCGCAGGTATCGGGGCGCGGCCTCGGGATGCTGCGCGACGCGGGCATCGACGTGCGCTGCGGGCTGCTCGCGCATGAAGCGGGCGAGCTGAACATCGGCTTCGTGTCGCGGATGACGCGCGGCCGCCCGTGGGTGCGGATGAAGACCGCCGCGTCGCTCGACGGCCGCACCGCGCTGCCGTCCGGCGAAAGCCAGTGGATCACCGGCGAGGCCGCGCGCCTCGACGGGCACGCGTGGCGTGCGCGCGCCTGCGCGATCCTCACCGGCATCGGCACCGTGCGTGAAGACAACCCGCTGCTGACCGTGCGCGGCATCGATACGCCGCGCCAGCCGCAGCGCATCCTGGTGGACAGCCGCCTCGACCTGCCGCTCGACGCGCGGCTGCTCGAAGGCGCGCCGCTGCTGATCTTCTGCGGCCGGCTCGACGCCGCCGGCGAAGTGCGCGCGAACGTGCTGAAGTCACGCGGCGCGGAAATCGTGCCGCTCGCGAATGCGCTCGGCAAGGTCGACCTGCCCGCGATGCTGGCGGCGCTCGGCGCGCGCGGCGTCAACGAATTGCACGTCGAGGCCGGCCACAAGCTGAACGGCTCGCTGCTGCGCGAGCAGTGCGTCGACGAATTGCTCGTCTACCTCGCGCCGAGCCTGCTGGGCGCCGATGCGGCCGGCATGTTCGACCTCGCGGCGCCGGCGAGCCTCGAGGCGCGCACGCGGCTGTCGTTCCACGGGTTCGAGCGGGTCGGCGACGACCTGCGGATCCTCGCGCGCTTCACGCCGCCCGACGCCACTCACTGAACGGGATCGTCACGATGTTTACCGGAATTGTCGCGGCGGTCGGCCGTATCGAATCGATCCAGCCGCTCGGCGCGTCGGCCGATGCCGGCGTGCGTCTCACCGTGCTGGCCGGCGAGCTCGATCTCGCCGATGTGGCGCTCGGCGACAGCATCGCGATCCAGGGCGCGTGCATGACGGTGATCGAAAAGACCGACGCGTCGTTCGACGTCGACGTGTCGCGCGAAAGCCTGAACCGCACGGTCGGCCTCGCGGCACCCGGCGACGTGAACCTCGAGAAGGCGTTGCGCGCGCACGACCGCCTCGGCGGGCACATCGTGTCGGGTCACGTGGACGGCCTCGGCACCGTGTCGCGCTTCGCGCCGGTCGGCGAGTCGCACGAACTGCGCATCGTCGCGCCGCGCGAGCTCGGCCGCTATCTCGCGTACAAGGGGTCGATCACGGTCAACGGCGTGAGCCTGACCGTCAACACGATCGACGATCGCGCGGACGGCTGCGAGTTCTCGATCAACCTGATTCCGCATACGGTCGAGGTCACGACGCTTCGCCACGTGAAGGCCGGCGACAAGGTCAATCTCGAGGTCGACATGATTGCGCGATACGTCGAGCGAATGCTGTCGACGTCACAGGGCGTGCATCAGGACTGATCGCGCGGGCGGCCCCCGAAGCACGGTCGGCCGCCGCTTTTCTCCATCCTTCGCGCCATCGCCCGCAGGCGATCACGCCTCTGCCTCCTCCCCTCCCGCGCGCGCCAGAATCGTCCCGAGCAACTGCCGCACATGCTCGCGTGCCGCGCGCTCCGCACCTTCCGCATCGCCCTTCGCGATCATGTCGAACACCTGCCGGTGTTCGGCAACATTCCCGCCCAGTCGTACCCAATCGCCCATCGGACTCGCGCCGCCCGAACACATCGTCTGCACCTGCGCATACAGCGCCCTGAGCGACGTCTCGATCGTCGTGTTGCGTGCGGTGGCAAGCAGCCCGTGGTGAAAGTCGAGGTTGGCGATGCGGTAGGCATCGCCGTCGCGCGTGTCGACCGCGGTTGCCTGGCGCGTCAACGCTTCGTCCAGCGCCGCGTGATCGTCGGGCGTCATGCGCTGGGCCGCCAGGCGCGCGGCCATGCCCTCGAGCGCCTCCCGCGCCTCGAAGACGGCCACGATCCGCGCACGGTCGAACGCGATGACGAACACGCCCTGGCGCGGCACGACCTGCAGCAACCCCTCGGCTTCCAGGCGCGAGACCGCTGCCCACACTGGAGAGCGGCTGATGCCGAGATCGCGCGACAGCGCCTCGATGCTGATCTTCTCGCCTGCCGCGAAGCGCGCTTCGTCGACCAGCATCTCGCGGATCGCCCCGTACGCGTCGCGCCCCAGTGTCGTGCGTTCGAGTGTGGCCCGCGTCATGCGAACCGCCGGCGACGTGCGATGTGGAGCCCCTTGCCGACCGGCACGATCGTCGTGTCGAACTGCCTCGATGCGTCGACCGCGGCGAGATAGCCGGCGATTTCGTCCGGATGGGACAACGCGTTGTCCGCGACGAGCAGCGCGTCGGCCGTCAGCTTCGGCAACAGGTGCGCGAGCTGCTGCGGCGCGCTCACCCGGTCGGCGTCGAAGAACACGCAGTCGAACGGGCCCGTCGCGGCCGCGCAGACCTGCGTCGCATCGCCTTCGATCACCTGCGCCCAATCCTGCAGCGACGCCGCGCGCAGGTTGGCCCTCGCCTGCTCGGCCTTGTCGGGCGAGTACTCGACGGTAACGAGCGGCTGCCCGTCCGTTTCGCGCAGGGCATGGGCGAGCCAGATCGCGCTATAGCCGTTGGACGTGCCGATCTCGAGCACGCGCCGGCGCCGTGCGCCGGTGACGAGCAGGTACAGCAGTTCGGCCGTGGCCGGCTCGAGGTTGAGCATCTTGC
This sequence comes from Burkholderia lata, assembly GCF_902499335.1. GTDB lineage: Bacteria > Pseudomonadota > Gammaproteobacteria > Burkholderiales > Burkholderiaceae > Burkholderia > Burkholderia lata_B. The sequence continues at coordinate 123,429 of NZ_CABVQK010000020.1, read as the reverse complement.
GGCTGCGGTCGTCCATCCGCGCATCGTTTTCCTGGCCGAAGGACGCCAGCCGGGCAAGGACGGCCGACGCGACGCGGTCGAGTTCGATCATGTGGGTCTCCGTTGCTTCATATTTCATGTTTCGTGTTTCATGATACGACTTTTTACGGATCGACGCGTGATGCCGGTGAGGCCCGGTATTCCGGTGCAATCGTGACGACTGCATCGCGTCGACTGGCCAGTCGCACAGCCGACACCCGGCCGAATGGCCAACGACGCGCATGGGTCATGCCGCCGCGCTAAGATGCGTCGACAGCGGTTTCAACGCCGCAACGCACGGCGCACCGCGTACCGGCCACCCTCTTCCTCAAGGAGTCGTCCCCATGTCCATCTCGATGTATCAGGCTTCCGTGCCCGTGCTGATCCGTGGCCTGTCCAACCTGCAGCACATCCTCGGCAAGGCGCAGGCACACGCGGCCGAAAAGCAGATCGATCCGTCGGTGTTCGTCGGCGCCCGCCTGTACCCGGACATGCTGCCGCTCGTTCGCCAGGTCTACATCGCGACCGACACGGCCAAGGGCTGCGCCGCGCGCCTCGCCGATGTCGAGATCCCGAGCTACCCGGACGTCGAGCAGACCTTCGACGAACTGCACGCCCGCATCCAGAAGACGATCGACTACCTGAAAAGCTTCGACGCCGCGCAGATCGACGGCAGCGAGGCGCGCCAGATCGTGCTGAAGATGCGCGTCGGCCCGATCGAGTTCAGCGGCCAGTCGTACCTGCTGAATTTCGTGCTGCCCAATTTCTTCTTCCACGTGACGACCGCGTACGACATCCTGCGCCACAGCGGCGTCGAGCTCGGCAAGCTCGATTACCTGGGCGGGCGCGACCAGCAAGCCTGACGCGCAGCCGGGCGAAGCCCGGCCTGCTACCGTCCGCACCCGCGTGCAGGTTGCGCGCCACAGCCGCCCAGACCTGCCGCGCAGGCCGGCCACGGCGCTTTCCGGAGCGCTTGCCGGCCGCGCGCGGCGCATGCCAGCCGAAACGCCGTCCGGCTGGCGTAAAATACGCACTTTCCTCTTTCTCGCCCCCTTATGACGCTCGCCTCCACGCTCGACATCATCGCCGAGCTGAAAGCCGGCCGGATGGTGATCCTGGTCGACGAAGAAGACCGCGAAAACGAGGGCGACCTCGTGATCGCCGCCGAATTCGTCACGCCGGAAGCGATCAACTTCATGGCCAAGTTCGGCCGCGGCCTGGTTTGTCTGACGTTGACGCAGGAACGCTGCAAGCAGCTGCACCTGCCGCTGATGACCTACCGCAACGGCACGCAGTACGGCACCGCCTTCACGGTCAGCATCGAAGCGGCCGAAGGCGTGACGACCGGCATCTCGGCCGCCGACCGTGCGCACACGATCGCCACGGCGGTCGCGCACGACGTGCGCCCCGAGCACATCGTGCAGCCGGGCCACGTGTTCCCGATCATGGCGCAGCCGGGCGGCGTGCTCGTGCGTGCGGGCCACACCGAAGCGGGTTGCGACTTCACCGCGCTCGCGGGCCTCACGCCGGCCGCGGTGATCTGCGAGATCATCAAGGACGACGGCACGATGGCGCGCCTGCCCGACCTGATCGAGTTCGCGCAGGAACACAACCTGAAGATCGGCACGATCGCCGACCTGATCCAGTACCGCAGCCGCACCGAATCGATCATCGAGCGGATCGCCGAGCGCACGATGCAGACCGCGCACGGCACGTTCCGCGCGGTGCTGTACCGCGACCAGCCGAGCGGCTCGCCGCACATCGCGCTGGTGCGCGGTGCGCCGTCGCCCGACGTCGATACGCCGGTGCGCGTGCACGAGCCGCTGTCGGTGCTCGACCTGCTCGAGACGGGCGTGTCGACGCACTCGTGGACGCTCGACGCCGCGATGCGCGAGATCGCGGAGCGCGACCTCGGCGTGATCGTGCTGCTCAACTGCGGCGACACGAAGGAACACCTGATCGACGTCTTCAAGGCGTTCGACGAGGAAGAAAAGGCCGCTGCGCTGAAGCGCCGGCCGGTTGATTTCAAGACGTTCGGCATCGGCGCACAGATCCTGCGCGATGTCGGCGTCAGCAAGATGCAGGTGCTGTCGAATCCGCGCAAGCTGGGCAGCATGTCCGGCTACGGCCTGGAAGTCACGGGCTTCATTCCGATGCCCGGCGGCGAAGCCAAGTCCTGCCCGGCGTCCAACGCGTAACCCGCCACGGCGCTTTCGCCCAATAACCGTTCATCCACACCACGGACAAGATCATGGAAATCGGACAATACCAACCGAATCTCGAAGGCGACGGCCTGCGTATCGGCATCGTGCAATCGCGCTTCAACGAGCCCGTGTGCAACGGCCTCGCCGACGCGTGCGTCGAGGAACTGGAGCGCCTCGGCGTCACCGGTGAAGACGTGCTGCTCGTGTCGGTTCCCGGCGCGCTGGAAATCCCGCTCGCGCTGCAGAAACTCGCGGAAAGCGGCCAGTTCGACGCGCTGATCGCGCTCGGCGCGGTGATCCGCGGCGAGACCTACCACTTCGAACTCGTGTCGAACGAGAGCGGCGCGGGCATCACCCGCATCGGCCTCGACTTCAACCTGCCGATCGCGAACGCGGTCCTGACGACCGAAAACGACGAGCAGGCCGTCGCGCGCATGACCGAAAAGGGTCGTGACGCCGCACGCGTCGCCGTCGAGATGGCCAACCTGACGATGGCACTCGACCAGCTCGGCGATGACGACGAGGACGAAGAGGAAGACGAAGACGACGAAGAGGAGCGCGCATGAAGAAGAGCGCCCGCCGACAATCGCGCGAGCTGGCGACGCAGGGGCTGTATCAGTGGCTGCTGTCGAACGCGTCCTCCGGTGAGATCGACGCGCAACTGCGCGGCGCGCTCGGTTACGACAAGGCTGACAAGGAGCTGCTCGACGCGATCCTGCACGGCGTGATCCGCGAGCACGCCACGCTCGTCGAAGCACTGACGCCGTCGCTCGACCGCCCGATCGACCAGCTGTCGCCGGTCGAACGCGCCGTGCTGCTGATCGCGACGTTCGAGCTCACGCACCACGTCGAAACGCCGTACCGCGTGATCATCAACGAAGCTGTCGAACTCGCGAAGACGTTCGGCGGCTCCGACGGCTACAAGTACGTGAACGGCGTGCTCGACAAGCTCGCCGCGAAGCTGCGCCCCGCCGAAACGCAGGCGCGCCGCAACGGCTGATACCGTTGGTCCGGAACGGGCGCGCATGCGCCCGTTTTTTCTTTTGTCTCGCCTCCCTCGCCCTGCCCGCCCGATGAATACCGCCACCGATTCGCTCGTCAGACTCGCCGCACGCGTCGACGCGATCCAGCCCTTCTACGTGATGGAACTGATGAAGGAGGCACAGCGTCTCGAGTCCTCCGGGCGCGATGTTATCCACATGGGCATCGGCGAGCCGGATTTCACCGCGCCGGAGCCGGTCGTCGAAGCGGCCGCGGCCGCGCTGCGCCGCGGCGTCACGCAATATACGAGCGCGCTCGGCATTGCACCGCTGCGCGAGGCGATCGCCGCGCACTACGCGCGCGCCTACGGCCTCACGATCAGTCCGGAACGGATCGTCGTGACGGCCGGCGCATCAGCCGCGCTGCTGCTCGCGTGCCTCGCGCTCGTCGGGCGTGACGACGAGGTGCTGATGCCCGACCCGTCGTATCCGTGCAACCGGCACTTCGTCGCGGCGGCCGAAGGCCGCGCGGTGCTCGTGCCGAGCGGCCCGGACGCGCGCTTCCAGCTCACCGAGGACGACGTCCGCACGCGCTGGGGCGACCGCACGCGCGGCGTGCTGCTCGCCTCGCCGTCGAACCCGACCGGCACGTCGCTCGAACCGGACGAGCTGAAGCGGATCGTCGAAGCCGTGCGCGCACGCGGCGGCTTCACGATCGTCGACGAGATCTACCAGGGGCTCAGCTACGACGCGGCGCCCGTGTCGGCGCTGTCGTTCGGCGACGACGTCGTCACCGTGAACAGCTTCTCCAAGTATTTCAGCATGACGGGCTGGCGGCTCGGCTGGCTGGTCGTGCCGCCTGCGCTGGTCGGCACGTTCGAAAAGCTGGCGCAGAACCTGTTCATCTGCCCGTCCGCGCTCGCACAGCACGCGGCGCTCGCGTGCTTCGAGCCGGCCGCACTCGACATCTACGAAGCGCGCCGGCTCGAATTCAAGCGCCGCCGCGACTTCATCGCACCGGCGCTCGAACGGCTCGGCTTCACGGTGCCCGTGATGCCGGACGGCGCGTTCTACGTGTATGCGCACTGCGGCGGCGTCGCCCACCCGGCCGCCGGCGACAGCGCCGCGCTCACGACGGCGATGCTGCACGACGCAGGAGTCGTGCTGGTGCCCGGCATGGACTTCGGTGTCCATGCACCGCGCGACTATATCCGGCTGTCCTATGCGACCGCCTACTCGCGGCTCGAGGAAGCGGTCGAACGCCTCGCGACGCTGTTCGGGCAGCACTGACACGCGGCTGGCGCGGCGGCCACTCCGCCCACCGCAAAAAAGAAAAGGCACCCGGATCGGGTGCCTTTTTCATTTTCTGCCGGCTGGAGCCGCGCGCAAGTTACGCGCCGAGCTCCGAACGATCGCCGTGCGACTGCTTCGCGGTATCGACGCTCGCGTCGTCCTGCGACGCGGCTTCCTTCGATGCAGTCGACTTCGCCGAGGTTTCGAGCGTCGCATGCACGCGCTTCGCGCCGCCTGCTGCTGCCGTCACGGCCGCGGCCGTGACGATCGGCTTAGCCGGCGCCTGCGGCGCATTGACCGGCACGCTACGGCCACGCGCGACGTCACGCAGGCGACCGCGCTCGGCCATCACCTTCGAACCGTAGCCGTTGTCCTCGGGGTTCGTCGACCCGTTGTACATGCGCAGGCCGTTCGCGAGCGAGCCGCCACGTGCGATGCAGTCCTTCAGCACGAGTGCGCCGACCTGGAGGTTCGCGAGCGGCTGCAGCGCGGTATCGGTGCCGCCGAAATACTCGAACTTGTCGGAATGGACCTTCGACATGACTTGCATCAGGCCCTTCGCGCCGACGCCGCTTTCGGCGTACGGGTTGAAGCCCGACTCGATCGCCATCACGGACAGCAGCAGCAGCGGATCGAGGCCGACGTCGCGGCCGGTCTGGAACGCAGCCTTGACGAGCTGGCCGAGCGGCTCCTGTGCGACGCGGTAACGGCGCGACAGGTAGGTCGCGACGAGCGCCTGTTCGCGATTCGATGCGAGCGCACGGTCGTCACGCGCATCGGCCGCCACGCGCTGGGTCGGGATCAGCTTCGCAAGCGCGACGGGCGACGGGCCGTTGGACGCATCACCCTGCGTGGCGGCGGCTTCCGGTGCGACGTCGAGGCCGACCGCAAGCGCGTCCGTTTCAGGGCCGTTGTCTTCCTGCTGCGGCTGCGCGCCGGCGGGCGCGAAGTTCGGCAGCGGATGGCCGGTCAGCAGACGGGCCGGGCCGGCTTGCACGGCCGCGGATACGACCGGCATCAGCTTCGCGGCGAGCGTGCCGCGGACGGTTGGCAGCAGCCACAGTGCAAGCGCAACTGCGACAGCGAGACAGCCGACAACGCTGAATAGATGGTGACTGACACGCGTCCCGCGACGCAGCATGCTGCGCACGAACTGCGCATGCTGCTCACTAGGACGCCACGATAACCAAGCGTTCATTCAGATCATCTCCCATGAACATGACTCGTGCGGCTCGCTCAGCTCGATGGCGAGACAGGTAACGCGCCGCGGAATCACGACGCCGCACGCTTTGGTTGGGGCGTGCAAGCATCGGGGAAACGGTATAAGTACCGTTCGAGGCCACGGTGTAAGAGGGCCGGCACCTTCGCACACTGGGCGAGGCGGGCATACGCGGTGGCACCCACGCAAAAACCAGCGTCCTGGGGGCGCTGGCTGTGACTACAACTAAAGGCCGTCGGATACGCCGTGCAGGTTTCGGCGGACGGTGACGCGCTGCGTCAAAGATCGGTGATTGGCGGCTCGAAGCCTTTTACCCTGCAGCCAATGTGAGCGGATTCTAGCAGGGTTTTATAGATCGTCAACACTATAAAACATTGAAATCATAACAAAAAGTAATTTAAAGGCGCTCTTCAGATCGCGAGCCCCGTGCCGTAGGGGGTTTGCGCGCGGTCGACTTTTTTCTCCGCCGGGCGGGCATGCGGCAGCGCGGGTAAAATCGTCGGTCGATTCGGGGTCGCAGCCGGCCGCTGCACCCGCCCATCGCTGCCCGCCTTGCGGGTGGCCCGGACCATCTTCATGAAATACAAAGACTTACGCGATTTCATCCAGCGCCTCGAGGCGCTCGGCGAACTGCGGCGCGTCACGCAGCCCGTGTCGCCCGTGCTCGAAATGACCGAGCTGTGCGACCGCGTGCTGCGCGCCGGCGGCCCTGCGCTGCTGTTCAACGCACCGACCGGCTACGACTTCCCGGTGCTCGGCAACCTGTTCGGCACGCCGCGCCGCGTCGCGCTCGGGATGGGCGTCGATGCAGGCGACGACGCCGCGCTCGGTTCGCTGCGCGATCTCGGGCGCCTGCTGTCCGCGCTGAAGGAACCCGATCCGCCGAAGAGCCTGAAGGACGCCGGCAAGCTGCTGTCGCTCGCGAAGGCCGTGTGGGACATGGCGCCGAAATCGGTGTCGTCGCCACCGTGCCAGGAGATCGTCTGGGAAGGCGCCGACGTCGACCTGAACCGGCTACCGATCCAGACCTGCTGGCCCGGCGACGCGGGGCCGCTCGTCACGTGGGGCCTGACGGTCACGCGCGGGCCGAACAAGTCGCGGCAGAACCTCGGGATCTACCGCCAGCAACTGATCGGCCGCAACAAGCTGATCATGCGCTGGCTCGCGCATCGCGGCGGCGCGCTCGACTTCCGCGAGTTCGCGCTGCAGAACCCCGGCAAGCCGTATCCGGTCGCGGTCGTGCTCGGTGCCGATCCGGCCACGACGCTTGGCGCGGTGACGCCCGTGCCCGATTCGCTGTCCGAATACCAGTTCGCCGGCCTGCTGCGCGGCAGCCGCACGGAGCTCGCGAAGTGCCTGACGCCCGGCGTCGACACGCTGCAGGTGCCCGCGCGCGCGGAGATCGTGCTCGAAGGCTTCATTTATCCGCAGGAAGGCTCGCCCGCCCCCGCTCCAGCCGGCGCACCGCCGCGCCCGGCCGGCAATGCATCGGCCAAGTACGAGCACGCGCTCGAAGGTCCGTACGGCGACCACACCGGCTATTACAACGAGCAGGAGTGGTTCCCGGTGTTCACCGTCGAGCGCATCACGATGCGCCGCGATGCGATCTACCACTCGACCTACACGGGCAAGCCGCCCGACGAGCCCGCGGTGCTCGGCGTCGCGCTCAACGAAGTGTTCGTGCCGCTGCTGCAGAAGCAGTTCACCGAGATCACCGACTTCTACCTGCCGCCCGAAGGCTGCAGCTACCGGATGGCCATCGTCCAGATGAAGAAGAGCTACGCGGGCCACGCGAAGCGCGTGATGTTCGGCGTGTGGAGCTTCCTGCGTCAGTTCATGTATACGAAGTTCATCGTGGTCGTCGACGAAGACGTGAACATCCGCGACTGGAAGGAAGTGATCTGGGCGATCACGACGCGCGTCGACCCCGTGCGCGACACCGTGATGGTCGACAGCACGCCGATCGACTATCTCGACTTCGCGTCGCCGGTTGCCGGCCTCGGTTCGAAGATGGGGCTCGACGCGACCAACAAGTGGCCCGGCGAAACCAACCGCGAATGGGGCCGCCCGATCGAGATGGATGCCGCCGTGAAGGCGCGCGTCGACCGGCTCTGGCAGGAGATCGGTCTCTGACACCATGCGGCCGGCGCCTGCCGGCCCATGGCGTGCCATTGCTACAAGAACAACGCAGATGACCTTTCCGCCCGCCTCCATGCTGTCCGACGGCTTCTTTCTGTCGCTGTCGCTGTGTCTCGACATCGGCCTCGTAAACGTCGCGATGCTGTCGCTGACGCTGTCGCACGGCTTCCGGCCGGGCTTCTGGCTCGGCATCGGCTCCTGCGTCGGCGATCTCGTCTACGCGGCGCTCGCGCTCGCGGGGATGGCCGTGCTGCTGCAGTTCGAGCCGGTGCGCTGGATCGTGTGGATCGGCGGCGGTGCGGTACTGCTGTTCCTCACGTGGAAGATGGCGCGCGAAGCGCTCACGCCGGCCAAGGCGAACGGCGACGATGCCGAGGACACGCAGCAACCGCGCGCCAACGCGCGGCGCAGTTTCCTGCGCGGGATGCTGCTCGCGATGTCGTCGCCGAGCGCGATCCTGTGGTTCGCGGCGGTCGGCGGCGCGCTGATCGCGAAAGCCGGCGCGACCACGCCGGCCACCGCGTCGGTGTTCCTGTCCGGCTTTTTCCTCGGCGGCCTCGCGTGGACGCTCTTCATGTGCACGCTCGCAAGCCAGGGCCGCAAGCGCGCGGGCGCCGGGCTGATGCGCGCGTGTCACGTCGCGTCGGCGCTGCTGTTCGCGTATTTCTCGTACAGCGTGATCGTCGGTGGTTACCGCGACCTGATCGTGCACGCGGTGTAATCGAGGCCAGCCTGCATGGGCCGCGAGCCGATGCCGGGCGGCGGCCCCAAAAGAAAAACGGCGCAGCGCCCCACTCGGGACGTTGCGCCGTTTCGCCAAGCGCGGTCAAGCCGCGCGGCATAAATCAGCGACGCCAGTAGCCGTGATGGCCCCAGCCGCCGTAACCATGACGCCAGTACGGACGGCCATAGTAGCCACCATAGCCGCCGACGACCACGGCGGGCGGCGGTGCATAGTAGGCCGGCGCCGGTGCGTAATAGACGGGCGGAGGCGGCGGCGCGTAGTACACGGGCGGCGGCGGTGCATAGACGGGATACGCGGGCGCGACCGGGATACCGATGCCGACCCCGATCGACACGTGAGCCTGCGCGGCGCTTGCGGCACCCAGGCCCAGCGCGGCGGCGGCGATGAACGGAATGAGCTTTTTCACTTCGATTCTCCTGCTGGAGCGGTATTTTATGCGCCCCTGTCGGCAACGGCGGGCATGCACGTCGCATGGAAGCAATGTAGCGAAAACCCGCCCCTCACGTGTCGTGCATTTGTTGCAAATTGCAATTGCACGCGGCCGGCGCCGCCGTGCGGCGTGGCTTGCAGCGCCTGCGGCGACCCTTGCGGGCCGCGCGATTCCGTCCGACGAGTCGGGTCGCAACATCCTGGCCGGTCAGTCTTACCGGATACGGCGCGCGCAGCGGGCACGCAACCGTAATGAACGATTACAAATTTGAGACAAGATGCCGACATTTCAATCCGGATACGGGTGCGATATGTTTCGGGGTCGGATTCCAGGATCGTGAATCGACCGTGACGCCAGGCGTCGATACACGCTCGATACCGCGCCGCATACCGGTCAGCCAGGCACTTGCCTGCATGGAAATGGCCCTTTCGCGGCCCCGCCGTCATTCCTGCGATACTGGCGGTTGCTTCGTTTTCGCTTACGCCCGCTGCCATGTCCCTCCCCGACACACCCCGCCTCGGCTTCATCGGCGCCGGCCGTCTCGCGCGCTGCGTCGCGCAGCGCTTCGCGCAGGCCGGCTTCCCGGTCGTCGCGATCGCGAGCCGCACGCCCGCATCGGCCGCGGCGCTGGCCGCGCGCATCGACGGCTGCCAGGCGGTCGACTCGCCGCAGCAGGTCGCCGACGCCGCCGACCTGATCTTCCTGACGGTGCCCGACGACCATCTCGCATCGACCGCCGCGGCGCTGCACTTCGATGCTTCGCGCGCGACGCAGCAGGCCGTCGTTCACTGCAGCGGCGCGTCGGCGGTCGCACTGCTCGATCCGGCGAAGGAGCAAGGCGCAGCTACCGGCGGCTTCCATCCGCTCTACCTGTTCGGCGGCACCGACGCCGACCTCGCCCGCATCGACGGCTGCTCGGTCACGATCGAAGCCGACGGCGCGTTGCATGCGACGCTGATGCGACTTGCTGCCGCACTCGGCTGCCATCCGCTGTCGATTCCGGCCGGCGGCCGGATGCTCTATCACGCGGCCGCGCACTACGCGGCGAGCTTCGCGCTGTGCGGGCTGGCGGAAGCGGTCGAGCTGTGGCGCGGCCTCGGTTTCGACGAGGAAGCCGCGCTGCGCGCGCTGCTGCCGATGCTGGCCGGCACGATCGAGACCGCGCGCGACAAGGGGCTCGCGAATGCGCTCTCCGGCCCGGTGTCGCGCGGCGATACGGGCATCGTCGAACGCCAGTTGGCACTGCTTGAAACGCGCGGCGGCGATCACGCGACGCTGTATGCGCTGCTGACCCGCCGCGCGGTCGCGCTCGCGGCGCAGCGCGCCACACCGCCGGCATCGCTGCCGGCGCTCGCCGAAGCCGTCGAAACGTCGCTCGCGCGCACCGCCGCGCACCCCTCCCCGTCGCGAGACGAGGCGTGATAAGGTGTCGGCCGATGCGCCGCCAACCGGCGTTGGCGGCCGCACGCTACTGACTGTATAAAAAGGATGCCAACGATGTTCGGCGAGATCGCCCGTTTTCTGCTCAATACCGTCTTCACGCTGTTCGGCGCCGCGCTGATCCTGCGCGTCTGGATGCAGGCCGTCCGCGTGCCACCGTACAACCCCGTCACGCAGGCCGTGCTGCAGGCGACCAACTGGCTCGTACTGCCGCTGCGCCGCGTGATCGCGGGCGTGCGCGGCATCGACTGGGCCAGCGTCGTCGCCGCGCTGCTCACCGCGCTTGTCTACGTCGTGCTGATGGTCGTGATGGCCGGCTTCGACCCGGCGTCGGTAATCGCGACGCTCGTCGTGGTCGCGCTGCTCACCGTCGTGAAGTGGGCGCTCAATCTCGTGATCTGGATGACGATCCTGATGGCGCTGCTGTCGTGGCTCAACCCGCGTTCGCCAGCGATGCCGATCCTCTTCCAGCTCACCGCGCCGTTCCTGAACCCGCTGCGCCGCGTCATCCCGAATCTCGGCGGCATCGACCTGTCGCCGATCCTGCTGTTCGTGATCGTGCAGGTGCTGCTGATGATCGTCACGCGCGCCGCCGTGTCGCTGACGATGTTCGGTATCTGACGCCGTACCCTACGCCGCCGGCCCCTGCGCCGGCGGTGCGTCAAGCGTGTCGATCACGCCGAAGCGCGCCGGCATCATCGCGTAGCACACGCGCACCTTCTCGTGCGACAGCCGGTCGAGCAAGCGCTGCGCCTCGTCCTCGGTGACGATGAATTCGATCTCGATCGCGAGCGATCCCTGCAGTTCGAAGAAGCGGTCCTCGTGCAGCACGCGATGCTGGCCGAACCCGGCCATCGCGCGAAACGCGGAACCGCCCGCGACGCCCATCCGGTTCGCCTCCTCCAGCAGCCATTCCCACAACGGTTTCCAGTGCAGCCGGTGCTTCTCGTGCACATAGAAGCGCAGGAAGATCTTGTCCATCGCACCCTCCGATGGCGGCACGCTCAGGCCGCCGCGAGCCATACGCGCGCGGTCCACATGCCGAGCGCCGTCAGCGCGAACGATCCAGTCAAGTGTAGGGCAGCCACCGCAAACGCCCATCCGAATTCGCCCTGCACCGCATGCGTCATCACTTCGACCGAATAGGTCGAGAACGTCGTGAGGCCGCCGAGAAAGCCCGTGATCACGAACAGCCGCCACTCGGGCGGCAACCCGACGCGGGTCGTGAACACGACGACGGCGATACCGATCACGTAGCCGCCGATCAGGTTCGCGGCGAGCGTGCCGAGCGGCACGGCGGGAAAGAATTCGTTGAGCGCGAGACTCAGGAACCAGCGCAGCAACGCGCCGAGCCCGGCGCCGACGAAGATCGCGACGATCGAATAGAACAAGGGCACTCCTCACTGGCGCCGCCGCGTAGCGGACGCGGCCTACGCTGAACTGTATGCGGAATCGCGCCACGCCGGCAATGCCGGCGCGCCGGGCCCGCGAGCGCCGGATCGTGTCGCCATAGCGCGATGCGTTTCATTATTTCCATGCGTGCACCGCACGTCGATATTTTCCAAACAATTACATCTGACATTACGAATCCATTTTGAATCGACCGAATATTTATCGGCTTTTCAAAAATCGATAAAGCGATTCGATCCGGCGCGGACTAACCCTTAAGAAAGGCGTGCTCCACGTACTTTCCCTTATCAGACATTCCCGCAGCCGGCCGATATTCCGTGCAATTGACTCAGTTGATTTCGTAGAATTATTTCGCCAATCCACTCCATCGACATGGAGACTCGAAAAATGAACAATATCCGCCTGTCATCCATGTTGATTCCGGCGCTGTGCGCGTCGCTGCTCGCATCGGGCGTCGCACTCGCCGACGGCAACGGGCCACCGTCCTACGTCGAGGGCAATCGTGCACCGAAAGGTTTCGCACGCCCGCCGTTCCACACGAAGCCGCGTGCGAGCACGGCCGCGATCGCCGGCCTCACGCCGGCACTCACCCGGCATGCCTACGGCTTCGACGCGATCGCCAACCAGGGCGACGGGATGACCGTCGCGATCGTCGACGCATACGACGACCCGAAGATCGAGTCCGATCTCGGCGTGTTCAGCAACGCGTTCTCGCTGCCGGCCTGCACGTCGTCGAACGGCTGTTTCACCAAGGTATACGCACACGGTACGCGGCCCAAGGCGGATTCGGGCTGGTCGCTCGAGATATCGCTCGACGTCGAATGGGTGCATGCGATCGCGCCGAAGGCGAAAATCGTGCTCGTCGAGGCCGCATCTGCCAGCTTCAGCGACCTGCTGGCCGCAGTCGACGTCGCGGTGAAGCGCGGCGCGTCGGTCGTGTCGATGAGTTTCGGCGGCAACGAATTCAGCAGCGAGGCCGGCTTCGACAGCCACTTCAACGTCGCGGGTGTCACGTTCGTCGCGTCGTCCGGCGACAGCGGCACCGGGACCGAGTACCCGGCGGCATCGCCCTACGTGATGTCGGTCGGCGGCACGACGCTGTCGTCCGATGCTGCCGGCAACTATGTCGGCGAAGCCGCATGGAGCGGCAGCGGCGGCGGCGTGAGCACGACCGAGGCCGAGCCGGCCGGCCAGACCGCGTGGCCGATTCCGGTGGCCGGCAAGCGCGGCGTGCCCGACGTCAGCTACGACGCGAATCCGTCCAGCGGCTTCGCCGTGTACGACTCGGTCACCTATCAGGGGCAGGCCGGCTGGTTCGAGGTCGGCGGTACGAGCGCAGGCGCGCCGCAATGGTCGGCGCTCGTCGCGATCGCCAATTCGCTGCGCACGGCGGCCGGCAAGAAATCGTTGAACGGTACCTACGACGCGCTTTATACGGTCGGCAAAAACGCGTACGGCAGCAACTTTCACGACGTGACGACCGGGTCCAACGGCAGTTGCGGCAGCATCTGCAGCGCAGCGGGCAGCTACGACTACGTGACCGGCCTCGGTTCACCCATCGCGCCGGCGCTCGTGCAGGCGCTCGTCGCGCAACCGTAACTGCGCGGTCGTCGCCGGTCGGCCAGTGGCGCGGTGCTTAGTCGCCGTGCCAGGCGAGATCGAGCGCACTCAGTGTCGCGAGCGCGCCGCCCTTCAAGCCGATCACGTCCGCACGGCGCGCATGCGCTTCGCGTGCGTTGATGCGGATCACGTCGGCGCCGAGCCGTTCGCTCAGCAGGCGCACGGTCGGAATCGCGGTGCCGGCGCCGATCTCGACCACGGCGACCCGCCCGGCTTGCGCGATCCAGTCTTCCAGCGCGCGCTCCTGCGCGTCGTAGCGCGCACCGAGCCAGCCGGTGTCGCCGAACATCAGGATGTTCGGCCGCGCGAGGCCACCGCAGTGCGGGCAGCGCGGCATGTCGCCGACGAGGCGGCAGGTGGCTTCGTCGACGTCCGGCACGAACGGCGCCGCATCCCACGTATCGTCCGAACAGGGGCGCAGGCACTGCATCACATGGATCGAACCGTGGATCTCGACGATCCGCGCCGGATCGAAGCCGGCTTTCTGGAACTGGCCGTCGACGTTGCTCGTCAGCACGAAGCCGCCGTTCGGCATCGCGTCGATCCAGCGGCGCAGGATCGCGAAGCCCGCATGCGGCACCGTCGCTCGGTAGAGCGCGAGACGGTGCCCGTAGAAGCCCCACGCGAGAGGCGAGCGCGCTCGGAACGCGTGCGGCGATGCGATCTCGTGGAATTCGAAACGCTCATGGCGCAGCGCCGGATACGCGCGCCAGAACCCGTCCGTGCCGCGAAAATCGGGCAGCCCGGAATCGACGCCGATACCGGCGCCGGCCGTCACGAGCAATGCGTCGGCGCGCGCGAGCGCAGCAACGGCGGAGGCGACAAGATCGGCGGGTAGTTGCGCAGCGGCGGCAGCAGCTGTGGAGTCAGCGGAATCGGAAAACGACATGATGAGGCGGCGGTAGCGTCGAGCGGTGCGCGGGTGGCGTCGCGATCATACGCCGGTTGGCGCGCAGCGCGGCATGCGCGATGCAACGGCATGACGTGATGCTTGCACAGCCGCGGGCAATGCAGGCGGCCTAGCGATGCGGGGAGCCGCCGGTGCGGCCGTGGCCAGACGCCTCCCCGCCTGCTCAGCTATCCGAATCGTCCTGCGCGACCGGAATTTCTTCGGCCGCGAAATAGACCGGCTTGCCGAGCTGCCTTGCAAGACCGACGTCCATGTCCGCCCCACGCGACGCGCCATCGATACGCAGCACCGCATCGCAGCGGCGCAGCAGCCGGTGCGCGGCCGGATACAGGAACGCCTCGCTGATCGCGTCGCCGACCTGTCGCGACCCGGCCGCGACGGCGAGCGGCAGCGACACCCACTCGCCGATCATCGGCATGTGCCCGCGGCGATACACGGCGAGCGCAGCCTCCTCCAGCCGGCCCAGGTTCGCGGCGATGCGCGCGGGGTCGCCATCCGTGCCGCTGCGATAGGGGCCGGCGACCAGCACGAGCAGCGGCGTCATGCCAGGCGCGCGCCGGCGGTTTCCCGCAGCGCGACGTACTGGAGCAGCATGATCGTCTTCGCATCGACGATCTCGCCGCGCTCGACCGCGTCCAGCGCAGCCTGCAGCGGCATCTCGACGACCTCGAGATCCTCGCCCTCTTCCGCGACGCCGCCGCCGTCGCCGGTGCGCAGCGACGCATCGTATTCGCCGACGAAGAAATGCAGCTTCTCCGTCACCGAGCCCGGGCTCATGAACGCCTCGAACACCTTGCGCACGTCGCGCACGCGAAAGCCGGTTTCCTCCTCGGCTTCCGCGCGGATGCGCGCTTCGGGTGTCGCGTCGTCGAGCAGGCCGGCGGCGGCCTCGAGCAGCATGCCGTCGTGCCCGCTGACGAATGCCGGCATCCGGAACTGCCGCGTCAGCAGCACGTCGCCCGTCTCGGCGTTGCGCAGCAGGATCGTCGCGCCGTTGCCGCGATCGTAGGTCTCGCGGCTCAGGCGCTGCCACGTTCCGTCGCGGCGCAGGAAATCGAACGTCACCTTCTTCAGCACATACCAGTCATCGGACAGCACCGTCGTATCGACGATGCGGACACGGTCCCGCGTTGCAGCCATTCCAGCCTCCGGTTCGACAAAAGACGGCGCCCATGGTAACGTGCATATTCGTGCAATTTCAAGAAAATTCGTGCAAATCAGATGCTGACGACACAACGCAAGAAAGCGATCCTCGACGCACTCGCGCGCGACGGCCAGGTGCTGGCGGTGGAGCTGAGCGTGCAATTCGGCGTGTCCGAAGACACGGTCCGCCGCGACCTGCGCGAGCTTGCGGCCGAAGGCCTGCTGCAGCGCGTGCACGGTGGCGCGCTGCCGGCGTCGCCGGCCGTTGCGCCGTTCGCGCAGCGCGAGGCGCTCGAGACGGCCGAAAAGCGGCGCATCGCGCGGCGGGCCGCGGAGATGATCGCGCCGGGGCAGGTGGCGATCGTCGACGGCGGCACGACCTCGGCGCTACTCGTCAGCCAGTTGCCGGCCGACCTGCGCGCGACGATCGTCACGCACAGCCCGAGTGTCGCGGTCGCGCTCGCGGCGCATCCGTCGATCGACGTGATCCTGATCGGCGGGCGGCTCTACAAGCATTCGATCGTCGCCGTCGGCGCGGCGGCCATGGAGGGCATTGCACGCATCCATGCGGACCTGTACTTCATGGGCGTCACGGGCGTGCATCCGGTCGCGGGGCTCAGCACCGGCGATTTCGAGGAAGCGGCGATCAAGCGCGCGCTGGCCGAACGCGCGGCCGAGACGGTCGTGCTCGCGTCGCAGTCGAAGCTGCGCGCGGCGTCGCAATTCGTGATCGGCGAAATCACGCTGGCGCATACCGTGGTGGTCGAAAAGGAAACCGACGCCGCGCTGACGAAGCCGATCGAGGCGGCTGGGGTGACGGTCGTGCGCGCGTAGCGGCGACGGGGTACGCCCGCGAGGGATTTGCGGATTTGCGGATTTGCGGATTTGCGGATTTGCGGATTTGCGGATTTGCGGATTTGCGGATGTGCGGGGTGTGCGGGTTTGCTGGGTGTGCCGGTTTGCCGGATGCGCCTGAACGCGCCCGTCGACTCGGCGGCGGGCTTTTATCGCGTCGCCGCCGAGCCCATGTCAGCGGGCTGACAGGGTCCGCTTGCTAACATGAGCGACCGTCCAACCGCCACGCGCCGCCCGCCCGATGCCGCCGCCCTCCGCCACCACCTCGCCTGCGCCGCCTGCTGGCGATGCACCACCGCCCGGCGTGCTCGCGCTGTTCATCGTGTTCTCGCAGATCGGCCTGACCAGCTTCGGCGGCGGGCTCAGCGGCCGGATGATGCGCGACTTCGTGTACGAGCGGCGCTGGCTCGACGAGGAGGCGTTCCTCAACGGCCTCGCGCTGTCGCAGGCGCTGCCGGGCGTCAACGTGAAGAACCTCGCGATCTGGATCGGCTACCGGCTCGCCGGATGGCGCGGCGCCGTGGCCGGCTTCACCGGCATCATCGCGCCGCCGGCCGTGCTGATCGTGCTGTTCGGCATCGGCTTCTCTACCCTCACGCGCTTTCCGCTCACGCATGTCGCGCTCGCCGGCGCCGCGGCCGCGGCGATCGGGCTGTCGATCTCGATGGCGATCACCGCCGTGCGCCGGCTGCCGCGCCGCGCGCTGCCGTTCGCGGTGATGGCGCTCACCTTCGTGTCGGTTGCGGTGCTGCACTGGCCGCTCGTATGGACCGTGCTGATCGGCGGCACGCTGAGCGTCGCGCTCGAATACCGCCGCGCGGCCGCAACACCGGCCGGGAACGACTCGCCATGACCGCATCGCAACGCTACGCCGCGCTGTTCGGCGTGTTCGCGCCGCTGTCGATCGCGACGATCGGCGGCGGACAGGCGATCATCGCCGACATCCAGCGGCAGGTGGTCGACGTGCATCACTGGATGACCGCCACGCAATTCGTGAACGATTTCGCGATCGCGCGCATGGCGCCGGGCCCCGGCTCGCTGCTGGCGACACTGATCGGCTGGCAGGTGGCCGGCTTCTGGGGCGCGGTGATCGCGACGCTCGCGCTGTTCGGCCCGACTGCGTTCCTGATCTACGGCGTCGCGCATCTGTGGCGGCGGCATCAGGGCGCGCGCTGGCAGATCGCGCTCGAGGCCGGCCTGCGCCCGGTCGCGGCCGGCATGATCCTCGCGTCGGTGTGGGTGCTGCTGCAGGCGCTCGACGGCGGCTGGGCCGCGCGCGCGATCGCGGCCGCGTCGACGCTGTGCGTGATGTATACGCGCATTCACGCGCTGCTGCTGATCGCGATCGGCGCGCTGCTGCTCGTCGGCGTGCACGCGCTCGGCATGTGAAACGCGGCGACGCGCTCGCGAAGGCGAAGGTGGCGGTGGCGGTGGCGGCTGCGAACAAAGCATCCGATATCCGCGCAACGGCGCGAGCACGTCCGCGCGCTTTTCGCCGCCTGTTCGCCCGGCTCGTACAACCCATCGCCTAGACGCCGCGAAACGCCGGCGTGCGCCGCTCCGCGAACGCGCGCAGCCCTTCGGCAAAATCCACGCCTTCGCAAGCCTGCCGGCGCAGCTCGGCAATCCGCTCGAACGCGTCGGCCGGCAACGGCCGTGCGTCCTGCAGCACGCGCAACTGCTCCTTCACCGCGTGTACCGCGAGCGGCGCCTTCGCCGCGATCGTGCGCGCGACGTCGAGCGCCGCATCGTCGACCCCACCCGCGTCGGCCAGCCGGTTCACGAGCCCGTGATGTTCGGCGCGCTCCGCATCGAGCGGCTGCGCGCAGAAGAACATCTCCTTCAGCACGTGAATCGGCAGGTTGTCGTAGAAGCGCAGCAGGCCGCTCGTCGAATACGGCAGGCCGATGTTCGCGGGCGTCATCGAGAAACGCGCGTCGCGCGCCGCGACCACCAGGTCGCAGCTCATCACGAGATCGACCGCCCCGCCCCACGCCGAACCCGACACCGCCGCGATCACCGCGCCCGGATAGGTCCGCACCCGCCGCAGCGCCCGTTCGAGCGGCTTGCCATACGCGAGCGGGTCGCGATCGTCTGCCAGTTCGCGCAGGTCGTGCCCCGCGCTCCACACGTCGCCGCTGCCGTCGTTCGACAGGATCACGACGGGTGGCGGACGGTGTTCGGCCAGCGCGTCGAGGCGCGCGACGAGCGCATCGAGCAATGGCGCGTCGAGCGCATGGCGTCGCGCCGGATTCGCAAACCGCACACGTGCGATCCGTTCGCCGACCATGTCGACCGTCACGCGCGACGCGCTGTCGTGTTTCGTCGTGTCGCTCATTGCACGGCCTCCGCCACCGCTTCCGCCTGGAAGATCGCGCGCCCGGCCAGCAGCGCGTCGATCGCGTCGTCGCCGTAGCCCGCTTCGCGCAGCACGTCGACCGTATGCTCACCGAGCAGCGGCGGCGCATGGCGCGTGCGCGGCGCCGGCACCTCGTCACCCATCCCGCCGAGCGGCGTGACGACCTGGCGCAGCGTGCCGAGCGTCGGATGCGCGACCGGCTCGACCAGCCCGCAATGCGCAAGCTGCGGATCGTCGAACACTTCGTCGAGCGTGTTGATCGGCCCGGCCGGCAGCCCGGCGTCGACGAAACGCTGCGTCCATTCGCGCTTGCCGCGCATGCGCAAGCGGCTTTCGAGCAGCGCCTTCAGTTCGTCGCGGTGCGCGACGCGTGCGTCGTTGGTCGCGAAGCGCGGATCGTCCGGCAGCTCGGGCAGGTCCAGCAACTGGCACAACCGCAGCCACATGTCGGTCGTGATCGGTGCGAGGTTGAGCGGCCCGTCGGCCGTCTCGAACACGCCGTACGGCGCGATCACCGCATGCGCATTGCCGGTGCGGCGCGGCACGTCGCCGAGGCTCAGGTAGCGCTGCCCGTGCACGCTCAGCAGCGAAACAAGGCTTTCGAGCAGCGACGTGCCGACATGCTGCCCGCGCCCCGTGCGCTCGCGCTCGTACAGCGCGGCCAGCACGCCGGTCGCGACCCACATCCCCGAGCTGAGATCGCCGATCGCGGTGCCCGTGCGGGTCGGCTCGCCGTCGGGAAAGCCGGTGAGGCTCATCAGCCCCGCACAGCCCTGCGCGATCTGGTCGAAGCCCGGCCAGTCGCGCAACGGGCCGCGCGGGCCGAACGCGGTGACACTGCCCATCACGAGCCGCGGATCGCGTGCACTCAGCGCGGCATAGCCGAGCCCCATCGTGTCCATCGTGCCCGCCTTGAAATTCTCGATCACGACGTCGGCCTGCGCGATCAGCCGGCGCACGACGTCGAGGCCGGCCGGTTGCCGGAAATCCACGCAGATGCCGCGCTTGTTGCGATTGCAGGACAGGTAGTACGTGCTCACGCCGCGATCGAACGGCCCCCATGCGCGGCTCATGTCGCCGTGCGGCCCCGACTCGACCTTGATCACGTCGGCGCCGAGATCGGCGAGCACCATCGAGCAGAACGGCCCCGACAGCGCGCGGCTCAGATCGACGACCCTGATTCCTTGTAATGCCTGCATTCCGGACTCCTGATATTGATGACTGGGTGTAGCGTGTTTCCGAACGATCGCGGCGTGCCGCTCATTCGGGCAGCGTCTGGTGGCGCGTTTCGACCGCGAACGGCAGGATCAGGATGCCGAGGCCGAATACGGCCGCGGTCCATGCGACCGGCACGCCGAGCGATCCGTAACCGTGAATCGCGGCGCCGAGCAGGAAGTTCACGCCCGCACCGATGAAGCGGCCGACCGACGCGTTGAACGCGAACGCTGTCGCACGCACGCGCGTCGGGTACTGCTCGGGCAGCCACAGCGAGAAGATCGCGAAATTGCCGCCGAAGAAACCGAGGAACGCGAGCGACACCATGAACGCCGCGAGCCCGTTCGGCTGGTAGAACGCCCAGCCGAACGCGAACACGATCGATCCGGCCATCCCCGCGAAATACACGCCGAGCGCCGTGCGCCGGCCGAGCCGTTCGGAGAGCCACGGCGCAACCAGACAACCGGCGATCGTCGCGCACGACAGGATCGCCGCGCCGATCGACGCGAGCCGCATCGCGCCGATGTGGTCGATGCCCGCGCGCGCCGCCAGCGTGCTGACCGCGCTCGCCTCGTAGACGGAGCCGGCCCACAGCCCGACGATCGCGACGCCGACGAGGCTCGCGCTCGTCAGCGTGCGGCGCAGGAAGGCCGGCGCGAAGATCTCGCGCAGCGGATGGGCGCGCCGCGCGTCGGCCACGTCGCCGTCGCGTGCGTCATGCCGGCGCCACTGGCCGGGCTCTTTCACGCGCATCACGGTGAACACCGCGAGCAGCGCAGGCGCGAGGCCGCACAGGAACATCGCGCGCCAGCCGTAGGTCGCGCCGATCGTGTAGTTCAGGCACGCCGCGATGAAGAAGCCGAAGTAGTAGCCCGTCTGCAGGTAGCCGGCGCCCATCTTGCGGCGGTCTTCCGGCCAGCTTTCGGCGACGTAGGTGCCCGCGAGCGCCCATTCGCCGCCGACGCCGATCCCGGCGATCAGCCGGCACGCGGCCAGCGCCCACACGTCGTGCACGAACGCGGCCGCGCCGGTGAACACCGAGTAGATCAGGATGCTCGCGGCGAGCGTGCGGACGCGGCCGAAGCGGTCGGCGAGCGGCCCCCAGATGAACGACAGCCCCCAGCCGATCAGGAACAGCGCAAACAGGATCGAGCCGTACATCCCGAGATTCGCGGGCGTCGCCGCGATGCCGGACGCCGGCAGCAGTTCGGTCAACGCCGGAATCAGCACGAGCGCGTAGATCACCGAATCCACGCCGTCGAGCACCCAGCCCGCATATACGGCCCAGAAGCCCTTGACCTGCTCGCGCGTGAGCGGCGTGCGCCGCGGCTTCGCGCCGGCCGCCGGCGCGTCGATCGCCTTGAACATCTTCGTCTCCTTGCCGGCGGGGCCGGCGCTTTTGCCGCGTCCGGTCCGGGATGGCCGGCAGGCTGGCTCTTTTGTGAGACGAGTATAGAAACCTCAGCGATCGCAGAAAAATATGATATTCATCTTGCTCGATCGGATTGGCTTATGGCTCGAATCGGGAGGGGGCGGCGATGGACTTGAGGCAGTTGCGCTATTTCGTGAAGGTCGTCGAATGCGGCAACGTCACGCATGCGAGCGAGGCGCTGCATGTGGCGCAGCCGGCGGTCAGCCAGCAGATGCGCAATCTCGAACAGGATCTCGGGATGCAGTTGCTCGAACGGAGCGTGCGCGGCGTCGCGCCCACCGCCGCCGGCCGCACGCTGTATCAGCACGCGCTCGATCTGCTGCGCCAGGCCGACGGCACGCGCGAACTGCTGCGCCGCGATGCCGAGACACCGCAGGGCCGCGTGACGGTCGGGATGCCGTCGAGCACCGCGCGCGTGCTGGCCATTCCGCTCGCCCGCGCGGTGCGCGACCGCTTCCCGGGCATCATGCTGGAGCTGATCGAGGCGCCGAGCGCCGATCTCGACACGCTGCTCGAACGCGCGCGGCTCGATCTCGCGATCGTCGTCGATGCGGTCGACACGCGCGGCATCGCGATCCACCGGTTGCTGACGGAAACGCTGTACCTGATCACGTGGCCCGGGTTCCCGGTGCCGGACGATCCCGTGCCGCTCGACGCGATCGCGCGGATGCCGCTCGTGCTGCCGAGCGCGCCGAACACGATCCGCAACCGCGTCGACTGGGCGATGCGCGAGGCCGGGCTGTCGTACGAGATCAGTTTCGAGGCGAGCTCGACCGGGCTGCTGTTCGCGGCCGTGATGGCGCAGCTCGGCGTGACGATCCTGCCGTGGACGGCCGCGCACGTCGAGATCGAGGAGCGCAAGCTCAAGCTGTCGACGGTCGCGCACCGGCTGTTCGCGCGCGACCTGTCGCTGTGCTGGCACGACACGGCGCTCGTCAGCAACGCGGTGCAGAAGGTGAAAGCCGAGATCGTCCGGCTGTTCGACGCGCTCGGGCAGCGGCCCGAGTGGGCGGCCGGCCAGGCCGACGGTGCGTGACCGGGGCACCGCGTGCGTTGTGCCTTGTGCTGCAACGGCGCGCGGACTAAGCTCCGTTCATCCTGGGTACCGCTGACGCCTCCACTTCTCCTCGCCGCTCGGTATAAGCGTCGGGGGAAGGAGGCCCTTCGTGTCCCCGCTCCAGTCTGCCTGGCTTCTGCTGGGCGTCAGTGTCCTCGCCGAAGTGCTCGGCTCCGTCGGACTGAAATACTCCGCCGGCTTTTCCCGCCCGCTCCCGTCCGCGCTTACCGTCGCCTGTTATGCCTGCGCTGTCTGGCTGATGGCGCTCGCGACGAAGCGGCTCGAAATGGGGCTCGCGTATGCAAGCTGGGCCGCCGCCAGCACCGCGGCCACGGCCGTGATCGGCATCGTCTGCTTCGATGAATCGGTGTCGCCGCTGAAACTCGCCGGCATCGCGCTGACCGTCTGCGCGCTCGTCGCGCTCAACCTCGGCGAGGCGGCCGCTCACTGATCGGCGTCGGGCGCCAGGCGGGGCATTGACAATGCCCCCGGGCGCCCCTTAACGTTTCGTTCATCGTAACCATCACCGGTTCAGCTTAAGAGGTTGTCGGCCCGCTCGTGCTCGACACCTCTGCCTTCGTCGAAGGCCTGCTGCTTGGCGCCGGACTGTTCACGTCCGTCGGCCCCAAGGACGCCTTCGTCATCAAGCGCTCGATCTCGAGCCCCCATCTGCTTTCCATCGCCCTCGTCTGTGCGGGCAGCGACGCGCTGCTGATCGCGCTCGGCGCGCACGGGTTGTCGTCGTTGCTGTCGCGCCATCCCGGCGTGGTGTCGGCCGCGCTGTGGGCCGGTATCACATATCTCGCCGGCTACGGCCTGCTTGCGCTGCGCTCGGCGATCCGGCGACGACAGCCCGGGCACGTCGATGGCCCACACGCGGGTAGTGAG
The DNA here is from genome assembly GCF_902499335.1 of Burkholderia lata. Lineage (GTDB taxonomy): Bacteria > Pseudomonadota > Gammaproteobacteria > Burkholderiales > Burkholderiaceae > Burkholderia > Burkholderia lata_B. Next base: position 100,072 of record NZ_CABVQK010000020.1, on the reverse strand, counting down.
CCCACACTCTCGCGCACGGTGCTCGCGACCGCCGCCGTCTCGCTGCTCAATCCGTATGCATGGATCGACACGGTGCTGCTGCTCGGCACCGTGATCGTGAGCCACACGCCCGCCGCACGTGCGCCGTTTGCGATCGGCGCGATGACGGCGTCGCTCGCGTGGTTCCTGATGCTCACCTATGGCGCACGCGCGTGCCGCGCATGGTTTGCCCGTACGCTTACGTGGCGCGTGCTCGATTTCTTCGTCGCGGCGATGATGCTCGGCTTCGCGGTGCGTTTCGCGATCGACGCGCTTCAGGCGTCAGCGGCTCGATAACGTGCGAAACACGTCGTGCGCACCGGCATGTTGCTCGAAGCCGATGCCCGGTGCCTGCGGTACGCGTGCATATCCGGCGTCGACGCTTGCGCCATCGGCCAGTCCGCTGAATGGATGGAACGCGAACGGACTGACTTCCGCACCGCCGAGCCCGAGCGCCGCGACGACGTGCAGCGAGAACAGGTGGCCGCCGTGCGGCCAGAATGCGTCGCGTCGCCAGCCGCGCGACGCGAAGTGCTCGACGATCTGCAGATAGCCCGGCAGCCCGTAGCAATGCACGGGATCGAACACGAGCACGTCGCGCTCGGGGCGCAACCCGCCGTAGCGGTCGAGCAGCTTCGCTTCTGCAAGCGAGAACAGCGCCTCGCCGGCCGCGATCGGCGGTGCGTAACGCGTGGCGAGATCCGCCTGGAGCGGCAAGTCGAGCGGATCGCAGATGTCCTCGAACCACCAGAGGTCAAACGGCGCGAGCATCGCGGCGGCGGCGTCGACGGTCGTCGCGTCGTATGTGTTCATCGCGTCGACCGCGAGATGCGAACTGTCCGCCAATTGCGCGGCGGCAGCTTCGATGCGCCTGCGGTCCTGATCGAAATCCGCGCCGCCGATCTTGATCTTCGCGTGCGTGTAGCCGAGATCGGTGATCCGGCGCATCTCGTCCGACAGGCGCGCGAGATCGTCATGCGGATAGCGGTAGCCGCCGCCTGCGTACACCCGCACGCGTGGTGCGGCCGTGCGTTCAAGCCGGTCGGCAAGAAATCGATGGAGTGGCAGGCCGGCGATTTTAGCGGCGGCATCCCAGATCGCCATGTCGAGCGTGCCGACCGCGACGCATCGTTCGCCGTGCCCGCCCGGCTTTTCACCGGCCATCATCGCGCGCCATGCGCGGAACGGATCGAGGTTCGTGCCGGCTTCGTCGGCAAGCGTATCGGCAGCAGCGAGCAGGCGCGGCGCGAACCGTTCGCGAATCAGGCCACCCTGCGCGAAACGTCCGACCGACGCGTAGCCATAGCCCATCACCGGGCAGCCATCGCGCACGACATCGGTGACGACCGCGACAACGCTCGTCGTCAGGCCGCCGGACAGGATCGCTGGATCGGCATAGCGGGACACGGGAATCGCTTGTTCGTGAATCGCGGTGATGCGCATGGTCGGGGTTCCGGGAAAACGTTCGGTGGTCGCGGGTGATGCACGCACGGCGGCCGGCGCGACTGGCGGATCGCTGCATATTAGGTGCTTGCGCGTTGTCTTGCCGACCTGCGACCGTCAAGTACCCCGATCGGCAGCGCCCGAATCGCGCCGCACCGCATCGGCTCCGCCACGTGTTACACGCGTACCTCCATGTCATCCACGCCCGATATCCGCAGCGCTTGCCGATATCCGATCGCGCCCCGCAATCCGCGTAGGCCCCGTCGCATCGCCGCTTCGATCGGCATCACCCGCGAAAAATGTCGCTGCCGGTTAACCGCGCGTCGCATTTGTTATGGGTTGCGGTCGGATATTTTCTAGATCGCGCGGTTTTGTGCCGAGAAGATACATGTCGCCAGGCAGGTCAACGCATGCCGAAGCACCGCGATGGCTGCCTGCAACGCGCAGTTCATTGAACAACAAGCCAGACACTGGATACAGGGATTGGAGGACGACATGAAGGGTAGTCATACGGGCCTGGCGACAGGCCTGAAGCAACGCCACGTCACGATGCTGTCGATCGCGGGCGTGATCGGCGCGGGCCTGTTCGTCGGCTCCGGCCACGCGATCGCGGCAGCGGGGCCGGCGGCGTTGATCGCCTATGCGCTGACGGGCGCGCTCGTCGTCCTCGTGATGCGCATGCTCGGCGAAATGGCCGTCGCCCATCCGGACAGCGGCTCGTTCTCCACCTATGCCGATCGCGCGATCGGCCATTGGGCCGGCTTCACGATCGGCTGGCTGTACTGGTGGTTCTGGGTGCTCGTGATCCCGATCGAGGCGACGGCGGCGGCCACCATCCTCAACGCGTGGTTCCCGGGCATTGCGACCTGGATTTTCGCGCTCGGCGTCACGCTGCTGCTGACGGTGACCAACCTCTTCTCCGTCAAGAACTACGGCGAATTCGAGTTCTGGTTCGCGTTGATCAAGGTCGTCGCGATCGCCGTGTTCATCGCGATCGGCGGTGCGGCCGTGTTCGGCCTGCTGCCGGGCAGCCACGCGTCGGGCTTCTCGAACCTGGTCGCGCACGGCGGGTTCATGCCGAACGGGATCGGCGCGGTGTTCGCCGGCATGCTGATGACGATGTTCTCGTTCGTCGGCACCGAGATCGTGACGATCGCGGCGGCCGAATCCGAGCATCCGGAGCGGCAGATCGTGCGCGCGACGAATTCGGTGATCTGGCGCATCTCGCTGTTCTATCTCGGCTCGATCCTGTTCGTCACCGCGATCGTGCCGTGGAACGACCCGCTGCTGCCGGCGCACGGCTCGTACCAGCGCGTGATGGAACTGCTCGGCGTCCCGCATGCGAAGGCGATCATCGACGTGATCGTGCTCGTGTCGGTCGCGAGCTGCCTGAATTCGGCGCTGTATACGGCATCGCGGATGCTGTTCTCGCTCGCGAAGCGCAACGATGCCCCGGCGTTCCTGCAGCGTACCGATTCGACCGGCACGCCACGCGCGGCCGTGCTCGCGTCGACCGCGTTCGGCTTCCTGACCGTGATCGCGAACTACGTGGTGCCGGAACAGGTGTTCAACGTGCTGATTGCGACGTCCGGTGCGATCGCACTGCTCGTGTACCTGGTGATCGCGGTGTCGCAATTGCGGATGCGCCGCATGCTCGACGTGAGCGGTTCGACGCTGACGCTGCGGATGTGGATGTTCCCGTGGCTGACGTGGGCGGTCATCGTGTTCATCTGCGGGACGCTCGTCACGATGCTGTTCCTCGACGGCCACCGGATGGAAGTCGCGGCGACCGGCGTGCTTGCCGCGCTCGTGCTGCTCGCGGCGCGCATCAACCAGCGCAGCCGCGATGCGCAGTCGAGCCTCGGACGCCGCGGCGCATCGTCGGCCTGAAGACGAATCGACGCGCGCTGGCAGGCGCGCGGTTGCCGCTGCCGGCGAGTCGATCGGGTCGGGCTTCGCGTACTGCGAATGCCTCGCGCGTTTCGCCGACGCCTGCCGTGCAACAGCGATGTTTCCGGCGCGGCCCGGACGGTGATGTCCGGGCCGCGCCGTTCACGACATCCGTCTGTACGGCAACCCGGGGCTGCGGCCCACATTGGCCGGCCGGTGCGATTCGCCAAGGATCGCGCCGGCCTTCGTTGTTTCGCATCTGCGCGAGCAGTTGCCTTATCCGCGCATCATCATGAGTCATGCAGCACCTGTCGCAAGCCCGCCGGAACCCGACACGCCGGCACGTATCCGGTTCGGCTTCGTCCTGTTGCCGAATTTCACGCTGACGGCGTTCTCGGGCATGGTCGACGTGTTGCGGCTCGCGGCCGACGAGGGCGACAACAGCCGGCCGGTCAGGTTGTCGTGGACGATCCTCGGCGACATGGCCTCCCCCGTTCGCGCTAGCTGCGGGATCCAGGTCCCGGCGTGGGAGTCGTTGAATGCGCGTCAGGAATACGACTACGTGGTCGTCGTGGGCGGGCTCCTGCATGTCCGCTCGGAACCCGACGCGGCCACGCTGGAATTCATTCGCGCGGCCGCCTCGGCCGGCGCGATGCTGGTCGGCATCTGCACCGGTGCGTTCGCGCTGGCACGTGCGGGCGTGATGGCCGGACACCGGATCTGCATCAGCTGGTTTCACTACTGGGACTTCATCGAGCGGTTTCCGTCCGTCGATGCGAAGCTCGTGGTGTCCGATCGCCTCTACGTGCTGGATGGACGGCGCGTGACCTGCTCCGGCGGGCGCGCGTCGATCGACGTCGCGGCCGCGATCCTGGTGCGGCACATCGAGCCGTCGATCGTCTACAAGGCGCTCCGGATCCTGCTGGTTGACGGGCGCGAAACGGTCAGCGCGCCGCAACCGCATCCGCCCGGCGTCGCGCCCAACGCGCATCCGAAGGTGAAGCGCGCGATCCTGCTGATGGAGCAACACATCAGCCACTCGATTACGATCGACGAGCTGGCGCGCCGGCTGGACGTTTCATCGAGACAGTTGGAACGGCTGTTCAGGGAAGCGACCGGTGGCGGGCCGGCCGCCTGCTACCGGGCGATCCGGATTCGCACGGCCGCATGGATGCTGATGCATCTGGACAAGAACATTTCCGAAATCGCGGCAGCCTGCGGATTTGCCGATGCGTCGCATCTGGGGCGTGAGTTCCGGCGCGCGTACGGTATGTCGCCGAGCGCCTATCGTGAACGGCAAGCACCCGGCGCGATCGGCGGGATGGCGGAGCCGGCCGAACGTGCGACCACGCTCGGCGAGTTGTTTCCGAACCGGAACGAATTCTATTGAGCCGGAATCCCTCGCGGGTCATCCCGGCGGCAATCCCGGCTCGTTGGTATCGGCTGAAGGGGGCGGCTCAATGCGTCTGCACGACCGGTGCCTTTGCGCAGGCCGAACCGATCGACTCGCTCAGGCGAACACGAAGTACTTGCGCACCGTTTCCACCACTTCCCACGTCCCTTTCATGCCGGGTTCGATCACGAACACGTCGCCGGCTTTCAGGTGCACCGCCTCCTCGCCTTCCGGCGTGATGATGCAGTAGCCGTCGAGGAAGTGGCAGTACTCCCATTTCTCGTAGTTCACTTCGAACTTGCCCGGCGTACAGATCCAGGTACCCATGATCTTGCTGCCGTCCTTCGAGAGGTAGGCGTTCAGGTTCACGGTGTGCGGATCGCCGCCGATGCGCTTCCACTTGGTCGCGTCAAGGACGGGGGTCGGGCAGGTTTTGCGCAGAACGGTGATGAAATCGGACATGTCGGCTCCAGACTAACGATCGTATAAGAGGCCTGTCACGTTAGTTCGAAAGCGTCGGCGGGGCTTGCATGCTTCCGACACCGACTCGTCTATTTTCGACACCGGCTTGCGGGCGGGCGCGCCGCCGGTTCGTCCGGCTCAGCGTTGCGCCGATGGGTCACTTCCGGCCGAACCCTTTTTGGAGACCATTCCCGGCGGCGCCACCGCACCTCCCTCGCGTCGTGCCGACCTCGAAGTCAGCGGGGCCAAAACAGCCCACTTGCCACATCTCGGCCAAACCCTGTAGAATTGCGCGTTCTGCGGGCGTCGTATAATGGCCATTACCTCAGCTTCCCAAGCTGATGACGTGGGTTCGATTCCCATCGCCCGCTCCACTTTCCGGCTGCATCGCAGCCTGCGCATAAGCCGCCTCGTCGAAGGCGGCTTTTTTGTACCATGTGCCGGTTCCCCCGGCGCACTGCTGCGCGCAACGGGCCCTCGCCCGCAACCGAGCCTTTCTCTGTCACCGATGATGCACGACGATCCGAACGAAGCCGGCCTGCCGCCGCACGACGACGCCATTCCCGACGAAGCCGCCGAAGGCACTGACGCAGTCAATCCGCTGCACCACCGCCGCATCCGCAGCTTCGTGACGCGCGCCGGGCGCGTGTCGACCGGCCAGCGCCGCGCGATGGACGAACTCGGCCCGCGCTTCGTGGTGCCCTATACGCCGGAGCTGCCCGACTGGAACGCAGTGTTCGGCCGCAGCGCTCCGCGCATCCTCGAGATCGGCTTCGGCATGGGTGCATCGACCGCGGAAATCGCCGCGAACCGCCCCGGCGACGACTTCCTCGGCGTCGAGGTGCACGAGCCGGGCGTCGGCGCGCTGCTGAAGCTGATCGGCGAGCAGGATCTGTCGAACATCCGCATCATCCAGCACGACGCGGTCGAGGTGCTCGAGCACATGCTCGCGCCGGAAAGCCTCGACGGCGTGCACATCTTCTTCCCCGACCCGTGGCACAAGGCGCGCCACCACAAGCGCCGGCTGATCCAGCCGCCGCTCGTCGCGCATCTCGCGTCGCGCCTGAAGCCGGGCGCGTACATTCACTGCGCGACCGACTGGCAGAACTACGCGGAACAGATGCTCGATGTGCTCGGCGCGGAGCCGACGCTCGAAAACACGGCCGCCGACTACGCACCGCGCCCCGACTACCGCCCGGTGACGAAGTTCGAACGGCGCGGGCTGCGGCTCGGCCACGGCGTGTGGGACCTGGTGTTCCGCAAGCGCGCAGGCTGATCCCTCTCGCGGCGGCATACGCCGCCCCGCTCCGGACAAGAAAAAGCCCGACCGGCCTCTGCCGATCGGGCTTTTTTCATGCGAGGCGGGGCAGCCTTCTTGTTCGCGTCACGCCCAGTTCAGCCAACCGCTATACCCGACCAGCAAAACGAACAGCCCGAACGCGATCCGGTACCACGCAAACACCGTGAAATCGTGCGTCGCGACATAGCGCAGCAGCCAGCGCACGCACACGAACGCGCTGACGAACGCCGCGACGAGGCCAAGCGCGAACAGGCCGAGCGAATCGACGGTGAACGCGTGCCAGTCCTTGACGGTTTCATAGAGCGTCGCGCCGAAGATGATCGGGATCGCGAGGAAGAACGAGAATTCGGTGGCAACACGCCGGTCGAGGCCGAACAGCATTCCGCCGATGATCGTCGAACCCGAGCGCGACATGCCGGGAATCAGCGCAAAACACTGCGCGATGCCGACCTTCAGCGCATCGAGCGGTGTCAGCGCATCGACCGACACCACGCGCGGCGGCTCGCTGCGCTCGCGCTGCCGCGCCTCGGCCCACAGGATGATCGCGCCGCCCACGACGAGCGCAAACGCGACGGGGACCGGCGAGAACAGCACCGCTTTGATCTTCTTCTCGAGCAGCAGGCCGAGCGCGATCGCGGGAATCGTCGCGATCACGACGTTCAGCGTGAAGCGCCGCGCATCGGGCCGGCTAGGCAGCCCGGACACGATCGATGCGATCCGTTGCCGGTATTCCCAGCAGACCGCGAGGATCGCACCGAACTGGATCACGACGTCGAAAGTCTTCGCGTGCGAATCGTTGAAATTCAGGAAGCTGCCCGCGACGATCAGGTGACCGGTGCTCGACACCGGCAGGAATTCCGTCAGCCCCTCGACGACGCCGAGGATCAAAGCCTTGCAGATCAGGATCCAGTCCATCCGTGGCCCAACTCCGAAATGGTCGAATGAATGGGCCACTCTTCCGCGCGCGGCCCCCCTCCGGCCGAGCGCGGTTCGTCGTCACTTTTCGACGATCGCCACACGTATGCCGTTTGTAAGAATCGTAATTGTACCGGGTTCGTAGTTCACCCCGGCAAATTGCAGTTGTTCGGGCTTGAACGTGTAGATCGGATAGTTGGTCAGCAACTGCGTCGCGAGCAGGCCGGCGGCCGCGCCGACCTGTTGCGCGTACATCTGCGCGTCGCCGTCGAGCGCGAGGCTGTCGACGGCCGGCGACTTCAGCACGACCGAGCGGCTCGGCGCGTCGTACGCGAGCTGGCCCGACACGGTGAACTTGCCGCTGACCGGCGCACGCAGGAACGGGCTCACGAAATGCGCGTCGAGCTGCACGGCCACGCGGTTCTGGTCGGGCAGCAGGTTGACGGCCGGGTTCGCGAGCGACACGTCGACGACCTGCGCGACCGTCTTCTGGTACGGGAACTTGCGCGCAACAGCTTTCTGCACGTCACCGCGCGAGAACGTGTAGTGATCGGGGATGAACGGGAACGTCGACGCGCACGCGGCGAGCGAGAGCGTCACGCCGATGGCGCCGACGGTTGCGGCAAGAAAACGGCGCCGGCCGGGCGCGCAAGGTGCGGTCATGCTGAACACTCTCCTGGTTACGACGGCCGCGTCGCGGCCTCGAGACGCGTGAGCCATGCGAGCGCATCGTCGCGCGACGCGCCGCACATGTCCGCGGCCGGCTGCAACCCGGAGCAGCACGCGGGCCGCTCGGGGCGGCCGAAGATCCGGCAGCGCAGGTCGTCGCCGAGCTGCACGCAGCGCATGCCGGCCGGCTTGCCGTCGGGCATGCCCGGAATCGGGCTGGAAATCGACGGCGCGATGCAGCACGCGCCGCAGCCCTCGCGGCACGCATGCGGCGGCGGGACGGCTGACGCCGGGCGGACAGGCAATTCGACGGACACTCGGCTCTCTCGAACGAACAACAAAAAACGGTGCGGCAACCGGACGCGGTGCCGGCAGCCCCACCCCGCATTGTGCCATCCCCGGCTGCGACGTTATTACGCAATGCAGCCGAATCGCGCGTTTATATACTCGAAAGCATCTAAAAAGCGCGAGACCATCATGCGTTCCGGTTCTGCCGACTCATTGTTCCGTCCCGATTTGCTCGCGAAATACGGCGCGAACGGGCCGCGCTATACGTCGTACCCCACCGCGCTGCAGTTCCGCGACGATTTCGACCCGGCCGACTATGTGCGTGCGGCGAGCGACCCCGGCGCGTCGTCGAGCGAGCTGTCGCTGTACTTCCACATCCCGTTCTGCAACACCGCGTGCTTCTACTGCGGCTGCAACAAGATCGCGACCAACAACCGCCGCCGCGCGCGTCCGTATCTCGACCAGCTCAAGCGCGAGATGGCGCTGCAGGCCGCGCTGTTCGATCCGGCGCGCCCGGTCACGCAGCTGCACTGGGGCGGCGGCACGCCCACCTTCCTGTCCAACGACGAAACGGCCGAGCTGATGGCGGCCACGCGCGAGCACTTCGCGCTCGCGCCGGACGCCGACGCCGAGTTCTCGATCGAGATCGATCCGCGCACGGTCACGCCCGCGACGCTCGTCCACCTGCGCACCATCGGCTTCAACCGGCTGAGCCTCGGCGTGCAGGATTTCGATCCGGTCGTGCAGCAGGCGATCAACCGCATCCAGCCGCTCGCGATGACGGCCGACCTGCTCTCCGCCGCGCGCACGACGGGTTTTCATTCGGTGAGTGTCGACCTGATCTACGGGCTGCCGCACCAGACCGTCTCCGTCTTCGCGCGCACGCTGGAAACGATCATCGAACTCGCGCCCGACCGGCTGTCGGTGTTCGGCTATGCGCACATGCCGCACCTGTTCAAGATGCAGCGTCAGATCGACGACGCGACGCTGCCGCCGCCGGAAACGCGCATCGCGCTGCTCGGCCTCGCGATCGACATGCTGACGTCGGCCGGCTACGTGTACATCGGGATGGACCACTTCGCGCGGCCGTCCGACGAACTCGTGCGCGCGCAGAAGAACGGCACGCTACAGCGCAACTTCCAGGGCTACAGCACGCGCGCGGACACCGACCTCGTCGGATTCGGCGTGTCGTCGATCGGCAAGGTCGGCGACGTCTACGCGCAGAACGCGAAAGACCTGCCCGCCTACGGCGCCGCGCTCGACGCGGGCCGGCTGCCGATCGCGCGTGGCGTGCGGCTCACGCCCGACGACCGGCTGCGCCGCGACGTGATCACGCAACTGATGTGCAACCTCGAACTGCCGTTCTCGCATGTCGAGGCCGCCCACGGCATCCGCTTCGCCGATCATTTCGCGCGCGAACTCGACGCGCTGCGCCCGTTCGAGCGTGACGGGCTGCTGTCGATCGCAACCGACCGCCTGACGATCCATCCGGCCGGCCGGATGGTCGTGCGCAACATCGCGATGGCGTTCGACGCGTATCTCGGTCAGACGCCGCAGCAGCGCTACTCGCGCACGGTCTGAGCCCGGCGGGCCCCGGCCGGTCACGCGCGGGCGGCCGGTTTGATACAGTATGGGGCTTACGCCCCGCCAGAATCCGCACGATGCGCACCACCAAAGCGACCCACGCGGTCGAACGCCTGAAGACCCGCTCCGGCAACCCGCAATTCGCGGCCGTCGCGATGGCGGGCGGCCTGTTCTATCTCGTCGACCGCTCCGGCGGCACCGCCGAAAAGCGCTGCGAGCCGCTGCCGCTCGACGAGTTCGTCAAGTTCGTCGACGAATTCGGCCCCAAAAAGCCGCGCAAGGCGAGCAAGCTCGACCTCGCGTTCGAGGCGCAGATCAAGAAGAGCAAGGGGTAAAGGTCTGTTGCAGGCCGCCTGAAGGCTTCGCGGCCGCCCCGTTTGGTACAATCACGAAGTTTCTCTATCCCCGCTGATGGCCGACCAGGCTGCGTGACCACACCATGAATATCGAAAACGCGCGTTTCAACATGATCGAACAACAGATCCGGCCGTGGGACGTGCTGGATCTCGACGTCCTGGGCCTGCTGTCGATCGTCAAGCGTGAAAACTACGTTCCGGCCGAATACCGCGATCTCGCGTTCGTCGACCTCGAACTGCCGCTGCCGAGCGGCAACAGCAAGATGCTGTTCCCGCGCGTCGAAGCGCGCGTGCTGCAGGAGCTGACGGTCAAGAAGCACGAGAACGTGCTCATCATCGGCGCCGGCTCGGGCTACCTGGCTGCGCTGTTCGCGCACCGCGCACAACACGTGACGGCCGTCGAGATCGATCCGACCAACGCGAAGTTCGCGGAAGACAACCTGCGCAACGACGGCGTGACCAACGCGGAAGTCGTCCTCGGCGACGGTTCGCGCGGCTGGGCCGGCAAGGCACCGTATGACGTGATCTGCGTCGCGGGCGGCCTGCCCGTCGTGCCGCAGGAAATGCTCGAACAGCTGAAGGTCGGCGGCCGCCTCGCGGCATTCGTCGGTGGCCGTCCGGTGATGAAGGCGCAGATCATCACGCGCATCGACGACAAGCAGTACCGCGTCGCCGACGTGTTCGAAACGTACATCGACCACCTCGTCAACGCGATCGAGCCGTCGCGCTTCAAGTTCTGAACGGCGGAGCCCCCATGCAGATCCTGACGGCCGCGATGCTCGCGGAATGGCTTGGCGACAAGGCGCGCCCCGCCCCGGTCGTGCTCGACGTGCGCGAACCGTGGGAAATCGCGACCGCGCACATCGCCGGTAGCGTGTCGATCCCGATGCAGCAGATTCCCGCCCGCAGCGAAGAGCTCGACGACGAAGCGGAAATCGTCTGCGTGTGCCATCACGGGATGCGCAGCGCGCAGGTCGCGATGTTCCTCGAATCGCGCGGCTTCACGAAGCTGTACAACCTGCAAGGCGGGATCGACGCGTGGTCGCGCGACGTCGATCCGTCCGTGCCGCGTTACTGACCTTTCCGGCGGCGCATCGCGCGCCGCCTCGCCGATCGGCACACTGCCGCCGGTCGCACCGATCCCCCGAACGGGCACGCATCGCGTGCCCGTTTCTCTTTTCCGCTCCGGTTAATCACTTCAGCGTCGTCTCGATGACCGACAGCGGCACCGCGCCGTGCCGTGCCGTGCCCGCGTGGCGCGAAGTCATGGTGCACGACGGTTCCCGCACCGCGTGCAGGTGCAGGCACCGGAACGGGGAACCCCGAACGTGCACCATTTGCGCCCGTGACCCTGCACCGCGACGGACCGCGCATGCTGCACGACGTGTCATGCGCACCGTCCCGACGCCGCGCACTGCCCCGCGCAGGCACGCCGGACGTGCATCCGCACGACTTGGCACATGCCTTGCGTTACCCGTTGGCCGACGCCTTCAGGGCGCACGCATATCCAACACGTCAAGGGGAACCCGATGAAACGTCGCAGTCTGTTGAAGTTCGGTTCGATGGCCGGCGCACTCGCGCTCGCGGGCAAGAGCCCGTTCGTACACGCGGCCGATGCGGGCACCGGCCCGATCAAGGTCGGCATCCTGCACTCGCTGTCGGGCACGATGGCGATCTCGGAGACGTCGCTGAAGGACACCGCGCTGATGACGATCGCCGACATCAACAAGAGCGGCGGCGTGATGGGCCGCAAGCTCGAGCCTGTCGTGGTCGATCCCGCGTCGAACTGGCCGCTGTTCGCCGAGAAGGCGCGCCAGTTGCTCACGCAGGACAAGGTCGCGTGCGTGTTCGGCTGCTGGACGTCGGTGTCGCGCAAATCCGTCCTGCCGGTGTTCGAGGAACTGAACGGGCTGCTCTACTACCCGGTGCAGTACGAAGGCGAGGAAATGTCGCGCAACGTGTTCTATACGGGCGCCGCACCGAACCAGCAGGCGATCCCGGCCGTCGAGTACCTGATGAGCGCGGAAGGCGGCGGTGCGAAGCGCTTCTTCCTGCTCGGCACCGACTACGTGTATCCGCGCACGACCAACAAGATCCTGCGCGCGTTCCTGAAATCGAAGGGCGTGAAGGACGCCGACATTCAGGAGGTCTACACGCCGTTCGGCCATAGCGACTACCAGACCATCGTCGCGAACATCAAGAACTTCTCGCAAGGCGGCAAGACGACCGTGATCTCGACGATCAACGGCGACTCGAACGTGCCGTTCTACAAGGAGCTCGGCAACCAGGGGATCAAGGCGACCGACGTGCCGGTCGTCGCGTTCTCGGTCGGCGAGGAAGAGCTGCGCGGGATCGACACGAAGCCGCTCGTCGGCCACCTCGCCGCGTGGAATTACTTCATGTCGGTGAAGAACCCGACCAACACGAAGTTCAAGGACCAGTTCGCCGCGTGGGTAAAGGCGAACAACCTGCCGGGCGGCGCGAAGCGCGTGACCAACGACCCGATGGAAGCGACCTACGTCGGCATCCACATGTGGAAGCAGGCCGTCGAGAAGGCGAAGAGCACCGACGTCGACAAGGTACGCGTCGCGATGATCGGCCAGACCGTCGCCGCACCGTCGGGCTTCACGCTCGCGATGGACGGTAACCATCACCTGCACAAGCCGGTGATGATCGGCGAGATCCGCGGCGACGGGCAGTTCAACGTCGTGTGGAAGACCAAGACCGCGGTGCGCGCGCAACCGTGGAGCCCGTTCATCGCGGGCAACCAGGGCAAGCCGGACATCGTCACGTCGATCCCGGCCTTCCTGCGCCGGCAGCGCGCGGCGCTCGCCTGATGCAGGGCGGCACGTCGCGCTTCACGCGCGACGTGCCGCTCGCACGCCGGTGCCGATATCGATGCGGAGGCCGCGCTTGCCGTGATGAACGGCACGCGAGCGCGCATTGCCACCTGCATCCGCTTCCCCACGCCCGACAGGATTTCCCGATGCCTACACGCTTTCGCCGAGCCGCCGTCGCGATCGTCGCGTGCGCCGCCCTCGCGGGCGGGCTGCCGCGCGCCGCGTTCGCGCTGACGGCTACCGATACCGCCGCGCTCGCCGGCGACGACTTCGACGCGAAGACGGCCGCGGTCGAACGGCTCGCAGCCGATTCCGATCCGCGCGCCGTCGCGGTGCTCAACGCGCTGTCGACCGGCGACGCGCTCGCGACCGGTGACGGCCGCCTGCTGATCCAGACCGGCGACACCGCGCACGACGCGCTCACGCAGGCCGCGACGCCGGCCGGCGACGCGCAGCCCGTGATGCTGAACAACCTGCTGCGCACGAAGATCACGGGCGCGCTGTCGGGGCTCGCGCTCGCGTCGCCCGACGTCGCCGCGCGCCGCGACGCGATCGACGCGCTGCTGAAATCGCCCGACCCGGCACTCAAGCCGATGATCGACCGCGCGCGTGCAAAGGAAACCGATCCCGCGCTGAAGCGCCGACTCGACGCACTGTGGGCGATCGCCGCGCTGCACGATGCCGATCCGGCGAAGCGCCTCGAAGCCGTGCAGGTGGTGGCCGCGCGCGAGGACCTCGACATGATCGAGCAGTTGCGCCCGCTCGTCGCGAAGAACGCCGACGGCAGCTATACGGAGCCCGATGCGCGCGTGCGCGACGCCGCGCAGCAAGGTCTCGACGCACTGCATTCGCTGCAGCGCCGCGGCGAGATTGCCGGCACGCTGTTCGCCGGCCTGTCGCTGGGCAGCGTGCTGCTGCTCGCCGCGCTCGGCCTCGCGATCACGTACGGGCTGATCGGCGTGATCAACATGGCGCACGGCGAATTCCTGATGATCGGCGCGTACGCAACCTATGTCGTGCAGACGCTGATCCAGCGCTATGCGCCCGGCGCGTTCGACTGGTATCCGCTCGTCGCCGTGCCGGTGTCGTTCGTGACGGCCGCGCTCATCGGCATCGTGCTCGAACGGCTCGTGCTGCGGCACCTGTACGGCCGCCCGCTCGAGACGCTGCTCGCGACCTTCGGCGTGAGCCTGATCCTGATCCAGGCAACGCGGATGCTGTTCGGAGCGCAGAACGTGCAGGTCGTGAACCCGTCGTGGATGAGCGGCGGCGTGACCGTGATGCAGAACCTGATCCTGCCGTACAACCGGCTCGCGATCCTCGCCTTTGCGCTCGCGGTGGTCTTCATCGCGTGGGCCGTGCTGACGAAGACGCGGCTCGGCCTGTTCGTGCGCGCCGTCACGCAGAACCGCCGGATGGCCGCGTGTGTCGGCGTGAAGACCGCGCGCGTCGACGCGTATGCGTTCGCGTTCGGCGCGGGCATCGCGGGCCTCGGCGGCTGCGCGCTGTCGCAGATCGGCAACGTGGGCCCCGACCTCGGCCAGAACTACATCATCGATTCGTTCATGGCGGTCGTGCTCGGCGGGGTCGGGCAGATCGCCGGCACCGTGCTCGGCGGCTTCGGGCTCGGCCTCGCGAGCAAGGCGATCGAGCCGTTCTGGGGCGCCGTGCTCGCGAAGATCGCGGTGCTCGTGATGATCGTGCTGTTCATCCAGAAACGTCCGCAGGGCATGTTCGCCCCGAAGGGCCGCAGTGCGGAGGCTTGACGTGACTTCATTCACCAATTCGTTGTCCAATCCCGTCGCCGATTCGCCGAAGCCGGCCGCTGCCGCCCGCGCGGCAGACGGCTTCGCGCTCGGCCTGCCGCCTCGCCCCGCGTTGCTGTCGCGGCGTGCGTGGCTCGCGCTGATCGCGCTGTGCGTCGCGATCGGCATCGGCGTGCCGCTCGCCGCGCTCGTCGCGCCCGAGTCGAGCGCGTTCCATCTGTCCGCGTACGCGATGACGCTCACCGGCAAGCTGATGTGCTATGCGATCGCCGCGCTCGCGCTCGATCTCGTGTGGGGCTACTGCGGGATCCTGAGCCTCGGCCACGGGCTGTTCTTCGCGCTCGGCGGCTACGCGATCGGCATGTACCTGATGCGCGAGATCGGCCGTGACGGCAAGTACAGCAGCGACCTGCCCGACTTCATGGTGTTCCTCGACTGGCACCAGTTGCCGTGGTACTGGAGCGGCACCCAGCATCTCGCGTGGGCGCTCGCGCTCGTCGTGCTCGTGCCGGCCGTACTCGCGTGGGTGTTCGGCTTCTTCACGTTCCGCTCGCGCGTGAAGGGCGTGTACCTGTCGATCATCACGCAGGCCATGACATTCGCCGCGATGCTGCTGTTCTATCGCAACGAGACCGGCTTCGGCGGCAACAACGGCTTCACCGATTTCAAGCGCATCGCGGGCTTCGCGATCACGTCGCCCGGCACGCGCACGGTGCTGTTGCTGCTGACGTTCGCGACGCTGGTGCTCGCGTTCATCGCCGCGCGCGCGATCGTCACGAGCAAGCTCGGGCGCGTCGTCACCGCGGTGCGCGACGGCGAGACGCGTCTGATGTTCCTCGGCTACAGCCCGCTCGCGTACAAGCTGTTCGTGTGGACCGTGTCGGCCGTGCTGTGCGGCATCGCAGGCGCGCTGTACGTGCCGCAGGTCGGCATCATCAACCCCGGCGAGATGTCGCCCGGCAACTCGATCGAGATGGCGATCTGGGTCGCGGTGGGCGGGCGCGGCACGCTGATCGGGCCGATCGTCGGCGCGTTCGCGGTGAACGGCGCGAAGAGCCTGTTTACCGCGTACTTCGCCGAATACTGGCTGTTCTTCCTCGGCCTGATCTTCGTGCTCGTGCCGCTGCTGCTGCCGCGCGGGATCATGGGCCTCGTCGAAACCGTGCTCGCGAAGGGGAAACGCGCATGAACGGAACGGCCCTCTACCAATTCACGCCGCCGCCCGAGGACGAACTGCTGGCCGTCAGCGGTACCGCATCGATGGGGCGCGTGGTGCCGCCCGGCATCGACACGTCGCACGGCACGATCCTCTACCTCGAGGATATCGAGGTGAGCTTCGACGGCTTCCGCGCGCTGAAGAAGCTGTCGCTCGCGATCGACGCGGGCGAGCTGCGCTGCGTGATCGGCCCGAACGGCGCGGGTAAGACGACGATGATGGACGTGATCACCGGCAAGACGCGTCCCGACGCGGGCAAGGTGTTTCTCGGCCAGACGCTCGACCTCGCGCGGATGAACGAGCCCGAGATCGCGCGCGCGGGCATCGGCCGCAAGTTCCAGAAACCGACCGTGTTCGAACAGCATCCGGTGTGGGAGAACCTCGAGCTCGCGATGCAGACCGACAAGGGCTGGCTCGCGTCGCTGCGCGCGCGGCTCGACCGCCCCGCTCAAGCGAAGATCGAGGAGACGCTCGCGCTGATCGGCCTCGAAAGCCAGGCGTTCCGCGCGGCCGGCGAGCTGTCGCACGGGCAGAAGCAGCGGCTCGAGATCGGCATGCTGCTGATGCAGCGCCCCGCGCTGCTGCTGCTCGACGAGCCGGCAGCCGGGATGACCGACCACGAGACGATGGAACTCGCCGAGCTGCTGAACACACTGCGCGGCACCTGCTCGATGATGGTCGTCGAGCACGACATGGAATTCGTCGCGGCGCTCGCGGGCGACACGGGCCGCGTGACGGTGATGGCCGAGGGCGCGGTACTCGCGCAGGGCACGCTCGACCAGGTCAAGCGCGACGACGCGGTGATCGAGTCTTACCTTGGACGATGATGCGATGCTGAAGATCGATGCACTGAACCAGTACTACGGCGGCAGCCATATCCTGCGCAACGTGAGCCTCGCCGCCGACGACGGCAAGCTCACCGTGCTGCTCGGCCGCAACGGTGTCGGCAAGAGCACGTTGCTGCGCTGCCTGATGGGCGTCGTCGCCGCGAAAAGCGGCAGCGTGTCGTGGCGCGGCACGGCGCTCGGCGCGATGCCGCCGTATGCGCGCGTCGCGGCCGGGCTCGCGTACGTGCCGCAGGGCCGCGACATCTTTCCGCGCCTGACCGTCGAGGAGAACCTGCTCGTCGGTGCAGCGAGCCGGAAAGCACCGTCCAGGGTGCCCGACCGCATCTACGACCTGTTCCCGGTGCTGAAGGACATGCGCGCGCGGCGCGGCGGCGACCTGTCGGGCGGCCAGCAGCAGCAGCTCGCGATCGGCCGCGCGCTGATGAGCGAGCCGCAGTTGCTGATCCTCGACGAGCCTACCGAAGGCATCCAGCCGTCGATCATCCAGGACATCGGCCGCACGCTGCGCCAGCTCGTCGACGAATCGAAGATGACCGTGCTGCTCGTCGAACAGTATTACGACTTCGCCCAATCGATCGCCGACCGCTACTGGGTGATGAGCCGCGGCGAGATCGTCGCGGGCGGCGACGCGCAGGACATGGAAGCGAACGGCGTGCGCGAGCTGATCGCGGTGTAGCCGGCAAGGTGGCGCGAAGCGGCGTCGCTTCCGGCCATCAATCCGGCGTCTCGTCGAACAGCACACGTCGAGCTCACGCCGGCGATGTGCGGCACGGCGCGAGAGCCGCGTTGCCGCGTCCCGCAACGCGGGCACCGAAGCGTATATTGTTGCGGTAGCATCCTCGTTCCCCGCGCCCGTCCCCTGCTTCCCGCCGATGTCCGCCCCCGATTCCCATGCCCCGCTGTCCCGCCCCGCCGTCGCCAAGTCGTGGCACGGCCGCCTCGAACTCGGCTTCGAGCGGCACGGCGCGCGCACGACGCTCGCTCACCGGCTGCACGACGGCCCGCTGCGCGTGCAGCGTCCGCTGTACCCGGAAGGCGATGCGATCTGCCACGCGGTGATCGTCCACCCGCCGGGCGGCGTCGCGGGCGGCGACCGGCTCGACATCGACATCGCGCTCGGCGACGGCACGCACGCGGTGCTGACGACACCCGGCGCGACCAAGTGGTACAAGTCGAACGGGCTGGACGCGACGCAGCGCATCGGCATCACGGTCGGCGAGCACGCGAAACTCGACTGGCTGCCGCAGAACAACCTGTTCTTCGACGCGGCGCACGCGTCGCTCGACTTCACGGTCAAGCTCGGCGCGGGCGCCAGTGCGATCGGCTGGGACGCGTCGCAGCTCGGCCGGCAGGCGGCCGGCGAAACCTGGTCGGCAGGCCGCATCGCGTCGACCTCCGCGCTTGTCGATGCCGACGGCCAGCCGCTGTGGACCGAACGCGCGCTGCTCGATCCGCACGACCCGCTGCGCGGCGCGCTGCAGGGCCTCGCCGGTTTTCCCGCGTACGGCACGCTGTGGGCCGCCGGCGCCGCGTGCGACGCCACGCTCGCCGAATCGCTTGCCGCACGGATGCCGTTCGACACCACGCTGCGCGCGGGCGTGACCTGCATGACACCGGGCGTCGTGCTCGTTCGCGCACTGTCGACATCGATGGAAGCGCTGCAGCGCCACTTCACCGACTGCTGGCTGCATCTGCGGCCGATCGTGCACGGCGTCGACGCACGGCCGCTGCGCCTCTGGCAAACCTGAGCGCGGTCGCGCCACGCACCGTTTCGGCGCAGCGTCGCGGCGGGCGCTGCACGTTGCCCATGCATCGCGCACCACGAGCGCGCATCTCACTGCGTTCCATGCACATGGCACGCGCCTTGCTCCTTACATAACCGATACACGGCGCACGCAAAACAGCGCGGTGCTACGATGAACCGCGCGTTCGCGCCATTGCGCACGCACCGATAAAAATTACGTTTTCCTGAACGTTTGCCTTCATGAAACTGACTCCCCGCGAGAAGGACAAGCTGCTGATCTTCACGGCGGCGCTGCTGGCCGAGCGCCGTCGCGCACGCGGCCTGAAGCTCAACTATCCGGAGGCGGTCGCCTTCATCACCGCCGCGCTGATGGAAGCCGCGCGCGACGGAAAGACGGTCGCCGAGGTGATGCATTACGGCACGACGCTGCTCACGCGCGACGACGTGATGGACGGCGTGCCGGAGATGATTCCCGACATCCAGGTCGAGGCGACCTTCCCCGACGGCACGAAGCTCGTGACCGTCCATCACCCGATTCCGTGAGGCCCCGCATGATCCCCGGCGAAATCCTCACCGACGACGGCGAACACGAACTGAACGCGGGCCGCGCGACGCTGACGCTCGTCGTCGCGAACACCGGCGACCGCCCGGTGCAGGTCGGCTCGCACTACCACTTCTTCGAAGTCAACGACGCACTGTCGTTCGATCGCGCGGCCGCGCGCGGCTTTCGCCTGAACATCGCGGCCGGCACCGCGGTGCGCTTCGAGCCCGGCCAGACGCGCACCGTCGAACTGGTCGCCCTCGCGGGCGATCGCGCCGTCTACGGTTTTCAGGGCAAGGTGATGGGGCCGCTGTAAGCCGCGCCCCGCTCTTCAGGAACAGCAACATGACACTACGCTTGAGCCGCCGCGCGTACGCGGAAATGTTCGGGCCGACGACGGGCGACCGCGTCCGGCTCGCCGATACCGAACTGCTGATCGAGATCGAACGCGACTTCACGACCTACGGCGAGGAAGTGAAATTCGGCGGCGGGAAAGTGATCCGCGACGGCATGGGCCAGTCGCAGCGTGTCGCCGCCGACGTGCCCGACACGGTCATCACGAACGCGGTGATCCTCGATCACTGGGGCATCGTGAAGGCCGACATCGCGATCAAGCACGGCCGCATCGCCGCAATCGGCAAGGCCGGCAATCCCGACATCCAGCCGGGCGTGACGATCGCGATCGGCGCCGCGACCGAGGTGATCGCCGGCGAAGGGTTGATCGTAACGGCCGGCGGCATCGACACGCACATCCACTTCATCAGCCCGCAGCAGATCGACGAGGCACTCGCGTCCGGCATCACGACGATGCTCGGCGGGGGCACGGGGCCGGCCACCGGCACCAACGCGACGACCTGCACGCCGGGCCCGTGGCACATGGAGCGGATGCTGCAGGCCGCTGACGGCTGGCCAATCAACCTCGGCTTTCTCGGCAAGGGCAACGCGAGCCTGCCGCAGCCGCTCGTCGAGCAGATCGCGGCCGGTGCGATTGGGCTGAAGCTGCACGAGGACTGGGGCACGACGCCCGCCGCGATCGACAACTGTCTTTCCGTCGCCGACGACACCGACACGCAGGTCGCGATCCACACCGACACGCTGAACGAAGGCGGCTTCGTCGAATCGACGGTCGCCGCATTCAAGGGCCGCACGATCCACACGTACCACACCGAAGGTGCGGGCGGCGGCCATGCGCCCGACATCCTGAAGGTGTGCGGCGAGGCGAACGTGCTGCCGTCGTCGACCAACCCGACGCGCCCGTACACGATCAACACGCTCGACGAACATCTCGACATGCTGATGGTGTGCCATCACCTCGATCCGTCGATCGCCGAGGATCTCGCGTTCGCGGAATCGCGGATCCGCCGCGAGACGATCGCGGCCGAGGACATCCTGCACGATCTCGGCGCGCTGTCGATGCTGTCGTCCGATTCGCAGGCGATGGGCCGCGTCGGCGAGGTGATCATCCGCACCTGGCAGACCGCGCACAAGATGAAGGTGCAGCGCGGCGCGCTGCCGGAAGACAGCACGCGCAACGACAACTTCCGCGCGAAGCGCTACGTCGCGAAGTACACGATCAACCCGGCGCTCACGCACGGCATTGCGCACGAAGTCGGCTCGATCGAGCCCGGCAAGTGGGCCGACCTCGTGCTGTGGGAGCCTGCGTTCTTCGGGATCAAGCCGTCGATGATCCTGAAGGGCGGGATGATCGCGATGGCGCAGATGGGCGACCCGAACGCGTCGATCCCGACGCCGCAGCCGGTCCACTATCGCGAGATGTTCGCCACCCGCGGCGGTGCGCTCGCGCGCACGTCGCTGACCTTCGTGTCGCAGATGGCCGCCGATGCGGGCATCGCGGAACGCTACGGCCTCGCGAAGCGGATCGTGCCCGTGCGCAACTGCCGCAACGTGACGAAGGCCGACATGATCCACAACGCGTGGCGCCCGTCGATCAGCGTTGATCCCGAAACCTACGACGTGATCGCCGACGGCCAGTTGCTCACCTGCGAGCCAGCCACGGTGCTGCCGATGGCGCAGCGCTATTTCCTGTTCTGATCCGATTGCCGGTCTTCGATTCATGCGCACCCTCGACAAACGCATTGCCCCGAACGTGAAACTCGCCGCGTCGCTCGTCGCGCGCGCACCGACGCTCACGCTCGCCTATGACGCCCGCTGCAAGAGCCGCCTCGCGGCGACGCTCGACACCGGCGAGGACGTCGCGGTCCTGCTGCCGCGCGGCACGATCCTGCGCGACGGCGACGTGCTCGTCGCCGACGACGGCGCACTCGTGCGCGTTGCCGCGGCGCCCGAGACCGTGCTGCGCGTGCGCGCCGCCGATCCGCTCACGCTGATGCGCGCCGCGTACCACCTCGGCAACCGTCACACGCCGGTCGAGATCGGCGACGGCTACCTGAAGCTCGAAGCCGATCCGGTGCTCGCGGACATGCTGCGCCGGCTCGGCACGCAGGTCGAGGAGACCCTTGCACCGTTCCAGCCGGAAGCCGGCGCGTACGGCGGCGGCCACAAGCACGGGCACGATGCGACGTTCGCCGAGGATTACGCGATCGCGCAGCAGGTGTTCGGCGAGCATCACGGCCACTCGCATTCGCACGATCACGATCACGATCACGATCACGATCACGATCACGATCATCAGCATGGTCCCGGTTGCGCGCACGGCCATGACCACCACTGAACTCGTCGCGCTGCTGCACCTTGCGTCGCCGGCGCTGCCGATCGGTGCGTTCAGCTATTCGCAGGGGTTGGAAGCGGCGCTCGACGCGAACCTGATCCACGACGCGGATACCGCGCGCGACTGGATCGCGAGCGGCCTGACCGACGTGCTCGCGCACGGCGAGCTGCCGTTCCTCGCGCACCAGCTCGCGCGCTGGCACGCGCACGACGCACCGGCGCTCGCCGCCGAAAATGCGTGGTTCATCGCGAGCCGCGAATCGGCGGAACTGCGACGCGAGACCGAACAGATGGGCTGGTCGCTCGCGCAGCTCTGCGCGTCGCTCGAATGGGGCGATGCCGCGCGCCGCGCGACACTCGCAACGATCAAGCCGATCGCGCTCCCCACTGCGTTCGCGTACGCAGCCGCCGCGCACGACGCGAGCGCCGACGCGGTGCTCGCCGCATACGCATTCGGCTGGGTCGAGAACCAGACATCCGCCGCGCTGAAGGCCGTACCGCTCGGCCAGCTCGCCGGGCAACGCATCATCGTTGCGCTGCGCGGCGCGATCGACGCGGCCGTGCGCCGCGCGCTCGCGACGCCGCCCGACGCCGTCAACACGTTCGCGCCGCAGCTCGGCATCCTGTCCGCGCGGCACGAAACCCAGTATTCGCGGTTGTTCCGCTCCTGAACCCGACGCTACCCGCCATGAACGCACCTGCTCCCTCCTCCGCCCGCCGCACGAAGAAACTGCCGCCGCTGCGCGTCGGCATCGGCGGCCCCGTCGGCTCCGGCAAGACCACGCTGCTCGAAATGCTGTGCAAGGCGATGCGCGACAAGTACGACCTCGTCGCGATCACCAACGACATCTATACGAAGGAAGACCAGCGGCTGCTGACGGTCGCGGGCGCGCTGCCCGAGGAACGCATCATGGGCGTCGAGACGGGCGGCTGCCCGCACACGGCGATCCGCGAGGACGCGTCGATCAACCTCGAGGCCGTCGACCGGATGCTGTCGCGCTTTCCCGATGCCGACATCGTGTTCATCGAATCGGGCGGCGACAACCTCGCGGCGACCTTCAGCCCCGAGCTGTCGGACCTGACGATCTACGTGATCGACGTCGCGGGCGGCGAGAAGATTCCGCGCAAGGGCGGCCCCGGCATCACGAAGTCCGACCTGCTCGTGATCAACAAGACGGATCTCGCGCCGCTGGTCGGTGCGAACCTCGACGTGATGGCGTCCGACACGAAGAAGATGCGCGGCGAACGGCCTTACGTGATGACGAACCTGAAGGCGCTCGAAGGCGTCGCGGACGTGATCGCGTTCATCGAGAAGAAGGGTTTGCTGACGATCTGAGCGGCGCGGCGGCGCCCTACGGTGCCGCCACGCGTACTCC
This sequence comes from Burkholderia lata, assembly GCF_902499335.1. Taxonomy (GTDB): domain Bacteria; phylum Pseudomonadota; class Gammaproteobacteria; order Burkholderiales; family Burkholderiaceae; genus Burkholderia; species Burkholderia lata_B. Next base: position 76,735 of record NZ_CABVQK010000020.1, on the reverse strand, counting down.
CGGCGGCATTGCGCCGCCTTTGTCTATTCGTCGGACGTGTCCTGCGCGTCCTGCCGCGCGCGCACGCCACGCTCGGCGGGCGGCAGCAGGGCCGCGAGCACGTCGACCGTGCGTGCGGTCGCGCCGCGGTGACGCGACGCGAATGCCGCGCCGGCCGCGCCCATCGCAATGCGGCGCGCCTTGTCGGCGAACAGCGCGTCGAGCACGTGCGCGAGATCGAGCGGATCCTCGACCTGCAGCGCCGCGCCGGCCGCGACCGCGTCGGCGGTCGCCTGCGTGAAGTTGAACACGTGCTTCCCGATCAGCACCGGCACGCCGACCGCGCACGCTTCGATCAGGTTCTGGCCGCCGAGCGGCAACAGGCTGCCGCCGATGAACGCGATGTCGGCGGCCGCGTAATACGCGCCGAGTTCGCCCATCGAATCGCCGAGCAGCACCGTCACGTCGTCCGGCAGCGACCCGGCGGCCGGCCGGCCGGCCGCGAGCGCCGTCGTGTCGGCCGCCCAGACGGAGCGTCGCACGCACTTGAGCCCGCTGCGCTCGACGAGCGCCTCGACCTCGGCAAAACGCTGCGGATGGCGCGGCACGAGCACCAGCAGCGCGCCGGGCGTGCGCATCGCCGCGAATGCCTCGAGCACCAGCGCCTCCTCGTTCTCGCGCGTGCTCGCGGCGACCCACACCGGCCGCGAACCGATCGCGTCGCGCCATGCATGGCCGCGCGCCGCGAGTTCCGGCGGCGTCGTCATGTCGAACTTCAGGTTGCCGAGCACGGCCACGTTGCGCGCGCCGAGTGACGTCAGCCGCTCCGCATCGGCCGGGCTCTGCGCGAGCACGCGCGAGAAGCCGCCGAACACGTCGTGCGTCGCCGCGCCGAACTTCCCCGCGCGCCGGAACGAACGCGCCGACATGCGCGCATTGGTCAGCACCAGCGGCACGTCCGCGCGGCGGCACTCGTCGATCAGCGTCGGCCACACCTCGGTTTCCATCACGAGGCCGAGCGTCGGCCGCCACGCGCGCAGGAAGCGCCGCACCGCGCCGGGCATGTCGTACGGCAGGTAGCAGCGCAGCACGCGATCGCCGAAGATCTGTTCGCCGGTCGCACGCCCGCTCGGCGTCATGTGCGTGAGCAGGATGCGCGCATCGGGGCGCGCGTGCATCAGCGCGTCGATCAGCGGCTGCGCCGCGCGCGTCTCGCCGACCGATACCGCATGCACCCAGATCAGCGGCGCGCGGTCGTCGCGCGAGCGGCCCGCCACGTGGCCGAAACGTTCGCCGATGTGTTCGCGATAGCCGCGCTCCTTGCGCGAGCGCACGTAAAGCCGGATGACGGCGATCGGTGCGACGAGCCACCACAGCGCGCGATAGATCACCCTCAGCATGCAGCGGCCCTCGTGTTGCTTCGGAGAAGAGGCGCGCTCAAACCAGCGCCCTGCCCTTCAGGCGTTCGAGAATGCCGAGCGGCGCGCATTCGCGGCGGACCATCGCATCCACCGGCAGGAAGAAGGTCTGTTCGAGCATGAACTGGCCGGACATCACAGCGTGCGAAGTCTGATCCGAGAAACATATCCACACGCAGCCCGGCGGAAACGGCATCGTCTCCTGCGGGCTCGTCTTCTGGTAGTCGAGATCGGCCTTCATGCTGTCGTGCAGGTTCAGCATCAGGTGGTCGTACGCGCTGCGCGGCGACTTCGTCACGTGCAGCAGGTTCAGCAGCCATGCGGCACCCGGCAACTGCGGCTTGATGTGCGGCAGGAAGCGTTTCGCGACGTCCTCGAACGGCTCGCCGACGCGCCACACGCGCGGCACGCCGGCCGGGTTCACGTTCGTGAACACGCGCAGGATGCGCTCGCCGTAGTTGGGCCGCGACGGGAACGCATCGACGTGCAGCCGGCTGTCGTCCTTGCGCCACGACGTCTGGCGCGTCTCGACCTGCATCAGCCGCAGGCTCGTCGGTGCGACGCGCAGCTTGCCGCGATACTCGGGAAAGAGGCCGTCGACGAGCGTGCCGGCCTGCTGCTGGAAGCGCGCGACCAGCGCGCGCACCGCCGACTGCGTAACGCTGTCGCCGAGCACGCCGGCGAGCGCGCCGCCGTTCGGCGCGAGGCTGATGTTCTTGCGTTTCGGATCGGCGAGCGCCGGATCGAGCAGCGCTTCCTCGCCGCCTTCGATCGCGAAGCGCAGGTGCGGGAAATACAGCACCTTGCCTTCCTCGACGGCGGCCAGCAGCTGCTCGCGCGGCGCCGACAGGTTGTGTCCGCTCCAGTCGGCGGACGGGACTTCGATGATCTGGGATTCGCTCATGTTCGGTTCGCGTGGGTTCGCGCGTGTGACAGCGTTACAGGAGACCGAAGCCCGCGAGCGCCGACTTCACTTGCGCGATCGACGGGGGTTGCCCCGCCGTGCCGAGATTGACGACGTTCGGCGACCAGTAGCCGCCGGTCCGCCAGGCCGTCGCGAAATTGTACAGTTCGACCGTCGGCCGCTTCAGCGCGGCCGCGATGTGAACCAGACCTGTATCAACCCCGACGGTGGCGGCCGCGCCGTCGATCAGCCCGACCACGGCCGGCAGCGACAGCCGCGGCGGCACGATCGCCGCCGCGCCGAACTCCTTCGCGAGCCGCTCGCTGGTCGCGCGCTCCGCGTCGTTGCCCCACGGCAGCACGAGCGACGCGCCGCGCCGCACGAGTGCCTGGCCGAGCTCGATCCACGCGGCGTCCGGCCACTGCTTGTCGGCGCGCGACGTCGCATGGACGAACACCACGTACGGCACCGGCAGGTTCAGGCCGAGCGCGGCCACCGCGAGCGCCGCCGCGCGCGTATCGAGGCCGAAGTCGACCGGATCGGCCGGCGTCGGCACCGGGTCGCCCAGCGCGGCCGCGACGAGTTGCCGCGAGCGCTCGACGACGTGCGTGCGCGGCGCGATCGGCACGCGCTTGCGATAGAAGAAACGCACGGGCCACTCGTAGCCGGCGCCGTCGGTGCGGTTGCCGAGCCCGACGAGCGGGCCGCGCGCCCAGCTCGCGACCCAGGCCGTCTTGATGAGGCCCTGGCAGTCGATCACGAGGTCGTACTGCTCGGCCGCGAGACGCCGGTGGAAGGCGCGGATCTCGCGCCACGTGGCGCCCGAGAACGGCTTCTTGCGCCAGCGGCGCAGCGAAAACGGCAGCACGTTGCGCACGCCGTCGACGAGCTTGACCAGGTCGACGAAGCTTTCCTCGACGAGCCAGTCGATCTGCGCATCGGGGTGGCGGCGCCGGATATCGGCGATCACCGGCATGTTGTGCACGACGTCGCCCAGCGACGACACGCGCACGATCAGGATCTTTTGCACGCTGAAAAAACGCCGGCAGGCAGCCGGCGACAAGCAGAAAGGAGCGATTTTATCGCGCCCGGAGGCCCAGACAGACAAAAAGCGGCCGCACGCGTGTAGCGTGCGCCGCTTTTCGGGGGTGGCGCGACGATCGGACTCACCATCGCGCCGTTGGCGGCCCGCAGGCCGCCGAGGCTCAGAACGGCAGCTTGACGTCCGGCTTCGCGGCCGTCAGCACGCGGCGGAAGTCCTCCTGGATGCGCTTGAGCCCTTCCTGCGTCTCGGATTCGAAACGCATCACGACGACCGGCGTCGTGTTCGACGAACGCGCGAGGCCGAAGCCGTCCGGGTACTCGACACGCAGGCCGTCGATCGTCACGACTTCCTCGGCGCCGTCGAACTTCGCCTCTTTCTGCAGCTTGTCGATCAGGCGGAAGTTCTCGCCTTCGTCGAGCCACAGCTGCAGTTCGGGCGTGCTCATCGCGTCCGGCAGCCCGTTCAGCAGCGCGCTCGGATCGGCCGTCTTCGCGATGATCTCGAGCAGGCGTGCGCCCGTGTAGAGACCGTCGTCGAAGCCGTACCAGCGATCCTTGAAGAACACGTGGCCGCTCATTTCACCGGCGAGCGGCGCACCCGTCTCGCGCAGCTTCGCCTTCACGAGCGAGTGGCCCGTCTTCCACATCAGCGGCTCGCCGCCCTTCGACTTCACCCATTGCGCGAGGTGGCGCGTGCACTTCACGTCATAGATGATCTGCGCGCCCGGGTTGCGCGACAGCACCTCTTCCGCGAACAGCATCAGCTGGCGGTCCGGATAGATGATCTGGCCGTCCTTCGTGACGACGCCGAGGCGGTCGCCGTCGCCGTCGAACGCGAAGCCGATCTCGGCGTCGGTGTCCTTCAGCGCCTGGATCACGTCCTGCAGGTTTTCCGGGTGGGCGGGATCGGGGTGGTGGTTCGGGAACGTACCGTCGATGTCGGTGAAGCGCTCGACGAGCTCGCAGCCGAGCGCCTTGAACAGGCGCGTCGCGAGCGGGCCTGCCACGCCGTTGCCGGCGTCGACGACGAGCTTCATCGGGCGGGCCGGCTTGATGTCGCCGACGATGCGCGCGATGTATTGATCAGCCACGTCGAACTGCTCGTACGAGCCGCTGCCCGTCTCGAAGCGCTCGTCGACGATGCGTTGGTACAGCGCCTGGATCTGCTCGCCGTAGATCGCCGCGCCGCGCAGCACCATCTTGAAGCCGTTGTAGTCGGGCGGGTTGTGGCTGCCCGTGACGACGATGCACGAATCGACGCGACGCTCGCCGCCCTTCAGCGCGAGCGGGACGTTCGCCGCGAAATAGCCGACCGGCGTGGGCACCATGCCGACGTCGACGACGTCGACGCCCGCCGCACGCAGGCCGTCGGCCAGCGCGCCGACGAGGTCCGGCCCGGACAGGCGGCCGTCGCGCGCGACGACCACCGCATCGCCGCCCTGCGCGCGCACTTCGCTGCCGAATGCCCGGCCGATCCCGCGCGCGGTGTCGGTGTCGAGCGTCTTGCCGACCACGCCACGAATGTCATATGCCTTGAAGATGGATTGGGAGATCATCGATTCTCTTCTCTCAGTTGCGTGCATGGAAAATTGTCTGGCTTGCCTGGCCGCCGCTCGCCGGTGCCGCGCATGATACATGCTGGCCCGGCATGGGGCGTAACCGTTGGTGCGGAACGGCGGGAGCCACCCCGATCCCACTTATAATCGCGGGTTTTGATGACGCGCATACCGCCCATTTTAATGCCTAGCCGTCCCGCCAACCTGCTGCCCCCCGGCGCCCTGCCGGCCGCCTTGCGCGCATGCCGCTGCCGCGCATGCTGAAGCGCTTCGGCAACCCGGATGTCGCGAAAGCCGTCGCGAATCTCGTCTGGCTGGGGCTCGAACGGCTGACGCAGATCGGCGTCGCGATCGCGATCAGCGGCCTGCTGGCCCGTTATTTCGGGCCGGATGTGTTCGGCAAATGGCAGTATGCGAATACGCTTCTCCTGGTACTGGCGCCGCTCACCTGGGTGTGCGGCGCGGAAATCCTCGTCCCGACCATCGTCCAGCGCCCGCCCGCCCAGCTCGGCGCGGTGCTCGGCAGCGCGTTCGCGCTGCGCATCGCCGTCTCCGCCGCCGCGCTCGTCGCGACCTGGATCGCGATTGCCGCGGGCGCGTTCGATCCGCTGGTCGGCGCGATGCTCGCGGGCCTCGCGGTCACGATGGTGTTCCGCGAACCCTTCGTCGGCGTCATCAACGCGTGGCTGCAGAGCATGACCTACAGCAAGCCGCAGCTCGTCACCAGCATGGTCACCGCGCTGGCGAAGGCGCTGCTCGTCTGGCTGCTGGTCCGCGCGGCCGCGGGCCCCGCCCGCTTCGCGTGGCTGTGGGCGCTCGAGGCCGCCGCGATCGGCCTCGCGCTGATGCTGTACTACCGGCATCGTAACGGCGGCGCGCTCGGCTGGACGTTCGACAAGCCGCTGTTCAGGCACTTTGCGTCGGCCGGCACCGTGTTCTGGCTCGGCCTCATCTGCATGTACCTGTTCCTGAAGCTCGACCGCCTGATGCTCGAGCGTCACGTGTCGTTCGCCGATCTCGGCCGCTACTCGGCCGCGCAGCAGCTCAACGAGAACTGGATCACGCTCGCGCTGATGCTCGCGCAGACGATCGCGCCCGCCTTCGTCTACCGCGTGTCGGACGTCGCGCGGCTGCGCCGCAACATCGTCCGGCTGATCGCGATGACGGCCTGCCTGATGACGGCCGGCGCGCTCGTGCTCGACGCCGCCGCGCCGCTGATCGTCGGCAAGGTGTTCGGCCACGGCTACGAGGCGTCGGTCGACATCTTTCGCTGGGCGGTCTGGTTGTCGGTGCCGGCCGGCATCGAGGCGATAGGCAATCTTATCGTTCTCAAATATCAAGCAAAATTCGTGTTGCTGTCGAAATGGCTGCTCGCGCTCGCGATCGCCGCACTCGTCAACCTGTTCGCGATCCCGCGGCTCGGCCTGTACGGCGCGCTCGTCGGGCTGGCGGCCGGCTATCTGGCCGCCGCCGCCGTTAATTTTTATTACATCCGTTTCAAGCTGCGACCATGACGTCCCCTGATTGCCCGCCCCCGCTCGACGATGTGGCCGTGCTGATGCCGGCCTACAACGGGCACGACGACGTCGTTCGGACCCTCGCATCGTTTCGCGAGGACACGCCCGTGCACGTGCTGATCGTCGATGACGGCAGCACGCCGCCGATCGTCGCGCCCGACCTGCCCGGCCTCACGATCGACGTGCTGCGCATGCCGCAGAACGGCGGCATCGAGCGCGCGCTCGCGGCCGGCATCGACGCACTCGCCGCACGCGGCTTCCGCTATGCGGCGCGCATCGACGCCGGCGATCTCGCCGCGCCGCAGCGCCTTGCGAAGGAGCGTGCGTATCTCGGCGCCCATCCGCGCGTGGCCTGCGTCGGCATGTGGACCCAGGTCGTGTCGCGCGCCGGCGAGCCGCGCTTCATGCTGACGCCGCCCGCCGATCCGCGCACGCTGCGCCGCACGCGCTTCCTGCGCTCGCCGCTCGTGCACCCGTCGGTCATGCTGCGCATCGACGCCGTGCGGGAAGTGGGGAACTATCGTGCGAAATACCGTGCGGCCGAGGATCTCGATCTTTTTTTACGGTTAATGCAACGCTACGATTGCGCGAACCTGCCGGAACTCGGCCTCTATTACGAATTGAACGAGGGCGGGATCAGTGCGACCAAGCGCCGGCGTCAGCTGGTGTCGACGCTCACGCTGCTGCTGAGCCACTTCAACGTGCTGAACCCGTACGACTGGGCCGGCCTCGCCAAGAACCTGCTGCATTTCGTGACGCCGTACCGGACGTTGCAGCGGATCAAGCAGACGCTGTTCGCCGCCCGGCCGTCCGCGTGACGCCCTTTCATTCGGCGTATCCGGCATTTACGACGCTTTATTTATTCTTTTTTTCATGTCCGCCACCTCCCCGCTGCGCATCGCGCTCGTCTGCAACACGGCCTGGGCGATCCACACGTATCGCCACGGGCTGATCCGTGCGCTCGTCGCGCGCGGCGCCGAGGTTCTCGTGATTGCGCCGCACGACCGCACGGTGCCGTTGCTCGAGCAGATGGGCTGCCGCTACGTGCCGCTCGCGGTTGCATCGAAAGGCACGAGCCCGCGCGAGGATCTCGGCACGCTCGCCGCGCTGGTGCGTCATTACCGCGCGCTGCAGCCCGATCTCGTGTTCCATTACACGATCAAGCCGAACATCTACGGCTCGGTCGCCGCGTGGCTCGCACGCGTGCCGTCGATCGCGGTGACGACCGGGCTCGGCTACGTCTTCATCCAGAAAAGCCGCGCGGCGAGCGTCGCGAAGCGCCTGTACCGGTTCGCGTTCCGCTTCCCGCGTGAAGTGTGGTTCCTGAATCGCGACGATCTCGCGACCTTCACCGACGAGCAGTTGCTCGCGCATCCCGATCGTGCACGGCTGCTGCACGGCGAAGGCGTCGATCTCGAACAGTTCGCGCCCGTGCCGCTGCCCGCCGGCGACGCGCCCGTCTTCATCCTGATCGGCCGCCTGCTGTGGGACAAGGGCGTGCGCGAATACGTGGAGGCCGCACGCATCGTGCGCGCGCGCTTCCCGAACGCGCGCTTCCAGCTGCTCGGGCCGCTCGGCGTCGACAATCCGAGCGCGATCGGCCGCGCGGATGTCGATGCGTGGGTCGGCGAAGGCGTCGTCGAGTATCTCGGCGAGGCGCACGACGTGCGCCCCCATATCGCGGCGGCCGACTGCGTCGTGCTGCCGTCGTACCGCGAAGGTGTACCGCGCACGCTGATGGAAGCGTCGGCAATGGGCCGCCCGATCGTCGCGACCGACGTGCCGGGCTGCCGGGACGTCGTCGCAGACGGCGAAACGGGCTATCTGTGCCGCGTGCGCGACAGCGCGAGCCTCGCGGAGCAACTGAATCGCATGATCGCGCTCGGACCGGAAGGCCGGGTGGCGATGGGCGCACGCGGCCGGCAAAAGGTCGTGGCGGAGTTCGACGAGCAACAGGTCGTCGAGCGCTACAGGGAAACCATCCATTCGTTGACCGGGTTCACACTCTGAAGGAGCGCATCAGCAATGACCGCTAAAGGCACCATCCTCGTTACCGGCGGCGCGGGCTACATCGGCTCGCACACCGCCGTCGAGCTGCTCGACAACGGCTACGATGTCGTGATCGTCGACAACCTCGTCAACAGCAAGGCCGAATCCGTGCGCCGCATCGAGCGGATCACGGGCAAGTCGCCCGCGTTCCATCAGGTCGACGTGTGCGACGAAGCCGCGCTCGCCAAGGTGTTCGACGCACACCCGATCACCGGCACGATTCATTTCGCGGCGCTCAAGGCCGTCGGCGAATCGGTCGCGAAGCCGCTCGAGTACTACCAGAACAACCTCGGCGGCCTGCTCGCCGTGCTCAAGGTCATGCGCGAGCGCAACGTCAGGCAGTTCGTGTTCAGCTCGTCCGCGACCGTATACGGCGTGCCCGAGCGCTCGCCGATCGACGAATCGTTCCCGCTGTCCGCGACGAATCCGTACGGCCAGTCGAAGCTGATCGCCGAGCAGATCCTGCGCGATCTCGAGGTTTCCGATCCGTCGTGGCGAATCGCGACGCTGCGCTACTTCAACCCGGTCGGCGCGCACGCAAGCGGGCTGATCGGCGAGGACCCGGCCGGCATCCCGAACAACCTGATGCCGTATGTCGCGCAGGTCGCGGTCGGCAAGCTGGAAACGCTGCGCGTGTTCGGCTCCGACTACCCGACGCCGGACGGCACCGGCGTGCGCGACTACATCCACGTCGTCGATCTCGCGAAGGGGCACATCGCCGCGCTCGACGCGCTCGCGAAGCGCGACGCGAGCTTCGTCGTGAACCTCGGCACGGGCCAAGGCTACAGCGTGCTGGAAGTCGTCCGCGCGTTCGAGAAGGCGTCGGGCCGCCCGGTGCCGTACGAGCTCGTCGCGCGCCGCCCGGGCGACATCGCCGAGTGCTATGCGAATCCGCAGGCCGCGGCCGACATCATCGGCTGGCGTGCCGCGCTCGGTATCGAGGAAATGTGTGCCGATCACTGGCGATGGCAGGAGGGGAACCCGCGCGGTTTTGTATAATCCGCTGTCCATTTTTCGAGCGATCCCATGCTCAGCTTCGCGTCCGGCTTCATCGTCTCCCTGCTCGTCACGCTGTTCATCGTGCGCTACGCGCACCTTCACGAGAAATTCTCGATCGACAGCGACCTGGCCGGCGTGCAGAAATTCCACGTGCGGCCCGTGCCGCGGGTCGGGGGCATCGGGATCCTCGCGGGCGTCGTCGCATCGGCGCTGCTGCTCACGCAGCGCTACCCGACGATCGCCGGCAGCATTCTCGGCATCGTGGCCTGCGGGCTGCCAGCCTTCCTGTCCGGCCTCGTCGAGGACCTGACCAAGCGCGTGTCGCCGCGCGCGCGGCTGCTCTGTACGATGGGCGCGGCCGCGCTCGCGTTCTGGCTGATGAACATCGCGGTCACGCGCATCAGCGTGCCGCCGCTCGACTTCCTGCTCGGCTATGTCGCCATTTCGGCGTTCGTCACCGTGCTCGCGGTCGCGGCGCTCGCGAATGCAGTCAACATCATCGACGGCTTCAACGGGCTCGCGTCGATGGTCAGCTTCATGATGTTCGCGTCGCTCGCATACGTCGCGTTCCAGGTCGGCGATCCGGTCGTCATGTCCGCGTCGATCATCATGATGGGCGCCGTGCTCGGCTTCTTCCTGTGGAACTTCCCGGCCGGGCTGATCTTCCTCGGCGACGGTGGCGCGTATTTCATCGGCTTCATGCTTGCGGAGCTCGCGATCTTGCTCGTGATGCGCAACCGCGAGGTGTCCGCGTGGTACCCGGTGCTGCTGTTCATGTACCCGATCTTCGAGACCTGCTTTTCGATCTACCGGAAGAAATTCATCCGCGGGATGTCGCCCGGCATTCCGGACGGCGTGCACCTGCACATGCTCGTGTACAAGCGGCTGATGCGCTGGGCCGTCGGCACGAAGCACGCGCACGACCTGACGCGCCGCAATTCGCTGACGTCGCCGTACCTGTGGCTGCTGTGCCTCGTCGCGGTGATACCCGCGACGCTGTTCTGGCGGCATACGGTGCACCTGTTCGTGTTCGTCGTGCTGTTCGCGTTGACCTACGTGTGGCTCTATCTGAGCATCGTGCGGTTCCGTGCGCCGCGGTGGATGGTGGTGCGCAAGCACCGGCATCGCTGATCGTCCGTACTGCGACGCACCTGAGAATGGTGGATTTCCACAATCCCACAAATACCTGACATCGTCTAACATGACCCGCTGACACGACGCCCGAGGGCGCGGAGACACTATCGGGATGGATAGACGAGTAGACGCATTGCGCGTAGCTGCCTGCTTTCTGGTCGTGCTGTTGCACGTCTCCAGTGAAAGCTTCGTGAAATACGGCGCCGCGTGGAGTGCATCGAACTGGTACGAATCGCTGTCACGCGCGTGCGTGCCGATTTTCTTCATGATTTCCGGCGCCAACCTGCTGCGGAAATCCGAACCGCTCGGCATGTTCCTGTCGAAGCGGGTACTACGCGTGATTCCCCCGCTCGTGTTCTGGTCCACGTTCTATCTATGGTGGCTCAGCTTCAACAACGTGCACACCGGGAACTGGCTTCGCGCGATCGTCGCCGGGCCGACGATGTTTCACTTGTGGTTCTTCTACGTGATCTTCGGCATCTACCTGGTCGTGCCGGCCATGCGCCGCTTCTATCAGAACGCATCGCCATCCGAACGACTGTGGCTGCTGGCCGTGTGGTTCCTGACCGCCTCGCTCTACCCGACCCTGCATGCACTGTTCGCCGGGCGCGAGGATGACCTGATCGCCAAATGGGGGACCGGGAGCGTATACGATGCGTCGTACTACGGGATGTATGCAGGCTTCCTGGTTCTCGGTGCGTATCTTGCCGACCTGAAGGGGAACGTTGCCGCGGGCCTGTCGGTCTTCGCCGCCTCCGTGGTGGCCACCGTGTTTGCGACGATCTGGGAATCACGCGTCCACGGGATACCCAACCCCTTCTTCCAGCTTTACCTGTCGCCGCTCGTCATCGCGGCCGCATGCGGCCTGTTCCATGCGTTCATGGGCATGACCGCGGGCCAGTCGTCGCCGTTGCTGAATACCGTCTCCGGATGCACGCTCGGCGTCTACGGTCTGCATCCGTTCCTGATCGATCCGTTTGCGAAACGCTTCGGACTGCTCCAGTTGACCGGATGGCCGTTGATCGATCCGGTGCTGGCCACGCTGCTGATCTTCGGCACGGCGCTCGCGATCATTGCGTTCCTGCGCTGGATTCCGCCACTCCGCCGGCCGCTTCGCGCCGTGATCTGAGCACGCGCCGCCGCGGACACCCGCCAAAGAAAAACGCGACCTGCACCGCGTTGCGTGCAGGTCGCGTCGTCATGTGCGATGCGCGTTCGACAATGCGCGGCTGCCGGCGCATCACGACTTTCCCGGCCGATCGTCAACCTCGCGACGCGGCACGCGTGGGTACGCTCTGCAGGAGCGGTGCGCTGGACGACTGGTATTCGGCGACCCATCGCCGCAAATCGCGCCGCACTTCGTCGTCGCTCAGCACGCGATGCTGCATCAGCCACGGCAGCAGTTCGTCGAGCAGGTTGTCCGGCACCTCGCGCGCACGCGCGGTCCGCAGCTTCGGGTGCGGCGTGCGGGTGGTCGTCTCGTCGTCCGCGAGCAGTTCCTCATAGAGCTTTTCGCCGGGACGCAACCCGGTGAACTCGATGCGGATCTGCTCTTCCGAGAAACCGTACAGGCGAATCAGGTCGCGGGCGAGATCCACGATCTTCACCGGCTGCCCCATGTCGAGGATGAAGATCTCACCGCCGCGCCCCATGCTCGATGCCTGCAGCACGAGCTGCGACGCCTCCGGGATCGTCATGAAGAATCGCGTGATCTCCGGGTGCGTGACCGTCACCGGGCCGCCCTTCGAGATCTGCTGCTGGAACTTCGGAATCACGCTGCCCGCGCTGCCTAGCACGTTGCCGAACCGCACGGTTTCGAACTGTGTGCGATGGCTCGTCTGCTGAAGGGCCTGGCAGGCCATCTCGGCGAGACGCTTGCTTGCGCCCATCACGTTGGTCGGGTTGACGGCCTTGTCGGTCGAGATCAGCACGAAGTGGCGCACGTCGTGGCGAATCGCCGCGCGCGCGACGCGATAGGTTCCGAGCACGTTGTTGCGCAGCGCCTGCCACGCGTTGTGCTCCTCCATCAGCGGCACATGCTTGTACGCGGCCGCATGGAACACGATATGCGGCGCATGGCGCGACATCAACTGATCGAGCAGCAGCGAATCCTTCGCATCGCCGATGATCGGCACGACCTGCTGATCGGGGAAGCGCTCGCGCAACTCCTCCGTCAGCCGGTACATCGCGTACTCGGACAGGTCGAACGCGATCAGTTGCGCCGGCGAGAAACGCAGGATCTGCCGGCACAGTTCGGAGCCGATCGAGCCGCCCGCCCCCGTCACCATCACGACCCTGCCGTGCAGCAGCGCCTCGACGTGCGGCGTATCGATCGTCACCGCATCGCGGCCGAGCAAGTCTTCGAGATCGATGTTCCGGACCTGCGACAGAAAGCCCTGCCCCGGCATCAGTGCGGTCAGCGCCGGAAGCACCATTGCCTTCACGCCGGCGCGCACGCACAGCGTCGCAACCCGGCGCTGCACCTCGACCGGTGTGGAAGGCAGCGCGATGATCGCGTGCTCCGCCTTGGTGAACTCGGCCCAGTGATTCAATTCACCGATCGCGCCAAGCACCTTGTAACCGTAAATTTCACGCCCGCGCTTGGCCGGGTCGTCATCGAGCAGGCCGACCAGCCGCCACTCGCCCGAGCGCGACAGTTCGCGCGCGAGGCTGGCACCGGCCGTCCCGGCGCCCAGCACGAGCACCGGCTTGCCTTTGCCGACGAGCCCGCCGTACAGGTAGAACTCCTTGCTCGCGCGATACAGTGCGCGCGCGCCGCCCATGGCCAGGAACAGCAGCACGGGCGACAGCACGAGCGCGGAACGGGGAATGATGGGCGTCGGCTGCAGCATCACGGCGCCGATCATGACGATCAGGCCGCCGCCGATCACGGCTTTCGAAATGCGCAGGAGATCCGGCAGGCTCGCGAATACCCACAGCCCGCGATACAGGCCGAAACAATGGAACATCAGCCCGTAGATTGGCAGCACCCACGCGAGCGCGTCGAACGCGCCCGTAAGAAAGTCGGCGGGGACGATTCCGTTGAATCGAACTACGTAAGCAGTCAGCCAAGCGCCTGCAACCGCAATCAGGTCGAACAGAAAAGCGCTCAACGACTGCCACGACGCCTTGAAACGAAACATCGACGAGACCTCGAAGAAATTTTGCGGCGCTGCCTCGCCGACGCACCGGCCACCCGGGCCCATGACGTCGAACAGCGCCGAACAAATACCGGCCGATCGAAAAACCGCGCGCTACGCCAGCATGGCGGGCACGCCGAGGTGGTCACACGGCGACCATTATGCCGTCAACGACCCGGCACTCCAAGACACCGCCCCGTGCCACGGCACCGATCGAACCGCGCCTCGGCGCAAAACACGACGAGACGCTTGAAACGCAATGCAGGCCGGCATGTCGCGGCGCAATATCGCGCCGTCAAACATGGTGTCCGGCATGACGAAAACTCAAACGATCATCAGCGCCGAATCACTTCGTGCAACGGTCGCTTCGACAGCAAACGCTTGACCGCACGTTTTAACCGGTGCGGGATCAGCCGCGAGACCGCTTGCGTACGCGGATTCGTATAAATGCCCCACAGAACCCGCAGGACACGTTCGCGCACGCCCTGGACGACGATTTCCTGCACGGCCAGCAACGCATCGAGCGCCGCGACCAGCTCCGTGCGATCCGCCTGCCCTCTGGCCGGGCCCGCGTCGTGCACGTACCGCTGCTCGTAGTGGTCCGCGGACGGCAGCTCACCGTCAAACCCCGGCGCGCGCGACGGCCCGCCTTGCTCGAGTGTGGTCAGCAGCGTCTCGATAGCCGACAGGAATGCGTCGGCCGTCGGCGGATGCGGAAACAGCGCCGTCTGCTCGCGCCCGGCAACGCGCTCGGGAAACGCGCCGATGCCCGGTGCGACAATCGGCAGCCCGCTGGCCAGCGCGGAGCTGAGCGTGTAGCTGTAAGTCTCGGGCCACTGTGCCGGGAACGCGATCAGGTCGCACGACTCGCTGTCGATCAACTCGCCGATGCGCGCGCTGTCGTAGGGTCCGGTGGTCCTGACGCCCTGGAGCGGACGATACGCATAGCCGATCAACGTGAACGCGGCCTTCGACTGCCGGGACGCCGCCAGCGCGGCCGCGGCTTCGAGCAGGTCGGCCCCCTTCTCACGGCTCAGCGCGCCGAGCACCCCGATCGTGTACTTTTCCTTGCGGACGAAGGGCCGCTGCGGCAGGTCTTGCTGCGCCAGGTCCTCGGGATGGTAGGCCAGCAGCGGCTGGCGGATCTCGAAGAAGCGCCCGAACAGCGCGAACGTCGAATGCGACGGAAAGATCACCCGCTCGCACGCGGCCAGGAAGCCGCGATACCGTTCGCGCCACGCATCGAGGGTGATGCCCTTCGGTAACGGGTACAGCGGGTTGTGTGCCTTGTCCAGTTCGGCGGGATCGAACATGCCGCGCTCGTCCGTCAGCGTCGGATTGCCGTTGACCAGATAGAAGTCGTGCACCGTGAAAATCTGGCGGGCACCCAGCGACGCGCCGAGCGACAGGTAGTCGCCGGACAAGCCGAGCACATGGTGGTAATGGACCAGATCGACCCCGACCGCCTTCAGGAACGGCACCAGCAACGCGAAGCCCTGCTGCGCGTCGACCGAGATGCGCATCGACGAATCGGCATCCCACGCGCCGATCGACACGAGCCGCCCGCCGTCTTCCGGCCGGAGCACGAGCGACACGAGCCGCCCTTCACTGCGCTGCGCCAGATCCTTGATGTGCTGCTCGACGCCGCCGCCCAGGCCATGCGACACGTGCAGCACGACCGGAAGCCCGCGGACACGCATCAGGTCGACATAGCGTTGCAGCCGGGCAGCGCGCAGCTCGTCCTTCGCCACGAAGGTCTGAACGTCGGCGTGGTAGTTCGGATAACGGCGATCGAGCGTCTGATCCGCATGGCGGATGCGCGTCGTTCGCTGATCGCCGAAACTCACACCCCCGCGATGGTGGACGTAGAGATTGGGCGAGATATAGCTTTTCCAGCCCTTGTGCAGCGCGCGCTGGCAAAAGTCGTTCTCTTCGCCGTAGCCGGTGCCGAATGACTGTTCGTCCAGCTCGCCGACCTCGTCCAGGCACCGGCGTTTGATGTACATGCAGAATCCGACGCCGGTCGGCGCGTCGACAGGGTTCAGGCGCACCGTGCGGAAGGCTTCGTCGATGCTATCGAGATCGAGCTGCAGCGGGCTCGCGTTGTCGGCGACAAAATTGGGGAACGACGAAATCGTGGTGTTGTTCGACAGCGGCGTCACGGTGCCCGCATCGGTGAGCGCCTGCGCGTCCTCGACGATCCGTTCGAGCCACTGATCCGGCAGGATCACGTCGTTGTTCAGCAGGATGACGTCCGCCCGGGCATCGTGGCGAATGCCGCGATTGGCCGTCTTCACGAAACCCAGGTTGACTTCGTTGCGAAGCACCACGAGTTTCTCGCCCCACCGCCGCGCCTCGCTCGCCAGCGTGTCGTCCATGTCGGCATCCGGCGATGCGTCGTTGATGGCGACGAGCCGGGCATCGGGATGGCGCATCACGGCCGGCATCGCGGATGCCAGGCACGCTCGCGTCAATTCACAATCCCGGTACACGGGCACGACGACCACGACTGTGGCCGACTGGGGTGCGGCGTTTCGGGCCACAGGCGAGGTAGAAAGCGTGTCAGTCACGATTGGCAAGGCGTTCCAAGCTTGTATGTTCAGGCGCTCCCGGGCCGATGCTCGATCGGGCGCATGCGCCGTCGGCCAGCGGCCCGGTCTTGGGTGCCGCGACGACGGCTCGGGAACGCGATGTGTCGGCATGTCGGGCCTCGACCCGCCCCGATTGCGCTGGGCGGTACGGCCGCCGGCAAGCTGGTGCGCGACCGCGTATTGCGACTTGTATCGCAAAACGGAAGTCTCTCATCATTGGCAACCCCCGGATGCTACAAAATGCAACATCACGTGGGCACCGCAGTATAGAGGATAGAGCCCTAATTTAAAACGCGTTCCGGCGCTTCATCACGCGCGGTATCGCAGCGGGCCAGCACGTTGAAGAAAGGTGCTCGAACCCCGATTCAGGTCCGCAGCAGCGCCCGGCCCGCCGACGCCGCGCGCGGCACACCGATTCGTCAAACGATAACCGGTGCGCGGCGCGGGTCGTTGATCCGGATCAGGACCAGCCGTTGCGGTGGCGTTGCAGCACGACCTCCGCCGACGCGCCGACCGCGACGACATTGTCGAAACGGCGCAGGTAGTTTTCGAGCGCACCGAAGTTGATGATCGAGTTGCGCAGGATCTCGGGCGGCGTCAGGCTTTCTTCGGCGATCAGTTGGAGCGGCACGACGATCATGTTGCGCTTGGGCACGTAATTGATCTTCCAGCTGAGCTCCGAGAACATCACGTCCGCGATGATGACGTCGCCATCCTGGAACGCGAAGTCGTTCGGCACGCCGTCGGAAATCAGCACGAGCCGCGGTTGGCGCTCCACCGATGCGTCGATGATCGAGTAGAACGCGCCGTACACCTTCGAACCCGACGAGTGATAGTTCTCGCACACCACGTGCATCGCGTTGTCGAACTCGTGCGGCTCCCAGCCCGACCGGTGATTCTGCAGCTCCGAATGCGGAACGCCCTCCCACGACACGGATTCCGTGTAGTGCTGCGGCATGAAGCCCAGCGGCGTGAAGATCACGACCTGCTTGCGCGCGACCCGCAGCGCCTGGTCCAGCAGCTTCTGGCCGTCTTCCTTTTCCAGGTGCTCGATCACGTCGAGCATGAAGACCGTGTCCGTGCTCTTGTCGAGCGCGCCCTTGAAGTATTCGAGACCGTCGACGCAATACACGACCTTGTCGGGGTAGCTGGCAACGAGCTTCTCGGCATACGGGCGATGCGGTTCGACGAGCACATGGACCGAGCAGTCGAGCATCCGTTGCGGGCGCACGCCCGGCCCGATGTCGAGGCAGACATCCGCCGGCTTCAGCAGGCTGGTCGCCACGCGATGCAGCGCGTCATGACTGCAATGGAGCGTCTGCCCGTATTCGACATCGTTCACCGTCCGGACGTCGATCCGCGAGCCACCGAGGAAGTATCGAAGCTGGTTGGCCTGATTCTTCAGGATCTTGTTTTCTACAACCAGGGATTCCAGGGTCATGTTGCTCATACGTGTTGCACCAGAAAGTCACGAAATGGAACGAGTTCGGATGAATACGAGAATTGCTCGCCGAGGATCTTCCGCGCCGCTTCATGGCGCTGCCGCCGGTGCGCGGGCGTGGCCTCCATGATCGACCGGATGAATGCGTCGCTCCCTTCCGCGACCGAGCCGTTGTGATAATGCGCGCCGTAGTGCTCGCGATAGAACACGTCCGGCGAAGCGCCTTCCCGGGCCCACGACATGATCGGCAGGCCGGCCGCGAGGTAGACGCGCGACTTCGACGGGAACGACAGCGTGGACGTCTCGATGAAGCGCTCTTCCGTCGGATACGGCAGCAACGCGAGATCCCATTTCGCGATTCGCGTGACGAGTTCGTCGCGCGGCAGCGCGCCATGCGCGATCAGCTGATAGCCAGGATTCGTCGTGGACGGATTACCGTAGCCGAAATAATGCAGCACCAGCGACTTGCCCATCGCGAGCAACGTGCGCGACAGCAGGTTCAGCAACGCATCCAGTTCCGCATTCGAATAGAACTGACCGACGAACACCGCATGCACCGCCTTCGGATCGGACAGCAGGACGAGATCCTGCGTGTCGTCGACGGGATCGTCGAAGAAGTTGTCGATACGGATGCTGTGCTTGCCTTCGCTCGTCAGCCGCGCTTTCCACGCGTCGCTCGGCACCACGTTCAGGACCGCGCGCCGCTCGAGCCGGTCGAGCAGCCTGCGCATCAGGCCGTGAAGCTGCCGCGGATGGCCACGGTGCGTCATCCACCACGCGAGCGGATCCCACTGGTGAACGATGAATTGCTTGCCGGACACCCACGCGGCGACCGTATAGCACAGCACGGTCTTCTCGCCCTGCACGACGAACCAGACCACGCGCGACGGCGAATTGCGGAGGTTGAGGCCGAGCCGCACGCCGATCAACACCGTCTTGGTCATCCACATCATCATGCGCACGACGAGCCCGAGACGGTGCAGCAGCGCCGAACGCTCGCCGAGTCGCTTCGTCAGGCGGGCGATCCGCAGCCAGATGCCGCCCAGCTGGAAGCCGAACACGCGGGCGATCATGCAATTCTCCGGAACGGCGATGTGCCCCGGAAGACCAGAGTGATTGACCCAGAAGAATTCGAATCGGGCGTCGGGTATCGACGACATGATCCGGTGCAACACCTGCCCAGCCGTATAGCTGGAATCAGGCGGCACGTCGGACACTATGGGAATACTCAACTTCTTCATCGTAAATTCCGGAGAGTTCTTTGCAGAAAACATCCATGCTGTAATGGTCACGCGCAAACTGCTGGCGAGCCGCACGCCCTTCGGCATTGCGATCCGCGCGAAGAACGGCCGTCTCGACGACATCCGCATACGCGTCGTCAGAATGCTCGCTGCACAGGCCGTAGATCGGCGCACCGACCAGCGCAGGCAACGCGGTGCCGACCGTCACGATCGGCGTCGCGCCGGCAGCCATCGCCTCGATGGCCATCAGCCCGAACGCTTCCGCCTTCGACGGCATGAAGAAGTAGTCCATCGCGCTGTAATACGTGGCGATCTCCGCGTCCTTGATCCAGCCCGTGTCGATGATCTGATAACGGCTGGACAGGCCACGACAACAGCCCGTCTCCTGGAAAGCGATCACGGTGATCGGCAGGCCCGGATAACGCGCCGACAACCGGCGCAGCGCGGCGAGGATCAGCGTCATCCCCTTGTATTCCGAATACACGGCCCGGAACCCGACCACGATATTACCTTCCGGAATGCCCAACGCCCGCTTGGCGTCGGCCTGGCTGAGCCCCGAGCCCATTTCGACGCCGAACGGCACCACGCGAACGCGGATCTGGTTTTCGTATACCGAGCGCGCCACCAGCTCACGCATGTATTCCGACGCCAGAATCACCATCGGATCGAGCTTCTTCACCGCCGCGAGCTTTTCCTCGAGATTGCGTGCACTGCGATCCCGCTTGATCGGAAAATGATAATTGAGATTCGGGCAGCGGATACAGCCGGATTCGAAGCCGTTGCAATCCAGTGAATAAATGCAGTGACCGCTTAGCATGTAAGGGTCATGCCAAGTCCAGACCAGCGGCTTGTCAGCGGCGATCTCGACCCAGTCGCGCACCGACAGGAATTCCTCGTGGACGATATGAAAGTGCAGCAGATCGGCCTCCCGATAGAAATCGAGATTCGTGATCGCCGATGCGTTGCGGTAATAGCCGTTCACGTTGCCGGTACGACGCCCCAGCTTCGACAGCATCGGCGTCATGTTGCGGGTCAAGCTCGAACCTGCCTGCTGAACGTATTCCTCCGGTTCCGTGCGAGGTGTCCAGCAGGCAAACTTCGCGTCCCAATTATGCGCAAGAAAGCCCGGACGGGCATCCAGATTGTTGAATCTCCGTCCGGTTGCGTCATGCTTGGAAATGTTCAGAACAGTGCGCATGGATCAGGTGAAGTTGCGCGTCTTGTTACCGCGCTTGTCCAGAAGGTTCCGCTTCTTCCACAGCGCGCTGTGCGGCTCATCCACGACGACCTGGCCGTCAGGGCGCGGTTCCATCGTGTAGTAATAGAGAATGATCGACCGGCGCGGCTCGTGCTCCGGGAAGTTGACCGGATCGGGCAGCCCGTGAAAGCTCTTGTCGTGCGAGTCGAAAATGACCAGGCGGTTGTACAGCGGCGCGACCTTCTTCACGCACACCTCGCCTTCGGCGTCGTACACGCCGAACTCGCCGCCCCACTCTTCCTGCCAGGTCGGGTTCAGATACACGAGCGCGTTCAGGCGCCGGTTCAATCCGGTCGCGTCGTGGTAGTTGCCGTCGACGTGCACGTCGAGCAGGCCACCGCGCATCGTGACGTTGAGGCCGCCGCCCGTGAAGTACGGATCCGGAATGATCTTCTGGATGCCCATCACCTTCGACATCGCCTGCAGGAACGGTGCGCTGTTCAGCACGCGCACGGACGGCAGCATGCCATCCGGAATGTCGAATTCCGATTTCCAGTCGGTCCGGTATTTCACTTCGATATCCGGATCGTTGGAGTGCTCCCAGATCGGATCGGTGATGGCCGGAAACGCGTCGAGGCACGCCTTCGCGAAGTCCTCGGGGAAAAAGTTGTCGATGACGACGTGCTTGAAGGGCTCGTTGAAGAGCTCGACGCCTTCCCGGGCAGCAAGCAGGCGAGCGCACGAATATTCGGCAACCGACTTGAGTTGCGCTTGAGTAAATTGCGTCATTTCTCGACCCATGTGTCTAGAATTGGAACCAAACGCGCTGATTGACGAATCGCGTGTAGCTCAGAACGATGCGAAGAATCTTTTGCGAGACGTTCTCGGCGACGTAGTCGGCGGGCGGCCGGTACGTATCGCCCGCCTCCGCCCATTGCGCCGTCACGATGCCGACGGCATCGAGCACGTAGTCCGCCTGCAGCCCGCACATTACGAGCGTGCCCTGGTCCATGCCTTCGGGCCGTTCGTGCGAATTCCGGATCGTGACCGCCGGGAAGTTCAGCAGCGCCGACTCCTCGGTGATCGTGCCGCTGTCTGACAGCACGCAGGTTGCCTTCTGCTGGAGCTTGACGTAATCGAAGAATCCGAACGGCTTCAGATACTGGACCAGCGGCGACGCCGGCTTCAGGTCGAGCGCCGCCATCCGCTTCTGCGTGCGCGGATGCGTCGACACGATGACCGGGAAGCCGTACTTGGCGGCCAGCGCATCGAGCGTCGCGACGAGGCTGCGCAGGTTTTCCTCGGAATCGACGTTCTCCTCGCGGTGCGCGCTGACCACGAAGTATTTGCGCTCCTCGAGCCCGAGCTTTTCCAGCGCGGTCGCCGCTTCGATCTGGTGCTTGAAATGCTCGAGCACCTCGGCCATGTGCGACCCGGACTTGATGATCCGGTCTTGCGGAATGCCCTCGGCGATCAGGTAGCGCCGCGCATGTTCGGTCAGCACCAGGTTGATGTCGCTGAGGTGGTCGAGCACCTTCCGGTTCAGTTCCTCGGGCACGCGCTGGTCGAAACAGCGGTTCCCGGCTTCCATGTGGAACACCGGGATCTTGCGGCGCTTCGCCGAGATGACCGCGAGGCAGGAATTCGTGTCGCCGTAGAGCAGCACCGCATCGGGCTTCTCCTGCTCCATCACCTTGTCCGACTTCTCGATCACGCGCGCGATCGTCTGCGCCGCGTTTTCGCCGACTGCCTCGAGGAAGTAGTCGGGCTTGCGAATGCCGAGCTCGTCGAAGAAGATCTGGTTCAGCTCGAAGTCGAAGTTCTGGCCGGTATGCACCAGCACATGATGGGTGTGCTTGTCGAACTCGGCAATCACCCGGGCCATCTTGATCAGCTCGGGACGCGTGCCGACGATCGTCATGACCTTAAGCATCGAGTTGCTCCCGGATGAAATCGAGCTTCATCAGCAGCGACTTGACGCCTTCGCGGTCGAGCCGCTCCGTGTTGTGGGACGTGTAGTCCTCGAAGGTCGCAATCTTCGCTTCGCCTTCGACGAAGAACTTCGCATAGTTCAGGTCGCGCGCATCCGCCGGGATCCGGTAGTAGCCGCCGAGATCTTCGGCGCGCGAGAGTTCTTCGCGGCTCACGAGCGACTCGTACAGCTTCTCGCCGTGCCGCGTGCCGATCGCCTTGATCTCGTTGCCTGCCTTGAACAGGTCCTTCAGCGCTTCGGCGAGATCCTGGATCGTCGACGCGGGCGCCTTCTGCACGAAGATGTCACCCTGGTTGCCGTGCTCGAACGCGTACAGCACCAGATCGACCGAATCGTCGAGCGACATCAGGAAACGCGTCATCTCCGGATCGGTGATGGTCAGCGGCTTGCCTTCCTGGATCTGCGACACGAACAGCGGAATGACCGACCCGCGGCTCGCCATCACGTTGCCGTAACGCGTCGCGCAGAGAATCGTCTCGCCTTCGCGCCGCATCCGCGACTTGGCGACCATCAGCTTTTCCATCATCGCCTTCGACAACCCCATCGCATTGATCGGGTAGACGGCCTTGTCGGTGCTCAGCACGATGACACGCTCGACGCCTTCGTGAATCGCTGCCGCCATCACGTTTTCCGCGCCGATGACGTTGGTCTGCACAGCTTCCATCGGGTAGAACTCGCACGACGGCACCTGCTTGAGCGCCGCTGCATGGAACACGTAGTCCACGCCGTGCATCGCCTGCCGCACGCTGTCGTAATCGCGAACGTCACCGATATAGAAACGCAGCTTCGGATTGTTGAACGCAATCCGCATGTCTTCCTGCTTCTTCTCGTCGCGGCTGAAAATCCGGATCTCGGAGATGTCGGTGTCGAGGAAGCGCTTGAGAACGGCGTTGCCGAAGGAGCCGGTGCCGCCCGTAATCATCAGGGTTTTGTTTGCAAACATTGCCGTACGTCTAACCTTTATCGTTCAGTCATTTGAAATCGCGCATGCGGCGAACGAGTTCCGGCCACGCAGGTGGCTGGTAACCCGTCTCGGCCCGGAAGCGCGTCGAATCGAGGGAGCGATCGATGACAAGTTCGTCCGACGGATCAATGCGGATATCCTTGCCATAGGCATCGGCCACGAGCCGCAACAATTCGTACTTGTCGATCGGGGCGGCAGATACGTGGTAAAGGCCGCGCATCTGCGGACGCGGAACCACGTAGTCTTTCATGACCGTCGCGAGCTCGACGGTCGGAAGGCCCGAGAAAACTGCCTTGGTGAAACCCTTCACTGCCCCTTGCTGCGCCAG
The DNA here is from genome assembly GCF_902499335.1 of Burkholderia lata. Taxonomy (GTDB): domain Bacteria; phylum Pseudomonadota; class Gammaproteobacteria; order Burkholderiales; family Burkholderiaceae; genus Burkholderia; species Burkholderia lata_B. The sequence goes on along the minus strand of NZ_CABVQK010000020.1, from coordinate 53,239 downwards.
GAACCAGCCGACCAGGCTGCGGCTGCCTTCGAGCTCGTGGCCGATGATCGACGTGCGAAGCGTGATCGCGTTCGGGTAGTCGACCTCGCCGAGCAGCTTCGAACGGCCGTAAATGTCGTAGGCATCGGGAAAATCGCTTTCCAGGTAACCGCCCTTCGCGCCAGAGAAGACGCAATCGGTACTGACCTGGATCAGGCGCGCACCCGCCGCTTCGCAGAGCACGGCGAGACGGTGCGGAAGAATCGTATTGAGCGGGACGGCGTCGAGGATCTGGTTGGCCGCGGACAATTGTTTGACCAGACCAATACAGTTGACGACCACGTCCGGCTTGGTCGCGGCGAACAACCGCATCAACGCATCGGGGCTTTCCACGTCGAAGCCGACCAGAATGCGCTTCGCGAGGCTCTCGTCGAAATGCCGCAACGCCGAGGCGCTACGTGCGGCGCCGAAAACTTCGAAGGCCGAATCGCCCGCGAATACTCGAAAGACTGCGTTTCCCAGCATGCCGGAAACGCCGAGGACCAATATGCGCATAAAATTACCTTCCATCCGGCTTCATCGAGAAGATACCCATCTGCCCGCCAGATCATGGCGACAAACGGCTGTCGTCGTGACCGTGCCTGGCAAACGTTCTCGAACCAAAGCCTTTCAAGAACTTGGACCATACCGCCCCGGAGATTGCTCTCGTTAGGACGCCAACCCATCCACTGCACGGCAGGCGAATGACGCGCTCGTTGCACGTCACGATCCTGGCGGCAGATGCGAATCATTTTTATTAAGACTCGCTCACCCGCTCAGGGTATGCCCTGTATAGCCGTAGCGGATTATATCCCACCCGTCGGCGCACACCCCGGCCTTGGCCGGGGCGCGCTTGACGAATGTTATGAACTACGCACTAACCACGAGATCCGACAACGGCTTGTCCATCGGCACCTCGGTCAACGTCCCTTTGTCGATGACGATCTTCCGGTTGCACACGCGCTCCACGAGTTGCGGCGAATGCGATGCCATCACGAGAATCGACGATCGCTCGACCAGCGAATTCAACCGGTCCGACGCCTTCTTGTTGAACGACTCGTCGCCGACCGACAGCCACTCGTCCATCAGCAGAATGTCCGGGTGGACGGCCGTCGAAACCGCGAACGCGAGCCGCAGCGCCATCCCGCTCGAATAGGTGCGGGTCGGCATGTTCAGGTAGTCGCCCAGTTCGCTGAACTCGGCGATCTCGTCTATCTTCGCTTCGATCTCGCTCGGCCGCAGCCCCATCACGACGCCGCGCAGAAAGATGTTTTCGTAGCCGGTCGCCTCCGGATCCATCCCGAGCGAGATGTCCAGCAGCGAGCCGATGCGCCCTTTCACGTCGAGCCGCCCCGAGACCGGCGCGTACACGCCCGACAGCACGCGCAACAGCGTGGTCTTGCCGGCGCCGTTGTGGCCGACCAGCGCAACGCGATCGCCCGGCTTGAACTCGAACGTCGCTTCGCTCACCGCGCGCACGACGACGTGCTTGCCCGCATCGTGTGCGACGCGCCCGCCGGTCGTGGCGCGCAACACCGCCTTCTTCAGCGAGCGGTGCGACGCGTTGAAAATCGGAAACTCGACGGTGATACGGTCAGCACGAATATGCACAGATTCCATACAGCCACTCTCGATCAAAGCCAATACGCAACACGGTGGCGATACCGCGACAACATCAGCGATGCCACCCCGCCGGTTACTACAACAATGCCGATTACCCAGGCCCATGATGCGAGCGACGGCATCTGCCCCAGCAACGGACTGCGCACGACGTCCAGCAAATGCGCGGCCGGGTTGAGGGCGACCATCCACTCGAATTTCGAGCCGAGCGTCTTCGGCTGCCACAGGATCGGCGTCAGGTAGAAGCCGATCATCGTCAGGTTCTGCACGACGGGCAACAGGTCACGGAAACGGGTGCACGGAATGGCCACGCACAGCGAAATGAAGAAGATCGCGACCGATGCGAGCATCAGCCCCGGCACCGCCAGCAACGCGTACCACGACCAGCCGGGACCGATGAACGTGATGACCAGCGCGACCACCACGAAGTTGTGCGCGAAGATGATCAGGTTGCGGACCACCAGCCGGAGCACGAACGACGGCAGCGGCAGACGCGTCTGCTTCATCAGCCCTTCGAACTGGGAAAACGCCGTGCACGACTCGTTGACCTGCGTCGAATAGAACGACCAGACGACCTGACCGATCGCGTAGAACGGCAGGTACTCGTGAATCTGCATCTTGAAGATCATCGACCAGACGACACCCAGCGTCGCGATCATGATCCCGGTGCTCAGCGTCATCCAGAACGGCCCCAGCACCGAGCGCCGGTAGCGCTGCTTGATGTCGTACCACGCGAGCAAGCCCCACAGTTGCGGCGCCTTGACCGTGTCGAACAGCTCGTTCCTTCGGTAATCGATTTGACTCATACGTATCAGTTGTCCAGCTCCAATTTACCTTCGCACCCGCGTCGCCATCCGTCGACGCGGCCGCACGCTTCCCTCGGCCGCTCGACTCAGGGTGTCGTCGAGACGGCCAGCCGCTTCCGCGTCAGGTGGATTCCTGGCGCTCGAAGCGCTTCCAGGCTGCATCCAGCCTGAAGCACGCGACAAGCAACCCGAGAAACCACAACACCACGATCGCGTACTGGGCGAACGCTGACAATCGCAGCATCCCGATGCCCAGCAACGCCGCAGCCGCCATCAGGCCGTACCAGACCGCGGCAATCGGCCGATGCCCCATGCCCATCCGAACCAGTCGCTGATAGTAATGCTCGCGGTGCGCCTCCCAGATCTTCTCCTTCCGGATCATGCGCTTCGCGAGCGTCAGCGACGCATCCGCGATGAACGGCGAAAAGACGATCGCCGGATACCAGAGCGGCCAGGCCTCGTGCCGCCAGCCGTACAGTCCGAGCGCACCGGCCATGAAGCCCAGCGGAATCGAGCCGACATCGCCGAGAAAGATCTTCGCCGGGTGAAAATTGAATACGAGAAAACCCAGCGCGGCGCCGGCCAGCGCCGCGGCAATGACGGCCAGCTCCGGTGCGTGGCCGGCGGCCGCCCACGCATAGGCGGCGAACCCGAACAGCGCCATACCGCCGGCAAGCCCGTCGAGGCCGTCCATGAAGTTGTACAGGTTGGTCATCCAGACGATCGCCACGATCAACACGACCATCACCCACAGGCCGTTGCCGGCCCCGAGCGACCAGACGAACAGCCCGGCCACGATGAAGTGGACGGCAAACCGGATGCTGGCCGGCAGCCCGCGCCGGTCGTCGATGAACGAGAGTACCGCCAACACCACCATACCGGCCAGCGCATAACCGATCCGCGACCCGGCACCGACCGCCAGCGCGACCACTGCGGCCGCAGGCACGACGCCCCAGCCGCCGACACGCGGCACGGGTATCGTATGAAGTGACCGCCAGTTGGGCGTATCGATCGCGAGCCGCCACGCCAGCCGCGTCTTCAGCAGCCCGGCCAGCACCACCACGCACAGCACTGCGGCAAGCGCCGCGGCTGCCGCGATTGAAGGAAGATCCTGCATGTTCAGCGCGCCTCCCCGCGAAGTTCACGACGCCCGCGGGCGGTTTGCGCCAGGCCCTCTTCGCAGCTGAAGGGCGGCTGCCAGCCGAGATCCTGCCGGATTGCGGCGGTATCGAGCCGCAGCGGATCGACGAGCCGGCGTACCGTCTCGGTCCGCCCGGTCACGCGCGCCGCCAGTTGCAGCAAGCCGACGGGAACGTCGATGAGGCGCGCCGGCTGCCCGAGATGACGCCCCAGCGCCTCGATCAGCTCACGCACGGTCAAGGTTTCGCGATCCGCGACGTGATAGACGGACTGGCATGCGCCCGTGTGCTCCGCCAGCGCCAGCAATGCATCGGCGAGGTTGCCGACGTAGACCAGGCTGCGGGGGGCGGATGCCCGTCCGAGCGGCAGCGGCGTACGACGCGCGACCGCCGACATCAGGCGTTCGAAGTTGCCGGCGACACCGGGCCCGTAGACAAGCGGGCAACGCACGGACACGCCCTGCCGCTGATAGCGGGCGGCGAGCGCCGCCAGCGCCTCCTCGGTCTCGCGCTTCGACACGCCGTATGCATCGAGCGGCCGGGGCGTGTCGCTCTCGCGCAGGGGCCGGCCGGCATCGCGCTCGGCCAGCGCCTTCACGCTGCTCATGCTCACGAACCGGCGACAACCGTGCCGATAGGCCGCCTCGGCCAGCCGCAGCGTGCCGTCGAGGTTGGTACTCCGATATGCGTCGAGCAGTTGCGCCTCGTGACGCCCGAACTGATGCACGCGCGCCGCCGTGTGCACGACGGCATCGATCTCGCCGGCGGCCCATGCGTCGCCGACCGACACGAAATCGGGCTCGGGCGACACCCATTCGCGTACGCCGGGCAGGCCGAGGCCCGCACGGCGGACGAGTGCCGTCACGTCGTGACCGCGTGCCACCGCCGCAGCGCACACCACGCGCCCGACAAATCCGTTCGCACCGGAAACCAGAATGCGCATCAGATCCACCGCCAGCCAAAACGGTTGTAGAACTGGATCGCCGACGCGACGAACAGCCGGATGTGCAGCCATCCCTTCCTGGCCGCCCCGCCGCCGAAATGGACGATCCGGACGCGCGGCGAATAGACGATCCGCGCCACCTCGGCCGTCCGGAGGCTGAGGTCGTAATCCTCGAAGTAGAGAAAGTAGCGCGGGTCGAAGCCGGCCAGCTTCCGCAACACGCTGCTTCGATAAAACATGAAGCAGCCGCTCACGATGGCGGGCCCCCAGACGTCCTCGGCCGTGCCACACTCTTCGCGCATTTCGTAGCGCTCCAGGCGCCCCTTGAACAGGCGACGGATCGATTGCGGCGCAAAGCCGCGCAACAGCAGATCCAGGACTTTCGGGTAACGACGGCACAGGTACTGGACCGACCCGTCCTCGCCGCGAACCTCGGGAACGACCAGGCCGACTTCCGGATGCGCGGCCATCAATTCGATCGCGGCCGTCAGCGTATCGCGCTGACACAGCACGTCCGGGTTCAGGACGAGATGGAAAACACTGTCGCTGCGCTCGATGGCGAGATTGTGACCCCGGCCGTAACCCACGTTTCCGTGACCACGCAGCACTTCGAAGTCGACGCCGGCCTGCTCGAGGCGATCCCGCCACGCCTGCGGAACCTCGCTGTCGCCGTTGTCGACGAGATAGAACCTTGCCAGCCGCTCGCACGCTGCCGCCTGCGGGGTGTCACGCAACGCCAGCAGCGAATCGAGCAGGGTCGACAGCGTACGCTCGAGCAGCACCGGATCCGGTCGATACGCGACAACGGAAATCGAGAGCAGATAGCTGGGCGACGAAGATCGAGTCATTGAGCAGATTGTGGTTTCGCTGTTTACACCTTACTGCCACCACCTGTCATGCGAATCCGCTCGGGAAGACCTCGCCAGGTCACAGCAACTGAGAGATGGTACTGAAGGTGGGCAGGGAAATATTATCAATTTGTAAAAGTTGCCCGCGCCGCCGCCAACCGGGATGGACGCAATGGTCAGCCCCTTGTGGACGCGCTCGCCGGGGGAAAACCAACCCACCCGCGCGCAACCTTGGCCATACCGCCTTTGCCCTGACAGTCCGGCCCGGGACCGACTCGCCAGCGCAGCATTATAAATGAGCAGGCCTGTTACAGATTGTTGCGGCGGAACATATTGTGTCATCTGTATGATGCCACCCCGTTTCGGCCGATCGCGGACGGGCACCGGTCAGGCGAAGCCGGGTTCCTGCAGGCAGCGCGTCAGAGAATCCTCCCATGACGGCGCACGCAACCCGAACACGCGGGACAACTTGTCGCCCGACAACCGCGAATTGCGGGGACGCGCCGCCGGCGTCGGATATTGATCGCTCGTGATCGGATGCACGGCGACGCGGTCCAGGCCCGCACGGGCGAAAATGGCCTTGGCAAAGCCATGCCATGACGTCTCGCCGCCATTCGTCAAATGATAGACACCGGCGTGCTCGCGCCACCAGTCGCGCTGGCCGCCACGATCGGCGCAGTAGCGGGCCAGGACATGGCCGGTCAGTGCGGCAATCGTGCCGCTCCACGTCGGCGCGCCGATCTGGTCCGCGACGACATTGAGTTCGTCGCGTTCGCGCCCCAGCCTGAGCATCGTCCCGAGAAAGTTCTTTCCCGTGGCGCCATACACCCAGCTCGTGCGGAATATCAGGTGATCGCCGCCGACGGCCGCGATCGCCTGCTCGCCGGCAAGCTTCGTGCGGCCATACACATTCAGCGGGCCGGTCGCGTCGTCCTCGCGAAACGGTTGATCGCCATGCCCGTCGAACACGTAATCCGTCGAGTAATGCACCAGCAGCGCACCGGCACGCACGGCCTCCTCGGCCAGGATGCCGGGCGCGTCGCCATTGATTTGCCGTGCCGCCGCTTCGTCGCTTTCCGCGCGATCGACCGCGGTATACGCCGCCGCGTTGACGATGACGGCCGGGCCGATGTCGCGCACGACGCGACGAATCTGGTCCGGATCGGCAAGATCGAGGCGGCTGCGATCGAGCGCGACAACCGGCGCCAGCCCTTGCAGCGATCGCGTCAACTCGAAGCCGACCTGTCCATTGGCGCCGGTCACGAGAATCGGCTGCGTTACACGAAACGAATCATTCATGGCATTCAGAATTGAGTGGCGCCCCGGCGGGTGCACGTTGCCCGATCCGGCCTGCGAATCGGGCCGCCGCCGCGGCAACGGGCCCCTGCACGCTCACGCGTAGACTTCCGCATCGGCGAGCCGCCGGCCCGCCGCATCTTTCGCGGCGAGCACCGGCTCGCCGTCGAACGGCCATTCGATGCCGATGTCCGGATCGTTCCAGATGATGCTGCGCTCGTGTTCGGGAAACCAGTAGTCGGTCGTCTTGTACAGGAACTGCGCGGACTCGGACAGCACGACGAAGCCGTGCGCGAAACCGGGCGGCACCCAGAGCTGCCGATGATTGTCGGCGGACAGCGTCACGCCGACCCACTTGCCGAAGTTCGGCGAACTGCGACGCACGTCGACCGCGACGTCGAACACCTCGCCTTCGACCACGCGCACGAGCTTCCCCTGCGCATGCTCGATCTGGTAGTGCAGCCCGCGCAACACCCCGCGCACCGAGCGCGAGTGATTGTCCTGCACGAACTCGATGCCCGGCCCGACCTGTTCGGCGAACTCCTGGGCATTGAAGCTCTCGTAGAAGTAGCCGCGTGCGTCGCCGTACACCTTCGGCTCGACGATCTTGACTTCCGGCAGTGCCGTTGCTGTTACCTGGATGACCATGCGACTTGATCGGAAAGAATGTGTTGAAGATATCGCCCGTAGCTGTTTTTCGACAGCGGTGCGGCGAGCTTGCCCAGCTGCTCGGCGTCGATCCACTTCTTGCGGTAGGCGATCTCTTCCGGGCAGGCGACGACGAGGCCCTGGCGCTTCTGCAGCGTCGCGATGAACATCGCCGCGTCGATCAGCGAGTCGTGCGTACCGGTGTCGAGCCACGCATAGCCGCGCCCCATGATCTCGACGTCGAGTGCGCCGTCGGCAAGATAGCGCGAGTTCACGTCGGTGATCTCGAGCTCGCCGCGCGGCGACGGCTTGATCTCGGACGCGATGTCACACACGCGATTGTCGTAGAAGTACAGGCCCGTCACCGCGTAGTTCGAACGCGGCTTGGCCGGCTTTTCCTCGATCGACACCGCGCGGAAATCCCGGTCGAATTCGACGACACCGTAACGCTCGGGATCCTGCACGTGATACGCGAACACCGTGGCGCCGTCGGTGTTCTCGTCGGCCCGCTCAAGCTGCTTCGCGAGATCGTGCCCGTAGAAGATGTTGTCGCCGAGGATCAGTGCCGACGGATCGTTGCCGATGAACGACTTCCCGATGATGAACGCCTGCGCGAGCCCGTCCGGCGACGGCTGCACCGCGAACTGGATATTCATCCCCCATTGACTGCCGTCGCCCAGCATCGCTTCGAAGCGTGGCGTATCGTGCGGCGTCGAGATGATCAGGACATCGCGGATGCCCGCCACCATCAGTGTCGACAGCGGGTAGTAGATCATCGGCTTGTCGTACACCGGAAGGAGCTGCTTCGATACGACATGCGTAATCGGATACAGCCGCGTGCCCGAACCGCCGGCGAGAATGATGCCTTTGCGTGCCATCGATCAACCCCTCACGTGCGTTGCGCGTAATTCGTTTCGACCCACTTGCGGTAATCGCCGGACGCGACATCGTCCACCCACGCCTGGTTGTCGAGATACCAGTGCACGGTCTTCGCGAGCCCCGTCTCGAAGGTTTCGGCGGGCTTCCAGCCAAGCTCGCGCTCGAGCTTGCGCGCATCGATCGCATAGCGGCGATCGTGGCCCGGGCGGTCCGTCACGTACGTGATCAGATCGCGGTACGAGCCCGCCGCCTTCGGCCGCGCGGCGTCGAGCAGATCGCAGAGCGTGTGCACGACGTCGAGGTTCTTCTTCTCGTTCCAGCCGCCGATGTTATACGTCTCGCCCGGCACGCCGCGCGCGAGCACTTCGCGGATCGCGCTGCAGTGGTCACCGACGTACAGCCAGTCGCGCACGTTCTGGCCGTCGCCGTAGACCGGCAGCGGCTTGCCGGCGAGCGCGTTCGCGATCATCAGCGGGATCAGCTTCTCCGGGAACTGGTACGGGCCGTAGTTGTTCGAGCAGTTCGTCGTGAGCGTCGGCAGGCCGTACGTGTGGTGATACGCGCGCACCAGGTGGTCGGAGCCGGCCTTCGTCGCCGAATAGGGGCTGTTCGGTGCGTACGGCGTCGTCTCCGAGAATTGCGGATCGGTCGCGGAAAGCGACCCGAACACCTCGTCGGTCGACACGTGCAGGAAGCGGAACGCCGCCTTGTCGGCATCGTTCAGGCCGTTCCAGTGCGAGCGGGCCGCTTCGAGCAGCGTAAACGTACCGACGACGTTGGTCTGCACGAAATCGGCCGGCCCGTGGATCGAACGGTCGACGTGGCTCTCGGCTGCGAAGTGGATCACTGCACGCGGCTTGTGCTCGGCAAACAGCGCATCGAGTGCCGCGCGATCGCAGATATCGACACGAGCGAACACATGATCCGGATTCCCGTCGAGCGGCGCCAGCGTACGCAGGTTGCCCGCATAGGTCAGCTTGTCGACGTTGAGCACGGCCTCGTCGGACGCATCCATCCAGTCGAGTACAAAGTTGGCACCGATAAAACCCGCGCCGCCGGTAACCAGGATCATGAAACGTCCTCTCGTAATAATGTGCGGCGCGCCTGGCAGGCGCTCATCGCACTTCTTGTCATGTCACAGTGGCCAAGTCTCGGCCGATCAGGCCCGGCATTTTAACCGGTCACCATGACCGGCAAGGTCACGCGATGTTAATTTCGGAGGGAAAATGTCAATTATAGGAATCCAGCCGGCGACAACTCCATGCTGCTAACAACTTGATACAGCGCCCGGGCCCCTTGCGCGGCGGCCCATCACCGGTCCGATGCGGAACAATGGTTGCGCCGCACCGGTGTCCGGCGGCCTTTCTCCCTTTTCATCCCGATTCGTCACGATCCGACCCTCATGCTTCCCCCCCCCATCGCCATCGGCGACATCCAGGGCTGTCATTCCGCTTTCCAGTCGCTGATCGAAAAGCTTTCAGCGCCCGCCGACACGCCGCTGTGGATCGCCGGCGACGTCGTCAACCGCGGCCCGGACTCTCTCGCCGCGCTGCGCGCACTCGTCGACCTCGGCCCGCGCGCGACCGTCGTGCTCGGCAATCATGACCTCCACCTGCTTGCGGTCTCCGCCGGCCTGCGCACCGAACGCCCGGGCGACACCATCGGCGAGATCCTCGACGCACCCGATGCCGACGCGCTGCTCGACTGGGTCCGCCACCGGCCGTTCGTGCATGCGGAGAACGGGATGTTGCTCGTACATGCCGGCGTGCTGCCGCAGTGGGATGCCACGCTCGTGCTCGAACTCGCCGACGAACTCCAGCGGGCGCTGCGCGCACCCGACTGGCGCGACACGCTGCAGAAGCTGTACGGCAACGAGCCGAATCAATGGAGCCCGGATCTGAAGAAACGCGACCGGATGCGCGTCGCGTTCAACGCATTCACGCGCGTGCGCTTCTGCACGCCAGACGGTGCGATGGAATTCAAGGCGAACGGCGGCCCCGACAGCGCGCCGCCCGGCTACCTGCCGTGGTTCGACGTACCGGGTCGCCGTACGGAGGACGTGACGGTCGTGTTCGGACACTGGGCCGCGCTCGGCCTGATGGTGCGCGAGAACGTCGTCGCGCTCGATTCGGGGTGTGTGTGGGGTAACCAGCTGTCGGCCGTGCGGCTGACGGCCGATCCGGCACAGCGCACGGTCACGCAGGTGCCGTGCGAAGCGTGCCGCGCGCCGGGCGGAGAGTGATCAAAGGCTGATTCGCGGAGCCGGGAAGCGCGTCAACCCTCGCGCCCCGGCACGGGTGCGTCGGCCGCCTCATGGCCTGCCGCGCCGGCGCCGAGCTCGGTTGCCGGATAGGCATGTCTCGCCAGTTCCTCGAGCGACTCGGCCGTCGGCTTGCCGACGTTTGCCTGCAGCTTCACGAGCGCAGCCGCGATCGCGTCGCGCGCCGCCGCGGACGTCGCCCGCCGGTCGCCACCCGGCGCGATCGGTTCGCACACGTAAAGGTGCGCGACGAGCGGACCGCCGCGCAACACCATGTCGAGCGACTTGCCAAGCGCCAGCTCACCCGTGTAGGCCGGCGCGACCGACTGCCGCCGCTGCGCATCCTCGTACATCAGGCAGATCGGCTGCACCGCGCAGCCGGCCGACACCGCGGCCTGGAACAGGTTCGCATGGAACGGCAGCAGTTCCTGCCCGTCGGTCGTCGTCCCTTCCGGAAACACGCACATCAGCCCGCCGTTGCGCAGGCGCTCGGCCATCTCGTGCATGACCCGCATCGCCTCGGTACGCTTCTCGCGCTGCAGGAACACGGTGTCGAGCTTTTCGGCAAGCCAGCCGACGACTGGCCATTGCCGCACCTCGGCCTTCGACACGAACGGCGTCGGCCGCCACGCGTTGACCGTATAGATGTCGAGCCAGGACACGTGATTGCCGACCACGAGCGCACTCGCGTCGAGCCGCGCGCCGTCGTTATGGACGACGAGGCGCATCCCGCAGATCCGCAGCAGCTTGAGCGACCAGCGGCGCGTCATCTCGGCGCGCCGCGCGGGCGTGACGTGCGAAAAACGCAGCGCGACGATCGCCATGCCGCGCAACAGGTGAAAAACGAGACGCAGTTTCCGAATGGCGGTCATGGCGAGGGTCCGGCGTGGTTCAGTTGCGCTCGAACGCGATCTGTCCGGCGACGAGCGTCGTGCGCACGCTGGCGGGCAGTTCGTAGCCGAGGAACGGCGAGTTGTGGCCCTGGCTCTTCAGCGCGCGCGGCTCGACGCGCCAGTGCGCACGCGGGTCGAACACGCACAGGTCGGCTGCGCTGCCCTCGGCCAGGCGGCCGGCCGGCAGCTGCAGCACGTCGGCCGGTGCGGACGTGATGCGGCGCAGCGCCTGTGCGAGCGGGGTGCGCGTCTCGTCCGCCCACTTCAACGTCAGCGACAGCAGCAGTTCGAGCCCCGTCGCGCCCGGCGTCGCTTCGCCGAACGGCAGCAGCTTCTCGTCGTCGTCGACCGGCGTGTGGTCGGAGCAGATCGCGTCGATCGTGCCGTCGGCGAGCGCCACGCGAATCGCTTCGCGATCGCGCTCGCTGCGCAGCGGCGGATCGAGCCGGAACTGCGAATCGAAGTAGCCGATGTCGACGTCGATCAGATGCAGATGGTTCACGCCAACGTCGCAGGTCACGGGCAGCCCTTCGGCCTTCGCCGCGCGCACGAGCGCGAGGCCGGCCGACGACGACAGCCGCGCGAGGTGCACGCGTGCGCCCGTCACGCGCATCAGTTCGAAGATCGTGTGCAGCGCGATCGTCTCGGCCGCGACCGGCACGCCGGACAGCCCGAGCCGCGACGCCAGCGCGCCGCTCGCGGCGACGCCGCCGCGGCCGATGAATGCGTCTTGCGGGCGCAGCCACGTGGTGTAGCCGTAGGTGCTCGCGTACTGCAGCGCACGCAGCAACACCTGCGTGTCGCGCACCGGCACGTTGGCCTGCGTGAAGCCGACGCAGCCGGACTCGGTCAGCGCGACCATCTCGGTGATCACTTCACCCTTGAGGCCGACCGTCAGCGCGCCGAGCGGATGCACGTTTGCCTGGTGCAGGTTGTGCGCGCGGAACTTGAGCATCTCGACGAGGCCCGGCTCGTCGAGCACGGGATCGGTATCCGGCGGGCACACGAGGGTCGTGACGCCGCCCGCGACGGCCGCGGCCATCTCGGACGCGAGCGTCGCCTTGTGCTCGTAGCCGGGCTCGCGCAGCCGCGCGCACAGGTCGACGAGGCCGGGCGCGACGATCAGGCCCGATGCGTCGATCGTCCTGTCCGCGGTGAAACCGGCCGGCGCCGTGCCGAGCGCGGCGATCTTGCCGTCCGCGACGAAAACGTCGGCCTGCCGCTCGGTGCCGGCGACCGGGTCGACCAGCGTGCCGCCTTTGATTTGAATCTTCATGCGCTGTCTGTGAATGCGTTGATTGCGTGAATAAGGATGCGCGAATGCGGGCTCAGTCGCTGTTGCCGGCGACGATGCCCATCACCGCCATCCGCACGGCGATACCGAACGTGACCTGGTTGAGGATCACCGACTGCGGGCCATCGGCGACCTGCGAATCGATCTCGACGCCGCGGTTCATCGGGCCCGGGTGCATCACGATCGCGTCGGGCGCGGCGAGCGCGAGGCGCTCGGGCGTCAGGCCCCAGGTCTTGAAGTATTCCTGCGCGGAAGGCAGCAGCGCGCCGCTCATCCGCTCGTTCTGCAGACGCAGCATGATGATCACGTCGACGCCCTTCAGCCCTTCGTCGAGGTTGTGGAACACCTTCACGCCCATCTGCTCGAGACCGCCGGGCAGCAGCGTGCGCGGGCCGATCGCGCGCACTTCCGGCACGCCGAGCGTGGTCAGTGCGTGGATGTCGGAGCGCGCGACGCGCGAATGCAGGATGTCGCCGACGATCGCCACGCGCAGCTTCGTGAAGTCGCGCTTGTAGTGACGGATCGTGTACATGTCGAGCAGGCCCTGCGTCGGGTGCGCATGGCGGCCGTCGCCGGCGTTGATCACGTGCACGTGCGGTGCGCAGTGCTCGGCGATCAGGTACGGTGCGCCGCTCGATGCGTGACGCACGACGAACAGGTCGGCATGCATCGCCGACAGGTTGTTGATCGTGTCGAGCAGCGATTCGCCCTTGCTCGTCGACGACGCATTGATGTTCAGGTTCAGCACGTCGGCCGACAGGCGCGTCGCGGCAATCTCGAAGGTCGTGCGCGTGCGCGTCGAGTTCTCGAAGAACAGGTTGAACACGGACTTGCCGCGCAGCAGCGGCACCTTCTTCACTTCACGGTCCGTCACGCTGACGAACTGCTCGGCCGTATCGAGGATGTGGTTGACGATCGAGCGCGGCAGGCCCTCGATCGACAGCAGGTGCTTCAGCTCGCCGTTTTTCGTGAGCTGCGGGTTGCCCTTCAGGAAGCCGTAGCGGAACCGGTCGGGGCTCGCGGCCGCGGCGGGATTGCCGGTGCGGCCAGTGGTGTCGGTGGTCATGGTGTGCGTGATTCCAACTATGCAAACGGGCCGCGGTGCAAACCAGCGGCCCGGGATACGGTTCGCGTGTCGTTCAGGCGCCGTGCGCCTCGACGCGCAGCGTGAACTGCGCATCGTCGCGCGCGAGCACGAGCGTCGCGCCGGCCGGCACGTCGAGCGCGCCGCCCGCGAAGCGCGCGGCGACCGGCAGTTCGCGGCCGCCGCGATCGGCGAGCACGGCGAGCTCGACCGCAGCCGGACGGCCGTAGTCGAACAGCTCGTTGAGTGCCGCGCGCACGGTGCGCCCGGTATACAGCACGTCGTCGACGAGCACGATGCGCGCGCCGTCGACCTCGAACGGCAACGACGTCGGGCTGGCCTGGCTGTGCAGCCCCTTCTTCGCGTAATCGTCACGGTGCAGCGCGACGTTCACGACGCCGAACGCCAGCGCGCCGAGATCGCGCGCGAGGCGCTCGGCAAGCCATGCGCCACCGCTGTAAATACCGGCGAGCCGCGGGCCGCCCGGTTCGGCGAAAGCCGTGCCATACGCGGCGCGGATCTGGTCGAGCAGGACGCGGTAAAGCGCCTCGGCGTCAATGGTGCTCATGGTCGGACAATTGATCGAGATACTGTTGAAGGATGACGCGCGCCGCCTCGGCATCGAGCATCTCGGCCCGGGCTCGGCCGCGCACGTTGCGCTCGCGCAGCCCGGCCTCGGCCTCGACCGACGAATAGCGCTCGTCGACCCACGTGACGGGCAGCCCGAAGCGGCCGTTCAGCTGGTTGCCGAAGCGCTTCGCCTGCTGCGTCATGTCGTGCGGCGTGCCGTCCGGATGCATCGGCAGGCCGACGACGAGCGCGTCCGGCCGCCATTCGGCCAGCAGGTCGCCGACCGCCTTGAAGCGGTGTTCGCGGTTCAGGTTCTGGATCACGACGAGCGCACGGGCCGAGCGCGTCAGCGCATTGCCGATCGCGACGCCGATACGCTTTTCGCCGTAGTCGAACGCGAGGAGCGTCGCATCGCGCGCGCTCGCGCCACTCATGCGTGCCCTGCTTCGCCGGACAGCATCGACGAGCTGACGCCGAGCAGGCCGAGTGCGGCTTCGAAGCGTTCTTCGGCCGGCGTGTCGAACACGATGCGCGGATCGGCGGCCACGGTGAGCCAGCCGTTGCGGGAAATTTCTTCCTCGAGCTGCCCTGCCCCCCAGCCTGCATGGCCGAGCGTCAGCAGGAAGCGCTTCGGGCCGGTGCCCGTCGCGACCGCCTCGAGCACGTCCTTCGACGTGGTCATCTCCAGCCCGCCCTCGACGGACATCGACGAGTTGTAGCTCGCGCCCTCCACCGGCTCGTGCAGCACGAAACCGCGCTCGGTCTGGACCGGGCCGCCGAAGTACACCGGGATGTGCAGCAGCGGCTCGATGTCGAGCTTCAGGTCGATGCGGTTGAACAGCGATTCGAGGTCGATGTCGGTAGGACGATTGATGACGAGGCCGAGCGCACCGCGCTCGCTGTGATCGCAAAGGTAGACCACCGTTCCCGAGAACGTCGGATCGGCCATGTTCGGCATGGCGATCAGGAACTGGTTGGTGAGATTGATGCGATCGGAAGGCTTTGACATGGTTTGAATTTTAGCAAAGACGCCGCGGCCTGACCGGGCCGCGATCAACAAGCAACGCCCGCCGCGCTGGCAACGGCGCGCACGGATCACACGGCACTCTAACACGCGCGCGGGCGGTGTCGGCAGCGTGTTGCGGGCCCGTGCGACAAGGGCCGCCGCCGCGTGTTCGTCCCCTTGTTCGTCAGGCCCGGCCGAGCACCGCGCCGAGCGCGCCGGACGCCGCGGTGAGGTCCGGCGGCGCAACGCCGGCCGCGATCTTCAGCAGCGCCGCGCGCAGCATGTCGGACGCGTGGCCGTGCGCATCGAGGCCGCCGTCGGCAAGCCGCACGCCGTGCGCCGCACGCCGCCACGCCAGGCCGAGCGTGTCGGCCAGGAGCGCCGCGTGACCGAGCCCGAGCGCGCACGCAGCCGTACCGACCCGGTAGGCGGCGCCGGACGCATGCCATGCCGCACTCGCGTCGGCTGCGGCCGGATCGACAGCGAGGTCGGCCATCGATGCATCTGCCGTCTGCAGGAAATCCTCATAGGCATGCGCATTGACCGTCACGACCCCGAGCGCGCGGGTCGGCGCGGCGGCAACCGCGTCGTGCTCGGCCCGGGCGGCATCGGCCTCCCACAGCGCTTCGGACGCGGGCGTGCCGGCGACGTGCCAGTCGACCGTCAGCCCGTAGTCGTGCAGCACGTCGACGAGCGCGACATCCTCGGCCGCGGCGCCGAACAGCGCGAAATCGCGCCACAGCAGCGCCACCGTCTCGCGCACGAGTTCGGGCGGCGCACTGCGCCGGCCTTGTGCGTGCTCGCCGAGCAGCAGGTTCGTGCGTGCGAGAAAGCGCTTCAGCTCGGGCGCGCCGCTGGCGCGCAGCGCGCGCACGCACGCGGCCGCGAGCCGCCAGAAATCGTATGGATCGTCGCCGGCGAGCGCGGCCAGCATCGCGTCGAGTTCGTCGAGTGCCGCGTCGGGTGCACCGTGTTCCGCGCGCAGTACGCCAAGCAGCGCCTGTTCGTAGCGGGCACGAATCCGGGTCGCGACCGCATCCGGCAGTGCGCGCAGCGTGGCTGGCGGCACCGCGCGGCCGACGAGCGCGAGCGCGTCGAGCGGCGCGTTCGCGCGCAGGTCGGCGGCGCTTTGCGCACGCAACGCTCGGAAATGTTCGAAGAGAACGGGCGAGCAGGCGAGCTCGCGCAGGTTGTGGCGTGCGACCGCCGCGCGGAAATCGCGCAGCGCGGCACGCCAGCCGGCCGAAGTCGGCTCGGCGGCGACGAGCGGCACGGCAGCCGCCAACTGCCCCGCGAAACGCGCGGCCGGCAGCCAGCCGGCTTCCGCCAGCACGGCCGCCGCAGCGGATAGCGGCGCGGCCGCGTCGTCGCGATGCTCGAAGGCTTCGGCGGCCGCCGCAAGCCATGCGTCGGCCGCGCGCACGGCCCCGCCGCGCGGGTTGGGCAGTGCGTCAGGGTGGGGAACGTTTGCCGGTTCGGGCCTCATGGACACGCGCGCCTGTCATCGTCAAGTCACTCGCGCAAGCCCCGACGCGCGAGCGCCGGGCCGATGCGAGGCCTGAGCGGTGTGTCCGTGGGCCAAGGGTCCGGTCAGATCTGGACCATCTCGAAGTCTTCCTTGCGGGCGCCGCATTCAGGACACGTCCAGTTGATCGGGACGTCTTCCCAGCGCGTGCCCGGGGCAATGCCCTCTTCCGGCAGCCCGGCTTCTTCGTCGTAAATCCAGCCACAAATCAGGCACATCCAACTCTTGTATTCCATCTTAAGCCGCGTCGGGAAAGTCGGTAAATTCGGGAGCCATGATGGTACCGTGTCGGGGCCGGACTGCCTAGCAATCGCGCTGGAGTAACGCGACTACGTTGCGCTGCGCTAAAAAATCCGTCGTGCGGGCCGGATTCCGCCGCATAATGACTGAAAAGTGCGGCCTGCCGGGCAACACAGGGCCAAAAATGCCCATTTCGCCTCGCCGTCCGCATGTCCGTCGCTTTCCCGTTTTTCTCTTGCCCCATTTTTACATGTCCAGCAACGCCCCTCCGATCGTCCTCACCTTCGGCCTGTCCGATCCCACCGGCGGCTCCGGCCTCCAAGCCGATCTGATGACCCTGGCGAGCATGGGCTGTCACGGCGTGTCCGTCCTGACGGGCTACACCGTGCGCGACTCGGCCGCCTGCGACGAAGTGACCGGCCTCGATCCCGACGTGGTCGCCGCCCAGGCGCGCATGCTGCTCGAAGACATGCCGGTCGCGGCGTTCAAGATTGGCGCGGCAACGCGCGCGGAAGTCGTGAGCGCGATCGCCGAGGTCGTCGCCGACTACGACGGCGTGCCGCTCGTGCTCGCACCGGACTTCACGCTCGACGACGAGCACGTGCTCGCGGCCGACGACCTGCGCGAATCGATCGCCGACCTGTTGGCGCCGCAAACCACGCTGCTGGTCGCCGACTACGCCACGCTGATCGCACTCGCGCAGCCGGACGGCGACGCCGAGGCACCGAATCTCGACGCGGCCGTCTCGCACCTGCTGTCGCAGGGCTGCGAGTACATCCTGTCGTCCGAGATGGGATCGCACCGGCTCGTCAACACGCTGTACGGCGAGGAAGGCCAGCTTCGCGAGGACATGTGGGATCGCTCGCCGCACCGGCTGATGGGCATCACCGACACGCTGGGCGCGGCCATCGCGGCGCTGCTCGCGAACGGCCAGGAGCCGCCCGAGGCGGTCCGTGAGGCGCAGGAGTACCTGTACCAGGCTGTCCGCGACGCGTTCCGGCCCGGCATGGGTGCGCACCTGCCCGACCGGTTCTTCTGGGCGCGCAGCAACGAAGACTCGGACACGCCGCCAGCCGTGAAGGCCGACCCGGTGCCGAGGACGTCGCACCGGCATTGAGGTGCCGGGGCCACGCGGGCGTTTGAACAATCAAACACCCGCGCGCCCGTCACCCCTCAACTGCAAGCATCCGTCAATCGCACATGAATTCGGCATCGGGAATTCAATAATGATGCACGCGCTGTATCGACAACGACCGCCGGCTCCGCACGACTCCCTCTAAACCTTAGGCTTCCCGCCCCGCGCAGTCCGATATCCGAACCATCCGGCGCGCGATCCCGCCGATTCAGCCCGACACGGCCGCAGTCATCACGGCCGAATCCACGCTCTCGCCAACCCGACTCGATTCATATCCATTCTCGGTTGAGCGATGAACAAACATCGTACATTCCAACACAAAAACTCGCCGGAAATCGAATCGGTCCTATAGATTGGCTGCAATATCCACTGCTACGGTTCATTCCATTCAATGTGAACCGAGCAAAGGAGTATGCGATGGCGCAGGACATTTTCCTGAAACTGACCGGCATCAGGGGTGAATCTCAAGACGCCTTGCATCTGGACGAGATCGACGTATTGGCGTGGGATTGGTCCGCAGATCAGTCGTCAACCACGCGCACCGGCGGCAAGTGCACGGCCAATGACCTGACCATTGAACATTATGTTGATCGTGCATCGCCGATCCTCATGCTGCATTGCCTGAAAGGAAATCACATCGAGAACGCCGTTTTGGTAATGCGCAAGGCCGGCGGCGGCATACCCTTGGAATATCTCAAGATCACGATGGATAAGGTATTGATCACGCGAATCAATTCGGTCGCCAATTTGAACATGGTCAGGCCGCGAGAGGAGTTCCAACTTTCATTCGCCAGCATCCGGCAGGAATATGTCGTTCAGAATGCCCAGGGTGGGAACGGCGAAACGGTCGCAGCAGGATACGACATCAAAACCGGCAAAACGACCTGAGGATCGGAGTCAGTCATGCTTTTCATTTCAAAGCAGGGCCATGTCGATGCCGATCGCGTGATCGTCAGAATATATTCATCTATCGAACGTGGGCCGATGGAACACGTGAACGGTATCGTCGTCCATCAAACCGGAGGCGCCACCGTCTCAAGCACCTTCAATAGCTACAGCAACGCCAAGCACGTACCAAACGGCGCCCATTTCCTGATCGACAAAGATGGGACGATCTATCAGACCGCATCCCTGAACAGAATCACCAATCACGTCGGCAAGTTACAGTCACGCTGCATCAGCACACTCAAGTGCTCGACCGCTGACCTCCGGGCGGCAAGGCGTGCGTATCAGACCGGCCCCGCCGCGTCCCATCGTTACGAATCCCGGAAAGCGTTTCCAGACCGCTATCCATCCAACTCTGACGCAATCGGAATCGAACTCGTTGGCATGTACTACCCCGACGAGAAAAACGCGGAACCGGTTTATGAAAGCGTCACGACCGAACAGAATTCATCACTCAAATGGCTAGTTCGCGAATTGTCCGAGACGCTGAATGTCGAGATGAGAGAGGTATATCGGCATCCGGAAGTCGGGCGCAAGAACGCCACCGAGGCAAGCACGGCACTGTGGGAGTAACGCAATGGTTCGAGCCAAATGTGTCGCGGCGGTTGTGTTGTGCGTCCCGATCGCCCTCTGCCATGCCAGAGAGGTGAGCGCCGTGACTGTCGAGCAATCCGGCCAGACGTCGACCCCGAACGACCCGCTGACCAGGGGCGCGTGCAAGAATTTCACACCGACCGTCGCGCAACTGAAGCGGTTCTTTTCGAGAGCCGCGCCAATTGACGGCAAGTTTGTCGCCCACGATTACTACTCGCCCTGCTTTTCGGACGGCACGATTTCGTTCCCGGACGGTAGTTCGGGGAGGTGGCGCGCGTACTCCAGCGGCACTGCGTCGCTAACATGGGCATCGAACGACAACACTGTCTATCTCTACAACGGTCGCAACAACGGCTGGCACGATCCGTTCGCGTGCAGCTACGGCCTTCACGATGAAGACGACGACACTTCGTGCTACCTGCCGGGCTTCTGATTACGATCGCGCTGCGAATCCATAAAAAAAGACCCGCATCGCTGCGGGTCTTTTCTTTTGGCTGGAACGCGCATCGCTGCGCGCTCCGGACAATCGACCGAAGTCGATTACATGTCCATGCCCATGCCGCCCATGCCGCCCGGCATGCCGCCCGCCATCGGTGCATCTTCCTTCGGCAGTTCTGCGACAGCTGCGTCCGTCGTCAGCAGCAGGCCTGCAACCGAAGCTGCGTTCTGCAGTGCGGTGCGCGTGACCTTGGTCGGGTCGACCACGCCGGCTTCGACCATGTCGACGTACTCGCCCGTCGCTGCGTTGTAGCCGTAGTTGCCCGTGCCTGCAGCAACTGCCGCCACCACGACGCTGGCTTCTTCGCCGCCGTTCGTGACGATCTGGCGCAGCGGCTCTTCCATCGCGCGCAGCACGATCTTGATGCCGGCGTTCTGGTCGGCGTTCAGGCCGGTCAGGCCTGCGATCGCGGTGCGAGCGCGGATCAGCGCAACGCCGCCACCTGCCACGATGCCTTCTTCCACAGCTGCGCGCGTTGCGTGCAGTGCGTCTTCGACACGTGCCTTCTTTTCCTTCATTTCGACTTCGGTCGCTGCGCCGACCTTGATCACTGCAACACCGCCGGCCAGCTTGGCCACGCGCTCTTGCAGCTTTTCACGGTCGTAGTCCGACGTCGCTTCTTCGATTTGCGCGCGCACTTGCTTCACGCGTGCTTCGATGTTCACGGCTTCGCCTGCGCCGTCGATGATCGTCGTGTTTTCCTTGCCCACTTCGATGCGCTTCGCCTGGCCCAGTTCTGCCAGCGTTGCCTTCTCGAGCGTCAGGCCGGTTTCTTCCGCGATCACCTGGCCGCCGGTCAGGATCGCGATGTCTTCCAGCATCGCCTTGCGACGATCGCCGAAGCCCGGTGCCTTGACCGCAACGGTCTTCAGGATGCCGCGGATGTTGTTGACGACCAGCGTTGCGAGCGCTTCGCCTTCGATGTCTTCAGCGATGATCAGCAGCGGACGGCCAGCCTTCGCGACTTGCTCGAGTACCGGCAGCAGATCACGGATGTTCGACACCTTCTTGTCGTGCAGCAGCACGAACGGGTTGTCGAGGACGGCGACTTGCTTTTCCGGGTTGTTGATGAAGTACGGCGACAGGTAGCCGCGGTCGAACTGCATGCCTTCGACGACGTCGAGTTCGTCGGCCAGCGACTTGCCGTCTTCGACGGTGATGACGCCTTCCTTGCCGACCTTGTCCATCGCTTCAGCGATGCGATCGCCGATCGACGTGTCGCTGTTCGCCGAGATCGAGCCGACCTGTGCGATTTCCTTGTTCGTCGTGCACGGCTTGCTGATCTTCTTCAGCTCTTCGACAGCCGCTGCGACTGCCTTGTCGATGCCGCGCTTCAGGTCCATCGGGTTCATGCCCGATGCGACGTACTTCATGCCTTCGCGGACGATCGATTGCGCGAGGACGGTTGCCGTCGTCGTACCGTCGCCTGCGTTGTCGCTGGTCTTGGAAGCAACTTCCTTGACCATTTGCGCGCCCATGTTCTGGAGCTTGTCCTTCAGCTCGATTTCCTTCGCGACCGACACACCGTCCTTGGTGACCGTCGGGCCGCCGAAGCTGCGCTCGAGCACCACGTTGCGGCCCTTCGGACCCAGCGTGACCTTGACTGCGTTGGCGAGAATGTTCACGCCTTCGACCATCTTCGAACGGGCGGAATCGCCGAATACGACGTCTTTAGCTGCCATCTTCTAACTCCTTGAATTCTTGGGAATATGTACCGTCGGTGGACGCTTAGTTCGCGTTGACCACGGCCATGATGTCTTCTTCGCGCATGACCAGCAGTTCGTTGCCGTCGACCTTCACGGTCTGGCCTGCGTACTTGCCGAACAGGACGCGATCGCCGACCTTCACGTCGAGCGCGATCGGGGCGCCCTTGTCGTCGCGCTTGCCCGGGCCGATGGCCAGGACTTCACCCTGGTCCGGCTTTTCAGCAGCGGCGTCGGGGATCACGATGCCCGAGGCGGTCTTGGTTTCCTGATCCAGGCGCTTGACGATCACGCGATCGTGCAAAGGACGAAGGTTCATATTCACTCCTCTCTTGACTGAGATTGAAGAACGCTTAGGGAATCTGCCCGGCTTATCGCCCGGCAGAGAATTGTTAGCACTCTCGTGCAGCGAGTGCTAATTATATGGACGGGTTTTGACAAATTCAAGAAGGGCGATTGGCGGTTTTTTTCGGGCCGTCGAGGCTCGCTCAACCTTGAGCCCTGCTCACTTGGGCCAGTGCCCGAGACGTCCTGAATGACGCAGGGCAATCGGAAGCATATCCCGCAAAAACAATAACTTAGCGAGACTCTCGCCCGAGAGTCGGAGGGAGCCTGGAAGATGCCCTGAGCCGCTTGCTCGAGCCGTCGTCACGGATCTTCCCCGGCGACCACGGTACCTCAGGGAAATCCCGTGCATCAAGGTGCACCCAAGCAAATTAAATGGGGCTCGGACACTTCATTACGCTCACGATGTGGGCTCGCGGCGGCACCCTCGCCCCGTTGAACGGACGAATTTCCCGGAACTTTCTACAGCAGCGCGGGCGCCGGACTCTCGGAAATGGCACGCTGCGACACCTGGCCAGGGACCGCAAAACTCTCCACCGCCGAACATTCGTCGACCGTGTCGAGCCGGTAGCCATGCGTATACACGGCGCACAGTTGAAGCCCGTTTTCCGGACGAAGCGCCAGTTTTTGTCGAAGCCGGTAGATGTGAGTGTCGAGACTCCGCGAAGTTCCATCCAGCGCCCGCCCCCACGCCAGCGTCGACAACGAATCCCGCGAAAGCACGCTCCCGATGTTATTGAACAGGAAATTTGCCAGCGCAAATTCCTTTGCCGTCAAATCAATGATTTTTCCGTGCAGCGCGATGGTGCGCGCAAGCGGATTCAGAACATACGGCCCGACTTCGACCCTGCTATCGAGTCTTTTGTTGCGGCCCTTTCGACGCAACAGCGCATTGACGCGAGCGGCCAACTCGATCTCGCGAAACGGCTTACCGATGTACTCGTCGGCGCCTGCGTCCAGCGCGGCCGCGACATCTGCTTCAAGCGTTCTCGCAGCCAGGAACAAGACGGCCGGTTCGTCTCCGACGTTAGCCCGGATCCAGTGCAATAAATTCAGGCCGTTGGCATCCGGAATCCGCCAATCGAGCACGATGAGTTCGACCATCTCCCTTTTAAGAAACTGGACGGCTCGCGCGCTATCGCACACCCGGGAAATTTCCCGATTCGCCCCTCGCAGCGCCATTTCAAACGCTGACGCCTGCCCCGGATCCCCTTCCACCAACAAGATACTCATAACACCCCCAGCCTTCGTCGACCCGAATGATTTACATCGCACTCCAAATCGATCGCCTGCATACACCGGTACAAACATGACGTCTTATTTTTAATCGCTGCCGATCGATTGAAACCAATCTCACCTCAACACCAACCTCACAACCCAATCGCCACGCAACCTTCCAACCCTGACTCGCTGTCAACGAGCCGGGAGGTTCACCGTGGCGTTGCGCAACACGGCCCACCCATTAGGCATGTCACTCAGATGTTACTAACATATCAGTAGAATATCGAATCGCTTGCCGAAGATCAAAGAGGGGTAAACCCGTTCCTTGACCCTGCCCCTTTTACCTTGTGTTGAAAACAGGGGACGACCGGACTAATATGTTAGTGATATTCCTGCAGCGATCACTTACGCACATGAACGGACTGACGGGCAGCACCCTTGCCGAACAGGCTCACCAGAACCTCGAAGAACTCATCGTCACGCTCGAGCTTGCGCCCGGCAGCGTCTGGTCCGAGGCATCGCTCGCAGAAAAGCTGAATACGGGGAGAACGCCGGTTCGCGAGGCCGCACAACGATTGGCCGCTTCGCATCTCCTTCAGATCGTTCCGCGACACGGCATCATGATCACCGTCCCGAACATTCACGATCAGTTGCTCGTGCTCGAAACGCGGCGTGAACTTGAACGTCTCATTGCACAACGCGCTGCACGGCGAGCATTGCCCGAGGAGCGCGAGCAGATCCGTGAAATCGCCGAAAAACTCGACGCGGCAGGCGAATCACGAGACGTCGTCGGCTATTTGAGAGGCGTCTATTCCGTCAATCAGCTCATCGCGCAGTTTTCTCGGAACCGCTTCGCCGCCGAGGCTATTGCGCCGTTACATGCGCTGTCACGGCGCTTCTATTTCATGTATCACAAGCAGCTGGATGATTTGCCGACAGCAAGCCTGCAGCACACGAGAGTCGCGCGTGCAGTCGCTGACGGTGACGAACAGGAAGCCGGACGCGCATCCGACATGATGATGG
Organism: Burkholderia lata; assembly: GCF_902499335.1. Taxonomy (GTDB): domain Bacteria; phylum Pseudomonadota; class Gammaproteobacteria; order Burkholderiales; family Burkholderiaceae; genus Burkholderia; species Burkholderia lata_B. The sequence goes on along the minus strand of NZ_CABVQK010000020.1, from coordinate 28,705 downwards.
ACTATATCGACGCATTTACACGCGACTGCTTTACGCGTGACTTTGAGCCGCATCGCTCGCGAGCATCGGCCTGATCGTACTTTTCGGCTTCGATTTGCGATATCGACTGAAGGTTGCGCCGCGTGTTTTGATGCGCCACATGGCAATTTGATCGCGCGCCTTCGATGAATTGAGCAAGCACTTACGCCAGGCAAATGCCGCGCAAGATCGATCGCGCACATGCCGGCATCGGCGCAACCTCATCACTTCAGGCGGGATCGCATGGACACCCCGCCCATGTCGACCCATGCCGCCGAGTGCCAAATCCGTTACTCCCCTACCAAGCCCCCGCCATCCCTACCCACCCGAACCCGCGACGCCTCCCCTCACCGCGGAATTCCACACCCTTCGATCAATCGATTCATCTGATCCTCTCGAACGGGTTCAGAGATGTAGTATCCCTGGCAATCAATCTGCGCGAATGCTTTCAGCCACTCGAATTGCGCGCTGGTTTCGACACCTTCCACGACGACGTTCTTCTTCAAGCGGACCCCGAGCTCGACGAGCGTTTCGACCATCGCTCTCGATTCAGCATTTTCATGAACGTCACGCATGAAGGATCGATCCAGCTTGAGCGTGTCGACTGCCAGACAATGCAATTTGGTCAGCGACCAGCATCCTGAACCAAAATCGTCGATTGCAACACTCACTCCGAGATCCCGGATCGATGCCACCGCAGCGGCAAGTGCGTCGATCGGGCCGGGATCGATGGACTCCGTCAGTTCAATTTGGAAATTCCCGGCACAGACTCCGTAGGAATCCAGAACGCGCGATAGTCTTCCTGCCATCTCCGGTCGCGTAACTTCATGAGCGGGCAAATTTACAGATAGAGATAAATCGCGATAACCGAGCTCAGCCCACCCGGCAAGCACACGTGAGGACTCCGCGATCACATAGTCAGTAAACCGGCATGTCAGATGCGAATTCTCGACAAGGTCGATGAACGCTGCCGGCATCAACACACCGTGTTCCGGATGACGCCAGCGTATTAAAGACTCGAATCCGGACAGCAATCCGGTCTGAAGGCGAAGCTTGGGTTGATAGGCAAAGAAGAACTCCTTCCGAACCAATCCACGCTCCGCGTCTTCGACAAGATCATTAGTGTTGCAACGCACGGCCGTACCATCCACAGCGATCTCCAATGCATGCACTCAAGATTTCAGTGCCTGCTGATACGACCTTGCTCCCGCTCCGGGCTTTCCGGCGGCCGTGCATGAACATGCGATTACTTCCACTGGTACAGCATGCCGGCGCCGATCACCTTCTGACCGCCGCTGAAGCCGCCGTTGATCGACGCCTTCAGGTTGTCCGTGATGCGAGCCTGCATGTTGACCGCCATCGCCTTCTGGCCGAGGAAGGTCGACGTACCCACACCCATCCCGAAGTTGGCATCGCGATCGAGCTGCGGGATCGACGCCATCGCGCCGACGGCCGCGATACCCTGCTTCGCCATCTGGTCGGTCTGCTGCAGTTGCGAACCCAGCGAGTTGATCTGCGCCTGCTGGCCCGACAGTGCCGTCGACAGCGTCGACTGCACCGCATTCAGCTGGTTCACGTTGACCGCATCGGTGCCCTGCGTACCCGGCGCCACGTTGATGACCTGGCGCTGCTGCGTATCGCTGCCGACGGACACCACGTTCTGGCGGCCGCCGTCGCTCGAATTCGCACCGATCGCCACCGAGTTCGAACCGGCAGTGACGGTCGGCTTGTCGATGCCGGTGCCGTTCATGTCGGCGGCAATGCCGGCGGCGTTCCCGGTTTGCGGTGTGTTGTTCATCAATGTGGATAACTGATTCAGCTGGTTGTTGATGTTCGTCACACCGGTCGACAGCGATGCTACGCTCGCGTTCGTCGTGTTCAGGCCTGTGGACAGCGCACTGATGCTGGCCGCCGTCGACGTCGACAACGAGCTGATCGCAGTTGAGGTCGATGTGGCCAGCGCGGTCACGTTGCTGTTGGTCGCATTCAGGCCCGTCGACAGCGTGCTGACCGCGCTGTTTGTCGCGTTGAGCTGGCTGCCGTTGATCGCGTCCGTGCTGGTAGCCGAGACTCGGCCGGCAGCGACGTTCGTGATCTGGCGTTCCGCACCCGGCGAACCGACGCTCAGTACGCCCACCGGATTGGCGCCGGCGACCGCGTACGTGACGCCGCCGACCGTGACGCTCGACACACCGACCGCGTTGCCCGTAACCGAGTTGGCGCCGAGCGCGATCGAGTTGGCGACGTTCGCGGTGGCGTTCGATCCAAGCGCGAGCGCGTTGGCCGCGCTGGCCGTGGCGCCCGAGCCGTAGGCCTGTGCGCCTATGGCGCTGGCCGTGGCCTGGTTGCCCAGTGCAATCGTGTTGTCCGCAGTGGCCTGGCTCGAATTCCCAAGTGCGAGCGCACTGTTGCCGGTTGCCGTGCTTGCGTTGCCGAGGGCAACCGCGCCAGTGCCGGTCGCCGTGTCGTCCGCACCCATCGCGACCGCACCGGTACCCGTCGCGATGCTCGGGTCGCCGATCGCGACCGCGCCGTCGCCGCTTGCCGTGTTGCCTGAGCCGATCGACACGGCCTTGCCGCCCGTTGCCGATGCGCTCTGGCCGATCGCGACCGCACCGTCCGATTGAGCGTTCGAACCGTAACCGACGGCTACGCTGCTTGCGCCCGCGGCATTTGCGGCTACGCCGGCGGCCAGCGAATACATACCCGTCGCGGCGCTGTTCGCGTAGTTCGCCCCTTGCGCACCGCCATCGTTGACGCTGTAGTAGTGCGTTTTCGCGGCTTCGATTGCGGTCGAAGTCGATGTGGACAACGACGTGATCGAACTGCCGGTCGAGCTGAGGCCCGTGGACAGCGAGCCGATGCCGGTCGAGGTCGACGTGGACAGCGACAGGATCGTGCTGTTCGTGCTGCTCAGGCCGGTGGACAGCGACCCGATGCCGGTCGACGTCGACGTGGACAGCGACGTGATCGAGCTGTTGGTCGAGCTCAGGCCCGTGGACAGCGATCCGATACCGGTCGAGGTCGACGTGGACAGCGACAGGATCGAGCTGTTGGTCGAGCTCAGGCCCGTGGACAGCGATCCGATACCGGTCGAGGTCGACGTGGACAGCGACGAGATCGTGCTGTTGGTCGAGCTCAGGCCGGTCGACAGCGACGTGACGCTCGTCGACGTCGAGGTGGACAGCGAAGTGATCGAACTGGTGGCCGACGATAACCCCGTCGAGGTCGACGTCGACAGTGACGACACCGTGCTGTCCGTCGAGCTCAAGCCCGTCGACAGCGAGCTGATGCCTGTCGACGTCGATGTGGACAGCGACGTGATCGAGCTGGTGGCCGAGGAAAGGCCCGTCGAGGTCGAGGTCGACAGCGAGCTGATCGAGCTGTTGGCCGACGACAGACCCGTCGACGTCGATGTGGACAGCGACGTGATTGAGCTGGTAGCCGAGGAAAGGCCGGTCGACGTCGAGGTCGACAGCGAGCTGATCGAGCTGTTGGCCGAAGACAGACCCGTCGACGTCGATGTGGACAGCGACGTGATCGAGCTGTTGGCCGAGGACAGACCGGTTGACGTTGACGTCGACAGCGACGTGATCGAGCTGGTAGCCGACGACAGGCCCGTCGAGGTCGACGTGGACAACGACGTGATCGAGCTATTGGCCGAAGACAAGCCCGTCGAGGTCGACGTAGACAGCGACGTGATCGAACTATTCGCCGACGACAATCCCGTCGACGTCGAGGTCGACAGCGACGACACCGTACTATCCGTCGAGCTCAGGCCAGTCGACAGAGAGCTGATGCCCGTCGACGTTGAAGTGGACAGCGAGGTGATCGAGCTATTCGCCGACGAGAGGCCCGTCGAGGTCGACGTGGACAGCGACGTAATCGAGCTATTCGCTGACGACAGCCCTGTCGACGTCGAGGTGGACAACGACGTGATCGAGCTATTCGCTGACGACAGCCCTGTCGAGGTCGACGTGGACAACGACGTGATCGAGCTGTTGGCCGACGACAAGCCCGTCGACGTCGACGTGGACAGCGAGGTGATCGAGCTGTTCGCCGTTGACAGGCCCGTCGAGGTCGACGTGGACAGCGACGACACCGTGCTGTCCGTCGAGCTCAGACCGGTGGACAGCGAACTGATTGAGCTGTTTGCCGACGACAGGCCGGTCGACGTCGAGGTGGACAACGACGTGATCGAGCTATTCGCCGAGGACAGCCCCGTCGAGGTCGACGTAGACAACGACGTGATCGAGCTGTTCGCTGACGACAGCCCTGTCGACGTCGAGGTGGACAACGACGTGATCGAGCTGTTCGCCGACGACAAGCCCGTCGACGTCGACGTGGACAGCGACGTAATCGAGCTGTTGGCCGACGACAGGCCCGTCGACGTTGAGGTCGACAGCGACGACACCGTGCTGTCCGTCGAGCTCAGACCGGTCGACAGCGAGCTGATACCGGTCGAGGTCGACGTCGACAGCGAAGTGATCGAGCTATTCGCGGACGACAAGCCCGTCGACGTCGACGTGGACAGCGAGGTGATCGAGCTGTTCGCCGACGAGAGGCCCGTCGAGGTCGAGGTGGACAACGACGTGATCGAGCTATTCGCCGTCGACAGGCCCGTCGACGTCGACGTCGACAGCGACGACACCGTGCTGTCCGTCGAGCTCAGACCGGTGGACAGCGAACTGATTGAGCTGTTTGCCGACGACAGGCCGGTCGACGTCGAGGTGGACAACGACGTGATCGAGCTATTCGCCGAGGACAGCCCCGTCGAGGTCGACGTAGACAGCGAAGTGATCGAGCTGTTCGCCGACGACAGGCCCGTCGACGTCGACGTGGACAGCGAGGTAATCGAGCTGTTCGCTGAAGACAGGCCCGTCGACGTCGACGTGGACAGCGACGTAATCGAGCTGTTGGCCGTCGACAGGCCCGTCGACGTCGACGTCGACAGCGACGACACTGTGCTGTCCGTCGAGCTCAGGCCGGTCGACAGTGAGTTGATACCAGTTGAGGTCGAAGTGGACAGCGACGTAATCGAGCTATTCGCCGACGACAAGCCGGTCGAGGTCGACGTCGACAGCGAAGTGATCGAACTGTTCGCCGACGACAGCCCCGTCGAGGTCGACGTTGACAGCGAAGTGATCGAGCTGTTCGCCGAGGACAGACCCGTCGAGGTCGAGGTGGACAACGACGTGATCGAGCTATTCGCCGACGACAAACCCGTCGAGGTCGACGTCGACAGCGAGGTGATCGAACTATTCGCCGTTGACAGGCCGGTCGACAGCGAGCCGATACCAGTCGACGTCGAGGTGGATAACGACGTGATCGAGCTATTCGCCGACGACAGGCCCGTCGAGGTCGACGTAGACAGCGAGGTAATCGAGCTATTCGCCGACGACAAGCCCGTCGACGTCGAGGTGGACAACGACGTGATCGAGCTATTCGCCGACGAGAGGCCCGTCGAAGTCGACGTCGACAGCGAAGTAATCGAGCTGTTCGCCGTCGACAGGCCCGTCGACGTTGAGGTCGACAGCGACGACACCGTGCTGTCCGTCGAGCTCAGGCCGGTCGACAGCGAGCTGATACCGGTCGAGGTCGAGGTGGACAGCGACGTAATCGAGCTATTCGCCGAGGACAAGCCCGTCGAGGTCGACGTCGACAGCGAGGTGATCGAGCTGTTCGCTGAAGACAGGCCCGTCGACGTCGACGTGGACAACGACGTGATCGAGCTATTTGCCGACGACAAACCCGTCGAGGTCGACGTCGACAGCGAGGTAATCGAGCTATTCGCCGACGAGAGGCCCGTCGAAGTCGACGTCGACAGCGAAGTAATCGAGCTGTTCGCCGTCGACAGGCCCGTCGAGGTCGACGTCGACAGCGACGACACCGTGCTGTCCGTCGAGCTCAGGCCGGTCGACAGTGAGTTGATACCAGTCGAGGTCGAAGTGGACAGCGACGTAATCGAGCTATTCGCCGAGGACAAGCCCGTCGACGTCGAGGTGGACAACGACGTGATCGAACTATTCGCCGTTGACAGGCCGGTCGACAGCGAGCCGATACCAGTCGAGGTCGAGGTGGACAGCGAAGTGATCGAACTGTTCGCCGACGACAGGCCCGTCGAGGTCGACGTCGACAGCGAGGTAATCGAGCTATTCGCCGACGACAAGCCCGTCGACGTCGAGGTGGACAACGACGTGATCGAGCTGTTCGCCGACGAGAGGCCCGTCGAAGTCGACGTCGACAGCGAGGTAATCGAGCTGTTCGCCGACGACAGCCCCGTCGACGTTGAGGTCGACAGCGAGCTGATACCGGTCGAGGTCGAGGTGGACAGCGACGTAATCGAGCTGTTCGCCGATGACAGGCCCGTCGAGGTCGACGTCGACAGGGAGGTGATCGAGCTGTTCGCCGAGGACAATCCCGTTGACGTCGAGGTGGACAACGACGTGATCGAACTATTCGCCGACGACAGACCGGTCGAGGTCGATGTCGACAGCGAGGTAATCGAGCTGTTTGCCGACGACAATCCCGTCGACAACGAGGAAACCGAGCTGTTGGCCGAGGACAGGCCAGTCGACGTCGATGTCGACAGCGAAGTGATCGAGCTATTCGCCGACGACAAACCCGTTGAGGTCGACGTCGACAGTGAGGTGACTGAGCTGTTTGCCGAGGACAAGCCTGTCGACAACGAGGAAACCGAGCTGTTGGCCGAGGACAGGCCAGTCGACGTCGACGTAGACAGCGACGTAATCGAGCTGTTCGCCGACGACAACCCCGTCGAGGTCGACGTAGACAGTGAGGTGACCGAGCTGTTCGCCGACGACAGCCCCGTCGACAACGAGAAGACGGAGCTGTTGGCCGACGAGAGACCGGTCGAGGTCGAGGTGGACAACGACGTGATCGAGCTGCTGGCCGACGACAAGCCCGTCGACGTCGACGTGGACAGCGACGTGATCGAGCTGCTGACCGACGAGAGACCGGTCGAGGTCGACGTCGACAACGACGTGATCGAGCTAACAGCCGACGACAAACCCGTCGACGTCGACGTCGACAACGACGTCAATTGAGAAAAGTTCACTGCATCGGTCGGATTCGTACCCGCCGCCAAACTCGTGATCTTGTTGTTGTTCAGCGATGTCACGCCTTTCAGCGATATCCCGCTTGGGCCGTACAGCGTAATCGTACCCGTGGCATTATTTGCGGTCGCCCCGACCCACAAGTAGGCACTAGTGCCAGTCAAACCGCCGTTAGCACCTCCATTCTCCGATATGATTACCCCGGTCCCGGTTCCGCAGTTCCCCTCATTCCCGCTCCAGTAATTGGTTGTCCAACCAGCGTTCGTCCCAGTGAGACCCGTCGTGGTCGTCGTGCCGCCGTTACAATTTCCAATAGCACCCGCCCACGCCTCATTAGGCAACACTCCCGCCGTCAAGATTCCCGCCACCGCCAGGAATCCCAAGACGCCCTGCCTGAACCGCATCGTCTGCACGCAAGATGCGCTCTGACCAGTCGAATTCCCACTTTCCTGCAAGCAGGCGCTCTTGGAAGCCTTACCACGCGCGTGCGTCAACTCGGACGTCGCCACCCACACGCCGAGCGCTTCATTCCAGATGCTTCGATAGATCTTGTTCATATTGTTAGGTATCCGATATTACATTATTAGAATTTGACGTCCTGGCCGATCATCGGATCGGCATGCTCGGCGTCAACGGCTCTCTTGGTTCATGGGGTGACGCGTCACCATCTGTATTTCGAGTTCCGCCACACGATCTCAATCTTTATGACGTGGTGGTTTTGACACACTTACAAATCAGGAAAACTTATTAATTAACGTCAAATGGTTTCCGGTCGTTTCGTCAACGCCGCGTTCGATCGCGATCACGGTTGGACGGTCATCATCTGCCGCGTTCAGATCGTCAATGAAGCGGACGACGTTGAAGCCTTTGATGTGGTGCGTACACGAGTGGTATGGATCAATGCGCTCGCGCCGTGGTCTGGAGCGCCAGGAACAATGCGTCGGTAGTTCATCCGGTTCGATTTCTTGACGCAAGCCTCCCGAGAACCCGCTACGCTGAACCTACGACGATCCGCAAAAGCCGGCCTCTGAAGGTTGAGCTGCGAATGGGATCGTCATGCACGGCCCGCTATAGCTTGTCGAGACCGATCTGCTCCACGACAAATACCTGTTGGTCGCGTTCTTTGTGCAACAGCCTGTTGTGTTTGACCATAAAGCCCTCCCAGTTGAGCGCTACGCTCGGCGTATCGAAATGCCTGAACCACAACGAATCGAACCCAGCTTCGAGGCACCGGGCGATTTGCACACGCATCGGCGTCTCGATCGAGGCCACACGCAGGATCACGGCGATCATCTCGTCGCTCAAAGCCTGCGGCCCTTCCACCGTAACGACGGCTCGTGGCCATCAGTCCAATCACACGCCGTTAGCACCACATGTGGCCCCAACAGCAGACCGGCCGACCGCTCATGCCGAACTTCGTGACAACAGCTATCGGGTGCAGCTTGCCGTCCGCCAGCATCAGCAGAGCCGTTACCCGCGCACGGATCTCCTGATACTGGCGATCGACCGACAGCGTTACAAAGTCTGTCGCCCGATTTCTCAAATAATGCAAATGTCTCGAGGCACGAACCACTCGACCTTCAATTCATTGCGTAAATCAAATTACTCAATCTTCACGAACAAAACCGGATATCTCAAACTGCTTGCGATCCTTGTCGCGAATCCAATCAGGCGCACGCCCTACCCCGGACCACGTCGCTCCGCTGACAGGATCGAAATAACGCGGCCGCCGTTTGGTCGCTCGACGCAAGGTATCGACTGTAAAAATATCTTCAGGAGAAAACCCAAACTCGCGAACGCAATATCGAATCTCAAGCAAAATCGCCTCGGCGGCGGCTCGCCGCTCTTCGGCAATCCGAGATTCCAGCTTCGCCCTACTCTCCAAGTACCGCCGATATGAGTCCAGGTTGCGCATTTAGATAATTACATCTCACCATTCACGAAATGAGGCACCGATCGAGCCGACAACCCGAGAACATCTCGCCCCTCGCTCCGACCCTCGCCATCTATCGCGGCAAGTTTCAATGTCAGCGATAGCGAATGACTCCCGCCTGCTCCGTCGCGCAAACAATTCCAATCACTAAAACACCCGGAACGCGCCCGACCCGACAATCCATATGAAGCATGCTATATGGACGAATATTTAAAATTGACAACATTTGTCACGAATCAATTGCGCCCCAAAATCCAGCTCGTTCAAAAAAGTTGACAAAAGAACCGCCTGGAAATGCCAATCTATTTCGCAAATCAATCCTGCCATTCGGCCACACGACGCCCAGGCGGATTATTTCAATTTACTTTCGCCTAAGTCCGACAAGTCAGACTACCCATGCACGAGGGTATGTACGGATTCAAGCGACACGATAAAAATGGTGCCAATGAAAATTCTTGCCGTTGACGACGAGCCAGCACAGGCAGCGTTCATCCGCGATTCCCTGATCGCCGAAAGGTTCGATGTACGAAGTGCCACCCGGGGCGCGGAAGCCATACGCCTCCTCGAAACCGATACCGTCGATCTGGTCGTACTCGACTGGAACTTGCCGGATATTTCCGGACTGGAAGTCCTCGCCTGGATTCGTGCGCGAGTCGGCAAAGATCTCCCGGTGTTGTTCCTGACGAACCGCGTGCGTGAGGAGCAGCTTGTCGTCGCACTCGATGCAGGGGCCGACGACTATATGGTCAAACCGGTCCGTCGCCATGAGTTGATCGCGCGAGTACGTGCTCTTCTGCGGCGGGCCTACCCGGTGAACTCAACGCCAACATCGATCAACATTGGCCGTTATCGCCTGGACCTTGTGACCGAAACCGTATTCTTGAGCGATGAGCCGATCAGACTGACATCGCGAGAATTCAACGTCGCCGTTGCCCTATTCCAGAACTGCGGCCGCGCCATACCAAGAGACGCAATGATCAAGTCGATATGGGGGCGCCATAGCGACCATATTTCCCGGACGCTCGATACACATATTTATCGTGTGCGGTCGAAACTGCGCCTCGGCCCCGAAAATGGTGTTCGACTTCGCGCTGTCTACAATCACGGCTATCGACTGGAGTTGCTCGACGCCAACCACTCGCACGATGCCGAATAGCGGCTGCCGGCAACCCGGGCCGGCGACGGCCCTCGGTGATCCTGGCGCCACGACGGATGATTCGGCTGCCCGGTAATCAAGGGGCGTGCGGTCAGGCAATAGCGTCACACTGACCGCCGCGCAAGCCATGCGCTGTTTGCACGATACGGCAGCCGACATCAGCGATCGATGCGCCATTGACTATGGTTTCCGTCTCTGCTGGTACCGCCAGTTTCCAGGCGAGCGCCGTGACGCTCAGAATTCGATACAGGGAATGTTGCATTTTTCAACCTCACATCAGAGCGTCGTTTCCGGCATCGGTACGATCGCGACCGGCGCGGGAGACGGTTCAAGCCGTCGTTACCGGGCCTGCTCGCGCGGCGGCCTGATGATCGCCTTCGTCGAGCCCTGAATCAGCCGGGCCGCAAGCGGCGCAGGCTCACCATGCCTGGGGCGATCGGCAAGCCAGGCCACGCAGACGGCCAATGCGATTGCGCTCCCCCACAGTGTCAACAAAACACGCATCGTCACTTCACCTTCACCTGTCTTGCCGCCGCCTGCATGATTTTTGCCTGCGGTGTCGGTACCGTTTCGAGGACGATCACCAGTGTCACGACAAGTCCGCCGATCACCAGACCGCACAGGCTGAGCATCGCTTTATTCATTGCGTCGTCACTGCATCGTCAGACCAAATGTTTCGATCGATTCGCACTGGCGAATCAGCTCACGGACTCTCGAATCGCACCGGGCAGCCTCGAGGCAATTCGTTCACCCAATTGCCATCGACACCTCGCGCGTTGGTCACCGGTGCATCAACCCGGGTGCCGCCGATTGCGACGAAACTACCGTTGGCAAGACGTGACGTGCGCGCGTTGAACGCTCGCGAATCGCGACGACAAATCCGGTCTTTCGACGAACCTCAATCGCATCTGCGGTGGCATCACTCACTGGCCCGAAAAAAAGCCAAGCGCGAGCTTGGCGTCAAATCCGAGGGGAAGTGCTCCAGCAACAGAGCAATGACGATGGTACCCGCCCGCACACAGCGAGATTTGAACGATTGTCACAATTAGTAATATTGATCATTTTCCGGGCCGATCATTCGTCGGCACCGTGCGATCGAACAACAGCGAGAGCGTCCGTCGAGCGGGCCGCGAGAGCGTACATTGACAACAAATATCAAGCGGGAATTTTGCGTCAACGAGAGCGAACGGCGGATCGTTGATCGATCAGACACAGCGTCGTGTCTGATCGATCAACCTGCCGGAGACCTTTGCCATGAAGCTGCTGAAAATGACCGTCGTTGCCGCTATCGCCTTTGCATTTGCTGGCGTAGCGAGCGCGGCAGATGTGCATCATCACCATCGCCATCACCACCACACGATGAACCGCCACTAAGCACGCGGGGCGGGCTGGCCGTGCCGCCCCTGTGAATCCTTGTGTACATGCGGGCAATCAACGCCCGCAGCTCATGCGCCGATCGGCGGCTGCGCATCTTGATGTCGCCGCACTGGAACAAAGAGCGTCGGCGCTTTCGGTCCGTCCGTACGACACCTTCGACGTACTGGTTAGCCGGACGATCGTTCTGCCGGCGTGGCGTGGCCAGGAGAAGCGCTACCGCGCGTTTTACGATTGGCCGCCAAGTGTCGTTTGAGCGAACGGCAGACGGCGCTTACTGTTCGACAACGCTGCGCGCTCCGGATCATGCGGCATGCAACATACCCGGCCTCGAAACAGGATGCGCGTCCTCCGCAATTTCGCCTCGCCCGTTCTCCATTGAACCTGCCGAATCGGCCGCCAAGGACGTTCCGTCAATTTCGTCGAGCCGATAGCCGTGCGTGTACACGGCACTCAGACGAAGACCATTTTCCGGACGCAGTATCAACTTTTTCCGAAGTCGATAGATATGGGTATCGAGGCTCCTCGATGTCCCCCCGTGAGTCCTCCCCCACGCCAACGACTCCAGAATGTCCCGGGACATCAAGCTGCCAGGATTCTCGAACAAGCACCGCGCCAGTGTGAACTCCTTTGCGGTCAATTCGATCGTCTCGCCGTGAAGCGAAATGCTTTGTACCGCCGGGTCAAGCACGTAAGCACCAATCCGCGTCGAGGTCGTATGGCGCCTTCCGTGACCGCGTCGACGCAACAGCGCCATGACGCGCGCAGCAAGTTCGACTTCCCGAAACGGCTTGGCAATGTACGCATCGGCCCCCGCCTCGAGCGCGGCAACGACGTCCGTCTCGAGAATCCGGGCAGTCAGAAACAGCACGCTAGGTTCGTTGCCGAGATTCGCGCGGATCCAGTGCAACACTTCGATACCGCTCATCGCGGGTAAATGCCAGTCGAGCACGACCAGTTCCACACTCCGGGTCCGGAGAAACCGTACGGCATGCCGACCATCACGCACACGGCATATCTCCTGATCCAGGTCTCGTAATGCTCTTTCGAAAACCGATGCTTGAATCGGATCGTCTTCAATCAACAAGATGTTCATTGCGTCACCACTCGGTACGTCGCCTGCGTTTCGAATCGGCGGACATCCGGTCAAACGTCGCCATGGGGCACAGGTATGCCCGTTTGCCTGCTGAGGCCCTCAGCGTCAGTCGCTATTGATGTCCAGCGCGCCCGATACGCATGGCTTTCCGCCTTATCCTGTCCGAACACGCGCGTGCCGCGATCAAGATCAACCCGTGTTCGCCATTGTCGGGACGGGCCATCAAGCCAATCCCGCTTCCTCATCGACGAACCCGGGCATCGGACTGGCAGTCGCGACGTGTACCCGGCACGGGTAAATTCGAATTTGCTACTCGGCGCTTTTATTCCGAGTTCGATTTATATTTCGACATGCGAACTAAATCACGCAGAAAATGGCCGTCGTAGCGAGGGCCCTTATAGCGACACCCGCTCCATGAATTTTCTGATCTCGAGCGAGTAGGCGCCAGGATGTGAAAACCTGAACATGTGGCCCGTGCGCGGCATGACGACTTCCTGTGCGTGCTTGATGCCATCCAGGAGGATCCCCGCGGCTTCCTTGCCGATCAGCTTGTCATCCGCGGGCGTCAGAATGAGCGTGGGGACGTTGATATTTTTGAGCTGGGCCGTATAGTCCGTCTTTTCGATCGACCGCATGCGGTTGACGTAGGCTCTGTGTGGCGTCTCCTTGACGAAGAGCGCGCGGGTCTTTCCGGTCGACCATGAAATCTCCCCATCCCTGTCGAACGACGAAGCCAACTGCGCTGCGTGTATGCGAAGGGTCGTCTGTCGGTAAAAGGGCCCCGGGAAAAACGGTGCGAGCGCTGCCAGCGTCTTGAGCAAGGGCGACGTGATCGGGCTCCTGGCAAAACCACCGGAAAGCACGAGACCCTTGAGGCCCTTCGGCCGCCGCGTTGCAACCGCGATCGCGGAGACGGCGCCATATGAGTCGCCAACCAGCACATAGCTCTCGAGGTCCTTCGTCTGGTCGGTGATGAAGTCGGCCAACGTTTCCAGCTCGCTCACGTCGTTCGGCAAACGAAGGGTGCGCATGGCGCGGTTTTGCAAGGCGGTCATCTCGTCAAGATGCCACGGGGCTCCTGAAAAGCAGGGAATCATGACCAAGGTGGGCTCTTTCACTGGGGTACTCCTGGCGGGTTGAATAATCGATGACCCAACTCTAGGAGGACCGCGGCGTTCGATCCAATGGCATTTGCACACGATGTCGATGCACGAGATTCATGGCCTCATGGCCGCGCCAACGACAGCGAGCCCCTGCCGATGCTCAGCCCGCAATCATCATGCTGGTAATCCACTGAACGACGGGTTCATTGGCGCGCCCTCGGGCCCGAATAACAAGCACCTCCCAAGTCGGCAACGCCAGCGGGAGCTCGAAAAGGCTGATTTGAGCGGTATCGTGCAACCGCAGTGCGACCCGCTCGGCGACGACGGCAATCGATTCCGACGCACCAACCATGAACGGAACCGCCAGAAAGCTCGGGCACGTGGCGCTCACCTTGCGGGTACGACCGAGGGACTCCAGCGCATCGTCGACGGCACCCCGCGCATCGCCGCGCGGCGAGACCAGGATGTGGGGCAGCCGAACGAAGTCGTCCAGGTCCATGTGCAGCTTGTTACCTCGCTTGACCAGCGCCGGGTGCCCCTTGCGGGCAATACCGACAAAGCGCTCCTTATGGACGATCTGGCACTCGAAGCGCTGCGGAACCTGAAAAAAAGATCCCGCCCCCAACACGATGTCGAGTTCGCCGCTGTCCAGCATGCGCAGGGCGGATTCGGAATCGGCCGGCCTGAGCTTCAGCACCGCGCTCGGCGCAGCGGCCTGGATCCTGGCAAGAACAGGGCTGATGATCGTCAATACGGCGTGATCGGTGGCTGCCACCGAGAGCACCCCTTGAAAACGACCGGGATCGAACGCGCCACGCGGACTGACGACGAGCCTCACCGACTCCAGCACCGCCGCCACTTGCGGCATCAACTCGACGGCCAGCGGCGTCGGCTCGATCCCGCGGGGGTTGCGAATGAAAAGCTGATCATCGAAAGCCGTACGCAGCCTCGACAAAGCGTGGCTGGTTGCGGACTGGGACAAATGCAATTTTGCAGCGGCTCTGCCAACGTGCCGTTCGGCCCAGAGTGCCTCCAGCACAACCAGAAGGTTGAGATCGAAACGTGTCAGATCCAGGGGCTTCATGCTGCACAGATCATCGAATGTAAACAGGCCCCGGGCGCCCGTTGCAGCGTCGCGATCGAAGCGGTGGCGCTGAACGAGAGCGGGTAGCCGATCATCCTAAACCAGGATCCGCCGTTGATGGTGTCCTGTTTCCGCCCCGAGAGAATTTCTACCGATCGGTCGCCGGAACGCGTGGCGGGCTCGACATTCGAGCCCGGGTTCGCATGCGCTCGAGTCCCTGCCCCACGGTTCCATCGAACCCCATCAAATCATTCATTTTCATTACACAGATATTTACGGTTTACCTCATCGCTAAACACCCATCGCGCCCTATCCGTAAGGCATCGGATTACATTCAGTAATTCAGATGCGAATCATTCTCGTTTACATTGACTTTCCCATTTGACACTCCTACGATGCGCCGGATTGCAGTCATCTTCGTGCCCTGGCCGATCGGCGCCGCCCCTGCGGACAGCGCCTTAAAAGCAGGACTCCAGACTAAATAAAACCAGGGATTTGATATGAAGTTTGCGTCGTTCCAGGGAGACAACCTCCGGGCCCGGATGCGCCCCGCCGCGTGCGCGGCCATCCTCGCGTGCGCATCGTTCGCGAGCGGCGCGGCTTTCGCCGAAGTGCCGGTCGACGCACAGCCCGAAGCGCCCGAGGCCGACCTGGCGATCCAGGCGAAGCCGACCAACATGTGGACCGGCATCTGGACGCGCCAGAGCCTGCTCGGCGACATGGGCGGCATCCGTCCGTGGCTCGGCAAGTACGGCGCGACGCTGCAGATCACCGAAACCAGCGAATACCTCGCGAACCTGCGCGGCGGCCTGAACCGTGGCGGCGCATACGACGGATTGACGACGGCCACCTTGACGGTCGACACGCAGAAGGCGATCGGCCTGCCCGGTGGCACGTTCAACGTCAGCGCGCTGCAGATCCACGGCACCAACCTGAGTGCGCGGAACCTCGGCACGCTCAACACCGCGAGCGGCATCGAGGCGCAGGGCACGACGCGGCTGTGGGAGCTGTGGTACCAGCAGTCGTTCCTCGACAAGCGCGTCGACGTGAAGATCGGCCAGCAGAGCCTGGACCAGGAATTCATGGTCAGCACGTATGCGAACACGTTCGTCAACACGATGTTCGGCTGGCCCGCGCTGCCGTCGTACGACCTGCCGAACGGCGGCCCCGCCTATCCGCTCGCGGGCCTCGGCGTGCGCGTGCGCGCGCAGATCACGCCGAAGCTCACCGCGCTCGCAGGCGTGTTCGACGGCGATCCGCTCGGCAACAACCCGAACAACCTCAGCGGCACCAACTTCAACCTGCACAACGGTGCGCTCTATATCGGCGAACTGCAGTACGCGCTGAACCAGCCGTCCGACGGCGAAATGGACACCGGCCGCTCGAACGGGCTGCCGGGCACCTACAAGATCGGTGTCTGGTATCACAACGGCCGCTTCGCGGACCAGAACGTGGGCACCGACGGACTGTCGCTCTCGGATCCCGCGTCGAGCGGCGACGCGCAGCAGCGTCACGGCAACTACAGCTTCTACGCGGTGGCCGACCAGATGATCTGGCGCCCCGACCCGACCGGCCCGCGAAGCCTCGGCGTGTTCGCACGCGTGATGGGCGCGCCGGGCGACCGCAACCTGGTGAGCTTCTCCGCCAACGCGGGGATCGTGCTGAAGGCGCCGTTCGAAGGCCGCGACAACGACAGCGTCGGCCTCGGCGTCACGTACATCCAGGTCGGCAACCACGTGACCGACCTCGACCAGACCGCGCGGACGTTCGCGACCGGCCCGTACGGCGTGCGCACCCGCGAGACGACGCTCGAAGCGACCTACCAGTACCAGGTCAACCCGTGGTGGATCGTCCAGGCCGACGCGCAGTACACGTTCAATGCCGGTGCCGGCCAGAACCCGAGCGACGCGACCCAGCCGCTGCGCAACACGTTCGTAGTCGGCGCGCGTACGACGATCACGTTCTGAGCGACGCGCCCACGCTGCCTATTTTCGCGCGCCGCCCGGACGGCGTGCCCCCCAGGAGACTCACATGATTCAATCCGCTCCGCTGCGCCGCCTCGCGACGGGCGCACTGGCCGCCGCCGCACTGACGGGCGCCGCCGGCGCACTCGCCGAGCCGCAAGGTTTCCTCGAAACGCTGCATCGCCACTCCACGCTCGTCAACACGGTGCCGGACAACGGCGACCAGAACCCGTACGCGATCGCGGTCGCGCCGGTGTCGGCCGGCACGATCCAGGCGGGCGACGTGCTCGTCGACAACTTCAACAACTCGGCGAACCTGCAAGGTACCGGCAGCACGATCGTCAACTACCGCCCGTCGACGAAGCAGTTGAGCCTGTTCGCATCGATCCCGCGCGACCTGAAGGCGTGCCCGGGCGGCGTCGGCCTGTCGACGGCGATGACGATGCTGAAATCCGGCTGGGTGATCGTCGGCAGCACGCCGAGCAACGACGGCACGACCAACACCAAGGGCGCCGGCTGCCTGATCGTGCTCGATCCGCAGGGCAAGATCGCCTCGACGTGGTCGACCCCGAACATCAACGACCCGTGGGGCAACATGGCCGTGGTCGACCGCGGCGACAGCGCGACGCTGTTCGTCAGCATGGCCGGCTTCGGCGTCGGCGGCGCGGACGGCAATCCGCCCGTCTACAAGCAGGCGACCGTGCTGCGTCTCGACCTCGACGTGCCGGCCGGCAAGCCGCCCGTGATCAAGCAGGAAACGGTCGTCGCGAGCGGCCTCGGCGCGCAGGCCGACAAGGGCGTGTTCCTGGTCGGCCCGACGGGCCTCGCGCTGTCGGGCGACCAGAAGAAGCTGTACGTGTCGGACGCGATCGGCAACCGCATCGTCGAGATCGACGACCCGCTCACGCGCGACACCAGCGCGGGCGTCGGCCGCCAGATCACCGCCGACGGCTTCCTGCGGCGCCCGCTCGCGCTCGCAACCGCTCCGAACGGCCACCTGCTCACGACCAACGGGCAGAACGGCCAGGTCGTCGAGATCGATCCGGTCGCCGGCAAGCAGATCTACGCGCGCTGGATCAATACCGACAAGGCGCAGTCGCCCCCCGGCAACGGCAACCTGTTCGGCATCGCAATGACACCTGAAGGCGACGGCTTCTACTACGTCGCGGACGACGTCAACACGCTGTTGCTCGCGAAGTAATGGAGCCAATCATGGCAGACGATTCCAACCAGCCACCACGCCCCGCGCGGCGCGGCTTCCTGAAGGCGGGCGGCGCCGCGGTGGCCGCCGGCCTCGCGGCGGCGTCGATCCCGGCCGCGAAGGCCGCGGATGCGCCCGCTGCCGCACCGGCCGCCGCGCATGACGGCGTCGAGCCGTTCTACGGCAAGCACCAGAGCGGCATCGCGACGCCGCAGCAGCGCCACGCGTATTTCGCGGCGCTCGACCTGACGACGGCCCAGCGCGCGGACGTCATCGCACTGCTGAAGACCTGGACCGACGCCGCCGCGCGGATGACGCGCGGCGACACCGCGCAACCGCTCGCCGCGACGGGCAGCGACGAAGTCGCGCCGGCGGACGGGGGCGACGCGCTCGGCCTCGGCCCTGCGCGCCTGACGATCACGTTCGGCTTCGGCCCCGGCATGTTTGCGCTGGCGGGCAAGGACCGCTTCGGCCTCGCGAAACATCGCCCCGCCGCGCTCGTCGATCTGCCGCGTTTCAACGGCGACCAGTTGCTGCCCGAGAAGACCGGCGGCGACCTGTTCATCCAGGCGTGCGCGGACGACGCGCAGGTCGCGTTCCACGCGGTGCGCCAGCTCGTGCGCCTCGGCGCAAAGGCGACGCAGATGCGCTGGGGCCAGGCCGGCTTCACGTCGGGCAAGCCCGGCGAGACGCCGCGCAATCTGATGGGCTTCAAGGACGGCACGATGAATCCGCCGATGTCCGATCCGGCCGCGATGGACGAATTCGTGTGGGCCGGCAGCGAAGGCCCGGCATGGATGAACGGTGGCACCTACACGGTCGTGCGCCGGATCCGCATCACGCTCGAGCACTGGGACAACACGGAGCTCGGCTTCCAGGAGCAGGTGGTCGGCCGTCACAAGTACAGCGGCGCGCCGCTCGGCCAGAAGAACGAGTTCGAGGCACTCGATCTCGACGCGGCCGACAAGGACGGCAACCCGGTGATCCCCGACAACGCGCACGCGCGCCTGGCATCGCCGCAGTTGAACAACGGTGCGCAGATCCTGCGCCGCGCGTACTCGTACAACGACAGCACGAGCTTCTACATCGAGCGCTGGCCGCCGTGGCGCCAGCAGACCGAGTACGACGCGGGGCTGATGTTCGTCGCGCACCAGCGCGACCCGCGCAAGGGCTTCATTCCGATCAACGAGAAGCTCGCGAAGCTGGACATCATGAACCAGTTCACCACGCACGTCGGCAGCGCGATCTTCGCGTGCCCGCCGGGCGCGCAACCGGGTTCGTACATCGGCGCCGCGCTGTTCGACGCATGACGACACGCAACGCAAGCCAAGGCACTCCTTCCCGGCCCCGCCGGGTGCAACCTGCTGAAAACCACATGAACACTTCACCCGTTAGCCGCCCGCTGCGGCACCTGATTTCCGCGGCGGCCGCCGCACTGATGCTGACCGGCGCGCTGCACGCCGCGCGCGCGCATGCCGCGACGCTTACGCTGTACAACGCGCAGCACGAGCAGGTCGTCAACCAGCTCGTCAAGGACTTCGAAGCGCAGAGCGGCATCACCGTGAAGGTGCGCTCGGGCGAAGGCCCCGCGCTCGCCGCGCAGCTCGCCACGGAAGGCGACCGCACGCCGGCCGACGTGTACTTCACCGAGAACTCGCCGGAGCTCGTACTGCTCGACCGCAAGGGCCTGCTCGCGAAGACCGACGGCGCCGCGCTGCAATCGGTGCCCGCGCGCTTCAACCCGGCCGACGGCAACTGGGTCGGCGTGCTCGCGCGCGAGAACGTGCTCATCTACAACACCGCGAAGCTCCAGCCGCAACAGCTGCCCGCATCGCTGCTCGATCTCGCGAAACCGGAATGGAAGGGCAAGGTCGGTGTCGCGCCGAGCGATGCCGACTTCCTGCCGCTCGTGAGCGCGGTGCTCGCGCTGCACGGCGAAGCCGCGACGCTGCAATGGCTGAAGGGCCTGAAGGCCAACGCGCAGATCTTCGACGACGATGAAGGCGTGACGGCAGCCGTCAACCGCGGCGGCGTGCTGACCGGCATCGTCAACAACTACTACTGGGACCGCCTGCACGCCCAGCTCGGCGACAAGTCGACCCGCAGCGCGATCTACCACTTCGGCAAAGGCGACGTCGGCGGTGCCGTCAACGTGTCCGGCGCCGCAGTGCTGAAGGCATCGAAGCACCAGCCGGAAGCGCAGAAGTTCGTCGCGTATCTCGTCAGCGAGCGCGCGCAGAAGCTGATGGCGGGCGGCCATATCAGCTTCGAGTATCCGCTGCATCCGGGCGTCGCGCCTGATCCGATCCTGAAGCCGTTCACCGAACTGAGCCCGCCGGCGCTGACGTTCGAACAGCTCGGCGACGACAGCCAGGCCGGCAAGCTGCTGCGCCAGGCCGGTCTGCTCTGACCATGAGCGACGCCGTGTCCCGCACGGCAAGCACCGCACGCGACGACGAGCACACCGCGACACGGCGCCGCCCGTCGCGCGCGCTCGTCGCCGCGGCCGCGTGCGGGCCGCTCGCGATCCTGCTGCCGCTCGGCTTCACGCTGTACCGCGCGGCCACCTTCGGCGTCGACGACACGATCGAGCTGCTGTGGCGCCCGCTCGTCGGCGAACTGCTGGTCAACACACTGTCGATCACGCTCGCCGCGACGCTCATGTGCACGCTGCTCGGCACGGCGGTCGCGTGGTTCATCGAGCGCACCGACCTGCCCGCCCGGCCGCTGTGGACCGCGCTCGCGGCCGCGCCGCTCGCGGTGCCGCCGTTCATCACGAGCTATGCGTGGGTGTCGCTGAGCCTCGACCTGCAGGATTTCCTCGGCGCGCTGATCGTGCTGACTTCCGCGTACTTCCCGCTCGTCTACCTGCCGGTGGCCGCCGCGCTGCGTGAGCTCGATCCCGCGCTGGAAGAAAGCGCACGCACGCTCGGCTGCTCGCCGTGGCATACCTTTTTCCGCGTCGTGCTGCCGCAGTTGCGCCCCGCGCTGTGCGGCGGGATGCTGCTCGTCGCGCTCGGCGTGCTGTCCGAGTTCGGCGCATTCCAGTTGCTGCGCTTTCGCACGTTCACGACCGAGATCTATGCGGAATACCGCACCGCGTTCGACGGCGGCGGCGCATCGCTGCTCGGCTGCGTGCTGATCGCGCTGTGCCTGCTGTGCCTCGCG
The DNA here is from genome assembly GCF_902499335.1 of Burkholderia lata. GTDB lineage: Bacteria > Pseudomonadota > Gammaproteobacteria > Burkholderiales > Burkholderiaceae > Burkholderia > Burkholderia lata_B. The sequence continues at coordinate 7,532 of NZ_CABVQK010000020.1, read as the reverse complement.
ATCGAGGCGCGCGCTCGCGGCCATGCGCGCTACGGTCATACGCACCGCGCCGCGCGCCGCGTCGCGATGCGTTATCCGCTCGGCCATCTGCGCGGCCCCGTCACCGTCGCATTCGCCGCGCTCGCGGCCGCGACGCTCGGCGTGCCGCTCGCGATGATCGGCTACTGGCTCACGCAACAGGGCGCGGCCGCCGTCACGCCGGCCGACGTGTCGCCCGAGCTGCTGTGGCAAGCCACGCTCGCATCGTCCGGCTACGGCCTGATGGCGGCAGCCGTCACGACGCTGCTCGCGCTGCCGCTCGCGTTCCTGCTGGTCCGCTATCCGGGCCGCGTCGCGACGCTCCTCGAGCGCACGGCGATGACCGTGCAGGGCGTGCCGGGCATCGTGGTCGCCCTGGCGATCGTGTCGATCACGGTGCGGCTGCTGCAACCGCTCTACCAGAGCGCGCCGGCGCTCGTCGCTGCCTACGCGATCCTGTTCCTGCCGCTCGCGGTCGTCAGCGTGCGCGCCGCGCTGTCGCACGTGCAGGTCCGGCTCGAGGAAACCGCCCGCTCGCTCGGTCTCGGCTGGCGCGCGACGCTCACGCGCGTGGTGCTGCCGCTCGCGGCACCCGGCCTCGGCGCGGCCGCGACGATGGTGTTCATCTCGGTCGTGACGGAACTCAACGCGACGCTGCTGCTGTCGCCGATCGGCACCCGCACGCTCGCGACGCAGGTGTGGAGCGATACGGCGACGCTCGCGTTCGCCGCCGCAGCGCCCTATGCGGCGCTGCTCGTCGCACTGTCGCTCGGCGCATCGGGACTGCTGTTCCTGCTGCTCGGGCGTGCGTCGGTGCGCGACTGAGCGCCGCCCTTTTTCCCCGGAACCGCCCATGAGCGAACTACGCATCCACGGCCTGTCCAAATCGTTCGGATCGCATACCGTCCTGCACGACATCGACCTCACGGTGCGGCGCGGCTCGCGCCTCGCGCTGCTCGGCCCGTCCGGCAGCGGCAAGACGACCCTGCTGCGCGTGCTGTGCGGCTTCGAGCGCGCCGAGCGCGGCACCGTCGAAATCGACGGGCGCCGCGTGGCCGCGCCCGACGTGCACCTGCCGCCCGAACAGCGGCGAATCGGCTACGTGCCGCAGGAAGGCGCGCTGTTTCCGCATCTGTCGGTGGCCGACAACATCGCGTTCGGGCTGCCGCGCGCGGCGCGTCGCCGCCATCATCGCGTCGACGAACTGCTCGAGATGGTCGGGCTGCCCGCGTCGTATGCGAGCCGTGCGCCGCAGCAACTGTCCGGCGGCCAGCAGCAGCGCGTCGCGCTCGCACGCGCGCTCGCGCCCGAGCCGTCGCTCGTGATCCTCGACGAACCGTTCTCGGCGCTCGACACGTCGCTGCGCCACGAAACGCGCAGCGCGGTCGCGGATGCGCTCGCCGCGGCAGGTGCGACATCGGTGCTCGTCACGCACGACCAGCCCGAGGCGATGACGCTCGGCGATGAAGTGGCGGTGATGTGGCATGGCCGGCTCGTGCAGACGGCCGCGCCGCAGACGCTGTACCGGCAGCCCGTCACGCGCGACGTCGCGTCGTTCGTCGGGCAGGCCGTGCTGCTCGCCGGTCACGTGCGCGGCACGCACATCGCCTGCGCGCTCGGCGAACTGCCGCTCGTCGCGCCGCTGCCCGACGGGCCGGCCGATGCGATGTTGCGTCCCGAGCAGATCGGCATCGTGCCGGTTACGCACGCCGACGCGGCGCGCGGCCATACGGCGCGCGTCGAAGCCGCACAGTTCGCCGGCCAGGACGCCGACGTGCTGGTGCGCCTCGATGCCGATCTCGACGTACGCGTGCGCGCACGCGTGCCGGGGCATCGGTGTCCGGCGGTCGGCGAACGTGTCGCACTGGTGGTCGACGGCGCGGTGATGGCGTACGCGCGCTGAGCGGAGCGGCACGCCGCTTCGCGCTTTTCTCGCGGTTACTCGCGTTCACACGCGTTCAGGCATCGGCGCAGCCCGCATCCGACAACGGCCGGAACGTCCGGCCATCCGTCTCGACCGCCGCCCCCAGCAGCCGCGCGAGCCCCTTCGCGCCTTCGCGCATCACCACGTCGTGGTTCCATCGGAACAGCGGGCGGCCGAGCGGCTCCAGCCGGTTCATCCAGCGCACGTGCGTGCGGATGTGCCAGTCGTAGCGCACGATCGTACGTGCGCCGTCGGCGATGAACGACCAGCATCCGTCGCCTTCGATCGCACCGCTCGCGCGGCCTTCGAGTGCATGCGGCGGCTCGACGCGCCGCACGCGCATGTCGAAAGACAGCCGGTACGGCAGCGCGCCCTTCCACGTGTACCGGTGCAGCGCGCCGACGCCGCGCGCGTCGCCCGGCTCGATCTCGACGGTGCTCACGGCGCCCTTCCACCAGTCGGGCCAGCGGTCGACCTGATAGATCGCGTCCCACACCACCGCGAGCGGCGCGTCCACGCGCCAGGTCGTCGAGAACCGGTATTCCGCCATGCAGCCTCCGGCATGCCCGTCAGGGGCACGAGTCAGCGCACCGCTCAGGGCGCGAAGAAGCGTTCGGGAAACGCGACGTCGATCTCGACGTCGTCGAGCGTCACGGTTTCGAGCGGCACGTCGTCATCGTCCGCGAAGCTGACGACCTTCAGCGGAAAGCCGTCCTCGGCATCCAGCCACAGCCGGTAGCGATGCACGCCGTCGACCACGTGCGCGGGCGCGCCCGTGACCGACACGCGCAGCGCGGCCCGGCCGCCGACGGCTTCCTCGCCTTCGGTCACCGTCGCACCGCCTTCCTGCAGCGCATGGACGTTGCGCAGCAGTTCACCGACGTCCGACCGGTCGACCCGGTGGCCGCTGCGGTCGCGCACGAGCGGATTGGACGGCGACAGCGTCAGCGCGGGCGGCGCATGCATGCCGAACGGGCGCAGCCGCACTTTGCCGTCGCCGGGGTCATACGCGAGCACCGCGCCGTGATGCGGCGACACGAAATCCATCCGGACGAAGCCCGGTTTCAGGTACGCATAGCGGATTTCCGTCCGTTCGCCGCTGCGCGCGGACGAGCGGATCGTCGCGCGGTACGAGCGGACGTGGTCGAAATGCGCCTGCGCGACGGTCACGGGATCGGCGGTCATGCTCGCTCCTATCAGGCTCGCGGCCAGCAACGCGGCGATCACGGCGCCGCCTCGACATCGAGCACGCCTTCCATCCCGCGCTCGCGATGGCTCCTGAAAAACAGCAGCCGATGCGTGCAATAGTAGGCGAACCGGCCCGGCTGCGCCGGCGTGAAGCGAAACGTCTTCGGCGTCGTGCCGAGTTCGGTGTGCACCGCGATGCCGGCCTGCGGCGCATCGATTTCGAGGCTGTGCGGCACCAGGCCGGACTCGGCCGACACGGTCAGCTCGACCGGCACGTGCGCCCGCACGATCACGTGGTTCGGCCGGAAGAAATAGCTGCCGCCGACGATCGCCACCCGCTGCACGCCATCGGCGTCGACGGGCACGCGCACCGGCGCGTCGCCTTCCGCCCGCGCAAGCGCGGCGCCCGCGGCGAGCACCGCCGGCACCAGCATCGGCACGAGCGCCTTCGTTATCGTCATCTTCATCGCCTGCTCCGTACCGGCGCCGCGCGCATCACCCCTTCCACGCGTCGGTCGGGCCGCCGAGTTCGCCGCACGCGTCGATCGCGAGTTCGCGGAGGCGCCGTTCGTCGCCCTGGCCGGACAAGGCGTAGCCCATCCCGCGATCCGACCAGAAATACGTGTAGCGGTCACCGGCCGACCTCGCCTGCGGCGCGAGGCGCCGTGCGTCGTAGGCCGTCATGTACAACGTCACGCGCTCGCCGTCCGCGCGCTGGTACATGAGCTGCGCGGCCGGCCCCGCTTCGCCGGGGAGCAGCCGGCCGCCGATCAGCACGTAGCCGTATTCGTCGAGCGACGGCGCGCGCACGGGCCGCCCGACACGCGTGGACAGCCACGCGACGAGACGTGCGGGGTCGCCCGCACCGACCTCGACCGGATGTTCGCGGTCGGCCGCGTACGTCGCGTACGCGACATCCGCGCGCGCAGCGAACGCCGGTTCGCTGCCGAACGTCACCCAGCCCACATGCAGCGCGACGCCGATCAGCAGCCCGGCCGCGAGCCCCGCGAATGCATAGGCAATCCCGCGCCGGCGCGGCGCACGGCGCTGCACGAACAGCGCGGGCGCGGCGCCCGGCAGCGGGAACAGCGCCTGCAGCGCGTCGCGCTGCGCACGGTAATGCGCGAATCGTTCGGCTTCCTCCGGATCGGCCTGCAGGCGCTCGAGCATCTCGTTGCGCTCGTGCCCGGACAGCTCGCCGTCCAGCAACGCGGACAGCAGTTGCGCCGACGCTTCGTCGTCCCGCTCGTTCGAAGGCTTGTGCGGTTCGTCCATCATGTCTTCCCGATCACCCGTAACGCGGCCGTGCCGTGCGCCGGCGGCTCGTCCGACAGCAGCGCGCGCATCTGCCCGCGCGCCCGCGCGAGCCGCGACATCACCGTCCCCACCGGGACGCCGAGCACCTCCGCGGCATCTCGATAGCTCAATTCCTCGAGCGCGACCAGCAGCAGCACCTCGCGCTGTTCGACCGGCAACCGGTACAGCGCGCGCTGCACGTCGCGCAGCACCAGCCCGCCGATTTCACCGGCCGGCGCGGCCATCGTCTGCCACGGCGCCGTCGCGTCGTCGACAGCGATCTCGTGCCGCGCGCGCAACTGGTCGATGAAGCGGTGCCGCAGCAGCGTCAGCAGCCATGCGCGCAGGTTGCCGCCATCGCGCGGCGGGCGGTTCAGCGCACGCTCGAGCGTGTCCTGCACGAGATCGTCCGCCCAGGCCCGGTCGCCCGTCAGCGCACGCGCATAGCGCGTGAGATGCGGCAACCACACCAGCAGATCCGATTCGTAGCTCATCAGGATGCCTCGCGCGTTGCCGCGCCGTCACGGACGCGCGACGTGCCACATGCCGCCGATCCCGTCGCCGCCCGCGTCGCCGGGCTTGCGATCCTGCTTCCAGCGATACAGCGGGCGCCCGCGGTACGCCCATTGCTTCTTGCCGTCGTCGCGCGCGACGAGACTCAGCGCGCCTGTTGCCTTGTCATACGCGTCGGCGAGCGCGGGCGGCCAGTTGGCCGCGCACGCGCTGTCGCACGCGCTCTTGCCGGGCGCATCGCGATCGAACACGTACAGCGTCATGTGATCTTCGTCGACCAGTTTCCCGTCGCCGGCCTGCGGTGGTTCCGCGGCGGCGGGCTGCACGATTGCCGCCGTCAGCGCGGCGGCGACGAGTATCCGTTTCATGCCCTTTCTCCTTGACACGGCATCGCGGCACGGCGGCACCGGCCGGGACGATCGGCTTCGTCACGACCATTATCCCGCCGGCCGACGCTGCCGGGATTCGGTATGTAAACGGATGGAGGCGACCGGTTATTCCACGCCGGCCTGCGAGCGTCGGCAGCAGCCATTCATGCGACGAAATAAAGGGGGACACCAAAAAGCAACGCGGCATGACATCGCTGTCATGCCGCGTTGCGCGATCCGTTGCGCACGGCGGCCGATCCGGCGCCGCCGTGCGTGTCCGGCCGGTTACTTCGGCAGTGCGCCCGTCAGCGACTGGAGCAGCGACGACACCGGCGCGAGCGGGTTGCCCGGTGCACTGTTGCCCGAATGCGGCGTGACCGACAGGCCCGGCGCGGAGCCGAGCGCCGTGCCCACCGTCGTACCGACCGCGTTGACGACCGTCGCCGTCGCGTTGGCGCCCGTCGTCAGCAGCGAGCCGACTGCGCCCGCCGTGCCGCCGGCCGCGTTCGCGCCCGAGCCGAGCAGGCTGCCGCCCGCCGCTGCCGTCGAACCGGCCGCGCCCGTCAGCGCGCCGGCCGCCTGCCCGAGTGCGACCGGACCGTTCGCGAGTGCGCCCGTCACCGAACCGAGCGCACCGGTCAGTGCGCCCGCCGGGTTGCTGCCGCCCGTCAGGCCGCTCACGAGGTTCGTGATCGGGGCGATCGGGCTGTTGCCCGCCGCGCCCGACAACGTGCCGACGACCTGGTTCACGACGCCTTGCACCGGCGCCAGCGGGTTCGAGCCGCCGAGGTTGCCGAGTGCGCCCACGACGGAGCCGACCGCGTTACCCAGTGCGTTCGTGGCGGTGCCGACCGCATTGTTGTTGCTGAGCGTGCCGACGACCTGGTTCACGACGCCCTGCACCGGCGCCAGCGGGTTCGAGCCGCCGAGGTTGCCGAGTGCGCCCGTCACCGAGCCGAGTGCGCCGGTCGGCAGCGCGTTCTGCAGGCCGTTGACGAGGTTCGTGATCGGCGCGATCGGGCTGCCGCCACCGGCGCCGGACAGCGTGCCGACGACCTGGTTCACGACGCCTTGCACCGGCGCCAGCGGGTTCGCGCCGCCGAGCGCACCCGTCACCGAGTTCAGCGCGTTCGTCAGCCCACCGGCCGGATCGTTGCCGAGCGTGCCGGCGAGTTGCGTGACGACACCTTGCACCGGCGCCAGCGGGCTCCCCGCGCCACCGACGTTGCCAAGCGTGCCCGTGATCGTGTTGACCGCGTTGCTCAGCGCGCCGGCCGGGTTACCGCTGCCGAGCGTACCCGTGACCTGGTCGACGACGCTCTGGATCGGCGCCAGCGGGTTCGAGCCGCCGCCGATGCCGCCCAGTGCGCCCGTCACCGTGCCGAGTGCGCCGGTCAGTGCACCTGCCGGGTTGCCGCTACCGAGCGCGCCCGTCACTTGGTTCACCACGCCTTGAACCGGCGCCAGCGGGTTCGAGCCGCCGCCGATGCCGCCCAGTGCACCCGTCACCGTGCCGAGTGCGCCGGTCAGAGCGCCTGCCGGGTTGCCGCTGCCGAGCGCACCCGTGACTTGATTGACCACGCCTTGAACCGGCGCCAGCGGGTTCGACCCGCCGCCGATGCCGCCCAGTGCGCCCGTGACCGTGCCGAGTGCACCCGTCAACGCACCAGCAGGGTTGCCACCGCCTAGCGCGCCCGTCACTTGATTCACCACGCCCTGGACCGGAGCCAGCGGATCCGCGCCGCCGCCGAGCGCACCCAATGCGCCCAGCGCCCCCGTCACGTTGCCGATCGCACCGGTCACCGTGCCTGCCGGATTGCCGGCACCCAGTTCACTCGCCACCGTACCGAGTGCACCCGTCAACGCGCTAGCCGGGTTACCGTTATTGAGCGCCGTCGTTACTTGGTTGACGACGCCCTGAACTGCGCCCAGCGGGTACGACCCGCCGCCGACATTACCTAGTGCACCGGTAACCGTGCCAAGTGCACCCGTCAACGCACCCGCCGGGTTGCCGCCACCGAGCGCGCCCGTCACTTGATTGACGACCCCTTGAACCGGCGCCAGCGGGTTCGACCCGCCGCCGATGCCGCCCAGTGCGCCCGTGACCGTGCCGAGTGCGCCGGTCAGTGCGCCTGCCGGGTTGCCGCCACCGAGCGCGCCCGTCACTTGGTTCACCACGCCTTGAACCGGCGCCAGCGGGTTCGAGCCGCCGCCGATGCCGCCCA
>NZ_CABVQK010000019.1 GCF_902499335.1 Burkholderia lata | reverse complement strand
AACCGAGCCAACCGAGCCAACCGAGCCAACCGAGCCAACCGAGCCAACCGAGCCAACCGAGCCAACCGAGCCAACCGAGCCAACCGGGCCAACCGGGCCAACCGGGCCAACCGAGCCAGCCGAACCAGTCATGCACCCGCGTCGCGGAACGCGATGAAACGTGATTGCGACGCCGGCGAGACGGATAAGGCAGGTGAACCCGAAGCGAACGGCCTCAGTGCGCCGACGGCGCGGCGGGCGCGTCGGCGAGCGCCGGCATCGATTCCGCCAGCGTGCGCTCCGGGCGGATCCGCAGCGCGGCGACGATGCCGATCAGCAGCATCGCGACCGAGCCGATGAACGGCACGGTCCAGCTCCCCGTGCGATCGACGAGATAGCCGAACAGGATCGGCGACAGGATCCCCGAAATCGCGGAGCCCGCGTTCATCATCCCGCTCGCGATGCCGGCGTGGGTCGGCGCGATGTCGCTCGGCACGGCCCAGATCGGCCCGATCGTCAGTTCGAGGCACAGGAACGACCCCGACAGGCACAACGCGACGCCGGCCGTCGAGTGCACGACCGCGAGCGGCAGCAGGCACACGAGCGCGCCGACGAAGCTCGCGACGATCACGCTCTGGCGCGATAGCGCGAGGTTGTCGGTCTTCCGGTAGATGCGGTCGCACAGCCAGCCGCCGAGCGTGTCGCCGACCACGCCCGCGAAGAACACGCCGGACGCGAACAGCGCGGTCGACTTCAGGTTCAGGCCCTGGCCGTTCAGGAAGAACGTCGGCAGCCACGTGAAGAACAGCCACGCGGTCCAGCCGTAGCAGAAGTAGACGAAGATGGTCGGCGCCATCCGGCGGAACAGCGGCCCCCACGGCGTCGGGCCGGCGGGCGGCGCGGGGCGCGCGGCGCGCGGGCGGCCGTTGCCGGTTTCGTCGCCGAGCGGATGTTCGCGGAAGCCGACGATCCACCACGCGAGCCACACGAGCGTCACCGCGCCGATCACGAAGAACGCCGCGCGCCACGACAGCCACGTCATCAGCGCGGCGACGATCGGCGGCGTGACCGCGTTGCCGAGCCGCGAGAACGAATGCGTGAAGCCCTGCACGACGCCGCGCCGCTCGCGCGGGAACCAGTGGGTGATCGCGCGGGCCTGGGCGGGCAGCGTCGCGCCTTCGCCGATGCCGAGCAGCAGGCGTGCGGCGAACAGCAGCCCGAGGCTGTGCACGAGCCCGGTCGCGAAGGTTGACACGACCCAGATCAGCCCGCAGCCGATCAGCGTGATGCGGGCGCCGAACCGGTCGGCGATCCAGCCGCCGCCGATCTGGCAGATTGCATACGAATACGCGAACGCGGAGAATGCGACGCCGAGTTCGGTATTCGACAGGCCGAGTTCGGCCTTGATCGCGCCGGCCGCGGTCGCGAGGTTGACGCGGTCGACGTAGAGGATGAACGAAAGCGCGCACAGCAGCCACAGCGTGTGGCGCCGTTGACGAGGGTCGTTAGGCATGTGTCTCACTCCATTCTCGTGCGCGGCGTGGCAATGACACCGCGTTCACTGGCCGGGCCAGCATCGCGCGGCGGCGGAGACACTGTCTAATGAATCTTTGGGATCAATCGATAACCCCAGGTATTCATTCCCGTTTCTGCGGCATCAGCGGCATCATCTGCATCGGCCGTACCCGACGCAATGGAACACCACAGGTGAAGAATTGACCGACGACGAAGAACTTTCACTCCGCCGCGAGAGCCGCTTCTGGGAGCTGCCGCCGGTGAAATGGTGGATCCGCGGGCATGGCCGCGACGGCTATTCGTTCCGTCTGCTGCTGTGGCCGCCGGTGATCGTGTTCGCGCTCGAATTCATCTGCATGCTGTTCGACGCGCTGTACACCAGCATCGCCGTCAGCGCCGTCGCGACGCTGTTCCTCGGCTTCGCCGGGTACCACGGCGCGCAGCGCGAATGGCTGGTGCCCGCCGCGACCACGCGCGCGCTCGTGAAGGCACGCATGAAAAAGGCGGCCGAGCGGTTCTCGTCGCTCGGCGTGGGCGCGACCGTGCTCGCGATCTTCGTCGCGGCGACGTCGCTGTCGCTCGTGATGTCGGGTCAGCCGGTGCTCGACACCGCTTCGAAGGACGCGGTGTCGATCTTCATCGCGCTGGTGTTCCTGCCGGTGTACGTATCCGGCGCGGTGCGCAAGCTGGCGATCGCGCGGATCGAGGAGCTGGAGGCGCTGCGCAATGCGACCGTCGGCACCCGCCTGAAATTCGACCGGGCCGGCGCCGTGCGCGCGGTCGTCGTGCAGGGCGCGGCGGGGAAAGGGAAAGTGTCCGTGCGGGAGTACACGGTGCTCGGGTTCAACCCGCCGCTCGAACAGGTCGGGCGCGAACCGCGCGCGTGACGGTCAAAGGCGTCGCAAAGGCGGCGTCTTAAGCCGGAAAGCGCTCGTTGTCCGGCGCCGGTACGAGGTTGTCGGGCCACTGCACTTCGAACCGCGTACCGCCCGCGCCGGTCGGCACGCAGACGGCTTCGCCGTGGTGCGCATGCGCGATCGCCGCGACGACGGCGAGCCCGAGGCCGCTGCCGCCGGGCTGCGACTCGTCAACGCGGCGGAAGGCCTTGAACACGTGCGGCGCGAAATCCGCCGGGATGCCGGGGCCGTCGTCCTCGACGCGCAGCCGGCACATTCCTTCTTCGATGCGCGTCTGGATCCGGATCGTGCCGGGCACCGCGTGGCGGCGTGCATTTTCCAGCAGCGCCAGCAGCGCCTGACGGATGCGCACCGGGTCGCAGCGCATGCTCCGCGTGTCGAGGTCGAGCACCGGATGCTGGCCGGCGGCCTGCAGCGCGTGCGCGAACACGTCGACCACGGCGCGTACCTCGGCGGCAAGATCGGCGTCGCGGATCTCGATGCTCAGGTGGCCGCCATCCGCGAGGCTGACCACGCGCAGATCCTCGATCAGCCGCGTCAGCCCTTCGACCTGTGCGAGCAGGCTGCGGAACTGCGCTTCGTCGGGAGTGAACACGCCTTCGGCGAGCCCCTGCAGGCGCCCGCGCAGCACCGTGACGGGCGTGCGCAGCTCGTGTGCGATCGCGGCGTTCCAGATCGCCTGCTCGTTGGTCACGCGCTGCAGCTCGCCGGCGAGCGCGTTGAAGTTGTCGGCGAGCAGCGCGGCTTCGTGCAGCGAGCGGTCGCCTGCAACGGCGCGCGCGCCGAGATCGCCGCGCGCGACGCGGCGAATGCTGTCCGTGACCGAATTCAGCGGTACGAGGATGCGACGCGCGAGATTGATGGCGACCGCGACCGACAGCACGAGGCCGACCAACGTGGTCGAGACCAGCCACACCCATTCCGGCGCGGTCGGCACCAGGTTCTTCGTGTCGAAGTGCGCGGGCCAGTAGTTGTAGGCGAAGTAGTAGAAGGTGTAGGCGGTGAGCACCACCAGCAGCGTCACGCCGAACGCCATCGCGGCCATCGTCAGCGCGATCTGCCGGCTCAGGCCATCGAGCTTCACGTTCAGCTCCAGAGCTTGTAGCCGACGCCGCGCACGCTGACGGGCACGCCCTGCACGCCGAGGTCGTCCAGCTTCTTGCGCAGCTTGCTGACGTGGCTGTCCACCGTGCGCTCCAGCGCGTCGCCTTCCGGCAGGCAGGTGGCCATCAGCTCGGCGCGGCTGAACACGCGCCGCGGCGCGCGCGCGAGCTGCGCGAGCAGCTTGAACTCGGTGAGCGTCAGCACGAGCGTGTGCCGCTCGCTGCCTACTTCGAGCGTGGCTTCGTGGTGTTCGAGGTCGATCTCGAACGGTGCGACCCGCAGCACGCGCTGTTCTTCCTGGCGGGCGCCGGCCATCGAGCGACGCAGCACCGCCTGCGCGCGCGCGACGACTTCGGCGGGATTGAACGGCTTCACCACGTAATCGTCGGCACCGATGCGCAGGCCGGTGAGCTTGTCGATGTCCTGGTCGAGCGCGGTCAGCATGATGACGGGCGTGTCGCCGCGATGACGGATTTCGGCGAGCACTTTCCAGCCGTCGACGTGCGGCATCTGCACGTCGAGCAGCACGAGGTCGGGCTTGAGCTGCAGGTGCAGTTCCAGTGCGCGGCGGCCGTCGGCCGCGTGCACGGTGCGCAGGCCGCCGCGCGCGAGATAGGCGGTCAGGATCTCGGCGATCTCGGGTTCGTCTTCGGCGATGAGGACGAGTGCCTGGGCGTCCTGGCCGGCGCTGGAAGGGGTCGGGAGATCAGGCAGGGCCATTCGTGTGAGTCCATCGGGGTTTCCATCGAGCCGCCATACTACCGCATGGGAAACACCGCCGAGCAGAGGCCGGGCGGCGGTGCGCGCCGGCTCGTGCCGGCGTGTTCACGAACGGTATGGCGATGATGGCCCGGCTCGATGAGGCCGGCCCGCGCCCGCGGCGGCGGGCGGGTCTCATATCGGCAACCTGCAGGTGCGCGAAGCGCATCGCATCGCGCCCGCGGTGCCGACCGATCGCGGGGCGGCCCGCGTCAGTGGCCGATTTCCTTCAGCAGCGCCGCGGCCGCGAGCTTGCCGATGCCGTTCGACGCGAGCGGGCTGTCGCCCGTGATCAGCTTGCGGTCCTGATGGCAGCGGCCGGTCATGTCCTTGTTGAGCACCTTCGCACCGAGCTGTTCCAGGCTTTGCGCGACGAGCCACGGCAGCGGGCCCGGCATGTAGCCGATGTCCAGATTCGGGCCGGTGTCGAGCGCATCCGGGAACACGCACATCTCGTAGCCCTTGAACGGGTAGTCCTGCGGATCCTCGTCCACGGCGGCCGAGAGCAGGCTCGCGGGCCCGTGGCACAGCGTGATGATGTGCCGGTCGTAGTCGAGCGCCCAGTGCAGCGCGCGCTTCACGTCCTTGCTGTACGGAATGCCGGCGAGGACGCCGTGGCCGCCCGGGATGAACACCGCGATGTACGGCGATTCGGGGCCGAGGTTGGCGTCGAGCACGTCGGACAGCTTCAGCGGCGTCTTGAGCTTCGGCAGGTACTTCCGGTACGTGCCTTGCACCGCCTCGTCCGCGTCCGGCATCGCCCAGAGTTCGAGTTTCGCGGGGTTGCCCGACAGCGTCGCGATATCGATCTCGAAGCCGGCCTGGTCCATGTGATGCATCGGCAGCAGCATTTCGACCGGATGATTGCCGGTCGAGAACATCTTGCCGTTCGTCATCAGGACGTAGCGCTCGTCGGTCGCGATCATCAGCACCTTCCACTTGCCGCCCGTGTACGGATTCGGGTAATCCGCGCCGGTGAAATCGGTCTTCGACGACGTGTACTGCGACAGCGAATACGGGGACGGAAAGTACGCGTTGTTTTCGGCCGGATCGGGCGTGGGCGTTCTGTCCATCTGCGGCTGTTCGGAAGTCATGGCTGCTCCTTTCTCGGGGGACGGATTGAGGATTCGGCATGGAAAACGGCCAAAACGCGTGCATTGCGCATGCACGGTTTCGAATCGGCGGCGTGGGCCTCCGTTCATGCCCGGGGCGAGGGGACGCGTGTCCCGAAGAACCGGTTGCGCGCCGTCATGAATCGTACAGCGGCACCCGTCGCGCCACGCCCCCCCGATCAGGTGGGTCATGACACCGCGCCGCGCACCTTGCGCACACCGTCGTGGATACGCCCGGCACGTGACGCGCGGATGTCTGCCGGGCCTGCGTGGCCGCCGGCTCCCCCTGACAGGGGGGGACGCCGAAGCCGGCGCGTCGGGTATCGTGGCCGCACTCGCAAAGACCGGACCGGACTCGCCGTACGTACGGGCCGTGTCGCTGCGGGAGTGCATCTTTGCCCGGCCGGCATCGTGCCTGACCGGTCGCTTATGGAGCCATTCATGAATCCGTCACAGCCGCATTTGCACGATGCGCCGGCCCCGTCCGCGCATGCGTATCCGCTGCTGATCAAGCAGCTGCTTCACACGCCGCTCGCGACGCGGCCCGAGCAGGAGATCGTGTACGGCGATCAGGTCCGGCACGATTACTGGACGTTCCGGCATCGCATCGGGCAACTGGCGAGCGGGCTGACGTCGCTCGGCGTCGGCGCGGGCGATACGGTCGCCGTGATGGACTGGGACAGCCACCGCTACCTGGAGTGTTATTACGCGATCCCGATGATGGGCGCGGTGCTGATGACCGCGAACGTCAGGCTGTCGCCCGACCAGCTGCTCCATACGCTGAACCATTGCGGCGCGCGCGTCGTGCTGGTGCATCGCGATTTCCTGCCGTTGCTGGACGGCATCCGCGACCGGCTCGTCGCGGCGCAGCACTTCGTGCTGATCGCGGACGGCGCCGAGACCGGGCTGCCCGACGGCTTTGCCGACGAATACGAACGGCTCGTCGCGGCCAGCTCGCCCGATTTCGTGTTCGGCGATTTCGACGAGAACACGCGCGCGACGACGTTCTATACGACCGGCACGACGGGGCTGCCGAAAGGCGTTGCGTTCAGCCATCGCCAGCTCGTGCTGCACACGCTGGCCGGGATGGCCGCGCTGTCGAGCGCACGCGATCGCGGGCGCCTGCATCGCGACGATGTCTACATGCCGATCACGCCGATGTTCCACGTGCACGCGTGGGGGCTGCCTTATATCGCGACCACGCTCGGGCTCAAGCAGGTCTATCCGGGGCGCTACTCGCCCGACGGGCTGCTGGCGCTGATCGAGCGCGAGTCGGTGACGTTCTCGCACTGCGTGCCGACCCTGCTCGGCATGATCCTCGACTGCCCCGCATCGGCGTCGGTCGATCTCTCGTCGTGGAAGGTGGTGGTCGGCGGCTCGCCGTTGCCGGAAGGGCTCGCGCGGGCGGCGCTCGCGCGCGGCATCGACGTGTACACCGGCTACGGGATGTCGGAGACCTGCCCGCTGATGACGATCGCCCAGGTCGATGCGTCGCCGATGGCGAACGGCACGGCTGACGACGAGCTCGCGCGCCGGACCAAGGCGGGGCTGCCGCTGCCGCTCGTCGACCTGCGCATCGTCGATCCTCACTTTCGCGACGTGCCGCATGACGGCCGCGCGGCAGGCGAAGTCGTCGTCCGCATGCCGTGGGCGACGGCCGGCTATCTCGGCGACGCGCCGGCGTCGGCGTCGCTGTGGGCCGGCGGCTATCTCCATACGAACGACATCGGCGTGATCGATCCGGATGGCCGGCTGCAGATCACCGACCGGATCAAGGACGTGATCAAGACGGGCGGTGAATGGGTGTCGTCGCTGGAACTCGAGGACATCCTGTCACGCCATCCCGCCGTACGCGAATCGGCCGTCATCGGCGTGAAGGACGCGCGCTGGGGCGAGCGGCCGCTCGCGCTCGTCGTGCTGGCCGACGATCATGTGGGGCGCGTCGGGCCGGCCGAGTTGCAGGCGCACGTGAAGCAGGTGGCCGATCGCGGGCTGATCTCGCGGTACGCGGTGCCGGAACGGCTGCTGATCGTCGATGCGATCGAGAAGACGAGCGTCGGGAAGATCAACAAGCGGGCGCTGCGGGAGCGCTACCAGCCCGCGTGACGGGGCGGCCGGCCGGGCGCCGGCCGCGCCCGCTCATCCGAGCGTCGTCTTGCCGAGATCCTCGAAGAGCCGGACATTGTCCCAGTAGGCGGCCAGCCGCGCGATGCGGCCGTCGGCATCGAACTCGAACACGAACGCGTGCCGGAGCGTGAACGACCGGCCGCGATTCCGGATGCCGAGAAAGTCCCGCGCCTGCGTGCCGCGGATCGTGACCTCGGCGGTGGCGTGGCGGCCGGCATCATCCGCATGAATGGCGTCGATCCCGTTCGACAGGTCCGGGAACGCGTCCAGCAGCGCGCCCCAGATCATCCTTCCGTGCGTGGCCACCGGAGCGGCCGCGCCGGCCGGCACGTAATCGAGGGCGGCAGCGGGGGAGAAGAGCGCGAGCATGCCTTCGATGTCATGCTGGCGATACCGGTCGAAAAAGGTGGCGACGACGTCGCGACGGTTCATGCGGACTCCTGGCGGAAAGGCTGGGCAACGGTCCCGACGCGCGGCGCGAACCGGCTGTGCAGGACACTTTCCGGTCAGGATGGAGCGACTTTCCCGGCGCGGTAGCCCCCCGAATGGGGGGCTGAACAGCACCCGCCCGATCGAGAACAATGCGAGTCCTTCCGTTCGACCGGCGCGCGCCGCGGTACGGACATCACCTACTTATGAGGGCCGTCGCCGTGTCGCTATGCTGTTTCGACGCGAGGCGGCACCGCGCCGCGCGCCGGCCTGGCCTTCCAGGCGGACGCACGCGCGCAGCGCAAGGAGAACAGGAACAGCATGACGTCCAGCGACAGCAGACAAGCAGCAGGGCCTGCGGACGCCGAGGGGATCGAAGTGCTGGTGCGCACCAAGCTCGCACCGGCATCGGCCCGTGGAATCGTGTCGCGCATCGCGCGGTTCGGCCGGCTCGCGCGCGGCCTCGATCGCCGGCTGACGCTCGTCTGCGCGCCGGCCGGGTACGGCAAGACGACCGTGCTGGCGGAATGGCGCCACGCGCTCGTGGCGACGAACGTGAAGGTCGCCTGGGTGAGCCTCGACCAGGACGACGACAACGCGTCGATCTTCTCGTCGTATGTGGTGGCGGCGATCGTCGACGCGACGGGCGGGGTCGGCGGCCGCGCGCAGCGGCTGCTGCGCGACCGCGCGCTGATTCCGCTGAAGATCGTGTTCGACGAATTGCTCAACGAGCTGGAGGTCGCGGGCGTCGAGCTGTTCCTGATGCTCGACGACTACGACCGCCTCGCGTCGCCCGTCATCCACGACGCGATGTTCGAGCTGCTGCGCTATGCGCCATCGAACCTGCACGTGATGCTGTCGTGCCGCTCGGCGCCCGCGTTGCCGCTCAGCTATTTCGAATCGCGCGACGAGCTCGTCCGGGTCGACGAGGACGATCTGCGCTTCGATGAAGCGGAGACGCGCGCGTTCTTCGAGCGCGTCGCCGGCAAGCCGCTCAGCGCGGAAAACGTCGGGCGGCTGCGCGCGGCCACCGAAGGCTGGGTGTCGGGCCTGCAGCTCGCGGCGCTCGCGTTGCGCGACGACGACGATGCGGCGCGCGTCGCCGAGCAGGTAAGCCATGCGCGCGCCGGCATTGCCGCGTACCTGAACGAGAACGTGATGACGCAGGTGCCGGACGCGATCCGTCATTTCCTGCTCTGCACGGCCGTGCTGGACCGGATGACGCCCGCGCTGTGCGATGCGCTGACGGGCCGCGACGATGCCGTCGAGTGCCTGGAATGGCTGAGCGCGCACAACCTGTTCATCCGCTCGGTCGACGGCGGCCGTCGGAGCTATCGCTATCACGCGCTGTTCCTGCAATACCTGCGCGAGGAGCTGACGTTGCGCCTGCCGGACGAGGTCGCCGCGCTGCATCGCCGCGCGAGCGCGTGGTACGCGGCCGAACGGCAATGGCCGGATGCGGTCAGGCATGCGCTCGCCGCCGGCGATTTCGACGCGGCCGCCGGGTGGGTCGAGGCGTGTGCGATGAAGCTGATCGCCGCCAGCGACGTGCGCACCGTGCTCGACTGGGTGTCGCGCTTGCCGGAGCCGGCACTGGCGAGCCGTCTGCGGCTGCGGATCGCCCACGTGTGGGCGCTGGCGTTGTCGATGCAGATGGTCGACGCGCGCCGCGCGCTGGAGGCGATCGAAGCGGATATCGACGCAAGGCGGCTAGGCACGGATGCGATCACTTCGACCGAGCTGCTCGGCGTCCGCTCGCTTATCGCGGGGCTGTCGGACCGGAGCATCGAGTCGCTCGAGCTCGGCGAGCGCGTGCTGGCGGCCGGCCCACCGGCCGGCTCGTGGGTCGAACAGATCGGGCAGACGACGCTCATCTTCGGGCTCGGCTACGCGGGCCGCCTCGGCGACGCGCTCGACCTGCGTGCGCGGGCGGAACGTGCGGCGTCGGGCCACGAGCCGCTGTTTGCGCATGTCTACCGGCAGAACATGTCCGGCCTCGCCGAATTCGTCGCGGGCCGCCTGCACGATGCGTCGAAGACGTTCGAGACCGCGCTGCGCGGCGCGGAACGCTCGGCCGGGCGGCTGTCGGCGGCGACGGCGCTGTCGGCCGGCTACCTGTCCGCGATCTATTACGAATGGAACGACTGGCCGAAGGTGCGCGAAGCACAGCGCGACCGTTTCGACATCGCGATGCAGGCGTGTTCGCTCGGGCCGCTGCTGCGGTTCATGCAGACGGCCGCAGTGCTGCAGTTCCGGTCGGGCAACGAGGCCCGCGCGCACGAGATGCTCGACGAAGCCGATCACATCGCCTGCAGCCGGCAATGGTTGCGGCTGCGCGTCGCCTGCATGGCGACCGGTGTTCGGCTGCATGTGAGCGCGGGGAAGCTGACACAGGCTCATCGTGTCGGGCGGGCGCTGGCGGCGCTGGTGTCGGCTGAACCACCGGAAGCCGCGTCGAGCTACGTCGAGACGTGGCAGATGGCGCAGTCCGCGCGGGCGCGGCTGCTGCTTGCCGATGCCCGCGCGGAAGAAGCCGCCCGGGTCATGGCAATCGTGCACGACGTGCTGGCCGCGCGCGGGTTCGACTGGTTCGCCGCGCAGGCCGCCGTGCTGCGCGCGGTCGCGCTCGAACAGGCCGGTCAGGAAGACGACGCACTGGCCGTGCTTGCCCCTGCGCTCGAATACGGGCAAGGCAACGGGCTCGTGCGCACGTTCGTCGACGAAGGCGCCGTGGCCGAACGCCTGACGGCGCGCGTGCTGAAGCGGGCCGACCGGTTTCCGGCGGTCGGTGCGTGGTATCTGCGCGAACTCGCGCGCGCGTTCGACGCGGACCGGGCGTCGAATGCCGCGCCGGCCGCACGGCCCGGCACGGCCGGCAACCTGAGCGCGCGCGAGGTCGAAATTCTCGATTACGTCGCGCGCGGCCTGTCGAACAAGGAGATCGCCCGCGCGCTGCGCGTTGCGCCGGAGACGATCAAGTGGCACCTGAAGAACATCTTCGAGAAGCTCAACGTCACGTCGCGCATTCAGGCCGTGCGCAGCGGGCTGGCGCTCGATGCGTCGTCCCGCACGCGCGTCGGCGACGAGTAGGCGGGGGCGCGCGGCGCGCTGACGTTGACACGGGACGACGGGCTCATCGATGCGAGTCGAACGCGGACACGATCTCGTCGATCGTCGCGCGGATGCGCGCGGTGTGGCGCAGGTCGCGATGCGTGACGAGCCAGACCTCGTAGGGCGCTTCCCGCATCTGCGCGGGCCAGATGCGGGCAAGGCCGTCGCGTTCGCCCATGTGCACCGGCACTTCGCCGATGCCGAGGCCCGAGCGCAGCGCGGCGCGCATCATCAGGCTCGAATTCATCCGCCCGACGATGCGCCCGGCATTGATCGGCTCGCCGGCGATCGCCGGCTTCCGGCTTGCGTCGACATACGGCTGGTAGACGACCAGGTCGTGCCCCGCGAACGCACTGCCGCGCGCCGGCTCGCCATGCCGTTGCAGATAGTCGTGCGAAGCGAACAGTCCCATGTCCCAACAGGCGAGGCGGCGCGCGACGAGATCGGGGTTGTCGGGCCGCACGGTGCGCACCGCGATGTCGGCCTCCCGTTTCGCCAGGTTCAGGACTTGAGTCGACGTGTTCAGCGACACGCATACGTCGGGATGCTTCGCATGCAGCCGCGCGATCGACGGCATCACGAATTCGAGCGCGAGCGCATCGGTCGTCGTGATCTTGACCTCGCCGGCGAGCCGCCGGTCGACGCCCTGCGTCAGCCGGACGAGTTCGTGCGCGTGCAGCTCCATCGCCTCGGCGGCGCGCAGCGCCAGCTCGCCGACCGGCGTGGTCAGGTAGCCCTTCGACGAACGCAGGAACAGCGTGGCGCCGAGCATGTGCTCGAGTTGCGCGAGCCGGCGCCCGACCGTCGCCTGGTCGACCCCGAGCGTTTGCGCCGCGCGGCGCAACGTGCGTTCGCGATGAATCGCGAGGAACACGCGTGCGTCGTCCCAGTTCATCGATTGTGCTGACTGATGCATTTTTGCATTCCTCGTTCGGCAATTCACTGCGTGCCCGCGAGCGGCACCGTCCCTAGACTGTCTTCACACCCATTGCGATGCCACGATTCGAGGATGACCCGCGAATCGGCCGCGCATCGACGAACGTTGAGGATCATATCGTGACTGATGACGTGAAAACCCTGCCCGCCGACATGACGGCGATCGAAATCGTGCGCCCCGGCGGCCCCGAAGTGCTTGTGCCGACCACGCGTCCCGTGCCGTCGCCGGGCCCCGACGAAGTGCTGATCCGCATTCACGCGGCGGGCGTGAACGGCCCCGACGTATTTCAGCGCAAGGGGCTGTACGATCCGCCGCCCGGCGCGTCCGACATTCCTGGCCTCGAAGTCGCCGGCGAAGTCGTCGCGGTCGGCCGCGACGTCACGCGCTTCGCGATCGGCGACGAAGTCTGCGCGCTGATTCCGGGCGGCGGCTACGCGGAATACGCGGTGGCGAACGAGAGCAATACGCTCGCGATTCCCGAAGGCCTCGACATGACGGAGGCGGCGGCGATGCCCGAAACCTTCATGACGGTCTGGTTGAACCTGTTCCAGCGCGGCCAGTTCACGGCCGGCGAGAGTGTGCTGATTCACGGCGGCGCGTCGGGCATCGGCACGACCGCGACGATGCTGGCGAAGGCGTTCGGCGCGTCGACCATCATCACGACGGTGGGCTCGGAAGCCCAGCGCGAAGCAAGCCTGCGGCTCGGCGCGGATCTCGCGATCGAGTACCGCAACGAGGATTTCGTCGACGCGGTCAAGCGCTTCACCGACGGCAAGGGCGTGGATGTGATCGTCGACATCATCGCCGGCGACTACGTCGCGCGCAATTTCGCGGCAGCCGCGATGAACGGCCGCATCGTCCAGATCGGCGTGATCAACGGGCCCGCGAAGGAACTCGACCTGTTCCCGATGCTGACCAAGCGGCTCACGCACATCGGCTCGACGCTGCGCTCGCGCACCTACGCGGAGAAGGCGCAACTCATCCGCGAGCTGGAGGAAGCGGTGTGGCCGCTGATCCGCCAGGGCACGGTGAAGCCGCAGGTCTACCAGACCTTCGATCTTCGCGATGCAAGCGCGGCGCACGCGCTGATGGATTCCGGCCGCCACATCGGCAAGATCGTGCTGCGCACGCCTGCGGCGGATCGGGCGCCGGTATCCGCCGCAGGCGGCAAGCATTCCACATGACGGGGCCTCGCTTCAGCCCCCCGGATGGGGGGCTGAAGGCAACGCGGCGAATGGCGACAATCGGTACCACTGAACATGACGGCGCGCGGCGCGAGCGATGGCCCAGGGGCACGTCGACGCATCGCGGGCCGCGGTTCGAAACCGAGGCCGCGCCGCGCGGCCGGGCGCGGGATGGCCCGAGCGTGCGTGCCTGGCGGATGTCGCGACGGCCGCGATGGACGATGAATCGAAATGGACATGCTTGAAAACATGCGGACGTTCGTGCGTGTCGTGCAGGCCGGCAGTTTCACCGCCGTCGCGAAGCAGTCCGACATGGCGACCGCTCAGGTGTCGCGGGCCGTCGCCAGCCTGGAGGACTACGCGCAGATCCGGCTGCTGAACCGGACGACCCGCAAGATCGCGCTGACCGACAACGGGCGGCGCTATTTCGAACGCCTGCTGGCGATCCTCGGCGACGTCGACCAGGCGAACGCCGAAGCGCGCAACGCGCTGGTCCGCCCGTATGGGCGGCTGCGCGTGCATACGATGCCGGGGCTCGGGCAGAGCCACGTGACCGCATCGGCCGTCGCGTATCAGGCGATCTTCCCCGAGGTGTCCGTCGAAATGACTTACTCGCAGCGGCTGCCGAATCTCGTCGAGGAAGGGTACGACGTGTCGGTCGTCACCGCGTCGAGCCTGCCCGATTCCGGCTATATCGCGCATTCGTGCGGCCGGAGCTACAGCGTGCTGGTCGCGTCGCCGGCCTATCTCGCGCGGCACGGTACGCCGCGCACGCCGGCCGAACTCGCGGGCCATGCATGCCTGTGCCTCGATACGCCTGCCGACGCGAATGGCGAATGGCAACTGCACGGTGCCGACGGGGACGTCGCGGCGCACACCGTGACCGCCGCGTCGTTTCACGCCAATGCGCCAGAGGCGCTGTCGATCGCGCTGCGGGCCGGGCTGGGCATCGGTCCGCTCGCGATCTATTCGGTCATCGACGATTTGCGCAGCGGGCGGCTCGTCCGCGTGCTGCCCGATTACCGGCTGACGATGCTCGACGTCTACGCGATGTTCGCGTCCCGGCGATTCGTGGACGCGAAGATCCGCACCTTTCTGGATCACCTGCGCGCGACGCTGTCGCCCGCACTGGCGGCCGACGAGCACGCGCTCGAAGCGATTGCCGCGCCGCGCGGCCGTGCGCGCACCCGTGCGTTGTCGGGTGCGGTGGCCTGACCGCTTTTCCTTGCAGTTTCCCCGCAGTTTCCGTTCGTTCCTTGAGGAGAATTCGATGAAGATCCGCCTTGCCGTCGTTGCAGGTTTTGTCGCGCTGTCGCCGATCCTGGGCCATGCGCAGTCCGGTGCGCCCAATGCGGATGTGTCCGGCCCGCAACGGGTCACCACGTCGCCGGCCGCGTCGTCCGTTGCGTCACTGTCCCCGTCGGCGGCGGCGCGGTCGGCGAAGAAGGCCGATCGCGCGGCTGATCGCGCGTTCGCGAAGAAGGTCCGTCAGGCGATCACGAAGGCGCCCGGCATCGGCGGCGCGCAGGTCACCGTTTTTGCAAAGGCGAAGACGGGCGACGTGACGCTGGCCGGGCAGATCACGGACCAGTCGCAGGATCAGGTCGCGGTGGATGCGGCCCGCCAGGTGCCGGGTGTCACGTCCGTGAAAAGCCGGCTGCAGTTGCGCCTGGAAGGCGGGCAGTAACGGGCATGTGCCCCGGGCGGCTACGTCCGGGGCATTTGCCGGATGAATGACGCGGCTGTTCGCGCACAGATGCCGCTTCGTTGTCGATCGGCGCTCCGTCACGCGCGATCGCGCTTGTCGTGCATCACCATGATGGTTTGCTGCATGACCGCGCACAGCGTTTCCTTGTCGCCGGCGACGGCGAAGACTTCCGCCTTGGTCACGATCAGCGTTCGCCCCGGCCGGATCACCTCGCCGCGGGCGATCAGCTTGTCGCCCGCGGCAGGCGCGACGAGGTTGATCTTGTACTCGACGGTCAGCACCGACGCATCGGCGGCCACTGTGGTCATCGCCGCGTAGCCTGCGGCCGAATCGGCGATCATGCCGACCACGCCGCCGTGGACGAAACCGTGCTGCTGCTCGATGCCCTGCCAGTGCGGCACGTGGATCTCGGTGCGTCCGATATCGATCAGCGGCATCCTGGCCTGGATCAGGCGCATCGCGTGCTGCTTGTCGAAACTGGCGGCGACGGATTCGAAGTAGTTCGGGTTGAGGGCTTCGGTCATGGCGCTTTGAGTGGGGTGAGCCGAGGTTCGTCCGGGATGTCGGCGCGCAAGCCGTTCGCGCACGGCTTGCGGGCGTGTCCGGAAGCGTAACGCAACAACGCCGGACGCGCGGTGAGCGCGCTATGGATAGTCGAAATACTTCGCGACCCCGTGCCCGTTGCCATCGAAATCGATGGTGGGACAGGTGCCGATCTCAGGGCGCCCGCCCCAGGTGAGATGCAGCACCGAATAACGGCCGGGCTCGTCGACGTGGGTGCAGATCACGTCGTCGCAACCCAGTGCGTGAGCGATCACTTTGAGATTGCGCCGGTAGAACGGATGCTCCGGGTGGATTTCGATTTCAAGTTCCGCCTGGATGCGTGCGTGATCCGTATCGCACGCGCGTGCCGGATCGTCGAATGTGCACCACCAGTCCGAACCTGCCGGCTGGTCCAGCTTCGTTTCGCTGTCGGAGGTCATGGGTTGCGTGTCTCGCGGGTCATGATGATCGATGACGTGCGGTGCTCGTCATGCCGGTGAATCCACCGCCGGCCCTCCCGGTGCCGGGATAGGCACGTTCTGATAGGGCCGGCAGGGCCGATAGCCATTGTTTCATACGGGACTCGGCCTGCCCGGCTGGCGCGCTGCGGCCTCAGATGCGATCCAGCAGCACAAGTATGACGACGATGATGACGATCATCCCGACGGTGCTCGAGGGCCAATAGCCCCAGCTGCGGCTGTGGGGCCATGCAGGAAATGCACCGACGAGTATGAGAATCAGAATGATGATAAGGATCGTACCGAGCATCGCACCCCTCCTGTAACGGATTGGACATCGCGGTTCTCCCGCCGGAGGCGACTGGAGCAATTCATGTGCCGTCACGGCGAGCACGGCGCATTGGCAAGGTCCGGAGGGCGTGGAATTCACGAAATGAATACCCCCGGATTCAGAAAATAAAGTTTAAAAATGCGTCCCCGCCCCCTATGCTGAATCCTTCTGATCTGGCGGGCATGCGATGGCTGAACTTTTTCTGGTACGGCACGGGCAGGCGTCCTTCGGCACGGACGACTACGACCGGTTGTCCGCGGCGGGCGAGCAGCAGAGCGTCTGGCTCGGCGAATACTTCGCGCAGCAAGCGCTCACATTCGACCGCGTGATCTGCGGCACGCTGAACCGCCACGCGCAGACGGTCGACGCGATCCTGCGCGGGATGGGCCGCGAAGGCGCGCCGGTCGACCGCCACCCGGGGCTGAACGAATACGACTTCCACGGCCTGTTCGCGGCCGCCGCGCACGATTACCCCGACATCGCCCGCCTCGCGGCCGGCTCGATGAAAGAGCATTTCCGCGCGCTCCGGCAGGTGCTGCAGCTCTGGTCGGAAGACAAGCTCGGCGATTCGGCCCCCGAGACCTGGGCGCACTTCCAGCAGCGCGTGGCCGATGCCCGCGCGGCCATCCGCCACGGCGGCGGCCAGCGCGTGCTGGCGGTGAGCTCCGGCGGCCCGATCGCGGTCACCGTGCAGCAGGTGCTGGCCGCGCCGCCGTCGAGCGCGATCGCGCTGAACCTGCAGATCCGCAACAGCAGTCTTTCGCAGTTTTTCTTCAACGCCGATGCGTTCCACCTCGCGTCGTTCAACGGCATCCCGCATCTGGAGGATCCCGAACGACACGCGCTGCGAACCTACGGCTGACCCACGAACGATCGCGACGATGACGAACCCTACCCAGCAACTCGACGCAGCCCGCCTCACGCGCTATCTGGAAGCGCACGTGCCGGGCTTCGAAGGCCCGGTCGACTTGGAGAAGTTTGCCGGCGGCCAGTCGAATCCGACTTTCCTGCTGCACGCGAAGAGCGGCCGCTACGTGCTGCGCCGCCAGCCGCCGGGCGAACTGCTGAAGTCCGCGCACGCGGTCGACCGCGAATTCCGCGTGCTGAGCGCGCTGTCGGGCACCGCGGTGCCGGTCGCGCGTCCGTATCACCTCTGCGAAGACCGCGACGTGATCGGCAGCATGTTCTACGTGATGAGCTACGAGGACGGCCGGATCTTCTGGGATCCCGCGCTGCCGGAACTGCCGAAGGCCGATCGCGCGGCGTGCTACGACGCGTTGCTGCAGACGATGGCCGCATTGCACGACGTCGATGTCGACGCGGTGGGCCTCGCCGACTACGGGCGCCCCGGCAACTACTTCGAGCGCCAGATCGGCGTGTGGACGAAGCAGTACCGCGCGGCCGAAACGGAGCGCCTCGATGCGATGGAGACGCTGATCGACTGGCTGCCGAAGGCGTGCCCCGCCGACACGGGCCGGCCGACGCTGGTGCATGGTGACTTCCGGATCGACAACCTGATGTTCGCGCGTGACAGCTATAGCGTGCAGGCCGTGCTCGACTGGGAACTGTCGACGCTCGGCAACCCGCTCGCCGATCTCGCGTATCTCTGCATGTGCCTGCGGCTGCCGTCCGGCGGGCAGGTGCGCGGGCTCGCGGGCCAGGATCGCGCCGAACTCGGCGTGCCGGACGAAGCGGCGATCGTCGCGCGTTATTGCGAACTGCGCGGCATCGAGCCGATCCGCGACTGGCACTTCTACCTCGCATTCAGTTTCTTCCGGCTCGCGTCGATCGCGCAGGGCGTGAAGGCGCGCGCGCTGCAGGGCAATGCATCGAGCGAGCAGGCGCTGCGCGTCGGCGCGATGGCCGGGCGGCTTGCCGAACTGGCCGTCGGCGTGATCGACGCGCATCGCTGAAGCCGCCGGTTTCACCGGGCAGCGGCAAGACAACACATCAATGGAGGAGCACAGCAACATGGCAACGAATCTGTTCGACCTGACGGGCAAGATCGCATTGGTGACGGGCGCGAGCCGCGGCATCGGCGAGGAAATCGCGAAACTGCTCGCGGAGCAGGGTGCGCACGTGATCGTGTCGAGCCGCAAGCTCGACGATTGCCAGGCCGTGGCCGACGAGATCGTCGCGGCAGGCGGTCGCGCCGAGGCGCTGGCCTGCCACGTCGGGCGGCTCGAGGACATCGCCGCGACGTTCGAGCACATCCGCGGCAAGCACGGCCGCCTCGACATCCTCGTGAACAACGCGGCCGCGAACCCGTATTTCGGGCACATCCTCGATACCGACCTCGCCGCGTACGAGAAGACGGTCGACGTGAACATCCGCGGCTACTTCTTCATGTCGGTCGAGGCCGGCAAGCTGATGAAGGCGCACGGCGGCGGCGCGATCGTCAACACGGCGTCGGTGAACGCGCTGCAGCCGGGCGACCGGCAGGGCATCTACTCGATCACGAAGGCCGCGGTCGTCAACATGACGAAGGCGTTCGCGAAGGAATGCGGGCCGCTCGGCATCCGCGTGAACGCGCTGCTGCCGGGCCTCACGAAGACGAAGTTCGCGGGCGCGCTGTTCGCCGACAAGGACATCTACGAGACCTGGATGGGGAAGATCCCGCTGCGCCGCCATGCGGAGCCGCGCGAAATGGCCGGCACCGTGCTGTATCTCGTGTCGGACGCGGCGAGCTACACGAACGGCGAATGCATCGTCGTCGATGGCGGCCTGACGATCTGAGCGCGCGATGAAGATCGACAGCTACGCCGGACAGGCCGTGATGATCACCGGCGCCGCGAGCGGCTTCGGCGCGTTGCTCGCGAGCGAGCTGGCCGCGATGGGCGCGCGCGTCGCGCTCGGCGACTTGAACGCCGAAGCGCTCGAGCGCGTGGCCGCGCCGCTGCGCGCGGCCGGCGCCGACGTGATCGCGCAGCGCTGCGACGTGCGCGTCGAGGCCGAGGTGGCATCGCTGGTGCACGCGGCCGCCGAGCGTTTCGGCCGGCTCGACGTCGGCATCAACAACGCGGGCATCGCACCGCCGATGAAGGCGCTGATCGACACCGACGAAGCCGATCTCGACCTGAGCTTCGCGGTGAATGCGAAGGGCGTGTTCTTCGGGATGAAGCACCAGATCCGCCAGATGCTCGCGCAGCGCGAAGGCGTGATCCTGAACGTCGCGTCGATGGCCGGGCTCGGCGGCGCGCCGAAGCTGGCGGCCTACGCGGCGTCGAAGCATGCGGTGGTCGGGCTCACGAAGACGGCGGCCATCGAATACGCGCGCCACGGCATTCGCGTGAATGCGGTGTGCCCGTTCTACAGCACGACGCCGATGGTCACCGACAGCGATATCGGCGACCGCCAGGATTTTCTCGCGCAGGGCTCGCCGATGAAGCGGCTCGGCCGGCCCGAGGAAATCGTCGCGACGATGCTGACGCTGTGCGCGAAGGAAAACACTTATCTGACCGGGCAGGCCGTCGCCGTCGACGGCGGTGTCTCGGCCTTCTGACGGAACCGGACGAACGGAATCGAGGAGTTGATCATGGACTTTGGCTACACCCCGAAAGTGGAAGAACTGCGCAGCCGCGTGCGCGCATTCATGGACGCGCACATCGTGCCGCGCATCCGCCAGTGGAACGAGGAAGTGCACGCGGGCCAGTATCCCGTGTCGTTCATGGAGGAACTGAAGGAGCGCGCGAAGGCGGAAGGGCTGTGGAACCTGTTCCTGCCGCACCTGAAGGACGACGAGCCCGGCACGGGCCTGACGAACCTCGAATACGCACCGCTCGCCGAGATCATGGGGCGGGTGGGCTGGGCGTCGGAAGTGTTCAACTGCAACGCGCCGGACACCGGCAACATGGAACTGCTGCACATGTTCGCGTCGCCCGAGCAGCGCGAACAGTGGCTGAAGCCGTTGCTGCGCGGCGAGATCCGCTCGGCGTTCGCGATGACGGAGCCCGACGTGGCGTCGTCGGATGCGACGAACATCACGACGCGCATCGAGCGCGTGGGTGACGAGTACGTGATCAACGGCCGCAAGTGGTTCATCACGAACGCCGCGCATCCGAACTGCAAGATCTTCATCGTGATGGGCAAGACCGATCCCGAGGCCGCGTCGCACCAGCAGCAGAGCATGATCCTCGTGCCGCGCGACACGCCGGGCGTGACGATCGTGCGCAACATCACGGTGGTCAATCACTACGCGCCGGAAGGGCACTGCGAGATCACGTTCGACAACGTGCGCGTGCCGGCGAGCAACCTGCTCGGCGAGGAAGGCAGCGGCTTCGCGCTCGCGCAGGCCCGCCTCGGGCCGGGCCGCATCCACCACTGCATGCGTTCGATCGGCGCGGCCGAGCTTGCGCTGGAGCTGATGGTCGACCGCGCGCAATCGCGCGTCGCGTTCGGCAAGCCGCTGAACAAGCACGGCACGGTCGGCGAATGGATCGCGCGCTCGCGCATCGAGATCGAGCAGGCGCGTTTGCTGGTGCTGAAGGCCGCGTGGATGATCGACAAGGTCGGCGCGAAGGCCGCCCGCAAGGAAATCGCGATGATCAAGGCGCTGGTGCCGACCGTCTACACGGACGTGTGCGACCGCGCGATGCAGGTGTTCGGCGCGGCGGGGTTGAGCCCCGATACGCCGCTCGCCGACCTCTGGACCTGGGGCCGCGCGCTGCGCTTCGCCGACGGCCCGGACGAGGTGCACCTGCAGGCGATCGCGCGGATGGAAATCAAGGACGGCGAGCCGGGTTCGACGGCCCCGTACCTGACGCCGCCGCCGCGCGGCTGAGCGTCGCGCCAGGATGCGCAGGGCCGTGGACGAACGGGCGGCGCCCGCCGTAAGATGCCGGCAAGGAGATCCGGCGATGCGCCTTTCGAAGATTGACCTGAACCTGTTCGTCGTATTCGACGCGATCTACACCAAGCGCAACCTGACGCGGGCCGCGGAGGTGCTGAATCTCACGCAGCCTGCCGTCAGCAACGCGCTGGCGCGGCTGCGCAAGACCCTGAACGATCCGCTGTTCGTCAGCACGCCGGCCGGGATGATGCCCACGCCGCTGGCCGAGAACATCGTCGGCCGCGTGCGCGAGGCGATGCAACTGCTCGATTCGAGCGCGCATGAAGGCGACGTGTTCGATCCGGCGTCGTCGACGCGCGTGTTCCGGATGAGCATGAGCGACCTGACCGAAGCGCTGCTGCTGCCCGCGCTCGGTGAACTGCTGCAGACGCACGCGCCCGGCATGCACGTGCGCAGCTACACGATGGACCGCCGCGAAGTCGCGACCGCGCTCGCGAACGGCTCCGTCGACATCGCGATCGACGCGCCGCTGATCGGCGATCCGCACCTGCACCAGGCGCTGCTCGTGCGTGACCGCTATGCGTGCATGATCCGCGACGATCACCCGTTCAAGGGCGACACGCTCACCATGGACGACTACCTTGCGATGGGGCACATCCACGTGTCGAGCCGCCGCAAGGGCAGCGGACACGTCGACGCCGAGCTGACGCGCCTCGGGCTGCGCCGCACCATCCAGATGCGCGTGCAGCACTACATGGTCGCGCCGCTGATCGCGATGCGCGGCGATCTCGCACTGACGGCGCCGCTGCGGCTGCTGCAGCGCTATCCGGCGCGCATTCTCGAACTGCCGTTCGAGATGCCGGCCCTCGAATACTTCTGCTACTGGCATCGCAGCGCCGATCAGGACCAGGGCAGCCGGTGGCTGCGCGAGCAGTTGATGATGCTGATGGGCGGGATCGGCGAGGCGGCGTGACGGTGGCGGCCGTGTCAGCGTGACGTGTGCTGTCCGTCGAGATCGCCATCAGTTCCGCAACGCCCGCGCCAGCACCTTCGCCACATGCACGGCCTGTGTTTGCGCGCCGTCCTGAATCTGATGCCGGCAACTCGTGCCGTCTGCAACGACGATCGCGCCTTCGGCCCGCGCCCGTACCGCCGGAAGGAGCGAAAGCTCGGCCATCGCCTGCGACGCGTCGTAATGCTCGGCCTCGTAGCCGAAGCTGCCGGCCATCCCGCAGCACGACGATTCGACCGGCGACACCGTCAGCCCCGGAATCCAGCGCAGCACGGTCTGCACCGGCGTGAACGCGCCGAATGCCTTCTGATGGCAGTGGCCGTGTACGAGTGCTTCCTTCGCATCGATTTCGTGTAGCGGCAGCGACAACCGGCCTGCCTGCTGCTCGCGCACGAGAAACTCCTCGAACAGGAACGCGTGGCTCGCGAGCCGCGCGGCTTCGTCGCCATAACCGTAGGCCAGAAATTCGTCGCGCATCGACAGCAGGCACGAAGGCTCCAGCCCGACGATCGCGACGCCGCGTTCCAGGTAAGGCCGCAACGTATCGAGCGTGCGTTTCGCCTCGGCCTTCGCTTCGTCGACGAGCCCGGCCGCGAGGAACGTGCGGCCGCAGCACAGTGGCCGCTCGCCTTCGCGCACGTTGAAATGCACGGTATAGCCGGCCGCTTCGAGTACGGCCTGCGCGGCTCGGGCGTTGTCCGGTTCCTGGTAGTTGCTGAACGTATCGACGAAGAGCAGTACTTCGCGGGTGGTCGAGTCGGTTTTAGACGACGCCGACATATCCGCACTGACGTTCGCCAGAAACGGCCGCGCAAACGCAGGCAGTGCACGCTGCGGCGCGAGGCCGATCCGTCGCTTCATCCATGACGCAACAACCGGCACGCCATTGGCGAACGCGATTGCACCACGCATCCGTGCTGCCCACGGCGCATAACGCGGCAGGTACGCAACGAGCCGTTCACGCAGCGTCGTGCCGTGCTTGCGGTTCCACGCGTGCCGCGCCTCGATCTTGAAGCGCGCCATATCGACCCCGGTGGGGCAATCGCGCTTGCACCCCTTGCACGACACGCACAGGTCGAGCGCGGCCTTCACGTCGTCGCCGGCGAGGCCATCGGCGCCGAGCTGGCCCGTCACCGCGAGCCGCAGCGTGTTCGCACGGCCGCGCGTCACGTGCTGCTCGTCGCGCGTCACGCGGTAGCTCGGGCACATCGTGCCCGCGTCGAACTTGCGGCAGTGCCCGTTGTTGTTGCACATCTCGACGGCCGACGCGAGCCCGTGCGTGATGTCGGCACCGGTGCCGGGCGCGGTTTCGTCGCCGGTCAGAGGATTGCGCGTGACGTTCCACGCCGACCAGTCAAGCGCGGGCCGCAGCGGCAGCGCCGCATAGCCGGGCGCGAAACGGAAACGCTCGCGCGCATCCATCTTCGGCGGATTGACGATCTTGTCCGGATTGAAGCGGTTGTCGGGATCGAACAGCGCCTTGATTTCCGCGAACGCCGCATTCAGGCGCGGGCCGTACTGCCACGCGACCCATTCGCCGCGGCACAGCCCGTCGCCGTGCTCGCCCGAATACGCGCCCTTGTACTCGCGCACGAGCGCCGCCGCCTCTTCGGCGATCTCGCGCATGCGCGTCGCGCCGTCGCGCCGCATGTCGAGGATCGGCCGCACGTGCAGCGTGCCGACGCTCGCGTGTGCGTACCACGTGCCTTCGGTTTCATGCTTGTGGAACACGTCGGTCAGGCGGCGCGTGTATTCGGCGAGGTGTTCGAGCGGCACCGCGCAATCCTCGATGAACGACACCGGCTTGCCGTCGCCCTTCATGCTCATCATGATGTTCAGCCCGGCCTTGCGCACGTCCCACAGCGCTTTCTGCGCACCGGCGTCGGTCATCTTCACGACGCTGTCGGGCAGCCCGAGATCGGCCATCAGTTCGGCGAGCCGGTCGAGCTGCGCGAGTTGCGCGTCGCGCGATTCGCCCGCGAACTCGACGAGCAGGATCGCCTGCGGCTGCCCGGCCAGCGCCTGTTCGATCACCGGGCGGAACGCCGGGTTCTCCATCGACAGGTCGATCATCGTGCGATCGACGAGTTCGACCGCTACCGGCTTCAGCTTCACGATGTGCTGCGCGGTGTCCATCGCCTGGTAGAAGGTCGGGAAGTTCACGACGCCGAGCGCCTTGTGCGCGGGCAGCGGCGCGAGCTTCAGCGTGATCTGCCGGCTGTATGCGAGTGTGCCTTCCGAGCCGACGAGCAGGTGGGCGAGATTCGCGTGACCGTCTTCGGTGTACGCGCGCGGGTTCTGGCAGTCGAACAGGTCGAGGTTGTAGCCGGCCACGCGGCGCAGCACCTTCGGCACGCGCTCGACGAGTTCGTCGCGCTCGCGCTTCGCGATGCGTTCGACGCCGTGCAGCAGGTCGAGCGTGCGGCGGTCGGTCACGGGCTGCGCGAGCGAGCCGAACCGGCATGCGCTGCCGTCGGCGAGGATCGCGTCGATCGCGAGCACGTTGTGCACCATGTTGCCGTACTCGATCGAGCGCGATCCGCACGAGTTGTTGCCGGCCATCCCGCCGATCGTGCATTGCGCGGCCGTCGACACGTCGACCGGAAACCACAGCCCGTGCGGCTTCAGCCACGCGTTCAGGTGATCGAGCACGATGCCGGGCTCGACGGTGACGGTGCGCGCGTGCGCATCGAATTCGACGATCCGGTTCAGCCATTTACTGTTGTCGACGACGAGCGCCTCGCCGACCGTCTGCCCGCACTGGCTCGTGCCGGCGCCGCGCGCGAGCACGGGGATCTTGCGGTCGCGCGCGATGTCGAGCGCGATCCGCAGGTCGTCCTGGTCGCGCGGCACGACCACGCCGAGCGGCATGATCTGGTAGATCGACGCGTCGGTCGCATAGCGGCCGCGGCTTGCGCGGTCGGCGTAGACGTCGCCACGCATTTCCCTGCGCAGCCGCTCGAACAGCGGCGACAGCGCGGCACCTTGCGACGGCATGAGATGAACGGGGCGAACCAGCGAAGGCGAGACGGCGGATGTCATGGCGGCGGTCGGTATCGGGTGAGAGCGGATCGGGCGGGGATCAGGCGAGGGTCACGCTGACGGGCGGCAACCCGGGAATGCGGCCGACGGCCGTGCCCGCGGCCTGAGGGAAAAACATCCCCGTGTACGAGCCGGTCGTGACGACGGTGCCGGCCGGCAGCGCGATGCCGCGCCGCGACGCGTGATTCACGAGCCACGGCAGCAGGCGGCGCGGGTCGCCGGCCGGGTTCGTGCCCGATGCGGTGCCGGCGATGTCGTGCCCGTCGAACGAGAACGCGGGAGCCGGCGCGAGGAACGGGAAATCGTCGCGATAGCCGGTCATCTCGCCGAGCACGAGCGCGCCGTGGTTCTGCAGGTCGGCGAGCTGCGCGACGGGGGCGACGTCCGGCCATTCGCGGAAGCGGCTCGCGACGATCTCGATCGATGCGCCCATCTGCGCGATGCCGTCGAACACTTCATCGTCGGTATACACGTCAGCACGCGGCGCGAAGTCGCGGCCAAAGCGGAACGCGATCTCCAGTTCGAGGCCGAGCGGCCGGAACGCGCCGCGCGGCAGCGTCACGCCGCTCGCATGGCGGCAGTCGTCCGGCAGCGGCGCGCCCTGGATCGGGCCGTCGGGCTGCTTCGCGCCGACTTTCCACGCACCGATCGCGGTGCTGCGCTCGGCGAGCACTTGCGCCTGCACCGCATAGGCGGCATCGGCATTGGCGGGGACGAGTTGCGAAGGCAGCGCGGCGAACGCGATGCCGTGTTGCCAGCCGGCGGCGAGCCGGACGGCGAGGTCGTGGGTAGCTTGGGTCATCGTTGCAGTCAAAAGAGGCGGGCGCCGCCGGCGGCAGCGCCCCGTTGGCATCAGGCCGGCGAGCGATTGGCGGCCGGTTGTTCGGCGGGGGCATCGGCGAAGCGGCTGTCCGGTTGCATGCGGAACGCGAGCAGCACGCCCACGCCCATCAGCACCATGCTGCCGATGAACGGCAGCTCCCAGCTGCCGAAGCGGTCGATCACGAAGCCGGAGATCACCGGCGACAGGATCGCGGCGAGCGCGGAGCCGGAATTCATCATCCCGCTCGCGGTGCCCGAGTATTCCGGCGCGATATCCATCGGCACGGCCCACATCGGGCCGATCGTCATTTCGGCGAAGAAGAAGCCGGCCGCGAGGCACGCCATCGACACGTACAGCTGATGCGTGAAGAGCAGCGGCAACAGCGACAGCAGCGTGAGCAGCATGCAGATCGACACCATCCAGCTGCGCGCACGCTTGAGGCTGCCGGTGCGCGCGTAGATGCGGTCGGTGACGATGCCGCCGAGCGTGTCGCCGATCACGCCCGCGAAGAACACCGCGGACGCGAACACGGCCGATTTCTTCAGGTCGAGGTCGTAGCTGTGCAGGAAGTACTGCGGAATCCAGCTCAGGAACAGCCACAGCGTCCAGCCGTAGCAGAAGTACACGATCGTGACGGGCATCATCCGGCGGAACAGCGGGCCCCACGGCACGTTCGCGGGCTTCTGCTTCTGCTTCGGCGGCGGCAGCGCATCGAGTTCGGCCTGCGTGATGCGCGGGTGATCCTTCGGATGTTCGGTATAGACGAGTGCCCACACCACGACCCACACGATGCTGATCACGCCGCAGATGTAGAACGATTCGCGCCACCCGTACACGGCCATCACCGCGACGACGGCGGCCGGCGCGACCGCGTTGCCGACGCGCGAGAACGCATGCGTGATGCCCTGTGCGAAGCCGCGCTTCTCGCGCGGCACCCAGCGCGACATCGCCGACGTGGCCGCCGGGAACGTCGCGCCTTCGCCGAGCCCAAGCAGGAGGCGCGCGGCGAGCAGCGACGCGAGGCCGCCGGCCATCCCGGTGAGCAGCGTCGCGATGGCCCACAGCAGCCCGCAGGCGAGCAGCGTGCGGCGCGCGCCGAAGCGGTCGCTGACCCAGCCGCCGATGATCTGGAACACGAGGTACGGATACGCGAACGCGGAGAACACGAGGCCGATCTCCGTCTTGTTCAGCCCGAATTCCCGGCCGAACCCGGCGGCAGCCGTGCTCACGTTCACGCGATCGAGGTACGTGATGAAGTACATCACGCATAGCATCACCAGCACGATGCCGGTCGCCCGGAACAGCTTCATGTTGTGTCTCCTTGATGTTGTCTGGCTTGCCGCTGCAACCGCGCCGGCTCTGGGGCCGGCTTCGTGCCGATGCAGCGCGGCCGCGCGTCGTGCGGGCCGCAAAAGGGAGCGAGCGGGGTGCCTGCGGCGGGCCGCAGGCACACGCGGTCAGGCCGCCGCGCGTAGCGCGGGCGTGTGCGTGTTGGTTGCCAGATAGTCCATCGCCGCGACGATGCCGCTCGCGGCAACCGGCACGCCGGCGAGCTTCAGCCCCATCTCGCAGCCGGCGAGCGTGGCCATCAGCGTGAGGTCGTTGCAGTCGCCGAGATGGCCGATGCGGAACATCCTGCCGCGCATCTTGCCGAGTGCCTGCCCGAGCGACATGTCGAAGCGTTCGTAGATCAGCTTGCGCACGGCGTCCGCGTCGACGCCGTCGGGCATCATCACGCCGGTCAGCACGGGGCTGTAGACGGCCGGGTCCGCGCACTGGATTTCGAGGCCCCATGCGCGCACCGCGCGGCGCGTCGCTTCCGCGAGCCGCTGGTGGCGCGCGAACACGTTGTCGAGCCCTTCGCCGAGGATCATGTCGAGCGCTTCGGCCAGCCCGTACAGCAGGTTGGTGTTTGGCGTGTACGGCCAGTAGCCGTTCCTGTTCGCTTCGATGATCTCGTGCCAGCCCCAGAACGCACGCGGCAGCGTCGCGTGCTCGCTCGCGGCGAGCGCCTTCGGCGACACCGCGTTGAAGCTGATGCCCGGCGGCAGCATCAACCCCTTCTGCGAGCCCGACACCGTCACGTCGACCCCCCATTCGTCATGGCGGTAATCGGCGGACGCGAGCCCCGAGATCGTGTCGACCATCAGCAGCGCCGGGTGGCCGGCCGCGTCGATTGCACGACGCACGGCCGCGATGTCGGACGTGACGCCGGTGGACGTTTCGTTGTGCACCACGCACACGGCCTTGATCACGTGCGCGGTGTCGGCGCGCAGGCGCGCTTCGATCATGTCGGGCTGCACGCCGCGGCGCCAGCCTTCGATGCCCGGCAGCCCGAGGAATTCGGGCTTCAGGCCGAGCGCTTCGGCCATCTTCTTCCACAGCGTCGCGAAGTGGCCGGTCTCGTACATCAGCACGGTGTCGCCGGCGCTCAGCGTGTTGGTCAGCGCGGCTTCCCATGCGCCGGTACCCGACGCCGGATAGATGATCACCGGCTGCGTGGTCTTGAAGATCTTCTTGATGCCGGCCAGCACCTCGAGGCCGAGCGCGCCGAATTCGGGGCCACGGTGGTCGATGGTCGGATAGCTCATCGCCCTCAGGATCCGGTCGGGCACCGGGCTCGGCCCCGGAATCTGCAGGAAATGGCGGCCGGACGGGTGGAAGTCGAGTTGCAGCATGGTCGTTCTGTCTCCTTGGTTGCATTTTGAATTTTGCATGCAAAATACTTTAGCAGAGCCGTCGTGGCAAAACCAAGCGCTGATTTCGCCGAAAATGCCGGTGTTTACCCGGAATTGGCGGGGAGATATTCGGGTCGGGCGAGTTGCAGTAGAATCGCGGGAAGCAAGAAGGAAGGATTTTGCATGCAAGATTTGAATGATCTGGAGCAGGGCGGCGGCGCGCCGGTACTGCCGAAACTGGAGCGGCAGCGGCTGCACGACACGGTCGTCGAGCACCTGCGCAAATTCATCGTCGAAGGTGTGCTCACGCCGGGCATGCGGCTGAACGAGCGCGAGCTGTGCGAGACGCTCGGCATCTCGCGCACGCCGCTGCGCGAGGCGTTCAAGGTGCTGGCGGCCGAGGGGCTGCTGGTGCTGTCGCCGAATCGCGGCGCGAGCGTGTACCGGATGAGCGAATCGGAGATCCGCGAGACCTTCGAGCTGATGTCGGGGCTGGAGGCGTTTTCAGGTGAACTGGCGTGCGAGCGCATCACGCCCGCGGAGCTCGCGGAGATCAAGGCGCTGCATTACTCGATGCTCGCGTGCCGGATGCAGAACGACCTGCCCGGCTACTACAGCCGCAACCAGGAAATCCACGACCGCATCAACGAGGCCGCGCGCAATTCGGCGCTGCGCGCCACGTACCAGTCGATCAACCGCCGGATCATGTCGATGCGGTTCCGCTCGAACCAGCACGTCGAGAAGTGGGATCGCGCGGTGCACGATCACGAGGAGATGATCAAGGCGCTGGAGGCGCGCGACGGCAAGGCGCTCGCGGCGATCCTGCGGCGGCATCTTCTGGAAAAGCGCGACGCGGTGTTGCTGCTGCACGCGGAAGTGGACGCGTAGTCACACGCCGCGTGCGCACCGTCATGGCGCGTTGATGGCGCATGTTCAGAACGCCGTGCGCAGGCCGAGCCCGGCCGAATCGCCATTGCCATTGCCGTAGCCGCTTGCGCGGTCGCGCATGTAGGCCACGTAGACGTCGGTCCGTTTCGACAGCCGGTAGTCGTAGCCGAGCGCCCAGGTCGTTCGTGAAGGGCGATCGCGGCCGTGGCTTTTCGCGGCCATCACCGATGCGAGCACCGTGCCGAAGCCGAGCGGCACCGCCGCACCCACTTGCCCGCTATGCGGGCCGAGCCTGCCGCCGTCGATCGCGTCGTGCACGTACTGGTAGAACGCGGTGAACTTCACGAACTTCAGGTCGTAGCCGACGCCGGCCAGCACGGTGTCCTGCTGCGTGAAGCCGGCGATGGATGCGTTCAGGTCGCCGGGCATCCGGTCGAATTTCGCCTGCTGGAACGCGAGCGTCGCGCTGAACGCGCGGTGCCCGTCATAGGTGACGCTGCCACCCCACTGGTTCGCGCCGGCGTGGCCCGGCTCGTTGCCGGTCGCATAGATCAGGCTCGCCTGCAGCGCGTGCTCGCCGGGTGTCGAATACAACACCGAATTGCTCCAGCTGTTGTCGCCGATGAGGCCTTGCCCCGCTACGCCCTTGTACATCTGGTTCAGCGCCGGCGAAAAGCCGAACGACGTCGAGAACGGGTTGAAGCGCACGGCGGAGATGTAATACGGCGTCGTGTTGCGTCCTGCGCGCAGCACGCCGTACGGCGTCGCGACGCCGACATATGCGTTGCGTCCGAAGAACGTATCGCCGCTGAAGCGGCCGGCGCCGCCGTTCGACGGGCGCATGAATGCTTCGAGCGCGAACTGCAGCGCGTAGCCGCCGCCGAGATCCTCGCGGCCGCCGATGCCCCAGAAGCTCGTCGTGAAGCCGCCCGAATTCATCGCGTACGCGCGCGGCTTGCCGAGACTCTTTTGCGTGCCGACGTAGACGTCGGCCAGCCCGTACAGCGACACGGAGGACTGGGCCGCTGCGTCGTCGGCAATCGTGCAGGCGATCAGCGATGCGCCGACGGCCGACAGCAGCCGGCGGTTGACCGCCGGTGTGAACCGGTGGCGTCGCCTGTTTTTTCTTCGGTTCGAATGAGTAGGCATGCTGATCAAATGGTCTGAAGGAAGCGAATGGAAAGCGGCCGCGCACAAATGCTTCGCGGCGTTTGCCGAACGACTGACGGCAGGCGCCACGCCTGACCGTCAGCCATCGCGAACGTCAGAACGCGTGGCGGATACCCGCGCGGCCCACCGCCTGCTTCTGGTTGCCCGACGGATTGAAACCCGCGATCTGCGCGACCGGTGCGTCACCGGCCGCCTTCTGGAATGCTCCCATCACGTAGACGCTCGTGCGCTTGGACAGCGCGTATTCGACGCTCAGGTTGAACTGGTGATACTTCGGCTCCGCGTTCGTCGCGTGGTCGCGGCCCGTCGTGTACGTATAGCCGGCGCCCACCGTCACGGCCGGCGTCGGCGTGACCAGTGTCGACAGCTCGTAGTTCTGGAACGTCGCGTCGTGCCCCGCGCTGCCCTGCTGGAAGTTCGTGTTCGTGAAGTCGGCCAGCACCTTGAGCCACTGCACGACCTGGTACGACGCGCCCACGCCGAACACCTTCTGCGCGCGCGCCGCATCGAGGTAGTTGCCGTAGATCGCGTTCGTGAAGCCCGGATAGTTCTGGTAGCCCTGCGTCGACACGCCCGGGTTGTTGATTCGCAGATAGCCGATGCCGAAGCCGACCGGGCCCGCCGCGTAGCTCGCACCGACGCTGAACGTCGCGTTGTCCGAGAAGCGGCCCGGTTGCCCGCCGAATGCATAGAGGCCGCCGAACGTGATGCCCGCGATCGTCGGGCTGCGGTACTTCACCGCGTTCGAGATCGGGAAGCCGTTGTCGGTGTTGTCCATGTCGTTCGGGTGCGCGAAGTAATAGCCGCCGATGTTGCCGTTCAGCGTGAACGGCTCGACGTAGTCGACGATCGAATCCCACTGGCGGCCGAGCGTGAGCGTGCCGAGCTTCGTATCGTTCAGGCCGACGTACGCGTTGCGCGAGAACGCGAGCCCGCTGCCGAGGCGGCCGGAGTTGAGGTCGAAGCCGCTTTCGAGGCGGAAGATCGCGCTCAGGCCGCCGCCGAGATCCTCGGTGCCGCGCACGCCCCAGCGGCTGCCGGCCGTTACGCCTGACGCGAGCTGCACGAGGTGCTTGCCCTGCACGTTCGACACGTAGTCGACGCCGTCTTCGACGATGCCGTACAGCGTGACGCTGCTTTGCGCGTGGGCGGTGGCGGCCGCGGCGAGCGGCAGCGCGAACAGGAGTTTTTTCATGATGGTGTTCCGGTGCGGGGTGGTTGAAAGGCGGCGAGCGGTGGTGCGATGCGGTTGCGTGAAAACGTCCGGACGTGCGTGTCCGCCGTCGCGATCGAACGACGATCGCGGCGGCGGGTGCGGCGGCGGGTGCGGCAGCTAACGGGTGTAACGAAGGAAGGGCGGTGCGCCGCTCAGTCGCGATACGCACGCAGCAGCGTATCGGCGGCGCGGAAGTCGGGCGTGAGCGGGCGGTCGCGCTGGAGGAACGCGACCTTCGCGCGCAGTGCGCGGTACAGCGGCTGCGTGGCCGGCGCGAGCGTGAACGACGGCTGCTTGCGCTGACGCAGGTCGATCGCCTGCGCCGCCTCGATCAGTTCGAGGCCGAGCAGCGTGTAGCTCGCGTCGATCTGCTTCTGCACGCGCTGCACGACATCGGGCGCGTTCGTCGCGACGTCCTCGATGCCGCCGGCGACCGGCAGGTAGTCGAGCGACACGGGCATCGCGAGCGACTTCACCGTCATCGCGAGCGCGGTCGGCGGCTTCTCCATCGCGCCGAACGCGTGCACGGTGTCCTCGGTGCCGAGGAAGCGCGAGAGGCCGGTGAGGTGCGGGTCGTTCAGCTTGACGATGCGCTGCGCGGAGGCCAGCGCGTTGTGGCCGAGCGCGAGCCCGAGCTGTTCGAACGCGAGCACCCACGGCAACGGCTCGAAGTTCGCGCTCGGCAGCACCGCGCCACCGCCGTCGACATAGCCGGCCGCATCCTGCGCGCGGTTCGACTTCGGCGTGACGCCGACCGCGACGCCCGGGTTGTCGTCGCTCGAATTCAGCTGCACCTGCAGCAGCGCGCGCGCTTCGTCGTAGGTGCGATCCTCTTCGCCGAGCAGGTAGACGCCGGAACGGAAGCTGAGCGGATCCTGCAGCGGCCGGTCCGGATCGCGATTCCACAGGCTGCTGCCCGCGAGCAGCGTGCGCAGTGCAGCGCCCGCGCGCAGCGTCGCCGGGAACGGCCGCAGCGCGAGCGTGTCCTCGCGGAACGGCGACACGTTGCCGTTCAGCCCCTGCAGGCTCAGCGCGAACACGACCTTCGACACCTGCGCGAGACGCGCCATGTCGGTGAGCGCCAGCGCGCCCATGCCGGCCGAGTACGCGTTGGAACTGAGGATCGCGAGCGCGTCCTTGCCGTACGGGCGGATCGCCGTGATGCCGGCCGACTTCAGCGCATCGGCGGCCGCGACCTTGCGGCCCTGGTAGTACACGTCGCCTTCGCCGAGCATCGCGAGGCCGACGTGGCTGAGGATCGTGATGTCGGCTTCGCCGATCGAGCCATCCGCCGGCATCGCGGGCGTGACGCCGCGATTGAGGAACTGCGCGTACGCATCGACGATCGCGGGCTGCACGCCGGCGCCGCCGTCGAGCATCGCGTTCAGGCGCGCGGCCATCGCGGCGCGGGCCACGCGCACGCTCATGTCGGGACCGACGCTGCCCGAGTGCGCGTGGATCAGCCCGATGTTGAAGCGCGTCGACGCATCGATGACCTCCTGGCTCAGCTTGCCGTGCGCATCGACCATCTCGCGGTCTTTATTGAGGCCGACGCCGACCGTCAGCCCGTAGATCTGCTGGCCCGCCGCGGCGGCCTTCAGCAGCACGTCGTGCGCGGCGACGACCCGCTGGCGGGCGGCCGGCGCGATCGACACGGCTTCGCCGTCGGCGATGCGTGCGATCGATTCGGGCGTGACGGACCGGCCGTCGAGCGTGACGTCCGCGAAGGCCGGGACGGCGGCGAA
Source organism: Burkholderia lata (assembly GCF_902499335.1). Classification (GTDB taxonomy): domain Bacteria; phylum Pseudomonadota; class Gammaproteobacteria; order Burkholderiales; family Burkholderiaceae; genus Burkholderia; species Burkholderia lata_B. Next base: position 165,117 of record NZ_CABVQK010000019.1, on the reverse strand, counting down.
AAGCGCGAGCGCGATCGCGCTCCGCATGAGGAAGCGTTGCATGAAGCGTTTCTCCGATTTCAGGCGTGACGTGACGTGGAAGACAGCGCGGCGATCGACGCGAGCGCGATGACGCTCGCGACCATCACATACCAGGCGGGCGCGAACGGATTGCCGGACCGTTGCGTGAGCCACGCGAGGATCGCGGGTGCGAAGCCGCCGAAGATCGTCGTGGCGATGTTGTAGGACAGCGACATGCCGGTCGCGCGCACCTTGGTCGGGAACAGCTCCGACAGCGCGGCGGGCGCGACGCCCGTGAAGATCGCGACCATCACGCAGAACGTGCTCTGCACGATGATCAGCGCGGCGAGCGTGTGCACGTCGGCGAGCCAGTGCAGCAGCGGATACACCGATACGAGCATCAGCACGGCGCCGGCCGTCAGCACCTTGCGCCGGCCGAAGCGGTCGGACCAGCTCCCGGCGCACACGCAGGTGACGGCCATCAGGCAGTTGCCGACCAGCGACGCGACGAACGCGTCGCGCCCGTCGAAATGCAGCGCGCGCTGCACGTGCGTCGGCATGTAGATCACCAGCGCATACACGCACACCGCCCACAACACCGAGAACCCGGTGCCGACCACGAGCGCGCGCGGATAGTCGCGCACGACCTGCAGCAGCGGCGCCTTGCGTTCGGCCGGTGCATGCGCGGCACGCGCCATCTCCGCGCGAAAATGCGGGGTTTCGTCGAGCGTCTTGCGCAGCCACAGGCCGACCGGCGCGATCGCGAGGCCGAGGATGAACGGGATCCGCCAGCCCCAGTCGCCGATCTGTTCGCGCGACAGCGTGAGCGTCACGCCGGTCGCGACCAGCGCGCCGAGGATGTTCGACGCGGCCATGCTCGCCTGCAGCCACGACGCGTAGCGGCCCTTCTTGTCCGCCGGCGCATGCTCGATCAGGAACGCCGCCGCGCCGCCCACTTCGCCGCCGGCCGAGAAGCCCTGCAGCAGGCGGCCGCACAGGATCAGCAGCGGCGCGCCGACGCCGATCGCCGTGTACGGCGGCGCGAACGCGATGATGCCGGTGCCGGCCGCCATTACGAGGATGGTCAGCGTCAGCGCGGCCTTGCGCCCCGCGCGATCGCCGTACACGCCGATCGCGAGCGCGCCGAGCGGCCGCGCGATGAAGCCGATCCCGAACGCCATGAACGCCTCGACCAGCTCGGTGCCCGTGTCGCCGCGATGGAAGAAGTTCTGCGCGATATACACGGCAAAGAACGCGTAGACGGAAAAGTCGTACCACTCCAGCGCGTTGCCGATCGACGCCGCGGCGATCGCGCGCCCGGCACTCGAGGTAGGGGGCGACACGGCGTCGGCCGTGTCGAGGGGAACCGCGGTTTGCTTCACTTCGATCTCCTGTCCTGTCGTCGTGCGAGCCGGCCGTTACAGCCGGATATGCGGAATCTGCTTGCGCTGCGCTTCGTCGAGCGCTTCTTCGTAACCGGCGTCCGCGTAGCGGATCACGCCGAGCGCGGTGTCGTTGGTCATCGACAGCGTCAGCCGCTCGTTTGCGGCTGCGCTGCCGTCGGCGACGACGGTGACGCCCGCGCTCGTCATGTAGCCGCTGTAGCCGCCGCCGCCCGAATGAATCGCGACGAGATCGGCCATCGACGAACAGCTCATCATCGCGTTCAGCAGCGGCCAGTCGGCCACCGCGTCGGAGCCGTCGCGCAGGTTCTCGGTCATGATGTTCGGGTGTGCCATCGCGCCGGCGTCGAGGTGGTCGCGCGTGAACGCGACCGGCCCGGCCAGCACGCCGTCGCGCACCATCGCGTTGACCGCCAGCGCGAGCCGCGTGCGCTCGCCGTGGCCGAGCCACGCGATGCGTGCCGGCAGCCCTTCGAACGGCACGCATTCGCGTGCCTTGCGGATCCAGTTCGTGACGATCCGGTTGTCCGGGAAGTGTTCGAGCAGGTAGTCGTCGATGACGCGGATGTCGTTCGGGTCGTTCGACAGCGCGATCCAGCGGAACGGGCCGATCGCGCGGCAGAACAGCGGGCGCAGGAACGCTTCGGTGAACACCGGGATCTCGAACGCGCGTGCAACGCCGCCGTCTTTCGCATGCGTGCGGATCAGGTTGCCGTTGTCGAACACGATCGCGCCGCGATCCTTGAAGCCGAGCATTGCTTCGACGTGCCGCACGATCGACGCGCGGCTCGCGTCCATCAGCTTCGTGCGGTCGCTGTCGCGCAGCGCACGCACTTCGTCGAGCGTGTAGCCCGACGGCACGTAGCCGTACACGAGATCGTGCGCGGCCGTCTGGTCGGTGACGATGTCGGGGACGACGCCGCGCGCGAGGATCGCCGGGAACACGTCGGCCGCGTTGCCGAGCAGGCCGACCGAGATCGGTTCGCGCCGGGCCTGCGCGTCGCGGATCAGCGCGAGCGCCTCGTCGAGATCGCGCGCCTGCCGCTCGAGGAAGCCGATCTGCAGCCGCTTGTCGATGCGTGTCTGATCGATCTCGACGACGAGCGTCGCCGCGTTCGCCATCCGGCCCGCGAGCGGCTGCGCGCCGCCCATCCCGCCGAGGCCGGCCGTCAGGATGAAGCGCCCGCGCAGGTCGTTGTCGAAATGGCGCTCGGCGATCCGCGAGAAGATCTCGTAGGTGCCCTGGATCACGCCCTGCGAGCCGATGTACTGCCAGTCGCCGGCCGTGAGGCCGCCCCAGCAGATCAGGTTGCGCCGTTCCAGTTCGTAGAAGTGCTCGGCTTTCGCCCACTGGCCGATCAGGTTGCAGTTCGCCATCACGACGAGCGGCGCGCTCGCATGCGTGCGCAGCAGCGCGACGGGCTTGCCGGACTGCACGACGAGCGTCTCGTTCTCGTCCATCGTCTTCAGCGCGTGCACGATCGCGTCGTGCGACGGCCAGTCGCGCGCCGCGCGGCCGAGCGCCGCGTAGACGATCAGCTGGTCGGGATCCTCGCCGACGGCGAGCACGTTCTCGAGCAGGCGCAGCAGCGCTTCCTGGCGCCAGCCCTTGCAGCGCAGCGTGGTGCCCGAGGTCACTTCGAAGGTGCGGTTCGTCATCGTGCCCTCCGGTCAGCGCGCGAGTGCATAGTCAGCGATCGAGATGCCAAGCGCGGCTTCGACCGGCGGATACACCGCGGGATCGAACACCGACGACGACAGCGGAATGTGCGCCTTCGCCACCCGCAGCACGTGGATCTCCATCCCTTCCTTCAACTGGCCCGCGCTGACGGGGCGGCCTTCGGCATCGAGCGTCGTGATCACGTCGGGGTAGGTCGCGATCCGGTCGCCGTGCGCATCGTCCACCGCCATGTGTTCGTTCATCACATGAATGACCGCGCGCTGTGCGCCGCTGCCGAGGTAGACGAGGCCGACGTCGAATGCTTCGCGTGTGTATTCGAGCGTATTGCGCTCGACCTTGCCGCTCGCGATGATCTCGCCGTGCGTGGCCGCGCAGATCGCGTCGATCACCGCGCTGCCGCCGCGCCGCTCGGCGTCGATGATCGCTTCGCCGAGCGCGAGCGCGCGGCTGATGCCGCCGAGCGCCGCATGCTGGCGCACGTACGATGCGCGAATCGGATTGCGGCAGCTCGCGATGAAGCCGCCGGCCATGTCGGCCGCCTTGCGCAGCACCGGCGACACTTTCGCGGTCGCGCCGCGCACGACCACTTCCATGTACGCATGGTGTTCGCGGTTGCCGCCGGCCGCCGCCTGGATCATCGGCGCCGTGCTCGACGCGAGGCCGAGCGAGCCCATGTCGCCGGTCGGATGCGCGCGAATGTCGCCCACCGCGTCGACCACCTTGGTGCCGAGCAGCGCGGACGGCAGCCACGCGTTCAGCGTGCTCGACATCCCGTTCTGCCCGATGATGAGCCCCGCGAGCGGCGCGCCGAGCGCGTCCTGCACGAGCTGTGCGGCCTTCACGTAATCGGCGCCGAGCATCTGCCAGTCGGTGAGGCCGCCCGGTGCGCCGATCGCGGCGGCCGTGGCGATCCACGCGTCGTCCGGCAACTCGTCGATGCTCACCAGTTCGGGGCGGCCGATCGTGACCGCGAGCGTGCCGAGTTCACGGCCGTGGTCGGCCCAGCCGCCGCCGCCGCATGCGAAAACCGAACCGCCCTTGACGGCGGCTTCGACGTCCTTCGAAGACAGAATGCGTCCCATGTGTCGTTTGTCCTGAGAGGGAAAAAGGGCTGTACGCGCCGGCCGGAAAGCCTTGTGTGGCGGTACTGTCCAAACGATTCTAGGGACGCCGAATATTGAGCGTTATTGCTATTTTATGGAGACTTCATAACGCGATGTTAAGCGTAGGGTAATCCCGGTGACGCTTGAGCAGCGGATGGCGAGCGGGGTGATCCGTCGCCGTCTGTACGACGATGAAACGCAGGCTGGACAACGGTTTCAGCCTGTTCGGGCAACGAAATTCACGCGGAGGCGGAGAGCGCGTGCAGCGTGTCGATGAACTCGTGCGCGAGGCGCGACAGCGGTGCGAGCACGGGGTGCAGCACGCTGACCGGCGCGGCGATGGTCGGCACGATCGGCTTCACGACGATCTGCGGCCACACCGGGCCCGCGACCGTCAGCTCGTCGATCAGCGCGATGCCGGTGCCGGCCTGCGCGAGCGCGCACGCGACGTGCGCCTGCTGCACCTCGATCTTGACCTGCGGCACGAGCCCTTCGTCGCTGAACAGCCGCCGCACCAGTTGCCCGAGCGGGATGTCGCTGCCATAGCCGATCAGCGGCTGGTCCGCGAGATCGCGCACGGCCAGCGTCTTGCGGCGCGCGAACGGGTGCGATGCGGGCACGGCCGCGACCATCCGGTTTTCATAGAGGCGCTGGCTTTCGACGTTCGGGTGCGTGTCCTGCAGGAACGCGATGCCGAGCTCGACCTGCTGCGTGAGCACCGCCTGCAGCAGCACGCTCGGGATCATCGTGTGCAGGATGATCCGCACGTCGGGAAAGCGTTCGTAGAACGCGGCGATCGCGCGCGGCAGCAGCGATTGCCCGAGATTGGGGCTGCACGCGATGCGCAGGTGGCCCATCCGGTTCTCGATCAGGTCTTCCGCGATTTCGTTGACGCGCTGCACGCCCTGGTACACCGCATTCACTTCGACGAACAGCCGCTGCGCTTCCGGCGTCGGGTAGAGCCGCCCCTTGATGCGCTCGAACAGCGCGAGGCCGAGCCGCTGCTCGGCATACGAAATGAGCCGCGAGACGGCCGGCTGCGATACGTGCAGCAGCTTCGCGGCGCCGCTGATCGAGCCGGTCAGCATGATGGCGCGAAACACCTCGATCTGGCGCAAGTTCAGACGCACAGCCTTAACTCCATGTTATGTGGGGGTGATAAATCGGCATGAGACATTCTGGCAGAGCGCTGCCTAAACTGCTCGTGATCAAAAAAGCAGGAGGCGCAGATGAGCGAATTCGAACAGGTGGTGCGCGGCCGGTTGGTCGATGCGCGCGAGGTGGTCGACGACGGCTGGCTCGCGATCAGGAACGGGCGGATTGCCGCGCGGGGCACGGGCGCGCCGCCGGCGGCGCGCGACACGATCGATGCGCGCGGGCAGTGGGTGCTGCCGGGCGTCGTCGACGGGCAGGTGCATGCGGCCAGCCAGGCGAACCAGGAGGGGCTCGGTCACGCGTCGCGTGCGGCTGCTGCCGGGGGCGTGACGGTGATGGTCGACATGCCGTACGACGATCCGGAGCCGGTCGCGTCGCGTGCGCAGCTCGATCGCAAGATCGCGGAAGCCGAGCGCGATTGCCACGTCGACGTCGCGCTGTACGGCACGCTCAACGCGAAGCACGGCCTCGAAGCGGCGGCCGGTCTGATCGACGGCGGCGTGTGCGCGTTCAAGTTCTCGACGTTCGAGGCGACGCCCGGCCGGTTCCCGCGCGTCGAGGAGGACGTGCTGTACGACGCGTTCCGGCTGATCGCGCCGTCGGGCCTCGCGTGCGGCGTGCACAACCAGATGCAGGACATGACGCGCAAGAACATCGCGCGGATGATCGAGGCCGGCGACACGGGCTGGGACGCCTTCCTGCGCGCGCATCCGCCGCTGATCGAAAACCTCGCGACTGCGCTGATCTACGAGATCGGCGCGGAGACGGGCGCCCGCGCGCACGCGGTGCACGTGTCGACGTCGCGGGGCTTCGAGTTGTGCAACATGTTCCGGCAGGCCGGCCATCGCGCAAGCATCGAAACCTGCGTGCAGTACCTGATGCTCGACCACGAAACGCACACGAAGCGCTTCGGCGCGAAAACCAAGCACTACCCGCCGATTCGGCCGCGCGCGGAGCAGGAACTGCTGTGGACGCACATCGCGCGCGGCGAATGCACGTTCGTGTCGTCGGATCACGTGAGCTGGGGGCTCGAACGCAAGGGCGACCCGAACGTGTTCCGCAACGCGTCGGGTGGCCCGGGGCTCGAAACGCTGCTGCCAGCGTTCTGGACCGGCTGCGAACAGCATGGCATCGCGCCGACGCGGGTGGCCGAACTGCTCGCGACGAACCCGGCGCGGCATTTCCTGCTCGACGACCGCAAAGGGTCGCTCGATATCGGCGCCGATGCGGATTTCGTGATCCTCACGCCGGAGCGTTACGCATTCGATCCGTCGCGCAGCCTGTCGGCCGTGCAGTGGAGCGCGTTCGAAGGGATGGAATTCACGGTGCGGATTGCCGCTACCTACTGCCGCGGTGCGCTCGTGTACGACGGCGAGCGCATCGTCAATCCGGCAGGCTCGGGCCGCTTCCTGAAGCCGCACGGCAGCCGGTCGATCGCCACCGAACAGGAGCACGCATGAATCCGACGCCTTTCCCGCCGCTGAACGCCGAACGCCTGAATGCGCGCGTCGAGCAACTGGCGCGCTTTACGCGGCCCGACGTCCCGTGGACGCGCCGCGCGTTCTCGCCGCTCTTCACCGAAGCGCGCGCATGGCTCGCCGCGCAGTTCGCCGAAGCCGGGCTCGCCGTATCGATGGACGCGGGCGGCAACCTGATCGGCCGCCGCGAAGGCAGCGGCCGTTGCACGAAACCGCTCGTCACGGGGTCGCATTGCGACACGGTGGTCGGCGGCGGCCGCTTCGACGGGATCATCGGCGTGCTCGCGGGCATCGAGGTCGCGCATACGCTGAACGAGCAGGGGATCGTGCTCGACCATCCGTTCGAGGTGATCGACTTCCTGTCCGAAGAACCGAGCGACTACGGCATCTCGTGCGTCGGCAGCCGTGCGCTGTCGGGCGTGCTCGACGCCGGCATGCTGCGTGCGACGAATGCCGAAGGCGAAACGCTCGCCGAAGCGCTGCGCCGCATCGGCGGCAATCCGGATGCGCTGCGCGAACCGCTGCGCGCGCCGGGCAGCACGGCCGCGTTCGTCGAACTGCATATCGAACAGGGCCCGGTACTCGAGACGCGCGGCCTGCCGATCGGCGTCGTGACCAACATCGTCGGCATCCGGCGTGTGCTGATCACCGTGACCGGGCAGCCCGACCATGCGGGCACGACGCCGATGGACATCCGTCGCGACGCGCTCGTCGGCGCCGCGCACCTGATCGAGGCCGCGCATGCGCGTGCGTCGGCGCTGTCGGGCAATCCGCACTACGTCGTCGCGACGATCGGACGGATCGCGATGACGCCGAACGTGCCGAACGCGGTGCCGGGGCAGGTCGAGCTGATGCTCGAAGTGCGCAGCGACAGCGACGCGGTGCTCGACGCTTTCCCCGAGGCGCTGCTGGCCGGCGCGGCCGCGCGGCTCGATGCGTTGCGGTTGAGCGCGCGCGCGGAGCACGTGAGCCGCGCACGGCCGACCGATTGCCAGCCGCTCGTGATGGACGCGGTCGAACAGGCGGCCACGCAGCTCGGCTATCCGAGCATGCGGCTGCCGAGCGGCGCGGGGCACGATGCCGTGTACGTCGCGCCGACCGGGCCGATCGGGATGATCTTCATACCGTGCCTGGGCGGCCGCAGCCATTGCCCGGAAGAATGGATCGAGCCGCAGCAGCTGCTCGACGGCACGCGCGTGCTGTATCAAACGCTCGTCGGGCTCGATCGTTCGCTCGCGGGCGCGGCGTAACGTAATGGCAGGCGCCCGGCGACGCAATTACGCCGGCCGCTGCCCTTCACGCGGCCCGTGCCCGGTCCACCGCTTGAACGCGCGCCGGAAGTTGTGTGCGTCGCTGAACCCGACTTCGTGCGCGACGTCCTCGATCGACAGCCGCGGGTTGCTCAGCAGCGTGAACGCGCGCTTGCGGCGGATCGTGTCGATCACCGTCTGATACGACACGCCTTGATCGGCCAGCCGTCGCCGCAGCGTGCGCTCGCTCATGCACAGCTGCGCGGCGATCTCGGCGAGCGATGGCGCATGGCGCAGGTCTCGCCGCATGATCCGTTCGATCGACTCAAGAAACTCGGTGCCTTCGGGTTCAGGCGGCAGCGCGTCCTGCAGGAATTCGAGCGCCTGCCGATGCGCGAGCGGATCGTGGGTCGCGATCGGGCGGTTGCCGAGCGCGGCGTCGCATGAGAACAGGTTCTGCTCCTGTTCGAACCGCACCGGGCACGGAAACACGCGCGCGTATTGCTCCGCGTAGGGCGGCGGCGGGTAGCTGAGATCGACGACCTTCGGCTGGAACGCGGGGCCGACGAGCGAGCGCCCGATCTTCATGAAGCTGCCGAACGCTTCCTCGACGAGGAACGCCTCGATGTCGGGTTCGAGGAAGACGTTGGTCGCGCGGATCGACAGCGTGCGTGCATCCGACGTCACGTCGAAGCGCAACAGCGGCCCCGTATGGCGCTGCAGTTCCATCCCGACCGAGATCGCGTCCTTCAGCGTCGGGCTCGTCAGCATCGCATAGCCGACCAGCCCGATCGACGCGATCGTCTCGCTCGTGCCGAGTTCGAGGCCGAGCGCCCGCCCCGGCGCCATCTCGAGCGCGCGGCGGATCATCGTGCTCGCCTGGCGCAACGAAATCCGGCACGACGGATTCGACAGGTCCGCGACGTCGAAGCCGAGCCCGAGGCACAGCCGCGCGGGGTCGATGCCCAGCTCCTTGCTTGTCTCCGCGAGGCACCGCAACAGATGGACCGGCAGATTCGCCGTCGTATAACGGTCGGTATCGTCCATGGATGCTCCGTATTTTTTTCCATGGATTGTACTCGTCCCGCCCGGCCGGAAACCCGGTGCCGCCCCGGCCACGATTGCCCACATCCTGCGCGGCCCCGCTTCAGAAGTAGTGGCGCAGGCCGACCGTCGCGCCGAGCTGCGTGGTGCTCGTGCTCGGCGCCTGCCCGTTGATGCCGACCAGCTGCGCGCCGATCAGGCCGCCGCGATAGATCGCGTAGTCGACTTCCGCGTAGAGCATGCTGCGCTTCGACAGGCTGTAGCCGGCGATCACCTGGAACTGGCGCGCGCGGCCGTCGAAGTCGGGCGTGTAGCCCGACTGCGTGGTCCACCATGCGTTGACGGCGGCCGTGAACGCCGGCGTGAACCTGTAGGTCAGCCCCGCGAGCGCCATCTTGCGGCGCCGGAACCCGCCGGGCACCGACGGATCGACCACCTGCGCGGGCGAGATGATGCCGAGCGCGGCGAGATCGGTCGAACTGAACGGGCCGTTCGTGAACGACGTGAAGTCGTTGTCGCGCGCGTTCTCGATATAGCCGGCGTTGACGGTCGCGTTGCCGAGCGTCACCGAGCCGCCGCCGCCATAGATGTCGAATTTCGCGTGCGTGACGTCGTCCCAGCTGCGCATGAACGACGCGCCGACCGTGAACGGCCCCTTGTCCGGCGCATACGCGACCGCCGCGCCGGCCTGGCTGCCGAGCGCGCCGCCGCCCGCATGGCCGCCGGGCGCGTACTGTGCGAGCAGGTACAGGCTGCCGATTTGCGCGCAGTACTGGATCATGTTGCTGGTGCGCGAGCCGGCGAGCATCGTCTGCTCCGGCTTGAACAGGTTGAAGTACGGATCCTGCGGGCCGGCCCACAGGTTCGAGCCGTAGGTCAGCGACACCATTTCGAACGGCACGTTGTACTGGCGGCCGAGCGCGAGCTGGCCGAGCGACGTCGACGTCAGCCCCACGTACGCGACCTGGAAGAAGTTCGGCGAGCCGGCCGGCACGATCGCGCCGCTGTTCGGGCCGAAGTGGCTTTCGACGTTGAACTGCGCGGACAGCCCGCCGCCGAGATCCTCCTGCCCCTTGAGGCCCCAGTAGCTTTCCGTCAGGCCGCCGCCGTCAGCCATCGAGATCTTGCGGCCGGTCGACACCGGCGAGCCGTCGGCGCCGTAGGACACGCCGTGCGTTTCGTAGCGGATGCCCGCATCGATCACGCCGTACAGCGTCACGTTGCTTTGCGCGTGCGCGCCGGTCACTGCCAGGGCCATCATCGCGCAGCACGCGGCGCGAACGGTATCGTGACGATTCATTCTTATGGACTCCGCATCGACATGGGGGGCGGCTCGTACCGCCGGAAACGAATGTAGAAAGCCAAATTTGCGCGGGCCAAGGCCGCGGCGGCCATTCTCGCGGTGCGTCGCGGCCACGGCATGGCGCACTGCGGTCAGGGCGACGCGCTGGCCACCGCACCGGGCGCCGCGCGGCGCAGCGCGAGCCGCACGAACGGGGCGGCGGCCAGCACGGCCACGCACAGCACGTGGGCGACGCGCATGCCGCCGAAACGGCCGAGCAGTGCGCCCGACAGCGCGGTGCCGATGCCGGCCGCGAAGAACGTGACGACCAGCGTGCGCGCGACCAGCGAGCCGTCCGGGTCGACGTCGGACAGCATGCCGGTGAGGAACGGCACGATCACGAAGAACGCGCTGTTCAGCACGAACTGGCTCAGGAAGTACGCGCTGCCGCTGCGCGCGCTGAAGAACCATTCGATCGACGCGATCATCGCGAGCTGCGCGGCCCAGATCAGCGCGAGGCGGTGCGGGTGGCTGGCCGGATGCGACGGAATCGCCGCGCCGACGAAGCCGAGCAGCGACGACACCGACAGCAGTACGCCGATCGTCGTGGGCGACAGCCCGGCACGCTCGCCGACGAAGCCGGCGATCGCCCATTGCGACGCCTGCACGCCGTAGACGAGCGCGGTCACGACCCAGATCGCGATCACCGGCCGCCACGGCAGCGTGCCGGCACGCACGTGGGTTTGCGCGGGCGCGCTCGCGAACGCGTCGATGCCGCGGATCGCGGGCGCCAGCACGGCGACGACGGCCGCCAGCAGCGCGAACACCCAGCGGCCGAGCCAGGCGGCCGGCAATGCGGAGATCAGCACGAGGATGCCGCCGTTGATGATGCCCGCGAGCAGGTTGATTTGCCCCCACAGGCGGTCGGTCGATGCGCGCTGCGACACGCCGGACGCGACGACGACGAACAGCATCCCTTCGAACAGCCCCGTCATCCCGCGCGCGACCGCCGCGGACACGATCCCGGGCGCGACCGCGCTGAGCGCCTGGCCGGCGATCGTGCCGACCAGGCCGGCCAGCGTGAACGGCCGCGCGGCGCGTGCGATCCGGTGCGACAGCAGTGCGCAACTGATCGCGATGCCGAGGATCTCGGCGCTGACGAGCGCGGTCGCGGTGCCTTCGTCGAGTCGAAAGCGTGTCATCACGGCCGCGACGAGGAACGGCGACAGGATCAGGCCGTTGGTGGCCGCCGCGAACGCGAGCGCGAGGCGGACGACGGCACCGGTCGACGGATCGGGGCGCGACTGTGCGGCGGCATGCAGGGTGGCTGTGCTCATGAGGCCTCCTGGTTGGATCGCGGCCGATCTTGTGCGATGCCGGCCGTTTCGTGCATCGGGTGTGTCCCTCGTCGGGCTGGCGCGGCGCGGGCGGCTGCGCTTGCGCCTGCGTGTTGCGGCAGGCCGAACAGCGTGCGCAGGTACGGCGTCAGGAAGCGGCCATGCGGGTCCATCCGTTCACGCAACGCGAGGAAATCGTCCCAGTGCGGGTAGCACGCCGCCAGTTCGGCGGCCTTCATCGCATGCACCTTGCCCCAGTGCGGCCGCCCGCCGTGATTGCGGCAGATCGCCTGCACGCCCGAGAAGTACGCGTCGAACGGCATCCCGCGATACTGGTGCACCGAGATGCGCACGCTGTCGCGCCCGTAGTCGGGGCTCAGCCAGATGTCGTCGCCGCGCACCCAGCGGTATTCGATCGGGAACATCAGCGGGAAGCTGCGGCGCGCGATGAATGCGCGGATTTCGCGCAGCGCGTCGGCGCCGCGTTCGGCCGGCACCGACCATTCCATTTCGTTGAAGCGCACGCGGCGCACCGTCGACAGCATCGCGTAGCTCGCATCGACGTGCCGGCCGGCCGACACCGTCGATGCGCACAGCCGGCTCAGCGCCGGGCACAGCGACGGCATGTGCTTGCCGAGCCCGCACAGCGCGCCGAACACCGTGTTCTCGAGGAACGACTCGGATGCACGGCTCGCCCAGTGCACCGAGTCGGCCGGCTCGTCGGTCATGTCCCACGCCTTGGTCAGCACGGCGTCCGTATGCGGGAACCAGTAGAACTCGAACGAGCGATGCTTCGCGATCAGCGCGTCTGCTTGCGCGAGGCAGTCGTCGAGCTGCATGCCGCCGCGCTCGAGGCGCAGCTTGAACGCGGGCACGAGGCGCAGGCCGATCTCGGTCAGCACGCCGAGTGCGCCGAGCCCGATCCGGCCGCCCGCGAACAAATCGGGATGCGTGTCGGCGCTCGCGCGGATCTCGCTGCCGTCCGCGCACATGAAGGTCAGGCTGTCGATCTGCGTCGACAGGTTGCCGAGCGTGATGCCGGTGCCGTGCGTGCCGGTGCTGGTCGCACCGGCGATCGACTGCACGTTGATGTCGCCGAGGTTCTCCATCGCGAGGCCGTGCGCGGCGAGTGCCGGGCCGAGCGCCCACAGCCGCGTGCCGGCATGCACGCGCGCGACGCGCCGGTCGCGGTCGACATCGATCACGCCCTGCATCGCGTCGAGCGACAGGATCACGTCGTCGGTCTGCACGAGCGGCGAGAACGAGTGACCGGCGCCGGCCGCGCGCACGGTGGCGCCGGCTGCCGCCGCGTCGCGCAGCACGGCCGCGAGCCCGGCGTGCGACGCAGGCGTCGACACGATTGCATCAGGACTGCAGACATATCCCGACCAGTTGCGCCACATGGCATTGTCTCCGTGGTTGTCGTTTGAATGAGTTGAATGGGGTGACCGGTTTGAACGACGGGCGGCGCGGCCCGCTAGAAAAAGCTCTTGCCTTCGCCGCGATAGGTGGGCGCTTCGCCGACCACGCGGCCGCCGCGGATCAGCAGCAGCGTGTTGAAGCGTTCGCACAGCTCGCCGGCCTTCGCGTGGCGGAACAGGATCGGGTCGCCGATCGCCGGTGCGATGCCGTGAGGCACGCGCAGGGGCGTCTGTACCTCGCCTGCGCCTTCGTTGTCGATCAGCGTGCAGCCGGCCGGCAGCCACGGCCGGGGCAGACGGCTCTTGCCGGCCGGGCCCGACGCGATATAGCCGCCGCCCGAGCAGGTCACGATGCCCGGCTGCGGAATCCGCACGACCGGCAGTGCGAAGCCGGCGGCCGGCTGCGCATGAAACGCCGCGTAGTGATCGAACAGCGCGGGCGCGTAGAGGCCGGAGCCGGCCGCGAGCTCGGTGACCGACGTATCGCCGAGCGTGCTTTCGATACTGCCGGTGCCGCCTCCGTTCACGAAGCGCAACCGATGGCCCGCCGCCGCGAGCGCCTGCACGGCCGCCTGGCGGCGCGCGTTGATCTCGCGCGCCGAGCGGCGCTTCAGGTGACGCACCAGCGCGTTGCGCGCGCCGTTGCCCGGCTCCGTGTCCGCCACGCCGGCGATCTGTCCTTCGTAGCCCATCAACCCGTCGAGCCGCACGTGCTGCCGCTCGTCGATGCGGCTCGCGAGCGCGAGTACGCCGGCTACGTCGCGCACCGGCGAGCGGTACATGCCGAAGTACAGGCCCGGATACGCGGACGACATGTCGAGATCGATCGCGAGCGGGATCGTCACCCGTTCCTCGTGTGCGACGCGGTCGATCGCGTCGACCTGCGCGGCGTCGTCGACCATCAGCGTGATCGAGCGACCCCGCCTGAGTTGCGCGGCCATCGCGCGCAGGTCGTCGGGCTCGACGGTCGGATACGCGACGACGATGTCGTCGAACCCGCCGTCCGCGAGCCACGCGGCTTCCGCGGCCGAGTAGCACAGCAGCCCCTGCATGAACGGGCCGGCGGCAAGCACTGCGCCGATCAGTTCGCGCGAGCGCACCGACTTCGTCGCGAGCCGGATCGGCAGGCCGCGTGCGCGGCGCTTCAGGTCGGCGAGGTTCGCGTCGAGGCAGTCGAGGTCGACGAAGGCGGCGGGTAGCCGGCGGCCGGCGAGCGCGTCGCGATAGGTCGGATAGTCGTGGACGGCGGCGGGTGCGCGAAGGGGAAGGTCTGCACGGCTCATGGAACGGGCTCGGCTGGGTGGGGTGTGCGTCGCGCCGACCGTTCGGCGCGTGTCGGAAACCAGCATAGGGCTGGCCAAAATGACGACCAAGCGCTCAGCGGGTCGTTCGACGGGTCTTATCCGGCCATCCGTATCGGCCACGTCCATGCGTGACCATCGCGCGCCGTGCGGCTGGATCGCCGCTTGCTTGGTGTTGAGGCGCATACGGCGCGTATCGGCCCGAACCACCGCCGGACGGGCGTGACGTGCGACATAGTGCGCTTGCCGATCCGACAACGAAATGCGTTTCAAACGTTGTGCCGGACGTGGCCGACGCGAGCAGGTTTAGTGCCTGCGTTCTAGCGCCGCTTTTGACTGCATGCCGGATTCGACCTAGAACCTACTCGCGGATGCACCGGCGAAGAACGGCATGACGTGACGAGGAGGCGACGTGAAGAAGAACAGGGCACTCTGGCGGCGCACGGGCGCGATCGCGGCGATCGGCGTGGCCGTCGTTGCAGTCTGGCGATATGAAGCGACGACACCGGCGCAAGCCGCGTCATCCGGTACGCCGGCCGCGACGGCGAGCGCACAGCCAGGCGCGGCCGATACGTTCGGCACCGGCGCCGCGACACCCGGCCCCGAGGAGCGGCGGCTAGACGTCGACGCGCTGCGTCGCAGCCTTGCGGGGCGCCCCGATGCGGACGCCGAAGTGAAGCGTATCGTCGCGTTCGCGCGCTTTCGCGACGAGGTTGCCGCGTATGGGGATCGCCGCAACAGCATGCCGCAAGACGAGCGCGCCGCACTTGCGCGCCGGATTCTCGACGAACTTCCCGACCATGTCGCGCGCAACGAGATCGTTCCCGTGCAGGCCGAAGCGCTGAGCGCGGCACTGCTGACCGATACCGAAGCCGACCCCGCGACGCGCAGCGCGGCGATACGGTCGATGCGCGCGCAATGGGACACCTATGCGCAGCAGACGGTCGGCCCGTCGCCGGCTCAGGACCCGCGCTATCTCTCGTACGAACAGCAGAGCCGCGACGTCGTCCGGCAGGTTCAGGCGAGCATTCCCGATCCCGACCAGCAACAAGCCGTCATCGCGCAACGCCTGCAGGCGCTGCGCGTCCAGCTGTTCGACGGCGCTTCACCGTCCGGCGTGCACTGAGCGCCGAATCCGCGACGCCGGGGCGGTGCCCGGCGGCCGCGTCATGTCCATCGACAAGGAGGGGAGATGTCCACAGCACGAAGCCTGCTGCGCGCGGCCGTTGCCGCGCTGCTCGGTTGCGCGGCACTGAACGGCCACGCGGCCGATACGACGATGCCGGATCCGTCGATTCCATATTATTCGTGGTACGAAGTGACGTTGCCGGAGAGCACCGGTGCATCGTGCGGCAACGGCACGCCGATGCGCTTCTACATCAATCGCGCGCAGTCGGACAACCTGCTGTACATGGTGGAGCCGGGCGGCGCGTGCTGGGACTACGGCACCTGCACGCAGACGTCGACCGGCGCTGAGGCCGGCCTCGGCGGCTTCAACCCGGACGGCATCCCGCACAACTACATGAACGGCACCGCGAACGAGGCGCTGCTGTCATCGTTCCTGTCGCCGCTGCTCACGCGGATGGATCTCGCGCACATTCTCGTCGGCGAACCGAAGGTCGAGACGCAGCAGTGGACACAGGTTTTCGTGCCCTATTGCACCGGAGATATCCACATGGGCAGCGCGGTGCGCAACTACACGTCGCCGAGCGGCGACTGGCGGCTGCAGCACTACAGCGGGCTGAAGAACATCCAGGCCGTCGCGCAGTGGCTGACGTCGCACGGCTTCGGCAAGCCGAACCGGCTGCTCGTGTACGGGATGAGCGCGGGCGGCTACGGCACGCTCGCGAACTACGCGACGCTGCGCAACACGCTGCAGCCGCAGGCGCATAGTTCGCTGCTCGACGATGCGGGCACGGTGTTCAACACGCCGTTCGATGCGGATGCGGCCATGCATCCGTCGGTCGGCCTGTACGACCGGGTGCGCACCGAGTGGGGGATGACCGGCCCCGACGGGATGATCACCGTGAACAGCCGGCTGACCAGCCATTTCGATCCCGGCAACATGGGGAGCGCGTACGCGGCGCTGTCGGCGACATTCCCGCACGACCGCTTCGGCTTCTCGAGCTATCAGCGCGACAAGATCATCGCCGCGTATCACTATCGCGCGTTCGTGCCGGCCGTGATCGCGGCGCCCGACGACGCGACGAAGGATGCGCTGTCGCTCGCGATGTTCGACCAGGAACTGGACGGGCTGAAGCAGACGCTGAACCCGCTGCCGAACTTCGGCTACTTCATGCCGTGGGCGCGCAACGACTTCATCGCCAACCATCAGGTGACGGCGGTCAGCTTCACCGGGTCGGGAATCCACGAGAACGGCATCGACGCGGATATCGGCACGTTCGTCGACAACCTGCTGAACCAGCAGGACCCGGCCGATACGCCGGTGATGAAGGCGTTCCGCACGCAGCAGTGGTCGGATTTCACGTTCTCGACGTTTCTTGCGTGGATCGACAGCATCTTCAACCTGACCGGCGAAGCGGGGCCGATCTCGGGGCACCGGGCGTGACGGGGGCGGTTCGCGTGAGCGGGTGACCGCGACGCAGCGCGGCGGCCGGGTGGCGTGGCCGCTCGCCTGCGTCGATGCGGGGCCGTGCGTCGCGTGATTGCGTCCGGTGTTACGGCTTCACCACCGCAACCGCCGGCGCACCCGAATCCGTGCCGGGCGCACCGTTCGACCCATAGGCCGCTTCGGCGTTCTTGCGTTCGGCGAGCCGCTTGGCCGCCAGGCGCTCCTGCGCGGCGACGATGTCGCCCGGATAGTTGTCGCCGTCGCCGGCGATCGGCTCGTAGCCGACCGACTCGAGGTCGAGCAGCTCCTGGCGCACCTGCGCACGCGTGAGCGTCGAGTGCGACGACTGCGCGTACGACGCGGCCGGTGCGGCGAGGAGAGCGGTGGCGGTAGCGGCGACAGTGGCGATGGTGACGATGATGGATTTCACGGTTTCCTCAGACGGTTTCGTTGCGGTTCGGCGCGATTGCGGCTGGCTGAACCAACGAGACAAGTTTAGGAACCCGGATCGGCCGGATAAATGACGATTCCTGTCCAGCTGTGTTCCTGAATCCGTGACAGTGGGTGACGCACGGAGTTCGGAGTGGCCGGTTTCTGCTTGTATTTTTCGCCCGGAATGCCGATCGATGAGGGGCGCACAGTCATTCCATCGGGCTGGCTGCGCATTCGATGTTCGGCGGGCAGGCGCGGGCCCGCCCGGCACGGCTAGTCGTCGAAACGCGGGAAAGCCTGTTGGCGCTTCATGTCCTTCAGCCATTCCTTGACGTTCGCCGGATCGTCGAACTCGCGCAGCGTCAGGTTCAGGTCATGGATGCTGCGCTGCGTGCCCGCGATGTCGCGCGTGAGCATGCGCATGATGGTATCGGGCGCGACCTTGACCGACGGCGCGATCCCGTAAGTGCGCCGGAATCCGGTCTCGACGTCCTGGATCTCCTGATCCAGCTCGCGCAGCTGATCTTCCAGGATGCCGTTGTAGCGCGCGAGCCGATCCTCGCCGAGCCCGTTGATTGCGTGCCGGTCGATCTGTTCGATCTCCAGCTGCAGCTCCAGCAGTTGCAGGAGCTTGCCGTTCGCATAAGCGTGGTTGACCCGCTGCATCAGCACGGTCTTGCGTGCCTGTTCCTGGGGATCGGTCTCGCGATCGGGGTGCAGCGCGCTCGCCAGCTTCCGATAGACCTCGCGGATCGAGCGGCTCGATTCGGCCTGCTCGGCTTCGCGCTTCGCCAGCGCGGCCGATTGCCGGGGTGCTTTCTTGCGCTTGGCGCGCTGTGCCTCGCGGGCCGCGTGCTCGGCCATGTCGCGCTCGAACTGTTCGTCCAGTTCGGCCTGCATGCGCGCCATGAGTTCTTCGGGCGACAGCGCGTCGAGATCGTCTTCCGCGGCCACGTCGGGCGTCGATTCCGGTTCCGGCGCCGGCTTGGTCTGCCGGGGCTCGGCCGCCGCGTCGCTGCCATGATCGGCCGCGCTGTGCCGGTCGTGGATGGCCTTCAACTGCGCATCGTCGCTGAAGTCGAGCAAGTCGCGCGCCATGTTGGCGATCATCCCGGAAAGGGTGCGCTGCTCGGCCTTGCTTAGTCCCTTTTGCAGGTACGCGTCGTCGAGCTGATTGAGCAAGCGGATCCGCAGCGCGGTCGACGTCTGTTCGAGCGGCAACAGCTCGTCGACGAATTTCTTCTGGAAGACCGGCATCACGGCTTCCCACTCGCCGAGACGCTCGCGCCGCTTCTCGATCTGCTGGACGAGCGCATTGAATGCTTTCTGGGCTTTCGACAGGCTGGCTGTCTCGTGGCCGGGCGCGATGGCGACCGCTGTTCCGCGACGTGCGGTCATGATGAATCTCCTTCGGCTGCGGCAGGACGCGCAGCAGCGCGGTATTTTAACCGGCCCGACGTTTCTCCCGTGCCCGATATGGCGCGGCTACTCCTGAAACAACTGCCCCTGCCCGGAGATCACGCGTTCGAAATCGTCGCGCAGGAAAGGCAGGATCGCGTCCGCGACGGGCTGCAGCTGGCGGCTCAGGTAGAACGCGTAGTCGATCGGCGAGCGCATGGTTTCGAGCGGCTCGGGGCCGGCTGTCGTCATCACGTAGCTGATCCAGCCGCCGCGCTGATACTGCAGCGGCCGGCCCTGCGCGTGGTTGAACTCGTCGGCGATCCGTGCCGCGCGCACGTGCGGCGGCACGTTGCGCTCGTACTCGCGCAGCGGCCGGCGCACGCGCTTGCGGTAGACGAGCTGGTCGTCGAATTCGCCGGCCAGCGTGCGCCGCACGGTGTCGCGGATGAAATCCTGGTACGGCTCGCGGCTGAACACGCGCCGGTACAACTCGCGCTGGAACTGCTGCGCGAGCGGCGTCCAGTCGGTGCGCACCGTTTCGAGCCCCTTGAACACGAGATCCTCGCCGCCGTCGGCCGCCGCCGCGAGACCTGCGTAACGCTTCTTGCTGCCTTCTTCCGCACCGCGCACGGTCGGCATCAGGAAGCGGCGGTAGTGCCGCTCGTACTGCAGCTCCAGCGCGCTCTCGAGCCCGAAGTGGTCGCGCAGGTGCGCCTGCCACCAGCGGTTCACGTGCTCGACGAGCGCGCGGCCCTTGGCGCCGGCTTCGTCGTCGTCGTGCGCGCGGCCGAGCCACACGAACGTCGAATCGGTATCGCCGTAGATCACTTCGTAACCCTGCGCTTCGATCAGCTCGCGCGTGCGGTGCATGATTTCGTGCCCGCGCATCGTGATCGACGACGCGAGGCGCGGGTCGAAGAAGCGGCAGCCCGTCGAGCCGAGCACGCCGTAGAACGAATTCATGATGATCTTCAGCGCCTGCGACAGCGGCGCGTTGCGCTGCCGCTTCGCATCGTCGCGGCCTTCCCAGACGCGGCGCACGATATCGGGCAGGCAATGATCGGTACGCGAGAAGCGGGCGCCGAGAAAGCCGGGCACCGATGCGTCGTCGCCGGGATTCGCGAGCCCTTCGATCAGCCCGACCGGATCGATCAGGAACGTGCGGATGATCGACGGATAGAGGCTCTTGTAGTCGAACACGAGTACCGAGTCGTACAGCCCGGGGCGCGAATCCATCACGAAGCCGCCGGGGCTGTTCTGCCCCGTCACGTCGCCGAGGTTCGGCGCGACATAGCCGAGCCGGTGCATGCGCGGCAGGTACAGGTGCGTGAAGGCCGCGACCGACCCGCCGGTGCGATCGGCCGCGAGGCCCGTCACGCTCGCGCGTTCGAGCGCGAAGGACAGCAGGTCGGCCTTGTCGAAGATGCGTGTGACGAGCTCGCAGTCCTTCAGGTTGTAGCGCGCGAGCGCCGGTTTGTCGTGATCGAAGCGGCGCTGGATCTCGTCCATCCGCTGGTACGGATTGTCGATCGACTTGCCTTCGCCGAGCAGCGCCTGCGACACGTATTCGAGACTGAATGACGGGAACGTCCACGTCGCCGATTTCAGCATGTCGATGCCATCGAGAATCAGCCGGCCGGCCGCGCCCGCGAAGAAGTGGTCGGGCTGCTGGCCGTGCGCGCGCCAGTCGAGCACGCTGCCGCCGCGCCCGAGCTTCAGCGGCACGCCGTACTGCTCCGCGTGCGCGTGCAGGATGCGCAGGTCGAACTGCACGAGATTCCAGCCGATCACCGCATCGGGATCGTGTTCGTCGAACCATTCGTTGAGCCGCGCGAGCATCGCGGGCCGGCTGTCGCAGTAGTCGAGGCGGAAGTCGATGGCGCCCGCTTCATCACTGTCGTCGCCATTCGGCGGGCCGAGCATGTAGACCTGCCGTTGCCCGCAGCCTTCGAGCGCGATCGAATACATTTCGCCGTGTACGCTGGTTTCGATGTCGAGCGACACGCAGCGCAGCGCCGGGCGATAGCCGGTCGCGGTTTTCAGTTCGGCGCCGGTCAGCGTGCCGTCACGGCCGGGCTGCCCGCGAAACTCCACGCAGGCTGTGATGAAGCGCTCCATCGCGTAGCGGTCGGGCGGCTGCACGTCGGCTTCGTAGACGTCGACGCCGGCTGCCGCGAGGCGCTTCTGCAGCCCGGACAGATGGCGATAGCGCTTGCAATAGAGGCCGACGACCGGGCGCTGCCGGAAGTCGCGCAGCGCGAGCGGGCGCAACTCGGCCTCGCGCTCGCCGGCCAGCGCGTGTTCGGCGAGCGTCTGCTGTTCGGCCGGAATGAACGCGACGGCTTCCTGCGGGCGCAACCGCACGCGGCGCGGACCGTGTTCGGTTGCCAGCCAGAACTCGATCTCGATGCCGGATGCGGTGTCCCGCCAGTGGCGGGTGAGGATGAAACCCTGCTCGAACGCCGTCAAAACGCTTGCTCGTTGTGGATGCCCAGGCGGCGGATTTTAGCGCTTGGGCGGGTGGCATGCCGGAATGGCGTGCGAGATGTCGCGCCCGGCATGGCGAACAATGATCGTAAGATTCGGGGTCGATTCAACCAGACAGGCGTCTTTTAATGAAAATCACGATGGATCGTGTCGCACGTGGTGCCGTGCATGCCGTTGTCGCGGCTTGTTTGTGTGGGAGCGGGAGCACGATATTCGCCGCTCCGAAACTGAAGATACTGCCGGCGGCCACGGAAGCCGACTGGATACAGGCAGTCAAGCGACACCGGACAAAAGATGGCGCAACCGTTGCCGAAGTGCTGGCCTATGCGGAGAAAATGAGGCCGCGTGTTTTCAAGGTCGAGCGAATCGAAGTCGGCTACAACGGTGCGACCGGTATTGCAGAGGCAGTGACGATTGGCTACTGGATCGGATCGAAGCGCGCACCGGGTGATGTGTTCGTCGATCTCGGATATTCGATGTCGCCTGATGGCCGCGTGATGCCCGTACCGCCGGGCGAGCAAACTGCAACGGCATTGGAGAGCGGGCGGAATGCATTTCTGCGCGCTGTCGACGACACGTATCGGGACACCTGCCGGTCCGATCCCGATTATCCACCGGCTTGTTGACCATCCTCATTCACCACGGTCGCGGCGCGACTCGGGCGCCTGATATCCATCGGATAACGCACCATGACATCGGCATCTCGTTCGCCTCGAGTGTGTGTTGGCGAGCGTCTACTGTTCGGTACGCAATTAGGCAACGTCGAGTCGTTGCGCGACACGCCATTCGGTGTGTGTTGTACGGGAAGGCTTGAGCAGCCAGCGTCGCGCGGCAACCGCGTGCCGCTTTTGCGTCACGTATGCGTCGACGGAGAGTTCGAGCGCATCGTCGTCGATGCGGACGAGCATCGCAGCCGCGCCTGATCCGTCGGCGAATTCGATCACGGCCGGGTGCGGCTTCGCGGCGCGAGGTGCGTCATCTCCGAGCGTCACGATGCTGCCGGGATACAGGTGCGAATGGGCTGTACGTAGCAGCAGGGCGATGGGCATCGAAGGCGCTCCGGACGTCGTAGTGCCGCAGTGGCGTGTGATTGCCGGCGGCATTCATGCGAATGAGCAGCAAATTCCGGCTTTCAATGATTTGAATTCCGCCCGATTGACGCCACGGAATCATCATTCGTAGAATCGCCGATCAAGAACAACATCATTCTGAGAGAGGCGCCATGAATGCGCACAGCGTGGTCGAAGCAATTGCGGAAGGGCTGGCTCGGCGGGAACTGCTTTTCAAGTTTAATACCCGGCTTGGCAGTCATGCTCTGATTCCCGACCGAAGGGCCGGGCAGTCTCGTATCGGCCGCGACGACGCGCCAACACATCGAGCAAGCTGCGTGAGCGTTCATGAAGGATCTCGACCTGACCTGGTCGGCTTCGTATCCGATCACCACGCGTCAAAGCCTTCATTCCGCAGTCGACAGGCATGTCGCTCGACATGAGCGAAGGCAATCGACCGAAAAACGTCACGCATCCACTGATCCCGATTGAATTCGGCTGGCCGGTCTATTGCAGCAGGGATGGCATGGCTGTCCAGTTGCCTGGAAGTCCGCCGCCGCGCTAATTGCTGATGAACTTGTTAACCCCGGACGCCCCATGACCTCACAATCCAGGCAATTCTCATTACCCGGTGCCGCCGCGCTCATCGCGGCGGTCATTACCACGGCCCAGTTTCTGCTCGGCCTCTACGTGTGGTCGACGAAGTCATCGCTGTCCGTGACGATGCTGGCCGTGCAACTGTCCAGTTTCATCGCGAGCTTGGTGTTTCGAACCGGCCTGGTCTACCTGATCGTCCGATGGCACGGCGAGCGTCGCGATCAGCTTGCATTCCGTCGCCCCGCGTTGCCGCTGACCGCCTATGCGTTATGCCTGCTGGTCTGGCAGGCCGCACAGATACTGGTAATCCAGGCGCTGGTGGGAATGTTGCGCGGCGGAGCCCTCAGCCTGACGCATATCGGGACGATCATCGCCCCGCTGAATGCCGTCCTCTATGTGTTCGTGGCCTGGCTCGCGTGGTGGCTCGTCACCCACTTGTTCCGAAACGATGCGTTGCCCGGGGCGCCGCGCGGTCATGCACGACGACGCATTGCGGGTCTCGCGGCCTGGCTGTTTGTCAGCGCATTGCAGTTCTTTATGCCGCAAGCCTTGATGATATTGCTCGACTACCATGACGACGATCTGAAGCTCGTGATGTTGAACTACGTCGGAGGCGTTGTCCTTTGCGCCGCGGTAGTCTTCGCGGGAGCGAGGTTCGGCCTGCCGCGCGATCTCGGTCGACTGCACATCCGGCGTATGCTGGGGGCGTCGCTTGCGTCGGTGGTATCTGTGTTACTGCTGGCCTATGGGGTGTTACGCGTGCTGAGCGACGTGCTCGGGATGGTCAGTTTGATGTCCGGAATGATGCCGATTGTCGTTCTCGCCGGAACCGGCGCGGCCTACTGGGTGTGGTTCCGCGTGTTCTATGCCGGCGCGAGTCGCGTGACTGCTGAAGCGTCATAAGGCATACCGTCATCATGAATGCCGCAAGCGGACACGACGTGATCCGCTTGCACGACAGGACGGCCTGCGGCGATTCGGCAGCGTGCGCGTCGGTCGCAACCCCCCTACGCCGACACCCACGCAACCCCCTCCTTCAAATGCTCCACCCGCTGCGGCCGTTGATACAGATAGCCCTGCGCATACTGAATCCCGACCGCATGCAGCGCTCGATGCTGCACTTCGGTCTCCACACCTTCCGCGATGATCTTCAGGTCGTAGTGGTGAGCAACGGACGCGATCCCTTCGATCAACCCCGCGCTGCCGTCGTTCAGTTGCGAGACGAACTGGCGATCGATCTTCACGTAGTCGAACGGAAAGCGAGACAGCATGTCGAGATTGCTGTGATGCGTGCCGAAATCGTCGATCGCGAACTTCGCGCCTTTCGCTCTCAGAGCATGGAAGATCGCGGTGGTTCGCGCGTTCTTTTCGAGCAGGATGCGCTCGGTGACTTCGAGCACCAGCGTAAAGCCGGGCGGCAGCGCGCGGATCGCCTCCTCGACGATGGACACGAACCGCGTGCGTTCGAGATCCTTCGGCGCGATGTTGATGGCGATGCGCAGCGGCACGGATGACGCCAGCGCGGACAGTTCCGACACGGCTGTCCTCAGCACGAATTCGGTCACTTTCGGCAGCACGGCGCTCGATTCCACCTGCGGGATGAACACGGCCGGGCTGATGGCCCCCCACTTGGGATGCTGCCAGCGCAGCAGCGCCTCGACGCCGACGGTCCTGCGCGTCTCGACATCGACGATCGGCTGGTACACGACATGGAGCTCGTCGCGCCTGAGCGCGTTGCGCACGGCCTTCAGCAGCAACCGGCGCGGCGCCATCGCCAGCAGGTAGGCGGCCATCACGAGGCCGTCCGCCAGCAGCACGATCGTGATGCCGATCAGCCGATAGCGGTGCCGTATTTGCGACGCATAGTGCGCGGATGCCGCAACCCGCACCGTGAACGGCCAGCGGGGCGACAAGATCGTGCTTCCACCTGCGGGTTCCGTGGCCGACTCCGGCGAATACTTCCCGTTTTGATCGAGATGGCCCGAACCCGCGATCGACAGCGTCGCGGTTTCCGTCCCGTAGCGCGCACCGTGCGCGAGCGCGTCGGCCACGTAGTCACCTTCGATCAGGTAGAGCACGCCCGCGCCGGGCGCGGTGGCGTAGAACACGGGCAGCACCGGGATACCTTGCTGGAACGGCGTCTGGCGCAGCAGCGTGACGAGCGTCGAGCCCGGTTCCGGCTCATGTGTGTACGCGCCGAGCGGCAAGTCGATCGCCCCCAGCGCCGACGAGCACATGACGCGGCCGTCGTGCACCAGCGCCACGGCGCGCAGGTAGCGCAGGCGCGTGCCGATCTCGGCGAGCGTCCGGAATACCGTTGCACATGGCCGCCCGACGAGCGCGGTCAGTTCGTCCACATGTCGCAGGCGTGCACCGTCGAGGATGCGGTCCACCGATGCCACGATGTCGTTCGCGATGACGCGTTCATGCTGGGTGACGGTTTCGCGTGCGTAGCGGTCGGCCAGTGCGATCGCGAAGGCCGGCACGAGCACGCAAACGATTACCGCGACGAAAAAGGCGACCCGCGGCCATGCACCGCTGTGCTGGAAAACTGGCTTCGAGCCTGGCGTGAACGCCGACATTCCCGCGGTCGCCTTTGGTGTTGTGTGTTTGGAGAGGCAAGTCGAACCGGTCGATACGCCAACGGCGCGCATGCGTCATGCCGGGTTCGGGCAATGCGCCGTACGCGCCGGGATCGCGATGCGATCGATTCTACGATCGCGGCGGGCACTGCGACAGCCCTGTCGCAATCGACCATTCATTCCGGAGGCTTGCCGCGATAAACATGTGCATATGGCGCATGTATATTGGCGTAGCGCACTAAAAAAAAACCCCCGGCCGCATGGTCTTGCGGCCGGGACGAAAAACACCGTCTCTTGGCACGAGGATGGTGCGCGGCAAGTATAAGATGTGACGAGAGATTGCGAAATATTGTTATTCAACAATTGGTGTAGTTTTGTCATTGTGTCTCGACAGGAAACATTCTTTCGTGATGCTGTCTTCGTCGACCAGCCGGCGGCCTGCGATCGATCGCCGCGCGATACGGTCGCACGTCTCGCCGGAGCTTCGGGATGGAAGAAAATACCGTGCACACGGTCATCGTGACCGATGGTGCATCCGCAGCCGACGGCGGCTCGCTGTGGATCCGGATCGACGTAAACGGGCAGGCCCGCAACTACCTGCTCGATCGCGCACTCGCATCGCGCGGTACGCCGCGCTACAACACCATCAGCGGCGAACATGGGTCGCTTTCGAAAGGTGAACGAAAGGAATTGCGCATGCTGCTGCGCAGCATTGCCGACCCCGGGATGTGGGCCGGCATCGTCGGCACGTTCGTGCAGGTGCTACGGGAGTCTGACGGTGAATGAACGATGCGGTGCCGGTGCGTCGTGCGGGCCGCGATTCAGAAATCGTTGCGCATCTTGCGAAGCAGGTCGCCGCCCGACTGGTGCGTGTCCACCGCGGTGAGGACATCGGTCAGGAACCACGGCAGGTTCAGTTGCGTATTGGAATCGCTGACGCATACGCGGATCGGCGGCGCCTTCGACGACGGGCGGGCGTCGGGCGTGGCATCGCGGGACGGCACGCAGTTTTTCGCGTGCGCCTGAACGGGAGCCGGCTCGGCGCTGCCGGATGTCGTACCGGCGGCGGCCGGGAAGCTGACGGCGGCAAGCAGGGTCAGGATAGCGGCAGTGGCAACGCGTTTCATGGGATTCTCCGGCGATGCTCGTTCGACCGCGCGAGCGGACGCGAGTTCGTCGGCGCCACGCTCAGCCGCGTGCGACGTTCGCTGCCCGCGCAGGCTGCCGGCTGCGCCACTGCTGCGGCGATTCACCGGTCCAGCGCCGAAAGGCGCGCGTAAATGCGCTGTGTTCCGAATAGCCGAGCAGCCACGCGACTTCCGCGAGCGTCAGCCGCGGATCGTTCAGGTGGTCGATCGCGAGCCGCCGCCGCGTGTCCTCGCGCAGTATCCGGAAGTTGAGCCCGAGTTCGGCAAGCCGCCGATGCAGCGTGCGCGACGACACATGAAGGTCCGACGCGATCTGTTCGATGCTCGCTTCGCCGTGCGTCAGCAGGCGCGCGACGGCTTCGCGCACCGACTGTTCGAGATCGTCCGTCTGCCGCAATTCGGCAAGCAGCGCGCTCGCCTGGCGCTCCATCATCTGCAACAGCGCGTCGTCCGGTTGGCGCAGCGGCTGCGTGAGCAGGTGCAGCGGGAACGCGAGGCGGTTCACCGGCTGGCCGAACCGCACCGGGCAGCCGAAATACGCGACGTACGGGCGTTCGTCGGCGGGCGACGGGTGCACGAAGCAGACCTCGTCGGGCCCGTGACGCGTGCCGGTGATATTGCGTGCGAACTGGACGATGGCCGTCAGCGCGACTTCGTCGACGAGCGGGCCGAGCGGCTCGGGCGCGTCGTGCCATTCGATCGCGACCGACGTCGCTTCGACCCGCACTTCCATGCGCGCGACGTTCGCGATCAGGTGTTCGTATTGCTGCCAGCGCGCGAGTGCGGCGCCGGCATCGCGGCACGCATGCAGCGCATAGCCGAGCGCACCGAGATGAGCGGGTGTGATCCGCTGGCCGACGTGCAGGCCGAGCAGCGGATCGTCGAGCGCGCGGACGGCGCATTCGAGCAGGCGCCGCCAATGCGCGCTCGCGTAGAGCGTGAGCCCGCGATCGTCCTCGGGCGGCCGTGCCTCGCCGAGTACGCGCGCGGCATCCTTGCCCTGCTCGGACAGATAGTCGAACAGCAGCCGCACATAGGTGCTCGAGTAGTAGACGCGCTGCGTCGATAGCGGGGAGGCGGCGGGCATGGCGGAAAGTGTCAAGTAATCGTCGGCAAGTGTCAACGCGGAGCGACCCGCGCGCGACCATACTGACGGTCAGTTCTTGATCGAGGCCGCGAACATGCCGACCGAGTTGATGACGTGGCTCCATGCGTTCCTGGGTAACGACGTGGACTGGAAGCAGGTGCTGCTGATCGGCATGACGCCGGTCTTCCTGATCGCGTTCGCGATCGAATACGCGGTGATGACCGGGCGCGGCCGCCGCGAGCCGTTTCGCTGGAAGGAGATCGTCGCGAACCTGTCGCTCGGCGCCGGCTATCAGGTGGCCGAGACCGTGATGGGGCTGCTGTTCACGGGCGCGATCTTCGCGTGGGTCTACCGGCACCGCTGGTTCGACGTGCCGGTGAACGGCTTCACGATCGTGCCGATCTTCGTCGGCGTGGAGTTCTGCTACTACTGGTTCCATCGCACGTCGCACCGCGTGCGCTGGTTCTGGGCCGCGCACGTGCCGCATCACAGCGGCGAAGTGATGAACTTCACGACGGCGATGCGGCAGTCGCTGCTGAACGCGTTCGTCGGCGTGTTCGTGTTCTACCTGCCGCCGGTGTGGCTCGGCATCCCGCCTGCGGTCGTGCTGTTCCTGCTCGCGGTCGATCTCGCGTACCAGTACTTCGTGCATACCGAGGCGATCGGGCGGCTGCCGCGCTGGTTCGAGTACGTGTTCGACACGCCGTCGAATCATCGCGCGCATCACGGCCGCAATCCGCGTTACATCGACAGGAACTATGGTGGCGTGCTGATCATCTTCGATCGCATGTTCGGCACGTATGTCGAGGAAACGGAGCCGGTCGACTACGGGATCACGCAGCAGATTCGTTCGTACAACTTCCTGGTGCTGAACCTGCACGAGTTCGTCGACATGTGGCGCGACGTGTTCGCGCCGGGGCCCGTCCTGCAGCGATTGAAACACCTGTGGATGCCGCCCGAGTGGGAGCGGCCGGGGCATCGGCCGATCCATACATGGAGTGTCGAGCGCAAGGGCGAGGATGCGATTGTGACGGCGTCGCACGCCATGCCTGACGAGGATGCGCCGGCGCAAGGGCGCAAGATCGTACAAGCCACGGGGACTCGCTCCGGCTAACCTGCGCGCTTTCCTCGGCGAAAGGTGCGGCGGGCAATGACGAAGAAAGTATTCTGGGACGATCCCTACCGGACCACGCTGGATACCGTCGTCAGCCACGTCGACGGCGATCGCGTGCGGGTGGACGCGACCATCTTCTTTGCGTTTTCGGGCGGGCAGGAAAGCGACGCGGGGTCGCTTGGCGGCTATCCGGTCATCCAGGCCGAAAAGCAGGGCCTCGACATCGTCTATACGCTGCCGCACGATCATTCGCTGACGGGCGGCGATCACGTCACCTGGCGTATCGACTGGACGCGCCGGTACCGGCTGATGCGTCTGCACTTCGCGGCAGAAATGGTGCTGCAGCTGGTCTATCGGCTCAGGCCCGGCATCGAGCGCATCGGTGCGCATATCGGGCAGGACAAGGCGCGCATCGACTTCGCGAGTGACGCGAGCCTGGCGCCGCTGTTTCCCGAGATTGAATCGGCCGCGGCCGACCTGTCGAAGCGCGACCTGCGCATCGTGACCGACTTCAGCGACGTCGACGCGCAACGCAGGTTCTGGACGGTCGACGGCTTCGCGACGATGGCGTGCGGCGGCACGCATCCGGCGTCGACCGGCGAGATCGGCATGCTGACGCTCAAGCGCAGGAATACCGGGAAGGGCAAGGAACGGATCGAGGTCATGCTGGTCGAGCCGGAGAGGGCCGGTGGGTAGCGGGGCGAGCGGGTTTTGTGACCCGCTGCCCGCGTCACCTCACTGATACCCGTAACACTGCTTCAACCCCGCGTAGTCGTAGAAGTGGCTGCCCGGTGCGATCTTCGCGCCGTCGCACGCGGCCTGGAAATCCGTTTCGCGCTCGTTGTACAGCATCTTCACGATGAGCCGCGAGCCGTTCCGATAGACATCCCACTGCATGTTCGCGGCCATCGGCGACACCTGGTCGCCGCGCCACGGGTTGTTCGCGTACGTGTACGTCTGCGCCTGAGGCGTCGGCACGAACACGTTCTTCAGGTTCATGATCGACGCGAACGGAATCACGATCTCCGCATGCGTGAAGCGCAGCTTCGCGGCGCGGGTCAGGTCGCCGCGCGCGATCGCATCGACTTCGCCGAAGAAATCGTCCTGCAGCACCTTCGCCATCCGGTACGTGACGGGGTTCGCTTCCTGGATGCCGGGCCCCTTCTGGTAGTAGTCCTCGGCATCCTGCAGATACGCGAGATACTGCGCCTGCTCCGCGCCGATGTACTTCTCCATCGTGACGCCGCCGGTTTCCGCCGTCATCGCGGGCGCGACCTGCAGCAGGTTGTACAGCACGTTCACCGCATCGACGGCCGTCGCGATCTTCGTCTTGCCGTCGCCCTTCAGCGTGTTGGTGAACTTGCCGTCCGTCGACGTGAACGCATAGGTGCCCGTGTTCGCGAACGTGTAGCCGCTGGTGCCGAGCTTCGCGATGAATGCCTGCGACACGAGCGCGGACAGCACCGTTTGCGCGACGTCGGCCGCCTGCGGCGCGGCCTTGATCGTGTTGAGCTTCGCGGCCACCGTCGTGTCGTTCGCATAGGCCTGGTATGCCTGGCTCGCCTGGTAGGTCGCGTAGTACGGATTGCCCGCATCGGTCACGAGATCGGTGGCCGGCTTCAGCGAGTGGAAGTACAGCAGGAAACGGTTGGTGCCGGCCGGCTGCGCGACTGGTGCGTTCGCGGGATAGCCGGACGGCGCAGCCGGCAGCGTGATCGCGGCGGCCAGCGCCGGTTGCGCGGCCACGAGCGACGCGGAGAAATACGTCGAGCTGTCGACCGCGCGATCCTGGCCCGAGTTGACGACGACGATCTGCCGGTTGCCGGCCGCGAACAGCGCGGGCAGCCGCTGCGCGAGACGCGTGGCGAGCTGCTGGTGTTCGCGGATGCCGGTTTGCGTGAGGTTGCCGTACCCCGGCGTCGAGATGCCCGCCACGCCATAGCCGAGCAGCGCATTGGCCTTCATCATCGCGTACGTGTCGGCCTTGAGCTGCGCGCCGAGCGCGGTCAGCGCGCCGTCGGCCTCGGCCTTGACCAGCATCGTGTAGATCGCACCGTCGTACTTGAAGCCGGACAGCCCGCGCGAGCCGTGGCGCGCGACGAGTTCGGCATAGACGGGCGCGTAGCCGGCGGGCGGTGCTTCGTACGTCGCGGCGTCCTGCTGCGGGCGGTACGGCGTCTTCGTCTGGTAGTAAGTCGCGGGTGTCGGCTTGGGCTGAGGCTGCGGCTGCGGTACGGGCGTCGAGCCGCTGTTGTCGGCAGAGGCCGCTTGCGGTGTCGAGTCTTCGCCGCCGCAAGCGGCGAGCAGCAGGCAGGTAATCGCGAGGGCGGTGGCGGTGCGGATCGGGCGTGTCATCGTGGCGTGCAACGGGCAGGACGATGCAGGTTCGCGTCGTCCCGTCTCCGGGAGGGATCGGTCAAGCCCGGAAGTGTTGCAAGCGACTTTGACAGCAGAATGTCAGAATTCGGTCGGGCAATCGTCGGATTGCCGCCGGATCGTTCATGGCCGGCCGCCGCCGGCCCGTGTGCCGGCGTTCAGTGCAGGCCGGCCGATGCGATCGAGCGCACGATGTCGGTGACGTTCACACAGCGCGACAGGCCGAAGTGTTCGGCTTCGCGGCGCTCCGGTTCGCTGCTCGCAATCGCCAGCGCGCGTTCGGGCGGCACGCCGAGTGCCTGCAGTGCGACGTCGAAAGGATGCTGGTTTGATCTGGAGTCCTGCTGATTGGCATCCGTGACGACGACCGAGAAGCGGTCGAGGTTCGCGCGGCCGAACTGGCCTTCGAACATATCGCTGAGCCGTGCGGCCGGCAGCGTCGTGACGAGACCGAGTCGATATCCTTCTTCCGATGCTCGGTCGAGCCACTGGATGATCGCGTCGCGTTGATGGCGCGATTCGTGCGAATCCGGTGTTGCTTCGATTTGCGCGAATGCAGCGTCGAGACGGGTGACGATGGCTTCAATAACCACGGTGATTCCTCTTCAGAGACGTGATGATCCGTTCGCCGACGGGAATGCCACACACCTTAGCGTCGATCCGGAAATTGCGACCAATTAATATTTATATCAGACTCATACGATCTGACTTATGAATACGGTTGCGAGCCAATGTGGGCGCGGGATGCGTGTCGCACGACCTATTCCGCGCGAATGGCATCGTATCGACGGCCTTCGATGTGATGCACCAGATTCGCGCACGCGGTGAATGCACCGCACATGTGCATATGAAAAAACGGCATATCGAGCGAAGCACGCCCGATATGCCGTCTTGCGATACCGCGTGTGAACAGGCGCAATCAGTGCAGCTTGATCGACGGCTGGTTGCGGCTTTGCAGCCAGTGGCTCAGCGACTGGAACAGCGCACGCTTCACGCCGACCACGCTGAACAGGTGCTTGCGATACAGGAACTTGTACAGCCCGATCGCGGCGAGCCCGTCGACGATCAGCGAGCGCGAACGCACGCTGATGTCGGCCTGGTACACGGCGCCTGCATGCCCGAGCGACACGACGGTGCCCGCATCGCGGAACGTGAAGCCGGCCACCGGCTTGCCGGCGACGCGACGCGCGAACGCGTTGACCAGATACACGGCCTGCTGGTACGCGACCTGCGCGCGCGGCGGCAGAAAGCCGCTCGCGCCGGCCGTCGGGCAAGCGGCGCAGTCGCCGAACGCATACACGTGCGGATCGTCCGGCGTCTGCAGCGTATCGGTCACGATCACCTGGTTCGAACGATTGAGCGCGATGTTGCCGATCTCCCGCAGGAACGCGGGGCCTGCCACGCCGGCCGCCCAGATCGTGATGTCGCTCGCGAGCCGTTCGCCCGTCGAGGTCGTCACGGCATCCGCGCCGACTTCCGCCACGCGGGTATCGGTCAGCACGTCGACGTTCAGCGCGCGAAGCTGCGCGTGCATCTTGCCGGACAGCCGCTCGTCGAGCGCCGGCAGGATGCGCGGGCCGCCTTCGATCAGCCGGATGTGCACATCGCGCGCGGACACCAGCGCCTTGAAGCGGTACGTCGTCAGTTGCTGGATCGCATGCCGCAATGCCGCTGCCAGCTCGACGCCCGTCGCGCCCGCACCGATCACGTTGATGCAGATCGGCGCCGCGCGCCGCGCGGGCTGCTGCTCGGCCAGGTGATTCGCCTTCGTGCAGGCCGCGAGGAACTTCCGGCGGAAATCCTCGGCCTGGTCGAGGTTTTCGAGCGGCAGCGCGTGGCGTGCCGCACCCGGCACATTGAAGAAGTTCGTCACGCTGCCGACGGCGAGCACGAGGTCGTCATAGCCGAGCTCGCGCTGCGGCAGGATTTCCGTGCCGTCCGCGTCCTGTACGGCCGCGATCGTCGCCGTACGTGCCGCGCGGTCGACCTGTTGCAGCGCGCCCTGAACGAAGCGGAAGCCGTGGCGCTTCGCTTGCGCCGCGTATTCGATCGTGTGCGATGCCGGGTCGCGATGGCCCGATGCGGCTTCGTGCAGCAGCGGCTTCCAGAAGTGCGTGGGGTAGCGGTCGACGAGCACGATTTCGGCCTGCCCGCGGCGTCCGACCGTATCGCCGAGACGCGTGGCGAGGTGCAGGCCGCCGGCGCCGCCGCCGACGATCACGATGCGCGGCAGGCGCGGTGCGCGGTCCGTTGCAAGGTTGGGCGTGGTGTTGTCCATGTTGGGCTCCCGCTTTAATGACGATTCGGATGACATTGCTCAAGAACCGACGATATAGTTTCGAACCCACTCGAACAATTTAATGTTTATAAGCGACTCATATGTATTCACTTATAGGAAAGACCGCGACGTTCCGGCAGCTGAAGGCGCTGGACATGATTGCGCGGCTCGGCAGCGTGTCGCGGGCGGCCGAGGAGCTGAACCTGACGCAGCCGGCCGTGTCGCTGCAGGTTCGCCTGCTCGAGGAGGCGGTGGGCGCCGCGTTGCTGCAGCGGGTGGGGCGCGGCGTGCAGCTGACCGCGGCCGGCGAGATCGTGTCGCGTTACGCGCGCGAGATCCTGCATCTGTGGAGCGAGGCCGGCGACGAAGTGGCCGCGCTGACGGGCGACCTCGGCGGCACGCTGCGGATCGGCGCGATCACGACGGCCGAGTACCTGATCCCGCCGCTGCTCGTCAAATTCACCGCGACGCGTCCGCATGTGAAGACGTACTTCAAGGTCGGTAACCGCGACGACATCATCCGCATGCTCGCGACGCATGAAATCGATCTCGCGGTGATGGGCAGCGCGCCGAAGGAGCTGCGCACGCATGCGGTCGAGTTCGCGAAGCATCCGATGGTGTTCGTCGCGGCGCCCGGCCATCCGCTGATGCAGCGCAAGCGCGTCGCGCTGAAGGATCTCGAATCCGCGCACCTGCTCGTGCGCGAACGGGGCGCAGGTACGCGCTCGACCGTCGAGAGCCTGTTCAAGAACGCGGGTTACCGGTTCCATGTGGGCTCCGAACTGTCGAGCAACGAGGCCATCAAGCAGATGGCGGAAGCGGGGCTCGGCGTTGCGTTCCTGTCGTTGCACGCGTGTGCACTCGAACTGCGCACCGGGCTGCTCGGGCAACTGCCGTTCCCCGGCAACCCGATCGAGCGCGAATGGTATGTGGTCACGCTCGCCGACCGGCGCATTTCGCAGGTCACGGGACTGTTCCGCGACTTCCTGATCAAGCAGGGCGCACCGGTGATCGACGGCGCGACGGTCGCGCCGCACGAGCGGCGGCGCAAGTAGGTGGACGACGCTGGCCGCGCGGCCGGTCAGACGAGCCCGAAGTCGTCGTTGCTGTCGGGGATCGACGCGAGCAGCCGTTCGAGCCGGTACCAGCCGACGATGCGCAGGCACCAGGTCGCGATTGTGGCGCGGTCGTTGCGGGCGCGGGGGCCGGATGAAGGGCGGGTGGCGGCGGACGGCGAGCGCGCGGCGAACGCTGCGCGTTGAACAAGGCACTGATGGGGCATGACGGTCTCCGTAGGTGTCGGATGAGGCCATCGTAAGCGGCGCGGCGCCCGCAGGCGCGCACGCAAGGATGGCCCCGAGCAGAAACGGATGATCTTTTTCTGCTCAACCGGGGCGCGCCGCCGGCAGGCCCGGCAGGCGGCCCGAAAACGCGTCACAATGCGCGTTCGACATCCCCATCCACTGGAGGAAGGCCATGAGCGATGCGATTCTCGCGGCGCCGACGGACAACGGCGTCCCGGTCAGCCTGCGCTCCAGCCGCGGGCTCGGCTGGCACGGCTTCGGTGCGTCGCTGCTGCAGATCCGCGCGGGCACCTACCGGATTCCGGCGGCCGAGCATCACCGGATCGGCGTGCATATCGGGTCGCCCGTTCGCGCGGATTGCGTGTGCGACGGCGAGCGCGTGTCACGCATCCAGGCGCATGGCGACGTCGACGTGATTCCGGCCGGCCTGCCCGGGCAGTGGACCGACAGCGCCGACTGCCAGATCCTCCATATCGCGCTCAGCGACACGTTCGTGCGACGGACCGTCGAGCAGCTCGAGCTGAAGCCGTCGCAGGGGCAGATCCGCCGCCGGCTGCAGGTGCGCGATCCGCGCCTGCAGCACATCGCATGGGCGATGGCCGCCGAACTCGAAGCGGAAGACGCGTCGGATCCGCTCTATGCGGAAAGCCTGTGCACGGCGCTCGTCGCGCGGCTGGTCGACGGCCAGCCGGCGTTCCGCGAGCGCCGCCGCACGCTGGCGCCGAAGGCGGCCGCGCGCGTGATCGACTATGTCGAAGCGAACCTCGACCGGCGCATGACGCTCGCCGAACTCGCGGCGCTCGTGTCGATCAGCGTGCCGCATTTCAAGGTGCTGTTCCGCGAAACGCTCGGGATGCCCGTGCACCAGTACGTCGTGCGGCGCCGGGTCGAGCGCGCGAAGGTGCTGTTGCTCGAAGGCCGGCTCAGCATCAGCCAGATCGCGCTCGAAGCCGGGTTTGCACACCAGAGCCACATGGCGAACTGGATGAATCGCGTGCTGGGGGCGACGCCGACCGAGATTGCGCGATCGGGGGCACGGGGCGGGCTGCGGCTCGCGTATGACGGCGAGGGCAGCGGGAGCGGGGCGTAACGGAGCGATGGCACCGCGCCGGATATGAGGTGTCGTGTTGTATCCCGGGGAAATTCTCCAACAGGCTGTTGGACAATTTCCGCGTGCGCCTTCGGCAAGAGGCAGACCGTACGATTCGAAGCGACGGGCAAGGCCGTGGGCAACTCGCATGGCAACTGCCACCCAATCCGTCATCCTTTCCTGCTGTATTCATCCCTCCGTGCGCGCCGTTCCCTTCGCGCAACCCGACAATCACCACACCATCATCTCCCCCAGGAGCGAATCGTGTTCGTGATCTTCGGTGCATCCGGCAACGTCGGCCAGTCGACCGTGACGGCCTTGCGCAATGCCGGCCATCCCGTGCGCGCGGTGTTGCGCGACGCACGCCATCGTGAACGTTTCGCGCAGCTCGGCTGCGACGTCGTGATCGCCGAGTTGACGGACGCGAACGCGATCGCGTCGGCAATCGACGGCGCACAGGCCGTGCAGATACTGTGCCCGGTGCCGGTCGCGGACCCCGATCCGGCCGCGACGATGACGCGGACGATCGACGTCGCGACCGCCGCGCTCGCCGCCAACCCACCGCCGGTGCTGCTCGCGCTGTCGGACTACGGCGCGGAGCGCGACGGCAATACGGGCATCACCCGGCTGTTTCATCACTTCGAGGAACGGCTGCGGACGATCCCGACGCACGTGACGCTGCTGCGTTCGGCCGAGCATCTGCAGAACTGGACGCGCATCCTGCCGGTCGCGCTCGGCACCGGCGTGCTGCCGAGCTTTCACCATCCGGTCGGCAAGGTGTTCCCGACAGTCTGGGCGCCCGATGTGGGCGTCGTTTCGGCTCGGCTGCTGCTCGATGCACCGGAAGGCGGCAACGGGCCGCGCATCGTCAGTGTCGAAGGGCCGCGGCGGGTGAGCGTGACGGCGATCGCCGATACGCTCGGCGCGGCGGCCGGCCGGGCCATCGTCGCGCATGAACTGCCGCGCGAGACGTGGGCCGCGACGCTGCTGCGTGCGGGCCTCAGCGAGCGCCATGCGCAGTTGATCGTCGATCTCTACGACGTGCACAACGCCGGGCAGATCGACGTCGAGGCGGGTGTATCGGAGCGGCTTTACGGGACGACGACGCTGACCGATGCGCTCGCCCAACTGGTGCGCCAGTACGCGCGATAACAGCGGTGGCGGCACGCGTTGCCCATCACGCCTGTCGCCGCACCTTGTTCAGTACCGCATACGAAAGCGACCCGATCACGATCCCCCAGAACGCGGAGCCGAGCCCGAGCCACGTCATGCCCGACGCGGTCGCGAGGAACGTGATCAGCGATGCCTCGCGGTGGTTCTCGTCCGCGAAGATCCCGTGCACGTTCGCGCCGATCGCGCCGATCAGCGCGAGCCCCGCGAGGATCGCGACGAACGCCTTCGGCAGCGCGAGGAACACCGCGACGATCGTGCCCGCGAACAGCCCGCCGACCAGGTAGATCGCCCCGTTCGCCAGCCCCGCGATGTAGCGCCGGTCCGGGTCTTCGTGCGCGTCCTTGCCGGTGCAGAGCGCGGCCGTGATCGCCGCGACGACGATCGTGATCCCGCCGAAGCACGCAACCACGAGCGACATCACGCTGGTCGCGGTGATGATCGGCCGCGCGGGGGTGTGATAACCGGACACGCGCAGGATCGTCATGCCCGGCAGGAACTGGCCGGTGAGGCTGACGACGACGAGCGGCAGCGCGAGGCTGAGCGTCGTGCCGAGCGTCCATTCGGGCGCGATGAAGATCGGGTGCGCGATGCTCGCCGATACGTTGCCGAGATGCGTCATCCCGAGCAGCGTCGCGAGCGCGGCGCCCGTCAGCAACACGAGCACGATGCTGTAGCGCGGCAACAGGCGCCTGAAGATCACGTAGGCCGCGATCATCCCGAACGCGAGCGCGGGCTGCTCCGACGCGGCGGCGAACGCGTGCGTGCCGAACGGCAGCAGGATGCCGGCCATCATCCCGCACGCGATGCCGTGCGGAATGTGGCGCACGAGCCGGTCGAAATAGCCGGTCACGCCGATCA
Source organism: Burkholderia lata (assembly GCF_902499335.1). Taxonomy (GTDB): domain Bacteria; phylum Pseudomonadota; class Gammaproteobacteria; order Burkholderiales; family Burkholderiaceae; genus Burkholderia; species Burkholderia lata_B. Next base: position 127,114 of record NZ_CABVQK010000019.1, on the reverse strand, counting down.
GCAGGATGATCAGCGCGGCCGTGATGTACGCGCCGACGGCCTGGTTGAGCGTCAGTTGCGGAAACAGGCCGACGAGCAGCGCGGTGCCGGGCGCCGACCACGCGGTGATGACCGGCACCTTCAGCTTCCAGCTCGCGAACAGGCCCGATACGCCCGCGCCGATCGAGATTGCCCAGACCCATGACGACACCATCGCGTTCGACGCATGCGCCGCCTGCGCGGCCTGGAAGAAGATCGCGAGCGGGCCCGCGTACGAAATCAGTACCGCGAGAAAGCCCGCGGTAATCGCGGAAACGGACCAGTCGTTGCCGATCGCGCGGATCGCGCCGGGCGGGGTGTTCGGTTGCATCGTCGTGGGGGAGTGCGGCGCGCGGCCGGGGGCAGAGCCGGGGCGAATGATTGTTGGAAGCCCCGGACGAGCCGTCATTCTGGGCATTGCCGGCGCAATTGGCAATGCGCGGGTGCGAGCGATGCTGTCGGCTTTCCGTAAGGAAGGTGCAACGGGGCGGATGAATCGATGGCCGTGCGGCCTGTCACCCCGTTTGCTGAATCCGGCGCCTTCGCCGCATGTCACGTACTGATCTGCAACACCTTGTCGACCACCGCCACCTTCACGCCGCTCCCGGTCGACAACGACGCCGTGCCCTGGTCGAACGGATGCACGGGCGTATCGGTCGGCGTCCACGCATGGCGCGCCAGCAGTTCGCGATACCCGCCGCGAATCACGAAGCCACCGCACTTTCGCGCATACGCGTCGCGGCGCATCCGGTACGCGCGCGGCAGGTCGTACCACGGCAGTTTCGGCAGGTCGTGATGGACGAGGTGATAGTTGTTGTTCAGGTACAGCAGCCGCATTGCGAAGCCTGCTTCATTGATCGCGATGCGCGCCTTCGGATGCGGTGCGGCGCGGTGCTCGTACAGCGAGCGAATCATCGCGATCGACAACGCGGGCCACGTGACCGCGAGCAGGTAATACCACCACGGCACGCCGATCGCCCATTGCAGCCACGCGAGCAGCGCGACCACGCAGGCGACGTGCGTCGCCCACATCGGCAGATAGCGGAAATCGCCGCGACGAAACGAGGCGAATGCGTCGACGCCCATCGCGGCGATGCTCAACGGCGGCCCGGCGACGAAGCGTCCGACGAAGGTCTTGCGTGCGACCGTCAGCACGCGGCGCCAGCGCGGCAGCTGTGCCCAGCGCTCGCGCGTGACGTAGTTCGTTTCGGGATCGACGCCCGGCACGGTCAGGTCTTCGTCGCGGTGATGGTCGAGATGCGTGTCGCGATACAGCGTGTACGGATACCAGACCGTCAGCGGCGGATAGCCGAGCAGCTTGTTCACGCGCGCGGAGCGCGTCGGATGGCCGTGCAGCAGCTCGTGTTGCAGCGACAGGTGCCACGCGCCGAGCAGGATCAGCGGCGGCGTCGCGGCCGCGAGCGACAGGGTTCCGTCGCGCACGAGCAGCAGCACGGCGAGCCAGCCGCCGTAGATCACGACGACCAGCAGCCAGGTCGGCCACTCGGTGCGCGCGATGAAGCGGGTGTCGAGCGCGGCGATCGCACGCGCGTGGTCGACGTCGAAGTATTCGGCCATGGCGTTGAGGCGGGATTGAACGGGCAGCGCGGGGAACGAGCGGTTGAACCGGTGCGCTCGGCCCTGGTGCGCAGGTGTCTCGCGGATCACGGTCGGCCTGTCCGGGATCACGCGCGGTGGCGAGGCTCGGGCAGGCATCACGACGGTACCGGGATCGCACCACGCGGCCAACCAATCGATTCGCATTTGCTTATCGTCGCGCGGCCGATAAGCTTCGGGCGCGCTGCGTCACGTTCGGCCCCCGTTTTGCCGGGATTGAATCAGGTTCCGCTGCGCGAGCGTCACTGCGTAGAATGCCCGCATGAGCCCATGGATCGCCACCCTGCCGATGTACAACGTGACGCCGCGCCACGACGCGCTGTGGCGCGCGCTGCTGCGCGATGCACTCGATGCGTTCGCGAACGCGGGCGGGCCCGCCGATGTCGCGCTTCCCGATGAACCCTTCGACGATCTGCACGCGCTGTGGCGGCGCGACGATCTGCTGCTGTCGCAGACCTGCGGCTACCCGTACCGGATGCTGGGCCTGCGCGATGTCGTGCGACTGATCGCGACCCCCGTGTTCGATGCGGACGGCTGCCACGGCGCGCACTACAGCAGCGTGCTCGCCGTGTCGGCACGCGCGCATGCGGGCGGCGCGACGACGCTCGCCGCATGCCGCGGGCTGCGTGCCGCATTCAACGGTCGAGATTCGCACAGCGGGATGAACGCGCTCCGGCATGCGGTTGCGCCGTATGCGCGCGACGGACGATTCTTCGGATCGGTAGCAGCGCTCGGCTCGCACCTGAACGTGCTGCGTGCGCTGGCTTCAGCGGAAGCCGATTGCGCGGCGATCGACTGTGTGACGTTCGCGTACGTGCGCGACGCGCTGCCCGAATTGCTGGAGGACATCCGGATCATCGGTACGACAGCCTCTGCGCCGGGGTTGCCGTTCATCGCATCGCGCGCGCTGCCGGAAACGCAGGTCGCCGCGTTGCGGGACGCGCTCGATCGCGTGGTCGTCGCCGATGCTGAACGGGCGCGCGTGCTGCGGCTGAAGGGATTCGAACGGTTGTCGCCAGGCGACTACGACACGATTGCGCGGTTCGAGCACGAGGCGGCCGCGCACGGGTATCCCGCGCTGGCCTGAGTGGCGCGAGCGTCGCCGTTTCCAGCTAGAACGGCAACGTACCGGGCGGCGCGTTGCGCACGACGGCGAGCGTCGTGCCGATATGGTCTTCGAGCGCGAGTGCCGCGCGTGCATCGGCGCGCCGCATCGCGGCTTCGAACAGGCACGCATGTTCCGCGTGCACGTCGCGCTTCGAATCGCCGAGCCCGATGCACACGCGCCGGTACCGTTCGCTTTGCTGCGACAGCATGCGCAGGATCAGGTAGGTCCACGGCGTCGCGGCCGCCGAGATCAGCGCTTCGTGAAAGCGCCGGTTGCACGCTTCCCACGCGGTCCGGTGCTCGATCGATACCGGCTGCTCCCACGCCGACAGCATCTCGAAGCTCTGCCGCACTCTTTGTTCCCACGCATCGTCGCCGCGCCGCACGGATTCGCGCAGCGCATCGACCTCGATATGGATGCGCAGCCGCGTGATCGCTTCGAGATCGTCGACCGACATCGGCGTGACGCGAAACCCGCGCTGCCCTTCGGCGACGACCAGCGCATCGCTGACGAGCCGCGTGAGCGCCTCGCGCAGCGTGCCCGCTCCGACGCCGTACACGTTCTTCAGGTGCTCGACGCGCAGCTTCGCGCCGGGCGGGTAGTGCCCCTCGATGATGTGCTGGCGAAGCTGGTGGTACGCATGCTCGCTGAGCGTGCGTGCATGCGGCTCGACCGCGTCGTCGGCGGTCGGCTCGATCGCGGGCGGCGTGTCGTCGGGCAGTGCGTCGGCAAACGGGTGGGCGGGCAGGATGGTGTTCATGTCAGGCGTCCTCCTGATCCTGTTTGCGGTTGAGGCGATAGCTGAGCTGCGCGCGCGTCAGCCCGAGCAGGCGGGCGGCGGCCGACAGGTTGCCGTTCGCGCGATCGACGGCCTCGTGCAGCAGCGCGCGCTCGAGGCCGTCGAGCCCGCCGCCGCCCTGCAACTGGTCGAGGATCGTCGCGCAGTCGATCGACAGCGCGGCGGCCGGCTTGATCTGCCCCGCACGGTCGACGGTCGAGCCGCCCGGCAGACCGACGCCGGGGAACAGGTCCTTCGCGTCCACCGGCCGGTTGGGGCGCGACAGGATCACCGCGCGCTCGATCAGGTTCTCGAGCTCGCGCACGTTGCCGGGCCACCGGTAGCCGCGCAGCGCGTCGTACGCATAGTCGGTCAGCGTGGGCGCCGGCTTGCCGTGCAGCGACGCGAAGCGTTCCAGCATTGCGTCGGCGAGCAGCGCGATGTCGTCCTGCCGGTCGCGCAGCGCCGGGATCAGCACCGGGTAGACGTTGATCCGGTAATAGAGGTCGGCGCGGAAGGTGCCGTCGCGCACGGCCTGTTCGAGATCGCGATTGGTCGCCGCGACGACGCGCACATCCACCTTCCTGCCGTCGGTCGCGCCGAGCCGTTCGACCTCGCCTTCCTGAAGCACGCGCAGCAGCTTGGCCTGCACGTCGAGCGGCAATTCGCCGATCTCGTCCAGGAACAGCGTGCCGCCATTCGCACGCTCGAAGCGCCCGGCACGCGCGACCTGCGAGCCCGTGAATGCGCCTTTCTCCGCGCCGAACAGTTCCGATTCGATCAGCGCGTGCGGAATGGCCGCGCAGTTGATCGCGACGAACGGCTTCGCGGCGCGCGGGCTCAGGCTGTGCAGCGCGCGGGCGAAGCGCTCCTTGCCGACGCCCGTCTCGCCCGTGAGCAGCACGGCCACCTTGGTCGGCGCGGCCGTCTCGAGCAGCGCATAGGCGGCGCGAAACGCGTCGGAGCGCCCGACGAGCCGCGTGCGGCCATCGTCGGGCGCGATCTCGAGGCGCAGCGATTCGACCTCGGTCTGCAGGTCGCGGATCGTGTTGATCAGCGAATTGGCCTTGAACCACGACGAGATTTCCTCGGCGTCGGGCCATTCCTCGGCTGGCTTGCCGACGATCGTGCAGTGCGGGTCGTGCATGCCGACGCAGCTCGTTTCCTTGAACAGGATCGTCCGGCCGATGAAGGCGCTCGTATAGCCGGTCGCATAGCCGATCAGCATCCAGCACACCGGCTCGGGCTGCGGCCCGAACGTGCGGCGGTGGACGTCGGCTTCCCATGAATGTTCCCAGCGGTATTCGCAATAGAACGCGCCCGTCGCGGGATCGGCCTCGAAGCGCAACGGCGTGACCTGCACGGCGCCTTCAAGCATGTGCAGCTGCGGGCCGACATGGAACATGTCGAACAGCGACGCGCCGCTGCGGATCTCGCGGGCGAGCGCGGCGTCCCGTTCGCCGGCGGCGAAGCCGACGCGCGTGAAGAAACGCCGCGTCTGCGCCGGCCCGACGCTTTCCATCAGCTCCTGGCGCAGTGTTGCCAGCGCGCCGGCATGGAGCAGCACCATCCGCTGTCCGGCGAGCCAGATGCGGCCGTCGCTCGCCGAAAAATGGATCAGCTTGCGCAGGTCGGTGTCCGGCGGCAAGGGGGGCAGGCTGGGCCGCGTCATGTCTCCTCCGTCGAGATTTCTCGTGATTTTCGAAATTTCCGCTGGCGGCGCCCCAACCCGGGCAGCCATTTGATCATTTCATCAAATGCGTGCCGCCGGGTTGCTCAAATGATGAAGAGGGCCGCCGAATCTGGGGTTCGGCGCAATCGCCCGGGCGCGCTTTCCATTCTGGTTAACCGCCATTGTGGATCGCGAATTCAAACTTCGCGTCAGGGCTTTCCCTGAATTATCGAGATTTTTTGCCGAGCCGGCCGCGCGTGGCACGGATGCTGCATTGAAGGACGGCATGGAGGCGACACCGGACATGAATCCAACCGACACCGATCTTTCCCCGCTCGACCCGGGTCGCAAGTGCGTCCGCGTCACCGGTACGAACACACGCGGCTTCGTCGAATTCGAGTTGTCGATCGGCGGCGCGCCGGAGCTGTGCGTCGAACTGACGTTGCCTCCTGCCGCCTTCGACGCGTTCTGCCGCGAACAGCAGGTCACGCGGCTGGACATCGAAGCGAACCCATGACCTTGAGGAGCAAGAAGTGACCATCGAGCTGAAGACAGTCGACATCAAGCCGCTCCGGCACACCTTTGCGCACGTCGCGCAGAACATCGGCGGCGACAAGACGGCGACGCGCTACCAGGAAGGCATGATGGGCGCGCAGCCCCAGGCGAACTTCCATTACCGGCCGACGTGGGATCCCGATTACGAGATCTTCGATGCGTCGCGCTCGGCGATCCGGATGGCGAACTGGTACGCGCTGAAGGACCCGCGCCAGTTCTACTACGCGTCGTGGGCGACCACGCGGGCGCGCCAGCAGGACACGATGGAAGCGAACTTCGAGTTCGTCGAGTCGCGCCGGATGATCGCCCTGATGCGCGACGACGTCGCCGCGCATGCGCTCGACGTGCTGGTGCCGCTGCGCCACGCGGCCTGGGGCGCGAACATGAACAACGCGCAGGTCTGCGCGCTCGGCTACGGCACCGCGTTCACGGCGCCCGCGATGTTTCACGCGATGGACAACCTCGGGGTTGCGCAATACCTCACACGGCTCGCGCTCGCGATGGCCGAGCCCGACGTGCTCGACACCGCCAAGGCGGCTTGGACCACCGGCGCCGCGTGGCAGCCGCTGCGGCGTTACGTCGAGGACACGCTGGTGGTCGCCGATCCGGTCGAGCTGATCGTCGCGCAGAACCTTGCGCTCGACGGGCTGCTTTACCCGCTCGTGTACGACCGCTTCGTCGATGAACGAATCGCGCTCGCGGGCGGCTCGGCGGTGGCGATGCTGACCGCGTTCATGCCCGAATGGCACACCGAATCGAACCGCTGGATCGATGCCGACGTGAAGACGATGGCTGCCGAATCCGACGACAACCGCGCGCTGCTGGCACGCTGGACGCGCGACTGGTCCGCGCGGGCTGAAGCTGCGCTCGCGCCGGTGGCCGCGCTGGCGCTGCAGGACGACGGCCGCGCGGCGCTCGACGAAGCGCGGGAACAGTTCCATACGCGTGTCGCGAAGCTCGGCATCGCGCTCTGAGCCCGAGCCGCCCATCTTTCATCCAGGAAACCAGCATGTCCAACGTATTCATCGCCTTCCAGGCCAATGAGGAGTCCAGACCGATCGTCGAGGCGATCGTCGCCGACAACCCGCTCGCGGTGGTGGTCGAGTCGCCCGGCATGGTCAAGATCGATTCGCCCGACCGGCTGACGATCCGCCGCGAAACGATCGAGGAACTGACCGGCACGCGCTTCGACCTGCAGCAGCTTCAGGTGAACCTGATCACGCTGTCCGGCCACATCGACGAGGACGACGACCAGTTCACGCTGAGCTGGACGCACTGAACGACGCGCCACGCGCACCGACAACACCGGAGACACGAATGGACACGCCAACGCTCAAGAAAAAACTCGGCCTGAAGGACCGCTACGCGGCGATGACGCGCGGCCTCGGCTGGGAGACGACCTACCAGCCGATGGACAAGGTCTTCCCGTACGACCGCTACGAGGGCATCAAGATCCACGACTGGGACAAGTGGGTCGACCCGTTCCGTTTGACGATGGACGCGTACTGGAAATACCAGGGCGAGAAGGAAAAGAAGCTGTACGCGGTGATCGACGCGTTCACGCAGAACAACGCGTTCCTCGGCGTGACCGATGCGCGCTACATCAACGCGCTGAAGCTGTTCATCCAGGGCGTGACGCCGCTCGAATACCTCGCGCATCGCGGTTTCGCGCACGTCGGCCGGCATTTCACCGGCGAGGGCGCGCGCATCGCGTGCCAGATGCAGTCGATCGACGAATTGCGGCACTACCAGACCGAAACGCACGCGATGTCGACGTACAACAAGTTTTTCAACGGGTTCCATCACTCGAACCACTGGTTCGATCGCGTCTGGTACCTGTCGGTGCCGAAGTCGTTCTTCGAGGATGCGTACTCGTCGGGGCCGTTCGAATTCCTGACCGCCGTGAGCTTCTCGTTCGAATACGTGCTGACGAACCTGCTGTTCGTGCCGTTCATGTCGGGCGCGGCGTACAACGGCGACATGTCGACTGTCACGTTCGGCTTCTCCGCGCAGTCGGACGAATCGCGCCACATGACGCTCGGCATCGAGTGCATCAAGTTCCTGCTCGAGCAGGACCCGGGCAACGTGCCGATCGTGCAGCGCTGGATCGACAAGTGGTTCTGGCGTGGCTACCGGCTGCTGACGCTCGTCGCGATGATGATGGACTACATGCAGCCGAAGCGCGTGATGAGCTGGCGCGAATCGTGGGAGATGTACGCGGAGCAAAACGGCGGCGCGCTGTTCAAGGATCTCGCGCGCTACGGCATTCGCGAGCCGAAGGGCTGGCAGGACGCGTGCGAAGGCAAGGACCACATCAGCCACCAGGCATGGTCGACGTTCTACGGCTTCAACGCGGCGTCCGCATTCCACACGTGGGTGCCGGCCGAGGACGAGATGGCGTGGTTGGCGGCGAAGTACCCCGATTCGTTCGACCGCTACTACCGCCCGCGCTTCGAATACTGGGGCGAGCAGGCGAAGGAAGGCAACCGCTTCTACATGAAGACGCTGCCGATGCTGTGCCAGACCTGCCAGATCCCGATGCTGTTCACCGAGCCCGGCAACCCGCGGAAGATCGGCGCGCGCGAATCGGACTATCTCGGCAACAAGTTCCATTTCTGCAGCGACCACTGCAAGGAAATCTTCGATCACGAGCCGCAGAAGTACGTGCAGGCGTGGCTGCCCGTGCACCAGATCCACCAGGGCAACTGCTTCCCGCCGGGCACGGACCCGAGCGCCGAAGGCTTCGATCCGCTCGCCGCGGTGCTCGACTACTACGCGGTGGGCATGGGCCGCGACAACCTCGATTTCGAAGGCTCGGAAGACCAGAAGAACTTCGCGGCATGGCGTGGCCAGGCCACGAGCAACTGATTGATACGCAACACCTACGCAACCTTGAACGAGACCGGCGCACGCGCACATGCGCGAACGCCGGCCGAAAGGAGACAAGCATGGCCGTCATCGCGCTCAAACCCTACGACTTCCCGATCAAGGACGCGGTCGGGCAGTTTCCGGCACCGCTGCTCTACGTGTGCTGGGAAGACCACCTGATGTTTCCGGCGCCGTTCTGCCTGCCGCTGCCGCCGGACCTGCCGTTCGGCGCGCTCGCGCGCGACGTGCTGCCGCCCGTCTACGGCTACCACCCCGACTTCGCGAAGATCGACTGGGATCGCGTCGAGTGGTTCCGCTCCGGCGAGCCGTGGGCGCCGGACGCGGCGAAGAGCCTGGCCGGCAACGGCCTCGGGCACAAGGACCTGATCAGCTTCCGCACGCCGGGCCTCGACGGCCTCGGCGGCGCGAGCTTCTGACCGCGACGCGGACGGGCGAACCATCATGAGCCACCAACTAACCATCGAGCCGCTGGGCGTCACGATCGAGGTCGAGGAAGGACAGACGATGCTCGACGCGGCGTTGCGCCAGGGCATCTACATTCCGCACGCGTGCTGTCACGGGCTGTGCGGCACCTGCAAGGTTGCGGTGCTCGACGGCGAGACCGACCTCGGCGACGCGAACCCGTTCGCGCTGATGGACTTCGAGCGCGAGGAAGGCAAGGCGCTCGCGTGCTGCGCGACGCTGCAGGCCGACACCGTGATCGAGGCCGATGTCGACGAGGAACCGGACGCCGAGATCATCCCGGTCAAGGATTTCGCGGCGGATGTCACGCGCATCGAGCAACTCACGCCGACCATCAAGTCGATCCGTCTGAAGCTGTCGCAGCCGATCCATTTCCAGGCCGGCCAGTACGTGCAGCTCGAGATTCCGGGGCTCGGGCAGAGCCGCGCGTTCTCGATCGCGAATTCGCCGGCCGACGTGGCCGCGACCGGCGAGATCGAGCTGAACGTGCGGCAGGTGCCGGGCGGGCTCGGCACCGGCTACCTGCACGAGCAGCTGGCGACGGGCGACCGCGTGCGGCTGTCGGGCCCGTACGGCCGCTTCTTCGTGCGCCGCTCGGCCGCGTTGCCGATGATCTTCATGGCCGGCGGATCGGGCCTGTCGAGCCCGCGCTCGATGATCGCGGACCTGCTCGACGGCGGCGTCACCGCGCCGATCACGCTGGTCTACGGCCAGCGCAACGCGAAGGAACTCTATTACCACGACGAATTCCGCGCGCTCGCCGATCGTTACCCGAACTTCACGTACGTGCCGGCGCTGTCAGAAGGCGCGGCGGATGCCGGCGGCGGGGTCGCGCAGGGGTTCGTGCACGACGTCGCGAACGCGCATTTCGACGGCGACTTCTCGGGCCACCAGGCGTACCTGTGTGGGCCGCCCGCGATGATCGACGCGTGCATCACCGCGCTGATGAAGGGCCGCCTGTTCGAGCGCGACATCTATCACGAGAAGTTCATCTCGGCGGCCGACGCGCAACAGACGCGCAGCCCGCTGTTCCGGCGGGTGTGACATGGACGCGGGCCGCGTGTGCGCCACGGTGACGATCGTGCAGACCGACGAGCGCTATGCGTGCGCGTCCGGCGAATCGTTGCTGGCCGGAATGGCGAAGCTCGGTCGGCGCGGCATACCGGTCGGCTGCCTGAACGGCGGGTGCGGCGTGTGCAAGGTGCGCGTGCTGCGTGGCGCCGTGCATCGGCTCGGGCCGGTGAGCCGCGCGCACGTGAGCGCCGACGAGGAGCGCGACGGCTATGCGCTCGCGTGCCGCGTCACGCCGGACGGCGACGTCGAGCTGGAAGTGGCGGGCCGGCTGAAAAAGCCGTTTTTCTGCGGCTCGGCCTGTGCCGGGGCGCCGGTATTCAACAAGTAACCAGGAGGAGACTCACCATGGGTGTGATGCGTATTGGTCATGTCAATCTGAAGGTGATGGACATGGAAGCGGCGCTGCGTCACTACGTGCGCGTGCTCGGCATGCAGGAGACGATGCGCGACGCGGCCGGCAACGTCTACCTGAAATGCTGGGACGAATGGGACCGCTATTCGCTGATCCTGTCGCCGTCCGATCAGGCGGGGCTCAAGCATGCGGCCTACAAGGTCGAGCACGACGCCGATCTCGACGCGTTGCAGCAGCGCATCGAGGCGTACGGCATCCGGACGGAGATGCTGCCCGAAGGCGCGCTGCCGGCGGTGGGCCGCCAGTTGCGCTTCCTGCTGCCGAGCGGGCACGAGCTGCGCCTGTTCGCGAAGAAGGAGCTGGTCGGCACCGCGGTCGGCTCGCTGAATCCTGATCCGTGGCCCGACGACATTCCGGGCTCGGCCGTGCACTGGCTCGACCACTGCCTGCTGATGTGCGAGCTGAACCCGGAAGCCGGCGTGAACCGCGTCGAGGAGAACACGCGCTTCATGGCCGAGTGCCTAGGCTTCCATCTGGCCGAGCAGGTCATGGTCGGCCCGGGCAACACGATCCAGGCCGCGACGTGGATGTTCCGCAGCTCGACGCCGCACGACATCGCGTTCGTCGGCGGCCTGCGCAACGGGCTGCATCACATCGCGTTCTTCCTCGACGACTGGGCCGACGTGCTGAAGTCGGCCGACGTGATGGCGAAGAACAAGGTGAAGATCGACGTCGCGCCGACGCGGCACGGCATCACGCGCGGCACGACCATCTATTTCTTCGATCCGAGCGGCAACCGCAACGAAACCTTCGCGGGGCTCGGCTATCTCGCGCAGCCCGACCGCCCGGTCACGACGTGGACCGAGGAAGAGCTCGGGCGCGGGATCTTCTTCCATTCCGGTGAACTGAACGAAGCGTTCACGACCGTCTACACCTGACCCGCACGGGAGCACAGCGTCATGGCTAGCAACGATTCGACCCGCAGCGTCGTCACACGCACGATCGACTGGCCCGCCGCGTCGCGCGCTGCGCAGGCGGCGGCTGAGGCCGCCGAGCGGCTCGGCGTGCGCGTGAACGTCGCGGTCGTCGATGTGGCCGGCCTGCTCGCGGCATTCGTGCGGATGCCTGGCGCGCCGCTGCATTCGATCGATATCGCGATCGACAAGGCGTACACGGCCGCGAGCTTCGGCTTGCCGACCGGTGCGTGGCACGACGCGCTGGCCGCGCATTCGGCGGCCGTGCGGCAGGGGCTCGTCTTGCGGCCGCGCTTCGTCGCGTTCGGCGGCGGGCTGCCGATCGTCGACGACGGCGCGCTGATCGGCGGCATCGGCGTATCGGGCGGCAGCGAGGCGCAGGACGAAAGCTGTGCCCGCGCGGGCCTCGACGCGGCCGGCTTCGGCGGCGGGTGACGGGCGGCACACGCAACACGGCATGCGGCTCGCGAACGTACTTTGCGAACGTCTCTCGCGAACGTCTTTCGCGGCCGCACCGGATCACGGATTCACGACTATCGGCAACCACATCATGTACGACACGGAACCTCTCGCCGCGACACGCGGCCCCGCCGGCGGGCAGCCGGAACCGCGGCACGTCCGCAACTTCATCGACGGCGACTATCGCGCGGGCGATCGCTGGTTCGACAAGCGCTCGCCGCTCGACAACGCCGTGATCGCGCGCGTGGCGGAAGCGAGCCGCGCGGATGTCGACGCGGCCGTCCACGCGGCGCGCGCAGCGCTGTCAGGGCCGTGGGGCGGCCTGACCGTCGCGCGGCGCGTCGAGATCCTGTATGCGGTGGCCGACGGCATCACGCGCCGCTTCGACGATTTCCTCGAAGCCGAAGTGGCCGACACCGGCAAGCCGGTGAGCCTCGCGAGCCATATCGACATCCCGCGCGGCGCGGCGAACTTCAAGGTGTTCGCCGACGTCGTGAAGAACGTGCCGGGCGAAACCTTCGAGATGGCGACGCCGGACGGCGCGGGCGCACTCAACTACGCGATCCGCCGCCCGGTTGGCGTGGTCGGCGTGATCTGCCCGTGGAACCTGCCGCTGCTGTTGATGACGTGGAAGGTCGGCCCCGCGCTCGCCTGCGGCAACACGGTGGTCGTGAAGCCGTCGGAGGAAACGCCGCAGACGGCCGCGCTGCTCGGCGACGTGATGAACGCGGCCGGTGTGCCGCGCGGCGTCTACAACGTCGTGCACGGCTTCGGGCCCGGCTCGGCCGGCGAATTCCTGACGACCCATCCCGGCGTGAACGCGATCACGTTCACCGGCGAGACGCGCACCGGCGCGGCGATCATGAAGGCGGCGGCCGACGGCGCACGGCCCGTCAGCCTCGAGATGGGCGGCAAGAACGCGGCGATCGTGTTTGCCGACTGCGATTTCGATGCAGCCGTCGAAGGCACGCTGCGCTCGTGCTTCGCGAACGCGGGGCAGGTGTGCCTCGGCACCGAGCGCGTGTATGTCGAGCGTCCGCTGTTCGAGCGCTTCGTCGCCGCGCTGAAGGCCGGCGCCGAACGGCTGCGGCCGGGCCGCCCGGAAGCGGACACGACGGGCATCGGCCCGCTGATCAGCCAGGAGCACCGCGACAAGGTGCTGTCGTACTACCGCCAGGCCGTCGAGCTCGGCGCGACGGTCGTGACGGGCGGCGGCGTGCCCGACATGCCGGACGACCTGTGCGGCGGCGCTTGGGTGCAGCCGACGATCTGGACGGGCCTCGGCGACGATTCGCCGCTCGCGCGCGACGAGATCTTCGGGCCGTGCACGCTCGTGATGCCGTTCGATTCGGAAGCCGAGGTGATCGGCCGAGCGAATGCGAACGTGTACGGGCTGTCGACCGCGATCTGGACCACCAACCTGTCCCGCGCGCATCGCGTCGCCGCGTCGATCGACGTCGGCATCGCATGGGTCAATTCCTGGTTCCTGCGCGACCTGCGCACCGCGTTCGGCGGCGCGAAGCAATCGGGCATCGGCCGCGAAGGCGGCGTGCATTCGCTCGAGTTCTATACGGAACTCCGCAACGTCTGCATCAAGCTCTGACCCACCCCGTTACTGATCGGAAGACTCTTATGGACTCCACGTTGATTACCGCGCTGGGCGACCGGCTGTACGACGCGATGACCTCGCGCACGCCTGTCGCACCGCTGACGTCGCAGCACGAGGACCTGTCGGTCGACGACGCATACCGGATCCAGCAACGCTTCGTGCAGCGCCGCCTGGACGCCGGGGAAACCGTGATCGGCAAGAAGATCGGCGTCACGTCGAAGGCCGTGATGGACATGCTCGGCGTGTACCAGCCCGATTTCGGCTACCTGCTGTCGGGGATGGTGTACGGCGATGGTGCCTGCATCGCGCTCGACACGCTGATCCAGCCGAAGGCGGAAGGCGAGATCGCGTTCGTGCTGAAGCGCGACCTGCTCGGGCCCGGCGTGACGAACGCAATGGTGCTGGCCGCGACCGAATGCCTGATGCCGTGCTTCGAGATCGTCGATTCGCGGATTCGCGACTGGAAGATCCGGATCGGCGACACCGTGGCCGACAACGCATCGTGCGGCGCGTTCGTGCTCGGCGACCAGGCCGTGAGCACGCGCCGCGTCGATCTCGCGACCTGTGGGATGGTGCTCGAGAAAAACGGCGACGTGATCGGCACCGGTGCCGGCGCGGCCGCGCTCGGCTCTCCGGTCAACGCCGTCGCGTGGCTCGCCAATACGCTCGGCCGGCTCGGCATTCCGCTGAAGGCCGGCGAAGTGATCCTGTCCGGCGCGCTCGCCGCGATGGCGCCGGCCGGGCCTGGCGACAACTTCCGCGTGTCGATCGGCGGGATCGGCGCGTGTTCGGTGCGGTTCGCGTGAGCGGCGCCGTTCCCCTTCACTGGCAAACAAGGAATTCCCCATGACCCGAAAGATCCGCTGCGCGCTGATCGGCCCCGGCAACATCGGCACCGACCTGCTCGCCAAACTCATGCGCAGCCCTGTACTCGAACCCGTCTGGATGGTCGGCATCGATCCCGATTCCGACGGCCTGAAGCGCGCGCGCGAACTCGGCCTGAAGACGACTGCAGAGGGCGTCGACGGCCTGCTGCCGCACGTGCAGGGCGACGGCGTGCAGATCGCGTTCGACGCGACGAGCGCGTATGTGCATGCCGAGAACAGCCGCAAGCTCAACGCGCTCGGCGTGCTGATGATCGACCTGACGCCGGCCGCGATCGGCCCGTACTGCGTGCCGCCCGTCAACCTGATGGACCACATCGGCTCCGGCGAGATGAACGTGAACATGGTCACGTGCGGCGGCCAGGCGACGATCCCGATGGTGCGCGCGGTGTCCCGCGTGCAGCCGGTCGCCTACGGCGAGATCGTCGCGACCGTGTCGTCGCGCTCGGTCGGCCCCGGCACGCGCAAGAACATCGACGAATTCACGCGCACGACGGCGGCGGCGGTCGCGCAGGTCGGCGGCGCGAAGGCGGGCAAGGCGATCATCGTGATCAACCCGGCCGATCCGCCGCTGATCATGCGCGACACCGTGCACTGCCTGACCGAGACCGCGCCGGACGAGGCGCGCATCGTCGAATCGGTGCACGCGATGATCGCCGACGTGCAGCGCTACGTGCCCGGCTACCGGCTCGTCAACGGGCCCGTGTTCGACGGCAACCGCGTGTCGATCTACCTCGAAGTCGAAGGCCTCGGCGACTACCTGCCGAAGTACGCGGGCAACCTCGACATCATGACGGCCGCCGCCGCGCGCACCGCAGAGATGTTCGCCGAGGAGCTGCTGGCCGGCCGCCTCGCGCTCCAGCCGGCCGCGCAGGCAGCCTGACGCGCGCTCATCCCACGACCGGACGAACAAGGAAACGGCAATGAACCTCAAAGGCAAGCGAATCACCGTCCACGACATGACGCTGCGTGACGGCATGCACCCGAAGCGTCACCAGATGACGCTCGACCAGATGCGCGCGGTAGCGACCGGGCTCGACGCGGCCGGCGTGCCGCTGATCGAAGTCACGCACGGCGACGGGCTCGGCGGCTCGTCGGTCAACTACGGCTTTCCCGCGCACACCGACGCCGAATACCTCGGCGCGGTGATCCCGCTGCTCAAGCGCGCGAAGGTATCGGCGCTGCTGCTGCCGGGTATCGGCACCGTCGACCATCTGAAGGAGGCGCACGCGCTCGGCGTGCATACGATCCGCGTCGCGACGCACTGCACCGAGGCGGATGTCTCCGAGCAGCACATCGCGATGGCGCGCAAGCTCGACATGGATACCGTCGGCTTCCTGATGATGAGCCACATGAACAGCCCGGAGGGGCTCGTGAAGCAGGCGAAGCTGATGGAGTCGTACGGCGCGAACTGCATCTACATCACCGATTCCGCCGGCTACATGCTGCCCGACGACGTGAAGGCGCGCCTCGGCGCGGTGCGCGACGCGCTGCAGCCCGATACGGAGCTCGGTTTTCACGGCCACCACAACCTCGCGATGGGCGTCGCGAACTCGATCGCCGCGATCGAGGCCGGCGCGAACCGGATCGACGGCGCGGCGGCCGGGCTCGGCGCGGGCGCGGGCAATACGCCGCTCGAAGTGTTCGTCGCCGTGTGCGAGCGGATGGGCATCGAGACGGGGGTCGACGTGTGGAAGATCCAGGACGTCGCGGAGGATCTCGTCGTGCCGATGATGGACTTCCCGATCCGCATCGACCGCGACGCGCTGACGCTCGGCTACGCCGGCGTGTACGGCTCGTTCCTGCTGTTCGCGAAGCGCGCGGGCGACAAGTACGGGATTCCGGCGCGCGACCTGCTCGTCGAGCTCGGCCGGCGCGGGATGGTCGGCGGGCAGGAGGACATGATCGAGGACACCGCGCTGACGCTCGCGAAGGCGCGCGCGGCGCAAGCCAAGCGGGAGGCCGCATGAACCTGACCACCGACATCGTCGAAGCGCTCGCCGAGCATCTCGACGGCTGCATGCGCGACGCGCGCGACACGCCGAAGATCACCGACCGTCATCCGGAGATGGACTGGGACGATGCCTACGCGGTGCAGGACGCGATCCGCCGCCGGCAACTCGGGCGCGGCGCGCGGATCGTCGGCTACAAGGCCGGCCTGACGTCGCACGCGAAGATGCGCCAGATGGGCGTCGATACGCCCGTGTTCGGGTTCCTCACGGATCTCTACGACCTGCCCGACGGCGGCGAGTGCGACACGTCGGCACTGATCCATCCGAAGGTGGAGCCCGAAATCGTGTTCGTGACCAAGGCCGAGCTGAAAGGGCCGGGCTGCCATATCGGCGCGGTGCTTGCCGCGACCGATTTCGTCATCGCCGGCATCGAGGTGATCGACAGCCGCTACCGCGACTTCAAGTTCGACCTGAAGAGCGTGGTGGCCGACAACACGTCGGCCGCGCGCTTCGTCACGGGCGGGCGGCCGCTCGCGGTAGAGGGCGTCGACCTGCGCACGCTCGGCGTCGTGCTCGAGAAGAACGGCCTGCCGGTGGCGTTCGGCGCCGGCGCGGCGGTGCTCGGGCATCCGGCCGCCGCGGTCGCGATGCTCGCGAACCACCTGGGCGCGCGCGGCGAATCGATTCCCGCGGGCAGCGTGATCCTGTCGGGCGGCATCACCGAGGCGGTGGCCGTCGCGGCCGGCGACAGCGTGACGCTGCGCGTGCAGGACGTCGGCTCGATCGGCCTGCGCTTCATCTGAACGGAAAGGAGGCCATCGTGCCGGTTGCTCATCTCTACATCCTCGAAGGCCGCGACGACGACAAGAAGGAACGCCTGATCGCCGAGGTCACGCAGGCCATTCATCGCTCGCTCGAGGCGCCGGTCGAATCGGTGCGCGTGATCATCACCGAGATGCCGAAGGCGCATTTCGGCATCGGCGGGCAGAGCGCGAAACAGCGCGGGCGGTAACACGCAACGTCCCCATGAATCGACTGAAGGAGCGTCATGTCATCCAATCCTGAAATCGGCCGCCGGATCGTCGCCGGCGGTATCGACACGAACTATCACGACGCCGGCGACGGGCCGCCCGTGCTGCTGATCCACGGCTCGGGGCCGGGTGTCACGGCCTATGCGAACTGGCGGCTCACGATGCCCGCGCTCGCACGGCAGTTTCGCGTGATCGCGCCGGACATGGCGGGATTCGGCGAGACCGAGCGTCCGGCCGGGTACCGCTATTCGATGGACCACTGGGTCGATCACGCGCTCGGCCTGCTCGACGCGCTCGACATCGAGCGCGCGCACGTGGTCGGTAATTCGTTCGGCGGCGCGCTGGCGCTGGCACTCGCGATCCGCGCGCCCGGGCGGGTCGGCCGGCTCGTGCTGATGGGCGCGGCCGGTACGCGCTTCACGCTGACCGAAGGGCTCGACGCGGTGTGGGGCTACACGCCGTCGATCGCGAACATGCGCGCGCTGCTGGATATCTTCGCGTTCGATCGCACGCTCGTGAACGACGAACTCGCGAAGCTGCGCTACGACGCGAGCGTGCGGCCCGGTTACCAGGAGGCGTTCGCGAACATGTTTCCGGCGCCGCGCCAGCGCTGGGTCGACGCGCTGGCGAGCGATGAAGCGAAACTGCGCGCGCTGACGCACGACACGCTGATCGTGCATGGGCGCGAGGATCGCGTGATTCCGCTCGACAGTTCGCTGAAGCTGCTCGAGTTGTTGCCGAATGCCCAGCTTCATGTGTTCGGCCGGTGCGGGCACTGGACGCAGATCGAGCACGCAGCACGCTTCAACCAGCTCGTCATCGAACATTTCAGCGCGTAGCCGTAGCAAATCGGCAGGACGTGTTGCCGCCGTGTAGCAAGTGGCGGCAACACAGGTGCTCATGAAAGCACCCATGAAAAAAATCAATTCAGTAGAACGAATATTGGAGACGTCGATGAAACGGAAGTCTGCATTCGGGTTGCGCGCGCTCGCCGCGTGCGCGGGCATCGCATTGAGCACGGGCGCATGGGCGACGGAGGGCGGCGGCGACACGATCGGCGAGGGCGCGGAAGCGTTCTTTGCCGGCGCGCTGCCGCCGGCCGGGTTGTACGCGCTGCTGTACTACACGCATTACCACGCGTCGCGCTTCAACGATTCGCATGGCAACGGCTCGGTGCCCGGCTTCAAGCTCGATGCGGACGTGCTGATTCCGCGCGTGGTCTGGATGTCGAACCTGTCGGTGCTCGGCGGGCGCTACGGCGCGTATGCGGTGCTGCCGATGCAGCACCTCTCGCTCGATGCGGGCGGCGCGTCGTTCGACCGCACCAACCTCGGCGACCTGATCGTCAGCCCCGCGCTGATCGCGTGGGGTTCGGGCGCGTTGCGCACGGTGGCGGCGATCGAGTTCGTGTTCCCGACCGGGCAGTACGACGCGCATTCGGCGCTGAACACCGGCAAGAACTACTACACCGCGCGGCCGGTCTTCGGCGTGTCGTGGTTGCCGAACGACAAGGTCGAGGTGTCCGCGAAGATCACGTACAGCTTCAACTCGCCGAACAACGACACGCACTATCACTCGGGGAACCTGTTTCACGTCGACTATTCGGCCAGCTACGCGGTCACGCCGAAGGCGCGGGTCGGGTTGTCGGGCTATTTCGTCAAGCAGACCACGGACGACATGCAGAACGGGCAGCCGGTCGCGGGCGACGGCTTTCGCGGCCAGACGTTCGCGATCGGGCCGGGGTTTCGCTATCAGTTCAGCAAGATCAGCGTGGAAGCGCGCGTCGTGAAGGAGTTCTTCGTGCGCAACCGGCCGGCCGGGGAGGCCGTGTGGGCGAAGGCCGTCATTCCGTTCTGACCTGACGGCGCGACTCCGGTTGCGCGCGTGACGCCGCCATTGCGGGGCGTCACGCTTTACTGCGTCCTACGTTACCGCGCGAGCGCAGCGAGACGCGGGAACAGCGGCAATGCGTTCGCATGGTTGATCGCGGCGTGCCGATCGGCGCCCAGTGCCGCATACGCATCCTGCGCGTGGGTGAACGACGTGCTGACGGCGGGCGGCGCGTACGGGAAGTCGCTTCCGTACAGCACGCGATCGGGTTGCGCGAACGCGGTGAGGCTCGGCAGCGCGGACGGCGCCGACAGCGCGGTATCGAAGTAGAACGTTCGCAGCAGGTCGAGCAGCCCGTCGCGGTTCGGCACGTCGTTGCGCACGCCCGGCGCGAGTTCGGCAAAGCGGTACGCGGTGTACGGCAGGAAGCCGCCCGCGTGCGACAGGATGATCCGCACGTTCGGGTGCCGCGCGATCACGCCGTTGAGCACGAGCTGGACGGCCGTGCGCGTCGTATCGAACGGGTAGTCGAGCAGCGGGCCGGGCATCCCGGGTATCGCATCGATCGCGGGCTTCGCCGGGTGGATGAACACGACCGCGCGGCGGCGGTCGAGTTCTGCCCAGACGGATTCGAAGGCCGGATCGCCAAGATAGACGCCGCCGTAGTTGCTCAGCAGCACGACGCCGTCGGCTTTCAGCGTGTCGAACGCGTGGTCGATTTCGGCGAGCGTGCCGTCGACGTCGGGCAGCGGCAGCGTCGCAAAGTTGCCGAAGCGGGTCGGCCACTTTGCGACGAGTCCGGCCACGTATTCGTTGACCTGGCGCGCCATGTCGCGCTTGGCCTGGCCGGTCCAGCCCTGGACGCCGGGCGCTGTCAGCGACAGCACGCCGGTCTGGATCTCCAGTGAATCCATGAACGCGATCGCGCTTTCCGGGCTCCAGGTCGGGCTGCTCCAGCCGGACGGGTCGCCGCCGTGGGCGGGCAGCGCGTCGGCCCAGAACGGCGGGACGACATGCTGGTGGACATCGATGCGGTTGCGGTCGGACATGATTCGGCTCCTGTGGAAGTGGGCTGCGGTGCAGCGTCTGACCGTCAGGATGCGCGTGGTTGATTTTTCAATCCAATAGATTAAATTTCAGGATTGATTGTTTTGAGTGATGAATCGACCGTATGGACCTTCGCCATTTGCGCTACTTTCTCGCGGTTGCCGAAGAGGGGCATTTCGGCCGTGCGGCGGAGCGGCTGCATATCGTGCAGCCCGCGCTGAGCATGCAGATTCGCGCGCTCGAGGACGAACTCGGCACCGCGCTGTTCGAGCGCAGCACGCGCAAGGTGGCGCTAACGGACGCCGGCCGGCTGCTGGTGACCGAGGCGCGGCACACGCTCGAGCAGGCCGAGCGCGCGAAGGCGGTCGTGCAGCGCGCGGCACGCGGCGAGACGGGCGTGGTGCGGATCGGCTTCGTCGGCAATGCGGTCGCGACGGGGC
Organism: Burkholderia lata; assembly: GCF_902499335.1. Taxonomy (GTDB): domain Bacteria; phylum Pseudomonadota; class Gammaproteobacteria; order Burkholderiales; family Burkholderiaceae; genus Burkholderia; species Burkholderia lata_B. The sequence continues at coordinate 106,363 of NZ_CABVQK010000019.1, read as the reverse complement.
GGCTGTCCGACGACCTGATTGCGTTTCATGCGGCGTGGCCGGCGGTGACGCTCGACCTGCACGAGATGGCGCCGGCCGCGCAGCAGGATGCGATCCTCGCGGGCCGGCTCGACATCGGCTATTGCCCGGCTTTCGGCACGGCGTTCGATCCGAAGCTGGCCGTGCGGACGGTCGGCAGCTGGGCGTGGAACGTGATGATGAACGACCGGCACGCGCTCGCGAAGCAGCGCTCGGTGAGCGTCGCGGCACTCGCGGACGAGCCGTTCATTTTCTATGCGGCGGACGGTGACGACGAAGGGCAGCTTGCGATCCTGCGGCAGGTGCTCGGCAAGACGCCGCGCATCGCACACAAGGTGAGCAGCACGCTGTCGGTGCTGGCGTTGACGGGGGCTGGCCTCGGGGTGGCGCTGGTTCCGTCGCCGTTGAGCCGGATCGCGGCGCCGAACATCGTGTACCGGAAACTCGCCGGCGGCGTGCCGGGCTCCGAACTCGTCGCGATCAGCCGGGTCGGCGCGGAATGGGGGGCAGTACGGCAGTATCTGGTGATGCTGGGTGAGCGCGCCGCGTAAGTGTCGCGGCGCGCGTCGGCATCACTCCTCGTCCATCAACCGGACCTTGACCCGCTTGCCCTTGATCTTCCCTGCATTGAGCTTGCGCAGCGCGTCGTGCGCCACGCCGCGCTCGATCGCGACATAGGTCGAGAACTCGGTCACGTTGATCTTGCCGATCTGCTTGCCGTCGAACCCGGCGTCGCCGGTCAGCGCGCCGAGCACGTCGCCCGGACGGATCTTGTCCTTGCGCCCGCCGAGGATCTGCAGCGTTTCCATCGGCGGCGTCAGCACGCCGTCGTCGGCCGGCTTCAGTTCCGCGAGCGGATGCCATTCGACGTCGCGCTTCTGCGCCTGCTCGATCCCGCCGACGCGGCCCATCTCGTCCATGCTCGCGAGACTCAGCGCCCAGCCGTCCTGGTCCGCGCGGCCCGTGCGGCCGATGCGGTGCACGTGCACTTCGGGGTCGGGCGTCACGTCGACGTTGATCACCGCTTCGAGCTGCGCGATGTCGAGCCCGCGCGCGGCCACGTCGGTTGCCACCAGCACCGAGCAGCTGCGGTTCGCGAACTGGATCAGCACCTGGTCGCGTTCGCGCTGGTCGAGCTCGCCGTGCAGCGCGAGTGCGTGGAAGCCTTGTGCATGCAGCACGTCGAGCAGGTCGCGGCACTGCTGCTTCGTGTTGCAGAACGCGATCGTGCTCACCGGCCGGTAGTGGTTCAGCAACTGGCCCACCGCGTGCAGCCGCTCGTCTTCCGTCACTTCATAGAAGCGCTGGCGGATCTTGCTGTTGTCGTGGCGCTCTTCGAGCTTCACTTCCTTCGGGTTGCGCAGGAATTGCTGGCTCAGCTTCACGATGCCGTCCGGATAGGTCGCGGAGAACAGCAGCGTCTGGCGCGTGGTCGGGCACATCCGCGCGACCTTCGCGATGTCGTCGAAGAAGCCCATGTCGAGCATCCGGTCGGCTTCGTCGAGCACCAGCGTGTTCAGCGCGTCGAGCTTCAGGTTGCCGCGATCGAGGTGATCCATGATGCGGCCCGGCGTGCCGACGACGATGTGCGCGCCGTGCTCGAGGCTCTGCGCCTGCGGGCGCATCGGCGTGCCGCCGCACAGCGTCAGCACCTTCACGTTCTCCTCGGCGCGCGCGAGGCGGCGCACTTCCTGCGCAACCTGGTCGGCGAGTTCGCGCGTCGGGCACAGGATCATCGCCTGCACGTCGAAGCTGCGCGCATCGAGGCGCGCCAGCAGCGCGAGCGAGAACGCGGCGGTCTTGCCGCTGCCCGTCTTCGCCTGCGCGATCAGGTCCTGGCCGGCCAGCGCGATCGGCAGGCTCGCGGCCTGGATCGGCGTCATGTCGACATAGCCGAGCTGCGCGAGGTTCGCGAGCGTGGCGGGCGTCAGCGGCAGCGCGCTGAACGGCGTGGCGGTCGGTTGCGTCAAGACAGGTCTCCGAGGTAGGGGCGGCCTTCCATCTGCTCGTAGACGACCGTGCCTTCGTCGTCTTCGAAGCGTTCGAGGTAGTTGCGCGCGCCGCACAGCGGGCAGCGGAACAGCAGCCCCTGGCCTTCGTCCTTGATGACGACGTCGGACTGCTCCCACTGCGTGCCGCAGCTCTGGTTTCGGCAGGTAAACACGGTCTTTCTCCAGCTGAATTCGGTTGATGGCGCGCCCGGGCGGGCGCGGCAACGGCGTGCGGCGCTCGCGCGGCTCGGGCGCGGGCCGCATCGGGCGTCGCTTGGATTGCGTCGATGCGGATGATGGATCGGGCGGCGACGGGGTCGCGCGTGCCGCAATTCTAGCGGAAGCGGGCGGCCGGTTGCGGACGATCGGCTGCGGACGACCGGCAGCGGGCGACGCTTTCGGGGAGGGCGGGCATTCAGGGCCTGTTATTTGCGAAAACAGGCCCTGATCGCCGCCGCCAAGAAAAAACGGCCGCCCCGGAGGGCGGCCGTGTCATGCGGCGCAACGGTGTCGCGCGGCGCTCCGCGCGTTACAGCGCCATGTCGGCCGAGGCCTTCGCCGGGCGGGCCGGCGCGTTGCCGGCGGCCTGCGACGGCGTGTTGACGTCGATCTTCGGCGGCGGCGACAGCTGCAGCACGTCGCTCGTGTACGTCCACTCCTCGACGACCTTCGCCGGGCTGTCGTTCAGCTTCGTGCCGTAGCTCGGCACGATCTGGCGGATCTTCTGCTGCCACTCGGGCGTCGCGACCTTGTCCTTGAACACCTTCTTCATCAGGTTCAGCATGATCGGCGCGGCCGTCGACGCGCCCGGCGACGCGCCGAGCAGGCCCGCGATGCTGCCGTCCTGCGACGCGACGATCTCGGTGCCGAGCTTCAGCACGCCACCCTTCACCGGGTCGCGCTTGATGATCTGCACGCGCTGGCCGGCCTGCCACAGGCGCCAGTCTTCCTTCTTCGCGTTCGGGAAGTATTCCTTCAGCGCGTTGAAGCGGTCGTCGTCGGACAGCATCAGCTGGCCGGCGAGGTACTGGACCAGCGGGAATTCGTCCACACCCACGCGCATCATCGGTGCGACGTTGTGCGTGTTGGTGCTCTTGAGCAGGTCGAAGTACGAACCGTTCTTCAGGAACTTGGTCGAGAACGTCGCGAACGGCCCGAACAGGATGATCTTCTTGCCGTCGATGATTCGCGTGTCGAGGTGCGGCACCGACATCGGCGGCGAGCCGACCGACGCCTTGCCGTATGCCTTCGCCAAGTGCTGCTTCACGACTTCGGGGTTGTCCGTCACGAGGAACGAGCCGCCGACCGGGAACGCGCCGTAGTCCTTCGCCTCGGGGATGCCCGACGCCTGCAGCAGGTGCAGCGCACCGCCGCCCGCGCCGATGAACACGAACTTCGCGTCGACCGATTGCGCCGGTTCATCCGAGTGCAGCTTGATCCAGCTCACGTGCCACGTGCCGTCGGCATTGCGCGAGATCTCGCGCACTTCGCTCGACAGCGACAGCGTGAAGTTCGGCTGCGTCTTCAGGTAGCCGACGAACTGGCGCGTGATCTCGCCGAAGTTCACGTCGGTGCCGATCGGCGTCCACGTCGCCGCGACCTTCTGGTTGCGGTCGCGGCCTTCCATCATCAGCGGCACCCACTGCTTGATCTGGTCGTAGTCTTCCGAATACTGCATCCCGCGGAACAGCGGGCTGGCCTGCAGCGCTTCGTAGCGCTTCTTCAGGAATCGGGCGTTGTCGTCGCCCCACACGAAGCTCATGTGCGGCGTCGAGTTGATGAACGAGTGCGGGTTCTTCAGCACGCCCTGCTTGACCTGCCACGCCCAGAACTGGCGCGAGATCTGGAACGACTCGTTGATCTCGATCGCCTTCGAGATGTCGATCTTGCCGTCCGCCTTCTCCGGCGTGTAGTTGAGCTCGGCGAGCGCCGAGTGGCCGGTGCCGGCGTTGTTCCAGCCGTTCGAGCTTTCCAGCGCGACGCCGTCGAGGCGTTCGACCATCGTCATCGACCAGTCAGGCTGAAGCTCGTGCAGCCAGACGCCGAGCGTCGAGCTCATGATGCCGCCGCCCACCAGCAGGACGTCGACCTTCTTCGTATCGGCGGCGTGCGCGGACGACGCGGCGACGCACAGCGCGAGCGCCGACAGTATTACCCGTAACGTTTTGATCACAGCAGATCCCTTTTTTCAACTTGGATGCATCGGTTTGCCAAGCCGCCCAGGCGCGTGTCGACCGCGGTGAAACACGGATCCGGAGATCCGGATCGCGAATCCGGAATTCCGGATCGACGCCGCGCGCCGTCGCATTTGCGCACGCGAAACCGTCGGGAAGGACACCTTCGGATCGGCTTCCCGTGGGCAGGCAAGCGCCTGCGTCACAGTGGCGCACAACGCGCCCGGGCCCTTGCGGCAAGCCTGAGCGGAAGGCGCTTCAGGCTGCGTGGAAAGAGGCCGCGCGCGACGCGTTTTGCGGGGGCGGGGTGGCAAGGGGCGCGTAATGTAACCGAACTCGTTTGCTGTGTCACAAACGAAAAATACCGTTGTTTTTGTGGGGTTTTTTGCGTGTCCGGGTTTCCGGAATGACGGTCGCGGGAACCGGGAAAGATGTGGATAACCGCGCGGGATCGGGGGTGTCGGACGCGGCGTTGCACCGCGTCCCGATCAGGTCATGTCACGTTGCGTCACTTCGCGACATTGTTCCGGCAGAACTGCTCGTACGCCAGCGCCGAATTTGCGAAACCCTTCTGCTTCGCGAGTTCCCACGGGCGCTCGCATTGCTGCGTTTGTTCGCACCACGAATAGCCGGCCGAGCCGATGCAGCCGTGCGCATCGCGATCGCCGCCGACCATCGGCGGTGTGGCGGGCGCCGGCGATTGAGCCGGCGGCGTGGATGGCGCGGCACAGGCGCTCAGTGCAAACACGCAGGCCAGCGTGGCGGCCAGCGACACGGAAGGGAGGAAACGCTTCATAAAGTAGTGCTCCATGGGATGAGTTTCGGAGAATCAGAGGACGGCCTGCACGTGCGCCGCATCGTTCAGTCGCCCGGCACCGGCACGCGCGACGAGAACTTCACTTCGCGCAACGCGAGGCTCGACTGGATCGACGACACCCCGGCCTGCTTCCGCAGTACGCGCTCGACGAATTCCGCATACGCATCGAGATCGGCCGCGACGACCTGCAGGATGTAGTCGGCCGCACCGGTGATCTTGTGGCAGGACGTCACTTCGTCGTGTTGCCGGATCACGTCCTCGAAGTGATCGGAATCCTGGTCGGAATGCATGTTGAACGTCACCTGCACGAACGCGAACACGTTCATGCCGAGCGCGCGCCGGTCGAGGTTTGCCTGGTAGCCGGTGATCACGCCTTCGTCTTCGAGCCGCTTGCGGCGCCGCCAGCAGGGCGTGACGCTCAGCGACAGCCTCTCGCCGAGCGTCGCGTTCGACAGCGCACCGTCGTCCTGCAGCAGGCGCAGCATGGCGCGGTCGACGCCATCCAGTTCGGCCGAAGCGCGATTTTTGCTCATTTCCGGAATTCCGTAGACGGTTTTCTCAAAATTGTACGAAAGGCGCGCGTCGAAAGCAAAGCTATTGCCTCTTGCCGTCAATAAACTGTTGCCACCCTCACCGCAACAGTCAACCATGCTCACGGTCTACAGCAGCGATCACCAACTGCATCGCGGCGTCGAATTGAAGGACGGCGCGATCACCGATTCGTTCGAAAACCCCCTTCGCGCCGAAACGGTGCTCGCGCAGGTGCGCGCCGCCGGCCTCGGCGACGTCATCGCGCCGAAGCCGTTCGACCGTGCCAGCTACGCGGCCGCGCACAGCACGCGCTACGTCGATTTCCTCGCCGGTGCGTGGGACGAGTGGACCGCGACAGGCCGCACCTGCCAGGCGCTGCCGCTCGTGTGGCCGGTGCGCGCGATGCCGGCCGCCGCGACGCCGCCCGCGTTCATCGACGGCAAGCTCGGCTTCTACGCGATGGACGCCGGCGCGCCGATCAACGCCGGCACATGGGATGCCGTGAGTGCGAGCGCGAACTCGGCGCTCACCGGCGCCGATCTGCTGTCGAGCGGCGCGGCGCGTGCGGCGTTCGCGCTGTGCCGCCCGCCCGGCCACCACGCGGGCCGCGAGTACATGGGCGGCTATTGCTACTTGAACAACGCGGCGATCGCCGCGCAGCACTGCGTCGCACAGGGCGCCGCGCGCGTCGCGGTGCTCGATGTCGATTTCCATCACGGCAACGGCACGCAGGACATCTTCTACGACCGCGCGGACGTGCTGTTCGCGTCGATCCACGGCGAGCCGCCGGTGTCGTACCCGTACTTCTCCGGCTATGCGGAAGAGCGCGGCATCGGCGCGGGCGAAGGCTTCAACCTGAACCTGCCGCTGCCGAAGGGCACGCTGTGGGACACCTATGCCGCCGCGCTCGACCAGGCGGTCGCCGCGATCGCCGCGCATACGCCCGACGCGCTCGTCGTGTCGCTCGGCGTCGACACCTTCGAGCACGACCCGATCAGCCATTTCCGGCTGCGCTCGCCCGACTACCTGCGCATCGGCGCGGCGCTCGCGCGCCTGAACGTGCCGACGCTGTTCGTGATGGAAGGCGGCTACATGGTCGACGAGATCGGCATCAATGCGGTCAACGTGCTGCTGGGATTCGAAGGGCGCGCGTAACGCGGCGCCGACCGTTTCAACGGCGGCCTTCGCGCCGCCGCAACCGTGGAGCAAGGGCATGACGCGATACCTGGATGTGACGAGCGTGTCGACGCTCGTGGCCGAAGTCGGGATGACGCAGATCCTGACGACGATGGCCTCGTATATCGAGCAGGACTACCGGCGCTGGGAGACGTTCGAGAAGACCGCACGCCTCGCCAGCCATTCGACCGATGGCGTGATCGAGCTGATGCCGACGTCGGACGCGCGGCTGTACGCGTTCAAGTACGTGAACGGCCATCCGAAGAACACCAAGGCTGATCTGCTGACGGTGATGGCGTTCGGCGTGCTGGCCGACGTCGATACCGGCTATCCGCTGCTGCTGAGCGAGATGACGCTGACGACGGCGATCCGCACCGCCGCGACCTCCGCCTTGGTCGCGCGCTTTCTCGCGCGCGCCGATGCGCGTTCGATGGCGCTGATCGGTAACGGTGCGCAGAGCGAGTTCCAGGCGATCGCGTTCCACGAGATGCTCGGCATCGACGAGCTGCGCGTGTTCGACATCGATCCGGCCGCGACCGACAAGCTGATCCGCAACCTCGCGCCGTTCACGGCGCTGCGCGTGATCCGCTGCGCGTCGGCGGCGGACGCCGTGCGCGGCGCGGACATCGTGACGACGGTCACCGCCGACAAGACCAACGCGACGATCCTGACGCCGGACATGATCGAGGACGGGATGCACGTGAATGCCGTCGGCGGCGATTGCCCGGGCAAGACCGAGCTGCATGCGGACGTGCTGCGGCGCGCGCGCGTCGTCGTCGAATACGAGCCGCAAACGCGCATCGAAGGCGACATCCAGCAGATGCCGGGTGATTTCCCGGTGATCGAGTTCGCGCGGATCGTGTCGGGCGCCGAGCCGGGCCGCGAATCGGATGCGCAGGTGACGGTGTTCGATTCGGTCGGCTTCGCGCTCGAGGATTTCTCGGCGCTGCGCTACCTGAACGCGGCGGCACGCGAGCGCGACATCGGGATCGAGCTCGACCTGATTCCCGCGCCGCGCGATCCGAAGGACCTGTACGGCGTCGCGACGCGCGGCGAGACCGGCGTGCTGCCGGCTGGGATGGGGCGCGCGGTGCAGGAAGCGCTGCACCATTGATCGCCTACGCTTCGTCATCCGAACCACAACACGTCCCGCATTGAACGGGACCCACAAGACTGACCAGGAGACAGACATGCTTCGACATCCCATGACGGCACTGGCTGCGGCGGCGGCGCTCACGTGCGCGCTGCCCGCACACGCGGACGAAATCGTGCGCATCGGCCACGTTGCACCGCTGACCGGCGCGATCGCGCACCTCGGCAAGGACAGCGAGAACGGCGCGCGCCTCGCGGTCGAGGAAATCAATGCGAAGGGCCTGACGATCGGCGGCAAGAAGGTCACGCTGCAGCTCGACGCGCAGGACGATGCGGGCGATCCGCGCACCGCGACGCAGGTCGCGCAACGGCTCGTCGACGACAAGGTCATCGGCGTCGTCGGCCATCACAACTCGGGCACGTCGATCCCGGCATCGCGCGTCTATCGTGACGGCGGCGTCGTGCAGATCTCGCAGGCCGCGACCAACCCGACCTACACGCAGCAGGGCTTCAAGACGACCTATCGCGTCGTCGCGACCGACGCGCAGCAGGGGCCGGCGCTCGCGATGTACGCGGCGAAGAACATGGGCATCAAGACGGTGGCCGTGGTCGACGATTCGACCGCGTACGGGCAGGGCCTCGCGACCGAGTTCGAGAAGGCCGCGAAGGCGGCCGGGATGCAGGTCGTGTCGCGCGACGCGACCAACGACAAGGCGATCGACTTCCGCGCGATCCTCACGAAGATCAAGGGCGCGAATCCGGACGCGATCATGTACGGCGGCATGGATGCAACGGGCGGTCCGCTCGCCAAGCAGGCGCGCCAGCTCGGCATGCGCGCGAAGATCCTCGCCGGCGACGGCGTGTGCTCGACCGACCTGCCGAAGCTCGCGGGCCCGGCGTCCGACAACGTCGTGTGCTCCGAAGCGGGCATCGCGCTCGAGAAGATGCCGGGCGGCGCGGCGTTCGCGAAACGCTACGAAGCGCGTTACCACCAGCCGATGCAGGTGTATGCGCCGTTCTCGTACGACGCCGTCAATATCATCGTCGACGCGATGAAGCGCGCGAACTCGACCGACCCGGCGAAGGTGCTGGCCGCGATGCCGGCCACCGACTACCGCGGTGTGATCGGCGAAACCAGCTTCACGCCGCAGGGCGACCTGAAGCACGGCGCGATCTCGGTGTTCACGTACAAGAGCGGCAAGAAGGCGCTGCTCGATATCGTGAAGATGTGATGTGTCGGTGACGTCGCGCTGACGTCGCAGGGGTCGCGAAGCGGGATGGGCTTCGCGGCCTTCGCCGTTTACAGCGCGCGCGTTTGTGCGCGGTCGGCGCGACGCTCCGCGTCGTGCACGATGTGCAGCTCGCGCGTGCGGATCGGCAGCGTGCAGCTCGCGTCGGCGAGCGTCTTGCGGATCTGGCGTGCGAGGCGCCAGCGCATCGCCCAGAACCTGTCGGTGTGCGTCCACACGCGCATGTTCGCGACGACCGTGCTGTCGTCGAAGCGCATCACCATCACGTCCGGCGCGGGATCCTGCAGCACGTCGGGATCGGCCGCGGCCAGCGCGCGCAGCGCGTCGAGCGCGCGATCGATATCGTCATGCACCGACACTTCCACTTCGAGATCGAGGCGGCGCGTCGGGTTGCGTGTGTAGTTGCGAATCGAGCTGCCCCACAGTGCGCTGTTCGGCACGTATTCGCAGATGCCGTCCGGCTTCGTCAGTCGCGTCATGAAGAGCCCGACCTCGTCGACGGTGCCCGCGACACCCGAGCCGCCGTCGATATAGTCGCCGACCTTGAACGGCCGCAGCAGCAGAAGCATGATGCCGGCCGCGATGTTCTGCATCGTGCCCTGCAGCGCGAGGCCGATCGCGAGGCCGGCCGCGCCAAGCACCGCGACGATGCTCGCGGTTTCGATGCCGAGCTGCGACAGCGCGCCGACGATCGCGACGATGCGCACACCCCACACGGCGACGTCGCAGAGGATCGGCCGCAGCGTGTCGTCGACGCGCTCCTTGTTCGAGAGCAGGCGGTTCAGCCAGTTGCCGATGCGTTTCGACAGCCACCAGCCGGCGACGAGCAGTGCCAGGCCGGCGCACAGCTTGAGGGAGAGGGTGGACAGCGCGCTCCACAGGAACGTCCAGCGTTCCGGATGTAGTTGATCGAGAAACATGACGGGATTCCGGGTTGAAGAAACAGTGCGCGACGCGTAGCGTGCCGGCGGCTAGTCGCGGCAGGCTTGCGCTCACACGCGGGCAGCGTTCGACCGTACACGGCGCACGATGGTTCGCGCGAACGGGCGGGGTCGAATGCCGCACAGCCGTGCCGCCAGGCCGCGAAATCGCAATTTCGACTTAGTACGAAGCGGCTTTTCGATCAAATGAGACGAGTCCTATTCAGCCGCTTTGATCTCGCCGATACACTCGTATTCACGTTGCCGGGTCGCGACGATCGTTCCTCCGCGATACCCGGCTCTTTTCCGTTTTTTCACTGACAGACAGCGAGTGACGACGTCATGCGGTTAGACCTGCGTTTCCGTCTCGCACGCGAACAAGGTCAACCCTCACAACGCGGCGTTTGCGGTTTCCCGATGCGCCGCGGGTTGCTGCGCGGTGTCATCGCGGCGGCCTGTGTGGCCGGCGCACCGGGTGCGGTGGCACACGCGTCTCACGACGCCGCGCCGCTTTCGCCCGTGACGGCCGACCTTGTCGACGTGCCTTTTTTCAATGCCGCGCGCACGACGTGGGGCGGCTTGCACGCATCGACGGCCGCGCCGCTCGACGTTGCCTATGCGTCGCATGCGTTGTCCGCGCCGACGGCCGGCGAACGTGACGACCCCGTTGCGCGCTTCGGTGCCTGCGTGGCTTACCGCGTGCTGTGCGATGCGGCGCGCGGTGCGGTCGAACGTGCGTACGCGTCGAGGTTCGAGTACGGTCTTGCGTCGGCGTTGCCCGCGATCGGCGAGCAGGCCGCGTTCGAACGGCGTCCGGTCGACCTCGCCGCCGCCGAGCCGTTCGAGCTTGCGGAAGCCGAGCATGGCGCGCGGGCCGGTGCGATCGTCGGCAGCCTGCACGCGTCGCTGGCGCGCGCCGATCTGCCGGCCGGCGTTGCCGCGCAGATCACCCGCATGCTTGCCGGGCGCGTCGACCTGAAACAGCACGGAGCGCTTGGCGACACCTTCCGCGTTGCATACGAACCCGACGCCAACGCGACACTGCCTGGTGGCGTACGCGTGACGGCGCTCGAGCTCCGCTTTCGCGGCCAGCAGGTCGCAGGCGTGTGGTTTGCGCCCGATGCCGGCTCGCCGGGCGCCTATTACGACCTCGACGGCGTGCCGCTCGCCGGTTCGCAGTTTGCGATGCCGGTCAGCGCAAACCGGATCAGCTCGCATTTCGGTGCGCGCGTACATCCGGTGACCGGCACGCGTCATGTGCATTCCGGCGTCGATCTCGCGGCGCCGGCCGGGCGCGCGGTTCATGCGTCGGAGCGCGGCGTCGTGACGTTCATCGGCACCGAGCCGCGAGGCTACGGCAAGTACGTGGTGATCCGCCATGACGGCGGCTATGCGTCGTACTACGCGCACCTGTCGGCATTCGAGCTGGCGCTGCGAACCGGCACGCGGGTCGCGCGCGGCCAGCGGGTCGGCGCGGTCGGCAGCACGGGCACGGCCACGGGGCCGCATCTGCACTTCGAGGTCCGGCGGCATGACCGTCTCGTCGACCCGATTGCGTTGGTACAAGCGGGCAAGGCGGCGAAGCTGAAGGGTGAGCGGCGCATGGCGTTCAACCGCGTGGTGCTCGATGCGCGCACGCGCCTGGCGTCGGTTGAGTGGTCGCAGCCGGTTGCGATGTCGAAGCCCGCTGGATCGCGGGCCGGGTGACGATTGGCGAGGTGCCGGTCGCGGCGAGCCACGTCGCGGCCGATCGACGCAAACCGCTTACACAGCGGGTTCGACCGGTAACCAGATTTCAAGCACGCCGGCGCCCGTCACCGGATCGTAGTCCGCGCTGTAGCGCTCGAATTCGGGCGCGTCGGCCGCCTTGAACCCTGACGTCGGCAGCCAGCCGTTCCAGATGCTGTAGAACGTCTGGTGCAGCGTCGAGATGTGCCCGCCGTGTTCGAAGACCGCATATCGCTGCGGTGCGAGTTCGACGCATCGAAATGGCGCGGGCAACCGGTCGCGGCTGGTGACTTCCACGCCCGCGATGTATTCGAAGCTGCCATCCGCATCCGGGTTGCAGCACACGCCGTAGGTCACGTCGTCGACCTGGCCGGGAATGGTACCGATGTATGGGATGAACGCTTGCCATAGCGCCGGAATGCCTTCGTTGGTTTCGAACGTGTACCGGTCGCTCATGCCGGCGATCAGCCGCTTTCCGGCGGTTTCGAAGCGTGATGGTGCGACGTCGATGAGTTTCAGTTCTTTCATGCGTAGCGGCTCCACAAGAGACAATCCGTCGAGAGTGCGCCGTGCCCGCACGTCCTCGGGCGTGATGCCGAAGAGATCGCGGAAGGCGCGCGTGAACGCCTCATGGGAGCCATAGCCGGCATCGAGCGCCACCTGCAGGATGTCCGGCGCGCCTTCCGCCAACGTACGTGCCGCACGCGTCAGCCGCCTCGACCGGACATAGCGCATCACCGGCCAGCCGGTATTCATCGAGAACAGGCGCAAGAGGCCGAAGCGCGTCATGTCGCAATTGGCGGAAATCCTGTCGAGCGTCAGTTCGCGGTCCAGTTTGGTTTCGATAAACCAGAGTGCTTGTCCAATCGGATTCATGGCGTGCCATTGAGGGTGTCGAGCGGACTATATGGTATCGGCGGCGGGGGCATTTGATCGTTCTTGCAGGGCTGGCGAATGCAAGCAATCATCGCTGCCGAAAACGGGACGGATGGCGCGACGGGTGACATTGTCGCCGCACTGCGCTACGCTCCCAACTCCGATACCACGAGTCGCAATAGCATGTCGTTCATCAGCACCGGCGTCGAGTATGGCCTGCATTGCCTGCTCTATCTCGCCGACACTTCCACGGGCGTTCGCGATGCGAGCGTGCGCGACCTGGCCGAGATGCAGGGCGTCTCCGTCGATTACGCGGCCAAGCTTTTCACGCGTCTCGCGAAGGCCGGGATCGTCGTGTCCAGCGAAGGCATTCGCGGCGGCTTCGCGTTGGCGAGGCCCGCGCGCGACATCTCCGTGCAGGACGTCGTCGAAGCGATCGACGGCGACAAACGGTTGTTCGACTGCCGTGAAGTGCGCGGCCAGTGCGCGGTGTTCGAAGGCGAGCCGCCCGCGTGGGCCACGCGCGGCACTTGTTCGATTCACGCGGTGATGCAGGCGGCGGAACGGGCGATGCGGGAGGAACTCAGGAAGCAGTCGCTCGCCGATCTCGCCGGGCAGGCCTGGTCGAAAGCGCCTGCGGGCTACGGCCCCAAGGTGGTCGGCTGGTTTGCCGACCGCGCGGCCAGCCGCGGCGGCGAGCGCTGATTCGCGTCGCGCCGCCGAGCCGCGGCGGCGTGGCACGACGACACGCGGGATGCAGCCACTGCACCCCGCGCATCGTGCGGGCAAACGCGTTGCTCAGGCCACGACGATCCGCAGCGGATCCGCGGCCGCCAGCGCTTCCGCGCGATCCGCGCGCGGCGGATAGATCCATTCGGAATTGATCTGGTGCTTGAGCTTCTTCGCCTCCGCACCCGTCAGCTTCACTTCACGATCCCAACCTTCCGTATAGACCGCGCCCCACGGGCCGAGATCCAGGCACGTCACGTACTTCGGCTGGCTGTACGGGATCTGTTCCAGCTCCAGCAGATCGGCTGCCACGTTGTACCCTGCCGACCGGCCCAGGTTCATCGCGTGCTGGCATGACATCATCGTGTGGTTGCCTTCGTCGTCGGTGGCCGCATACGCGACGTCCCCCGTCGCGTAGACACCCGGCACGCCTTCGACCGCCAGGTTGCGATCGACGTGCAGGCGCCCCGTCGCGTCGCGGCGGCCCGGAATCTGTTCCGTCAGCGTGCTGGCCCGCAGGCCGGCCGTCCAGATCACCGTGCTCGACTCGATCCGCTCGCCGTCCGCCGTCGTGATGCCGCCCGCGTCGACCGATGCGACGCCGGACCCGAGCTTCCACGTCACGCCGAGCGTGCGCAGCGCCTCCTCGATGACGGGGCGCGGGCCCGCGCCCAGGTCGGGGCCGATTGCGCCGTTGCGCTCGACGATCACGACCCTCACGTTCGCGTGCTCGCCCAGCGCGGTGCGCAGGCGGGCCGGCATTTCCGCTGCCGTCTCGATGCCCGTAAAGCCGCCGCCAGCTACCACGACCGTATCGCGGGCCGTGGAGGCCGGCTGCAACGCCAGATCGCGAATGTGCGCTTCGAGTTCGACGGCTTCGTCGGTTTGATCGACGCTGAACGTATGCTCGGCCAGGCCGGGAATCGCGGGGCGGAACAGGCGGCTGCCGGTCGCCAGCACGAGGCGGTCGTAGTCGAGCGTCGTCGCTTCACCGTCCGTGCGCAGCACGTCGGCGGCCCGGCGCGCCACGTCGATGCGCTCGACCGTGCCCTGCACGAACGTCACGCCCACCGCGTCGAAGATCTCGCCGAGCGGCGCCCGGAAGTTTGCCGGGCCTTCTTCGTAGAGGCGCGGACGGACGTGCAGATGGGCATCCGGCGCCACCACGGTGATTTCCACGTCGGTTCGACCGTGCGCGTCCAGCACGCGCGCCGCGCTCAGCGCGCTCCACATGCCGGCGAAGCCGGCCCCGATAACAAGAATTCGCTTTGCCACTGATTGACTCCGGTTGATTGATGCATGAGGTCGGTAGAACACCGACGTTGCCTGCCGCATCGATGCGCTCGATAACTACGATTCTATGAGTCGTAGTTATCGAGCGCAAGTCCTGTGTGTGGAATGGCGCGTGGATCAATCAGGGAGCGACCCGACGAAAGGTGGTGTCGAGAAGGGGAAATCGCTTCGATGCAAAGGCGATCGATGCGTGGTCGCATCAGTACCGCGACCTGACGCAATCGATTAGGACAGGCCGATTGGTCAGGGAGGCGGGACGCATTCGCAGCGTCAGATCTGGTGTGCTGAAGCAAATCGCCACGCCGGGCGGCGTGGCGATGAGGGCCAGGATTGCGCGGCTTAGCCGAGCGGCCAGTTCAGGATGGCGATACCGTCGTTGTAGTCACCGTCCGTCCCGTCTTCCGATCCGACCAGGCCGAAGTAGGTCTTCTTGAAGATGTCGACCTGACGTGAGCCGATCTTCGACGGCTTGCCGTTCACCGTCACGACCACGCGTACCTTCCCCTTGCCGGAGTTCACGATCTGCGTGTTCAGGTTCGTGTCCTGCACGCCGGCGCCCTGGAACGTCGCGGCCGGTTTTGCGTTGTCGTCGACGAAGACCTCGATCGTCTGCGGCGCCGACGAATTGACCAGCGCGGTCACGCCGAACGCGATGTTCGGCGGCAGGTTGAAGATGCCGTCGCGTTCGCCGCCGCCGGTCGTCGTGGTATCCGGCTGCGTGGGCTGCGGCGTCGCCTTCGAGAAGTAATTGACCACCGCACCGACGCCGAACTTCGCCGCGGCCCCGGGCAGCACGCCGGGCGCGCCGGCCCACGTCACCGTGCAGGCGACCACCTGCCCGGCTGCATCGGCCTTCACCTTGTTTTGCCAGCTGCCGACGTCGAAGCTGTACGGGATGGTCGCGATGTCGACGAACACATCGTATTGCGGCAGCTTTTCCACGAGCTGCGCGGTCATGAACTGGCGCATCCGGTCGAGCACCGCCTGGTCGCCGTTCGCCTGTACGGTGGTTGCATCGTTGCCGGCGAGTTGCAGCAGGGCGTACAGATCGTCATGGGTAAACGGTTGTGACATGTCGTCCTCGTCTCGATGAAAGGTCTCGCGTTGCGCGGCCGGTGAATGGATTTCGCCGCTGTCGCGCACGGAGTACAGCGTGGAACTGCAACGGACTGCTCGAATGAATTGATTCGCAACGTGGGGTTGACCCCATCGCCATTGCGGGTGCGACAACGGCGCGGCACTCTGCCGCGCCGTGAGTCATCGTGTTCAGCCCAGCGGCCAGTTCAGGAACACGATGCCGTCGTTGTAGTCGTCGTCGGCGCCGTCTTCCGAGCCGACGATCCCGAAGTACGACTTCTTGAAGAGATCGACCTGCCGCGAGCCGAGCCGCGACGGCTTGCCGTTCGCCATCACGATCACGCGCACGCGCCCCTTGCCGGAGTCCAGCACCTTGGTGCCGTGGTTCTGGTCCTGCACGCCGGCGCCCTTGAACGTGGCGGCCGGTTTCGGGTTGTCGTCGATGTAGATGTCGATCGTCTGGTCGTTCGCCGCGTTGGTGAGCGCAGTGACGCCGAACTTGATGTTCGGCGGCAGGTTGAACGTACCGTCGCGCTCGCCGCCGCCGCCGATCGTGCCGCTACCCGTGCCGCCCGGGTTGCCGCCCGCTCCGGTTTCGCCGCTTCCGCTGCCGTGCGACGACGATTGCGCGGCCGTGTCCCCGATCGCGGACAGGCTCGCGTACGAATCGATATGCATCGCGCTGCCGCGCACGCTTTTCCACTGGCCCTTCACGAACGTGACGCCGGTGCCGGCGTCGATCGTCGCGACGAGCGTGAACGGCATGCGACCGGTGCTTTCGGGCACCTTCGACGAATAGGTGAAGCAACCATCCGCGACGACGCCCTTGTCGGTCGCGATCGCGAAATAGATGCCGGGGAAGTTGTTGCCGGTCGCGTATGGCGTCGGCACGTTGAGGATGACCTGCAGTTTCCCGTCTCGAATCTCTGCCTTGGCGATGTCGATGTACAGGCCCGGGATGTCGACGTAGGTTTCCGATGTCGCCACGGGTGCGCTGATGATCGAAGCCGAAAGGAGTGGCATGGATGTCTCCGTTGGTAGGGCGGGTTTCGATGCAAAAGGGGGGAGGTGCCGCTGAATGCGGCGCGCAACCGCCGGCCGGCCCGGAGGCGGCCGGCGGTGGTGAGTCGTCAGGTGCGCGTCAGGCGTGCCTCAGGTCAGCCAATCGGCCACTGGAGCACGACGATGCCGTCGTTGTAGTCGCTGTCGTGGCCGTCTTCCGACACGACGATCCCGAAGTTGACCGTGTACGGCGAGCCGTCCGATTTCTTGCCGTTGATCGGCGCGAGGCGCGCATCGGTGGCCGACGGCTTGCCATTTACCGACACCTCGAAGCGGATCTTGCCGTTACCGGAATTCAGCGTCGCTTCACGCGTGCCGTCGCGCGTCGTCAGCTTGTGATATGCGGCGGGTTCCTTGCTGTCGCCGATAAACAGCTTGATGTGTTGCTGCTCGGCGGCATTCGCGAAGAAAATCGCGCGGAATTCGGTATTCGGCGGAATCGAAAACTCGCCGGCGCGATTGGAAGACGTTTGAGAATCGGCCATGCTTTCCTCCTGAGGAATGATGGGTAAGGCTTCAAGCTTTGTCGCGCAAACGTTTGCAGTTTGAAATGCGACGTACCGAGCATGCCGAAAAATAAATAAGAAAATATTCGTCAGGGGAATGGCTATTGTTCAGTAAACCGAAAACTGGGGTTAATCGATTTAATGAAGTGTGTTTAATTGAGGCTATTTCGATATATCCGGGAAATTATATCGGCGTGCGTGTCGCTTTTCTGAATGATGCGTGGTTGCGCAGGCGGAGCGGGCCGGGAGGCGGGGGCAATCGGGCTTCGGCGCGGACGCTCGGCGTTCGCATATGGCAGCGTTGGTTTCAACATCAACATCTCGGTCGTGGCCGCGCCCACCGGCCACCACCGAACGCCCACACCGAAACCCGATCGCAACAGGAAGGGCGTGCGGCAACCGGCGGAGTACGTAGACCAACTCACTCCGAACGTGAACAGGGGCCCCACCGGCGCCGCACCCATGAAGCATATCGACGGGGCGGTACGCCGCCTATCGGACAGGACTGATTCTGAGCGATCAAATTCGGCGCCATTTGCGCTCAGCCCGTTGACAGCCCCCATCGCCCTGTGATTTGATTTCGGCCATGCAAGCCGCCCAGCCCCTCTTCTCGCTACGACTACTAGCCCGTTTCTCCGGGCTGGGTCTGCGGCTGCGCGCTTTCCATCTGCTTCTTTCCTGAAGCGCCAGATTTCCCCCGCATCACCGACCTGGCCCCGGTTGTCGACCGGCGCCTGAGTTCGTCCTTCTTCCGAATCGTTCCGCTCCGTCCCGGTCGCTCAACCGCCAAGGCTGTCGCTTGCCGTACCGCTTTGCCGTTGTGCCGTTTTCTACCGTTTTCATCGCTGCGCGCGCAGCCTGCCACCACGACTGATGGCCAGCGCGCGGCGGTTTCCCGACAAACCGACCGAGGACCGAACATCATGATGCTGAAGAACCCCGCGACGAAGTACCGACCGTTCACGCCCGTCAACCTGCCGAACCGCATGTGGCCGACGCGCACGATCACGCAGGCGCCGATCTGGATGAGTACCGACCTGCGCGACGGCAACCAGTCGCTGTTCGAGCCGATGGACGCGGCGCGCAAGATGCGGATGTTCAAGATGCTGGTCGCGATTGGCTTCAAGGAGATCGAGGTCGCGTTCCCGTCGGCGTCCGAGACCGATTTCAACTTCGTGCGTGAGCTGATCGAAGGCGGCCACATTCCCGACGACGTGACGATCGAGGTGCTCACGCAGGCGCGCGACGACCTGATCGAGCGCACCTTCGACGCGGTGCGCGGCGCGAAGCGCGCGATCGTGCACCTGTACAACGCGACCGCGCCGGAATTTCGCAAGATCGTGTTCGGCCTCGACCGCGATGGCGTGAAGGAACTCGCGGTGAACGCCGCGCGCACGATCAAGCGCTTCGCCGACGCCTCGACCGACACGCATTTCACGCTGCAATACAGCCCGGAAACCTTCACGGCGACCGAGCTCGATTTCGCGAAGGAAGTCTGCGACGCCGTGTTCGACGTGTGGCAGCCGACGCCGGAGCACAAAGCGATCGTGAACCTGCCGGCCACCGTCGAAGTCGGCACGCCGAACTTCTACGCGGACCAGATCGAATGGATGCACCGCAACCTCGCACGCCGCGATGCGCTGATCGTGTCCGTGCATCCGCACAACGACCGGGGCACCGCGGTTGCGGCGGCCGAGCTCGCGGTGATGGCCGGCGCGGACCGGATCGAGGGCTGCCTGTTCGGCAACGGCGAGCGCACCGGTAACGTCGATCTCGTCACGCTCGCGCTGAACCTGTACTCGCAGGGCGTCGATCCGGGCCTCGATTTCTCGCAGATCAACGAAGTCGCGCGCACGGCCGAGGAATGCACGCAGTTGCCGATCCATCCGCGCCATCCGTATGTCGGCGACCTGGTGTTCACCGCGTTCTCCGGCTCGCACCAGGATGCGATCAAGAAGGGCTTCGCAGTGCAGCGCCCCGATGCCGTGTGGGAAATGCCGTACCTGCCGATCGATCCGAGCGATGTCGGCCGCACGTACGACTCGATCATTCGCGTGAACAGCCAGTCCGGCAAGGGCGGTATCGCGTACCTGCTCGAGCAGAGCTACGGTGTCGCGCTGCCGCGCCGCCTGCAGGTCGACTTCAGCGCGGCCGTGCAGCGCCTGACCGATGACAGCGGGCTCGAAGTGACGAGCGCGCAGATCTGGTCGCTGTTTCAGCAGGAATACGTGGAAGGCGATGCACCGCTGCGTTATGTCGGCCATGAACTGACCGAGCGCGACGGCCGCGAGACGATCGTGCTGACCGCCGACGTGCACGGCGAGCGCCGCGTGCTGCGCGGTGAAGGCAATGGCCCGCTCGACGCGCTGATGCACGCGTTGCGTACGCCGCTGCGGATCCAGCACTACGAGGAACGCGCGTTGTCGCAAGGCGCCGATGCGAAGGCGATCGCGATCGCGGAACTGGCCGGCACGGGCGTGCGCGGAAGCGCGTTCGGCGTCGGCATCGACGCGAACCTGACGACCGCGTCGATCCGCGCGGTGATCAGCGGCATCAACCGCGCGTATGCGCGTGCGGATGAAGCGGCGCAGGCGACGTTTTTTTGCGCGCAGCCGGCGGTGAAGGCCGTCGCGTAAGCGGGGAGCGTGGGGCCGCGCCGGTGGTGGTCGGCGCGGTCGTGTATTGGACGTCGTGATGTTGGGGACAGACGCTGATATCGAGGCCTGACATTGCTGACAGGCGACGATTTTCCACAATGAGCGTATCGTTCATGCGGCCCGAGCGGGCCGTCCGCATGATGTCGATATCGTGCGGACTCGTTCCCAAGTCATGCCGGCGCGTGTCGCCGGCATGTCATTTGTAGGGGCCGCGAACGTCGGGGGGTGAACCGCCCGTAGTTCGGGCTGCTACGCGCTCCGTGGTCCTTCTCCATTCAACCGGCCCATTGCCGGGCTCATCGCGAGGAAAGCGTCATGACGAAACCCGACTCTCTTAAAGGCGACATCAAGGGGCAGGCCCAGGAAGCCGACCGCCACAACCTGGCGCGGCCCGCCGCGAACGGCGCACTGTGGGCGCGCGGCCTGACCACGCAGCGGGTGGCCGACCTGTTCAGGACGCCCGGGGGCCTGCGGGGGCACTGGATGCAGATTCAGAACGAGGTCAACGCCGGGAACCGCTATTTCTATGGCGTCCAGAACGGCAACCAGACGACCGACGAAGGCAAGGAACTGATCCGCTGGATCGCCGATTCGGTGATCAGCGCCGCGCAGCGCGCGGACTTCGATTTTCCGTTGTATCAGCTTCAGTTCACCGCAGATACGGGATGGCTGAAGGTGCAGCGCGTGTCGGGGCGCGTGATGGTGCTGTCGCGGCCTTGAGCGTCCGTTCCAGGGCGTCGTTGAAACCCGCGGCGATCAGTACGTTGCCGGTGTATCGAGGATGATCGTGGAGCGCCGGCACGTTGCTTCCGCTCGTTTGTGACGGGCTTTCGGCGGCGGCCGGGCCAGGCCGCCACACACGCTACGTTTCGTTCATTCCGCCGGCAGTCAGACCGACACCGTGATGCCTGCCGAACGCGGCGGCCCCGCAGGCCGCACCACGATTTCCACATGCTGGCCCAATGACGCCAGCGTCTGCATCAACAGTTCCAGTGAAACGTTCCGGAGCCGTTCGCGTTGCTCGGGCGTGACGACCGGCCGCGCCATCTCCGTGAGCGCCGCAGCCTCGTCTTCGCTCAGGCCGCGCGAGACGATCAAAGCATTGAGTTTCAGTACGAGCGCAGACTTGGCCGAAAGGGCTCCCGCATCATCGAGGCCGAAGTCAGCCGGCAAGGTGTCGCCGCGTTGGCGCGAGTCGTTTCGATTCATTGCGCATCTCCCGTGATCACCGAAAACTTCCGACGCGGCAGTCCTGTTGCGCGATCGACATCCTTCCCGGAATCGTCGCAGTGCCCGTCTTCGATCGGCGTGATCACCAGCCGCTTGTGCGTCACCTCGATCCGCAAGCGCTGCTCGGGTTCGAAACCTGCCGCCTCGATCCAGCGGCCGGACAGCTTCATCCACAGATGGAGGACCGGCGGCGCCATGTCGGTGAGCCTGAGATGCGGAACGATGCGGCGAGTCTGAAAAGACGTTCGAGGGGGCACGAAACAGTCGTGGAAATGAAGCGGTGCGTTATGATTCGCGTCAGCCATGACTGACTCCCATGATGAGTGAGTTGTGGTCAGCGGCCCGCTGGTGCTCTAACACC
This sequence comes from Burkholderia lata, assembly GCF_902499335.1. Lineage (GTDB taxonomy): Bacteria > Pseudomonadota > Gammaproteobacteria > Burkholderiales > Burkholderiaceae > Burkholderia > Burkholderia lata_B. The sequence continues at coordinate 84,875 of NZ_CABVQK010000019.1, read as the reverse complement.
AGCGGGCCGCGCTCGTTTACGCAGCGGATTTCGGTCGGCGTCCCGTCACTTGATTGGCAGGACGAAATGACCTGATATTCCCCGCGAAAACGTGCAACCACTCTAGCCGAGATCGATCGTTGTCAGGTGCCGGTCTGGCGTGTCTTCATCGACACCGACGGCGCCACCGATGTCTTGCATGCTTGCTGCGCAACGATTCCACGGCGATTGCGCTGGCGGAACGCATCACCACTTCATTGGGGATATGTCAGAAAGCGTGTCGGTCGAATGCTTCGATCCGACAGCCGCACGTTGCGCGAGGATGTCATTCGCACCGTGCAGGTAACGCCCGACCTTGCGCGGGAACGCCGCCGTGCTTTCCGCCACGCCGGCCACGACTCACGCGTGCAGCGCATCCATCTGCCGGCGTGCGTCCGCCAGCCCCGCCTCGAAGCCGTGCGGCTTCATGTCGAGTCCTTCCGCATAGACGAATTCCACATCGGAGATACCCATCAGGCCGAGCACGGCACGCAGGTACGGCGTGACCGCATCCGTCTCCTGGCCGACGTGCACACCGCCGCGAGAACTGAACACGATCGCGCTGATGCCTTCGACGAGCCCCACCGGATAGGTCTCCGTGTACCGGAACGTCACGCGGGCGCGTGCAACGAGGTCGAACCAGTTCTTCAACTGGGTCGGCACGTTGAGGTTGTACATCGGCGCGCCGATCAGCAGCAGGTCGCTGCCTTTGAGCTCGGCAATCAGTTCGTCGGACAGCACGATCGCACGTTGCGCGCGCTCGCTTGGATTGGCCGCGCCGCGCAGCGCGTGAAACAGCTCGCTGTCGAGCATCGGCAGGTCGGCGTCGACGAGATTGCGCACGATCACGTCGTCGGCATGGCCGTTGGCCTGACGCTCGGCCAGGAACGTGTCGATCAGCGCACCGGTTTGCGACTGGCTGCCGTTGATGCTGGATTTGAGGGCGAGGATCCGGGCCATGCGGGGTACTCCGTTACGAATGTGAGGACTGGAATCGATCGTAGCATCCACTTTTTATCGCCAAAAGCGATAAGATCGACGCACTGTGTAGCCTATTTATCCCCAATCGCATGCGAAACAACCTGAAGGGCATCGACGTCTTCGTCGCCGCGGCGGAAGCGAGCAGCTTCGCGCAGGCCGCGGAGAAGCTGCACATCACGCGGTCTGCGGTCGGCAAGAGCATCGCGCGCCTCGAGGAGCGGCTGGGCGTCGTGCTGTTTCAGCGGACGACGCGCAGCCAGAGCCTGACCGACGAAGGTGCGTTGTTCTACGACCATTGTTTGCGCGCGATGGAGCAGATCCAGGCTGGCGAGGCGCTGCTGGAAACCGGAAAATGGCAGATGACGGGGCGCCTGCGCGTGTCGATGCCGACGCTATTCGGTCATCTTTGCGTGGCGCCGATCCTGATCGAACTGGCGAAGGCGCATCCCGAGCTCGATCTCGACCTGTCGTTCAGCGATCGTTCCGTCGACCTGGTCGAAGAGCGCTTCGATCTGGCGGTGCGCGTCGGCGCGTTGCCGAACAGCAGCGGCCTGGTGGCGCGTCCGCTGGGCGAGCACCGGATGGCGTTCTGTGCATCGCCGGCGTATCTGAGCCGCTGCGGCGAACCCGCGACCTATGAAGAACTCGAACGGCACAAGGCGCTGGCCTATACGCGTTTCGGCCAGGTGCATCGCTGGCGCGTTGTCGTCGATGGCCAGCGCGTGGAATTGCAGCCCGCCGTTCGTTTGCTGTCCGACGACTTGAGCGCGCTGATGGATGCGGCCGTCGCGGATCTGGGCGTCGCGTGGCTGCCGTACTGGCTGGTGCGCGACGCGTTGCGCGGCGGCGCGTTGCGGGAGTTGCTGCCCGATCGACCGGGCGTGATCTTTCCGATCCAGGCGGTGTGGCCGTATACGCTGCATCTTCCGCTGAAAGTCCGGGCCGCCGTCGATGCGCTGCTGGAACATCTGCCGGCCCGGCTGGCCGTGGTCGAGGCGCGGATGTGACGAAGCGCCGCCGCGGTTTTTCGATAGATGCGCGTTACTGGCCGAAGCGGTCCGCCACGGCATCCTTCAGCCGCGCGGCGGTGATCTCGCCCATGTGCGACTCGACGAGGTTGCCTTTCGCGTCGAAGAAGAGCGTCGTCGGCAGCCCGCGCGAACCGTAGGTTTTCATCGCGTGCAGCGTGCGATCGAGCAGCACGTGATCGAACCGCAGCCCTTTCTGTTCGAGGAACGCGCGCACCGCTTGCGCGTCTTCGCCCTGGTTGACCATCAGCACCGTCATCCCCGGATGGTCCTGCTGCGCTTGCGCGAGGATCGGCATTTCGCGCTGGCACGGCGGGCACCACGTGGCCCACAGGTTCACGACGACGGGTTTGCCCGCGAAGCGTTGCACCGGCACTGGCGTTGCATCGAGCGCTTCGATCTGCAACGCGGCAAGCGGCGGCGCGCTGTGCTGCAACGTGGCGAGCGTGCCCTGCGCGATGCCCCATGCGGCAACACCCGCGAGCATGCCGGCCATCACCGGGCGACGCAGCGCGGGCAGGCGGCGCAGGCGCCAGCCCGCGAACACGATTCCGGCCGCGAGGCCGATGCGCCAGTCGAAGCCGCCGTCGCCGAGCGAGATGATCGAGCGTGGCGCGGCGGCGTATTCGTGCCACCACTGCGCAACGTAGCCGATACGCGCGGCGAGCAGGCCGAACAGCAACGAATCGAGGATCAGGCTCGATGCGGTCTTGTGATGTCCGTCAGGCGGGCGGCGCTGGATGAAACGGGCGACGAGCCACGCGAGCAGCGCGGCGACGGCTACCGCGACGACGCGGATCGAAAAGGGACCAATGCTCAGCATGAAAGGGCGGGACGTGATCGAGCGGGGCTGGAGACGGGATTGTCCGCCACGGCGGCGAAGCCGGCGACGGTCGTGTGGCGATTCGACAGGTCGCCGCGTATGGGGGTTCCCGTCGAGAACGTAACGGCGCGTTGCTGATTCGACGGAGGAGGCAGGCTCAGGACTCCGTGATTTTCATGCAGGCAGGCTGCAAATCAGGCCGGTCTGATGGTCAGCGGAATAGTGTTCATCGGCGATACCCACGCCGTCCCGCTCGATACGCGCTTCGTCATCGCAGGGCGAGCGCGGCGTCTGATACCCGACGGGGCGCGAATGCGTGGCCCGTCGGGTAGCGGCGATTACAGCTTTTTCGACTTGGCTTGCGCTGCGTCCGCTTGTTGCGCGTCGGCCGCCGGATCGAGCGTCGCGAGCGTCTTCTCGGTGAATTTCTCGTACAGCCAGTCCATGCGCAGGCTGTCGATGCCGGCGATACCGCCGAGCGCATACGACGCCGACACCTTGAAGCGGTCGACCGGGTGATTGTCGGCGTCGGTGAGCGTCACCGTGCCGTCGACATGATCGTTGCCAGCCATGAAGCCGAACATCACTGCCGAGAAGCTCGAGCGCACGCGAATGCCGGTGACTTCCACGTTCAGGTGCATCGCATCGGTCGAACCAGCCGTTGCCAGCAGCTTGCGTGCGGCCAGTGCGCTTTCGATTTTCGCTTTCAGGTTTTCGGGGCTGAATTTCAGATTGTCTTTCAGCGCTTCCTGGGCGGCATTGTCGAGCGTGACTTGAACGATCACGGGCTTCGTGCCGAACTTGGGCGTCGATGCAGTTGCGATGGCCCCCGCCTGATTGCCGGCGTCGCGTGTCACGCTGCTGGCGCAGCCCGACAGGAAGCCGATCGTCACCAATGCCAGAGCGGCATGACGGAATACAGATTTCATGATTTGGTCTTTTTAGTTCGGGTTATTTGAGATGGCTCTGTGGCCGGGCGGGAATCTAGCACGGGACGATTCGATTCAAAAGGTCGAATAGACCGACAATCGATTCGGCATTTATCCATCGCGGTCTTGTACGCGGATGAAAAGCCGGTTGACCGCGTTGCGGGAGATTGGGGCGCTGGCGATCGGGCCTTGCAGTCGCGGGGCTGACTACTGCGGACGATCACTGTCCGTTGCCGGACACTGCGCCGCCGAGCCGATAAGCGGTGAAGAACTCATACCAAGGCGATCCTTCCGCAACCGGCACATTGAGCGCCACAGTCCTTCGCTTCAACGCACCGAACACGTCATTGATACGCGCCGTCTGCCCCGCATCGTTGAACGGATAGGGCCGCGCCCGGCCGGCCGCGAATGCGCCATATGCAATCGCAAGCAGCCGCGCACTGTCGTCGGTCGACGCGATCGCGCCGTTGATCATTTCAGCGAAGCGCGGCCGGTCGTCGGCGCGTGATCCGGCGAGGCACAGGAACACGATCGCCGACAGTTCGTGCAGATCCTTCACCCGCAGCAAGTCAGGCAGCCGCGCAACGATTCGCTCGACCGGTTCATCGCGCAATGCATCGCTGAAGTCGAGCACGGCGGTCATCGGATTCGTGTCCGCTTTCAGGCGATCGAGTGCCGACGATACGGCCGACGCGCTCGCTCCGTCCGGCGACGCTGCTGGAGCAGCCCGCAACGCATCGGCCACCTGCTGTGTCCATTCCGGAAAGATCATCCGCACGTTGCCGAACTGCTCGCCGCCTTCCGCGGCCGGATTCCATCGATACACGATCGTGCCGCCGCGAATGAACGGCGAATACAGGTGCTCGGGCGTTTGCGGCAGCGGTCGACGATTGATCGGCAGCCAGGCGAGCGTCAGCCAGTCGTAGCGGCCGGTGGCGGGCACGGAAGGGCTCGAACTCGCGATGACCTGCCACGTGCCGCGATTCGCATAGCGGCGTCGCGCGTCGGGCACCGGGACGGTCCGGCCTTTCGCGGTGTCGAAGTACGTCGTGCCGGTCACGTTCGTGCCGCTGTCCGCGGCCGGCGTGATGGTGGAGATGACCCACGACGCGCCGTCCGCAGAACGGTAGTCGGACGGCTTCAGCGTGGCTACGTCGTGCACCATGCGCGTTTCCGACGCGACGGGGCTCGGGGGGAGATTGGCGGGCGCGGCCAGGATGCTCGGCATGGGATTTCCTCGGAATCGGGTGCGCATCGTCGATGCCGGGACGACGCGCGGCGGCGCGGATTGTTCGGATTGTTTATGTCACTGTAGAACGTCGCCGCCGGAAACGGAAACCGGCAGCACGGCGCGCCCCGCTCACGCGTGCCGACGCTTCGGCTTACCATGCGCATCCTGAGCCAACGACGCACACCGGGCGGGAGCGTACATGACCGACACGAAAGCCATCACCGAACACTGGACACAGGTCGCCGACCAATGGATCGGCTGGGCCGGCAAGCCGGGGCACGATGCGTTCTGGAAATACCGTGCGGGGCTCGCGGCCTATATCGGCCGCGACACCGGCCGCGCGCTGGAGATCGGCTGCGGCGAAGGCCGCGTGAGCCGCGAGCTGAAGGCGCTCGGCTACGACGTGACCGCGACCGACGTGGTGCCCGCGATGCTCGATGCCGCGCGTCATGCGGATTCGGCACATCGCTACGAGCTGGCCGATGCGGCGTCGCTGCCGTTCGACGCGGCCAGCTTCGATCTCGTGATGGCGTACAACGTGCTGATGGATCTCGACGACATGCAGCGCGCGTTGAACGAAGCGCGCCGCGTGCTGAAGCCGGGCGGGACGCTGTTCATCTCGCTCGTGCATCCGTTCCGCGATCGCGGCGGCTTCGCGGGGCCGCAACCCGATGCGCCGTTCGTGCTGCAGGGCAGCTATTTCGGGCGCGAGCACTTCGACGGTGTGGAAACGCGCGATGGGCTGTCGATGCACTTCGCCGGCTGGTCGCTGCCGCTGCAGGCGTACATGGAAGCACTGGAAGCGGCCGGGTTCGCGATCGTGTCGCTGCGCGAGCCGCCGCCCGACCAGGCCGATACGGACCAGTTGAAGCAGTGGGCGCGCGTGCCGCTGTTTCTGTGGGTCAAGGCGCGGCCGGTAGATTGAATTGGTCGCCCCTAGGACACAAAAATCGACCGATAGGATGAACTTGTATCCCCGGGGCTACCAGGTTTGCCGAAGCGGCTGTTCCCGAAAGGGATCATGGCGTTCAATCGGGTGGGGCAATCCACGAGATGGCGCTTGCCCACGCTCCGCCATTCAGCTCAGCGCGACAGATCCTTCCGGTAGAGCACGGCCCCCGGCTTTTCCGCGACGGTGTCGTAGAGCCGCATCGCCGTGTGATTCGTTTCGTGTGTCTGCCAGTACACGCGTTCGGCGCGATGCGCACGCGCGGTGTCGTACACGGCTTCGATCAGCGCGCGGCCCACGCCCTTGCCGCGTTCGCTGTCGAGTGTGAACAGGTCCTGCAGATAGCAGGTCGGCCCGGCGAGCGTCGTGCTGCGGTGATACAGGAAATGCACGAGCCCGACGAGCCGGCCGGCGCGCTCGGCGACGAGCGCATGCACGGGTTCATAGACGTCGAAGAAGCGCGACCACGTGAGCTGCGTGATGCGCAGCGGCAGCGCCGTGTCGTCGAAGCGGCCGTAGAAGCGGTTATAGCCGTCCCATAGCGGCAGCCACTGGTCGTAGTCGTCTTCCGTGACCGCGCGTACGGTCAGTCCGGTGTCGTTGGCGTTCATGTCGGCGGACCTGTCGAGGAGAAGAGGGCGCGCCGCCGATCCGGCCGGCGCGTCGCAGGTCTCTACGATAGGAAGTTCGCGGCCCCATGGGTAGGCCCATGACGACGGCGTTTCTTGGTGCCACGATCCGCACAATTCTCGCGATGTCGACGGTCCGTCAGAACCCGCGGTGATCGCGCCGGCTACGCTTGGGGCTGACCGGTTCAGCCCCCGCGCAACCCTGATGCTTGCGGCGTACCGCGAATCACGCGCCACTCGCTACGGCCAACATACGAGAAAAAGATCACGCCTCTTGAGCACCGGCGACACGTTCGGGATAAGCCGACGGCTCGACCGCAATCGCGATTTTTCCTCGAACCCCGTTGTTGGGACTTTCCAGCCGCGCATGGGCGAGCGGAATATCGGCAAGGGAATAGACGGCGCCAACGTGTGGGCGAAGCTGACCGCGCGCAATCAACGCACTCAACTCGTCCAGCTTGCCGCGGTTTTGTCGCGTGAACACGAAGTGATAGCTCGCGTTCTTGCCCCAGGCCTGAATGAGGTTTTGCGGCTGCGCGATATCCACGATCGTGACGATGCGGCCGAGTTGCGCGAGCACGTCGGGGCTGCGCGACAAGGTGTTGCCGCCGATGGTGTCGAACACGACATCGACGCCGCGGCCATCCGTGTCCCGCATGACGGCATCGACGTAATCGTCCTTTTCGTAGTCGATGACCACATCGGCACCCAGGCTTCGGGCGAACTCGACGTTTGCTTCGCGCACGGTCGTGAACACCCTGGCACCAATGGCTTTGGCGAGCTGGATCGCCACATGGCCGACGCCTCCCGCGCCGCCGTGTACCAGAATGCTTTCCCCCACGCGCAGCGCCGCACGCACGACCAGGGCTTCCCACGCCGTCCCGCCAACCAGGGTCAGGCTTGCCGCCTCGAGGTGGCTCAGCGACGGAGGCTTCTTCCCGACGATGCTTTCGGCAGCCACGTGGTACTCGGCATAACTGCCGGGCCCGTCGAAGATTTGCGGGGTGTACCAGACTTCGTCTCCCGGCGAGAAGGCCGTTACACCCGGCCCGACGGCTTCGACCACGCCCGATACGTCATGTCCGGTAATGCCCGGAAGTGGCACCAGGTCCGGATAGTCGCCACGCCGAACCTGGTAATCCAGCGGATTGATGGACGTCGCATGTACCCGGACCAGCACTTGTCCCGTGTGCGGCACCGGCTTGGACACTTCGCCCAGTTCGAATGATTCCGGGCCGCCAAATGACTTGAGCAACAGCGCTTTCATTGCAGATCCTTATTTCGATAAAAAGGGATATCGGGAATTATCGATATCATGGGGCAAAAAATTACAGGTCTTTCCCGATGGTCTTGGCCAGCGCGCTGATGGCTGCTTCGTTGCGCTTGTAGTAGGTCCACTGGCCGATGCGCCTGACTTCCACCAGGCCTGCTCGTTGCAGCGTCGCAAGATAATCGGACACCGTCGACTGCGACAGCCCGACACCTTCCTGAATACTGCTGACGCAGACGCCCACCGTATGAACATCCCCTTCATCCTGCGGAGGGAAGTTCTTCACGGGATCCTTCAAACCCTGCAGGATTTCAAGGCGTGTCCGGTTCGAGAGGGCTTTGAAGATGTCGAGCAATTCCATGGGCAGCGAGTATATCGAGAATTACCGATATGTCAATGTGAGCGCTGGCCGCCGTTCTGGAGAGAGCCGGCCCGGTTCTGGCGCCGCGCTCAAAATCGCAAGCCTTCCTCGAAAAGGGGGCCGTCCAGGATGCTTCGTCCGCCGCGGTTTCGGCGGCGGCTGCAATGGGTCGATGCGTATTCGCAATGGGTGGTTGACGGTCGGCGCTTGCATGCGTCATGAGCCCGTTGTCATGACTGGCCGCCGGCCGGGGAGGTCGTGCGGCTCGGCGCGGCGATACGCGTGTGCCGGCGGAGGGCCGCACGACTGCGGCCACCGGCTCTGCCGGCCGCCGCCCTTACCCGCGCAGCGGCGGATTGAGTTGCGCGAACGCCTGCTGGCGGCGATACGGGAAGTACGGATACGGCGCTTCCACCGCGCTCGCCGCGTCGAGCTTCGCGACCTGCGCGTCGGTCAGTGCCCAGCCGACCGCGCCGAGGTTCTGCCGCAGCTGTTCCTCGTTGCGCGCGCCGATGATCACCGACGATACCGTCGGGCGCTGCAGCAGCCAGTTCAGCGCGATCTGCGGCACGGTCTTGCCGGTTTCCTCGGCGATCGCGTCGAGCGCATCGACCACGTCGTACAGGCGCGCGTCGTCGACCGGCGGCCCGAAGCTGGCCGTTTCATGCAGGCGGCTGCCTTCGGGCAGCGGCGCGTTGCGCCGGATCTTGCCGGTGAGCCGGCCCCAGCCGAGCGGGCTCCAGACGAGCGCGCCGAGCCCCTGGTCGGCGCCGAGCGGCATCAGATCCCACTCGTAGTCGCGGCCGACGAGCGAGTAGTAGACCTGGTTCGCCACGTAACGCGACCAGCCGTGCTGATCGGCCACCGCCAGCGATTTCATGATCTGCCACCCGGCGAAGTTCGACACGCCGATGTAGCGCAGCTTGCCCGCGCGCACGAGATCGTCGAGCGTCGACATCACTTCCTCGACCGGCGTGCTTGCGTCGAACGCGTGGAGTTGCAGCAGGTCGATGTAGTCGGTGTCGAGGCGGCGCAGCGCGTGGTCGACGGCGCGGACCAGCCGCGCGCGCGACGTGCCCGCGTCGTTCGGGCCGCTGCCGGTCGGCAGGCCCGTCTTCGTCGAGATCAGCACCTGGTCGCGACGCCCCTTGATCGCGGCGCCGAGCACGCGCTCGGATTCGCCGTCCGAATACACGTCGGCCGTGTCGAACAGGTTCACGCCGGCTTCGAGGCAGATGTCGATCAGGCGGCGCGCTTCGTCGACGCCCGTATTGCCCCATGCGCTGAACAGCGGGCCGGTGCCGCCGAACGTGCCGGCGCCGAAGCTCAGGACGGGAACCTTGAGGCCGGAGCGGCCGAGGGTGCGGTATTCCATGGCGGGTTTCCTTTGGGTGCTCGAAGTGTCGAGGGGCGGCCGCGGGGCCAGGTGTTGCCACACTGTATCGCTTGCGGATATTTCGGATAATTGGGCAGACTTCGAAAATATCGTTCGGAAGAGGCGAATAATGCTGCTCGACAATCTCGCGCTGTTCCTGCGCATCGTGGAGAAGGGCGGGCTGGCCGCGGCGGGCCGTGAATTCGGGCTGTCGCCGGCCACCGTGTCCGAACGGTTGACGGCGCTCGAGCGCCACTACGGCGCGGCGCTGCTCACGCGCACGACGCGCGCGCTCAGCCTGACCGACGAAGGCCGCACGCTCGTCGACGGCGCGCGGCGCTTGCTGGCCGAAGCCGACGAACTGGAAAGCCGCGTGCGGCTGGGTATGCAGACGCTGTCGGGCCCGGTGCGCCTGAGCGCGCCGGCCGATCTCGGCCGCGAGCGCGTGGTGCCCGTCGTCGACGCGTTCCTGGCCGAGCATCCGGGCGTCACGGTCGATCTGCATCTCGGCGACGGTTACGTCGATGTCGTCGGGCAGGGGCTCGATTTCGCGATCCGCCGCGGCGTGCTCGCCGACAGTTCGCTGCGCAGCCGTTTGCTCGGCCGTGCACGGCGCGTGGTGTGCGCGTCGCCCGCGTATCTCGCGGCGCACGGCACGCCGCGGCATCCGGACGATCTCGCCGCACACCACTGCATCGTGATGCGCTTCGGGCCGGACCTGTATGCCGAATGGCCATTCAGTATCGATGGCGAACTCCGGCGCGTGACGGTGCGCGGCCGGCGGGTGGCCAACGACGGCGCGCTCGTGCGCGCGTGGTGCGTCGCGGGGCATGGCGTCGCGCTGAAGTCGCTGGTCGACGTCGAGCAGGATCTGGCGTCCGGCGCGCTCGTCGAAGTCCTGCGCGCGTTCTCGCCGGGCGATGTCGATTTGCAGATCGTCTATCCGGGCAGCGCCGTGCAGCCGCGGCGCGTGCGCGCACTGATCGACAAGCTGGCGCAGGCGCTGGGCGGGGCGTAACGGGCAGGGTTCACGCGGTCCGTCGAGCGTTGCAGCGTCTGTCCAGACGCGATCGCATCGAAGACCGGCGTGATGATCCGCGACGCGACGTCGCGCGCTGAAACCGCCGCTCGATCGATTGCACACATTTCGTCATTTAGCTAATATTCGAAACGTTAAACGAACCCCGAATCCATGGACGACGTCACCCGCATCAGTGCACTGGCCAATGAAAGCCGCCTGGCCGTGATGCGCTGGCTCAAGCAGCCGCGCAAGCATTTCCCGCCGCAGCCGCACGGCGATTTCGACGAACTCGGCGTGTGCTGCACGTACATCACCGAGAAGCTCGGCATCGCGCCGGCCACGACCACGCGCCACATGCGCATCCTCGCGGATGCCGGGCTCGTGCAGGCGACCCGCGCCGGCAAGTTCACGTACTACAAGCGGATCGACGGCGCGCTGCAGCAGCTCGGCCGCGATCTTTTGCAACTCTGACTCCCACCGAGGCAACCGAGATGGACGAACTTGCACTGCTGGCCGACGCCGACCGGCGCGCGCACGCGTATCTGGCCGAAACGAACGAGCGGCGTGCGTTTCCCGACGCGGCCGCATTGGCCGGCCTTGCGGCGTTCGACGAGCCACTGCCCGATACGGGCCGCCCGGCCGACGACGTGCTGCGCCTGCTCGACGAGCGCGGCACGCCCGCGACCGTCGCGTCGAACGGCCCGAACTACTTCGGCTTCGTGATCGGTGCCACGCTGCCGGCCGCGGCGGCGGCCGAGCGGCTGATGCTCGCGTGGGACCAGTGTGCGTCGTCGTATGCGAATTCGCCGGTGGCCGCGACGATCGAGCGTCAGGCCGCGCGCTGGGTCGTCGACGTGCTCGGGTTGCCCGAAGGCAGCGCGGTCGGTTTCGGCACGAGTGCGACGGCCTGCACGCTCGTCGCGCTGGTGGCCGCGCGGCGCGCACTGCTCGCGCGCAAGGGCTGGGACGTCGACGAGGACGGCCTGACCGGCGCGCCTGAAGTGAAGGTCGTGATCTCCGAGCTTGCGCACATCACGGTGAAGAAGGCGCTGCGCGTGCTCGGTTTCGGGATGAAGCGTCTCATCGTCGCGCCGGTCGACACGCACGGTCGCATCGACCCGGCACAGCTGCCGCTGCTCGACGACATGACGATCCTCTGCGTGCAGGCCGGCGAAGTGAACACCGGTGAGTTCGATCCGTTCGCGGCGCTGATTCCGCCCGCGAAGGCGGCCGGCGCGTGGGTGCACGTCGACGGTGCGTTCGGCCTGTGGGTCCGCGCATCGTCGAAGCGCGCGCTGACGGACGGCATCGACGGCGCGGATAGCTGGACCACCGACGGCCACAAGTGGCTCAACACGCCGTACGACGGCGCGATGGTGATCTGCCGCGACGCGGCCGCGCTCGCGACCGCGATGAACAGCGACGCCGTCTATCTGAGCGGCGCGCAGGATGCGCAGAAGAACCTGAACCTCGAATTCTCGCGGCGCGCGCGCGGCATTCCCGTGTGGGCCGCGTTGCGCTCGCTCGGCCGCGCCGGCGTGGCCACGATGGTCGAGCAGCATTGCGCGCAGGCGGCGCGGGTCGCGGACGGGCTGCGTGCCGCCGGCTACGACGTGCTGAACCGCGTCGTGCTGAATCAGGTGCTCGTGCGCGCCGGCACCGATGATGAAACGGCGGCGATCCTCGCGGCCGCGCAGGCGTCGGGCGACGTGTGGTTCGGCGCGACGGTGTGGCAGGGGCGGCCGGCGTTCCGGATCAGCGTGTCGTCGTGGCGTACCGAAGACACGCACATCGATCGTCTCGTGGCATTGCTGACGGAACTGCGCGGCGTGCACGTGCGCTAAGCGGTGGCAGCGCGGCGGCGCGCGCGGAGGGTCACTCGCTCACGCGCGCCGCGTTCCGCGTATGCGCCGCATAGGCCGCATAGGCCGCATACGCCGCGTCGTCAGCGCACCGAGTCGGGAAACGCGTGCATCGAGAACTCGAACGCGGCTTCCGCCAGTGCGTCGATCTCCGCCTCGCCGCCTTCCAGATGCCCGTCGATCCACAGCACGGCGAAGCCATGCACGAAGCTGCGCACGCCGACGCTGAACGCGCGGATCTGCTGCTCGTCGATGGTGGTTCCCACCATCCTGCGGATCGCCTGCGTCGTCACCTCGCTGTTCTCGCGCCGGGCCTGGACGAGCTCGGCATCATCGCGGTGCTGGACCGCAAAGCCGCCGTACATGAGCCGGAACAACTCGGCATGCGCGTGCGCGAACTTCACGTGAGCCAGCCCGCCGGCCCGAAACGCGTCGCGTGCCGGCGCGCCGCGTGAAATCTCCGCGGCAAACGCGTCGACCTGCGCCTGTGTCAGGCGCCGGAAGCCTTCGACCACCAGCGCGACAAGCAGCGCCTCCTTGTTGACGAAGTGGCGATAGACGGCCGAATCCGACACGCCCAGCTGCGTCGCCAGATGGCGCACGCTCAATTCCCGCCCGTTCGCGTGCTCGAGCGCGGCAAAGGCCAGATCCAGCACGGCCTGTCGCAGGTTGCCGTGGTGGTAGCCCGCTTTCTGATTCCCGGGGTTTCTACTCATTTGACAGTATTCAATGTCACGTTCGACAATGTTTGCAACTCAAACATTGTCGGATCTGGCGATGACCGCCCTCGATTCGTTGACGAAGGATATCTGGACTGCATCGGTCCCTCATTCTTTCATGGGGCTGCATGTCGGTGCCCGCATGACCGTCGTCCGGCTGTCGTCGGGCCGGTTGCTGCTGCATTCGCCGGTGCCGCTGGATGGCGGCTTGCGCGCGGAAATCGATGCGCTCGGCGAGGTCGGCCACATCGTCTGCCCGAACCTGTTTCACCACCTCTATGCGGCCGGCGCCGTCGCCGCGTATCCGCGCGCGTTGCTGCACGGGCCGGCCGCGCTGCAGCGCAAGCGCAAGGATCTGCGCTTCGATGCGGTGCTGACGGAGGTGCCGCATCCGGACTGGCAAGACGACTTTGAACTGCTGACGATCGAAGGCTGCCTGCTGCGCGAGACGGTGTTCTATCACCCGGCCAGCCGCACGCTGATCGCCTGCGATCTCGTCGAGAACTTTCACGCGTCGCCGCACTGGCTGACGCGGCATTACCTGCGCCTGGGCGGCGTGCTCGGGCAGGTCGGCTGGCATCCGCTGCTGCGCGTGGTCTATCGGGACCGGCGCGTGGCCCGTGCATGCATCGACAGGCTGCTGGAATGGCCGTTCGAACGCGTGGCGCTCGCACACGGCGACCCGCTGACCGAGCACGCGCACGACGCGGTGCGACAGGGCATGGCGTGGCTTTGAATCCATCGATAACGACGCACGATCAGGGAGAGACGTGATGGCAGGATCGAATGACATCGGGCACCCGGCGGCGCAGGCTTCCGCCATCGCGGCGCGTGCCGGCGACGTGCCGGGCGGCCGCCTGCGGACGTGGGCCGTCGTGGTGTTCGTGGCGTTTGCCATCGTCACCGTCCTCTATGCGCTGACGGCCATCGCGACCGGGCAGGCGAATTTCGGCGCGGTATCGGGCGATGCGCTCCTGCATGCGCGCGAACAGCTTCGCGCGATGTCGATCGCCGGGGGAGATCCCGGCTGGGGGCAGGTGTTCGGCACCGACGATCCGTTCATCTGGATCGCGGCCAGGCTGACGTCGGCGCGGCTCATGTTCGGCGAGAACGGCTTCTACGACACCGTGCTGTATTACGCGCGGATGCCGAAGGCGAACATCGTCATCCTGTCGCTGCACAACATCATGGGAGGCACGTGCATGCTGCTGGGCGCGCTGCAGTTCTGGCCGGCGCTGCGCCGCAACTATCCGCGCTGGCATCGCGCGGCGGGCGTGGTCTACATGGTCTCGTCGCAGATCGCGATGATCGGTGCGATGACCTACATGGTGCGCACGCCGGTCGCGATGATGTACGACACGCTGACGTTCGCAACCGGCCTCTGGTTTCTCGCGCTGGGCGTCACGGCATCGCTGTGGATGTCGATCCATCACCTGATCCGCCGCGAGATTGCCCAGCATCAGGCCTATATGGCGATCAACTACGGCTTCCTGCTCACCGCGCCGTTTACGCGCATCGACTGGATCTGGGCCGCGATGGTCTATCCGGACGTCAACCAGAATACGTCCAATTTCTCGGCGGTCGCCGTGCTGATCGCGCAATGCATGCTGTTCGGCTACCTGCTGCTGTGCATGAATCGCTGGTTCCAGAAGTCTCGACCGGCCATGGGCCGGGCCGGCCCGGTGTTCCCGGCCGCGGTGACGGAGGCCGTTGCCAAGGTGGGTGTCGCGGTGCTGTCGGTGCTGAGCATCGCCGCGCTGGCCGCTGTCGTCGATCACTACCTGGTGACGCCCGGCCTCGACCAATTCCGGGCCGGCAAGGACTGGATTCCGGCCGGACTCGCCGCGTTCCAGGGCAACGTGCTGCGGGCGGCGCCCGGCTCGCGCTGGCTCTATGCCGTCAGTGCGATCGGCGTGTGCGCGCTCGCGCCGTTCCTGCTGCACGCCGCGTTCATCGGGAAGCCGCAGCCGGCGCGGACGATGCGGCTCGCGGCCGCGACTGGCGCGCTGACTGCCGCAAACGGCACCGTGTTGCTGTACTGGGGGCAGTTGCTGGGCGGCCCGACGGCGATCACGTCGTCCGGCGGCACGCCGTTCCAGATGAACGGTGCATTCGAACTGTTCTTCGCGGTGCTGCTGCTCTGGGGCGTGATGCGTGAGCGCCATGCGCTCGTCAAGGAGTGGAGCCTGTTCGCCGTTCTGTGCGTGATGGCGCTGCCGAGTCTGTATGCGCTCGTACCGCTGGTCGGGTGGATCTATCTTCAGATCGGCGTGCCGGATCTGCAGCATTACGTCGAGATCACCAGTGTCTATCGCGTCGCGATCAGCGTCGGCCTGATTCTCGCGATGCTGGCGGGTTTGCTTTACGCGGTCTACGGCAGCGCGACGCAGGAGAAATTCGCGCGCTAGCCGTGTTTGCGCGAAGCAGGCCGGAGCGGGGAGGGACGTGTGTGCAAACGGCGTATATCGTTCGCGGTCTCGCGTCGCCGATGTCCATCACCGACTGTCGGCGTTCCCCGTGATCGCCGCGGCCGCAACCTTCAGGCACTCGATGAAATGCAGCGCGGCCGGCGTCAGCAACGCATGCCGCCGCATCACGATCGCGACCGTCAACGCAGGCATCGGCTCGGCAAGATCCAGCGCGACGATCCCGCGTGACTTGCGTTCGACGTCGGCGAGCGGCCGCGCGAACACGCCGAGCGCATCCGTCTGCGACACGAGCCCGAGCGTCGCGGCAAACGACGGGCAGTGGACCACCCGCTTCGGCACGTCGACGCCGAACGGCATGAAGATCGAACGCACCAGATCGTCTCCCCCTTCGCCATAGCGCGGCACGCACCATTGCGCATCGACGAGCTCGCGCAGCGAGCGGGCGCGCGCAAGCCGATGCCGGCTTCTCGCGACGACCGCGAACGCCGTCCGGAACAACGGAATGCTCGCGAATTCGTCGGGGTCCGGCATCGCGTTCGACAACTGATGCGTGACGATGAAGTCGAGCGAGCCGTCGCGTAGCCGCGCGAGATCCGTCGCGTTCAGCGCATCGTCGACGTTCAGCGTCGCGCCGGGTAGGTCCCGCGAGAATGCGGCGAACGCGCGCGGCAGGAGCGTCAGCGCGACGGTCGGACTGACCGCGATCGATACCGAGCCGGTCGTGCCCAGCCGCAATTGCTCGATTTCGTCGCGCGTGCGCTGGATCTCCTCGACGATCAGCCGCGCGCGAATCGCAAACGCGCTGCCGTAATCGGTCAGCGCAATCCCCTTCACGCTGCGCACGACGAGCGGCACGCCGAGTTCCTGTTCGAGTTCGCGCACGATGCTGCTGATCGCCGGTTGCGTGACGCCGAGCGCGCGCGCCGCGCCGCGAATGGTGCGATGCTCGGCGACCGCGAGAAACGCATCGAGCTGCTTGAGCTTCATGAATGACCGATCCGGGTGCGAAGGAAGCGCGGGGTTCCGGACGGAACGCCGGGTGACAAGTAAAAGTTATCGTCCACAACGAAATCTTGGATTTTTCTTATTGGATCGAGTGTATATGCTCGGTGCTTTTCAGGAGCGGTCACGATGATTCTCGTTAACCAGCAACGGCTGTGGAATTCGCTGATGGAGATGGCGGCGATCGGCGCGACCGCGCACGGCGGCAGCTGCCGGCTCGCGCTGAGCGACGACGACGCGCTCGGCAGGCGCCGCTTCATCGCGTGGTGCGAAGCAGCCGGCTGCGAGATCCGCATCGATCCGATCGGCAACGTATTCGCTCGCCGGCCGGGCACGGAACCCGGCCTGCCGCCCGTGACGTGCGGCAGCCATCTCGACACGCAGCCGCTCGGCGGCCGCTTCGACGGCGTCTATGGCGTGCTGGCGGGCCTCGAGGCGATTCGTGCGCTGAACGAGCACGGCATCGCGACGCGGCATCCGATCGACGTCGTCGCGTGGACCAATGAAGAGGGTTCGCGCTTCACGCCGGGCATGATGGGCTCGGCTGTCTATGCTGGCGCGCTGGATCTCGACTACGCACTGGATCGCCCATGCATGCAGACGGGCGTGCTGCTCCGCGACGAACTCGAACGCACGGGCTTCGCCGGTCCCGCGCGCGAGCGGCAGATGCCGAAAGCGTATTTCGAAGCGCATATCGAGCAAGGGCCGGTGCTGGAGCAGGCCGGGTTGCCGATCGGCGTCGTGACGGGCGTGCAGGGCATCTACGAACTCGACGTCACGGTGACCGGCTTCGAATCGCATGCGGGCACGACGCCGATGAGCGTGCGCCGTGACGCGATGGGCGTGGCGGCCGCGATGATTGCCGCGATCGTCGAGCACGGCCATACGTTCGACGCCGATGCGCGCGTGACGGTCGGCCATGTCGCGTGCCAGCCGAACTCACCGAGCACGATTCCGGGTAAGGTCCGGTTCAGCGTCGATGTACGCCACCCGTCGCAGGCGGCGTTGCAGCAACTGGTCGCCGATATCGAAGCGATCTGCCAGCAGCGCACCGCGCTGCGCGGCACCAGCGTGCAGGTGCAGACGATCGCCGAATACGAGCCGGTGGTGTTCGATGCGGAATGCATCGAGCGCGTGCGGCAGGCCACGGCTGCCGTCGGCTATCCGTACATGGAGATGTGCAGCGGCGCAGGGCACGACGCGGTGAACCTGTCGTACGTCGCGCCTTCTGCGATGGTGTTCGTGCCGTGCAAGGCCGGCTTGAGCCACAACGAAGCGGAAGATGCCGACCCGGTGCACCTCGCGCAAGGCGCGTCGGTGCTGGCGAACCTGCTGGCCGATTGCGCGCGCTAGCTACGTGCGATGGCGGGGCTCGCGACACCTCTGCAAGCGTGAAAATGTCGGACAATGGCCGCTGCGCGCGCCACGCCGGCGCAGCGTTCAACCGAAGCATTCACGCTTGCGAGATCCCCATGTCGACCCCCTTTCCCCGGGAACTGCTGAAGGCCGCCGATATCGCGAAGATGGAACCGGCGCGCGCGGTGCATTCGCTGAACCCGAATGCCGTTCGTCTCAAGCGACAACTCAGCGACCTGACCGGCCTGACACAATTCGGTGTTCACCTGCTCACGCTGATGCCCGGTCACGAATCGGCCGAGTATCACCGTCACCTGTACGAAGAAGAGTTCGTGTACGTGCTGTCCGGTACGGGCGCGGTCACGATCGGCGAGCGCACCGATGCAATCGGGCCCGGCGATTTTCTGGGCTTTCCGCGCGGCGGCGAAGCGCATACGGTGCAGAACACCGGCGATACGCCGCTGGAGCTGCTCGTCGGCGGGCAGCGGCTCGAACACGATGTCTGCGAATACCCGCGACTCGGCAAGCGGCTTTATATCGCCGGCGAGCTTGAAGACTATGTCGAACTGCCGAAACAGCCTTGATGGCCAATCGTGCATTCAATGACCCATTCCACATAAAAAACGGAATCATTAACCTATTGTTTAGATAAACAAAATAAAAATTCGTAAAAACACGGGGTAGAGAAAACGCGTTTATTTGGGCACGCTTGTGCGCATTGTCCGTTCCTGGGCGCCGGTATCGCCATATGCCGGCGCGTCTCTTTCCAGGCACCCGAGTACGGAAATAAATACACGCGTCCGGCAGTTTCGACCGATTGACCGCGTACGCGACAAGTCACGAAAAGATTCCTGATTTAAAGATCAGTAGTTCGAACCAATGGCTTGATTCAAGAGCGAAACGGAGACAGGCGATGTCGAGGAACTGGGGGTTGGGAACGGCGCTGCTGGCGCTGAGCGTTGTCTTGGCTGCCTGTGGCGGTGACGGCGATTCGCCGTCGGTAGCGGCGTCGAATCTGTCGGCCGCGGCGCATTCGCAAGGCAACCAGGACGGCAACGGCGGCAACGATAACAGCAATGAAAACGACAACAGCAACGGCAACGAAGCGGCAAGGAAAAACGCCGACATCCGCGTCGCGCAATACGTCAATCCGCTGATCGGCACCGACTACGCGACCGACCAGCCGGCCGACCCGGTCGGCTCGGGCCTCGGTGGCGGCACGTTCCCGGGGCCGACGGTGCCGTTCGGGATGATGCAGTGGAGCCCGATGACACCGACCGCCCAATACGACAGCAGCAAAGGCGACGGCTCCGGCTTCTCAGGCGGCTACTGGTATGGCGACACGTCGATCAATGCGTTCAGCATCCTGCACCTGAGCGGCACCGGCTGCTGGGCGAACGGCGGCTACCTGAACGTGATGCCGCAGCTCGCGCCTGGCGACGCCGGCGCGCCGGCCAGCTTCAGCCACGCGAACGAAACCGCGCAGGCCGGTTATTACGGCGTCACGCTCGGCAACGGCATCAAGGCCGAACTGACGACGACGGTGCGCACCGGCTTCGCGCGCTTCACGTATCCGGCACTCGCGCAGGGCCAGCAGGCGACGATCGCGATCGATCCGACCGTGCTGAACAACCGCGCGCAAGGCTCGACGCGCGACACGATCAGCCAGGTCGGTGATCGCGCGTTGTCCGGCACGATCGCGGGCGGCGGGTTCTGCTGGGCCGGGCATGCGGTGCCCGTCTACTACTACGCGGAATTCAGCCAGCCGTTCGCGGCGAAGCCGGCGCTGTCGAACAACAGCCCGGTGACCGTGACGTTCAATGTCGACCGCAAGCATCCCGACGTGATGATGAAGCTCGGCATCTCGTTCGTCAGTGAAGCGAATGCGAAGGCGAACCTGCGCGCGGAGAATCCGGAATCGGATGGGCAGGGCAACCGCAACTGGCGTTTCGACAAGGTGCGCAGCGCGGCGAGCGCCGCGTGGAACGCGCGTCTGAACACGATCCAGGTCACGGGCGGCAGCGACGCCGACAAGACGAAGTTCTACACCGCGCTGTATCACGCGTCGCTGCACCCGAACGTGTTCAACGACGTGAACGGCCAGTATCCGGATTTCTATGCGTCGAACGGCGCACCGGCCGCGCCGACGCGTCAGGTCGAGAAAGGCCGCACGATGTACGCGAACTTCTCCGGCTGGGACATTGACCGCTCGTTCATCCAGTTGCAGGCGCTGCTCGACCCGGTGCGGACCAGCGACATCGTGCAGTCGCTCGTGCTCGATGCGAAGGCGTGCGGTGCGTTCCCGCGCTGGGCGTACTTCAACACCGAGACGGCCGTGATGCCCGGTGACGCGGGTTCGATCATCGTCGCGAACGCGCATGCGTTCGGCGCGACGAACTTCGACACGCAGGCCGCGCTGTCGATCATGAAGAGCAGCACGGCGCCGGGCGCCGCGTGCGCCGGCACGCCGGTGATGGGCAGCCGCGCGGACTACGGCCGGCTCGGCTACGTGCCGTCGTCGGGCTCGGGCGACAACCAGACCGCCTCGAACACGCTCGAATATGCGGTGCGCGACTTCGCGGTGTCGCGTTTCGCGACGGCACTCGGTGACACGGCGACAGCCGGCACGCTGCTGAAATCGAGCGGCAACTGGCAAAACCTGTTCGACCAGGGCGCGATCCAGCCGAAGACGTCGGCGGGCGCGTGGGTCACCGACGGCACGGGTTTCATGGAAGGCAATTCCGAGCAGTACACGTGGTACGTGCCGCACGATCTCGCCGGCGTGGTCACGCAGGCGGGCGGTGCCGCGCCGGTCGTCAAGCGGCTCGACACGTTCTTCTCGCACCTGAACATCGGCACCGTGCAGCCGTATTTCTACGTCGGCAACGAAGTGACGATGGCCGTGCCGTGGGTCTACGCGTGGGCCGGCGCGCCGTCGCATACGCAGCGCGTGCTGCACGCGTCGCTCGCAAACGAGTTCGGCACCGGTGCGGCCGGGCTGCCGGGCAACGACGATCTCGGCGCGATCTCGGGCTGGTACGTGTGGGCCGCGCTCGGTCTCTATCCGGTCGTGCCGGGCGTGAGCGGCGTCGCGCTGTCGAGCCCGCAGTTCGAGAAGATCACGGTGCGCGTCGGGCAGAAGGACGGCAGCTACCGTCTGCTGCACATCGTCGCGCCGGGTGCCGGCTCGGGCGACAGTGCGTCGTTCTATGTGAAGTCGCTGAAGCTGAACGGCGCACCTTACTCGACTGCGTGGCTGCCGTTCGAGCAGATCGCGAAGGGCGGGAAGCTGTCGTACTCGATGACGGCCGACGCGAGCGCCACGACTTGGGGCACCGACGCATCCGCGATGCCGTCGTTCCCGCAGGCGGCCGGCGCGCCGTAACGGTCACGAAGATCAACGAGCGGTTCTTGCCAACAGGATCGACGCAGAGAGAGAGGGAGGGACGAACGGATGAAGCTACGTCATGTGGTGGGTATCGGGTGCCTTGCCGTGTTGTCGGGGTGCGGGGGCGATCAGGCTTCGACGGATGCGAGCGTACTCGCGCAGATGTCGAACGCGCAGGGCAACCAGAACGATCAAGGCAACCAGAACGACCAGGGCGATCAGAACGACCAGGGCGATCAGAACGAGAGCGGCGGCGCGGCCAAACGGTCGGTGCTGCACAGCGTCGATCCGATGATCGGCACCGCGAATCTCGACATCAACGCGGACTGGAGCAGCGGCGTGCGCGGTCACGGCCACGTGTACCCGGGCGCGACCGTGCCGTTCGGTATGGTGCAGCTCGGGCCGGACACGACCGGCGGCGCGCACACGCTGCCGTGGAACTGGGATCGCACGTCGGGCTACCAGTACGACGATCCGTTCATCACCGGCTTCACGCATACGCACCTGTCGGGCACCGGCATCGGCTCGGGGGGCGAAGTGCGGTTCCTGCCGACGCTCGCGCCGGTCGATACCGCGACGCTGGCCAAGGTGGCGGCCGATGCGTCGATCACCTACAACGCGTCGTTCAGCCACGACGACGAAGCCGCGAGCCCCGGCTACTACCGCGTGAAGATGGCGCCGGTCGGCAGCGGCAACACGCCGTGGAACGTGCAGGGCGCGAAGATCCTCGCGGAGATGACGGCGACTTCGCATGCGGGCGTGCATCGCTACACATACTTCCCGAGCGCGGCCGCGCAGAAGCGCAGCATGATCGTCAGCATCGACAACCCGATCGGCGGCTCGACCGCGAGCGGCAAGATCCAGGTCATCGATGCGCAGACGATCGCCGGCTGGCAGTTCACGAACAACTGGGCGAACAACAAGCCGACGTATTTCGTCGCGCGTTTCTCGAAGCCGTTCGATACGAAGCACGTCGCGTTCAGCGCGGACGGCTTCAAGGCGTACCTGACGTTCGCCGACGGCAATGACAGCGGCGGCGCGGTCACGGTGAAGGTCGGCATCTCGCCGTCGAGCATTGCGGATGCGCAGGCCAATCTCGCATCGGAAGTCAGCGCGAAGTCGTTCGACCAGGTGCGCGGTGCGGCCGAGCGCGTGTGGAGCGCCGCGCTCGACCGGATCCGGATCAAGGGCGGCAGCGCCGACCAGCGGACGATGTTCTACACGTCGCTGTACCGCACGATGCTCGCGCCGACCGTCTACAACAATGCGGACGGCAGCTACGTCGGCACCGATTCGACCAACGACGGCACGACGTCGCCGCCGACCACGAGCAAGCATGCGAATCCGGGCTTCGACTATTCATCGACGTTCTCGCTGTGGGATACCTTCCGCGCCGAGTCGCCGCTGATGACGCTGGTGCAGCCCGAGCGCGTCGACGGCTGGGTGAAGTCGCTGCTCACGCAGTTCAAGCAGAACGGCAAGGGCGAGCTGCCGGTGTGGCCGCTGGCGCAGACGGAAACCTTCACGATGGCCGGCCACCCGTCGATCCCGCTGATCGCCGATGCGTACCTGAAGCACCTGACGAGCGCGGGCATCGACGACATCTGGACTGCGCTGACGACCACGCAGAGTGCGAGCGCGCACGGCTTCGACCAGTACCGGCAGAGCGGCTACGTGTACGCGGGCGACAACGCGTCGGTGTCGACGACGCAGGACTACGCGTTCGACGACTGGGCGACGGCCGCGGTCGGCAAGGCGGCGGGCAAGAACACGGCCGACTACCGGCCCTACCTGCAACGCAGCCAGAACTACCGGAACGTGTTCAACCCGGTGCCGAACAACGGCTGGAAGTTTGCGCAGCCGAAGGATTCGCAAGGCAACTGGGTGGCGGGCTTCGACCCGACAGCCGCGGAGAAGACGGACTTCTCCGAATCGAATTCGTGGGTCGATACGTGGAACATCTTCCACGACTTCCCGGGCCTCGTTGCATTGCTCGGCGGCAAGAGCCAGTTCATCGCGCAGCTCGATCGCACGTTCGATCCGGCCAACCCGCTGACCTTCCTCTACAACCAGGGCTTTCCGGACCTGACCGGCCGCAGCGGCCAGTTCTTCGCGGGGAACGAGCCGGCTAACCACCTGCCGTACCTGTACGACGTCGCGGGCATGCCGTCGAAGACGCAGGATCGCGTACGCACGGTGATGGACGACATGTACTCGCTGACGCTGACCGCCGGCGATCGCGCGCTCTTGAGCGGCGACAGCCTGAAGGCCGCGGTGGCCGACCCGCGCCGCGTGCGCGATTCGGCGATTCCCGGCAACGACGATTGCGGGCAGCTGTCCGCGTGGTACGTGCTGTCCGCGCTCGGCATCTATTCGCTGAATCCGGTGGGCGGCGTGTTCTACCTCGGCACGCCGCTGTTCGAGGAAGCGACGATCGACATCCCGGTTGCATCGGGAGGCGGGGACGGAAAGGGCCTGAAGTTCGGCGCGACGCGGCGTTTCAAGGTGACTGCGCACACGGCGAGTGGCGGCGCGCCGTCATCGGTGAATCGCTACGTCCAGTCGGTCAGCCTGAACGGCACGCCGCTGCATCGGCCGTACATCACGTACGACGAGATGAAGGCCGGCGGCACACTCGACTTCGTGATGGGGGCGACGCCGAACGATGCATGGGTCAGCACCTGGAACGGGCAGGATCCCAACAGCGCGCTCGCGCCGTCGCTCGCGTTGGCCGGCAAGTAGCAGCAGGCACCGGCAGGCACCAGCAAGCGGCCCGCATCGACGCGGGCCGCATTGTTTCATCCGGCGGCGCCCGTCTCGACCGCGAGGCCGGCCGCTTTCCACTCCGGAAACCCGTCCTCCAGCCGCGCGGCCTTGAAGCCGCGCGCGCGCAACGTGGCGACCGCCTCGACCGCAAACACGCAGTACGGGCCGCGGCAGTAGGCGACGATCTGCGTCCCGGCCGGCAACTCGCTCACGCGCGCATCGAGTTCGGACAGCGGGATGTTCAGCGCGCCCGGCAGGTGCCCTTGCGCGAATTCGTCGTGCGGACGTACGTCCAGCAGCGTGACGAGACCGTCCGCGAGCCGTGCGGTCAGTTCGTCGCGCGACACGGGCTCCAGCGCATCGCGCGCATGGAAGTAGTCGCCCATCACCTTGTTGACCTCGGCGACGTTGCGCTCGCCCACGCGGCCGAGCGCCTTCATCAGCACGACCACCTCGCTGTCGCCGGCGAGGCGATACACGATGTGCTTGCCGCGCCGCTCGGTATCGACGAGGCGCGCGCGCCGCAGGATCTGCAGGTGCCGCGACGTGTTCGCGAACGTCATCCCCGACAGTGCCGTCAGTTCCTCGACCGACCGTTCGCGCTGCGCGAGGTGCTCCAGCAATTCGAGCCGGTTCGGATGGCCGAGCGCCTGCGCGACCTCGGCGAGGCTCGCATAAATCGCTTGCTTGGGTCCCGTGCTTGACACGTGGCCTCTCCTCGATCAATCATTCATCAAATTGATTGAATGTTAACGCATTCACTGGACGGAGGCAATCCGATGATCGTCAGACCATTCCTGCATCCCGATACGGGAGGCATTTCATACCTGTTCGGTTGCGGCGGCAAGGCGACCGGCGCGGTGGTCGAACCGGTCGCCGATCGGGGGGCTTGTCCGCGCGTCGCGGCGCGCTAGCGCGATGGCAAACGTAGCGATAGCGCGCGGCGGGCGCGCAGTGGCGCTCGGCCTGCGCGAGAACTGGCGGCAATTTGCGCTGCTCGTGCTGGTCAACGCATTCGTCGGCGGGATGGTGGGCATCGAGCGCACCGTCGTGCCGCTGATCGGCGCCGAACAGTTTCATCTCGAATCGACCGCGCTGATCACGTCGTTCATCGTCAGCTTCGGGCTGGTCAAGGCGTTCGCGAACCTCGTGTCGGGCCAGCTCGCCGACACGTGGGGGCGCAAGCACGTGCTGATCGCCGGCTGGCTGCTCGGCCTGCCCGTACCGTTCATGATCATCGCGGCGCCGAACTGGGAATGGGTGATCGCCGCGAACGTGTTGCTCGGGCTGAGCCAGGGGTTCGCGTGGTCGATGACGGTGATCATGAAGGTCGACCTCGTCGGCCCGAAGAGCCGCGGCCTCGCGGTCGGACTGAACGAATTCGCCGGCTATTTCGCGGTGGGCGCGACCGCGTTCGCGACCGGCTATCTCGCGAGCCGCTATGGGCTGCGGCCGACGCCGATCTATCTCGGCGTGGTCTACGCGGTCGCGGGCCTGCTGCTGTCGATCCTTGTCGTGCGCGACACGCGCGACCATGTGCGGCTGGAAAGCGGCCGGCCGGCCGGCGCGTCCGCGCTGTCGTTCCGCGAAGTCTTCATGCTGACGTCGTTCCGCAACCGGAACCTGTTCGCGGCATCGCAGGCCGGCATGATCAACAACCTCAACGACGGGATGAGCTGGGGCATCTTCCCGCTGTTCTTCACGACGCTCGGGCTCTGCATCGAGCGGATCGGCATCCTGAAGGCCGTCTATCCGGTCGTGTGGGGCAGCTGTCAGATCGTCACCGGGCCGCTGAGCGACCGGTGGGGCCGCAAGGGGCTGATCGTCGCCGGGATGTGGGTACAGGCGGCCGGGCTGGCGTTGACCGCACTGACGGGGCAGTTCCGCTGGTGGCTCGTCGCGAGCGTGCTGCTCGGCCTCGGCACGGCGATGGTCTATCCGAGCCTGATCGCGGCCGTCTCCGATGCGTCCGAGCCCGGCTGGCGGGCGCGCTCGCTGAGCGTGTACCGCTTCTGGCGCGATCTCGGCTATGCGATCGGCGCGCTGTCGGCCGGCCTGATGGCCGACCGCTTCGGCTTTGCCGCCGCGATCCTCGTGGTGGCCGCCGTGACGTTCGCGTCCGGGGGCGTCGTCGCGATTATGATGCGGGAACGCCACTGACAGGGTTCCCCGATATGGACGCGCCGCTTCCGCCGATCTCTGCCCCGATTCCCGAAACGGAACCTGAAACCGAAGCCGTTGCCGAGCCGCGCGCGTCGCGTCTGCATCGGCCGGTCGCGCTCGTCACCGGATCGACGTCGGGAATCGGTGCGGCGATCGCGCGCCGCCTCGCGGCGGACGGCTATGCGGTGATCCTGCATTCGCGCAGCTCGGCCGACGTGGGGCGCGCGATGGCGCGCGAACTCGGCGCGGCCTACGTGCAGGCCGACCTCGCCGACGATGCCGAACGCGTGCGGCTGATCCGCGACGCACTGGCCGTGCACGGGCGGCTCGACGTGCTCGTCAACAACGCGGGTGTCAGCCGCGTGATTCCGCATGACGACCTCGCCGCGGCGACGCCCGACGTATGGCGCGAGATGCACGAGATCAACGTGATCGCACCGTTCCGGCTCGTCGCCGAGGCCGAGGCTGCATTGCGCGAGGCGGCATCGCACGGGCGGGCCGGGTGCGTGGTGAACGTCAGTTCGCATGCGGGCATGCGGCCGAAGGGCGCGTCGATTCCGTATGCGGCGGCGAAGGCCGCGCTCAATCACACGACGCGGCTGCTCGCGCGCACGCTCGCGCCGGCGATTCGTGTCAATGCGGTGGCGCCGGGGCTCGTCGATACACCGCTCACGGCCGACTGGACGGACGCGCAGCAGCTCTGGCGCGAACGCGCACCGATGCGCCGCGCGGCGACACCGGACGACATCGCGCAGACGGTCGCGATGCTCGTCGCGTCCGATTACGTGACGGGCGAGGTCGTGATGCTCGACGGGGGAATGAATCTGACGTGATGTGGCGACTCGGTCATTCGATGAAGCGATGAAGCGGTTAGGCGGTAATGCAGTGATGCAGTGATGCAGCCGGGCAACCGCGCGCAGGTACCACGCGCGATTGCCGCGACCGCTTGCTTGCCGGACTGCGCGATCAGCCGAGGCTCGACCGCAACCGCGCGAGCGCCTGATCGTGCGTGCGCTCGAACTTCAGCGGCGTGACGGCGACATACCCTTCACCCAGCGCGACCGTCTCCGAATCCGCATCGTCGTCGCGCGGCGCGCGGGCGAGCTTCAGCCAGTGATACTCGATGTCGCGCGGGTCGCGCCCCGACACGATCTCGACGCCCTGCAGCGTGCCGGCGCCCTGGTTCGTCACCTTGAGGCCTCGCACGTCCTGCGCGGGCCGCGGCGGGAAGTTCACGTTCAGGCACGCGTCGCTGTCCCAGCCGGCCGCAACGAGCCGGCGAATCACGTCCGGCGCAAGCGCGAGTGCCGTGTCCCACGGCACCGCATTGCGATCGGTGAAGGCCTGGCTCAGCGCGATGGCCGGCACGCCAACCAGCATGCTCGTCATCGCGGCGCCCACCGTGCCGGAAAACACCGTTTCGGTGCCGAGGTTCCCGCCGCGATTCACGCCGGACAGCACGATGTCGGGCCGTGCGTCCTTCATCAGGTGGCTGATCGCGATCGCGACGCAATCGCCGGGCGTGCCGCGCACCGCGAAGCGGCGTTCGCCCTTGCGATGCACGCGCAGCGGTTCGTGCAGGCTCAGCGAATGCGACGTACCGCTCTGGTCTTCCGCCGGTGCGACGATCCATACTTCGCGCGCCAGTTGCGTGGCAACCTGTTCGAGCACGTCAAGACCGGGGGCGTCGATTCCGTCGTCGTTGGTGAGCAGGACACGATCGAACAGCGGGCGGGTTTCTTGCATCGGGACGATCCTCGCGGAGATGGGTAATCAGATGGGAGTGCAGCGTGGCGCAAGCCACAAGGCTAGCATTCCCGCGTGATGATCGTCGTGTCGCGCGGTCGGCGCGGATGTGAAAACGGGCGCATCGCGCGCCCGTTCGTCGGTGGCCGTGCCGCGGCGTGCGCGTCGGCTCGGAACCGATCAGCCGAGCAGGTACCGCAGCAGGCCGGCCGACACGACGCCGACGATGACGGTCGGCAGGATCGACAGGCGCGTCGCCGCGAGCAGCGTCATGGCCAGCGCGAGCAGGTCGGCCGGGCGCGTCGACACGAAGGCCGGCGCGATCACCGAGATCAGCACGCAGCCGGGCACGTTCTCCATCACCGACGCCATCCGCGGGCTCAGCGTGCGGTTGCGCAACAGCACGTAGCCGAGAATGCGCGAAAGATATGTGGTCGATGCCATCAGCACGATCGTCGCGACCGTGCTGAAATCCGGAAGCTCAGGCATCGCGCGGCTCCCACAGCAGCGCGGCGATCAGCCCCGCACAGGCGCCGGCCGCGACGTACCACGCGCCGGGCACGGCCAGGTGCGTGGCCGCCGCGACGACGAGACTCACGAACCAGGGGCGGCTCGCGCGCATCCCTTTCCACATCCCGCGCAGCAGCACCAGAAACACGGCCGTGAACGCCATGTCGAAGCCGTACTGCTCGACGTTGCCGATCGTCGGGCCGACCGCCGCGCCGAGCGTGGTCATCGAGATCCACGTCAGGTAGAGCCCCACGCAGATGCCCGCGTAATAGGGCACGCTGATGTGCGTGGCCGAGCGCGCCCTTGCGTCGGCGAGCGACATCGCCCAGCTTTCGTCGCACATGAAGAACAGCGCGAAGAACGCGCGGCGGCGCGGCAGGCGGCGGATATACGGCTCGAATGCGGCGCCCATCAGGATGTGGCGCGAATTCACGAGGAACGACATCGCGACGATCAGCGCGATGTGCGGCGGCGACGTCCACAGATGGATCGCCGCGAATTCGGAGCCGCCGCCGAAATTCATGCCGGTCATCATCGGCACTTCGAACAGGCTCAGCCCTTTCTGCGCGGCCTGCGCGCCCAGCACGAGCGCGAACGGCACGAAACCCAGCATGACGGGCAGCGCCGCGCGCAAACCGCGACCCATCTCGGCGACATAGGCGGGCTTGTCGCGAAGCCCTGACGACGTTGAAACGCTACTGCTCATTACTCCTCCTTCGGGGGAGGAATTGTCTGCTTTTTTGACTCGAATCGGGTTGCGTTGTGGCCAGATTTTTCTCAGAATTTGGCATTGAACGCGTGATTTGAAAATTTTTTGGAATCGAATGCCAATGAAACTTGATGCTATCGACCGCCGGATCCTGAGCGCGCTCCAGCGCGACGGCCGCATGCAGAACGTGGAGCTCGCGCACGAGGTCGGGCTGTCGCCGTCGCCGTGCCTGCGGCGCGTGCGGCTTCTCGAGGAAGCCGGCGTGATCGAGAAGTACGTGGCCGTGCTGAATCCCGCGAAAGTCGGCAAGGGGCTGACGATCTTCACGCGCGTGTGGCTGAAGGGGCAGGACGCGGAATCGGTGAACCGCTTCGCCGAGGCCGTCCAGCAGATGCCGGAGGTCGTCGAGTGCCACCTGATGGCGGGCGATTGCGATTTCCTGCTGCGCGTCGTCGCGGCCGACATCGACGACTACCGGCGCTTCCAGATGGAATACCTCACGCGCATTCCGGGCGTGCTGAGCGTGAAGACCGACATTCCGATGCAGAAGGTCAAGCTCACGTCGGCGCTACCGACCTAGCGCGAGCGGCGTGCGTGGCTACGCGACGACGGGTCGACGAACGGTCACGGCTCGGTGACAATCGCTCGATAGACTGACGAATCTCGCCGCTTCGAACCTGTCGCCTGAGTTATTGCGCGACGTTCGATGCGCAAGCAACTAACGGTCGATGTCGACGCGATCGGGCAGGCGGCGCTGCGCGCCGGATCATGCGCCGGCGCGGATGCGTTTCTTCTTGTCGGGCCATTCATGCAGCCAATCAACAATCCGTGGAATTCGCTGGAAATCGTCAAGCTCGTGCTGGGCGTGCTGACGCCTTTGTCGGTCGCGTGTCTCGGCTGGCTCGTCGCGCGCCGGCTGAAGCGGCTCGAACTCGTGCAGTGGACCAACCAGCGATTGATCGAGAAGCGGCTCGCGCTGTACGACGCGGTCGCGCCGCAGCTCAATGCGCTGCTGTGCTTCTACACGTGGATCGGCTACTGGAAGGACATCTCGCCGGACGACGTGATCCGCGCGAAGCGCGAGCTCGATCGCACATTCCACATCTACCGCTACCTGTTCGACGACGACGTGTACGATGCGTATCACACGTACATTCACGCACTGTTCGACGTGCATACGGGCCCGGGCCGCGATGCGCGGATCCGCTCGCTGATCCAGGCGCCCGACGGCGATCGCAGCGTGCACGGCTCGTATGAATGGAAACCGGCGTGGTCGGACCGTTTCGCGACCGCGAATGTCGTGCCGAAGGACGACGTGCTGCGGTACTACACGCAGCTGATGGAGCGACTGCGCGTGGCGTTGGGCGCGACGCGCTGACGGCAGCGCGGCGGCACGCGCACCGGTATCGAAATCCGCCACCCGGCGGCGCGGATACCCGCCCTCGCGCAAGAAGCGGATGCGGCGCGCGGCTGCTGCTGACATGCTCGCGCCATCTCCACTCGCGCGAGGTCCGTATGGTTGTCGATACCGGCTGCCAGCCGCTCATGATCCGCTCGCCCGAAGCGGGCCGGCGGCGTCTCTTCTCCGTTGGTTCTTCCCGTCCGCGTGACATGCCGTTGCCGATCGAGCCGGAGATCGGCGACATCGTCTTCATCCGCGTGACCGTGCGGCCGTTCCTCGAAGTGGCGAGCGCGACGCGCTCGTGGACGAATCACGTCGGGATCGTGGTCGGCGAGCGCGGCGGCGAGCCGCTGATCGCGGAGAGTACGTTTCCGCTGTCGCGCGTCACGACGATGTCGCGGTTTCTCGCGCGCTCCGATCGCGGCGCGTGCGTGATCGCACGGCTGAAGCAGCCGCTCGATGCCGCGCAGCGGCGCCGGCTCGTGGCGGCCGCGATGCGCCGGATCGGCGTGGTGTACGACACGGGGTTCAATCTCGCGTCGCGCCGGCAGTTCTGCTCGCGGTTCGTGCGCGAAGTCGTGCGCGATGCGACGCGGATCGTGCTCGGCGACGTCGAGACCTTCGACATGCTGCTGCGCCGGAATCCCGATCATCCGCTCGGCTTCTGGAAGATCTGGTACTTCGGCCGGATTCCGTGGCGTCGCCGCACGGTGACGCCGGCGAGCTTGCTCGATAGCGGGGCGTTGCGGGTGGTGGCGGATACGCGCGAGCCGGTCGCCGATTACGGCGCTTGATACCCGCGTGTATCAGCAGGCCGTGCGCGGTTCCAATCGTGATGCGTAGCTGATGCCTGTCCTCAGTTACGTCCCGCCACCGCCAACCGCGCCGCCAGCCCCACGAACACCGACCCGAGCAGATACTGCGGCAGCTTCGACGGGCGGCGGCGCGCGCCGATCCGCTGGCTCAGCCGGCTCGCGGACAGGATGACCGCGCCGTTCACGACGATGCCGATCAGGTTCAGCACCGTCGCGAGCACGAGAATCTGCACCGCGATCGAACCGTGCTCGGGCCGCACGAACTGAGGAAACAGCGCGAGCACGAACAGCGCCATCTTCGGATTCAGCAGGTTCGTCGTCAGCCCCTGGCGGAAGATCGTCGCGGTCGAGTGGCGACGTTGCGACGCGACGGGCGACAGTGCGGTCGCATCCGAACGGAACGTCTTCCACGCGAGATACAGCAGATAGGCGGCGCCCGCGAAGCGTACGGCGTCATAGGCGAGCGGCACCGCGACGAAGAGCTGCGACAGTCCGAGCGCGGCCGCCAGCGCGTGGCAGTAGGTGCCGGCCTGGATGCCCGCGAGTGTCGCGAAACCTGCGCGCCGGCCCTGGCTCACGCTGCGGGACGCGATCAGCAGCATGTCGGGGCCCGGCGTGGCGGTCAGCGCGAGACACGCGCCGGAAAACAGCGCGAGCGTGGAGAGGTCGATCATGGGAGTCCCTTTCGTGGATGCAGCGTAAAAGGGAGGTCAGTTTAGGAGGGCGCGCGAGGCCGGTCAATCGAACGAACGGACGATGATCTGGCAGGCCGTCGAGGCCGATCGTCAATGCACGTGCGCTGCCCTTGGCGCGCCGACAATGCTCGATATCGCGTCAACGGTACACGCCGAAGCAGCGCCTTGTGCGGACGATCGCCGCACGGCTCAAGGCTTGCGGCAGGCCACCTGATAATCGATCACGGTGTTCGCCGACGGCTTGTCCGGCTCGCCGCCGACCGTCGTCACGCCGAGCACGCCGGCCGCGCTCCGGTAGCGCAGCGCGCAATAGCCCATGCCGGTACCCGAACACGCTTCGGCTTCGATGATGCCGTGCTTCGCGAGCGTCGCCGCGCCGTCCGTCGCATCCGGCTTCTCGCGCGGACGCAGCGGTTGCCAGCCTTTCGCGATCAGGATCCGGCGCGCGACGTCGAGCGGTTTGCCGTACACGTTCGGCACGACCGCGCGGCCCTGGCAGTAAACGCTTTCAGCCGCTACCCGGGTCAGGCGCAGGCCGCCGTTCTCTTCGTGCAATTCGCCGACGGGCGGAGCCGGGCCGTCGCCGCCCCAGATCAGCAGCGCGCCGTTTTCCAGCCGGTCGGCCATGCCGAACTGCCAGCCCGCCTTGCGCGCCGTGTAGCCGAGCGCGACGAGCGTCGTGCCGTCGAACACGCCGACGTTGCCGTTGCGCGCGAAACAGATCGCGCTCGTGCCGGCACTGAATCCGCTCGCGAACGTGACGACCGTGTAGCGGCCGAGCGGCGCCTCGGACGTCACGATCCAGTCGCGCTTCGCGACTTCGCGGCCGGCCGCGGTGGTGGTCTTCGCGCGGTATTGCGTGCAGAACGAGTCGAGCGAGCCGTTCTCCGGCGAGTGCGGCAGCACGCCGAGCGGTACCAGCGACGCGCCGGCGATATCGGAGGCCGTCCGCAGCGGATCGGCCGAGGCCGTGCCGCCGAGCGCGGCACACGTAACGGCCGCGATCGACACGATCGAAGCCAGACGGCGGGCAAACGGCAACGCAATGAAACGGGACACGCAGGCTGTCTCCGGGGAAAGGGATACGGGCGCGATGATCGCGGGTTTTCGCCCGCGTGTCACGGTCGCGCGCACCGGCCGGCAGCGCACCGGCGTGCCGCCGGTGATTCAGCCCTTCGCGACGACGTCGATCCGCAGCGCTTCGCCGCCGTCGACGATCGCCAGCAGGCGATCGACGTTCGGATGCGCGCCCGGGCGGTTGCGTGCGTCGGCCGTATGTTCGGCGAACACCGCGAGGCCGTGCTCGGCGGCTTGCGCGTCGAGCGTGCCGAATGCCTGCTTCAGATAGTTGTACACCGCGAGCGAGCCTTGCTTGCCCGGCTGGTTCTCGATGGTCGCGACCACGTCGCCGTTCGCGCCGACGAGATCGATGCGCGCGACGCCGTCGATGGCCGGCAGTTGCGCGAGGTTGTCCTTGAATACTTGGGTCGGTTGAATCACTGAAAACACTCCGTCGGTTCGGTCATGGGCCAATGAGCATGGCCGGCCGTATCTTATCCGATCAGCCTTTGCGCACAGGCCGCCGCGCGGCTCGCGCCTCGACGGCGGGCCGTGTTTCACCGGCGTCGTCCAGGCGCGCAACTGTGCGATCGACCTCCCCGTTCAGTGCAGCCGGTCCGTCAGGTCGAGCCGTCCGAGGTGACGCCGGCCATCGCGCCGGCCGGCACGCCCGCGTCGCGCGAGCGCTCGATGTCGGGGCTGCGATACGCCCGCTCGGGAATCTCGGCGAGCCGCGATGCGTGCACCTGATGTGGCGTGAGGCCGTAGAATTTCTGGAAGCTCATGATCAGCGGCGACCACTTGTCCGGATCGATGCGGTCCGGATGACCGTCCATCAGCAGGTCGGGATGTACATGCACGCGCTGGATGCGCACCTCGAACACGCGGATGTGGCCGCGCACGTCGGGCGCTTCTTCACCGATGCCGTGCGTGGCCGCGACGACTGCTTCCATGTGCACCGGGCATTCGAGCGCACGCGGCGGCACGACGGTTTGCGACGCGGCTGCGGTGAGCCTGGCCGTGCCGAACTTGTCGGGTTCGTACACGTAGCCCTTCGCGCGCTTGCCGTCCGGCACCGGGTAGGTGCCCGTCGTACGCGCGATCCGGTCGACCGCGTGCGCCTGCGCCGACGACGGCAGGTTCAGCACGCATTCGCCGGTGCGCAGCAGGTTGCGGGTGGTCTGCGAGCTGGCGGCGATGCCGATCACGCCGCGCCAGCCGAGCCAGAACGCGGACGAGATCGGCGCGAGATTGGCCGTGCCATCTTCGTTCAGCGTACTGACCAGCACGACGGGCGTGCCGAAATAGAGGATGTTCGGTTCTGTGATGCAATGCGGAGCATTCATGGTCGGCGCCTTCGTTGAGGGATCAGTCCGCATGCTGATCCTGTCGCGGTGGTGCGGCGCTCCGAATCTTGTCGTGTCATTCCGGAAGGGGCGCGAAGGCCGCGTGTGCGCCGGCCGAACCCGTCGGCACCGCGCGCGCTTTTCCGCTACAGTAGGAGATCGCAGGCCGCGCCCGCCGCATCGCACGGGCGCGCGCGGCCTCGCTCCGCCAACGCACACGAGGGCCTGATGGATACCGAGCAACGCTACACCGCCAACGCGCCGACACGCGCGGAAGTCGACGCACTGGGCGGTGCAACCGTCATCGAATTCGGCGCGAACTGGTGCGGGATCTGCGCGGGCGCGCAGCCGGCGATCGTGGCGTCGTTTTCCGCGCATCCCGCCGTGCGACACCTGAAAATCGAGGATGGCCCGGGCCGCCCGCTCGGCCGCTCGTTCGGCGTGAAGCTGTGGCCGACGCTGGTGTTCCTGCGCGACGGTGTCGAAGTCGCACGCGTCGTGCGTCCGGCCGACGCGAAGCAGATCGAAGCCGACGGCTTCGCCGCGCTGGCCTGAGGTCACGGCGATGCAACAGGCGATCACGCACATCGGCATCGACACGCGCGGCAGCGGTCTCATCGAGTTCACGGCGCAGGCGCGCGCATTCGTCGACCAGCAGCCGATCCGCACCGGCCTGCTCACCGTGTTCTGCCGCCATACGTCGGCATCGCTGCTGATCCAGGAGAATGCCGATTCGTCGGTGCAGCGCGACATCGAGCGTTATTTCGCGACGCTCGCGCCCGAGGACGCCGCGCGCTACGAGCACGACACCGAAGGGGCAGACGACATGCCGGCGCACCTGCGCACGGCGCTCACGCAGGTGCAATTGTCGATCCCGGTCGAGCACGGGCGCATGGTGCTCGGCACGTGGCAGGGAATCTATCTGTTCGAGCATCGCCGCGCGGCGCACCGGCGCGACATCGTGCTGCATCTGATCGGCGAGTAAGCGCCTACACACTGCAACAAGCGGCAACAGGCGGCACTTCGCCTGCGCGCCGGCTCAGGCGAGCAGCTTCTCGACGAGCGCGCCGAGTTCGCGCAGGTGGACGGGCTTCGGCAGGAATTCGTCGAACACCTGCTTGTTCTCGCTCAGCGCGGTCGATTCATACGCGCTGACGCCGAGGATCGCCGGATGCCGGCCGTCGTCGTCGGGTACCGCGACCGCCCGAATGCGCCGCGCGACCTCGAAGCCGCTCAAGTCCGGCAGCTCGAGATCGAGCACGACGATGTCGTAATGGCTCGTACCGAAGCGCGCGACGCCTTCCTGCCCGGTGCCGCACAGATCGGCTTCGATGCCGAGCGCCGACAGCATCGCGCCGAGCGTTTCGCGCGCGTTGTCGTCATCGTCGACCACCAGCGCGCGCCGGTCGCGGTGCGCGGCCGCGTGCGGCAGCGCGGGCGTGTCGCCGGCCGCGTTGCCGGCGGTGTCGATGCCGGGCACTTCGGCCGGCAGCGTCACGACGAACTCGCTGCCTTCGCCGACCACGCTACGCACGTCCACATGCCCGCGCAGCGTCGTCACGATTTCGCGCACGACGGCGAGCCCCATGCCGATCCCATCCACGTGCAGCCCGACCGCGTCGTTCGCGCGGTAGAACGGCTCGAAGATCTTCGACAGGTGCGGCTTCGCGATGCCGGTGCCCGTGTCGCGCACGGCGATCTTCAATTGCTGGCCGGCCGGCGCGTCGGCGAGCGTGATCGACACGTGGATCGATCCGCCGAGCGTGTACTTGACCGAGTTCTCGATCAGGTTCGACAGCACCTGGCGCAGCAGCTTGCGATCGGAACGGATCGCGAGGTCGTGCGGCTCGACCTGCTGCGCGACCGCGATCCGCTTGGCCGCGATCTTCTCGCGAAGCGGGTCGAGCACCTCGGCGAGCAGCGACGCGATGCCGACGGTTTCCCGTTCGGCGAGGCGCTTCGTCGAGCGCAGCTTGATGTAGTCGGTCAGGTCCTTGACGAGCGCTTCGAGCGACAACGCCGAATTCTGCAGCCGCCGGATCGTCTTCAGGTTCGCGTCCGACTGCGGGCGCGCGAGCAGGATCTCGACCGATCCGCAGATCGCCTGCAGCGGCGTGCGCAACTCATGGCTGACCATCCCGAGGAACGCGTTCTTTGCCTCGATCATTTCGAATGCGCGGTCGGACGCCTTGCGTTCGGCGTCTAGCGCCGCGTCCTGTCGTTCTAGCAGGTCGTCACGCGTGCGCATCGTATAGAACAGCAGCAGGAACAACGCGCACAGGATCACGCCGAGCACGATGCCGAGGATCAGGATCGCGCGCTGCTTTTCCTTCAGCTGATGGAACGTGAAGTCGCGCTGCGCCATCTCGATCGCGCGGAAATAGTTCGCGAGGCCGTTGACCTTCGGCCAGTACGCATTGACTTCGTCGATCACCTGCTGCGCGTTTTTCGGCGAGTCGCGCAGCAACGGCACTTCGCGCTTCAGGCGCGTCATGAATTCGCCGAGCGCGTCGATCTCGTTGCGCGCGCGCGGGATGCGCAGCCAGTATTCGGACACTTCCGATGGCCGCTGCAGAAAGCCGAACGACACCGACAGGCTGTCGAACTGCATCTGCACGTGATTGAAGTCGTCGTCCTCGCGCGTCGCGTAGAGGATCAGTTGCCGGTCGAACCGCGTATAGACGTTCCGGTATTGCGCGGCGGTCCAGAACACGCCTTCGCGCGGCCCTTCGAGCACACCCTCGTTGACCGATGTGGCGAGGAGGTCCCACAGCAGGAACGCCCACGCGGCAAACCCCATGATCCACAGCGAGCCGAGGACCAGGATGATCTTTCTATTTTTCCATCGACGGCGTTTCATTTCACCGTCAGGCCGATGATCTGCCACGCGAACTTGGCTTCGCCGAGCGGCGTCTTCAATTCATCGGGATACTGGTCGCGCGGGTACATGATCCACAGCGGGCCGTAGTTGTCGTTGCCGAGCACCTTGCCGTTCATCGTCCGCGCGAGGATCACGCCGTAACGATCGGCGTCGGACACGGGAATCGTGAACGTGTACTCGTCGATGCAGCGGAACTCGATCTGCGTGCCGTGCGCGCCGACGGTCTTCAGGATGTCGGACAGGCGCGGGCCGGTGAAGGCTGCCTTCGGCGTCCAGCTCGTCGACGTGACGATCGTGTGCTGCGGCAGCGCCATCAGCGCCTGCTCGGAAAACACGTACGCCGTCTTGCCCTGCTGGTTGTGCTTGTCGATCTTGCCGTCGACGGTGAACGTAAACGACGAAGCGGCCCAGGTCGCGGCCGCCATGCCGAGCAGGCAGGCCGTCAGCAGGCTCTTGGTCCAGATGGTCGAAATTCGCATGTCTTGCCCTCGGTCGTACGGTGGTGATTTGTCGTTGTGGTGTCAGTTCGCGGCGGCCGTGGCCGGCAGCGTGATCTTCAGCTCGCGCGCCACTTCGGCGAACAGGATCGGCAGGCGCACCGGCTTTTCCTCGCAGCGCGCGTTGTAGTGCGACACGATGTGCGCGATCTCGTCCTCGCTGGCTTCGCCGGTCGAGATCTTGCCGGTCAGCAGGAAGATCGGCGCACCGCTGTTCTCGCTCGAGCGGATGCCGCGCACGAGTTCGGCGGCCGTCTGGTCGCCGAGCATCCAGTCGAGGATGTAACCGTCGAAATCCTCGACCTCCAGTGCCTTGCGGAACGTCGCGCCGTCGAAGTACGGGATCGCGTTCACGCCTTTTTCGATGAAATATTCACATACGGTTTCGGCGACGTCCTGCGAATCGTCGACCACGGCGATGCGCGCCGCATACACGTTCGGCTGGGCCGAGCGCAGCTCGATGACGTCGACCGGATACGTGCGGCCCTCGCGCGCGTGCTGACGCTCGGTGATGAGCCATTCGCCTTGCCACTGCAGCGCGACGAAGTCCGTCTCGGCCTGGCTACTGGCTTTCGACGAGATCGCGGCGCGGCAGCGGAAACGCCGCGACTCGATCACGAGCGTCGCGTCGATCATCTCGGCGGCGGCCGGCTGCGTGCCCTTGTCGTCGAGCAGGATCGCGGGCGGCACGCCGAAGTGCGTCGCGATGTCCTGCAACTGCGACAGGTTCCACGGGATCAGGCCTTTCATCTTGCGCGTGACGACCGAAAAGCTCAGGCCGAGCACATTCGCGATCGTCGTGTTGTGACTTCGCGGTGGAATGCCGTTGCGGTTCAGTAGGTCGCGCACCTTGTTGGCGGTGATGAGATCGACGTTGGCCTGCTCGCTGTTGGACATCTCGATGGGGTCTCCAGGGGTTTTGGGCGAGGGTGAGCATATCAAAACTGACGTGTCATGCAAACTTTGAAAATGCGAATGACCTTGACATGCCTTTTTTCTTCATTATTATTGCTCACCACGTCACTATTGTTTGTCGCGTCATGTTTGGGGATCGATGCCGGCCACAGTCGGCACAGCGAAAAGCGACAACAATGAAGCAGTGACTGAACGATTCGAAGAGAGAACCTGAGAGAGCCTTGGAGTGCGTGTCGGCGTTGACGGATTGTATCCGTTGCGCCGCGCGCAGCCGGGTGCGAGCTCGCGGGGGTGGGATAGCTCGAAGAATTGCGGCGCAAATAAAACTTGAGGAAGGTAACAATGTACCGCCGTTTACTCGCACCGGGGCTGCTGTTGCTATTGGCCGCGTGCGCGCAGGATCCGTCGCTCACCAGCAACACGGTGCGGATCTGCGACGACACAGGTTGTTCCGACCGTCCTAAAGATCAGGTGTCCTATCAAAAAAGGGACGATTCGGCAGACCAGGAAAGCCCCCGCATCGCTGCGCTGAAGCAGACCGCGAAGACCCAGCCGAAGGCCGCCTACGATCTCGGCCTGCGTTATTTCCGCGGCGACGGCGTGCGCCAGGACAGCTATCAGGCACTCAAGTGGATGCGCGATGCCGCTGAGCGCGGCGACCTGCAGGCGCAGAAGGCGCTCGGCAGTTTCTACCTGTTCGGCCTCGAGGAAATGGGCTCGGATGCACGCGAAGCGGAGAAGTGGCTGTCGATCGCGGCCGGCCGCGGCGACAAGGAATCGAAAAAGCTGCTCGATCTCGCGCGCAAGGCCAAGAAGGAAGACGAAGAAGACTGGAAATGGCGCACGCAATGGCGTGACGTCTATTACGGCTACTGGTACTCGGGCTATCCGTACTACGGCGTCTGGCAGCAGACGTACTGGTACTACTGACCGGGCCTGAAGCAACGGGGGCAGCAGCGGGGAGACCACCATCGCGCGCCAGCCGGGGGGCTTATCGAAGTTCGCACGAACACATAAGCCGAACAACGACTCTAATCGATCGATAACGACATGAAGACCATCCTTTCCCAACGTCTCACTCAAGGTGCGCTGGTCGCAGCGCTTTGCGCGTCCGTCGCGGGCTGCGGCGGCGTGGTGACGCCCGGCGGCCAGAATGCGGGCGTGACCGGTGCCGCCGCGGGCGGCACGAGCGCCGGCGCCGATTCGGGGCTGCAGCGCTGCGCGTCGCCGCTCGGCACGATCGCCGTCGACGACGGCCGCAACGCCGACTGGTGGGGCCCGTTCGGCAGCGCGACCAAGATGACGACGATCGACCCGCTGCTGCGCCTGGCCGTCCAGCAGTCGAACTGCTTCGTGATCACGTCGATCGGCAACCAGAAGAGCGACGCGCGCCTGTCGCGCATCACGCAGCTGCAGCGCAACTCGGGCGAATACCGCGCGGGCTCGAAGCAGCAGAAGGGCCAGCGTGTCGCGGCCGACTATTACATGGAACCGCAGATCGTCATCAACGATTCGCCGATCGGCGGCATCGGCAGCATGATCGGCGGGCTGATCGGCAACGGCGCGGTCGCGGCGGTGGCCGGCCACCTGCAGACGAAGGCATCGGTCGTCACGCTCACGCTGTTCGACGTGCGCTCGGCCGTGCAGATCGCGGCGTCGGAAGGCAGCTCGACGGCGACCAACTACGGCGCGGCGCTGGGCGGCTTCGGCGGCGGCGTGGGCGGCGCGCTCGCCGGCTTCTCGTCGACGCCGGAAGGCAAGGCGACGGTCGTCGCGTTCATCGACGCGTACAACAAGATGGTCGTTGCGCTGCGCAGCTACAAGGCGCAGGACGTCAAGGGCGGCCTCGGCCGCGGTGGCCAGCTCCAGGTCAACTGACGCTCCCGGGCCGGCGGTGCGCCGCCGGCCGATGCCTGATTCGTGATTCGTGACTGTCCGTGCGCGCGGCGTGATCCGCGCGTACCGGCTTCGTTCGTCCTTTTTGCATTGAGGTGATCCCGATGAAAGCCGTTGCATTGATCGCACTGACCTGTCTGGCGCTGACCGCTTGCGGCGGCGACGATTCCTCGCCCGCATCGTCCGGTGGCGGATCGGGCACGAGCAACAACGGCGGCAGCGGCGGTACCGGCGGCACGGGTTCGGGCGGGACGGGAAGCGGCGGCAGTGGCGGCTCGGGCGGCTCGGGTAGCGGCACGCTGACGTGGCGCTACGAGGCGCAGCCTGTTGCGGCCGACAAGGCGAGCTTCCTGACGCTGGTCAACAGCGAAGGCGCGAAGGGCTACCGCTATCTGGGCGACTACTACTACAACGCTTCCAGCGGCGGTACGCAGTCGATCTTCGTGAACGACGGCACCGCGCAGACCTACACGTACCAGCTGCAGGCGGCGCCGGCCGACATGACATCCTTCGTCAACGCGGCCAACGCGCAAGGGGCGAGCGGCTACCGCTACGAAGGCCCGCTCACGTACGGCGATCTCTATCGCAAGGACGGCGGATCGTCGGCCACTTACACGTATAAGACGACGGGCCTGCCGGTCGATGCGAACGCGTTCCTCACGCAGGCGAACGGCCAGGGCCAGTCGGGCTACTGGTTCCTGGGGCCGATCGCGGTGGCGTCGGTGCAGGCGAACATTTACATGAAGAACAACGCATCGAACGCGACCTATACGTACGACGCGCTGGCGCCGACCTCGACTGTCGGCGACTTCATCGCGCAGGCCAACAGCGAAGGGGCGAAAGGCTATCGCGCGAAGGGTGCGATGGCGTTCGGCATGGCGATCTCGTGGGTCTACGTGAAGGACCAGACGCAGTCGCCGACCTTCACGTATCAGTCGGCCGCGATCCAGTCGACCGGTGCGGGCTTCGTCCAGCAGGCGAACACGTTCGGTGCGCAGGGGGCCGCCTATCTGAGCGATATCGCGCTTGGCACGTCGAGCCCGGTGATGGCGTCGTTCTATTTCACGCCGAAGAACTGCACGGGCTTCCTGTGCACGACACTGAATCCGCTCACGCAGAACTGAGCGAACGAGGCGGCTGCATCGCGCGGCCGCTTGTCGGCTTTTTCGAAGCGGGGCGGGCACCGGCAAGACGGTGTCCGCCCCGTTTTCTTTCGTCCGGCGCCGATCTGGCAATCATGCCTGCATTCTGACCCCCAACGACCGGGCGGGGCC
Source organism: Burkholderia lata (assembly GCF_902499335.1). GTDB lineage: Bacteria > Pseudomonadota > Gammaproteobacteria > Burkholderiales > Burkholderiaceae > Burkholderia > Burkholderia lata_B. The sequence continues at coordinate 42,830 of NZ_CABVQK010000019.1, read as the reverse complement.
GCAAATTTCGTTCAAGTTCAAATCTGCCTCCAAATCATATTGGACATGTACTAAACCGTTCATAACGGACTGATTTTCGGCAAGTCGTTTGGCATGATCGTGGCACTCCAATCGTCCTGAGCCACCTTCCTGCACGATGCCGGAGCCGGAGACGTACGCATGCCGGCATCCGGCATCGTCGCATTGCGACATGCCTTACAGCCCGCTCCAATCCATCCGCCGCTATCAGAACATCTCGGTGTTCGGCGGCGGGATCGTCGTCACGATCCTGATCCTGATCGCCTGCGCGCTCGGGATGGGTTCGATCGTGTACGGCTATCTCGACGGCGAGCGGCACAATTTCCTGACGGGCATGGTGCAGACGCTCAACGAGATCAAGGTGAGCGAGACGTCGTTCCGCAACGGCGTAACCAATGCACAGCTGATCTGGCGGGAAACCGGGCCGGTGCCCGACAGTGTGGTTGACGCGTTCTATGAAGCGGGCGAGCGGGCCGCGATCAAGCCATATCCGTCCGTCGTGTTCGGCGTGTCGAAGCAGCCCCCCGACCGAACCGAAGTGGCGCGCTACCTGTCGCTGTCGGTGCTGCTGGCGCGCATCTGCGCGGCGAGCTCGATCAATCGCGGGCAGACGCTCGTCGGCTATCACTACAGCACGCGCACGAGCCTGCTCGGGCTCGTGCCGGATTCGGGGGCCGGCGGCGGCGCGCTTGCTACGCCGGACGGCCGTGCGCGCGTGATGGAGGCACTGCGGATCGATTTCGGCACTGGCCCGGCGCAGGTGGCCGGCACCACCGGTCGCCCGCACGTGCGCTGGTTGCCGCCGTTCACCGATCCGGTGTCGGGCGCCGCACGCATCCGGATCGCCGCGCAGGCGCAGGTCGACGGCGAGCCGTTCGCGGTGCTGGTCACCGAATATGCGCCCGAGCATCTGCTGTCGTGGCTTCCCGAGCATCCGGTCGACGGCGTTTTCTTCGTGACGACCGGTGACAACCGCCTCGTCGCCGCGAGCCCCGGCGTGGCCGGCGACGAAGCACGCGCCGGCCGCCTGCTGGCGCTCGATCCGTTGCGCGATCGCACGAAGCCCGAGCAGGCCGTGTTCCGCGACGGCTTCGTGATCTTCCACGGCACCCTCGATGAAACGGGCTGGACGCTTGCGTATGCATTGCCGTGGGCGGACGTCGTCGCGAGCGTCGCGTTGCGCGCGAGCCTGCTGCTCGGCGCGTCGCTGCTCACCATCGCGATCATGTGGATCATGCTCGTGCGTTTCCATCGCCGTGTGTTCGCGTCCGTCTACGCGCGTTCGCAGCGCGTGTTCGACAGCGAAGCGCTGTGCCGCAGCGTGATCGAGACGGCGCCGATCGGCCTCGGTCTGATCTCGCGCGCCGATGGGCATTTCATGCTCGTCAGCCCCGCACTGGCCGAGATGCTCGCGCGGCTCGGCAGCGACTATCGCACGCTGTCCGCGCAGGCGGTGGCGCGCTACGACGCGTTCATCGCGGGCGGCTCGGCCGGCGGCACGCTGCAGACCGATGTCGTGCTGGCCGATGCGGATGCCGGCGCGGCGCCGTTGCATCTCGAGGTGAGCGCGTGCGGCGCGCGTTACCAGGAGATCGACGTGCTGATCGTCGCGGTCGCCGACGTCACCGCACGGCGGCAACTCGTCCAGCAGCTCGAGGAGGCGGTGCGCGCGGCCGATTCGGCGAACGCGGCCAAGTCATCGTTCCTGGCGGCGATCACGCATGAAATCCGCACGCCGCTCAACGTGATTCTTGGCAATCTCGAACTGCTCGACCGCTCCGCGCTGGATGCGTCACAGCACGGCCGCGTGCAAACACTGCGTGCCGCCGCGTCGGGGCTGCTCGGCCTCGTCAGCGACATCCTCGATTTCTCGAAGATCGAAGCCGGTGCGATGACGGTCGAAGCGATCGAGTTCGACGTGATCGGCGTAATCGAGCGCACGCTCGGCGCGTTCGCACCCGTCGCGAAGGCGAAGGGGCTGTCGCTGTTCTGCGAAATCGACGCGAGCGACGCGCAGCGGATGCGTGGTGATCCGACCAGGCTCGGGCAGGTAATGGGCAACCTGCTGAGCAACGCGATCAAGTTCACCGCCAATGGGCACGTACTGGTGCGTGTGTCGGTGGCGTCGGCGGGATGCGGCGACGCCGAGCTGTCGATCGCGGTGGAAGACACCGGTATCGGCATCGCGGGCGCCGATCGGCACAAGCTGTTCAAGGCGTTCTCGCAGGTCGACGCGTCGATCACGCGCCGCTATGGCGGCACCGGGCTCGGGCTCGCGTTGTGCGATCGCCTCGCAGCCGCGATGGGCGGACGGATCGACGTGGCGAGCGTACCGGGCACCGGCAGCCGTTTCACGTTGACGGTGCCGCTCGGGACGGCTGTCGTGCCGCTCGACGCGCATCCCGCGCGCGGCGCGCGCACGCCGCTGATCGTCGTCGCACGTACGGAATGGCAGCGCTTCGCGTTGCCGCATCTGCGTTCATGGGGCTTCGACGTCGACGCGTACGAGCGCCCGGCGCGGATCCCGGCCGACCGTCGTGCGCGGGCCGCGGCGATCGTCCTGTTCGGCGATTCGGATGCGTGGTCGCGTGCGGAGCTAGACAGCCTGGATGGCGACTGCCCTGTCGTGTTCGCCACACCGGACGGCCCGCCGCAAGCGTATCGGGCGGGCAGGACGATACGCGTGTCGAGTTATGCACTTGGCGGCTTGAAGGACGCGTTCGAGCAGGCGATGGCCGACACCGGCGGCCTTGCCGCGCAACGGCCGGCGAGCACGCACGTCGAAGCGGTTCATCCGCACGCATGGCGTGTGGCACTTGCCAGCATCGATTCCGTCGGCGGCGCGCTGTTGCTGGAGCAACTCCACGTGCTGGGTTGCGAGGTACGGACGGCGGGGTCGGCCGAAGCGGCGCTCGACCTGTTGGCCACCGGTGCATGGCAGGTGCTGCTGGTGGATGCCGACCTGCCGGACATGTCGGTCTGCGCGCTGGCGAACGCCGTGCGCGATGTCGGCGCGGGCTGCGACGTGGTGGTCGTGACGTCGCATGTCGCGCCCGTCGACAGGCGGCGGTATGCGGACGCGGGAATCGGCTGCGTGCTGACCAGGCCGGTGACGCTCGCGCATCTGCGCGGCGCGTTGGCCGGCATCGCTCGACGGCGTGGTGCGTCGGAGCATGGAGCGGGAATACAAGAACAGGACGTCGCGCGTTTCGCACACGGCGGCACGACATGAACGCGTGTCGATTGTCGTGGGCGGTGACGACGCTGTCCGAAGAATGGAAGGCGGCGCGACGCTTCGGCAACGGCGGAGCAGATCAATCAGGTGAGAAGAGGGGAAGACCGTGCGCTACATGGTGAAAGTCTTCGTAATGTTGCTCGATTTCGCTACGCTTCCCGAGAAATCCAGAAAGGACTTTCTAGGCAGGATGAACGAATTCCTGATCATGTCGCCCATGCAGAAGCGGCGCGCGATCAGCGAATGGAAGCAGGCAGTCGAGGAACGGGGCGAATCGGGCGAGGGCGTCCACCGACCATAACGACGATCCGGATACCGGCAAGCGGTCGATGTGCGGCAGGCTCGCTGCTGCGCGAGTGACTGCGACGGCACGGGAGCGGGGCGGGGCGACGTGCGATGCGGCGTTCCGATCCGGGAACCCGCTGCATGCGTTGGCGCGTGTCTCGCTCTCATGCGTGGCGCCGGCCCGGTAGGGCATGCCGATCGGCAACGTCCGTAAGCGTTCGGCCGGCGCGGCCATGCCAGGCATGCGGCAGGGCGACGCGACATGCAGTCTGCTTCGGCCTGTCGGCCAATGCTCATGGTCTTGCCCACGTTTTATCTTAAAATCGAGTCGCGCTTGCATTCTCCGATGTGTCGAATGCGACGGGTCGAATCGACGGCCTGTCGGCTGGATGGAACGGAGCCGGAACGGTTGCCCGAATCCTGCGGCTGTCGGTGGATGCGCGATCAAAAGCCTCGGGGAGAAATGGGACGATGGATGAATTCTTTGTGCGTGTGATGGTGGCCGATGACCACCCGTCATCCGCGATCGGGATGTCGCAGGCGCTCGCCGATAGCAGCACGATCCGGTTCGTCGGCGCCGTGTCCAATTCGACCGATCTCGTGGCAGCGCTCGACGAGAAACCGAGCGACGTGCTGGTGGTCGACTACGTGATGCCCGGCGGCAAGTTCGGCGACGGGCTCGTGCTGCTGTCGTTCCTGCAGCGCCGCTATCCGGCGCTGAAGCTCGTGACGATCACGATGATCGATAATCCCAGTGTGCTGCATGCGATCCGCAAGCAGGGCGTCGGCTGCATCCTGAGCAAGTCGGATGCGATCTCGCATCTCGTCGGCGCGGTGCACGCGGCGTACGTCGGCGCCAACTACCTGTCGCCGCATATCAAGCAACTGCTGGAGTCCGCGGGCACATCCGATTCGGCTCGTCCGCTGACGACGCGCGAGATCGAGGTGGTGCGGCTGTTCGGCGCAGGCTACACGGTCGGCGAGATTGCCGCCCAACTTCACCGCAGCAAGCAGACGATCAGCTCGCAGAAGACGAGCGCAATGAAGAAGCTCGGCATCGTGCGCGATGCCGATCTGATCCGATATGCGAGCGACGGCAACCTGGTCGACGCTTCGGCGCCCGACGCGCCGGCCGCTGGCGAATAGCCGGCGCGCTGAACGGGGGCGCGCCGAATGTATCGAAAAGTGCCGCGCGCGGCGGCGGGCGATCCGGCCCGGCAGTCTGCCGGATGCGCACGTCCGGCGCGTGATTGCCGCGTTCGCCGCCACCGATAATGGATCCATGCCCGCAAAACTGAAACGACTCGCGTCGCACGCGGCCAGGCCCGTGACCGGCCACAAGGCGTTCGATCCGTACCGGGTCCGGCGTCAGCAGGCGCTTTTGCTGTACGGCGGCGGCACGGCGGTCACGCTGTTCATGCTTGTCTGCACAGCGCTCGTCCTGTGGCTCGACGTGCAGGACTACTACTCGCGAGCGCGTTCGACGTTTCTGCAGCGCGAAGCCGTGTTTTACGCGACACAGCAGAGTGCGGACCGGATGCTGTTGAACCTCGGGAACCGGGTGGAACAGGCCTGGAATCGGGACTTGCGACCGTCGCCGGAAGCGATGCGGGCATTATCGGCGCAGCAGGGCCGGCTGCCCCTGCGGACCGAGGGCGGCGGAGAGCCGATCCTTTTGGTGGCCGGGATCGGGGTGGGCCATCCCGCCGAATCGTATGCACGGTATCTCGGGACCGCGCTCGGGCTAATCGGCTCGAATGCGCGATATCGGCCAAAGCCGGTCGATGCCGAGCCCTTCGGTGGCTATCTGATCGGGCTCGACGCCCCGTTCTTCGCAGTGCAGGGCGGAGGGCTCGTCGCGCGTGCACGTGCGCTTCCGCCCGATATCGACGTGAAGGCGCTGATCGCCGCGCTGATGCCCACCGGTGCGGCGAAGCAGAAGCCCGACATGGAGGACGCCACGTTCATGCTCGATCGCCGCTTCGATCCGATCGTCGGGCGTACGCTCGTGCGGTTCGCCCGGCGGCTGGACGACTCGGCCGGGCGGCCGTTCGGCTGGATCGTGTTCAACGGCACGTTCAACCTCGGCCACGTCATGTCGCCGGACTCGGACGACGAGGATATCGCCGTGGTCGATGCGCGCCGGAATATCGTGTTCGGGAACCTGCGCGATCCGGCGATGATCGGGCATGCGCTGGCCGGCGTTCGCGATCCGTTCGGCGAGCACGTGATCGTGCGCAGGATCGGCACGCGGTTCGTCGTCAGCGACCGCCTGCCCGATTCGAGCCTCGTCATGGTGACGACTTTCTCGTGGCGCAGCGTGGCGAAAGCAATCTGGGTCCGCGCGAGTGTGACACTCGGCATCGCGCTGTTCGGCATTGCGCTGCTCTGGTTCACGATCGTCGTGTTCGATCGTCGCGCGCTGCGCCCGGCAAACCGGCGCGCGATCCGCCTGATCGAAAGCGAGGCATTCAACCGGACGCTGATCCGCAACGCACCGGCCGGGCTGCTGCTGCTGTCGGCGGCCGATGGCGAAACGATGGTGCGCAACGACGCCGCGCTCGCGTACGAAGATGGCGTATCGGGGCTCCCGCTCGGCAAACGTATCTGGCGGGCCTGTCGCGAGCGACAACGGGCCGGCGCGGACGAGCGGCGCTTCGTCATGCAGCAGGAACTGGCGGTCGAGCGCACCGGTCACGACACGACGTATCTCGCGGCGTACATCGTCCGCACCAGGTTCCGCGGCGTCGACGTGCTGCTCTGCACGCTGACCGACGTCACGGCCCGCAAGCTGACCGAGGACAAGCTGCGCGAAGCGCGCGTAGCCGCGGACGACGCCAACAAGGCGAAATCGACGTTCCTCGCGACGATGAGTCACGAGATCCGCACGCCGCTCAATGCGATCGTCGGCAACCTGGAACTGATGGAGCGGGCCGAATTGCCGGCGGTCGAGCGGCACCGCCTGAAGACGATCGTCTCGTCGTCGGATGCGCTGCTGCGCGTGATCAACGACGTGCTCGACCTGTCGAAGGCGGAATCGAACCAGATGGCGCTGGAGCAGATTCCGTTCGACTTGAAGCGCGTGCTGCAGGACGTCGCAGCGATTTTCCGGCCGCTCGCGGAAGCGAAAGGGCTGACGCTCGAGTGCGGTATCGCGGCCGAACTGGCGGATGGCCATATCGGCGACCCGACACGGCTGCGGCAGATCGTGTCGAACCTCGTGGGCAATGCGATCAAGTTCACGGAGCGCGGGGCCATTGCGATCGACGCGCGGCTCGCTCGCGGCGACATCGGCGCCGGCCACGTCGAGATCGCCGTGCGCGATACGGGCGTCGGCATTCCCGAGGAGGCGTTGCCGACGCTGTTCGACGTCTACATGCAGGCCGATGCTTCGATCTATCGCCGTTTCGGCGGCACCGGGCTGGGATTGCCGCTGTGCCGGCGCATTGCGCGGTTGATGAACGGCGAGCTGACGGTCGAGAGCCGGGTAGGCGCGGGGTCGACGTTCGTGGCAACACTGCCGCTACCCGCCGCGCCTGCCGGCTGGCGGGGGGCAGAACCGGAACCGGATGCGGCGCACGCTCCGAACGCGCCGCGGCAACACGATGACCTGCCGCCGCTGCGCGTGCTCGTTGCCGAAGATCACCCGGCCAGCCGCGCGCTGCTGCGGGATCAACTCGATGCGCTCGGCCACGACGCGACGATCGTCGAGAACGGTGTCGAAGCGATGCGTGCATACTTCGAGCACCCGTTCGACGTGGTGCTGACCGATCTGAACATGCCGCAGCTCGACGGCTTCGCATTGGCGAATTTCCTGCGCGAGCAGGGCGCGCAAGTACCGGTGATTGCGATGACCGCTCACGCGACCGATGAAGATCGTCGCCGCTGTGCACAGGTGGGGGTGGCGGCGGTCGTGCTCAAGCCGTTGTCGATGGATGTGCTTGACGCGGCATTGCAGCGGCATGGGGGGCAACGGGGCGTGCGGGCGGAGCATGCGCAATCCGCGGCGCGTGAGCGGTCACCGTTCGTGACCGACGAAATTCGCCACGCGTTGCGCGAAGCCACGCTGCGCTCGCTGGGTACGATCGAGGCGGCGCTGTCGAACGGCAACGCGAATGCGCTCGCGATAGAACTGCACTCGGTGCGCGGCGGTTTCGCGCTGGCCGGCGACAGTGTCGCGCGCGACGCGTGTGCACAGATGGAAGCGACCGTGAGTTCGGGCGGCACCGCGGCGTTCGAATTGCACTGGGACGCGTTCCGGGGTGTGATCGACCTTGCGCTGGAGCGGATCGGCCATTGAGGCGGCGCGGAGATGGTCAAGGATCGTCGCGCATCCTGCCGGACTGGGCGTCATGATGTCGGTCGGCGCGCAGATGGAAATGACTGGAAGCAAAATCGGGCAGCGGCGCATTCATTAAAAGAAAGCAAACGCGTCGCGCGGGGATAGGACGCGATCGCCAGGCGCCGCGGCGCATCGCCGGATTCGACCGACAGCGGATGTGCCACGGCGATGGCGCTTCGCCGCCCGCCGTGGCACGACCCGTACGAACAAGTAATTCATTCTGAACGGATCAATACGCCGAGGTTGCTGCCGATCCGTTCACCGCTGCTTCCGCTTGCACGATTGCCCCATAGCGCCCGGTAGTCGACACCGGCGAGCGCTGTAGTTCTGGCGATATTCACTCAAGGACGAATTGCCGAACACGTCGAACGTTCGCGAAATTGCGGTCGTCGATGGCGCTGCCGGTACCCCGCGAATGGTCGATCACACCGTTTTCGATCCCGACGAGCCCGCCGATGCGCGGCGCTTCCGCGATATCCAATGCTTCAAGACAGCAAGCATCGGGCGCTCGATCCACGCATGACAGGCCCAACCGCATGCGCAGACTGCAACCAGCGTCGCGAGCACGGTCGCCGTGCCCAGCCACGTGCCGGCGTCGAGGCGCACCCCGACGATCTTGATCGCGGCACCGATCACATACGGATGCAGCAAATAGATCGAATAGCTCGCATCGCCGAGGCGGGCGAGCGTCGCGTTCCCGATTGACCAGCCCCGCAGGTCGAGCGCGACCACGGCGACGATCAGCACGAAGGCCGGCATACCCCACCAGAAAACACGTTCAAAGCCGGCCGGCGTGCCGGACAAGGTGGCGGCGAGTGGTATCGCCGCGAGCGCCGCTGAGGCCGCCGCGAGCCACGCGAAGCGCGGAATGCGCCCGGCGATGCCGGTTTCCAGCAGACGGCAGGCGAGTACCCCGAGCCCGAACTCGAGCACGAACGGCCGGCCGAGATGGGCGGCGACTTCGCCTGCCGGGCCGCCGGCGGCCACGTACGCGCAGAACAGCGCAAGCGCGACGGCCGCGAACGTCGTTGCATGGCGGGCACGGACGAACCACATCGATCCGGCGATGACGAGGTAGAACAGCATCTCGTATTCGAGCGTCCAGCCGTTGAGGTTCAGCGGCCCCCAATGGCCGTTCTCCTTCACGTACGGCACGAAAAGCAGCGACTTCACGAGATAGCCGAGGCCGGCTGTCGTCGAATTCAGCCATTGGGGCTTCACGGCCGCGATCGCGAACACGCCCAGCGTGGTCAGCCAGTAGAGCGGCACGATCCGGATCAGGCGCTTGCGCAGGAACGCGTGCTCCTCGCGTGGCGCGACGACGGACATGATGAAGCCGCTGATGACGAAGAAGATATCGACGCCGGCCTGCCCGAATGGCAGGACGCCCATGTGATAGCCGACGACGGCGAGCGCCGCGAACGCGCGTGCGCACTGGAGGTTCCGGAAGATGCCGGAATGGATGGGGAAGGTCTGCATGTCGGGTTCAGCGGGTGGTGTCCTCGTGCGCCAGGCGGGCGAGCGTCGGCGCGGCGGGAACGCTTGGTGGCGGTGTGTCATTCGTCGCGGCATCGCGCTTTGGTCCGCGTCGACCGGCACGCGAATCGAATCCGGCGAACTGAAGTGCGCAGAGCAAGGCGACGCTCGACAGATGGCGTGTATAGCTGCCGAGATCGGGTTCGAACAACATCGATACGGCGACGTGACCGATGACGACGCAGGCGAGCAGGTCACGGGCTGGATGCGCGTGATGCCGTGCGCGACGCCACACGGCCGCCAGCGCGATCCACACGAACAACTGCATCGCGCATTCCTTGAGGCCCAAGTCGAACAGCAGCGGCAGATTCAACCGCAGCACCGCATACGCATAGTTTGCGCAAAAGGCGATGAACGAATCGGGAGCGACCGGGTTGTAGAAACTCGTGCGCGCGCCGAACGGCGAGCCGTAGGCGAGATAGTCGGCGGCCATGTCGCGAGGATGCTGGAGCAGGTAGTACACATCCGACGGCAGCAGGAACAGCGTGATCGAGGCCGCGCCGATCAGCAACGTCCTGCCGCGCCATGACACGTGCCGGAACAGGAACGCGGCCAGCGCAATCGCGAGAACCAGCGCGAAGTAGCTGCGCACGACGGCCGCGTAGCCGGCGTAGAGCGCGACGACGGCCGCGAGGGTCCACGCGGTCGATCGACGTCGCGCAGTGCTGGCCAGTACGAGCGCGATCAGGACGACGAGCGTGTCCTTGCTTGCGACGAACAGGTTGAAGAACACGCACGGCGCTAGCAGGACGATGGTCGCGGCCAGCGACCCGAGGCGGCGGCCTTCGCCGACGATCCGCCAGATGAACGCCGTACCGATCGCGGCAACGAACAGCGACGTGCCGGCCGGGCCGAGCAGCGCATAGAATTTCGCGACCGCATCGAACGACGTGCCCTCGTAGGTGCTGCCGCCGCCGATCTGGCTCTGGATCTTCTCCGCGTCACGGAACACGAACTCGGGCAGGAGCGTGCCGGCCTTTGCGTAGACGATCCAGTAGACGAACACGATCATCGCGCCGACGGCGCGCGTCACGCCGCGGCTCAGCGCCGGGCCACCGGCTATCAGGTTACGCAGCATGCAGGGCAGCCTCCCTGCCGGCGGCCGCGCGGGACCGGCCGGTGCGCGCGACGATCAGCGCCAGCGTGGTGACGATGCCGGCGCTGGCCGCCAGATGCGCGATGGCCGCCCCCATCGCGCCAGCGTGGACGATCAGGCTCCACGCAAGCGGCAGGTACGACAGCGCGAGCGCGATCATCGACAGCATCACGGTGCAGCCGGTACGCAGCGCGATCGCGGCCGTCCACAGCACGTCCGCCGCGCCGCGCAGCACGAACGACACGAGCAGGGTCGCGAGCAGCGCGAACTGCCCGGTGGTCGCCGGCTCGTGCGCGAGCGCGAGCAGGTCGCGGTGCAGCGCGAGGATCACGGCCGCCGCGATCGAAGTGACGGCCACGCTGGCCATCGTCGCGCGCATGGCAAGCCGGAAGAATGTGTGCGGCGCGTCGGACAGCACGCGCACGAAGCGCGGGCCGGCCGTCACGACGACGGTCGAGAACGCAAGTGCCTGGATCGCATTGGCGATCGACCACGCGAACACGTACCGGCCGAGCGCATCGGCACCGAGGTGGCCGCCGCCGATGAACCGCTCCGCGTATTGCAACGATGCGAGGACGATGCCTGCCACGTAGAACGGCATCCCGTGCCGCCAGACCGACAGCACGCCGCGCTCGCGCACGGCTGGTGCGCGAGTAGCCTGCGGGTTGTCGCGCACCCGGCGCGCAGCCGCGCCGATACGCCACCACGAAAGCGCGACGACGCACGCATTGGCCGCGAACCACAGCGCGAACACCGATTCGATCGAATGCAGGGCGCCAGCGAGCAACCCCGCTCCCGCGACGCCGGCCCATGCGCCGGTGCGGACAAACAAGAGCAGCGAGCCGGCGCGAGGGCGATTCAGCGAGAACAGCCAGCCGTTCGCCTCGAACGCCGCATGCTCGGACAGCGCGACGAGCAGCACGCACCACGCGAGCCGCGTCGACAGGCCGAAGCGGGCGAGCAGGGCTGCATCGCCGTTGGCGGTCGCAATGGCGAGCGTCGCGACGAGCAGCAGGTAGAGCCCGCCATACACGATGCAGAGGGTGCGCATTGCGCCGAACGCGGACAGCGGATGGGGCTCGCTGAGCCGCCGGTTGAGTTCGGGACTGAAGCCGAGGCCGAGCAGTTTCGATGCGATCACGGCGGCGGCGACCGCGAGCCCGTACGCGGCGACCGCGTCGAAGCCGAGCGTGCGCGCGACGATGATCGCGAGCGCGAATTTCAGGCCGAGCGCCAGGCCGCGCAGGAGCAGGCGCGTCAGCATGGTACGGCCTCGTCGGCTTCGGCTTTCGTTTCGATGTCGAGGTCGGCACGATGGGCCGCGCGCAGCGCGTCGATCACGCGCGCGCGTGCGGCGCGGATGCTCGCAAAACCGCCCTGTGCGGCATTCCAGAACGCCGTAGCCGCGCCGGGTGCGAGGATCGTCCGGCAGACGCGCGCGGGATCGAAGTCCGCGCCGTTGACGACCCAGTCGCCGAGCTTCATGTCTGCATACGCGCCGAATCCCTTGCGTTCGTAACTGACGTGGAACGCGGGTACGCCATGCAGGATCGATTCCAGCGCGCCGTGCAGGCGAACCGATACCGTGACGTCCGGCCGGTCGGTTTCGAGGAGCGTCTTGAGCGGCGTCAGCGGCTCCTGGATGCCGAGGCCGCGGTAGTACGCAGGATCGTCGTTGCCGCGCCCGGTGCTTTGCACGGCAAAGCTGACCCGGCACGTCGCGCGCGCCTGTTCGACCATCCGCGCGATCGACGCGTCGTAGCGCGCGCGTCGCTCCGCGCTCCAGGCCGGCGCGCGGCGCAGCACGAACGCGACATGGCGGGCGGTATCGCTTGTCGGCGCGGCATGCCGAAGGATGGTCTCGCTGCGATGCCCGAAGTCGAGCACGGCGAGATCGGGCGCGCGCCGCGCATTCGGATTCGCGGCGAGGAAGGCGGCGGAGCGGTCGTCGCGCACGAACACCGAATCGAACGCGCCGAGCAGCGACTGCAGGTGCGTGCCGGCGGCGCGCGAGGACAGCACCGGGCCGATGCTTTGCGGCAGATAGACGGCGGGCTTGCCGGAAGCGAGCGCGGCCCGCATTTGCAGCAGGTGGCCGGCTTCGAGCTTGAGCGCTTCGATGGCCGTGCGCGCACGCAGATAGCCGCCGCCCACGCCGACGATCAGGTCGACTTCGTCGAGCAGGCCGCGCAGTGCTTTCAACCTGCCGTTCATTCGAACGGGCAGCGCGGCGGTGGCGGCACCGACCAGCCGGTCCGTGCCGCGCGCCGCGAGCACGGGCGCCGCGCATACGTCGTCGTATGCCGGAAACGAAGCCGGATCGGCCGCGACGATCGACACGCGGACGGCATCGCCGAAGGCCTCGCGGAGCAGGCCGACGGACAGGTCGACCAGCAGGCCGTCACCGGAATTGCGGGCGCTGTACGCGTGCAGCAGCGCGACGTGAGTGGGGGAAATCATGCCGGGCCTCTTTGGGAAAGGGTGTGATAGAGGTCGAGCGTGTGCGCGACCATCGTTTCGGCCGAGAAGTGACCGAAGGCCGCTGCGCAGTTCGTGCGCATCGCGTCGCGTGCGGCCGGATCGTTGGCAAGCGCGACGATCGCGCGGGCGAAGCGTGTCGTGTCATCTTCGTTCGGCACCACGACGCCGATGCCATGCGTGTCGATCAGCTCGGTCGCGCCGGACACCCGCGTGGCGACGATCGGCACGCAGGCGGCCATCGCTTCGAGACACACGTACGGAAAGCCTTCGTAGCGGCTCGGCAACGCGAACAGGTCGAATGCGGAGAAATAGCGGCTCGCGTGGTTTACGCGGCCGGCGACGTGGAGATTCGGCGGAAGATCGTCGGCTTCGTTGCCGGCCGCCGTGATGAAGTCGCCGGAACCGATCGCGACGATCTGCACGGTGCGGCCGCATTGGCGATACACGCCGCGCGCGATCCGCACGAGACGGTCGATGCCCTTCTGATGATCGAAGCGTCCGACGAAGCCGACGACGCGCGCATCACGCGCGATGCCGAGTGCATGTCGTGCCGCCTCGCGCGGCATCAGTGCGGGCGGTCTGACGCCGTTGACGATCGTGTCGACCCGCGCAGCCGGAATGCCGAGCGCTTCGTTCAGGTGTTGCGCTTCGTCGCGCGAGACGGCGACGATCCGGTGCGTGAACAGGCGGCCGAGCAGCCGCTCGATGGTTCCGTAGAAACGGCGCTGGCGGTTGCCCAGCGTCGGGTTCAGCGTATAGACCGCGTGCGGCGTGTACACCTGCCGCCACGGCCCCTGGCACAGGCGCGCGATCGCGCCGGCTTTCGAGCTGTGGCTGTGCACGATGTCGGGACGGATGCGCTGCAGGCGGCGATAGACGTGGGCGACCGCGAGCGCGTCGCGCCAGCCGATCGCGCGCTGCATCGGCACCGTATGCACGCTTGCGCAGCGTGACAGCACGCGCGCATCGAGGATCGTTGCGTCGAAACGCGGGCCGTGCGGCACGATCAGGTGCAGTTCGATGCCGCCGGTGGCACTCAATCCGTCGATCAGGTCGGCGAGATGGACGGCCACGCCGCCGCCCGCGGCTTCGACGACGAGCGCGATCCGCAGGCGCGCCGCGCGGGCCGGGGCTTGCCGGGAGCACGATTCGATCGTGGCGGAAGCGCCCGCCGGCGCGGCATCGCGTATCGCGACGCGTTCGAGGTGACGGGTATCGCTCATCGCGGCTCTCCCCGGCGGCGGGACACGAGCGCGCGCAGCGTACGGCCGATCGACGATGCCAGGCCGTGACGCGGCGGCGCGTAACGGTACTGCGTATAGCGATAGGCGCCGTAGCGCGAGCCGTACCGGCCGACGTGCGGATCGACGCCGTTGAGCAGCACGCCGCTCGCGGCGACACCGTTGTGCGCGAGGCGCCGCATGGCTTCGTCCAGCTCGGCGACGCGTGTCGAGGCGGCGCGCGCCGTGAGCAGCACGGTGCCGGCATGGCGGCCGAGCGTGACCGCATCGGTCACCGCGAGAATCGGCGCTGCATCGATCACGACGACGTCGTAGCGGGCCGACAGCACGTCGAGCAGCGCGGCAACGCATTCGTCGGCAAGCAGCTCGGACGGATACGCGGGCACCGCGCCGGTCGCGATGAAATCGAGGCGTGGCACCACGTCGCGGCAGGTCACGTCGGCCGGCGCGGCGGTGCCCGACAGCAGCTCGGCGAAACCTTGCTCGCGCGGGACACCGAGCGATTCGTGCAGATGCCCCTTGCGCAGGTCGCCGTCGACGAGCAGCACGCGCTCGCCGTTGGCCGCGAGCAGCGCCGCGAAATTCGCCGCGACGAACGACTTGCCCGCGCCCGGCGCGGGGCCGGTCAGCAGCAGCACGTTGTTGCGCGCGCCCTGCATCGCGAAGCGCAGCGCCGTGCGCAGGCTCCGCAGGCTTTCCACGGCCGGATCGTGCGGGTGCCGCGCGCTCAGCAGGTTCGGCCCCGGTGCGTGCTGCGCGATGCGGCGCGCCATCTGCCGCTGCGCCACCGAGTCGGGAATCGTCGCGTAGACGTCGATGTCGAGATGCCGCTCGATCTCGTCCGCGTGGCGGACGCCGCCGAACAGGAAGTCGCGCGCAAAGGCGAGCGCGATGCCGAACGCGAGCCCGATCAACGCGGCCGCCGCGATTACCACGGGCCGCTTCGGGCGCACGGGATCCTCGGGCACGATCGCCGTATCGACGAGCCGCACGCTGCCGGTCTTGCCGGCCTTGACCAGTTCGAGCTGCTGCGTGTTCGCGAGCAGCGCCGTATAGAGATCGGTGTCGACCTTCACGTCGAGCATCAGCCGAACGGCGTTCTGCTGCAGGTCGGGCAGCCGCCGCACCTGACGCTCGAAGCCGCTTTGTTCGCGGCCGAGCGTGGCGATCTGCGCGTCGAGCGCGACCATGTCGGGGTGGCCCGGCGCGAAGCGCGCGGCCATCTCGTCACGCTTTTGCTGCAGTTCGAGGCGGCGCGTGGTCGCGTCGGCCGTCTGCTGCAGGATCAGCTTCGCTTCCTCGGTCAGGTCGATCGTGCCGTTCGCGTTGCGCATGTCGGTGTAGCGCTGCTCGGCGTCCTGCAACTGGCGCTTGAGCACCGGCAGCTGCGCGTTGAGAAACGCGAGCGATTGCGCCGCGTCGGCGGACTTGCGCTCGATGTGCTGGCGCACGTAGTGGTCCGCGACTGCCTGCAACTGCGCCTGGATTCGTTGCGGGTCGGGGCCGCGCAGCGTCGCGACGATCACGCCCGACTGCTTGATCTTTTCCTGGACGTCGAGGCCGTGCCGCAGCGCGTCGATCGTCTCGGCGCGCGATTCGCGCACGAGCGTGAAGCGGGTGGCAGGATTCGCGTCGATGCGCGCGACGTCGAGCGCGATCGGGCCGCTCGCGGTCGGGAAGGTTTCCAGGCGCCCGATGCGGCCGGTGACGGCCGACGGCAGTACGGGCCCGGTCAGCCGGTAGCGCTGGCCGTCGAGCCGCGTCAGTTCGAAGCGCTCGCCTTCGAGCGGCCTGGGCACGTCGAAGCGCGCGATTCCGATCGCTTCCTCGCTCCATGCATAACCGCCGAAACCGAGGAGGCCGGGGTGCGCGAGACCGGTGTTGAAGCGCGACACGAAATCGCCGACCAGCGGAAAACGCTTCGGCTGCGCGACGATGTAGCTGCGCAGCTCGTCGACGGCACGCGTGACGACGAGCCGCGACGCGAGAATCTGCGCTTCGGCCGATGCGCTCGACTTGATGTCGAACAGCGACGACACATCGCCGAGCATGCTGTTCGCGGCGGATGGGGCGCCGCTGTCCTCGACCTGGAGCAGGATGTCGGCCTGGTATTGCGGTGGGGCGAGAAATGCGTACAGCGTGCCGGCGCCGACGCAGGCGGCGGCTGCCAGTGCGATCAGCCAGCGTTGGGACACGAGCACGTCGACGACGCCGGCTAGGTCGAGCTCGGCGCCGCGATCGTGCGATCGTTCGCGGGAAACGGGAGAGGTCATCGATTCGGTCCGGAAAGCGGGGGGGAGGGGGCGGCGGGCGGCGCGATGCGCGTGCACCACGCGTCGACGCCGCGCTCGATGAGCCGCAGGCTGTGTTCGAACGACGCGCGCGGGCCGAGATACGGGTCGGGTACGTCGAAGCCATGACCGGCGCCGCCGAGGCGGAACACGCGGCCGCACAGGAATGGGTGGCGGCGCTCGAGCCAGCGCTTCTGCTCGAGGTCCATCGTCAGGATCAGGTCGGCGCGCGTGACGTGCCGTGACGACACCTGGCGTGCGCGGTGCGTGGCGAGGTCGAGGCCGCGCTCGTGCATCAGGCAGATGGCATGCGGGTCGGCCGGCTGGCCGTCGAGCGCGCCGATGCCGGCCGACTGCACGTCGACGCCTGGCAAGCGCGCGGCGAGCAGCGCCTGCGCCATCGGGCTGCGGCAGACGTTGCCGACGCACACGACTAGCAGCGTGGCGACGGTGCTCATTTGACGGCGAGCGCCGCGGTGGCGCTGGTGTTGACGCCGGGCAGCAGCAGGCTCAGCACGCGGCTGAAGCGCACCAGGCCGTTGCCGTCGACATAGACGATGTCCTTCGGCTGCAGCGCGAACTCGTTGGCGAGCACCATCGACACGGGCGAGCGCGCGTCGAGGTGGAACACCTGCGGATCGCCCGTCTGCGAGCCGCGGATCACGAACATCTGCGCGGCGTCGGCGGTATTCGCGTTCACGCTGCCCGCCTGCGACAGCGCGTCGGACAGCGTCAGCCGGCCGTCGCGCAGCGGCACAGCGAGCGACGGCTTGCTCACCTCGCCCATCACGTACACGCCGTAGTCGCTGCGCGCCGGCACGTGCAGCAGGTCGCCGGCGGCCAGCACGACGTCGGCCGGATTGCGGCCGTCGCGCAGCATGCGCGTCAGGTCGAGCGGATAGGACACGCCGTCGCGCACGAGCGTCATGCGGCTCTGGTCGGCGGCCGTGGCGAGCCCGCCCGCGCGGCCGAGCGCTTCGTAGAGCGTCATCGGCACGTCGTTGACGGGCTGCGCGCCCGGCGTGCGGACTTCGCCGTCGATATAGACTTGCTGCGAGCGGAACGACGCGACACGCAGCGTCACTTGCGGATTGCGATAGACGCGCGACAGCGCGGCGGCGATGCGCGCCTGCGCTGCGTCGGCCGTGAGACCGGCGACCGGCACGCTGCCGGCAAACGGGAACGCCACGTTGCCGTGCGGATCGACGACGAAGCCCGCGACCGGATCGGCCGTGCGTGGCGCGTTCTGCTGCGCGGGGCCTTGCGCGGCAGCGAGTTCGGGGTGATCCCAGACGGTGATCTGCAGCACGTCGCCGGGGCCGAGGCGGTAAGCGCCCGGTGCGGCCGCCAGCCGGTCGGATGGCAGGTTTTGCTGCTGCGCGGCCTGTGCGTCGAGCTGGCGAATCAGGCCGGCGTCGATCGTCGTGATCCGGAACGGCAGGGCACTCCCGCCGGCGTTCGCGTGCCCGGCAGGCTGGCCGTCGGTGGCGGTGGCGGGCGGTGGGTTCATCTGCATGCCGGGCGCGAATGCACAGGCCGACAGCGCGACGCTGACCGTTGCGGCCAGCAGCGTGCGCATGCGGCAGGGGCGTGCGGATCCGGCCCGCTCGATCATGACGGAAGTCATCAGTCATCCTTATCGTGATGCGGCGGCGCGCGATGGCGGTGCCGCGTGCGTATCAGTACGCGTTGCGGTGGGACCAGCCGCGCAGGGCGGTGGCCAGGACGATGCGCATGTCGAGGGCGAACGACCAGTTGCGCAGGTAGTGGAGATCGGCTTCGACGCGGCGCTGCATTTTTTCGACGCGATCGGTCTCGCCGCGCAGGCCGTTGATCTGCGCCCATCCGGTGATGCCGGGCTTGACGCGGTAGCGGTGGATATAGCCGTCGACGATCTTCCGGTAGAGGTCGTCGTGTTCGAGCGCGTGCGGGCGCGGGCCGACGACCGACATCTCGCCGCGCAGCACGTTGAGGAACTGCGGCAGCTCGTCGAGGCTCGTGCGGCGCAGGAACGCGCCGACCCGCGTGATGCGCGGATCGTCGCGCGTCGCCTGGTGCACTTCGTTGCCCGCGTCGTGCAGCCGCATCGTGCGGAACTTGAAGATCGTGAACGCCTGTCCGTCCGCGCCCTTGCGCTGCTGGCGGAACAGCACGGGGCCGCGAGACGACAGCCGCACGGCCGCCGCGATCGCGAGCAGCAGCGGCGCCATCCCGACGAGGACGGCGGCCGCGAACACGCGATCGAAGATCGCCTTGTGCAGCAGCGCGCGCGACGACAACGGCGACGCGACCAGGTTGATCGCGGGTGCGCCGACGAGGTCGATCATTTCGCCGTCGAACATCGCGAGCTTGCTGACGTCCGGCATGAAGCGGATGTTGACGAGATCGTCGCGGAACGCATCGAGCACGGCCATCACGATGCGCGCCTCGCCGATCGGCAGCGCGAGCCAGACTTCGGGAATCGCGTGTGTGCGGACATGCCGTGCGAACGTATCGAGCTCGCAGAAGCGCGGCATGCCGTCGGGGCTCGTCGGGTTGGCGCTGGCGATATCGAACATCGCTGCCGCGCGGAATCCGGCCGACGGCACACTGGCGATGCGGTCGAGGACGGCGTCGCGATGGGCGCCGGTGCCGACGATCGCGACGAGGCGATCGCTTTCCTGCGGGCGGCCGATCCGTTCGAGTGTCGTGCCGGCGATGAGGCGCGATGCGACGAGGGCGATGCCGCTCGTCGCGGTCCAGAGCAGGTACCAGGGCAACGGAATGGCAAGGGTCGGCGCGAGCGCCAGCATCACGATCGCTGCGCCAGCCTGCGCGATCAGCCAGGCAAACGCGGTAAGCAACGTCATGTGGTGCTTGGGGGTACGCGTCGGCGCCGTGTAGAGGCGGAATGCCGGAAACAGCACCAGCGCGAACGTTGCCGCGCAGGCGACGGCGGCTAGTTCGGAGGACCGGTCGCTGTCCGAGCCCGGCAACACCAGCGCGGCGGCCAGCGCGCCGAACGAGATCAGTGCGACGTCAGCAATGCGCGCGATCAGGCCGCCTGCGGCACGCGCTGCATGCGCGTGCCGTGGTTCGAATGAAATATCCATATACCCTTCTGCTGCCGTTCTGATTGAAAGGGACGTCCGTCGTCCCGATTGCGACGCGAAACCGCACGCTCGGCCGGAGCAGAGCGTGGCCGCCGTTTCCACTGCATGGGAAATGCCATCGGGGAAGGAGACGCTGCCTGGGGTGCCGGTCGACCTGATGAGCTGAAACGGTGCGTTCCGTGCCTCGTGCCATGAAGGGCGAATGCTTGCGAAACGTTGCGGCCGACTCGACGGGGTTAATTTTCAGGAAGCAGGGGCCTGATTTAAATAGAACGCCTACTAAATGCCGTGGAAATGGATTAGTACGTGTACGAATCAGTCGGATTCGCGTCCGAGTGACAGATTGACTGAGTCGGACTTGTCTTTAGAAGGACGCGCAATGTCGGATCGTCGAGGCGAACGATTCGCCACAAGCGGAGCGTGGCGCGCGAGGAAGGGGGGGATGGCAGCCGAAGAAATGGCGTGCGGGACGGAGGGCGCGTAGAGGGTGCAGCAACGACGACGATCCGGGCGATCGTCGTGATCAACGCGCCGGCACGCGATCCATGGCGTGCCGGCGTTTCATCTCGAATTGTTCAGCCGTTCCGGAAAATCTCGCTATACGCGCTCAACGCCGGCACGCCGCCGAGATGCGCATACAGCACTTTCGACCCCGGTTCGAATTCGCCAAGCCGGACCTTGTCGATCATCCCGTGCATCGATTTCCCTTCGTACACCGGATCCGTCAGCATGCCTTCGAGCCGTGCGCACAGGCGAATCGCTTCGAGTGTGCCGTCGTTCGGCAACCCGTATTCGGGGCCGGCGTAGCGCGTGTCGAGCACCACGTCCGCCGCGGTGATCGGCCGGCCGAGATCCACGAGTTCGGCGGTGTGCCGCGCGATGCGCGTGATCTGCTCGTGCGTGCGTTCGGGCGTTGCCGACGCGTCGATCCCGATCACGCGGTCGGCGCGCCCGTCGGCCGCGAAGCCGACGACCATCCCCGCCTGCGTGCTGCCCGTGACCGAGCACACGACGATGTAGTCGAACTTGAAGCCGAGTTGTGCCTCCTGCGCACGCACTTCTTCCGCGAAACCGACGAAGCCGAGCCCGCCGAGCGGATGCTCGGAACAGCCGGCCGGAATCGGGTAGGGCTTGCCGCCCGCTTGCCGCACGCTCTCCATCGCTTCTTCCCAGCTGCGGCGAATACCGATGTCGAAGCCGTCGGACACGAGCCGCACGTCCGCGCCCATCATGCGCGACAGCTGGATGTTGCCGACCCGGTCGTACACCGGATCTTCGTAGTTGACCCAGTGCTCCTGCACGAGCACGCATTTCATCCCGAGGTGCGCGGCGACGGCCGCGACCTGGCGCGTCTGGTTCGACTGCACGCCGCCGATCGACACGAGCGTATCCGCGCCCTGCTCGAGCGCATCGGGGACGAGGTATTCGAGCTTGCGCGTCTTGTTGCCGCCGAACGCGAGGCCGCTGTTGCAGTCCTCGCGCTTCGCGTACAGCTCGACCTTGCCGCCGAGGTGCTCGCTCAGGCGCTTGAGCGGCTGGATCGGCGTCGGGCCGAACGTGAGCGGATAACGGGGGAAACGTTGCAGGTTCATCGGCGTGCTCCGGAAAGCGGTGGGCGGGAAACGGAATCGTTCGGGCACGGCCGGCAGGCCGTGTTCCGACGAGGAAAATGATAGGGATAAGCGCGAGAAATGAGCTTGCGAAATAAATCGCGGTGGCCTACGTTATCGACGATACGAGAACGCTATAAACAATTTTGATTCGCTGAGCAGGAGGATGGCGCAATGAAATTAGATCGAGGCAGCGCATCGCCGGCCGACGCCGCACCGGCGCTCGATCGCATCGACCGCGCGATCCTGCGGCAACTGCAGCAGGACGCGTCGATCTCCAACGTGAGCCTCGCGGCGAAGGTGAAGCTGAGCGCGCCGGCGTGCCTGCGGCGCGTCGAGCGTCTGAAGGAAATGGGGCTGATCCGCGGCATCGTCGCGTTGCTCGATCCGAAGCCGCTCGGTGCCGGGATGCTCGTCGTGATCGGCTTCGTGCTCGATCGCTCGACACCCGAGGCGTTTGCCGCGTTCGAGAAGGCCGCGCAGAAGGTGTCGGGGTGCGTCGAGTGCCACGTCGTGACCGGCGAATTCGACTACTTCATGCTGGTGCGCACGCGCGACAACGACAGCTTTAACCGGCTGCATGCGGAACAGCTGCTGTACCTGCCGGGCGTGCGGCAGGTGCGCTCGTTCATGGTGCTCAAGGAGATTCTGTCGACGCATGCGCTGCCGGTGTAGCGCATCGCGATGCGGCTTACCGCGCAAGCTGTGTTGGCGGCATGCGTGGAAAACGAAGTGAGCACGATCGGCACATGGAGTCTCACCAGTGGCGCCGCATGACCAGTGCCAACCTTCACGCGCTCGAACACGGCGGTAAAGGCGTATAGCCGCGCTCGTCGCCGTGACAAATCGACTCGCTACCGCTTTCGCCGTCTCGGGTCGATGCCGTTTTGTTCCAGTAGCTTTCGCAGGCGTGCGTTATCGCCCCACAGCGTAGCGAACGCGATCAACATCATCAGGGTGGGAAACCACTCGCCGGTCGCGGCGATGATGGTCCATCCTACGGTGGCGCAAATCAACGCCGTGACGATGAGAAGCAAGCGGTCCAAAATCCACTTCATCGCGCACCCCGGATTGCGGTGTTTGCCTTCAACCCGAGATAGCTATGCGGGCCGGGCGCGAGAACTTCGGGATGCCGCAGGATTTGCGCCATGATCAACGGATGAACCGCAAGGCGGTAGCGTGCGCCCCATTGCGCGACCGCCAGGGACAGATTGCTTCCGTGTTTGCCGATGCCGCATGCCGACGCAGCATCTGTCGCGACCATCAGGCTACCGATGACCGCACCCAGATAGGCGCTGCCGAGGATCGCCCCAACGACGGTTGCCACTTCGAGTTTTGTGGTCGCGCCAAGCAATTCCGCGACCGTCGCATCCGGACCTAGCTTGTTCAGCGCGCCCATCATCGTGCTGACACTCGCTACCGCCGTTTGCAGGGTCGCGAATTGCGTTGTGGGAACCGGCATATGCAGCGCGGTCATGTTGGCTTGAAACGCTTCCGAAACGCTCAAACATCTCGGTGTTGCCACGGGCAATTCTCCTGACGAATAGACTTATTCTACCTATTCGTCTTCGCCCACCATCTCAAATTGTGTGCTCGTGTTCCGCGACTATCTCGCGGGAAATGTGTCGAGTGGAGACTCGACGAAAATTCTTGATACGGTTGAAAAAGCGCTCGACAACATTGCGCGTGTGCTCAGCGTTGCCACGGCGCTCCGCCAGGCTGCCGCACCGTCTTGCCGAGTCGTTCGCGCGCCGTGTGCAGTATCGCCGCGTCGAGTTCACCGTCATCGGCCAGCGCCTTCAACGCAGCAAGCACGATGCTTGCCCGATCGACTTCGAAGAACGCACGCAGCGCCTCGCGCGTATCGCTGCGACCGAACCCGTCGGTGCCGAGCGTCACGTAGCGGCGCGGCACGTAGGCTCGGATCAGCTCGGGCACCGCGCGCACGTAGTCGGTCGCCGCGATCACGGGGCCTTGTGTCGACGCAAGCCTCTCTTCGACATACGGCCCGCGCGGCGCATCGCCAAGCCGCGACAGCCGTTCGGCTGCCATCCCGTCGCGCTGCAGTTCGCTGAAACTCGTGACGCTCCACACGGCGGCGTCGATGCCCCAGTCGTCCTTCAGCATCCGCTGCGCGGCGAGCACTTCGCCGAGGATCGCGCCCGCGCCGAGCAACTGCACGCGCGCCGTTGCATTCGAACCCGACGGCAGCCGGTGCATGCCCTTCAGGATGCCTTCGCGTCGCGCGGCCGGATCGTCGTCGGGCATCGACGGCTGCGCGTAGTTCTCGTTCGTGACCGTCACGTAATAGAACACGTCGCGCTGTTGCTCGACCATCTCGCGCATGCCGGCATCGACGATCGTCGCGACTTCGTACGCGAACGCCGGATCGTACGCGCGGCAGTTCGGGATCGTGGACGCCGCGAGATGGCTGCTGCCGTCCTGGTGCTGCAGCCCCTCGCCGCCGAGCGTCGTGCGGCCCGACGTCGCGCCGACGAGGAAGCCGCGCGAGCGCTGGTCGGCAGCGGCCCAGATCAGGTCGCCGATGCGCTGGAAGCCGAACATCGAATAGTAGATGTAGAACGGCAGCATCGGCAGGTCATGCACGCTGTACGCGGTCGCGGCGGCGATCCACGACGACACCGCCCCGGCCTCCGAAATGCCTTCCTCGAGAATCTGTCCGCGTGTGTCCTCGCGGTAGTAGAGCATCGAGCCGAGATCCTCGGGTTCGTAGCGCTGCCCGAGCGGCGAGTAGATGCCGACCTGCCGGAACAGGTTCGCCATGCCGAACGTGCGCGCTTCGTCCGCGACGATCGGTACGACGCGCGGGCCGAGCGCAGGATCCTTCAGCAGCGCGGCCAGCATGCGCACGAGCACCATCGTCGTCGACATCTCGCGGCCTCCCGCGTCCAGCGCGAACGCACCCCAGGCCGGCGTCGGCGGGACGGTGAGCCCCTCCGACGCCACCATCCGCCTTCTGGGCAGATAGCCGCCCAGGGCAGCCCGGCGAGCGTGCAGGTAGCGCATCTCGGGGCTGTCTTCGGCTGGTTTGTAGAACGTGAGCTGCTCGACGTCGAGATCCGACAGCGGCAGCCGGAAGCGGTCGCGGAATGCTTTCAGGTCGTCGACGTCGAGCTTCTTCTGCTGGTGGGTCGTCATCCGGCCCTGGCCGGCCGTGCCCATTCCGTAGCCCTTCATCGTCTTCGCGAGGATCACGGTCGGCTGGCCGCGATGGGCCAACGCACGTGCATACGCGGCGTGCAGCTTGCGCGCGTCGTGGCCGCCGCGGCGCAGGCGGTCGATTTCCGCGTCGGTGAGCTGCGCGGCAAGCGCGTCGAGCGCGGGGTCGCGGCTGAAGAAGCGCGCGCGGTTGTACGCGCCGTCGTTCGCGGAGAAGGTCTGGAACTGGCCGTCGACGGTGTCGGCGAACGCGCGGGCGAGCGCGCCCGCATGATCGCGTGCGAACAGCGGATCCCAGTCGGAACCCCACAACACCTTGATCACGTTCCAGCCGGCACCGGCGAACAGCGCCTCGAGCTCGTCGATCACGCGGCCGTTGCCGCGCACCGGGCCGTCGAGCCGCTGCAGGTTGCAGTTGATCACGAACACGAGGTTGTCGAGCCCCTCGCGCGCGGCGAGCGACAGCGCGCCGAGCGATTCCGGCTCGTCCATCTCGCCGTCGCCGAAGAAGCCCCATACGGTGCGGTTCGTGGTGTTCGCGAGGCCCCGATGCTGCAGGTAGCGCATGAAGCGCGCCTGGTAGATCGCGTTGATCGGGCCGATGCCCATCGAGCCCGTTGGGAACTGCCAGAAGTCGGGCATCAGCCACGGGTGCGGATACGAACACAGGCCGGGCCCGGCGATCTCGCGGCGGTAGTGCTTCAGGTGCGCTTCGTCGAGGAAGCCTTCGAGATAGGCGCGTGCATAGACGCCCGGCGACGAATGCGGCTGGAAGTAGACGAGGTCGCCGCTCGTGCCGCGTTCACCGGGTCCGCTGCTGCCCTCTGCCGTTGTCGCGCGGAAGAAATGGTTGAAGCCGACTTCGAACAGGTCGGATGCCGACGCGTAGCTCGCGATGTGGCCGCCGAGCTCGCCGTACGCGCGGTTCGCGCGCACGACCATCGCGAGTGCGTTCCAGCGCAGCGCGGCCGACAGCCGCTCTTCGAGTTCGGCATCGCCCGGGTAGGGCGGCTGGTCGTGCACGGCGATCGTGTTCACGTACGGCGTGACGGGCCCGCGCGCCGCCGCGAGGCCGCTCGTGCGCGCATGCGCGGCGAGCCGGTCGAGCAGGAACTGCGCGCGATCCTTGCCAACGTGCGCGACGACCGCGTCGAGCGCTTCAAGCCATTCGGCGGTTTCTTCCGGGTCGGCGTCGGCGTGCGCGAGGTTCGCGCGCCGCGTGGCTTCGAGTCCGTTCGACAGATCCGTCATCGCAGGTCTCCCGCGCACCGGTTCGGAGCGGCGCGCAATCAGTGGCAATCGGTCGAATCATGCTACCCGCCGATCCGCAAAATATGCGTCTGATTTCATTGGGAATTCCGGTGTGGATAGTGTAAATATTCCGATTACGGCCACTCTTCCGGAATATTTCGACCATGAGCGCAAACCCGCGGCGGCTCGACCGCATCGACATCGGCATCCTGAACCAGCTTCAGCAGAACGCGCGGATCACGAACGCGGAACTCGCGCGGGCGGTGAACCTGTCGGCCACGCCCTGCTTCAACCGCGTGCGCGCGCTCGAGAAGCTCGGGCTGTTCCGGCAGCAGGTCACGCTGCTCGACCCGGAGCCGCTCGGGCTGCGGATCAACGTGTTCATCCAGGTCAGCCTCGAGAAGCAGGTCGAGGACGCACTGCAGCGCTTCGAGGAAGCGATCTCGCAGCGGCCGGAGGTGATGGAGTGCTACCTGATGTCGGGCGACGCCGACTACCTGCTGCGCGTCGTGATGCCCGACATGCGCACGCTCGAGCGTTTCATCATCGAGCGCCTGACGACGATTCCCGGCGTGTCGAACATCCGGTCGAGCTTCGCGCTGAAGCAGGTGCGCTACAAGACCGCGCTGCCGTTGCCGGCAGCGGGGCTGACGCTGGTCGATCCGGACGAGTCGGCTTCCGACTGGAGTTGAACGCGCCTTCGCAAGCGATCCCGCCGGCTGGCCGACGAAACGGCGACATTCGCCCGACACCGCCGAAAGGGACCGACCGAAACGCGTGCAAGCGCATTGCACCTTCACGACGCCGCGCGGAACGATCGCGTATGCTCGTCCGTTCGGTGGCGAAGGCGGCACCGAAGCCGATTCATTCGTGTGACGACCCATCAACGAGCGAGGACAGCATGGCTAAACAGACGATGGCGGAATATCTGGCGAAGACGCTGGCGGCAGCGGGCGTCGAGCGCATCTGGGGCGTGACGGGCGACAGCCTGAACGGCCTGTCGTTCAGCCTGAGCCAGATCGGCTCGATCCGCTGGATGCATACGCGGCACGAGGAAAGTGCCGCGTTCGCGGCCGGCGCGGATGTCGCGTCGACCGGGCGGCTCGCGGTATGCGCGGGCAGTTGCGGCCCCGGCAACCTGCATCTGATCAACGGGCTCTACGACTGCCACCGCAATCACCAGCCGGTGCTCGCGATCGCCGCGCACATTCCGTCGACCGAGATCGGCCTCGGCTACTTCCAGGAAACCCATCCGCAGGAGCTGTTCCGCGAATGCAGCCACTTCGCGGAGCTCGTGACGAACGCATCACAGTTCCCACGTGTGCTCGCGCGCGCGATGCGCACCGCGATCGACGAGCGCGGCGTCGCGGTGATCGTGCTGCCGGGCGACATCGCGCTCGGCGACGGCCCGCAAGAGGCACCGGCGTGGAGCGAATCGGCGCCGCCGTCGATCCTGCCGGCCGACGCCGATCTCGACCGGCTCGCGGCACTGCTCAACGCATCCGACGCGGTCACGCTGCTGTGCGGCAGCGGCACGCAGGGCGCGCACGATGAAGTGGTCGCGCTGGCCGATACGCTCGGCGCGCCGGTCGTGCATGCGCTGCGCGGCAAGCAGTTCGTCGAATGGGACAACCCGTTCGACGTCGGGATGACGGGGCTGATCGGTTTCAGCTCGGGCTATCACGCGATGGAATCGTGCGACACGCTGCTGATGCTCGGCACGGATTTCCCGTACCGGCCGTTCTATCCGTCGAACGCGAAGGTCGCGCAGATCGACTGGAAGGGCTCGCAGCTCGGCCATCGCGCGCCACTCGTGCTCGGCCTCGTCGGCACCGTGAAGGAGACGATCGCGGCGCTGCTGCCGCGCCTCACGCGCAAGACGCAGCGGCGTTTCCTCGAAAACGCGTTGAAGCATTACGCGGTCGCGCGCAAGGGGCTCGACGATCTCGCGGTGGCCGAGCCGCCGGGTCGCGCGATTCACCCGCAATACCTGACGAAGATCGTCGACGAAGTCGCGGCGGAAGACGCGATCTTCACGGCCGACGTCGGCACGCCGACGCTGTGGGCCGCGCGTTACCTGACGATGAACGGCAAGCGGCAGCTGCACGGCTCGTTCAATCACGGCTCGATGGCGAACGCGATGCCGCAGGCACTCGGCGCGCAGGGGGCGCATCCGGGGCGGCAGGTGGTGTCGTTGTCAGGCGATGGCGGCCTGTCGATGTTGCTCGGCGACCTGCTGACCGCACGCCAGCTCAAGCTGCCGATCAAGATCGTCGTGTACAACAACAGCCTGCTCGGCTTCGTGTCGATGGAGCTGAAGGCGGCCGGCTATCTCGACACGAACGTCGACCTGAGCCCGACCGATTTCGCGGCGATCGCGAAGGGCGCGGGCATCTTCAGCGTACGCGTCGAACATTCGGAGAACGTCGAGGAAGCATTGCGCATGGCGTTCGCGCATGACGGGCCGGCGGTCGTCGATGTCGTCACGTCGAAGTACGAACTCGCGATGCCGCCGAAGATCGAACTCGCGCATGCGAAGGGCTTCAGCCTGTTCATGCTGCGCGCGATCCTCAGCGGGCGCGGCGACGAGATCGTCGAGCTGGCGAGAACCAACCTGCGGTAATACAGTGCTGCGCGCAATGCTTCGAGCAGCGCGCGCGGCATACCGCATCGACGAACGCGCCGGGGTGCGTTCGTCGTCGCAAGACGAATGGAACAACAGAAAAACATGGCAATCGAGATTCGCGCCTACGAGGCATCCGACCTGCACACGCTGTCGGCCATCTGGTTCGACGCATCGCTGCTCGCGCATCCGTTTCTCGGCGACGCGCGGCTGCGCGAGCAGCGCACGCTGATCGAAGAGGTTTATCTACCCAAGGCGGAAACCTGGGTCGCGTGCCGGGCCGGCGAACCGGTCGGGTTCATTGGCCTGCTCGACGCGTCGATCGGCGGATTGTTTGTCGCGCCGGCGATGCACGGCCACGGGATCGGCCGCGCGCTGGTCGAACATGCGCTCGCGCTCAAGGGCGCGCTCGATCTCGAGGTGTACGCCGACAATCGCGGTGCCCACGCGTTCTATGCGCGGCTCGGCTTCGAGGAAATTTCGCGGCGCGACGAGGACGACGAAGGCTTGCCGTTCGCGAACATCCTGATGCGCGCCACGCGCTGAGCTGGAGCGCAGGCGGGACCCGTTTGCCGCGCTGCTCGGCATCAGCCGCGATGATGTGCGTATGTGCTTGCGCGTGCGCTCAAGCCGGCGCCGCTTCGCGCCCGGCCGCCACCCACTCGCGCACGGCCTCGACGAACAGCCGCAGTGCCGCCGGCGGATGCCGGTTCGCCGGGTAGTAGAGACACAGCGCGCCGAAATCCTGGCTCCATTCCGGCAATACGCGCACGAGCCGCCCGGCGGCAAGATGATCGGTCACGCGCGATTCCGTGACCCACGCGATGCCGATGCCGGCCAGCGCGGCATCGATCATCAGCCCCTGGTTGCCGAGCGTCATCGGCCCGTCGACATCCACGCTGACGCGCTTGCCCTTGCGGATCAGATCCCATCGATAGAGGGCGCCGCTTTCGAACCGGTAGCGGATGCACCGGTGATGCGTGAGGTCCTGCGGCCGCTCCGGCGGCGCGTGCCGCGACAGGTAGTCGGGCGACGCCACCGCGATAAAGCGGATCGTGTCGCCGAACTTCACCGCGATCATGTCGCGCGGCACGTCTTCGTGAACGCGGATACCGGCGTCGAAGCCGTGCTCGACGATGTCGATCAATCGCGAATCGGTGACGAACTCGACGTGGATGTCCGAATAGCGGGTAACGAACGCGGGCAGCACATGCCGGATCAGCGGGCGCGCAGCCGCTTCCGATGCGCTGATCCGGATCTGGCCGGACGGACGGTTGCGGGCGGTGGCTGCGTCGTTCAACGCGTCCTCGAGATCGGCCACCGCGGGCCGCACGCGCAGCAGCAACTGCTCGCCGGCCTCCGTCAGCGCGACGGAGCGCGTGGTGCGGTTGAAGAGCCGCACGCCGAGCCGTGCTTCGAGGTGGCGCACCGCATGGCTCAGCGCCGACGGCGACACGCCCAGGATGCGGGCCGCGCCGCTGAAGCTGCGCTGCTCCGCGATCGTGATGAAGGTCGTCAGTTCGCCGATGCCGGTGCGGAGCATTTGTGAATTTTCCTCAGTAACGCATGAAATGGTACGCCAATTGTTGAGGTGTATCCATCAACCTACACTGGCCTCCTCGGCATTCAGTCGAACTTTTTCATCTTCAGCAGGAGAGCGTCATGCAAAAACGCATGCTTGGTAAGAGTGGCCTCGAAGTCTCGGCAATCGGGCTCGGCTGCATGGGATTGAGTTACGGCTACGGCCCCGCGACCGACAAGGCGAGCGGCATCGCGTTGATCCGCGCCGCGTTCGAGCGTGGCGTGACGTTCTTCGACACGGCGGAAGCGTATGGCCCGTTCGTCAACGAGGAACTGGTCGGCGAGGCGGTCGCGCCGTTTCGCGACCAGGTCGTGATCGCCACCAAGTTCGGTTTCGAGGACGGCCAGGCGATGAAGGGCGTCGACAGCCGGCCCGCGCATATTCGTGAAGTGGCCGATGCGGCGCTGAAGCGGCTGAAGGTCGATCGCATCGACCTGTTCTACCAGCATCGCGTCGATCCGAATGTGCCGATCGAGGACGTGGCCGGCACGGTCAAGGACCTGATCCGCGAGGGCAAGGTTGCGCACTTCGGGCTGTCGGAAGCCGGTGAGCAGACGATTCGCCGTGCGCACGCGGTGCAGCCGGTCGCCGCGCTGCAAAGCGAGTATTCGCTGTGGTGGCGCGAGCCGGAGGCGCGGATCCTGCCGACGCTCGAGGAACTCGGGATCGGCTTCGTGCCGTTCAGCCCGCTCGGTAAAGGTTTCCTGACCGGCGCGATCGATGCAAATACGACGTTCGCGGAGAACGATTTCCGCAATGTCGTGCCGCGCTTCTCCGAGGAGAACCGCAAGGCGAACGCGGGCCTCGTCGACCTGCTCGGCCGGATCGCGACGGACAAGGGTGCGACGCGCGCGCAGATCGCGCTGGCGTGGCTGCTGGCCCGCAAGCCGTGGATCGTGCCGATTCCGGGCACGACGAAGCTGCACCGGCTCGACGAGAACGTGGGCGCGGCGGAAGTCGTGCTGACGGACGACGATCTCGCCGCGATCGAGACGGCGCTGCAGCAGATCAGGATCGTCGGCGAGCGCTACCCCGCGCATTTCCAGCAACGCGTCGATCGCTGATCGGGCATCCGGCGGCCGGCACCCGCCGGAGGCGTCGCTCATTGGTCAGGTGGATCAGGGACAATCTCCACGTCGCCTTAAGTTTGCATTTCCTGGAATCGAATGGATCGTTGCTCTTCCTGCGGCGGACTGATTCGTCCAGGGGGATGCACGTGAAAATCGTTGGTCAGCCTGACTTGTGCAGTACGGAAACTAGCGTTTTTGCAGCGCGGACCTTTGACCGAGGCGCACGCGGGCCACGTAGTGTCCAGATGGATCGAGCGTCCACAGCAAGGCGCGCAAGCGTCGTAGCCAGGACATCACCGTCGCTCGCGTGACGCACATTTCGGCGGCGACCGAATCGAGCGGATGTTGATGCGCTAGATAGGGTAGGAATTCGAACAACTTCTCCTTGTTTTGGAGATCTTGAATTGACGTGTCGTGAAGACGCGTGAATGTTCGGTTGCAAGCGTCACAGCAAAATGTGGGAACAGGAAGACGGTCGCTGCTGCGATAAACGAGCCACGTATTGTCGCTTGTGCACCTCGAACAGGAGGGCGGGGTGGGATCGTCGGACAGGATCTGTCGAATGGCGCGGGTGAGAAACGCTGTCAACTCGGAATCGTTCGTGCGGCGCAGCGACGCATCGCTCGCCTCCATTCCGAAGCGGTGCCGAAAATGCCGGCCCACCTTATTCAGGCTGATTGACCACGGCGCCATGAGTTCAGCGATCTGATCGAGCGGATCACCCACTTCCCGTTTACGAGCGGTTCAAATTTGCGCGTCGAGGCGATCGAGTTCGCTCTGCAGTGCTGCTACTGTCTTCGTCATCTCATTTGTCCAACTATGTGATGAACGTCGGGTCTTGGCCCTTGCTGCAGAGCCGTCTGCGCACCTGTGTCATCCACTCGTGCCATATAGCGGCTGTCCGTTGCTATGCGCCAAGGTCGGTTTCTTCCCACTGCGCCAGAAGCTCGGCTGGAATCGCCGTGACGACTTCGGCGTAAGGCTTGCCGACGAACCGCTCCGCACGTTTGAGCAACACGGGAATCGGGCTGCTGGGTTCGTGGGTCTCGAACCACGTTCGCGCCGTACGAATCAGAGTGAGTGCGGCTTGGCGGTCTGCCGGTGCGGATCTCGGCTGGGTCGTTATGCGCTCGGTGGCGCTAACCGTTCTGTCATTCACCGGTTCGAGCTGCACCGACGCATCACTTCCTGATGATTGGTTGGAGGCCGGCGCGGGATCGCGGGATTCTTCCAACTGCTCGACCGCGTTTATCGACGCGGGCGCATTCAACCTGCCGATGAGCCGCGTGAGCGACGACAGGTCTGGCAGGCACCCTTCGAGATGCACGGCGCACCATGCTTCGATTGTTGCGAGATACGTAATCGTATCGTCGAACCCCGCCATCACATCGGGCTGCTGCGTGCACACATCCCGCAACTGCTGCATAACGGACTCGGGCGCGAGGGCATCGGGGGGGCGAGGGTGCGCAAAGGCACGCTCGACGTCGCGTACCTGCAGTCGAGCGCGCGTCGACTTCGAAAGAACGATCTCGCGCACGTCGGCGAGCAGTCCGTCCGGATCGGCGAGCGCCTGTATTGCATTCATTCGCATTTCATGTGCGGCGTCGTGCCCACCGTCGACATCGGGTTGCGGATGCACCTGCTCGGCAAACGCATCGAGCCAGGCGGCCAGCAACCCTGTGCCATCTGCAAGGCCTGTGGCACCGGCAAGCCGCGTGCGGCACCGCGTATACAGGACGGCGACCCGAATATCCTTCGTACGCAGCATAAGCCGCTGGCAGTCGCGTTCAAGCTCGCTCCAGTTGACAGGGTCGGGGGCACCGACGAATGCGCCGTACTGCACGTCCTGTCTGGGCGCCGCGGTCGCGAACAGCACGACGAAATCGTGGTCGTATTCGAGGTCCGGGCCGCAGGGCATGGAATCGCTCGCTGGCGCGAGCCAGTCGGGATGCGGCGTGTCCTTCGAGGTACCTTTACCGGATACGGACTGTCGGGGTGACTGCTTTTTGCTCATGGTCGATTGTCGGATTCAGTAGCGCGTTGTTCGAAATGCCTCACATAACGTTCTGGTTCGAACCGCATGCCGGTAATCGGCCGGTCGGGTCTCGGGCGCCCCAGCCATCCGGACCATCCCATGCGTTGCTGGCCGCCCATGACAGCCGGCGGCGCGCTTTCGGGCCTGATGCGCAGTTCGAGCTCCCATTCCAGTTCGTAGCCGACGAACGCACGCACCCATTCGACGAGACGCGGCAGATCCTCGCCCTGCGGCGTGAAGCGCAGATACGCGTCGAGATCGATGGGGCCGATCACGATGCGGAACCGGTGCTGACGGTCCGGCGCCACGCGGCCGAGCATTGCGGCTTGTCCCATCGTCGCGGCGGGGCCCGGCCGGCCCATGCGTCCCTGATCGGCCGGGGCGATTGCGATCCAGTGGAATACGTTCTCCTCGATCGCGACCGGCACGCCGAAGTAGTGCTCGAGTGTGGCGCGCAGTCCGTCCGAGTTGCGCGACTCGCGTACGAGATGCGCGGACGCTGCCAGTCGCGCGTGCGAGGGCAGGGGGCGCCGCCCGATTTCGGCGGTGTCGTGGCCCGTGAGGCTCGCGATGTAGAACGAAAACCGCTCGTCGTCTTTCCGGTCGAGGCCGGCTGTCGACTGTGCCGATGCCCACGTGCGATAGAACAGCGTCAGGAACCGGTGATGGAAGATGTCGAAGAAGTCGACCGTCGTCGTGTCGTGACGGCCCTCTTCGCGTTCACGCGCCCATTCGGTCACGTGGATCGGCAGCGGCCCGTTCGGCCCGAGCATACCGAGACCGAAGAGCCGCACCTTGAGCCGTCCCGCCGTTTCCTGGACGCTGGCGATTTCGCGCGGCGCGAAAGCGAGACTCGGTTGTTGTCCGAGCCGGAACGGCTCGGCCTGCGGTCGGCGCGCGGTGCCGATCGGGTCGACCGCAGAGTTCGAGCCGATGCGTCGCAGCAGTGACAGGAACCCGAAGCGCCACGGCTCCATTTGAAGACTTTCTAGCAAGTCGGGCGAAAGCGTGCTGTCGCGCACGAGCGCCGGCAGGGTGGCACGTTTCATTACAGCACTCCGCGTGTCCCGGTGCGCACGGGCCAGCGAGCGATACGGCCGCGCTGCATCGAATGCAATTCGGTCTGTGTGAAGCTGTTGATCGACACGTGCCGTGCCAGCCAGTGTTCGAGAATCGTACCGAATAGATAGGGGCTCACGCCGGAGAAACCGGCCTCGTCGACCGTTACCGCACACTCGATGCCACGCCCGAACGTCATCGGGCCCGTGCCCGGCAGCTTGCGTGTTACCGGGCGCGTCTTGACGCCGACGAGACTTTCAACTTGCCGCAGATGCTCGTTGTTGTCGTTCGAAAGGGTAAGGCGCAGCAGGTCGCGTAGTCCCTGACCGCCGTCACGGTGATCGAGACCTTCGAGCGGCAGGTAGTTGAAGTTGAGCTGGCGGATCAGTCGCCACGCCATCTCTCGCTCCGCATACGGCGCTTTCGGCGGGCTCGGCGGGCGAATAAGCCCGATGCTCTCGACTGGCGTCGATTCCTCTGTCTCCAGGTCACGCACGCCGTTGCGCGGCACGAGCGTGGCGAGATCCCGGTTCGTCAGCAGCGCAACGACTGACAGGAAACGGATGTCCTCGCCATAAGGAGCCTCGTTCTGGTCAACCAGCGAGAGAAACACTTCGGTGCCGACATAGGGGGTACGCGTGCCGTAACGGCGGGCCGAATCGGACACGAGCCGCCGTTCGCGCCGTGTCGAGAAGTACCGCCCGTGATTACCTTCGTCGTTGTTCAGCGTCTGATAAAGCGGACGGAATTCCAGTTCGTCGGAAGTCGCTGCGACCTGTCCATGCACGGTCTCCACCGAGAACACTTCGTAGTCGAGCGGTGCGAGCCTGGCGGGCACCAGATGAGACTCGGTCTCGCGGGGGGAAATCTCGATGCGGTCGGTATGCCGTTTGAAGAGGTTGATGACGGGCGTGCAGAACAGCGCGAAGCGCGACGCGTCGACGAGGTTCGCGAGCTGGCCCGGCACCCGGTCGAGCAGCACGACGATTTCGACTTCGCGACCGTTCACGCGGGACAGCCCTTCTGCAAGACCGTTGAGTGCGAAGAACCAGAACCGTGCCGGGCACGCAAAGTATTCGTGCAGCAGGTTGTGCCCGTGAAACTTCGTCCAGGTGAGTGGCAGCAAGTTCTGATCGGTGCGCAAGCCCTCGTGTTCGACCGCACCGTGAGTCACGGCGGCGGGAGGGCGGCCCGGTGAGCCGAATTCGCCGGGAGGGGCAATCACGGACGCGACGCCGGCGACGTGCAGCAGCTCGAACAGGTGCGAGGCGACCTGTTCGTCGCCGGCCAGATACACGGGCAGCCGGTCGAGCCCCTTCAGATCGGCGATGCGCACGTTGCCTGTCGTCGCCAGCCGCAGCCGCAATGCACCGCGCACCTGTCGGTCGGGCGGGACATAGCGGTCGAGCGCCGGAATGTCGGGCGGAATGCCCGTCAGGCGCGCGTCGGTGATCGTGAGCGGCCAGAGCGTGACGTCCTGCCCGCTCGTAAACTGGCAAGCGGTTTTTTCGCCATCGGGAACCCGCGCCTTGAACGACGTGCCGCGCGCGATACGGTAGCCTGCGGCCAGATTGCCTTCGGCCTGACCGGGGTACAGGCGCGCGACCGCGATCGACGGCGTGGGCGCGACGTAGTTCGGGTAGATCACTTCCAGCAGCCGCCCGGTGAAGCGCGGAAACTCCGCATCGAGCTTGAGCTGCATGCGCGCGGCCATGAAGCAGAACGACTCGATCAGGCGCTCGACGTAGGGGTCGGCCACCTCACCGGCCTGCATGCCGAGCCGGCGCGCGATTTTCGGATGCGCCTGCGCGAACTCGGTGGCGAGTTCGCGCATGTAGATGAGTTCCTGGTTGTAATAGTCGAGTAGTCGCGGATCCATCGGAAAGGTCTCGTTTTGTCGTTATGCGGTGCCTACCCGGAGCGCATGCCGGTGATCTGGATTTCGCTCGTATCGAGATCGAGCGAACTCTGCACCATGAATTCAAGTGGATACGGGTCCATGTGAACCAGGCCGCGCACTTCGAACGCGAGCACATTGTGATGGCCGCTGGCGGCGTCGTCCTGGCGGGGCGTCACCACCAGCGAATCGGGGATCAGCCGCGGTTCGAAATCAGTGATGGCTTTCCGGATCATTTGCTCGATGTCATTCCACTGGCGCGACGCGAGAAAGGTGCCCGCGAGCGGCGGCACGCCGAAATTGACGGTCGACGCGGCCGCTTGCGGGTGGCGTACGCGCTCGATCCGGTCTTCAATACTTGTCGTGTTGAGTAGATAGGCGAGATCGCGCTGGACGATGTCGCGCATCTGCTTGCGCGTGATGGCATATTCCTCGGGTGCTTCGACGAGCCGATGCGGTGCGTCGTCTCGCAGCCGGTCGAGCAGAGTCGGCATCAGGTGTGCGTTTGCCCGCCGCGGTGGGCGGGCGACGAGCGAGTCGCCCCGAGTGGGATGCCGCTTGCGCTCAGTCATCGACCGGCTCTCCGGCGGTGGCGCCGTCCGCGATACGCGAGCCGAACTGCGCGTGGGCCAGTTCGAAGAGACCGAAATCCCCCTGATCCGTTGTCCAGGTTTTTTGTCCGAGCGCGATGACGGCGGTACGCCCAGCGTCATGCCAGGCCGTTTCGTGCCCCAGACGCAGGGCATCGATCGCGGCCTCCGAGCCGGGGTAGCGGGCAGGCATGAAGCCGCGCACGGTACTGCCGTCGCTCAGTGTCAGCACACACGGCGCCCAGACGAGATCAATGAGGTTCGCAGGCGGGGCAATGCGCCACGCGGCAAGATCGGCGAACGGTACCCATCGATAGTGCCCGGCCGTGATGACTTCGCACACCGGGCCGAAACGCGAATCGCTGTCGGCGATCCAGCTTGCGACGCCACCCGGTGTGCGTGCGGCAATGAGCGGCGCCGCGTCGAGCGCCTTTGCGCGGGCGTCATCGGCGAGTTCGTCGTGTCCGTCCGCGGCCAATTCCAATGCACCCACCAGCTCCTTGACCCACGACGCAGGTTCGAGAACGAACCCTGGACGCTCCCGCCCTACGACGACCTTATGACGCCAGCGCTCGGCCCGGATCAGGTCACGAACAACCTGGGCGGCCTGCGCCTGTTGCGGCTCGAGCTTTGCCCACGTCTGCAGTTGAATCACGGCGCGTGTCCAGTCGCCCGTTACGCACAGCCACTGGAACAGCGCCCACCGATGGGCGGCGAGGGCCGGCTGCGCGCGAATATGCGATTCGATCCGCTCGATCTGCACGGCGATCGGCAGGTTGTCCAGGCCGCGGCTAAACGGCTCTTCGGCAGCAAATGGCATGTTCATGCGTCGTCCTTGCGTACAGGCGCGGCCAGCGGGCTATCGACCGACAGCGCGTGATGCTCGCGCCGGGTGAGCGCGGGCGGTAAGGCCGGCGCACGGCGAGCTTCGGCCGCATGGAATTCGGGGGGCGCAAAGAGGCGCAGGACTTCTGGCACGGGTTCGATCTCAAGCTCGGGAGTGAAACCCGTGTTCAGGTGGCCGAACGCGTCCTCGAGGTTGCGTTTGCCTGACAGCATCACTTCGATCGAACCGGAGGCGGCTGCGTTTGTCGGCGTTGGCCAGAGGTCGTGCGAATCGGGCATGACTGAGGCAACAGGTGTCGCATGCGAGTCTAGTTGTTCGCCCCATGAGCCGGAAAGGGCGGTGTGTGGATCCGTCAGCGCGCGCCAGTATTGCGCGTGAAGCGTTTCGACGAGGTCGTCGGTGCGCTCAGGCAATGGCATCGCCTGCGACCCGGCGCCGCGTTTTCCCCGCGCGGTATCGGCAGTCACGCCGTGGCTGCCGATCAGATCGAGGATCGACGTATTGCTGCCCACGCGATCTGATGGTTCGAACAGGAGAAAGTCCGCGCTGTCCTCCCGCTTCTCGGAATCGGGTGGCTCGTTGCGCAGCTCGGGCTCGGTAAGCGAGGTGTCGGGGCGGCGGTGCCACGGCATACGGAATGAGCGCATGGAGGATGCGAATATGAAGGAATGCGCATTTTACCCATGAGATCGGGTAATTCTTCAAATTGAAGTGTAATGTCTTTATTTGAAAATATTATCGAGATTAAATCTCAAAATAATTTATTAATTAATAATGGGTGTTGTCGGTCTTGCTGAATATAAAGATAGCGGGGCTGGTAATGGTTTTTGTTAAAAATAATTCACATTTCATGCTTAATTATTCAATTAAAACAACAGCTTGCGTGTTGTGCTGTTTGTTTTGTTTGTGCATTTTTGCACGGATTGTGAATGTCGCATCTTTGGTTTGTGAGAAGCGATGAGGTGAGATTTGGCTCGGTTTTTTATCGTTAGAATGGGTTGACGGCGACGCGAATTGGTTGAAATAATGCGCGACCTGAGAAGCTTTCATTTTCCTTGTGTGCGAAATGCGACAGTAGATAAATGTCGCATGAATAGAATTCCCGATCGCTATGGCCGAGGCCGGGAACATACCGAATAAACAAGAAAAAGGTTCGCATGACGATTTCACGCCAGGCGCTGTTCGGCAAGCTCGGAGTTCAGCTCTACCGCAGCATCGAATCGGCGACACAGTTCTGCAAGCTGCGCGGCAATCCGTACGTGGAACTCGTCCACTGGTTGCATCAGCTCCTGCAGCAACCCGACAGTGACCTGCATCGCATCGTGCGCCACGCTGGCATCGATCGCGACGCACTGGATCGGGATTTCGCAAGGGCGTTGGCCGCGCTGCCGGCCGGCGCCAGTTCGATCAGCGATTTCTCGTGGCACATCGAGACGGCGATCGAGCGCGCATGGGTGCTTGCGACGCTGAGTCATGGCGATCGTCGTGTGCGCGGCGCGTGGCTCGTTGCTGCGCTTGTCTCGACGCCCGAGCTGCGGCGCGTTCTGCTGTCAATCTCCCCCGCGTTCGGCAAGATCCCGGTTGACGGGCTGGACGATCAGCTGCCCGCATGGATCGACGGCTCGCCCGAAGCCGCCGATGCGCCGTACGACCACAGCGACTTTTCGACGGCAACGCCGGGCGAGGCGTCCGGCG
Organism: Burkholderia lata; assembly: GCF_902499335.1. Taxonomy (GTDB): domain Bacteria; phylum Pseudomonadota; class Gammaproteobacteria; order Burkholderiales; family Burkholderiaceae; genus Burkholderia; species Burkholderia lata_B. Next base: position 3,774 of record NZ_CABVQK010000019.1, on the reverse strand, counting down.
CAATGCCAGTCGCATTGAAGGGTGGTTCGCTCGACCAATATTGCACCGACCTGACGGCGCGCGCTCGCGCGGGCGAGATCGACCCGGTCATCGGCCGTGAACTCGAGATTCGCACGATGATCGACGTGCTGCTGCGCCGTCGGCAGAACAATCCGCTGGTGACGGGGGAGGCCGGCGTTGGCAAAACGGCCGTCGTGGAAGGGCTGGCGCGCGCGATTGCGTCGGGCAACGTGCCGCCGAAGCTTGCCGATGTGCGGCTGCTGTCGCTCGACGTCGGCGCATTGCTCGCCGGCGCGAGCATGAAAGGGGAGTTCGAGGCGCGTCTGAAAGCGTTGCTCGAAGCCGCTGCAAAATCGCATGCGCCGGTGATCCTCTTCATTGACGAGATTCACACGCTGATCGGCGCAGGCGGGCAGGCGGGCACGGGCGACGCCGCCAATCTGCTGAAACCCGCGCTTGCGCGCGGCTCGATCCGTACGATCGGTGCGACGACCTGGGCCGAGTACAAGCGTCACATCGAAAGGGATCCGGCGCTCACGCGACGCTTCCAGGTGCTGCAGATTGCGGAGCCGTCCGAAGCTGCCGCCGTCGATATGGTGCGCGGGCTCGTACATACGTTTTCCCGGCATCACGGCGTCGTGGTGCTTGACGAAGCGATCCGTGCGGCGGTGACGCTGTCACACCGGTATATCCCATCGCGTCAGCTGCCGGACAAGGCCATCAGCCTGCTTGACACCGCCTGCGCGCGTGTGGCGTTGTCGCAGCATGCCGCGCCGCGTGAACTGGACGACGTGCGACAGCGTTTTGCGGCCGCGCGTGCCGAGGAAGCGTTGCTCGTGCAGGAAGCGCGCATCGGTCTGGATGCCGACAGGGCATTGGCCGGCGTGCGGGGCCGTATCGATGCGCTGGTAACGGAAGAGGCGGCAGTCCAGGATCGCTGGCGTGCTCAGGCCGCCGCCGCCGGGGCATTGCTGGCCGCCCGCGAGGCCATTGCGCCTGACGAGGGTGAGTGTTTACGGGATCAGGCCGCGTCGCTCACGAAGCTCCGCGATCTCGAACGTGCGCTTGCCGACCTACAGGGCGAGATGCCCCTGGTCTTCCCCGAGGTCGACGAGGCAATCGTCGCTGAAATCGTGTCCGACTGGACCGGCATCCCTGTGGGCCGCATGGTGACCGACGAGGTCGCGGCTGTGCGCATGCTGCCCGACACGCTCGAGGCACGCGTGATTGGCCAGACCGGCGCGCTGCGTCAAATGGGTGAACGCGTGCAAACCGCGCGCGCTGGCCTGACCGACCCGAAGAAGCCGCTCGGTGTGTTCCTGCTCGCCGGCCCCTCGGGCGTCGGCAAGACGGAAACGGCTCTGGCGCTCGCCGAAGCACTTTACGGCGGCGAGCAGAACCTGATCACGATCAACATGAGCGAGTATCAGGAGGCACACACCGTCTCGGGCCTGAAAGGGGCGCCTCCGGGTTATGTCGGCTACGGCGAGGGCGGTGTCCTGACCGAAGCGGTGCGCCGCCGTCCGTATTCGGTCGTACTGCTCGACGAGATCGAGAAGGCTCACCGCGACGTGCATGAGATGTTCTTCCAGGTGTTCGACAAAGGCTACATGGAAGACGGCGACGGTCGTTACATCGATTTCCGCAACACGACGATCCTGCTCACGAGCAACGTCGGTTCCGAACTGAGTACGAGTCTCTGCGCTGATCCCTTGCTCGCACCGGATCAGGATGGCCTGAGGGAGACGCTGACGCCTGAACTGCTCAAGGTTTTCCCGGCGGCGTTCCTCGGGCGCGTGACCGTCGTGCCCTACCGGCCGCTTGCCGACAGTGCGCTCGCCAGCATCGTCCGCCTGCATCTGGGGCGCGTCGCCAAGCGTATGGCCCACGGCCGCGACATCGCACTGACGTACGACCACGCGGTCGTCGATTACATCGTCGACCGCTGTCTCGTGCAGGAGACAGGCGCACGCGTGTTGATCGGATTCATCGAGCAGCACGTGCTGCCTCGACTGGCCGCGCTGTGGCTCGATGCCTTTACGTCGAAGCAGATGCTGTCGCGTATTGCGATCGGCGTGGCCGACCCATCCCGCCCACCAGCACAGGCCCTCGCGTTCGAGGCGAACGTCCTTCATTCAGACGAGCCGGTTCTCTGAGCTTGTCATCCAACCACCACCGTTCAGGAGCTTCATTCATGGCCGCATCCAGCAGTTCGCAGAAATTCATTGCGCGCAACCGTGCGCCGCGTGTGCAGATCGAGTATGACGTTGAGGTCTACGGCTCGGAGAAGAAGGTCGAGCTGCCGTTCGTGATGGGCGTGCTTGCCGATCTGTCGAGCAAGCATCCGAGCGAGCCGCTGCCGGCGGTATCGGACCGACGCTTTCTCGAAATCGACATCGATAATTTCGATGAGCGCATGAAGGCGATCCGGCCGCGCGTCGCATTCGCCGTGACGAATACGCTGACGGGCGAGGGCCAGATGATGGTCGATATGACCTTCGAGAGCATGGAGGATTTTTCGCCTGCCGCGATCGCGCGCAAGGTCGAGCCGCTGCGCCAACTGCTGGAAGCGCGTACGCAACTCGCCAATCTGCAGACCTACATGGACGGCAAATCGGGCGCCGAGGCGCTCGTTACGCAGTTGCTGCAGGACCCGGCGTTGCTCAAGTCGCTGGCCGCCGCGCCGAAGCCCGAGCGGCAAGCGGACGAAACTGCCGATCAAGACGGCGCGAACTGACCGATGAACCGATAAAGGATGACCATCATGGCGAAACAGGAAGCACGGGCCGCGGTTGCGCAGACAGATACCCAATCCGATTTCACTCAGCTGCTGGAACGCGAGTTCCGACCCAAGACCGACGACGCGCGCGAAGCCGTTGAACTGGCCGTTCAGACGCTCGCCGAGCAGGCGCTGGTGCAAACGGCGACGATCAGCGACGACGCCTACAAGAGCATCGCGGCGATCATCGCGCAGATCGATCACAAGCTCTCCGAGCAGATCAACCTGATCCTGCATCACGAGGATTACCAGGCGCTCGAATCCGCTTGGCGCGGCCTGAATCACCTCGTGTCGAACACTGAAACCGACGAGCACCTGAAGATCCGCTTCATGGACGTCTCGAAGGTCGAACTGCATCGCACGATGCGCCGCTACAAGGGCCTTGCCTGGGATCAGAGCCCGCTCTTCAAGCAAATCTACGAAGAGGAGTACGGCCAGCTCGGCGGCGAGCCATACGGGTGCCTTGTTGCGGACTACTACTTTGACCATACGCCGCCAGACGTCGATCTGCTCGGCTCGATCGCGAAGGTCTCGGCTGCCGCGCACACACCGTTTATCACCGGTGCCGCACCGTCAGTTCTGCAGATGGAGTCGTGGCAGGAGCTCGCGAACCCGCGCGACCTGACGAAGATTTTCATGCAGAACCTCGAATACACCGCGTGGAACTCGATGCGCAACACCGAGGACGCGCGCTATGTGGGGCTCGCGATGCCACGATTCCTCGCGCGCCTGCCGTATGGCGCGAAAACCAACCCGGTCGACGAATTCGATTTCGAGGAAGACACGAACGGTTCGAACCATGGGCGCTATGGCTGGGCGAACGCGGCGTACGCGATGGGCGTCAACATCAACCGCTCGTTCAAGCAGTATGACCCTGCCTCGTTTTCACGTACAGCATGTCATGCAGCAGCGCGTAGCGTTTCGTATTCGACGGGAGTGCAGTAGTCGATCGACGTGTGCATGCGCTGTCGATTGTAATAGCCTTCGATCCAGTC
>NZ_CABVQK010000018.1 GCF_902499335.1 Burkholderia lata | reverse complement strand
CCGTGTTTCGCAGATCGTCAACAACTTTTTTCACTACATCGTTGCGACTGCGGGGCTCAACTTCCAGGCCAGCTGCGCGCTCCACACTGCAGCACACCACCAGCCCTGCTTCCCCTTCCGCGTTGCGTTTCCGTTAGCGCGAAAGAGGCGTGATTCTAAGCACCCGCCCCCAACTGCGCAAGCCCCTTTGTGAAAATATTTTGAAAAAGCCCCCGTGCGCTGCCGCGCACGGGGGCTTCGGGCTCGACGGGCCAAGTGGCGCCGCTGACAACCGATACCCACCAGTGGCCAGCCAACTACCCAAGGAGCCCGGTCAGCGGTGCTTGAACACCGGCTTCCGTTTTTCGACGAATGCCGCCATCCCTTCCTTCTGGTCTTCGGTCGCGAACAGCGAATGGAACAGCCGGCGCTCGAAGTGGACGCCTTCGGCCAGCGTCGTCTCATACGCACGGTTCACCGACTCCTTGACCATCATGACCGCCGGCAACGAAAACTCGGCGATCGTCGCCGCAGCGGCAATCGCTTCGTCGAGCAGTGTGTCGGCCGGCAGCACGCGCGACACGAGCCCCGCACGCTCCGCTTCGGCTGCATCCATGAAACGGGCGGTCAGGCACATGTCCATCGCCTTCGCCTTCGACACCGCGCGCGGCAGACGCTGCGTGCCGCCCGCACCCGGCATGACGCCCAGCTTGATTTCCGGCTGGCCAAACTTGGCCGTATCCGCCGCGAAGATGATGTCGCACATCATGGCCAGCTCGCAGCCACCGCCCAGCGCAAAGCCCGAAACCGCAGCAATGATCGGCTTGCGGATCTCGCGGACCGTCTCCCAGTTGCGCGTGATGTAGTCGCCCCGGTAGACATCCATATAGGAGTAGGTCGCCATCATGCCGATGTCCGCGCCAGCCGCGAACGCCTTCTCACTCCCGGTCACGACGATCGCGCCGATGCCGTCGTCCGCATCGAACGCTTTCAGCGCGTCACCCAGTTCATCCATCAGCGCATCGTTCAGCGCATTCAGCGCCTTCGGACGGTTCAGCGTAACCAGCCCGACACGCCCCCGGGTCTCCACCAGGATGTTCTCGTAAGCCATCTATTTCTCCTCGATCAATGAAATGAGAAACGCCTCGCACATGCGAATAGTTTGATGCTACCATTCTCCGACCAACCGGTCGGTTAATTAATCGATCCAACCCCTCTCAACGTCCATCAGGCTGCCGCCATGACCCATGCACTGTTCACGAAGCACGAAGACACGCTGAAGCACGCACTCGCCGCCATCGAGAGCCGCGGGTACTGGAGCCCGTTCGCCGAAATGCCGAGCCCCAAAGTGTACGGGGAAAGCGCGAACGCAGATGGCGAGGCCGCGTTCAAGTCGCACCTCGACAAGACGTTCGCGCTCGACCAGCCGGCGTCCGGAGAAACGGTCGGCGCAGAGCGGTCGCCGTACGGCATTGCACTGGGCATCCGGTATCCGAAGTCGACGCCCGACGAACTGATCGCCGCCGCTGCCGCCGCGCAGCGCTCCTGGCGAGAAGCCGGCCCGAGCGCCTGGATCGGCGTCAGCCTCGAAATCCTCGCGCGCCTGAATCGCGCCAGCTTCGAGATCGCCTACGGCGTGATGCACACCACGGGGCAGGCATTCATGATGGCGTTCCAGGCAGGCGGCCCGCACGCGCAAGATCGTGCGCTCGAGGCGGTCGCGTATGCATGGGACGAACTGCGCCGCATCCCGGCCGACGCGCACTGGGAAAAGCCGCAAGGCAAGAACCCGCCGCTCGCGATGCACAAGCGCTACACGATCGTCCCGCGCGGCACGGGACTCGTGCTCGGCTGCTGCACGTTCCCGACCTGGAACGGCTACCCGGGCCTGTTCGCCGATCTGGCAACCGGTAACACCGTGATCGTCAAACCGCATCCGGGCGCGATCCTGCCCCTCGCGATCACCGTCCGGATCGCTCGCGACGTACTGCGCGAAGCCGGTTTCGATCCGAACGTCGTCACGCTCCTCGCGACCGAACCCAACGACGGCGCGCTCGTTCAGGATCTCGCGCTGCGCCCTGAAATCAAGCTGATCGACTTCACCGGCAGCACGCAAAACGGTACGTGGCTCGAACGCCATGCCCATCAGGCACAGGTCTATACCGAGAAGGCCGGCGTCAACCAGATCGTGATCGACTCGACCGACGACCTGAAGGCCGCCGCCAAGAACATCGCGTTCTCGCTGGCGCTGTACTCCGGCCAGATGTGCACGGCGCCGCAGAACATCTACGTGCCGCGCGACGGCATCCGGACGGCGGACGGCCATGCAAGCTTCGACGAGGTCGCACAGGCAATCGCCGTTGCCGTGCAAAAACTGACCGGCGACCCGGCACGCTCGGTCGAACTGATCGGCGCAATCCAGAACGAAGGCGTGACCGCACGTATCGACGACGCCCGCCAGCTCGGCCGCGTGCTCGCCGACAGCCTTACCCTCCAGCACCCTGCGTTCCCCGATGCCCGCGTGCGCACGCCGCTCGTGCTGCAACTCGACGTGGCCGATCGCGAGAAATTCACGCAGGAATGGTTCGGTCCGATCTCGTTCGTGATCGCGACCGACTCGACCGCACAATCGCTCGACCTCGCCGGGGAAATCGCAGCGGAACATGGCGCCCTGACGCTCTCCGTCTACAGCACCGACGATGCGATCGTCGACGCCGCCCACGATGCGGCGGTGCGCGGTGGCGTCGCGCTGTCGATCAACCTGACGGGCGGTGTGTTCGTGAACCAGTCGGCAGCGTTCTCGGATTTCCACGGCACGGGCGCGAACCCGGCAGCCAACGCGGCGCTGGCTGATCCGGCGTTCGTCGCCAACCGGTTCCGCGTGGTGCAAAGCCGCGTCCATGTTGCGCCGAAAGCGGCCCCCGCGGAAGCCGGCCAACCGGCATAACCCGAATGGTCGACGTGCAAACGCCGCCACGTTCTCTACCATGAACGAATCCGCCACCCGGCGGGTTCGTTGCTCATCGATACGCCCATGACAGACGCCTATATCTGCGACGCGATTCGCACCCCCATCGGCCGCTACGGCGGCGCCCTGAATGATGTCCGTGCCGACGACCTCGGTGCGGTACCGCTCAAGGCGCTCGTCGAGCGCAACCGCGACGTCGACTGGACGGCGATCGACGACGTGATCTACGGCTGTGCAAACCAGGCCGGCGAAGACAATCGAAACGTCGCACGCATGTCGGCGCTGCTCGCGGGCCTGCCGACCGACGTGCCCGGCACGACGCTGAACCGGCTGTGTGGCTCCGGGATGGACGCGGTCGGCACGGCCGCGCGCGCGATCAAGGCGGGCGAGGCCCGCCTGATGATCGCGGGCGGCGTCGAGAGCATGACGCGTGCACCCTTCGTGATGGGCAAGGCCGCGAGCGCGTTCGCGCGCCAGGTCGACATCTTCGACACGACGATCGGCTGGCGCTTCATCAATCCGCTGATGAAACAGCTGTACGGCGTCGATTCAATGCCAGAGACGGCCGAGAACGTCGCGGTCGACTACAACATCAGCCGCGCCGACCAGGACCTGTTCGCGCTGCGCAGCCAGCAGAAGGCCGCGCGTGCGCAGCAGGACGGCACGCTTGCCGACGAAATCGTTGCGGTCACGATTCCGCAGAAGAAAGGCGATCCGCTGGTCGTCTCGCGCGACGAGCATCCGCGCGAGACGTCGCTCGAAGCGCTCGCGAAGCTGAAGGGCGTCGTGCGCCCGGACGGCTCGGTGACGGCCGGCAACGCATCGGGCGTCAACGACGGTGCGTGCGCGCTGCTGCTCGCCAATGCGCAGGCAGCCGACCAATACAGCCTGCGCCGCCGCGCACGCGTGATCGGCATGGCAACAGCCGGCGTCGCACCGCGCGTGATGGGCATCGGGCCCGCACCCGCCACGCAGAAACTGCTGCGTCAGCTCGGCATGACCATCAACCAGTTCGATGTGATCGAACTGAACGAGGCGTTTGCGTCGCAGGGTCTCGCGGTGCTGCGAATGCTCGGCGTTGCGGATGACGATCCGCGCGTGAACCCGAACGGCGGTGCGATCGCATTGGGTCATCCGCTCGGCGCATCGGGCGCCCGGCTCGTGACCACGGCGCTCCACCAACTCGAGCGTACGGGCGGCCGCTTTGCGCTCTGTACGATGTGCATTGGCGTCGGTCAGGGTATCGCGCTCGCGATCGAACGCGTGTAACCCACGCACCGCGCGCCTATAACGAAGTCATGAAGGAGATACTGCATGTCCTATCAGGCGATTCAGCTGGATATCGATCACGCGTCGAACGTGGCCACGATTACCCTCAACCGCCCCGACAAGCTGAACAGCTTTACGCGGGCGATGCATCGCGAGCTGCAGTCCGCGCTCGATGATGTCGAGGCGGCCGGCGCGCGCGCGCTGATCCTGACTGGTGCGGGGCGCGGCTTCTGCGCGGGCCAGGACCTGGCCGATCTCGACTTCACGCCGGGCGCGTCCACCGACCTCGGCACGCTGATCGACGAGCACTTCAATCCGCTGATCCGTCGCCTGCAGCGTCTGCCGATTCCGGTGATCGCCGCCGTCAACGGCACGGCAGCCGGCGCCGGCGCGAATCTCGCGCTCGCGTGTGATCTCGTGTTCGCCGCCCGCTCGAGCAGTTTCATCCAGGCCTTCGTCAAGATCGGGCTCGTACCCGATTCGGGCGGCACGTGGTTCCTGCCGCAACGCGTCGGCATGGCACGCGCGCTGGGGCTCGCGCTGACCGGCGACAAGCTCGGGGCCGAACAGGCCGAGCAATGGGGCTTGATCTGGCGTGCGGTCGATGACGACACCCTCGCTGCGTCAGCCCGCCAGCTCGCCACCCAGCTCGCGCAGCAGCCGACGCTCGCGATCGCATCGATCAAGCAATCGATGCGCGCCAGCGTCACGAACACGCTCGACCAGCAACTCGACGTGGAACGCGACCTGCAGCGCAAGCTCGGCCAGTCGCACGACTATTCTGAAGGCGTGAAGGCATTCATCGAGAAGCGCGCGCCACGCTTCGAGGGCCGTTGACATGACGCACGCCACTGCCACACTCGACCCCGATTCGCTCGCCCGCGCCACCGCGCGGGCCATGTACGACGCCGACGCATGCAGCCGTGCGTTCGGGATGGAAATCGCCGAAGTACGCGCCGGCTACGCGCGCCTGCAGATGCGCGTGCGGCCCGAATTCCTGAACGGGCATCAAACCTGCCACGGCGGGATCATCTTCACGCTGGCCGATTCGACGTTCGCGTTCGCGTGCAACTCGTACAACGTGAACACCGTCGCGGCCGGCTGCTCGATCGAATTCCTGCGCCCCGTGCACGGCGACGACGTGCTGACGGCCGAGGCGATCGAGCAGGCGCGCGCCGGCCGCCAAGGTATCTACGACATCCGCGTCACGAACCAGACCGGCGAAACCGTCGCGATGTTTCGCGGCAAATCCGCCCAGATCAAGGGCACGGTCATTCCGGAAGACCGCTGACGTCGACGGCTCGCACATAACAAACACTGGAGACATGCATGACTACCCCGCTACCGCTCGAGCCGATCGAGACCGCCTCACGCGACGAGCTGACCGCGCTGCAACTCGAGCGCCTCAAGTGGTCGCTCCGGCATGCGTATGAGCACTCCCCCGTCTATCGTCGCAAGTTCGACGACGCGGGTGTCCACCCGGACGACCTGAAGACGCTCGCCGACCTGTCACGCTTCCCGTTCACGACGAAGAGCGACCTGCGCGACAGTTACCCGTTCGGGATGTTCGCGGTGCCGCAGGACCAGATCTCGCGCATTCATGCGTCGTCGGGCACGACCGGCAAGCCGACGGTCGTCGGCTATACGGCCCGCGACATCGACACATGGGCGAATCTCGTCGCGCGCTCGATCCGCGCCGCCGGTGCGCGCCGCGGCGACAAGGTGCACGTCAGCTACGGCTACGGCTTGTTCACGGGCGGGCTCGGCGCGCACTACGGCGCCGAACGCGCGGGGCTGACCGTGATCCCGTTCGGCGGCGGCCAGACCGAGAAGCAGGTACAGCTGATCCAGGATTTCCGGCCCGACATCATCATGGTGACGCCGAGCTACATGCTGTCGATCGCCGACGAAATCGAGCGCCAGGGCCTCGATCCCGTGCAGAGTTCGCTGCGGATCGGCATCTTCGGCGCGGAACCCTGGACCAACGACATGCGCGTCGCGATCGAGCAGCGGATGGGCATCGACGCGGTCGACATTTACGGGCTGTCCGAAGTGATGGGCCCCGGCGTCGCGTCCGAATGCGTCGAAACCAAGGACGGCCCGACCATCTGGGAAGACCACTTCTATCCGGAGATCATCGATCCCGAAACCGGCGAAGTGCTTCCGGACGGTGAGCTCGGCGAACTCGTGTTCACGTCGCTGACGAAGGAGGCGCTGCCGATCGTCCGCTACCGGACCCGCGACCTCACGCGGCTGTTGCCCGGCACTGCCCGCACGATGCGCCGGATGGAGAAGATCACGGGTCGTTCGGACGACATGATGATCGTGCGCGGCGTCAACGTGTTCCCGACGCAAATCGAGGAGCAGTTGCTCAAGCAGCGCGCGCTCGCACCGCACTATCAGATCGTGCTGACGAAGGAAGGCCCGCTCGACGTGCTGACGCTCAACGTCGAGCCTTGCCCCGAGACCGCGCCCGATACGGCGGCGATCCATGCGGCAAAACAGGCGCTCGCATATGACATCAAGTCGCTGATCGGCGTGACGGCCGTGATCAACGTGCTGCCCGTGAACGGGATCGAGCGTTCGGTCGGCAAGGCACGACGCGTCGTCGACAAGCGCAAGGGCTGACGACAATCGCCGCGCGTGCGTTACGTACGGTGAGTCCATTGCTGCAAATGAAACAGCCCGATCGGCCAACGCCGATCGGGCTGTTTCATTCCGGGACGCCGTTGGGGCACCCGTCGACGCGACAGGCGCATCACGAAAACTGACACGGCACTCGCGCACTCGCGATCAGAACAACACACATCATCGCGCCCACGAATGCCGCATCTGATGCATTGTCGGCGCCGCCAGCAACCCGCGCGCCGCCTCACATCACGAATTCGGGAACAGCAGCCACATCCGGCCGACCTGCTTCATCCGCCCGGCCTGATCGCCTGCGTCGTCGCCGAGCCCCCAGAAATAGTCGGCCCGCACGCCACCCTTGATCGCGGAGCCCGTATCCTGCGCGAACACGAGCCGGTTCATCGGCGTATTCGTCAGCGGGCGCGTGGTCTGCAGGAACACAGGCGTGCCGAGCGGGATCGACGACGGATCGACCGCGATCGAACGCTCCGGCGTCAGCGGCACGCCGAGCGCGCCGATCGGGCCGTCCGCGCCGCCGTGCGGCGCATCTTCCTTGGTCGGCATGTCGCGGAAGAACACGAACCGCGGGTTCGTGTCGAGCAACGCGTCGACGCGGGTCGGGTTCGCCTTCGCCCACGCCTTGATGCCCTGCATGGTCGCCTGAGCGGGCGTCAGCTCGCCGCGATCGAGCAGCCACTTGCCGATCGAGCGGTACGGCTGGTTGTTGGTGCCGCCGAAGCCGACCCGCATCACCGAGCCGTCGTCGAGCAGCACGCGCCCCGAGCCCTGCACTTGCAGGAAGAACGCTTCGATCGGGTCGTCGACCCACACGAGTTCGTTGCCGTTCAGAATGCCGGCGCGTTCGAGCTGCGCGCGTACCGGCAGCGCAGCGCCCGCGCGATAACCGGCCGGCCAGCGATAAAGCGCGTACTGATACGGACCGCGACGCACGCGCGAACCATGCAGCAGCGGCTCGTAATAGCCGGTCACGAGCCCGTCGAGCGTACCGTCGGTGTTCGCAAGCTGGAACGGCGTGAAATACGTTTCGAAGAACGTACGTGCGCTGCTGACGTCGAGCTCGTCGAGCCGGTCGGCAGCCGCGCAAGCACGCGCCCAGGCCGGCTGGCGCGCGAGCCGCACGCAGTTCTGCCGCAGCGCGGCCGTCGCGCCGATCAGCGAATCGTCCTGCCAGCCCGGCACTTGCTGCCACGCAACCGGCGTGAGCCGCTTCGCGGCGACCTGACCCGGCACGATCGCCGTGCCGGTCGGCGGCTTCAGCGTCGAGGTCCGCGTCGGCGCGCCGCCGCACGCCGCAAGCAGCGCCGCCGCGGCAGCCGCCGCAACCCACCCGGCCACCCGGGGCCCAAACCAAATACAATGTCCGTTCTTGATGGAAACCGCCATGTCAGATTTTCTCGACCAATATCCGATGCTCATCTTCGCGCTCGAAGCCTTCGTAGCGCTTGCCCTGCTGATCTTCATCGTCGTGTGGACGTCGTCGGGCAGGAAGAAGCACGCCCGCAACAACGACCGCCAGCCGCGCTGACGCGCTGACCTGCTCCGCACGCTTAATGCAGCGTGCGCGGCATGTGCAGTGCGAACTCGTCGACCGGCGCCTCGAAGCGCTCGCCGTCCTCCGCCACGCAGAAGTACTCGCCACGCATCGTGCCGACCGGCGTCGCGATCACGGCCCAGCTCGTGTACTCGAAGTGCTCGCCCGGCTGCAGCAGCGGCTGGTGCCCGACGACGCCGAGCCCCTTCACTTCCTGCACGTGACTCTCGCTGTCCGTGATGATCCAGTGACGCGCGATCAGCTGCGCCGCGACCTGTCCCGTGTTGCGGATAGTCAGCGTGTACGCGAATGCGTATTGACGGCGATCGGGGTCGGATTGTTCCGGCAAGTAGCTGGTTTTCACCGAAACGGTGAACTGATACTGACTCATGGTGTTTCCGCTGGAAGATGACTGCCCGTGCCGGCATGGGCAACGGGGCCGCGGGCGCGCCGCATTGGTTCGGCATTCTATGCGCAATCCGGCCTCGACCGCACGGCCCGCCGCCGCGCACCGGGTCGCCGGACGGTAGAATGGCGGTTTTGCGCCGCAACGTCCCCGTTCCCCTGCCATGACCCAATTTCGCATCGCTCCCAGCATCCTGTCAGCCGATTTCGCCCGGCTCGGTGAAGAAGTCCGCAACGTGGTCGCCGCCGGCGCCGACTGGATCCACTTCGACGTGATGGACAACCATTACGTGCCGAACCTGACCATCGGCCCGCTCGTGTGCGAAGCGATCCGCCCGCACGTGCAGGTGCCGATCGACGTGCACCTGATGGTGCGCCCGGTCGACCGGATCGTGCCCGATTTTGCGAAGGCCGGCGCAAACCTGATCAGCTTCCACCCGGAAGGCTCCGATCACATCGACCGCACGCTGTCGCTGATCCGCGACCACGGCTGCAAGGCCGGTCTCGTGTTCAACCCGGCCACGCCGCTGAACTACCTCGATCACGTGATGGACCGCCTCGACTTCGTGCTGCTGATGTCGGTCAACCCGGGCTTCGGCGGCCAGTCGTTCATTCCGGAAACGCTGAACAAGCTGCGCGAAGCACGTGCACGCATCGACGCGTACACCGAGCGCACCGGCCGCGAGATCCTGCTCGAAGTCGACGGCGGCGTGAAGACCGACAATATCGCGGAAATCGCGGCAGCGGGTGCCGACACCTTCGTCGCGGGTTCGGCGATCTTCGGCAAGCCCGACTACCGCAAGGTGATCGACGAGATGCGCGCCGCGCTCGCCACCGTCGAGCGGAGCTGACGCCGTGGCCGACTCGTCGCTCGCCGGCCATGCGCCGGCCGGGGCCGCAACGGACGCCGCCCCGATCCGCTTCGCCACGCCGCGCATCGACGCGGCGCTGATCGATCTCGACGGCACGATGGTCGATACGGCCGACGATTTCACGGCCGGCCTGAACGGGATGCTCGCGCAGCTCGGCGCGCCGGCCACGTCGCGCGACGAGGTGATCGGCTATGTCGGCAAGGGCTCCGAACACCTGATCCAGAGCGTGCTGAAGCCGCGCTTCCCGGCTGACGAAGCGCACGCGCGCTTCGACGACGCGCTGGCGATCTATCAAACCGAATACGCGAAGATCAACGGCCGCCACGCGCGCCTCTATCCGGACGTGACCGCCGGCCTCGACGCGCTGCGTGCGGCCGGCATCCGGCTCGCGTGCGTGACGAACAAGCCGCATCGCTTCGCGGTCGAGCTGCTCGAGCAGTACGGGCTGGCCGATTGCTTCGGCATCGTGCTCGGCGGCGACAGCGTCGCGCGCAAGAAACCCGATCCGCTGCCGATGCTGACGGCCTGCAACGCGCTCGGTGTCGCACCGGATGCGGCGGTCGCGATCGGCGACTCGGAAAACGATGCGCTGGCAGGCCGCGCAGCCGGGATGGCGACGCTGACAGTGCCGTACGGCTACAACCACGGCAAAGCTATACAAACGATAAATTCGGATGGTATAGTCGATTCGTTGCTGGTCGCAGCTCGCGCGATCTCCGCGCACAACGCCGGCCGGCCAACCCTCTGATTATTTCTTCCATCTGCATGTTTCTGAATAAAAAACGGAGTCTGAGCAGCATCGACCGGGGAGCCTGGCCCTGGCGTCGCTGGTCGCGCTAACCTCTTCGATGAGGTACGCTGAAGCACGTCTTCAGCGCCGTTTTTTATCTCGCTGCGCATCCGCGCGCCGATCGTCGCACCACCTCGAGTTCTACCGCGTCCGAACGCTTGCGTTCAGGCTCGGCTGCAGGCTCGCGACGTTCACGCCCGGAGTGCCGGCCGGCAACAGGCACTTCTCGATCGACCGCCCTTTCGCCGACGGCAACCCGCGCAGCGTCAAGTGATCCCTGGCGCTCGCGCCGCTCGTCCCGAACAGGACCGGAACATGACCGAACTCGAATTTCAATCGCTCGCGAACGAAGGCTACAACCGCATCCCGCTGATCGCGGAAGCCCTCGCCGATCTCGAAACGCCACTGTCCCTCTACCTGAAGCTGGCCCAGCCCGAACGCTCGGGCGCCAACTCGTTCCTGCTCGAATCGGTCGTCGGCGGCGAACGCTTCGGCCGCTATTCGTTCATCGGCCTGCCCGCCCGTACGCTCGTGCGTACCCGCAACGGCGTGTCGGAAGTCGTGCGCGACGGCAAGGTCGTCGAGACGCACGACGGCGACCCGTTCCAGTTCATCGAATCGTTCCAGGCGCGCTTCAAGGTGGCGCAGCGACCGGGCCTGCCGCGTTTCTGCGGCGGTCTCGCCGGCTATTTCGGCTACGACGCGGTGCGCTACATCGAGAAGAAGCTCGCGAACACCGCGCCGCGCGACGATCTCGGCCTGCCCGACATCCAGTTGCTGCTGACCGAGGAAGTCGCGGTGATCGACAACCTGGCCGGCAAGCTGTACCTGATCATCTACGCGGACCCGAGCCAGTCCGAGGCGTACACGAAGGCGAAGCAGCGCCTGCGCGAACTGAAGCAGCGCCTGCGCACGACCGTGCAGCCGCCCGTCACGTCGGCGAGCGTGCGCACCGAGACGTTCCGCGAGTTCAAGAAGGACGATTATCTGGCCGCCGTGCGACAGGCGAAGGAATACATCGCGGCCGGCGAGCTGATGCAGATCCAGGTCGGCCAGCGGCTGACGAAGCCATACCGCGACAATCCGCTGTCGCTGTATCGCGCGCTGCGTTCGCTGAACCCGTCGCCGTACATGTACTACTACAACTTCGGCGATTTTCACGTGGTCGGCGCCTCGCCGGAAATCCTCGTGCGCCAGGAAAAGCGCGGCGAAGACCAGATCGTCACGATCCGCCCGCTCGCCGGCACGCGCCCGCGTGGCAACACGCCCGAGCGCGACGCAGAGCTCGCGACCGAGCTGCTCAACGACCCGAAGGAAATCGCCGAACACGTGATGCTGATCGACCTCGCGCGCAACGACGTCGGCCGCATCGCGGAAATCGGCTCGGTGCACGTGACCGACCAGATGGTCATCGAGAAATACTCGCACGTGCAGCACATCGTCAGCTCGGTCGAAGGCAAGCTGAAGCCCGGCATGACGAACTACGACGTGCTGCGCGCGACGTTCCCGGCCGGCACGCTGTCCGGCGCGCCGAAGGTACGTGCGATGGAACTGATCGACGAACTCGAGCCGGTCAAGCGCGGGTTGTACGGCGGCGCCGTCGGCTACCTGTCGTTCTCGGGCGAGATGGATCTCGCGATCGCGATCCGCACGGGCCTGATCCACAACGGCAACCTGTATGTGCAAGCGGCGGCCGGCGTCGTCGCGGATTCGGTGCCCGAATCCGAATGGCAAGAGACCGAAAACAAGGCGCGCGCGGTGCTGCGTGCGGCCGAACAGGTCCAGGACGGCCTCGATAGCGACTTCTGACCGGAGACTGACCATGCTGCTCATGATCGACAACTACGACTCGTTTACCTACAACCTGGTCCAGTACTTCGGTGAACTCGGCGAGGACGTGCGCACCTACCGCAACGACGAAATCACGCTCGACGAAATCGCGAGCCTGAATCCCGACGCAATCTGCCTGTCGCCCGGCCCGAGCAACCCGCAGCACGCGGGCATCACGCTCGACGTGCTCAAGGAATTCGCGGGCAAGAAGCCGATCCTCGGCGTCTGCCTCGGCCATCAGGCGATCGGCGAGGCATTCGGCGGCCGCGTCGTGCGCGCGAAGACCATCATGCACGGCAAGGTGAGCAAGATCGAAACCGACTGCCACGGCGTGTTCGCCGACCTGCCGAAGCACTTCGACGTCACGCGCTATCACTCGCTCGCGATCGAGCGCGAATCGCTGCCCGACTGCCTCGAGGTGTCCGCGTGGACCGACGACGGCGAAATCATGGGCGTGCGCCACAAGACGCTGCCGATCGAAGGTGTGCAGTTCCACCCGGAATCGATCCTGTCCGAGCATGGCCATGCGCTGCTCGAGAATTTCCTGAAACAGGCACGCGCCGCAGCCGCGCAAGCCGCCTGACGGGAGCCTCACGATGACGATTACCCCTCAGGAAGCGCTGCAGCGCACGATCGAACACCGCGAGATCTTCCACGACGAGATGCTGCACCTGATGCGGCTCATCATGCGCGGCGACATGTCGCCCGTGATGGCGGCCGCGATCATCACCGGGCTGCGCGTGAAGAAGGAGACGATCGGCGAGATCGCCGCCGCCGCGACCGTGATGCGCGAATTCGCGAACCACGTCGAGGTGCAGGACAACTCGAACTTCGTCGACATCGTCGGCACCGGCGGCGACGGCTCGCACACGTTCAACATCTCGACCGCATCGATGTTCGTCACGGCCGCGGCCGGCGCGAAAGTCGCGAAGCACGGCAACCGCGGCGTATCGAGCAAGTCCGGCAGCGCCGACGTGCTCGAGGCGCTCGGCGTGAACATCGACCTGCAGTCCGACCAGGTTGCCGCGTCGATCGCAGAAACGGGCATGGGCTTCATGTTCGCGCCGAACCATCACCCGGCGATGAAGAACATCGCGGCCGTGCGCCGTGAGCTCGGCGTACGCACGATCTTCAACATCCTCGGCCCGCTGACCAATCCGGCCGGCGCGCCGAACCAGCTGATGGGCGTGTTCCACCCCGACCTCGTCGGCATCCAGGTGCGCGTGATGCAGCGTCTGGGCGCGCAGCACGTGCTGGTCGTGTACGGCAAGGACGGGATGGACGAGGTATCGCTCGGCGCGGCGACGCTCGTCGGCGAGTTGCGCGACGGCAAGGTGCACGAATACGAGATCCATCCGGAGGACTTCGGCCTGCAGATGGTGTCGAACCGCACGCTGAAGGTGGAAAATGCCGACGAATCCCGCACGATGCTGCTCGG
Organism: Burkholderia lata; assembly: GCF_902499335.1. Taxonomy (GTDB): domain Bacteria; phylum Pseudomonadota; class Gammaproteobacteria; order Burkholderiales; family Burkholderiaceae; genus Burkholderia; species Burkholderia lata_B. The sequence goes on along the minus strand of NZ_CABVQK010000018.1, from coordinate 185,645 downwards.
CGCGCTAGACAACCAGCCGGGCGTCGCACGCGAGATCGTCACGCTGAACGCGGGCACCGCGCTCTATGCGGCGAACGTCGCCGAATCGATCGCGGACGGCATCCAGCTCGCCCGCGAAGCGATCGCGAGCGGCAAGGCCCGCGCGAAAGTCGACGAACTCGTGCGCTTCACGCAGCAGTTCAAGCGCTGACTCCCCTTACGAATCAAGCAGGAATCCACATGAGCGACATTCTCGACCGAATCATCGCCGTCAAGCGCGAAGAAGTCGCGGCGGCCATGCGCAGCGCACCGCTCGAGGCACTGAAACTGGAAGCATCCGCACGCGACCTGCGCGACTTCGTCGGCGCACTGCGCGCGAAGCATGCGGCCGGCCATGCGGCGGTGATTTCCGAAATCAAGAAGGCAAGCCCGTCGAAAGGCGTGCTGCGCGAGCATTTCGTGCCGGCCGACATCGCGCGTTCGTATGCGGAGCATGGCGCCGCGTGCCTGTCGGTGCTGACCGACGAGCAGTTCTTCCAGGGCAGCGTCCGCTATCTCGAGGAAGCGCGCGCGGCCTGCACGCTGCCGGTGCTGCGCAAGGACTTCATCGTCGACGCGTACCAGATCATCGAAGCGCGCGCGATGGGCGCCGACGCGATCCTGCTGATCGCCGCCGCGCTCGACACACCGTTGATGCAGGATCTCGAAGCGTATGCGCACTCGCTCGGCCTCGCGGTGCTGGTCGAAGTACACGACCGCAACGAGATGGAACAGGCGCTGACGCTCAAGACGCCGCTGCTCGGCATCAACAACCGCAACCTGCGCACGTTCGAGACGTCGATCCAGACCACGCTCGACATGCTCGACATGATTCCGGCGGACCGGATCGTCGTGACCGAATCGGGCATCCTGTCGCGCACCGACGTCGACACGATGCGTGCGGCGAACGTGAACACGTTCCTCGTCGGCGAAGCGTTCATGCGCGCCGATCAGCCGGGCGAAGAGCTCGCACGGATGTTCTTCTGATGGCGATCGAAAGGGAAATCAAGCTCGCGCTGCCGGCCGGCCAGGCCGACGCCGCGCGACGCTTCTTCGAGACGCTGACCGGAGAACCCGGTCACGACATCACGCTCGCGAACGTCTATTACGACACGCCCGATCTCGCGCTGGCCCGCTCGAAGAGCGCGGTGCGCGTGCGCCGCGCGCCGCAAGGCTGGCTGCAGACGTTCAAGACGGTCGGCAGCGCGGAAGGCGGCCTGCATCGCCGCCACGAATGGGAATTGCCGGTCGCCGGCGACGCGCTCGAGATCGATGCGCTCGTCGCGGCCTGCGACGTGCCGGAAGCCGCCGCCGCGCTGAATGACGCGGCCGGCACGCTGTCGGCGCTGTTCCGCACGGATTTTTCGCGTACGCTGTGGCGCATCGCAATCGGTGGCGCAACCGTCGAAGCCGCAGTGGACCTCGGCGAGATCGTCGTCCAGGCGGAACATGAAACGCGCCGCGAACCGATCAGCGAAATCGAACTCGAACTGATCGACGGCCCGGAAGCGGCGCTCGCAACGCTCGCCGCCGAACTGCAGCAAGCGCTGCCGGGCCTCGCTCCCGACAATATCAGCAAGGCGCAGCGCGGCTACCGGCTGCGCGCGCAATAACACGCATCACGCATGGCAACCCGCAAGACTTCCCGCGCGCCGCAACAGGCGTCGCTGTTCGACGATCCCGTGCCGGAAACGGCACCGGCCGATATTCCGTCCCCGGCGCCCGACGCGCCCGCGGCCGGACGCAAGCCCGCAAAAAAAGCCGCCGCTCCGGCTGCGGCCCCGACGGCACCACAGCCCGTTGCCGCCGACGTTCCGCACCTCGCCGCGCAATTCGACGCGCTGCCGACCGTCTGGCGCGACGTGCTGAAACCCTTCACCGACAGCGACGCATATGCGCCGCTGTGCCGCTTCGTCGATGACGAGCGTGCGGCCGGCAAGGCGGTCTATCCGACCGACGTGTTCCGTGCGCTGCGCCTGACGAGCCCGGACGACGTGAAGGTCGTGATCCTCGGACAGGATCCGTACCACGGCGACGATCGCGGCACGCCGCAGGCGCATGGGCTCGCGTTCTCGGTGCCACCGGCCGTGCGCACCCCGCCGTCGCTGCGCAACATCTTCAAGGAAATCGCCGCGAACTTCGGTCATGACACGCCGCGCCACGGCTGCCTCGACACCTGGGCGCGCCAGGGCGTGCTGCTGCTCAACACGGTGCTGACGGTAGAGCGCGGTGCAGCCGCGAGCCATGCGAAGCGCGGCTGGGAACAGTGCACGGACACGCTGATCCGCGAACTCGCCGGCCGCCATCGCGGGCTCGTCTTCATGCTGTGGGGCGCACACGCGCAGGCGAAGCGCGCACTGTTCGACGCAAGCGCCCACTGCGTGCTCGAGGCACCGCATCCGTCGCCGCTGTCCGCGCATCGCGGCTTCCTCGGCTGCCGCCATTTCGCGCTCGCGAACAACTATCTGGTCGATGCAGGCCGCGAACCGATCGACTGGCGCCTGCCGGAAGTGGCCGAAACGCTCGCATAACGGTCGCGCCCGGCCGGCGATTCTTTCGCCAGCCGGCATGGAAAAACGCCGCGCCCCTTTCGGGACGCGGCGTTTTTTTATCGGACGATGCAGCGGGTGCGGCGCACCCGTATCGACCTTACGCGGCGGCGATCGCTTCGCGTGCGCTGGCGAGCGCGGCGCTCTGCGCATCCGGCCCGAGGTTCAGGCCTTCCGCGAAGATGAAGCTCACGTCGGTCATGCCGACGAAGCCGAGGAACGTGCGCAGGTACGGGGTCTGGCTATCGTTCGGCGTACCAGCGTACTTGCCGCCACGGGCCGTCACCACGTGAACCTTCTTGCCCTTGATCAGGCCTTCCGGACCGTTCTCGGTGTAGCGGAACGTGACGCCTGCACGTGCGATCCAGTCGAAGTACGTCTTCAGTTGCGACGAGATGCCGAAGTTGTACATCGGTGCGCCGATCACGATGACGTCGGCAGCTTGCAATTCGGCGATCAGTGCATCGCTCTTCGCGACGATCGCATTCTGTTCCGCGGTGCGCTGGTCGGCCGGCGTGAAGAACGCGCCCAACACCGATTCGTCGAGGTGCGGCAGCGCATCGGCCAGCAGGTCACGAACCACGACCTTCGCGCCGGGGTTCGATTGTTGCAGCTTTGCCGTCAGTTCGTTGGCCAGCAGCGTGGATTGCGCACCTTGCGAACGCGCAGCGGAATTGATTTGCAGAATGGTCGTCATGTCAGGCTCCAGTAGGGTTGCGCTTTGGTAGCGCGAGTGACGCCATTGTGCGTGGCCGCATGGCCGCGAAAAAGCGGGTTCAGGGCGACGGATTGTTGCAACAGCAGAACAATCCGTGATCGCGCCCCGATACCCGCTTCGGTACGCTCAACCCTTCAGCCAGGCCTCCCGGGCCTTCGAGACCGCAGCCGGCTTCGCGGCCACCGTCAGCCGGTAGCGCGTGATCTCGGGGCCGTCGAGCTTCAGTTTCGCAGTGCGCAGCTCGTCGCGGCGGAACGCGTGAACCTCGACCTTGTCACCCGGCCGGTAGCGCGCGAGCAGCGCGTCGAGGTTGGTACCCGTGACGCGCAGCCCGTCGACCGCGATCAGCGTGTCGCCGGCCGACAGCCCCGCGCGATGTGCGGCGCCGCCTTCGTAGACGGCCGCGAACGTGCAGTCGGCGCCGCCGCGCAGGCGCGCCCCGATCGTCGGCTTCGCGGTCGCGCCGTTCGCGACATCGGGCGCGAGCGTCACGCCGAACGGTGCAAGCAGTTCGGCGAGCGGCAGATCGCGCGTGCCGTGCACGGCATCGGCGAACAGGCGGCCGAGCGCGACGCCCGTCGCTTCCTCGATCAGCGCCTCGACTTCGTTTTCCTCGACACCCGCCTGCTTGCCGCGATAGAAGTCACGGCCGTAGCGTTGCCACAGCAGGCGCATCACGTCGTCGAGCGACTTCTTGTTGCGCGTCTGCGCGCGGATCGCGAGATCGAAGGCGAGCGCAACGAGCGAACCCTTCGTGTAGTAGCTGACGATCGCGTTGGTCGCGTTCTCGTCCTGGCGGTAATACTTGATCCATGCGTCGAACGAGCTTTCCGCGACGCTCTGCTTCAGGCGCCCCGTGCCGCGCAGCACGCCGCCGACCGTACGGCCGAGCGCCGCGAAATATTCGTCCTGCGACATCAACCCGCTGCGCACCAGCATCAGGTCGTCGTAATAGGACGTGAAGCCCTCGAACAGCCACAGCAGCGACGTGTAATTTTCCTTCGTCAGGTCGTACGGCACGAACGCCGCCGGCTTGATGCGCTTCACATTCCACGTATGGAAGTACTCGTGGCTGCAGAGACCGAGATACGTGCGATAGCCTTCCGTCGTTTCGGGCCGCCCCTTCACCGGCAGGTCAGTGCGATTGCAGATCAGCGCGGTCGACGCGCGATGCTCGAGGCCGCCGTAGCCGTCGCTGACCGCCAGCGTCATGAACACGTAGCGATCCATCGGCGCTTTCTTCGATTTCGGCTCGAACAGCGCGATCTGCGCTTCGCACACGCGCTTCAGGTCGGTGCGCAGGCGCTCCATGTCGAGCTGTGTCACGCGCCCCGCGATCACGATGTCGTGCGGCACGCCGTGCGCGTCGAACGTCGCGAGCGCGAATTCGCCGATCGTCACCGGATGGTCGGAAAGCTCGTCGTAGTTCGACGCACGGTACGCGCCGAACCCGTAGCGCTTGGTGCCGCGCGCCTCGGGCAACGCGGTGCCGACGCGCCATGCGCGGAACGCCGCGCCGGCCGGCTTTGCGATGTCGACTTCACACGGCGCGTCCTCGCGGCCGGCGACGCTCAGGAACACGGCCGTCGCGTTGAAGAAGCCGCCCGATTCGTCGAGATACGCGGAGCGCACCGACAGGTCCCACGCATATACGTCGTAGCGCAGCGTCAGCGCGCCGTTCACGGGCGCGGCCTGCCACGTGTGCTTGTCGGTTTTCGCGATCCGCACCTTGCGGCCCGCGTCGTTGAATGCGCCGAGCGTCACGATGTTGCGCGCGAACTCGCGCACGAGGTAGCTGCCCGGAATCCACACCGGCAGCGAAAAGCGCTGGCCTTCGGGGTCGGGATCGGTGACCGTCACCGACACTTCGAACAGGTGCGCGGCAAGATCTTTCGGGACAATCGAATAGCGGATCGGCTGGGTCATCGTGGCAATCGGTCGGTCGAATACGGCGGCGGAAACGAAGAGAGGCGCCGGCAGATGCGGGCGCCCCTCGCTGGCCAGGCCATGCGGCCCGGCGTGTCGTCGGTTACTTGCTCGAGGCGAGCGCCTGGTTGAGCTGGTCGGCCGACACGGCGCCCGGCAGGCGACGGCCGTCCGGCAGGAAGATCGTCGGCGTGCCCGTGACGTTCATCCCGCGGCCGAGCGCGAGGTTCTTGTCGAGCGCGGTGGTATCGCAGGTGCCGGCGCCGGACGGTGCGCGGTGGTCGAGCATCCAGCCCTCCCACGTTTTCGCGCGGTCGGTCGCACACCAGATCGCCTTCGACTTCGCGGTCGAATCCGGCGACAGCACCGGGTACAGGAACGTGTAGACGGTCACGTTGTCGACCGACTGCAGCGTCGTCTCGAGCTTCTTGCAGTACGGGCAGTTCGGATCGGAGAACACCGCGATCTTGCGCGCACCGTTGCCCTTGACGACCTTGATCGCATTCGCGAACGGCAGGCTCGCGAAGTCGATCTTGTTGATTTCGGACAGGCGTGCGTCGGTCAGGTTCTTGTGCGTCTTGGTGTCGACGAGATCGCCGAGCAGCACGTAGTCGCCGGCTGCATCGCTATAGATGATCTGCGAGCCGAGGTTCACTTCGTAAAGGCCCGCGACCGGCGATTTCGACACGCTCTTGATCGGCGCGTCGCTGCCGAGGCGGGCCTGCAGCGTAGCTTTCAGCTTGTCGGTGGTCTGGTCGGCCTGCGCGGTGCAGCCAAGCGTCGCCATCGTGACGGCCAGCGCCAGCGACGCGATGCGGATCGTTTTTTTCATCGAAATCTTCCTTCAGCTCAATCGGTGTGCACGGCACAGTGTACGCCGTAACGGAACCGTGTCCGACCGGCGAAGCGGCCGAAGGTTCGATCAGCCGAGCGCGGCCGACACGAGCCAGCGCTTCACGAGCGGCTGCGCGCCGACGAAGGCCATGCCCGCGTTGCGCACGGCCTTCGCGAGCGAGCCCGGCACCGCGAACAGCCGCTGCAGCCCGTCGGTCGCGACCATCAGTGCGCGGATGTCCTCGCGGCGCGAACGCTCGTAGCGGCGCAGCAGCACCGTGTCGCCGAGGTTGCGGAAGCTTTCCTTGCCCGCGATCGCGTCGGCAAGCGCCGCGACGTCGCGCAGCCCGAGGTTCATCCCCTGCCCCGCGAGCGGGTGGATCAGGTGCGCGGCATCGCCGACGAGCGCGACGCGCGGCGCGATCAGCTTGTCGACCGTCTGCAGCGCCAGCGGGAAGCCGGCGGCCGGCGTCACGCAGTCGAGCGTGCCGACCTGGCCATGCGACACGCGCTCGACCTCGGCCGCGAGCTGCGCCGGATCGAGTGCGAGCAATTCGTCCGCATGCGCGGTATGCGCGGACCAGACGAGCGACACATGGCCGTCCGGCAGCGGCAGCAGCGCGACGATCTCGCCTTCGTGGAACCACTGGTAGGCCGTCTCGCGGTGCGGCAGCGACGCCTTGAAATTCGCGACGACGCCCGTCTGCCGGTAGTCGCGCCGTTCGATTTTGGCCCCCATTTGCGAGCGCACCCACGAATGCGCGCCGTCCGCGCCGACGACGAGGTCCGCTTCCAGCACCTGCCCCGACGACAGCGTGAGCACGGCCGCGTCGTCGCGCACGTCGAAGCCCTGCGCGCGCGCATCGAACCACGTGAGGTTCGGCTGGAACCGCAGCGCGGCGTCGAGCGACGCCTCGACCAGAGACGATTCGGCGATCCACGCGAGCTGCGGCACGGAAGCCTGGTACGCGGAGAAATGCAGCTCCGCGTGGGCATCGCCGTACACGCGCATGTCGTAGACCGGTGCGAGCCGGCTGTGATCGAGCGCCTGCCAGACCCGCAGTCGCTCGAGCAGCGCCTGCGAACTGGAGGACAGCGCGTAGACACGCGTGTCGAACGCGAGATCGGCGGGACGCGGCGTGGCCGGCTGGGCAAGCAAGGCTGTCTTGTAGCCGGACTGGGTCAGCGCGAGCGCGGCCGTCTTGCCGACGAGCCCGCCGCCGACCACGGCGACGTCGAAGGTGTGGTGGGCAGTCATGGCGGGCATTATAGCCGCGGGGCCAAACCCTTACGCGGCCGGACTTTGCGGGAAATCAGCAGAATCGCAGGCCGATGCGGCAGCGCGGCGCCCCGCCGCATCGGCCGTTCGGCGCCAGCCCGGAATCCAGGGCGTCGGCACGGTACAATAGCGACTTTGACCGTCGGCCCGCCGCGTCCCAAGCGCCGGCCGCCCTTTTTTCCCGCGCCGCCGTGCCCTGTCCGGCCGCGCCGCCTTACCCGTCCGAAGGATTCCATGAGTCTCAAATGCGGCATCGTCGGCTTGCCCAACGTCGGCAAGTCCACCCTGTTCAATGCGCTGACCAAGGCCGGCATCGCCGCCGAGAACTACCCGTTCTGCACGATCGAGCCGAACGTCGGCATCGTCGAAGTGCCCGATACGCGCCTGAAGGCGCTCTCCGAGATCGTCAAGCCGGAGCGTGTCGTGCCGGCCGTCGTCGAATTCGTCGACATCGCGGGCCTCGTCGCGGGCGCGAGCAAGGGTGAAGGCCTCGGCAACCAGTTCCTCGCGAACATCCGCGAAACCGATGCGATCACGCACGTCGTGCGCTGCTTCGAGGACGAGAACGTCATTCACGTCGCCGGCAAGGTCAGCCCGATCGACGACATCGAAGTGATCAACACCGAACTCGCGCTCGCCGACCTCGGCACCGTCGAGAAGGCGCTCACGCGCTACTCGAAGGCCGCGAAGTCGGGCAACGACAAGGAAGCGGCGAAGCTCGTCGCGGTGCTCGAGAAGGTGCGCGCGCAGCTCGACCAGGGCAAGGCCGTGCGCGGCCTCGCGCTGTCGGACGACGAACAGGCGCTGCTCAAGCCGTTCTGCCTGATTACCGCGAAGCCGACGATGTATGTCGCCAACGTGAAGGACGACGGCTTCGAGAACAACCCGCACCTCGACGCGGTGCGCAAGTACGCGGAAAGCGAGAACGCGCCGGTCGTGGCCGTGTGCGCGGCGATCGAGGCGGAAATCGCCGATCTCGACGACGCGGACAAGGAAGCGTTCCTCGCCGACATGGGCATGGAAGAGCCGGGCCTCGACCGCGTGATCCGCGCGGGCTTCAAGCTGCTCGGCCTGCAGACCTACTTCACCGCGGGCGTGAAGGAAGTGCGCGCGTGGACGATCCATATCGGCGACACGGCCCCGCAGGCGGCCGGCGTGATCCACACCGACTTCGAGCGCGGCTTCATCCGTGCACAGACGATCGCGTTCGACGACTTCGTCTCGTACAAGGGTGAACAGGGTGCGAAGGAAGCCGGCAAGATGCGCGCGGAAGGGAAGGAATATGTCGTGCACGACGGCGACGTGATGAACTTCCTGTTCAACGTCTGAGCGAATAACCCCGGCGTACTGCGATACGCGGAAAGGAAAACCCCTTGCGGCCTCGGCGCCGCAAGGGGTTTTTTGTTTTTATGTGTCCGGCGTCGTTCAACTCGAGTTGACTGACTGTAACCATCTTGTCGAAGGTATTGTCACCCAGACCAAGCATCTCGGCCCCCGAAAGTGGAGTGTCCTGCAACGGTCGAGCGTAGCGGCCCGCGCAGCACGGGGCGCCACAACCTTCTTGTCGTAACAGCCCGATGATAAAGTGCCCTGCCCTCGTGACCGTCGTGGGCCCAGAAAAAAGCACTGAGAGGACAAGGATGGCAAACGAAAACATGCGCCTGAGCGAAGCCGGCTGGGCGGCGCTGCGTGACCGCGAACAAGCGGTCATGCACTATTACAACGATCAGGCGAACAACTGTACCTTCGGCGTGGGAACGCTCGCGCACAGCGGACCATGCACACCCGAGGAATTGCGCCGCCCGGTAACGCCAGCACAGGTCAATGCACAGTTGGCGGCCCGCGTGAGCACCGCAGAATCTCAAGTGCGCAGGAGCGTCACACAGCGCGAACTCACACAGGCGCAATTCGATGAGCTGGTCAGCTATACCTATAACGCAGGCAATACCGGCGCACTGGCGGCGCTGCAGTCCGCGAATCAGAACAACGATACCGGTGTCGTATCGCACATGAACCAGCGCGTCTACATCCACCCGCGCGACGCCCAAGGGCGCCGCCTTCGCGCAATTCGATCGAACGGCCTGGTTAACCGCCGACGCCTGGAATCCGCGCCGTTCCAACCCCAGAGGACGCGATGAAAAAGCACTGCCTGTTGCTGTTCATGGTGGTGTCGGCGACGGCGTTCGCAGACCAGACACCAGCCGACGAGATATCGGCGCGCAGCGGGTTACCGGCCAGCGAAGTTGCCGCATTGCTCAACAACTGCGACTCGAGCCAAGCCAGCATGAATTTCTGCGCCTGGCGCGACCAGATCGTCGCCGAGCGCGAACTACAGAAAGTCGTCAACAAGCAGGTCAGCGAACACCCGGATCGTAAAGCGTCGCTCGAGGCACGGATCTCAAAATGGAAGAAGGCGCGAGACGCATCCTGCGAAAAGTCGGCTCACAAGGAATGGGGTGACGGCTCGATGCTTCCTGCGGCGAAGGCGATCTGCGCAACGGCATCGACAAAGAAGATGGCGAAGAAATTGTCGGCAACTGGCGAGCGGAAACCATCCTGATACGAGGATGCCGGCACGCCGGAGTGTCGCTGCTGAAATCCGCTGGTGAGTTCAGAAAAACAAATGGCCCGACCGGCATTCGCCGATCGGGCCATTTTTCGTGACGCGGACGTTCCGCCCGCCATCACTTCACGCCATCAAGTCGCCGACACGCGCCGCCCTTCACTCGCCTGCGCATCGCGACCACGCTTGTTCAGCCACGACGCCAGCAGCACGATCAACGCCAACACGGCCGTCGCACCCACTTCCATCCGGTGATCCTCACTGACGAACATCACGGTCAGCGTGCCGCAGATGAACAGGATCACGGCCCACGTGAGCCACGGGAACAGCCACATCCGCAGCGTCAGGTCCGCGCCGCTCGATTCGAGCGTCTTGCGCATCCGCAACTGCGAGATCGCGATCACGAGATACACGAGCAGCGCGATCGCACCCGACGTCGCAAGCAGGAAGCCGAACACCTGCTCCGGCATCAGGTAGTTCGCGATCACGGTCAGGAAGCCGAACGCGGTCGATGCGAGCACCGCCGCGCGCGGCGTGCCGGTCGAATCGGTACGGTGCAGGAACGCGGGCGCATCCTTGCGCCTGGACAGCGAGAACAGCATCCGGGAAGCGGTGTACAGCGCCGAATTCAGGCAGCTCGCGACCGACACGAGCACTATCACGTCGATGATCGCCTTCGCGTTCGGGATGCCGATCAGCTCCATCGCGCGCTGATACGAGCCGTGCTTCGGCAGCAACGGGTCGTTCCACGGCACGATGGCTGCGACGACGAGGATCGAGCCGAGATAGAACAGCGTGATGCGCCAGATCACCGAGTTGGTCGCGCGCACGATCTGGCGTTGCGGGTTGTCCGATTCGGCGGCCGCGATCGTCACGATCTCGGTGCCGAGGAAAGAGAACATCGTCGTCAGCATCGCCGCGAGCACCGCGCCTGCGCCGTGCGGCATGAAGCCGTCATGCACGAACAGGTTCGACACGCCCGACACGGCGGGGGCGGGAATGATGCCGACGATCGCCGCGCCGCCGATGCACAGGAACACGACGATCGCGACGACCTTGATCAGCGCGAACCAGAATTCGAATTCGCCGTAATTCTTGACCGAGAAGAGGTTGGTCACCGTCAGCACCAGCGTGATGCCGAGCGCAAAGACCCAGGTTGCAACGCCGGGGAACCACGCATTCAGGATGGTCGCGGCGGCGGTCGCCTCGATCGGGATCACGAGCACCCAGAACCACCAGTACAGCCAGCCGATCGAGAAACCGGCCCAATGGCCGATCGCGCGATCGGCATAGGTGGAGAACGAACCGCTGTCCGGATGCGCGACGGCCATCTCGCCGAGCATGCGCATCACCAGCACGACCAGCACACCCGCGATCGCATACGCGAGGATCGACGCCGGGCCGGCTTCCGCGATGGCGTGGCCGGAGCCGACGAACAGGCCCGCGCCGATCACGCCGGCAATCGACATCATCGTCACGTGCCGCTGCTTCAGGCCCGTACCGAGGCCTGTGTTGCTTCCACTCATCTGTCTCTCTCCAAAAAACGGTTCCGGTATGGCCGGGTATCGCGTGAAGGCAGCACGGGGGATTGTGGTTCTTGAGCCGGGCCGGACGCGGCGCGTGCACGGGATGCAGGCGCTCAGCCGGATCGGGGGCCGTTCCGGAAGGGTGCGCAACGCAGTTCTGCGAAGCTGCGGGTGCGATGCGGTGCGCAGGGCGCCGGCGCATCGCGTGCGCCCATTCCGTCGGCTTTCGTCAGCTGCCTTCGAAGCGAAGGAGTGTAAGCATCAAACGGTTCTTCACTAAGAACCAATTGAAGAATTTCGATGGAACCACTTGTTGCATCGACGGCGATCGATGCAACGCTTGTACCCGTTCGCGGTGGCTCGCGAGCGCGCCGCAGGCACCCGGCGATGTCGGGCAGCCAGTCGCAACCGGCGTGTCAGTTCGCGCTGCGCGCCATCTCGTCGCGCCATTTGGCGGGGACGACAGCCTGCCATTCTCGCAGAAGCAGGTTTTTCACGGCGTCGGGATGGGCCACCGACAGCCGCACCAGTACGATCGGCCAGCCGACGTAGTGATCCGTCACGTAATAGACGTCGGGTTCCGATTCGATGAGCCACGCGCGCTCGTCGGGGCCGACGCCCTTCACGACGAGCGTGTCGCCGTCCTCGCGCAGCCGCGCGAGCATCTTGCCTTTCACCTTGAGTGCAGGCGTGCCGTACGACGTGCCCTCCTCGACACCGCGCCACGCCAATGCGATCTGCCGGACTTCGTCGAATGTCATGGGGCCTCCCGGCTGCATGCCTTCGGTTCACGATCCGGCCACCCTACCGGAATTCGCGACGGTGCGCGGGCCGAAGCACGCCTATCCGCGCGCCGCATGTGCGACCGTCGACACACGCCCCGTCGTCGCGACGATCGCGAAGGCGATCGCATTCGCGGCGGCGCTGGCCAGGATCGGCACGAGATAGCCGCCGCCCGCGTCGTAGATGAAGCCGGCCGCGGTCGGCCCGATCAGCGTGCCGAATGCGACGCTCGTGTAAAGCACGCCGATGATCCCGCTCACGTTGCGGCCGCCGAAGTAGTCCATCACGACCGCCGGCAGCACGGCCACCCAGCCACCGTAGAACACGCCGAACACGAGTGCGAACGCGGCAAGCGTCGAGACGGTGCCGGCACCGGCCCACGCGACGAGCGCGACCGCCATGCCCGCGAACATCGCGAGCAGCGACGTGCGGCGGCCGAAGCGGTCGGCGAGGCCGCCGAGGAAAAACCGGCCGGCCGTGCTGCCGACGCCGATCGCGCCGAGCAGCAGCACGGCCGTCGATGACGAGACGCCATGATCGAGCGCGTACGGCACGAGGTGAACGAACGGGACGAACACACCGAACGAGCAGATGAGGCATGCCGCGTAGAGGCTCGCGAACGGACGCGACGTGACGGCTTCGCGCACCGTCGCGCCGGCAGGCGCCGAAGCGGCAGCCGGCTTGCGCCCCGTGGTGGTGGCAGACACCGAAGCACTCGCATCGCGCCCGGTGACGGTGACTTTCGCACCGCTGCCTTCGACGGGCTCATGCGCCGCCTCCCCGTCCGGCAGCAGCCCCCGCCCGCACGGATCGTTCTCGATCAGCAGCGACATCCCCGCGCCGATCACGACCGCGATCACGGCCAGCGTGAAATACGCGCCGCGCCAGCCGGCGTGCGCGATCAGCACGGACGCGAGCGGTGGCATCACCAGCGTGCCGACACCGATCCCGGCGACCGCGAGCCCCGACGCGAAGCCGCGCCGGCGCACGAACCAGCGCTGCACGGCGCCGACGGCCGGCACGTATGCGCAGCCGACGCCGAGACCGACACCGAGACCGTACGCGACATAGACCTGCACCAGCGTATGCGCAGCACCGGCAGCCGCGAGCCCCGCGCCCGTCAGCAGCATCCCGGCAATGGCCAGCCGCCGCGAACCGAAGCGGTCGGCCAGCGGCCCGCTGACGATGCCGAAACCGAAATACAGGAAGCCAGCGAGCGAGAACACGAGCGAGATCTGCCCGCGCGACGCGGCGAAATCCCGCTGCAGCGACTCGACGAACGCGCTGAACGTGTACGCGCTGCCGAAACCGACGAACGTGACGGCGAACGCGGCCGCAACCACGTACCAGCCATAGAAAAGGCGCGCTGCGCCCGGGCGGTTCATGACGATGCTCCTCTCAGGTTCCACCGGCCGCCAGGCGGCGTCCGGATTGCCTCATGGATATAGTTGAACTATGTTGATCGCATCGGCCGCCGACCGGCAGTCGCGACGCATGCACTCCGATGCGTCAACGGTACTCGTGCGTACGTATCGTCTCAAACGATATTTCGTCGGACTTTCGATTTAGAAAAACTGAATGATTCGTTCCCGCTTGCCGCCTCTCAACGCGCTGCGCGCATTCGAAGCGGCTGCCCGCCACCTGTCGGTGAAGGCAGCCGCCGAGGAGCTGTCGGTCACGCCCGGCGCGGTGAGCCAGATGATCCGCACGCTCGAGACGCATCTCGGCGTGCAGCTGTTCGAGCGCGTCAACCGCGGCATCCTGCTCACGGCGGCCGGCCGCGACTACCTGCCGCCGGTGCGCAACGCGTTCAGGCAGATCGCCGATGCGTCGCAGCGCGTGTCGGGCGCCGCCGACAGCGGCGTGCTGACGGTGAGCGTCACGCCGTTCTTCGCATCCGCGTGGCTCGTCCCGCGCCTCGCGCAGTTCCGCGAGTCGTGCCCGGACGTCGACCTGCAGGTCGTCACGAGCCACGCGCTCGCGGATTTCTCGCGCGACGGCGTCGACGTCGCCATCCGTCATGGCCTCGGGCGCTATATCGGGCTGTGCAGCGAGCGCCTGCTGACGGTGGAGATCGTCGCGCTCGCGTCGCCCGACCTCGTTGCGCGGCTCGGCATGCCGGCGACGCCGGCCGAGCTCGTCGGCTGGCCACAGCTGCACGACGCGGAGCGCAAGGGCTGGCACATCTGGTTCGGCGCGCAGCGGATCGACGATTTCGGCCCGCCGCGCGGCCCCGCGTTCGACGACTCGGGCCTGTTGCTGCAGGCGATCGTCGCCGGCCAGGGCGCCGGGCTGCTGCCCGCCGCGATGGTGCGCGGCGAGCTGGCAAGCGGCCGGCTCGTGCAGCTCGCCGACGTCGCGTGGCTCGACGATTTCGCGTACTACCTCGTCTATCCACCGCATCACGCGGAACGGCCGAAGGTCGCCGCATTCCGCCGATGGATCCTCGACGCCGCGCAAGCCGACGGCGCGGCATCGATGTCGGGCGCGGCGTAGCGTCGCTCCGCCGCGTGGCGCCGGTCCCCTGCCGATCGGCTAACATGCGGCCCCAAACCGATAACAACAGACCGAGAGAGACCATGCCCGCCCTGCTCCGCCGCGCGACGCGCATCGCGACCCTGTCCGCCGCATTCTTCGTCGCGTGCGCCGCGCTGCCCCTTCCGGCACACGCGTACCGCGCACCGCCCGGCTACGCCAACGAAGCCGATCTCGACCGACACGACACGTATCGCAACCGCGACGGCGAAACCGTGCACGCGCCCGCCCATTCGAAATCGGGCCGCGTGCCCGAAGGCGCAAGCGCGCGCTGTCGCGACGGCACGTACAGCTTCAGCCGTCACCGGCGCGGTACGTGCTCGGGGCACGGCGGCGTCGCCGCGTGGCTGTGAGCACGGGCCTGACCAAAAGGCCGGGATCGCGCCAGCGGCAGCCGGTGGCGAAGTACAATAGCCGCTCGCGCCGCCGACACGCGGCGACGCAGCCGCGCCGCGCGCGGCACGCTCCGTACCGAATCACCCGACGCCGCCACGCCAGCGCGCTGCGCGGCAGTCTCAACCACTTCTGACTTTCACACCCAAATGGCCCAATACGTTTTCACGATGAACCGGGTCGGCAAGATCGTGCCGCCCAAGCGCCAGATCCTGAAGGACATCTCGCTGTCGTTCTTTCCCGGCGCGAAGATCGGCGTGCTCGGCCTGAACGGCTCGGGCAAGTCGACGCTGATCCGCATCATGGCGGGCGTCGACAAGGACATCGAAGGCGAAGCGACGCCGATGCCGAACCTGAACATCGGCTACCTGCCGCAGGAGCCGCAGCTCGACCCGACGAAGACGGTGCGCGAAGCCGTCGAGGACGGCCTCGGCGACCTGTTCCAGGCGAACAAGAAGCTCGAGGAAATCTACGCGGCGTACGCCGAGCCGGACGCCGACTTCGACGCGCTCGCGGCCGAGCAGGCGAAGTACGAAGCGATCCTCGCGTCGAGCGACGGCGGCAGCCCCGAGCAGCAGCTCGAAGTGGCCGCCGACGCACTGCGCCTGCCGGCGTGGGACGCAAAGATCGAACACCTGTCGGGCGGTGAAAAGCGCCGCGTCGCACTGTGCAAGCTGCTGCTCGAAAAGCCCGACATGCTGCTGCTCGACGAACCGACCAACCACCTCGACGCGGAATCGGTCGACTGGCTCGAGCAGTTCCTGGTGCGCTTCCCGGGCACCGTCGTCGCGGTCACCCACGATCGCTACTTCCTCGACAACGCGGCCGAATGGATTCTCGAACTCGACCGCGGCCACGGCATTCCGTGGAAGGGCAACTACAGCAGCTGGCTCGACCAGAAGGAAGAGCGCCTGAAGCAGGAAGAAGCGTCGGAATCGGCGCGCCAGAAGGCGATCAAGAAGGAACTGGAGTGGGTGCGCCAGAACCCGAAGGGCCGGCAGGCGAAGTCGAAGGCACGTATCGCGCGCTTCGAGGAGCTGAACAGCCAGGAATACCAGAAGCGCAACGAGACGCAGGAAATCTTCATCCCGGTCGGCGACCGCCTCGGCAATGAAGTGATCGAGTTCAAGAACGTCAGCAAGGCGTTCGGCGACCGCCTGCTGATCGACAACCTGAACCTGAAGATCCCGGCTGGCGCGATCGTCGGCATCATCGGGCCGAACGGCGCCGGCAAGTCGACGCTGTTCCGGATGCTGACGGGCAAGGAACAGCCGGATTCGGGCGAAGTCGTGATGGGGCCGACCGTGAAGCTCGCGTACGTCGACCAGAGCCGCGACGCACTCGACGGCACGAAGACGGTGTTCGAGGAAATCTCGGGTGGCGCCGACGTGCTGACGGTGGGCAAGTACGAAACGCCGTCGCGCGCGTACATCGGCCGCTTCAACTTCAAGGGCGGCGACCAGCAGAAGATCGTCGGCAACCTGTCCGGCGGTGAACGCGGCCGCCTGCACCTCGCGAAGACGCTGATCTCCGGCGGCAACGTGCTGCTGCTCGACGAACCGTCGAACGACCTCGACGTCGAAACGCTGCGCGCGCTGGAAGACGCGCTGCTCGAATTCGCGGGCTCGGTGATGGTGATCTCGCACGATCGCTGGTTCCTCGACCGGATCGCAACGCACATCCTCGCGTTCGAAGGCGATTCGCAGGTCACGTTCTTCGACGGCAACTACCAGGAGTACGAAGCCGACAAGCGCGCACGCCTCGGCGAGGAAGCCGCGAAGCCGAAGCGTCTGCGCTACAAGCCGATCAGCCGCTGACCGGCTCGGCCCGGGGGCCCGGCGCTGCGGCAACGCGGGGCCAGGCACCGAGGGTGGCCGCTTCAGGAGCGGCACAACAAAAAAGCGGGCCGCTGGCCCGCTTTTTTTATCCGATGGCTGCTGTTCGCATGCCGCTTACGCGAGCGCGCCCAGTTCGCGCAGCCGCGCCTCGGTCGCCGCCGCACTCGTGTGATGGATGCCGTGCCAGCCGAGCGCCGTCGCGGCCGCGGCATTCTTCGCGTTGTCGTCGATGAACACGAGTTCGTGCGGCGCGATGCCCGGCAGGTGCGGCTCGATCCGCGCATGCATCTCGCGGTAGATCGCCGGATCGGGTTTCACGAGCTTCACACGGCCCGACACGACGATCTCCCTGAAACGCCGCAGCACCGGGAAGTTGTCCCACGCATACGGAAACGTCTGCGCGGACCAGTTCGTCAGCCCGAAGAGCGGCATCCCCTGTGCCTCCAGCCGGTCGACGAGTGCCGCGCCCTCTTCGAGTACGCCGCCGATCATCTCGTGCCAGCGCGCATAGAACGCTCGGATCAGCGCTTCGTGCTCCGGGAACTTCGCGACGAGCTCGGCCGTGCCTTCCTCGATCGTTTGCCCGCCGTCCTGGCGGATCACCCAGTCCATCGCGCACACATGCGTGAGGAACCAGCGGCGCTCCGCATCGTCGGGAATCAGTTCCCGGTAAAGGTACTCGGGGCTCCAGTCGATCAGCACGCCGCCGAAATCGAACACCACGGCCTTGATCGTCATGCGAACTCCGTCGCGAGGATGTCCGTGAGCGGGCGCGGCGTCACCGGGTTGCCCGACAGCGAATTGTTTTGCCATACGAAGTGATGGTGCGCGACGATCTGCGCGGCTGCCAAGTGCGCGCGCTCGTTCGTCGTGTGCAGGTCGGACACGACGGTCGTCCGGTAGCCGAGCAGCGCGGCGCGGCGCGCGGCCGAATCGACGCAGAACTCGGTCGCATAGCCGCAGATCAGCACCGAACGGATGCCGTGGCGGTCGAGCTGCGCGGCGAGCGGCGTGTCGTGGAACGAATCGCTCATCTGCTTGCGCACGCGCCAGTCGTCGTTCCCGACGACCAGCCCCGCATGCAGCTCCCAACCCGGCGTGCCGGGCACGACATCGTCGTCCGCATCGCCGTCGTGCTGCACGAAGCACACGGGCGCATTCGCCGCACGCGCCGCCGCCGTCAACCGGTTGATGCCCGCTACCACGTCATCGAGCCGGTAAGCGGGCCGCGCCCGCTGCACCAGCCCGCGCTGCATGTCGACCACGATCACTGCGGTGTCCGCCATTGCTTGCCCTCGGTTTTGTCGTTTGACCGTTGTCCGGCCGTTATCGCATGTTGCGTCAGAGCGGCTGCGTGCGCGCGTCGAGCCACGCCTTGGCATCGCCGCTCAGGTGCCGGCCGACGCGCTCGCGCACCGTTGCATGATACGCATTCAGCCACGCGCGTTCTTCGTCATGCAGCATTTCGATCAGCACGCAGCGCGTGTCGATCGGGCACAGCGTCAGCGTCTCGAATGCGAGGAAATCGCCGAACTCGGTCTGCCCGGCCGCGCGGTTCACGACCAGGTTCTCGATCCGGATGCCCCACTGGCCGGGACGGTACACGCCCGGCTCGATCGACGTGATCATGCCCTCTTCCATCGCCGTGTACGGCTCGGCCGGCGCGTAGTGCGAGATGACCTGCGGGCCTTCGTGCACGTTCAGGAAGTAGCCGACGCCATGCCCCGTGCCGTGGCCGTAGTCGAGCCCGGCCGCCCACATCGGTGCGCGCGCGATCGCGTCGAGCATCGGCGAGCGGATGCCGCGCGGGAACCGCGCACGCGACAGCGCCATCATCGATTTCAGCACGATCGTGAAATCGCGCCGCTGCAGGTCGCTGACCGTGCCGACCGGCACGACGCGCGTGATGTCGGTCGTGCCGGTGACATATTGGCCACCCGAATCGATCAGCAGCAGCCCGTCGCCGGCGATCGTCGCGTGCGACGCGGGCGTCGCGTGGTAGTGCGGCATCGCGCCGTTCGCGTTGAAGCCGGCGATCGTCGCGAAGCTCGGCGACACATAGCCGGGGCGCCGTGCGCGCGCGGCCGTGAGTTTCTCCTCGATCGTCAGCTCGGTGATCGTCTCGCGGTTCACGGCCTGTTCGAACCAGGTGAAGAATTCCGCGAGCGCGGCGCCGTCGTGTTCCATCGTCACGCGCACGTGCTCGATCTCGGTGGACGTCTTGCGCGACTTCGCGAACGTCGACGGATTCACGGCCTCGACGAGCTTCACGCCGGCCGGCACGGCCTCGAGCGTGCCGAACGTCACGCGGCGCGGGTCGATCAGCAGCGTCGCGCCGTCGGGCAGCGCCGCGAGCGCGGCGCGCGCGGCGTCGTAGGCACGAACGTCGACGCCGTCCTGCGCGAGCGACGCGGCCAATGCCGGCGACACCTTGCCGTCGGCGACGAACAGCGTCGCGCGATCGGCGCCGATCATTGCGTGCGCAACGAATACGGGATTGAAGTTGACGTCGGCACCGCGCAGGTTGAACAGCCATGCGAGGTCGTCGAGCGTCGACACGAAATGCCACTGCGCGCCCTGCGCACGCATCGCGCGGCGCACTTCGGCCAGCTTGCTCGCGCGCGTCGTGTCGGCCTGCGGCGCCGCATGCTCGAACACCGCGTCGCCGGGCAGCCCCGGCCGCTCGGGCCAAATCGCGTCGAGCAGGTCGAGGTCGGTACGCAGCGCGATGCCGCGTGCGTTCAGCGCGCCCGTCAGCCCGCGTGCGGCCGCGACGCCGAGCACGGCGCCGTCGACGCCGACCGTCATACCCGCCGCCACGTTCTGCGCGAGCCAGTCGACGTGCGGCGCGCTCTGCTGCCCGCCCGTCATCTTCATCAGCTGCACGCCCGTGCCAGCCAGTTCGGTATCGGCCTGCACCCAGTAGCGGCTATCGACCCACAGCCCTGCGAAATCCGCCGTCACGACCAGCGTGCCGACCGAGCCCGTGAAGCCGGACAGCCAGCGGCGAGCCTGCCAGCGCTCCGGCAGATACTCGGAGAGATGGGGATCGGCGGACGGCACGAGATAGGCGGCCAGATCCTCGCGGGCCATGGCACCACGCAGCAGCGCGAGGCGGGCCGGCACCGGCGAGACTTCGGGAAGACGGGAATTCATGATTTCACCTGAGAGCATTCAGCGACGGGCCGACAGCGCGACCGTCACGGCTACGACGAGGAACGCGCCACCGGTGCAGACCGGCCATTCGAGCGTCTCGCCATCGTAAAACAGTCCAGAGAGATTGCCGGCCATGCGGGCCGCGGCCGCGCCGACGATGCCGGCGAGCACCGCGATCCACCACGCCGGCCGGCCCGTGCGCCGCATCGGATGCAGCCATCGGCCGAACAGCCCGACGGCCGCTCCCAGGACAAGGATTCCAAACCAGTTCATTCGACGCCTTCTATAAATTCAGATTCGTCCCATAGGCGTGAACGTTGCCAGCGGCTAGCATCGATTCATCCATCGAACCCGAGACCAGCCGGGTGCCGCGAACATTCGAGTGTAGGGGCCGACTCGACGTTATGGCAAGCGCGCACCGGCTGCCGTATTGAAGAAATTCTTATGCGAATCGCTCTGATCGATCCGGACGCGCGCCATGCCGCGCTCCTGAACCGCCTGCTCTTTGCAGGCGGTCATGTGTGCCACGCGTTTCCGTCCAGCACGGCGTTCTTCGAGTGGCTCGCCACCGACACCTGCGACATGCTGATCACCGGCCACTGGGCCGGCGACCAGCCGGCCGAGGAAGTCATTCCGCGCGCGCAGACCATCCTGCCCGGGCTGCCGGCCATCGCCGTGATGCAGTTGCCGCGCGAAAGCGAAATCGTATCGTGCCTGCACGCAGGTGCCGACGATTGCCTCGTGCGCCCCGTGAGCGGGCCCGAGCTGCTCGCGCGCGTCAACGCGTTGAGCCGCCGCGCCGGCGTCCGCCGGCCGCCCACCCGCTCGCGCGAAATGTATGGCGAATACGCATTCGACGCCACGCACTGCCTCGTGCGTTTCGGCGACGCAATCGTTTCACTCACGCCGAAGGAGTTCCGTTTCGCGCAGTTGCTGTTCGCGAACCTGTCGCGGCCCGTGTCGCGCGCCCATATTCTCGAAACGGTGTGGGCGCGCCGCCGCGACATGAAGTCGCGCACGCTCGACACCCACGCGTCCCGGCTGCGCAGCAAGCTGCATCTCCTTCCGGAGCGCGGCTACCGGCTGCTGCCGCTCTACGGCTACGGCTATCAGCTCGACCGCGTGCCGATCGAGCCCCCAAATTCCCGGCCCCACCACGCTGATGCCCGGTATGCGGCGAGTGAGGAAATCGCTGAAACGCTATAATATGGGGCTAAACGATAGCCCTCGACATGCAACTCCTCACGATCGGAATCAATCACCACACTGCGCCTGTCGCCCTGCGCGAACGCGTGGCGTTTCCGCTCGAGCAGATCAAGCCGGCTCTCGTCACGTTCAAGAACGTGTTTCTCGGCCCCCAGGCGCCCAATACGCCCGAAGCGGCGATCCTCTCCACCTGCAACCGCACCGAACTGTATTGCGCGACAGACGATCGCGCAGCACGCGAAGGCGCAGTCCGCTGGCTGTCGGAGTATCACCGGATTTCGGTCGACGAGCTCGCGCCGCACGTCTATGCGCTGCCGCAGTCGGAAGCGGTCCGGCACGCATTCCGCGTCGCCTCCGGCCTCGATTCGATGGTGCTTGGCGAAACCCAGATCCTGGGCCAGATGAAGGATGCCGTGCGCACCGCAACGGAAGCCGGCGCGCTCGGCACCTATCTGAACCAGCTGTTCCAGCGCACGTTCGCGGTGGCGAAGGAAGTGCGCGGCACGACCGAAATCGGCACGCAGTCGGTGTCGATGGCCGCCGCCGCGGTGCGCCTCGCGCAACGGATCTTCGAAAAAGTGTCCGATCAGCGCGTGCTGTTCATCGGCGCCGGCGAGATGATCGAGCTGTGCGCGACGCACTTCGCCGCGCAAGGTCCGCGCGAACTCGTCGTCGCGAACCGCACGGCCGAACGCGGCCAGCGGCTCGCCGAGCGCTTCAACGGCCGCGCGATGCCGCTCGCGGATCTGCCGACCCGCATGCACGAATTCGACATCATCGTGTCGTGCACAGCGTCGACGCTGCCGATCATCGGCCTCGGCGCAGTCGAGCGCGCGGTGAAGGCGCGCCGCCACCGGCCGATCTTCATGGTCGACCTCGCGGTACCGCGCGACATCGAGCCCGAAGTCGGCAAGCTGAAGGACGTGTTCCTCTACACCGTCGACGATCTCGGCGCGATCGTGCGCGAAGGCAACGCATCGCGCCAGGCTGCGGTCGCGCAGGCCGAAGCGATCATCGAGACGCGCGTGCAGAATTTCATGCAATGGCTCGACACGCGCAGCGTCGTGCCGGTGATCCGTCACATGCATACGCAGGCCGACGCGCTGCGCCGGGCCGAAGTCGACAAGGCGCAGAAGCTGCTCGCGCGCGGCGACGATCCGGCCGCCGTGCTCGAAGCGCTGTCGCAGGCGCTGACCAACAAGCTGATCCACGGCCCGACGAGCGCGCTCAACCGCGTGAACGGCGCCGATCGCGATTCGCTGATCGACCTGATGCGCGGCTTCTACCAGCACGCACCGCGCTCGAACGACCAGTCCGGCCACTAGCGCCGGCCGATCGCCCTGCCGCCGGCCGCGCGCCGGCCTATCCTTTCCGAATACCCCTTGCCCGGGAGCGCCGCTCCACACCATGAAGACGAGCATGCAACGCAAGCTCGACCAGCTGTCCACACGGCTGGCCGAACTGAACGACCTGCTGAGCCGCGAAAACGTCACGGCCGACCTCGACCAGTACCGCAAGCTCACGCGTGAACATGCGGAACTCGGCCCGGTGGTCGAGCAGTACGCGCTGTGGCGCCAGTCGCGCAGCGACGAGACGGCTGCGCAGGAGCTGCTCGGCGATCTGTCGATGCGCGACTTCGCGGAAGACGAAATCCGCAGCGCGCGCGAGAGCATGACCCGCCTCGAGACCGAGCTGCAGAAGATGCTGCTGCCGAAGGATCCGAACGACGACCGCAACATCTTCGTCGAAATCCGCGCGGGCGCCGGCGGCGATGAATCGGCGCTGTTCGCGGGCGACCTGCTGCGCATGTACCTGCGCTTCGCGGAACGCCAGCGCTGGCAGGTCGAAATGATGTCTGAGAGTGCGTCGGATCTCGGCGGCTACAAGGAAGTGATCGTGCGGATCGCGGGCCAGGGTGCGTATTCGCGCCTGAAGTTCGAATCGGGCGGCCATCGCGTGCAGCGCGTGCCCGCGACCGAAACGCAGGGGCGCATCCACACGTCCGCGTGCACGGTCGCGGTAATGCCGGAAGCCGACGAGATCGGCGAGGTCGAGATCAATCCGGCCGACCTGCGGATCGACACGTTCCGTGCGTCCGGCGCGGGCGGCCAGCACATCAACAAGACCGATTCGGCGGTGCGCGTCACGCACATCCCGACCGGGATCGTCGTCGAGTGCCAGGACGACCGCTCGCAGCACAAGAACAAGGATCGCGCGCTGAAGGTCCTCGCCGCGCGCATCAAGGACAAGCAGTATCACGAGCAGCACGCGAAGGAAGCCGCGACGCGCAAGAGCCTGATCGGCTCCGGCGACCGCTCGGAACGGATCCGCACGTACAACTTCCCGCAGGGCCGGATGACCGACCACCGGATCAACCTGACGCTGTACCGGCTCGAGGCGCTCATGGACGGCGACCTCGACGAACTGATCCGCGCGCTGGTCAGCGAGCACCAGGCCGAGCTGCTCGCGTCGCTCGGCGATGCCGACTGAGGCCGCGATGCCCGACACGACCGCCGACGACCTGCTGCGCGCGTCCCCGCTCGACGCGGTCGATGCGCGCGTGCTGCTCGCGCACGCACTCGGCTGGACCCGAACGCAGCTGATCACACGCGGCGACGCGCCGCTCGACGCGGCCGCGGTCGAACGCTACCGCGTGCTCGAGGCGCGCCGCATGGCCGGCGAGCCCGTCGCACAACTCGTCGGGATGCGCGAATTCTTCGGCCGGCCGTTCGACGTGACGCCGGACGTGCTGATCCCGCGCCCCGAGACCGAACTGCTCGTCGAAGCCGCACTCGACGCGATCGACGGACTGCCGCATCCGGCCGTGCTCGATCTCGGCACCGGCAGCGGCGCGATCGCCGTGTCGATCGCCGCCGAGCGGCCCGATGCCCGCGTATGGGCGCTCGACCGTTCGCCGGCCGCACTCGCGGTCGCGCAACGCAACGCCGGCAAGCTGCTCGACGCGCACCGTCCCGGCGGCACGCTGCACTGGCTGGAGAGCGACTGGTACGCGGCACTCGATCCGTCGCTCGCATTCGACACGATCGTCAGCAACCCGCCGTATATCGCGCAGCACGATCCGCACCTCGCGCAGGGCGACCTGCGTTTCGAGCCGCGCGGCGCACTCACCGACGATGCCGACGGCCTCAGCGCGATCCGCACGATCGTCGCGGGCGCCGGCACCTACCTGAAACCGGGCGGCACGCTCTGGATCGAGCATGGCTACGACCAGGCCGAGGCCGTGCGCGCGGTGCTCGCCTCGCACGGCTTCGTCGCGGTCGAATCGCTCGCCGATCTGGCCGCCATCGAACGCACGACAGGCGGCCGCCTGCCGGGCTGATGCCCGGCCCGCCCGGTTGAAATCCGCTATCATTTCGATCTAACGCCCCGCTAACGCAAGGTCAGTCATGGACACCCAACAACGTATCAAGCAAATCGTCGACGAAAACCAGGTCGTGCTCTTCATGAAGGGCAACGCACAATTCCCGATGTGCGGCTTTTCGGGCCGCGCCATCCAGGTGCTGAAAGCCTGCGGCGTCGACCAGTTCAAGACGGTCAACGTGCTCGAAGACGACGAGATCCGCCAAGGCATCAAGGAATTCTCGAACTGGCCGACCATCCCGCAGCTCTACGTGAAGGGCGAATTCATCGGCGGCTCGGACATCATGATGGAGATGTACCAGTCGGGCGAACTGCAGCAACTGTTCGCCGCCGCGTAATACGCCCCCTTTCGATGGCATCTCCCAGCGCGCCGCCACGCCGGCTGATCGTCGCGATCACCGGCGCCACCGGCGCGATCTACGGCGTCCGGCTGCTCGACCTGCTGCGCGCTGCCGGCGGCGTCGAAACGCACCTGCTGATTTCGAACGCCGGCTGGCTCAACATCCAGCACGAACTGAAGCTGTCGAAGGCCGATGTCGAAAGCCGTGCGGACGTCGTGCATTCGGTGCGCGACGTCGGCGCGACGATCGCGTCGGGGTCGTTCGCGACCGACGGGATGGTGATCGCGCCCTGCTCGATGAAGACGCTCGCGAGCGTCGCGCACGGGCTGTCCGACAACCTGATCACGCGCGCGGCCGACGTCACGTTGAAGGAACGCCGCCGCCTCGTGCTGATGGTGCGCGAAACACCGTTCAACCTCGCGCATCTGCGCAACATGACGGCCGTCACCGAAATGGGCGGCATCGTCTTCCCGCCGCTACCCGCGTTCTACGCGATGCCGAAGACGATCGAGGAACTCGTCGATCAGACCGTCACGCGCGTGCTCGACCTGTTCGCGCTCAGCGCACCGCTGACAACGCCGTGGGCCGGCATCCGGCACGCTCAGTAAGCGCACTTCCGCAGGCCCGTTCTTCGCGCATCTTCGCCGATTACACTGCAAATTCATTCGATTTCACGAATACAGCGCCAACGTGCCGCAGAGCGCGCTGCGCCGCCCGGATTATCAACAAACAAGCGTCAATTAAATTCCTCAGCGCGGATTTATCAATATCCGGTGCGCGCCTATAGTCACAGGCAAATCCCTTTGCAGGCCACCACCATGAACCGCTTGCCTTCGCTCTATCTGTCCCACGGCGCCCCGACGCTGCCGATCGACCCGACGCTGCCGTCCGGCGCGTTCACCCACCTCGGCGCCGAATTGCCGCGCCCGCGCGCGGTGCTGATGCTGTCCGCGCACTGGGGCACGCAGCGCCCCGTCGCCAGCGTCGCCGCGCATCCGGAAACGATCCACGATTTCTACGGCTTTCCGCAGGCGCTGTACGACATCCGCTACCCGGCGCCGGGCGCGCCCGACGTCGCCGAGCGCGCGGCCGGGCTGCTGAATGCGGCCGGCATCGAGACCGCGACGACCGAGCACGGCCTCGACCACGGCGCATGGGTACCGATGCTGCTGATGTTCCCGGAAGCCGATGTGCCGGTGGCGCAATTGTCGATCCAGCCGCGCGCGGATGCCGCCCACCACTTCGCGCTCGGCCGCGCGCTGCGACCGCTGCGCGACGAAGGCGTGATGGTGATCGGCTCGGGCCAGATCACGCACAACCTGCGCGCCGCCGATTTCAGTGCGGCCCCCGAGGATGCGGACCCGCGCGTCGCGGAATTCACCGACTGGTTCGAGGCGAAGCTGGCCGCGCGCGACGTCGATGCGCTGCTCGACTACCGCCGGCAGGCGCCGCACGCGGCGCTGATGCATCCGACCGACGAACACTTGCTGCCGGTGTTCACGGCGCTCGGCGCGGCGGACGACGACTACCAGCTCGGTATCCAGTCGCTCGGCACGTACCAGCGTGTGCTCGCGATGACGAACTACGTATTCGCGAGCACGGCCGCCTGAGCGGCGCGCGGCAACCGTTCGACCGCCAAACAAAAAGCCCGCCCAAGCATCGCTCGGGCGGGCTTTTTTCCGCTGCTTGCTGCCGCCGCCGAATCCGGCGACAGGTCACGCGTCAGGCACCGATCCCTTCGAGGATCTCGTCGTGCGATTCACGCTCGTCGAGATACTTGGTCCGGTAGCCGGTATTCACGCCCCAGAAGTAGAACACCAGCGCGATGGCCGCGACGATCAGCATGTCCCAGCCGTACGGCAGCACGCCGTGGCCGCCGAACTCCTTGCTGCCGATCAGCGACAGCACGGCCATCGTCGGCAGGTACGCGACCAGCCACCATGCGGCCTTCAGGTCGTCACCCCAGCCGGTCCAGCCCGACTTCGACTGGAAGTAGAAGTACACCGGCAGCGCGACGATCATCAGCAGGATGATCTCGCCCGTCAGCGGCCACTTCGCCCAGTACAGGATCAGCGATGCGCAGACGAATGCGAACGGGGCGATCAGCTTCATCAGCGGAATCGACAGCGGACGCTCGATGTCGGTCGCCGCGCGGCGCAGCGCCATCAGGCTGATCGGGCCGGTCAGGTACGAGATCACCGTCGCGACCGAGATCACCGCCGCGAGCGAACTCCAGCCGCGGAAGAAGAACAGGAAGATGAACGAAACCATCAGGTTGAACCACATCGCCTGACGCGGCACGCCGTAGAGCGGATGCACATTGCCGAACATCTTCGGCATCGTGTTGTTGCGCTCCATCGCGTAGATCATGCGGGTGGTCGTCGCCATGTAGGTCGTGCCGGTGCCGCTCGGGCTCACGAACGCGTCGACGTACAGCAGGATCGCGAGCCAGTTCAGGTTCAGCGCGATCGCCAGTTCGGCGAACGGCGACTTGAAGTTGAAGTGCGACCAGCCCTGCGCGACGTCGGCCGGATTCACCGAACCGATATACGCCATCTGCAGCAGCACGTAGATCACGAGCGCGATCAGGATCGACGTGATCACCGCGAACGGCACGCTGCGCGACGGGTTACGCGCCTCGCCCGCGAGGTTCACCGGGCTCTGGAAGCCGTTGAACGCGAACACGATGCCGCTCGTCGCGACCGCGGTCAGCACCGCCGACCAGCCGTACGGCGCAAAGCTTGCATTGGATGCGGTGCCGAGGTTCTCCGGATGGTAGCTCGTCAGCATCAGGCCGAGGATCGTGAGGCCGGGGATCAGGAACTTGAAGATCGTGATCGCGGTGTTCGCACGGGCAAACGCCTTCACGCCCCAGTAGTTCAGCATGAAGTAGATGACGACCAGCACGGCCGACAGCAGCAGGCCTGGTACTGTCAACTCGCCGTTCACGAATAGCGCGTGCGCCCACGGATACGGCCACGTGCTCATGTACTGGATCGAAGCCTCGGCCTCGATCGGGATCACGGATACGATCGCGATCCAGTTCGCCCAGGCGCTGATGAAGCCGACCAGTGAACCATGCGAGTAGCGCGCGTAGCGCACCATGCCGCCCGACTCGGGGAACATCGCGCCCAGTTCCGCATACGTCAGTGCAATTGCGAGAATCACGACAGCGCCGATGATCCACGCGCAGATAGCCGCCGGACCGGCAATCTTCGCGGCCTTCCAGGCGCCGAACAGCCAGCCCGAGCCGATAATCGAACCCAGCCCCGTCAGCATCAATGCAAACGGGCCGATGTTCCGTTGAATAGAACTCTTCACATCCTCTCCTGTGTCTCAAAAAGCATGGTCGGCCCGCGGTCCGGGATCGGCTCGGACTGCACCGCGCACGCAATTTTGGGGGGGCGAGCCACCCGATCAGGGCAACCCGTCCACGCGGCGCGTAGTTTAACGGTTGCACCTGAAACGTGGCGCCAAAATCGTTCGGCCCCTACAAAAAATTCGCATCGTTTGCAAGCTTTGTAAACCTGATCTCCGCAATAACCCTGAGTCCACGGAAATACGGTTGACCACGCGGGGGATAAGCCGTATAAAGGACTTCGCAGGATTTCAAGTGGCGAGTGAATTGGTTCTTTCGTAGTTCGCCCATCAACGGTACTCCGGTTGGTCCTATTACCCCTTCCTTGATTTTCCGCACCCCATGGGCTTCGGCCCCGTTTTATCTTTTTAGGAACAAGTAACATGGCAACCGGTACCGTCAAGTGGTTCAATGACGCAAAGGGCTTCGGCTTCATCACCCCGGAAGGCGGCGGCGACGATCTGTTCGCGCACTTCTCGGAAATCCGCGTCGAAGGCTTCAAGACGCTGCAAGAAAACCAGAAGGTTGAATTCGAAGTGAAGACGGGCCCGAAGGGTCTGCAAGCTGCGAACATCCGTCCGGTCTAAGCTTGGCGCGATAATTCGTGAAAAAAAGCCCCGCTTCGGCGGGGCTTTTTGTTTTTCGGCGCCGGTTGCCCGGCATGGCGGCTTTTCAACCGCCCGTATTCAACCGAATAATCGCTGCGCGTGAATACCGAGCCCCGTCGCGACACTCGCGAGGCGGTCGCCGAACACCGGCTGTGCATCCGGGAACGCACCCGCGAGCGCGCCCGACAGGAACGCGAGCCCCGTCGAGCCGCCGGTGAAATACAGCGCGCCGACGTCGCGCGGCGCAACGCCCGCGAGCCGCACCGTCTCGCGCGCAGCATCGACGATGCGCGCGGTGTCGTCATGGCTCGCATCGACGAGGCGGTCGGCGTCGAACGCGATCTGCAGATCCTCTTCCACGTCGTTCAGGTCGATCATCGTCTCCCCGCCCGCCGCGACGCCGATCTTCGCTTCTTCCGCGCGCGCCATCAGCGCGTGCCCGAGCCGCTGCTCGACCACGCTCGTGAGCCGGTCGTACTGCTGCACCTCCCGGTACAGGTGCTTCATCAGCTTCAGCTCGCCGAGCCGCTTCGGCGTGTAGACCGTGTTGATCAGATGCCAGGTCGCGAGATCGAAGTAAATCTTGTTCGGCAGCTCGCGCCCTTCGGGGTCGAGCGAACGGTAGCCGAATGCGGGCAGGATCGCTGCCAGCTCGACACGCCGGTCGTAATCGGTGCCCGCGACGTGCACGCCGTGATGCGCCAGCACGTCGTCCTTGCGCTCGAGCCGCGCCATCCGTTCAGGACCGACGCGCACGAGCGAAAAGTCGGACGTGCCGCCGCCGATGTCGGCGACGAGCACGAGGCGCTCCGCCTGCTGGCGCGATTCGTAGTCGAACGCGGCCGCGATCGGTTCGTACTGGAATTGGACATCCTTGAAGCCGACCGACCGCGCGGCGGCCTCGAGCTGGTCCTGGGCGAGGCGGTCGGCGCGCGGATCGTCGTCGACGAAGAACACGGGCCGGCCGAGCACCGCACGACCGATCGGCGCGCCCGCACGGGCTTCGGCCTTGCGCTTAAGGTGCGTCAGGAAGCGCGCGATGATTTCGGTGTACGCGATCGCGCTGCCGTCGCCGAGATCGGTCGTCGTTTCCGCGAGCGGCGAGCCGAGGATGCTCTTCATCGAGCGCATCAGCCGGCCGTCGAAACCGTCGATATAGGACGCCAGCGCCGCGCGGCCGTATTCGACCGTCTCTTCGTCGTTGTTGAAGAAGATCGCGGTGGGCAGCGTCAGGTGGTCGCCCTCGACGGGCGCGAGGCGCATGCCATCGCCGTCGGGCAGCGCCACGGCGGAATTGGACGTGCCGAA
The DNA here is from genome assembly GCF_902499335.1 of Burkholderia lata. Taxonomy (GTDB): domain Bacteria; phylum Pseudomonadota; class Gammaproteobacteria; order Burkholderiales; family Burkholderiaceae; genus Burkholderia; species Burkholderia lata_B. The sequence continues at coordinate 155,325 of NZ_CABVQK010000018.1, read as the reverse complement.
ATCGATCGCGCAGTAAGTCATGGGAAGTTGCCGCAGCAGGGCCGGCGCGAAAACGGAAAGGACGGGCTTTTTAACATGAAGCCCGCGGGATCACAACCGGGGCCAGCCACCGGTGCCGCGTAACGGGCCCCGGCGGCGGCGGCGCGCGGGCGGCGCGCCGGGGAGACATGCGGGCGGGAGCGCGGGTGCGGACCGTCCGCCAGGCAGGTCAGGCTGCCGCGTCGAAGCCCTTCTTCCATGCGCCCGCATAGACGACCTCGCCGATCGCATGGCGCGTGCGCGGCGCCTTCTCGCGATCGCGCAGCACGGGATCGAGCTTGTCGACGTTGCCGTAATGACCGAGCGAGATGATCGCCGGAATCGCGACGTCGGCCGGGATCGCGAACGCGTCGCGGAATGCCTTCGCGTCGAAGCCGCTCATCTGGTGGGCGGCCAGGCCCAGCGCGTGCGCCTGAAGTACCAGCGACATCGCGGCCGCGCCCGCGTCGTACAGCGCGGTCGGCGCCGGTTCGCCCTTCGACGTGAGCGTATGCGCGGTGACTGCAATCAGCACCGGCGCCGGCGCATTCCAGCCCTGGTTGAACGGCACCAACGTCGCGAACGCGCGCTTGAATGCGTCTTCGTCCTGCGTGCGATCGAATACGATGAAGCGCCACGGCTGCGCGTTGTAGGCGGACGGCGCCCAGCGGGCGGCTTCGAGCACCGCGTGCAGATCGCCGGCGCTGACGGGTTCATCCGAATACGCGCGGGGGCTCCAGCGGCCCGCGATCAGATCGTGAATCGAAACGGTGGTGGGAGCAGGTTTGACGGACATGCGGATCCTCGCTGACATCGAAGAAGGGGCGCGAACGCCTGGCGAACCGCAAGCATACCCGCTTGAGCCGATGCGCGCCCGATCCTCCCGCGCTATGCAAATCGCCGTGCATGCATTGGCCGGCCGCCCGCCGCGCGGCCGGCGGGGCTGCCGGATTGCCGCGGTCAGGCCGCCTGCGCGGCTGCGCGCGACGGGCCGCGGTTGATCCGCAGCACGATCAGCGCACCGATGATGCACAGCCCGCCCGAGATCATCGACGCGATCGTGTACGTGCCGAGGCTCGCGCGCAGCAGCCCCGCGCCGAGCGCCGCGAACGCCGCGCCGAGCTGGTGGCCGGCGACGATCCAGCCGAACACGACCGGCGCCGCGGCCTTGCCGAACACGTCGGTCGCGAGCCGCACGGTAGGCGGCACGGTTGCGATCCAGTCGAGCCCGTAGAACATCGCGAACAGCGGCAGCCCGAAGAAATCGATCCCGAACGCGTGCGGCAGGTAGATCAGCGACAGCCCGCGCAGCCCGTAGTACCAGAACAGCAACACGCGATTGTCGTAGCGATCGGACAGCCAGCCCGACAACGTCGTGCCGAACAGGTCGAACACGCCCATCGCCGCGAGCAGCGACGCGCCCTGCACTTCCGTCATCCCGTAGTCGCTGCACATCGCGATCAGGTGCGTGCCGACATAACCGTTGGTGCTTGCGCCGCAGATGAAGAAGCTGAAGAACAGCAGCCAGAAATCGCGCGAACGGCTCGCCATCAGCAGCGTACGGAACGCGACCGCGAGCGGGTTCTCCTTCGCCGCCTCGGGCGCGGGCGGCGTATCGGCCGGCTCGCCGTACGGGCGCAGTTGCACGTCGGCCGGCCGTTCGGGCAACAGGAACGCCACGAGCGGAATCACGATCGCAGCCGCGACTGCGACGACAAGGACGACCGGCCGCCAGCCATGGTGTTGCGCGATCGCTGCGAGCATCGGCAGGAACACGAGCTGGCCGGTGGCCGTGCTCGCGGTCAGGACCCCCATCACGAGGCCGCGCCGCGCATGGAACCAGCGCGTAACGAAGGTCGCGGACAACGTCAGTGCGACCACGCCCGTCGAGCAGCCGACCATCAGGCCCCAGATCACTACCATCTGCCAGCTCTGCGTCATCATCGACGACAGCGCGACGCCCGCGCTCATCGTCACGAGCGCGGTGAGAATGGTCGGGCGCAGCCCGAAGCGCTGCATCGCCGCGGCCGCGAACGGGCCCGTCAGTCCGTACAGCGCAATATTCACCGAAATCGCCAGCGAAATTGCCGCGCGACTCCAGCCGAGCTCGCGTTCGAGCGGCACCATCAGCACACTCGGCGTCGCGCGCGTGCCGGCCGCCGCCAGCAGGATCAGGAATACCACCGCCGCCGCGAGCCATCCGTAGTGGAAACGCCCGCCAATTCGTGTCACCGCCCAGTTCATCTTTGCGTTCTCCAGTTGGCGGCTCGCGCGCCTGCGCACCCGCTCCGCCCCACCCAGCCAGGCCACCTCCGCCGCACGCTGCATCGGCTGACCCGGGCCGACGCTTGGCATTTGTCTGTTGATCCAGCCGCTTTGTTACCGACCGGTCACAAGTGTGTTGCGATCGTAGTGACCAATCGGTAACATGTCAAGCAATTCAATATGCAGACGAGGGTCATCATGTCGGGCATCGAGATCGCCAAACCGGCGGCGCGCCGCACGCGCCGGCCGATCGACGGCGCCACCGCGCAGGAACACCTGCTGCGCGCCGCCGAGGAGCTGTTTTACAAGGAAGGCGTTCGTACGGTGGGCGTCGAGGCGGTCGTGGAACGCGCGGGCGTCAACAAAATGAGCCTGTATCGCCAGTTCTCGTCGAAAGACGAGCTGATCCTCGCGTATCTGGAGCGGATGGATGCGTGTTTCTTCGACCGCTTCAATACGAGCGTCGCGAAGCACCCGGGCCAGCCGAAAGCGCAGCTGATCCAGTATTTCGTCGATCTCGCCGAGCGCGCGACGCAGAAGGATTACCGCGGCTGCCCGTTCGTCAACGTCGCGGCCGAATTCCCGGATGCGTCGCACCCGGCGCGCGAGCGCGTCGCGCAGAACAAGGAACAGCTGATGAAGCGGCTCGTCGCACTGTGCAAAGACGCCGGCGTGCGGCAGCCGCAGGCGCTCGCCGACTCGCTCGCGCTGGTGATCGAAGGCATCTACGCGGCAAGCCAGACCTATCGGCACGGCGAAACGCCGATCGGCGTCGCTCCCGCGCTCGTCACGCAGTTGATCGAGGCCGCATGCGCGTGACGGCACGCCCGCTACAATGCGGCCCTCACCGCCCTTCCGCCCGACTGGCTTCACGATGACCGACACCCGCCCCGAATCGCACGACGACATCCTCGCCGCCACGCGGCACTGGCTCGCGCGCGCGGTGATCGGGCTCAATCTGTGCCCGTTCGCGAAAAGCGTCTATGTGAAGGATCAGGTGCGCTACGCGATCAGCGAAGCGACGACGCTGGAAGACGCGCTCGCCGAACTCGAAACGGAGCTGCGCGCGCTCGACGCCGCGGATCCGCAGCAGGTCGACACGACACTCGTGATCTTTCCGCATGCGTTCGCCGATTTCATCGACTACAACGATGCGCTGTTCTTTGCCGACCGGCTGGTGCGGCAACTGCGGCTCGACGGCGTGCTGCAGATCGCGAGCTTCCATCCGGACTACCGGTTCGAGGGCAGCGAGCCCGACGACATCGAGAACTACACGAACCGCGCGCCGTATCCGATCCTGCACCTGCTGCGCGAGGACAGCATCGCGCGCGCGGTCGACGCGTTCCCGGACGCGTCCGCGATCTACGAAAAGAATCAGGAAACGCTGCGCCGCCTCGGCCACGACGGCTGGCGCGAATGGATGCGCAGGCCGGGCGACGACGTCTGACGCGGCGTGCAACGTGCGCCACGCGGCGCGGCCGACACCCGCCCGCGTCAGTCAGCTAGCGGCCGGTTCGACGGCCTCACCGCCCGCCGCCGCGGCTTCCGGCACGAAGAAACGTGCGTTCAGCTCGGCAAGCCCGAACATCCCGAGGATCTCGTTCAACCGCTCGCCGGGCCGCCGGCGCGGCAGGTTCTTGTACTGCGCGATGATCAGCTCGTTCTTCATCGAATGCTCCCAGCCGACCAGCTCGGTCACGCTGACCTGGTAGCCATGCGCTTCGAGCTGCAGGCAGCGCAGCACGTTGGTGATCTGGCTGCCGAATTCGCGCGTATGCAGCGGATGTCGCCACACTTCCGTCAGCGCGCTCGCGAGCGACTTGCCCTTGTTCTTGCGCAGCACGCCCGCGACTTCCGCCTGGCAGCACGGCACGAGCACGATGTGCTGCGCGCGCTTCGCGAGCGCGAAGCGGATCGCGTCGTCGGTCGCCGTGTCGCACGCGTGCAGCGCGGTAACGACATCGACCGTTTCAGGCAGTTTCGGCGACGTGATCGAATCGGCGACCGACAGGTTCAGGAACGACATGCCGCCGAACCCGAGCCGCGCGGCGAGTTCGGCCGAACGCGTGACGAGCTCCTCGCGGGTCTCGATCCCGTACACGTGCGACGCGAACGCCGGCGTGCCGTGCCCCGCCTGCTGCTTGAAGAACAGGTCGTACAGGATGAAGCCGAGATACGACTTGCCGGCGCCGTGGTCGACGAGCGTCACGCTGCCACGGTCGGCCTGCACGCCGGCGAGCAGCGGCTCGATGAACTGGAACAGGTGATAGACCTGCTTCAGCTTGCGGCGGCTGTCCTGGTTCAGCTTCCCGTCGCGGGTGAGGATGTGCAGTTCCTTCAGGAGCTCGACGGACTGCTCCGGGCGGATTTCGTGGGTCTTGTTCGACATCGTGAAGCGGCGCCGGACCACGGTCGGTCGACCACGGCCCGGCGGCGGGAATTCGTGAGGAATGGCGGTAGTTTACCGAAAATGCGCGGTCAGGCTCGCGCGCCGAGCCGCCAGAGCGACGTGACCTCGGCCTGGCGTGCCGCGTACAGCGGATCGTCGGCATCCATCGACTTCGGGTGCGCGGGGCGGATGTCGTCGCGGCCGAGCACGACGAGGCCCGCTTCGTCGATCCATTGCAGCAGCGTGTCCCGCGGCCGCAGGCCGAGATGCTCGGCGAAATCGGACAGGATCAGCCAGCCCTCGCCACCCGGCTCGAGGTGCTCGGCGAGCCCCGCGAGGAAACCACGCAGCATGCGGCTGTCCGGATCGTAGACCGCGTATTCGATCGGCGCGCTCGGCCGGGCCGGCACCCACGGCGGGTTGCAGACCACGAGCGGCGCACGGCCGGCCGGGAACAGATCGGCCTCGACGATCTCGACGCGACTCGCGTGGCCAAGCCGTTCGACGTTCTCGCGCGCACAGGCGAGCGCCCGTGCGTCCTGGTCGGTCGCAACGACACGCTCGACGCCGCGCGACGCAAGCACGGCCGCCAGCACGCCGGTGCCCGTGCCGATATCGAACGCGAGCGACGTCGCCGGCAGCGGCGCGCGTGCGACGAGTTCGACGTATTCGCCGCGCACCGGCGAGAACACGCCGTAGTGCGGATGGATCGGCGCGCCGCCGAGTGCCGGGATCGGCACGCCCTTCTTGCGCCATTCGTGCGCGCCGACGAGACCGAGCAGTTCGCGCAACGACACGACCGACGGTGCGCCGCCGGGCCCGTACGCCTCTTCGCATGCGGCACGCACGTCAGGCGCACGGCGCAGCGGGATCGTGTAGTCGGCATCGAGCGGGATCAGCAGCATCCCGAGCGTGCGGGCGCGCTGCGACTGCGCGAGACGATGCAGGTTGAATGCGTCGACGCCGGCCGCGGCTTTCGCCTTCTTCGGCTTGCGCTCGACACGGCGCGCCATCGCCTGCACGAGCTGACGCGCATTCTGGAAATCACCCTGCCAGACGAGCGCGGTGCCCTCGCATGCAAGGCGGTAGGCCGCGTCGGCAGTGAGGCGGTCGTCGGCGGGCACCGCGCGCTTCGGCGGTTGCACACCGGCTTCGGAGCGCCAGCGCACGGCATGATCGGCGCCGTCGGCGTCGGTCCAGTGGAAAACAGGGAAATCGGTCACGCGTACTCGGTTACGGTTGGCTTCAACGGGCGGCGTCGCGCCGCGCGGATCACACCATACCGCGCTTTGCGCCGCGCGGCAAAACACGCGCCGCGACGTCCGTCCGAAAACGTCGGTCGCGGCGCTATCGTCACTCAAGCCAGATCGACGACCGGCGCGCCGGGCGCGTCGCGCTTGACCGCCGCGATGCCGTTCTCGCGCCCTTGCTCGGTCTTGTAGGTTTCGCTTGTGCCAATGATTTCGTGATTCGCGGCCTTCAGGTTGAACATGTGCTCGCCGTTGCGCGCGATCTTGCGCTCATAACGCACGTCCAGCGGCGCATTCTGCTGCACCGACGCAATGCCGGTTTTCGCGCCGTCCTTCGTCACGTACCGCTCGCTGGCCAGGACGATTTCGCCATTCGCAGACTTCAGGTGGAAGAAATACTGGCCGTTCGTGGCCTTCGCGATTTCGAATTTTGCCGACATGTTTTCTCCTATAAGAAACGTCCGACCCTCGGACGGGGTCAGTGTAGGCATAACGTCAGAAAAATCGACAGATCGCAGAAGTAAACGTCAATAAGCGTTAAAAGGTGAAAATTAGTGAAATTTTCCCTGCACTTCCATGGGAATCGCCCCGCTCAACCGCCCCACGCCGGCATCGCGGGCAGGCGCAGCGTGCCCGCGTCGTTGAAGTGCACGGTACCGATCACGCCGCCCGCGAGCCGGCCGCGCAGCGCATACGGCAGCTCGCCGTTCGCGGCCGCGCCGGGCAGGTTCCACGCCTGCCGCGCGGCGGCGAAGGCCGATACCGAAACGGGCACATCGAGCACGGCCTCGCCGAAACGCGGCACAGTGCCCGAGCGATCGCTGACGCCGCTCGCGAACGGCGTGCCGTTCAGGTCGAGCGAGACCGAGATGCCGTCGTAGTCGATCGGCGCATCGTTCGGGTTCTGCACACGCAGCTTCAGGCTGAAACGCATCTCGAGGCCCTGCCCGACGAGCGGATCGAGCCCGACGACCGACACGCGCACGGGATCGCGAGTCAGCCCCGCGCAACCGCCGAGCAGGAACACGGCGGCGAACATCAGCAGCACGGCGCGCAGCGGCGCGAGATACAACAGGGTTCGTGGCATGGGAAGGCCTCCTCGCGGCAATCGGTGAGCGGATCGTCGCTGCATTGTACCGAGCGCGCTTCCGTACGCCGGGATTCGTAGTTTTCGCGGTCGCGCGAGATCGTTAATAGATTAAAACTACGAAAATAGCAGTTAAACAGAATGCGCATTAATGCTTTCCAGCATTCAATGAAGCGCGACGAATTCAATAGATGCAATTTCTAAATTTTTCGTTTCCTTTACCTAAAACCATCAAGTATATTTACGCATCCTTCGAGCAAGCCGACAAACCTTGAAGCCGCATGACGGTGATTTTACGGAACGGCGACACGCCTTCCTGCCATCCTGCGACCAGGCCCGGCCAGCCCCGTAGGTCGTCTGTTCAAAGGGGAAAGCGCGCCCGCTCAGGGCGTGCCGCTCCGTGTCGTGCGCGCGAAATCAATTCAGTACAACACGCGCCTGGCCATTTTGAACCGGCAAGTTAACCGACATCCGGAAATCCATAGGGGGCAGTAAACCATGATTACCTTCACGTAGTCGGCCACCGTCTTTTCGAATAATCCGTCATTGTCATTTTCATCGCTGTTGATTAACGGCGAGGGGATTGTCTTTGCCGGCGTTTTCGCAGCACTGAACGATTCTTTCAACAATCGAGGTTTCAGTCATGTCGATCAACATTCGCAAGATGCGTTATCTGCCGATCGTCGCCGCACTCGCGCTAGCCGGGTGCGGCGGCGACGACGGCGGCGTGGGCTCGGCTTCCGCGCTCAGCTCCGCCGGCGCGCCGCACTCGGGCTCGTCGCCCACCGTCACCGCGCCGCCAAGCGCATCCAACGTCGACAAGAGCGTATCGCCTGTCGAGCTGCCGGACACCGTGGTACCGGTGAACTACCGGCTGTGGTTCCGCCCGAACGACGCGCTGAACGCGTTCGACGGCCGCGCCGACGTCGAGATCAAGGTGCTGAAGCCGGTCAACAACATCGTGATCGCCGGCCACCGGATCAAGTTCACGAACGGCCGCATCACGCTGCAGCCGGGCAACATCCAGCTGATCGCGACGCCGCAGGACAAGGGCGACTTCTACCAGCTGCGCCCCGTGAGCGGCACGATCTCGCCGGGCAACTATTCGCTGCACATGGAATGGTCGGGCATCATCAACTTCAAGTCGTATGACGATCCGGTCAACCACACCGGCGGCAGTTGCGGCGACGATCCGTATCCGGGCTGCTCGGCCGCGGAAGGCGTCTTCCGCGTTGACCTGAAGGGCACCGACGGCAAGACGAGCGGCGCGATCCTCACGCAAGGCGAAACCAACCTGTCGCGCCAATGGTTCCCCGGCTGGGACGAACCGGCATTCCGCCCGACCTATGAAGTGACGGCCGAAGTGCCGCAGAGCTGGCGTGTCGTGTCGAACGCGGCCGAGAAGCCGTCGACCAACGTCGGCGGCGGCTACAAGCTCGTGCAGTTCGAGAAGACCCCGCCGATGCCGTCGTACCTGCTGTTCTTCGGCGGCGGCCTGTTCGACACCTACGAGGACGACTTCACGAGCCCGCTGCCGGGCGGCAAGGGCGGCCTGCACCTGCGCGTGTTCACGCCGCCGGGCATGAGCGACTGGGCGAAGCCGGCGATGGACCGCACCAAGCAGGCGCTCGACTTCTACTACCGCTACACGGGCATTGCCCTGCCGCTCACTAAGTTCGACACGGTGGCCGCAAACGACGCGTTCAAGGAGCAGAAGGACCTGAACTTCGGCGGGATGGAGAACTGGGGGTCGATCCTCGAGTTCGCCGACGACATCCTGCCGCAGCCGGGCCAGCCGATGTCGCACTACGGCAACGAAGTGCTGACGCACGAAGTCGCGCACCAGTGGTTCGGCGATCTCGTCACGACCGACTGGTGGGACAACGTGTGGCTCAACGAGTCGTTCGCGACGTTCTTCGAGACGAAGACGACGATCCAGTTCTTCCCCAACGAGTTCAGCTGGCTCGACCAGGTGAAGAACAAGTACCGCGTGATCAATCGTGACATCGGCCCGAACGCGTTCCCGGTCGCGCCGAACTTCAACGGCTGGGCGTCGAACGACTTCGTGCTGAGCGCCAGCGCGTTCACGTACGACAAGGGCGGCCACGTGCTGAAGACGCTCGAAAACTATCTCGGCGAACAGACGCTCCGCAAGGGTCTGCAGCAGTACCTGGTCGACTACTCGTTCGGCAACGGCACGCCGAAGCGCCTGTGGGATGCGTTGTCTAAGGAAAGCGGCCAGGCGATCGGCGCGATCGGCGACAGCTACGTACGCCAGACCGGCGTGCCGCTGATCTCGCTCGACACGCAGTGCGACCTGACGAAGAACCAGACCGTCATCACGCTGAAACAGCAGCCGTTCCCGAACAAGAACGCGTATCCGGGCCTGCAGTGGACGGTGCCGATCACGCTCGCGTATGGCCAGGGTCTCGCGAAACGCACGACGCTCGCGCTGAAGGATACGCAGACGCAAACGCGGATCGACGGCTGCACGGGCGTGGTCGCCGACCCGAGCGGGCTCGACTACTACGTCGTGAACTACAGCGACGCGGCCTGGAGCGGGTTGCTCACGCAGGTCAACGGCTCCACCGATCCGGTGCTGCTCGCGAACCTGAAGAGCGAAGCCGCCCTGCTCGTCGCGAACAACCTCGCGCCGGCGTCGCGCTCGACGTCGATCGGCTCGGTCGCTTCGCCGGCTGCAATGAAGCTGCGCCAGACGCCGACCTTCGGCGGCATCGAGCCGGTGACGAAGGAACGCCCGGCACGGCAATACCAGGGCATCTTCAAGCCGCGCAAGGTAGTGACGCAGTAACGGTGCGCATCCGGCCGGTGCCGCGCAGCCTGCGGCTGCCGGCCGGCGTACCGGCTTCTCCGACCTTTGACGGGCCTCGCATGCGAGGCCCTTTTTTATGCGCGGCGCCTTCATGTCCGGCGTTCGGCCGGCCGCGCGGCGCGCCGCCCGCCGCCGCCGTCACGCCCACGCGGCATCCCACGCCGGCTGCGCGAACCAGGTCGCGAGGAACGCGACGAGCCGCGACGCGCGTGCGGTGCCGCGCGCCTGCTGGCGCAATACGTGGATCGTCGCCGGCTCGGGCGCCGCCGCGAACTGCGGCAGCACTGCGCGCAAGCGTCCGTCGCGCAGCGCGTCGCCCGCGAGCCAGGTCGGCAGGTGCGCGAGACCGAGCCCGTCGATCGCGGCTTCGAGCAACGCTTCCGAATGATTGCTGCGAAACCGCGGTTGCGCCGGCACGTGGCGGCGCTCGCCGAAGCGCCACGCGCCCGGCGGCGGCGCACCGTGCCACGCGAGACAGTCGTGTCCGGCGAGCGCGTCGGGCGACTCGGGCTCACCCCGCCGCGCGAGATACGCGGCGCTCGCGCACAGCACGCGCCGCTGCGGCGCCAGCACGGTCGCGACGAAGCGCGTGTCCTCGAGCGGGCCGATGCGCACCGCGAGATCGACGTCGGAGCCAAGCCGCGCGCCCTGCAGGTCGACCATGCTGTCGGTCAGCACCAGGTCGACCTGCAGCGCCGGATGACGCTGCATGAACGCGGCCAGCGCGGCCATCAGGTGCCGCCGGCCGAACGGCGCCGGACAGTCGACGCGCAGCAGCCCGCTCGGCTCGTCGTGCTGACTGTGCAGGTCTTCCTGCAGGCCGCGCAGCTCGGCCAGCATCCGCGTCGCGCGCCCGTACAGCAACTGCCCGGCCTCGGTCGGCCGCAGCGCATGCGTGGTGCGATGCAGGAGACGGATGCCGAGCTGCGTCTCGAGCCGGTCGATGCGCCGCGTGACCGACGACGCGGCAACACCCAGCCGGCGCGCGGCTGCGGAGAAGCTCTGCTGGTCGACCACGTCGACGAACAGCGCCAGATGCGGGGAAAGGAAGTCGTCCATTCAGGGCCTTCGGATTGGGCTATGCGTCTATCGCAAAACAATCATCCGCCTTTGCACGTTTCCGCGTCAAACCGGGCCGACTAGACTGCATTCATCCTTTTCACCCGCTGCACGCACCGCCCCGCCGGGCCGCGCGGCAGCCATCCGCCACGGAGATCATCATGCGCAGCATCCGCTTCGACGCCCCCGCCGCCGACATCGAGTCGCTCGACGCGCGCGTCAGGGAAATCGACACGCCCGTCCCGGCCGACGGCCAGATGCTGATCGAGGTGCGCGCGGCCGGCGTGAACCCGAGCGACGTGAAGGCCGCACTCGGCCGCATGCCGCACGCGGTATGGCCGCGCACGCCCGGGCGCGACTGGGCCGGCATCGTGCGCAGCGGCCCGGACGGCTGGATCGGCGCGCCGGTGTGGGGCTCGGGCGGCGATCTCGGCGTGCATCGGGACGGCTCGCATGCGGAGTGGCTCGTGCTCGACGCGGCCCTGGTGCGCCGCAAGCCCGCGGTGCTGACGCTCGACGAAGCGGCCGGCGTCGGCGTGCCGTTCGTCACCGCTTACGAAGGCTTGCGCCGCGCCGGCATGCCGACGGCCGGCGATGTCGTGCTCGTGTTCGGCGCGAACGGCAAGGTCGGCCAGGCCGCGATCCAGCTCGCGACCGCGCACGGCGCGACCGTGATCGGCGTCGAGCGCAGTGCCGGCGGCTATCGCGGCCACGCATCGGGCGACGTGCACATGATCGATGCGTCGAAAGAACCGGTGGCCGACACGGTGCGCGCGGTGACCGGCGGCCATGGTGCGGACATCGTCTACAACACGGTCGGCAGCCCGTACTTCGAAGCGGCGAATGCGTCGATGGCGATCGGGGCGCGGCAGATCTTCATCTCGACGATCGACCGCAGCGTGCCGTTCGACATCTTCGCGTTCTATCGCGGCCAGCACACGTTCGTGGGCATCGATTCGCTGCAGCTCGGCGGCGCCGCGGTCGCGCAGATCCTCGACACGCTCGCGCCCGGCTTCGGCAACGGCACGCTGCGCCCATTCCCGATCGGTGACGACTACGTGTACCCGCTCGAGCGCGCGCATGACGCGTATCGCGCGGTGCTGGCCGGTGCGCGCGAGCGCGTCATCCTCAAGCCCTGACGCCGGACCACACGGGAGACCGCCATGATGGATTATGTGACTTCGCTCGCGGTGGGCCTCGGCGTCGGCGTGCTGTACGCGCTGCTGCACGTGCGCTCGCCGGCCCCGCCGCTCGTCGCGCTCGTGGGCCTGCTCGGGATGGTGATCGGCGAACGCGCGATCGCGCTGCTACGCTGACGCGGCGATACGGCGCCGGTGGCGCTAGCGGTCGTCGCGCCGGCGGAATGCCCACCACGCGGCGAGCCCCGTGAAGCCCGCGACGAGCAGCACCATCAGCCAGAAGCCGTGCTTGTTCTCCGAGAACGGCACGCCGCCGACGTTCATCCCGAAGAAGCCGGCGACGATGTTGATCGGCAGCGCGATCACGGTCACGAGCGTCAGCGTGAACAGCGTCCGGTTGTTCTGCTCGTCGAGACGCGAACCGATCTCTTCCTGCAACAGCTTGATCCGCTCGTTGAGCCCCGCCAGATCCGCGAGCACCAGCGAGAACTCTTCGGTCGATTCGCGCAGCTCCTGCACGTCTTCCACGTGCAGCCACGCGGGCGGCTTCGCGAGCAGCCGGAAGATCGACCCGGGCTCGGGCGCAAGCATGCGCTGCAGGCGCGTCAGCGTACGGCGCATCGCACCGAGCTCGATGCGGCTCGACGTGAGCCGCTGCGACAGGAAGCGATCCTCGATGCGGTCGACGTCGACGCTCGTGCGCCGCATGATCTGGATCAGCAGGTCGGCCTGGTCGCGCAGCAGGTGCACGAGCAGTTCCGCGGGCGACCTGAACTGCTCGCCGTCGCGCACGCACGCGCGCAGCGTGTCGACCGAGCGCAGCGGCTTGAGCCGCGCGGTGACCATGATGCGCCGCTCGACGTGGGCGAACAGCGTCGCGATCTCCGAAGGCGTCAGTTCAAGGTTGAACATCACGTCGTTGACGATCGCGCGCAATGCGCCGTCTTCCTGCTCGATGCGCGTCGAGCGCGATCCTTCGTGAAGGAATTCGAAGAAGCTGTCGGGCAGTCCGAGATGCGTGCGCATCCAGCGCTCGCTCGCGCCGTGCGCGAGATTGAAGTGCAGCCAGACGAAATCGCCCGACGCGGCATCGTGCTCGCGGCACGTGCGCAGCCATGCGGCGGCCGCGTCCGCATCGAGCGTCGCGCCGGATCCGCCCGGAACGAAGCGGAATCCGCACACCATGCCGGACGTATCGGCGCCGTAAGTCTGTACGATCAGGTCCATCGTGTCGAAGGTCGTGCGGCGCGCGGCGCACCGCGCATAGCGGGTCGCGAGCCCGCGCCGGAAAGGGAAAGGAGACGTATGCCCGACGGGCGTGACGCGCCGGTGACAGCGTCACGCCGCATCATACCGTCCGGATTCCCTGCCCCCAAAGCAACGCGCCGCCCAACGGGCGGCGCAGGTGCGGCGGGCGGCATGCGCAAGACGCGTTACTGCCGCGTCTCCGACTGTGCGGCGCTCGGGCACGCGGGATCCTTGCCCCAGTGGCCTTCGCAGACGCGCCAGCGGCACAGTTGATCCTCGAAGAAGCCGCGCTCCGAACACTCCTTCACGCGCGACGCCAGCGAGCCGGTCGTCGCGGCCGTCTTGGTCGGCACGGCCTGCGCCTTCTGCGCGGCGAGTTTCTTGTCGGCCGGCTTCGTGCGCGCGACCAGCGCGGCGAGCAGATCCGCATCCGGATCGTCCTTCCCGGCAGCCTTCGCGGTACGGGCCGGCGTCGCGTCACGATGCTGCTTCTTCGCCTGCGCGAGCTCGGCCTGCTGTTCCTTGCGATGCTTGCGGGCCTCGGCCTTCGCATCTGCCTTCGTGTCGGCCTTCGCATCGGCCTTGCCGTGCGCCGCAACCTTCGCGCCCTTCGCGGCGTCGGCCTTCGCGGACTTGGTCGTCGCAGCAGCGGCGGCGGCCGCCGCACCGGCCGTGGCCGCGCCCGATGCGTCGTCGGCGCCACTGGCGAGCGCGCGCGACAGGCGGCTGTTGTCCGCGGCGGACGCGGACGATGCGGATGCAACGGTTCGGGAAGCCGTGTCGTCGTTGACGATCGTGGCCGGTTGCACGGCGGAAGCGGCGGACGCGGCATTCTGCGCGACCTGCACGGCGGCATCGCTGGCCACTGCGGCCTTCGCCGGTGCGGCGGCTGCAGGCGCGGCCTCGGCCGTGACGGCGACGGCGGGGACCTGCTCGCCCGAATGCTGCACGCGCCACGCGCCCCAGCCACCGACGGCAACCACCAGGGCCACGACGGCGGCGATCGGCGCCTTCAGCGAACGGCGCGGCGGTTCGGCCGGCGGCGTGACACGTCCTTCCAGATTCGCGAGAATGCGCGACTGCTGAGCTCCTCCGTCGCCTGCCGGTTTAGTATCGGACAGCAGGCTGGGCGGAGTTTTCGAATTTGAATTTTCCGGCGCACTCATTCAGCGTCTCATTGAATCCTGGTTTAATTCACCGCGATAATATAGCCCGGCCTCTCGAAGCAGCCTGATTCTAAGAGCAAGCATTGCAAAACACAATCAATTCCAATTTCCGGGGATTTCGTTGATTGCCGTCGCACTCATCGCCTATTTCGCCCTTGCCGTAGCCGTTGCGGCACTGTTGCTTTTACCGGGTATCCGCGCGACCGTTTTCGAATCCGTCGCCCAGTTTCACGGCCGTCTAACGCGCCGCGCGAACGATCGCGCCGCGCGTACGCGAAGTCAGATTGTTAAATCGGCAAGCGTTACGCGCGGCGCTTTAAACGATGTGCAAAATTTACTGGTTCGCCGGCGCTTGATGATTATGGTATCGGCAGGTATTCTTGCGACGCCGCCATTGGTCGCCATTGCGTTACGCGGCCGGCAATTGTTCCAGTACGACGACACGGCGCGCGTGCCCGACGAGAAGATCGCCGCGCTGCTGCAGGGCGAACAACTCGTGCCGCCCCCGCCGCTGCCGCCGGAAGTCTTCGCCACCAAGGAAGTCGAACAGGTACGTCCGGCGCTGAAGGATGCGAGCCGCGACTGGAACCTGCTGGACCCGGATTTCCGTACGCGTTTGCTGCTGGTCTACAAGATCATGCACGAACAATATGGTTATGAAATGGCGTTGCTGGAAGGTTATCGGAGCCCGGAACGGCAGAACCGGCTGGCGCAGATGGGCAGCAACGTGACCAACGCGGCAGCCTTCCAGAGTTATCACCAATTCGGGCTGGCGGCCGATAACGCATTCCTGCGCGACGGCAAGCTGGTCATTTCCGAGAAAGATCCGTGGGCGATGCGCGGCTACCAGTTGTATGGCCAGGTCGCCGAACAGGTTGGCCTGACCTGGGGGGGCCGCTGGAAAATGATGGATCTCGGGCACGTGGAATACCATAAACCCGGTTTTAAACTGGGACGCGGCAGCTAGCCAGGGCTGCCGGACAGGAAATAATGAGGGCGGCATGGGGCTTTTTAATATCCCGGAAGGAAACGATATGGGCGGCGCAAAAAATCATGCATTCCGGTGCGCGATTTTTTCCGGCCGCCGCTTCCGTTTTAAATCTCACAGCGTCCTTTCGTTAATGCGCGCGCCCTCTCCGATGCCGCGGGCGCATTGATGCCGGCTCCCTTCATCCCGTTTGACAGCATGGCGACACATCGCGGCGCCACCCTTGCCGCTCGGCGCGCCTGCGTCGCCTCACCGAATCGCACCGGAACCTGAACGTCCTATGCAACGCATCCTCAACGTGCTGACTCATCCGCGTACGCTCTCGATCGTCGGGATCGTCGCGCTAGCGGCCATTCTCTTCATCGTCGCCGACATGCTGCAGCTGCCGCTCCTGTGGGCGGCGATCGCATTCGCGGCGATCCTCGCGCTGTGGCTCGTCGTCGCGCTGTGGCGCCGCTGGCGCGTGAAGCGCGCAAACCAGCAGCTCGGCCAGATACTGGAAGAGCAGGCGGAAACCGGCAAGATCGCCGCGCCCGCCGCCGCCGCGCTCGCTCCCGACGCGAAGACGGCCGACCTCGACGTGCTGCGCACGCGCCTGTCGGACGCGGTGAAGACGATCAAGACGTCGAAGATCGGCCAGGTGTCGGGCGGCTCCGCGCTGTACGAACTGCCGTGGTACATCGTGATCGGCAACCCGGCCGCGGGCAAGAGCAGCGCCGTGCTCAATTCCGGCCTGCAGTTCCCGTTCGCGGACAAGAACAGCGCCGTGATCCACGGCATCGGCGGCACGCGTAACTGCGACTGGTTCTTCACGACCGAGGGGATCCTGCTCGACACGGCCGGCCGCTATTCGGTGCATGAAGAAGACCGCAGCGAATGGCTCGGCTTCCTCGGCCTGCTCAAGCGCTATCGCCCGAAAGCGCCGATCAACGGCATCATCGTCACCGCGAGCATCGCCGAACTCACCGGCAACCGCCCCGAATTCGCGATCAACCTCGCGAAAAACCTCCGCCAGCGCGTTCAGGAGCTGACGGAGAAGCTCGAAGTGTTCGCGCCGGTCTACGTGATGTTCACGAAGGCCGACCTGATCACCGGCTTCACCGAATTCTTCAGCAGCAGCGACAAGCACGAGTACGACCGCGTGTGGGGCGCCACCCTGCCCTACGAGCCCGACGACAAGCGCGACGTCGTCGCGCAGTTCGACACGCACTTCGAGGAACTCTACGAAGGGCTGAAGGAAATCAGCGTCGCACAATTGTCACTGTCGCGCGGCAACCAGCTGTCGCCGGGCCAGTTGAGCTTCCCGCTCGAATTCTCGACGATCAAGCCGTCGCTGCGTGCGTTCCTCGCGACGCTGTTCGAGAACAACCCGTTCCAGTACAAACCGATCTTCCGCGGCTTCTACTTCACCAGCGCGCTGCAGGAAGGCGAAACCAACAGCGCGGCCGCGCAGCGCATCGCGCACCGCTTCGGCCTCGACGGCGCCGCGCTGCCGAAGCCGCACAGTGCATTCTCGAAGAACGGCTTCTTCCTGCGCGACCTGTTCTCGAAGGTGATCTTCGCGGACCGCCAGACGGTGCGCCAGTTCGCGAGCCCGACCAAGACGCGGCTGCGCTACGCGACCTTCTTCGGCTTCGTCGCGGCGCTCGCGCTCGCGCTCGGTGGCTGGACCTGGTCGACGATCGGCAACCAGCAGCTCGTCTCGAACGTGCAGGCCGACCTCGACAACGTCACGCGCCTGCAGCAGGGCCGCAACGACCTGCAGTCGCGCCTGCAGGCGATGGACATCCTCGAGGACCGGATCGAGCAGCTCGAGCAGTTCCGCCGCGACAAGCCGCTGTCGGTGTCGCTCGGCCTGTACCAGGGCGACCGTCTCGAGCAGCACCTGCTGACCGAGTACTACAACGGCGTGCGCCAGATCCTGCTGGCCCCCGTGTCGCAGAACCTCGCGTCGTTCATGAAGGACGTGAACGCGCACCCCGAACAGCTCGTGCCGATGACGCGCCCGCCCGAATCGGGCGCCGTGCAGGGTGGCGCGATGCCGGTCTCGACGAACGCGGCCGGCGCCGTGCCGCAGGCCGGTGCCGCTCTGGCCGCGTCCGGCACCGCGCCGGCCGCCGCACCGCAGCAGCCGGCCGCACCGCAGGGCGGCCTCTACAGCGACGCGTCGCCGACCAACGTGCAGGACGCGTACAACGCGCTCAAGACGTACCTGATGCTGTCAGACAAGCGCCACGTCGAGCAGGCGCACCTGACCGATCAGCTCGCCCGCTTCTGGCGCGGCTGGCTCGAGACGAATCGCGGCAACATGCCGCGCGACGAGATGATCAAGAGCGCGGAGCGCATGATCTCGTTCTACCTGTCGCGCGTGAATGACAACGACTGGCCGATGATCGACGCGAACCTCGCGCTGGTCGACCAGACCCGCGAGAACCTGCGCCACGTCGTGCGCGGGATGCCGGCCCGCCAGCGCGTGTACGAGGAAATCAAGGCACGCGCATCGACCCGCTTTGCGCCGATGACCATCGCGCGCATCGTCGGCGACGGCAACCAGGGGCTCGTGGCAGGCAGCTATGCGATTCCGGGCACGTTCACGCGCGAAGCGTGGTTCGACTACGTGCAGCCGGCGATCCGCGACGCGGCGACCAAGGAACTGCAGGCGAAGGACTGGGTGCTGAACACGTCGACGCAGGACGACCTGACGCTCGAGGGCAGCCCCGAGCAGATCCAGAAGACGCTCGTCGGCATGTACAAGACCGAGTACGCGCAGCACTGGCAGAAGTTCATGCAGGGCATCGCGGTGCAGGGCTTCAGCAGCTTCGGCCAGGCCGTCGACGGGATGAACCGCCTCGGCGACCCGCAGGATTCGCCGATCCGCAAGATCCTCGAGACCGCGTACGACCAGACGTCGTGGGACAACCCGTCGCTTGCGAACGTGACGATCAAGAAGGCGCAGACGGGCGTCGTGAACTGGGTCAAGCAACTGTTCTCGCGCTCGCCGGCCGGCCAGGTGGCGGCCGCCAACATCGACATCAACGGCAATCCGGCCGAGGTGCCGATGGGTCCGATCGGCCAGGAGTTCATCGGGCTCGCGCGGATCGTCGCGGTGCATGACGGCACGTCGATGCTCAAGGGCTACATGGATTCGCTGTCGAAGGTCCGCACGCGCTTCAACGTGATCAAGAACCAGGGCGACCCGGGGCCGGGCGCGCGCCAGCTGATGCAGCAGACGCTCGACGGCAACGGTTCGGAGCTTGCCGATTCGCTGAAGCTCGTCGACGAGCAGATGCTGACGGGCCTCACGGATTCGCAACGCAAGTCGCTGCGTCCGCTGCTCGTGCGGCCGCTGATGCAGGCGTTCGCGGTCGTGATCCAGCCGGCCAGCGCCGAAGTCAACAAGGTGTGGAACGCGCAGGTCTATCAGCCGTTCCAGAACTCGCTCGCGACGAAGTACCCGTTCGCGGCGAGTGCGAAGGTCGAGGCCGGCGCCGGTGAAATCGCGCAGGTGTTCGGTCCGGACGGCTCGATCGCGAAGTTCGTCGGCACGACGCTCGGGCCGCTCGCAGTGCGCCGCGGCGACACCCTCGCCGCCCGCACGTGGGGCGACATGGGCATCGGCCTCACGCCGGACTTCACGAGCGGCTTCGCACGCTGGGTCGCGCCGCTCGCCGGCGGTGCGGCAGGCAGCGCCGCCGCGTCGTCCGAGCCGCAGACCGTGTTCCAGATCCTGCCGCAGCCGAGCACGGGCACGACGGAATACACGATCGCGATCGACGGCCAGCAACTGCGCTACCGCAACACGCCGCCGCAGTGGACCAACTTCGTGTGGCCGAACCCGCAGGGCTCGCCGGGCGCGACGCTGTCCGCGACGACCTTCGACGGCCGCACGGTGCAGCTCGTCAACGAGCCGGGCCGCTACGGTCTCGAGAAGCTGATCAACTCGGCGCAACGCAAGCGCCGTCCGGACGGCACCTTCGACCTGACGTGGGTACAGGGCAGCGTGAACGTGTCGGTGACGATGCGCATCATCAGCACGTCGCAGCCGTCCGGCGGTGGCGGTGACCAGCCGCAGCAGCAGAGCCTGCGCGGCCTGCGGCTGCCGTCGTCGGTCGCCGACGCGAGCGCGGGCGCCGCGCAGAACGCGACCCAGTCCGCCGGCACGGGCACGCCGGCGGCAGCGCCGGCCGTCGCGGCCGCCAACGCAACGAATGCCCAGGGGGCGCAATGACGCAAACCGTACAGGCGCAAATCGCCTACTTCGGCAAGATTCCGTCGCGCGGCGACTTCGTGAAGAGCCCGCACAACCCGCAGTTGCTGCAGACGCTCGACCGCTGGATCGCGCAGGCGCTCGAACTGCTCGCGGAAGATCCGCGCTGGAAACTCGTCTACGAGGATGCGAAGCCGATGCATTTCGCGTTCCTCGGCTCGCGCAGCAAGCTCGCGATCGCGGGCCACATGGTCGCGAGCCACGACGTGTCGATGCGCCGCTTCCCGTTCCTCGGCGCCACCGCGCTCGAGGTCGACCGGCCGCTCGCGTTCCTCGCGCGCAGCCCGCTCGCGTTCGCGCGGCTGTGGTCGCGCGTCGCCGCGCAGATCCCGCCGCTGCTCGGCAAGGACGAGCCGCCCGGCGCGCTGCAGGCGCTCGGCGACACGCAGGTGCCGATCGACGTCGGCGGCCCCGGCACGTCGCATGACGGCACCTTCAACGATTTCGTCGAACACCAGTCGCTGTACGGCCTCCAGGAGATGCTGCTCGAAAGCGGTCATCCCGTGCGGCTGCGCGGCGCGATGCTCGCGCTCGGCTCGCTGCTGCGGCCGGTGATGCAGAGCGGCACGTCGCACATCGAGCGCGGCCTCACGCTGCCGCTGCCGGTCGATCCGTTCTACCGCAGCCTCGTCGCCGCGTTCTGGCTCGAACTGATCGCACCGTTCGTCGCGCAGGCCGACTTCGAGCTCGCGATCTTCATCGGCACGATCGCCGAGCGCGAACGGCTCATCATCGGCTTCAACGGCGCGTCGGCCAAGACGCTGCTGAGCGTCGTCGACCCGCAGACCTACGCCGCCCACAACATCGACATCGACGATCCCGAGTGGATCGACGCCCATGCGCAAAACGATCACCAGATCAGCAAGCTCGTCAGCTACCTCGACCAACCGCAACTCTCGCTGCGCGTCGCCATCGACGCGTTCCGCGAAGCGTTCATCGGAGGCTGACGGGATGCATCGCACGATTCACGTCCGGCGCGCGCGCCTTTCGTTCGCGCTCTCGCCCGCCGTCGCCGCCCTCCTCGCTGCCGGGCTCTTCGCCAGTGGCGCGGCCTTCGCGCAGAACACCGGCGCGACCGTCACGCCGGTCGGCAACGGGACGGTCACGACGACCGCGCTGTCCGCGAACACCGGTGCCGCACCGGGGACGGCCTCCGGCGCCGTCGTGCACGGCACGGCCGGCACCGCGAGCACCGTCACGCCGCCGCCCGCGACCGCGACGCCCGGCCAGGTGGTCGTCGGCGGCAAGGTGCCCGACGAGGCGACCAAGGCCGCCGTGCTGCAGAAACTGCGCGATACCTACGGCGCGACGAACGTCGTCGACCAGATCGAGGTCGGTGACGTCGCCACGCCGCCGAACTGGAGCGCGAACGTGCAGAAACTGCTCGGCACGCAGCTCAAGCAGATCAGCAAGGGGCAGTTGAAGATCGACGGCACGCAGATCGAGATGAAGGGCGAGGTGCACAACGAAGCGCAGCGCCAGCAGCTCGCGAGTGACATGGCGAATACGCTGAACCCGACGTATACGATCAAGAACGGGCTGCGAGTGTCGGCGTCCGAACAGGGCGTGCTCGACCAGACGCTCGCGAACCGGACGATCGAGTTCGAGACCGGCAGTGCGACGCTCACACCGCAGGGCAAGCTGATCCTCGACCAGATGGCGGCCGCACTCTCGAAGATGCAGAACCGCACGGTCGACATCATCGGCCACACCGACAACTCGGGGAACCGCACGTCGAACATCGCGCTGAGCCAGGCGCGCGCGGACTCGGTGAAGGGCTACCTGATCACGAAGAGCATTCCGCCGCAGCAGATGACGACGACGGGCGTCGGGCCGGATCAGCCGATCGCGCCGAACGATACGGCGGACGGACGCGCACGGAACCGGCGGATCGAGTTCCGGGTGGGGCAGTAACGGACGAAACGGGGTGCGCCGCGCGGCGCACCCCGGCACCGGGCAACGGGCGGCTGCAGCGATGCGCCGCCCGTTTTGCGTTTACGACTGCTCGTCGGGCCGCACGCCCAGCAGCTCGCGAATATGCGACAGCGAGCCGTCGTCCTTCACGACGCTCTCGAGCCACTTGTGCAGCGGCATGTCGGCCCATTCGGCGGCCTTGTCGGCGAGATACGCGACCGGGCTATGCGGCTCGGTCTGACGGAAATAGCGGGCGACCGCGCGCAACTGGTCGACGGCCTGCGCACGGTTCTGGATGCCGGCGATCATCTGCGTCACCGGGGCGCGCGGAACGGACTGCGGCTGCACATGAGTCTCCTCGGTCTGGATCGGATTGCCGAACACCGGCTCGATGCGCTCGGGCTGCGCCTGCGGTGCCGACTGCGTGTGCGGTGCGTTGCCCGTATAGCCCTGCTCGCGCGCAAAGCGCTCGGCGAGCCGGTACACGGTCTCGAATGCGTCGCGCGCCTGCCGGAAGCTCGGCGCCGAATCGCCCGCGCGCTCGACGAGCCTTTCCTCGAACGCATCGAGCGCGAATTCGAACGCCTTCAGGTTCGCGAGCAACGCCGTGTAGAACGCGATCGACGTCACGCGCCGCGACGAATCGATCTGCTCGATCGACGGCTTGCCGCGTGCGATGTCGTCCGCGTGTTCGGGGTCGCGCTTGATGGCCTGCGCGACGTGCTGCGCCACTTCCCAGTCGAGCGTGCTGAACGCGTTCGACGCGCCGTCCGTCATCGGCACCGCGCGCAGCAGCTCGGCCGTGCGGCCGGACAGCCACGCGACGTTGCCGAGCCGGTGCTCGGTGTCGTCGTCCTCGGGCAGCGGGTGCACGGTGTCCCAGAAGTCGCGGCACAGGCCCTCGAGCAGCGCATAGCCTTCGGTGAGGCCGGTGATGCCGTCCTCGAGCGCGAGCGCCTCGGTCAGCCACACGGCGAGCCGCAGGTCCTTCGTCCGCGTGCGCAGCAGCTCGCCCGCATGGTCGACCACGAAGCCCCAGTCGGCCTCCTTGATCTCGGTCACCCATTCGCCCTGGTCGAGCGTCGGATCGTCATAGCGCCGCGCGTCCTGGATCGCGTCGAATTCGTTCGAAAACAGCAGGTCGTCGCCGCTGGGCGACGCATCGCTGATCGGCGTCAGCAGCTCGGGGAGATTGATCGGCATGATTCGGTCAGTTCATCAAATGCTTGTGTTGCACGGCCGCGCTCATTCGACGGTGTACGTGAATTCGCCGGCCTCGTCCGCGCGCACCGCGATGCGCGCGATGGCCTCGCCGTCGGCGATCCGGCCGAGCACATGGCCCGCGATCTCCGGCAGCAGCGTGCCGTTCAGGATATGGTCGACGTTGCGGGCGCCCGAGTCGACCTCGGTGCAGCGCGCGAGCACCGCCTCGACGAGCGACTCGTCCCATTCGAACGCGGCCTTGTGGTTCGCCTCGATCCGGCGGCGGATCCGCTCGAGCTTCAACTCGATGATCTCGGCCAGCACGTCGTCGGAAATCGGGTAGTACGGCACGACCTTCATCCGCCCGAGGAACGCGGGCTTGAAGGTCTTGTACAACTGCGGGCGCAGCGTCTCGGCGAGCGCGTCCGGATCGGGCAGCTCCTCGGCCGGCTTGTTCAGGCACGCCTGCATCACGGCCGACGAGCCAACGTTCGACGTCAGGATGATCAGCGTGTTGCGGAAGTCGATCTCGCGCCCTTCCGCATCGTCCATCGCGCCCTTGTCGAACACCTGGAAGAACATCTCGAGCACGTCGGGGTGCGCCTTCTCGACCTCGTCGAGCAGCACGACGGAATACGGGTTGCGGCGCACGGCCTCGGTCAGCACGCCGCCTTCGCCGTAGCCGACGTAGCCCGGCGGCGAGCCCTTCAGGCCCGACACGCTGTGCGCTTCCTGGTACTCGCTCATGTTGATCGTGACCATCTTGCGCTCGCCGCCGTACAGGATGTCGGCCAGCGCGAGCGCCGTCTCGGTCTTGCCGACGCCCGACGGCCCGACGAACATGAACACGCCGCGCGGCTTGTTCGGATCCTCGAGGTTCGCGGTCGCGGTGCGCACGCGCTGCGCGATCGCGTCGAGTGCGTGGTCCTGGCCGATCACGCGCGCGGTGAGCAGCGGCTGCAGGTTCAGCACGGTGTCGATCTCGTCCTTCACCATCCGGCCGAGCGGAATGCCCGTCCATGCGGCGACGATCTCGGCAACTACGTGGCCGTCGACCTGCAGCGGCACCATCGGCTCTCCCCCCTGCAGCGCGTGCAGTGCCGCGACGCGTTCGGCGAGCTTGTCGCGGGTGGCCTGCACGTCGACCGGCTGGCCGTTTTCCGACGGGCCGCGTGCCTTGTCGAGCGCTTCGCGCAGTTCGGTGATCTCGGCGACGATCACGCGCTCGGCTTCATAGCGCGCTTCGTCCTTCGCGAGTTGTTCGAGTGCCGTGTCGCGCGCACCACGCAGCTCGCCGAGCCGCTCGTCGTGCGACGCGCCGCCGGCCGCCTCGCGCTCAAGCGACGCGATTTCCACGTCGATCCGCTCGATGCGCTTCTTCGTGTCGTCGATCGCCGCCGGCGTCGCGCTGTGCGCAAGCGCAACCTTCGCGCATGCGGTATCGAGCACGCTGATCGCCTTGTCCGGCAGTTGGCGGCCGCTGATGTAGCGGTGCGACAGGCGCACGGCCTCGGTGATTGCATCGTCGAGGATCCGCACGTTGAAGTGCTTCTCCATCAGGCCGGACATCCCGCGCAGCATTGCGGCCGCGAGCGGCTCGCTCGGCTCCTCGACCTTCACCACCTGGAAGCGCCGCGCAAGCGCCGCATCCTTCTCGAAGTACTTCTTGTATTCGCTCCACGTCGTCGCGGCGATCGTGCGCAGCTCGCCGCGCGCCAGCGCCGGCTTCAACAGGTTCGCCGCGTCGTTCTGGCCGGCCTGGCCACCCGCGCCGATGATCGTGTGCGCCTCGTCGATGAACAGGATGATCGGATGCGCGCTCTTCTTCACCTCGTCGATCACGCTCTTCAGGCGGTTCTCGAACTCGCCCTTCACGCTCGCGCCGGCCTGCAGCAGCCCCATGTCGAGCACGTGCAGCGCGACGCCGCGCAACGGCGGCGGCACGTCGTCGGCCGCGATGCGCAGCGCGAGGCCCTCGACGACCGCCGTTTTGCCGACACCGGCCTCGCCGGTCATGATCGGGTTGTTCTGGCGGCGGCGCATCAGGATGTCGATCGCCTGGCGGATCTCGGCTTCGCGGCCGATCACCGGGTCGATCTTGCCGTCGCGTGCGCGCTGCGTGAGGTTGGTCGTGTACGTGTCGAGCGCGGGCGTCTTCGACGGGCCGGCCGCGGGTGCCATGCCGTTGGCGGCCGGCGCGACGTCGCTACCCTCGTCGTCCGCCTGACGCGGCTCGGCTTCGCTCGAGCCGGCCATGATCTCGTCGAACTTGTGCTTCAGATCCGTCACGTTCATTTCCGCAAACTGCGACGACATCCGTTGCGCGAACTGCGCGAGATCGGGCGCGGTCAGCAGCGCGAGCAGCAGGTGCCCCGAACGGATGCGGCCGAGCTGCGAGTCGAGCGACGCGATCAGCCATGCCTGTTCGAACAGCGCGATCAGGTGCACGGAGAACACCGGCGTGCGCGTGTTGCCCGTCTTCAGGCGCGTCAGTTCGCGCTCGAGATCGGCGTGCAGCGCGTGCGGATCGACGCGGCTCGCGCGCAGTGCGAGCGGCAGGTCACCCGTCGCTTCGTCGAGCAACGCGAGGAACAGGTGCTCCAGATCGACCTCGTAATGGCCGCGCGCCAGGCACGCGCTCGCCGCACGCTCGGTCGCGTGGCGGCACAGCGGGTTCAGTTTCGTGATCAGGGTCTTCAGAGGCGTGCTCATGGCGTCGATCTCAGTCTCAGGTTCGATTGCGTGTTTGTTGTCGTTCGGAATCAGTGAATCACGTGCAGTTCGTAGCGGGCATCGGAGCGGTCCTCGATTGCATCGCGCGTGCACAGGAACGCGTCCCAGCCGAGCCGCGAGCCCGCGCCGAGCACGCTCGCGCCGACCTCGGTGCGCTTGAGCACGAGCTTCACCTCGTATTCGAGCGTGACGCCGGCGAGCAGCGTCAGCATCCGCTCCAGCGCGACGGCCTGCGCGCCGCCGGGCAGGAACGCCTCGTAGTCGCGCTTGGACAGCGGGCCGATGACGATTCGGGCGCGCATGTCGCGCTGCCATACACGTTCGCCGACGAGCGCCGTCGCGCCGAGCACCGCGTTGACTTCGCCGAGCACGCTCAGCTGGTCGGGCGGCACGTCGTACCACTTGCCGACGAACTGGTCGATCTTCACCGGCACGCGGAAATAGTCGGACAGCGTGCGCTGCAGGTACGCGGCCGACATCGGCCGGTGCCGCGCGGCCAGCGCATAGCCCGCCACGGCCTCGTCGAGCACGCCGCCCGCGCCGGCCGCGAGGCTGTCGCGCACCTCATCGCTCGGCACACCGGCGATCGCGAGCAGCAGCGGCAGATAGCGCTCGTCGCGGTCGAGCTCGTAATGGAACGGCAGCCGGTATTTCTTCCACGCGGCGTAGAACAGCGCGGTCGCGCGGTTCGAGAACACGTCGAAGAATGCGCGCGCCGCATGGTCGCGCTTCAGGTGCTCGCGCGCGACGATCTGCTCGGTGTAGTGCAGCGGTAGCGCGCCCTGCCCGCCCAGCAGCCCGAAGAACGCGGGCGTCAGCTCGACGTGGCCGAGCTCGCCGGCCGCGAGCGCGGCGCCGCGCGCCTCGCCCGTCTTGAGCTGGGTGCCGTCGTCGTCGAACGAGCGCGCGCCCTCGATCTCGCTCGGCGGAAAGCCGAGCGACAGCGTGTTGCGGAATTCGATGCGCTGCGCGACCACGTCGCCCTGCCGCCACGCGCCGGGCGCGTCCGACGCCTGCCGCGCGAACAGCCCTTCGAGCACGCGCACGGCCTGGAAGAACTCGAAGCGGTGCGGTTCGTCGAGCAGCGCGTCGACTACGCCAGGATCGATTCGCCGGTCCGGGGCTTGCATCGGATGATCTCCTCGCCGGTGCGCTTCGACACGACGACTAGTTGAACGAAACTGTTGAGGTGCACATACAGCCCGAAGAAGCTGTCGAGCACGCGCACGAACGAGGCCAGGCTCGCGCCGACGAAGTGCTCCTCGTCGATCGTCAGGCGGATCTCGATGCCGCGCACGAAGGTCGCGAACGGCTTGCCGGGCAGCCACTGCACGGCGCCGCGCTGTTCGACGCCGACGAGGCCGTCGATCTGGCGCATCGACACGGCGGTGCGCCGCAGGTCGTACAGCGTCAGCATTTCCTTCAGCGGCGCGAGCCCGTGCGCGACCAGCGACACGTGATTGAGCGCGAGGTGCGACACGAGCCGCCAGTGCGCGGCGCGGCCGCGCTCGAAGCGCACGCTCTGCGTCGGGCGGCGCAGCAGCGAAATGCCGCTGGTCTGCGCGCCGCCTTCCTGGAACAGGTCGCCGCCTTCGAGCCCGAACGCGAGCATCGCCGGCAGGTCGCGGTTCGTGCAGGTGAGGCCGAGGCTCAGCGTGTCGGTCTGCGGCGACGTCGGCTCGAAATCGATGTCGACGATCGAGATTTCGGTTTCATAGCCGGGGCTCTTCTGCGCGACCCAGTCGTTGCGGCGCGCGAACCAGTAATGGCCGATCCGCGCCGATTCGCCGTGATGCAGCGAATAGAACGGCCGAAACTCGATCACCGATTCCTCGTGCGCCTGCTGCCGGACAAGCTTCACCGAGTCGATCGAATACACCTCGTACGCGAATGCGCGCCGCGCCTCGGCGATCACCGGGTAGGACACCGCGCGGTGCGTGATGCGGATCGGCTCGCCGTGCTGGCGGAACAGGTTGACGATCGGCGTGCAGAACAGCCGGAAATGGCTCGCCGTCAGCAGTTCGAGCAGCCGCGCGACATGCGAATCGCTGCGCACGTCCTGCAGCACGAGGTGCAGCGTCGCGCGCTGGCAGCGGCCGCTCGCGCGCGCGATCGCCGCGATGTCGAAATCGACGAAATCGAACTTGTCGGGGAACGCGAAGTATTCGGTGAGCAGGCGATACGCGGGATGCGATTTCGCCGGGTAGTCGATCAGCGCGTCGTCCTCGTCGAAACCGGCGTGCGCGATCGGCAGCTTGCGCAGCGCGGTCCAGCGGCCGTTGCGTTCCGGCTCGACATACGCGCCGAGCACGTTGACGAACAGGCAGTCGGTCAGCGCCGCGACGAACGACTGCTCGCCGTGCAGGTGCGCGCGCAGTGTCGGCAGCTTCAGTGCGCCAAGATCGAGCTGCGCGGCGAGCGATTCGAACGTGATCGAGATCACGCCCGTCGCGTTCGACGGCAGCACCGTCGCGCTCGGCGCGAGCGCGACCGGCATGTAGCGTGCTTCCGAGATGCGGATCGGCGCGAGCGTCACGTCATAGGCAGTGCGGAACCGGCACTGCACGCCGCGAACCGGGCGGCTCTTCAGCTCGGTGCCGCGACCGATCACGACCGGTTCGGTCTGCTGGCCGGGCGACGCCGGCGTGAACTGCGCGATCGAGCAAGACGGGAACGGCCGCAGGTAGTGCGGATACAGCACTTCCAGCAGCGCTTCGGTGAATTCGGGGTAGTCGTCGTCGAGCTTCTTGTTGATGCGCGCGCCGAGCAGCGCGAACGACTCGATCATCCGCTCGACGTGCGGATCCTCGCAATGCTCGCCGGACAACGCGAGCCGCGCCGCGATCTTCGGATAGCGTTCGGCGAAATCGCGCGAATAGCGCCGCAAAAACGATAATTCGCGCTCGTAATACGGCAGCAATTCTTCCATCGACGACCCCGAACCTCAATATTTCCTGCCGGACCCTGATCCACCACCGGGCGGTCCGGCCCGCTCGGCGGCTTGATTTACTGCATTCTTGCGGCGCGTGCGCGCGTGACCGAATACTGCAGCGTCGACGGCTGCAGCATCGCGTCGAAACTCACCGGCTCCTCGGCCGGGTGCACGACGAGCAGCGCCTGAATCGCGAAGTAGAGCGCGTTGGTGGCCTGCTCGTTCAGCTCGAACGTCACCTGCACCTGCTGCAGGCGCGGCTCGTGGCGCGCGATGGCCTGCTGGATCGACTTGCAGATGAACGCGCGGTCGTAGTGACTCGCCAGGCTCAGCCCCGCGAAATCGTTCAGCCCGTAGGTCAGCACCGACTTCTGGCACTCCGGCAGCGCGGCCAGCTCGATTTCGGTGTGGGCGATACGGGTATTGAGGATCGCCTCGACGTCGCGGGCGACCGTGTTCTTGAGCTCGTCCAGCGACAATTGCCGCATCGCTGCCGAGGCCGGCAGGTGCGGTTCGTCGTCGAACAGCTTGTCGAGAAAACTGGGTTCGAATCGTTTCATCGG
The DNA here is from genome assembly GCF_902499335.1 of Burkholderia lata. Classification (GTDB taxonomy): domain Bacteria; phylum Pseudomonadota; class Gammaproteobacteria; order Burkholderiales; family Burkholderiaceae; genus Burkholderia; species Burkholderia lata_B. Next base: position 126,271 of record NZ_CABVQK010000018.1, on the reverse strand, counting down.
CCGGTGTTCACAGCGAAAACGGCAACGGGACGCTGCGCGCCCCGTTGCCGCAACCGACCTTAGACCGCGTAGGTCTTGTCGTTCTTCGTCAGACTCCAGGCGCCTTGCGTGTTGCCGCCCTGGTTGCCGCCGATCTTCTGCTGGGTTTGCTTCCACTGCACAGCTGCGTACTTCAGCGAGAACGTCTCGAGCGGCAGACCTTCTTCGCGAACGCTCGGGGCGATGCTCGAGATGATCACGTACTTGAGCTTGACTTCCAGATACTGCACGCGCTTGCCTTCACCGTCAGCGCGCGAGAAATGGACCGTCACCTCGTCGAACGTGGTGCCGCCCGAAGCGTGTTGGTACAGCAGCGGGCTCGACGAATCGATTTCCTTCGTGAAAATCATGTCGCCGTGTTCGCAACGCGTCATCGTGTGACCGCCAGCGGTCGATGCGGTTGCCGAACGCGGTTGAACGATCGAGTGATCCCACGATTTCAGCTCGATCCAGCCCTGGTGGTCCTTGTCCGCGGATTCGCCCTTCACCGCGGGACTACCAAACTGCAAGTGCATATGTAACATGGCCCTTCGACTCCCCAAAGAGGTGGTTTTAACGTCCTACCCAGGCGGCCCGCCCGGGCGATTTACTCGCTTATGAATTTGCCGGTTTGGGCAGATCAGCGACAAGTCGCAGAGAAATCGAGAGTTCGTCGAGCTGAAAGTGCGGGCGCAGGAACGCGACCGAACGATACGAGCCCGGCTTGCCCGGAATCTCCGACACTTGTATGGATGCCTCACGCAGCGGAAATTGCGCCTTCTGTTCCTGCGAGGCGTTGTCGTCGAGCAGGACGTACTGCGAAATCCACCGGTTGAGGAAAGTCTCCACGTTCTGCGCCGATGCGAAGCTGCCGATCTTGTCCCGCATCATCGCCTTCAGGTAGTGCGCAACGCGCGATACCGAGAAGATGTACTGAAGCTGGGCGGACAGGACGGCGTTCGCATTCGCGCTGTCGGTGCTGTATTTCTTGGGTTTCTGCACCGACTGCGCAGCGAAGAACGCGGCGTAATCTGAGTTCTTGCAATGGACGAGCGGGATGAAGCCGAGGTCGCTCAGCTCCTTCTCGCGGCGATCGGTGATCGCGATTTCGGTCGGGCACTTCAGCGCGACTTCACCGTCGTCGGTCTTGAACGTGTGGGTCGGCAGGTCCTCGACGAGGCCGCCGCCTTCGACGCCGCGGATCGCCGCGCACCAGCCGAAGTCGTCGAATGCGGCCGTCAGGCGCGCAGCGAACGCCCACGCGGCGTTGCACCACAGGTACTTGTCGTGGTCGGTGCCGTCGACGTCCTCGACGAAGTTGAAGTTCTCCGCGGTCTGGCCGTCCTTCGGATTGAACGGCAGGCGGCCGAGGAAGCGCGGCAGCGTCAGGCCGACGTAGCGCGAATCTTCGGCGTCGCGGAACGACTTCCACTTCGCATATTCGACCGTATCGAACACCTTGCCGAGGTCGCGCGGCTTGCCGAGGTCGGAGAACGACTCGAGGCCGAGCAGCTCCGGCGACGCCGACGCGATGAACGGCGCATGCGCGGCCGCTGCAACGTGCGACATCTGCTCGATGAAGTACATGTCTTCCGGCTGGCGCGAGATCTCGTAATCGCCGATCAGCGCACCGAACGGCGAGCCGCCGAACGTGCCGAACTCTTCTTCGTAGACCTTCTTGAACAGCGCGCTCTGGTCGAACTCGCTCGCGCCCTTGAAGTCGCGCACGAGGTCGCGCTTCGGTGCGTGCAGCGCCTTGATCTTGATCGTCTGGCCGGTGTTGCTTTCCTTGACCAGGTAATCCATCCCGCGCCACGTGCTTTCGAGGCGCTGGAACTCCGGCGCGTGCATCACTGCGGAAAGCTGCGTGGAAATCAGGCTGTCGAGTTCCGCGACGCGTGCGTCGATCGTGGCCGACAGGTTGTCCGACACGATCACCGTGCCGTCGAGCACCTGGTGCACGAGTTCACCGATCAGGTCCTTCGCACGCGCATGCTCGGAATCGGATTTCGCGACCTTGCTCTTCTCGACGATATCGTCGAGCAGCGAGGTCCCGGCGGCGTAGTCCGCGCCGCTCGCTTGGGCCGCAGCCGTTTGCTGGTTCATCTCAACACTCCGTCGTCATTCGCCGTCTTTGTCGCCGCCCGTGCCCTTCGCGAGCTCCTGCAGCTGCTGCGTGTTCTTCAGCACCTCGGACAGCAGATCCTCGAGCTTGTCGTTGCCGGCAAGCTTGTTGCGCAGGTCGGCGAGCTTCGAGCGCGCCTCGAGCAGGCGGCGCAGCGGCTCGACCTGTTCGACGACTTCGTCCGGGCTGAAATCCGACAGCGATCGGAACTTCAGGTCGACCGCGAACTTGCCGCCTTCCGGGCTCAGGCGGTTTTCCACCTGGAACGCGGCACGCGGCTCGATCGCCTTCATCACGTCGTCGAAATTGTCGCGATCGATGTTGACGAATTTACGGTCGCGCAGCTTCGGCTGCTCGATTTCGGACTGGCCCGCCAGATCGCCGACGACCCCGACGACGAACGGCAGTTCCTTCACCTCGATCGCGTCGCCCTTCTCGACCTCGTAGGTCAATTGGACGCGCGGCGGCCGTATTTTCTGCAAGCTTTTCTGAATGCTTTCTTTCTTGGCCATCTCGACGGCTCCCAGGTTAGTTGTGGTTATCGCGTCAGTTTTGCGGTCAGTTGCGCAGTGCGCCGAACGGATCCGCGCCGCCCTTCTGCGGCGTGGTGGGCGGCGTCGGCGTGCTGGTCGCCGCTGCTTCGGCCGCCGGTGCAGCGCCGGCCTTCGGACGATGAACGACCCGGCGCGGCGGACGCGGCTTCACGGCCTTCGTCTCCGGCGGGAACAGCGCCGATTCGCCCAGCGTATCGCGCAGCTGCTTCGCGAGTGCCTGCGCATCCGACTTCGCGTCGCCCGCGAGCGACGAATCCTGGCGCAGCTCGCCGAGCGACTGCGTCGCGATCCGCAGGCCGGCCACGGCCAGCACGCTCTTCGCCTGACGGTCGGTCGCGTCGCGCTGCAGCGCTTCCTGCGCGGCAACGATTGCCTGGCCGTAGTGGTTCTGGGCGAACTGGATTTGCGCAATGCGCGACCACGGCTCTTCGCGCGTCGGATCCGACTTCGCGAGCTGTTGATACAGGCCGAGCGCCTTGTCCTGGTCCCCCGCCTTCGCAACTGCGTCCGCATCCGCCAGCGACTTGTTGAACACTTCGGCAGTCGGCGGTGCGGGAGGCTGGCTCGCACAACCGGCGATCACGCCGCAAGCCACTACTACCCCAGACAGTTTTGCGAAGAGACGGTCTTTCATCGTTATATCCACCGGCGCGTGAGTTTTAAATCGTTGAGAATCTGGTTCTTTTGCTTTGCAAGAAGCGCGCGGGTATAGTACCGATCAATTTTTCATAATTCAATCGTCGTGTGAAGAGTAATTCCTTTTAAAACCGGGCGCTACCCCCTCCAATGGCCTCTCGCAGCGGGCTCGCAGCGATTTTTCTTTCGGCCGGATTGGGCAAGTTTTACTGGTTGCGCGACGCGCCGCCCGGATGGCGGAAAAAATTTCCGGACGCCTGCCATGACGCGGGCGTGCTTAATAGTTGAACGGTGCAATGCCGGGGATACGCAGCGAACGCGGAAATACCCGGCAGATTTGACAGGGATAAAGGCGGCACGCCGGAAATACGATGAGATCGTTGATGATTCGCTACGCGCTGCCACTGGTTGCCTGCGCCCTTCTGGCCGGATGCGCGGCCGCCCCGCTGCTCGGCTCGGCCGCAAGCGCCGTGATGTCCGCGGCCGGCATCGGCAAGCCCGAGTTGCCCGACGCGCAGAAGCCACCGCGCAACCTCGGCCTCACGCTCGCCGCGGCACCGAACCTGAATGCCGCGACCGACAACAAGCCGCTCGCGCTCGTCGTGCGGCTCTATACGCTGAAGGACCCGACGTCGTTCCAGCAGGCGCCGTTCGACGCATTTACGGATCCGACCAAGGAAAAAGCCGCACTGGGCGCGGATCTGCTGAACGTGCGTGAAATCACGCTGATTCCGGGCCAGCGCTATACGGCAACCGAGAAGGTTTCACGCGAAGCGCAGGCATTCGGCATCGTCGCGCTGTTCCGCGATCCCGCACTACAACGATGGAAACTGACGTTCGATCCGGTGAAGTCGGAGAAATCCGGCATAATCATCGGCCTGCATAATTGCGCGATGACGGTCACCGACGGCACCGTCATTGCACCGCAACAGGGTGCGCCTTCGCAACCGCTGAATTTGCTTTCTTCGGTGTCCTGCGGTTAAACATGACGCACGAATGTCAATTAACAAGAGTTAACAATTGGCGATTTAATTCGGGCACGAACGAATCGATTACATCGCAACGCGACATTAACCGGATTTGACATGAGTTATTCGGCCAAGGTGCTGTGGGGGGAAGGGCTGTTCCTCCGGCCTCAACACTTTCAGCGACAGGACGCGTACCACGAAGCGCGCCTGTTCGAATCGATCCAGGCGATCCAGCCGTACAACTGGGGCGTGCGCTCGGTGCGCATCGACCGAGATGCGCTCGGCAGCAACGTGCTGCGGGTGGCCGAGCTCGCGCTCGTGTTCCCGGACGGCGCGCTGTATGCCGCGCCGCAGGCCGACGACCTGCCGCCGCCGATCGCGCTCGACACGCTGCCTGACGGCATCAACGAATTCGTGTTCTATCTCGCGCTGCACCCGCTGCGCGAGAACGGCACCAACTACAGCGACGATCCGGCCGCCGGCTTCATGACGCGTTTCGTCAGCGAGCAGACGAGCATCGCCGACAACTTCACCGACGCCGCCGAAGCCGACATCACGTTCCTGAAGACACAGGTCAAGCTGATCGCGCACAGCGAACCGCGCGACCAGCTGCTGTCGGTGCCGCTCGTACGCGTGCGCCGCACCGCGACGTCCGGTTTCGAGATCGACGACAGTTTCGTGCCGCCTTGCCTCGCGATCGACGCATCGCCGATCCTGCATCAGCGGCTGCGCCAGCTCGTCGATGCGCTGCAGGCGAAGGTGAACGCGCTGTACGGCTTCCACCGCGAGCCGTCGAAGAACATCATCGAATTCCGCTCGGGCGACATCGCGTCGTTCTGGCTGCTGCACACCGCGAACGCCGCGTTCGCAACGCTCGCGCACCTGCACCAGCACTCGGCGCTGCATCCGGAGCGGCTGTTCCAGGAGCTGCTGCGCCTCGCGGGCCAGCTGATGACGTTCTCGAAGGGCTATACGCTCGCCGACCTACCGGTGTATCGCCACGACGATCCGGGCCCGAGCTTTGCGCGTCTCGACCTGATGCTGCGCGAGCTGCTCGACACCGTGATCTCGACGCGCTACTTCGCGATCACGCTCGACGAGGTGCGCCCGTCGTTCCATCTCGGCCGCCTCGATTCCGGCAAGATCGACGACAAGACCGAGTTCTACCTGGCGGTGTCCGCGGACATGCCGAGCGTCGAGCTCGTCGATGCGGTGCCGGCCCGCTTCAAGGTCGGCGCGCCCGACGACGTCGACAAGCTCGTGCTGTCGGCGATGCCCGGCGTGCGGCTCTCGTACACGCCGCAGGTGCCGCCCGCGATTCCGGTGCGCCCCGGCGCCTGCTACTTCGCGCTCGATTCGCGCGGCGCGCTGTACGAGCGCATGCTGCAGGCCCAGTCCGCGATGATCTACGCGCCGACTGGCATCAATGACCTGAAATTCGAACTGATCGCGGTCACATCATGAGCTACGCGCCTTCCCTGTTCGGCGACAACGCGCCGCCTCCCCTGCATACCCCGGCGTCGACGGACGCCTCGTTCCAGGCCCGTTCGCTGCTCGACCTTCTGTACGACGGGTTCTTCATGCTGTTCCTGCTCAAGAACGGGCGGGAGCCGGAGGGCGCGGGCGAGTTCAGCACGCGGATCCAGGAATTCCTGTCGGACTTCGAACGCGGCGCGAAGAAGCTGAATATCGCCGCTGAAGATGTGTACAGCGCGAAGTTCGCGTTCTGCGCGGCGATCGACGAGATGGTGCTGTCGTCGCAGTTCAAGATCCGCACGGACTGGGAACGCCGGCCGCTGCAGCTCGTGCTGTTCGGCGAGCAGCTCGCGGGCGAGAAGTTCTTCCAGTATCTCGAGGATTGCCGCGCGCAGGGCGCGGCGCGGCTGCAGTCGCTCGAGGTGTTTCACATGTGCCTGCTGCTCGGGTTCCAGGGCAAGTATCTGCTCGAAGGGCCGGAGAAGCTGGCTTACCTCACCGCGCGGCTGGGGGACGAGATCGCGCACATGAAGGGCAAGCGGGCGCCGTTCGCGCCGCATTGGCCGCTGCCGGATCAGATCGCGCATCGGCTGAAGCGCGAGGTGCCGGTCTGGGCGATCGGGGCGGTGTTCGCGCTGGTTGCGCTGCTCGGGTATCTCGGGCTCAACACGTATCTGAAGGACAAGACGCTGCAGGCGCTGGCGCCTTATTCGCAGGTGATCAAGGTGGGCCCGGAGTCGGCGAATTTGACGATTTCGCTGCCTTGAGGGGTGCAGGTTGTTCGTGCCTCGCTTCACGATGAAAAAGGACCGCCGAGCGGTCCTTTTTTATTGCGGCATGCCATTCAGTCATGCTCGCGACTGCGTGCCGTTCGGGCCCAGATCGAGGAAGGCGTCGTGGCGATCGAAATGGTCGAGGCAGCGGACGACCTCCTCGATCGAGCAGCATCAACGCCTTGCAAAAGATTTGCCGTGCGCTCAACGCGGCTCCGCGTTATCGGACAGATCCATCCAGATGTCCTCATAGCCGGTGTCATCGATGATGAAACGTGCACCGGCCGGCAGCATCAGATAAGGCAAGACCAGCGGCAGGTGCGTAGACAGATGCGCGGCATGCAGCGGCTGATAAAAATCAGCGGCATCCGAGTATTCGCCGCAATGAAAAAACCAGCTTACGTTGTGACCTTCGGACAGCACGATGCGCGTGCCGTAGACCGGCGCTTTCCCGAGCGTCGACATCGCAACGGCAACCATGTCGTCCGGTTCGACAACGGGTAGGCCGTATCGCGCACAAACAGCTTCCTGACGCGCTCGCAGCTCGGCCGGATCGTCAGTCATTTTCATCATCCCCTTCGTGTCCTATGGCGCAGCAGCCTGTTTGCCGGCATAGCGGTACGTCGTTCGCTTGCGCCCACCATTCGGCTAGCAGTACGCGCTGGCGTGGCTTCACTACCGATCGAGCCACCAGTCGAGCAGCGTTTCATCCTCCGGATCCTCGAAGTTGCGGTAGATGTTTGCGTAGTACCAGGCGATACCGGTTCTCTCGGTGAAGCCGTCGAATACGACGCGAATTCGCTCGCCGCCAACCTTCGCCGGAACGGATAGCGCCAGCGAGCCGCCATGGCGACCATCCAGCGTTCCGCCCAGTCCGGCCCCGACCTCGTATTCGAGCCGTTCGATTTCATCGCCCGGAATCGCACTTCCGTAAATCTGGATGCAGTAGTTGCCGCCCCGCTCGAGCACGGTCGCCGGGCGATCGGGATCGTCGATGCGGATGAGGTCGCCCTTGGCGAGATTCAGCGCCAGGCCCGGCGACGCCAGCAGTTCGTAGACGCCCTGCCCCGTGTCGCGTGCCGGAAGCTCCTCGTGAACCGGCCCGTCGCCGGAATCGCCGGCATAAACGTAGATCACGTCGAAATCGCTGTCGTGCAGTTCAGCGGCGCGCGGCTTCGGATTCATGTCGTCCATCGTGTCATCCAGTTGAACGCGGCGTCCTGCGCGTGAGTGGCCTGGGCCCCGTCAGAAAAGAATGAATGCGTCGTTTTCGACGTAGAACACGAACGCGTCGAACAGTTGGACCATGCTCGGCTCGTCGATCTGGTCGTGCGCGTTGATCACGATGTCCTCGATCGTCGCGCTGTCGAGCGTGAGCTTCCAGCCGGATTCCCGGGCGATGGCAGGCACCGCGACGTCGTCGTCGCCGGCATCGTCGGAGAATACCCCCGCCGTATCGGGCGTCCATGGCATCGGCGGCAGGTAGAGCCATCCGGAGAAGTCGCCGGGGCGTTCAAGAATATGTTTCAACGACACTTCGGTCGCGGCGTCATTCGACATGGGTAGTGCAGTGGTATCCGGGTTGATTGCCTTGCTTCGACCGCGAGATCCTCGCGGCAGGCCGTGATTATGCCAATTTCGGATCCGCCCGCCTGCCGGTGCACGTCAATCGACGCGAAGCCGCGTCGGCGTTCCCGAGAAGATCGCCGCCAGCCCCTGCTTCACCTGTTCGAGCCCGTCGGTGGCGCGCACCACGATCGTGACCAGCCCTAACCCTTCCGCCCACGCCGCATCCGGCGCCAGCTCGATATTCAGCATCTCGCCGCGCCACGATACGGATTCGACGCCGCCATAACCGGCCACACCGTTCTCGCAAACTTCCATGTAATACGTGTCGTGGCCGAGTGCTTGATCCTGTGCATCGTCCTCTACGCCTCGCTGCAGGATCACGTAACTGATTGGCGGATCGCGATCCGCGAAGCCGACGACGTGAATGCCGTCATCGACGGTGTACGTTGCGACGTCGGCGAAGAACCTGAAATCCATGGCGATCTGCTCCTGGCCCGAAGGCTTCGACACACCCGAACGGGCGGCTTTCGTCAGACTATTCCGCTTGCGCGGCCACGTCATCCGGTTCCGATGAAATCGAGTGCAATCAGGGCCAATTCGACTTCCGGTGCGCCTCGGTTGCGAGTAGTGTCTACGTGCCCGTATTGCGGACCGCCGCGCCCGACCGGCGCCCGGCGCTCCCCCCACACCACGCTGACCACTGGAGATCTGCGATGAAACGTTCGAAGTTCCTGCTGTCGGGCCTGCTGCTCGCGTCGGCCCTTGGTTTCACGGCAGTCGCCGCGCAGGCGGACGACCTGCTCGATTCGGTCAAGAAAGCCGGCGTGCTGCGCGTCGGCCTCGAAGGCACGTATCCGCCGTTCAACTCGCGCGGCACATCGGGCCAGCTCGAGGGCTTCGACGTCGACGTCGCGAATGCCGTCGCCGGCAAGCTCGGCGTGAAGACGCAGTTCATTCCGACCGAATGGAGCGGCATCATCGCGGGCCTGCAGGCCGGCAAGTTCGACGTGATCGTCAACCAGGTCACGATCACGCCGCAACGCAAGGAAGCGCTCGACTTCAGCGAGCCGTACACGTACTCGGCCGCGCAGCTGATCCAGCGCAAGGACGACACGCGCAACTTCAAGTCGCTCGACGAATTCAAGGGCAAGAAGCTCGGCGTGACGCTCGGCACCAACTACGACCAGATGGCGCGCACCGTGCCGGGTATCGAGGTGCAGACGTATCCGGGCGCGCCGGAGAAACTGCGCGATCTCGCCGCGGGCCGGATCGAGGCGACGCTCGACGATCGCCTGATGTTGCCGTACATGATCAAGACGTCGAACCTGCCGCTGCGCGCGGGCGCAGTGCTGAACGGCGGCAAGCAGGAAATGGCGATCCCGTTCCGCAAGGGCAACCCGAAGTTCGAGAAGGCGGTCAACGACGCCCTCGATTCGCTGCGCAAGGACGGCACGCTGAAGAAGATCTCGATGCACTGGTTCGGCAGCGACGTGACCGTGCCGGTCGCGCAGTAAACGGCCCGGCGCTTCAACGCGTCACGCCCTTCGTTTCGATGAGGGCGTGACGCGCCCCTTCAGGCCGCTTCGTCGAAGCGCGCCAGCAGCATCTGGCCGATCGGTGTCAGCGCCGGGCGCGCGGCCACGGCGTTCAGGCGCACCTGCGTATCGTCGACCAGCCGCTTCTCGACCAGCACGGCAAAGGCCGGATTCGACGGATCGACGCTGTCCGGCGCACGCGCAATGCGCAACAGCAGCGAGAATTCATGCGGGCTCAGCATGGTCCCTGTCTCCTGATCGTCCGCGGTCCGGTTCGAACCGTCGTCGATCGTATTTTCGAATGAAATGGCGCGATGCATGACCGCCGCGCCGCCGGGAGCGAGATCCCGGCCGGCCCGCCTGCGACGGGGGCACGTCGTCGCGAGCGGGTTGCGCACGTCCCGAATCCGGCGGTGCCGCCGCGACGGGAACGTGCAACGTTATGGGCGCACCGTGACGTGACCGTGACAGGAAAACGGGGCGCAAATCGGTGCGCGTCACACGCCGTTTCGGCTCAATGCCCCGACGATTGACGAAGACGGGTCGGATCGCCTGTCTGGCCGTCGGTTACCTGCTCGCCGGCTGTTTCGTGCCCGTCATCGCGAATGGGCCGAATAAGGGAAACCCCCACGCCCCGATCCGCTCGCGTGGCGCATGCAGCGCACGACCACGTTCACCGCACGCCCGAGCGTCATCCCGACAAGCACGCCCCATACCGCGAACGACAGCATCGCGAAGCCGCTCGTCGCCGCCCACGGCGCGTGCACGGCGACCGCGTAATGGATGCAGGTTTCGGCGACGAACGTCAGCATCAGCGTGACGAGCAGGCTCGCGTCGCCGGGCAGGCGCACGCGCAAGCCGGAGGGGGCCTGACGGTACGCGAGCCGCCACCGGCTCGCGTGCAGCCAGCCCAGCGCCGCGCCGGCGAGGACCGCCGCCAGCGCGATCGCATTCGCGTCGATACCCGCATGCGGAAAGCGTCCATTCAGGCTGACGATGCCGAGCATCCCGAACGCGACCGGCGAGATCAGCGGTCGCGCAGCCGGCACCTCGCGCGGGAAGCAGCGCTTGATGCCGATATAGAGCAGCACGCAAAACATGACGTACACATAGGACTTCAGGTGAAGGAGCGGGGACATGGTCGGAGTCGCCTGATCGGAGTGGACACGGCAACACCGTACTGCGCGATCCCGGCAGGCGGCGGGGCTTGCGACGGGAGGCGGAAATTCGCGGACGAGTTGCGCGTCGCGACGACGATCGTGTCGCGAATCGGGACGACTGACACGCCATCGAACCCGGCGGCCGGCGACTTCCGAACCGAAAGGGCCGCCTTCACCGCGCCAGCCGGCGCTTCGCGCTCGGCGCGCAACCGGCAACGCCCCGTGTTCTTCCGTTGTCCCGTCCACTACACTCGTAACTGTAACCGGCCAACCGTCGGCCGCCGAAGCGCTTCGTCGAAGCCGCGCGCCGTTCGTCGCAACGCGCACGCAATCGGCCCGACCGGCGATAAGGTCAGGCCATCGGCGCATTGCGCCCCTCTCTCACCCGACACCATGCGAGCCACGTCCGACCCTTCGCCGCTTCAGCAGCCGCCCGCCGGCGCCCCGCCGCGGCTGCTGCGCGATCCGGCCGCGCTGCTCGCGTTCGCGTGCTTCAACTCGGTCGTCGGGCTGGGTTTCTGGGCCCTCCATTTCAACGAACCGCTGGCGTCCTACCTCGTCGTCTCCAACGCGATCGGTTTCTGCGCGCTGCTGTTCAGCTATGCCGCCGACCGCCTGCTGCCGCGCAAGCCGGGGCTCGTGCTGAAGACCGTCGTGATCGCACCGGCCAGCGTGCTCATCGGCTTCGAGATCTCAGCGGCGCTCACGAGCGGGAACGTGCCACACATATTCGGGCGCGCCCGCATCGGAACGTGGGACAACTACGGGCCGTCGTTTCTCATCTCGGCGATCCTGTTCGTGTGCGTGTCGCTGTTCCTGCAGTCCATGCGCATGCGTGCGACGCTCGAGACCGAGCGCCGCGAAGCCGCCGAAGCGCGCCAGGCCGAAACGGCTGCGCGCCTGGCGCTGCTGCAGGCGCAGATCGAGCCGCACTTCCTGTTCAATACGCTCGCGAACGTGCAGAGCCTGATCGAGCGCGATCCGGCGCGCGCATCGACGATGCTCGACAGCCTGAACCGTTACCTGCGTGCGAGCCTGCGACGCACGCGCGATGCGACGTCGACGCTCGGCGACGAGCTCGAACTCGTCGAAGCGTTGCTGAAGATCGCGTCGATCCGGCTCGGCGAACGGCTTTCGTATGCGATCGACGTGCCGGAGGATCTGCATGCGCTGCCGTTCTCGCCACTGCTGCTGCAACCGCTCGTCGAAAATGCGCTGCTGCACGGCATCGAGCCGTCGATCGACGGCGGCGTGATCGTGATTCGCGGCAGGATGCGCGGCGACAGCCTCGAACTGAACGTGATCGATACGGGCGTCGGCCTCGGCAAAGGCGACACGCGCCTGCACGGCGGCGTCGGGCTCGCCAACGTCGCGGCGCGCATCCGGACGCTGCACGGCGAGCGCGGCCGCGTCCGCGTCGAGACGAACGCCGCCGCCGCGCATGGCGTCACCGCCACCCTGCTGATTCCGATCGACTGACATGCCGACCGCCCTCATCGCCGACGACGAACCGAACCTGTCCGCCTCGCTCGCGCAGCGGCTGGGCCAGCTCTGGCCCGAACTGGACATCGTCGCGATGCCGCGCAACGGCATCGAAACGCTGGCCGCGCTGAATGCATCGCCGCGACCGGACATCGCGTTTCTCGACATCCGTATGCCCGGCATCGACGGGTTGAAGCTCGCTGCGCTGGCGCCTGACGTGCATGTCGTGTTCGTCACGGCCTACGACGAATATGCGGTCGACGCGTTCGATCGTGCGGCGGTCGATTACCTGCTGAAACCGGTGACGGACGAGCGATTGCTGCGCTGTATCGCGAAGCTGCAGCGCGGCGGGCCGGCGCTCGCGCAGGCCGATGCGCTCGCGGAGGCGGCGCAAGCGAGAGAGGCGGCACCGATCCGCTGGCTGACGGTAGGCGTGAAGGATGCGACGCGGCTCGTGTCGGTCGACGACGTGCTGTACTTCCAGGCGTCGGAGAAATACACGGAAGTCGTCACGGCCGGCGAACGGCTCGTGATTCGCACGCCGCTGAAGGAACTGATGCAGCGGCTTGATCCGGAGCGTTTCGCGCAGGTGCATCGCGGCGTGATCGTTGCGTACGCAGCGATCGATCGTGTTGAGCGTGACTTGCTGGGAAGGCTGCGGATTCGCGTGCATGGGCAGCGGGAGATGCTGCCGGTCAGTCGTGCGTATGCGGGGTTGTTCAGGCAGATGTGATCGGCGTTTGCTTGCGGCCCGGGCGACACGATTGCGTTCTGACAGATCGTGGACGATGCGTTGGCAAACCACCCCACATCCAACACAATCACGCGATCACGTTGCGCACGACTGCATTGCCTCGAGTCGGCACGACGCTCTCCGCCACTGGCCCGCCATGAAAACAATGAAAACACTGCGTGGATTGACAACATGCGCGGTTGCAGCGCTCGTAAGCGGCTGCGTCGCCACGCCCAATCTCATCGGCGAAAACACTGCGGGCATCGCGCCGACAGAAGCGACCGCGATCCTGGTCGTCGTGGACGGCAAAGCATTCGACGGGCCTGCGTTCGGCAGCGAAGGGCGTGCGTATCTCGCCGGACTGGGTGATGGCATCCAGGCTGCACTCGCCGGTGTGCCGACGAAAATCGTCGAACTGGACGAGATGAAGTTCGTGAACCCGGTCCCGGCGGCACTGCAGGCCATGAGGCCGAGTCACACGATCCGCCTGTTCACGGAGTCCGCGACGGCGCGTCACGGCACGCCCATCAGTGCGACGTGGCAAATGGAGGTATCGAAGGTGACAACAGCCCTTGTCCCGGCAACCGGCGACAAGCCCGACGGTACCCGCTACACGATCAAGTCGATCTACAAGGCGCGCGCCGATGGGGAGACGTGTCTCGATTCCGAAAGTCTCGCGAAGAAGTGCGGTGCGGCGATGGGGAAGATGTTCGGCGATACGCTCCGCGCCGCGCATGTGGTGCAGATGAGTGCGGGGGCGCAGGCGCAGTCGGCCAACTGAAAACCGGCCCGGAAATGACGAAGGGCTGCGCAAGCATCGCGCAGCCCTTCGCTGGAAAGTGTGGCGGGAAACCGTGTCGCCCCCTGCGTCACCTCGACGCGATTGCCCGAGTGGTTCGAATCACGAGCGCCCCGACGTGGGCAACGATGAAATCAGCACGGCGCCACATGATGTCTTGTGACCTTCGAACGCCGCATGCGCCCCCTCGATGTCGAACTGTCCATCGCCTTCGACGACTACGCACGGCCCATGTAGCGGGCACGTGCAGCGGTCGCCGACACGTGCAGGCGCACGCCCCATGACATCGCTGTTTGACGCACCCGTTTCGACATAGCCACCGTGGCTATGGACGTCGCCCACTCGAATGATTCCTCGCATGGTCGGTAGTCCGGTCAGTAGGAATAGCCCTGCATGCCGTAGTCGGTGTCGTGGCGACGACCCCACCACGGCAGATACGCATTGTTCTCGCCCCGCGCGCGGAACCAGTCCTTGTCCGGATCGATCGCCGTGACTTTCGACGGCGGCACCACCACCACCGCCGTCGGATGCTGCGCATCCGTCGTCCCCGCCACCAGCACCTTCTCGCCAAGGTGATTCGCCCGCCCAATCGCCAGCACCACGTCCGTCAATGCCGTACCGGCACCCATCGGGCCCAGCAGCGCCGGCGTATTGAACGTCTGCTTGCTGAAGTTGTAGTCCGGTAGCACTTCCGTCAACGTCTGCGACAACGCGCCGATCCGCTCCGACGCCGCCTCGCCGCCGCGGCCCGCGTCATGCACCACGAAGTTCAGCGACGGCACCGTCACGCCCGCATTGCGCGCCGCGCTGTCGATCGTGGCTTTCCACGCCTGCACCGCACGCGTGGTGCCGGCCTTCGCCTCGTAGTCCCTGACGTTACCCGTCGCCGCTCGGCCGATCCACGCCAGCGGTTCGCGCTCCGTCTTGAAGTTCGGCCCGACGAGAAACAGCACCACCATGTTCTCGTTGATCTGCGCGTCCTTCGGCGGGAAGCTCGGCGCGTCCCAGTTCATCACCCACGCGCTCTTGTCCGGGTTCGCCTGCAGGTACTCCAGTGCGCGGTTCAGCGACGTGAAGCCGGCGTTTGCGCCGCCCTGGTTGACGTGGACGTCGGGGGGCGTGTTTTTGCTCCAGAGATCCAGGAAATATTTATTCCCGATGTTGAACTCACTGATGATGCTCTGTTGCAGATAGGTCTGAGCCTCACCGGCGTCCAATCTATCCGGCACGGCAAACTCGACACGGATGCCTGCCAGCTCACGCCAGTCATCCTTATTCTTGGACTTGACCGTGTAGAAATACTTGGCGTTCATCACATAGCGATCACCGAACAGTCCGAGCACTTTACGGACGTATTTGTGATAGAAGCCTTTGAAGGTTTCAGTTCCTTGATTGCCATATGCCACCCCAGCAACTGACTGAAGTGTCGTGAACGACTTCGGATCCGTCCGAACCATGTCGTCGTTTTTATTGGGTTTAGCAAGCCCCATTGTCCAGAGAATCTGCCATTGCGTTGAATAGTCGCGCCGCTGCAATGGGTTGAGCCACTCGAGTCCGACGACTTGCGCTACGAACGGTGCAACACTTTCGCTAGTATTCAAAGCAGTCGCATCCGTCTGCGTCGCGGCAATTGCTTGCGCGGGCGTCACCACCATGATGGATGACGCCACAAACGCCATCATTGCTACCCGGGACGGCACTATCAAAATTCGCTTCATCCAGCCTTCCGCATTCAATTCATCACGAAGCATAAGTCCAGCGAAAACACTCGACGTGCACATGATACCCATCGCGACAACCCATCTACGAAACAATATCGAGATTGACCATGCTTCACCTTGTCGATAATTTAAAAATTCGCAAAGGCATCAGATGAAACATCCGCAAATGCGCTCCCGAAAAGGCATCCAGGATATATATTCAGGACGAGTCCCGGTCAAATGGGTCTTGAATACGAAAAAGGGCTGCGCGAACATCGCGCAGCCCTTTGTTTCGAAACGTGACCAGCAGGTGCAGTTGACTCTCGTGAAATCAGCCGCCTGCACGCAATCATCCGTTCCGGAGATCCATCGACAGATGCTACAACCCCGAATCGCAGATCACCGCGGCAATCGCAGTGCCGCGCATCCTGCCGGCTAGCAACTGCAGCGCAGAAGCCACTTTCGCTCCTGCCCAGATTTCCGGCCCGATCATTCGATTGTTCTTGGCATGGAGATTCACTCGACGAATCGACGCCGATACGACGGACCGTGCCACCTGCCCGCCCGCAGCTCGGAACAAACGACGCTCCGCCGGCTGGGAATGTGAACGCTGAAACGACGAAGGGCCGGGAGGAAAACCTCCCGGCCCTTCGTTCAATATGGTGCCGGCTGCAGGACTCGAACCCGCCACCTGATGATTACAAATCAACTGCTCTACCAGATGAGCTAAGCCGGCGTAGCGCGAGATTCTACCTCATTTCACGATCTTGAGGCGGGGTCTGCTGCCACCTTTTGAACCGTCGCCATCGCCGTCGGTTTTTGGCGGCTCTTCCGCGCCTTCGGAAGGCTCCTCGTTCGCGCCGCTATCGGCAACCGGCGTCAATGCAGCAGGCGACTCGTCGCGCTGCGCGTCATCCGCCTGCGCTGCATCTTCGTCGAACGCGCCCGAATCCGCGCCTTCGCCCGCGACCGCATCGACCTGGAACGCCATGCCCTGCCCGTTCTCGCGCGCATAGATCGCGAGCACGTTGGCCACCGGAATCTCGATCTTGTGCGCCTTCCCGGAGAACCGGGCCGTGAACTCGATCCACTCGTTACCCATCTGCAACTGGCTCGTCGCCTCGAAGCTGATGTTGAGCACGATCTCGCCGTCACGCACGAACTGACGCGGCACGCGCGTCGAGTTGTCGACCCTCACCGCGATATGCGGCGTGTAACCGTTATCCGTGCACCACTCATACAGCGCGCGCAGCAGATAAGGCTTCGTTGAAATCTCTTGCATCACAATCCTCGAACCCGGAGCGGGGGCGCGGCACGCCGCGCCGCCCTCTCCGTCATGCACTCATTGCACCATCAACGACGCATGACCTTTTCGGACGGCGTCAGTGCTTCGATGTATGCCGGACGGCTGAAGATCCGCTCGGCGTACTTCATCAGCGGCGCGGCGTTCTTCGACAGTTCGATGCCGTAGTGATCCAGACGCCACAGCAGCGGCGCGATCGCGACGTCGAGCATCGAGAATTCTTCGCCGAGCATGTACTTGTTCTTCACGAAGATCGGCGCGAGCTGCGTCAGGCGATCGCGGATCGCGAGGCGTGCCTTCTCGTGGTTCTTCTCCGCTGCCTTGCCCTTCTCGTTCTCGAGCGTGCTGACGTGGACGAACAGTTCCTTCTCGAAGTTGAGCAGGAACAGGCGTGCACGTGCGCGCTGCACGGGGTCGGCCGGCATCAGTTGCGGATGCGGGAAGCGCTCGTCGATGTACTCGTTGATGATGTTCGATTCGTACAGGATCAGGTCGCGCTCGACCAGGATCGGCACTTGACCGTACGGGTTCATCACCGAAATGTCTTCCGGCTTGTTGAACAGGTCGACGTCACGGATTTCGAAGTCCATGCCCTTCTCGAACAGCACCAGCCGGCAACGCTGGGAGAACGGGCAAGTTGTGCCGGAATACAGAACCATCATGTTTGCGTTTCCTCAAAAAAGCCGAGGGCCGGCACGCGGCGAACCCCTTCCGGAGTTCCACCTTGCGCCGGCCCCACGCCGGTCAGGCGTGATTACTTGATATCTTTCCAGTACGCGGCATTGAGCCGCCAGGCCAGGAAAGTCAGGACACCGAGAAAGATCAGCACCCATACGCCGAGGCGTTTGCGGGTCTGCTGAGCCGGCTCGGACATCCAGGTCATGTACGCCACCAGGTCGGCAACCGCAGAATCATAATCCACCGCGGACAGTGTCCCCGGTGTGACCTGCTGGAAGCCGACGAGCGTATGGACCTTCTCGCCCGTCTCCTCGTCCGTCTTGTCTTCGAATTTGGCGGTGCGCTGCCCCTGCAACTGCCACAGTACATGGGGCATGCCGACGTTCTCGAACACCGCGTTGTTCCAGCCGCTCGGCCGCGTATCGTCGCGGTAGAAGCTCCGCAGATACGTATACAGCCAGTCGCGGCCGCGCGCGCGCTCCTCGACCGACAGGTCGGGCGGCGAGGTGCCGAGCCAGTTCTTCGCGTCTTCGGGCCGCATCGCAACGGACATCGTGTTGCCGACCTTGTCGGTCGTGAACAGGAGATTCTTTTCGATCTCCTTCTGGGATATGCCCAGATCCGTCAGACGGTTGTAGCGCATCAGGTTCGCGCTGTGGCAGTTCAGGCAATAGTTTACAAACAATTGCGCGCCGTGCTGAAGCGAAACGAGATTTTCCGTGTTATCGGGCGCCCGGTCGAGCGGAAAATTACCTTCCGCCCGAACCGCCGGCGCCACCAGCAGCGCACACGCGGTCACCCCGATCAGCGCGAGTGTCGAAAGCAGTTTCTTCATGTCGTTCTCTCCTCGCTCACGTTAATGGGGCTTGAAGCGCACCCGCTCCGGCGGCTGCTTGAACGTGCCAAGCGGCGTCCAGACGGGCATGCCGAGGAAGAACGCGAAGTAGATCAGCGCGCAGGCCTGCGCGATCAACGTCGAGGCCGGCGATGGCGGCCGCGTGCCGAGGAACCCGAGGGTCAGGAACGCCACGACGAAGATCCCGAGGAACACCTTGTGGAACAGCGGCCGGTAGCGGATCGACTTCACCGGGCTGCGGTCGAGCCACGGCAGGAAGAACAACGTGACCACCGCCGAACCCATCACGACGACACCCCAGAACTTCGACTCCGTCAGGTACATGAACACGACGATCGCCGCGGCCAGCACCGGCAGGCCCACTTTCCACTTGCCGCGCGCGCGAATCAGCGCGAGCACGCCGAGCAGCGCGATCACGAGCATCAGCACGATCTTGAACGGGTCGGTGGTCGCACGCAGCATCGCGTAGAACGCGGTGAAGTACCAGACCGGCGCGATCTCGGGCGGCGTCTGCAGCGGGTTCGCCGGGACGAAGTTGTTCGCCTCGAGGAAGTAGCCGCCCATCTCCGGCGAGAAGAAGATGATCAGCGCGAACACCATCAGGAACCCGCACACGCCGAGGAAATCGTGCACCGAGTAATACGGGTGGAACGGGATGCCGTCGAGCGGAATGCCGTTCTCGTCCTTTTTCGCCTTGATCTCGATGCCGTCCGGGTTGTTCGAGCCCACTTCGTGCAGCGCGACGAGGTGCGCGATCACGAGGCCGACCAGCACGAGCGGAATCGCGATCACGTGGAACGCGAAGAAGCGGTTCAGCGTGACGTCCGACACGACGTAGTCGCCGCGAATCCAAAGCGACAGGTCAGGGCCGACGAACGGGATCGCCGAGAACAGGTTCACGATCACCTGCGCGCCCCAGAACGACATCTGGCCCCATGGCAGCAGGTAGCCGAAGAATGCCTCGGCCATCAGGCACAGGAAGATCGCGCAGCCGAAGATCCACACGAGTTCGCGCGGCTTGCGGTACGACCCGTAGAGCAGCCCGCGGAACATGTGCAGGTAGACGACCACGAAGAACATCGACGCGCCCGTGGAGTGCATGTAGCGGATCAGCCAGCCCCACGGCACCTCGCGCATGATGTACTCGACCGACGCGAACGCGAGCGTCGAATCGGGCTTGTAGTTCATCGTCAGGAAGATGCCCGTGACGATCTGGTTGACGAGCACCAGCAGCGCGAGGGAGCCGAAGAAGTACCAGAAGTTGAAGTTCTTCGGCGCGTAGTACTCGGAAACGTGCTTCTTCCAGGTGGACGTGAGCGGGAAGCGCTGATCGATCCAGCCGGTGAGACCTGTCGTGGAGACTTCCTTGTTGTCGGCCATCACGCTTCTCCTTTCTCGTCCTTGCCGATCACGAGGGTCGTTGCCGACGTGAACATGTAGGGCGGGATGTCGAGATTCTGAGGCGCCGGTTTGTTCTTGAACACACGGCCGGCGAGGTCGTAGGTCGAACCATGGCACGGGCAGAGGAAACCGCCCGGCCAGTCGTCCGGCAGGTTCGGCTGCGGACCCGGCGTGAAGCGTTGGCTTGGCGTGCAGCCGAGGTGCGTACACACGGCCATCACGACGAGAATGTTCTTGCGATCAGCCCGCGAGCGATATTCGTTCGCGCAATACGCGGGCAACGGCATCGTATAGGGCTTTTCAGAGGTCGGATCGGCCACTTCCTTGTCGGCCTTGACCACATCGGCCAGCATCGAGTCGGTGCGGTTCAGGATCCACACCGGCTTGCCGCGCCATGGCACGGTCACCATTTCACCGGGCTTCAGCCCGCTGATGTCGACTTCGACCGGTGCACCGGCCGCTTTCGCTTTCGCGGACGGCGCAAGCGACGCCGCGAAAGGTATGACGGTGGCTACGCCTCCCACGCCACCTGCTACGGATGTCGCAATCAGCCAGGTACGGCGGCCGCTGTCGACGCGTTTCTCTTCCTTGTCTCGCATCACACGCCCCACTTCTGAGTTGGATTTTCCGTCACGACTTTCCATTCCGCCGCTAGTTTGCTCGAATGGAGCCGCCATTTACAAGGCCCGGAGATGAAAATCCCTTCGAAGTGATTGATAGTTAAGGGTTTTCCCCCACTATCGGAGCGATTAAATCATTTCACTTTTAAGCATCCGCTACATTGCGAAATTTCGATGCACTGCCGCAAATCCGGCATTCAGACCGGGTTATGGATATCGATAAAAAGGTGTTCGATATCGAATTCTTCGGACAAGTGGGCGCCAAGTGCCTGGATTCCGTATCGCTCGGTCGCATGGTGCCCTGCCGCAACGAACGCGACACCGCTCTCGGCGGCCGTGTGCGTCACGTATTCGGACACCTCGCCAGTCAGGAACACGTCCGCGCCGGCGTCGATCGCCGCGTCGAAATAGCTTTGCGCGGCGCCCGTGCACCACGCGATGCGGCGCAGCTGCATGTCCAGATCGCCGAGCACGAGCGGCGTGCGGCCGAGCGTGCGCTCGACCTTCGCGACGAAGTGCTCGAGCGTGACGGGCATCGGCAGCGTCGCCATCCAGCCGAGGTCGCCTTCGCCGAAACGCTGCTCGCCGATCAGTCCGAGCCGCTCGCCGAGCTGCGCGTTGTTGCCGAATTCGGGATGCGCGTCGAGCGGCAGGTGGAACGCGAACAGGTTCAGGTCGTTCGCGAGCAGCAGCTTCAGGCGCTGGTACTTGCGGCCCGTGATCTGCGGCGGCTCGTTGCGCCAGAAATAGCCGTGATGGACGAGCACGGCATCTGCCCCCCATTCGAGCGCGGCTTCGAGAAACGCGACCGATGCCGTCACGCCGGTGGCGATCTTCTCGATCTTGCGACGCCCCTCGACCTGGAGGCCATTCGGGCAATAGTCCTTGAAGCGCGCGGTTTCAAGGGTATTGTTCAAGTACAATTCAAGTTCGATCCGATCCATATAAACCTCTAATCCATTCAGATGCTTAGACGCTTCTGGCTGTTCTTCGCGCAGGCGGTTACCGTGCTGCTCGCGCTGATGTTCATCGTCGTGACGCTCAAGCCGCAATGGCTGCAACGGCAAGGACAGCTCGGCAAGCAGCTCGCCACGCCGATCGTTGCGCTGCGGGAAGTCGCGCCGGGCATCGGCGGTGCGCCCGCGACCACGTCGTACGCCGAAGCCGCACAGAAGGCGATGCCGGCCGTCGTCAACGTGTTCTCCAGCAAGGACGGCTCGCTGCCGCCCGACCCGCGTGCGAAAGATCCGCTGTTCCGCTACTTCTTCGGCGACCGCAACGCCCGCAAGCAGCAGGACGAACCGGCCGCCAACCTTGGCTCGGGCGTTATCGTGAGCCCTGAAGGTTACATTCTAACGAACCAGCACGTCGTCGATGGCGCCGACCAGATCGAAGTCGCGCTCGCCGACGGCCGCACGGCCACCGCGAAGGTGATCGGCAGCGATCCCGAAACCGATCTCGCGGTGCTGAAGATCAACATGACGAACCTGCCGACGATCACGCTCGGCCGCTCCGACCAGTCGCGGGTCGGCGATGTCGTGCTCGCGATCGGCAACCCGTTCGGCGTTGGCCAGACCGTCACGATGGGGATCATCAGCGCGCTCGGCCGGAACCACCTCGGCATCAATACGTTCGAGAACTTCATCCAGACCGACGCACCGATCAACCCCGGCAACTCGGGTGGCGCGCTGGTCGACGTGAATGGCAACCTGCTCGGCATCAACACCGCGATCTACTCGCGCTCGGGCGGCTCGCTCGGCATCGGCTTCGCGATTCCCGTGTCGACCGCGCGCACGGTGCTCGAAAGCATCATCACGACGGGCTCGGTCACGCGCGGCTGGATCGGCGTCGAGCCGCAGGACGTCACACCGGAGATCGCCGAGTCGTTCGGGCTGACGCAGAAATCGGGCGCGATCGTCGCCGGCGTGCTGCAGGGCGGCCCGGCCGACAAGGCCGGCATCAAGCCGGGCGACATCCTGGTCTCGGTCAACGGCGATGAGATCACCGACACGACGAAGCTGCTGAACACCGTCGCGCAGATCAAGCCGGGCACGCCGACCAAGGTGCACGTCGTGCGCAAGGGCAAGGAGCTCGATGTGAGCGTCGTGATCGGCAAGCGCCCGCCGCCGCCGAAGCAGACGCTCGACGAGCAGGACAGCGATACCGAATGACGTGAGGCGGGCGGCGCACCGCCGCCTTCCGGATGGGCACCATCGGAAATGAAAAAGGGCAGCCGCTTGGCTGCCCTTTTGCTTTGTATCGAAAGACCATCGTTGCCGGGAAGATGGCCTCGCCACCCGCTTTCCGACCGACTACGCCATCGGGTTTTGCTCAAGCCTGACGCCGGCAGCCCGGCCGCCGCGCACCGCCCGGCGCTCGGCCGTCAACTGGCGGCTTCGCCGTTCTCCGCCTCGCCTTCCTCGGCCGGCTTCTTCGGCACGAAGAACCGCGCGGCCAGCAGCCCGATCTCGAACAGCACGACCAGCGGCAATGCGAGCATCAGTTGCGAGAACACGTCCGGCGGCGTGACGACCGCCGCGACGACGAACGCGCCGACGATCACGTACGGCCGCATTTCCTTCAGCTTCTTCAGCGACAGCACGCCCATCCGGACGAGCAGCACGACGACGATCGGCACCTCGAACGTGACCCCGAACGCGATGAACATCCCGAGCACGAAGCTCAGGTAGTTGTCGATGTCGGTCGTCATTTCCGCCCCGAGCGGCGCGTTGTAGTGCGCCATCACGCGGAAGATCGTCGGGAACACGAGGAAGTACGCGAACGCCATCCCGCACAGGAACAGGAAGTAGCTGCTGCCGACGAGCGGCGCGACAAGCTTCTTCTCGTGCTGGTACAGCCCCGGCGCGACGAAGGCCCAGATCTGGTACAGCACGATCGGCAGCGCGATCAAGAGCGCGACGAGCATCGTGACCTTCATCGGCACGAAGAACGAGCCGGTGACGTCGGTAACGATCATCTTGCCGTCCTTCGGCAGGTTCTGCATCAGCGGCCGCGCGAGCAGCCGGAAGATGTCGGGCGCCCAGTAGACGAGCCCGAGGAACACGACGATCACGGCCGCCCCCGCGCGAATGATGCGATCGCGAAGCTCGACGAGATGGGAAATGAAGGTTTCTTCCGGGGCGTCGCCCGGGGTCTGCTGGGGGTCGCTCACGCCGGCCCTCGGTAGGATTGACGAGCGAGCATGCGCTCGGCTCAGAAGAAGCGCGTCGGCCGGCGCAGGCTGGCCGGCTGGTGGCGCGCGACACGCGCGGCGCCCGACTGCACGTGCGTACGGCGGGTAGTCGCGCGTTTGTACCAGACAGGCGCAGCCGCCTGCTTGACACGCCAGTTGCGGCGTTTCGGCGCGAGCGCGGCCGTACTGCCGCGCCACGACGGCGCGGCGGGTGTGTCGGAACCGTACGAACCGGCGTCACCCGCCGCTTCGTTGAGACCGCCGACCGCGGAATGCCACGTGTCGTTCAGTTCCTTTTCGTGCTCACGCAGGTTGTCGTGAATCGTCGTCTCGACATTGCGCGCGGCCGATTCGAAATCGGTTTTCATCGTCCGCAGCGCGTCGAGTTCGATTTCGCGCGAGACCTCGGCCTTCACGTCATTGATATACCGCTGCGCGCGGCCGAACAGCGCGCCTGCCGTACGCGCGACGCGCGGCAGGCGCTCGGGGCCGAGCACCACGAGCGCGACGACGCCGATCAGCGCCATCTTCGAAAGACCAAGATCCAGCATCGCGAATGCCTGTCAGCGTGCCGACGTTACGTCTTGTTCGAGTCGGAACGCGTCGTTTCCTTCGCGTTGACGTCGACCGTGCCCGAGCGCGGCAGTTGCTGCGCGTCGGCCGGCGTTTCGCCGTCCTTCATGCCGTCCTTGAAACCCTTCACCGCGCTGCCGAGATCGCCGCCGATGTTGCGCAGCTTCTTCGTACCGAAAACCAGCGCGACGATCAGCAGCACGATCAGCCAGTGCCAAATGCTCAATCCACCCATGATGAAACCTCTCCTCAACCACGCCGCTACGCGGCGCAAATCGCCGGCAACGCGCCGGCTTCGACCATCGATACGGGGAAACGCCCCGCGCCGTCAACCCATCCGCTGCCAGGGGCGCGGGCCGGCCAGGATATGCGCGTGCAGGTGATAGACCTCCTGCCCGCCGCCCGGGCCCGTGTTGATCACCGTACGGAAACCGGTTTCGCCGCCCGTATACGCGACGCCGAGCTGGCTGGCGAGACGCGACACGAGCAGCATCAGCCGGCCGAGCATCGGCGCATCGGCGTCGCTCGCCGCCGACAGCGTCGGCAGATGCTGGCGCGGAATCACGAGCACGTGCGTCTCGGCCGCCGGGCGGATGTCGCGGAACGCGACGAATTCGTCGTCCTCGTGCACCTTCGTGCTCGGGATCTCGCCTGCCGCGATCTTGCAGAACAGGCAATTCGGATCGTGACTCATGTTGCTCCTGCAGACGCCCGCCCGTGGCCGGTCAGAACCAGGCCTGCGGATCGAGCGGCTTGTTGTCGTTCAGGTACAGCCAACCCTTGATGATACGGTACAGCGTCCAGATCCATGTGACAAACATCACTGCGAATCCGATCACCACGAACATCAGCGCGAACCCGATCACGTACGCGATCAGCGCGCGCCAGAACGTGCGGATCTGCCACTCGAAGTGCGCCGCATACGGCGTGCCGGCCACATCGTCGCGCTTCACGTAGTTGATGATGATCGCGATGATGCCCGTGACACCGCCCGTCAGCCAATGAAACGCATAGAGGCCATAGAGCACGTGAGTCAGCGTGCGCAGCCCGTTCAGGCGCTCGGCGTCCGCGGCCCCCGGCACCGACGGCGGCGGAAACTGGCTTGGCGTATCGGTCATGATGCTACCCCCGTTAGATGACAATTCTTACAGCTTACCGCACTGTGGCCATCTCGCGACAAGGGCCTGTCACCCGCCGTTTTCCTCGCGCTCGCGACGCTTGCGCAGGGCCTTCTCCTCGATACCCGACAGCCCTTCCCGGCGCTCGAGCTCGCCGATCACGTCGGCCGGGCTCAGGTCGAAATGCGACAGCATCACGAGACAGTGGAACCACAGGTCGGCCACCTCGCCGACGAGCGCGGTCGGCGCGCCGCCCTGGCGCACGTCCTTCGCGGCCAGCACGACTTCCGTCGCCTCTTCGCCGATCTTCTTCAGCACCGCGTCGTCGCCCTTGTGGAACAGGCGCGATACGTACGATTGATCGGGGTCGCCGCCCTTGCGGCTATCGATCACGGCCGCGAGGCGCAGCAGCGTGTCTTCGGTCGATTGCGTCATTTGTAGATGTGTTCGGGGTCTTTCAGCACCGGTTCGACCGCGACCCAGTCGCCGCTGTCGACGGTGCCTTCGAATTTCTGGAAGAAGCACGAATGCCGGCCGGTGTGGCACGCGATGCCCGACACCTGCTCGACCTTCAGCAGCACGACGTCCTCGTCGCAGTCGAGCCGCACCTCGTGCACGTGCTGCACGTGGCCCGACTCCTCGCCTTTGAACCACAGGCGCTTGCGCGAGCGCGAATAGTAGACCGCGCGCTGCGTCTCGATCGTCTTCGCCAGAGCCTCGCGGTTCATCCACGCGAACATCAGCACGTCGTTCGTCGACGCTTCCTGCGCGATCACCGGCACGAGGCCGTTGTCGTCCCAGCGAACCTTGTCGAGCCACGCGGGCAATGCATTCGTTTCCGTATTCATCACAGCCTCACCGGGATGCCCTGGTCGGCCATGAAGCGCTTCGCCTCGCCGACCGTGTGCTCGCCGTAGTGGAAGATACTCGCGGCCAGCACCGCGTCGGCGCGGCCGTCCTTGATGCCGTCGGCCAGATGCTGCAGCGAGCCGACACCGCCCGAGGCGATCACCGGCACCGGCACCGCGTCCGACACGCCGCGCGTGAGCGCGAGGTCGAAGCCCGACTTGGTGCCGTCGCGGTCCATGCTCGTGAGCAGGATCTCGCCCGCGCCGAGCTCGGCCATCTTGCGCGCCCATTCGATCGCGTCGAGGCCCGTGTTCTTGCGGCCACCGTGCGTGAAGACTTCCCAGCGCGGCGTCTCGCCGTCGGCCGACACGCGTTTCGCGTCGATCGCGACGACGATGCACTGCGAGCCGTACTTGTCGGCCGCGTCGCGCACGAGCTGCGGGTTCGCGACCGCCGACGAATTCATGCTGACCTTGTCCGCGCCCGCGTTCAGCAGGCGCCGCACGTCCTCGACGGCACGCACGCCGCCGCCGACGGTCAGCGGAATGAAGACCTGCGACGCGACGGCTTCGATGATCGGCAGGATCAGGTCGCGCTGGTCGGACGTCGCGGTGATGTCGAGGAACGTCAGTTCGTCGGCGCCCTGGTCGTCGTAGCGGCGGGCGATCTCGACGGGGTCGCCGGCGTCGCGCAGCTCGACGAAGTTGACGCCCTTGACGACACGCCCGGCAGTCACGTCCAGGCAGGGGATGATGCGTTTAGCTAGAGCCATGATGTTGCGCCAAATGCCGCGATGGGACGGCCGGTTGCGGAAAGCCTCGCGCGAGGCTTCCGGTCGGGGCCGCCTGCTGGCAGCCCCGGCGAGCGGGACAACCGCGCTTACGCGTTGTCGAGTTCGCCGTTCAGTTCGTCCGCGCGCTTTTGCGCGGCCGCGAAATCGAGATCGCCGGAGTAGATCGCACGGCCGCAGATCACGCCTTCGACGCCCTGCTCTTCCACTTCGCACAGGTTCTCGATGTCCGTGAGGTTCGACAGGCCGCCGCTGGCGATCACCGGAATGCCGACCGCCTGCGCGAGCTTCACGGTCGCCTCGATGTTGATGCCCTGCAGCATCCCGTCGCGGCCGATGTCCGTGTAGACGATCGATTCGACCCCGTAGTCCTCGAACTTCTGCGCGAGATCGATCACTTCGTGGCCCGTCAGCTTGCTCCAGCCGTCGGTCGCGACCTTGCCGTCCTTCGCGTCCAGACCGACGATGATGTTGCCGGCGAACGCGGTGCACGCGTCCTGCAGGAAGCCCGGATCCTTCACGGCCGCCGTGCCGATGATCACGTAGGACAGGCCGGCGTCGAGGTATTTCTCGATCGTCTCGAGGCTGCGGATGCCGCCGCCGAGCTGTACGGGAATTTCATCGCCGACTTCTTCGAGGATCGCCTCGATGGCCTCGAGGTTTTTCGGTTTGCCAGCGAATGCGCCGTTCAGGTCAACCAGATGGAGCCGCCGGGCGCCGAGATCGACCCACTTGCGGGCCATCGCCGCCGGGTCCTCGGAGAAAATCGTGGCCTGGTCCATATCGCCCTGTTTGAGGCGCACACACTGACCGTCTTTGAGATCGATGGCCGGAATCAGCAACATAGCAATCGGGTGTCGTCGTGGAAAAAGAAAAGAATCCGGCGCGTACCGGCCAATCCGGTACCGCGCCGTCTCGCTAGTTTAGTACAACTCTTTCGGCGCTTAGGCGCGCGAGCCCCATGCGACAGGCCTTTCCGGCCCGCCGACTGTGGCACGCACGCGACGTTCACGGTTTCCAGTGTACGAAGTTGCGATACAGACGCAACCCGACCTCCGCGCTTTTCTCGGGGTGGAATTGGGTCGCGAAGAGGTTATCCCGCGCGACCGCGGACGTAAACGGCGCGCCGTAGGCCGTTTCGCCAACCGTATGTGCCGGGTTGTCCGGCGTCACGTAATAACTGTGCACGAAGTAGAAATACGCGTCGTCGGGCACGCCGTCCCACAGCGGGTGCGGCTGCGACTGGCGCACGCGGTTCCAGCCCATCTGCGGCACCTTGAAGCGCGAGCCGTCGTCCTGCAGGCGGCCGCCGAGCTCGAAACGCACGACCTTGCCGGGCAACAGGCCGAGGCCCTTCGTGTCGCCCTCCGCGCTCCAGTCGAACAGCATTTGCTCGCCGACGCACACGCCGAGCAGCGGCTTCGTGCGCGAGGCCTCGATCACGGCCTCCTGCAGGCCCGATTCGCCCAGGCAGCGCATGCAGTCGGGCATCGCGCCCTGGCCGGGCAGCACGACACGGTCGGCCGCGCGGATCGCGGCCGGCGTGTCGACGATCGCCACGTCGGCGGCCGGTTCGGCCTTCTTGAGCGCCTGCGCGACCGAGCGCAGGTTGCCCATCCCATAATCCACAATCGCAATCGAAGTTTTCATCTCAGTGCAGGCAGTAGCGCCCTCAGTCCATTGACGATGAATTCCACCGCCAGCGCCGACAGCATCAGACCCATCAGCCGCGTGGCGATGTTGATGCCCGTGCGGCCGATCCAGTTCGCGATCGGCTCGGCGAGCCGCATCGCGACGAAACACAGAAAAGCCAGGACCGCGCCGATCGCGACCAGCCCGGCCCGCTCATACCAGTGATGCGAGTTCGCCGCATAGATGATCACCGTGCTGATCGAGCCGGGGCCCGTGAGCAGCGGAATCGCCAGCGGCACGACCGCGATGTTGTCCTTCAGCTCGGCCTCGTGGCGCTCCTCCGGCGTCGATCGCGTGTTGCCGATCTGCGCGTTCAGCATGTTGATCGCCATCAGCAGCATGATGATCCCGCCGCCCACTTCGAGCGACCCGACCGAAATGCCGAAGAAGTTGATGATCTGCTGCCCGAGCAGCGTCGTCACCGTGATCACGCAGAACACCGACACCGACGCGATCCGGATCGTGCGCCGCCGCTCGGCATCCGTCTGCTGCGCCGTCAGGCTCAGGAAGAACGGCACCGCACCGACCGGGTTGATCAGCGCCAGCAGCGAAATGAACGATTTGAGCAGATCCATCGCAAGCCGGCGCCGCGCGCCGAAGCCGTGAGGTTGTCGTTGACGCTCCGTCCGGTCAGTTCAGGTTCAGAGGCTGCCCTTCGTCGACGGGATCTGCCCCGCCGCACGCTCGTCCAGTTCCACCGCCGCGCGCAGCGCACGGCCGAAGGCCTTGAACACGGTCTCGAGCTGATGGTGCGCGTTGATCCCGCGCAGGTTGTCGATGTGCAGCGTGACACCCGCGTGGTTCACGAAACCGCGGAAAAACTCGATCGACAGGTCGACGTCGAACGTGCCGATCCGCGCCCGCGTGAACGGCACGTGGAATTCGAGGCCCGGCCGGCCCGAGAAGTCGATCACGACGCGCGACAGCGCTTCGTCGAGCGGCACGTACGAATGGCCGTAGCGACGGATGCCCTTGCGGTCGCCGATCGCCTTCGCGACGGCCTGCCCGAGCGTGATGCCGACATCCTCGACCGTGTGGTGGTCGTCGATATGCGTATCGCCATGCGCTTCAACCTCGAGATCGACCAGACCGTGTCGAGCGATCTGGTCGAGCATATGGTCGAGGAACGGCACGCCGGTGGCCAGCTTCTGCTGGCCCGTGCCGTCGAGATTGAGCTTCACACGGATCTGCGTTTCGCTGGTATTGCGAACGACTTCCGCCACACGCATGGCAATTCCTTGACTGAGTCGATGTAAATGGGGATTGATCGCTTCGCGCTGCGGCGCCCAGAGGCTCAACCGGGCAGCGCGAGTTTCAAAGCGGCCAGCAGGCGCGCGTTTTCGTCGGGAGAACCGACGGTCAGCCGCACGCATTCCGCCAGCAACGGATGCATTTTACTCACGTTTTTGACCAAAACCCGCTCGGTGAGCAGCGCGTCGAACACGGCGGCCGCGTCCGGCACGCGCACCAGAAGGAAATTGCCGGCGCTCGGGAACACCGTCGCCCCCGGCAGCGCGGCCACTTCCTGCGCGAGACGCGTGCGTTCCGCACGCAGGTCGGCCGCCTGCGCGTCGAGCACGTCGAGGTGGTCGAGCAGGAAATCGGCGGTCGCCTGGGTCAGCACGTTGATGTTGTACGGCGGGCGCACCTTGTCGAATTCGGTCAGCCACGCGGGCGAACCGACCAGATAGCCGAGGCGGATGCCCGCGAGGCCGAGCTTCGACACCGTGCGCATCACGACGACGTTGTCGAATTCGGCGGCGCGCGGCAGCCATGAGCGAACGGCGAACGGCTGGTACGCCTCGTCGATCACGATCAGGCTGTGCCGCGCGGCCGCGACGATCCGTTCGATGTCGGCATCGTCGTACAGCGTGCCGGTCGGGTTGTTCGGGTAGGCGAGATAGATGATCGCCGGACGATGCTCGGCGATCGCCGCGAGCATCGCGTCGACGTCGAGCGTCAGGTCGGCCTTCAGCGCCACGCCGACGAATTCGAGCTGCGCGAGCTTCGCGGACAGTTCGTACATCACGAAGCCCGGCACCGGCGCGAGCACCTTCGCACCCGGCTTCGCGCAGGCCACCGACATCATGCTGATGATTTCGTCCGAGCCGTTGCCGAGCAGCACGTCGCAGCCGGCTGGCACGCCCATCGCGTGGCGCAGCTTGTCGAGCAGCGCGGCCGGGCGCGGCGCCGGGTAGCGGTTCAGCGCGACCTGCGCGAGACGCTCGCCGAGCGCCGCGGCGAGCGGTTCGGGCAGCGGGTACGGGTTCTCCATCGCGTCGAGCTTCACGAACCCGCTCGCGTCCGGCACCGGGTAGCTCGTCATCGCGAGCACGTCGCGGCGGATGATGTCTTGTGGCGTCGTCATGGTCTCAAGCCGGCGTGCGTCGCGCCGGCGTCAATGGGTCGGCAGAGCGGCGGCTGCCGCCCTGCACAGGTGTCTCCAGCCCCGGCCTTCAGGGGCAGGCCGGGCGGCACATCAGCGCCAGCCGCGGCCCCGCGCAGCGTGCGGTCAGTGCTTCATCCGGAACTCGGCGCTCTTCGCGTGCGCCTGCAGCCCTTCGCCGTACGCAAGCTCGGAGGCGATCTCGCCGAGCGTCTGCGCGCCTTCCGCGCTGACCTCGATCAGGCTCGAGCGCTTGATGAAGTCGTACACGCCGAGCGGCGACGAGAAACGCGCGGTGCGCGACGTCGGCAGCACGTGGTTCGGGCCCGCGCAGTAGTCGCCGAGGCTCTCGCTCGTGTAGCGGCCGAGGAAGATCGCGCCCGCATGGCGGATCTGCTTGCCCCATTGCTGCGGCTCCAGCGCCGAAATCTCCAGGTGCTCGGGCGCGATGTCGTTCGCGATCCGGCAGGCCTCGGCCATGTCGCGCACCTTGATCAGCGCGCCGCGGCCTTCGAGCGACGCGCGAATCACGTCCCGGCGCGGCATCGACGGCAGCAGCTCGTCGATCGCCTTTTCGACGCGCTCGAGGAACGCACCGTCCGGGCACAGCAGGATCGATTGCGCGAGTTCGTCGTGCTCGGCCTGCGAGAACAGGTCCATCGCGACCCAGTTCGGATCGGTCGTGCCGTCGCACAGCACGAGGATTTCGGACGGCCCGGCGATCATGTCGATGCCGACCGTGCCGAACACGCGGCGCTTCGCCGATGCGACGTACGCGTTGCCGGGGCCGCAGATCT
Organism: Burkholderia lata; assembly: GCF_902499335.1. Classification (GTDB taxonomy): domain Bacteria; phylum Pseudomonadota; class Gammaproteobacteria; order Burkholderiales; family Burkholderiaceae; genus Burkholderia; species Burkholderia lata_B. Next base: position 94,487 of record NZ_CABVQK010000018.1, on the reverse strand, counting down.
TGTCGACGGCCGGCACCGTCGCCGTGCCGTATGCGAGCGCGCCGACCGCCTGCGCACCGCCGATCGTGAACACGCGATCGACGCCGCCGAGCAGCGCCGCGGCGAGCACGAGGTCGTTCTTCACGCCGTCCGGCGTCGGCACGACCATCACGATCTCGCCGACACCCGCGACGCGCGCGGGAATCGCGTTCATCAGCACCGACGACGGATACGCGGCCTTGCCGCCCGGCACGTACAGGCCGACGCGGTCGAGCGGCGTGACCTTCTGGCCGAGCACCGTGCCGTCGCTTTCCGTGTACTGCCAGCTATGCGTGCCGCACTCGATCTTCTGCTTCTCGTGGTATGCGCGCACCCGCGCAGCAGCCGCTTCCAGTGCCGCGCGCGCCTTCGGCGCGAGGCCGTCGAGCGCCGTCTGCAGCGCGTCCTGCGGCAGCTCCAGCGCGGCGACGCTATTTGCGCTCAGCCGGTCGAAGCGGTTCGTGTACTCGAGCACCGCGGCGTCGCCGCGCGACTTCACGTCGGCGAGGATCTGCGCGACCGATTGCTCGATCGCCGCGTCTTCGCTCGCCTCGAATGCGAGCAGCGCGCGCAGTGCGGCGCCGAAGCCTTCGCTCGTCGAATCGAGCTTGCGGATGGTGATGGACATGGGAGTTCCGTTACGGTGATGCGCTCAACCGCCATTCTGCGACGCGCGTTCGAACGCGTCGAGGATCGGCTTGAGTGCCGTGCGCTTCAACTTCAGCGCAGCCTGGTTCACGACGAGGCGCGACGAGATCGCCATGATCTCCTCGACCTCGACCAGATTGTTCGCCTTCAGCGTGCCGCCCGAGCTGACGAGGTCGACGATCGCGTCGGCCAGCCCGACCAGCGGCGCAAGCTCCATCGAGCCGTACAGCTTGATCAGGTCGACGTGCACGCCCTTCGCGGCAAAGTGTTCGCGTGCGGTTTCGACGTACTTCGTCGCGACGCGCAGGCGCGCGCCCTGGCGCACGGCGCTCGCATAGTCGAAACCGGCCGACACGGCCACCGACATCCGGCAGCGCGCAATGTTCAGATCGATCGGCTGGTACAGGCCCGAGCCGCCATGCTCGACCAGCACGTCCTTGCCGGCCACGCCGAAGTCGGCCGCGCCGTATTCGACGTAGGTCGGCACGTCGCTCGCGCGGACGATGATCACGCGCAGGTCGGGGTTCGTCGTCGGCAGGATCAGCTTGCGCGACGTTTCCGGATCCTCGGTGACCTGCACGCCGGCCGCGGCCAGCAGCGGCAGGGTTTCCTCGAAAATCCGGCCCTTCGACAGGGCAAGGGTCAGCGGCGCGGTCATGCTTGGCTCCCGGAAAGGCGGCGCACGTTCGCGCCGACGGCGGTCAGTTTGGCTTCCATGCGGTCGTAGCCGCGGTCCAGGTGATAGATGCGGTCGACGAGCGTTTCGCCGTCGGCACGCAGCCCCGCGATCACGAGGCTCGCCGACGCACGCAGGTCGGTCGCCATCACGTTCGCGCCCGACAGCTTATCGACACCCGTCACGAGCGCGGTGTTGCCGTCGATCGTGATGTTCGCGCCGAGCCGGTTCAGCTCCTGCACGTGCATGAAACGGTTCTCGAAAATGGTTTCGACGACCTGCGCGGTACCCGTCGCGACCGTATTGAGGGCCATGAACTGCGCCTGCATGTCGGTCGGGAACGCCGGGTATTCCGACGTACGGATCGTGACCGCCGACGGCCGGCGGTCCATCTTCACGCGCAGCCAGCTGTCGCCTTCCTCGATCGACACGCCGGCTTCGCGCAGCTTGTCGATCACCGCGTCGAGGATGTGCGGGCGCACGCCCGTCAGCATCACGTCGCCGCCCGCCGCCGCGACCGCGCACAGGAACGTGCCGGCCTCGATGCGGTCGGGGATCACCGAATGGCGCGCGCCGTGCAGCCGCTCGACGCCCTGGATCACGAGGCGATCGGTGCCGATGCCGTCGATTTTCGCGCCCATCGCGACCAGCAAGTGTGCGAGATCGCTCACTTCAGGCTCGCGCGCGGCGTTTTCGATCACCGTCTCGCCATCAGCGAGCGTCGCGGCCATCAGCAGGTTTTCCGTGCCCGTCACCGTGATCATGTCGGTCACGATGCGCGCGCCCTTCAGGCGCTTCGCGCGGGCTTCGATGAAGCCGTGCTCGATGCTGATCTCGGCGCCCATCGCCTGCAGGCCCTTGATGTGCTGGTCGACCGGACGCGCGCCGATCGCGCAGCCGCCCGGCAGCGACACCTTCGCCTCGCCGAAGCGCGCGAGCAGCGGCCCGAGCACGAGGATCGACGCGCGCATCGTCTTCACGAGTTCGTACGGCGCGACGAGGTTGTCGACGCGCGACGCGTCGAGCTGCACGCGGCAGCCGTCGGTCTCGCTCTTCACGCCCATCTGGTTCAGCACCTTCAGCGTGGTACGCACGTCCTTGAGATTCGGCACGTTGTCGAGATCGACCGGATCGGCGGTGAGCAGCCCCGCGCACAGGATCGGCAGCGCGGCATTCTTCGCGCCCGACACGACGATCTCTCCCGACAGGCGGTGGCCGCCTTCGATCACGAGCTTGTCCATCCCATGGCCATGCGATTCCCCGTTGGCGGCCGGGTGTGCCGTGGCGACGCTCTGGACGGCGTCGCGCTCGTTGACGGTGACTTGCACTCAGTGATTTCCGTTTATGCGTTCTGCCATTCGGCGGGCGTCAGCGTCTTCATGCTGAGCGCGTGAATTTCCTGCTTCATGCGATCGCCGAGCGCCGCGTAGACGAGCTGGTGCCGCTGGATCGGACGCTTGCCTTCGAAGGCCGCCGACACGATCGTCGCGAAGAAATGCTGGCCGTCGCCTTCGACTTCCAGATGCGTGCAGGCGAGACCGCCGGCGATGTATTGCTTGACCTGTTCGGGAGTCGGCAACATGGTGTAAGGCTCCTGTCGGCGCGCGCCGCCTGGATGGCGGCCGCTGCCTGTCGATATCAATGACGCAGTTTGTAGCCGGTCGCGAGCAGCCGCATCGCGATCAGCGCGAGCAGCACGAAGAAACCGGTGACGATCGCGAGGCTCGCGAACGGGTTGATGTCGGACGCGCCGAAGAACCCGAAACGGAAGCCGTCGATCATGTAGAAAAACGGATTGAGACGCGAGATCTCGCGCCACACGGGCGGCAGCGAGTGCGTCGAATAGAACACGCCGGACAGGAACGTCAGCGGCATGATCAGGAAGTTCTGGAACGCGGCGAGCTGGTCGAACTTCTCGGCCCAGATCCCGGCGATCAGGCCGAGCGTGCCGAGGATCGCCGAGCCGAGCAGCGCGAACGCAATGATGAACAGCGGCGCCGCGAAATGCATCGGGATAAACCAGATCGTCACGACGAACACGCCCGTGCCGACCGCGAGGCCGCGCACCACGGACGCGAGCACGTACGCGCCGAAGATGTCGCGGTACGACAGCGGCGGCAGCAGCATGAACACGAGGTTGCCGGTGATCTTCGACTGGATCAGCGACGACGAGCTGTTCGCGAACGCGTTCTGCAGCACGCTCATCATCACGAGGCCCGGTACGAGAAAGCTCACGTACTCGACGCCCGGATAGACCTCGACGCGGCCCGACAGCGCATGGCCGAAGATCGTCAAATACAGCAGCGCCGTGACGATCGGTGCGCACACCGTCTGGAACGACACCTTCCAGAAACGCAGCAGTTCCTTGTAGAACAGCGTTTGAAACCCGCTCATGCCAATCCCTCGATGACGTCTGCCCCGTTCATCACCTGGACGAACACATCCTCGAGGTCGGCCTTGCGGACCTCGATCTCGTCGAACGTGCAACCTGCCGCGCGACATTGCGCGAGGATCCGCTCGACATCGTCGTAGCTCGTCAGGCGCAGCAGGTGCTCGCCCGGCGCGCGGGCGGCCGGGTCGGACTCCAGCCCGCGCAGCTCGGACGGCAGCGCGCCGGTCGCAAGACGCAGGTAGAGCTGCAGCCCCGCGAAGCGGCGCAGCAGCGCGTCGGTGCGGTCGAGCGCGACCACTTCGCCACGGCGCAGCATCGCGATGCGGTCGCACAGCGACTCGGCTTCCTCGAGGTAGTGGGTGGTCAGCACGATCGTGTGGCCTTCGCGGTTCAGGCGCGAGATGAATTTCCACAGCGTCTGGCGCAATTCGACGTCGACGCCGGCGGTCGGTTCGTCGAGCACGATCACGGGCGGCCGGTGCACGAGCGCCTGCGCGACCAGCACGCGGCGCTTCATCCCGCCCGACAGCGCGCGCATGTTCGCGTCGGCCTTCTCGGTGAGGTCGAGATTGGCCATCACTTCGTCGATCCAGTCGTCGTTGCGGCGCAGCCCGAAATAGCCGGACTGGATCCGCAGCGTCTCGCGGACGGTGAAGAACGGATCGAACACGAGTTCCTGCGGCACGACGCCGAGTGCACGGCGCGCGCCACGGAAGTCCTTGACGACGTCGTGACCACGCACCGAGATACTGCCTTCGTCGGCCCGGGCGAGCCCGGCGAGGATACTGATGAGCGTGGTCTTGCCTGCGCCGTTGGGGCCGAGCAGACCGAAAAACTCGCCTTCCTCGACCGACAGGCTGACGCCCTTGAGCGCCTGAAGCGACTTGTAGCGCTTCTTGACGTGACGGATTTCTATGGCTGACATGACTGTGCGCGACACCAGGGCCGCGACGCCTATTCTGTGCTTGCTGAGAAAATGGGGGCCGGACGCCGATTGGCTGCCCCGCAAAACGCTTGATTATAGGGCAAACCGGCTGGTGGAGCCGGTGCCGGAGGCACGCGGCCTGAAGCGTGCGCGCGCCGGGCGGCGCGGCAGGCTCCGGTCGGACAGGGTCAATGTCGCCCGGTGCCTTCGATGAGCGCGTCGACGCCGTAGGCGCGCGCGAGGCTGGCGAGCTTCGGGGGGAGATTGTTGATGTCGAGGGTCGCGCCGCGCGCTTTGGCGGCACGTTGCCATGCGAGCAACACGGCGAGCGCGGACGAGTCGAACTGCGTCAGCGCCGCGCAATCGACGGCGGTCGCACCCGCGCCGATGCGCGCAAGACCGTCCGCGAGCGCGGACTTCGCGCTCGCGACGGTCAGCGAGGAGCCGGCTTCGAAGCCGCTCACGACGCTTGCTTGCCGGCGGCAAGTTGCTGGTTGCGCTGCGTGAGGAACTGGATCAGGCCGTCCACGCCGCTTTGCTGGATCTTCTCGTTGAACTGCTGCTGGTACGTCTGGATCAGCCACGCGCCGAGCACGTTCAGGTCATACACCCGCCAGCCGTTCGCCGTCTTGTACAGGCGGTAATCGATCTGGACCGGCTGGCCGTTGTTCATCGCGAGCGTCTTGACGACGACATCGGTATCCGCCGGATCGGCGCGGAACGGCGGGTACTGGATCTGCTGGTCCGGCTTCAGCTGCGCCAGCGCGCCCGAGTACGTGCGGATCAGCAGCAGCTTGAACTGCTCCTGAACCTGCTGCTGCTGCTCGGCCGTCGCGGTACGCCAGTTGCGGCCCATCGCGAGCTGCGTGGTGCGGCGGAAATCGGTGTACGGCAGGATGTCCTTGTTGACGATCGTAATGATGCGATTGGTGTCGCCCTGCTTGATCGTCTGCTGCTTGACTTCGTCGAGCACCTGCTGCGTCGCGGTCTTGATCAGCGCCTGCGGGTTCGACTGGTCGACTTGCGCGTGGGCTGCGCTGCCGAACGAGAACAGCGCCGCGAAAACGGGGATCAGGAACAGTTTTTTCATCATGGTGACCTGCGTATGAGTCGATGCGTAGGTTGGAGCAGGTAGCTTACGCGCAAGTTCGCGCACGCTACCGACTGAATCGTTTCCGGCTGTAACGAATGTAAATCCGTCAGTGCAGCCGGATGCTCGGGAAGCGGAACCCGCCCGGCGACGGCGGCGCCACCTGCATCGGCGGCACGTTCGTTTCGCTGGCCGGGTTCGGCGATTCGGCCGTGCCCGAAGCCGGTGCGGCCACCGCCGCGCCCGATGCGCCTGCCGGCGCCGTCGCACCACCCACCGCTGCCGCGCCCGCCGCACCGGCCGCCGCCGGTGCCGCGCCGTCGTCCGGCAGGTCGTACTTCGGCAGCGCGTCGTTGCTCGACGTCGCGGCCGCCTCGCCGCGCGCGTTGCTGATCAGCATCTGGCGGCGTTGCAGGTACGCGTTACGTACGAACGAATACTTGTCGAGTGCCGCGGCATCCAGCACGTCGCCCGCGCCGAGCAGGTTCGAACGCGTGTTGACGAGATTGACGCCGAACAGGCCCCAGCTCAGGCCATCCGGCTTCACGTAGGTGAGCGGGTTGCCGACGTAGTCGACGCCGAGGCCGGCCGTGTCGCGCAGCGTGCTCGGGCCGAGCAGCGGCAGCACGAGATACGGACCCGACGGCATGCCGTAGCGGCCCATCGTGATCCCGAAGTCGGCCGTGTGCTTCGGCAGCTTCGCGATCGTCGCGACGTCGAACAGGCCGCCGACGCCGAACACCGTGTTGATCACCACGCGCATCAGGTCGCCGACGCCGTCCGCGATCCGCAGCTGCACGATGTTGTTCGCCGCGATGTAGACGTCGCCGATGTTCGAGAAGAAGTTCGTCACGCTGTCGCGCACCGGCTGCGGCACCACGTACTGGTAGCCCTGCGCGACCGGCTTCAGCGCATAGGTGTCGACCGTGTCGTTGAACTTGTACATCGTGCGGTTGAAGCCTTCGAGCGGATCGCCCTTGGTCGGCGTCTGCACGGTCGCGCAGCCGCTCAACGCGGCGACTGCCGCTACCGCCATCGCGGCGTGCCTGATGCGGATCGTCTGCATGGTCATTACCCTCTTGTTTTCTCTCGTGTGGTTATTGGGCCGCCGAACCGGACGCGGCGGACACCGCCGACGCCGACGCCGACGCCGGTACCGCGACCGGCGCACCGGCTGCCGGCTTCGCACCGCCCGCATCGGCGGCCTTGCTATACAGGAACTGGCCGATCAGGTTCTCGAGCACGATCGCCGATTGCGTCATCGTGATCGTATCGCCCGCCTTCAGCATTTCGGTGTCGCCGCCCGGCTCGAGACCGATATATTGCTCGCCGAGCAGGCCTGACGTCAGGATCTTCGCGGACGAATCCTTCGGGAACGGGAACTGGCCGTCGATATCGATCGTGACGAGCGCCTGGTACGTGTTCGTGTCGAAGCCGACCGTCTTCACGCGGCCGACCACGACACCCGCGCTCTTCACGGCCGCACGCGGCTTCAGCCCGCCGATATTGTCGAATTTCATCTTCACCGAATAGGTCGGCTGAAACGACAGCGAGCTCATGTTGCCGACCTTCAGCGCCAGGAACAGCACCGCAAGGAAGCCCACCACCACGAACAGGCCGACCCAGAAGTCGAGAGCAGTCTTTTTCATCGTCATCCCAAAATTTGGCTTGGCTGAGGCTTAGCTGAACATCAGCGCGGTCAGCAGGAAATCGAGGCCGAGTACGGCGAGCGACGCGAACACGACCGTCTTGGTGGTCGCGCGCGACACGCCCTCGGGCGTGGGCTTCGCTTCATACCCTTGAAACAGCGCAATGAAGGTCACGGCGAACCCGAACACGATGCTCTTCAGCACGCCGTTGCCGACGTCGGCCCAGACCTGCACGCCGCCCTGCATCTGCGACCAGAACGCACCCGGATCGACGCCGATCAGCACGACGCCGACGATATAACCGCCGAGCACGCCGACCGCGCTGAAGATCGCGGCGAGCAGCGGCATCGCGATGATGCCCGCCCACATGCGCGGCGCGATCACGTTCTTGATCGGGTCCACCGCCATCATCTCGAGCGCGGTGAGCTGCTCGCCGGCTTTCATCAGGCCGATCTCGGCCGTGAGCGACGTGCCCGCGCGGCCCGCGAACAGCAGCGCGGTGACGACCGGCCCGAGCTCGCGCACGAGCGACAGCGCGACCAGCAGGCCGAGCGCCTGCTCGGAACCATAGCGGTTCAGCGTGTAATACCCCTGCAGGCCGAGCACGAAGCCGACGAACAGCCCCGACACGGCAATGATCACGAACGAATAGTTGCCGAGGAAGTGGATCTGCTTCGTGACAAGCCGCGGCCGGCGCAGCAGCGGGAAGAATTCCAGCACGAGGCGCACGAACAGCCGCGTGCCGTAGCCCGCGCGCTCTAGGCCGCCAATGACGAAACGTCCGATCGCGCTGATCATGCGCGCCCTCCGCCGAGCCCGAAATCCGCTGCGAGCGGCGGGCTCGTGTAATGAAATTTGAACGGGCCGTCCGGCGCGCCGTCGATGAACTGCCGCACGCTCGGATCGGTCGATGCGCGCAGCTCGTCGGGCGTGCCCTGCGCGAGCACGCCGCCGTTGGCCAGGAAATACACGTAGTCGGCGATCGCGAACGATTCCGGCACGTCGTGCGTGACGAGGATCGAGGTGGCGCCCAGCGCCTGGTTCAGCGTGCGGATCAGGTTCGCGGTGATGCCGAGCGAGATCGGATCGAGGCCCGCGAACGGCTCGTCGTACATGATGAGCTGCGGATCGAGCGCGATCGCGCGTGCCAGCGCGATGCGGCGCGCCATCCCGCCCGACACCTCGGACGGCATCAGGTCGCGCGCGCCGCGCAGCCCGACCGCGTTGAGCTTCATCAGCACGAGGTCGCGGACCAGGTCTTCGGGCAGGTCGGTATGCTCGCGCAGCGCGAACGCGACGTTCTCGAATACCGACATGTCGGTGAACAGCGCGCCGAACTGGAACAGCATGCCCATCTTGCGGCGCAGCGCGTACAGGCCGTCGCGCGTTTGCGCGCCGACATCGGCGCCGTCGAACAGCACCTGGCCGCGGCGCGCGCGCACGAGCCCGCCGATCAGGCGCAGCACGGTCGTCTTGCCGCAACCCGACCCGCCCATGACCGCAACGACCTGCCCGCGCCCGAAGCGCAGGTTCAGGTTGGACAGGACGAGGCGGTCGCCGTAGCCAAAGTCGACGTCGCGAAGTTCCAGCAGTGTGTCGGTAGGAGTGGGGCTCACGGAGCGGACAGTCCTTTTACGCAGAACGCCGAATTATAGGGCCTGCCTTGGAATGATGTCGTGACGCCGTTCCGGGCCCTGCGGTCAATGATTGTCAAATTGTCCGGCAAAGCATTGCTGCAGCGCAATAAGCGCGGCTCGATAGTCGGCCGCGCCCGTCACCGCACTGACTACCGCGACACTGCCGACGCCCGTCGCCAGTACGGCCGGCAGCGCGTCGAGCCCCACCCCGCCGATCGCGACGAGCGGCGCCCGCGCGCCGGCGAAGCGCGCATAGCGGGCGATCCGCGCGAGGCCCTGCGGCGGCGCCGCAACGGCCTTGGTCGCGGTCACGTACACGGGGCCGAGCGCGAGGTAGCTCGGGCGCTCGTGCAGCGCCCGCAACATTTCGTAATAACCGTGGCTCGAAAGTCCGAGCCGCAGGCCCGCGCGCGCGATTGCGGCCAGATCGGCCGTTTCGAGGTCTTCCTGGCCCAGATGAACGCCGTACGCCCCCTCTTCTGCAGCGATCTGCCAGTGATCGTTGATGAACACGCGCGCATCGGGATAGCGGCGCCCGGCCGCGACCGCGCGGGCGATTTCCCGTCGCATCACATCCGGCGCCGCGCCTTTCACGCGCAGTTGCACGGTTCGGACGCCGCAATCGAGCACGCGCTCGACCCATTCGGCGTCCGGCACGACCGGATAGAGGCCGAGTTGCGCGGGGCACGGTGCGAACGCAGGTTCGGGTGCGGCCGGCAGCCCGGCGACACGCGGGAACTGTGCGGCGTCGACCGGCCACGCATCGGCGGCGCGCGTTTCATCGCCGTCGCGCCAGGCCAGCGCCAGCACCAGCGCGTCGACCGGTGCAAAGCCGCAATCGAGGAACGCGGCGAGCGCGGCGATCCAGTCGTCCCCGAGCGGATGCGCGGCGTCGAGCGCGTAGCGCGCGCCCGCCGTGTGCAGCACCGCGCCCTGCTCGTCGAATTCGACCGCGACCGCGCCGGGCGCCGCGGGCCGCGATGCAGCCGATGCGCGCGCCTGCGCGGCGCGGTCGCCGGCAGACACGATCAGCACATCGCCATCGGCCGGCACATCGGGCATCGCGACGCAGAGCCGCCACGGCGCCGCGCCGCCCGGCCAGTCGCCGAGCCGCGCGCGAATCCGTTCGGCCGCTTCGGCCAGTTCGTCGGCCGGCGGCCAGAATGCATCCGCGAAACGCTCGCTCATGCGCCGCCCCCGTCCTGGTGCCAGAACGGCATCCCGACGACCGGCGTGCTCGCGTGCGCGGTCTCGCGCGCGTCCATCGGCCCGGCGAGATACGCGGCACGGCCGGCCTCGACGCCCTGTGCAAACGCGCGCGCCATGATTTCCGGGTGCGTGGCCTGCGACACGGCGGTGTTCAGCAACACACCGTCGAAGCCCCACTCCATCACCTGGCACGCATGCGACGGCACGCCGAGCCCCGCATCGACGATCAGCGGCACGTCGGGCAGCCGCTCACGCAGTACGCGCAGGCCGTACGGGTTCACGACGCCCTTGCCCGTGCCGATCGGCGCGCCCCACGGCATCAGCGCCTCGCAGCCGACGTCGAGCAGGCGCCGACCGATCACCAGATCCTCGGTGCAATAAGGCAGCACTTTGAAACCGTCCTTGACCAGTTGCGCGGCCGCCTCGATCAGGCCGACCGGGTCGGGCTGCAGCGTGTAGTCGTCGCCGATCAGTTCGAGCTTGATCCAGTCGGTGCCGAATACCTCGCGCGCCATGTGAGCGGTCGTCACGGCTTCGGCGACGGTCTGGCAGCCGGCCGTGTTCGGCAGCAGCGGCACCGCGTGGCGCTTGAGCAGGTCGAAGAAGCCGGCTTCGGCCGTGCCGCCCGTCATCTGGCGACGCAGCGCGACCGTCACCATCCCGGGACGCGACGCGGCGATCGAATCGGACAGCGACTGCAGAGACGGATAGCGCGACGTGCCGATCAGCACGCGGCTTGCGAAGGTTTCGCCGTACAGCGTCAACGCGTCGGCGGAGGTGAGGGACGTCATGTCGTTTTCCTGGAAGAGCGGGGACGATCCGGCGGCGCTCAGCCGCCCGCGACGGGGTGCACGACGTCGAGCTTGTCGCCCGCCGCGAGCGCCCGCGCCGCGTGCTGCGTGCGCGCGACGAAGTTGCCGTTCAGCGCGACCGCGTACGGCGGACGCGCGCCGTACGCGGCGAGCGCGTCGGCCACCGTTGCGCCGTCGGGCACGGTCAGGGTCTGTTGGTTGATCTGGATATCCATGAGGCTTCGTCGAATTCGGTCGGCGGCGCGCGTCAGGCCGGCTGGCGCGCGTCGTTGCGGTGATGAAGGAGCGTCGGCCAGCGCGCGGCGTCGCGCCACGCGGCGAACGCGTCGGCATCGCCGAACGCGCCGCCGAGCGCGGCTTCGGCGACCGCGACCGCCGCGTGCGCGACTTCCGGCGCGATCATGAAGCCGTGCCGGTACAGGCCGTTGACGGCGAGCGTCAACGCGCCGTCCCAGATCACCGCCGGGCGATGATCGGGCAGCGTCGGCCGGCACTGCGCGTTGAGTTCGAGGATGCGCGCCTCGCCGAACGCCGGATGCACGGAGAACGCCGCGCTCAGCAGTTCGAGTGCGGAGCGCACGCTGACGGGCGACATGTCCTCGCCCTCCACCTCGGTCGCGCCGATCACATAGAGATCGTCCTGCTTCGGCGCGATGTACAGCGGATAACGCGGATGCAGCAGCCGCACGGGCCGGGTGAGCCCAATGCCGGGCGCGCGCACGCGCGCGACTTCGCCACGGATGCCGCGCAACGCGGGCAGCGCGGGTTTCGCGCCGAGCCCACGGCAATCGATCGTGAAATGCGCGGCGGGCAGATTCGCATCGTCGATCGTGACGTGCCAGTGCAGGTCGACGGCGCGCTCGGCGAGGCCCGCCGCGAGTGCGCGCAGCGCCTGGCGATTGTCGAGCTGGCCTTCGTTCGGCAGCAGCAGGCCGCGCGCGAAGCGACCCGCGAGCACCGGCTCGGCCGCATCGACCTGCGCGCCGGCGAGCGTCACGAAACCGCGGTCGAACAGGTCGGCCCGCGCGTTCGCGCGCACGCGCCGCTCGAACAGCGGCGCCTCCGCGCGGTCCGCGTGATGCCAGACGACGAGCGTGCCGTGATGCTGGAAGAAGACGGGTTCGGGCAGTTCCGCGAGCCACTGCGGCCAGCGTGCGAGCGACGCGGCGCCCAACTCGGTGATCAGCAGCTCCGCGCTCGCCGCTTCCGCGAGCGGCGCGAGCATCGCGGCCGCGATCCACGCGGCGGACTGCTCGCCGTCCGGGCCGCCGCGCTCGTACAGCGCGACGCGATGCCCGTCGCCCGCGAGCCGCCAGGCGATCAGGCGGCCGACGAGGCCGCCGCCGAGCACCGCGAAATCGGGTCGGGAATCCCGGACGTTCATCGCGCCCCCTTCGCGCGAGCGCGCACGACGAACGTCGACACGAACACGCCGCCGCGTGCGAACACACGCGACATCGGGCCGGGAACCATGTAAAAGACTGAAGATTGTGCGGTCATCATTCCTTCCGTAACGCGCAATGCGCGTACCCAAAAGGACGAAACCGGCAGCAAAGGCCGGCCGGGCGGAACAAGGGCGCTGACCATGTGGGATGGCAGCCAGCGCGGCCCGGCGGGTTCAGAAACTTCCCTCGCCGGTATTACCCGGATCGGGTGCAAAGGGTTTTTCTCAGCCTCATCGCGCTGCCCGGAACATCTGCCGGCCGCGCCACGAAGCACCCCTGTTTCGTCGTCGGCCATTAGACCATAAAAGCGGAAAGCGCCGCAAACTGTCCCCTTGCGGCAATTTCGCCGTCGTGCCGTGCCGCTCTGGCACAATGCCCGCAGGCCGGCCGCGCGAGCGGCCGGTTGCCGCGTCACCGCCGGCCTTAAGTGCCGTTTAAGACGCGCGGGCGACCATCCGGACGCCCGCCGTCAGTCGGCGCCGCGTCCCGGCATGCCGTATCGCGGCGCGCGCCCGGCTTCGCCCGGCCCGCGCGCCGGCTACTCATCAGGAAGCACATGACCCAATCGATCGATCCCGTCCGCTCCGCCTCCGACGCGCCGCAGGACGAGCGCCCGGTATCCGCATGGAGCCTCATCAAGCCCTACTGGGTATCGTCCGAATGGAAAATCGCGTGGGGGCTGCTGGTCACGATCATCGCGATCAACCTCTGCGTGGTCTGGATCAACGTCCGGCTCAACAAGTGGAACGCCGAGTTCTACAACGCGCTGCAGTCGAAGGACGTCCACGACTTCCCGAACCTGCTGATGCAGTTCTCCGCGCTCGCGTTCGCCTTCATCATCCTCGCCGTGTACGGCCGCTACCTGCGGCAGATGCTCGGCTTCCGTTGGCGCCAGTGGCTCACCGACCGTTTTCTCGGCCAGTGGCTCGGCGATCGCGCGTTCTACCGGATCGAGCGTGACCGTCTCGCCGACAACCCCGACCAGCGGATCACCGACGACCTCCAGTCGTTCGCGACGACCACGCTCGCGCTGTCGCTCGACCTGCTGTCGACGGTCGTCACGCTCGTGTCGTTCATCACGATCCTGTGGTCACTCGCCGGCGCGCTGACGTTCACGCTCGGTGCAACGCCGATCTCGATTCCCGGCTACATGGTGTGGGCGGCCGCGCTGTATGCGGTGGTCGGCTCGCTGATCATCCAGAAGGTCGGCCATCCGCTCGTGTCGATCAACTACCAGCAGCAGCGCGTCGAGGCCGACTTCCGCTTCGGGCTGATCCGCGTGCGCGAGAACGCCGAGCAGATCGCGTTCTACGACGGCGAGAAGACCGAGACCGGCAACGCGCAGAACCTCTTCTTGCGCATCCGCGACAACTGGTGGCGCGTGATGAAGTACACGAAGCGGCTCACGTTCGTGCTGAGCTTCTACGGGCAGATCGCGATCATCTTCCCGCTCGTCGTCGCCGCGCCGCGCTATTTCGCGGGCGCGTTCTCGTTCGGCGTGCTGATGCAGATCTCGTCCGCGTTCGGCACCGTCAGCGATTCGTTCTCGTGGTTCATCAACAGTTACTCGACCCTCGTCGAATGGCGCGCCACCGTCAACCGTCTGCGCGAATTCAAGCGCGTGATGGGCACGTCGCACCTGAAGGAAAGCCTGTCGCCCGCGACCGAGCACGGCGGCATCAACCTGCATTACGTCGACGCGGAGAAGCTGTCGACGTCGTCGCTCAAGCTCGCGCTGCCGAACGGCAACGCGCTCGCGAACATCGGCAGCGTCACGATCGAGCCCGGCTCGCGCTGGCTCGTGATCGGCAAGTCGGGTTCCGGCAAGAGCACGTTCATGCGTGCGCTCGCGGGCCTGTGGCCGTTCGGCGACGGTGCGATCGACGCGCCGGTCGGCGCGCGGATGATGTTCGTGCCGCAGACGAGCTATCTGCCGATCGGCACGCTGAAGGCTGCACTCACCTATCCGGCGACGGCCGACACGTTCAGCGACGAAGCCTGCCGCGACGCGCTGCGCGCCTGCCGCCTCGAGGATTACGTCGACCGCCTCGGCGAGACCGCGCACTGGACCCGCGTGCTGTCGCCGGGCGAACAGCAGCGCCTTGCCGGCGCGCGCGTGCTGCTGCACAAGCCCGACTTCCTGTTCCTCGACGAAGCGACCAGCGCGCTCGACGCCGACAATGAAGCACGCCTGTATCACCTGTTCGCCGAACGCTTGCCGAAGGCCGCGATCGTCAGCATCGCGCACCGCGAGTCGCTGGCCGCGTTCCATGTCGGCACGATCAACGTCGAGCGCGTGAACGCCAGCGACAAGGTCGCGGCGTGACCAAACGCGCCGCGCACATCGCGCGGATCGCGCTGATCACCGGTGCGGGTTCGGGGATCGGCGCGGCGCTCGCGCGACGGCTCGCGGCGCCCAGCGTCGCGCTGGCGCTGCACGCGCGCGGCGCGGACGAAGCGGCGCGCACCCGGCTCGCCGACGTCGCCCACGCGTGCACGGCGGCCGGCGCGGAGTGCGTCACGCTCACCGGCGATCTCGGTGAACCAGGCGTCGCCGCCTCGCTCGTCGATGCAGCCGCCACGCACTTCGGCGGGCTCGATCATCTCGTCGCCAACGCGGGCTTCGCCGCACGGCAATCCTTTTCCGGTCTCTCCGCCGACACGCTCGCGTCCGCGTTCGCGGCGATGCCCGGCGCGTTCTCCGCGCTCGCGGGCCGCGCGCAGCCGCTGCTCGAGGCGTCGACCGCGCCGCGGATCGTCGCGGTCAGCTCGTTCGTCGCGCACCGCTACCGCGCCGATGCGCCGTTCGCCGCCACCGCCGCTGCAAAGGCCGCGCTCGAATCGCTCGTGCGCACCGCCGCCGCCGAATTTGCCGCGCGCGGCATCACCGTCAACGCGGTCGCGCCGGGCTTCACGCGCAAGGACCACGGGCCGAGCGCCGGTAACGCCGCCGCGTGGGCACAGGCCGAACAGGCGACACCGCTCGGCCGGATCGCCGAACCCGACGACGTCGCCGCGCTGATCGCGTTCCTGCTGTCGGACGCCGCGCGGCAGATCACCGGCCAGGTCGTTCATGTCGACGGTGGCCTGACGCTCTGAAGCGAGCGCTCGAGCGCCGTTCGGGCGCGCGGGTCGTCGCGGCCGCCGGCACCTGCATGGCGCTCGATCGCAATCGGCGGCCGCCCCCTCCCCGCACGCCCGACGCTCCGCGTCACCCTCACCGCCCGCCGCACCACCACGCACCTGCTCCCGCCTTTTTGGCGTCCCGCGCCCCGCCCGTAAAATAACCGCCACACGGCTGCGCGATACGAGACGAGACAAGAGAGGGGGCGGCAAGCATGCAGGCATTCCAGTGGTTCAACGAATTGTCGACGCGCGAGCGCAGGACGCTGTATGCCGGCTTCGGCGGCTACGCGGTCGATGCGTTCGACTTCATGATCTATTCGTTCCTGATTCCGACGCTGATTGCCACCTGGGGCATGACGAAGAGCGAGGCCGGGATGATCGCGACGAGCTCGCTGATCTCGTCGGCGCTCGGCGGCTGGGTCGCCGGCATCCTCGCCGACCGCTACGGCCGCGTGCGCGTGCTGCAGTGGACCATCGCGACGTTCGCGCTGTTCACGTGCCTGTCCGGCTTCACACATTCGTTCTGGCAGCTGCTCGCGACGCGCACGCTGCAGGGCTTCGGCTTCGGCGGCGAATGGTCGGTCGTGACGATCATGATGGCCGAGACGATCCGCTCGCCCGAGCATCGCGCGAAAGCGGTCGGCACCGTGCAGAGCAGCTGGTCGTTCGGCTGGGGCGCGGCCGCGATCCTCTACTGGGCGTTCTTCGCGCTGCTGCCCGAGCAGGTCGCGTGGCGCGCGTGCTTCTGGATCGGCATCGTGCCCGCGCTGTGGATCCTGTACATCCGCCGCAACGTCAGCGATCCCGACATCTACACGGCCACCCGCCGCGCGCGAGACGAAGGCCGCGTGTCCGGTCACTTCCTCGAGATCTTCTCGCCGCCGCACCTGCGCGCGACGCTGTTCGGCAGCGCGCTGTGCACCGGAATGCTCGGCGGCTACTACGCGATCACGACGTGGCTGCCCACGTACCTGAAAACCGTCCGCCACCTGTCCGTGTTCAACACGAGCGGCTATCTCGTCGTGCTGATCGTCGGCTCGTTCGTCGGCTACGTGGTCGGTGCGATCCTGTCCGACCGGCTCGGCCGCCGCGCGTCGTTCATCCTGTTCGCGATCGGCTCGTTCACGCTCGGCATGGCGTACACGATGCTGCCGATCACCGACACCGCGATGCTGCTGCTCGGCTTCCCGCTCGGCATCGTCGTGCAAGGCATCTTCGCGGGCGTCGGCGCTTATCTGTCGGAGCTGTATCCGGGCGCGATCCGCGGCTCGGGCCAGGGCTTCTGCTACAACCTCGGGCGCGGGCTCGGCTCGTTTTTCCCGATCCTCGTCGGCTCGCTGTCGCAGTCGATGTCGCTCGTGAAGGCGATCGGCCTCGTCGCGGGCGGCGGCTACCTGCTCGTGATCGTCGCCGCGCTCGTCCTGCCGGAAACGCGCGGCAAGTCGCTCGTCGACGATCCGGCCGTCGCGTCCTGAGCAACCGCTTCGTTCCGGAAACCGCATGCACGTGATCGTTCTCGGCGCCGGCGTGATCGGCGTCACCACCGCCTGGCACCTGCGCGAAGCAGGCTGCGACGTCACCGTGATCGAGCGCGAAGACGACGTCGCCCAGGCGACGAGCCTCGGCAACGCGGGCGTGATCGCCCCCGGCTACGTGACGCCGTGGGCCGCGCCCGGCATGCCCGGCAAGATCCTCAAGTACCTGTTCAAGCCCGCGTCGCCGCTGATCTTCAGGCCCACGCTCGATGTCGCGCAGTGGCGCTGGATCGCGCGCTGGCTGCGCGAATGCGAATTCGAGCGGTTCCGCGTGAACAAGCAGCGGATGCAGCGCATCGCGTATTACAGCCGTACGTGCCTGCACGCGTTTCGCGACCGCCATCCGTTCGACTACGGTGCGAGCCGCGGCTACCTGCAACTGCTGCGCGGCGCGTTCGACGTCGAGATGGTGCAGCCCGCGCTGAAGGTGCTGCGCGACGCCGGCATCGCGTTTCGCGAACTCGACGCGGCCGGCTGCACGGCGATCGAGCCGGGCCTGCGCTGGGCGCGGCAGGCGCCCGTCGGCGGCATCTACCTGCCCGACGACGAAGCCGGCGACTGTGCACGCTTCACGCGCGAACTGCGGGCGCTGTGCGAAGCAAGCGGCGTGACGTTCCGCTTTCGCACGGAAGTGCAGGCGCTCGACGTCGAAGCCGGCCAGGTGCGCGGCGTGCGGATCGCCGGTAACGGCGATGAGGGTGGCGATACGCAGGATCGGGCACGCCCAAATTCGCACGCATCGAACGCCGGCGGCCGGCACCGCGACGCGCGGCTCGCCGCCGACGCGATCGTCGTCGCGCTCGGCGTCGACAGCGCCGGCCTGTTGCGGCCGCACGGCATCGACGTGCCGCTGTATCCGGTCAAGGGCTACTCGGCGACGCTCTCCGTCGTCGACGACGGCAAAGCACCGCGCGCCGCGCTGATGGACGAATCGCTGAAGACGGCGATCACGCGTTTCGGCCCGACGTTACGCGTCGCGGGTACCGCGGAACTCGGCAACCGGCACGCCGCGCTGCGCCAGCAGGCGCTCGATACGCTGATGAAGGTGCTCGACGACTGGTTCCCGCACGCGGCCGATCGGGCATCGGCACGCTTCTGGGTCGGCCGCCGGCCGATGACGCCCGACGGCCCGCCGCTGCTGGGCGCGAGCGGGGTCGACGGGCTCTGGCTCAACGTCGGCCACGGCTCGACCGGCTGGGCGATGTCGATGGGATCGGGGAAGGTGGTGGCAGATCTCGTGACAGGGCGGGAACCGGAAATCGATCTGTCGGGATTGACGCTCGCGCGCTACGGATAGCAGGCTGGAGTTTGCTCGATGTCGCCGCAGCGATGCAGCGGCAAGCCCGCATGCGGCATGGCAACGACGGCGGCCGGCCGTTGCCAGGCCTCCCCGGAACGGCTCAATCCGCCGCCTCGCCGTCCGCCCGCGCAATCGGCGCCGACACGATCGGCCGATGCGACACGCCTTCGTGCGACAACCGGCTTTCGAACAGCGTGAGCGCGTCGAACCGCAGCGCGACCGGCCGCTTCACCGCCCCGCCGTGCGCCGGCTGCCCGACCGCATCGTGCGGCAGCCGTGCGAGCGTCACGTGCGGACGGAACGGCCGCCGGTCAGCCGGCACGCCGAGCTCGCGCAGCTTCGCCGATAGCGCGGCATTCAACGCAGCACACGCCGGCTCGGCGGCCAGTTCCGCGACGATCAGCCGCGCGCGCGGCAGGCTCGGCCACCACGCGATCCGTTCGACCGGCATCAACGGCAGCGCATGCGCGGCCGCGAGTGCCGGCAGGCACGTGGCCAGTTCATCGCAGCACACCCGCTCGATCGCGCCGACGAACGCGAGCGTCACATGCAGTTGCGCGGGCAGCGGACGCCGCGCGCCACGGGTAACCGGCAACGCGTGCAGCGCATCGCGCGATGCCGCATCGGGCATCAGCGCGACGAACACGCGCAGCCGGTCGCCGTTCATGACTCGCTCGCCACCGCGCGCGGCACGCGCGCCGGATCTGCCACGGCCGGACGTTGCGGCAGCGGGCCATGCTCGCCCCACACATCGGTCGGCAGCACGTTCGCGAGTTCTGGAATCGTGTTGCGCGTGAACACCGGATCGGCAACGCCTTCCGCGCGCTGGCGGCGATAGTCGCGCCATGCTGCATGTGCGTACTTGCCGAGCGCGAGGATCGCGACCAGGTTGATGATCGCCATCAGCCCCATGCTCGTATCGGCCATCGCCCACACAAGCGGCAGTTGCCCGACGCTGCCGAACATCACCATCGCGAGCACCGCGACACGGAACAGCGGCAGCACGCCGCGCCGCTTCGTGATGAACTCGACGTTGCCTTCCGCATACGCGTAGTTGCCGATCACCGACGAGTACGCGAAAAAGAAGATCGCGAACGCCATGTAGATGCCGCCCCAGTCGCCGACGTGGCTCGCGATCGAGCGCTGCGTGAGCGCCGCGCCTTCCATGCCGGTGCCCAGCTCGTACTGGCCCGACAGCAGGATCACGAAGGCGGTCGCGCTACAGATCACGATCGTGTCGACGAACACGCCGAGCATCTGGATCAGCCCCTGCACGACCGGATGCCGCGTGCTGGCGGTTGCCGCCGCATTCGGCGCACTGCCCATGCCGGCCTCGTTCGAGAACAGCCCGCGCTTCACGCCCATCGCGACCGCCTGGCTGACCGCATAGCCGGTCAGGCCGCCCGCCGCCTGCTCGAGACCGAACGCGCTCTTCACGATCAGCGCGATCACGCCCGGCACCAGCGCAATATGCGTCGCAACCGCGTAGACCGCGAGCGCGAGGTAGCCGATTGCCATCAGCGGCACGATCACCTGCGCAACCGCCGCGATCCGGCGGATCCCGCCGAAGATGATCGGCGCGGTCAGCAGCACGAGCCCGAGACCAACGGTCGCGCGACTCCAGCCGAACGACGTGTCGAACGCATCCGCGATCGCGTTGGCCTGCACCGCGTTGAACACGAAGCCGAACGCGAGGATCAGCGACAGCGAGAACAGCACGCCGAAGCCGCGCGAGCGCAGGCCCGTCTGGATGTAGTACGCGGGGCCGCCGCGATAGCTGCCGTCCGGGTGCGACACCTTGAAGATCTGCGCGAGCGTCGCCTCGACGAATGCGGACGACATCCCGACGAGCGCCGTCATCCACATCCAGAAGATCGCGCCCGGCCCGCCGACCGTCAGCGCGACCGCGACGCCGGCGATGTTGCCGGTGCCGACGCGGCTCGCGAGCCCGGTCGCGAACGCCTGGAACGACGAGATGCTGCCCGGCTCGCCCTTGCTGCCGACCAGCTTCACGCTGAGCAACAGCGCCTTCAGCTGGATCATCCGGAATCGCAACGTGAACCACACGCCCACGCCGAGCAGCAGCGCGATCAGCACGTAGTTCCACAGCACGCCGTTGACGGCGTCGATCAGCCCTTGCACGAATGCTTCCATCCAGAGTCCTTGTCAATAGGGTCAGTCACATGCAGCCGCCGCGAATGCGGCCCGAGGGGCGACATGATATGACAGTTCGCAAGGAACATTACAAAATGAAAGATATCTGGTGAGTGACCCGGCGTCGCTTGTCCGGACGACGCGGCACGCTCCACTGCGTCAGTGAGGCCTCCATTCGGCCGGAATATCAAAGACCAGCCCGGATAATCCGCTGGCGAGCAACACGCGCGCAAAATGCGCCCAGGCGGGTTCGATCGACGCGAATCGCTCGTACTGCAGGATCTGCTTGGCGATCAGTTCGAGCCGCAGCCCGGCGTCCGGCAACACATCGGATTTCAGCAGCGGCGGGTTCAGCGGGCCCAGGCTGTCGACCTGCACGCCCATCGACATGCTGATCCGCGGCATGTCCGACAGCGGGCTGCCGCGACTGCCCCAGTGCAGTACGGCCTGGCTCCACATCATCAGGTCGCCGGCGAGCCCGGGAAGCGCGCGGATGTCCCGCACGTCGAAATCGGCCTGCGACACGCGATCCGTTCCATAGTCGGGATCGCGATGCTTCGGCAGCAGCATCACGCAACCGGTGGTCGAATCGACGGGCGTCAGCGGGATCCACAGCGACAGCGCGCCGGCGCGCCCGTCCGGCAGCAGCGACCTCGCCCCCGCATCGCGATGCATGCTCCAGCCGGCCTGCCCCGCATTCGCAAGGACGTGCCATACCCAGAAATCCGGCATCAACTGGTAGGTGTCGGCACCCAGCGCCGCCTGGACGATCCGGTGCAACCGCCAGTACGTGAGCCAGAATTCGTCGCACACGAACGCGAACACCGGCGGAATGCCGGCCTGCACGAGGTTCGTCACCATGCCGCGCATCGCCGCGAGCGGAAGGGTGCGCCGCACGTCGTCGCTCGGAGTGAACTGGGCGAAGCCCTCCAGCGCCACCCGGGCGTGGATCGCGTCGGCAATGCGTTGCTCGACTTCAATCGGCCGCTGCTGTCCGACGAATGCGTGATCCTCGACGTGAAGACCGGGTCCGAACGAAAGCAGCAGCGCGACGACCTCGTCCAGCCGGACGCGCTGGCCGTCGTCCGTCAGGCACGGTCGGGTGATTTCCGGGGCGTTTTCTCGAGACATGGACTGCGCGACACGTTCGTGGCTGAAACAGGCTTCGGCCGTCGATCGGCCAAGGCCTGCACCCTGTTTCGCGCATGTTAAGCGGCAACGGCCATCCGGCGCACGCATAAAAAAACGGGCGCCCTTCCGGACGCCCGTCTTTCGTCGAAACCCGCTCGCGATATTCGGCTTAACGCGGCAGGTTCGAATGCCCCATCAGGTACGCATCGACCGAGCGTGCGCACTGGCGGCCTTCGCGGATCGCCCACACCACGAGCGACTGGCCGCGGCGCATGTCGCCCGCCGCGAACACCTTGTCGACCGACGTGTAGTACGAACGATCGCCTTCCGTCGCCGCGCGCGCATTGCCGCGCGCATCCTTCGCGACGCCGAATGCCTCGAGCACGGGTGCCGCCGGCTGCGTGAAGCCCATCGCGAGCAGCACGAGGTCGGCCTTCATCTCGAACTCGGACCCCGGCACTTCCTGCATCTTGCCGTCCTTCCACTCGACGCGCACCGCGATCAGCTTCTCGACCTTGCCGTTCTTGCCTTCGAGGCGCTTCGTCGCGACCGCCCAGTCGCGCTCGCAGCCTTCGTCATGCGACGACGACGTGCGCAGCTTGATCGGCCAGTACGGCCACACGAGCGGCTTGTTTTCCTCTTCCGGCGGCTGCGGCAGCAGCTCGAACTGCGTGACGTGCTTCGCGCCGTGACGGTTCGACGTGCCGACGCAGTCCGAACCCGTGTCGCCACCACCGATCACGATCACGTGCTTGCCCTTCGC
This sequence comes from Burkholderia lata, assembly GCF_902499335.1. Lineage (GTDB taxonomy): Bacteria > Pseudomonadota > Gammaproteobacteria > Burkholderiales > Burkholderiaceae > Burkholderia > Burkholderia lata_B. Next base: position 71,977 of record NZ_CABVQK010000018.1, on the reverse strand, counting down.
GAGCAGCTGGTCGACGAGCTTGTCGCCCGCGTTCACGCGGTTCTGCTGCGGCAGGAAGTCCATCGCGTAATGAACGCCCGCGAGTTCGCGGCCCGGCACCGGCAGGTCGCGCGGCGTTTCCGAACCACCCGCGATCACGACTGCGTCGAATTCTTCCTTCAGCGTGTCCGGCGAAATGGTTTCCTTCGCGAGGCTGCCGATCGACTCGGGCAGCGGATCCTTGCCGATGAACACGCTGGTGCGGAACGTCACGCCTTCCGCTTCCATCTGGCGCATGCGGCGGTCGATCAGCCACTTCTCGAGCTTGAAGTCGGGAATCCCGTAACGCAGCAGGCCGCCGACGCGATCGTTCTTCTCGAACACCGTCACGTCGTGGCCCGCGCGCGCGAGCTGCTGCGCGACGGCGAGGCCCGCGGGGCCCGAACCGACGACCGCGACCTTCTTGCCCGTCTTGTGCTCGGCCGGCAGCGGCTTCACCCAGCCTTCCGCCCAGGCCTTGTCGATGATCGCGTGCTCGATCGACTTGATGCCGACCGGGTCGTCGTTGATCCCGAGCGTGCACGCGGCCTCGCACGGCGCCGGGCAGATGCGGCCCGTGAATTCCGGGAAGTTGTTGGTCGAGTGCAGGACTTCGATCGCCTGCTGCCAGTCCTGGCGGTAAACGAGATCGTTGAAGTCGGGAATGATGTTGTTGACCGGGCAGCCGTTGTTGCAGAACGGGATGCCGCAATCCATGCAGCGCGCGCCCTGGACCTTCGCGTCCGCGTCGGTCAGTGCCGCGACGAATTCCTTGTAGTGCTTCACGCGCGTGAGCGGTGCTTCGTACGCCTCGTGGCGGCGTTCGAACTCCAGAAAACCGGTTGCCTTGCCCATAAGGTGCTCTTCTGTTCGGTGTATCGGGTGGGGGAGCCGCGCGCGGCAGTCATGCGCGCGCGGCATTCGCTATGTCGTTCGTCGCTCAGGCGGCCAGTTCTTCCTTCGCCGCCTTCTTCGCACCGATCTCGCCCAGCGCGCGCTTGTATTCGTGCGGGAACACCTTCACGAACTGGCGGCGCGCCGCGTCCCAGTTTTCCAGCAGCGACTTCGCGCGCGGCGAACCCGTGAACTGGAAATGACGCTCGACGAGCCCCTTGAGCAGCGCTTCGTCCGTCGTGCCTGCGTGCCAGAGTGCGCGGTCGACCGTGCGCTCCTGCTCGGCCTGCTGCAGCACCGGCTCGAGCGCGACCATCGACTTGTTGCACTTCGCCGCGAACGTGCCTTCCGGATCGTAGATGTACGCGAGACCGCCCGACATGCCGGCCGCGAAGTTGCGCCCGGTCTCGCCGAGCACGACGACCGTACCGCCCGTCATGTATTCGCAACCGTGGTCGCCCGTGCCTTCGACGACCGCCGTCGCGCCCGAGTTGCGCACGCAGAAGCGCTCGCCCGCGACGCCGCGGAAGAACGATTCGCCTTCGATCGCGCCGTACATCACCGTGTTGCCGCAGATGATGTTTTCCTCGGACTTGCCACGGAAGTCGTTGGTCGGACGGATGATGATCCGGCCGCCCGACAGGCCCTTGCCGACGTAGTCGTTGCCGTCGCCGACGAGGTCGAGCGTCACGCCCTTCGCGAGGAACGCGCCGAAGCTCTGGCCGGCCGTGCCCTTCAGCTGGATATGCACCGCGTCGTCGGCCAGGCCGTCGTGGCCGTGCTTCTTCGCGATCACGCCCGACAGCATCGCGCCGACCGTACGGTTCACGTTGCGCACCGGCTGGATGAACGACACATGCTCACCGTTCTCGATCGCGGCCTTCGCCTTCTCGATCAGCACGTGGTCGAGCGCGCGCTCGAGGCCGTGATCCTGCACGTCGACGTGACGCGGCGCGACGTCCTCGCACTCTTCCGGCTGGTAGAACACGCGCGAGAAGTCGAGGCCCTTCGCCTTCCAGTGCTCGATGCCCTTGCGGGTGTCGAGCAGGTCGGCGCGGCCGATCAGGTCGTCGAACTTCGCGACGCCGAGCTGCGCCATGATCTCGCGCACTTCCTCGGCGACGAAGAAGAAGTAGTTCACGACGTGCTCGGGCTGGCCCTGGAACTTCGCACGCAGCACCGGATCCTGCGTCGCGACGCCGACCGGGCACGTGTTCAGGTGGCACTTGCGCATCATGATGCAGCCTTCGACGACGAGCGGTGCCGTCGCGAAGCCGAACTCGTCCGCGCCGAGCAGCGCGCCGATCACGACGTCGCGGCCCGTCTTCATCTGGCCGTCGGCCTGCACGCGGATGCGGCCGCGCAGGCGGTTCAGCACCAGCGTCTGCTGCGTTTCGGCGAGGCCCAGCTCCCACGGCGTGCCCGCGTGCTTGACCGACGACAGCGGCGACGCACCCGTGCCGCCGTCATGGCCGGCGATCACGACGTGATCGGCCTTCGCCTTCGCGACACCGGCCGCGACCGTGCCGACGCCCACTTCCGACACGAGCTTCACGGAGATGCTCGAGCTCGGGTTCACGTTCTTCAGGTCGTGGATCAGCTGCGCCAGATCCTCGATCGAGTAGATGTCGTGGTGCGGCGGCGGCGAGATCAGGCCGACGCCCGGCACCGAGTAACGCAGCTTGCCGATGTATTCGGACACCTTGTGGCCCGGCAGCTGGCCGCCTTCGCCCGGCTTCGCGCCCTGCGCCATCTTGATCTGGATCTGGTCGGCCGACGCGAGGTACTCGGCGGTGACGCCGAAGCGGCCCGACGCGACCTGCTTGATCTTCGAGCGCAGCGAATCGCCGTCCTTCAGCGGAATGTCGCTGACGATCTCGTCGCCGATCACCGACTTCAGCGTCTCGCCCGTCTTGATCGGAATGCCGCGCAGTTCGTTGCGGTAGCGCTTCTGGTCCTCGCCGCCTTCGCCGGTGTTCGACTTGCCGCCGATCCGGTTCATCGCGACCGCGAGGGTTGCGTGCGCTTCGGTGCTGATCGAACCGAGCGACATCGCGCCCGTCGCGAAGCGCTTGACGATGTCCTTCGCCGATTCGACGTCGTCGATCGGGATCGCCTTGGTCGGCTCGACCTTGAACTCGAACAGGCCGCGGAACGTCATGTGACGCTTGGTCTGGTCGTTGATCAGGTGCGCGTATTCCTTGTACGTCTGGTACGAGTTGCTGCGCGTCGCGTGCTGCAGCTTCGCGATCGAATCCGGCGTCCACATGTGGTCTTCGCCACGCACGCGGTACGCGTACTCGCCGCCCGCGTCGAGCATGTCGCGCAGGACCGGGTTGTCGCCGAATGCGTCGCGGTGCAGGCGGATCGCCTCTTCCGCGACTTCGAACAGGCCGATGCCGCCGACCTTCGACGCCGTGCCCTTGAAGTACTTCTCGACGAGGTCGCTCGACAGGCCGAGCGCTTCGAAGATCTGCGCGCCCGTGTACGACATGTACGTCGAGATGCCCATCTTCGACATCACCTTCTGCAGGCCCTTGCCGACCGCCTTCGTGAAGTTGTAGACGGCCTTCTCCGGCGACAGGTCGCCCGACAGCCCTTCGGCCATCTTCGCGAGCGTTTCCATCGCGAGGTACGGGTGCACGGCTTCCGCGCCGTAGCCCGCGAGCAGCGCGAAGTGGTGCGTTTCACGCGCGGAGCCCGTCTCGACGACGAGGCCCGTGCTCGTGCGCAGCCCTTGCTGGACGAGGTGCGAGTGGATCGCCGACGTGGCGAGCAGCGCCGGAATCGCGACATGCTCGGCGTCCGTCTTGCGGTCCGACACGATCAGCATGTTGTAGCCCGACTTCACCGCGTCGACGGCTTCCGCGCACAGCGACGCGAGGCGCGCCTCGATGCCTTCCTTGCCCCAGGCGACCGGGTAGCAGATGTTCAGTTCGTATGCGCTGAACTTGCCGCCCGTGTACTGGTCGATCGCGCGGATCTTCGCGATGTCCTTGAAGTCGAGCACCGGCTGCGACACTTCGAGACGCATCGGCGGGTTGATGTTGTTCGTGTCGAGCAGGTTCGGCTTCGGGCCGATGAACGACACGAGCGACATGACCATGTTCTCGCGGATCGGGTCGATCGGCGGGTTCGTGACCTGCGCGAACAGCTGCTTGAAGTAGTGATAGAGCGTCTTGTTCTTGTTCGACATCACCGCGAGCGGCGAGTCGTTGCCCATCGAACCGACGGCTTCTTCACCCTGCTGCGCCATCGGCGCCATCAGGAACTTCAGGTCTTCCTGCGTATAGCCGAACGCCTGCTGGCGATCGAGCAGCGCGGCGCCCTGCGTGCGGCCGGCCGCGACTTCCTCGGCCTTCGGCTCGATCTCGTCGAGCTTGATGCGCACGGCGTCGATCCAGCTCTTGTACGGCTTCGCGTTCGCGAGGTTGTCCTTCAATTCCTTGTCGTCGATGATGCGGCCGTGTTCCATGTCGATCAGGAACATCTTGCCCGGCTGCAGGCGCCACTTCTTGACGATCTTCGATTCGGGGATCGGCAGCGTGCCGGCTTCCGACGCCATGATGACGAGGTCGTCGTCGGTCACGATGTAGCGCGCCGGGCGCAGGCCGTTACGGTCGAGCGTCGCGCCGATCTGGCGGCCGTCGGTGAACGCAATCGCGGCCGGGCCGTCCCACGGCTCCATCATCGCGGCGTGGTATTCGTAGAACGCGCGGCGGTTCTCGTCCATCAGCGTGTGCTGTTCCCACGCTTCCGGGATCATCATCATCACCGCGTGCACGAGCGGGTAGCCGGCCATCACCAGCAGCTCGAGACAGTTGTCGAACGATGCGGTATCCGACTGGCCCGGGTAGATCAGCGGCCACAGCTTCGGCAGATCGTCGGCGAGCACGTGCGACGCGATCGCGCCGGTACGCGCGTTCAGCCAGTTCACGTTGCCCTTCACGGTGTTGATCTCGCCGTTGTGCGCGATCATCCGGTACGGGTGAGCCAGCTCCCACGCCGGGAACGTGTTGGTCGAGAAGCGCTGGTGCACGAGCGCGAGCGCCGACACGACGCGCGCGTCCTGCAGGTCGCGGTAGTACACGCCGACCTGGCCCGCGAGCAGCAGGCCCTTGTAGACGATCGTGCGCGCCGACATCGACGGCACGAAGTATTCCTTGCCGTGCTTGAGCTTCAGCGCCTGGATGCGGTGGCTCGCCGTCTTGCGGATCACGTACAGCTTCCGCTCGAGCGCGTCCGTCACCATGATGTCCTTGCCGCGGCCGATGAAGATCTGGCGGATCAGCGGCTCGCTCGCCTTCACGGTCGGCGAAATCGGCATCGCATGGTCGACCGGCACGTCGCGCCAGCCGAGCACGACCTGGCCTTCGGCCTTCACCGTCCGCTCGAGCTCCTGCTCGCACGCGAGACGCGATGCGTTTTCCTTCGGCAGGAAGATCATGCCGACCCCATATTCGCCGGCCGGCGGCAGATTCACGCCCTGCTTCGCCATTTCCTCGCGATAGAACGCGTCCGGAATCTGGATCAGGATGCCTGCGCCGTCGCCCATCAGCGGATCGGCGCCGACCGCGCCACGGTGATCGAGGTTCTCGAGGATCTTCAGACCCTGCTGAATGATCTCGTGGCTCTTCTTGCCCTTGATGTGAGCGACGAAGCCGACGCCGCAGGCGTCGTGTTCGTTTTGCGGGTCATACAGACCTTGTGCGGCGGGCACCGCGGCGAGCGGCTGCTGGTGGTCGTTCATGGGGACACCGTCGTAAAGGGGGCCTGGAGGCCGTTGAACCATTTTCTTGTTGCCGTCGATCCCGCTCCCGACGGGAGACGGCGCGGCCGACAGTGGATGGGCAAGCTTCGCCCGGGCCACCGGAATTCGGAATATACGCGACGAATCAAAGGAATAGCAACAAAAACCGTTTGATCTAACCCCATTTAAATGGATGCCTCGATCTGGTGCCGTTTTATTGGGGACGTATCGTTTTGGTGCAAAAAGAAGCGGCGCCCGCAGCGCCGCCTCCTGAACCGCCGTTCCTGCGTTACTGCTGGATCGGCGGCGTGTTTTCACGCACCTTTCTGGGGCGTCCACGTGGCAGCGGCGACACGCGCCGGTTCGCGGCACGCGCCGCCCACTCGCGATAATTCTCGCCGCCAAGCACCCAGCCCTTCAACGTCGCCTGCTGCAACTGGTCGGCCTGCCGCTCGTCGAGCGGCTGCTCGCACAGCTCCTTGTACGCGCGCTGGCGGTCGAACGGCGTATTGCCGAGCGCCCAGTAGAGCGGATGGTCGGTGATCAGGCTGTCGACGGTGAGCCCGACATGGTGCCGATAGCTCGACCAGCGATAGGCCTCGGGCGTCGCGACGAGCTGCGCGCGCACCGGGCTCATCTCGACCACGCGGCTCGCGAGCAGGAAATAGCGCTCGCCTTCGATCACGGTCGCGCGATAGCGGCCTTCCCACAGGGTGCCGCGCCGCGAATAGCGCCGGTTGAAATGCGCGACGTAGCGGCGGCCGACAGCCTGCATCGCTTTCGGCAGGCTCGCCTCGTCGCTCGGTGTCACGAGCAGTTGCACCTGGCGCGGCAGCAGCACGTAGGCGTGCACCGACAGGTGATGATCGCGCGCGGCGGCCTTCAGGCAATCGATGAAGAGTTCGTAGTCCTGGTCGTCGACGAACGCGGGTTGCTGATCCAGGCCGCGCAGTATCACGTGCTGCGGCTGGTCGGGAACGTAGAGTCGTGCTAACCGTGCCATGCTGAATGTCCGTTTGAACGCGTTAGGAAATACCCGGGGGTCCGAAAGTGCGCACCTGCGTAGAATGCCCGTCCCAGCAGCGCGCGAAAGCGTACGGTCGTACGCAACCTAGGGAGAAAACTCTAACTTACGAGCTTGTTTGGTTTTAAACGCAGTCGTCATAATGAGCACGCCTTTGATCGGAGGAGACACAATGAAACGAAAACTGGCCATTACGGGGGCCGCAGCGCTCGCATTCGCTTTCGCGGGCGGTACGGCACACGCACAATCCGCAGGTGATTTCTACGTCAGCACCGGCTGGCTGCACCTTGCGCCGCAGGACAGCAGCGACCCGCTGTTCCTCTACGGCGTCGGCGGCACGCCCATCAACCAATCGGTGCCCAACACGGGCGCCGGCATCAGCGACGCCGACACGCTCGCACTGGCGACCGGTTACTTCGTGACCGACCACATCGCCACCGAGTTCATTGCCGGCATTCCGCCGAAGTTCGACATCACCGGCAAGGGCCAGTTCTCGAATTTTGGTACGCTTGGCCGCGCGTACCAGTGGAGCCCCGCGCTCCTCCTCAAGTACTACTTCAACGACGCCAACGCGAAGTTCCGTCCGTATGTCGGCGTCGGCGCAACGTATATCTGGTTCACCGGTGCGAAGATCACGAACAGCGCGTTCGAGAACGGCGTGCTCGGCGGCCCGACCAGCGCGCAGACCAGCAACCAGTGGGCGCCCGTGTTCAACGCCGGTTTCACGTACAACTTCACGAAACACTGGTTCGCCGGCTTCTCGATGTCGTACATCCCGGTCAGCGTGACCGCGACCTTCACGACGGCCCGCCGGACGCCGGTCGGTACGTTGACGGAAACGTCGAAGGCTCACATCTCGCTGAACCCGATCGTGACGTACCTGAACGTCGGCTACCGCTTCTAAGCGTAGTCGAATATTTGGGGAATGGTTAATCCTGCTGCAATTTGTAGCGGAATTTTCCTGACGTAACGTCTCCACGATGCAAAACGCCCCGGCGGGAATCCCGCCGGGGCGTCGTTTTTTCGCGTCAGGCACGTTCCCGACACGGGTTTCTCCGGCCGCCGGTGCGACCGTCAGGCGATGGCGATATCGTCCAGCGCATCGGGGGCAATCAGGTCGATCCGGTCCGTGCAGACCGCGTCGACGCCCCAACGGGCGAGTTCGCGCGCCCGTTCGAGGTCGTTTACCGTGTAAACCAGGATGCGCAGCCCGGCCGCCTTGATCGCGCGCACGAGCGGTTCGTCGAGCTGTTTGTGGTCTGCATGCAACGAAACGCAGCCGAGCGCACCGACAACCTGCGCATGCCAGTCGTCCGGAACTGCCTCGTAGAGCATCCCGCACGGCAGCGCTGGCGCCGTCACGCGCGCCTGTTGCAGCGCATCGAACGAAAACGACGACAGGAGCGGCGGGACCGCGGCATCACGCCAGTACGCGGCCGCATCGGCCGCCACGCGCTGCCCCGTCTCGCGCTCGCGCCCCGGGCACGGCTTGATCTCGACATTGGCGGCCAGCCCGTGGGCGATGCAGCGCGCCGCCGCTGCCTCCAGCGTCGGCATCCGCTCGCCCGCGAAGCGCGCATCGCGCCACGCGCCCGCATCGAGTGCGGCCAGCGCCTCGTAACGCATGCCCGCCGCTGCGCCCCGACCGTTCGACGTGCGGTCGACCGTGTCGTCGTGCAGCAGGAACGTCACGTCGTCGGCCGACAGCTTCGCGTCGAACTCGACCATCCGGTGGCCGCGGCGCGCGCCCTCGTCGAGCGCGGCGAGCGTGTTCTCCGGCGCAAGCGTGCCGCCGCCGCGATGGGCGACGACGCGCGGATAGGGCCAGTCGGTACGGGTCGTCATCGTCTGTCTCTTGGCAAGGGCAGCAGGTTCAGCCGGCACGCTTGCCGGTCTCGGGATCGAAGAAGTGCAGCCGGTGCGCGGGCAGCGCGGCTGCCAGCGCCGTGCCGCGTGCGGGACGGTCCGCGTGCGGCAGGCGCACAGCGACGTCGTGATTACCCCAGCGGCCGTGCGCAAGATTGTCCGCACCGAGCAGCTCGCACGAGTCGACCGGCAGCGTCGCCTGCGCGACGCCCGGCTGCGGCGTCATGTGTTCGGGACGCACGCCGAGCACCCAGTCGCGCCCGGTGGCGATCGCCGCGCCGATGCCGGGGGCACCTGCGACCGGCAGCGCGGGGCCGCCGCCCGCAACCGTAAACGTCGCGCCGTCGTCCGACAGCCGGCCGTGCATCAGGTTCATTGCCGGCGAGCCGATGAAGCCGGCGACGAACACCGTCGCCGGCTTCTCGTACACGTCGACCGGCGCGCCGATCTGCTCCGCGTAGCCGCGGTTCATCACGATCACACGCTGCGCGAGCGTCATCGCCTCGATCTGGTCGTGCGTCACGTAGACGCTCGTCGTTGCGAGCCGCGCATGCAGCCGCTGGATCTCGAGCCGCATCTGCACGCGCAGTTTCGCGTCGAGGTTCGACAGCGGCTCGTCGAACAGGAACACCGACGGCTCGCGCACGATCGCGCGCCCCATCGCGACGCGCTGCCGCTGGCCGCCCGACAGCTCGCGCGGCCGCCGTGCGAGCAGCGGCTCGAGTTCGAGGATCTTCGCGGCCGCGGCCACCCGCGAATCGATCGTCGCGCGCTCGATCCCGCGGATCTTCAGCCCGTAGCCCATGTTCTGCGCAACCGTCATGTGCGGGTACAGCGCGTAGTTCTGGAACACCATCGCGATGTCGCGATCCTTCGGCTCCAGCGTATTGACGACGCGCTCGCCGATCGCGATCTCGCCGTCCGTCACCGTCTCGAGCCCCGCGATCATCCGCAGCAACGTCGACTTGCCGCAGCCCGACGGGCCGACCAGCACGATGAATTCGCCGTCGGCGATCTCCACGTCGATGCCATGCAGCACGTGCTGCTTGCCGTCGTAGGATTTCCTGACGCCCTTCAAGCTCAGCGCAGCCATTCTTGGTCTTTCTCCCGTTTGCCGTCCGTCATTTATTTCTCGGAATCGACGAGGCCGCGCACGAACCAGCGCTGCATCGCCAGCACGACGACGAGCGGCGGGATCATTCCCAGCAGCGTCGCCGCCATCACGTATTGCCATTCGGTCGCGGCGTCGCCGCTCGCGATCATCGTCTTGATGCCCACCACCGCCGTCGACAGCGATGCCTCCGTCGTGATCAGGATCGGCCACAGATACTGGTTCCAGCCGTAGATGAACGTGATCACGAACAGCGCCGCGATGCTCGTCTTCGACAGCGGCAGCACGACGTCCCAGAAGAACCGCAGCGGCCCCGCGCCGTCGATGCGCGCGGCATCCATCAGCTCGTCGGGCAGCGTCATGAAGAACTGGCGGAACAGGAACGTCGCGGTCGCCGATGCGATCAGCGGCAGCGTGAGCCCCGCATAGGTGTTCGTCAGGTGCAGCGTCGACACGACCTGCACGGTCGGGAAGATCCGCACTTCCACCGGCAACATCAGCGTGATGAAGATCAGCCAGAACGCCGTGTTGCGGAACGGGAAGCGGAAATAGACGATCGCGTACGCGGACAGGATCGACACCGCGATCTTGCCCACCGAGATGCCGAGCGCCATCGCGAAGCTGTTCACGAGCAGGCGGCCGAACGGCGCCGTCGTGCCGCCGCTGCCGTGCCCCCAGATGTACGCGACGTTCTCGAACAGGTGCGTGCTCGGCACGAGCGACAGCGGCACCGTGAACACTTCCTGCGCGTTCATCGTCGCCGCGCAGAACGCGACATAGACGGGAAACACGATCAGCACGACGCCCGCGATCAGCACCGCGTGGCAGAACAGGTCGAAGCCCTTGCGATTTTCGATCATGCGTATTGCACCCTGCGTTCGACGAAGCGGAACTGGATCACCGTGAGCCCGACGACGATGATCATCAGCACGACCGACTGCGCGCCCGAGCTGCCGATATCGAGCCCCTGGAAGCCCTCCGCGAAGATCTTGTAGATCAGCATCTTCGTGCTCTGCGCCGGGCCGCCGCCGGTGGCGGCATCGATCACCGGGAACGTGTCGAAGAACGCGTAGACGAGGTTCACGACCAGCAGGAAGAAGCTGGTGGGCGACAGCAGCGGCAGCACGATGTTGAAGAAGCGCCGCACCGGCCCGGCGCCGTCGATCGCGGCCGCCTCGATCAGCGAGCGCGGGATCGCCTGCAGGCCCGCGTAGAAGAACAGGAAGTTGTAGCTCACCTGCTTCCACACCGATGCCAGCACGACGAGAAACATCGCCTGCCCGCCGTTCAGCGCATGGTTCCACACGATGCCGCTCTTCGCGAGCGCATAGGTGATCAGGCCGATGCTCGGATTGAACAGGAACGCCCACAGCACGGCGGCGATCGTCGGCGCGACCGCGTACGGCCAGATCAGCAGCGTGCGGTACACGCGCGCGCCGCGGATCACGCGGTCGGCGCACGCGGCGAGCAGCAGCGACACGACGAGCCCGCCCACCGTGACGAGCGAGCTGAACACGAGCGTCGTGCGGAAAGAATCGAGATACAGCGGATCGGCGAACAGGTGCGTGAAGTTCGCGAGGCCGACGAATTCGCTCGACGTGCCGAACGCGTCCTGCATCTGCGTCGACTGCCACAGCGCGACGCCGGCCGGCCACAGGAAGAACACGGCGGTGATCGCGAGCTGCGGCGCGATCAGCAGGTACGGCAACAGGCTCGTACCGAAACGGGAACGGGATTGCATCGCGGATATCCGGTCAGGCGCAACGGAAAGATGGCCATGCCGCCGGCCGGCGCGTGCATCCGTACGGGATGCGACGCGGCCGGCGGCACGGTGCGATGCAGGCTCAGCCGCCCGACTTCTCGAAGCGGCGCAGCAGTTCGTCGCCGCGCGACGCGGCCGAATCGAGCGCGTCCTTCGGCGATTTCTTCTGCGCCCAGACCTGTTCGAACTCCTCGTCGACCACCGTGCGGATCTGCGGCATGTTGCCCAGGCGAAGCCCCTTCGTGTACGGCAGCGGCGGCTTGTTCAGCATCTGCTTGATCGCGGTTTCGGCGCTCGGGTTCTTCGCGTAGAAGCCCTGCTGACGCGTGAGGTCGTACGCGGCGGTCGTCACGGGCAGGTAGCCCGTGTCCTGGTGCCATTTCGCGGCGACGGGCGCCGAGGCCAGGTACGCGAGGAATTTCGCGACGCCCTTGTAGGTCGCCGGATCCTTGCCCGCCAGCACCCACAGGCTCGCGCCGCCGATGATCGCGTTCTGCGGTGCGCCCTTCACGTTCGCGTCGTACGGCATCATGCCCGTGCCGTAGCTGAACTTCGCGAATTTCTGCACGTTCGCGAGCGCGCCCGACGACGTCGTCAGGATCCCGCAGTCGCCGCTGTAGAACTTCGCCGACGCCTCATCCTTGCGGCCCGCGTACGTGAACGTGCCGTCCTTCGCCATCTGCTGCAGGAACGAGACGTGCGCGATCTGTTGCGGCTTGTTGAATTCGAGCACCGCGTCGCCGCCGTCAAAGCCGTTGTTGCGGCTCGCGAACGGCAGCGCGTGCCAGGCGCTGTAGTTCTCGAGCTGGATCCAGCCCTGCCAGCCGGTCGTGAAGCCGCAGGCCATTCCCGACTTGCGCAGCTTCTCGGCGTCGGCCTGCACGTCGGCCCACGTCTTCGGCGGCTGGTTCGGATCGAGGCCGGCCTTCTTGAACGCGTCCTTGTTGTAGTACAGCACCGGCGTCGAGCTGTTGAACGGCATCGATACGAGATGGCCCGTCTTCGCGTCGCTGTAGTAGCTCGCGATGGTCGGTACGAACGCCTTTTCGTCGAGCGGCACGCCGGCCTGCTTGAACACGTCGTAGACGGGCACGACGGCCTTCTTCGCCTGCATCATCGTGGCCGTGCCGACTTCATAGACCTGGAGGATCGCCGGCGCGTTGCCGCTGCGATAGGCGGCGATGCCGGCCGCGAGCGCCTGGTCGTAGGTGCCCTTGAAGACCGGCACGATCTTGTAGTCGCTCTGCGACGCGTTGAACTGGTCGGCGATCGCGTTGACCCGCTCGCCGAGCGCGGCCTCCATCGCATGCCAGAACTGGATTTCCGTCGCGGCGAGCGCCACGTGCTGTACCCCGAACATCAGCGCGCCGCCCAGCGCGATCGAACGAACCAGTGTCCCCGCAGGCTTCTTCTTCATCGACCTCTCTCCTATGAAAACGTTACCAACAGCGTGTGCAACATTCCCGTCGCCATTGAACCGGCGAAGTCTAGTGATCGTTTGTGACAGTCAGTTGTCGCTGATGACGAAGAGGCGCTGATACTCCTTCAGCGCGAAGCGGTCGGTCATGCCGGCGATGTAGTGCGCGACGAGACGCGGCTGCTGCGCGGCGTCGTCGGACTGGTACGGCGGCGGCAGCAGCCGCGGATCGTCGATGAACGCCTCGAACAGCCCGGTGACGACGCGCTGAGCCTTGCTCGCCATGCGCATCACCTTGTAATGGCGGTACAGGTTCTTGAAGAGGAAACGCTTGAGGGCGGCCGCCTGCGCGGCAACAGATTCGCTGTGCGACACGAGCGGCGGCGCGGCGCGCACGTCGTCGAGCGACGCAGGTGCGACGCGCGCGAGATTGCGCGTCGTCTCGTCGATCAGGTCGACGATCAGCGTGTTGATGATGCGGCGCACCGTCTCGTGCACGAGACGGCGGCCTTCGAGGTGCGGGAATTCGGCGAGCGCCGCCTCGTAGTGGCGCTGCCACAGCTCGACTTCCGCGAGCTGCTCGATCGTGATCAGGCCGGAGCGCAGGCCGTCGTCGACGTCGTGGTTGTTGTACGCGATCTCGTCCGCGATGTTGGCAAGCTGCGCTTCGAGCGACGGCTGGCGGCCCTGCAGGAAGCGCTCGCCGAGCGCGCCGAGCTTGCGCGCATTCTCGCGCGAGCAATGCTTCAGGATGCCTTCGCGTGTCTCGAAGCACAGGTTCAGCCCGTTGAACGCGCCGTAGTGCTCCTCGAGCTCATCAACCACCGCCAGGCTCTGCAGGTTGTGTTCGAAGCCACCATGCTCACGCATGCAGGCATTCAGCGCATCCTGCCCGGCATGGCCGAACGGCGTATGACCGAGATCGTGCGCGAGCGAGATCGCCTCGACGAGATCCTCGTTCAGGCGCAGGTTGCGCGCGACCGAGCGCGCAATCTGCGCGACTTCGAGGCTGTGCGTGAGGCGTGTGCGGAACAGGTCGCCTTCGTGATTGACGAAGACCTGCGTCTTGTATTCGAGACGGCGAAACGCGGTCGAATGAACGATGCGGTCGCGGTCGCGCTGGAATTCGGTGCGCGCCGCCGGCGGGGTTTCCGGATGGCGGCGGCCGCGCGACTGCAACGCGTGTGCGGCATACGGAGCGAGATGGGCTTCCAGCGCCGCCAGCGTCGGCGGCTCGGCCACCGGCGCAGCGGATGCGCGGCCGGCTTCGGGCAATGTGCTGCTGGATGTCTCGCTCACGTCTCCTCCAGGTCAGGGGCGCCGGTGCATCCGGGCGGCCGTTAGCGGGTCGTCTGTGCCAGTGTAGCGAACACGGCTTCGTCCGGCGCCTGCGTGATCAGCGTATCGCCGAATCGCTTCAGCAGGATGAACTTGATCGCGCCGGCCTCCGCCTTCTTGTCGACGCGCATCAGGTCCATGTAGCGCGCGTCGCCGAGCGCGGGCCCGTGGGTCGGCAGGTGCGCGGCCGCGATCACCGCATCGAGACGCTGCCGCGACGCTTCGTCGAGCAGGCCGAGCCGCACCGACAGGTCGCCGGCCATCACCATCCCGCAGCCGACCGCCTCGCCGTGCAGCCACTCGCCGTAGCCGAGGCCGGCCTCGATCGCATGGCCGAACGTGTGGCCGAAGTTCAGGATCGCGCGCAGGCCGCCTTCGCGCTCGTCGGCAGCCACCACGCTCGCCTTGATCTCGCACGAGCGCTTCACCGCGTGCGCGAGCGCAGCCGGGTCGCGACGGTTCAGCGCGTCGACGTTCGCTTCGATCCAGTCGAAGAATTCCGCATCGGCGATCGCGCCGGTCTTGATGATCTCGGCGACGCCGGCCGCCAGCTCGCGGTCGGGCAGGGTCGTCAGCGCGCCGATGTCCGCGATCACGGCCTGCGGCTGGTAGAACGCGCCGATCATGTTCTTGCCGAGCGGGTGATTGATGCCCGTCTTGCCGCCGACCGACGAGTCGACCTGCGACAGCAGCGTCGTCGGCACCTGGATGAACGGCACGCCGCGCATGTAGCACGCGGCCGCAAAGCCCGTCATGTCGCCGATCACGCCGCCGCCGAGCGCGACGAGCGTCGTCTTGCGGTCGGCGCGGTCGGTCAGCAGGCCGTCGAAGATCAGGTTCAGCGTTTCCCAGTTCTTGTACGCCTCGCCGTCCGGCAGCACGACCGTCGACACGCGCTTGCCAAGCGGCGCGAGCGCCGCGCGCAGCGCGTCGCCGTAGAGCGGATCGACCGTCGTGTTCGTGACGATCGTGACGGACGAGCCCTTGATGTGAGGCGCGAACAGCTCGGCGCGGCCGATCAGGCCGGCGCCAATGTGAATCGGATAGGCGCGGTCGCCCAGATCGACGTTGACAGTAATCATGCTTGTAGCGGCTTGGCGATGACGCCCGCCAGTTCGAGTTGCATCAGCACCATGTTGACGAGACCGTTGACCGACGGACGGCCGGTCTCGATGACGAAATCCGCGCATTCGCGGTACAGCGGGTCGCGTACCTCGTACAGCGCTTCGAGCCGCCCTTTCGGATCTTCGGTCTGCAGCAACGGGCGGTTCTTGTCCTTGCGTGTGCGCAGCCACAGATCGTGCGGATTGGCGCGCAGGTAGACGACGATGCCGCCGTTTTTCAGGCAGTCGCGATTTTCCGGGCGCAGCACCGCGCCGCCGCCCGTCGCGAGCACGATGTTCTCGCGCTGCGAGAGCTCGGCGATCACCTGCGATTCGCGATCGCGAAACCCGGCCTCGCCCTCCATCTCGAAGATCACCGGAATGCGCGCGCCCGTGCGGGCTTCGACTTCGTGGTCGGAGTCGAAGAACGTCCTGTCGAGACGACGCGCGACCGCACGGCCCACGGTGGTCTTACCCGCTCCCATAAGGCCGACGAAAAATACGTTTGCATGTGGGTCCCGCGCTTGCAACGGCTTCCTCTGCTTCAATCTTGCTGGTGTGGCGCAGCTTACTGGCAAAGCGGCTGCCTTGTCGAGCCTGCGCCGGCGGCTTCCGGCCCTGTTTTTTCGGCATCCGCGCTGACCGCGCCGCGCGCATTGCAGCGCGCATCGACGACGGTCGGCGTGATGAAGACGACCAGTTCGTTGCGTTGGTCGCGTTGCGCGCGGTGCCGGAAAAGCGCGCCCAGAAATGGTATTTTGCCCAAGAGCGGCACGCGCGTCACATCGTTCCTGTTCAGTTGCTCATAGATCCCGCCGATCGCGACCGTCCCGCCGTTCTCGACCTCGACGCGCGTCTGGACGTGCTTCGTATGAATCGCCGGGCCGGCCGCCGTCGGCTCGCCAATGCTGTCCTTCGTCACATCCAGGTCGAGCACCACGCGCCCGTCCGGCGTGATCTGCGGCTCGACCTCGAGCTTGAGCGTCGCCCGGCGGAACTGCACGCCGCTCACGCCGTTGCCGACCTTCGCCTGGTACGGCAGCTCCGAACCCTGTTCCACGATGGCCTTGACGCGATCGGCGGTCACCACGCGCGGGCTCGAAACGATCTGGCCCCGCCCCTGCGCCTCGAGCGCGCTCAGTTCGACATCGAGCACACGGCTGAGCGGCGCGGCGAATAGCGTGAAGCCAGCGGTTGCCGCTTCGAAGCCGCCGAGCGGCCGCGCAGCAAGGTCGAGCGCGTTGCGCGCGCCGGCCGTGAACGTGCCGCTCTCGCCCGATGGCGGCCGCTCCTGCGCCCGCAGCGCGACGCGTGCACCGAGATTGCGCGAAAAACCCTGCTCGCCCTCGACGATGCGGGCCTCGATCCGGACCTGCCGCGACGGCCGGTCGATCGCATCGATCAGGCTCGCGACCTGGTCGAGACGCGGCGCGAGATCGGTGACGAACAGCAGATTCGTGCGCGGATCGGCCGCCGCGGCGCCGCGCTTCGACAGCAGGCGCTGGCCGGTGGCACCGGCCAGCAGCCGTTGCACGTCTTGCGCGCGCGGATAGTGCAGCACGAACGTACGGCTCGAAAGTGGCTCCAGATCGGCGGCCCGCGCGTGCATTTCGAAGCGCTCGCGTTCGCGCGCGGCCAGCTCGGCCGCCGGCGTGACCCATATCACGTTGCCCCGCCGGGACATCGCGAGCCCGTGCGTATCGAGCAGCGTGTCAAAGGCATCGCGCCAGCGCACATTGTTCAGACGTAACGTGACGGTGCCGCGCACCTGCTCGCCGACGACGATATTGAGTCCGGTGAACCGCGCGAACGCGTCGAACGCGGCCGCGAGCCCCGCGCCCTGCAGATTCAGCGAGATCCGCCGTGCGTCGTCCGCATCGCCCGGGTGTCGGGCAGCAGCGTCGCCCATCCGGGCCGGCGGCGCCAATGGGATCGGCGGCCCCTCCAGCCCGGGTGCCGGGGCGGCGGCCTCCGCCTGAAGCGCCGCGCGAGCCGCCTGGTCGAACGGCGGCGGGCCGGCCTCCGTCGACACGGCGTTGTCCGCACCGTCCACCGCTCCTTGCGGCAGCGGCAGGCCCGGCACCGGCCTATCCGTCGATGCTGCAGGCCAGACGGCCGGCAGCGGCGGCAACGAGGCACTTGCGCCGGCCGCGCTCAAGCCGGCCCAGACGGCGAGCACCCGACATCCGTGCTTCATCATGGCCGCCTCCCATCTTCCAGGGTAGCTCGGTATGCACCGTCCGCCGTCTCGAGCGTCACGGCGGCGAGATCGACTCGCACCACCCGCGCTGCCCCGAGGGTTTCGCCGGGCACCACGGCCGTGAACGCGCCGCCACCGTCGTCGAACAACGCGAGACCGGTGCGCCCATCGCGAATCGTGCCGGCCAGGCGGGCCGCCGCCCCAGTCGCTTCAGACGAATCAGCCTCGCCGAACGGATCGGCACCGGGCGCATCGGCCAGAACCGGCGTCTCCCCGCCCGTGGACATGACCGCCGGCAACCCCGGGAACACGTCGACAGACATTTCCACGCGCGCGGCGTCCTTGCCCCGTTCGACACGCAACACGGTCGGCACCGCCAGCACCGGGAAACGCGCCAGCCCGCCGACCATCTGCCGCAACGCGCGAAAGCCGCCATCCGCGACGATGCGCACCGTGCGCCGGCCGTCCGGTACCGCACCATCGGCGCGCAACGGCTCGATCGATACGTCGCGCAGCCCGCTCGACTCGGCGCGATCAGCCAGTTCCAGCATCAACGCGGCCCATTCAGGCGCACGCGACGAGCGATTGCCGTGTGCCGCCGCCGGATGCCCGTCGCGTTGCCGGGCAGCGGCCATCAGAACACGCTGCGCGTCGGCCTCACGCATCCGCGCCGCCGCCAGCAACGCGCGGCTGTGCGCAAGCCCGCTCCAATCGGCGGCATTCGCCAGATGAATGCCGCCCGCCAGCACGGCCGCGAACGCGAGCATGCAGCCTGCGATGTGTGCAGCCGCCGGCGACATGCGCCACATGCGGCCCAGCCATTCATCGCCACGCCGTGCGGGCCGATGCGCGAGCGCCGCCATCATGCGCCACCTCCCGGGGCTTGCCGAGGCGGCATCGCGTCGTGCCAGCGCAGTTGAACCGAGAACCGGAAAGGCATCCCGCCCGTGGCGACTGGAGCATCCGAGGCAGGCTTCAACGCATCGATGTCGATCCGCCAGCCACGCTGCTCGCGCGCCATCCCCGCGAGCCATCGCGCGGCCGCCCGGTAGCTCGCGGCGCGTGCATCGAGCACGGCACCGGCCGACGTCGTGCGCAGCGCGTCGAGCCGCACGGTGCCGTCGCGCACCTCCGCCAACATGGCCAGCAGCCCCGCGACGTGCCGGTAGGGAACGGCAAGCGCGTCCGCCTGCGCGTCACGCTGCGAGGCGACGGCCGCTGCGTTGGCAGCGCGCGTCGCGGCGCCCACCTGCGGCTGCAACTGCCGCAGCCGCGCCTCCACGCTTGCGCGCTCGGCATCCACCCGCCACCGCGCCCCCGCGGCGGCGCCCGTCCACAGGGTGGCGCCGAGCACGCCGGACAGAATCGCCGTACCGCACTGCGCGGCCCGACGACGTCGCAACGCCTGCGCGAGCCGCTCGCGGTACGGCAACAGGTTGAAGCCGCCCGGCTCCGCACGACAGGCCGTCATTCCCACACCCCGCGCAATGCCAGCCCGAATGCGACAGCCAATGCCGGGCCGCCCGGCGTGCCGGCGGGCGGGCACGGTTGCCCGTTCCAGCCCGTACAGTCGAACGGCACCGCAACCGCGCCGAGCACGTCGCCGATCTCGGCGACGGACGTATCGAAACGGGCGATACACCGCTCGTCCCCGGCCACGAGCACGCAACACACGGCCCCGAGCGAGCGCCGGCGCAATGCATCGGGAAACGCCCCCGGCACGGCGCCGGACAGCGTCAGCACCGGTACGGCCAACGGGCCGTCGATGCGCCAGCCGTGCACGCCCGAGTCATGAAACCAGAGCGCCGCGTAGGGGCCAGCCTGCGCGTCGGGTTCGAATTGCGCGGCATGGCGCAACGCACGCAACGCAGCGGCCGACTCGCCGTCGACCACCGTCAGGTCGACACCGGCCTGCGCGGCTACGTCGATCCGCCGTTCGAGCAGCGCCAGCGGGGCCACGGCAATTTCGATTTCGCCCGACCCCGCGCCGCCATCCTGCCGCCAGTCGAACGCGAGACTGTCCGGTGCCAGCCCCGAGATGCGTTCGGCCGCCTGCCGCGCGGCGTCCTCGATGTCGTCCCGCCCGGCCAGGTCCAGCGTCGCGGTGCGCATCTCGTCATCGTGCAACGCCATCACGCCGCGCGCGTCGCAACGCACGCCGGCCGCCGAGAGCCTCGACACGGCTGCGGCCAGCGCACGCGCGACCGCCGCCCAGCGCGCATCCTCGGGCCCGCCCGCCAACCCGACCGGCTCCCGCTCGAGCCCCTCGACGTACACCTGAGCGCCCCGGCCGCGCCGGCTCAGCACGACCACCCTCACCTCGTCCGCACCGACGTCGATTCCCGTCGACCGGTGCCCGCCCTGCGCAAACCGCGCTCCCCATCGTCCCGCCATCCCAGCCTCCCGAAATCGTCGCGGCCCATGCCGCGTTTCCGAGACCTGATTCTGCAAAGCGGCGCGTGCGGCCGACAGTCGGCCTAACGGCCAGCATCCGCTTCCGACGGCCTCGCGCGGGCTATGCTGGAAGTACGCCAGCCCGCGGCTTCGGGGCGGGCGGCCCCCGCGTCAGGACCGGTCTTACCGGGCAGCTATAATCGCGGGACTGTTTTCCGGTATGCCTATGCAATCCACGACTCCTACGTCCCCGCCTCCCGCCCCGGAGCCGAAGAAGCGGCCCTGGTGGCAAAAAGTCCTGCTCGGATTCGCCACGATGTGCGTCGCGCTCGTCGTGGCCGGCGGCCTCGTGCTCGGCTACGCGCTCGTCGTCGCGTGGCCGAACATGCCGTCGCTCGACGCGCTGACCGACTATCGGCCGAAGGTGCCGCTGCGCATCTATACGTCCGATCACGTGCTGATCGGCGAATTCGGTGAAGAGCGCCGCGACGTCGTCCATTTCAAGGACGTGCCCGACTCGCTGAAGAAGGCGATCCTCGCGATCGAGGACGCGCGCTTCTACGATCACGGCGGCGTCGACCTCACCGGCATCGTCCGCGCCGGCATCGTCGCGCTGACGAACGGCCATGCGTCGCAGGGTGCGAGCACGATCACGATGCAGGTCGCGCGCAACTTCTTCCTGTCGAGCGAGAAGACCTACACGCGCAAGATCTACGAGATGCTGCTCGCGTACCGGATCGAGCGTGCGCTGACGAAGGATCAGATTCTCGAGGTCTACATGAATCAGATCTATCTCGGCCAGCGCGCGTACGGCTTCGCGAGCGCCGCGCGGGTCTATTTCGGCAAGGACCTGAAGGACATCACGCTCGCCGAAGCCGCGATGCTCGCCGGGCTGCCGAAGGCGCCGTCCGCGTACAACCCGGTCGTGAACCCGAAGCGCGCGAAGGTGCGCCAGGAATACATCCTGCAACGGATGCTCGAGCTGAACTTCATCTCGCGCGAGCAGTACGACGAGGCCGTCGCACAGCCGCTCGTCGTCAAGGGGCCGGGCCGCGATTTCAGCGTGCACGCCGAGTACGTCGCGGAAATGGTCCGACAAATGATGTACGCGCAGTACCGTGAGGAAACCTACACGCGCGGCTTCAACGTCGTCACGACGATCGACTCCGCGGACCAGCAGGTCGCGTACACCGCGCTGCGCAAGGGCATCATGGATTACGAACGCCGGCACGGCTATCGAGGGCCGGAAGGCTTCATCGAATTGCCGGCCGGTGCCGACGACCGCGAACAGGCAATCGACGATGCGCTGCTCGAACACCCCGACAACGGCGAACTGATTGCCGCGGTCGTCACGGCCGCCAGCCCGCGGCAGATCACGGTTGCGTTCATCGACGGCAGCAATGCGACGATCGAAGGCGACAACCTGCGCTTCGCGTCGGGCGCGCTGTCGGCCAACGCGCAGCCGAATCGCCGCATCCGCCCGGGCGCGATCGTCCGCGTCGTGAAGAACGACACCGGCAAATGGTCGATCACGCAGTTGCCGCAGGTCGAGGGCGCGTTCCTGTCGATCGTCCCGCAGGACGGCGCGATCCGCTCGCTCGTCGGCGGCTTCGACTACAACAAGAACAAGTTCAACCACGTCACGCAGGCGTGGCGGCAGCCGGGTTCGTCGTTCAAGCCGTTCATCTATTCGGCGTCGCTCGACAAGGGCCTCGGACCGGCAACCGTGATCAACGACGGCCCGCTGTATTTCAGCGCGGCAGAAACGGGTGGCCAGCCGTGGGAGCCGAAGAACTACGGCGGCGGCTTCGAAGGCCCGATGTCGATGCGCACCGCGCTGCAGCGCTCGCGCAACCTCGTGTCGATCCGGATCCTGAACCACATCGGCACGAAGTACGCGCAGCAGTACATCACGCGCTTCGGCTTCGACGCCGAACGCCATCCGGCCTACCTGCCGATGGCACTCGGCGCGGGCCAGGTCACGCCGCTGCAGATGGCGGGCGCGTACTCGGTCTTCGCGAACGGCGGCTACCGCGTCAATCCGTACCTGATCGCCGAAGTCACCGATCCGAACGGCGCGATCGTCGTGCGCGCGCAGCCGCTCGTCGCCGAGCAGAACGCGCCGCGTGCGATCGACCCGCGCAATGCGTACGTGATGAACAGCCTGCTGCAGAGCGTCGCGCAGCGCGGCACGGGCGCACGGACCAACGTGCTGAAGCGCACCGACCTCGCGGGCAAGACCGGCACGACGAACGACTCGCACGACGCGTGGTTCGCCGGCTACCAGCACACGCTCGCCGCGATCGCGTGGATCGGTTACGACAACCCGCGCAGCCTCGGCGATCGCGAAACGGGCGGCGGCCTGTCGCTGCCGGTCTGGATCGACTACATGGGCGCCGCGCTGAAGGGCGTGCCCGAGTTCAAGCCGACGGTACCGGACGGCGTCGAATCGCTCGGCGGCGAGTTGTACTTCACCGAGTTCGCGCCGGGCCACGGCTTCGTGTCGACGGTTGGCGTACCGCAAGCACCGGCCGCGCAGAACGTCGACGCAACCGTGCCGCACGTCGACGAGCAGGAAAAGCAGGACATCATGAACCTGTTCGCGCACTGACCACCGGCACGGACATGAAAAAAGCGCCCCGCGGGGCGCTTTTTCTTTGGCACGACGCGTCGGGGCGCGGCCCCGGCTTCGGCCCGGGCTGTTACGGCGCGCTGAACGTGATCGGCAGGCCGGCCTGCTGCGTCGCGAATTCGGTGAGCGCCGAGAAAAACTCGGTACCCGTGCGCGTATCGCGCCATTCGCCGTCGATGAAACGGTAGTGGAAACCGCCCGCCTTCGCGGCGATCCACACTTCCTTCATCGGCGGCTGCAGGTTGACGATGATCTTCGAGCCGTTCTCGAACGTCAGCGTCAGGACGCTGCCGTTGCGCTCCAGATCGATGTCGTGATCGCCGTCGTTGGCGTCGTCGACGGTACGCTCGACGGCCGCCAGTACGGCCTCGGCACGGGTCAGGTATTCGGTATCGGACATGCTAAACTCTATCGGTTCAATTGTTCAGGGACGATCATGCGAGTCGTTTTCCGGATGAGCGCGATTGTAGCGGCTTTGGCGATTCTTGCCGGCTGCGGTCAAAGCGGCGCGCTCTACCTGCCCACCGTGCCTCCGATGCCCAAGCCACTTCAGCAGCAGGACGCACCGCCGTCGGACGTGAAGCCGACCGATGAAAACGCGTCGTCCGACAGTGTGCCCGATTCGTCCGGTACGCCGCTCACGCTGTCACCCGAATTGTCGAGCGGGGCATCGTCCATGCCCGCTCCGGCGTCGAGCCCGGCCGTCGCGAAGTAACGACGCGCCGCCTGCACGGCTCACGAAACAAGGCGATGACTTCCCGGTCATCGCCTTTTGTTTTTCAGGCGCACCGTCACGCGCGCACGCGCCGCCATCCCCATGCAATGAGCCGCCAGCCGAGCAGCACAGCGACGATCACCGCATACAGCTTCGGTTGCGCGAGATTGTGCTTGCCGGCCCTCATCCACCAGAAGTGCAGCACACCGAACAGCACGATCGCGTAGATCGCGCTGTGCAGCGTCGCCCAGTGGCGGCCGAGCCGGCGCACCATCGCTCGCGGCGACGTTGCCGCGAGCGGAATCAGCAGTACGAACGCGGCGAAACCGACCGTGATGAACGGGCGCTTGCCGACGTCCTTCAGGATCGCAACGACGTCGAACCACTTGTCGAACCACAGGTAGGTCGTGAAGTGCAGCGTCGTGTAAAAGAATGCGAACAGCCCGATCATCCGGCGAAAGCGCAACAGCGTGGCGAACCCGGTCATGCGCCGAAGCGGCGTGACGGCGAGCGTGACGCACAGCATCACGAGCGTCCAGAGGCCCGTCGAGCGGGTGATGAACTCGATCGGATTCGCGCCGAGCCGGTCGGTCAGCCCGAACAGCACGAGACGCGCGAGCGGATAAAGGCCGGCCGCGAAAACCAGCACCTTGGCCGGCGCGAGCCAGCGTGGGGCAGCGGGACGGACCGCACCGGCCCGCGCGGCACGTGCAGCCGGGCTGGCGCCGGCTGTGGGCGCGGCCGTCAGCGTCGAAGGAGGCATGTCGTTTCTCACCGTCGCCCTCAGAAATTCTTCTTCAGGTCCATGCCCTGATACATCGACGCGACGAGATCGCCGTAGCCGTTGAACATCAGTGTCTTGCGCTTCGGGGTGAAAAAGCCGTCCTCGCCGATGCGCCGCTCGGTCGCCTGGCTCCAGCGCGGATGATCGACGTTCGGGTTCACGTTCGAATAGAAGCCGTACTCGTTCGACGCGTACGTGTTCCAGCTCGTCTTCGGCTGCTTGTCGACGAAGCGGATCTTCACGAGCGACTTCGCGCTCTTGAAACCGTACTTCCACGGCACGACGATCCGCACCGGCGCGCCGTTCTGGTTCGGCAGCACTTGACCGTAGACGCCCAACGTCAGCAGCGTCAGCGGATTCATCGCCTCGTCCATCCGCAGGCCTTCCGAGTACGGCCAGTCGAGCACGGGCGTCGAGAGGCCGGGCATCTGCGACGGATCGGCCAGCGTGATGAACTGCACGTATTTCGCGTTGCCGGTCGGCTGCACGCGCTTGATCAACTCGGACAGCGGCACGCCGACCCACGGGATCACCATCGACCATCCCTCGACACAGCGCAGCCGGTACACACGCTCCTCGAGCGGCGCGAGCTTCAGCAGTTCGTCGAGATCGAACACCTTCGGATGCAGCACCTCGCCCTCGACGCTCACGCGCCACGGGCGCGGCCGCAACGTGCCGGCGTTCTGCGCGGGATCACTCTTGTCGGTGCCGAATTCGTAGAAGTTGTTGTAGGACGTGATGTCCTTGAACGGCGTCACCTTGTCGGCCGCGACGAACTTCGGATTCGTTTTCGCCGCGAGCTTCGCGGCCCGCGCATCGGGCGACGCATAGGCGGCCAATGCTGCGCCGCTGCCGCCGAGCAGCCCGCCCGCCGCAGCGAGGCCGGCCGCCTGCAATACGCGCCGCCGGTTCTCGAAGACCGCACGCGGCGTGATTTCGCCGGGTGCGATATCGCCGCCGGTCAGTACGTTTCGCAAAGGGCGTTTGATCCACATCGTACTGCTCCTCCTGCATGCGCCGCGCGCAGCTTCATGAGCGTTCGACCCGACCCGTCTTGCGCCGTTCGACGCCCGGACCGCCCGCCCGTTACAAAAGAAAACCGCCGGGCACGCAGTGCACCGGCGGTTTCATAGTCGGACGAACAGCGGAAATCTTACAGCTTGCCGTAGCTGTGCAGCCCGGACAGGAACATGTTGACGCCGAGGAACGCGAAGGTCGTCACGAGCAGGCCCGTGAGCGCCCACCATGCGGCCACCGTGCCGCGCAGCCCCTTCATCAGGCGCATGTGCAGCCACGCCGCGTAGTTGAGCCACACGATAAGCGCCCAGGTTTCCTTCGGGTCCCAGCTCCAGTAGCCGCCCCATGCTTCGGCGGCCCACAGCGCGCCGAGGATCGTCGCGATCGTGAAGAACGCGAAACCGACCGCGATCGACTTGTACATCACGTCGTCGAGCACCTCGAGCGTCGGCAGGCGATCCGCGAGCACGCCGCGCTCCTTCATCAGGTACGCGACCGACACCATCGCCGACAGCGCGAAGCTGCCGTAGCCGATGAAGTTCGCCGGCACGTGGATCTTCATCCACCAGCTCTGCAGTGCCGGCACGAGCGGCTGGATCTGCTGCGCGTCGCGCGCGACCGAGTACCACATCAGGAAGCCGACGGCCGCACTGATCACCAGCAGCACGAACGCGCCGAGCGCGCGCGTGCCGTAGTGGCCTTCGTAATACAGATAGAGCAGCGCGGTGATCAGGCTGAACAGCACGAACACTTCATACAGGTTCGACACCGGAATGTGCCCGACGTCCGCACCGATCAGGTAGGACTCGTACCAGCGCACCATCAGGCCGGTGAAGCCCATCAGCACGGCGACCCACGTGAGCTTCTGGCCGATCGCGGAGCCCGACTCCGAGCGCGCGAGCAAGCCGATCCAGTAGAAGATCGTCGCGAGCACGAACAGTGCGCTCATCCACAGGATCGCGGACTGGCTCGACAGGAAGTACTTGAGGAAGAACGCCGAATCGGCGCGCGCGAGATCGCCCTGATAGATCTGGATCGACAGCAGCGCCAGCACGGCGATCGACGCCATCATCAGCCGCGCGGGCTTCCAGCGCCAGCCGAGCGCGATGAGCGCCGGCGCGGTGCCGATCATCACCGCCTTGTCGTAGTAATCCATGTGCTCGTTGTAGTGCACGAGCGCATAGCCCGCGCCCACCACGAGCGCCAGTGCGAACAGCCAGTCGAGCAGCGACAGGCGCGCGAGGAACGGACGGTCGTCGAACAGCGGCGCCGTAACCGGAGCCTGGGCCGACGCCCGATGGGAAGAGGAAACTTGCGTGAGATCCATGATGTTACCGGGTGGAATTCTCGGAATCGGAACCGCCGCCGGCAGGCGGACGGGCCGTCGATGCCGCACCGGCCGGCGCGGCGTCGCGAGGTGCGGCGTGCAAGGCGGCACCGGCCGCGTCGCGCGTCTGCACGAATTCTTTCTCGAAATCGAAGGTCTTGCGGGCCGAGGACATTGCCATCACCACATCGACGCCCGAACCGGCGTCCTTCAGCCAGAACCAGAGGCGCCGCTCGCGCACGTAGAACATCGAGAAGATGCCGGCGACCAGCAGCAGGCTGCCAAGATACACCAGATTCTTGCCGGGTGCGCGCGTCAACTGAAATACCGAAGCTTGCACCTGCTTGAATGAATCAAGCTGCAAATAGACCGGCGATCCATACAAAAAGCTGTCGGATAGCGCGTTGATCGCGTTCTGCACGAAGCGGATCGTGTCGGTGCCCTGCTGCGCCGCCGGCTCGCCCGCACGCTCGCGCGCGATCTGCCAGACCTCCCACATCGAGCCTTCGAGCATGCGCAGCAGCAGGCTCGCGGCCTTCTCCTGCTCGGCCTTGGGCACCGAGCGGTCGATGAACGTCGCCACGGCCTGGAAGCCGCCGATCGGCTGGCCATCAGCGCCGCGGCCCACGCTGTCGTCGCTCGCCGCAAAAAGGGTCAGCACCTTCAATGCGCTGTCCTGCAGGCGGCTGCGCAGCGATGCGTCGGTGCCCGGCAGCGAACGCTGCGCGAAGCGCGCAGCGGCTTCGGCACGCGCGGACGGATCCTCGAGCGCGGCGCGCAGGTGCATCCATTCGCCGATCGAATCCTGGCTGTCGGCCGGAATCCGCATGTAGCGGAACGGGTCGTTCGGGCTCGCACGCACGCCGGCAAGGAACACGCGCTCGCCCTTCATGTCGACGGGCAGCATGTAGTTGTTGAATTCGCGCGCCTGGCCGTCCTTGCCGCGGATCTTGTACTGCACGGACGGGCCGATGTTGTGGAGCTGCGTCGGCTTCGACGTCTTCGCGCCGGAGCCGAGGCGTTCGTCGAACACTTCCTTCAGCGAACTCGTCGTCGCGACACCGCGCACGTCCGGCTTGCCGTTCGCGTCGGCCATGTTCTCGACGTTGATCGCGCGGAAATCGGAGAACTCGATCGTGTCGCCATCGTTGCCCGGCATCTGCAGCGGCGCCGAACTGCCGATCGTGCCCTTCACGGGGAAGGTCTTCGCGTTGCCGCCCGTCATCGGGTAGGCCGTCATCTGCATCTGCGAGCCGCCGTCCTGGAAGCTCGACTGGTAGATCGACACGCCCTTGTACGTGAACGGCTTGTTGACCTCGACGCGCGCCGGGATCTTCTGGCCGGTCTCGCGATCGATCACGACGATATCGCTCGCGAACAGCTTCGGCATGCCCGTCGTGTAGTAGTCGACGATGAACTTGTTGAGCTGGATCGAGAACGGCAGGTCCTGGATCAGCGAGCCGCTCGGCTGGTTCAGGATCGCGGTCGACACGAACTGCCCCTCGGGCACCCACGCGTAGCCGCGGAACGTCGGGTTCGACGCGGACAGTCGATGGTCGGGCGAGATCTCGCTGATCGTCGCGCTCGTGTTGACCGGGCTCTTGCCGAACATCCACATCTGGAATTTGATCGGCAGGTTGCTGTCGAGCAGGCCGCCGATACAGATCACGACGATCGCCAGGTGCGCGGAGATGTAGCCCCACTTGGTCATCGCGCCGCGCTTCGCGGAAATCAGCGTCGCGCCGTCGTTCTCACGCACGATGTGCTTGTAGCCGGCCTTGGTGACGAACGTGGCGAGCGTCGCCGCGACCGTCGCGCGGGTGCCGGAAGTCGTGTATTCGGCCTTGTGGTGGAACGCGCGCAGGCTGCCTTCGCGAACCTTGTCCTTCCAGCTCTTCGCATCGGCGAGCATCTTCGGCGCGTTGCGGATCACACACAGCGAGATCGACACGACGAGGAAGATCAGGATCAGCATGAACCACCACGCGCTGTACACGTTGTACAGGCCGAGCGAGCGGAAGATGTCCGCCCAGAACGGCCCGAACTGGTTCACGTAGTTCGGATACGGATCGTCCTGGGTCAGGACCGTGCCGATGATGCTCGCAATCGACAGCACCACCAGCAGCGCAATTGCGAAGCGCATCGAGCTCAGCAGCTCGACCGCGCGCTTCGACGCACCCTGACCCGACTTCGACTGCAACCCCGACGTGGTAACGCTCATTCAAACTCCGACTAAGGGGAAACAGCCCCCAACGCTCACTATGTTCGCTTTGAGGGGCGCAGCCCCCCATTCCCAGCATGCCTCTTCATCCTGGCTGGCTTGGCTCGGCCCGGCGAGTGCTGACAACAAAAAAGGGTAAGGCGACCGCAATAGTGCGGCGCCCCACCCTTTTCTTGTTCTGACGCCGGCCGCCCTTCGGGCGCCCGGTTATTCTCGCGGCTGACCGCTCAACGCAGGCCCGCGATGTAATCCGCGACGGCCTTGATCTCGTTGTCCGACAACCGCGTCGCGATCTGATGCATCGCCTCGTTGTTGTTGCGCGCGCCGGCACCCTGCTGGAACGCGGTCAACTGCGCGACCGTGTAATCGGCCCATTGCCCCGACAGACGCGGGTACTGAACCGGAAGCCCCTGCCCGGTCGGCCCGTGGCAGCTCGCGCAGGCGGGTACGCCTTTCTCCGCGATGCCGCCGCGATAGATCTTCTGGCCGATCGGCACGGTCGCCGCATCGCGTGCGGTGCCGAGCTTCGTCGTCTGCGCTCCGTAGTACGCGGCGACGTTGCGCATGTCGTCCGCGCTCAGTGCGCTCGCGAATCCGACCATCACCGCGTTGTTCCGCACCGGCCCCTTCGCGCCCGGCTGCGCCTTGAAGTCGTTCAACTGCTTGACCAGATATTCGGGATGCTGGCCGGCAAGCTTCGGGAAACTGCCCGACGCGCTATTGCCGTCGGCGCCGTGACACGACGCGCATACCTGCCCGGCAATTGCCTTGCCACGGTCGAGATCCGGCTTTGCCGCATCCGCCGCGTTTGCCTCCGCTACGAAACCTACGAACCCTGCTGCAACCTGAAGCACCATCAGAGACTTGCACAGTCGATTCATTCGCACACCCTGTTTCGTCTTGTGGGAATTTGAGGTTCTGCAAAAAACGACGGCGTTCAGTCTACCGCAGAAGCTACATAAAAGCGCGAGGCAGGCGCCCGGTAGCCTTCGGCAAAACCGCCGTATTGTACAATATCGTGTTGAAAGCTCCCGCGCCTATCGGGGCTACCCCGCCTCCACCAAGCGGCTCGCGCCGCCCGTCCTTCCGGTTCCCATGGCCTTTCTGCTCCATCAAGCCCGCTTCTACACGACCGTCAACCATCTGCGCGACCTGCCGCCGACGGTCCAGCCGGAAATCGCGTTCGCGGGCCGCTCGAATGCCGGCAAGTCGACGGCGATCAACGTGCTGTGCAACCAGAAGCGGCTCGCCTTCGCGTCGAAGACGCCCGGCCGCACGCAGCATATCAACTACTTCTCCGTCGGCCCGGCCGCCGAGCCCGTCGCGAATCTCGTCGACCTGCCCGGCTACGGCTACGCGGAAGTGCCCGGTGCCGCCAAGGCGCACTGGGAAATGCTGCTGTCGTCCTACCTCGCGACCCGCTCGCAGCTTTGCGGCCTGATCCTGATGATGGATTCGCGCCGTCCGCTGACCGATCTCGATCGCCGCATGATCGAGTGGTTCGTGCCGACCGGCAAGCCGATCCACACGCTGCTGACGAAGTGCGACAAATTGACGCGGCAGGAAAGCATCAACGCGCTGCGGACCACGCAAAAGGGGCTCGATGCGTATCGTGACCAGGGCGTCCAGGGCAAGCTGACGGTCCAGCTGTTTTCGGCCATGAAGCGCACGGGGCTCGACGAGGCGCACGAGCTGATCGAGAGCTGGCTGCGGCCGTCCGTCGCCGACGAAGAAAGCGCGCCTGTAGCACAATGATCGGGCAACGCGCGGCCGGGAACGGCGGCGCGCACCTGACGGCGCCTGCGGATTCGGCCGGCTCATAAAAAAACCCGCCGTTGAACGGCGGGTCAAACAGCCTAATCGAAAAACGACAGGCACCCGCTCAGGGAGGAGAAGCGGGGAGCTGCACGCGACGCGTGCCGCTCGATCGCTATCATATACCAACGCTCCCGAAAATGACCTAAGGGTTCCGTAAGGTCTTACTGCCCTGATTTCTACCCAATCGCCATGAGCTTCCATCCGCTTCATCGTCCGCGCCGGATGCGCCGCGACGACTTCTCCCGGCGCCTGATGCGCGAAAACCGCCTGACCACCGACGACCTGATCTATCCGGTGTTCGTCGTCGAAGGCACCAACGAACGACAGCCGGTGCCGTCGATGCCGGGCGTCGAACGCGTGTCCGTCGATCTGCTGATGCACGTCGCCGAGCAGTGCGTCGAACTCGGCGTGCCCGTGCTGTCGCTGTTCCCGGCCATCGACCCGTCGGTGAAGACGCCTGACGGCCGCGAGGCGGCCAATCCGGAAGGCCTGATCCCGCGCGCGGTGCGCGAGCTGAAGAAGCGCTTCCCCGAGCTCGGCGTGCTGACCGACGTCGCGCTCGATCCGTACACGAGCCACGGCCAGGACGGCGTGCTCGACGAGAACGGCTACGTGATCAACGACGACACGATCGAGATCCTGATCGATCAGGCGCGTGTGCAGGCAGAAGCCGGCGTCGACATCGTCGCGCCGTCGGACATGATGGACGGCCGCATCGGCGCCATCCGCGAAATGCTGGAAAGCGACGGCCATATCCACACGCGGATCATGGCCTATTCGGCCAAGTTCGCATCGGCGTTCTACGGCCCGTTCCGCGACGCGGTCGGTTCGGCATCGAATCTGGGCAAGGGCAACAAGATGACCTACCAGATGGATCCAGCGAACAGCGACGAAGCGCTGCGCGAAGTGCGCCTGGACATCGACGAAGGCGCCGACATGGTGATGGTCAAGCCCGGCATGCCGTACCTCGACATCGTGCGCCGCGTGAAGGACGAGTTCCGCTTCCCGACCTACGTGTACCAGGTAAGCGGTGAATACGCGATGCTGAAGGCCGCCGCGATGAACGGCTGGCTCGACCACGACAAGGTCGTGCTCGAATCGCTGCTCGCGTTCAAGCGGGCGGGCGCCGACGGCGTGCTGACGTACTTCGCACTCGACGCCGCACGTCTGCTGAAAGCGCAACGCTGATTGCCCGCCTGCAGGCGGAAAGAAAAACGGCGGGACACTTCGGTGTCCCGCCGTTTTTTGTTTGCCGTCGATCGTGGCCGCCTGCCCCTGTCGATCGTCACCTCATGCCGCGCAAGCGCGCCGGTTCGCCACCGGCAAGCACCCGACGGGCATGGTCATACCGTCGGGACCGCAGCCCGGTCGAGGCTGCGCAGGAACGTCTCGGCGGCCTGATAGCCAACCACGCGCCCGATCTCGTTGCCGTTGCGATCGAAGAAGATGATGCCCGGCGGCCCGAACAGGTTGAAACGCTTCAGCAGCGCCTGATCGTCCGGGTTGTTCGCGGTGACGTCCGCGCGCACGAGGTGAAGCTGCGCGAGCCGCGCCTGCACACGCGCGTCGGTAAACGTCAGATGCTCCATCTCCTTGCAGCTCACGCACCAGTCGGCGTAGAAGTCGAGCATCACGGGCTGGCCTGCCGTCTTGAGCAGCGTGTCGAGCTCACCACTCGAGCGCACCGATGCGAACGCGGGCCCGTCCTGCGCAGCGGCCGCGCCTGCCGTCGCAGCGCCGCCTGACGCAACCGTGCGTGCCGCAAGCACCGCCAACGGCCTGACCGGATCGGTCGATCCCGCGGCCAGGCCGACGAGCAGCGTGGCCGCCCAGATCGCGAGCGCGGCGCCGACACCACGACCGAGGCGACGCCAGATAGACGCAGCGTCGGCATTCGGCGTGAACAGGCCGAGCGCCGCGGCCGCGATCAGCAGCCACAACGCCGCGAGCACCATCTTCAGGCTACCGGCAAGCACCGGCCACACGATCCACAGCGCGGCCGCGAGCAGCACGATGCCGAAGAACACCTTCACGCCGTCCATCCATGCACCGGCGCGCGGCAGCACCGTCCCGGCACCGACGCCGACGACCAGCAGGGGCACGCCAAGCCCGAGCCCCATCGCGAACAGCGCGGCACCGCCGAGCAGTGCATTGCCCGTGTGTGCGATGAAGGCGAGCACCGCGAACAACGGCGCCGTCATGCATGCGCCGACGACCAGCGCGGACAGCGCACCCATCGCCGCGACCGCGACGAAATGGCCGCCCTGGCGCGCGCTCGATGCGTCGGCTGCACCGCTTTGCCAGCGTGCGGGCAGCGCGATGTCCTGGCCCGAGATCAGCGACACGGCAAACGCGGTCAGCAGCACGCCGAACGCGCCGAGCACCCAAGGGTTCTGCAGCCACGCGCCGAGGCTCTGGCCGACCAGCGCCGCGGCGATGCCGAGCACCGTATAAACCAGCGCCATGCCGACCACATAGGTCAGCGACAGCGCAAAGCCGCGCGCATGCGTCGCACGCGTGCCCTGGCCGATGATGATCGCCGACACGATCGGGATCATCGGGTACGAACACGGCAGCAGGCTCAGCACGACGCCCGCGACGAAATACAGTGCGACGATCGTGAAGAAACCGTGCCCTTCGAGCAGCGACTGCGCGAAATCGGCGCTCGTGACCTTGTCGAACCAGCTGCCCGCGGCAGCCGTATCGCCGGACGACGAGGCGGCGCCCAGCGCGGCGCCGTCAACCTTCACGACGTGCTCGGCCGGCGGATAGCAGATGCCCTCGTCCGCGCACCCCTGCGACGTCACCGCGAGCTCGAACGGGCCCGACGCCTGCTTGACGGGCACGTGCACGACGACTTCGTCACGGTAGGTCTCGACGTCCTTCTGGAACGTCTGGTCGAACTTCACGTGGCCGGCCGGGAATTGCGGATCGCCGAGCGCCGCCTGCCCGTTCTTCACCGCGAATGCGAACCGCTCGCGGTACAGGTAATAGCCGTTGGCGACCTTGAAGCGGACGTCCACCTGTCCCGGCGATTCGCTCGCGCTGAACTTGAACGCAACCGACGGATCGAGGAAATCGTCGGCCGCGCGCGCGACCGACAGGCCGCCCAGCACGAGCATGAACGACAACAGGACTGCGAGGAACCGCAGCGCGCGCACGCGCACGGGAAGCGCCATACCGTTAAACATGAAATAGACGTTGAGTTTCGCTGGTCACCCACTGACCGTACGCGGCCGATGCCGTCGTCTGCCACGAGACGATTTCGGGCGTCTCGTAAGGATGATGCGCGACAATAAATCGCTCCAGTTCGAGCGCCCGCACGGGGCTCGTCTTGAACAGCAACTGGATCTCGTCGGCCGTTTCGACCTTGCCCTGCCAGTGGTAGCGCGACTTGATCGCACCGAGCTCCGACACGCACGCGGCAAGCCGCGCATCGAGCGCACCGTCTGAAAGCGCGTTGGCGGTCTCGGCGTCGGGCACCGTCGTCAGCATCAGCACCACTATCATCCGCGCCCTCCTGGCTGGTCTATCGGCTCCTGCCGACGCGGATTGCCCACCTGGGGAGCGCGCCGGCTGCCCCGTATCGTAGCGCACCCCGCACAACGCTGCCGACACCGCCCTGCGACAATCGATCGCAGCCGGCGCCTGAAAAACAAAAAGGGCCAAGCAATTGCTCGGCCCCTTTCAGATACTGCTGCGTACCGGAAGCTTATTCAGCTTCTTGCACGTTTTCCGTTTCGTCGACTTCCGGACGATCGAGCAGCTCGACCAGTGCCATCGGTGCGTTGTCGCCCACGCGGAAGCCGAACTTCAGCACGCGCAGGTAGCCGCCCGGACGGTTCGCGAAACGCGGACCGAGCACGTCGAACAGCTTCGCCACCGAGTCACGATCGCGCAGGCGGTTGAACGCCAGGCGACGGTTTGCCAGCGACGGCTTCTTGCCGAGCGTGATCAGCGGCTCGACGACTTTACGGAGTTCCTTCGCCTTCGGCAGCGTCGTCTTGATGACTTCGTGCTCGATCAGCGAGTTGGACATGTTACGGAGCATAGCCAGACGGTGGCTGCTCGTGCGGTTCAGTTTCCGCAGACCATGACGATGGCGCATTTCAGTTTCCTTGATTCAAAGTTTTGATCCAGCTCTTCTATCGCACCTCGATGGGTGCACGGGCCGGTAACGAAAAAAAGCAAGATGCGGATTTTAAAGGAAAATCCGCATCTTTGCCAACTACAGCTTCAACCAGGCTTACTTGTCGAGACCAGCCGGCGGCCAGTTTTCGAGCTTCATGCCCAGCGTGAGACCGCGCGAAGCGAGCACTTCCTTGATCTCGTTGAGCGACTTGCGACCGAGGTTCGGCGTCTTCAGCAGCTCGTTTTCCGTGCGCTGGATCAGGTCGCCGATGTAGTAGATGTTCTCGGCCTTCAGGCAGTTCGCCGAACGGACCGTCAGCTCGAGATCGTCCACCGGACGCAGCAGGATCGGATCGATCTGCGGTGCACGCGACGGCGCTTCGGCTGCCGTTTCCGTGCCTTCCAGCGCCGCGAACACGGACAGCTGGTCAACCAGGATGCGGGCCGATTGACGGATCGCTTCTTCCGGCGTGATCACACCGCTCGTCTCGATGTTCATCACGAGCTTGTCGAGGTCGGTACGCTGCTCGACACGTGCGCTTTCGACAGCGTAGCTCACGCGGCGAACCGGCGAGAACGATGCGTCGAGGACGATGCGGCCGATGATCTTGGCCGTGTCTTCGCCGTAGCGACGGACGTTGCCGGGCACATAGCCGCGACCCTTTTCGATCTTGATCTGAACGTCGAGCTTGCCGCCCTTCGACAGGTGCGCAATCACGTGATTCGGGTTGATGACTTCGCAGTCGTGAGCCAGCTCGATATCGCCGGCCGTGACAACGCCTTCACCTTCCTTGCGCAGCGTAACCGTCACTTCGTCACGGTTATGCAGCTTGAACACCACGCCCTTCAGGTTCAGCAGCAGGTTGACGACGTCTTCCTGCACGCCATCCAGCGTCGAGTACTCGTGCACCACGCCCGCGATCGTCACTTCGGTCGGCGCGTAGCCAACCATCGACGACAGCAGCACGCGACGCAGCGCATTGCCCAAGGTATGGCCGTAACCGCGTTCGAACGGTTCCATGACCACCCTCGCGTGGTTCTCGCCCAGCGATTCCACGGCGATGATCTTGGGTTTCAGCAAACTGGTTTGCATGGGCTTTCCTTTTCAATACCCTCGGCTCGTTACACCGATAAGGCTGACCGGTAACAACCAGAAAATAAACAGCCGAGGCCCCTCCTTGCGCAACGCAATCGGGGTACCTCGGCCGTCAATCGGATTAACGCGAATACAATTCGACGATCAGGCTTTCGTTGATGTCGCCTGCGATGTCAACGCGTTCCGGCATTTGCTTGAACGTGCCTTCGAACTTCTTCGCATCGACTGCAACCCAGCTCGGCATGCCGCCTTGCTCGGCCAGCGACAGCGCTTCAACGATACGCGCCTGCTTCTTCGCCTTTTCGCGGATCGCGACGATGTCACCTGCCTTCACTTGCTGCGACGGGACGTTCGCGACGACGCCGTTCACCGTGATCGACTTGTGGCTCACCAGCTGACGCGCTTCAGCGCGGGTCGAGCCGAAGCCCATGCGATACACGACGTTGTCGAGGCGCGACTCGAGCAGTTGCAGCAGGTTTTCACCCGTGTTGCCCTTGCGGCGGTCGGCTTCAGCGAAGTAGCGGCGGAACTGACGCTCCAGCACGCCGTAGATACGCTTGACCTTCTGCTTTTCGCGCAGCTGCGTACCGTAGTCGGACGTACGTGCGCCCGAGGTACGGCCGTGCTGACCCGGCTTGCTGTCGAGCTTGCACTTGTCGGCGAGCGAGCGGCGTGCGCTCTTCAGGAACAGGTCGGTGCCTTCACGGCGGGACAGCTTGGCCTTGGGGCCGATATAACGTGCCACTTTGCATTCCTCTATCAATCAGTCACGCAGATCTGAATCCGCGCTAGTTCGCGCCCTTTGGGGCGAACGGTGGGCTTAGTCAATCAAAAAAGCAACGCCCGTCGACGCTACGCGGCGACAGGCAATGTGCTAGCACGAACGTGCCAGCACACCTTTAGATACGACGACGCTTCGGCGGACGGCAGCCGTTGTGCGGAATCGGGGTGACGTCCGAAATCGCGGTGATCTTGATGCCGAGGCCGTGCAGTGCGCGCACTGCCGACTCACGACCCGGGCCCGGGCCCTTGATCCGCACTTCCAGATTCTTCACGCCGTATTCCATCGCGACGCGGCCAGCCGACTCGGCTGCGACCTGGGCAGCGAACGGCGTCGATTTGCGCGAGCCCTTGAAGCCCTGACCGCCCGACGTCGCCCATGCCAGTGCGTTGCCTTGGCGATCGGTGATCGTGATGATCGTGTTGTTGAACGACGCGTGAACGTGAACCACGCCTTCAGCGACGTTCTTCTTAACCTTCTTGCGAACGCGTTGCGCCGCGGTGTTCGAAGCCTTAGCCATTACGTTTTCCTGTAACTGTCAGTTCCGCTTACTTCTTCAGCGCTTGCGCTGCACGACGCGGACCCTTGCGAGTACGTGCGTTCGTACGCGTACGCTGACCGCGCATCGGCAGGCCCTTGCGATGACGAACACCACGGTAGCAACCGAGGTCCATCAGGCGCTTGATGTTCATCGTCACTTCGCGGCGCAGATCGCCTTCGACGACAAACTTGCCCACTTCTTCACGCAGCTTTTCCAAGTCTGCGTCGGTCAAGTCCTTGACCTTCTTCGAAAAATCGACGCCAGCTGCCACGCAGATGCTGCGCGAACGGGTGCGGCCGACACCAAAGATTGCCGTCAGGCCGATCTCGGTGTGCTGGTGATTCGGGATGTTAACCCCTGCGATACGAGCCATTGTTTTTCCTCAAACAAAAAGCGCAAACAAACGCGCGGTCAGCCTTGGCGCTGCTTGTGGCGCGGATCCGAGCTGCAGATCACGCGAACGACGCCTTTGCGCTTGATGATCTTGCAATTGCGGCAAATGCGCTTAACCGATGCCATCACTTTCATGATAATACCCTTTTTTCAAATCACTTCGCCCGGAACACGATCCGCGCACGAGACAGATCGTAAGGCGTCAATTCAACCGTCACCTTGTCGCCGGGTAGGATGCGGATGTAGTGCATCCGCATCTTTCCGGAAATATGCCCCAACACGACATGGCCGTTTTCCAGCTTCACACGGAAGGTCGCATTCGGGAGGTTTTCGATCACCTCACCCTGCATCTGGATTACATCGTCTTTGGCCATAGTCCTTAACGCATCGGGATGTTGCCGCCCTTGAAGTTCGCCTTCTTGAGCAGTGACTCATACTGTTGCGACATAACGTACGACTGCACCTGCGCCATAAAGTCCATCGTGACGACGACAATGATCAGCAGCGACGTTCCACCAAAATAAAACGGCACGTTCCAGCGCAGCACCAGAAACTCTGGCAGCAGACACACGAAGACGATGTAGATCGCACCGGCCAGCGTCAGACGCGTGAGGATGCGGTCGATATATCGTGCGGTCTGATCGCCCGGACGGATGCCCGGAACAAACGCGCCGCTTTTCTTCAGGTTGTCTGCGGTTTCCCTGCTGTTGAACACCAGCGCGGTGTAGAAGAAGCAGAAAAACACGATTGCCAGCGTGTACAGCAGCACATAGACCGGCTGGCCCGGCTTAAGCGCTTCCGCAACGTTATGCAACGTATTGGAAATCCAGCTTCCCGTCGGCTGACCGGTACTGAACCAGCCGAGAATCGTTGCCGGGAACAGAATGATCGACGATGCGAAGATCGGCGGAATCACACCCGACATGTTCAGCTTCAGCGGCAGATGCGACGACTGCCCACCGTAGATCTTGTTGCCGACCTGGCGCTTCGCGTAGTTCACGAGGATCTTGCGCTGACCGCGTTCGATGAACACGACCAGGTAAGTCACCGCGGCGATCAGAACGACGATGATGATCGCCGAAATGATGCTCATCGAACCCGTACGCACCAGCTCGAACAACCCACCGACGGCATTCGGGAACCCTGCTGCGATCCCGCCGAAGATGATGATCGAGATACCGTTGCCCAGACCACGCTCGGTAATCTGCTCGCCGAGCCACATCAGGAACATCGTGCCGGTAACCAGCGTCACGACCGTCGTCAGACGGAACAGCATGCCGGGATCGGTGACGAGGCCCGGCTGGTTTTCCAGCGCAGCCGCGATACCGAACGCCTGGAAGGTCGCGAGCACCACGGTGAAATACCGCGTGTACTGCGTGATCTTCCGTTGCCCTGCCTGCCCTTCCTTCTTCAGCGCCTCGAGCTGCGGCGATACGATCGCCAGCAACTGCATGATGATCGACGCCGAGATGTACGGCATGATCCCCAGCGCAAAGATCGTGAAGCGGGAAAGCGCGCCACCCGAGAACATGTTGAACATGCCCAGGATGCCGCCCGCCTGGCTCTGGAACAGCTTAGCCAGTTGATCCGGATCGATGCCCGGCACGGGAATGTGCGCGCCGATGCGATAGACGATCAGCGCCAGGAGCAGGAACATCGCTCGCCGACGCAGATCGCCGAATTTCGCCGTGCTTCGACCGGGTTTTGCAAGACTCGGGCTGTTAGCCAAGTACCTTCTCCGATGAATGCAAGTGACGACGCGCTACGCGTGTCACTCGGCGAACGAACCGCCGGCCGCTTCGATCGCAGCGCGCGCACCCTTGGTGGCACCGAGACCCTTCACGACGATCTTGCGCTTCAGTTCGCCCGTCGCGATGATCTTTGCGCTCTTCGTCAGCTCACCGACCAGGCCGGCTTGCTTCAGTGCGAGCAGATCGATCTCGTCGACCGGCAGCTTCTCGAGGTCGCTCAGGCGCACTTCACCGACGAATTCCTTCGTCAGCGACGTGAAGCCGCGCTTCGGCAGACGACGTTGCAGCGGCATCTGACCGCCTTCGAAACCGACTTTGTGGAAGCCGCCCGAACGCGATTTCTGACCCTTGTGACCACGGCCAGCCGTCTTGCCGAGGCCCGAACCGATGCCACGGCCGACGCGACGCTTGGCGTGCTTGGCGCCAGCTGCCGGCTTCAGGTTATTCAATTCCATATCAACTCCTTGATCCGTAGGGCCGCTTACGCGATGACCTTAACGAGGTACGAGACCTTGTTGATCATGCCGCGGACCGCCGGCGTGTCCTGAAGCTCGCTGACCGAGTTGAGTCGGCGCAGGCCCAGGCCACGCACGGTCGCGCGGTGCGATTCGCGGGTCCCGATCAGGCTCTTAACGAGCTGAACCTTGACAGTTTTTTCAGACATGGTGACCACCCGGGCTTAGCCCAAAATTTCTTCGACGGACTTGCCGCGCTTCGCCGCGATGTCTGCCGGGGTGGACTGCTTGCGCAGACCGTCCAGCGTGGCGCGAACGAGGTTGTACGGGTTCGTCGAACCGTGGCTCTTTGCCACGACGTTCTGAACGCCCATCACGTCGAACACTGCGCGCATCGGGCCGCCGGCGATCACGCCCGTACCTGCCTTCGCCGGAGCGAGGAGGACAGCGGATGCGCCATGCTTGCCGTGCACTTCGTGTTGCAACGTGCCGTTCTTGAGCGGCACCTTGAACATGTTGCGACGAGCTTGTTCCATTGCCTTCTGGACAGCGACCGGCACTTCCTTCGCCTTGCCCTTGCCCATACCGATGCGGCCATCACCGTCGCCAACCACGGTCAGTGCGGCGAAGCCGAGAATACGGCCACCCTTCACGACCTTGGTCACGCGATTGACCGAAATCATCTTTTCACGAAGGCCGTCGTCGCGCTCGTCAGCCTGAACTTTCGCTTGCATCTTTGCCATGACGAATTCCTTCCTTAGAACTTGAGCCCAGCTTCGCGAGCTGCCTCAGCCAGCGCCTTGACGCGGCCGTGGTAGCGGAAGCCCGAGCGGTCGAAGGCGACGGATTCGATGCCGGCAGCCTTTGCCTTCTCGGCAATACGCTTGCCGATCAGCGTCGCGGCATTAACGTTGCCGCCCTTGCCCGACTTGTCGGCCAGTTCAGCGCGCACTTCAGCTTCGAGCGTCGACGCGCTGGCGAGCACCTTGGTGCCGCAGGGCGAGAACACTTGAGCGTAGATGTGCGTGTTCGTGCGATGCACGGCGAGACGCGCGACCTGCAGCTCAGCGATCTTGATACGCGTCTGGCGAGCGCGGCGCAGGCGAGATTGAGTCTTATCCATGATTGCGCACCCTTACTTCTTCTTCGTTTCTTTGAGGATCACAACCTCGTCGGAATAGCGCACGCCCTTGCCCTTGTAGGGCTCCGGCGGACGGTAACCGCGGACTTCCGCAGCCACTTGACCGACTTGTTGCTTGTTGATCCCCTTGATCACGATTTCGGTTTGCGTCGGGGTTTCTGCCTTGACGCCTTCCGGCATCTGGTGCACCACGGGGTGCGAGAAACCCAGCGACAGGTTCAGCTTGTCGCCTTGCGCTTGCGCACGATAACCGACGCCAACCAGCGTCAGCTTGCGCTCGAAACCCTTGGTCACGCCGTGCACGGCATTCGCGATAATCGCGCGCATCGTGCCCGACAGTGCATTTGCTTCGCGGCTTTCGTTCACCGGCGACAGGTTCAGCGTGCCGTCGTTGTTCGCCACGTTCACGAGCGGATTGATCGCTTGCGTGATGGTGCCCAGCGGGCCCTTGACGGTGATTGCGCCGTCGGCCAGCTTGACTTCCGCGCCTTGCAGCGCGATCGGGCTCTTACCTACTCGAGACATGTTTCTCTCTCCTCGGCTTTAAGCGACGTAGCAGATGACTTCGCCGCCGACGCCGGTAGCGCGCGCCTTGCGGTCGGTCATCACGCCCTTCGGCGTCGACACGATTGCCACACCGAGGCCATTCATGACCTGCGGAATGTCGTTACGGCCGCGGTACACGCGCAGGCCAGGCTTCGACACGCGTTCGATGCGTTCGATGACCGGACGGCCAGCGTAGTACTTCAGCGCGATATTCAGTTCGGACTTCGCACCTTCCGCCTTAACGGCGAAATCGTCGATATAGCCTTCGTCTTTCAGGACTTGCGCGATTGCAACCTTGACTTTCGACGAGGGCATCGACACCGATACCTTCTCGACCATCTGCCCGTTGCGGATGCGAGTCAGCATATCGGCGATAGGATCACTCATGCTCATTTACGTTTCTCCTATTACCAGCTCGCCTTGGTCAGGCCAGGAATCTCGCCACGGAATGCGATTTCACGAATCTTGTTACGCGCGAGGCCGAATTTACGGAACGTGCCACGCGGACGGCCCGTGATCGCGCAGCGGTTACGCTGGCGGGTCGGGTTTGCGTTGCGGGGCAGTTGCTGCAGCTCAAGGCGTGCTTCGTAGCGCTCTTCTTCCGACTTGCTTTGGTCTTCGACGATCGCCTTCAGCGCATCGCGCTTTGCTGCGAACTTCGCGACCAGGCGGGCGCGCTTCTTTTCACGTTCGATCAGTGCCAGTTTAGCCACGGTAACCTCAGTTTCTGAACGGGAACTTG
This sequence comes from Burkholderia lata, assembly GCF_902499335.1. GTDB lineage: Bacteria > Pseudomonadota > Gammaproteobacteria > Burkholderiales > Burkholderiaceae > Burkholderia > Burkholderia lata_B. The sequence goes on along the minus strand of NZ_CABVQK010000018.1, from coordinate 30,009 downwards.
AAGCTGGCGAGCAGAGCCTTTGCTTCGTCGTCGGTCTTCGCAGTCGTCGTGATGCTGATGTTCAGCCCACGCAGTGCGTCGATCTTGTCGTAGTCGATTTCGGGGAAAATGATCTGCTCTTTCACACCGATGTTGTAGTTGCCACGGCCATCGAAAGCACGACCCGACACACCGCGGAAGTCACGCACGCGGGGCAGCGCAACCGTCACGAAACGGTCGAGGAATTCGTACATCGCTTGGCCACGCAGCGTCACCATCGCGCCGATCGGGTAACCCTGGCGGATCTTGAAGCCTGCGATTGCCTTGCGTGCCTTCGTCACGACCGGCTTCTGACCAGCGATCTTCGTGAGGTCGCCAACGGCGTTCTCGATGATCTTCTTGTCAGCGATCGCTTCGCCAAGACCCATGTTCAGCGTGATCTTGGTGATGCGCGGCACTTCCATGACCGACTTGTAACCGAACTTCTCGATCAGGCCGGGCACAACCTTTTCTTTGTAAAACTCTTGAAAACGAGCCATTTTTTACTCCGCTGCGTCAGGCGCTCAGTACAGCACCGGTCGTCTTCAGGAAGCGAACCTTCTTGCCTTCCTCGACCTTGATGCCAACACGCGACGCCTTGCCATTCGCGTCGACCAGTGCGACGTTCGAAATATGCAGGGGCATCGTCTTCGCTTCCACGCCGCCCGTCGTACCCTTCATCGGGTTCGGCTTCACATGCTTCTTGACGAGGTTGACACCTTCAACCGTCACATGTTCTGCACCGACAGCCAGCACGACGCCGCGCTTGCCCTTGTCCTTGCCAGTGACGACGATGACTTCGTCACCTTTGCGAATCTTGTTCATCGCGACTCCTTACAGCACTTCCGGCGCCAGCGAAACGATCTTCATGAATCGTTCGCTACGCAGCTCACGCGTCACCGGCCCGAAAATACGGGTGCCGATCGGCTCGAGCTTGTTATTCAAAAGCACAGCGGCGTTGCCGTCGAACTTGATCAGCGAGCCGTCTTGACGGCGCACGCCCTTGGCGGTGCGGACCACCACGGCGTTGTAAATTTCGCCTTTCTTCACGCGCCCGCGCGGCGTTGCCTCTTTGACGCTCACCTTGATGATGTCGCCAATGCCGGCATAACGACGCTTCGAGCCGCCGAGCACCTTGATGCACAGGACTTCACGTGCACCCGTGTTGTCGGCTACTTCGAGCCGAGATTCGGTCTGGATCATGGTTTGTCTTTCCCAACTTAATCCGGATGCACCACCATGATGCATTCGGTCAGTCTTGGTCCCGTCAGCCAATCGGCTGCTTGGGTTGGAACAGCAGCGACGGCAAACGAAACCCGCCATCGCAATTCGGTGAATCTTTCGGACAGGCAGGCGCCAGTCCGCTTCCCCCACCAACTTCGCCCGCGACGGGGCTCCCATAAAGAGGGAAGACCAGGATTATAACAAATAATCCTGGTCACGCAAGCAAATACTTTGCGATTTCAAGCACTTCGCGGAGAAGTGCCTGTTACTGCCTACTGCGCTACCCGCTTAGATGACGCGAGCTGCTTCGACGAGGCGCGACACCGTCCAGGCCTTCGTCTTCGAAACAGGACGAGTTTCCTGGATTTCGACGAGATCGCCTTCGTTGTAGGTGTTCGCTTCATCATGCGCGTGGTACTTCTTCGAGCGCACGACATACTTGCCGTAGATCGGGTGCTTGACGCGGTGCTCGATCAGCACGGTGACGGTCTTGTCCATCTTGTTGCTGACGACCCGACCGACCAGCGTCCGCTTCAGCGAGGTTTTCACGCTATCGTTCATTTCTGGTTCGCCTTCTGAGTCATGACGGTCCGCACACGTGCGATGTCGCGACGAACCTTCTTCAGCTGGCTCGTGTTCGTGAGCTGCTGGGTCGCGAGTTGCATGCGCAGGCCGAATTGCGCCTTCAGCAGGTCCGCCAGCTCCTTGTTGAGCGCGGCCTGGTCTTTCTGGAGAAGTTCGGAAGCCTTCATATTTTCTCCTTAGGCGCCGAGCTGGCGCACGATGAACGCCGTCTTCAGCGGCAGCTTGGCTGCAGCCAGACGGAACGCTTCGCGTGCCAGTTCTTCGGTTACGCCGTCCATTTCATAGAGCATCTTGCCCGGCTGAATCTCGGCGACGTAGTACTCCGGGTTACCCTTACCGTTACCCATACGTACTTCGGCCGGCTTCTGCGAAATCGGCTTGTCCGGGAAGATCCGGATCCAGATGCGGCCGCCACGCTTGATGTGACGCGTCATTGCACGACGCGCCGCTTCAATCTGGCGTGCGGTCAAACGACCGCGACCGATAGCCTTCAGGCCGAATTCACCGAACGACACTGCGTTGCCGCGCGTCGCCTTGCCGGTGTTACGACCCTTCTGCTCTTTACGATACTTTCTGCGTTTCGGTTGCAGCATCGTTATTCTCCAGTCTTGCCGTCTTCGGGCTTGCCGGCGCCACGGCGCGGTGCGCCACGACGAGCACCCGGAGCGCCGCCTTCGCCGTCACGGCGCGGACGACGGTCGCCCGGACGCGCATTGCGACGCGGACGCTTGTCTTCGGCTACTTCTTCCACCACCGGTGCGTCGTTGCGGCCGAGCGTATCGCCCTTGTAAACCCACACCTTGACGCCGATGATCCCGTAAGTCGTCTTCGCTTCCGAGGTCGCGTAGTCGATATCGGCACGCAGCGTGTGAAGGGGCACGCGACCTTCGCGATACCACTCCGTACGAGCGATTTCGATACCGTTCAGACGGCCCGCGCTCATGATCTTGATGCCCTGGGCACCCAGACGCATCGCGTTCTGCATCGCACGCTTCATCGCGCGACGGAACATGATCCGGCGCTCGAGCTGTTGCGTGATCGAGTCAGCGATCAGCTGAGCATCGGTTTCCGGCTTGCGGATTTCTTCGATGTTGACGTGAACCGGAACGCCCATGCGGCGTTGCAGTTCCGTCTTCAGCTGCTCGATATCCTCGCCCTTCTTGCCGATGACCACACCCGGACGCGAGCTGTAAATCGTGATGCGCGCGTTCTTCGCCGGACGCTCGATGACGACCCGACCGACCGAAGCGTTCTTCAGCTTCTTCTTCAGGTATTCACGAACACCGATGTCTTCCTGCAGCATCGCCGCGAAATTGTTGTTGTTCGCGTACCAACGCGAAGCCCAATTGCGGCTGACAGCCAGGCGGAAGCCAGTCGGATGAATTTTCTGTCCCATCGTATGGCTCCTTAATTCCCGACCGTCACAGTGATGTGACAGGATTGCTTCTCGATGCGGTTACCGCGGCCCTTGGCGCGCGCGGTGAAACGCTTGAGCGATGCAGCCTTGTCGACGTAGATGCTCTTGATCTTGAGCTCGTCGATATCGGCGCCTTCGTTGTGCTCCGCATTCGCGATTGCCGACAGCACAACCTTCTTCACGATGCCAGCCGCTTTCTTCGGCGAGAACGTCAGAACGTTCAGCGCCTTGTCGACCGGCAAACCGCGGATCTGGTCAGCCACAAGGCGCGTTTTCTGCGCCGAGATGCGGGCACCGCGATGAATTGCTTTCACTTCCATCTTGATTGCCCCTTATTTCTTGGCCTTCTTGTCGGCTGCGTGACCCTTGAACGTACGGGTCAGTGCGAACTCGCCAAGCTTGTGGCCGACCATGTTTTCCGAGATGTACACCGGAACGTGTTGACGGCCGTTGTGAACAGCGATCGTCAGGCCGATGAAATCCGGCAGAATCGTCGAGCGACGCGACCAGGTCTTGATCGGCTTTTTGTCGCGCGAAGCTGCAGCCGCCTCAACTTTCTTCAGCAAATGGGCGTCGCAGAACGGACCTTTTTTAACAGAACGTGCCATTGCCTACTCCTTAACGCTTGTGACGGCGCTGGACGATCATCGTCGTCGTGCGCTTGTTGCTACGGGTGCGATAACCCTTAGCCGGCGTACCCCACGGGCTAACCGGATCGCGACCTGCAGCCGTCTTGCCCTCACCACCACCGTGCGGGTGATCAACCGGGTTCATCGCAACGCCACGCACCGTCGGGCGGATACCGCGCCAGCGGTTCGCGCCAGCCTTGCCGATCTGGCGCAGGCTATGCTCTTCGTTGCCGACTTCACCGATCGTTGCACGGCACTCGATGTGCACGCGGCGGATTTCGCCCGAACGCAGACGAACCTGCGCGTAGACGCCTTCACGTGCGAGCAGCATGGCCGACGTACCAGCCGAACGCGCCATTTGCGCGCCCTTGCCCGGCAGCATCTCGATGCAGTGGATCGTCGTACCGACCGGAATGTTGCGGATCGGCAGCGTGTTGCCTGCACGGATCGGCGCTTCCGAACCCGACATCAGCTGTTGGCCGACCGTCAGGCCCTTCGGGGCGATGATGTAGCGACGTTCGCCGTCTGCGTAGAGCACCAGCGCGATGTTCGCGCTACGGTTCGGGTCGTACTCGAGACGCTCGACCTTTGCCGGGATGCCATCCTTCGTGCGACGGAAATCGACGATACGATAGTGTTGCTTGTGACCACCACCCTTGTGACGCGTGGTGATACGACCGTTGTTGTTACGGCCGGCGGTCGAGCTCTGCGAGTCGAGCAGTGCCGCGAACGGCTTGCCCTGGTGCAGGTTCTTGTTGACCACCTTGACCATCGCGCGGCGACCCGGCGATGTCGGCTTAACTTTAACGATTGCCATGATTACTTGGCCTCCGCTTCAAAGTTGATTTCCTGGCCGGGCTTCAGGCAAACGTACGCCTTCTTCACGTCCTTGCGGCGGCCCATCGAACGGCCAAAGCGCTTTTGCTTGCCCTTCTGAACCAGCACGTTGACGGAATCAACTTCAACCTTGAACAGCAGCTCGACAGCTGCCTTCACTTCCTGCTTCGTGGCATCCGGTGCGACTTCGAACACGACTTGCTCGTTCTTGTCGGCAACCAGCGTCGCCTTTTCCGAGATCACCGGCGCGAGCAGGACCTGCATCAAACGATGATCGTTCTTGCGAATCTCGCTCATGACAGCAACTCCTCGATCTGGGCGACCGCAGCCTTCGTGACCAGCACTTTCTTGAAGTAGATCAGCGACAGCGGGTCAGCGTAGCGCGGCTCGACAATCGCCACGTGCGGCAGGTTGCGCGAAGCCAGGTACAGGTTCTCGTCGACCGTATCCGTAATGATCAGCACGGAGTCGAGACCCATGGTCTTGAATTTTTCGGCCAGCAGCTTGGTCTTCGGCGCTTCGAGGATGATGTCCTCGACGACCGACAGACGGCCTTCACGGGCCAGCTGCGAGAAGATCGAGCAGAGACCTGCGCGATGCATCTTCTTGTTGACCTTGTGCGAGAAGTTTTCTTCCGGCGAATTCGGGAAGATACGACCACCGCCACGCCACAACGGGCTCGACGACATACCGGCACGAGCGCGGCCCGTACCCTTCTGGCGCCACGGCTTCTTCGTCGTGTGCTTGACTTGCTCACGGTCCTTCTGTGCGCGGTTACCCTGGCGAGCATTCGCCTGGTAAGCGACGACGACCTGGTGGATCAGTGCTTCGTTGTAGTCACGACCGAACACGACGTCCGATGCGTTGACCACTGCACCTTCCTGACCATTTTCGTTCAGGAGCTTGAGTTCCATTATTTCGCCCCCTTGGTCTTGACGGCCGGCGTCACGAAGACCTTGCCGCCCTTCGCGCCCGGAATCGCACCCTTCACGAGCAGCAGCTTGCGCTCTGCGTCGATACGAGCGATTTCGAGGTTCTGCACCGTCACCGTCACGTCACCCATGTGACCCGTCATGCGTTTACCCGGGAAAACACGACCCGGATCCTGCGCCATACCGATCGAGCCCGGCACGTTGTGCGAGCGCGAGTTACCGTGCGTAGCACGGCCGGAGGAGAAGTTGTAACGCTTGATCGTACCGGCGTAGCCCTTACCGATCGACACGCCTTGCACGTCGACCTTCTGGCCCACTTCGAAAAGATCAGCACCGACCACGGCGCCATTCGACAGCTCAGCTGCCTTGGCCGCGTCAATGCGGAATTCCTTGAGGATTTCACCGGCTTCAACACCGGCTTTGGCGAGATGACCTGCCAGCGGCTTCGTCACGCGCGAGGCACGACGGGAGCCGAATGCAACCTGCACGGCCGTGTAGCCGTCGGTTTCAACAGTCTTGATCTGCGTCACGCGGTTGTCCGACACGTCCAGCACGGTGACGGGAATCGAATCCCCTTCCGCCGTGAAGATACGGGTCATGCCAACCTTGCGACCTACGAGTCCAAGGCTCATCATTTTCTCCATTCCCGACTGCGATTGGTCGGGGCTGATTTACAAAATGCCGGGCACGCAAGGCCCAACTTTTTTACGCGAATACGCGAAAAGCCAAGCATTATAGCCCGCCCTCGCGTTTTCCGCAAGCAATCAAAGACTTAGCGCCGCCCGACAAGCCGATTGGCGCTGGAAGCCTTACTGCAGCTTGATTTCCACGTCGACGCCAGCCGGCAGATCGAGCTTCATCAGCGCGTCAACCGTCTTGTCGGTCGGATCGACGATGTCCATCAGGCGCTGGTGGGTACGGATTTCGAGCTGATCGCGCGACGTCTTGTTGACGTGCGGCGAACGCAGGATGTCAAAACGCTGAATGCGCGTCGGCAGCGGCACCGGGCCACGGACGATTGCGCCAGTCCGCTTTGCGGTATCGACGATTTCGGCAGCCGATTGATCGATCAGACGATAGTCGAAAGCCTTCAGGCGAATGCGGATTTTCTGTTGCTGCATGACAATTCCCTGGAAAGAGCGAGGCGATGTTGCATCGCCGAACACTAAAAGAACGTGAAACATGACGCCTGCGGGGAGCGAGACATCAGGTTCCGGACGGTACTTCCACTGCTAAGCCCGCGATTCTACACGAAATTCTGGAGCGATGGCGCGAACTTCTCGCCCCGCGCTTCGGCGTGGCGGAAAAACAAAACCGGGTGCCAGCGCAAGCTGGACACCCGGTTTCGACGGTACGGACTGCATACCGCGGAATCGCGGACCCCGTAGGGATCCGCGGATCGTCGATATTACTCGATGATCTTGGCGACGACGCCGGCGCCGACGGTACGGCCGCCTTCGCGGATTGCGAAGCGCAGACCTTCTTCCATCGCGATCGGAGCGATCAGCTTCACCGTGATCGACACGTTGTCGCCCGGCATCACCATTTCCTTGTCCTTCGGCAGCTCGATCGAGCCCGTCACGTCCGTCGTACGGAAGTAGAACTGCGGACGGTAGTTGTTGAAGAACGGCGTGTGACGGCCGCCTTCGTCCTTGCTCAGCACGTACACTTCAGCCGTGAAGTGCGTGTGCGGCGTGATCGAACCCGGCTTCGCCAGAACCTGGCCACGCTCCACGTCTTCACGCTTCGTGCCGCGCAGCAGGATACCAACGTTGTCGCCTGCTTGACCTTGGTCCAGCAGCTTGCGGAACATTTCAACGCCCGTGCAGGTCGTCTTCACCGTCGGCTTGATACCGACGATTTCGATTTCTTCGCCGACCTTCACGATGCCGCGCTCAACGCGACCCGTCACACCCCTACCAAGGCCCGAGATCGAGAACACGTCTTCCACCGGCATCAGGAACGCGCCGTCAACTGCACGCTCCGGCGTCTGGATGTACGTGTCCAGCGCGTCGGCATGGCTCATGATCGCCACTTCGCCCAGCTCGCCCGTGTCGCCTTCCAGCGCCAGCTTTGCCGAACCCTTCACGATCGGCGTGTCGTCGCCCGGGAAGTCGTACTTCGACAGGAGTTCGCGAACTTCCATCTCGACCAGCTCGAGCAGTTCTGCGTCGTCCACCATGTCGCACTTGTTCAGGAACACGATGATGTACGGAACGCCAACCTGACGCGCCAGCAGGATGTGCTCACGCGTTTGCGGCATCGGGCCGTCTGCTGCCGAGCAAACCAGGATCGCGCCGTCCATCTGCGCTGCGCCCGTGATCATGTTCTTCACATAGTCAGCGTGGCCCGGGCAGTCGACGTGTGCGTAGTGGCGGTTAGCCGTTTCGTACTCGACGTGTGCCGTGTTGATCGTGATGCCGCGCGCCTTTTCTTCCGGTGCCGCGTCGATCTGGTCGTATGCCTTCGCTTCGCCGCCGAACTTCTTCGTCAGAACCGTCGTGATCGCTGCCGTCAGCGTCGTCTTGCCGTGGTCAACGTGACCAATCGTACCAACGTTCACGTGCGGCTTGGTCCGCTCGAATTTACCTTTTGCCATGATTCTCTTCTTTCAAAAATAATCGATTGTGATAACGAATTACTTCGTCTTCGCGCTGATGATCGCTTCTGCAACGTTCTTCGGAGCTTCAGCGTAGTGCTTGAATTCCATCGTGTACGTTGCGCGACCCTGCGTCAGCGAACGCAGCGACGTCGAGTAGCCGAACATTTCCGACAGCGGCACTTCGGCGCGCACGATCTTGCCGCCGCCAACCATGTCGTCCATGCCCTGGATGATGCCGCGACGACCCGACAGGTCGCCCATCACGTTACCCATGAAGTCTTCCGGCGTTTCCACTTCCACGGCCATCATCGGCTCGAGCAGAACCGGATCCGCACGACGCATCGCTTCCTTGAACGCCATCGAACCGGCCATGCGGAACGCATTTTCGTTCGAGTCGACGTCGTGGTACGAACCGAACGTCAGCGTGACCTTCACGTCGACAACCGGGAAGCCAGCCAGCACGCCGCTCTTCAGCGTTTCCTGGATACCCTTGTCAACCGACGGGATGTATTCACGCGGAATCACGCCGCCCTTGATCGCGTCGACGAACTCGTAGCCCTTGCCCAGTTCGCTGCGCTCGAGCGTAATGACCGCATGGCCGTACTGACCACGACCACCCGACTGCTTGACGAACTTGCCTTCGACGTCCGCGGCCGACTTGCGAATGGTTTCGCGGTATGCCACCTGCGGCTTGCCGACGGTCGCTTCCACGCCGAATTCGCGCTTCATCCGGTCGACCAGAATTTCGAGGTGGAGCTCGCCCATGCCCGAAATGATGGTTTGACCCGATTCTTCGTCGGTCTGCACGCGGAACGACGGATCTTCCTGAGCGAGACGGTTGAGCGCCAGGCCCATCTTTTCCTGGTCAGCCTTCGTCTTCGGCTCGACGGCCTGCGAAATCACCGGCTCCGGGAAAATCATGCGTTCGAGCACGATCGGATGTGCCGGATCGCACAGCGTGTCGCCCGTGGTCGCTTCCTTCAGGCCGACCGCAGCAGCGATGTCGCCTGCGCGAACTTCCTTGATTTCTTCGCGCTGGTTCGCGTGCATCTGCAGAATACGGCCGAGACGTTCCTTCTTGTCCTTGGTCGCATTGAGCAGCGTGTCGCCCGAATTGACGACGCCCGAGTAGACGCGGAAGAAGATCAGCTGGCCGACGAACGGGTCGGTCATGATCTTGAACGCGAGTGCCGAGAACTTCTCGTCGTCGGACGCACGGCGTTCCGTCTTCTCGCCATTTTCGAGTTCACCCGTAACCGGCGGGATGTCGATCGGCGACGGCAGGAAATCGATCACGGCGTCGAGCATACGCTGCACGCCCTTGTTCTTGAATGCGGTACCGCACAGCATCGGCTGAATTTCGCACGCGATCGTACGGTCACGCAGACCCTTCAAGATCTCGGCTTCGGCCAGGTCGCCCGCTTCGAGATACTGATTCATCAGCTCTTCGCTCGACTCGGCAGCCGCTTCGACCATCTTTTCACGCCATTCATTGCACGTGTCGACGAGTTCCGCCGGGATGTCCACGTAGTCGAACTTGGTACCTTGCGATGCCTCGTCCCAAATGATCGCCTTCATCTTGATCAGGTCGACGACACCCTTGAAGCCTTCTTCCGCACCGATCGGCACCACGACCGGAACCGGGTTCGCCTTCAGGCGCAGACGGAGCTGGTCGTAGACCTTGAAGAAGTTCGCGCCGGTACGGTCCATCTTGTTGACGAACGCGAGACGGGGCACCTTGTACTTGTTCGCCTGGCGCCACACCGTTTCCGACTGCGGCTGCACGCCGCCCACTGCGCAATACACCATGCATGCGCCGTCGAGCACGCGCATCGAGCGCTCAACTTCAATCGTGAAGTCGACGTGGCCCGGGGTGTCGATGATGTTGATACGGTGTTCCGGACGGTCGCCGGCCATGCCCTTCCAGAAGGCGGTGGTAGCAGCGGACGTGATCGTGATGCCACGCTCCTGTTCCTGCTCCATCCAGTCCATCGTGGCTGCGCCGTCGTGGACTTCACCGATCTTGTGGTTCACACCGGTGTAAAACAGAATGCGCTCGGTCGTCGTCGTTTTGCCGGCGTCGATGTGAGCGCTAATACCGATATTGCGGTAGCGCTCGATAGGAGTCTTGCGAGCCACTTTGATCCTCTACTGGGATGACACGATGCAGCCCAGCTGCATCATGCTTCAACACAAACGGGCGAGGCGCCTGAAAAGCGCACCCGCCCGGAATTTATTTCCGCTAAAAGCCCAGCCAGGCGCTTAGAAACGGAAATGCGAGAACGCGCGGTTGGCTTCTGCCATGCGGTGAACTTCGTCGCGCTTCTTCATCGCGCCGCCACGGCCTTCGGCCGCTTCGGAGAGTTCACCTGCCAGGCGCAGGGCCATCGACTTCTCGCTACGCTTCTTCGCAGCCTCACGCAGCCAGCGCATCGCCAATGCCATACGACGCGACGGGCGCACTTCGACCGGAACTTGATAGTTGGCACCACCAACGCGACGGCTCTTCACTTCGACCACCGGCTTGACGTTGTTGAGCGCAACCGTGAACACTTCCAGCGGGTCCTTGCCACCCTTGGTCTGGATTTGTTCGAATGCGCCATAAACGATGCGCTCTGCGACCGACTTCTTGCCGGACAGCATCAGCATGTTCATGAACTTGGCTACATCAACGTTACCGAACTTCGGATCCGGCAACACTTCCCGCTTGGGGACTTCGCGACGACGCGGCATGATTCTTCCTTTACTTGTTCAGTTGGAGCTGGTTCCAGCTCCGCGGCCACCAACAAACCCGATCACATCTTCACGACTAACCAGCTTGGCCGGGTGACCACTTACTCGACAGCACCGGCAATCCGGCACTCCCGCCTTGACCGCCCTACGGCGATCCCTGATCAAAAACTGCTTACTTGGCAGCCTTTGCACGCTTCGCGCCGTACTTCGAGCGCGCTTGCTTACGGTCCTTGACGCCCTGGGTATCCAGCGAGCCGCGAACCATGTGGTAACGCACACCCGGCAAGTCTTTCACACGGCCGCCGCGGATCAGCACAACCGAGTGTTCCTGCAGGTTGTGGCCTTCACCGCCGATGTACGAAATCACTTCGAAGCCGTTCGTCAGACGAACCTTGGCGACCTTACGGAGTGCCGAGTTCGGCTTCTTCGGCGTCGTCGTGTACACACGGGTGCACACGCCGCGACGCTGGGGGCAGTCCTGCAGGGCCGGGCTCTTGCTCTTCGTCGTTTCCGACTGACGGCCTTTGCGAACCAGTTGGTTGATGGTTGGCATTGTTTATTCCTGAAATTGAACAAAATCTGCGCATCGATTTCGGGCAAAGCGAGAATCGGCGCACAGTTGACTTCCGAACCGGCGAAACGGGGCGAACTTTCGAACGCAACTCGGCCCGCCGAATACCGGAACCCAGCATGATATTCCGGAAATACCAACTAAGTCAACGGCTTGCGTGATTCGCCGGTCAGACGCGTGGTTTACCGGAAGGGTCGGAACGCCTGTGTCAGGCCGACTCGACGACGTCGATGATCTCGTCGCCGAAGCGCTCCAGCTTGCGCACGCCCATGCCGGGGATATGGCGCAGGTCGTCGATCGTCTCCGGCGCGTTGCGTGCGATCTCGGCGAGCGTCGCGTCGTGGAAGATCACGTAGGCCGGCACGCCGTCCGTCTTCGCGGTTTCCGCTCGCCATGCGCGCAGTGCATCCCATCGCGCGCGCTCACGCGTGCCCATGCCGGCCGTCGGATCGACGCGCGTACCGCTGCGGCTCGACGACTGGCGCGTGCGCTGCGGCTTCACGTAGCGGCGCAGCGTGACCTTCTCCTCGTTCTTCAGCACGGGCTTCGCGGCCTCGGTCAGCACGAGCGCGCCGAAGCCGCCATGATCGACGGCCAGGTAGCCGTACGCGACGAGCTGCCGGAAAATCGCGCGCCACTCGGGCTCCGACAGCGACGCGCCGATCCCGAAGGTCGTGAGCTGGTCGTGGCCGCGCTGCAACACCTTCTCGGTGCGCCCGCCGCGCAGGATCTCGATCAGATGGCTCGAGCCGAAATTGAAGCCGCTCGCGCGCTGCGCGCGGAACACGCAGGACAGCGCCATCTGCGCCTCACGCGTGGCGTCCCACGAATCGGGCGGCTCGAGGCACGTGTCGCAGTTGCCGCACGGCTTGCTCTCCTCGCCGAAGTAGTTCAGCAGCCGCACGCGGCGGCACGAGATCGTCTCGCACAGCCCGAGCAGCGCGTCGAGCTTCGACGTCTGGACGCGCTTGTGCGCGTCGTCCGCATCGGACTCGTCGATCATCTTGCGCTGCTGGACGACGTCGCCGAGACCGTACGCCATCCACGCATTCGCGGGCATCCCGTCGCGGCCGGCGCGGCCCGTTTCCTGGTAGTAACCTTCGACGCTCTTCGGCAGATCCAGGTGCGCGACGAAGCGCACATCCGGCTTGTCGATGCCCATGCCGAACGCGATCGTCGCGCACATCACGATGCCTTCCTCGCGCTGGAACATTTCCTGGTGCTTCTGCCGCACCTCGAACTCCATCCCCGCGTGATACGGCAGCGCGCGCACGCCCTGCGCCTTCAGCCATTCGGCCGTTTCCTCGACCTTGCGGCGCGACAGGCAATAGACGACGCCCGCATCCGTCGTACCGTCGGCATTCGTGTGTTCGGCGCGGATGAAATCGAGCAGCTGCGAACGCGCGTTGTCCTTTTCGACGATCCGGTAGCGGATGTTCGGGCGGTCGAAGCTCGACACGAACACGCGCGCGTCGTCGAGCGCGAGACGGTGGATGATCTCGTCGCGCGTGATCGCATCGGCCGTGGCGGTCAGCGCGACGCGCGGCACCGACGGAAACCGCTCGTGCAGCACCGACAGCTGGATGTATTCCGGGCGGAAATCGTGCCCCCATTGCGACACGCAGTGCGCTTCGTCGATCGCGAACAGGCCGATCTTCGCGCGCTCGAGCAGGTCGAGAAAGCGCCCCGTCATCAGCCGTTCCGGCGCGACATACAGCAGGTCGATTTCGCCTTCGCGCAGCGCGCGCTCGGTCGCCGCGGCCTCGGCGCCCGACAGCGTCGAATTCAGGTATGCCGCGCGCACGCCCACTTCGCTCAGTGCGGCGACCTGGTCCTGCATCAGCGCGATCAACGGCGACACGACGATGCCCGCGCCCTGCCCGGCCTCGCGGCGCAGCAGCGCCGGGATCTGGTAGCACAGCGACTTGCCGCCGCCGGTCGGCATCAGCACGAGGCAATCGCCGCCGCCGGCGACGTGTTCGACGATCTCGCCCTGCTGGCCGCGAAATGCGGGATAACCAAATACTTCGTCGAGGATTTCGAGGGCGCGGGACATGAATGAGGGCTGGGACGGCTAAACGATGACCGCAATTTTAACAACCCGCTCGCTCGACGCGTGGCGAATCGTGCGGTTTTGGCCGATCGGCCAGGATTCGTTCGCGCGCATGACGGGCCTGCGGCGGCTGCACGGCAGGCCCGTCATGTGCGCGAACGACAGATGAAAAAAAACCGCCCGGCGGAACCGGGCGGTTTCGGTGACAGCAAGGTAAGGCGTGGCGGCTCGCGCCGCCCGCACTTACTCGGCTGCCGGGTGTTGCTGCGGCTCTTCTGCCGGCGCGCTCGGCGTGCCGAAGTCGAACGATTCTTCCGCTGCGATCTGGTCGAAACGCTCGCGATCCGACGATTCCTTCGCCTTGCGTGCCTTATGGAACGCGAGACCCGTACCGGCCGGAATCAGACGGCCGACGATCACGTTTTCCTTCAGGCCACGCAGATCGTCGCGCTTGCCCATGATCGCCGCTTCGGTCAGCACGCGGGTCGTTTCCTGGAACGATGCCGCGGAGATGAACGAGTCGGTCGACAGCGATGCCTTCGTGATACCGAGCAGCACGTTGTCGTACGAAGCCGGACGCTTGTCCTCGGCGATCATGCGATCGTTCTCGTCCAGCATGTCGGAACGTTCGACCTGTTCGCCCGGGATGAAGCGCGTATCGCCGTTGTCGGTGATCTGCACACGACGCAGCATCTGGCGAACGATCACCTCGATGTGCTTGTCGTTGATCTTCACGCCCTGCAGACGATACACGTCCTGCACTTCGTCGACGATGTAGCGCGACAGCGCCTCGATACCCTGCAGACGCAGGATGTCGTGCGGATCGGCCGGACCGTCCACGATCATTTCGCCCTTGTTGACGACCTGAGCATCGTGAACCAGAACCTGCTTTTCCTTCGCGATCAGGAACTCGTGCTGGTTGCCCTCGAGATCCGTGATGACGAGACGCTGCTTGCCCTTCGTGTCCTTACCGAACGACGTCGTACCGGTGACTTCCGCGAGAATGCCGGCATCCTTCGGCGAACGCGCTTCGAACAGTTCCGCCACCCGCGGCAGACCGCCGGTAATGTCACGCGTCTTCTGCGCTTCCGTCGGGATACGTGCGAGCACTTCACCGACCTGCACCTGCTGGCCATCCTTCACGGTGATCAGTGCGCCGACCTGGAAGCCGATCTGCACTGCGTGCTCCGTGCCCGGAATCTTCACTTCGTCGCCGTTCGCGTCGAGCAGCTTGACCTGCGGACGCACGCTCTTCGAAGCCTGCGAGCCACGACGCTTCACGTCGATCACGACCAGCGTCGACAGGCCGGTCACGTCGTCGATCTGCTTCGCGACGGTCACGCCTTCCTCGACGTTCTCGAACTTCACCGTACCACCGTACTCGGTGATGATCGGACGCGTCAGCGGATCCCACGTGGCGAGCTGCGTGCCTGCCTTGATCGTCACGCCGTCGAGCTGCAGCAGCGTCGCGCCGTACGGCACTTTGTGACGCTCGCGCTCGCGACCGAAGTCGTCGGTGATCATCGCTTCGCCCGAACGGGAAATGACGATCTGCTCGCCCTTCGCGTTCGTGACGTAGCGCATCGTCGCCGTGAAGCGCACGATACCGTTGCTCTTCGCTTCGACCGACGAAGCCACTGCCGCACGCGATGCCGCACCACCGATGTGGAACGTACGCATCGTCAGCTGCGTGCCCGGTTCACCGATCGACTGTGCCGCGATCACGCCGACTGCTTCGCCGACGTTCACGAGCGAGCCGCGGCCGAGGTCACGGCCGTAGCAGGCCGCGCACAGGCCGTAACGCGTTTCGCAGGTCAGCGGCGTGCGCACGCGCACTTCGTCGATGCCGAGGCGTTCGATTTCCTCGACCGCCGTTTCGTCGAGCAGCGTGCCCGATTCGTACACCGTTTCCTGCGTTTCCGGGTTCACGACGTCCGCGACCGCGACGCGGCCGAGGATACGGTCGCGCAGCGCTTCGACGACTTCACCGCCTTCGACCAGCGCCTTCATCGCCACGCCGTTCGACGTGCCACAATCGTCTTCCACCACGACCAGATCCTGCGTGACGTCGACGAGACGACGCGTCAGGTAACCCGAGTTCGCGGTCTTCAGTGCCGTATCAGCCAGACCCTTACGTGCACCGTGGGTCGAGATGAAGTACTGCAACACGTTCAGACCTTCGCGGAAGTTCGCGGTAATCGGCGTCTCGATAATCGAGCCGTCCGGCTTCGCCATCAGGCCACGCATACCGGCCAGCTGACGAATCTGAACCGCCGAACCCCGGGCGCCCGAGTCGGCCATCATGTAGATCGAGTTGAACGACTCCTGGCGCGTTTCCTTGCCGTCGCGGTCCGTCACCGGCTCCGTCGACAGCTGCTCCATCATCGCCTTGCCGACCGCTTCCGACGTTGCCGACCAGATGTCGACCACGTTGTTGTAGCGTTCCTGCGCGGTGACGAGACCCGACATGTACTGACGGTCGTACTCCTTCACCTTCTTCGCGGCGTCGCCGACGATCGTTTCCTTCTGCGGCGGCACGAGCATGTCGTCCACGCAGATCGAGATGCCGGCGCGCGTCGCAAGACGGAAACCCGACTGCATCAGCTGGTCGGCAAACACCACCGTCGCGCGCAGACCGCACTTGCGGAACGCCGTGTTGATCAGGCGCGAGATTTCCTTCTTCTTCAGCGGCTTGTTCAGCACCGAGAACGGCAGGCCGTGCGGCAGGATCTCCGACAGGATCGCGCGGCCGACGGTCGTCGCGTACAGCGAGATCTTCGGCACGAATTCCGGCGCGCCTTCCGACGTGTCTTCGTTGCGGACCATTTCGG
Source organism: Burkholderia lata (assembly GCF_902499335.1). Taxonomy (GTDB): domain Bacteria; phylum Pseudomonadota; class Gammaproteobacteria; order Burkholderiales; family Burkholderiaceae; genus Burkholderia; species Burkholderia lata_B. The sequence goes on along the minus strand of NZ_CABVQK010000018.1, from coordinate 13,577 downwards.
TGATCCGCACGTTGACGCGCGATGCGAGCTCGACTTCCTTGTTCTCGTACGCGCGGATTGCTTCCGACACGCCCGTGAACGACAGGCCTTCGCCCTTGCCGTTGACCGCTTCGCGGGTCGCGTAGTACAGACCCAGCACGATATCCTGCGACGGCACGATCGACGGATCGCCGTTGGCCGGGAACAGCACGTTGTTCGACGCCAGCATCAGCGTACGCGCTTCCATCTGCGCTTCGAGCGACAGCGGCACGTGAACGGCCATCTGGTCACCGTCGAAGTCGGCGTTGAACGCCGCGCAGACGAGCGGGTGCAGCTGAATTGCCTTACCTTCGATCAGCACCGGCTCGAACGCCTGGATACCGAGACGGTGCAGCGTCGGCGCACGGTTCAGCATCACCGGGTGCTCGCGGATCACCTCTTCGAGGATGTCCCACACCACCGGCGTCTGGTTCTCGACTTCCTTCTTCGCAGCCTTGATGGTCGTCGCGACGCCCATCACTTCCAGCTTGTTGAAGATGAACGGCTTGAACAGCTCGAGCGCCATCAGCTTCGGCAGACCGCACTGGTGCAGCTTCAGCGTCGGGCCGACCACGATGACCGAACGGCCCGAGTAGTCGACGCGCTTGCCCAGCAGGTTCTGACGGAAACGGCCGCCCTTACCCTTGATCATGTCGGCAAGCGACTTCAGCGGACGCTTGTTCGCGCCCGTCATCGCCTTGCCGCGACGACCGTTGTCGAGCAGCGAGTCGACGGCTTCCTGCAGCATCCGCTTTTCGTTGCGGACGATGATCTCAGGCGCCTTCAGCTCGAGCAGACGCTTCAACCGGTTGTTACGGTTGATCACGCGGCGATACAGGTCGTTCAGGTCCGACGTCGCGAAACGGCCGCCGTCCAGCGGCACGAGCGGACGCAGTTCCGGCGGCAGCACCGGCAGCACTTCGAGGATCATCCACTCGGGCTTGATGCCCGAGCGCTGGAATGCCTCGAGGACCTTCAGGCGCTTCGCGTACTTCTTGATCTTCGCTTCCGAGCCGGTGTTCTTCAGCTCGGTGCGCAGCGTCTCGACCTGCTCGTCGATGTTGATCGCACGCAGCAGTTCACGCACGCCTTCCGCGCCCATTTCGGCACGGAATTCGTCGCCGTATTCCTCGACCTTGTTGTAGTAATCCTCTTCGGTCATGATCTGCCGCGCCTTCAGCGGCGTCATGCCCGGTTCGATCACCACATAGGCTTCGAAGTACAGCACGCGTTCGATGTCGCGCAGCGTCATGTCGAGCACCATGCCCAGACGCGACGGCAGCGACTTCAGGAACCAGATGTGCGCGACCGGCGAGGCCAGTTCGATGTGGCCCATCCGTTCACGGCGCACCTTCGCCAGCGTCACTTCGACGCCGCACTTCTCGCAGATCACGCCGCGGTGCTTCAGACGCTTGTACTTGCCGCACAGGCACTCGTAGTCCTTGATCGGCCCGAAGATCTTCGCGCAGAAGAGACCATCGCGTTCCGGCTTGAACGTACGGTAGTTGATGGTCTCCGGCTTCTTCACTTCGCCGAACGACCACGAACGGATCTTGTCCGGCGAGGCCAGACCGATCTTGATCGCGTCGAAAACTTCTTCCTGTTGGACTTGCTTGAATAGATCGAGCAGAGCTTTCATTGCTTTCTCTCCGTAGTCCGATTAATTGCGGTCGAGATCGATATCGATACCGAGCGAGCGGATTTCCTTCACGAGCACGTTGAAGGATTCCGGCATGCCTGCATCGATCACGTGATCGCCCTTGACCAGGTTTTCATAAACCTTGGTACGGCCGTTCACGTCGTCCGACTTCACCGTCAGCATTTCCTGCAGCACGTAGGAGGCGCCGTACGCTTCGAGTGCCCACACTTCCATTTCACCGAAACGCTGGCCACCGAACTGCGCCTTACCACCCAGCGGCTGCTGCGTGACGAGCGAGTACGGGCCGGTCGAACGCGCGTGCATCTTGTCGTCGACCAAGTGGTGCAGCTTCAGGTAGTGCATGTAGCCAAGCGTCACGCGACGTTCGAACATTTCACCCGTGCGGCCGTCGTACAGACGGACCTGGTTCTTCGACGGGTTCATGCCGAGCTGTTCCGCGATGTCGTCCGGGAACGCGAGGTCGAGCATCTTGCCCATTTCTTCCTCGGTCGCACCGTCGAACACCGGCGTTGCGAACGGCACGCCTTCGCGCAGGTTCTTCGCGAGTTCGAGGATCTCGTCGTCGGTGAAGCTTTCCAGATCTTCCTGGCGGCCCGAGTCGTTGTAGATCTTCGTCAGGAACACGCGCAGTTCCTCGATCTTCGTCTGACGCTGCAGCATTTCGCCGATACGCCAGCCGAGGCCCTTCGCGGCCCAGCCGAGGTGCACTTCCAGAACCTGACCCACGTTCATCCGCGACGGAACGCCCAGCGGGTTCAGCACGACGTCTGCCGGACGGCCATCGGCCATGTACGGCATGTCTTCGATCGGGACGATCTTCGACACGACACCCTTGTTACCGTGACGGCCTGCCATCTTGTCGCCAGGCTGCAGGCGACGCTTGACCGCGAGGTACACCTTGACCATCTTCAGCACGCCCGGCGGCAGTTCGTCGCCTTGCGTGAGCTTCTTGCGCTTCTCTTCGAACGCGAGGTCGAACTGGTGACGCTTTTCTTCGATCGAGTTCTTGATCGCTTCGAGCTGCGCCGCTGCTTCGTCGTCCGCGAGACGGATGTCGAACCAGTGGTAGTGGTCGAGGTCTTCCAGGTAAGCCTGGTCGATCTTCGTACCCTTCGCGAGCTTCTTCGGACCGCCGTTCGCGACCTTGCCCACGAGCATGCGTGCGAGACGCTGGAACGCGTCGCCTTCCACGATGCGCAGCTGGTCGTTCAGGTCGAGACGGTAACGCTTCAGTTCGTCGTCGATGATCTGTTGCGCACGCTTGTCACGCTGGATGCCTTCACGCGTGAACACCTGGACGTCGATCACGGTGCCGCTCATGCCCGACGGCACGCGCAGCGACGTGTCCTTCACGTCCGAAGCCTTCTCGCCGAAGATCGCGCGCAGCAGCTTCTCTTCCGGCGTCAGCTGGGTCTCGCCCTTCGGCGTGACCTTGCCGACCATCACGTCGCCCGCTTCGACTTCCGCACCGATGTACACGATGCCCGATTCGTCGAGACGGCCGAGCTGGACTTCAGCCAGGTTCGAGATGTCGCGCGTGATTTCTTCCGGCCCGAGCTTCGTGTCACGTGCAACGACGTTCAGCTCTTCGATGTGGATCGACGTGTAGCGATCGTCCGCAACGACCTTCTCCGAGATCAGGATCGAGTCTTCGAAGTTGTAGCCGTTCCACGGCATGAACGCGATCAGCATGTTCTGGCCGAGCGCGAGCTCGCCCAGGTCCGTCGAGGCGCCGTCGGCCAGCACGTCGCCGCGCGAGACCTTGTCGCCCATCTTCACGATCGGACGCTGGTTGATGTTCGTGTTCTGGTTCGAACGCGTGTACTTGATCAGGTTGTAGATGTCGACACCGACTTCACCTGCGACCGCTTCGTCGTCGTTCACGCGAATCACGATACGGCCTGCGTCGACATAGTCGACGACGCCGCCGCGGAACGCCTGAACCGTCGTACCCGAGTCGACCGCGCAGGTGCGCTCGATGCCCGTACCGACGACCGGCTTTTCCGGACGCAGACACGGCACGGCCTGACGCTGCATGTTCGAACCCATCAGTGCACGGTTCGCGTCATCGTGTTCAAGGAACGGAATCAGCGAAGCTGCAACCGACACGATCTGCGACGGCGCAACGTCCATGTACTGGATGCGGTCCGGCGTGACCATCATCGTTTCGCCGGCTTCACGCGACGACACGAGTTCGTCGATCAGCTGGCCGTTCTCGTCGATCGCGGCGTTCGCCTGCGCGATCATGTAGCGGCCTTCTTCGATCGCCGACAGGTAGTCGATCTGGTCGGTCACCTTGCTGTCCACGACCTTGCGGTACGGCGTCTCGAGGAAGCCGTACTCGTTCAGGTGCGCATACAGTGCGAGCGAGTTGATCAGACCGATGTTCGGACCTTCCGGCGTTTCGATCGGGCACACGCGGCCATAGTGGGTCGGGTGCACGTCACGAACTTCGAAGCCTGCGCGTTCACGCGTCAGACCGCCCGGGCCCAGTGCGGAAACACGGCGCTTGTGCGTGATTTCCGACAGCGGGTTGGTCTGGTCCATGAACTGCGACAGCTGCGACGAACCGAAGAACTCGCGGATCGCCGACGAAATCGGCTTCGAGTTGATCAGGTCGTGCGGCATCAGGTTTTCGCTTTCGGCCTGGCCGAGGCGTTCCTTGACCGCGCGCTCGACACGCACGAGACCTGCGCGGAACTGGTTTTCCGCCAGTTCGCCGACGCAACGCACGCGACGATTGCCGAGGTGGTCGATGTCGTCCACTTCGCCCTTGCCGTTGCGCAGCTCGACGAGGATCTTGATCGTCGCGAGGATGTCGTCGTCCTGCAGCGTCATCGGGCCGGTGATCTCGTCACGGCTGACGCGGCGATTGAACTTCATACGGCCGACCTTCGACAGGTCGTACGCTTCTTCGCTGTAGAACAGACGATTGAACAGTGCCTCGACCGCTTCTTCGGTCGGCGGCTCGCCCGGACGCATCATGCGGTAGATCGCGATGCGCGCGGCCGTCCTGTCGGTCGTTTCGTCGACACGCAGCGTCGACGAGATGTACGGGCCCTGGTCCAGGTCGTTCGTGTAGAGCGTCTGGATGTCCTTGATGCCCGCTTCGCGCAGCTTCTCGAGCACGCTTTCCGTGACTTCGTCGTTCGCGCTCGCGATCACTTCGCCGGTATCGCCATCGACGACGTTCTTCGCCAGCACGCGGCCGAGCAGATAGTCTTCCGGCACCGAGATGAACTTGGTCTTGGCGGCTTCGAGGTCGCGAATGTGCTTCGCGTTGATCCGCTTGTCCTTCTGGACGATGACCTTGCCATCACGATCCGTGATGTCGAAACGCGCGACTTCACCACGCAGGCGCTCGGGCACGAACTCGAGTTGTGCGCCTTCGTCCATCAGCGTGAAGTTGTCGAACACGAAGAAGTTCGCGAGGATCTGTTCCGGCGTGAGGCCGATGGCCTTCAGCAGGATCGTGACCGGCATCTTGCGGCGACGGTCGACGCGGAAGTACAGGATGTCCTTCGGATCGAATTCGAAGTCGAGCCACGAGCCGCGGTACGGAATGATCCGTGCCGAGAACAGCAGCTTGCCCGAGCTGTGCGTCTTGCCCTTGTCGTGTTCGAAGAACACGCCCGGCGAACGGTGCAGCTGCGAGACGATGACACGCTCGGTGCCGTTGATGACGAACGAGCCCGTCGGCGTCATGAGCGGCATTTCGCCCATGTACACTTCCTGCTCTTTCACTTCCTTGACGACCGGCTTGTTCGGCGATTCCTTGTCGAGGATGACAAGGCGGACCTTCGCGCGCAGCGCGGAGCAGTACGTCAGGCCACGCTGCTGGCATTCCTTGATGTTGAATGCCGGCGAGGACAGCGCATAGCTCACGAACTCAAGGCGCGCGAAACCGTTGTGCGAAACAATGGGAAATACCGATGTGAACGCGGCCTGCAAACCTTCAGGCTTGCGTTGTGTGGCCGGCACATCGGCTTGCAGAAACGTGCTGAATGATTCAAGCTGGGTAGCCAGCAAGAACGGAACTTGGTGAACGATGGGGCGCTTCGCGAAACTCTTGCGAATGCGCTTCTTCTCGGTGAAGGAATATTGCATACGATCTCCGAATCACGGCGGGTGCTATCGAGGCGGAATACCTTGACGTTTCAAACCCGAGTGTTCACCGACTGAGACCCGATGGCCGTTCGACGGCTTGAACGAGCCGAGAAGCTTGGTGGTTGGCCGCTACCAACCGCTGGCTGACGGCAGCGGATGCCTGTGTTGCCCGCTACCCGACCAAACTTGCCTTCTGCAGTCGCTTCAGAAGACAAAGAGAACCGCCATTCGTGACCAATGACAACGATCAGGCGGTTTTCTTTGGCTTCTGGGGCCGATTATTCGGGCTCCCGAATGAGTGCCAGAATAACGTCCCCACAAAGCACAAAAAGGCCGGCGGTGAAAATACCGCCAGCCTTCGCGCAACGAGCCGAAACTTACTTGATTTCGGCCTTCGCGCCTGCGTCTTCCAGCTTCTTCTTGGCTTCGTCAGCAGCAGCCTTCGGCACTGCTTCCTTGACGGGCTTCGGTGCGCCGTCAACCAGGTCCTTCGCTTCCTTCAGGCCCAGGCCCGTCAGTTCGCGAACTGCCTTGATGACTGCAACCTTGTTGCCGCCTGCTTCGAGCAGCATGACCGTGAATTCGGTCTGCTCTTCAGCAGCAGCAGCAGCGCCGCCGCCTGCCGGGCCAGCGACTGCCACTGCAGCTGCCGACACGCCAAACTTCTCTTCGAACGCCTTGACCAGTTCGTTCAGTTCCAGAACGGTCATCCCTTCGACTGCTGCCAGGATGTCTTCTTTTGCGATTGCCATTTGAAATACTCCTAAATTGAATTCGGATACAGCCAGCGATCAATGACGCTGATGCACGCTCGATTACGCAGCTTCCGCTTGCTTCTTCTCGGCCAGCGCGGCCAGAGCGCGCGCGAAGCTCGAAACAGGCGATTGCATAACGAACAGCAGCTTCGAGAGCAGTTCTTCGCGGCTCGGGATGCTTGCCAGCGCTTGCACGCCAGCCTTGTCCATCACCTTGCCATCGAACGAACCAGCCTTGATGACCAACTTGTCATTGCTCTTGCTGAAGTCGTTGACGACCTTAGCAGCAGCAATTGCATCTTCCGAGATGCCGTAGATCAACGGGCCAGTCATCTGCTCTGCCAGCGGAGCAAACGGCGTACCTTCAACAGCGCGACGCGCCAGCGTGTTCTTCAACACGCGCAGGTAAACCTGTTGCTCACGCGCTTTCGCGCGCAGCTTGGTCAGATCGCCAACCGCAATTCCACGATACTCAGCCAGCACAACGGTCTGGGCCTTCGCGACTTGCGCGGAAACCTCAGCGACGACGGCTTGCTTGTCTTCTCTATTAAGCGGCACGGTTAGCCTCCAGAAACGATACGTTCGGCACGAAACCTCGCGTACCTCGTTCAACAACGGCGTCCGACCTCGTTAGGAGTATTTCCACCTCACGCCGGGAATCGCTTCACGGCCTGCGGCTTCACCACTGCAAAACTTTTTCGGGTTCGCCATCTGCGTTGGCTTGAATTAAGGGATCACCTGACTGCTGCGCCCCACCAACGGTCTTTGATAACCGGTTGCCCGCCCTGTTGCACGAACAACCGCCCAAAGCCCATGTAGGCCGCTTCGCGAACGAAGCGGCCCGAATACTTGCTTACTGTGCTGCCAGCGTAGCCTGGTCAACACGCACGCCGACGCCCATCGTGCTCGACAGTGCGATCTTGCGCAGGTAGATGCCCTTGCTCGTTGCCGGCTTTGCCTTCTGCAGCGCTTCGACCAGCGCCGACAGGTTCGAACGCAGTGCGGTCGACTCGAACGATGCACGGCCGATGGTCGCGTGGATGATACCGGCCTTGTCGACACGGAATTGCACCTGACCAGCCTTCGCGTTCTTGACGGCGGTTGCGACGTCCGGCGTGACCGTACCGACCTTCGGGTTCGGCATCAGGCCGCGCGGGCCGAGGATCTGGCCGAGCGTACCGACGATACGCATCGTGTCCGGCGAAGCGATCACGATGTCGAAGTCCATCTGGCCAGCCTTGATCTGCTCTGCCAGGTCTTCCATACCGACGATTTCCGCGCCTGCTGCACGAGCTTGCTCAGCCTTCTCGCCTTGCGCGAACACGGCAACGCGAACCGACTTGCCCGTACCTGCTGGCAGAACGACCGAACCACGAACGACCTGGTCCGACTTCTTCGCATCGATGCCGAGCTGGACTGCAACGTCGATCGACTCGTCGAACTTCGCGCTCGCGCATTCCTTCACGAGGCTCAGTGCGTCTTCGATCGCGTACAGCTTCTGACGATCAACCTTGGCGGCAAATGCCTGACGGCGCTTGGAGATCTTAGCCATTTACACGCCCTCCACAGTGATGCCCATCGAGCGTGCGCTACCAGCGATGGTGCGAACGGCTGCGTCCAGATCAGCTGCCGTAAGGTCCGGCATCTTGGTCTTCGCGATTTCTTCAGCTTGAGCGCGCGTGATCGAACCGACCTTGTCGGTGTGCGGCTTGCTCGAGCCCTTGTCCACCTTCGCCGCCTTCTTGATCAGGACGGTCGCCGGCGGCGTCTTCATCACGAACGTGAAGCTCTTGTCAGCGAATGCCGTGATGACCACCGGCACCGGCAGACCCGGCTCCATGCCTTGAGTCTGCGCGTTGAACGCCTTGCAGAACTCCATGATGTTCAGGCCGCGCTGGCCCAGTGCCGGACCGACCGGCGGCGACGGGTTGGCTTTACCTGCAGGGATCTGCAGCTTGATAAAGCCGATAATCTTCTTTGCCATTTGTGAACCTCATTGGAACGCCAGGGGAGGCGTTCGGTGAGTAGTAACGCGCTTTCGCCGCTGGCTACTGACGCTCCTCAACGGCCATGACGCGGGCCGTAAGCGCGAAGGTGGGCAGCCGAGGCTGCCCACCGAATCGGGATCAAACTTTTTCGACCTGGCCGAACTCGAGTTCGACCGGTGTGGATCGGCCAAAGATGGTGACCGACACACGCACGCGCGATTTTTCGTAGTTGACTTCTTCGACGGTGCCATTGAAGTCCGTGAACGGGCCTTCCTTGACGCGCACCATCTCGCCGACTTCGAACAGGGTCTTCGGGCGCGGCTTTTCCACGCCTTCCTGCATCTGCGACATGATCTTCTCGACTTCCTTCGGGGAAATCGGGGTTGGGCGGTTACGCGCACCGCCAACGAAACCGGTGACCTTCGCGGTGTTCTTCACGAGGTGCCACGTTTCGTCCGTCATTTCCATTTCCACCAGCACGTAGCCGGGGAAGAAACGACGCTCGGTCACAGCCTTGTGGCCGCCTTTGACTTCGACCACTTCCTCGGTCGGAACCAGGATCTGACCGAATTTATCCTGCATGCCAGCACGTTCGATGCGCTCTTGAAGCGCGCGCTGCACGCTCTTCTCCATACCGGAGTAGGCGTGCACGACGTACCAACGCTTTCCGCTCGGGGATGCCGGAGTATCGCTCATATCATTTCCAACCCAGAATCGCCGAGAAAATCACCCATTCGATCGATTTGTCACTCAACCAGAGGAAAATCGCCATCACGAGCACGAAACCGAACACGACGAGTGTGGTTTGCGTTGCTTCCTTGCGGGTGGGCCAAACGACCTTCCGGACTTCCTTGTACGAATCCTTGGCAAACGCGATGAGGCTCTTGCCAGGTGCGGACATCAGCCCGACGGCCACGCCGGCGATGATACCTACCGCCAACGCGGCACCGCGGACATACCACTGCTGATTGGCCAGCCAGAAGAAGCCCACGAATCCGGCCAAGACCAGCAATACGCCCAGGGCCAGCATCAGCTTATCGCCGGAGGTATTTACAGTTTCGACGGATGGATTCGCCATAACACCTTAAAACAAATGCCACGTAGGACACGTGGCTATTTTTTGGCAGGGGCAGAGGGAATCGAACCCCCAACCTTCGGTTTTGGAGACCGACGCTCTGCCAGTTGAGCTATACCCCTAAACCATGTTGGGGCTGGCTGTCACCAGCCCCAAAACTGTCGATCAACGAATAACTGGCTTACTCGATGATCTTGGCGACGACGCCGGCGCCGACGGTACGGCCGCCTTCGCGGATTGCGAAGCGCAGACCTTCTTCCATCGCGATCGGAGCGATCAGCTTCACCGTGATCGACACGTTGTCGCCCGGCATCACCATTTCCTTGTCCTTCGGCAGCTCGATCGAGCCCGTCACGTCCGTCGTACGGAAGTAGAACTGCGGACGGTAGTTGTTGAAGAACGGCGTGTGACGGCCGCCTTCGTCCTTGCTCAGCACGTACACTTCAGCCGTGAAGTGCGTGTGCGGCGTGATCGAACCCGGCTTCGCCAGAACCTGGCCACGCTCCACGTCTTCACGCTTCGTGCCGCGCAGCAGGATACCAACGTTGTCGCCTGCTTGACCTTGGTCCAGCAGCTTGCGGAACATTTCAACGCCCGTGCAGGTCGTCTTCACCGTCGGCTTGATACCGACGATTTCGATTTCTTCGCCGACCTTCACGATGCCGCGCTCAACGCGACCCGTCACAACCGTACCACGGCCCGAGATCGAGAACACGTCTTCCACCGGCATCAGGAACGCGCCGTCAACTGCACGCTCCGGCGTCGGGATGTACGTGTCCAGCGCGTCGGCCAGGCTCATGATCGCCACTTCGCCCAGCTCGCCCGTGTCGCCTTCCAGCGCCAGCTTTGCCGAACCCTTCACGATCGGCGTGTCGTCGCCCGGGAAGTCGTACTTCGACAGGAGTTCGCGAACTTCCATCTCGACCAGCTCGAGCAGTTCTGCGTCGTCCACCATGTCGCACTTGTTCAGGAACACGATGATGTACGGAACGCCAACCTGACGCGCCAGCAGGATGTGCTCACGCGTTTGCGGCATCGGGCCGTCTGCTGCCGAGCAAACCAGGATCGCGCCGTCCATCTGCGCTGCGCCCGTGATCATGTTCTTCACATAGTCAGCGTGGCCCGGGCAGTCGACGTGTGCGTAGTGGCGGTTAGCCGTTTCGTACTCGACGTGTGCCGTGTTGATCGTGATGCCGCGCGCCTTTTCTTCCGGTGCCGCGTCGATCTGGTCGTATGCCTTCGCTTCGCCGCCGAACTTCTTCGTCAGAACCGTCGTGATCGCTGCCGTCAGCGTCGTCTTGCCGTGGTCAACGTGACCAATCGTACCAACGTTCACGTGCGGCTTGGTCCGCTCGAATTTACCCTTGGCCATTTTCGACTCCCAAAAGGAATTTCACAGGTTGCGCCGCGCGCAAACAAGACACTGACTTTGTACTGCTGGTGCCCATGGGCAGGATCGAACTGCCGACCTCTCCCTTACCAAGGGAGTGCTCTACCACTGAGCCACATGGGCGCTTTACGCTTCAACTTCGCGGTCTGGAGCGGGTGAAGGGAATCGAACCCTCGTCGTAAGCTTGGAAGGCTTCTGCTCTACCATTGAGCTACACCCGCACGGGCCACAAACGATTCCTTACCGCTCACTGCGCTGATAATCTTGGTGGAGGAGGTTGGATTCGAACCAACGTAGGCGTAAGCCAACAGATTTACAGTCTGCCCCCTTTAGCCACTCGGGCACCCCTCCGTAGAGAACTGACGATTATGGGGGTGCATCGCACTCCTGTCAAGCACATCCGGAAGATTATTTTCACTCTCTTCCCGACGCTGTCTTGACCACCGATCTCCCGCCCTTGCCCGGCTAAGGCAAGCATGGGTGCTACCGATCAGTGCCACATCTTCGTCAGACTCCGCCCTCAACGTCGATCTGCATCTACGCTGAAAACGAAAGACCGCCATCATACGACCTCTTTAGCACTCTGCCAAGCGGGTAAACGAAAATTTCCGCAAATTTCGTGCCGGGCGGGTTCATTCGTCTGTTTCCGATATCTCGCAAGGCGCCATTTTCAGCATCACGGGTATCGGGACCGATTCGCAGGCGATGTCCGTGACAAGGCTTTCGCGCGCGCTCCGGCAACTGCATCCGATCTTCGACCGACGCTTCCGACGGGAAATCGTGGATGCGGCCCGACCTTTGTCGACTTCAGCGACAGGCACGATACCATCCCGGGCTACCTACCCGCCTCTGGTTCGGATCCTCATGCGCCTGCTCGTCCTGTTGATGGCCTTCATGACTTTGACCGCTCATGGCGCCGGTCCGGCAGACACCCGGTGTCGCTCGAGCACAATCGCCAGGGTCCGCCAGCAGGCTCTGGCTGACAGCCATGCCCCAGGACGCGCAGCGGCAACCGCATCGCTCGCCGCATACAGCCGATTGAAGCCCGCGCTCGATGCGGGGTGCCTCGGTTCGGCGGATATCGGTTCGACCGCGGCGCACCCGTGGAGCCAGGATGCGATCGCCTATGCGTGGCTGCTCAGCGATGCTTCCATGTACCTCGTCGGCGCTAGCGCCGGCGATGACACATCGCCAAATGAATCCGGCAGCCCAGCCTGCATCGACGTATTGCAACCACTACTTGGCGACGACATGCGGCCCCGCCCCGGGCTGCCGCGCAGGCTTGTCGAAGCAATCTCGGCAAATATTCTGCAGTGCGCCGCCCACTGCACCTCGCCGTCGTGCAAGCCGACCAACGTCAGCATCTGGTCGGCCTATCGCAGCGAATCCGCGGCATACACGCGACATCCCGTATGCCCGTACGATGCCCACCTCGTGCAGCTGGGCACCAATACCTGCGTAGGATTCGACGCCGGCGCGTTCTCCGCAGCGCACCCACTCGAAGACGCCGGAAATCTGGCGTGCGACAGCCAGCCTTCGGTGTCTACCGGTCGTTGCCCTGCGTTGGTCGTGCTAACCCGAGATCACGGGCGGAACACGACGCGCCGGTTTCCGCCTGGCGACGGCTCCGCACTCGGCGATCCGAGTACCGCATGCGCGGTGCGATCGACCGGCGTCAACGCCGGTGGCACGCGCTTTGCGTTAATGGGCGAAGGGCGAGACTGCTTTGGCGGCACCGCCTATTCACTCATTGAAGAAATCTATGTGTTGCGCGACGGACAGCCCGTGCTCGTCAAAAGGAACAGCGCGGATTTCTGAGGCTATCCGGTTCATGGACTCGCAGGCACCCGGTTCGCGCTACGCACCGATCCTCTCCATCCGGCGGGTTCCACACGCCCGCCTCCTCGCGCAGGTTGACTTGAGCGAAGATGCGACGAATTGAGATTCATAAATCTCGGGATGACTACACGATGCCATCCCGGGTGATATCCCACTTGGCACGATCGATGGACAACGGTCGTCCACCCCTCGAGGCAAGAACACGCCAAAACATCCGATAGACGCGACCTGTTGCCAGATCATGCTGACGGCTCACGTGATGACGGAAGCGGTGAAACATGCCCGATAGGCGCGGAATTGCAATGGTGATTTTTGACCGGAGATGAGCTCAATACGCCAACGAACGGTGCCCGATAGCCGGCAATCGGGTGGCCGACGATGCCACACCGGGCCCACGTACCTCGACGCTCAAATCTGCGTCGAGAGGTAGTCAGGTATTGATGGAGTCGCTACTCCACCTGGCCGTCATTGTCGTCAGCAGCGGGGATGGATGTTTGAATGTGGGTTCCAGTCAGCGCAAGCTGTCAGCGCGGGGCCGGCTCGATCGGGTTGATCAGCGGCGCAGAGCTGCGGATCGCTCGAGAACGGCGAGCGCCTAAATTGGCACATTCGGCGCCCAGTTCCAGCCAGGCCGCCCACCCCGATCCCACGCACATTTCCGCCGCGCCAATGCAAAAACCCCCGCCTTTCGGGCGGGGGTTCTTGGCTTAGGGAGCCTGACGATTACCTACTTTCACACGGGAAT
>NZ_CABVQK010000017.1 GCF_902499335.1 Burkholderia lata | reverse complement strand
GGCGCAACCGGGAACGCAAATGAAAAAGCCCGCACAAGGCGGGCTTCTTCATTTTCTGGCGGAGCGGACGGGACTCGCCTACATCCTGCAGGCCGCGGATGCGCGTGCACGCGCATCCCTTCGAGTCCCGCCGGAAGCCGCGCAGGCGGCTTCCTCCGCTCCGCAGAATCGTGCCCGCCAGCGGGCGCAACCGGGAACGCAAATGAAAAAGCCCGCACAAGGCGGGCTTCTTCATTTTCTGGCGGAGCGGACGGGACTCGAACCCGCGACCCCCGGCGTGACAGGCCGGTATTCTAACCAACTGAACTACCGCTCCAGCTTTCTTACTCTCACCTGCAGGACATCGTCACGCTCCTGCAAGCGTTGCGGCACTTCTACGAAACGCCGCTGAATCTGGCGTCCCCTAGGGGATTCGAACCCCTGTACTCACCGTGAAAGGGTGATGTCCTAGGCCTCTAGACGAAGGGGACAACGTACTGCTTACACCTTTAATGCAAAAGCCCGTTCAAAAAACGTTCTTTGAACGGGCTTCGTTCTGGCGGAGCGGACGGGGCTCGAACCCGCGACCCCCGGCGTGACAGGCCGGTATTCTAACCAACTGAACTACCGCTCCAGCTTTCTTACTCCCACCTGCAGGACATCGTCACGTTCCTGCATGTGTTGCGACACTTCCATGAAACGCCGCTGAATCTGGCGTCCCCTAGGGGATTCGAACCCCTGTACTCACCGTGAAAGGGTGATGTCCTAGGCCTCTAGACGAAGGGGACAACGTACTGCTTACATCTTTAATACAAAAGCCCGCTCAAAAACGTCTTGAACGGGCTTCGTTCTGGCGGAGCGGACGGGACTCGAACCCGCGACCCCCGGCGTGACAGGCCGGTATTCTAACCGACTGAACTACCGCTCCAGCTTTCTTACCCTCACCTGCAGGACGTCGGTTACGTTCCTGCAAGCTTTGCGACATTTCTACGAAACGCCGCTGAATCTGGCGTCCCCTAGGGGATTCGAACCCCTGTACTCACCGTGAAAGGGTGATGTCCTAGGCCTCTAGACGAAGGGGACAAAATCTTTTCAGATCTGTCTGACTTTCGCTATTCACTTTTCAATCAACAGCGAAGGCCGAAATTCTAACTGCTTTGAATCATTTTGTGAAGCATTTATTACTACCACTGCTGCTTCCAAAATCAACTCAGCTTGTTCTGATGGTGGAGGTAAGCGGGATCGAACCGCTGACCTCTTGCATGCCATGCAAGCGCTCTCCCAGCTGAGCTATACCCCCCTTGCAGAACAGAAATGAGATTATATGGAGCTACTTTGAACTTGTAAATACCCTTTTTGCGATTCGAGCGAAATTTTTTGCGAAGCTGCCGCGATGTCACGCTCGGGCAGCTTCACTCGCACCCGAACCTCAGGCCAGCACGGCCTCGATACGCGACACCACGACATCGCGACCGAACAACACGAGCACCGCATCGATCGACGGCGTGTGCGTCGTACCCGCCACCAGCAGACGCACCGGCATCGCGAGTTGCGGCATCTTCAGCTTGTGCGTGCCGAGCGTCGCCTTCAGCGCCGCGGACACGGCTTCCTTCGTCCAGTCGGCTGCCTTCAATGCAGCGACGAGATCGGCCAGCGCCGGGCGCACCGCATCGGTCACGTGCTGCGCAAGCGCATCGGCTTCCGGTGCCGGCACACGGTAGAACATCGTGGCGCCTTCCGCGATCTCCTTGACCGTCGTCGCGCGATCCTTCATCAGCCCGACCACCGCTTCGAGCGCGGGGCCCGTCGCGAGCGCCGCATCGTCGATGCCGAGTGCGGAAAGGAACGGCTTGGCCAGCTCGGCGAGGCGCGCGTTGCCGGCTTCCTTGATGTAATGCGCGTTCAGCCAGCTCAGCTTGCTGTGGTCGTACTGCGCGGGCGACTTGCCGAGGTGCTCGAGATCGAACCATTCGACGAACTGCTCGCGCGAGAAGATCTCGGCGTCGCCGTGCGACCAGCCGAGTCGCGCGAGATAGTTGACGACGGCTTCGGGCAGGAAGCCCGCGTCGCGGTACGCCATCACGCTCATCGCGCCATGCCGCTTGCTCATCTTCTCGCCCTGCTCGTTCAGCACGGTCGGCAGGTGCGCATAGACGGGCGCCTCGCCGCCGAGCGCATTCAGGATGTTGATCTGGCGCGGCGTGTTGTTCACGTGGTCGTCGCCACGGATCACGTGCGTGATGCCCATGTCCATGTCGTCCACCACCACGCAGAAGTTGTAGATCGGCGTGCCGTCCGGGCGCGCGATCACGAGGTCGTCGAGTTCCTCGTTCGAGATCTCGACACGCCCCTTTACGGCGTCTTCCCACACGACCGTGCCGGTCAGCGGATTGCGGAAGCGCAGCACCGGCTTCACGCCAGCCGGCGGCTCCGGCAGCACCTTGCCGGGCTCCGGACGCCACGTGCCGTCATAGCGCGGCTTCAGGCCGGCTTCGCGCTGGCGTTCGCGCAGTGCGTCGAGCTCCTCGGCCGACATGTAGCACGGGTACGCGAGGCCCTTCTCCAGCATCTGCGCGAGCACCTCGCGATAGCGGTCCATCCGCTGCATCTGGTAGATCGGGCCTTCGTCGAAATCCAGGCCGAGCCATTGCATCCCCTCGAGGATCGCGTCGACCGCTTCCTGCGACGAGCGCTCGACGTCGGTATCCTCGATGCGCAGCACGAACGTGCCCTTCATCTTGCGGGCGAACGCCCACGGATAGAGTGCGGAGCGGATGTTGCCAAGGTGGATGAAGCCGGTGGGACTCGGCGCGAAGCGGGTACGGACAGGACGGGTCATAAACGGTAACTCGAACGCCTGGGGCGCATGAATGATTCGACGCGGGATCGACGGCGGCAGCCCGGACAGCAACGGGGCCGGCGACGCCCGGAACGGGAAAGAAGCCGGAATTATACTCGCGCCGGACATCGCGCCAAGCGCGCCGCTTGCTTTATGATGTGCGCGCCGCGGCCGCCAGCCGGCGCGGCACCGGCCGCACGGAACCTGCCGCGCGGCCGCTCGGAACCTATCGCCGCCGCGGGCCGTGTAACCCGCCGCCAAGCCGCCGGAGAACCATTCGATGTCGTCCCCTCGCCTGTCGCGCCGCCACTTCACGATCGCTGCCGCGTCCGCCAGCCTCGCCGCCTGTACGTCGTTCGGCGACAAATCCCGCCCCGGCACGGCACTGCCGCAGGAAAAGCCCGTGAAGATCGGCATCGCGCTCGGCGGTGGCGCCGCGCGCGGCTTTTCGCATATCGGCGTCCTGAAAGCACTCGAGGCGCGCGGCATCCCGGTCGAAATCGTCGCGGGCACGAGCGCGGGCTCGGTGGTCGGCGCACTCTATGCATCGGGCATGAGCGCGCTGCAGATCAACAAGATCGCGCTCGACATGGATCAGGCGGCGATCAGCGACTGGGCGCTGCCGTTCCGCTCGCGCGGGCTGCTGCAGGGCGTGGCGCTGCAGAACTTCCTGAACAAGACGCTCAACAACCGGCCGATCGAGAAAATGGCGAAGCCGCTCGGCGTCGTCGCGACGGACCTGCAGAGCGGTCAGCCGATCCTGTTCCAGCAAGGCAACACGGGGCTCGCGGTGCGCGCATCGTGCAGCGTGCCGTCGGTGTTCGAGCCGGTGAAGATCGGCAACCGCGAGTATGTCGACGGCGGCCTCGTGAGCCCCGTGCCCGCATCCTACGCGCGCAAGATGGGTGCGAGCTTCGTGATCGCGGTCGACATCTCGGCCCGGCCGGACGGCGCCGCAACCAACAACCCGATCGAGATGCTGCTGCAGACCTTTACGATCATGGGCCAGACGATCAAGACCTACGAGCTCGACAAGTACGCGGACGTCGTGATCCGCCCGAACCTCGCGGCCATGGGCGGCAGCGACTTCAACCAGCGCAACGCGGCGATTCTCGCAGGCGAGGAAGCCGTCGCGCGCATCATGCCGGAGCTGCAGCGCAAGCTCGCGGCAGCGCGCGGCGCGGCTGTCGCGTAAGCACGCGATGCGCAGGCCGGCGCGCACCGCCGGCCGCCAACGGCGGAACGGCTTTCAGCTCGCCGTTTGCACCGCCCCAAAACAAAAAACCCTGCCGCCTTTCGGTGACAGGGTTTTTTTCGATCCGGCCGGGCTGGCCGTCGAACGTCAGTTGCTGCCGTTCGCCGAATCGTCGCCGATCGTCGCGCGCACGCGCTGACGCAGGTCTTCGGGCTTCATCGGGAACTCCGATTCAAGCCGGCGCGCGCCGGTGAAACGCTTTTCCCAGTAGCCGCTGTCGAGATCGTCGACGCGGATGGTGCTGCCCGTCGACGGCGAGTGCACGAACTTGTTGTCGCCGATGTAGATGCCGACGTGCGAGAACGTACGGCGCATCGTGTTGAAAAACACGAGGTCGCCCGGCTTGAGGTTGCTCATGCTCACCTTCTCGCCGACGCGGCTCATCTCTTCCGCACGGCGCGGCAGCGACATGCCGAGGGTGTCCTGGAACACGTAGCGCACGAAGCCGCTGCAGTCGAGGCCCGAATCCGGCGAGTTGCCGCCCCAGCGATAACGCACGCCGATCATGTTCAGCGCGCCGACGACCACGTCGCCTGCCTTGCCGGCCATGCCGGCGAGGAACGACTTCGCGCCGCCGCTCGACGGCTGCGTGCTGGTCTGCTGGAGGGAGGAATTCGACGCGTTCTGCGTCGAATTCGTGGCATTTTGGTTAAAACTGCTGACTTCGTCGGCGAACGCGCCGGGAGCTGCTGCAAACAGGGCGCCGATGAACAGCCCGGCGATGGTGCGCGCGCATGCCTGGGTCAGGGATCGATGCTGCATTGGTCGATGGAATTTGCTTAAAAATCAGCTGATTGGCGGAAAATTTCGGTCGATACTAGCCAGCGCGTAATCGTTTGTCAAAACAAATTAATAAATACAATCGAGATAGTCAGACCATTGGTGGCCTATCACGCTTTCCAGACCGCTTTCAACAGCTTTTGTGTGTAAGGATGTGACGGCTTGGTGAAGATGTCGGCCACCTCTCCCGACTCGACGACGGCCCCGTCCTGCATCACCGCGACGCGGTGCGCCATCGCCCCGATCACCTCCAGGTCATGGCTGATGAACACATAGCCGAGGTTGTATTTCTGTTGCAAATTCGCGAGCAGTTTCAGCACCTGCTGCTGGATCGACACGTCGAGCGCGGAGGTCGGCTCGTCGAGGATCAGGATGCGCGGCTCCAGCACCAGCGCGCGTGCGATCGCGATCCGCTGGCGCTGCCCGCCCGAGAATTCGTGCGGATAACGGTGCAGCACCGTGCGGTCGAGGCCGACTTCGCGCAGCACCGCGAGCGACTTCGCGCGGCGCCCATCGGGCGTCATGTCCGGGCGATGCAGTTCGAGCCCCTCGCCGACGATCCGCTCGATCGTGTGACGCGGTGAAAGCGAACTGAACGGATCCTGAAAGACGACCTGCATGTTCGAGCGCAGCGTGGTCTGCTCGCGGCCGCGATAGGTCGACAGCGCGCGCCCCTGGAATTCGATCGTGCCGCCGGCCGTCTTCTGCAGGCCGAGCAGCGCCATCGCGAGCGTCGATTTCCCCGACCCCGATTCGCCGACGATGCCGAGCGTCTCGCCCTGCCGCACCGACACCGACACGTCCGCGACGGCCGTCACGGGCACCGAGCCGAACCAGCCCGCGATGCCCGGCCGCTTGCGCGCGAACTGCACGCTCACGTGGTGCGCATCGAGCACGACCGGCGCGATCGGCATCACCGGCGCGACCGCGCGTTGCGGCCGGCTGTTCAGCAGCCGCTGCGTATACGGATGCTCGGGTTCCGCGAAGATCCGCTCGACGGGCCCGCTCTCGACGAGCCGGCCATGCTCCATCACCGCGACGCGATCCGCGAAGTGCCGCACGAGATTCAGGTCGTGCGTGATCAGCAGGATCGCCATCCCGCGCTTTTCCGCTTCCTCGCGCTGCAGTTCCAGCAGCAGATCGACGATCTGCGCGCGGATCGTCACGTCGAGCGCGGTGGTCGGCTCGTCGGCCAGCAGCAGGCGCGGCCGGCAGGCAAGCGCCATCGCGATCATCGCGCGCTGCCGCTGGCCGCCCGACAACTGGTGCGGATAACTGTCGACGCGCCTCTCCGGCTCCGCGATGCCCGTGCGCGCGAGCAGCGCGATCGCACGCTTGCGCGCCTCGACGGCCGATACGCCGTCGTGCAGCACGATCGTCTCGCCGATCTGCACGCCGATCGTATACAGCGGGTTGAGCGCGGTCATCGGCTCCTGGAAGATCATCGCGATGTCCGAGCCGCGCAGCCCGCGCATCTCGCGCTCGCTCCTGGCCGCCAGGTCCTGCCCCGCGAAGCGGATCGCGCCGCTTACGTCGGCGTCGCGCAGCAGCCGCAGGATCGACAGTGCGGTCACGCTCTTGCCCGACCCCGACTCGCCCACCAGCGCGACGCGCTCGCCGCGACCGATCGCGAGCGTCACGTCGTCCACCGCGACCGTGTCGCCGAAGCGCACATGCAGGTGCTCGAGCGCCAGCAGCGGTTCTTGCTGCGTCGATACGACCGCTTCGCTCATCGCTGGCCTCCCGCCGCGCGCACCGAATCGGCGATCCGCGTGTCGAGTGCGTTGCGCAGCGCGTCGCCCATGAAGGTCAGCAGCAGCAGCGTCGCGACCAGCACGCCGAAGGTCGACAGCGAGATCCACCAGGCGTCGAGGTTGCCCTTGCCCTGCGCGAGCAGCTCGCCGAGGCTCGGGGTCGGCGGCGGCACGCCGAGCCCGAGGAAGTCGAGGCTCGTGAGCGCGAGGATCGAGCCGCTCATCCGGAACGGCAGGAACGTGATCACCGGCGTGAGACTGTTCGGCAGCACATGGCGCCAGATGATCTGCCAGTTCGTGAGCCCCATCGCGCGCGCGGCGCGCACGTAGTCCTGCGTGCGGTTGCGCAGGAATTCCGCACGCACGTAGTCGGCGAGCCCGATCCAGCCGAACAGCGACAGCAGCACGATCAGCAGCAGGAAGCTCGGCTCGAAGATCGACGCGAAGATGATCAGCAGGTACAGCTCGGGCAGCGAGCTCCAGATCTCGATCAGCCGCTGCCCGACGATGTCGATGCGCCCGCCGAAGAAGCCCTGCACGGCGCCCGCGGCGATCCCGAGCAGCGTGCCGATCACGGTCAGGATCAGCCCGAACTCGACCGACACGCGGAACCCGTACACGAGCCGCGCGAGCAGGTCGCGCCCCTGCGCGTCGGTACCGAGCCAGTTCGCGCGTGACGGCGGCGCGGGGTTCGGCACATTCGAGAAGTAGTTCAGCGTGTCGTAGTAGTAGCGGTTCGGCGGGTAGACGACGAAGTTGCCCGGCGCCTCGAGCCGCTTGCGCACATACGGATCGAGATAGTCGGCCGGCGTCGGGAAATCGCCGCCGAAGGTCGTCTCCGGATACGCATGAAACAGCGGGAAATAGTACTGGCCGTCGTAACGCACGACGAGCGGCTTGTCGTTCGACCACAGCGGCGCCGCGACACTCGCGGCAAACGCGACGAAGAAGATCACGAAGCTCCAGTAGCCGAGGCGCTGCTGCCTGAAGCGTTGCCATACGCGGCGCGCGGGCGACGGCGACACGCGGGCGCGCGCCGCATCGATACGGGATGACACGACGGCCCGGTTCATCGCGCACCTCGCCCGGTGACGCCGGGCATGCAGACGGACGGTTTCATGTCAGCGCTCCAGGGTGTCGAATTGAATGCGCGGATCGACCCACACATAGCAGAGATCGGAGATCAGCTTGGTCGCGAGCCCGATCAGCGTGAACAGGTACAGCGTGCCGAGCACGACCGGATAGTCGCGCCGCACGACCGATTCGTACGACAGCAGCCCGAGGCCGTCGAGCGAGAACAGCGTCTCGATCAGCAGGCTGCCCGTGAAGAACGCGCCGATGAACGCGGCCGGGAAGCCGACGATCAGCGGCAGCATCGCGTTGCGGAACACGTGCTTCCACAACACGCTGCGCTCGGAGAGCCCCTTCGCGCGCGCGGTCAGCACGTATTGCCGGCGGATCTGGTCGAGGAACGCATTCTTCGTGAGCATCGTGATGACCGCGAAGCTGCCGACGACCGAGGCCGTGATCGGCAGCGCGATGTGCCACAGGTAATCGAGCACCTTGCCGACGAGCGACAGCTGCGCGAAGTTGTCCGACGTGAGCCCGCGCAGCGGGAACAGCTGCCAGAACGAGCCGCCGCCGAACAGCACGAGCAGCAGCACGCCGAGCACGAAGCCCGGAATCGCATAGCCGACGAGCACGACGAGGCTCGTGGCGACGTCGAACGGCGAACCGTTGCGCACCGCCTTCGCGATGCCGAGCGGCACCGATATGAGGTACGTGAGGAAGAACGTCCACAGCCCGATGCTGATCGACACGGGCAGTTTCTGCACGACCAGCGACCACACGCTCTGGTGGCGGAAGTAGCTGTCGCCGAGATCGAAGCGCGCGAAGCGCTTGAGCATCAGCCAGTAGCGTTCGAGCGGCGGTTTGTCGAAACCGTACAGCGCCTTGAGCTGCGCGAGCTGCTGCGCGTCGACGCCGGTGTGCGCACGCATCCCGAACGGCACCGCGCCCTGCTCCGTCGCGCCCTTGCGCAATTCCTGCACGGCCTGTTCGACGGGGCCGCCCGGCACGAACTGGATCACCGCGAACGTGAGGGTCAGCACGCCGATGAGCGTCGGAATCATCAGCAGCAGGCGTTTGAGGATGTAGCTCCACATGGGCGTCGACTCGCGATCGGTAAGCGGGGTTGGACGTTAGGGCGGCGTGGCTCAGTGATCGGGCTTCGCCCACCAGGTCGACACGACCCAGCCCTCGGCCGAATAGTACAGCGGCAGCGTCTGCGGATAGGCAAGCGTGCGCTTGTACGCGACCCGGTGCGTCGTGCTGTACCACTGCGGGACCGCGTAGTAGCCGTGCATCAGCACGCGATCGAGCGCGTGGGTCGCGTCGAGCAGGTCGTCGCGCGTCTGGGCGGTGCCGAGCGCGTGCAGCAGCGCGTCGACGGCCGGCGACTTCAGCCCGATGAAGTTGTCGGAGCCCGGCTCGTCGGCGAATTTACTGCCGTAACGCGAGAACTGCTCGGCGCCCGGCACCTGCACGCCCGGCAAGCGGATCGTCGTCATGTCGTAGTCGAACGCGTCGAGACGCTTTTGCAGCAGCGCGTAATCAGCCGTTCGAAAGCGTGCGTCGATACCGAGCTTAGCCAGATTGCGCTGATACGCAGTCACGATCCCTTCCATCGCCGCGCCTGAATCGTCGAGGATCTCGAACGTGAACGGCTCGCCCTTCGCGTTGCGCAACGCGCCGTCGCGATAGGTCCAGCCGGCCTGCGCGAGCAGCGTGCGTGCCTTCAGCAGGTTCGCGCGGAGCGAGCCCGGCGGGTTCGTGTTCGGCTGCGTGACCATCGGGCCGAACACGGCCGGGTCAAGCTGCGCGCGCAGCGGCTCCAGCAGCTTCAGCTCGCCGGGGCCGGGCGTGCCGGTCGCCTGCAGGTCGGTGTCGGCGAAGTAGCTGTCCAGACGCGTGTAGGCGCTGTAGAAGAGCTGACGGTTCAGCCATTCGAAGTCGAAGGCGAGATCGAGCGCCTGACGCACGCGCACGTCGCGAAACAGCGGCCGGCGCAGGTTCATGAAGAAGCCCTGCATGCCCGCGCCGTTGTGCTGGCGGAATTCGCGCTTGACGAGCTCGCCGCTATCGAAACGCTTGCCGACGTCGCGCCGCGTCCAGTTGCGCGCGATGTATTCGACGAGCACGTCGTATTCGCCGGCCTTGAACGCCTCGAGCCGCGCGACACCGTCGCCATACAGCTTGTAGACGATCCGCTCGAAGTTGTTGGTACCGATCCGCACCGGCAGGTCGGCGCCCCAGTACGCCGGGTTGCGCCGGTACGTGATATTACGGCCGTTGTCGTAGCGCTCGATCAGGTACGGGCCGCTGCCGATCGGCTGCTCGAACGCGAGTTGGTCGAACGGGATACGCGAGCCGTCCGCGCGCAATCCCCACTTACGCGAAAACACCAGCATGCCGCCGGCGATCAGCGGCAGTTCGCGGTTCGCGCTGCGGAACTCGAAGCGCACGGTGGACGGATCGACGACCACGGCCTTCGCAATCTCCGCGAAATACGCGCCGAACTGCGGCGCGGCCTGCTTGCTCTTCAGTGTGTCGAACGAGAACTTGACGTCGTCGGCGGTGACGCGGTCGCCGTTCGAGAAGCGCGCGCGCGGATTCAGGTGGAACGTGACCGAACGGCGATCCGGTGCGATGTCGATGTCGTCGGCGAGCAGCCCGTACGCAGACGCCGGCTCGTCCGAGCTGCCGGTCGCGAGGCTCTCGAACAGCATGTCGATGCCAGGCGCAGAATTACCGCGCATCGTAAACGGGTTGAACTTGTCGAACGAGGTCAGCCGGTTCGGGTTCGCGAGCACGAGCGTGCCGCCCTTCGGCGCGTCGGGGTTGACGTAGTCGAAATGCTTGAAGCCCGGCGGATATTTCGGCTCGCCGTACTGCGCAATGGCGTAGGCCGCGTGCGCAGCGGTCGCGGCCAGCACCGCCTGCAGCCCGAACACCGCGGCCGTGCGGCCGGCAGCCCGTACCGCACGGCGGACACGCGCGGCGGCGGCCCGGGGCGAACCCTTCGTCATAGAGGCCCTGTCGGTCGAATGAGGGTAGTAACGAGGGACGATTCTACCCATTCAAGCCTGCGAGCCAAAAGAAAACCGCCACGCGGGCGGTTTCTTCACGAGCCGATGCGGGCGCGCACCAGGCGGGCGCGCCCTGCCGATCAGCGCCAGCCGTTGTGGCGGCCGTTGTCCCAGTGGCCACGATCGCCACGATCGCCGCCCCAGCCGCGGCCGTGATGGCGGTACCACTCGTCACGGCCCCAGTAGCGACGGCCGTCCCAGTAGCGGTCGCCATGCCAGCCGATCACGACGACCGGCGCCGGGGCGTAGACAGGTGCCGGCGCGTAGACCGGCGCGGGCTGATAGACGACCGGCGGCGGAGGCGGCGGCGCATACACGGGTGCAGGCGCGACGTAGACCGGCGCCGGAACGCCGAGATTGATCCCGACATTGACACCCGCCATTGCTGCGCCCGACACGAGCAAGGCCGTCATACCGGTCAAGAGCGAGGCAACACGCAAGGTCTTCATGGATTCCTCTTCTGGTTGTTTCATGTGTGATTCGACTATAACGGCAAGCGCCGTCTCCGCATATTTCCACTTTGTAAGAACTGATGCGCGGCATCGCAACGGGAAGCCTGCGCTAACGTCTTGTAACAATCGACGCCCGCCCCGCCCGTCCTGCCCCTTTCCTAAAACATCTTTCATCCTGCCCCGCGCCCCGCGTTAAGCGGCGCCACGCACACTGCGCGAGCCGAACCGGGCTTCCGCCGCGCTTCGGCAATTCGCTGACAGGCCGGCGCCCCGCGCCGGCGGAGACCTCGCCGATGCTGAAACTCGTCCGACTCGCGCTCGCGCGCCCTTACACGTTCATCGTCCTCGCGCTGCTGATCCTGATCGCGGGGCCGCTCGCGGCACTGCGCACGCCGACCGACATCTTCCCCGACATCCGGATTCCGGTCATCAGCGTCGTGTGGAACTACGCGGGCCTACAGCCGGCCGACATGGCCGGGCGCATCGTCACCTACTACGAGCGCACGCTCGGCACGACGGTCAACGACGTTGCGCACATCGAGTCGCAGTCGTTCCGCAGCTTCGGGATCGTCAAGATCTTCTTCCAGCCGAGCGTCGACATCCGCACCGCGACCGCGCAGGTCACGTCGATCTCGCAGACCGTGCTCAAGCAGATGCCGCCGGGCACCACGCCGCCGCAGATCCTCAACTACAACGCATCGACGGTGCCCGTGCTGCAGCTGGCGCTGACCAGCGACACGCTGAACGAACAGCAGCTCGGCGACTACGCGACCAACGTGATCCGGCCTCAGCTGCTGTCCGTCGCGGGTGTCGCGATTCCGTCGCCGTACGGCGGCAAGGTGCGCCAGGTGCAGATCGATCTCGATCCGCAGGCGCTGCAGGCCAAGGGGCTGTCCGCGCAGGACGTCGCGACCGCGCTCGCGCAGCAGAACCAGATCATCCCGGCCGGCACGCAGAAGATCGGCGGCTTCGAATACAACATCCGGCTCAACGACAGCCCGCTGACCATCGACCAGATCAATGCGCTGCCGATCCGGAGCGTGAACGGCGCGGTGATCTTCATGCGCGACGTCGCGCACGTACGCGACGGCTATCCGCCGCAGGGCAACATCGTGCGCGTCGACGGCCGTCGCGCGGTACTGATGAGCGTGCTGAAAAGCGGGTCGGCGTCGACGCTCGACATCATCTCGGGCGTCAAGGCGCAGTTGCCGCGCATCGAAGCGACACTGCCGCCATCGCTCAGGCTCGTCGTGATGGGCGACCAGTCCGTGTTCGTCAAGGGCGCCGTGAGCGGCGTGGCGCGCGAAGGCCTGATCGCCGCCGCGCTCACGTCCGCGATGATCCTGCTGTTCCTCGGCAGCTGGCGCTCGACGCTGATCATCGCCGCATCCATTCCGCTCGCGGTGCTGGCCGCGATCGCCGCGCTCGCGGCCGCGGGCGAGACGCTCAACGTGATGACGCTCGGCGGACTCGCGCTCGCGGTCGGCATTCTCGTCGACGATGCCACCGTCACGATCGAAAACGTGAACTGGCACCTCGAACAGGGCAAGGACGTGCGCGATGCGATCCTCGACGGCGCGTCGCAGATCGTCGCGCCGGCCTTCGTGTCGCTGCTGTGCATCTGCATCGTGTTCGTGCCGATGCTGCTGCTCGATGGCGTGGCCCGCTTCCTGTTCGTGCCGATGGCCGAAGCCGTGATCTTCGCGATGATCGCGTCGTTCGTGCTGTCGCGCACGTTCGTGCCGATGATGGCCCGCTACCTGTTGAAACCGCATGCCGCGCATGCGGCAGCCGCACTCGCGCCGCACGGCGCGCCGTTCCCGCCGCCACGTGCGCGCAATCCGCTCGTCGCGTTCCAGCAGGGGTTCGAGCGCCGCTTCGCGGCACTGCGCGCCGGCTACCGCGTCGTGCTCGGCCTCGCCCTCGCCCATCGCGCGCGCTTCGTCGCGCTGTTCCTCGCCGCGGTCGCGGTGTCGTTCGTGCTGGTGCCGTGGCTCGGCCGCAATTTCTTCCCGTCGGTCGACGCGGGCGAAATCGCGATCCATGTACGCGCACCGATCGGCACGCGCATCGAGGAAACGGCCGCGCTGTTCGACCACGTCGAGCAGACGGTGCGCGGCGTCGTGCCGCCGCACGCAGTCGCGAGCATCGTCGACAACATGGGACTGCCGAACAGCGGGATCAACCTCACCTACAGCAACAGCGGCACGATCGGCCCGCAGGACGGCGACATCCTCGTGTCGCTCACGGGCGACCACGCGCCGACGGCCGACTACGTCAAACGGTTGCGTACGGTGCTGCCGCGCGCGTTTCCCGGCGTGACGTTCTCGTTCCTGCCCGCCGACATCGTGAGCCAGATCCTCAACTTCGGCGCGCCCGCTCCGATCGACGTGCAGGTGACAGGCCCCGACCGCGCCGCCAACCGCGCCTATGCCACCGAGCTGTTGCGGCGCATCCGCAGCGTGCCGGGGGTTGCCGACGCGCGCGTGCAGCAGGCGTCGACCTATCCGCAGTTCACGGTATCGGTCGACCGTACGCGTGCCGCGCAACTCGGCATCACCGAGCAGGACGTCACCAATGCGGTGGTCGCAAGCCTGTCCGGCACGAGCCAGGTGTCGCCGACCTACTGGCTCGATCCGCACAACGGCGTGTCGTATCCGATCGTCGCGCAGACGCCCCAGTACCGGATGACGTCGCTGTCGGACCTGCGCGCGCTGCCCGTCACGGGCCGTACGGGCGCCGCGCAACTGCTCGGCGGTCTCGCGACGATCGTGCGTGGGCAAACCGACGCTGTTGTGTCGCACTACGACATCGCACCGCTGTACGACATCTTCGCGACGACGCAGGACCGCGATCTCGGCGCAGTCAGCGCCGACATCGAACGCGTGCTGCGCGCGAGCGCGGCCGGCTTGCCCAAAGGATCGCGCGTGATCGTGCGCGGCCAGGTGCAGACGATGAACAGCGCATTCGGCGGGCTGCTCGCGGGCCTCGCCGGCGCGGTCCTGCTGATCTACCTGCTGATCGTCGTCAACTTCCATTCATGGCGCGACGCATTCGTGATCGTGAGCGGCCTGCCCGCGGCGCTCGCCGGCATCGTCTGGATGCTGTTCGTCACACGCACGCCGCTGTCGGTGCCGGCGTTGACGGGCGCGATCCTGTGCATGGGGGTCGCGACCGCGAACAGCATCCTCGTCGTGACCTTCGCGCGCGAACGGCTCGCGCATACCGCCGACGCGGCCGTCGCCGCGCTCGAGGCCGGCTTCACGCGCTTCCGGCCCGTGATGATGACCGCGCTCGCGATGATCATCGGCATGGCGCCGATGGCGCTTGGTCTCGGCGATGGCGGGGAGCAGAACGCACCGCTCGGCCGCGCGGTCATCGGCGGCCTGCTGTGCGCAACCGTCGCGACGCTGGTGTTCGTGCCCGTCGTGTTCAGCCTCGTCCACCGGCGCGATCGCGCGCCCCGTTCCGAATCCCTGCCCCTCACTCCGGGAGAACAGCATGTCCACTGACTTCGACGTCCGCCCCCCTGGCACGCCGCGCTATCTGAAACCGCTCGCGATCGCGGGCGCCATCGCCGCGCTCGTCGTCGCGGCGGCCGGCCTCGTCGCACGCATGCACGATGCACACGCGGTCGCCGCGTGGACCGTGCAACAGGCAATTCCGACCGTGGCGACGGTTGCGCCGCAGCCGGCCGCAGCCGACGCGCTGATGCTGCCCGGCCGGCTCGACGCGTACGTCGACGCGCCGATCTACGCGCGCGTGCCCGGCTACCTGCACGCGTGGTACGCCGACATCGGCGCGCACGTGAAGGCCGGACAGTTGCTCGCGTCGATCGACACGCCCGATCTCGACCAGCAGTTGCAGCAGGCACGCGCCGATCTTCAGAGCGCGACCGCGAACGAACGGCTTGCGGCCGTCACGGCTGCCCGCTGGGCCGAGATGCTCGCGCAGGATTCCGTCTCGCAGCAGGAAGCCGACGAAAAACGCAGCGACCTCGACGCGAAACGCGCGGCCGTCGCGGCGAGCACCGCCAACCTACGGCGGCTCGAAGCGCTCGAATCGTTCAAGCGGCTCACCGCGCCGTTCGACGGCATCGTGACGGCCCGCAAGACCGATGTCGGCGCACTGATCGACGCGGGCAGCGGCAACGGCGCCGAACTCTTCACCGTCTCGGACGCTCGGCGGCTGCGGCTGTACGTCCACGTCCCGCAAGACGACGCGGCCGCGATCCGTTCAGGCATGCGCGTCGCGCTGACCGTGCCCGAGCGCCCCGGCATGACGTTCGATGCCACGCTCGCGGATTCCGCCCAATCGATCGATCCGGCTTCCGGCACGCTGCTCGCGCAATTCTCGATCGCGAACCCGGCCGGCACGCTGTTCCCGGGCGAATACGCGCAGGTGCGGATCGCGATGCCCGACACCGCGCATGCGCTGTCGATTCCGGCTAGCACGCTGATCTTCCGCCACGACGGGTTGCAAGTCGCCGTGCTCGATGGAACCGGGCATGCACGGCTGCGCAACGTATCGATCGCGACCGATCTCGGCACGCGCGTCGAGATCGCGTCGGGGCTCACGGCTGGCGACCGCGTGATCGACAATCCGCCCGATTCGCTCGCGGACGGCGACCCCGTGCGTATCGCCGGCACCGCGACGACGGAGCGTGCGCATGGCTGACCGTCTGCTCGCTGTGTGGCTGGGCAGCGTCGCGCTGCTCGCCGGCTGCTCGCTCGCGCCGACCTATCGCGCACCGGCCGCTCCCGTACCGGCCGCGTTTCGCGAAACGGGCGCGTGGGTCGATGCCGCACCGGCCGACCGCCTGCCGCGTGACGGCTGGTGGCGCGCGTACGGCGACGCAACACTCGACCGGCTCGAACCGCTCGTCGCGCGCGCGAATCCCGACCTGGCCGCCGCCGTCGCAAGGCACGACGAAGCCGCCGCGCTGTTCGACGAGGCGCATGCGGCATTGCTGCCGACCGTGGGCATCGGTGCCGAGACCGACCGCGACCGTCAGTCCGCTCGCCGGCCGCTGCGCGGCAGCGGCCAGCCCGATACCTATGAGTCGAACACGCTCGAAGCGGGATTCGGCTACGACGTCGATCTGTGGGGCAAGGTCCGCAACGCGGTCGCGGCCGGCCGCGACGACGCGCAGGCGGCCGACGACGATCTCGCGTCAGTCCGGCTCAGCCTGCAGGCCGGCGTCGCCAGCACCTACTTCGACCTCGCGGGACTCGATCGTGAAGCGGACGCGCTCGCGCAAACGATCGACACGTACCGTCGTGCATGGCAACTGACGGTCAGTCGCCATCGCGGCGGCCTCGCATCGGGGCTCGACGTTTCGCGTGCGCAAACGCAACTCGCGCTGGCACAAGCGCGTGCGTCCGACATCGCCGCTCGCCGCGCGCTCGACGAGCATGCAATCGCGGCACTCGTCGGCGCATCCGCGTCCACGTTCTCGCTGCCGCTCGTTGCCGCGCTGCCGGGCGTGCCGTCGATTCCGACCGGGCTCGCGTCGACGCTGCTCGAACGCCGGCCCGACGTCGCCGCCGCCGAACGCCGCGTCGCGGCCGCAAACGCGCGGATCGGCGTCGCACGCGCTGCCTACTTTCCCGACCTGTCGCTCGGCCTCGACGCCGGGTTCCAGAGCGATACGTTTTCGCCGTGGCTCGCCGCGCCCAACGAGATCTGGTCGATCGGACCGCGTCTCGCGATGACGCTGTTCGACGGGGGCCGGCGTGCCGCCGGCGTACGCAATGCGCGTGCGCAGTTCAACGAACAGGGCGCGCGCTACCGCGCGGTCGTGGTGCAGGCGTTCCGCGAAGTCGAGGACGATCTTGCGCAGTTGCACCGCCTCGGCGACGAATCGGATCAGGACGACGTGGCGCTCGTCGCGGCGCGGCATTCGCTCGCGTTGGCAATGTCGCGCTATCGCGACGGGGCGGTCAGCTATCTCGACGTGGTCACCGCGCAGACGACCGAACTCGATACGCAGATCGCGTCGCTCGACGTCGACGCCCGACGCCTGCAGGCATCCGTCGGGCTCGTGCGCGCGCTCGGCGGCGGCTGGCACGACGCGCGTTCATGAACGTTTCTTCATCGGCGCGCCCGGTGCCCGCACGGGCGCACCCGATAACGTCGATCCTGCCGGCATCGCCATCGCGGCACCGGCCACTGTCACTTGAAAAGGATCACGCCATGAAGACATTGATGTTCGCCACCCTGCTCTCCGCCCTGTGTGTCGCGCTGCCCGGCCGGGCCAGCGCAACGCAGCCCGACACCGCAACTGCGCCGCAGACGTTCGCCGCGACCGCGCCCGCACCGTTGTCGTCGCAACCGACATGGAACGCACGGCCTGCAACGCCGCTGACACGCGCTCAGGTGTATCGCCAACTCGTCCGTGCCGAACGCGACGGCCAGCTCGCGCAGCTCAACCGCGAACTCTATTCGCACTGACCGCACGCAATCGAACATGCCGCGCGACGCGCGGCATGCGTGCCATCTGCCAAGCACGGCGCGAACCGCACCGTCATCCGCCCGCGTCGAACCTGAACCCGAATCGCGCGACCGTTTCGATGCGCGCGGAAAACGCGTGTGCGGCCAGCTTGCGCCGCAACCGCACGACCAGCGCGTTGACGGTCTCGGGTTCGACGTCGGCATCGCCCCATGCATAACGCAGCACGGCATCGCGCCCGACCGGTCGCCCCGCTTCGCGCAGTAGGCATTCGACGAGACGGAATTCCCGTGTGCTGAGCGCCAGCCTCCGGCCATGCTCCTCGAGTGCGCGCGTGGCCGCGTCGAGCCGGACCGGCTCGCGCATCGCGATGACGCCCGTACGGCGCCACAGCGCGCGCAGCCGCTCGTGCAGTTCCACGAACGAACAGGGATGGGCCAGACACACATCGCAGCCGGCTTGCAGCATCTGCGCGCGCTGCGCGGGTGCCGCGCCGGCAACGATCGCGGCAATCGTCGCGCCTCCGGCCGATGCGGCGAGTCGCGGCAATGCCTCGAGAATCGCCGGGCCGGCGGCCGTATCGGGTGCAACGATCACGATCGCATCGAACCGGTCCTGGGTCGCCACGAAGCAGCCGTCGCGCCATCCGTCGACGCGCTCGACGCCATGCGTGCTCTCGCGAAATGCCTTGTCGAGCCGCGCCGCCTCCGGGTTCGGCGGGGAAATCAGCAGGATGCGCATCGACCGTTTCCTGACGCCGTCATGCGAGCGAGCGCGGCCAGCACTCGACCGTGATCGCCGCACCGGCCAGTGGCGCATCGCCGATTCGCAGCGCGAAGCCGTGCACGTGCATCACCGCCGAGACGATGCTCAGTCCCAGCCCCGAGCCGCTCACATGGCGCGTGCGCTCGCCACGATAGAAGCGCTCGAGCACCGCGTCGCGCTCACCTGGCGGGATGCCGGGCCCGGTGTCTTCGATTCGCACGAGCGGCCCGCTCGGCGTTGCGTGGAGGGCGACGCGCACGCGGCCGCCCGGCGGCGTGAACTTGATCGCGTTGTCCGCGAGATTGCTGAACGCCTCGAACAGCAGCGCACGATCGCCATGAATGCGGTCGACCGGTGTCGCCGCGAGCTCGAACGACACGTCGACGGCCTCGGCCAGCGGTTCGTAGAGCTCGCATACGTCGCGCAGCAAGGCCGTGACGTCGACCGCGGCAAAGCCGCCGCGCCGGCTCAGCGTGCCGATCTCGGAGATGCGCAGCATCGCCCGAAAGCGCTCGAGCAACCGGTCGGTCTCGTCGCGCGCCGTCGCGAGCAGTGCCGACGACGCGGGATCGTCCGCGCAAAACGGCTGCTCCGCGAGCCGGGCCAGCATCGTGTGCACGCGTGCGAGCGGCGTGCGCAGATCGTGCGCGATGCCATCGCAGGTATGACGCACCTCGCCCATCAGCCGCTCGACTTCGTCGAGCATGTGGTTCACGAGATGCGCGAGCAGGTCGAGTTCGTCGTAGCGTCCAACCGGCAGCCGCTTGCCGAGATCGCCCTCGGCGATCTGCCGCGTGACGCGCCGGATCGCGGCGACGCGGCGCATCTGCCGCATGCCGAGCATGCTGCCGCCCGCGATGCCCGCGATTAGGATCATCACG
Source organism: Burkholderia lata (assembly GCF_902499335.1). GTDB lineage: Bacteria > Pseudomonadota > Gammaproteobacteria > Burkholderiales > Burkholderiaceae > Burkholderia > Burkholderia lata_B. The sequence goes on along the minus strand of NZ_CABVQK010000017.1, from coordinate 192,094 downwards.
CCGCCGATCACGAGCCCGCGGATCGCGACGTCGCGGATCTGGATGAAATGCGACAGGTCGCGTGCGACGACCAGCGTCATCCCGTTGTCGCGGCGTACGGCCATCGCGCGCGTGATCGGTGCGGGCTGGCCATCGAGCGGCGCAAGCGTGCGGTTCAGCGTACGTCCGTTGCGATCCGTACGCAGTGCGGGCGGCGTCGCAATGTCCCCGGCCACGCGGCGCCCGTTCGCGTCGAACAGCCCGTAGAAACTGGTATGCATGTGCTCGTGCTCGAGCCGCCGGTGGATCGCGAGCGGCAGCTCGGCATCGGGAATCGAATCGAAATAGATCAGTTGCCACGCGAGCACCTCGTCGGTGTCGCGCGTCATCGTGTGCGTCGCGGCCACGCTGATCACGCCCGCGAGCACGAGCAGCGAAACCGAGAAGATCGCCGCATACGCGCACAGCCAGCGAAACGTCGTCGTGTGCCAGCGGCGCGTGAAGTTCGCCGCGCGAGCCGCATCCATCCGGGCCTCCGTCACGCGAGCATGTAGCCCGAGCCGCGCACCGTCTGGATCATCGGGGTCGCGCCGGGCGGATCGATCTTCTTGCGCAGCCGGCCCATGTGGACGTCGATCAGGTTGGTGCCCGGATCGAAGTGATAGCCCCACACCGTCTCGAACAGCATCGTGCGCGTGATCGTCTGGCCCGCATTGCGCATCATGAATTCGAGCACGCGGAACTCGGTCGGCAACAGCGGAATCTCGTCGGCCCCGCGACGCGCGCAGCGCGAAATGAGATCGAGCTCGAGCGCACCGACCTTCAACAGCGTCTGCTGCGGCACGCCCGACGCCTGCCGGCGACGCAGCAGCACCTCGATGCGCGCGCTCAGTTCGCCGGAGTCGAACGGCTTCGTCAGGTAATCGTCGCCGCCCGCGCGCAGCCCGCGGATGCGCTCGTCGACATCGCCGAGCGCGCTCAGCATCAGCACCGGTGTATCGATGCCGACCGTACGCATCGCGGTCAGGATCGCGAGGCCGTCCGCGCCCGGCAGCATCCGGTCGAGCGTGATCGCGTCGTACGATGCGCTCATCGCGCGCAGCATGCCTTCGCGGCCGTTGTCGATCCAGTCGACCTCGAACCCGCGCGCGGTCAGTTCGCCGACGATTTCGTTCGCGGTCACCGCATCATCCTCGACCGTCAGTACTCGCATGGTTGCCCTCGCAATGAACGTCATGACGGGCGCACGCGATGCGCCCGCGACTATCGTAGACGCCCCGATCGCCGTCCGGCGTTACATGAAAAATGCTTCATCCGGTGCCTTGGCGCACGGGTGAAACATGTTTCATCCGTGCGTCGCCCGCCCCGTCGTGCGCGCCGCCTACGCTGACGTCATGCGGCATCGGGCCGCGCAACCAGGAGCTACCGGATGAAACTGTCGACCACCGTCGCCTGCATGCTGCTCGCATGCGCCAGCACCGCCGCGTTCGCGGCACCTCACCTGACACCGCAGGAATGCAACGCGTACCCGTTCGTTCACACCGGCCACGACGTCACGCATGCGGACCTCGTGCGCGAGCTGACCGAACTCGAACAGGTCGGCTACGATCCCGCGCACGCGAGCCCTTACTACCCCGACGATCTCGACGGCGCGAAACATCGCCTCGCCGCCGAGTACCGTGCGGACTGCACGCATGCGCTGACGGCCGATGCGGGCACGCGGCACTGATCCCGCGGCCCGGCGCAACGCGGCCGGGAAAAACAAAAAGGCGGCACTCGCGTGCCGCCTTTTTTCATGAAAGCGCATGGATATCGACCGCTGCGCCGCGATGCCGCTCAGCGCGACATCATGTTCATGCTGACGTTGTGCATCACCCAAAGCGTGCCGACGATCAGGATCGCCGCGGTCAGCACCGTGTAGCTGAACGCCATCACGTTCCAGCGCTGGCCCGACGAGCCGTTCATGTGCAGGAAGTACACGAGGTGCACGACGATCTGCACGAACGCGAGCACGGCAAGCGCGATCAGCGACGCGTGCGGCGACAGCACGCCGCCCATCACGAGGCCGAACGACGCGGCCGTGAGCAGCACCGACAGGATGAAACCGGCGAAGTACCCACCGACACTGCCGTGCCCTTCTTCGAGTTGAGACGAATGCGAATGGGCCATTTAGATCACGCTCGCGAGATAGACAAAGGAAAACACGCAGATCCACACGATGTCGAGGAAGTGCCAGAAGAGGCTCAGGCACGTCAGGCGTCGCAGGTCGCGATCGGTCAGGTCGCCGCCGCGGAACACGATCTGCCCGGCGAGCACGATCATCCACAGCAGGCCGGCAGTGACGTGCAGCCCGTGCGTGCCGACCAGCGTGAAGAACGCCGACAGGAACGCGCTGCGCTGCGGGCCCGCGCCTTCCGCGATCAGGTGCGAGAACTCGCGCAGTTCCATCACGAGAAACGCCGCGCCGAGCACGAACGTCACCGCGAGCCACGCGAGCAGCGCGCCGCGCCGCTGCTTGTACGCGGCGAGCATCGCGAAACCGTACGTGATGCTCGACAGCAGCAGCGCGGCGGTTTCCACCGCGACGCCCGGAATGTCGAACAGGTCTTTCGCGGTCGGCCCACCCGCATGCTGCTGGCCGAGCACCGCGAACGTCGCGAACAGCGCTGCGAAGATCACGCAGTCGGTCATCAGGTACAGCCAGAACCCGAACACCGAGTGCGACGGCGGATGGTCGTCGTGCTCGAGCAGGGTTGCGCTCAAGGTTTTCTGCAACATCAGTTGGCCTCCAGTTCCACGTCGTCGACGCGCGCGGCCACGCGCTTCGTCGGCTGCTTGTCTTCGATCTTCCGCACCGTCGACGCGGGGATGTAATAGCCGTCGTTGTCACGCGAGCTGTAGATCACGAGCGTCGCGACGATCCCGACGAGCCCGCCGATCGCCATCCACCAGATGTGCCACACCAGCGCGAAGCCGAGCACCAGGCTGAAGATCGCAATCACAAGGCCCGCGCAGGTATTCGACGGCATGTGGATGTCACGAATTTCCGCCGGGTTCGGCCGGCCGTCGCCGCGTGCCTTCATGTCGGCGTACGCGTCGAGCGTGCGCACCTGCGGGATCACCGCGAAGTTGTAGTCGGCCGGCGGCGACGAGGTCGCCCACTCCAGCGTGCGGCCGCCCCACGGATCGCCCGTCGTGTCGCGGTACTCGGGCAGGTTGCGGTTGCGGATGCTGACCACCAGTTGCAGCAGCTGGCACGCAATGCCGATCGCGATCAGCACGGCGCCGAATGCGGCGACCAGCAGCCACGGATGCCAGGCCGGGTTGTCGTAGTGGTTGATCCGGCGCGTCATGCCCATGAAGCCGAGCACGTAGAGCGGCACGAACGCGACGTAGAAGCCGATCTGCCAGAACCAGAACGCGGCCTTGCCGAGCTTCTCGTTCAGCTTGAAGCCGAACGCCTTCGGGAACCAGTAATTGAAGCCCGCGAGATAGCCGAACAGCACGCCGCCGATGATCACGTTGTGGAAGTGCGCGATCAGGAACAGGCTGTTGTGCAGCACGAAGTCCGCGCCGGGAATCGCCATCATCACGCCGGTCATGCCGCCGAGCGTGAACGTGACCATGAAGCCGATCGTCCACAGCACCGGCGTCGTGAATTCGATCCGGCCGCGGTACATCGTGAACAGCCAGTTGAACACCTTCACGCCGGTCGGGATCGCGATGATCATCGTCATGATGCCGAAGAACGCATTCACGTTCGCACCCGAGCCCATCGTGAAGAAGTGGTGCAGCCAGACGAGGAACGACAGCACCATGATCGCGCAGGTCGCGTACACCATCGTCTTGTAGCCGAACAGCGGCTTCTTCGCGAACGTCGAGATGACTTCCGAGAAGATGCCGAACGCCGGCAGGATCAGGATGTACACCTCCGGGTGGCCCCATGCCCAGATCAGGTTCAGGTACAGCATCGCGTTGCCGCCGGCTTCATTCGTGAAGAAGTGCATGCCGAGGTAACGGTCGAGGCCGAGCAGCGCGAGCGTCGCGGTCAGGATCGGGAACGACGCCATGATCAGCACGTTCGTGCACAGCGCGGTCCACGTGAACACCGGCATCTTCATCAGCGTCATGCCCGGCGCGCGCATCTTGATGATCGTCACGAAGAAGTTCACGCCGGTCAGCAGCGTGCCGACGCCCGAGATCTGCAGCGCCCACAGGTAGTAGTCGACCCCTACCCCCGGACTGAACTGCAGCTCCGACAGCGGCGGATACGCGAGCCAGCCCGTCTGTGCGAATTCACCGATCACGAGCGAGACGTTGATCAGGATCGCGCTGACGGCCGTCATCCAGAACGAGAGCGAGTTGATGAACGGGAACGCGACGTCGCGCGCGCCGATCTGCAGCGGCACGATCAGGTTCATCAGGCCGACCATGAACACCATCGCCATGAAGAAGATCATGATCACGCCGTGTGCCGTGAAGATCTGGTCATAGTGGTGCGGCGGCAGGTAGCCGGGCGCGTTGTACGCGAGCGCGAGCTGCATGCGCATCATGATCGCGTCGGCGAAGCCGCGCAGCAGCATGATCAGCGCGACGATGATGTACATCACGCCGAGCCTCTTGTGGTCGACCGTGGTCAGCCATTCCGTCCACAGCCATTTCCACCGGCCGGTGATCGTCAGTGCGGCGAGAATGCCCAGCACGGCCAGCCCCATGAAGGCACCGGCCACCATGATGATGGGCTGATCGAACGGGATCGCCGATAGTGTGAGTTTGCCGAACATGCGTTACCCCTTCGTGCCGCAGGCGGCGTCCTTCAGGTCGAGGACGTGGCCATCGTTGTATTTCGCGATGATGTTGTGGAAGAGCCGCGGGTCGACCGACGAGAAGTAGCGCACGGGCGCCTTCTCGCTCGGCTGCGCGACGGTGCCGTACACGGTCGCGTCGAGCCGGTCCGGCGACGCCTTCACCTTCTGCACCCATGCATCGAACTGTTCGCGCGGCTCGGCGAGCGTGCGGAACTTCATGTCGGAGAAGCCGCGGCCGCTGAAGTTGGCGGACGTGCCCGCGTAGTTGCCGGGCTCGTCGGCGATCAGGTGCAGGCGCGTCTGCATGCCGGCCATCGCGTAGACCTGGCCGCCGAGCTGCGGGATGAAGAACGAGTTCATCACCGAATCCGACGTGATGCGGAAGTTCACCGGTGTGCCGACCGGAATCGCAAGCTGGTTCACCGACGCGATACCGAGTTCCGGATAGATGAACAGCCACTTCCAGTCGAGTGCGACGACCTCGACGTCGATCGGCTTCACCGACGACTCGAGCGGCTTGTACGGGTCGAGCTCGTGCGTGGTCTTCCACGTGAGCACGGCGAGGAACAGGATGATCAGCGTCGGCACCGTCCAGATCACGACCTCGATCGCAGTCGAGTGCGACCAGTTCGGCGCGTAGGTGGCGTTGCGGTTCGACGCGCGGTAACGCCACGCGAACCACAGCGTGAGCAGAATCACCGGCACGACGACGATCAGCATCGCCCAGGTGGACGTCGCGATCAGCGCCTTTTCGGCAGCGCCCACGCTTCCTTTCGGATTTAGTACATCTAAATTACAGCCTGACAGGCTCAAAGCCGCGCCGATCGACATCAGCGCCGCCCCGCCTTTTGAAGCTTTTCTTTTCATCACACAGCCCGAGGGTCATTGAATCCGTTTGCGTATGCCCGATGCGCATTCGATCCACGAAAGTGGCCGAATCATACGTCGCGCGAGTGCGATGAAAAACCAGCTAATGCGGAAAATCATCATTGCAGAATCTGCCGTGAGACAGATTGTCGCGGGGCAATTTCACGCAGCCGAAAGCCGGCCCGGCGCTGCCTGCGCCGGACCGCGATCGAATCGATGTGTGTGCAACGACCGCACCGCCGTGCGATGCACCCCGCTCGCGCGACGTGCCGCGATCAGCCGCGCGTCGATGCCATGTACGACGGCTGCGGCTGCGCAGGGCCGTCCCCTGTCGGCAGCTTCGAATGGCTCGCGTCTTCAATCAGCCTGCCGACGGTCGGATCGATCGCGTCGGTGAACGGCTTCGGATCGATGCCGACCGCCAGCACGACCAGTGCGAGCGACGCGAACATCACGATCTCGCGACGGTTCAGGTCGGCGAGTTTCGCGATCCGCTGGCTCGCGACCTTGCCGAACACGACGCGCTTGAGCATCCACAGCGTGTACGACGCGCTGAGGATCAGCGTGAGTGCCGCAATGGCGCCGATCCAGAAGTTGAAACGGATCGCGCCCATGATGACCATGAACTCGCCGACGAACCCCGACGTGCCCGGCAGGCCGACGTTGGCCATCGCGAACAGCACCGTGAAGGTCGCGAAACGCGGCATCACGCCCGCGACGCCGCCATACGCGGCAATCTCGCGCTGCTTCGTGCGATCGACGAGCACGTTCACGCACAACAGCATCGCGCCCGCGACGAAGCCGTACGACACGAGCTGCACGATCGCGCCTTCGACGCCGATCCGGTTGAACAGGAACAGCCCGAGCGTGACGATCCCCATGTGCGCGACCGTCGAATACGCGAGCAGCTTGCCGAGATCGGTCTGCGCGAGCGCGATCAGGCTCGCATAGACGATCGCGAACAGCGACAGCGCGATCACGGCCGGCGCGAAGAAGTGGCTCGCATCGGGCGTGACCGGCAGCGCGAAGCGCAGGAACCCGTAGCCGCCGAGCTTGAGCATCGCGAGCATCAGCGCAGCACCGGTCGGGCCGTCGGTGTAGACGTCGCTCAGCCACGTGTGGACCGGCCACATCGGCACCTTGACCGCGAATGCGGCGAAGAAGCCGAGGAACACCAGCAACTGCGGTGCGAAGCCGAGCTGCAGCGTGCGCCATACGGCCATGTCGAACGTATGCGACTGCGCGTACAGGTACAGCATCGCCATCAGCAGCAACAGCGAGCCGGCGAACGAGATGAAGAAGAACTTCACGGCCGCGTACACGCGACGCTCGCGCCCCCACGTGCCGATCAGCAGGTACAGCGGAATCAGCGTCGCCTCGAAGAAGATGAAGAACAGCAGCCCGTCCTGCGCGACGAACACGCCGACCATCAGCCCCGACAGGATCAGGAACGACGCGTAGTACTGCGCGACGCGCACCGTGATCGACTCCCACGACGCCACCACCACCACGAGCGTCGTGAACGCGGTCAGCACGACGAGCCACAGCGACGCGCCGTCGATGCCGACCCGCCATCCGGAATTGAATGCCGCCAGCCAGTTGCGGCTTTCGGCGAACTGCATCGCAGCCGAGTGCGCATCGAAACCGGCGACCAGCGGCACGACGGCCGCAAGCCCCACCAGTGCGCCGACGAGTGCGATGAGCCGCGTACGACGCGGATGATGGTCGGAACCGGCGCGCAGCAGGCACGCGCCGAACAGGATCGGAGCCCAGATGGCCAGGCTCAGGAAGGGGAAATCATGCATGTCAACAAGGCCTTGATGAAGTCGCGCACTGCATCGGGGACAGGCGAGACGAAAGGAACGAAATCAAATCGACAGATAGATTTCGTGAATCGCCAGTGTTGGCAAAATGTAAAGCGGCATCACCGGAAAACTTGACGCCGCTCAAACGCGATCGGGTTAACCAGCATAAGGCGATTGATTATTTTCTGCAGCGCAGCAGAGCATCGTTTTTTAGCGTGAATCTATGTTTCTGATTTTTATGAGTAATTTTTTGTATTGCCCGATGACGACGATCACGAAAATCGACGCAGTGCCGCATTTTTGACGCCGGTGGGCCATTTCGAAGGGTCGAAACGTGTTGATTGACGGCCGACATGACAGCAAGCGCGTGGCTCTCGATCCTTACATCAATACTTTCATTTTTATTTCATTTTGCCTGGATCGATGCCGGTCGAGCGTTCATGTTTCCGACCGCGATCGCTGGTGACTCGGACGGCCGCATGTGCGCATACGTCATCGTGCGGTGGTGGTCGTGTTGCGCGGGAAATTGGACGAAGCGGCTGTCACGCGTGCCATGGATCGGCGACGGACGGGTCGATGAAGGAGGATGGTCAAAACGGAATGCGAGCCTGCCCGAACCAGCACCTTGAGTCGCTGCCAGACGATACGCGACATGTAGCGCACCACCGCCGCTCAAGCCGGACACGCATTGGATCGGTGCAGGCCCCACCCAAATCCGCCATCGAAAGAGATCCGGCCACATCGCGTGTCAGGCTCTCGGCGGCCGGAAAAAGAAAAAGCCCCGCAAGTCCGAGAACTTGCGGGGCTTTGTCACCGCTTTTGGCGGAGACGGAGGGATTCGAACCCTCGATCCAGGTTTTGGCCCAGATGCTCCCTTAGCAGGGGAGTGCCTTCGACCTCTCGGCCACGTCTCCCAAACTTTCGCTCGCACCAGGGAGGCAGTGCGACGAGAACGAAATAATATAGGGTTTCGAACCGCACGTCAATTTCCGTGATGCATTTTCTTCAATGCATCACGAAAAATTCACGATGCCTGGTCGAGTTCGAATGCCTTGTGCAGCGCGCGGACGGCCAGCTCCATGTATTTCTCGTCGATCAGCACCGAAATCTTGATTTCGGACGTCGAGATCATCTGGATGTTGATGCCCTCTTCCGACAGCGTGCGGAACATCTTGCTCGCGACGCCCACGTGCGAACGCATGCCGACGCCGACGACCGACACCTTCGACACCTTCGGGTCGCCCTGCACCTGCTCGGCGTTCACGTGGCCCTTCACCTGGTTGGTGAGGATGTCCATCGCCTTCTGGTAGTCGCCACGGCCGACCGTGAACGTGAAGTCGGTTTTGCCCTGGACGCTCTGGTTCTGGATGATCATGTCGACGTCGACGTTCGCATCCGCGACCGGGCCGAGGATCTGATACGCGATGCCCGGCTTGTCGGGCACGCCCATCACAGCAATGCGTGCTTCGTCGCGCTGGAACGCGATGCCGGAAATGACTGCCTTTTCCATGGTCTCGTCTTCTTCAAAAGTAATCAGGGTGCCCGAGCGCATTTCTTCGTCGAGCGCAATCAGCGGATCGGTCAGGCTCGACAGCACGCGCGTCTTCACCTGGTATTTGCCGGCGAATTCGACCGAGCGGATCTGCAGGACCTTCGAGCCGAGGCTCGCCATTTCCAGCATTTCCTCGAACGTCACGCGATCGAGGCGTCGCGCCTCTTCGACGACGCGCGGATCGGTCGTGTAGACGCCGTCGACGTCCGTATAAATCAGGCACTCTTCGGCATCCAGCGCAGCCGCGACCGCCACCGCCGACGTATCCGAGCCGCCACGGCCCAGCGTCGTGATGTGACCGTCCGGATCGACGCCCTGGAAGCCCGTGATGATCACGACCTTGCCGCCATTCAGATCGGCCTTCACGCGCTCGTCGTCGATCGAGTGAATGCGCGCTTTCGTGAACGCGCTGTCGGTCTTGATCGGCACTTGCCAGCCCGCGTAGCTCACGGCCTCGACGCCGATTTCCTGCAGCGCGATCGACAGCAGGCCGACGCTGACCTGCTCGCCGGTCGACGCGATCATGTCTAGCTCGCGCGGGCTCGGCTGGCTCGAAATCTCTTTCGCAAGACCGAGCAGACGGTTGGTTTCGCCGGACATCGCCGAAGGCACGACCACCATCTGGTGCCCGGCCTGATGCCATTTTGCGACGCGTTTCGCGACGTTCTTGATGCGCTCGACCGAGCCCATCGAAGTGCCGCCGTATTTGTGTACGATGAGTGCCATTGTCGTTCTGAACTGGAGGAGAAACCGCACGGGCGCGCTGGGCAGGCCGCGTAGCCGTTCGGTCACGCGGCTTGTGGCTGTGGACGGACGACGAGGGGGACGGCTGGGACGCAACACGCAAGCGTGACGGATTTTGCCCGGAAGGCCGATCAGGCCGCGCAAACCGGGTACGTCACGCGGAAAACCTGCACAAATCGCTCAAAAATCGAGCCGAGCAAACGACCGAGCGTACCCGATAGAGGCCCGCTTGACAAGCCGCTCGCCGCGTCCGGGGCCGTTCCGGCGCTGTTTACCAAATGGTGAAAATACGCGCGCCATCGCGCCGCCGGCGGCCTGCCGCCGTCATGCGATCAGCAGGTCCGGACGCCACTCGATCCGGCGCCACCCGCCGTCGCCGGAGGCCCCGCCGCCGGACAGGCCGGCATCGCGGTTCACGCCAAGGCGCGGCACGTAGATCAGCAAGTCGCCGGCGAACAGCAGCGGCACGTCGCGCTGCCAGGCGGGCACGCCGCGCTCCTGGAACAGGTTCTTCAGCGTGCGGCCCGGGCCGCCGGGCGACGTACGCATCCGCTCGCCGCCCGCGCGGGCACGCGCTGCCAGCCGCGCGCTGCGCAGCAGTGCTTCCGGCACCGCGTCGGCACTTCCCGCGTCGGCCGGCGCGAACACGAACGTGCCGCGCCAACCCGGCAGGTGCCAGACTTCCTGCCCTTCCCACGCGAGCACCGCTTCCGGATGCGGGCTCCCGGTACCGTCATCGGCCGGTTCGCTGCTGTCGCCCGCTTCCCAGTAGATGACATCGCGATACAGGCGCAGGCATTGCCCTGCGTGATCGACGCGCAGCGCATGGGCGACATTCGTGGCACGCAACTGCCGCATCATGTTGGCGAGCCGGGCAGCCGACGCGCCCGGCAAACCGAGCCGGCGCATCCAGAAGCGCAGCAGGTTCGCGCCGCGCGTGTCGTCGAACGCGACCAGGGCATCGCGCGACAGCGCCTGCCCGTCATCGCGCGCGGCAACGGCGAAGTCGAGTTCGGCCAGATCGTCGAGCAGTCGCTGTGCGGCCGCCGCATGCTGGGCCGCGCGGCCGAGCGCATCGCGAAAGCCCGGGAAATGCACGGCCAGCGCCGGCAACACGTCGATGCGCAACGCATTGCGCGCATAGCGCGTGTCATTGTTCGACTCGTCGTCGATCCATGCCAGGTCGTGCTGCGTCGCATAGCGCTCGAGTTGCGCACGCAACAGTCGCAGCAACGGGCGCACACGCTCGACGTTCACGCCTTCAGGGCGGTAACGCGGCGCCATCGCGGCAAGCCCCGCGATCCCCGCGCCGCGCAACAGCTGCAGCAGCACGGTTTCGGCCTGATCGTCCGCATGCTGCGCGAGCCACAGCGCGGCCGCGCCGTGGCGCTCGCACATCTCGTCGAGCGCCGCGTAGCGCCGCTCGCGCGCCGTCGCCTCGACACCGAGGCCGCTGTCGCGCGGCACGTCGACACGCATCGATTCGAATGCGACGCCGAGCCCGGCCGCGCTCGCCTCGGCATGCGCAACCCACGCGTCGGCGTTCGCACTCAGCCCGTGATGCACGTGCAGCGCGACGCAACGCGACGCGCCCGCGACACGCACGGCCGCGTGGAGCAGCACGGTCGAGTCGAGGCCGCCGCTGTACGCGATCGCGATGCGTGCATCGGGCGGCATGCCGGAAAGCGCAACGCCGACCGCATCGAGGACGATGCGGTCGGCGGAGAGTTCGGTTGGCGGAATCACGAGAGGAACGCGCGCGCAGCGGCGCGCGAATGGAGGACGCAGCCGGTCATGCGCCCGGCGTGGTTTCCTTGAACTTGCCGTAGGCCATCAGGCGCTCGAAGCGGCGCTCGCGCAGCGCATCGATGCTCATGCCCTGGAACTGGCGCAGCGAATCGGCCAGCGCACGGCGCAGCAGCGCAGCCATGCCCTTCGGATCGCGATGCGCGCCGCCGAGCGGCTCGTTGATGATCTTGTCGATCAGGCCGAGCGCCTTCAGGCGGTGCGCGGTCAGGCCCAGCGCTTCCGCTGCTTCCGGCGCCTTCGCGGCGCTCTTCCACAGGATCGACGCGCAGCCTTCCGGCGAGATCACCGAGTAGGTCGAGAATTGCAGCATCATCACGGTGTCGGCCACCGCGATTGCGAGCGCGCCGCCCGAACCGCCCTCGCCGATCACCGTCGTGATGATCGGGGTCTTCAGTTCGGCCATCACGTACAGGTTGCGGCCGATCGCCTCCGACTGGCCGCGCTCTTCCGCGCCGATGCCCGGGTACGCGCCCGGCGTGTCGACGAACGTGAAGATCGGCAGCCCGAACTTCTCGGCGAGACGCATCAGGCGTTCGGCCTTGCGATAGCCTTCCGGGCGCGGCATCCCGAAGTTGCGCGCGGCGCGCTCCTTGGTATCACGGCCCTTCTGGTGACCGATCACCATGCACGGATGGCCGCCGAAGCGCGCGAGGCCGCCGACGATCGACACATCGTCCGCGAATGCGCGGTCGCCGTGCAGCTCGTGAAAATCGGTAAACAGTTCCGCGACGTAATCGAGCGTGTACGGACGCTGCGGATGCCGCGCGATCTGCGAAACCTGCCACGGCGACAGGTTCGCGTAGAGGTCTTTCGTCAGTTGCTGGCTTTTCTTCGACAGCCGCTCGATTTCTTCCGAAATGTCGACAGCCGAGTCGTCCTGCACGAATCGCAGCTCTTCGATCTTGGCCTCGAGTTCGGCGATCGGCTGTTCGAAATCCAGAAACGTGGTCTTCATGTGTTCGAATCCTTGGGTCTTGCGGCAGCGCGTATTCTACCCGCGCGGGCGACGCTCAAAACCAGCTCTCAACTATTGATGTTTAAAACCCGATAGCCGCCGCTCAGGCGTCGGCGTCGGGCGCATCGAGGCTGCGCCACATGTACCAGGTCGCGACGGTGCGCCACGGTTCCCAGTTGGCCGCGACCTCGCGCGCCTCGCTGCGCGTGACGGGTTCCCCGCTGAAGTAATTGACGCTGATCGCGCGGATCAGGCCCGGGTCGTCGAGCGGCAGGACATCCGGCCGCGACAGGTTGAAGATCAGGAACATCTCGGCCGTCCAGCGGCTGATGCCGCGGATCTGCGTGAGTTCCGCGATCACGTCCTCGTCGTCCATCGACGTCCATTTGTCGACGTGCAGCGCGCCCGACACGAAGTGCTGCGCGAGATCGAGGATGTATTCCGTCTTGCGCTTCGACAACCCGCACGCGATCAGTTTTTCCGCGCCGAGCCGGATCACCGGCTGCGGCGCGAGTTTCGGACAGGCATCCCCGATGCGCGCCCACAGCGACTGCGCCGACGGCACCGAAATCTGCTGGCCGACGACCGAGCGCGCGAGCGTGACGAACGGGTCGCCGCGCTTCACGAGATGCGCGGGACCGAACTTTGGAATCAGTTTCTTCAGGATCCGGTCGCGCTTGACGAGATCGGCGCATGCCTTGTCCCAGTAAGCAGGACGCACGACGACCTCCTCGCCGTCCGCTTCGGACGCACGGGCCTTGCGGGCCGCGTCGGCGGCCGGCAGCGCGGCCGCCGGCTGCGCATGACCGTTGAGCGCGCCGTTCGGCACGGCGCGCGTCGCGTCCGTCTTCGCCGGCGGCACGCGCTTGGCTGCCGGACGCGCGGCGACCGGGGTCGCGCGCCTGACCGGCGCTTTTCTGGCCGTTGCCATCTTGCCTCCTACCTGACGGATCGGTCAGTGGAACGCACCGCGCTCATACGCGACGCCATTCGGTCGATCCGCCCGGTTTGTCTTCAAGTGCGATACCGGTCTCGAGCAGTTCCGCCCGGATCCGGTCCGCTTCGGCATAGTCTTTCGCTTGCTTCGCCGCGACGCGCGCGGCGATCTTCGCTTCGATCTCGTCGGCGGCGAGCCCGCCCGCCTGCGCGGCGCCGGACGCCTGCTGCAGGAACGCGCGCGGTTCGCGGCCCAGCAGGCCGAGCAGGCCCGCCAGCTGTTTCAGTTGCCGCGCGAGCGATGCGTCGCGCGTGCGATTCACCTCGCCCGCCAGCTCGAACAGCGTCGCCACCGCGACCGGCGTGTTGAAGTCGTCGTTCATCGCAGCCGCGAAACGCTGCGCGTGCGGCTCGTTCCATTCGAGCGCGAGCGTGTCGGCCTCGACATCCTTCAGCGCGGTGTAGAGACGCGTGAGCGACGCGCGCGCATCGTCGAGATGCACGTCGCTGTAATTGAGCGGCGAACGGTAGTGCGTGCGCACGATGAAGAAGCGCATGACTTCGGCATCGTAGCGCTCGAGCACTTCGCGGATCGTGAAGAAGTTGCCGAGCGATTTCGACATCTTCTCGTTGTCGACCTGCACGAAGCCGTTGTGCATCCAGTAATTGACGAACGTCTGGCCGGTCGCGCCTTCGCTCTGCGCGATCTCGTTCTCGTGGTGCGGGAATTGCAGATCCTGCCCGCCGCCGTGGATGTCGAAATGCTCGCCGAGCAGCGTGCAGCCCATCGCCGAGCACTCGATGTGCCAGCCCGGGCGCCCCATCCCGTACTTCGACGCCCATGACGCGCCTTCCGGATCCTCCGGCTTCGCGCGTTTCCAGAGCACGAAATCGAGCGGATCTTCCTTCGCGTCGTTCGCGGCGACGCGCTCGCCGGCACGCAGATCGTCGAGCGACTTGCCCGACAGCTTTCCGTAGTTCGCGAACTTGCGCACCGAGTAATTGACGTCGCCGTCGGTCGCCTGGTAAGCGTAGCCGTTCGTCTCAAGCGTCTCGATCATGCCGAGCATCTGCGGAATGAACGCCGTCGCGCGCGGCTCGATGTCGGGCCGCTGGATGCCGAGCGCGCTTTCGTCGTCGTGCATCGCGCCGATGAACCGGTCGGTCAGCGACTTGATCGTCTCGCCGTTCTCGACCGCGCGGCGGATGATCTTGTCGTCGATGTCGGTAATGTTGCGCACATACGTGACCCGGTAACCGATCGCACGCAACCAGCGCTGGACGAGGTCGAACACGACCAGCATGCGCGCGTGGCCCACGTGACAATAGTCGTATACGGTGATTCCGCATACGTACATCCGCACTTCGCCGGACTGGCGCGGCACGAAGACTTGCTTGTCACGCGCGAGCGTGTTGTAGATGCGCAGTGATTCCATAGAGATGAACCGTGAGCCGAAGGAAACCGCCCTGGCGAAGCTCGCCCAGCATGCGAAACGGACGGACCATCTGCTGCGGCACCAGGCCGAGCGTCCTCGATATCACATGGGGCGGTCAGGCTGCAAGCACAGCGGTGACGGCCACGAGAGGCTAAGAAAGACTGTCTGCCGCTCGCCGGAACGCGCAGACGTTTTGTTAGAATGGCTCGGAGTATAACATTCCGATTTACGCCTATGAAACCTCATCGCGGCCGCGCGCAGAGCGCTGCGACCCTCGTTGCGACCACCGTCATGGGCGTCGCGCTGACGCTTTTCGCGGTCCCCGCGGCGCATGCGCAGAAAGCCCCGGCCACCGCCGACGGCACACCCGAAATCGACGCGTCGATCGCCGGCAAGCAGTGGAAACAGGCGCTCGCGCAGCTCGACGCGCGCATCGCGTCGAACCCGCGCGACGTGCAGGCGCAGTTCAAGCGCGGCACCGTGCTGGCCCGCCTGAACCGTGACGACGACGCGATCCAGCAGTTCGTCGCGATCACGCAGGCGTACCCCGAACTGCCCGAGCCGTACAACAACCTTGCGGCGCTCTACGCGAAGCATGGCCGTTACGACGACGCGCGCACCGCGCTCGTCACGGCGACGCAATCGAACCCGAGCTACTCGCTTGCCTACGAGAACCTCGGCGACCTGTACCTGCGCCTCGCGGCCGAGTCGTACAAGCGTGCGCAATCGCTCGGCCGCACGAGCGGCGCGACCGCGCAGCGCCTCGCCGATCTCCAGAAGATCGTGTCGCCGCCGAAGGCCGCGCCGAACGCCCGCGCGGTCGCACCGGCCACCCGCGACTACACCAACCGCGCAGCCGCGAACGTGAGCACCACCACGCTGCCGATGTCGCCGACGTTCCAGTTCAGCGGTCCGTCGGGCGCACTGGCGGCGCCGTACGTCGCGCCGTCGCAATAAGCGGCGCGGCCTTCTTTCCCTCCCAACCTGAGGATCGCAATGAAACGTCTGTTGCTGGCGCTTGGCGGCGCCGCCCTTCTCGCGACCGCGACCGCACCTGCGTTCGCACAATCGGCTACCGCGCACCCTGTCGTGCAGCTGAAGACCTCGCAGGGCGACATCCGCGTCGAGCTCTACCCGGAGAAGGCGCCGAAGTCCGTCGCCAACTTCCTCGATTACGTGAAGGCCGGCCAGTACAACGGCACGATCTTCCATCGCGTGATCAAGGGCTTCATGATCCAGGGCGGCGGCTACAAGACCAACTTCGAGGAGAAGCCGACCCGCGCGCCGATCCCGCTGGAGAGCCGCAATGGTCTGAAGAACCTGACGGGCACGATCGCGATGGCACGCACGAGCGATCCGAATTCGGCTACCGCGCAGTTCTTCATCAACACGGTCGACAACAGCGGCCTCGACTACCCGAACCCGGACGGCAACGGCTATGCGGTGTTCGGCAAGGTCGTGTCGGGTCTCGACGTCGTGAAGAAGATCGAAGGCGTGGCGACGACCTCGCGCGGCCCGATGCAGGATGTGCCCGCGCAACCGATCCTGATCGAATCGGCCAGCATCGTCTCGAAGTAAGAACCTGCCGGCACGTCCGGCGCCACACGCGGCCGCGTCGCACGACCGGCCGCGTGCCATTTAAACCGCCTCACCGAAGGAATTCATCATGGTTGAACTGCATACGAACCACGGCGTGATCAAGCTCGAACTCGACGCCGCGAAGGCACCGAAGACGGTCGAGAACTTCCTGAACTACGTGAAGAAGGGCCATTACGACGGCACCGTGTTCCATCGCGTGATCAACGGCTTCATGATCCAGGGCGGCGGCTTCGAGCCGGGCCTGAAGCAGAAGCCGACCGATGCACCGATCGACAACGAGGCGAACAACGGCCTGAAGAACGACAACTACACGGTCGCGATGGCGCGCACGAACGATCCGCACTCGGCAACTGCCCAGTTCTTCATCAACGTGAACGACAACGACTTCCTGAACCACTCGTCGCCGACGCCGCAAGGCTGGGGCTACGCCGTGTTCGGCAAGGTCGTCGAAGGCCAGGACGTGGTCGACAAGATCAAGGGCGTCAAGACGGGCAACGCTGGTTTCCACCAGGACGTGCCGGCTGACGACGTCGTGATCGAGAAGGCCGTCGTGGTCTGACGCGCAGTTACGGAGGCACTTCGATGTTGCAGGAGAGTCCGCCGCGAAGCGTCTCCGCGGGCGTGCCGGGCGAGCGCGAATACGCGCAAGCCGCACGCCCGTTCCTGTTTCTCTCCGATCTGCATCTGAGCGAAGCGATTCCGAAGACGGTCGCCGCGTTCGAGCATTTCGTGAAATACACCGCCGACAGCGCCGATTCGGTGTTCATCCTCGGCGACCTGTTCGAATACTGGATCGGCGACGACATCCTCGACGACGATCCGTTCGCGGCACGCATGGCCGCGCTGATGCACACGTTCTCGGAGCGTGGCATTGCGCTCTACGTGATGCACGGCAACCGCGATTTCCTGCTCGGCCGGCGCTTCATGAAGGCAGCCGGCGCGATGCTGCTGCCTGATCCTTCGCTGATCATGGCGTTCGGCCAGCGCATCGTGCTCGCGCACGGAGACGCACAATGCACGGCCGACCGCGGCTACCAGCTGTTCCGCCGCTTCGCACGCAACCGCGTCGCGCAATGGCTGTTTCTCGCGTGGCCGTTCCGCTGGCGCCGCGCGCTCGCGCAGCGCATGCGTTCGAAAAGCGAAGCGGGCCGGGTGCGCCCTGCTTCGGCGATTTACGATGTCACGCGTGAAGGCGTGGCCGCGCTGTTCCGGAAAAGCCGCGCGAGCGTGATCATTCACGGCCATACGCACCGCCCCGCGAGCCACGCCGAGCCGGGCGGCATCCGCTGGGTGCTGCCCGACTGGGATCTCGACCACGGCAAGCCGCGCGGCGGCTACCTGCGCGTCGACGCGGAAGGCATCCACGCGATGCCGCTCGACTGACGACACTGCTGCCGCCGCACCGGCCGGCAGCCATCGTCAACCCTCTCGCTACACCTCGCGCTCGACCGTCTTTCCTTCCAGCACCGCCGACAGCCGGCGCAGGTCGAGGCGCGCCGCGTCGGCGCCCTGCAGCGTTTCCAGATGCGTGCCGAGCCGCTCGAGCGCCGCGACGATCTCGTCGACGCGGCGGCTTTCCTTCGCCGCGTGATCGATCAGCCCGTGAATCGCGAGCGACATCGGATCGTCGGCATTCGGCGTGATCCCGTATGCGCAGAACGCCGCGCGTTCGGGCTGCGGCTTCGGCTGCGCCGGCATCACGATGCGCGCCGGGTTGCCGACCGCCGTGCCGCCTGGCGGCACCGGCTTCACGACGACCGCGTTCGAACCGATCTTCGCACCGGCCCCGACCGTGAAACCGCCAAGCACCTTCGCGCCCGCGCCGACGATGACGCCGGCCTCGAGCGTCGGGTGGCGCTTGGCGCCGCGCGTGAGCGACGTGCCGCCCAGCGTCACGCCCTGATAGATCGTGCAGTCGTCGCCGACTATCGCCGTCTCGCCGATCACGACACCCATCCCGTGATCGATGAACACGCGCCGGCCGATCGTCGCGCCGGGGTGAATTTCGATCCCCGTCAGGAACCGGCCGGCCTGCGACGCGAAACGCGCGATCCAGTAGCGCTTCGCGCGCCAGCATGCGTGCGCGAAACGATGCAGCACGAGCGCATGCAACCCCGGATAACAGGTCAGCACTTCCCACGCACTGCGAGCGGCGGGATCCCGCTCGCGAATCGTTGCAACGTCTTCGCGCAGTCTCGTGAACATGATGTGGTCTGGGAAAAGGCCGGCGCGCATCGCCGGCAATGACCGGCCCTTATCGTGCCGGGTAATTTACTTATGATGTCCGGCGATTGTAGGGCGAGTCGCGCACGGCCGCACGAGCTCGCGCGTTCACCCCGCCGGCGGCACGGGTATTCGGGCGGAACGCTTGCTGCGGGGGCGTTTGCGGGATGGTCGATCTGGCGCAGCGATCGGCCCCAGCGCTTCCGGCGGCCGACCTGGCACCCGCCCGACGCGGTGGTTGCGCCGCGCGCCGAGACACCCGGCAGCCGGTGCGCCGGCCGCTTACGCGTCGCCGCCGGGCTTGCCCGATTTCAGCAGGATGTGCTTCGCGACGCCGCGCAGGATGTTGACCTCCTCGCGCTCGAGGCCCGTGCGCGCGAACAGGCGCCGCAGCCGTGGCATCAGCTTCTTCGGGTTGCGCGGATCGAGGAAATCGAGCGCGATCAGCGCATGCTCGAGGTGCACGTACATGCGCTCGATCTCGTCGCTCTGCGCAAGCGTGCCGGCTTCGCCCGACGGTTGCGCCGACGGCTCGCTCGCCTGCTCGAGAAACGCGACGCGCAGCTCGTACGCGAGCACCTGCACGGCCTGCGCGAGATTCAGCGAACTGTAGGCCGGGTTCGCCGGGATGTGCGCCAGCGCGCTGCACTGCTCGACGTGCTCGTTCGCGAGGCCCGTGCGCTCGTTGCCGAACACGAGCGCGATGTCGCCCGTGCCAACCTGCGCGCACGCCTGCGTGGCAGCGGCACGCGGCGCCAGGCGCGGCGGCCCGTATTCACGCGTGCGCGCAGTCAGCGCGATCGACCAGTGAACACCGGACAGCGCGTCGCCAAGCGTCGGCACGACATGCGCGGACGCGAGGACGTCGTCCGCGCCGCTGGCCATCGCGATCGCCTCGGGATCGCTCTGCACGTGCGGCACGCGCGGCGCGACCAGCACGAGACGCGAGAAGCCCATCGTCTTCAGCGCGCGGGCGGCCGCCCCGACATTGCCGGGATGGCTCGGCTCGACGAGCACGAAACGGGTGGACGTGAAGCCGCCGGACGGCGGCCGGGACGAGGCCGCGCCCGGCTCGGACGGCGCGGCGGTGATCTGCGGGGTTTCCACTACGATGCGACTCGGTTCATCAGAATGGCAGTATGGTATCGCCATCGCCGCGGCAAACCCACTCGTCCGGACGGATAGTGGGGGTTTCCCCGTATCCCGATCGCCTGAAACCGCCAAAAATCGGGTAAAATCATGCCTTTACGCGTCGCGCACCGTGCGGCGCGGGTCGTACCCCGTTCTTTGTCAATTCGCGTCTCACCTCGCCTGCCACGCTTGCGCCGTGCCGGGCGGTTGTTCCACTTCGTGGCGGCCCGTGCCGCCGGCTACAGGATCCAGGCTCATGCATCCCATGCTCAACATTGCTGTCAAGGCTGCGCGCCGCGCCGGACAGATCATCAATCGCGCGTCCCTCGATCTCGACCTGATCGAGATCCGCAAGAAGCAGCAGAATGACTTCGTCACCGAAGTGGACAAGGCCGCCGAAGAGGCGATCATCGAGACGCTGAAGACCGCCTACCCCGACCACGCGATCCTCGCGGAAGAATCGGGCGAATCGGAGAACGAATCCGAATTCAAGTGGATCATCGATCCGCTCGACGGCACGACCAACTTCATCCACGGCTTCCCGTACTACTGCGTGTCGATTGCGCTCGAGCACAAGGGCGTCGTCACGCAGGCTGTCGTCTACGACCCGAACAAGAACGACCTGTTCACGGCCACCCGCGGCCGCGGCGCGTACCTGAACGACCGCCGCATCCGCGTCGGCCGCCGCGACCGCCTGTCGGACGCACTGGTCGGCACGGGCTTCCCGTTCCGCGAAAAGGACGGCCTCGATGCCTACGCGCGCCTCTTCACCGAAATGACGCAGGCCTGCACGGGCCTGCGCCGTCCGGGCGCTGCGGCACTCGATCTCGCGAACGTCGCGGCCGGCCGCCTCGACGCGTTCTTCGAGCAGGGCATCAACGTGTGGGACATGGCGGCGGGCAGCCTGCTGATCACCGAAGCCGGCGGCCTCGTCGGCAACTACACGGGCGACGCCGATTTCCTGCATCGCCATGAAATCGTCGCTGCGAACCCGAAGATCTACGCGCAGATGATCCCGATCCTGAAGGGTTACACCCGCGTGCATCCGGCAGCGGAGTAAGCCCCGGCCGCGCCTGCATGGCGCGGCTTTCGCGCATACCGCTCGCGGGCATCGTCACGACGGCGCGCCGTTCGGTTGCCGGGAGGCGGGACAATCTTCCCGCACAAGGGTCGCGTCGTGCGCCTATCCTGAAGTTGCTTGAGTTGTTCGGGCCGGCCAGCGTACTGCCGCTTGCACCGCCTGCCCCGCAATGACAATGAATGGTTTGCGTCCGGCATGCCCGCACGGCGGACAACACTGCCGGCCTGCCGGCCCCCGCCCGTATCAACACCGCCACGACGCCGTGGCAATCGCATCCGAGTCCCCATGTTACGGCTAAGCGAAATTAAACTCCCCCTCGACCACCCCGAAAGCGCGCTCGAGGCCGCAATTCGCGAGCGCCTCGCGGAGCTCGGTGTGGCCGCAGACGGGCTCCTCCGTTACACCGTGTTCCGTCGCGCACACGATGCGCGCAAGCGCGCCGACATCAAGCTCACGTACATCGTCGATGTCGAAGTCACGGACGAAGCGGCCGCGATCAAGCGCCTCGCCGGCAAGCCGCATTGCGGCGTGACGCCCGACATGGCGTACCACTTCGTCACCAAGGCGCCCGAGCACGGCAATTTCCTGCGCCCGGTCGTGATCGGCATGGGGCCGTGCGGCCTGTTCGCGGGGCTGATCCTCGCGCAGATGGGTTTCCGCCCCATCATCCTCGAACGCGGCAAGGCCGTGCGCGAGCGCACCAAGGACACCTTCGGACTGTGGCGCAAGAGCGTGCTCAATCCCGAATCCAACGTGCAGTTCGGCGAAGGCGGCGCCGGGACGTTTTCCGACGGCAAGCTGTACAGCCAGATCAAGGATCCCAACCACTACGGCCGCAAGGTGCTGGACGAATTCGTCAAGGCAGGCGCACCGGAAGACATCCTGTACCTGAGCCGGCCGCACATCGGCACGTTCCGCCTCGTCAGCATGGTGGAAAAGATGCGTGCGTCCATCCATGAGCTGGGCGGCGAAGTGCGCTTTGAAACCCGGGTCGACGACATCGAGATCGATCAGGGCAAGGTGCGCTCGCTGAAGCTCTCGAATGGGGAAACGCTGCGGTGCGACCACGTGGTGCTGGCCGTGGGCCACAGCGCGCGCGACACCTTCGAGATGCTGCACGAACGCGGCGTCTACGTCGAAGCCAAGCCGTTCTCGCTGGGCTTTCGCATCGAGCATCCGCAGGGGTTGATCGATCGCAGCCGCTTCGGCAAGTTCGCAGGCCACAAGCAGCTCGGTGCGGCCGACTACAAGGTGGTCCACCACTGCAGCAATGGCCGGGCCGTCTACAGCTTCTGCATGTGCCCGGGCGGCACGGTCGTCGCGGCAACCTCCGAGCCGGGCCGCGTGGTCACCAACGGCATGAGCCAGTATTCGCGGGCTGAGCGCAACGCGAATGCAGGCATCGTCGTCGGCATCACGCCGGACGACTATCCCGGCGGCCCGCTGGCAGGCATCGCGTTCCAGCGCAAATGGGAAGAGCGCGCGTTCGAACTCGGCGGCGGCGATTACCGCGCACCGGGCCAGCTGGTCGGCGATTTCATCGCGGGCCGGCCGTCGACGTCGCTCGGCTCCGTCGAGCCGTCGTACAAGCCGGGCGTGAACCCGACCGATCTCAGCACCGCACTGCCGGACTACGTGATCGAAGCGATCCGCGAAGCCCTCCCCGAGATCGACAAGAAGATCGCCGGCTTCGCGATGCACGATGCAGTGCTCACCGGGGTCGAGACGCGCACTTCGTCGCCGATCCGGATCCGACGCAAGGACGATTACCAGAGCATGAACGTCGAAGGCCTGTATCCGGCTGGTGAAGGTGCGGGGTATGCCGGTGGCATCTATTCGGCAGCCATCGACGGGATCGAAGTCGCGCAGGCGGTGGCGCTCAGTGTGACGGCGGGGCAAACGGCCTGATATAGGAAACGAGTCGGCGCGCAAAGGTTCTCAACCTGAGCGACGCCGACTTTTGCATGGCCGCCCGGGAGCGCGGTCGGACAGCGGCGTGAGAACGACCGCCGCCGGTTGTGCAATCTCAGGCAGCCTGGTCGAATGGCGAGCTTCGCGCGTGCATGCCGAAGCCACTGGCAAACTCGGGCAACCAAAGCAACAACTTCACGCCCGACTTATGACCACGCTGTCGCCCGACGCCTTCGCCGGCCACACCCCAATGATGCAGCAGTACCTGCGCCTTATCTGACAAGGCTCGACACACAAAGCTACGCTAAGACCTACTCTCGCGCTTTTCCGGATTGGCTGTTGTCGACCAAAAGCAGCAGCTCCTGTATTTCGTGTAAATAGCGCTCCAGAGGATGCAACCAATGCCAAGAATGTTTGGGAGCAAGAAGCACGAGCAAAAGCCACACTTGTTTCGGCTTACGCTGCACATCAGGCGAGGCGTAAATCAAGAAATGCCAAGCAACATGGTCGGGGCGTATGTGCCGGTCTTTGTCGCGGGAGAAAATCACGAAGCAGGTGCAAGGAGTGCCGTGTCGGAAATCTCACGGCGTGGTTTCGAGTTCGTGGGCATTCCAGACGGCAAGATTTACGAACTCGACCCAGACATGTGGGATGAGTTCATTAAGGAAGCGTGGCCGGAGTTCACTGCGTATTTTCCCAGTCAGAGCGAAGTCTGCGACGAACTCTCGAAAGGATTCATCTTTGTAGGTCCATTTGCAGGTTATGACGCCAGCGAGTCACAATCAAGTAGCGACTGAACAGCCGCTATCGCCGGTAGCTGTCATTCGCCATCTCCAAGAACCGCCCGGATGGCGAACTTCGACCGATCCCGTGCAGGCCGCTGGTAAACTCGGGCAGCCAAAGCAACTTTTCCCGGTCACTTGAGCACCCAACCAACTGCAGCACCTGCACCCGTCACTCCAATGATGCAGCAGTACCTGCGCCTTGTCTGACAAGGCCCGAACTCGAAAACTACGCTGAGTTGTTTTGCCTGCGGCAACTACCGACCCGAAGCGGTCGGCCCTCATTCTCGATTGCGGACAGTCATCTCGACATTTGCGGAGGAACGTGTGGATTTAGCTCTATGAGTTCTCGGGCTAACTTGACAGTAACCACAACGCCGCAGCCTAGACAAACGCTATTGTTGGTCTGTTCACCACAACAGGGACAAAACCATCGCCCCAGGTGGAGCCGAGTTGATTGACCGGGCGTTCCACCGGTCCTGAGTGCTTCGAACTGCATTCGAACGGAGCGGCTAAAGAGTGCGCCCGTCGATGCACATTGAAGCTCTTCTCCCGCGACTATGACGAGTTCAGCGGAGCAATAGGGACAATGCATTAGCAGTGCGGTTGGGGTAGTGACTGGATTGCCCACAATCTTGGACGAGGCATCAAATGTCCGCATTGGCCGAGCCGATTACCGTCCCCGTGGCCCACGACCGGCTCAACCCGATCCGGAGGCACCATCAATTCGAGGCGGCCATTCGTCTTGCAACCTATCGCGGTAGAACCGTCCTGTGATTCCAGCCTCGCGCTTGTGTGAGCCATTGATCGTACATCGCTTGGCGGTCTACCATTTCCATGCTCAGCGCTGCTATGGCCATATACTCCAGCACGCGCCAGTTCGCATCGTCCCCCTTCCTGAAAGAGGCGTCGATTGCGTCCAATGCCAGTTCCAACTCGTTGTGCTTCAAGAACTCCTCAAATTCGGCGATCTCATCCGCGCAAACACCCTCGGCAGCTTCCGAGAGGTTGGCTCGCGCTTCGCGGAGATACTCTGAGGTCCTGCTCCAGCTCGAGTGGGAGTCGCGATCAGCCGGCATATGGGTTCTCTTTAGGTCGGACGTGCCCAATTGTCGGCAATTTCAACCCGAGTGTCGACCGACCGCTCCTGGCCGATAGCTAGTGACCGCCATCGCCGGCACCTGGCCGGATGGCGAACTTCGACCGATCCCGTGCGTGCCACTGGTAAACTCGGGCAACCAAAGCAACAACTTCACGCCTGACTTATGACCACGCTGTCGCCCGACGCCTTCGCCGGCCACACCCCAATGATGCAGCAGTACCTGCGCATCAAGGCCGACCATCCCGACACGCTTGTCTTCTACCGGATGGGCGACTTCTACGAGCTGTTCTTCGAAGACGCGGAGAAAGCCTCACGCCTGCTCGACCTGACCCTCACGCAACGTGGCGCGTCTGCCGGCACGCCGATCAAGATGGCCGGCGTACCGCATCACGCGGTCGAGCAGTATCTGGCCAAGCTCGTGAAGATGGGCGAATCGGTCGCGATCTGCGAGCAGATCGGCGATCCGGCCACGTCGAAGGGCCCCGTCGAGCGCAAGGTCGTGCGCGTCGTCACGCCCGGCACGCTGACCGATGCCGCGCTGCTGTCCGACAAGAACGACGTCTACCTGCTCGCGATGTGCACGGGCCACAACAAGCGCGGCGTGGCGGTGAACATCGGCCTCGCGTGGCTGAACCTCGCGAGCGGCGCGCTGCGGCTCGCCGAAATCGAACCCGACCAGCTCGCTGCAGCGCTCGAGCGCATCCGGCCGGCCGAGATCCTCACGCCGGACGGCGCGACCGACGCCGTGCCCGCAGGCGCAGGCGCAAGCAAGCGCGTGCCCGCATGGCACTTCGACATCGCATCGGGCACGCAGCGCCTGTGCGACCAGCTCGATGTCGCGAGCCTCGACGGTTTCGGTGCGCATTCGCTGACGAGCGCATGCGGTGCGGCCGGTGCGCTGCTGCTCTATGCAGCAGCCACGCAAGGCCAGCAGCTGCGGCACGTGCGCAGCCTGAAGGTCGAGAACGAAACCGAGTACATCGGGCTCGATCCGGCCACGCGCCGCAACCTCGAACTGACCGAGACGTTGCGCGGCACCGAGTCGCCGACCCTGTATTCGCTGCTCGACACCTGCTGCACGACGATGGGCAGCCGCCTGCTGCGTCACTGGCTGCATCACCCGCCGCGCGCGTCGGTCGCCGCGCAGTCGCGCCAGCAGGCGATCGGTGCGCTGCTCGATGCACCGGCCAACGCAAGCCTCGATGCGCTGCGCACCGCGCTGCGCCAGATCGCCGACGTCGAACGGATCACCGGGCGTCTCGCCCTGCTGTCCGCGCGTCCGCGCGACCTGTCGAGCCTGCGCGACACGTTCGCCGCCCTGCCGGCGCTGCGCGAGCGCATCAGCGCGATCGTCGAGAACGCGGACGCACTCACCCGCGTCGACGCAGCACTCGCGCCGCCCGCCGAATGCCTTGACCTGCTGACGAACGCGATTGCGCCCGAGCCGGCCGCGATGGTGCGCGACGGTGGTGTCATCGCGCGCGGCTACGACGCCGAGCTCGATGAGCTGCGCGATATCTCGGAGAACTGCGGACAGTTCCTGATCGATCTCGAAGCGCGCGAGCGCACGCGCACCGGCATCGCGAACCTGCGCGTCGAATACAACAAGGTGCACGGTTTCTACATCGAGGTCACGCGCGGTCAGACCGACAAGGTGCCCGACGACTACCGCCGGCGCCAGACGCTGAAGAATGCTGAGCGCTACATCACGCCCGAGCTGAAGACCTTCGAGGACAAGGCGCTGTCCGCACAGGAACGCGCACTGGCGCGCGAACGCGCGCTGTACGACGCGGTGCTGCAGGCGCTGCTGCCGTTCATCCCCGAATGCCAGCGCGTCGCATCGGCGCTCGCCGAACTCGACCTGCTCGCTGCATTCGCCGAACGCGCCCGCGCGCTCGACTGGGTCGCGCCGACCTTCACCGACGAGATCGGCATCGAAATCGAACAGGGCCGCCACCCGGTCGTCGAAGCACAGGTCGAACAGTTCATCGCGAACGACTGCCGCTTCGGCACCGAGCGCAAGCTGCTGCTGATCACCGGCCCGAACATGGGCGGTAAGTCGACGTTCATGCGGCAGACCGCGTTGATCGCGCTGATGGCTTACGTCGGCAGCTACGTGCCGGCGAAATCGGCATGCTTCGGTCCGATCGACCGGATCTTCACGCGTATCGGCGCGGCGGACGATCTCGCTGGTGGCCGCTCGACGTTCATGGTCGAGATGACCGAAGCCGCTGCGATCCTCAACGACGCGACGCCGCAAAGCCTCGTGCTGATGGACGAGATCGGCCGCGGCACGTCGACGTTCGACGGCCTCGCGCTCGCGTGGGCCATCGCACGCCACCTGCTGGCGCACAACGCGTGCTACACGCTGTTCGCGACGCACTACTTCGAGCTGACGCAACTGCCGGCCGAATTCCCGCAAGCGGCGAACGTCCACCTGTCTGCCGTCGAGCACGGCCACGGCATCGTGTTCCTGCACGCAGTCAACGAAGGCCCGGCCAACCAGAGCTACGGCCTGCAGGTCGCACAGCTCGCAGGCGTTCCGGCGCCCGTGATCCGCGCCGCGCGCAAGCACCTCGCGTATCTCGAGCAGCAGTCGGCGTCGCAGCACACGCCGCAGCTCGACCTGTTCAGCGCGCAGCCGGTGGCCGACGACGATCTGGAATGCGCTGACGCGCCGGCGCTGCCCGACACACCGCATCCGGCGCTGGAAAAACTGCGCGACATCGATCCCGACGATCTCAAGCCGCGCGAGGCGCTCGACCTGCTGTACGAACTGCGCACGCTGGTCCGGTCGCACGATGCCGACGGGCACGCGTAAGCGCATCGCGCGCGGCCTGCCGGCTCGCACGGCCGCCGCGCTCGTCGCGGCCGTGCTGGCGCTCGCGCAGGCCACTGCGCTGGCCGCGCCACCGAAGCGCAGCACCACGCCCTACTCGTTCGCGGTCGTGTCGGGTGTGATCAACGCCCCTGCGGACGAGCCGGCCGCCCAGCGGCTGCTCGATGCGATCGCGCGCGAGCGCAACCTCGCGTTCGTCGTCTATGCGGGTGACCTCAAGGGTTCGAAGGAAGCGTGCCGCGATGCACTGTATTCGCAGCGCGGCGCGATCCTGGATGCAGCACGCGTGCCGATCGTATTCATTCCCGGTCATGACGACTGGGTAACGTGCAACACCGCGACCGGCGGCGGCTACGATCCGGTCGAGCGGCTCGACTTCCTGCGGCAGACGCTGCTCGCCGATTCGGCACTGCCCGACCCCGGCGCGCTGCAGATCACGCGGGAAAGCGAAGTCGCACGGTTCCGGCCGTATCGGGAAAACACACGCTGGATGCGCGACGACATCGTCTACGTCGCACTCAACGCGCCTGCGCCGAACAACCACTACCTGACGGCCGGTGGCCGCAACGGCGAATTCGAAGACCGCATCATCGCGAACGGTTTCTGGATCGACCACGCGGCCGAATATGCGAAGCGGCGCGAGGCGCGCGCGATGGTGGTGATGTTCGAAGGCGATCCGCAGTTCGAACGCTACGAACGCGCGGAGCGCTTCGCATGGCTGCGTTTCAACCGGCCGCGCGTGCGCGACGGCTTCCGTGAATTGAAACGAACGCTGGTGAAGGCGGCGGCGACGTTCCGCGGCCCGATACTCGTGATGCACGCGAGCGGTGAACCGCTTGCGAACGGTTTTCTGATCGACCGTCCGCTACGCGCTGACGACGGTGAACTGGTAGGTAACGTGACGCGGGTCTCGATCGGGCCGCGCCATCCGACGAATCAGTGGATCAAGGTGAACGTGTCGCCGGCACGGCAGACGATCTTCAACGTGAGCCTGCAGGAAGTGCCGAAGAACCTGCCCATCCCGCCCGCGCTGCCGCTCGTGCCGCGTGACGACGTCCCGCTGCCGCAGATGCCGGAAATTCCTGCGTTGCCGGCGCTGCCCGACTCGTCGTCGGTCGCGCCGCCACTGCAGGGCGACGGCGCCGCCCCGGGCGGCGCGTCGTGGCCCGCGCCGGCCCCT
Organism: Burkholderia lata; assembly: GCF_902499335.1. Lineage (GTDB taxonomy): Bacteria > Pseudomonadota > Gammaproteobacteria > Burkholderiales > Burkholderiaceae > Burkholderia > Burkholderia lata_B. Next base: position 163,355 of record NZ_CABVQK010000017.1, on the reverse strand, counting down.
GCATCGGGGCCGGTGCCCGGCCTGCCTGCGAGCTCAGTGCAGGGTACGCCCTGACGGCGCTTCGCCGTCTTCGTCTTCATCCTCGTCGACGATCTCGAGCCCTTCCGCACCGTGCGCGTGCTCATGCTCGATTTCGTCTTCGGTGGCTTCGCGGACGTCCTTCACGGTGAGATCGAAACGCAGCGCCATGCCTGCCAGCGGGTGATTGCCGTCCAGCACGACCTTGTCCTCGGCGACGTCGGTGACCGTGTAGATCAGCGAATCGACTTCCTCGTCGCCGTCTTCCGGCGTGCCTTCGAACTGCATGCCCACTTCGAGCGGCTCGGGAAAACGATCGCGCGGCTCGATCTTCACGAGTTCGGGATCGTAGTCGCCGAACGCGTCCTGCGGTTCGAGCTGAATCTGCGCCTGGTAACCCTGCTCATGGCCGTCAAGCTGTTCCTCGATCTTGGGGAACGTGCCATCATAGCCGCCGTGCAGATAGACCATCGGCTCGTCGCTTTCCTCGATCAGATTGCCCTGTGCGTCCGACAGCTTGTAAGTGACCGACACGACGGTGTTTTTTGCGATTTTCATCCAATTCTCCCAAATACAAGTCTCATTATACGATGCGCAACCGGTCTCAAGCCGAACCGCAGGATGCCGCTGCCGCCCCGCTCGGCGCGCCGCCTTCCGATCTTCCCACACCGCTGCTCGGCGGTCTTACGCCGGCGCAATTCATGCGCGGCTACTGGCAGAAGAAGCCGCTCCTGATCCGCCAGGCGATCCCCGGCATCGTATCGCCGGTCTCGCGCGACGCGCTGTTCGAGCTCGCAGCGGACTATGACGCGGAATCGCGACTGATCACCCATTTTCGTAACAAGTGGCAACTTGCGCACGGCCCGTTCGAGCCCGACGCGCTGCCTGCCGTCACGCGCAAGGCCTGGACCCTGCTCGTGCAGGGGCTCGACCTGCACGTCGATGCGGCGCGCGCGCTGCTCGATCGCTTCCGTTTCATCCCCGACGCGCGCCTGGACGACCTGATGATCTCGTATGCGACGGACGGCGGCGGCGTCGGCCCGCATTTCGATTCATATGACGTCTTCCTGCTGCAGGTCGAAGGCCGGCGCCGCTGGCGCGTCGGTGCGCAGAAGGACCTGTCGCTGCAGCCGGACGTGCCGCTGAAGATCCTCGAGAACTTCGAGCCGAGCGACGAATGGGTGCTGGAGCCCGGCGACATGCTGTACCTGCCGCCGCACATCGCGCACGACGGCGTGGCCGAAGGCGAATGCATGACCTGCTCGATCGGCTTCCGGGCCCCGTCCGCCGGCGAGCTGGGCGCCCAGTTCCTGTACTATCTCGCGGAGCGCGGCGGCCTGCGCGACGGGTGCGGCGACGATCTCTACCGTGATCCGAAGCAGCCGGCCGTCGACACGCCCGCGCAACTGCCTCCGGCGATGGTCGAGCGCGTTGCCGAGATCGTCGACGCGATCCGCTGGCGCAAGCGCGACGTCGCCGAATTCCTCGGCTGCTACCTGAGCGAGCCCAAGCCGAGCGTCGTATTCGACCCGCCTGCGCGCCCGCTGACCGAGGCCGCGTTCGTCACGCAAGCGTCACGACGTGGCGTATGTCTCGACAGAAAGGCCGCATTGATGTATAACGCGCGCTCGTACTTCATTAATGGCGAAGAAGGATCACTCGAGCAGGCCGGTGAATGGCTGCCCGAACTGGCCAATCAACGTCAGATGGAGGCGAAACGGTTTGTAACACTATCCCGGGTTCCCTCGATGACAGCCTTGTTGCACGAGTGGTATCGTGCGGGCTGGATACGGGTCGGAGACCGGAATTAGTGTGAGTCGCCCCGTATGCCCGTACGGATCAAATTCTGTATGGGAAAGACAACGTATTGACCCCGCATTTGTCGACGGTCGATAGGAAAGTGCATATAATTTCCGCCCAAGCCGTAGGGAAGATTCACGCTCTAGAAGTGCATCTCCACCAGCGGCCCAGGTCGGTGTTGGAGCACATTACCGGTATTGTTTCGCGCTGTTGCTTACCTTTAACCATAAAAGGACGTGATCATGAAGAAATCCCTCCTCGTAGCTTCCCTGTTGGCTGCTGTTGCACTGGCTGCTTGCAACAAGAGCGCTGATCAAGCTGCTTCGTCGGCTGCAAGCGACGCAGCTGCTGCTGCTTCGACGGCTGCTTCGGCAGTTGCTGGTGCTGCGAGCGACGCTGCTGCTGCTGCATCGTCGGCAACGGCTGCTGCGAGCGACGCTGCTGCTGCAGTGGCGTCGGCTGCTTCGGCAGCGACGGCTGCTCCGGCTTCGGGCGCAAGCCAGTAAGCCTCAGCGTCAGCTGAAAAAAAACCGGCCTGAGGGCCGGTTTTTTTACGCCTGTCGTTTCCGCGCCTGCCGCCGGGCAGTCGCACCGGGCCGCCGCAGCGGCCCTGCCCCGCTCAGCCGAGCGCCAGCCAGTCGAAGCCCGCGTCCTGCGTGGCCACGACCACGTCTTCCCCGCTCGTCCCCAGTACGCCGCCAAACGCCTGGCGGGCCAGTTCCGGCAGGTTGTTCTGCTGGCTCAGGTGCGCCGCGACCAGGTGCTGGAGGCGGCTGCGTTCGAGCGACGCGAGGATGTCCGCCGCCGCGTCATTGCTCAGGTGACCGTGGTTGCCGCCAATCCGTGCCTTCAGCGACTGCGGATAGCGGCTCGCGGCCAGCATTGCGGTGTCGTGGTTGGATTCGAGCACCAGCGCGTCACAGCCGCTCAGGACGGCCGTGATGTGCGGCGTGGCCATCCCGACGTCCGTCAGCACGCCGAGCCGGCTGGCGCCGTCCATAAAGACGAACTGGAGCGGTTCGCGCGCGTCGTGAGGGACCGTATAGGGCATCACGGCCAGATCGCCGATCGCGGCCGTCTCGTCGCCCCACAGTACGTGGAGGTCGACATCGGCCTCGTCCGCGCCGACCGCGCGCGCGGTGCCCCAGCTCATGTAGAGCGGCAGCGATGCGCGGCGGGCGAGCGTCAGCGCACTGCCGACGTGGTCGCTGTGTTCGTGGGTAATGAGGATCGCATCGAGATCGCCGATGCAGAGATTCAGTCGGCCGAGCCGCCGCTCGACCTCCTTGGCGGAAAAGCCGCAGTCGAGCAGCACGCGGGTGGTCGTCGTGCCGCTCGAGGCCTCGACGACCAGCGCGTTGCCTTCGCTGCCGCTTCCGAGGCTGGCGAATCGCACGCGCTCAGTTCAGCTGCGCGTGGAGCAGCGAAATGATCCGCTGCGCGTCCGACGAGTTGTCTACCTGGCCGTTTGCGCCGACCACCGCGACCTGCGTACCGCCGTTGCCCTGTGCGCGCACGTTGACGAGGTATTCCTTGCCCGGCTTCGCGGCCGCCGGGCCGCCGTAGAACAGCTTGCCGAACAGGCCGTCGCGCTTGAGCTCTTCCATCGTGTTCGCATAGCGCACGGTGTACACACCCTTCTCGCGGTCGCGATTGTCGACCGTGAAGTTGGTGCGGTCGAGCGCCAGGCCCACACGCAGCCATGCGCGGTCGAACGACTCGGCCAGTTGCAGCGTCGCCCCGCCGCTGCTCGTGTCGCTGACCTGCGCCGGCGCCGTCGCGGGACGCGCATCGGTCAGCAGCTGCTTCGCCTGCGCATCGGTCAGGCCGAACTTCTGCATCAGCTTCGACAGGAATACGGCTTCGAGCACCGGGTTGCGCGGACGCTCTTCCCAGCGCGACGACGTGCCGCCCTGCGGGCCGACCATCATTTCCTCCATCGCGCTGTGCGTGATCGAGATGTCGGTGTTGCCGTCCGACGTGCGGTTCACGAGCGTACGGAAGCGGTCGCGCGTGCCCGACGAGTACACGAAATCGATGACCTTGCCGATCGTGCGGCGGAACCAGTCGTCGGGGATGTTCGCGCGGTTTTCTGCCCAGTCGGTGGCCATGATGCCCGTCGACGGCGCATCGGTCTTCAGCGAGAAGCCGTTCTCCTGCCAGAACTCCTTCAGGATCGGCCACAGTTGCTCGGGCGTCCGGCCATCGACGACGAGCCAGCGGCGGTCGCCGTCGCGCTCGATGTGCATGCCGAGCGGATCCTGCGCGCTCGGGATGCCGTCGGTTGCGTTGCCGGCCTGCGTCGTGACCCGCGGCGGCAGCGTGCCGAGGCCCGCGTTGCTCGGCGGCGCGACGAACTGCTGCGTCGTCGGCACCGGCTTCAGGTCGCTCGGCACCGCGAGCGGCGGCGCCGACCCGGTGTTCTTGTAGTTGACCCGGTCAGGGGCCAGGTAGTCGTTCAGCGTATCGCAGCCGGCGAGCGCGCCCAGCGCCAGCGCCACCACCGACATCTGGATGGCGCGAGAAGAAAAGGCGAAACGTTTCATGAAATCCTTCGTCTTGCTAGAACGCTCGTCAGGAGCGGCGCCGGACGGAGCCGGCCGGTGCGGGTTGATCAGGGTTCGAGCCGGCGGCCGCAGGACGCGGCCGCCTCGGCATCAGGCGAGGACGCCGGCCTCGACGAGGGCCGAACGCACGGCTTCGTGGCAGCGCTCGTCGAGCGCCGTGAGCGGCAGCCGGATGCCGCCCTGCATCTTGCCCATCGCCTGCAGCGCCCACTTCACCGGAATCGGGTTCGCCTCGATGAACAGGTTCTTGTGCAGCGACAGCAGCTTCATGTGCAGCGCGCGGGCCGTCTGTACGTCGCCGGCCAGCGCGGCGCGGCACAGATCGCTCATCGCGCGCGGTGCGACGTTCGCCGTCACCGAGATGTTGCCGTGGCCGCCGAGCAGCATCAGCGCGATCGCGGTCGGATCGTCGCCGCTGTAGATCGCGAAGTGCTTCGGCGCGGCCTTGATCAGGTGCGCGGCGCGATCGATGTTACCGGTCGCTTCCTTCACGCCGATGATGCCCGGCACGTCCGCGAGGCGCAGCGTCGTCTCGTTCGCCATGTCCGCGACCGTGCGGCCCGGCACGTTGTACAGGATCACCGGCAGGTCGACCGCTTCGGCGATCGTCTTGAAGTGACGGTACATGCCTTCCTGCGTCGGCTTGTTGTAGTACGGCACGACCTGCAGCGTCGCATCCGCGCCGACAGCCTTCGCGTGCTTCGTCAGCTCGATCGCCTCGGCGGTCGAGTTGCCGCCCGCGCCCGCGATGATCGGGATGCGTTTCGCCGCATGCTCGACCGCCGTGCGGATCATCAGGATGTGCTCTTCGACGTTGAGCGTTGCCGACTCGCCGCTCGTACCGACCACGACGAGCGCATCGGTGCCTTCCGCGATGTGCCAGTCGATCAGTTTGCGAAACGCCGGCAGGTCGAGACTGCCGTCTTCGAGCATCGGGGTGACGATCGCGGGGATGCTGCCGCGGATTTGAATGCCGTCTTGGGTGCCGTTAGCCATGAAACGCGATTGAGAGTATGTACCGGTAAACGTTGAGATTGTAGCGGATTAGCCGGGCAGTTCGTAACGTGGAATTCCCGCCCCCGCCTTCGGGGTCGCGCCCTCGCGCACTGCGCAGAGACGCTGGACGAACGCCTCGCGCGGCGCGGCGACGAACCCGTCCTCGTACGCGACCACCCGCAGGTGGCCGTGCACGGCGTCCAGCAGCTCGCCCGGGGCGAGCAGGAACGCGGGGTTGGACGGTTTCCCGACCGTTTCGTTTCCTTGCGCGAAGGTTTCGTAGATGAGCACGCCGCCCGGCGCCACCGCATCGAGCAGATGGGGCCAGAGCGGACGATGCAGGTAATTCGTGACGATCACGGCCGCGAACCGCTCGCTGGCCGGCAACGGCCACGGCGCGCCTTCGAGATCGGCATCGCGGGCGTCGACGCCCGGAATCGCACGCAGCGCGGCCAGTGCGTCCGGGTTGCGGTCGAGTGCGACGACCGGATGCCCGTGCGACGCGAACCAGCGCGCATGGCGCCCGCCGCCCGCAGCGACATCCAGCACCGCGCCGCCTGACGGCACGAGCCGCGACCATTGCGCGACCCAGCGCGACGGCTCGGCCTGGGCGACGTGGCCGCCCGCGGCGGCAATGACGGATGCGCTCATGCGGTCGATCAGTTGTACGACAGGCCCATCGCGTCGCGCACGTCGCGCATCGTTTCCGTCGCGTACTTGCGCGCCTTGTCGCAACCGTCCGCGACGATCGCGCGCAGCAGCGACGGATCGTCCATGTACTTCTGCGCACGCTCGAGCATCGGCTGCTGCTCGCGCAGGATGCCTTCGACGACCGGCTGCTTGCAGTCGAGGCAGCCGATACCCGCCGAGCGGCAGCCCTTCTGCACCCAGTCGTGCGTCGCTTCGTCGGTATAGACCTGGTGCAGCTGCCACACCGGGCACTTGTCGGGATCGCCCGGATCGGTGCGGCGTACGCGCGCGGGATCGGTCGGCATCGTGCGGACCTTCTTCGTGATCGTCTCGGCGTCTTCACGCAGGCCGATCGTGTTGCCGTACGACTTCGACATCTTCTGCCCGTCGAGGCCCGGCATCCGCGATGCTTCGGTCAGCAGCGCCTGCGGCTCGACCAGGATGATCTTGCGCGCGCCTTCGAGATAGCCGAACAGGCGCTCGCGGTCGCTCATCGACAGGCTCTGCGATTCCTGCAGCATCGCGCGCGCCTGTTCGAGCGCCTCGTCGTCGCCCTCCTGCTGATACGCGTTGCGCAGCTCGTGATAGAGCTTCGCGCGCTTGCCGCCGAGTTTCTTCGCGGCGTCGAGCGCCTTCTCCTCGAAGCCCGGCTCGCGGCCGTACAGGTAGTTGAAGCGGCGCGCGATCTCGCGCGTCATCTCGACGTGCGGCACCTGGTCTTCACCGACCGGCACGAGCGAGCCGCGATACAGCAGGATGTCGGCCGCCATCAGCACCGGGTAGCCGAGGAAGCCGTAGGTCGACAGATCCTTGTCCTTCAGCTTCTCCATCTGCTCCTTGTAGGTCGGCACGCGTTCGAGCCAGCCGAGCGGTGTGCTCATGCCGAGCAGCAGCGCGAGTTCGGCATGCTCGGGCACCTTGCTCTGGATGAACAGCGTGGCCTGCGCCGGATCGATGCCGGAGGCGAGCCAGTCGATCAGCACGTCCCACACGTTCTTCTCGATGACCTCGGGAGTCTCGTAGTGCGTCGTCAGCGCATGCCAGTCGACGACGCAGAAGAAGCACGGGTACTCGGACTGCAGTTTCACCCAGTTTTTCAGCACGCCGTGGTAATGACCGAGGTGCAGCGACCCGGTGGGCCGCATGCCGGAGAAAATACGTTCAGGGAACATGATTGTCGTTAGAGGAGCGAGGCGAATGGGGACAGGATGGCGCTCAGGACGGCGTAGCCGACGTTGACGAGCGGGCGCAGCCAGAAGTTCGTCAGCACGCCCGTCGTGACCAGCACGAGGACGATGATGAAACCGTACGGCTCGATGCGCGACAGCGCGATCGATTGCTTCGTCGGCAGCAGCGCCGCCAGGATGCGGCCGCCGTCGAGCGGCGGCAACGGAAACAGGTTCAGCACGCCGAGCACGAGGTTCGCGCTGACGCCGGCAAACGCCATCCGCGTGAAGAACGGCTCGTCGATCCCGACGGCAGGCAGCACGAGGGTCAGCACGCCCCAGATCAGCGCCTGCACGAAGTTGCAGGCCGGGCCCGCGAGCGATACCCACAGGCTGCCCCAGCGCGGATTGCGCAGGTTGCCGAACGATACCGGCACCGGCTTCGCATAGCCGAACAGGAACGCGCCGCCCGTCAGGAAATACATCGCGAGCGGGATCGCGATCGTGCCGAGCGGATCGATGTGACGCATCGGGTTGAACGACACGCGCCCCATCATGTAGGCGGTGTTGTCGCCGAGCAGGCGGGCGGCGTAGCCGTGCGCGGCCTCGTGCAACGTGATCGCGAAGATCACGGGTAGCGCGTAGACGGCGATGGTCTGTATCAGAGAAGCATCCATATCGCGTTATTGTAACAAGCGCACTCGCGCAAAAAATGGAACGGCGCGCTTACGCCGCCGAGAGTCCGAATGGTTCGAGCGCGCCGCGCCCCGCGCGCACGAGCTCGGGCTCGTCGCCGGTCAGGTCGATCACCGTCGACGGCTCGCGCGGGCACGCGCCACCGTCGATCACGAGGTCGACCTGCTTCTCGAGCCGCGTGCGGATGTCTTCGGGATCGTTGAGCGGCTCGTCGTCCGGCGGCAGGATCAGCGTCGTGCCGAGCAGCGGCTGGCCGAGCGATTCCAGCAACGCGAGCGTGATCGCGTGATCGGGCACGCGCAGCCCGATCGTCTTGCGCGACGGGTGCGACAGCCGGCGCGGCACTTCCTTCGTCGCCTGCAGGATGAACACGTACGGGCCGGGTGTCACGGACTTGATCTGCCGGTACTGGCGGTTGTCGACCATCGCGAAGTTGGCAAGCTCCGACAGGTCGCGCACGAGCAGCGACAGGTGCTGCTTCTCGTCGAGGCCACGAATCCGGCGCACGCGCTCGACCGCATCCTTGTCGTCGAGATGGCACGCGAGCGCATAGCTCGAATCGGTCGGCATCGCGATCACGCCGCCCTTGCTGACGATCTCCACGGCCTGCTTGATCAGGCGCGGCTGCGGATTATCCGGATGAATCCTGAAGAACTGGGACATGGGGGGTCGTAAAGGGGGAGAAGTCGAATGTGCGTTGCCGGTGGCAACGCGGGCGGCAGTCCGCCGCCCGTTGTCAGAGCCAGCGCTCCCAGACCGGTGTCAGGTCGGGCGGCAACGGCGGCAGGCTGCCGAGCTCGACGCGGCCCTCGCCTGGCGCATGGAAATCCGAGCCGCGCGACGCTTCGAAGCCGAAGCGGCGTGCGACGTCCGCGTATTCGCGGTACTGGTCGGGCGAGTGGCTGCCCGTGACGACTTCGATCGCGCGGCCGCCCAGATCGATGAACTCGCCGAAGAACGCGTCGAATTCAACGGGCGTATAGCGGTAACGGCCCGGATGCGCGACCACGGCTTCGCCGCCGGCCGCCCGAATCCACGTGACGGCGTCGGGCAGCGTCGCCCAGCGGTGCGGGACGAACCCGGGCTTGCCGTCGCCGAGCAGGCGATCGAACACGTCGGACGTCGACGTGGCATGACCGTTCTCGACGAGAAAACGGGCGAAGTGCGTGCGCGAGATCAGGTCGGGATTCGACACGTACTTCAGCGCGCCTTCGTACGCCCCGGAAATGCCGAGCGTGGCGAGCTGATCGCCGATTGCCACCGCGCGCGCCGCGCGGCCGTGACGCGTGCGGTACAGGCCGTCGACGAGCACCGGATTCGCAGGGTCGACATTCAGGCCGACGATGTGCACGGTGCGCGACGCCCACGTGACCGAAATCTCGACGCCGCTCAGGTAGCGCATGCCGAGCGCTTCGGCCTCGCTGCGCGCCGCCGCCTGGCCGCCGATCTCGTCGTGGTCGGTCAACGCCCACAGGGTCACGCCGCCGGCATGGGCGCGGCGCGCGACGTCGGCAGGCGACAGCAACCCGTCGGAAACATTCGAATGGCAGTGGAGATCGGCGTTCATTGTCGGCATGGCAGGTAAGGCCTCATTCTACTGCAACGCGGCAATGCACCGCCCGCCTGCCCCGCCGCTGCCGCCGCGCGCCTACGCGCAGAACGCCTCGATCAGCGCCGCGATCTGCTCGGGTTGGTCGTGATGCACCATGTGGCCGGCATCCTCGACGAGCTTCTCGCGCCAGTCTGGGAACGCGTTGAAGCGCGCCTTGAATTCCGGTAGCGGAATGTCGCCGGCGATGTGCGCCAGCGTCGGCGAATTGACGGCCTCGACGTGCAGCACCTTCGCGCGCACCTGTGCCCAGGTGGCCATCACTTCGTCGAGCCGGTACAGCTGCGGGCCCGGCATCTTGTGCGCGGGGTCGGCCAGCAGGTGGTACAGGCCGTCGTCGCCGCGCTTCGACCAGTGCGCGGCGAGAAACGCCGCACGGTGCGGGTCGAGCCGCGGATTGGTCTTAGTCAGGCGTGCCGCCACGTCGTCGAGGGACGCGTAAGGGCGCAGCGCGGGCGTTTCGCGCAACTCGTCCAGCCAGCCGCGCAGCCGGCGCGGCGCCTGCTCGGCCCGCGCGGGCGCGAGCCCGAACCCCTCGAGATCGACCACGCGCCGCACCCGCTCCGGCCGCGCGCCGGCATACAGGCACACGACGTTCGCGCCCATGCTGTGCCCGACCAGGTTGACTTCGCCGGCCGGCGCATAGTGGTCGACGAGCGCATCGAGGTCGCTCAGGTATTCGTGGAACCAGTAGTGACCGCCGCCCTGCCGCGCGACCGGCCAGTCGGACAGCCCGAAACCGCGCGCATCGGGCGCGATCACCTGCCAGTCGCCCGCGAGCGCATCGACGACGAACTGGAACGACGCCGCGACGTCCATCCAGCCGTGCAGCATGAACAGCGTCGGCGCATCGGGCCGGCCCCAGCGCCGGACATGCAGCTGGACGCCGCGCACCGTGACGAAATCGGAAACTGAACTCGAGGCACTCATTGCAGCCGCCAAAAAAAGAATGGTCGTTCGATTATAGCGGCGACGCCTTCTTTCCGGTGTCCGGCAATCGAGGCACCGCTCTAGCGGCGCCACTGCGCAAGGGGCCGCCGGGAAGTGCCATCTGCCGGGCGCACGGGACGCATGGCGGTAGTCGAACCGCAGCCGAACGCGAGCCGGCTAGCGCGGCGCATTGCCGTCCGCCCCATCCTGCGCGGCCAGCTCATCGAGTTCGGCCTGCTCGAATCCGGCATCGCGGCGCGCGTCGAAATTGAACGGGCCACGCAGCCGCGGCGCATGATATTGCTCGGCGAGCTGCCGGTAGGTCGGCACGGGATCGCGGCCGGCTTCGTCGCACAAATGCCGGAACCAGCGGTTGCCGATCGCGACATGGCCGATTTCGTCGCGCAGGATCACGTCGAGGATCGCGGCCGACGCATCGTCGCCCGCCTGTACGAGCCGTGCGCGGATCGGCGGCGATGCGTCGAGCCCGCGGGCCTCGAGCGTACGCGGCACGAGCGCCATGCGCGCCAGCACATCGCCCTTGGTCCGCTCACACATTTCCCACAGACCGTTGTGCGCGGGAAAATCGCCGTACGCATGCCCGAACGCCGCCAGGCGGTCGGACAGCAGCGTGAAGTGATAGGCCTCCTCGGCCGCGACCTTCAGCCAGTCGGCGTAGAACGCGTCCGGCTGGCCCGCGAAGCGCCAGACCGCGTCGAGCGCCAGGTTGATCGCGTTGAACTCGATATGGGCAAGCGCGTGCAGCAGCACGGCGCGCCCTTCGGGCGAACGCATGCTGCGCCGCTCGAGCTGGCGCGGCTCGACGAGCGGCGGGCGCGCGGGGCGCCCGGGCAGATCGGCAGGTTCGGGCAATTCGAGCGACGGGGCGATCGCCGCCTGCCCGGCCAGCAGCGCATCGTAGAGCGCGCGCACCTGCGCGGCCTTGGCCGCGGGTTCGGCGTCACGCAGCGCGGCAAGCGCGGTGCGGCGCACGCAGGCGGGTGCATTGCCGAAAGAAGAAGACGCCATGTTCATAAACGGGGACACCCTGCGTGCGCATCGCGGGAGCGCACGCACGCGACGGTTTACAATATGCGATTGTTCCGCGGCGCATGCGAATGCGCCGGGCAAACCAGACGCGCCATTCTACCGGCGCCCTTCATCGAAGAGACAAGGAGACTCCGTGACGATCTACAAGCTGGGCGATACGGCCCCGACGATCCACGAAAGCGTATTCGTCGCCGATACGGCGGCCATCATCGGCAAGGTCGTGCTCGAGGAGAACGCGAGCGTCTGGTTCGGCGCGACGATTCGCGGCGACAACGAGACGATTACCGTCGGTGCAGGCAGCAACGTCCAGGAAGGCGCGGTCCTGCACACGGATCCCGGCTTTCCGCTGACGATTGCCGAAAACGTAACGATCGGGCACCAGGCCATGCTGCACGGCTGCACGATCGGCGAAGGTTCGCTGGTCGGAATCCAGGCGGTGGTCTTGAATGGAGCGGTGATCGGCCGCAACTGTCTGGTTGGTGCCGGCGCGGTCGTGACGGAAGGCAAGACGTTCCCGGACAACTCGCTGATTCTCGGCGCACCGGCGAAAGTCGTGCGCGAGCTGTCGGCGGAAGACATTGCGCGGCTGCGCACGAACGCGAAGACGTACGTCGAGCGGCGTGCGCATTTCAAGGAGCAACTCGTGCGGATCGGGTGATTCGCACGGATTTCAAGGAAGAAGAGTGAGCGACCAGTTACAGAAATTCATGTTCAATGCGGCGCCCGTGCGCGGCGAGATCGTTTCGCTGCGCAATACGTGGCAGGAAGTGCTCTCCCGCCGCGACTACCCCGCCCCCGTGCGCACGGTGCTCGGCGAGATGATGGCCGCGTGCGCGCTGCTGTCCGCGAACCTGAAATTCAACGGCACCCTGATCATGCAGATTTTCGGCGACGGGCCGGTCCAGATGCTGGTCGTCCAGTGCGGTTCGGATCTGTCGATGCGGGCCACCGCGAAGTTCGCCGGCGACGCCGCACAGACGATCGGCGACGACACGAGCTTCCCGTCGCTCGTCAATGCGAGCGGTCACGGCCGCTGCGTGATCACGCTCGACCCGGCCGCCAAGCTGCCGGGCCAGCAGCCGTACCAGGGCATCGTGCCGCTGAACGGCGTCGACGGCCCGCTCGAATCCGTCTCGCAGGTGCTCGAGCATTACATGCATCACTCGGAGCAGCTCGACACGCGGATGTGGCTCGCAGCGGATCGCGACCGCGCGGTCGGCATGCTGCTGCAGAAGCTGCCGGGCGACGGCGGCATCGTGCCGCGTAACGCCGAAACCGATACCGATACGTGGGACCGCGTCTGCACGCTCGGCGGCACGCTGTCCGCGCAGGAACTGCTCGAGGTCGAACCGGAGGTCGTGTTCCGCCGGCTGTTCTGGCAGGAAAACGTGCAGCACTTCGAACCGGCCGGCACGCGTTTCCAGTGCTCGTGCTCGCGCGAGAAGGTCGGCGCGATGCTGCGCATGCTCGGCCGCGAAGAAGTCGACAGCGTGATCGTCGAACGTGGCCACGTCGAGATCCATTGCGAGTTCTGCAATCAGCGCTACGAGTTCGATCCGGTCGACGTCGCGCAGCTGTTCGCCGCCCCCGGCGTCGAGACGGGCATCGCGCCCGCGACCGACCAGCGTCACTGAGCGGTGGCCCGATGCCCGCCATCCGGGCACGGGCGCATAATGACGCACGAGCGTCGCACGCACGGCTCCTGCGCCGAAGTCACGCACTTCGGCGCAAGCCGCTTCCCGTCGTCGGCGCGCTGCAGGAGAAACACATGAATCGCCCGCTTCATCGACCGTTTCGCACCATCGTCCTGACGAGCGTTGCAGCCGGTACGCTCGCCCTTGCCGGCTGCGCGATGCCGCCGCCGACTTCCACGATCCTGAGCCGCCTGCCCGAACCCGCTGCATCGGGCGGCCAACCGCGCACGCTGTCGAGCGCCGAACGCAAGCGCTATGACGAGATCGACCAGCAAGTGCTGCGCGAACAGAACAGCGCGATGGCCGCCGAGGCCGCCGCGCGCGCGTGGGCCTATTACTCGCCGCCGCCCGTGACCGTCTACGGCGGGTATTACGGCGGATGGGGCAATCGCTGGGGCACGGGTATCGGCTACGGCTACCCGGGATGGTGGTGGTGAGCGCGCCTCGCTCAGCGGATTGATTACCGGCAGGAAATAAAAAAGCGCGGCATTTCCCGCGCTTTTTCAATGGATTCGAGCAATCGTGCTCAGTGAAGCGCGGCCTTGGCCTTGTCGCCGCCATGATGCCGCGACGGCTTCGCGATCGACTGCGGATTCGGCACGACACGCACCGGTGCCGCGGATACGGCGCCGCGCGTCGACGTATTCGACGGCGTGTTGTTCAGCGGCACGGCCGGCGCATTCGGCGACACGAACTGCACGAATACCTCGCCGTCCTTCACCATGCCCATCTCGTAGCGCGCGCGCTCCTCGATGGCCGCGGTGCCGCCCTGCAGATCCTGCACTTCGCCCGCGGTGCGCTCGTTGCGCAGCTTCTCGTCCGCATTCTTCTGGAGCTGGTCGTCGAGCTGCTGACGCAATTCATGCACCCGCAGCCAGCCGCCGTGTCCCCACCATAGGGGGTACTGAATGAGCGCCAGCAAGGCAATCAGGACGACAGTGACAAGCCGCATGTAAGAACCGCAGATATAAGAAGCGCCGCTCCGCGCACATGCACAGAGCGGCGTCGATATGACGAACCCGATAGTAGCGCGTTAGCGCAGGTTATAGAAAGCCGATTTACCCGGGTAGCTTGCGATGTCGCCGAGATCTTCCTCGATGCGCAGCAGCTGGTTGTACTTCGAGATACGGTCGCTGCGCGACAGCGAACCCGTCTTGATCTGACCGGCGTTCAGACCGACCGCGATGTCCGCAATCGTCGAATCTTCCGTTTCGCCCGAGCGGTGCGAGATCACGGCCGTGTAGCCTGCGCGCTTCGCCATTTCGATTGCCGCGAACGTTTCGGTCAGCGTACCGATCTGGTTGATCTTGATCAGGATCGAGTTCGCGATGCCCTTCTCGATGCCTTCCTTCAGGATGCGCGTGTTCGTGACGAACAGGTCGTCGCCGACCAGCTGCACCTTCTTGCCGAGGCGGTCGGTCAGCAGCTTCCAGCCTTCCCAGTCGCTTTCGTGCATGCCGTCCTCGATCGACACGATCGGGAACTTGTCGGCGAGCGTCGCGAGGTAGTCGGTGAATTCGGCCGACGACAGTTGCAGGCCTTCGCCCGCGAGCTGGTACTTGCCGTCGTGGTAGAACTCGGATGCCGCGCAGTCGAGCGCGAGCAGCACGTCTTCGCCCGCACGGTAGCCAGCCTTCTCGATCGCCTGCAGGATCGTCGACAGGCACTCGTCGTTGCTGCCGAAGTTCGGCGCGAAGCCGCCTTCGTCGCCGACTGCCGTGCTCATGCCGCGGTCGCTCAGGATCTTCTTCAGTGCGTGGAACACTTCCGCGCCGCAACGCAGGGCTTCACGGAACGTCGGCTGGCTCACCGGGACGATCATGAATTCCTGGATGTCGAGGCTGTTGTTCGCGTGCGCGCCGCCGTTGACGATGTTCATCATCGGCACCGGCAGTTGCATTGCGCCCGAACCGCCGAAGTAGCGGTACAGCGGCAGGCCGGCCTCTTCGGCGGCTGCCTTCGCGACGGCCATCGACACGGCCAGCATCGCGTTCGCGCCGAGACGCGACTTGTTGTCGGTGCCGTCCAGCTCGAGCAGCGTCTTGTCGAGGAACGCCTGTTCCGACGCGTCGAGGCCCATGATGGCTTCGGAGATTTCGGTGTTGATGTGCTCGACTGCCTTCAGCACGCCCTTGCCGTTGTAGCGGCCGGCTTCGCCGTCGCGCAGTTCGATCGCTTCACGCGAGCCGGTGGACGCGCCCGACGGCACCGCCGCGCGGCCCATCGTGCCCGATTCGAGCAGCACGTCGCATTCGACGGTGGGGTTGCCGCGCGAATCCAGAATCTCGCGGCCGATGATATCTACGATTGCACTCATGGGTTTCCTCTGAGAATGACGATGGATTCTTCAAACTGCGACGGCGCGCGCGCCTGAACCGCTTTCGCTACTGACGCGCGAAGCCGTCGCAAGGTTCATTCGATCTTTAATTGAAATCGTTTTCCAGGAACGGATTGCGCTTCACCGCCTGGTCGAGCGTGACGAGGGTCTCCAGCAGCGCACCCATCCGGTTCAGCGGCACCGCGTTCGGGCCGTCCGACTTTGCCTCGGCCGGATTCGGGTGCGTTTCCATGAACAGGCCCGCGACGCCCGTCGCGACCGCTGCACGCGCGAGCACCGGCACGAATTCGCGCTGGCCGCCCGAGCTCGTGCCCTGCCCGCCCGGCAACTGCACCGAGTGGGTCGCGTCGAACACGACCGGGGCGCTCGTCTCGCGCATGATCGCGAGCGAACGCATGTCCGACACGAGATTGTTGTAGCCGAACGAGACACCGCGCTCGCACGCCATGAAGCGGTCTTCCGACAGCCCCGCCTCACGGGCCGCTTCGCGCGCCTTGTCGATCACGTTCTTCATGTCGTGCGGCGCGAGGAACTGGCCCTTCTTGATGTTGACGGGCTTGCCCGAGCGCGCGCACGCATGGATGAAATCGGTCTGGCGGCACAGAAACGCGGGCGTCTGCAGCACGTCGACGACCGACGCGACCTGCTCGATCTCCTCGATCGAATGCACGTCGGTCAGCACCGGCAGGCCGAGCTGGCGCTTCACCTCGGACAGGATCCGCAGGCCCTCGTCCATTCCGAGGCCACGAAACGACTTGCCCGAGCTGCGGTTCGCCTTGTCGTAGGACGACTTGTAGATGAACGGAACGTTCAGCTTCGCGCAGATCTCCTTCAGGCGGCCCGCCGTGTCGATCGTCATTTGCTCCGATTCGACGACGCAGGTACCCGCGATCAGGAAGAAAGGCTTGTCGAGACCGACCTCGAAATCGCACAGCTTCATGCTTACACTCCGCGCGCTTGCTTGTTGGCAAGCGCAGCTTCGACGAACGACTTGAAGAGGGGATGACCGTCACGCGGCGTGGACGTGAATTCCGGGTGGAACTGGACGCCGACGAACCACGGGTGCATCGAACGCGGCAATTCCATCATTTCCGGCAGATCCTCGCTCGGGGTACGGGCGCTGATGATAAGGCCGCCGGCTTCGAGCTGGGGCACGAAGCGGTTATTGACTTCATAACGGTGGCGATGGCGCTCGTTCACGTCCTTGCCATAGATTTCTTCCGCCATCGTGCCGGGCTTGATCGGGCAGCGCTGCGAACCCAGGCGCATCGTGCCGCCGAGATCGGATTCCTCGGTGCGCGTCTCGACCTTGCCGTCGCGGTCGTACCACTCGGTGATCAGCGCGACCACGCGTTCCGGCGTGTCCGGCTCGAATTCCGTGCTGTTCGCCTGCTTCAGGCCGACGACGTCGCGCGCGAACTCGATCACCGCGAGCTGCATGCCGAGGCAGATGCCGAGATACGGCACCTTGGCTTCACGCGCATAGCGGATCGCCGCGATCTTGCCTTCCGTGCCGCGACGGCCGAAACCACCCGGCACCAGCACGGCGTCGAGGTGCTTCAGGCTGTCGACACCGTTCGTCTCGATCTCTTCCGAGTCGATGTATTCGATGTTGACCTTGGTCGACGTGTGCAGCGATGCGTGGCGCAGCGCTTCGATCAGCGACTTGTACGACTCGGTCAGGTCGACATACTTGCCGACCATGCCGATCGTCACTTCGTGCTTCGGGTTCTCGAGCTTCTCGACGAGCTCCGACCACATGGTCAGGTCGGCGTCCTTCGGCGACAGCTTCAGTTCCTCGCAGATGATGCGGTCGAGGCCCTGGTCGTGCAGCATCTGCGGAATCTTGTAGATGCTGTCGGCGTCCCACACCGAGATCACGGCGTCTTCCGGCACGTTCGAGAACATCGAGATCTTCTTCGATTCGTCGTCCGGAATGCGGCGGTCCGCACGGCACAGCAGCACGTGCGGCAGGATGCCGATCTCGCGCAGCTTCTGCACGCTGTGCTGGGTCGGCTTCGTCTTCAGCTCGCCGGCCGTCGCGACGTACGGCACCAGCGTCAGGTGCACGAAGCACGCGCTGTTGCGGCCGAGGCGCAGGCTCATCTGGCGCGCGGCTTCGAGGAACGGCAGCGATTCGATATCGCCGACCGTGCCGCCGATCTCGACGATCGCGACATCCGGCTCACCGCAGGTGGCCGACGCGGCCCCGCGCTCGATGAACGCCTGGATTTCGTTCGTGATGTGCGGGATGACCTGCACGGTCTTGCCCAGATAGTCGCCGCGGCGTTCCTTGCGGATCACCGATTCGTAGATCTGGCCGGTCGTGAAGTTGTTGGCCTTGCGCATCTTCGTGCTGATGAAGCGCTCGTAGTGGCCGAGGTCGAGGTCAGTCTCCGCTCCATCTTCCGTCACGAACACTTCGCCGTGCTGGAACGGGCTCATCGTGCCGGGGTCGACGTTGATGTAGGGATCGAGTTTGAGGAGGGTGACTTTCAGACCGCGCGATTCGAGGATCGCGGCGAGGGAAGCGGCGGCAATACCCTTGCCAAGGGAAGAAACTACGCCGCCGGTGACGAAAACATATTTGGTCATCGCTGGATGCTCGCGGGAAAAACGGATTATACCGTAAAGCCCGCCCTTCTCTCAGCAATTGACTCGATGATCGCGCCCTTTCGCGCCGACCCGCACCGGCCGTGCGCGCCGGGACGAAACCGCCCGCCGACCACCGCGATCGAGCGCGCCGGAGGTATGCCCCGGCCGCCAGACCATGCGTCAGGCGCGCCTCGCGAGCGGGGTACCGCCCTGCGACGCATCGCCCTCCACCGCCCTCAGCGAATTCAGCATCCGCTGCAATGCGCGGGCGGTCTCGAGCGGCCGCTCCATCGGGAACAGGTGGCTGCCTTCCAGCCACTCGACGCGGCCGCGCGCTGCGCGTCGCGTCGCATCGAGCCCGACCTGGCGCACCTCGCGCGAACGCGTGCCGGCGAGAAAGCCGAGCGGCACCGGTGCGCCGTGCGCGAGCCGCGGGCCGAGCGTGTGCGGCAGCGTCCGGTAGATCAGGTATTCGACCTGCCGGTCGAATGCGAGCGCCCGCTCGCCGTCGGCGCCGGCCTGCGGAATCCCGTAGTCGATGTAGTCGGCCAGCATCCGTTCGTCCCAGCGCGCGAACGCCGGTTTCTCGCGGAAGTGCCGCCAGACTTCGTCGCGGCTCACCCAGCGCGTGCGCCGGTTGCGCGTCGCGGCGGCCGGCGACAGCCGCTCATCGAGCCCTGCCCACTGGCTCGCACGCAGTGCGCCGGCGCGCCAGCCCGCGATGATCGGCGAATCGATCATCACGACACCGCGCACCCATTGCGGCTTCTTCAGCGCGGCCATCAGCGACAGGTAGCCGCCGAGCGAATGGCCGACCAGCCAGACGGGACGCTCGTAGTGGCTGCCGATGTCGTCGAGCAGTTGCTCGACGAGATGCGGCCAGTCGCGCGTCACCGGGTAGCGGCGGTCGTGGCCGATCCGTTCGATGTAGCGCAGCTCGTAGTCGTCGGCCAGTTCGGCGAAGATCGTGCGGTACGTCGATGCCGGAAAGCCGTTCGCATGCGAGAAGTGGAGGATGTCCTTCAAACGCCGATGTCTCCTTTGTCGACGGGAGTTAGTGCTTTAGCACTTACTCCTGTCCCATGCTTCGCGGTCGACCGGAGTTGGCGCTTTAGCGCTTACTCCTGTCCCATGCTGCGCGGTCGACCGGAGTTAGCGCTTTAGCACTGACTCCCGTCCCATGCTTGGCGATCGGCCGGAGTCAGTGCTTCAGCCCCTGCTCCGGTCTCATGCTTCGCGTTCTGCCGGGCCCATGCTTCGGCATTGAGCGCGGGTCCCGGGCCTTGTTTCTCGATACGCCGGCTCCCGCCGCGCTCACCGATCCATCCAGTACCGCCGCCGAACGTCGCGATGACGCTCGAAGGCAAACCCGCCGTCGGCCGGCGCGACGTCGAACCGCACGGCGCCGTCGCGATCGGTGCGCGGCAGCGGAATCCCGCGCGCCTCGTAACGGGCGAGAACCGTCCGGTGCGGATGTCCGAAACGATTGCGATAGCCTACAGGAAATACCGCGACGCGCGGCCCGACCGAATCGAGGAAAGGCTCGACCGACGACGTGCGGCTTCCGTGGTGCGGAACGACCAGGATCTGCGCAGCCAGCGCGTCGCGCGCGGTGTCCACGAGCCGGCGTTCGCCGCGCGCTTCGACGTCGCCCGTCAGCAGTGCGGACGTATCGCCCGCGTCGATGCGCAGCACGCACGACTGCCCGTTCGACGAGCCCGTGCCCGGGCCACCCTGCGGCCACAGCATCGTGAACGTGACACCATCCCAAGCCCAGCGTTGCCCGGCCGCGCACGGCAGCCGGTCGGCGACGCCAGCGGCGGCCGCATCGCGCCACAGCCGGCTGTTCGGCGCAATGCCGGCCAGCAACTGGCGTACGTCAGCGGCCGCATAAACGGCCGGTGCACCGCCCGCGTGATCGGCATCCGCGTGACTGAGCACGAACGAATCGATCACCGTGATGCCGCGAGCACGCAACGCCGGCGCGACGATCCGTGCGCCTGCGTGGGTCGACTCCGCACCCGGCCCGGCATCGAACAGCAAGGTGCGCCGCGCGGTTTCCACCAGCACCGACGCACCCTGACCGACGTCGAGCACGGTCAGCCGGAAACCGCCCGGCGGCGGCACATCGGCTGCCGGCGCGACGAGCGGCAGCCACGTGAGCGGCGCCGCCCAGCGCAACGGCCAGCCGCGCGGCATCAGCGCCCATGCGACGCCCACGCAGGCCAGCACCAGCACCGGCCAGTCGGGCATGCGCAGCCAGAACACGCCGGCCGGCCAGTCGGCGAGGTATCCGAGCAACGTCATCATCGGTTCGAGCGCCGCGTGCGCAAGCCGGAACGCATACGCATCGAACGGCGCGGGCAGCGCGATGCCGGCCAGCACGACCGGCGTCACGACCGAGCTGACCCACGGAATCGCGAACGCATTGCCGAGCGGGCCCGACAGCGATATCTGCGCGAACAATGCAGCCGTCAGCGGCGCGAGACCGATCGTCACTGCGTACTGCACGCGCGTGGCCTCGGCGATGCGCCGCCCGGCGCGTGCGCCCCACGCGCGCAACCGGCTCGACAAGCCGACCGTGCCGTCGCCCTCCTCGCTTTCCGCATCGGTCTCACGCGCGGCGCGCCAGCCGGCCACGGCCATCAGGATCACGGCGACCGCCCCGAACGACAGCCAGAACCCGGCCGACAGCACCGCCCACGGATCGGCAAGCAGCACGCCGCCAAGCGCCGCGCACAGCACCGCGGAAGTCGGCACGCTGCGCCCGGCCAGGTACGCGATGCCGCCGGCCGCGATCATCCACCACGCGCGCTGCGCCGGCACGTTGAAGCCGGCGAGCGCCGCATAGCCGGCCGCGGCCGCCAGCGCGGCGAGCGCGGCCGCGTACGGTGCCGGCAACACGAGCGTCGCGGCCCGCGCGCGCCAGCGCAGGCGGCGCCAGACCATCGACACGAGCCCGCCCGCGATCGCGCCGACGAGCCCGACATGCAGGCCGGAGATCGCGACCAGGTGGCTCGTGCCCGTGCTGCGCAGCACGCGCCAGTCGTCGCCGCCGATGCCCGACTGGTCGCCAATCGCGAGCGCGGCGACGATGCCGCGATGGCCGGCGTCGCCGCCCAGCGTCTCGCCGATACGCGAGCGCAGCGCGTCGCGCAGCCGATCGATCGACGCACGCCATCCCGTGGCGCGCACATCGAGCAATACCGCCCGCCGGGGCGCGCTGACATAACCGATCGCGCGAATGCCTGCGGCAAGCCACGCCGCCTCGCTGTCGCGCACGCCGGGATTGGCCTCGGCATGCGGGCGCTTCAGGCGCACGACGAACCGCCAGCGCTGTGCGGCGCGCAGATCGGGAAGCGGATCGCGTGTCGCCGATGCGCCGTAGGCGCGCCACGACAGCCGGATCAACGGCGGAAAACGGGCCAGCCCCGCATCGTTCGACTCGACCGCGAACAGCAGCCGTGCGCCGCTCTCGTCGACCACGGGCAGCCCGCGAATCACGCCGGTGACGACGATGTCGCGCCCTTCCCACTCGACGGGCAGGCTGTCGCCCAGCCGCCATTCGGCCCGCGCGGCCGCGTAGCCGAACCCGACGACGCAGGCCGCGAGCGTGCACAGCATCCATCCGAATGCGACGGTCGTACGCGTACGCCGGCGACGCACACGCCACGCCCCCAGCACGACGCAGCCTGCGAACACGGCCGCACCGATCGTCCATGCGAGCGCACCCGGCAGCGCCGCCTGCCGCTGCAGCACGACCACGCCGAGCGCGAACGCGATCCACCACACGCGCATCGCCCCTCCTCGTCGACCCGGCACCGCCATTGCGAATGCGGCGCCCTCCGGCAACGATTATGCGGATGAAAGTGCGAGTCGCGGCAGCGCGGCGAGCGCGTTAGCCGAAGTGCATAGGGACACCGCACCGGCGTCGAGTCCGCGCAGTTCGGCGAGCACGTCGCCGATGCGCGGCACCTGGTCGGGCGTGTTACGGGATTTGTAGGCCCATTCGGGCGCGATGTCGGGCGCGTCGGTCTCGACGACGAGCGCGTCGAGCGGCAACTCAGTGGCGAGCCGGCGGATCTGCAGCGCGCGCGTGAAAGTCACGTTGCCGCCGAAGCCGAGATGCAGCCCTTGCGCAAGATACGCTTCGGCCTGCTGGAAACTGCCGTTGAATGCATGCGCGATGCCGCGCCGCACGCCCAAACGGCGCAGGCCGGCCAGCACGCGATCCTGCGACTTGCGCACGTGGCACAGCACGGGCAGGTCGAATTCGCGCGCGAGCTTCAACTGCCCCTGGTAGAAGAACTGCTGCCGGTCTTCGTCGAGCCCCGGCACGAAATAGTCGAGACCGATCTCGCCGATCGCGACGAAGCGCGGATCGTCGAGGCTCGCCTCGATCTCCATGCGCAGCAGATCGAGATCCTCGTCCCGTGCGCGTGGCGTATACATCGGATGGATGCCGAGCGCGTAGACCGCGCCCGGCGTGCGTTGCGCGAGCTCGCGCACCGTCGTGAAGTTGTCGCGCCCGACGCTCGGGATCACGATGCGCGACACGCCGGCCGCGCGCGCCGCGTGCGCGACCGCGTCGCGGTCGGCGTCGAACTCGGCGGCATCGAGATGGCAGTGCGTGTCGATCCACATGGCGGCAGTCCTGCGCCCCGGCGCCGCACCGGGACCAACCCGGCAGCAGGCCAAGCGCGTTCGCTTGTTACACCGGCAGCGCCGGCTCCTCGTGCAGCACGCCGTCACGCAGCCGCATGATGCGGTCGCAGCGCGCGGCGAGATCGGGATCGTGCGTGACGATCACGAAGCTCGTTTCGAGCGTCTCGGACAGTTCGAGCATCAGGTTGAACACCGTATCGGCCGTCGTGCCGTCGAGGTTGCCGGTCGGCTCGTCGGCGAGCACGCACGCGGGCTTCGTGACCAGCGCGCGCGCGATCGCGACGCGCTGCCGCTCGCCGCCCGACAGCTCGCCCGGCCGGTGCTTCGCACGCGGGCCGAGACCGACACGCTCGAGCATCGTCTGGGCCTGCTCGCGCGCGTCCTCGGTCGTCATCCGGCGAATCCGCAGCGGCATCGCGACGTTGTCGAGCGCCGTGAACTCGGGCAGCAGGTGATGGAACTGGTAGACGAAGCCGAGCGCGCGGTTGCGCAATTCGTTGCGCTCGCGCTCGGCGAGTTGCGTGAACGGCTTGCCGAGCAGCGACACCTCGCCAGCGCTCGGCTCGTCGAGCCCGCCCAGCACGTGCAGCAGCGTGCTCTTGCCGGAACCCGACGCACCGACGACCGCGAGCTTCTCGCCGCGCCGCACCGTCAGCTCGGTATTGTTGAGCACCTGCACGTTGAAGCCGCCCTGCACGAACGCCTTCGTGATCCCGCGCGCCTGAAGCACGTATTCCTGCATACCTGCCGAATCCTGTTTGTTGTGTTGTCGTGAATCCGCGAATGCGGTCGCGCGATCATTCATAGCGGAGCGCCTCCGCCGGCTTCACCTTCGCGCCGCGCCAGCTCGGATAGAGCGTCGCGACGGCCGACAGCGCGAATGCGATCAGCCCGATCCGGATCACGTCGCTCGCGACGAGTTCGGACGGCAGCTCGCTGATGAAGTACACGGACGGCGGCAGGAACTGCACGCCGAACAGGTGCTCGATCATCGGGATCAGCCACGGGATGCTCCACGCGATCAGGCAGCCGAGCGCGACGCCCGACGCCGTGCCGACGAAGCCGATCGTCACGCCCTGCACGACGAAGATCTTCATGATCGACCCCGGCTGCGCGCCGAGCGTGCGCAGGATCGCGATGTCGGCCTGCTTGTTGGTCACCGTCATCACGAGCGACGACACGAGGTTGAACGCGGCCACCGCGATGATCAGCGTGAGGATGATGAACATCATCCGCTTCTCGATCTGCACAGCCGAGAACCACGTCTTGTTCTGCTGGGTCCAGTCGCGGATGTACAGGCTGCCCGACAGCGTATGCGACAGCTCGACCGCCACGTCCGGCGCCTTCTGCATGTCCTTCAGCCGCAGCCGCACGCCGGTCGGCGCAGCCATCCGGAACAGCGCCTCGGCGTCGCGGATGTTGATCATCGCGAGCGTGCTGTCATATTCGTAGTGCCCGGACTCGAACACGCCGACGACCGTGAACTGCTTCAGCCGCGGCATCATGCCGGCCGGCGTGATCGACCCTTCCGGCGCGACCAGCGTGACCTTGTCGCCGACCGTCACGCCGAGGTTGCCCGCGAGCGCGTCGCCCAGCACGATGCCGAACTGGCCCGGCACCAGCGCGCCGAGCTGGCCCGCCTTCATGTCCTTGCCGATGTCCGACACCTGCGGCTCGAGCGTCG
The DNA here is from genome assembly GCF_902499335.1 of Burkholderia lata. GTDB lineage: Bacteria > Pseudomonadota > Gammaproteobacteria > Burkholderiales > Burkholderiaceae > Burkholderia > Burkholderia lata_B. Next base: position 138,857 of record NZ_CABVQK010000017.1, on the reverse strand, counting down.
GCTCGACGCCGCGCAGCATCACGCCGCTCACCGCGTCCTGGCGGGTAAGCAGCGCCTGCGCGTCGACGTACGGCGCCGCGCCGATCACCGACGGATTGCGGCGCGCTTCCTGCGCGGTCAGTTGCCAGTCGGGCATCGAGCCCGTCGGCGAGAACACCTCGACGTGCGCGAGCACCGACAGCATCCGGTCGCGCACTTCCTTCTGGAAGCCGTTCATCACCGACAGCACGACGATCAGCGCCGCGACGCCGAGCGCGATGCCGAGCATCGACACGAGCGCGATGAAGGAAATGAAGCCGTTACCGGTCGTGCGTTTGCCGGCGCGCGTGTAGCGCCAGCCGATCTGCCATTCGTACGGAAGTTTCAAGCGAATCCTTTCTGCTGGTTACGGCGGGGAGGCGCCCCGCGGCCGGACCGCCGCCCGGTGGCGGCCACCGGCCCGGGCACGGTCGAAAAACGGCCGCCGGACGCGAACGGGCCGTCAGCCGGCCCGATCACGCGCGCAGTTTGCCATACAATGCGCACCATCATGCACGACCGACGCCTCCATTTTCTCGTTCCGTTCGCGCTGCCGTCGGCGGCCGATGCGGCCTCGTCCCTGCACACGCTGGACAGCCCCGCGCTCGAAAAGTTGCTCGCCCGCGCCAACCTCGTCGAGCGCGTGGCCGGCGAAGACTTCCAGCGCACGCTGCCGCACGAGCGCTGGCTGGCCCGCCAGTTCGGCGCAACCCAGGGCAACGCCGCGGACGAGGCGCCGCTCGCACCCTACATGCTGCTGGCGGACGGCGGCACCCCCGGCACACACGCGTGGGCCTGCGTCGAGCCAGTCCACGTCGAAATCGCGCACGATCACCTGGTGCTCGTCGATCCGGCGGCCCTCGCGCTCGACGAAGGTGACGCAGCCGCGCTGCTCGCAGTCGCGCGGCCGCTGATCGAGGAACTCGGCGTCCGGCTCGAGGCGCCGAACCCGTCACGCTGGTATCTGTCGAGCGAGCAGCTCGCCCGGCTCGCCGGCGCTGCACCGCTGCGCGCGAGCGGCCGCAACATCGAAATCTGGCTGCCGCACGAAGCCCATACGGGCGAGCGCTCGCGGATGTGGATGAAGCTGCAGAACGAAGTGCAGATGGCGTGGTTCCAGCACCCGGTCAACGAGGCCCGCGAGGCGCGTGGCCTGCCGGCCGTCAATTCGATCTGGTTCCACGCGCAGGGCACGCTGAAGCCGGTCGGCAAGCCGTTCGCATGCGTGCTGTCCGCGTCGCCCGCCGCGCTCGGCCTCGCACGCGCCGCGCAAGCCGACGCCGGTGCGCCGCCAGCCGCGCTCGGCGCGCTGCCCGCCGCCGATGGCGCGACGCTCGTCGAACTGCCGGCGCTGACCACCCCGTTCATCGAGCAGGACTGGGCGCGCTGGCACGACGGACTCGCCGCGCTCGAGCGCGACTGGTTCGCGCCGGCCCTCGCCGCGCTGCGGAACGGCGAGCTCGCGAGCGTCGATTTCACGCTGTGCGGCGACACGAGTTCCGTCACGCTGCACGCGACGCGCGGCGACCTGCGCAAGTTCTGGCGCCGCCGCGCGCTAGCCTCCCTGTTCGAATAACAAGCAGACCCCGTATGACCCGGATCGTTACCCGCCCCGTCGCGCCCGCCGACGCCGAAGTGCTCGCGCGCCACGGCCTGCACCCCGTCCTTGCGCGCCTGTACGCGTCGCGCGGCGTGCAGTCCCCCGCCGACATCGAGACCGCGCTGGCCCGCCTCGTCCCGCCCACCGAGCTGAAAGGCTGCGCCGACGCTGCGGCGCTGCTCGCCGATGCGATCGCCGACAAGCGGCGCCTGCTCGTCGTCGCCGACTACGACTGCGACGGCGCGACCGCGTGCGCGGTCGCGGTGCGCGGCCTGCGGATGTTCGGCGCGCAGATCGACTACCTGGTGCCGAACCGTTTCGAATACGGCTACGGCCTCACGCCCGAGATCGTCGAACTCGCCGCCGCGCGCAAGCCGGATCTGCTGATCACCGTCGACAACGGGATCGCGAGCGTCGCGGGTGTCGAAGCCGCGAACGCGCGCGGCATCGACGTGCTCGTGACCGACCACCACCTGCCCGGCGACGCGCTGCCCGCCGCGCGCGCGATCGTCAACCCGAACCAGCCAGGCTGCGCGTTCCCGAGCAAGCACCTCGCCGGCGTCGGTGTGATGTTCTACGTGCTGCTCGCGCTGCGCGCCGAGCTGCGCCGCCGCGGCGCGTTCGCGAGCAAGGAAGCCGAGCCGCGCCTCGACGGCCTGCTCGACCTCGTCGCGCTCGGCACCGTCGCCGATGTCGTGCGGCTCGACGGCAACAACCGCGTGCTCGTCGCGCAGGGGCTGCAGCGCATCCGCAACGGCCGCATGCAGCCGGGCGTCGCCGCGCTGTTCCGCGCCGCCGCACGCGAAGCCCGCACGGCGTCGGGCTTCGACCTCGGCTTCGGTCTCGGCCCGCGCCTGAACGCCGCCGGGCGGCTGTCCGACATGTCGCTCGGGATCGAGTGCCTGATCACCGACGACATCGGCCGCGCGTGGGATCTCGCGCAGCAGCTCGACGTGATGAACCGCGAGCGCCGCGAGATCGAGGCCGGCATGCAGCAGCAGGCGCTCGCCGATCTCGCCGACGTCGACCCGGCCGACGCGTGCACGATCACCCTCTTCAACCCCGAGTGGCACCAGGGCGTGATCGGCATCGTCGCCGGCCGGCTCAAGGAAAAATTCCACCGCCCGTCGTTCACGTTCGCGCACGCGGACGAGGAAGGCAAGCGGGTCAAGGGGTCGGGTCGGTCGATCGCCGGCTTCCACCTGCGCGACGCACTCGACCTCGTGTCGAAACGCGAACCGGACCTGATCGTTGCGTTCGGCGGCCATGCGATGGCGGCCGGCCTCACGCTCGACACCGAGAACGTGCCGCGCTTCGCGGCCGCGTTCGAGGCCGTCGCGCGCGAATGGCTGTCCGACGACGCGCTCGCTCGCGTGATCGAGACCGACGGCGAACTCGAGGACGCGTACTTCACACCGCAGTTCGTCGGGCTGCTCGACGAAGCCGTCTGGGGACAAGGCTTTCCGGCCCCGCTTTTCTCGGGCGAATTCGACGTCGTGTCGCAGTCGCTCGTGAAGGAAAAGCACCTGAAACTGCAGCTCGCGCGCGGCCGCCAGCGCTTCAGCGCGATCTGGTTCAACCACACGGAGCCGCTGCCGGCGAGCGCGCTGGTCGCGTACCGGCTCGTCGCCGACACGTGGAACGGCGTCACGCGCGTCCAGCTGATCGTCGAACACGCGGCCGGCTGAGCCCGGGTCGCCCGGCCCGCGATGCCCGCCGATGCATGCGCACCGCGCCGGACGGGGCCGCGGCGCGCGTGCAAGCACCGTCTGCGTCACCGGGCAACCCCGCCGATCGGCTATAATTCCGCTTTTTTACGAAGCAAGAAAAGCGAACGATCATGGAAGCGGAACGTCTCAACGCGATCGAAAGCTCCCTGCTCGACCTGCGCAACCGCGCGGGCGAGCTCCGGGGGTATCTTTGACTACGACGCCAAAGCTGCGCGTCTGACCGAAGTCAACAAGGAACTCGAAGACCCGAACGTCTGGAACGATTCGAAGAACGCCCAGGCGCTCGGTCGCGAGAAGAAGCTGCTCGAGGGCGTCGTCACGACGCTCACCGTGCTCGATAGCGACCTGCGCGACGCGCTCGACCTGTTCGAGCTGGCCCGCGAGGAAGGCGACGAGGACACCCTCGTCGCGTCGGAAGACGACGCCGCGAAGCTCGAGGCACGCGTCGGCGACATCGAGTTCCGCCGGATGTTCTCGAACCCGGCCGACCCGAACAACTGCTTCATCGACATCCAGGCCGGCGCCGGCGGCACCGAGGCGTGCGACTGGGCGTCGATGCTGCTGCGCCAGTACCTGCGCTACTGCGAACGCAAGGGCTTCAAGGCCGAGGTGCTCGAAGATTCCGACGGCGACGTCGCCGGTATCAAGAACGCGACGGTCAAGGTCACGGGCGAATACGCATACGGCTTCCTGCGCACCGAAACGGGCATCCACCGCCTCGTGCGCAAGTCGCCGTTCGACTCGTCGGGCGGCCGCCACACGTCGTTCTCGTCGGTGTTCGTCTATCCGGAAATCGACGACTCGATCGAAGTCGAGATCAACCCGGCCGACCTGCGCATCGACACGTACCGCGCATCGGGCGCGGGCGGTCAGCACATCAACAAGACCGACTCCGCGGTGCGGATCACGCACATGCCGACCGGTATCGTCGTGCAGTGCCAGAACGACCGCTCGCAGCACCGCAACCGCGCCGAAGCGATGGCGATGCTGAAATCGCGCCTGTACGAAGTTGAAATGCGCAAGCGCCAGGCCGAACAGGACAAGCTCGAATCGAGCAAGACCGATGTGGGCTGGGGCCACCAGATCCGTTCGTACGTGCTCGACCAGAGCCGCGTGAAGGACCTGCGCACGAACGTCGAAATGAGCAACACGCGAGCTGTCCTCGACGGCGACCTCGACGACTTCATCAGCGCGAGCCTCAAACAGGGCGTGTAAGCGCCGCGGCGCGGCCCTGCCGGGTCGCGCCCCCTTGCCCTCCCCGTTTGCGTTGCCGCACCCACTCCGAATTCCGACCATCATGACCGAACCGACCCAAACGCAGCCCGCCGTCACCGCGGACGAAAACCAGATCATCGCCGAGCGCCGCGAGAAGCTGCGCGCGTTGCGCGAGCAAGGCGTCGCCTACCCGAACGATTTCCGCCCGACGCATCACGCAGCCGATCTGCAGACGACCTTCGCCGATTCGGACAAGGCCGCGCTCGAAGCGAACCCGGTCGAGGTGTCGGTCGCCGGCCGCATGATGCTCAAGCGCGTGATGGGCAAGGCAAGCTTCGCGACGGTGCAGGACGGTTCGGGCCAGATCCAGTTCTTCGTGACGCCGAACGACGTCGGCGCGGAAACCTACGACGCATTCAAGAAGTGGGACCTCGGCGACATCGTCGCCGCGCGCGGCGTGCTGTTCCGCACCAACAAGGGCGAGCTGTCGGTCCAGTGCAAGGAACTGCGCCTGCTGTCGAAGGCGCTGCGCCCGCTGCCGGACAAGTTCCACGGCCTGTCGGACCAGGAAATGCGCTACCGCCAGCGCTACGTCGACCTGATCGTCACGCCGGAAACGCGCGACACGTTCCGCGCCCGCACCAAGACGATCGCGTCGATCCGCAACTTCATGGACAACGCCGACTTCATGGAAGTCGAGACGCCGATGCTGCACCCGATCCCCGGCGGCGCGGCCGCGAAGCCGTTCGTCACGCATCACAACGCGCTCGACATGCAGATGTTCCTGCGCATCGCGCCGGAGCTGTACCTGAAGCGCCTGATCGTCGGCGGCTTCGAACGCGTGTTCGAAATCAACCGTAACTTCCGGAATGAAGGCGTTTCGCCGCGTCACAACCCGGAATTCACGATGATGGAGTTCTACGCCGCGTACACCGACTATCGCTGGCTGATGGACTTCACCGAGCAACTGATCCGCCAGGCGGCGATCGATGCGCTCGGCACCGCGACGATCCAGTACCAGGGCCGCGAGCTCGACCTCGCGAAGCCGTTCCACCGCCTGACGATCACGCAGGCGATCCAGAAGTACGCGCCGGACTACACCGCCGGCCAGCTGTCGGACGACGCGTTCCTGCGCACCGAACTGAAGCGCTTCGGCGTCGACGTGTCGCAGCCGGCGTTCCTGAACGCGGGTACCGGCGCGCTGCAGCTCGCGCTGTTCGAGGAAACGGCCGAAGCGCAGCTGTGGGAGCCGACCTTCATCATCGACTACCCGATCGAGGTGTCGCCGCTCGCACGCGCATCGGATACGGTGCCGGGCATCACCGAGCGTTTCGAGCTGTTCATGACCGGCCGCGAAATCGCGAACGGCTTCTCGGAGCTGAACGATCCGGAAGACCAGGCCGCGCGCTTCAAGAAGCAGGTCGAACAGAAGGATGCAGGCGACGAGGAAGCGATGTTCTTCGACGCCGACTACATCCGCGCGCTCGAATACGGGATGCCTCCGACCGGCGGCTGCGGGATCGGCATCGACCGTCTCGTGATGCTGCTGACCGACAGCCCGACGATCCGCGACGTGCTGCTGTTCCCGCATCTGCGCCGCGAAGACTGATCGCTGCGCCCGCGTGTGCGCCGCGCCCTGCGGCGCGCACGCGTCAGCTTTGTAACGACGCGTAAATCCCGCCAGCCGGCGTCCGCCGGCTTTCGATCCTCCCCCGTTTTATCCCCTCGTCGCGACGGCCTTCTCCGGGTTTTCCCTGTCATGGCTGCCTGCGCCCTGCTGCAATTCGTTACACCTTGATACGGCGCGCCGCTTGCCGGTGGACGACACTCCTCTTGCGTCACCACGCATGACCACGGGACCAGAACAAGGCGCAGGAACGCCAAGTCTGCGCGAGCCCGCAGCGTGGGATCCGGCCCGGCGCCGCAATGCCGGTCCGGATCGACATCGGAGAAAAAAATGGACAACCAGAATCAGACCACGCCGCAAAAGCAACGCCTCCACCCGCTCATCGCCACCGCCGCCGGCGCCGTCATCGTCGCCAGCCTCGCAGCGACGGCCGCGATTACGGGCGTGTTCCCGAAGGCCAGCAGCAGCAACGAACAGAACGGCCAGACCCAGGCCGCGCTGATCGCATCGCAGCCGGCCGTCGATACGGCCGCAGCCGCCAGCGCCGCGCTGGCCGCCCAGGCCAAGCAGCAGGCGGCTGAACAGGCCGCCGCGCAGCAGAAGGCGCTCGCAGCGCAGGCCGAACCGAAGCCCGCTCCGCGTCCGGCCCCGGTGCACCGTCGCCATACGACGGCGCCGCAGCCGCCGCAGTACGCGCAGCAATCATCCGGCCCGGCACAGCCGGCTTACTGCCAGACCTGCGGCACGGTCGTCGCGATCACGCCGGTCCGCACGCCCGGCCAGAGCTCGGGCATCGGTGCAGTCGGCGGCGCTGCAGCCGGCGGCCTGCTGGGCAACCAGTTCGGCCACGGCAACGGCCGCACCGCGATGACGATCATCGGCGCACTGGGTGGCGGCCTGGCCGGCAACCAGGTCGAAAAGCAGGTGCGCGCGGAAACCGACTACCAGGTGCAAGTACAGATGGAGAGCGGCGCGACGCGCACGTTCACGTACCACAATCAGCAGCCGCCGTTCGGCCAGGGCCAGCGCGTACGGATCGAGAACGGTACGCTGGTCGGCGCGTGATTGCATGACGCCCCTGCCCGCGTAACGTGCGGGCAACCGGCGGAAAATGAAAACGGCTCGTGAGCGATTGCTCACGAGCCGTTATTTCATTGCCAGCCGAGTGCGCCTTTGCGGCGCAAACGCTGTTCAGTCTTCGTCGTCGAAGTCCGATTCGTCGATCCAGTGCGCCTGGATCGCTTCGAGGATCTTCTCACCGGAATGCTTCGGATCGTCGTCGAAGCCGTCGAGCTCCAGCACCCACTGGCGCAGGTCGACGAAGTTGATCCGCTGAGGGTCGATGTCCGGGTACTTGTCCGCCAGCGCAATGGCTAGTTCACGCGAATCGGTCCATTTCATCGCCTGCCTCCGGTTCCTGTCAGTGGTTTTCCTTCGCGTGGTTGATCGAGTACTTCGGAATCTCGACCACCAGGTCCGAATCTTCCTTCACGAGCGCCTGGCACGACAGGCGCGACGTCGGCTCGAGGCCCCACGCCTTGTCCAGCAGATCGTCCTCGTCCTCTTCGGACGGCGTCAGATCGTTGAAGCCTTCGCGGATCACCACGTGGCACGTCGTGCACGCGCACGACTTCTCGCATGCATGCTCGATCTCGATCCCGTGTTCGAGCAGGTTGTCACAGATACTCTTGCCGGGCGTCGCGTCGATCACTGCGCCATCCGGGCACAGTTCGACGTGAGGCAGCACCACCAGTTGAGGCATGTCCGTTCCGTCAGTCAGGGTGCGGCGCCAGGCGCCGCACGGTTCATTATCGCGCGGGCCGTCACCGGCCGATGCGCAGTTCGTGAGTTCAGATCTCGTCGAGCCGGCGGCCCGACAGCGCGCGCTTGATGCTCTTGTCCATCCGGCGCGCCGCGAATTCGTCGGTGCCGTCGGCCAGCGCCTTGGTCGCCGCTTCGATCGCGTTCGTATCGTCGCCCTGCGCCACCGCGCGCAGCGCCGCAGCCAACGTGTCGACGTGCGTGCGCTCGTCCGCGTCGAGCAGTTCGCCGTCGGCCGCCAGCGCGGCCTGCGTCGCCTCGAGCATCCGCTCGGCCTCGACCTGCGCTTCGCGCAGCGCGCGTGCGCGCATGTCGATTTCGGCGGTCTTGAAGCTGTCCTCGAGCATCTTGGCGATGTCGTCGTCGGCAAGACCGTACGACGGCTTCACGACAACCGACGCCTCGACGCCCGACAACTGCTCGCGAGCGAACACCGACAGCAGGCCGTCCGCGTCGACCTGGTAGGTCACGCGAATGCGCGCGGCGCCGGCCGTCATCGGCGGAATGCCGCGCAGCTCGAAGCGCGCGAGCGACCGGCAGTCGGCAACGAGCTCGCGCTCGCCCTGCACGACGTGGATCGCCATCGCGGTCTGGCCGTCCTTGAAGGTCGTGAATTCCTGCGCGCGCGCGATCGGAATCGTCGAGTTGCGCGGAATGATCTTCTCGACGAGGCCGCCCATCGTCTCGACACCGAGCGACAGCGGAATCACGTCGAGCAGCAGCCAGTCGTCGCCGGTGCCGCGATTGCCTGCGAGCAGGTCGGCCTGGATTGCCGCGCCGAGCGCGACGACCTGGTCCGGATCGAGGTTCACGAGCGGCGGCTGGCCGAAATGCTTCGCGACCGCATCGCGAATCACCGGCATGCGCGTCGCGCCGCCGACGAGCACGACACCCTTGATGTCGGCCGGCGTCACCTGCGCGTCGCGCAGCGCCTTGCGGGTCGGCGTGAGCGTGCGCTGCACGAGCGGCTCGACGAGCGACGCGAACGCGTCGTGCGAGATCGTCTGCACGAGGTGCGCACCACCCGACAGCGTGACGTCGAGCGACGCCTGCTGTGCGGACGACAGCGCTTCCTTCAGCACGCGCACGCGGTCGAGCAGCAGGCGCACGTCCTCGGGTGCGAGCGTCTTCGCATCGATGCCGGCCTGCGCGAGCACGTGATCGAACAGCGCATGATCGAAATCGTCGCCGCCGAGCGCGGAATCGCCGCCCGCGGCCAGCACTTCGAACACGCCCTTCGTCAGCTTCAGGATCGACAGGTCGAACGTGCCGCCGCCGAGGTCATACACCGCGTAGAGGCCCTCGGCCCCGTTGTCGAGACCATAGGCAATCGCCGCGGCGGTCGGTTCGTTCAGCAGGCGCAGCACGTTGAGGCCCGCGAGGCGCGCGGCATCCTTGGTCGCCTGGCGTTGCGCTTCGTCGAAATACGCGGGCACCGTGATCACTGCACCGACCAGATCGTCGCCAAGCGAATCTTCCGCGCGATAGCGCAGCGTCGCGAGAATCTCGGCCGAAACCTCGACCGGGCTCTTCACGCCGTCGATGGTGCGGATCTGCACCATGCCCGGCGCGTCGACGAATTCGTACGGTGCGTTAGCCGCGCCTTCGACCTCGGCCTTGCCGCGGCCCATGAAGCGCTTCACCGACACGATCGTGTTGCGCGGATCGGTCGCGGCCTGCTCTTTCGCCTCGTGACCGATGCGGCGGCCGCCCTTTTCAAGGTAGCGGACCACCGACGGCAGCAACACGCGACCCGCTTCGTCCGGCAGGACTTCGGGCACGCTGTTGCGCACGGCCGCGACGAGCGAGTTCGTCGTGCCGAGATCGATCCCGACGGCGAGTCGCCGCTGATGCGGCGCCGGCGCCATGCCCGGTTCGGAAATTTGCAGTAAAGCCATCTTGGTTCGTTCGGGCGCTCGGCCCGTTTGCTGCGCGTGCCGCAAGGCACGCGGTTAAGTTTCGAGGCGCTCGATCTGCGCGCCCACTTCCGACGCGACCCGTTCGATGAACATCAGCTGGCGCACGGCCTCGGCGGCCGCCTGATCGGCGCCGCTGTCGAGCAGCGTGCCGAGACGCTCCACACGCACGCGCCGCTCGTCGCGCAGCTCGGCGAGCAGCGCATCGAGCGCGTCGACGTTGCGGGCGGCCGCGGCATCCTCGATGCCCTCGCGCCACTCCATCTGCTGCATCAGGAACGCAGGCTCCATCGCGGTGTTGTTTTCCGCGCCGATGTCGACACCGCGCAGCGACAGGAGATACGACGCGCGCTTCAGCGGATCGCGCAGCGTGCGGTACGCCTCGTTCGCGCGGGTTGCCCATTGCATCGCGATGCGCTTCTGCGCATCGCCGGCCGCCGCGAAGCGGTCCGGATGCACCTGAGTCTGCACCGTTCGATAGGCGGCGTCGAGCACCGTCTCGTCGAGCGCGAATTGCGCCGGCAGGTGAAACAGGTCGAAATGGCTGTCTTTCAGCGAGACCATCGTCGCGTTCAATTCCGGTTCGTCGCGCGGCAAACGCCGCACATTAAAAAGGCGGCCCGTGCCGCCTCTTGCCCGCATCGCGCGGTGATTCGCGTGGTCACACGCGGAACGATTCGCCGCAGCCGCACTCGTCCTTCACGTTCGGGTTGTTGAACTTGAACCCTTCGTTCAGGCCTTCGCGTGCGAAGTCGAGTTCGGTGCCGTCGATGTAGGCAAGGCTCTTCGGATCGACGATGACCTTCACGCCATGGCTCTCGAACACCTGATCCTCGGGAGCCAGCTCGTCGACATACTCGAGCTTGTACGCGAGCCCCGAGCACCCGGTCGTGCGAACGCCAAGCCGCAGGCCCACACCCTTGCCGCGACGGACGAGGTATTTCTGGACGTGCTGTGCTGCTTTTTCGGTCAGTGTAATTGCCATGATGTCCTTGCCGCGGCGCGCCACGGAGGCCCGCCGCGTTCCTTCACTCGCGTGCTCGATGCCGCTCAGGCAGCTGCCTGATCGCCTTCCTTGGTGTCGTGACGCTTCTTGTAGTCGGCCACGGCTGCCTTGATCGCGTCTTCCGCGAGGATCGAGCAGTGAATCTTCACCGGCGGCAGCGCGAGTTCTTCGGCGATCTGCGTGTTCTTGATCGACAGTGCTTCGTCGAGCGTCTTGCCCTTCACCCACTCGGTGACGAGCGAGCTCGACGCGATCGCCGAACCGCAACCGTACGTCTTGAACTTCGCGTCTTCGATCACGCCGTCCGCGCCGACGCGGATCTGCAGCTTCATCACGTCGCCGCAGGCCGGCGCGCCGACCATGCCCGTGCCGACCGTGTCGTCGTCCTTCGCGAACGAACCGACGTTGCGCGGGTTTTCGTAGTGATCCAGAACCTTGTTGCTGTAAGACATGACTCAGACTCCTTGACTCGTTACGTCTGCGTGCGCGAATCCGCCCGCGGGTATGTTCAATCCGGCGCTCAGTGTGCGGCCCATTCGATCGTCGACAGATCGATGCCTTCCTGGTGCATTTCCCAGAGCGGCGAGAGTTCGCGCAGCTTCGCGATCTTGCTGTTCAGCAGGTTGATCACGAAGTCGACTTCCTGCTCCGTCGTGAAGCGGCCGACCGTGAAGCGGATCGAGCTGTGTGCCAGCTCGTCGTTGCGGCCGAGCGCACGCAGCACGTACGACGGCTCCAGCGACGCCGACGTGCATGCGGAGCCCGACGACACCGCGACGTCCTTGATCGCCATGATCAGCGACTCGCCTTCGACGAAGTTGAAACTGATGTTGAGGTTGTGCGGGACACGGCGTTCCATGTCGCCGTTCACGTACGTTTCCTCGATCTGCGACAGGCCGCGCAGCAGCTTGTCGCGCAGCATGCGGACGCGCTCGTTTTCCGTCGCCATTTCTTCACGTGCGATACGGAACGCTTCGCCCATGCCGACGATCTGGTGCGTCGCCAGCGTGCCCGAACGCATGCCGCGCTCGTGGCCGCCGCCGTGCATCTGCGCCTCGATGCGCACACGCGGCTTGCGACGCACGTACAGCGCGCCGATGCCCTTCGGGCCGTAGGTCTTGTGCGCCGAGAACGACATCAGGTCGACCTTCAGCTTCGCGAGGTCGATCACGACCTTGCCGGTCGACTGTGCGGCGTCGACGTGGAACACGATGCCCTTCTCGCGGCAGATTTCACCGATCGTCTCGATGTCCTGGATCACGCCGATCTCGTTGTTCACGTGCATCACCGACACGAGGATCGTGTCCGGGCGCAGTGCGGCCTTGAACACGTCGAGGTCGATCAGGCCGTCATCCTTCACGTCGAGGTAGGTGACTTCGAAACCGTCGCGCTCGAGTTCGCGGCAGGTATCGAGCACGGCCTTGTGCTCGGTCTTCACCGTGATGATGTGCTTGCCCTTGCCCTTGTAGAAGTTCGCGGCACCCTTGATCGCGAGGTTGTCCGATTCCGTAGCGCCGGACGTCCAGATGATCTCGCGCGGATCCGCGTTCACGAGCGCGGCCACGTTCTCGCGCGCTTCCTCGACTGCACGCTCCGCATCCCAGCCATATGCGTGGCTGCGCGACGCCGGGTTGCCGAACTGCTCGCGCAGGTACGGCACCATCTTGTCGACCACGCGCGGATCGACCGGTGTCGTCGCGCTGTAATCCATATAGATGGGCAGGTGGAGAGTGTCTTGGGTCATCTGTCGCTCCGGGAATTCTGTGCAGGGACTATGTGCGTTATGGGGTATGGCGGCGCCTTCGCGCTCACGAACTCGCGATGTTGAACACCGAGTTGGGGCCGAGCGGCATCGTGCGCGCCGGCTCGGCCGGTGCCGCGACGGGCTCCGGCGTTCGACGGTCGCGCAGCACCGCGGGGGCGCCCTCACGAGCGCGCTGCTGATCGACGAGATCCTGCAGCGACACCGAATCGAGGTATTCGACCATCTTCTGGTTCAGCGTCGACCACAGCTCGTGCGTCATGCAATGGCCGTCGGGCTGCTTCGAGCCGTCGCACGTGCCTTTGCCGCCGCACTGCGTGGCGTCGAGCGGTTCATCAACCGCGATGATGATGTCGGCAACGGTGACGTCCTGCGCGCGACGCGCGAGGTTGTAGCCGCCGCCCGGGCCGCGCACGGATTCGACGATTTCATGCCTGCGCAGCTTGCCGAACAGCTGTTCGAGATACGAGAGCGAAATCCGCTGGCGCTGGCTGATGCCTGCAAGCGTCACCGGGCCCTGCTCCTGGCGCAGTGCCAAGTCAATCATCGCCGTGACGGCGAAACGGCCTTTGGTGGTGAGTCTCATGGTGTCTAGGGGACTGCAATCTTGACGATTTTGGTCAAGTATAAATATTTGACGTTTTTAGTCAAGTATCCATGTCTTTGAAAGGGTATTCGCAGACCGCTGAATTCCGCGCGATCAGCGCTCCGTGCGGGCCCGGAGCGTCTCCAGCAGGCCCGCGCACGCGCGCTCGACCTGATCGAGCACCTGCTCGAAGCCCTGCGTACCGCCGAAATAGGGATCGGCCACTTCGGTTTCGGTCGAATCCGGCGCGAACTCCATCAGCAACCGCACCTTGTCGCGATGCTGCGGCGGACAGCGGCGGCGCAACTCCGCGAGATTCGCCTCGTCCATCGCGAGCAGCAGGTCGAAGCGCTCGAAATCCGCCGCGCTCACCTGTCGTGCGCGCAGCGCCGACAGATCGTAGCCGCGACCGAGAGCGGCAGCCTGCGCACGCGTATCGGGCGGCTCGCCGACGTGCCAGTCGCCGGTTCCGGCCGAATCGATCGCGATCCGGTCCGCCAGCGCGGCCGCGTCGACCTGGTGACGCATCACGCCTTCCGCGGTGGGCGAACGGCAGATGTTGCCGAGACAGACGAAACAGATCGAAACGCGGGTCATCGTGCTATCGGAAAGCCGCGGCGGACCGCGTGGCAGAAGAACACGCCATTATACAAAGGCGGCCGAAATCGCGCCGCCGCGCAAAGCGACGGCGCCGTGCCTTACAGCGCCTTCGGCGCGGCGAGCACGACGTCACCGGACGCCGCCGGCAGCGGCTTCGCCGCGTCGTCGACCAGCCCGAACGACACCGCACGCGCCAGCTCGGCAGATGCCTGGTGTGCCGCGAGCGGGCCACGCGACGGCGCATCGGCCATCGCATGCAGATAGGCAGCCGCAGCCAGCGGAACGACGATTGCCAGCGGCCAGTACATCGATATTGTCTTTCTCATGATGCGGACCTCCTTGACCTCGTACCCCGGAACCCAATTCCGGGGACTACAGACAGGATTCTATAGACCGCACCTATCGAGATAAATATACAAATAGCGAACGCACTGTTGTCGCCGGATGAACAGTCGTCAGCCGAGGTGGCTTTGCGACGCCGCGTACAGCTCGCGGAACGTGCGCCCGGTCGGTGTCGGCATGTCGCGCGTATCCATCCAGCCGCCCATCATCGGCAGACGCCGCAGCGTGCCGCCGTTGCCGCCCAGCCGCTCGAGGATGCGCACCGCGAGCTTGGTCGTCAGCGCGTACAGCATCGGCCGGCGCGCGACGAAGCCCCATGCGGCGAGCGCCGCCCGCTCGCGCCACGGCCGCAGGTGCCGCTCGACCTGCTTCTCGCGCAGCGTGCGTAACAGATTCGACAACGGAATCCCGGCCGGGCACACGCTGTCGCATTCCCCGCAGAGGGTTGCGGCCTGCGGCAGGTCGAGCGCGCGGTCGAGTCCGACGTAGCTCGGCGTCAGCACGGACCCCATCGGCCCCGGGTAGACCCAGCCGTACGCATGGCCGCCTACCTTCTGGTAAACCGGACAATGGTTCATGCATGCGCCGCAGCGGATGCAGCGCAGCATCTCCTGGAATTCGCCGCCGATCAGCCCGGTGCGGCCACCGTCGACGAGCACCACGTAGTTGTGCTCGGGGCCGTCCTCGTCGCCCGGCCCGCGCGGCCCGGTCAGCAGCGAGAAATAGTTCGACGTCTTCTGCCCGGTCGCGGAGCGCGGCAGCAGGCGCATCGCGGTCGCGAGATCCTCGAGCGTCGGCAGCACCTTCTCGATGCCCGTCACCGCGACGTGCACGCGCGGCATCACCGTGCACATCCCCTCGTTCCCTTCGTTCGTCACGATCGCGACCGAACCGGTCTCGGCGATCACGAAGTTGCCGCCCGTCACGCCCATGTCGGCCGACATGAAATGCGGGCGCAGCACCTCGCGCGCCTCGCGCGTCATGTCCGGAATCTCGGTGAGCCGCTCGCGATGGTGCGTGCGCGCGAACAGGTCGGCGATCTCGTCCTTGTCCTTGTGCACGACGGGCGCAATGATGTGGCTCGGCGGCTCGTTGTCGTTGATCTGCAGGATGTATTCGCCGAGATCCGTTTCGATCGACTGCACGCCCATTTCCGCGAGCACCGCGTTCAGGCGCATTTCCTCCGACACCATCGACTTGGTCTTGATGACCTTCTTCACGTCGTGACGGCGCGCGATGTCGGCCACGAGCCGCGCGGCATCCGCGGTCGTTTCGGCGAACAGCACCGTCGTGCCGCGCCGCGTCGCCTCGCGCTCGAACGCCTCGAGCCACACGTCGAGGTTCTCCAGCGCGCGGTTGCGGCGAGCCTTCAGCGCGGCGCGCGTGGCCGGGAAGTCGATCGCGGTCATCGCGTCGGCGCGCGCGGACACGAATTTTGTCGACAGCTTCTTCAGGTTCTGCTGCAGGCGCTGGTCGGCCAGCTTCTGGCCGGCGCGCGCCTTGAAATGCATCGATTGGACTTGCATCGCGGTATCGGGGGAAAAGTGAGCGGAACCGGGCGTCAGACGTCGCCCGCCAGCACCTGCGCGACGTGCAGCACGCGCGTGTCGCGGTCGCCGGTGCGGCGCAACCGCCCTTCGATGTTCAGCATGCAGCCGAGATCGCCGAGCACGACGGCACCCGTGCCCGACGCGCGCACGTTCGCGCATTTCTCGTCCGCGATGGCCGCCGAAATGTCGCCGTACTTGACCGCGAACGTGCCGCCGAAGCCGCAGCAATGCTCGCAGTCCTTCATCTCGGTGACCGCGATGCCGCGCTGCGCGAGCAGCGCGCGCGGCTGTGCCTTCACGCCGAGCTCGCGCAGGCCCGAGCAAGAATCATGGTAGGTGACGGGCCCGGTGAATTCGCCCGGTGCGAGCGACACCTTCGCGACGTTCGCCAGGAAATCGGTCAGTTCGTAGACCTTCTGCTGGAACCGCGTGTAGCGCCCCATCAGCTCGGGGTCGTCGCGGAACAGGTCGCCGTAGTGCGCGCGGATCATCCCGCCGCACGAACCCGACGGCGCGACGACGTAATCGAACTGCTCGAACTCGCGCAGCGTCTTTTCCGCGAGATCGCGTGCGAGCGCGCGGTCGCCCGAGTTGTAGGCCGGCTGGCCGCAGCAAGTCTGCGCGGGCGGCACGATCACCTCGTAGCCGGCGTCGCGAATCAGCTTGAGCGCCGAAAAACCGATTTCGGGGCGCATCAGATCGACCAGGCAGGTCACGAACAAACCGACTCGCATACGTGCTCCTTCGAGAAAACGGCTCTCATTATCCGCCGTTTGGCCGGCAAGACCAACGCCAGCTCTCGCGCAAGCCCGCACTGCGCGAAACGAGGGTTTCCTCGAACGGCGTTCGCTTTTTTCACGATACGAGATACAATCATTCCAACACCGCTTGACGCGTCAACCGATTTCTCCCCCGACATGAGCCAACCCACCCCGGATTCAAAAACGTCGATCCAGGTGATCGAACGCATGATGCGGCTGCTGGACGCGCTCGCCGCGCACAGTGACCCTGTCAGCCTGAAGGAGCTTGCGCAGCGGACGGAGCTGCACCCGTCGACCGCGCACCGCATCCTCAACGACATGGTGACCTGCCGTCTCGTCGACCGCTCCGATCCCGGCACGTACCGCCTCGGCATGCGGCTGCTGGAGCTCGGCAACCTCGTGAAGGCGCGCCTGTCGGTACGCGACGCGGCGCTGATGCCGATGCGCGAGCTGCACCGTCTCACCGGGCAGACCGTGAACCTGTCGGTGCGCCAGGGCGACGAGATCGTCTACATCGAGCGTGCGTATTCGGAGCGCTCGGGGATGCAGGTCGTTCGCGCGATCGGTGGCCGCGCGCCGCTGCACCTCACGTCGGTCGGCAAGCTGTTCCTCGCGGCCGACGAAACGTCGCGCGTGCGCGCCTATGCGACGCGCACGGGGCTGTCCGGCCATACGCAGAACAGCATCACCGACATCGCGAAGCTCGAGCGCGAGCTGACGATCGTGCGCCAGCAATCGTGCGCGCGCGACAACGAGGAGCTGGAGCTCGGCGTGCGCTGTATCGCGGCCGGCATCTACGACGATTCGGGCAAGCTCGTCGCGGGCCTGTCGCTGTCGGCGCCGGCCGATCGTCTCCAGGATGCGTGGCTCGGCCAGTTGAGCCGCACGGCCCTCACCATTTCGGAATCGCTCGGCTACCGGCCGGCGCCCGCGAAGGATGCGGACGGGCTGCAGCGGCAGGCGTAAGCCCCTCCCGCGCACCCAATGAAAAAGCCCCGCGATTGCGGGGCTTTTTTTTCAGCCAACGGCGCGGCGGTGAACCGCCACGCCACCGTGCGATCAGGTCCCGCCGTTCGGCGTATTGGCCGCCGTCAGGCGCTCGCCGCCACCGGCATCGAGCCAGTTGCGCAGGCGCGCCGCATCGGCGAAGCGCGAATACTTGCCGAACGAATCGAGCAGCACCATCACCATCGGCTTGCCGTGGATCGTCGCCTGCATCACGAGACATTCGCCCGCTTCGTTGATGAAACCCGTCTTCTGCAGACCGATGTCCCACGAGCCGTTGCCGCGGATCAGCGCGTTCGTGCTGTTGTAGACGAGATTGCGCTTGCCCGTGTACACCTCGTAGGTGCGATCGGTCGAGAACTGACGAATCATCGGGTACTGGTACGCCGCATTGACCATCTTCACGAGATCGCGTGCGCTCGACACGTTCGAGCTCGACAGACCCGTCGAATTCTCGAAGTGCGTATCGGTCATGCCGAGCGACTTCGCCTTCGCGTTCATCGCGGCGATGAACGCCGGACGGCCGCCCGCGTAGTAACGCGACAGCGCGGCGGCCGCGCGGTTTTCCGACGCCATCAGCGCGATGTGCAGCATGTCTTCACGCGACAGCACCGAGCCGACCGACAGGCGCGAACCCGTGCCCTTCTCGTAATCGCGGTCTTCGTCGGTGACTTCGATCTGGTCGGTCATCGGCGTCTTCGAGTCGAGGACGACCATCGCCGTCATCAGCTTCGAGATCGATGCGATCGGCACGACGGCGTGCGAATTCTTGTCGAACAGCGGCTCGCCCGAGTTCTGGTCGACGACGTACGCGACGCTCGAACGCAGCGCGAGCGCGTCCGGCGTGTCGTGCAGGCCGAAGGCCTGGCCGACGGTCGGCCGGCGCGGCTGGAACGCGACCTTGCGGACTGCGCCGTGATGGCCGCCATGCACGTTCGACGCGAGCGTCATGCGCTTGCGCGATGCCTTCGCGCGCGGCGCGTCGGCGGCCGCGACCTTCGCGGATTTGTCGGAGCTGGCCTTGGCCGACTTCTTCTTCGCGGACGAAGCAGGAGCGACAGCCTTTTTCTTGGCGGCTTGTTGGGTCTTCGCAGTGGCGGCAAAGGCGTCAGCGGGCGCGACGGTCGCGGTGGTCGCCAGCAAGGCGACTGCGACCGACACAGCCGTGCCGAGCGTCATGCTCTGCAACAATCTGCGCGGTGAAAACGATTCGGCTTTCATTGGGGTCTGGACAAAGCGGGCGGGAGGTTTCCGCAAGTGTAGTTAAAGCTGAAAAAAAGAGCAATATTAGGCACTTACCGATCGTCGTTAAACCGGAATGTAAGGGTCGGCCAACCTCTGACCAATGAACCCTCCCGCTCCCATCGAAAAAATTCATGGGATGCGCTGCCCGACAGTACCCGTCTCCCGATTACACACGGTTAATTGAGATAACGTCACTTCGGAGGCGATTTAAAGCGGGGAAACTACGTATCCGGCGCTCGGGGTGCCATGGGCGCCGGTCTCGGCCGTGGCGGCGGCACGTCGCCACGGTACGCGCATCGAAACGGCGCGTTTTCGACAGGAACAGAAGGATAACGTTCCACAGGCCTGTCAGGTTTACCTGTGCATGATCATGGTGCGCCGCGCCTGCCCCGCAGCCGTGCGCACCATGTGGGAACCGCGCCTGAAACCGATTCCGAACGGCCACGATAACTCATTGTTTTATCGATAATTTGTCACGGTTGTGCAACGCACAAAAAATACTTGACATCCATTTTCTCTGCCCTAAAATACGCTTCATTGCTGCGTTGCACAAAGCACGCACGTCCGAGATTCCCCAGCGTAGTGCCCTTCACTCTGCGATCGACGCGATCGCTTTTCAGGAGCTTGACATGTCCTTGCTGACCCCCGAGCAAATCGCCGCTGCACAGAAAGCCAACCTCGAAAGCCTGTTCGGTCTGACCGCCAAGGCGTTCGAAGGCGTCGAAAAGCTGATCGAACTGAACCTGCAAGTCGTGAAGTCGACGCTGGCAGAGGGCCAGGAAAACGCACAGCGCCTGCTGTCGGTGAAGGACGCGCAGGAACTGATCGCGCTGCAAGCCAGCCTGTCGCAGCCGGCCGCGGAAAAGGTCCTGTCGTACAGCCGTCACCTGTACGAAATCGCATCGTCGACGCAAGCCGAGTTCGCGAAGGTTGCCGAAGCGCAATTCGAAGAGCAGAACAAGAAGGTCCAGGCACTCGTCGACAACGTCGCGAAGAACGCCCCGGCCGGTTCGGAAACGGCTGTCGCCGCACTGAAGTCGGCACTGAACGCTGCGAACACCACGTACGAAACGGTTCAGAAGGCAGCGAAGCAAGCCGTCGAAATCGCTGAAACGAACTTCAACGCTGCTGCTGCCGTCGCAACGAAGGCTGCTACCGCCGCTGCTGCACGTCGTACGAGCAAGCCGGCCGCGTAAGCGTCCCCTGCTCCTGAAAGAGCCGCGCCCAGCGCGGCTTTTTCGTTTCTGGCGTCGGAACACGCTGGAACCGGCACATTGCCGGTCGTTCTCGAACGGTCGTTTGAGCATCGGCCGCAAATAAAAGAAAACGCCGCCGCCCGGATTGCCCGGGAAGCGGCGTTTTTTCGTGGCCGGCAGATTGCCGGCCGTGCCGGCTGCGTTACTTCTTGCGTTGCGGCGGCAGGTCCGTACAGACGCCTTCGTACAGCTCGGCGGCCATGCCGACCGATTCGCCGAGCGTCGGGTGCGGATGGATCGTCTTGCCGATGTCTTCCGCGTCCGCGCCCATCTCGACGGCGAGGCACACTTCGCTGATCAGGTCGCCCGCGTTCAGGCCGACGATGCCGCCGCCGATCACGCGATGGGTTTCCTCATCGAAGATCAGCTTCGTGAAGCCTTCGTCGCGGCCGTTCGCGATCGCGCGGCCCGAAGCGGCCCACGGGAACACGGCCTTGCCGTACTTGATGCCTTCGGCCTTGCACTGCTCTTCCGTCTTGCCGGCCCAGGCCACTTCCGGATCGGTGTAGGCCACCGACGGGATCTGCAGCGCATCGAAGTACGACTTCTCGCCGTGCGCGGCTTCCGCTGCGACGTGGCCTTCGTGCACGGCCTTGTGCGCGAGCATCGGCTGACCGACGATATCGCCGATCGCGAAGATGTGCGGGACGTTCGTGCGCATTTGCTTGTCGACGTCGATGAAGCCGCGATCCGTCACGGCCACACCGGCCTTGTCGGCGCCGATCTTCTTGCCGTTCGGGCTACGGCCCACCGCGACGAGCACGAGGTCGTAGCGCTGCGGCTCTGCCGGCGCCTTCTCGCCCTCGAACGTCACGTAGATGCCGTCTTCCTTCGCTTCCGCGCCGACCGTCTTGGTCTTCAGCATCACGTTGCCGAAGCGCTTCGCGTTGTACTTTTCCCAGACCTTGACGAGATCGCGGTCCGCGCCGTTCATCAGCACGTCGAGCATTTCGACGACGTCGATCTCGGCGCCGAGCGTCGAGTAGACCGTCGCCATTTCGAGACCGATGATGCCACCGCCGATCACGAGCATCCGCTTCGGCTGCTGGCGCAGTTCGAGCGCGCCGGTCGAATCGACAATGCGCGGGTCTTCCGGCAGGAACGGCAGCTTCACCGATTGCGAACCGGCCGCGATGATCGCCTGCTTGAAGCGGACGACCTTCTTGCCATTCTCGCCCTGCACTTCCATGTGATACGGATCGACGAACGACCCGACGCCCGTGACGACTTCGACCTTGCGTGCCTTCGCCATGCCGGCGAGGCCCGTCGTCAGTTTCTTGACGACGCCCGACTTGAAGTCGCGCAGCTTGTCGAGGTTGATCTCGGGCTTGCCGAACGTGATGCCGTGCGACGCGAGCGCCGCGGCTTCCTCGACGACGAGCGACGTATGCAGCAGTGCTTTCGACGGGATGCAGCCGACGTTCAGGCACACGCCGCCGAGCGTCGAGTAGCGTTCGACGAGCACGGTCTTCATGCCGAGGTCGGCAGCGCGGAACGCGGCCGAGTACCCGCCGGGGCCGGCGCCGAGCACGAGCATGTCGCACTCGATGTCGGCTGCACCTGCGTAGCTGCCGGCTTGCGGCGCGGGCGCCGGAGCGGCGGCGGCCGGTGCCGGCGCAGCTGCTGCGGGCTTGGCCGGTTCCGCTGCTTTCGCGGGAGCGGCGGCGCCTGCTGCTGCTTCGACGATGGCGATGACGGTGCCTTGCGAGACTTTCTCGCCGGCTTTGACCTTGATTTCCTTGACGGTGCCGGCGACGTCGCTGGGCACTTCCATGGAGGCTTTATCGGATTCGAGCGTGATGAGCGTTTGCTCTTTTTCGATCACGTCGCCGGGTTTGACGTTGACTTCGATGACATCGACGCCGCTGAAATCGCCGATATCCGGAACCTTGACTTCGATGAGACTCATTACTGTCCCCTTCTTGATTAGCTGCAGACAGAGGGGGAGAAACCCGCGAAAGAACCCAAGACTACGGCCTGAAGGAAAACGCGAACCTGGGGCAGGACCACCTTTGCCGTCCGCCCAAGGACGCGCCTTTCTTTTGGTTACTTTTCTTTGGAAGACAAAGAAAAGTGACCGCCGCCCCGCGCAGGGGCGACGCTAATAGACCGTTAGCAAAACAGGTTCAACGACAGGGCGCGGATAACAAACAAAACCCCCACGCCCCCGCGAGCTCCCCCGCTCATCAAAGAATGATGCGACGGAAATCCGCGAGCAACGCGCCGAGATACGCATTGAACCGCGCGGCTTCCGCGCCATCGATCACGCGATGGTCATACGACAGCGACAGCGGCAGCGTCAGACGCGGCACGAATTGCTTGCCGTCCCACACCGGCTTCATCTGGCCGCGCGACAACCCGAGGATCGCCACTTCCGGCGCGTTGATGATCGGCGTGAAGTTCGTGCCGCCGATCCCGCCGAGCGACGAGATCGAGAAGCAGCCGCCTTGCATCTGGTCCGGCTTCAGCTTGCCGTCGCGTGCGGCCTTCGACAGCTCGGCCATTTCCTTCGCGATATCGACGAGACCCTTCTTGTCCGCATCGCGGATCACCGGGACGACGAGACCGTTCGGCGTGTCCGCGGCGAAACCGACGTGGTAGTACTGCTTGAACACCAGGTTGTCGCCGTCGAGGCTCGCGTTGAACGTCGGGAATTTCTTCAGCGCGGCGACGACCGCCTTGATCACGAACGCGAGCATCGTGAACTTCACGCCCGCCTTCTCGTGCTCCTTGTTCAGCTGCACGCGCAGCGCTTCGAGCTCGGTGATGTCCGCTTCGTCGTTGTTCGTGACGTGCGGGATCATTACCCAGTTGCGATGCAGGTTCGCGCCCGAGATCTTCTTGATGCGCGACAGCGGCTTCGCTTCGAACGGGCCGAACTTCGAGAAGTCGACCTTCGGCCACGGCAGCAGGTTCAGCTCGCCGCCGCCTGCCGGCGCGGCTGCCGCGGCCGGTGCTGCGCGCTGGCCGGTCATCACGCCCTTCACGAAGCCCGTGACGTCTTCCTTCGTAATGCGGCCCTTCGGACCCGAACCCTGCACGCGAGCGACTTCGACGCCGAGCTCGCGCGCGAACTTGCGCACCGACGGCGATGCGTGGCTGGCGCGGTATTCGCCCGACGGCGCGGCGGCCGGAGCCGGCGCGGCAGCAGCCGGTGCCGGTGCGGCCTGCGCGGGTGCTGCGGCGGGTGCCGGCGCCGGAGCGGCAGCGGCCGGAGCCGGTGCGCTCGCCTGCGGTACGGCAGCCGCCGCACCTGCGGCTTCGAGCAGCACGATCAGTGTGCCTTCCGACACGGAATCGCCCACCTTGACCTTGATTTCCTTCACGACACCTGCTGCCGGGCTCGGCACGTCCATCGTCGCCTTGTCCGACTCGAGCGTGACGAGCGACTGCTCCTTCTCGACCGTGTCGCCGACCTTCACGCCGATCTCGATCACCGGCACGTCCTTGTAGTCGCCGATGTCCGGAACCTTCACTTCGAGCGTGCCGCCGCTCGCTGCCGGTGCGGCCGCGGGTGCAGCAGCAGCCGGTGCCGGCGCTGCCGCCGGAGCCGGTGCAGCGGCGGGCGCTGCCGCGCCGTTCGCCTGCGCCGCGGCGCCGCCTTCGAGCAGGATGATCAGCGAGCCTTCCGACACGGAATCGCCCACCTTGACCTTGATTTCCTTCACGACGCCGCCTACCGGGCTCGGCACGTCCATCGTTGCCTTGTCCGACTCGAGCGTGACGAGCGACTGCTCCGGCTCGACGGTATCGCCGACCTTCACGCCGATCTCGATCACCGGGACGTCCTTGTAATCGCCGATATCCGGCACCTTCACTTCGATCGCTTGACTCATCTGTTTCTGTCTCCATGGCCGCGCGCGCCCCTCGCGGGAGCGGCGCGCGGCATCACACGGCGTGTGCGTTAAACGGTCATCGGGTTGGGCTTCGACGGATCGAGGTTGTACTTGGCGATCGCTTCCGCGACCACCTTGCGCTCGATCGTGCCCTCGTCGGCCAGCGCGTTGAGCGCGGCGACGGTGACCCAGTGACGGTCGACTTCGAAGAAGTGACGCAGCTTCTCGCGGGTATCCGAGCGGCCGAAGCCGTCCGTGCCCAGCACGACGAAGCGGCGATCGATCTGGCCGCGGATCTGGTCGACCAGCGCACGGACGTAGTCGGTCGATGCGATGACCGGGCCCTGCGTGTCCTTCAGGCACTTCTGCACGTGCGACAGGCGACGCTCTTCGGTCGGATGGAGCAGGTTCCAGCGTTCGATCTCGTGGCCTTCGCGCGCGAGCTCGGTGAAGCTCGGCACGCTCCACAGGTCGGCGGCGACGCCCCAGTCGTTCTTCAGCAGTTCGGCGGCAGCGATCACTTCGTTGAAGATCGTGCCCGCGCCGAGCAGCTGGACGCGCGGTGCCTTCTGGTCGGCGTCGGCCTTCTTGAACGCGTACATGCCCTTGATGATGTCGGCCGCCACGTGCTCGCCCTGCGGAATCGCCGGGTGCTCGTAGTTCTCGTTCATCACCGTGATGTAGTAGTACACGTCTTCCTGGTCCGCCACCATGCGGCGCAGGCCGTCCTGGATGATCACCGCGAGTTCGTAGCCGAAGGTCGGGTCGTAGCTCACGCAGTTCGGCACCGATGCCGCCCACAGGAGCGAGTGGCCGTCTTCGTGCTGCAGGCCTTCGCCGTTCAGCGTCGTGCGGCCCGCGGTACCGCCGAGCAGGAAGCCGCGCGAACGCATGTCGCCCGCGGCCCATGCCAGGTCGCCGATCCGCTGGAAGCCGAACATCGAATAGAAGATGTAGAACGGCAGCATGATCTCGCCGTGCGTCGAGTACGACGTCGCCGCAGCGATCCAGTCGCACATGCCGCCCGCTTCGTTGATGCCTTCCTGCAGGATCTGGCCGGTTTCCGATTCCTTGTAGAACATCAGCTGGTCGGAATCTTCCGGCACGTACTTCTGGCCCTGCTGGTTCCAGATGCCGATCTGGCGGAACAGGCCTTCCATGCCGAACGTGCGCGATTCGTCCGGGACGATCGGCACGACGCGCTTGCCGAGCGCCTTGTCCTTCAGCAGGATGTTCAGGATCCGCACGAACGCCATCGTCGTCGAGATCTCGCGACCTTCACCCGTGCCCTTCAGCAGCGGCTCGAACGCGTCGAGCGCCGGCACCGGCAGCGACGTCGCCTTCTCGCGGCGATGCGGCAGGTAGCCGCCGAGGTCCATGCGCTGCTTGCGCATGTATTCGAGTTCCTTCGAGCCTTCCTCGAACTTCAGGTACGGCACGTCGGCGATCTGCTCGTCGGTGATCGGCAGGCGGAACTGGTCACGGAACTTCTTCAGTTGCTCGACCGGCAGCTTCTTCTGCTGGTGAGTGATGTTCATCGCCTGGCCCGACTCGCCCATCCCGTAGCCCTTGATGGTCTTCGCGAGGATGACAGTCGGCGCGCCCTTCGTGTTGCTGGCTTCGTGGAACGCAGCGTAGATCTTGTGCGGATCGTGGCCGCCGCGGTTCAGCGCCCAGATGTCGTCGTCCGACCAGTCGGCGACGAGCGCCTTCAGTTCAGGCGTGTTGAAGAAGTGCTCGCGCACGAACGCGCCCGATTCCGACTTGTACGTCTGGTACTCGCCGTCGACGACGTCCATCATGCGGCGCATCAGCACGCCCGACTTGTCGCGTGCGAACAGCGCATCCCAGCGGCTGCCCCAGATGACCTTGATCACGTTCCAGCCGGCACCGCGGAACTCCGATTCGAGTTCCTGGATGATCTTGCCGTTGCCGCGCACCGGGCCGTCGAGACGCTGCAGGTTGCAGTTGATCACGAACACGAGGTTGTCGAGTTTCTCGCGGCTCGCCATCCCGATCGCGCCGAGCGATTCCGGCTCGTCGGTCTCGCCGTCGCCGAGGAACGCCCACACCTTGCGGCCTTCCGTCTTCGTGATGCCGCGCGCCTGCAGGTACTTCATGAAGCGCGCCTGGTAGATCGCCATGATCGGGCCGAGACCCATCGACACGGTCGGGAACTGCCAGAAGTCCGGCATCAGCCACGGGTGCGGGTACGACGAAATGCCCTGGCCGTCGACTTCCTGACGGAAGTTGTCGAGCTGCTCTTCCTTCAGGCGGCCGAGCAGGAACGCGCGCGAGTACACGCCCGGCGACGAGTGGCCCTGCACGAACACGAGATCGCCGCCGTGCTGCTCGGACGCTGCGTGCCAGAAGTGGTTGTAGCCGACGTCATAGAGCGTCGCGGCCGATGCGAACGATGCGATGTGGCCGCCGACGTTCGTGTCCTTGCCTGCGCGCAGCACCATCGCCAGCGCGTTCCAGCGCGTGTACGAACGGATGCGGTGCTCGAGGTCCTGGTCGCCCGGGATCTTCGCCTGCGCGGCGACCGGGATCGTGTTGATGTACGGGGTATTGGCGGAGAACGGCAGGTGTTCGCCGTGCATGCGGGCGAACTCGATCTGCTTTTCAATCAGGTAATGCGCACGGCCGGTGCCCACGGAGGAGATCACGCCATCGAGCGACTCCAGCCACTCGACGGTTTCTTGCGGGTCGTCGTCACGTTCGGCGGCGACATATTTCATCACTTCGTTCGGTACAGCGGACATTCTCGTCTCCTGGGTCCTGGAATGTGAGGATCGCTCTCGTGCAGACGACGCGACGCGACCGGCTGCGGGCAAGCTCGAACGGATTGTAATGAGCGTGCGCGGGCATGCGCAACAAAATTTTCGAATTGTGAGATCTTTTCTCGCAATGCGAAATATTGCTGCGCTGCACCCATATTTCGGGGCGCTCAGGCACGCCGCGGCTGAACAAATCCGTTTCCGTTCAACATATCCGGTATAGGTTTTCCATGTATTGCGCTGCGCTACAATCCTGCCATGTTGACCGATCGGCTTTTCGCACGCTCGGCGCGACCGTCTGGCCCGCCGGCGGAGTCGCAGCCGTCCCGTTGGCACCACGGACCGTGGTGGTCCAATTCCTATTTGCTGACGCCCCTGCTGTCGATCCTCGTGTTCCTGGTGGTGATGAGCCTCATCCTGTGGAGCCTCAATCGCCGCGAACAGCAGCAGCAGGAAGACACCCTCTTCCGTAACGTCGCGTGGGCTCAGCAGCAGATCCGCCTGTCGATGACGGGTGCGCAGGAACAGCTCCAGGCGCTGTCGCGCGATCTCGCATCCGGCCGTCTCGACCAGAACGCGTTCCAGATGGCCGTCGCGGACGTGATGCAAACGCATCCGGAAATCCTCTACCTGAACTGGTACACGTCGCCCGGCGTGCAGCGCTGGCCGACCGTGCATCCGCCGCTGCTCGGCCAGCGGCTCGCGAAACCCGGCGAAGCGCAGATGCAGGACGCCGTGCGCGGCGCCTACGACGAGGCGCGCAGCACGCGCCGCCAGGCCTATTCGCCGCTGATCTACGACGACTTCGGCAACGGCTTCATCACGCTGCAGACACCGGTGATGCGCGGCGACCGCGAGTACCTCGGCGCGATCGCCGCGGTGTTCTCGGTCGAAGGCATCCTGAAGCACGACATCCCGCAAGAGCTGTCGTCGAAGTACAAGATCTCGATCACCGACGCGAACAACCGCGAGCTGTCGTCCACGTCGACGCGCCCGCGCCTACCGCGCGACTCGCACTACGACCTGCCGCTCGATCCGCCCGGCCAGGGGCTGACCGTGCGCGTGTATGCATTCCCGCAGCTCACGAATCTGACCAACAACACGCTCGTGTGGCTCGTCGCGGGCCTGTCGTGCTTCGTGCTGTGGAGCCTCTGGAGCCTGTGGAAGCACACGCGGCAGCGCTTCGAGGCGCAGCAGGCGCTGTACGCGGAAGCGTTCTTCCGCCGCGCGATGGAAAACTCGGTGCTGATCGGCATGCGCGTGCTCGACATGCACGGCCGCATCACGCACGTGAACCCGGCGTTCTGCCGGATGACGGGCTGGGACGAAACCGACCTCGTCGGCAAGGTCGCACCGTTCCCCTACTGGCCGCGCGACGCTTACCCGGAAATGCAGCGCCAGCTCGACATGACGCTGCGCGGCAAGGCGCCGAGCTCGGGCTTCGAGCTGCGCGTGCGGCGCAAGAACGGCACGCTGTTCCATGCGCGCCTGTACGTGTCGCCGCTGATCGACAGCTCGGGCCGCCAGACCGGCTGGATGTCGTCGATGACGGACATCACCGAGCCGAAGCGCGCGCGCGAGGAACTCGCAGCCGCGCACGAGCGCTTCACGACGGTACTCGAAAGCCTCGACGCGGCAGTGTCGGTGCTGGCCGCCGACGAGGCCGAGCTGCTGTTCGCGAACCGCTACTACCGCCACCTGTTCGGCATTCGCCCGGACGGCCATCTCGAGCTGTCGGGCGGCGGCTTCGACCGCGCGCAGGCATCGTCCGACTCGATCGACATGGTCGACGCGTTCGCGGGCCTGCCGGCCGCCGCGCTGACGAGCAGCACCGCTGATGCGCAAGAGGTGTACGTCGAAAGCATCCAGAAGTGGTTCGAGGTGCGCCGCCAGTACATCCAGTGGGTGGACGGCCACCTCGCGCAGATGCAGATCGCAACCGACATCACGACCCGCAAGAAGGCGCAGGAACTCGCGCACCAGCAGGAAGAGAAGCTGCAGTTCACGAGCCGATTGATGACGATGGGTGAAATGGCGTCGTCGATTGCTCACGAATTGAACCAGCCGCTCGCCGCGATCAACAACTACTGCTCGGGCACGCTCGCGCTCGTGAAGAGCGGCCGCGGCACGCCGGAGACGCTGCAGCCCGCGCTGGAAAAGACCGCGCAGCAGGCGCTGCGCGCGGGGATGATCGTCAAGCGGATCCGCGAATTCGTGAAGCGCAGCGAGCCGAAGCGCCAGCCGGCGCGCGTCGCGGACATCGTCGCCGACGCGGTCGGGCTCGCCGAAATCGAGGCCAGGAAGCGCAGGATCCGGATCGTCACGGAAATCCTCGCAAGAATGCCTATTATTTATGTCGACCCCGTGCTGATCGAGCAGGTGCTCGTGAACCTGATGAAGAACGCGGCCGAAGCAATGGCCGACGTGAAGCCGGCGTCGGTGGACGGCGTGATCCGCGTCGTCGCCGACATCGAGGCGGGCTTCGTCGACATCCGCGTGATCGACCAGGGGCCGGGCGTCGACGAAGCGACCGCCGAGCGCCTGTTTGAACCGTTTTACAGCACCAAGTCCGATGGCATGGGCATGGGGCTGAACATCTGTCGTTCGATCATCGAATCGCATCGGGGGCGTCTGTGGGTGGTCAACAACGTTGAGCCGGATGGCCGCATTTCCGGCGCAACGTTCCACTGCAGTCTGCCCATTGGGGAACCCGCTGATCTCGGCCAAGGGGGGCGCGAGGCATCGGCATCACATACCGTTACGGGAGAACTATGAATAGCCCTGTCACCACCACTCAGGAAACCGTCTTTGTCGTTGACGACGACGAGGCCGTACGGGACTCGCTGCGCTGGCTGCTGGAGGCGAACGGCTATCGCGTGCAATGCTTCTCGAGCGCCGAGCAGTTCCTCGATGCCTACCAGCCTGCGCAGCAGGCCGGCCAGATCGCGTGCCTGATCCTCGACGTCCGGATGTCGGGCATGAGCGGCCTCGAACTGCAGGAGCGCCTGATTGCCGACAATGCCGCGCTGCCGATCATCTTCGTCACGGGTCACGGCGACGTGCCGATGGCCGTCTCGACGATGAAAAAGGGTGCGATGGACTTTATCGAGAAACCGTTCGACGAAGCCGAGCTGCGCAAGCTCGTCGAGCGGATGCTCGACAAGGCCCGAAGCGAAAGCAAGAGCGTCCAGGAACAGCGTGCCGCGAGCGAACGCCTGTCGAAGCTGACCGCGCGCGAGCAGCAGGTGCTCGAACGGATCATCGCGGGCCGCCTGAACAAGCAGATCGCCGACGATCTCGGCATCAGCATCAAGACGGTCGAAGCGCACCGCGCGAACATCATGGAAAAGCTCAACGTCAACACGGTGGCTGACCTGCTGCGCCTCGCGCTGTCGAAGAAGCAGGCCTGAGCGAGCGCCGGCCGCGGCGGCCCTGCCCGCCCGGCCCGCAGCCAGCCCTGGCCGCCCCGCGCGATGCGGCCCACTCGCGCGGCGGCGGCCGCTCTCCCGGCGCACGAGCGCCGCGGCCATGACGCTTCCTGCTTATTCGCTGTCGGACGGCAGCAGGCGAACGGTATAATCGCGTGCTTTGCTGCGACGCTTCTGGCGCCGCACGACCGCATTCCAACTTCCCGGCAGGACCACCACCATGACAGCCCTCCTCATCGACGGCAACGCCCTTTCGAAGACCCTGCGCGCACAGGCCGCCGAACGCGCCGCCGCCCTGACAGCACGCGGCCACCAGCCCGGTCTCGCGGTGATCCTCGTCGGCGCCAACCCGGCGAGCGAAGTCTACGTGCGCAACAAGATCAAGGCGTGCGAGGACAACGGCTTCTTCTCGTTGAAGGATGCGTACCCGGCCACGCTGTCGGAAGCCGACCTGCTCGCGCGCATCGACGAGTTGAACCGCGACCCGAAAATCCACGGCATCCTCGTCCAGCTGCCGCTGCCCGCGCACATCGACAGCCACAAGGTGATCGAGGCGATCGCGCCGGAGAAGGACGTCGACGGCTTCCACATCGCGAACGCCGGCGCGCTGATGACCGGCAAGCCGCTGTTCCGCCCGTGCACGCCGTACGGCGTGATGAAGATGTTCGAGGCACACGACATTCCGCTGCAGGGCGCGAACGCGGTCGTGATCGGCCGCTCGAACATCGTCGGCAAGCCGATGGCGATGATGCTGCTCGACGCCGGCGCGACCGTGACGATCTGCCACAGCAAGACGCGTGACCTCGCCGCGCACACGCGGCAGGCCGACGTCGTGGTGGCCGCGGTCGGCAAGCGCAACATCCTGACCGCAGACATGGTGAAGCCCGGCGCGACGGTGATCGACGTCGGCATGAACCGCGACGACGCCGGCAAGCTGTGCGGCGACGTCGACTTCGCGGGCGTGAAGGAAGTGGCCGGCCACATCACGCCGGTGCCGGGCGGTGTCGGCCCGATGACCATCACGATGCTGCTGATCAACACGATCGAAGCCGCCGAGCGCGCCGCCGACGCGGCCGCCTGACCCCTGCCCGTTCAGCCGGCGTGCGATTCCGCGCGCCGGCGCCTCGCCGGCCTCGCCGCACTACACGGCGTCGGCCGCGCCACCAGACGTCTCCCCTCCGCATTCGACCCCGCGCCAATCGCGTCGTTAGAAACTAACGATTGGAAAGCGCGCGATGCGCCCCAATAATGTCGATATCGGGCGCCGCGTTGCCTTGCGCGCCTTACCCTTTTCACTCCGGTTCATCCGGCAACAGACAGGGAGTCTTATGTCCGCCAGCGCCAACACCAACCCGCTTCTCGATTTCTCGGGCCTGCCCCGCTTCGGCGAGATCCGCCCGGAACACGTGACGCCCGCGCTCGACACGCTGCTCGATGCCGCCAACCGCGCGGTCGAGACGGCAAGCGCGGCCGCGACGCCGGCAACCTGGGCAGAAGTCGTCGAGACGGTCGAGCACGCGACGGAGCCGCTCGGCCGCGCGTGGGGCATCGTCGGCCACCTGAACGCGGTCGCCGATACACCGGAACTGCGGGCCGCCTATGGCGAGAACCTGCCGCGCGTGACCGAATTCTGGTCGAGCGTCGGCCAGAACCTCGCGCTGTACGAGAAGTACAAGGCGATCGCCGCAAGCGCTGAATACGCGACGCTGTCCATCGAACGCAAGAAGATCCTCGACAACGCACTGCGCGATTTCCGCCTGTCGGGCGCCGAGCTGCCCGAGGACCAGAAGCCGCGCTTCGCCGAACTGCAGGAACAGCAGGCCGCGCTGTCGAAGGCATTCTCCGATCACGTGCTCGACGCGACCAACGCGTATGCGTACATCGTGCAGGACGAGGCCGAACTGGCCGGCCTGCCCGGCGACGCGATCGAGGCCGCCCGCGAAGCCGCGCAAAAGGACGCCAAGGAAGGCTGGAAATTCACGCTGCACTTCCCGTCTTACTTCCCGGTGCTGCAATACGCCGACAACCGCGCACTGCGCGAGACGCTCTACCGCGCCTATGCGACGCGCGCGTCGGAACTCGGGCCTCAGTACGGCGACGGCAAGGCCGAATGGGACAACACGGCGATCGTCGCCGATGCGCTGAAGCTGCGCCGCGAAGAGGCGCTGATGCTCGGCTTCCGCAATTTCGCCGAAGTGTCGCTCGCACCGAAGATGGCCGAATCGCCGCAGCAGGTGATCGCGTTCCTCGAGGATCTCGCGACGCGCGCGCGCCCGCACGCGGACAAGGACTGGGACGAGCTGCGCACGTTCGCCGCGAAGGAACTCGGCCTCGCCGAACTCGCGCCGTGGGACGTCGCGTACTCAGCAGAAAAGCTGCGCCAGCAGCGCTACGCGTTCTCGGAAAACGAGGTCAAGCAGTACTTCCCGGAGCCGGCCGCGCTGAAGGGCCTGTTCACCGTCACCGAGACGCTGTTCGGCGTGCAGATCAAGCCGGACGACGCGCCGGTGTGGCACAAGGATGTGCGTTTCTTCCGCGTCGAGAACCGCGACGGCTCGCTCGTCGCACAGTTCTATCTCGACCTGTACGCTCGCGAAGGCAAGCGCGGCGGCGCGTGGATGGACGATGCGCGTTCGCGCGCGAAGCGCGGCAGCAGCGTGCAGACGCCGGTCGCCTATCTCACCTGCAACTTCTCGGCGCCGGTCGGCGGCAAGCCCGCATGCTTCACGCACGACGAAGTCATCACGCTGTTCCATGAATTCGGCCACGGGCTGCACCATATGCTCACGCGCGTCGACGAACTCGGCGTGTCGGGCATCAACGGCGTCGAATGGGATGCCGTCGAGCTGCCGTCGCAGTTCATGGAAAACTTCTGCTGGGAATGGGACGTGCTGTCGTCGATGTCGTCGCACGTCGACACGGGCGCCGCGCTGCCGCGCGAGCTGTTCGACAAGATGATCGCCGCGAAGAATTTCCAGAGCGGGCTCGGCACGCTGCGCCAGATCGTGTTCTCGATGTTCGACATGCTGCTGCACGTCGACTTCGACCCGGCGGGCGCCACCGGCGTGACCGCGTTCGCGCGCGAGATCAACGAACGCTATCACGTGATCCCGCAAGCCGCGTTCTCGCGCTGGCCGAACACGTTCAGCCACATCTTCGCGGGCGGCTACGCGGCCGGCTACTACAGCTACAAGTGGGCCGAGGTGCTGTCGGCCGACGCGTACGCGGCGTTCGAGGAAGCGGCTGCCGAGAGCGGCAGCGTGCTCGATGCGGCGACCGGCACGCGCTATCGCCGCGAAATCCTCGAGGTCGGCGGCAGCCGCCCGGCGATGGATTCGTTCAAGGCGTTCCGCGGCCGCGAGCCGCAGATCGATGCACTGCTGCGCCACAACGGGATGGCTGCGCCCACGCACTGAGTGCGGCCCTGCCCGCTCGGCTGCATGCAAGCAAAGGCACCGCTTCGGCGGTGCCTTTTTTCATGGCGCGGGCGATGCGTCGTCGAACAGCGAGAACTGCCCGTGGCGCTCGGCCGTATCCTCGTCGATGCGCACGCCGACACCCAGCAGCCGCACCGCCTGCGCACGCCGTTGCAGCCCCTTCGCGAGCAGCGTGACGGCCGTGTCCGCATTCGTCGCATCGGCCACGCACTCGACCGTCGTGCGCTGGAAATCGGCGAAGCGGATCTTCACGTACAGCTTGCGGATCGAGCGCGCGGCGCCCGCCCGTTCGATCCGCGCGTCGAGCTGCACGACGAGGCGGCGGATTTCGTCCGCGCATTGCTCGAGCGTCGTCAGGTCGGTCACGTAGGTCGTCTCGACGCTGACCGACTTGCGCTCCTGGTCGGCCTGCACGGGCCGCTCGTCGATCCCGCGCGACAGTTCGTACAGCCGCCGCCCGAACGCGCCGAATTCACGGTGCAGGTCGATCAGCGGCCAGTCGCGCAACTGCGCGCAGGTCTGGATGCCGAGCCGGTCGAGCCGCGTGGCCGTCACCTTGCCGACGCCGTGCAGCTTGCGCACCGGCAGCGCCGCGACGAACGCGTCGATCTCGTGCGGCCGCACCACGAACAGCCCGTCGGGCTTGTTCCAGTCGGATGCGATCTTCGCGATGAACTTGTTCGGCGCGACGCCGGCCGACACGGTCACGCCGACCGTGTCGTACACGCGCTGGCGGATCTCCCGTGCAATCAGCGTCGCACTGCCCTGGCACCGGTCCGACCCGCTGACGTCGAGGTACGCCTCGTCGAGCGACAGCGGCTCGACGTCGGGCGTGTAGTCGCGATAGATCGCCATGATCTGCCGCGACGCCGCGCGGTACTTGTCCATCGCGGACGGCAGGATCAGCAGGTCCGGGCACTTGCGCATCGCCAGCGCCGACGACATCGCCGAATGCACGCCGTAGCGCCGCGCCTCGTAGTTGCAGGTCGCGATCACGCCGCGCTGGTCGGGCCGGCCCCCGACCGCGAGCGGCCGGTTGCGCAGCGACGGGTCGTCGCGCATCTCGACCGACGCGTAGAAGCAGTCGCAGTCGCAGTGAATGATCTTGCGCATGCGCGGCAGCGCGTCGCCCGGCGGCGGCACGTGCGGATCGGCAGGCGGAATGATGGTCGGGTTCACGGTGCCGATACTGTACAAAAACACAGTGCCGGTTTCAACTGTCGCGTGCGGCCACGCCCGGCGGCGCCGTACCGGCCCGCTTTGCGCGGATCGTACCGGCCGGGCGCCGACCGCGGCGCCTATACTCGTCTGCCGCAATACACGAAACGCGAAGGTGACGGATGAAGACGATCGGACTGATCGGCGGGATGAGCTGGGAATCGTCGGCCGAGTATTACCGGATGATCAATCGCCATTCGAAGGCGTTGCACGGCGGGCACCACAACGCGAAGAGCGTGCTGGTCACGGTCGATTTCGCGGAGATCGAAGCGCTGCAGCGCACGCACGACTGGACGGCGCTCGGCGAACGGATGGCCGGTGCCGCGCGACAGCTCGAAGCGGCCGGCGCCGATCTCGTCGTGCTCACCACCAATACGATGCACCGCGTATGCGATGCGATCGAAGCCGCGGTGACGCTGCCGTTCCTGCACATCGCCGATCCGACCGGCGACGCACTGCGCGATGCGGGTGTCGAGCACGTCGCGCTGCTGGGCACGCGCTACACGATGGAGTTGCCGTTCTACGCAGAGCGGTTGCGCGGCAAATTCGGAATGGAGGTGCTCGTGCCGGACGACCGGGGGCGCAACGACGTGCACCGGATCATCTACGACGAGCTGTGCCACGGCATCATCTCGCCGGAGTCGCGCGCGACGTACGTGACGATCATCGAGGAACTGGCAGAACGCGGCGCGCAGGCCGTGATCCTCGGCTGCACGGAAATCACGCTGCTGATCGGCGCGGACGACTCGCCGCTGCCGGTGTTCGATACGACTGCCCTGCATGCGAAGGCGGCGGTCGAGTGGGCAGCGCGCTGACACCCGCGCGCCGTCGCACGGCGTTCGATCGGATGCCACCACGCTCGCCGGCAACCATCACCGCATTTTCGTGGCCGGATTATTCCGTGTGACGGGAATTACCCTTCCGGAGCCCTCGTCGCCCTGCACACAACACCTTGCTCTCGCCCGCTGGACGGGGCTCGGCAGGCACAGCCCGCGAATCGGACGGCGCGCACCATGCGGCCTCGTCAACGCGACCGGTTATCCCTTGGTAATAAAGTGAACGCAAATTGGTTTGCGAGCGGAGTCGCTGCAATCGACGCTGCTCGTGCGATCTCTTTTTCCACCAACAGGAACCTCGACATGAATGGATTCAGCTCCGTGGTCGGTGCGCTGCTCGCCGTGTCGACCATGCTCAACGCGCACGCCGATCCCAACATCACCGCGTCGGCCACGGCGACGCCCAACGGCGGCTTCGACCGCATGACATGGGATATCACACCCGAGGTCGTGCCGACCAACGTCAATGCCAGTTACTACTGGGCCAACCAGCTGTCGTCCGAGCACGGCGGGCACGCGATCTATACCGGCATCCAGCCGCGCACCCAAGGCAGCAATCTGGTGATCTTCAGCGCATTCGGCACTGGCACGACGCCGCTGTCCACGAATTGCCGCGGTGGCGCCGACGGCGGCGCGGGAACATCATGCTCGCTCGCCTACGCATGGAAACCGGGTCATGCGTACCGGCTGCAAGTTGTCCATGCGCAGGCCGATCGCAACGACGGGCGCTCGACCGTCGAAGGCTTCATCACGGACGTCGCCACCGGCGTCACGACACCGACCGGCAGCATCGCCGTACCGGCGGACTGGGGCGGCCTGTCGAGTTCGGCTTACCTGTTCGATGAGTACTTCCCGTTCAATGGCGCATCAAGCGACCCGATGAAGCGGCCGTGCGTGCCGTATGCACGGTACACGACGTCATTGCCGCATTTCTATCTGAAGGATGTGGACTATCCGACGACCGAACGGTCGATCCGGCTGAATACGGGCAAGGACAAGTGCGCGGTGCTGGCCGGTACGCCGAATGCACGGGCTACGCTCGTCAACACGTCGACGTATCGGCTCGAGAACGGCTTCCTGCCCGGGAGCCCGGGCGCGCCGAAATAACATTCGGACGCGGAAAACAAAAAACCCGGCACGGGGCCGGGTTCTTGTCGACGAAGCGCGCATCGGTCACTTGCGCTGCACATCGTCTGGTGTGCTTGGTTGCGGGGGTAGGATTTGAACCTACGACCTTCGGGTTATGAGCCCGACGAGCTGCCAGACTGCTCCACCCCGCGTCAGAGAAATAAATTATAGGGTGAGGGAGTACTCACGTCAACACTTTTGTCACAATTTCTTCTCCGTTCATCGAGACGGCTGCGCGCGGCGCCTCCCCCGCCCCGCACGATGCGCGCGTTCGCGCCGCGTGCTCGCGGTAAGATGGCGGCCTTCGCATTCACCCCGCACGCACACTCCCGTTCATGAAAATCGCCACCTGGAACGTCAACTCGCTCAACGTCCGCAAGCAGCATGTGCTCGACTGGCTCGCGCAAAGCGGAACCGACGTGCTGTGCCTGCAGGAACTGAAGCTGCCGGACGAGAAATTCCCGCGCGCCGAACTTGAAGCCGCCGGCTACCGCAGCTGGTTCACGGGCCAGAAGACCTACAACGGCGTCGCGATCCTCGCGCGCGACACGCTGTCCGTCGACGAAGCGGACGTCGTGCGCAACATCCCCGGCTTCGACGATCCGCAGCAGCGCGTGGTCGCCGCGACGGTCGACGGTGTGCGCATCGTGTCCGCGTATTTCCCGAACGGCCAGGCGCCCGACTCCGACAAGTTCGTCTACAAGATGCAATGGCTCGACGCGCTGCAGGCATGGCTGCGCACCGAGCTGCAGCGCTACCCGAAGCTCGCGCTGCTCGGCGACTACAACATCGCGCCGGAAGACCGCGACGTGCACGACCCCGCGAAATGGGAAGGCCAGAACCTCGTGTCGCCGCAGGAGCGCGCGCATTTCGCGCAGCTGATCGAGCTCGGCTTCGTCGATGCGTTCCGCCGCTTCGAACAGCCGGAGAAGACCTTCACGTGGTGGGACTACCGGATGATGGCGTTCCGCCGCAACGCGGGGCTGCGCATCGACCACGTGCTGCTGTCGCCGGCGCTCGCGGAAACCTGCACGTCGTGCGAAGTCGATCGCACGCCGCGCACGTGGGAACAGCCGTCCGACCACACGCCCGTCGTCGCGGTCGTCGGCTGATCTCTCGGGGAGCCCGCGCGCGTTCAGCGCCGCGCGGGCGCCGGCCCGAGATGGGCCCACAGGAACCCGAATTCGGCCGCATCGGCTTCCGCGCGTTCCAGATCGTCGGCGCTGCCGTGGCCGCCGTCGGTGTTCTCCCAGTACCACACCTGTTCGTGACCGAGCCCATGCATGCGCGCGGCCATCTTGCGCGCATGGGCGGGATGCACACGGTCGTCCCGCGTCGACGTCGTCAGCAGTAACGGCGGATAAGCGACGCCTTCGCGCACGCGGTGATACGGAGAGTACGCGGCCAGCGCCGCACCTTCGTGCGGATCGTCCGGGTCGCCGTATTCATCGAGCCATGCGGCGCCCGCGTGCAGCTTCGGATAGCGACGCATGTCGAGCAGCGGCACGCGGCAGAGCACCGCGCCGAACAGCTCCGGCCGCTGCACCATGCACGCGGCAACCAGCAGCCCGCCGTTGCTGCCGCCCTCGATGCCGAGCTGCGCGGCGGTCGTCACGCCGGTCGCGGCCAGATCCTCGGCCACCGCGATGAAATCGTCGAAGGAACGCTGGCGGTGTTCGCGCTGCGCATCGACGTGCCAGCGCGGCCCGAACTCGCCGCCGCCGCGGATGTGCGCGAACGCCATCACGCCGCCGCGCTCGAGCCACCCGATACCGAACGCATCGCTGTAGCCCGGCAGGTTCGGGATCGCAAAACCGCCATAACCCGACAGCAGACACGGCCGCGCGACCCGCGCGGCACCGTCGGCCACGTCGAGTGCATCGCGCGGCCCGATCAGCGTGTACGGCACCATCGTGCCGTCTTGCGAGCGCGCGCTCGCGCGGCGCACGACGAGCCCGGCCGCGTCGAACTGCACCGGTGGCCGGTCGAGCAGCACGCGACGCGACGGCGCGTCATCCGCGCGGTCGGCAAGATCGGCCAGCCAGCATTCGGGCGGATCGAGATAGGTGTCGACGTCCACGTAAATCTCGTCGTTCAGCGTCGACTCGACGGGCTCGACGTCGATCTGCGCATCGCCCGGCCCCGGCCACTCGAACGGCCGGGAATCCCACGTCCACGTACCGTCGTCGGCCTGGCTCGGCTGCCACAGCATCGTGCGGTTGTGCACGTCGTCGAGCCAGCTCGCGATCAGCGTCGTGCGCGTATGTGTCCACGTGCACGCGGAGGTCGACGGTTGCGGCGCGAACAGCGTCGTGAGTTCGCGAGACCCGGCCAGGAACGCCTGCTCGCGGATCGCGAGCAGCGAACCGCCCGCATGGCGCACACCGTCGCAATCCCAGTCGAGGCGCGGCTCCAGCATGAGCCAGCCTTCCCAGAATCCGACCTCGACATGGGTCGGCACGTCGTAGCGCGCCCATTCGCCCGTGTCGGTCAAACGGTACGCATGTGCGTCGAAGAAATCGACGCTGCGCCACGCGACATGACGGTTGTCGATCGGATCGAACCCCGCGCCCGCGCTGATGTCGTCGGGTTCGCCGCTGAAGACGACAGGCGCATCGGCAAGCGCCGTGCCGCGCACCCAGCGGCGCGCTTCATACGGATAGCCGGCCGCAGTCGCATGCGCTTCGCCGCGATCCCAGCTCACGTAGACGGTATCGCGATCGATCCAGCCGACCGTGTGATGCCCCGGCTCGTCGATCGTGAAGCCGCCGTCGACGAAGCGCCGTTCGACGAGATCGAATTCGCGCACGACGACCGCGTCGGCGCCGCCCGGCGACAGCGACAGCAGCGCGCGATCGCCGTCCGGATACAGGATCGAGTCCTGCTCGAACACCCACGACTCGCCCTCCTGCGCACCGAGCGCGTCGACGTCGAGCAGCGTTTCCCACACCGGGTTTCCCGCGCGCCAGTCGTCCCAGCGCGTGCGGCGCCACAGCCCTTTCGGATGGAGATCGTCCTGCCACAGGTCGTAGGCCCAGTCGCGCCAGCGGGTCGGGATCACCGGGCGTTCGCGCGGCAGGTACGCTTTGGCGAGACGCGCCGTCAGCGCGCGATACGCGTCGTCGTCACGCAGCGCGGCGCGTGTGCGCGCATTCTGCTCGTCGACCCACGTGCGGGCGCGCTTGCTGTCGAGCGCTTCGAGGAAACGGAACGGGTCGGCCCCGGCGGGCCAGCGGAAGGAATCGGACATTGCGGATTGGCGGAATGGCAAGCTGCGTGCAAACCGCGATTATGTCCGATTGCGGCATGCGCGATGCCCGCGCATGCCGCGAATCGTGCTCAGGGCTCCAGATGGAGCTCCTGGATCTTGCGGGTGATGGTGTTGCGGCCGATGCCGAGCCGCTCCGCGGCCTCGACCTTGCGGCCGCGCGTGAAGTCGAGCGCCTCGCGGATCACGGCCGCCTCGAAGCGGCGTGCGAGTTCGTCCATCACGTCGGCCGAGTTCTCGCGCAACAGCCGCGCGACTTCGGTGCGCAAGCCATGCTCCCAGACCGGATAGCCCGCCGGCGCGCCGCCGTTCGGCGCGGCCGCGACAGGCGCGGACGACACCGGCACCGCACCGATCGCCGTTTGCGAGAGCGCCGTATCGCCGCCGCTGACGTGCGCGTCCGCACCGTCGCCCGTCGCGACCACCGGCGCACCGGCCGGCACGAGGTCAGGCGGCAGGTCCTTGATCTCGACCGTTTGCGCGGGCGCCATCACGGTCAGCCAGTTCGCGAGGTTCTCGAGCTGGCGCACGTTGCCGGGAAACGCCAGCGACGTGAGGTAAGCCAGCGCATCGTCGGACACGCGCTTCGGCTCGACGCCGAGATCGCGCGCGCTCTTCTGCAGGAAGTGGCGCGTGAGCAGCGCGATGTCCTCGCTGCGTTCGCGCAGCGCCGGCAGGCGCAGCCGGATCACGTTGAGCCGGTGGTAAAGGTCCTCGCGGAACAGCCCCTGCCGCACGCGCGATTCGAGATTCTGGTGCGTCGCGGCGATCACGCGCACGTTCGCGCGCAACGGGTTGTGCCCGCCGACTCGATAGAACTGCCCGTCCGACAGCACGCGCAACAGGCGCGTCTGCAGGTCGAACGGCATGTCGCCGATTTCATCGAGGAACAGCGTGCCGTTCTCGGCCTGCTCGAAGCGGCCCTGCCGCGTCGTCTGCGCGCCGGTGAACGCGCCGCGCTCATGGCCGAACAGCTCGGATTCGAGCAGGTCCTTCGGAATCGCCGCGGTGTTCAGCGCGATGAACGGCCCGTTCGCACG
Organism: Burkholderia lata; assembly: GCF_902499335.1. Taxonomy (GTDB): domain Bacteria; phylum Pseudomonadota; class Gammaproteobacteria; order Burkholderiales; family Burkholderiaceae; genus Burkholderia; species Burkholderia lata_B. The sequence continues at coordinate 97,846 of NZ_CABVQK010000017.1, read as the reverse complement.
CGGGCTGTGACGATGCAGCGCACGCGCGACGAGCTCCTTGCCGGTGCCCGATTCGCCGGTGATCAGCACGGTCGCGGCCGAGTGCGACAGGCGGCCGATCGCGCGGAACATGTCCTGCATCGCGGGCGCCTGGCCGAGCATCTCGGGCGCCTCGGCCACGCGCTCGTCCTGCGGCGCGCCGGCGCGCAGGCTTTCTTCCACCGCGCGGCGGATCAGCTCGACCGCCTTGTCGACGTCGAACGGCTTCGCGAGATATTCGAACGCGCCGCCCTGGAACGCCGCGACGGCGCTGTCGAGATCGGAGAACGCCGTCATGATGATGACGGGCAGGCCCGGCAGGCGCTCGTGCATCGCCTGCAGCAACTCGAGGCCCGAGCCGCCCGGCATCCGGATGTCGGATACGAGCACCTGCGGTGTCTCGTGGTCGAGCGCGGCCAGCGCGTCACGCACGTTCGCGAAGCTCTTCGTCGCGAAGCTGTCCCGGGCGAGTGCCTTTTCGAGCACCCAGCGGATCGATTGGTCGTCGTCTACTATCCAGATCGGCTTCATAGGTCGGTCAGATATTGGTGAATCTGGTGAATCGCCATGCCGCCGCTCAATGGTCGAGCGGCAGCAGGATCTGAAATTCGGTACGTCCGGGCCGGCTTTCGACCTCGATCATCCCGTCGTGCTGCTGCACGAACGTCTGCGCGAGCGTCAGGCCGAGGCCGCTGCCGTCATCGCGCCCGGACACGAGCGGGTAGAAGATCCGGTCGCGGATTTCTTCCGGAATGCCGGGCCCGTTGTCGATCACGTGCAAGTCCAGTGCCAGCCGGTACAGGCGCTTCGCGATCGTCACCTTGCGCGCGATGCGCGTGCGCAACTCGATCCTCGCGTCGCCCTGCGCGATCCGTTCGCGCAGCGCCTGCGCGGCGTTGCGCACGATGTTGAGCAGCGCCTGGATCAGTTGCTCCTTGTCGCCGCGCAGATCCGGCACGCTCACGTCGTAGTCGCGCTCGATCGTAAGCCCGCGCGGGAATTCGGCGAGCATCACCGCGCGCACGCGTTCGCATACTTCATGAATGTTCACGTCGCCGACGATGTGCGGATGCCGGTGCGGCTCCAGCAACCGGTCGACGAGCGTCTGCAGGCGGTCGGACTCCTTGATGATCACCTGCGTGTATTCGCGCAACTCGCCGCGCTCGCGCTCGCCGAGCTCGAATTCGAGCAGCTGGGCTGCGCCGCGAATGCCGCCGAGCGGGTTCTTGATCTCGTGCGCGAGGTTGCGGATCAGTTGCTTGTTGACCGCGGTCAGGTCGTGGATGCGCTCCTCGCGATCGGTGCGCGACTGCCGCTCGTTCTCGAACAGCTCGACGAGCACGAAATCGGGCGAGGTCTCGAGGAAGCCGACGATCGCATGCACATGCAGCGGTTCGCGGCCGGGCCGGTCGAGCACGGTATCGAGGTGCGTCGCGTGAAAGCGCTCCTCGCCGATCGCGGTGATCGTCGATGCCAGCTCGTTCGCATTCGGAAAAATCTCGCCCCACGGCCGCTGCGCGAGCTGCCGCCGCGAGATGTCGAGCATCGCCTCCGCGGACGGGTTCGCGAACGCGATCCGCAGCGTCTTGCGGTCGAGCACGATCACGACCGTCGGCAGCGCTTCCAGCCCCGCCAGCAGGCCCGAGCGTGCGAGCCGCTCGTCGTCCGTCAGTCGCTCGGGCTGCCCCGCTTTCGCCTTGATCAGATTCTTCAGAACCATCTGCGTGCTTGTCGCGCCTCAACGGGCCAGAAAAGGAAAATCACCGGAACAAAAAAGGGACGGCTGGACGCCGCCCCTTTCAGACTCCGCCGTTCCCGCCGCAGGCCGCGCGACGGGAACGAACCGGCATGACGGCGCTGAATCGAAGCGCCATCGCCGATTACAGCGAGTAGTACATCTCGAACTCGATCGGGTGCGTCGTCATGCGGAACTTCGCCAGCTCCTGCTCCTTCAGCGCAAGGTACGCGTCCAGCATGCCGTCCGTGAACACGCCACCGCGCGTCAGGAACTCGCGATCCTTGTCGAGTGCTTCGAGTGCCTGGTCGAGGCCCGCGCAAACGGTCGGGATCTTTGCATCTTCTTCCGGCGGCAGGTCGTACAGGTTCTTGTCCGCTGCTTCGCCCGGATGGATCTTGTTCTGGATCCCGTCGAGGCCGGCCATCATCAGCGCCGTGAAGCACAGGTACGGGTTCGCCATCGGATCCGGGAAGCGCGTTTCGATACGGCGGCCCTTCGGGTTCGACACGTGCGGAATGCGGATCGATGCCGAACGGTTGCGTGCCGAGTAAGCGAGCTTGACCGGTGCTTCGAAGTGCGGGACCAGACGCTTGTACGAGTTCGTCGTCGGGTTCGTGATCGCGTTCAGTGCACGGGCGTGCTTGATGATGCCGCCGATGTAGAACAGCGCCAGTTCCGACAGGCCGGCGTAGCCGTTGCCTGCGAACAGGTTCTGGCCGTCCTTCCAGATCGACTGGTGAACGTGCATGCCCGAACCGTTGTCGCCGACGACCGGCTTCGGCATGAACGTCGCCGTCTTGCCGTACGAGTGCGCGACGTTATGGATGATGTACTTCGACCATTGCGTCCAGTCGGCGCGCTCGACCAGCGTCGAGAACTTCGTGCCGATTTCGTTCTGGCCCTGGCCCGCCACTTCGTGGTGGTGCACTTCGACCGGGATGCCGAGCTGTTCGAGCAGCAGGCACATTTCCGAACGCATGTCCTGGAACGTGTCGACCGGTGCGACCGGGAAGTAGCCGCCCTTCGTGCCCGGACGGTGGCCCGTGTTGCCGCCTTCGAATTCCTTGCCAGCCGACCACGGTGCTTCTTCCGAGTTGATCTTCACGAAGCAACCCGACATGTCCGTGTTCCACTGGACCGAGTCGAAAATGAAGAATTCCGGTTCCGGACCGAAGAAGGCCGTGTCGCCGATGCCCGTGCTCTTCAGGTACGCTTCGCCGCGCTTCGCGAGCGAACGCGGATCGCGCTCGTAGCCCTTGCCGTCGGCCGGCTCGACCACGTCGCAGGTCAGGACCAGGGTCGACTCTTCATAGAACGGGTCGATGAATGCGGCGTTCGGGTCCGGCATGAGCAGCATGTCCGACGCCTCGATGCCCTTCCAGCCCGCGATCGACGAGCCGTCGAATGCATGACCGCTTTCGAACTTGTCTTCGTCAAACGCCGAAACCGGCACCGACACGTGCTGTTCCTTGCCGCGCGTGTCCGTGAAGCGGAAATCGACAAACTTGCAGTCCTCGTCCTTCACGAGTTGCATGACGTCGGCGACGGTTTTACTCATAACCTCTTCTCCTGATTGAACAATTCCGGCGGACTGGGAACCGCCTCGTTTATCGAGCTGACCGGGGTCTTGCTTTGGCGCAGCGCGCCCCGATTCGACCGAATTCTATATAGCAGCTTCCGTGCCATCTCTGCGCACGACTGGCGCGAATCGCGCCGGCGCTCGTCGCGACGGGGCTGTGCTGCGCAATTCCGGGGCTCGGCTTCGCACCGCCTGCCAACCGAAAGCACCGCGATGGTGCAATCGTTGCAACGCGCCGCGCCCACGGAATCATTCTGGTGCATGCGCGCCATTCTGCACTCTTTTGGTGAACGCGTGTGGGGTGCGCGCACCGTACCCCACACGGACATCCGACCCGCGACGCCGCGCTAGAATGTTCGTTTGACCGATAGGAGACTCCCTGCCATGAGTACGCTCGACCAGCTTTACGCGAAGGCCGACGAACGCCGCGCACAAGCCGCGCTGAACTACGCCGGGGCGCTGCTGCCGGCCGAGGCCTTCGAACTGCTGCAGCTCGATCCGTCGGCACGGCTCGTCGACGTGCGCACCCGCGCCGAACTCGACTGGATCGGCCGCCCGCTCGTCGGTGACGGCCAGTACCTGCACCTCGAATGGACGCGCTACCCGGGCGGCGTGCCGAATGCCGAATTCGTCAACGAACTGAAGGCAGCCCTCCCGGCCGATACGCCCATCCTGTTCCTGTGCCGCAGCGCCGCGCGCTCGAAGCTCGCCGCGGTCGCGTCCACGCAGGCCGGCTTCACGAAGGCGTTCGACCTCCTCGAAGGCTTCGAGGGCGCGAAGGACGCCGAAGGCCACCGCAAGACGGTCGAAGGCTGGTGCTTCCGGAAACTGCCGTGGATCGGCGCCTGACGGCACGCCGCTCACGCCGGCTGCGACAACCCCATCGTCGAGCCGGGCGATGACATGCCGATGACGGGCCGCGTTGCGCGGCCCGTGGTTTTTGTGCGGCTGATCGAGGGGCCGCTCAGGCGCGCGGCGTATCGGGCTCGACGACGTCGCCGCCGAGCAGGTGCACGCCTTCGCGCAGCTTCACGTACGCGGCCGCGACCGCTTCCGGTTCGCCCTTCACACCAAGATCGATGTGACGGCGCGCGTAGATCCCGCCGCGCTCCGCATCGCCGACGCTCGGCAGGCTGAACACGCGCACGCCCGGGAAATCGCGCTCGATGCGCTCCATCAGCGGCGTGAGCGTCGATTCCGGCAGCTCGAACACGTACAGCGAGCGTTCCGCGTGCGGCGTTGCGTGATGCAGGTGCGCGTACTTCGTATCGAGCACCCATTCGATCATCGGCCACGCCATCACCGGGAAGCCCGGCACGAAGTGCAGGTCGCCGACCGAGAACCCGGGAATCCGGTTGTAGCCGTTCGGGATGATCGTCGCGCCCACCGGGAACACGCCCATGTTGAAGCGGTGCTGGTTTTCCGGCGAATCGAAGTCGACCGGCGTGGCCGGATCGGTGTGCGTTTCGCGGATCCGCTCCGAAATCAGCACCTTCGCGTCCGGATGCAGCTCGAGCGGCACGCCGAGCGCCGCGGCCGCGCACTGGCGCGTGTGGTCGTCCGGCGTCGCGCCGATGCCGCCCGTCGAGAACACGATGTCGCCCGACGCGATCGCGCGCGCGAGGGTCGCCGTGATGCGCGCCGGATCGTCGCCGACGTACTCGGCCCAGTCGAGCGTGAGGCCGCGTGCGCCGAGCAGCTCGATGACCTTCGCCAGATGCTTGTCCTGCCGGCGGCCCGAAAGGATTTCGTCGCCGATGATGATGATGCCGATGCTCATGCCTGCCCCATGTCGATTGCGGTGGCGCGCGAACTCGCACGCAGGTCCTCCAGCGCGCGCAGGCAGTAATGCCCGAACCACAGCGCCGAGAAGACGAGGATGAAAGCGTAAACCCAGATCATGGCCGCTGCGACGAACGGGAACAGCACCATCATCCAGACCGACGATACCCACACGAAGGTCGGCACGGTGCCGAGCAGCCCGGTCGCGACCCCGATGCCGATCAGCGGCCAGCGGTGCTGCCGCACGAGCGCCCGGCGCTCGTCGCGGCTCGCGTGCAGCGCGAGCGCGTCGTAGGTCATCACGCGGTACGTGAGCCAGCCCCAGATCACCGGCGGCAGCAGCGCGAAGAACGGCGGAATCAGCCACAGCGGGATCGTGACGACCAGCACGACGACGCCGGCCAGCGCCGCCCACAGCGAATTGAACACGCTGCCGAAGAAGGTGCCGCCCCGTTTCGGCTCGAGCGCCGCGAACTGCCGGTTCGCCAGGTGCTTGATCACGACCGGCATCGAAATCGTCGCGATCAGCAGCAGCACGGTCAGCACGATCAGCGGGATCGCGAGCGACACGACCACGAACGGCGCGACGACCGCGTGCAGCTGCGACATGCCGATCGCGTCGAACGCGCGGTACAGCATGGCCGTCAGCACGAAGCCGTCGAGCGCGCCGCGTGCGAGGTCCAGCAGCGTCTGCCACGAGAACCACAGCACGACGCCCCACAGGACGGCCGAGACGAGAAACGGCATCAGGGTGAGCCAGAGCATGCGCGGATGCAGTGCGCTCGCCAATGCCCGGACGAAGGAACGCAGCAAGTCGTTCATGCGAGCCTGTATCGACGGAGAAAAACGGGGAAAGGATAAACCACGCGGCCCGCATGCGCCAAAGCACATGCGGGCCGCGTGGGAGAGCCGCTCAACGTGAAGATGGCCGGATCAGGCCGATGCCGCGCCGCGCTTGGCGGGGAACAGGCGCCGGAAGATCCGCACGAACGCGAGGCCGTGCTGCGCCCAGAAGCCTTCGCCGTAGGACACGCCTTCGACCTGGTCGCGGATGCCGGTCGGCTCGACCGTGCGGTTCCACGACGCGGTGCCGAACATCATGTCCCACCACGGGAACAGCACGCCGAAGTTACAGCCGTACTTCGTGCCTTCGTGGCCGTAGCCGACCGCGTGGTGGCGCCGGTGGAAGATCGGGCTCACGATCAGGCGCTCGCCGAGCCAGCCGAACGACAGCCGCGCATTCGTATGCTGAATGCTCTGCATGAAGTTCGTGACCGCGGTGAGCACGACGAACTGCGACGGCGTCACGCCGATCACGAGCGCGATCGCCGCGAAGAAGCACGACTGGATCACGTCGTCGAGCACGTGGTTGCGGTCGTCGCACCACAGCGACATCTGGCGCTGGCTGTGATGCACCGCGTGCAGCTCCCACCAGATGCCGAACTTGTGCTGCCAGCGGTGATACCAGTAGCCGGCGAAATCGAGCACGACGAGATAGATCGCGAACGCGACGATCGGCTTCGACGTCACGCCCGGCCACAGATAGTCGAGGTTGAGGTTCGCGATGCCGTGCAGGCGCAGCCACGCCTGGAAGTTGTCGAACAGCGGCTGCAGCGCGAAGAAGAAGAACAGCGAGTAGATGCCGAGCTTCGCGATCGCCGTGTAGATCACGTCGACCCGCACGGCCCGGCGGTTCGTCCAGCGCTCGACGGGCAGCAGCGCCTCGAGCGGGCGCAGCAGCACGAACATCAGCACCATCTGCAGCGCGCCGACGATCACCCAGTACAGCGCGTCGTAGGTGTCCTCGTCATAGTCCATCAGGTTGAACTTGAAGAGGAGCGGCTGCACGACGTCGACGTACAGCCAGGTCTGGATGTCCGATACGAACGCATCGATCAGGTGCAGCATCGTTCTCCCCCGCCCGTCACGCGCCGTTCGCGGCGCGCCACGGCGCGCGGTCGTAGAAATAGATGCCGTGCGGCGAGCGGCCGACGGCAATCGTCTGCACCAGCTTGCGCGACGCCAGGTCGATGATCCCGACCTTCTTCGCGAAGCGGAACGTCACCCACAACGTTTTCTTGTCGGCGGACAGCTCCATGTCGTCCGGGCCCGGCAGCAGGCCGGTGATGTCGCCGACGTTGGTGAGCGTGTTCTCGTCGATGATGCTGATCGTGTTCGCGACCCGGTTCGTCACCGCGACGTGCGTGCCGTCGGCGAGCGAGCGGAAGTTGTGCGCGCCCTTGCCCGTATAGATCTGCTTGACGACCTTCTGGTTGCGCCAGTCGACCACCGCGACGTAATCCGCGCCGGTCATCCCGACGAGCAGGTACTTGTCGTCCGGCGTGAGCCACAGGCCGGCCGGCACCTTGCCGACCTTCATCTTCCACTTGACCGTCTGCGTCGGCAGGTCGATCGCCGCGATCTCGCCGGAGACCTGCAGCGACACGAGCAGCGTCTTGCTGTCCTTCGTGAACGCAAGGTGGCTCGGCATCACCGCGAGCGGCACGCGCTTCACGAGCTTCAGGTCGCGGCCGTCGTAGCCGTAGATGTCGACTCGATCGAGCCGCAGGCCGGCCGCCGCGAACCATTTGCGGTCGGGCGAGAAGCCGAGCTGGTACGGATCGTCGATCCCTTCGACGGTGCGCTGCAGCTTGCCCGTCTTCGGATCGAGGAACATCAGGCTGTTCGAGACCGAATTTGCAACGATCAGCGACGAATTGTCGGGCGTTGCCATCAAGTGATGCGGTTCCTTGCCGGTCGGCATCGTGCTGACGACTTCGCGGGTCTGCTGGTCGATCAGTGAAAGCGTCGCTTCGGCCGAGTTGAGGATGATCACGTTATTCGCGTGTGCGGCGGGCGCCAGCACGGCGGCGGCCAGCGCGAGCGTGCGGCCGAGGGAAAGGAAAGTGCGCATGAAGACTCACGTCGTGGAACAACCGTCATTGTAAAACGTTCAACCGGCCCGGCCGGTTGACCGAAGCCGGCATTGCGCCACTTCGACGCACGCCGCGGCGGCCCGGTCGGCCGGCGCGGCAGGCGCCGCGCGGCCGGCCGGGGCCGGCCGCCGGTGCGGGCCCGGGTAACCGATGTTGCGCTAGCGCTGCATCGACTCCCAGACCTTGTGCAGACGCTTGACAGAGACAGGTATCGGCGTGCGCAGTTCCTGCGCGAACAGCGAAATCCGCAATTCCTCGAGCAGCCAGCGGAATTCCGCAAGCCGCGAATCGGCGACGCCGCCGCGCTGCGACACCGCGCGCTGGTATTGCTGGGCGAGCGGCAACAGGTCAACCGACTGCTTCGCGTCGCGCGCCGGATCGGCCTTCAGCTTGTCGATCCGCAGCGCGATCCCCTTCAGGTAGCGCGGGAAGTGCGCCAGTTGCGCGTACGGCGTATCGATCACGAAGCGCTTGCCGACCAGCGCGGCGAGCTGCTGCTGCAGGTCCGCGTGGGCCTGCGCGAACGGCTTCGCCTGCGCCAGCTTCTTCACGAGCCCCGCGTATTCGGCCAGGATCTGGCCGACCAGCCGCGCGATTTCCTGCGCGAGCAGGTTCAGGCGGCTCCGGCCCTCGTCGCGGCGCGCGTGGAAGCTCGCGTCGTCGTCGGGCAGCGGGTCCTGCAGGCACGCGCGGTCGAGCGCCGTGTCGATCAGCTGGTCGCGCAGCTCGTCCTGCGTGCCGAGCGACATGTACTGCATCGCCATCTCGCGCAGGCCCGGCAGGTTCTTCTCGAGGAACTTGATCGGCTCCTTCAGCTGCAGCGCGAACAGCCGCCGCAGGCCGGCCCGGTGAATGCGCGTGGCCTCCTCCGGGGAATCGAACACCTCGACGTCGCAGTGCGTGCCGCGATCGACGAGCGCCGGGTAGCCGTACAGCGTCTGGCCGCGCCGGCGGATCTCCAGCAGCTCGGGCAGCTTGCCGAAATTCCACGTCGTCAGGTTCTCGTACAGCGCCGTCGCGCCGGCTTCCGCCGGAGCGGCCGTCTGCGGCGCCGCGCCCTTGCCGGCCTTCGCGTTGCGGCCGGCGGCACCGGTCGTGGCGGCAGCCACCGCCGCCGGCGCCTGGCCTAGGGGCTGGCCGTCATCGGCATCGCCGCCGGCCGCGATCGTCGACGCCGCCGCGATCTTCTGGAACTGCTGCTGCGCCTGCGCGCCCAGCTCCTGGCGAAGCTGCGCGAGATTGCGCCCCATCGCGAGCTGGCGACCGTGCTCGTCGATCACCTTGAAGTTCATGAACAGGTGCGCGGGCAGCGTCTCGAGCTTGAAGTCGGCCGTTTTCATCGCGATCTGCGTCTCGCCGCGCACGTCGGCGATCAGCGCCTCGACGAGCCCGCCCGCGCCGAAGCGCTCGCGGCCCATCCGCTCGACGAAGCCGGCCGCGTACTCGGGCAGCGGCACGCAGTGCCGGCGCAGCTTCTGCGGCAGCGATTTCAGCAGCAACTGCACCTTTTCCTTCAGCATCCCGGGCACGAGCCACTCGCAGCGGCGCGCGTCGACCTGGTTCAGCGCATACAGCGGCACCGCGAGCGTCACGCCGTCGCGCGGCGTGCCGGGCTCGAAGTGATACGTGAGCGCCATCTCGACGCCGGCCATCGTCGCGCGCTTCGGGAACAGCTCGGTCGTCACGCCGGCCGCCTCGTGGCGCATCAGGTCGTCGCGCGACAGGTACAGCAGGCGCTGCCTGTCTTCCGCCTGGCCGCCCTTCTTCACCTCGTCGCGGTACCAGCGCTCGAACGCGGCGCCCGTGTGAATCCCTTCCGGAATCGCCTGGTCGTAGTACGCGTAGATCAGCTCGTCGTCGACCAGCACGTCCTGGCGGCGCGACTTGTGCTCGAGCTGCTCGATGTCGGCGAGCAGCTTGCGGTTATGCGCGAAGAACGGCAGCTTCGTGTCGAACTCGCCTTCGACCAGCGCGCCGCGGATGAACAGCTCGCGCGCACGCGACGGATCCTGCTTGCCGAACGCGATGCGCCGGCGGTGGTAGATCGGCAGCCCGTACAGCGTCGCGCGCTCGTACGCGCTGACCTGCGCCGGGCGCTTTTCCCAGTGCGGCTCCGACAGCGATTTCTTCAGCAGGTGCGCTCCGATCTTCTCGACCCATTCGGGCTCGATCTTCGCGAGGCAGCGCGCGTACAGCCGGCTCGTCTCGACGAGCTCGGCCGCCATCACCCAGCGGCCGGCCTTCTTCGCCAGCACGGAGCCCGGCCACAGGTAGAACTTGATCCCGCGCGCGCCGAGATAGTGCGGATCGTCGTCGGCCTTCATGCCGAGGTTGCCGAGCAGGCCCGTCAACAGGGCCAGATGGACCTGTTCGTAGGTCGCCTCGACTTCGTTCAGCCGCCAGCCATGCTCGCGCACGACCGTCAGCAGCTGCGAATGGACGTCGCGCCACTCGCGCAGCCGCAGGTGCGACAGGAAGTTCTGCCGGCATGCGTCGACGAGCTGGCGGTTCGACTTCTTGTGCGCGACCGCCTCTTCGAACCACGCCCAGATCTTCAGCCACTGCAGGAACTCGGAACGCTCGTCGGCGAACCGACGGTGTGCCTGGTCGGCCTGCTCCTGCGCCTCGATCGGGCGGTCGCGCGGATCCTGCACGGACAGCGCGCTCGCGATGATCAGCACTTCGCGCAGCGACTGCTGGTCGCGCGCGGCGAGAATCATCCGGCCGACGCGCGGGTCGAGCGGCAGCCGCGCGAGTTCGCGGCCGAGCGGCGTCAGCGCGTTGTCGTCGTCGACCGCGCCGAGCTCGTTGAGCAACTGGTAGCCGTCCGCGATCGCGCGGCCGGGCGGCGGCTCGAGGAACGGGAACGATTCGATCGCCGTCAGGTGCAGCGACTTCATCCGCAGGATCACCGACGCGAGCGACGAACGCAGGATTTCCGGATCGGTGAAGCGCGCGCGCGCCTGGTAGTCGCTTTCCTCATACAAGCGGATGCAGACGCCGTCGGCCACGCGGCCGCAGCGGCCCGCGCGCTGGTTCGCGGCCGCCTGCGAGATCGACTCGACCTGCAGCTGCTCGACCTTGTTCCGGTACGAATAGCGCTTCACGCGTGCGAGGCCGGTATCGACGACGTAGCGGATGCCCGGCACCGTCAGCGAGGTTTCGGCGACGTTGGTCGCGAGCACGATCCGGCGCGCGTTCGACGCCTTGAACACCTTGTCCTGGTCGGCCGCCGAGAGTCGCGCGAACAGCGGCAGGATCTCGGTGTGCGGCGGGTGGTGCTTGCGCAGTGCCTCGGCCGCTTCGCGGATCTCGCGCTCGCCGGGCAGGAACACCAGCACGTCGCCGGGGCCTTCGCGGCACAGCTCGTCGACCGCGTCGACGATCGCGTCCATCAGGTCGCGCTCGGCTTCGCGCGCGGTCTTCACGCGGTCGCGGCCGCCCGTGCCTTCGGCGTGCTTCACCGCCGGGCGATCCTCGGCCACGGGGCGGTAGCGCATCTCGACCGGATACAGCCGCCCGCTCACCTCGATCACGGGCGCCGGGCGCTCGTCGGTGCCGAAATGGCGCGCGAAGCGATCGGCGTCGATCGTCGCGGACGTGACGATCAGCTTCAGGTCCGGCCGTCTCGGCAGGATTTCCTTCAGGTAGCCGAGCAGGAAGTCGATGTTCAGGCTGCGCTCGTGCGCCTCGTCGATGATCAGCGTGTCGTACGCCTTCAGCAACGGGTCGGTCTGCGTCTCGGCGAGCAGGATGCCGTCCGTCATCAGCTTCACGGACGCGCCCGGCGCGAGATTGTCGGTAAAGCGCACCTTGTAGCCGACCACTTCGCCGAACGGCGTGCCGAGTTCCTCGGCGATCCGGCGGCCGGTGGACGACGCGGCGAGGCGGCGCGGCTGCGTATGGCCGATCAGGCCCGTGCCGCCGGCCCCGAGGCCGCGGCCGAGATCGAGACAGATCTTCGGCAGCTGCGTGGTCTTGCCCGAGCCGGTTTCGCCGCAGACGATGACAACCTGATGACCGGCGATCTCGCGCGCGATTTCATCACGCTTGCCCGACACGGGCAGGCTTTCGGGGTACGTGATCGGCGGGACGGGGTTCGGTGCGACGACGGCGCGCGGCGGACGCTCGCGGCGCGGCGCGCGCTCGCCCGTTGCAGACGCGTCCTTCGCGGCCGCCTGACGCGCGTCGCCGCGCGGTTCGTCGCCGCGCGGCCCGCGCGGCGCGTGTGCAGGCTTGCCCGCCTGCTGTTCCTGCGGCCGGCGCGGCGGCTGGCCCTGCTGCTGGCGTGCATCGGCCGCACCATCCGGGTGCCGGGCCGACGGCGCTTTGGCCCGCGTCGGCGCGGGACTTTTAGGTACATTCGACATGGGGGCGCATTATAATCCCGCCCATGAATTCCCAAACCGACCTCCCTCCCGCCCAGACCGGCGCCACGACGCCGCCGGTTGCCGACGACTCGGCCGCCAGTCACGCGCAGTTCGTCGACTGGATGCGCTCCGTCGCGCCCTATATCCACAAGTTCCGTAACAGCACGTTCGTCGTGGGGTTTGGCGGCGAGGTGGTGCAGCAGGGGCTGCTGAATGCGCTCGTGTCCGACATCGCGCTGCTGCAGGCGATGGGTATCCAGATCGTGCTGGTGCACGGCTCGCGCCCGCAGGTCGAGGAGCAACTGAGCCTGCACGGTGTCGAATCCGAGTTTTCGCACGGCCTGCGCATCACCGATGCGCGCGCGCTCGAATCCGCGAAGGAAGCGGCCGGTGAAGTGCGTCTCGACATCGAGGCCGCGATCAGCCAGGGTCTGCCGAACTCGCCGATGGCGCACGCGCACATCAGCGTCGTGTCGGGCAACTTCGTGACCGCGCGGCCGGTGGGGATTCTCGACGGGGTCGATTTCGCGCATACGGGCATCGTGCGCAAGATCGACGCCGAATCGATCCGTCATTCGCTCGCGAGCCGCAAGCTCGTGCTGCTGTCGCCGCTCGGCTTCTCGCCGACCGGCGAGGCGTTCAACCTGTCGATGGAAGATGTGGCTTCGGCCGCCGCGATCGCGCTGCGCGCCGACAAGATCGTGTTCCTGACCGAAGGCCCCGGCATCGTCGACGACGAAGGCGAACTGATCCGCGAAATGTCGCTCGATGCGGCGGCCGAGCTGCTCGATTCCGGCAACGTCCAGGGCGACGACGCATTCTTCCTGAAGCATTCGATCCGCGCATGCCGCGGCGGCGTGACCCGGGCGCACCTGATTCCGCAATCACTCGACGGCAGCATGCTGCTCGAACTGTTCCTGCACGACGGCGTCGGTACGATGATCTCGTACGAGAACCTCGAAAGCCTGCGCGAAGCGACGCCGGACGACGTCGGCGGCATCCTGTCGCTGATCGAGCCGCTCGAGTCGGACGGCACGCTGGTGCGGCGCGGCCGCCACCAGATCGAACGCGACATCGACCATTTCTCGGTGATCGAGCACGATGGCGTGCTGTTCGGCTGCGCGGCGCTGTATCCGTACCAGCAGGAGAAGATCGGCGAGATGGCGTGCCTGACGGTCGCGCCGGAAGCGCAAGGCTCGGGCGACGGCGAACGCCTGCTCAAGCGCATCGAGCAGCGCGCCCGCGCGCGCGGCCTCACGCATATCTTCGTGCTCACGACGCGCACCGAGCACTGGTTCCTCAAGCGCGGCTTCGTCAAGGTCAGCGTCGACGACCTGCCGGAAGACCGCCGCAAACTCTATAACTGGCAGCGCAAGTCGCTCGTGCTGATGAAACAGCTCTGAGCGCAGGCACGACTGCCCTCCCCCAGTCCGATTACAGGAGAAGTACACGATGGCTCGAATGATCCAATGCGCGAAGCTCGGCAAGGAAGCCGAAGGCCTCGATTTCCCGCCGCTGCCGGGCGAACTCGGCAAGCGCATTTACGAGAGCGTCTCGAAGGAAGCGTGGCAAGGCTGGCTGAAGCAGCAGACGATGCTGATCAACGAAAACCGCCTGAACATGGCCGACCCGCGCGCGCGCCAGTACCTGATGAAGCAGACCGAGAAGTACTTCTTCGGCGACGGCGCGGACCAGGCGTCCGGCTACGTGCCGCCGACGGAAGGCTGAAGACGCGTTGGCGCGCGGCCGGCGCAAGTTGCCGGCCACGCGCTCCGGAGAAAGCGGCACCGTGTTTCGCACGGTGCCGTTTTCTTTTGGGCGCGCGTTCGGTGTGTTCCGGCCTCGCGCGGGGCGGTATTCCGTGCGGCTCAGCCGGCCGGCTTCAGCGCACCGCCCTCGCCCGGCTGCGCGTTCCCGCCTGCAGCAGGTTCCTCGCTGCCGCCTTCGGCGCCCCATTCGGCCGCGTCGCTGCGCTCGGCCGTCGACAGTTCGTCCGCGCGATACCCGGTGCGATTCAGCAGCGCCACCATGCAGACGAGCGACACGCACGCGTAAAGCCCCGACGCAACCGCGACACCGACGATGCTGCCGGTCGCATTGAGGATCGCCTGCGCGAGCACGGGCGTGCCGCCGCCGACGACGAGCGCGCTCAGCTGATACGCGAGCGACAGGCCCGTGTAGCGGATGTTCGCCGGAAACACGCGTGCGAGCACGCCGCCGACCGCGCCATAGAACATCGCCGACGGAATCGTCGAGATGCACATGCCCGCAACGGCCACCCAGTACGAACGCGTCGCGAGCGCATGGAACATCACGGGCATCAGCACGATTTCCGGAATCAGGATCCAGCACATCGCGCGGCGCATGTCGACCTTCGACACGAACCACGCGCCGACCGGCTGCATCAGGAACTGCACGACGAGCGAGATCGACAGGATGCCGAGGAACGTGCCCTGCGCGTAGCCGAGCTCCTTGGTCGCCCACGACAGCGCAAACGTACTGCGGAAGTACGTGACGTTGATCACCGGCAGCGTGCCGGCCGCGAGCAGCACGACGACCCAGTGATCGCGCACGACGTCGCGCAGCGGCAGCCTCACGGTACGCTTGCGCGCGAGCACGCGCTGCATGTCGGCCGACTCCTCGAGCTTCAGCCGGATCACCATGCCGATGATCACCAGCACGGCCGACAGCAGGAACGGAATGCGCCAGCCCCACATCAGGAATGACGGGGTCGGCAGCGCGCTCAGCGCGAAGAACGCGGCCGTGGCCAACAGGTTGCCGGTGGGCGAGCCCTGCTGCGCGAACGCCGCGTACAGGATGCTGCGATGCTTCGGCGCGTTCTCGCTCGCGATCAGCACCGCACCGCCCCACTCGCCGCCGACCGCGATGCCCTGCAGCACGCGCAGCACGACGAGGCCGGCCGGCGCCCATACGCCGATCTGCGCATAGCCGGGCAACAGGCCGATGCCGGTCGTGGCCAGCCCCATCATCACCAGCGTGATCACGAGCGCGGTCTTGCGGCCGACACGATCGCCGAGATGCCCGAACACGATGCCGCCGAGCGGTCGCGCGGCGAAACCGGCCCAGAACGTGACGAACGCAAGCAGCGTCGCGACGCCGGGATCCATCGTGCTCGAAAAGAACACCTTGCCGAACACGAGCGCCGCGGCCGTGCCGTAGATGTAGAAGTCGTACCACTCGATCGTGGTGCCGACGAACGCCGCGAAGGCGGCGCGGCCGGGCCGCGGTTGCGGCGCGGCGGCCGGGGATTGCTGACGGCTCATCGATGTCTCCATGTTTGTGTTTCGGGGGCGCGACTGTCGCGCGCCTTTCCCGGGTGGCCGGCATGGCGCCGCCGGCCGGCGGCGTCGTAGCTGCCGAGGGCGCCTAGCCGGGGGCCTCCCTCAGCACGCCGGCGTCGAGCAGTTGCTGCTGGAGCGCGGGATCGACGCCGAGGCGATCGAGCACCGCACGCGTGTCGCCGCCCAACGCGGGCGGCGGCGAACGATAGGTGGCCGGCGTGCGCGACAACTTCACCGGCGACGCCGTGCCGCGATATGCGCCGATCTCGACGAACAGGTTCCGGTGCAGCGCATGCGGATCGTGCGCGACGTCGGCCACCGTTCGCACCGGCCCGCACGGCACGCCGGCCGCCATCAGGTCGCGCGCGAGCGGTTCGCATGCGTGCGCGGCGAGCCGTGCCTCCAGTTCGGCCTTCAGTTCGGACCGGTGCGCGCAGCGGCTGCGGTTGTCGACGAAGCGCGGATCGCTTGCGAGCGCCGGCACGCCGAGATGCGCGACGAGCCGCGCGAACTGCCGGTCGTTGCCGACCGCGAGGAAGATCGGCACGGTCGCCGTGCGGTAGCTGTCGTACGGCGCGATGTTCGGATGCGCGTTGCCGCTGCGCTCCGGCTCGCGCCCGGAACCGAAGAAGTTCGGCAGGTGCGGATGCAGCAGCGACACGCCGCAGTCGTACAGCGCGATGTCGATCGACTGCCCGCGCCCGCTCTTCTCGCGCTCCGCGAGCGCCAGCAGGATGCCCGCGAGCGCATTGAGGCCGGTGACCATATCGACGATCGGCAAACCGATGCGCATCGCGTCGCCGTCGCGCTCGCCGTTGACGCTCATCAGCCCGGCCATCGCCTGGATCACCGCGTCGTAGCCGGGCAGGCCGCCGAGCGGGCCGTCGTCGCCGAAGCCCGTCACCGCGCAGTGGATCAGCCAAGGGAAACGCGGCTGCAGGTCGCGTGCGTAGTCCATCCCCCAGCGCGCGAGCGTGCCGGGCTTGAAGTTCTCGACGAGCACGTCGGCCTCGTCGAGCAGGCGCCACAGGATCGCGCGCCCTTCTTCGCGCGACAGGTCGAGCGCGAGCCCTTCCTTGTTGCGGTTCACGCCCGTGAAATACCAGGCGGTATCGCCGAGGAACGGCGGCCCCCAGCCGCGCGTCTCGTCGCCGGAAGGCGGTTCGACCTTGATCACCGTCGCGCCGTGGTCGGCAAGCGCCTGCGTGCAGTACGGGCCGCCGAGCACACGGCTCAGGTCGACGACCTTCAGGCCGTCCAGTGCGCCACGCGTCGTGCTCATCGTTCGACCTCCGGCAGCAGGTCGAGCGCGGTATCGAGCGCGACCGGCGTGCCGCGCAGCAGCGCGTCGTATGCGGCCGATTCGTCGTCGCGCGATGCCGGCGCGAGCGGATCGACCGGCAGCAGCTTGTGGCGCACGACCAGGTGCGCGAGCGCGAGACGCCGGAAATCCGGCGCGAGCCGCGCGCCCTCGCACGCCATCAGCACGGCCGCGCTTGCGTAGTACAGCGCGGACGCGGCCTGCCGCACGCGAGCGTCGTCACCTTCGGCCGCGACCCGCGCGAGCGCGTCGCAGGCGCGCGCGACGATGCGCCGCAGCGCCGCACGGCTCGCATCGGGCAGCGGCGCCGCGCCGAGGCGGTCACCAAGAAATGTGCGCAGCGCGTCGAGCGCGTGCTCGCGCTGCGCGGCCCGCGCGACATCGAGCGCGACGATGTTGCTCGTGCCCTCCCAGATCGAGCCGAGATGCGCGTCGCGCACGACGCGCGCATCGCTCCATTCCTCGATGTAGCCGGTGCCGCCGCGCACTTCCATCGCATCGCCCGTCACGCGCCGTGCATCGCGGCACGCGCGGAACTTGATCAGCGGCGTCAGGATCCGCACGCAGCGCGCGGCCTGCTCGTCGCCCGCATCGGCCTGCGGCAGCAGCAGCGCGATCTGCATGAACATCGCGCGCGCGGCCTCGGCCGGCAGCAGCATCTTTAGCAACTGGCGCTGCATCAGCGGCATCTCGATCAGCTTGCGGCCGAAGGCCTCGCGGTGCGCGGCGACGTGCAGCGCTTCGTTCAGCGCGCGCCGCATCAGCCCCGCCGCGCGCACGCCGTTCGACAGCCGCGACATGTTGATCATGTCGGCCATCTGGTGAAAGCCGCGGCCGATCTCGCCGATCAGGTACGCCTGAGCGCCTTCGAGCGCGATCTCGCCGCTCGCCATCGAACGGCTGCCGAGCTTGTCCTTCAGGCGCACGATCCGGTAGCGGTTGCGCGTGCCGTCCGGCAGCGTCTTCGGCAGCAGGAACAGCGCGAGGCCCTTGATGCCGTCCGGCGCGCCGTCGGGCCGCGCGAGCACCATCGCGAGATCGGCGTCCGCGTTCGAGCAGAACCACTTGTCGCCGGTCAGGCGCCAGACGGTCTCGCCGTGCGCGTCCGTCTCGCGCGTTGCCTGCGTCGCGATCCGGCCGACGTCGGAACCGGCCGCCTGCTCGGTCATGAACATCGCGCCCTGGTACAGCGTGTCGAAGTCGCGCGACGCAAGCATCGGCAGGTAGCGCGCGACGAGCGCCGGATCGCCGAAACGGCGCAGCGTACGCGTCAGCGAATCGGTCATGCTGACCGGGCAGCACAGCCCGAATTCCGCCTGCACGAACAGGAACGTCAACGCGTACTTGACGAGCGGCGGAACCGATTCGGATCCGTGGCTCAGCGACGCGAGCCCGAGCTCGGCATACGCGACGCGTTCGAGCGCGACATACGCGGGATCCTTGTCGATCCGCTGCACGGCCTCGCCGCGCCGGTTGCGGTGCTCGAGCACGGGCGGGTGCTTGTCCGCGCGCGACGCCCATTCGTCGAGCTCGCCCGACACGCGTGCGCCGAGCGCGCGCAGCCGCGGCTCGAGTTCGGCATAGTGCGCATCGCCGAGATGCAGCTTCAGCAATGCGCCGAGGTCGGGATCGGCTGTGAAGAAATCGATGCCCCGGCTGTCGGGGATGTTGGATGCGCCGGTGTCCGGCGTGCGAGCGGTGTCGTTCATGCGTGCGTCTCCTGGGTTGACTGCACGTCGGCTGGAGGCGGCGCCGCGGCGCCCGGCCAATCCCGTGCAAAGCCTTCCGCAGAGCGTAGGCGCGCGATCGATAAGCGTCCAATACAGGATTTATCCGGTACGATAGATATCGCTTATCGATGCCGACGCCGCGAGGAGACACCATGGAACTGAGGCAGTTGCGCTACTTCGTGGCAGTCGCCGAGGAGCTGCATTTCGGGCGCGCGGCGAAGCGCCTGTTCATCTCGCAGCCGGCGCTGAGTTTCGACATCCGCAAGTTCGAGGACGCGCTCGGCGTCCAGCTGTTCTCGCGCACCAACAAGAGCGTCGCACTGACCAACGCGGGCGAGGTGCTGCTCGGCGAAGCGCGCCGGCTGCTGCTGCAGGCGGCCGAGGCCGAACGCCTGACGGTGCGCTCCGCGTCCGGTCTCGCGGGCCGGCTGCGAATCGGCTTCGTCCATTCGATGCTGTATCGCGGGCTGCCGGACGCCGTGCGGCGCTTCGAGGCCGACTACCCGGGCGTCGAGGTCGTGCTGAGCGAAATGAACACGCAGGCGCAGGTGCAGGCGATCCAGCGCGGCCAGATCGATCTCGGCTACGCGCACTGGGGCCACTTCCCGCCCGAGGTCGAATCGACGCCCGTTTACACGGAACCGTTCGTCTGCTGCCTGCCGGCCGCGCATCCGCTCGCGAAGCGCAAGCAGGTCGCGCTCGCCGCGCTGGCCGCGGAGCCGTTCATCCTGTTCCCGCGCGAAGCGGCGCCCCACTATCACGACCTGATCATCGCGCAGTGCGTGAATGCCGGCTTCAGCCCGCTGATCCGCCACGAGGCACGGCTGTGGCAGACCATCCTGTCGATGGTCGACTTCGGAATGGGTATCGCGCTCGTGCCGCGCGTGCTGCAGCAGGTGAAGAGCGACCGGCTCGCGTTCCGGCCGCTGAAGGATGCGTCGCTCGAATCGCGCACGCTCGCGCTGAAGCGCAGCGGCACCGCCGAACCGGTTGCGCTGCGCTTCGCGGATTACGTGCGCGCATCGATCGACGCACTGCCCGCGCTCGCGGGCTGAGCGCACGGCCCCACCGTTACATCACGACTTCGCGTCGGGCTGGAGTACCGGCTGCGCGTGCCGATACCACACCGCGTACACGACCGACAGCGCAACCAGGAACGGAATGCCGAAGATCAGCGTCATGTGGAATTCGGCCGTGAAGTAAGTCGTCACCATCACCGCGAGCATCAGGCCCGCGCCGAGCAGCGTCAGCAGCGGAAAACCGCGCATCCGGAACGCGGGCGCCGGCAGGCCGAGCGCCGCCCGGCGACGCCGGAAACAGTAGTGCGTGACGAAAATCATCATCCACGTGAACAGCGCGCCGAACATCGACACCGCCATCATGATCGTGAACGACGCGTCCGGATACAGCACACTCAGCACGGTCGCCAGCGCGATGCCGAGCGTCGACAGCATCAGCGCGCCGAACGGCACGCCGCGTGCGTTCACTTCCCCGAGCGCCTTCGGCGCATGGCCCGCACGCGACAGGCTGAACATCATCCGCGTCGTGATGTAGAGCTGGCTGTTCATCGCCGACAGCGCGGCGATCAGCACGACGAAGTTGATCAGCCCGGCCGCGCCCGGCAGGTGAATCGCCTCCATCACCTTCACGAACGGGCTTTCGTCGCGCCCCGCCGCCGTCCACGGCACGATCGCGAGCATCAGCGCGAGCGTGACGAGGTAGAACAGCACGAGCCGCACGATCGTCGAGCGGAACGCACGCGTGACCGCACGCTCGGGATCCTCGGCTTCACCGGCCGCGACCGCGATCATCTCGATGCTCAGGTAGCTGAAGATCGATACGATCACCGCGACCCACGTGCCCCACGCCCCCTTCGGAAAGAAGCCGCCGTGATCCGTGTAATGGTGGAATCCCGCGCGGGCGGCACCGTCGCCGACCAGCCCCGGATTGCCGAACACGACATAGGCGCCGAGCATGATGAAGCCGACGATCGCCGCGATCTTCACGACCGAGAAGCCGTACTCGACCGCGCCGAACACGTCGACGCTGCGCGCGTTGACGAACACCAGCAGCGCGGAGAACCCGACGATCCACAGCCAGCCCGGCACGCCCGGAAACCAGTACTTCATGTACAGCGCGATCGCGGTGACTTCGGTGCCGACCGCGAGCACGATGCACGCCCAGTACGCGTAGCGCACGAGGAATCCGGCCCACGGGCTCACGTAATGTTCGGCATACGCGCCGAACGAACCGGAGGTCGGGTGCGCGACCGTCATCTCCGCGAGACAGCCCATCAGCAGCAGCGAGATGAACGCGCCGATCGCGTAGCTGACGAGCACGCTCGGGCCCGCGAAGCCGATCGCGAAGCCGCTGCCGAGAAAAAGACCGGTGCCGATGGCGCCGCCGATCGCGATCATCGCCATCTGCCGCGCGGAAAGCGTGCGACGCAAGCCTTGCTCGCGCGCCGCGATATGCTGGAATTGCCCTTCTCGTTGCATCGAGTGACCTCGTTCGAAAGCGATTGTCCGGTCGAAACGTCGACGGCGCGCGGGCCGGCGCCGGACCTGCCGGCCGCCGCGCGCCGCGTGCTCAGAACAGGTGGCGCAGGCCGGCCGCGACGCCCGTCTGGTTGCCGCGTCCGGGCATTTCCGTGAACGCGCCGCCCGTCACGCGGTTGTAGTCGACCGTCGCGTAGACCTGCGTTGCCTTCGACAAAGCGTACTCGGCCTCGAGCACGCCCGTATAGCGCTTGCCGCCGTTGCCGGCGACGCCGTTGACGTTGCGGATGTCGTCGTAATACACGACGCCCGTCACCGACACGGCCGGCGTAACCTTGACGCTCGCGCCCGTATAGAAGATCGCATCGCGACGCGGGTTGTCCGCGAATGCGCCGTAGGTCACGTCGCGGCCCGGCGCGTTCAGCAGCTGCTGGTCGAGCATGCCCGTGCGGTCGATGCCGCCGAGATAGCCCGCGTACAGCGTCGCCGCGCCGAACGCGTAGCGTGCGCCCGCGCCCCACGCCTGCTGCGCGCGGCTGTTCAGGTCGCGCACCTGCTGGTACGTCGCGCCGACCATCAGCCCGCCCTGCGTGTACGACACGTGCGTGCCCCAGTACGCATTCGCGCCGAGGCTGCCCGCGACACCGCCGAAGCCGTAGCTCGCGCCGACGTTCAGCCCGCCGAACGTGCCGTCGTAGCTGACGACGTTGCTCGCACGCCCTTGCGTGAGGAAATACGGCCACATGTTGGCCGTGTAGTTGCCGACCGTCAGCGGATCGAGATCGCCGAACAGGTTGAACGCCTCGGTCGCCTGGCGGCCGAGCTTCACGGTACCCCAGTCGCTCGCGAGGCCCACATACGCGTAGCGGCCGAACAGCGCGCCGTCGAGCTGCCCGTTCTGCGGCTCGAAGCCGCTCTCCAGCTGGAAGATCGCCTTCAGCCCGCCGCCGACCGCCTCACTGCCCTTCAGTCCCCAGCGGCTGTTCGTGATCGCGCCGTTGGTCATCTGCACGCTCGCATCGTTCGACGCGTCGGCATGCGTCGTATAGCGAATGCTCTGGTCGACGATCCCGTACAGCGTCACGCTGCTCTGCGCCATCGCGCCGCTCGCGGCAAGCGCACCCACCATCATTGGTAGTACGAATCGATTGATTGTCCTCATGTTCTCCTCCAGTCCTGTTCTCGTTTGTCGATGATTGCGTGACTGCACACCGCGCAATGCGGTGTTCCTGCTAGGTGCGTGCCGCGGGCAACGCGACGTACGCGACGAGTTCGACGCGCATCGCCGGATGTGCGAAACCCTGCACACCGACGCACGTCCGGTTCGGATACGGTTCGCGGAAGTGGCGCCGGTATTCGGTATCGAATTCGGGCATCGCCTTCACGTCGGACAGGTAGACGAGCACCTGCGCGACGTCGTCCATCGTCGCGCCGGCCGCCGCGACGGCCTTCGCGAGATTCGCGAGCGTGATGCGCGCCTGTTCGGCCATCGTGTCGCCGGCAATCGCCCCGGACGCGTCGACCGGCCCGTGCCCCGTAAACATCAACCCGCCCGCGCGGGTCGCCCACGAGAACGGTTGTGCGAGCTGCGGCAGGTCGACCGGGATCGTTTCAGCCATCGTGTCCTCCTTCGGATCGGGGTCGGGAAATTCAGGCGGCCTGTCGCGACACGCCGCCGAGCACATCGGCGATCGTGTTCGCGACATGGTCGACGTTCGCATCGTTCAGGCCCGCGATGCACATGCGCCCCGAGCGCAGCAGATAGACGCCGTGCGATGCACGCAACCGGTCGACGTCGGTCGCGGCCATGCCCGTGTAGCTGAACATCCCGCGCTGCGTGACGAGTGCGTCGAACGCGCGATCCGGCAGCCGCGCATCGAGCCTGGCCTTCAGTTCGCCGCGCATCCGTTTGATGCGCGTGCGCACCTGCGCAACCTCGCCTTCCCAGCGCACGCGCAGCGCATCGTCGTTCAGCACGGTCGACACGAGTTGCGCGCCGAACAGCGGCGGGCTCGAATAGGTGCGGCGCACGCCGGCCTGCAACTGGCTCAGCACCGTCGCGGCCTCGCCCGCGTTCGCGCAGACGATCGACAGCCCGCCGACGCGTTCGCCGTACAGCGAGAAGTTCTTCGAAAACGAATTGCCGACGATCGCGGGCAGCCCGGCATCGACGATCGCACGCACGGCCCACGCGTCGTCGGCGAGACCGTCGCCGAACCCCTGGTACGCCATGTCGAGGAACGGAATCAGTCCGCGCCGCGCGAGCACGTCGATCACAGCGCGCCACGCGTCGCGGCCGAGGTCGAGCCCTGTCGGGTTGTGGCAGCACGGCTGCAGCAGCACGACGCTGCGCGCCGGCAACGCATCGAGCGTGGCGAGCATCGCGTCGACGCGGATGTCGTTGCGCATTGCGTCGTAGTACGGATACGTGTGCACGTCGAGGCCGGCGGCCGAGAAGATCACGCGGTGGTTGTCCCACGTCGGGTCGCTGATCCAGATCGCGCTGTCGGGGAAATAGCGCTTCACGAATTCCGCGCCGAGCCGGATCGCGCCCGATCCGCCGAGCGTCTGCAGCGTCGCGATGCGCCCTTCCGCGAACGCCGCGCAGTCGTCACCGAACACGAGGCGCTGCACGCCCTGCCGGTACGCGGCGAGCCCTTCCATCGGCAGATACGTGTGGGGCGCACCGGCATCGCGTAGCCGCGCGGCCGCGATGCGCGTGCTGTCGAGGACCGGAATCCGGCCCGCGTCGTCGTAGTAGAGGCCGATGCTCAGGTTGACCTTGTGCGGATGCGCATCCTGCTGGAATGCCTGGAACAGCG
The DNA here is from genome assembly GCF_902499335.1 of Burkholderia lata. Classification (GTDB taxonomy): domain Bacteria; phylum Pseudomonadota; class Gammaproteobacteria; order Burkholderiales; family Burkholderiaceae; genus Burkholderia; species Burkholderia lata_B. The sequence continues at coordinate 73,750 of NZ_CABVQK010000017.1, read as the reverse complement.
AAAGGATCGGATCGCCCGGGTAGGCGGGAACGTGTTCGTACATGGCGGAATGACGGTAAAGGTTGAAGACGGCGGTACAACCGGCGGCACCACGTTGCGTCGGGATGAGCGGCCGGGACATGGGGCGCATGTTATCGAGGACGAAATAGAATGAGCTTCACTTTTCGATGACGAACCAGCCCGATTGCAGTAGAGTCTGCGCATCTCATCTCAAAAATTCACCGGATTCTGCGAAATGACCCTGGATCGAACCGACATGCGGATCCTCCGGCACCTCGAACGGGACGGACGCATCAGCAATCAGGACCTCGCGAACGCGGTCGCACTGTCGCCGTCGGCATGCCTGCGGCGCGTGAAGCTGCTGGAGGAACGCGGCGCCATTGCCGGGTATCGCTGCGCGATCGAGCCGAAGAAGGTCGGCGTCGCGTTCGAGGCGCTCGTGCATGTGTCGATGCGGCCGGACGTACCCGAGTGGCACGACCGGTTCGTGGAGGCGATCCAGCAATGGCCGGAGGTCATCGCGGCGCAGATCGTCACGGGCGGGTCGAACTACGTGCTGACGGTTCGCGCGCGCGATCTCGATCACTATTCGGATTTCGTGATCAACCGGCTGCACCGCGCCGCGGGCGTGATGTCGATCAACTCGAGCATCGTGCTCGCGACGCTCAAGCGCGACGGGTCGATCCTCGATCTCGTCGAGCCGTCGACGGCCGGCTGACCGGTCGTTGCGTGGACTCGAACAATATTTGCAGAAAGTGCTTTACAGACCCCAAAACTCCTGACATAATCTTTTCTTCTTTGGGCGGTTAGCTCAGCGGTAGAGCACTGCCTTCACACGGCAGGGGTCACTGGTTCGATCCCAGTACCGCCCACCAAAGAATTCAAGGCCCTGCGTCTCACGACGCAGGGCCTTTTCGTTTTGGCGTCGCGCCTGACTCCCGGCGCACACGCCATGCTGCGCCAGCTTACTGCGCGCGCCCCACCCGCTGCGCCGTCGCATCGAACGCGCGCTTCGCCTTGTCGACGATCTCGTCGACCTCCGCCTCGCGAATCACGAGCGGCGGTGACAGCAGCATCCGGTCGCCGGTCGCGCGCATGATCAGGTTGCCGTTGAAGCAGAAGTCGCGGCAGATCGTGCCGATATCGACGTTCGCACCGAACCGCTCGCGCCGGTTCCGGTCGCGCGCAAGCTGAACGCCCGCGACCAGCCCCGCTCCCGCAATCTCCCCGACGATCGGATGGTCGCCCAGCGCATCGCGCAGCCGGCGCTGGAAGTACGGCCCGATGTCGTTCTTCACGCGTTCGACGATCCCTTCGTCGCGCAGCAGCTTCAGGTTCGCGACCGCGACGGCCGCCGCGACCGGGTGGCCCGAGTACGTGAGGCCGTGGTTGAATTCGCCGTTGTCGATGATCGGCCGCGCCACGCGCTCGTGAATGCCGACGGCACCCATCGGCACGTAGCCCGACGTGAGGCCCTTCGCCATCGTGATCAGGTCCGGTTCGAAGCCGAAATGCTGATGTGCGAACCATTCGCCGGTACGGCCGAAGCCGCCGATCACTTCGTCGGCCACGAGCAGGATGTCGTACTTGCGGCAGATGCGCTGGATTTCCGGCCAGTACGTCGACGGCGGGAAGATCACGCCGCCCGCGCCCTGGAAGGGCTCGCCGATGAACGCCGCGACGTTCTCCGCGCCGAGTTCGAGGATCTTCGCTTCGAGCTGCTGCGCGCGGGCCAGGCCGAACGCTTCCGGCGTTTCACCGGCCGCCGCTTCGCCGAAGAAATACGGCTGGTCGATGTGCACGATGTGCTCGACCTTCGACGGCATCTGCTCGTGCATGTAGCCCATCCCGCCGAGCGTGCCGCCCGCGATCGTCGAGCCGTGATAGCCGTTCTTGCGCGAGATCACGTATTTCTTCTGCGGCTGCCCCTGCACGCGCCAGTACTGGTGCACGAGGCGCAGCACGGTGTCGTTGCCTTCCGAGCCGCTGTTGCAGTAGAAGAAGTGGTTGAAGCCCTTCGGCGTGACTTCCGCGAGCATTGCGGAAAGCTCGATCACCGGCGGGTGCGTGGTCTTGAAGAACGTGTTGTAGAACGGCAGTTCCTGGATCTGGCGATACGCGGCGTCGGCGAGTGCCTTGCAGCTGTAGCCGACGTTCACGCACCAGAGGCCGGCCATCCCGTCGATGATCTTGTTGCCGTCCGAGTCCCACAGGTAGACGCCGTCGGCCTTCACGATCACGCGGCTGCCCGCGCGGTTCAGCGCGCCCATGTCGGAGAACGGGTGGATGTGGTGCGCGGCGTCGAGCGCGCGATAATCGGCGGTCGAATGCGGTGACAAGGCTTCGTTTCGATCGGTCATGTTTCCTCCGGATAACGGTGCCGCACGCTCACACGTGCAGCAGCAGATGTCTGCGCTCCCACGAGCTGATCACGCGGAAGAACGCTTCGTATTCGGTGTCCTTCAGCGCCAGGTACGCTTTCACGAACTTGTCGCCGAGAATGCCGGCCAGCGGCGTGCTGGCCGCCATCAGCGAAATGCCTTCCTCGAGATTGCGCGGCAGCTGGTACGGCAGGTTGTAGCCGTCCGACGCGATCGGCTCGGTCGGTGCGAGCTGCTGGGTCAAGCCGAGATAGCCGGCCGCGAGCGTCGCGGCAAACGCGAGGTACGGATTGCAGTCGACGCCGGGAATACGGTTCTCGATGCGGCGTGCCGACGGGCCCGACTGCGGGATGCGGAAGCCGACCGTGCGGTTGTCGTAGCCCCACTGCACGTTGATCGGTGCAGCCATGAAGCGCGACAGGCGGCGATACGAGTTGATGTACGGCGCGAAGATCGGCATCAACGCGGGCGTGTACTTCTGCAGCCCCGCGAGATAGCTGTGGAACATCGGCGACACCGCACCGTCTTCGTTGGAGAACAGGTTGCGTCCCGTGCGCGCATCGGCCAGGCTCTGGTGGATGTGCATCGCCGAGCCCGGCTCGTCCTGCATCGGCTTCGCCATGAAGGTCGCGTACATGTTGTGGCGCAGCGCCGCCTCGCGCACGGTGCGCTTGAACAGGAACACCTGGTCGGCGAGCGACAGCGCATCGCCGTGCACGAAGTTGATCTCCATCTGCGCGGCGCCGACCTCGTGGATCAGCGTCTCGATATCGAGCCCCTGCATCTCGCAGTATTCGTAGATGTCCTCGAACAGCGAATCGAACTCGTTCACCGCCTCGATCGAATACGACTGCCGGCCGGTCTCCGCGCGCCCGGTGCGGCCGACGGGCGGACGCAGCGGCAGGTCGGGATCGGCGTTCATGTCGACGAGATAGAACTCGAGTTCGGGCGCGACGACCGGCTGCCAGCCTTTCGCCTTGTACAGGTCGAGCACGCGTCGCAGCACGTAGCGCGGCGAGATCTCGACCGGCGAGCCGTCGAAGTGCACGCAGTCGTGGATCACCTGCGCGGTCGGGTCGACGGCCCACGGAATCAGGCAGATCGTCGACGGATCGGGCACGCACACCATGTCGGGGTCGGTCACGCCGGTCAGCGTACCGTCCTCCGGATAGTCGCCGGTAACGGTCTGCACCATCACAGCCTGCGGCAGGCGCATCGACTCGCCCGATTCGAACTTGTTGCGCGGAATGATCTTGCCGCGCGCGATGCCGGCCATGTCGGGAATGATCGCCTCGACCTCGGTGATGCGGTGCTGTCGCAGGAATTCGCTCAGTTCGGGTTGCATGATCGGCCTCTATCAGTCGACGTCGGATGCGGCCGGCGACGGCATCGCGCCACCGGCTGCATGAATGCGATGCGTCATGCGCGCGCGGCACGCCGCGCCGAATGCCGCGAAGATGTCGCGCGACAGCGGCTGTTCCGCGTAGCGCCATTCGGGATGCCACTGCACGCCGAGCGCGAACGCGCGCGCGCCGCGCACGCTGACGGCCTCGACCAGTCCGTCGGGCGCGCTGGCCTCGACGACGAGCCCTGCGCCGAGCTGCGCAATGCCCTGGTCGTGCAGCGAATTGACCGTCGCCTCCTGCGCGCCGCGCGCGACCCGCTGCAGCAGGCCGCCCGGCGCGATCTGCACGACGTGCGCGGGGCCGTACTGCCGTTCGAGCGAATCGGCCGGCCGCTCGCGGTGATCGTCGAAGCCGGCCGTCGCGTGCAGCCGCTGATGCAGCGTGCCGCCGTAGGCAACGTTCAGCTCCTGCATGCCGCGACAGATCGCAAGCACGGGCACGCCCGCTTCGATCGCCGCGCGGATCAGCGGTAGCGCGGTCGCGTCGCGCGCGGGATCGTGCAGCGTGTCGGGCGCGCTCGCGGCACCGCCGTAATGATGCGGCTCGACGTTCGAATAACTGCCGGTCAACAGCAACCCGTCGACCGCCGCGACGATCGCGTCGGCCGGCTGGCGCGCGCCGAGCGCGGGCAACACGAATGCGAGCACGCCGGCGCCGTCGACGAGTGCGGCCAGGTACTTCTCCCCCGCCGTGTGGTTCGGATGCGCACCGCGCAGGATGCGGTCGGCGGTGACGGCTACGATCGGGCGAACACGCATGGGTGTCTCTCCGGCAATCGCGCGCGACACGTTCGCGCGCGTGACGATGAAGGGTCGCGCCGGTGCCGCACGCGCGCATGACGACGCGGCGCGTGCCCATGCGCGATCCTGCCGCGCGGACCATGCGGCAACAGGCGGTGCGCCCCGGAACGGAAGCGGAAAACGACGCTAGGGCAACAACGATGCGCTGCCGTCGCACTGCACCGCGCTGAACACGCGCGCGGTCACGAGATTGAAGCGGCGCAGGCCGCGATGGAACATGGCGAAGAAACGAGGCTCGCGCAAAGGGGCGGCACGCGTGCCGCGATCAGCATGCCGGATCGGCCCGGCCTGAGGCGGCGCGCCCGCCGACGGACTTCGCGTCCGGCGTATCGAAGGGCTGGCGGCTTTCACGATGGTGCTCGACTGACTGATGAAGGCAGGACACGTGTCGCGATGATGCGCATGCGGCAATGCCGCGCGACGACACGTCGGCAAGGTGTCTCGCAGCGCATTCCGGTGCGGCGCGGCCACGATCGATGGCCCCGCCGCCGGTGCGCGCGTGACGACTTCCTAACATTCAGCTTATATCACCTAAAAATTGCGTCAAATTTTCAGGTGCCGATGACGACATCGATCAGACGAAAGCCTGACGAAAAAAAACGGCACCGATCTCGAGGATCGATGCCGTGTTGTGCATTGCATCGGTGCAGCACGCTGCGTGCCGGCGGACCGTGCCGCACCTGTTCCGCCGCGCTGCCGCATCCGTGCGGCCCGTGTTCAACGATGCGCGAGCGCGGTTTCGACGAGCGTCTGCAATAGCGGCACAATCCGCGCCGCACGCGCTTCGTCATACGCGTACGGCCGCGTCTCTTCCATGTAGGTGATCTGCGAGAGCTCGAGCTGCACGGCCTCGACGCCGGTGTCGGGCACGCCATAGTGACGCGTGATGTAGCCGCCCTTGAAGCGCCCGTTCGCGACGGCCGTATAGCCGCCATGTTCGAGCACGCGCGCGGCCAGCGCCTCTGCCAGGCCCGGCGTGGCACTCGCGCCGCTCGACGTGCCGAAGTTGAAGTCAGGCAGGCGACCGTCGAAGAAGCGCGGCACGTGCGAGCGGATCGAATGCGCTTCCCACACGAGCACGCGGCCGTGTTCGCGTTTCAGGCGCGCGACCTCGCCTTGCAGCGCCTCGTGATACGGCAGCCAGTAGCGGTCGCGGCGACGCATGATCTCGTCGTTGCCGGGCAACGCGTTCGCCGGATACAGCGGCGCCTTGTCGAACGTATCGACCGGCACGAGCCCCGTCGTGTCCTGCCCCGGGTACAGGTTCTCGTTGTCGGGCGGTCGGTTCAGGTCGACGACGTAACGCGCATGCGACGGTACGAGGATCGATGCGCCGAGGTCGGCCGCGAATCCGTACAGCCGTTCGAGATGCCAGTCGCAATCGTCGACGAAGCGCGCGTCGGCCGTCATCGTCGCGGCGATGTCGTCGGGGATGTGCGTGCCTGCGTGCGGAATCGAGATCAGCAGCGGCAGCGTGCCCTGCTTCAGCGTGAATACAGCCGGTTGTTCAGTCATGTCGCATCACCGTTGGAGGTCTGCCGGCGCACGCATGCGGCGTGCGCCGGTTGCGCGCGTCAGCGCAGCAGTTGCGCCAGCGCGGCGCGGTAGTCGGCATACGCGACGGCTTCGTCGCGATGACGGCGGCCGCTCACGACGCGCTCGCCGCCCGTGTAGACGTCGAGCACCGGCGTCTCGCCGTGCTCCGCGAACACGATACCCGACAACCACGACGTGCTGTCGTGTTCGGCGATCGCCGGATGATCGGGATCGAGCACGAGCCAGTCGGCGCGGCACCCTTCGCGCAGCGCACCGACACGCCGCCCGCTGGCCTGCGCGCCGCCCGCGAGCGATGCGTCGAACAGCCGATCGGCGACATGCGCCTGCGTATCGCTCGCCAGCACGTTGCGCGCGCGATGCACGAGCCGCTGCCCGTATTCGAGCAGGCGCAATTCCGAGCGCCAGTCGACCGACGCGTGGCTGTCCGAGCCGACGCCGATCACGCCGCCCTGCGCGAGATAGTCGACGGCCGGGAACACACCGTCGCCGAGGTTCGCTTCGGTCGTCAGGCACAGGCCGGCGACCGCGCGACGCTTCGCGAGCGCGGCCGTTTCGGCCGCGTCGACGTGCGTCGCGTGCACGAGACACCAGCGCGCATCGACGTCGAAGCGATCGAGCAGCCATTGCACGGGGCGCGCGCCGTACGAACGCACGCAGTCGTCGACTTCGGCCGTCTGCTCGGCGATATGGATATGCACGGGCGCATCGTTGGGCAGCCCTTCGAGCAGCACGCGCAATCCGTTCTCGGATACCGCCCGCAGCGAGTGCGGTGCAACGCCGTAGCGCAGCCCGCCGTGCTCCGGCGCCGCGCGACGCATCGCATCGAGCAGCTCGAGCAGGCCGTCGGGCGTATTGATGAAGCGGCGCTGGTCGTCGCGCGGCGGCTTGTTGCCGAAGCCGGCGAACTGGTACGACACGGGCAGCATCGTGATGCCGATGCCGGCCGTGCGCGCGGCGTCGATCACGCGCGCGCCGAGTTCCGCGATCTGCGGATAGCGCGAGCCGTCCTGCGTGTGGTGCACGTAGTGGAATTCGCACACCGACGTGTAGCCGCACTTGAGCATCTCGACATACAGCCAGCGCGCGATCGCGGCAAGCGCGTCCGGCGTGATCTTCAGCGCGAAGCGGTACATCAGGTCGCGCCAGCTCCAGAAGCTGTCGGCCGGATTCGCACGGTATTCGGTGAGCCCCGCCATCGCGCGCTGGAACGCGTGCGAATGCAGGTTCGGCATGCCGGGCAGCACCGGCCCGGCCGCACGCGCGACGCCCGCGGGTGCGTCGGTGTCCGGCGTCACACCGGTCAGCGTGCCGGCCGCGTCCCAACGCAGCAGCACGTTACGGCGCCAGCCATCGGGCAGGTACGCATGGTCTGCAAACAACGTCGTGTCGGTCATGAGGCTATCCATTCATCCGGCGAAATACGGTCGTGCCGCCGCGTACGACCTGCTCGCACAGCGGCCGGCCGATCCAGTAGGCAAGCTCCGCCAGCGAGCCGACCGACCAGGCGGCGAAATCGGCCTGGCGGCCGACCTCGAGCGCGCCGTGGCGATCCGCGCGGCCGAGCGCCGCGGCCGCATGGCGCGTCACGCCCTGCAGCACCTCGGGCACCGTCATGCGGAACAGCGTGCAGCCCATGTTCAACGTCAGCAGCAGCGATTCGAGCGGCGACGTGCCGGGGTTGTGATCGGTCGCGAGCGCGATCGGCACGCCGTGCTTGCGCAGCAGCTCGATCGGCGGCAGTTGCGTCTCGCGGATGAAGTAGTACGCGCCGGGCAGCAGCACGGCAACCGTACCGGCTGCCTTCATCGCCTCGATGCCGGCTTCGTCGAGAAATTCGAGGTGATCGGCGGACAGTGCGCGGTAGCGCGCGGCAAGCGCCGTGCCGCCCGCGTTCGACAGTTGCTCCGCATGCAGCTTCACGGGCAGCCCGCGCCGCGTCGCGGCCTCGAACACGCGCTCGGTCTGCGCGAGCGAAAAGCCGATGCGTTCGCAGAACACGTCGACCGCGTCGACGAGCCCCTCGTCGGCCAGCGCCGGCAGCATCCGGTCGCACACTTCGTCGATGTACGCATCCGCACGGCCCGCATATTCGGGCGGCAGCGCGTGCGCGCCGAGGAAAGTCGTGTAGACGGTGACCGGGAAGCGCTCGCCGAGCTGGCGTGCGACGCGCAGCATCTTGCGTTCGCTCGCGAGGTCGAGCCCGTAGCCCGACTTGATCTCGATCGCGGTCACGCCTTCGGCGAGTAGCGGCTGCAGGCGTGCCGCAGCCTGCACGAACAGCGTCGTCTCGTCGGCCGCGCGCGTCGCGCGCACCGTCGACACGATCCCGCCGCCCTGCCGCGCGATTTCCTCGTAGCTGACGCCCGCGAGGCGCTGTGCGAATTCGTCGGCACGCGTGCCGCCGTACACGAGGTGCGTATGGCAGTCGACGAGGCCCGGCGTCACCCACGCGCCGTGCAGATCCTCGCGCTGCCAGTGGGCATAACCGTGCGGCAGCGCGGACATTGCGCCGAGCCAGACGATCGTGCCGGTTTCGTCGACGGCGATCGCCGCGTCGTCGATCGTCTCGTCGGGATGGCCGTGCGGACACAGCCTCAGGTGATGCCAGACAGTCGGTTTCATGCGTTCAGTCTCGTTCGCCGATGGCGAGCGACACGGCGAGCAACGCGCCGCTACCGCTCACGACGACGTCAAACGCACGCCGCGACCCGTCGAGCCGCAGCGTGTCCATTTCTTCCAGTGTGTAGCGTGTGCCGTCGATTTCAACGGCGGCCTCGCCGGTCGCGCAATACAGCAGCACGGTATCGGCACGCTCGATGCGGTGGGCGCCTGCGCGCCATACGTCGAGCGCGCCGCGTGCGGCCGAACGGCGCGTCATCAGGTTGAAGTCGCGCGTCGCGCCGTCGTGCAGCGTCGCGTCGATCGCCGCCTCGCCCGCGAAATCCGCGCGGGCCAGCGGTGCGTCGAGCACATGGCGCGTGCCGCCTTCCTCGGCGAGCGTCATGCCCGCGCCGGACAGCAGCACGAGCGTGCGGTCGATCCCGTCGAAACGCGAGAACGGCCCGGCCGTGCCGACGTCGGCAACGCTCACGCGCCACGCGAACGCGTCGAGCGCGGCGCCCGGAGGAAACGCACCGATTTCGCGCGTCACGCCGCCGCCGTTCTTCCATGGCGACGCGACGAGATCCGCTGCGCGGATCATCGTCGCGATCACCGGCGCCTGGTGGAGCGCCGTCATGCTCAGCGGCCGAGCATCGGCAGCTTCAGGCCGGCTTCGCGGGCCGTCTGCTGCGCGAGTTCGTAGCCGGCATCCGCATGGCGCATCACGCCCGTCGCCGGGTCGTTCAGCAGCACGCGGCCGAGACGCTCGTGCGCTTCGGCGGTACCGTCGGCAACGATCACGACGCCCGAGTGCTGCGAGAAGCCCATGCCGACGCCGCCGCCATGGTGCAGCGACACCCACGATGCGCCGCCCGCAGTGTTCAGCAGTGCGTTCAGCAGCGGCCAGTCGCTGACTGCGTCCGAACCGTCCTTCATCGATTCCGTCTCGCGGTTCGGGCTGGCGACCGAACCCGTATCCAGGTGGTCGCGGCCGATCACGATCGGGGCCTTCAGTTCACCGTTCTTGACCATCTCGTTGAACGCCTGGCCGAGGCGATAGCGATCCTTCACGCCGACCCAGCAGATCCGAGCCGGCAGGCCCTGGAACGCAATGCGTTCACGCGCCATGTCGAGCCAGTTGTGCAGGTGCGGATCGTCGGGGATCAGCTCCTTCACCTTCTGGTCCGTCTTGTAGATGTCTTCCGGATCGCCGGACAGCGCGACCCAGCGGAACGGGCCCTTGCCTTCGCAGAACAGCGGGCGGATATACGCCGGCACGAAGCCCGGGAAGTCGAAGGCGTTCTCGACGCCCATTTCCAGCGCCATCTGACGGATGTTGTTGCCGTAGTCGAGCGTCGCCGCGCCGCGTTCCTGCAGCGCCAGCATCGCGCGCACCTGGACGGCCATCGACTGCTTCGCGACCTTCACGATGCTCTGCGGATCGACCTTCTGCGCTTCGCGCCATTGCGCGACGGTCCAGCCTTGCGGCAGGTAGCCGTTGATCGGGTCGTGCGCGCTCGTCTGGTCGGTCACGCAATCCGGCGTGATGCCGCGCGTGACGAGTTCCGCGAACACGTCGGCCGCGTTGCCGAGCAGGCCGATCGACACCGGCTTGCCGTCGCGCTTCGCTTCCTCGATCATGCCGAGCGCTTCGTCGAGCGTCGTCGCCTTCTTGTCGACGTAGCGCGTCTTCAGGCGGAAGTCGATACGGGTCTCGTCGCATTCGACCGCGATCATCGAGAAGCCGGCCATCGTCGCGGCCAGCGGCTGCGCGCCGCCCATGCCGCCCAGGCCGCCCGTCAGGATCCAGCGGCCCGACGGATCGCCGTTGAAGTGCTGGTTCGCGACCGAGAAGAACGTTTCATAGGTACCCTGAACGATGCCCTGGCTACCGATGTAGATCCAGCTGCCGGCCGTCATCTGGCCGTACATCATCAGGCCCTTGCGGTCGAGCTCGTGGAAGTGATCCCAGTTCGCCCAGTGCGGCACGAGGTTCGAGTTCGCGAGCAGCACGCGCGGCGCATCCTTGTGCGTGCGGAACACACCGACCGGCTTGCCCGACTGGATCAGCAGCGTCTCGTTCTCTTCGAGATCCTTCAGCGACGCGAGGATCTGGTCGTAGCATTCCCAGTTGCGTGCCGCGCGGCCGATGCCGCCGTACACGACGAGCGCATGCGGATGCTCGGCGACTTCCGGGTCGAGGTTGTTCTGGAGCATCCGGTAGGCCGCTTCGGCCAGCCAGGTCTTGCAGACTTTCTCGCTGCCGCGCGGCGCGCGGATCGTGCGCGTCGGATCGAGACGGGGATCGATGTGTTTCGGATGGTTCATGACGACTGCTCCCGAAGGAAAATGAATATCAAATAGGAATCAGAAATGCCCGGTGAAACGATAACGGCTGCCGGGATGCCACAGATTCGCCACCGAGGCGACGACGCCCTGCGACCAGGTGCGTCGATGTAAAACCAGACACGGCTCGACGTCGTCCATCCGCAGCTGCTCGCGCCGCTCCGGCGCCGGGGCCGCCGCTTCGATCCGGTACTCGACGCGCTGCAGCGGAGCCGCGCGCATCAGGTACTGGTTCGGCGTCGTGTTCGTGAAATCCTGCTCGGCATAATCCGGCGCGACCGCCGGATTCACCCATCGCTCTTCGAGCTGCACGGGCTCGTCATTCTCGAAGTGCAGCACCTGCGAATGAAACAGCTTCGCACGCACGGCCACCTGCATCTCGTCGGCGAGCGCCTCGTCGGCGCGGATCGTGTCGAGGCCGAGCACGCTGGCGTGATACGCATGCCCGCGTGCACCGACTTCCTCCGAGATGCTGCGGATCGCCACCAGCGTCGACTCGTACTTCGGCCGTGCGACGTAGGTGCCTGCGCCCTTCATGCGGGTGAGCACCTGCTCGGCCGTCAACTCGCGCAGCGCGCGGTTGACGGTCATGCGCGCCACCTTGAATTCGCGCGCCAGCTCGTTCTCGGACGGCACCTGATCGCCCTCCTCCCACTCGCCTGCGTGGATGCGGCCCAGGATGAAATCCTTGATCTCCTGGTAGACCGGCGCGCTCATGGGCTTACTGTTCCGACGCGAACGAGAACGGCGCAACCTTCGCGAACGCGCGCTCGCCGACCAGCTTCGCGATCACGGCGATGTCCGGTGCGAAGTAGTGGTCGAGCTCGTAGTGCGCGACCTTGCCGCGGATCGTTTCCATCACGGGCGCCAGCTTCGGGCTCGTGTGGTACGGCGCGCGCAGGTCGACGCCCTGCGCGGCGGCCAGCAGTTCGATCGCGAGGATGTGCTTCGTGTTGTCCGCGATGTCGGCGAGCTTGCGCGCGGCGAACGTCGCCATCGACACGTGGTCTTCCTGGTTCGCCGAGGTCGGCAGCGAGTCGACCGATGCCGGGTGCGCGAGCGTCTTGTTTTCCGATGCGAGTGCGGCAGCCGTCACGTGCGCGATCATGAAGCCCGAGTTCACGCCGCCGTCCCGCACGAGGAACGGGGGCAGGCCCGACAGCGTCGCGTCGATCAGCAGTGCGATGCGGCGCTCGGCCAGTGCGCCGATTTCCGCTGCGGCGAGCGCGAGGTTGTCGGCCGCGAACGCGACGGGCTCGGCGTGGAAGTTGCCGCCCGACAGCACTTCGCCGGTATCCGGGAAGATCAGCGGGTTGTCCGACACGGCGTTCGCCTCGACCAGCAGCACGTTGGCCGCATGGCGCATCTGGTCCAGACACGCGCCCATCACCTGCGGCTGGCAGCGCAGGCTGTACGGATCCTGCACCTTGTCGCAGTCGCGGTGCGACTGGTTGATCGGCGAGCCTTCGAGCAGGTCGCGATACGACGCTGCCGCATCGATCTGGCCTTGATGGCCGCGCAGTTCATGAATGCGTGCGTCGAACGGCTTCACCGAACCCGCAGCCGCGTCGACCGACAGCGCGCCGGCGACGAGCGCGGTGCGGTACAGGTCTTCGATCGAGAACATGTTGTCGAGCGCCAGCGCGGTCGATGCCTGCGTGCCGTTCAGCAGCGCGAGGCCTTCCTTCGCCTGCAGCGTCAGCGGCGCGAGGCCAGCGACGCGCAGACCGTCGAGTGCGCTTGCACGCTCGCCGCGGATGAACACTTCGCCGACGCCCAGCAGCACGGCCGACATGTGTGCGAGCGGCGCGAGGTCGCCCGATGCGCCGACCGAGCCCTTCACCGGGATCAGCGGCAGCACGTCCGCGTTGAACAGCTTGATCAGCGCGTCCATCACTTCGCGACGGATGCCCGAGTGGCCGCGGCCGAGGCTCGACAGCTTCAGTGCCATCAGCAGGCGCACCGACGAGCGCGCCATCGGCTCGCCGACGCCGACCGCGTGCGACAGCACGAGGTTCTTCTGCAGCAGTTCGAGCTGGTCGTGCGGGATGTGCGTGCTGGCCAGGCGGCCGAAGCCCGTGTTGATGCCGTAGGCCGGCTCGCCCTTCGCGGCGATGTCGGCGACGGCCTTCGCGCCGGCGTCGATCTTCGCGAAGCTGGCCGGATCGAGCGTCAGTTGCACGGTTTCGCGTGCGATCTGGCGCAGTTGCGGGAGGGTCAGGTGGCCGGGGGTCAACGTAATCATGTGAGCAATCCTGTCTAGACAAGTTCGGAATGGATTGAAGTGTAGCTACGCCAACTTGTCTAGACAACCCGTATTTCACCGATTTCGACTTGGGAGTTTCCCTGATGCCCGGTGCGGCCCGCCGAATCGGCTCGTGTGATCCGGCGCTTAACAGTTGTTGCAATTATTTTGTCTTTGGCAACATACGGATCACCATTCGCCACGGAGACCGCCATGCCCTTCCCGTCACGACTCGCCGCCCGGTTCGGCCGCCCCCTGCTGTTCGCCGCGTGCGCACTCGCATGCGGCGCGTCGCTCGCCGCGGAGCCGCTCTCGGGCACGCTCGAGAAGATCCGGCAGGGCAACCTGATCTCGATCGGCCACCGCGAAACGTCGGTGCCGTTCTCCTACGCCGATGCGAACGGCAAGGTCATCGGTTTCTCGCAGGACCTGTGCGACCGCGTGATCGCCGCCGTGAAGGCACGCACCGGCAAGCCCGACCTGCAGGTGCGCTTCATCCCCGTCACGTCGCAGAACCGCATTCCGCTCGTGCAGAACGGCACCGTCGATCTCGAATGCGGCGTCACCACGAACCTCGCCGCGCGTCACGCGCAGGTCGCGTTCTCGACCACCTTCTTCGTCGCGACGACGCGCCTGCTCACGCGCACGAGCTCGGGCATCCGCGACTTCCCGGACCTCGCCGGCAAGACGGTCGTGACGAACCAGGGCACGACGTCCGAGCGCCTGCTGCGCAAGATGAACGAGGAAAAGAAGATGAACATGCAGATCATCAGCGCGAAGGACTACGGCGAAGGACGCCTCACGCTCGAATCGGGCCGCGCGGCCGCGTACATGATGGACGACGTGCTGCTCGCGGGCGTGCGCCAGCTCGCCGCGAAGCCGGCCGACTGGCAGATCGTCGGCACGCCGCAATCGTCGGAGGCCTACGGGTTCATGCTGCGCAAGGACGATCCGCAGTTCAAGGCGCTCGTCGACGGCGTGCTCGTGCAGTTGATGAAGCGCGGCGAGATCGACGCGCTGTACGACAGGTGGTTCATGAAGCCGGTGCCGCCGAAGGGGCTGTCGTTCGACTTCGCGATGAGCGACGTGATCAAGGCGCGCTATGCGGCGCCGAACGACGCGCCGCTCGAATGAGCGCCGCGCGCCGATCCCGGCTCACGCACGCGTCCAAGCGACGCACGCCGCGTAGCCGGGCGCCGCATCGAGCCACGCCGCATCGAACGCCGCGACGCCGGCGGCGGGCGCGGCCGGCTCGACGATCGTCGTCGCAGGGGTCGCGACATCGCGCGGCGGCACGACCGCGAATGCGCTCAGCCCGCCGACGATGCCCGTGCCGAGCGCCTTGAGCAGCGCCTCCTTCGCACTCCAGACGCGCATGAATTCGCCGGCGCGCGCGGCAGCAGGCAGGCTGTCGAGATAGGCGGCCTCGGCGGGCGCGCAGACTTCGCGCGTCAGCGCACGCCAGTCGGTCGCGCGATTGCAGCACTCGATATCGACGCCGACGCGGCCCGCGGGGGCCCACGCAAGCAGCGCATGGTCGCCCGCATGCGACACGTTGAAGTCGAGCGACGCGCGATGCGCGCCGTCCAGCGACGGTCGCCCCGATGCGTCGACGACGATCGCCACCGCCTGCGGCGCGATGCCGAGGGCCGTGCCGAGCACGTCGCGCAGCGCGGCACGCGTCGCGGCGCTGCGTACCGCATCCTCATGCCGCATGAAGCGTGCTGCCCGCGCGCGTTCGCCATCGCTGAGTGCCGCATACGCGGGCGACGCAAGCGGCACGCGCCAGTCGAAATCGACACGCGCGATCTGAACGCCGGCGCGGGACGCGGCAGGCGGCGCGTCGAGCCGCTGCATGCGCCACGCGCGGGGAATGTCGGACGGAGAAGCGGAATCGGGCTGGTCGAGCATCGACGTGCGGCGGCCTGTGGAATGAAACGTCCGATGTTAATCGATCAGGCGGTGCGGCGAGCCGTTGCGGCCCGCCGGCGTCAACACCGGCACCGTGCGCGGCGCTGACGCTCGTCCTCTCGGCCTGCGCCAGCGTTACGCGGCCGCCCTGTCACCCGTTCGCGGCGACGCCCGGCACGCCGCCGCCCGTCCCCCGCCCACGCGACGCCGGGTGCAGCGCATGCACTTTGCCCGGCGCGTCGGCCGGCAGCACGCCGTGTTGCAGCCAGTAGAGCGCCAGCGGCCACAGTGTTTCGGTGAAGCGGCTGTGGAAAAACGCGAAATGGCCGATCGCTTCGACGCCGATGTCGGCCGGCGCGATCCGCAGATGCGTGACGTCGCTGCCCGTGTAGTAGCCGACCAGCCGCTCGATCGCCTCGACCGTGCCGAACCCGTCGTCCTCAAGGCCGATCGCGAGCATCGGCGCCGACAGCCCCGCGAAGCGGGCGGGCAACGCGGCGCGGCTCGCGGCAGGTTCGGCGAGCGGGCCGCTCGTATAGCCATCCTCGAAGCGCGCCTGCGAGCGCACCCACGACAGCGCGACGCCGCGCGGCGTGTCCTCCATCCAGCCGAGCCGCTTCGCGGGCACATAGCCGAACACGGCCGCGAGCACCGGCATCGCGACGTGCCACTTCCACCACATGCGCCGCCGTTCGGCCGGCAGGTAATCGCGCCAGTACGCATACTGCGCGCCGACCGTCACCGCATGCCGCACCTGTACGTTCGATGCCGCGAGCCCGAGCACGAACCCGCCGATGCTGTGTGCGACGACGTCGATCGGCTGGCCCGGAAACGCGTCGCGCGCGTATTGCAGCGCGGCTTCGCAATCGAGCCGCCCCCAGTCGAGCCAGTTCGCGCGCAGCTTCGCGAGGTGCGCCGGGCGCGACCCGCCGATGCCGCGATAGTCGTAGACGAGTACGTCGCGCCCCTGCGCGAACAGCCAGGCCGCGAAACGAAAGTAGTAGTCGCAACGCACCGACGTCGCGCAATTGATGACCGTCACGGGCCGCGCGACACTGCCGCCGCGATGGCGCCATACATGGCCGCGCAATGCAAAGCCGTCGGCCGCGCGCAGCGTCACGGGTTCGGGCGGCAATGCGTCCGCCGCGCGGCTGCCCTGCGTCATTCCGTTGCCTTCGTTCGAAATCGTCATCGTGTCTCCGGTCCCATGCTTCGCGATCCGTCCGGGTTGTCGCGTCAGTGCCGACTCATGCCCGCGCTTCGCAGCCGGCCCGGGCGTCTACGCACGTGCGCCCGCTCCCGCCCCGTCCTTCGCCGCCCACGCCAGCCTCCATTGAACTTGACGCGCCCCGCGTTCTCAACCAATCTTGCTGCTCCGTTCGCATGAGTCACGCGCATGTCAACGCCGCTCGTTCGTCTCCCGTCGCTCGACCTCGTCCGCGGTTTCGTCGCCGTCGGCCGCCGCATGAGCATCACGCTCGCCGCGCAGGACCTGTGCGTCACGCAATCGGCGGTCAGCCGCCAGGTGCACGCGCTCGAAGCGCATCTCGGCGTCGCGCTGCTGCAGCGCGGCTACCGGAAGATCGCGTTCACGCCGGAAGGCGAACGGCTGTTTCGCGTCGCGGATGCGGCGCTGCACAGCCTGCAGGACACCGTCGCGTCGCTCGCGGCCACGCGCGAGCGCCAGCCCGTCACGATCACCGCGAGCATCGGCGTCACCGCACTGTGGCTGCTGCCACGGCTCGGGCGGCTGCAGGCGCGCCTGCCGGAGATCGACCTGCGCGTCGCCGCGAACGACAAGGTACTCGATTTGCGCGCCGAAGGCATCGACCTCGGCATCCGCTATTGTCCACGCGACCGCGCGCCGGCCGGCGCGCTGCGCCTGTTCGACGAGATCGTCGTGCCGGTCGCCCATCCTGCGCTCGCCGGGCGGCCCATCACGAACGCGGCCGCGATCGCCGACCACGTCCTGCTCGAATTCGACGGGCCGCCGCAGCCGCAACTGCAGTGGCGCGCGCACCTGCACGCGGCCGGACTCGGCGACGCGCGCCCGAAAGGCGTGCTGCGCTTCAACCAGTACGACCAGGTGATCCAGGCCGCGATCGCGGGCCAGGGCGTCGCGCTCGGGCGCCTCGCACTCGTCGCGCCGATGCTCGCGGACGGCCGGCTCGCGGTGCTCGGGCCGCACACGCAAGCGCTGTCGGATGCGTACGGCTACTGGCTGTTCCAGCACGATCCGGCCCCGCGCCGCGAAGTCGCCGAGGTCCGCGACTGGATGCTCGCCGAAGCGGCCGAATGCGACACCGCGATGCGTGCGCACGACACGGCGTCGGCGTAAGCCGGCGCGGCCTCTGCAAACAAGCCCGACCGTTGCCGGGCGCTCCCGCCCCACCCCGCGCGCCCCGCGTCGCATTCCCCGCACGCATGCCAACCTGACCGAATGATCGCTTGAGCGACGACGGGCCCGATCGTCTAATCGGATCGAGCGCGGCCGTTTTGCCGCGCGCCATCCTCCGGAGACACGCATGACCCCGATCGAGCAGGAAGTTCGTCGCCGCTGGCTGCCCGTCCTGGCCGGCGGTCTGATCATGGGCGCCGCACTCGGCATCCGCCACGTGCAGGGCCTGTTCCTCGCGCCGGTGTCGCTCGATCATGGCTGGTCGCGCGAAGCGTTCGGGCTCGCGCTGGCGCTGCAGAACCTGATCTGGGGCGTCGCGCAGCCGTTCACGGGCATGGTCGCCGATCGCTTCGGCTCGCTGCGCGTGATCGTCGCCGGGATGCTGCTGTACGCGGCCGGGCTCGTCACGATGGCGCATGCGGCGACGACGGGCATGTTCACGGTCGGCGCCGGGCTCGTGATCGGCGTCGCGCTGTCGGGCTCGGCATTCGCATCGATCTATGGCGCGCTGAGCCGCCTGTTTCCGCCCGACCGGCGCGGCTGGGCGCTCGGCGTCGCAGGCGCGATCGGCGGGCTCGGCCAGTTCTGCATGGTGCCCGTCGCGCAGGAGCTGATCGGCGGCATCGGCTGGCGGCATGCATTCATCGCGCTGGCGCTCGTCGCGGCGCTGCTTGCACCGCTCGCCGTCCTGCTGCGTGACCGGCCCGCGCAGGCTGCCGGCGCCGCCGCGGGCCCCGACCAGTCGATCGGCGAAGCCGTGCGCGAGGCGTTCGCGCATCGCGGCTTCTGGCTGCTGAACGCGGGCTTCTTCGCGTGCGGCTTTCAGCTCGCGTTCATCGCGACGCATCTTCCCGCCTACCTGCTCGACCACGGGCTGCCGGCGCGCCACGCGAGCGTCGCGCTCGCGCTGATCGCGCTGACCAACGTAGCCGGCACCTATGCGTGCGGCCATCTCGGCGGGCTGCTGCGGCGCAAGTACGTGCTGTCGGTGCTGTACCTGGTGCGTGCGCTCACGATGGCCGTGTTCGTCGCCGCGCCGCTGTCGCCCGCGAGCGTCTATGTGTTCGCGGCCGTGATGGGGTTCACGTGGCTCGGCACCGTGCCGCTGACGAACGGCGTGATCTCGCAGGTGTTCGGCGTGCGCTACATCGCGACGCTGTTCGGCTTCGTGTTCTTCGGGCACCAGCTCGGCAGCTTCTTCGGCGTCTGGCTCGGCGCGGTCGTGTACGACGCGACGCATTCGTACATGCCGCTGTGGATCGGCTCGATCGCGCTCGGCATCCTCGCGGCGTTGCTGCACCTGCCGATCAACGACGCGCGCGTCGCGCGTCCGGCATCGGGCAACGCGGCATGGGCATGATCCGCGCGGCGCTGGCCGCCGGCACGCTCGCTTTCGTCGCATGGTGCGGCGCGGCCTACTTCGATTCGGGTGTCGCGTACGCGCTGCTCGAACACGTCGCGTTCTGCAATTGATGCGCCAAGCCGGCGCGCGCGGTCAGCGGCGCTTCGGCAATGCAGCCAGCGCATCGAGCGCGCGGGCACGCGCGGCCGCATGCTCGACGAGCGGCGCCGGATAATCGACGCCGAGCCGCACGCCGGCCGCATCGAGCTCCAGCGGCGACGCTTCCCACGGCGCATGGATCGATGCGTTGTCGAGGCCGGCAAGCTCGGGCACCCAGCGCCGCACGTACGCGCCGTCCGGGTCGAACTTCTGCCCCTGCGCGATCGGATTGAAGATGCGGAAATACGGCGCGGCGTCGGCGCCACAGCCGGCCACCCACTGCCAGCTCGCCGCGTTGTTGGCGGGATCGGCGTCGACCAGCGTGTCCCAGAACCACGCTTCGCCCGCGCGCCAGTCCACCAGCAAGTGCTTGATCAGGAACGACGCGACGACCATCCGCACGCGGTTGTGCATCCAGCCGGTCGTCCACAGTTCGCGCAGGCCCGCATCGACGAGCGGATAGCCGGTCAGCCCGCGCTGCCATGCGTGCAGCGCGGCGGGGTCGTCGCGCCACGGCATCGCGTCGAACTGCGCGCGGAAGTTGTCGGTCGCGAGTGCCGGGAAGTGATACAGCAGCGTGTAGCTGAACTCGCGCCAGCCGAGTTCGCTCAGGAATTTGTCGGCGTCCGCGGCGACCGCCGCACCGCCCGCGCTTGCGGCGCCCCGCACCGCATGCCACACCTGTCGCGGCGATACGTTGCCGAAGCGCAGGAACGGCGACAGCCGGCTCGTCGCGGGACGGTCGGGAAGGTCGCGCGCATCCGCGTAACCGGCAAGCGACGTCGTCAGGAAGGCGTCGAGCCGGGCGTGCGCCCCGGCTTCGTCCGGCGCGGGCCATGCGTCGCGCAGGCCGCCGGCCCAATCCGGCACCGGAGGACGCAAGGCGAGCGCATCGAGCGCCAGCGCGCGGTCTTTCACGGTCTTCGGCCACGGATGAAACGCGATCCGCTCGGGTTCCGGCAACGGCGCGGCGACGGAACGATCGCGCCGCGCCGCACGCCAGTACGCGGTGAACACCTGGTACGGCCCGCCGCTGCCCGTCAGCACCTCCCACGGCTCGTTCAGCAGGCTGCCGTTGCTGCTCTCGACCGTGACGCCGCGCGCCTTGAGCGCCGCCTTCAGCGCCGCGTCGGCGTCGCGCTGCGGTTGCGCATAGCGGCGGTTCCAGTACACGGCTTCCGCGCCCGTGTCGTGCACGACACGTTCGATCTCGCGCGGCGCGTCGCCGCGCAGCAGCAGCAGGCGCCCGCCATGACGCGCAAGCGCCGCGTCGAGCCCGGCCAGCGACCCGTGCAGCCACCAGCGCGCCGCGCCGCCGAGCGCTCGCCCGGCGCCGTCGCCCGTATCGTCGACGAATACGCAGACGAGCGGCCGGCCCGACGCGACCGCACGCGTCAGCGCGGGCTGGTCGGTCACGCGCAGATCGTCGCGGAACCAGACGATCGCGGGAGCAACGGACGACTTGGCAGGCACGGGCACCTCGATGACGAAAGCGGGAAGAGACCCGTATTGTCGCGGCTGCGTCGCGCGGTGTCGACGTTCGATGCGCCGGTGCCGGTGCCGGTGCCGGTGCCGCTGACGCTGACGCTGACGCTGACGCTGACGCTGACGCTGACGATCACAGCACTCGCACCGTTTCGCATCACCCGCCCGGTGAAACGCCTTAGTCCATTCCGACGATTCTTCGCCGCGTGGGCCGGCCTACGCTCGATGTCGGGTGCGCCGCGATGCGCGGGACGTGCCGGCCTCGAACGCCCCCGCACGTCCCGAGCCGCACCCGTCACGCGCGCCGATCGATACCGGCGCGAATCCTTCCGACCGCCGCGACGCTTCCCGCCACCCGGGTACGCGCGGCTTCATCCGATACGCCGCCATGACCAAACCCTCGAATCTCGTCACCTCGATCACCGTCGACATCGACGCACCGGCCTCCGTCGTGTGGGAAGTGCTGACCGACTTTCCGCGCTACGGAGAATGGAACACGTTTTGCGTCGGCTTCGAAACGACCGGCAAGCTCGGCGATTTCGTGCACATGCAGGTGCGCATTCCCGGCACGGAAACCGTGATTCCCGTCAACGAGATCCTCGTCGCGTACGAACCCGAACGCCTGCTGTCGTGGGAGCAGCGCCCGACCGACGACAACAAGGACGCCGCGCGCCGCGACCAGTACATCGATGCGACCGGCGCGGAGCGCTGCCGCTATTTCACGACCGACCAGTTCCTCGGCGTCAACGCGGACACGATCATGCAGAACCACGGTGCGTGGGTGAAACAGGGCTTCGACCAGTGCGCGCGCGACGTGAAGCAGCGCGCCGAAGCGGTCCATGCGGCACGCCGGCGCAACAGCGCGTGACCGGGAGCCGCCGATGCCCGATCTGAAAACGCTGTCCGACCATCACGACATCCGCGAGCTGGTCGTCGCGTATTCGACAGCGATCGACACGCGCGACTTCGACGCGCTCGACGCGGTGTTCACACCTGATGCCGCGATCGACTATCGCGCGATGGGCGGCATCGCCGGCCGCTATCCGGAGGTGAAGGCATGGCTGCGCACCGTGCTGCCGCAGTTTCCGCGGTACCAGCACATGGTCGGCAACCTGTCGATCCGGCTCGACGGCGATACCGCGCGTGGCCGCACGATCTGCTTCAATCCGATGGAAGTCGCGCTGCCGGACGGCAGCACGCAGGTGATGTTTCTCGGGCTCTGGTACGTCGACCGGTTCATGCGTACCGCCCAGGGCTGGCGCATCGTCGAGCGCGTCGAGGAGCGCTGCTACGGTCACAACGTGCCGGCCGTGCTCGCGGGCGCGACCGGTTAATCGGGCCACGATGCGCACGCCGTGCGATGGCTGCACGGCATGCGCGTCATCGCAGCCCGCTGCGTCAATCGAGCCTGAACGCCGCCTCGAATCGCTCGGCGAACGCGTCGAACTCGTCTTCCGGCAGATGGTTGATGCCGCCCGCGCGCTTGCGCCCGCCGCCGGTCGGAAAACCGCGACAGAACTCGTCGGCGCCGAGCGGCCGGCCGTCGGGCACGCGCACGCTGACGACGAGCCCGCCGTCCGCTCGCGGCGACAGCACCGCGAGCGCCGCATGCGGCGCGTTGCGCATCCGCTCGTTCGCGAGCATGCCCGTCGCGCGCCGCGCCCATGGATGATCAGGCATCCGGACCAGCGTCGCACCGGGCACCTCGCGCAGCGGCGCGAGTGCGCACGCACGCGCCATGTCGTCGCGGTAGCCGTCGCGCAGCGCGGCGAACACGGCCGTCTCGCGCACGAAATCGAGCGGATCGACGCAGGGCAGCATCGCGTCGGCGAGCGCCGCCGGGTCGAAATGCAGATCACCGACACACTCGCCGTACGCGTTGTAGTTCAGGTAGAGCCCGAGTTCGGCCAGCGTGTCGCATTCGGCGTCGTCGATCCCGTGCTCGCGCGCAAGCGTGCGGCCAAGCGCCGGCAACTCGTCGCCGAATGCCGCGACGATCGCCCAACGCACGTGCCGGCCGCCGAGATAACGGTTCACGATCGCGCTCGTGCAGACGTCGGCTGCCGTGTCGATATGCGCGTCGAAGCGCGGATCGTCGGGCAGCTCGCCCGCGAAGTGATGATCGAAATAGCGGACCGTCGCGCCATCGCGCAGCAGTCGCGCGCACGCATCGCGATTCTGGTCGTGCGACACGTCGAGCACGGTGACGATGTCGCCCGCGCACGCGTCGATCCGCTCAAGCAGCTTGATGTCGCGCTTCACGCCGGTCACGAGCGCGCCGTGCACGCCCTCCGCGAGCCGCAGTTGCTGAAGCGCGCACAGCCCGTCCGCGTCGCCGTTGAACGCAAAGAAATGTTGTGCGTCGTGGTTGTCCTGCATGTTCCTTTGCTCCGTCGTCAGGGCATGAAATCGCCGCCGTTCGCGTCGAGCGTCGCGCCCGTCACCGCGTTCGCGTAATCCGACGCGAGGAACAGCGCCGCGCGAGCGCAGTCGTCGTCGGTCGGCAGCTTCGCGAGTGCGATGTTCGACGCGATCGGCGCGATGATCTGTTCTTCCGTCATCCCGTACTCGGCAGCCGCCTGCCGGAAATACGTCTGGGTCGGCACGCCCCACATCCACCCCATGTGGATGCTGTTCGCGCGAATGCCGTGCACGCCGAGTTCGCGTGCCAGGTATTTTGCCGCAACCGCAAGCGCGCCCTTCGATACAGCGTAGCCGCCTTCCCCTGCAAACGGCTTGCGGGTCGCCTGCGTGTTGATCATCACGATCGCGCCGCGCTTTTGCCGCTTCATGTGCGGCACGACTTCCTGCGTGAGCGCCATCGTGCCGAACACGTTGGTGTCGAATACCGCGCGCCAGCCATCGAGGTCGGCTTCCTCCACCAGTTCCGGAAACGTGCCGTGCACGAATGCGCTGTTCACGAGCGCGTCGATCCGGCCGAAGCGCTCGACGGCCTGCGTCGCGAGCTGCCGGCATTGTGCACGATCGGTGATGTCGGTCTTCACCTTCAGCACGTTGCAGTCGACGCCGAGCTCATGGATACGCGTTTCGGCGTCGTCGAGCTTTTCCATCGTGCGCGCCGCGACGACGACGCCGCGTGCGCCCTCGCGCGCCGCCTCGACGGCGAGCTTCACGCCGAGCCCCGGCCCGATCCCGGAAATCACGACGATCTTGTCCTTCAGCAACATGGGTTGTCTCCTGGTTGTCGTTGGTCTCGCGAGCCAGGCCGTCAACCGGCCGCCCGCAGGTGCCGCGCGCGATACGCGGCGAAGTCGCGCGCGAGCTGCGCATCGGTGAAGCCGAAGCGCGTGATCGAATAGTCGTGCGCGGCACGCTTGTCGCGGCCGTTGCGCGCCATCCAGTCCGTCATCTCCGTGCGCTGCCGCGCATCGAGCGGCATTCCGGCAAACGCGTATACGGCCTCCGCAACGCCGAGCGGATTCGACACCGTGTCCTCGAAACGCACGTCGAGGAACCGGTCGGCCGGCAGCGCGTCGCGCGCGGCCATCGCCGCGCCGATCGCGCGCGCCATCCCCGCGTTCCACTGCGCGCCGACGGCGAGCGGATCGGGATCGTCCGCATACATCTGCCACAACGTATGCGCCATGCTGGCCATCGACGGAATCGTCTGCGCCGGATCGCGATGCGTCAGCACGACCTGCGCGCGTGGGAACACGCGGCACAGCACGTCGAGCGCATGCAGGTGCTGCGGCGTCTTCAGCAGCCAGCGCGCGGCCGGCGCGACGCCGCGCTGCGCCTTCTGCCACTGCAGGAACTGCAACATCCGCTTCAGGTACGTATAGACCGGCGTGAGATCCTGCCGCGCGAGCCATGCCGTGTAGCGCGGCACGTTCGCGTACGAATCCATCGCGCACACGAACGAATGCTCCATCAGCATGAACTCCTCGTCGGCGAGCATCGCATCGAGCGGATGGATCGTCAGGATCTGCGGAATGCAGTCGATCATCGTCGCGACCTCGGCCTGCGCACGTGCAATGCGCACCGTCGGCTCGGCAAGCGTCTCGCCCGCGAGCGGCGCCGGGTAGCGGGTTTCCCACCACGCGGCCGTGTGGAAACGCGGGTCGACGGCCAGCAGCCGCTGCAGCAGTGTCGTGCCCGTGCGCGGCAAGCCGACGATCACGAGCGGATCGTCGATTTCGATCTCCGCGATCTCCGGATGGCGGCGAAAGTAATACTCGACGACGAGCCGGTTCACGAGCTGGCCGACGAGCTTCTCGCGCATCATCTCCGCACCGCGCGCGGACAGGTTCGCTTCGTCGACCAGCGACGCGCACATCACGTCGAGCGCCTCGCGATACGGCCCGTCGCCGAACACAGTCAGTCCACCCGCGCGCGACACGGCTTCGGCGATCAACCCGTCGGCTGCAAGCAGCGTGCGGGTCCGGTCAAGCGGCGCATTCATGCGGCCTCCTTCAGCGTCGCGAGCTTCACCACACGCGTGCGTGGATGCACCGGCTGCACGGCGCCCACCCAGCGCCAGCAGATCGTGCCGGTGCGATGCCCGGCCGTATCGAGCCAGTTCGCATCGCCCGGCCGCGCGGCCGCGACGACCACCGTCACGCCGCCGTCCGCATTCAGCCGCGCGCTGTGCTTGTTCACGCAGATATCGAAGTGCCGGTAATCGAGCGACTCCATCCAGTAGTTGTTGAGCTGCACGTTCCAGAAATCGCAATCGGGCACCGTGTCGACGTCGATCACGAGCGCTTCGTCGTCGGCCAGCGACCAGCACGAGTGGTAGTAGTAGATGTTCGGATCGCCGCCGACCGACTGGCACAGCGCCTGGTCGGCGGGCGGCAGCGCATTCACGTGCGACCGGTAGCTCGCGGCCCAGTCCGCGAACAGCTTCGACGTCTGCTCGACGAACTGCGCGGCGCGCGTGAGGCCACTCTGCAGCACAAGCGGGTCGAGCGGCGCCGGGCGATCGTCGGCACCGATGCGCTCGATCTTCAACTGCGCCGGCGTTTCCGCACGACGGTCGAGGAAAGTCTGGCGCACCAGCAACGCGTTGGTGCCGGGCTCCATGCGCACCCAGTTGCCCGCGCGCGGTGTCTCGCTTAATACGATCTCGAAGCTGCCGTCCGGTGCGATCTCGAGTTGCTTCGCATCGAGAAAGCCCGTCTGCAGCATCTTGCCGTCGGTCTCGTAGCCGCCCTTCTGCGTGCCGAAGCTCAGGTACGCCACCGTGCCGCGCCGCCCCGTCACGCGGTATTCGCAGCGGCCGTCGAGACGCGCGTACTGGTACAGGTTGTCGGGATTGTCGGCGCCGATCTTCGCGGTCTCGTGCGACGGCGAGAAAAAGCCGGGCCATGCGCCGTCAGCGAACTCGACGTGCATTTCGAGCGCGATGCGCATCAGCCGGCTCAGGTAGCGGAATCCTTCCGCGCGCGTCAGCGGATCGTCCGGCGCCTCGGCGCGCAGGATCTGTTGTCCGCTGCGTTTCAGGGTGTCGCAGAAATCGGCCCAGGTCTGGCCCGAAAGCAATTGCGTGGCACGTGTGTCGTCCGTCATGTGTCGTCTCCGCCGATGGTCGAGCGCTCACCTTAAGCGCCGCCGCCGCGCGCCACTTCGTCCGGGTGGACTAAGGAAAGATCCGCTCCACCACCGCACCGCGGTTTAGTCCACCCGGACGAAGAGCGGCATGCCGCTCGCTCGATACCGTCGGTGTCATGCACGAAACGCCGCACATGTCGCGCGGCACCGGCATGAAACAAGGAGACGAACGATGTTGACCCACTTGGAGCGGCTGGAGGCCGAAAGCATCCACATCATGCGCGAGGTGGTCGCCGAGAGCGAGAACCCGGTGATGCTGTACTCGATCGGCAAGGACAGCTCGGTCATGCTGCATCTCGCGATGAAGGCGTTCTACCCGGCAAAGCCGCCCTTTCCGCTGCTGCACGTCGATACGACCTGGAAGTTCCGCGAGATGATCGCGTTTCGCGACGAGACGACCGCGCGCCTCGGCCTCGACCTGCGCGTGCACATCAACCCCGACGGCGTCGCGAACGGCATCAATCCGTTCACGCACGGCTCGGCCGTCCATACCGACGTGTGGAAGACGCAGGGGCTCAAGCAGGCGCTCGATCACTACGGCTTCGACGCCGCGTTCGGCGGCGCCCGCCGCGACGAGGAGAAATCGCGCGCGAAGGAGCGCATCGTGTCGCTGCGCTCGGAACAGCACCGCTGGGACCCGAAGCGCCAGCGCCCCGAACTCTGGTCGCTGTACAACGCGCGCAAGCGCAAGGGCGAAAGCCTGCGCGTGTTCCCGATCTCGAACTGGACCGAGCTCGACATCTGGCAGTACATCCAGCTTCACGACATCCCGATCGTGCCGCTCTACTTCGCGAAGGAGCGGCCCGTGGTCGAACGCGACGGCGCGCTGATCATGGTCGACGACGAACGCCTGCCGCTGCGCGAAGGCGAAGTGCCGCGGATGCGCAAGGTGCGCTTTCGCACGCTCGGCTGCTATCCGCTGACGGGCGCGATCGACAGCGACGCGACGTCGCTCGACGACATCCTGCAGGAGATGCGCGAGACGCGCACGTCCGAACGACAAGGACGACTGATCGACAGCGATTCGGCCGGTTCGATGGAAAAGAAGAAACAGGAGGGATATTTCTGATGGCACACGTACTCACCGCGCCCGACACGCTCGCGCGCCACGCACCCGATCCCCGCGCCGCCGACGAAGCGCACACGCCAACCCAGGACCTGCTGCGCTTCATCACGTGCGGCAGCGTCGACGACGGCAAGAGCACGCTGATCGGCCGCCTGCTCTACGAATCGAACATGCTGTTCGACGACCAGCTCACGCAGCTCGAAGCCGATTCGAAGAAAGTCGGCACGCAGGGCGGCGAACTCGATTTCGCGCTGCTCGTCGACGGCCTGTCGGCCGAGCGCGAGCAAGGGATCACGATCGACGTCGCCTACCGCTTCTTCGCGACCGCGCGACGCAAGTTCATCGTCGCCGACACACCCGGCCACGAGCAGTACACGCGCAACATGATCACCGGCGCGTCGACCGCCGATCTCGCCGTGATCCTGATCGACGCGCGCAAGGGCGTGCTCACGCAGACGCGCCGCCACAGCCATCTCGTCGCGCTGATCGGCATCAAGCGCGTGGTGCTCGCGATCAACAAGATGGACCTGGTCGACTACGACCGCGCCGTGTTCGAGCGCATCGACGCCGACTATCGCGCGTTCGCCGCCGAGCTCGGGCTGGCGGAGATCGTCAGCATTCCGATGTCGGCGCTGCGCGGCGACAACGTGATCGCGCCGAGCGCGCGGATGCCGTGGTACGCGGGTCCGACGCTGATGCAGCATCTCGACACGCTGCCGCTCGCCGCGCGTGTGACGCGCGACGAACCGTTCCGGCTGCCGGTGCAGTGGGTCAACCGCCCGCACCTGAATTTCCGCGGCTACGCGGGCAGCATCGCATCGGGCGAGATCCGTGTCGGCGAGCGCGTGCGTGTGCTGCCGTCCGGCAAGGAAAGCCGCGTCGCGTCGGTGATCACGCAAGGCGGCGCAAGCGACATCGCGCGCGCCGGCGACGCGGTCACGCTCACGCTCGCCGACGAGATCGACATCAGCCGCGGCGACATGATCGCGCGCGCGGATGCGCCGCCCGAGGTGGCCGACCAGTTCGAGGCGACGCTCGTGTGGATGCACGACGAACCGCTGCTGCCCGGCCGCCCGTATCTCGTGAAGCTCGGCACGCAGACGGTCGGCGCGACCTGCGCGACGCCGAAGTACAAGATCGACGTGAACACGCGCGAGCATCTCGCGGCGCGCACGCTCGCGCTCAACGAAATCGGCGTATGCAACCTGAGCTTCGACCGGCCCGTCGCATTCGATCCGTACGACCGCAACCGCCACACGGGCGGCTTCATCGTGATCGACCGCTTCACCAACGACACGGTCGGCGCCGGGATGCTGCACTTCGCGCTGCGCCGCGCGCACAACGTGCACTGGCAGGCAGTCGACGTCGATCGCGCCGCGCGTGCCGCGCAGAAGGCGCAAACGCCGCGCATCGTGTGGCTGACAGGCTTGTCGGGTGCCGGCAAGTCGACGATCGCGAACCTCGTCGAGAAACGGCTGCACGCGCTCGGCAAGCACACGTACTTGCTCGACGGCGACAACGTGCGGCACGGGCTCAATCGCGATCTCGGGTTCACCGAGGCCGATCGCGTGGAGAACATCCGGCGCGTCGCCGAAGTCGCGCGGCTGATGCTCGACGCGGGGCTCATCACGCTCGTGTCGTTCATCTCGCCGTTCCGCGCGGAACGCGACATGGCACGCGCGCTGGTCGGCCCCGACGAGTTCGTCGAGGTATTCGTCGACACGCCGCTCGCGGTCGCCGAGGAGCGCGACCCGAAGGGCCTGTACAGGAAGGCGCGGCGCGGCGAGCTGAAGCACTTCACGGGCATCGATTCGCCGTACGAGCCGCCCGCGCA
Organism: Burkholderia lata; assembly: GCF_902499335.1. Classification (GTDB taxonomy): domain Bacteria; phylum Pseudomonadota; class Gammaproteobacteria; order Burkholderiales; family Burkholderiaceae; genus Burkholderia; species Burkholderia lata_B. The sequence goes on along the minus strand of NZ_CABVQK010000017.1, from coordinate 44,648 downwards.
GCCCGAACTGCGCGTCGACACGGTGGCTGAGGCGCCTGAAGAGGCGGCCGACCGCATCGTCGCGTACCTGCTGCGCGAGCGCGCGGCGTAAGCGCCGCAAGCGGGCAGCCCGGCGATTGCCCGCCTGCCCGCGTCGCCTACTCCGTTCGGATGACGCGGGCCGCCGGCCGGCCGGTATGCTGGTCCGGGAATCCTTCATCCCGACCAGGAGAACACGAGCATGCCCATCGCGCTGGCGCCCGGCGATCCGGCCGCACACGACGGTTTCGACGACGCGGCGTGGACGGCGCGCGAACTCAGCGCGTGGCTCGGGCTCGTCTATCAGGGCCCGTCGGAAGCGACCCCGTGGGCCGGCTTCCTCGAAGCGGTCCGCGTGCGGCTCGATGCGAGCTTCACGACCCTGGTGCTGCGCAATCCGGGCGGCGCACGGCACGGGCTCATCATCAACGCATCCGCGCACGGCCCGCTACTGCCCGGCGAGCCGTCGTACAGCGAGCAGTTCTACGCGCTCTGCCCGTTTCTCGATCAGCCGCCCGGCCAGGTTTTCACGGCCGATCGGCTGTTCGGCGAAACCGCGTGGCGCGCACACGATTTCTACCGGCAGTACCTGCAGCCGCTCGACCTGCGCTACATCCTCGGCGCGAACCTGCGCGGCGAACGCGGCGTCGAATGCGCGTTCTTCGTGAGCCGTGCGCACGGCGGCCGCGATTTCGACGCGGCCGAGCGCGCGCAGGTCGCGACACTGCTGCCGCACCTGCAGCGGGCAGTCGAGCTGCACGCGGCGTTCGACGTGCTCGATGCCGAACGCGCGCTGTACGCGGGCACCGTCGACCGGCTCGATGTCGGCACCGCGATCGTCGACGAGGACGGCCGCGTGATCAAGCGCAACCGCATCGCCGAACGGCTGATCGAGCAGCAGGACGGGCTGTGCGTTCGCCAGGAGCGGCTCCACGCGTCGTGCCCGCTCGACGAGCGCCGGCTGCAGAAGGCGCTGCAGGCCGCGCTCGAGCATTTCCGCGCGGGTGCGCTCGCGCGCATCGAAGCCACCACACTGTCGCGCCCCGGCGGCACGATGCCGTTGAGCGTGCTGCTGCGCCCGCTCGCGCCCTACCGCGGCGCGGAGGACCGCCAGCACCGGCCCGCGGTCGCGGTGTTCGTCCGCGATCCGGCGTCGTCGCCGCAGACGTCGCGCGACATGCTGCATCGGCTGTTCCGGCTCACGCCGATGGAAACCGAAATCGCGCTGCTGCTCGTCGACGGGCTCACGCTCGACGAGGCGGCCGCCGCGACCGGCATCACGAAGAACACGGCGCGCGCGCACCTGCGCGGCATCTTCGCGAAAACGGGCGCGACGCGGCAGGCCGTGCTCGTGAAGACGCTGCTCAACAGCGTCGTGTCGATGGCATAGCGGCCGCGACGGCGGGCGCAGGCGGGCTTGCCCGGTCAATGCCCGGCCGCACGGGTCGCGACCGGGTGTCCAGTGGTTAGCGCATACTCATTTCATGTCATACGTCATCAGACATGAATAAGTGATCACCGAATCTCATGAAATTCCCCAATAACTGGGAAAATTCCGGGTAAACCCGCGACGTCTTCATCGGCACTCAGGCGTACCATGTCATACGACGACATACTACACAGACCGCCATCCAAACGCTGACGCGAGCACCCGCTCCGTCCGCCGCCGCCCGACCGGAGACACGCTTGAACCCGCCCTCGCCCGCCCTGTCCGGACGCGACCCGCTCGCGTCCGCCGTCTCGAAAGTGAAGTGGCATGTGCTGCCGCTCGTGCTGATCATGTTCATCGCGAACTACATCGACCGCGTGAACGTCGGCTTCGTCGATCGTCACCTCGAAGCGTCGATCGGCATCGGTGCGGCCGCGTACGGCCTCGGCGCCGGGCTGTTCTTCGTCGGCTACGCGCTGTTCGAAGTGCCGTCGAACCTGCTGATGCAGCGCTACGGCGCACGTGTGTGGCTCGCCCGGATCATGGCGACATGGGGCATCGTCGCGGCCGCGATGGCGTTCGTGTGGAACGACACGTCGTTCTACACGCTGCGCTTCCTGCTCGGCGTGGCCGAGGCCGGCTTCTTCCCCGGCGTCGTGCTGTACCTGTCGCAATGGCTGCCGCCGCAGGAGCGCGGCAAGGCGATGGCGATCTTCCTCGGCGGCTCCGCATTCGCGTCGGTGCTGTCCGGGCCCGTCACCGGTGCGCTGCTGTCGATTCGCGGCTTCGGCCTCGAAGGCTGGCAATGGATGTTCCTGATCGAAGGGCTGTTCTCGGTCGTGCTGTGCGGCGCGAGCTGGCTGCTGCTGAAATCGCATATCCGCGACGCGACGTGGCTCACGGCCGAGGAACGCACGGCGCTGCAGAACGCGCTCGACGAGGAGCGCGCGACGCGCGACGTCCGCTCGAACGTGCCGGTGCGCGCCACCGCGCTGCTGCGCGATCCGCAGATCATGCTGTTCTGCTTCCTGTATTTCTCGATCCAGCTGACGATCTACGCGGCCACGTTCTGGCTGCCGACGATCATCCGCAAGATGGGCGGCCTCACCGATTTCCAGGTCGGCCTGTACAACACGATTCCGTGGATGATCGCGATCGGCGCGATGTACGGCTTCGCGGTGCTGTCGTCGAAGTGGAAGCATCCGCAGCGCTGGCTCGCGGTCGCGCTCGTGCTCGCCGCGTGCGGGCTGTTTGCGTCGACGTCGCACGATCCGGTATGGTCGTTCGCGTCGATCTGCTTCGCCGCGCTCGGCTTCAAGGCCGCGTCGTCGCTGTTCTGGCCGATCCCGCAGGGCTATCTCGACACGCGCGTGGCCGCGGCCGTGATCGCGCTGATCAACTCGGTCGGCAACCTCGGCGGCTTCGTCGCGCCGACGGCTTTCGGCTACCTGAAGCAACATACGGGTTCGATCACGGGCGGGCTGTATGCGCTCGCGATCGCTTCGCTCGTCGCCGCGGTCGCCGCGCTGTTCGCGCGCACGCACCGGCGCAGCGATCCGCCGCGCGGCCGGCCGGCCGACGAATCCTTCACGAATGCTTCGATGCTCCGCCATGCCGAACACTGACCGCCTGACCGTCGTCGTCTCGAATGCCGCCGACGGCGACCTTGCCACGTTCTCCCTCGCGGCCGACGGCGCGCTCGCGCCGCTCGCCCGCTACCCGGCCGCCGATGTCGCAATGCCGATCGCCGTGCAGGCCGACCGCGCGCGGCTCTACGTCGCGACGCGCGGCGAACAGCCGACGATCGTCGCGTTCCGCGTCGTGCCGGCCACCGGCGCGCTCGTGCGCATCGGCACGACCGCGATCGACGCCAGCCATGCGTACCTGTCGCTCGACCGCAGCGGCCGCTGGCTGCTCGGCGCGTCGTACGGCGGAAATTCGCTGAGCCTCTACGACGCCGCGCGCATGCGCGACGGCGACGGCACGCCGCTCCAAGTCGCGGGCGGCATCGCGAACGCGCACTCGGTGATCGTGTCGCCGGACAACCGTTTCGCCTACGTCAGTTCGCTCGGCTCGGATCGCGTGTTCAGCTTCGCGCTCGTCGAGGACGCGGCCGGCCTGCGTGTGCTCGAACACGGCGAAACGCGCGTGCCGGCCGGGTTCGGCCCGCGTCACCTGCAATTCGCGGATGACGGCCGTGCGCTCGTCGTCGTCAGTGAATTCCAGGCCACGCTCGCCACGTTCGCGCGCGATCCCGACACCGGCCGGCTCGGCGATGCACACGTGAGCGCACGCCATCCGGCCGTCGCCGAACTCGCGCAAGGCCAAGCACGGCCGCCTGCGCCCGTCGAGCCGTCCGTCTGGGCCGCCGACCTGCACCTGACGCCCGACGAGCGTTTCGCGTATGTCAGCGAACGCACGTCGAGCCGCCTGCTCTGCTATCGCCGCACCGAAGACGGCACGTTCGAACCCGCGCACGCGACCGCCACCGAGACGCAGCCGCGCGGGTTCGCGATCGACCCGTCGGGGCGCTGGCTCGTCGCCTGCGGCGAACAGTCGGAATACGTGTCGGTGTATGCGATCGCGCCGGACGACGGCGCGCTGTCGCCGCGCGCGCGCGTGCCGGGCGGGCGCGGTGCGAACTGGGTTGCGATCGTCTGAAGAAGGGACAGGTGCGGCATGACTCGGCAGGCCCGCCACGCGGGCCGGTGCATGCCCGCGTTCAGCGCCGCTCGCTCGGCGCGACGCCCGTCCAGCGCTTGAACGCACGCGTGAAATTGGCGCGATCCGTATAGCCGACGCGCGCGGCGATCTCGTCGACCGGCAGCCGTGTCCCCTCGAGCAGCCGCAGCGCGTCGCGCAACCGGATCTCGTCGAGCAGCGTCGAATAGGTCGCCCCGTACTCGGCGAGCTTGCGCTTGAGCGTACGCGCCGACACATGCAGTTCGCGCGCGACGTCGTCGACCGACGGATAGCCGCCCTCGCCGCAGATCAGCAGGTTGCGCACACGCTCGACGATGCTTTCCGCATAGCCGAGCCGCGCGAGTTCGGCCTCGCACTGCTGCACGATCATCTGCGCGGTATGCGCGTTCGCGGTGCCGATCGGTTCGTCCAGCAGCGCGGCATCGCAGCGGATGCGGTTCGCGCTCGCGTCGAAATGGCAGCGCGGCAGCCGCGCGCGATAACCGTCGAACCACGGCGGTTCGGGCCATTCGAAATGGAGTTCGGCACGCGACTGCAGCGTGCGCCCCGGCACCGGATACAGTAGCGAATTGAACAGGATCGCCGTCTCGACCAGGAAGTTCTCGACCGCGAACTGACGCAGCCGGCCGAGCGGAAACGCTTCGAGCACGTCGATGTCGACGATCCCGTCGAGCTGCGCGAGCCGCACCGAGAAGAACGGCACGCGGGTCGGCAGGTAGCGGATGCCGAGCGAAATCGCCTCGCCGAGCGTCGCGCAGCTCATCAGCCCGAAGCCGATCAGTCCCGCTTTCGTCAGGCTGCTACGCAGGCCGATCTCGATGGCGATCGACGGGTCGTCCGTCGCGTCGAGCAGGTTGAACACGATCGCCGCCTGCTGCAGCGGCGTGATGCGCGCATCGGGCTGCGCGAGCCGGTCGCGCTCGACGCCCGAGCCGGCAAGCACGCGGCCGCCGTCGATGCCGCGCTCTTCGGCCAGCATCAACATGAACAGCGCATACGCGGACGACACCGTCGCCTTGTTCAGCTGGCGCGCGGCATCCGGGACGGACAGGACCATGCGGCGGACTCCGGAGCGGTTTCGGCGGATTGTAGCGTCGCTGGCCCGCAATGACACCGGGGCGAGACTCTAGCCGCGCCGGCAGGCCATCGTGGCCCGAAATGACACCGCCATTGGCACCCGCGGCCCTCGCGTGCGGCCCGGTGCGCGCCTATGCTTGTCCCATCGGCATTGCGCCCCACCCTTTCCGCAGGAATCCCGGTCGATGAGCCAACCCGCACGAACCGCCTTTCGCAACGACGCGGACAAGGTCGCGTATGTCCGCCGCGAGGTCAACGCCGCGAGTGACGCGATCCGCGCGCGCTTTCCGCTGCTCGACAACCAGAACCTCGTCGGCGCGACCGTGATGGCCGTCTCGGTCAGCGCGATGCTCGCGATCGCCTGGCTGTATGCGCGCGGCGCGATCGCGTGGTACGTCGCGCTGCCGCTCGCCGCGTTCGTCACGTCGCTGATCCACGAGCTCGAGCACGACCTGATCCACCTGATGTACTTCAAGAAGACGCCGTGGGCCTATCACCTGATGATGGCGCTGTGCTGGCTCACGCGGCCCGGCACGATCAACCCGTGGACGCGGCGGCGCATGCACCTGCACCACCACAAGGTGTCGGGCGGCGAATCGGATCTCGAGGAATTCGGCATCACCAACGGCGAGCGCTGGGGCGTGAAGCGCCTGCTGATGATCGCGGACGGCATGCTCGCGGTCGTGCTGCGGCCGGCCGCGATGCGCCGCAAGGTGAAGCAGTACGTGGCGGCGCAGCCGGTGCAGGATCCGTCGGAGCGCCTGCAGTTGCGCGTCGAGCAGGTGTCGTCGTACATGCCGGTCGGTCACGTGTATTACGTGCTGTGGCATGCGTTCATCGTCTATCACGCCGGCCTGTTCGCACTGCATGCGTTCGGCTACCCGGTGACGGTGCCGGCCCTCGTCGAGCGCGTGATGAGCGTCGTCGATTTCCTGGCCGTGGTGTGGCTCGGGCCGAACTTCGTGCGCAGCTTCTGCATCAACTTCGTCAGCTCGAACATGCATTATTTCGGCGACATCGATTCACGCAACGTGATCCAGCAGACGCAGGTGCTCAACCCGTGGTGGATGCTGCCATTCCAGCTGTTCTGCTTCAATTTCGGCAGCACGCACGCGATCCATCACTTCGTGGTGCGCGACCCGTTCTACATCCGCCAGCTGACCGCGCGCACCGCGCATGCGGCGCTGCGTGAAGTCGGCGTGCGCTTCAACGACGTCGGCACGTTCGCGCGGGCGAATCGCTGGGGCGGTTATCGCGCGTCGCGTGGTACGCGCCAGGCTCGGGCGGACGCGTAACGCACCGCATCACTCGCCGATCGGCGGCATCGGCCCTTGCCCGCGGATCCACGACCAGTTCGCGAGCTCGGCCATTTCCTTGTCGCCGCGGCTGTCGCCGTACGCGAACAACTGCTTCGGCGGCCGGTTGCCCCACCATCCACGCAGCCGCACGACCTTCTGCGGCCCCCAGCAGTTTTCGCCGTCGAGCCGCCCGGCGAAGGTGCCGCGCTCGAACGCCAGCCGCGTCGCGAGCACCGCATCGAAGCCGGCCGTCTTCGCCCACTTCTCCAGATACAGCGACGGCGACGCACTCACCAGCACGACTTCGTGCCCGCGTGCCCGATGCTCGCGAACGCGTTCGAGCATTTCCGGACGCACGAGGCCCGGCAGATAGGTGTCGACGAACGTGCGCGCCTGCGCATCGAGCGCGTCCTCGCGCACCGGCCCGAACGCGAACGACGCGAACTTCGCCTTCGCGTCGCCGCGCGACAGCAGCCCGGCCTTCATCGCGACGATCCACGGCAGCGCGCGCAATCCGGCCCACGCGAAGCGCGGCGTGCCGACCGCATAGCGGACGAAATGGCGAAAGCTGTCGGTCGTCGTGATGGTGCCGTCGAAATCGAATGCGGCAACGATGCGGTCAGTCATGGAGAATCGGCGGGAAAGCAATGAGATGCCCCGGAAGATAGCAGACTCGCGCCGGTGCACGTGAATTGGTGTAACGCGGCGTGTCCTGCGCAGCGAACACGCGCGCCGCCGCGCGCGCATTCGTGCCGTTCGTTCCCTTCGTGCCGTGCGCTCAGCGCTGCGGCCGCGCCGCCAATGCCGCCGGCAGCACGACGTTCATCAGGTGATCGGCACGCGACAGCAGATCGGTCACGCGCTCGTCGAGCCCGCGCAATTGCGCGGGTTGCATGCGGATCTGCTGCACCGCCTGCCCGACGATGTTGCGGCGGTCGAACAGCGTGCGCTCGACACCCGCATCGTCCGGGGCGCGCACGACGTCCGACACTGCGCTCAGCGCCGCGAGCACGACCACGAGGTTTTCTTCCGCATGGCGGACCTTCGCGGCAAGCTCCTCGGTACGGCGTGGAAAGAAGCCGAGCGACTGCTTGAGCGCCCCGATCGCCGCACGGTAGTCGACCTGGCCGGACGCCGCGCCGAACCAGCGTTCGAACATGCCGGCCTTGCGCGTCGCCTGCGCGAGCATGCCGGCCATCATGTCGGCCGCGCCGAGTTCGTTGAACTCGCGCGTCGTCGCCGCGACGGCTTCGACGAGGTTGCCTGCCGTCTCCAGCGCACCGTCGCCGATCATCGCGACCGTCGCGAGCTTCAGCGGCACCAGTTGCCGGATGTGCCGCTCGATGCGCGGTGCGTAGTCGGGGTAAAGATTCGGGAAACTGGCCTGCGCGGCGCGGAAGCATGCTTCGAGCTGCGGATGGTTCGATTCGCCGAACACCGCGCGGCCGACCGCCTCGGCCGGCGCCGTGCGCACGGCCTTGCCGGACGCGGGCGCCGGCCCGAAGTCGAGCGCCTGCGGCGCGGGCCGCTCGGGCGCACGCGCAACCGGCGTCGCGGCCGCGGGCGGCGCATCGAACGCAAGACGCCCGGGCGTGCGCTCGGGCGTCGTATCGAACTCGAGCCGCTTGGGCTCGTCAGACGGATTCGTCATCGCTGCTTCCTGCCCGGCGCGGCGGTGTCCCGCCGGCCGGGCTGCCGCCAGTCAGACCGCGCCGCCGTACGCGCGCACGAAGTCGCCCAGGCCGCGGTTGTAGCCGGCGCCGACCGCCTTGAACATGAATTGGCCGTCGCGGCGATAGAAGCTGCCCACCTGCACCGACGTCTCCATCGAGAAGTCTTCCTCGAGCGCGTATTTCGCGATCACCGCGCCCGACACTTCGTCGGCGATCTGGATGTAGCTGTTGCGCACCTGGCCGAAATTCTGGCGACGCGCTTCGGCCTGGTCGATCGTCACGACCACCGAGATTTCCTCGATGTCGGCCGCGAGCTTCGTCACGTCGATGAAGATCACTTCGTCGTCGCCGTCGCCGCTGCCCGTGCGGTTGTCGCCGCTATGCACGACACCCAGGCACTTCGACGCGGGCATCCCGCGCTTCGGGAAATCGTCGCCCGGCTGGATGAAGGTGTCCTTGCGCTCCATCGTGCGCACTTCGCTGTTGTAGAACACGAAGTGCTGATCCGAGATCAGCTTCGGATTGCTCTGCGCGTCGTACTTGCACAGGAACACCGACACGTCGAGATCGAAATCCGTACCCGTGTCGGTCGAGTTTGCATCCCAACCGAGACCGATGCGGAACTTCTGCGTGCCGGGCGCTTCCTTCGACAGGTTGACGCGACCGCCTTTCGACAAATTGATCATCTGAACCTCTTCTGCTGGAACCGCCGTTGTGCCGGCGGCAATGCCGGGCCGCCCTGCGCGGCCCCTCGTTGATGGTGTTCGACCCGCGCGTGACGCGTGGTTACTCGCCTGCGACGGCAGTCCGGTCTTCCTTGCGCTGCACGACGATCGACGACCACACGGCCGCGGCGATCATCGCCGCGCCGACCAGGCCGGTGATGACCTCGGGCACCTCGAACTTCACGCCGAGGAACATGATCGTTGCAAGCGCACCGATTGCCCAGAACGCGCCGTGTTCGAGATAGCGGTATTGCGCGAGCGTGCCCTTCTTCAGCAGCACGAGCGTCATCTCCCGGATATAGGCCGCGCCGACGCCAAGGCCCAGCGCGATCAGGAAGATGTTGTTCGACAGCGCGAATGCACCGATCACGCCGTCGAAGCTGAACGACGAATCGAGCACTTCGAGATACATGAAACCCGCGACGCCTTCGCGCACCACGCGCGTACCCGTTTCCTCACCGCCGATCAGATCGCCGATGCCGTGGGCGATCACGAAGCTGATCACGCCGAACGCACCCGCGAGCAGGAAGCCCACTTGCTCGACCGCCGGCACGTAGAGCGACGCGATGATGATGATCGCGAGCGTCAGCGCCACTTCCAGCGCCGTGATGCGGCCGAGGTGGCTCATCGGGCCTTCCAGGAAGCCGATCCAGTGCTCGTCCTTCTCGGTGTCGAGCATGAACTTGAAGAACACCATCAGCAGGAACGCGCCGCCGAATGCGGATACCTGGTGATGCGCGGACGTGAGGATCGACGCATACTGCTCCGGCGACTCGATCGCGAGCTTCAGCGCGTCCCACATGCCGATGTGGCCGATCACCGCGACGATCAGCAGCGGGAACACGAGCCGCATGCCGAACACGGCGACCGGCAGGCCGAACACCATGAAGCGGTTGCGCCACTTCTCCGACCAGTTTTTGAGCACCGATGCATTGACGACCGCGTTGTCGAGCGACAGCGAGATTTCGAGCACCGACAGGACCGCGACGATCAGCATGTCCTTCACGCCGCCGAGGAGATAGGCCGCGATCAGCGCGAGCACCGTAAGCGACAACGGGATCTTGAAGTCTTTCAACATGATGGGGGTAATCGAGTTCTGGATAAAAGGCGGGCGGGCTGCGCTTACTTCGCGCGCACCCAGTTGCAGAATTCCTGCGTGATCAATTGTTCGTAGATATGTTCGTCGCTGACGTCGAGCGATTCGAGATGCAGGAAGCCGACGTTCGGCATCTCGTCCGCGACTTCCGCGAGGAAACCGAATTCGCTCGGATCGCCGACGCCGACGAGCGACCAGTACAGCGGGTAGTGCTGCGACTCGGCCAGCAGTTGGCGCACGCGCTTGCGGTCGTTCTTCGGATTCTGGCCGTCGGTGACGAACAGCACCCATGCGGGCAGATGGCCATTCACCGGCGCGGAGACGGCCGGCGCGGGCGTGTCGTCCGAACCGCCGAACAGCCGGCTCAGGAAGCCGCGCTTCTCTTCGCGCTTCGGCGACGGCTCCGGCGCGCGGAAGAAGAAGTCGACGATGTCGTTCATCACCGGCGCGTACTGCGTGCCGCCCCACTTGTCGATCCGCGCTTCGAGCACGTGGTCGGAGATGTACGAGCCGTAGTTGTCCGGCGTCGCGGTCGGCAGCCGGTCGTAGCCTTCGGTGAAGGTCCACGTGTCGACTTCGCCGTTGTCGTCGAACTTCAGAGCGATGCCGAGGATCCGGTCGTGCGTGTCCTGGATCACGCCCGACTGATACAGCGGCTTCGCGGAGCCGGAGATGTCGAGCGCCGCGCCGACGCGCACGACGGGCGGCTTCAGGATCTGGCGTTTTTCGAGGACGATCGCGACCTTCGCCGCGCGTTTCTCAAGCGTAATCATGCGGTGTTCTCTCGGTTCTTTCAGTTGTGCTTCGGAGCGAATCGGGTGATCAGGTCCTGTTCGAGCTGGCGCAGGCGCGGTGCGTCCTGCTCACGCTGGCGCTTGCCGTCGGCGATGATCTGCGTGACGTCGTCGAATGCGCCGAACAGCTGCTGCTGCGCGTATTCGAACGTGTCGGTCGAGATCACCGGGCGCTGGCCGAGCTTCGCGACTTCCTGCGCGTTCTGGCGGTTCAGGTCGGCCTGCGCGCGGATCGCCTCGTCGGCCGCTTCGTACGTCGCGTTCGCGAGCGCTGCCGCGCGCTTCGTGCTGAGTTGCTCGAGGTAGAGCGCGAACGCGTTGGTCCACGCGGGGATCAGCACGGTCTTGATCGTCATGAACTTCGACGTCAGCGTGCGTTTCTGGTCCTGCTCCATCCGGATCTGCGGCGCGAGCTGCTTCGACATCAGCATCGCGCGGTCGAGGTCGTCGAGCTTGCTTTCGAGCGCGTCGACCTTGCGCTTCACGTCGAGCAGGCGTTGCGCGGCGAACGCGTCGTCCGCCGGCTGCTGGCCGGCCGCGAGATGCGCGCGCAGCGTCGCGAGCGCCGTTTCGCCGTGCGCCTTCGACTGCGCGAGCTCCTGGTGCAGCGCGTAGTTGTCGTTGTACATCCGCTCGAGTTCGTCGATGCCGGCCTTCTGGCGCTGCGCATGGTTCTCGAGTTCGACGACGAGCGTGTCCATCCGCTTGCTCACCGACTCGTATTGCGACAGCAGCTTCTCCTTGGTCGAGCGGAACAGCCGCGTGACCTGCGTGAGCAGCCCGCCCTTGTCGGCGCCGCGCGGGTCGAGCCCCTTCGCGGTCGCGATGAGTTCGTTGAGCTTGTCGCCGAACTGGTCGGCATCCGACGCGCGGACGCTCGCGAGAATCTGCTGGGAAAAGGCCGCGATCCGCGTGCCCTGCGTCGCGCCGAGCTGGTCGATCTCGTCGACGGTGATCAGGCGGGCGTTCTCCACCGGGCGTGCTGCCGGCACGGCAACGGCGGCGGTGGGCACGGTGGCGAGCACGGCAGCGGGTGACGAAGACGGGGTGGAAGGACGATCGCTGACCGCATCGGAGTTCTTGTCGTCGAATAGCGGCTTCATGTGGCTACCACGTTTCCTTTTCTGCTTTTTGCTGCGTGTTGTCATGCGCGCGAGGCGCGCATCCGCGATTGCCGCCGTGCTCTCTCACGGGCGGCAGACGGACAATAAATGGCTCGAGCGCCTTGCGTCAAGGGAAGGAATTCTTTCACCTTCCATTCATTTTGTAATGTTTCGAGCGAACGCCATGCCCGACCGTCGCCGTTCCTGCCGCCATGCATGTTGGCCGCGCAGGATTCGGACACATCAAAACTTACATGTCTGATCAATGCGAAAGAGAAATGAAACCGCCCGTTTTGGCGGGTTTCAGACGGCGCACATGCACGGGCAACGCACTCGCAAGCGCCGATCGCGCATTACCGGTCCTGTATGCGATTCATCCCTAGCCGCGGCAACACGAACGGCACCGATCGGTCACGAATCGTGAAATCCCACCGTCCGTCGATGTCGACGAACGTCGCGCTGAAATGCCGGTCGTCGGACCATGTCATGTCGTCCAGATGGCACGACGCGTACATCGCGCCGACCGTGCGCCGCGCGAGCTCCTTCAACGGTTCCTTCGACACGAGCGTGAACGTGACGGCCTCCTCGAACAGGCAGTCGTAGTCGGTGACGAGCAGATAGGCGGACGGCGTCTCGAACTGGCGGAGCAGCACATAGCCGGACACGGTGAGGCCGCAACGCTCGCCGCTCACGAGCACATGAGTGCGCGACGGCCAGGTTTCATACGGACCGTCGTGCGTTTCGAGCGTGAAGCGCTCGATCGGCTTCATCGCCGGGCCGGTTGGCCAGGAACGTGTTCCCGAAACATCGCCGCGTCAGTTCGCGGCCTTGCGATACAGCGCGACATACCCCGCGAGCATCAGCAGCAGCGACCCGCTGACGCGGTTCAGCCACTTCTCCCCGGCTGCTTTCCACACGCGCACCGAATGCACGCCGAGCAGCGCGTAGCCGGTCATCCCGACAACGTCGATCGCGACGATCGTCGCCGCGAGGATCGCGTACTGCGGCGCGATCGCATGCGACCGATCGACGAACTGCGGCAGCAGCGCGGACATGAACAGGTAGTACTTCGGGTTGCTCATTGCGACGAAAAAGCTCTTCAGGAACGCGGTCCGGCGATCGGGCGTCGCGGGATCGAACGCCTGCGCAGCGGCAGAGCCGCCGGATGACAGCAGCATCCGTACGCCGACATAGGCGAGCCACGCAGCGCCGGCCAGCTTCAGCGTGACGAATGCCGTTTCCGACGCGTCGAGCAGCATCCCGAGACCCAACCCGACCAGCGCAACGAGCACGACATCGGCCGTGACGGCACCCAGCATGCCGACCATCGCGTGACGCAATCCGTACCGCGAGCCGTTGCTCATCGCGAGCAACACCGTCGGGCCGGGCGTCGCGACGCCGACGGACAGGATCAGGGCAAAAGCGAGCAAGGCGGACAGCGACATGGCGTGGCGTTCCTTCTGAAGGGAGCTTGCGTACGGGAAGGCGTCGCCGTCTCCCCCGCGCGGGCCGCTGCCGGCACGCGCGAATCATGACGACGAAGTTGAACGGCTCATGATCGCATGTTCGCCTCGATGCCCGCTCGGTGGCGATGCGACCTCGATCCCGCCCCGCGCTCGCCCGCCATCCCGGATAGTGAGCGATCATTTTCGTAAACGACAATGATTCTCGTTTACGTTAGACTCCGCCGCTCGATAAAAAAAACGTCCGCGACAGCACGGACGCATCACACCGCCCGGATTCCGACTTGCCGCCCTGGGATGGATTACCGACCACACCCGATTTGCGTCCCATGTCGACACTTTCGTTACCCGCCCGGCGTCTCACGCCGATTGCCTTCGGCATTGCGCTGACCTGCGCGCTCGCTCCCCCCGCGCAGGCCCAGCAGGCCGCGTCCGCCGCCACTGTCGCGCCCGACACGTCGGTGCTGCCGTCGATCAACGTAACGGGCGCCGCCGAGCCGCTGCCCGGCGACCTCGCGCCGACCTACGCGGGCGGCCAGGTCGCGCGCGGTGCGGACTACGGCGTGCTCGGCCGGCAAAAGGCGAGCGACGTGCCGTTCAGCATGACCACCTACACGTCGAAGCTGATCGAGGACCAGCAGGCGCGCACCCTCGCCGACGTGCTCGACAACGATCCGGCCGTGCGCAGCGCGTCCGGTTACGGCAACTTCTCGCAGGTATTCATCATCCGCGGCTTCCAGCTCGCCGGCGACGACGTATCGCTGAACGGCCTGTACGGCGTCACGCCGCGACAGCTCGTCCAGACCGATGCGGTCGAACGCGTCGACGTGCTCAAGGGCGCGAATGCATTCCTGAGCGGCGCATCGCCGAACGGCTCCGCGGTCGGCGGCGGCGTAAACCTGCAGTTGAAGCGCGCGGACGACAAGCCGCTTACGCGCGTGACCGTCAATGGCGAGGTGTCCGGCTCGATCGGCACGCACATCGACATCGGCCGCCGCTTCGGCAGCGAGGGCCAGTTCGGCGTGCGCGTGAACCAGTCGATCGGCGGCGGCGACACGGCCGTTAGCGACGAGCGCCACCGCAACAACGTGACGGCCGTAGCGCTCGACTGGCGCGGCGACAAGCTGCGCCTGTACGGCGACTTCCTGTATCAGCGCAAGCGGATCGACAACGGCCGCCCCGTCGTGCTGATCGGCGGCAACCAGGTGCCGGCCGTGCCGTCCGCGACGCACAACTACACGCAGCCATGGAGCTTCAGTGAGCTCGAGGATACAGTCGGGATCGTGCGCGCCGAATACGATTTCCTTCCCGCATGGACCGCCTATGTGTCAGCCGGCGCCCGACGTACGAACGAGCACGGCGACTACTACACGCCAACCTACTCGTCGTCAGGCACGACCGGCTACCGCCTGAGCGTGCCATACAAGCAGGATTCGCAGTCGGCCGAGGCCGGCGTGCGAGGTCACTTCACGACCGGCCCCGTGTCGCACTTCGTGACGGCCGGCGCGTCGTTCATCCGCATCGACAGCCAGACCGCGTACACGATGTCGGGCACGTTTCCGACGACGCTCTACGATCCGGCGCCGGTCGCGTTCCCGCCGACCGCCTATGCGGGCGGCGACATGAGCGACCCGGGCACGGTCACCAAGACCTGGCTGCGCAGCGTCGCGGTGTCCGACACGCTCGGCTTCCTCGGCGACCGCGTGCTGTTCACGATCGGCGCGCGCCGCCAGTCGATCTCCGTCGACAATTTCGACTACACCGGTGCCGTGTCGTCGACGTACAGCGACGCGATCACGACGCCCGTGTTCGGTCTCGTCGTCAAACCGTGGCAGAACGTATCGATCTTCGCGAACCGCAGCGAGGCGCTCGCGCAGGGCGAAATCGCGCCGAACACCTCGCGCAATGCGGGCCAGTCGCTGTCGCCGTTCCGGTCGAAGCAGGTCGAGGCCGGCATCCGCTACGACACCAGCAAGTACGGCGCGTCGCTCGCGCTGTTCCAGATCGAGAAGCCGATGGCATACACCGATCCGGTGTCGAAGCTGTTCGGCGCCAACGGCACGCAGCGGCACCGCGGCGTGGAAACGGCCGTCTACGGCGAACCGTGGAAAGGCGTGCGGCTGATCGCGGGTGCGACGTACATCAACGCGACGCTGCAGAACACGGCGGGCGGCGCGAACGACGGCAACCGGCCGATCGGCGTGCCGTCGTTCCTGCTCAATGCGGGTGCAGAATACGACGTGCCGATGCTGCGCGGCCTCACGCTGACCGCGCGCTGGATCCACACGGGCCCGCAGTACGTGGACGTTGCGAACACGGCGTCGATCCAGGCGTGGGACCGCTACGATCTCGGCGCGCGCTACGCGACTGAACTGTTCGGCCGGAAGACGACGTTCCGCGCGACCGTGCGCAATGTCACGAACAAGTCGTACTGGTCGTCGACGACCGGCGGGTACCTGACGCAGGGCGATCCGCGCTCGGTGTGGCTGTCGATGACGACGGATTTTTGACGATCACGGAAGGGAGTGGCGGGCTGCCACCAGAGTTTGCTATACTCTCGGTCTTCCGGAGAGATGGATGAGTGGTTTAAGTCGCACGCCTGGAAAGCGTGTATAGGTTAATCGCCTATCGGGGGTTCGAATCCCCCTCTCTCCGCCAGTATTTAAATGCCCGCGCCAGCGGGCATTTTCGTTTCTGGAGAGAAGCAAGCCGACAGTTCGGCTTGTGCGGGAGATTCGAAGGGATTCGCTTGCAAGCGAATCCGCGGCCCGCGCTCGTGTGGGCGAATCCCCCTCTCTCCGCCAGGACATCAGCAAAAACGGGCCGCTCGGCCCGTTTTTCATTTCCGCACGCCAAAACGCCCGTCAATCACCGGTGTGGCGACCGTTGGCGGCGCCCGTGACGTGCTCTTGCATCGTTGATTTCCCTCTGGTAACCGGGATGCGCGCGCTACGCAGACACGCTCGCCATCATGCGCTTCGCATCGATTTCTGCCATCAGGCATCAAGCGCGGGTACCGCGCCATGCTATTCAACGCGCTTCTTGTCGCTCCATTGTCTTTCTCGGCCCGACGACGCCCATTCAGCCCGTCATTCGAAATTGAATAACGATCGTGAATCCGCATCACGGATTCGGCTTCTCAAATTTTCCGGTATGCGACCGTTACACTGACTTCCCGAAAAACAACCGGATCCAGCGCCCTTGCGTGGCCGGCCCCCGCTTCCTAGTCTGGGCCGAGCGTGCAGCGCAAAGCGAATCCCGAACACCGCACGCTAAAGATGTGTATTCTCCTGACGATATCCAGGGTTTCATCACCGCGAGTCAGATCCATGCGATTGAGTCCACGGTTCGCCATGATGTCTGTCGCGGCGACAATGCTGTCAGCTTGCGCAACGGCATTTTCGCCCGCGACGATCAGCACCACCGTCGCGGTCACATCTCCCCCGCCGCTCGAGAAATCGCTGCGCGACGGCGGATCGTCGACCGACCTGTCGGTCATCGGTCAGCCTGCATCTCAATTTCGCACGCTTCTTTCGGTTCGCGAATGCGCTGCCGCCAAATGCGCGGCGGGAATCGCCAAGCCGACGCTCGCGGTCACGGTCCAGCGCGTGTCCGAAGGACAGGCAGCGATACGCTTCTCGGTCAACGGCGAGATCGGCAGCAGCCAGACGCTGAAATCGCAAGCCGGGAAAGCCACGTCGGAAGTGACCATGTCGATCCCGTCGGGCGTGACGCCGATCAACGATCAATTTGCCGTTGAACGGGTCGCGACGATCAAGGTTGGCGAGTTCCGACACGTGGCCTTGCCGCATGGCATCCGTGCCTATGTCTGCGTCGCCATACCGAACGCCAATGGCGTGACGGATGGGAGCTGTGATTTCAGCCGCGTGCAGACGACCAAGGGCGCCGAGCTCGCCATTTCGGCGCTCTGACCGGCCCGTCACCGCGCCGGTACGGGCGGATCGCGGCACTTGAGCAATACCGAACGCCCCTCGTGTCACGGATGCCGGATGTAATCCACCAGTGCCCGCGTATATTCATCCGGCTTTCGATCGAACAGACTCACGACGATCGCCACCGCGAACCCCGCTGGCACCCCGAACACCCCCGAGCTGATCGGTTCGATCCCGAACCACGTGCGCCCCGCGAACCCCGTCAGCTGCGTGAAGTACGGATAGGTGGACACGATGTAGTACACGCACACCGCGAGCCCGGTCACCATCCCGGCGATCGCACCGCGCGTCGTCGTGCGCTTCCAGAACACGCCGAGCACCAGCACCGGAAAGAAGCTCGAAGCCGCGAGCGAAAACGCGGCGCCGACGAGAAACAGGATCTTCCCGGTATTGAGCGACGCGACATACGACGCGAACAACGCGACGCCGAGCAGCAGCACCTTCGAGATCGTCACGCGCCGCTGGCTCGATGCGTCCGGCGCGACCATGCAGTAGTAGACATCGTGCGACAGCGCGTTCGCGATCGTCAGCAGCAGCCCGTCCGCGGTCGACAGCGCCGCGGCAAGCGCACCGGCTGCAATCAACCCCGACACGACATACGGCAGCCCGGCGATCTCCGGCGCGGCCAGCACGACCATGTCCGGCTGCATCTGGATTTCCGACCAGTGCACGATACCGTCGCGAATCACCTCGACGACGCTGATCAGGTCGGGTTCGAAGTGATGCCATTGCGTGACCCACGCCGGCAACTCGGCGAACGGCCGCCCGACGAGGTTCGCGAGGATCTCGTACTTGATCAGCACCGCGAGCACCGGCACGCTCAGGTAGAACAGCGCGATGAAGAACAAGGTCCAGCCGACCGAGCGCCGTGCCGACGCAACCGACGTGGTCGTGTTGTAGCGCGTCAGGATGTGCGGCAGGCTCGCCGTGCCGAGCGACAGGCACAGCAGCAGCGCAAGGAAGTTCCGCTCGCGCGGCTTTCGTTCGTCGTCGCTCGCGGCGGGAAACGGTTCGTGCATCGGCACGGGCGGTTCGGCCCGGGCCAGCAGATCGTCGCGCGCCTGCGTCCACGCGACACGCGCCGCCGCCGGATCGCGCGGGAAGTCGGCCAGTTCGCGCTCGCGCTGGCTGATCTCGCGCAGCGGCCCATTGTGGCGCCGCAGGTCGGCAAGCTGGTCGGTGAGATGACGGCGTGCGTCCGCATAGGATGCCGGTAGCCGGTCGAGCCGCGTCTGGATATCCGCGGCTTGCCGACGGTATGCGTCGCGCACCTGCTGTTCGTCGGTCGCATCGCGCACCTGCGCCTCGCGCGCCGCGACGCGCTCCATCAGCTTGCCGTAGCTGAACTGCGGCACGGGGCCGAGCCCGTTCTTCATCGCGATCAGCGACACCGGAATCAGGATCGCGCTGATCAGGATGATGTACTGCGCCACCTGCGTCCACGTGACCGCGCGCATCCCGCCGAGAAACGAGCACACGAGAATGCCCGCGAGCCCGCAGAAGATCCCGATCGCGAAATCGACGCCGATGAAGCGCGTCGCGATCAGGCCGATCCCCTGGATCTGCGCGACCAGGTACACGAACGAACACAGGATCGCCGCGCCGGCCGCCAGTGCGCGCACGGCCGTGCTCGAAAAGCGCGTCCCGAGAAAATCGGGAATCGTGTAGCGAGCGAGCTTGCGCACATAAGGCGCGAGCAGGAACGCGACCAGGCAGAACCCGCCCGTCCAGCCCATCACGTAGGCAAGCGCGTCGTAGCCGGTCGCGTAGAGCGAGCCGGCCAGGCCGATGAACGACGCGGCCGACAGCCAGTCGGCCGCCGTCGCCATCCCGTTGAACGCGGACGGCACGCGCCGCCCGGCCACGTAGTACTCGACGAGATCAGACGTGCGCGACAGCAGCCCGATCACCGCATACACGGCGATCGGCACGAACAGGAACACATAGCCGATCCAGACGCCGGAGCCGGTGGCGCGCTCGATCCGCCACATCAGCAGCACGAACCCGAGAAACCCCAGCGTGTAGAGCGCATACGCGCGAATCAGTCGATGCGTCAGCATGAGTCAGCGCCCGCCGCGTGCGTTGCCGGCCAGCGCCGCATGGTCGTCGTATGCACGGCGCAGCGTCCGGTCCGCGCGTTGCATCAGCCCGATGTAGACGACGATCAGCACGAGATACACGAGAATCGCGCCCTGCGCGCCGACATAGAACGGCAGGCTGAACCCGGCGAAGCGGATACCCGCGAGCGCGGGTGCGAAGAACGGCACGATGAACGACACCGAAAAGCCGATCACCATCAGCACCGCGATCAGCGCGACGTTGAAGCGCCAGTAGCGCGCATGGGCACGCGCGAGCGGTTCGGGAACGGGCGGTGGCGCAGCAGGCGCCGAACGGGTCGGAACGGTCATGCCGTTATGTAACAAAAAGCCCCTGCTCGGGCAATCGGGATTGCCGCGCAGGGGCTCGTGCGCGTGATGCGCAACCGGTACGGTCAGCGCACTTCGGCGAGCTGCTCGAGGATGGCCGGGTTCTCGAGCGTGGACGTGTCCTGCGTGATCGCCTCGCCCTTCGCTAGCGAACGCAGCAGGCGGCGCATGATCTTGCCCGAACGCGTCTTCGGCAGGTTGTCGCCGAAGCGGATGTCCTTCGGCTTCGCGATCGGCCCGATCTGCTTGCCGACCCAGTCGCGCAGCGTCTTCGCCAGCGCCGCAGCTTCCTCGCCTTCCGGACGCGAACGCTTCAGCACCACGAACGCAACCACCGCCTCGCCCGTCGTATCGTCCGGACGGCCGACCACGGCTGCCTCGGCCACGAGCTCGTGCGAAACCAGCGCCGATTCGATTTCCATCGTGCCGAGCCGGTGGCCCGACACGTTCAGCACGTCGTCGATCCGGCCCATGATCGTGAAGTAGCCGGTGTCCTTGTCGCGCACCGTGCCGTCGCCGGCGAGATACAGCGTGCCGCCGAGTTCCTCCGGGTAGTAGCTCTTCTTGAAGCGCTCCGGGTCGCCCCAGATCGTGCGGATCATCGCGGGCCACGGGCGCTTGACGACGAGGATGCCGCCCTGCCCGTTCGGCACGTCCTGGCCGGTTTCGTCGACCACCGCGGCCATGATGCCCGGCAGCGGCAGCGTGCACGAACCGGGCACGGTCGGCGTCGCGCCCGGCAGCGGCGTGATCATGTGGCCGCCCGTCTCGGTCTGCCACCACGTGTCGACGATCGGGCAGCGCTCCTGGCCGACGTGCTTGTGATACCACATCCACGCTTCCGGATTGATCGGCTCGCCGACGGTGCCGATGATGCGCAGGCTCGACAGGTCATAGCTCTTCGGATGGACCTTGTCGTCGGCTTCGGCCGCCTTGATCAGCGAGCGGATCGCGGTCGGCGCGGTGTAGAACACGGTGACCTTGTGGTCGCCGATCATCTTCCAGAAGCGGCCGGCGTCCGGATAGGTCGGCACGCCCTCGAACACGACCTGCGTGCCGCCGCATGCGAGCGGGCCGTACGTGATGTACGTGTGGCCCGTGACCCAGCCGATGTCGGCCGTGCACCAGAACACGTCGCTGGGCTTCCAGTCGAAGGTCCACTTCATCGTCTGCGCGGCCCACAGCAGGTAGCCGCCCGTGCTGTGCTGCACGCCCTTCGGCTTGCCGGTCGAGCCCGACGTATACAGGATGAACAGCGGATGCTCGGCACCGACCCATTCCGGCTCGCACTGGTCGGATTCGCCGGCCGTCAGTTCGTGCATCCACAGGTCGCGCTCGGCGTGCCAGTCGATCTTGCCGCCGGTGCGGCGATAGACGATCACGCTCTTCACGGCCTCGCAGCCGCCCAGCGCGATCGCTTCATCCGCGATGCTCTTCAGCGGCAGCGTCTTGCCGCCGCGCGCCTGCTCGTCGGCCGTGACAAGCGCCGTCGCGCCGACGTCGACGAGCCGCTCGTTCAACGACTTCGCGGAGAAGCCGCCGAACACGACCGAGTGCGTCGCGCCAATGCGTGCGCAGGCCTGCATCGCGACGATGCCTTCGATCGACATCGGGATATAGATGACGACGCGGTCGCCCTTGCCGATCCCGCGCTTCTTCAGTGCATTCGCGAAACGCGACACGCGCGCGAGGAGATCCGCATAGGTGACGCGCGTGACGGTGCCGTCGTCGGCTTCGAAGATCACCGCGACGCGCTCGCCGTTGCCGGCTTCGACGTGACGGTCGAGACAGTTGTACGACGCGTTCAGCTCGCCGTCGTCGAACCACTTGTAGAACGGCGCGTTGGACTCGTCGAGCACTTTCGTGAACGGCTTGTGCCACGCAAGACCCTCGCGCGCGAGACGCGCCCAGAATCCTTCGAAATCGTTCTCGGCCTCGGCGGCGAGCGCACGATAGGCCGGCATGCCGGAAATGGTCGCCGCCTGTTCGAGCGCCGCGGGCGGCGCAAACTGACGGGTTTCGTGAAGAACCGATTCAATCGCAGACATCGACTACCCCTTGGTGAACATGAATCCTCTGCATGGCGGCGCGATCGTGCGCGCCGCGTGTCTTGGCCGGCGCAAGCGCGCCGCTGTCTCCTACCCATCACCCGCGCACGGCCCGAGGGCTGCTGCGCGATGCTGCGCCGCACCACGTCGCGCGATGGCGACCGGGCGACCCGACAGTGTCCACAATAAGCGCTCGAACTTACCCGTCACTTACGCGGCACGGCCGTTTCGCCCGCCGGGCGGCGCCCGCTTGCAGCTTTACGCTGTAACGAGCGCGACCCTACAATCCTAACTGAACTCGCCTTCCGGATTCCAGCTTGAATCGCTACGCTTTCTTTCTCGTGCTGTCGATGCTGTTCGTCGGCAGCAATGTCGGTATCGGCAAATCGATCGTCGTCTTCGTCCCCGTCGCCATCCTCGCCACGCTGCGCTTCGTGATCGCGATCGCCGTGCTGTGGCCGCTGTTCAGCCCGGTGAAGATGCGCACGGTCAAGCGCGGCGAATGGCTGAACCTGTTCCTGCAGGCGTTCTTCGGCACCTTCATGTTCACGCTGCTGATGCTGAACGGCGTGCAACGCACGAGCGCGGTCGCCGCCGGCGTGATCACCAGCACGATCCCGGCGATCGTCGCGCTGTTCGCGTGGCTGATCCTGCGTGAAAAACCGAACGGCCGTGCGCTCGTGTCGATTGCACTCGCGATCGCCGGCGTCGTGACGATCAACCTCGCGAACGGCAGCGCTGCCGGGCACGGCGCGTCGTCGTCGCTCACCGGCAACCTGCTGATCCTCGGCGCGGTGTGCTGCGAATCGATCTACGTGATCCTGTCGCGCCGCCTCACGCAGACGCTCGCGCCGATCGACATCTGCGCGTACACCCACCTGTTCGGCCTGTGCCTGATGCTGCCGCTCGGCGCGACGGCCATGTGGCATTTCGATTACGCGAGCGTGCCGGCCGGCACCTGGGCGCTCGTCGTCTGGTACGGCCTGTCGGCCAGCATCTTCTCGTTCTGGCTGTGGATGAAAGGCATCCGGCACGTGCCGGGCAGCCTGGCCGGCGTGTTCAGCGCCGTGCTGCCGGTCGCGGCCGCAGCGTATGGCATCGCGTTCCTCGGCGAGCGCCCGACGCTCGCCCACGGCATCGCGCTCGCGTGCGTCGTCACCGGTATCGTGCTCGCGAGCCTGCGCGTGAAACGCGTGCCGGCTGCCGCCTCCTGATCCGTCCCTGGAAGAGCCGGCGCGTCACTGCAGTCGCGCCGGCCGACGCGTTACAATAGCGCGCCTTTTCAAGATTACCCCCGATACCTGCGCACCGCGCCCGACTTTCCACCATGTCTGCCCCGCATTCGCCCGGCCGCCCCGCGCGTCGCCCGCTTCGCCCCCTTCCCGCGCTGATTTTCATGAGCCGCTGGCTCCAGGTTCCGCTTTACCTCGGCCTGATCGTTGCGCAAGCCGTCTACGTGTTCCTGTTCCTGAAGGAAGTCTGGCACCTGCTGTCGCATGCGACGAGCCTGGACGAAATCAGCGTGATGCTCGCGGTGCTCGGCCTGATCGACGTGGTGATGATCTCGAACCTGCTGATCATGGTGATCGTCGGCGGTTACGAAACGTTCGTGTCGCGCCTCGGCATCGAGGGCCACCCCGACGAGCCCGAATGGCTCGACCACGTGAACGCGGGCGTGCTGAAGGTCAAGCTGTCGATGGCGCTGATCAGCATTTCGTCGATCCACCTGCTGAAGACGTTCATCAACCCCGACCAGCACACGATGCACGCGATCATGTGGCAGGTGATCATCCACGTGTCGTTCCTGGTGTCGGCGCTCGTGATGGCGTGGGTCGACCGCCTGACGACGCACACTCACCCGGCCCATTTCCACGAGCCGCACGCCCACGAGGCGCACGCGCCCGCAGCGAACGAGCCCCGCAAGCCGGCCGACGCAGCCGTCAACGCATAAACGCATTCCCCACAGTCCCCACAGAGTCTCAGCCATGACCGTCATCAAACAGGAAGACCTGATCCAGAGCATCGCGGATTCGCTGCAGTACATCAGCTACTACCATCCGCTCGACTACATCCAGGCCCTCGGCCGCGCGTACGAGCTGGAAGAAAGCCCGGCCGCGAAGGATGCGATCGCGCAGATCCTCACGAACAGCCGCATGTGCGCGGAAGGCAAGCGCCCGATCTGCCAGGACACCGGCATCGTCACGATCTTCGTGAAGGTCGGCATGGACGTGCGCTGGGACGGCGCGACGATGGGCCTCACCGACATGATCAACGAAGGCGTGCGCCGCGGTTACACGCACCCGGACAACGTGCTGCGCGCGTCGATCGTCAATCCGCCGGAAGGCGCCCGCAAGAACACGAAGGACAACACGCCGGCCGTGATCCACTACGAGATCGTGCCGGGCAACAAGGTCGACGTGCAGGTTGCGGCAAAGGGCGGCGGCTCGGAGAACAAGTCGAAGTTCGTGATGCTGAACCCGTCCGACTCGATCGTCGACTGGGTGCTGAAGACGGTCCCGACGATGGGCGCGGGCTGGTGCCCGCCCGGCATGCTGGGGATCGGCATCGGCGGCACGGCTGAAAAGGCGATGCTGATGGCGAAGGAATCGCTGATGGAGCCGATCGACATCCAGGAAATCATCGCGCGCGGCCCGAAGGACTGGGTCGAGGAACTGCGCGTCGAGCTGCACGAGAAGGTCAACGCGCTCGGTATCGGCGCGCAGGGCCTTGGCGGCCTGGCGACCGTGCTCGACGTGAAGATCATGGCCGCACCGACGCACGCGGCATCGAAGCCGGTCGCGCTGATCCCGAACTGCGCGGCGACGCGCCACGCGCACTTCGTGCTCGACGGTTCGGGCCCGGCCAAGCTTGAAGCGCCGTCGCTCGACGCGTGGCCGAAGGTCAACTGGGAACCGAATACCGAAACCAGCAAGCGTGTCGACCTGAACACGCTGACGCCGGAAGAAGTCGCCAGCTGGGCACCGGGCCAGACGCTGCTGCTGTCGGGCAAGATGCTCACCGGCCGCGACGCCGCGCACAAGCGCATCGCCGACATGCTCGCGAAGGGCGAGAAGCTGCCGGTCGACTTCACGAACCGCGTGATCTACTACGTCGGCCCGGTCGATCCGGTCCGCGACGAAGTGGTCGGCCCGGCAGGCCCGACGACGGCCACGCGCATGGACAAGTTCACCGAGACGATGCTCGCGCAAACCGGCCTGATCTCGATGGTCGGCAAGGCCGAGCGCGGCCCGGTCGCGATCGACGCGATCAAGAAGCACAAGGCGGCCTACCTGATGGCGGTCGGCGGCGCGGCTTACCTCGTGTCGAAGGCGATCCGCGGCGCGAAGGTGCTCGCATTCGAAGACCTCGGCATGGAAGCGATCTACGAGTTCGACGTGCAGGACATGCCTGTAACAGTTGCTGTCGATTCGTCGGGCACGTCGGTGCACCAGACCGGTCCGAAGGAGTGGCAGGCGAAGATCGGCAAGATCCCGGTCGCAGCCGCTTAAGCGCGATCGAACGAAAGGCCGGACGGAAGTCCGGCCTTTTTACTTCTCATTCTCATTATTGTGTGTGGCCGGTCATACGAGGCTGATTCTCATTACACGCAAAAGGCAGGCCCGGCAAGGCTTTGAGGCTTGGCTTTTCTCGTTCGAGCGATTATCTTTCGGTTTCTGAAGCCCCACTGAACAAGGAACAAGCCATGCAAGGCGACAAGAAAGTCATCGAATATCTGAACGCCCAGTTGAAGAATGAACTCACGGCGATCAACCAGTACTTCCTGCATGCGCGCATGTACAAGCACTGGGGCCTCGAGAAGCTCGGCAAGCACGAGTACGACGAGTCGATCGGCGAGATGAAGCACGCCGACTGGCTGATCGAGCGCGTCTTCATGCTCGACGGCCTGCCGAACCTGCAGGACCTGCACAAGCTGCTCGTCGGCGAGGAAACCGAAGAGATCCTGAAGTGCGACCTGAAGCTCGAGCAGATCTCGCAGTCCACCTGCAAGGAAGCGATCGCCTACTGCGAATCGGTTCGTGACTACGTGTCGCGCGAGATCTTCGAAAAGATCCTCGACGACACCGAAGAGCACATCGACTGGCTGGAAACGCAGATCGACCTGATCGGCAAGGTCGGCCTGCAGAACTACCAGCAAACGATGATGGGTACGCCGGAGTAAACTCTCTCCACGCTTCCCGTAATCGCCCCCAGCCCGTTCATGTCGACACCTTCCGTTATCGCAGCGACGGCCTCGACCGTCGCCCCCATCGGCATCTTCGATTCAGGGCTGGGCGGCCTGTCGGTGCTGCGCGCCGTGCGCGCGCAGCTGCCCGACGAATCGTTCATCTACGTCGCCGATTCGCACCATGCGCCGTATGGTCCGCGCGATGAGGCGTTCATTACCGAACGCACGCTAGCAATCGGCGAGTGGCTGGCCCGCGAAGGGGCAAAAGCACTCGTGATCGCCTGCAACACAGCGACCGCACGCGCGATCGCCGCGACCCGCGAACACCTGTCGATGCCGCTCGTCGGCGTCGAACCGGGCATCAAGCCGGCCGCCGCCGTGTCCGCGAGCGGCGTCGCGGGCGTCCTCGCCACGCAGTCGACGCTGAACAGCCCGCGCTTCCAGGCGCTGCTCGACCGCTACGGCGCCGGCCGCCGCTTCATCTGCCAGCCCGGACACGGGCTCGTCGAGGCCATCGAGCGCGGCGACACGAATTCGCCCGCATTGCGCGCGTTGCTCGACAGCTACCTGCAACCGATGCTCGACGACGGCGCCGATACGCTGGTACTCGGCTGCACGCACTACCCGTTCTTCACCGAAACGATTCGTGACCTTGTGGGCGACCGCCTGACGATCGTCGACACCAGCGATGCGATCGCGCGCCAGCTCGTCCGGGTGCTCGACGAGCGCCAACTGCGCGCGCCCGCCGGCACGCGCGCGGCGCCGCCCCGCTTCTGCTCGACCAGCGACGGCCGGCAGTTGCAGGTACTCGCATCGACGCTGCTCGGCCTCACTGCGCCGGTCGAATCCGTCACCATTTCCTCGCCGAACGCGCGCGCCTGCGCGACCGCCTGATACCGGCCGGCACGCCCTCCTCCGCGTGCCGTTCCACCGCCCCGACGTTTCAAGGGTCCGATGACCTTAAAAAAAGCCCGCCCCAGGCTTGTCAACGTCCGCAAATTTAATGATAATAATTCGCATTACCGTTAGCTATCGCAACTCATCATGATCGTCTGCGTGTGCAAGTCTGTTTCCGATCGCAAGATTCGCGCGTCCCTCGCTGAGGGCGTGACCTCTTTCGATGAACTCCAGTTCGAGCTCGGCGTGGCCACGTGCTGCGGCAAGTGCGAGGAGTCCGTACGCGACCTCATGGCCGAACAAGGCGTCTGCGCGAGCCAGTGCGGTGTCGAGCACCATGCTCACCCGATCCCGGTCACGTTCTACGATCGCAAGGCCGCCTGACCGGCGCCGAGTGTGCGTATGCGGCCCAGGCCGCATTTTTTGTTTTGACCGTCAGCAAGCCACCGTCTGCGCGAGCCAGCGGCTTACCTGCCAAGGAGCCTGTCATGGAATTGCTGATCGGATTTGTGACCACCGTTTGCATCTCGCTGCTGATCTTCCGCAAGTGATGCCGATTCACCCGCCGCGCCCCGGGTGCGACATCGTTCTTTCAAGCTAACATGCAGGCTTCGCATTCCGCTCCTGCCGGCGTCTTGCCGGCTGCACCACGTATGAATCCCCGAGTGATCGTCGCCGCGGTCGGTGTGCTTGCCGCACACGCGATCATGCTGACGGCCGCCTGGCTCCATCGCAACGCGCCGCCGCCGCCGAAGGAGATCGAGGTTCAGTCGATCACCGCGCAGCTCATTCCGCCTGCGCCCCCTGCCCAGCCGGTCGCGGTCCAGTCGGCCGCGCAACAGCCGACGCCGCCCAAGCCCACGCCGCGCGTGAAGCCGAAGGTCGAGCCGAAGCCGGTGCAGAAAGCAGTGCCGACGCCTCAGCCGGTCTCGCAGGCGCCGTCGCCGACGCCCGCGCCGGCAGCCGTCGCTCCGACACCGGCTCCCGCCGCGCCGGCGCCTGCTGCGCCCGCTGCAGCGCCTGGCCCGGCTCGCGAGACGATGCAGGTCAGCGCGCCGAAGAACGTATCGGCACTCGCCTGCAATTTCGTGAAGCCGACCTATCCGTCGATGTCGCGCCGTCGCGGCGAAACGGGCACGGCCTATGTTCACTTCATCATCGGCGTGACGGGCAAGATCGAAAGCGTCCAGCTGCAGAAGAGCAGCGGCTATCCGCGTCTCGACGAAGCCGCGCTCGAAGCGACGCGCGCCAGCACCTGTCCGCCGTATATCGAGAACGGCCAGGCGATCCGCGCCGCCCATACGCTGCCCTTCAACTTCACGCTTGACGACTAACCCGTCATATTCGGTAGATTCAAAGGAAACAAGAAAATGCAAAGCTACGGTATCGCGCACGTCTGGGCGCAAGGTGATTTCGTCACGCGCGCCATCGCGATCACGCTGCTCGTGATGTCGGTCCTGTCGTGGATCGTGATCGTCATCAAGGGCTGGAACGTGATCC
The DNA here is from genome assembly GCF_902499335.1 of Burkholderia lata. Classification (GTDB taxonomy): domain Bacteria; phylum Pseudomonadota; class Gammaproteobacteria; order Burkholderiales; family Burkholderiaceae; genus Burkholderia; species Burkholderia lata_B. The sequence continues at coordinate 16,259 of NZ_CABVQK010000017.1, read as the reverse complement.
GCCTGAACCGCCTGACGAAGAACGCCGAACAGGCGTTCTGGCATTCGGACGACTTCGACGACGGCATCAAGAAGCTCGGGCTCGCCGCCTCGACGCCGAACGACAACCCGTTCCTCGCGCTCGCGCTGTCGGGCAAGGAAGCCGCCGATCACCACCACCAGACGCAGCCGCACCTGCACGACCGCATGGACGTGTCGGACTGGGTCACGCGCTGCCTGAAGGACACGATGGACGAAGGCATCTCGCGCATGCAGAGCGGTCTCGCGATCCTCGCGTCGATCGGCAGCACGGCACCGTTCGTCGGCCTGTTCGGTACGGTCTGGGGGATCTACCACGCACTGCTCGCGATCGGCGCATCCGGCCAGACGTCGATCGACCAGGTCGCGGGCCCGGTCGGCGAATCGCTGATCATGACCGCCTTCGGCCTGTTCGTCGCGATCCCGGCCGTGCTCGGCTACAACGCACTCACCCGTGCGAACAAGGGTGTCGTCAGCAAGCTGCGCCGCTTCGCACACGGCCTGCACGCATACTTCGTGACGGGCGCGAGCCTCGCGTCGTCGTCGGCTCGCGACGGCCTGCGTCTCGCGACGCGCGCCAGCTGAGGCGGGGTGAACCATGGCAATGAACACCGGTTTCAGCGACGATGACGACGATGCAGTAATGAGCGAGATCAACATGACGCCGCTCGTCGACGTCATGCTCGTACTCCTGATTATTTTCCTCGTGACGATCCCGGCGATGCAGCATGCGGTGAAGATCGACCTGCCGCACGCCAGCAGCCAGCCCGTCGACGAAAAGCCGCAGACGGTCGACGTCGCGATCCAGGGTGACGGCACGATCCTGTGGGACGACCACACCGTCACGCGCGAACAATTGCAGGAACGCATCGCGGAAGCGGCAAAGCGCACGCCGCAACCGGAGTTGCACCTGCGTGCCGACCGCAAGGTCGCCTACGAACACGTCGCGGAAGTGATGTCGGATGCACAGGCAGGCGGCCTGACGAAGCTCGGCTTCGTGACGGAGCCGACCGCGAAAGCGAAGTAACGCACGCGCTGTACGAGGTGCCGGTAGCACCTCGTCGGCCGTACCTAGCCGGCCGCACCTCGCCGGCCGCGCCTCGCCGGCCGCGCACAAAGTAAAAGGCCTTCATCGCCAGATGAAGGCCTTTTTTCATGCGCACGCGGGCGCCTTCGGGCGGCGGGCTCTTTGGCGGTATCGGTTGCGCCTCGAGCAACGCAAATGCGACTCTGCCGTGGTCTGCACGGACTGCGCGTTCTGCCCTATCTGGCTCGCAATATATGCGGCCACCTGATTTCGCTCAGAACTTCCTTCACGAAATGGGATTTCAATATAGGCCCGCGCGCCCGCGCATTCAAGGTTCTGGCGATTGAAACTTGCGATTGCAGGCGACGCTTCAATGACAAAACAAATTTGCCTCGCCGTGCACGTCGTGTTCAGGTCGCCGAAACATCGGCCGCCGCTTCCTTCTTCGCACGCTCCGGGCACCCCGGATCCTTGTAGGCGCCGTGATCGAGCTTCTCGACCAGATAGTCGACGAACGCACGCACCGCGGGCGGCATCCCCTGCCGCGACACGAACACCGCGTACAGTTGCGGCACCGGCAGCGTCCAGCCCGGCATCACGGGCGACAGTTGCCCCGCGCGCAGCGCGTTGCCGTACATCATCTCCGGCAATGCCGCGATGCCGAGGCCATCGAGCACGGCTTCGCGGATCGTCATCAGGTCGGCCGTTACGAGCCGCGGCTCGTGCTCGTGCACGTGACGCGTACCGTCCGGCGCGATCAGGTTGAACACGTGCCGCCCGTCGACGCTCGGCGTATCGAGTGTCTCGAATCCGCTCAGGTCGTCCGGCACCAGCGGCGGCGCATTCTGGCTCAGCAGGCTCGGCGCGCCAACCAGCATCTGCTCGGTGCGCCACAGCGGCCGCACGACGATGTTCGCGTTCTGCGGCGGCTCCGAGCGCACGCGCAGCGCGACGTCGATCGAATCCTCGAACAGGTCGATCACGCGATTCGTCACGCGGACGTGCACCTTCACCTCGGGATAGCGGCGCAGGAATTCGGGCAGGATGCGCGACAGCATCGTCTGCGACAGCGTCACGGGCACGCTGACGCGCACCGAGCCGCGCGGCGACGAGCGCAACTGCTGGACCGCGTTCATCGCGGCCTGCGCTTCGGCCAGCATCGCCTGGCAATGCTGGTAGAACAGCTCCCCTGCCTCGGTCAGCGCGAGCTTGCGTGTCGAGCGCTGCAGCAGGCGCACGCCGAGCGCCGCCTCGAGTTCGGTCAGGCGCCGCGACAGGCGCGATTTCGAGATGCCCAGCACGCGCTCCGCGGCCGAGAAACCGCCGTGTTCGACGACCTGCGAAAAGTACATCAGGTCGTTCAGGTTATGTGCATCGATATTCATCTCATCGTTCCATTTTCAGAACAATCCATTGCGAACCGTCGCGAATCGAACGGTAAAACGCCCAATATAATAGCGCTATGTTTCAAAAATAACGCTATTCCGATCATTTCGAGGGAATCCGCATGACGACCGCCCGCTCGCTTGACCGCACGTACCCCGCGCTTCGCACGACCGAAGGCGGCGGTTTCGTGGTTCACCGCCCGTTCCCGACCCGGCTGCTGATGGATTTCGATCCGTTCCTGCTGCTCGACGAAATGGGCCCCGTCGACTACGCGCCCGGCGAGGCCAAGGGCGCCCCCGATCATCCGCATCGCGGCTTCGAGACCGTGACCTACGCACTCGACGGGCGCTTCCGCCATCGCGACTCGTCCGGCCATGCCGGCACGCTCGGCCCGGGCGACGTCCAATGGATGACGGCAGGCGCCGGTGTCGTGCACAGCGAGATGCCGGATCCGGAATTCGCGCAGACGGGCGGGCGCTCCCACGGCTTCCAGCTGTGGGTCAACCTGCCGCGGCGCGACAAGCTGATCGCGCCGCGCTACCAGGAGATCCCGGCCGACCGCATCCCGACCGCGACGTCACCTGACGGCCGCGCACGTGTGCGCGTCATCGCCGGCGAAGCGTTCGGCGTCCGCGCCGCGATCGAGACACGTACACCGATCCTCTACCAGCATTTCACGCTGCAACCCGGTGCAACGGTCACGCAGTCCGTTCCTGCAGGCTATCGTGTGTTCGCCTATCCGATCGACGGAACGGGCCTCTACGGGCCCGCCAGGCAGGCGGTCGACGCACGGCATATGGTCGTGTACTGCGACGACGGCGACACGGTCACGTTCGCTGCCGGCGACGCGCCGCTCGACCTGCTGCTGATCGGCGGCGTACCGCTCAACGAGCCGATCGTCCGCTACGGCCCGTTCGTGATGAATACCGAAGAAGAGATCCGGCAGGCGGTCGTCGACTACCAGACCGGTCGCATGGGCCGCATCGAAGCATGACGCCCGGACGGGCGCGCACGTGCCGCGAAACCACCCGTTTTGCGTCACAATGACTTCTTGAACCATGTGGCCGCCCGCCACCAGAAGGAACCCGTCCCCTTGAACTTCGAACATCTGATCCAGATCAATTCCGACGATCCGGCCGTGCCGACCCTCACCCGCGACCAGCTCTGGGAAGGTCTCGTGCTGCGCGCCGAACAGCCGCAACTGTTCGTGCTCGGTCTCGACAGCTGTGTCGTCCACGAACGGACGGACACGACGCTCGAACGTGAGCTGCACTACGGTCACGCGACCGTGCGCGACCGCGTCACGTTCACGCCGAATCAGCAGGTTCGCTATGACATCCTCGCCGCCGACGGCGAGATCGGCGGCTCGCTGACGATGACGATCGAGGAACGCGACGACCACGAGCTGTTCCTGCGTTTCGAATACCGCACGACGCTCGTCGTCACGGACGACAGCGAAGACGCGCGTCAGACACACGGGATCGTCAAGGAAGCGTACCGCACGTCGGATATCGACACGGTCCGCCTGATCCGCGAATACGCGCAGGGCCGCAAAGCCCCCGATCCGCTGCACTGAACCCGGTGGCGGCCTGCGGGCCGCCCCTTTGACTCAAGCTATCAGGTTCACCTTTCCGATCGATAAAGAGTTTTTGTAAATGGGAATAGTTATCATTTAGAATTCATTCCATCGTATCGACAGTCACCGATCAACCGAATGACCGACACCATGCGCCCGACCACGCTGACCTTGCGCCACACGACCGGCACCGCAGGCAGCAGCCGACAGAAGACGGCAGCGGTCACCACGCCGGCGAAACCCGCCGGCAACCGCGATGCAGGCACGCGGGTCGTCAGCAGCGATGCGCTGCTGCAAGGCCAAAGCCACGTCAGCATCGCGCATAACGGAGAGACTTATCAGTTGCGCGCCACACGGCTCGGCAAACTGATCCTGACGAAGTAACGACAGAGTATTGTGGGGACCACCTCCCTGAGAGGTGTTGGGCAGTAGCCAGCGTAACGGCTTGCACGCGAGATCTAGACCCCTTCGTGCAAACACACTCAAGCAGCCGTTGCAGCAAGCCAAGCCACTTTTTTTGGTTCTCGCACAAGGAAGAAAAAAAGCGACACGTCATCCGACGTGTCGCTTTTTTGTTTGGGCGGCCAATGCGTAAAGTACCCCGCCCAGGTTCGTTACCGCGTCGATGCGTGACCGCCGAAGCGGCACGCGATCCGCTTCAGAAACCCCAGAACATCAACCACCATGCGCTGTCGATGACGGCAAGCGCGGCGGCGAACCACGCAAATGCCGCAAGCCGGCGCGGCCAGCCCGCATAGCGCCCCGTCACTTTCCACGCGAGCCACGCACTCCATGCGTTGGCGCCGACAAGAATCGCGAGGCGCACATCGGTCGCCCAGCCGAGCGGCACATGTTCGGCACGCAGCAACGACAGCGTCGTGGCCGACAGGCCAAGGAACACGCCTGCACCTGCGATCGGGATCAACGCCTGCGCGAGATGATGCAACCGCACACGATCGAAGCGGCCGAGCATCAGCGTGGCACCGGCCAGCAGCACCAGCAGCGCCGTGCCGTACACGAGCCCCGTGCCGACGATGTAGCTGACGACCAGCCCCCCGTCGAGCCAGGAGAACACGTCGTTGCGATCCGGGTAGTGCGTGAGCAGGAACCACGGCGCATTGGTTTCGAGCGGCCATGTGATGTCATGGTCGATCAGCCAGCCCGCGAGCCATTGCTTGATCTGCACGAACCACGGGCTGACGGTCCAGTGGAACGCACCGATCGCGACGCCGAGCAGGCCGTACAGGATCAGCGCAGTGTCCCACGGGTTCGCCTGCTGCGCGCCGAGGTTCACGACTTCGTCGGACGGCGAGCGCAACGACAGCGAGATCGCGTCGCGGTGCCCGCTGCAGCGGCCGCACATGTGGCAGTCCGCCGCGCCCTTCATGTTGCGCAACGGCACGAGCGGCGCGCAGTTGATCGGAATCACGCGATGGCCATGCTCGCCGTTCTTGTACGAGCGGCGCCATGCATCCTCGTCGACCTTGTAGCGCATCGGCGCGAGCCGCGCGAGCAGCCCGAACACGCCGTTGACCGGGCACAGGTACTTGCACCACACACGCTTCTCGCGGCCGTACAGCACACCGATCACGATCGCGCCGACGGTCGAGCCGCCGAGCACGAACAGCACCGCGAGCGGGTACTGATACACGCTCACCATCTGCCCATAGATCGTCGTGAGCCCGAACGCGACGAACGGCCAGCCACCCCACCGCATCCAGCGCGGAATCGGGCCGCCGCGGCCGAACTTGCTCGCGAATTCGGTGAGCGCGCCCTCCGGGCACAGCACGCCGCACCAGACACGGCCGAGCATCACCATCGACAGCAGCACGAACGGCCACCAGATGCCCCAGAACGTGAATTGCGCGATCAGCGTGAGGTTGTTCCACAGGTGTGCGGAGTCGTCCGGCAGCGGCAACACCGCCGGCACGATGATCAGGAACGCATAGATCGCAACGACGGCCCACTGGATGCCGCGGATCAGCGCGCCATGGCGCTGCATCCACTGGCCGGCCTGCGCGAGCCAGCCCTGCTTGGCTGCGGCGACAACGCTCATGCCGCGCGACCTGCAGCGACGGCCGGACGACGGCTCGCGCGCTTCATCAGCAGCCAGACCACCGCCCAGTACACCGCATAAGCGACCAGGTTGGTCAGTGCCGGGTGCGCACGATAGCCGGTCAGCGTTGCGACGAGCGAGCCGAAGGTGCCCGAATCATCGAGGATCGCGGACGTGTCCCACACCTGCGAAATACCGAGCGGCAGGATTTCCTTGTCGATCAGCTTGTCGACACCGGTCTGGAACAGGCCTGCGCCGAGGAACAGCAGCATCACTTCGGTGACGCGGAAGAAATGCCGCCACGAGAAGTACTTGCCGCCGAGTTGCAGCAGATAAAACGTGAGGAATGCAAGACCGAGGCCGATCACGACCGCGAGCATCTGGCTGCCATCGACATGGCCCGACTGGCCGAAACCGAGGCCGTACAGGAAGATCACAGTCTCGCTGCCTTCACGCGCGATCGCGAGCGCGACCAGCACCGCGACGCCCCACCAGTTCGAATCACGCGTGCTCTGCTGCAGCGATTGTTCCATGTCGCGCTTCAGCGTGCGGCCGTGCCGGCGCATCCACAGCACCATCTGCACGATCAGCACGCATGCGATCAGCACCATGGCCGTCTGGAAGTAGTCCTGCGCGTCGCCGGACAGCACTTCGGTGAAACCGACCAGCGCGGCGCCGAGGCCGACGGCCATCAGCAGGCCGACACCGACGCCGGCCCAGAGAAAAGGCAGGCCGCGGCGCGCGTCGTCGTCGCCGTTTTTCAGCCATGCATAGAGAATGCCGACGACGAGCAGCGCTTCGACGCTCTCCCGCCAGACGATGAACAAGATCTGACCCATCGATACCTCCTGACGCGCAGTACACCGGGCAGGTGGCCTGCGCGCAGATAAAACGCGTTACTTCGCGACGATCACGCCCTGCGCCTGCTGGTGGAAATCGTCGAAAAACTTGTATTCACCCGGTGACAACGGAGCGACGACCACGAACGAATCGGCGCCCGGCGCGAGCACCTTTTCCTTGCGCAGTTGCACGCTCTCGAATTCGGCGGCGCCCTTGCCGGTGTTCTTGATCTCGATCTTGAAACGCTGACCGGCCGGCACTTCGATGCGGGCGGGATTCAGCTTGCCGTCCGTCATCTCGAGCTTGAACGTCGGCAGATCGGCAGCGTGCGCTGCGCCGGCAAGCCACAACGCAGCGGCTGCGACAACGATTTTCTGGGGAATTTTCATTCTGGGTTCTCTACGCCGACGGCGCGCCGAAGCGCGCCGTACGTGATGCCACCGATCAGTAACCGCCCTTCTTGCCGATACCGGCGAACGGGAAGTCGTACTCGAGGGTAACGGGCTTGAACCACGCGCCCACACCCGTTTCCTTGTCGATGTGACGCCCGAACGCCATGTGGCCCGTCTGCATCGGCGGCTTGACGACCATCGTCAGGTGGTACTTGCCCGGGCCGTTCAGCTTCACGTTGTCGCCGTAGTGCGGACCATCGCTCGCAACCATGCCCATCAGGTCGCCTTCAGCCTTCCACTTCGTGTCGCCCTGCTTCGTCAGCTTGTACGTGACCTGCAGGTACGGCATCCAGTCGCCTTCCGCGAAACCCGTCGGGTTGTTCTTGACCGCATGGATGTCGGCCTCGAGGTGGATGTCGGAATCCGACGCCTTGCGCATCATCCCTTCCGGGTCCATCGTGATCGGCTGCAGGTACACCGCGCCGATTTCCATGCCGCCCTGGATCTGCTGCTTGCCGATCGGATATTCGGCAGCCGAGGCCGACATTGCGGCAAGCGCCGCCGCTACCGCAACCGTCGTGCGGATGAACGAAGAACCCAACATGGACACTCCTTGTTATTTGATCTGGAACCATGCGGACCGGCCGCCAGGCCTGCCCGCCGAAAACACTAACGCGATGAAGAACGTTAATGCGAACAATTCTCAATAATTGCGGAGTTTAGCACCGAACCTGTTTCCGAACAAACGGGGAGCCGTGTAAACCCCTGATCCGACAAGGCTTACAGGCTCGTTACCGCACGGTTTCGGTGACGCTTGGAAAGATTTACCGGCCGCCGTTGACGTGATCGCCGACGTTCGCGCCGAACACGCGCTCACGCAGCAGCGCAAGCTGGTCGCGGGTCGCGGCGGCCTTCTCGAACTCGAGGTTCTTCGCGTAGTCGGCCATCTGCTTCTCGAGGCGCTTGATTTCCTTGGCGAGCTGCTTTTCCGACATGTCCTCGAATTTCGCGCGCTGCTGCGCTTCCTTCAGCTCGGCGCGTGCCTCATCCGCGTTGTAAACGCCGTCGATGATGTCCTTGATGCGCTTCACGACGCCGCGCGGCGTGATGCCCATCTTTTCGTTGTGCGCGATCTGCTTCGCCCGGCGGCGCTCGGTCTCGCCGATCGCGCGCTTCATCGACTCGGTCATGTTGTCCGCGTACAGGATCGCCTTGCCGTTCACGTTCCGCGCCGCACGGCCGATCGTCTGGATCAGCGAGCGCTCGGCGCGCAGGAAGCCTTCCTTGTCCGCGTCGAGGATCGCGACGAGCGACACCTCGGGAATGTCGAGCCCTTCCCGCAGCAGGTTGATCCCGACCAGCACGTCGAACGTGCCGAGCCGCAGGTCGCGGATGATCTCGACGCGCTCGACCGTATCGATGTCGCTGTGCAGGTAACGCACCTTGACCCCGTGGTCGGCGAGAAACTCGGTGAGCTGCTCGGCCATGCGCTTCGTCAGCACGGTGATCAGCACGCGCTCCTCGGCCTTCACGCGCGCGTTGATCTCGGCCAGCACGTCGTCGACCTGCGAGCTCGCCGGCCGCACTTCGATTTCCGGATCGACGAGGCCCGTCGGCCGCACGACCTGCTCGGCGATCTGCCCGGTCACGCGCTTCTCGTAGTCGGCCGGCGTGGCCGACACGAACACGACCTGGCGCATCTTGCGTTCGAACTCGGGGAACTTGAGCGGCCGGTTGTCGAGCGCCGACGGCAGCCGGAAGCCATAGTTGACGAGGTTTTCCTTGCGCGCGCGGTCGCCGTTGTACATGCCGTTCAACTGGCCGATCAGCACGTGCGATTCGTCGAGCAGCATCAGCGCATCGGGCGGCAGGTAGTCGACGAGGGTCGGCGGCGGATCGCCGGGCTCTGCGCCCGAGAAATGCCGCGAGTAATTCTCGATGCCCTTGCAGAAGCCGAGTTCCTGCAGCATCTCGAGATCGAAGCGCGTGCGCTGTTCGAGGCGCTGCGCCTCGACGAGCTTGCCGTCGCTGTGAAAGTACTCGAGGCGCTCGCGCAGTTCGTCCTTGATCGTCTCGACCGCCCGCATCACGGTGTCGCGCGGCGTCACGTAATGCGACGACGGATACACGGTGAAGCGCGGAATCTTCTGTCGCACGCGCCCCGTCAGCGGGTCGAACAGGTGCAGCGTCTCGACCTCGTCGTCGAACAGCTCGACGCGCACGGCCAGCTCCGCGTGTTCGGCCGGAAAGATGTCGATCGTGTCGCCGCGCACACGGAACGTGCCGCGCTGGAAATCCTGGTCGTTGCGCGTGTACTGCATCGCAATCAGCCGCGCGATCACGTCGCGCTGGCCGAGCTTGTCGCCGGTGCGCAGCGTCAGGATCATCTGGTGATATTCGGACGGGTTGCCGATACCGTAGATCGCCGACACCGTCGCGACGATCACGACGTCGCGGCGCTCCATCAGGCTCTTCGTCGCCGACAGCCGCATCTGCTCGATGTGCTCGTTGATCGACGAGTCCTTTTCGATGAACAGGTCGCGCTGCGGCACATACGCTTCAGGCTGGTAATAGTCGTAGTACGAGACGAAATACTCGACCGCGTTGCGCGGGAAGAACTCGCGGAATTCCGAGTAGAGCTGCGCGGCGAGCGTCTTGTTCGGCGCGAACACGATCGCCGGGCGGCCGAGCCGCGCGATCGTATTGGCCATCGTAAAGGTCTTGCCCGAGCCCGTCACGCCGAGCAGCGTCTGGAACGAGAGACCGTCCTCGACCCCTTCGACGAGCGTCTCGATCGCGGTCGGCTGGTCGCCTGCGGGCGGATACGGTTGATACAGCTGGAACGGCGACCCTTCGAAGGTCACGAATTTCGATTCGTCGAGCGCGTCGCCGGTTTCGGCTTTATGTTCGGACATGGAATGCGGCCGGAGCGAGGGCAAAGAAAGCATTCTAGCGCTTCGCGGCCTCGCGAACTGCTGTCGGCTCCTGACGCGCGACGGCCGCCGGGAATCGCGATTCCCGGCCGAATTTCGCCGCTGAAACGCCGCCCCCGCCTGCGTGAATTCGCTACAATGTCAGGCTGCTGCGCTTTCCGGCGTCGTGCCTGCCTGCGCGCGGTCCGCCGCGCCCGCCCCGCCTGTTGAAAGCCTGACCCTCTTTTCACTACTGCCGAATCATCATGTCGCTCTTCTCCGCTGTCCAGCTTGCTCCCCGCGACCCGATCCTGGGCCTGAACGAAGCCTTCAACGCCGATGCGCGTCCGACCAAGGTCAACCTCGGCGTCGGTGTGTACACGAACGAAGAAGGCAAGATTCCGCTGCTGCGTGCGGTTCGCGAAGCAGAGAAGGTGCGTGTCGAGGCCGGCCTGCCGCGCGGCTACCTGCCGATCGACGGGATCGCCGCCTACGATGCGGCCGTGCAGAAGCTGCTGCTCGGCAACGACTCGCCGCTGATCGCAGCCGGTCGCGTGGTCACGGCCCAGGCACTGGGCGGCACCGGCGCGCTGAAGATCGGCGCCGATTTCCTGCGCACCGTGAACCCGAACGTGAAGGTCGCGATCAGCGATCCGAGCTGGGAAAACCACCGCGCGCTGTTCGAAGCAGCCGGCTTCGAAGTCGTTGCGTACCCGTATTACGACGCTGCCACCAACGGCGTGAACTTCGAAGGCATGCTGTCGGCACTGAACGGCTACGCGGCAGGCACGGTCGTCGTGCTGCACGCGTGCTGCCACAACCCGACCGGCGTGGACCTGACCGAAGCGCAATGGCAACAGGTCGTCGACGTCGTGAAGGCGCGCAACCTCGTACCGTTCCTCGACATGGCCTACCAGGGCTTCGGCGAGAACATCGAGGCCGATGCTGCCGCCGTGCGCCTGTTTGCCGCGGCCGACCTGAACGCATTCGTGTCGTCGTCGTTCTCGAAGTCGTTCTCGCTGTACGGCGAGCGCGTCGGCGCACTGTCGATCATCACGTCGAGCAAGGAAGAAGCAACGCGCGTGCTGTCGCAACTGAAGCGCGTGATCCGCACGAACTACTCGAACCCGCCGACCCATGGCGGCGCCGTGGTCGCAGCGGTGCTCGCATCGCCGGAACTGCACGCTTCGTGGGTGCAGGAACTCGGTGAAATGCGCGATCGCATCCGCGCGATGCGCAACGGTCTCGTCGAGCGCCTGAAGGCCAGCGGCGTCGATCGCGACTTCAGCTTCATCAACGAGCAGCGCGGGATGTTCTCGTACTCGGGCCTGACCTCGGCGCAAGTCGATCGCCTGCGCGACGAGTTCGGCATCTACGCGGTCGGCACGGGCCGGATCTGCGTCGCCGCGCTGAACACGCGCAACCTGGACGCGGTCGCCAATGCGGTCGCAGCCGTCCTGAAGTAACTCGGCGTAAGCGGGCGGCAGCCGTCATCGGCCCCGCCCCGCTGAAATGAAAACGCGCTCCGTGGAGCGCGTTTTTTATGCCGTTCGCCGGCGGGCGGCTACATCGCCCGCGCCCGCCTCACTGCATGAACCAGCCGTGGCTGACGACGACCGACTGGCCCGTGAGCGCGGCGCTCGGGAAGGCCGACAGGAACAGCACCGTCTGCGCGACGTCCTGAACGGTCGTGAACACGCCGTCGACCGTATTGCCGAGCATTACCTTCTTCACCACTTCCTCTTCGCTGATCCCGAGCTCCTTCGCCTGCTCCGGAATCTGCTTGTCGACCAGCGGCGTGCGCACGAAACCCGGACACACGACGTGCGAGCGCACGTTGTGCTTCGCGCCTTCCTTCGCCAGCACGCGGGCCAGGCCGAGCAGGCCGTGCTTGGCCGTCACATAGGCCGACTTCAGCGGCGACGCTTCGTGCGAGTGCACCGAACCCATGTAGATCACGACACCGCCGCGATCGTCCTTGTACATGTGCTTGAGCGCGGCCTTGGTCGTCAGGAACGCGCCGTCGACGTGAATCGCCTGCATCTTCTTCCAGTCGGAGAACGAGTAGTTCTCGATCGGGTTGACGATCTGGATGCCCGCGTTCGACACGAGGATGTCGACCGAGCCGAACGTTTCGGCCACCTTGTCGATACCGCTGTTCACGGCTTCCTCGTTCGTCACGTCCATCGCGATGCCGATCGCCTTGCCGCCCGCCTTGACGATCTCGTCGGCAACGGCGTTTGCGCCGTCCTGGTTCAGGTCGGCGATCGCGACGGCCGCGCCCGCCTTCGCGAGCTCGAGTGCGATTTCCTTGCCGATGCCGCTCGCGGCGCCCGTGACGACTGCGGTCTTGCCGCTCAGATCTGCTGCCATGTCCGTCTCCTCCCGTTGTCGGATCGATAAAAGCACACACCCGCCGCATCCGCTACCGTCGCGCGATCGTACTGGCGGGCCAGCCGTCATTGTGCACGATCGGCCCCGCCGTTCGCGCGCAAAACGTCTAAGCTTAAGGTCGGTTCCCTCACGCAGGAGATTCGCATGCACTATCGACGGCTAGGCCGCTCCGGCCTGCAGATCAGCGCGCTGTCGCTCGGTTCGTGGGTGACGTACGGCAACCAGGTCGACCAGCGGGTCGCGCGCGAATGCCTGGCTGCGGCGCGCGACGCAGGCGTCAATTTCTTCGACAACGCCGAGGTCTACGCCGGCGGCAAATCCGAGGAAATCATGGGCCACGCGCTCAAGTCGCTCGACTGGCCGCGCGTCAGCTATATCGTGTCCACGAAGTTCTTCTGGGGGCTCGCCGAAGCGCCGAACCAGTATCACACGCTGAACCGGAAATACCTGCTGAACGCCATCGACGGCTCGCTGCGCCGCTTGCAGCTCGACTATGTCGACCTCGTCTATTGCCATCGCCCCGATCCGAACACGCCGATCGAGGAAACCGTCTGGGCGATGAGCGACATGATCGTGCGCGGCAAGGCGCTGTACTGGGGCACGTCGGAATGGAGTGCCGAAGAGATCCGCGCCGCGTGCGAGATCGCCGAACGACATCACCTGCACAAGCCGGTCGTCGAACAGCCACAGTACAACCTATTCCACCGCACACGTGTCGAACGGGAATATGCGCGGCTCTACGACGACTACGGCCTCGGCCTCACGACCTGGAGCCCGCTTGCATCGGGCCTGCTCACCGGCAAGTACCGTAACGGCGTGCCGCCCGGTAGCCGCGCGCAATTGCAGGGTTACGACTGGATGCGCGACCGCCTGACCGATCAGGCCGCCAACGATATCGTCGAACGGCTCGGCGAAATTGCGGCCGAGCTCGGCTGCAGCACGAGCCAGCTCGCGATCGCGTGGGTGCTCGCGAATCCGCGCGTGAGTTCGGTCATCACGGGCGCATCGCGGATCGAGCAGATCAGTGACAACATGCGCGCGCTCGACGTTGCCGCGAAGCTGACGCCGGACGTGAAGCAACGCATTGAAGAGGTGGTCGGCGATGCGTACGAATAAGGCGATGCACGGCCACTCGCGTACAATACGCGGCCCGCATCGGCGCCCGGCCTGACGGCCGCGCACGATCGATCGCTTTCATCGATTCACCTTTCGTTTCAGGCAGCCCGCCATGCTCAGTTATCGTCACGGTTTTCACGCAGGCAACCACGCGGACGTGCTCAAGCACGCCGTCGTCGTCCAGCTGTTGCGCTACCTGAACAAGAAAGACAAGTCCTACTGGTACATCGACACGCATGCAGGTGCCGGCGTGTACTCGCTGCGCGACGGCTATGCGGCGAAGACGTCGGAATTCGACACAGGCATCGGCCGGCTGTGGAACGAAAAGAACCTGCCGGAAGCGCTGGGCGACTATGTGGATGAAGTCCGCGCGCTGAACGACGACGGTGAACTCCGCTTCTATCCCGGTTCCCCGTACATCGCGTGGCGATCGATGCGCGATCAGGACCGCATGCGCCTGTTCGAAATGCACACGACGGAAATCGACGTGCTGCGCCACAATTTCCGCGACGCGGGGCGACGCGCGATGATCTTCGCAGGCGATGGCTTCGAAGGCATCAAGGCGCTGCTGCCGCCGCCGCCGCGACGCGCACTCGTGCTGATCGACCCGTCCTACGAGGACAAGAAGGATTACGCGCGCACGGTAGCGTGCGTGACGGAGTGTCTGAAGCGTTTCGCGACGGGCTGCTACGCAATCTGGTACCCGCAGGTGACCCGGACGGAATCGCAGCGTTTTCCCGAGCAGTTGAAGCGCCTGCAACCGAACAACTGGCTGCACCTGACGTTGACGGTGTCGAATCCGCCGACTGACGGGCTGGGTCTCTACGGCAGCGGGATGTTCATTCTGAATCCGCCGTATACGCTCGCCCAGAGCATGAACGAGGCACTGCCCTATCTGGTCGAGATGCTGGGACAGGATAGCGGCGCCCGCTGCCAGATCGAGCACCGCGGAAACTGATCGGGCGACTGGCTGTTATGGCTGAGGTCGCGGCGCGGGCCTTGGCTGGTTGGCCGGTTGCCCACCCCACGCGGGAACATTGATATACGGCGCGACGAACAGCGGAACCGACGTGTTCGGCGCCTGCCCGGCCGGAGCCCGCATGCGTGCCGGCTCGACGATCGGCTCGGAAGACAACGGCGCCGTCTGCAGCACCAACCCACCCTTGCCGTCCTGGATACCGCGTTGCGTATCAAGAATCAGCGGTTTGGACGACGTCGCGGCCGCGGCCGCGAGTCCATGGACAAGTACCGCCGCGCCCAGAACGAGACGCGCGCGGGCACTTCGACGCACATCGAGACGCAAACGCATGATCGTGTCCTTCAGGATGAAAAGCAGGTGCATACCATAGCGCTGCACTGACGATTGCGCCAGATCCGGCGCACAAAAAACAAAGCCCCGTCAAATACGGGGCTTGCTTATCGTTCGGTGCCACGTGACACCTGACGGTGACTCCGATTACAGCGAGTAGCCGTTGGTTTCGAGCGAGCGGATGCGGCTCTCGAGCTGGACGATGTCCGACGACGTAGCGAGGTAAGCCTCACGGCGTTCACGTTCTGCGGATTCGAACCAGTTGCTCAGCTTTTCGACGATGTAGGCGATCATGACGTTCTCCAAGGAAGGGGGACCCCTGGTGAATCGGTGTTCAGGGATTTCCCGTATAGGGTTATCCCGAATTATAGCGATGCCGCACCAAGATGCTAGTGAAATACTTGCATGGAAGCCATTCCATTTCGGAATATCCGGTCGCCGACCTAGCGTAACCTGTTGATTTTTATAAAAATAGAATCGAGGCCTGTTTTTGACCTCGAGTGTGCGCACTAATTTGGTTCATCGACGGGGTCGGACAGACGCGCCAGAATCGGGCATTCGGGCCGCCCGTCACCATGACAGTGCGCAGCGAGATCGG
This sequence comes from Burkholderia lata, assembly GCF_902499335.1. GTDB lineage: Bacteria > Pseudomonadota > Gammaproteobacteria > Burkholderiales > Burkholderiaceae > Burkholderia > Burkholderia lata_B. The sequence goes on along the minus strand of NZ_CABVQK010000017.1, from coordinate 636 downwards.
CCAATGTGTCGCGCATGTCGCTCAGCTCCGTGATGCGCTTGTCTAGTTCGGCCACGTGTTCGAGGGCAATCGACTTCACTTCTGCGCTCGCGCGGGAGCGGTCCTGCCAGAGCATCAACAGCTTGCGGATGTCCTCGACGAGAAAGCCAAGGCGTCGCGCCTGACGGATGAAACGCAGGATATGGATTTCGTCTGCGCCGTAGATCCGGTAGCCGGCGTCGGTACGCTTGCTCGGCGCAAGCAGGCCGACCTGTTCGTAGTACCGGATCATTTTTGCGCTGACTCCGGATTCGCGCGACGCGTCGCCGATATTCATTCCCGCCCTCTCCATCAAGCCCTGGTTTCGAACATGAACGTCGACGACTGCAATCGCCGACGGCACTTCGATCGTATCAAATCGCGTGGTTTCGTTCCGGGGTAAGGCTTGACTGCGGGATGGCAGCCGAGTGATCTGGCGTGCGAGCCAGGGGCACGTGATGAATGGAGCGCACTTCTCCTACCGCACGTGCGTTTTTTGTCGCTGAAATGCAAAAACCCCCGCCTTTCGGGCGGGGGTTCTTGGCTTAGGGAGCCTGACGATTACCTACTTTCACACGGGAATCCGCACTATCATCGGCGTAGAGTCGTTTCACGGTC
>NZ_CABVQK010000016.1 GCF_902499335.1 Burkholderia lata | reverse complement strand
GACCGTGAAACGACTCTACGCCGATGATAGTGCGGATTCCCGTGTGAAAGTAGGTAATCGTCAGGCTCCCTAAGCCAGAAACCCCCGCCCGAAAGGCGGGGGTTTTTGCATTTCAGCGGCGGAAATGTACGTGGGATCGGGGGATGGGCGGCAGGCCGAACACAGCTCCGCGTCACTCATATCTCCAGGCACGTTCCGCAGCGCGCCCCATCAATCTGGTTGGAATCGGGGCGTCGAATGCGCCGACTCAGCCTCCATTGTTCTTGAGCGACCAACGGCGCATCAGTGTCGTACTTGGTCGACCAGAACACGTCGCAAATACCATCTCATTCCACCTCAATGCAACCATCGCGGAAGCGCAAAAAATTTAGGTGCTGTGCGCCAAATTGCATGGTTCCCGAGAATGCAGACGTAAGGTATGGCCTGCCTCCAGGCCGTCGTGGCAATGTCATGCCGTAATATCCGGCTTCCGAATGAGACGATCGTACATGCAAGGATCACGGTCTTACGACGTCGCGCGCCCTATGTCGCATTTACGAATGACGTGTGCGATATAGACTGGGGATGAGTACCGGGAACGCTCGAATTGCGAGAATGTTGACGTCCCGATTACGCTCAGGAGCGAGTGATTGATTCGAGTCCAACGCGCAGTGCCGGCGCTGTCTGGATTGAGCTGTCATCATTGGGAACACGCACGTGCGACGGCACGCGAGCCGGCTATCCGGTATTCAGCGTGGTAACGGAACGTTGCTCCGCCATATCGGTTATCCATTTAAGTTCGTAATCCTGATTGACTGATGGGTTATATCCTCATCGGACAGTCTTGTTGCGCGAATGCTCCGTAGTCGTCATCTGGCCATTATGGGCAAACGCGCGAGTGAGAATATCCATGGAAAAGTCATTTGGCGTACTCGGTTCGAGTCGAGTTTTCCTCCTGATTTGCACTGCATGTTTCGTCTCATCGTCTTCTGCAGTATTCGCGTCGGGAGGCACGTGGCAAGCACGCATGGCTCGCATCGCGCAGGCACTTACGGTTGTGACTGTCCGGCCAACGGCAAACGGCGGCGATCAGACCGACGCGTTGCAGGCCGCGTTCAATGCGTTGCTGCCGGGCCAGCGCTTGGTGCTTGCGCCGGGAACCTATGCCGTCAGCCGGTCATTGAACGTCGCGCAGGCGAACGTCGTGATATCAGGCTATGGCGCGACGCTGGTCGCCAGCAATCCGAATGACCAGACACTCGTAATGAGCGGCCGGGGCTCGACACTCGTCGGCGTCACGTTGATCGGTACGGGCACGACGCGGCTGGCGACGCGCGAGTCGACCAAGGTCGAGGTAACGGGCACGGACATTCAAGTGCTGGACGTGACGATTCGCGGCGGCGCCAGTGCAGGGATCTTCGTGTATGGCGGCACGAACGTCGCGATCGTGAACAATACAGTGCAGTCGACGCTGGCGGACGGCATTCATACGACCTATGGCTCGACCAACGTGCGAGTGGAGGGCAATACCGTGAAGGACACCGGCGACGACCTGATCGCCGTCGTCAGCTATCAGGCCGACGGTCGCATTAGCGGCAACGTGCTGATTGATCACAACTCGGTATCGGGCAATTACTGGGGGCGCGGTATCGCCGTGGTCGGCGGGCAGTCCGTGACAATCTCGAACAACACCATCGACGGCGTGCAGAAGGCGTCGGGCATCCTGGTCGCACAGGAAGCGAGCTGGAACACATACGATGCGACGAACGTGATCGTTAGCGGCAACACCGTGTCAAATATCCAGAACTCGAATGTGAACAATGGGCTACCGCCGACACAGCTGGGCGCGCTCCGCCTGAGCGCGTGGCCTGGAACGGTCTCGTCGGTTGCAGTGACCAACAACAAGGTGTCCGGCTCGGGATATGCCGGTTTCCAGGCGGAGGGGAATATCTGCCAGTTCAGCCTCACCGGCGACGCGTTTTCGTCGATTTCCGGCGTAGCAGTAGCGGTGCTGGCGAGTGGATGCACCCCCACGCAGATGGTCGTCGCCGGCAACACCCTGGATGGAGTCGCACTTGTGCCGCCGGTCGGAACCTCCAAGTCCGGGTTGATTCAGGTAAGTGGTGCGGCAACGGCGACGCTGCCGACGGTGCGTTGGAGCCTGATGCAGACAACAGGATCATCGGCGCGGATGCGGGAATGAGGCCGCTTTGACCTTACCCGAGATTCCCCGCCGCTATCCCGATCCTGGTGTTTTGAGGCAAGCCGATCATCGTGAGATACGATCGAGAACAGACCGCAGCACGGTGGGGGCTGGTGCGCCTTCGATACGACTCGACGTTTTACCGTGCTGAATCTGGATCGAGCCGGATGGCATGTCGGTCGCGGCTGGCGCCTCGACCGCTGTCGACGGCTGAGCTGGCGGCCTCGATTCTGTCGAGCTCGGCGCGGCACGGTGAGTCATGTCGCTGCGATTTCCCTCACGAGTCCATCGTGATCCGCAAGATCGGGAAAAACCTGCCCGGGACGACGCTCGATTCCTTTTCGCCAATTTTTTCAGCTCCGAGCGCCAGATAGAACGGAACCGCATTGGGATCTGCTTCGATCACGAAGCTTCTGATCCCTCTCGCGGCGCTCTCCCTGCGGACCGCTTCCCACAGTGCACGGGCCACTCCCCGCCCCATGTGGTCGGGATGGACGAACAGCCATCCGGGAGTCGGGTGATCCGATTCCGATGACGCCCTGACCCAGAACCCGATGATTGTCTCGCCGGATTCCACGACGTAACCGATCGACCCATCGATCGTCTCCGGTGCGATCGTGAGATCGCTCTGCCACAAGTCGAGCCAGTCCTTCGGATAGCCCCAGTGTGCCTTCGAAATGCGAGCCAGTCGCGTGAGTTCGTCCGCGTCTGCGGTACGGGCAGCACGTACGGTAAATGGTTTGTGCATGTCGTCTCCTGTCAGGGTCGACACTTTCGCCGAGGTATCGTCTGGCCCGCACCGATCCAACTCCGGATTCGCGGCTTACCGGTTTACCGGCTCGAAGGAAGGTCAAGCTCGACGCGGCTACATGACCTGCGATGCATGCCCGGCGACGACGCACCAGCCGGCACTTGATCGACGCCACAGCCGAGTATAGGCAAACACGCCGTCGAATGCCGTGCCGTCGAAATGGCCGGCAAGTGTCGCCTTCGTCGTGGTCAGGATCATTTCGCCTATCGCGCATGCACGCGTTTCCTGCACATCGAGCTTGTCGAGACGCAGCAGCTTCTCGCGATGCGCGGCCAGGTCATCTTCCTTCGAGATGACCTGGCCGGTCGGAACGGTGAACACCAGGTTGTCGTCCAGCAACGCATCGAGCGCCGCGACATCGTTGGTCAGCATCGCGCCACGAAGCGCGGCTTCGCTGGGTTCGATGGCGGTACGGATTGCATCCATTTAATGGCCTCGCATCGTCTCTGAAGGTTGGTGGTTCCGCTCATGCCGGCGAGCAACAGCAGCAAGCAACATACCTCACCGACGGCTACCGTCTACCGCGCGTTCGACAGCGATTGACGCCGGACGAGCATCACCGCGCAGATGCCGATCGACGCGATGACGTTGACGGCCGGATAGAACGCGACCGCGACACTCCACGTGCTCAGTGCCAGCAACGCAAGCGCGTACTTGAACACGCACAGCACGAAATACGCGAGGCTCTCGCTCCACGGATCGCGGATCGTCTTGCGGACGGTCGGGCCGAGGCCGGCAAGCTCGATCAGCGTGACCAGGCAGATCGAGATCGTCGGGTCGTCGGTCAGCATCCACAGCGGAATGGCCCACAGGGCCGCGACCAGGAAAAACCAGTCGACGCGGGTCCAGCCGCGTTCGCCGCGAAAGATGCTCGCCACCAGCGTCAGGAAACATGTAACGGCAATTGCTGCCGTGCACCACGCGGACGGCCCCGCACCCGCGACGAACTGGCCGGCAGCCGCGATTGCCGTGACGACCGACCACACGAGCCACGTGAACAGGTGCGGACGAACGGTGCGCCGGTAGATCGCGAACGCGTACGGAATCGCCGCCAGCAAAGACACGGCCGTTCCGATCACGCCAAAGATCGAAGCGGCGCCCTGATCGACATTCACCATCGACGCATCCTTGTTCGCACCGGCCGACCAGTATGTGGTCGGACGGGCCGTGGCGCAATGTCGTGCCGGCCAGATGTTGCCGCCGGCGCTACGTCGCGTCGCGCCGGCGAGCCGATGCGATCGCACGCAAACAAACGGCACCGGAACCGTAACGTGGCAGGAAAACCCACTGCGCGACCGAAGGATGAATAGAAATAACCTCTTCAATGAGAAGAAAAACTGTTCTTTCGAATCTCTTTTTGATGACCGACAGTTTGCCAACCGGACGACTGCGACGATGTACGGCGGTCATGGGCATCGGTCGTGCTCGCTGGCGTCTTTCGTCGGGTCGAGTTCAGGCGGAGAACAACGCACAAACGCCTGGTCGTCAAAAACGGAGTCTTGAATGAACCCAACTTCAGCAGACAATCATCAGCACGCGGACTGGAGACGTCTCGCGGCGCAAGTCGTCCCGAGAACGCTCGCGCATATCGGCGGCCGCAGCGTACCGGCTCGAAGCGGCCGGAGGTTCGCCGCGATCAATCCGGCCACCGAGGCCGTCATCGCGGAAGTCGCGTCGTGCGATGCACAGGATGTCGACGACGCGGTGCGTGCCGCGCGTCACGCATTCGAATCCGGCGTCTGGTCGCGCTGTGCGCCGGCAGAACGCAAGCGCGTGCTTTGCCGGCTTGGTGACCTCATCGCATCGCATGGAGCGGAGCTTGCGCTGCTCGACTCGCTCAACATGGGCAAGCGGGTGGCGGATGCGTTCAGCATCGACGTGCCGGCCGCGGGCGGTCTGTTCAGCTGGTACGGCGAAGCCGTCGACAAGCTGCATGGCGAAGTCGCATCGACCGACCCCGGCAACCTCGCGGTCGTCACGCGCGAACCGTTGGGGGTCGTCGGCACCGTGGTGCCGTGGAATTTCCCGCTCGACATGGTTGCGTGGAAGGTGGCGCCGGCGCTGGCGGCAGGCAACAGCGTCGTGCTGAAGCCGGCGGAGCAATCGCCGCTGTCCGCATTGCGTCTTGCGGAACTGGCGCTCGAGGCCGGCCTGCCGCCGGGCGTGCTGAACGTCGTGCCGGGCTACGGCGAGACAGCAGGGCGCGCGCTCGGGTTGCATCCCGACGTGGACGTGCTTGCATTCACAGGCTCGACGGCCGTCGGCAAGAAATTCCTCGAGTACGCCGCGCAGTCGAACATGAAGCAGGTGTGGCTCGAGTGCGGCGGCAAGAGTCCGAACCTCGTCTTCGACGATGCGGACGATCTCGACATGGCCGCGCGCAAGGCGTGCTTCGGCATTTTCTTCAACCAGGGCGAGGTGTGTTCCGCCAACTCGCGGCTGCTGGTTCAACGTTCGATTCACGATGCGTTCGTCGATCGGCTGATTGCGCATGCCGCCGCGTTCATGCCGGGCGATCCGCTCGATCCGTCGAGCGGGATGGGCGCCATCGTCGACGAGCAGCAGCATCGGCGTGTGCGCGAATGGATCGCGCGCGGCCGCGATAGCGCGACGCTCGCAATAGGCGGAGGCGCGCCGCGCGTCGACGGCAAGGGCTACTTCATCGAGCCGACGATCTTCATCGACGTGAAGCACGGCGATGCCATCGCACGTGAGGAGATCTTCGGGCCGGTGCTGTCGGTGATGGCGTTCGACACCGAGGACGAGGCCGTCCGGCTCGCGAACGATTCGATCTATGGCCTTGCCGCGTCGGTATGGACCGGCAGCCTGTCACGCGCGCATCGTGTGTCGGGCCGGCTGCGCGCCGGCACGGTGTCCGTCAATACGGTCGATGCGCTGAGCGCGCAGACGCCGTTCGGCGGGTTCCGCCAGTCGGGCTTCGGCCGCGATCTTTCGCTGCATGCGATCGACAAGTACACGGGCCTCAAGACGACCTGGATCAGCTACTGATTCGAAGCGGCGGGCCGCAGGCGGCTGCGCCGCGCAGCACGACAACGCTTTTCATCCACACAACGAACCGGAGACTCGCCTATGAATGCGCCCAACTTTCCGCATCGTACGACGCAGGACTATCAACGCAGCGACGCCGCGCATCACCTGCATGCGTTCGTCGACCAGAAGGCGCTGAACGAGGAAGGCGCGCGCGTGATGGTGCGCGGCGAAGGTGTCCATTTATGGGATAACGACGGCAACCGCTACCTGGACGGCATGTCCGGGCTGTGGTGCACCAACGTCGGCTATGGGCGGCCGGAGCTGGTCGACGCCGCCGCGCGGCAGATGAAGGAATTGTCCTACTACAACATGTTCTTTCATACGACGCACCCGTCGGTGATCGAACTGTCGGAGCGCCTGTTCGCGCTGCTCGGCAACCGCTTCAGTCACGTCGTGTATACCAATTCGGGATCCGAATCGAACGAAGTGCTGATTCGCACCGTGCGGCGGTTCTGGGACGTGATGGGCAAGCCGGAGAAGAAGGTGCTGATCGGCCGCGTGAACGGCTATCACGGGTCGACGGTGGGCAGCGCGTCGCTGGGCGGCATGGCGTTCATGCATGAAATGGGCGACCTGCCGATTCCGAACATCACGCACGTGGACGAACCGTACTGGTACGCGAACGGCGGCGACCTGAGCCCCGAGGCATTCGGCAAGCAGGCGGCACTGTCGCTCGAGCGCAAGATCCTCGAAATCGGCGCGGACCGCGTTGCCGCGTTCGTCGCGGAGCCTTTCCAGGGGGCAGGCGGGATGATCTTTCCGCCGGACGGCTACTGGCAGGAGATCGAGCGCATTTGCCGTCAGTACGACGTGCTGCTCTGCGCGGACGAAGTGATCGGCGGTTTCGGCCGCACCGGCGAGTGGTTCGCGCACCGTCACTTCGGCTTCGAACCGGACCTGATCTGCATGGCCAAGGGGCTGACCTCGGGCTATGTGCCGATGGGCGGGCTGATCATGAGTCGGCGCGTCGGCGATGCGCTGGTCGACAAGGGCGGCGTCTATGCGCACGGGTTGACCTATTCGGGGCACCCGGTCGCGGCCGCCGTCGCGCTGGCCAATCTCGACGTGCTCGAGCGCGAAGGCCTCGTCGAGCGCACGAAGACGGATACCGGCCCGTACCTGCAGAAGGCGCTGCGCGATGCGTTCGACGGCCATCCGCTCGTCGGCGAGATTCAGGGCGTGGGCGCGGTCGGTGCGATCCAGTTTGCGAAGAACAAGGCGACGCGCGAGCGCTTCGCGAACGAGGCCGACCTGACCTGGCACAGCCGGACGGTCGGGTTCGAACTCGGCGCGATCGTGCGTTCGACGAACGGCCGCCTGATCGTTGCGCCGCCACTGGTGATCGATCACGCGCAAATCGACGAACTGGTCGGCACGATGCGCAAGGCGGTGGATGCCACCGCGCGCGAAGTGCTCGGGATCGACTGCTGACAGGTTGAGCGACGCGCTTTCGTCCGGTGAGAGCTGGGCGGGAGCGCACCGAGCCACAGGATCCGCTTCGGAGACGGGCTGGCTGCGTGCGGCCACCGGAGCGGCCATCTGACAGGTTGAAGATTGGGCGTCGTGGGCGGTGGTCGCGATAAAGCAATGTGCTTTAGGCCGCTTATTGATAAGGAATGCAAATAGTGTGAATCGCATATTGAAGCGCACGCGCTTTGAGTCGGCCACGCATTCCCGATCACCCGTCAGCCCCAGAATCCACGCACATCACAATAGAAACAAGGAGACGAAATGAGTCAGGGCGAGTCCATTGCTCATCTCGAGGAAAGCACCATCCAGCCGATTCCGCTGACCGAGCGGCACGGCAGCGCGAAGGATCTGTTCACGATCTGGTTCGGGTCGAACATCATGATGCTGACGATCGTCACCGGTTCGCTCGCGACCACGGTGTTCAAGCAGCCGTTCTGGTGGGCGGCGCTCGCGACGCTCGTCGGCAGCCTGATCGGCGCGGTGTTCATGGCGCTGCATTCCGCGCAGGGGCCGCAACTCGGCGTGCCGCAGATGATCCAGACCCGCGGGCAGTTCGGGTCGTTCGGCGCGCTCCTCGTGGTCGCACTGGTCGTCGTGATGTATGTCGGCTTTTTTGCGTCGAACTGCGTGTTCGGCGGCCAGGCACTGCACAGCCTGAGCGCCGACATGCCGCTCGAGGCGGGCGTCGTGGTGATCGGCCTGATCAGCCTGCTCGGATCGATCTATGGCTACAAGCTGATCCACGCGTATGCGCGGCTGTTGAGCTGGTGCTCGGGCAGCGTACTCGTGCTGGCATTCGTGTGGATCATCTTCGTACATGGATTGCCCGCCGACACGTTCTCGAAGCATTCGCTGAACCTGTCCGGCTTCCTGGGTGCGATGTCGGTCGCCGCGCTGTGGCAGATCGCCTATGCGCCCTACGTGTCGGACTATTCGCGCTACCTGCCGCCCGATACCGGGCCGCGCACGGCGTTCTGGTCGAGTTACTGGGGCTGCGTGCTCGGCTCGTTCTTCCCGATGCTGCTCGGCTGCCTGGTGGGCCTCGCGACGCCCGACGGCAATGTCGTGAGCGGCCTCACCGGCCTCACGCAAGGGATCAGCGTGCTGGTAATCGTCGTGCTGTCGTTCGGCATCGCGGCCAGCAATGCGATGGAGCTGTATTGCGGCGCGCTGTCGGCCATCACCGTGCTGCAGACGCTCTTTCCGTCGTGGTCGGGCAAGGCGCGTGCGCGGGCGATCACCGCGATCGTCCTGTGCGGCATCGCGCTCGCGATCGCGCTGTTCGGGCACGACAATTTCCTCGCCGGCTACACGAACTTCATCCTGCTGCTGCTGTACGTGCTCGTGCCGTGGACCGCGATCAACCTCGTCGATTACTACCTCGTCTGTCACGGCGAGTACGACGTCGATTCGTTCTTCCGGCAGGACGGCGGCATCTACGGACGCTTCAATTCGATCGCGGTTGGCTCGTACTTCATCGGCATCGTTGCGCAGGCGCCGTTCATGGCCACCGATCTCTATACGGGTGAACTGGCGAGCCGGCTCGGCGGCGCGGACGTGTCGTGGATCGTCGGTCTCTCGCTGACGTCGCTCGTCTACTACGCGGGTTGCAAGCTGTTCTCGCGGCCGATGCAGGGTGTTGCCGCGAGTGTTGACGGGGCTTCCCGGTGAGTACGCGTCACGTTACGGCACGAATGTCCGCAGGCGTTCAGCGTGGGCTTCGAGTCCGTCGAGGCCGAGATAGTGGCTGAGCTTGCCGGTGCGGACTTCAGCGATGTCGGCGGTGAACGTGCGCAGCAGCGTTGCACTCGCCGTGCGGTAGGCGGCCGCCGCATCAACGCCTTGTGCCGCCAGTGCCGCACCGATCAGGCGCGCGCTGTCGGCGCCGCCGCCGGCGACACAGCGCGCCATCGCGTCGGCATCGGGTCGTACGCCGGCGTCGAGCAGTGCGCGCATCAGTGCGGCCGGCACGTTGCCGGACGCGGATGCCAGCGAATCGGGCGCGACCGGCGCACCGGATTCGAGCAACGCGGCGGCGGCGGCAAATTTCTTGCGCCGCAGCGCATAGTCGGTCGGAATCGCGCTGCCTGCGAGCGCGGTGCCGAGATTCGCGACGAGCGGTGCCAGTTGCACGGTGAGCGCTGCATCGTCGTGGTCGATCGCATGTCGCAACGCCTGGCGCGCGAGCACCGGCTGCGCGGCGAGCGTGCCGTCGGCGAGCGGTGTGCGCCAGTCGATCATGGCGCGGCGATAGAACGCGATCAGCTTGTCTGCCAGCGGCGCCGGCAGGCCATGCTCCGTCCGGCGTTCGTCGACATACTCAAGAAACGTCATGCCGGTTCCACTGTCGCCGGGTTCCAGCGGATCCGCATTGAGCTGCAGTGCGCCGAATGCCGCGTACAGGTCGGGGGCGACCGTCGCGAGGCCATCGTCATGCATCGCGCCGCGCCACGCGGGCGGCAGCCCCTGTTTCCAGGCGAGCACGTGGCCGCAATCCTTTGCGTCGGGCTCCGTCACGATGTAGATGCGATCGCAGTACTCGAATCCGCCGAACGGCAATACGTCGAGCTTGCCGCTCCAGGGGCGTGAATTCTCCTCGACGGCTTCTTCGGCCAGTTCGAGTTCGTGGTCGATCCAGCCTTCCAGGTCGCGGTAGCCGTTGCTGCCGTTGTAGAACAGCTCACCCCAGCTGATCCCTTCGATATGCCCGTTCATCTCCAGCGTCAGGTCGTAGTCGAGGCTGCCGCCGGCCGTCGTGCGCCACAGGTCCAGCAGCGCGGGCGGGAGGTCGCCGTGGCAGCGGGCCTGCACGGCCGCGATCTGGTCGGCCGGCATCGGCGGCTGAGCGTCGAAGATCACGCGGCCGGCAAACAGCACGATGCCGTGCGCGCGCAGGTCGGCCAGTTCAGCGTTGGAAAAGAGGGTGGCTTGCATCGGTGCGGGAGCGGTGATGGTGGGTCGGGTGCTTGCCGTCGACTATCGATAACGAACGGCAGTTGGCAGATCGCATCGTATCAGCGCCGCGTGAGCGTTTCCGTGTCGGCCGTGCACGCCGGTTGACGACGGCCTTCGGCATCATCCGCTCGCACCCCCCGGTTCCGCCTCCGCCGCATGCACGTCCCGCCGGAACGCGCCGGGGCTCGTGCCCGTCCATTTCCGGAACGCGCGATGAAACGCGCTCGGCTCGGTGAAACCGAGCTCGACTGCGATCTCCGCGACGCTGAGCGCATCCCCGCGCAGCAGCGACTGGGCCAGCGCGCCGCGCAGCTCGTCCTTGATTGCCGCGAAGCTTTGCCCTTCACTGCGCAGACGCCGCCGAAGCGTCGCGGGCGTCGTGCCGAGGCGCACGGCCAGCGTATCGAAGTCGGGCCATTCCGCGGCCGGCAGCGTTTTCAGCTGCGCGCGCGTCTTCGAGACCCAGCCCGTATCGTGCCGGTAGCGGACGAGCAGGTTGCCGGGCGCGCCGCGCAGGAAGGTCTTCAGCGCCTGCTCGGAGCGGATCGTCGGCAGCGCGAGGTACGCGGCGTTGAACGTGAGCCGGCTGTCGGGCCGGTCGAAATGCACGGGCACGCCGAAGAACTGGTGATAGTCGCTGCGCTGGTCGGGGCTCGGGCACGCGAAGTCGATGCGCTGCAGCGGGATGCGTCGGCCGATCAGCCAGCATGCGACGCCAAGGAGGATCAACCAGAACGTCCGGTACGCGAACGCCGGGTAGGGCGCGCCCGTTTGTGTCAGCACGATCTGCGCCTGCCCGTCGGCCACGACGAGCTCACCGTGCGGCTCGTCCAGCACCACGCGCAGGAATTGCAGCGCGCGCCGCAGCGCCTTGTCGAGCGTGCCGGCGTGCAGCACCGCATGGCACAACAGCGTGAAGCTGCCGCGCCGCATCGGGCGCGCGGCGAGCCCGAAGAACTCGTCGTCGAGCGCACCGGCGATCGCGAGCCACAGCCGGCCGTACTGCTGCGGCGTGACGGGCTCGCGCACGGCGGCCGGCAGGCCAGCGGCGCGCAGCACGGGCTCCGTCGGCAGGCCTTGCCGGCGCAGGCACGCGAGCGCGTCGTCGACGAAATCCGGCGAAATCATCTGCGGCCCCATTTTCCTGCATCCTCCCGACATGGCAAAAGCGATCACGATTCTAGATTCTGTTTGTCATTGATTGCAATGTACGGGCTGTCTACTATCGAACTATCCCCGTCGCGCCCCGGCTCGACGGCGGCCATAACGCACAGGAGACACGCATGCCTGATGGAGCTACCGCCCGGGCGGTGCCGGCCTACGCCGACGCCGTCGCCCGGTTCAGTATCGAGACCGCCGCGCTGCAACTGCACGGCGACCTGGAGCGCGGCCTGAACGCGTGCGTGGAATGCTGCGACCGGCACGCATCGGCGGACGCGATTGCGCTCGACTGGATCGACGCCGGCGGGCAGCACCGCAGCTACACGTTTGCGCAGATGAAGGCGCTGTCGGCACGCGTCGCGAACCTGCTGGTCGCACAGGGCGTGAAGCCAGGCGACGTGGTGGCGGGCCTGCTGCCGCGCACGTCCGAACTCGTCGCGACGATCCTCGGCACGTGGCGCGCGGGCGCCGTCTACCAGCCGCTGTTCACCGCGTTCGGCCCGAAAGCGATCGAGCACCGGCTGCGCATGAGCGACGCGCGCCTGGTCGTGACCAACGTCGCGAATCGCGCGAAGCTCGACGAGATCGCCGGTTGCCCGCCCGTTGCGACGGTGCGCGAGCCGGGCGAGACGCTGCCGGAACGCGACATCGATTTCCGCTCGGCGCTCGAGGCGCAGTCCGACACGTTCGAACCGGTGCCGCGCAAGGGCACGGACCTGTTCATGATGATGTCGACGTCGGGTACGACGGGTTTGCCGAAAGGCGTGCCGGTGCCGCTGCGCGCGCTGCTTGCGTTCGGTGCCTACATGCGCGAAGCAGTGGACCTGCGTGCTGGCGACCGGTTCTGGAACATCGCCGATCCGGGGTGGGCGTACGGCCTCTATTACGCGATCACGGGCCCGCTGCTGCTCGGCCACGCGACGACGCTCTACGAGGGCGGTTTCACGGTCGACAGCACGTACGACGTGATCGAACGCCTCGGGATCACGAGCCTCGCCGGCTCGCCGACTGCCTACCGGATGCTGATGGCGGCCGGGACGGAAGCGGCGGCGAGGCTGAAGGGCAAGCTGCGCGTGGTCAGCAGCGCGGGCGAACCGCTGAATCCGGAAGTCGTGCGCTGGTTCGACGCGGCACTCGGCGCGCCGATTTACGATCACTACGGCCAGACTGAACTCGGGATGGTCGTGAACAACCACCACGGCCTCGCGCATGTGGTCCACGCCGGCTCGGCAGGCTTTGCGATGCCCGGCTATCGTGTCGCGGTGCTCGACGAGGCGAGCCGCGAGCTCGGCCCCGGCGAGCCCGGCAACCTCGCGATCGACATCGCTCGCTCGCCGCTGCTGTGGTTCCACGGCTACTGGCAGCAGGACACGCCGGCGATCGCGGGCGGCTATTACCGGACCGGCGACAACGTCGAGCTGGAGCCGGACGGCACCGTGAGCTTCATCGGCCGCGCGGACGACGTGATCACGTCGTCCGGCTACCGGATCGGCCCGTTCGACGTGGAAAGCGCGCTGATCGAGCATCCGGCCGTGAGCGAGGCCGCCGTCATCGGCGTGCCCGATGCGGAGCGCACGGAGATCGTCAAGGCGTTCGTCGTGCTGTCGAAAGACTACGACGGCACGCCGGCACTGGCCGAGGAACTGAGCCTGCACGTGAAGCGGCGGCTGTCCGCTCACGCCTATCCTCGCGCGATCGACTTCGTCGATGCGCTGCCGAAAACCCCGAGCGGCAAGATCCAGCGCTTCGTATTGCGCAAGATGGAAGCCGAGAAGGTCGCTCAACCCTGAATACAACCTGTACGGACTGCGAATGGATATCAAGGATCGTGTTTTTCTGATCACGGGCGCCGGTTCGGGCCTCGGCGCCGCGGTGGCGCGCATGGTGGTCGCGGAAGGCGGCAAGGCCGTGCTGCTGGACGTCAACGAAGAGGCTGGTGCGGGCCTCGCGCACGAACTCGGCGCTGCCGCACGCTTCGTGAAGACCGACGTGACGAGCGAAGCCGACGGCCAGGCGGCCGTCGCCGCGGCGCATGACGCGTTCGGTCGCATCGACGCGCTCGTGAACTGCGCGGGCGTCGCGCCGGGCGAGAAGGTGGTGGGCCGCGACGGCCCGCACTCGCTCGATCGTTTCGCGCGCGCGGTGTCGATCAATCTGGTCGGCACGTTCAACATGATCCGGCTGGCCGCCGAAGCGATGTCGAAGCAGGACGCCGACGCGGAAGGCGAGCGCGGCGTGATCGTCAACACCGCGTCGGTCGCGGCGTTCGACGGGCAGATCGGGCAGGCCGCATATGCGGCGTCGAAGAGCGGCGTGGTGGGCATGACGCTGCCGATCGCGCGCGAGCTCGCACGGTTCGGCATTCGTGTCGTGACGGTCGCGCCGGGCATCTTCGCGACGCCGATGATGGCCGGCATGCCGCAGGACGTGCAGGACGCGCTCGGCAAGAGCGTGCCGTTCCCGCCGCGGCTCGGCCGCCCGGAAGAATTTGCGGCGCTGGTGCGCCACATCGCCGAGAACACGATGCTGAACGGCGAAGTTATCCGTCTCGATGGCGCGTTGCGCATGGCACCGCGCTGACACTGGAGGAAGCGAATCATGACGACTCAGGATCCGATCGTAATCGTTGGTACGGCGCGTACGCCGATGGGTGGTTTTCAGGGCGACCTGGCGGCAGCCAGCGCGAGCGACCTTGGCGCGGTAGCGATTCGCGCGGCGCTCGAGCGCGCGAACGTGCCGGCCGAGCGTATCGATGAAATCGTGTTCGGCTGCGTGCTGCCGGCGGGCCAGGGCCAGGCGCCGGCGCGGCAGGCCGCGCTGAAGGCCGGGCTGCCGCTCGCGGCGGGTGCGACCACGGTCAACAAGATGTGCGGCTCGGGGATGAAGGCCGCGATGTTCGCGCACGACCTGCTGCTGGCGGGTTCGGCAGGTGTAGCCGTCGCGGGCGGGATGGAGAGCATGACGAATGCGCCGTACCTGCTGCCGAAGGCGCGTGCGGGGATGCGGATGGGTCACGGGCAGGTGCTCGACCACATGTTCCTCGACGGGCTCGAGGACGCGTACGAGAAGGGCCGCCTGATGGGCACGTTCGCCGAGGATTGCGCGCAGGCGTACCAGTTCACGCGCGAGGCACAGGATGCGTTCGCGATCGCATCGCTGACGCGCGCGCAACGCGCGATCGCCGAAGGGCATTTCGTGTCGGAGATCGCGCCGGTGACCGTGAAGGCGGGCAAGACCGAAACCGTCGTGTCGATCGATGAACAGCCGGGCAACGCGAAGCTCGACAAGATCCCGACGCTGAAGCCGGCCTTCCGCGACGGTGGCACGGTGACGGCCGCCAATGCGTCGTCGATCTCGGACGGCGCGGCCGCGCTCGTGATGATGCGCCGCTCGGAAGCCGAGCGCCTGGGCCTCACGCCGAAGGCCGTGATCGTCGGGCATTCGACTTACGCGGACAAACCGGGCCTGTTTGCAACCGCGCCGATCGGCGCGCTGCGCAAGCTGTCGGAGAAAACCGGCTGGAACCTCCGCGATGTCGACCTGTTCGAGATCAACGAAGCATTCGCGGTGGTGCCGATGGCCGCGATGCGCGATCTCGACTTGCCGCACGAGAAGGTCAACGTGCACGGCGGCGCGTGTGCGCTCGGCCATCCGATCGGCGCATCGGGTGCGCGCGTGATGGTGACGCTGCTGGCCGCGCTCGAAACGTACGGCATGAAGCGCGGCGTTGCGTCGCTGTGTATCGGCGGTGGCGAGGCGACCGCGATCGCGATCGAGCGCATCGCGTAACGCATCACGCGTAGCCGCACGCAGCGATGCGTACGACGGGTATCGAACGGGAAACACCTGTGCGATACCCGTTTTGTTTTGGGCGGATCGCGTTGTCGCGCTACGCCTTCGCGTGCGGCGACACCGCCCCGCACGCGCGAATCACAAGCTGCACGACCTGCTCGGTCTTCTCGTCGAACGCTTTCTGCGTGAACGTACGCTTGCCGCTCAGCGCGCGGATCTGCGCATCGAAATCCGCGTAGTGCTGCGTGGTTGCCCAGATCAGGTACATCAGCGCATGTGCGTCGATCGGCGCGAGCAGCCCGCGGGCGATCCAGCCGTCGATGACCTTCACGCGCGTATCGAACCACGGCTTCACGCGTTCCGACAGGATGTCCTGCATGTGCTCCGCGCCGTGGATGATCTCGTTGGCCCAGACCTTCGAGCCGAGCGGGCGCCGCCGCGACAGCGCCATCTTCGCGCGCACATAGCCGCGGATCGCTACCACCGGATCGTCGTCGGCTTCGAATGTGCCGGCCGCGCGATGCCAGTCTTCGAACAGGTCGTCAAGTACGCGGCGGTACAACGCGAGCTTCGTCGGGAAGTAGTAATGCAGGTTGGCTTTCGGCAGGCCGGCGCGCTCCGCGATCATCGCGGTGCTCGCACCGTCGAGCCCGCGTTCCGCGAACACGGCCTCCGCACAGGCGAGCAGATGCGCTTCGTTGGACTCGCGGATGTGCGCCTTGCGTCGCCGCAAAGGCGCGGGCGTTTCGTCGCTGTCGGTGGCGTCGGTTGCCGCCTCGTCATGTGTCATCGTTGCCCTCGCGCGGCGGGCGTGCCGCGTTGGGCTTCATTCTAGCCGCTGATTCGCATCGAACGCACGTGTGCGGACATGGCGCATTCATTGTCATGCTGCGTTGCGATGGCACGTTTCTCGCTCTATTCACTCACGCAAGAAAGACATTGATTTGGTCATTTTGATCGTCTAAAACCTGTCCAATCGGACAGGATTCGACGAACGGCAAAAACCTTTCATCCCGATTCGTCGGACGATCTTCGCGAACGATCTGGGCATGCACCGCGCTTGGGCGGCGTTGCCCCGAAACAGGCAGGACACGCACCGGCACAGACCGGGCTGACGACATCACCGACCCCACAGGAGCGATACGAATGGACGCGGTATCGGAAACAGTGAAGCGGGCAGCTTTCGACACGTCGATCAAGGTCGACGGCAAGCGGTTGTGGGAAAGCCTGATGGAAGTCGCGAAGATCGGCGCGACGCCGAAGGGCGGCGTGTGCCGCCTCGCGCTGACCGATCTCGACAAGGCCGGCCGTGACCTGATCGTCAGCTGGGCGAAGGCCGCCGGCTGCACGGTGACGGTCGATACGATGGGCAACGTGTTCATGCGCCGCGCGGGCCGCGTGGCCGATGCGGCGCCGGTCGTCACGGGTTCGCACGCGGATTCGCAGCCGACGGGCGGCCGCTTCGACGGCATCTACGGCGTGCTCGGCGGCCTCGAGGTGATTCGCAGTCTCAACGATCACGGCATCGAGACCGAGCATCCGGTCGAGGTCGTGATCTGGACCAATGAAGAGGGCTCGCGCTTCGCGCCCGCGATGGTCGCCTCCGGCGTGTTCGCGGGCGTGTTCCCGCTCGAATACGGGTTGTCGCGCAAGGACGTGGACGGCAAGACGATCGGCGAGGAACTGGCGCGCATCGGCTACGCGGGTGACGTGCCGTGCGGCGGGCGCAAGCTGCATGCGGCGTTCGAACTGCATATCGAGCAGGGGCCGATTCTCGAGGCGGAGTGCAAGACGATCGGTGTCGTGACCGACGCGCAGGGCCAGCGCTGGTACGAGATCACGTTCACTGGCCAGGAAGCGCACGCGGGGCCGACGCCGATGCCGCGTCGCCGCGACGCGCTGCTCGGCGCATCGCGTGTGGTCGATCTCGTCAACCGGATCGGCCTCGATCATGCGCCGTTCGGCTGCGCGACGGTCGGCATGATGCAGGTCTACCCGAACTCGCGCAACGTGATTCCCGGCCGCGTGTTCTTCACCGTCGATTTCCGTCATCCGGACGACGCGGTGCTCGCGAAGATGGATGCCACATTGCGCGATGGTGTGGCGCGCATCGCAGCCGACATCGGGCTCGAGACCGAACTCGAGCAGATTTTCTATTACAAGCCGGTCGCGTTCGACGCTGCCTGTGTGGAAGCCGTGCGCAGTGCGGCCGACCGCTTCGGCTTCTCGCATCGCGACATCGTGTCCGGTGCCGGCCACGATGCGTGCTACCTCGCGCAGGTCGCGCCGACGTCGATGGTGTTCGTGCCGTGTGTCGACGGCATCAGCCACAACGAGATCGAGGACGCGACGCCCGCATGGATCGAGGCCGGCGCGAACGTGCTGCTGCACGCGATGCTGTCGCGCGCATGCGAGCCGGCTTCATGACGCCAGGACCGTAGCAGCCGGCAGGCTGCTCGACGCCTGACAGCCTGACCGTAGCATTCCTAAGAATGACCGCCCCGACTGTGCATTCACAGCCGGCGGGGACGGCTTTGTCTCCACCCAGTCGAAGGAACGCGTATGACCACCAAGCCAACCGGTGATATCGCCGCGCATCGCCTGTCGTCCACGCAACTCTCGTGCGAATTCACCGATATCGCGCCGCTGCTCGATCCGACGGCCGCCGCGGCCGCCGCCAGCCGCTGCCACTACTGCTACGACGCGCCGTGCGTGCAGGCCTGCCCGACGCAGATCGACATCCCGAGCTTCATCCGCAAGATCGGCAACGGCAACCTGAAGGGCGCCGCGACCGACATCCTGTCGGCGAATCCGCTGGGCGGGATGTGCGCACGCGTGTGTCCGACCGAGATCCTGTGCGAGGGCGCATGCGTGCGCAACCACCAGGATGCGCAGCCCGTCGCGATCGGCGCGCTGCAGCGGCATGCAACCGACTGGGCGATGGAGACCGGCGCGGTGCGCTTCACACGCGCGCCCGACACGGGCCGCCACGTCGCGGTGGTCGGTGCGGGGCCGGCCGGGCTCGCGTGCGCGCACCGGCTCGCGCTCGCCGGGCACCGCGTCACGCTGTTCGACGCGCGCCCGAAGGCAGGTGGCCTCAACGAATACGGGATCGCCGCCTACAAGACGGTCGACGATTTCGCTCAGCGTGAAGTCGAGTGGCTGCTGTCGGTGGGCGGCATCACGCTGAAAGCCGGCGTCGCGCTTGGCCGCGACATCACGCTCGACGCGCTGCGCGAGCAGCACGACGCGGTGTTTCTCGCGATGGGCCTCGGCGGCGTGCGCGCGCTCGCGATCGACGGGGAGCAACTGGCCGGCGTGATGAATGCGGTCGACTTCATCGAGCAGGTGCGGCAGGCCGATGCGCTGGAGAACGTGCCGGTCGGGCGGCGCGTGGTCGTGATCGGCGGCGGCAATACGGCCATCGATGCGGCGGTGCAGAGCCGCAAGCTCGGCGCCGAGCGCGTGACGATGGTGTACCGGCGCGGTGTGGACGCGATGAGCGCGACGTGGGCCGAGCGCGAGTTCGCACAGAAGAGCGGCGTCACGCTCGTCACGCACGCGAAGCCCGTGCGCATGGCGGGCGCGAACGGGCAGGTGACGGGTGTCGAGTTCGAGGCGGCATCGGGCGAGCGCTTCACCGTCGATGCGGACATGGTGCTGAAGGCGATCGGCCAGACGCTGGTGCCGGACGCCATCGACGCCACGCTGCTGACGGCGGACGGCGCGCGCATCGCGGTGGACGCGGACGGGCGCACTGGATGGCCCGATGTGTGGGCCGGCGGCGACTGCGCGGCGACGGGCGGCGTCGACCTCACGGTGCAGGCCGTGCAGGACGGCAAGCGCGCGGCCGCGTCGATCGACGCGGCACTCGCGCAGCGCGACGCGAAGGCTGCGTGACCGCGCAACGCGCGTCACACGCCACGAGCACAACGAACACGACCCCACTCTCACGGAGCCGAACATGGCCGACCTTCGCTGCACCATCGCGGGCATCACTTCGCCGAATCCCTTCTGGCTGGCATCCGCGCCGCCGACCGACAAGGCCTACAACGTGAACCGCGCGTTCGAGGCGGGCTGGGGAGGGGTCGTGTGGAAGACGCTCGGGCTCGATCCGCACGTCGTCAACGTCAGTTCGCGCTACGGCGCCGTGCAGTGGAACGGCCAGCGCATCGCTGGACTGAACAACATCGAGCTGATCACCGACCGTCCGCTGGACGTGAACCTGAGAGAGATCGCGCAGGTGAAGCGCGACTGGCCGGATCGTGCGCTGATCGTGTCGCTGATGGTGCCGTGCAACGAGCGCGACTGGAAATGGATCCTGCCGCTCGTCGAGGATACGGGCGCCGACGCGGTCGAGCTGAACTTCGGCTGCCCGCACGGGATGAGCGAGCGCGGGATGGGGGCGGCAGTCGGACAGGTACCCGAATATGTGGAGATGGTCACGCGTTGGGTGAAGGAAGGCACGAAGCTGCCGTGCCTCGTGAAGCTCACGCCGAACATCAGCGACATCCGGATGGGGTCGCGCGCCGCGTACAAGGGCGGCGCGGACGGCGTGTCGCTGATCAACACGATCAACTCGATCGTCGCGGTCGATCTCGACCACATGGCGCCGATGCCGACCGTCGACGGCAAGGGCACGCACGGCGGCTATTGCGGCCCGGCGGTCAAGCCGATCGCCCTGAACATGGTCGCGGAGATCGCGCGCGATCCGGAAACGCCGAACCTGCCGATCTCGGGCATCGGCGGCATCTCGTCATGGCGCGACGCGGCGGAGTTCATGGTGCTCGGCGCCGGCAGCGTGCAGGTGTGCACCGCCGCGATGCATTACGGCTTCCGGATCGTGTCGGACCTGGCCGACGGGCTGTCGAACTGGATGGACGAGAAGGGCTACGCGACGCTCGACGACATCCGCGGCCGCGCGGTGCCGAACGTGACCGACTGGAAATACCTGAACCTGAAGTACGACATCAAGGCGCGCATCGACCAGGACCGTTGCATCCAGTGCGGGCTGTGCCATATTGCGTGCGAGGACACGTCGCACCAGGCGATCACGGCGACGAAGGACGGCGTGCGGCACTTCGAAGTGGTCGATTCGGAATGCGTCGGGTGCAATCTTTGCATGCACGTGTGTCCGGTCGAGCAATGCATCACGATGGAGCGTGTCGATTCGGGCGATTACGCGAACTGGACCACGCATCCGAATAATCCGGCGAGTGCGGACGCGGGTGCGGGTGCAGGCGCGGCGGCACCCGAGAAGCACGCGAAGAAGGCTGCTTGACGGCGTCCGGCGGCGCGGGGCATCCCGCACCGTCGCTTTTCGTTCCACCCGGGCCGGCATCGCAGGATGCCGGCGCTGACGTTTTCGTGGAGTGAGTTCGATGAATCACGCAGCGAATCCCGCCGATCCCGACAGCGCCGCGGCGCAGGGCGGCAGCCTGTACAACGACGACCTCGCGCCGACGACGCCGGCGCAGCGCACGTGGAGGTGGTATCACTTCGCGGCGCTATGGGTCGGGATGGTGATGAACATCGCGTCGTACATGCTCGCGGCCGGGCTGATCCAGGAAGGCATGTCGCCGTGGCAGGCCGTGACGACCGTGCTGCTCGGCAACCTGATCGTGCTCGTGCCGATGCTGCTGATCGGCCATGCGGGCGCGAAGCACGGGATTCCGTACGCGGTGCTCGTGCGTGCGTCGTTCGGCACGCAGGGCGCGAAGCTGCCGGCGCTGTTGCGCGCGATCGTCGCGTGCGGCTGGTACGGGATCCAGACCTGGCTCGGCGGCAGCGCGATCTATACGCTGTTGAACATCCTGACCGGCAACGCGCTGCACGGCGCGGCGCTGCCGGTCATCGGCATCGGGTTCGGGCAGCTCGCGTGCTTCCTCGTGTTCTGGGCGCTGCAGATCTACTTCATCTGGCACGGCACCGATTCGATCCGCTGGCTCGAAAGCTGGTCCGCGCCGATCAAGGTCGTGATGTGCGTGGCGCTCGTGTGGTGGGCGACGTCGAAGGCGGGCGGCTTCGGCACGATGCTGTCGGCGCCGTCGCAGTTCGCGGCGGGCGGCAAGAAGGCCGGGCTGTTCTGGGCGACCTTCTGGCCGGGCCTGACCGCGATGGTCGGCTTCTGGGCGACGCTCGCGCTGAACATTCCCGATTTCACGCGCTTCGCGCATTCGCAGCGCGACCAGATGATCGGGCAGTCGATCGGGCTGCCGCTGCCGATGGCGCTGCTGTCGGTGGTATCGGTCGTCGTGACGTCGGCGACCGTCGTGATCTACGGCAACGCGATCTGGGATCCGATCGACCTGACGAGCCGGATGACGGGTATCGGCGTGGGCATCGCGCTCGTGATCCTCACGCTCGACACGATGTGCTGCAACCTCGCCGCGAATCTCGTCGGCCCCGCGTACGACTTCTCGAGCCTGTGGCCGAAGGCGATCTCGTACCGCACGGGCGGAATGATCACCGCGACGATCGCGATCGTGATGATGCCGTGGAAGATCCTCGCGACGACGGACGGCTACATCTTCACCTGGCTCGTCGGCTATTCGGCGCTGCTCGGGCCCGTGGCGGGGATCCTGATGGTCGACTACTTCCTGATTCGCGGCACGCGGCTCGACACGCGCGCGCTGTTCGACGAACGCGGCGGCTTCAGCTACGCGCGCGGCTGGAATCCGGCCGCGCTGGCCGCGCTCGCGGTCGGCGTGCTGCCGAACCTGCCCGGCTTCCTGCACACGGCCTTTCCGGCGTCGTTTCCTAACGTGCCCGCGTTCTTCAACACGCTTTACACGTACGCGTGGTTCGTCGGCCTCGTGCTGGCGTCGTGCGTGTACGGCACCTGGATGAAGTGGCGCGCCGGACAGCGCGCGCAGATCGCGAGCGCATGACGCACAGGATGCGTGCGATGCATGTGATGCGGCACCCGACAGTCAACGAGGAGGCAACCCAATGGCAATCCTGATTCGTGGCGGCACCGTGGTCGATGCGGACCGTTCCTATCGCGCGGACGTGCTCTGCGCAGCTCCGGAATACGGCGGCACGATCCTGCAGATCGCCGAGCAGATCGATGCACCGGCCGGCGCGACCGTCGTCGACGCGCACGACCAGTACGTGATGCCGGGCGGCATCGATCCGCATACGCACATGGAACTGCCGTTCATGGGCACGACCGCGAGCGACGATTTCTACTCGGGCACGGCCGCCGGGCTCGCGGGCGGCACGACGAGCATCATCGACTTCGTGATCCCGAGCCCGAAGCAGCCGCTGATGGACGCGTTCCAGGCATGGCGCGGCTGGGCCGAGAAGGCGGCGGCCGACTACGGCTTTCACGTGGCCGTGACGTGGTGGGACGAGAGCGTGCATCGCGACATGGGCACGCTCGTGCGCGAGCATGGCGTGTCGAGCTTCAAGCACTTCATGGCGTACAAGAACGCGATCATGGCCGACGACGAGGTGCTCGTGAACAGCTTCTCGCGTTCGCTCGAACTCGGTGCGCTGCCGACCGTGCACGCGGAGAACGGCGAGCTCGTGTTCCAGCTGCAGAAGGCGCTGCTCGCGCGCGGGATGACAGGGCCGGAGGCGCATCCGCTGTCGCGGCCGCCGGAGGTCGAGGGCGAGGCCGCGAACCGCGCGATCCGCATCGCGCAGGTGCTCGGCGTGCCCGTGTATATCGTGCATGTCTCCGCAAAGGATGCGGTCGACGCGATCGCGCGTGCGCGCAGCGAAGGGCTGCGCGTGTTCGGCGAGGTGCTGCCGGGCCACCTGGTGATCGACGAGGCTGTGTATCGCGATCCGGACTGGACGCGTGCGGCCGCGCACGTGATGAGCCCGCCGTTCCGCTCTGCCGAGCATCGCGAGGCGCTGTGGCGCGGGCTGCAGGCGGGGCAGCTGCATACGACGGCGACCGACCACTGCGTGTTCTGCGCGTCGCAGAAGGCGATGGGCCGCGACGATTTCACGAAGATCCCGAACGGCTGCGGCGGTGTCGAGGATCGCATGTCGGTGCTGTGGCATCACGGCGTGAATCATGGCCGCATCACGCCGAACGAGTTCGTGCGGATCACGTCGACGAACGCCGCGCAGATCTTCAACCTGTATCCGCGCAAGGGTGCCGTGCAGGTGGGCGCCGATGCCGACCTCGTCGTGTGGGATCCTGCCGCGACGAAGACGATCTCGGTGAAGACCCATCACCAGCAGGTCGACTTCAACGTGTTCGAGGGGATGACGGTGCAGGGCGTCGCGACGCACACGCTCACGCGCGGCGCACTCGCGTGGGCCGACGGCGATCTGCGCGCCGTGCGCGGCGCGGGCCGCTACCTGAAGCGCCCGCCGGCGGCCAGCTACTACGAGGCCGCGCGGATCGCGAACCGGCTGCGCGAACCGCATCCGGTCGAGCGCGCCGGCTGAACCTCGCGTATCGCGCGGGGCGTGTCGGGTCGAACGGCACGCCCCACGCTTGAATCTGCTTTCCCGTTCGTGCGGGCACCCGTCCGGCCCGAATCTCCCCTCTCCGCATCCCGACAATTCTCTCAATATTTGGGACGGATTGCGTGTGATCTCGTCTTTCCGATCCACCAGTACATAGAAGAACTGAGCAAGTTGATGCAACACGCGACGGCGCGCAAGCGCGGCCATTTTGTTTGCGTTGTCGGCGTGCATGACGGCGAGTAATATCCACCGACGGCGTTGCGCAGGCGTGCCGGGCCGCCCGCCGAACAGTCCAACAACATTGAGAGCAAGGAGTACGAGGTGGATATTCTGCGCAGTCTCCTGGGTATGCTGTTCCTGCTGCTGGTTGCCTATCTGCTGTCGAACAACCGGCGCGCGGTGAGCCGCCGGACCATGATCGCCGCACTGTGCACGCAGCTGGCGATCGGCGCGCTGGTGCTGTTTGTGCCGTCGGGCCGCACGGCGCTGGCGGCAGCCGCGAACGGCGTCAATCGCGTGCTCGACATGGGCAATCACGGCATCGCGTTCGTATTCGGCGGGCTGGTCGACAGCCGGATGTTCCAGCTGTTCGGCGACGGCGGGTTCGTGTTCGGCCTGCGCGTGCTGCCGATGATCATCTTCGTGACCGCGCTGATCGCGGTGCTGTACTACATCGGCGTGATGAAGTGGATCGTCGCGATCCTCGGCGCGGCGCTGGCGAAAGTGCTCGGCGTGAGCCGCATCGAGGCGTGCTCGGCGGTGGCGACGATCTTTCTCGGGCAAAGCGAGATGCCCGCGCTCGTGAAGCCGTTCGTGCGGAACATGACGAGCGCCGAGATCTTCACGGTGATGGCGAGCGGCATGGCGTCGGTCGCGGGCTCGGTGCTGGTCGGCTACGCCGGTCTCGGCGTGAAGATGGAATACCTGCTCGCCGCGTCGTTCATGGCGGTGCCCGGTGGGCTGCTGTTCGGCAAGCTGCTGTATCCGACGGTCGAGCCGAGCCGCGTCGTGGTCGACGGGCTCGACTTCGACGACAAGCGCGCCGCCAACGTGATCGAGGCGGCGGCGTCCGGTGCGGCGGTCGGGATGCGGATCGCGATCAACGTCGGCGCGATGCTGATCGCGTTCGTGGGGCTCATCGCGCTGATGAACCTCATCGTCGGCGGCGTGGCCGCGTTCGCGGGCTTTCCGCAGATCACGCTCGTGGGTATCATCGGCCACCTGTTCGCGCCGCTCGCGTGGATCATCGGCGTGCCGTGGCACGACGCGACACTGGCCGGCAACTTCATCGGCGAGAAGCTGATCTTCAACGAGTTCGTCGCGTATGGCGACCTGTCGCCGTACCTGAAGGGCGGTGAGCACGTCGCGGCCGCCGGCCTGCAGGTGCTCGACCCGAAGACGCTCGCGATCGTGTCGTTCGCGCTGTGCGGCTTCGCGAACTTCTCGTCGATCGCGATTCTCGCGGGCGGCTTCAGCGCGGTCGCGCCCGAACGCCGCTCGGAAGTCGCGCGGCACGGCCTGCGCGCGCTGACGGCCGCGACGCTGTCGAACCTGATGAGCGCCGCGATCGCCGGCCTGTTCTTTTCCCTGCATTGAGCCCGACGCGGCCACTGACCGATCAAGGAGAGGCAACGATGTTTTTACCGCAGGAATTCATTCGCCAGAAGCGTAACCGGCAGCCGCTCGATCGCGACGGGATCGCCGCGTTCGTGCGCGGTGTGACCGACGGCAGCGTGACCGAGGGCCAGGTGGCCGCGTTCGCGATGGCGGTGTACTTCAACGACCTGAGCGTCGACGAGCGCGTTGCGCTGACGCTCGCGCAGCGGGACTCGGGCGACGTGCTCGACTGGCGCGCGCTCGAGCTCGACGGGCCGGTGATCGACAAGCATTCGACCGGCGGCGTCGGCGATGTCGTGTCGCTGATGCTCGGGCCGATGGTGGCCGCGTGCGGCGGCTACGTGCCGATGATCTCGGGGCGCGGGCTCGGCCATACCGGCGGCACGCTCGACAAGTTGAGCGCGATTCCAGGTTACGACGTGACGCCCGATACGGACGCGTTTCGACGCACGGTGCGCGACGTCGGCGTCGCGATCATCGGGCAGACCGCGCGGCTGGCGCCGGCCGACATGCGCATCTATGCGATTCGCGACGTGACGGCGACCGTCGAGTCGGTCGCGATGATCACTGCGTCGATCCTGTCGAAGAAGCTCGCGGCCGGTCTCGACGGGCTCGTGATGGACGTCAAGGTCGGCTCCGGCGCATTCATGCCGACCGCCGAGCAGTCGGCGGAACTGGCCCGCAGCATCGTCGACGTCGGCAACGGCGCCGGCATGAAGACGACCGCGATCCTCACCGACATGAACCAGTCGCTCGCACCGTGCGCGGGCAATGCGCTCGAAGTGGCATGCGCGATCGACTACCTGACGGGCAAGTCGCGTCCGGCGCGCCTGCACGACGTCACGATGGCACTTTCCGCAGAGCTGCTCGTCACCGGCGGGCTGGCACGCGACGTCGCGGACGCGCGCGCGAAGTTGCAGCACGCGCTCGATTCGGGTGCGGCGGCGGAACGCTTCGCGAGGATGGTCACGGCGCTCGGCGGCCCTGCAAACCTGATCGATGCGCCCGCGCGTCATCTTGCGCGGGCGGAGGTGGTCGTGCCGGTTCCGGCGCGCGCGAGCGGCGTGGTGCAGCGGGTCGATTGCCGCGCGCTCGGGCTGGCGGTCGTCGCGCTCGGGGGCGGCCGCACACGCGCGGCGGATGCGATCGACTACAGTGTCGGCCTGACGGCGCTCGCGGAGATCGGGCAGCGTGTCGACGCCGGCCAGCCGCTCGGTTACGTGCATGCCCGCGATGCTGCCTCGGCGGCGCACGCGGTGGACGCGATCCAGCGCAGCTACGTGCTGGGCGAGACGGGCGACGCGCCACCGACCATTTATCAGCGGATCGGCTGATCCGATCGCCGGTGCCGACACTGGCGATCGCTTCACGTCACGGGCGCATCGTGACGGCCGGGATTCGGCCGCGCCGAACTATCCCGGCACACAATCGGAGGCACGACGAGATGGAACGACATGAACTGATCGAAGCGGCGAAGGCGGCGCGTGAACGCGCGTATGCGCCGTATTCGCGCTTTAAGGTCGGCGCGGCGCTGCAGGCGCGCGACGGGACGATCTTTCACGGCTGCAATGTCGAGAACGCGTCCTACGGACTCTGCAATTGCGCGGAACGCACGGCGATGTTTTCGGCCATCGCCGCCGGCTATCGTCCGGGGGATTTCACGCGGCTCGCGGTCGTGGGCGACACCGACGGCCCGATCGCGCCGTGCGGCGCGTGCCGCCAGGTGATCATCGAAATCGGCACGCCCGACATCGAAGTGATCCTGGCCAACCTGAAAGGGGCCGTCGAGGTCACGACGGCCCACGCATTGCTGCCGGGCGCATTCCGGTTGTAACGGCGCGCGCGATGGCACGCCGCACGCATCACGCGCCGTCGCGCGCGTCGCGGATCGGAATCACCGTGCGCGCGCCGCACTGGCGCAGCAGGTCGCGCAGCTCGTTGATGACCGGAAACACCTCGTGGTTCCAGTCGGCGCCTTGGGCGTCGTGCGCTTCCTGCTCGCGCTCGACGATCCAGCGATCCTCGCGGAAGATGCGCTCGGTGAACCAGACGAGCAGCGGCCACGCGAGATCGAGCGCGAACGGGATGCCGGGCTTGTGGATCGACAGCAGTCCGAACGTGCGGTTGGTGCGTTGCTCGGCGTCGAGCGGCACGTAGACGATCCACAGGTCCATCACGAGCGTGCCTTCGCTCGAGCGGATCTGCAGTGTCTGGTACGGATAGCCGGTGCGTACCGTCATCACGCTCTTGTCGGCCTGGTCGGCCGGCTTCTTGCTCGCGCCGAACACGAGCGCCTCGCCGACCGGCTGCTTGCCTTCCATCCGCGCGAACGTGTAGTCGACTTCGACCCAGTCGTCGCCGCGGCGCCGGCCGACCGAGCGCGCGCGCATCTGCCCCATCTGCTTGCGATGCAGGAACTGATGGTTCATGTCCATCAGGTTCTCGTGCATGAACGAGTAGTGGCACTTGACCTCGCGGCCGAAGCGGCGCGTCTTGAACGCGCGGTCGTCCGCCGATTCGAGTGCGGGGAACGGCCGCGTGTCGGCGAGCGTCGCGTCGCCCGGGAACACGAAGATCAGCCCGTGCGCTTCGCGGCACGGATACGCGCGCACGCCGTTGGGCAAGCGCTCGCGGCCGAGGTACGGCACGTCGACGCAACGGCCGCTGTCGCACGCGTAGGTCCAGCCGTGATAGCAGCAGCGCAGCGTCTCGCCGCTCACGACGCCCGCGTGCAGCGGCACCTGGCGGTGCGCGCAACGATCCTCGAGCGCGTACACGGCGCCGGATTCGGTGCGCACGAGCACGATCGGATCGCCGGCGAAGCGCACGCCGAGCGTCTTGCCGCGTTTCAGCTCGCGCGACCACGCGAGCGGGTACCAGTGATCGGGATGAATCGGCACGCGGCGCAGGTCGCGCACGGCCGCGCCGGAAGAGGTTTCACCAAGGGTGCCGCTGTCAGGAAAGGGCACTGCGCGCATGCGTGACGCCTCCGGGCTGGACTGGGATTCCGGGCGCCGCATGATGCGGCGGGGATCTGGAGAAGTCTACGCGAAGTTGCCGGTCGCGGCGGACGCGATGCGGGTTTGCCCCGGCACGGCGGCCGCGGTTTCGTTGATGCAACGCAAACCGGGCCGAAGGCGGCGCGTGCTGGCCGTGCGTAGCCGCACCGGCCCCGGCCCGGGCCGTGCGGCGGGCGTCACCCCGTCACGCGGCTGCTTGCCGGTCACGAGTGCGCATCGCGCCACAGTACCGCGTCGGTGCGGTACAGCGCCGGGAAGTGCTGCTTCAGCCCGGCGATCTTCGGCATGTCGTTGTACGCGATGTACGGTGCGTCGGGATGCAGCTCGAGGTAGTTCTGGTGATAGGTCTCGGCCGCGTAGAAGCCCTTGTAGTCCTCGACGCGCGTGACGACGGGTGCCGGAAACACGTGCGCGGTGCCGAGCTGCGCGATGTACGCGGTCGCGACCGCACGTTGCTGCGCGGTGGTGGGGAAGATCGCCGACCGGTATTGCGACCCTTCGTCGGGGCCCTGCCGGTTGAGCTCGGTCGGATCGTGCGCGACCGAGAAGAACACCTGCAGCAGCCGGCCGTACGTGATCTGGGTCGGGTCGTAGACGATGCGAACCGATTCCGCGTGCCCGGTCAGCCCCGAGCCGACGAGCGCGTAGTGCGCGGTTTCGGACGCGCCGCCCGCATAGCCGGCCGTGACCTGCTTCACGCCCTTCACGTGCTCGAATACGCCCTGCACGCCCCAGAAGCAGCCGCCGGCGAGCACGGCCGTCTCGTCGTGCGACGCGCCGGGTGTTTCGTCGAGCGTCGGCGCGGGCACGGTGCGCATCGGCTCGGCGGAATTGACGATGCGCTGGTAGCCGAACACGGCGGCGGCCGCGATGGCAATGGCGCCGATGCGGCGCAGCATCGCCGTGCGCCGTTGCGGCGCGGGACCGCGGGGGGAGGTGGTGTTCACGGTGTGCTCCTTCGAAAGGCGGTGTGGAAAGCGGGTGGTCCGGAAGCGGCACCGGTGCGCCGCGTCCGGCCCGGATCAGCCGAACGTGAACGCATACGCATTCACGCCGGGATCGAGAAACTCGATCGCAAACGTGCGGTCGGCGATCGCGCCGGGCTGCCGGACCAGCTGGTACAGGCGTTGCGCGGTCACGGTGCCGTAGCCTTGCGCGTCGACGTCGGTGCCATGTGCGGCACCGGGCGCCGCGCCGTCGATCGTCACGCGAAAGCGCACGGGCTGGCCGTCCGCTCCCGGCCCGAGCACGAGGTGCAGGTCGCGCGCGTGGAAGCGGTAGACGATCCGTCCCGACGGCGCGGCGAGCGACGCGCGTTCGGCGCCGACCTGCCACGTGCCGGCGAGGCCCCAGTCGTTGAGATCGGGGTGCGCCGGCGCGTCGTAGCGGTGCGCCGCATCGCGCACGACGCCGCCCGGCGACGTGAAGCTCTCCGCACGCGCATAGCCGACATAGGTTTCGGGCGAACGGACGTCCACGGCGTCAGCCGCCGCGAGCGCACCCTTCGCCGGTGCGCCGGCGAGCCCGAGCGGCACGTTCAGCGCTTCCGGATGGCCGGCCTCGGCGAGCAGCGACTGGATCGCGCGCTCCGACTGAGCGTATTCGCCTTCGCCGAAGTGGTGATGGCGGATGCGCCCTTGCGCGTCGATGAAGTAGTGCGCGGGCCAGTATTCATTGCCGAACGCACGCCAGATCGAATAACCGTTGTCGATCGCGACCGGGTAGCCGATGCCGAGGTCGTGCACGGCTTTCTTCACGTTGCCGATGTCGCGCTCGAACGCGAACTCGGGTGCGTGCACACCGATCACGACGAGCCCGTACGGCGCGTACTTGCGTGCCCAGGCGGTCGTGTACGGCAGCGTGCGCAGGCAGTTGATGCACGAATAGGTCCAGAAATCGACGAGGACGACCTTGCCGCGCAGGCCGGCCGCCGTCAGCGGCGGCGAGTTCAGCCACTGCACGGCGCCGTCGAGCGACGGCAGCGTGCCTTCGACGGGCAACGCGGCCGGCGTCGCGCCGGCCGCGCGCATCATCGCGCTGCCGGCCATCGCTCCGCCGCCGGCCTGCGCGCCATCGGCAGCCGCGGTCATCATCGCGCCGCCGCTCGTGTCGTCGGTGGCGTTGCCCGTCGCTGCGGCCGCCGCCGGCGCGCCGTTCGAACGCCCGCCGAGCCGGTCGACGAGCTTCGTTTCGAGCCCGCCCGTCGTGACGGTCGACAACTGGGCGAGCGCACCCGTATCGAGGCCGAGCGCGATCGCGCCGACGCCGGCCAGGAGCGCCACGCCGATCCCGCGCTTGATCCATTCGCCGGCGCCGAGCGAGCGCTTCATCGCGGCGAACACCTTGCCGCCGATCACGAGCGCGACGCCGAGCGACGTCGCCGCGCCGGCCGCATACGCGACCAGCAGCAGCGTCGTGCCGACGCTGGCGCCGCGCAGCGCGGCACCGGTCAGCACGAGCCCGAGGATCGGGCCCGCGCACGGTGCCCACAGCAGGCCGGTCGCGACGCCGAGCAGCAGCGACGACGCGGGGCCGGCCGGGCGGCCGTCGCGTTGCGCGAAGCCGGTGAGCCGGTTGCCGGCGGCGACGAGCGGGCGTGTCAGGTGCTCCGCGAGGCGCGGCATCAGCAGCGTCAGGCCGAATACCGCCAGCAGCACGATCGCGACCCAGCGGCCTGCCTGGTTGGCCTGCGCGACCCACCCGCCGCCGACGGCGGCGAGCGTCGCGACGACGGCGAACGTGAGCGCCATGCCGGCGAGCAGCGGCAGGCCGGAGCGCACGAACGGCTGGTCGGCGCGCGCGAACACGAACGGCAGCACGGGCAGGATGCACGGGCTCAGGATCGTGAGTACGCCGCCGAGGTAGGCAAGGACGATGAGCAGCATGGTGCGTTCTCCAGTCGGTCGGGAGTGGGGCCGGATCAGGCGGCGACGGGGTGGAAGGCGAGCGCGAGGCCGTTCATGCAGTAGCGCAGGCCGGTTGGCTGCGGGCCGTCGTCGAACACGTGGCCGAGATGGCCGCCGCAGCGGCGGCAGTGCACTTCGGTGCGGATCATCCCGAACGACGCGTCGGTGTGGGTGCCGACCGCGTGGTCGAGCGGCTTCCAGAAGCTCGGCCAGCCCGTATGGCTGTCGAACTTGGTGGCCGACGAGAACAGTGCGAGGTTGCAGCCGGCGCACGCGAACGTGCCTTGCCGGTGCTCGTCGTTCAGCGGGCTGGTGTACGGCCGTTCGGTGCCGGCTTCGCGCAGGATCGAGTACTGGGCGGGCGTGAGCCGGCGATGCCATTCGGCGTCGCTGAGGGTGACCTCAAAAGGGGCGGCCGTCTGCGGGGTGGCTGGCGGCGCGGCAAACGCACGGCCGACCAGCGCGCGGCGGCCGACGGACGACAGGGTCGCGAGCACGGCGAGGCCGGTGGCGCCGGCGAACAGCAGATGTCTGCGGGTGGGCATGATGGGCTCCTGGCGGCAGGTCCTGAAAACATGCGCCCATCGTAGTCAGCGGTCGGTGTCGAAGTCCTCACGGAAAGTTAAATGAATTGTGAAGATTTTCCGGATGATCCGATGTGATCCGCTGAAATCCATCCAATCCCCGTCGGACAAGGGTTTGCGGGGAATTGATGGTCTGCCGGCTTTCTCTGAAATCCGCCACGAGCCGTGACTTTCTAGTGTCTTAGTCGTGTACGTAGTGTTGGGAGGCTCTGCTTTGGAGGCAAGGGCCAATCGGATGTCGTTGAGTACCAGTCCAACCCGAAGGCAAGGACTTACGAGGTTCCGAAGAAGTGGAACTGCGCGAGTGGCCCGGCGTGTATTCAATACGTTCACTGCCGGCGCAAAGCAGGCGGTTTGCCCTATCGCACCAATACCGCCTTCACGCAGACCGGACCAAGTGGCTCGCCGTTATCGGAGAACGCCCGGAGAGGGTATACCGCGACATACATGCGTTGCCGCTCGAAAGAATCGAAGATCCTCCGACTGTGTTCACCATAATGGGTGTGGCGACTGAACCCCATCGATTCCAGTGCCTCCGTGAATTGAGCGAAATTGGGTTCACACGTCGTCAACGGAGATGCCTGCGTACCGGGAATCGGATCAAACATCAGATCCACACGCGGACCGATCTCACCGATCGTCACCCGCTGGATACTGAATGCCCAGTTGCCCGGCAAGCGTTGACCATAGCCGAACTGATCCTTGCCAATCGCTGTGGTCTGCACGCCAAAGATGCGGTGTACCGTTTCGGGCGTGATGTCGGTAACCTGGCTGCTTGCCTGAATCAGCGCCAGCATGCGTTGTAGCGCTTGCGTCGTGCTCAGGTTCGCCGGCGCTTGAGATTCGACAGGCGATTTGCCTGCGCGGTCTGCCGTGGCCGCGTCCGCAGGTTGTCCGTGCACGCTGCCAAACGGCATGCATAAACTCAATGCCGCCACGACAATCCGCGTCGTGACGAACATGCTGCCAGTGCGCCTGACTGCAAATTCGAGACTTCTGCTTCGTGTCTGCATCATGCCGAATCCTTGTCATGGTTTTCGTTTCTCAACGCTGACGGACGCGCCCGATGCGCGCGGTTTTCAGCGCGTTGCGCGAGGGTAGCGGCTGTCGGTCAGGCAGGCACGTAGCCAGCCCGTGTCTTCCGTGCCAAGTTCGGCTTCGGCATCCAGCTTGGGTAGCGCCGTTGGCGCCAGGGCCGGGCGGCCTGGATGGAGATTCCAGCCGGCGGTCGACTTGCGCGGCTCATCCGCATCCGGACACGGGCTGCCGCCTTCGGAACCGTCGCCGCATGTCGCAATGGTTTCCAGCCTGTCCTGGACCACGATACCGACCAGGCGCGTCTCGTAATAGCCGCCGCTCGCCCAATCGTCTTGCAGCGTGCAGATCCTGTCCTGGTGCTGATAGCGGCGTTCGCTGAAGCATCCGTAGCTCAGTTGACCATCGTGGGGGAGGAAGTCGCATCGGGTTTCGAACCCGGCGAACGGGCCGCCCGTGAATTGCGTCAGAAATTTGCGCTGCGCAAGGGCCGTTTCAAGCAGGCGCGGCGCGGCCTTGCCGCGTTCGCTCAATGTCTCGGTGCGCTGGCGGATCGCCTGGAGCAGGCTTGCACGCAGGGCCTTGGTATTCGGTGCGCCGGGAAAATCGACCGGATCCGCGAAACGCTTGTCACGAGCCTCGAGCCAGCGTTTCTGACTGCGTACCAGCATCGCGCGCAATTCGCCATCGTTGCCCGCTTGCTGCATGATGGCCGTATAGGTTTTGCCCATTTCCGCATCGGCGGCCTTGAGTTTTTCATCGGCACAGATCGTGTGCTCGACGCGGTTACTGGCCTTCTTGCAGTCGATTGCATGTGCAGAAGCCGCGGTGAAGAGCAGGGCGACACAGGTGACGTGCTGGATGGTGGGTTTCATGCTGGTTTCCGTGCTGATTCAGTTGTTCAAGGCCCGGGTGAGGCCGCGCTTCATGTGCGACTCTTCCGCGCAGTCGTGACCCTTCGGCGATACCCGCGCGAGGGTTTCACGACGTGACGCAGTGTCGGACGGCCAGCATCGTCGTGCCGATCAAACGGCCAGTCTTGTCGAGCACGAGCAGATCGAGACGGCCTTCCGATTCGCCGAGCGTCGCATCCTTGACGAAGGGCACTGCGGCGAGCATCAACTCGGGGTGGTCGGGCCAGATGCGGCACACGATGTGTGCGGTTTCGCCGTCGGGGTCGCCTGCGGGCGTCACGATGGTCAGGCCATCGAGCGTAAAGTTGCCGTTGCCGGGCCTGGCGTTCGGGTACGCGTTGCGCACGATGGCAGCGGCGCGATTGCCGCACGTATCGCTGTCGGCACGCGCAGCCTGTGCATTGAGCAGCAGCGCGGCCATCAGGAACAGGCTGCGTGCAATGGACGGTTTGGCGGTCATGGCAATTTCCGGAGCGAGGTTCGGGGCATGCGCTCAACGCACGCCGAGCGAATAGTCCTGGCCGTACACCGAGCGAAGTTCACCCGGCTTGCCCAGGAGCTTGAGCGGGCGATACCTGGCGTTGGACAGAATGCGCGTGGCGCGCGGGTAGAACCCCGGGTCGGATGCCAGCCCCTGTACGTGCGCCATGTCGGCCGGGATGCGAGTGAGGGTATAGCGCGTCAGGTCGCACTGGATCTGGCCGCTGACGATCTCGCAGGCTTGCTTGTCGTAGTCCGCGTTGGGCGGCGTGGGGTACAGCCCGTCAATCACGATGGCTTCGCCCGGCGCGACGCTGAACGAAGCAAACTCGCGCTTGAGCCTGGTCGAGACCGCCAGCCCGTCGACGGACTTCTCCCGGGTGACGGACTTCCATCCGGCAGGCTCGGTCATCTCCGATACCGTTCTCTTCTCCGTCGCCCAGAATGCGCAGCCGCCACCCTGGACGAAGATCGACGAGCAGTACGTATCCGTGACCTCACGGTCACGATACTGCGCGTTGAACCATTCCTGCGACTCGATGAAGTCGGTGTTCTTCTTGGGCAGCAACGAGATCTGCCCCAGCGGCGAACGCCCCGGCTTCTGCCGGGTGCCGAGTTGCGACATCGCGTCGGAGGTCGTCTCGTAGGTGTTGCCGGCGACGGTGTAGGTGCCCGGATTGACGATGTAGACGAAGTACTGGGCGTTGCCCGCCACGAAGGTCGATACATAGCCGTGCAGCCCCACTTCGTTGAAGGGTTCGTCCGGCCCCACTCGTATCACGTCATGGGCATTGGCCTTGTTTTGCCAGATGGTGGTGGCCGTCACGTCGGTACGGAACGCCCATTTCTTTTGGCTGACGGCTTCGTCGCCGGTGTACTTTCTGTCGAGGTTGATGGCGGGCACGATCACGAGGGACTTGCCGGCCACCACGGCGCGGTTGATCAACCAGTCGATGCCGGCGTGCCAGGTTGCCAGCTTGCGCTCGCGGGGCAGCGCCGGGGGCTCTTTCGATTCGCCCGGTGGTGCCGCGGTTGCGGCCGCGACAAGCGAGCAGATTTCCTTGCGCAGCGTTTCGTCGTCCATCTCCTGCTTCGGGTTGAGTCGGGCGACTACGGAGATCACGCCCAGCGACTCCTCCAGCATGAAGCGGATCGGGAATGAGCGCTTCTCCCCCTGGTCCGGGAGCGGCTGGACGATCGTGACTTCGGTCAGCGTGCCGTGTCGTTCGTTCGACGTCACGCTCAGCTTTGCTGCGGTGGCAGCTTGTGCCAGCCGAGAGGCCGCGTCCGCCGGGTTCAGCGCCTTGATCGGCAACCAGGTGGTGTAGTGGCGGCCGGTGACGCCATCCAGCGCGGGGCGGAAGTTGTAGGTGCAGGTGGTAAAGGCGGGCGCCCCCGGAAAGGCGTCGTTGGACGACGCGGGCGCCGTGGCAGCCACGCCGGTGCTCGCTGCGTTGCGGCTCATGTCGACGCGGCCGAGCATGCCGCACATGCCGCCCCGGATGGCTTCGGGTGCTGCCTGCATGCCTGGGGGCAACGTCGTAGCGACGGAAATGGTCTTCGTGTCCTGATTGGCCGTTAGCGTAATGGCGAATCCGCGGGCGCGGTCACTTTGCTTTTGCTGGATCGTCAGCTGGCCGGCGGAACCGGTGTAGTTCTCGTCGCCGATCAGGAAGCCGTCGCCCGCGGCAATCTGCTTGAGTTGCGCGATGGCGTTGCGTGCGTCCAGGCCCGGCACCGTGGTGAACGTCGAGAAGCGTGTGCCGGCACCGGTGTCGGCTTCACTCTTGAAATTGGCCTCGCAGCCGGCCGCGGCCGCGGCGTGGTGCGAGCCAAGGCCGAGCATCAGCCCAAGGAGGGCCAGGCGCAGGTGTGCGGAACGCATGATGCTGCTTCTCCCGTGTAGTGACGGCGTCAAGTCGATGTCTTCCATTCGATCAGCAGTCCGGATGGGTGGTGGAGTGCCCGAAACTTCGCTGCTTCGGCCGCCTTTGCGGCGGCAAGCAGGCCCTGGCATGCACTGCTCGTGCGAGCGTCCTGATGCCGAGCGCTCCTGCTCAGGCGCCTGCGCCCTTGCACTGCATGCGCGCGATACGTTGGTCCGGCCTGGTGCGGTAAAACACGAAGTTCGTCGCCCCCGGCCCCTGATTGCCGCCATCTTCATCGACGTAGGTTTCCGCGAACACCTGCACGGCAGCGTTGGCGATGCTGACCCGGTAGAACACATTCCTTTGTGTGTTCGGTGCAGTGGTGCCGTAGTCGAGCGCGCATCTGCCGGCGATGCGCTTGACCGCGGCATTGCCGCCGAACTGGCGCAGCAGAATGTCCTGCGTGTCGTCGCTCGGGTAGAACTTCCGCAGCGCAATCGACAGGACGGTAGCTGCATTGCCGTTGAGTACGACGCCGACGCGACCTTCGTTGTCCTTCTTGACGCCGGCTGCCTCGCCGACCTTGCCGTCCGGCACATCCACGTCGCCGAAGCCGGTGAGCAGCATGCTGCCGCCACGGTAGTGCGTGGCCTCGGGAGAATGGCTGTCGGGATTGCCTAGCGGCTTCGCGTCGCTCCAGTGCACGCCGGGCACGTTGTCGAACGCCGGCCAGGTTGCGGCCTTCGTCCTTCCGAATACGCCTAGCAGCGTTTGCAGCGGCGATACCGCAGCCGTTTCAGGCACATGGGCGGCCGGCAAAGGCGCAGCGGACGCGGGTGCCGCCGTCGGGCTGGCGGGCGGCGTGGTGCGCTCGCACGCGGTCAGGCCGATCAGCAGGACGCCGGCGGAGAGCGCAGGCCAGATGTGGGGCGGGGTTCGCATCGGCAGACGTTGCATGAGGCGCTCTCGGTTTTTGTGGTGGGCAGGGCGACGCAGCCAACGATGGATGATCAGCGGCACTTGACGTCGTAATCCGTGACGGATGGAAGGTCGCCGTCGCCTACGGTGGTCAACGTCGGCTTGCCGGCAGGGGCCGCGTACCCGAAGTCGCAAAAGCCGATGCCGGTGCCGGCGCAGAATCCGGTCTTGCCTGTCGCCGGCATCGCGAGTGTGTATTAACCGCCGAGCAGCGCTTTTGTGAAACGTGTTCATTTCCCAAATATTAGGAACGGGAAATATATCGCGAAGTAACAACACGGCGACCGTTGTGCCTGCGCCGATTGCTTCGACCTCACTGATCGCGATTCTAGTCAAAGTAGATCGACTAGTATACATTCATCATATCGTTCTTCTCGCTTCGTAAAGATGTGGATCTGATGCCACGCGGTGCGGGGGCGTCCAGTTCGGTATACGCAGGAATTTCACGATGACACTGACTGGCAGTATCAATGAGATTGCCCGTAGCCTGAACGGATTGGAGCCACCTTGGTTGCCCGCCTACGACATGCGGGCCTATGTAGAAAAGGTGGATTCGGAATGCGGATATAGCTCAGAAATGATGGTCGCCATCGAGATCAATACGAGAATGTTCGAGGAAGTCGTTGCGTTCGTGCATTTGTGCGGCGCGTTCGCTTCGCTGCATCCATCCACTGCGCGGCAGTACGAGTGCGTGCGCAACGACAAGGCCGAAATCGACGACGTGCTTGCACGCAATGCGACCGCGGCATGCCCGACATACACGGGGTTGCTGACGTCGCTCGTCGATCGGGGCATCCTCGCGCGATGTGCGCTGGACTGACGTTCAGCGCTCTATGAGCGCTTTGTGCCGATTTCATTACTACTGCGACGCATCGCATTCACAGTCGCGATCAGGACCTAGCTAAAAATGACCATGCCTTCCAGATACCGTGCCATGCAGACAAGCGCGATCAAGAAAACCACTGTTTTGTTCGCCTTGGTCAACCAGGTGATCGCGGATACGTCGCGTCAATGCCCGTCGGCTGTGCGCGCGACAGTCGGGCTATTGCTTGTCGCCAGCGTGCTTTCGGGGTGTGCGCCCCTATCGGCGTCTGCGCCGACGGATCCTCAACAACAGTTCGCCGCAGAGCAGCGGAATGCGAATGCGTTGTATAGCCGGAAGGTGTTGGCATATAAGCCGATGTTCGAGAATCCTGGCGGCTATGGTCGAGCGCAGATACTGGAAGCGTACGAGGCGGTGCTGCAGCAGTACTCCGTCGCCGCAATCGCCTATGCCCGCACCATCTATCCCGAGGCTCGACAGACGCTGCCACCTTCCCTGCAGCCATTGCCGGCGCCGTCGGGGCCGGTCACGCTGGCGGTCGTCAATCGCGACTACGAACATGTGCTCGGAATGGACGCCGCCTTGTGGGAGATGGATATGGCGGCGAACTTTGGCCGGCCATCCAGGTTGCCGATACCGAAATACACCGGCCCTGTGCTCATCATGCCGCCTGCGCCACCGTTTCCGCCCCTGCAGGATGTTCGCGATCCAAAGTTCGCACGGCTCGTGACCATGACGAAGAAACTGGACGATGCGCAGAAGGCAGATCTGGCACGCGAGCATGCCGCGATCGAGCAACAGTATGCCGAGCAGGCCGCGTGGAGGGCTCGACACCCCACGGGTCAGTATGATCACATCGATCCGAGGACCGGACTACCGTATGCGCCCCCGCCACAGGAGACGCAGCGATGGTGCATGATGGGCGGTGGCCGGGTGCCTTGCTGAAACATCTGCGAGCAGCGGCAATTGCGATCCGATTGGATGCCAGCCGGGCTGGCACACACTCCCGCGTGGAGTCATCTGCGTCAAAACCCGTACTCGATGGTTGTGTCGGCTCGGGTGACGATGTTCGCTGACGGCGTATCGGTTGCGAGTCTTGATCCGTTGGCGCCGTCGCGGTGAAGTGATCCCGTGTTGCCGAAGCCGGCAGTTTCCCTTGACTTCGTGGTGGCTGACGATGTCTGCCGATTCACCCGGAACGTCATGTCGCAGCGTTCCTGCCCGCGGACCCTCCGGACATCGTGCGTGATAGCGTTTCCCGAGTACTCGGAGCCGACTGCTTGCTGTCTATCCCACGCCCCCGGCGTATCGCACGAACAGGCACTAACGTTGCCGCGTACAACTTTTCGCCGGGATTCCTGAGCGCCCCGGTTCTTGTCTGGCGCAAGACGAATGAGAGGGGCGTGGAGGACGCAGCATTCACTGCGCTGAATCGCGAGAGCGTATCCGGCAGTCGGCAACGCTTGCCCTACAGGCTGAAAGGAGCCGTGCTGGCGGCGGTGCTAAGATGCCGCCCTGTAGTCAGGAGATGCATGAATGCGCGCGAGCAAACGCCAGCAGGTGGTCGACAAGGCAGG
Source organism: Burkholderia lata (assembly GCF_902499335.1). Lineage (GTDB taxonomy): Bacteria > Pseudomonadota > Gammaproteobacteria > Burkholderiales > Burkholderiaceae > Burkholderia > Burkholderia lata_B. Next base: position 185,450 of record NZ_CABVQK010000016.1, on the reverse strand, counting down.
GGAGTTGTTTTCCCTCCATGGTTTTCATCCGGTCGGCATCGACTGGATCATCGCCGAAGCGGACGTTGCCCGCATGACGCTCTACCATCACTTCGCGGGCAAGGACGATCTCATCAAGGCAGTGCTGGAACAGCGCTACACCTTCATCATGGAGAGCATCGCTGCCAAGCTCGGCCCCATGCCGCACGCCACTGCGCGCCTGAAGGGGATTTTCGACTGGTACGGCACCTGGTTCAGTAGCCCGGCGTTTGCGGGCTGCCTGTTCGAGCGCGCGCTGGCCGAGTTCGGTGCGACCTGCCCCAAGGTGACCGACGTGGCGGTGCGCTATCGGGATGACTTGCTGGCCCTCATGGAGCAACTGCTCTCCGAGATCGTTCCGCGTCGCCGGGCGCGTCAGCTTGCAGGCGTGTACGTGATGTTGCTGAGCGGGGCGACCGCGGATGCGCGTGCGATCGGGGATCCGCGTGCTGCCGCAAGGGCGTGGCAGGCGGCGGAGATGCTGCTGAACGAGTCGAAAGTCGCAGCTGAAAGCATGCGCAAAGCCCGTAGCCGTCAGGCTTGATCGTTTGTGGACCCTGCCTTTGGCTCTAGCAAGCGACGCGTCACAACCTCTGTGTCGGAGAAGCAGTCGCCGTAGGCGGCACGTCGACAGACGTCGTGGCGCCAGGGGCGCTGAGACCGAAGCAAGCACCACGGATTTTCATCGGGATACGCGGGCTTGCTCCATCGCTCAGAACGTGTCGCGTCTGCCTTTTAGTGCTCGAACCGGGCAACGCAACGGTGTGTTCGTGCCGCGTCCCGACCTTTCATTTCCTGCGGCGAACGCAGTTCATTCAAATCCTTCCACGATCATCAGATCGGCGACCGCCTTGCCATCACGATAAGACTTTGCCGCTTGATATTCAGGCGAGTTGTAGCACGCCAACGCAGTTTCCATGCTGTCAAACTCGATCACCACGTTTCGCGGCCGCTGCTGTCCTTCCAGATGCCGAGTGAATCCTCCTCTCGCCAACGGCTTCCCGCCATATTTCTCAAAACTCTCCGTCGCTCCCTTTGCATAGATCGCATAGGATTCGGCGTCGAAAACTTCCACATGCGCAATCCAGTAGGCCTTGGCCATGACAGTCTCCTTGCTTAGTCGGGTTGTGGGTTTCTGTAGTAAAAATTCTGGATGCTGGATATGTCGAGAAGCGAGTTATCGTCATTCGCTTCGTCATGCAAGGCAAACAGGTTTCGTGCCAATGCCCCAAGCGGAACGCTCGCCTGTGCTGTCTGCGCGCAGTTCAATGCCAGACCCAGATCCTTGAGCATGAGATTGACCTGGAAGCCGCCGTTGTATGCATGACTGGACGGTACGTCCGGCAGTACGCCGGGCCACGGATTCCACCGGTCCACCATGAAGTTGCGACCGCTGCTATTCCGGATCACATCCGACAGGATGCGAGGCGAGAGCCCATTCCTGGCGCCCAATGCCAACGCCTCGGCAGTACCGGCCATCAAGACGGCTGCGAGCAGATTGTTGCAGATTTTCGCCAGCTGTCCCGCGCCATGCTCGCCTGCATGGATCACGGTCTTGCCCATTGCACGAAGAATCGGATCGATTTTCTCTACGGTTTCCGTTTTGCCGCCGACGATGAAACATAGCGTTCCTTCCCGGGCGCCCATGATCCCGCCGGACACGGGCGCGTCGACTACCTCGCGGCCGTGCCGATTTGCTGCGTCTGCGATCGTCCTCGACGAGCTCGGGTCGATCGTCGAGCAGTCGATATAGACCGGATTGCGGTTCGCAGTCCATAGTATTCCGTTTTCGCCGAGGTAGGTCGACTCGACGATGTTGCCGTTCGGCAGCATGGTGATCACGGCGTCCACATCCTGTGATGCATCGATGGCATGTGCTGCGACCTCGGCGCCAAATTCTGCGGCCGCTTCCAACGCAACCGGATTCAGATCGAACACCTTCAAACGATGGTTGGCCCTGAGCAAGTTCTTTGCCATCGGCAGTCCCATATTGCCAAGCCCAATGAACCCGATGTCCGACATGGATGTGTCTCCGTATGTTGAATTCATCGACTGGCGCGACAAAATTGCAGTACGTACCTGAATTTTGTATTGCGCATATCAGCCCGTATTTCCGTCATGTGATTGAACGTATCATGAGGAAAACGTCGGAGGCAGATGGGTAGGGTGCACAATCGATGTGCAGAATTGCACGCCGCATCATGTGGAGCGTGCGTTGAATCGGAATGACCTCAGATTCTTGCTGGCGCAGGCGCGCACCGGGAAGCTCACCTTGGTGTAGAGCACTCGCCGCTGGTGCGGCGAATTCAGGCGTTGGAAAAGGCGGTCGTTCGAGCGCCTTTTGCCCGCGAGGCAAGTGGCCATGAGCTCAAGGAAGGCGGAGCTGAACTGCTCGCGAAAGTGGAAGACAGGGAGCGGGCGGGTGTAGCGGTGGAGGCAAGTCTGCCTTCATCGGAAATCAGGGGGCTGATCGACGTCGTTGCGATTCGGAAAAGCGACCGGATCACGGCGCACGCCGAACGGCGAAACATCCGGAGATCCCAAAAAGTCAGGCGGATGTTGCGTCATGACGCTCGGCGCGACCGACATCCGCTGCTGCGATGAGTCGCGGATCGCTCCCGCCATCCGCTCGCGTTGTCGAGTGCCGTGGGTCAAGCGTCGCTACCGCTGTCGCCCTTGTCGGTTTGCCGGTATTCCAGGATCGCTTGCTCATGCGCGGCACCCCAGTCGCGCATCGCGCTGATCAGCGGAGCCAGCGTCTGGCCGAGCGGCGTCAGCGAGTACTCGACCTTCGGCGGTACTTCCCGATAGACCTCTCGTGCAACGACGTTGTCGGCTTCGAGTTCACGCAGCTGCAGGGTCAACATCCGCTGCGTCACCTCGGGCATCAGGCGCCTCAACTCGTTGAATCGACGCGTACCCGACATGAGGTGATAGAGGATCAGGGACTTCCACTTCCCGCCGATGACCTCGACGGTAAACGTAACGGGACAGGCGAATGCCTCAACCTCTCCATGCGGAATTCCGAGCTTCATCTGACGCGCCTCACGTGACTAGTGGTATCCAAACTGTGCCTACTGCACAAAACTGTGCGTACTTACGAAAACTGCGGGTTAAGTTTAGCATCGGCTCCACATCAAAACCTGACGGAGTCGTCGAGATGAGTCTGTTGTTATCGCCCTTTGAAATCAAAGGTCTGAAGCTGAAGAATCGCGTCGTTATGTCCCCGATGTGCATGCATAGTGCGGGGGAGGACGGGTTGGTCACCGCATGGCATCACGTTCACTATGGCGCCCGCGCGTTGGGTCAGGCCGGCCTGATCTTTTTCGAAACCCTGGCCGTGCACAAGGACGCCCGCATCGGTCCCGGTGATCTCGGAATCTGGAGCGACGATCATGTCGCCGGGTTGCGCGACCTGGTTGATCTGCTGCATGGATACGGCGCCAAGGTCGGTGCCCAGATCGGACACGCGGGCCGAAATGCGGATTTGCCGGGCGTGGTTCGTATCGCCCCTTCGTCCATTCCCTTTACGCCGGAAAGTCCGGTTCCGCGCCAGATCGCGCTCGATGAAATTCCGGAACTCGTCAAGTCGTTCGGCCGTGCGGCGCGGCGCGCCCGCGAAGCCGGTTTCGATGTGCTGGAACTCCACACCGCGCATGGCTATCTGCTGAACGAGTTCCTTTCGCCACTGGCAAACACACGGGATGACGAATACGGTGGCGATGCGCAGCGGCGCTATCGGATCGTGCGCGAGATCATCGAAGAGGTGAAGCTTCATTGGGGTGATCGTCCGCTGTTTGTCCGAATTTCCAGTACCGACTACACCGACGGCGGCAACACCCCGGAGTCGTTCCTGGAATATGGTCGCTGGATGAAGGAACAGGGTGTGGATCTCATCGATTGCAGTTCCGGCGGTATCAAGATGGTCAAGGTGCAGACCTATCCCGGATATCAAGTGCCGGCTGCCGAGCTGCTTCGCAAGGAGGTCGGTATTGCCACCGGAGCGGTCGGGATGATCACGAACGGCCGGCAAGCCGAAGAGATCCTGCGGAACGGGCGAGCGGATCTCGTTTTCGTCGGTCGGGAAATGCTGCGAGATCCGTTCTGGGTGCGTAGTGCTGCGGACGATTTGAAGGAGTACATAGAAATTCCCCGTCCGTACACCCGGTACGGGTCGGTCTGGCTGGATACCAGAGAGGCTGCGTAACGCCGGCAGCGACCGAGACAAGATCGGTACTCCAAATGGCTCGCCTGAGAACTGGCGGGCCATTTTTTTTACACGCGCGGCCGTCGACGGATCGAGCCGCCACTTCCGGCATTTCTGCACAGCCGTTGGCCGCTCGTGCGCTGTGCACCCCATATTCCCGATCCTAAGATTCCTCACAGGCTCGGAGCATGCCCTTGTCCAGGAGACGCAGGGACCGAGCGATTCAGACTTCGTTGCGACTACCCACATCGTTAGAAAAGGAGCACCGTCATGCCCACTATTGCGTGGATCGGCCTCGGCCTGATGGGTAACCCCATGTCCAGACACATGGTCAGATCGGGCTATACCGTTCGCGGCGTAGACATCGATGCCACTGCGCGCCGGAACGCCGCTGCCAATGGCGTACAGGTAAGCGAATCGATCGCGGACGCATGCAAGGACGCCGACGTGGTGTACACCATGCTGCCTTCGGGCGCAGACGTCCACGATGTCATGACGGCTGCCGATGGTGTATTTGCAAGCGCGCGTCCCGGCACGATCGTGATCGACTGCTCGACGATCGGCATCGACTACGCGCGCAAGCTGCATGCCGCCGCGGCAAAGGCCGGTATCGTCTTCGTCGAGGCACCGGTATCGGGTGGAACCGAGGGCGCGCGCGACGGCACGCTCACGTTCATGATCGGCTGCGACAACGCGTATGCGGGGCAGGCCACCGAATTGCTGCAACCGCTTGGCGACTACATTGCGTACGTCGGTGGCCCGGGTGCAGGCCAAGCCGCCAAGGTTGTGAACAATCTCATCATGGCCGTCAGCGTCACGGTCAACTGTGAGGCAACGGCATTGGGACAGCGGCTCGGCCTCGACATGAAGGCATTTTTCGAGATCGCGACGCGTTCGTCTGCCGACAACTGGTCTTTCCGTCTGTGGAACCCCGCACCCGGTGTCGTCGATGCATCGCCTGCGTCGAACGGGTACAAAGCGGGCTTCAAGACCTGGCTGCTCGCCAAGGATCTGAGCCTTGCCGTCGAAGCGGGGCGCGAGGTCGGTGCGCGCCTCGAAACCGCAGAAACCGCATACGCGCTGATGACGAGGCATGCGGAAACAGGCGGTGCCGATCTCGACGCGACATCGCTCGTTCTTCATTTGTCAAAAAACGCCTAGCGATTTTCCAGCGCCAACGGCGGCGATCGGCGCCAAGCGCCGTCCGCCGTCGACGCTGAGATTCAGCGAGCATCAGGCGCGCTGCGTCAGCCCGTTTGCGCGCCTGATGCAAGCCATCGCGCACAGGCCGCGACGCGGCATCTAAAGGAAAGTGACTCATGAAAGTCACTTCCAATACGGAGACACACCATGATCAGCACGGCAATCGACAGGTCGGCACGGCCCGAAGAGATGACGGTCCGCAGCCGAACCGTAGTGTTCGCGTCATCGTTGGGGACCATCTTCGAGTGGTATGACTTCTTCCTGGCGGGCGCGCTTGCGCCCTTCATCAGCAAGGCCATATTTTCCGGAGTCAGCCCGTCGGCTGCTTTCATCTTCACGCTGCTCAGCTTCGCCGCGGGCTTTGCCGTGCGGCCGCTCGGCGCCGTCGTGTTCGGTCGTCTGGGCGACAAGCTGGGTCGCAAATATACGTTCCTGGTGACCATCCTGCTGATGGGGGCGTCAACGTTCTTCGTGGGGCTGCTGCCGGGGTACGCCACGATCGGCATTCTGGCGCCGATCCTCTTCGTTGCCATGCGGCTCGTGCAGGGGCTGGCACTGGGTGGAGAGTACGGCGGCGCGGCAACGTACGTGGCCGAGCACGCGCCGGCGAATAAGCGGGGCACCTGGACGTCATGGATTCAGATGACCGCCACGCTGGGCCTGTTCCTTTCGTTGCTCGTGATTCTTGGTGTGCGCACCTTGATCGGAGAGGAGCGATTCGGTGCCTGGGGTTGGCGCATTCCGTTCCTGCTTTCGATCGCATTGCTGGGCATCTCGGTATGGATTCGCATGAAGCTCAGCGAGTCACCTGCATTCCAGAAGATGGTGAACGAAGGCAAGACGTCAAAGGCTCCCGTCAAGGAGGCCTTCGGCCAGTGGAAAAACGTCCGGTTGATGCTCATTGCCCTGTTCGGCGTCACGGCAGGGGAAGCCGTGGTCTGGTACACCGGGCAGTTCTACACGCTGTTCTTCCTGACCGAAACGTTGAAGCTGCATGGGGCGATGACGAACACCATCCTCATTGCCGCGCTCCTGATTTCCGCGCCGTTCTATGTCGTTGCCGGGGCGCTTTCCGATCGAATTGGCCGCAAGCCGATCATGTTCGTCGGTTGCCTCCTTGCCGTGCTGACTTACATGCCGTTGTTCAAGGCGTTGACGCACTACGTCAATCCTGCACTGGAAGCCGCGCAGACGCGTTCGCCGATTGTCCTCATCTCCGATCCGAAGGCGTGTTCGTTCCAGTTCAATCCGGTCGGTACCGCGAAGTTCACGAGCGCTTGCGATGTGGCAAAGGCAGCGTTGTCGAAAGCGGGGGTGAGCTATGAGAACCAGGTAGCGCCGGCAAACCAGCCGGCCGTGATCGTGGTGGGCTCCGTCCGGATTGAATCCTATGACGCGACGTCCGCGAATGGCACGGCCAGGGCGGATGCGTTCAACTCCGCACTTCGAAGCGCGTTGACCGACGCCGGCTATCCCCATGCGGCAGATCCGGCGCGTGTGAACGTGCCGATGACCATTCTCGTCCTCGTGGTGCTCATGCTGTACGGCACGATGGTCTACGGGCCGATGGCTGCCATGCTGGTCGAGTGCTTCCCTGCACGCATTCGCTACACCTGCCTGTCCGTGCCGTACCACATCGGCAACGGCTGGTTCGGCGGCTTCCTGCCTGCATCGGCATTTGCAATCGTCGCGGCGCGAGGCAACGTCTATTCGGGATTGTGGTACCCGATCGTGATCGCTGCGATGAGCTGCGTCGTTTGCCTGTTCTTCGTTCGCGAGACACGTGGCGCGAGTATCGACTAGGTGCACCGTATTAGCGGCTCGTGCAGACCAGCGGGGCGCTTGCCCGTGCCGGTTTCGTCACGAGCCTGACCGAGCGTTCATCATAAGGAGTGCGTCGTGAATATCGCTGTTGAAACCAACCACCGTGCCGCGCAAGGCCTTCGCAGCGCAAAGCTGCTGATCGACGGCGTGTTCGTCGAATCGAAAAGCGACGAATGGCACGACATCGCTAACCCGGCGACGCAGGAGGTCATTGGCCGCGTGCCTTTCGCCACCACGGCCGAACTGAATGATGCAGTAGCGGCCGCAAAGAAGGCGTTCCGTACGTGGAGCGTGACGCCGATCGGCACGCGTATGCGGCTGATGCTGAAATTCCAGGAGCTGGTTCGCCAGAACATGAAGCGCCTTGCGCAGACGCTGACTGCCGAACAGGGCAAGACGCTCGCCGATGCCGAGGGCGACATCTTCCGTGGCCTCGAAGTCGTCGAGCACGCTTGCTCGATCGGCACGCTGCAACTGGGGGAGTTCGCGGAGAACGTCGCGGGCAAGGTGGACACGTATACGCTGCGGCAACCGATCGGCGTGTGTGCAGGCATTACGCCGTTCAACTTTCCGGCGATGATTCCGTTGTGGATGTTCCCGATGGCGATCGTCTGCGGCAATACCTTCGTCCTCAAGCCGTCGGAGCAGGATCCCCTTTCCACGATGGAGCTGGTGGAGCTTGCGATCGAGGCGGGCGTTCCGGCGGGCGTCCTCAATGTGGTTCATGGCGGGAAGGATGTCGTGAATGCCATTTGCACGCATCCCGATATCAAGGCGATTTCGTTCGTGGGATCTACTCACGTCGGTACGCATGTCTATCAGCTCGGCAGCCAGCACGGAAAGCGAGTCCAGTCGATGATGGGCGCGAAGAACCACGCGGTGGTTCTGCCGGACGCAAACAAGGAACATGCGCTCAATGCGCTGGCGGGCGCCGGCTTCGGTGCGGCAGGACAGCGGTGCATGGCTACGTCAGTGGTGGTGCTGGTCGGGGCATCGAAAGAATGGCTGCCGGAGCTCGTGGATCGCGCGCGTCAGCTCAAGGTCAATGCCGGCACGGTTCCGGGTACCGACGTCGGGCCGGTCGTATCCCGTGCGGCCAAAGCGCGGATCCTCGGCTTGATCGAGGCCGGCGTGAAGGAAGGCGCGACGCTCGCGCTCGACGGGCGCGATATTGAAGTCGAAGGCTACGGGGACGGCAACTTCATCGGCCCGACGATCTTCTCGGATGTGACGCCGGGCATGACGATCTACGAGACGGAGATATTCGGCCCGGTGATCTGCGTCATGGAGGCGGATTCGCTGGACAGCGCCATCGATCTGATCAATCGCAATCCGATGGGAAATGGCGTCAGCATATTCACGCAAAGCGGCGCGGCGGCGCGCAAGTTCCAGAGTGAGATCGATGTCGGGCAGGTCGGCATCAATCTTCCCATTCCCGTGCCGGTGCCGATCTTCAGCTTTACGGGATCGCGCGGCTCGAAACTCGGCGATCTGGGCGCGTACGGCAAGCAGGTGATCCACTTCTATACGCAGACGAAGACCGTGACGGCGCGCTGGTTCGACGACGCGGCGGTCAGCGAAGGCGTGAACACCACCATTGCACTGAAATAACGGAACGCAGCAAGGCCGGGGGGGCGGGCGAACGAACCGCTCGCGCGGGTTGCGTTGCCCGGCCCACTGCTACGAAAAGGAGCGACATCATGCATTTCGTCATCTATTGCCTGGATGATCCGGCGAAGCCGTACGCACGTGACCAGCACTATGCGGCGCATCGTGCCTATCTTGCGTCAGCACCCGTTCCGATCGTTGTTGCCGGACCGCTGACCGACGTGGCAGGTGAGCGGCGGATCGGCAGCATGCTGCTGGTCGACGCGCGCGATCTCGATGAGGCGCGTGCCTTTGCGGCAGGCGACCCGTTCCACGTCAACCAGGTCTGGAAAGACGTCGCCGTGCATCCGTTCATCAAGGCGATCTGAGCCATTTCGGCGGGTATCGCGCGAACCGTAATCGTCTCGCGACGCCTGCCGGCATCCCGGCTCTTCGATCAGACTCGGGACGGATACGACGGCGTGCTCCCGCGCGCCCGACTCGAGCGGCATTCCTGCAACACGTGCAGCACAACCCTGCATGGGCTGCTATTGATCATCGCGGTTCGAGTGCTTACTGTAGATGCAGATGGCTTCATTCACGGAATACAAGGAGCAGACGAATGGCAGTGACGGTTCGGATCGCTGGAACAGGCGACGTGGAAGTGCTGGAATGTCTCGAGGTCGGCCGCGAGAGCCCGGGGCCGGGTGAAGTCTGGCTCGAGCAAGAGGCGATCGGCGTCAACCCGCTCGATCTCAGTCAACGCCGGGGAGATGCGCCGGTGACGCTTCCGTCGGGCCTCGGTCTCGAGGGGGCCGGCATCGTTGCTGCGGTGGGCGATGGCGTCGTCGATTTCCGCGTGGGGGACCGTGTCGGTTATGCAACCGGCCCGCTGGGCGCCTATGCAAGCGGCAGACGATATCCGGCGGAGCGACTGGTTGCGCTTCCGGACGCCGTCAGTTTTGACGACGCGGCTGCCGTGCTGTTCAAGGGGATCACCGCGCAGTATCTGCTGACCACGACCTTTCCGGTTCGCGACGGCAGTGTCGTCGTCATCTACGGCGCAGCCGGAGCGCTCGGCCAGATCATGGTGCCTTGGGCCAAGCATCTGGGCGCGCATGTCATTGGCGTCGTGTCGCGACCCGGGAGTGTCGAGCGTGCGCGCCAGGCCGGTTGCGATCATGTGCTGGTGTTCGACGCGGCGACGCTGGGCGAACAGGTGACCGACCTCACCGAAGGCCGGAAAGCGGAGGTGGTGTACGACGGTGTGGGGAAGGTGTCTTTCGATGCATCGCTCGACTGTCTTCGTCCGCGAGGGCTCATGGTTTCGTTCGGCGCGACCTCCGGTGCACCGTCGCCCGTCAGCGTGTCGACGTTGAACGCAAAGGGTTCCCTGTACCTGACTCGCCCGTCGCTGGCAGCGCATACGGCGTCGGCCGACGTGTATCGCCAGCGTGCGCATGCAGTGCTCGATGCGATCCGGGCGGGATTCATCCACGCCAATCCGCGGCACCTATTCCCGCTCGCCGATGTGCGGAAAGCCCACGCACTGCTGCAGCAGGGTAAGACGGAAGGGGCCGTTATACTGAAACCCTGAAATCACCGGGAGCCGATTCAACGGCGACGTATGACATCTGCCACAACGATGAGTGCATTCGGAAGTCAGTACGCGGATCAAATCGGAGCGCTGCTGGCCTTGCATGACGGCGGTACGTTTGCGCAGGCCGGGAAGATTCTGCAACGACATCCGACCGTGATTTCGAAGCGTGTCTCGGAGCTCGAGGCGAGGCTCGGCGTCCGGCTGGTCGAGCGATCGACACGGCATGTCCGCTTTACCGAAGCGGGCGCGCGCTTCATCCAGCGATTGCGCGAAGCGGAGGCGGTACTGACGGACGCTGAACGGGAAGTCTCTGAATCGGCGATACGGGCGACGGGGTCGCTTCGTCTCGCCTTCCCGAGCGCGCTCGGGCGGATGTGGCTGGCGCCATTGATTGCCGAGTTTGCGTTGGCCAATCCCGATCTGATCGTTCACGTGGAATACTCGGAGCAGTTCGCGGACATCATCGGCGAGGGTTTCGACGCGGCGATTCGTGTAGGCAGCCTGAGCGACAGCCTTCTACGCGCCAGGAAGCTCTGCGACCACCAACGGATCCTCTGTGCTTCGCCGGCGTATTTGCGGGCGCGCGGTGTACCGGAAACGCCGCGTGATTTGAGTCGCCACAATTGTCTCGGGTTCACCGGTCTTGCCACCTATCCCGCTTGGAAGCTCTCGAACGGAAGCCAGACGGAGACGGTCACCGTGCGCGGCAACCTCTCCAGCAACGAGAACTCGACGTTGCTTCTCGCCGCGGTGCGAGGGGTGGGCATCGTGGCTGGCGGCGACTGGCTGATGAGCAGAGATCTTGCATCGGGGCGGCTCGTCAGGGTGCTGCCGCAATGGCATCTCGACGAGCGTTCGGGCGTGTACCTGGTGACGCCGTCGATCAAGCACACGCCGGCGAAGTTGAAGCTGTTCAAGCAATGGATCGAGGCGCAGTTCACGCCAAAGCCGCCGTGGGCATCGACGTGAAATCGGCGGGACGCTGCCTCGGGAACGACCGCGTAGTCGACGAAGGTGCATCGTGGCAGCCAGAAAGTTATCGGAAAACTGGGACGACTATCGCTACTTTCTTGCCGTCGCGCAAACCGGAACGCTTTCCGCCGCTGCGGAGCGACTCGGCACGGAGCACACAACGGTGTCCCGAAGAATTCGCGCGCTGGAAACCGTACTGAACAGCCGGCTGTTTCACAAAAGCACGACAGGTTATGTTCTCACGCCGGAAGGGGCGCGTGTACTCGAGGTCGTGCAGGGAATCGAGCGTGCGTTTCATGCGTCGCGCGCGATCGCGGCTGCCGATACCGATGGGGTGGAAGGGATCGTGCGTATCGGCGCCCCTGATGGTTTTGGTTCGATCTTCCTTGCGCCGCGCGTTCATGAGCTGACCGCACTGCACCCGCGTCTGGAGATTGAAATCCTCGCCGCGCCAAGGATCTTCAGCTTGTGGAAGCAGGAAGCGGATATTGCGGTCAGCCTGTCCGGCGCGCAGCATCTCCGGGTGGCGTCACGGCGGCTCACCGATTACCGGATGTTCGTGTACGGTTCCAGAACCTACCTCGATCGTGCGGGACCAATCAACGCAATCCAGGACTTCAGGAAGCATCCCTTTATCGGCTACGTCGAAGAGGGCCTTTTCGCGCCGGAGCTGAACTATCTGCACGTCATGGATGCAGATATTCAGCCACGGATACGGAGCTCGGCACTGTTACCCCAAGTCTTCGCAACCGCGGCCGGACACGGCCTCGGGGTCCTGCCGGCCTATGTTGCCGAGTCGCTTCCGAATCTCGTGGCGGTGCTTCCCGCCGAGTTCAGCCTGACGCGTTCGTTCCACATGCACGTGCATGAGGATCATCGCAAGGCCGCGCATATTCGAGTGGTGGCCAACTTTATCGCGAAGGCGGTCCAGGAAAACGCAGCACTGTTCATGCGAGATGCATAGCCGTGGTGCCTGGCGCGATGGTGAGGCTTCGAGCCACCTCGACTTCGCGGGGGCGTGACATTTCGCGGATTTCCGGGCTGAAGTCGCGACGTCGTTGCTCGTTCGCGGACATCCTCCGCGACCGTGACCGGACATCGCCGGGATCCGGGGATGTCGCGGCGCGGCTGCGGCGATGTCGACGACTGCGCGGCTTCGCGCCTGTCCGTTTTGCCGCCGGAGCGACATTTACTTCGAAACGGCTGCGGTCGCGTCGAGGATCACTTTGGCGATGTCGGACGGCTGCGACAAGTGCGGCGCATGGCTTGCGCGCAGCGTCGTGACATGCGCTGAAATCTTCTTCGCCATGGCAACCTGCAAAGCCGGGTCAAGCATGTGGTCTTGCTCGCTGACCACGTACCAGGACGGCTTCGTTTTCCAGGCCGCGGCCGTCACCTTCTCCTCGAAGTTCTTGCCGCGGGTAGGCGTTTGCGTTGCATACATCAGCCTCGTTTGTTCCGCCGGAACGTCCTGCGCGAGATGCTTTTGCACGCCCTCCAGGCTCAAGGTCAGAAACCCGTCCTTATCCGCAACGATGTGGCTGAAGCCGGACGGAGTCGGGTAGTCCTTCGAAACATCGGCAACCGACTGTCCTTCGGACGGAGCGAATGCAGCTACATAGACGAGGGCTTTGACGTTGTCCCGCTCTCCTGCCTGAGTAATGACCGCACCGCCCCACGAATGAGCCACGAGAACGACCGGGCCCGTTTGCTGGTCGAGAACGCGTTGCGTTGCCTTGACGTCGTCGGCCAGCGAACTCAGCGGATTTTGCACGGCAACGACGTTCAGTCCTTTTTCCTGAAGCAGGGGAATGACCTTGTTCCATGTCGAACCGTCCGCAAACGCCCCATGAACGAGTACGACGGTGGGTTTCTGTACTTCTGCCGCAACGGCGGACGTGGAATTCGAAACGACTGCTGCGCTCCCGAGCGCGGCAGCGACGATCGCTGCCTTTGAGATGGACATCTGATTTCCTTGGAGATGGGTCTGAGGAAGCCGCCGGGCAACATCGCGCCGACAGCGAGATTGCACTTTAGACATGAAACAAATTGAGTACAATTTGCGTATCATTTCCATACTAGAAACAAAATATTTCTAATGGACAGACTGGCATGCATGAAGGTCTTCGTCAGGGCCGTCGAAGCGGGTTCGATCTCGTCAGCCGCCAACGAAATGAATATGTCGCCGCAACTGGCCGGCAAACAGATACGCGCGCTGGAAGAAGGGCTGGGTATCAAACTGCTGAGTAGAACGACACGCCGGCAAAGCCTTACCGACAGTGGCCAGCTGTTTTACGAGCGTGCGAAAAGCATCCTCGCCGAGATGGAAGCGGCCGAGGCGCTCATGGCGGAAACGCGATCGGAACCGAGAGGCAGGCTGCGCATCAGCGCGCCCATCACCTTCGGGAGTCATGGGCTCGCGCCCGAGATTCCCGAATACCTCCGACAACATCCGGAGGTTTCGGTGGACCTCAACCTTTCCAATCGCACGGTCGACCTGGTGGAAGAAGGTTTCGATGTCGTCTTCCGAACGGGCGATCTTCCCGACAGCAGCTTGATTGCGAGGCGCCTGGGTTGGTATCGCCTGGTGCTCTGTGCGGCACCCGATTACATCAGGTCTGCGGAAAAGATACGCAGTCCGGAGGATCTTGCGAAGCACGAATGTCTCGTGTTCTCGCACACTGCGCTGCGTACCCAGTGGACCTTCGACGGCCCGGATGGGCGGGTGTCCGTGCCGATCAAAGGCCGCTTCTCCACCAATAGCGGAGAAGCGCTGCGCTCGACGGCAGTCGCAGGCATGGGCGTCCTGCTGCAGCCGTATGAACTGGTGGAGGACGAAATTGCGGCAGGACGACTGGTACGGCTTCTGCCCGAGTACGAGCCGCCGGCTCGTGCGCTGCATGCGCTGTACGCATCAGACCGGCAGATGACGCCGAAGCTGCGGAGCTTTCTGGAGTTTGCAGTCCAACGGTTCGGCGAGAGGCGGTAGCCGCAAGGACTGCATGGCCGTGTTCGAGTTGGGGCTGCCTTTTTATCCACAGCAGAGGATTTGTGGCGAGGCACTGCGGCGTAGCAGGCCTTGAAATCTCGCGGACTTTCGCCAGCGCTCACTGTTTCCGCTACTTGGTGTCCATTTAGTGATTGTGCTGGCGGACGAAAATCATCCTCGAAGCGGCAGATCGAAGGGGCGTGCCGATATTGGCTCCCGGTATGCGGGGCAACCTTGGTTAAATGAAATGTGATGGTTGGCGGCGTGGTCAACTATCCGTGGCAGTAGCGCGGCGCTTTCCAACGCCGCGCTGAACGCCGAGTTACAGTGTGGATCGATCTCTGTCGTCGTAGCGACGGGCGCAGCGCCTTCGAGCGGCTACGAGCTGTCGCGAAACCGTGATGTCGTATCGAAGGTCGATCGGGCGTTGTGCGTGCGCCAGTCGTCGAGGGGGTCGATGCCGGCCACACTCAGCAAGCCGGCATCGACAACGCATCAAACGTCAATACGTCAAACCGTATCCAAACGGATACAACGGATGCGCGGTATCGTGCGGCACGTCTTCCCGCTGCGCCGCGACTTCCGCCATCGACGACGGCAACTCGAACGGCAGCTTCCCTTGCGGTTGACCTTTCCCCGTCAGCACGTCGAACAACGCGGCATCGGTCACGCCGAAGTTGGCGAGGATCGCGGTGGCCTTGTCCTGAACGTTGGTCAGGATCGCGGGGCGATCCATGTACACGGAGACGATCGACTTCGGCGCAAGCGCGGCCTGCTTGATTGCCTCGTAGTCCGCACTGCCGTCGACGAACGCGAGACTGCCTTCATGCTGCATCGAGCCGAACATGTAGTTCGGGTGCAGCGTTTGATAGGGCGTGCTCACGCGGAGAATTGCAACGTCCGCGGCTTGCGGCGTATCGACGACCTGATACCCATATTGGCGTGCGACCGCGGGATCGATGCCGTACAGCCAGGCTTTCTTGCCGGACGCCCTCATCGGCAGCAGCTTGCCGTTGTTTTGCAGCAGCACCATCGAGCGGCGCTGCGCATCGAGTGCCTGGGCCTGGAAGTCGGCGTTTCCGACGATCTTGCCGGCTGCGTCCGCATCGACATACGGATGGTCGAACAAGCCTTGCTGGAATTTCTGCAGCAGGACGCGATAGGCGGATTCAGACAAACGGTCTTCCGACAGCTGCCCGCGGTTGACGGCGTCGATGAGGTCGCTCGGATCGTCGTCTCCGCCGAACTGGTCGATGCCGGCGGTGACCGCCCGCGCGAAACGCTGCACGCGGGTCGCGCCTTCCATCCCCCAGGGCATGCCCAGTCCGACGAACGACGGGGACCCTGACGACACGCCGTTGATGCAATTCGCGTCGCAGTCGTCGGCGATCAGCCAGTCGGACACGATCACGCCCTTGAAGCCGTATTTCCCGCGCAGCAGGTCGGTCAGCAACGCCTTGTCGTAAGCGCCGCCGACGGGCTCCAGCGTGATGCCGTCGACCGTTACCGTCATGTCCGGTTCGGAATAGGTCGGCATGACCGAGCCGACGTTGGCGGCGAACGCGCCTTCGAACGGCTTCAGGTGATACGCAAAGTTGTTGCCCGGGTAGGTCGCGTAGCGGCCGTAGTAATTGTGGCTGTCGAAGCCGAGTTTCTGCGCGCCATATCCGGCCCAGTGCTTGACGACGGCGATGACGCTATTGGCCTGAATGCCGTTGCTGCCGCCCTGGAAGCCTTCGATATAGGCCTGAACCTGCGTGCGCGCGAGATCGGCGTCTTCGCCGAAGGTGCCGTTGATGCGTGACCAGCGCGGCTCGGTCGCCAGGTCGGCTTGCGGCGACAGCGCTTCGGTCATGCCGACCGCGCGATACTCCTGGCGCGCGATATCGCCGAATTTTCGCGTGAGTGCCGCGTCGCCGATCGCGGCGAAACCGAGCGTTTCAGGCCACTGCGAGAAACCGCTGCCGCCTGCGCTTGCGCCGAGCGTGTACTGGAAATGGTTGCGCGGGTCGGAACTGATCGACACCGGGATGCCGAGCCGCGACTGCTCCGCCAGCGTCTGAATCTGGTTGGCCTGGTCGGCCATGGTGTGCGCATCGGCACTCATGCGCGTGATATAGGTGTTGACACCCCGCTCATTGATGAGCGTCTTGAGCGCTGCCAGATCGTAAGCGGAGCCGGTGCCTGAACCGGTCGTGTCGTTCAGCACCGGCGCGGTGCCGTGCATCATCAGGCCTGCTTTCTCGGCCAGCGTGAGGCGGCCGACCAGGTCCCGTGCCCGCACTTCGGCACTCAGTCGCCAGTCTTCGTACGGCTCGAGCTGACCGCTCTTGTTCATGTCCTTGAACTTCAGGCCGTCCTTGGCGATCAGGTTCAACGTCGTATAGCCGAAGTCCTGTTGCGTGACAGGCGTGGAAGGCGAGTCGACGCCGCCGCAGGCAAACAGCCCCAGGGTGAGCGCGGTGCCCGACGCGGTCAATGCCGACCGGCGCATGGCGGATCTCGTGAAGCGTTGCATTTACGTCTCCTGAATCGGTTGTTTTAGGCGCGGCCGTGATGCATTACAAATAGCCGCTGGCCACTTTACCGATCTGTTTCAGGGGACGTTTTGCCGCCGGGTGCAGTTTTTGCCCCGATGGAGCACGATGTGTCAGGCAATGCGGGGCGTCGGGATTTCAAGGCCGGCAGGTGCGCCACCCGACGCGCCCTTGCGTTCGTCCGAGATCCAGCCGCCGAACAGCTGGATCTTCTGCTGCTGTTCGGCCCCGTCCGGATACACGAAGTAATAGCCCATCCCCGTCGGCAACGAGATGTCGAACGGCATCACCAGCCGGTGCGCCGCCACGCTTTCGTCCGCGAGCGTCCGGTCGCCGATCGCGACGCCGTAGCCGTCGATCGCCGCATGCGTCGCGAGATCCAGCGTTTCGAAGCTCAAGCCGCGCGTCGAGTCGACGTGCGGTGCGCCCGCATGGTCGAGCCACCGCTTCCAGTCCCGGTGATCGCGGGTCGGATGCAGCAACGTGTGACCGGCCAGGTCGTCGAGACTCGCGAGCGGCTGCCGGTCCGGCAGGCTCGGGGCGCAGACCGGCGTCAGTCGTTCTTCGAACAACGGGATCGCATGCATGTCGGGGCCGGCGCCGGCCGCGTAGATCACCGCGGCGTCGAACGGCTCCATGCGGAAGTCGACCTGATGATCCCAGGTGGTGGTGATCTGCACCTGGAGTTCGGGATGCTCGGCCTGGAACCGCATGATGCGCGGCAGCATCCACTGCATCATGCAGGTCGGCACCTTCAGGGCGAGTTCGGTACGCCTGCGCGAGAGGTGCATCGATACCTCCTCGATGCGCGCGAAGCTTTCGCGCACGGTCGGCAACAGGAGTTCACCTTCGGCCGTCAGCGTCAGCCCCTTGGGCGTGCGCTTGAACAGCGCGAACTGATAGAAGCTCTCGAGCGCGAGGATCTGCCGGCTCACGGCCCCCTGGGTCAGGCACAGGTGCTCGGCGGCGCGCGTGAAGCTGCCGTGACGGGCAACGATGTCGAAGACCTGCAGCGCGTTGAGGGAAGGAAGTCGTTTCATCGGGAGAGTCGGGGTGGAACGGGCGCGTGACGGCGCGCCGCGGTATCGCTCAGTGCAGGATCTTCGCGAGGAAATCCTTCGCGCGTTCCGATTTCGGATTCGAGAAGAAATCGTCCTTGCGGTCGTCCTCGACGATCGCGCCCTTGTCCATGAAGATCACGCGATGGGCGACCTTCTTCGCGAAGCCCATCTCGTGCGTGACGACCATCATCGTCATCCCTTCCTGCGCGAGTTCGACCATCACGTCGAGCACTTCGTTGATCATCTCGGGGTCGAGCGCGGACGTCGGCTCGTCGAACAGCATCGCGATCGGATCCATCGACAGCGCGCGCGCAATCGCGACACGCTGCTGCTGGCCGCCCGACAGCTGGCCCGGGAACTTGTGCGCATGCGCCTTCAGGCCGACGCGGTCGAGCAGCTTCAGGCCCTTCTCGTTCGCCTCGTCCTTGCCGCGGCCGAGCACCTTGACCTGCGCGAGCGTCAGGTTCTCGGTGATCGACAGGTGCGGGAACAGCTCGAAATGCTGGAACACCATCCCGACCTTCGAGCGCAGCTTCGACAGGTTCGTCTTCCTGTCGCCGACCGACTGGCCGTTCACGAGGATTCCGCCCTGCTGGAACGGCTCGAGGCCGTT
Organism: Burkholderia lata; assembly: GCF_902499335.1. GTDB lineage: Bacteria > Pseudomonadota > Gammaproteobacteria > Burkholderiales > Burkholderiaceae > Burkholderia > Burkholderia lata_B. Next base: position 166,839 of record NZ_CABVQK010000016.1, on the reverse strand, counting down.
CACGGTCTTGATCAGCGTCGACTTGCCCGAGCCCGACGGGCCGCACACGACGACCACTTCGCCTTTCTTGACCTCGGTCGTGCAGTCGGTGAGGACCTGAAACTGGCCGTACCACTTCGAAACGTTGCTGATGGAAATCATGGGAATCCCTGGATCGTAATGACGCGCGCGGCGCCGGTTCAGCGTGCCTTCGCGACGCGATAGCGACGTTCGAGCACGCGGGCATACCACGTCAGCGGGAAGCACATCGCGAAGTAGAGCAGTGCGACCATCGCGTAGATCGGAAACGGCTTGAATACGGCGTTGGTGATGATGTTGCCCGTCTTGGTCAGCTCGGTCAGCCCGATGATCGACGTCAGCGCGGTGCTCTTCACCGCCTGCACGAGGAAGCCGACGGTCGGCGGCAGCGCGATCTTCCATGCCTGCGGCCACACCACATAGCGCAATTGCTGGGTCCACGTCATGCCGAGGCTGGCCGCCGCGTTCCACTGGCCGCGCGGTACCGCGTCGACGCAGCCGCGCCAGATGTCGGTCAGGTACGCGCTCGCGTTCAGCGTCAGCACGACCGACGCGGCAACCCATGGCGTCACGTCGATGCCGACGAGCGGCAGTCCGAAGAAGCCGAGGAACAGCTGCATCAGCAGCGGCGTGCCCTGAAACAGCTCGACGTACAGGATCACGAAGCGGCGCAGCGCGACCGACGCCGAGATGCGCATCGCCAGCAGCGCGAACCCGGCGGCGCTGCCGCCGACGAACGTGATCAGCGACAGCAGCACGGTCCAGCGCGCGGCGAGCAGCAGGTTCCACGCAATGTCCTGGAAGGTGAATTCGATCATCGTGCACGCTCCGTGGGAAGGCGGGTGTCGGGAGAGCGGGCGCGCCACGTGAAGCGCGCAAACCGGGTGCGCGGCGGCGTGGCTGCCGCGCCGCGCTGCGTGCGGCCCGAGAACAGCCGCCGGCCGACGCGATTGAGCAGCATGCGCAGCGCGATCGACAGCAACAGGTAGATCGCGGTCACGACGATGTAGATCTCGAACGCACGGAAATTGCGCGACTGGATGAAGTTTGCCGCATACGTCAGGTCGGGTACCGAGATCTGCGAGACGACCGCAGAGCCGAGCATCACGATCAGCACCTGCCCGAGCAGCGCGGGATACACGTTCGCGAGCGCCTGCGGCAGCACGACGTGACCGAACACCTGCCGGCCGTGCAGCCCGAGCGCGCGCGCGGCCTGCACTTGCCCGTGCGGCACCGATTCGATGCCGGCGCGCAGGATCTCGACCGCGTACGCGCCGAGGTTGACCGTCATCGCCAGCACGGCTGCCTGTGCTTCGTCGATGTGCACACCGATCCCGGGCAGTCCGAAGAAGATGAAGAACAGCTGGACCAGGAACGGCGTATTGCGGATCAGCTCGACGTAGGCCGCGACGAGCGCGCGCGCCCACCGCGGCCCGGCGAGCGCGACCCACGCGCCGGCGGTGCCGATCAGGCCGCCCAGCACGGTGGAGGCCGCGGTGAGGCCGAGCGTCACGCCGATGCCGCGCGCGAGCATGCCGGCGTACAGGCCGAAATCGCTGAAGTCGAACACGTAGGTCATCGCGATGCCTTTCGTCGTGAATGCGGGGCGGGGGCGGTGCGCATTACAGGTCGGCCGGCAGTGCCGCGTGCAGCCACTTCTGCGACAACGTATTCAGCGTGCCGCTCTTCCGGGCGCCGGCGATCGCGTCGTTGACCTTCTGCATCAGGCGCGGCTCGTTCTTGTTCAGGCCGACGTGATCGGGCGAGCTGAACAGCGAGAACTTCTGCTCCGGGTCGATCGACGGATGGCGCGCGATGATCGTCGCGCCGACGTCGTTGCCGACCACGAGCAACTGCGCCTGTCCCGACAGGAACGCGGCGATCGCGCCGTTCGGGTCGTCGAAGCGCTTGATCGTCGCGGTCGGCGGCGCGACCTTGCTGACGCTCAGGTCCTCGAGCGTGCCGCGCGCGACAGCGACCGACTTGCCGGCGAGATCGGCGTTGCCCTTCACGGCCAGCGACTTCGGGCCGAACACGGCGAGGTAGTACGGTGCATACGCGTTCGAGAAGTCGATCACCTTCGTGCGTTCCGGCGTCTGTCCGACCGACAGCAGCATGTCGGTCTTGCGGTCGGCGAGATAGGCCATCCGGTTGTCGCCGGTGACCTGCACGAGTTCGACTTTCGCGTTGAGCGCCTTGCCGATCAGGTTCGCCATGTCGATGTCGTAGCCTTGCGGCTTCATGTCGGGGCCGATCGAGCCGAACGGCGGGTAATCCTCGAACACGCCGATGCGTACGACGCCCGATTTCGCGATCGTGTCGAGTGCATCGGCATGCGCGAGCGGCGCGAACGCGGCCAGGGCCGCGGTGCCGGCACAGGCGCAGAGGAGGGCGGTACGGGCGAGCAGGCGCTGCACGTGGCGGGTGGCTTGGGACGTTGCGTTCATGGTGAGATCCTCGTTGCTGCGCTGGAGAAAGGAACAGACATCAGGCGCCGCGGGCGGCGATGAGCTTGCAGGCATGGGCGGGTAGTTCCGCGAGTACCGGCATGCCGACATGGAGGTCGGGCGTCTCGCGCGGCGTCGTCGCGGCCGTCAGCGTGAAGCCCTGGCAGTCGATCGTCGCTTCGATCGACGCGCCGACGTCGCGCACGAACGTGATCGTGCCGGCCAGCGTATTCGGTGCCGAAGCCGGTTGGCCCGGACGCACGCAGATATCCTCGGGACGAATCAGCAGGCGCACGTCGTCGGTCGCGCGTGGCGTGTCCGGCGCGCGCCGGATCGCGAGACGCTGCCCGCCCGGCAGGACGATGGCGTCGTCGCCGTCGCACGCGATCGGCAGGATGTTGCCGAGGCCGATGAAATCGGCGACGAATTCGTTGACCGGATCGCGATAGATGTCGAGCGGCCGGCCGACCTGCTGGATCCGGCCTTGCTCCATCACGACGATCTCGTCGGCCATCGTCATCGCTTCGCGCTGGTCGTGCGTGACCATGATCGTCGTGATGCCGAGCCGTTGCTGGAGCAGCCGGATCTCGACCTGCATCGCCTCGCGCAGCTTCGCGTCGAGTGCCGACAACGGCTCGTCGAGCAGCAGCAGGCGCGGTGACGATGCGATTGCACGCGCAATCGCGACACGCTGGCGCTGCCCGCCCGACAGTTGCGTGACGAGCCGGTCGGCCATGTGCGGCAGCTGGATCAGCTCCAGCAGCTCGGCCACGCGCCGTGCCTGCGCGGCCTTGTCCGTCTTGCGCAGCCGCAGCGGATACGCGATGTTCTGCGCGACCGTCATGTGCGGAAACAGCGCGAGCGACTGGAACACCATGCCGAAGTCGCGCCGGTTGGCGGGCACGTGCGTGAGGTCGCGGCCGGCGAACGTCAGCGTGCCGGAGGTCGGCGTTTCGAGGCCGGCGATGATCCGCATCAGCGTGGTCTTGCCGCAGCCGGACGGGCCGAGAAAGCAGACGAGTTTGCCGTCCGGTACCGACAGATCGACGTGATCGACCGCATACGCCTGATGGAAGCGCTTCGTCACGTTCTGGAGGATGAGCTGGTTCATGAGGGTTCCTTGCACGGGCGAGGGCGGGGCAGCGTGCGCGTCAGAGCGCGACACCCTTGTCGCCGACGAGTTTTTCGAGCATCCAGATCAGCGCGAAATCGATCGCGACGGTGAACACGGCGAAGCAGAACACGGTCGGGTCGAGCGACGAGACGGTGCGGCTGTAGAGCCAGACCGGCAGGGTCATCGTGTCGATGCTGTACAGGAAGAACGTCACCGTGAATTCGTTGAACGACACGATGAAGGCGAACAGCATCCCCGCGAGGATGCCGGGCCGCATCAGCGGCAGCACGACGTCGACGAGCGCGCGGCGCGGGCTCGCGCCCATCAGGCACGCGGCTTCCTCGAAGTCGGGGCCGATCGACGCGACCGAGGCCGCGCAGTTCTTCACCGTGAACGGCAGCGTCAGGATCACGTGCGCGACGACGAGCCGCACGATGCCGAGCTCGACCGGCAGCGCGTTGAACACGATCAGCAGCGCGAGGCCGAGCATCACGAGCGGGTAGACGATCGGCAACGCGACGAGCTGCTCGACGAGCGTCTTGCCGCGGAAGCGGTAGCGGGACAGCGCGTATGCCGCGGGTACCGACACGGCGGTCGCGATCAGCATCGTCGCGACCGCGACGACGAGGCTCGTCGTCAACGCGGCGCCCATCGACTGGGCACTACCCGCATCGGACGACACGAACGTCTGCCACGCAGTGCGATACCAGTGCAGGCTGAATTCGCGCGGGGGGAATTCGAGCGTGCCCGATGCGCCGAACGACATCGTGATCATCGTCAGGATCGGCAGCGCCGCGAGCAACAGCACGAGCGTCGCGAGCGCGCCGGTCACGCGTCCGAGGCGGCCGGGCATCGGCGCGCGCAGGAGCAGGGCATTCATCGGTTCACCTCGTCGGCACGTTGCAGGGTGCGCACGAGGCGCTGCGACACTGCCATCACGACGAGCGTCGCACCCATCAGCACGACGCCGGATGCCGACGCGGCGGGCCAGTTGAGCAGCGGTGCGACCTGGTCGTGCACGAGCACCGCAAGCATCGGCACGCGCCGGCCGCCGAGCAGCAGTGGCACCGCGAATGCGCTGGCGTTGTACGCGAACACGAGCAGCGCGCCGGAGACGAGGCCGGGCATCGCGAGCGGCAAGGTCACGTGCCGTAGCGTCTGCCAGCGGCTCGCGCCGAGCGTCGCGGCGGCTTCGTCGTACGCGCGGGACACCGCGCGCAGCGCGCTCGACAGCGGCAGCACGGCGAGCGGAAACGCGGTCTGGATCAGTCCGAGCAGCACGCCGTGCTCGCGGTACAGCAACTGCAGCGGCCGCCCGATCACGCCGGTGGCCAGCAGCGCGCGGTTGAGCAACCCGGCCGGGCCGAGCATCACGAGCCAGCCATAGCCTTGCAGCAGCAGGTTCACGAGCAGCGGCAACAGGACACCGGCGAGCAGCAACCGGCGCGCGAGCCGCGATTCGGTCCGTGCCATCGCGAGCGCCACCGGGATCGCGAGCAGCACCGCGCACACCATGCTCTGGAACGCGAGGCGCAGCGTGAGCCACAGCGACTTCGTGAAGTACGGGTCCGCGAGATCGAGGTAGTTCTGCAGCGTGAAGGTCCGCCATTCGTCGCCGGACACGCCGACGCTCATGCGCAATACCGTGACGGTCGCGGCGGCGAGCACCGCGAGGAACGCGAGGATGGGCGCGAGCAGCAGCCAGGGCGGCACGCCGGGCAGCGCGGGCGCATCGGCACCCGCGCCGGCCGCGCCTGCGACGGCCGGCCCTGCATCGTGGGGTGAGGACAGGGAGGCCATGTCGTTATGCCGAGAAGAGGCCGGTGTAGCGCTTGATCCATGCCGGCTGGACGGCCGCGAGCGCCTTGTCGTCATGCAGCACGGCTTTCTCCGCGATCTGCTGCGGCGACGGCACGAACGCGCGGCTTTCCGCCGGAATCACGGCCTTGCCGTTCACGGGGCCGTTCAGGACGTCGGCCGCCATCCGGCCTTGTACGCCCGCGTCGAGCGAATGATTGATGAACGCGTGGATCAGGTCGAGGTCGCCCGGGTGTGCCTTCGGAATCACGGTGAACATCAGCTGCGTCGCGAAGCCTTCCTTCATCCCGTACGTCACGCCCATCTTGTAGTCGGGCTTGCGGATCTGGTCCGGGAAGAACGCGGGCGAATAGATGCCGCCGATGTCGAGCGAGCCCGTGCGGAACAGGTCGGCGATCTGGTTCGGGTTTTCGCCGAGGGTCATCACGCGATCCTTCAGTTGCGCGAGCTTCCTGAATCCCGGATCGATGTTCTGCTGCGACCCGCCGGCCAGCTTCGCCGCGATGATCGCGAGGTCGACCGCTTCGGCCCACTCGGGCGGCGGCAGGAACAGGCGGCCCGCATACTTCGGATCCCACAGGGCCTCGTAGCTCGACGGTGCGCTCTTCACGGTCGCCGTGTTGTAGATCAGCCCGTCGGACCACAGCAGGTAGCCGATGCCGAAGCCGTTCGCGCCGGTGCGGTATTGCGGCGCGACGTCCTTCAGGTTCGGCAGCCGGTTCAGGTCGGGTTTCGCGAGCAGGCCGGCGTCCGCGAGACCGGCCGCACCGACGCCGGCGAGCGTGATGACGTCGTAGGTCGGCCGCTCGCCCGCGGCCTTGACCTTCGCGACCATCCCCGACGTGCCGTCCGCGCGATCGGCGATCACGCGTGCGCCGGTCTGCTTGCTGAAGCTCTCCGCGATGTTGCGCAGCGCGGCCGCGCCGGTATCGTCGGACCACGTGAGCAGGCGCAGCGTCTTGCCCGCGAAGCTGGTCGTCTGTGCCTTCGCAGTACTGATGAATGGCATCGGAAGGGCGGATGCAGCGAGTGCCGTGCCGAGGGTTTTGATCACCTGCCTTCTTCCCGCCTTGAAGTGTTGCATGGCCGTCTCCTGATGAACGATGCCGTGTGGTCCGATGCCGGTCGCCGAACTGCGGCGCGGGGTGTGGATGAACTGTAGGGAGGTCAAATTTCCGCAACAAACGAAATATCCGCATGCGCGGCATGACATAAACGCATGGCCCGGCGACCTCAGCCGGCCGGCATCATGACCTGCTTGATCTCCTGGAACGCGGCGAGCCCGAACGGGCCCAGCTCGCGTCCGATGCTGCTGCGCTTGTAGCCGCCCCATGAGGTTTGCGGATAGATCAGTTGCGGCGTGTTGATCCACACGACGCCCGCCTCGAGCGCGCCGGCCACCCGCCTGGCGCGCGCCGTGTCGCGCGTGACGACGGTTGCGACGAGCCCGTATTCGGTGTCGTTCGCGGCCGCGATCGCATCCTCCTCGGTGTCGAATGCGCGGACGCACAGCACGGGTCCGAAGATTTCTTCACACCATAGTGCGCTGTCGGCCGGCACGTCGGCGAACAGCGCGGGACGGATGAAGTAGCCGGGGCCGTCGAGCGCATTGCCGCCCGTCACGAGCCGCGCGCCGTCGGCCCGGCCCTGTGCGATGTGGCGCTGCACGCGCTCGTATTGCGCGCGATTCGTCAACGGGCCCATTTGCACGCCGGGGGCGAACGGCGGGCCGACGACGATCGCGTCGATGCGCTGCGCGAGGCGCGCGATCAGGTCGCCGGCAAGCGGCGCGGCGACGAGCACGCGCGAGGTCGCAGAACACATCTGCCCGGCGTTGAACAGGCCGCCGCCCGTGACGAGTTCGACCGCGTGATCGAGATCGGCGTCGTCGAACACGACAATCGACGATTTGCCGCCGAGTTCGAGGCCGACGCCCTTGATGGTGTCCGCAGCCGTCTTCATGACCTGCGCACCGACCGCGGTGCTGCCGGTAAACGACACCTTCGCGACGAGCGGATGCGCGCACAGGCGGGCGCCGACGTCGTGGCCGGTGCCGGTCACGACGTTCAGCACGCCGGGCGGCAGCCCCGCTTCGGCGGCGATCGCTGCGAGTTCGAGCTCGGGCAGCGGCGTGATCTCGGACGGCTTCAGCACGACGGTGCAGCCGGCCGCGAGTGCGGGTGCGAGCTTCCATGCCGTCGTCACCATCGGGAAATTCCACGGCACGATCAGCGCGGCGACGCCGGCCGGCTCGCGCCGGATCCACGCGCGATGGTCTGCGTCGGGCAGCGCGATCTCGGTTTCGCCGTCGGTGTCGAGGCGCTCCGCGAGGCTCGCGTAGTAGTCGAAGGTGGCGATCACGTCCGCGACGTCGATCTCGGCTTCGGCGAACGGCTTGCCGTTGTTGAGCGACTGCAGCGTGGCGAGCCGCGTGCGACGTGCGTCGACGCCGCGCGCGATCGCGCGGAGCAGCGCCGCACGCGTGGCGCCCGTCGTGCGTTTCCAGCCGGGAAACGCGCGCGACGCGGCTTGCACGGCGTGCTCGACGTCTGCCTCGCCCCCTGCGCTGACGTGGGCGAGAACGGCTTCCGTCGACGGATCGACGACGGGCAACGTCGCGCCGTCGACGCTCGCACGCCAGGTACCGTCGATGAAGTGGCGCGTGTGTAGCGGCGGATCGAACGCGAGATCGGGTGTCGTGCTCATCGCTGCACCTGTCCGAACCAGGTTGCCTCGTCGATTTCGATCACGGTCGGGATCGTGCGCGCCGCGGCATCGCGTAGCGCGGCGGCCAGCGCGCCGGGTGTCGCGGCCGTGTGCGCCGCGCAGCCGAAGCCGCGTGCGAGCGCCTGGAAATCGGGCGTATACGGATCGACGCCGACCGGCGTGATGTCGCGCGCAACCATGTATTTGCGGATCTCGCCGTAGCCGCGATTGTTCCAGACGATCACGATCACCGGCAGCCGTGCCTCGACCGCGCTCGCGAGCTCCGGCAACGTGAACTGCAGGCCGCCGTCGCCGATCAGGCACACGACCGGGCGCGCGGGCACGGCGAGCTTGGCACCGATCGCGGCGGGCAGCCCGTAGCCGAGCGTGCCGTAGCCGGTCGACGAGTTGAACCAGCTGCGCGGCGCCGGCGCATCGTGGGTGAAATTGCCGACGTAGACGGGGCTCGTCGAATCGCCGGCGATGATCGCGCCGGGCAGCGTGGCGACGATCGTGTCGATCAGCAGCGCCTGCGACTGCGCGGCGCTGTCATGCGTGGATGCGATCGCGGCGCGCACGGCGGCCACGCGCAGCGCGCCCCAGTCGGCGTCGGGTGTCGGGGCCGGCGTTTCGTGCAGGCGGGTCGACAGCGCGCCGAGCGCCAGCTGTGCATCCCCGGCGATGGCGATCTCGGCGCGGGCATTGCGCATCAGCTGCTGCGCGTCGATGTCGATGCGGATCAGGCGGCCGTCGATCGCGAAGCCGCCGTCGAACGTGACGTCGTAATCGGTTTCGCCCAGTTCGGTGCCGACGGCGAGCACCACGTCGGCATCGCGGATCGCCGCGCGGGTGGCCGGCAGCGACTGGGTCGAGCCGATCAGCAACGGGTGGCCGGCCGGCAGCAGGCCTTTCGCGTTGATCGTCAGCGCGACGGGCGCGTGCAGTCGTTCGGCGAGCTCGCGCAATTCCGCCGCCGCGTGGATGGCGCCGCCGCCTGCCAGGATCAGCGGCCGGCGCGCGTGCGCGAGCAGGTCGGCGGCGGCGGCGAGCGCATTCGCATCCGGCGCAGGCCGCGCAGGCAGCGCGGGCGGGGCGTCGGACAGCGCGGGCGCCGGCATCACGATCACGTCGAGCGGAATCTCGATATGCACGGGCCGCGGCCGCGCGCTGGCGAAGACCGCGAATGCGCGCGCGAGGACCTGCGGCAGGTCGGCCGCGTCGAGCAGCGTGTGCGAGAACGCGGTGAGGCCCGCGAACACGTCGCGCTGGGACGGCAGCTCGTGCAGGCGGCCGTCGCCGCTGCCGAGCTCGCGTCGTGCGTTGACGCTCGAGATCACCAGCATCGGGATCGAATCCGCATAGGCCTGTGCCATTGCGGTCGCGATATTGGTCATCCCCGGCCCGGTGATGATGAAGCAGACGCCCGGCCGGCCCGTGACGCGCGCATAGCCGTCGGCCATGAAGCCGGCTCCCTGTTCGTGGCGCGGCGTCACATGGCGGATCGACGATGCGGCGAGGCCGCGATAGAGCTCGACGGTATGCACGCCGGGAATGCCGAACACGCATTCGACACCCTGGCGTTCGAGGAGGTCGACGAGCGCTTCGCCGCAGGTGCGGGGGCGGGCATGGCCGGGCGCCGCCGCGGCCTTGCGGGCCCCGGCGATGGAGGAGACGGTGGCTGAATGGTTCATGGATCGTGTTGTGCCGATTGGGAGGGTGAGTGGCCCGAACCGCAAACGAGGGGGCATGACGCGGATTGTCGGCGTCGATCCGGGGTGCCAACAATCGATTAGTTTTCATGCGCGGCATGAGTGCCGTGCATGGCGGCGTTGATTCGCGGTGTGGGCGGCAGATCGCGTGTTTTCACGGCAGCGCGGGTTGCAACGCGCTTCGCACTGGCATCCCGTCGCTGCATGACGGCATCGACATGCGTTGCGCGAAAGGGGCGCGAATCGACGAGGTGCCCGCCGGTCAGCGCGGGTTGTCGCGCACCCGGCGCATCGTGAGCGGCTGGTGCGTGAATGGCGCGCAGGCGGATGAACAGGCACGCGGCGCAACCGGTGCAACCGGCCTTTTGAGCGGAGATTCCGCCGACAATTGCGGGCCCGCGCTCGCCGCGCACGGGACGCCAGTCGGCATGTGCAATCGCATGGTCAACCTGAATATCCGCGGAGAGTGGCGCATAATATTTTGATGTCGACCCTTGGCCGGAAGAGGGTTTTATGCGCTGCGCCCTATGCGGTTCCGAGAATCCTCCCGGTGCGAGGTTCTGCCAGGAATGCCAGGCCGTGCTGTCCCGCACGTGTCCGCAATGCGGACATGACGTAGAGCCGGCGGCCCGCTTCTGCAGCAACTGCGGGGCGGCGCTGGCCGCGCCCACGGCGTCGTCGCCACCGTCCCGGCCCTCGGGACGGGAGCCGCCGCCGACTCCCGTTCATTACACGCCCGATCATCTTGCCGAGCGCATCCGTGCCGAACACGCGGCCATGGAAGCGCGCGGCGAACCCGCCGGTGAGCGCAAGACCGTTACCGCGTTGTTTGCCGACATGGCCGGGTCGACCGCGTTGATCCACGATCTCGATCCCGAAGTGGCGCATCGCCTGATCGTGCCCGTCGTCGAGCTGATGATGGAAGCGGTCCATTACTACGAAGGGTACGTAGCCAAATCGCTCGGCGATGGCATCCTCGCGCTGTTCGGCGCACCGATTGCCCACGAAGACCATGCACAGCGCGCGCTGTTCGCCGCATTGCGCATGCAGCAGGCAATGCGACAGCATGGCGATCGCATTCGTTTGCTGGAAGGCATTCCTCTGCAGATTCGCGTCGGCGTTCACACCGGCGAGGTCGTCGTACGTTCGATCCGCACCGACGACCTGCACACCGAGTACGATCCGCTCGGGCATACGATCCACATCGCGTCGAGGATCGAGGGCATCGCCGCACCGACGTCGATTCTCGTCAGCGAGTCCACCCACAAGCTGGCCGAAGGCTATTTCGAGTTCAAGGCGCTGGGGGCGACGCAGCTCAAGGGTATTCCCGTGCCGCTGTGCGTGTACGAGGTGCTTGGCCTGGGTGCGTTGCGCACGCGCCTGCAACGGGCGGCGCACCGCGGTCTCGCGCGCTTCGTCGGCCGCGAAACGGAAATGGAACACCTGAACCGGGCCCTGGAGACCGTAAGGGCCGGGCAGGGGCGCGTGGTCGGCGTGGTGGGCGAGGCCGGCGTCGGCAAGTCCCGCCTGTTCCACGAGTTCAAGGAGCGTTCGAGGCGTGGCGCGCTGGTGCTGGAGACGTTTTCCGTATCGCACGGCAAGGCGTATTCCAATTTGCCGCTCATTGAACTGCTGAAGAATTATTTTCAGATCACGACACAGGACGACGAGCGGCGCTGCCGCGAAAAGGTCATCGGCAAGGCGCTCACGCTCGAACGCAGTTTCGAGGATCTCGTGCCGTACGTCCTCTATCTGCTCGGCATTGGCGAAGGCGGGCCGGTACTCGTCGAGATGGATCCGCAGATCCGGCGCGAGCGGACCTTCGATGCGATCAGGCAGCTTCTCGCGCGAGAGAGCCAGAATCAGCCGGTCCATTTGCTGTTCGAGGACCTGCAATGGCTGGACCGTGAAACGGAAGCCTTCCTCACCTACCTGATCGACCACGTGCCGGACGCACGCATCCTGCTTCTGGTGAACTACCGGCCCGAGTATCAGCCCGCGTGGGCTCTTGCGGCGCATTGGAGCACACTGCGGCTCGAGCCGCTTGGCACGGCCGATGCGCAAGGGCTGCTCGCGGCGTTGCTCGGCGAGGATCGCTCGCTCGTGCCGCTGAAACAGCTCATCCTGGAGAAGACGGAGGGCAACCCGTTCTTCATGGAGGAAGTGGTCCAGACGCTCGCCGAGGAGCGGTCGCTGCTCGGCGAAGCCGGGCGCTATCGCATCGTCGAGACGCCGGCGACGCTGCACATTCCGACTACCGTGCAGGGCGTGCTCGCCGCCCGGATCGACCGGCTTCCGATCGACGAAAAGGAACTGCTGCAGGCACTCGCGGTGATCGGCCACGAGTTTCCGTTCAGCCTGATCCGGCGAATTTGCGGCGAGGCGCCGGCGCGGGACGACGAACTGCGGCGTCTGCTCGCGCATCTGGAAGCGGCGGAGTTCATCTACGAGTGCCCCGCGTTTCCGGAAGTCAATTACTCGTTCAAACACGCGTTGACCCAGGAGGTCGCAGGGCGCTCGTTGCTCACGGAGCGGCGTACCACGCTGCACGAGCGTACCGCGCAGGCGATCGAGGTGCTGTTCCCGACACGCATCGCCGATTACTGCAGCGAACTCGCGCACCACTACAGTCAGAGCGGCAACATTCTCAAGGCGGTCGAATACCTGCATCGATCGGCTCAGCAGGCGTTGCGCCATGCCGCCCATCACGATGCGATGAATCACCTCGACGCGGCGCTGGCGTTGCTGAAGGGCTTGCCGGACACACCGGTGCGCGCGCATTGGGAACTGACATTGCTGCTTTCCCTCGGGCCGGTGCTGATGGACGTGCGCGGGTATGGTGCGAACGAGGTGGGCGAGACCTATATGCGCGCACTCGAATTGTGCGAGCGCACCGGAGAGGCGTCGCAACGCTTCGCGACGCAGTTGGGATTGCGGATCCATCACGGGGTGCGCGGCGAGCATGCGCGCGGCCTGGAGCTGGGCATGCAGATGCTCAGGACGGCGCGGGATGCGAACGATCCGGGCCTCCTCATCGAGGCGCATAGCGCGCTGGGTTCGTGCCTGTATTTGCAGGGCGATTTCGGCGCTGCCCGCACCCACACGGAACAGGCGCTTGCGCTCTACGATCCGGAGCAGCATCAGGCCCACGTCTTCGCACACGGGGTGGATCCCGGCATCCGGGCACTCTGTTTCCTGGTGCTGACGTTGTGGATTCAGGGGTATCCCGACCAGGCGCTCAAACGCAGCGTCGAAGCGCTTGCGCTCGCACGGAACCTTGCTTATGGGCCATCGCTGGCGTTCAGCCTGACCTACACGGCGCACTTGCATCAGCTGCGGCGGGAGCCGAGGCTGGCCGCCGAGCGCGCGGAAGCGGTCATTGCCGTATCGACCGAGCACGGATTGCCGTACTGGCTCGCGTGGGGGACGCTGCTGCAAGGCTGGGCGACGAGCGTGCAAGGCGACATCCAGGACGGCATTGCACAGATGCGGCTGGGCCTCGACGCGCAGCGGGCAGCCGGCGGCGAAGACCAGCGTCCCTATTCTCTCGCGTTGCTCGCCGACAGCTACTGGCGTGCGGGAGACAAGCGGGCGGCAATGGGCATGCTGGAGGAGGCCATGGCGATCGTCGAGAAAACCGGCGAGCATTGCTACGAGGCCGAGCTGTACCGGCTCACGGGAGTCTATCTGGCCGGCGGGGCCGGCAAGGCAGGCACGGCACCTGAACGGGACGCCGAAGCCGCCGACTGCTTTCACAGGGCGATCGCGCGGGCACGCCAACAGGGTGCCAGGGCGCTGGAGCTGCGGGCCGCGTCGGATCTCGCCAGGCTATTGCAGCGGCAGGGCAAGACCGCGGAGGCCACGCAAGCACTGTCCGACGTATACGCCTGGTTCACGGAAGGCTTCGACACAAGCGACCTGCAAGAAGCAAAAGCGCTGCTGGAGGCATTGGGCGCACACGCAGGATGAATGGACCTGCGGCGTACGACGACGCATCGTGTGACCACGTGCCGTCCGCGAACTGCCGCTGCTCGAGGAGACGGGCATGACGACCACGCATACGAGACGCCGCCACGATGGTCCGCGCAAACCGATCGCGCTGGCGCTGCAGGGTGGCGGGATGCACGGCGCATTTACCTGGGGCGTGCTTGACCGTCTGCTCGAAGACGGCAGGCTCGAAATCGAGGGTGTCTGTGCAACCAGCGCCGGCGCGATGAACGCCGCCGTGCTCGCGTGCGGGCTGCTGAAGGGGGGCGAGGACGGTGCGCGGCAGGCACTGCACGACTTCTGGCAGGCGGTCGCGCGATCGGCGGAGCGCTACAACCCGTTGCGCTGGGTGCCGTGGCTGAAGGGGACGCACAGCTTCGGGCTCGATCATTCGCCGCTTTATGCGTTCACCGACATGATGCTGCGCGTCTTCTCGCCGTATCAGTTCAATCCGAACAACCTGAATCCGCTGCGCGAAGTGCTCGAGAGCCAGGTCGACTTCGACGCGCTGCGCAAGCATTGTCCGATCCGGTTGTATCTGTGCGCGACCAACGTCGAGACGGGGAAGATCCGCATCTTCACGGGCGAGGATGTGTGTGCCGACGCGGTACTTGCATCGGCATGCGTGCCGACCCTGTTCCAGGCGGTCTCGATCGACGGCGAGTACTACTGGGATGGCGGCTACATGGGCAATCCGGCTATCTATCCCCTTATCTACAATTGCACGACGCGCGACGTCGTGATCGTGCACATCAATCCGCTCGTGCGCCGCGGTGTACCCGTCACGGCAGCGGAAATTCTGAACCGTATCAGCGAGATCAGTTTCAACTCGTCGCTGATGCGCGAGATGCGTGCCATCGCGTTCGTCACCGACCTGATCCAGCAAGGCACGATCAAGCGCGGCGAGATGAAGGAAATGCTGATTCATTCCATTCGCGCCGACGACGCGCTGAGCGCGTTGAGCGTATCGAGCAAGTACAACGCGGACTGGGGATTCCTGAGCGAGCTGCATGACCACGGACGACGCGAAGCGGATGCATGGCTCGCGCATCACTACGGCAACATCGGACAGCGGTCGAGCATCGACATCCGCAGGGAATTTATGTGAGCGCATTGCGGTAACGTCGGCCCGGGGCGATCGTGTAATGCCGACACGGGCCAAGGAGTGAACGTGAACCAGACGCAGGCGCGGTTCGTCGCGTTGTGGTCGGGCAGCGGCGGGACCCATGCCGAGGAGGTCTATCGCCTGTTGGCGGAAGGCTATTCGGAGCCGATGCGGCATTACCATACGCTGGTACACGTCAGACGCTGCTTGCGTCAGGTCGACCTCGCGCGCAGCGCGATTCCCGATCCGGATGTGGTCGAACTCGCGCTCTGGTTCCACGACGTGATTTACGTGCCCGGCGCGAAGAACAACGAGCAGCGCAGCGCCGACTGGTTCCGGCACCTGGCAGCGGGGCGAATCGGCGCGTGCGACCGGATCTGCGCGATGATTCTCGCGACGACCCACGTCGGAACCGTTGCGGAGCTGGATACCCGTTTCGTGTGCGACATCGACCTGGCGGTACTGGGCGCTTCACGCAGGCAATTTCGCGAAGACGGCCGCCGGCTCCGGGCCGAACGCGCCGATCTCGACGACCGGGCTTACGACCTTCATGAACGGACGATTCTTCGCTGGCTGCTCTCGCGCCCGCGCATCTATCTGACGGATTACTTCCATGCGCGCTGCGAGGCGCGGGCGCGCGGGAACCTGAGCTGGCGGCTGGGCTTGCCGCTTCGTGCGTGACGGCGGGCAAGCGCCGTTAGCGCTGAGGGGAAGTGGATACCGCGAGCATCATGTGCGCTCGCGGCTGCCCCGCCGTGGATGCGGTTTCGACGATGCAGCCCGCACTCACTATGCATGAACGGCCACCCGATACCGGGTGGTCTGTCGATAGACGGCGCCCGGGTAAAGGATCACGTCGTCGCGCAAGCCGGCCATGTTGACCTGATCCGGAAAGCCACCCGCTTCCACACACAGCGCCGCGTGTCGCGCGCAAAGCGTGCCGCCGCTCACGCGCACGCCATCGAGATAGTTTCCCGTATAGAGTTGCAGGCCCCGCTGATCGGTCGACACGATCAATTCGCGGCCGCTTTCCGGATCGTATACGCGTGCGACCGGCCTGACCTCGTGCGCGCGGTCGCCCAGCACGAAGCAGTGATCGAAGCCGTGCGCACGCGCCAGTTGCGCATTGGGCCAGTCGAGGCGCGCGCCGATCGGCGCGCTTTGCCGGAAATCGAACGCGGTACCCGTCACGTCGGCCGTACCGGTCGGGATCAGCGCGTCGTCCACTTCGAGGAACGCGTCGGCGTCGATGTGGAGCAGATGGCCGCGCACATCGCTGCCCGGGCGCCCGTTCAGGTTGAAGTAGCTGTGATTCGTCAGGTTCAGCGGCGTCGGTGCATCGGTCCACCCCGCATAGTCGATCGTCAGCGTGCCGTCGTCGTCGAGCGTGTAGCGAACCTGCACGGACACATTGCCGGGAAATCCCGCGTCGCCTTCCGGCGAATCGAGGCGAAGCGTCAGCCCGCCGCAGTCGTCGATCACGTCCCAGCGCGCGCGATGAAAGCCGTTCGCCCCGCCGTGCAGGAGGTTGCCGTTCTCGTTGCGGTCGAGCGGGTAGTCGATGCCGTCGAGTTCGAAGCGCGCACCGGCGATCCGGTTCGCCCATCGGCCGATCGTCGCGCCGAGGTAGGCACCGGATTCGAGGTACTCGGCCGGCGTGTCGTGCGCGAGCACGATATCGGCAACGCGCCCCGTGCGGTCGGGTGCGAGCCACGACACGATGGTCGCGCCGAGGTCGCTGACGCCGACGCGCATGCCGTGCGCGTTGCGCAGCGTGTAGCGCCGCACGGGCTCGCCGTCGGGCAACGTGCCCCACGGCTCGGAATGCACGCGGGCCACGCCGGGCGTCAGGGGTGAAGAGTCGGTATCGATGTGCATGGGTGGTTGTCAGTTTGGCGGCGGGCGTCAGTACAGGGCGGCCGCACGTTCCTGGTATTCGCGCGGCGTGCAGCCCAGCTCGCGCCTGAACACTGCGTACATGTACTGGAGCGACGTGAACCCGCAACGGATCGCGACCTCGGCGCTCGACGCCTGCCTGCCGGCGAGCAGTGCCTGCGCGGCCTCGAGCTTGTGCCGCAGGATCTCCTGGTGCACGGTGCGCTGCAGTTCGCGCCGGAAGTGGTCCTCGAGCAGCGAACGCGACACGCCGACATAGTCGGCGACCTGTTCGGTCTTGATCCCCTGGCACGCGTACTGGCGAATGAAATGGCGCGCGCGCATCACGTGCGGGCTTGCAAGCGGCTGGTGGCGCGTCGATTCGAGCACGTTGATGCCGACCGGCGGCACGAGAATGCGCTGCCCCGGAAAGCGCGCGCCGCGCAGCATCCGGTGCAGCAGGTGAGCGGCGGTACGGCCCATTTCCTCGGTGCCCTGGATGACCGACGACAACGGAATGCGCGTCAGCGTGCGCGTGAGCGGATCGTTGTCGATGCCGATGATCGCCACCTGTTCCGGCACCGCGATGCCCGCGATCAGGCAGGCCTGCAGCAGGTGCCGCGCGCGTGCATCCGTGACCGCGATCACGCCGACGGGCTTCGGCAGCGCATGCAGCCAGCCGATGAGTTGCTCGATCGCGTGATTCCAACCGGATGCGCTCGTCGACAGCCCGCGGTAGATCGGCGCATCGAGCCCGTCCGCGCGCGCGAGCCGGTCGAACGCGAGCTCGCGCTGCTGCGCCCAGCGGTTCTCCTGAGCGACCGGCAGGCTGTACATCGCGAAGTGCGCGAGCCCCGCGCCGATCAGGTGCGTGTAGGCGAGCGACACGAGCTTCGGGTTGTCGGTCGCAATATATGGGACATCGTCCGGATACTGCACCGGATCCTCGTACGACGAGCCGACCGCGACGATCGGCAGCCGCGAGCCGGCGAGCGCGTCGGCGACGGCGGGATCGTCGAAGTCCGCGATGATGCCGTCGCCGTCGAAGCGCTCGATGCCGGTGAGCCGGCAGCGGAAGTCGTCTTCGAGAAACAGGTCCCACACGACGCGCGTCGTGTGCAGGTACTGGCCGATGCCGCTGATGATCTCGCGGTCGTAGACCTTGTTCGCGTTGAACAGCAGCGCGATGCGATGCGGTGTCTGGGCGGAAGGGACGCGTGTCATCTCGATCTCGGGGCGCGCGCGTCGGGGCGACGCCGTGCCGTTGTCTCCGGGGCGCGCCCGTGGCGGCGGCGCGCGGTGGTCTGGTGTTGGGCGATTGTAGGACGGAACGTGCGCCGCACGTAGCGGCTGGCAAGAAACATTAAGCGTGCTGCGCAATTTCGCAATTGCCGGCCGGCAGGTGCGCGGGCACGATCCGGACAACCGAATTCGGCCACGTGCGTTGCTGCGACGCGCGTTGCGCCGCAACAAGACCCTGCACGGAGACGCCATGTCGTATTTCGAACACATTCCCGCGATTCGCTACGAAGGCCCGCAGTCGGACAATCCGCTGGCCTATCACTATTACGACCCGGCGAAGCGCGTGCTGGGCAAGACGCTCGCCGAGCATCTGCGGATCGCGGTCTGCTACTGGCACACGTTCGTGTGGCCGGGGCATGACATGTTCGGGCAAGGCACGTTCCGGCGCCCGTGGCAGCAGCCGGGCGACGCGCTCGAACGGGCGCGGATGAAGGCCGATGCGGCGTTCGAGTTCTTCACGAAGCTCGGCACGCCTTTCTATACGTTCCATGACACCGACGTCGCACCGGAAGGCGACAGCCTGCGGGAATATGCGGCGAATTTTGCGCGGATGGTCGACTATCTCGGCGAGCGTCAGCAGGCCAGTGGCGTGCGGCTGTTGTGGGGCACGGCGAACCTGTTCTCGCACCCGCGCTTCGCGGCCGGCGCTGCGACGAACCCGAACCCGGACGTATTCGCGTGGGCCGCGACCCAGGTGTGCCATGCGCTCGATGCGACCCACCGGCTCGGCGGCGAGAACTATGTGCTGTGGGGCGGGCGGGAAGGGTACGAGACGCTGCTCAATACCGACCTGAAGCGCGAACGCGAGCAGTTTGCCCGCTTCCTGTCGATGGTCGTCGAGCACAAGCACCGGATCGGCTTCACGGGCGCACTGCTGATCGAGCCCAAGCCGCAGGAGCCGGCCAAGCACCAGTACGACTACGACGTCGCGACGGTGCACGGCTTCCTCGTGCAGTACGGATTGCAGAACGAGATTCGCGTGAACATCGAGGCGAACCACGCCACGCTCGCCGGTCACTCGTTTCATCACGAGATCGCGAACGCGTTCGCGCTCGGCGTGTTCGGCAGCGTCGACGCGAATCGGGGCGATCCGCAGAACGGCTGGGACACCGACCAGTTCCCGAACAGCGTCGAAGAGCTGACGCTCGCGTTCTACGAAATCCTGCGTCACGGCGGCTTCACGACCGGCGGGATGAACTTCGATGCGAAAGTGCGCCGCCAGAGTGTCGATCCGGAAGACCTGTTCTACGGCCACGTCGGCGCGATCGACGTGCTTGCGCTCGCGCTCGAACGCGCGGCGGTGCTGGTCGAGAACGACCGGCTCGATGCACTGCGCCGGCAGCGCTACGCGCAGTGGGACGACGCGTTCGGCCGCAAGATCCTGTCGGGCGGCTACACGCTGGAGTCGCTCGCGGCCGATGCGCTTGCGCGCGGCGTGGACCCGCGGCATGCGAGCGGTGCGCAGGAGCGGCTCGAGAACATCGTGAACCAGGCGATCTACGGGCTGCGCTGACGCCATGTACATCGGACTCGATCTCGGCACGTCGGGCGTGAAGGCGGTGCTGCTCGACCGCGACGGCGCGGTGCGGGCCAGCGCGAGCCGCCCGCTCGCAGTGAGCCGGCCGCGGCCGCGCTGGTCCGAACAGGCGCCGCGCGACTGGTGGGATGCCGCATGCGGCGCGCTTGCCGCACTCGTCTCGGAGGCGCGCACCGCGGGCATCGATCCGCGCGACATCGACGCACTTGGACTGACCGGTCAGATGCACGGTGCGACGCTGCTCGATGCGCATGGCGACGTGCTGCGCCCCGCGATCCTGTGGAACGACGGCCGGGCGGACGCCGAATGCGCGGAACTCGAACGGCTTGCGCCCGCACTGCGCGCCGTGGCCGGCAACGTCGCGATGCCGGGTTTCACCGCGCCGAAGTTGCTGTGGGTACGTCGTCATGAACCTGACGTGTTTGCGCGCATCGCCCATGTGCTGCTGCCGAAGGACTATCTGCGGTACCGGCTGACCGGCGTATTCGCGACCGATCCGTCGGATGCCGCTGGCACGTTGTGGCTCGACGTCGCGAAGCGCGACTACGACGACGCGCTGCTTGCCGCATGCGGGTTGTCTCGTACGCAGATGCCGGCCGTGTTCGAGGGCAATCGCATCACCGGCACCCTGTTGCCGGCCGTCGCACGCACGCTCGGGCTGCGCGAGATTCCGGTGGTGGCGGGCGGCGGCGACAACGCGGCCGGTGCGGTGGGCGTCGGCATCGTGCGGCCCGGCGATGCGCTGCTGTCGCTCGGTACCTCGGGGGTCTATTTCGCGGTGTCCGACGGATTCCGTGCGAATCCCGAATCGGCCGTGCACAGCTTCTGTCACGCGCTGCCCGATACGTGGCATCTGATGTCCGTGATGCTGAACGCGGCCGGCTGTATCGACTTCACTGCACAACTGGCCGGCTACGACGGCGTCGCGGCGCTGCTCGACGATGCCGAAACGAACGCGCGCACGAGCCGCCCGTGGTTCCTGCCTTACCTGAGCGGCGAGCGTACGCCGCACAACGACGTGAATGCGAAGGGCGTGTTCTATGGGCTCACGCCCGACACGCAGCGTGCGGATCTCGCGAACGCGACACTCGAAGGCGTCGGCTTCGCGCTGCTCGACGGCATCGACGCGTTACATGCGGCCGGGTTTGCGCCCGAGAGCATCACGGTGATCGGCGGCGGCTCGCGCAGCGCGTACTGGACGCAGATGCTCGCCGACCTGAGCGGACGCGCGCTGACGCTGCGCGCGGGCGGCGAGGTAGGGCCGGCGCTCGGTGCCGCGAGGCTCGCGCGTCTCGCGCTCGAACCGGATGCGCCGCTCGACGCCGTGTGCCCGCAGCCGCCGATCGTTGCCGTGCGCGAGCCCGACATGGAACGCCATGCGTGGTATCGCGACGCGCGGCGGCCGACGTTTCGCGCGCTTTACCGTGCGCTCGCGCCGGTGTTTGCAACGGGCGTTTGACGGGAGGATCGCCGGCGCGATTCGCGTCGCGCGATCCCGTATATCGCAGTGACTCGATGCGGGCGGCGCATTTCGGCGTTCGCCCGGCGTTCGTGAAGTTGTCCAAAAACAAGGAGTTGGAGACATGAAATCCGTGACGCGTCGTACCGTATTGAGTTCGCTTGCCGGCGCCGCTGCGCTGGCGATCCTCGCGCTGGGCATGCCGCTCGCGCATGCGAGCAAGGACAAGCCCGAGATCGGCTTCTGCATCGACGACCTGCGCGTCGAGCGCTGGTCGCGCGATCGCGACTATTTCGTCGCGGCCGCGACGAAGCTCGGCGCTAAGGTGTCGGTGCAGTCGGCGGACGCGAGCGAGGAGCGGCAGATTTCGCAGATCGAGAACCTGATCTCGCGCGGCGTCGACGTGATCGTGATCGTGCCGTTCAATTCGAAGACGCTCGGCAACGTCGTCGCCGAAGCGAAGAAGGCCGGCATCAAGGTCGTGTCGTACGACCGGCTGATCCTCGACGCGGACGTCGACGCGTATATCTCGTTCGACAACCAGAAGGTCGGCGAGCTGCAGGCGCAGGGCGTCTACGATGCGAAGCCGAAGGGCAACTACTTCCTGCTGGGTGGCGCACCGACCGACAACAACGCGAAGATGCTGCGCGAAGGCCAGCTGAAGGTGCTGAAGCCCGCGATCGACCGCGGCGACATCAAGCTCGTTGGCCAGCAGTGGGTGCCCGAGTGGAGCGCGTCGACCGCGCTGCGGATCGTCGAGGATGCGCTGACCGCGAACAACAACCGGATCGATGCGATCGTCGCGTCGAACGACGGCACGGCCGGCGGCGCGATCCAGGCGCTCGCCGCACAGCATCTGGCGGGCAAGGTACCGGTGTCCGGGCAGGACGCGGATCTCGCGGCGGTCAAGCGCGTGATTGCCGGCACGCAGACGATGACCGTCTACAAGCCGCTCAAGCTGATTGCGAGCGAAGCGGCGAAGCTCGCGGTCGATCTCGCGAAGGGCACGAAGCCCGCGTTCAATGCGCAATACGACAACGGCAGGAAGAAGGTCGACACGGTGCTGCTGCAGCCGACGCTGCTGACCAAGCGCAACGTCGACGTCGTCGTGAAGGACGGCTTCTATACCCAGGCGCAGCTGGCGAGCCAGTAACGGCGCGACGCGTGGGCGGCTCAACGGCGCCCGCGCGCATCCTGCGAGGCATGAACGAATGACGGAACCCTTGCTGACGATGCGCGGCATCGTCAAGGCATTCGACGGCGTGAAAGCGCTCGACGGTATCGACCTCACCGTGCGTCCCGGCGAATGCGTCGGGCTGTGCGGCGAGAACGGCGCGGGTAAATCGACGCTGATGAAGGTGCTGTCGGGCGTCTATCCGCACGGTACGTGGGACGGCGAAATTCGCTGGGAAGGCACGCTGCTCGCGGCATCCGGCGTGCGCGACACGGAGCGGGCGGGCATCGTGATCATCCACCAGGAGCTGATGCTGGTGCCCGAGCTGTCGGTCGCCGAGAACATCTTCCTCGGCAACGAGATCACGCTGCCGGGCGGGCGCATGCACTTCGCGGCGATGGTCCGGCGCGCCGAGGAGCTGCTGCGCGAATTGCGGATCGATACGATCAACGTCGCGCAGCCGGTGATGAACTACGGCGGCGGTCACCAGCAACTGATCGAGATCGCGAAGGCGCTGAACAAGCGCGCGAAGCTGCTGATCCTCGACGAGCCTTCGTCGTCGCTGAGCGCCGCCGAGACGCGAATCCTCCTCGACATCGTGCGCGATCTCAAGCGCCGCGGCATCGCATGCGTGTACATCTCGCACAAGCTCGACGAGGTCGAGGCCGTCTGCGACACGGTCACCGTGATTCGCGACGGCCGTCATGTCGCGACCGAGCCGATGCGCGCGCTGACCACTGACCGGATCATCGCGATGATGGTCGGCCGCGAGATCCGCGACCTGTATCCGCGTGAGCCGCACGAGATCGGCGATGTCGTGCTGGAGGCGCGGAACGTGACCTGTCGCGATGTGACGAACACGCGCCGCAAGCGGGTCGACGACGTGTCGTTCAGCGTGCGGCGCGGCGAGATCCTCGGCGTCGCCGGGCTCGTGGGCGCGGGCCGCACCGAGCTGATGCAGGCGATCTTCGGCGCGTACCCAGGCGCGTGCACGGCGACCGTGTTGATGAACGGCCGGACGCTGTCGATCCGTTCGCCGGCCGACGCGATCCGCGCCGGAATCGCGATGGTGCCCGAGGATCGCAAGCGCCATGGCATCGTGCCGCAGCTCGGCGTGGGCCACAACATCACGCTGGCGGTACTGCGGCGCTTCGCGTCGCGCGGGCGGATCGACGCGGCCGCCGAACTCGATGCGATCCGCACCGAGATGCAGCGGCTGTCGGTGCGCGCCGCGCATCCGTTCCTGCCGATCGCGAGCCTGTCCGGCGGCAACCAGCAGAAGGCGGTGCTCGCCAGGATGCTGCTGGCCGAGCCGCAGGTGCTGATCCTCGACGAGCCGACGCGCGGTGTCGACGTGGGCGCGAAGGCGGAGATCTACCGGCTGATCTTCGCGCTTGCCAGGCGCGGCGTCGCGCTGATCGTCGTGTCGTCGGAACTGCCCGAGGTGCTCGGGCTGGCCGATCGCGTGCTGGTGATCGGCGAAGGCGAGTTGCGCGGCGATTTCGTCAACGACGGCCTCACGCAGGAACAGATTCTCGGCGCCGCGCTGAAGCCCGCGCGGCTGCCCACCGAACCCACCGCAGCGAGTGCGACATGAATTCCGAACTTTCTTCCTCGACCCCGGCGACGCCGGATGCAGACGCGCATCGTTCAGCCGGCCGCACGGCACGGCTGCCGTTGCGCCAGATATTCGCGCGCTACAAGCTGCTCGCGCTGCTGTTGGCGGTCGTCGTGATCTGGACGTTCTTCTCGGTGCTGACGGACGGCGCATTCGTCACGCCGCGCAACGTATCGAACCTGCTGCGGCAGATGTCGATCACCGGCATGCTCGCGTGCGGAATGGTGTTCGTCATCATCGCGGGCGAGATCGACCTGTCGGTCGGCTCGCTGCTCGGGCTGCTCGGCGGCGTCGCCGCGATCCTCGACGTCAACCGCCACTGGCCGGTCGCGGCGACAATCCCGGCCGTGCTCGCGCTCGGCGTGCTGATCGGGCTCTTCAACGGCTGGTGGTCGACCTATCGGCGCGTGCCGTCGTTCATCGTCGGGCTGGGCGGGATGCTCGCGTTTCGCGGGATCCTGCTCGGCGTGACGGGCGGCTCGACGATCGCGCCCGTGTCGGACGGCTTCGTGTTCATCGGGCAGGGCTATCTGCCGCGCCTGGTGGGAGACGGCCTCGCGATTCTGCTGTTCGTGCTCGTGTTGCTGCTGGTGGTGCGGCAGCGCGCGACGCGGCGGCGCTACCGGCTCGCGGTCGCGCCGCCGTGGCAGGACGTCGCGAAGGTCGTCGGCGCCGGTGCGGTGCTGTTCGCCTTCGTCGCGACGCTCGACCGTTACGGCGGTATCCCGGTGCCCGTGCTGCTGCTGCTCGTGCTGCTCGGTGCGTTCTCGTGGATCGCGACGCAGACCGTGTTCGGCCGGCGCATCTATGCCGTGGGTTCCAATCTGGAGGCGACGCGGTTGTCGGGCGTCGATACCGATCGCGTGAAGCTCGCGATATTTGCGCTGATGGGGTTGATGTGCGCGTTTGCCGGCCTCGTGAATACGGCGCGGCTGGCGGCGGGTTCGCCGTCCGCCGGCACGATGGGCGAACTCGATGCGATCGCCGCGTGCTTCATCGGCGGCACGTCGATGCGCGGCGGGTCGGGCACTGTCTACGGCGCGCTGATCGGAGCGCTCGTGATGGCGAGCCTCGACAACGGCATGTCGATGCTGGACGTCGATGCGTACTGGCAGATGATCGTCAAGGGTGCCGTGCTGGTGCTGGCCGTGTGGATCGACGTGGTGTCGCGGTCGAACCGGCGATGACGAACCTGTCGGCCGCGAGGCGGCAGGAGGACGAACATGGAAAGGAACACGATGCGTGTGCCGAACGTTTCCACGTTAGCGGAGGCGACACTCGGGGAACCGGATGTCGGTCCGGTGCTGGGCCTCGGTGATCCGCGCGACCGCCGGGTCATCGCGGATGCGCTGCGGGTGCTGCTGCGCGAGCGTTCCGAAGCGCTCGCGTTCGCGATGCGCATCGCAGACGAGTGCGGCCGTTCCCGGCCCGATGCCGCCGATTTCGCGCTGAGCGACATCATTCGGCTGGCGCGTATCGTCGAGCGGGTCGAGCGGGACGGCGCGTTGAAAAACGACGCCGCTCCAGCCGGCGCACGCTGACGGCGACGCCACTCACCGCGCTTGCTTGACAGGCGCGCCGCGCGCGCCGTTATCACGTCCGCCTCGGTGCGAGTCGCGCTCGCCGATTCCGGTGCGCGAAACGGTGCGGGCGCACATTGCCCCGAAACCTCGATCGCAGGCAGCGGCAACGCTTGCGCATCGGCGGTGCTCAGGCCGGCCGTGCCGACGACGACGGCGATCGGTGCGGCGCCCCGGTTCTTCCTGCTCATACCCCGTCCTTTGATGTGATCTGCGTTCGGGCACGGCCGATGACCTCGCGCCGACGTCTGTGTTCCAAACAGTACGTTTGTGCCGATATTCAAGGCAAACGAGACGCATGTGCAATCGCAAGGTGATGACGCCGCGTCCAATATGAAGTGGTCGGCAACGGGTCGGCGATCGAAGGCGTCTGGTCGATCGTGAGAATCGCAAAATTCCGAATTGCGGGAATCTGTTCAATTTTTGGAGATGCGCGAGAATCATGGGTGTGTGACGGTAGCCGATTGTTTGAGGAATCAATCGGGTAAACGTGTGTATGGCAGGCATGACGCGGGCGGTTTGGGTGTTTGACAAATCCCGTAATTCGGGATTACAGTAAAACCCATCTCATCCAAACCGTCGAGCGGCCGCATGAACATCCCACAGTTGGACACCGATACCGGAACCCGAAGCGGGGCGAGCGTCGTGCTCGAGACGGCGCGCGACGCCGGCGTCGACGTCTGTTTCGCCAATCCCGGCACCACCGAAATGCCGTTCGTCGGCGCGCTCGACACCGTGGCGGGCGTGCGCTCGATCCTCGGGTTGTTCGAAGGCGTGTGCACGGGCGCCGCGGATGGCTACGGCCGCATGGCCGGCAAGCCCGCGATGACGCTGCTGCATCTCGGGCCGGGCCACGCAAACGGCATCGCCAACCTGCACAACGCGCGCCGCGCCCGCACGCCGATCCTGAACATCGTCGGCGATCACACGCGCGATCATCTGAAGTACGACGCGCCGCTCACGTCGGACATCGAGTCGCTCGCCCGCCCCGTGTCGGTGTGGTATCGCAGCGTTGCGCGCGACTCGGATCTCGCGACGGATACGGCCGACGCGATCTCGGCTGCCATGGGCGCGCAGCGCGGCGTCGCGACGCTCGTGCTGCCGGTCGATCTCCAGTCGGCCAGGGTGCGCGATGCGGTGTCGCCCGCCGTCGTTCGCCCGGCTGCGGTGACGTTCGACTCCGCGCAGGTCGAGCGGGTTGCGGATCTGCTGCTCAGCGGCCATCGCGCGGTGCTGTTGATGGGCGGCCGTGCACTGTCGGCGCGTGGGCAACGCGCGGCGGCGCGCATCGCGGCGGCGACCGGCACGACCTGCTTCAGCGAAACCTTCCCGGCGCGCGCCGAGCGCGGCGGCGGCCTGCCGGACATCGATCGGCTGCCTTACTTCCCCGAGCCGGCGCTGGCCGCGCTGGCCTGCCGGCGCGTGGTGCTGGCTGGCGCGCTCGCGCCCGTCACCTACTTCGGCTACGAAGGCATTCCGGGCGAACTCGCGCGGCCCGAAGACATCGTGACGCTCGCCGCACCGGGCGACGCGGCCGACGATGCGCTCGAAGCGCTGGCGGACCGCATCGGCGCGCCGGCGCACGCCGACGGCGTGCCGGTCGAGTGCTGGCACGTCGAGGAGGGGCCGCTGACGCCGCAGGGCGTCGGCCGCGTGCTGGCGAATGCGTTGCCCGACGACGCGATCGTGTCGATCGAGGGCGGTACGTGCGGCTATCCGTTCGTGACCGCGTCGGCGCGCGCCCGTCGTCACACGATCCTCACGAATACGGGCGGCGCGATCGGCCAGGGTTTGCCGGTGGCGCTCGGCGCCGCCGTCGCGTGCCCGGAACGCCGCGTGTTCGCGCTGCAGTCCGACGGCAGTGCGCAGTACACGATCCAGGCGTTGTGGACGATGGCGCGCGAGCGTTTGCCGGTCGTCATGCTGATCGCGTCGAACCGGCGCTACGGGATCCTGCAGACCGAACTCACGCGTAGCGGCTTGCCGGTCGACACGCCGCACGCCAGCCGCCTGACGCTGCTGGACGATCCGCCGATCGACTGGCTCGCGCTGTCGCGCGGCTACGGCGTGCCGGCCGAGCGCGCGAGCACGACGCAAGCGCTGGTGCAGGCGCTCGACGATGCGCTCACGTACGCCGACGGGCCGACGCTCATCGAAATGTGCCTGTCCTGATCGCGCAACCCGCTTTCCCCTTCAATCCCGACTCTCACCTTTCATCGCTATGGATCTGCAACTCCACGGAAAAGCCGCGTTCATCACCGGCGGCAGCATGGGCATCGGCAAGGCCGTCGCGCTCGAACTGGCCCGCGAAGGCGTCAACGTCACCATCGCCGCGCGGCGCATGGAACACCTCGAAGCGGCCGCCGCCGAGATTCGCGCGGAACTCGCGCCGCTGGGCGATACGGCGGGTGCGATCCTGCCCGTCGCGGTGGACACGACCGACATGGGGTCCGTCGAAGCGGCGATGGCCGCGAGCGTCGAGCGCTTCGGCCGGCTCGACATCCTGCTGAACGGCGCCGCGCATCCGGGCGGCCTCGTGCGGGCCGAGCTGGAACACGCCAGCCCGGAGGGGCTGCTCCAGGACATCGACATCAAGGTGGTCGGCTACCTGCGCTGCGCGAAGGCGGCCGCGCCCTACATGCGGCGCAACGGCTTCGGCCGGATCGTCAACATCGGCGGCCTCACGGGCCGCGGCAGCAAGCAGCTGTCCGGCATGCGCAACGTGGCGATCGTGCACCTCACCAAGACGCTGTCCGACCAGCTCGGCCCGTCCGGCATCACGGTCAACACGATTCACCCGGGCGTCGTCGAGACGCCGCACATCCACGAACTCTACGAGAAAGAGGCGCAGAAGCAGGGGCTCACGGCCGCGGAGGTCGAGGCGAACTACGTGAGGGTCACGCCGATCCGGCGCGTGCTTCAGCCGGAAGAAATGGGGTGGATCGTCGCGTTTCTCGCGTCGCCGAAATCCGGCTCGATCACCGGCGAGTCGATCGGCTGCGACGGCGGCCTCACGCGCGGCATTTTTCTCTGACACAAGGAGCATTTCATGACCGCAACCGTACTGGTCGCCACGGCCGGGCAAGGCATCCTGCGCTCGAACGACGACGGCAAGACCTGGCATCGCCTCGGGCTCGCCGAGCCGATCGAATTCGACGGCATCGTGCGCGCGCTCGCGGTGGATCCCGCGACACCATCGCGCGTCTATGCCGGCGCCGATGCGGGGCTGTGCATCAGCGAGGATGGCGGCGCGCACTGGTTTCGTCCCGAGAACCTGCTGAACGGGCAGACGGTCTGGTCCATCGCGATCGATCCGGCGAACCCCGCGGTGCTCTATGCGGGCACCGGCGCACCATCGCGCGCCGCGCTGTACAAGTCGAGCGACGCGGGCCTGACGTGGGAGAGAACGGCGCCCGAGTTCCCCGAGTTCTGCGCGGGCGTCAATCGCCCGCGGTTGCTGACGATCTGCGTGGATCCGGACGACGGCCGCAACGTCTGGTACGGCGTGGAGGAGGGCGGCGCGTGGCGCAGCCGCGATGCCGGCGCGAGCTGGGCGCGCGTGGACGGCCCCGGCACGGCGATCCGCAACAGCGACATTCATGCGATCGCCGTGCTGTCCGCCACGGCGGACCGGGCGAAAACCACGGTGCTGCTGACGGTCAACGCGGTGTACGTGAGCGAGGACGACGGGCAGACCTGGGACGCCAGACAGTCGCGCGACCGCTTCGACGGGCTGTACTACACGCGCACGGTCGTGCAACTGCCGGAGCCGGAAGGCGACCTTCTGATGGCGATCGGCGACGGCACGCCGGGCACCCGCAGCCGCATCTACCGTTCGACCGATCGCGGCTACGCGTGGCATGAGGCGGACCTGCAGACGCCGCCGAATTCCACGTTCTGGGCGTTCGGTGTTCATGCGGCCCGTCCGGCGCTCGTCTATGCGGGCACCAAGTACGGGCACCTGTTCTGTTCGCGCGACGGCGGCCGGAACTGGGCCAAGGAGTGGCGCGATTTCAGCGAGATCACGGCCGTCGCGTGGACGCCGTTCGAAGCGCCGCTCGTCGCCCATGCGCAGTCGATCAATTGAGTGGAGCGAACGATGACACCGTCCGACATCCAGCGGCACGCCGAGCACGCGAACGCGAGCGGACTGCCGCTGCCGACCCCGCGCGTCCAGCGCACCCACCTGTCGTTGTTCGTGCGCGACCCCGTGCGCTCGAGCACCTGGTACGCCGAGGTGCTCGGCATGACGGAAACCGCGCGCGGCGAGCAGTGGGTGTTCATGTCCTTCGGCCAGAAGCACCATGACATCGCGCTGATTCGCGCGGCGTCCGACGCGGAGCTCGGCACGATCGGCCTGCAGCACTACGGGCTCGAAATCGCCGGCGGCCTGACCGAACTGCGTCGCCTGTACGGCATGCTGATTCGCCGCAAGGTGCCGATCGTCAAGATCACCGATCACAAGGTCGGGATCGGCGTGTACTTCACCGACCCGGACGGCAACCGCCTCGAATTCTTCTGCGAAACCGTCACCGACGACGAAGAGGGCAAGCGCGTGCTGCACCGGTACAACGCACCGAGCGACCCCGCGCAGCTCGAGCCGCTGTTCGACTGACGCACCGGTCTTCCATTTCCGCATAACCGACATTGAATAGAGGATTCCTGATGAGCAAGATCGCCAATTTCGAAGGTTTTCATATCCGCAAGTGGTACACGCAGATCGAGGATTCGCTCGCGAACGAATCCGGCCAGCTCGCCGACGGCGAGCCGCTGCGCAAGATCGTGATCGCCGCGGCCGTTCACAACCCGTATGCGGGGCGCTTCAGCGAAAACCTCGACGACCTCGTGCGCCCGTCGCCCGCGCTCGGGAAGGAGTTCGCGCGGCGCATC
This sequence comes from Burkholderia lata, assembly GCF_902499335.1. GTDB lineage: Bacteria > Pseudomonadota > Gammaproteobacteria > Burkholderiales > Burkholderiaceae > Burkholderia > Burkholderia lata_B. Next base: position 136,500 of record NZ_CABVQK010000016.1, on the reverse strand, counting down.
GAGTCGCTCGCCGCGGGCCGTGCGATCGAGAGCTACGGCAAGGCCTGCCTGGTCGGCTCGGCCGGCGAATACGAACACGGCAACGCGTTCCTGACGTCGATCTTCGCGGAGCCGATCCGTGCGGCGCTGGGCGGCGGGAAGTCGTGGGTGCCGTCGAGCGGCAAGCGCGGCCCGGTCAACACGGTGATCGACGTGCCGCTCGCGCACAAGGATGCGCTCTACGTGCGCTCGCACTACGACACGGTGACGTGCCTGTTCCCCGATGCGCCCAACGACGACGAAGTGCTGGTGATCTTCGCCTTCGCGACGCGCGGCCGCCTGCATGCACGGCTCGGCGGGCTGAAGGCGAGCGAGATCGTCGGCAACGACGGTCTGGTCTGATCGCGGATGCCGGCCGGGGAGGAGATGATGAATACGGCATCCGTCAAGGAGGGGTGGGTCGACAGCGACGGGCTGCGGCTGCGCTACGTGAGCTGGGGGCGTGACGATGCACCAGCCGTGGTGATGCTGCACGGCTTGCGCAGCTACGCGCATACGTGGGAGCCCGTCGCCGACGCGCTGGTCGACCGCTACCGGGTCGTCGCGCTCGATCAGCGCGGGCGCGGGCGCAGCGACTGGGATCCGCGGCGGGACTATTACGCGGCGGCCTACGTGCGCGATCTCGACGCGCTGGTGGGCGCGCTCGACCTGCCGCGGTTCGTGCTGGCCGGGCATTCGATGGGCGGCGCCAATGCGTTCGTCTATGCCGCCGCGAAACCGGAACGGCTCGCCGGTCTCGTGATCGAGGACATGGGGCCGGGCGCGTCGGCCGGTTCGCAGGGTTCGGAGCGCATCAGGCGCGAGCTGAAGGAAACGCCGGCTGCGTTCGCGTCGTGGGACGATGCGCGCGCGTTCTGGCGGCGCCAGCGGCCGAACATCACGGAATCCGCGCTCGATTCGCGCCTTGCGCACTCGCTGAAGGAGGACGAACCCGGGCGGATCGCATGGCGTCACGATGCCGACGGGATCGCGGCGGCGCGGCTGGCCGCCACGCCGGAGCAACTCGTCCACCTGTGGCCGCTGATCCTCAACCTGCACGTGCCGACCCTGCTGTTGCGCGGCGGCGAATCGGATTTCCTGTCCGCGGACGTGGCAGCCGAAATGACGGCCGCCAACGCGGGAATCGAGCGGATCGACATTCCCGGTGCGACGCATTACGTCCATGACGACCAGCCGGCCGCGTTCAATCACGCATTACGACCCTGGCTCGATCGTCTGGACGATCCGGCGTGGCGGGCGGGAGTCTGACGAATGAACCTGAACCATGCGAACCGGACGTCGGTCGCGATCGTCGGCGCGGGGCCGAACGGCGCGGCGATGGCGAACCTGCTCGGACTCTATGGCGTCGAGACGGTGATCATCGAGAAGGCGCCGCAGATCGTCGAGTTTCCGCGCGCGGTCGGCATCGACGACGAGGCGCTGCGGCTGTTCCAGACCGCGGGCCTCGCCGACGAACTGAGCCGCGACATCATCCAGAACGTGCCGCTGCGGATGTTCAAGGCGAACGGCGAATGCTTTGCCGACATCCGCCCGTCGATGCGCGAATTCGGCTGGTGGCGGCGCAACATCTTCATGCAGCAACTGGCCGAGCGAACGCTGCGCGACGGGCTGACACGCTATCCGCACGTGTCGTTGCGGACCGGCGAGGAAGTGGTCGGCCTCGACCAGGACGATGAACGCGTCACGCTGCAGGTGCGCCGCGCCGACGGGCAGCACTACGCGCTCGAGGCCGACTACGTGGTGGCGGCCGACGGCGGCCGCAGCCCGATGCGCGAGTGGCTGGGCGTCAAGCTGGCCGGCACCACCCATCCGATGAAGTGGGTCGTGGTCGACGTGAAGAACGCCGGGCTCGACCAGCCGTGCACCGCGCTGAACTGCGACCCGCGCCGCCCGAACGTCTGCATCTACCTGCCGTTCAATTTCCGGCGCTGGGAGTTTCTCGTGTTCCCGCACGAGGACGAAGAGGCGATCGCGAAACCGGAATCGATACGCGCGCTGATCGCGCCGTACGTCGACGACGTCGACCGCCTCGAGATCGTGCGTGCCAGGACCTACACGCACCATTCGCGCGTGGCCGAACGGTTCGTCGTCGGCCGCGTGGCGCTCATCGGCGATGCGGCGCACCTGACGCCGCCATGGATCGGGCAGGGCCTGAACGCGGGGTTGCGCGACGTGGGCAATCTCGCGTGGAAACTGGCGGGCGTCGTCAAAGGCGCGTTGCATCCCGGCGTGATCCACACGTACGAATCGGAGCGGCGCGATCACGCGAAGGCGATGATCGACCTCGCGGACACGTTCGGCGCGATGCTGATGCCGACCAGCCGGCTCGTCGCATTCCTGCGCGATCGTTTCCTCGGGCTCGCACGGTTTGCGCCGGGCCTGAAGGACTACATCCTGCAGATGCGCTTCAAGCCGATGCCGAGCTATACGCGAGGTGTCGTGCTGCCGGAAGCCCCGGAAGCCCCGGACACCGCGGTCGGCAGGATGATCGCGCAGCCCGACGTCGAGACGGCCGACGGCGTGTGCCGCAAGCTCGACGACGTGCTGGGCCCGTGGTTCTCGATCGTCGGCTGGCAATGCGATCCGCAGGCCTGCCTGAGCGACGAGGATCGGGCGTACTGGGCGGCGCTGGGTGCGACGTTCATTCAGGTCAATCGTTCGCGCAGCGGCACCGGCCGCGCGGGGCGGCTGGCCAGCGGCTACGGCAGCACGTGCGTCGAAGACGTCGACAACGCACTGGCTGCCTGGTTCGACAGGCATGCGGGCCCGCTCGTGGTGGTGCGCCCCGATCGCTACGTGGCCGCGCAGACGGATGCCGTGGGGATGGCCGGCGTGACGGCAGCCTTTCAGGCGTTCGCGCCGCGACAACGGGAGGTAGCCGATGTTTGTTGAGCAACGCACCTACACGCTGGTGCCGGGCGGCGTCGCCGAATATCTGCGGCTGTACGCGGAAGGCGGGCGTGCGGCGCAGGAGCAGGCGCTCGGCACGATGGTCGGCTGCTTTGCGACCGAAGTCGGGCCGCTGAACCAGCTCGTCTATCTGTGGGCGTTCGATTCGCTGGACGATCGTGCGCGGCGGCGTGCCGTGCTGATGGCCGATCCCGAGTTCAGGACGTTTCGCGGCAAGGTCCGGCATCTGCTCGTCAGGCAGGAAAACCAGATTCTCCGGCAGGAAATCGGCGGCCTGCTGCGTGCGCCGAACCCGGCCGCGTGATGCGATCTTCGCAGCGTCCGCGCCCATCGTGCAGTCTCTACCGAGGTATCCGTCTTGATTCCGTTTACACCGCTGACGTCGCACATGACGCCTGACGCGCCACGCGATTACGCTCCGCTCCATCTGTATGTCGATGGCCGGTTCCTGCAGGCTGACGGCCGGCGCACGCAGCCCGTTCTCGATCCGGGAACCGGCCGCGTGCTCGGCGAACTGCCGCATGCGACACCCGGCGATATCGACGCCGCGGTGCACGCCGCGCATCGCGCATTCGCGGCGTGGCGGCGCGAGTCGCCGCTCGTGCGCTCGGACATCCTGCGCCGTGCCGCCGCGCTCGTGCGAGAGCGCGCCGAAGCGATTGGCCGGCACATCACGATGGACCAGGGCAAGCCGCTTCGCGAGGCGATCGCCGAGGTCGTGTCGTCCGCCGAACAGCTCGAATGGCATGCGGAGGAGGGGCGCCGCACCTACGGCCGCGTCGTGCCGTCGCGTTCGCCCGACGTCGCGCAGACGGTATTGCGGGAACCGATCGGCGTGTGCGCGGCGTTCTCGCCGTGGAATTTCCCGTTCAGCCAGGCCATGCACAAGATAGCGGCCGCGCTCGCGTCCGGGTGCACGCTGGTGCTGAAAGGGCCCGAGGAATCGCCGAGCGCGATCGTCGCGCTCGCGCGCATCTTTCACGATGCCGGATTGCCCCCGGGGTGCCTGAACATCGTCTGGGGCGTACCGGGCGACGTGTCGAAGCAGCTGATCGAGTCGCCGCTGGTGCGGAAGATTTCGTTCACCGGCTCGGTGCCGGTCGGCAAGCAACTGGCCGCGCTTGCCGCGTCGCACATGAAGCGCATGACAATGGAACTGGGCGGGCATGCGCCGGTGCTCGTCTGCGGGGATGCGGACATCGAGCGCGCCGCGCCGATGCTTGCCGCGTACAAGTTTCGCAATGCCGGGCAGGTCTGCGTGTCGCCGACCCGGTTTTTCGTGCAACGCCCGGTGTTCGACCGGTTCGTCGCCGCGTATCTCGATGCGGTCGGCAAGATTCGCGTCGGCTACGGGCTGGAAGAGGCGACTACGATGGGGCCGCTCGCGCATGCGCGACGCGTATCCGAGATCGACGCATTCGTCGCCGACGCCAGGGCGAAAGGGGCGGAGATTGCCGCGGGCGGAACGGTCCTGCCGGGGCCGGGGCACTATTTCGCACCGACGGTCGTGCTGGGCCCGGCGCGCGACACGCGCCTGATGAACGAGGAGCCGTTCGGGCCGATCGTCGGGATCGTGCCGTTCGACGCGCTCGACGATGCGCTCGCCGAGGCCAACCGTTTGCCGTTCGGTCTCGCGTCGTATGCGTTCACCGAATCGGCGCGCAACGCGCACCGGATCAGCCGCTCGCTCGAAGCCGGTATGGTCAACATCAATCACTTCGGGATGGGGCCGGCGGAGATCCCGTTCGGCGGCGTGAAGGACAGCGGCTTCGGCAGCGAGGGCGGAACGGAGACGTTCGACGGTTACCTGGTCACCAAATTCATCACGCAGATGAATTGACCACGTGCACGTCGGCCTTCACGCATCGCATCGTATGCGACGGCGCGCGAATCGTCAGGTGGCGTCGCCGATCTGGGCGGTGGCGTCGATCAGGAGCTTGCCGAGCACGTGCTCGTCGAATAGCGCGAAGTGTTCGGCGCGAAAGACCAGCGACAGGCTGCTGTTGATCTCGCCGCTGCTGGCGGTGCGGATCGGCGCGGCGATGCCGACGAATCCTGCGTCGAGTTCGCCGCGCGAGATCCAGTATCCCGCGTCGGTGATCTGCTGGCAGGCGCGCCAGAACTGCGTCCAGTCGGCCGCGAACTCGCCGAGCTCGTCGTTGTGTCGTTCGTGCAGGCGCTTCAGGCGCGCACGCGACATCGCGGCCACGATCACTTTCGACGACGCACCCAGGAACAGCGGCATGATGCGGCCGCGGCCGAATCCCAGCTGCAGGTTCTCCGCGCCGGTTTCATGCATGACGTTGATGATCTGCTCGTCGAACAGCGTCGACACGAGCGCATCGCCGCCGGTGACCTGAACCAGCTTCTGGATGACGGGCTTCGCGGCGGTGAGCGTCGGGTCCGACTGCCGCATGTTGTAGTCGAGATGGATGATGCGCGGGCCCAGCGTATAGCGCCCGTTGCTGCCGACGAGCAGGCCGACGGAGGCCAGTTCCTTCACGTAGCGGTAGCACGTGGTGCGCGAAAAGCCCATGTGTTCGGCGATCTCCTCGGCCGTCATCGACGTCGCGGACGAAGAGAAGACGTCGAGGATGGACAGCATTTTGGTGAGGCTCGACATGACGTGATCCGGGATTCAGGCGGCTTGCGGCAATGAAACGGGAAGGACGAACGCGGTTCGCGCGGCCGGGCTGCGGCACCGCGGACGACAGGGTCGTAGTCTAACTTAAGTCGCGCAGGCGGTAACCGGAGCCGCGCCGGCGAATCTCCGGGAGGCGGGCCGGCCGCGATGCAGCGGATCGATGCACCGTCTATTGATACGGATTCCTATTTTAATCGGGAAAATCATGACGGATCGATGTCGTTGCCGTGCCGGCCGGTTCACGGGCGCATCGACCGGGAAAATTCGATGAGGAGAAGAAGATGAAAGCGTGGTTCCGGATGGTGGCATTGTGCGGTTGCGGTGCGGCTGCACCGGCGTTCGCCCAGTCGAGCGTGACGCTCTACGGTTCGCTGGACACGGGCGTGACCTATACGAGCGACGTGGCGTCTGCCGCGCGTGGCGGGCGCCAGCTCGCGTTGCAGGCGGGCGTGTCGCGCAACGACGTGTGGGGCCTGACGGGCAGGGAGGATCTCGGCGGCGCCAATTTCGCCGTGTTCCGGCTCGAAAGCCAGTTCCAGACGTCGGACGGTACGCTGACCGTGCCGGGTTCCGCGTTCAGTTCGCAAGCGTACGTCGGGCTCGGCGGCGACTGGGGCACCGTGACGCTCGGGCGCCAGTTCGATTTCGTCGGCGATCTCATGCCGTCCTTCGCGATCGGCGCGAACACGCCGGCCGGCCTGCTCGCGTGGGGGTTGCCGGCGAATGCGTCGACAGGCGGTGCACTCGACAACCGCGTGTGGGGCGTCCAGGTGAACAATGCGGTGAAGTACGTGAGTCCGACGTTCGGCGGTATCGCGTTCGGCGGCATGTGGGGCTTCGGCAACGTGCCCGGCTCGGTCGCGCGCAGCAGCGTGCAGAGCGCGATGCTGTCCTACACGCAGGGCGCGTTCAGCGCCGCGCTCGCGTATTTCGGCCAGCACGACGTCACCGCCGGCGGCAATCTGCGCAACTTCTCGGGCGGGGCCGGCTACAACTTCGACCGGTTTCGCGTCTTCGGCATGGTGTCGGACGTGCGGATCGGCGCTGCGGCACCGCTGCGGGCAACCACCTACGACGCCGGGCTGACCTGGTCGGTCACGCCGTCGTTGCAGCTGGGCGGCGGTTTCCAGTTCCAGCAGCGCGGCGGCGACGTCGGCTCGGCCAATCAGGTCACGCTGAGTGCCGACTATTCGCTGTCGAAGCGTACCGGCCTGTACGCGGTGCTCGCACGCGGGCACGACAGCGCTTACGGTGCCCAGGTCGAGGCCGCGCTCGGCGGCGCGGCGGCCGGCTCGACGCAGACCGCGGTGCGCGTCGGCTTGCGGCATCAGTTCTGACCGCACGGGACAGCACGGGCTGCCGCATACCTGATGCGCGAGCCCGTGCGTCAACCGCCGCGTTCAGAACCGATGCATCATCCCGACGCGCAAGGCCAGCTGATTGCGGCCCGACGACTGCCCGGCGGTGCCGAGCACGTGCGCGTAGTCGAAATCCGTGCCGGTGTGGCCGGTTGCGTGCTGGTATGCGCCCTGGATGTACGTCGAGGTCCGCTTGCTGAGGTCGTAGTCGAGCATCATCGACAACTGGTGCCAGCTCGGTGATGCATCGCCCGCCGCCGTCGTGACATGGGCGTGCGTATAGGTGTACGCCGCGCCGAGCCAGACGTCCGGCCGGAAGAAATACTGGCCGTTGACCTCGAAGTTGTCGAATTTCCACGCGTGCTGCGAGCTCGCCGCCGGCTGGTTCGCGAAGTAGAGATTCGACTCGGGGTTGGTCACGTCGACGTGCGAATACGCGGCGGACAGCGTCAGCTTGTCGCTGAACTTGTACGACGCGCCGGCATCGATGTTCTGCTGCGAGCGGCCGCTGAAGACCGTATCGTCGCTCGACAACGCGCCGCCCGCGGTCGCGCCGCCGTTGTTGGCCCTCAGGTACGCGACGGCAGCGGAGAACGCGCCCATCTGATATTGCGCCGCGGCACTGTAGACCCGGTTCCGGGCGAAGCCGCCCGCCTGGTTCGAGAGCCCGTAGAGCACTTCGCCCTTGAAGCCGGCGTACGCGGGCGACACGTACTTGACGCTGTTCTGGATGCGGTAGTCCCAGTCGGCATTGTCGTTGTCGTACGGGTGGGCGCCGAAATCGCCGAGCCAGTTGCCGGTGGCCGTGAACGGGCTCCACATGTCGAGCGTGGGATCGTACTGGCGGCCGAGCGTGAGCGTGCCGAACCGGTCGGAATCGAGCCCGACGTACGCCTGCCTGCCGAACATCCGCGACGTCACGCCGAGCGCCCCGGTGCTCGCGTTGAAGCCGTTCTCGAGCTGGAAGAGCGCCCTCAGCCCGCCGCCGAGATCTTCCGTGCCTTTCAGCCCCCAGTTGCTGCCAACGGTGTCGCCGCTCACCATCTGGTAAGCCTTGCTGCCGCCCGCGTTGCCCGTGAAATTGATGCCTTCGTCGATCAGGCCATAGAGCGTCACGGTGCTTTGCGCATGGGCAGTGAGGCCGAATCCCATGGCGCCGGCGGTCGAAACGACCGCAATCATCCTCTTCATTGTCGATCTCCAGGTGAGTGCCGGTAGGGCGATGCGATACCGTTCCCGATGGCGTGCCGGTGCGCCGGACGCTCGGGGTGGTCCGCTTATAATTAGTAAAACGAAATGACCGGATAAAAATGGACCGGGCGCCACGATCGGGCGGCCCGGGTGCCGAACGTTGCCGGGATTCCGGCAACGGGTCGGAGCGGTGTTACAGCATGCGCCGCAGTACGTCGTTTTCGCGGTTCGAGTCGAGGAACCGGTGTTTCAGCGCGGCGAGAATATGCAGCACGACGAGCACGAGCAGCGTGTAGGCCAGTGTCCGGTGCAGCCACTGGAATGCCTCGAACCAGTGGTCGTTCTTCGGCAGCAGCTCCGGTACGCGGAAGAAGAAAAACGGCACGCCGTCGCTCTGCGTATACGTGCTGGACATCGAATAGCCCATCAGCGGCACGATGATCGCAAGCGCATACAGCAGGGTGTGCGCGATCTTGGCGAGCTTGCGGTCCAGCTTCGGCAGGCTCGACGGCAGCGGCGGCAGCGGCTTCATCGACCGGATCGCCAGTTGCGTCAGGACCACCAGCAGCGTGAGCACGCCGAACTCCTTGTGCGTCGGGTAGTACCAGTCGAACTTGGCCGGCAGGTTGTCGTCGAGCCGGACCATCGTCCATCCGGTCCAGAGCTGCGCACCGATCAGGATCGCCCTGACCCAGTGCAGCAGCCGCAGCACGAGCGGATATTTCTCGACCGTGAATGCAATGGCCTGGTTTTCCATTTGGTTAGTCTTCCTTGAAAGCGAAATTGCGACGGGCGGGACGCCGATCGTCGACGTCGATGCCCCGCGGCGATCTTCGTCGAGCCCGTGCCGGATGGCGATGCGCACGAACCTTCGACGAAAGATCCGTACGCCCGGCTGGCGGTGCGATCAGGCGATCGATCGCGAATCCGCGCAGCACTCCTGCAGCGCCTCGCGCAACGTCACCGCGATGAAGTCGGCCTCGTCCTGCTGCAGCGTCAACGGCGGCGACATCACGACCTTGTTGGCGATCGCCCGGACCAGGACCCCGCGCCGGCGCGCGGCATCGGCCACGCGTGCCGCGAACCCCTTGCCCGGATCGAGCGGCGTGCGGCTGGCCTTGTCGGTGACGAGATCGAGCGCCAGCATCAGCCCCTTGCCACGGACGTCGCCGACGGTCTCGAAGTCGGCCTTCAGCGGCAGCAGTTGCTCGAGCAGGCGCTGGCCGACCCGTGCCGCGTTACCCGGCAGATCCTCGGCCTCGACGATGTCGAGCACCGCGAGCGATGCGGCGCACGCGAGCGGATGCCCGCTGTACGTATAGCCGTGCATGATCACGTGGGAGAAGCCCGCGCCGTGTTCGATCGCCTGCGCGATGCGCCCGTTGTACAGCGTCGCGCCGAGCGGGACGTAGCCGGCGGAAATGCCCTTGGCGACACACAGGATATCGGCGGCGACACCCCATCCGCGGCTGCCGAGCAGGCTGCCGGTGCGGCCGAAGCCGGTGACCACCTCGTCGGCGATCAGCAGGATGCCGTGGCGGTCGCACACGGCGCGCACGCGCGCCCAGTAGTCGGCGGGCGGGACGATCAGGCCTCCCGCGCCCTGTACAGGCTCCGCGACGAACGCGGCGATGGTCTGCGGGCCATGGAACGCGATCGTTTCCTCGAGCTGCCGGATGCAATGCTCGACGAGTTGCTGCGGATCGTCGCAGTTCCACGGGTTGCGATAGAGCCACGGCGTGTCGAGCAGCACGCAGCCGGGCAGCAGCGGGCCGTGATTGTAGTGGTAGACGCCGTTGCCGCCGAGCGACGTGCCGCCGACGTGCACGCCGTGGTAGCCGTTGCGCAGCGACAGGAATTTCGTGCGCGACGGCTCGCCCGCGGCGACCCAGTACTGGCGTGCCATCTTGAGCGCCGTCTCGATCGCGTCGGAGCCGCCGCTGCCGAACATCACCCGCTGCATGTCTTCCTGCGCGAACATCGCGCACAGGCGGTCGGCGAGGTCGTACACGCGCGGATGGGCGACGCCGTCGAAGGTCTGGTAGTAGGACAGCTCGTCCATCTGGCGAGCGATCGCGGCCTTCACTTCCGGCCGGTTGTGGCCGACGTTGACGTTCCAGAGTCCGCCGACGCCGTCGAGCATGCGGTGGCCCTCGACGTCGTATACGTAGTTGCCGTCGCCGCGCTCGATGATCACGGTGGGGGTCGTGTGCCCGGCGGCTGCCGAGCTCATCGGGTGCCAGAATCGCTTTTGTCGCTTTTGGTAGTCCATGGTCTTTCTCTCGTGAAGTGCTTGAACACGGTGCGGCGCGCTGTGCGCCGCGGGATCACAGGGCTGCGCTGATGATCTTTTCCTCGAGGTACGAGTCGAGCGCGGCCTTCGACAGGTCGCGCCCCATCCCGCTCTGCTTGGTGCCGCCCCACGGCAGGCGCGCGTCGATGGGGCTCCATGCGTTGATGGCGACCGCGCCGACGTCGAGCCGCTCGGCGACGCGGTGCGCGGTGCCGACGTCCTGCGTCCAGACCGAAGCGGACAGGCCGAACGGCGTGTCGTTGGCGATGCGGACGGCCTCGTCCTCGGTGTCGAACGGCATGACCATGCCGACCGGGCCGAACACTTCGTCGCGGGCGATCCGCATGCCCGGATGCACGCCGCCGAGAATCGTCGGGCGCATGAAGCAGCCGCGTGGCGGCACCTGTTCGTCGCCCGCGAGCATGACCGCACCTTCGGCGAGCGCGCCTTCGACGTGCGCGCGCACGCGTGCGAGGTGGCGCGGGTTGATGAGCGCGCCCATCTGCACGCCGGGTTCCGACGGCGGGCCGACGTGGAGGGTGCGGGCCGCATCGGCGAGCCGTGCTTCGAGTGCATGCGCGATCGAGCGGTGCGCGAGCACGCGCGAGCCGGCCGCGCACGTCTGGCCCTGGTTCGCGAACATGCCGGCCATCAGCGACGGGATCGCACGGTCGAGATCGGCATCCGCGAAGACGATCTGCGCAGCCTTGCCGCCGAGCTCGAGCGTGACGCGCTTGAAGGTCCGGGCCGCTTCGGCGGCGATCGTCCGGCCGACTTCGGTGCTGCCCGTGAAGCTGATCTTGCTGACGAGCGGGTGCGCGACCAGCGCGGCGCCGACTTCGGAACCGACGCCGTGGACGATGTTGACGACGCCGGCGGGCAGGCCGGCTTCGCAGACGAGTTCGCCCAGACGCGCGAGCGCGAGCGGCGTGTCCTCGGACGGCTTGATGACTACCGGGCAGCCGGCCGCGAGCGCCGGTGCGAGTTTCCACACGGCGATCATCAGCGGCGCGTTCCACGGGATGATCTGCGCAGCGACGCCGACCGGCGCACGCCGGGTGTAGTTGAGGGTCGGGCGGCCCATGAAGCCGTCGGTCGGAATCGTGCGGCCCTCGAGCTTGTCGGCCCAGCCGGCGAAGTAGCGCAGCGTGTCGATGCTCATCGGGATGTCCATCATGCGCATCTCGGCGAGCGGGCGTCCTTGTTCGACGGCCAGGCATTCCGCCAGCGCGTCACGGTCGCGCTCGATCAGGTCGGCCAGCCGGAGCAGCCAGCGCGCCCGGGCTGATCCGCCCGCGCGTGCCCATGCGTCATCGTGCAGCGCACCGTGTGCGGCGCGTACCGCGCGATCGACGTCTTCGGCGGTCGACGCCGGCACGGCGGCGACGTAGTCGCCGGTCGCCGGCGCCAGCTTTTCGAAGGTACGGCCGGCAGCTGCGTCGCAATGCCGGCCGCCGATCAGGTTCTGAATTTTCATCATGATGTCCGTGTTTCACAGGGGCGAGTCGTCGGGCCGCGCCGGTCGTGGCGGTGAGGGCTGCCACGGCACGGCTTCGACGTCGGGTTCACTGTATGTCGATGAAACGGCGGGCCTTGTCCGCTATCGGCAATCGTTGCCGCGTGACCGGAATAGGGAATACCCGCGCGGGGGCCGTGCCGGCGCGATGCATCGAGGCGTCGCGTGCCGATTGCGGGACAGCGTCAGGGGTGGGGCAAGACGATGCCGGTGCCGCAAGCGGCACCGGCCGGGCGGCGGTTACGGCGTGGCGCGTCCGAGTTCGCGATACAGGTCGGGATCGCTGCGCTTCAATCGCAAGGCGGCGCGGATGCCGAGCGCGCCGACGGCGACCAGGAAATACGGAAACATCGCGACGAAGGTCGAATCCGATCCGCTCAGCACGGACAGGTTGCGCACGACCAGCACGAGGCAGGCGCCGAGCGCGATCACGCTGACGAGCGGCGCGATCAGGCGGTGCACGAGGCCGGTGTCCCGGTGATCGCGCGCGAAGAACGCGATCACCGAGGCCGCCACGAGGATCTGCACCGCGATGATGCCGATCGTGGCCAGCGCGCTCATCCACGAGAACACGACCGCGAACGGATCGAGCCGGAAGGCGGCGGACCCGACGATGGCCGCGAGTGCGATCAGCGTCTGCACTTTCCCGGCGACGTCCGGGCAGCGATGCACGGGGCACGTATGGCCGAGTTTGCGCCACAGCACGCGTTCACGGCCCATCGCGTAGAAATAGCGCGTGATCGTGTTGTGGAACGACAGGATCGCCGCGAACAGGCTCGTGACGAGCAGCACGTTCATCGCGTCCGTCGCGATGCCGCCGAGCAGCCGGCCGCTGACGGCAAACCAGAGATTGGCGGGATCGTGCGCCGCCTGGGCGGCGATCTGGCTCTCGCCCCACGCCTCGACGATCGCCCACGACGACAGCGCGTAGAACGCCATGATGAGGACCACGGCCAGGTACGTGGCGCGCGGGATCGTGCGTTTCGGGTCGCGGGCTTCCTCGGAGAAGATGGCCGTTGCCTCGAACCCCATGTACGAGCCGAGCACGAACACGAGCGCGGTGCCGAGCCCCGGTGCGAACACCATCGCCGGGCTGAACGGCTTCGCGCTGAAGCCGCCGGTGCTCGCGCCGTGCGCGACGATCGCGAGATCGAGCAGCATCACGATCGCGATCTCGCCGATCATCAGCATGCCGAGCAGCCGGCCGCTGAACTCGATGCGCCGCGCGCCGCAGAAATGCACGGCGACGACGCACGCGAGCGCGAACGCCCACCACGGCACGTCGACGCCGTAGTGCCGCTGGATGCTGTCGTTCAGGAAGAAGCCGAACATGCAGTAGATCGCGATCTGCACGGCGTTGTACGCGACGATCGCGACGAACGCGCCGCCCACGCCGGCCGGACGCCCGAGCCCGTTCGCGATATACGCATAGAAGGCACCTGCATTGGAGATGTGCCGGCTCATTGCCGCGTAGCCGATGCTGAAGATCAGGTACATGACGCCCGCCAGCACGAACACGCCGGGCACGCCGGGACCGTTGCCGAGCGAGAACGCCGCGGGTGTCGCGCCGACCATCGCGGTGAGCGGCGCGGCGGCCGCGACGACGAAGAAGACGATGTGTGAAAGTCCGACGGCGTTCTTGCTGAGGCCCGCTTCGGACCGGGGTGACGATTCGTTCATGAGTAGTCCCGCTGACCGGATCGTCCGTCAGGAGTCGACACCGGCATGCCTGATCAATATCCCTGTGCCGCGGGCCGATCCTGGCGGACCGGCCATGGATGCTGACGTCCGACGACGGCACAGGTGTGCGCTTGGACGGCCGCCCGGTACGGTGCAGTGCGATGCGGAACAGGCCGACGACAAAATTTACGGTGCCGAAAAAGCGGGCGTTGTCCGCTATCGGCAATCCGCATGCGCCGGGCGGCAGGGGATTACCCGGATGTGCGGCCGCGACGCGTTCGCGGGCTCAGCTCAGGCGCGGCGTGTGCGACGGCAACTCGTGGAAATGTTGCTGGTAGTACGCGGAAAAACGCCCGAAGTGGCAGAAGCCGAATTGCGCTGCCGCGTCGCCGATCCGCATCGTTTCGGGCGTCGTCCTCAGGAAGCGCCGCACGGCGTTCAGCCGGATCGAGCGGAGGTAGGCCGTCGGCGTGGTGCCGACGACGTTCTGGAAGCTGTATTGCAGCGTGCGGCGGCTGATTCGAAGGTGATGACAGAGATCGATGACCGTCGGCACGTCGTCGCTTTCCAGTGCGATCTCCTGGCTGCGGCGAACGATATAGCTTTGCGTCGATGCCGACGGCAGCGCACCGGCATCCGGATCGTCGGACTGCACGAGGTCGAGCAGGATGCCGACGACGCTGTGCGCGAGCACGCGTTCGTCGAACCCATCGCGGGCCGTGAGCGAACCGTTGTCGAGTGCCTGGCAGAGCACGCGTTCGAGGCCGTCCAGCGCATGGCGGTAGCGCGTGGGCGAGATCGGCAGCACCGGCTGCTTCAGGACCCGAGCGGGCAGGTTCGCGAGTTCGTCCAGTTCGCGATCGGCCGTGAGCGTGCGATCGATCGTGAAGGCGAGCACTTCCGTGTCGCACGGCAGGTGGGCGACGAACTCCTCGCCGCCGCGCAAGGTCAGCAGGCTCGGGCGCTCGACGGTGCGCCCCTGGACCACCGGCGCGACGGTACTGGCAATCGGCAGCGCGAAGCAAAGGCGGTCGCGCGGCGCCAGGCCGTGCTGCATCACGCGCTGGTTGATGCGTTCGCGAAAGACGTGAAAGCGCTGGCCGGCGACCTGGCGCAGCGTGGTCGTGGCCGTGCCCGGACTGATCTGGTCGTAGTGCTGCGACCAGTTCACGATCGCCTGGGAATGGAGGAACACATCCGAGAAGCACAGTGTTTCAGCGTGCAGGTTCATGGTGTGGCTAATGCATCCCGTCTCGAAATCGATGCCGGCCGAAGCCGGCTCATGCTGCCCGGGCGCGGGTAGTACGACCGCGCCATGCGCGATCCGCCTGGATGACTTCCGGCAGGTCGGTGCGACACGCCCGGTCCGGCCCACGATCATATCCAGAAAAAAACACCGGGTGACGCGGAAGAAAAACCGCGTTGCTGCTCACCGGGCGAGCGCGTCGCGCAGGGCGGCTGGCGTCGCAATGAAAATGAAAGAAAAACCGTAATTCAGGACTATCAAGAATATTGACTGGATATATGTGCTGATATGGTTAATAAAATCCCATTATAAGGGATTTTAGTCTGTGCTGAGATGGGGTTTACGCAGAGTGCCGCGTGATGCGACGAGGATGAAAACCGCGCGCTTCGGACGCGCGAAGATGCGCGCGAATGGCCGATCAGCCTGCAACGCCAGGAGGACATCCTCGCGCTCCCGCACGGCGCCGGTTCAGGTCGGCGGACGCTCGGTGCGGCCGCGCGTTGCTGTCGCGATCGGGGCACGGCGGCGCCCGCTCGCTTCGCCTGAGCCGAAGCCCCAGCCCCAGCCGAAGCCGCCGTCGGGCGGCCTCGCTGCCGGGATCGATGCCCGATGCCGGTTACGCCGCCGACAGCACGATCGACACGCCCGTCGCGGTATAAACGGGCGTTGCCTTGAACCCGTCGACCGTCACCATCGAGAACTTCGCCGCACCGGCCGCGCCGTCGATCAGCGCGATGGTATCGCCGGCCTTCGGTGCGTAACCGTTCACGAATTTCACGCGCAGCGTGCCGCCCGTGACGGTGAGCGGGCCGCCCACGCGCAGGCGTCCGCCGCCGTTGCCGTCGATGTCGAGTTCGAGCGTCGTGTTGTCGAGTTGCGTATAGCGGGTCGCGATCGTCACAGGTGCACCGGCCGCGATCTTCACGCCGCCGCCCGAGCCGACGTACACGTCGCCTTTGCCGAACGCCGTCGTCGACGCGGCCGCCAGCGTGCCGCCGCTCACCTGCGTGCCGCCCGTGTAGCTGTTGTTGCCCGCCAGCGTCAGCGTGCCGCTGCCTTGCAGCGTCAGCTTGCCGGCGCCCGCGACGTCGTTGCGCCACAGGTCGGCCGCATTGAGCCCGCCCTGCGACGCATCCATCGACACGATCACGTTGCCGTTGAACGTGCCGTAGCCGTCGGCTGCCGCGAACAGGTTCAGGCGCCCCCAGCCTTCCGCATCGTCCATGACCGGATAGCCGGACGGCAGTTCGGTGGTTTTCAGCACGACGCGCCGCTGGTCGGCGCTCAGGTACGGGAAGCGCGTCTGCAGCAGGATCTCCGCGCCCTTCGGCACGACCGGCGGCGCGTCCGTCGATTCGATTGCGCCGAAGCCGAACGTCATGCGGCGCAGGAACGCGGCCTTGTTCGTCGCGTAGTCGGCGAACCGGTCGGTCGTCGCCGTGCCGGAGTGCGCGAATGCGGAGAACGTCGTGGCGCTCGTCCCCGTCAGCTGCTGCAGCGCCTGGTGGGCCTGCGTGTACGCGGTCTGCGCATCGCTGGCGTATGCGGTCAGGTTCGCCGCGCTGACCGCCAGCGCGAGCATGCGGCCGCCGATCACGTCGAGCGGCGAGTGCATGCCGGCGAGGATCCGGTTCTCGCCGAGCTCGAGGCCGCGACCGACCATCTCCTGGAAGCGCTCAGGCACGAGCCACGCCATCGTCGTTGCATCGCGCATCGCTTCGGCCTCGTGGCCGCTGATGAAACCGCCGTCGGTCGCGGGCGTCGTGCTTTCCGCCGGAACGAGCGTCGGCGCGACCACGACGTTCGTGCTCCAGCGGTACGGGCGCGCGTACTTGAAGAAGCGCTTCGAGGGCTCGGTCGACGCGTTGTTGCCCATTTCGTTGAGCAGGTCGACGACTTTCCCGAAGCTCGCGTTCGTGCTGCTGCCGACACCGACGTTATTGCCCGAGTCGTTGTACAGCACCGTCGTCGCGTCGGACGGAATGCTGGTGATGCTGGTCGTCTGCTGGGCCGCGGTGCGCCATGCGGCGGTGAGCGGGCCCATGCCGTCGGTCACGCTGAATCCCTTGCCGCGCCGGTCGTCGTAGTACGCGGCATCGGCCTGCTGTTGCGTGCGGGCGGTCGTCGCGTTGACCACGTACTGCACGTTGGCCGACAGCACGGTGTCGTTCAGGATCGTGCCGCACGGCGTGCCGTTGCCGGGCAATCCGGAGCAGGTGGACGGCGAGATGGCCGGAAACGCGCCGTTCGCAGGCGCGCTCACGCCCGCGTCGACCAGCATTGTCGACGGCTGCCAGAGATCGAGGAAACGGCTCACCACGCGCACCGCGGCATTGGTCGACAGCGTCGCATAGCGCGCATCGCCGCGCTGGTTGGTCGCGATGTTGTCGACGAACGCGGGGACGCTCGGTAGCGGTGCGCTGTCGACGAAGCCGGGGTCGGCGGGCGGCGCCGGAATGGCCGCCGCTGGGGTGCCGGTCGACCTGACATCGTCGCCGCCGCCGCAGGCAGCCAGCACGATCGCACTCGACAAGGCTGCGACGTGCAGCGGGAAACGGCTTCGTGACGCAGACATGCAAGACTCCATCCTGATGGTCGAAGATGGCGAATTGTGGTGATCGATCGTTACGCGGCCGTTACGGATTTGTTTCGCGTCGAATGCAATGCGCGCGAATTCCCACTATCTGGTTAATTCCCGGTGCTGAACATGTCGGGCGTCGGATTCGATGCACCCGTCGCGGCTCGGTGGCGGCGGACGACTACGCGCCGGCTTCCCTGCTTTTCGGGCGAATTCGATGCGAAGGCTGCCTGGAGACGAGCAGCATCACGCGCGTCATGAGTCAGGCAGCCGAGCGTGCGCACGGCTCCGTGTCGGCGCAACACACCCGGTTGCGGCCTTCGCGCTTCGCACGATAAAGCGCCATGTCCGCCTGACGCGACAGCGCATGCACGGACGCGGGGCGCGCGCGATGGCCGGTCGCGCAGCCGATGCTGACGGTGAAGGCCGGAACGGTTTCCGCAAACCCGTCGAGCCGGTTGCGTTCGACTTCGCGGCGAATCGCCTCCGCGACCTGCGCGGCACCGCTTTCGTCCGTATCCGGCAGCACCGCGACGAACTCCTCGCCGCCGTAGCGCGCGGCGAGATCGCCGCGCCGTCGCGTGTGCGTGCGGATGCATTCAGCGAGAAAGCGCAGCGCCGTATCGCCTTCCGCATGCCCATGCCTGTCGTTGTACTGCTTGAAGTGGTCGGCATCGATGAACAGGATCGACAGGCTGCCGTTGCTGCCCCGCTGCAGCCGTTCCCATTCGTCGGCCAGCGCGATATCGAGGGCGCGGCGGTTGCACAGGCCCGTCAGCGGATCGGTCCGCGTGAGATCCGTGAGCAGCGTCTGCTTGCGCAGGTTGTCCCGTAGCGCAAACGCAAGCAGCCATACCACCGCGCAGAAGAGTGCGCTGATCACGGTTGCGGACACACCTACCGTCCACGACAGGCGTGTAATGCTCGCCAGCACGTCGCGCTCGGCCGGTGCGACGACGGCAATCAGCGGCGTGCCCGGCACCCGCTGGTACGTATACAGCCGCATGGTGCCGTCGATGGTCGAACGAGCGGGATAGAAGCCCGATACACTGTGCACCATCCGATCGAAGGCTTTCGAGTGACGCAGGTGGTTCATCTGGCTGTCGTTCAACGACGGATTTCTCGCGAGGATCGCGCCGTCCGCGCGCAGGATCGCGCTGACCCCGTTCGGCCCGACATCGAGACCGGACAGGAGCTGCTCGAAATAGGCGATGTCGATGGCGACCACCGCGATGCCGTTGAACGTATGATCCGGCCGGTCGATGCGCCGCGACAGCGCGATGGATTCCTTGCCGCCGCGCGAGCGCGCACGATAGGCCTCGGACACGTAGAGGCCAACGTTGTCGGCATCGCGATGGACCTTGAAGTAGTCGCGATCGCTGAAATCCCAATGATGGGTCGTGCCGCAGCAACCGTCGATCATCTGGCCGCGCCGGTCGGTCACGCCCATGCCGGTCACATATTGCGCTGCGGTGCGCTCGAACAGCAGATCGTGCCGCAGCCCGGCATCCATCCGCCGCACCGCGGGCTTGCCGAGATCGGACGCGAGCGCGACCAGTGCGTTGTTCGACGTTTCGACTGTGCGCGCGATCTGGCTCACCAGTACGGCTGCGACGTTGCGCGACGTCTCGTGTGCGTGTTCTATCACTTCGCTGCGCCCGGCCCACAGTGTCGCCGCGCTGATCCCGAGCGCCGCCAGCGACATCAACGTACCCAATGCGCCAACGGCGAGATGGTTGCGTCCGGCCCAGTCGGCAATTTTCTCGATCGAGGTGAATGCGCGCATGCTCGTGCTCGTATGGGAGGCCGGCGGCAATGGCTCCGGCGCGGGTCAAATCACGGTTAACGGCACGGTTAACAGAAAATCGAGGCCGGCATGGCAGCCAGCGGGCGAGTGCGATCGCACACGGGAGCGCAAACGTATGCGAGTTCGCCTGGCCGGTCCTGCAAAGCCTTGCATCGGGCGCGTGCCGCCGCCGGGAACGATGTGCGATGACACGCGCCGCTGGCACTTCGATTGATAACGAATCAACATCAATCCTTCCAAAAATTGCACTTATCGTTTGACCGGCGCCGAGCGAACATGCCGGAAAACGACAATCGCCTCGCCCCTCTCGCGTATTCCAGGATTTTCAGGAGACACCCCGATGCACCCCTCGTCCAGCCTTCCGACCGAACGTTCGAAGGCCGCCGCGGTTTTCCGCGTCACAGCCGGGAATTTTCTCGAGCAGTTCGACTTCTTCCTGTTCGGCTTCTACGCCACGCAGATCGCCAACGTCTTCTTTCCCGCGCAAAGCGAGTTCGCATCGCTGATGATGACCTTCGCCGTGTTCGGCGCCGGCTTCCTGATGCGGCCGCTGGGCGCGATCGTGCTGGGCGCGTACATCGACGACGTCGGCCGGCGCAAGGGTCTGATCGTCACGCTGTCCATCATGGCGAGCGGCACCATCCTGATCGCGTTCGTGCCGGGCTACGCGACGATCGGCCTGCTGGCGCCCGCGCTCGTGCTGCTCGGCCGGCTGCTGCAGGGCTTCTCCGCCGGTGCCGAGCTGGGCGGCGTATCGGTCTATCTCGCCGAGCTGGCGACGCCCGGCCGCAAGGGCTTCTACACGAGCTGGCAGTCCGCCAGCCAGCAGGTCGCGATCGTCGTCGCGGCGGGCCTGGGCTTTGCACTGAATCAATGGCTGAGCGCGTCGGCCATCGCCGCATGGGGATGGCGCGCGCCGTTCTTCGTCGGCTGCATGATCGTGCCGTTCATCTTCATGCTGCGCCGCAACCTGGAGGAAACCCAGGAATTCAAGGCGCGCAAGCATCGTCCGGGCATGAAGGAAGTGTTCGGTACGCTGGTGCAGAACTGGGGTGTCGTGGTTGCCGGCATGATGCTGGTCGCGATGACCACCACGAGCTTCTATCTGATCACGGTCTACGCGCCGACCTTCGGCAAGACGGTGCTGCATTTGAGCACCGCCGACAGCCTGCTCGTGACGCTGTGCGTCGGCGTGTCGAACTTCGTGTGGCTGCCGATCGGCGGTGCGCTGTCCGACCGGATCGGCCGCCGGCCGCTGCTGGTCGGCATGACGGTGCTCACCGTCGTGACCGCCTACCCGGCGCTGTCGTTGCTCGCGCACGCGCCGTCGTTCGTCAACATGCTGCTCGTCCTCCTGTGGCTCTCGTTCATGTACGGGATCTATAACGGTGCGATGGTCGTGGCGCTCACGGAGGTGATGCCGGTGCAGGTGCGCGTCGCAGGCTTCTCGCTCGCGTACAGCCTCGCGACGGCCGTGTTCGGCGGCTTCACGCCGGCCATCTCGACCGCGCTCATTCACATGACGGGCGACAAGGCCGCACCGGGATACTGGATGAGCTTCGCCGCGGTGTGCGCGCTTCTTGCGACGTTCGCGCTCTATCGTCACCGTACCGCGACGCTGACGCCGGCGCATTGACGGCCGGCCCATCCGGAATGTTCAGGAACCCACACGAACCCACGCGAATCCGTACGACCATGACCATGAGAAACCTGCTCCTGAAAATTTGTGCGACCGCGCTGGTCGTCACCACGGCGGTTGCGGCCAACGTGCAGGCCGCCGAACTTCACGTGATGAGCTCGGGCGGCTTCACCGCCGCCTACAAGCTGCTCGGCCCCCGGTTCGAATCGACGACGGGCCATACGCTCGATACCGCGCTCGGCCCGTCGATGGGCAAGTCGCCCGAAGCGATTCCGAACCGGCTCGCGCGCGGTGAGCCCGCCGACGCGGTGATCATGGTCGGCTACGCACTCGACGACCTGATCAGGCAGGGCAAGGTCGTCCCGGGATCGCGGGTCGAGCTGGCGGATTCGCGCATCGGCATGGTCGTGCGCGACGGCGCGGCCAAGCCCGACATCAGCTCCGCCGAAAGCCTGAAGCAGGTGCTGCTGCATGCCAGGTCGATCGCCTATTCGGACAGCGCGAGCGGCGTGTATATCGAACGCGAGCTGTTCAGGAAGCTCGGCATCGAGGAACAGGTGAAGTCGAAGGCGAAGATGATTCCGCGGATTCCGGTGGCATCGGTCGTCGCGAACGGCGACTACGAAATCGGCTTCCAGCAGGTGAGCGAGCTGCTGCCGGTCAAGGGGGCGACCTACGTCGGCAAGATTCCCGAATCGTTGCAGTCCGTGACGCGCTTCGCCGCCGGCATCCCCGTTGGCGCGCAGCATCCGAAGGAAGCGAAGGCGCTGCTCGACTATCTTGCGTCGCCCGACGTGCAGGCGGGCGTGAAGTCGACCGGACTCGATTCCGTTTCCGCTCACTGAATTCCGTCGACGGGAAGGCGTGCGTCAGGCGGCCTTCCCGCTACCGTCGGCATCGGCCGCGGCACTGCCTTCATCGGCCCCGTTCGCGGAGGCCGAACCGGCCACGGCGAGCCTCTGCGCAAGCAGCGCACGATCGCACGCGCCTTCCCACATCGAAACGAAGATGACCGCGCAGGCATTGCTGATCACGCTCGTCAGCGCACGCGCCTCGGACATGAAGCGATCGATGCCGACCAGCAGTGCGACCCCGGCAACGGGCAGGTCGGGCATGACGACGAGCGTGGCGACCAGCGCAACCAGCCCGCTGCCGGAAACACCGGCCGCGCCCTTGGACGTCAGCAGCATGACGGCGAGCAACATCGCGATCTGCGACGCGGAAAGGGGCACGTCGCACGCCTGCGCGATAAACAGCGCGGCGAGCGTCAGGTAGATCGCGGTGCCGTCCAGATTGAACGAATACCCCGCCGGAAGCACGAGCCCCACGACGCCCCGGTCGCAACCCAGCGATTCCAGCTTGACGATCAGGCGCGGCAGAACGGGCTCCGACGAGGACGTCGCGAGGACGATGAGCAATTCTTCGCGCAGGTAGCGCAATAGCCGCCACAGCGCGAAGCCGTGCAGGCGCGCGAGCGGTGCGAGCACCAGCGCGACGAACAGCGCGCATGCCACGTAGAAGGACAGCATCAGCTTCGCAAGCGAGCCGACCGAGCCGATACCGAAGCGGCCCACCGTGAACGCCATCGCGCCGAATGCGCCGAGCGGCGCGAGCCGCATGATCATCGCGAGCACGCGAAAGACAACCTGGGCGACCCCGTCGATCAGTGCAAGAACGGGCCGGCCGGCCGCCCGGTGTGCATTCAGCGAGAAGCCGAACAGCAGCGACAGCAGCAGCACCGGCAACACCTCGCCTTGCTCGAACGCACCGAGCATCGTATCGGGAATCACGCTCAGCCCGAACGCCACGAGCCCGCGTGGTTGCGCATCCTTTGCGTACTGTGCCAGGAGGCTCGAATCGAGATGGTGTACGTCGATGTGCAGGCCGGCGCCCGGCCGCAGCACGAACGCGGTGACGAGCCCGATCGCGAGCGCGATGGCGGTCAGCAGATAGTAGAGCGCCAGCGCCCGAACGATCGTGCGGCCGATTGCCTTCCCGTTCGCGAGCGACGTGATGCCCGAGACGATCGTGCAAAAGACGATCGGCGCGATGGTCATCCGCACAAGGCCGACGAACGCATCGCTGAGGGGCTTGAGCATCGCGCCTGCGTCCGGCCAGACGTGACCGACGGTCACGCCGAGCATCATCGCGAGCAGGACCTGCACATAGAGCGATTTGAGCAGCCTGGCCAACCTCACGGGACGATCATCCTTCGTGTCTTTCCTGTCGTTGTCACACCGATGCACCGCTGCTCGCGATACTGCCACGCTTCGCGTCGATGATCATCCGGTGAAACGCTTCGGCGGCCGGCGTGAGCGGTCGTCCGCGCCGCTTGACGATGCCCACGCGCCGTTTGACGACCGGCTCGACGAGCGGCACGCTCGTGAGAATGGGATGGTCGTGCCCGGGCATCGCCATCGAGGGCACCGCGGCGACGCCGAGCCCCGCCTCGATCAATCCGAGCAAGGTCGTCACGTGGCGCGCCTCGCACACGCTCGGCCCGCGCGGTGCCACGGCGGCAAGCGCCTGGTCGAGCAACAGACGGTTACCGGAAGTCTTGTCGACCGACACATAATCGTGCTCGTACAGTTCGTTCCAGGTCACGCGTTTCTTGCGCGCGAGCGGATGGTCGCGGCGGCAGGCAGCGACGAAGCGCTCCTGGAGCAACACCTTGAACTCGATGTCGGCTTCCTGGCTGCCGATGAAGCTCACGCCGAAATCGGCCTCGCCGCTGATGACGGCGCCCAGCACCTCGTTCGCGCCCGCGTCCAGCAGCTTGACCCGGATGCGCGGAAAGCGCTGATGATAGCGCGCGATGATCGCGGGCAGAAAGTAGTAGGCCACCGAGGGTACGCACGCGATGGTCACATGGCCCAGGCGGCTCGACGACACGTCGCGAATGCCGAGCAGCGCGGCGTCGAGATCGTCGAGCAGTTGTTCGGCACTCTGGGCAAACACGCGGCCGACCGTCGTGAGCGTGACGCGACGCGTGGTGCGCTCGAAGAGGCGCACGCCGAGCGCGTCCTCGAGCTTGTCGATCCGGCGACTCAACGCAGGCTGGGAAATGCTCACCGTCTCCGCGGCCTTTCGGAAACTTCCCGTTTCCACGACCGCGCGAAACGCCTGCAAGTCGTTCAAATCGAAGTTGATTCCCACGGGCTAGTCTCCGCATCACAGATGCGGAGTATTTTCCACGATTCCCGCGATCCTGCCTTGCCGGCGTTGCACGCAGCCGTGCAAGGTCAGTCGAGCCCGCCCTGGCACAGGTACTTGATCGACAGGTAGTCGTCGAGGCCGTAGCGCGAACCTTCGCGGCCATAGCCCGACTCCTTCACGCCGCCGAACGGTGCGGCCTCGCTCGCGAGCGCGCCTTCGTTGATCCCGACGATGCCCGTTTCGAGCCGTGCCGACACGCGCGCGATGCGCCGCACGTCCTGCGTGTAGAAATACGCGGCGAGCCCGAACGGCGTGTCGTTCGCGGCGCCGACGGCTTCGTCCTCGGTGTCGAAGCGAAACAGCGCGGCGATCGGGCCGAACGTTTCCTCGCAGGTCAGTTGCATGTCGGCGGTGGCGTCGGCGAGCACCGTCGGCGCGTAGAAGTTCGGGCCGAGTTCGGGCAGGCGCTTGCCGCCGGTGAGCACGCGCGCGCCGCGCTCGATGGCGTCGCCGACGTGCCGCGCGATCTTGTCCACCGCACGCGCGTTGATCATCGGGCCGATCTGCGCGGCCGGATCGGTCGCCGGCGCGACCTTCAATGCGGCGACGCGCGCCGCGAGCTTCGCGGCGAAGGCGTCGTAGACGCCCGCCTGCACGTACACGCGATTCGGCGACACGCACGTCTGGCCGCCGTTGCGGAACTTGGCGGCCATCAGCCCGTCGACCGCGGCGTCGAGCTCGGCATCGTCGAACACGATGAACGGCGCATTGCCGCCGAGCTCCAGCGACAGCTTCTTCAGCGTGGCGGCCGACTCGCGTGCGAGCAGCTTGCCGACGGGCGTCGATCCGGTGAACGTGATCTTGCGCACGCGGCCGTCGGCGAGCCAGTCGGCCACCGCGTCGATGCCGCGCTCGCGCGACGCGGTAATCATGTTCAGCACGCCGGCCGGCACGCCCGCTTCCTGCGCGAGGAAGGCGAGCGCGAGCGCGGTCAGCGGCGTGTCCTCCGCCGGCTTCGCGACCACCGTGCAGCCGGCCGCGAGGGCAGGCGCGATCTTGCGCGCGATCATCGCGAGCGGGAAATTCCACGGCGTGATCGCGGCGACGATGCCGATCGGCTCCTTGATCGCGGCGAGGCGTTTGCCGCGCTGCTGCTGCGGAATCAGGTCGCCGTACGTGCGCGTCGCTTCCTCGGCGAACCACAGCACGTACGACGCGCCGTAGGCGACTTCGCCGCGCGCTTCGGCGAGCGGCTTGCCCTGTTCGCGCGACATCAGCTTCGCGAGATCGTCGGTATGCGCGAGGATCGCCGCATGCCATGCACGCAGGATCGCCGCCCGTTCGCGAGCGGGCGTCGCGCGCCATCCGGGCAGCGCGCGCGCGGCCGCGTCGGTCGCCGCGCGTGCGTCGGCCGCGCCGCTGTCGGGTGCGTCGGCGGCGGTGTCGAGCGTGGCAGGATCGGTGACGGCGAAGCGACGCCCGTCGAGCGCATCGCGCCAGGTGCCGTCGATCAGGTTGGCGGTGCGCAGGAGTTCGGAGCGGGACAGCGTAAGCGGCATGACAGGTCCTTGGATGAAGCGGTTCGGGGGCGGCGCGCGCGCGGCTGCCCCGCGCGGGCAGCAGGGTGCCGCGCGGGCGGTGGCCGCCGGCGGTCCGTCAATGCCGTTCGCCGAACAGCGATTCGAGCGGGTAGTGCCGTTTGACGAACGGCGACTTGATGATCACGTAACTGAAATACTTCTCGATGCCGATGTTCTGCTCGAGCAGCCCCTCGACGATCGTCTGGTAATGGCTGACGCTGCGCGTGATGAACTTCAGCAGATAGTCGTAGCCGCCGCTCGCGAGATGGCACTCGACGATCTCGTCGACATTGCGGATCGCCGCGACGAAACGGTCGAAGTCCTCGCGCCGGTGGTCGGCCAGTGTGACCTCGGTAAATACGACCTGCACGTCGCCGAGCTTCTCGAGCTGGATGTGCGCGCCGTAACCGCCGATGTAGCCGGCCTTCTCGAGCCGCTTGACGCGGATCAGGCAGGGACTGGGCGACAGCCCGACCGCATCGGCCAGCTCGACGTTGGTCATGCGGCCGCGTTTTTGCAACTGGGAGAGGATGCGCAGGTCGATGCGATCCAGCTTGCTGTCCGTCATGGTCCGGGAGAGGGCAAAAAAATGGAATGTCCGGTTACTTTAGAGTCGAACGGGGGCCGTCACAAGCCCCGCTTTCCCTTGCCGCGCTCACGCCGGCTGCGCGTGTGCGGCGTCGAGCGCGCGCTGCACGCCGGGTTCGGCCAGTACGTCGTCGAGCGTCTTGCGCACGCGCTCGAACAGCAGGTCGAACTCGCCCGCGGTGAAGCTCAGCGCCGGGGCGAAACCGAGCACGCCGTCGCCGAACGCACGGAACACCACGCCGTTTGCATACGCGGCGGCCGCGATCCTGTCCGGCACGTTCAGGGCCGGGTCGAAGCGCGTCTTGCGTGCCTTGTCGGCCACCAGTTCGAGCGCGCCGAGCAGGCCGACCGAACGCGCGTCGCCGACGAGCGGATGCGCGCGCAGCGCGTCGAGGCCCGCGCTAAAGCGGGGCGCCATCGCCTGGCCGTTCGCGAGCAGCCCGCCTTCGTGATAGAGCTTCAGCACTTCGAGGCCGATCGCCGCGCTGACCGGATGCGCGGAATACGTGTAGCCGTGGCCGACCGCGGCCGATTCGGCGCGGCTGCCTGCGATCCCCTCGTAGATTTCGTCGGACATCAGCACCGCGCCCATCGGCGCATAGCCGGCGGTCAACCCTTTCGCGACGGTCATCAGGTCGGGTTCGACGCGCTCGGTTTCGCACGCGAACAGCGGGCCTGTGCGGCCGAAGCCGGTGATCACCTCGTCGGCGACGAACAGGATGCCGAGGCGCCGGCACGCGTCGCGCATCGCCTTCAGCCAGCCGGCCGGCGGCACGATTACACCGCCGGAGCCTTGCACGGGCTCGCAGAAGAATGCCGCGACGTTGTCCGCGCCCAGTTCGGCCACCTTCGCGTCGAGCGCGGCGACCGACGCGGCGATCAGCGCCTGCGAATCGTCGCCGAGCGGATGGCGGTACGGGTAGGGCGACGGGATGTGGTGCTGATCGGCGCGCGGCAGGTCGAAATGGCGATGGAACGCGGGCAGCGCGGTGAGGCCGGCGCCGACCGACGATGAACCGTGATAGCCGCGTTCGAGCGCGATCATCTGCTTTTTCGACGGCCGGCCGGTCGCATTGAAATAGTGCGTGATGAAGCGCACCGCGGAATCGATCGCATCCGACCCGCCGAGCGTGAAGTACACACGGTTCAGCGACGGCGGCGCGAGCGCCGCGAGCCGTTCGGCGAGCTCGATCGCCGGCTGCGACCCGAAATGGAAATAGCCGGTCGCGTAGGGCAGCTTCGCCATCTGGTCGGCGGCGGCTTTCACGATGCTGTCGCGGCCGTAGCCGACGTTCACGCACCACAGGCCCGAGAACGCGTCGAGCAGCGTATGGCCCGCGGCGTCGCGCAGGAACACGCCGTCGGCGGATTCGAGCACGGTGACGCCGCGCGCCTCGTGCGCACGGTAATTGACGACGGGGTGGATCAGGTGTTGACGATCGGCTTCGATCAGCGCGGCTTGGTTCATGGGAAGGCGGGACTCTCGTCAGGTGTCAGCGGTGAGTTCATGCTAACGGGCGAGAAATCCGCATGCGTTTTCAATTTGCGGCCCGAAACGTACGCACGCGGCGTTTGCACGGGGCGCTTCGGCATTTTCTGCTGCGCGCCCCGTGCGGCCGGACATAGACGTCAGTAGCCGCGCGCGCGATCGACGACGCCGATCATCGGCTGTCCAGCGCGATGGCGGGCGAGGTTCGCGAGCACTGCATCGACCGCGGTGTCGGGGCGCGTCGCGCTCGCGATGTGCGGCGTGATGCGAATGCGCGGATGGGCCCAGAACGGATGGCCGGCCGGCAACGGCTCGGGGGCCGTCACGTCGAGGATCGCGCTGTCGAGGCGGCCGCTCGCGAGCGCCGCGAGCAGCGCCGCCGCATCGAGCTGCGGCCCGCGCCCGACCTGCACGAGCGACGCGCCGGCCGGAAGCGCGTCGAACACGCGCGCGCCGAGCAGGCCGCGCGTGCCGTCGGTGAGCGGCAGCAGGCAGATCAGGATGTCGGTGCGCGCCAGGAACGTGTCGAGTGCCGCATCGCCCGCGTAGCAGTCGATGCCGTCGAGCGTGCGCGGCGTGCGGCTCCAGCCGGCGCACGGGAAACCGAAGCGCCGCAGCGTGTCGAGCACGGCCTGGCCGAGCGTGCCGAGGCCGAGCACGCCGATGCGACGCGACGCGGCGGCGCGCACCGGCTTCTCGTGCCACACCTGGTCGCGCTGCTGTGCCGCATAGTCGAACAGGTCGCGATGGATCGTCAGCACGGCCTGCGTCACGTATTCGACCATCCCTTCGACGATGCCCGGCTCGATCATCCGCACGACGGGGATGTGCGAAGGCACGCGCGACAGGTCGAACTGATCGATGCCGGCGCCGACCGAGAACACGACTTCGAGATTCGGCAGCAGCGCGACCGGATCGTCCGGCGGCTGCCATGCGGCGAGATAGCGGACGGCTGCCGCGTCGCCGAGGTCCGGCCAGATCCGGAACGGCAGATCGGGCGCCTGTTGCGCGAAGCGCGCTGCCCACTGCGCGCCGCGCACGGGGTCGGCCTTGTACAGGAAGCTCATCGGTGTGCCCCTCAGCCGAGCGCCTGGCTCACGATCGCGAACGCGCGCAGCGCCGGGTCGCCCACCGGCACGGCGCCGCGCGCCATCGCGACGACGGTATCGACGCGCGGCAGCCCGAGCCCCTCCAGCCAGTCGGACAGCCCGCTGTCGCTCGGCAAGTCGAGCCGCACGAATATCCCTTCGTTCAACGCCAGCCAGTGGCTGATCAGTGCCTGCGCGCGCCGCGCATCCGGCGCGATCACCGGGCCGATCACATGGCCGCGGCCGAAGCGGCGGAACAGCGCGAATCCGAGCAGCTCGCCGTCGCGATCGAGCGCGATGCCGTTTGCGACGTCGAGCAGCGCGTCGGTCACCGCGCCGCGTTCGTAGCCCGCCGCACGCGTCGCGAGCGCGGCGAGGCGCGGCCCGTCGTTGGTGCCGAGCGGGCGCAGGCGCTCGCCGGGCGGCAGCGAGATCAGCGGCGGCCGGAACGCCGCGCCCTGGTGCTGGTCGATCGTATCGATCGGCTCGAATCCGAACGCCGCGTACAGCGGCTCGCGTTCCGGCGTCGCATGCAGAAAGACGGTGCGCGTGCCGAAGCTGTCAAGCGCGTGGGCGAGCAGTTCGCGCTCGATCCCGCCGCCCGCGCGCTCGGGCGACACGATCAGCATGCCGAGCGCCGCGTGCGCTTCGCCGAGACGCCAGCCGAGCGCGGTACCCACGACGCCGGTCTCGCCTTCGGCCACGAAACCGCCGCCGAGCTGGCGCACGAAGCGCCAGTCTTCGAGCCGGTGCGGCCACTTGACCGCCTCCGACAGTCGATGAGCGGCGGGCAGGTCGGTTTCGGCGAACGGGCGATAGGTGAGCGTGCGGGAAGGGTTGAGGTCGGACACGCCGGACTCCGGATGGGTGGAAATGACGCATTCACTCTGCCAGCGCGGTGGCGGCGCGGATAGGACGATTCGCCTGTTTTCCGGCGGCGGCGGGCGCGCCCGCGAGATCGATGCAAACCGGCTCGATCGGCACGAACGAACGCGCGAATCGTGCCGGCGCGGCCGGTCAATCCGACCACGCGTGCTGTGGAATGCCACTACGATCAATGCACGGCATCGCTTCCGCCTGCCGAATACCGCACAGGCCGCGCCCCGCCGCGCCCCGCCGCGCGCGATCGCGCGGCAGATCGTGCTGCATGGGGCCGGCAACACGCGGCGATTCTGCGTTTTGAGCGGCGCCGAACGATGCGCGGACGACTTTTTGCCCTGATTCAATTTCGTCAAACCCAGCCCATCCCCGGCCCTGCCGGGGCTTCACACCGACAGGACGTCACCATGATCCAGTTTGAACCGAAGTACATCACCTTCGACTGTTACGGCACGCTGACCCATTTCCGGATGGCCGAGACGGCGCGCGAAATCTATGCGGATCGGTTGTCGCCGGCCACGATGGAGGCCTTCGTGCGCGCGTTCGCCGCCTATCGGCTCGACGAGGTGCTCGGCGCGTGGAAGCCGTACCGCGACGTCGTCGTCAACGCGGTCCGCCGCACGTGCGCACGGGTCGGCGTGACGTTCGACGAAGCCGAGGCCGAGCTTTTCTATCATGCGGTGCCGACGTGGGGCCCGCACCCGGACGTGCCGGCCGGGCTGTCGCGGCTGGCGTCGAAGTACAAGCTGGTGATCCTGTCGAACGCGATGGACGAGCAGATCATGAGCAACGTCGACAAGCTCGGCGCGCCGTTCCATGCGGTGTTCACCGCGCAGCAGGCGCAATCGTACAAGCCGCGGATGCAGGGCTTCGAATACATGTTCGACAAGCTCGGCTGCAAGCCCGAGGACGTGCTGCACGTGTCGTCGAGCCTGCGCTACGACCTGATGACGGCCGAGGACCTCGGGATCAAGCACAAGGCGTTCGTGAACCGCGGCCACGAGCCGGGCACGCCGTTCTACAACTATTACGAAGTGTCGGACATCGGCCAGCTGGCGACGCAGCTCGGGCTGTAAGCCGGCTGCGCCGGCAGATCCATCGAGTGCCGGGACGCGGCCGTGATGCCGGCGCGTCCCGGCGCGTTCGGTCAGCGCACGAAACGAGGGTAATTACCGATATCGAGTCGTTCAAGGCGGGGCCGCCCGGGTCGATATATGTACCGAACGGTTAATATTTGGAGGCCCCCGCATGAAGTTGTCCACCAAACTGCTGATGCTCGTCGCCGCGGCGCTGCTCGGCGTCGTCCTGCTCGCTGCGTTGTCGCTGCACACGCTGCGCGACGCGCTGATCGACAGCCGCCGCGAAGAGATCGTCATTCTGCTGACCAAGGCCGAGCATCTGGTCGATTCGTATCGCGCGATGCAGACGAACGGCACGCTCACGCAGGAGCAGGCGCAGCAGCAGGCCAAGGCCGCGCTGGCGGCGCTCAATGCGAATTCGAAGAGCTACTTCTGGGTCACGACGTCCGACGGCGTCAACCTCGTGCACCCGAACGCGAAGTTCATCGGCACGCGCGCGAAAGGCAACCGCACGACCAGCGGCATGACCGACAGCGAGGCGTACCGCGCGGGGATGGCGCAGGCGCATTTCGCGCTCGTCGACGTGCTGATCAAGCGCAGCCCCGACGCGGACCTGGAGCCGAAGCTGCAGGGCGTGGTCGCGATCCCGGACTGGAACTGGTGGATCGGCACCGGATTCTTCTACGACGACATCAATGCAGCGTTTGCCCGGCTCGCGACGGTGCTGGGCGCGATCACGCTCGTCATCGCCGCGGCGCTCGCGGCCATCGCATGGGGCGTGCTGCGCAGTGTCAGGCGCACGCTGGGCGGCGAGCCCGCGCATGCGACGCAGATCGCCGCCCGCATCGCCGCCGGCGACCTGGACGTGCAGTTCGATACGGCGCACGCCGCGCCCGGCAGCCTGCTCGTCGCACTGGGCGACATGAAGGCGCGGCTGACCGACACCATCGCCGAGATCCAGACCACGACCCACTCGATCGCCACCGGCACCGGCGAGATCGCGCAAGGCAACCTGGATCTGTCGCAGCGCACGGAGCAGCAGGCCGCGTCGCTGCAGGAAACGGCCGCGAGCATGGAGCAGATCACGTCCACGGTCAAACAGAACGCCGACAACGCACGCCAGGCGAATGCGCTCGTGGCCCAGGCGAAGGAGGCGACCGAACTCGGCGGCGCCGCCGTGCAGGCGGTCGTCGAAACGATGCGGCAGATTTCGGATGGATCGGTGCGGATCGCCGACATTACCGTCGTCATCGAAAGCATCGCGTTCCAGACCAACATTCTCGCGCTCAATGCCGCGGTGGAAGCCGCGCGGGCCGGCGAGGAGGGGCGCGGGTTCGCCGTCGTCGCGTCGGAAGTCCGCTCGCTCGCGCAACGCAGCGCAGCGGCCGCGAAGGACATCAAGGGATTGATCGACGCGTCGGTCGAGCGGGCCGGCAGCGGCAGCCGGCTCGTCGAGACAGCCGGCGAGCGCATGACGGAGATCGTCCGGTCGATCGACCGGGTGGCCGACATCATGGGCGAGATTTCGGCGGCATCGGCCGAGCAATCCACCGGCATCGAACAGATCGGGCTGGCGGTCGCGCAAATGGACGAAGTCACCCAGCAGAACGCCGCGCTTGTCGAGCAGGCGGCTGCGGCCGCTTCGTCGCTGGACGAGCAGGCGGCGCGCCTACGGGCCGCCGTATCGGTATTCCGGCTTGCTGCGTGACGGCTTCGCGCCGTCCGCCGGCGGACGGCGCATCCTCCTGCCCCCTGGGCGCCGCGCCGGCACCCACCCGGCGAGCGCGCCGACATGCCGGTGACGCACACGCCGCCGCACGCGGGCGCGGCGCCTGACGGCTGCACGGTCCCGTTTTCCGGGCAGTCCCGCCATCTTCCCGTCTTCCCGCCAAGCCGTTTCGATCGAGCGGCATTCTTCTGATCTTTCCTGCGCGACGTCCCGTCGCGATCCCCACCGTCGACGCCCGTGGACGCTTGTGCATTCGGCGATCTGCCGCAACGTGCCGCGCGTTGCGGCCGTCGCCGGCAGGCGCGCATGCATTCGACACAAACGTGCGGTTTGCGTGAGCCAAACGCGCACCGGATGCCGAACGGGCAATTTTGTCGGCGCAATCTGCGGCGGCTGCGGCTTTACGATTTCCTGGATCGACACGCGTTCGGCAGCCGCCGCGACACGCCGCCGGGCACAAGGCGACACGCGCGCGCACGCAGCAATTCATGCTGCGCGGGCGGCTCAAAACGATCGATTCGTATCGTGCGGGCCGCCCGAATCGCGACAAACCGCATTTTGGCGATGCTTAAATGAATTGCATGGACACGACGCCACACCCGCTACCAGCAAGCGGGCGCGGCCGGATTGAACAACCACGCTGGACCCTTGGACCCACTTTCCACAGTCAGGAGCAGTTCGGATGAGCGACGATATCGACAACGGCGGCAAGGGCGGCTTCACGCGCCGCGACATGATGAAGGTCATGGCGGCGGGCGGCATGATGGCCGCGGGCGGCGGCGGGCTGCTGATGGGTGCGCAGTCGGCGTTTGCCGCGCCGGCGCCCAAGCGCGGCGGCAAGATCCGGGTCGCGAACGAATCCAGTTCGACGGCCGATACGCTCGATCCGGCCAAGGGCTCGACAGGCGCCGACTACATTCGTTTCTTCATGTTCTACAGCGGCCTCACGCAGCTCGATGCGAGCCTGACGCCGCAGATGAATCTCGCCGAGTCGCTGCAGACGACCGACGCGAAGACGTGGATCATCAAGCTGCGCAAGGGCGTCACGTTCCACGACGGGAAACCGGTCGGGCCGGCCGACGTCGTGTATTCGCTGATGCGTCACAAGAATGCCGCCACCGCGTCGAAGGTCAAGCCGCTTGCCGACCAGTTCGCGGACGTGAAGGCGAGCGGCCCGGACGAAGTCACGCTCACGCTCGCCAGCGCGAACGCCGACCTGCCGGTCATCCTCGCCACGCCGCAGCTCGTGATCGTCAAGGACGGTACGACCGATTTCGCGACCGGCATCGGCTGCGGGCCGTACAAGCTCAAGTCGTTCAAGCCGGGTGTATCGACCGTCGGCGTGCGCAACGACAGCTACTTCAAGCCGGGCATGCCATATCTCGACGAGATCGAGCTGATCGGCATCAGCGACAGCGCCGCGCGCCTGAACGCGCTGCTGTCGGGCGACGTGCACCTGGTCAACGCGATCGACCCGCGCTCGACGCAGCGGGTCGCGTCGACGCCTGGCTACGCGCTGAAGGAAACCAAGTCGGGGCTCTATACCGACCTGATCGTGCGCAGCGAGAACCCGATCACCGCGAGCCCGGATTTCGTCGAAGGGATGAAGTACCTGTTCGATCGCGAGCAGATCCGCACTGCGGTGTTCCGCGGCTATGCGGTGATCGGCAATGACCAGCCGATTCCGCCGGGGCATCGGTACTTCAACGCGTCGGTGCCGCAGCGGCCGTACGATCCGGAGAAGGCCAAGTTCCTGTTCAAGAAGGCCGGCGCGCTCGGCACGGCGCTGCCGCCGATCTACGCGACCTCCGATGCGAACGGGTCGATCGAAATGGCCGTGCTGCTGCAGCAGGCCGGCCAGAAAATCGGGCTGAACCTGCAGGTGAATCGCGTGTCGCCTGACGGCTACTGGTCGAACCACTGGATGAAGCACCCGCTCGGCTTCGGCAACATCAACCCGCGCTCGAGCGCCGACGTGCTGTTCACGCAGTTCTTCAAGTCGGACGCATCGTGGAACGAGTCGGGCTGGAAGAACGTGAAGTTCGACCAGTTGCTGCTCGCCGCGCGCTCGGAAACCGACGACGCGAAGCGCAAGCAGATGTACGGCGAGATGCAGGCGATCGTCGCGCAGCAGGGCCGGGTCGGCATTCCGTCGTTCATCAGCTTCCTCGACGGCTACGACAAGCGGCTCGCGGGCCTCGGCTCGATTCCCACCGGGCCGATGATGGGCGGCATGTTCGCCGAGCACGTGTGGTGGAACGCATGACTTTGTCGCTGGCCGCCGTCGCGCGGCCGGTGCGGACCACCGCGCCGGCCACGCGCGGGCTTTTCAGGAGTGCCGCCCCGTGAACCGAATTCTCATTGGCCTGATCGGCCGGCGCATCGCGGTCACCGCGCTGACGCTTCTGATCGTGTCCGCGATCATCTTCACGATCACGAACCTGTTGCCGGGCGACGCCGCGCAGGCGGCGCTCGGCCAGTCGGCGACGCCGGAGACGGTCGCCGCGCTGCGCCAGCAGTTCGGCCTCGACATGCCGGCCCACGTGCGCTACCTGCACTGGCTCGCGGGGCTCGTGCACGGCGATTTCGGCCGGTCGCTGTCCGGCGACATGCCGGTGTCGGAGATGATCGGCACACGCCTGCCGAAATCGCTCGCGCTCGCGGCCATCACGACCGCCGTGTCGGTGCCGATCGCGCTGCTGCTCGGCATCCTCGCGGCCGTCAAGCGCGAGTCGGTGGTCGACCGCATGATCAGCCTCGGCACGCTGTCGCTCGTCGCGACGCCGGAGTTCCTGATCGCGACGGTCGCCGTGCTCGTGTTCGCGGTGAAGCTGCGCTGGCTGTCCGCGTTGTCGTACAGCGGGCCGATCGACAGCGTGCACGATTTCCTGCGTGCCTATGCGATGCCGGTGCTCACGCTGTGCGCGGTCGTGATCGCGCAGATGGCGCGGATGACGCGCGCCGCGGTGATCGAGCAACTGAGCGCGTCGTATGTCGAGATGGCCGTGCTCAAGGGCGCGAGCCCCGCGCGCGTCGTGCTGCGCCATGCGCTGCCGAACGCGATCGGGCCGATCGCCAATGCGATCGCGTTGAGTCTGTCGTACCTGCTCGGCGGCGTGATCGTCGTCGAGACG
Organism: Burkholderia lata; assembly: GCF_902499335.1. Lineage (GTDB taxonomy): Bacteria > Pseudomonadota > Gammaproteobacteria > Burkholderiales > Burkholderiaceae > Burkholderia > Burkholderia lata_B. The sequence goes on along the minus strand of NZ_CABVQK010000016.1, from coordinate 100,877 downwards.
ATCTTCAACTATCCGGGCCTCGCGAGCCTGATGGTCGATGCCGTCGGCAACCGCGATTTCCCGCTGGTCCAGGCGTGCACGCTGATCTTCTGCGTTGCGTACCTGACGCTCGTGCTGTTCGCCGACCTCTGCTCGATCGTGTCGAACCCGCGACTGCGAACCTGAGCGTTCCGTCCACCTTCCGAGATGCCGCCCATGCACCCGACCGAACCCGTTCAACGCAGCAGCGCGCTGCCGCCGCCCGGCGATCCGCACCCACCGTGGGGGGCGCCGACGCCGCCCGCCGCGCCCGCTCCCGACGAGCCGCGCAAGCGCCGCGGTGTACGCGTCGCATTGACGACCGGCGGCCGCGTCGGCCTGTCGATGGTCGGCCTGATGCTGTTCGTCGCGGTGTTCGCACCGCTGCTCGCGCCGCACGACGTCGGCACGATCGTCACGCCGGACGTGTTCGCGCCGTTCAGCGCGAAGCTGCCGTTCGGCTCGGACTTCCTCGGCCGCGACATGCTCAGCCGCATCCTGTACGGCACGCGCCTCACCGTGCTGCTCGCGCTCGCCGCGGTGCTGCTCGCCGCGCTGACCGGCACGACGCTCGGGCTGCTCGCGACCGTGTCCGGCCGCGCGGTGGACGAGACGATGAGCCGGCTGCTCGACGCGCTCACGTCGATTCCGTCGAAGATGTTCGCGCTGATGTTCGTCGCCGCGTTCGGCTCGTCGCTGCCGCTGCTGGTGCTCACCGCCGCGGTCAGCTACATGCCGGGCTCCTACCGGATCGCGCGTGCGCTGGCCGTCAACATCAGCACGCTCGAATTCGTGCAGGTGGCGAAGGCGCGCGGGGAAAGCGCGCTGTACATCGCATGCGTCGAGATGCTGCCGAACATGATCCATCCGATGCTGGCGGACACCGGGCTGCGCTTCACGTTCGTCGTGCTGCTGCTGAGCGGCCTGAGCTTTCTCGGGCTCGGCGTGCAGCCGCCGTATGCGGATCTCGGTTCGCTCGTGCGCGAGAACATCGCGAGCCTCGGCGACGGGTCGGCCGTCGCGATCATGCCCGCGGTCGCGATCGCGATCCTGACGGTGGGCGTCAACCTGTTGATCGACGGCCTGCCGCATCGCGGCCGCCGCAAGGGCGCGGCCACGGCCGCGGGAGAACACTGATGCGAGATGAATCGACTCCGCTCGTCCAGGTGCGCGGGCTGCGCGTGGTCGGCGGCCGCCCGGGCGGCGAGGAAACGACAATCGTCCACGGCGTCGACTTCGACATCGGGCGCGGCGAGGTGCTCGCGCTGATCGGCGAATCGGGCTCCGGCAAGACGACGATCGCGTTGTCTCTGATGGGCCATGCGCGCACCGGATGCCGGATCGCCGGCGGCTCGGTGAAGCTCGACGGCACCGACGTGTGCGCGCTTTCCGCAGCGGCGCTGACCGCGCTGCGCGGCCGCAAGGTCGCGTATATCGCGCAGAGCGCCGCCGCTGCCTTCAACCCGTCGCGCACGATTCTCGACCAGGTGATCGAGAGCGCGCTGATCCACAAGACGATGACAAAGCGCGACGCGCAGGCGAAGGCGATCGAGCTGTTTCGCGCGCTCGCGCTGCCCGAGCCGGAGACGATCGGCAAGCGCTATCCGCACCAGGTATCGGGCGGTCAACTGCAGCGGCTGATGGCTGCGATGGCGCTGATCACCGACCCGGAGCTGGTGATCCTCGACGAGCCGACCACCGCGCTCGACGTGACCACGCAGATCGACGTGCTGCAGGCGTTCAAGAGCGTGATCCGGCGCTACGGGATGAGTGCGGTGTACGTGTCGCACGACCTGGCCGTGGTCGCGCAGATGGCCGACCGGATCGTCGTGCTGAGCGACGGCGTGATCCGCGAGGCGGGCGCGACCGAACAGATCCTGCATGCGCCGACGCACCCGTACACGCAGAGCCTGATCGCGGCGGTCACGCCGAACGATGCCGAACGCGACGTAGAAGCACAACGACCGGCCGCGCCGGCGCCGCTGCTCGACGTGCGCGGCGCGATCGCGGGCTACGGCGGCCGCACCGCGAACGGCTGGCCCGCGAAGGTGATCCTGCGTGAAGTCGACCTGCGCATCGGGCGCGGGCAGACGGTCGGCGTGATCGGCGAATCGGGCTCCGGCAAGACGACGCTCGCGAAGGTGATCGCGGGCCTCGTGCCGGCGACCGGCGGCGAGATCCTGCTCGACGGCGAGCCGCTCGCGCGCGATATCGGCAAACGGACGAAGGAGCAGCATCGCCGCGTGCAGATCGTGTTCCAGAACGCCGATACCGCGCTCAACCCGGTGCATACCGTCGAGCGCACGCTCGCACGGCCGCTGGCGTTCTACCACGGGATCAAGGGCGCGCGTGCACGCCAGCGCGTCGCGGAACTGCTCGAGCTCGTGCGGCTGCCGCCCGCGGTGGCCGCGCGGCGTACCGGCGAGCTGTCGGGTGGGCAGAAGCAGCGCGTGAACCTCGCGCGCGCGCTCGCGGCCGAGCCCGACCTGATCCTGTGCGACGAGGTCACGTCCGCGCTCGACACCGTCGTCGGCGCCGCGATCATCGAGCTGCTGCGCGACCTGCAGGCGAAGCTCGGCGTGTCGTACGTGTTCATCACGCACGACATCGCGAAGGTGCGCGCGATCAGCGACGACATCGTCGTGCTGTATGCGGGCCGTCGCGTGGAGACCGGCAGCCGCGACGCGCTGTGCGCGCCGCCTTATCACCCGTATTCGCACTTGCTGGTGTCGTCCGCGCCGGAGCTGCGGGCGGGCTGGCTCGACGATGCGGCCGAGCGTTGCCACCGGCCGCTGGTGCCGATCGGTGAGCGCGAGAACGAGGCCGAGCTGTGTCCGTTCCTGTCGCGCTGCGCGATGCGCGTGGACGGCGTGTGCAACCGGACGGCCCCGTCGCTGCGCACGCTCGGGAACGGCGCGCAGGTGCTGTGCCATCGCAGCGAGGAAGATCTCGCGCGCTTCCAGGCGGAGCCGATTCCCGCCGGTGTCACGCCGGTGCAGCTGTAGTGCGTGGCGCGCGAATCGTTCATCGCGTGGTGCGGTGAACGGCCCGCGGCATAGTCTGCCGCGGCGGTCGCGCAAAACGGCAATTTGTACGCGTGCCGCGCGCGAATACGCGGCAACTGCGGTTATTGACGGTGATTAAATGATTCTCATTGAACGGTCGCCGATCGTCGTCGCCGGAATGCTCGAGAAGAACTCGATGAAACTGGAATCGTACTGGCTGGATACCCGCCCCGCGTTTCGCGCCGCAAGCGTTGGCCCCGTCGAAGGGCGGGCCGACGTCGTCGTGATCGGCGGCGGCTTTACCGGCTTGTCTGCGGCACTCGCGCTCGCGCAGCGCGGCGTGTCGGTGGTCGTGCTCGAAGCCGCGCAGGTTGCCGGCGAAGCGTCCGGCCGCAACGGCGGCCAGTGCAATACGGGCGTCGCGCAGGACTACGCGTCGCTGGCCGCGCGCATCGGCGCCGCGCAGGCGAAGCAGTTCTATCGCGCGTACGAAAGCGCGGTGAAGAGCGTCGAGACGATCGTGACCGAACAGGCGATCGACTGCGATTTCCGGCGCGCCGGCAAGCTGAAGCTCGCCGCGAAGCCGCAGCATTTCGCCGGTCTCGAAAAGACCTTCGACGCATTGCGGCGCGACGTCGATCCGGACATCGAACTGATCGAGCCGTCGCGCATCAGCGATGAAATCGCGTCCGACGGTTTCTATGGCGGGCTCCTGCAGCGCAACGGCGCGCAGATGCACATGGGCAAGTTCGGCGTCGGCCTCGCGCAAGCGGCCGTGCGTGCCGGCGCACGCGTGTACGAGCACGCGGCCGTTACGCAGCTCGACCGGCTCGACGGCGAGCGCCACCGGATCACCTCCGCCCGCGGCACGATCGTCGCCGATCGCGTGCTGGTCGCGACCGGCGCATCGCAGCACGGGCCGTTCGCGTGGTTCCGGCGGCGCATCGCGCCGGTCGGCAGCTTCATCGTCGTGACCGAGCCGCTGCCGGACACGCAGCTGAACCGGCTGTTCCCGCATCGGCGCGCATACGTCACGTCGCGTCAGATCGGCAACTACTTCCGCGTGACGCCCGACAATCGGCTGCTGTTCGGCGGCCGCGCGCGTTTCGCGATGTCGAGCCCGCGCTCCGACGCGAAAAGCGGCGACGTCCTGCGCGCCGGCATGGCCGGCTATTTCCCGGAACTGGCCGGCGTGCGGCTCGACTACTGCTGGGGCGGCCTCGTCGACATCACCGCCGACCGGCTGCCGCGCGCGGGCCAGCACGACGGGCTCTATTACTCGATGGGCTACAGCGGCCACGGCGTGCAGATGTCGGTGCACATGGGCCGCGTGATGGCCGACGTGCTGTATGGCGCGGCCGCGTCGAACCCGTGGCGCGAGCTCGACTGGCCGGCGATACCCGGCCATTTCGGGCACGCATGGTTCCTGCCGCTCGTCGGCGCGTATTACCGGATGCAGGATTTCCTGCATTGAAGCGAGCGCCGGGAGAATTCGATATGACAGTGCAATTCGTTGGCTCGCCGCGTGTCGCGCAGCCCGTGTCGCCCGCGATCGGCGACGTGCTGCGCACGATCGACGCGTCGTTTGCGCAGCCGCTGAACCTCGACACGCTCGCGGCCGTGGCCGGGTTGAGCGTGTCGCGTTTCACCGCGCGCTTTCGCAGCGAAACCGGGCTGTCACCGCACCGGTATCTGTGTCTCGTGCGGATACGGCGGGCGCAGGACCTGTTGCGCGCTGGTCTCGCGCCGTCGGTCGTCGCGACCGACGTCGGCTTCTTCGATCAGAGCCATCTGTGCCGGCATTTCCGGCGCGTGCTCGGGATCACGCCGCGCGATTACGTGGTCGCCCGCGCGGGCGGCGCACCGGTGCGAGCGCCATCGACGCGCCTGCGCAGCGAACGCCGCGATGCGTCGTGTCACGCGGCGTAAGCACAGGCATGGACGACACGCCCCGCTGAGGATGTCCGGCAGCAGAGCCGGCGAACGACGATTTCCGATATCGCGTGACCGATTTCGAACGAATCCGTCACGCACTGCACAGGAGCAGAAATGACCGCAGTTTTCGTGTTGCACCGGGCCGACGGTGCGCCGTCTTCCACCGCGTTCCGCAAAGAGGCGTTCGGCGCGAGCGATCCGTTCGCGTTGCATCGCGAGGTCGCGTGGGAAGGCCCCGACGCGATGGCCGCGGGGCGCATCGGCTTCATGGGCGAACTGGACGTGGCGAGCTTTCCGCACATCGAAACCCTCGTCGTCGTCCAGGGCGAGCTGACGCTCGAAGCGGCCGGGGCCGCACCGCTGGTGGTCGGCCCGGGACAGGGCGCCGTCATCGGCGGCGGCACGGCGCTGCGCATCGCCGCGCAATCGCCGGTGCGGCTGATGTTCTGCGCGGCAGCGTGCGCGCAACCGACGAAACGCGGCGTTTTCGCGCTGCACGCCGACGCGGACTTCAAACCGTCCGCCACGCTGCCGGCCGAGGTGCTGCTCGGCCCCGCGCCGCAATGCCGCAGCGACAACGTGTTCACCGACGACGGCGCCGGGTACTGCGCGGGCACGTGGGATTCGACGCCGTATCACCGGATCGTCCGGCCGCATCGCGCGAACGAGTTCATGTTCCTGCTGGACGGCGGCGTCCGGTTCGCGGCGCCCGACGGCAGCGTGCTGTCGCTCGGTGCGGGCGACGCGCTGTTCGTGCCGCGCGGCGCGTCGATGGGGTGGGAAAGCAGCGAACGCGTGGCGAAGTTCTACGTGATGCAGAACGTCAAACCCTCCACCGAACGAGACTGAGCATGTCCCCTCCGCTGCGCCATATCGAAACCTTGTCCACGCCGCCGGCCGCGGCCGACGTCGTCGTGATCGGCGGCGGCATCATCGGCGTCTTCACCGCCTACTATCTGGCCCGGCGCGGCGTATCGGTCGCGCTCGTCGAGAAGGGGCGCATCGGCGCCGAACAGTCGAGCCGCAACTGGGGCTGGTGCCGGCAGCAGAACCGCGACGAACGTGAATTGCCGATGGCCAGCAAGAGCATCGACCTGTGGGAGCGCTTCGCCGCCGAATCCGGCGAAGACACGGGCTTTCATCGCTGCGGACTGCTCTATCTCAGCAATGACGAAGCCGAATTGTCACGCTGGGCGAGCTGGGGCGAATTCGCGAAGACGGCGGGCGTGACCACCTACATGCTCGACAGCAAGCAGGCCGCCGAGCGCGGACGGGCAACCGGGCGGCAGTGGAAAGGCGGCGTCTTCTCGCCGACCGACGGCACGGCCGATCCAGCGAAGGCCGCACCGGCCGTGGCCGCCGCACTGATGAAGCTGGGCGGCAGCGTCCATCAGCACTGCGCGGCGCGTGGCATCGAACTCGAAGGCGGCCGCGTCGCGGGCGTCGTCACCGAGGCGGGCGTTATCAAGACGCGAACGGTCGTGATGGCCGGCGGCGCCTGGGCGTCGTCGTTCTGCCGCCAGCTCGGCATCCGGTTTCCGCAGGCGTCGATCCGTCAGTCGATCCTGAGCGTGTCGCCCGTCGAAACGCCGCTGCCCGATGCGATGTACACGTCCGGCGTGTCCATCACGCGCCGCAGCGATGGACGCTACGCATTGGCGATCAGCGGCCGCGCGCGCGTGGACCTGACGCCGCAGTTCCTGCGCTTCGCGCCGCAATTCGTGCCGATGTTCGCGAAACGCTGGCGCAACCTGCTGCCGGGCGGCCTCGAAGGCGTGCGCGGCGGCCACGAAACGTTGAAGCGCTGGCGCCTCGATGCGCCTACGCCGATGGAAGCCGTGCGCATTCTCGATCCGAAGCCCGACATGCCGACGGTCGCCGAAACGTACCGCCGAGCGTCCGAACTGTTGCCCGAACTGCGCGAAGCGAAGATCACGCACGCGTGGGCCGGGTTTGTCGACAGCACGCCGGACGGCGTGCCGGGCATCGGCGAAGTACCGGGCGTGCCGGGGCTGATCCTCGCGGCGGGTTTTTCGGGTCACGGCTTCGGGATCGGCCCGGGCGCCGGGCACCTGATCGCCGATCTGGCGTCCGGTGCGCAACCTTTCGTGGACCCGGCGCCGTACCGGCCCGGCCGGTTCAGCGAGTCCGCCTGGGGCAAGGTCGCGGATTTCTGATGCAACGCCGTCACATGGATGAGAGGCCGCCTGCATACGACGCGCATCGAGCCGGACCGCCCGCGAGCGGCCGGATCGGTGCGGTGAACGTTCGCCGGCCCGGCCGTGCGATGCGACAGCTTGGGAGTGCCTGATGCGTTTCAGTTCGTACTGGCTCGATACGTCGGAGCCATTCGTGAGCCACTCGCCGGAATTGCACGGCGGCAGTTGCGACGTGCTGGTGGTGGGCGGCGGAATCACGGGTTCGGCCGCCGCGCTGGCGCTGGCCAAGAAAGGCGCGCGCGTGATCGTCTGCGAGGCGGGCGCCGTCGGGCAGGCGGCCTCGGGACGCAACGGCGGCATGTGCAACAACGGCTTCGCGCAGGATTATGCGTCCCTGTCGCAACGTCTCGGCACGGAACTGGCGAACCGGCTCTATCTCGCGTTCGACGCGGGCGTCGACACGGTCGAGCGGCTGGTCAGGGAGGAGTCGATCGATTGCAATTTTGCCCGCACCGGCAAGCTGAAGCTCGCGGCGAAGCCCGAGCACTATGACAAGCTCGCGCGCAGCCAGGCATTGCTCGCGGCGAGCGTGGACCCCGACACGCGCCTCGTGACGAAGGCCGAACTGCGCGACGAGATCGGCTCGAACCGTTATCACGGCGGGTTGCTGTTCGGCAAGAGCGCGGGGATGCATGTCGGCCGATATGTGCGCGGCCTGGCGAGCGCCGCCCAGGCGCGCGGCGCACACATCGTCGAGCATGCGCCGGTGCTGGGATTGAAGCGGGACTCGCGTGGCAGCTATGCGGCGCGGACCCCGCTTGGCGAGATCCGTGCGCGCCAGGTCCTGCTCGCGAGCGGCATTTCGCACGTCGGGCCCTTCGGCTGGATTCGCCGCCGGATCGTGCCGGTCGGCGCATTCATCATCGTCACCGAGCCGTTGCCGCGCGAACTGCTCGACCGCTTGCTGCCGACGCGCCGGATGGTCACCGACACGAAGAATTTCGTGAATTTCTTTCGCGTCACGCCCGACAACCGGATGCTGTTCGGCGGGCGGGCGCGTTTTGCGGCGTCGAACCCGCGCTCCGACGAAAAGAGCGGCGCGATCCTGCGGCAGCAGATGGCCGCCGTGTTTCCGGAGCTGGCCGACGTACGCATCGACTACTGCTGGGGCGGGATGGTCGACATGACGGCCAACCGGCTGCCGCGCGCGGGCGAGCGCGACGGCGTTTACTACTCGATGGGCTATAGCGGCCACGGCACCCACATGGCGACGCTGATGGGCACGCTGATGGCGGAAATCATGGACGGACGCGCGGAGCTCAACCCGTGGCAGGGCTTCGACTGGCCGGCCATTCCCGGGCACTTCGGCAAACCGTGGTTCTTGCCGTTCGTCGGCGCCTGGTATCGACTCAAGGACACCCTCTCATGAATTCACCTGTTGATCACCTGCTGCAAGCCGGCAGGCTGGAGCGCTTCTTCATCGACGGCGACTGGGTAGCGCCCGACGGCGGCGACCGGTTCGCGGTCGTTTGCCCGTCCACCGAACACGCGTTGTGCGAAATCCCGCTCGGCAGCGCGCGCGACGCCGACCGGGCCGTCAGCGCCGCGCGCCGCGCGTTCGAGCGATGGTCCGCGACTTCACCGGATGAACGCGCCGCGCTGCTCGACCGCGTGCATGCGTTGATGGTGGAGCGCGCCGAACTGTTCGCGTTGGCGCTCGCGATGGAAATGGGCGCGCCGATCGGCTATGCGCGCGGCGCGCACGTACCGCTCGCGGCCGAACATATCCGGGTTGCACGCGACAACCTGGCGAGCTACGCGCTCGTCAGGCAGCGCGGCACGACCGCGGTCGTGCGCGAGCCGATCGGCGTATGTGCGCTGATCACGCCGTGGAACTGGCCGATCTACCAGATCACCGCGAAGGTCGGGCCGGCGCTCGCGGCAGGCTGCACGGTCGTGCTGAAGCCGAGCGAACTTTCGCCGCTCAGCGCGCTGCTGTTCGCGGAAGTGATGGCCGATGCGGGCGTGCCCGCCGGCGTATTCAACCTCGTGAGCGGCAGCGGCGATACGGTGGGCGCCGCGCTGTCGTCGCACCCGGAGGTCGACATGGTGTCGATCACCGGATCGACGCGCGCCGGCGTGCTGGTCGCGCAGGCGGCGGCGCCGACCGTCAAGCGCGTCGCGCAGGAACTGGGTGGCAAGTCGCCGAATATCGTGTTGCCGGATGCGGACCTGTCGCGTGCGATCCCGCCCGGCGTGGCTGCCGCGTTCCGCAACATGGGGCAATCGTGCAGCGCGCCGACCCGCATGATCGTGCCGCGCGCCGTGCTCGGCGCGGTGGAGGCGCTGGCCGTCGCGACAGCGCAAACGCTCGTGGTCGGCGATCCGTTCGACGAGGCCACGACGCACGGGCCGCTGGCCAATCGCGCACAGTTCGGGCGGGTTGCGCAGATGATCGACGTGGGCATCGACGAACGCGCGAAGCTGATCGCCGGCGGTCCCGGCCGGCCCGCGGGCCTCGAACGCGGCTTTTATGCGCGGCCGACGATTTTCTCCGAGGTGCGCACCGACATGGCGATCGCACAGCAGGAGATCTTCGGTCCGGTGCTCGCGATCCTGCCTTACGACACCGTGGACGAAGCGGTCGCCATCGCGAACGACACGGTCTACGGGCTCGGCGCCCACGTGCAGGGTACCGACATGGAACGCGTCCGCGCGGTGGCCGCCCGCATCCGGGCGGGGCAGGTACATCTGAACTACCCGGCATGGGATCCTCAGGCGCCGTTCGGCGGATACAAGCAGTCGGGCAACGGCCGCGAGTACGGGATCGAAGGCATGGAGGAGTACATGGAGATCAAGTCGATCGTCGGCTTTTACGACTGACCCGGCCGCTGCGCACGAGCGCACCGGCAATGCAGCCGGAAGCCCGCTACTTTTCGAAGGTGCCGAAATTGAACCACCCCGTCATCCCCGATACATCGCTGCAAGCGCATCACGCGCACTGGGCGAAATTGCGTCGCGACCTGCATGCGCATCCCGAGTTGCGCTTCGAAGAACACCGGACGGCCGACGTCGTCGCGAGCGAGCTGGAAGCGCTTGGCTATGCGGTGTCGCGCGGGCTGGGCGGCACGGGCGTCGTCGCGAGCCTGCCCGGCACCGATCCGGGCCGCGGCATCGTGCTGCGCGCCGATCTGGACGCGCTGCCGATCCACGAAGCCAACGATTTTGCGCATGCGTCGTGCACGCACGGGATCATGCACGCGTGCGGCCACGACGGCCATACCGTGATGTTGCTCGGCGCCGCACGCGTGATGAAGGCGCTGCCGCAGCTGCCCGGCAGCGTCCACCTGGTGTTTCAGCCGGGGGAAGAGGGCGGAGCAGGCGCGCGCAGGATGATCGACGACGGGCTGTTCGAGCAATACCCGACTGAGGCGGTATTCGGGATGCACAACTGGCCCGGCCTGCCTGCCGGCCAATTCGGGTTGCGCACCGGCCCGATCATGGCCGCCGGCTCGCGCTTCAGGATCACGGTGACGGGCAAGGGCGCGCACGCGGCGCAGCCGCATCTGGGCATCGATCCCGTCCCGCTCGCGTGCTCGATGGTGCTGCAGTGCCAGACCATCGCCGCGCGCCACAAGGATCCGGTGGACCCCGCCGTCATTTCCGTCTGCATGTTTCATGCGGGCACCACGGACAACGTGATTCCCGACACCGCCGAGCTGCGCGGCACGATTCGCACGCTGTCGTCGGCATTGCAGCAGCAATTGCAGCGCGACGTCCGGCTCACGTGCGAGGCGCTGGCGAGTGCCTATGGCGCGCAGGTCGACGTGGAGTTTTTCCAGTATTACCCGGCGACGGTCAACACGCCGGCCGAGACCGCGCTGTGCGAGACGGTGATTCGCGACACGTTCGGCGACGAACGCGTGGCCCGCGACGTACCGCCGAACATGACGTCCGAAGACTTCGGATTCATGCTGGAAGAACGGCCGGGCGCTTACGTGCTGATCGGCAATGCGCGGGCCGGCGCGGCCGCGCCGGCGCTGCATCACCCGAAATACGATTTCAACGACGACATCATTCCGGCCGGCGTCCGGTACTGGGTCGCGTTGGCGCAGCATTACTTCGCGCGCTCGCCATGATGCGCGAAGCCGGCGTTGACGTGGTGCCGTGGCGCACGACGACACCTTTATGAGGATTGCTTGATGAAACGGGAAAACGAGATGAACGATTCCGACACGTTGCCGGCGCTTCGCTACCGGCGCTTCACCGCGGCGGACGTCCCCGCGGCCCATGCCCTTTCCATCGCGCTCCGCTGGCCGTTCAGGGCGGAAGACTGGCAGTTTTCCGCCGACACGTCGACCGCGTTCGCGGCAGAGGAAAACGGCGTGGTCATCGGCACGGCGATGTGCTGGAAGTACGGTGTGGATCGCGCCGCGATCGGGCATGTGATCGTCTCCGACGCGCATCAGGGCCGAGGCATCGGCCGCAAGCTGATGGAGATGCTCATCGACGAGCTGGGGACGCGCATCACGTTTCTGCATGCGACGCCGGCCGGCCGGCCGCTGTACGAGAAGCTGGGCTTCAACGTGTGCGGATCGCTGAGCCAGTATCAGGGGAACGTGGTGCGGCCGGCCAACGTGGTCCTGCCCGATGGCGTGCGGCTGCGGGCCGGATCGCCGGCCGACTGGCCGCGCCTCGTCGAGCTGGACGCGCGTGCTTCCGGTCTCCAGCGCGATGAGTTGATGTCGGCGCTGTTCCAGCGTGGTGAAAGCGTCGTGCTCGAACGCGACGGCGAGGTGGTCGGGTTCTCGGTGCTGCGGCGCTTTGGCCGCGGGTACGTGATCGGCCCGGTGGCGGCGCCGCGCGCGAGCGACGACGCGTATGCGAAGGCGCTCGTCAGCCATTGGCTGACGCAACGGGAAGGCGAATTCGCCCGCATCGACGTGCCGGACGGGACCGGTTTGCCGGACTGGCTGGCCGAGCAGGGTTTGGCGCGGGTCGATACGTGTTCGAAGATGGTGCGCAACGCGCCGGCTTCGGCGCACGAAGGGCCGGCCGACCCCGTCTGCGGACAGTACGCGCTCGTCAGTCAGGCGATGCTGTAGCCCTCGGCGACACGCGCGGGCTTGCCTCGCGCGTGCGGTGACGTCAGTGCGCCCGGCGCGGTTGTTCGTCGATCGTGCGGGCCAACGGTGACCGGAACACGGGGCGTGCAGGCCCGATAGCGCTCCGCCTGGCGGCGCCCCATGCTAGCCGTCAGGATGCCTGCGTGGCGGCCCGGCGTTGCCGGGCCCCGGTAGCGATCGCGCTACTTCACCGGTGTCAGGACCGGCGCGCCCTTGTTCTTGATCAGAACCACGATGAATTTCGCCGGCTTCGTGCTGCTGGCGTTTCGTCCGACAGTGTGCACGTCGTCCGGTCCTTCATGAAACGTGTCGCCGGCATGGAGCGTGACCGTTTTCCCGCCGTTCAGGCCCATCACGATGCTGCCGTCGAGCACGTAGACGAATGCGTGTGCATCGTGGCGATGCACGGGATCGACGGCGCCGGGCGGATAGTTCACGGCGATCATCTCCACTTCCTTGCCCGGATACTCGGGCAACGGCTCCGTGGTCAACTGCGTCACCGTCGCCTGCGGTGCGGCGGCCGCCGGTTGAACGGGAATCAGGAGCGACAGCGCGAGCGGGGCAAGCGCCAGCATGATGCGTTTCATGTCGTTACTCCAGGTTGGCCTTGTCGAGCCCGAACATCTTGTCGAACGAGCCGGGCACGATGCGGAAGGCGACGTTCAGCCGGTTCCAGCAGTTGATGGCGCCCACGAGGAAGGTGAGATCCGACAGCTCCTTCTCGGCATAGTGGGCCCGCACGCGTTCGTAGAGATCGTCGGGCACGCCATGCGTCGGGAGATGCGTCAGTGCTTCGGTCCATTCGAGCGCGGCGAGAACAGCGTCGACTCGCGCCAGATCGCGACGTGATGCAGGCGCAGCTCGCGCTCGCCGTGGATTTTCGCCATCTTGGTGTGCATGTCGACGCAGAACGCGCAGCCGTTGAGTTGCGATGCGCGAATCTCGACGAGCTCGCGGATCGGCATCTCGATCGTCGTCTTCTGAAACAGCCCGTCGAGTTCGACGAGCTTCTTGGTCAGCTCCGGCGATTGCTGGAAGTAGTTGATACGTTGCGTCATGATCCGTTCTCCTGATCGGTGGAAGCAGTGCCGCTGGCCCGGCACATGCCGATTCATTGCGGGACCTGCCTGGCGATCATCGTAAGCGCGGGCCTCACAGGTCAGTAGTGCCGGGAGCGTGCGCACTCTGTTGCCGCTTCGGCACCAATCGCCCGGCGGATGCGTCGGTGCGTCGGCACACCGTTGACGTTGCGTCACGCCGACACGACGACGACACTGCAGATTCCTTGCCGGGCCATCTTCGTATAAGGGCACAGGCGCTCCGTGTCGCGCACAAGACGTTCCGCGACGTCTCGCTCCACACCCGGCATGCGGACGGTGACGTTGGCAATCAGCGCATATCCGCCATCGACGGGATCTCGGCCGAACGACACTTCGGCCGCCACGGTCGCTTGCCGGATGTCGATGTTCTCGCGTTGCGCGAGCAGGCTCAGGGCACCGTGAAAACACGCGGCATAGCCGGCTGCAAAAAGCTGTTCGGGATTGGTGCCGCCGCCCGGGCCGCCAAGTTCGGTGGGCAACCGCAGATCGAGGATCAGACACCCGTCGTCGGATCGCACGATGCCCGATGCACGGCCGTGGCCTGTTTCGCCGCCGGACACGGTGACGCGCGCCGTGTGGAGCGGCTGAAACGCGTGGCCCCGATACCGGTCGAGAAGGGAGAGCGGAGGGGCCTGGAGCTTAGGGGCGTTCATGATGCGTGCTCGAATGCGGCGCCGCTTCGATTCCCGGTCATGCATGTGTCGAAGCGTGTGGCGAATGGGGTTGCGCGGCCCGGGGTGGATTTCGTCTTCAAGGACGGGCGGCGCGAACGATCGCATGCGGAACGCGGCGATCCTCCGGTGCAGCCCGATCCGTGGTGGCTCTACGGAGCAAGACGCTTCCATGCTAGAGGCGCGCAGATGGCGACGGTATGGCCGCCCGGGGCGATTCAATGTTTCCCGTCGGACACCAATCGGGATCGTGACGCGACACCCGGCCGGCGCGAGCCGTGCGTCAGCGGCCCAGGCAGGCGCGCAACGTTCGTGCGTGACGTTGCGCTTCGTCCGCGTCGGCGATGTTCGCGAACCCGATGACGAGGCCGCGCGGCGTTTGCTGCGTGTGGCTGTTCGCGTACCAGATCGACAGCGGCAGGACCGCGAGGCCCGCGTCGCGTGCGCGTGCGGCGACGGCGACGTCGTCGACCGGTCCGTCGGGCCCGTCGGTGAACTGCACCGCGAACTGGATACCGCCCACCGGCAATTCGACGATCAGCCGCTCGCCGAACGCCTGCCGCAACGCGTGCACGATCAGCGTGCGGCGCTCAAAGTACAGCGCGCGCATCCGCTTCAAATGCCGGGCAAAGTGCCCCTGTTCGATGAAGTCGGCCAGGGCCGCCTGCAGGAGCGTCGGCGATCCGGCATTCATGCTGCATGCGACGCGTTCGACACGCTCCACCGCGCGCTCCGGCACGACCGCGTAGGCGAGCCGCAAGCCGGGGTACATCGCCTTGCTGAAGGTGCTGCAATAGATCACGTGATCCCGCCGGTCGAGACTCTTCAACGCGGGCAGCGGGCGGCCGAGATAACGAAACTCGCTGTCGTAGTCGTCCTCGACGATCCACCCGGACGTCTTGGCGGCCCAATCCAGCAGCGCAATGCGGCGGGACAGCGACAGCGTATGCCCGAGCGGGCTCTGGTGCGACGGCGTCACCATCGCGAAGCGTGCCTGCGGGTCCAGCTGCATGCCGCGCTCGACGTCGATCCCTTCGGTGTCCACCGGCACCGGAACGAGTTGCACGCCGGTCTCGGACAGGAAACTGCGCGCGAGCAGATAACCGGGATCCTCGAACCACACGCGGTCGTTCGGACGTGCGAGGCTGCGCAGCACGAGTTCCAGCGTGGCGCGGTAGCCGCCGGTGATGAATACCTGTTCCGGCATGCAGGTCACGCCGCGCGACAGCGCCAGATAGGTCGCGATGTGTTCGCGCAGGGGCCGGTAGCCGGCCGGATTCGGGTAGCCCAGCAGTGCGCGTTCGCTGCTGCGCGCGCGCAGCGACACGAGCCGGTGCCAGACCTTGCGTGGAAACGCATCGAGCGCAGGGAGGCCCGGTTGCAGCGGGCGCGGCTCGCCGCTCAGCGCGACGGCGATCGGCTGTGGACGCAGCGGCGGCGGGTTGTCGCCCGGTGCGGCCGACGCCCGATGCGGATCCGCCTGTTCGGCGTGCCGTGCCGGTGCGTCGGCACGTGCGGGCATCGGCCGCGTCACCGATTTCGGCAGGGACGGCGATACGAACGTGCCTGCCGCGCCGCGCATTTGCAGGTATCCCTCGTCGACCAGGATCGTGTAAGCCTGTTCGACGGTGCCGCGCGCCGTGTTCAGTTGCGTCGCGAGGCCGCGCAATGCGGGCACGCGGTCGCCGGGACGCAGATGGCCCGCGGCGATCGCGGTTCTGAACCGCTCGCAAATCTGCAGATAGATCGGCAACTGTTGCTGCCGGTCGATCTCGATGGTCAGTGGGGGCGTTTGCTCAGGCATCACGGTCTCGTGGGTCACGGAGAGCGGACAGGGCATGGACCAGTCCGATCGACGATTCTTGGCACTTATGGATAGGACATGATTCTTCCACAATTGCGCCACGTGATGCGACGGCCATCGCTGCCTCCATCGGATCCGGTACCCTTCACGTCGGCCTCGCATTCCCGTCACACCCAATCGTCAGGAGATTTTGCGATGAAGATCGTTGTCATCGGTGGTTCGGGCCTCATCGGCTCGCGTGTCGTCACGCTGCTCGGCGAAGCCGGCCACCAGGCGCTGGCCGCGTCGCCGCGCACCGGCGTCAATACCATCACGGGCGAAGGCCTGACCGACGCATTGACGGGCGCGGACGTCGTCGTGGACGTGGCGAATGCGCCGTCGTGGGAACCGCAGGCGGTACTGGACTTCTTCCGCACGTCGGCACGCAATCTCGGCAAGGCCGAAGTGGCCGCGGGCGTGCGCCATCACGTCGCGCTGTCGATCGTCGGCTGCGACCGGATGCCGGAGAACGGCTATTTCCTGGCCAAGGTCGCGCAGGAACAGGCGATCGAAGCAGCCGGCGTGCCGTACACGATCGTGCGTGCGACGCAGTTCATGGAATTCATCGGCGGCATCGCGGATTTCGGCACGCAAGACGGCACGGTCCGCATCGGCGACGGCCTGTTTCAGCCGATCGCCGCGGAAGACGTGTCGGCACTCGTCGCGCAGGTCGCGCTCGCCGGGCCGCAGAACGGCACGGTCGAGATCGCGGGCCCGGACCGCGCGCCGTTCGCGGAGATCGTCGCGCGGTATCTGAAGTCGGTCGGCGATACGCGTACGGTCGTGACCGATCGCGACGCCCGTTACTACGGCGGCCGCGTCGAGGAGAAATCGCTGGTGCCGCTCGGCGACGCGCGGCTCGGCCGTATCGGTCTCGACCAGTGGCTCGCACGAAGCTGAGTCGCGTTCGCACGTGCAGCGGTTCGCCGGCGCAGGCCGGCGACGGGCAACCGGAGCGAGCGACATGTCTGGGGAAGCGGAAATGAATCAATCGGATACAGCGGAGCACGGTGTTCGTCGCGACCTGGCCGGTCGTGCCGATGCACTCTCGGCGAGCTTCGGTGCGAGCTACGCGGGCATCCTTGCGTTCGTCGCGGTGGCGAGCGAGGGCAGTTTTACCAAGGCCGCCGAGCTTCTCGGCGTCGGCCGGCCTGCCGTGAGCCGGAACGTCCAGAAGCTCGAGGCGCAGTTGAGTACGCGGCTGTTCCAGCGGACCACGCGCATGACCGAACTGACGTGCGAAGGCCAGCGATTCTTCGAGAACTGCCACCAGGGCGTCGCGCAGATCGTCGAGGCCATGAACGACATGCTGGAACTGCGGCAGGGGCCGCCGCGCGGCCTGATCCGGATCAGCTCGGCGGTGGGATTCGGCCGGAAAATCGTTGCGCCGTTGCTGGAAACGTTTGCACAGGCATACCCCGACATCGTCTTCGATCTGCTGCTCGACGACCGGCCGATCGACCTGGTGTCGGAACGGATCGACGTGGCGTTTCGCAATGGCCGCATCGAGGACTCCAGCATCATTGCGCGGCAACTGATTCCAATGCAGATGGCGCTTTGCGCGGCACCGTCTTACGTGGCGAGGCACGGGCTCCCGCAGAGCCTGGAGGAGCTCGACCGGCACGCGTGCATCAACTTCCGTTTTGCGAGCGGCCGCATCTTCGAATGGGAATTCAACGTCGATGGCCGAGTACAAAAGTACCTGCCGGCCTCACGCCTCACGTTCAATGACGCCGATCTGGTATTGCAGGCGGTTCTGAATGGGGCGGGTATTGCACAGATGGCGGGCTATCAGATTCGCGACCATCTCGCCTCGAACGAGCTGGTCGTCGCGCTGGCGAAGCATGTGCCGGAAGATCGCGGCCACTATATCTGCTATCTCAGCCGGCAACATCTTCCGACGCGCATTCGCACCTTCGTCGATTTCATGACCGAGCAGATACGCGCACTTGACCTGAACTGCATGACCCGGTTCAACCAGGATCTCACGGTTGCTTCGTCGACGGGATTGGCTGCCTGAAGAATTCGTTAGCGAAGACGCTCAGGGCCAGCGGTGAATCTGTCGGGCATCACGCTCGGCGGATCAGATGAAAATCCGGAAGCGTTCGGCACACGAACGGAATGATGAGGCCTGGCGAGAGAAATGCCGCGCCTGAAGTGACGGCTGGCGGGGTGGTTCGCCCAGGTTCTCTGCAATCCGTCCACGCCCCGTCGCAATATTCGAAAACGAGCCCCGAAACGCAAAACCGCCTGCCGAACGATCGCTAACGGTGTTTTAAATGAATTGGCGGTTTATTCAATGCCGCAATTTAAGTCGAGTCAAAATCGGGTTGAAATGGAAAATGATTCGCGAATTTGATTAAAATTAAAAAACTATCAATGCGGGACGTTTATTTTTCCGATTTTTGCGGATAAGGTTCGGTTCGGTGAAAGTGATTTGTCAGGAAGCGTGGCGATCAATCATCGCCCGCCACGGTTTCATTTGACCGCCGCTTTTGCCGATCAGTGTGCGCGACGACGTGTCGGCAGGAATCCCTGCCAGGGATCTTGCGGGAGGCTCGAAGTGCGCATCTCCGTTCCGACATCAATGTCATGAGGGCTCATGAAAAAGATCATCCGCAGATACGTTGCTTCCGTGATGCCATGCTCGTTGGCCGGCGTGGCACTGCTGGTCGCGGCGGCCGGTGCTCACGCGCACGGTCGTTTGACCGAACCGCCTTCGCGCATCGTGCTGTGCACGCAAGGCCAGAATCCGAACTGCCCGGTCGACGCCTGGCACGCGAACGCGATGGAGAACGGCAAGTTCTTCCCTGCGACGCAAAGCGGCCTGTCCGATCCGTTCGCGCCGGCCGACGCGAAGAATGCCGCACCGCCAGCGGACGGTGAAATCGCCGGCGCCAGCACGAATGGCCCGCTGCCCGTGCTGAACGAGCAGTCGCCGAGCCGCTGGCAGAAGATCCCGTTACGTCCGGGCGCATTGCAGAATTTCAAATGGGAATTCAGCGCGGTCCACAAGACGCGTCGCTGGAACTACTTCATTACACGCGCCGACTGGAACCCGTCGGAAAAGCTGACGCGCGCGCAGTTCGAGCCCACGCCGTTCTGCACGATCCAGAATCCCGGCCAGCCATACTGGGACCCGAACGCGAACCTGGTGCCGCAGCAGCCGACCATTCACCAATGCCGGCTGCCGGTGCGTAGCGGCTACCACGTCATCCTTGCGGTCTGGGAAGTCGCGGATACGGCGATGGCGTTCTATCAGGTCGTCGACGCGACGTTCACCAATGGCGATACGACACGCAGCCCGTTCTGATACTGCTGCGACATGACGCGCCCGGCGATGGCCGGGGCGTCATGAATTGAAGAACGCCCGCCGGCGGCGCGGCGGACGGCACTGACACGGCAGCCGGCTACCCGGCGACCACCTGGTTGCGACCGAGATGCTTCGCGCGGTACAGGCGTTCGTCCGCCTTGCGCAGGATCGCGTCGATCGTCTCGCCGTCCCTGCCGAATTCGGAGGCGCCGACACTCACGGTGACCTTGATCGGTGCGCCGATGCCTGCTTCGAACGGCGCGCCCGCGACCGCCGCGCGGATGCGCTCGCCGATCGACTGGGCGGTGTCCAGCGCGGCTTGCGGAAGCAGCACCATGAATTCCTCCCCGCCCACCCGCGCGACGCCATCGTACGGCCGGATCGCATCGGCGCATTTGTCGACGAAGCGTTGCAACACCTGATCGCCGGCCTGATGCCCGTAACTGTCGTTGATCGCCTTGAAGTGGTCGAGATCGAGCGCGAGCAACGAGAACGGCGCGCCATTGCGCTTGGCCCGGTTGATTTCCGCTTCCACGCTTTCGATGAATTGCCGCCGGTTGGTCGCGCCCGTGAGCGGGTCCGTGGCCGCCAGGTGCTCGAGCTTTTCGTTGGTCCGTTGAAGTGCCTGCAGGGCGCGCTCCGTCCTCGCCATCGCTTCCCTCAACCGGGCAAACAGTTCTGCCTGGCTGTAGATCTTCGAAAACGAACGGGTCGTATGAAAGGCCTGCACCACGCCGAAACTGAGCAGGAAGAAGCCGGCCGCGAAAATTGCATGCGCCAGCCACCACATGTGATTCCACGGCCGCCCGAGGATGAAGGCGAGCGAGGAGAGCGCGAACGACGTCACCGAAATGCCGTAGATCGTCATCAGCGGCGAGCGGATGCGGCGCACGACCAGCGCAACGACGTTCACGATCGAGAGCAGCAGTGCGCCGCCCTCCATCGACAGGCGTACCCACGGGTTGCCGGCCACCGGCGAGAAGGCGATCACGGCGACCGCGGCGTCGACGAGCCCGAACAGGGCGAGCCAGGGTAACCAGGTGCGGGGATCGGCGCGGGTTGCCGCGCTGTCTGCCTTGTGACTGTAGGTGAGCTGCCCGACAAGGATCAGGATCGACATGGCCAGGCGCGACGCCGGCCCGTACAGCAGGAACAGCCAGATATTGTGATGCGCCATGCCGGTGAACAAGCCATGCAGCGCATAGATGAGGGAAAAGCCCAGAAAGCCCAGCGTGAGCCAGCGCAGCAACGGTTCACCCGACAGGCGATAGCAGCGCCAGCAGACATAGGTGACGAACGCGCCCTCGAGCGTGGCGATCGCGATCGCCAGTTCGTGAAAGGCGTGGTTCTCGAATTTCAGCGATGGATCCTGGAAGACGTACAGGTAGGCGATCAGGTACGCAGGCACCAGCGCGAAGCCGACCAGCAATAACCTCGCGTACATCCGGGTGACCAGTTGGGCGGTGCGGGCCGACTCTTGGGCGGCGACATTGACGGTCATGATCTGCCTCCGGTTTCGGTGGATGCATCAAGGATGAGAACGGCAACCACGACGTCATGGCGGGTCGGTCGCCAATAAAATGAAGCACGATCGCAGCGCCTGAATTTCGTCACCTTGAACAATAATCCAGATGGCTGCGAGATATCCGTTTGAATTATCGAATGGCGACAATTTCAATATCGCAATGCAATTGCATGAGTATTTCGGGTTTCGACATTGATTGAAATAGTCGATTCCAGGGTTGATGCCGGATGATTATGTAGTATAACAAATCGAAGCGCGGATGCCGGACTGAAACATCACTACAACGGCCGTCGAAATACCGGTATCCGCCACCGTGCGGCGGGCGCACCCTCTCGGGCTTCACCAGCATCGACTGAAGTCGTGGTGTTTTCCGTTGTTGATATAAAAACATAATCAATATCGAAGTTTGTCTTCAAGTGACAATTTGTAAGGTTGATTTCTTTTGAATTCGACCTGGGCGGAGCTTTGTCAATCGAAAGGGGAAACCATGAACCAGATCGGAATTGAGGGCATGAAAATGAAGAAGAACCAATCCGGAATGATGCGGCGATCGACCTTGAGAGGCGCGCTGGCGCTTCTGTTGGCATGGTCGTCTTTCGGCACCGGCGCTGCCGCGGCGGGCGGGACGGCCACCGGCACGGCGCCGGCATTCGTTTATAGCCCGTACAAGGACGCGACGATTTCGATGAACTGGAACACGAACGTCATCTCGTCGAACGTCACGGGGCAGATGAGCCCGGTGCTGTCGGTGCTGCCAACCGGTGTACGTACGCTGACGCTCGCGTTTGCGACCGGTGAATGCGGCAGCGAGAACTGGGCGGGCGTCGACGGCGGCGCGATGGCGGCCGCCAACGTGCCGCTTTTCACCGCGGCCAATGTGAATTACGTGATTTCCACCGGCGGCGCGGCCGGCATGTTCACGTGCGGGACCGATGCCGGCATGACGGCCTTCATCAATCGTTATGCATCGAACAACCTGATCGGGATCGATTTCGATATCGAGGGCGGGCAGACACAACAGGTGATCAACGATCTCGTCCAGCGCGTGGCAGTTGCCCAGCAGAATTATCCCGGCCTGCGCTTCAGCTTTACGCTGGCGACACTGGCTCCTTCCCAGCAGGGCGCGACCACGGCCAGCTCCTGGGGCGCCAGCGCCCCCGACAGCTTCAACGTGTATGGCGACTGGGTCATGCAGGCGATTCAGACGTACGGCCTGAAGAACTACACCATCGACCTGATGACGATGGACTACGGGTCGGCCGGGGCGGGGAACTGCGTGGTCGCGAACGGCACCTGCCAGATGGGACAGTCGGCGATCCAGGCGGCGATGAACCTGCACGATCACTGGGGTGTACCGTACAGCCAGATCGAGCTGACGCCGATGATCGGCGGCAACGACGTGGCCGGCGAAACCTTTACACCGGCGGATGCAGACACCGTTGCGCAGTTCGTGAAACAGAATGGTCTCGTGGGTGTCCACTTCTGGTCGTTCGACCGTGACGTCGATTGTCCGCCGGGCGCCGCCTCGTCGACGTGCAATTCGATCGGCGGTGTCGGTACGCTCGGTTATACGAACCGGTTTGCCAACGCCCTGGCGCCCGGCAATTGAACGAAGCCGGGCAGGGTGGAGACCATGCGGGTCGCCCGTATCATCGCGACGCAGTTTCGCATGGTCTCCGGCTTCCGCGACCGGCAACCGGAGGCATTGCCGAGTGCATGCCTTGAACGGCAACTGCCGCTCGAATGCGAGCCGATCTGCAGGATCGTGGCCGCCGTGCCGACAAAAATCGACAAATCGGAACAGATGGGCGTGGTGTTCCCGCCTACCATCCGGACGTGCCTCGCGCATTCCCGCACCGCTGCAGCATCGGCAGATACATCGCCCGCCTCCCGCTGCACGTGTCTTCCTCGCTTCCTCGCTTCCTCGCATCCTGACAAGCCGCCCAACAGGCAAAGGATTCGCCATGTCCGCCAGATCGTTCGCTTCATTCGTGCTGATGCTGCTGCTTGCCGCGTGCGGAGGCGACTCGGATTCGTCCGTGCCCGGCACCTCCGTCGCGGCGGCCTCGGCGCGCGCGTCGCAAGCCGCCGCGTGGAAACCGCTCGTGCCCGGCACGAGCTGGCAATGGCAGATCGACGGCAACCGGATCAACGAGACGGTGCTGGACGGCGTGAACAACCCCCGCAAGATGTTCGACGTCGACATGGAGCTGACCGATGCCGGCACGATCCAGCGCCTGAAGGCGAAGGGCATCTATGTCGTCTGCTACATGGAGGTGGGCGGACGCGAAGATACCCGAGGAGACGCCGGCAAGTTTCCCGACAGCGTGCTCGGCAACCCGGTGGAAGGCTACGAGGATCACGAACGCTGGCTGGACATTCGCCAGACCGCGATCCTGATGCCGCTGATGCTGGCGCGTCTCGACCAGGCGAAGAAAAAGGGCTGCGACGGCATCGAGCCGGACCTCGACGACAGCTATCGCCAGGAAACGGGCTTTCCGCTGACGCGCGACGATCAACTGCGCTACAACACGGCGCTGATCGCCGCCGCGCACGATCGCGGGATGTCGATGGGCCTCAAGAACGGCTCGGGCATCGCGACCGCGATGGCGAAAGTGGCCGACTGGGCGCTCAACGAACAATGCAACAGGTTCCACGAGTGCGACGGCTACGCGAGCTTCATCGCACTGAACAAGGCCGTGTTCAATGTCGAGTACACGCGCCCGGACGGCATGAAGCTCGCGGATTTCTGTCCGGCGGACAACCAGGCCAATTTCGACGGCATTCTGAAACTGTCGAGCGACACGCTCTCGGCGCTGCCGCGCGCGGCCTGCCGGTTCGAGTAAGCGGCGGGGAGGCGGCGCGTGCGAACGCGGTGTGCCGCCCGGGCGAAGCGTGCCGTTCTCGCATGCCGAGATGGCAAAATATGCCAATTCATGCTGTTTTGTGGCTTTTCATGCGGATGTCATCTCGCGCCGGGATAGTGCGGTATCGGGCGACGGTTCCGGGCATGAACGGTGCGAGCCGGCCCGCTTGCCCGGGTCCCGGGGATCCGTTCATGCGACGCAGCGAGCGGCACCCCATGCGCACGGCTGCCGGAGCGGCGGCGTGCATCATCTCGACAGAAGGAACGTGCAATCGTGAACGCCACCGCAGCGGCAGATGCTTATGACGTGATCGTCGTAGGCGCTGGAATCGTCGGCCTCGCACATGCGTATACGGCGGCACTCAAGGGGCTGCGCGTCTGCGTGATCGAGCGCGATGCCGCCTGCGTGGGCGCGTCGATCCGCAATTTCGGCTTCGTCACCGTCACCGGGCAGCACGCCGAACACAGCTGGCGGCGTGCGCGGGCGAGCCGCGAGGTCTGGGCGGACGTCGCGCCGCAAGCCGGCATCGACGTGCTGCACGAGGGCCTGCACCTGATTGCGCGTCGCCCCGAGGCGATGCATCTGATCGACGCCTTCATGCAGACCGCCATGGCCGACGGCTGCCGGGTCATGACACCCGGCGAAGCGGCGGCCGCGGCGCCGGAGTTGCGGCTGGACGGCGCGCAAGGCGTGCTGCACAGCCCGCATGAACTGCGCATCGAGCCGCGTACCGCGATCGGGTTGCTGGCGTCGTGGCTGGCGGAACGCTTCGGCGTGCGGTTCCGCTATGGCGAGATGGTGCACGAGGTGCGCACGCCGTCCGTACGGACGTCGCGCGGCGTACTGCATGCGGAGCGCGTGATCGTCTGCGGCAATGCGGACAGCCGTCACCTGTACGGTGACTGGTTCGCGCGGCACGCAGTCCGGCTGTGCCAGTTGCAGATGCTGCGCGTACGGCCGCGCCGCCCGCTGGCGCTGCGCGCCGCGGTGATGAGCGACCTGAGCCTGCTGCGTTACGCGGGTTTCGCGGCGCTGCCCGCGGCCGGTGCGTTGCGCACGCGCCTGAACGCGGAGGAGCCCGTGAGTCTCGCTTACGGCATCCACCTGATCGCGGTGCAGAGCGCCGACGGCAGCCTCGTGGTGGGCGATTCGCACGAATACGGTGCCGCGCCGCTGCCGTTCGCGACGCAGGAGATCGATGCGCAGATCCTGCGCCTGCTGCACGAGACGCTCGATGTGCCGGAACTGGACATCGTCGAACGCTGGACCGGCAGCTATCCGTCGGCAGCCGATGCCGATTGCGTGATCGAGGCGCCGGACGACGGCACGCGCGTCGTCGTCGTGACGAGCGGCGCCGGGATGAGCACGGGCTTCGGGATCGCGCAGGACGTGTTTGCCGCGTGGTGATGGCGTGGGTATGTGCGTCGCGCAGTCGCAGGGTGCGCGGGATTTGCGCTGCCGATGACCGGCGGGGCTGTCCGCGCCGTGCTGATTGGTCTTGTCGATAACGCATGCGCCTGTCATGCAGGCTTGTCTGCGTGCCGGTTATCCGCGATACGGCACACAAGCCTGCGGCGATGACCCCGGCCGCTTGGCGGCGGGGTGTGCCTTCATCGCATGACCCGCTCAATCCGCGTACAGGTTCGGAAACTGCCCCGTCGTGCTGATCACGGTGGTCCGCGTTTCCAGGTACGGGTCAAGCGCATCGATGCCGTTTTCACGTCCCCAGCCGCTGGCCTTGAAACCGCCGTAGGGCGTCGACCAGCGCAGGAACGAGTAAGTGTTGACCCAGACCATGCCGGCGTCGATGCGGTTCGACACGCGATGCGCGCGTCCGACATCGCGCGTCCAGAGGCCGGCAGTCAGCCCGTACGGCGTATCGTTCGCGATCGCAATGGCCTCGTCCTCGCCGTCGAACGGAATCAGCGCGGCAACGGGCCCGAAGATTTCGTCGCGTGCGATCCGCATCTGGTTGGTGACGCCCGCAAACACCGTCGGCTCGACGAAATAGCCGGCGGCCAACTCCGGCGTCGCGATGCGCCGGCCGCCGGCGATCAGCTCGGCGCCGTCCTGCTTGCCGGCTTCGACGTAGGACAGCGTCTTGTTCAACTGCGTTTCATGCGACTGCGGGCCCATGTGATTCGAGTCGATCGACGGCATGCCGACGCGCACCGCCTTCGCGCGGGTTCGAAACGCGTCGACGACGCGATCGTAGATCGGCCGCTCGACGAGCACGCGCGAGCCGAGTGCGCAGCTCTGTCCGGTGAGCCGCCAGGCCGATGCGGTGGCGGCGTTGATCGCGTTGTCGAGATCGGCATCCGCGAAGAGGATATGCGGCGCCTTGCCGCCGAGTTCGAACGTGAAACGCTTCAGGTTGTCGGCACCGTCGCGTACCATGTGCTTCGCGGTCTGGCTGGCACCCGTGAACGAGATCTTGTTGACGTCGGGATGCTTGACCAGGTGCGCGCCGGCGGTGCGCCCGTAGCCGGGTACGACGTTGAACACGCCGGGCGGAAAGCCCGCTTCGTGAACCAGCCGTGCGAGCTCCAGCGCCGACACGGGGGTCTGCTCGGCGGGCTTCACGACGACGGTGCAACCGGCCGCGAGCGCCGCACCGACCTTGAGACAGGTGGCGAGCAGCGGGGCATTCCACGGAATGATCGCGCCGACGACGCCGATCGGGACTCGCGTCGTATACGCATGGACACTGTCGTCGATCGGGATGGTCGCACCTTGCGCCTTGTCCGCGAGCGACGCGAACCACTGGTACCACTGCACCTGTGCCGTGAGGCTCGCGCGATGCTCGCGCACGAGATTGCCGTTATCGCGCGATTCGATGACCGCGAGCTCGGGGATCGCGGCGCTGAACAACTCCGCCAGGCGACGCAGCAGCGCCGCGCGGACATGCCCCGGCGTGCTGCGCCAGGTGCCGTGGAACGCGGCGCGTGCCGCTTCGACCGCCCGATCGATGTCCCGGGGGCCGCCCATCGGCGCGATGGCCCAGGGCCGGCCGGTAGCCGGATCGATGCTCTCGGCCAGTTCGCCGTCGATCGGCTCGACCCACGCACCGTCGATGTACAGATGCTCATGGCGCCTGAGCGGCGCATGATCTGTCGTGGCGAGCGATTCATTCAACATTCGATACTCCGGATAAGTCGTACGTCGTTCGGGAACACCTGCTGCGATGTACCGGCTCGGGCCGAACGCGCGATCCGGTCCCCGGTGGTGCCGCTGGCCGCTGTCGCAGCGTCGATGCGTTGCGCCGCGGTTGCTCGATAGACGTCCGTGTATCGCGACCGGTGTCGAGCGCCGCAGCGCGGTTGCGTGCTCAGATGGGCGTGTCGGCCACGCCGCCATCCGCGCGCAGCGCCGCACCGGTGGTGGCCGACGCGAGCGGAGAGCAGGTGTAGAGCACGAGGTTGGCCACTTCATCGACCGACTGGAAGCGCCGCGTGATCGACGACGGGCGCAGCGCGTTGACCAGCTCCGCGCCCTGTTCCTCGATGGTCTTGCCGGTGCGGCGGATCTCCGCCTCCAGGAAGGTCTTCACCCCTTCGCTCAACGTCGGCCCCGGCAGCACCGCGTTCACGGTGACGCCGGTGCCGGCCATGCGTTTCGCGAGGCCGCGCGAGATGCCGAGCAGCGCGGTCTTGGTCATCGTGTAGTGCAGCATGTCGGGCGGCGTGCTGATCCCGCACTCGGAACTGATGAACACGACGCGGCCCCAGTCGCGCTTGCCCATTGCGGGCAGGTAAGCGCGCGACAGGCGGATCCCGGACATCAGGTTGACGTCGAAATACCGTTGCCAGGCGGCGTCCGGAAT
The DNA here is from genome assembly GCF_902499335.1 of Burkholderia lata. Lineage (GTDB taxonomy): Bacteria > Pseudomonadota > Gammaproteobacteria > Burkholderiales > Burkholderiaceae > Burkholderia > Burkholderia lata_B. Next base: position 73,492 of record NZ_CABVQK010000016.1, on the reverse strand, counting down.
GTCGAAGAAATCGGCGGTTTCGAAAATGGCCGCGTTGTTGACGAGGATGTCGCAGTCCGGCACTTGCGTGACGAGCCGGTCGCAGCCGGCGGCGGTTGAAAGATCGGCAGCCGCGCCGCGCACCTTTGCAGCGGGAATCTCGGTCTTGATGGCCGAGACGGCCGCCGCGATCCGCTGCTCGTCGATGTCGTTCACGACCACGTCGGCACCGCACGCCGCGAGCTGCTTCGCAATGGCACGGCCGATGCCCTGTGCCGCGCCGGTCACGACGGCAACCTTGCCGGTCAACGTTATCTGCATGATGTCTCCTGGTGTTTTTTTGCGTTGGCGCGTATGCGAAGCAGTCGGCGGGCGCGATGTGCTCGCCCTGTTCCGGCGATCGTTCGTGCCGAACGTCATGCCTGAATACGTAGCTTTGATCTCTGTCCGATCTCGATCGCGAATCCGTCGACAGGATTCCGGAGCGGCTGCCGCGTCGTCGGAAAATCGCGCCGCATTGGATCGTAAGTGAAGGGTGCCGAACCGGGCATGCTGCTGCGTCCGCATTTATTGCTAGATCGTACAAATCGGTATCGCGTGCATCTTGCGCATGAATACCGGCGTGCGGATCTCGGAATCGATCGAGGGCGCCATCCATCGCGCGTGTCGCGTCGTGTCGCCGGACCGCCGCGGTCATGTTTTCAAAGTACGGAATGCTCGTGTGGCTCGAATTGACTTTGCCGCGACGCACGAATCATCCTGACAACGCGCAATTCGCTGCAGATCCGGCATGACGTTTCACGTCGCCGGCCACAATACATTTGCGTGACGTGCCGCCATCATCCATTCGCGCATCGGGCAACGCACTCGACGCCGCGGTGTGAATCGATCGACCGGCACGTCACGGCAGGAGACAGGCAATGAAGTTCGAGAGCGGCGCGGTTGCGTCGGCACCCGAATCAACCGATGTCACCGCAACGCTCGCCGCGCATGTCGCGCACGTTGCGAACGGACACCTCACCGACGCCGACACCGAAGCGTTGCGCCGGCTTTTCCTCGACAACTTCATCGTGTCGCAATGGGGCGTGACGCGGCCGTGGACCGGCCAGATCGCGGAGTGGACGCGCCGCTTCGCCAACACCGGGGCGAGCCCCGTGCCGGGCTGCGAATGGACGGCGGAGGCTTCCATTGCCGCATTGGTGCATGGCACGGCATCGCACAGCTACGAACTCGACGATACTCACAACGCCACGCTCAGCCATCCCGGCGCGGCCGTCATTCCCGCGGCGCTGGCCGTGGCGGCGGACACCGATGCGTCGCAGGAACAGTTGTTCCGTGCGGTGGCGGCGGGCTACGAGGCGATGGCACTGGTCGGTATCGCGGCGGGCGGCCTCGAAACCGTGCATCGCGGTTTCCATCCCACGGCGATTTTCGGTGCCTTCGGCGCTGCCACGGCGTGCGCGGCGCTGCACGCCTTTCAACGCGGCGAACCGGTGACCGATGCGCTACTGATTCGCGCATGGGGGCACGCGCTGTCGCAGGCCAGCGGATCGATGCAGTTCTCCGCGGAAGCATCCGGCGGGGAGGTGAAGCGGGTGCATGCGGGCTTTGCGGCCCGCAACGGCGTACTGGCCGCGGCATTCGCGTTGATGGATGCGGTCACGGCGCCGCGGCTCTCGGTCGAAGGCGTCTACGGGCTGGCCGCGTTGTTCGGTGGTCCGCTGCAGGCGGTCGTGCCGTCGGAGCGGCTGCAGATTCACGAGATCAGCTTCAAGCCGTACGCGTGTTGCCGCCTGTTCCATTCGACCATCGACGCGCTCGGCGAACTGACCGGCAACTTCAGCGTACCGACCGCCGGCCTTCGCGAGATCGTCATCAGCGGCCCGCAACTGATCGCCGATCAGCACATGCTCGCGCGGCCCACGTCGACGATGGCCGCGCAATACAGCTGCCCGTACATCGTGGGCGCGACGCTCGCTTACGGCGCGTATCGCTACGACGTCTACGACGACGCGTTTCTCGACGACCCGCAGATCCGCCGTATCGCGGAGCGCGTGCGCTTCGAATTCAGCGAATCGCTCACCCGTTATTACCCGACGCGATTCGCCACCGGCGCCGCGATCCGCTTCGAGGACGGCACGACACGCTCGGCGATCGTGCTCGACAGCGTCGGCACACCCGCAAGGCCACTGACCGTCGAGCAGATTCTCGCGAAGGGCGACGGGCTCGCGTCGCGGGCCCCGGCATCGGCGGCCGGCAAGCAACTGGCCGCGTTGCTGTGGGATGGCGCCCAGGGCAGCCGTGCGCTGGCGCGGGCATTCGCACGAGCGTCGTACGAAACCAGCCTGCAATGGAGGCAAGCATGAGCGTCGAGTCGACCGCCGCATCGACGCCGGGCGTGACCCGCGAGCCGCTCCATACGAGGCACATTTCGTTCGAGGGGTTCCGGCGCAGCGACGGCCTGTTCGAAATCGAAGGGCAGGTCACGGACCGCAAGCCGCAGGACTTCACCCCGCCGAGCGGCCTGCGCGTGGTGCCGGCGAACGAGTCGATCCACGATATCGGCTTGCGGATCGTATTCGATCTCGACATGATCGTGCGGGAGGTCGGCACGTTCATTCGAGCGTATCCGTATCGCGAGTGTCCGGGCGGCGGCGAATCGTTGCAGGCACTCGTCGGGCTGCGGATCGGCGCGGGCTGGAGCGGCGAAGTGCGCAAGCGCCTGCCGCCCGGCGACACCTGCACGCATTTGCGGGAAATCCTGATCCCGCTCGCGACGGCGGCCATTCAGGCCGTCAATCCGTTGCGCTCGCAAACGTTGCTGGATGCGACCGATGCCGGCGGCAAGCCGCTCAAGATCGACAGTTGCTATGCGTACGGTGCGTCGCGGGAACTCGTGATGCAACGCTGGCCCGCGTTTCACCGGCCGGCGCGGGATTGACCTCGCCGTGCGATGCATGACCTGACTCGATGCTGCCGGACGGCATTCCCCATGGACCCGCTATCGGACATTCTTTCCCTGCTGAAGCCCGGCAGCCAGTTCTACGCCGGGCTCGATGCCGCGGGCGCGTGGTCGTTCGCTTTTCCCGAATACGAAGGCATCAAGTTCGCTGCTGTGCTGCAAGGCGGCTGCTGGGCGATCATCGACGGCGTGGACGCGCCCATCCGTTTCGAGAAGGGGGACTGCTTCCTGCTGAACCGCGGGCGCCGGATCGTGCTGTCCACCGACCTCGCGCTCGAGCCGCAAGACTCGACGGCGGTGATGGAGGCGGTCGCGCGCGAAGGTATCGCGGTTCATGACGGTGGCGGCGAAGTCCTGCTGATCAGCGGGTTCTTCGGGTTTTCCGACCGGCATGCCGCGATGCCGTTCGATGCACTGCCGCCGCTCATCAGCACGCCGAGGACGTCCAGTCACGCGGAGGTGCTGCGCTGGTCGCTCGACCAGCTGACGTCCGAGCTGCGCGATCCGCAGCCTGGCGGCGCACTGGTGTCGAATCACCTGATGCATCTGATGCTCGTGCAGGTGCTGCGGCTTCATCTGGAGACGTCGCCCCCCGGCGCATCGGACGGATGGTTCATGGCGTTGTCCGACCGGCGCATCGGTGCGGCCATCGGCGCGATTCACTCGAATCCGGCACACCACTGGACGCTGGAGGAACTGGCCCGCGTCGCCGGACTGTCGCGGACGATCTTCGCGCAGCGCTTCAAGGATCTGGTGGGCGCCACGACGATCCATTACCTGACGCGCTGGCGCATGCTGACGGCGGCGAATCGGCTGCGCAGCGGCGACGACACCATCGCGTCGATTGCCTTCTCCCTCGGTTACGAATCGGAAAGCGCCTTTTGCACGGCATTCAAGCGAACGATGTGCTGTTCGCCGACGCAATATCGCCGGCAGCCGTAGGGTGCAGGTGCCGCCGCGGGTGCCGCCCGCGCAATTCCCCACTCAACCTGTCAGGCGGCGCGCAGCGCGCAGGCCGTCGGGCAAGTCACGGCCGTCATCGAGAAACCCGGCGCGGCTCCTGAGCGAAGGCCGCGGAAATTCGTACGATCGGAAAACAGAAGCGGACTATCGAGCAATGCCCGCGGGCCCCGCAAAAAATAACATCATGGTGTGTTCGATCAGGCAAGCCGGCGGCAGCCGGGAATCGGACGCTGGCTGACCGGCTTCGACATGCGTGCCGAAGTCGGGGCAACACACAAAAGTACAGATCAGGAGACAGCGTATTGGCAAGCAAGGATATGAGCCTCGAGGCGAAGATCGGCCGGCTCGTCGACGGCCACGAGATCAGGACGTTGATGTCGAAGTACTGCCACGGAATCGACAAGAAGGACGAAGCCACCTTCATGAGCATCTGGGCCGACGACGGCGTGTACGAGCTGCCGCGCGGGCAGACCACCGGCATCGACGGGATTCGGCAGCTCGTCCACAAGGTGTGGCGGGAAGTGCCGAAATGCCACCACCACATCACCAATCCGCTGATCGATATCGACGGCGACCGCGCGACGGCGAAAACCGACGTGATCTACTACCGGCAAACAGACGACGGCGTGCTGCAGCTGCTCTCCGGGACGTATGCGTTCCGCTTCGCGAGAATCGCCGGCGAATGGAAGACAACCTATCTGAAGTTCACGAGTTTCGACACGGTCAGCCCGGTCTTCAAGGAAAACATCGGCGGGTGACGCGCTGATTCGACGACAGCGCCGGCGCCTGTCGGTGCTGCCGGAACGGGTCATGAACTCGTTAAATAATTAGGAATCCATTTCGAAGTGCCGGCGTCGACATATCGATGTCGGACTGCAATCAGTCCTGACTCAGCGAAGACAGAACGAGGAGGAGCTTGATGAATCACGATGCAACACCCGATTCGGGCCATTTGCCGCAAGGTTTCGAGGATCTTGAGCCGTTCCTCGCCGCGTGGAGCACACCGACGTCGCACGAGCGATGGATACGCCGCGCGGCGATGCCGTACGACGAGATCGTCAGGTTCTACGACGCGATGTTCGCGCGGGCAGAGGAAGCGACAGTCTACCTGGAACAGTTCCCGCTGGACGACATGCCGGAGCCGGCCCGGAACCTGTTTCGATTGCTGCTTTCGCTGTGCCACGCATCCGTTGCGGTCGAGATGCACCAGGCGCCCGGTATCAAACACGCGCCGCCGGAGCATGCATTGCAGATCGTGACGGGCTTCCAGCCTCACGGATGATTCCAGGCCTTCGCCGACGGGAATCTCGTTGCACAAAAAACAGGAAGGATTGCAAATGAATAATCCGATGGATTTCAACGGAAGTTTCACCGAATCGGTCGGTCTGGAAACGGGCGCCGTGCCGACATCGCTCTATACCGACGCCGCACAGTACGAAGTCGAGCGCGAGCGGATCTTTCGTCGCGCGTGGCTGATGGTCGGGCGCGTCGAGCGCATCCCGAAGCCGGGCGATTTCTTCGTGAAGCCGCTTGCGGTGCTCAACGCATCGGTCATCATCGCGCGCTCGGAGGACGGCGGGATTCGCGCATTTCACAACGTCTGCGCGCACCGCGCGAACATCGTCGAACACCGCGCGTCCGGCAATGCGAAGCGCTTCGTGTGCCGATACCACAGCTGGGGGTACGACAATGCCGGGCAACTGGCGCACGTGCCCGACGAATCCGGGTTCTTCGGCCTCGACAGGAAGAAATGCGGGCTGACACCGGTCGCACTCGAGATCTGGGAAGGCTGGATCTTCATCAACCTGGCGACGCAACCGGAAGTCAGTCTCGCGGAATTCCTCGGGCCGATTGCCGACACGCTGGCCGGCATCGAGTACCAGAACCCCGATCACCCGATCGTGCTGCGCGGTGAATTCAACGCGAACTGGAAGGCGGTTGCCGAGAATTTCAGCGAGGCCTATCACGTGGCGTCGATCCACCCGAAGACGCTGGCGCCGTTCTACATCGGGCAGCAGAACCCGTTCGGCAGGCCGATCAGCGTCCGGCTTCACGGCCCGCATCGCTCGATGTCGTGGTGGCTCAACCCGATCGCGCAGCCGTTCGCGAAATCGAAAGTCGCGCAATGGCTGTTCTCGGCCGACCACTCGGTGACGGGTACCCGCAAGGCGGGGCAGGTCAACTCGGTCGTCGAGCACAAGGGCGTGAACCCGACGAAGCACGAGCACTGGGCGAGCGACGTCAACTGGTTCTTCCCGAACTGGCACCTGCAGATCTCGGCCAATCAGTTCTGGACGCACGAGTTCTGGCCGACGTCGGCGTCGACGACCGTCTGGGAGGCGCGTTTCTACTACAAGAAGGCGACGACGGTCCGCGAGCGCCTGCAGCTCGAACATTTCACGTCCCATATCACCGATTCGATGCTCGAGGACCTGGGCAACATCGAGAGCATGCAGGTTGGCATGTCGTCCGGCGCGAAGCCGGTCATCTACTTCAACGAGAGCGAAGTCCTGTGCCGGCACGGGATCGAGCAGGTCGTCAAATGGTCGGCGGCGCCGACGGCGAAGGGCGCGCTCGGCTGACGGGCGCAGCGGCCGGCCTCGTCGATCTCGCGCACGGCAACGGATCGGGCGAGGGGCGGGGCGGCCGGCGAGCGCGTGGCGTCGCATCGTCGGCCGGCCGGCTGAACGATTGCGCCATCAATCGGGCAAGAAAAAACATGGCGAAGGGGCGGGCCTGTTCGCTCCGGAAGGCGGGGCCGTCGGCCGCGCCGGACGGGCGCGTGCTCGCGCTCGCCGTTCCAGGAGGAGGCATGACGAGTGGGGTGGGCGGGCTGAAAGTCCGCGTGGCGGCGAAACGTGAGGAAGCCGTCGGCATTTGCAGCTTCGAGCTGGTCAGCACGGCCGGCCGGCCGATGCCGGCATTTTCCGCCGGCTCGCATATCGACGTGGCGGTACCGGGCGGGCCGACGCGACAGTATTCGCTGTGCAACGCGCCCGAAGAAGGGCATCGCTATCAGATCTCGATACTGCGCGACCCGAACTCGCGCGGCGGATCGGCGGGCATGCATGATCGCGTGCAGGTCGGCGACGAGCTGGCGATCAGTGTTCCGAAGAACAATTTCCCGCTGGCGCACGATGCGACGCACAGCCTGTTGATGGCGGGCGGCATCGGCGTGACGCCGATTCTCTGCATGGCGGAGCGGCTGGCGGCAATCGACGCGCCGTTCGAGATGCACTACTGCGCGCGTTCTCGCGCACGCACGGCCTTTCTCGATCGCATTTCCCGCGCAACGTATGCGCGGCACGTGCAGTTCCATTTCGACGATCAACCGGAAAGCCCGACATTCGACGTTGCCACGCGGCTTGCACGGCCCGAGCGGGGAACTCATCTGTACGTGTGCGGGCCGGCCGGGTTCATGGACGCGGTGCTGGGCGCCGCCCGCGCGGCCGGCTGGCCGGAAGCGCAACTGCACTACGAGTTCTTTGCGGCCGGCGAACGCCCGGCGGCCGGCAGTGAACGCTTTGAAGTCGAGGTGCCGAGTTCGGGGCAGGTGGTGGTGGTCGAGGAGGACGAATCGATCGTGCAGGCCCTCGCGAGAGCGGGAATCGAGATCGAGACGTCGTGCGGGCAGGGCGTCTGCCGGACGTGCGAGACGCGCGTACTGGCCGGCGAGCCGGACCATCGCGACGTATGCCTCACGCCTGCGGAGCGGGCGGCCAACGATCGACTGATGCCGTGCTGCTCCCGTTCGAAATCGGCACGGCTGGTGCTCGATCTGTAGGCCCGGGCGATCGCCGATCGCCCGGCAGGTTGATCCAAGGAGGAGACACGTATGGGAATCAGGATCGTATGGCAGGCGGAGAACCGTTCGAACGACGCGGACTTCGGCGGCGTGCGCGAGACCTATGGCGCGATGCTGAAGTTCGCGCAGCAGATTGCGCGGCCCGACACCGAGATCACGTTGCGCTACATGGAGGGCGCGCCGCGGTCGTTCGCGAATAACCTGCTTTACCCGCGCGCCGTTACGAAGGTTCAGGTGGTGAACAGGATCGTCGATGCGGAGAAGGAGGGCTTCGATGCCGCGCTGGCCGGCGTCTGCATCATCGATGCGTATTCGCAGGAATGCCGGCAGGCGGTCAGGATGCCGGTGCTGGGCGGTGCGGAATCGACGATGCTGATGGCGCAGCTGGTCGGCAAGAAGTTTGCGTGGGTGACGATCGCACCCGCGTTCATCGAGCCGTTCGAAGCGCACATCCGGCTGCATGGTTGGGAACACCGGGCTATCCGGAATCAGCCGGTGCGGGCGCTCGATCCGTCGTGCTGGCCCGCCATCGTCGATGCCGCGAACGGCAGGCCGGATCGCTGGATCGAGATGTTCGACGAAGCCGCGCAGGCCTGCGTGCGGGACGGCGCCGATACCGTGCTGTGCGGGTGCAATCCCGGCGGAGCGCTGCTTGCGCTGGCCGGCTACACCGAGGTGCGAGGGACGGGCGTGCCCGTGATCGTCGGGCCGGCGGCGATGGTGAAGCTGGCGGAGTCGATGGTCGACCTGAGGCGGAGCATCGGCCTGACCAAGTCGGAAGCGGTTGCCGGTGCGTATCGAACGACGCCGCCGCACATTCTCGAGGAACTCCAGGCGATGGGGAAAAAGCTGCTGGCATGAGGCCGGGGCGGCACGGGCCGAAGCCGCGGAGACGGCGTCGCGGATGACTTCCGCGCCAGGCCATGTGCCGCTTCTTGAGCGTGAGAGAGGGCCGGCCATGACGCCCGGCCCCGTGGACGCCCGCCATCGGCCGTCCGGCAGAATCCGGGTCGCTCATGTGTGGCCCGGGCCTGACCGGTGAGGCAATGGCAGGCGGCAGGAAGCAGGACGGGATACAGATCGATTCGGCTTTACCTTACACAACCGATTTATTTCGGATATCAAAATGATTAAACGGTTCGGAGATCGTCACTTTTCGTCGACGCAGAAGCTGTTCGCGTTCGGCATCGCGATGCTGCCTGCCTGCGCATGCGCGCAGAGCAGCGTCACCCTTTACGGAACGCTGGATGTCGGTCTTCTGTTCACGAGCAGGACAATGGATTCGACGACCCACGGCAATGCTGGCAAGCAGTTCAGTCTCGTCAACGCGGGGCTGGAGCCGTCCGCCTTCGGTCTGCAGGGGCGGGAAGACCTCGGCGGCGGGCTGAAGATGTCGTTCAAGCTGGAGAGCGGCGTCAGCCTCGTCAATGGCGGTTTCGACAACAGCAACGGCAATTTCTTCGGTCGCCAGGCGTGGCTCGCGCTCGATGGCGCATTCGGCCAGTTGAAGGCCGGCGTGCAGTATTCGCCTTTCGTTCTGGCGATCTATGAGTCGGATCCGCGCAACGCGGGACAGTTCGGCACGGCGTTCTCGGTGTATGCCGACCAGATATTCTCCGGCACGTTCAATTCGAATGCCGTCACCTATACGAGCCCGCGGATCGCCGGTTTCTCCACGAGCGTGATGGTTGCGCCCGGCGGGATGCCGGGAGACTTCCGCGCGGGGCTGCAGTATTCGGTCAGTGTTCGCTACCAGTATCAGGGGCTGGTCGTGAATGCGGCGATGTATGACTCGAGCGAAGGAAAGAACAACGCCGGATTGACGACGTTCCAGCAGCCGTTCTCCGGGCGCATGATCGGCATGCTCTACAACTTCGGTTCGTTCACGGCGAAGGGGTCGTTCACCAGCTACAAGGTCCCGACCACCGTCGCCGGTGGTGCCGTGAGCGGTGGCGGCAACAATGTATGGAACGTGGGGTTCGACTGTTACGTGCTCCCGCAACTGAATATCAACTCCGGCGTGTGGTATGTCCGGGATCCGCACGATTCGGCCAACCATGGTCTCGTCACGGCGCTGACCGCGCGATACTTCCTGTCGAAATCGACGTCGCTTTACGCGCAGGTCGGTGCGGCGAACAATCACGGCCGCGAGCGCCTCGGCCTGTCGATCGACAATGCGCTGTACGGCGTACCGGGCACGACGGTCGGCGCGATTCTCGGGATCAACAAGCGTTTCTAGTCGAGCATGGCGTGGTCGCGATGCACTGCTACGCGTGATGCAGGATCCGGCGGCTAGCGGCCTTGGCCGGTTCGCATGCCAGGGCGCACCGCTACCCGACGCCATTGCCGCATCGCTGTCATAATCCGCGCTTCCGGCGGCAACGGGTGCCGTCGGAAGCGCGTGCCCGTCCATACCCATGTCCGACCTGTTTTCCGCTGAACCACACCGCCCGCTGGCGGATGCGCTGCGCCCCACGTCGCTCGACGACGTGATCGGGCAGGCGCATCTGCTCGGCGCGGGCATGCCGCTGCGTCGGGCGTTCGAATCGGGCCAGCCGCATTCGATGATTTTCTGGGGCCCGCCCGGCGTCGGCAAGACCACGCTTGCGCGGCTCACGGCGCAGGCGTTCGACTGCGAGTTCGCCGCGTTGTCCGCGGTGCTCGGCGGCGTCAAGGACATTCGCGCCGCTACGGCTCGTGCGCAGCAGGTGTTCGACGAAGCGGGGCGCCGTACGATCGTGTTCGTCGACGAAATCCACCGTTTCAACGAAACACAGCAGGCCGCGCTCTTGCCGTCCGTCGCGTCCGGCGCCGTCGTCTTCATCGGCGCGACGACTGAAAACCCGAGTTTCGAAGTCAATCGCGCATTGCTTTCACGTGCACGCGTCTATGTGCTGAAGCCGCTGGACGACGACGCGTTGCGCGCGCTGTTCGCGCGGGCGCACGAAACCGCGCTCGGCACGCTTTCGTTCGACGATGCTGCGCTCGACAAGCTGATCGACCAGGCGGACGGCGACGCGCGACGCTTCCTGAATTTGCTCGAACAACTTCGGACAGCGGCTGCATCGGCTGGCGTGACGACAATCGACGGCAGCTTCGTCGCGCGCGCCACGACAACCGGCGCGCGTCGCTTCGACAAGGGTGGCGAGCACTTCTACGATCAGATTTCCGCGCTGCACAAGTCGGTGCGCGGTTCGAACCCGGACGCCGCGTTGTACTGGCTGTGCCGGATGCTGGACGGCGGCACCGACCGCCGCTATCTCGCGCGCCGGATCGTCGCGATCGCGTACGACGATATCGGCCTTGCCGACCCGACCGGGCTGCGGATCGCCGACGATGCGGCCAAGACCAGCGATCGGCTCGGCGCACCCGATGGCGACCTCGCGCTCGCGCAGGCCGTGCTGTATCTCGCGTGCGCGGCGAAAAGCAATGCAGGCGGGATGGCGCTGATGCAGGCGCGGGCGTTCGTGCGGCAGGACCAGCCTCGCGACGTGCCGGTGCATCTGCGCGACGTGCGCGCCGAATTGACGCAAGCGCTCGGGCATGCGTACCGGAATCCGCATGACGAGCGTGACGGCTACGCGGCAGGCGAACGCTACCTGCCGGACGGCATGCGGGAACCGTCCTGGTACCAGCCGGCGCCGCGCGGCGTCGAGGCCAGGATCGCGGAGCGGCTCGACGCGTTGAGCCGGCTTGACCGGGACGCTCGCAAGCGACGCTGACGGGCGGCGCACGCTGCTGCCGCGAATGCCCGATTTCTCCAAGATGCTTTTGCGAGCGATACGCCTGCAGGCATGACTGCAGGATTCGGCTGGTTGTTTTAGTTTGTTTAGCGAAACAGGCGAATCATGAATTTGTCTAGTCATCCTGATCGAAAGATCGTATGAAATGCACCATGTTCGTGCCGCGTATCACCACCACGAGGCACGTCAGAGCCCATGAATTAGGGGATTTCCCGCGTTTACCCGGTTTTTATTGATCAGCGCTTGTCGCTCCATTTTTCTTCTTGCATGCTTGTATAGACAAATTCCTGAGGCCGCTTGCATGACCGAAGGGATGACGAACTTCAACGCAAGGAGAAATCTCGTGAACGGCAAGCGCATCAAGTGGGCAGTCAGGACGATCGGCATCATGGCGGCGGTTGCGGCCACGCTTTCCGCGCCGGTGCAGGCGAAGGAATGGAAGACGGTGACGGTGGCGCTCGAAGGCGGCTACGCGCCGTGGAACCTCACGCTGCCGGGCGGCAAGCTCGGCGGCTTCGAGCCCGAACTGCTCGCCAACGTGTGCGAGCGCATCAAGGTGCAGTGCAACATGGTCGCGCAGGACTGGGACGGGATGATCCCGGGGTTGCAGGCCGGCAAGTTCGATGTCCTGATGGATGCGATCTCGATTACGCCGGAGCGCGAGAAGATCCTGCTGTTCTCGCGTCCTTATGCGGCCACGCCCGCGACGTTCGCCGTCACCGATACGAAGATCCTGCCGAAGGCGGCGCCGGGCACGCCGATCGTCAAGCTGTCGGGCGACGCGAACGCCGACAAGCCCACCGTCGACGCGCTGCGCAAGCAGCTGAAGGGCAAGACGATCGGCATCCAGTCGGGCACCGTCTACACGAAGTTCATCAACGACAGCTTCAAGGACATCGCGTCGATCCGCGTGTACAAGACCTCGCCCGAGCGAGATCTCGACCTCGTCGCCGGTCGCATCGACGCGTCGTTCGACGATGTCACCTACTACGCGGCGAACAACGCGAAGAAGGACAACGCATCGATCGTGCTCGCGGGCCCGAAGCTCGGCGGACCGATCTGGGGGCCGGGCGAAGGGCTTGCATTCCGCAAGCAGGATGCCGACCTGAAGACGAAGTTCGATACGGCGATCGGCGCCGCGCTCGCGGACGGTACCGTGAAGAAGCTCGCCGACAAGTGGTTCAAGACCGACGTCACGCCGTAAGCGCACGTCCGGCCGCCGCCGCGCAAGCGGCATGAGCCGCGCGCGGCGGCGCACATCCTGCCGATCCTATCAACGCTTGCCGGGAGGCACGCATGGCGATCCTTGAAATGCTGGGCTTCGGAACCGAAGGCTGGGGCAGCGTGCTGCTGCTCGCCGCGCTGATGACGATTGCGCTGACGCTCGCCGCGCTCGCGGTCGGCGCCGTGATCGGCGCGGGCATCGCGGCCGCGAAGCTGTCGCGCTACCGCAGCGCCCGCCTGCTCGGCGACCTGTACACGACGGTGTTTCGCGGCGTACCCGAGCTGCTGGTCATCTACCTGTTCTATTTCGGCGGCTCGACGCTCGTCACGGCCGTCGGCCAGTGGTTCGGCGCGGAAGGCTTCATCGGCGTGCCGCCGTTCGTGATCGGCGCGCTCGCGGTGGGGATGATTTCCGGTGCGTACCAGGCCGAGGTGTATCGCGCGGCCGTGCTCGCGGTGTCGAAGGGCGAGCTCGAAGCGGCGCGCTCGATCGGCATGCCGAGCAGCATGGTCCTGCGCCGTATCCTGATTCCGCAGGTCCTGCGCTTCGCGTTGCCCGGCATCGGCAACGTGTGGCAGCTGAGCCTGAAGGATTCGGCGCTGATCTCGGTCACGGGGCTCGCCGAGCTGCTGCGCACGAGCCAGATCGCGGCGAATTCGACCCATCAGTATTTCGTGTTCTTCGTCGCGGGCGGCGCGCTCTACCTGGTCATGACGGGGCTGTCGAACCGCGTGTTCAACCGGGCCGAAGCGATCGTCGGCCGGTCGTTCCGCCGCAACTTCGCACGCAACTGACGGAGCGCACATGTCACTCGATTTCGACTTCCTGTTCGACACGCTGCGCCAGCTGCTCGCGGCGGTACCGACCACGCTCGGCCTGTTCTTCGCATCGCTGGTGCTCGGCGGCCTGCTGTCGCTCGTGATCGTCACGATGCGCGTGTCGCCGCGCTGGCTGCCGAACCGCTTCGCGCGGGCGTACATCCTCGTGTTTCGCGGCTCGCCGCTGCTGATCCAGATGTTCCTCGTGTACTACGGGCTCGGCCAGTTCGGCGTGATCCGCGAGAGCTTCATGTGGCCGCTGCTGCGCGAGCCGTACGTGTGCGCGGTGCTGTCGCTCGCGCTGTGTACGGCCGGCTACACGGCCGAGATCCTGCGCGGCGGGCTGATGGCCGTGCCGGTCGGGCAGATCGAGGCAGGCTATTCGATCGGCCTGTCGGGCTTCGCGCTGCTGCGCCGCGTGATCGGCCCGATCGCGCTGCGCCAGTGCCTGCCCGCGTATTCGACCGAAGCCGTGCTGCTGGTCAAGTCGACCGCGCTCGCCAGCCTCGTGACCGTGTGGGAGGTGACGGGCGTCGCACAGCAGATCATCCAGCAAACCTACCGGACGACCGAGGTGTTCGTGTGTGCGGCCCTCATCTACCTGGGCCTGAACTTTATCGTCGTCCGCCTGCTCGGCGCGCTCGAATGGCGGCTGTCGGGCCACCTGCGCGCGCCGAAGCCGTCCGGCCCGCGTGCCGCCGACGCACGCAATGCGCGGCGTGTCGCATCCTGACCGCATCCTTCCTTCCAGGAGAATCCGATGAACACCGCTGCTCCCGTCGCCCTGTCGGTCAGGAACATCCACAAGTCGTTCGGCGATCACCACGTGCTGAAGGGCATCTCGCTCGATGCGCATGAAGGCGACGTCATCTCGATCCTCGGTGCGAGCGGATCGGGCAAGAGTACCTTCCTGCGCTGCCTGAACCTGCTCGAAACGCCCGACGACGGCTCGGTCGCGCTTGCCGGCGAGGAGCTGAAGATGAAGCGCGCGCGCGACGGCAAGCTGCATCCGGGTGACCGGCGCCAGGTCGATCGCATCCGCTCGCAGCTCGGGATGGTGTTCCAGAACTTCAACCTGTGGTCGCACATGACCGTGCTCGACAATCTCGTCGAAGGGCCGCTGCGCGTGCAGAAGCGCAGTCGCGCGGAAGCGGTCGAGGAGGCCGAGGCGCTGCTCGCGCGCGTCGGCCTCGCGGACAAGCGCGGCTACTATCCGGCGCACCTGTCGGGCGGCCAGCAGCAGCGGGTTGCGATCGCACGCGCGCTCGCGATGCATCCGAAGGTGATGCTGTTCGACGAACCGACGTCGGCGCTCGATCCGGAGCTGGTCGGCGAGGTGTTGCGGGTGATGCGCTCGCTCGCGGAGGAAGGGCGCACGATGCTGGTCGTCACGCACGAAATGGGCTTCGCACGGCATGTGTCGAACCGCGTGATGTTCCTGCATCAGGGCGAGGTCGATGCGGACGGGACGCCCGGCGAACTGTTCGGCGGCCAGTGTTCCGAACGCTTCCGGCAGTTCGTGTCGAGCCATCATGACCGCGCCGCGAACTGAGGCTGCCATGACCGTATTCCGTTCGGCACGGCCGCTCGACTGGCGGCAGGTTGCGGCGGTGGCGGCCGGCGCGCCGCTCGCGTTGACCGACGACGCACGTGGCCGCGTCGTCGCGGCGCGCGAACTCGTCGACGCAATCGTCGCACGCGGCATTCGCGCGTATGGCGTCAACACGGGCGTCGGCGCGTTGTGCGATGTGATCGTGTCGCCGGCCCAGCAGGGCGCGCTGTCGCGCAACATCCTGATGAGCCACGCGGTCGGCGTCGGCGCGCCGCTCGGTGCGGCGGAAACGCGCGCGATCATCGCGGCCGCGATCAACAACTATGCACACGGGCATTCCGGTGTCCGAGCGGACATCGTCGACCAACTGGTCGCACTGCTCGAACACGATTGCCTGCCGGAAGTGCCGGCGCACGGTTCGGTCGGCTACCTGACCCACATGGCGCACGTCGCGCTCGTCTGTATCGGGCACGGCCACGCGCGTCATCGCGGCGAACGCGTGCGCGGCGACGAAGCGCTGCGCCGCATCGGCCGCGAGCCGCTGGCGCTCGGTGCGAAGGAGGGGCTGAGCCTCGTCAACGGCACGCCATGCGTGACGGGGCTCGCCGCGCTCGCGCTGGCGCGTGCGGAGCGGCTGCTCGACTGGGCCGACTGGATCGCGGCGACGAGTTTCGAGAATCTCGGCGGCCAGCTCGCCGCGTTCGATCCGGCGTCGCTGGCGCTGCGCATTTCGCCGGGCATCGGGCACGTCGGCGCACGCCTGCGCGCGATGCTCGCCGACAGCGCGATGCTCGCCGCGGCGAGCGGACGGCATACGCAGGATCCGCTCAGCCTGCGCACGATTCCGCACGTGCACGGTGCGGCGCGCGACGTGCTGGCGGTGACGGCGGAAGTTGTCGACCGCGAGCTCGCGTCCGTCACCGACAATCCGATCGTTGCGGGCACGCCCGACGCGCCGGCCGTCCATTCGCAGGCGCATGCGGTCGGCGCCGGCATCGCGCTCGCGATGGACAGCCTCGCGGCCGCGATGGCGCAGGTCGCGGCGATTGCCGAGCGGCGGCTCGACCGCCTCGTCAATCCGCTCGTGAGCGGGCTGCCGGCGTTTCTCGCGGCGCCGGGCGGCACGTGTTCCGGTTTCATGATCGCGCAGTACACCGCGGTCGCGCTGGTTGCGCAGAACCAGCGGCTCGCCGCGCCGGCGAGCCTCGACGGCGGCATCACGTCGGGCCTGCAGGAAGATCACCTGTGCCATGCGACGCCGGCCGCGCTGAAGGCGCTCGACATCATCGAGAACACCACACGCGTGCTCGCGATCGAGCTGCTGGCCGCCGCGCAGGCGTACGATCTGCAGGAGAACGGCGCGTCGCGCGCGGCGCCGACCGACGCGCTGTGGCGTTACGTGCGCGAACGCGTGCCGGCGTATCACGACGACCGGCCGCTCGCGGACGACATCGCGAGCGCGGCTGGCATCGTCGCGGGCGTACCGCCTTCGCTGGCGTGACGCAGCGGCGGTGCGAGGGCCGGCAGGTCATCCAACCTTCATTCGATCGAGGGCGCATGAACGAAGCGGAACGATACACGGCTGCCCGGCCGGGGGCCGTACCGGGCGACGACGTGCCGGCGCGCGCGCTGCCGGCCTACCAGCAGATCAAGCGCTACGTGGTCGAACGGATCGCGAACGGGGACTGGAAGCCCGGCGGCGCGATTCCGACCGAGGCCGAACTGGTCAAGGAGTTCGGCGTGGCGCGGATGACCGTGTCGCGTGCGCTGCGCGAGCTGACTGCCGAGCGCGTGCTGACCCGCATCCAGGGCGCGGGCACCTTCGTCGAGCGCCGTCATTACGAATCGACGGTGCTCGAGATCCGCAACATCGCGGACGAGATCGCCGAGCGCGGCCATCGTCACAGTGCACGCGTGCTGATGATCGAAAGCAGCGACGATCCCGAAGCGATCGAAGCGCTCGGGCTTCGTGCGGGGCCGGTGTTTCATTCGCGCATCGTGCATTGCGAGGAGGGCGAGCCGATCCAGTTCGAAGATCGCTACGTCAATCCTGCGCTGTTTCCCGCCTACCTCGAGCAGGATTTCACGGTCGAGACGCCGAACCACTACATGGTGCGGCTCGCGCCGATCCAGCGTGCGGAATTCCGCATCTACGCGCAGAAGCCCGATGCGCAGGTGCGCCGGCACCTCGTGATGGAAATCGGCGAACCGTGCCTGCTGCTGCGGCGGCGCACGTGGGTCGGCGGGCAGGTCGCGACGTCGGTGCAGTTGTGGCATCCGGCGTCACGGTTTCATCTGGCGGGGAGGGTGTAGGCAGGGGTAGGGCCGCTGCCGCCGTTTGCGGTCGCTACCCGAAGGCGATCGTCGGGGCTGGTCGGGCAGCCGGCTGCCCGCTGCGCAAACCCCGTGCGGCCGGCATTCAGGCCGCTTGCGCGTGCCGGTTGACCGGGTACGCGAGCCCGAGATGCTCGCGCAGCGTCGCGCCTTCGTAATCGCGCCGGTACACGCCACGCTCCTGCAGGATCGGCACGACCTTCGATGCGAATTCCGCGAATGCGGTAGGCGTGCCGCCGCGCACGATGAAGCCGTCGGTGGCGCGGGCATCGACCCACGCCTGCAGCCCGTCGGCAACCTGCTCGGGCGTGCCCGCGAAAGCGGGGCGCGGCGTGGCCGCCTCGAGTGCGACCTCGCGCAGCGTGAGGCCGCGCTCGGCCGCGTCGCGCTTGATCGTGTCGGTGGTGCTGCGGAACTGGTTGCCGCCGAGTTCGCCGAGATCCGGGAACGGCGCGTCGAGCGCGTATTGCGTAAAGTCGTGGTGATCGAAGTAGCGGCCGAGATAGTCGAGTGCGTTGTCGATCGTCACGAGCCGCGCCGTCTCCTGATACTGCGCTTCCGCATCGGCGGCCGATGCCGCGACGATCACGCTCGTGCCCTGGAACACCTTCAGGCTGTCGGGCGCGCGGCCGTGCGCCGCGAGCCGCTTCTGCACGTCCGCATAGAACGCCTGCGCGAGCGGGATCGTCTCCTGGCGCGTGTAGATCGCATCCGCATGCTCGACCGCGACCCCCTTGCCGTCATCGGACGCGCCGGCCTGGAACAGGATCGGGCGCCCCTGCCGCGAGCGGCCGATGTTCAGCGGCCCGGCGACCGAGAAGAATTCGCCGGCGTGATTCAGCGCGTGCAGTTTTTCCGGATCGAAGAACACGCCGCTCGTCTTGTCGCGCACGAACGCGTCGTCTTCCCACGAATCCCACAGCCCCTTCGTCACGGTCAGGAATTCCGATGCGATCCGGTAGCGCAGCGCGTGCTCCGGATGCTTGTCGCGCGAGAAATTCTTCGCGGAACCTTCGAGCGGCGACGTGACGACGTTCCAGCCGGCCCGGCCGTCGCTCAGGTGATCGAGGCTCGAGAATTGCCGCGCGACGGTGAACGGATCGCTGTACGACGTCGACAGCGTACCGACCAGGCCGATCCGTTCGGTGACGAGCGCGAGCGCGGACAATAGCGTGAGCGGCTCGAAGCGGTTCAGGAAGTGCGGGATCGATTTCGCGTTGATGTGCAGGCCGTCGGCGACGAACAGCAGGTCGAACTTCGCGGCCTCGGCCTGCCGCGCGAGTTCGCGCACGAAGTTCACGTTGATGCTTGCGTCGGCGACCGCATCCGGGTGCCGCCACGCGGACATGTTGCCGGATGCGCCCTGGATGATGGCACCGAGATGGATCTGGCGACGAGTTGCGGAAGTCGATTGGCTCATGACGGGAAGGAACGAGAGGGGGCGGGGGTCATGCGAACGCGGCGTGCGCGGGTGACGGGCGCGCGTCGGGCAGCGTGGGCAACGCGTCGAGCAGCGACGCGGTGTAAGGATGCGACGGCGCGTCGAACACTTTTCCGACCGGGCCGCTCTCGACCACGCGGCCGCGCCGCATCACGAGAATCCGGTCGGCGACGTGATGCACGACGCCGAGATCGTGCGAAATGAACAGCATCGCGGTGCCGTGCTCGGCCTGCAGGTCGGCGAGCAGGTCGAGCACCTGCGCCTGGATCGACACGTCGAGCGCGCTGACGGGTTCGTCCGCGACGAGCAGCGCCGGATTCGGCGCGAACGCGCGCGCGATCGCGACGCGCTGCCGCTGGCCGCCGGACAATTCACGCGGATAGCGGTCGATGCAGCCGGCGCCGAGCCGCACTTCGTCGAGCAGCTGCAGCACGCGGCGGCGGCGCGCGTCGCCGCGCACGCCGATCGCATCGAGACTCTCGCCGATGATCTGGCCGACCGAATAGCGCGGGTCGAACGAACTGTACGGATCCTGCGCGATCAGTTGCAGCCGCGCGCGGCGGGCACGCCGTGCGGCTTCGGGCACGCCGCTCCACGGTGCGCCGTCGAGTGCGACGGTGCCGCTGTCCGGCTCGAGCAGGCCGAGCACGATCCGTGCGACCGTCGATTTCCCGGAGCCGGATTCGCCGACGATGCCGAGCGTCTCGCCGCGCGCCAGCGCGAACGACACGCCGTCCACCGCGACAGGCGCGTCGTGGCTGCCGTAGCGCTTCGTCACCGCGTCGACGGCGAGCACTTTCTCGCGGACCTCGATCCGCTTCGGCGGCAGCGGAATGCGCGCGGCTGCCGAAGCGACATCGGCTTGCGGATCGGTCGCGAGCCGGAACCCGCGCGAGGCGCGCGTCGGAATCGCGGCGAGTAACTGGCGCGTGTACGGATGTGCGGGTGCGGTCAGTACGTCGCGCGCCGGCCCCTGTTCGACGACCTGGCCGGCCCGCATCACGAGCACGCGATCGGCGAGTTCGGCGACGACCGCGAGATCGTGGCTGATCAGCAGCAACGCATCGCCGGCCTCGCGGCGCGCGCGCAGCAGTGACAGGATCTGGCGCTGCACGGTCATGTCGAGCGCGGTGGTCGGTTCGTCGGCGATCAGCAGCGATGCGCCGCCGGCGAGCGCGGTGCCGATCAGCACGCGCTGCCGCAAGCCGCCCGACAACTGGTGCGGATACTGCGGCAAGCGCCGCTCCGGCTCGTCGATGCCGACTGCGCGCAGCAAGTCGGCGCTGCGTGCATGAACGTCGTGCCGCCGCGTATCGTGCAGCGCCTCGGCGACGAGATCGCGCACGCGCCAAAGCGGATCGAGCGACACGAGCGCGTCCTGCAGCACGTAGCCGATCCGGCGGCCGCGAATCGCGCGCCAGTCGCGTTCGCGATGGCGGCGCGCATCGGTGCCGGCGATCTCGAGGCGTTCGGCGTCGACCACGGCGTGCGGGCCGTTCAGCCCGACGAGACTGCGCGCGGTGACCGACTTGCCGGAGCCCGACTCGCCGACGAGCGCGACGCATTCGCCGGCATGGACGGCGAGGTCGAGCGGCCCGACGACGGGCCGCGTGCCGCGCGGGCCGCGGAACCCGATCGTCAGGCGTTCGACGTGGACGATGGGCGTGACGTGCGGTGCCGGTGCGAGGGTCGTCATGTTGTCTCCCGTCGTTCGAAGCGGGCCTGCCAGTAGCCGCCGAGCGCATTCACGGCGACGACGGCCGCGGTGATCGCGAGGCCGGGCCAGACCGCGATCCACCACGCGTTGTACAGGTAGTTGCGGCCCTCGGCGAGCATCAGCCCCCACTCGGCGGCGGGCGGCTGCGGCCCCATGCCGAGGAAGCTCAGGCCCGACGCGCCGATGATCGCGGTGCCGAGCCCGACGGTCGCGAGCACCGGCACCTGCGCGATCGCGTGCGGCAGCACGTGGCGCCACACCAGCGCCGCCGGCGCGAGGCCGAGCGTGCGCGCCTGCTCGACATAGCCGGAACCGGCGACGACGAAGGTCTGCGCGCGCACCACGCGCGCGAAACGCGGCACCGATGCGACGCCGAGCGCGAACACGAGGTTCGTGGCGCCCGGGCCGGTAAACGAGATCAGCATCAGCGCGAGCAGCAGGTCGGGGAACGCGGACACCACGTCGAGAAAGCGCGTGATCAGTTCGTCGAGCCAGCCGCGCGCGAGGCCCGCGAACAGGCCGAGCGCGGTGCCGAACAGCGTCGCGACCGCGATCGACGCCGCGCTGATCGACAGCGAGTAGCGGGCGCCGTAGACGACCCGCGAGAAGATGTCGCGGCCGAGCTGGTCGGTGCCGAGCCAGTGTTCGGCGCTGCTGCCGAGCTGCGCGGCCAGCGGATCGGCGGCCAGCGGGTCGTAGCGCGCGAGCCAGCCGGGAGCGATCACGGCGACCGCGTTCAGCAGCAGGTAGAGGGCGGCAAGCGTGAGGCCCGGATGGCGGCGCAGCCAGCCGGCCGCACCGAGCGGCGCGCGAGGGCGCCACGACAGGTCGAGGGGCGTGGACATCGGATTCTCCGGTTCAATGCCGCGCGCGGCGGTCGCGCAGGCGGGGATCGATGAGGAGGTAGAGCAGGTCGACGGCGGTGCTGAGCGCGACATAGATCGCCGCCGACAGGATCGCGATCGCGAGGATCACCGGCATGTCCTTCGACAGCACCGCGTCGACGGTGATCTTGCCGAGCCCGGGCCGGCCGAATACCTGCTCGGTGATCACCGCGCCGCTCAGCAGCCCGCCGACGAGCCAGCCGGCGAGCGTGACGGCCGGCAGCGCCGCGTGGCGCAGCGCATGACGCACGCGCAGCGCGAGCCCGCCGATGCCCCACGAGCGCACCGTCAGCGCATACGGCTCGTCGAGCGCGCGCTCGATGCCCTGGCGCAGCACGCGGCCGATCACGGCGCCCTGCGCGAGCCCCAGCGACAGCGCCGGCAGCACGAGCGACGCGAAGCCGCGATCGCCGGCGACCGGGAACAGCTTCAGCGTGAAGCTGAACACGAACAGCAGCATGATCCCGAGCCAGAACGACGGCGTCGACGCGAGCAGCAGCTCGACGCCGGACGCCGCCCGCCCGGCCCAGCGGCGGCCGGCCGTCAGCACCGCGAGGCCGACCGCGAACACGAGGGTCACGACGAGCGCCGCGCCCGTCAGCTTCAGCGTCGGCCCCAGCTGGCCGATCACGAGCGGCGCGACGTCGGTGTTCAGGATGTAAGAGCGACCGAAGTCGCCGTGCAGCACCCGCCACAGGTAGTGCAGGTACTGCAGCGGCAGCGGCTCGTCGAGCCCCCATTCCTGGCGGATCGCGGCTTCGATCTGCGGTGTGCTCAGTTGCTCGCCGATCAGGATGCTGACGATGTCGCCAGGCGCGAGATGCACGGCCGCGAACGACAGCGTGACCGCGGCCCACAGCACGAGCACGCCGGTGGCGAGCCGCGTCGCCACAGGTGAGCGCAGCCAGCGGCGCCACGCGGCCGGTGACGATGCGGGCGGCGCGGCGGGCGTGGGCGACGCGGCGTCGTGAACGGCAACAGGTACGGCGCTCGGATGGTTCATGCTCGGCTTCTCCTGCCGGTGCCGCGCGCGGCGGACCGGTGTGGCTGACTCGCTTACTTCTTCACCCACACGTCGTACGGGTTCTCGGGCATCTGCGCGAACGGGCGGAAGCGCAGGCCCTGGACGGCCTTCGCGGCGGCGATCTGGTCCTCTGGCTCGTACAGCGGCACCGCGTATGCCTGCTCGTTGATCGCGAAGTGCTGCAGCTCGCCGTACAGCGTCTTGCGCTCGGCCAGGTT
Source organism: Burkholderia lata (assembly GCF_902499335.1). GTDB lineage: Bacteria > Pseudomonadota > Gammaproteobacteria > Burkholderiales > Burkholderiaceae > Burkholderia > Burkholderia lata_B. The sequence continues at coordinate 50,827 of NZ_CABVQK010000016.1, read as the reverse complement.
CTGCGTGCGCGCGGCCGCCTGCAGCCAGCGCGTCAGTTCCGGCGCCGCCGCGCGGCTGTAGTTCAGCGCGCCGCCGCGATCGACGGGCAGGTAGTGGCCTTCGATGTCGATGCCGTCCGGCGGCGTGTTCGAGTTCGCGATCGAGCCGAACTTGCCGGTCTTGCGCGCCTCGACGTACGTGCCGTCGTCGACGTACTGGATTTTCAGGTCGACGCCGAGCCGCTGCCGCGCCTGGGCCTGCAGCGCCTGCAGCAGCACGTCGCGCTGGTCGCGCACGGTTGCCTGCGCCTGGATCACCGCGATCGTCAGGCGCTCGCCGCTTTTCGTGCGGTAGCCGCCGCTGTCGCGTGCGCTCCAGCCCGCTTCGTCGAGCAACTGGTTGGCGAGCTTCGGGTTGTTGCCGTAGGTCTTCTCGATGCGCGCATCGTAGAGCGGGTCGATCGGCGACGTGATGCCCCACGCGCGTGTGCGTTCGCCGCGATAGATCGACTGCACGATGCCGGTCGCGTCGAGCCCTTCGAGCAGCGCGCGGCGCACCTTCACGTCCTGCGTGGGGCCGTAGCCGACGTTCAGGAACAGCGAGTACGGCGTGCCGGTGTTCAGCGCGTGCTGGTAGGTGAAGTCCGGATTCTTGCGGATCAGCGCCGCGTCGTTGCCGGATACACCCTCGATCACGTCGACCTGGCCGGACAGCAGCGCGCCGGTGCGTACCGACGACTCCGGCAGGAACCGGTAGACGATCCGGTCGAGGTACGCCGGGCCCTGGTGGCCCGCCGTCGGCGGCGCCCAGCGATAGTCGGGGTTCTTCGCGAATTCGATTTCCTGCCCCTTCACGTAGCGGCGCAGGATGAACGGGCCGGTGCCGGCGATATCGGTGCCGCCCGACTTCAGGCCCGGCCGGTCGAACGCGTTAGGCGACAGCAGCGCGAACCGGCCGGCAAAGGTCAGGAACGGCGCATACGGCGCGTCGAGCGTGATCACGACGGTGCGGGCGTCCGGCGTCTTCACGTCCGCGACGTGCAGGATCTGCCCCGCGAGCTGGCTGCCGCCCGAATACGCCGGATTGCGTGCGTTCAGGAAGTTGCGCGCGACGGCCTGCGCGTCGAGCGGCGCGCCGTCGCTGAACTTCACGCCGTCGCGCAGCGTGAACGTGTAGGTCTTGCCGTCGGCCGACACCTTGTAGCCGGTCGAGAGCCACGGCACGAAGCTGCCGTCCGGCTTGCGCGCGAGCAGGCTTTCGTACACGTTGCGCAGCAGCAGCTCGACCTTGTCCTGGCCGTTCAATTGAGGATTCAGCGTGCGCGGCTCGCTTTCGACGCCCCAGGTCAGCGTGCCGCCGGTGACGGGCGTGCCCTGGGCAAACGCCGCATGCGGCAACGCGAGTGCGAGCAGCAGCGCGGCCGATGCCGTGCGGCGCGACGCGCGGTGAGCGGAATCCGGAAAAGCGAATGTCATGCGGGGCAATCCTTCACGAGTGGTGTTGCGGGTGGAACAGGGCATGGAGAAGCGGGCGCGACGCGGTTACCGGAACGGAGCGCGTGGAGCGTCATGCGCTCGCGCGAAGACGCCCGGCGTCCGCAGCGGCATCTGCGGCCGGCGGTTCCCGGTAGAGATCCGGAATCAGGATCTTTCTCAGCCAGACGAGCGGCGTGCCGAGCGTGTTCGTCGAACGGTCGAACGCGACATAGCCTTGCCGCTCGTAGTACGGCTGCAGCCATGGATGATTGGTCGCGGTCGCGAGATAGGTCGCGGGCGCCTTGACCTGTTCGGTCAGGAACTGCGTTTCGACGTGGCCGAGCAGTGCGAGGCCGAGTCCCTGCCGCTTGAATGCGGGGGCGACCGCGAACCAGTGCAGGAACGGATACGGCGTGCGGTGGCGTTCGCCGGCCACCCACGGGAACCGTACGGTCAGCGTCGCGGCAGGCGCGCGGCGGCCGTCGGCGTCCGCGCGTTCGAGCACGAAGGTCGTTTCGCGCGCAACCGTCTGCGCGACGTGCTCGATCGGCGAGCGAATGATGTTGAAGTGCACGCCCTGCGGCACGAGCGGCGCATACGCGTCCTGCAGCAACGCATAAAGGGCCGGCACGTCGTCGGCGCCGGCAATGCGGATCGTATCGGTCATCGCGTGGCGCCTTCGAGGTCGGGTTGACGCGCGACGGCGGAGGCGTGCGATGTTTGCGACGGTTGTTCCGTCGTTCGTTGCCGTGCTGCAGGGTCGCCGCTGTCTGCCGACGCACCGGCCAGCAGCCGCAGCGACGCAATCCTCGGCGCAGCATCGGCAAGCGGCGTGTCGACGACGAATTCCGCGATCCCGTAGCGGCGATGCAGCGTGTCGAGTTCGCGCAGCACGTCGTCGCGCGTGCCGTGCACGATCCGCGTCTCGCGCGCGTCGATCCGGTGCGGGCCGTCGCCCGCCTGGCGGATGTACGCGTGCGCCTGTTCGAGACTGCCGACGTTGACCGCCGGCGTGTCGCCCACTTGCACGCGAAAGCCTTGATGCCCGCTCGCGAGCCGGGCGGCGGCGTCGCGCGTGGCGGCGACGATCACGGATACGGCGAGCAGCGGCGTGCGGCCGCCGGATGCGTGGCGGTACGCGTCGAAGCTGCGTTCCAGATCGGCGGTGGAGGCATTGAGGTGCGACGCATAGACGAACGCCCAGCCGAGCTGCGCCGCCAGCGCCGCGCTTTCGGCGCTCGCGCCGAGCAGGAACGGCTGTGCGGCGGCGGGCGGAAGCGGTGTCGCGTGCAGCGTGGCGGCTTCGTGCCCCGTGTGGTCCGGTGAAGTGCCGTCGCCTTGCAGATGGCGTTTCAACTCTGCCGCGAGATCGGCGAACGACGCGCGTCGCGCCGGGCCGTAGCCGGCCTGCAGCGCGTGCGTCGACAGCGGCAGCCCGCCCGGCGCCTTGCCGATGCCGAGATCGACTCGATCGGGCGCGAGCGTCGCGAGCAGGTTGAAGTTCTCGGCGATCTTGTACGGGCTGTAGTGCTGCAGCATCACGCCGCCCGATCCGACGCGGATTCGCCGCGTGTGTGCGAGCACATGCGCGATCAGGATTTCCGGCGACGGGCACGCGAGCGCGGCCGTGTTGTGGTGCTCGGCGAGCCAGTAGCGGTGATAACCCGCATCGTCGGCGAAGCGCGCGAGCGACACGCTGCGCGCGAGTGCGTCCGCGGCGGTTTCGCCCGGTGCGACGGGGCTCTTGTCGAGCACGCTCAGGCGAAACGGAAGGGCGGGCAGCGCTGCGGCGGAATGAAGGGCGTCGGACGTCATGAGCATGCGACCGGCGCGGTTCGAAGCGGCACGATCAACTGGTTAGGCATGCCGGATTATTTTTCGACGCCGTTCGCACGGTCAAACAATCAAGAAGAATATCGAAAGCCGAAAATATTCGTTCCGGCCCACCGGGTGGCCTGCGTTATGGTCGATGGCTGCGCGCCTTGCGGCGTGCGCATGGACCCTGCCGAGCGACCCGGCGCACACCGCTGGCTGCGCGGTGCCGGCGCGGGTCCGCCGATCGACCGGAAACATGGGGAACACGGATGAACGAGCGAAACGCGTCGGCCAATCGACATGCGGTGCATGCCGGAGTCACATCATGAGCGATACGCGCAGACGGCTGAAGACGCTCGTCGGCGCCGCGAGCGTGCTGGCTGCGCCGGGCGACGCGGACGCCGCGCAAGGCATCCGTCGCGCGGCGGCGCTCGCGCGCAAGGCGGAAGCCGAGAAGATCACCGGCCTCTTCACGGCCGACCTGTTGCAGGCCGATCCGGCCGGGCTCGCCGGCAGCACCGGCAGCCAGGAGCCGATCGTCGCGCTGGCCGCGCTGAGCCAGGCGACGTCGGCGATCGGGCTCGTCGCGACGGTGTCGACCACGTATCACCACCCGTACAACCTCGCGCGGCTGATCGGCACGCTCGATCACGTGAGCGGCGGCCGCGCCGCGTGGAACGCGGTGACGTCGTCGGTCGGCGAGGAAAATTTCGGCGACACCGCGTTGCCCGACCCGGAACAGCGCTATTCGCGCGCGGCCGAATTCGTCGAAGTCGTCAACGCGCTGTTCGACGCGAACGATCCCGACGCGGTGCGACGCACGCCGAGCGGCGGTGTGTCGGTCGATCCGCGCAAGCTCGGGCCGATCGATTACCGTGGCGCGCACTTCCAGGTGCAGGGGCCGCTGAATGTGCCGCCTTCGCCGCAGCGGCGCCCCGTGCTGTTTCAGGCGGGGCAGTCGGCGAGCGGCGTGACGCTCGGCGCGCGGTTTGCGGAAGTCGTCTACACGTCGCAGCCGACGCTCGAAGATGCACGCACGTTCGTCGACGAACTGCACCGGCAGGCGGCCGCATTCGGCCGGGCGGGGCGGCTGCCGCTCGTGATGAACTCGTTCCACTCGGTGATCGGCGAATCCGACGCCGACGTCGCGCGGCGGCTGCGCGACAAGCACGAACGCATCGATTACGAGCAGGGCCGGCTGAAGCTCGCCGACATGCTCGGCGGCGGCGTCGACCTGCGCGACCTGCCGCTCGACCAGCCGTTGCCGGGATCGCTGCTGCCGGCAATCGACAGCGTGCATCGCCGGCGCGGCCGCGTCGCGATCTTCGTCGGCTATGCGCGGCAGCGCCTGACGTTGCGCGAACTGATCATCCGCGCGCAGGAAACCGGCCACTGGTTCGTCGCCGGCACGCCCGAACAGCTCGCCGATGCGATCGAAACGCGTTATCGCGCGGGGCTCGTCGACGTGCTGTCGCTGCACGGGCTCGGCCAGCCCGACCAGGAGGACTTGCTGCTCAACGGCCTGTTGCCGGAATTGCGCAGGCGCGGCCTGATCGATACCGACTATCCCGGCGACGATTTCCGCGCGAATCTGGAATTGCCGGCCCTGCGCAGCGAGACCGCGACGGCATGAACCGGTAAGCGGCGAGCGGACGACGTGTATACGATGGCGGGACGGCGCCCCGTTTCGTCCTCGCGCCGCAACGTCGACGCAAGGATGCTGATGTGAATCACGAGATCACGACCATCGCGCAACTCGAGGCGATCTACGGGACCCCGCACGAACGTGCGCTGCGGAAGGAAATCGACCACCTGAACGACGACTATCAGGCGTTCGTGCGTGCGTCGCCATTCGTCACGCTGTCGTCGGTCGGGCCGCACGGCACCGATGCTTCACCACGCGGCGATCGCGCGGGATTCGTGTCGATCGTCGATCCGAAAACGCTCGCGCTGCCGGATCGGCCGGGCAACAACCGGATCGATACGCTGCGCAACATCGTGGCCGATCCGCGCGTATCGTTGCTGTTCCTGATTCCCGGCGTCGGCGAGATGTTGCGCGTGAATGGGCGCGCGACGATCAGCGCCGAGCCCGGCCTGCTCGTGCGCTTTGCCGTCGAAGGGAAAACGCCGCGCACGGTGCTGCTGATCCACATCGATGCGGCTTACTTCCATTGCTCGAAGGCGATCGTGCGTTCGCGGCTTTGGGATCCGGACGCGCGGATCGAACGTGACAGGCTGCCGAGCGCCGGTGCGATGCATCGGCGGCTGAGCGGCGGCACGTTCGATGGCGAGTCGTACGATCGCGATCTCCCGGCGCGCACGGTCGCCGGGCTGTACTGAGCGCGGAAGGGGCGATCTGTGCGCGCATCGGCGCAGATCGCACGCGCGGATCGTGTGTCGTATTTCACGATCGCATTGAACAACTGAAGTCGTACGAGAACCGGCGGCGGAGGCCGGGAACGGCTACTTCGGCCGCCGGTAAGTGCCTGTGGTTTGCACGAAACCCGCGACCCGTGGCGATACCCGACCGCGGGCCGCGCGTTGATGCGCGGTCATGCGGCCGTCACGCGTGACGGCGCGCGCCGCATTCGCCGCAGAACAGGTCGTCGGCGGCCATCGGCTTGTGGCACTGCGCGCACGCCGTGGCATCGTCCGCGGCGGGTGATGCCGTATCCGACGCCGGCAGTGACGCCGTGCCCGCTGCGCTGGCGGCGTGCGAGTCGCGTGCTTTCGCGAGGTGATCGGCGGCGCGCTCGCGTGCCTGTTCGGCATGGCGTTTCGCGTCCGCGACGTGCTGGCTCAGCTGCTCTTCCGTCGCGGAGAAATCGACGCCGCTGACCGTCTGCAGATAGATGAGGCACGTGCCGTTGACGAACGTCAGGAACGGAATCACGAGGCCGATCGCGAACAGCAGGCCGTTGCCGAAGCCGTACGCGCCCAGATAGGCCATGCTGCGGTAGTCGAACCCGCCTTCCGCCGCATCCACACCAAGGCCGTAGGCGCTGGCGTGCCGGCCCAGGCCGCCCAGGCCGCCCAGCGTACCCATCAGGCCGCCCAGCGGGCTGGTGCCGGTTGCCGCCGAGATCGACGATGCGATCGCGGCGCACGAGCGCTCACCAGCACGTACCCGATTGCGGCGGACGTCATGCCATACGCTGCCATCTCTCGAGCGGTCGTTTCGGCACGCGCACGGCAACTGCAGCTTCCATCCCGCGATCTGATCCACCTGGACATCGAACCGCCGCACTCGCCGTGCAAATGTCCGCCCACCTCTCAAAGCAGGCAGCGTCGCCTTCGCTCAGTACGCCGCCGACACCGTCCGTTGGGCGCTCCTTGCCGGTGCGGACTCCGGAGCGTTCCACTCGTCTGACTGTCACAACCTTGCGTGGCCATCTCCCAACGAGCCGCCGACAGCCCGTGCAACTACTGAGTTGCCGCGGAAAATGGTTTATGGTCAAATGACCATGTCAAGTGATCTACATGTCTGTTTCATCCCCAAATGGAAGTCACTGCTCAGGCGCGGACTTTCCCAGGGTGGGCAACGTTTTGCGAAGACTTCCGCGTGGCGGAGCCATTGGCCCGCACCGACTACCTGAAGTCAGGCGAAATCCTGGGCGATGGAGCAGGCGTCTGCGTATCGACGCCCGAGCGGTTTTTGCCTGTCGGCTTAAAGCGCCTGGGTTGAAAAAACAAGAATTTCTGGAGACGGTGCTCGTGGATGAGATGCACAGCAGGAAGAATCAAGCGATTGACCCCTCGGCGCTGCGCGCCCAACTGCGAGACGGCTCCTTGCTGGAGACGCGTGCGTGGCTTGCGTCGGGATGGGAGGAGGGTACGGATGGCCGCTCGTTTCCCGTCACGAATCCGGCCACGGGTGACATCCTGGCCCGCGTGGCCAGCCTCGGCGCCGCAGCGGTGGAGCAAGCCATTGCATCGTCGTCGCTCGCACAACAAGGCTGGCAGAAGCGGACCAGCCACGAGCGCGCGAAGATACTGCGCGCCTGGTACGACTTGATCGTGGCGAATGCCGACGACCTCGCATTGATCATGACGTCGGAGCAGGGCAAGCCGCTGGCGGAGGCCCGCGGCGAAATCATGTATGCCGCTTCTTTCGTGGAGTGGTTCGCCGAAGAAGCGAAGCGCGTATACGGCGACGTCATTCCTCACCCGCAAGGTGACAAGCGCATCGTCGTCATTCGTCAGCCGATCGGTGTGTGTGCCGCGATCACGCCGTGGAATTTTCCTGCCGCGATGATCACGCGCAAGGTTGCACCGGCACTGGCTGCGGGTTGCTCCATCATCGTGCGCCCGGCGGACCTGACGCCGCTGACGGCGCTTGCGCTTGCCGTCCTGGCCGAGCGAGCGGGCATTCCGGCGGGTGTCCTTCAAGTGGTGTGCGGCCCGTCGCGCGAGATCGGCGCGGTGCTCACGGCCAGCCCGATCGTGCGCAAGCTTTCGTTTACCGGTTCGACCGAAGTCGGCCGTGTGCTCATGAGTCAATCGTCCGGGACGATCAAGCGACTCTCTCTCGAACTCGGCGGCAACGCACCTTTCATCGTGTTCGACGATGCGGACCTCGACGCGGTGATCGAAGGTGCGATGGCGTCGAAGTACCGGAATAGCGGCCAGACCTGTGTGTGCGCCAATCGCTTTCTCGTCCAGGCAGGCATTCACGACCGCTTCGTCGACGCGCTCGCCCGGCGAGTCGAGGCACTCAAGGTAGGAAACGGCATCGAACCGGGGGTGCAGCAGGGGCCGCTGATCCAGAAGTCCGCCTGTGACCACCTGAATCAGCTGATCGACGATGCCGTAAGCAAGGGCGCACGAATCGTCACGGGCGGGAAAGGCCATCAGCTTGGGGGCACGTTCTTCGAGCCGACCGTCATTGCCGATGCGACGCCGGCCATGCGTCTCGCACGCGAGGAACTCTTCGGGCCCGTCGGCCCGGTGTTCCGCTTCGAGGATGAAGCAGAAGCCATCGCGATGGCCAACGACACCGAGTACGGGCTCGCAGCCTATCTCTATACACGCGACCACGGCCGCATCTGGCGTGTGGGTGAGGCACTCGAGTATGGCATGGTCGGCCTGAATACCGGCGTGATTTCCAACGAGGTCGCGCCGTTCGGCGGAGTCAAGCAATCGGGCCTTGGCCGGGAGGGTTCCCGTTATGGCATCGAGGAATACCTGGAAATCAAGTACATGTGCAGCCAGGTCTAACTGCCAACGTCTGCATCAAGGAAACGTCAATGGAAATCTCCCCGCAGTCGATGCTCTTCGAAACTGTTCCGTCCATTCTCCAGGAATGGGGTTGTGCGCGCCGCTTGGGTCAGGTGATGGCGGCATGGACGGAGCGCCGTCAAGTCCTGATCGTTACCGACGCCGGACTGCACAAGGCCGGCGTGCTGGAGCCGGCGAAAGCGTCGTTGGTGGCTGAGGGATTCCGTGTGGCGGTTTTCGACGAGGTCGTGGCCGACCCGCCGGAGATCGTGGTCTCGCGTTGCGTCGAGTTCGCGCGCAGTGCAGAGGCGGACATCGTCATTGGCCTGGGCGGCGGCTCGTCGATGGACATCGCCAAACTGGCCGCCGTTCTCACTGTCTCGCAGCAGTCGCTCGCGGAAATGTACGGAATCGGCAACGTCCGGGGCGCGCGCCTGCCGTTGGTGCAAATTCCTACAACGGCGGGCACCGGGTCGGAAGTCACCAACATTTCCATCGTTTCGGTTAACGAAACAACCAAGATGGGAATCGTCGCACGTCAGCTGTATGCCGACAAAGTGATCCTGGACGCCGAGCTGACGGTCGGTCTGCCACGCAGCCATACCGCTGCAACGGGCATCGACGCGATGGTTCACGCGATCGAGGCCTATACCAGCAAGCACAAGAAGAATGCCATCTCCGACGCTCTCGCGCGTGAGGCATTGCGATTGCTGGTGAGCAACCTGATCCCGGCTTGCGAAAACGGGGAAGACCGGCGCGCACGTGAAGCAATGCTGCTGGGCGCCACGCTGGCCGGGCAGGCCTTCGCCAATGCCCCGGTGGCCGCGGTCCATGCGCTGGCGTATCCGTTGGGTGGCCATTTCCATATCCCGCATGGCTTGTCCAACGCATTGATGCTCGCACCCGTGCTGCGTTTCAACGCCGCAGCGGCCGCTTCGCAATATTCAGAGCTGGCAGACGTCGTAGGCGCGGGTGGAAAAGGCGACGCCACGGAGCGCACGGCGGCGTTCATCGGATTCATGGAAGACCTGATGGACCGATCCGGCGCGCCGCGTCGTCTCCGCGACGTGGGAGTCACGCATTCGAGCCTGCCAACCCTGGCGGCAGATGCGATGAAGCAGCAGCGCTTGCTGTTGAACAATCCGGTCGTTGTCACGGAGTCGGACGCATTGCGTTTGTATGAACAGGCCTATTGAACCGACGCCGGAAAATCCGTAGTCGCCGTAACGTTGATATAGAGAGTGCACCGTGAACAATGTAGAAAGGATTGAGCACCACGAGGTCGTTATCTTGGGTGCAGGCTTCGGAGGCCTCGGCATGGCCGCCCGCATGAAAATCGCGGGCATCGACGACTTTGTCGTGCTGGAGAAGCGTCCCGATCTCGGTGGCGTCTGGCTGGACAATTCGTATCCCGGCGCGGCATGCGATACCGAATCGCACCTGTACTGCTACAGCTTCCATCCGCATTTGCGCGTGAGCGCCATGTATGCCGGCCGGAACGAGCTGCTGCATTATTTGAAATCGCTTGCCACGCGGTTCGACCTGACGGAACACCTGCGTTTCAACAGCGAGATTCGCAGTGCAGAATGGGATGCAGGCGCAAGCCTCTGGCGGTTCGAGCTGAACGACGGTTCCCGGATGACCGCTCGCTTCTTTGTGCCGGCGTGGGGGCAACTGAACCGTCCGATGATTCCGTCGGTGCGCGGCCTGGCGGAGTTCAACGGAGACTATTTCCACTCCGCCGAGTGGCGGCACGACGTGGACTTGAGCGGCAAGCGTGTGGCAAGCATCGGAAACGCCGCCAGCGCCGTGCAGTATGTGCCGCTCATCGCGCCGAAGGTCGATCACCTGACGGTATTCCAGCGAAGCGCGAACTGGATCATGCCGCGCAACCAGATCGTCTTCTCGACGGAGCAACTCGATACCTACGAGCGCGAGCCCCATCTCTTCGAAGAAAGCAGGAAATCGCTGCACGCATTCCGCGAGTCCGGGTTCGAGCGTACACGGATGGGTTCCAACGCACAGGTGGAAGGCAAGAGTCTCGCGTTGGCACACCTTCATCGCCAGGTGCCCGACCCGGTACTGCGCGAGCAGCTGACGCCGGATTATGAATACGCGTGCAAACGGATTCTGCGATCGGACGACTACTATCCGGCGCTCATGCGCGACAACGTCGCGCTGGAGACGGCGGGGGTGGAATCGTTCGTCGACGAGGGCATCGTGACCCGGGACGGCCGTCTGCTCCCGTTCGACGTGGTCGTGTTCGGAACCGGATTCGAGAGCCAGGCTTTCCAGGGCAGCCTGCAGGTTCGCGGAACGGACCGCACGTTGGCCCAGGCGTGGGAAGACGGCCCGGAAGCCTATCTGGGCATGACCGTGCCGGGCTTTCCGAACATGTTCATGCTGTACGGTCCGAACACGAACCTGAACCACAACTCCATCGTGTCGATGCTCGAGATCCAGCAGAACTACATCATCGACGCGATCGGCGGCATGGCTTCGGCCGGCGTGAAGGCAGTCGACGTCGACAGGGCCGTGTTCGACGAATACAACGGCAAACTGCAATCGGCGATGATCGGTTCGGCGTTTTCGGCGGGCTGCTCGAGCTGGTACAAGAACGCGCAAGGCAAGGTGATCAACAACTGGCCGGGCACGGTGGACGAGTACCGCGCCGCGACGCAATGGGATCAAAGCGTGTTCGCTGCGATCTGAGCGGGGATGCACATGACATCGGTGCACTGGTTGCCGCTGACCGAGGTGGCTGACGATGCTCGGGACGCCGTTAGGGCGTTCCGCGAACTGGGCGGACGGCATTACGGCAGCTTTTCCGTCGACCAGTCGCGCGTGAACTTCGTGCGTGCCTGCGAATTGAACGGCCTCACGGGTGACGAGGCTGTCGTCCATGACGATATCGGTGTTCCCGTCGCGGACGGCAGCATTCGCGTACGGCTCTATCGTCCGCCCGCCGGGGTGGGTGCCGAGGACAACCCGCTTGTCGTCTTCATTCACGGCGGCGGGTGGGTGATCGGCAGCGTGGACACGCATGACGGCATCTGCCGTCATCTCGCACGGCATGGCGGGTGTGCTGTCGCATCGGTGGAGTACCGGCTATCGCCGGAGCACCGTTGGCCGGGCCCGCTCGAAGACTGCGAGCGGGCGCTGGACTACCTGATCGCCAACGCGTCTGTGCTCTCCATCAACGCGTCTCGGGTGATCCTGGCGGGCGACAGCGCCGGTGGCAACATGGCGACCATCATCGCCAATGCTGCATCGCCGGCGGGGCCCTCGATCGTCGGGCAGATCCTGTTTTATCCCGTGACGGACCTGACGGCGTCGCGCCCGTCATATCAGCGCATTCAAGGCGGATTTCCGCTCGTCGCCGAGTCGATGCTCTGGTTCCGGGAACACTACGTGCCGGTTGGCACACCGTTTGATCTGCCGCGCCTGTCCCCGCTGCTGCATGCGGATGGCCGGCGGCAGCCGCCGATGTTCGTTGCCACGGTGGGGCTGGACCCGCTATGTGACGAAGGCATTGCGTACGCGTCATGCGCGGCCCGCGCCGGGAGCAAGGTCGAGCATCACCATCTGCCCGGGCATCATCACGGCATCATCACCGCCGCCCGCACTATCCCGGCAGCGAGATACCTGCTGGATCGCGCCGTTTCCTTTGTCTGGCGGCTTGCCGAAAAAGACGGTTTCGATGTTTGACGCTTTGGTCGTCGCGCGGGCCGGCGCATGCAACCTTCGCGACCGATCGTGTAATGGAAACTCCTGATTCAAATTGCCCCCCGACTGCATAGACTGGGAACCGTGGAACTTGGTCAATTGATCATGTTCGGGGTGGCCGGTCAAACCGGGATGCGCACATCAGTGACCGGCGTGCATGTCCGGTCGGGCGCATGGATGGTTGTCTCGTGCTGGTTTGAAGCGTTGTCGCTGGCATACACGTGTGGGCGTCTCTTTCCTGCGTAGTCGCATGACCAAGTCTAATGATCTAGTCGTGCGGCGTTACGGATATTTTCAATAACTGGTCATCGGAGGGATCTCATGACTAAGAATCAAGCAGATTCGTGTTCGCCTGAGCACGTAGATGTACTAATCATCGGGGCGGGGATCTCGGGGATCGATGCCGCCTGTCATCTCCGCATGAACCTGCCGGGCCGCTCGTTCGCCATCCTGGAAGCCATGGACGGATTCGGCGGTACGTGGTGGACCCATCGCTACCCCGGCGCGCGCTCCGACAGCGACCTGTACACGTATGCGTTCGGCTTCCGCCCGTGGCAGGGTCGCTCGATCGCCACGGCGGACGAGATCCACGGCTATCTGGGAGAGGTCATCAAGGAATATGACCTCGGTTCGAAGATCCGCTACGGGCATCGTGTTCAAACGGTGAGCTGGTCGAGCGAACAGAAGCGCTGGACGGTCGAGGTATCGCGCAACGATACGGGCGAACACTTCTCGCTCACCACCGACTTCCTGTGGCTGGGGGCGGGGTACTACGATCATCGCCAGGGCTTTACGCCGAAGTGGAACGGCTTCGATCGCTACAAGGGAACGGTCGTTCATCCGCAGCACTGGCCGGAAGACCTCGACTATGCCGGGAAGCGCGTGGTCGTGATCGGCTCGGGCGCGACCGCCGCGACGCTGATTCCGGCGATGGCCGGCATCGCCGCGCATGTGACGATGCTGCAACGGTCGCCGACGTTCTTCACGGCGGTTCCGTGGACCCACCAGCTCGACGCGACGCTTCGCGAACTGAGCCTTCCCGAGGAATGGCGGTCGGAGATTCTGCGGCGCGCGCACCTGAAGCAGACGTTCGACCTGATCAACCTGTCCTCAGCGAACCCGGACGCCGTTCGCGACTGGCTGATCAACGAGACTAGGCAACAGCTGCCGGAAGGCTTTGACGTCGACAAGCACTTCAATCCCAGCTATCGCCCGTGGCAGCAGCGCGTGGCGGCGGTGCCCGAGGGCGACCTCTTCACGGCCATCCGGGACGGGAAGGCATCCGTCGTGACGGACACCATCGAAGCGTTCGACGAAAGCGGCATCACGTTGGCGTCGGGGGAGCACCTGCAGGCGGACATCGTCGTGACGGCGACCGGCTTCGACATGAGTGCATTCGGCCAGATTGCCTTCCACGTCGACGGAGATCCGGTCGACATGACCAAGCGGGTTTCGTATCGGGGAATGATGATCGAAGGTATCCCGAACATGGCGTTCATCTACGGCTACTACCGGTCGAGCTGGACGCTGCGCGCCGACCTCGTCTGCGAATTCACCTGCCGCGTCCTTGCGCACATGGACAAGGTGGGTGCGAAGACGGTGGAACCGTGCCTGCGCGCCGAAGACGCCGACATGCAGCGTCTGCCGTGGACGGACCCGAACAACTTCAACGCCGGGTACGTGATGCGGTCGCAACACCAGATGCACTCGCGTGGCGATCGCATGCCGTGGCAGCACCACTTCGAGTACGAGGAGGAGCGCCAGACCATTCCGGAATTGAACCCGGATTCCGAAGTCCTCGTGTATCGCTGATCTCCGAGCAACGTTCGATTAAAAGGTGATGTTATGGCACTCGATTTGCACCTCGCTGGCTTTCTCGAATCCTTTGCCGGGTCCGGCGCGAAACCGCTGCCGCAGTCGACCCCGGAAGAGGCGCGCGGATTGATGCAGCACCTGGCACGCGCCGTTCGCGCGCCAGAGTCCGTTGTCGACATTCACGGCGTGGAAGACATGACCGTTCCCGGCGCGGCCGGACCGCTGCGGGCGCGGCTCTATCGTCCGACCCAGGAGCGTCATCTGCCGACGGTCGTCTATCTCCATGGCGGCGGGTTTGTCATTGGCGATCTGGACACCCACGACAACATTTGTCGAGAGCTGGCTCGTGGCGCGAACGCGGTCGTCGTCTCGGTGGATTACCGGCTGGCTCCGGAGCATCCGTATCCGGCCCCGGCGGACGATGCGATTGCCGCGACCAAATGGGTGATCGCGAACGCGGGTGAGCTGGGCGGAAGCGACGTCGTGGCGGTGGCCGGAGATAGCGCTGGCGGCAATCTTGCGGCTGTCGTGACCCAGCAACTGCACGCCGACGGCATTTCGCTGTCCGCCCAGTTCCTGATCTATCCCGCGGTAGCACAGGACCGCTCCGATTTTCCTTCCTTCAAGGAAAACGGCGAAGGCTACCTGCTCGATCTCGAGACGATCGCCTGGTTTGACCGGCATTACGTGCTCGACGGTACCAACCGGGAGGATGCGCGACTGGCGCCGATCCGTGCGAAGGACCTTGCCGGGCTGCCGCCCGCGGTCATCCTGACCGCCGAATTCGATCCGCTGCGCGACGAGGGCGAAGCCTACGGTCGCTTGCTCCACGCAAGCGGCGTCAAGGTCGACACGATCCGGTGCGACGGCATGATTCACGGGTTCTTCGACATGGGGGCGATCTCCCCGGGCGCGCAGGCGTGGATCGAGAAGGGCATCGCGAGTTTTCGAAAGGTACTCGGCGGCGCGCGGCACCATTGATACGTTGGCGTTAGCGACTTGATTTCGCTTTTCGCCATTTCGTGGCCGCACGCGGTTCGATGGATGACCTCCAACGCTGCCGGTGCGGCCACGCAGTTCTGATGCATGACGGAATGAAGCCGATTGCGCAACGGCTCGGTGAAGCCGCGACGTGATTGGCGCAATCGATGCATCAGGTAGTTGCTTGTGAAGCGCTCAAGCATCTATCGAGGACACGGACCCGTGAAGAACTCATTCGATTATCTTGTTGTAGGCGGCGGCTCGGCAGGCAGTGTGCTGGCTTCGCGTTTGACCGAAGACCCCGATGTGACGCTGTGCCTCTTCGAAGCCGGTGGCAAGGGCGATGGATGGCCCATCAACGTGCCGGCCGCCCTGGTGCTGATGATCCCGTCTCGATTGAACAACTGGGCGTTCGAGACGGTGCCCCAGAAGGGGCTGCTGGGGCGGCGCGGCTACCAGCCGCGTGGCAAGGCGTTGGGCGGATCGTCCGCGATCAATGCGATGGTGTATACGCGCGGCCATCATGCCGACTACGACGACTGGGCTGAACTCGGCAACGAAGGCTGGGGCTGGAACGACGTCTTCCCGTATTTCAAGCGAAGCGAGCACAACGAGCGGCTTGGCAATGAATGGCACGGGCGCGGCGGCCCGCTGTGGGTCGGCGACCTGAGGACGGACAATCCATTCCAGGCGCGCTGGCTGGACGCCGCACGCGAGTGCGGCCTGCCCGTCACGGACGATTTCAACGGTGCGGAGCAGGAAGGTGTCGGCATTTACCAGGTGACCCAGAAGAATGGCGAGCGCTGGAGTGCCGCACGTGCCTATCTTTTTCCGCACATGAAAGCGCGCGGCAATCTGACGGTGGAGACCGGCGCGCAGGTCAGGCGCATCGTGTTCGACGGTAAAAGGGCCGTTGGTGTCGAGGTCACGCGTGGGGGGAATGTCGAGACGATCTGGGCGAAGAAAGAGGTGATCCTTTCTGCGGGCGCGTTCCAATCGCCTCAGCTGCTGATGTTGTCCGGCGTCGGGCCGAAGGACGAACTCGAGCGTCACGGGATCAAGGTCGTAGCCGATCTCCCGGGCGTTGGAGAAAACCTGCAGGATCACCCGGACTTCGTTGTCAGCTACAAGACGAACAGCCTGGATGCGCTCGGCGTGTCGGTACGCGGCGGGATC
Source organism: Burkholderia lata (assembly GCF_902499335.1). Classification (GTDB taxonomy): domain Bacteria; phylum Pseudomonadota; class Gammaproteobacteria; order Burkholderiales; family Burkholderiaceae; genus Burkholderia; species Burkholderia lata_B. The sequence goes on along the minus strand of NZ_CABVQK010000016.1, from coordinate 34,642 downwards.
AAGACGCTGGGCGACATCCGGCAATACCGGAACTCGCGGACCGGTACCCTGACCACCAACTTTGCCGAGGGCGGCGCGTTCCTGAAGACGCGTCCCGATCTGGACCGACCGGATGTGCAGATGCACTTTGTCGTCGGGCCCGTCAACGATCACGGAAGGAAGGTGCAGCTCGGACATGGCATTTCCTGTCACGTGTGCCTGCTGAGGCCGAAAAGCCGTGGATCGGTCAAGTTGCGAAGCGCCGATCCGCTGGACGCGCCGTTGATCGACCCGGCATTCCTCGATCACGAGGATGATCTCGAAGTCCTGGTCGACGGATACAAGCTGACCCGGCGGTTGATGGCGGCGCCGGCGATGTCCGAGTTAGTGACGGAGGACCTGTTCGCGTCCCGGTCGCGATCGGACGACGACATTCGTGCGTTGCTGCGCGAGCGGACCGACACCGTGTACCACCCGGTCGGAACGTGTCGCATGGGGAACGACGCGCTCGCCGTCGTCGACGCTCAGTTGCGCGTACGGGGAACGGAAGGCTTGCGTGTGGTTGATGCCTCCATCATGCCGACGCTGGTGGGGGCAAACACGAACGCGCCGACGATCATGATCGGGGAGAAAGCCTCGGATCTGATTCGGAGGATCTCGCGATTCCCGTCTGCGATGTCGGCGTGAAAATCGGAATGGTGGTTTAACGGGCCCCTTCACGTGCTGGCATGCGTCAGCACCGGGGCCTCAACCGTACACGGACGTTGCGAGCACGGTGTGCGCAGCGACGCCCGCTGCCGGGAGCCTGGGGCGAGCCGGCCGGTTGAGGCAAAGCCGGACGCTCCCCGGGCATCGCGAGCTTGCTGGCGTCGAGCGCTTGAGCGGTGAGGTCGGGTGATGCAGCCAGCCGCTGATCATGAACGCACCTTTCCTCTTTGGCGCGCAGGGCAAGCAGGAGGCAAGAGAGGTCGTCACCGGCGGCCAGGCTGCCGGGTGGCGACCTGTATGCGCCAACAACCGGACGAAGACCGGTGCGTGCCTTGCCGCGATGAACCGCAGCAACAAGCGAACCAATCAGCCGATCGACCTTGCTCGGCGTCCGGCCTTGTCCGGGTGCAGGAAATATTCCTCTCCAGCCTCTATCTCAATGGCTTCGGCGTGCATCGTGCCGAACGCTGCTTTCAACTCGTCGAGTCGTGCCAGTGAACCTGGACCCCATCCGGCGTCGAACGCTGTCCGGAAGGTGTTCACGCGCACGAAAGGCGGCGACTCGGAAATTCAAACATGCACTCGCTCATACTCATCGCGGACGACGCGCCGGAAATGTCGTCAACGCTCGATACCTGCCTGACTCGCAACGGGTTTCGTACCTTTCAGACCAACACCTCCCAGGCCGTGCTTGCCACGCACCTGAACCTGAAGCCTGATCTGGTCATTCTCGACGTCCGTGAACTGCGTGCGGATACCCTGGAAACGCTGGCCAGGCTTCGACGACAAAGCGATATCCCCATCGTCGTCATTTCGGAGTGTGATCTGGACAGGGAGCGGTTGCGCGCACTGCACGCCGGCGCCGACGACTACATCGTCAGGCCGTTCAACCCGGATGTGGTTGTCGCGCGATTGCTCACGATGCTTCGCCGCTCCGGTACGCTCGCGCCCGAGCGCCGTCTCAGGGTTGGAACGCTCGAGATCGATACGGAAAGCTATATGGCGTGCGTGCGAACGCCCTCCGGCGAAGTGCCTGTTTCCGTGACGCTCGTCGAATTCCGCTTGCTGGCTCACATGGCCAGGCTGCCGGATCGTGCATTTACCCGCATCGAATTGCTCAATGCGTGCATGACAGACGTAAGCGCATCCACACGCACCGTCGACAGCCACATGACCCGGCTACGGAAAAAGCTGATGGTCTCGGGAGCGTCGGGCATTTTGGAAAGCGTGCACGGCGTCGGCTATCGTCTTCGAAAACCCGGGTGACGGGGAGGGCGTCGCTCGTGGTCTGAATCCGTGCAGGTCAGAAAGGATTCGAAGCAGCGGGCCGCGTTTCGCGAACACGGCCCGCTGCGCCGATCAGGCATCCGACAGTTACTGTGCGACGACCCCGTCGCGAGAAAAAATCAGCCACTTGTCGCCAGGCGAGGGGAGTGCGGCGGTGTACGTCGTCCCGGTCTGGGTGTGCAGGCGCTGGAACGTCTTTCCGTCATCGGCGCTTTGGGCCTGCAACCCGTCGACCCCTACCGCCAATACCGTGGAGCCTCGGGACGCAAGCGCGGTAATGGAATTCTTGGTGTCGAGCGTCGCGCGTGACCACGTATGGCCGTTGTCCTCGCTTCGCATCAACGTGCCGCGAAGCCCGCCAACCAGCAGCACACCGTTGGGAAGTGCCACGCCGCACCAGAACGATCCTTTGTAGCCGGTCTCCACGCTTTCCCACGTGTTGCCCTTGTCCCTGGAGATAAGGAGTTGCCCCTTCTCGGCCGTCGCAAAGATCTCGCCATTGCTGTTCGAAAAAAGACCAAACAGATTCAGGTCCGACTTCTTGCCGTTCGGGAGAACGGCTTCCTTTTTTGTCCAGGTCTTGCCGCCGTCGTCGGTGACGAGGATCAGCGACCAGAGTCCAACGGCCACGCCGTGGTTGGCGTCGATGAAGTGCACGCCGAACAGCGGACGATCCTCGGTCGTCGCGAGCCGTTGAATCTCCCACGTCTCGCCGCCGTCGGTCGTCTTCAGGATCGCGCCCCAGTGGCCGACCGCCCACCCCGTCCTGGCGTCGATGAAACTGACGGACGTCAGCGTCGAGCTCACAGGGACGGCCTTGGCCTGGCGGTACGTCGCGCCGCGGTTGTCGGACAGCAGGATGATGCCGTTCGCACCGACACTCACCACTCGCTGGCCTGCCCACGCTGCATCCAGCACGGCCGACTGCGTCGCGATGCTGGACTGGACGGCCGGAACGGGCTTGAGTTCCGGGGCGGATACCGCGCTTTGCATGCTGCACAGCAGCGTTCCGAAGACGACGATACCCGCCGACATCGAGAGAACCTTACGATTCATGGTCATGGAATCCTCTTCTTCTTCAATGGGCGAGCAGGCCGGGTGCGCGGGCGGGCCGGCGCCGCGGGAAGATGCGCTCGAGCCAGACGGCGAAGGCGGGCAGAACCGTCATGGCCATGACCATGTTGACGATGAACATGAATGCCAGGAGCTTGCCCATATCCGCCTGGAACTTGAGCTCGGAGAACGACCAGGTGGCGACGCCGATCGCGAGCGTGATCGCCGTGAAGATGGTTGCCGTCCCGATCTCGAGGATCGATTGCTCGAGCGCCTTGACGATGCCGACACCGTTGGCGAGATGCAGCTGCAGCCGGTTGTAGATGTAGAACGCGTAGTCGACGCCGATGCCCACCGCCAGCACCATCACGGGTAGCGTGGCGACGGTCAGGCCGATCTGCAGCTCCTTCATGAACCAATACCCGATGAAGGTGCCGATTGTCAGCGGCAGGCAGCATGCGAGGACGGCACGCAGGTCACGGTACGTGACGAGGACGAGCAGGACGATGGTCGTATAGACGTAAAGCATCATCGGCAATTCGCTGCGCTCGATTTCGTCGTTGACCGCGGCCAGCACGCCGGCGTTTCCGGAGGCGAGCCGGATCTTCACGCCCGGCAGCTTGTTGGTATCGCGAAAATGCTTCGCGGCGTTGATCACCTGGGTGATCGTGGTCGCCTTGTGGTCCGCCAGATAGATGTTCACCGCGGTCATGCTGCAGTCCTTGCGCATGACGCCGGGCGTGCGAGCCACCTCGCCGGCCAGCGACGAATAGTTGTCGGGATCGATGGGGATCGCGGACATCTTCGGATTGCCTTCGTTGTACCCCTCGTTGTATTGCCGCAGCAACGACGAGAACGAAACGACCGACAATACGCCGGGGACGGCACGCATCGACCAGACGAAGCGATCCTGGTAGGCGCCGACTTCCACGTTGTTACAAGACTGGGGAGGCGCTTCGAAGACGATGGAAATCCAGTCGAGGCCGACGTCGTAGCTCGACGCAATCGAAACCGAATCCTTGTTGAAGCGGGCGTCGGCACGAAGCTCGGGCGCGCCTGCCTGCAGGGTGCCGACTACGCGATCGCGACTTTCCCACGCCGCCACGCAGAACACGACGACGGCAGCCAGCAGGATGATCGCTGCATTGCGCGGAATGGCGACTTTTGCGAGAACCCGCAGCACGCGGCCACGACGAGCGGCATGCAGCTCCGCATTCTTTGCATAATTGCCGTCGACCTTGAGCATCGACGCTGCCAGCGGGAGCATCACCAGATTCGTGACGATCTTGTACGCCACACCGAGCGAAGCGGTGATCGCGAGCTCGCGGACCATCGGGATCGGAATCAGGATCAGCGTGACGAAGGAAACGAAAGCCGTCACGAGGGCGAGCGTGCCGGGAATCAGCAGCCCGCTGAAGCTGGACCGAGCGGCTTGCTCCACCGACTTCCCGTGCGAGATCTCGCGAACGATGAAATTGATCTGCTGGACGCCGTGTGAAACGCCGATCGCGAACACCAGGAACGGAACCAGCACGCCCAACGGGTCGAGCCCGTAGCCGAGGAGATGCAGCGTGCCGAACTGCCAGACGAGCGAGACGAGCGAGCATGTCAGGGGCAGGATCGTCAGGCGAACGGAGCGGCAGTACCAGTAGACGGCCAACGCGGTCAGGAGCAGGGCGATCGCGCAGAACTTCAGGACGGACGATGCGCCGTTTGCAATATCACCGATCTGTTTCGCGAAGCCGATAATCTGGATTTCATAGTTCGAATCCTCGAACTTCGATCGCAGTTGCGATTCGAGCGCCTGATCGAATGCCACATAGTCGACCCGTTCACCTTTGGCATCCAGCTCGTTGAGGTCTGCGGTGATCATTGCACTGCTTTGATCGCGCGACACGAGGCTGCCGACGAAACCGCCCTGGGCGGTCGAGCGCGAAATGGCACCGACCGTGTTGCTGTCGAGCTGATCGGGCGTCACGGTGCCGGGAATGAGCGGGTCGGCCCGGAATCCGTCTTCGGTGATCTCGTTGACGAATGAATTCGGAGTCCAGAGCGATTGAACGCTGCTTCGAGACACGTTCGGCAGAAACGTAACTGCCTGGGTGACTTCATACAGGCGCTTCAACGCGGCCGGCGTCCAGATGCTGCCCTTGCGGGCCTTGACGACGACGATCAAACGGTTGGCGCCGAGCAGGTCACCGCGATACTCGTTGAACGTCTGAGTGTATTCGTGGCCAAGCGGAAGCTGCTTCTCGAACCCGGCATCCATGCGAAGCTTGACGGCGAAGCAGGCCATGACGACCGTGAAGAGAACCAGAAGCCCCAGAACGAGACGCCTGTGACCGAACAGCGTATTTTCCAGCGAATGAAGAGTTCTTAGCAGCTTGCTGGGTCGGGCTGCGTCGGAAACAGGCGTTTGATTCATATTGACCTCAGAAATTTCGAGATGCGACGATTGCCACGAAGTCCCTGTCACGTAGCGGGTTGGCCAGCGGGTTGGTCGGGCCCATGAAACGGGTGTAATTCAAGCCGACCTGCCAGTTCGCCGGGTTCTGTATGAAGTTCACATACAGGTTCATGGCCGTCACGCCGCGCATGAACTGGGCGTTCACGTTCGGCGTATTGCCGAAGAGGCCGTACCGAAGGTAGATCCCCGGATTGACCTGCCACCCGGGAATGACCGTGCCGTCGTAAACCCAGTTGAAATCGACGTCGATCCCGCCCGAGTATTTCGTGCCCTGTGCACTACCCGGCGAGTTGAGTGCGCCGGTCGCGAACAGATCGTTGAATTCATTCCCCCACAGAAGCGCACCCGGAGAAATCGGCGACCCGCCGTAGCTCTTGTGAAGCCCGGGATACGCAATGATCACCGTCTCGGTCGTCAGCGTGGCGGTCTGGGCGCCGAGCAGCTTGAGGAATGCGCCGGAATTGCCCGGCTGGAGCGAGTAGAGGGTCGTCAGGTGCCACTGGAATCGCTTCTCGTCGACCCAGCAGTTCCCGCCTTGCGCGACGCATCCACTGGCCGGATTCAGCGGAACGGCATCGCGCGGGCGGTACGAGAGCTCGGTACCGATTGCCCAGTCGCCAACGGGGAAGTTGGCGCTGACACCGATCATGTGACGGTCTTCCGGAAACCGGAAGACCGTCCCGCCCGTCGAACTCAGTGAGACTTGCGGGAACTTGTCGTGGTACGCGATCGTGTAGAAACCGAGATTCAGGTCCGTTCCCGCGGGCTGGTAGCGAATGGAGAAACCATACTGCCCGCCGTTCTTCGGATGGACGGTCGAGACGCCATATGCGTTGTTGCCGGGCCCGACGATCTGATTCGACCAATAGCTGCCAACCGGGGGAAGGTAATTCTGGTTCCAGTTGCTCTGGATGTACCCTTCGACGTTCACGCCGTGACCCACGCCGGACGCGACACTCAGTATCGGTGCAGGCAGGATGAATTCCTTGACCTGCGCGCCGGGTTGGGACGCGCGATTCACGTCGATCGCATTCGTCGCATTGACCCCGCCGACTTCCCAGATGCTTTCGCCCCAGCTGACGACCTGGTTACCCACGCGGATGCGCGCAATCTGGTCGCCGACGTTGAACTGCTTGCTGACCCACAGGTCGAGCAAGCGCGGCTTGAAGCGGATGTTCTTCTCGGCGTCGGACGAGAGCCCGCCGTTCAGGCTGGGTGGCGGGTTATAGAAAAGGTTCTGCCCGCTGGTGGCACCTGTCGTGTGGGTGCCGGAGTAGTCGTATTGCCAGGTGCCACGTGCCATGAACGTGAGCCCCTGCGACGGCATCTTCAGGAGCAACTCGTGGCTGCCCTTGAGATAGCTCGTGAACGGATCGCCCTTGCCGTAGTTGATGTCGCCCTGATCGGAGAGGCCGCTCAATTGACCGAGTCGACCGCCACCGGTCTGCGCACCGGTGGCCTGGTTGTAGGTCGGCGATACGAGATTGGAACTTGGCGAGGCAGTGCGAATGCCGACGCCTGCCGATACCGTCGAATCGAAACTGCCTTCAACGTTCCCGATCGTGAACGTGAAGGCGTGCGCGCTGCCGCACCCGACGGCGACAAGCGCCGCGATCGCCGCGTGCACGAAAGCCACGCTGGATCGGGGCTGTAATGAGGAGGGGGTAGCCATTTTGTTTCGGCTCCTGTCAACGCTCGCTCAACGCGCGGAGATTATCGGCGTTGTAGAAGCTCGGCTTGTAGTGTTGGTCCGCCGACGAGTCGACCGACCACTTCGCGTCCCGTCCGGCTGCGAGCATCGAACCGTCCACGAGGTACCGGCCATCGACGAGGTTGTATTGAGCGAATGCGAGCGTGTCGCAGCTCCCCGTCTCATACACCGGAATGATGTAACCCTCGCGAACCTTCGAGATGTTCCCCTGGGCATCGTAGTCCACCGCGCCGAGGTAGCTCCAGCTGTCTTCGTCGACGTAGAAGAGGCGCTTGGGCGCGGTATGGCGCATACCCTGCTTGACGGTGGCTTCCACGACCCACACGCGATGGAGTTCGTAGCGACGCTTCGACGCGTTCACGAAGTCAGGGCCGTACGCATCTTCGAATTTGTCCGAGAAGTCGTACATACCGAGGTCGTTATAGGTAACGATCATTTCCTTCTTGCCGAGCAGCTTCCAGGAGAATCGGTCCGTCTGTCCGGAGAACACCAGCGCTTCATCCATGTTGTACTGGTTGTCGAAGCCGATCTGAGGCGCATCGTACGCATACGACGGCATGCGACGGGTTCGGCGCTGCCCCGGGAAGTAGTAGAAGACTTCGGTCGGCTTGCCGGCGTAGGTCGTAAAGATCGCGGCCTGGCCGGCAATGGCCGCCGGCGACTTGTACGCGTAGTAGGCGTTTCCTTCGACCTGATTGACCTTCGCGAACGTCGTGCCGGCCTTGTCACCCCACGGCTGGTAGATCCATGCGTCGGAAACGTTCTTGATCCAGTCGGACGCGCCCTTCCGCGGGGAGACGACGGTGATGATGTCGCGCATCTCGACGCCGGCGCCGCGGTAGTGCACCTTCGCGTTCCACATTACTTCCGCGCCGGTCTTGGGCGCAGGGAACGGGTAGCCGGGAAGATGGGCATCGGCGAGTTCCGACCCATCCGCGGACATCTTGGCGAAGCCCGCGTTGTTCTTCGTATTCTCCGCGACGAAATCGGGGACGCCGCACGTGCGCCGCGACGGGTACACCGGCATCGTGAAGCCCTTCAGGTTCTTCAACAGTGCAATCTGGCCCGGGTTGAGCTTGTCCGCGTACTTGTCGACGTTACCGGCGTCGATCGTATACAAGGGCTTGTCGGACTTGTATTTGAAGAAATCCGCGCGGCGCTTGCCGTAACTCCAGCCCGCCCCGACGTTGCCTACGGGCGTCCATGCGGGAATGCCGCTCGCGGTGCCGGCGACTTCAGCACCCGACGGTGTATGAGATGCATCCGTCCCTTCCGCAAGCGCACCGGTCAAAGACATCGCGACTGCGGAAGCGATGACGGACAATTTCGCTGCCGATCGGATGAGCGAAGCAGATTTCTTGAAAGCATGAGTCTTGACCACGGCTATCTCCTTGACCTTGACCAGGTGACGTGCGCCCGCCAAAGGGTTGTGCATAGGTGAATACGGATGAAGGTACCGATAGTCCTGTCCGTTTGTTAGCTATGCGAAATGAATTGGGGTGTGCTTGTACTTTGTTTTGTTGAATCACCGAACTCCAGGTCGTCGCTATAACGTAGAAGTTCGTATCGTCCGGCGCCTGGGTTAGGCGCCGGACGGTTTGTCAATGCATGCAGCTATTGGGCGCCTACCAGGGCCGGATGCGGCTTGTTCGACCGGGCCGGCTTCGTACGCGCCACTTTTGAACGGCTTCTGGCTTCCGGCTTATGCCGGGACCGACGAGAAGTACTCAGCCGGCTGCGCGTGCCATCCTGCCCAGCGCTTCTCCCAGTAGAGGTTGTGAATCTTCTCGGAGATCGGGCCGGGGCCGTTGCGGTTGCCGAGCGGCTGATCGTCGATTGCGCTGACGGGCATGATCCCGCCTGCCGACGACGAGGTGAATGCTTCGTCAGCCTCGCGCAGCTGGGTCGCCGTGTACTTGCCGATGTTCACCTTGAGGCCGAGCTCGGCGGCGATATCGAAGACGCTCTGGCGCGTGATGCCCAGCAGGCAGCCTTCGGCAGGCGTGTAGAGCTCCCCGTTCTTGATGAAGAACACGTTCGCACCTGCTGCTTCGGTGAGGTTGTCGCTTTCGTCGACGAGAACCGCCCAGTCCTTCTCCTGCGTCATCGCTTCGAACAGCGCGAGCTTCATGTCCATCCAGTGGAAGTTCTTGGCCGTGGGATCGACTGCCTTCGCGGAAATTCGGTTGTACAGCTTGCTGATCAGCAGGTTCGAGCCTCGCGTGCGGACCTCGTCGTCGGCCTGGAAGAAGAACGGCACGGCAAACGCGAACATGGCGTTCTTCATTGCGCCGCGGTCGCGGCGATCGACGCTCAGCGGGCCGCGGGTGACGCACCACCAGACGTACGCATCCTTCAGGCCGGCGTTGCGCACGAGGTTGTGGAGAATCTCCTTGACCTGCTCGCGATTGAACGGATTCTCGAGGAAGAACTTCGCCGACGACTCTTCCATGCGCGTGAGGTGATCGTCGAGCCGGAAGAAGTTGCCTCGCGAGACGGTGACGACATCGTAGGCCGCGTCGGCGTGCAGGAATCCCGCGTCGACGAGCGGGACGGTCGCTTCGGTGATGGGAACGTAATTGCCGTCACAAAAGGCGCTGCCATCTTCGTAGCGGGGTTCATGCGGAGCGCGAGCATGCAGCGGGTTCTCGTGCATGATCTGCTGGACTTGAATGATTGCCATGGTAATTACCTTTCGCTCCCGAGGGAGTGTTGTCGTTCGATGTTGACGTCAAAAGCGACCGGATCGCGGTGCGCTTCTTTGCGGATTGCTTACTTCCTGGCGATCCGGCGTGAAGTCTGCCATATGACTTGATCAAATGACCGTGTAGTAGAAAGTATTGCTCGAAAAATTCCTTGTCGATGAAGGTTAACCCTCTGTGAGGCCTGCCTGGATACGTGAGCGGCGAGCAGACCTTTGTCTGCCGGCCGTGATGGTCGAATGTCCGTTTCGGCAGACCAAACCGATCCGCCTGGGAAAAGTGGCTTCGGCGTGTCGCGAGCTTCGCCGGAAGCCGCCTCGTGGTTTCGTCTCCATCATCATCGGGTCACACCCGCTGCAGATATTTTGCAGCGGCATGGCTGTTCGTTCCCTGAAGCGTCTTACTTCGAAGTGCCGGTGGCAATACTGATTATTACTGAGTCGTGTGACTTGGCCAAATGATCAAAAAAGACGATAGTATGGATCTTACGGGGCGATGCCGATGCTGAAGACTCGCCCTCGATACCAACTGACATGGAGCGAGCAGATGCCGATTTTCGAAGCAGACCATCTCCGCAAGGCGTTCATAGGCGGCCGTTGGGTAGAGCCTGCGAACGGTGGCGTAGAGCACGACATCATCAACCCGGCGACGGGCGAAGTCTCCGGCGTGTTGCTGTTCTCTGACGAAGCCGATGTGAACCTGGCCGCGGAGGCGGCGCGCGACGCCTTCGCGGCATTCTCGAACACGCCCCTCGTTGAGCGGCTCAAGCTGCTCGAGCGCGTGATCGGTGCATACACCGAGCGGTTGCAGGATATGGCCGACGCAATCACGCTCGAGATGGGCGCGCCGATGGACGCCATCTCTCGCCCGCTTCAGGCGGCGCTGGGGCTCTGGCACCTCCATACGACCCTGGAAGTTGCGAAGCAGTATCCGTTTGAACGAACCCAGGGCACGTCGCGGATCGTCAAGGAGCCGGTGGGGGTGTGCGGGTTGATTACGCCCTGGAACTGGCCGATGAACCAGGTCATGTGCAAGGTGGCGCCGGCGCTGGTGGCGGGTTGCACGATCGTGTTGAAGCCCAGTCAGAATGCACCGTACTCGGCCATCGTTCTTGCCGAGATCCTCGAGAAGGCCGGCGTACCGCCCGGCGTATTCAATCTCGTGCAGGGCGCCGGTCAACGCCTGGGCAGGGCGATTGCATCCAGTCCGCTCTTTGACATGGTGTCGCTGACGGGTTCGACGAGCGCTGGCGTGGAGGTCGCTCAGGCCGCTGCGACGACGATCAAGCGGGTGACGCTGGAGCTGGGCGGCAAGTCGGCGAACATCATTCTGGATAGCGAGAACTTTCAGCAGGGCGTCACGCACGGGGTGCTCCAGATGATGGCCAATTCCGGCCAGACCTGCACCGCGCCATCGCGCATGCTGGTGCCGGCGCATCGGCTCGAAGAGGCGGAGCAGATCGCGGTCGCTGCATGCGGGCAGGTCGTCGTCGGTGATCCGCGCGATCCCGGTACGACCATGGGGCCGATGGCGAACCAGCGCCAGCATCAAAAGGTGCAGGAGATGATCCGGGTGGGAATCGACGAGGGCGCGATGCTTCTATCGGGTGGGCTCGGCAATCCCTCCGGGCTTGAGCGAGGCTACTACGTCAAGCCGACGGTGTTCAGCCGCGTGAACAATCGCATGAAGATTGCAACCGAGGAGATTTTCGGCCCCGTATTGGTGATCATCCCCTATCGGGATGAATCGGACGCCGTCACCATCGCCAACGACTCGCCGTACGGATTGTCCGGCTACGTCTATGGAGACTCGATCGAACAGGCGGAGCGCGTCGCCAGAAAATTGCGGACGGGGATGGTGCATTTGAACGGCGCGGCTGTCGATATCGCGGCGCCGTTCGGTGGGTACAAGCAATCCGGCAATGGACGAGAGTGGGGCTACGCCGGTATCGAGGAGTTCCTGGAGACGAAGTCGATGTTCGGCGCGACGCCGGGCGCCGTCAGCTAGCGGGAATCGACGACGGGCGTCCGGCGGTATGCGGACGTCCGTCTACGGAAAGGTGGCAAGGTCGAAGCGTGCGATGAGGCGGAGCACTGACGGGTGCTGTCGGGCTGCCGGCTATGGGTGCAATGACGCGCCGTGTCGACGCTCAAGCCTGTACCGTCGAGCTCGAGAGGGAGGTGGCAAACGCCTCCAGCGCTGAACTTGCATGATCCAGGTTCGCCCTGAGCTGGCGGATATTCGTGTCCCCGTGCCAACTGTTCAGCAATCCATCGATCAGGATGATGCTCATTCTGGCGACGGATTCAATCGCGTCATGGTTGACTTGCGGCGCGCACTTGCCGAGGTAAGCGATCGTTCGCTCGATCGTCTGGACATAGGTTTTCAACGCGAAATCGGGGCGATGACGCTCTGCCCACTGGATCAGTTCAGACTGTGCGCGGGCGTACGACGGATGCTGCACGAGCCATTCGACCATCTTGCGCAGCTGCCATCCGGCGAGTTCGCCGAAAGAATGGATTTTGCTGTCAGCGGGGGCATTCGCTGCGAGAAGGTCGAACAGGGATTCGTAAACCGCATCGAACAGATCGTCCTTGGTATGGAATACATAATGCAGCGATGCCAGAGGGCAGTTTGCGGCTTCAGCGATTCGCCGCGTGGTGGCTCCGGCAACGCCGTGCGCGGCGATGACTTCGACGGCAGCGTCAACAAAATCTTGTCGCCGCAACGCAGCGCGAACTCTTGTCATTGGTAAACTCCGGTACCCGAAAATCCTCTTCCGTTCACGTCATACACAGGTGTAGTGTTTATCCGTGATACATGGTCAAGTGACCATAACGCTCGTGAATTATGTCGGCTTCTTGAAAGTTTGTCCATGAATGAGCCGGGCCACGGGTGCCCTGAATATTCAGTTCGCTTGGTTGAGCTGATTTTGGAAAATGTGATCGCGTGACTTGATCATTTGATCGGTCAACGTTAAGCAGACAAAGAAGCGCTGTCGATGGAGGTAAACCCGTGAGCGCGAGAGCGGCAACGTAAGACCGAGGGCCGCCTGCCGGGAGCGTCAGGTTTCGATGCGATTGGAAACGGGCTGCTTGGTCGCAGCCCGTGTGGATTTTCGGCGGTGCCCATCACCTCGCGTCGCACTTGCGCGGCCGGACGTGCACAACGGTTCGTGAAAGCACCTTCGAGCAGCGCTAGCGAGTAGGGCGGCGCACGGGACAAGGCTGAAAATGTCATGCGCCGCGCACCGTGCGGTCATTTTGAATAGGCGACGTGACGCTGCCGCCGTGAGGACACCGGGGAGCCGGTGCCTCGGGGCAGGTGGCAGGAGCTTATTGCTTCCGTACCGACTTGCGAGGGGTCTTGGCGGCAGGGCGAGCGTCCAGAAGCGTCGTCGCATAGGCGGCCAGCATCTTGCTGGCGTGGTCGACATCGGTGGCCAGACGCTTCGAATCTTCCTGGGCAAACCACGAGAAAAGCAGTCCGTCGACCAGGGCAATGCTCAGCCGCGCGATGGCATCCAGCGCCTTGGCATCCGCGCGAGGCTCGGCGGCGGCCAGCATGGAACGGGCACCTTCCTGGGATATGCGAAGGGCGCCAATGGCCATGTCGGGCTGATGTCTGAGCGCCCACGTGTACAACTCTGATTGAGTCTTCGCGTATGCCGGGTTTGCTTCGAACCAGGCCATCACGGAGCGCAGGTTGAACTCCGCCAGTTCCGACAGGGTGCCGTGCTCCGGTGCCTCCGGGCTATCCGAGCGGATCAAGTCGATCAAGGACTCGTAGACCGCGAATAACAGCTCGTCCTTTGAGTGAAAGACGTAGTGCAGGGAAGCCAGTGGGCACCCTGCGGCCTCGGCGATGCGGCGGGTCGTGGCACCCTTCACACCGTGCTCTGCAATCACCGCGACAGTCGCCGCTACGAGGTCCTGGCGGCGGACTTCAGCCCGTACTCTCTGCATTGGCCAGAGCTCCGTTTTATGTCTTCGTCCAAAGGTGCTACCCGTACAGGGTAGTCGAATCCTCGGATATTAGCATGACGATGGACGGCATTTCGCAAGCAACGCAAGGCGTTGTCCTGCACGGATGTTGTGCCGCCATGGCGGCGCGGGAAAAGTCGTTCGCAGGGACGTGTTGCGCGTGATCGCAGCATCGGTGCATCGCGGTGCCCGGCAAACATTACGAAGCCGACGCGACTCGGCAGCCTGCTTCGGGAACCAGGGGCGCACTCATTCATTGGGCATCCGCCCGGCTGATCAAGTGATGCTCCGTTTGTCTGGCGGCGTTTGCGTTCCGGTTTCGATGCTGCTGTCTCGGGAGATACGCAAATGCGGTGACCGACGTGCGTCCGCGAAAAGGGCAGCCACGCGTCGCGCGGAATGGGCGCAACTGCGTTGCCTTGTACGGTGCCTTCATGAGGTGGCTAATGGAAACTCCGTATTCCAAATGTCCTGTCGAGGCATAAGATTCGTGCCTGTGGATACGTGGTCATTTGATCAAGTCAACTTGTCTGCACCGCTGACGTGACTTTGGGTATTTCTTGGTGCAGCGAAATCCCCGCTCCGGGGCATGTGTTTCGCCACCGGGCGTGTCAGCCGCAATACAGGGAAGGATGATCACTTGAATCGGGTTGGCATGTGCATTGCTTTGTAGTCATATGACCAAGTCGTGTGATCTTGTTTGTTGACTTGAACGATGAATCTCTCCTGGTGGTGTGGTCAACGACAACGATAGGGAATGCGAATGAGCAATTTGATTGCTGTCCTGGGCCTGGGGGCGATGGGGTCTGCAATTGCCACCTCCCTGATTGCGGATGGCGAGAAGGTCGTCGTCTGGAACAGAAAAGCGGAGAAGGCGCAGCGAGTGCTTGAACTGGGCGCACGCGTTGCCGATAGCGCCACGGCAGCCTGCGATCAGGCAGACGTCATCGTCGTCGTGACGGCGACACCGATTGACCTCGCGGCGGACTTCGAGGCGCTGGGCGAGCGGCTGAAAGGGAAAATGGTGGTCAATCTGGCAACGGGGCGCCCATCCGAGGTCCAGGTACTGGATCAAATCGTGACGGGTGCTGGCGCAAAATTCATCAGCGGAACAATCCAGTGCTTCCCGCCCGATATCGGCCGTGAGAGCGCCGTCATCCTTTTGGGTGGCGACGAGAAGATCTGGAGCGAGGTTGAGCCTCTGCTTCGAAAGATTGCGCCGCAATCCACCTACGTTAGTGCCAGACCCGATGTGCCGAACGTGCTCGATGCAGGGTTGACGGGCACCTTCGTTTTCGGCGCTGGCGCAGCCTTCCTGGAAGGTCTCAGATTCGTGGTGAATTCAGGCATTTCGATCGACGAGATTCGCGACCTGATCCCAACTTATATCGTCGGTCAGACCCACTTCATCGAAGGTCTGTTCGAATCCGTGGCGGCTTCAGACTATCAACCACGAGGCGCAGATCTGGATATATACGCGCGGGCCACCGGACTGTTTCAGCAAGCGCAGGAAGATATCGGGCAGCCGCCTCGAATTCTGAAGGCGCTACGCGAGCGAATCCTGGC
The DNA here is from genome assembly GCF_902499335.1 of Burkholderia lata. Lineage (GTDB taxonomy): Bacteria > Pseudomonadota > Gammaproteobacteria > Burkholderiales > Burkholderiaceae > Burkholderia > Burkholderia lata_B. Next base: position 19,186 of record NZ_CABVQK010000016.1, on the reverse strand, counting down.
GTCCATTGCAGAAGGCAGTGGTGACCGAGGATACGCTGCACTTTTCAATCATTGACACCTGTTGGAGGAAGCACCATGTCGTTGCAACGCCTTTCAAGCGATAGCACTCCTGAAGATCTTGCGAACGCAGTTCGCCAGGATGGTGGAGCGATCGTCAAGAACTTTCTCGGTTCCGACTTGCTCGCGCAGATCCAGCGGTCGCTCTTTGACACGCTCCAGTCCGCTCCGAACGGAGTAGACGATTACTTCGCCGGTACACAGACGCGTCGGGTCTCGCGCCTCTTTGCGCGTACCGACTGGATGGCCGAAGTTGCGTTGCATCCGCTCTATCTGGGCGCGGCGCGCAACATCCTGCAGACGCCGATCAAGATCTGGAGCGGCGAAAACCAGGTCGACATCGCTCCCGATATTCAGGTGGGCGTGACGCAAGCCATTCAGATCCTGCCGGGTCAAGGCCTTCAGCCGTTGCATCGTGACGATTCCGTATGGCTTTGGCGGCACCCGAACTATGGGCGCGAGGCCCGGTTCCAGGTCATGGTGGCGGTATCCGACTTTACGGCGGCAAACGGCGCCACGCTTGTCATCCCGGGTAGCCACAAGTGGGACGACGAGCGTAGCCCCAAGCAGGAGGAAGCCGTTTCCGCGGAAATGTCCGCCGGCGATGCGCTGTTCTTCATCGGCTCCACCTATCACGGGGGCGGAAAGAACACCAGCGATGCACCGCGCACCGGCCTGACGATGTCGTATGACCTGGCCATCCTCCGGCAGGAAGAAAACCAGTACCTCACGTTGCCCATCGAGCGCGTGAAGCGCTATCCGGAAGAACTGCAGCGCCTGCTCGGCTGGACGTACGGCACGACTTTTGCCGGCTTCGTCGAGCGTAACGGTCAAATGTCGGATCCGAATGACCTGTTGAAAATGAAGGATTTCCTCGAGGTCGGGCACTTCGATTAACGGTCGGGATGGGTGATGGGATCCTGGCCCGGTTTTCACACGGAAATCGGGTGATTCCATCACCTGAAGGCATCGTAGTCGGTCGACGGGATGCAATAGGTCGGTGAAGAACGGGCAATTGTGAAATTGCGATTTTTCGGTTGGATGAAGCAGTCTTCGAAACAGTGCCAGTATGGATGCGAGCAAGAGGGCGATTCGATGCCTCGTCGCGATTTCGCATTCGTGCAAACGACAAGGAGTCGATCGTGAATTACGAAATCAAGGGAATCCGAAAAATCGCGCTGCTTTATACAGGGGCCGTGGTCTGGACGCCCACCTACCTGCTTCCGTTCAACATCGAAGAATCGATGGCCCGGTTCGGACTGTCAGAAAGCACCGCTGGATGGCTTGCGTCCGCGGTACTGCTCTGTCTTGCGCTTTCCATCATCATTTTCGGTCGTCACATGGCGACGTTGAACAAGAGAACGGGGGCGCTCGCTGCGGCAGCGCTTGCCGTTCTGTCGACGTGTGCGATGTTTTCGCATAATTTTTATGTATTCGTCGCTGCGAAACTGGTTCTCGGCGCCGCCTTGGGCGTCAGCTGTGTTTGCGCGTACGGGGTGATTGCACACGTCAAACACCCGGAGAAGGTCGCGGCTCAAGTCGCTGTCGCGATGGCCATCATATTTTCCTGTGCGATGTACGTCGTCCCGATCGTGAATGTGAAGATGGGCAATATCGGTGTGGATGCCGTCCAGCTTGCCGTTGTCGTGGTGGCGCTGTTTTTCGGCGCGTTCATGCATCCTGCCATCAACGCAAGCGAGGAAAAGGTCGCGAAGGACGCCATCAAATCCAGTGACGTCCGAGGGATTCTGATCAGCGCATTCTTCATCTACGTCTCGCAGACGGCCCTCATGGGATTCGCCGCAGAGGTCGCTGCAACCCGAGGCGTTGAAGCGGAGCAACTCGGCATGCTGTTCATGGTCAATGCGGCCTTCCAGTTGCCGGTGGGGGTAGCGGTCAACTGGCTGGGCGATCGTTTTGGCCTGTTCAAACCGATCGCCTTTGGGCTCGCGCTGCTGATCGTATGCAGCCTGGGCATGTATTGCGTGGGCGGCAGGTGGGCGTTTCTCGTGTCGACTGCCCTCATCAGTGCCGGTGCGACGCTGGTTGCCCCTTACATGGTGGGGGCACTTTCACAAATGGATGCCAGCGGAAGAAGCACCGCGACCTGTGCGTCGGCAATCAATCTTGGCCTGGCGGTGGGCCCCGCGATCGCCGGCATGGTGTTCAGCGCGGCCGGCTTGCGTGCGGTCGGCTGGCTGTCCGTCGGGTTGCTGGTGGTGCCGATCTTTCTGACCAGCGTGGCGATCCGTCAGCTCAGGTCGCGACATTCCGAGGCAGCTATCGCTTGACGCGTGAGGCGAAGCGATCAGCTTGCCGCGCGAACGCGCCCCGGCCCTTGCGGGTGCCCGAGGCGGCGCCGGCCGCCTGACATGCCGGTGCGAAACCAACCTGTGCCGGTCTCGTCTTCTCGCGTCGAGAGGTGATGCCAAGTGGGTATCGACGTTGGCAAGCGCGATGGTTACTCAAATTCTTGACGATCATTGGAATGTGTCATGGAACTCAAATTTTATCTTTATTGCCTTGCCGATCTTGCGTTGATAACGACTTCACTCGTCTATGGCGTGAAGCTTCTCAAGCGGCGCAACGGCCTGCTCGGATTCGAGTGGCTGGTGACGACGTTCTCGGCATCGAATTTGATGCTCAATGCGCTGACTGGCGAGCACGCATTTCTCAGTACCTCGCTTTTTTGCGATGCATTTTCCAGAGGTTTCGGCGTACCTGTCATCACTATCGTTGGCATGATGGCTGTTACGCACCGACATAAACCATCGATTTTCACTGACGTCTTGTATGTGGTGGGCGCGCTCGCGGGAACCGTCGTTGTGTGGACGGCAGACTTCATGGTTGAGCCCAAGCCGTATTTCTATCTGGTGATGTGGTCCTTGTTCTCGGTGTATCTCGTGTACGTCGTCGGGAAGCTGCTGCGAATTGGCGACAAGCGCAACGCAGTGAGTGTGATCGTGGCACTGGTCGCCACGCAGATTATTGCGAGCACCTATGACTTCTACCCTATACCTGGTGACCATGATCACATGATCTTCTATATCTTCGCGTTGCTTTCCTGGTCTTACCTGTCCGTCTCGCTGTATTACGCCTATTGCGCGCTGGAGCGCGCGCAGGAAAAAGCAACGAACCTCAATCGACGCTACACCATTGGCAGCCTGGAACGAAATCCGCAGTGATTGCCGCACGGCCAGCGGAATGCCGTTGGATCCTCATGCGGGAAAACGGAGATGGCTACTTCAATCGTGAGCTATCCCGCCGTGGAGGGGGCCATTTGATTGCGAGCAATATCTTGCCACCCACGCCGCGCTCTTACGGGCAGCGTGGGGCGAATTTGGCCTGCAGTCGGTGGAGGTTCTGTTTCCGGTGTCAGGTCTGCGGCCCTTCGGCTGCGGAACGGGATACGGGTCGGGTTGTATCTAACCCCGGTCCGCGAGCGGCTTCCTGAAACATTCAAACACGGCGGCCAGCTCATGTTGACCGTGGCCCTTGGCGACGGCCTGCTGGAGTCGCGCCAGTACTTCCTGCGGGTAGCTGCTGTCCGTGCCACTTTCCTGGCTGAACGCCACCAGCTGTCCGATACCCGCGGCCCAACTGTCCAGGGTGGCCTGCGACCCTGAGTAATTCCCTTTCTTGATCATCTGTACGCACGTCTGAAGCGTATCCTCGACGAAGGGACGACGCGCCAAGGCAAGTGACAAGTAGGTGTCGAGGGAGATGCCTTCGGCGTCACATACGGCGGCGCCGTAGAGAAACCCGAGCGCGGCCCCCAGGGAGAACGAACCCACAACTGCGCCATCGAGAATGGCGGCATTCTCGAACCGCTCCCCAACGAACAACGCATGTCCACTCAGGTTCGCCAGGGCAGGTCGCAGGGCTTCGAAGGTCGAACGCGAGCCGGCATACAGAATCGATCCGTCCGGCGTGCCGATATCCTTGGGGTAGCAGCCGATGGTGCCGTCCAGGTAAGCCACGCCGTGTTCCTTGGCCCATTCCGCAGCATCTCGCGCGTCCTCCGGTGTGCCCGTCGTGAGCTGGATGATCGTTTTGCCTTTGAGACGGGCCGCGACGTCCGGCGTGCGCAGCAACGAGTCGGACGCGCCATAGTCGAGTACGCAAACGATCACGACCTGACTCGCATCGATCGCCTCCGCGGCTGAGTGTGCGACCTGGGCGCCAACCTCGCCAAGCGCCGCGGACTTGCTCGCCGTGCGGTTCCAGACGGTGACGCGATGATTGGCGGCAAGCAATGCCTTGGCCAGGGCCGCTCCCATTGCGCCGAGACCAATGACGGATATTGCCTGCGCCGTTACGGTATTTGCCATCACAAAACTCCTTCGAATCGGGTATATGAAACTTCAGAAGAGGACTTGCTTTGCACAGCGAGGAACAGGGGTGCCCGCCGTCGACCGCCACCGATCGCATGTGGCAGGAACCTGTCGTTGTCCTGCCTGCTTGCCCGGCAGCCGCGTCGAGATGCGCTCGATCAGCACCCTGCCGTAGTCGGTCTTCCACATCGCATCGGTCGACTCGGCGCCGATGAAGCGTGGTTCGATCGCGTTGGCGGATGCGGTGGATCCTGGATGGTTTCACGCGAGAAGTGCCATCCATCGACGTCGGGCAACGACGGATCAATCCGCGACGAATGCTTTAACCTGCGTGGGTTCGAGACGCTGGATGAAGCCACGACGATCATCGAGGCATGGCCCCTGAATGACCTGCCAACGATGGTTATCCTGGCTCTTCTCCCAAAGAAGCAGCACCAGCCGAATTCGCCTTTCAGCTGGTGCCTTGGTCGGATCCGGCTGGATCCGAAATGCTGTAAAGCGGGCTCCAGATCTGGCGCGGAAAACCCGCGCCGATCAAGCGCATCCGGCATTAACGCTGCACGGTGTCCAGAATATCCAGGCGGCTCACTGCAATCGCCTTCTGCTTGATCGCGCCAAATGCCACTTCGGTCGCCTCGAGCGTACGTGCGATGTCGTCGTCGGTGTGGCTCGCCGTGAAGAACATGTTGTGCCACGGGTGGAGATAGGCGCCATTCTTGATGACTTCCGAAGCCCACGCCCGGCCGCGCGACACGAGCTCGTCGTCACCCGCGAAAAGCATCTGGGGCATGACGCTCGGACCGGTCTGCTTGAGTTCGAAGCCATGCCGCTCGGCTTGTTCGGCGATGCCGGCGCGCAGCTTGTCCGCCAACCGCTTGGTGTGTTCGAGGTAGTCCGTTTCTCGTACCAGGCGCAGCGTTTCGATCGCCGCGGCCATCGGCACAGCCGAGAGCCAGTAGGAGCCCGTGACGAAAACGTTCGTCGCAGCCTCGCGTGCCTTGTCCGAACCGAGCACCGCAGCGATCGCATAGCCGCCGCCGATGGCCTTGCCCCAGCAGCTGAGGTCCGGGTGCACGCCCCAGTCCGACCATGAACAGTCGCGCGACAGGCGCAGCCCCGTGCGGACCTCGTCGACGACCAGAAGCGCTTCCTGCTCGTCCGCGAGGCGACGGCACTCCTTCGCGTATTCGATCGACGGGAAAAACTGATCGTAGAGCACTTCGTGCCGGAACGGCGTAGCGTAGATGGCTGCTACGTCACCGTCGACGCTCTTGACGGCGGCATTGAGGCTCTCGATATCGTTGTACTCGAAGTAGACGATGTGAGCCCGGTCTTCCTTGGTAATCCCCGTCGTATAGGGCACGTTCCACGGGGACGCCCCATGGTACGTACCGCGCGCAACGAGAATCTTGCGCTTCTCGCGATAGGCGCGCGAGATCACCATGGCCATCGACGTGGCGTCCGAGCCGTTCTTGCAGAACATCGCCCAGTCGGCGTGGCTGACCTGTTGAGTGAGCGCCTCGGCAAGCTGAACCATCACCTCGCTGGGGCCCGTCGCCGTGTCGATCTTCTGCAACTGGAGGGCGGCGGCCTGCTCGATCCGCTCGTTGCCGTAGCCGAACAGATTCGTGCCGTAGCCACACACGTAGTCGATGTACTTGTTGCCGTCGACGTCCCAGAGATGGGTACCTTTCGCTTTTGCAAAGTACAGCGGGAAATCTTCCGTCAGATACTTGACGCTCTGGTGACCGTACATCCCGCCCGGGATGACCTTTTCGGCTCTTGCGAACCACTCGTTCTTCTTTGCCAGCCTGTCCATGCTCGACTCCTTGTGAAAAATTCGTTCTCGGAACGTCGGACCCGATATCGAGTCTTTTGACTGAGTCATTTGACCGTGTACTTGGGCCCCGGGAATTTCGGGGAATGCAGCTTCTGAAATCTCGCGGCTCATCGTTGGATCGACGCACCGTATTGCCTTGCGTCGTGAATGCAGCTTCACTGCGTCGCGCGCTTGAGCGTCTGTCGGCGCCTCATGGGAATTGGTCATTTGACCAAGTCCAGTGTCTACAAATGTCGCCCAGACGGAAATTGGCGTTTTCCACTAGTCCCGCACAGCCGTGGACCGACGTCACGCTCGGCATGCAACGGCGATGGGGGAGGAGGCGAGTTGAGCGGCGCCAGTTCTCCGGCGTGCGCTGTGCGGCGTCGCTATCTGATCCGCATAATGAAAATCCCCGCTCAACCTTCAAGCGGGGATGCAGGGTGATCAAGGTGGGGCGGAGGGCTGGGAGGGGCGGCGGTGTACTTCCGCCAGAAGATTTCGCAGCGCGAGATCGTGGTGCGTACGGGCGTGTTCAGACGCACGGTACGCGCATGGCAGGGGCAGACTGATCTACGCAGTCGGAAGTAACCGCAGCGCGCGGGCCCGCGCGTCCTCGACGCATGGACCCACTAACTGTTGGGCTGGTTCGAGACCGAAAGCCGCCGACCGAAGCGCGAGCAATGCGCTCCGCGGATCGTGTTCGATACGATCCGCGCGCAAGGCAACGCCGGCGTGTTCGATCTTTCCAGGTGGAGCCTATTGGCTCGAGTCGTAGTGCTCGATATGGTAGAGGACCATGAATCCCGGGCTTAATACCAGAAGGATCCCGGCAACGAGAGAGATTGCGACAAACAAACGCTTCACCATGATCACGCTCCTGAGTTGGATGAGGTGCAATAGAAAGTCGATTCTTGGGGACCATCCCCGGAAAGGCGGGCAATCCCCGCATTGATCTCGAGATCGCCCTGGGCAACGCCGGACGAAGGAACCATCTCGCCGCTGCGGTTTTCCGCCTCGTTGAGGCGTTGGGCGAGCGGGTGAGCGACCTGATCGCCGGTCACGATCGCAGCGCGATTCGTCAGGTCGATCTTCATGGCGTGTCTCGCTGGTGGTGATGCTGTCGTGGCTCGCGCATGTGCATCACGGAATCCTGGGAGGGGATCACCCCTCCCGGACCGATGCAGGCGTCTGTTCGTGACTCAGAGACCGAGGTGCGTCGCGATATCGTCGTAGTCGACTTGCCAGAGGCCCGGCGTGCCAGCGGGATATTGCGAGCGGAAGCCGATGATTCGCTGAACGCGCTTCGACAGGCGTCGCACGGTGTCCATGTCCACGATGAAGGGATACGCTTCCTCCGGCGTCAGGTAGGACGGTTGCATCGGAATCGTGAGCCCGCGTCGGCGCTCGTTCTGCGTCACATTCGCGCCGCCACCGTGGATCACCTTTCCGCTGAACAGCAACGCGTCGCCGGCGTCCATCTCGGCGGCAATGGTCATGTCGGGCGTGCCCTTGCTGTCGAAGTAGTCCTCGTCCCAGTTCTGGCTCCCCGGAATGATTCGGGTGGCGCCGTTTTCCTCGGTGAAGCGCGTCAGCGCAATCATGAGGTTGGTGAACACCGTAGGCCCGTTGACTCCAAGCGCGCACAGGGGCGGGAAATTGCCGACATCGCGATGCAGCATCTGTGCCGTGTTGCCCGGGCCGATGTCGATGACCTGCGCGGTCGAAAGCCACCAATCGCCGGACTCTTCACGGTAGAGCACCTCGCCGAGTTCATGAAAGAGTTCGTCGTCCAGCACGTCTCCGAAAGTCTTGCTGTGCGTGACCATGTTCGTCAGGCGCTTCGTATAAGTGCCGTGGAATTCCTTGATCAGTTCGTTTTCGTGCGACGACCCCTCGCGAAGCCGCTCGAGCGGAGCATCGACCTCGCGGTTGATGTTCGCGACCTGCTCCTGGGTCAGATAATTCTTGATCCGGACGCCGCCGTATTGATTCATGAGCGACACGATCTCTTGTGCGCTGGTTTGCTTGGAGACGGTGGGGAGGGAGTCCTGAATGTTCTGAATATTTGCGTTCATGTTTGCCTCAAAGTTTCGTGGACGGGTAGATCAGAAGCGGCGTCACGTTCTGATTCGGGTGGTGATCCAGACATCAAGTTGAATATTTGACTGAGTCAATTGACCTAATATGCTTTCGCTTTCTGCCATACGTTCCTTTCACGCCAGTTGACGGAGCGCACACGCTCCTCCCGACGTTGTCGCGACCTCCTGATGATCCAGCACCCGTCTCCAGAGGCGATAGACATGGAGTCATTCGCTGGGGTTTCCGGTGAGCTGGCGTATCCGTGTCAAATCAGGTCAAATGACCAAGTCGTATGATCGAGGAAGTTAACATGGCGTTTTTCGACGGTCGATCATGGTTAACCCGTCGCTTTCGAATGGTGTGGCCAATGAACGGAGAGCGGTCGTTCTGGCGTGAATGTGAAAGTTATGGTCACGCCTGGCGCGGCGTGACGAGACGTGATCAGGGATCGAATAGTCACGCCTGCGGCGACGATCCTTGGCGCTTTCAGTCTTGCATTCGGGTTCGCGCATACGGCCCCGGAGTAGCTGGAGCGGGAGTCGGTCAAGTTGCCTGACGTGCGCCACTCTTGTACCCATCGAACGCGCGTCGTAGATGATGGGCTCGAACTCGCTGGGCGGGAACGTTATGGTCACAAATATCGGGAACAAGCCGGTTTTGACTCATGCCAATGGTCGCGAGGCTCAGCGGGCGTGATACTCGATTTTAAAAAATAACCTGTACTGCTTGGAGTAGACATTTTTGGAAGCGGATCATGGTGTCGCTTTGATAGCGTTTGAAAAAAGAGGTGTGGCGTGGGCTAGGCGATCGGGCATGCAAGCTGCTCGCTCGTCGGAAGCGCCTGTGTACGGGCGCCGCCGCTCGTGCCATCGCGTGCGCCAAGATCGACGTCCTTTTCCGGGAGGCATCCATGCGCGAAGCGAACCATCCATCCCGCGCCCGGTCCGTCGTGCACGACCGGATCTCGGCCGATCCATGGGCGGTCACGGTCAGGGATCCCGTCACGCGCACGTTCGAACGGTTCGCGTCGCACGTGACCGTGTGGGTCGGTTCGCCGATCGTATTCGGCAGTGCGGTGGCCCTGACGGTGCTGTGGATCGTCACCGGGCCTCCTCTCACTGCCGGCACCGCCATTCTTGCAGGTTGCGACACGGTAGCGGGCGGCCGGTCAGCACTTTTCCACGGGCGGCCGGGCGATCACGCATGAGGCGCGAGAAGCCAGATAGCGGCGCCAGCCAGGGAGTACGCCATCTAAACCGAGAGCGGCCCCATGCTCTTCGAATCAGCGCAGCAAACGCGCGCTGCTGATGCGTTTTGTCGATTTAGCGTGGTTTGTCACGTTGATGTGTCACCCGTTCGGGGCCGAGCGCCTGGCGTTGCCGCGGGCTGCTTGCCACAGCTCGGGGCGATGCCGCTCGTGCTATTGCTCGCTGCGGGGCAGTGTCCGCCGACACGGAGCGGGTGCAGGATATCGCGCCGGGCGCGCTCGACCGGAATGGTGCGATAGCGACGGAGACGCTTTGAGCCGACGTTGGTGCAGCCAGCACTCGTCGCCCGCACGAAAGCGTCGCGGACTCTCTTCGACCAAGCAGCCTACCTGTCGAAGCGTACGGATGTCTATGCTCAGGCGGTGTACCAGCGTGGTACGAAGGGCGCTGGTTTGGGGGCATCGATCTACAACGGCGACATCAACGCGTTCCCGAGCTCGAAGGTCAGCCAAACTGCGGCAACGGTTGGCCTGCGCCACCGCTTCTAAGCGTCACGGGTGTCGTTCTGCATTGGCGGAACAAACGAGCACGATTCGCGTTTTGACGGAAGCCACGAGCAACATCTACGAACTTCAACACCGATGGCCCGTGTTTCGGTTCGAGTGTGGGATCGACAGATCCCGCGTCGCAGCCTCGTGCAACTACCAAGTTGCCGCAAGTTTCCCTGTGTGGTCAAATGACCATATCAATTGACCAATTGATGCGTAGTCCCCTCGATTCGGAGGTCTCGTCTCGGGGGGGCATGAATTTGCCTGCTACGCAGGGTGCAATGGAGGCGAAACAAACAAGATGGGGATCGTCGCACGTCAACGGTATGCCGACAGGGTGATCCGGGACGCCGCCGACCGTCGGTCTACCACGCAGCCATATCGCTGCGACGAGGGATGAATCTCGCGTGGTTCGAGGCGCCCCGGCTTGTTCACGCGCGCGATGAGGGGATTGGCGTCGCGCAATCATTAAAACGGGACAGAGGAGATTGGGTATGGAAAAGATCTGGCTTGATTCCTATCCGCCGGAGGTTCCGGCAGAGATTGATTCCAGCGCGTATCGAAACATCACGGCATTGATTGAACAAAGCTTCAGCAAGTTTCACGCGAATCCGGCGTTTGCGTGCGACGGAAAGCAGATCACCTATGGTGAGCTCGACACGATGTCTCGATCACTGGCCGCATGGCTGCAATCGCGGGGGCTCGAGCGTGGCGCGCGCGTCGCCATCATGATGCCGAATGTGTTGCATTACCCGATCTCGATTTGTGCGGTCCTGCGCGCCGGCTACGTTGTCGTCAACGTCAATCCCCTCTATACACCCCGCGAGCTGCAACATCAGCTGAATGACAGTGGCGCGGAGGCGATCGTCATTCTCGACGGCTGCACTGCGACGCTGGATGCAATCATTGTGCACACGCAGGTGAAGCATGTGCTGATTGCCGCGCAAGACAACGCTTGCGCCGCGGAACAGAAGCCGAGCCCGCATGCGACATTTGACGACGCGATTGCGGAGGGAAGTCGGGGCAAATTCATACCGGCTTCCCAGTCGCCGGATGATGTCGCTTTTCTCCAATATACGGGCGGGACAACCGGTGTGTCGAAAGGCGCGACGCTGTTGCATCGGAACATCGTCGCGAATGTATTGCAGACGGACGTCTGGCTCAAACCCGCTCGCGGTTGGCGCCCTGACGTGACGCAGTTCATCACGGTGGCGGCACTTCCGATCTATCACATCTTTGCACTCAACGTTTGCTGCCTGCTGACGATGCACACGGGCGGGCTTTGCGTACTGGTGCCGAATCCGCGGGACATCGGCGGGATGATCAAGTCGCTCGCCGGATACAAGGTCACGAGCTTTCCGGGCGTCAACACGCTCTTCAACGCGATGCTCCATCATCCCGAATTCTCGCGGCTCGATTTCTCCAATCTGCTGCTGGCCAACGGCGGCGGGATGGCCACGCAAGAAGCCGTCGCAAGGCGCTGGAAGGAGATGAGCGGCGCGCCGATTGTCGACGGATACGGGCTGTCCGAGACATCACCCTGCGTCGCGATCAATCCCGTGGCACGCGGTGACTTCAACGGCACGATTGGCCTGCCGTTGCCCTCCACCGAAGTGTCGATCCGGGACGACGACGGCAAGGAGTTGCCGCCCGGCGAAGCCGGCGAGCTGTGCATTCGTGGTCCGCAGGTGATGGCGGGTTACTGGCAGCGACCGGACGAGACCGCGAAGGTGATGACCGCGGACGGCTTCTTCAGATCGGGTGACATTGCGTCGATCTCCGAGGATGGATTCGTGCGAATCGTCGACCGCAAGAAGGACATGATCCTCGTGTCCGGTTTCAACGTCTACCCGAACGAGATCGAAGAGGTCGTTGCCAACCACCCTGGCGTATTCGAGGTCGCGGCCATCGGCGTACCCGATGAGTATTCCGGAGAGGCCGTCAAGCTGTTCGTGGTCAGGAAAGATCCGGAGCTGACGTTCGAAGACCTGATGGCGTTCTGTAAAGGCCAGCTGACTGGTTACAAGCGTCCGAAAAGCATCGAGTTTCGCGACAGCCTGCCAAAGAGCAACGTCGGGAAGATCCTTCGGCGCGAGTTGCGGGTGATGAACAATTGACGTGATCGACAGAGGCGATGCCGGAAGGTCGAGCGGCCCGCATTACAAGGCTCCGAGCGGGCACGCGAATGGCGCGACGGAAAAAGTCCGTCGCGCGCCGGCGCCTGGCGCGATGGTGCATCGGGCGCGATTGCGACACAAGGTCGGCAATAGCAGCTGTATCCATCCCCGTCGCTTCTCTCTGGCAGGCGTCTTCCACGGATATCCTGGAGGACGCACCCGGTACCCCGATTTCAGCCGTCATCAAACGACGGTCGGGGAATGAGGCAAAAGGAAGAACCCGCTCAACCTTCGAGCCGGGATACAGGGGCAATCAAGGTGGGGATGCTGGCCGGGATTAGGCACCGCACTTCCGCCGGAAGGTTTCGCCGCGCGAGCCTGCGTGTCACGACATATGGGCCAACGCACTGCCGAGCCGGTGCAAGATCGAAACCTGTCGACCGAAGCACGAACAGCACGCCGGCCGGTTCGTGTTCGGCGAGCATCCCCGGAAAGGCGTGCAATGCCCGCATGAGCGGGGCGGCCGCCCCATTCGTACTACGGGCAAAGGCGCGTTCCGTCAGACAACTTCGAACAAACCGGCTGCGCCCATTCCGCCCCCCACGCACATCGATACGACGACGTAGCGCGCGCCGCGTCGTTTGCCTTCGATCAGTGCATGGCCGACCATACGGGCACCGGTCATCCCGTACGGATGGCCGATCGAAATGCTGCCGCCGTTGACGTTGTACCGGGCCGGATCGATTCCCAGCTTGTCGCGGCAGTACAGCACCTGGCATGCAAATGCCTCGTTGAGCTCCCACAGTCCGATGTCGTCGACTTTCAGGCCATGAAGCTTCAGTAGCTTGGGGATCGCGTAGATGGGAGCGATGCCCATCTCCTCGGGCGCATTGCCGACGACGGTCATGCCGCGATAGATGCCGAGGGGCGTTGCGCCGATCTGTTCGGCGGTCTTGCCGTTCATCAGAACGCAGGCGCTTGCGCCGTCCGAAAGCTGGCTCGCGTTCCCGGCGGTTACAACGCCACCGTCCATCACCGGTGCGAGAGAGGCAAGCGATTCGAGCGTCGTGCCGGGACGATTCCCCTCATCCTGCGTGAGCGTGACGTCCTTCTGCGACGTTTCGCCGGTCGCTTTGTCGACGACCAGCATCCGTGTCGTGATCGGCACGATTTCGTTCGAGAAGCGGCCGTCCATTTGTGCCGCGGCAGTGCGGAGCTGGGAATCGAGCGCGTACTGATCCTGCACGTCGCGAGCGATCCCGTACTTGCGGGAAACGAACTCGGCGGTCTCGAGCATCGGCATGTATGCGGCGGGTTGCACGGCCAGCACGTTGGGATCCTGGTCGGCGCGCGTCCACTCGAAGTAGCGGGTCTGTACCGCCGAGATGTTTTCCTGGCCGCCTGCGACAACGACCTGCATCCCGTCGCACATGATCTGTTTGGCGGCCGTGGCGATCGCCATCAGGCCTGATGCACATTGCCGGTCGAGCGTTTGTGCGCCGACTGAAGCAGGTAGCCCGGCCGCCAGCACACCTTGTCGGGCGATATTGCCGCCGGCGGTTCCCGCGTTGAGTACCGAACCGATGACGGCGTCCTCGATGCGATCCGGTTCGATACCGGCGCGCAGTATGGCATGCCTGATTGCATGACCGAGCAGGGTGGGCGAGTGCGTGAGGTTGAATGCGCCACGATATGCCTTGCCGATGGGCGTGCGCGCGGTGGAAACGATGACAGCATCAATCATATGACATCCTCATAAATTGAACGAAAGCAACGAAATGGAGGCGTCGCGCATGGGTCAGAACCAATGCTCCGGCATCGTCAGGGGAGTTTTCTCCACTGGATTGAGCACGGCGAGCCACGCAGCCACCTTGGGCATTTCCCACCCGAAGAAGTAGTCGCACGCAGCGAGCTTGCCGCGATGGAAGTCGCTTCCGGTCGGGCCGTTCTCGAGCGTGTTGGCCACGATCGCCTGGTCGAGCCAAAGCCAGCCGACGACGACATGGCCGAATGCTTCAAGGTAGGCAGCCGCATTCGCCAACTGGACCTCCGGGTCGTCGAGCCGGTGCAGTTCGTCGGTGACGATGCGGATGCGCTCCCACGCGCATTCGAGCGTGCCGGCATGGTCCTGGAGCGGACGGATCGACCGTGCGTTGAATACCGTCGTGGCGATTTTCCGGTCGAGCGCTTTCATGGCGGCGCCACCGTTTGCACGAGTCTTTCGACCCAGCAGGTCGAGCGCCTGAATACCGAATGTGCCTTCGTGTATCGGGTTGAGCCGATTGTCGCGATAGAACTGCTCGACGTTGTATTCGCGCGTGTAACCGTAGCCGCCATGAACCTGAATGGCGAGATCGTTGGCGACGAGACCCCATTGGGACGACCAACTCTTGACGACGGGGGTGAGCAGGTCAAGCAGGCCATGCGCGTCTTCGCGGTCGCTGGCGTCTTCTTGCGAATGGATATCGTCGCTCAGTCGAGCCGCATACAGGCACAACGCGAGTGCGCCGGATACATATGCCTTTTGCGCGAGCAGCATGCGCCGGACATCGGCATGACGAATGATGGGGGCCTGTCCTGATGCGGGCGATCGGTCACCGCGTGTCCGGCCCTGCAGGCGCGTCTTCGCATAATCCAGCGAGTGAAGGTAGCCTGTATAGCCAATCGCGGCGGCGCTGAGGCCGACCGAGATGCGCGCCTCGTTCATCATGTGGAACATGTAGGCCAGCCCTTTGCCGGGCTCGCCGACGATCTCCCCGATCGCACCCGCTTCGCCTTCCGGGCGGTAGCGACCCTCACCAAAGTTCAGCAGGCAATTTACCGTGCCGCGGTAACCCATCTTGTGATTGATACCGGCGAGTACGACATCGTTTCGCTCACCGGGCAGTCCGTCGGCGCCGATCAGCTTGCGTGGTACGGTGAAGAGCGATAGCCCTTGAACTCCCGGCGGAAGTTGCCCGTTTTCATCGGGGATCTTTGCCAATACCAGGTGGACAATGTTCTCGGAAATCTCGTGATCGCCACCGGAGATCCACATCTTGTTGCCGAACAGGCGGTAGCGGCCGTCTTTACCCGGAACCGCGCGCGTGCGGATATCTGCAAGACTTGACCCGGCTTGCGGCTCCGACAGGCACATCGTGCCAAAACATCGCCCTTCCGCCATGGCCTTGACGTAGTGCTCGACCCGGTCCCGCTCGCCGTGGGTCATCAGCAAATTGGCGTTGGCGATCGTGAGAAACGCGTAGCCTGCGGTTCCAGGATTGGCTGCCAGCAAATACGCCATGCCGGCCCGCTCCACGGTGCTCGGCAGGCTCATGCCGTTCCACTCGTTGGGGAACGAGGCGCTGATCAAGCCGGCGGCCGAAAATGCACGCAATGCGACACCTACTTCCGGGTTGATGGTGACGCGTTCTCCGTCAAATGCGGGTTCGTTGCTGTCGTTCTTCTTGTTATGCGGTTTGAAGAGATCGGTGGCAAGCGATTCGTACACATCCAGCACGGATGTGTAGTCGAACCGGTCCTGCCCGGCAAACCGTTGCCGACGGGTAAGGGATTCGACCTGAAGCCAGTCGAAAAGAATGAACTCCACGTCGCGACGGGAGAGGGTGAGTTCGCTAGTCATGGAATCGAATGAGTGAGTATCTGGAGTCTTGGCACGCTTTCGAATTTATTCAATAAATTCTGGAATGCGAAATTATTGTTTCAAAGCGATCGAACCGGAAAACATTGAGGGGCATCATGTGTTGATCGGCATCGTCCGCTCCGCCACGAGGGCTGGCTTGTGATGGTTCTCAATTTCCCCTCTGGCGCCAACGGTCAACGGGATGCTCGTGGTGTTTCTCACCTTGACCTGTTTCAATGTGAAGCGCCCGCGAACGCGTTCGCCACGGCGGCCCGGAGTAATGAAGCGCACGCTGTTCAATCCGCAATTAATCGGGTTCTGCCGCCTTTTGACCACGGAGAGCGCGCCGGACGCCCACCCGAACAGAATCGAAGGCGCGTGAAACCCGTAGGCGATCGTTTCGCCGTACGATCTGCCGCGTGCAAGTTCCTCGTCCGCATGAATCGATTGCCGGTCACTGTTGAAGTCGGCAAATTCATTGATCGAAGGCGGATCGATGGAGAACCATTCGGATACGCCCAGCTCCTTGTCGACGAGGGGCGGCAACCGGGATAGAGCAAGCAGGGTGCTTGCATGACGACTTCCGTCAGCCGTGTGGCCGCCCGGATCGCGGTCAGGTCTGCGTGCCGCCGTCCCGGATTCGTCATGCATCGGAATGCTCCTTCGTATTCTCAGAGACGATGCGGGCCTTTTTGACTTCGAGATCGCCCTGCGCAACGCCGGATGAAGGAACCATATCGCCGCTTCGATTTGCCACCTCGTCGAGCCGTCGGGCGAGCTGGTGAACAACCTGGTCGCCGGTCCCGAGATGGATGCCGGGCGTCAAGGTGATATGGGCGGCCTCGAAACTGCCTGCGCCGGCGCACAGGACCATCCGGCTGGGTGCCTCTTCACCGGCAAGTACCGCGACGGCCGGGCTGACGGATCCAGGCGACAGCGTATCGAGGATGTCCACAGACATGAGGCCTTCGAGCATGCGTGTACCGGCCGTTGGAGCAAGGCAGTTCACGCGAATGTCGTATCGCTCGCCTTCGATGGCCAGTGTCTGCATCAGGCCGACCAGCGCCATTTTCGCGGCGCCGTAGTTCGATTGCCCGAAATTGCCGTACAGGCCCGACGACGAGGTCGTCATCACGATACGGCCATACTGTCGTTCCCGCATGGGTTCCCACACGGCCTTCGTGCAGTTGACTGCGCCCATCAGGTGAACGTCGATCACCGCACGAAAGTCGTCGAGCGTCATCTTGCTGAAGCTCTTGTCGCGCAGGATGCCGGCGTTGTTCACGAGGATATCGACATGACCCCAGCGCGAAAGCGCTTGGTCGACCATGTGCTGGACTTGTTCGAAATCGGTTACCGATGCGCTGTTCGCGACCGCTTCGCCGCCGGCAGAGACGATTTCGTCGACAACTCGCTGGGCGGCCGTGGCAGAGCCGCCTCTGCCGTTTACGTCGCTGCCCAGGTCATTGACCACGACTTTTGCCCCCAGCCGGGCAAGCAACAGCGCATGCTCGCGCCCGAGACCGGCACCTGCGCCGGTCACGATCGCAACGCGATTCGTCAGGTCAATCTTCATGGGTTGTCTCGTTGGTGATGATGTGGTGGGCTACGACGTATAAGCGCGCATTCATTCCGCGTTTGTCGCGACATCCGGGGGATCTATGGCACGTATCCGGAGTGGGCATGCATCGAGCCATCCGCGGAGGTTTCCGGTGTGAAGGCGTCCTCATGAGCAATGCGATCAAATGACCAAGTCGTATGATCGGCGAAGTTAACATGGTGTTCGTCGACGGTCGATCATGGTTAACCCGTCGCGTTTCGAACCCTGCAGTAGTTGAAAGGCATGAGGTCGATCCGATGCGGTTGGCGGCGTGTGATCAACCCCTGAGTTGCAAGACGAGTGATGAACCGGAATGGATCGACGTATGACTGACGCCCGAATTTCGATTCGAGAAGGTAGATCGAGAGCGAAGCGAGCCGATCGGTTTAGATAGGATTCTGGATCTTTTTGCAAACCGTTATCCGAAGTTTCGCGCGACTGCGAACCGTGCTCGCACGCCACCTTCCCACTCATCGCGACGCGGTCCGGAAGCGAGCGGAGAAATTGCCCATCGGGTTCCGGTCGGAACTCGACAGGAACCCGATTGAAGGGCGCGAGGAAAACAGGGCGCAGGCCGGGATCGAAGAACTAGTCGCGAGAGTTTCGGAAGGCAGCGGCGGGGCAGGTCAACCGCTCTTTCCCTTTTCTGTAGCGACCGGAAGCGGCATGAATCCTGCAACGGTCATGCAAACACGTCGGCAACATATCTGCCATGCTCCCGCTCCATCGTGTCAATCCACTCGCTGGCGCTCTCATCACTCTCGCCAGTTGTCTCCTGATAAATGCGACCAAGCGTGGCACGTACGGCAGGCGCCATATTCTTTCCATCCCCGCAGACAAAGACGGTGGCACCGTGCGCAAACAGTGCGGAGATTTTTTCGCGTTCCAGCCAGACTTTGTCTTGAACAAAGCGAGCACCTTCCTCCGGACGGTTTGAATAAGCCGGCATCACTTCGACCACGCCGCATCGTGCCCATTCGTCGAGTTCGTCGCGATAGAGGAAGTCAACGTCAGGGTCATCGATCCCGAAGAAGAGCAATGACGTGCCGACGTTCTCCCCGCGCTGTTTCTGTAACGCGCGCTCTTGCAGAAAGCCGCGGAATGGGGCGATACCGGAACCGGCGCAGATCAGAATCATCGGGAGATCGGTTTCAGCTGGTGGCCGAAAACGTGCATTCGATGGCCTGACTGCAACGGACAGGCTGTCACCCGTGTTGAGCCGCGCGAGATACGACGACGCCACCCCTTCATGACGACCATTGCCGGAGAGCGCCGGTGCATCGACCACGGCTACCGTCAGCGTGACATGGTCCGCTTTCCAGAGCGGGGAGGACGAGATCGAGTACTGGCGTGCTTTCAGCGCGGGCAGCATATCGAGGAACTTTTCGAGCGACAGATCGACGGATCCGAAGCGTTCGAGCAGATCCATGACGGTAGTCCGCTTGCCCAGAATCTCGCATTCGAAAGCGTCGGCGCTCAGGCGCTCAAGCTCGACCTTCTCGGGTGGGCAACGCGTGGCAGCGGCCAGGCTGGATACTTGTGATCGAGTTGCGGGAACGGCGAGTTCGACATAGCTCGAAAACAGTTCACCACAGCCGATTGCCTGGCCGAGCGGAAGGCGTGGATTGCTTGACGTTCCTTCAATCACCACCTGGGTGTCCCAGCTCACGCGAAACCGGCGCAAGACGCGATCGACGTTGTCTTTCGAGTTGCGGGGCAGAAAGAGGTGGCCTCGCAAAATCGGACAGCCAGATAAGTGGAACGGCCGGGGCCTGAGCCAGCGATAATGCCGGCAAAGG
>NZ_CABVQK010000015.1 GCF_902499335.1 Burkholderia lata | reverse complement strand
AGGGCATTCAATCACGTGGGTCAAAATTCGATGAAAATTTTCAGCTCTAGTGGGTCAGTTCTGTGCGGACATCAACATTTCAGGCATTCACTGATACCGGGTTGTATCAGATCGACGGGCGAACGCCGAACTATCAAATGGTGCAAGCGATGTCGGGGCAATCCGTGAATGGTGGGCTGCACCTCGCGTACAACGACGCCGGGCGCGAGTATACGGCGACACTGCCGAACGTGAAGTTCACATTCAACGCGAATGCGGGGCCGATGTATGGCGTATATGCCTCGGGCGGGGTGGGGATTACGCTCTGGAGCGCCACGGTTAGCAGCGCGATTTGCACGTTGACCTTCGTTACCGAGCAACCGTGCGCGGTGTACCTGTTCTTGTTCGACAAGGTTCCGCCGTTGGCCGGCAATTTCGGCCTGCAGGTGTTCGATGGTTCAGGCGCGCTGGTTGCCGACTCTTCGAAACCGTTTCTCCGGGTGCTCGACGTGATTTACGAGGAGTACATGGTCGGGACGGGATGGACGGTCGGAATCGGAAGCGCGCTGGGGATCATCGGCTCGCAATATCTCGAAGTACTGCTGCGGCGTAACGCAAAGAAGCTGTTTGGGAGGGAGTGAATATGAGTAGCTACGACCCGGTCAAGTTGAAGGTCGAGCTGTCGCTCGACGAAGGGCGCAAGAACAGGATTTATGTCGACACAGTCGGCAAGGTGTCGGGCGGTATCGGTCGTAACCTGACTGACAAGGGGTTCCGCGACAACGAGATCGACCTCATGTATCAGAACGACGTCGCGGAAACCGAAGGGTGGCTCGATCGCAACCTGTCGTGGTGGCGATCGCTCGATCCGGTGCGTCAGCGCGTGATGATGAACATGGCGTTCAACATGCAGGGAAAGCTGCTGACGTTCATCAATACGCTGGCCGCGATCAAGCGCGGTGACTATGCCGCTGCCGCTGCCGGGATGCTTGACAGTCTGTGGGCGCGGCAGGTCGGCGCGCGCGCAACGCGGCTCGCTGAAATGATGCGGAGTGGCGTATGACCTGGCTCGATCCGCGTGTCTGGTTAGCCGTCCTCGCGGCGGTATTCATCGGCTCGGCGGCCGGCTACTTCAAAGGGCACGCCGATGGCGTGCACGTGACGACGGCGGCAGCCCAGAAAACGAAGATCGCCGCCGTCGAGGCCGCGCGCGCCGAAGAACAACGCCGCACCGCGGCTCAACAGGAGAACGCAGACCATGCTGCGAAAGAACGTGACCAAGCGCGCGTCGATGCTGCTGCCGCTGATGCTGCTGCTGACGGCCTGCGCAAGCAGCTTGCCATGCTCGTCGAGCGGGCCAGCCATTCCGCCGCTACGTCCGGAAGCGCGCCAGCCGGCGACCCCATCGGTGTGCTCGCCAACGTGCTCGGCAGCATTGACGATCGCGCGGGCGAGCTGGCAAAGATCGCTGATGAGCGAGGCATCGCCGGCCGGCAGTGCGAAGCCGATTACGACGCCCTGACGGTGGGGAGTTCCGTAAATCGGAATTGATCTGTAAACTTTTATATTACGAAGTGAAAGATACTAACTACCGCCCGAGACCATCAATGAAAAAAATCCTCGCAGCACTCGCCATTCCGCTCTTTCTCTCCTTGACCGCTTGTGGGGGCGGTGAGGGCAGCGGCTCCACCTCGTCAGGGCCCGCTATCAAGCTCACATACTCTGGTATGCCGCTGGTCACGACGCAGCGCACGCGAGCGATGGCGGCCGCGGCCGACGGTTCGAATTCCGCATCTGCGCCGGGTGCTCCGGCTCCTGATGTACAGCCGACAATCGCCGCATTGCAAGACGCGTTCAAGGCGCGTGGCGCTGACATCGCTGTATATCCTGGCGTAATCAACGGGTCGAAGCTTCACGACATCGTGATGAGCGAGAACAACGGAGTTGGACCCACAAGCGAAGAGATCGCGGCCTCCAACGTCAATATTTCGACGTGGACGCTGGTGAACTTCCAATTCGACGATATGCGGGACTATGTCGACACGCCCGAGAAGCAGGCGATGGCCGAACAATTCCGGCATGACATTAAAGCTTACAGGGACCGGGAGTACATGAAGGGCAACGTGGTATTCGTTCCGCTGCCCTTGGGAACGTGCCTGCCCAGCCGCGCAGATGCGCCGACGGCCGTGCAAGCCCTCAACGACATCGCGAAAACTGTCGGTGCGTTCAACTATGAGTCGACGGCTGTTCCGCCTGCCGCTGATCCGGTCCACATGGGTGCGGACTGCCAGTCTCCCGACGACGTCGCACGGCAGGCATATTTCGATCATGTCGTGGACTTCTTGCTCAACCACTACAACACCGCCCTCGATACGATCAACAAGTGCAAGTACAACCCGGAGGCCATTCCGGAGGACGGTCGTTCCGCTCAGTGTTGGGGTATCGATCCCGTGAAGAAGTAACGGCTGTTGAGAGCGTCGCAGATTCGTTACATCATCCCGGCGCGTCCCTTTTCCTTCCGGAGAAGGTAGCGCAGGTCCTGCAATTTCCCATTCCCGCCACCAAGCTGACCGCGATCCTCGACGTTCTTGTCGACGTAGTCGAACCACTCCTGAATCCGATCCAGCGATTTTCGAAGGGCAAAGATCTCGAGGATCAACCAGCGAACTTGAAGATCGGAGTACGCGTGCCACAGTCTGCGCAGCTCGGCATCGTTGGGGCGTCGAACTCCGGTACCCGATCTTCCCCCGGATGCGCAAACCTGACGATGAGAAACGGGCGGTCGTGATCCTGCGTCCGGACGACTGGGAGGAATGGCTGACGACGTCGAACGTAGAAGCCGCGCGCGCGATGCTGCAGCTCTATCCAGCGGACGAGATGGTCACCGAACCGGCGCAAGCGAGAATGTAAACGGGGCACAGGTGAAGCGTTCTTCGAAAGCCAACAGTCCCTAGTATCGCCGCCCGTAGCCTTCGCGATACAGCGTCGCGCCGATAGATGTCAGCAACGCAATATCCTCTTCCCCTAATGTATCCCACACGCCCGCCAGCCAACCAGCGAAGCCGGTACAAGCGTGGTCTAGATCGACCGCTGCCCGCCCTTCTGCATTCAACCGCTCGAAGATCGTGATTACGTCGTGGGGGGTCATGGCTTGCTCCGGTGATGATGGCGCCTTCGGACTGCCCCCTGGAATGCGCGTGCACCCGGAAGGAGGTGAGAGTGAAGGGGTAGATTCCTACTTGCGACAGTGCGGATCCTGGACCAGTGCGAGGCGGGCTAAAAGCTCGTCCACTTGGATTTCGAGGACCTTGTTTCGCATGGATTGCGTGCGGAGCTTGTTGAGCTTGATCCTCCAGTACGCCGGGTCGTTCACCGACGATTTGTTAATGAAGGCGTGTTGCGCTTGCTCGAGTAGTCCGATCGCTCGCCTAATATGCAGTAATTCGCGTTCCGCTTCGCAGTACCAGCTCATGTTTGCCGCCTTCTGATAGTTTTTATCTTGACTTGCTGCTTCGCGAGAGCCCTTGAGCTCGCTCAAAGAGGACGCACGAGCCGAACTCGAACCGTGCTGCTGCACGGCGCGACGAGTGTGGTGTAAGGGGCAAATGTCGTGCGCAGGCAGGGCGCGGCGCAGACTTGTGGGAAGGCGAGCGGTGAATCTACAATTGGGTGCTCGGATCAACCCATCATACGCGCATCGCTGGCCAGGCAACCGCTTTATTTCGTCCGCGGTGAGAGGCGGCCCGTCGTGATTCTGAAGCCCGGCGACTGTGAAGATCGGCTGCACACGACGAGCGTCGAGGCTGCGCGCGCGATGCTGCAACTCTATCCAGCTGAAAACATGTGTGCGGAGGCCGCGCAGAATGATCGCTCTTCGCGGTGACGTGGGCACATCAATCAAATATCACTGGACTTTGACTGAAATATGGTTCTCGACAACCTTGTAGATAGCCAAGCCGCCACTAAAGAGGGCTGCTATGACGATAAAAATGGCGGTCGCCATGCGTACGGTAGATTCAAGCTTCGATACCTTGCCCTCTAGCTTGTCCGTGGCGGTCTTAGCTGCATCGATCCTCAAGCCAATAGCTCGCTCTGCGCCGTCAAGTTTCAGATCGATGGCACGTTCGAGGGTGTCGAGCCTGGCAAGAAGTGCTTGCTGAGCGATGTCCATGCGGGCATCGATTCGCCCATGCTTCTCAGACAAATCGGCCAAACGACCGTCGACAGCATTCAGCTTGTCCCAAACGAAATGGGCGAAATCTGATTCGGTGGCGCCACCGGAGTCGGCGGTCGAGACGGATCCTGCGGCAGGCGCCGCATCGGACGATCCACTTTCGTAACGCCTTTGTTGTCTTGGCGACATAGTTATTCTGTGCGAGCTTTGATCCATTCCCACAGCGCACTAGGTGCTCGACCGGCGTAGCTTCCCAATGCGAGAACCAATCCGTTCCCAACGAACGGATCTCCCCGAATGCCGAATTGATCTGCAAGCTTGCCTGCTGGACCCTCGGCGTAGATCATCCATCTGTCAGGAGTAAGCTGGAAACGCAGTTCCGCCTCTGGGATGGCTGCTTCGAGCTTCGCTTTCACGTCCTCAGCCTTTGTGAGTGCCGTTACGAAAAAGATCTGCTTTGCCATGTCATTGAAGAGGAAACCAAATGTGGCCGAGACTATAACAGACTGCCCATGGCCAAGATGAAATTGCTCAAAGTATCCCACAGTCGGGAGAATTTTGACGTCTTACCAAATTATGGGGCCTGTAGCCCAAATTTCAATCGATCGAGCGGAAGGGAGGTCGCAAATTACGACGTCGGCATCCATCAACTCTGATGCTACGATTGATGCCCTTGGCGGATCTTCGGGCGTTTTGCTGGCGTGGGTTTCGGCGTAGTTTTTCTATCAGAGCTACGCTGTGCAAGGTGGATTCACTACTTCGAGGAAAACGAGTAATCGCCGTGGGCGCGCCGGCGCCCGTTTCTCGTCACCTGTTCCCTGGATCGTCGCCGGCAGAAGCGACGATCCCGATTCCCCCTTCGTCCGTTCCGTTTTCGGGTTCGTGACGGCGCTCGCGTTACGCCGCCTGAACGATCCGTCTCTCCCATGCCCATACCGTCGAAGATCGAAACCGAGCGTCTGACGCTGCGCCGCTGGCAGCCGGCGGATGCGGGCGCGTTTTCGGCGATGCATGCGGATCCTGATGTGACTGCGTGGCTCGCGCGCGGCCCGATGTCCGTTGACGAGGCGAGCGACGTCATTGCCCGCTTCAATGCGCATGTCGATGCACACGGTTTCGGCCCGTGGGCCGTCGAGCGCCGTGCCGACGCGATGCTGATCGGGGTGTGCGGCCTGTCGCACGAAGTGCGTGCAACGCATCCGATGGCGCCGTGCGTCGAGATCATGTGGCGGCAAGCTCGCCACGAATGGGGGCACGGCTACGCTGCCGAAGCGGCCGCTGCCGCATTGGCCGACGGGTTCGGCCGGATCGGGCTCGACGAGATCTTCGCGTGGACGGCCGACACCAACTTGCGATCGCAGCATGTGATGCAGCGGCTCGGCATGCAGCGTCGGCCCGCGCGCGATTTCGACCATCCAGCACTGCCGGAAGGGCACGCACTGCGTCGGCACGTCGTGTATGCCGCCCGCGCCGCCGGCCTGGCCGGCGCGTAACGGTTCAAGCGCGTTCGCCTGTCAGCGCCATGTGCCGTTCTGCAGCACGATCCGATAGCCGTCTGCATCCTCGAAGGTCTGGCCGGATATTTCCCAGTACGGATTGAACGACGTCACGGGCATGAAGCCATGTGCCGTGGCGCGCGCGCAGGCGGCTTCCCATTCGGGCCGATCGGGCAGGTAGAACACGATCAGGTCTTCGGGCGTCGGCGACGGCGCGATCGGATGGTCGGGGCAGTGCGTGAATTCGAAGTGATAGTCGAGGCCGTCGCGTCCGAGCATCACGCCGGAAAAGCCGTCGTGATCTTCAAAGCGCGCAAGAACGGACAAGTCGAGGGCGTCGCGATACATGCGCTCGGTTCGGGCGAGGTTGCTGACCGGGCGGGCAATACGCAGATGGGCGTGCAAGATGGCCTCGGGGGAGCGTGGCAGACCCGCCGATGATAATCCGGTCGATCGGGATTGTGGCGTGCCGGAATGCCTGGGCAGGCAACCGATGAAGGAGGGCGGTGGTATGGCCCCGCAAAGCGCGCAGGCAAGAAAAAGCCCGCTACATTGAGCGGGCTGAATCCATGTTTGGAGACATGGAGGAGACAGACGTAAATTTAAGGGAAAACCCGAGGCATGGCAAGCCCTAGTTGTATCAATACAACTTCCAGACTCTCCGCATTCACATGCCGCCGGCCCGCGCGTGCGCTGCAAACGCGCTGAACCGCTCCTGCGCGACAGGCAACGCGAACTTGTCGCGCATCTCCGTCTCGATCCATGCACAGGCCTCGCGTGCGCAGTCGGTCAGCACGTGCCGTGTCGTGTGCCCGTCGATGTCGTAGACGAAGCGCACGCCAACCTCGTCGTCGGCGACCTGTCGCTCGAGCTGGTTGAGCTGCAGTTGCGGCCCGTGTTGTTGCGACAGCGCGCGCAATTCGTCGAAGTGATATTCGAGCCAGTCGGCAAAGAACAGCGCGTCGCTGTGGCACGGCAGCCGGAAGGCCGCGCTGCGCGACGGGCGCGGCCCGGCTTCGCCGGCCGATGCGTGCGGCTCGCCGTCGGTGGCGATGGACGTGTCGACGGGCGCGAGCGGGTGCTGAATCCGGCGGTAGGGCTCGCGATCGCGCAACGCATGCCACAGCAATTCGTCGCCGGCGGCGCCGGACGGCTGCATCGTCAGGTCATGCAGGCCTTCGCCGGCCGGGGCGATGTCGCGGATCACGAGGCGCAGCGAGCAGAGCGGCTCGTCCGCGACCAGCAGCGTCGCCGCACGCGGCAGCCCGCACACGAGCGGTGCGGCGCCGGCGGCACGGAACACGAGCCCGCGGCGGTCGAGCCGCACGAGCGGCAGCGGCCGGGGAAACGACGGGTAGGCGACCGCGATGCGGGCGCCGTTGGCGCTCGTCAACCCGGGCATCATCGCGCGAAAGACCTGAGACTGGTCCACGTTGATTCTCCTTCGTTACGATGCCGCCCGGACTGAAACGCGCGTTCCGGATCAGGCGGCGATGGCTTGCCGGGCGGCCTGCCCCGGCTCGATTCCTAGTGCGGCAAACGTTTGCTGATCGATGTCGATCCAACACGCGACCACCAGGCGACCGTCTACGTGCTTCGGCGGGCCTGCGCGGTGCGCGTGTATGCCGATCCGGCGGAACAGCCGCTCCATGCTCGCGAACGTCACGCCGATCAACTGCCGCGCGCCAAGCTGCGCCGCGCATTCGACGACGGCCGCGAGCATCGGGCGCACGGCCCATTCGGCATTGCCCGGCCCGCCTTCGTCGTCGGTTGCCGCGAACCGGGACAGCTCCCAGACGGCGGCCGATTGCGGCAGCGGCATGTCTTCGGCGATCAGGTCGGCGAACAGCGACTTCAGCAGATACGGGCGCGTCGTCGGCAGCAGGCGCGCACATCCGCACATGTCGCCGCCGGCGTTTCGCGCGAACACGTAGACGGTATCGTCGCGATCGAACTGGTCGCGCTCAAAGCTTTCGTTCGCCGACGGGAGCGCCCATCCGAGCTGTTCGACGAACACACGGCGCCGATAGCGCCCGAGATCCGCTGCAAGTTCGTGTGGTAACCGCCCTTCCTCGTGAACGAAGGTCCGCATGGTGTCCTCGGATCTGTGCTTTTGTATGTATGCATTACATCGCGCAGCACGAGGGGGCTGTAACTGGTAACTCTTACAGGGTGGCGGTGGAGGGGGGGTGATCAGGACGTGGTAACGGTTTCTTGATCAATGGGATTGAAAACCGTCGCGCTTTTGCTTATAAAGAGCGCCAGCACTACGTAAATCATCAGAGGATTAAGTGCGCGGCCAGTTGTCACTGGAGCGTCGGACCGGCATGATAGGCGTCGTTGTGCCCGAGCAGGGCCGACGCGACCGCAGCGGGCCAGTCGATGCACGCGAGCCGTGCGGCGAGCGCGGCGGCCGTGCGGAACATGCCGATGTCGGTGCCCTTGGTGTCGACGGCCATGACGTTGCTGCGGACGTCGCCGCCCGCGATCACGAACATGCCCGTCGCGCGTTCGAGATACCAGTCCCAGCCGACCGTCACGTAAGCGACGCCGGCACTGGCCGGGCGATGCCATTCGGTATAGCCGGCGAGGCGTGCGTCGATTGCGTTGTCGCGCAATTCCGCAAGCAGCGATGCGTCGAGGCCGCTTGCGACATGGTCGAGTGCAAGCACGGCCAGTGCGCCTTCTGACAGGCGTACGTAGCCGTCCGGGGACGGGCCGGAGACCGGGTGCAGCAAAGGTGAAGTCATGCGCGGAATGTATCAGCGTCGAACGGGTGCTGGAACCTGACAAGTATGACAGCGTGACGTTGTCGGAGAATGAATGGAACTGCGCTGGCAGGATGCCTATCAACAATTCAGCGCCGCGGAAGACGAGCAACAGCTCTTCCAGCGGATTGCCGCCTATTCCAAACGGCTGGGATTCGAATACTGCTGCTACGGCATTCGTGTGCCGTTGCCCGTATCGAAGCCGTCGGTCGCGATCTTCAACACCTATCCCGATGGCTGGATGGCGCACTACCAGGCGCAGAACTACATCGAGATCGATTCGACGGTTCGCGACGGCGCGCACAGCACCAACATGATCGTCTGGCCGGACGTCGACCGGATCGAACCGTGCCCGCTGTGGCAGGATGCGCGTGATTTCGGGCTGTCGGTGGGCGTCGCGCAGTCGAGCTGGGCGGCCCGCGGTGCGTTCGGTCTGCTGAGCATCGCACGCCATGCCGACCCGCTGACGCCGGCCGAAATCAACATGCTGACGCTGCAGACGAACTGGCTCGCGAACCTGTCGCACTCGCTGATGAGTCGCTTCATGGTGCCGAAGCTGTCGCCGGCGGCGGGCGTTACGCTGACCTCGCGCGAGCGCGAGGTGCTGTGCTGGACGGCCGAGGGCAAGACCGCGTGCGAAATCGGCCAGATCCTCAGCATCTCGGAGCGGACGGTCAACTTCCACGTGAACAACATCCTCGAGAAGCTGGGCGCGACGAACAAGGTCCAGGCGGTCGTCAAGGCAATCTCGGCCGGGCTGATCGAGGCTCCCTGACGGGAAAGGCGGCCGGGCACGGGCGGCAGCGCGC
Source organism: Burkholderia lata (assembly GCF_902499335.1). Classification (GTDB taxonomy): domain Bacteria; phylum Pseudomonadota; class Gammaproteobacteria; order Burkholderiales; family Burkholderiaceae; genus Burkholderia; species Burkholderia lata_B. The sequence continues at coordinate 232,072 of NZ_CABVQK010000015.1, read as the reverse complement.
AACGCGGCTGCCGTCAGGCCGCTCACTCCATCATCGGCTCCGCTTCCTTCGCGGTCCAGCTCACGCTGGAAATGCTCTTCTCCATGCTCATCCGGCTCGCGATCTGCTCGAGCTTCTGCTGATCCTTCGGATGCAGCTTCAGCGTCGCGGTCACCTTCAGGCGGTCCGGCTGGTCGGGCACGTCCTCGCTCGTGAGGCTCTGGAACGACAGCGGCTTCGCATACATCGCGTTCGACAGCAGCGTGCGGATGTGCACTTCGTCGGAGGCGAGGCAGATCACGGTGATCTGGTATTCGCGCACGAGATCGGCGTTCGATACCGGCGTCGCGTTGATTGCCTGGCTGACGCTGCGCAACAGCGTATTGGTGAGCAGCACGACGCCGGTGCCGGCGAGCGCCGGCACGTAATGACCGGAACCCGACAGTACGCCGACGGCGGCCGAGCACCAGAGTGTCGCGGCCGTGTTGATGCCCTGGATCGAGCCCTTGTCGCGCATGATCACGCCGCCGCCGAGGAAGCCGACGCCCGACACGACGTAGGCGGCGATCTGCGTGACGCCGGCGACGCCGTTGCCGGTCAGCACGCCGAGCGTGACGAACAGGCACGCGCCGCTCGCGACGAGCGTGATCGTGCGCAGGCCGGCCGTGCGCTGGCGCATCTGGCGTTCGATGCCGATGGCGACGCCGCAGGCGAACGCGGTGAAAAGACGGAGTGCGAAATCGAAAGTCATGGTTGTCCTGCCGTGCAAGGAGCGCGTGCCGTCTCGCGTCGCGGCGGCGCAAGGCCGCAGGCGACGCGAAGATAGCCGTCATCGCGCGGTACTGTACCGCGCGAATGCGTCATTCAGTGTGAAACGGGAGGCGTGCGGCTCGCGGAACGCGAGCCGGGCAGGAGAACTGCGTCGGACAGGCGTTCAGGCGGCAAGCGGCGCACGCAACGGAGTGCTGCAACTGTCCACGATGGTTCCTGAAGGAAGAATGGGCGGCATTCTAGTGGGCGGCGAGCGCATGCGTCAACCGCCTCGCGGCGGTTGCGCTACTGCGCCGAGCCGATCGTCCCCGTCGCAAGCGCGAGCGCGGCAGCAGCCGACAGTGCGCCGGCATAGCTGTCGACCTCCGCGTTGCGGGCGGCGAGCAACTGGCTTTGCGCGATCGTCGCATCGGTGACCGAACCGACGCCGTTCCGGTAGGCGGTCAGCGCCGCGTCGTAGCTCGTTTGTGCGGCATCGACGAGCGCCTTCGCGGCGTCGTGCGACGCAAGGCTCGTCTGCACCGCGTTCTGCGCGGCAACGACCTGACGGACCGCTTCCTCCTTGGTGCGGGTGAGCCGCGCGGACGCGCTTTCCGCATCGTTGCGCGCCTGCATCAGCACGGCCGAGCGCAGGCCGCCGTCGTACAGCGGAATCGTCACGCCGAGGAACACGCCGCCGCCGTAGCGGCTGCCGTTCAGGTTGACGGTCGGCGCCTGGTCGCCGATCGCGGGCAGCGCGGAGATGGACGTGCCGCCGCTCGCGTACGACGTCGACGCGGACAGGAAGATCTTCGGCATGAACGCGGCTTCCGCGGCCTTGATCTTCGCGCGATTGGCCTTTTCGAGCGCGAACGCGCCCTGCAGGTCGGGGCGGCGCGCGATCGCGTCCGACACGATTGCGTCGACCGACGAGCCGAGCGCGGGCGGCAGCGGCCGCTTCGGCAGCGCGGCGATGGTCGGCTTCGACAGCGGCGAGATGCCGAGCGCGGAGACAAGGGCGAGGTAGCTGTCGCTCTCCGTGCCGTTCGCCTGCACGAACGCGAGGTTTGCCTGCGCGCGGTTCTGCGTCGCCTGCGCGAGCTCGACGACCGTGCCGACGCCGTGCTTGAGCCGCGCGCGGGAGGCCGCGAGGATCGCGTCCGCGTTCGCGAAGCCCTGCTGGGCGCTGAGCGCGCGCGAGCGTGCTGCTTCGTAGCGGTAGTACGCGACGGTTACGTCGTGGATCACCTGCTGGTGTACGGCCGTGAACGCGACGTTCGATGCGATCGACGCCTGTTCGGCCGCTTCGACGCGCGCCGCGCGGCCGCCGAAATCGAACAGCAGCCATTGCAGCGACAGCGCCGAAATGGTGCCGTGCACGGTGGAGTTGCTCGACGAGTCGCCGAGGATCGACGACGTCGAGCCGTGGTTTGCCTGGTACCCGCCCATGGCCGTCGCGGACAGCTTCGGCAGGTAGGCGGTCTTGGCCAGGCCGACCGCGAGCGCCGCGTTGCGTGCGTCGTTCCACGCGATGCGGGTCAGCGGGTTCGCCGATTCGGCCAGATCGATCAGCTCGGGCAGCGTGTACGCATGCGCGGCATCGAGCGCGGCGGGTGGCGAAACCGACGCGAGTGCCGGCGATGCGGGCAGCGTGTAGTCGTGCGAACCTTGCGCGGACGCGCGCGGCGGGCCCGGCACGATGTCGCCTGCAGCGGACGTTTGCGGCTGCCACGGGCGGTCGGACGCCTCCGGCGCCAGATCGATCGACGACGTCGCGCAGCCGGCCAGCGCGACGGCAGTCGCGAGGGCGGCGGCGGCGATCGAGGCGGCCGGCGGTTCAGGTAGGCGCATGGGGGGCGGGCTCCTTCGGTGTGGCTTGACGGGCGGCGTCGGCGATGTGCGCGAGCCGCGTGTCGATCAGGTTCAGCAGCGCATCACGCGCGGGGTCGGTGGGGGCGGTGCCCGGCGGGGCGGCTGGCGGCGCGGGCGAATCGGTATCGGGCGCGGCTTCATCGTCGCGCGGTTCGGTCACGCGGGCGAGCTGCGCGCCGATCACCGTGTCGCCGGGCTTGCGTTCGGCGAGCAGGAACAGCGGGCCTTCGAGTGCGCCGAGTTCTGCGAGCGCGCGCCGTCGCGTGGCGAGCCACGTGGCAGCCGGCCGCACCCACGACGGTTCGTAGTGGACCAGCCCGAGCTCCTGCGCGATCGCACCGTGGCGGGCGAACGCTTCGGCCGCGAGCGTGCGCCGCTCGGCCGGCTGGGCGATTTGCACGAGGCGCCGCCACTGGTCGAGCAGCGCCGCGAGCCCGACGTCGATCTGCTTGCCGATGCTGACGGGCCAGATGCGCGTGAACACGAGATACACGACGACGTTGCCGAGCAGGATGCCGATCGTGCGATCGCGCGCGATCGTCAGGTCGAAGCCGGGGCCGGCGCCCTGGATCACGCACAGGAAAAACGCGAACGCGATCTGGAAGCCGGCATATGCGATGCGCGGCGAGCCGAATGCGACCCACGCGGCGAGCCACCCGCCGGCGAACACCAGCGCCATCAGGTGGCCGACCGACGACAGTGACGGCACGACGAATACGAGCGCCGCAGTGCCGAGCAACGCACCGACGATGCAGCCGAGGATCCGCAGCGTGAGCTTCTCGACCGTCTCGGCCGTCGAGCCGAGCGACACGATGTAGCAGGTGACGACGCACGTATGGATGCCCGACCAGTCAAGCTGCGAATACAGCAGGTAGCAGAAGATCGCCGCGGCGGTGGTCTTCAGCGCGTAGCGGATGTGATCGGGATTGGTGCGCGCGTCGGGCAGGAAGAAGCCGCCGCGCGGCGCGGGGGGCGGGGCGGATTCGGGGGTGGTTGCCGAAGCCGACGAAGCCGACGAACCGACATCGACCGTTACGCCCGGTTCCGCGAAATGCGTGATCGCCGCATGGACATCCGTCGCAACGACGCGCGCGAGCGGCGGCAGCGTGTCGGTTGGCGGCATTGCGAGGGTCACGTCGACCGGGTAGCCACCTTGTTCGAGGATGTCGGCCATCTCGTCGAGCGTCGCGGCGATGGGTGTGGCGTACGCATCCGGCAGCAGCGCGCCCGGTTCGCGATCCGCCAGCGCGACGCCGACCAGCAGCGCGGTGCTCGATGCCACGGCCTGCCGCAATGCAGCAAAGTCGGCGGCGGACGACGAGCCTTCGAGTTTCGACAGCTTGAGCCACGTGAGCAGCTGTTTGTCGCCTTCGTGCAGGCTGGCATTGAATGCGTCGCGCGCCGCGTCGTCACCGCGCAATCGCTGCGCGGCAAGCCGCAGGCGCTTCGCGAGTTGCGCGTGCGCGAGCTTGCGCGGCGACGGCGCGATCAGCAGGTTGACGACGATCGCGACACCGACCGGGATCGCGATCGTCAGCCAGATGTACAGCAGCGCGCGTGTCGCGGCTTCGCCGAACGGCGCGAGGCCGAGCTGGTCGAGCCCGAAGCCGACGATCATCGCGAGGATCGCACCGACCGGGCGCAGCTTGCTGGCCGACGTCAGGTACAGGAGACCGACCGACAGCACGGCCATGCACGAGACCCGCAGGATCGAATAGTCGATGCTGAAGATCGCGACGCCGAGCACGAGCCCGATCACGATCGTGACGATCACCAGCAGCGCGGCCGCGAGCACCACGCTCGTCACGCGGTCGGCACGGATCATGAAGAACACGACGTACGCGGACAGCGCGGCCTCGGGCGTGCCGTAGGCGGCCGTCACGAGCGCGGTCAGCGCACAGATCAGCGCGACCCGCACGGCAATCGACATGCGCCCCGGAAACGGCGCGAGCAGTCGCAGGACTTCGCGCGGGCCCGGCGAGCGAACCTCAGCGGCAGGCAGTGCCATGCCGGACCTCGACGATCGCGCTGGCGCCGACGCGCACGAGCTTGCCGTCGGGTTCGTCGAGCTTCACGCGCACCGGGAAGCGCTGCGCGACGTGCACCCAGTTCACCGAGTTCTGCACGATCGGCAGCGTGCGCGGCAGGTTGATGCGGGCGCTGTCGGCAATGCCCGCGCCGACGCCGACGACCTTGCCCGTCAGCGGGCGGCTGCGGTCGATCATCGAATAGACGGTCGCGCAGTCGCCGACCTCGATACGGCTCAGCGACGTCTCGCGGAAGTTGCCGACGGCGAACCATTCGCTTGCGTCGATCAGCGTGAAGATCGACTGGTTCGGCGCAAGGGTTTCGCCGGCGAGTACGCTCAGGCCCGTCACGAGGCCGTCGTGCGGCGCGCGTACGACGGTGTCTTCGAGCGCATGCTGCGCTCGGGCCAGCGCGGCCTCGCGCGCATGCAGCGTCGCGATCGCGTCGGCCTCGTCGCCGATCGTCTGCGCGGACGCGCGCTGCTGTTCCTGTGCCTGCGTGAGCGACACGGCCGCGTCGCGCTGGCGGACCTTCGCCTGGTCGAACTGTTGCGCGCTGACGTAGCCCTGCGCGGCGAGTGGTGCGAGCCGGTTCACGTCGCGCGTCGCAAGGTCGTGGTTCTGCGTCGCGCGCTTGACCTGCTCGGCGGCCACGGCCGCGTTCGAGCGCTCGCCGATCAGCGACCGGCGGCGCGTGTCGAGCGATGCGCGCGCGAGTTCGAGGTCGGCCTGCGCCTGCGCAACCGTCAGCCGGTACGGCACCGGATCGATGACGTACAGGAGGTCGCCCTTCGCGACGCGCTGGTTTTCATGTACCGCGAGCTGCACGATGCGGCCGCCTACCGGCGACGCGACGTGCACGACGTCCGCGTCGATCGACGCGTCGTCGGTGGACGGGTAGGCCGTCGTGCGGTAGTACGCGTACACGAGTGCCGCGATGCCGAGCGCGACGATCGCCAGGGCGATCACGCGGCCTTTGACGGAGGGACGGGCAGTGCCGGCGGCCTTCATGCGAACGGCCCCGTGCCGGTAAGCCAGACGATCACGGCGACCACGAGCCCGATCGCGGTGCAGACGGCAAGCTGGTAGGGCACCGTGGCGGCCCAGCCGGTCGCGACGAATACGCGGTGCGCGATGATCGCGCCGATGACGCCGACGATCGCGCTGACGAGCCAAAGCGGGAAATACGCGCCGAACAGGACGTACGACGGTGCGCCGCGCGATGCGCAGCCCGCGAGCGGCAGGGCTGGCGCCAGGACGGCGGCGACGCGCAGGGGCGCGCGCGGCGTTGTTTTTCTCATGGTGTGACGAGCTCGACGTTGGGGGTGGATGCCGGGCGCGGCGCAATGCGGATCGTCGCCGCGACGACGATTCCGGGATACGGAGCCGATAATAAATCAGCGCGATGCGGACCGCCAGCCACCCGCCCCGTGCACTCGGGGGGGGGGTGCCGGTCGGGGGGCGCGTCCACCCGTCCGGCATCGCGTTTCTGCAATGGTGGCCGGACCGTCGCGATTCTGCCAGCGCAACCTCGCGTAGGGTTGCTAACGGACCGTAAAGGATCGTCAGACGAACGAAGGGTGGCTGATTTGCCGTGTCGACAGGGCGGAATCGGTGCGGAAACGGTTGATTGCCGCTCGAGCGTACGGGAATTGGGTCGGTTCGGCAGGTCGGGGGGCCGATATTGACGAATATGCAGACCGGATTGCGTGCGAAGCGCGGCAGCGCGTCGCGATCGGCGCCGCAGATCTGCGGCGGGCGTTCGGTCAGAGGCGTTTGCTCGTTTGCATGTCTGCGAGGGCGACGACGCGTAGTGCCATTTGTTTTGCATGGCGGTGCGCGGTGCGTTCGGGCAAGACGCGGACCTTTGCATCGATCATCCGGCAGGCCGTCTCCACGTGACTCATCTAGAGGTGCAAACGCAGCGTGCGCTGCATGTCGGTCGCGAGGGGCTTCAAGAGAGCGTCAACGGCGCTCGCTTCTGGCAGGCCGATGCAGCGGCGGTCGACCGTCGCGACGAGCGGCGTCGAGGCCCGGCCGGCGACCGGTCGTCACAGCCGCGATCTGTGTACCATCGTACGTATGGCGCGACGCGCGGCACGAAGCCTCACGGCCTCGTGCGACACGCGGCGCGGAAGCGGTAAGGCGGTATCGCAACGAAGGTGAGCGTTCCATGCGAAGTTTCTTTGTCCGGTTCATTGCAATCGGCATGCTGTTCCATCTGTACGTCGGGATACGGATCATTCCCGATGCGTTTGCGTCGCCGGCCGCGCGCACGATCGCGGCGCTCGTGCTGGCGAGCTTCGTCGTGCTGATCCCGGTCGGGATGTTCTCGCGCCGCTTCGACGAAGGCTGGGCCGCGACGCTGGCCGGCTGGGCCGGCTCGCTCGTGATGGGCTTCTTCTCGTCGCTGCTTCTGCTGACGTTCCTCCGCGAATTCGTGCTGCTCGGCGCGGTCGGATGGCGGCATCTCGGTCACGACGGCGCGTGGCCCGGCGCGGCGACCGATACGGCGATTGGCGTGCTGGCCGGCGCGGTGTTCGTCACCGTGATCGGATTCGTCGGCGCGCGCCGCACCGCGGCGGTCAAGCGCGTGTCGATCCCGGTCGCGGGGCTGCCGGCCGGGCTCGACGGGCTGACGATCGTGCAACTGTCCGACATCCACGTCGGGCCGACGATCAAGCGGCCCTATGTCGAACGGATCGTGCGTGCGGTCAACGCGCTCGATGCCGACCTCGTCGTCGTGACGGGCGACGTGGTCGACGGCTCGGTCAAGCGCCTGCGCGAGCACACGGCGCCGCTCGGCCGCATGCAGTCGCGGCACGGCAGCTTCCTGGTGACGGGCAACCACGAGTATTACGCGGGCGCGCATGCGTGGATCGACGAATTCCGGCGCATCGGGCTGACGGTGCTGCTCAACGAACACGTACTGATCGAGCATGACGGTGCGCACGCGGTGCTCGCGGGCGTCACCGATTTCACGGCGGGCGGGTTCGATCCCGACCATCGCAGCGACCCCGTGCAGGCGCTCGTGGGTGCGCCGCGCGAGGTCGGCACGAAGATCCTGCTCGCGCACCAGCCGCGCAGCGCGGAAGCGGCGAATCGCGCCGGTTTTACCGTGCAGTTGTCGGGGCATACGCACGGCGGCCAGTTCCTGCCGTGGCCGCCGTTCGTGCGGCTGCAGCAGCCGGTGATCGGCGGGCTGAGCCGCATCGGCGACCTGTGGCTCTACACGAGCCGCGGCACCGGATACTGGGGGCCGCCGAACCGCTTCGGCGTGCCGTCCGAGATCACGCTGATCCGGCTGACGCGAGGCGGCTAGCGCCCGTTCCCACGTTGGGACACGTTCATTCGTGGGGCCGGTGCAAGCCATTCATCAGCGGGCACCGGCCCTGGCCCGCGGCCGTCACTCGATGCGCGCGATGTCGTCGAAGTCGAAGCGCGGGCTGCGCGGGAACAGGCCGGCCGGATCGCCGTAGCCCAGATTCACGAGGAAGTTGCTCCTGATCGCGGTGCCCGCGAAGAACGCGGCATCGACCTTCGCGCCGTCGAAGCCGGACATCGGGCCCGCGTCGAGGCCGAGTGCGCGCGCGGCCAGGATCAGGTATGCGCCCTGCAGCGACGAATTGCGGAATGCGGTGGCCTCGATCAGCGCATCGTTGCCGGCGAACCAGCTACGTGCGTCGGCGTGCGGGAACAGGCGCGGCAGGTGTTCGTGGAATGCCATGTCCATGCCGACGATCACGGTGACCGGCGCGGCCATCGTCTTCGCGAGATTGCCTGCGGACAGTGCGGGCTTGAGGCGCGCCTTCGCTTCGGGCGACTTGACGAACACGAAGCGCCCGGGGCTCGCATTGGCCGACGTCGGGCCGAATTTCGTCAGGTCGATCAGCCGGTGCAGCAGCGCGTCGTCGACGGGTTTGTCCTGCCACGCGTTGTGCGTGCGCGCGGTGAGAAACAGTTGATCGAGGGCGGAGTCGGACAGCGTTGTCATGAGGGGTGGGATCCGGAAGGAAAGCGGCCGCGGCGAGCCGGCCGGCAGGGCGGGAGAATGCGGCGCACTCGGGCAGGGGCGCCGCGACACGCCGCGATGATAGCGTGTGCGCGAACGCGCATCGTGGGGCGCGGTGCGCGGTGGTTTCCATTCATCCGCGAATGACAGCGCATGGCTGTGTGCGACGCCGTTGGCTAGTATGCAGGCATGCACCGTTCGCTCCGTTCATCGCCCGTTCCTTTCGACATGTCGACGCCCGATCTCTTCGCTGACACGCCCGCGCCCGACGTGGACTGGTACCCGGACTGGCTGGCGCCGTCCGATGCCGATCGCGCACTGGCCGCGCTGATCGACGAGGTCGCGTGGCGGCAGGACACGATCCGCACGCCGCGCGGACGCATTCCGTTGCCGCGGCTCACCGCATGGCAGGGCGAGCCGGATGCCGTCTATGTGTATTCGGGGATCCGCAACGTACCGGAGCCGTGGACGCCGGCAGTACTCGACCTGAAGCGCGCGGTCGAGGCGACCTGCGGCGTGCGTTTCAACAGCGTGCTGCTCAATCGCTACCGCAACGGGCAGGACAGCCTCGGCTGGCACGCGGACAACGAGCCCGAGCTTGGCGATGCGCCGGTGATCGCATCGGTGAGCCTCGGTGCGATGCGCGTGTTCGACCTTCGGCATCGCGCGACCGGTGTCACGCATGCGTATCGCCTCGTGCATGGCAGCCTGCTCGTGATGCGCGGGCGCACGCAGGCCGAATGGCAGCATCGCGTGCCGAAGGCGCCGGGCGTGCAGGGCGAGCGCGTGAACCTGACGTTCCGCCGCGTGATGCCGGCCGGCACGGGCCGGTAACCACCCTCGTCATAGAGGTGCCGGGATCGCCGGGCGATTCGCGCCCCGTTTTTTGCGATTCACGGGCAACCGATGCGGGCAAGCGGTCGTGTGTGCGGCACGTTGCCGCATCGGCGCTGAGCCGTGCGCGCTGAAATGGCGCTGAGGCCCGTGGCATATGGGTTTCAGGTAAATTCGATCGACCGCCCGGTTCCGATAGATGAGTGAAACCTCTGATGGTGCGTCGCAACAATCTTTGACTAGACTGTCGAATGGCAGAAACGCGTCGCATCCCGGCGCGATCCTTTCGACATGCCCCAAGCGTCGCCGATGCGGTGCGCAAGGGGGCAGGAGCAAAACGCGTGACCGTATTCGACCCTTCCTTCGAACCCTCGCTGCACGTCTTTGAACAAGACGGCGGATGGCAATGGGCGCTGACGGTGAAGCGGGCGACCGGCGTCGGCGTGAAAGTCGTCGCGTTCAGCCGGGAAGGCTTTCGCGGCGAAGCCGAGGCTTACGCCGCCGGCCAGCTTGCCCGCGCCGAGTATGACGACGCCGTGACGGCCTGACGCCGTCGCGGCGATCCCGCCTGAGGATCGTCTTCACTATTCACCGCCCGCGGCCGGGTGGTTCGTTCCCGATCGCTTTCAGTTTTCCGCTCGCCCGTCGCGCGATAGCGCGTGCGGCGCTCCTGCGCGCCGGCTCGTCCGCGCTCGCCGCGCCAAATGGTCCGTACCATTCGACACGCGTGTGCCATACGCCACGCTTAACGTCCTTGCACGGCGTCCGTCGCGTCGGCGATGCGGCTTCGCGCCGCGGTTTGAACGCCGGACGCCGGACGACGACCCATCGACAAGAATGCAGGTCATGTGCGACGACAGAACCGACTACAACCGCCATGCGCGCGGCGGATCGCGCACGGCGCGGGCGCCGGAACGGGGATTCACGCTGATCGAGGTGTTGATCGCGCTCGCGATCGTCGCCGTGGCGCTGGGCGCCGTGATGCGCGCGATCGGCGCGCTCGCGTCGGATACCGACATGGCGCGCATGCGCCTGCTTGCGTTATGGAGCGCCGACAACGCGCTCGGCGAGATCCGCATCGCATCGACCTGGCCGTCCGTCGGCACGAACACGTTCGCGTGCCCGCAGGGCCGCTACCGGTTCGTGTGCCGCCAGTCGGTGGCCGCGCTGCCGAGCCCGCTCGTGCGTCGCGTGACGGTGAGCGTGTATCCGTCCGCGTCGAGCCGCAACGTGCTCGCTGAAGTCGTCACGGTGATCCAGAATGAAGCGCGTCGCTGACCCGCGCGTGGCGGTGCGTGCCCGCGCCCGCGGCTTCACGCTGATCGAGATGCTGGTCGCGATCACGCTGCTCGCCGTGATCGCGCTGCTGTCGTGGCGCGGCCTCGATGCGACGATCCGCGGCCGCGACGATATCGCGTCGAATCTGGCGCAAACGCGTCTGCTCGGCCGCTACTTCTCCCAACTGCAGTTCGACCTGACGAACCTCGTCACGCCCGACGAAGTGTTCGGGCCGCCGCTGCGCATCCGCCCGGGCGAACTCGTGATGGTGCGCCATCTCGGAGTGGGGAGCGGACCGACGCAGATGCAGGTCGTGCGCTACCAGCTCAAGGGGCGCGAACTCGTGCGCAGCGCGTCGCAGCCGCTCGCGTCGCTTGCCGAGGTCGACGACGCGCTGCATCACATGGATGCGTTCGCGCGTGTGGTGGTCAGCAATGATGCGCGCTCGATGCAGCTTTCCGTGTGGATTCCACCCGGCGGATGGACGACGAGCCAGGCCGACATCGAACAGTCCTACGCGCAGTTTCTCGCGCAGCACGGCATCAGCAACTCGACGTCGATCGGCGTACCGGTGCCGCGCGGGGTTCGCTTCGCGGTCACGATGGGCGCGCCGGCGGTCGAATACGTGCGGACGATCCCGATCGGCCAGTGAGTGTGCGATGCCGTCTGGTGCACGCGGCCACGCCCCGAAAGCCGTTCCGTCCCCCGGGCAAAATGGTCCGTAACTTTCGTCATACGTCTGTTATTGGCCGTCCGTTAGTCTCGTCACGAGCATGACCGACGCAACCGGTTCCATCGACCGGCTCAGCGGCGGCATCGGCAAACGGGAAGGGGGCGAACGTGACGGTCGAGCACCGGCATGATGCACACGCGCTCGCGTCGGGACACGACGCGCGCGGGCAATGGCAGTCGGCGGCGATTCTGGGCCGCGCACAGCAGTGGCATGGCGCCGGTCGCTTCGACGACGCGGCACGGGACTATCTCGCGGTGCTCGCGAAGGAGCCCGATCATCCGCAGGCGCTGCATCTGTACGGCGTGCTGCAATTCCAGTGCGGCGCGGCCGATCAGGCCGAAGCGCTGCTGCGCCAGTCGATCGCGATCGCGCCGGACGTGCGCGCGCTGTCGGATCTCGGCGCGATCGTCGGCGAGCGCGGCCGCATCGACGAGGCGCTCAGCCATTTCGCGAACGCGCTGCGCGCGGCGCCCGACGACGTGCAGACGCTCGTGCGCCACGGCAACACGTTGCTTGGCCTGCGCCGCTACGACGACGCGCTTGTGTCGTTCGACCGTGCGCTCGCGGTGTCGCCGCTCGTGCTCGACGCGCTCTGCAATCGCGGCGGCGCGCTGCGCGCGCTCGGCCGCCTCGACGACGCGCTCGACACCTACGACCGCGCGCTGATGGTCGATCCGCATTCGTTCGAATCCTGGTTCAACCGCGGCCTCGTGCTGCGCGAGTTGCGGCGCGCGGCCGATGCGCTGCATTGCTTCGATCGCGCGAACGCGATCCGGCCGGGCATCGCCGCGATCATGGCCGAGCGCGGCCGCACGCTCGCCGAGCTCGACCGTCTGAACGAAGCGCTTGCCGCCTTCAACGACACGCTCGCGGCCGATCCCGCGCGGCTCGACGCGCTTTGCGACAGCGCGGCCGTACTCGAACGGCTGGGCCGTGCGGACGAGGCGCTCGCGCGTTGCGAACGCGTGCTCGCGGTGGAGCCGAATCATGTCCGCGCACTCGCAAGCCGCGGCAATGCGCTGCTGCAACTCGAGCGCCACGACGATGCGCTCGACAGCTACGAGCGGGTGCTTGCGATCGATCCGCGTTCGGCCGACACGCTGTGCAATCGCGGCACCGTGCTGCGCGACCTGCAGCGCTTCGATGCGGCGCTCGCGAGCTACGATGCCGCGCTCGCGCTCGACGCGCATTTCGCCGAAGCGTGGACGAACCGCGGCGACGTGTTGCGGGACCTGCACCGCTACGACGAAGCGGTCGCGTCGCTCGATCGTGCGCTTGCGCTGAGCCCCGATGTTGCGACGAACTGGCTGGCCCGCGGCAACCTGCTTGCCGAGACGGGGAAGGTGGATGAAGCATTCACCGCCTACGATCGCGCGCTCGCGCTGCAACCCGACTTCGCCGCCGCACACTGCGCGCGTGCCGCGCTGCACCTGACGGAAGGCGATTTTGCGCACGGCTGGCGCGGGTACGAATGGCGGCTGCGCGATACGCAGCTCGCGCAGCATGCGCGGCCGTTCACGCAGCCGGTGTGGCACGGCGACGAACCGCTCGACGGCAAGACGATCCTGATCCATGCGGAACCGGGCATCGACGACACGCTGCAGTTCTGCCGCTATGTCCCGCTCGTCGCGGCGCGCGGCGCACGCGTGGTGCTCGAGGTGCCGCCGTCGTTGCGCGCGCTGATGGCGTCGCTCACCGGCGCGGCCCATGTGATCGCGCGTGGCGAGCCGCTTCCCGCCTTCGACTGCCATGTGCCGCTGCCGAGCCTGCCGCATGCGTTTCGCACCGACGCGGACACCATTCCGCACACAGCCGCGTACCTGCATGCGGACCCGCAGCGCACGCGCCAGTGGGACACGCTGCTCGGCGAACGGCGCAGGCTGCGCGTCGGACTCGCGTGGGCGGGCGATCCGGCACGACGGGATGACGCCGGCCGGTTGATCGATCTCGCGCGACTCGCGCCGCTGCTCGATCTCGACGTCGACTGGATCAGCCTGCAGAAGCCGGTGCATGAGCGCGACGCCGCGTGGCTGGCGGATGCGCCGGTATGCCGTGTCGACGACGAACTCGGCGATTTCGCGGACAGGGCCGCGTTGATCGGCGCGCTGGATCTCGTGATCGCGGCCGATTCCGCGGTCGCGCATCTGGCGGGTGCGCTGGGCGCGCGCGTCTGGGTGCTGCTGCCCGACCCGCCGGCCTGGCGCTGGATGCGCACGCGCAACGACAGCCCGTGGTATCCGTCCGCGCGGCTGTTTCGCCAGCCGGCACCCGGCAACTGGACCGATGCGATCGACGCGGTGCGTGCCGCGCTCGAACCGATGACACGTTAGACACGACACGCGATACGAACAGCGATCAGTGGGGGCCACACGATGACACCGAACGGGGAAGGGACGACATTGGCGAGCGCGACGGTCGCGCCGGATCGCCGTCCGCCCGACACCATGCAGCTTGAACGGCTGCTCGTGCGCGCACGCAAGGCGCATCACGAGGGCGCGCTGCAGCATGCGGAGAATGCCTATGCCGAGCTGCTGGCGCTCGATCCCGAGCATCCGGAGGCGCTGCACCTGCTCGGCGCCGTGCGCTTCCAGCAGGGGCGGCTCGACGATGCCGAGCCGCTGATGCGGCGCTCGGTCGAGCGCCAGCCGGTGCCGCTCGCGCTCGCGAACTACTCGGCCGTGCTGGCCGGTCTCGGGCGCGAGCACGATGCGCTCGCGCGGCTCGACGAGGCGCTCGCGATCAATCCCGTGCATCAGCGCGTGCTGTTCCAACGGGCCGGGCTGCTCGCGCAACTCGCGCGGTACGACGAAGCGTGCGCGGTCTACGATCGTCTCCTCGAACTGACGCCCGGGTTCGCCGACGGTTACGTGAAGCGCAGCGACATGCTGCGTGCGCTCGGGCGCTTCGACGATGCGCTCGCCGATTGCGACCGCGCGATCGCACTTGCGGGCCGCACGTTCGACGCGATGCGCGCGCGCGGGCTCGCACTGCGTGAGCTCGGCCGCTTCCGCGATGCAGCGGACAGCTATGGTCACGCGCTTGCGCTGCGGCCGGGCAGCGCCGACGCGCTGTTCCTGCGCGGCGTCGCGTATCTCGACCTGAACGACCCCGAATACGCGCTGGCGGATTTCAACGCGGCGATCGCGGCGAGCCCGACGTTCGTCGATGCGATCTTCAACAGCTCGATCGCGCTCGAACAGCTCGGCCGGCACGACGAGGCGCTGATGCGTTGCGACCGTGCGCTCGCGATCGACCCGCGCCATGCGCGCTCGCTCGCCAATCGCGGCAATGCGGCAAGCCATCTGGGCCGCTTCGCGGATGCAGTCGACAGCTATGCGCGTGCGCTCGACGTCGAGCCGGGCAGCACGGGCGTGCTGTGCAACTACGCAAGCGCGCTGATGCAGGTGGCGCGTCACGACGATGCGCACGACATGTGCGATCGCGCGCTGGCGATCGATCCGCACTATGCACCCGCATCGTTCACGCGTGCGCGCGTCCGGCTCGAAACGCATCGCTACGACGGCGCGCTCGACGATCTCGCCCGCGTGATCGCCGCGACGCCGCGCGACAAGCTTGCGCATTTCCATCGCGGCAGCGCGTTGCGCGCACTGCGGCGGCACGAGGATGCGCTGCACGCGTATGCGGAAGCGATCGACATCGATCCCGACTATGCGCACGCGCACTGCATGCGCTCGTTCCTGTGCCTGTCGATCGGCGACTTCGAGGCCGGCTGGGCCGAATACGAATGGCGCTGGCGCGACAGCCAGCTCGACGGCAGCCGGCGCGATTTCGCGCAGCCGCGCTGGACGCACGGGATGCCGCTCGACGGGCAGACGATCCTGCTGTATCCGGAGCAAGGGCTCGGCGACACGCTGCAATTCTGCCGCTACGTGCCGCTGGTGAAGGCGCTCGGCGCTCGCGTGGTGGTCGAGGCGCCGGTCGAGCTGAAGGCGCTGTTCGCGACGCTCGATGGCGTTGACGTGCTCGTCGCGCGCGGCGATCCGCTGCCGCCGTTCGACCTGCATTGCCCGCTGTTGAGCCTGCCGCTCGAATTCCGCACCGACCTGTCGTCGATTCCGGCGGGCGGGCCATACCTGCGCGCCGATCCCGCGCGGGTCGAGCACTGGCGCGCGCGGCTGGGTGCGACCGACCGGCCGCGCATCGGCCTCGTGTGGTCCGGCAACCCGCTGCACCTGAACGACCGCAATCGCTCGATCACGCTCGCCGACCTGTTGCCGCTGCTCGACGACCGCTACGAATGGATCAGCCTGCAGAAGGTGATTCGTGATGAGGATCGTCCCGTGCTCGATGCGAGCCCGATCCGCTTCGTCGGCGACGAACTGACGGATTTCGCGGAAACGGCCGCGCTGACCGAGGCGATGGATGCGGTGATCAGCGTCGACACGTCGGTCGCGCACCTGGCCGGCGCGCTCGGCCGGCCGCTCGCGGTGATGCTGCCGCACACGCCGGACTTTCGCTGGCTGCTCGATCGCGACGACAGCCCGTGGTATCCGCGCGCGCGACTGTTCCGCCAGCCGGAAGGCGGGCAGTGGGCGCCGGTCGTCGAGCGGCTCCGCGACGCGCTGCCGGCGCTGGTGGCGGGAGCGTCGCGATGAGCACGGCGCAGGCACCGGCGTTCGGCGCGGGTGCCGCGCCGCTGCGGGCCGCCGTCGACGATGCGCTGCGCAATGCGCGCGCGCGACTCGAGCAACGCGATTACGCGGGCGCGAAACGGCTTTACGAGGGCGTGCTGGCGATGATGCCCGACCACGTCGAGGCGCTGCATCTGCTCGGGTTCGCGCATCTCCAGCTCGGCGACGCCGTGCGTGCGGAGCCGCTGATCGCGCGATCGATGCAGTCCGGTCTGAATCACCCGTGGAATTTCGTGAATCATGCGGAGGCGCTGAGCGGCACGGGCCGTCATCGTGAAGCGCTCAACGCGGCCGCGCAGGCGCTCGCACGCGATTCCGGCCATGCGCAGGCCTACGCGGCGCGCGGCGACGCGCTGCATGCGCTCGGCCGGCATGGCGAAGCGGTCGGTGCCTACGACCTTGCGCTGACGCGCGAGCCAGCGCGCACGGTGTCGTGGGTCCGGCGCGGCGAGGCATTGCGCGCGCTCGGCCGGCCCGCCGACGCACTGATCAGCATCGAGCGCGCGCTGCGGATCGATCCGGATGATCCGGCGGCACTTGCTGAACGCGGCCACGCGTTGCGTGCGCTCGGCCGCGGCGAAGAGGCGCTGCATTGCTTCCAGCTCGCGATGGTCGTGCGCGGCAAGACACCCGATCTCGTTTACGCATGTGGCTATACGCTGATCGAGCTGGGGCGTCCGGCCGAAGCGCTGGCGTGTCTCGACGAAGCGCTCGTGCGGATGCCGGACGACATGCAACTGCTGTTCGTGAGTTGTGTCGCGCTTGACTTGCTGCATTTGCGTGACGAGTTGCTGAAGCGCAGCGACCGGCTGCTGGCGCGCGACCGCGACAACCTCGGCGCGTGGGTCGGCCGCGGCAATGCACTACTCGGGCTGCGGCGGCACGAGGAAGCCGCGCACGCATACGGTGAAGCGCTCGCGCGTGCACCGGCGGATTTCGACGCGCTGCGCAACCGGGCCGGCGCGCTGCGGGCGTTCGGTGCGTTCGACGAAGCGCTCGCGCATTACGACCGTGCGCTCGAAGCGCGTGGCGCGCATGCGGAAGTGCTGTGCAATCGCGCGATCGCGCTGCAACTGCTCGGCCGCTACGACGATGCGCTCGCGAGTTACGCGGCGGCCGTCGGTGCGCCGGGCCGGACGGCGCAGGAGATCTATACGCGCGCGGTCGCCCGGCAGCAACTCGGCGATCATGAAGCCGCGCTTGTCGATTTCGCGCTGGCATGCGGGCGCGACCCGAATCACGGTGTCGCGCGCCGGTCGGAGGCGTTCTGCCGTTTGGTGATGGGCGACTTCGAAGCAGGCTGGCGGCAGCATGAAGCGCGCTGGGATGCCGCCGACGTGACGTTGCACCGGCGTCATGCGGACCGCCCGCAATGGACGGGCGACGAGCCGCTCGCCGGCCGCACGCTGCTGCTGCATGCGGAGCAGGGCTTCGGCGACACGCTGCAGTTCTGCCGCTACGCGCGCCTCGCGCACGCGCGCGGCGCAACCGTGCTGATCGACGTACCGGCCGCGCTTGCCGGCCTGCTCGGTACGCTGCGCGGCGTGAGCCGCGTCGTCGTCGACGGGCAGCCGGCACCGACGTTCGATCTCCATTGCCCGATGATGAGCTTGCCTTTCGCATTCGGCACGACGCTCGACACGGTGCCGGCCGACGTGCCGTACCTGCATGCCGACCCGCAACGGCGCGCCGCCTGGATCGAACGGCTTGATGCGGCCGCCCAGCCGCGACGATTGCGCGTGGGGCTCGCGTGGTCGGGCAATCCGGATCATGCGAACGACGAAAACCGGTCGATGACGTTCGCCGCGCTCGCGCCGCTCGTCGCGCTCGATGCGACGTTCGTCAGTCTGCAGGTAGGCGTACGCCCGCGCGACGCCGATGCATTCGCGGCAAGCGGCGTGCTGTCGTTCGAGGCGGAGCTGAGGGATTTCGCGGAAACGGCCGCGCTCGTCGACTCGTTGGATCTGGTGATCGCCGTCGATACGTCGATCGTGCACCTGGCCGGCGCGCTCGGGCGCCCCGTATGGGTGATGCTGCCACGCGTGCCGGATTGGCGCTGGCTGCTCGAACGCGACGACAGCCCGTGGTATCCGAGCGCGACGCTGTTCCGGCAGGGGCTTCCCGGCGACTGGCCGGCGCTGGTCGAGCGTGTGGCGCAGGCCCTCGCGGCCCGTATCCGCACAACCGCGTGACCGACCGACTGTGACAAAAGCTACGGACCTTTCGCATGCGGCCCGAATGGTCCGTAACACCCGCCACGCCGCTGCCATCGGGCCTTCGTATGTTCTTGGGATTCCAGTGGCCGGGTTCGATCCCGGTTGCAACGACCGAGCGCGAAAACGGATCGGCGCCGCTTTCGGCGCGACCGTCGTCAAGCGCAATTTCATAGGATTCGGGGTGAAGAATGGCAGCACGCGCACGCACGGCACGACAACCTGACGCGACGGGCTCGCGCCCGGTCCTGAAATCGGAACTGCGGCCGCTGGTCCGGGCCGTGGCCTTGATGCTGCTGGCGGGCGCGTCCGCGCACGTGCAGGCGGCCGGCATCATGAACCTCGGGGCGGCGGCCGCGCGTGCATCGGGCGGCGGCGCGGGCGGTGCCGGTGGCGCGCCGGGCATGCCGAATCTGGGCGTGTCGCCGCAGCAGGCGCTGCAGGCGAGCCAGCCTTCGATCCGCAACCTCGGGTATGCCGCGCATGCGATCGCCGCGCAGATTGCCGCGCAGCAGAATGCGGCGGCTGCAGCGGCAAAGCTGCCTTCGAGCGTGCCGAACGGGCTGACGCCGGGCGGGCTGCAGGTGGCGGCCGGCGCGTCGGGCGATACGAACAATCCGGTGCTGTGGTTCAACGCGAATGCGCCGACGCAGAACGTGGACAGCAGCGGGCACGTGAACGTCGACGTCAAGCAGACCGGGCAGAACGCGGTGCTGACGTGGGAGACGATGAACGTCGGCCGGCAGACGACGCTGAATTTCGACCAGTCGGGCGGTACGCAGACCAACGGCGCGAACAACTGGGCCGTGCTGAACCGGATCAACGATCCGAGCGGGAAGCCGAGCCAGATTCTCGGGAATATCACCGCGCAGGGGGCGGTGTATGTGATCAACCGGAACGGGGTGTTGTTCGGTGCGGGGTCGCAGGTCAATGTGCATTCGCTCGTTGCTTCGTCGCTGAACCTGCTCGACATGAAGAATCAGTTGGTGCCGACGCCTGCAGGGATTGTCGCGAGCAACCAGCAGTTCTTGAGCTTGCCGGCGGGGACGACGGGCGGGCTGGCTTATCCGCAGTCGGGGAGTTCGAGCGGGACGGTCGGGGCGGGGGGTAAGCCGAACGAGGTGCTGGGGCTGGGGAACAAGGTGACGTTGACCGGCGCTTACCAGGCACCGGGTGATGTGACCATCGAGCAGGGCGCGTCGATCACGACGCATACCAACGGCACGGCAAGCGACGGCGGCTTCGTGCTGGTCGCCGCACCGAATGTGACGAATGCCGGCAGCATTTCGGCGACGTCGGGGCAGGTCGTGCTGGCGGCGGGCGTGGGGGTGAGCCTTCTGCCCAACTCGGGCAAAACGATCAATCCGCAGGTCCTGCTGCCGGAACTGAGCGGCCAGATCGTGACGGTCGATCCGGCCACTGGCGCGTCGATTGACGTCACGCCCGCCGGCACGCTGACGAACACGGGTATCGTGCAGGCCGCGCGCGGCAACGTGAACCTGCTCGGCAGCCGGGTCGCACAGAACGGCGTGGTGGGCGTGACGACGAGCGTGAATACGCCGGGCACGATCACGATCTCGACCGCGGACGAGTATGCGTCGAACAATCCGCTGGGTAATCCCTATACCGGTTCGACGCCGGTCACGGGCAACGGCGGTGGAGGCGATGCCATCAATCGTGCCGGCCTGTTGAGCTTCGGCCAGGGATCGGTGACGACGGTGCTGCCGGACAACAACGGCCAGACCGCGACGTCCACGCCGGGTACGACATTCACGCCGGGCGGCATCACCATGACGGCCGGTTCCGTGTGGTTCCAGGGCGGCTCGCTGATCGAGGCGCCGGGTTCGAACGTGTCGGTGACGGCCTACGCGCCGTCGGTCGTGACGAACAAGGTGCCGGGCCAGACGGCAGTGCCGGGCCGGATCTATGTGGACGATGGTGCGACGATCGACGTGTCGGGGCTGGCGAACGTGCAGGCGCCGATTTCGCAAACGCTCGTGACGATCGACCGGATCGGCCAGAACGAGTTGGCCGATTCGCCGCTGCTGCGCAACAGCTTCCTGTTCGGGCTGAAGGGTGCGGTAGTCGACAGCACGCTGACGGGCACGCGCAGCGACGGCGTGCAGTGGGTCGGCAGCCCGATCCTGAACCTGTCGGGGTACGTGAACCTGATTCCGCGCACCGTTGACCAGTTGCTGACCAACGGCGGCACGATCACGCTGTCCGGCAACGAGGTGATGACCGCTGCAGGTTCGTCGATGAACCTGAACGGCGGGTATGTGCATTACAACGGCGGGATCGTCAACACGACGCGGCTCGTCGATGCCAACGGCGCGATCGTACCGATCGGGCAGGCAAGCCCTTACGACAACTATGTCGGCATCGCCGGGCAGTTCGTCGAAAATCATCCGCGCTGGGGGGTGACGAAATCCTGGTACAACCCGTTACTGACGAGCGGCACTTACCAGTCCGATTACATCGTCGGCGGCAATGCGGGCACGCTCGATCTGTTCGCGTCGCAGGCGCTGGTGCTCGACGGCGACATCAGCGCGCAGTCGTTCGGCGGCGCGAAGCAGATGCAGGGCAACAGCCTGCCGTCCGGCGGGACGTTCAACCTCGGCGCAGATCCGAAACTGGCCGGTGCGGCACTGGTCGGGATGACGTGGAACAGTGTCGCCAACTCGACGATCACGATCAACGGCACCTCGGGCTCCGTGATCCTGCAGGACAATGCACCGCAACTTGGCGCGTTGTTGCCGGGTTTCTCGATCGATACGCCGATCGACAAGACCGCGTCCCAATCGCTGGCGGCCAACGATCCGAACAACCTGCTGACGACGCAGGTCGTGCCCGTTGCGAAGTTGAACAATGGCGGCTTCGCGAACCTGAACGTGACCGAGGACAAGAACGCCGGCAAGGGCATCGTGGTCGCGCAAGGCACGCAACTGAACCTGCAGCCGGGCGGTTCGATCTCGCTCAACAGCCCGGCGGCTGGCGCCGACGTGAATGTCGCGGGGCGGCTGTCCGCGCCGTCCGGTTCGATTTCGATCACGAGCGGCGGTAACGTCGTCGTCGGGCCGCAGGGCGTGATCAGCGCGGCCGGCCAGTGGGTGAACAACGACGTGCAGGCAGCGCCGGGCACGACGCCCGGCAATAGCCAGTTCATCAACGGCGGGAGCATTTCGCTGTCGGCGAAACAGAGTTCGACATTCGTGAACGGCAACGCCGTGGACGCGACGGGTTCGATTCTGCTGCAGCCCGGCAGTGTGCTCGATGTTTCGAGCGGCGGAGAAATGCTTGCGAACGGCCAGTTTCTGATGCAGAACGGCGTGCCGGCCGGGCGCGGGGGCAACGTTGCGTTGCAGACCTATGCGGTACCCGCCGGCGGCGCGCAATTCGGTGATACGGGTGACGGCGGTGCGAACCTGCCAGGCACCCAGCCGATCGCCGGCACGATTGCAATGGGCGGCACGATCCTGAGCGACGGTTTCTCGGGCGGCGGCACGATGACGCTGGGTGCGCTCGGCTTCCGGATCGGCGGGGACAAGGCGGCAGCGGCGCCGTGGGACGTGTATCTGCCGCAAAGCTTCTTCTCGGAACAGGGCTTCGGCAAGTACGTGCTGAACGCGTACTACGACTCGACCATCGCGCCGGGCGCGACGGTTGCGCTGACGCAAAGGAACCTGCTGCCCGATACGCTGGCACTCCTGCAGACGGGGTCGGGCGCGAACCTGTCCGCGGGCGGTCTGACAACGATCGGCCAGCTCGACGCGTATCACCGGCAACCGACGAGCCTCGTGCTGACCGGCGGCAACGCCGTGTCGTGGCTGACCGCGGCGTCCGGCGGCACAGTGCCGTCGTATCCGGGCGTGACCGGCGCGGTCACGTTGTCAGCGGGCGCGTCGATCAATGCGGACGCCGGGGCGAGTGTTGCGCTGGCATCGCCGAAGCAGGTGACGGTGCTCGGCTCGGTGGTCGCGCCGGGCGGGTCGATCGTGCTGAGCGCAGATACCGGAACCACGGCCCCTCAACCGGGCCAGTTCAATGTCTTCACGCCGAGCAACAGCCGGTCCGTCTGGCTCGGTTCGGATGCGACGCTCGACGTATCGGGCGTCGCGCTTGCCAATCCGCTTGCCGCGCCGGTCAAGATCGGCGGTACGGTTGTCGTGCCGAATACCGGCAAGGTTCTGCCGGGCGGTGCGGTGACGCTGTCGAGCGATTCGGGCTACGTGGTCGCGCAGGCCGGTTCGAAGATAGACGCGTCGGGCGCGTCGGCGAACTTCGACCAACTGCAGGCGAACGGCACCTATGCGCGTCAGCCTGTATGGAGCGATGCAGGCTCGATCACGCTGTCGGCCGCGTACGGTCTCTTCTCGGATGCGACGCTGGCGGGTCACGGTGGCGCGTCGCAGGCACGTGGCGGCACGTTGACGATCCTGCCGCATCAGATCAGCGGCTCGGCCGGCGCCACGGCACTCGTCGTGCGGCAGAGCGGCATGCTCGTTCCCGTCGGGCTTGCATCCGGCCAGGATTTCTCGGTCGCGATCGATCCGACCACCGGGCAGCCGATCGGTCAGCCGACCGGCGTGATCCAGTTCTCCGCCGACCGCCTGAACGATTCGGGAATCGCGAATCTCGTGCTGGGTGACAGCACGCCGTCTCCGATTCGTGCGCCGGTGCCGCCGATCGTGTTTGCCGGCAACGTGAACCTCACGTTGCCCGAATCGGTGACGCTGAACACCGGACGCATCGCGGCAATCGGAATGGACCAGCTCTCGACGCTGCTGTCTACCCCGGCGAACGGCAATTCGGCGCCGGTGAACCTGCTCGCGCAGCCGCCGGCGCATCCGCTCGGCACGACGGTGACGATCAACGCACCTTATGTCGGGTTGGCGGGGCCGACGGCAACCTCATCGACACCCGCGTTCGCGCCAGTTGCGACGCTGTCCGATGCGACGCTGAACGTGAACGCATCGTTCCTCGACCTGCGCAATCAGTTCCAACTGAACAATTTCGGCCAAGCGAACTTCACGAGCAGTGGCGATATCCGACTCAGTTCGACCAGCGCGGCGCAGAGCGGCCCCGTCGGGCTGGCGCCCGGCATGCTGTACACGCCTGGCAACGTGACGTTCAAGGCAGCGGACGTGTATCCGGCGACCGGTAGCACGTTCATCGTCAACGCGGTCGGCCCGGTCGATTCGGTCACCGGCAAGCCCGCACCGACCACCGTCACGTTCGCCACGAACGGTTCATCCGGCACGCCGCTGTCAGCCGGCGGCACGCTGCTCGTCGACGCGACGAACATTGTGCAGGGCGGTGCCGTACGTGCACCGTCCGGGACACTCGTATTCGGCGTCGGCGACCCGACGAACAGTACGACGCAGAAGCAGTTCGGCAACCTGCCGCTCGTGGCGACGGATTCGGTGACGTTCACGAACGGCAGCGTGACGTCGGTGTCGAACGGCGGATCGATCATTCCTTACGGCACGACGATCGATGGTGTCGAATGGCAATTCAACCCGCTCGCAGGCACGACGGTCTCCGACCTGAATGCGCCGCCTGCGAAGTACATCGGTGTGAACGGCACGCGCGTCGCACTCAACAAGGGCGCGACGATCGACTTGTCCGGCGGCGGCGACCTGCAGGCTGCCGAATGGGTGCCGGGCACGGGCGGCACGCGCGACGTGCTGTCGCAATACAACGTGAGCTACGCGAGCGGCAAGGGTGCGACGGCGGTGCCGGTCAACTCCGGCGCCGGGAACGTCTATGCCATCGTGCCGGGCGTGCAATCGCCGGTCGCTGCGTACGATCCGCTGTTCGCGCAGGCCGTGCAGCCGGACGTCGCCAGCAACGGCACGCCGACGACCAAGACCGTGACGCTGGGCGTCGGTCAGGCCGGGATGAACGACGCGATCGGCAAGGCCGTGTACCTGTCCGGCGTGCCGGGCCTCGCGCCCGGTTACTACACGCTGCTGCCGGGTAAATATGCGACGCTGCCGGGCGCGTATCGCGTGACGGTATCGGCCGTCACGGGCAACGTCGCCCCGGGCGCGTCGCAGGTGCTGCCGGACGGCACCGTCACGACGGCCGGATATTTTGCCGATGCGGTGACGGGTGGCCGCAGCGCAACGCCGACGCTTTTCAACGTGCAGTCGGGTGCGACGTGGCAGCAGTACTCGCAGTACACGCTGAAGGGCGCGAACGACTTCTTCACCGCGCAGGCCGCGAAGCAGGGCAACGTGACCCCGCCGCTGCCGGTGGACGGCGGCCAGCTCGTACTGGCCGCGACGAAGGCGCTCGCGCTTGGCGCGACGCTCAACGCGGCGGCGGGTGCGGGCGGTGCACCGGCGGAGGTCGACATCGCGTCGCGGGATATCCAGATCACCGGCAACGGTAGCGCGGCGTTGCCGGGCTATCTGCAGATCGGCGGCGATGCGCTCGACTCGCTGAACGCTGGCAGCCTGCTGATCGGCGGCACGCGCGCGGCGGCGACGAACGGCGTGACGATCACGCCGATCGCGAACAGCGTGGTGGTGTCGAACGATGCCAACTCGTCGTTGAAGGGCCCCGAGATCCTGTTCGTGACGAAGACCGATGCGAGCGGTACGGATTCGAATGCGGCGAACGGCCTGCGGGTCGACGCGGGCGCATCGATCGTGGCTGCCGGCGACTACCCGGCGGCAAAGGATCAACCGATCACGATCGCCGGCGACGGCGCATTGCTGCGCGTGTCCAACGGCGCGATGGCGCCGCTCACGCGCACGGGCGGCACCGGTGCCGGGCTGCTGACCGTCGATGCGGGTGCGACGCTCTCCGGTGGCCAGGCGTTAATGCTCGATTCGTCGGGCAACCTGAAGGTCGACCCGAGCGCGGCGCTGTCGGCGAAGGCGATCACGGTGGATGGTTCGGCGATCACGTTTACCAATACGAGCGGCGCGACCGCGGCGAACCTGCCGGGCTTCGTGATCGATCCGGCCGGGCTCGTGCAACTGGGCAACGCGGATCTCGTCACGCTGCGCAGTTATGGCGCGATGGGTTTCGTCGGCGACGTGAATGCAACGTTCGGCAAGAGCGTCGATCTGAGCGCGGGCACGTTCACGAGCGATGGCGGCCACGTCACGTTGAACGGGCAGCAGATCGCGTTCACGAACGAGACGGGCGCGCCGAACGGCACGGCTACGCCGGGCAACGGCACGCTGACGGTCAACGCGAAGGAGATCGACTTCGGCACGGGGACGAAGACGCTGAGCGGATTCTCGTCGGCGAACCTGACCGCGACCGGCGGCATTGTCGGGCAGGGGACGGGGACGTTTGATTTCGGTGCGCTGCCGGTGACGCTGAATGCGCCCGTGTACCTGGCCGATACGAGTTCCGCGTCGACCGTGAAGACGACCGGCGCATTGGCTCTGAACGGCGCAGCGGGCACCGCATTGACGAAAACGCCGGTTGGCGGCGCGTGGAAATTCATCGGCGGCACGTTGGCGGACAACGGTGCGACGATCGCCGCACCGGCCGGCAATGTCAGTCTCGAGGCGACGACCGGCAACCTGACGATCGGCGGCGGTTCGACGGTGAGCGCTGCCGGCGTGTCGAAGCAGTTCTTCGACGTGACGCAGTATGCGCCGGCCGGTTCGATCATCCTGACCGCCGATGCAGGAACGGTCGACGTTCAGTCGGGCACGACGCTCGATTTCTCCGGAGCGAAAGGCGGCGGCGCGGCAGGCAGCCTGACGCTGTCGGCGCCGAAGCAAGTCGTGAATCTCAACGGCACGATCAAGGGCGGCGCAACGAACGGTTACGCGGGCGGCTCGCTGTCGCTCGATACGGCCGGTGCGGCCAACCTGGATTCGCTGGCGAAGACGCTCGCGTCGAGCGGCGTGAACCAGTCGATCGACATTCATACGAGGTCGGGCAACCTGACTCTGTCGGGCGGTAATGCGCTGGTCGCGCGATCGGTGTCGCTGACGGCCGACGGCGGTGCAGGCAAGGCGTCGGATACGGCAAACGGCAACGTGAACGTGCTGGGGACGATCGACGCGTCGGGCAACGCCGGCGGGCAGATCAGCCTGTTCGGCAAGAGCGGCGTCGATATCGAGGGTTCGCTGCTGGCGAAGGCAACCAACGCAAGCCAGCGCGGCGGCAAGGTCTTGATCGGCACGAGCGCGACGTTCGATCCGGCCGCGGCCAATCCGTACAACGCGACTTACGGTTACGAGAACGTGTCGGCGGCGCAGTCAGGTTTGATACGGCTCGGCTCGAACGCATCGATCGATGTGTCTGGCGGTACGCCGGGCGGTACGCTCGACGGCACGGTCAACTTCCGTGCACCATTGCTGCGCGACGGCACGGTCAATGTCGTGCTCGACGGGGCCGGCGTGCATGGCTCACGCAAGACGACCGTCGAAGCGTACGCAACGTGGAGCGCGGCGGATGCGACAACGGGTTCGCAGCATTTCGACGGCCTCATCGATCCGGCAGGCTGGTACGACGGTAGCGGTCACCTGCTTGCGGGCACTTTCACGGTGCCGGGCAGCAAGCCGGTAACGTACACCTATGCACCGGGCGGGACGGGAGGCGGCACGCTGACCAATATCTCGACTGGCCAGTCGATTGCGGTGACCGAAGACCAGTTGCGAAACGGGATTTCCGGGAGCAGCTTTACGGGCCTGACGGGCGCGTATTTCGCGCCGGGGACCGCGAACGCCGATCATGTGGCCTTCTATGGATATCGCGCGAACGGCACGGGAACGTCACCGGGTACGCTGATGGCGTTTGTTCAGCATGGGCCGGATGGTGTTGCCAGCCAGTTCGCCGGCACCACGTTGCAGCACTTCAGCATCGTGCCGGGCATCGAGCTCGACAATCCGGGCAACGCGGTCAACGGCGGTAACATTTCGGTGTTGTCGAACTGGAACCTTGGTGCTGGCGCGCCGAACAACAGCGGAAGCATCACGCCCGATTTCCGCTATCAATCGACGATCGCGCCGACGCTGACGTTCCGTGCGGCGAACAACTTCGATGCATACGCAAGCATTTCGGACGGGTTCTATCAGAGCCAGGTGGCGTCGATTCTCGGTGGATCGGGGCCGGTTACGGCGACGGGGACCTATACGGACGCGAAGCAGAAGTTCGATCAACTCGTGTCGATCGACGATCCGACGCAGGTGACGGTGACTTTTACGAATGGCGCTACGGCGAGCCTGGCGTCGCTAGATCCGAATGCGACGCTCGCTTCGCCGCTAACGGGACAGACGGCCGGCTATTACTCTGCGTATTTGTCATATACCGGAGCTTGGCAAAAGGATATCGAAGCTTGGACGTCGCCGGACACGGCATCGAATTACATTGGGCACATCCTGCCGATCAGGCCATCGACGACGCCGGCGCCGGTGCTGGCTGATTTCGCCACTTATTCGGATTATCTGACTGCCTATTGGGGGCCGGACCTGACAGGATCCAAGAGCCCGACGTCGTATCTGTTTGGGTACGCTCGCCCGACGGTAACCCGATTCGGGACGCCCGCTGCGCCCACGCCTCCGGTCGGGTTGCAACGCAATTCGATTGGTTCTGCCCAAGCTGCGTACTTGGCAGACTATTCGAATTACATGCTGGCGTACTCGGACTATTTCAATAGTCGATGGTCTAGTCTTCTCCCACCTAGAAATGCCTACAACATGTTCTATGCACCGATCGCACCCGCATCGGTTCCAGACACAGGCATCATCAACATCGGTGCGTTGCCCGGTAACGCGGCAGCCAACGTGCCGACGCCAAACAACCCGATGCCGATAGCTTTCGCGACCTTGCTTGGCGGTGGTAGCTCGTCATACCGGATCGTGTCGGGTGCCGATGTGCAGAGTGCGAACCCGCTCGCATTGCAACCGGTTTCGACGCTAGCGAATGCAGGGGCGACCTCCGCCGGTACCGGCAATGTGATGCTGAGCGGACATACCAGCTATGTCGACAGGAACGGATTGACACTCGTCGAGCCGGTAACGATCCGCACCGGCACGGGATCGATCGACGTGGCGGCCGGTAACGAAGTGTCCTTGTTCGACACGTCGAGGACGGCCGATTCGTCAACCTTGACCATTCCCGGTGTGATCTATACGGCCGGCGCACCCGCTGCAGGGGCACCGCCGGTTGGTGCCGCGATCGCTATCGCACGCGGAGCGAGCGGCACGCAGGACGTTCTGGTCACGCCGGCGGTGAATCCCGATTCGGCCGGCGACATCACGATTCACGCCCAGGGCGACATCACGGGCATGCAGAACGTGATTGATACTGCCGGGGCGGTAACGGGGGGAGCCGGCAACAGCATCGGCCAGTACTGGTGGCAATGGATGGAAGTCACGGCAGGAACCACTTCCAATGGCCAGATCGTCCTTGCTCCGTTGACGCGGACCTCGATCGACTTCGGTGCGTTTGACCAAGGTGTAATGAGCGTTGGCGGTAATGTATCGATCAGCGCCGGTGGCAATATTTCGGATCTGGCCGTGTCGTTGCCGACCACGTGGTACCTGAACGGAAGCGGCAAGCCTGTCACCGTAGGCGGCGGAAATCTGACGGTGCGAGCCGGTGGCGACATTCTTAGCGGTGACTACTTCGTCGCGAAGGGACAGGGGACGATTTCGGCTGGCGGACGCATCGGGTCGGATATCGTCGTGTCATCTCCACAAACCGGGGTGGGTTCGATTGCCGTCTCTACTGTGCTCGCGACGCAGGATGGCATATTCGATGTCACGGCGCGACAAGGCGTGGACATTGGCCAAGTATTGAATCCGTCTTATGCGAGCACCTTCGCGCCGCCCGGTGATCAGCCTACCCGCACTGTCCGTCTGGATTATTACGGGCAGTATCCTGACAATCAGGCTTACTCGCCGACCTCCGCGGTGAATGTTCTATCCACAACCGGAGACGTCCGCCTTGGCGCGCTAGGTGGTTTGTTGACGGGAGCGAATGGAATACTGCCAGCGAACGTCAATCTGACCGCATTCGGCGGCGGGATCAGTATTGATTCGGGTGGCGTGCTTTATCCGTCTGCCGTCGGCCAGTTGAATCTGGTTGCAGACCAGTCCGTGTACCTTTCCAATGTGGCGGCCAAGCAGACAAATGTCGCATTGCCCAATACATTCGGCATGTCCGATGCCGATCCTTCTCGGATGCCTTCCCCGACGAACCCACAGGTGAATGTCAGTATTCCTGCGTTGACGAACGTGACGATTGCCGCCCATGCGACCGGGGCGCTTCACGGCGATGATACGCTGCCTGCGCGGCTCTATAGTCTGAACGGAAGCATCGTCAACGGCGGGATCGATACATCTGCTAGCGGTGACGGCTTTTACCAGAATCTCGTCACGCTTTCGATCGACAAGCCGGCGCTTCTGCAGGCGGGCCAGGACATCGTAAACCTGGCGTTCTGGGGGCAGAATCTGCGCAGTTCCGACGTGACGCGTATCGTGGCCGGCCGGGACATTTACGATACGCCGATTCCGAACACCGGAGGTGGCGCGGTACCCGTGTTGGCAGTTGGCGGCCCCGGTTGGTTCGACGTACAGGCCGGACGAAATATCGGCCCGTTGACGAGTCAGGGCGAGCTGTACAACAGGAATGTGCAAACAGGCAGCATCACGGCTCCGTTCACGGGTATCGATGCAATCGGAAACGCGAACAATCCGAACCTGCCGCACGAGAGCGCGAACGTCAACGTCCTGTTCGGCGTGGGTCCCGGCGTCGATCTGCCTGGGTTCGTCTCGACCTATATCGCACCGGGCAGTTCGGTTGCAGGCGTCCCGAGCGCAACGCCCGCACTGATTGCATTCATGGAGCAGTACGACGCGGGGCTTGGCGTCGATACGGGCCTGCAGGCAGACAAGGATGCGGCGCAGGTGAAGGTTGGCAGGTTGACGACCGACGAAGCGTGGAAGCAATTCCAGGCGTTGCCGTCGTACGTACAGCAGCTCTTCGCGGAGAAGGTGCTGTTCGGCGTGCTCGCGCAAGTGGGCGCGGACTTCAACGATCCGTCGAGTCCGTACAGCGGCCAGTATGCGAGAGGCTATCAGGCGATCAACACGCTGTTCCCGGCTTCGTTCGGCTATACGGCGAACAACCTGGGCGGTGGGTCGAATGGTGCGAACAAGCAGGTCAGTACCGGCAATCTGGACATCCGGAGCACGACGATCCAGACCCAGCAGGGCGGCGACGTGACGATCCTCGGGCCGGGCGGACAGGCGCTCGTCGGCAGCACGACGGCGCCGCCGCAGATCGTCGACAGCACCGGGAAAGTGGTTGCGGGCCCCGGCACGATGGGGATCCTGACGCTCGAGAAGGGGAACGTCGACATCTTCACGGACCAGAGCGTGCTGCTCGCGCAGAGCCGGATCTTCACCGAGCAAGGCGGCGACATGACGATCTGGAGTTCGAACGGGGACATCAACGCAGGCAAGGGTGCGAAGACGTCGGCAGACACGCCGGCGCCGCAGTATGTATGCGATGCGAACCATTACTGCACGGTCGATTCGCGTGGGCAGGTGACGGGTGCGGGTATCGCGACGCTGCAGAGCATACCGGGCGCGCCGAAAGGCACGGTGAACCTGATCGCGCCGCGCGGGACCGTCGATGCAGGCGACGCCGGCATTCGTGCGGGCAACCTGAACGTCGCGGCTTTGCGTGTGGTGAACGCGGACAACATCCAGGTGACGGGCAAGGCGACCGGGATTCCGCTCGTACAGGCGGTGAACACGGGTGCATTAACGGCGGCAAGCTCGGCGGCATCGGCGGCGAGCCAGGTCGCGCAGGACATCGCGAAGAACAACGCATCAGGCGTGGCGCCGCGTCGCTGGACGATTAGCGTGCAGGTCGAGGGCTTCGGCGATAACGGCCCGGATGGCGGATCGAAGCGGCGCAGGTCGGAACAGGTTGGCTACGACTCGTCGAATTCGGTTTCGTTGTTGGGGTTCGGGGCGGCGGGGCCGACTCAGAAGACGTTGCTCAGCAAAGAGGAGTTGGGGAAGCTGAACAGGTTCTGAGCGGAATTGGAAGGAATGTTGAAGGACGAAGACATAGAGTGTAGACGGTGCTTGTCAGCAATGGAGAACGATAAACCACCTGATCGTCCCGGTGGTTTATCGGATTTCGTTTGACTGGCAGCGCTTTCTAACGGCCGGGAAATGCGGTTGGACCGCAAACGTCAGGGTTGCCGATATCGAGGAAGTTGGTGCTCGAGTTGCTTAGGAAGTTCGCAGAGATGGCGGTTCGAAGGCTCGACGGCACTATGTCGAAACCATTGCCACGGATGACCGATGCATAGCTGGCGTTTGTGTAGTGGTAGTTCAGGAAGTCGTGAACTGCCAACGTCACTGCCGCGCTGGCGTAGCACTGGCTCAGGATGATCTGGCTCGTTCCGGAGACCGGATAACCGTCAGCGGGGTTGGCGAGAGCAGCATAAGCCGAACCGGAAACCGGAACCCACTGGGTCGGATCGCCAGCAGAATAGTTCGACGGGGGGGCTATCGTACCGATCGCCGTCGTCGCGTTTGCGTACGTCGGTGCGTAGTACGCACTGATCGACGAGTTGTACAGGCTGGCGATCGGAAGCTGCAAGACACCGGACGACGTTACGATCGAACTCGATGGTGCCAAATACGTATTTGCATAGGCCGGGCTCAGATATGCGACGGCCGCCGCGCCCATCGACCACAGCGATGCAAGTGACGTTCGAATACCACCATCGCCTGACGCTGCGATGAAGTTGGATGGCACGCCTGCGGGGAAGGCTGTCATATTTGCGAATGTCACAGAATCGACAAACGTGACACCGGTCTTCGTGTTTTCCGTCGTGCAGACGGCAGACAGGTGGCGGGTCAGCAGTTCGGTCGTGCCGCTGCCGTCCCGGCGATACACGACCGTGATTGGTATGCTGGACGTCGTGTAGGCCATGCCCATTTCCGGATTGATCACTTGATTCCAGTTGGTCAGCTTCCCCGAGAAGATGCCGCACAGATCATTGTCGTTCAGCGCAATGCTGTGCGCCTGCCCCGGCGTCGTTTGCGGGGTGACGGAGCTCGTCACGGCCGGGCCGTTGACGACCGGCACCGTGATGGCCGTCACGACATACGGGATCTGGATCAGCGGGCCGTCGGTGGTGCCGCGTCCCGTGTTGTTGTATGCAGTGACCTGAGCAGTCGTGAGTGCGGCGTCGCTATTCGCGAAGTGAACTGTGCCCGTGACACCCGCGCCGAAGAACGTCGGCAGGTTGTTCAGGAACGCGATCTGGCCGGCGCCCGAGCCGACCGAGTAGTACGTGAACGTGCCTTCGGACGTGCCGAACAGGCCGATTTCACTCGCTGCGTTCGCGGTGCTGCCGAGCAATGGCGCGACGAGCGACGAACCACCGCCCTGAATGATCGGGCCCGCAGCGAAGGCGTGTTCTGCGCTCATACCCGAAACGACGAGAGTCAGAGCCTGACAGATTTTTCGTTGAATGGAATTCATAGAGGGTTTTCACGATGCCGACGGATGTTCGCGCAACCTTCGGGGCGTGACGTACGTCAGGTCCCAGCGTGAAGGTGTCGTGCATGGTCGGCGTGTTGAAACAAAAAAACCGCCTCGATCACTCGAGGCGGTTCATCAGGACTTTGATTCAGAAGCGATTCAGCTTACCGGCCGGCAAAGCCGCTCCCACCGCACACGCCCGAATCGTTGATGTCGAGGAAGTTGCCGCTCGAGTTGCTCAGGAAGTTCGACGAAATCGCGGTCTGGAATCCCGACGGCACGGTGTCGAAGCCGTTGCCATGGACGACCGACGCGTAGCTGGCGTTCGTGTAGTGGTTGTTCAGGAAGTCATGAACAGCCGTACCAGCTGCGGCGTTGGAGTAGCACTGGCTCAGGATGATCTGGCTCGTGCCCGAGACCGGATAACCGGATGCCGGGTTGGCCAAGGCCGTGTAAGCCGTACCCGAAACCGGAACCCACTTGGTCGGATCGGCAGCATCGTTGCCAGCCGGGGCGGCAATCGTACCGATCGCCGTCGTCGCGTTCGCATACGTCGGTGCGTAGTAGGCGTTGGCTGTCGTGTTGTACAGGCTGGCGATCGGCAGTTGCAGTGCGCCCGACGACGTCACGACCGAGCTTTGCGACGCAAGGAACGTGTTCGTGTAGTCCGGGCTCAGGTACGCGACCGCGGCCGTGCCGGCCGACGACAGCGACGTGAGCGAACCGCGGACGCCGCCGCTGCCTGAAGCGCCGATGAAGTTCGACGGTACGCCGGTCGGGAAGGCAGTCGCGTTCGCGAACGTCAGCGAATCGATGAACGTCACGCCAGCCTTCGTATTGGCCGTCGTACAAACGGCAGCCAGATGGCGCGTCAGCAGTTCGGAGGTGCCGCTGCTATCCGAACGATACACGACCTTGATCGGCTTGCTGGTCGTCGAGTAGGCCGAGCCAGTTTCCGGATTGATCACCACGTTCCAGTCGGTGAGTTTGCCCGAGAAGATGCCGCACAGGTCATTGTCGTTCAGCGCAATGCTGTGCGCCTGACCCGGCGTCGTTTGCGGCGTGACCGAGCTCGTCACGGCCGGTGCGTTGACGACCGGAACCGTAATAGCCGTCACGATGTACGGGATCTGGATCAGCGGGCCGTTCGTGGTGCCGAGGCCCGTGTTGTTGTACGCCGTGACTTGAGCCGTCGTCAGCGCGGCATCGCTGTTGGCGAAGTGAACCGTGCCCGTGACACCCGCGCCGAAGAACGTCGGCTGGTTGTTCAGGAACGCGTTCTGGCCGGCGCCCGAGCCGACCGAGTAGTACGTGAACGTGCCTTCGGACGTGCCGAACAGGCCGATTTCGCTGTTGGCGTTGCTGACCGAGCCGATCGTCGGCGCGACGAGCGACGAACCACCACCTTGAATCACCGGGCCTGCGGCCATCGCGAGGGATGCGCCCATGCCCGAAACGACGAGAGCGAGGACTTGACAGATCTTGCGCTTGCTGGATTTCATGAGAAATTTCCTTGGACGAAGATAAACGGGAAGCCTGCTGCTGCGGTTGAATTGCCGTGTAGACCGCCGGGTAAATGTAGGGGGAAATCCGTATGACGCGTGTGAATTTTTAATAACGAATGGTACGTAACATTTTTGGCGAGTTTGCCAATGCGTTATCCGGATTGGATGGCGGTAAATCAGGATCGATTCGCGGGATGACCGATTCCCAGATGTTGGGAACGTGATGGCGTACCGTGGCGACAGGCATGCGCTGCAGGCGTGTTGGCGCACACGGCAGCGCTATCGCAACATCAAGTCAGTTTCGTGGCGGATGCTACGGAACATTTCTTCCAGAGACGAATACGACATGCGGTTGAGATATTTATGAAATTTATTGAATGGGGTAATTTAAAAAGTCGGATCGTGTGAGTTTTATCGTTAATGATTGAATAATTGATGTCGCCGATCCGAATGAAATCGTTTATCCAATATAAGAACAACGACCAAAAGTAATAAAGCCCGCCAAACCCAAAAAAGGTAGCCCAACATCCGTCACAAATCTGCGCCGGTTCACTCCGTAGTCTTCCCCGGCGACTCTGTCCGACTCGTTGCACGACGTCGTCGAGAAAAGTCGCACACGTGACACGAGGGCACAGACATGTCGGCATTTCGTTACGAAGCGATCGATCCCACCGGCCGCACGCTGAAGGGCGTGCTCGAAGCCGACAGCGCGCGCGCGGGCCGTAGCCATCTGCGCACGCAGGGTCTTACGCCGCTCGTGGTCGAACTCGCCGCGCAACGCCTGCACGGCGAACGTCATCAACGTCTGTCGCTCGGCCGCAAGCTGTCGCAGCGCGAGCAGGCGATCATCACGCGCCAACTCGCGAGCCTGCTGGTCGCGGGGCTGCCGCTCGACGAATCGTTGTCGGTGCTGAGCGAGCAGGCCGAGCGCGAATACGTGCGCGAGCTGATGGCGTCGATCCGTGCGGAAGTCGTCGGCGGCCATTCGTTCGCGAATGCGTTGAGCCAGCACCCGCGCGATTTCCCGGAGATCTATCGCGCGCTCGTCGCAGCCGGCGAGCACACCGGCAAGCTGGGCATCGTGCTGTCGCGTCTCGCGGACTACATCGAGCAAAGCAATGCGTTGAAGCAGAAGATCCTGCTCGCGTTCACGTATCCGGGCATCGTCACGCTGATCGCGTTCGGCATCGTTACGTTCCTGCTGAGCTACGTGGTGCCGCAGGTGGCCAACGTGTTCACCAGCACGAAGCAGCAGTTGCCGACGCTGACGGTCGTGATGATGGCGTTGTCCGATTTCGTGCGGCACTGGTGGTGGGCGTCGCTGCTCGCAACGATTGCGATCGTCTTCGCGATCCGCAAGGTGCTGTCGCAGGACGGGCCGCGGCTGAAGTTCGACCACTGGCTGCTGTCCGCGCCGCTCGCCGGCAAGCTCGTGCGCGGCTACAACACGGTGCGTTTCGCGAGCACGCTCGGCATCCTGACCGCGGCCGGCGTGCCGATCCTGCGCGCGTTGCAGGCGGCCGGCGAGACGCTGTCGAACCGCGCGATGAGCGCGAACGTCGACGATGCGATCGTGCGTGTGCGCGAAGGCTCGGCGCTGTCGCGCGCGCTGGCCCATACGAAAACTTTTCCGCCGGTGCTCGTGCACCTGATCCGCTCGGGCGAGGCGACTGGCGACGTGACGACGATGCTCGATCGCGCGTCCGAAGGCGAATCGCGCGAACTGGAGCGCCGCACGATGTTCCTGACGAGCCTGCTCGAACCGTTGCTGATCCTCGCGATGGGCGGTGTGGTGCTCGTGATCGTGCTGGCGGTGATGATGCCGATCATCGAGCTGAACAACATGGTGCAGTGATGCGCGGCTGCTCAGCGCACGAACGCGTTGGCCTTCTGCACGGCGGGCAGCGCGATCTCGCGTTGCAGGCCGTTGCGGTCGATGACGATCGAGCGTGCGCGCACTTCAGCGAGCTTCGCGGCTTCGCCGATCGCCGCACCGATCCGCACGACGCGCGCCGCTTCGCCGCCGACGCTGACGATCGCGGCTGCACGGCGCGCGTCGAATGCGAGCACGCCGAGCAACTGGATCGTATTGCGGTTGTCGTCGGGTTTGGCGCCGAACAGTTGCGCGCTGGCCGTGATGTCGAACGGTGCGGGCGGTGCGGGTTGGGCAGGGGGCGGCGCATCGGGCGCGTTCAGTGCGCGCGCGGCCCACAGTGAAACGGCAGCGAGCACCGCGCCGGCTGCAAGCGTCGCGATGAGCGGCAACGGATCGATGCGGGACGGAACGGTGCGAAGCAGGGCGAGCGGTTTCATGGCAGTGAATGGGTTCGATGAGTTCGATGAACAGTGAACGGTTTCCATTCTTTGACGTAAGGGTGAATGCATGATGACGCGCCACGAAGAAGTCCGAACGTTGCAAGCCGGCCGGTCGCATGACGGTGCACGCCGCCGCATGCAACGCGGCTTCACGCTGATCGAGATCATGGTGGTGGTCGCGATCCTCGGGATTCTCGCGGCGCTGATCGTGCCGAAGATCATGAGCCGACCCGACGAGGCGCGTCGCATTGCCGCGAAGCAGGACATCGGCACGATGATGCAGTCGCTGAACCTGTATCGACTCGACAACGGACGCTATCCGTCGCAGGAGCAGGGGCTTACCGCGCTGGTCCAGAAGCCGACTAACGATCCGGTGCCGAACAACTGGAAGGACGGCGGTTATCTGGAGCGCTTGCCCAAGGATCCATGGGGCAACGCGTATCAATACCTGAACCCGGGCGCGCACGGCGCGATCGACGTGTTCAGTTACGGAGCGGACGGCAAACCAGGCGGCGAGGGTAACGATGCGGACATCGGCTCGTGGCAGTAACGGCATGACGCTCGCACGCGTCAAGCAACGGCGTCCGCTCGCGTCACGCCGTGCGGCAGGCTTCACGCTGCTGGAGATGCTCGTCGTGCTCGTGATCGTCGGGCTGCTGGTCGCGGTCGTGACGCTCGCGCCGTCGCGCAATCGCCGCACGGATCTCGCCGAGGAAGCGCAGCGGCTCGCGAACCTGCTCGAATCCGCCGGCGACGAAGCGCAGGTGCGCTCGATGCCGATCGCGTGGCAAGCGGTGGGCGGCGGCTATCGCTTCGTGCAGCGCACGGAAAGCGGCGCGTGGGCGCCGATGACGGACGACATGTATCGCGCGCGCCGCTGGGGCACGGAGGTGACGGGCGTATCGGTGCGTTACACCGGCGGTGGTGAAACGCCATCACGTATCGTGCTCGGCAGCGAAAGCATCGACGTGCCGGTGACGATCACGCTGTGGTCCGGTGATGTGCGGATGGCCGTCGTCGGCACAGGTATTGGCAACTTCGTCGTGCGCCGGCCATGAGCGGCGCGCGGAGCGTCCGGGAGGCACGATGTCGAGCCTGATCGTGCTGCTGCCGTCGATCGGCACGTTCGATGCGGCGGGGTGGGAAGCTATCGAGATGCCGTACGCGCTGTTCGACCGGCGTGGGCAATTCGTGCGGGCGGGGCGCACGTGCCGCGAAGCGTGGCCGAAGGCAGCATCGACCGTGCTCGTACTCGCTGCACGCGATACGTTGCTCGTCGACGTGAACCTGCCGCCCGTGAAGGGCACGAAGCTGCGCCGCGTGCTGCCGAATGCGGTCGAAGAGTATCTGATCGGTGATGCGCAGCGGAGTCATGTCGCGGTCGGCCCGACTGCAAACGGCAATGCAACGCGGCCCGTGGCGGTCGTCGATCGTGAGCGGTTCGGCGAAGTGATCCGCTGGTTCAACGAGGCCGGCCATCGGCGCGTGCGCGCGGTGCCGTTGATTCATTGCATGACGACGACGGTGTACGGTGAGCCAGCGGATGGCGGCGAGCAGGACAACGTGCTGCCCGAGTCCGCGAGGTCACCCACATCGCGAACGTGTCCATTACCGAACGGCGACGAGGACGGCGAAGCGACAGTGCTCATGCGCAGCGAGGCCGATGTGCAGATCGCCAGTCCGCCCGCATTGAGCGAAGGGGATACCGGACGCTGCGAGACCGATGTGCTGATCATCTGTCCGCCCGCATCGAGCGAAGCCGATACCGATGCGCGCGGCAACCCGCTCCGACTCGAACTGGCCGTCAAGCGCGGATCGTCGGGGTTCGGCTTTGAAACGCGTGCGTCGGCGCTGGATGCGACGATTGCCGAGTTGTCGAAACACGATTCCGTGCGGGTACACGCGCTGGTTGTCGAGGGGCGCGACGATGTCGAAGGCGGCTCCACAGTTGCATCGGATCTCCGCGCACGCATGTCCGGGCCTTCCGCATTCCCGTTGGCCGCACGCACGCTGCGGTGGGACACACTCGCGCGTGGTGCGCTCGACTGCAAGTTCGACCTCTGCCAGTTCGAATTCGCCCGCAGCACCTCGCGCACCGATAGCGGAGGATGGCGTCGCTGGCGCATACCCGCCGGCCTGGCGATCGTTTCAGCCATCGTCGCGATCACGACGATCAACGTGCAGTGGTTCCAGCTACGCCACCGCCAGGATGCGTTGAATGCAGAATTGACGGCCCGCGTGAAAGCCGCGCTCCCTGAAACGAAGGTCCTGCTCGACCCGCCGCTGCAAATGCGAACCGGGCTCGAACGCCTGCGCGCGGCTGCCGGCGAGTTGCATGCAAGCGATTTCCTGGTGCTGTCGGCGTCGCTGTCGCGTGCGCTGGGCCCGATCCCGTCCGATGCGATCGCGACCCTCGACTATCGCGACGGGTCGCTGGCGGTCGCCTTCCGTCCCGGTACCGCTGTCGATGGCGACGGATTCCGCCAGCGCCTGCAGGCACAGGGCGTGACGGCCAACGAGGAGGATGCGAAGTGGATGCTCGGCTCCACGCGGCCCGCGCCGCGCTGACACAGTGGCTCGACGGCCGTTCGCCGCGCGAGCGCGCACTGCTGGCTGCTGGCGGCGCCGTGTTGTCCGCGGCGCTGATCTACAACGTGATGTGGGAGCCCGCGTACACGGGCCGCGCACGGATCGCGGCCAGCCTGCCCGCATTGCAGCAACAGGTGGCCGAAGCCGGCGGGCAACTCGCGGAAGCACGGCGCCTGCGCGCAGCCGCCGCGATCCGGCCGCCGGCCGGTGCCGCGCTGCGGGACGCACTCGCTGCGTCGCTCGCGCAGGCCGGTATCGCGAAAGCGCAGGTCGCCGTGCTTGGCGAAGGCATCCAGGTGGACGCGAAGGGCATCTCGTTCGCAGCTTGGATGGACTGGCTCGATCGCGCGCGCCACACGCACCACGTGCGCGTCGTGAGCGCGCATGCGAGCGCCGACGGCAAGCCCGGCGTGACGACGGTTTCGGCGTTGCTGCAACCGCAAACGGCCCGTTGAATGCGAGCCGAATGAACGCAGCGAAAGTATTGAATCGCATTGCTGCACGCTTCACCTGACTGTCATAGTGCCCGCTCACAATCTGACGTTCGTTTGCTGCGGAACCGCTCACGGGGGGCGCGTTTCGCCGGCAACGTGCAACTCCACTTCCGTCCAGGGATTCATGACTCGTTCACGGGCGCCGTCTGGTGTCCTGGCGCTCGTTGCGTGGCTGGCGTTCGTCGTGCCGTGCATGCACGGCATACATGCGCAGGAGACCGGTTCCATCGTCCGCCAGCCGGGCAGCACGGTGCGTTTCGATCTGCCCGCGCAGCCGCTCGCGAAGACCTTGCAGGACTTCGCGCGGCTCACCGAGCTGATCGTGCTGGCGCCGGCGCCGCTGCTCGACGGGCGCACGAGTGCGCCGGTCCAGGGTGAATTCACGCCGCGCGACGCGCTCGAGCGGATGCTGGCCGGAACGGGGTTGCGCGCGGAATTCTCGCGCCCGGACGAAGCGATCATCGTCGCGCAGCCGGGCGCCGAGCAGGCGCCCGCAACGGCCGACACGCCGGCGGATGCGGCCTTGCCGATCGACGGGATCGGCGATTCCGGCGATCGGCGCGCGTTCGCGGGCCTGCTGCAGGCGCATCTGATCGATGCGCTCTGCGCGCAGCCGGGAGCCGTGCCGGGCAGCTATCGACTCGTCGCGCAGGTGCGCATCGACAACAGGGGGGCGGTGGTGGCGGTCAACATGGTGGCATCGAGCGGTTCGGCCGCCCGCGACGCGGCGGTGATGCGCGCGCTGCGCGCATTGAAGCTGGACGACGCGCCGCCGGCGGACTTGCCGCAGCCGGTCACGATCCTGCTGCGGCCGGCCGGCAACGGCGTGCATTTCCGCTGTCCGGCGCCGCAGCCGGCCGTCCGGGGCTAGGCCGCGATGACCGACAGCAACCGCACCGGGCTCAGGAAGCTGCTGGCGACGCGCTACGCGTACCTCGTCAGGCGCCTCGAGCGCGTGACCGGATCGAAGGACGGCGCCGCCGACGCGTTGCACGAAACCTGGCTGCGCCTCGAGAACGCGAACGTCTCCACCCAGGTGACGAACGCGGACGCCTATATACTCGGGATGGCGAACAATGTCGCGATCGACCAGCATCGGCGCGAGCGCCGGCATCTGCACGACGACGATGTCGAGACGCTGCTCGAGATGCCGGACGAACTGGCCGATCCCGAGCGCATCGTCGCGGCGCGCCGCAAGGTCGAGACACTGAAGGACGTGCTGCGCGGCCTGCCGCCGCGGCGCCGCGCGATCCTGCTGGCCGCCCGCGTGGACGGCCTGCTGAATCGCGAGATCGCCGAGCATTTCGGCATTTCGCTGCGGCTCGTCGAAAGCGAGCTGAGCGCGGCAATGAAGTACTGCCTGCAGCGCATGCAGGAAGACGGTGATCCGTACACGGGCACGCGAGGCGGCCCGCGTAAATTTTGAGCATCAGGACGATGACGAAAGCCCAGGCCGAACCTGCTCACGACGAACTCGACGAAGCGAGTGCGTGGCTGCTGCGTCTGCGCTCGGGAGACGCGAGCCAGGCCGAAGCCGATGCGTTCGAGCGCTGGTGCGCCGATCGTCCGCAAGCCGCCGATCTGCTGCGCGATACCTGGAGCGCGCTGCGCACGGCGGCGACCGAACTCTCACACGAGGAACGCGCGGCCGCTGCCTGGGCAAACGTTGCAAAGCGCGAGCGCACGATGCGCACCGGGCGGCGCGCGTTCATCGGCTTCGCGGTGGCGGCGGGCGGATCGTGGCTCGCGTTGCGCCCGCCGATGCAGCTGTGGCCGTCGCTCGGCGATCTCGCGGCCGATTACCACACGGGCACCGGCGAGCAGCGCAGCGTCGCGCTGTCGTCGCGCGTGACGGTGGAACTGAATACGCAGACGCGCCTCGACGTGCTGGCCGCCAGCGATGCCGCGCGCGGCGTCGAAGTCGTCGCCGGCGAGGCGGAGATCGACGCGGCTGCGCCGCCGGCCGACCGCGCGACGCCGATCCAGCCCGTCACCGTGGTTGCGGGCGGCGGCCGCATGCGGGCGACCGTCGCGCGCTTCAACGTGCGGCGCACCGGCTCGCTGGTCTGCGTGACCTGCCTCTCCGGCACCGTTGCGCTCGAGCATCCGCGCGGCGCACGCACGCTGACGGCCGACGATCAGGTCGTCTACGACGATCGCGGCGTGCAGCCCGTGTCGCGGATCGATCCGGGCGCGGTCAGCGCATGGCGACGCGGGATGCTGGTGTTCAACGGCGTGCCGCTCGCCGAAGTGGTCGACGAGATCAACCGCTACCGGCGCGGCAAGGTCATCCTGCGCAGCGCGTCGCTCGGCGAGAACCGGATGCAGGCGCAGTTCCCGATCACGCGGCTCGATGACGTGATCGACATGGTCGGCCGCCTGTACGGCGCGCACATCACGCGTCTGCCCGGCAATATCGTGCTGCTGAGCTGACCGGCTTCCCGCGTTCCACTTTCCCTTCTTCCTCCCGCTGGCGATGCGTTCGCGTCGCTTCCGGCTGTCCGCGCACTGCGGGTTACGGCCGTCCGATACGACTTGATCAATGAGGGCCGGCAAACGCCGGGCCGTCTGTCATGGCGGCCCGGTGTGACGTCGTCGGACCCGAGGCGTGGGTGGCAAGCGCCCCGGCCGTGCAGCGATGCGCGGTGCGGGGGATGTGTGTCGATGGAGCTTCGGGCGGTGGCGTGATCATGAACGAATCGCAACGGGAGTCGGATCCCGGCGACGCGAATACGCGCGCCGATGCGATCCGCGAGGGCGCGGTGCGCTGGTTGCTGTGGTTGCGCACCGGCGACACGACGGAACAGGAACTCGACGCTTTCGCGCGCTGGCGCGCGCAGAGCGACGAGCATGCACGCACGGTCCGCGAGCTGATCTGGATGTGGGCCGTGCTGGAGACGGTCGGCCGCCAGGAGCCCGGCGGGCCGACGCGCACGCATTGAGGCGGCGGCTTTTCTTGCGTGCACCGGTGTGGTGCGCAATCGCGTTCGAGCCGTGGCGCACGCACTGAAAGAAAGTCTGCGGGTTATGCGGGCCCGCTTCGACCTTGTATATGAGAGAGCGAGGGGGCTGTGCAGAGGGGCTGTAGCGCGGAGACCGGGGAACGGGGGCCTGAATGGGCTCCCGGATCACCGTTCACGCACGGTGGCGGGCAGGTGCCGAGTACGTGCCGGCCGCGTCACGCAAGCCCGGATTCACGATTCAGGATGGCGACCCGGGTTGCAGGCCGGCGCGTGCGCCGTTCCAGGCGGCGTCGAGCGGATCGCCGGCATCGCGCAGCGGCTCGCGCAGAAAGGGAAAGCGTTCGACGAACGGTGCGGATTCTTGCAGGGCCACGATATGGTTGACCATCCATTGCAGCAGATCGCCGCCGTGCCGGACCTGTTCCGGGCGCCAGTCCGGCATCGTCGAGAAGAGGGCCGAGAAGCCGCTCCAGCGCGACGGCCGGTCGTTGTCGCCGGGACGGAAATAGGTGTTCATCGCGACGTCGTGCGCGTCGGTCAGCGCGCCGACGAACAGCCCGTGCGGCGTCGGCACGCCGATCTGCTGCCAGCCTTCCGCGAGGGCGAGCGAGCGCATCACGCGCGCCGCGACGAACGCGATGCGCGTTTCTTGTTCGATTTCCGCCAGCGACATTACGCCGTTGCGTTGCATGCAGCGCGCGACCGCGTGCGGCCGGATCACGTTCGACGCGAAGCTGCGCAGCACGAGGTCGGGCACCGTCAGTTGAAGCTGGAATTCGCGCAGGCCGTGCTCGGCGCTCATCGTCGAGAAGTTGACGAACAACCCTTCGGCATGACCGAGCGCGCCGACGTACGGCTCGAGCCCGAGGCGCGCGAGCTTCGGCGCGATCTGGCGTTCGAGCAGCCGCATCAGGTTGCGGCGGTTGCGCACGCCCGTGAAATCGTCGAGGCCGCGCGTGACCACGTCGCTGATTTCCCAGCGGCGCTCGTCGGCGACGAGCCGCGGGGAACCGCTCAGGTCGAACCGGGCGCGGCCGTGGGCCACGCGGGGATCTACGTACATGCCGGTGCCTCGTGCATCGATTGCGGGCGGACCGCCGCGGCGGCGCGCCGTCGTGTGGGTCCGGTCGCCCACGATGCTGCGGCGTCGCGGGCGGCCCGTCAAGTGCGAGTGGGCCCGGCTGAACAGTGTGGAGTGACTGGATGATGCGCACGATTGTGGAACGCTTCGTCGAACAGAGCCCGATGACGATCATGACGCGGCTCGTGCTGCAGTGCGCGCTGCACGACGACTGGATCGATACGGCTGTCGAAGCGGACGAAGAGCCCGACGACGAGTCGATCCGCGAGACGCTGTTCGCGCTGGCGGTCGACGCGATCGCGGCGATTGCCGCGCAGGCGCAGATGGAGACATCGCAGATGCCGCACGGGGTGCCCGGACACGTGTCGTCCGCGCCCGGCGCCGCGGTGGCCGCGCTTCACGACGGCATGAGCCGCTGGCGGGCCGGCTGGGGGCGTGCGCTCGTCAGGGACAGCGTCGATCTGCTGTTGCCCGTCGCGGCGGCGCGGGCCGACGAACGCGGGCGCACGCTCGGCGGGATGCGGCTGCGCGTGCTGGACGGCACGGGCGACAGTTGCGCGCCCGGCGGTGGTGGTTGCGACTGCGGCCGCGCGTGTGACGACCCGGCGCGTGACGCGGCGCTGGGCATGACCGGCGCGCGAGTGATGCCGGTCTACGATCCCGAGCTTGCGATGATCGTCGACTTGCTGCCGGTCGAACGCGGCCGGTCGCACGAACGCGCGTTCGTCGGCGCGCTGCTGGAGACGGTCAGGCCAGGCGAGCTGTGGATCGTCGACGGCCGTTTCGATACCGACGCGATCGTGTCGGGCTGGCCGCGCCGCGGCGGCGCATTCGTATTGCGTGACGATGGCGGCGCGGCCGCATGCCGGCCGCTCGGCGGCTGGCGCGATGCCGGCCCGCTCGACGGCGGTGGCGTTCGCGAGCAGGCCGTCGGCATCGCGGGCGACGGTGAAGCGTCCGGAACGCTCAGGCGGATCGAATGGTGCGGCCACGGGCGCGACGGCCACCCGGGCGCGACGGTCACGGTGCTGACGAACCTGCCGGTCGAGCAGTTCGACGCGTGCCAGGTGATGCAGCTGGCGCGCCGGCGCTGGCGCGATGCGATGCCGTTCCCGCTCGAACCGGCGCTTGGTGGCACGTTGTTCGGCAGCGTGCCCGCCCGCGCGTCGCTGCTCGCGTGCGGCATCGCGGCGCTCGCGTACAAC
Source organism: Burkholderia lata (assembly GCF_902499335.1). Lineage (GTDB taxonomy): Bacteria > Pseudomonadota > Gammaproteobacteria > Burkholderiales > Burkholderiaceae > Burkholderia > Burkholderia lata_B. Next base: position 187,076 of record NZ_CABVQK010000015.1, on the reverse strand, counting down.
GCGTTCAGCGTGATGACCCGTGTGGTCGGTGGCGCGCTCGGTCTGGACGAGCGTGATGTAGAACGTGTGCCGTCGCATATCGCCGACGGCGTCACCGCAACCTATGCCGGGATGATGATCGCGCTGCCGCCCGACTGGTGGCGACGCTACGACCAGTTGCCCGCGGCGACGCTCGGGCAGATCGTGCGGATGCTCGCCGTGCACGTCGATCCGCGCAGCGAGCGGCGCAGGCGCCGCGACAACCGGCTGTCCGCGAAGTCGCAGGCGCTGCTGCGCGCGGCGACGCTCGAACACCTGCTGCATGACGACGGCGGCGATCCTGCCGCGAACGTGTTCAGCCTGCGCACGATCGCGATGGCGACGCGCGACTTCAGCAGCAATCCGTCGAAGGCGCTGCGGCACGCGGGCGAGGCGCTCGTGATGGTCACCAAATACAACCGGCCGATCGCGCTGCTCGTGTCGATCGACGACTGGAACCGGCTGCTCGGCGAAGTGCGCGAGACAAGCCTTACGCGGCTGTCGTTCGACTGCGCGGCGGCGCAGGGCATGCGTTCGGTCGCATTGAGCGAATCGCCGCTGAACTAGCCGGAGAAGCGGCGCGCAGGCGCCGCGTTCAACTCGTCAGCCGCCGCACCCAGATCACCGACGTCCACGTGAAATTGCCGCTGCCGTAGCGCGCGATCAGCGTGTCGACGCGTGCGTTGATGCGCGCCGAATGCACGCGGCAATGCACGATGAAGTAGAGGCTGTTGACACCGACGGTCGAGCCGTCCGGCAATGTCGGATTGCCGCCGCGCGCGGGCAGCAGGTATTCGGCGATATCGCCGGTGCTGATGAAATACGCGGTGCCGCGACGGTCGACGAGCCGCTTGGCCTGGCTGGCCGACAGCGTCGGAATCGCGGCGACGAGCACGGGCTCGGCCGCGGTATTGGCGTTGACGGTGGTCAGGTCCGGCAGGATCGTCGTGAACGGCGCCAGCGTCTCGATCGCATGCGCGTCGTAGCCGGGAATGCGTGCGAGATCGTCGACGGCGACGAGCTGCAGCGGCCAGCCGTCGGGGCCGTTCGTGTCGCGCAGCGAGCGCAGCATGTAGTCGGCCGTCTGCTGCGCGAGCGCGGGATCGAGCGACAGCTGGCTCAGCAGCCGCCGGTACGCGAGCACGCCTTCGCCGTTGGCCTGCCACGGCTTGCCGGGCGCGATGCGCGTCACGAGGTTCGTCAGGTTGAAGCGCGCCTGCGCATCCTCGACGTGGCCGGAGATCCACGCACGCGACAGCTCCGCATTGACCGCCGCGGCGTCGGGCGGCAGCAGGTCCGCAAGCTGCACATCGGCGGCCGGCGACGACCACGGCTGGCCGATGAACGTGACGTTCGACGTCGCGCTCTGCGCGCGCAGCGTCGCACGCGCCCATTCGACCGCCGCACGCTCGACCCACATCGTCTGCGTCGCGAGCCGCTGGTTCTCCACGTCGCGCGTCGCGACCTGCTGGCGCCACAGCACGCTCGCCGCGAGCGTCGCCGCCAGCGCGACGACGAGCAGCACCGTGACGATCGCGATGCCGCGTTCGCGCGGCAGCCGTGCTCTGCCGGACCTTCCATATCGATGCATTCGCATGCTCCTGCAAGGGCGGTGCGGCCGCGTTCAGTCCACGAACGCCAGCCACGCATGGGCGATGCTCGCATGCGCAGATGACGTGACGCCGAACATCGCGGTGAGCCCGGCCACCCAGAATGCGAGCGTCGCGGGATGCGTGCCGTCGGTCGTCAGCGCCAGCGGGCCGACCAGCGACGCGATCGCATGCGAGCGCCACAGCAGCAGCAGGAACAGCGCGCAGCCGACGGCCATCGCGACGAAGAACAGGTAAAGCGCGACCGTCGAGCGTCGCGTGAACGGCGTGCGGTGATGGCGCTGGTTCGCGGCGACGATCGCGGCGCCGTTCGCGACCGGCACGATCGCCATCGCGAGCATCCAGAACAGCGGCTGGTCGCTCGACGCATCGATCAGCAGCAGCGTGCCGATCGTCCAGATCGGCGGCGCGAGCAACGTGAGCACGACCCACGACAGCAGGTGCCAGGCCAGCCAGGGCGCGCGCCAGCGCAGCGGGCGCCGCGCCGCGGCAAAGGCGGCGGGCGGCAACCTGCCTGCGGTCGCGGCATGGCCGGACAGGCGTTCGGCGAGCCACCGTACGAACATCGTCGCGAATGACATGGAGGGATCCGGTCGTTGATGTTTTTACCCAATAGCTAGGACGAAACGGACGGCCGCAAACCGCAGGATTTCTCGTTGCCGGGAGGCTTGTCGCGGCGCCGCATCGCGCGTGCGGTGCGCGGAAACGGTCTCGCGCGCATCTCGTGCATATCTTCAGCGGAATGTCACAAAAACTTCCCGGTTGAAACCCGAGGATTGTCGTGCCGCACGCAGGGGGAGGGTGACGCGCCGGGCGCGCTGCCTTCGGGGCGGCAACACGTTTGCCGGCGATCGCGCACGCGCGATGCCAGGAAGCCCTGGCAGCCACGGCAGACGATACGAACACGAAACGGGGGCCACGCACATTCCTGCGCAACGCGCCGCGCGATTCGCGCCGGCTTTCGTTGCGCGCGCATTGCAGGCCGCACGCTGGCGGCCGTGTCCTGCTTCCGGCGTCGAGCCGGACGGCCAGTTGGACGGCCGGTTGAAGGGCCCGCGAAAAAAAGTTTGCGGCAATGCGCGCCCGGTTCCGTCTAGGTAGGTGAGAGCGGCGACTCGTGCGCCGCACACGATGGTCGTTGCCGATCGACGCAGCAGTGCCGATGCGTCGGCAGGCAGTCGATCGCGACGATGCGTGACGGAGGTTGCGGGTTTTCCGGATTCGCTTCGTCCTTTCCGGTAGATGCGCTTGAACGCACCGGGCACGGAAATCGGGAAAAGCAATGCGCAGATCATGCTAAGGATGACGAATAAATCGTCATCAAAGTGAAACAGGCATTTGATAGCGGAGCGAACGGCTGGCGCGGTGCGCAAAGCTTCGATCCGGAACAACAAAGGGGAATGGCGCATGCCGCCGAGAGTAGACCGCAAGTCACGCGAACGATGGCGGCTGAACTGCCGATGCCTGGCGGGTGTCGTGCTGGCCGGTGGGCTGGGCTTCGCGCCGGGGATTCATGCGCAGGAAGCCGCGCCGGCCGCGAAGGCGGCACCGGCCGCGCCGCAGTCGTTCGACGTGAATGCCTTCGTGGTGCGCGGCAACACGACGCTGCCGGCGCTCGAGATCGAGAAGGCCGTGTATCCGTTCGAAGGGCCGGGCCGCACGCTCGCCGACGTGAACGCGGCACGTGACGCATTGCAGAAGGCGTACCAGGACCGCGGCTACCAGTCGGTCGTCGTCGAGCTGCCGCAGCAGCAGGTGAAGAACGGCGTGATCCTGCTGCAGGTGACGGAAGCGAAGGTCGGGCGCTTGCGCGTCGACGGCGCGAAATACAACTCGCCGCAGAACATCCGCGATGCGGTGCCCGCGCTGGCCGAGGGCCGGGTGCCCGATTTCAACCAGGCCCAGCAGCAGCTCACCGACCTGAACCGCTCGGCGGACCGGCAGGTGATTCCGATCCTCAAGCCGGGCGCGCTGCCGCAGACGGTCGACGTCGACCTGAAGGTCGACGATCACAGCCCGCTGCACGGCTCGCTCGAACTGAACAACGACAACAGTCCCGGCACGTCGACGCTGCGCACGACCGCGAACCTCAGCTACTCGAATCTCTGGCAGCTCGGCCACGTGATTTCCGGCACCTACGTGCTTGCGCCGCAGCATCCGAACGATGCGCGCGTCTACGCGTTCTCGTATCTAGCGCCGATCAGGGATTCGCGCTGGAGCTTTCTCGCGACGGTCGTGCATTCGGACAGCAACGTCGCGTCGGTCGCGAACACCAACGTGCTCGGCAAGGGCACCACGTACGGCTTCACCGCGATCTATTCGCTGCCTGCGTCGGAAACCTACGCGCACTCGGTCAGCGTCGAGATCGACCGCAAGCACTTCGACGAAAACGTGTCGATACCGGGCCAGACGGGCTCGACGGCGCCGCTCACGTACGTGCCGGTGACGCTGTCGTACAACGGCCAGCTGAGCCTGAAGAACTCGCAGACGTCGTTCTCCGCGTCGGTGACGACGAACATCCGCGGCCTCGGCAGCGACTGGGGCGCATGGGACAACAAGCGCTACAACGCGACGCCCGATTTCGTGTACGGCAAGTTCGACGTCAACCACACGCAGCGCTTCGCGAACGACATGCAGGCCAACGCGCACGTGAACGCGCAGATCTCGAACTCGCCGCTCGTGTCGAGCGAGCAGTTCGCCGCGGGCGGGATGAACAGCGTGCGCGGCTACATGCAGGCCGAAGACACGGCCGACAGTGGCGTGATCGCATCGGTCGAACTGCGCAGCCCGTCGCTCGCGAAGTGGCTCGGCGGCGCGGTCGGCAGCCGCGTGAACGAGTGGCGCTTCCACGCGTTCTTCGACGCGGCGCACCTGTGGCTGCTGAGCCCGCTGCCCGAGCAGACGTCGCGGTTCAACCTGATGAGTGTCGGCGTCGGCACACGGGTGCAGATCATGAAGTACGCAAGCGCGGATTTCGAGGCCGGATGGCCGTTGAAGGCGGGCGTCTATACGCGGCAGTACAGCCCTCGGTTCGATTTCTACGTAAGGCTGGGGTTCTGACGGATTTTTTTGATCGTGCCGGGGCGATGCGACGAGCGCGGCGCCCGCACATTCGGGGAGTGGATCGTGAAGCGAGTCTTGTTTTTCCTGTTGGCGGTGATGCTCGGCGTGCTGCCCGGCATCGCGAACGCATGGTGGCAGAACGACTGGTCGTACCGGAAGGCGATCACGATCGACGCGAGCGCGAAAGGCGCGAACCTCGCGGAATCGGCCGGCCGGGTGCCGCTGCTGATCCGCCTGCACTCGGGCAACTTCCAGTTCGACGGGCTGGCCGACAACGGCGCGGACATCCGTTTCGTCGCCGCCGACGACAAGACGCCGCTGAACTACCACGTCGAGCAATACGATCCCGTGCTCGGCGTCGCGCTGATCTGGGTCGACATTCCGAAGATGCCGGCCGGCGCCGCGGAGTCGATCTGGATGTACTACGGCAACAAGAAGGCGCCGGACGGCAGCAAGCCGGCCGAGACGTTCGATCCCGACTACACGCTCGTCTACCACTTCAACGGCGCGGCGGGTGCACCGCCGAAGGACCTGACCGCTTACGGCAACCACGCGCAGAACGCGTCGTTCCGGACGGTCGAGGACGGCATCGTCGGCAAGGGCGCGCGGTTCGACGGCAACGGGTCGCTGACGCTGCCTGCGAGCCCGTCGCTGAATGTGCCGGCCGGCGGCAGCTTCACGTTCAGCGCATGGGTGAAGCCGTCGGCACTCACGCCGAACACGCTGCTGTACAGCCGTCGCGATGGCGCGAACGCGCTGCTGATCGGCCTCGACAACGGCGTGCCGTTCGCGGAAGTCCAGGGTGGTGCGGGCAATCCGGCACCGGTACGCACGCCGGCCGCATCGCCCGTCGCCGCGAACCAGTGGACGTATCTCGCGGTCACGGCCGATGGCAAGAACCTCACCGTCTACGTGAACGGCAAGCAGGCCGCGCAGGTCGCTTCGACGCTGCCCGCGTTGAACAGCGCCGCGACGGTCGGTGCGGACACCACCGGTGCGCCGGCGGGCTTCGCCGGTTACGCAGGCGCACTCGACGAACTGCGTCTGTCGAAGATTGCTCGCTCGCCGGCGGCAATCGCAGTCGACGCGCTCGCGCAGGGCTCGGAATCGAAGCTCGTCGCCTATGGCGCCGACGAGAAGCAGTCGGGTTTCGGCTTCGGCTACTTCGGCGTGATCGTGCAGTCGGTGACCGTCGACGCGTGGGTCGTGATCACGATCCTGCTCGGCATGGCGCTCGTGTCGTGGGTCGTGATGTGGACGAAGGCGCGCTACGTCGGCACCGTCGACAAGGCGAACCAGTATTTCGTGCAGCGCTTCCGCGAAGTGGCCGGGCGTCACCTGGTGGGCCTCGCGCACGTCGACGAAGCGAGCACCGACGGCCGCCGCCTGTACCAGTCGTCGCTGTACCGGCTGTACAAGGCCGGCGTGCATGAAATCCACAGCCGCGTGGACGACAACGGCCGCACGGTGATCACGTCCGAGTCGATCGAGGCGATCCGCGCGTCGATGGACGCAACGCTGGTGCGCGAAAACCAGAAGCTGTCGAAGTCGATGGTGCTGCTGACGATCGCGATCTCGGGCGGCCCGTTCCTCGGGCTGCTCGGCACGGTGGTCGGCGTGATGATCACGTTCGCGGCGATCGCGGCAGCCGGCGACGTGAACGTGAACGCGATCGCACCGGGTATCGCGGCCGCGCTGCTTGCGACGGTCACGGGCCTGTTCGTCGCGATTCCCGCGCTGTTTGGCTACAACTACCTGCTGATCCGCAACAAGAACGTGACCGCGAACATGCAGGTGTTCGTCGACGAATTCGTCACGCGCCTCGCCGAAGCGCACCGCGCGCCCGATCACGCGGTGCTGGCCGACTGACGCACGCAGGAGACCACCATGCAGGTTCAGGACGACGACAAGCCGTACGACGACATCAACATCACGCCGATGCTCGACCTCGCGTACGTGCTGCTGATCATCTTCATCATCATGACGACCGCGTCGGTGCAGGGCATCAAGGTCGATCTGCCGAAGGCGAGCTCGTCCGCGAGTCTCGCGAAGCCGAAGACGAAGGCAATCACGGTGGCCGATTCGGGGCAGGTGTTCCTCGACGCGTACCCGGTGACGATGGACGAGCTCGAGAGCCGGCTGCGCACCGAGAAGGCGACCAGTCCGGATTTTCCGATCGTGTTGAAGGGCGACGCGGGCGTGCAGTACCAGAAGGTGATGGACGTGCTCGACCTGCTGCGCCGCCTCGATCTGTCGCAAGTCGGCCTCGTGACCGGCAAGGCGAAGCAGGGCGGCTGACGCGATGGAAATGACCTACAACGGCGGCCCGCCGGACAAGGGCCCCGGCCGCTACGTGAAGCCCGTCGCGATCGCGCTGGTGCTCGCGGGCGTGGCCGCGCTGATCTGGCGTTTCGCGGGCGACACCGCGGGCGTGAAGCGCGTGAGCGCACCGCAGGTGACGACGGTGATTCCGTTGCCGCCGCCCCCGCCGCCGCCGAAACAGAAGCCGCCGCCCGAGAAGGTGAAGGAAGAGGTCAAGACGCCGGTCGACCGGCCGACGATCGCACCGAAGCCATCGGAGGCACCGAAGCCGGCGGACAACCAGCCGCAGCAGATGACGATGAACGCCGATGCGCAGGCGGGCAGCGACAACTTCGGCATCGGCGCCGGCGACGGCTCCGGCATGCTGGGCAGCGGCGGGGGCGGCAAGTTCGGCAACGCGAGCTATGCGCAATACATGGTGTACGTGCTGCAACGCGCGATCGAGCAGGACAAGGGCGTGCAGGAGGCCGGCGGCGCGCGGTTCGCGGGCAACCTGAACCTGTGGATGGATGCGTCGGGACGGATCACGAAGGTGACGATCGCGCAGTCCACCGGCGACGCGAAGATCGATGCGGCCGTCGTCGCGGCGGTCGAAGCGCTCGGCAGGGTCGACGAGGTGCCGCCGCCCGCAACGACGTATCCGGTGCTCGTCAAGCTTCAGGGGCGCAAGCCGGCATGACGATGCGCACGCGAAACGACGAAAGAATCATGGGGCGGCGCCGTCGCACGGATGCTGCCGGAAAAGAAACGAAAATTGTTCGGAGTACTTCGATGATTGGGAAGATGAACGGACGGGGTGGGGTGCCCCGCAACGGCGCGCTGCCCGCGCGCCTGTCGTGCGTCGGCGCGGCGGTGCTGATGCTCGGGCTGACCTGTGCGTCCGCCGCGCACGGGCAATCGCTCGAGGCGCAGGCGGCGTCGGGGAAGGCCGCGCCGACCGAGAGCGTGGTGATCAACCTGATCAACCTGCTCGTGAAACGCGGCGTGCTCACGCAGCAGAACGCGAACGAGCTGATCCGCGAGGCGCGCACCGAGGCCGTACAGGCGAGGTCGGCCCGTGCGTCGGGTGCGCCGGTCGTGGCGGGCGGCGTGGTCAACCCGCCGACGCAGCCGGGCGACGTCGCGGTGCCGTACGTGCCGCAACTCGTGCGCGACCAGATCCGCGACCAGGTGAAGCAGGAAGTGATCGCGCAGGCGAAGGCGGAGAACTGGGCGCAGCCGAACACGTTCCCCGACTGGGTGTCGCGCATCAAGCTCGACGGCGACCTGCGCGTGCGTGACGAGTATCACTTCTACGGCGGCGGCAACACGAACGGCGTGACGAACTTCGCGGCGATCAACCAGGGCGGCGGGTTCGACGTCAATTCGAACACCAACAACACGCAGATCCCCACGCAGAACACGCGGGAGAACCGCAACAACCTGCTGCGCTACCGCGCGCGGCTCGGCGTGACGGCGACGCTGTCCGACGAGATGATCGCCGGCATCCAGCTCGCGAGCGGCAACGACAACGGGCCGGTGTCGACCACGGCCACCGCGGGCGGCGGCTTCGCGAAGAAGAACATCTGGCTGAACAAGGCGTTCTTCGCATACAAGCCGACGTCGTGGCTGAACCTCACGGCCGGCCGCTTCGACAATCCGTTCTTCAAGTCGGACCTGGTGTTCTCCGACGACCTGATGATGGACGGGATCGCCGCGAACCTGCGCCATGCGCTGCCGTGGAATCCGGACGTCACGCTGTTCGGCACGCTCGGCGTGTTCCCGATCCAGTACACGAGCGAGAACTTCCCGTCGAACAGCACCGAGAAGGCCGGCAGCGACACGAAGTGGATGCTCGGCGCGCAGTTCGGCGCCGACTGGAAGATCGATGCGAAGAACCGGCTGCGCGGTGCGGTCGCGTACTACGACTTCCAGAACATGCGCGGCACGCTGTCGTCGCCGTGCGCACTGTATCTCGGCGCGACGAGCTGCAGCACCGACAACGAGGCGCCGGCATTCATGCAGGGCGGCAACACGCTGATCGCGCTGCGCAACATCGTGCAGAACCCGAACCTCGCGCCGGGGATGACGCCGCAGCCGCAGCTGTTCGGCCTGGCCTACAACTACCGGCTGCTCGACCTGAAGGCGCAGTGGGACACGGTGGTGGCCGATCGCTTCAAGCTGCGTCTCGACGGCGAATACGTGCGCAACCTCGCGTACAACGACAACAAGGCGTTCGCCGCGTCGTCGCTGCCGGTCAACAACTACGATTCGACGTCGGTGAACGCGACGCGCGCCGACTACCGCAGCGGCCCGAACGGCTTCCTCGCGAAGGCGACGTTCGGCGAGCCGGAGCCGCGCGAGAAGGGCCAGTGGAACTTCTCGATCGCGTACAAGTACCTGCAGCCGGACGCCGTGCTCGACGCGTTCAACGATCCCGATTTCCATCTCGGCGGCACCAACGCGCGCGGCTACGTGCTCGGCGCCGCGTATGCGGTCGCACGGGACACGTGGGTGTCGGCGCGTTACCTGAGCTCGAAGGAAGTGTACGGGCCGCCCGTCTCGATCGACGTGCTGCAGATCGAGCTCAATGCTCGCTTCTGACCGGAGCCGCGCATGAACACGATTACTCGCACGATGCTCGCGGCCGCCTTGACCGGCACGCTGCTGCTCGCGGCCGGCGGCGCGCACGCGCAGAGCATCGAGGACAAGCTGCGCAGCCAGTTGCGCTCGACCGTGCAGGAGCTGCGCCAGTTGCAGGACAACCAGGCGCAGTTGCAGAGCGACAAGGCGGCGGCCGAGAAGCAGCGCGACGACGCGCTCGCGCAACTGAAGGCGATGCAGGGGCAACTGGCGGGCGCGCGCGGCGACTCGGGCGCCGAGGCGGCCGCGAAGCGTGCGCTCGCACAGGAGCGGGCAGGCCGGGAGCAGGACGCGAAGTCGCTGGCGAAATACAAGTCGTCCTATGAGGACTTGCTCGCCGTGTCGCGTGCCCGCGATGCGCAGCACACGCAGTTGCAGAAGGACGTCGCCGCGCGTGACACGCAGCTGAAAACCTGCCAGGCACACAATGCCGAGCTGTATCGCGTGGGGCACGAGATTCTCGACGCGTACGAGCATGTCGGGATCGGCACGCTGTTCTCGTCGCGTCAGCCGTTCGCGCAGTCGGCGCGCGTGAAGTACGACGACATCGCGCAACGCTACGGCGATGCGCTGTATGCGGGCAAGTACGACCCGGCCGCGCGGCCGGTTGCGGCAACGCCGGCACCGGCGTCGGCTGCCGCTGCGGCGAACGCACAGTGAGCGCGCGGCCTGCAGCCGGGATTGAACCGATCGATTCGTTGAATACGGGGAAGACAGACATGCAAGACAAGCAACCGAATGCCGGCGACGAGCGCGCGGCACACGACGCGCCGATCGAAGCGATCAGCGCCGACCGCCTCGCCGACGTGCTGCGCCGCGCGGGCTACCGCGTGACGGCGGCCGAACAGAACGGCGCGGTGCAACTGATGAGCGCGAGCCAGGGCATCGGCTTCGCGGTGCGCTTCGGCAACCCGGCCACTGCGCTCGCGCCGCAGGGCGCGGATGCACCGCCCGCCGCGCTGCTGTTCATCGACTACACGCTGTCGTGCGTGCTGCAGGTGCAGGGCGACTTGCCGGCCGAACTCGTCGCGGACTGGAACCGGACCAAGCGCTTCGCGCGTCTCGCGAGCCACGGGCCGTTTCTCGCGCTGGAGATGGACGTGGTCGTCGCGGGCGGCGTGTCCGAGCGCTACCTGCGCTCGACGATCGAGCTGTGGGATCGCCTGATCCAGGAATTCCTGCTGCACTTGCGCAACCGTCCCGCGATGGCCGAGCAGGAAGCGGCGGCACGTGTGGCGGCCGGCGATCAGGCCGGCGCACCGGCCGTCGAAGCGGCCACGGCAGCGGTCGAGGCTGCCGCGCAGTGAGGATCGGCGCCGCATTGCGTGCGTTGCTGCCGGGCCGTGCGCGGCACGACGCGGACGCGATAGCCGCGAGCGATGCACCCGCCGCGTGGGGCGCGTATGCCCGGCGCATCGCGCAGTGGCTGCGGGCGACGCTCGATGGCGACGATGCAGCGGTGTGCCGCCTGCGCGCCGGCATCGAGCACTGGGCCGGCGAACGGGCCGAGGCCGGCGACGACAGTCCGGTGCTGCCGGTGCGCGCGTGGCTCGACCGGTACGGGCACGTGACGTGCGTCGACAGCGGCGCGGCCGGGCCACCAGCGCTCGACGCGGCGCTGTACGCCGCACTCGTCGGCCGGGCGGTCGGCGCGGCGCCGCCACGCGGGATGGCGCAGCCGCTCGTCCTGCGCATGACGTTGACGGACGCGCGCTGATGCAGCGTCCGCATTCCAAGAGCAATCGAGAGGGCAGTCGAACGATGATGACGAAGATGAAGATGCTGGCGATCGTGGCAGGCAGTGTCGTGCTGGGCGCGCCGTTCGCTGTACACGCGCAGGACGACGTGATCGCGAATGCCGCGCAGGCGTCGGTCACGCAGGCCGATATCGAGGGGCTGCTGAAGTCGGTGAGCCCGGAAGGGCGCGAGCGTCTCGCGGCCGATCCCGCGGCGCTGGACCAGGTCGTGCGTTCGACGCTCGCGCAGAAGGCCGTGCTGGCCGAGGCGAAAGCGAAGGGCTGGGACAAGCAGGCGCAGGTGCAGGCGGCCGTCGAACAGGCGCAGCGCGATATCGTCGCGCGCAGCTATCTGGCGTCGGTGAATGCGCCGCCGGCCGACTATCCGTCGGATGCGGAGCTTCAGTCCGCGTATGACAGGAACCGCGCCGCGTTCGCCGCGCCGCGCGCGCTGCATGTCGCGCAGATCTATATCGCGGTGCCGCCGAACGCGGATGCCGCGACGCTCGACAAGGCGCGCAAGCAGGCGGCCGATCTCGCGAGCCGCGCGCGCAGTGGCGATTTCGCGGCGCTCGCGAAGGCGAACTCGCAGGACAAGGCGAGCGCCGCGAACGGCGGCGATCTCGGTTTCGTGCCCGATCAACTGATGGTGCCGGCGGTCCGTCAGGCGGCCGACGCGCTGAAGCCGGGCCAGGTCTCCGCGCCGATCCAGACGCCCACGGGTTTTCATGTCGTGAAGCTGATCGAGATCCGCGCAGCCGCGCCGCGTCCGCTGGCCGACGTGAAGGAGCAACTGCGCGCGATGCTGCGTGCGCAGCGCACGCAGCAGAATGCGCAGGCGTATCTCGCGAAGCTCGCCGCGAACGCACCGATCAACGAAGACGCGCTGAAGAAAGCGCTCGCGTCCGCCCGGTAGGCACACTCATGGCAACCGTCCGTTCGACGCCGCGCGTCGACGCCCCCGACGCGCGCACGCCGGGGCGACGCCGCCCGGCCGCGGCCGCCGACCGCCCGCGCATGCCGAAGGCGAACCCGTGGCCGGGCCGGCCCGGCGAATGGCCCACGCATTGCCCGCTGTGCTTCGGGGCACTGGAGCCGTTGCCCGGTGCGGGCGGCTACGCGCGGCACCGGAGCGCGCGGTGCTCCGCGCAGTGCGTGCTCACGACGCGCCAGTATCAACCGGAGGAACTGACGATTCGCGGCTCGCGCGACGTGCAGGTCGCCACCCGGCATCGCGAGCGCTTCGTTGCGCAGTGGGCGCGCCATTACGCGCTGATGCGGCGCGTGTGGCCCGCGCTCACGATCGGGCGCTTCATCGCGGTGATTTCCTGTGTCGACGTCGCGGATCTCTGGTCGTACCGGATGTTCCGCGACGACGATCTGGCGGCCGTGCTGCTCGTGCTGGCCGGCTTCCTGCGCGTGCCGGATGCGTCGGGCGCCGGTGCGTCGGGCGCCGATGCACCGGACGCCGACACGCGCGCGCCGACGGTGCGCTGGGTGCGGTTCTGGTTCGACGCGAGCGTGCGCGACGTCGGCGATTTGTGGACGGCCGGCGGCAGCGCGCCGCCGCTGTTTCGCGTCGACTATCGCGAACCGCTCGTCACGCCGTATCCGACCGGCGCGCAGGTGCATGCGTGGCAGCCGGTCGACGGCATGCGCGACGCGTGGGAGCAGCGGGTCGATGCGCGGGAGCCTGCTGTCGACGAGTCCGATCGCGCGGCGTTCGCGCGTTTCCTGGCGCGCGCGTCGGCGCCGGGCATGAACCTGTGACGGCCGCAGCGCGGGTGCCATGGAGCCATTTCTGAAGGAGGCGCGCATGAAGATGCGACGAAGCGCAATCGCGACGTTCGTCTGCCTGCTGCTGGCAGCCGGTGCGCACGCGCAGGGCGGACACGCGGCGGCGAGCGCGGCCGTGCCCGCGGCAGCCAGTCCGGGCTCGGCCGCGAAGCCGGTGTGCGTCGATGCGGAAGTCGACGGCAAGCGCGCGCTGTCGTACGACTGCCTGAGCCAGCAACTGAAGCCGACGGCCGACCCGCAGGCGGGCGCATCGCAAACGGATTCGGAGCGGCTGTCGAAGCAGCCGTCGAACCGTCTCGGCACGTTCAACCTGTCGACCGAGCGGAACCGTTTCGGCTCGAACTGGGGGCGGTCGACGACGCCGCAGCGGCCCGATGCGCCGGTCGCGGTGCCGCCGAAGTAATGCAGGCGGCCGAGTGCGTGGCACAGGTATCGATGAATCGATGAGCCGGAGGCGCTCCGGCGCGAACCGACGAGGGACGGCAACATGAAGGCGGGCAGGCAGACGAACCGGGCGGTGATGCTGCGAGCAATCGCCGGCGCGCTGGCGTTGGCCTGCGCATGCGCAGGCTCTGGCGCTTGTGCAACCGCGGCGGCCGGCGAGCGGCCCGCGCAGCAGGGTGCCGCATCGCCGACCCCGACCGTCGTGCTGCCGAACTTCGCCGCGCTGGTCCGGCGCGTCGGCCCGGCGGTCGTCAACATCAGCGTCACGCGCGAAGTCACGCAGATGGGCATCCAGTTGCCGCCCGGCATCGCGCCCGATCATCCGCTCGCGCCGTTTCTTGCGCGGCGCGTGATCGGCAACCGCGAGGAGGTGAGCCTCGGCTCGGGCTTCATCGTCAGCGCGGACGGCGTGATCCTGACCAACCGGCACGTGGTCGGCGACGCCGTTGCGATCGACGTGAAGCTGACCGACAAGCGGCAGTTCAAGGGGCGCGTGATCGGCAGCGACCCCGTCTCCGACGTGGCGGTGATCCGCATCGACGCGCACAACCTGCCGGTCGTCGCGACCGGCGACCCGGCGCGCACCGAAGTGGGCGACTGGGTGATGGCGATCGGTTCGCCGTACGGGTTCGCGAACACGGTCACGCAGGGCATCGTCAGCGCGAAATCGCGCTCGTTGCCCGGCGAGCGCGCGATTCCGTTCATCCAGACCGACGTGCCGATCAACCCCGGCAATTCGGGCGGCCCGCTGTTCGACCTCGGCGGCCGCGTGATCGCGATCAACTCGATGATCTTCTCGAAGACGGGCGGCTATCAGGGGCTTGCGTTCGCGATCCCGATCGACATCGCGCTCGACGTGAAGGACCAGTTGCTGCGGACCGGCAAGGTCACGCGCGGCCGGCTCGGCGTGGCCGTCCAGGAAGTGAGCCAGGCGCTCGCGCGTTCGTTCGGCCTGGCGAGCCCGGACGGCGCGCTGATCACCGTGGTCGAGCCGGATGGCCCGGCCGCGCACGCGGGCCTCCAGCCGGGCGACGTCGTGCTCGCGGTCGACGGCAAGCCGGTCGCCGAATCGGCGGACCTGCTCGGCACGGTCGCGGGTATGCGTGCCGGCCGGCCGGCCGACCTGCTCGTGTGGCGCGCGGGACGGGCGATGCACGTGATCGCGACGGTCGGCGCATTCGACAGCGGCACGGCGTCGGCGAGCGGCGAGCAAGGGCCCGCGCGGTTCGGGCTCGCGTTGCGCGCGGCGACGGAGCAGGAGCGCCAGCGGCTCGGCGTCGGTCAGGCGCTCGTCGTCGAGCAGGCGAGCGGCCAGGCCGCCCGTGCGGGGTTGCAGCCCGGCGATATCGTGCTGTCGGTCAACGGCACGCCGGTCGCGAACATCGGTGCGCTGATGGCCGAGATCGATGCCGCGCACGGCAACGTCGCGCTGCTCGTCCAGCGTGGCGGCACGCGATTGTATGTACCGATCGAGATCGGCTGATGGAGCGAACGGGCGACGCAGTGCAGCACGACGGCGCACCATCGAAACGGGAGGCGGAATGAAACGAATGCAGGAGTGGAGCGCATCCGGAGTGCGGCGGGCGATCGTCGTCGCATGGGCGCTGGCGGTGTGTGCCGTGCCGGCCGTCGCGCAGACGGCCGACGTGCCGCCAACGTGGATCCGCTACGGACAACTCGCCGGGCAGCAGTTCCAGACGTGGCTCGAGGGCGACGGCGACGCGGCCGACCGTCTGCACCAGTATCTCGAGGCACGCGTGCTGAACGCGAGCGCCGATGCGCCGCCGCCCGCGATCGTCGTGCGCGCGTGGATCGGCGCGAACGGCGCGGTCACGCGCGTCGAATTCGCGTCGCTCGGCGATCCCGGCGCGGACGCGACGCTGCGGCAACTGCTTATGGCCGGCCCGCTGGCGGAGCCGCCGCCGCCCGACATGCTGCAGCCGTTGCGCGTGCGCCTGCGGCTCGCGCCGAATCCCGATGCGGCCGCCGCCGCGCCGGCTTCGGCGGCGCGCATGCCGTGACGCCCGAGGCCGGATGCGGAAGTGGCTCGATATCGTAATAACATATGAAGTTATTGCGTTGACGGGACGACGATGTCCTGTTTCTTCCAAGGAGCCACCCATGCAACTTTCCCAGTTAGGCGGCCATGTCGCCCAGTCCGGTTTCGCCGAACGGCAGAAGCACGCCCAAGGGCTGATGTTCGGCATGGCCGACATCAACGAATACGTTTCCGGCGGCGTCTGTTATGACGCCGCGGCCTATGTCCGGTATCTGCTGCGCAGCGACGCGATGATCGCGCCCGGTGCGCTGCTCGACACGATCGGCCAGCACTGGCGGACCCGTTTCAACTTCGAGACCGGCGGTCAATGGGACGGGCGCGCGAGCATTCCGGCGGGAACCGCGGTCGGCTTCTCGCGCGGCGGCACGGTCTTTCATGCCGCGATCGCTGTCGGCGGCAGCCGGATCCGGGCGATCAACGGGGGCCGCCTGGGCAGCGGATGGATGTATGCGGTCGACCTTGCGCGGGTGCTCGAGCCGGACGCAGCCGGCGGCTTCACGTATGACCGCGCGAACATCCGGGTTCACCTGTCGCGCCTGTAGCCTGCGGGCGCCTCGGCGTCCTGGCGCAGCAAGCCACGCCGGCCGCGATCCGTCAGCCGCTCGCCGCGCGCACGGCCGGGCGGCGGCTGTCCGGCCGTTCGGCGATTTCCGCATGGCGTCGCGCTGTCCATCACTGCTATCCTCTCGACCGTGAATGACTCTTCTTGGAGTCGTGGCGGCGCATGCTGCGTCGCGGCGAAGCGCGCGGGTGCAACTGCGTGCGCGCCGGGGCGGCATGACCGGCCGGCCACGACGATCCATGACCTGTTTCGTGATTGATTTCCTTCCGTCCATGTCCACATGGCCAAGACAACGATGAGCGGCGCGCCTGAATCCGCGGCGCCCGGCGACGACGAATCGTCCGGCGGCGCATCGTCCTATCTGGTGCCGGGGCTCGAACGCGGGCTGCGGATCCTCGCCGAATTCTCCGCGCGCGAGCCGGTGCTCGGCGCGCCCGAGTTGTCGAAGCGCATCGGCATTCCGCGCACGACCACGTTCCGCCTGCTGCAGACGCTCGAGGCGCTCGGTTTCCTCGAGCGCGTGAACGGCGACCGCTATTTCCGGCTTGGCGTCGGCGTGCTGCGGCTCGGCTTCGAATACCTGAATTCGCTCGAACTGACCGATCTCGGCACGCCCGTGCTCGAGCGGCTGCGCGACGCGACCGGATTCTCGACGCACCTGCTGATCCGCGACCAGCGCGACGTCGTGTTCGTCGCAAAGGCACAGAGCAATACGTCGATGTTCGGCTCCGTGAAGGTGCATGTCGGCACGCGGCTGCCTGCGCACGCCACCGTGCACGGCCACGTCTTGATGGGCGACCTGACGCGCGATGCGCTGCGCCAGCTCTATCCGGAAAAGCGGCTCGAGCAGTTCACCGAGCGCACGCCGGGCACCGTCGACGAACTGTACGAACGCGTGCGCCATTACGCGCGGCTCGGCTATGCAGTCAGCGAGGCGGCATTCGAGAGCGGCATTTCGGCCGTGACTGCACCCGTACGCGATCATTCGGGCTCGATCGTCGCGGCGATCACCGCGACGGTGCCGCGCTCGGAGATCGGCGAGGCCCGCGAGAAGGAACGGCTCGTCGAAGCGGTGTGCGGCGCGGCGGTCGACCTGTCACAGCGGCTGAACTATCGTCCGCTCGAAAGCGACCCGACGTTCGCGCACGCGCGCCACAAGGTCGCGATGTTCTGAGTGTTCCGATGCGTGGCCGGCGCGTGGCCGCGCCGCCGCCGTCATGTTCATGCGCCCGGTACGGGCAGGCCGTGCACGAGCAACGCGAGCGTGTCCGCGCCCGCATGGCGATCCTCGGAGATCTCGCGGTATTCGGGCGACTCGATGAACCGGCGCGCCGACGCCTCGTCGGCAAACGACATCAGCACCACCTTGTTCCGGTCCCATTCGCCTTCGAGCGCCACCGGCGCGTCGTCGGCCGCGAGCAGGCGGCCGTCGAAGCGGCGGAATACCTCCATGAAGCGCGCCTGATACCGGTCGTAGGCGTCGCGGTGCGTGAAGCGAAGTTGCGCCAGCAAATAGACTGCCACGGTCGTCTCCGTTCGTCGGGGTCCGGTGATGCTACCCGTTGCAGGTGCGACGGGTACGGCGGCTGTGCAGATGCGATCCACGAAACGACAAGAGCGGCCCGCGGGCCGCTCTTGTCGTTTCAGGCGCCGAACGCCTGACTTCGTTCAGAACGAGTGGTGGATGCCGGTGAGCACGATCACCTGGTTCGCGGTGCTCGACACGCCCGCCGTGAAGAACGCGGCCTGTGCGCCGCCCGAACCGTGTTCGACCAGCACGTTTGCATACAACTGCGTGCGCTTCGACAGCGCATAGATGTCGCCGAGCTCGACCTGCGTCCAGCGGCGGCCGGCCAGTGTCGTGGTCGCCGCGCCGCCCGCGATCGTGTTGAACGCGCTGCTGCGGTAGTTCACGCCCGCGTCGTAGCTCTGGAACGTGTCCGAAAAACCGTTCGACTGCATCTTCGTGCGCGTGTACAGGCCATGCACGAGGAAGTCGCCGAACTGGTAGGAAGCGCCCGCACCGATGTTCTCGACCTTGCTCGCGGTGTAGCCGTTCGCGGTGTTCTGCCCCTGGAACGACGTGATGCCGGTCGTGCTGATCAGGATGGAGCGGTCGTGCTCGTTCGAGTACACGGCCGACGCCTTGAACGGCCCGTTCGCGTAGTTCAGCGCGACGCCGACCGACTTGCCGGTCGAGAAGTTCGTCGTGTTGCCGAGCGCCATCGTCGCCGCGGCCGAGAAGCCCGCGAAGGTCGGCGAACGGTACTTGACCGAGTTGTTGTACGGCACGTTGCCGGTCGCGGCGAGCCCGTCGATGTTGCCCGGGTGGAACGCGTACCAGCTCATCGCGAGGTAGGCCGTGCTGAGCGGATCGAGATAGTCGAACGACAGCGGCGTCTGGCGGCCCAGCGTCAGCGTGCCGTAGCGCTCCGAGCTGAGGCCGACGAATGCCGCGCGGTTCCAGATCGTGTTCGCGGTCGCGAACTGGCCGTTGTTCGTATAGAAGCCGTTTTCGAGCTGGAAGATCGCCGACAGGCCGTCGCCGAGGTCTTCCTTGCCCTTCAGGCCCCACCGATCGGGCTGCGTATTGCCCTGGATCATCGCCCACTTCGCATGGCCGCCGACGTTGTTCACGTACGCGACACCCGCATCCATGCTGCCGTACAGCATCACGCTGCTCTGCGCCCACGCGCCCGACACGGCGCCCAATCCGATCACTGCTGCTGCTACCGCGTGCTTGACCATTTGATCTCCTGAATCTCCAACCTGATGAAAACGTGCCGTGGCGGCATGCGCAGGAACGGCCGGCCGTCGCGCGTCTTCGCCATCGAGTGGGCATTCGTATGTTCCATATAAGGAACAATGTGCCTCTGATGGAATGGAGTATAGAGGCGTCAAGCACCGGATCAAAAATAATTTTTACGGGACGGATGCGTTCGCGGCCGATACCCGGCGCCGCTGCGCGAAGCCCGTGTAAACCCGGTAACTCCCCGTCACATAACAAAAAATTTCATTTAATGAGATGGGTGCACGTGATCGCCGACCCGGCGGTCAGTGTTTTCCCTAGGGCGTGCACCTTTTTGTTTTACTCGTGGAAAGTCGCTCCTATAATCACCATCCATAAACTGCTGTTCCGGGTATGGAACAAATCGGAACAAACCGAGAGTCGATCAGAAGGAAGGGTGTGAGATGTCTGAACAATGGGTTTGCGCCGGGCACGCCGGCGCGCTGTCGGAAGACACGCCGATCGAGTTCAAGCGGACCGACGGCGTCGAAATCGGGATCTACCGCGTCGGCGACGACGTGTATGCGCTCGAGAACGTGTGCCCGCATGCGTATGCGCTGCTGACGCAGGGGTTCGTCGACGAAGGCACGGTCGAATGCCCGCTGCACGAGGCCGTGTTCGACATCAAGACGGGCGAATGCCTGAAGGGTCCGGGCGGACGCGCACTGAAGCAGTACGCGGTGCGTCTCGCCGGCGAGGAAATCCAGATCAAGGTGGAATGACATGAAAGAAGCGACCGTCAACTTCAATCCCTTCCTGAAGCCGTGGGTGGCGCCGCAGCCGAACAACGTCGCGGGCAAGGGGCAGATCGAGATCCCCGGCCAGGTCGAGAACCAGGTCTGGCAGAACCGCAAGGCCGCACCGACCCAGTACGAAGACGACCTCGGCGATGCGCTCGAGCGCGTGTTCGAAGCCGGTGCGGTCGAGCTGGACGACGTCGTCGCGGGCCTGAACCGCATCGGCTTCCGCGCGCCGGACGGCACGGTGTGGACCGCCGAGCGCTTCCGCGCCGAAATGGCCTCGCTCGCGGAATGAGCGCTTGAGCGCTGACCGCCGACCCGACGACAACCGCATCCGGAGCACACTGATGACGTCCCCCGTACAACACGCAGTCCAACACGACCCGGTCCGTGAGTATCTCGACCGCGGCATCAAGAACTACTGGTATCCCGTCGCGCCGAGCTGGCAGGTGTCGAATGCACCGGTCGGCCTCACGCGCCTGTCCGAGCAGATCGTGCTGTGGCGCGATCACGACGGCAAGGTCCATGCGCTCGAAGATCGCTGCCCGCACCGCGGCGCGCGCCTGTCGCTCGGCTGGAACCTCGGCGGCAACATCGCCTGCTGGTATCACGGCATCGAAGTCGACGGCGGCGGCACGGTCAACCGCGTGCCGGCCGTGTCGAACTGCCCGCTCGAAGGCACGAAGTGCGTGAAGTCGTATCCGGTCGAAGAGAAGGCCGGCGCGATCTTCCTGTGGTTCGGCGACGAAGCGCACGGCGAGCCGGCGCCGCTGAACCTGCCCGAGGAACTGGTCGACGACGAGTACGGCCACTTCCTGTGCGTGTCGAACTGGAAGTGCAATTACCAGTACGCGATCGACAACGTGATGGACCCGATGCACGGCGCGTACCTGCATGCCACCTCGCACTCGATGGCCGAAGGCGACAAGCAGGCCGACATGCGCGTGCGCAAGACGGAAACGGGCCTGATGTTCGAGAAGATCGGCCAGCGCGACGTGAACTTCGACTGGGTCGAGCTCGGCGAAACGGGCTGCCTGTGGATGCGCCTCGCGATTCCGTACAAGCAGAAGTTCGGCCCGGGCGGCAACTTCGGGATCATCGGCTTCGCGACGCCGGTCGACGGCGACAACTGCCAGGTCTACTTCTGGCGCACGCGCAAGGTCAGCGGCTGGCAGCGCGACGTGTGGCGCTTCATGTACCGCAACCGCCTCGAGGGCCTGCACTGGGACGTGCTCGAGCAGGACCGCTACGTCCTCGAAAGCCTCGCGCCGAATGCGCGCGATCACGAATACCTGTACCAGCACGATGTCGGCATGACGCGTGTGCGCCGGATGCTGCGCACGCGTGCCCAGGAGCACCTTTCCACGCTCGACGCGCATCGCGCGGCGCAGGCGCAGGCCGCATCGGAGCCGGCAAATGGCTGAGCGCGCTCCGGTCGTGTCGCTCGCGGGGCGCCGCGTGCTCGTCACGGGCGGCGCGCGCGGGCTTGGCGCGGCGTTCGTGAAGTCGCTCGTCGAAGCGGGCGCGCAGGTCGCGTTCGGCGACGTGCTGGCCGACGAAGGCCGAGCGCTTGCCGCGCAACTCTCCGAAGCGGGCCATGTCGCGCATTTCTTCGCGCTCGATCTCGCCGATCCGGCGAGCGTCGCCGCGTTCGTCGCGCACGGTGCGGCGGCGCTCGGCGGTATCGACGCGCTGATCAACAACGCGGCGATCACGAACTCGGGCGGCAAGCTGTCGACGGAGCTCGACGTGTCGACGTGGGACGCCGTGATGAACGTGAACGTGCGCGGCGTGTGGCTCGTCAGCAATGCGGCGCTGCCGTACCTCGCGCAGTCGGGCCGCGGCGCGATCGTGAACCTCGCATCGGACACCGCGCTGTGGGGCGCGCCGAAGCTGCTCGCGTACGTCGCGAGCAAGGGCGCGGTGATCGCGATGACGCATGCGCAGGCGCGCGAGTTCGGCGCACACGGCGTGACGGTCAACGCGATCGCGCCGGGGCTGACCGAAGTCGAGGCGACGGCCTACGTGCCGGCCGAGCGCCACGCGTTCTACATGCAGGGCCGCGCGCTGACGCGTGCGCAGGTGCCCGACGACGTGACGGGCCCGGTGCTGTTCCTGCTGTCGGACGGCGCGCGCTTCGTGACGGGTCAACTGCTGCCGGTGAACGGCGGCTTCGTAATGAATTGAAGTTTTCACTCTGATGAAGGAGAGGACGATGGCGGACGCCGATCTCGAACGCAAGTCGTGGGACCAGCCGGAAGGCGCAAGCTTCAACGACTGGATGGAAGGGCGCGTTGCTCGCTACGCGACGCGGCGCTACGACTGGGACGCACTGAAGTTCCAGGCCGACTACGACCCGAAGTACCGCCGCGCGCAGATGCGCTACGTCGGCACGGGCGGCACGGGCGTCGCGAAGGACGTCAACACGGTGCCGGCCGGCGGCTTCACGTTTTCGACGATGGTCATCCCGGCCGGCAACATCGGCCCGAGCCACATCCACATGGACGTCGAGGAAATCTTCTTCGTGCTGCGCGGCAAGATGAAGGTGATCTGCGAGCGCGACGGCGAGACGTGGGAAGCGATCCTCGGCGAGCGCGACCTGATCTCGGTGCCGCCGGGCGTGTATCGCACGGAAATCAACATCGGCGAGGAAGATGCGCTGATGTGCGTGATGCTCGGTTCGCCGAAGCCGATCACGCCGACGTATCCGCCCGATTCGCCGCTCGCGAAGATCAAGCGCTGAGACGGAGCAGGTGAAGCAATGAGTGTCATCGACAAACGTGAACGCGACCGCACCTCGGCGTTCGCCACGCTGCTCGGGCAGTTTCCCGAACAGCGTTGCGCGGCCGGCGCAGCGGGCACGATCGGTTATCGCGAGGCCGGCGCGCAGCATGCGGGCCGTGCGCTGCCGGTCGTGCTGCTGCACGGCATCGGCTCGGGCGCCGCATCGTGGGTCCGCCAGCTCGACACGCTCGGCGCATCGCGGCGCGTGCTTGCGTGGGATGCGCCCGGTTACGGCGTGTCGACGCCGGTGCACGGCGCGTCGCCGGCCGCCGCCGATTACGCGGCATCGCTGAACGCGTGGCTCGAGGCACTCGGCATCGAACGCTGCGTGCTGGTCGGTCATTCGCTCGGCGCGATCATCGCGGGCGGTCTCGCCCGCGTGATGCCCGCGCGGATCGCCGGCCTGCTGCTGGTGTCGCCCGCGGGCGGCTACGGCAGCGCGCCGGCCGAAACACGCGAATCGCGCCGCGCCGCGCGGCTCGCGATGCTCGCGGAACTCGGCCCGGCCGGGCTCGCCGAGCAGCGCAGCGGCAACATGCTGTCCGGTTTCGCGAACGAGGATGCGCGTGCATGGGTGCGCTGGAACATGGCGCGCATCGTGCCGGCCGGCTATGCGCAGGCCACGCATCTGCTCGCGAACGCCGATCTCGCGGCCGATCTCGCCGGTTTTCGCGGCCGCACGGCCGTGGCCGTCGGCGCGAACGACGCGATTACGCCGCCTGCCGCGTGCGAGCGGATTGCCGCGGCCGCGCACGTCGGGCTGCAGGTGATTCCGCAAGCCGGTCACGCCGGCTATGTCGAGGCACCGGCCGTTTATTCCACACTGATCGACACGTTCTGCCGTCAGTGCGACCAACAGCGGGGGCTGGCATGAACGAACCGCTGCAACAACCCGAACTCGAAAACGGCAAGGCCGAAGCCAGTTACGTGGTGCCGGGCCTCGAACGCGGGCTGCGGATCCTCGCCGAATTCTCGCCGCGCGAGCCCGTGCTCGGTGCGCCCGAGCTGTCGAAGCGGCTCGGCATTCCGCGCACGACGGTGTTCCGTCTGCTGCAGACGCTCGAATCGCTCGGCTTCCTCGAGCGTGCGGACAAGGATCGCAACTACAAGCTCGGCATCGCCGTGCTGCGGCTCGGCTTCGAATACCTGAGCTCGCTGGAGCTGACCGATCTGGGCTTGCCCGTGATCGAGAGCCTGCGCGACGCGACCGGCTTCACGACGCACATCGTGATCCGCGACGGCCGCGACGTGGTGTTCGTCGCGAAGGCGCAGAGCCAGGCGCCGGTGTTCAGCTCGATCCGCGTGAACGTCGGCACGCGCTTGCCCGCGCATGCGACGACGCACGGCCACGTGCTGATGGGCGACCTGTCGTTGAAGGAGCTGCATGCGCTGTATCCGGAGAGCGCGCTGAACCGGATGACGAACGCGACGCCGGAGACGGTCGACGCGCTGTATGAAGTGATCCGCGAGGATGCGCTGCGTGGTTACGGCGTCAGCAATTCGTCGTTCGAGCGCGGCATCTCGGTGGTCACGGCGCCGGTGCGCAACGAGACGCAGAAGATCGTTGCATGCATCACGGTGACGGTGCCGCGCCCGGAGATCGATGCGACACTGATCGCCGACGGGCTGATCGACAAGGTGCAGCGCGCGGCGGCGGAACTGTCGCGGCGGCTCAATTACCGCTCGGATGACGAGCACACGTTTCTCAAGGCTTTAGGACTCCGATGATTCAGATCGATCTGACCGGGCAGGTGGCGGTGGTGACGGGCGGTTCGTCCGGCATCGGCCTCGCGACCGCCGAACGGTTCCTGCAGGCGGGCGCGTCGGTCGCGATTTGCGGCCGCGATGGCGACCGTCTCGCACGTGCCGAAGCGATGCTCGTTGAAAAATACCCGGGCGCGCAACTGCTCGCCGAGCGCTGCAACGTGCTCGACGAGCAGGATGTGGCCGCGTTCGCGCAAGCGGTTTCGACGCGCTTCGGCCGTGCCGACATGCTGGTCAACAACGCCGGCCAGGGCCGCGTGTCGACCTTCGCCGACACGACCGACGATGCGTGGCGCGAAGAGCTCGAACTGAAGTATTTCAGCATCATCCGCCCGACACGCGCGTTCCTGCCGCTGCTGCGCGACGCGCAGGCGCCGACGATCACTTGCGTGAACTCGCTGCTCGCGCTGCAGCCCGAGCCGCACATGGTCGCGACGTCGTCGGCGCGCGCGGGCGTACTGAGCCTCGTGAAGTCGCTCGCGACCGAACTAGCGCCGCAGCGCATCCGCGTGAACTCGATCCTGATCGGCATCGTCGAGTCGGGCCAGTGGCGCCGCCGTTACGAAACGCAGGCGCAGTCCGGCGAAAGCTGGGAGGACTGGACGGGCGCGCTCGCCCGCACGAAGAACATTCCGCTGAACCGCTTCGGCAAGCCTGACGAGGCCGCCTGGGCACTTTTTTATCTCGCAACGCATCTGTCGTCGTACACGACGGGCAGCCATATCGACGTTTCTGGAGGCTTTGCACGCCATGTCTAACAAAACCACGGTTGGCGAGCTGATTGCCACCTTCCTCGAGCAGTGCGGCGTGAAGACCGCATTCGGTGTCATCTCGATCCACAACATGCCGATCCTCGACGCGATCAACACGCGCGGCAACATCCGGTACGTCGGCGCACGCGGCGAAGCCGGCGCATTGAACATGGCCGACGGCCTGGCCCGCGTGTCGGGCGGCCTCGGCGTCGCGCTCACCAGCACGGGCACGGCGGCGGGCAACGCGGCCGGCGCGATGGTCGAGGCGCTGACGGCCGGCACCGCGCTGCTGCACATCACGGGGCAGATCGAGACGCCGTACCTCGACCAGGATCTCGCGTACATCCACGAAGCACCCGACCAGTTGTCGATGCTGGATGCAATTTCGAAGGCCGCGTTCCGCGTGCGCACGGTCGAAACCGTGCTGCCGACGATCCGCGAAGCCGTGCGCATCGCGCAGACCGCGCCGACGGGCCCCGTGTCGGTCGAGATTCCGATCGACATCCAGGCCGCTGAAATCGAATGGCCGGAAGACCTGGAGCCCGCGCACGTCGCGGCGCGCGAGCACGACGCGGCCCGCGTCGCGAAGCTCGCCGACGCACTGGCGGCCAAGCGCCGCCCGCTGCTGTGGCTCGGCGGCGGCGCGCGCCACGCACGCGAGGAAGTCGAACGCCTCGTGAAGCTCGGCTTCGGCGTCGTGACGAGCGTGCAGGGCCGAGGCGTGCTGCCCGAGGATCACCCGGCGACGCTCGGCGCGTTCAACGTGCACGCGTCCGTCGAAGCGTTCTACAAGACTTGCGATGCGCTCGTCGTCGTCGGTTCGCGTCTGCGCGGCAACGAGACGCTGAAGTACAAGCTCGGGCTGCCGCAGCCGCTGTTCCGCATCGATGCCGACGCGCTCGCCGACAACCGCGGCTATCGCAACGAGCTGTTCGTGCACGGCGATTCGAAGCGCGTGCTGGCCGAGCTGGCCGACCAGCTCGAAGGCCGCCTGTCGGTCGACCCGCGGTTCGCGGCTGATCTCGCGGCAGCCCGCGAGCAGGCGGTGGCCGACGTGTCGAAGGGCCTCGGGCCGTACAAGCAGCTCGTCGACACGCTGCAGGGCGCTGTTGGCCGCGATTACAACTGGGTGCGCGACGTGACGATCTCGAACAGCACGTGGGGCAACCGTCTGCTGAAGATCTTCGAGCCGCGCTCGGGCGTGCATGCGCTCGGCGGCGGCATCGGCCAGGGCATCCAGATGGGCATCGGCGCGGCGCTCGCGGGCGCCGCGGCGAAGACGGTCTGCCTCGTCGGCGACGGCGGCCTGATGGTCAACGTCGGCGAGCTCGTGACGGCCGTGCAGGAAAACGCGAACGTGATGATCGTGCTGATGAACGACCAGTGCTACGGCGTGATACGCAACATCCAGGACGCGCACTACGACGGCCGCCGCTGCTTCGTGCAACTGCACCAGCCCGATTTCGCGCAGTTCTGCGCGAGCTTCGGCCTCACGCACTACCGGATCACGTCGCTCGACGACGCGGAAGCGATCGTGCGCGAAGGGATGGCGAAGCAAGGGCCGGTGATGGTCGAGGTCGACATGCTGTCGGTCGGCTCGTTCGCATCGAACTTCGCCGGCCCGCCGGTGAAGAAGGAAGAGCCGTCGGAGCGCCAGTATGCGTAACGGCCACGCACCCGTCGATGTCGCGATGATCGGCTTCGGTGCGATCGGCGCGGCCGTGTACCACGCGGTCGAGCACGATGCGTCGCTGCGCGTCGCGCACGTGATCGTGCCGGAACACCAGTGCGCGGCGGTACGGGGCGTGCTGGGCGGCGCGGTGGAGGTCGTGTCGTCGGTCGACGCGCTGGCCCGCCGCCCCGAGTTCGCGCTCGAATGCGCGGGCCACAGCGCGCTCGTCGATCACGTCGTGCCGCTGCTGAAGGCCGGCACCGATTGCGCGGTCGCGTCGATCGGCGCGTTGTCCGATCTCGCGCTGCTCGATGTGCTCGCGCAGGCAGCCGACGAAGGCGACGCGACGGTGACGCTGCTGTCCGGCGCGATCGGCGGGATCGACGCGCTGGCGTCCGCGAAGCAGGGCGGCCTCGACGAAGTGCTGTACGTGGGCCGCAAGCCGCCGCTCGGCTGGCTCGGCACGCCCGCCGAGGCGCTGTGCGACCTGCGCGCGATGACCGAGGAAAAGGTGATCTTCGAAGGCAGCGCGCGCGATGCCGCACGCCTGTATCCGAAGAACGCGAACGTCGCGGCAACCGTTGCGCTCGCGGGCCTCGGCCTCGACGCGACGCACGTGCGCCTGATTGCCGATCCGGCCGTCGCGCGCAACGTGCACCGCATCACCGCGCGCGGCGCATTCGGCGAGATGTCGCTGGAAATGAGCGGCAAGCCGCTGCCCGACAACCCGAAGACGTCCGCGCTGACGGCGTACAGCGCGATCCGCGCGCTGCGCAACCGCGCGGCCCGCTGCGTGATCTGACCGGGCCATTGAATGTCCGCCCGCGCCACGGCGAGGGCGGACGTGCAGAGACAGATTTGTGGGACTTGTGACATGACTCCTTTCGATACGAGCCTCGTACCCGACGGCAACATCCTGATCGGCGGCGAATGGCGGCGCGGCCGTGGCGCGTCTTACGCGAGCATCTATCCGGCCGACCAGTCGCTGAACATGGAAGTGTCGACCGCGAATGCGGACGACGCGGCCGAAGCCGTCGTGGCCGCCGACGCCGCGTGGCGCCGCGCCGACTGGGCCGGGCTGAAACCGCACCTGCGCGCGCAGGTGCTGTACCGCATCGCCGATCTGATCATGCAGCGCCACGAGGCACTCGCGAACCTGCAGCGCCGCGACAACGGCAAGCCGATCAACGAGACGCGCGTGCTGGTGGCGAGCGCCGCGAACACGTTCCGCTATTTCGCGGCGTGCCTCGAGACGCTCGACGAAGAGCTGACGCCGTCGCGCGGCGACTACCTGACGATGAGCGTGTACGAGCCGATCGGCGTGATCGCGGCGATCACGCCGTGGAATTCGCCGATCGCATCCGATGCGCAGAAGCTCGCGCCGGCGCTCGCAGGCGGCAACGCGGTGGTGCTGAAGCCGGCCGAAGTCACGCCGCTCGTGTCGCTCGCGCTGGCTCGCATCTGCGAGGAAGCGGGCGTGCCGAAGGGCGTGCTGAGCGTGCTGCCGGGCAAGGGGTCGGTGATCGGTGACGTGCTCGTGCGTCATCCGCTGGTGAAGAAGGTGTCGTTCACGGGCGGCACCGAAGTGGGCCGCGGCATCGCGCGCATCGCGGCCGAAAAGCTGATGCCGGTGTCGCTCGAACTCGGCGGCAAGTCGCCGACCATCGTATGCGACGACGCCGATCTCGATCACGCGGTCAACGGCGTGCTGTACGGTATCTTCAGCTCGTCGGGCGAAGCGTGCATCGCGGGCTCGCGGCTGTTCGTGCAGCGCTCCGTGTACGACGAATTCATGAAGCGCCTGGTCGCGGGCGCGCGCAAGCTGCGCGTGGGCGACCCGACGCGGCCCGACACGCAGATGGGGCCGCTGATCACCGCGAAGCATCGCGAATCGGTGGAGCGCTACGTGGCGCTCGGCCTAGAGGAAGGCGGCCGCCTGCTGTGCGGCGGCGAGCGGCCGTCGGGCGACGGGCGCGAGAACGGCTTCTTCTATCAGCCGACGATTCTCGAAGGCCTGCCGAACAGCGCGCGCATCTGCCAGGAAGAAATCTTCGGCCCGGTACTCGTCGCGATGCCGTTCGACGACGAAGCGTCGCTGATCGCGCAGGCGAACGACAGCGTGTTCGGCCTGGCGGCCGGCATCTGGACGAGCGACTACAAGCGCGCCTGGCGCATCGCGCGTGCGCTGGAAACGGGCACCGTCTGGATCAACACGTACAAGCTGTTCTCGATCTCCACGCCGTTCTCGGGCTGGAAGGAGAGCGGGATGGGCCGCGAGAAGGGGCGTCTGGGCATCCGCGAGTACATGCAGCAGAAGAGCCTCTACTGGGGCTTGAACGACGCGCCGCTGCCGTGGGCGAACTGAGCGAAGGGGAATGACGCAATGAGCATTTTGGGAATCGAGCAGATCACGTACGGCGTCGACGACCTCGCGACCTGCCGGCGCTTTTTCGCCGACTGGGGGATGAAGGAAGTCGCGCACGACGATACGCGCGCACGCTTCGAGACGCTGAACGGCTGCACCGTGCTGGCCGTCAAGGCCGACGATCCGGCGCTGCCGCCCGCGTTCGAGGCGGGCCCGACGCTGCGTGAAGTCACGTGGGGCGTCGCGACGCGGCAGGAACTCGACGCGCTGCGCACGAAGCTCGCCGGCCAGCCCGGCTATTACGCGCAGGACGATGCGGTCGGCTGCATCGACCCGAACGGAATGGCGATCCGCATCGAAGTCACGCGCAAGCGCGAACTCGACATCACGGGCTCGCCGTCGAACGTGTGGGGCCAGACGCTGCGCGTCGACCAGCCGAGCCCGATCTATGCACGCGCGGAGCCGGTCGAGGTCGGGCATGTCGTGTTCTTCACGAACTGCCTCGACGCGCAGGAAAAGTTCTATCACGAGCTGCTGGGCTTCGAGACGTCCGACCGTTATCCGGGCCGCGGCGCGTTCATGCGCTGCGCGCCGCACGGCGGCCACCACGACCTGTTCCTGCTCGCGCTGCCGAACGGCAAACGTGGCCTGAACCACGTCGCGTTCACCGTGCGCGACATCCACGAGGTGTTCGGCGGCGGCATGCACATCGACCGCTGCGGCTGGGAAACGCAACTCGGCCCGGGGCGTCACCCGGTGTCGTCCGCGTACTTCTGGTACTTCCAGAACCCGGCCGGCGGGCTGATCGAGTACTACGCGGACGAAGACGTGCTGACGCCCGAGTGGCAGCCGCGCGAATTCGAGCCGGGCCCGACCGTGTTCGCCGAATGGGCCGTCGATGGCGGCCTCGACGGCAACACGCGCCGGCAGAAGAACGCGAAGGCGCCGGAAGGCAAGTTCATGACGGAGCGCAAATCATGAGCGAAGGGAACGCACAGGAGCAGGCAGTGCCCGGCACGGTCGTCGTGATCGGCGGCGGCCAGGCCGCCGGCTGGGTGCTGAAGACGCTGCGCGCGGAAGGCTATGCCGGCCGCCTCGTGATGATCGCCGACGAACCGCATCTGCCGTACGAGCGCCCGCCGCTGTCGAAGGCCGTGCTGGCCGGCGACGCCGACATCGAAACCGTGCGCGTCGTGCGTCCCGACGAATTCGACGCACTGAACGTCGAAGCGTGGCAGCCGGAACGCGCCGCATCGATCGACCGTGCGCGCCGCGTCGTGAAAACCGAAAGCGGCCGCGAGATCGAATATGACCGGCTCGTGATCGCGACCGGCGGCACGTCGCGCCGCCTGCCGGCCTCGCTCGTGAAGACGCCGAACCTGCATTACCTGCGCACGCTCGACGAAGCGGCCGCGCTCGGCGAGAAGCTGCGTGCGAGCCAGCGCGTGCTCGTGATCGGCGGCGGCTGGATCGGCCTCGAAGTCGCGGCGACCGCGCGCAAGCTCGGCGTCGAAGCGGTCGTCGTCGAAGGCGCGCCGCGGCTGTGCGGCCGCTCGGTGCCGCAGATCGTGTCGGATTTCCTGCTCGACCTGCATCGCGCGAACGGTGTCGACGTACGGCTCGGCGCGGCGCTCGCATCGCTCGACGCGCAGCCGGACGACGCGTCGAAGGTACGCGCGACGCTCGCCGACGGCACGACGATCGACGCCGATTTCGCGGTGGCCGGCATCGGCCTCGCGCTGAACGCGTCGCTCGCGAGCGATGCGGGGTTGGCGATCGACGACGGCATCGTCGTCGACGAATTCGGCGCGACGAGCGACCCGGCGATCTTCGCGTGTGGCGACGTCGCGAACCATCACAACGGCTGGCTGAAGCGGCGCGTGCGGCTCGAATCGTGGGCCAACGCGCAGAACCAGGCGATCGCGGCCGCGAAGGCCGTGCTCGGCGTGCGTGCGCCGTACGCGGAGATTCCGTGGTTCTGGTCGGATCAATTCGACGTGAACCTGCAGATCCTCGGCGATCTGCCGGCCGATGCGCAGCTCGTCGTGCGCGGCGATCTTGCCGCACGACGCGCGACGCTGTTTTTCGTGGGCGAAGGACATGTGAGAGGTGTCATCGCCGTCAACAACGCGCGTGAGCTGAAGCTCGCGCGCAAGTGGATGAACCAGGGCCGGGCAGTGGATACGGAAGCCCTGGCAGACACGAGCAAGACACTGGCCTGACCGGGCGACGAGACACAGGAGACACCCCGCATGAGCACTTTCGACAACGTCGTGGCCGGTCGCGCCACGATGGAAGCTGCCGCCTCCACGCCCGGCGCGATCATCGCGCGGCTCGAGCGGCTTCCCGCCAACGCGATGCAGATCCGCGCCCGCGTGCTGATCGGCACCGCGACGTTCTTCGACGGCTTCGACGTGATCACGATCGCGGCGACGCTGCCGCTGCTGATTCACAAATGGGGGCTGTCGCCGACACAGATCGGGCTGCTGATCGCATCCGGCGCGATCGGCCAGTTGATCGGCGCCTTCCTGTTTCCCGCGCTGGCGGAGAAGCACGGCCGCGTGAAGGCGATCGCGTGGAGCTCGGCTGTGATCGGCGTCACGAGCATCGCGTGCGGCTTCGCGCCGACCTTCGAGATCTTCGTGCTGCTGCGGATCCTGCAGGGCCTGGGCCTGGGCGGCGAGCTGCCGGTTGCCGCGACGTACATCAACGAGATCACGCGTGCACATGGCCGCGGCCGCTTCGTACTGCTGTACGAGATCGTGTTCCCGATCGGCCTGCTCGTGTCGATGGCGCTCGGTGCGTGGCTCGTGCCGCGCTTCGGCTGGGAAATCATGTACTTCGTCGGCGGGCTGCCGCTGATCCTGTCGCTCGTGCTCACGCGCCTCGTGCCGGAATCGCCGCGCTGGCTCGCGTCGCGCGGGCGGCTCCCGGAAGCCGGGCGAGCCGTCGGCGTGTTCGAAGCGTCGGTGCGCGGCGAACTGCCGCCCGTCACGCAGGCGGCCGCGTTCGACGAGATGGTGCGCCAGCATCCGAAGCGCAAGATGAGTGACCTGTTCAGCGCCGCGTATCGCAAGCGCACGCTCGCGGTGGCGACGTTGTGGGCGACCTGCGGGTTCATCCAGTACGGGCTGTCGACGTGGCTGCCGACGATCTACAAGAACTTCTATCACGCGCCGCTGCAGCTCGCGCTGAACCTGGCGGTGATCGGCTCGGTGATGGGCGTGCTCGGGTCGCTGGCGTCGGCGCTGCTCGTCGACAAGCTCGGCCGCAAGCCGGTGATCGTGTGGTCGTTCGTGCTGTGCGCGCTGTCGCTGGCGTTCGCGGGTGTCTATCACGCGTCGTCGGTGTATGTCGTGTCGATCTTCTGCTCGCTGTCGCTCGGCTTGATGGCGTCGGGGTTCATTACCGCGTACGTCTATACGCCGGAGCAGTATCCGACGAGCATCCGCGCGTCGGGCTGCGGGCTCGGCAGCGCATGGTTGAAGATCGCGTCGTTCGTCGCGCCGATGGTGGTGCCGCACGCGATCATCGGCGGCAACCTCGCGCCGGCGTTCTACCTGATCGGCATCGTGCCGCTGATCGCGGCGGTGACCGTGCACTTCGTCGGGATCGAGACGAAGGGGAAGGTGCTCGAGGCGCTTGAAGCGTAAGCGCGGCCGGCGGTAACGGATGAAGTGAAGCGGCCCGGACGATGTCCGGGCCTTTTTGTTTGGCGGCCACCGCGTGCCGAGGGCGAATGGGGCGTGCGAACGCACGAAATGGCTGACTTGCGGTTCGCGTGTTCTAATTCACGATTCCGTTTTTCGACCGACCGTCGCCATGCCCCTGTTCGAACCCGTCACGCTCGATACTTCACGCCTCGTCCTGCGGCCGCTACGCGAAGCCGACGCGCACGCGTTCTTCGAGATCTGGTCGGATGCGGAAGCGATGCGCTATTTCTCGTTCTCGCCGATGACGCACGTCGAACAGGCGATCGAACGCGTCGCGCGCAACCTGACGACGTCCGCGAGCGGGCAGGACCAGATCTGCGTGCTCGAACTACGGGAAACCGGCGAAGCGCTCGGCGAATGCGTGCTGTTCCATGCGAACGAGCAATGCCGGCGTGCCGAGATCGGCTTCAGCCTGCGGCGCAAGTACTGGAGCGGCGGCTACATGCGCGAAGCGGCGTCGGCCGTGATCGATCACGCGTTCGGCACGCTGCGGCTGAACCGGCTCGAAGCCGATATCGATCCGCGCAACGTCGCTTCGGCGCGGCTGCTCGAACGGCTCGGCTTCACGCGGGAAGGGGTGCTGCGCGAACGCTGGATCGTCGGCGACGAAGTGTCGGACAGCGCGCTGTACGGGTTGCTGGCGAGCGACCGGCGCGCGTGAAGTGTGAAGCATGATGCGGCCGGGCCGGTGATGGCCCGGTCATGTCGATCCCGGCGGTTGTCTGCCGGATTTTCTCGACGAACGCTCACGGTTTCGCGAGCCAGCCCTCGATCTGTTCTTTCCCGTGCAGCGCCGTGACCCACCGGGCCGGCAATGCGTGCTCGCCATACAGCGCGCCGGCGAGGCTGCCGGCGATGGCCGCCGTCGTATCCGTGTCGTTGCCGAGCGCGATCGCGCGCTTCACGCAGGCCTCGTAGCTGCCCGTCGACAGCAGGCAATGGATCGACGACCAGAAGCTGTCGACCACGTAACCGGATCCTTGCGGCGCGTCGAAACGGCCATCGAGCACGGTCTTCAGTTCGATCTCGTCGGCGGTGCCCGCGTAGCGCGTCAGCAGTTCGTCTTCGGCCGCGCGCACCGCGTCGGGCGCGGGCAGGCCTTCGACGATGCCCCATGCCGTCAGGCCATAGAGTGCACAGGCCAGCTGCGAGCGCACGTGGCCGTGCGTAACGACGCTCTGCCTGCACGCGAGCCGGATCGCTTCGTCGCGCGATGCGGCGACCATCACCACCGGAAAGCAGCGCATCAGCGAGCCGTTGCCGTTGTCGCGTTCGCCACCGGGGCCGGCAACGGCTGGTGCGGCGCCGGCCGCCAGCGCATGGAGTGCGCGCTGTGTCTGCAGGCCGACGTCGAACACGCGGCCGTCCGGCGTGAAGGCGCCGCGATGAAACCAGTCCTGCAGGTTGCGGGCGAACGTGTCGAGATTCAGCTCGCGGTCGTCCGATAACGCGGCGAGCAGCGCGAGCGCCTGCGCGCCGTCGTCGCTCCAGGTGCCGGGCGGCACGCCGTCGTGTGCACGCGCAAAGCCGGGCGGTGGCGTCATGTCGATCGCGGCGGGCGGCGGGATCGACGCGGCATCGTGGAATTCGTACGGCACGCCCAGCGCGTCGCCGATCAGCAGGCCAAGCAGGCCACCGCGCAGGCGGGATCGTCGGTTCGGAATGGCAGTCATCGGGCAGGGTCCGGATGGGCGGCTCGCGCCGCGGAATACCGTGCAGCCTAGACCAATCGCCTGCGCGTGCCTAGCCGATGCCGTGCCGCCGGTGCGAATGAATGCCGCATGGCGCGTGTACGCCGGTGAACTAGAGTCGAACGGTAGCGGATAAAACGACACCGGGAAGACAACATCATGGCCAGGAAATTTCCGCTGCATCCCGTGCATCCGGAGCGGATCTGCTGGGGATGCGACAACTACTGCGCGACGCACGCGATGCGCTGCGGCAACGGCTCCAGCCGTACACAGCACCCGAGCGAGCTGCTCGGTGACGACTGGTATCGATACGGCGACTGGGGCATCGAAGGCGTGGATGCCGGCGACGAAAGCGAACCTGCCACCGAAGCCGGCGGGCAGTCATAGCGACAAGTTGCCTCACCCGAGTGCGTCCGGTTTCTTGATCTGCATCACGGCTGCGAAACGCGTGACGAAACATCATGGAAAAAGGTGCATACACAACGCATCTTGAAGCGGGCGGGATGCCCGGCGGCGAGGAACGCGCGTTCCGCCGCCGATCGCGCCGACCCGCACCCCCATGATCGAGAAAGGAGAGCACCGTGTTTTGCTATCAATGCGAACAGACCGACCGGACCGGCGCACGGCCCGGCTGCGCATCGGCGAAAGGCAACTGCGGCAAGGATGCAACGACGGCGGACCTGCAGGACCTGCTGGTCCATGCGGTGAAGGGCATTGCGCAATACGGCGCGATCGCGCGTGCGATGGGCGCACCGGATCGCGACGCCGACCGGTTCGTGCTGTACGCGATGTTCACGACGCTGACCAACGTGAACTTCCATGCGGCCCGTTTCGTCGCGCTGCTGCGCGAAGCGGCGCAGACGCGCGACCGCGTGAAGGCCGCATGTGAAGCGAGCGCGCGGGCGGCGGGAACGGTCGTCCCGGCGCAGCACGGGCCGGCGATGTGGCAGCCGGCGGACGATCTGGCCGGCCTGCTGGAACAGGCCGCGAGCGTCGGCGTGGACCACGGGCTCGACAAGGTGGGCGCGGATATCGTCGGCCTGCGCGCGCTGGTGCTGTACGGGCTGAAGGGCGTGTGCGCGTATGCGCATCATGCGCGGGTGCTCGGCTACGAACGCGACGACATCTACGAGGGGATCGAGGCGGCGCTCGCGTTTCTCGCGCGTGACCCCAGCGACGTCAACGCGCTGCTCACGCAGGCACTCGACCTCGGCCGGCTGAACCTGACGGTCATGGAGTTGCTCGACAGCGCGAACACCGGCCGCTTCGGCGCGCAGCAGCCGACGGCCGTGCGCGTGTCGCCGGTGGCGGGCAAGTCGATTCTCGTATCGGGCCACGATCTCGGCGATCTGCACGCGCTGCTCGAACAGACGGCCGGCACGGGCATTCATGTGTACACGCACGGCGAGATGCTGCCGGCCCATGCGTATCCGGCGCTGAAGGCGTTTCCGCACCTGGTCGGCAACTACGGCGGCGCATGGCAGGATCAGCAGAGCGACTTCGCGCATTTCCCCGGGCCGATCCTGATGACGTCCAACTGCATCATCGAGCCGATGCCGCAGTACCGGCAGCGGATCTTCACGACGGGGCCGGTCGGCTGGCCGGGCGTGCGCCATCTCGAGCATCACGATTTCTCGACGCTGATCCGCGCCGCGCAGGCGCTGCCCGGGTTCCCGGCCACGGCGCCGGAAGAGGCGATCACGGTAGGCTTCGGCCGGCATGCGGTGCTCGGCGTGGCGGACAAGGTCATCGACGCGGTCAAGGCCGGACAGATTCGCCATTTCTTCCTGATCGGCGGCTGCGACGGCGCGGCGCCGGGCCGCAACTACTACACCGAGTTCGCGGAGCAGGCGCCCGACGATACGGTCGTGATGACGCTCGGCTGCAACAAGTACCGCTTCAACCGGCACGCGTTCGGCGATATCGGCGGCATTCCGCGCCTGCTCGACGTCGGGCAGTGCAACGACAGCTACTCGGCGATCCGGATCGCGACGGCGCTCGCCGACGCATTCGAATGCGGCGTGAACGACCTGCCGCTGTCGCTCGTGATCTCGTGGTTCGAGCAAAAGGCGGCGGCCGTGCTGCTGACGCTGCTCGCGCTCGGGCTGCGCAACATCCGCCTCGGGCCGACGCTGCCGGCCTTCGTGACGCCGGGCGTGCTGGCGGTGCTGGTCGAGCAGTTCGGCATCCAGCCGATCGGCGACGCCGGCACCGACCTGGCTGCGTCGCTGGCGCGCCAGGCCGCTTGAGCGGGATCGTTCGATGAGCTATCGCATCGAGATCACGACACGTGACGGCGAGCGCTTCGGCTTCGACTGCGGCGGCGAGCAGGATCTGCTCTCGGCCGCGGCCGACGCCGATATCACGCTGCCGTCGCAATGCCGGCGCGGCAGCTGCGGCGCCTGCCAGGCGACCGTCGTCGACGGCGCGTACGAGATGCAGCCCGACAGCGCCGGCGTGCTGCCGGCCGGCCAGCGCGGCGCGGTCCTGCTGTGCCGGACCCGGCCGCGCGGCGACCTGCGGGTCGCCGCGCCGTACGACCGGACCAAGGTGCTGCTGCATCCGGTGCCCGTGCGCACCGCGCGGATCGCGGCGCTCGAGACGATCGCGGCCGACACGATGCGTGTCGAGCTGCAGGTCGAGCCCGACGACGCGTTCGGTTCGGCCGCGGAGTTCGAGCCCGGTCAGTTCGCGGAACTCGAGGTGCCGGGCAGCGGTGTGCGCCGCCCGTATTCGCTCGCGAACACGAGCAACTGGGACGGCCGCCTCGAGTTCCTGATCCGGCTGCGGCCGGGCGGCTGGTTTTCGACGTACCTGCGCGAGCGTGCGCGGCCAGGCGATCCGCTGACCGTGCGCGTGCCGATGGGCGGCTTCGGGTTGTTCGCGGACAGTCTGCGGCCGCGCTGGTTCGTCGCGGGCGGTACGGGGCTCGCGCCGATCCTGTCGATGCTGCGGCGCATGGCTGAATTTCAGGAGATGGCCGACGCCCGGCTTTTTTTCGGCGTCAATCAGGAAAGCGAACTGTTCATGCTCGATGAACTCGCGCGATTGCAGGCGGACCTGCCGCAACTGCGCGTCGATTTGTGCGTATGGCGTCCGGACGAGAAGTGGGGCGGGTTGCGCGGCACGCCGGCCGACGCGTTGCGCACGGCGCTTGCGCAGAACGATGCGCCGCCGGACATCTACGTATGCGGGCCGCCGCCGCTCGTGCAGGCGGTGCGGGACGTGGCGATGACGGCAGGCGTGCCGGACACGCAGTTCGCGAGCGAGCGTTTTACTGTCTGATGCCGGGGCCAGTGGCGGCGCGGGCGCGCGATGTTCCCGAGCGCGGGTGACTTGCCGGATTCACCGCGCGAACGTACTCTTGGTCGACACCATCCTCCATCGGCAGGTGCTCGACCATGCAAGCTCACCCTCTGCGTCTTTCCCCCGGCGACGACCTGCGCGCGTCGATCGAACACGCATTGCGTCAGCACGACGCGCGTGCGGCATTCGTGATCCAGGGCATCGGCAGCCTGAGCGTCGCGCAGTTGCGCTTTGCCGGGGCCGACGTGCCGACCGAGCTGCGCGGCGACCTCGAAATCCTGACGCTGGCCGGCTCGGTATCGCCGGACGGCGCGCACCTGCACATGTCCGTTTCCGATGTGGTCGGCCGCGTGTCGGGCGGCCACGTGGCCAGCGGCTGCATGGTGCGCACGACCGCCGAGATCCTGCTTGCCGTGCTTCCTGCGCATCGCTTTGCGCGCGAGCCCGACCCGCACACCGGCTTCAACGAACTGGTGATCCGCCGCCAGCCGGGCGGCGAGGGCGCGTGAATGTCGCGAGCGGCGCTAGAATCGCCGGTCATCGCGGCTTTCCCGCCATCTCCCAGGGGGCTCGTTTCGGCACCGCATAAAAAAATGGCGCCGCGGGCATTCAGCCTGCGACGCCATTGCGTGGTGTGCTGCGACGTCAACCGCCCGCCGCAGCCCGCTCCGCGTGCTTACATCTGCACGGTGTCGGCCACTTCCTTGAAGTCCTGGATCTGGTCGAAGTTCATGTACTTGTAGATCTGGTCGCCGTTCGCGCTGAGCACGCCCATGTCGGCCATGTACTCTTCCTTGGTCGGGATCTTGCCCAGACGCGAGCAGATCGCCGCCAGTTCCGCCGAGCCGAGATACACGTTCGTGTTCTTGCCGAGACGGTTCGGGAAGTTACGGGTCGACGTCGACATGACCGTCGCGCCTTCGCGCACCTGAGCCTGGTTACCCATGCACAGCGAGCAGCCCGGCATTTCGGTACGCGCACCGGCCGTGCCGAACACGCCGTAGTGGCCTTCTTCGGTCAGCTGCTTCTGGTCCATCTTGGTCGGCGGCGCGACCCACAGCTTGACCGGGATGTCGCGCTTGCCTTCGAGCAGCTTCGACGCGGCACGGAAGTGACCGATGTTGGTCATGCACGAGCCGATGAACACTTCGTCGATCTTCGCGCCTGCGACGTCGGACAGCGTCTTCACGTCGTCCGGGTCGTTCGGGCATGCGACGATCGGCTCGTGGATGTCGGCGAGGTCGATCTCGATGACGGCCGCGTATTCGGCGTCTGCATCCGGCGACAGCAGTTGCGGGTCGGCCAGCCACTGTTCCATCGCCTCGATACGGCGCTGCAGGCTGCGCGGATCCTGGTAGCCCTGCGCGATCATCCACTTCAGCAGCGTGATGTTGCTGTTCAGGTACTCGATGATCGGTTCCTTGTTCAGGTGCACCGAGCAACCGGCTGCCGAACGCTCGGCCGACGCATCCGACAGCTCGAACGCTTGCTCGACCTTCAGGTCGGGCAGGCCTTCGATTTCGAGGATGCGGCCCGAGAAGATGTTCTTCTTGCCTTGCTTGGCGACCGTCAGCATGCCTTGCTTGATCGCGTACAGCGGGATCGCGTTGACGAGGTCACGCAGCGTGACGCCCGGCTGCATCTTGCCCTTGAAGCGGACCAGCACCGATTCCGGCATGTCCAGCGGCATCGTGCCGGTGGCGGCCGCGAACGCGACCAGGCCCGAACCTGCCGGGAAGCTGATGCCGATCGGGAAGCGCGTGTGCGAATCGCCGCCGGTGCCGACGGTGTCGGGCAGCAGCATGCGGTTCAGCCACGAGTGGATCACGCCGTCGCCCGGGCGCAGCGCGATGCCGCCACGCGTGCTGATGAAGTTCGGCAGCGTCTGGTGCGTCTTCACGTCGACCGGCTTCGGATACGCGGCCGTGTGGCAGAACGACTGCATCACGAGATCGGCCGAGAAGCCGAGGCAAGCCAGATCCTTCAGTTCGTCGCGGGTCATCGGGCCCGTGGTGTCCTGCGAGCCGACCGAGGTCATCTTCGGTTCGCAGTACGTGCCCGGGCGCACGCCCTGGCCTTCCGGCAGGCCGCATGCGCGGCCGACCATCTTCTGCGCGAGCGAGAAGCCCTTGCCGCTGTCGGCAGGCTGGTGCGGCAGGCGGAACAGCGTCGACGGCGCGAGGCCCAGTGCTTCACGTGCCTTCGCGGTCAGGCCGCGGCCGATGATCAGCGGAATGCGGCCGCCGGCGCGCACTTCGTCGAACAGCACGTCGGACTTGACCTGGAATTCGGCGATCACGTTGCCGTCCTTCAGCGCCTTGCCGTCATACGGACG
Organism: Burkholderia lata; assembly: GCF_902499335.1. Taxonomy (GTDB): domain Bacteria; phylum Pseudomonadota; class Gammaproteobacteria; order Burkholderiales; family Burkholderiaceae; genus Burkholderia; species Burkholderia lata_B. The sequence goes on along the minus strand of NZ_CABVQK010000015.1, from coordinate 146,933 downwards.
CAGTTCGACCACGTCGCCCATTTCCATCTGCGACACGTCGAGCTCGATCGGCAGTGCGCCGGCGTCTTCCATCGTGTTGTAGAAGATCGGGGCGATCTTGCTGCCGAGGCACACGCCGCCGAAACGCTTGTTCGGCACGAACGGGATGTCTTCGCCCGTGAACCACAGCACCGAGTTGGTGGCCGACTTGCGCGAGGAGCCGGTGCCGACCACGTCGCCCACGTAGGCGACCAGGTGACCCTTTTCCTTCAGCGATTCGATGAACTTGACCGGGCCGCGCTTGCCGTCTTCTTCCGGCGTGATGCCCGGGCGTGCGTTCTTCAGCATCGCCAGCGCGTGCATCGGGATGTCCGGGCGGGTGGTGGCGTCCGGGGCCGGCGACAGGTCGTCGGTGTTGGTTTCGCCCGTCACCTTGAACACGGTGATGGTCAGGCTTTGCGGCACTTCCGGGCGGCTCGTGAACCATTCGGCGTCGGCCCAGCTTTGCAGCACGGCCTTCGCGTGCACGTTGCCCTTGTCGGCGAGTTCCTTGACGTCATGGAACTGGTCGAACATCAGCAGGGTTTTCTTCAGTGCGTCTGCGGCGACGGCGGCCACGGCTTCATCGGACAGCAGCTCGATCAGCGGCTGGATGTTGTAGCCGCCGAGCATCGTGCCGAGCAGTTCGGTGGCGCGTTCGCGCGAGAGCAGCGGGCAGGCGGTCTCGCCCTTGGCCACGGCGGCCAGGAAGCCGGCCTTCACGCGGGCGGCTTCGTCGACGCCTGCGGGCACGCGATGGGTGATCAGGTCGAGCAGCGTCTGCTCTTCGCCGGCGGGCGGGTTCGTCAGCAGTTCCACCAGTTCGGCGGTCTGCTGAGCCGTCAGCGGCAGGGGAGGAATACCGAGCGCGGCGCGGGCGGCCACGTGAGCACGAAAGTTTTCAAGCATGGGGAGACCTGCTGATATTGCGTTTGAGGGGAAGGCCTTGCCGGCACTCCGGGGCTGTTCCAGGCACTGCTTTGCAGCGGGATTCTAATCTCAATGCTCTTTAACGTCAAATGTCTTATGTCTTATATAAGAGTTGGCGCGCAGGGCACGGGGAAGCGCGGTGGCGCGGGGGAGTCGGCGGCGACATATCTGCACAAGCACGCAAGAAACGGCACACACACGCCGCTTTCGCGCGCCTACGCTCTATTTCACGCGGCTTTCAGCCAGGTTTCAAAAAGCGGGGCGAGCATCGGTGCGTGCAGGTCGCTTCGTCCTGGACGGCCGCGAGCCCTCAAATCCCGTCGTTCAAGAACATGCGATCCAGAGAATCGATTTTCGTGGTGGTGGCGCTCGTCGCGTCATCGGTCGTTCATGCGGCTGCGGCCGACGGCGATACGCGCGGCTCCGCCAGCCGTCCCGTCGCGCTGGTCTATCGTGGCCCGGCCGCGTGCGATGGCTGTCCCGAGACGATCGCCAGCCGCCTGCGGGAATCGGAACACAGGTTCCGGGTGATCTACGTCGGGCCGGCGGAAAAACTCAAGATCACGCCCGCCGTCCTGGCGGGCGCCGCGCTCTATGTCCAGCCGGGCGGCGGGCAGGACATCCCCGGCGCGGCGGCCAGCATCGGGAAGCATTCGATCAAGGCCGTGCGGCAATACGTGTCGAACGGCGGGCGCTATCTGGGCATCTGCATGGGTGCCTACCTGGCGGGCGACCCGGGTTTCGGGCTGGTCGACGGCGAGTTCGATTCCGAGGTCGGCCGGCCGGGTTCGACACTCCACGGTATTGCCGACACGGTGACACCGGTGGTATGGCGCGGGAAAAAGCGCTGGATCTACTTCCAGGACGGCGCGATGCTTCCGGCCGCCCCTGGCGCGGTCGTGCTGGCGACCTATCCGAACCGCGATATCGCGGCCGCGACCTATCGCTACGGCAAAGGGCGCGTCGGGCTCGTCGGCCCGCATCCCGAAGCCGACGAAAGCTGGTATCGCCAGTACGGTCTCAAGAATCCGGACGGCGTTCTGCCGGACATGGCCTACGACCTGATCAACGCGACGATGAAGCCATAACGGTTGCGTGCGTTACTTCCGTTTGGCGCGATACGCGTCGAGATTCTTCCGTGCCTGCGCGCGGATCGCGCGTTGCACGAAAGGCGTCCAGCCGAGCAGGGCGCCCTTCAGTCCCAGCGCCTGACGCGACCAGCGCCACAGGTCGAAGCTGTCGCGATGCTCGACGATGAGTCCGTCGCGAAACCGGAACCGCGCATCGATCCGGTTGACCACCATGCGGTTGGTCGTGGTGAACCGGTATTGGGCGATCCACTTGGCGCGCCCGGCCTGTTGGTCCGCGTCGACGTCGCCGAACGTCAATGAAAAGTCCTGCGCACGCGCGACCAGCATGCGCCACATGTCGCGTGCGAGGTCGCCGCGCAGTTCGCCGAATGCGGGATCGCTGAACACGACGTCATCGGCATAGCAGGCGAGCATCCCGTCTATGTCGCGCTGCTGGAACGCCGTGTAGAAGCGCTGGATCAACTCGGTGTGCGGATGGATCATCGTTGGGTGGGTTGTCGTTATAGATGAAGCGGGGTTTCGATGCGCCGGCCGGAAATTCGGCCGGTTGATCGCCAGGGGCGTGCCAGGCGGCAAGGATGCCCCGATCGAACCGATGTCGACGCGTCTTCCCCGCGACGATACAGGTCACGTGTGGACGTTCGGTGTGACCGCCGTCCGGACCGTGACCTGGGTCGCAATATTGATCGAAAAAGCGGAAATGGATGCGGGCGCGCGGCTCCGGCCCAGCCGTCGTGACCCGAACGCGACCGGCACCTCAACGGATGCGCGTCAGCGGTTCGCCAGCGCGACGTCCTGGCTGCCGCGCCCCGTCACCAGGCAGCCCGACATGAATGCCTCGCTCTGGCTGCTGGCGGCGGCTTCGCCGAAGCCGCGGCCGAGCGCGTCGACCTTCACTTGCGCGGCGCCCTGTTCGCACGCGAGCGGGCTGGTGTCGCGGCCTTGCGCATGCAGGATCGCGCGATCGCCAATGAGATATGCCAGCAGTGCGAAAACAGCGATATGTACGGCTCGTCTCATGGTTCGTCTCCTCGTCACTCAAGCGTAACGCGGACCCGTTTGACGAAGCACTTGGGGGTTCCCCCGGTAAACGTCTGCTGAAACGGGGGGCGGGCGGGGTGATCCTGTCCCGTTTTTCGTGATTTGCGTGCGGAAGGAGGGCGCGACTTCAATGCGACTGGCCGGCGAAACGGGGCGTACGACGAGGCATTCGCGCGACGAATTTCAGCTCGACAGGCACGCGATTCGCGCGAGTTTGACGAATGTCAGGTTACGGACGGGAGGGGGCGGTCGCGTGGCCGTTCAAAGCGATAGCATGAATGCATGATTTGACGGAACGCGATCGCGGTCGAATGCATCGGTTCCGGCAAGCAGGTGCGTGTTGAACGTCGCTATCGAAATAGTGAGGAATCCAAATGCTTAACGTCTCTTCTGTCCTGATCAGCCTTGCCCCGATGTGGGCCATTCTGCTCGTTGCATCTTCGGCAGCCGCCTATTTCGTGTTCTGGCGCAAGGTCATCGATTAAGCGTTGCGAGAAGGCCGGTGCGCACGTGAGCGGCAACGCGCACACGTGCCGCACCGCTCGTTGCAAGCCTGCGGCCCGTCAGCGAACGAGCCGGCGACGCGCCGCCGCGCGTCATCCCCGTCATTGCACGGCCGTGACCGGCACATTCGAAATCCGCACCAGCCGGCTCATCACGCTGCGGCGGAACACCGACATCAGCGCATGCAACGGATCGTGCCGCGGCGCGACGACCACGATCTCGTCGCACCCCGTCTCGGCCGCGACGGACGCGATCGTATCGGCCACCGGGCCCACCTTCATCACGACGCTGTACTTGACGCCGGCTTCCCGCAGGATCCGCTCGGCCATGGCCAGATCGTCGGACGCGAACTTCTCCTCGATGGAACGCAGCCGCGACAGCGGATGGTAGGCCTCGAGCCGCGTCGATTCGAGCGGTGCCTGAACGTTGATCAGCACGATCTCCGACGCACACCGTTCGCGATACAGGAAGGTCGCGTGGCGAACCGCCTGAAGCGAGCGGGGAGAGTGGCCGACCGGAACCAGCAGCTTGAGCATGAACGTTGTCCAGGAAACGAGATGATTCCAGCGTAGCGCGCCGCCGGGACGAACGATCTAAAGAGAACGGGCGGCCGCGTAAAAATGTCGTTAACGCCCGCCGCGTCGTGCCGCGCCTAATAGAAATATAAGAAATTTAAGTTTATGCGCATAAACGATTTCATCGACCGGGGCGGCGTGGGCGACCCGTGGCTTGCCACCCCGATTTAGTCGGATCCGCAATGAATCGCGGCGGAAAATATCGGAGGTCGCCGATCCGGCGTCGCGTAGAGTAGTGCATCGACCGCGGCGCGGCCGCCCCCGGCCGGTTCGGGAGCGACCGCCGCCGTGCGGCCCGCCATCCCATTCCGATTCCAGGAGACTCCGCATGCCGCACGGCGCCCCGCAGCTTCTCGCTCCCGCTTCCATCCCCGTCGACCCGATCGTGCGCCTGTCGGCGGGCGAGCTCGCGTCGGCGATCCGCAGCAAGGCCGTGTCGTGCGTCGAGACGATGCGTGCGTACCTCGATCACGTCGAGCGCGTGAACGGCGCGGTCAACGCGATCGTCGCGCTGCGCGATCGCGACGCACTGCTCGCCGAAGCCGCGGAAAAGGATGCCGCGCTGGCGCGCGGCGAGTACCACGGCTGGATGCACGGGATGCCGCAGGCGCCGAAGGATCTGGCGATGACGAAGGGGCTGCGGACGACCTACGGCTCGCCGATCTTCCGCGAGAACGTGCCGCAGGCCGATTCCGTGGGCGTCGCGCGGATGCGCGCGGCCGGCGCGATCTTCATCGGCAAGACCAACACGCCCGAATTCGGGCTCGGCTCGCACACGTTCAACGAAGTCTATGGCGCGACGCGCAACCCGTACGACCTGACGAAGAGCGCGGGCGGCAGCAGCGGCGGCACGGCGGCGGCGCTCGCGTCGCGGATGCTGCCGGTGGCGGACGGCAGCGATTTCGGCGGTTCGCTGCGCAATCCGGCCGCGTTCTGCAATATCTACGGCTTCCGCCCGTCGCAGGGCCGCGTGCCGCGCTGGCCGGGCGTCGACGTGTACATGCAGCAGCTCGGCATCGAAGGGCCGATGGGCCGCACGGTCGGCGACGTCGCGCAACTGCTCGCGATCCAGGCCGGCTATGACCGCAACGATCCGCTGTCGCTCGCGGAGGATCCGGCCGTGTTCGCGCAGCCGCTCGACGCCGACCTGCGCGGCAAGCGCATCGCATGGGTCGGCGACTGGAACGGCTATCTCGCGACCGAGGCCGGCGTGCTTGCGCTGTGCGAGCAGGGGCTGGCGACGCTGCGCGAGATCGGCTGCGACGTCGATGCCGCGCTGCCGGCGTTCGCGCCCGACCGGATCTGGCGCCTGTGGCTCGCGCACCGGCACCTGCTGTCCGGTGGCGGGCTGCTGGCGCACTATCGCGACCCGGCGCGGCGCGCGCTGCTGAAGCCCGAGGCGATCTACGAGGTCGAAGGGCTGCTCGCGATGCAGGGCGCGGCCGTGTTCGACGCGAGCGTCGAGCGCACCGCGTGGCATCAGGCCGTGCTGAGCTTCTTCGACCGCTACGACTTCATCGCGGCGCCGACCGCGCAGGTGTTCCCGTTCGATGTCGAGCAGCGCTGGCCGAAGGAGATCGCGGGTCGCCCGATGGATACCTACCACCGCTGGATGGAAACGGTCGTGCCGTGGACGCTGGCCGGCTGCCCGGTGATCAGCGTGCCGGTCGGCTTCAACGACGCGGGGCTGCCGATGGGGATGCAGCTGATCGGGCGTCCGCGCGCCGATCTCGCTGTGCTGCAACTCGCACGCGGCTACGAGCGGGCGGCCGAGCGGGTTGGTGGGCGGGTGCCGGCGTGGATGGCTGCGTAACGCGTGCTGGCCGGAAGCCGAAGCCGAAGCCGCAGCCGAAGCCGAAGCCGAAGCCGAAGCCGAAGCCGAAGCCGAAGCCGAAGCCGAAGCCGGTTGCGAACGGTGAACGGCGGATGGCCGGTAGTAGATGGAGAAGCGGGCGGCGACAAGCCGCCCGTTTTGCTTTGATTCCCGACTGTGTTGCTCGTCGGCGCGCGTCACGCCGCGACGGGCACCGGCACGTTCCGCGTCGCCGCTGCGCCGGTCGAGGGGGAATTCGACGTGCCGTTCAAGACGTACGATGCGTGGTCGACCACCAGCCGCGCCACTTCCCCAGCCCCAGCTTCCGCCGCCATTGACGCGGCTCGCGAACGAATTCCAGCCCCCGCCCGATATCGCACGGCAATCGCGGACGAATCCGCCCGAGCGCGTACACGGGTCGCGGAATTGCAAGCCGCCGCATGGCGTGATTTCGTTTCGATGTGTTTCAGTCGTTGCGGCGGCGCGCGGCGCGCTTCGACAATATTGGCCTCAACAATTCGGGCACGAGGACAACACATGAAGCAGATTCGCGCGACGGGCCGACACCTGGCCTCGGCAGGTATCGCGTTCGGCATCCTGGCAAGCGGTACTGCGCACGCGCAGCTCGACCTCCAGTCGCTCGGCGCATCGCTGCTCGGCGGCGGGCAGCAGCAGGCGGCGCCCGCGCAGGGCGTCGTCGCGCAACTGCTGCAGGCCTATGTCGGCGCGAACCAGCAGGTGCTGACCGGCCAGTCGTCGCTCGCGTCGTCGATGGGGCTGACCGGCGCGGCCGGGCAGGCGCAGCAGGCCGCGAGCCAGCTGGCCGGCGGCGACGCGCTGACGCCGGCCGCGCTGTCGCAGATGGGCGGCGCGCAGCAATCGGTGTCGCAGGCGCTCGGCCAGGCATTCGCGAGCGGCGGCGCGACGCACGGGCCAATCGACAAGCAGGCGTTCAGCAACGGCCTCGCGTCGCTCGGGCAGGGGCTCACGCAGTATTCGCAGCTGCAATCCGGCCTCGGCAATCTCGGCTCGACGAGCGCGGCGTCGCTGTTGCAGTCGGGCTTGAATCCGCAGAACATGCAGGCTGCGTCGTATATTGCGCAAAGCGCGCCGGGCCAGTTGCAGTCGCTCGCCGCGACGCTCAGCCAGGCCGTGCAGTTCGCGACGAGCCAGGGCATTTCGGTGCCGTCGGTCGCATCGTCCGCGCTGAAGCTGCTGCCGTAACGTTGTGCGGGGCGGCGCGCGATGCGGTGCCGGCATCGCGTGCGACGACGAAGATCGCCCCGCCCAACATGGGGATTGCGCGCGATGCTATCGTGGCGTGTCCCTTTTTTCGGTGCAGGTTCATGACAGACTCGTTTGACCTCTCGCGCTATTTCTCCCGCATCGGCTACGACGGCCCGGTCGAGCCGACGCTCGACGTGCTGCGCCGGCTGCATCTGCTGCACCCGCAGGCGATTCCGTTCGAAAACCTCAATCCGCTGACCGGTGCGCGCGTCGCGCTCGACCTGCCCTCGATCGTCGACAAGGTGATCGCGCATCGCCGCGGCGGCTACTGCTTCGAACTCAACAAGCTGTTCTACACCGCGCTCACGACGATCGGCTTTCGCGTGACGCCGATGATCGCGCGCGTGCGCTGGATGCTGCCGCCGGAAGTGGCCTCCGCGCATACGCACATGCTGCTGCGCATCGATCTCGACGGCGCGGCCTGGCTCGCCGATATCGGCTTCGGCAGCGCGACGCTGACCGCGCCGCTGCGTTTCGTGCCCGACGAGCGGCAATTGACGCCGCACGGTACGTTCCGAGTCGTTGCCGCCCCGGTTGACGGTGAATTTGAAATGCAGATGGAGACGCCCGACGGCTGGCAGACCACCTACCGCTTCCAGCCGAAGCGGGTTGAGTGGATCGATTACGACGCCGCGAACTGGTTTACGTCGACGTACCCCGAATCGATCTTCCTGCATAACCTGATTGCATGCCGCGTGCTGCCGGAGGGCCGCGCCGCGCTGCGCAACACCACGCTGACGATCCGCGATGCGGCGGGCGGTGGGCGCGCCGTCACGTTCGACGACGCGGCCGCCTGGGGCGCGTGCCTGCGCGACACGATCGGCATCGACACGACGGGATTCGATCTCGACGCGCTGTTTGCGCGGCTGGCGGCGCGAACAGCGGCGTCGGACGTGCGCGGCCCGGTGACGAACGGGCAGCCTGCCGCGCGCTGAGGGTGACGGGGCGATTGCGCGGCAACCGTCCCCAGGACTACGCCATCTCGCCGCAGCCGCGCACGACTGCGGCCGGCTGCATCTGCGCAAGATGGCGCAGTGGTTTCGTGACCATCGCGACGACCGCGGGCGCGAGGAGTACGAAGAACGCCGCGAGGGGCGTCAGCACCGGCACCGACGCGAAGCCGGCCAGTGCCGTCATCGCCGTCGACACGGGCAGCAGCGCGTATCCGCGGATCGCGCTCGTCAGGCCGGCGATGGGCGTCAACGACCTGATCGAGTGCCGCGCGGCGCTGTTCAACACTGCGCTCATAAGCTTGGAGGCAACGGGCCGGGACGAGCATGTGTGTGCGCTCGACTCCGTTCGGTTGCCCCGTTTTGCCCAACTAGCGCTTGGCGTATTCAGATTCTACCGACGTGATATGCGGATCAAACGATACAGGTACACCGCCTATCGATAGGTATACAGAATATTGAACGCTTGTTCCGGTTCCATGAATAACTGCAGACCACCATTGGCCGTCATGCCCAGATATCGGGGTGGGATTAAAATTAGTAAACGTGGAATTTACGTCTCCGCGAATTCCTGTAATTGAAATGCTCGGCTGTTGGTTGATTGAATAAACGCGCCAAATAATGGTGTCCCCGTCTTTGCAGTATGTGAGCAATTCGTCAGTGCCCTCGGTTTTGTAATTTTGGGCGGCGGGGTATGTGGTGTCGGAGTCGTCCGCCATATATACGAAGTCGCCAACGGTTTTGTTTCCAATTCCTCCATTGTTTGCTTCGAGTGCGCCAGTTGTATTTACCGCAACAAGCACATTGATGGTGTTTGACATGATGGCCTCTTTGAGTAATGGCTAAGTTACCTATCCATTCTCAGGACAGGATGCGAAATTTTTGAAAAACTTTCCTGGTGCCTGGTCGAAATGCAAAGGCTCTCATGGGCGGGCCAGGTAATTCATGAATCGGCGAAATTTGCTGTCATTCAGGGATTTGGTGTCCCACTCCGGGGCGGTCACGGGTGAATCAAGAAAGATGAAGCTGAAGCCGGACCCGGCGGCCTGGGCATTGCCGTGACAACCCATGCAGCCGCCCATGTTAAGGCTGTTCCCGTTGTGGGAAACGTTGGTCAGGTTGCTTCCGCTTTTTGTGAAATCGGAAATGGTAAACTTTTTATTCCGGAAGTCATCAAACTCTCCACTGAACCGCTGGAGATTGTAGTCGGTTTCGATGACGCTATTGGCTTGGTAGTAGGTTGATCGTGGGAATCTGTCGATTCCGGGAATCTTTTCTCCAAGCGGTGTGTTTTGAACATTGATGAGCTTGTAGTACAGCCAGACGGGCGGCGACTTGAAATTCCTGGACGCCGCATATGACCGAATCTTGTCGTGGGCTTGCTTGTTGGTGTTTATTATTTCGTCCGGTATGTCATTGATTCTTTTATTGACGAGAATTATCCCGCCATCGAGCAGGCCGGAACTGTGATCTTTGGTGTCTTTGATGTTCTGATAGTAAAGCTGTTTGTTTGGTGTGGCAGGGTAACTTCCCGGGCGCGCGAATGTTTGGGGCATGTCAGGGGTGGCGTTGTTGGAGATGACGTTAGGCGTCATCGGTGTTATGTTCTTCAGTGCACTCTTGTAATTTCCATCTTCATCTTCGACTGCATTCCCGTCGGCATCCGTTATATTGTCCGCCTGCTCGAATGTCGTATAAATGAAATAAGGGGCGGATTTGGTTTTTCTGATGATATGCAATCCGACAAGCCCCATGACTTCATCGGTAGCCTTGATGTGTTTCCCGTCGTCCTGGCTTTCGTAGTGGCGTGTCAGGGTAGTATAAAAACGTCCGGATTTTATTTCGTCGGGAGTCAATCTTCTCCATGCCGCCTTGATTTCGATGGAGTCTATGGGGAGGCTGACGCACCTGGCTTTAGAAGGATTGCCATCGCAATTGGTAGAACCGGCTACCGGGTCGCGCTTGTATGCTTTGACGAATTCGGCTGTTGCCTGGAATATGGTTGGGGTAGATCCTGTCGGATTCGACCATCTTGGGTCGGGGGCTAGCGGATTCCACCATTTGTTTGCGGTAATGTACCTGTATTCATTCCTGTTGGCCTTTGCCATGAAGAGAATTTGTGCATTTTTATCCAGCGGCATGCTCGACACGACGCCGGCATAAATTTTATTCAGGCCGATCTGGCTGTTCTCGTCGAGATTGATCCAGGGCGTCGGCCCGGAAGAGCGGGCGACATTTCCTTGGCCATAATTGTAATTCGGCCTGTCATCGTAGCCGTAATCGCTGGCGGCTCCCTTTGCGAAGGCCGTGGAATTGTCTGTTGGGAATATTTCTACTTTTCCGCGAAAAGTATGCCAGACGAGAGGGTCTTTGTACTGGGGGTCGCCAAACGGCAGACTCGTATCGGGATAATCTCGCTTTAGATTATTGGTGTCTTTTGCAAGTGCGGGCCAGTTCAGCGCAATAAACTGATTCCAGGCAAAAGCGGCGGCCTGTTGCAATGTTGCGTGCGGCGCATCGGAATTATTGAGGTCCTCGGGGAGCGAGGAACGGATCTCGATCGGATTTTTCGCATCCTCGTCAGAGGAACTGCTCATCCCGATGGTTGGGTAAATCGTGAGCGACACGCCCCCCGCGATCAGCATCGCAACGCGCAGTAAGCGGACGTGGCATTTTCCGGGCTGCAACATATTATGCGCTCCTGATCGAAGATTCCTGGTTCTGATAGTGCTGTTTCCGAGGGCCGCAAGAAAATTCTCCGTTGCGTGTGGACGCTATACCTGCCCGCAAACGACAGTCCCGGGCCCTCGCCCCGTTCGTGGTGATCCCGAGTCACGCGAAATCGCTACCTGTGCCCGTCCTGAAGACTATTCGTCGCCGGACCGGGTGACCGGATTGCCAAGGAACGCCTTGACATCTTCAGCGGATGCCTTGGGAAACATTTTTTCGATGAGCTGCTGATTGGCTTTATAGAAATTTCTGATGCCGCCTGCGAGCTGAAGCGAATAATCGAGAGATACACGATGCACATCGTCGCTCACGGGCTGCGTTCCAGGCGGTGGCGGTTCCGGCGGCATCCCCGGTCCGAATGGTGTCCCCGAAGGGATATTGCGGAACCACCATGCAGTGACATAATCGGATGCCCCGTTGGGCGGAATCATGCTTGCACTCAACGGCCACTGGGAAGTCGAGTGACACGACATGCAAGCCGATTTCGGGTTGTCGACCGGGCCGTTAAGGCGGTTCTGATAACCGTAATGGGGCAGCTTGACGTCCGGATTGAGCCACGTCTGGGTCAGCTTGCCGGATCCGGAGTAACCGGGATCATTGCCCCACATGACACCGACGGGATAAACCTGTTCCCAATTCCTCAGCGGCTTCAGTTTCGGTCTCCCGTCGCCGACAGCGAGTTCCGAACTCTTTGACAGACTCGTTTTCGGTGGCTTGCCGCCTCCGTAGACAAAGGTACCGAATACCCAACCGGTGGCCGTTGAACGGTTGTCCTTCACTGCAATGTCGATCTGCAGCAAGCGAACCGTCGTGACACAGCGCTTGCTATCCAGCGTCGGGTTTTGCTCGTGCACGTCGCAATAAATATAGGCCTTCCATTCGGGCGCGCCTGCGAGATAGGGAACCTCGTTAGGGGTGGCCGTCGTAAAAAGCAACTTCCCCGAAACGGTTCCTTCAGGAAAGATTGCGGCATTCGGATCGGGCTTCCCACGATCCTGCCAGACCTTTCCGAACGTGACGCCGCCCGGTGCGTTGTAGAAACCGACCGCGTAGTTATTCCAATATGACGTTTGTGTTTTGGCGAGTTCGAGCGGTTCCGATACACGTTCCCGCGTCAGCCCATGGATGAACTCACGCCCTTCCTTGCCGTGATCTTGCCAAGGGGCGTGATACCAGGCGCGCCTCGAATTGAGTTCTGGATCGAAATTGTATTCGCTTTCCGCGGGGTTCCCCCGGATATTCCCTTCATAGAAATAGGTGAGAGCCGAAAGAATGTAGCGTTTGGTGTCGGTAATTGGATCGTATTTAAGCCATGGCCGGTAATCTTTTTTCACTTCATTGGGGTAATTCTGCGACAGCTTGAAAACGTGTCCAGGCCAGCCCGGCAACGGGTTCATCAGCGCATCGCAGAATGGTGTCGTCGGCGTGTCACATTCACCGCTTTCGACGCCTTTTGCATTCGCCGGCAGAGCGGCGCCGGTCGCCGCTATGAAAGTGCCCGCGTATATCGCCGCTGCCGCCCAGTGGGAAACACGCCAACCTGAACTCGAGACATTGCTGACATTCATGGAAACTCCGGGGCTGTATTGTTTAATTTTTTAACGACAAGCGTAATGGATCGACGGAAATCGCAACATCGCATGCGATCATGTCAACGAATGCCGGAATAGTTTCGAAAAACGTGAAACTCGACTTTTACTGAATTCAGATATGGAAAATTCAGACTAGTTTGCGCATGAGTGCTTTACAACTATAATTTTTGGCAAAAAGGACGTCGATCGTTGAGCATTATGAGAGGGAGCCCATATAGTGGGTTGCGGCGATTTACATTGGTATACGTGTTGTCGCGATCGCCGCGATCGCAACGGCCAAACCCGGCTACTCGCGCGTTCGAGCCAGCGCATCAGACGCGCCTCGCCGCCGGGCAGTTCGACCGCGTAGCGGCCGGCGATCGGCAGCACCTGCGTCTGCTATCCATTCGGCCGCCCCGGCAATTGACTTTTGCTAGATTGCTAGCATACTAGCCTCCATGACCGACGAAGAAGTGAAGCAGTTCAACGTGTACCTGCCGCTCGGCCTGATCCGGCAGGTCAAGCATCGCGCCATCGAAACGGAGCAATCGCTGTCCGCGTTGGTGGCCGACGCATTGCGCGCGTACCTGGCCGCGCCGCCGCCGGGCGCGGGGCCGTCCACCAAGGAGGAGTGACATGTCATCCGAGCGAATCGAAGCCGTGTACCTGACCACGCACAACTGGGGCAAGTCGGCCAAGTTCTTCCAGGCGCTGGGCTTCACGCTGGAGTTCGAAACCGATCACCACTCGGGCCAGCTGCGCGGCGGCGACGGCCCCTTCCTGTTCATCGCCGAAGTGCCGCCGGGCGAGACGCCGGACATGCAGGTCGTGCTCAAGGTGGCGGATGAACAGGCGGTGCAGCCGCAGCCGATCGTCGACGTCGTCACGCCGTTCGAGGACACGCACTGGGGCACGCGCGACATGACCGTGCGCGATCCGGACGGCCGCGTGTGGCGCCTGCAGGCGCCGGGCAAGCAGGGCGCGTGAGGCGGCCATGACCGAACCCCGCGAAAGCGCCCCCGACAGCACGGCCGCGCGCGTCGCGCTGTGGCGCGCATTGCACGTCGAACTCGACGCGCCGCCGCATGTGCTCACCGACGAAGTCGGGCTGCAACTGCTCGCGCCGGAACCCGGCTGGCAGCAGCGCGGCGACATGGATCCGCAGTTCACTCGGCCGTTCCGCGCGTCGATCGTCGCGCGGGCGCGCTTCATCGAGGATCTGGTGGCCGAGCAGGCCGCGCGCGGCGTGAGCCAGTACGTGATCCTCGGCGCAGGCCTCGACAGTTTCGTGCAGCGCCGGCCGGACATGGCGTCGCGTGTGACCGTCTTCGAAGTCGACCCGCCCGCGCCGCAGGCCTGGAAGCAGCGCCGCCTGGTCGAGCTTGGTTTCGGCGTGCCTGACTGGCTGCGTTTCGTGCCGGTCGATTTCGAGGCGAAACAGTCGTGGCGCGCTGCGCTCGTCGGCGCGGGCTTCGATGCCGGCAAGCCGGCGGTCGTGGTGTCCACCGGCGTCAGCATGTACCTGACGCACGAAGCGAATGCGGCTGCGTTGCGCGAAGTCGCGTCGCTCGCGCTGGGCTCGACGCTCGCGATGACGTTCCTGTTGCCGCTGGAGAATGCGGATCCCGACGTGCGTCCGGGGCTGGAAATGGCCGCGAAGGGTGCGCGCGCCAGCGGCACACCGTTCATCAGCTTCTTCATGCCGGCGCAGATCCAGGCGCTCGCGCGGGAGGCCGGCTTCGCGCAAGCCGCACACGTATCGGCCGCCGAACTGACGCGCCGTTACTTTGCCGATCGCACCGACGGCCTGCGGCCGCCGAACAACGCGGAAGAGCTGCTGGTCGCGACGGTCTGAGCCGTCGCGACCGTAGCGACCATCACGCCCGTTCGAGCACCGCCATTTCCCGCACGACCACGAGCAGCACCGCGAGGCTTGCGCCGCCCGACGCGCGCAGGTCCGCGAGCAGGTGTTCATAGCGCGCGAGCGCGGCTTCGCGGCGCGTGCGCCACGCGCCGACGATCGTCTCCGGCGTGGTCGAATCCGGCGATTCCGCGAGCGCGCTCGTCGCCAGCGTGCGCTTGAGGCGCGCGACTTCCGCGAGCGCGGCCGCACGCGCCAGCATGTCCCAGTGCGTCGGCGTCGGCAGCGTTGCCGCCCGTTCGCCGATCCAGCTGTAATTGAGCAGCGTACCGAGCGAGAAATAGACGCCCGCGACGAGTTCGAGGCTGCGGTTGCTGGTCGCGGCCACTTCGGCGATGTCGAGCAGCGCGGCCGAGATGTCGCCGCTCGCGACGCGCACCGCAAGTGCGCTGTCGACGCCGGCTTCGACCAGCACGCGCTGCCGCTCGGACAGCGCTTCGAGATCGTCGGCCGGCAGCAGCGACGGCAGTTGCGGCGCCAGCCGCTCGGCCGCATCGCGGCAGCGCGCGATCAGCTCGGCGACGCCGCCGTCGGCCACCGCGCCGGATTGCAGGTGCCGCAGGAACCACAGCGCCGCACGCTCCAGCAGCCGCGCGACGTCGACGAACATGCGCGCCTGCACGTCGTCGGCGACGCGGTTGTCGAGCGCGTCGATGTCGCGCCACACCGCATCGAGGTCGAACACGTCGCGCGCCATGATGCACGCCCGCACGATGTCGCCGGGCTGCGCGTCGGTTTCCTCCATCAGCCGGTGCACGAACGCGCAGCCGACGCGGTTCACGAGCGCGTTGGTCAGGTGCGTCGCGAGGATTTCGCGGCGCAGCGGATGGCGGCGCATCGGTTCGCTGAAGCGCTGTTGCAGCGGCTTCGGGAAGTAGTCGACGAGCATCGCGGCCACCAGCGGATCCTCGGGCACGTCGGATTCGAGCAGCGCGTCGTACAGCCACATCTTGCTGTACGCGAGCAGCACCGCGCGTTCCGGCGACGTGAGTCCGAGCTTTGCGGCCTGGCGTTCGGCGACTTCATCGTCGGTCGGCAGGAATTCGATCACGCGGTTCAGGCGGCCTGCGCGTTCGAGCCAGCGCATCAGGCGCGCCTCGGCGTCGAGCAGTTCGACCGCATAGCGGCCGGCGATCGACAGCGCCTGCGTCTGGTAGTAGTTGTCGCGCAGCACGAGCAGCCCGACTTCGTCGGTCATCTCCGCGAGCAGCGCATTGCGCTGCTTCTCGGTCATCTCGCCGTCGGACACGACGAGCCCGAGCAGGATCTTGATGTTGACTTCGTGATCCGAACAATCGACACCGGCCGAATTGTCGATCGCGTCGGTGTTGATGCGGCCGCCGCGTTGCGCGAACTCGATCCGGCCGAACTGCGTGCAGCCGAGGTTGCCGCCTTCGCCGACCACCTTGCAGCGCAGGTCCGTGCCGTTCACGCGCACCGCGTCGTTCGCGCGGTCGCCGACCTGCAGGTGGGTTTCACGCGCGGCCTTCACGTAGGTGCCGATGCCGCCGTTGTACAGCAGGTCGACCGGCGCCTGCAGGATCGCACGGATCAGCTCGGCCGGCGGCAGCGCGTGCGCGTCGATGCCGAGCGCGGCCTGCACGGCCGGCGACAGCAGAATCGTCTTCGCGGTGCGCGGGTAGACGCCGCCGCCCGACGAGATCGACGCCGGATCGTAGTCGGCCCAGCTCGAGCGTTCGAGCGCGAACATGCGCGCGCGTTCGGCGAAGCTCGTCGCGGGATCGGGGTTCGGGTCGAGGAACACGTGCCGGTGATCGAACGCGGCGACGAGCCGGATATGCGGCGACAGCAGCATCCCGTTGCCGAACACGTCGCCCGACATGTCGCCGACGCCGACCACCGTGAAGTCGGTCGTCTGCGTATCGATGCCCATCTCGCGGAAGTGCCGCTTCACCGATTCCCACGCGCCGCGCGCGGTGATCGCCATCTTCTTGTGGTCGTAGCCGACCGAGCCGCCGGACGCGAACGCGTCGTCGAGCCAGAAGCCGTATTCGTGCGAGATCGCGTTCGCGTAATCGGAGAAGGTGGCCGTGCCCTTGTCGGCGGCGACGACCAGGTACGGGTCGTCCGGATCGTGACGCACGACGTCGGGCGGCGGCACGATCGCGTTGCTCACCAGGTTGTCGGTCAGGTCGAGCAGGCCGCGCAGGAAGGTCTGGTAGCACGCGATGCCTTCGCGCATCCACGCTTCGCGATCGCTCGGCGGCGGCGGGTTCTTCACGACGAAGCCGCCTTTCGAGCCGACCGGCACGATCACGACGTTCTTCACCATCTGCGCCTTCATCAGCCCGAGCACTTCGGTGCGGAAATCCTCGCGACGATCCGACCAACGCAGGCCGCCACGCGCGACGCGCCCGCCGCGCAGGTGCACGCCCTCGACACGCGGCGAATACACCCAGATCTCGAACATCGGCTTCGGTTCGGGCAGGCCCGGCACCTTCGCCGGATTGAACTTGAACGACAGGTACGGTTTCGATTCGCCGTTCGCGTCGAGCAGGAAGTAGTTCGTGCGCTCGGTCGCGTTGATCACGCCGAGGAACTGGCGCAGGATGCGGTCCTCGTCGAGGTTCGGCACCTGGTCGAGCGCGCCTTCGATCGCCTTCAGCAGCCGCTCGGCCTGCACGTCGCGCGTGTCGCCGGTGGCCGGGTCGAAACGCAGCAGGAACAGCTCGACGAGCTGCCGCGCGATCGCCGGGTTGCCGGTCAGCGCACGCTCGATATAGGCGTCGCTGAAGGTCGAGCCGACTTGCCGCAGATACTTCGCATACGCGCGCAGGATCGTCACTTCGCGTGCGCTCAGGTGGGCGCGCAGCACGAGGCGGTTGAAGTCGTCGTTCTCGATCCGCCCGCTCCAGATCTGGTCGAACGCATCCTCGAACAGGCCCTTCACGCGCTCGATGTCGAACTCGGTGTCATCCGTGAGCTCGAGGCCGAAGTCGTGTACCCACGCATGCGCGGCATCCTGCGTCTGGATCCGGTACGGCCGCTCCTCGTCGACGCGCACGCCGAGATGCTCGAGCATCGGCAGGCTGCGCGACAGCGCGATCGGGTCGCCCGCGCGATAGACCTTGAAGCGGAACGCACGCGCCTCGGCCTCGATCGGCCGGTACAGGTTCATCGCGAGCTGCCCGGAATCCTTCACGCGCTCGATCAGCTCGATGTCGCGCACGGCGGTGCGCGCCGGATAGTCGTCGCGGTAGCCGGCCGGGAACGAGTCGGCATAGCGCTGCAGCAGGCGGTTGCCTTGCTCTTCGCCGAATGCGTCGAGCAGCGCGTCGGCGAGATCGTCCTGCCAGCGGCGTGTGACCTGCACGAGCCGCGTTTCGAGCTCGCGCGTGTCGACGTCGGGCATCGTGCCCGGTTCCGCGTGTACGACGAAATGAATGCGCGCGATCGCCGATTCCGACAGCAGCGGCGTGAATTCCACGTTCACGCCGTTGTACGCATCGATCAGCAGCTTCGCGATGCGCCGGCGCAGGTCGGTGTTGTACTTGTCGCGCGGCACGAACACCAGGCACGACACGAAGCGGTCGAAGCGGTCGCGGCGCACGAACAGGCGCGTGCGCTGGTGTTCCTGCAGCCGCAGGATGCCGAGCGCGATGTCGTAGAGCTGGTCTTCGTCGGCCTGGAACAGCTCGTCGCGTGGATAGGTTTCGAGCACCGTCACGAGCGACTTGCCGAGATGTCCCTTCGGCAGGAAGCCCGCGCGCCGCACGATGTTCGCGCACTTGCGGCGCACGATCGGGATCTCGGCGCTCGACACCATGTAGGCGGTCGACGTGTAGAGCCCGATGAAGCGGCGCTCGCCCGCGACCTTGCCATCGGGGCCGACGAGTTTCACGCCGACATAATCGAGATAGCCGGGCCGGTGTACGGTCGCCCGCGAATTCGCCTTGGTGAGGAAGATCGGCCACGGACCGGTGATGATGTCGGCGGCGGCGGTCGGCAGTGGCGTCACGTCGGGCGCATCGGGCGCGCGCAACGATTCGCGCAGCAGGCCGAAACCCGAGCCTTCGATACCGCGCAGCCCGAAGCCGGAACTGTCGGATACCAGCGCGTAGTCGCGCTGGCCGAGGAACGTGAAGTGATCGGCGGCCATCCATTCGAGGAACGCGCGCGCCTCGATGTCTTCCGCGGTCGATTCGCGCGCCTTCATTTCCTTGATCGTCGCGCGTGCGATGTCGACGATCTTCGGCCAGTCTTCCACCGACGCGCGCACGTCGCCGAGCACGTGCGCGATGTCGTTGCGCAAGGTGTTGAGCAGCGCGGCGTCGCCGCAGCGGTCGACTTCGAAATGGATGAACGACGCGAGCTGCGACTGGCCGTCGCCGGGCGTCGCGCCGCCCGCATCGACGCGTTCGATGCCGCCATCGCGGCCGCGCCAGATGCGGAACACGGGGTGAAGTGCCGAGTGCAGCGCGAGCCCGAGGCGGTTGACGGCCATCGTCACCGAATCGACGAGGAACGGCATGTCGTCGTTGACGATTTCGATGACCGTGTGGTCGGAATGCCAGCCGTGCTGTTCGACGATCGGGTTGTACACGCGCAGCCGTTCGCTGCCGGGCACGAATTTCTGGGCGGTCTGCCAGTGCGCCATCGCGGCGCCGTAGAGATCGGCGATGCTGCGGCTCTGCAGATCGTCGGCATCGACGAAATCGTAGTAATGACGCAGGAAGGGTTCGACGATCCGGAACGTGGCTTCGGGCAGGCGCCCGCGCGCGAATTCGACGACGTCCGAGAGCAGGTGTGCGACGACTTCCTCGTTCTTCGCTTCCATGGCGGTCTCCTCGTCGGGTGGCCATCGGCTGCTGCGTCTGTCCGGCATTATGCGCCGATTGCGTGACAAAGCGATGTGCGGGCGCACAACGAGTGGTGGCCTGGGGAGGCCGCGTGCAGCGCCCGTCGCGGGCGCTGCAGCGTGTGAGTCAGAGCAGGGCACGCAGCGTCGAAGCGACGCCGCCGTTGACGCTCAGCGCTCGTCGCTCCACAGCTTGCCGGCCGTCGCCCAGTTCTCTTTTTTCACGTCGGTGAGGATGATATCGACCGAGCCGGGCTCACAGCCGAGCGTCTCGCACGTGACGCGCGTGATGGCTTCGACGAATTCGCGCTTCTGGTCGACGGTGCGGCCTTCGAAGAGCTGGATATTGAAAGTCGGCATGACGGAGTGCTCCGATGATTGGGGTGAATGATTCGTGGGAAGCCGGCGGTGTCAGTCGCGATACGTCGGGTCGATCCGGTCGAGCCGGCGCAGCAGCGCCGGCCATTCCAGTTCGCCCTCGATCGCGCCGCCGTCGCGCAGCTGTTCGGCAGTTCGGTCGGCGACGGCCGGGTCGGGCAGCACGAGCGGCCCGCCGCCGGCCTGCGCGCGCACCTGGATGTCGCACGCCTTGATCAGCGTATCCATCAGCACATAGGCTTCGGCGACGGTGCGGCCGACCGTCAGCGTGCCGTGGTTGCGCAGCAGCATCGCGGATTTCATGCCGAGGCTCGCGGTCAGTCGCGCGCCTTCGGCCGGCGAGAACGCGAGCGCCTCGTAGTCGTGGTACCCGAGGTCGCCATGAAACCGCAGCGCGTGCTGCGACGCGGGCAGCAGCCCGTCGCGCTGGATCGATACGGCAATGCCGGCCGTATTGTGCAGATGCATCACGCACACGGCGTCGGCGCGCGCGGCGTGCACGGCCGCGTGCAGCGCGAAGCCCGTCACGTTGACCGCATGCTCGCTGTCGCCGATGCGGTTGCCGGCCAGGTCGATCTTCACGAGATTCGACGCGCGAACTTCATCGAACGTGAGGCCGAACGGGTTGATCAGGAAGTGGCCGGGCTCGCCGGGCACGGTCGCGGAAAGATGCGTGTAGATCAGGTCGTCCCAGCCGTTCAGCGCGACGAGCCGGTACGCGGCGGCGAGGTCGACGCGCATCTGGCGTTCGGCGTCCGTGATCGGGCCGCCGGGTTTCACGGCATCAGGACGGTGTGCGAATGACGACATCGGGTTCTCCGAAGGTGAAGCGGCGCGCGACGATCACCGTGACCCACGACGCGAGCGCGAACGGGGCCGTGAACGCGGGAATGCCGGCGCGCGTCGCGAGCCACTGGATCAGCGCGGCCAGTGCGGCGGCCGCGAGCGCCGCGCGCGGGCCACGCGGCATCAGCGCGAGTGCGGCGAGCGCGCCGTTAAAGCCGAGCAGGCCGTCGGCGAACGACGCGCCGCTCGCGCCGAGCGCGACCAGCAGCACGGTCGACACGATCGCGCCGCCGAGCGCGAACGCGGCCGCGCGGCGCGATGCGAAGGCGAGGCCGGCGACGATCAGCGCGCCGGCCCATGCGCCTTGCGCGAAGGTGGTCTGGGCGACGCCGGAGAGCAGCGCATCGGCCGAGGATGAAAACGTCAGCGCCGGGTCGGCCGCCGCGCCGCCTGCATGTTGCAGTGCGACAAACGGAAACCACAGCGCGGTGACGATGAGGCACGGGCTCGAATACGGGCACTGGCGCCAGCGGGCGAGCGGCACGCGCATCGCGCGCTGCACGAGCGCCGCGCCGATCGAGGCCAGCGGCACCAGCGCGACGGCGGTGAGTTGATGGGGCGCGAACAGCACGGCGATCAGCGCGGCGAGCGCGCCGTTGAAGCCGTGCAGCCCTTGTTCGACGTCGCGGCGCGCGGCGCCCGTCAGCACGGCCGTCATGCTGGCGGCGGCCGAGCCGACCAGCGCGGCGCTCGCGAGCCGCAGGTCGGTCAGCGCCAGCGCGGCGAGCAGCAGCGCACCGGTGAGCGCATTCGCCTGCAGCACGATCTGCCCGATGCCGCGCAGCAGGATACGCAGGTCGATCGACGGCGGGACGGGGCGGGCGGTAGGCATGATGGCGGCGGAACAGGACGAGCCGCGAGCATAGGCCACAATCCCGTGCACCGGAATAGGGAATTCTGGATAGTCAGGATTTGTGGTCGATGCCCCGAAACGGTGAATCCGGATGTCGATTCGTGCCCGAACGCCGCGCCGTTAGGCCATTCGGCGGGGCTGCCCGTTTGGGACTCGGATACCGGCGGTGGCCGGCACTTTCGTCGAGCGATCTGTGCCACGATGTCCCGCATCGGGAAAACCGGGAGGCGGAACGATGCGCGAAGTGCGTTGGGCGTCGCTCGAAGGCGACGGGGTCGAACATCTGACATTCGACCGGAGCGGCGGCGGGATCGTCGTCGAAAGCGCGGTGGTCGGCCAGCGGTACGGGCGTGCGTACGGGCTCGCGTATCGCGTCGAGTGCGACGCGCACTGGCGCGTGACCTGCGCGGTGCTCAAGGTGATGGGCGGCGGCACGCTCGAATTGCGCAGCGACGGCGCCGGCCACTGGCACGACGGCTCGGGCCGCGCACTGCCGGCGCTCGACGGCTGCATCGACATTGACATCGCGGCGACGCCGTTCACGAATTCGCTGCCGATCGGCCGCCTCGGGCTCGCGCGTGGCGAGCGGCGGCCGATCGACGTCGCGTATATCTCTACGCCCGACCTTAAGGTCACGCCGGTCAAGCAGGCCTACGCGTGCCTCGAGCCGGGCCGGCGCTACCGCTACGAAGGGATCTTCCGCGACTTCACGGCCGAGATGGAGATCGACGACGACGGGCTCGTCGTCGATTACGAGACGCTGTTCAGACGCCTGCCGGCGCCGGCGATGCGCTGAACCCGGGCCACGGCCGGGGCGAGCGCCGGCCGCTCCTGCGCGGACGCGAAGCGGTCGATCCGCGACGCGATCATGTCGGGATGGCGCAGCACGATCCAGTGCGTGCCGTCGATTTCCTCACGCACGTGGTCGCCGAGCCAGCGGTCGAGGTCGACCGACATCTCGGGCGTCACATAGCGGTCGCGCACCGGCACCAGGATCTGCACGGGCGCCTGCGCGTACCGTTCGCGCGGCTTGCGTGCCCGAGCGAGGAAGTTCGCGCGGTACAGCTGCAGCCCGTTCAGCGCGTTCTTCAGTTGCACGGGGTCGCGCTCGGCACGCACGCGTTCGGTGAGCTGCAGCCAGCGCGGCCACAGTGCCGCACCGCCGAGCCGCCATACCAGCGACGGCACGAGCGGCAGGTGGAAGAACGCGATGTACCACGACTTCAGGCTCTGCTTGAGCCGCATCTTCGCGCGGAACACGTGATCGAGGCACGGGCCCGAGATCGACGTGTACGACGCGATCCGGCCGCGAAACGCGGGGTCGGTCACAGCCTCCCAGCACTGGATCGAGCCCCAGTCGTGGCCGACGAGGTGGAACGGCCGGCCGCCGCAGGTCGCGTCGGCCACCGCCTTCAGGTCGCCGGCGAGCCGCTCGAGCGTGTAGTCGGCGCGGCGGCGCGGTGCATCGGATGCACCGGCGCCGCGTACGTCGTATGCGATCACGCGGTAGCGCTTCGCGAGCCGCGCGCGGATCGGCGCCCACACGGCCGCCGAATCGGGGTAGCCGTGCACGAGGATCAGCGGCGGGGCGCGACGCGACCCGCTTACGTAGACGGCGAGTTTCACGTCGCCGGACTGGACGGTCAGCATCTCGTGGGCGCGCGCCATGGCGTCATGCCTGCGGAACCGGGTGCAGCGGCACGCGGCGCGGGGCGGCTTGCGCGGCGTAGCGCGCATTGGTCGCGTCGATGTTCTCGAGCAACGTATCGAGCCCCTGCAGGTACTGGTGATTGTCGTGGTCCCACGGGTGGAAGCCCGGGCGGAAGTAGTCGAGCCATTCGCGCGCGATGCTTGGAAACACGCCGTGCTTCGGGCTGTACAGGTACTTCACGAGGCGCCACATGCCGCCGAACTTGCCGTGTTCGCGACGGTGCGCGCGCATCAGGCGCACGTGGAAGTCGAACACGATGGTCCAGAAGAACACGGTCGTCGTCAGCATCGTGCCCGTGCGCAGCAGGTAGCTGCCGAGGCCCGGTTTCATCACGGTGGTCCATACGTCGTACGACACCGCCTTGTGCTCGGTTTCCTCCATCGCGTGCCACATCCACATCTGCTGGTAGCCTTCGACCGAGCCGTCGATCCGGTGCTCGTGGCCCGACAGCAGCTGGTTCGCGAGGATCGCCGTGTAGTGCTCGAGCGCGATCGTGATCGCGAGCTGCATCGAATGCGGCAGCACCTTCTTGAACCAGCCGAGGATCGTCCACAGGCGCTTGTCGAGCTTGTGCGCGGGCAGACCGGACGACTGCAGCAGGTCGTTGTATTCGATGTGCTCGCGCGTATGCATCGCTTCCTGGCCGATGAAGCCGAGCACCTGCTTCTTCAGTTCGGGATCCTCGATCTGGTCGCGATAGTTGCGCACCGAATCCATGAAGAAGCGTTCGCCGGCCGGGAACAGCAGCGACAGCGCGTTCATGAAGTGCGTGACCGGCACGCCCTGCACGTGCCAGTCACGTGCGCGTTCGGGGGGCAGCGCGAAACGGATGTCGCGCCGCACGGGCATCATGTTCGGGGTCGTCATGATTGTTCTCCTCCCTGATTGCCTGCATTGTTGTAGGTGGCGTGCAGCGGGGCGGCCGCCGGCGTGCCGCGCGCGGCGTCGCGGCGGGCCCTCGCGGCCTCGCGGCGCGTCGCGAGCACGACGAGCGCCTGGTACGTACACGGCAGGACGCGCGCCATCCAGTCCCCGGCCTTCGCATCGCGGCCGATCAGCACCCGGCGCTTGTTCCGGCGTACACCGGCGAGTATCGTGCGCGCGGCGTCGTCGGCGGTCGTGATGAAGAACTTCTCGAACGTGTCCCGGCCTTGTTGCTCGCTCGCGACCATGAAGCCGACCATGTTCTTCGAGACGCGGCTGGCCTGCGCGATGTTCGTGCGGATGCCGCCCGGATGCACGCAGGTTGCCGACACGCCGCACTTCATCATGTCGAGTTCCTGGCGCAGCGATTCGGTGAAGCCGCGCACCGCGAACTTGGTCGCGTTGTAGCCGCTCATGCCCGGTTGCGCGAAGATCCCGAACAGGCTCGACGTGTTGATCACGTGGCCGTCGCCCGATGCCTTCAGGTGCGGCAGGAACGCCTTCGTGCCGTGCACGACGCCCCAGAAGTTGATGTTCACGATCCACTCGAGATCGCTGTATTCCATCCCCTCGATCGTGCTCGACAGCGCGACGCCCGCGTTGTTGAAGATCAGGTTGACCTTGCCGTGTTCCTTCGCGGTGTCGTCGGCCCACGCGAACATCGCTTCGCGGTCGCCGACGTCGAGCACGCGCGTCGACACGCGCACGTTCGGCGCGATCGTGCGGACGATCCGCTCGGTTTCGGCGAGGCCGACGGCGTTCTTGTCGGCGAGCGATACCTGGCAGCCGGCCTGCGCGAGCTGGATCGCGAGCGAGCGGCCCATGCCCGAGCCGGCACCCGTGATCGCGGCGACCTTGTTGGTGAAATCTCTCATGTCGGTTGCTCCTTGTCTGGCTCAGGCCGCTTCGGCGGACGTGGAAGTCGAAGCGGAAGCGGCGGGCGCGGTGGCGGGCCGCGCGGTCGTGTCGTGTTGCGGCGTGCGATACGCGTGGTAGTCGGCGATCGAGAAGTGCGCGGTCGCCTGGCGGAAACGCCACGTGAAGCCCGGCCACAGCGTCGTGTTCTTGCCGGTGCGCGGGTCGAGGTACCAGCTCTTGCAGCCGCCCGTCGACCAGATCGCCTTCTTGAGCCGGCCTTGCAGGTCGCTGTTGAACTGCGCCTCGACGAGCGGGCGCACCTCGATCGCATCCGCACGTTCGCGGCGCATCGCCTGCAGTGCGCCGAGGATGTATTCGATCTGCGACTCGATCATGAACACCATCGAGTTGTGGCCGAGGCCGGTGTTCGGGCCGACGATCATGAAGAAGTTCGGGTAGCCGGGCAGCGTCGAGCCGAGATAAGCGTGCGCGCCGTCGCGCCACGCGTCGACGATGTCGAGCCCGCCGCGGCCGACGATCGCGCCGCGCGGGAACGGATCGGCCACCTGGAACCCGGTGCCGTAGATCAGGCAGTCGACTTCATGGCGGCGGCCGTCGGTTGTCACGACCGCGTCGGCTTCGATATGGTCGATACCGGTCGTGATCACGTCGACGTTCTTGCGCGACAGCGCCGGGTAGTAGTCGTTCGAGATCAGCACGCGCTTGCAGCCGAGCGTGTAGTTCGGCGTGACGGTCTTGCGCAGCTCCGGATCGGGAATCTGTTTGCGGATGTGGCGCAGCGCGAGCTTCTGCACGTTCTTCATCAGCGACGGATGGATCGCGAAGCCGAGCACGCGCGATTCGAGCATCCAGTAGATGCTGCTGCGCACGGCCTTCTGCGTGAACGGCAGCGTGCGGAACAGCCACTTCTCGAGCCCGGTCAGGTTGCGGTCGGGCTTCGGCATGATCCACGGCGGCGTGCGCTGGAACAGCGCGAGTTCCTTCACGCGCGGCGCGATCTGCGGCACGAACTGGATCGCGCTCGCGCCGGTGCCGATCACCGCGACGCGCTTGCCTTCGAGCGCATAGTCGTGATCCCAATTCTGGGAGTGGAACGCGCGGCCCTTGAAGTTCTCGACGCCGGGAATCGACGGCAGCGCGGCGCGCGACAGGCCACCCATCCCCGATACCAGCACGCGCGCGGACAGCCGCTTGCCGTTCGCGAACGTGAGGTGCCAGCGTTGCGCGGCCTCGTCGTACTCGGCGCGCTGCAGTTCGTGGTTCAGGCGCAGGTGCGCGCCGATCCCGAAGCGCTGCACGCAGTCTTCCAGATACGCGCGGATTTCCGGCTGCGGCGCGAACATGCGCGTCCAGCGCGGGTTCGGCGCGAACGAGAACGAATAGACGTGCGATTGCACGTCGCATGCACACCCGGGGTAATGATTGTCGCGCCACGTGCCGCCGACCGACGCGGCCTTCTCGAGGACGACGAATTCGGTTACGCCTGTTTGACGCAGGCGGATCGCCATCCCGAGGCCGGCGAAGCCGGTGCCGATGATGGCGATGTCGATGGTTTCGTCCAGGCCGTCGTGGCCGGGCGGACCGAAAGGCAACGTGCGAGCATTCATCCGGGTGTCTCCGATTTGGCTCATTTTCGAATGTTACATTGTTTGATGTAACGATAGTGGGTGAGCCCGGAAACCGCAAGAGGCTAGAAGCGGCGCTCTAAGGGCCGGAAGCCAGGCGGGAAAAGGCTGAGCGGGGTTTGGAACGGGCCGGTTTCCGCATCGCGGGATGCGCGGGAAGGGCCGTCGACAGGGCGAGAGAGGAAGCAGGCGAGACCGCCGGCACGCGGCGGTCTGTTTGAAACGGTATCAGGGACGGATCGATCGAGCGGACGTCTCATGGAAAACCCCGGCCACGATCGTGACCTGCGCGAGCGCGTAGAGGCCCCAGATCAGGTAATCGATGCCCGGAAAGCCGCCGAGAAAGCGGCCGACGCCGATCAGCGTATCGGAGCCGACGAAGATCAGGCTGCCGACGGCCACCAGCGGGCCGCGCGTGCGTGCGGCGAGCGCGAAGCTCGCCATCGCGCACAGCACGAGCATGTAGACGGCGACCGGTGCCAGCAACTCGCCGAGGTGCGGAAGGAAGGCCGCGTAGAACGCCGGCGCGGCGATCCACAGCCCGACCAGCGCGAGGATGCGCCAGCCGTGCGGCCGCGCGCGCCAGCGCATGAAGATCGCGCAATAGCACAGGTGCGTGAGCAGGAACGCGCCGAGGCCGAGCACGAACGACAGCGGCCAGTCGGGCAGCGCGAGCAGCACGTCGCCGAGCACGGCCGTCACGAGCGCCGCGCAAAGCCACGCGCGTTCGCGCGGCGCACCGCAGGTGCTGCCCGCCGCGAGCAGCAGGATCCCCATCGCGGCTTTCGCGGCGGCCTGGCCGGGATAGGGCGCGGCGGCGAGCGACAGCCCGTACAGCAGCGCGGCGACGACGGCGAGCGGCCAGAGCCGGCGGTAGGTGGCGGGAAGCGTGGCGATCAAGGCGGGTGTCTCCGGTTTGTTGTTGTCTGCGGTGGACGGCGCGCCGTCGAGGGCGCGGCTGTCGGCCATTATCCGGAAGAAAGGGCGAGCGAAAACCGGCGAATCCTTCTAGGAAGCGACCGGGATCGCCGTGCACAGGAGTGCCCGCCGGGGCCGCGATCCCGCATTGCCGGGTTTCGATGCCGGGGCGCGGCCGCCGGATTTCTCCGCGCGTTGCCCCGGCTGAACCGGGGCAACGACTTCAATTCGGCTTGCTATGATCGCCGCGGTGTTGCCGTTCCCGTTGTGGTTGTTGCTGTCGTTGTCTCGCCCGGCCGCGCGACTGGATGCGCAAGCCGGTGCGTGCCCGATGAATCCATGCCGTGCCCGGCCCGTGCGCTCATGCGAAGCGGGGTCGGCCGGCCCCCCACGAAAACAGGTCCGACCATGACCGAACTTCTCCACGGCGACGGTGCGATCCGTCGCACGACGCCGTACGGCTCGTCGATCGAAAACACCTATGCGGGCGTGTTGTCGTTCATGCGCCGCAACTATTCACGCGAGCTCGACGGCGTCGACGTCGCGATCTCCGGCGTGCCGCTCGACCTCGCGACGACCTACCGCTCCGGTGCGCGGCTCGGCCCGGCCGCGATCCGTGCGGCGAGCGTGCAACTCGCGGAGCTTCATCCGTATCCGTGGGGTTTCAACCCGTTCGACGATCTCGCGGCCATTGACTACGGCGACTGCTGGTTCGACGCGCACAACCCGCTGTCGATCAAGCCCGCGATCATCGAGCATGCGCGCACGATCCTCGGTTCCGGCGCGAAGATGCTGACGCTCGGCGGCGATCACTACATCACGTATCCGCTGCTGGTCGCGCATGCGGAGCGCTACGGCAAGCCGCTGTCGCTGATCCATTTCGACGCGCACTGCGATACGTGGGCCGACGACGATCCGGACAGCCTCAATCACGGGACGATGTTCTACAAGGCCGTGAAAGAAGGGCTGATCGATCCGGCGACGTCGGTGCAGGTCGGGATTCGCACGTGGAACGACGATTTTCTCGGGATCGAGCGGCTCGATGCCGCGTGGGTGCATGACCACGGTTCGCGCGCGGCGGTCGAGCGGATCGTCGACATCGTCGGCACGCGGCCCGCGTACCTGACGTTCGACATCGATTGCCTCGACCCGGCGTTCGCGCCCGGTACGGGGACGCCGGTCGCGGGCGGGCTGTCGTCCGCGCAGGCGCTCGCGATCGTGCGCGCGCTCGGCGCGGTGAACCTGGTCGGCGCGGATGTGGTCGAGGTTGCGCCTGCATACGATCACGCGGACATCACCGCGATCGCGGCCGCGCACGTCGCGTGTGACTTGCTGTGTCTGTGGCGGCAGAAGAAGGTGGCGGGGACGCTGAAGTAAGTCAGCATGCCGAGGATGCGCGTACCGCTGGAGTGGTGCGCGCGTCGCCGGGTCGATGCGCCGTGAGCTGTTCGCATGCCATGGGGCCGGCGAAAGCAGTCTTCGCGGATTTCCAGGAAGGGACCTTGCCGACCCGTTTCCGTTAGCGACTTCAGCGGAAAGTCATAGCGTGGCTGATTCCGTACGCCAACGAGGCGTTGGCGTGTCACCGATGATGTGCGCCGACGTCATCGCATCGACCGAAAAGCTAGCGACTCCTGAAAAAAGCGGCAAGCATGTCGTCTTTCGGAGCGGCAGGTTGCGTTGTTTGCTGCTTTCCCGACCGTCCGCGGGATCGAGAATGACCCGGCCCGGCGCCTTTTTCACCTGGCCACGTCCCCGTATAAACCGCACGCGGCCTGATGAGATCGGACTGCTCGCGCTGCTCCAGCCCGTGCGCGATCCAGCCGATCGAGCGGCCAAGCGCGAACAGGCCGAATGCGGTGCCGACGGGAAGCCGCAAATGTCTGCGCAGTGCCACCAGCGCGAGATCCAGCGAGGGTTTCTGGCCGACGAGCGCGCTCCCGGCATCGATCATCCTTTTCCATTGAGGATGACGCGGCAGGATCCGCGACAACAGATACGTCGCGCGCACATCGCCGTCGGGATAGAGCGCATGTCCGAAGCCCGGCAAGCCGTCTCCCCGGGCGAGACGCTCGCCCATTTTTTGCTCGATGTCCTTATTACCCAGTTCGTCCCACAGTGCTTCGCCGCGCGCGGTGGTGGCACCGTGCCGCTCGCCCGACAGGCCGGCGAGGCCGCCGACCACGACGGCCCGCAAGCTCGCGTTCGTCGACGCAATGCATCGCCCCGTGAAGCTCGACGCGTTCAGTTCGTGATCCGCGCACAGCACGAGCGCCATCCTGATCAGTTCGGCGCCCGCAGGCCCGACGCCCCATGCCCGCGCGCATTGCACATGGATGGGTGCCGTATCGATCCGGGTTCGCAGCAGGCATGCCGCGAGAATCCGCACGAGATCGCCGCAGCCCTGCGCCTGACGATCGGTCGACTGATGCCAGATCGCCGTTGGTGCGTCCTCGCTTGCGACGGTGAAGAGCGGTAGCAGCGCCTGCTCGGCGCGTTGCTCGCCGTAGTGCCTGAAGAGCGTTCGCAGTACCGCAGGCGTCGCGGGGGCGCGACGGCCGAACGCGGTCTGCTCGTCGCATCGCCATAGCAGCGCCGCGACTTCCTCGAGACTCGCGCGGGCAGCGAGATCGAGTGCATCCATACCGCGATAGAAGAGCCGGCCAGCGTCGATCAACGTGATGCTCGATTCGAGCACGGGCGAGCCCCAGTTCAGCGCGGCTTTCGCCACTTCCTTCGGCTTGCGGCCGCGTGCGCGTTGATCCGCGAGCCGGTCGACATCGGCCGCGAGGTAGCGGCTTTCACGGTGACTGCCGCCCGGCTCAGCGCGAAGCAGGCCGCGGCTGACGTACGCATAGAGGGTTTGCCGCGAGACACCGAGCCTTGCCGCGGCTTCGGTCGAATTCAGGTAGTTCGACATCGTGCGCAGGGGGAATCGTTCGACAGGTTGATCAGGATAATCAACGTTGACAGCAAATGCGAGCGAGACGATCTTTGCGTCACCTAATTCATGCGAGGCGAACATGCGAGTCGATCAAATATCGAGGGAATGGGCCGCGGCCGATGAGGATCGGGTGTCGCGTCATCTGCGGGCGTTCTGGCTGGCGGCGGGTGGGTCCCAGGCATTCCTCGAGTCGTGCAGCTTCAGCGGATCGGGTGAACTGGTTTCGGCATTTCGCGTAACCGACATGGCCACGGCGGCGATCGGCGCGGCAGGGGTGTCCGTTGCCGAGTTGCTGCATGCATCGACCGGGGCGTTGCCGGCGGTTCGGGTCGACCGGCGCATGGCGTCGCTGTGGTTCGGCACGTCGCTGCGCCCGCAGGGCTGGAAGATGCCGCCTCAATGGGATCCGGTGGCCGGCAATTATCGGGCGCGCGATCGCTGGATCCGGTTGCACACCAACGCACCGCATCATCGGCTGGCCGCCTTGTCGGTGCTCGACTGTGCCGACGATGCACAGTCGGTCGCGCAAGCGGTGAATCGCTGGGATGCCGGTGCGCTCGAAGGCGCGATCGTCGAGCGCGGCGGTTGTGCCGCGGCGATGTACTCGGCGCAGGAGTGGGCCGAGCATCCGCAGGGCAAGTCGGTCGCAACCGAACCGTTGCTGCATGTTCATGCCGCGACCGATGCCGTCGCGCATGACTGGCGGCCTTCGAAAGACCGGCCGTTGCGCGGCATTCGCGTGCTCGACCTGACGCGCATTCTCGCCGGCCCCGTGGCGACGCGATTTCTCGCTGGCCTGGGCGCCGACGTGCTGCGCATCGATCCGTACGGATGGGAAGAACCGGGTACGGTGCCCGAAGTCGTCCTCGGCAAGCGATGTGCGCGGCTGAACCTGAAGGATGCCGCGGATCTCGATACGCTCAAGCAGTTGCTGCGCAGTGCGGATATCGTCGTGCACGGTTATCGGGCCGATGCGCTGGCGCGCCTCGGGCTCGATGCCGCGCATCGGCGCGAACTGAATCCCGCGCTCATCGACGTGTCGCTCGACGCTTATGGCTGGACGGGTGAATGGCGTTTCCGGCGCGGCTTCGACAGCCTCATTCAAACGAGCACGGGCATCGCCGAGGCGGGCATGCGCGTGATGGGCGGCGATGAACCGGTGAACCTGCCCGTTCAGGCCATCGACCATACGACGGGCTACCTGATGGCGATGGCCGCCATCCGTGGGCTGACGACACGAATGAAACAGGGCGTCGGTACCGAGGTTCGCGCATCGCTGGCGCGCACGGCGGCCGATTTGCAACTGCGGTCGGAGCCGATGAGCGAGGTGGTCGAACTGGTCGCCGACGGTCAACATGATCGTGCGGAACACGTCGAACCGACGTCGTGGGGGCCGGCATCCCGGCTCCTCCCGCCAGTGCAGATCGACGATGCACCGCTCCGATGGTTTTATCCGGCACGTGCGCTGGGTGCGTATGAGCCGGAGTGGTTGTCGTCGAACGACGATCTTTGAGGCGGTGCGATGAATCGGCGGGTGCCGGTGAGTGGCGGCGGGACGGGAGTCGACCCGGCCACCGCGACGTATTTCGCTCGGCGCAATGCGCAGGCCGTCATCATCGGACGGCGCACGAACGTGCTGGAACACTCGGCCGAAGCGATCGGCGGCGTGTTTCCCGATGCGCGTCCCGGCCTGGTCAGGTGGAACGCGTTCGGGATACGCGGGCAGGGCGGTTCGAGACTCGCGATATCGCGGCCAACGCGGCCGGCGGAGAAGGTGGCGGGCACCGACCGCCGGTGCGTTGTGCGCGTCGCGGATCGATGGGCAGGCGCTGCCTTTAGCCGCGCGTGTCGACCCAGTTGCGTGCCCAGCGGGCCGAATGCTGCAACGCCTGCTCCTCACTCGTGAAGTAATCGAGCGAATAGAACTGGTAGCGGCCTTCGGTGCGTGCGCTGCCGGCGCGTTCAAGCAGCAGGTTGGATGAAAAACTACCGTCGGGCAAACGATGCGCCGAGGGGTGAACGGCATAGCCGTTGTATTGTTGAATTTGTTTGTTCTGCATTTTAATTTTAATAATGTTCGACTGCGCGCGTGCCGTGCCGAATGTGCACGGGTGCGCCGATTCAAAGCCATTGCGGGCTGAATCTGAAGCAGTCGTAAAGCGAAAAGGGTTTCGCGGCCGGAGGGCGAATGAAGTGCAACGAGGCGTGTGGCGCTTGGCGAGCTGCTGCATGAACAGATGCAGCTAAGAGCAATCGCGCCAACTTTGGGAGACCAGTCTCCGCGAGGATGTCGCTGCAACCCGGCGTCCGTTACGGGAGGCCGGGTCCTTCAAACTTTACAGCGGCTTGATGTTAGCCGCTTGCAGACCCTTCGGGCCTTGCTTCGTTTCGAAGCTCACTTTCTGATTTTCAGCCAGCGTCTTGAAGCCGTCGGCGCGAATTTCGGAGAAGTGTGCGAACAGGTCGTCGCCGCCGTTGTCGGGCGTGATGAAGCCAAAGCCTTTGCTGTCGTTGAACCACTTGACGATACCGGTATCCATGAAGAATCCTTGAGAAAAAGAAAAATATGATGATTTGCTCTATAAAAGAGCGCGTGAAGCGTCAAGGAGGGAGAGGACAACGAATACCGCCGAGGAGCGATCAATTGATGAACAGCAATCGGACTTCTTGAACTTCGACCGACACACTAACCGGTGGGCAGTGGTGGCGTCAATCGCAATCTTGTAACAGTTTCACCAGGCGGCCCGCTTTGCGGATGAGGCGATGTGGCCCTGCCTGGCCGCGCGCGCTACCCGGGACGACGCACAAGGTCGCCACGATAAACGTGAAAGCGTGACCCGCGCTCAGGCCGAACGCCGATAGTTCGGCCCGCGTTTCCCGAACATTCGACAGGAACAAAAATGGCCGGCGAGTTGTGCGCCCGTCGGCCGCTTTGACAAGTTGCGCGCTGCGTTCTCGCTACTTCGCCGCGAGCGCACTCTGCACGCTTTTATCGACCCATGCGTTGTCGGCCACGCTCAGCTTCTGCGGAATCAGCTTCGCCGCATAAAACGCATCGGCGACACCTTGCTGGGCCGCGACGATCTTTTCGTCGAGCGGCACTGCGCCAAACGGGACGCGCTTGATCCACGTCTCGACGAGCGATTGCGGCAGGCCGACCTTCGGTGCGATCAGCGCGGCCGTGTCGGCCGGATGCGCGTTGACCCACTGGCCCGTCTCGCGCGCCTGCTTCAGGATCGCGCCGACCACGTCGGGATGCTGCTGCGCGAAGTCCCGCGTCGCTTCGTAGAAATTGTTGGTCGCCGAGAGGCCCGTGTAGTCGGACAGCGTGCGCACCTTCAACGCATTTTGCGCGGCCGCATAGTACGGATCCCAGACGACCCACGCATCGACGTTGCCGCTCTCGAACGCAGCGCGTGCATCGGCCGGTGCAAGGTACACGGGGCGGATTTCGTCGTAGCGCACGCCGGCCTTCTTCAGCGCTTCGAGTAGCAGGTAGTTCGCGCTCGAGCCCTTCTGCAGCGCGATCTTCTTGCCGCGCAGGCCGGCGACCGAGCGGATCGGCGAATCGGCCTTCACGACCACGGCTTCGTTGTGCGGCGCCGGCGGTTCCGCGCCGACATAGACGAAGTGCACGCCGGCCGCCTGCGCGAACACGGGCGGCGGCGCGCCCGTATAGCCGAAGTCGATGCTGTTCGCGTTCAGCGCTTCGAGCAGTTGCGGGCCGGCCGGGAATTCGAACCACTGGACGCCATAGCCGAGCGGCTTGAGCCGCGCTTCGAGCGAACCTTGTGCCTTGATGACCGACAGCAGGCCGGCTTTCTGGTAGCCGATGCGCACGACCTGGCCGGCGCCGCCTTGCGCGAAGGCCGACGCGGCGGACAGCGCGACGAGCGTGACGGCCGCGGTGCGGGCGATCCAGCGGGTGAAACGAATCATCGAACGGACTCCATGCAAAACGTCTTCGGGCGAGCGGTGGTGACGCTCGGTTGGAAGAATCGTCGCATGGGCGATCACGCCCGCAAACGAAGCATTGCCGATATCAATATGACGGCGGCGGGCCTATGCTTCGTCGCCGTCTTCTTTCGATGCCGATGTGCCGGACTGCCGCGCGGCCTCGTCGCTGAGTTTCTTGTCGAGGATCGTCGCGACGCGGCCGCCGAGATACGCGCTCGCTGCGGTTTCCAGCGCACGGTTCGTCTCGCCTTCGACGAACACGGCCGCGAGCGGGCGCAGGCGCCAGATCGCGTCGACCAGTTCGGGCACGTCGGTAGCGGGCGGCAGCGTGCCCGCGTCGTAGCGGTCGAGCCGCTTCACGACGAGATCGACGAGCAGTCGTGCGATCGCGTCGAAATGCGGCCGTGCGAGGCTGATCACGTCGAGCAGCTCGCGCGGCGGGATGCCTTCCTTCGTCATCGCGGCCGCTGCCTCGAGCAGCGCGGGGCTCTTCGCGACGAACGACAGGCCGCGCCGTTCGAGCAGGCCGAGTTCGGTCACGCGCGACAGCTGCGTGGTCGCTTGCGGGCCGAACATCTGCGCGAGCGCGGCGACGGAATAGGTCTTCGGCAGTTCGTGCGACCAGCGGCCGCCGATCGCGTTTTCGAGGCCGAGGATCGAACGCAGGTCATGGCCTTCGTCGATCGCCTTGATCAGGTCCTGGATGTTCGACAGCGTATAGCCGCGCGCGAGCAGGTGGTTGATCAGCTTGAGGCGCGCGACGTGCGTGTCGTCGTAGATGCCGACGCGGCCGCGCTTTTCCGGCGGCGCGAGCAAACCGCGATCCTGGTAGGCGCGGACGTTGCGCACGGTCGTGTCGGACACGCGTGCAAGTTCGTCGACCGTGTACTCGTTGCGGGAGTCCGGCGCCGCCTCGTCGGGTGTGGAATGAGTCTGTTTTGACATGCGGCCATTCTAGCGCGACGCGGGAGGCTCGGGCGAGACGGGGAGCGTGTTCGCGCCGTCGCCGAGCGGACGCTGCAGCAGTGCCGTATCGATCCAGCGGCCGTGCTTGAAACCGACGGCCTTCAGCATGCCGGCCGGCTCGAAGCCGAACGCGCGGTGCAGCGACGTCGAGCCGCCGGTGCCGCCGTCGGCGATCACCGCGATCATCTGCCGCCAGGGGCCGGCCTCGCAGCGTTCGATCAGCGCGGCGAGCAGCGCGCGGCCGATCCCGCGCCCGCGCTGCGCATCGTCGATGTAGATCGAATCCTCGATCGTGAAGCGGTACGCGCTGCGCGTGCGGTACGGCGTCGCGTACGCGTAGCCGGCCACGCGGCCGTCGCATTCGGCGACGAGGTACGGCAGCCCGTGGCGCAGCACCGCGTCGCGGCGCGCGCGCAGTTCGGCGACGTCGGGCGGTGTTTCCTCGAACGACGCGACGCTGTGGTGCACGTGGTGCGCATAGATCGCGTGGATCGCATCGAGGTCGGCGTCGGTTGAATCGCGAACGACACAGGCGGGGGCGGTGGGCATGGCGGCGGGTCCGGCGAATTCAGAACGCAAACCGCTACTATGCCGGCCGTTGGAGCGCATGGCAAAGCCGCTGGCTACTACAGCCGGCCGTCCGCCGCGTGGACCGCATCGGCAATCGCGTCCGCGACACGCTGAACGCGCGGCGACCGGCGCACGTCCGGGTGGACCACGAGCCAGATTTCGCGCTCGATGTCGCAACGCGGCGCGGCCGTCAGTTCGACGAGCGGCGCACCGGCGTGCGCGGCCGGATCGTCGACGAGAAACCGCGGCAGCAGCGCGACGCCGGCGCCGGCCGCGCACGCGCGATGCTGCGCGGCCAGGTCGTTGGTGACGAACGCGAAACGGCGCCCGGCCGCGAAGCGGGCGAGCCACTGATGCTGCGGCGTTTGCGCGAGCGCGTCGTCGTAGCCGACGAACGGCCAGGTGTCGGGCGGTGCGTCCGCCCATTCCGGCGCTGCGCACAGCGCGAAGCGCATCGTGCCGAGCCGGCGCGCGGCGAGCCCCGGCTCGGTCGGTCGCGACAGCCGCACCGCGAGATCGGCTTCGCGCGCGTACAGGTTCGCCGCGTGCATCTCGCCCAGCAGGTCGATCCGCAGCGCCGGCCATGCGCGCTGCGCGCGGGCGAGCCGCGGCGCGAGGAAATGGCTGGCGAACACCGGCGACGCCGATACGCGCACCACGCCGTCGAGCGCCGCCGCGCCCTGGGCGGCGCGCGCGAACGCATGCGCGTCGGTTTCGAGGCGTGCCGCGTGCTCGGCAAGATGCAGCCCTTCGTCGGTCGGCGGCCAGCCGCGCGGCAGCCGGTCGAACAGCCGGATGCCGAGCGAGGACTCCAGCGCGTCGATGCGCCGCGCGACCGTCGAATGCTGAACCTGCAGCGCCCGCGCGGTGGCCGACAGGCTGCCGCCGCGCATCACCGCGAGGAAATAGCGGATGTCGTCCCAGCTCATCGGCAGCGCGGACGCGGGAACGGGATCCGGATCGGTCGAATTTTGCACAGTAGATGGGCGATTAGCGGGAATTCCGATCGATTATGCACGATGGGATGATCGTGTCACTTCAATTCAATCGTGAGGAACGCCATGACCCAGACTGCCACCGCCATCCGGATCGGGATCGACCATTACGGCGACGCGGGCGTGCTGCGCCGCGTCGATGCAGCCGTCGCGCCGCCCGGCGCCGGCGAAGTGCGGATTCGCCAGACCGCGATCGGCGTGAATTTCGTCGACATCTATTTCAGGACGGGCGCGCACGCGTTGCCCGCGCTGCCGGACGCGCTCGGCGTCGAGGCGGCCGGCGTGATCGACGCGGTCGGGCCAGGCGTGACGGATCTCGTCCCCGGTCAGCGCGTCGCGTATGCAGGCATGCCGACCGGCAGCTATGCGAGCCTGCGCACGATGCCGGCCGAGCGCGTGCTGCCGATCCCCGACGGCCTGAGCGACGACGCGGCGGCGGCCGGGCTGCTGAAAGGGATCACCGTATATATGCTGCTGCACCGCGTCCGGCAGGTCGGCGCCGGCGACACGGTGCTCGTGCATGCGGCGGCCGGCGGCGTCGGGCTGCTGGCGACGCAATGGGCGCGTGCGCTTGGCGCGCGGGTGATCGGCACGGTCGGGTCGGCTGCGAAAGCCGCGCTCGTGCGTACGCATGGCGCCGAGGCGGTCGTCGATTACCGCGAGGAGGATTTTGTCGCGGCGGCTCGTGCATTCGGTGGCGGCGCCGGGGTCGATTACGCGATCGACGGAATCGGCGGCGACGTGCTGACGCGCAC
The DNA here is from genome assembly GCF_902499335.1 of Burkholderia lata. Lineage (GTDB taxonomy): Bacteria > Pseudomonadota > Gammaproteobacteria > Burkholderiales > Burkholderiaceae > Burkholderia > Burkholderia lata_B. The sequence goes on along the minus strand of NZ_CABVQK010000015.1, from coordinate 109,362 downwards.
GCTCGGCGCGGTCCGTCCGTTCGGGATGGTCGCGAGCATCGGGCAGGTGGCCGCGATCGGCGCGCGGCAGACGTTTGATCTCGACGAACTGGGGCCGGCGCGCTCGATCGCGCTGGCGCGGCCGAGCGTGCTCGGCTTCATCGCGCGCGACGTCGACGGATATCGGGAGGCTGCGCGCGCGACGCTCGAACGGCTGGCGGGCGGGATGCACGTGGAGATCGGCGCGCGGGTGCCACTCGAACAGGCGGGCGATGCACACCGATTGCTGGAGTCGCGCGCGACGACGGGCGGGGTCGTGCTGGTGCCTTGACGGCGGGCGGAGGCGGATCGCGGTGCGGCTCGACGCTCGCGTCGCGATCCACGGGAGGTTCAGTGGTGTTTGCGCAGCGGCGCATCCTCGACGAACCACGCGAGCACGAACGCGATCGCGATGACCGTCGCCGCCGCGAGATACACGACGTGCAGCGAACCGGCGAACGCATGCAGGTACGCGTCGCGCACGGCATCCGGCAACTGGTGCACGGCGGCCGGGCCGAGCGCGGGCGGCAGCTCCGTGCCGGCCGGCAGCGCATCCATCACCCGCGACTGCAGCCCGTGCGAGAACAGCGCGCCGAACGCCGCGACGCCGAGTGAGCCGCCGATCGAACGGAACAGCGTCGCGCCCGACGTCGCGACGCCCATGTGCCGGAATTCGACCGTGTTCTGCACGGCGAGCGTGAGCACGGGCATCACCATGCCGAGCCCGATCCCGAGCAGCGCCATGTACGCATACATCGTGTGCAGCGGCGTATCGAGTGTCAGCGTCGACAGCAGCGCCATCGCGATGCCGCCGGTCAGCGTGCCCAGGATCGGGAACATCCGGTACGAACCGAGCCGCGAGATCAGCCGGCCGCTGACGATCGACGTCACGAGCATCCCGCCCATCATCGGCAGCAGCTGCATCCCAGCTTGCGACGGCGTCGATCCCTTCACGACCTGCAGGTAGAGCGGGATGAACGTGACCGAGCCGAACAGCGCGATGCCGACGACGAAGCCGATCAGGCTGACCAGCACGAAGGTGCGATGGCGGAACAGTTCGAGCGGCATGATCGGCTCGGCCGCGAGCCGCTCTTCATAAATGAAGCCGCCGATCGCGACGACGCCGAGCACGAGTGTCATCCACAGTTGCGGCGACGTCCACGGCAGCAGCGAGCCGCCTTCGCTCGTGAACAGGATCACGCAGGTGAGGGCCGTGGCGAGGAACGCGGCGCCCATGTAGTCGATCCGGTGCTTCACGTGCGCGGTGTGCGGCCGGAATGCGACGCCGATCACCGCGAGCGCGAGAAAGCCGAGCGGCAGGTTGATCGTGAAGATCCAGCGCCACGACAGGTGCTCGACCAGGAAGCCGCCGAGCAACGGGCCGATGATCGTCGCGAGGCCGTACACGCCGCCGAACATCCCCTGGTAGCGTGCGCGCCGATCGGGTGGCACCAGATCGCCGATCGCCGCCATCGTGACGACCATCAGGCCGCCGCCACCCAGCCCCTGCAGCGCGCGCAGCACGATCAGCTGCGTCATGTCTTGCGCGACGCCGCATAGCGCGGAGCCCGCGAGGAACAGCACGATCGCGGCCTGCAGCACGATCTTGCGGCCGTACAGGTCGCCGAGCTTGCCGTACAGGGGCAGCACGACGGTGGACGACAGCAGGTACGCGGTGACGACCCACGACAACTGGTCGAGCCCGCCGAGCTCGCCGACGATCGTCGGCAGCGCGGTCGACACGATCGTCTGGTCGAGTGCGGACAGCAGCATGACGAGCAGCAGCGCGGCGACGATCAGCCCGGTCGGCGCGTCGCGGCGGGCCGTTTCGGCGGCCGGCGGAGTGAGGAGGATGTCGGTTGTCATTGATATATCTGCCATGGCAGGGAATTGTGTCGAACTATAGCCATGAATAGTTGACTGGTCAATTTCTGCCCAGCCTCGATATGTTGCAACCGTAACAGGAGATTGCCGGCCCGAAAAATTGACCGGGATCAGGGGAAAGCGGGGCCGGACTCAAGTTTTTTGCAGGCAAACCGTAATACAGAGTGCTGCGGACTGATTGCCGCGGCACTTTTCACCGCTCACGTCCCGTCATGAACCTGAACGCCCTGTTTTCCCGTTTCTCGATCCGTACGCGGATCTTCTCCACGCTCGGCCTCGTCGCCGTGCTGCTCGTCGTATCGGGGCTGATCGGCCTCGCCGGCATGCAGAGCTCGAACCGTGCGCTCGACGAGGCCTATACGCAGCAACTGGCTGCGAAGACCGCGCTGTCGGCGGCCAGTCTGAACCTGACGATCGTGCGTACCACGCTCGATCGCGCCATGCTGCATCCGGAAGCGCCGGAAGTGCCCGATCTCGTCAAGAAAGCCGAGAGCTATCTCGCGAAGGCCGACACCGCATGGCGCGGCTACGCGTCGATGCCGCACGACGGCGACGAAGGCCCGCTCGCGAGCGGCCTCGACGCCGCGCGCCAGGCGCTGATCGGGCAGGCACTGAAGCCGATGATCGACGCGGTCCGCGAAGGTCGCCGCGACGAGGCAGACCGGCTGCTGATGTCGGTTGCGCCGCCGCTGTCGGTCGCGCTCACGCAGGCGACCGATGCGCTCGATGCGTACCAGGTGGCCCGCGGCAAGGATGTGTACGACACCGCGCAGACCTATTACGGCTGGATGCGCGCGGGCGCGATTGCCGGTATCGCATTCGGCTTGGCCGCGTGCCTCGGCTGCGCGATCGGCCTGCATTACGCGATCACGCAGCCGGTGAACCGGCTGCTGTCGCACTTCCGCCGCCTGTCGGACGGCGACCTGACCTCGGAAGTGCGCTGGTCGTCGCGCGACGAGATGGCCGAGCTGGTCAAGGGCGTGACCGGCATGCAGCGCAGCCTTGCGGACACCGTGCGCCAGGTCAGCCAGGGTTCCGAGGCGATCTCGACGGCGACGCACCAGATCGCGGCCGGCAACACCGACTTGTCGCAGCGCACCGAGGAGCAGGCGTCCGCGCTGCAGGAGACGGCCGCGAGCATGGAGCAGCTCACCGCGACCGTGAAGCAGAACGCGGACAATGCGATGGAGGCGCAGGCCTGCGCGGATACCGCGAGCGAGATCGCGATGCGCGGCGCGACAGTCGTCGGTGAAGTGATCGGTACGATGACCGAGATCGACCAGAGCTCGCAGAAGGTTGCCGACATCATCGGCACGATCGAGGGCATCGCGTTCCAGACCAACATCCTCGCGCTGAATGCGGCGGTCGAAGCCGCGCGCGCCGGCGAGCAGGGCCGCGGCTTCGCGGTGGTCGCGGGCGAGGTGCGCACGCTTGCGCAACGTTCGGCGTCGGCGGCGAAGGAAATCCGCACGCTGATCGGCGAATCGGTCGAGCGCGTCGCGACTGGCTCGCGGCTCGTCGGCATGGCCGGCACGACGATGCAGGACATCCAGCAGGCGATCGGACGCGTGACGGGCATCATGACCGAGATCGCGGCCGCGTCGAGCGAGCAGCGCGACGGGATCGAGCAGGTGAACCGCGCGGTGTCGCAGATGGACCAGGTGTCGCAGCAGAACGCGGCGCTCGTCGAGCAGGCCGCGGCTGCTGCCGCGTCACTGGAAGAGCAGGCCGACGGGCTGCGCCGCGCGGTGGGGGCGTTCCGGGTGGCTTGATCGATGGTGGGGGTGGTTGAGAGCAGTGCGACCGCCGACTGCGTCTGTTTTCGCCCCCGCTTCAATTCATTCGCGATTGTGGCGTCGTGATTGTGCCGACGCCGCTAGCGGGATGGTCAGACGTCAGGACCCGAGTCGAGCCGGATCGTCTCGCACAGCACCGCAACCTCTGCGCCACATGACGGCTCGAGTACGAACAACGCCTTTCGACCGGCGTCGAAATCGGCCAGATACTGATTGAGCCGAGAATCGTCGACATTCGCTGCGTCGAAATCCTCCCTGCTGCCTATCCATTTCAGCCACTGGCGCACCTCTGTCTGCGAAAACGGATAGACGGGAGACAGCAGAAGGCGTGACACGACATTCTGTTGCGTAAAATCGATGATTCGCAGGGAAATGACGCCGGTGAAGCGAAAGGAATGGATTTCGCCGCCGACTCGACGGAATCGAAGCCGCAACTCCTGATCGGCCGGACGATGGTCGATCGTGACGAGCTCCGCATCATGGAAGGTCGGGATGCTGTCGGGCCTCATCATGTGTGCTCAAAAGAGGGGCAGTCTGGCGCGAAGCCAGTCCCACTTGGTTGGCGGAATTGAAATCGACCTCATCACATCACTCTTCGAATTGTCGTAGTAAATGATCGAATCCATGGCATCGATCAAATCTCGCTCGGATGCCGAATTTACGTAATACGAAAAATATCTCTGCGCAAGTAATTTCCCGCTGACATCCAAAACTTGAAATTTTATCTCGGTTCCGTTCTTGATGTCGGCTCCGCACAGCTTCGCAAAATACGTGGTGCCATGAAATTCTTTGCTTCCGCCATGTAATTCTTTCGTATAAAAATCGCAACGCCCGTAGTTCGGTCGATTGAGGTGAAAAAACAAGCCGATACCAAGGTAAATAATAATGGCTAAGCCAATGTATCTGACGGCTCTAATCTGCATATCTCACCAAGTTTAAGTTCAATTGGCTTCTTCAGCTTCACGTAGGCCGGTTTTGAATATATCATGAGATCTCCGCCGCGATGATGCTTTTCTCGCCAGCGGCTGTAGTCTACGTTGTAAATGGGAAAATAGACGTCCGGTTCCTTGAATTTTCCAAAAAGACCTTTTCGTGTGTCAACGGGCCTGTTGATGCTCTTTGCCCAGATGTCGATATCGGAGTCTCGCTTTGGTGAGCTTGATCCTGTAAGCAGTGAGCCAGGTGCAATGATTACGCCGTGCTTGTTCCAGTGTCCCAAATATTGTCCGCCGTTGAACGAGTAGTTGTCTTTTATGTAGATGTACACGTGCGTAATTTTCCCGACTGCGTCGGTGCAATAAATGTTGGTCGTTTTTTCATATCTGAAATATTTTTCGCCAGAAATCTCAACGTTGCCTATGGCGGCATAGATGTTGAAATTTGCCAGTGCGCCCGTGAGGTCGGTCGGCGCCAGATTTTCCAGGGTATCCCAGTCACTTATTGCGGCAAACTGAAATTGCCAATCGATATGAAATTGAAGAATATCTTTTGTTGATTGGCCGGTGTTGAGGCTGAGGTTTGTTCCTCTTTCCTCCAGAAACCGTTTGTTGATTCGGTTGAAAATCTTAATTTTGGCCAGATCGATAGCTGCGTCTCGGAAAACGTCGCTTTTAAGAAGCTTTTCGTACTTCCTTTTGACGTTTCCGAATTTCAACGCCCAATCAAGAGTGACGGCTCTATCATTCAATGGTTGAATTGAAGTTGCGTTGTCATTGTAAGTATGCGCAGGGCTCGCGAACCAGATTCGCGCAAGTTTGGCTGAGACCTTCCAGCCCAGATTGTCCATCGCAATCGGTACGTCTTGAAGGTCGAAGGGCGGCGGGTTTTCGCAGACTTCGGCGTCTGGTGGCTTCGGTGGTTCCTTGACCATCGCCTGGTCGGTTTCCGGCAATGGGTCAGATGCAGAACTCTGCCTGGTAACACTAGGTGCTTCGGGCGTCGTCTTGGGAAGAGGGTGCGGCGGCTTTTCCCCCGGCGCCAGTCTGTCGAGTGAAACGCCTTTCTGAGTCTCAAGGGGAATGCACCCTCTGGAGCCCTGATATTCCCTCAGCTCTGATCCAAACAGCCCTTTCCGCGGCTTGTAGTACGGCACCTTCTTTACGTCGGCCATCGAATATCCCGTGCGCAGCGAATGGCCAGGCATCGTAACGACGTGCCGCACGGGGATAAACCATCAGGGGTCGCCGGAATCGCGAAGAGGGCGACCCGTTCAGGGTTTGGGGCGAAACGAAATGTGCCCGATTGTGTCGGCGCGTAATGCCGGGGATCCGGAGATCGTCCCCGTGCCGGACGAGCCGCTCTCCGGCGTCAACCCGCCCCAAGCTGCGCGGCCGCGCGTGACGACGCGACGATCAGCAGCTTCATCGTCGCACGTGTCGCACCGACGAACAGCTTGCGCGCGGCGCGCGCGTCGAGCGCGTCGAAGTCGACCTCGGTGAGGATCACGCACGGCGCCGACTGGCCCTTGAAGCGATAGATCGAATCGAGCAGCACGTCGCCTTCGCGATACTCCGGGTTGCCGAACAGGTCGTACTTGCCGGTGAAGCTCTTGAGCCGGTGCGGGCCGAGCTGGTCGAGCGGCGCGAGCACCGAGCCTTCGCGGCCGCGATACGAGAGCACCGCGATGTCCTGCTTGCGAAAGCCGAGCGACAGCGCGTGCGTGATCGCCCGCTTGGTCGCGTCGATGCAGGCTTCGGCCAGTGCGTCTCCCGACGCGCCTTCTTCCCCGTACGCCGACACCGACGGATCCGAACCGTCGAACGGGCTGCCCGAGCGCAACTCGGCCGCAAGCGGTTCGACCCGGCCGACGATGTCGCGCACGAATTCGAGCAGGTCGCGCGGGCTGCGGTAGTTCGTGAGCGCCTTCAGCGTGACCCAGCCCGGCAGCGCGACCGGTTCGCGCATGTACAAATTCTGCAGCGGATCTTCCAGCCACCACCATGCGCCATCCGGCGCCAGCAAGCGCTCCAGGGCGGCCACCCACGGCGCGTGGAAATCCTGCCCTTCGTCGACCACCAGCACATCGAAGCGCCAATGCTCGGGAATCGGCGTTTGCGCGAAGCGCGCTTCGAGCCGCTCGAATTCGCCGGGTACCTGGAAGTCGGGCGTATAGCCGCCGTCGCGCGCGACCCAGTCACACAGCTGGTGGTAGTTCGCGATCTTCGCGCCGGGCGGCGCGATGCGCGCGATGTAGTCGGCGAGCGGCCGGTTGAAGCACACGTAGAGCACGCGCTTGCCGGCCGCGACGGCATCGCGCATCGCCTGCACCGCGAGCTGCGTCTTGCCCGAGCCGGCCGTGCCGGTGACCCGCAGCCGGAACGGCGCGAATTCGAGCTGGCGCGCCCACGCGGCGAGCCCGCCCGACAGCCGCGTGACGAGCGTGCCGGCCTGGCCGACGAGCGCGCTCGTGTCGGGCGTGAGTGCAAGCTCGTCCGCGAGGAAATGGTGGAGTTTCGGTGCGTTCGGAAAGTGCTCGTCGTCTTCGGGCAGGATCTGCAGGATCACCTGCGCGAGCTGCGCCTTGCGCGACGCATCGACGATGCGGTCGGCCGCGACGCCGGCGATCGACGCGTCGCGGATCGAGTAGTCCGGGCAGTACAGCAGCGCCTCGACGCCGTAGACGCCCGCGCCGAGCGCAGCCGTCAGGCGCCGGTGCAGCGTTTCCTGCGTGCGTGCAAGCTGGATCGGGACATTGCGTTCCTTCTGCAGATAGACCTTCACGAGCCCTTTCGGCGTTTCGCGCAGGAAGCCGGCTTTCTGCTCGATCAGCAGCACGCGGCCGGCCGGGCTCACGACGACGAACGCCGCTTCGCCGAACACCGAGAACCCCTGGTCGGCGCGGGTCCAGTGCACGCCGTGATACACGGTGTAGCTGTCGGGCAGCGTGCGTTCGAGCGCAGCGAGCGTTTCGCGCTCGCGTTCGGCCGCGCCGATCGCGGCGAGGCTTTTCCAGTCGTCGGGGATGAGGCGGGCCATGGCGTCGTGCGGCGGATGCCGGCGTGGGCGTGAACAGGTGCGGCTATTGTACTGAGCTATGAACCTGTTCACGACCGCCGTGCCGCGCGGACGTCGACCGTCCGGGGGAGATGCGGCCCGGAGGCGTTACCCGCGTGCGAGCCGTTTCGCGAGATCGGCGCTGAGGATCGCCATGCGCGCGGGCTTTTCGTAGCAAACCACGTCGAACGCGCGGATCACTTCGCTGATGTCGGCTTCGCTCGCGCGGCCGGTGAGCAGGTCGCCCGTCAGCACGAAGATCGGCGCGCCCGGGTTGTCGGACGTGCGCACGGCCTTGATCGCGGTGGCAGCGGTGCTGTCGTCGAACAGCCACTCGGTCAGGACCGCGTCGAATGCCTGGCCCTGCAGCGCGTCGACGAACGGCGCAAGGCCGTCGAATGCGGCCGTCGCGAAACCCTGGCGTTCGAGATAGCGGCACAGCTCGGTCGCGCTGACGCGATCGGGGTCGATCACCGCGACGACGAGCTTGTCGCTCTCCGCGCGGCGCGGATAGATCTCGATCTTGTGCACGTCGTACGCGTTCTGGTACAGCACGCCGGTGTGGCGCAGCACGCGCCAGCGGCCGTTTTGTTCATACGCGACGAATTCGGGGCGCGCGCCGGCTTCGAGCGGCGCGCCGATCCATGCGGTGCACGGAATCTCGGCGACGCCTGCGTAAAGCACGGCTTCCTGCGAATAGGCGCCGACCATGCCGGGGTCGAGCGTTTGCGCGCCGAACAGCTGCGCGGCGGGTTCGCCGTACGCTTCGGCGACTTTCTTGATCTGCGCGAGCGTCCAGGGGCTGCTGCCGCGCAGTTTGCGGTGGCCTTGCGAGAAACTCAGGTCGAGGATGCGGCACAGCTCGGTGGTCTGCTGGCGCTTGCCGATGCCGTTGCGGGTCATCAGCTCGCGCACGCGCTCGGCAACCGCGAGGGAATCCGTGGTGATTGCTTCAGTGGTCATGCTACGGGAACGGATCGTGACGTTCAGAACGACGCCTTGCGGCAGTCTCGACGGACAGTCTTCATGACGTCCAGGGGCGAGCCGACCGGCCACGCGCGGAAAAGATAACTTTACCGCAAAATGGTCGTTATTCAGCGCGGTGAAAGGTGCGTTTGTGTGAAAGGTGTGTCACGACGTTACCACCGCCGCCCGTATCCTGACGTATTAACGCCTGACAGGAAACAATGACGACAACCTATCCGCTGCACGATGCCCTGACCCTCGCTGACACAGCATTCCCGGCCGAAGCCGACGTCGTGATCGCCGGCGCCGGCATCATGGGCTGCGCAGCCGCGTATTACCTGGGCCTGCGCGGCCTGAAGGCCGTCGTGCTCGACAAGTCGCGCATCGCCGGGCAGCAGTCGACACGTGCGTGGGGCTTCGTTCGGCAGCAGGGGCGCGAAGCGGCCGAGGTGCCGCTGATGATGGCCGGCATGCGGATCTGGGAGGGGTTAGAGGAAACCCTCGGTTTCGATCTCGAATGGCGGCAGGGCGGCTGTCTTTATATTGCGGACAACGAAACGGACTGGGCGTCGTTCAATGCGTGGCTCGCCGTTGCGCGCGAGTACGGGCTCGACACGCGCACGCTGACGCGCACGGAGATCGATGAACGCGTCAGCGGCCTTTCGCCGCAGGCACTCACGCTCGGCGGGCTGTACACCGCGACCGACGGGCAGGCCGAGCCGCGCCGCGTGGCTGCCGCGTTCGCCGCGCGTGCCGCCGAGGCGGGCGCGCGCTTCTTCGAAGGCTGCGGCGTGACCGCGATCGAGATGGCCGGCGGCGCGGTGGCCGGCGTCGTGACCGAGCGCGGCACGATCCGCACGCGGCGCGTGATCTGCGCGGCCGGCGCGACCAGCTTCCGGCTGCTCGACGGCGTCGGCATCCGGCTGCCGCAGCAAGCCGTACGCGGCACCTGCATGCGCACCAATGTGGTGCCGCCGGTGTCGGCGTCGACGGTGTGGGGCCACGGCCTCGGCATCCGGCAGCGCAAGAACGGCGCGATCAATCTTGCCGACGACATGCAGGTCGACGTCGACCTGACGCTCGGCCACCTGCGCGGCTTGAGCCTGTTCTGGCCGGAATTCTGGTCGCAGCGCGACAAATTCCGGCTGCACGTGAACGGGGCTGCGTGGCGCGATGCACTTGCCCGCATCAACGGCGCGACCGGGCCGATCGAGCCGCGCGATCCGCAGCCGCAGCCGAATCGCGCGCATGCGCCGCGCGCGCTCGCGAAGCTCAAGACGATCTTCCCCGCGCTGAAGGACGTGCAGATCGTCGAGGCCTGGGCCGGCCTGATCGACGTGCTGCCCGACGGCATTCCGGTGATCGATGCGCCGGGTACGCCGTCCGGGCTCGCGATTGCGACGGGGTTCTGCGGCCACGGTTTCGCGATGGGGCCGATCGTCGGGCGGCTGCTTGCCGAATGGATCGACACGGGCGCGCCGTCGCTCGACCTGTCGGCGTTTCGCGCGCAGCGCTTCGTCGATGGAACGATGGTGCGGCCGCGCAGCATGCTGTAACGGACGAATCGACGCGATGACGTCGGCCGGTCGCGGCCGACCCATCGTAGAATCGAGCCCGCATCCTTCAGGAGATTCCCCGTTGGCTTCGCCCTCCGCCCAGCGCCGCTCGTTGCGCTCACGCCTGCGTCGCGCCCGCAATCCGTGGCAGGCGCCGCGTGCGCGCACGCTGTTCACGCGCCCCGCGACGTCGCCGCGGCGCACGCTGCTGTTCCGTATCGGCGCGGTCGTGCTGCTGTGCACGCTCGCGTTCCTCGTGCTGTATCTCGATCGCGACGGCTTGCGCGATTCGACCAAGAGCACGCCGATGACCGTCGCCGATCTCGTCTACTTCACGATGGTCACGGTCGCGACGGTCGGCTACGGCGACATCGTGCCCGTCACCGCGCGGGCGCGCCTGATCGATGCGTTCTTCATCGTGCCGATCCGCATCGTCATCTGGTTCATTTTCCTGGGCACGGCGTATCAGTTCGTGATCCAGCGCGTCATCGAGGAATTCCGCATGAAACGCCTGCAGAAGCAATTGTCCGATCACATCGTCGTCTGCGGTTATGGCCTGTCCGGCTCGATCGCGGTGCGCGAACTGCTGGAGAGCGGCGTCGATCCGGCGACGCTCATCGTGATCGATTCGCAGCAGCAGGCGATCGAGGCCGCGACGTCGCTCGGCGTGGCGGGCTTGCTCGGCGATCCTGCACACGAAGATCTGCTGCAGCAGGCACAGGTGCGTGAAGCGAAGGCCGTGATCATTTCGGTGACCGACGATCCGACCGCGATCCTGCTGACGTTGTCGGTGCGCAGCATCGCGCCCGATACGAAGATCGTCGTGCGGATCCAGGAGAACCTGTACCAGCGGCAACTGCGGCAGGCGGGCGCCGACGTGATCGTGTCGTCGACGAAGATCGGCGCGCTGCTGCTCGCGGATGCCGTGCACAGCCGCTATATCGTGCCGTTCGTGAACGACATGCTGTCGACCCGCGGCCGCGCGACGCTGCTGGAGCGCGAGGCGATGCCGCAGGAGGTCGGCTGCATGACGAACGTCGTGCCGGGCGCGATCGTCGTCGGGCTCGATCGATGCGGGAAGATCTTTTCGTTCTACGAGGACCCGCCGTGCCGGATCGAGGCGGGGGATACGCTGGTCGTGATCCAGTCGGCGCGGATTCCTGATCCGGATATCTGAGCACGCTCAGATCGATGTGCACGCGGCGAGCGCCCGCACGTCGGGAACGTGCTCGATATCCATCACCAGCGCTCTGAGCTGATGAACCTTCTCGCGCGGCAACGCGATCGACGCGTTGTCTTCAAACTTGCCGACGATTTCTGCCTCGCTCGCCGGATTGGCCTGCGCGCCGCGATTGGCCGCCATCCGATGCTCGAAGGTCCGGGCATCCTTCAGCTTGATCCTGACCCACCCGGGGAATGAACCGGGATAGCCGGTATCGTCGGACTCCGTGAATTTCAGCCTTCGGGCCAGCTTCAGGATGCTGTCGTCCTTGATGGTTTCGTCGCTGAACTCCCGGAGTCCGACCTTGCCCCGGTGCAACATCACCGACACGACATAAGGCAGGCTGAACTTCGCCGTGTACGCCGTTTTCGGCTCGTAGCGATCTTCCCGCGGGTGGCAAAGAAGCTCCGCCTGCATCGGTGAAATGACGCATTCGATTTCGTCGATGTCATCCAGCGAAAACGGATTCGCTTCGCGGATCTCCTTCACGCAATCGAGAAACGCCTGCGTGTGATGGCAGCAGGGGTACAGCTTGTACGCGATGTCGTTCACTTCCCACGTGGTCCCGAGATTGGCCGCGGCCTTTTCCAGATCGTAGTTGCCTTCCGGCAGAAAGGAATTGAAGAAGCCGTATCGCCCCTCGAACACGGTGTTCGGGCCCGTGACGCCTTCCTGCGCCAGGATGCTCGCGATGATCCCGCTGTACGCCGCCCACCCGGGCTGAATCTGCTTGAGCGAGGACTTCGCATTCAGGCATTCGAGGATGCCCGACGCCTGGCTCCCCGCGATGCCCAGCGCATTGCATTGCACGCCGGCGTCCAGGTCGCTCAGCTTGCCGGCGATCAGGACCGCGCCGAAGATCCCGACCAGCGACGTGGCGTGGTAGCCCCTCATGTGGAAGATGCCGGGCGCGGCCATGCCGAGCCTCGTCGTCGTTTCGTAACCGGAGACGACTGCAGTGAGGAAATCCCTTCCGCTAGCGCCGACCGATTCCGCGACGGCGAGGCTCGCGGGCACGACCACCGAACTGATATGGATCACCGAACCTTGATGCGTATCGTCGAAGTCGGGCCCGTGGGCTGCGCTGGAATTGATCAGCGCGGCAGCGGCAGCGGAAAACTTGCCCGTGCCGCCGATGATGGACGATTCCGGGTGCGTGCCGATGCGCGCCATGGCTCGTTTGACCGCCTGCGCGGTGTCGTCTTGCGATGCGGCGAGGCAGATGCCGATCGTATCGAGCACATGCAGCTTGGCGTTGGTCAATGCGTCGGCGGGGATGTCGGAGAAATCGAGCTGACGGGAGAACTGGATGAGTTGTTCGGAGAGAGTCATGTCAGGCATTTCGCAATCTCGCATGCAGTGAGCGGTTTTCCTGGTTTCGGGGTTCGCGGGGCGACGTGGCGATGGGGTCAACGCGTGGGCATCCCGCTCGTTTCGCGGCGCGGCAATGCGTCTTCGCGGATCATGGCGGCCGCTTTCTCGCCGATCATGATGCAGGGCGCGTTGGTGTTGCCGGCGTTGATCGTCGGCATGATTGCGCCGTCGGCGACGCGCAAGCGCTGCACGCCATGAACCCGGAGCCGCGCGTCGACGACAGCCATCGCATCCATGCCCATCTTGCAGGTTCCGACCTGATGCCAGCCGCAATTGCCGATGGTCTTGAGATGCTCGAGCAAGCGTTCATCGGTGGTGGCGCCGGGGCCCGGCGAAATTTCTTCGACGACGCGCTCGGCCATCGGCCGGGCAGCCATGATTTCGCGCATCCGGCGCACGCCGCGCAGCGTGCGGATCGCGTCGTCCGGCGCCGCCAGATAGTTGGGCTGGAAGACAGGCGCTTCGAGCGGATCGGGAGAGGCGAGGTCGACCCAGCCGCGCGAAGCCGGATTGAGCAGCACCACGCCGGCGCTGAGACCGGGGAAGCTGTCGACGATGACGGCGCCCTTCGGATGGAAGGTGTAGGACAGGGGCCGCAGCACCAGTTGCAGATCGGGCTGCCCGATCTCCGCGGAGCTGCGCACGAAGGCCGCGCCTTGCGACGCGGAGATCGCCAGGACGCCGGTGCGCGTCAGCAGATAGCGCGCACCTTCGACATATTTGCGCAACCCGGAAAGACGCTGGTTATACGAGCTGCCCGGCGTGACTTTCCGGATCATCGGCGCAAACCAGTGGTCCTGGAGGTTTTGTCCCACGCCCGGCAGGTCCACGCGCGTGTCGATGCCCCTGGCCTGCAGTTTCGCGCCGTCGCCGATGCCCGACAGCATCAGCAGGTGAGGCGAATTGAGCGAGCCTGCCGAGATCACGATTTCCCGCGCAGCCTCGATGATGCGCCGCTCGCCGTTCTGCAGGATCTCGATGCCGGTCGCCACGCTGCCTTGCATCACCACGCGCAGGACGCGCGCATTGCCGAGGACCGTCAGGTTGCGGCGCTGCAGGTGAGGCTCGATGAAGGCGTTGAAGGATGTCTCGCGGCGTCCGTCGCGGATCGTATGCTGCTGAAAGTCGACGCCCTCGTAAGGCGGCGCGTTGAGATCCTCGATATGCGGAATGCCGATACTGTCGGCGGCGCGAATGAAATCCTCGATCGCGGGGCTGCGGGTAACGGGATCGGAAACCCGCAGCGGGCCGTCTGCGCCGTGATATGCGCTGGCGCCCCGGGCATTGGACTCGGAACGCTTGAAGTAGGGCAGCACGTCTTCCCACCCCCAGCCGTCGTTGCCGAGGCTTTTCCAGCGTTCGTAATCCAGCGGATTGCCGCGGATATAGACCATGCCGTTGACGGCGCTGGTGCCGCCCATCGTGCGCCCGCGCGGCCAGTAGATCTTGCGGTCGTGAATCTGCGGGCCGGCTTCGGTGAAATACGACCAGTTGTAGCGCTTTTCCAGGAACAGCCGCCCCATGCCCGCCGGCGAGCGAATCCAGAAATTGTCGGCCGGCCCGCCTGCCTCGATCAGCAACACCCGGTTCTGCGGATCTTCCGACAGGCGGCTGGCAACAGGACAGCCCGCCGAGCCGGCACCCACGACGATGTAGTCATAAATTTCCATGCGCGTTTTCCTTGTGCCCGGGAAGGGCGTCATCTCGCCGGGGCGGCTTCAGCTCGACAGTTGATCTGCATGACTGACCGGTAAGCCGATCGATTTGATTTCGACATAGCCATCGAAGCCTTCGATGCCGGCCTCGCGGCCGATCCCGGATTTCTTCCTGCCGCCGAGCGGCGAGTGATAGCCCGCGCTGGCACCGTTGATATCGATTGCACCGGTCCGGATACGTCTGGCGACATTCACCGCCCGTTCGGTGTCGGCGGAGAACACGGCACCGTGCAGTCCATAGGCCGAGTTGTTGGCGATTGCCACGGCTTCGTCGTCGGTGTCGAAGGACAGGATCGAGATCACGGGGCCGAAGATTTCTTCCTGCGCGATCACCGCATCCTGGTCGACGTCGGCGAAGATCGTGGGCTCCACGAACCAGCCGCACGTGAGCCCCTTCGGCCGGCCGCCGCCGAGCACGAGCCGGGCTTCCTGTTTGCCTTTCGCGATATAGCCTTCGACCCGGTCGCGTTGACGGGCACTGACGAGCGGCCCGATCTGGGTCTGCGGATCGAACGGATCGCCGACCGGCATCGAGCGAACCATCTCGACGAACGCGTCGATCAGTTCGTCCTTGCGGTGTTTCGAGACGAGCAGCCGCGTCTTGTTGCTGCACACCTGGCCGGAATTGCGTAGCGAGCCCATCCGCAGTGACTCCACCGCCTTGCCGATATCGGCATCGTCGAGCACGACGGCGGGCGATTTGCCGCCCAGTTCCAGCGTGACGCGCTTGATCTCGTTTCCGCACAACGCCCCGAGGCGCTGGCCGGCGGCGCTGGAACCCGTGAACGACACCTTGTCCACCTCCGGATGCATGCAGAGGTACTCGCTGACCTCGCGGTCGGCAGGGAGCAGGTTCAGCACGCCCTTCGGCAAACCGGCCTTCTGCGCGAGTTCGGCCAGCAGATAGGCATCGAGCGGCGTTTCGGGCGCGGGCTTGAGGATGACGGTGTTCCCGGCCAGCAGCGCCGGGGCGAGCTTCATGACCGCGATCTGCAGCGGTGCGTTCCATGGCACGACAGCCGCTACGACGCCGAGGGGTTCGCGTAACACGAGGCCAGTGCCTGTCGCCGTGGTGCGCACCTGCGAAAACGGATAGTGCGGCGCCACCTCGAGGAACATGCCCAGCATGCTGATGGGCCCGCCCGCCTGCATCCATCGCGAGATCGAGATCGGGCAGCCCATCTCCTCGGTGACGAGGTGCGCGATCAGGCTTTCATGCTCGATCAGCAGCTCGCGCAACCGGGCCATCACGTCCATGCGCTCGTGCAGCGACATGCGTGGCCACGGGCCGTGGTCGAATGCACGACGCGCAGCGGCGACGGCGGCATCCGCGTCCACTATCGACGCGGAGATGACGCTGGCCATCTTCTCCTCGGTCAGCGGTGAAACGAGATCGACGAAGTGCGTGGAGTCCGGGTTGACCCACGCTCCATCGATGTACAGCCGGTCGTGTCGGCCTTCCCAGATCATGATTGTTCTCCGCCCGTCGCGCTCAGCCCTTGATGTACTGGTCGAAGTTGTCGCCGAAACTCGCGCCCGTGCCGAGCGGTTCGGCGCGGACGACCGCGGCCAGCAGCGTGGCCGGCTCGCCGCCGGTTTCGCGCCAGCTGTGCTTGACCCCGCGATCGACGATCAGGTCGCCTGCCTTGAGTTCCACGCTGCCCGTTTCGAGTTCGAGGAGCACCTTGCCGCTCAGGACAACGACATAATCGATCGTGTCGGTCGTATGCCAGGCCGACGGCGCATCGGATGCGGACGGAGAAAACAGCAGGAAGAAGGTCGAGCTGGAAAAGGTGTCGGTCCCGAACGGCGCCGCCGCCTCGTCGTTGCCGGCGTTGCTGACCGGATAGCCGTCCGTTTTCCAGATCACGGCCGGCACGCCCTGGCACGCGGGAATCCGGTTCAACGTGTTGTCGGATACCACGCAGGATTTGCCTTCGTTGTCGAGGCCCGTGACGATGCGGCGATGGGTGAATGCCATTGTTTTCTCCTGATACGCAGCGAAAATTTCCGATCGGCGATCGATCGGTTCTGGAAATCCGGAACGGATGGGAGAAGGCTATCGGGTGAGGCAGCGCATGTCTGCTACCTGCCGAGGGGGCGCAAATACCCTGGGTCGTCGTTCGTATTGCCTCTGCGTGACCGGTTTCGTCGAGCCGGATACGAGGCAACTTGCCTGCCCGGTGTCCCGGGAAACACGCGATTACAGCGAAACGGAGAGTGATGTGATGTCTATGTCGGCGCGCTGGAATGCTATTCTTTTCGGAAAGACATGACTCGAACGAATCATGGAGACAGACGTGGGTACCAAGGTAGAAAGGTCCGCTTCTTCAGCGATGGCGAAGGACTTGCGATGGAGTACCGGCTTCCAGTGGAACAGCCTGCTGGCTTCTTTCGGGCGTCCGACATTCGAAGTCGAGGTGACGCGGCTGCTGGTCGAGGCGCTTGGTGTCGACCAGGTGCATATCTTTCGCGGCACGGTCGACGAACCGCAGATCGTTGCATCCATTTGCGCGAGCGGAACCGGAAGAGCCGAGCAGCAGAGCGAACGCTATATCGATCAGAAAGTGTGGCGCTTCGATTCCGAGTTTTCCCGCTACGACCATGACATCGAGCACGGTCCGGCCGTCTTTCGCTTCGATACCGTACGTACCAAGAGCCAGGAAATGCGGGATTTTTACGAGTTCGTCGACGTGGGCGAGCGGGTCATCGCCATTGGCGACAGTCCGTCCGGGCGGCTCTATCTGGCCGGCATCCGGTCACGGGTACGCGGACGCTTTACGGCGGACGAGGAGCATCGATTGCGCCTGCTCGGCGAGGTGGCCTTTCCGATGGTGGCGCGGCATTACGCGTTGCAACTGGAAAAGCAGGCGATGTCCAGGGCACTGACGTCACTGCCCATCATCGAAAGGTGTCTGTCGCTGTGCCGCGAGAATTTCCCGAAGCGCGAAGGCCAGGTGGCCGCGCGCATGCTCTACGGCCTGTCGACGGAAGGCATCGCACTGGACCTGGGAATCAGTGCGGATACGGTCGTCTGCTATCGACGCCGCTTCTATCAGCGTTTCGGGATCGGTGGTTTTCGCGACCTGGTGATCTGGTACATGGATCTGTATGGCACGGTGGGGCATTACCTGGAGCCGAACTAGTCATCCCGCTCTTTTACGGCGGGTCATATGGCCGTGCCTCTAAACGGCGAACCGATCGGCGCGGGAACGCCGAACGGATTCGCCACGGCGCAGGTATCGGTCAGGGCTTGTGGTAGTACTTCGGATAATACTTGGCGACGACCGGCGTCGATTCCGCCCACGTCCGGCAACGGTTGATGAAGAAAGGCAGCGTGTCGTTGCCGAACGTCGTGT
The DNA here is from genome assembly GCF_902499335.1 of Burkholderia lata. GTDB lineage: Bacteria > Pseudomonadota > Gammaproteobacteria > Burkholderiales > Burkholderiaceae > Burkholderia > Burkholderia lata_B. Next base: position 91,479 of record NZ_CABVQK010000015.1, on the reverse strand, counting down.
CGACCTGGTCGGGCATGAACTGCGACTGATACGAGAAGATCGTCTGGTAGGCGGTCGTCGCCATCGACAGGATCAGGTCTCTCAGGTGCGTGCAACTCCGCACGCCGCCGAGGGTGTCGTCAACTGCACGCCTGAAACCGCGCGTCAGCGATTTTCCGACGAGCAACTGCGTGGGATCGTTCGCGCCCGGGCAATACGCGAACGGCGTCGCGGGCATCGACGTGGCCACTTCGTGAATCTTCAGTTCGTTGTCGACGGTCAGTCTTGCACACATGTTGTGGTACGGCGTGCCGGCGGGCAGCGTGCCGCGTTCACGATCCACACTGTCGTAGCCCTTTTCGTCGACGATCTCTCCTTCGATGTCCCACAGGCCATCGTCGCGTAGAAAACCCCGGGTAATGACGCGCCGCTCGTGCAACATCTGTCGTGGTTGGGGAGGGGGCAGCTTCATTTCGTCATTTCCTTCGGAGCAAGGCGGGTGTGCGTTGCGTTGAACGGGCATCGATGGTTTGGGGAACGGCGATCGCGGTGCATGTGCGACCGCGACGTGGCGGGGGGCGAAGCTATGTTGATGGATAGATATCGCGACCGGTGCGGAGCTTCGTACCGCGGGGGCGATTTTAATCTACCTTCCGTTAGGCTGGGGCGCAGCGGAGGGGCGAGCGGAATGGATGTGTCGGCCGGCGGCCATTGCCGCTTTGCCTTCATGGAAGCCTTCTTGTGCGTGTGACTCCGGCGATTCGGCGCGGAAAGGGCGGCCGGCATGCTTACCAGCCGATGTCGGCCGCCGGCGACATCAGAGCGTCGTATAACCGCCGTCGACTACCAGTTCCGCGCCCGTCACGTAGGACGACTCGTCGCTTGCAAGAAAGAGCACGACGTTCGCGACTTCCTCGGGCTTGCCCGGGCGGGACAGCGGGATCTTGGAAAGGACGGCCTTCACGATCTCGGGATCCTCGAACAGATACGCGCTCTGCGGGGTATGGATCAGGCCCGGATGCACGGAATTCACACGAATGCCGAACGCTGCCAGATCCACCGCGGCACCTTTCGACAGGAGACGGTTCGCCCCTTTCGATGCACCGTAGCCGGGATGCAGGTTGGGGAAACAGATCATCCCGGCGATCGACGACATGTTCACGATCGATCCACCGCCCGCCTTCTTCATGTGAGGCAGGACCGCCTTGATGCCCAGGAACTGGCCGTTGAGGTTCAGCGCGATCAGCTGGCTCAGCCCGTCGAGGGTGGCCTGGTCCCAGGTTTCCGGCGTGCCGGGCAATCCCGCGTTGTTCACGAGAACGTTCACTTGCCCCCATTGCGCCAGCGCCTTGTCGACGGCGGCCTGCCAATCGTCTTCCCGGGTGACGTCCAGCCGGGCGTGATCCGCGGTCAAGCCTTGTTCCCGAATCTCCGCCGCAACCTGCGCGGCGCCATCGTCGCGGATATCCGTGACCAGGACATTCGCACCTTCGAGCGCGAGGCGTCGTGCGCTGGCGGCGCCCATGCCGCTGGCAGCGCCGGTGATGATCACGGTTTTTCCGAGCATTCGATTCATTCAAGTCTCCTGGAAATGTTGTTCTTGAATCAGCTTTTCATGCAGGACTACTTATCGAGAAAGCAGGGCGACTCGAGGCAGCTGCCGCAGGTAACCTCCGGGGTGCGCCGTGAACCGGTGAGCGGGTCAGCCGCGCGATGTCAGTCGTGCAGTCGACTGGATGGCGGCCGCTCAGGTAGCGAACACGGATATCGCGTTACGTCCGGGGCATTCGAGTGCTTGTGCAGCGTATCCGCATCGAGTTGCCCCGTAAATTCGCATTTTTGGAATTGTCGCTTCGACGGGCCCGAATCGCAGCGTGTCTCAGTCGATTTGTTCCGAGAGATGGAATCGGGTTGCCGAATCGCCATCGCTCGGTGGTGGTTGATGTCGGCGCGGGGCGCAGAAGAGGATGACGAGTCGCCGCACGTCATCGGGCAGCTGAGTTACATATCGGACGGCTGGGACGACTGCGCGCCGGCTACGTCCCGACGTTCTTCGGACGGCGTGGACTGGCGCCGGTACTGCAGCGGCGAACAGGACATCGTCCTCTTGAACGCCGTGCTGAACGCGCTTTCGGATTCGTAGCCGAGCGAGAAGGCGATCGACGAGACGCTCTGGTCGCCGTCGCGCAGGAGATTCGCGGCCGTCAGCATGCGCCAGCGTGTCACATAGCCGATGGCCGTCCCGCCTTCCAGCTCCTTGAACCGTTGCGCGAAGCCCGAACGCGACATCCCGGCGATCTTCGCCAGTTCCGCGAGCGTCCACGGATGGGCCGGATCGGCATGGATCGCACGAATGGCCGCACCGATCTGCCGGTCGGACAGCGCCAGGAACCAGCCGGGAGACAGGTTGGTCGAGGTTTCCAGGTGAAGCCGCAGTACCTGCACCAGCATGCAGTGGACGAGGTGCGTGGCCATCAGCGCCGAACCCGGTCGTTCTTGGCGGACTTCCTCGGCAAGCTGCTCCAGCGACCAGCGCAGCACTTCCGCATGACCCGTCGCGCTCGGGACATTGACGATCGCCGGCAGCGTGTCGAACAACGGCGCGGCGTGGCTCGCGGAAACGTCGAAGCGCCCGCTGATCAGCAGCACTTCGCCGCCGCCGTTCCAGACCGCCACGCCATCGCGGGCCGCGGCGTCCATGACCGGCTGGCTGTCGGCAGGCGGCAGTGCGGGATCGGACGAGAGCACGAAACGACGGCCGCTGTTCAACAGGAAGCAGTCGCCCGGGTTGAACCGTACGGGTTCGGCAAGGTCGTCGACGATGCCCCAGCAGCTGCCGCGTACCACGGCGGTGAACTTGATGCCCGGATTGGCCGGAAACGAAAAGGACCAGTCTCCCGCCGCATCGAGCGACGCGTAGAACTGGCTGCGCGGCTTCAGGAGCGTGAGTACGTCTGAAAGGGGATCCATCGCGGCTTCCTGGACGATCTACAAAGAATGAAAGACTTTATCGTATGGAGTGTCCAAGGCTCAACCGCTAATCTTGGGGCATCGAAGGAGGCGGCGTGCCGATCTCCTTTTGTCCCTGGAGCGCCGGGCCTGGGCCCGGATTGTCATGCGGCAGTCGTTGCACGCTCCTTCAGCCCGATGGTGGGCGGACACGGCAAGGAGCAGGTTCATGAGCATGGTGTGGTTCATTACCGGCGCGTCGTCGGGATTCGGGCGGGCGCTGGCGGAAGCGGTGCTGGCCGTCGGCGACAGCGCCGTGCTGGCGGCGCGCAGGGGCGATGCACTCGACGCGATCGTCGGCCGGCATGGCGATCGTGCACTGGCGGTAACGATGGATGTGACGAACGCCGACGCGCGGCAGCGGGCCGTTCGCGTGGCGCTGGAGCGCTTCGGGCGGGTCGACGTGCTCGCGAACATCGCGGGCAGGGGATCGTGCGGTGCGGCGGAAGAGTTTTCGGGCGAGCAGCTTCGCGAACAACTGGAGCTCAACTTCATCGCGCCGGTCGAGCTGACGCGGGAAGTGTTGCCCCATATGCGCGCACGGGGCGCCGGGCACATCCTCAACCTGACCAGCATCGCGGGTCTCGCGCCCATTCCGGCCTGCGCACTCTATTGCGCCGCGAAATTCGCGCTCGAAGGATGGAGCGAGACACTGCATCAGGAGGTCGGGCCGCTGGGCATCCGGGTGACGATCGTCGAGCCGGGTGGTTTCCGTACGGAATTCAATGGCGCGGCGATCATGCGGCCGGACCAGACCATTGACGCATACCGGCCGACGGTCGAGCCGATTCTGCAGTTCCTCGAGAGCGAGAGCGGCCGGCAGCCGGGAGACCCGGACAAGGCCGCGCGACTGATGATCGAAGCGGTCGACAGCGATACGCCGCCGCTGAGATTGATGCTCGGCGCCGACGCGTATCAGCTCTGGGAAAAGACGGCGGCCGCGCGCGATACCGATATTTCCGCGTGGCGCGAGAAGGGCGAGGCCACGGCCTACGACGACGCGCAATTGACGCCGATCGGCGGCGCTTGAGCGCATACGTTCACGTTCATTGAATCAGGATTGCAAAGGAATCGATATGAGCAAGAAGCCAAAAGTCTGGCTGGTCACGGGTGCATCGTCGGGCTTCGGCAAGGCACTGGCCGAGGCCGTCATCGCCAACGGCGACAGCATTGCCGTCACCGCCCGTCGTCTGGATCGACTGCAAGCCATCGCGCAGGGGCATGAAGATCGCGTGCTGCCGCTGGCCGTGGACGTGACCGACGCCGCAGCACGAGACAAGGCCGTGGCCGATACGCTGGCGCGCTTCGGTCGCATCGACGTGCTGGCCAACGTCGCCGGTCGAGGGGTGGCCGGTGCCTGCGAGGAGTTCAGCCTCGATCAGTTGCGCGAGCAGATGGAGCTGAATTTCTTCGCCGCTGCTGAGATGACCCGCGCGGTGCTGCCGCAGATGCGCACGCAGGGCTCCGGTCACGTGCTCACCGTGAGCAGCATTGCGGGGCTGGTGTCGATGAACGCCGCGGGCCCGTACTGTGCAGCGAAATTCGCGATCGAGGGCTGGACCGAAGCGCTGGCGATCGAGGCCAGGCCGCTCGGCATTCACGTCACGCTGGTCGAACCCGGCGCGTTCCGCACCGAGTTCGCGGGCGACGTCAACATGCGGCCCGTGCAGCGTATCGATGCTTACCGGCCCATGGTCGAGCCGTTCGAAGCCTATCTCGCGCACTCCGCCGGCAAGCAGATGGGCGATCCCGCCAAGGCCGCGCGGCGCATGCTGGAAGTCGTCGCAAGCGACGCACCGCCCGTGCGCCTGATGCTGGGCCGGGATGCGTTCTCGATCTGGGATGCGACCATCGCGAAGCGTATTCAGGATATCGACAGCTGGCGTGCAAGTGGCGAGGACACCGCATTCGACGGCGCCGAACTGGAGGAAATCCGGCTGTAACGCGCTCGCAGTGCGAAGGAAGAGGGGCCGGTCGATGTGGTCGACCGGCCCCTCTTCAGTCAGGATGACCGGCAGGAATTCCGCCGGTCAAACCGACGCAGGCGTAGCGGATTGCAAGTGACGGACATCCGGCAAAGAGCGCTGCATGTCGACGCAGCGCACGCGTTGCATGACCTGCGGCACTTGCGCCAGCGTTGCGCGATAGCGAAGGGGATTGCGCGTCTGAATGCGCACGCCCGGCTCGATCAGGTGCGTCGTCGATATGTCGACTGCGACATACGGCAGCGCCTTGACGACGGGAGGCAGCGCACCGGTTTTTCGCGACGCGAATGAAAACGCGGTGTAGCCGTCGATGATCGCTTTGACGTCGTGCGCCGGATCGCACAACCCGCCGGGACGCCGCCCCGAGGCGATCGGCATGGCGAGTCGACCCTGCCGGCACCCGCATTCGCGAATCGGCCGGGCAGGATTCAAATCTCTCAGAGAGCCTGAGCGGTGTTCTTCACTGCGCCCGGAATAGCCGTGTCCTCGCCACGTGCGCGCCATGCGCCGAGATCGCGGTTACGCGACGCGACGGCGCCGTCCCACAGCTGGTAGGCGTCCTCGCCCAGCATCAGGCGAACCGGCGCGGTGTCGTCAGCCACCATGTCGACGACCACCTGCATGCCCTTGACCGGGTCGCCCATCTGCTGGCCGTTCTGCGTGGTGTAGTACTCGTCCATCCCGGCATCCAGCGGCGCGTAGGCGGCGATCCGGTGTTCGGCCTTCATCGCCGCGCTGCCCGCGAAGCCGGTGCGGAACGCGCCCGGCTCGACCAGCGTCACGCGGATACCGAACGGCTTGACCTCGTGGTGCAGCGCCTCGGTGAAACCTTCCAGCGCAAACTTGGACGCGTTGTACAGGCCGCTGCCGGGAAAGGCCACCAGCCCGACCATCGCCGGCTTGCAGGGCAAGGCGATGCTGGCACTGGGTGGAGCAGCCGGCAATTTCCAGGCCGACCGTCAGTATTCGGCGAGCCTGAAATACACGGTCGGCAATCTCCTGATCAGTGCGGGAGTCTATTCCGGCAACAGTGGCGGTACCGTGTCGACGCCGGTCCCGACAACGGTCGCATTCTGGGGGCGCGCGATCGGCGCAATCTACAATTTCGGCGCCGTCACGGCGAAGGCGCAGTTCGTCAACTACAAGGTGGCGCAATCGTACGATTCCAACGTCTACAGTGCGGGGCTCGACAGTTATGTCACGCCGCAGCTGAATCTCAACGGCGGAATCTATTTCACCAGTGACCGGAACCACACGGCGAATCATTCCATCATGGGGGCCGCCGGGGCCACCTACAACCTCTCGAAAAGCACCGCGCTCTACGCGCAAGTCGCTGTCGTGAACAACCACGGCACGATGAATACCGGTATTTCGGCCGACGGGGCGCTGTACGGGGTCCAGGGGACGACCGTGGGTGCGGATATCGGTATCCGGCATTTCTTCTGAACGGTGGGGGCGGCGTGGCGGGGATGTCCGGGTGAGCGATCGCGGCGCGTTCGAGCGATCATCGCCTTGGGCGCTCAACATGCGCTTGGTATACTTCGACATCTTCCCGCCCTCGACGCTATTCCAGCATGCCCAGCTCCGATACTTCGGCCAAGCGCCAGCCCACTGCCAAACGTACCAGGGGGCGCCCGTCCGGCACTGCGCATGTGGGTTTCGATTCGCTGCTGCGATGTGCGCGACAGCGGTTTGCCAAGCAGGGCTACGCTGCCACCAGCGTGCGGGAGATTGCGGGTCTCGCGGGCGTCGATCCTGCATTGATGGCACATCATTTCGGATCGAAAGAAGGGCTGTGGACCGCGGTCGTCGACCAGTTGGCCGCGCAGCTGGCGCAGTTGATCGAGACCACGAACCAGTTGCGCAACAGCCGGATGTCGCCGATCGAACGGATCAGGCAGGCATTGACACTCCTTACCGACAGCGTGTTCGAAAATCCGGATATCGGCATGTTTCTTTCGACTGCCACGACCGAGCACGGCGAGCGCTTGAACGTACTCGTGGAAAGATTGATCAGCCCCTATCGCGACGCACTCATTCCGCTTCTCGAGGATGCAATCGAAGCCGGCAAGATGAAGCCTCACGATCCCGAGTTGTTGCACGCGATGATCGTGAATTCGATCAGCAATACGATCTCTTACGGGCACGTGCTCGAGAAGTTTTCAACGCTGCCGGAGCAACCGGAAAAATTCAAGCAAGGTGTGCTGGATATCGCAATGGGGCTGCTGCGATAGCCTGGCGCGTCAGGATGCCGGGCGGGCAGCGGCTGTCACGCAACAGCCGCGGTGGCCTGGTATTGCGCCGGTGTGGGGCAGTGCGGTGCGGTTGCCGATTCGTCGAACGTCGCCAGCAGATGGTCGATGAAGGTTCGTACCTTGGCGGGCAAGTGGCGACGGCTGGGGTAGACGATACCGAACGTCGGCGCGGGCGCCCAGTGATCCGGAAGGACGCGCTTCAGCGTGCCTTGCTCGAGTTCCCGTTGAACCAGTGCGGGCTGAATCAACGCGATTCCTGCGCCCGACAGGACCATCTGCATCAGGAAATCGATATTGTTGGCCACGAAGGCCGGGTTGCAGGTGACCGTCACGGTGCCGTCGGCACTGTCCAGTTGAAGCTCGGATTTTCCGCGGTGGGGGCCCGAGATCGCGAGATACGCGTGCTCGGCCAGCTCCTCCGGGCGCGTCGGGTCACCGCGCCGCTGAAGATAGCCGGGTGATGCAACGGCGATGAGCGGCGCGCTGAAGACTGCGCGTGCGACGAGGCTCGTGCATGACAACGACGACAGGTTGACGATGCCGGCATCGTATCCGTCGGCGACCAGATCGACGGGGCGATCGACCAGCACGGGGACCGGAAGTACCTCCGGATACGAATCGCAATAGTCACGCAGGCACGACGACAGGTGCCGCAGCGACAGGCCGACGGAGACCGCTACGCGCAGGGTTCCGGACGGCGTTTGCGTCGGCACCGATACCGCGTGCTCGACTTCGTCGAGCTTCGCGAGAATGCCGCTGACACGCGTGTAGTACGTCTTCCCGAAATCCGTAAGCGACACACTCCGCGTTCTGCGGACGAGCAGGCGCCTTTCCAGTTGTTCCTCGAGCCAGTTGACGCGACGGCTGATCATCATTTGAGAGATGCCGAGGCGGGTGGCCGCACGGATAAAGCTCCCGTCGTTCACGACCTGTACGAACGACCGCATCGATTGAAGTTTGTCCATTTCGCTTTCCGGGTTCAGGCGCCGTTTCCGTCCCGGGCATGTCGCACCTTTCAATCGATGGGCGCGGCTTGTGCATGGGAACGGTCGTCGGCATCGTCTGCCAACAATATTCAACATGTGTTGAATAAAATGATATCGCAAAAATGATCCTGCGTGAAGCATGCCCGCGACCGCTTCACATCGTCATGCCATCCACTGCGTGTTATCGCGTCGATCGAGCCGGCGTCATGGGCGGGCGGTAATCCTGTCGACACGCGTGCCGGATTCGATGTCGACCGTTCATCCGGGCGGTTCAATCGCTGAAATTCCCCATCTGCACGAGCATCTGGTGTTTCGTTACCTCGATCTGAGCGGCACTTCTAGCTGCGGCCTGTTCCTCCTCGTAAGAGCCGCCTGGTGCCTGGCCTGACGCCGCCACGAGCGTACCGTCGATCGCATGGTTGACGATCGAACGGTTGACAGCGTCACGACGGATGCCCTACCATCGCATTAAATCAACAAGTGATGAATAAAATTCGACCATGAGGATTCCGGCCATCGGGGACGGATAGCGCGCGGCGCGCTGTGTTTCCGCCCCCGGCACGACAGGCGCCCGTCAACCCGGGTTGCATGCCCGCCACGTCGGGTGGATGCCCCGTCGCATCGCACGCGTCATTTGCACGGGTGAATCGTTGCGAAGGGTGGTGCGTGAGCGGGCGGGATGTCCGGGACCGCTCACGTCCTTTCTTATAGATCAGTACACCTACTGAATGGGTGGGATTCATGCTGCGCGCAGAAATCGTCGAATCCGGTGCAGCTTGCCGATTCGAGGTTGCGCGCGGCAGATCGTATGCATGTCGCGATGGCGGATGCGGCGGGCAGGCGCCCATATCGATAGACGAACCGGACTTGTCGTTCAGCCCGGCGCACGGAGGGGCTTCCCCCGTGGCGGCCGGATTCGCAACGTTGAGAGTGAGAAACATGAAACGAACAGTGAGGGATGTTGTATGTACCGGATGATCATTCCCAAGAGAAGCGCCTTGCTTGCGACGTGTGTCGTGGTCGGGTCGATGGCCGTCGCCGGATGCCAGAAGAAGGAAGCCGCGGTGGCGGCCGTCCCCGAGGTCGGCGTGGTCACGCTGCAGCCGCAGGAGATCACGCTCAAGTCGTTGTTGCCGGGTCGCGCGAATTCGTGGCGTGTCGCCGAAGTGCGCCCGCAGGTCAACGGCGTGATCAAGCGGCGGCTCTTCGTCGAAGGCGAGGATGTCAAGCAGGGGCAGCAGCTTTACCAGATTGACGATGCGCCGTACAAGGCCGCGTACGAGAAGGCGCGTGCCGCGCTGGTGTCGGCGCAGCATCTCGCCGAGCGCAATGAAAAGCTGCTTGCCGACAACGCGGTGAGCCGTCAGCAGTACGACGACTCGGTGTCGTCGTACCGCCAGGCGCAGGCTGATCTCGATACCGCGAAGGTCAACCTCGACTACACGAAGGTCTACGCGCCGATCGCCGGGCGCATCGGCCGCTCGCTCGTGACCGAAGGCGCATTGGTCACGAACGGCCAGGCGCAGTCGATGGCCGTCATCACGCAGCTCGATCCCATTTATGTCGACGTGACGCAGTCGTCGTCCGACATGCTGCGACTGCGCAAGGAACTTGCCGACGGCCAGTTGCAGACCGTCAGCGCAGGGGCCGCCAGTGTCGGGCTGTTGCTCGAGGACGGCACGTCGTATGCGCATGGCGGCACGCTGAAGTTCTCCGAAGTCAGCGTCGACGAAGGCACAGGCTCGGTGACGTTGCGTGCCCAGTTCCCGAATCCGGATCACCAGATCCTGCCGGGCATGTTCGTGCGCACGAAGCTCGACGAGGGCATCAAGCGGGACGCGATCCTGGTGCCGCAGCAGGGCATCACGCGCGATACGACGGGCACGCCGGTGGCCTGGGTCGTCGGTGCCGACGGCAAGGTGCAACTGAAGCAGCTCGCGGTGGACCGGACGGTCGGCAATACGTGGCTCGTTCGCTCCGGGCTGAATGCGGGCGAACGCGTGGTGACCGAAGGCGTGCAGAAACTGCAGCCCGGCATGAAGGTCGTCGTGGCACCCGCGACGAACGTCCATGTCGACCTGGGTGACGCGCGCATCGCCGCGCCGTCCACGGCAAACGGCAGCTAGTCGGAGCGCGCATGTCACAGTTCTTCATCAGGCGGCCCATCTTTGCGTGGGTGATCGCCATCGTCATCATGCTGGCCGGTTATCTGGCGATCCGGTCGTTACCGATCAACCAGTATCCGAACATCGCGGCGCCCGCGGTGTCGATCACGGTCAGCTACCCGGGCGCGTCCGCGCAGACGGTTCAGGACACGGTCGTCCAGCCGATCGAGCAGCAGCTCAACGGCCTCGACGGGCTGCGTTACATGTCGTCGGAAAGCAATGCCGACGGCAGCATGACGATCGTCGCGACGTTCGACCAGGGCACCAACCCCGATATCGCGCAGGTCCAGGTGCAGAACAAGCTGTCGCTCGCGACGCCGCTTCTGCCTCAGGAAGTGCAGCAGCAGGGGATTCGCGTCGTCAAGTACCAGATCAACTTCATGATGGTCGCGGCGCTCGTTTCCGAAGACGGGAAAATGTCGAGCGGCGACCTCGGCAACTATCTGGCGTCGAACCTCCAGGATCCGATCCTGCGAACGAAAGGGGTGGGCGACTACCTGCTGATGGGTTCGCAGTACGGGATGCGGGTCTGGCTCGACCCGGCGAAGCTCGACAGCTATTCGCTCACGCCGCTCGATGTCACGAATGCGATCCGGTCGCAGAACGTCCAGGTGTCGTCGGGCCAGCTCGGCGGTTTGCCGACGCGGCGCGGCGTGGAACTGAGCGCGACCGTGATCGGGAAGGTGCGCCTGCGTACCGCCGACGAGTTCAAGCAGATCCTGCTCAAGGTGAATGCCGACGGGTCGCAGGTCAAGCTCGGCGACGTCGCGACCGTGAGCCTCGGGCCGGAGAACTACTCGATCTCGAGCATGTACAACGGCAAGCCGTCGGCCGGTATCGCACTGCGTCTGGCGACCGGCGCGAACCTGCTCGAGACGGTGGAATCCGTCAAGAAGCTGCTCAAGGAACAGGAAGCGCTGCTGCCGCCGGGCGTGAAGATCGTCATTCCGTACGACACGTCGCCGGTCGTTCACGCGTCGATTCACGAAGTGGTCAAGACGCTGATCGAAGGCATCATCCTCGTGTTCCTGGTGATGTACCTGTTCCTGCAGAACATCCGCGCGACGCTGATTCCGACGCTGGCGGTTCCGGTCGTGCTGCTGGGCACGTTCGGCGTGCTCGCCGCGTTCGGCTTCACGATCAACACGCTCACCATGTTCGGCATGGTGCTGGCGATCGGCCTGCTGGTCGACGATGCGATCGTCGTGGTGGAGAACGTCGAGCGCGTGATGACCGAGGAAGGGCTGAGCGCGCGGGAAGCGACCAGCAAGTCGATGGGACAGATCCAGGGCGCGCTGGTCGGCATCGCGATGGTGCTGTCGGCCGTGTTCCTGCCGATGGCGTTCTTCGGCGGGTCGACGGGTGTGATCTATCGCCAGTTCTCGATCACGATCGTGTCGGCGATGGCGCTGTCGGTGCTGGTTGCACTGGTGTTCACGCCGGCGTTGTGCGCGACGATGCTCAAGCCGGGCGATGCCGATCATCACGTGAAGAAGGGCTTCTTCGGGTGGTTCAACCGGACGTTCGACCGCGGGACCGACCGCTACGAAGGTGCAGTCGCAGCGATCCTGCGCAAGAAGGGCCGCTACATTGTCATCTACCTGCTGATCGTGGTCGGCATGGGCTTCCTGTTCACGCGCATTCCGACGGCTTTCCTGCCGGACGAAGACCAGGGGACGCTGTTCGTCCAGATCCAGATGCCGGGCAACGCATCGGCGGAACGGACCGAAGACGCGTTGACCAAGGTGCGCGACTACCTGCTGAAGGACGAGGCGGATGTCATCGAGTCGGTCTACACCGTGAACGGCTTCAACTTCGCGGGACGCGGGCAGAACTCGGCGCTGGCATTCGTCTCGCTCAAGCCGTGGGAGAAGCGCAAGGGTAGCGATACGAGCGTGTTCGGCCTGGCGCAGCGCGCTGGCGCGGCCTTTGCAAAGATCAAGGACGGCATCGTGATTCCGATCGTGCCGCCGGCGATCATGGAAATGGGTAACTCGCAGGGCTTCGACGTGTATCTCCAGGATCGTAACGGTCAGGGCCACGGCGCGCTGATGGCGGCACGCGACCAGTTCCTGAAGCTCGCGCATGAAAACCCGCTGCTGGCAAACGTTCGCCCGAACGGCATGAACGACGAGCCGCAGTTCCACATCGATATCGACGATGAGAAGGCGCGTGCGCTGCAGGTCAGCATCGCCGACGTCAACGATACGATGACTGCCGCCTGGGGTTCCCAGTACGTTAACGACTTCGTCGATCGCGGCCGCGTGAAGAAGGTGTACGTCCAGGGCGTGCCGGATGCGCGCGTGGGTCCGGAGGATCTCTACAAATGGTATCTGCGCAACGGCAGCGGCCAGATGGTGCCGTTCTCGGCAGTGGCCTCGGGGCACTGGGAATACGGTTCGCCGAAGCTCGAGCGATACAACGGCATTCCGGCCGTCGAACTGCAGGGCCAGCCGAAAGCCGGCCACAGCTCGGGCGAAGCGATGCAGGAGATCGAGAAGATCGCGGCGCAGTTGCCGAACGGATTCGGGCTGGCGGTCACGGGGCTGTCCTATGAGGAACAGTTGTCGGGCTCGCAGGCACCGGCGCTCTATGCGCTGTCGATCCTGATCGTGTTCCTCTGTCTTGCCGCGCTGTACGAGAGCTGGTCGGTGCCGTTCTCGGTGCTGATGGTCGTGCCGCTCGGCGTGATCGGTGCCGTGGTTGCGACGCTGGCGCGCGGCCTGACGAACGACGTGTTCTTCCAGGTGGGCCTGCTGACGACGGTCGGCCTGTCCGCGAAGAACGCGATCCTGATCGTCGAATTCGCGAAGGAGCTGTACGAAAAAGAAGGGATGTCGCTGATGCAGGCGGCCGTTCAGGCGGCACGGCTGCGGCTGCGCCCGATCATCATGACGTCGATGGCGTTCGTGCTCGGCGTGCTGCCGCTCGCGATCTCGAACGGCGCCGGCTCGGGCAGCCAGCACTCGGTCGGTACGGGCGTGGTCGGCGGGATGATGACCGCGACGTTCCTGGCCATTTTCTACGTGCCGTTGTTCTATGTGCTGGTGACGGGCCTGTTCTCGCGCGGCAAGACAGGCAAGGCCGACAAGGCCGACGACATCGACAAGGTTGACGAGGTGACCGCATGAAGATCGTGAAACTTGCGGTATTGCCCGCAGCGTTGCTGATGGCGAGCTGCACGATGATCCCAACCTATCATCGTCCCGACCCGTCGGTCGCCGCGCAGTACGCGACGGCCGCGCAGGACAACGCCGGCAAGCCGTCGGCCGCGGAAGTCGGCTGGCGCGACTTCTACACCGACCCGCACCTGCAGACGCTGATCGGCATGGCGCTGGAAAACAACCGCGACCTGCGCGTGGCCGTGCTGAACATCGAAGCGGCGCGCGCGCAGTACCGGATCCAGCGGGCGGACCTGCTGCCGACGCTGTCGGCCAGCGCGTCCGGGTCGATCCAGCGGCTGCCGTCGGACCTGTCGACGACGGGGCAGGCCGGTGTCACGCGGTCCTACAACGTCGGGGGCGTCGCGTCGTACGAGCTGGACCTGTTCGGCAAGATCCGCAGCCTGACGGAGCAGGCGATGCAGACGTATCTGGCGACCGAGGCCACGCGCCAGGCGACCCGGATCAGCCTGATCGCCGAGGTGGCCACGGCGTGGCTGACGCTGCAGGCCGACCAGGACATCAAGGCGCTGACGGCCGACACGCTCGCCAGCCAGCGGGCGTCGCTGAAGATCGTCGATTCGGGGTACCGGAACGGCACGTCGTCGTTGCTCGACCTGCGTCAGGCGGAGACGACCGTGCGTGCCGCGGAAGCGAATCTCGCGCAATACGACCGGCAGGTGCGGACCGACATCAACGCGCTGACGCTGCTGGTAGGTGCGCCGCTCGACGACGCACTGCTGTCGCGCGAGTCGTTGGCGACGGTTCGGCTCGACGAGGATCTGCCGGCCGGGCTCCCTTCGGATCTGCTTGCGCGGCGGCCGGACATCATGGCGGCCGAGCATCAGCTGATGGCGGCCAACGCGAACATCGGCGCCGCCCGCGCCGCGTTCTTCCCGAGCATTTCGCTGACGGCGAGCGGCGGCACGGCCAGTGCGTCGTTGCGCAACCTGTTCGATCCCGGCAGCGCCGCGTGGTCGTTCGGGCCGACGATCAGCGTGCCGATCTTCGACTACGGGCGCAACAGCGCGAACCTGGAGGTATCGAAGGTCAATCGCGACATCGAAGTCGCGACGTACCAGAAGGCGGTCCAGACGGCGTTTCGCGAAGTCTCCGACGCGCTCGACGGGCGTGCGACCTGGGGGCAGCAGGAAACGGCCCAGCGCCTGCTGGTGGACGCGAGCCAGTCGGCGTACCGGTTGTCCGACGTACGCTATCGCGAGGGTGTCGACGGGTACGTGAACGTGCTCGTCAACCAGCGCTCGCTGTACGACGCGCAGCAGAATCTCGTGAAGGTCCGGCTGGCGAGGATGTCGAACACGGTCGACCTCTACCGCGCATTGGGCGGCGGCTGGCAGGACCGGACGGTGAAAGCCGACGTGTCGACCGATCGGGCCACGCATCCGCCGGGTTGACCGGCGACGCGAAGCAGGACACCGCAACGGGCCCGGCCCGTTCGGTGATTCAGGATGCGTGCCCCGACGCCCGGGGCACGCGATCGCATGCCCTTGCCGGGCCGCTGCGATGTGACAGGCGAGCCATCCCGACCCGGATGGACGTTCGGAAAGCTTATGGTGAAACGAACCCGCGAACAGGCACAGGCAACACGGGCCATCATCGTCGAGTCGGCACAGGGGGTGTTCTTCGATCACGGCTTCGCGCATGCGTCGCTCGAGGAAATCGCCCGTCGGGCCGGCGTCACGCGCGGGGCCGTGTACTGGCACTTCGAGAGCAAGCTTGATGTGTTCGATGCAATTTTCGCCGATGCGGCGATTCCGCTGGATCCCTTCCTGATTGCCCCGCATCAGGGTGCCGAGCCTGCGCTCGATGCGCTGATCGACGCACTCTGCGCGCGCTGGCGGGTGGCGACGCGTTCGAAGCTGCCACGTCGCCTGTACACGCTGTCGTACACGCGATGCGAGAGCGCGGGTGAAACGGCCGCCTTCTGCGAGCGGGTTCGTCAGGCCGCATGTCATGCCGAACAGTGCATCGAAGCCAGCGTGCGGCGTGCGATAGCGGCAGGACAGCTGGCGAGCGAACATGAGCCGGCGGTGATCGCCAGCGTGGTTCACGCGACGTTGAGCGGATTGCTGCACCGGGAGTTGACGCGGCCAGGGCGCAGCAATCCGGACATGGCTGAAATTACCGAAATCGTCCGCACCCTGATTCAAGGATGAATGCGTCAGGCGCCCGACGAACGGCGTTGAGCCGTATCCATGAGTGTTGTCATGAATCCCGTACCGAAAGAGCTTGAAATCGCGAAAGAAAGATCCCGCGAAATCGCACCGGGAATATCTGGTTCGGATTCCGTACTACTGGCAAGAGCCCGCCGCGGCATGTCCATCGTGCAACTGCTGTCGGCTGCTGAATCATTGCAGTCCAGGTGCGTCGACCGGCGTGTCGAGCAGGCGCTCGGTATTACGAAGTCACAGGCGTCGATCCTGCACGCACTCGATTGCAGGGAATCATTGACGGCCGGCGAACTGGCCGATGCCTGCGGGATTGCCGGCAGCGCGGTGACGCGCCTGGTGGACCGGCTGGAGTCGCTGTATCTCGTGATGCGGACGCAAAAGGAGGATGACCGCCGTATCGTCTACGTGTCGCTCACGCATGACGGGCACCGGATCGCGGCTGCGAGGCGCGATGTGCAATACGAGATCCGGCAGGAGATGCATACCTTCGCGAGCGACGACGAGCTTCGAATGCTGGGCAATCTGCTGTCGCGCATGCTCGTCAATGCAGCGAGAGGCGATGCGACCGGATGAACGTCGCGGCCGCTTCGGCCACGGAGCGGCCGGTTCGCGGAGCAGTGCTGCCTCCGCGGGTTCCGGTACGGTGCCCGACGTTCCCGGTCAGGCGGCGAGCGCGATCTGCGACGCGAGCATGGCGACGAGCGACGGCAATTCCGCGAGCGAGCCGACCGCGCCGAACACGTAATAGTCGGGTCGCACGATGATGGCCTTCGCGCGTTGCTCGTTGAAGAACGCCTGGTACTTGCCGCTGACTTCGTACAGGATTCGCCCGTCGACGGCCTTGCTTTCGTCGTGCGTGATGCCGATCGTCTGCGCGCCGATGCGGGCGAGGGTGGCCTGCGAATGCGCTACCGGACGACGCGTCGCGTTACGCCCCCAGATGCTTCCGGAAGAACGGCACCAGTTGCTCCAGCGCCTGGCCGGTCGGCGCGGGCTGGTCGTACAGGTCGTAGTGGGTCGCGCCGGGCACGATCTGCAGCGTCTTTTCGCTCGAACGCGCGCGGTTGTACAGGTCGAAGCCGTCGCGGTAAGAGCCGAACGCGCCCGGCTCGCCGCCGCCGATGACGATATGCAGCGGCTGCGTCAGCAGGTGCTCGGCCAGGTGGAACGCATCCCAGCCGACCGCCGGCGCGAGGCTCGAGAAACGCAGCTGGTTGGGCGAACCGGGCTGCTGGCCGCGCGGCGTCGTGTAGTAGTCGACCGCCTCGACGATGTCCACGTTGGTCAGGCCGGCCTGCTCGAGCGCCGCCCTGGAGGTCGGGATGTAGGTAGTCAGCAGCGGTTCGGCGCCGCGTGCTTCCGCCGTACGCTGGCTGGCGATCGCGTCCAGCGCCTTCAGCGCCGAGTCGGGCGTCAGGTCGCCCTCACGCATGATGCGGCCGTAGTTGGCGCCGACCACCGTGGCCACCGCCTTGAAACGGCGCTCGGTCATGGCTGCATTGACCGCATAACCGCCGCCGCCGCACACGCCCAGCACGCCGATGCGCTTCTCGTCCACGAAGGGAAGCGTGACCAGGTAGTCCACCGCGCAGCGGAAGTCTTCCACGCGCAGCGTGGGGTCTTCGCTGAAACGCGGCTCGCCGCCGCTCGCGCCCTGCGTCGATGCGTCGAAGGCCAGCGTGATGAAACCCTGCTCGGCGAGCTGTTCGCCGTAGATGCGGCCCGAGGTCTGCTCCTTGCAGCTGCTGATCGGGTGGGCGCAGACGATCGCCGGGTAGGTCTTCGTTTCGTCGAAGTCCTTCGGAAAGCGAAGGTCGGCAGCCACGTCCCACATGCGGTTCTTGAAGGTCACGGTTTTCATGGTGAGGTCCTGTCGTGTGCGCGTGGCCGGTCGTGTCGACGGTCGGGCCCTGCGCGCGATGAATGGATCGGGGAATGTTTCCCGGTGAGCGAGTCGAACGCCGGCATGCCGTCTGGGAGGGCGCGCCGTTGGTGCTCGCGGTAAGGAACACTTTAGACCTTGACAGGCTCGGTGATAATCCAGAAAAATTTTGATGCAGTTATAAGTGGAGCTTCTGAATGAACGGCAACAACCTCAAGGACCTGACGGCATTCCTGCTGGTCGCCGAAGAAGGCAGCTTCACGCGCGCGGCCGCGCGCCTGGGCATCTCGCAGTCGGCGCTCAGCCAGGTCATTCGCGCGCTCGAGACGCGGCTGGGCCTGCAGCTGTTCGCGCGCACCACGCGCAGCGTTTCGCTGACCGCCGCGGGCAGCCGGCTGCTGGAGCTGATCGGCCCGGCGATGGGCGAAATCGACTCGGGCCTCGATGAGATTACCCACCTGCGCGACAAGCCCGCCGGGACGATCCGCCTCAATGCCGACGAATATGCGGTGCAGCATGTGCTGCAGCCGGCCGTGACGCGGCTCCTGCCCGCGTACCCCGACATACGCGTCGAACTCAATATCGATTACGGGCTGACCGACATCGTCAGCGGGCGCTACGACGCGGGCGTGCGGCGCGGCGGGCTCGTGGCCAAGGACATGATCGCCGTGCAGATCAGCCCGCCGCATCCGATGTCGGTCGTCGGGGCGCCGGCGTATTTCGCCAGCCGGCCGGCGCCGAAGCACCCGCGCGACCTGACCGACCATCTCTGCATCAACCTTCGCCTGCCGACGCACGGCGAGTATTTCCCGTGGGTGTTCGCGAAAGCGGGCAAGGAGCAGCGCGTGAAGGTCGACGGTCAACTGGTCGGCAACAGCATCGGGTCGGCGCGCGATGCCGCGCTGAGCGGGCTCGGCCTGGCGTACCTGCCGCATGCGTACGTCGCCGAACAGCTGGCCTCGGGGCAACTGGTCGAAGCGCTGTCGGGCTGGCGCAAGACCTACGAGCCGTACTACCTCTACTACCCGAGCCGCCGCCATGCGTCCCCCGCGTTTTCGCTGGTGGTCGACGCGCTGCGCTACCGCGGATAGGGTTCGTCGCCGTGCAGGCCGTGCAGGCCGTGCAGGGCGGTGCGGGCGGTGCGGGCGGGCCATGTGCCGGTGATCGAGTGGTCGGAGTGGTGCGATCACGATCCGGCCCGGTTTGTCGGGGCGGGGTCCGGGCGCGTGCCGGCGATGTAGCGGTGCGTCCGGAACCGGCGCATCGTCTCCTGTTGGCACGTCCCGCGCGCCGGAAGCGCATCGGCCGCGATCGCCGATTCCGTTGTACGGAAACCGCCGCGCTCCGGAATTGACCACCCGACGGCATGGCCGCACGCTGCACGTGAACTGATGAAGCGCCCCCGATCGTGCCGACTCGCATCGGCGTGCCGGGCGGACGCACGCAGCGAAACCATCGCCAATATGGAGACAAGTGATGCCCCGTTCCCTTCGCGCACGGCCGACTCGTCGTGTCGATTTCCATGTGCATGCCGACGATCGCGCCGGATTGCATCGCGACGTTTCCCGACACGCCGACGAGTAATGCCGATGCCGCTCGATCCGCAAATTGCCGCGATTCTGAAGACGCTCGAAGCCGCACCGCCGATGGAGAGTCTGTCCGTCGACGCGCTCAGGAACAGCCTCGCGTACCCGCCGCTCGACCGGCGCACCGTTGTCGGCGAGGTCGTCGATTTCGACCTGCCGCTCGAAGGGCGCATGCTCGCGGCGCGCCTGTACCGGCCGCTGGTTGCGCACAGCGATGGCGTCACCGTGTTCTTTCATGGCGGCGGCTTCGTGATCGGCAATCTCGACACGCACGATCACGTGTGTCGCGATCTCTGCGCGGAAAGCGGTGCCGCCGTGATCGCCGTCGATTATCGGCTGGCGCCGGAACACCGGTTTCCGGCCGCCGTCGACGATTGCTTCGATGCCGTGTGCCGGATCGCGCAACAAGCCGACACGCTGTCGTTCGACCCGTCGCGCATCGTCGTGGCCGGTGACAGCGCGGGCGGCAACCTGGCCGCCGTGACCGCGCTGAGGAGCCGCGACGAAGGCGGCCCGCCGTTGCGCGCGCAGGTGCTCGTCTATCCGGTGACCGACTATCACACGCCGCCGACCCGTTCGTACATCGACAACCAGTCCGGCTATTCGCTGACGCGCGCGGCGATGATCCGGTTCTGGAACGACTACGTCGCGAACGAACGGGAGGCGCTGCATCCGCATGCGTGCCCGTTGCGCGCGAAATCGCTGGCGGGCCTGCCGCGCGCGCTGGTGATCACGGCCGGGTTCGATCCGCTGCGCGACGAAGGAGAAGCCTATGCGAATCGCCTGTTCGATGCCGGCGTGCCGGTCACGTTCTGGCGCCACGACGACATGATTCACGGCTTCTTCCGGATGGGGCCGGCCTGTGCGGCGGCCCAGCAGGGATTGCTGCGCGCGGCGGCGTGGATACGCGACGTGATGGCGCGTTGACGAAAGATGAAGCGTCGTGGCGCGGGCGCGTCATGGCTTGACGGATGAACGGATTCGGAGTGCGAATGGAAACAGAACAACATATCGGCTTTCTGGGCCTCGGTCAGATGGGCGGCTCGATGGCGGAGCGCCTGCTCGGGCACGCGTTCCGACTGCATGTGTACGATCCGTCGCCGGCGGCGCTCGGGCCTTTCGTCGCCGGCGGCGCCGTCGTCCACGATTCGCCGCGCGCGGTTGCCGATGCGGCCGGCATCGTGTTCGCGTGCCTGCCGAACCGGGACGTGTCGCTGGCGGTCGGCCTGGGGCCTGACGGCGTCGTGCACGGATCGGCGATCCGCACCTACGTGGAGATGTCGACGATCGGTCAGGACCTGATCGAGCGGATTGGCGACGGGCTCGCGCAGAAGGGGATCGGCATCGTCGATGCGCCGATTTCCGGCGGCGCGCCGGCCGCACGCGCCGGTACGCTCGCGATGCTCGCGGCCGGCGCACCGGCGCTCGTCGAGCAGGTGTCGCCGCTGCTGTCGCTGATCGGCAAGGACGTGTTCGTGATGGGCGAGCGCGCCGGCATGGCGCAGGTCATGAAGATCGTGAACAACATCATCATGGCGACCAATCTCGTCGTGTGCTCGGAAGGGCTGGCGATGGGCGCGAAGGCCGGCCTCGACCCCGACATGATGATGCGGCTGCTCGACGCCGGCACGGCGCAGAGCTTTGCGTGCTCGAAGATGCTGAGCCGGGCAGTGGCGGGGCGCTTCGACTACGGTGCGGCGCTCGCGATCATCGACAAGGACATGTCGCTCGGATTCGACGCGGCGCGGTTGCTGGACATCGCGGCGCCGACGATCGAGCGGGCGCGCGACGTGTGGCACGCGGCCTACGAAGCAGGGCGCGGCAAGGACGACTTCACGTCGATCCTGACGTTCGTCGCGGAGCAGGGCGGCACGCGCGTGCGGGGCGGCGTGCCGGGGTGACGCACGGCGAACCGCGCCGGTGCTCCGCGTGTGCGATCACGGTTCGTAGCGAACGTCGCGCAACACTTCCTCGAGATCGAGCGCGGCCTGCTTGAGCGCCGGCACGATGCGCCGCCGGATGGCGTCGATGTCGGCATGGGCCTTGATCGCGCCGCAGCTCAGCGACATCGGCGTGGCTGCGGCGCCGACGCTCATCGGCAATGCGATGCCGTACGCGTTGCGCTGGTATTCGCCGTACGACATGCACACGCCGTTCTCGCGAAGATCCCCGAACGCGTGGTCGATGCCGGAGCGCATCGCGTCGCGCTGTGCCCCCGCGGCATCCAGCAGCCGCGCGACATATTCCTGCCGCAGATGGTCGGGCAGCCCCCATAGCCACGCACGCCCGATCGCCGTCAGGCCCATCGGCAGCAACGAGCCGACGCCGAGCCGCAGTGTCGCGATGCCCGAACTCGTGCGATGCGCGATGTACAGCATGTCGAGGCCATCGCCCGTGGCGAGCGCGACGGACACATTGCTGCATCAGCGGATGCGCGAGCCGCGTGACGGGATTGGTTTCGAGGTACGCATGCCCGATGCCGAAGACGCCCGTCGCCAGCTCGAAGCGCGTGCCGCCCGCGACACGGCGGATATACCCGAGCTGGATCAGCGTCGACGTGAGGCGGGACACCGCCGACCGGGACATCCCGGTGCGCTGCGCCAGTTCGCCATTGGTCAGCGGCGCGCGTTCGGCATGAAACGCGCGCAGTAACTGAAGGCCGCGGTCGAGCGTGAGCGTGACCTGCGCGGGCTCGGGCGGCGCGGCTTCGGCATGATTCGACGGATCTGTCATCGTGCTCCTGCGCCTTCAGCTTTGGCGCGGCACGCGATCGCGCAGCGTCTGCGCAATCGCGACGAGCCGCGGCCCGAGCTCCCGTTCGATCCGCGCCTGGGCGAGGCGCGCGGTGCGGCCGACACAGCCGAGCACCAGCGGCGGGCGATCGGGTAGCACCAGCGGTGTCGCGACGCACGCGAGTTCCTCTTCCCATTCGCCGTGCAGCATGCCGAAGCCGAGTTCGCGCACCTGCGCGATTTTTTCGTGCATCCGGCGCCCGATGGTCGGCCAGTTGTCGTCGGGCCGCCGCTCGAGTTCGCTCAGCAGATAGCTGCGCTCCGATTCCGGCAGCACGGCAAGCAGCGACCATCCCATCAGCGAATAGGCGATATGCATGCGCATGCCGGGCTGCAGCTGCAGGTTGAGCACGACGCGGCTGCCGATCTGGACGTCGAGGATCAGGATGTCGGACCGGTCGCGCGTGCCGAGCAGCACGCAGGTATCGGTCGCCTCGGCGAACTTGCGCATCTCGATGCCGGCGACCCGCTGAAGATCGGGATCGGAGACGGCCGCGTAGCCGAGCGCCAGTGATGCGGCGGCCAGCGAATATTTCCGGCTCGCCTTGTCGTGATGCAGGTAGCCGAGCGCGACGAGCGAGCGCAGCAGCCGCAGCACGGTCGGCGCCGGAATGCCGGTGGCGTGCGCGATCTCCAGGTTGCCGAGCCACGCATGTCCCGGGCCGAACACCGACAGGATCGACAGCCCGCGCGCGAGGGGCGTCACCATCGTGCTGCTCGGCGCACGCTCGCCGCGCGGCGGTTTCGGCCACACGGTGTCGACGCCGTGCGGGCCGTTGCCGGACCTCGCATCGACGTGCGTCGGCATGGATCTGCCGGGTTGCATGAGTGTCTCCGTCGGTTCGTTCGATCGCGGGCCGCGTGCGGGCCCGTTGCGCGTTGCTGGTCGAATCGTACTACCATCGCGCCGATCGTGACGCTGGGGCGAGCCCGGAGGCATGCCCGGCGCGTCAGCGCGACGATCGCGCGACGAGATCGCGGAGTCGTTCGCACACGAATTCGAGGCCGTCGCGGCTGCCGGGCAGCACGCCAATCATCATCAGAAAGCCGTGCATCTGCCCCTGCGCACGGCGATGATGAACCGGTACGCCGGCCTGTTCGAGGCGCTGCGCATACGCCTCTCCTTCATCGCGCAACACGTCGTGCTCGGCGGTCACGACGATCGCTTCCGGCAGGCCGGACAGGTCGGCTTCCCGCAGCGGCGACGCGAGGCTCGAATGCCGGGCCGCGTCGCCCGGCGCGTAGTGATTCCAGTACCACATCATCGCGTCGCGCGTGGTCAGCAGCTGGTTCTCGGCGGCGACATACGAGGGCCGGTCGAACACGCAGTCGGTCACCGGATAGACGAGCAGCTGGCCGGCGAACGACATCGTGCCCTCGCGGCGGGCGAGCAGCGTCACCGCGATCGCGAGGTTGGCGCCCGCACTGTCTCCTCCGACGAATACCGGCAGTTCCGCACCGAGCAGCGCGACCTGCGCGGCGAGCCATTGCGTGGCCTGCCACGCGTCGTGTACCGGCCCCGGGAACGGATGTTCCGGCGCCTTCCGGTATTCGACGAGCGCCACCGCGACACCCGCGCCGGCGGCGATTTCCCGGCACAGTGGCGTGAAGGCGTCGATCCCGCCGACGACCCAGCCGCCGCCGTGGAAGTACACGAGCAATGCCTGCGGGCGCTCGTCCGGCACGAACAGCCGCGCACGGAGCGTGCCGCCGTCGACCGGGATGTCGAGCGCGGTGGTGGTGCGCACGTCGGCGCCGGGAGACAGGATCGTGCCGATGCGGGCAAACGCCGCGCGCGCCTCGTCCGGCGTCACCAGGTGGCGCGGCTTCGATGGCGTCGCGGCGAGCTTGTCCATGAACGCCCGGGTGGCGGCGTCGAGACTCATGATGGCGACCTCCGGGCGGCGGGGCGAAGCGGGGCGCCGTGCGAGGCGGTCGAGTGGTCCATGTTGTGTCTCCGTGATGTTGTCGTGTCAGGCGAGCGGTTTCGCCGGCGTGCGTCGCATGGCGTCCCGCCGCGCTGTCGGCCCGCCGATGCGAAGGGCGAGCCGGCCTATCGCGGCGGCTGCAATGCGCCGAGCACGGCGTCCACGCCGCCGAACAGGTTCCAGCCGAGCGTGGCGGTTGCGCCGGCATCGACGACGAGGTTGGTGCCGGTAATCGCGGAGGCCGCGTCGGACAACAGGAACGCGATCGGTCCGGCCAGTTCGTCGGGCGTGATCACGCGGCCGAGCGCGGTCTGGCGCGCCATCACGGCGGGATCGCGTTCGCCGCGTGCATAGCTGGCCTCGATCACGGGTGTGCGGACGGGCCCCGGCGACACGGCGTTCACGCGCACGCCCTGCCGGCCGAGATAGACGGCGAGCGAGCCCGCGAGATTGATCATCGCGGCTTTCGACGGGCCGTAGGCGAGATGGGGCGTCGAGACCATCCCGGCGAGCGACGACAGCATCACGATGCTGCCGCGCCCGCGCGACGCCATGCGTAGCCCGACTGCACGGCAGACCGCGTAGGCGCCGCGCGCGTTGATGTCCATGATGTGGTCCCAGGCTGGCAGGTCGGCCTGCAGCGGGCCTTGCGCGGGCGGGATCACGCCGGCCGCGAACACAAGGGCGTCGATGTCGCCGCATTCGCGTTCGACGGTGTCGATGCACCGTTCGATGCCGTTGACGTCGCCGACGTCGAGCCCGTACGCGCGGCCGCCCGTTTCGGCCGCCACGCGTTCGGCGGCCTGCGCGTCGCGGTCGACCACGATCGGGTTCCACGTCGCCGAGAGCGCCGCACAGCAGGCCGCGCCGATGCCGCCGGCACCGCCCACCACGAGCACGTTTCTGCGCAATTCCATGTATTCCTCCTTTGATTTTGTATTTGCCGCCGCCCGGCTGCCCGCGCTGCGGCGTGTCAGCCCAGGCCGGCTGCCGCGCGTACGGCGAACACCGGATCGTCCGGGCCGCGGCGGCCGAGCGTCCAGGCCGGGTTGAGTACGCTGTCGGCCGGATCGACGAGTTGCGACTGGATGGCGTCGAATACGGTGCGCCGCCGTGCGATCCGCCATTCGCCGTTGCGCTTCTCGAAGCGGTCGACGTAGCGGCCGAACACCTCGACCCGGCTGTTGTGCGTGCTGCCGGCGTGCTTTGCATCGAGCATCGAGCGGTGTTCGCTCGCTTGCGGCGCGATTTCCAGCCGCGCGAAGAAATACGTCTCGACCGCGGCGACGCTGTCGGACGCGAGTTCCACGAGGCAGTTGCCGAGAAAGTGCGTGGAGGTCAGCAGGCCGGGCGCATCGTGCCGCTCGCGCACCCACGCGATGAAGGCGTCGCGCGTGCCCTTGAAATCCGCGTGGTCGTCTTCGCCGTCCTCGAAGAAGGCGGCGCGCACGAGCGCCCAGTCGCGACGGTCGACACCGCGTGCGTAGCGCAGCATCACGTCGCGGATCAGGTCCTTGTCGATCAGTCGTTGCATGGCGTCGGACACGGCATGGGTCTCCTTTCGTTTGATGGCATCAACGATGAAGAGCCGGTGCGTATCGCGTCAACGCGCATCGCGCGGGTTTGCCGTACTTTGAAATTTCATCGGGTTTGCCGCAGCGCGCGGCCGGCGGCCGGCGACGGCCGATTTCAATGTACGGCAAGGCCGCACCGTCGCCGTTGATGCAAGCGGGCATGCGGTCTTTCAATGGGTTCCTGCGAAACGCAATCATTTCAAAGGAGACACCCAACATGAACCAACCTCTCGACGTGCTGGATGCCGTCGTCGTCGGTGCCGGCTTCGGCGGGCTGTATGCGATCAAGCGGCTCACCGACGCGGGTTTCCGGATCCAGGCATTCGAATCGGGCGACGGCGTCGGCGGCACCTGGTACTGGAATCGCTACCCGGGCGCGCGCGTGGATCTCGAGTGCTGGGACTACTCGTATTCGTTTTCGCCGGAGCTGCAGGACGAATGGGACTGGCCGGAGCGCTATCCGACCTCCGCGGAACTGATGCGCTACCTGAACCACGTCGCCGACCGCTTCAACCTGCGCCGGCATGTCCGCTTCAATACGCGGGTCGAATCCGCGGTGTTCGACGAGCAGCGGAATATCTGGCGCGTGACGACATCGGACGGCAAGGTCACGCATGCACGTTTCTTCGTGCCTGCAACGGGCGTGCTGTCGGTGCCGAAGCCGCCCGAAATCCCGGGGATCGACACGTTCGCCGGTGAAAGCCATCACACGGGCCGCTGGCCGCATCATGAAATCGACTTCAGCAACAAGCGCGTCGGCGTGATCGGCACGGGTTCGTCGGGCATCCAGGTGATCCAGGCGCTCGCCGGCAAGTGCAAGCACCTGACGGTGTTCCAGCGCACGGCCGTGTACGTGGTGCCGGCGAAGAATCATCCGCTGACGCCCGAGATGCGGGCCCGCGTGCGGGCGACGTATCCGGAGCGGCGCGCAGTGAGCCGTCTCACGCGCTTCGGCATCGCGGTGCCGTTCCCGGTGGAATCGGCGCTGGATGCGACGCCGGAAGAGCGCCAGAAGAAATACGAGAACGCGTGGGAGAACAGCCAGCTGCTCGGTTTTCGCATGTGTTACGGCGACATCCTGTCGAACGAGGCCGCGAACGATACGGTGGCCGAGTTCATTCGCGGCAAGATCCGCGAGACGGTGCAGGACCCGGCGGTGGCGGAGAAACTGATGCCGCGCGGCTTCCCGTTCGGCACGAAACGCCCGTGCCTCGGCGACACGTACTACAGCGTGTACAACCGCGACGACGTGACGCTGGTCGACCTGAAGCAGACGCCGATCGATCGCGTGGTGCCCGAAGGGATCGTGACGAGCGAAGGGCTGCACGAACTCGACGTGCTGATCTACGCCACCGGCTACGACGCGCTGACGGGCGCACTCACGCATATCGACGTGCGCGGCGTGAACGGCCGCCCGCTGACCGACAAGTGGGCGAACGGCGCGAAGACCTATCTCGGCCTGATGACGAGCGGCTTCCCGAACCTGTTCACCGTGACGGGGCCGGGCAGCCCGGGGCCGCTCGCGAACATGTCGATGAGCATCGAGCAGCACATCGACTGGATCGCGCGCTGCATGACCGACCTGCGCGGCGCGGGCATCGACCGGATCGACGCCGGCCAGCAGGCGGAAGAGGACTGGATGCAGCACGTGCAGGACGTCGTTGCGAAGACGCTCTATCTGAAGGCGAACTCGTGGTACGTCGGCGCGAACGTGCCGGGCAAGCCGCAGGTGTTCCTGCCGTATCTGGGCGGACACGGCAACTACCGCAAGAAGTGCGACGACGTCGCGGCGGCCGGCTATGCGGGCTTCGTGCTGACACGGGCCGATGATCGAGAAACCGAATCGCAGAACGAAACGATTGGAGATGCAGCATGAGCAACATCAACGGACGCGTGGCCGGCAAGGTCGCGTTCATCACGGGCGCCGGGGCAGGGATCGGGCGCGCGGCGGCCGAGCTGTTCGCCAGCGAGGGGGCGACGGTCGTCGTGGCCGAATTCGACCCGCAGAGCGGGCAGGCGACCGTCGACGCGATTCGCGCGGCGGGCGGCTCCGCGACGTTCGTGCGAACCGACGTCACGAGCGAGGACAGCGTGCGCGACGCGATTGCAACGGCGCTCGAGTTCGCCGGGCGGATCGACGTGCTGTACAACAACGCGGGCGGCTCGACGTCGGTCGACGCGCAGGTGACGGATTGTCCGGCCGACGAGTTCTGGCGTGCGATCAAGCTCGACCTGTTCGGTACGTGGATCACGTGCAAGTACGGGATCGCGGCGATGCTGAAGACCGGCGGCGGCTCGGTCATCAACAGCAGCTCGGTGTTCGCGCTGGTCGGCACGCGCGGCAAGGATGCGTACACGGCCGCGAAGGGCGGCATCTCGGCGATCACGCGCTCGATGGCCGTCGAGTACGCACCGCATCGGATTCGCGTGAACGCGGTCGCGCCGGCCGTGACGGTCACGGCGCGCGTGGCCGGGCTGCTCAAGTCGCAGCCCGACGTGATCAACAAGACCGGCGAGCGCCAGCTGCTGGGCCTGATCGACCCGAAGGAGGTTGCGCTGACGGCGCTCTACCTGGCCTCCGACGAATCGCGGACGACGACGGGGCAGATCTTCCCGATCGACGGCGGATTCTCGATCTCGTGATGACGGAGAGCTCCCCGAGGGCGCTCTCCCGCACCGCACGAAGGTGCACGAAAATCGCCGCGTTCGCGAGCCGGAACGCGTGCGGTTTCCGTGGCGCGAGTACGGGATCGCTGGCTCACCGCCCGCGCGCGTCGGCACCCGAGACGCGGAAATCCTGCAACCCCGTCGCGGCCTTGAACCCGGCGATGCCGCTGCGCGCATTCGCGTTGGCCGCGAGGTGCCTTTCCCGCTCGCTGGCATGCACGCGATCCCATGCGAGCACCTTGGGCGTCATCAGCCGGTGCCAGAGCGGCGGAATCATCGCGACGACGATGGTCGTCAGATAGCCGCCGATCATCATCGGCGCATCGCGAAACGGTTCGAGTGCGTGATACGGCACTTCGCCCTGCGCATGATGATGCGAATGGCGCGTCAGGTTGAACATCGACCACGAGCTGATGCGCCGGTTCGTATTCCACGAGTGACGCGGCTGGACCGGCGTCGCCGGATCGCGAACGATGCCGTAATGCTCCATGTAGTTGACGATCTCCAGCAGCGCCTTGCCCCATAGCGCGCAGAGCGTGAAATAGGCGGCCGTGCGCCAGCCGCCGGCGCCCCATGCGCATGCGATCAGCAACACGCTCATCAGGTGGCCGCGAATGACCGCGTTGAACGGCGTGAGCAGCCCGTGCCGGATGCGCTTCAGGCGCTTTCCCTCGATTTTCCACGCGCTGACGTTGCCTTTGATCGTCGAGGCGAGCACATGAAAATAGACGTTGCGGCCGCGTGGCGCGGTGGCGGGATCTTCCGTCGTGGACACGTAGCGGTGATGACCGTACACGTGCTCGATCGAGAAAATCGTATCGAAGCTGAACGCCAGCAGCCAGCGGCCGATGAACATCGACACCGGGTCCCACGTACGATGCGTCAGTTCGTGCGCGGGAATGGTGCCGATCATGCCGATCATCAGCCCGGTCAACAGCATGCCGGATACATGATGGCCCCAGCCGGCCGCCGCGCGGGCCGCCAGCGCATCGTATCCGGTCGATCGTTCGATCAGCGCGCCGAAGCCGAGCGGGTCGGCCGCGCTGACCGACCAGACCGACACGAAGACGATCAGCGCCAGCAGCGGCAGGGCCATCCACAGCTGGAACGTCAGGATGCCGGGATGGCGCAGCACCGGTGTCGACGTATCGTCGCCGCAGATCGCGTCGCCGACGATGTAGAACGCGACGAGCGCGATGAAACAGGCGGTGATCCAGGGGCCGCCCGCGACGAACGCGACGACCGACGCGATGCCGATGACGTGGAACAGAAAATATTTTAGGTAATGGAACATCTCGGTGTCTCCTCCTCCATGCCGATATTTGAAAGTCAGGCGGCTGCCTGCATGTCGTGCTGCGTGGTGAAGCGGTCCGCGTGAATCCGCGAGCGGGAGAGGCCGCGCGCGACCAGCACGTCGGTCGCCGCATCGATCATGCGGGGCGGCCCGCACAGGTAGGCGTGCGTCTCCTCCGGCAGGTCGGCCGCGATGGCGTCGGTCACCATCCCGCGCGAGCCGCGCCATGGCGAATCGGCCGGCTCGTCGGACAGGATCGGTTGAAAATCGAAGCGGCCCCGCCAGCGGGCGGCGAGGTCGTGAATCATGTCGAGCGCATACAGGTCGTGCTGCGCGCGTGCGCCGAACAGCAGCGTGACCGCACGCATGGTGCGTGCCGCGACGCCGTCTTCGAGCATCGCGAGAATGGGTGCGAGCCCGCTGCCGCCGGCGATCAGGATCAGCGGGGCCTCGGCGGGGCGCATCCAGAAATCGCCGAGCGGGCCTTCGACGCTCACGGCATGGCCGACGAGATCGTGCGCATGAACGTGGCCCGAGAACACGCCGCCGGGCACCTTGCGGACGAGGAAATTCACCTGCGCATTCGGCCGAACGCTGGTCGCGAACGAGTAATGACGTGCCTCGCCGGGCAGCGACGCGATCGACAGCAGCGCGTACTGTCCGGCCTTGTACGGCAGCGATTCGTCGAGTTGAACGCGCAGGCGGACGATGTCGTGGGTCAGGCGGTCCTGGCCGATCACGCGGCCGTCGATCGTCCGTCGCGCGGCTTGCCGGCTCGTGTCGACGGCGATCGTCACGTCCGTTTGCGGGATGCTCTGGCACGCGAGGATGAAACCCTGGTCGAGATCGTCGTTGGACAGGATGTAGCCGGTCTGCGTCAGCTCTTTCACGCGCCCGTCGACGAGCTTGCACTTGCAGGTCGCGCAGCCACCGACACGGCAGCTGTGCGGGAAGTCGATGCCGTGGCGCAGCGCTGCCTGCAACAGCGTTTCCGCCGGCTCGACCGTGATGGCGCGATCGTTGATGACGGCCTTCACAGTCTTGGTTTTTGTCAGGAATCGGAACATGTTCTCCCCATGCGGCCGTAGCGATTGACGTGGCTTCATCGTAGGGAGCCGGCCGGCGTTACGGGAGTGCGCGAATTGACATCGATGGCGCATTTATTGTCAATTGATGTCCGTCGCTCACCCGGGAAACCCGACATGTCCGAGACGGACTTTTTTCTTCAACCGCAGTACGCGATCCAGATCGCCGATCAGCTGGTGCGCATGGGCGGGCGTCCGCCCGACTGGTTTGTGCAACTGCAGCATCCGGGGCCGAACGGCGAGCTGACGATCCGGGATTTTTCGTTCGACGCGTTCATGCGGCTGGTCGGCGATGCGCTCGACGCAACCGGCGAGCCGGCATTCGGGCTGCTGGTCGGTGAACGCCTGCGCGTCGGCAGCCACGGCGTACTGGGCTATGCCGTCGCCAACAGCGTGACGGCGCGGCAGGCGCTGGAGCTGATCGAGCGGTTCGTGCAGGTGCGCACGTCGCTCGTTTCCGCGAAGCTCGAGATCGTGGGCGAACATGCGCGGCTCGCGTTCGTCGAACGTCATCCGCTGGGCGACATCCGGCAGCCGGTGATGGAAGCGATCGTGCTGACGATCAAGAATCTGCTCGACTACATCACGCGAGGCACGAGCCGCGCATCGTTCGTCGCGTTCCCGTTCGACGTGCCCGGCTATGCGGCGCTGTCGGGCGAGCTGTTCGGTTGCGACGTGCGCTATGGGGTCGACTGGGCGGGCATGGCGTTTCCGGTGGCGGAACTCGACCGGCCGCTCGGCACCAGTAACCCGCACGCGCTGACGGAGGCGGTGCGCATCTGCCAGGTCGAACTCGCGAACCAGAACCGGCAGCAGGCGTTTTCATCCAGGATCCGCCGGCTGATGTTCGAGAAGGTCGGCGATTTCCCGACGCAGCGATCGACCGCGCAATTGCTGAACGTCACGCCGCGCACGATGCATCGGCGGCTCGCGGACGAAGGCACGTCGTACCGCGAGATACTGGAAAGCGTGCGTCACAAGCTGGCGATCGAGAGCGTGAAGTCCGGCAAGCTCAGCCTGCAGGAAATCGCGTTTCTGCTCGGCTACGACAGCCTCGGGAATTTCCGGCGCGCGTTCAGGCGCTGGGAGGGCATGTCGCCGTCGGAATATCGTCAGTCGATGTAGCGGCTGCGTCGGCGCGAAGGCCGTGGCTCCATTTCCTGCACCATCTCGGCAATCTGCCGGCGCAGCCACCCGTACGCCGGATCGTCGTGCGTGCGCTCATGCCAGATCATCGTCAACGCGAAAGGGGCGACCTCGACCGGCAGTTCGGCGAGCGTGACCGGCATCGACTGCGCGACATGCTGCGCGAGCCGGCGCGGCAGCACCACCGTCATGTCGCTCTTCGCGACGACCATCGGCGCAACCAGAAAATGCGGTAGCCGCATCGCGATGCGCCGGTGCAGCCCTTGTCGCGCGAGGGCCGCGTCGACCATCTCGCCGCCGCGGCCGCCGATCGTCACCAGCACGTGCGACAGCGCCGCGAATCGCTTCGGCGTCAGCCGCGCGGACAGCGCAGGATGCCCGTTGCGCATGATGCAGACCAGGCTGTCGTCGTAAAGCTTGCGACGGTAGATGCCGGCGGGCAGGGTGTCGTCGTCGAACGCGCCGAGCGCGATACCGGCCGTGCCGTCCACCACGAGTTCGACGTTGTTGCCGCGTGACGGCGGCACGTCGAGATCCATTCCAGGCGCGTGCCGTTCCAGCCGCGCATTTACGTCAGGCAACAGCGTCAGCGCCATGTGATCGAGGCTCGCGATCGAGAACTGCCCGCGCGCAGTGGCTGGATCGAATTCGGCCGGCGCGACGATGCTGGCCGCTTCCGTCAGCACGCGCGACACGCGCAAGGCGAGCGACGCCGCGCGCGGCGTGAACTCCAGCCCCTTTGGCGTACGCACGACGACGCGATCGCCGAGCAGCGTGCGCAGCCGGCCCAGCGCGCGGCTTGCCGCCGGCTGGGTCAGGCCGAGCCGCACGCCGGCGCGCGTGACGCTGCGTTCCTTGAGCAACGCGTCGAGCAGCTTGAGCAGGTTGAGATCGACGGCGCGCAAATCCACTTCGTGCATGCTGGACATGATCGGTATGCATTTGAGTTATGTGAGGCCAGCGTACATCATCGAAGCCATCGCTCCAACGGGTGGAGCGGCTGTCGGGAGAACACATGTTCGTTGTTACGGGTGTCACCGGGCGCACGGGAGCCGTCGCGGCCCAGGCGCTGATCGATGCGGGCGTCACGGTGCGCGTGGTCGTGCGCGATCGCGCGAAGGCGGCGCGCTGGGCTGCGCAGGGCGCGGAAGTGGCGGTTGCCGATCTGGCCGACGCTGCCGCGCTGACGCGTGCATTCGCCGGTGCGCGCGGCGCGTATCTGGTCAAGCCGCCCAACTATGCACTGGAGAATCTGTTCGAACACGCGGACGTGACGGCGTGCGCTGTCGCCGAAGCGGTGCGCGCGGCGGGCTTGCCGAAACTCGTGCTGCTGTCGTCGGTCGGCGCCGATCGATCGAGCGGCACCGGCGTGATCGGGACCAACCGCACGGCCGAGCAACGACTGGCTGAACTGGGTATTCCCGTCGTGTTCCTGCGCGCGGCGTATTTCATGGAGAACTGGGCGCGCGTCGTCGATCCGGCGCGCGCACAAGGCATCCTGCCGAGCCTGCTGGTGCCGGTCGAGCGCGCCATTCCGATGGTCGCGACCGAGGATATCGGCCGCATCGCGGCGGACCTCCTGCGTGAAGACTGGGCGGGCATCCGGAAGATCGGGCTGGAAGGGCCGGTTGCATATTCGCCCGCCGACATCGCGGCAATCTTTGCGCGCGCGCTGAATCGACCGGTGCGGCCGGTGGCGCTCGAGCCTGCGGAGTGGGCCGGGGTACTCGCGATGAATCCGTTCTCGAGCGTGGCGATCAATGGATTCATCGAACTGAATCGCGGGCTGAACAGCGGCCACATCGACTTCGGGAGCGACGACACGGTCGAGCTTCGACAAGGACGCGTGCCGTTCGAACAGGTCGCGGAGGAGATCCTGCGGGCGTGATGCCGCACGTCCGCCGGCGGCAAACCGCCGTGACATCGCGGCGTTCGTGAGCGGTGCCGCGGCACTGCCCGGATACGGGCGCCATCGCGCATGTCGCACGGCCGCAACTGGCCGAACGGCATCACGCGCGATCCGGCTCCATCGCGGAGCCGGCCATTTTCCTTTCGTCCGCGGCCCTTCCGGTCAACGCACCGGCGCGGCCGTCGCCAGCAGGCTGCGCAGGAACACCATGACCATGTGCCCGATCGGCACCTCGGACAGGATCGACTGCTGCAGCGACAGGCCTTGCGAGAGCCCCATGAACGCAATGGCCAGGACGGTCGGCGATTCGGGCGGCACTTTCTTCAGCCGCGCGAAAATCTGTTCGATGCAATAGGCGAGGCCATCGCGGTGCGTGTCCAGCAACGCCTGCGACGCCATCGCGAAGGCGGGGTTGCGCCGCCCCTGAAGCTTGAACTCGACGCCCAGCACCGACCACTCGGGCTCGGCATCGACGGTCCGCGACCAGACATCCAGCGCATTCAATATGTCCTCCCCGGACGCGGAGGGATTGCTCAGCGCCCGGGCAATGTCGGCCACTTGCGTCTTTGAACGCTCCCGCATCAGTTCGACGAACAACGCCTCCTTGCTCGCGAAGTTCGAATAGAACGCACCCTGCGTATAGCCGGCCTCCGCAGCGATATCCCTGAGCGACGTGGCGCCGAACCCGCGGTCGACGAACAGCCGCTTGGCCGCGGCGAGCAAATGGGCGCGGGTCTGCAAGCGGCTTTCTTCGCGGGTCAGCCGCGGGGGACGGGAGGCCATGTTCATGGCCGGAAGGATATCAGTTGATATTTGAGATAGATACCATTACGATCGCGTTTCAAATATCACTCGATATTTGAAACGCAGGGCGCGATTGTGTCGCCGAATGTCGGTAACGGGGATCCCCGGGAGGGCGTTCGTGTCGACGCGGGGGCGCGCACTGTGTGCCGGTGCGTGGCGGCGTGTCGTTGCTCTCGTGTCGCGTGCTTCGATGCGCCGACGCGAGCCGCTTGCCGATCGAGTCAATGCGGCCGTCACGGGGCGTCGTGAAACAGTCAGTTAGTCATGCGAATCATGCCGGTTCGCATGCGGATGCGGATGCGGGGCAGGAAGCAGAAGATGAACGCGAGCAAGACCTATGCGCAGCTCGTAGTCGAGCTGGCCGAACTGGACGAGGAAATCGAGCGTGCACGCGCACGCGAACGCGTCGATGCGATCGCGGAGGTTCACTCGCTGATGGATACCTACGCGATCAAGCATCGCGACCTGGTCGGCCGCAACGGCAGCCGGGGTTCGTACATCGTGAAAGTGCTGCCGGCGCGCTATCGCGATCCGGCGAGCGGGAAGGAGTGGAGCGGGCGCGGCAATGCGCCGCGGTGGATCAGGGGCAAGGATCGTCGTCAGTTCGTCATCGTCAAGCCGCCGTCCACCGGCAAGAAAACCAGAACCCGTTGACGGACGGCGCCGGGCTACGGCGCCAGCGGCTTCGCCGGTGCCTGCGCCGGCGGCGTCAGCACCACGAGCAGCGTCGCGCCTTCAGGCGACGGCGCCACGTACGCATGCGGCCGATGCGACGAGAAGAGCGCGCTTTCACCGGCGCGCAACCGCGTCGGCTCGCCGTGCTCGAAGTGCAGCTCCAGTTCGCCCGACAGCACGTAGCAGAACTCGTCGCCCTCGTGGCCGGCGAGCCCGCCGGCTTCGTCCACCGTGCGCGCGTCGACCTGCATGCGCAGCGTGATCATCCCGGCCGAACTGTCGCGATGCAGCAGCGCGTATTCGTACGGGATGTTCGCGATGGGCGTCGTGACGATGTCGTCCGCGTGGCACACGCTCAGCGAGTTGCGATGGCGCGGCTGGTTGGTCAGCACGTCGCGCCAGTCGAAACCCATGCCTTCGATGATCCGGTGCAGCACGCCGAAGGTCGGCGACATCTTGTTCGTCTCGATGCGCGAGAACGTCGCCGCGGGCACGCCGGTCAGCTGGCTGGCCTCGTTCAGCGTGAGGTCGCGCGACTGGCGCAGCGCGCGCAGCCGCTGCCCGATCTGGTCGGCAGGCACCTGCAGGTGCTCGCGGCGCCGCGGTTTGAGCGGCAGCGCCGAAAGGATCGATGCGACGCGGGTTTTCTTGCTCATGATCGTCCGCCGGGGAGAATGTTTTTACCGATACGTAATGAAAATATACCGCATCGGTGCGAACCCGGGCGATCGATTGCATGACGCTTGTCGGCGGCGGATGTCGAGGCGTACACTTCCCCGGCGTCGACACGGCGAGAACGGGGCATCCACGATGTCTCGTTTTTTCGGCCCCTGAATTTGCGGATATGTAAATTCAATGGGGATGTGCGACGCGTCTCGTCCCGGCCGTCGGGAAGCGCCTGCCCCGCAGGCGATGGAGAAACGCAAGGTCGACAGCGCGCTTTCACGGTCAGAAATTTACGTATCGGTAATTTCGGAGAGAATGACCATGAGTCTGCAAGACGATCGGATGAACGGCGCCTATCGCGCGGAAGGCTGGGTGCAATGGCCCGGCGAGCCGGAGTTGAGTTTCCAGTTCGCGCGCACGCTCGGCGGCGCGCAGGAAGGTGCGAGCCTGATCAGCGAGTGCTTTCGCGCGGCATCACGCATGACGCCCGGCGATACCGAGAGCTGGTATCGCGAGTGGCAGGTGCTCGCGAAAGCCAGCGAACAGCGTGCGCTCGACGCTTACGCGCGCGGCTTCCTGCGCACCGCGAGCAGCAACTGGCTGCGCGCGGCCAACTACTACCGGTCGTCGGAGTTCTACCTCGCGCATGACGACGCGCGGCGGCGCGACAGCTTCGACAGCGTCGAACGCTGCTCGCATCGTTATCTCGAAGGGCTGACGCCGGCCGGCGAGGTCGTGCGCATCCCGTACGAGGGCGGCGCGCACCTCGACGCGTATTTC
Organism: Burkholderia lata; assembly: GCF_902499335.1. Lineage (GTDB taxonomy): Bacteria > Pseudomonadota > Gammaproteobacteria > Burkholderiales > Burkholderiaceae > Burkholderia > Burkholderia lata_B. The sequence continues at coordinate 54,959 of NZ_CABVQK010000015.1, read as the reverse complement.
ATCCCGTGCGCGGGCGGCGACGTGCGTTCGCCGGCGGTGATCGCATTCGGCGGGCTCGACGAGTACAAGGACGAACTGCTGCACGAAATGCCCAAGCATGCGCTCACGCGCGGCATGTCGCTGCTGCTGGTCGATCTGCCGGGGCAGGGCGGGACGCTGCGCCGGCAGGGGATCGTCAACCGCCCGGATACCGAAGTGCCGGTCGGCGCGTGTGTCGACTACCTGCTCACGCGCCGTGACGTCGATCCCGGCCGGATTGCGCTGTATGGCGCAAGCGTCGGCGGCGTCTATGCGGCGCGCGCGGCGTCGTTCGAAAAGCGCATCGTCGCGGTGGTCTCGGATTCGGTGATGTTCGACATGGCGTCGCTGTTCGCGAGCTGGCTCGATACGCCGGAACGGCTCATCTGGCGCCACCTGAAATGGGTGTTCGGCTGCGCGACACCGCAGGAAGTCGTCGACAAGGCGCGGGATTTCCGCCTCCAGGGTGTGATCGACCGGATTCCGGTGCCGTACCTGGTGCTGCAGGGCACGGAAGACTGGCTCGGGCTGAAGACGGCGACCGATACCTACGACTACGCGAAGGCGCATGGCGTCGACGCGACGCTCAGGCTGTTCGATCCGGACGAAACGGGCGCCGCGCACTGCCAGGTCGACAATCCGACGCTCGGCCAGGAATTCATCTGCGACTGGCTGGCGGCGCGGCTGGGCATCGACCAGCGCGCGGTGAGGCAGCTCAGGCCGGCATTGGCGTAAGCCGCGCGACGGCGCGCATCGACCTCGGGGAGACATCGTCCGCCGTCATGGCGCGGGTGATGTCTCCCGCGCGGCGCGTGCTTATCCGCGGCCGACGAACGGCATGGCCGTCGCCATGATCGTCATGTTCAGGATGTTCGTGTCCAGCGGCAGGTTCGCCATCTGGACGATCGCGTTCGCGACATGCGTGACGTCCATGCGCGCCTCGGGCGCGAGGCTGCCGTCGGCCTGCGGGACGCCTTGCGTCATCCGCTCCGTGAGCGACGTCGCCGCGTTGCCGATGTCGATCTGGCCACACGCAATGTTGTAGCGGCGGCCGTCGAGCGCCAGCGACTTGGTGATCCCGGTCACCGCATGCTTGGTGGCCGTGTACGCGATCGTATCGGGGCGCGGCGCATGGGCGGAGATCGAGCCGTTGTTGATGATCCGGCCGCCCTGAGGCGTTTGCGCTTTCATCAGGCGCCATGCGGCCCGCGCACACAGAAAGACGCCGGTCAGGTTCGTCGCGACGACGCTGTTCCACACGTCGAATTCGTATTCGTCGAGGGAAACCGGCGGCGCGTTGCGGCCGGCATTGTTGAACAGCACGTCGAGCCGGCCGAACTGCTGCGCGATCTGCGCGAACGCGTGGTCGACCGATGCTTCGTCGGTGACGTCTGCAGTGAATACGTGCGCGTCGCCGCCAGCGGCGCGGATCGCGTCCTGCGTTTCGCGCAACGCCCCCTCCGTGCGTCCGAGCAGCGCGACGGTGTATCCCGCCTGGGCGAGCGCGATGGCCGCTGCGCGACCGATGCCGGATCCGGCGCCCGTGACGGCTGCGGACTTCTTCGAGACAGACATGGCTTGATTTCCTGCTGGTTGAATGACAGGTGAGGCTGCGGATGGACGATGACGTCGCTCCTTCGGCAATGTAGTCGAAATGCGCGGCGCACAGGTTCAAGCGACATCGTAAAGCACGCTCGATGTCGCGATGACTTCGACTACTTCTTCCGGCCGGGTGCAGCCTTCCGTGCCGGCGTGCCCGTCTCCGCAAACAGATCGACCACCACGTCGCGCAGCCACCGGTTCCCCTCGTCCTGATTGACCCGCGTATGCCAGAGCATGTGAATCGGCGCGCCCGGCAGCGTGACGGGCAATGCGCGCCAGCCCAGCGAGAACGGGGCGGCGAGTTGCTGCGCGAGATGCTCGGGCACCGTCGCGATCAGGTCGGTGCGTTGCAGGATGTAGCCCACACTCATGAAGTGCGGCACCGTAAGCCGCACCTGGCGCGCCACGCGGCGGCGCTTCAGCCATTCGTCCACCTGCCCGTGACCGGTGCCGGCCGACACGACGACCAGATGCTCGGCATTGCGCCACGCGTCGACCGTCAGCGGCGCGTCCTCGAGCGGATGCCCGCGCCGGAACAGGCACACATAACGCTGATCGAACAGCCGGCGCTGATAGAAGCCGCCCTTGAGCTGCGGCAGCAGGCCGATCGCGAGATCGACGCGGCCATCGGCCATTTCGTCGCCGAGGTTGACGCTCGTGTCGCGCACGGTATTGAGCGCGATGCCCGGCGCCGCCTGCGACAGGTGTTCGAGCAGCGCGGGCAGGAACACGACTTCGCCGATGTCGGTCATGCCGATCGTCAGCGTGCGCGTGGCGCGCAGCGGATCGAAACCGGTCTCGGGGTTGAGCGCGGCATGCAGCGTCGCGAGCGCGTGCGACACGGGTTCCGCCAGACGCAGCGCGAACGGCGTCGGCACTACGCCGCCCGGCCCGCGCACGAACAGCGGATCGCCGAGCCGGCGGCGCAGCTTCGCGAGCGCGTTGCTCACGCCTGGCTGGCTCATGTTCATCTGCTCGGCGACGCTCGACACGCGCCGTTCCTGCATCAGCCGCTGGAAAAGCAGCAGCAGGTTGAGATCGATATCGCTCAGTTCCATGGGTTTCACCTTGGCAGGTTCATTGCATCCAGTGATGAAGTAGATTCTTTTCATTTTATTGCGGGATGAAAGTCCGCTCCTGAAAATACCGATACGGCACATGCAATCGACATGACCGCTGCGCACGCCGCAGACCCCACATCGGAACATCGGAGACACCTTCATCATGCAGACGAACCTGAGGATTGCGATCGTCGGCGCCGGGATCGGCGGCCTGACGCTCGCGCTTGCGCTGCGCGAGCACGGCATCGACGCGCAGCTCTACGAACAGACGGAGGTGTTGCGCGAAGTCGGCGCGGCCGTCGCGCTATCGGCCAATGCGACGCGCTTCTACGAACGCATGGGATTGCGTGCGGCCTTCGACGCGGTGTGCGCCGACATCCCGGGCCTCGTCTATCGCGACGGCCGCAGCGGCGCGGTGATCGGCCATCATCGCGGCGCCCCCGACTATCGCCGGCAATTCGGCGGCGCGTACTGGGGCGTGCATCGCGCGGACCTGCAGGCCGTGCTGTCGAAGGCGGTCGGCCTCGAATCCATCCATCTCGGCCATCGGCTGACCGATCTCGCGCAGCACGCCGATCGCGTCACGCTGACGTTCGACAACGGTGCGCGTGTCGATGCCGATCTCGTGATCGGCGCGGACGGCGCGCGCTCGATCACGCGGCGCTGGATGCTCGGCTACGACGATGCGCTGTATTCGGGTTGTTCAGGGTTTCGCGGCGTGGTGCCGGCCGCGCGGCTGAGCCTGTTGCCCGATCCCGAAACGCTTCAGTACTGGATCGGGCCGCACGGGCACCTGCTGCACTATCCGATCGGCGACGACGGCGACCAGAATTTCCTGCTGGTCGAGCGCCATCCGTCACCGTGGCCGTCGCGCGACTGGGTGATGCCGTCGGAAGAGGGCGAGCAACTGCGCGTGTTCAGGGACTGGCATCCAGCAGTGGTGCAGATGATTACCGCCGTGCCGATCAGCCAGCGCTGGGGGCTGTTCCATCGGCCGCCGCTCGGCCGCTGGAGCCGCGGGCGCGTGACACTGATCGGCGACGCCGCGCATGCGCTGGTGCCGCACCACGGGCAGGGCGCGAATCAGTCGATCGAGGATGCGGTGGTGCTGGCGGCGCAACTGGCGCAGGCCGGGCCGGGAAACTGGCGCGAAGCGCAGGAAGCGTACGAGCGGCTGCGTCGCGGCCGCACGCGCAAGGTGCAGTACGCGTCGATCTCCGTGGCCGATGTGCTGCACCTGCCCGACGGGCCGGCCGCGCAGGCGCGCAATGCGCGCCTGGCCGAGCGCGACAGCGTGCAGCATCACCTGGACTGGATTCACGATTTCGACGCGCTGGCCGGGGAGCCGAGCGAACGGCAGGGCGGCACGTGGCTTTGAGCACGCAATCTTGAGCGCGCCATCAGGCGCGGCTGGCGCGCCGGGATCGCACTCGCCGGGCATGACATGGGTCGACGGCCGGCGGCCCGCCAGTCACCGGCCGGCCTGACGAAAACGGGCGAGGCAATGCCCGCCCGCCGTCATTTCACGCATTCGAGCGCGTACTTCAACCCCTGCCCGAGCAGCCCGCGCCATACGTCCCAGGTATGCCCGCCGTCGACGATGCGCAGTTCGGCCGGGTTCTGCGCGCGGCGCAGGTGCGTGTACAGCACGCTCGATTCGGCCTGGATCGTCAGGTCGTCGTCGCCGGCCGCGATGAACATCGGGATCCGCCAGCTGCGCGCGAAATAGCCGCGCATCAGCGCCGGGTAGTTGAGCTCGTGCCATACGCGCGGGTCGAACTGCCGGTCGCCGAACACGCCGACGTAGCGTGCGGCGGAATTGAGCGGCGGCTCGTTCGCATAGATCGCGGGGCTCAGCAGCATCGCGCCGCAGAACAGCCCGGGTTCGAGCAGCGAGAAGCGCAGCGCGCCGAAGCCGCCCATCGACACGCCGCCGATCGCACGGCCCGCGCGCTGGTTCGACACCGCGAAGTGCGCTTCGACTTCGGGCAGCAGGTCGTTGAGGAACGCGCTCTGCATCTTCTCCTTGCGGTCGACGTACCAGTCGGTGCCGCCCTGCGGCATCACGATCACGACGGGCGGGATCTCGCGGCGCTCGATCAGCGTGTCGGCGGTGGCCTGCAGGCGGCCCTGCGTGACCCAGTCGTTCGCGTTGCCGGCATTGCCGTGCAGCAGGTACATCACCGGGTAGCGCGCGCCTTCCGGGTTATAGCCGGGCGGCAGGTAGACCGTGTACGACCAGTCGCGCTTCAGCGACGCCGAGCGGAACGTGCGCAGCACGACGCTGCTGCCCGGATTGAGCGCGGGCTCCTGGGCGGCCGACGGGGTCGTCGCGGTCTGGACGGCTGGCGGCGGCGCGGGCGATACCGCCGGCGCGGGCGGCGTGGCACGGGCCGTGGCGATGGAGCCGGCGATCAGGGCGATGGCGAACGGAAGGGCGAGTCGGCGCATGTCGAATCGTTTCAGGAGAGGCGCCGGCTATCGTAGCAGCGGCGCATGACGGCGCGGCGCGTCACCGCCGCGAACGGAACGGCAGCCGCGCGACGAGCGGCCCGTAGAGTTTGGCGACAAGATACAGCAGGCCCATCGCGACGATGTCGGCAATCAGGCCGAGCTTCACGTCGAGATAGCCTTCGGTCGCCTGGTAAAGCAGCGAATCGACCGCGAGCGAGATGCCGGTGCCTGCGACGAAGCACAGCAGCCCCTGTCGGCCGATCGTGCCGATCCACGGCATCGCGTGCGCGACCTTCTTCATCCAGCCGAGGTGCACGAGCTTCGCCGCGAGCCACGCGATCGCGAGGAAGTTCGCGAGCCGCAGCGCGCCGAGGTTCTGCTTGATCGACGGATCGGTCGGGAACGGCTCGATGCGCAGCCGGTAGTACGCGCCGGCCGCGACGATCGCGAGCGCCGCGGCGGTCAGCAGCCAGCCCTGCGGCTTCGGCGCGAGCGTCTGGTAGACGGGCTGGCAGCGGGCGATCACGCCGAACACGAACAGGAACTGCCACGCGAACGGATTGAAGTCCCACGGCGCGCCTTCGACGGTCGGCAGGAAGCGCGCGACGTGCGGCGCGGCGACCCACAGCGACCCGCTGAACGCGAGCAGCAGCCACGGCTGCGTGCGAGCGAGCGGCAGCGCGAGCGGGACGAGCAGCGCGAAGAACGCGTACATCGGCAGCACCGACGCGAGGTACGGCTGGCGGCGGAACAGCAGGATGTCGCGCAGCGCGGCGAGCGGCTTGTGGAGCAGGCCGTCGAGGTCGTTGGTCGGCATGTTCGGGCCGTCGATCGCGAATGCGTTCAGCGCGGCCGTGATCAGCAGCATCAGGCCGGCCGTCACGAGGAACGCGCGGTAGATCTCGAACGCGCGCTTGATGAAGCGCTGGCGCGCGGCGGCTTCGTCGTGCCGCTCGGCGAGCGAGTTGTAGGCGATCGCGGTGGCGAAGCCGCCGAGGAACACGAAGACCTCGGCCGCGTCGCACAGCGCGTACGCGTGCAGCGTCACGCGCGACAGGATGCTGCCGCCGATGTGGTCGACGACGATGACGAGCAGCACGAGGCCGCGGAAGAAATCGAGCTCGGCGTAGCGGCCGGCCCGGGCCGGCGCGGTCATCGGACCGCCTCCCGGCGCGGGCCGCGGGCGCGGCCGGCACGCGCCGCGCATGAATCGGGGTGAAGCATGACTTCGTGAAGAAATGACGAACGGATGCGCATTGTGCCACCGATGCGGCGTACACCGGGTTTACGCGGATGGCCGTCCGTCCTGCCGCTGCCGATAAGCCGGGTCAGGCAGTCTGCGCAACGGGGCAGTTGGACGAGCGCAACGGTTTGCGCCGGGTTCACATACCCCGATGGACGGACGGTTTGCGACGTGACACCATTTTGACCTCACGCGGCCGCACACCGCGTCGTCCGCCCTGCGGGCCACACATACAACAGACCAAACATTCGCCGGGCGCTCGACCCGCCCGGCCCGGCTCCGGAGATCCGTCATGAAGAAGCACGTCATTTTTACCGCCGCGCTGGCCGCTTTTGCCGCGCCGGTCTTCGCCCAGAACAGCGTGACGCTGTACGGTGTGATCGACGAAGGCTTCAATTACACGAACAACGTGAACGTCAATGGGGTCGGAAAATCGAATTACCAGCTCGCGAGCGGCTATGCGCAGGGTAGCCGCTGGGGCCTGAAGGGCAGCGAGGATCTCGGCGGCGGGCTGAAGGCGATCTTCACGCTGGAAAACGGTTTTGACGTGAACAACGGCCGGCTCGGCCAGGGCGGCCGCATGTTCGGCCGCCAGGCGTTCGTCGGGCTGAGCGCGCCGCGCTTCGGCACGCTGACCTTCGGCCGCCAGTACGACTCGGTGGTCGACTATCTCGCACCGCTCACCGCCAACGGCAACTGGGGCGGCACGCTGTTCTCGCACCCGTTCGACAACGACAACACGGACAACTCGTTCCGCGTCAACAACACGGTCAAGTATGCGAGTGCCGACTGGAACGGCCTGACGTTCGGCGGCACGTACAGCTTCAGCAACAGCACCGGCTTCTCGAACAACCGTCAATACAGCCTCGGCGCGCAATACTCGCTGGCCGGGCTGCAGGTCGCGGCTGCGTACCTGCAGGCGAACAACCCGGGCGTCGGCAGCGCGGGCGCGATCTCGGCGGATGACGCGAACTTCGTCGCCGACCGCCTGCGGATCTTCGGCGGCGGCGTCAACTACACGTTCGGCCCGGCCACGGTCGGCTTCGTCTACACGAAGACGGACGTGAAGAACCCGGTGTCGACCGTCTACCTGCCGGCTTCGACGTTCGCCGGCCTCGGGCTGACCGCGACGAAGTTCCAGAACTTCGAGATCAACGGCAAGTACCAGCTCACGCCCGACTTCTATCTCGGCGCGCAGTACGTGTACACGGACGGCAAGTACGATGCCGCGGCCGGGTCGTTCAAGCCGAAATACCACACGGTCGGCCTGATGGCCGACTACAGCCTGTCGAAGCGCACCGACGTGTACCTGCAGGGTGCATGGCAGAAAGTTGCCGGCGACAAGACCGGCACGGCGGCCGACGGCGGTTACGTGGTCGGCACGGACGGCCCGTCGGCGTCGTCGAACCAGTTCGCGGTGCGCGCCGCGATCCGCCACAAGTTCTGATCGGGCGGCGCCGGGGCGAATGCTCCGGCGCCTGCTGTCAATCCGCCAGGGGCGTGGCGCCGAGCGTTTCCGCGAGCCAGTCGACGAAGATCCGCACGCGCGGCGCGAGATGCCGGCCGGTCGGAAACACCACCGACACGGGTAGCGGCTCGGCATTCCATTCCGGCAACACCTCGACCAGCGAGCCGTCGTCGAGCAGCGGCCCGAGCCCGTCGCGCGGTGCCTGGATCAGCCCGAGGCCCGCGAGACAGCACGCGAGATACGCCTGCGAGCTGTTGACCGCCACGACGCTGCGCATCTTGACCGCGTGCAGCTCGCCCGAATCCATATCCGCATATTCCCAGTCCAGCTCGCGGCCCGTGCGGCTCGAGAAATAGCCGACCGCGACGTGGTCCGGCAGCTCGTCCGGCGAGCGCGGCGTGCCGTGCCGCTCGAGATACGCGGGCGCCGCGCAGTTGATCTGCGCCAGTTCGCCGATGCGCCGCGCGACGAGCGACGTGTCGGACATCGCGCCGACCCGCACCGCGCAGTCGATGCCGTCGGCGACGAGGTCGACGAAGCGGTCGGTCGTGCCGATCACCACGCGCAGGTCGGGGTAGCGCGCATGGAAACCCGGTAGCGCCGGAATCACCTGGTTCAGCGCGAAGCGCTCGGGCAGGTCGACGCGGATCGCGCCGCGCGGCGTCGTGCCGGCGTCCTCGAACAGCGTTTCCGCATCGTCCAGATCGGCCAGCAACCGCACGCAGCGCTCGTAATAGGTCGCGCCTTCGGCCGTCAGTGCGACGCGCCGCGTCGTGCGCTGCAGCAGGCGGATCTTCAGGTGCTTTTCAAGATACTGGACGGCGTTGCTGACCGTCGGGCGCGGCAGCTGGAGCTGCTCGGCCGCTTTCGTGAAGCTGCCGAGATGGGCGACGCGCGCGAAGATGCGCATTGCTTGCAGATGATCCATGCGGGGCGAGTGCGTGGGTGGAGGGAGCAGGCTCCATTGTTAATCAGCGTCGAATGGTTTGGTTGAGTGTTTCGCGTTTATCGCGTGTCGCGATGCGTCCAGAATCCGGCCTGTTCATTCATTACTCAAGGAAGCGGACATGGAAACGCGTGAACTGGGCCGTACGGGCCCGCGGGTGTCGGCGCTCGCGCTCGGCTGCATGGGAATGTCGGACTTCTACGGGCCGGCCGACCGTGACGAAAGCATCGCGACGCTGCACGCGGCCCTCGACCACGGCATCACGATGCTCGACACCGGCGATTTCTACGGGATGGGCGACAACGAGATGCTGATCCGCGATGCGCTGCGCGGCCGGGCACGCGACCAGGTGCTGATCAGCGTGAAATTCGGCGCGCTGCGCGATCCGGCCGGCGGGTTTGCCGGCTACGACGCGCGGCCGGTGGCGATCCGCAACTTCGTCGCGTACTCGCTGAAGCGGCTCGGCACCGACTACATCGACATCTACCGGCCGGCGCGCGTCGATCCGGCGGTGCCGATCGAGGAGACGATCGGCGCGATCGCCGATCTTGTAAAGGCCGGGTACGTGCGCCATATCGGCCTGTCGGAAGCCGGCGTCGACACGATCCGCCGCGCGGCCGCCGTCGCGCCGATCTCCGACCTGCAGATCGAATATTCGCTGCTGTCGCGCGGCATCGAGGCCGGGATCCTGCCCGCATGCCGCGAACTCGGGATCGGCGTCACGGCCTACGGCGTGCTGTCGCGCGGGCTGCTGGGCGGACGCTGGAGCACGGCGCGGGAAGGCGAGCGCGATTTTCGCGGGGCGAGCCCGCGCTTCCAGGGCGAGAACCTCGCGCACAACCTCGCGCTCGTCGACGCGCTGCGCGCGATCGCCGACGAGAAGGGCAGCAATCCGGCGCAGGTCGCGATCGCGTGGGCGCTGTCGCGCGGCGGCGATATCGTGCCGCTGATCGGCGCGCGCAAGCGCACGCAGCTTCAGGACGCGTTGCAAGCCTCGGAAATGCAACTAACGGTCAATGACATCGCTCGCATCGAAGCGGCGGTTCCCGCCGGGGCGGCTGCCGGTGAGCGTTATCCAGCCGCACAGATGGCGCACCTCGACAGCGAGCAGGGGCAGGGGCAGGGGGCATCTCACGGGGACTGATTGGCACGGATCGGCATCGGTTTCGGAACAGCCCCCTTATTCGGCTCGAATCCGGGGAGCTGGGTGGGGTGCGGCAACCCGGATGGCGGTGCATGGCCGACCCCGCCCGACTTGACGCCGGCGGCGCGTGTTTCGCCGGCTCGCGGCACAACGGCACAACGGCACCGCCGGCTCCGTCCGGCAAGCCCTAGCCAGCCTCAGGCAAAGCCAGATGGTAGGCGGCGCGATCGGGGTTCACCATCGGCGCCGTACTCAACCGGACGGAATGCCTTTCATGCACATTCATACGCTGACGATCATCGCGGTGGTTTTCCTGTTGGCAGGCGCGGTCAAGGGGATGATCGGGCTCGGGCTACCGACGATTGCGATGGGGCTGCTGACGCTCGCGATGCCGCCGTCGGCCGCCGCGAGCCTGCTGCTCGTGCCGTCATTCATCACCAACGTGTGGCAGTTGTGGCTCGGCCCGTCGTTCGGGCCGCTGCTGCGCCGGCTGTGGCCGCTGCTCGTCGGCCTGACGATCGGCACGCTGACGGGTGGGCTGCCCGCGCTCGCGGCCGGCAGCACCTGGACGCATGCGGCGCTCGGCGTGGTGCTGATTCTCTACGGGCTGTGGGGGCTGGCCGCCGCGCGGCTGCCCGCGCCGGGCCGCCATGAAAAATGGCTGTCGGCGGTGGTCGGCTACCTGACGGGTGTCGTGACGGCCGCGACCGGCGTGTTCGTCGTGCCGGCCGTGCCGTACCTGCAGGCGCTGCGGCTGTCGAAGGACGACCTGATCCAGGCGCTCGGGCTGTCGTTCACCGCATCGACGATCGTGCTCGGCCTGCAGTTGCGCGTGACGGGTGCGCTGGAGACAGTCGATCTCGGCGTGTCGGCGCTCGCGCTCGTGCCGGCGCTGGCGGGCATGGCCGGCGGGCAATATGCGCGGCGTGTGATGAGCGAGAAGGCGTTCAAGCGCTGCTTCTTCGTCGGGCTGATTGCGCTCGGCGCGTATATGGCGGCTTCGGGGTGGCTGTGAGCGGGTATCGCCGACGAGCGTGATGCCCGCCCTCCGCGGCACGTGACGCTCCCGAAGCCGGTTTCGACGACAACCGGCTCCGGGAGCGTTCACCGGACGTGGGTCACACCGCTCAGGCCGGGTCGGCGTACTTCAGCGTCCACCCGAAGGTGCGGGTCGCGCCCGTGCCGAGTGCGAACGGCTTCGTCGTGCACGCGAAGTTCGAATGCAACTGGCCAATCGGCGTCGTCGACAGCGGATTCGTCGTGCCGTTCGCCGTGTCGAAGGCGGACAGCGCGCAGTTGTCGAATCCGGACGCCGCATAGCCGGTCGCGGCACTGTTCGCGTAGGTCACCGACACGCCGTCGCCGTTCGCCTGCGTCGACGCGAAATCCGCGAACGACGTGAAGTCCGTTTCGACCGACAGGTTGCCGGTGAGCGTGCCCGTGCTCAGCGTGTCGCTGCGTGCGACCGAGCCGTGCGCGAACGTCAGCACCGTATGCACCTGCAGGTCGAGATCCGTCGTGTATGCCGCGTTCTTCGACGCGAGCCGGAACTTCGTGGTATCGAACGACACGACCACCTGCCCGTTGCTTTGCTGGACGTTCAGGTTCTTGTAGTACGTGACGGGAATGTAGGTCTTCCCGTTGTACGACACCTGCGGCACCAGCAGTGCGTAGCCGAGATCCGTCGTGCCGTAGATCAGCTTGTCGGAGAACGGCACCGGGTAGTACGGCGTGTACGAGTTGTAGTCGGGCGCCTGGTTGAGGTTCAGGTTGATCACGCGCCGGCCGTCGCGCACGGTGACGAGCGCCGCACTGTACGGATGCGCGGTGTCGCCCGGCTGGTTGTACCAGGTGAGCGTGTAACGCGGCAGCGCGTCGAGCCACGCGTTGTAGTCCGCATCCGCCATCGGCGCCTTGCCGCCGAAGCCGAGCTTGTTCCACCACGCGTTCACGTACAGGTACTGGTGCAGCAGGCTGAAGTTCTCGCCCATCACGCGCGGCTTGCCGCGATACGCGTCCGTGCCGCGGCCCTTGACCCACATGTTCACCGACGGTGTCGGCAGCGACGGGTCGTACCAGTACGTGTCGAACCGATGCGCGGCCTGGTAGATGAACGCATAGGCAATCTGCTTCTCCTGATCGGTCAGTACGCCGGCGTTGGCCGCGGCCGTCAGCACTTCCATGAACGCGGAATCGCCGTACGGGCCGATCGAGCGGCCGTAGTTGAAGCCCTGGCCGTTGGCGTTCAGTTGCGGCAGGATCAGGTCGACCGACTTGCGCAGATAGCCCTTCAGCTCGGGCGTGAGGTTCGCCTCGTTGCCCATCTCGAACGTACGCTCGGTCACTTCGCCGATCAGCAGCGTGCTGTAGCGGTCGAAGCGCGCCTGGTCGTAGTAGGTCGTGTGCGTGTTCGACGCTTCGTCCGAGAACCCGCCCGACGAGTCGTTGCGGATATGGTTCGTGAGCGTGTACAGCAGCGCGTCGCGCGCGCCCATCGTCGCGACCGACGGATCGGTCTTCGATGCAAACGACGGGCTGCTCCAGCCGAGCTTCTGGCGCAGTCCGGCAATTCCGTAGGACACCGCATAGTAGTTCTGCGCGGTGTTGAGCGACGCGATGTCGATCGGCGTGCCGGCCGCGGGGCACGTATTGGTCTTGCCGCTCGCATCGGGGCCGAACATGTCGCAGAAGGTGAGGCGCTGCTGCAGCGTCGCGAGCATCGCGTCGCTGAAGACTTCGTTGAGCATCCCGCGCGCCTTCAGGTTGTTCAGCGTGACGAGGTAGTAGTACTCGCCCCACGACGTATTCGCATACGTGTAGTTGCTGCCCGACTGCGCCATCATCGCGGTCGTGATCGTCTGGTACGTCGCGAGGTAGCTCGCGTACTGCGGATCGTTCTTCGACTTCATGTCGATCAGGATGTACGACAGGCCGAGCGCGAGCTTGCCCGGCAGGAATTTGTCGCCGGTGTTCGTGTCGAGCACGTGGACCGGCGTGCCGTCGCCGAGATCCATCACGACCTGCGTGAAGTCGGGCGATTTCCGGATCAGGTCGAACAGCGCGCGCATCTGGCCCATCATCGAGACCGGAACGTTCGTGCCGGCCGGCACGCTGGTGTCGGGCGCGCCATAGACGAGCGCCTGCAGCGAGTTCGACGCGAGCGACGGTGTCGTGGACGGGGGCGGCGAGGACGGCGGCGTGTCGGTCACGTCGTTGCCGCCGCATGCGCTGACGAACAGGACGGAAAGGGCGCTGAGCGCGGCGCCGAGCGCGAATCTGCTGCGCGGATGCATTGTGTCTCCAGTTTTGAATAGTGATGAAGGACGGGCGGGTGTGGCCGTTGCCGCGCTCGATGCCCGTACCTGCCGCCGCCATGCAACCCTGATCCCTGAAGGCAAACGGCCTGAACTACCAATCGAGCGGGCAAGCGTTCTCCCTGCGCGGGCCGTGACCGGCGTCGCGCGGATACATTGGAAAACGTTTTCCAAATTTAGGCGGCGATCGGCGTGATGTCAATGAACTTTCACGCCGGACGCGCCCGGAGAAACCCGGATAGTAGGAAATCGGGGGGGGGCGTGAGATCGGAATGTTGTGAGATTTACCGGGATTTATTCTGGATTTGACAGGATGCGGCGAAGGACTCCGATTCGGAAGCGACGGCCAGACGGAATTTCCGACGATGCACGCTCGCGAGACTTTAAGAGAAAACGTTATCCATAAGGATCGAAGTGAACTCGACGGACATCGGGGTGCGAGGCGGACGGGCAGCCAGGCCGCTCCGGCTAGACTAGAGCTGTGCCTCGATCGTCGCCTTGTCGATCACCGACCAGACCTGGCGGATCTTGCCGCCATGAAATTCGTAGAACACGTTCTCGCAGAACGTGACCTTCCGGCCGTCGATGGCGAGCCCCATGAACGTGCCTTTCGGCGAGCATGCGAAGCGAAGCCGGCATGCGATGCGCGGCGGCTCGCACACGAGCAGCCGGATGTCGAAACGGAGATCGGGAATGTCGCGGAAGTCCTGTTCCAGCATTGCACGATAACCGGCGAGGCCGAGCGGCCGGTCATTGTGGATCACGTTATCGGAGACGTATGCGCCGAGCGCCGGCCAGTCTTGCTGGTTCAGGCAGTCGACGTACGCGCGGTAGCGAGTCGCGAGATCGGTTTCGGTCATCGTTGCTTCTCCCGAAGTTTCGACGGGCGGTGCGACGTATCGCGCCGCCGCGTTATGCGCCGCGGCGTTGCATGCGCTGCTGCAGCGACACCAGTCGCTCGATGATATCCGCCGGCAGTCTGCGCTCCCGCGCGATCGCGACGCAATCGCGGCCTTTCGGATCGGGAATGGACGGATCGGCGCCGGCGTCGATCAATAGCGCGAGCGTGTCGAGCCGCTTCAGCCTGGCCGCGTAGAACATTGGGGTTTCGCCATGCGCGCGCAGATTCAGTTCGGGGCGGGTGGCGAGCAGCGCACGGCAGACGCGCGCGTCGTCGCGCCACACGGTGGCCCAAAGCGGATGGCTGGCGTTCGCGCCGCGCCGCAACAGATGCTCGACCAGCAGAACGTTTTCACCGCGCGCGACGGCATACCACAGCGGCGTCGCGCGAAAGTCTCCTTCGTCCTCGTCCATCGGCACGGCGCGTTCGAGCGGCGCGCCGGCGTCGAGCAGTACGGATACCGTTTTGATGCCGCTTGGTTCGCCGAGCCCGGCGGCGCTGCCGGGTCTGACGGCGCAGGCGAGGTGCAGCGCCGTGCGTCCCTGCGGATCGCTGGCGTCGACGAGTGCCGGCGTATCGGCCAGCAGGGACGCAACGGCGTGCCAGTCCCATATGCGCGCCGCTGCGAACAGCGATGTTCTAGAGGGTTTGCCCATGGCGGTCTTCCCGGTCAGTCGTGCGAGACAGCTTCAGCGCGTCGAGTATCCGGGATTCGACGGTCGACCAGTCGCGGTCGCCGTTTTCGATCGACAGCTTGTCGAGCGGCAATTGATCGAACAGTGCGTCGGTCAGTCGACGGTAGTCGCGGTATAGCGCGATCAGCCCGTCGAGACCGGTGAATCCGCGCCGCACGCAGTAGGGCGCGGCCAGTTTCCAGCGAATCTGATAGGCGACCCAGTCGTCGCCGCGCTCGGCGCAGACAGTGCGGATGGCTGCGTCGATGTCGCGTTGCCAGAAGTAGATGACGAGCGGCGCGAGCGGAGCGATCGTGCGGGCGAGTTCGCGCACGTACGTTTCGATCAGTGCCGGTTCGCCTTCCATCAGGAGCAGGTGGGTCAGGTCGCCGTGAAAGAGTTGCCCGTCCAGCACGGTGATCGTGTTGCCGCGTTGCACGTCGGCGACGAACGTAGCCCATCGCGCGAGCGCGCGCCCGGCAAGTTGCGTGGCCGTCGCATCGCGCCACGGCTCGAACCAGTGTTCGAGTTCGTCGGTGGCCCGCACGGGATGAGGCTCGGTCCGTTCGTGAATCGCCACGGCGTCGAGCCCGGCTGCCTGCAAGTGCCGGGAGATGAAGCGCATTGCGGTCGACTTGCCGGAACCCATCATGCCCTCGACGATCACCAGCCGGCGGGCAGGAAGGGCGGGAGAATCGCGGGTGGCGGGCATCGTGTCGGAGCGGGTGGATGCATCGGTACGGCAGGTTACCGCGTCGCTGCTTCCCCCGACAAGAACGCAACGAACTCCCGCGTGTACTTCGGCAGCGCATCGAACGACCGCGCGCACAGCTTCAGCCGGCGGTGGCTCCACGGATCGGACAGCTCGACGAGCCGCACGTCCATCGTCTGCATCGCGCGCTCGGCCGCATGGCGCGACACGATGCCGATGCCCACGCCGCTGGCGATCACGCGGCAGATCGCATCGAAGCTCTTCAGTTGCACGCGATAGCGGATCCGCTTGCCGAGCGCGCGCGCCTGGTCGGCGAGATGCACCTGTAGTGCGCTGCCGTCGGTGAGGCCGATGAAGTCGGCATCGGCGATCGAGTCGAACGCGACCTTGTCTTGCGACGCGAGCGGATGCGCGGCCGGCACGACGACGATCAGCCAGTCTTCGCGGAACGGTTTCTGTTCGAGCCCGCCGAGCCCGACCGAATCGGCGACGATGCCGACCTCGGCCGTCTTGTTGCGGATCGCATGCACGATCTCCTGACTAGAGCGCTCCTCGACGCTGATCGACAGCTTCGGATGATGCGGCAGGTAGTCGGCCAGCGCGTCGGGCAGGTATTCGCTCAGCGACGCCGTGTTGCACAGCAGCCGGATATGCCCGCGCAGCCCCTGGCCGTATTGCTGCAGCTCGCCGCGCATGTGGTCGATCTGCTGCAGCACGGTGCGCGCATGGTGTTCGAGCGCGCGGCCCGCGTCGGTTGCCTGCGCGCCCGACTTGGTCCGGTGCAGCAGCGGCACGCCGAGTTCGTCTTCCATGCCGCGGATGCGCTCGCTCGCGGCCTGCAGCGTAATGTGGGTCCGCTCGGCGCCGCTCGTGATCGTGCCGGCCTCGCAGATGTTCAGGAAGAGCCGCAGGTCGGTCAGGTCGAAGCGCATGGTGGGTGGGGGCGATCGTGTTGGAATGGCCGATAAGTTAGCAGGGAACCGCAGCCGCGGTCTCAGGCTCAGCCTGAGGCCCGATTCGCCGGTTCCGCATTTTCGGGGCGCGATCGATGGCGGATCATGGCCGCACATCAACCGGGGAGCCAGCCATGCGAATCGATCCGTCGTGGGGCGTGTCGTTCAAGATCGCGCTGCACGTGCTGTTCCTGTGCATCGGCATCGCGTGGGCCTGTTCGGAACTCGCCACGTGGTTGCGTTGAACGTCGCGGCTGCCGTGCGCCGCAGCGGGCGGCGGCCGCCGCTTCGCGCCTATTGAAACGAGTTCACCATAGTTTTCTAAAACGAAAATTCTTCCGTTTTCGCGCAAAAAGACCATCAAGTTTTTCCGGATCGGACCGTATTACCGGTAGCGAATGCCGGCCGGCATCCGGTTCGTGATCGTTTGTCATCATTGTTTGCATCCGGTTACACGTCGGCCGTTCCGTTTTTGAGATGCTTGAAAGATTGTCAAACCGGAGTCGGATCGTCCATGAAATCGCGCGAGATTCACCGTCACGCGGCGTGGCTGCCAGGCCTGGCCGCCGTGCTCGTCATGGCCGGTTGTGCAAGCACGCAGTCCGTTCCGCCGAGCGATACGCAGGCGGGACAGTCGTCGCCGTCGGGCCAGCCCGCCGCTGCGCCGTCGGCCGCCACCGCGCCGCCGGCGCCGATTTTCGTCGCGCAGAAGTACGTCGTGAAGCGCGGCGACTCGTTGACGGGCATCGCGTCCGCGAACGGCTGCAGCATTGCCGACCTGCGCACCTGGAACAAGCTGGGCGCGAACGGCCGGCTGCGCATGGGGCAGGTGCTGCGCATCGTCAAGCAGCAGCCGTTGCCGGTGCCGGGCGCGGCCGGCACGCAGGTGGCCGCATCGTCGGCATCGAGCAATGGCGCAGCGGGCAACCCGTCAACCGCGCAGACCACAGCGTCGAGCGCGAGCGACCGTCAGGTCGTCAAGGAAATGAAGCGGCATGCGGGTGGCGTCGCGCTCAAGTGGCCCGCGAACGGCAAGATCGTCGACGGGTTCCGGCCGGGGCAGAACCGCGGCATCCAGATCGCCGGCCGGCCGGGCGACCCGGTCCGCGCGGCGGCCGACGGCCGCGTGATGTATGCGGGCACCGGCCTGAACGATTACGGCAGCCTGATCATCGTCCAGCACAACGCGGATTTCCTGACCGCGTATGCGCACAACCGCAAGCTGCTCGTGAAGACGGGTGACATCGTGCGCCAGGGCGACGAGATCGCGGAGATGGGCGACCTCGACAACTCGCGTGTCGCGCTGCTGTTCGAAGTGCGACGCGATGGCAAGCCGGTCAATCCGATGCCGTATCTGCCGTCGTCGCAAGGGTGAAGCAGGGCCGTTTCGCTGGAACGTGGCGGCGGTCGCTGCTACGCTAGGGTCTGTTCATGCGAGTCCCGCGCTTCGCGGGGCCGGCGGCCGTCTTTCGGGGATGCGCGGCGAATGCCGTCGCGGGCCGGCCGCCGGCGTGAACGGGCGCGCTGCTTCGACGCGTGCCCGCGCTGCTTCGTGCCACCGTTTCCGACAGAACACACCTCATCCATGGAACACTCTCCGACACGCCGCTCGCTGTTGCTTGCCGCCGTTGCCGCGCCGTTCGTCGCCGCGTGCACATCCGCGCCGGTCGCCGACCAGGGGCGCGCCCACGCCGCCCAGGCCGAATTGACCGCGCTCGAGAAGGCCTCGAATGGCCGGCTCGGCATCGCCGCGCTCGATACGTCGAACGGCGTGCGCATCGCTCACCATGCGCGCGAGCGCTTCCCGCTGTGCGGTACGTATGCGGTGGTTGCCGCCGCCGCGATGCTCGCGCGCGGCTCGCTCGACGCGTCGCTGCTGCCGCGCCGCATCCTGTACCGCCGCTATGAAATCGTGTCGGGCTCGCCGATCACGGAAAGCCACGTCGACACGGGCATGACGATCGAGCAGCTGTGCGTGGCGATGCTGCAGTCGGGCGACAAGGGCGCCGGCAACCTGCTGATGGGCGTGCTCGGCGGCCCGCAGGCCGTCACATCGTTCGCACGCGCGAGCGGTGATACGTTCTTCCGACTCGATCACTGGGAACCCGAACTGAACAACGCGGCGCCCGGTGACGAACGCGACACGTCGACGCCGGTCGAGATGGTCGACACGCTGCAGCGGCTGCTGCTCGGCAACACGCTGCAGGAACCGCAGCGCGCGCAACTGACGGAGTGGATGGTCGGCGGCGCGCGCGGTGCGACCGGCATCGCGGCGGGTGTGCCGCCCGGCTGGCGCATCGCGGACAAGGCCGGCACGGGCGGTTACGGCACGACGACCGATGTCGCGGTGCTGTGGCCGCCGTCGCGCGCGCCGATCGTGATGGCCGTGTCGTTCACGCAGCCGCAGGCCGCCGCCGCGGCCCGTGCGGACGTCGTTGCGTCGGCGGCGCGCATCGTGGCGGGCGCGCTCACCGCGACGGCCTGAGCGTCGCGCGCCTCGCGCAAAGCCGGCGTTTGGCTTATCGTGTCGGACAACGCGCGCCGGTATCGGCGCGTGGTCCTTTCGCGCCGTTTTTCCGATTGCCTTCTTCATGCGCCGACTTCCGCCCCTGCACGCGCTGCAGATCTTCTCGACGGTGGCTCGCCACCGCAGCTTCACGCGCGCGGCCGAGCAGCTGTGCATCACGCAGGGCGCGGTGAGCCGGCAGATCCAGACGCTCGAGGCGCATTACGGTTTCCCGCTGTTCAAGCGGCATGCAAAGGGCCTCACGCTGACGGCGGAGGGCGAGCAGTTGCTGCCGGTGGTCAACGAGAGCTTCGCGCGGATCGAAGATATTTCGATGAAGCTCACGCGGCAGCGCACCGATCTCGCGTTGAAGGTGCCGACCTGCGTGATGCGCTGGATGCTGCCGCGCATCATGCGCTTCCAGGGCGAGCATCCCGATCTCCATGTGCAGATCACGACCGCGTGGCAGCACGTCGTCGATTTCTCGACCGAGCCGTTCGACGCGGCGGTCGTCTACGGCACGTCGCCGGGAGCGGGCGTGTTCGCGCTGCCGCTGTTCGACGAGCGGCTGACGCCGGTGTGCGCGCCCGAATTGCGGCAAACGTCGCCGCTCGACGCGGTCGGCGATTTGGCGCGTCATACGTTGCTGCATCCGACGCGCGACCATCGCGACTGGCGCGCGTGGCTCGATCACGCGGGCGAGCGCAACGTCGATCCCGCGCGCGGGCCGACCTTCGACACGCTCGATCTCGCGACGAACGCGGCGATGCAGGGCTTCGGCGTCGCGATCGGCGACGTGACGCTCGTCGACGACGACGTCAGCGCACGCCGGCTCGAACGGCCGTTCGACATCGTGCTCGAGACGGGCGCGCGCTACTTCTTCGTCTATCCCGAGAACATCGGCAACCAGCAGAAGATCCGCGCGTTCAGCGACTGGATCGCGCACCATCGCGATTGACGGGCGAAGCGCGCACGTGCGCCGAAACGGCGCGCGGAACCCGTCGGGTGCCGGGCCGGCTAACGGCTTTACTGGTACGTCACGACGGCGATCATCGGCGCCTGATTGTTGCCTGGACGGTTCGGTAAAACGATTGCGCGCGAGGCCTGAGTAAAGGTCGTGGTCTTGATGGCCTGCTGGCTCGCGGCGTCGACGAACGCAATCTGGCCGCTTGCCGGGCGCGGACAGTCGGGCCGCACGTGCCCACGGGCGAGATCGGCCGTATCGAGCGCGAACGAGCAGGGCGGCTCGACGATCATGCCGGAGAAGTGGATGATGCCGGACGCGCCGGCGGCAAAGGACGAGGAAGTGGCCAGAAGCGAGGCAGCCAGGACGAACGAGGCGGCGATAGGGCGATGCTTCATGACAGGCTCCAGAGAGGAAGCGCGTCGCAGCGGGCCGCTCGGGTGGCAGTCCGTCAACGCTGCGATGCTGTATGCGTAAACGGCAAAACCATCGGACCTCTTGAATGAAAAAATCGAAATAATGGCAATCGGCAAACGATTGCGTATTGCTAAAACCAATGTAGGCCGGATTTGCGCAACCGCAAGTCAGGGAAATGCCGGGTGGCATAAGATCGAAGGACGAGCGGTCGTCGCGACCGTTGTGTGGGCAACGGCCTTGCGCCGCCCGGAAAGCAAAACGGCCGCTCGTATCGAGCGGCCGTTTTGCGTTGGAGCCGGAGCTGCGCCGTTCAGTTCATGCGCTTGCGTGCCGCGCCGACGACCACGAGCAGCACGATCGCGCCGATGATCGACGCGATCCAGCCCGCGCCCTGACCCGGTGCGTACCAGCCGGCGGCGCGGCCGACGTAGCCGGCGACCAGCGAGCCGACGATGCCGAGCACGGTGGTCATCAGGATCCCCATCTTGTCGTCGCCGGGCTTGAGTGCGCGGGCGAGGAGGCCGACGATGAGCCCGACGACCAGGGTTTCGATGAATTGCAGCATGAACGCCTCCCTAATGCGGTTGAGCTGTTGACGAAAGGAGATGGACTCGTCCGGCGCACCGGGGTTCCCGGTGGAGCCGAACAGGTTCGCGACGGGCCGAGTATCGCACGCTGCCGCGTCATGCGGATGTCAGGGCCGGCCCGGCGGCGCGTCATTCATTGATAGTCGAGCAGAACCTGCGTCGCGGCATGAACCGAACCGCCACCGACCTTCGCGCCTGTCTGCAGGTAGGACGCACGGAGCCGAATCGACGGCGATCCGCCGGTGGCCGGGTTGTAGCTCGTCACGGTGTGCGACTTCCTCAACGGCAGCGGCTGGCCCGTCGCGGCGTCGGCGATCTGGATGCCGATGCCGCTGGCCGTGGCATCCGGGCGCAACTGCATCCCGCCGGGGGACCCCGTGACCATGTCGTCCAGCGGCGCCAGTTGATAGCCGATCCGGTTGTAGCCGGCCGGGCAATTATTCAATTGCACCTGAAAGTCCGTCGCACCGGCGGTCGAACCGACGCCCTTGAACACATGGTGCTGCACGGGCGGCAGCGTGACGGTCTGGTCGGGAATCGAGCACGTTCCGTTGATGAAGCTGACCTTCGCGGCGAGGAAGACCGGGGACGAGGTACCGAAGATGCCGGACTTGTATTCGATCGAGTAATAGGCGCTGAGCGCACCCGAATTGAGCGATCCATCTTGCGGCTGCCGGCTATCGCGGAACAGCGTGACTTCGAGCGTATTGCGCAGCGTTGCCTTCGTCGACGAGACGGCCACGTTACCGTCGACGAGCATGCGCGTCGACAGGCCGGACACATTGGTTTCCAGATCGGGGCCGTCGGACACCCACACCCCGCCCTTGGAGTACATCCTGATGCCCGTGATCTGGCAGGTGCTCGCGCCGCATACGTCCTGCGGCGTGAAGTAGTGACGCGCGACGACCATGCCCGGCGTGGCGTTTCCGGGGCTGGAAACGGTGGCCTGCCCGAACGCATAGAGGGAGGCGGCGATCGCGTCGGTCGCGAAGGCGACGGATGCGAGCACAAGCGCGGAGGCGCCCGCGAGCATGCGGAACGGGCGGCGAGCGACGCGCACCGCGGCGGCCGGAGTCGTGGTTCGGGTCAATGCGGACGATTGGCGAAAGTGAGACATATGGATTCCTTACTGAATGCCGGCGGTCGTCGAATCGGACTGGCAAGTGCTCTTGACGGTCTGTATGCCGGGCAACGGCCGGCGACGCTCCGCAACCGGCAGCGTGTAGGCGATCCGGCAGACGGAGCGGGCATCGGCGCCCCACTGAACCGTCAGCGAGCCGCTGTCGGCGAGCCCGCGCGCGAAGATCTTGCTCGCCTGGCCGACGACGCCGACTTCCTTGCCGGTGTCGTCGTGCACGACGGCGCCGAACGGCAGTGGCGTGCCGTCGGCCTGGCGCGCCTGAACGAGCGCCGCGCGGCCGGTGTCGGTCGCAAACCGGATGAGCTGCACCGCACCGGCACGCGGCGCGATCTGCCGGCTGGTTTCCTTCAGCTCGACGTCCATCGGGATGCCCTTCGGATCGAGTGCGACCGTGTTGAGGCTGTATGGCGTCAGGTACGGCACGACCGCGTAGCCGTTGCCGTCGACCTTGACGCCAGCCGCGTTCGTGACGCGCGCGCCGGCCGCGCCGGGCGCCTCGACGATCGCGAACGTCTCGGATACCGGCTGCGAGAACGTGATGCCGCCGCGATGCGCGACCAGCGCGCCGCGCACGCCGAGCGAGCCCTGCTGGAAGTTGGTGCTCGCGCCCGCGCTGGCGTTGACTTCCGCCAGGCGCGTGCGGTACGTGACGTTGGCGCTGCCGTCCGTGGCCGAATTCGATCCGGACGCGTGGTTCGCGCTGACGCTGTACGACAGCGCGTGGTCGTCGCCGAGCGATCCGGACAACGTCGACTGCAACCGGGTGCGGCCGAGCGTGTCGCGCGACACGTTGCCCGAGACGGTCATCGGGCGCTCGCGGCCGAACGGGATCGTGACGCTGGCGTAGTAGAGCGTGCCCATGTCGCCACCGGCACTGCGCTGCCGCGTGGCCGTCAGGCTGTAGGACAGGTTGCGGAACTGGTTCGTGTAGCCCACCGAGTAGTTGACGTCCGAGCCCGGACGATTCCAGTAGTTGACGGCCGATGCCGTCGCATTGATGCGCCCGCCGGTCGTGCCGAGGCGCTGCGTGAGCGCCAGCGATGCGCGATGGCGCTGACGCCAGACCGACTGGGCCGAGCGGCCGTCGCGTGCGGCGTCGTGCGCCTGCATCGCATCGTTGAGGCCGAAATAGCCGTCAGTCGAATAGCGATAAGCGGCGAGTGCGATATCGGTGCCGGTCGCGTCGACCGACTTCGCATAGCTGACGCGCACGCTCGAACCGCTGTAGCGCTTCGCGCCGGGGATCGCGGTCAGCGCATGCGTGACGTCCGCGCCGAACGCGCCGAACGACGTGTTGAACGCGCCGCCCAGCATCGCCGACGCATAACCGCCGGCGAGCGTGACGCCGCCATAGGCCGTCAGCAGGTTGGTCAGGCCGCGCTGGTACGTGGCCTGCGTGAACAGCGGCTGGCTCGATCCGTGGGGATTGCGCAGCGTGCCGGCGACGAAGCTGTAGCGGCCGATGCCCGGCCGCAGCGACATCGGCACGGCGGCGTAGGGCACCGAGAACGAATGCATGGAGCCGTCGGCTTCGGCAATCGACACCTGCAGGTCGCCACCGTACCCGGTCGGATAGAGGTCGTCGATTTCGAAATTGCCGGGCGCGACCGTCGTCTCGTAGATCGTCACGTCGTTCTGGCGGATCGTCACCTTCGCGTTGCTGTTCGCGATGCCGCGCACCACGGGCGCATAGCCGCGCAGCGAGTCGGGCAGCATCCGGTCATCGGTCGACAGGCGCACGCCGCGGAACTGCGTCGAGTCGAACAGTTCGCCCGACGTGTAGCTTTCGCCGATGACGAGTTGCGACGACAGCGACGGCAAGTCGCGCTGGAGATAGGTTGCGATGTCCTGGTAGCGGCGCTCGCCGCGCGACGACCACGAATAGGAGCCTTCGTGGCGAAAGCGCCACTTGCCGAGGTTCACGCCGCCGTTCAGGCCGAGATAGCCTTGCGTCTGCGCGGTGTGGCCGCTGGCCTTCGACGTGTAGAGATTGAAGTTGTAGCCGAGCAGGCCGACGGTTTCGCCGGAGGTCCATTGATCGGGGCTCACGTAGCCGCGCGCCTTGCGCACGAGCGACGCCTGCGGGATCGACAGTCGCAGTGTCTGCCGCTCGAAGTCGAATGCCGCGCTGGCGCCCGGCACGACTTGCGCGAGTCGCAGGCAGGCGCCGTCGTCGTCCAGCCGCGCGACGGCGTCCGGCGCGAGCTTGCCGAAATCGACGCCGACGCGCTCGAGCAGCGCGCGGTCGAAGCACGGCCGGGCGTCGCCCGAATCCGGCGCGGCCACGAAGCGCACATCGTAGCGGCCGATCCAGTCGGGACCGACATGGATGTCGGTGGTGTACACACCGGGAGCCGTCACGTTGCGTTGGGCGAAGCGCGACACGTCGACAGGCTTGCCCAGGCGATTCTGCAGGAACGCACCGTCGAACTCGACGTGCGCGAGCGTGCTTTCGGCGGCGGCCTGCGTCGTCGCGCGGCCATCGACGGACCACGAGGCGACGCAGGCGGCCACCAGCAGATGGATTGGCTTGACGCGCGGCACGTCGGCCGCGCCGCGGCGCGGCAGTCGGGTCGGGGTCATGCGCAATACTCCAGAAAGGTTCGGGTCGTGCGGGCGCGTTTCGCCGGCGCAGGCGCGCAGGCGTGCACACCGCGCGGCGGCGGATGGCAAATCAGGGGTTTCCGTGTCGGTCGGAACGGCCGGAGCGACGTCGGACGAAAAGAGGGAGCGCGCTCGGCGCGCACCGTTGCGATGCGGTGCCGGCCTCGGTCGCGTTACGGTTCGACGCTGACTGGACGTTCGATGTCGGTTGCGCGGCCCCAGTCGTTGATGCTGCCGAACTCGACGGTTGCACCGGCGGCGGGCGCACCGGCGAGATCCTTGATCGGGAATCGTTGCGTGCTTCGGGGCAGCACGTAGCCCATGCCGGCGTCGTGCTGGCGCCCGCCGGACTTCAGCAGCACATTGCCGAAATTGACGACGAACGGCGTCGGATTGGTGGCCTCGAGCGCGTAGCCGCCGTCGGCGCGAACCACGCGCCAGCCGAGCTGCGTGGGGGCGTCGTCCACGTTGCCGGCCAGTCCGGCCGGGCGATACATGATCTTGATGCGTGAGCGGAACGCCAGCTGAATGCGGTTGCGGCTCTCGGTCGCGGATGCCTTGGGCGGCACTTCGAGCACGTTCAGCCAGAACAGCGATTCCCGGTCGGCGGGAAGCGGTTCGCCGGTGTGAACGAGGCGCAGCGTCTGGCCATTGCCGGCTTCCATCCGGAAGATCGACGGCGTCAGCGTGAACGGCACGTCGATGTTCTCCGGCAACGCGCGGCTGTCGCCATCGTCGAGCCACGCCTGTACCAGCGCCGGACGCTTGCTGTCGTTCGTGAGCTGGATCGTGACTTCGCGCTCGCTCGACGGGAAGATCACGCGTGTGCCGGCGATCACGACGCTCGCGTCGGCCTGCGACGCGAATGCGGCGACGGCGAGAGTCAGCGTACGGAAGAGCTTCAACAGTTTCATGGGCGTGTGGACTCGGATCGATGGGACGGGAAGCGGGCGGAAACGGCGGGTTCCGCGTCGCGCGGCGTGACGGGTAGAGATCGCCGGGACGGCGATCTCCACACGCGTGTCCTTACTGATAGATGAGCGAGTACTCGACACGCGAAGCGACGTCGCCGGCCTTCACGGCACCCGACGCGTAGTACTCGGCGAAGTAGTTCAGCTTCGCCTTGCCGTCGGCATCGATATCGACCAACTGGGTGCTTGCGCCGGTTTGCGCGCCGATGGGGATGTGGTTCTGCTGCGAATCCAGCACGTTGATCTGGACGCCCTCGGCGGCCTTGGCGCCCGAATCGATCGTCAGTCGGCCGCTCGATTGATCGACGTTCGAGCCGTTCTCGAACACGACGCCGACCTTCACCGGGTTGTTGTCTCCGACCGTGCAGCCGGTCAGCGCAAGCGAGAACCCGCTGCGGCCGGCGACGGAGCCGACATCGGCGAGCGAACTGGTGCTGACCGGCGGCAGCGGGACGGTGAGATCCGATCCGCCGTCGACGCTGCACGTCGATGCGATGACGTTGCCGCGGAAGGTGACGGTGCCGTCCGCGGCGTGGGCCGCCGACGAAAAGGCCGCGCCGGCGGCGAGGAGCAGGACCGGGATTGCGCTGCGCTTGATGAGTCGCATATTTAAATCTCCAAATAAACTTCGGTTTTCGAAAGCGCGAGTTGAATTTAAATCTCAGAATGGCGCGTTTCGGATGAAATTATGCGATCTATGTAAGGATTTTGTAATTTGACTGGTACTAATGGATAGGGATTTTTTCTAGGACACGTACTAATTTATTTTTCGCCGAAGTCGGCGGTCGGGCGGAGGGGCGTGGGGAGCGGCATGAGGGGCTCGCGTGGGCGAGCATGTCGATCCCGGAAATCGGTCGAGCGGCCGATGTTGGCGGTCGCGCTATTCGAAGCGGAGTGGAATTGGAATAACCGGCCGACGGAGCATGACGCCGGCCGGTATATCGCGTCGCGTTCGGGTCATGTCATGCGACGCGTGCGCAGGGGCGTACTTTCGCCGAGTGCGGCGCGTCAGGCCGCCGGCGCGTCGATCGCCGGGTCCAGGCGGCGGTAGCCTTCGGTCGCGTTCAGCAACGTGCGGGTGTAATCGCGCGCCACTTGCCCGGCGCGCACGTCCTCGATCCGCAGTTGCTCGACGATCTCGCCCTGCTGCATCACCGCGACGCGCTGGCACAGGAAGCCGACCACTGCGAGGTTATGGCTCACGAGGATCATCGTCAGTTTGCGTTCGCGATGCAGGCGGCGCAGCAGGTTCAGGATCTCGGCCTGCACCGACACGTCGAGCGCGGATGTCGGTTCGTCGAGCAGCAGCACGCGCGGCTCGACGATCAATGCGCGCGCGATCGCGACGCGCTGCCGCTGGCCGCCCGACAGCTGGTGCGGATAGCGGAACCGGAACGCGGGGCCGAGTCCGACCTCGGACAGCGCGCGGGCGATGCGCGCATCGGTGTCGCCGATGCCATGGATCGACAGCGGCTCGCGCAGCGTCTGGTCGACCGTGAAGCGCGGATGCAGCGACGCGTACGGATCCTGGAACACCATCTGCACGTGACGGCGAAAGGCGCGATCGGGCGTGCCGCCCACCGGCCGGCCGTCGATCGACAGGCTGCCGGACGCGAGCGGCACGAGGCCCGTCAGCGCACGCAGCAGCGTCGACTTGCCGGATCCCGATTCGCCGACGAGCCCGAACACCTCGCCGTCGCGCACCGCGAAGCTCGCGTCGCGCACGGCGTCGACGTGACCCGTGCGGGTCGGGAAACGGATCGATGCGTGATCGACGTCGATCATCGTGCGGCCTCCTGTCGATCGGCGGGCGTACCGGCGTGCGACGCGGGATCGAGCCACGCCGGATCGCGCCGCAGCACGGGCAGTTCGTCCGGCGGGTTCGCGAGCGGCGGGTTCGCCGCGAGCAGCCCGCGCGTATAGGGATGGGATGCGTCGCGCAGGTCGCGCGCGGCGCAGGTTTCGACCACGCGGCCCGCGTACATCACCGCGACGCGATCGCAGAACGACATCACGAGCGGCAGGTCGTGGCTGATGAACATCAGGCCCGTGTCGTGCCGCGCGATCATCGCGTCGAGCACCGCGAGCACCTGCATCGACACGGCGACGTCGAGAGCGGAGGTCGGCTCGTCGGCGATCAGCAGGCGCGGGCCGGTCGACACCATCATCGCGATCATCACGCGCTGGCCCATGCCGCCCGACAGCTCGTGCGGATACGCATCGGCGACGCGCGCCGGGTCGCGGATCTGCACGGCCGCGAGCGCGTCGACGATCCGCTCGCGCAGCGCGCGGCCGCGCAGGCCCGGCTCGTGCAGCCGGAACGCTTCGCCCATCTGCTTCGCGACAGTCATCACCGGGTTCAGCGAGTACTTCGGATCCTGCAGGATCATGCCCATCTGGCTGCCGCACAGCCGCCGGCGTTCGCCCGGCGGCATCGCGAGCAGGTCGTGGCCCGCGAAGCGCATCGTGCGTGCCGACCAGCGCGCGGCGTCGGGCAGCAGGCCGAGCAGCGCGCGGCCCGTCAGCGATTTGCCGGAGCCCGATTCGCCGACGATGCCGAGCCGTTCGCCGGGGGCGAGCGTCAGCGACAGGTCGCGCACGGCGTCGGTGACGGTGCCGTCATGGCCGCGAAAGCCGATCTTCAGGCCGTCGATCTCGCAGAGCAGCGCGGGCGAGGGGGCGGGATTCATCGGCATGTCACGCTCCATGGCGGGGATCGAAGACGTCGCGCAGCCCGTCGCCGAGCAGGTTGAACGCGAGGCTCACGAGCAGGATCGCGCAGCCGGGCAGCGTCGCGACCCACCATGCGTCGAGCAGTACGTTGCGGCCGGACGCGACCATGAAGCCCCATTCGGGGCTCGGCGGCTGTGCGCCGAGGCCGAGGAAGCCGAGGCCCGCGACGGTCAGGATGATGCCGGCCATGTCGAGCGTCGCGCGCACGATCACCGACGACATGCAAAGCGGCACGATGTAGCGCAGCAGGATGCGCGGGCCCGACGCGCCCTGCAGGCGTGCGGCGTGGATGAAGTCGGCCTGCGCGATGCGGATCGTCTCCGCGCGCGCGAGCCGCGCATATGCGGGCCACGCGGTGATCGAGATCGCGACGACCGCGTTGATCACGCCGGGCCCGAGCGCGGCGGCGAACGCGAGCGCGAGCACGATCTTCGGGAACGCGAGCGCGATGTCGGTGATGCGCATCAGCACGCTGTCGACGAAGCCGCCGCAGTAGCCGGCCGTCGTGCCGATCAGCAGGCCGATCGGTACGACGATCACGACAACGAGGATGGCGATGCCGAGCGTGAGGCGCGAACCGGCGATCAGCCGCGAAAGGATGTCGCGGCCGAGCTGGTCGGTGCCGAGCCAGTGCGACGGCGAGCCGGGCGGCAGCAGACGGTCGGACAGCACCTGGCGCAGCGGATCGTGCGGCATGATCAGCGGGCCGACGATCGCGACGACGATCAGCGCGACGAGAATCGCGAGCCCGAACAGGTTGAGTGGATTCGTGGCGAAACGACGCCAGCGTCGGTACGCGAGGCCGAATGCGGCCTGCGAGCGCGACGCGGGCGCGTCGGACAGCAGCCACGCGCGCAGCGTGAGGCGCTCGGCGTTCATGATCGGAGGACCTTCGGCATGGGCGATGAAAGAAGCAGGGTGTAGGCGGTCATGTCGTGGCGGCCCTCAGCGTGCACGCGGATCGAACACGCGGTACAGCGCGTCGGTCAGCAGGTTGACGGTGATGAACATCGCGCCGAGCACGAGCGTCGCGCCGAGCACCGCGTTCATGTCGGCGTTCAGCAGCGCGCCGGTCAGGTACGAGCCGAGCCCTGGCCACGCGAACACGATCTCGGTCAGCACCGAGCCTTCGAGCAGGTTGCTGTACGTGAGTGCGATCACGGTGAGCAGCGGCACCATGATGTTGCCGAACGCATGCCGCCAGATCACGCGCCGTTCCGACAACCCCTTCGCGCGTGCGGTGACGATGTATTCCTGGCTCAACTGGTCGAGCATGAACGAGCGCGTCATCCGGCTCAGGTACGCGACGGAGTAGTAGCCGAGGATCGCGGCCGGCAGAGCGATGTGCGACACCGCGTTGCGGAACACGTCCCACTCGCCCGCGAGCGCCGCGTCGATCAGCAGGCTGCCCGTGCGTGGATCGACCATCCCGTCGTACACGGGATCGAGTCGGCCGGGCCCGCCGACCCAGTGCAGCCGCGCGTAGAACAGCAGCAGCCCCATCAGCCCGAGCCAGAACACCGGCACCGAATTACCGATCAGCCCGACGAAGCGCGCGATGTGGTCGATCGGCCGGTTGTGCTTCACGGCGGCCGCGACGCCGAGCGGCACGCCGATCGCGATGCCGATCAGCGTCGCGATCGTCGCCAGTTCGAGGGTGGCCGGGAAGACGCGCTTGATGTCGTCGAGCACGGGGTTCGCGGTCAGCAGCGACATGCCGAGATTGCCATGCAGCACGTCGCGCGCATAGATCAGGAATTGCGTGACGAGCGGCTTGTCGAGCCCGAGCGCGATGCGTTCGGCCGCGTAGGCCTCGGCCGACGCGCGATCGCCGAGGATCGCGAGCACGGGATCGATCGGCACCTTGCGGCCGATCACGAACGTCAGCGCGAGCAGCCCCGCGAACGTGACGGCGAGCGTGAGCGCCCAGCGCAGCACGCGCAGTGCCCAGCGTACGGCCGGGCGCCGCGCGGGCAGCGTGCGCAGTGCTTCGAGGGAGGAGGCGGGTGTCGACATGCGGCGAATCTTATTGCTTCTTCAGGTTGCGGTACGACACGAGATCGTTGATCGGCCCGACTTCGAGCCCGCTCACGCCGGGCCGCGTCGCGACCTGCGCGACTTTCTCGAACATGATCACGAACGGCGAGCGCGCGAGCATCTCCTTCTGCATCGCCTGGTACCGCTGCGCGCGTTTCGCGGCGGTCGGTTCGGCGAGCGCGGTGTCGGTTTCCTTCGTCAGTTGCGGGATGTCCCAGCTGTTGCGCCAGGCCAGCATTTTATAGCTCGACTTGTCGGAGTTGTCCGGATTCCACGCAAAACCCTGCGCGTTGCTGTGCGGATCGATGTAGTCGGCCGACCATTCGCCGATGTAGATGTCGTGCTGGCGTGCGCGGTATTTCGAGAGCGTCTGCTTGTTGTCGCCGGGGATCAGCTGCACCTTGATGCCCGCTTGCGCGAAGTTTGCCTGCACGGCCTGCGCGATTTCGGTGTACGGATAGTCGTTGCGCACGTCCATCGTCACCGAGAAGCCGTTCGGCACACCGGCCTTCGCGAGCAGCGCCTTCGCCTTCGCGACGTCGAGCTTGTACGGGTTCGTGTTCAGCGTGCCGAGGAAGCCTTCAGGCAGGAAGGTCTGGTGCACCTTGTAGGTCGTTTTCACCACGTTGCCCTGGATGCCCGCATAGTCGACCAGCCACTTCAGCGCTTCCTGCACGTCGGGTTTCGCGAGCATCGGGTTCTTCGTGTTCAGGCCGAGATACAGCAGCGTCGCCTGCGGCGAGGCCGACACCTTCGCCTTGCCGGACTTCACGACCGACGCCAGATCGTCGGGGCTCAGGTCGCGCGCCGCATCGACATCGCCGTTTTCCAGCAGCAGGCGCTGGCTCGCGGCTTCGGGCACGTGGCGCAGCACGATGCGCTTCATCGCGAGCGGCAGCCGGTAGCCGTCGAAACGTTGCAGCACGACGCTGTCGCCGGCGGTCCATTTCACGAGCTTGTAGCCGCCGGAGCCGGCCTCGTTGGTCTTCAGCCATGCGTTGCCGAAGTCGTTGCCCTGCTGGTGCGACAGCAGCAGCTTCTTGTCGACCACCGACGCCGGCCACGAGCCGAGCACGTTCAGCACGAAGGTCGGTGCGTACTTCTGGTCGGTCGTGACCGACACCGTCAGGTCGTCGAGCTTCTTCACGTTGGCGACGACGTTTGCCTTCGTGAGCCCGATGCCGGTCAGCACGGCGGCCGGGCCCTTGTCGAGCAGCACCGCGCGCTGGATCGACCACGCGACATCGTCGGCCGTCAGCGGGTTGCCCGAGTGGAACTTGAGGCCGGGGCGCAGCTTGAACGTATAGGTCAGCCCGTCGGTGCTCACAGTCCACGACTGCGCGACGTCGCCGTTGAATTTCGACGGATCGCGCAGGTCGACGCGCACGAGCCGGTCATACGTGTTCGCGACGTATTCCTCCGGCACCAGCTCGTAGATCTCGCCCGGGTCCAGCGTCGTGAATTCGTCGAGCAGCGTGGCCATCACGAACAGGTCCTTAGGCGTTTCCGCGCGTGCGGCGGAAAGCGGAACGGCGGCGAGTACGGACGCGGCGGCCAGCGCCGCGACGAGCCGGGATGTCAGCAATTTCATGTGCGCTCCATCTGTCGTTGGGATCGTTGAAGTCGTCGAACGTGAACGGTGAACAGAATGCGTATGGCCATCACATCAGGTGCCACGGGCCGCTGTCGGCATTGTCGATCTGCGGCAGCGCGCGCGAGCCCGGCAATTCGTAGTGCCACCATTCGCTGTCGATGTGCGCGAAGCCGGCCGCATGCATCACGCCAAGCAGCAGCAGGCGGTTGCGCTGCACGGTTTCGGGCAGCCCAGCGTGGAAGTGGCCCGACGCGGCGACCATCTCGTCGAAACCGGTGCCCATGTCGAGCGGCTCGCCGTCCGCGCCGACGAGCGTCAGGTCGAGCGCGGTGCCGCGGCTGTGATTCGAGCCGCGGCCGAGGTCGGCGATGAAGTTCGGATCGGGCAGGAAATCCCACAGCACCTGCTGCGCTTGCGGCGGCCGGTACGCGTCGTAGAGGCGCAGCGTGAAGCCGGCTTGGGCCGCGATGTCCACCGCGCGGCGCAGCGCCGCTTCGGCCGGCTCCAGCAGCAGGCAATGCGCGCGGCGGTAGATCGGCTTGCCGGTGAGGTTGCGATCGGTCGCGTAGACGAGATCGATGTCGACGCGATGCGTGGCGGGCGTGATTTCAACGAGGCGGTGAGTGTTCATCGGTGGTTCGGAAGGCACTCGCATTCAGGATTCGAATTGATCGAACGTGTGCTGCAGCTCGCGGTTGCGCGCGACGCGCCGGTCGATCGCGGGGCCGAGGCGGTCGACCACGGCCGTGATCAGCAGGTTGAACAGGCACGTGAGCGGCGCGAGCGAATCCCAGAACTGGCCGACGTCGGTCTTCACCTGCAGCAGGTCGGCCGGCCAGTCGCGCGCCCACGGGCACGAGAGGTCGGTGACCAGCGCGAATGGCTGCCCGCGCTCGGCGGCCGCCTGGCAATAGCGACGCGCGCCGCGCGAATACGCGCGCGTATCGGTGACGATGCAGTACGGCCGCTCGAATTCGGAGTTCAGCGAGTCGACGTACGAGCCCGACTGGCCGTCCGAATAGAACACGCGCGGGCGCAGGTATTCGAGGTAGCTGCTGAATGCGTTGCTGATCCCGCGCGTCGACTGGATGCCGAGGATGAACACCGCATCCGCATGGGCGATCCGGTCGGCCACCTGCGCGAACACCGGGCCTTCGGCGAGCCGGTACACGTGGCGGATCGCATCGAGCTCGCGCTCGAGCGACGACACGAGCGGGCTGTCGCTGTCGTTGCCGTCGGGTTCGGCCGGTTGCGTGCCCGCGACGCGGCGGTATTCGTCGAGCCGGTCGGTGATCATCCACGGGCGATCGGCGCCGCCGCGCAATTCGCGCTTCAGGTCGTCGAGGTTGCGGTAGCCGACGCTGCGCAGGAAGCGCCCGACCGAGATGCCGCTGGTGCCGGCCTGCTGCGCGATCTGGTCGGCGGTCTCGAGTCCGAGCCGGTCGAGGTTCGCGAGCATGTAGCTCGCGATGCGCTTGGCCGTCGGCGTCAGCTCGGCATAGCGGGATTCGACGGTACGGGCGAACGCGCAGGTCATCGGCTGTTAGATCGTTGTCGTCTGATGATCGAATGTCATCCATCTAACAAAGCCAAAATCATTCACGCCAGCGGATAAAAACTATGGTGTGAGGATAGGTGATAGGGTCGAAAGCGGGGGTGGCGGCGGGGAGGGGGCGTGTCGCTTGCCTCAGGAGGCTTTCGACTCAATGTTCGCCTCACGCCGGTTCGACGAAATGCTGCGGGAGC
Source organism: Burkholderia lata (assembly GCF_902499335.1). Lineage (GTDB taxonomy): Bacteria > Pseudomonadota > Gammaproteobacteria > Burkholderiales > Burkholderiaceae > Burkholderia > Burkholderia lata_B. The sequence continues at coordinate 21,169 of NZ_CABVQK010000015.1, read as the reverse complement.
GAGTTGTACCCGACCGGCACGGTTGGATGACGTTCGACGTTTCGGCACAAGTCCGTTTCTGCTCCATTCGATCAGTTATCCAAATCGAATGGTTGACATGACGACCGCGCCCGATCGCATTTCCATCTTCACTTGACTCGACCGACTCACCTGCATCGGTCACCTGCGTCCTGCACCCCACAGCGCCTCAATCATTACAAAATTAAAGCGAATCAGATTAAATCATTAATTCAGGTCAATAATTCATTTAAGTTTTAATGAAAATTGGATTTAACTTGCGTCACGGGATGTTCGATTTTCGATAATCAGGAAATCGATAAATGTTCCGTAATGAAAATTCGCTCAATTGCAGGCATGAAGAGGACATCATGACGAATCTTTCTCGACGCAAGATGCTGGCGGGAACGGCCGGCGCCATTGCTGCGGCGGGTATCGCGGTATCGGCCAAGGCTGCCTCGTTCGGCAATCCGGACCGCCCGCCGGAAGGCGCGGTGAATGCGCACAACCGCCAGAGCCTGACCGACCCGGGGCCCAAAAATCCGGCCATCGCAAATCAATTCCCGTCCTTTCAGGATCCGCCGGCCACCGATATCAACGGCATGCCGTTATTCTGGGCGTCATTCAATAATGCGCATAAACGCATTCAAAATGGCGGATGGGCGCGTGAAGTCACGCAGGACGATTTTGCGATTTCCGAAACCATTTCCGGCGTCAACATGCGCCTCACGCGCGGCGGCATTCGCGAGATGCACTGGCACCAGCAGGCCGAGTGGGCCATCATGCTCGACGGCCGCTGCCGGATCACGGTGCTCGACGAGCTGGGACGGCCGTCGGTACAGGACGTGAAAACCGGCGATCTCTGGTATTTCCCGCCCGGCCTGCCGCATTCGCTGCAGGGCCTCGGCACCGACGGCGCCGAATTCCTGCTCGCGTTCGATAACGGCCGCGCCTCCGAATTCAATACGCTGCTGCTGACAGACTGGGTCGCGCATACGCCGCCCGACGTGCTCGCGCTCAACTTCGGCGTACCGGCCGATACGTTCAAGAACATTCCGCTCGACAACCTGTGGATCTTCCAGGGCGACGAACCGGGCCCGCTCGCGGAGGCGCAGCGCGCGTCGGAGTCGTCGGCCGGGGCGCCGCCGCATCCGTTCATCTTTTCGCTCGGTGACATGAAGCCGGTCAGGAAGACCCGCGGCGGCGAAGTGCGGATCGCGGACAGCACGAACTTCAACGTGTCGACCACCGTCGCGGCGGCGCTCGTCACCGTGCATCCGGGCGGCATGCGCGAGCTGCACTGGCACCCGAACGCGGACGAATGGCAGTACTACCTGCAGGGCGAGGCACGGATGACGGTGTTCGACACGGGACCGAAGGCGCAGACGGCCGACTTCCGCGCGGGCGACGTCGGGTACGTAAAGAAGAGCCTCGGTCACTACGTGCAGAACACCGGCAGCACCGATCTGGTGTTCCTCGAGATCTTCAAGACCGACCGCTATGCGGAAGTGTCGCTGTCCGACTGGCTCGCGCATACGCCGCCGCAGCTCGTCGAAGCACACCTGAACGTCGCGCCGGACGTGATCGCGCAGTTTCCGCGCAACCGTCCCGACGTCGTGCCGCTGTAACGCCGTCGCAGCAGCCGGCAGGCGGCATGCCGGCCGCGGCGCCCGAACTGCAGGAAGCCTTCCTCATTCGAACGGAACCTCACCATGATTCCCGTCACGAGCAAACCTGCCGGCGGCTTCGCGCTGCCGGGCCTGTCCTCCGAGTCCACCGACGGCGCGGCGCGCGCCGCGCTGGAAGGGCGCCGCACCGGCGTCGCCGCGATGCTGCCGTTCGTCGGCCCGGCCGTGATCGCGTCGATCGGCTATATGGATCCCGGCAACTTCGCGACCAACATCCAGGCCGGCGCCGCGTACGGCTACCGGCTGCTGTGGGTCGTGCTGGCCGCGAACGCGATCGCGATGCTGTTCCAGGCGATGTCCGCGAAGCTCGGCATCGTGACCGGCCGCAATCTTGCCGAGCTGTGCCGCGACCGTTTCCCCGCGCCGGTCGTGTGGGGCATGTGGATCGCGTCCGAGATTGCCGCGATGGCGACCGACCTCGCCGAATTCCTCGGCGGCGCGCTCGCATTCGGGCTGTTGTGCCACCTGTCGCTGTTCGCGGGGATGATCGCAACGGCGTTCGCCACCTGCGCGATCCTCGCGCTCGAAAAGCGCGGCTTCCGGCCGCTGGAAGCCGCGATCGCGGCGCTGGTCGGCGTGATCGGCGCGTGCTATCTCGGCGAACTGCTGATCGCGCCGCAGGACTGGCAAGCGGCCGCGTTCCACCTGGTCGTCCCGCAGATTCCGGATCACGCGGCGCTGACGATCGCGGTCGGGATCATCGGTGCGACGATCATGCCGCACACGCTGTATCTGCATTCGGGTCTCACGCAGGATCGCACCGCGCCGCATGACGACGCGCAGCGGCGGCGGCTCGTGCGCTTCTCGAACCGCGAGGTCGTCGTCGCGCTCGGGCTGGCCGGGTTCGTGAATCTCGCGATGGTGATGATGGCGTCGTCGGCGTTTCACGCGAGCGCGCCGGGCATGACCGACATCGGCGACGCGTATCACACGCTGATCCCCGTGCTCGGGCCGGCGGCCGGCGCACTGTTTCTCGTCGCGCTGCTGACGTCGGGCGTGTCGAGTTCGGTGGTCGGCACGATGGCCGGGCAGGTCGTGATGCAGGGCTTCATCCATCGCCGCATGCCGGTCTGGGTGCGGCGTGCGGTGACGGTCGTGCCCGCGTTCGCGGTGGTCGCGCTCGGCTGCGACGTCACGCGTGCGATGGTCGCGAGCCAGGTCGTGCTGAGCTTCGTGCTGCCGCTGCCGATGATCGCGCTGCTGATGCTGTCGGCGCGCGCGGACGTGATGGGCGCCTATGCGATGCGGCTGCCGCTGCGGATCGTCGCCGGGGCGGCGACGGTCGTGATCGTCGGGTTGAATGCGTACCTGGTGTGGGCGGCCTTCAATTGAACGGCAGCGGGCCGGCAGCCTACTGCTGCATGTCCGGCGCCTCGCGCAGCCGCCAGATCGCATTGCACTGCTGGCCGCCGAGGCTCGTCGAGCGCAGCGTGATGACGGCGCCGGCCGCGACCTGATACCAGAAATGCGCCATCAGTTCGGTGCCTTTGCGCTGCGCCTGCCCGTCGACCAGCACTTCGCACAGCAGCGGCGACGGCGAGCCGGAGGGATGCGTGACATAGACGTTCAGCCGCGCGATGTCGCGGGTCGCGGTGAACACGACTTCGTGGTTGCCGCTGCCGACGAGCATCGTGCCGCCCGGTTCGTCGATCGCCTGCAGGTAGGCGCCCGCGTTCGCCTCGATCGCGGCGGACGAAACGGTCAGCCCGGCCGATTGCACGTAGCCGGTCGCCGCGACGCGCGCGGCGACTGCGTCGGATCGGGACGGCGTGCCGTCAGACAGCGCGAACGGCACGCCGTCGCGCAGCGCGGCGTCGACGTGGTTCGCGTAGTAGCGCCACCGGTCGAGGAAGCGGATATCGCCGGTCATGTGCAGCGCGCGGATCGGCTCGTCGTGATACCGGAGCGTCGTCGTGCCGTTGCTCGCGTCGAACGCTTCGTGAATGCCGTACTTGCTGACGAAGTTCTGGGCCGGATCGAGCAGCGCCGTTTCGCCCTGTGCGCTCCACAGGTGCAGGAACGTCGTATCGATCCCGAAGCATTCCTGGAAATCGGTGCCGATGCGGGCGATGCAGTCGCGCAGGTGGCCGGCGTAGCGTGCCCACGCGTCGGTGGTCCCGGCAACGAGCCCGGCCTGCAACGCGCCGCCGTGGCGTGCGGAGACTTCGTCGACGACGAGGCGCCAGTGATGGTCGCGCCGTTCGCCGATCAGCGGCGTGACGACGAACGTGCAGAACAGCGGGTCGGGGCAGGCGTGGATCCGGTCGTCGGTGATCTGCGAGAACAGGTCGAACCCCGGTGCGCAGAACCAGATGTCGGCGTCGTACAGCGCGAGCTTGCGGATCTGCGGGTTGCGTGCGCAATACTCGGCGGCCTCGATGAAGCGGCCGACCGGCAGCGCATACTCGCCCGACGCTTCGATCACGTCGACCGACTGGCTCGCGAGGATCTGCCGCTTGCGTTCGGAGAGCCCGTAGCCGATCACCGCGATCCGGCCGTTGTAGCCGGTGTGCCGCAGCGACAACAGGAACGGCACGAGCATTTCATACCAGGCGCGGTTGTTGTCGTTGATCGCCACGCAGACTGCGTGCTCGCTCGAATGCATGTTCTTTCCCCGGTGTGTGAGCCCGGCTCAGTAGCCGACGTGGCGCTCGCAGACGACCGCGCCGCAGCCGCGGCTGTCGTGATACGTAATATGAAACTGCTTGTTGTCCCACAGCCATTGGAACACCGCCTGGTACACGCCGGCCGTGGTCATGTCGTGCAGCACGATCTTCTTGCGTGCCAGCGGGCCGAAGCGGTTCAGTTCGGCGAGCGTCTGATCGTACGTATGCGTGGTGTCGATGAACAGCAGATCGGATGCCAGCGGCTCCATCGCAAGATCGTCGGCGATCCTGAATTCGAAGTCGACCGACAGGTCTTTCGCGGCCTGCTCCAGTTCGCGCCGGATGTGGAAGTGCTCGTCGGAGATGTCGACCGACACGAGGCGCTTCGGTTGCGCGAGCATGAAGGCCGTCGTGGTCAGCCCGGTAAACACGCCGAGCTCGAGGATGGAGTCGCAGCCGATCGCCGTTTCCGTATAAAAGTCGAAGCGGGAAGGGCTGTCGCCGAGCCAGCCGATCGGTTCGATCTTGTACTGCAGGAATTCCATTCTCAGTTGTTGGAGCGTGCGCATCCTGTTTTCCTTCTCGAAGCGAATTCGGTGGTGGGTGCCGTCGCCGGGACCAGCCGGCCCTCGCGGTGCCGGCCATTGTAGATCGCCGGCCGCCGCACGGCACAGCGCCGGCGCAACGGTAGCGGCGATTACCCGCGCGCCGGCATGGCCGGCCGCGCGGGCAGCCGCGATTACTTCGCGAGCGTGCGGTATGACACGAGATCGTTGATCGGCCCGATTTCCGGCCCGGTCACGCCGGGGCGCGTCGCGACCTGCACGACCTTCTCGAACATGATGATGAACGGCGAGTTCGCGAGCACGGCCTTCTGCAGCGCTTCGTAACGCTGCGCGCGCTTCGCGGGCGACGGCTCGACGAGCGCGGCCTCGGTGTCCTTCGTCAGTTGCGGAATGTCCCAGCTGTTGCGCCACGCGAGCATCTTCGTCGGCGACTGGTCGGAGTTGTCCGGATTCCACGCGAAGCCGCGCGCATTGCTGTTCGGGTCCATGTAGTCGGGCGACCATTCGCCGATGAAGATGTCGTGCTGGCGCGCGCGATACTTGCCGATCGCCTGCTTCGCATCGCCCGGAATCAGCTTCACGCGGATGCCGCCCTGCGCGAAGTTTGCCTGCAGCGCCTGCGCGATCTCGAGGTACGGATAGTCGTTCGGCATGTCCATCGTCACGTCGAAGCCGTTCGGGAAGCCGGCCTTGGCGAGCAGCGCCTTCGCCTTCGCGACGTCCTGCTTGTACGGCCGCGCGTTCGACGTGCCGAGGAAGCCTTCGGGCAGGAAGGTCTGATGCACCTTGTAGGTCGTGCTGACGATGTTGCGCTGGATGCCGTCATAGTCGACGAGCCATTTCATCGCCTGCTGCACCTCGGGTTTCGCGAGATTCGGGTTCTTCGTGTTCAGGCTCAGGTACAGCAGCGCGGACACCGGCCACGACGCGACCTTGATCTTGCCGGCCTTCGTCAGCGCGGCGAGGCTGTCGGGGCTCAGGTTGCGCGCGGCGTCGGCGTCGCCGTTCTCCAGCAGCAGCCGTTGCGCGGACGCTTCGGGCACGTGACGCAGCACGATGCGCTTCATCGGGTACGGCGTGCGGTACTTGTCGAAACGCTGCAGCACGATGTTCTCGTTCGGCGTCCACTTGACGAGCTGGTACGGGCCAGAGCCCGCATCGTTGGTGCGGAGCCAGCCGCTGCCGAAATCGTTGCCCTGCTGGTGCGACAGCAGCAGCTTCTTGTCGAAGACCGATGCCGGGCACGCGCTCAGCACGTTGAGCACGAAGCTCGGCGCGTACTTGCGGTCGGTTTCGAGTACGACGGTCTGCGGATCGACCACGCGCACCTTCTGCGTCACGTTCGCCTTCGTGAGGCCGAGATCGGCGAGCACGCCGGCCGGCCCCTTGTCGAGCAGGATGGTGCGCTGCAGCGACCACGCGACGTCGTCGGCGGTCACCGGGTTTCCGGAATGGAACGTGAGGCCGGGGCGCAGCTTGAACGTGTAGGTCACGCCGTCGGCGCCGACCGTCCACGATTGCGCGATCTGCCCGTCGAAGCGCGTCGGGTCCTTCAGGTCGACGCGCACCAGACGTTCGTAGGTGTTCGCGACGTATTCGGACGGCACCAGCTCGTAAATCCCGCTCGGGTCGAGGGTCGTGAATTCGCCGAGCTGCGTGGCGACGACGAAGATGCCGGGCGGCGTGGCCGCCTGCGCCGGCAGCGCCGGAACAAGCGCGACGAGCGCGGCGCTGACGAACAGGCGGGACAGCAGGTGCTTCATGCGGGCTCCGTTGAAAGGGAATCGTGGGTGCGATTCTCTCATCGAGGGCCATCCGGATGAAAATATTCGGCTCGTGCGCCGGCGGGGCGGCGCGCGGGAGCGAGCCGGGCGGGCGCCCGGCATCGGCAGGTTCGGATCAGATCGCGCAGCGCGCGATCGCGAAGCGCATCGCTTCCTCGGCCGGCTCGTTGCCCGAGCCGCGTACGACCTTGATGACCGAACCGTTGCCCGACGGCGTCAGCGTGACGAAGTACGAGTTCGAACCGACGGCGATGTCGGTCACGCCGTTGTGCTGCGATTGCTCGGTGCCCGACAGGCGGCTGTCGAGGCAGTTGGCGATCGCATGGGCCGGACGTTGCGACGACACGTAGATCATCGGCGCTGCGCCGGACGAACTGGCCGAGTCGGACGAGGGAGCGGAACCGCAGGCGGCGAGCAGGGCGGCGGGAAGGAGCAGCAGGAATCGTTTCATGATGGGGCGTCGGGTGTCTCGTATCGAGGCTGGGGCGCGGGGTAGGCGAATCGCGAAGCTTCGCGACGAAACCGCCCGGAATCGGGCCGTTTTTGACGGACGACGATGCGACAGGCGGCTGACGGTGGAGTATACCCGCAGCATTTGAAGCCGTTGGCGCGTTGAAACGATTCGATACACAACAAGCACCCGCTGCCGGGCGGCGGCAGCGGGCGTTTCAGGTAATGGCGAATGGGCACTTGCCGGTGTTGTCGATCTTATTGGCCGATCTGGTGGCTGACCGCGTTTTCCTGCTGGTTCAGCACGTGCTTTTCGCTCTTCGTGATGTGGCTGTGATCCTGCGCAGCCATGTCCCGCTCTTCCTGGCGGATCTTGCGGTCGTCACGATGCAGGCGCGCGGCCTGGGCGTGCGACATCTCGCCTTCCTTCACTTCGTGATGGATCCGGCGATTCTGGTTTGCGAGGCGCTGGTTGACCTCTTCGCGGCGCGGATGCGCTTGTTGCCACGGCGTCTCGGCGAACGCGGTGCCGGTCAGCACCGACATCAGGGTGGCGGCAATCGCGAGATGGCGGGTAAGGGCTCGCATGGTGTTTTCTCCTGTCGTTGCGCGCCCGGATCGTGGGCGCTTGTCCAAAAAACGCGGAGGGGGCACCAGCTGTTGACGTTTCTGCCTGTATCGATTGCAAGTCTTTATTACGTCTGCGGGTTGCGGCGCGGGCCCCGGCGTGTGCGGCACGGGGCCCGGCCGTCACGCATGCGGATCAATGCGCGCCGGCCGCCGCCGCATCGGCATCGCCGCCGCCCGAGCGCGCCGGTTTCGTGATCCAGATCAGCGGAATGATCGCGATGAAGATGATCGCCGACACGTAGAAGATGTCGTTCAACCCCATCACGGCTGCCTGCGAATCGACCGATGCGTTGAAGAACGCGAGCGCCGAATCGGGGCCCAGGTGCAGCAGCGAACGCGTCGTGTCGACGTGCTGCGCAAAAGTCGGGTTGGTGACGCTCGCCTGTTCGGTGAGCCGCGCGTGATGCAGGATCGTGCGGTCGTTCCACGCGTTGCTGATCAGCGACGTGCCCACCGCGCCGCAGAACGTGCGGCCAAAATTCGACAGGCCGGCGGCGGCGGGGATCTTTTCCGGCGGCAGCCCGGACAGGATGATCGACGTCAGCGGCACGAAGAACATCGCCATCGGGATGCCCTGCAGCAGCGTCGGCAGCACGAGATCCCAGCGCGACACGTCGGTGTAGAAGGTCGTGCGCATCATGAACACGACCGCGAAGCCGACGAACGCGAGCGTCGCGATGTAGCGCGGGTCTGTGCGCGGCAGCAGGCGCCCCATGACCGGCGTAAGCAGGATCGCGAACAGCCCGAGCGGCGCGGTGGCGAGCCCCGAATCGACCGCGCGGTAGCCGAGATAGCCCTGCATCCACTGCGGCAGCAGCACCAGCGTGCCGAAGAACATCCCGTACGCGACCGAGATCGCGATCGTACCGCCCGCGAAATTGCGCTGAGTGAACAGGCGCAGGTCGACGATCGGGTTGGCTTCGTAAAGCTCCCACACGAGAAAGAACGCGAAGCCGATCAGTGCGACGATGCCGAGCGCGACGACCACGGGGGAGTTGAACCAGTCGAGATCCTTGCCCTTGTCGAGCATGATTTGCAGCGATGCGACCCACAGCACGAGCAGCAGCAAGCCGACTGTATCGATCGGCATGCGTTTCGTGGCTGATTCGCGGTCGCGGAACACGATCCACGTGACGGCGGCCGCGAAGAAGCCGACCGGGATGTTGATGTAGAAGATCCACGACCAGTTGTAGTCGTACGTGATCCAGCCGCCGAGCGACGGCCCCGCGATCGGGCCGACGAGCGCCGTCATCGACCACAGCGCCAGCGCGCTCGACGATTTCTGCCGCGGCCACGCACCGAGCAGCAGCGCCTGCGACAGCGGCGCGAGCGGCCCGGCGACCGCGCCCTGCAGGATCCGCGCGGCGAGCAGCGTCGGCAGGTTCGGCGCGATCCCGCACAGCCACGACGCGAACACGAACAGCAGGATCGACGTGACGAACAGGCGCACCTGACCGAAGCGTTGCGTGAGCCAGCCGGTCAACGGAATCGATACCGCGTTCGCGGCCGCGAAGATCGTGATGACCCACGTGCCTTCGTCGACCGACACGCCGAGGTCGCCCGAGATCGTCGGAATGGCGACGTTCGCGATCGACGAGTCGAGCACGTTCATGAACATCGCGAGCGATACCGCGATCGTGCCGATCGCGAGGCGGCCGCCCGATAGCGGGGCTGAAGATGACGGAGAGGACATGGGCTTCCTGCGTAAGGGGCGAAAGGTGCGGAACGGATGCGGCCCGTTGCGGCGGGCACGCGCTGCCGCACGCGGCCGCGCGCGCGAACGCGACGCACGCACGGCGCGGCTGCTGAATGGAAGGGGGCACACGGCGCGCGCGACGCGGCCCGCTACGTGGGGTCGACGCGTGCGACGTGCTGCTCGATCGGATGCACGAAGCCGTGGCGGGCTTCGCAAGGCGGGATGCGGCCGGTCAGGAAGGCGGGACGCGCGTGACGCGCCTGCGGGCAGCGCTCAGGCGGCTGCCGTCGCGTGTGGAATGGTTTTGCATCGCGACAGGCTAACGATGTGGCGAGCCGCCATCAACACGGGCCGGCTCATTAATCGATTTCGCTTGCTGCAATAATCGGTGTGCGAACCGTGCCGGTTATGGTGCGGTTCGCCAATCGTCGAATACTTCCGCGAGGAATTCGACGAACGCGCGCACCTTGCTGTCGAGGGTCGCGCGCCGCGGATACAGCACGTGCAGCTCGACGTCGTCGGTCCGGTGCCAGTCGGGCAGCACGATTTCGAGCTCGTTTCGTTCGAGCCGGCGGGCCGTGTAGTGCGTCGAGACCAGTGCGATGCCGCCGCCGCTCGCGGCCTGGCGCAGCACCGTCACCGATTCGTTGGTGATCAGCACCGGCCGCACCGGTACGTCGGCCACTTCACCGGCCGCATTGGTGAGCCGCAGCGTCAGGCCGGGCGCGTCACGGCCGACGAGCAGCAGGTCGTGCTGCGCGAGATCCTGCGGCGCGGCGGGCCGGCCGGCGCGGTCGAGATAGGCGGGGCTCGCGGCGAGCTTCGCCTGCGACCAGCCGAGCGAGCGCGCGATGTAGCTGGAGTCGGTCAGCACGCCCGCGCGCAGCGCCACGTCGAAGCCGTGCTCGACGAGGTCGAGCGGGTTGTTGTCGTAGATCAGCACGAGCTGGACGAGCGGGTAGCGCCGGCGAAACTCGGCGAGCGCCGGCTCCAGCTCGAACAGGCCGATCGAGTAGGGCACCAGCACGCGCAGCATGCCCTCCGGCGCCGTGCGCAGCGCGCGGGCCTGGCGGTCCGCGTCGAGCAGGATGTCCTCGGCGCGCAGGCAGCGCTCGTAGTAGTCGCGCCCGGCCTCGGTGACGGAAACGCGGCGCGTGGTGCGGTACAGCAGCTGGACGCCGAGATCGTCCTCGAGCTGCTTGATCTTGCGGCTCACGCGGCTGAGCGGCATGTCGAGGTGCGTGGCGGCGGCGGTGAAGTTGCCGCGTTCAACTACACGCAGGAATATCCGGATGCTTTCGAAGTCCATACGGGGTGCTTCAGTGTTCGACCTGCGCGCATCTTACCTGCGCCGGCCGAATCGCTTCGTGCGGCGGCGATTATCCTGCCCGGCGCAATAACGCATCCTGTCCGCGCCTCTTAGTGGCGGCCGTGCGCCCCCGTATGCTCGCCGCATGAAATTCGCCTTGCCCCATCTCCCGCCGCTCGCGGCCGTGCGCACCGCGCTGCGCGACGCCCGGCCCACGCTGCCGCCCGGCGCCCTCGGCTTCGCGTTGCGCAACACGGCCGCGTCGCTCCTCGCGCTCTACATCGCCTTCCGGATGAATCTCGACGACCCGAAATGGGCCGCGTCGACCGTATGGATCGTCGCGCAGGGCAGTCGCGGGATGGGTTTGTCGAAGAGCCAGTACCGGATTCTCGGCACCGCGATCGGCGCGGCCGTCGCGCTCATGCTGACCGGTGCGTTCGCGCAGACGCCCGAGCTGTTCCTGCCGGCGCTCGCCGCGTGGATCGGCCTGTGCGCGGGTGTCGCGACCTTCCTGCGCAATTTCCGCGCATATGCGGCCGTGCTTGCGGGTTATACGGCGGCGATCATTGCGATGGATGCCGTTTCCGCGCCGCTGCACGCATTCGACATCGCGACCGCGCGATTCCTGTACGTGGTGGTCGGCATCCTGTGCGGCGCGGCGTTCGAGACGGTGTTCGCGCCGGGTTCGCCGCTGGCTGACGTCCGCACGCGGCTTGCGCGCTATCTCGACCGCGCGGTGGCCGTCGGCGCGGGCGCGCTGCGCCGCGAGGCGAACGGGGCGGCCGTGCACCGGCTGTTCGCGGACGCCCTCGAACTCGACACGGCGGCCGAATATGCTGCCGCTGGCGCTCCGCCGGTGCGCAACGCGATCGGCCATCTGCGTACGGCGGTGCTGGGCGTGCTGTCCGCGCAGGCTGCCGGGCAGGCGCTGCACGAGCACGCGGCGCGCAGCGGCGGCACGCCGGATCCGCTGGTCGCCGATGCCGCGCAGGTGCTCGATGGCGTGGCGGCGGCGGGCGAAGCGGGATCCGAGTTGACCGAACTGCGGGCGCGCGTGGACGATGCAGTGCGCGCCGAGGCCGCGGACCCGACCGGCTCGGACCCGTCGCGCCTGCTCACGCTCGACCGGCTGGCGGCGCTGCTGGCCGGGTTCGACGCCGCCTATGCGGGCAAGGCACAGCTGGACCGGCCGAATCCGCCGGCGTCACGCGTGCGCTATGCGTTTCACCACGATCCGGTGCTCGCGTGGCACAACGGGATTCGCGCATTTATCGCGGTGCTGGTCGCCTCGGCGCTCTGGATCGTCACCGCGTGGCCGTCGGGCGCCGGGTTCGTCGCGATCACGGGCGTGGTCTGCGCGCTGTTCTCGACGCGCCCGAACTCGGTGGGCGCCACCGTCGGCTTCCTGAAAGGGGCGGCCTGCGCGGCGGTCGCGGGCGCGCTCTGCAATTTCGTGCTGCTGCCGGCGGTGTCGGGCTTCGAGATGCTCGCGTACATCCTCGGCGTGTTCTTGATCGGCACGGGCATCGCAATGCGCAATCCGCGTACGGCCGGCATCGGCAGCGGCTTCTCGATCTTCTTCTGGAATTTCACGTCGCCGGACAATACGGCGCGTATCGGCGACGCCGCGTTTCTCAATTCGGCGCTCGCCACGCTGCTTGGCATTGCGTTCGGGGCGCTGGTGTTCGCGCTCGTGTTTCCCGGTGATCCCGGCACGAGCCGGCGGCGCCTGCATCGCGCGGTGCGCGACGACCTGGCGCGCATCGCGCGCAATCCGCGGGCGTGGCGGGCGAGCGCGTGGCTGAGCCGCACGGCCGACCGTCTCGGGCGTGAACTCGGGTTCGCGGGGCATCTACCGCCCAGCCTCATCGAACGCGACCTGCGCGATCTGCTCGCGGCCTGGACGATCGGCGACAACCTGCTTGCGCTGGCCGAAGTGGCGACGCGCGAGCCGGCGGCGCGGCGTGCGGTCGCGTTGGTGCGAGGGCGGGTCGGGCAAGCGGATTTCGTCCGGCTCGAGCGCGCCTGCAACGCGGCGGCCCGCGTGCTGCTGCGGCGCGTGACCGAGGTCGACAGCGACGACGGCCGCGCGCTGCTGCGCGGTGCGGTGTTGCTGAGAACGATCGCGGAGACGGCGGGCGCGCACGACGGCTTCCTGCGCGATCGCCAGGATTGACGGCGGGAGGGACGCGTGAGCGGCGGCCTGCGCGTCAACTGAGCCGATAGGCCTTGCCGGGCGTGACTTCCGCCGGCAGCGGCTCGCGGTTCAGTTCGAGTAGCGTGCGCTCGATCTGCCGCGTGAATACGTTGAATTTGGCTGGAGCCGCCTGCGGCACTTTGGCGAGGTAGAGGAAAGCGGCGAGAAGACCAGTATTGTCCGACGGGAGTCGATGACTCTATGGGGCGGCTTCGTCCTTGGATTCGCGACAATCAATCACCGTCGTGAACCCAAAGGGGCGACAGTGGGGCGGCTCTTGACCATCGCAGACACATTTTTCATCTTGGGACGCGGTCTAGTTGTGGTGCCTGGCCCTCTTGAAGAGGATTTCTCGGGCCCAAGAAACATGGAAGTCGAGCTTCGTCGGCCAGACGGCTCGGTGAGTCAAGTGCAGCTAACCGTGACTTACCATTTTCAGTCTCCACCATCCATGGAGCGACGCGGGTCGTGCGCGCTTGAAGTGCGATCCAAGGCAGAGGTTCCGATCGGTGCGGAAGTTTGGATCGGCTAGATGTAGCCCGAGTTTGTCAGCAGCCCAATGGGGCAGATCGATGTTCGCCATCCGGCCAGTTGTCGCTGATGGCGAGTGACGGTTACCGGCCATTAACAGCCATCGATCGGTGCGGCAGCGCTGCCATTCGAACGGCGGGTCTATCCTCGACTGGAGACGTTCGCTGCCAAATTTGCTTGACGTCTGCTCGGCGCCATAAGCTGCCGCAGACTCAACCGGCGACGCAATCCCTACCTCATTCACTTCATGAAGATCATCTCTCGATGACCTCTGGCAAGCCGGTAGTGCCGAGTTGTGAGGGATTTGGCGCGCCCCACGCCCCAGTTAATTGATAGGTGAAGAGGCTTACCAAGGACCGCCCTCCGGACGCTATCGGCGCCCGGAGCCGCAGACAAGGGGTGCGGATTCAACCGGTCGATGGTTCGGCATCGGGTTGACAGCTCATCCGGCAGAGTCTTTTTTCAGCAGTGCGTTCTCGTCGCGCAGTTTTTGGATCTCCGCCTAGAGTTGCCGGACGTATTGCTGTTCGGCCGTCAGCTCGTCAGCCCCGACGTGCACGGCGTCGCTGCGTGTCGCAACTGGCGGCGTGAATCAAGACCCTCGCACGTGCCACTCGGTCATAAACTCTTTTGAGCTCGGCCAATATATTTCTCACGACGGCTTCGGCGTCCTCTCGCTCCCGCTTGGCTTCTGCGACGTTATCCAAAAAAGCCTTCAGCACTAGCGATACGACGCCACCGATGACGACGATGAGAAGGAACTGATAACTTAGCTTGAATACGTCAGAGGGGAAAGGTCAACCCAGCCATACGTTTACGGCACCTCATAGTTCTATTTCACATTTCTTCCCGTTTTTCTATCCTTTTAGAAGCTCCGGTGCGGTGTTGTCGGCGTGCGAGCCTCTCGGGAGCAAGCTGTGCAGTGAACGTTCTCCTACGTCCAGATCTCTTCGAGGCTTGCAATGGCTAACTTGACTAATTCGCAGCGTTCGATATTAAAGGCGACGTACGTCCCCACAAGCGTGCCCGGAGGTAACCCGGTTCCCACCAGCCGAGCCGTTGAAAAAGTAGCGATGGTGCGCCTGCTGAATCTGCAGGCAGAGGACTTCAAAGACTTGGCCGGAGACCAGAATGTAAACGGTATGTCCATCGGTTTGGCCGGTAAGGCCAATCCCTATGGCGCAGGCGGAGGCGCCGTGCCACTGCTCAAGGTAGTAGAAAGCCTAACGACTCAAATCTCGTCTGGTGTGACGTCCAAATTTGGACCTTTGATGGCGGAGGTTTCGCCGAGCGACCTCGCAAAACTGGCGCAAGCCGTGTCGGACGCGCGGCGGGCGCGTGCAAAAACTCTGAACGCTCACGTTCAGAGCGTGGTCGCTGCCTTTCAGAAGGCTAAACCCAACGTCCATGGTAGACCGGCCGACGCGTTGAACTGGGGCCTAGCGCAAAAGGATGGCAACGCGTTGCATCTTCTCCGCGTGGCAATAGACAAGACGGTGGCAACGGGTGTCGACCTCGGGAAGACCGATACTGGCACTGCCATCGTCACTCACGTCGCCAAAGCCGCGCAATCCTCTTCCGACACGCTAAATATTTTGAACGGCTTCCTGGATAGCTTTAAAGCGGAGCCAGTCGGCCGTCTTCACCTTGAACGGATCGAAATGACGCCTGTGGGCATTGAGCACGGGGAACTGGTCCATTCCGTTCCCCTGACACCGCAGGAGACGGTCAATATTACGCACCGGGAATGGAGCACTACGACGCAGACTTTTGAGAATATCGTTTCAGATTCCCTAACCGGGTATAGCGAGACCGGGGTCGTGGATAAAACGGATATCTCACAGGCCACCACTAATGAATCGCGCCAACAGTCCAGCATGGACGTAAATGGCAATGTGTCCGCTAGCTACTCCGGGGGCGGGTTCTCCGTGACTGCCAGTACCGGCGTCGACTACAACACCAAATCGGACGACTTTAAATCGGTAAAGGACAGTTTGGCCCATTCCGTCGCGGTAACCCGTGCAGCGTCGTCGCGGACACGAAAGGATCATCGCACGAGTTTCCAGGTGTCGTCGGTCGCGGGAGCGGAGAACCTGGCCGTACAGGTGCTCACCAATCCCACCAGCAGCGCCATTCGCGTCGATTATTATCAACTTATGCGCAAGTGGAAGGTAGACCTTATCCGCTACGGCCTGCGGATGACCTATGACATTGTAGTGCCGAATCCCGGCAGCAGCCTCGCGGCCAAGGTCACCGAATTGTATGTGTTGAACCAGCAGATCGCGCAAGGATATTCGTTCGCCGTCCATTTATCCGATATCAACACCAGCAACTGGGCCGATTATGAACAAGCATATGGTGTGACCATCGACCCGCCGCCAACCGATCCTTTCCAGACCATGGAGGGAGGATCGCTGCAGACCTCTATAGACAAGTTCAATTTCGAGCCCGTTGATATCGACATACCCGATGGATATGTAGTCACCGGTGGTCATTTTCACGCGCAGGTTCATCTGGGTGACGGGGACTTCAACAGCGGTCATCGCGCGCAGATCAACCTGACCGGGGAGAACCCTGGCCCTGGTACCTCGGCGAGGAATGCCGGCGGTGAGTTCACCGCAAAGGACGGCGTGCTGGAGGTCGACCTGACGCCAAGTACCATCGTTGGACGCACCGGCCATGTCTCGCTGATGTACGACTACTACAACGTGGAAAGCGGGGCTTATGTCCTCAAAATACAAGCTTCACCCACTGCTGAAGAAATCTCTGCCTGGCAGGCGAAGGTATGGGGTCAGCTTCGCGAAGCGGACCAGGCTGCCTTTGACGCGAATTTGCGACTACTCAATGACCGAAAAGCTACACTGCAAAATGAATTGAATCTCTTCGATGCGTTGACCCTCCGCCGTATGGAAAGGGAAGAGATTATGAAAAGCGTCCTGCAATGGCTGTTCGGTCCCACCTTTCAATTACAACCTGGTTCGCTAGATGTCATCCTCAACGACCCGCAGGCAATATTCAAGACCGGCGATACCAGCGCCTGGCAGACAATCATGCAGTACGGGGAATACATTAAATTCATCCACAATGCCATCGAATGGGAGAACGTTTTATTCTTTCCATACCCCTACTTTTGGGATGCGACCAGCCGCTGGCCATTCAAGCTGTTCCTCCTGCACCCGGACCCGGAACATCGCACATTCTTGCGGGCGGGCTGCGCGCGCGTCGTGCTGACGATACGACCCGGATTCGAACAAAGCTTTGCGCAGTTCATGGAGAATTATTCACTCATTGACGCCCTGGCGATCAACCACCCCTACGTATCGATCGGTACCGAGATACGGAATTTTGCCATGACCAATTATGAAGCGATTCCACCTGCTAACCCAGATAAGAATGTGCGACCATTGTTGTACCCTGAACAGCGCAAGGCATGGTCGGACATGCAAAAGCTGATCCTACTCATCGAAGATTATAATAATCAACAGCATAATATCACCCTCACCACGGCTGTTGCTGCTGGCGGTTCGCAGACGGTCACTCCCTCCTCCATGAATGGAATAGATTACGGCGTTCAATTAACCGTCGACACGGATGCCAATCAGGAGACAGTGTCGGTTACAGCCGTCACAAAAACAACGTTCTCCGCTGTATTTGCGAGTTCTCATGTAGCGGGTACTACGTGCGTTATCGATGCAGACGTCAAACTCTACCCACCCAACCTAGCCATCCTATCGGCAACGGTCGCTGGACCTTTGCCTTTGAAAGATCCATGGAATAACAATTACGTTTATACGATGCCCGGGTTGCATGGAGACTATGATCTTGTAAGCTTCGGTAAGGATGGGAAACCTGGCGGCGACGATCTGGACGCCGACATAACGAGTTGGGCCGAAGGATCGATTGTGTCGACCTGGTACGAATACACACCTACCAGCGCTCTGGATGTTGTCATCAACTCCGCGCTGACGACGAAGGCCGATCCTGCCTAGAACAACGTCGGTTTATAATTTCCGCGGCGCTCACTAGAAGCAATTCGGCTAAATTGGGAGTGGTCTATATGAGTGACGACGACCAGCGTGTTATAGATAAATGGAAGCGCGCCCTTTCCACGCCAGTCACGGAGGGTAATCGTGTCGAGTATCTCATTGATGGCAAAGACACTTACGTGTCTATGTACGATGCGATCGGCACTACATTCACCGATGTTAAGGAAAATGGATTTTATATCTACATATTGGGATGGTGGCTTGACGACACGCTTCGGTTGAAAGCCGGTGATCCTCGATCTACGCTGCATCAGCTACTAATCAAGGCGGCGGCCTGTAATGTACAGATACGTGTGATTCTTTGGGACAATCTTTTTCAGAGGCTTGCTCCAACTATCGTCGGTGCCTTTAACAGCCATGCAGCGAGTAATGTAAAAAAGTTGACGTCAGGTGTCGGGCTACTTGACGTGCATCCTTTAAGCATCTTCGGAAGTCACCATCAAAAGATTATTGTGGTAAAGGGATCGCAGGGAATTATCGGCTTTTGTGGGGGCGTCGACATCAGTCAGGATCGTCTAACAGCCGTCGATAAACATAAAGGATCTCCCTACCATGACGTACATTGTCGAATACAAGGAGATGGTGCTCGGGGCCTCCTCGATGTATTCGTTCAGCGTTGGACGCAGCATCCTGACCATTCAAAATGGGATAAGCCCTTTACGCAAGGAGGGAAGGGGGCTCTGTTAGGTCTCAACGACGTAAATGGCTCGAATGAAGAAGCGACGGGAGCATCGCAGCTTGTTGCCATCGGGCGAACGTTCAACCGTCGCGTCGACGGTAAAGGATGTGCCAGCGACCGCAGCGTCTTCGATACATTGAAAAATGCGATTGCGACCAGTTCTAAGTTTATTTATATCGAAGACCAATACCTGGTAAGTTTGCGGATTGCGGATCTCCTGCAAAAGCGGTTAGCAGAGATTGATCACCTTCTCATCCTGATTCCGCATTCTAACCTCTCGGACCTTCCGAATATTCGCGCAGCTCGTTCCGGATTCGTTCGAATTTTGCAGAAGGATAAAAAATTATACGAGGAAAAAGTTGGGATATTCTACAGAGTCGATCCCGTAATGAAGGTGCCGACAGTGGGTAGCTATGTGCATGCAAAAACGTGGGTGTTTGACGACGAGTTGGCGGTGATTGGCTCAGCCAATATCAACGAAAGAGGATTGTCTTTCGATAGCGAAGTAATCGCGGCGATATTCGATAAGGCTCCGTCTCCTGCCGGCAAACCCTCATTCGCGCAGTCATTGAGAGTTGCGCTTTGGAAGAAGCATCTGGGCCTTTCGTCTGATGCCGACGTTAGGTTGGATTCATCTGCTGAGGACAGCTGGAACATGTGGGCAACGGTGACAAAAGATACGAAGGACGCGGCGGTTCTAAAGTACACAGGTATAGATAGTCCGGACCCCAGCGGCAGGGACAGCCCTCCGTCCTCTGGCAGAAGGGTCGGCTTCGACAACGTAGAAGATACAAGCTATAGCAATGTTCCGGACATCAGGGACTCACTCTATAACGCGTATGTCGATCAGGCGGCTGCGGTCAATCTGGGGCGTTGCAGTAAGCCGGGATGAATGGAAGCGTTATTCATTGAGGTTAGACAACCGCTGAAGCTTCATCTGTCCCGATTGTGTCGACTCGGACTGCCGTTCTAGTTAGGAATCCTTGTTGGCGAATCGACGCCAATATCGCCGGGATGCACCTTGCCAGAAAGCCAGCGGCGACGACGATTTGCCGTTCTGAACAAGTGCTTGGACTTTCCGAGCGGCCGCTTGACAAGTGATACCGGCCATTTCGAATCAAGCCCTTGACCGGCAGCAACGGGTCGATCTGCGCCGGTAGCGAATCACAGGTTGCCTACCGACCACGTTCGGCCAGGAGCAGTTAGTCAAGCTAAACTTCAATTTTTGACCTAAGCCTCAAGAGATATGGAAAGACCGTCACTGGAAAGTGCAGTTACGCTACGCCAAGCCTATCTTACGATGTTTGAGTTTCTCGAGCGGGAGTGGGAGCGTCTCGATAGGCCCGACGTCTTGGGAGCACTTCTCGGTAACCTTGCTCTCTGGGGTGAACCGAATGGGCAGGGTGCACCTATGGACGCCGCAGTCTTTCCAGAATGGCTCGAGTGCGCTCGACGCGTGCTTCGGGACGAACGAAGCGGCGGATACGCCGATGCCGACATTAGGTTGTCGCCCGAGTAACCACTGAGCGTCGGCTTTTGCGGAACGCTGGTTGTCCGCTTCGGGTCGATGCCGGTCGTCGACTTCGCGCGCAAGCGCCTCGTCCGATGCGCGTCACGGACGGGGCTGCACCGATAGACATAAGAGTTGAATTTCGGTCTCGGTCGAAACAGCGGCCGTCTGATCGTGGAGTAGTATTCCCCCATGTCCAGGCTATTGCCAAGCCTCTACGGCGCACCGTCGACCCATCCGTGACGACGGCGGCGCGCTCGTTAAAGCGTTCGGAAACTGTTTCAACGATACGTGTAGCGGCGCCGGCCGTGGCGACGGCATTGATGGGAATGCATCATGTCAACCGAATGGAATCACCGCGTCAGACTGTTTGTCCAGCGTTTCTGGCAGCCGACCAGTGCGTGCATGACATGCATGCCGGGGAGCTGGGGAAATATCATGAGCCTTGCCCACTGGACTATCGCATTTCATACGGGTCTGCTTACTGGACTCCTGGCTGTACTTTTGACTTTCACGCCTGTGGCAAAACTCTACGCGCATCGATACGGCAATGCGCTGGTCGTTGGTGTCCTGACAACGTTGGGCGACGCCTACTCGCACGCGAGTCACTACCGTGTCCCCTATGTCGAGCACATCGTGACGGGTGCAATTTCAGGTGTCTTTACGCTTGCGGCGTCATATCTCTTCGAGGATCGCGCGCGACGCATTCGGGCGGTGTGGGCTCGGGTTTTCGGATAGCTTCTCCGCTGACTTTCTAAGCCCACAGGTCCAAACAGAAAGAGACTCCCCGGTGAGGCTACGCTTCATGATCGGGAGACCGCGCATGGACAACCGGAACTAGCGACGGTCAGGAGCGGGCATTCGACATAGCCGGATGGACCGTCGCCGATCGCCTCTCATTAAAATAGTGCGAACCATGATATTTCGCTCATTATTTCGATCGCCGAGTTCGATGCAAGCAACGGAGCAGTCAAACGATCCGGTGCATAGAACCATCCATTGCAAACGGTTCGATCATCCAGAGTTTCAGATTCGGGTTTCCGATCGAACGATTCCCGCAGTGGACATCGGCTGGCTGCTGCGATTCCTCGAGCAAAGTGTTGCGGGAGGCGAACGATTCCGCGCCGGCGAGACTTTACAAATCGGCTGGATGGTCACGATGCTCGAGTCTGGGGCGGATGATGTCTTGCGCATCATGGAGCCCGATATGAGGGCGATTCCAATCGAGTTTATCGACTCCGTCGACAGTACGCTCAAGCACCTGCGCAATCAGCAAGATATGACTGCGAGCGTAGCGCCCGCCCAGGAACCTGACTTTCCGTCACTTCGGCAAAGTGCAGTGGTACATGTCAATTTCAAGAACGCTGGTAGCGTGCTGCTGACTCGCTACCCGGCTCGTGAAACTGTTGATTTCCACCGAGTCTTAACCCACCGATTTCATCTAAATCTGACCCACCCTGAGACAGCGTAGTACATCTAT
>NZ_CABVQK010000014.1 GCF_902499335.1 Burkholderia lata | reverse complement strand
CTGCAGTTCGACAACGGCACGGGCTCCGAGCTCGAGCTGCGTCAGGCGCAGACGGTGGTCGAGCAGGCGCTGTCGAACCAGCAGGCGCAGGCGCGTGCACGTGCACAGGCGTTGAACGCGCTGGTGCTGCTGGTCGGCGAGCCGCTGCCGGATGACCTGCCGGCTGGCATGCCGCTCGACGCACAGAACCTGCTGACGGACGTGCCGGCGGGGTTGCCGTCGGACCTGCTGACGCGTCGTCCGGACGTGATGCAGGCCGAGCAGACGCTGCTGGCCGCGAACGCAAACATCGGCGCGGCGCGTGCGGCATTCTTCCCGAAGATCTCGCTGACGGCCGCGTTCGGTACCGCGAGCCCGACGCTCGGCGGCCTGTTCAAGGCCGGCACGGCGGCATGGTCGTTCGCGCCGAACATCGCGCTGCCGATCTTCGAGGGCGGGAAGAACATCGCGAACCTCGATCTTGCGCACGTGCAGAAGCGCATCGAGATCGCGAACTATGAGAAGGCGATCCAGTCGGCGTTCCGCGAAGTGTCGGATGGCCTCGCCGCACGCGGCACGTACGACCAGCAGATCGCGGCGCTCGAGCGCAACGAGCATGCGCAGCAGCGACGTTTCGACCTGTCGGACCTGCGTTACAAGAACGGCGTCGACAGCTACCTGTCGGTGCTGACCGCGCAGACCGACCTGTACTCGGCACAGCAGTCGCTGATCAGCGCGCGTCTGGCACGCTGGACCAACCTGGTCGATCTGTATCGCGCACTGGGTGGTGGCTGGGTCCAGCGCGCAGGCGAAACGCCGCGCGCGCCGGATGCACCGGTCGACTACGACAAGGCGGCCGCTCCGGCGCCTGCGTCGGCAGCGGCGACGAACGGGTAAGCAAGCGCAAGGAACGGGCAGGAGCGGTCTACCGCGCTTGCCCTTTGAACCGGTTGTATGCGGAAACAAAAACGCCACGGACGAAAGTCCGTGGCGTTTTCTTTTGTGCTGTCGAATCGAGGGGGAGAGGGCAGTTGTCGTGACGATGCGTGCGCCGCGTTCCGCTTACACCGTTCATGCCGGGCACGCCAATCACGCCAGTCCGCGCGACCAATCGGTATCCCGCGCCGCGTGCCTGCGACCAGCCTTCACGCGCAAAGCGTTATCGCCCGTGCGTCCCGTCCGGTCCGATGCCCTCAAAGCAAAACGCCACGGCATGCCGTGGCGTCTTTCGTTACCGCTTTGCGCCGTCGTCCGGCGCGTGGCGATCAGTGGTGCACGTCGGCGGGACGCCCGTCGAAGTCGTGTCCGGCGCGGCGGATGTCGCAGCGCGCATCCTTCTCGCCTTTCACGCCGTTGAACACGATGTTCAGGATCACGGCCGTCGCCGATGCCAGCAGGATGCCGCTGTGCAGGATCGGGGCGAGCGCGGGCGGCAGCTTCGAGAAGAAGTGCGGCGACACGACCGGCACGAGGCCCATGCCGACGCTCACGGCGACGATGAACAGGTTGTGCGTGTTGTTCACGAAGTCGACCTTCGACAGCACCTTGATGCCGTTCGCAGCCACCATCCCGAACATCACGATGCCCGCACCGCCGAGCACGAACGACGGCACCGACGCGACGACCTGCGCCATCTTCGGGAACAGGCCGAGCAGCACGAGGATCACGCCGCCGGTGGCGCACACGAAGCGGCTCTTCACGCCCGTCACGCCGATCAGGCCGACGTTCTGCGAGAACGACGTATGCGGGAACGAGTTGAAGATGCCGCCGATCAGCGTGCCGAGGCCGTCGACGCGCAGGCCGCGCACGAGGCGCTCCTGGTTGACCGGGCGATCGACCATGTCGCCGACCGCGAGGAACATGCCGGTCGATTCGATGAAGGTGACGAACATCACCGTGACCATCGTCACGATCGACAGCGGATCGAAGTGCGGCAGGCCGAAGTGGAACGGCATCACGAAGCCGACCCACGGTGCGTGCGACACGCCGTCCGTATTCACGCGGCCGATCGCGAATGCGATCGCGAAGCCGGCGACGATGCCGAGCAGTACCGAGATGTTCGCGATGAAGCCGCGGCCGTACTTGTTGATCAGCAGGATCAGCGTCAGCACGAGCAGCGACAGGCCGAGATAGACGGGGCTGCCGTACTCGGGGTTGCCGACACCGCCGGCCGCCCAGTTGATGCCGACTTCCATCAGCGACAGCCCGATCACCGCGATCACGGTGCCGACGACCACTGGCGGGAAGAACCGCAACAGCTTGCCGATCATCGGCGCCAGCACGATGCCGATGATGCCGGCCGCGATGGTCGAGCCGAAGATGTCGAGGATGCCGAGGCCGGGGTTGGTGCCGATCGCGATCATCGGGCCGACTGCCGCGAACGTGCAGCCCATGATGACGGGCAGGCGGATCCCGAAGATCCACAGGCCCAGCGTCTGGATCAGCGTGGCGATGCCGCACGAAAACAGATCGGCGCTGATCAGGAACGCGATCTGGTCTTTTGGCAGCTTGAGCGCGGCGCCGACGATAAGCGGCACGGCGACGGCGCCGGCGTACATGACGAGGACGTGCTGCAGGCCAAGCGTTACCAGCTTGCCGGTCGGCAGCACCTCATCGCACGGATGGACCGTGTTCGATTGCATCTGTCTCACTCCATGATCTTGTTTTCGGGGTGATACGAAATTATTCGGAATGAATCCACGCAACAAGAGTGCTGGGATCTATTCCGCTCTTTGCTGGTTCGATATGCCATTTCGGCATGAAACAGGGTGTCGATCATCGGGAAACAGCCGCAGGAGTGAGGTTTCCCGGTTTTATAGCCCTTCAAAATAGCGTGGGCCCCCATGTCAAATATAGGTCGCCTTATGGTGTGTATCGGGCGGGCGGCATAGTGGCAAAAAGTGCCTGGGAAAAATCGTGCCGGGTTAACCCGCGAACGGCCGCTTTTGTCCGTCAGGTGCAGCCGGGTGAAACTCGGCTGCCGACTGCGTTTCAGACCTGCCGCGGCGGCGGCAAAAAACGGGGCGCGCATCGCGATCCCGTTATCATCGACATCCGTTCATTCAACTTCGGCCTCACGTCATGCGCCTGCTCGGAATCGACCTCGGCACCGGCTCCGTCAAACTCGTCACGCTCGATGCCGACGGCGTCGAGCGCGCGGTCGCGAGCGAACCTTATGCGTTGTCGTCGCCGCAGCCCGGCTGGGCCGAGATCGCGCCCGATACGTGGTGGCAGGCGCTCGTGCGCGCGGCCGCGCGGCTGCCGGCCGACGAGCGCGCGCAGGTGGCGGCGATCGGATTCTCGGGGCAGATGCACGGCGTCGTGCTGATCGACGCGACCGGGCAGCCGGTGCGGCCCGCGCTGTTGTGGCCCGACACGCGCGCGGTGCGCGAAGCGGACGCGGCCGTCTGGCCCGCGGCCGGATTGCCCGTCGCACCGAATCCCGTCGCGCCGGGCATGGCGGGCCCGCTGTTGCGCTGGCTGGCTACGCACGAACCCGATGCGCTGCACGCCGCGCGCTGGGCCGTGCAGCCGAAGGACTGGTTGCGCATCGCGCTGGGCGGCGACGTCGCGGCCGATCCGAGCGACGCGTGCGCGACTGCGCTCGCGACGCCCGACGGTGCATGGGATCTCGCATTGATCGACGCGCTCGGCTTGCCGGCCGACCGGTTTGCGCCGGTCCTTGCGTCGACTGCGTGCTGCGGCACGCTCGGCGCGCAGGCTGCGGCCGCACTCGGTCTGCCGGTCGGCGTGCCGCTGGCGACGGGCGCGGCCGATACCGCATGCGCGGCGCTCGGCAGCGGGCTCGCCGCCGCCGGCGACGCGCTGCTGACGACGGGCAGCGGCGGCCAGATCGTCGTGCTCGCGGATGCGCTGCCGCCTGCACGACGCGGGCTGCATCGCTATCGTGCGGCGGCCGGCGGCGACTATTACACGATGGCCGCGATGCAGAACGTCGGGCTCGCGCTCGAAGCCGTGCGCGGCTGGCTCGGCTACGCGCGGTGGGCCGATGCGTATGACGATGCGTTCGCCCAGGCTGCGTCGGAACGCCTGTGCTTCCTGCCGTACCTGACGGGCGAGCGTTCGCCGTGGATGAACCCCGATGCGCGCGGCGGCTGGCTCGGCCTCGGGCTCGGCGACACGCGCGGCGCGATGATGCGCACCGCGTTCGAAGGCGTCGCGTTCGCGTTGCGCGCCGGGCTCGATGCGATCCGCGATGCCGATCGCGGCGATCCGGTCGCGACGCTGCGTCTCGCGGGCGGCGGCTCGGTCGATCCGCGCTGGCGCCAGTTGCTCGCCGATGCACTGGGCGCGTCGCTCCACGCGATCGACTGCCCGAACGCCGCGACGCGTGGCGCTGCGCTGCTCGCAGGCGTCGCGATCGGGCACTGGCGGGAAGACGCGCTGCACGCGCTGGCGCCGGCCGCGTCGCCGGTGGCCGAGCCGCGCGACGATCGCTTGCTGGCCGCGCGTCACGCGCGCTTCATCGATCTGTATGCGCGAACGGATGCATGGTTCACGGCGGGCGTTTAAACTCGAACACTTGTTCTTTTGCGTCAGCGATGACGCATCGTGGCAAGCCGGCGACCGTTTCCCGCACGCGATGCGCGGCCGGACGGGCCATCATGGCGAGCACGAGATTCTTTCGCCGCGCCGCGCGCGATGCCGCGCGGCACGGTTTCGACAGCTTTGCATGGAACCCGGTGCGAAGCATGGGACGGGCGTCAGTGTTCGCGCACCCACGCCTCGACATGAGCGCTGACGCGCCAACCCGGGCCGACCTCACACACAGACAGGAGTCACACGATGAAGACGAAAGCAGCGATTGCATGGAAGGCGGGCGCGCCGCTGACGATCGAGGAAGTCGATCTGGAAGGGCCGCGCGCAGGCGAAGTGCTGATCGAGGTGAAGGCGACGGGCATCTGTCACACCGACTACTACACGCTGTCGGGCGCCGATCCGGAAGGGATCTTCCCGGCGATCCTCGGCCATGAGGGCGCGGGCGTCGTGGTCGATGTCGGCCCGGGCGTCGGCACCCTGCGCAAGGGCGATCACGTGATTCCGCTCTACACGCCCGAATGCCGCGAGTGCAAGTTCTGCCTGTCGCGCAAGACCAACCTGTGCCAGAAGATCCGCGCGACGCAGGGCAAGGGCCTGATGCCCGACGCGACGTCGCGCTTCTCGCTCGACGGCAAGCCGCTGTTCCACTACATGGGCACGTCGACGTTCTCGAACTACATCGTCGTGCCGGAGATCGCGGTCGCGAAGGTGCGCGAGGACGCGCCGTTCGACAAGATCTGCTACATCGGCTGCGGCGTGACGACGGGCGTCGGCGCGGTCGTGTACTCGGCGAAGGTCGAGGCCGGCGCGAACGTCGTCGTGTTCGGCCTCGGCGGCATCGGCCTGAACGTGATCCAGGGCGCGAAGATGGTCGGCGCGGACAAGATCATCGGCGTCGACATCAACCCGAAGCGCGTCGAGCTCGCGAAGAAGTTCGGGATGACGCACTTCATCAACCCGAACGAAGTCGAGAACGTGGTCGACCACATCGTGCAGCTGACCGACGGCGGTGCGGACTACTCGTTCGAATGCGTGGGCAACGTGAAGCTGATGCGCCAGGCGCTCGAGTGCACGCACAAGGGCTGGGGCCAGTCGTTCATCATCGGCGTGGCGGCAGCCGGCGAGGAAATCAGCACGCGTCCGTTCCAGCTCGTGACGGGCCGTGAATGGAAGGGTTCGGCATTCGGCGGCGCGCGCGGCCGTACCGACGTGCCGAAGATCGTCGACTGGTACATGGAAGGCAAGATCAACATCGACGACCTGATCACGCACACGCTGCCGCTCGAGCGGATCAACGAAGGCTTCGACCTGATGAAGGCCGGCGAGTCGATCCGCTCGGTCGTGTTGTACTGACCGGGAGCGCATCGCGATGCTCGAACTCGTTTCCTCGCACGCGTGCCACGGCGGCGAGCAGCGTTTCTACCGTCACGATTCGGCGGCCATCGGCCTGCCGATGAAGTTCTCGGTGTACCTGCCGCCGCAGGCCGCGCACGGCCGCGTGCCGGCGCTGTTCTATCTCGCGGGGCTCACGTGCACCGACGAGACGTTCGCGATCAAGGCCGGCGCGCAGCAATACGCGGCGCAGCACGGCATCGCGCTCGTGATGCCCGACACGAGCCCGCGCGGCGCTGGCGTGCCGGGCGAGGCCGATGCGTGGGACTTCGGTGTCGGCGCGGGCTTCTACGTCGATGCGACCGAAGCGCCGTGGTCCGCGCATTACCGGATGGAGTCGTACGTGACGGGCGAGCTGCGCGAGATCGTCGCGGCCGAGCTGCCGATCGACGGCGCGCGGCTCGGAATCTTCGGCCACTCGATGGGCGGGCACGGCGCGCTGACGCTCGCGTTGCGCCATCCGGGCCTGTACCGGTCGGTGTCGGCGTTCGCGCCGATCGCCGCGCCGACGCGCTGCCCGTGGGGCGAGAAGGCGTTCTCGGGTTACCTGGGCGCCGATCGCGAGGCATGGAAGGCACACGACGCGAGCGAACTCGTCGCGCGCGCCGATGCGCCGAAGTTCGCGGACGGCATCCTCGTCGATCAGGGTCTCGCCGATCAGTTCCTCGCGAACCAGCTCAACCCCGACGTGTTCGAAACCGCGTGCGCGAAGGCCGGCCAGCCGCTGACGCTGCGCCGCCATCCGGGCTACGACCACGGGTACTACTTCATCTCGACGTTCATTGCCGATCACCTCGCGCATCATGCGCGTGTGCTCGCACGGTGAGCGGGAAGGGAAGCAGGTAACGCACACGGCGCGTCGCACTATCGCGCGCGCATGAAAAAACGCCGGCGTTGCCTTCGGGCACGCCGGCGTTTTTATTTCCGACAAACGTCGGTCAGTGGCGTCGCAACAGGCTCGCGCCGTACACGAGCGCCGACAGCGCGGTGATCCAGAAGCTCGTCGGCCAGTCGGTGTGATACGCGAGCACGATGCCGAGCCACGCTTCGAACAACGCGAACAGCGCGGCGAGCAGCACGCCGGTCGACAGCCGCGTCGTCACGTTCTGCGCGGCGGCGGCCGGCCCGACCAGCAGCGTGAACACCAGCAGCACGCCGACGATCTGCGTCGCCGCGGCCACTGCGAGCGCGCACACCGCGAGGAACAGCATCGACACCGTGCGCAGCGACACGCCCTTGGCTTCGGCCAGTTCGGGCTGCAGCGATGCGAACAGCAGCGGCCGCGCGATCAGCGCGAGCGCGAGCAGGCTGACCGCGCCGATGCCGGCGAGCACCGCGAGCGTGTCATGGCTCACCGCGAGCACGTTGCCGAACAGCAGCGCGGTGACCTGCGTCGCGAACGACGTGTAGAAATGCAGGAACAGCAGGCCGAAGCCGAGCGCGCCCGACAGGATCACGCCGATCGCGACGTCGCGGCCCGCGAGCTTCTCGCCGAGCGCGCCCATCCCGATCCCGGCCGCGAGCGTGAAGCCGACCATCCCCCAGATCGGCGAGATGCCGAGCAGCACCGCGCCCGTCGCACCGGTGAAGCCGACGTGCGACAGCGCATGGCCGGCGAAGGTCTGCCCGCGCAGCACCAGGAAGTAGCCGACGATGCCCGCGAGCACCGCGACGATCCCCGACGCCGCGAAGGCGTTGATCATGAAGTCGTATTCAAACATCGTGCGAATGCCCGGGATGAGCGTGTCCGTGGTGGTGATGGCCGTGGCCGCCGCCACCGCCACCGCCGTGCGAGTGGCCGTCGTCGTCCTCGTGTTCGTGGTCGTGCTTCTCGATCTCGACGTCGCCCGACATCACGAAGATCTTGCCGTTCACGCGCATCACGTCGATCGGCGAACCGTAGAGCCGCGACAACACGGGTTTCGTGATCACCTCGTCGACGGTGCCGAGCGCCGCGACGCCGTTGCCGAGATACAGCACGCGGTCGAGCGCGTTCAGCAGCGGATTCAGTTCGTGCGCGGAGAACAGCACGGTGATGCCGAGCTCGCGCTGCACATTGCGCACGAGCTCGACGACGCCGCGCTGGTGGTTCGGGTCGAGGCTGATCAGCGGCTCGTCGAGCAGCAGCAGCTTCGGGCTGCCGAGCAGGCATTGCGCGAGCAGCAGGCGCTGCCGCTCGCCGCCCGACAGTTCCGACAGCGGCCGGCGCGCGAGCGTCGGGCCGCCGACGAGATCGAGTACGCGGTCGACGTCGCGGCGCGTCGCCGCGTTCGTGTGCGGCAGCCCCCAGCGGTGGCCGTCGGCGGCCATCGCGACGAAGTCGTAGCCGCGCATCCGGCGGTTCGCGAGGCCGCTCCTGATCTGCGGCATGTAGCCGATCGATGCGTTGCCGCGCACGACGGGCACGCCGCCGACGGACAGCGTGCCGGCCGACACGGGCACGAGGCCGAGCACCGCGCGCATCAGCGTCGTCTTGCCCGCGCCGTTCGGCCCGAGCACGCCGACGAATTCGCCGGGTTCGATCGAGAAGCTGACGTCGCGCAGGATCGTGCGTCCGCCCAGTTCGAGCGTGACGCGATCGACGGCGAGTGCGTGAGGAGTGACGGTCATGTCGTTACGGTTGTTTATTGCTTGCCGGCGGCCAGCGCGGCCGCGAGCGCGTCGAGCTGGCCGGCCATCCATTGCTGGAAGGTCTTGCCGGCCGGCTGCGTCTCGGTGACGCTGACGGTCGGCACGCCGCCGTCGCGCGCGATCTTCAGCATGCGCTTGGTCATCGGTTCTTCAGCCTGGCTGTTGTAGATCAGCACGCGCACCTGCTTCTTGCGCAGGTCGTTCTCGAACGCAGCGACGTCCTGCGCGCTCGCTTCGGTGTCGTTCATCGTCGCGAGCTGGAAGCGCTGGTTGCGCATGTCGAGGCCGATCGCGTCGGACATGTAGCCGAACACGGGCTCGGTGGCCGTGACCGGCATGCCCTTGTACTGCGCGCGCAGTGCGGCGACCTTGTCGTCGACGGGCTTAAGCGTTGCGACGAACTTCTGCAGGTTCGCGTCGTATTCGGCCTTGTTCGCCGGGTCGGCGCGGCCGAGCTCGGCCGCGATCGCGCGCGCGGCAGCCGGCATCGTCGCCGGGTCGTACCACAGGTGCGGGTTGTCACCGGCCTTCTTGCCGACGAGATCGGCGACGACGATCGTCGCGCGCTTCGCCTGTTTCGACGCGCCGAGCAGCTTGCTCATCCACGGATCGTAGTTGGCGCCGTTGTAGATCACGACCTGCGCGTGCTGGAGCGCGCGGGCCGTCTTCGGGCTCGCTTCGAACAGGTGCGGATCCTGGTCCGGATTGCTGAGGATGCTCGTCACCGCGACATGGCGGCCGCCGATCTGCGACGCGACATCGCCGTAGAAATTCTCGGCGGCGACGACGTTGACGGTCGCGGCCTGCGCGAACGCGGGCGCCGCGAGCGACAGCGCGGCGACAGCGGCGGCGAGCCAGCGGACAGGCGACAGGGCACGCCGCGGCGCGCGCTTCAGGGCAATGGACATGGAACTCCTCGTTGGAAGGGGCGGCGCGTGCGCCGCGCGATACGCGTCAGCGTTGCACGGGCTTGTGCTTGCAGTGTCCGCACAGGCCGCTCAGCTCGACGACCTGGTGGTGGACTTCGAAACCGTGCGCGGGCTCGCTCGCGGACAACTGCTTCGCGAGGTCGCCGCCGGGAATCTCGACGGTGTCGCCGCACGAATCGCAGATCAGGAACTGGCCTTCGTGCGGGACGCCGATCTCGCAGCACGCGAAGAACGCGTTCTTCGATTCGATCCGGTGGATGAAGCCGTGTTCGACGAGGAAATCCAGCGCGCGATAGACGGTCGTGGGCGGCACGCGGCCGCGCTGCGGCTCGAGTTCGGCGAGCAGGTCGTACGCGCCGATCGGGCGCTGCGCGGCCAGCACGCGCTCGTAGACCTGGCGGCGCAGCGGCGTCCACGCGAGCCCGTGCTCGGCGGCGAATGCGTCGGCCCGGGACAGCCGGGCGTCAATGGACGATGAGGTAGCCATGGCGTGAAGCAGGGCGATGAAACAAAGTATGGCGATGATATAACGTATCGCCGCGCCGTGCAGCGCGAAATCCCCTTTCCGTCCTCGCTCCGTCCCCTTCATTGCCGATCCGACCGCGCCGCACCGTGCGCGCCGCGCCTTGCCGGGCGTGCGCGGCGAGCCACCACGCAGCGCCGTTGTGCCGCAGCGCGTCATAGAAAGCCGTCACGTCGCCTTGACAGCGCGAATCGCGTATCCGATCATTCGATCACTAACAGAGCAATTGATCGGTCTGCGAGCGTTCGCTCACCTCGCAGCCGTCGTAAAGCAGAACGAACCGGAGACAGCCAGTGAGACTGGAAGACAAGGTCGCGATCCTGACGGGCGCCGCAAGCGGCATCGGCGAGGCGGTCGCGCAACGCTATCTGGACGAGGGCGCGCGCTGCGTGCTCGTCGATCTGAAGCCGGCGGGCGGCTCGCTCGCGCGGCTCATCGAGGCAAACCCCGGCCGCGCGGTGGCCGTCACCGCGGACGTCACGCGCCGCGACGACATCGAGCGGATCGTCGCCACGGCGGTCGAGCGCTTCGGCGGCGTCGACATCCTGTTTAACAATGCGGCGCTGTTCGACATGCGCCCGATCCTCGACGAATCGTGGGACGTGTTCGACCGGCTGTTCTCGGTCAACGTGAAAGGGCTGTTCTTCCTGATGCAGGCCGTCGCGCAGCGGATGGTCGAGCAGGGGCGCGGCGGCAAGATCGTCAATATGTCGTCGCAGGCCGGGCGTCGTGGCGAGGCACTCGTTTCGCACTACTGCGCGACCAAGGCCGCGGTGATCAGCTACACACAGTCGGCCGCGCTCGCGCTCGCGCCCCACCGGATCAACGTGAACGGTATCGCGCCGGGCGTCGTCGACACGCCGATGTGGGAGCAGGTCGATGCGCTGTTCGCGCGCTACGAGAACCGGCCGCTCGGCGAGAAGAAGCGGCTCGTCGGCGAAGCCGTGCCGCTCGGCCGCATGGGCGTGCCGGGCGACCTGACGGGCGCCGCGCTGTTCCTTGCGTCGTCCGACGCCGACTACGTCACCGCCCAGACGCTGAACGTCGACGGCGGCAACTGGATGAGCTGAAGTGATGCCGCTCGCACGCGCCACCACCTGCCGGCCGGCCCGAGACGCGGCAGTTGTCTCGCACGTCGCGGCCCCCGTTGAACGAGGAGGGCTCGCCTGATGGCCGAGATCGTCGTTGCCGGCGAACTGCTCGCCGAATTCGTCGCCGCCGAGCGCGGCCAGGGTTTCGATACGCCGGGCCTGTTCGAAGGGCCGTTTCCGAGCGGCGCGCCGGCGATCTTCGCCGACCAGGCCGCGCGGCTCGGTGCATGCGTCGCATATGCGGGCTGCGTCGGCCGCGATGCGTTCGGCGATGCGATCGTCGCGCGGCTCGAACGCGACGGGGTCGACGTCGCGCGCATCCGCCGCGTCGCGCGCCCGACGGGCACCGCGTTCGTCGCGTATCGCGACGATGGTTCGCGCAGCTTCGTGTTCACGCTGTCCACCAGCGCGGCCGCGTGCGTCGATGCGTCCGATGTCGATACCGCGATGTTCGACGGCTGCCGTTACTTCCACGTGATGGGTTCGTCGCTGACGAGCGAGTCGGCGATCGCGGCGGTGCAGCGCGGCGTGATCGAGGCCGCGCGCGCCGGCGCGAAGGTGTCGTTCGATCCGAACGTGCGACCCGAAATGCTGAGCTTTCGTCCGATGCGCGCGGCGCTCGACGCGATGCTCGCCGCGTGCCACCTGTTCCTGCCGAGCGAAGCCGACCTGCCGTTCTTCTGCGGGCCGCAGCCGGCCGAGCGCGCGATTTCGGGCCTGCTCGCGACGCATCCGCTGCTCGAGCGTGTCGTGCTGAAACGCGGCGCGCAAGGCAGCGTCGCGTTCGACCGCGCGAACCGCGCGGAAGCGCCGGCGTTTCAGGTCGACGAAGTCGATCCGACCGGCGCCGGCGACTGCTTCGGCGGCACGCTGGTCGCGAGCCTCGTCGCCGGCGTACCGGTCGAGGTCGCGCTGCGCCGTGCGAACGCGGCCGGGGCGATCGCGGTGACGCGGCGTGGCCCGATGGAGGGCAACAGCAGCGCGGCCGAGATCGACCGTTTCCTGACCGAACGAGGTATTGCATGTCCGGCCTGACCACTTTCGCCGAACGTTCGCGCACCGCGCATGCGGACGCCGTGCTGCGGATGATCTTCGACGCGAACCGCGCGGACGCGCAGCGCGGCATCTATTCAATCTGCAGCGCGCACCGGCTCGTGCTGGAGGCCGCGTGCGAAGCGGCGCGCGCGGACGGGTCGCCGCTGCTGATCGAGGCGACCTGCAACCAGGTGAACCATCTGGGTGGCTATACGGGCATGACGCCCGCCGATTTCCGCCGCGATGTCGACGCGATCGCGCAGCGTTGCGGGCTTGCTCCTTCGGCGCTCGTGCTCGGCGGCGATCACCTCGGCCCGAATCCGTGGCGGCATCGCCGCGCGGCCGATGCGATGCGCGAGGCCTGCGAGATGGTCGCCGCGTACGTCGAGGCGGGCTTCGAAAAGATTCACCTCGATGCGAGCATGGCGTGCGCGGACGATCCGGTGCGGCTCGACGATCGCACGATCGCCGCGCGCGCGGCCGAACTGTGCCGCGCGGCGGAAGACGCGGCAGCGCGCGCCGGCATCGCGCCCGTCTACGTGATCGGCACCGAGGTGCCGACGCCGGGCGGCGAAGTCAGCGGTGGCGGCGACGACGCAGCGATCGCGCAGATCGTGGTCACGCGCAGCGACAGCATCGCGGCGACGCTCGATGCGCATCGCCACGCGTTCGCCGCGGCCGGGCTGGACGACGCATGGACGCGCGTCGTCGCGATCGTCGCGCAGCCGGGTGTCGACTTCGACGATCGCCACGTGCTCGATTACGACAGCGCAAAGGCCGCGTCGCTCGGCGCGAGTATCCTGCAGACACCACGCCTCGTGTTCGAGGCGCATTCGACCGACTACCAGACCGAGGGCGCGCTCGCCGCGCTCGTGCGCGACCACTTCGCGGTGCTGAAGGTCGGCCCCGCGCTGACGTTCGCGCTGCGCGAGGCGCTGTTCGCGCTGACCTTCATCGAGGATGCGCTGATCGGTTACGTCGCGATGCGCTCGCGGTTGCGCGACGTGGTCGACGCCGCGATGCGCGCGCAGCCCGAGCACTGGGCACCGTACTACCGTGGCGACGAAACCGAGCAGCGGCTCGCGCGCCAGTTCAGCTACAGCGACCGGATCCGCTACTACTGGCTGCAGCCGGCCGTCGCGGCCGCGGTCGAGCAACTGTTCGACAACCTCGCGCGGCAGCCGGTGCCGGAAACGCTCGTCGCGCAGTGGTTGCCGGACGTGTACGCGGCATGCCGAGCGGGCGGCCTTGCGAAAGAGCCGCGCGCATGGGTGCGCTACCGGATACGCGACGTGATCGCGCACTATGCGCGCGCGTGCGGAATGCAGCGGCCGGCATGACGGGCCGCGAAGGAAACGTAGTACCGACGACACTTCGAATAAACACAGGAGACATGCCATGCAACGAAAGATGCTCGACGCTGCCGCACGCTGCTTCGCCGGAGCCGCGCTCGCGACGGCGGCCTGCGCGGCGTCCGCCGGCACGCTGACGATCGCGACGCTGAACAATCCCGACATGATCGAGCTGAAGAAGCTGTCGCCGGCCTTCGAGAAGGCGAACCCGGACATCAAGCTGAACTGGGTGATCCTCGAGGAGAACGTGCTGCGCCAGCGCGCAACGACCGACATCACGACCGGCAGCGGCCAGTTCGACGTGATGGCGATCGGCACCTACGAGACGCCGCAGTGGGGCAAGCGCGGCTGGCTCGCGCCGATGACGGGCCTGCCCGCCGACTACGACCTGAACGACATCGTGAAGACCGCGCGCGACAGCCTGTCGTACAACGGCCAGCTGTACGCGTTGCCGTTCTACGTCGAGAGCTCGATGACGTTCTACCGCAAGGACCTGTTCGCGGCGAAGGGGCTGAAGATGCCCGACCAGCCGACCTACGACCAGATCGCCGAATTCGCGGACAAGCTCACTGACAAGGCGAAGGGCACCTACGGGATCTGCCTGCGCGGCAAGGCCGGGTGGGGCGAGAACATGGCGTACGTGTCGACGGTCGTGAACACGTTCGGCGGGCGCTGGTTCGACGAGAACTGGAATGCGCAGCTCACGTCGCCGGAGTGGAAGAAGGCGATCACGTTCTACGTGAACCTGCTGAAGAAGGACGGCCCGCCGGGAGCGAGCTCGAACGGCTTCAACGAGAACCTGACCCTGACCGCATCGGGCAAGTGCGCGATGTGGATCGACGCGACGGTCGCGGCCGGCATGCTCTATAACAAACAGCAGTCGCAGGTCGCCGACAAGATCGGCTTCGCGGCCGCGCCGGTCGCCGCCACGCCGAAGGGTTCGCACTGGCTGTGGGCATGGGCGCTCGCCGTGCCGAAGACGTCGAAGCAGCAGGACGCCGCGCGCAAGTTCATCGCGTGGGCGACGTCGAAGCAGTACATCGAGATGGTCGGCAAGGACGAAGGCTGGGCGTCGGTGCCGCCCGGCACGCGCACGTCGACCTACCAGCGCCCCGAGTACAAGGCCGCCGCGCCGTTCTCGGACTTCGTGCTGAAGGCGATCGAGACGGCCGACCCGAACGATCCGTCGCTGAAGAAGGTGCCGTACACGGGCGTGCAGTACGTCGGGATTCCTGAGTTCCAGTCGTTCGGCACGGTGGTCGGCCAGTCGATCGCGGGTGCGGTGGCCGGCCAGATGACGGTCGACCAGGCGCTCGCCGCCGGGCAGGCCGCCGCCGACCGCGCGGTGCGGCAGGCCGGCTACAAGAAGTAACGCGGCCCGCACCGTGCGCGCTGGCGCACGGTGCGCGTCGTCGAAGCTGACAGGCGGGCAGGCTTTCGTGCCCGCGCATCAACCGGAGGGACTCCGATCATGCGTCACCTGCGTCTTCCCCTGAGCCACGCTCACGCGCCGTCGGTCGGCGACGCGTCGTCACCGCCCGGCGCGCCGCGTCGCGCGCGCGGCGGCGCGAGCTGGCTTGTCTCGCCGTCCGTCGCGGTGCTGCTGCTGTGGATGTCGATTCCGCTCGCGATGACGATCTGGTATTCGTTCTCGCGCTACAACCTGCTGAACCCGGACGTGAAGGGTTTCGCCGGGCTCGACAACTACCGCTTCCTCGCGACCGACCCGTCGTTCCTGCCCGCGATCTGGCACACGCTCGTGCTGATCGGCGCGGTGCTCGCGATCACCGTGGTCGGCGGCGTGCTGATGTCGGTGCTGTTCGATCGCAAGTTCTACGGGCAGGGCGTGGCACGCCTGCTCGCGATCGCGCCGTTCTTCGTGATGCCGACGGTGTCCGCGCTGATCTGGAAGAACATGATCCTGCACCCGGTGTACGGGCTCGTCGCGAACGCGATGCGCGCGCTCGGGATGACGCCGATCGACTGGTTCGCCGATTACCCGCTCACCGCCGTGATCATCATCGTCGCGTGGCAGTGGCTGCCGTTCGCGTTCCTGATCCTGTTCACCGCGATCCAGTCGCTCGACCAGGAGCAGAAGGAAGCCGCGCGCATCGACGGTGCGGGCCCGATCGCGATGTTCTTCTACATCACGCTGCCGCACCTGAAGCGCGCGATCGCCGTGGTCGTGATGATGGAGACGATCTTCCTGCTGTCGATCTTCGCGGAAATCTACACGACGACCGGCGGTGGCCCCGGCGACGCGACGACCAACCTGTCGTACCTGATCTATGCGCTCGGCCTGCAGCAGTTCGACGTCGGCCTCGCGTCCGCCGGCGGCATCATCGCCGTCGTGGTCGCGAACGTCGTGTCGTTCTTCCTCGTGCGGATGCTCGCGCGCAACCTGAAGGGAGAGTACGAGAAATGAGCGACCTGACCTTCGAAGGCCGGCGCGTGCCGGCCGTGTTCGACCTCGTGAGGCGCGCGCTGCCCGGCACGCTCGCGTGGCTGATCGCGCTGCTGCTGTTCTTCCCGATCTTCTGGATGGCGATCACCGCGTTCAAGACCGAGCAGCAGGCATATGCATCGACGCTGTTCTTCATCCCGACGCTCGACAGCTTCCGCGAGGTGTTCGCGCGCAGCAACTACTTCGCGTTCGCATGGAATTCCGTGCTGATCTCGGCGGGCGTCACGGTGATCTCGCTGCTGTTCGCGGTGCCGGCCGCTTACGCGATGGCGTTCTTCCCGAACCACCGCACGCAGAAGGTGCTGCTGTGGATGCTGTCGACGAAGATGATGCCGTCGGTCGGCGTGCTCGTGCCGATCTACCTGCTGTGGAAGAACGCGGGGCTGCTCGATAGCGTATCGGGCCTCGTGATCGTCTACACGCTGATCAACCTGCCGATCGCGGTGTGGATGACCTTCACGTACTTCAACGAGATCCCGAAGGACATCCTCGAAGCCGGGCGCATCGACGGCGCGTCGACGTGGCAGGAGATCGTCTACCTGCTGATGCCGATGGCGTTGCCGGGGCTCGCGTCCACCGCGCTGCTGCTCGTGATCCTGTCGTGGAACGAGGCATTCTGGAGCATCAACCTGTCGAGCTCGAACGCGGCGCCGCTGACCGTGTTCATCGCGTCGTACTCGAGCCCCGAGGGCCTGTTCTGGGCGAAGCTGTCCGCGGCTTCGTTGCTGGCGGTCGCGCCGATCCTGATCGTCGGCTGGCTGTCGCAGAAGCAGCTGGTGCGCGGGCTCACGTTCGGAGCCGTCAAATGACCGCGATGAACGTATTGATCTGCGATTGCGACGGCGTGCTGATCGACAGCGAGGCGGTGGCCGCCGACGTGCTGGTGCACGAACTCGATGCGCGCTGGCCGGGCGTCGATGCGCGGCCGGCCGTGATGCCGCTGCTCGGGCTGCGCATTGAGCGCGTGCTGGCCGGCGCGAGCGACGCGCTCGGCCGCACGCTGTCGAACGACGACGTCGTCGAAATCCGCGCCGCGGTGGAAGCGGCGGCCGTCAACGCGCCGATGGTCGACGGTATCGACGCGGCGCTGGACGCGATTCAACTGACGACGGCCTGCGCGAGCAACAGCTACCGCGCGTACGTCGAGGCGGCACTGGCACGCACGGGCCTCGCGCGCTTCTTCGGCGACCGGCTGTTCTGTGCGGATGCCGTCGCGCGGCCGAAGCCGGCGCCGGATGTATATCTCGCGGCCGCGCGCACGCTCGGCGTCGTGCCGGCCCAGTGCCTCGTGGTCGAGGACAGCGTGACCGGCATCACCGCGGCGGCGGCGGCCGGCATGACCGTGCTCGGCTTCGTCGGCGGCGGGCATGCGTCGGCCGCGCAGATCGACGCGCTGCGCGGGATCGGCGCGCGTCACGTGTTCGACGACATGCACGAGCTGCCCGGCTACGTCGCGCGCTGGCAGGTGACCGGCGCGGTGCTGCCGAACTAGCAAGAACGACTGCGCGCCGCGTTCGACGCGGCGCATCACGAACGAACGGAGACAGATCATGGCAAGCGTGCTCCTGCGCAACATCGCGAAGC
The DNA here is from genome assembly GCF_902499335.1 of Burkholderia lata. Classification (GTDB taxonomy): domain Bacteria; phylum Pseudomonadota; class Gammaproteobacteria; order Burkholderiales; family Burkholderiaceae; genus Burkholderia; species Burkholderia lata_B. Next base: position 224,319 of record NZ_CABVQK010000014.1, on the reverse strand, counting down.
GCTACGACGACACCGAAGTACTGCGCAACGTGAACCTCGACATCGCCGACGGCGAATTCGTCGTGTTCGTCGGCCCGAGCGGCTGCGGCAAATCCACGCTGATGCGGATGATCGCCGGCCTCGAGGACATCTCGAGCGGCGACCTGCTGATCGACGGCGCGAAGGTCAACGACGTGCCGAGCGCGAAGCGCGGCATCGCGATGGTGTTCCAGTCGTATGCGTTGTACCCGCACATGACGCTGTACGACAACATGGCGTTCGGCCTGAAGCTCGCGGGCGCGAAGAAGCCGGAGATCGACCAGGCCGTGAAGCAGGCCGCGAAGATCCTGCACATCGACCATCTGCTCGATCGCAAGCCGAAGCAGCTGTCGGGCGGCCAGCGGCAGCGCGTCGCGATCGGCCGCGCGATCACGCGCAAGCCGAAGGTGTTCCTGTTCGACGAGCCGCTGTCGAACCTCGACGCTGCGCTGCGCGTGAAGATGCGGCTGGAGTTCGCGCGGCTGCACGACGAGCTGAAGACCACGATGATCTACGTGACGCACGACCAGGTCGAGGCGATGACGCTCGCCGACAAGATCGTCGTGCTGTCGGGCGGCGCGGTGCAGCAGGTCGGCACGCCGAACGAGTTGTACCACGCGCCGGCGAACCAGTTCGTCGCGGGCTTCATCGGCTCGCCGAAGATGAATTTCCTGAAGGGCACCGTCGAGTCGGTCGATGCGGGCGGCGTGCTCGTGCGCTTCGACAGCGGCGAGACGCAGCGCGTCGCGGTCGAAGCGGCGGGGCTGCAGCGCGGCGCGGCGGTGACGGTCGGCGTGCGGCCCGAGCACCTGAAAGTCGAAGCCGCGGCTACCGGCGTGGCCGCGAAGACGATGGCGGTCGAGTCGCTCGGCGATGCCGCGTACCTGTATGCGGAGTCGGCCGTCGCGCCGGACGGGCTGATCGCGCGGATTCCGCCGCTCGACACGTACCGCACCGGCGAGGCGCTGCACGTGCACGCGGAAGCCGAGCACTGTCACCTGTTCGACGAGCACGGGCAGGCGTTCCGCCGGCTGAGCGTGCACGCGAAGGCCGCATGACGGCGGGCCGCGCTTACAGCGGCAGGTGCGCGGCCATGTAGTCGACGAACGCGCGCAGCTTCGGCGTCGGGTGGCGGCCGGACGGCCACAGTACGTAGACCGGCGTGCAGCTTGCGACGTGTTCGTCGAGCACCGCGCGCAGTGTGCCGTCCGCGAGCGCATCGCGCACGAAGAAGATGGGCAGGCACGCGATGCCGAGCCCGCGCAGCGCGAAGCATAAGCGCGCTTCCGCGCTGTTGCTGACCATCGCGACCGGTACCTCGGGCAGCATGCCCGCGCGCGGCACGCGCAGCGGCCACGTTTCGAGCTTGCCGCTGGTCGGGAAACGGTAGTGCAGGCAGCGGTGCCGCACGAGATCGGCCGGCGTGCCCGGCGTGCCGTGCCGGTCGAGATAGTCGGGCGACGCGACGAGGTGCTGGCGGAAGTGGCCGAGCAGCCGCGACGACAGCCGTGAATCCGACGGCTGGCCGGTGCGCAGCACCGCGTCGAAGCCTTCGTCGACGACGTCGACGAGCCGGTCGCTGAAATCGATGTCGAGCTCGATCTCCGGATACGCAGCCATGAAATCGGCGAGCACCGGCAGCAGCAGCGTGCCGATCGTCGGCAGGCTCACCCGCAAGCGCCCGCGCGGCGCTTCGGCACTGTGCGTCAGTTCCTGCTCGGCTGCGTCGAGCTCGGCGAGCACGCGCCGGCACCGTTCGAGAAAGCGCGTGCCTTCGGCCGTCAGCGTGATGCTGCGCGTGCTGCGGTGAAAGAGCCGCACGTTCAGGCGTGCTTCGAGCCGCGCGATGCGCTTGCCGATCGCCGACGCCGACAGCCCGAGCGCGCGGCCGGCCGCGACGAAGCTGCGCGTTTCCGCGACCTGAACGAACACGACGAAGCCGCCGAGGTTTTCCATGCGAGTTTCCGATTGCGGACGCCAGCGTCCGGATTGTCCGGAACTCTACCCCGGTTTTTCTTCTTGCGTCGGCTCCCTACGATGAGCGCTCGTTCACTGTATGAGGTCACGTCATGTCATCCCTGCCTGTCTCCGCTTTGCGCGTGGAACCGGACGTCGCGCTGCGCCATCGGCTCGACGATGCGCTCGATCGCGCGCTCGCCGACGAGCGCATGGTCGGCGCGGTCGTGCTGGTCGCGCGGGACGGCGAGCTGCGCTATGCGCGCGCCGTCGGGCTTGCCGATCGCGAAGCCGGCACGCCGATGCGGGAAGACGCGCTGTTCCGTCTGTCGTCGGTCACGAAGCCGGTCGTGGCGGCCGCCGCGATGCGGCTGGTCGCGGCAGGAAGCATCGCGCTCGACGAACCGGTCACGCGCTGGTTGCCCGAGTTCCGCCCGACGTTGCCCGACGGGACGCCCGCGGTCATCACGTTGCGTCATCTGCTGTCGCATACCGCCGGCCTCGGCTACCGCTTCCTCGAAGCGGACGGCGATGGCCCGTATGCACGTGCCGGCGTGTCCGACGGGATGGATCGCCCGGGTCTCTCGCTCGCCGAGAACCTGCGGCGCATCGCCGGCGTGCCGCTGCAGTTCGCGCCGGGTACGTCCTGGGGCTATTCGCTCGCGATGGACGTGGTCGGCGCGCTGATCGAGGCGGTCGACGGGCGGCCGCTCGCCGACGCAGTGGCCGCGCTCGTCACGACACCGCTCGGGATGACCGACACCGCGTTCGTCGCGCACGACGCGGCGCGCTTCGCGACGCCTTACGTGAGCACGCCGGGCGCTCCGCGCCGGATGGCGGACGTCGATCTCGTGCCGGTGTTCGACGGCACGATCGGCATCCGCTTCGAGCCGGCGCGCGTATTCGATGCCGATGCATGGCCGTCGGGCGGCGCGGGGATGGTCGGCACCGCGCGCGACTGCGTGACGCTGCTCGACGCGCTGCGCACGGGCCGCGACGGCTGGCTCGGACACGCATGGGCCGACGAGATGGCGCGCGCCCAGCCGGGTGCGCGCGAACTGCGCGATGCGCCCGGTTTCGGCTTCGGGCTCGGCTTTTCGGTGCTGCGCGATCCGGTGGCCGCGCAGTCGCCGGAGTCGGTCGGCACCTGGCGCGGCGGCGGCGCGTACGGGCATACGTGGTTCGTCGACCGTGAGGCCGGGCTGACGGTCGTCGCGCTGTCCAATACGCTGTACGAGGGCCTCTACGGGCGGATCGTGACTGCCGTGCGCGATGCGGTCTATGGCGTCGAAACCGGGAGCGCGGCATGAGCGACTGCACGTCGATCGATGACGAGGTTGCCGTTCGACCGGAGCAGGTGGAGCAGCCGCTGCAGGCGGCCGAACGCCTGCCGGTCGCGAACCTGCTGGCGCTCGCGACGGCCGCCTTCATCACGATTCTCACCGAGGCGTTGCCGGCCGGCCTGCTGCCGCTGATGAGCGTCGACCTGCGGGTGCCCGAGGCGCTGATCGGCCAGCTCGTGACCGTGTATGCGCTCGGCTCGATCGTCGCGGCGATTCCGCTCGTCGCCGCGACGCGCGCGATGCGCCGGCGCAGCCTGCTGCTTGCGGCGCTGGCCGGCTTCGTCGTGTCGAATGCGCTGACAGCCGTGTCGCCGTACTACGCGCTCACGCTCGCCGCGCGCTTCGTCGCGGGGATGGCGGCCGGGCTGCTGTGGGCGCTGCTGGCCGGCTATGCGAGCCGGATGGTCGATGCGTCACTGCGCGGCCGCGCGATCGCGGTCGCGATGCTCGGTGCGCCGGTCGCGATGTCGATCGGCATTCCGGCCGGCACCGCGCTCGGCGCGGCGCTCGGGTGGCGCGTCGCGTTCGCGGGCATCACGCTCGCGGCGCTTGCGCTGATCGGCTGGATCCGCTGGCGCGTGCCCGACTACCCGGGCCAGCAGGCCGGCGCGCGCGAGCCGGTGCTCGGCGTGATGACGCTGCCCGGCGTGCGGCCGGTGCTGACCGTGATGTTCGCGTACGTGCTTGCGCACAACATGCTGTACACGTACGTCGCGCCGTTTCTCGCAGGCGTGCGGATGGGCGCGCAGGTCGATGCGGTGCTGCTCGTGTTCGGTATCGCGTCGCTGGTCGGCATCGCGCTGACGGGCGCGTGGATCGGCGCCGCGCAGCGACGCCTGACACTCGCCAGCATTGCGATGTTCGCGATCGCGGCGGCGATGCTCGGCGCCGGTTCCGGAATGGTGATCGTCTATGCGGGCGTCGCGTTGTGGGGGCTTGCGTTCGGCGGTGCGCCGACGTTGTTCCAGACAGCCACCGCGAATGCGGCGGGGGACGCGGCCGACGTCGCGCAGTCGATGCTCGTGACGGTGTGGAACCTCGCGATCGCCGGCGGCGGCATCGCGGGCGGGATGCTGCTCGGTGCAACGGGTGCCGGTGCGATTCCGTGGGTGCTCGTCGTGCTGCTGGCGGCCGCGTGGGTCGGCGCGTGGCGTGCGCGCCGGCACGCGTTTCCGGCGTCGCACGCGGCTTGAGCAGTTCGACTGCCGCGCGCGGTGCGCGGCTTCGGCGTCAGGCCGCTTTCGCGTCGAGCGCGGCGCGCGCGCAGGTTTCGTCGGTGACGAGCCCCGACAGCCAGCCGCCGCGCAATGCGGCGATTACCGCATCGCGTTTCTTCGGGCCGCCGGCGAATGCGATCGTCGGGCGCTTCGGCGGCGTGGCGAGCGCGACGCTGGTTACGCGCGCACTCGTCGACACGGCGATCTGCGTGCCCTGCGCGTCGATCGGCACGCCGAGCAGTTCGGCCACCGCGCCGAGCGCGGTCATCTCGTCGCGCTCCTGTTCGGTGATGAAGCCGTCTTCGTAGAGCGGGCAGTGCGGGCCGATGTTGCCGATCCCGACGAACGCGACGTCGGCCTTGCCCGACAGCGCCTCGACGATCCGGTACAGCCGGTGATTGCACCACTGCGCGCGCTCGGCATCGCTGTCGGCGAACAGCGGGGCGGGCAGCAGGAAGTGCTTGCTGCCGGTTTTCTCGGAGATGTACTGCGCGACGTCGTAGCGGTTCGACGAACCGTCGGCCGCGATCGCGCCGACCATCGATACGAGCCGGTGCTGCGGGCGGTCGATCTGCGCGATCTGCGCGACCGCGGCCTTCAGCGTCCGGCCGCTGCTGACCGCGATCACCATCGGCCGCGTTTCGTTCAGGTAGCGCTCCATCACCTGCGCGCCGGCGACCGCGAGCTTGCGGTCGATCGCGTCGGGCGCATCGGCATCGACGGGCACGACTTCGCACATTGCGAGGCCGTAGCGCTTGGACAGCTGCGCGCCGAGATCGAGGCAGTCGGCGAGCTGGTGATCGACGCGCACACGGATCAGGTTTTTCTCGACCGCGAACGCGACGAGGCGCTGCGCGACCGGGCGCGACACCTGCAGCTTTTCCGCGATTTCGTTCTGCGTGTCGCCCGCGACGTAGTAGAGCCACGCGGCACGCGTGGCGAGATCGAGTTTTTCTGAGGACTTGGACACGATAGCGATTCGGTTCGGATCTGGGGGCCGCCCCGCGGGCCGGCCGGCGGGCCGCATGACGGCATCCACTGTACCGCATGTCGCGCATGCGGCCGATGGCCGCCACGCGTGACGTGCGGCGCTTACGCGAGCCGCGTGCGCGACGGTTCGTACAGCGGCCGCACGTGGCGGTACAGCGCGCGGAACGCATCGAGGCGTTCGCGCAGCAGCGCATGGCGGGCGGCATCCGGCGTGTATTCGGCGCGCACCGGCGGCTTGGCCAGCACCGCATGCGGATCGCCGCCGACGGCCAGCCAGCCGAGCCGCGCCGCGCCGAGCGCCGCGCCTGTTTCGCCGCCGCCGTGCTGGCGCGTGCGCACGTTCAGCGCATCGGCGATCAGTTGCGCCCAGAACGCGCTGCGCGCGCCGCCGCCGATCAGCGACAGCTGGTCGGTTTCGACGCCGGCCGCGTGCAGCGCGTCGAGGCCGTCGGCGAGGCCGAGCGTCACGCCTTCGAGTACCGCGTAACCGAGATGCGCGCGTTCGGTCGCATGCGTCATCCCGAAGAACACGCCCTGCGCGTACGGATCGTTGTGCGGCGTGCGCTCGCCGGACAGGTAGGGCAGGAACAGCGGGGCCGTCGCGAGCGCGCCGGCGTCGAGCGCCTCGACTTCGGCGAGCAGCGCGGGCTCGTCGGTGCCGGTCAGCTTGCAAACCCAGCGCAGGCAGCTCGCGGCCGACAGCACGACGCTCATCAATTGCCAGCGATCGGGAATCGCATGGCAGAACGCATGCACGGCCGATGCGGGGTTCGGCATGAAGCGATCTCCGACCACACTCAGCACGCCCGACGTGCCGAGCGACACGAAGCCGTCGCCTGCATGGGTCGCGCCGATGCCGAGCGCGCTCGTCGCGTTGTCGCCGCCGCCACCGGCGACCACGACGGCCTCCGACAGCCCGAGTTCGCGGGCGATGTCCGCGCGCAGCGTGCCGGACGGCGCATTGCCTTCGACGATGCGCGGCATCTGGCCACGCGTCATCCCGCACGCGGCGAGCAGCGCGTCGGACCAGTCGCGGCGCGCGACGTCGAGCCACAGCGTGCCGGCCGCGTCGGACGGATCGGACACCTTCGCGCCGGTCAGCCGGAATCGCAGGTAGTCCTTCGGCATCAGCACGCAGGTGGTGGCCGCGAACACGTCGGGTTCGTGTTTCGCGACCCACAGCAGTTTCGGCGCGGTGAAGCCCGGCATCGCGAGATTGCCGGCCAGGGCGTGGAGATCGGGCGCGCGTTCGGTGAGCAGCGCGCATTCGTCGGCGCTGCGCATGTCGTTCCACAGGATCGCGGGGCGCAGCACGCGGTCGTCGCGGCCGAGCAGCACGGCGCCGTGCATCTGGCCCGACAGGCCGATGCCGCGCACGGCCGCGAACGCTTGGGGATGCCGTTCGCGCAGGGCCGCGAGTGCGGCGAGCGTGCCTTGCCACCAGTCGTCCGGATGCTGTTCGGCCCAGCGCGGATGCGGCCGCGACACGGTGAACGGCGAGCCGGCGGTGCCGACGACCGTGCCGTCCGGGGCGAGCAGCAGCACCTTCACTTCCGAGGTGCCGAGGTCGATGCCGAGATACATGAGCGATCCGTTCCGTCAGTGGGGAGTCGCTACTTTAGCCGCGCGGCCGCGCCCGTGCCAAGGCAGGTTCGCCCGGATGCGGGTCAGCGTGCCGCGAGCCATGCGTCGACCCGTGCGAGCCCGGCGCGCAGCGCCTCGACCAGTGCCGCGTTGCCGGCGAGCGAGCCCCACAGCGTTCGGCTGGCGCCCAGCGCGACGACCGGGTCGTCGGCCTCGACGATCGCGCGCGCGGCGCTTTCGTCCATCACGCCGTCCTGGTACGCGTACGGCAACGTGCCGCGCGCCCAGCGTTCGAGAAAGCGCAGGAACAGCGCGGGCAGCACGGCGGTGGCGACCGGCGCCGCGCCGCGAGCGAACGATTCGACGAGCGTCGGCGCGATGAAGCCGGGGATCTTCGAGAAGCCGTCGGCCGCGACGCGCTGGTTCGTGTCGAGCACGTACGGGTTGCCGAAGCGTTCGAGCACGACGTCGCGGTAGCGCGCGAGATCGAGCGGACTCGGCGTGAGGCACGGGATCACGTCCTGCGTCACGTAGTCGTGCGCGAAGCGGCGGATCGCCGCGTCGTGCGTGCCTTCGTGGATGTACGTGTGGCCCGCGAGCGTGCCGGCCCACGCGATGCAGCTGTGCGTCGCGTTGAGGATGCGGATCTTCGCTTCCTCGTACGGGTGCACGTCGTCGACGAGTTCGGCGCCGGCCAGCTCCCAGCGCGGCCGGCCGGCCGCGAAGCGGTCCTCGATCACCCACTGGATGAACGATTCACCCATCACCGGGCACGCGTCGTCGATGCCGGTGGCTGCCAGCACGCGCTCGCGCACGTCGGCAGTCGGGCGCGGCGTGATGCGGTCGACCATCGCGCTCGGCGTGGCGACGTTCGCATCGAACCACGCGAGCAGGTCGGCCTGCCCGCGCCGTTCGAGGAATTCGCGCATCCCCGCGCGAAAGCGTGCGCCGTTGTTGCGCAGGTTGTCGCAGCTCTGCAGCGTGAGCGGGCCCGCGCCGCGCTTCGCGCGTTCGGCGAGCAGCGCCGCGAGCGCGCCGTACAGCGTCGTGCGAGCGCCCTGCAGGTCGGCTGCGAGATCGGCGTTCGCGAGGTCGAGCCGGTTGTGTTCGTCGAGGTAGTAGCCGCCTTCGGTGACGGTGAACGACACGATCCGGCACGCGGGATCGGCGCCGGCGTCGATCAGCGCGGCGAGGTCGATCGACCACGGCAGCACGCGGGTGATCGCGCGGATCGTCTCGTACGCGCGCTCGCCTTGCGGCGTGACGGTTTCGAGCGTGTAGGCGCCGTGCTGCGCGGCGAGTGCGTCCATCGTCGCGCGCATGTCGTCGCGGATGTTGCCGACGGTCAGCGACCAGCGCTCGTCGGCCGGAACGGCCGCGTTCACGCGATGCAGATACCACGCCTGGTGCGCGCGGTGAAACGAGCCCGCGCCGATGTGCAGCAGCACGGGCGTGCGGGCGGAGGGCGATGCGCTCATCCGGTGTCTCCTGTTCGTGCCTGACTTTTTCCTGTCGAATGCGACCGACGTGATCGTCGAATACGATCATTTGCTCTTTGTGTGAGCGAATGATCGTATTCGGGCGAGCGAAAGTCAAGGCGGGGAAACGGCATTTCGATGGTGCGCTGCGGCGGCGCGTGGGCAGGGCGGGGAGGGACGCGAACCAGCGGTGGTGCTGGAAACGCCGTCAGCGTCCTTCGCGCGTCAACGCAACGAGTTCCTCGAGCAGCTTGCCGGCCGGCCCCGGCAGGATCCCGTGGCGGCGCCGGAACGCGGTGAGCGTGCGCACCGCGACGACTTCGCGCACGGGCAGCGTGTCGATCGTGCCGGCGCGCTGCTCGGCGCCGTACATCGGCTCGGCCATCCAGCTCAGGAAGCCGGCATGCGCGACGAGGCTTTTCAATGTCGTGACCGAGCGCGTCTCGACCGCGATGTCGGGCAGCGCGAGCCCGTGCGCGTCGAAGGTCGCGCGCATATGGTCGAACGGTGCGGTGCCGCGCGGCGGAATCGCCCAGCGTGCGTGCAGCGTATCGGCGAGCGTCGGCGCGCGGCCGAGCGCGCGCAGCGGATGGTGCGGCGCCGCAACGATGTGGCTGCGATCTTCCCAGCGGCACTCGGGAATCGCAACGATCTCGTCGGTATCGGGCCCGTGCGCGGACAGCGCGAGATCGATCTCGTGCTTGTTCAGCCCTTCCGCGAGCCGGTCCCACACGCCTTCGATGATCTCGACCCGCAGGTTCGGCCAGTGGTCGAGCACGCGACCCACCGCGACCGGCAGCACGAGGCTCGCGATGCTGCCCACGGTGCCGACCTTGATCGTGCCCTTCGCGAACCCGCGCATCGCGTCGAGCTCCTCGCGCGCGTGCTCGGCCTCGTGCTGCAGCAGCGTCGCGTGCGGCAGCAGCGCCTCGCCGAACGCGGTGAGCTGGACGCCCTTCGAGTGGCGCTCGAACAAGGGCGCGCCGACCTGGTCCTCGAGCCGCTTCAGGATCCGGCTCAGCGCCGGCTGCGTCACATGCAGCGCGTCGGCGGCGCGGCCGAGGCTGCCGCACGCGACGATCGTCGTGAAGGCGCGCAATTGTCGGAGATCGAAAGTCATGCCGGAATGTAATGGCCTTTCGCAAAAAATACAGTATCAGAGAATGGCTTGCGCTTCGATACTGTGGAAACCGCCAAGCCATCCAGGAGACCCCCGAGCATGTCCGGCCATCCGCCCCCTTCCGCCGCGTCGAGCACCGTTCGCGATGCGGTGATCGACCTGCTTCGCCAGTTCGGCATCGACCGCGTATTCGGCAATCCCGGCTCGACCGAGCTGCCGATGTTTCGCGACTTCCCGGACGATTTCCGCTACGTGCTCGGCTTGCATGAAGCCGTCGTGGTCGGGATGGCCGACGGCCACGCGCAGGCGACAGGCAACGCGGCGGTCGTCAACCTGCATTCGGCCGCGGGCGTCGGCAACGCGATGGGCAACCTCTTCACTGCATTCAAGAACCGCACGCCACTGATCGTCACCGCGGGCCAGCAGGCGCGCGCGATCCTGCCGTTCGACCCGTTCCTCGGCGCGACGCAGGCCGCCGAGCTGCCGAAGCCGTACGTGAAGTGGAGCATCGAGCCCGCGCGCGCGCAGGACGTGCCGGCCGCGATCGCGCGTGCGTACCGCATCGCGATGCAGGAACCGCGCGGCCCCGTGTTCGTGTCGATCCCGGTCGACGACTGGGACCAGCCGGCCGACCTGCTGCCGCGCCGCGACGTCAGCAGCGTCGTGCGGCCCGATCCGGACGCGCTCGCACGGCTCGGCGACACGCTCGACGCCGCGCGGCACCCCGCGTTCGTGGTCGGTGCGGCCGTCGATCGCGCCGGTGCGTGGGACGAGATCGTGCGGCTCGCCGAGCGGCATCGAGCGCGCGTGTACGTCGCGCCGATGTCGGGGCGCTGCAGCTTCCCCGAGGACCATCCGCTGTTCGCCGGCTTCCTGCCCGCGATCCGCGAGAAGATCGTTGCGCGGCTCGACGGGCACGACCTCGTGTTCGCGTTCGGCGCGCCCGCGTTCACCTATCACATCGAGGGCTTCGGTCCGCACGTGCCGCCGGGTGCGACGCTCGTGCAGCTCGTCGACGATCCGGGCATCGCCGCGTGGACGCCGTCGGGCGATGCGGTCGTCGGCAACCTGCGGCTCGCCGCGCGCGACCTGCTCGCGCGCCCGGCGCCGCCCGAGCGGCCGATGCCCGCGCCGCGGCCGCCGCGTGCGCGTGTCGAACCGCCGGCCGCAGGCGAGCGTATGTCGGTCGCGTTCGCGCTGCAGACGCTCGCCGACATGCGCGACGCGCACGACATCGTCGTCGAGGAAGCGCCGAGCGCACGGCCCGTGATGCAGGAACACCTGCCGTTCACGCGCAGCGGCACGTTCTACACGATGGACAGCGGCGGGCTCGGCTACGGGATGCCGGCCGCCGTCGGGGTCGCGCTCGCCCAGCCGGGCCGGCGCGTGATCGGGCTGATCGGCGACGGGTCGAGCCTGTATTCGATTCAGGCCTTGTGGAGTGCCGCGCAGCTGAAGTTGCCGATCACGTTCGTGATCCTGAACAATCGCCGGTACGCGGCGCTGCAGGATTTCGCGCCCGTGTTCGGCTTCGGCCCTGACGACCCCGTGCAGGGCACCGATCTGCCGAACCTGGATTTCGTCGCGCTCGCGCAAGGGATGGGCTGCCGCGGCGTGCGCGTGACCGCTGCCGCGCACCTGCGCGACACGCTGACCGACGCGCTGCGTGCGGCGACGCCGGTCGTCGTCGAAGTCGAGATTGCCTGACGCGCGGTGCGCGTCTTTCCGGAGAATTCATGCAAACCGTATCGATGCTGATCGGCGGCGAACGCCGTCATTCATCCAGCGGCGCGACCTTCGTGCGCCGCAACCCGCTTGACGGCGAAGTCGCGTCCGAAGCGCCAGCATGTACCGTCGACGATGCGCGTGCAGCAGCCGACGCGGCCGCCAGCGCGTTTCCCGGCTGGGCCGCGCTCGGCCCCGGCGCACGCCGCGCGCTGCTGCTGAAGGCAGCCGCCGCGCTTGAAGCGAAGCACGAGCAGTTCGTCGCCGCGATGGCGGCAGAGACGGGGGCGTCCGCGCTGTGGGCCGGCTTCAACGTGCACCTTGCCGCGAGCGGGCTCGTCGAGGCCGCGTCGTTGACTACGCAGGTGGGCGGCGAACTGATTCCGTCCGACGTGCCGGGCTCGCTCGCGATGGGCGTGCGGCAGCCGGCCGGCGTCGTGCTCGGCATCGCGCCGTGGAACGCGCCGGTGATCCTCGCGACGCGCGCACTTGCGCTGCCGCTCGCGTGCGGCAACACGGTCGTGCTGAAGGGCTCGGAGCTGTGTCCCGTCACGCACGGCCTGATCGTCGAGGCGTTGCAGGAGGCCGGCCTGCCGCCGGGCGTCGTCAATTTCGTGACGAACGCGCCCGAGGATGCGGGCGCCATCGTCGATGCGTTGATCGCGCATCCGGCCGTGCGCCGCGTGAATTTCACGGGCTCGACGCGCGTTGGCAGGATCGTCGCCGAAGCCTGCGCGCGTCACCTGAAACCGTCGGTGCTGGAACTCGGCGGCAAGGCGCCGTTCGTCGTGCTCGACGATGCCGATCTCGACGCGGCGGTTGCGGCGGCCGCGTTCGGCGCGTTCGCGAATTCCGGGCAGATCTGCATGTCGACCGAACGCATCGTCGTCGACGCATCGATCGCCGATGCGTTCGTCGCGAAGCTCGCCGACAAGGCCGCGTCGCTGCCGCTCGGTGATCCACGCCACGGGCCCGTCGTGCTCGGTTCGCTGATCGACATGAAGGCCGTCGAGCGCTGCAACGCGCTGATCGACGATGCGCTCGCGCACGGTGCGACGCTCGTGTGCGGCGGCAAGGCCGACAGCACGCTGTTCCCGGCCACGCTGCTCGACCATGTGACGCCCGCGATGCGCATCTATGCGGAAGAATCGTTCGGCCCGGTGAAGGGCATCGTGCGCGTCGACGACGAGGATGCCGCGATCCGCTGCGCGAACGACAATGCGTTCGGGCTGTCGTCGGCCGTGTTCAGCCGCGATGTCGCGCGTGCGATGCGCGTCGCGGCACGCATCGAGTCGGGCATCTGCCACGTGAACGGTCCGACCGTGCACGACGAGGCGCAGATGCCGTTCGGCGGCGTGAAGGACAGCGGCTTCGGCCACTTCGGCGGCAAGGCCGGCATCGCGGCGTTCACGGACCTGCGCTGGATCACGGTGCAGACCGCACCGCGCCACTATCCGTTCTGACGAGGCTGCCGACGATGAGGATTGCGATTCTGGGTGCGGGTGCGATGGGCTCGCTGTTCGGCGGGCTGCTGGCCGAAAGCGGCGAGGCCGTCACGCTGATCGACGTGAACGACGCGCATCTCGATGCGATTAGCCGCGACGGGCTTCGCATCGACGACGATCGCGGCGAGCGCCGCATCCGTACGTTGCAGGCCGTGCGGCCGGAAGCCGCGCAAGCGGATGCGGCTGCATCGGCAAGCACACCGTTCGATTTGCTGATCGTTTTCACGAAGTCGCTGCATACGCGCACCGCGCTCGACGGCGTGCGCGCGCTGCTGACGCCGCACACGCATGTGCTCACGCTGCAGAACGGGCTCGGCAACGTCGAGACGCTGAATGCGTTCGTGCCGCTCGAACGCATCCTGGTTGGCGTGACGACGTGGCCGGCCGACGCCGCGGGGCCCGCACACGTTCGCTCGCACGGCGCGGGCACGATCCGCATGATGACGGCCGACGGCGCGGCACGCCCGTTCGCGACAGCCGTGGCCGATGCACTGTCGCGCGCGGGGCTCGCATGCACGCTCGATGCCGACGTGTGGGCCGCAATCTGGGAGAAGGTCGCGTTCAACGCGGCGCTCAACACGCTGTGCGCGGCGACGGGCTGCACGGTCGACCAGCTCGGCAACTATCACGACGGGCCCAAACTCGCGCTCGCGATCGCGGCCGAGGTGGCCGCCGTTGCCCGCGCGAAGGGCATCGCGGTCGACGGCGAACGCATCGCGCGCAACGTCGAGCATGCGATCCACGAGCATCGCGGCCATCGCCCGTCGATGCTGCAGGACGTGCTGGCGGGCCGCCGCACGGAAATCGACGCGATCAGCGGCAAGGTCGTCGCGGCCGCGCGCGAAGCGGGCGTGCCGGTGCCGCATGCGGAAACGTTGCTCGCGCTGGTCCGGCTGATCGACGCGCGGATCGACTGAGTATCAGGCCGGCGGCCGGCTTGCGCCGCACGACGATACGCGCGCGCCGCATGCAGTGCGAGCGCCGGATCGGAACAGGTTGGACGAGACACCGGAGCCGGCGCCGATGCGTCGACACCGGCCGACTGCGCAGCACGAGATCCGGGCACGCCTGAGCGCGCCAGCCCGGGCCACTGGAGACGCCATGAAAGCCATCGAATGCCGTTGTCTTGCCGCGCGCCGGTCGCGCACGTTGCCGCTTGAATGCGACGCACGGGAGGCCGCATGAGCACGCGCGACGGATTGCAGCCACCGTCCGTCGACATCGGCGCGACGCTCGACGACGGGCCGTTCACGACGATGCAGCGCTGCGTGGTGCTGCTTGCCGCGCTCGCGATTGTGCTCGACGGCTTCGACGGCCAGCTGATCGGTTTCGCGATTCCCGTGCTGATCCGCGAATGGGGCATCACGCGTGGCGCGTTCGCGCCGGCGGTCGCCGCCGGGCTGATCGGGATGGGCATCGGCAGTGCATGCGCGGGAATCGTCGCGGACCGCTTCGGCCGCCGCCAGGCCGTGATCGGCAGCGTGTTCCTGTTCGGCATCGCGACCTGCGCGATCGGCTTCGCACCGGACGTCACGGCGATCGCGGTGCTGCGCTTCGTCGCGGGGCTCGGGATCGGCGGCGCATTGCCGACCGCCACGACGATGACGGCCGAGTACACGCCCGCGCGGCGCCGCACGATGATGGTGACCGCGACGATCGTCTGCGTGCCGCTCGGCGGGATGCTGGCCGGCCTGTTCGCGCACGAGGTGCTGCCGCGCTACGGCTGGCGCGGGCTATTCTTCGCGGGCGGCGCGTTGCCGCTCGTGCTCGGCTTCGTGCTCGTGCGTGCGCTGCCCGAATCGCCGCGCTATCTCGCGCGGCGCCCCGCACGCTGGCCGGAGCTCGGCGCGCTGCTCGCGCGGATGGAGCGGCCCGTCGCACCGGGCACCGTGTTCACCGACACGAGGGACGCACGTGCGGCAGGCGGACGCGGCGGCTTCGGTGCACTGTTCGAAAGCGGTCAGGTGCGCGACACGATCGCGCTGTGGTGCGCATTCTTCATGTGCCTGCTTGCCGTGTATGCGGCGTTCAGCTGGCTGCCGACGATGCTGGCGGCGAGCGGGCTGAGCGTGTCGGTCGCGGGTTCCGGGCTCACCGCGTACAACCTCGGCGGCGTGATCGGCGCGCTGTTGTGTGCGTGGACGATCGCGCATGCCGGGTCGCGCTGGCCGCTCGTGCTGTGCAGTATCGGCGGCGCGGCGAGCGCGGTGTGGCTGATGGGTGTCGATGCCAGCCGCCACACGGGCTGGCTGATCGTCGGGCTCGGCCTGCACGGGCTGTTCGTCAACGCGGTGCAGTCGACGATGTATGCGCTTTGTGCGTACATCTACCCGACAGCCGTGCGCGCGACGGGCACTGCAAGCGCACTCGCGTTCGGCCGGCTCGGCGCGATCCTCAGCGCGTTCGCGGGCGCGATCGTGATCACCACGGGGGGCGCCACGGCCTATCTGACGATGCTGGCGATCGCGATGGGGGTTGTCTGCGTCGCGCTGCTCGTCGTGCGACGGCATATTCCGCGACTGTCACGCGCGGCCGTGCAGCCGAGCGAAGGGGAGGCGCTGGCCCGCACGTCGTCTTGACGGCGGGCGGGCCAGGGGCGAGTCGTGCGTTACAGCGTGGTGCGCACGTGCCAGAGCTCGGGGAACAGCACGACGTCGAGCATCTTGCGCAGGTACGGCGCACCGCTGGTGCCGCCCGTGCCCTGCTTGAAGCCGATGATGCGCTCGACGGTCGTCACGTGACGGAAGCGCCACTGGCGGAACGCGTCCTCGAGATCGACGAGTTCCTCGGCCATCTCGTAGAGCTCCCAGTGCTGCTGCGGGTGACGGTACACCTCGAGCCACGCGGCTTCGACCGTCTCGTCGTGCCGGGTCGGCTGCGTCCAGTCGTGCTCGAGACGCTCCGCCGCGATCGGGAAGCCGCGTCGCGCGAGCAGGCGCACGACTTCGTCGTAGAACGACGGCGCCTCGAGCGTCGCACGCACCTGTTCGAGGATGTCGGGCCGGTGCGCATGCGGCTGCAGCATCTGCACGTTCTTGTTGCCGAGCAGGAATTCGAGCTGCCGGTACTGGTACGACTGGAAGCCCGACGACTGCCCGAGATACGGGCGCATCGCCGAATACTCGGACGGCGTCATGGTCGACAGCACGTTCCACGCCTGCACCAGTTGTTCGAGAATCCGCGACACGCGCGCGAGCATCTTGAACGCCGGCGGCAGCGCGTCGGTGCGTACCGCATCGAGGGCGCCGCGCAGCTCGAACAGCGCGAGCTTCATCCACAGCTCGCTCGTCTGATGCTGGATGATGAACAGCATCTCGTTGTGATCGGGCGACAGCGGATGTTGCGCGTCGAGGATCGAATTCAGCGACAGGTAGTCGCCGTAGCTCATCGACTTCGAGAAATCGAGCTGCGCGTTGTGCCAGCCGGCATCGCCGGGCACGTGCGACGCTTCGTGCGCGGCCTGGGCCGGTTGTGCCGAATGCGCGGCGCGTGCGCCCGAGAACGGGCAGCCCGCCGGCGCGTCGTTGCCGGGTGGCTGCATATGACCAGAATTCACGACTCTCTCCAGATTTGAATGACGGGGCCCGGCGCGCGGCTCGCGCGCCGGGCGAAACCGGTCAGGTCACCGCGCCGCGCTCGGCGAACTCGGGTGCCTTCCACGCGTCGGTGGCGAGGATGTCGCGCAGCGTCTCGACGGCATCCCACACGTCGGCGAAGCGCGTATAGAGCGGCGTGAAGCCGAAGCGCAGCACGTACGGCTCGCGGTAGTCGCCGATCACGCCGCGCGCGATCAGCGCCTGCATCACCTCGTAGCCGTGCGGATGCTCGAAGCTCGCCTGCGAGCCGCGCTGGTGATGCGCGCGCGGCGTGACGAGCTTCAGCGACAGGCCCGCGCAGCGCGCTTCGACGAGCGCGATGAACGCATCGGTCAGCGCGAGCGACTTGCGGCGGATCGCATGCATGTCGGTCTGCAGGAACACGTCAAGCCCGCATTCGACCATCGACATCGACACGATCGGCTGCGTGCCGCACAGGAAGCGCGCGATGCCCGGATCGGGCGCGAAGCCCGGCTGCATCGCGAACGGTGCGCGGTGGCCCCACCAGCCGGACAGCGGCTGCGAGAAGTGCGCGTGATGGCGCTGCGGCACCCACACGAATGCGGGCGAACCGGGGCCGCCGTTCAGGTACTTGTACGTGCAGCCGACCGCGCCGTCCGCGCGTGCGCCGTTCAGGTCGACCGGCACCGCGCCGGCCGAGTGCGCGAGATCCCACAGCATCAGCCCGCCCGCGTCGTGCACGAGCTGCGTGACGGCCGGCATGTCGTGCATGTAGCCGGTGCGGTAGTTCACGTGCGTGATCATCGCGACGGCCGTGTCCGCGCCGAGCGCGCCGGGCAGGTCGGCCGGGTCGTCGATCAGGCGCAGCTCGTAGTCGCCGCCGAGCTGCTCGATCAGCCCCTGTGCGATATACAGGTCGGTCGGGAAGTTCGAGCGTTCCGACACGATCACGCGGCGCTCGGGCGCGCGCTCGGCCTGGTGGCGCACCATCGCCGACAGCAGTTTGAACAGGTTGATCGAGATCGTATCGGTCACGACCGTCTCGCCCGGTGCGCCGCCGATCAGCGTCGCGAGCTTGTCGCCGAGGCGGCGCGGCAGCGCGAACCAGCCGGCCGTGTTCCAGCTGCGGATCAGGCCTTCGCCCCATTCGGCGCCGATCACCTGCTGCGCGCGGGCGGCCGATGCGCTTGGCTGCGCGCCGAGCGAGTTGCCGTCGAGGTAGATCACGCCGTCGGGCAGGGAGAACTGGTCGCGCAGCGGGGCGAGCGGATCGTCGCGGTCGAGCGCGAGCGCGTCTTCACGGGTCTTGATCATGATGCGGGATCGTTAGTCGGGGTAATCAGGA
The DNA here is from genome assembly GCF_902499335.1 of Burkholderia lata. Taxonomy (GTDB): domain Bacteria; phylum Pseudomonadota; class Gammaproteobacteria; order Burkholderiales; family Burkholderiaceae; genus Burkholderia; species Burkholderia lata_B. Next base: position 206,481 of record NZ_CABVQK010000014.1, on the reverse strand, counting down.
AGCACGCGCGGGCAGCGCGCGCAGCACCGCGCGCACGGGGCTCGCGTCGAGCGTTGCGAACTTCAGCGGCAGTGCGATCAGTTCGTAGTCGCCGGGCGGCACGTCGTCGAGCACGATGCCTTCGAGGATCGCCATCCGGTGCGCGCGCACGCGGTGATGCGCGTCCATCGTCTTCGATTCCTGCGGGTCGAGCGATGGCGTGTCGATGCCGATCAGCTTCACGCCGCGTGCGGCGAGCAGGTCGACGGTCTCGGGCGCGACCGCGCAGAAGTTGCTGTCCCACTGCTCGACGCTGGCGTGCGCATAGGTGCGCAGCAGCACGCGCGGCGGGACGCCGTCGAGCGCGGCCGCGACATCGGCCGGCTGCACGACCGGCGACGCGCCGATGCAATGAATCACGCGGCACGGGCCGAGGTAGGTCTCGAGCGGCACGGCGCCGATCGGCGCGCCGTCGGCGTCGTAGTGCAGCGGCGCGTCGCAGTGCGCGCCCGTGTGCGGCGACAGCGTCAGGCGCGCGACGTTGACCGGCGAGCCGGCCTCCATCCGCCACACGCGTTCGACGGAAACCGGCGTATCGCCCGGCCACACGGGGGTGGCGGGGCTGACAGGCGGCGAGATGTCCCAGAGGATGTCCATGGCATGACGATTCGGTGAGTCGGTCCTTCGAATGATAGGTGGACGCTCGCAGAAAGTGCTTGCGAAATAAACATGGACAATCCGCCGGATTGGCAGATAATTCGACTCAGAGGGAAAACGGGGACCAAAAATGCACGCGATCACGCTCGATGCCACCGACTGCCGGATTCTGGCGGTCCTGCAGGAAGAGGGCAGAATCAGCAATCTCGACCTGGCGGAACGGATTTCGCTTTCGCCATCCGCCTGCCTGCGCCGCATGCGCCTGCTCGAGGAGCAGGGCGTAATCGAGCACTATCGCGCGTGCCTGAGCCGCGAGAAGCTCGGCTTCGAGCTCGAGGCGTTCGTTCAGGTATCGATGCGCAACGAAGAGAATCAATGGCACGAGCGCTTCGCGGAAGCGCTGCGCGAATGGCCGGAGGTGGTCGGCGCGTTCGTCGTGACGGGCGAGAGCCACTATCTGCTGCGCGTGCTTGCGCACAACCTCAAGCACTATTCGGATTTCGTGCTGAACCGGCTCTACAAGGCACCGGGCGTGATGGACATCCGTTCGAACATCGTGCTGCAGACGCTGAAGGATGAAGCCGGCGCGCCGGTCGGGCTGGCGCGCACGGGGGCAATCAAAGCGGTGTAAGGCCGTGGAAGCCGCCGCCGTGGAACACGAGCGGTGGCGCGTCCGGCTCGGCGCGTACGCCGCAGCGTTCCACTTCGCCGACGAAGATCACGTGATCGCCTTCGTCGTAGCGGCTGCGGTTGTGGCACTCGAACCACGCGAGCGCGCCGTCGAGCACCGGCATGCCGGAATTGCCGGCTTCATGCGCGATGCCTTCGAAGCGGTCGCCCTTGTAGGTCGAGAAGCGCTTGCACAGGTCGAGCTGCGATGCCGCGAGCACGTTCACCACGTAATGACTGTTGCCGCGGAACACGGGCGTCGACGCCGATTTGTGCGCAAGGCTCCACAGCACGAGCGGCGGATTGAGCGAGACCGAGTTGAACGAGCTGGCGGTGATGCCGATCAGCTGGCCGGACGGCGCGCGCGTCGTGATCACCGTCACGCCCGTGGCGAACTGGCCGAGTGCTTGCCGGAAGGCGGCCGAGTCGAAATCCGGAGGATTGGCCTGGTTCATCGGGCAGCCATCCGGAACGAGACGGGCGGGCGCGGCGCGACGCGGGCGGGGCGGGCACGGCGGACGAAAGGCGACAAGGCGGTCGATGGAGAAGGGGTGCGCATGGCCCGATTTTAGCGGAATCGGGGCTGCCGGGCCCGGCCATGCGGCGTATTGCGGGGGCAGGGTGACGCAGCGAACACTCCGGTGCGCTGCCGGGTGCGCTGTTGCACGCATGCCGGCACAGTCGTTCTGTTGCGCTTTTTGCGGTACGGCCGCGTTGCCCGGCGGCGCCGCATCACACCTGCCTTCGATTCCGGCGCTATCGCGCCGCCGCCAGTCCGAGCGACAACGCGCCCGTCACGATCAGGCTCGACGCCCACACCGCGTCGAGATTGAACCAGCTCCGCGATACGAACTTCAGCCCGAGATAGCGGTACACGAGCCACGCGAGCCCCCCGCCGGCGCCGATCATCGCGATGGCATGCACGGCCGCGACGACGAGCGCCATCCCGAGATGGGTATCGACGAGCGTGGCCGCCGCACGATGGCCGACATCCTGGTCGAGCCCGCACAGCCCGAGGTAGATCGGCACCAGCATCAGCCCCGCGCCATGCGCGATCGCGACCGCGAACGACCAAAGGCCGAGCCGCGCAGGCGGGATCCGCGCGAGCGCTCGCGGATGCCGGCGCCGGATCAGCAGCACGGCGCCGAAGCCGATCACGAGCGCGCTCGCGCCGATCCGGATCGCCGTTTGCCATGCGAGCAACGCGGCGAGCAGCCCGAACGGCAGCATCACCGCGAAGACTGCGAGCGCATGGCCGAGCGCGAGATAGCCGAGCGCCGCGACGAGCGCGCCGCCGCGGCGCGTCATCAGCGCGTTCGATACCGCGAGCGGCCAGCCCATCGCGGGATTGAGCCCGTGATACACCCCGCTCGCGAGCACGGCCGCCCACAGCGCGAACTGGGCGTGAAGGCTGGCGTTCAACGCTTGACCGACGGATAGCAGAACGAGTCGGTCGAGCAGTCGCCGCCTTCGAGCCGGATCTGGTGCGCGCGATAGCCGTCGGGGAACTCGACCCAGTAATCGTCGGCGAGCGTCAGCCCGCCTTCCGGCCCCACATGCGCGAGCACCTGCGCGCCCGGCACGCCGCCCGGATAGAACTGGTCGTCCCACGTCGAATACAGCGAGTTGGTCCAGTACACGCGCTTCCCGTCGCGGCTGATCTCGACCATCTGCGGGCCGCCTGCGAACGTGCGGCCGTTCGAGTGCGGCGCACGCCGCGCGATGCCGCCGATCCGGACCGACCCCGCGAGCACCGGGTTGTGCGGATCCGACACGTCGTACTGGCGCATCTCGCCGGTGCCCCAGCACGACACGTAGAGGAAGCGGTCGTCGAGCGACAGGTCGATGTCGGTCACGAGCGGCGGCACCGCGCCGAACGATTTCAGCAGCGGCGGCAGTTCGTCGGCCGAGGCCGGCTCGGCCGGAATCGTCGCGGTCTTCTTCACATGGAACTTGCCGCCTTCGCGCCACCAGGTCCAGATCGAGCCTTCGAGATTCGTCGTGTCGACCACGACGCCGACGAATCCGTATTCGCGCGCCGGGTCATGCGCGGGCCGCACCTCGAGCGCCATCTGGTGTTGCGCGCCGAGATCGATCGTCTGCACGTTGCGCCGTGCGCGCAGGTCCCAGAAATGCAGGCTGTGACCGTATTTGTTCGCGAGCAGGTCCTCGGGCACGATCCCGTTCTCGAATTGCGGCGGCAGCGCCCACTCGCTCGACACCATGTAGTCGCGCGGCAGGTTCCACCAGAAGTCGTAGTGTTTGTCCTGCGGGCCGCGATCGATCTCCCAGCGGCCGAGCACGTCGAAGGTTTCGCAATCCATGATGAAGATGCCGGGCGCGCCGTCGGTGCCGTCCTTGCCCGCGCCGCCGAGCGTGCTCACGTAGATGCCCTCGGGCCCGCAGTGAACGGTGTGCGGCCGCGAATAGCCGGTCTTCGAGAAGATTTCGTCGGGCTCGATGATCTTGTGGATGCGCGCCTGCGTCGGATGCGGCTTCGTGTCGATCACGTAGATGCGCGACGAGCGCAGGCCCGGGATGATCAGGAAGCGGCGCTCGAGGAACGCATGGCCGGTGAGCGGCGACAGCGACGACGAACAGGCATTCCAGCCGAAGTGGTGAAACTCGTCGCCGGTGTTCGGCATCGTGACCGTATGCACGATCTTTCCGTAGGTCGACGAGCCGGGCTTCACGTCGATCACGGCGAGCGCGTCGGGTCTGGAAAAATCGGGGCTCAGCAACAACGTATAGGCAAACTCTTCCGGCGGCGCCTGCATTGCAAGCTCCGGCGAAGCGTGAAACGTCGGGTCAGGCCGCATGCTCATGGTGATGCCCTCTCGATGGTGTCGAATCGTGGACGCCCGGCCGTTCGTTGCGGGCGGGTCGGGGTTGCCGCGCGGCGCGCATCACGCCGGCGGGAGCGATCGTCAGGCGGGCGCACGCGTCGGCGCGCGTGCGGCGCCGTGCATCAGATCGTGAAAGCGGATAAAGGCGATGTGCCGGATCGCCGCACGCGGGGCGGGACGGATGCACGGCAAGGGGGTGGTGCGGTCGAAGCAGCGGCCCGCGAAGCAGCGGCGGCCGGGCGGGTAAGGCGGGCGATGTCTGTTAAGGCATGCATTGCGATGTTCCGGCAGATGATGTTTGCATCAGGGTCGGGCATGCATCGGGTGCTTTGCACGAGGCAGCGGGTTTGCCGCCGCGCTCGCGCGTGCCTAAGTGTAGACGAGAAAACGGACGGCCGGTCGTGCGCGGCACCTGTGGAATCTGCCAGGTTTGCGCGCGAGTGAGATACTTGCCGAAGTGCCGTTGCGACCCGTAATCGAGTGCACAGCGGCGTGACGGAACGGTGGCGCCGGCGCATGCGTGCCGGCTGCCGACATCAACGAGGGACTGATTTCATGGGGAACGAGATGCTTGAAACCGCGACATTGGGAGGCGGGTGTTTCTGGTGCACGGAGGCCGTGTTTCTCGACGTCGACGGCGTGACCGCCGTCCAGTCGGGCTACGCGGGCGGCCATGCGCGCAATCCCGGCTATCGCGACATCTGCGAAGGCGACACGGGCCATGCGGAAGTCGTCAACGTGACGTTCGATCCGGCGCGCATCGGCTATCGCGAGATTCTCGAGATCTTCTTCGCGACGCACGATCCGACCCAGTTGAACCGGCAGGGTAACGACACCGGCACGCAGTACCGGTCGGTCGTGTTCACGCATTCGGACGCGCAACGCGACACGGCACTCGACGTGATCCGCGAGCTGGAGCGCGAGCAGGTGTTCGGGCAGCCGATCGTCACGCAGGTCGTGCCGCTCGACGGCAACTACTGGCCGGCCGAGGATTATCACCAGAACTACTACGCGCGTAACCCGGGGCAGGGCTACTGCTCGGTCGTGATCGGGCCGAAGCTCGCGAAATTCCGGCAGAAGTTCTCGCACCGGCTGAAGTCGCTGCGCGGCGCGTAAGCGCGGCCGGCGCAGGCCGATATCAAGTGGCTATCAAGCCGCCTCGTTGCGCCACTGTGCGCACGCGGCGGCGATCGCGCGCGCGAGCGCGATGCACGACAGCGGCGCCGAGCCTTCCGCCTTGTTGTTGATCGTGATGATCACCGGCTGCCCGGCCAGTGCATAGCGCGCGGCCAGCTCGGCGAGCGCCGAGCGCGTGGCCGGATCCTCGTCGACGAGCTTGTCGAACGGCTCGTATTTCGCCTTCGCCTGTTCGTACTTGAAACCGCCGTGCAGGCTCCAGCGCACGATCAGCGGGCCCGGCGTGTCACCGTCGAGCAGCGCGAGCGCGGCCGCCTGGCGCAGCGGGTCGGGCATCCGCGCGTGCAGGCCGACGCAGTAGCGCACGCCGAGTGCGGCGAGCGCGCGGATGAAACGCGGCGTGAGCAGGCTCGCGTCGCGAATCTCGATTGCATAGCGGGTGCCGTCGGCTTCCGGCGGCAGCGGCGGCAGCGCCGCGAAGAACGCAGCCAGCCGGTCGATCAGGTCGGCCGGCTGGGCGAGCAACTGGTCGGGCAGCGGCGAGAACTGGAACACGAGCACGCCGGCTTTCCGGCCGAGCCCTTCGAGGCAAGGCTGCACGAATTCGCGGGTGGCGAGCTGCGCGTCGAGGAAGGTCGGGTTCGGCCCCGACGGTTCGCCGCGCCGGCCGCGGATGACCGCGTCGGTCACGGAGGCCGGCGCCTTCACGACGAAGCGGAAATCGTCGGGCACCTGCTGCGCGTAGCGCAGGTAGTCGGCCACCGACAGCGGGCCGTAGAACGACCGGTCGAGGCTCACGCTCTTCAGCAGCGGATGCGCGCCATACGCTTCGAGCCCTTCGCGCGACAGCTTGGTTTGCGCGAAATCGCCGTCATAGACGATGCCGTTCCAGCCGGGGAAGTACCACGACGACGTGCCGAGCCGGACATTCGGCGGCAGGCCGGCCGCTGCATCGGCCACATCAGGCGCGATCGGCGCGGGCAGCACGCCGCGCCGGCGCCGGCCCTTCTTCGGCGGCGCGGCGGGCGGGGATGGTTCGTCCCACAGCAGGCCGGAAGCGGCGGGCGGTGCTTCGTCTGAAGAACGGGCGCTGGTGCGGGTGCGCGGTGCCGGCTGCGCGTCGTCAGACGCGTCCGGTTTCACATGTTCGTCGATGTCGGCAGGCGGGCCGGCGTTCTCGGGCGACGCGCGTGCAGCATCGGCCGGCACGCCGAACAGGTCGAATTGCCCGTCGGCGTGCGGCGCGTTGGCGTCGTCGTGCTGCTGTCGTTCCGGCGGCGCCTTGCGCCGCGTCCTGCCGTCACCCATGCATGCCCAGCGTGAAGCGCTGCCTAGCGCGGCAGCGCGTGTTCGTACATATAGCGCCGCGACCACGGCAGCGTCTTCGCGCTCTGCCCGGCCTTGCGGCACACGATCTGGAAGATCGACACGTCGTCGTGCTCGAACGCATATGCGCAACCGGCGAGATACACGCGCCAGATGCGGAATATTTCGTCGTCGACGAGTTGTCGCGCGGCTTCTGCCTTCGCCTCGAAGTTTTCCGTCCAGATGTCGAGCGTGCGCGCATAGTGCCGCCGCAGGCTTTCGACGTCAATCGCTTCCAGCCCGCCGCGCTGCGCGGCTTCCAGCGCGAGGCTGATGTGCGGCAGCTCGCCGTCCGGGAACACGTAGCGGTCGATGAACTCGCCGCCGCCGAGCGCCGTCTCGCCGCTTTCCGCGTCGGTCGACGTGATCCCGTGGTTCATCGCGATGCCGTCGTCGGCGAGCAGTTCACGGACCCGCGAGAAATAGAGCGGCAGGTTCTTGCGCCCGACGTGCTCGAACATCCCGACGCTCGTAATGCGGTCGAACTGGCCGTCGATCTCGCGGTAGTCCTGCAGCCGGATCTCGATTTTATCTTCCAGCCCGGCGGCCTTCACGCGCGCGGTCGCGAGGTCGAACTGGTTCTGCGACAGCGTGACGCCGAGGCACTGCGCGCCGAACTTCTGCGCGGCGCGCAGCACGAGCGCCCCCCAGCCGCAGCCGATGTCGAGCAGGCGCTGGCCGGGCTGAAGCTGGATCTTGGTGAGGATGTGGTCGATCTTCTTGACCTGCGCGGTGGCGAGATCCTCGTCGCCGTTCTCGAAGTACGCGCATGAGTACACCATGTTCTCGTCGAGCCACAGCTGGTAGAACTCGTTCGAGACATCGTAGTGATACTGGATCGCCTTCTTGTCGGTCGTCTTCGAGTGACTGAAGTAGCGCTTCACGCGCGCGAGCTTGCTCGCGCTCGTCACCGTGCTGCGCGCGAGCGAGTAGCCGATGTTGATGATGTCCGACAGCTTGCCTTCGATGTCGATCTTGCCCTTCACGTACGCCTCGCCGAGATTGTCGAGGCTCGGTTCGAGCAACAGCGGCAACGCCGACGCGCTGTTCACCTTCAGCGTGACCTGCGGCGCGCTGAAGGTGCCGAAATCGAGTTGATCGCCGTTCCACAGCACGAGGCGCGCCGGTATGTTCGCTTTCGCCCGTACTTCGTCCGCCCACTGTGCCAGCTTCTTTTCCCAGAACATATGGATTCTCCGTTTGTTCGTTGAATCGAATACAGCCAAGTATCTTGACCGGCGCCCGTCGCTTGCGAGGCGGGCGCCCGGATGCAACACGAGACACGACCGGCATGCGCCGGCGCCGCGCTTACGGCGACAGGCGCGAGATCGACCAGCCCGGCGACGTCGCGGCGTCGCGCGTATAGAGCAGGCGGTCGTGCAGCCGCGACGGGCGGCCCTGCCAGAACTCGATCGAGTCGGGCACGAGGCGGTAGCCGCCCCAGTGTGGCGGGCGCGGCGGGTTGTCGCCGTAGCGTTCGCTGACGGCCTTTTCCTGCGCTTCGAGCGTCGCGCGGCTGTCGATCACCGCGCTCTGCTCGGACGCCCAGGCGCCGATGCGCGAGCCGAGCGGGCGCGACGCGAAATAGCGGTCGCTTTCCTCGGCGGTGGTTTTCTCGATCCGGCCTTCGATGCGCACCTGGCGCTCGAGTTCGATCCAGTAGAACAGCAGCGCGGCCTGCGGGTGCGCGGCGAGATCGCGCCCCTTGCGGCTCTCGTAATTGGTAAAGAAGACGAACCCGCGTTCGTCGACGCCCTTGATGAGCACGATGCGTGCCGACGGCCGGCCGTCGTCGCCGACGGTCGCGAGCGTCATCGTGTTCGGCTCGGGCAGCTTGGCGGCGAGCGCCTCCTTGAACCAGCGTTCGAACTGGGCGAAGGGGTCGTGGGCGACGTCGGCTTCGTCGAGCGAAGCACGTGAGTAATTGATGCGGAGATCGGCGAGAGTCGTCATGTTATGCAAACGCTTCAATCTGGAACCATTGTAGCCAACGCGCGAGAAACGTGCGTGTACAGTGGCGCGTGCGAGCGGGGAGTTCAGGCAAAATAGAGGGCTGCTCGACTTACGTTTTCCTTGCCGCCATGTCCGTCGCCGACGCTGCCCCGCCCAGTTCCTCTGATCTTACCCCGACCCCGGAAATCCAGCTTGACGTGGATCGAGCGCGGCGTTTCGGCGGCGTCGCGCGGCTGTACGGCGCGCCGGCGGCCGCCGCGTTCGAGCGCGCACACGTCGCGGTGATCGGGATCGGTGGCGTCGGGTCGTGGGTGGCCGAGGCGCTCGCGCGCAACGCGGTCGGCACGCTGACGCTGATCGATCTCGACAACGTCGCGGAAAGCAATACGAACCGGCAGATCCACGCGCTCGACGGCAATTACGGCAAGCCGAAGGTCGACGCGATGGCCGAGCGGATCGCGCTGATCGATCCCGCGTGCCGCGTGAACCGGATCGAGGATTTCGTCGAGCCCGACAACTTCGATGCGCTGCTCGGCGGCGGCTTCGACTATGTGATCGACGCGATCGACAGCGTGCGCACGAAGGTCGCGCTGATCGCGTGGTGCGTCGCGAAGCGCCAGCCGCTCGTCGTGGTCGGCGGCGCGGGCGGCCAGCTCGACCCGACGCGCATCCGGATCGACGATCTCGCGCTGACGATCCAGGATCCGCTGCTGTCGAAGGTGCGCGCGCAGTTGCGCAAGCAGCACGGCTTTCCGCGCGGGCCGAAGGCGCGCTTCAAGGTCAGCGCCGTGTATTCCGACGAGCCGCTGATCTATCCGGAAGCGGCCGCCTGCGACCTCGAGGACGGCGCCGAGCCGTCCGCGGCCGCGCACGTCGCGGGGCTCAACTGTGCGGGATTCGGTTCGAGCGTGTGCGTGACCGCGAGCTTCGGCTTCGCGGCCGCCGCGCATGCGCTGCGCGCGATCGCGGCGCAGGCCGCCGGCTGAGCCGTCGTGAATCGCGGTCGTTGAGGGAATGCTGCGGCGCGTGACGCGCGCCGTCGTAGGTCATGCGGGGCGATCCCGCGGCCGGGCCGTTGCGGCCCGGCGGGTCACACGTCAGTTCAGTTGAGCGCCATGCTCAGCTTGCGCCGCCATCCGGCGACGAGGTCCGGGTGATCGCCGGCCAGCTCGAATACCGAGATCATCGTGCGGCGGCCGAGATCGTCGCCGTACGCGCGATCGCGCGTGACGATTTCCAGCAACTGCTCCAGCGCCCCTTCATACGCCCGCCGCGCGATCAGGCTCTGCGCGAGATCGAAACGCGCGTCGAGATCGGCCGGGTTCGCCGCGATGCGCGCTTCGAGCGCATCGGTCGGCGGCAGGTCGGCCGTGGCTTCGAGTGCGTCGAAACGGGTCTTGATCGCCTGGTAGCGCGGATCGCCGTTCTGCACGGTTTGCGGCGACAGGCGTTCGGTCTCGGCGCGCGCGGCGTCGACCTGGTTGCTCGCGAGCAGCAGTTCGATCAAATCGAGGCGTGCGTCGTCGAAGCCGGGGTTCAGTGCGAGCGCCGACTCGAGGTGCGTGAGCGCGTCGTCGTAACGCTCCTCGGCGATCGCGTACTGCGCGGCACGCCGTTCGGCTTCCTCGGGCGCCGGCAGCAGCCGGTCGAGGAAGGCGCGCAGCTGGCCCTCGGGTAGCACACCGACGAACTGGTCGACCGGGCGCCCGTCGGCGAACGCGATCACGTGCGGGATGCTGCGCGTCTGGAAGTGCGCGGCGAGTTCCTGGTTCTCGTCGACGTTGACCTTCACGAGCTTCCAGCGGCCTTCGTAATCGCTTTCGAGCTTCTCCAGCAGCGGGCCGAGCGTCTTGCAGGGGCCGCACCACGGCGCCCAGAAGTCGACCAGCACGGGTGCGTCCAGCGACGCCTCGATGACGTCTTTCTCGAATGTGGCAAGCGTGGTGTCCATGTCGTTCTCTTTCGTTCGAATGTCGTCAGGATGGGGGCAGTGCGCCCCTTTTTCAACGCGGCTTCGACTCGGGCAGCGGAATCCACTCGGTCTCGCCCGGCACCTTGCCCATTTCCTGGCGCGTCCATGCTTCTTTCGCGCGCTCGATCGCTTCGCGGCTGCTGGCGACGAAATTCCATTCGATGAAGCGCTCGCCGTCGATCTTGTCGCCGCCGAGCAGCATCGCGCGTGCGCCGCTGGCGCTCGTCAGTGTGACTGTTGCACCGGGCGCGAGCACGGCCATCTGCTCGGCCGGCACCGGCGTGCCGTCGATCGCGAGCTCGCCGTCGACCACGTAGACCGCGCGCTCTTCGTGCGACGCGTCGAGTTCGAGACGGCCGCCGGCCGCGAATTCGGCCGCGACGTACAGCGTGCGCGAGAACGTCGTGACCGGCGAACTCAGCCCGAATGCATCGCCGGCGATCACCGTCAGCGACACGCCGTCCTCATTGCGCTTCGGCAGCGTGTCGGCCGCATGGTGTTCGAACGACGGCTCGGTCGTCTCGTGCGCGCGCGGCAGCGCGACCCAGGTCTGGATCCCGTGCACGGTGTGGCCGTGTTCGCGCTGCGCGTCGGGCGTGCGTTCGGAGTGGACGATTCCGCGGCCGGCCGTCATCCAGTTCACGTCGCCCGGCACGATCTCCTGCAGCGAGCCGAGGCTGTCGCGGTGCAGGATCGCGCCGTCGAACAGGTAGGTGACGGTGGCGAGGCCGATATGCGGATGCGGGCGCACGTCGAGCCCCGTGCCGGGCGGCAGCGTGGCGGGCCCCATGTGATCGAAGAAGATGAACGGGCCGACGAGGCGGGCGGCGAGCGCGGGCAGCGTGCGGCGCACCTGCAGGTTGCCGATGTCGCGCACGTGCGGCTTCAGCAGGGCTTTGATCGGAGCGGTCATGGCGGATCCTGTGGGGCTGCGGGGGATGCCGGTCATTGTACTGGCCGTCCGCCGCCGATTCCATTCACGCCGCGCGGGTATCGGGCCGGATGCCGAAACCCGGTAGACTGACCGGCTTCTCGAGAAAACGCCGGGCCGCCCCGGTTGTTCCGCCCCAAAGGCAGTCCCGTTCGGGGATGGCCACCTCGGGGTCCGGCGCGAGGCGACAGCGCTCGAGAGCACCTTGCATAATGATTCGACAATCGAGGAGACGCCGATGATGGCCCCGAAGGACTTGCTGCTCGCGCTGGTCGTGATTCTGGCGTGGGGCGTGAACTTCGTCGTGATCAAGGTCGGCCTGCACGGCATGCCGCCGATGCTGCTCGGCGCGCTGCGCTTCACGCTCGCGGCCGTGCCCGCGGTGTTCTTCGTGCGCCGGCCGCAGATTCCATGGCGCCTGCTGGTGCTGTACGGCGCGACGATCCAGCTCGGCCAGTTCGTGTTCCTGTTCACCGGCATGTACGTGGGCATGCCGGCCGGCCTCGCGTCGCTCGTGCTGCAGTCGCAGGCGTTCTTCACGCTCGTGTTTGCGATGCTGTTCCTCGGTGAGCGGCTGCGCACGCAGAACCTGCTCGGCCTCGCGATCGCCGCGGGCGGGCTCGTCGTGATCGCGGCGCAGGGCGGCCGCGCGATGACGCTCGCGGGTTTCCTGCTGACGATCTGCTCGGCTGCGATGTGGGCGTTCGGCAACATCGTCACGAAGAAAGTCGGCAAGGCGAATCTCGTATCGCTCGTCGTGTGGGCCAGCCTCGTGCCCCCCGTGCCGTTCTTCCTGCTGTCGCTTTGGTTCGAAGGGCCGCAGCGGATCGCGACCGCGCTCGCCGGGCTGAACGGCGCGTCGATCTTCGCGGTCGTCTATCTCGCGTTCGTCGCGACGCTGCTCGGCTACGGGCTGTGGAGCCGCCTGCTGTCGCGCTATCCGGCCGCGCAGGTCGCGCAGTTCTCGCTGCTGGTGCCGATCGTCGGCCTCGCGTCGTCGGCGCTGCTGCTCGACGAGCATCTGACGCGCCCGCAGGTGATCGGCGCGGCGCTCGTGATGGGCGGGCTCGCGGTGAACGTGTTCGGCGGGAAACTGATGCGCCGCTTCGCGGCATCGTGACGCGCCGGCACGCACTGCGTGCCGGCGGCGGGGCGGGGTGGCCGGGTACGGCCGTCAGGCCATCCGGCTCTTCGCGAGCGGCGGATTCGCGGCGAAATAGCGCTTGATGCCGCGGAAGATCGCGTCGGCCATCTGGTCGCGATAGCTGTCGTCGTTCAGGCGGCTCTCTTCTTCCGGGTTGCTGATGAACGCGGTCTCGACGAGGATCGACGGAATGTCGGGTGCCTTCAGCACCGCGAACCCGGCCTGTTCGACCGAGCCCTTGTGCAGCTTGTTGATACCGCCGACTTCCTTCAGCACGTAGTTGCCGTAGCGCAGCGAATCGCGGATCTGCGCGGTCGTCGACATGTCGAACAGCGCGCGGTTCACGGCCGCGTCCGCGGTCTTGATGTTGATGCCGCCGATCAGGTCGGACGAATTTTCCTTGTTCGCCATCCAGCGCGCCGCGGCGCTCGTCGCGCCGTGGTCGGACAGCGCGAACACCGACGAGCCGCGCGCGGACGGCGTCGTGAACGCGTCCGCGTGGATCGACACGAACAGGTCGGCGCCGACGCGGCGCGCCTTCTGCACGCGCACGTTCAGCGGCACGAAGAAGTCGGCGTCGCGCGTCATCATCGCGCGCATGTTCGGCGCGCCGTCGATCTTCGCGCGCAGCTTCTTCGCGATGTCGAGCGCGATGTGCTTCTCGTACGTGCCGCCGCCGCCGATCGCGCCCGGATCCTCGCCGCCATGGCCCGGATCGATTGCGACCGTCAGCAGGCGCACGGTGCTGCCCTTGCCGGATTTCGGCGCGGTGAACTTGTAGGTGTCGCCGTCGTCGTCGCTGTCGTCGCGGCGTGCGATGACGGGCGGCGGCTTGACGGCCGGCTTCGCGGGCGTCGAAGGCGTGCCGGCGGCGGGCGGCGTATGCGGCGTGGCAGGCGTGTTCTGTGCGAAGCGCTGGAAGAACGCGTCGCTGCTGTCGCCCCCGGCGGGCGGCGGCAGGGGCGTGCCCGGGCCGGCCAGCGCGGTCGGCGGCTGCATCTGCTGCGCGCGCGCGGTGTCGTTGAGCGCCTGCTCCTTGCGCTCCGTCTGTGCGATCAGGTCGGACAGCGGATCGGGTGCGACGGCCGGATACAGGTCGAACACGAGCCGGTACTTGTAGGTGCCGACCGGCGGCAGCGTGAACACCTGCGGCTTCACCGAGCCTTTCAGGTCGAACACCATCCGCACGACGTGCGGCTGATACTGGCCGACGCGCACCGACTGGATCTGCGGATCGTTCGGTGCGATCTTCGACACGAGGTCGCGCAGCGCCTGGTCGAGATCGAGGCCGGTCAGGTCGACCACGAGACGGTCGGGACCCTGCAGCAGCTGTTGGCTATTCTGCAGCGGCTGGTCGGATTCGATCGTGACGCGCGTGTAATCGCGTGCGGGCCACACGCGCACGCCGAGCACCGACGACGCGTGCGCGAGCCGCGGCGCGACGAGACCGAGCACCAGCGTCGACGCGCCCGCGCACAGGATCTGGCGGCGGCGCCAGTTGTGCGTCGCGGTGGCCGCCGATTCGATCGAGCGGAACGGTTTGATCAACATCTTTCGAGACATGCCTTTCCTGAAGCGCTGTACGCCCGGACGGTGAGGGCGCGGCCGTCGCCATCCACGTCGAGCGAGAAAACCAGATCGGGTACGCCGAGCAGCGTGCCCGCCTGTTGCGGCCATTCGACGAGGCAGATCGCGCTGGAATTGAAATATTCGCGAAAGCCTGCGTCGGACCATTCGGCCGGATCGTTGAAACGATACAGATCGAAGTGATAGACCTCGAGTTCCCCATCGTCGCGTTCGAGCGCATACGGCTCGACGAGCGTATAGGTCGGACTGCGCACGCGCCCCGTGTGGCCGAGGCCGCGCAGGATCGCGCGCACGAGGGACGTCTTGCCCGCGCCGAGATCGCCGACCAGCTGGATCTGCAGCCCGTCGAACGCATGCGCGCGGGCGAGCTCGGTGCGCGCCGCGTCGAGCGCGTGCGCGAAGCGGGTGCCGAAGGCCTCGGTCGCCGCTTCGTCGGCGAGCGCGATCACGCGCTCCGCGAGCAGGGCGGGCAGCATGGCGTCGTGAGGCGATTGGCTGGGCGTGGCTGGCATTCTCGTAAAATAGTGCGATGAACCGATTACCGGAACTCGCCGCATCCGACAGGCCTTCGACTCGTGCCGAAGGCGCGGCACCGTGCGCGCTCGACGATGCGGCGTTGACTGCGCTCGCCGCGCGCATCAGGGCGTGGGGGCGCGAATTGGGTTTCGGGGCGATCGGCATCAGCGATACCGATCTCTCGGATGCCGAAGCAGGCCTCGCCGCCTGGCTGGAAGCCGGATACCACGGCGAAATGGATTATATGGCGAAACATGGGATGAAACGCGCGCGTCCGGCCGAACTTGTGGCCGGTACGCGACGCGTGATCTCCGTGCGGCTCGCCTATCTGCCGGCCGAAACGCTTGCCCCCGACGCACCCGGCGGGGAGCCGGGCGCGCTCGCGCCGCACGACTGGCGCGCACGCGAACGCGCCCGGCTCGACGATCCGCAGGCGGCCGTCGTGTCGATCTACGCACGCGGCCGCGACTATCACAAGGTGCTGCGCAACCGGCTGCAGACGCTCGCCGAGCGCATCGAGCAGGAGATCGGCGCGTTCGGCTACCGCGTGTTCACCGATTCGGCGCCCGTGCTCGAGGTCGAGCTCGCGCAGAAGGCCGGTGTCGGCTGGCGCGGCAAGCACACGCTGCTGCTGCAGCGCGATGCGGGCTCGCTGTTCTTCCTCGGCGAGATCTACGTCGACGTTCCGCTGCCGACCGACGCGCAGACGTCCCCCGACACCGCGCCCGAGACGCCCGGCGCGCATTGCGGCAGCTGCACGCGCTGCATCGGCGCCTGCCCGACCGGCGCGATCGTCGAGCCGTACCGCGTCGACGCGCGCCGCTGCATCTCGTACCTGACGATCGAACTGAAAGGCAGCATCCCCGAGCCGCTGCGGCCGATGATCGGCAATCGCGTGTACGGCTGCGACGATTGCCAGCTCGTGTGCCCGTGGAACAAGTTCGCGCAGGCCGCGCCCGTCGCCGATTTCGATGTGCGGCACGGCCTCGACCGCGCGACGCTCGTCGAGCTGTTTGCATGGGATGCGGACGCGTTCGATACGCGGATGCAGGGCAGCGCGATCCGGCGCATCGGCTACGAAAGCTGGTTGCGCAATCTCGCGGTCGGGCTCGGCAATGCGCTGCGCGCGGACCCGGGCCGGCTCGCGCCGCAGGCGCGCGATGCGATCGTCGCCGCGTTGCGCGCGCGGGCCGACGATCCGTCGCCGGTGGTGCGCGAGCATGTCGAATGGGCGCTGCGTGCCGCGTGAAGGCGGCGTAAAGTGTCGTCGGCGCGCGGCCGTGCCGCGTGCATCCATCGGTCAGGAGAGGGCCATGTTCAATGCAGTCATCGACGCGCCGTTCGGCAAGGTCGGCATCCGCACGGATGCCGCGGTGGTGCGCGAGATCGTCTATCTGCCCGAATCGGTGAAGTCGGTCGATCCGAATTCGCCGCTCGCGAAGCGCGCGGTCGAGCAGATCGAACGTTATTTCGAGCGCGCGTCGGCGCGCTTCGACCTGCCGCTCGCCGAGGTCGGCAGCGCGTTCCAGCACCGCGTGTGGGACGTGATCAGCGATATCCCGCCCGGTACGGTGCTGACCTACGGCCAGGTCGCGAAGCGGATCGGCAGCGCGCCGCGCGCGGTCGGCCAGGCGTGCGGCGCGAACTACTTCCCGCTCGTGATCCCGTGCCATCGCGTCGTCGCGGCGGGTGGCCTCGGCGGCTTCGCGAACCATGACGACAACGGTTATTACCAGAAAGTGAAGCGCTGGCTGCTGGCGCACGAAGGCGTGCCGTACTGATGAGTGAATCGCTGATTTTCCCCGAAGCCGACGGCGATGCTGCCGCGGCGTCCCCCGCACTGCTGGCGAGTCGCGCATCGATCGACGTGTTTTGCGATGCGCTGTGGCTCGAGCACGGGCTCGCACGCAACACGCTCGACGCGTACCGGCGCGATCTGGTGCTGTTTTCCCAATGGCTGGCAGAGACGCACGACGCGCCGCTCGATGCGGTCGACGAAGCGATGGTGACGGGCTACATCGCCGCGCGCAGCGACGGCAAGGCGACGTCGTCGAACCGGCGGCTGTCCGTGTTCCGGCGCTATTACGGCTGGGCCGTGCGCGAGCATCGCGCGAGCGCCGACCCGACGCTGCGGATCCTGTCCGCGAAACAGGCCGCCCGGTTTCCGTCGACGTTGTCGGAGGCGCAGGTCGAGGCGCTGCTCGGCGCGCCCGACATCGGCACGCCGCTTGGCCTGCGCGATCGCACGATGCTCGAGCTGATGTATGCGAGCGGGTTGCGCGTGAGCGAACTCGTGATGCTGAAGACCGTCGAGGTCGGGCTCAACGAGGGCGTCGTGCGCGTGATGGGCAAGGGCTCGAAGGAGCGGCTCGTGCCGTTCGGCGAAGTCGCGCACGGGTGGATCGAGCGCTACCTGCGCGAGGCGCGGCCGGCGCTGCTCGGCGCGCGCGCGGCCGACGCGCTGTTCGTGACCGCACGCGGTGACGGGATGACGCGCCAGCAGTTCTGGAACATCATCAAGCGTCACGCGCAGCACGCGGACGTGCGTGCGCACCTGTCGCCGCATACGCTGCGGCACGCGTTCGCGACGCACCTGCTGAACCATGGCGCCGACCTGCGCGTCGTGCAGCTGTTGCTCGGTCACAGCGACATCTCGACCACGCAGATCTATACGCACGTTGCGCGCGAGCGGTTGAAGACGCTGCACGCGCAACACCATCCGCGCGGTTAGCGCATCCGGCGCGGCACGGGCCGTGTCACGTGCAACGGCCGGCCCGAGTCAGACCAGCTCGCGCAGCTTGTGCTTCAGCACCTTGCCCGTGGACGCGGCGGGTAGCGCGTCGAGTACACGGATGTGCGCGGGGCGTTTGTAAGGCGCGAGCCGCTCCCCGCACCATGCGTGCAGCGCCGCTTCGTCCGCCGTCGCGCCGGGCACCAGCTCGACGAACGCGAGCACTTCCTCGTTGCCTTCGACCGCGCGGCCGATGACGGCCGCCTGCACGACGTCCGGATGCGCGTTCAGCACCTGCTCGACGTCGACCGGATAGACGTTGAAGCCCGACCGGATGATCAGCTCCTTGCTGCGGCCCGCGATCGTCACCGCGCCGTCCACCTCCTGCCGCGCGAGATCGCCGGTGCTCAGCCAGCCGTCCGGCGACACGGCCGCACGCGTGGCGTCCGCATTGCGGTAGTAGCCGAGCATCACGTTCGGCCCACGCACGCGGATCTCGCCGACTTCGCCTGGTGCAACGTCGGTGCCGTCCGGCGCGACGATCCGCATCTCCACGCCGGGAATCGGCACGCCGACCGAGCTGTCGGTGCGCGGCGCGTCGAGCGGCGTCTGCGTGATCGTCGGGCTGCTTTCGGTCATCCCGTAGCCGTTGTGCAGCGGCACGCCGTACAGGCGCTCGACACGCGCCTTCAGGTTCGCGTCGAGCGGCGAGCCGCCCGAATACGCGAAGCGCAGGCGCGGCGCGCGCCACGCGTGGCCGTGCGTGTGCAGGTGTTCGAGCAGCTTCGCGTGCATCGCGGGCACGCCCTGGAAGATCGTGACGCCTTCGTCGGCAAGCGCGACGCGCACGGCTTCCGGCGAGAAGCGCGGCGCGAGCCGCAGCGTCGCGCCCGCGTACAGGCTGCCGAGGCAGACCGACGCGAGCCCGTACACGTGCGACACGGGCAGCACGGTGTAGACGACGTCGTCGGGCGACACGCGGCGCAACGTGCTCGACGTCGCCGCGATGAACAGCAGGTTGCGATGCGACAGCATCACGCCCTTCGGCGTGCCGGTCGTGCCGGTCGTGTAGATCAGCGCCGCGCATTGCGCGGCACCGTCGGCGGCGACCGGTTCACCCGGCGCGCTCGCGTCGACGCGATACGACCACGCGCCGATGTCGACCGGCAGCGCGCCGGCAGGCGTCGCGCCGTGCCGCTCGGCATGCGTGCGTGCGTCGGGCGATGCGTCGGTGGTGAACGCGATCAGCTTCGGCCGCGCGTGCGCGGCGATCGCGTCGAGCTCGCTGGCGGACAACCGCGCGTTCGACACGAGCGCCCACGCGTCGAGGCGGGCGACCGCGAACAGCAGCACGATCTGCGCGACGCAGTTTTCGGCGACGATCATCACGCGGTCGCCGCCTTGCACGCCGAGGTTGGCGAGCAGCGCGGCGGCCGCATCGACGGCCTGCGACAGGTCGCCGTACGACAGGCGGCGCGCGTCCTCGATCAGCGCCGGATGGGCCGGCGCCTGCGCGGCCCAGCGTGCGGGCACGTCGGCGATGCGGCGAGGCAGCGCCGTGAGCAGTGCATCGACGTCGAGCGGCTCGGACGAGCGGGAGGGCGAGGTCATGGCGTCTCCAGAAATGGGGCCGGGCGTCGGCCGACGAGGTTTGCGAACGATCGTGCCATGGCGGCGTGCGCGCCACAATCGGCCATTCGGGCAATAGCGCTTCGCGATGTCCGCAATGATGATGGACGGAATCGTTGCGGCGACGCAGCAGGCCGCCCGGCGAAAAACGGGCCGCGAGTATACCGCCGGTGCGAACGCGACGGCGCCATTGCGCGCCCGACGGTCGTTCACCATTAAAATGCCGTCATGAGCAAATCCAGGCATGTGTCCGAAACCCCTGCAACCCAATTGCTGCGCCGCCACGGCGTTGCGTTCGGCGAGCACCCGTACGACTACGTCGAGCACGGCGGCACCGGCGAATCGGCGCGCCAGCTCGGCGTCGACGAGCACAGCGTCGTGAAGACGCTCGTGATGGAAGATGAACACGCGAAGCCGCTGATCGTGCTGATGCACGGCGACCGCACCGTATCGACGAAGAACCTCGCGCGGCAGATCGGCGCGAAGCGCGTCGAGCCGTGCAAGCCCGAGGTCGCGAACCGCCATTCCGGCTATCTCGTCGGCGGCACGTCGCCGTTCGGCACGCGCAAGACGATGCCCGTCTACGTCGAGGCGACGATCCTCGAATTGCCGACGATCTACCTGAACGGCGGCCGTCGCGGCTACCTCGTCAGCCTCGCGCCGGCCGTGCTCACGTCGCTGCTCGGCGCGCAGCCTGTACAGTGCGCCAGTGTTGACTGAGGGTTTCACCTTCGTGGCAGGCCGCGCGCGTTCGGTAGAATGGGCGCCGTTTCGGCTTGCCCCGCGCAGCCGTCCCTTTACCGATACGTTGAAAGAAGAGTCCTCCGCATGCAGATCCTGCTCGCCGCCCTCGTTGCCTACCTGATCGGTTCGGTGTCGTTCGCCGTCGTCGTCAGTGGCGCGATGGGCCTGGCCGACCCGCGTTCGTACGGGTCGAAGAATCCCGGCGCGACCAACGTGCTGCGCAGCGGCAACAAGAAGGCCGCGATCCTGACGCTCGTCGGCGATGCGTTCAAGGGCTGGCTCGCCGTCTGGCTCGCCCGGCACTTCGGGCTGCCCGACGTCGCGGTCGCATGGGTCGCGATCGCCGTGTTCCTTGGCCACCTGTATCCGGTGTTCTTCCGCTTCCAGGGCGGCAAGGGCGTCGCGACCGCGGCCGGCGTGCTGCTCGCCGTGCACCCGGTGCTCGGGCTCGCGACCGCGCTGACCTGGCTGATCGTCGCATTTTTCTTCCGCTATTCGTCGCTCGCGGCGCTGGCGGCGGCCGTGTTCGCGCCGGTGTTCGACGTGTTTCTGTTCGGCACGAGCCACAATCCGGTCGCGTGGGCGGTGCTCGCGATGAGCGTGCTGCTCGTGTGGCGTCACCGCGGCAACATTTCGAAGCTGCTGGCGGGGCAGGAGAGCCGGATCGGCGACAAGAAGAAGGCGGCCGCGGACGGCGGCGCGCAGGACGGCGGGAAAGCCTGAGGAAGTGCGGCGCTTGCCGCATGCCGGGCGCGCCGCTGATGCGGGGCCCGGCAGGATGACGTGACGGATCGCCTGGCGATCAGTCGCGGAAGTTGTTGAAGTCGAGCGGCGTGTCGGTCACGTCCTTGCGCAGCATCGCGATCACGCTCTGCAGGTCGTCGCGCTTCGTGCCGTTCACGCGCACCGCGTCGCCCTGGATGCTCGCCTGCACCTTGATCTTGCTGTCCTTCACGAGGCGCACGATCTTCTTCGCGAGATCGCCGGTCACGCCTTTCTTCACGGTGACGATCTGCTTGACCTTGTCGCCGCCGATCTTCTCGACCTTGCCGTAGTCGAGGAAGCGCACGTCGACGTTGCGCTTGGCCAGCTTGCTGATCAGTACGTCCTTGACCTGGCCGAGCTTGAAATCGTCGTCGGCGAACAGCGTCAGCTCGCGTTCTTTCTGCTCGACGCGCGCGTCGGAGCCCTTGAAGTCGAAGCGCGTCGAAATTTCCTTGTTCGACTGCTCGATGGCGTTCTTCACTTCGATCATGTTCGCTTCGGAAACGACGTCGAACGATGGCATGGCATTCCTCCCTTGAGATGCGGGCACCCGGCTCGCGCGCGGGTACTCGCTATAATTGCGGACTGTTTGCCATTTTACCGATGCCCCTCCGTTTGCCCAAGGCCGGCCATGCGCCGCCCGGGCGGACGTGACCGCGAATGCCGATGCCTCCTGACGATTCCGCCCTGTCGCTGCTTCCCGACCATCCGCTCGCTGCGCACAACACGTTCGGCATCGCCGCGACCGCGCGCTTTGCCGCGCGCATCACGCATGCGTCGCAGTTCGAGGCGCTCCATCGCGACCCGCGCGTTGCGAACCTGCCGCAGCTCGTGCTCGGCGGCGGCAGCAACGTGGTGTTCACGCGCGATTTCGACGGCGTCGTGCTGCTCGACGAGATCGCGGGCCGCCGCGTCGTGCGCGAGGACGACGATGCGTGGTACGTCGAGGCCGGCGGCGGCGAGAACTGGCACGCATTCGTCGCATGGACGCTCGAGCACGGGATGCCGGGCCTCGAGAACCTCGCGCTGATCCCGGGCACGGTCGGCGCCGCGCCGATCCAGAACATCGGCGCATACGGCCTCGAGATGAAGGCGTATTTCGACTCGCTGGTTGCGGTCGAGCTGGCGACGGGGCGCAGCGAGCGCTTCGACGCCGCGCGCTGCGGGTTCGGCTACCGCGACAGCTTCTTCAAGCGGGAAGGGCGCGGCCGGTTCGCGATCGTGTCGGTGACGTTCCGGCTGCCGAAGCAATGGGCGCCGCGGCTCGGCTACGCGGACGTCACGCGCGAACTCGACGCCCGTGGTATCGCACCCGATGCGGCGACCGCGCGCGACGTGTTCGACGCGGTCGTCGCGATCCGCCGCGCGAAGCTGCCCGATCCGCTGGTTCTCGGCAACGCGGGCAGTTTCTTCAAGAATCCGGTGATCGATGCCGCGCAGTTCGAGGTGGTGCGCGCCCGCGCGCCCGAGGTCGTGTCGTATCCGCAGCCGGACGGGCAGGTCAAGCTCGCGGCCGGCTGGCTGATCGACCGCTGCGGCTGGAAGGGGCGCGCGCTGGGCGCGGCGGCCGTGCACGACCGCCAAGCGCTCGTGCTCGTCAATCGCGGCGGCGCGACGGGCGCCGACGTGCTCGCGCTGGCGCGGGCGATCCAGGCCGACGTGCACACGCAATTCGGCGTCGAGCTCGAGCCCGAACCGGTCTGCCTGTAACGCGGGCGCCGCGCCGCGTTTCTCGCGACCAAACAAAAAGCGCCGATCATCGATCGGCGCTTTTTTTCACGGGTTGCCGGATGCCGGCGCGTCAGTGCTTGAGGCGGCCGAGCAGCAGGAACTCCATCAGTGCCTTCTGCACGTGCAGGCGGTTTTCCGCTTCGTCCCACACGACGCTCTGCGGGCCGTCGATCACGCCGGCCGTCACTTCCTCACCGCGGTGCGCGGGCAGGCAGTGCATGAAGAGGGCGTCCGGGTTCGCGTGGCCCATCATTTCCTCGTCGACGCACCAGTCGGCGAACGCCTGCATGCGGGCTTCGTTCTCGGCCTCGAAGCCCATGCTCGTCCACACGTCGGTAGTGACGAGATCGGCGCCCTTGCAAGCTTCGTTCGGATCGTCGAACACCTCGTAGAACGGCGCGCTGTCGGGCGACACGAGCTTCATGTCGAGTGCGTAGCCGGGCGGCGTGGACAGGCGCAGCTTGAAGCCGAGGATTTGCGCGGCTTCGATCCACGTGTAGAGCATGTTGTTCGCATCGCCGACCCACGCGACGGTCTTGCCGGCGATCGGGCCGCGGTGCTCGTAGTACGTGAAGATGTCGGCGAGCACCTGGCACGGGTGGTACTCGTTCGTCAGGCCGTTGATCACCGGCACGCGGGAATTGTCCGCGAAGCGCTTGATGACCTCCTGCTCGAACGTGCGGATCATGATGATGTCGACCATCCGCGAGATGACTTGCGCGGAATCCTCTACCGGTTCGCCGCGGCCGAGCTGCGTGTCGCGCGTGCTCATGAAGACGGCGTGGCCGCCGAGCTGGAAGATCCCGGCCTCGAACGACAGGCGCGTGCGCGTCGAGCTCTTCTCGAAGATCATCGCGAGCGTGCGGTCGTGCAGCGGGTGATAGGTCTCGTAGTTCTTGAACTTGCGCTTCAGGATACCCGTGCGTTCGAGCACGTACTCGTAGTCTTCCAGCGAGAAATCCTTGAACTGCAGGTAGTGACGAATGGTTTTGGCGGTCATGAAGCGAGATACGGCGGGTTTCACCCGGCAGCAAGGCCGGACGGCGCCACCGTCGGGTGTGGATAACTCAAAGCAGCATAAAGGATTTTCTGTGCTTTGACGAGCCGCGGAGAGAAGCGGGGCACGATCGCCGAATGCGGCAGGCGGTGCAGGAGGAGGGCTGTCGGGACGGCGCGCGATGGCGCGCTGCGGTATAATTCGAAAGTTTTCTCCAGCCCGGCAGGCAAGCCTCCTCGCGCTCTGCCGGACACAAGCCGTGCGCTGCACAAATCCGGTGCAGTCTACCGGCGGCGCGCGTCGACGTCCCGTTTTCGGGATACCGGAATGCTTGTGCCGCCGTCCGTTTCAGCTTTGTGTTCGCGTATCCAGGCGCCGTTGCCTGGACATCGCCGGGCCGTCACTTGGGTAACCACATGGCTGAAACCCCTCCGACCGAATTCTTCATCCAGGGCATCACGAAAGACGGGAAAAAGTTTCGCCCGAGCGACTGGTCGGAACGTCTGGCCGGTGTGATGGCCTGCTTCGGGCCGGGGGCGAGCGGGCGGAACGCGCGTCTCCAGTATTCGCTCTACGTGCGTCCGACGATGCTCGGCGACCTGAAATGCGTGATCCTCGATTCCCGGCTGCGCGACGTCGAGCCGATGGCGTTCGATTTCGTGCTGAATTTCGCGAAGGACAACAACCTCGTCGTCACCGAGGCGTGCGAACTGCCGGACTACGACGCGAAGAAGTGATGCCGGCACGGGCGAGGGCGCTTACCGCGCCCGCCCTGGCAAATGTCGTCGGCCCGCTTGATGCGCCGGCGACAGGCAACAAAAAAGCCCGCCTAGGCGGGCTTTTTTGCGATCGCAGGAAACAGGAACGCCCGCGCGAGCGGGCGCACCGGATTTACGCTGCTGCCTGCAGACCCTTGACGGCTGCGGCCAGGCGGCTCTTGCTGCGAGCGGCCTTGTTCTTGTGAACGATCTTCTTGTCGGCGATCGTGTCGATCGTCTTGACGGCAGACTTGAACAGCTCTGCAGCCTTTGCCTGGTCGCCGGCGTCGACAGCCTTGCGAACAGCCTTGATCGCGGTACGGAATTTCGAGCGCAGCGCCGAGTTGTGCGAGTTTGCCTTCGCGGCCTGGCGGGCGCGCTTGCGTGCTTGTGCGGAGTTAGCCATGACGGTTCCTTATCCTGTCCTGTTTCCAGAGCTTGGAGCCTGACGGCCAAGCGCTGCTTTTCGATCCGTCCCCTGAGAACGATTGCCCAGGGGCGCATAAAAAAACGGTGATTTTAACCGAGGCCGGGACATGAAAACGGCAGTTGCCGTGCATGTACGAGCCCAGAAACCGGCGATTATAGCAACAAAATCAAGCGAGTGGCAAGTTCAACGTGACATCCGCCGAACTGGGCGCCGAAGGCGTGTGCGCTTTTCGGCATTGGCCGCTGGCTCGGCCACGCAACGTCCGTATAATAAGCGCCCCATGAATCTATTCCGAGCCCTGCTGACGGTCAGCGGCTTCACGCTGCTGTCGCGCGTGACCGGACTGGCCCGCGAGACGCTGATCGCCCGTGCGTTCGGCGCCAGTCAATACACTGACGCGTTCTACGTCGCCTTCCGCATCCCGAACCTGCTGCGCCGCCTGTCTGCCGAAGGCGCGTTCTCGCAGGCGTTCGTGCCGATCCTCGCCGAGTTCAAGAACCAGCAGGGGCACGACGCGACGAAGGCGCTCGTCGACGCGATGTCCACCGTGCTCGCGTGGGCGCTTGCCGTGCTGTCGGTCTTCGGGATCGTCGGCGCGTCGTGGGTCGTGTTCGCGGTCGCGTCCGGCCTGCACACCGACGGGCAGGCGTTCCCGCTCGCGGTCACGATGACGCGGATCATGTTCCCGTACATCGTGTTCATCTCGCTGACGACGCTCGCGTCCGGCGTGCTGAACACGTACAAGAGCTTCTCGCTGCCCGCGTTCGCGCCGGTGCTGCTCAACGTCGCGTTCATCGCCGCTGCCGTGTTCGTCGCGCCGCACCTGAAGGTGCCGGTGTTCGCGCTCGCGTGGGCGGTCATCGTCGGCGGCGTGCTGCAGTTCCTCGTGCAGCTGCCGGGCCTGAAGAAGATCGACATGGTGCCGCTGATCGGCCTCAACCCGCTGCGCGCGCTGCGCCACCCCGGCGTGAAGCGCGTGCTCGCGAAGATGGTGCCCGCGACGTTCGCGGTGTCGGTCGCGCAACTGTCGCTGATCATCAACACCAACATCGCGTCGCGGCTCGGGCAGGGTGCCGTGTCGTGGATCAACTACGCCGACCGCCTGATGGAATTTCCGACGGCGCTGCTCGGCGTCGCGCTCGGCACGATCCTGCTGCCGAGCCTGTCGAAGGCGCACGTCGATGCCGATTCACATGAGTATTCGGCGCTGCTCGACTGGGGGCTGCGCGTCACGTTCCTGCTTGCGGCACCGAGCGCGCTCGCGCTGTTCTTCTTCGCGACGCCGCTCACCGCGACTCTCTTCAATTACGGCAAGTTCGACGCGCATACCGTCACGATGGTCGCGCGCGCGCTCGCGACCTACGGGATCGGCCTGGTCGGCATCATCCTGATCAAGATTCTCGCGCCGGGCTTCTATGCGAAGCAGGACATCAAGACGCCCGTGAAGATCGCGATCGGCGTGCTGATCGTCACGCAGATCTCGAACTACGTGTTCGTGCCGCTGATCGGCCATGCGGGCCTGACGCTGAGCATCGGCGTCGGCGCGTGCCTGAACTCGCTGCTGCTGTTCATCGGGTTGCGCAAGCGCGGCATCTACCAGCCGTCGCCGGGCTGGCTGCGCTTCTTCGTGCAGCTGATCGGCGCGACGCTCGTGCTCGCGGGCCTGATGCACTGGCTGTCGATCAGCTTCGACTGGACCGGGATGCGTGCGCAGCCGCTCGATCGCATTGCGCTGATGGCTGCGTGCCTCGTGGTGTTCGCTGCACTATATTTCGGTATGTTGTGGGTGATGGGCTTCAAATACGCTTATTTCAGAAGGCGCGCCAAGTGACGACCGCAATGACCCGCGTCCTCGACTACTTCAGCACGCTCGTGGCAGACGACGACAGCCTGCCCGTCACGGAAGCGGCGCTGTCGCTGGCGCAGGACGCGTATCCCGACCTCGACCTGCAGGGCACGCTGGCCGAACTCGACATGCTGGCCGCGCGGCTGCGCCGGCGGCTCACGGACGATGCGGACCTGAAGGGCCGCGTCGCCGCACTGAACGACTTCTTCTTTCGCGAGCTCGGCTTCGCGTGCAATCACAACGATTACTACGACCCCGATAACAGCCACCTGAACGCCGTGCTGAAGCGGCGGCGCGGGATCCCGATCTCGCTGTCGGTGCTGTACCTGGAACTCGCCGAGCAGGTCGGCGTGCCGGCGCGCGGCGTGTCGTTCCCCGGCCATTTCCTGCTGCGCGTCACGCTGCCGGACGGCGACCTGATCATCGATCCGGCCAACGGCCATTCGCTGTCCGAAGCCGAGATGGTCGAGATGCTCGAGCCGTACGTCGCGCGTGCGGCCGGCGCGGTCGACAGCGCGTTGCGCGCGCTGCTGCAGCCGGCGACGAGCCGCGAGATCATCGCGCGGATGCTGCGCAACCTGAAGACGATCTATCTTCAGACGGAACGCTGGCAGCGGCTGCTCGCGGTACAGCAGCGGCTCGTGATCCTGCTGCCCGAGCACCTCGACGAAGTCCGCGACCGCGGTTTCGCGTACGCGCGGCTCGATTACCTGCGCCCCGCGCTCGAGGATCTCGAGCAGTATCTCGGCGAGCGGCCGGACGCGGACGACGCCACCGTCGTCGAGTCGCAGGTGACCGAATTGCGGCAGCGGATGCAGCGCGACGGCGAGGACTGAGCCGCCGCGCGCTGACGGAACCCTGAATGAAAAAACGCCCGCATTGCGGGCGTTTTTTTCGTGCTTATTTCGGCTGCATCCGGATCGCGCCGTCGAGGCGGATCACCTCGCCGTTGAGCATCGGATTCTCGACGATCTGGCGCACCAGCAGCGCGTACTCGGCCGGTTTGCCGAGCCGCGGCGGGAACGGCACCATCGCGCCGAGCGCGTCCTGCACGTCCTGTGGCATGCCGAGCAGCATCGGCGTCTCGAACAGGCCGGGTGCGATCGTCATCACGCGGATGCCGTTGCGCGACAGGTCGCGTGCGATCGGCAGCGTCATGCCCGCGACGCCGGCTTTCGACGCCGCGTACGCGGCCTGGCCGATCTGTCCGTCGAATGCGGCAACCGACGCGGTGCTGACGATCACGCCGCGCTCGCCGTCCGCGGTCGGCTCGGTGGCGGCCATCGCGGCGGCCGCGAGCCGGATCATGTTGAACGTGCCGACGAGGTTCACGTTGATCGTCTTCGCGAACACGTCGAGCGGATGCGCGCCGTCCTTGCCGACGGTCTTGGCGGCGGGCGCGATGCCCGCGCAGTTCACGAGGCCGCGCAGCGTGCCGGCGCGCGTCGCCGCGCTGACGGCTGCCTGCGCGTCGGCCTCGCTCGACACGTCGCAGTGCACGAAGATGCCGCCCAGCTCGGTCGCGAGCGCCGTGCCCGCCGCGTCGTTCAGGTCGGCGAGCACGACGGTGCCGCCTGCCTGCGCGAGCATCCGCGCCGTGCCGGCGCCGAGGCCCGATGCGCCGCCCGTGATCAGAAACACGTTGCCGCGAATGTCCATGACTGTCTCCTTTGTCGACCGCCCTTGGCGCTTCAGCGCTTAGGGCGGTCCCATGCCAAGGCGGTCGACTGCCCTTGGCGCTTCAGCGCTTAGGGCGGTCCCATGCCAAGGCGGTCGACTGCCCTTGGCGTGCCGGCGCCTGGTTCGATGCCGGGCGATCGGTTGAAATGCCCGCGCCCCGGTAACAGGGGCGCCCGCACCCGACCGATTGTACGGGGCGTCCTCGCGCGGCGGCGAGACCGGAACGGTCGTGCGAATTCCGCCCGGGCAAAAAAAAGCCGCCCGGAAAGGGCGGCTTGCGGGTGCGCGACGCGCTGCTTACTTCAGTGCGCCAAACGCGCGCTCGCGGATTTCATCGACGCTGCCGAGGCCCGAGATCTTCCGATACTGCGGGGCCTTCAGGCCGTTTTCCTCGCCGCGCTGCGCCCAGTCGCCGTAGTACGTGATCAGCGGCTTGGTTTGCGCTTCGTACACTTCGAGACGCTTCTTGACGGTTTCTTCCTTGTCGTCGTCGCGCTGGACCAGCGGCTCGCCCGTCACGTCGTCGTGGCCTTCGACCTTCGGCGGGTTGAACTTGACGTGGTACGTGCGGCCCGATGCCGGGTGCGTGCGGCGCCCGCTCATGCGCTCGATGATTTCCGAGAACGGAACATCGATCTCGAGCACGTAGTCGATCGCGACGCCGGCTTCCTTCATTGCGTCAGCCTGCGCGATCGTGCGCGGGAAACCGTCGAACAGATAACCGTTCGCGCAGTCGGATTCCTTCAGGCGCTCCTTGACGAGGCCGATGATCAGTGCGTCCGGCACCAGCTTGCCGGAGTCCATGTAGCCCTTTGCCTCGACGCCGAGCGGCGTGCCGGCCTTCACGGCCGCGCGCAGCATGTCGCCCGTCGAGATTTGCGGGATGCCGAATTTTTCCTTGATGAAGTTTGCCTGGGTGCCCTTTCCCGCGCCGGGCGCGCCCAACAGGATCAAACGCATGGTGATATCTCCAGTATGTAGATTCGTGTGGCGAGACGCAAAAAGCGCCGGCGACGGCGTGCGCGGGGCTTGCCTGGCGCGCGGCGGACCGGTCTGATGCGGCGCGTCGGGTTGAGCGACGCGCGGCTGCCGGCAGGGCCGCGGGCGGGGTCAAGCGAGGACGCGCTGGTCGCGGACGGCTCGCACAATCGCCTGATTATGCCACGGGTTATTTTGAACCCGGCTGAAAAAGGGCCTGCACGCGTGCGAGATCGGCCGGCGTGTCGATCCCGGCTTCGGGCGCGGACTCGGTGATCAGCACTGCGATACGCTCGCCGTGCCACAGCGCGCGCAGCTGTTCGAGCTGCTCGGCCTGCTCGATCGGCGCCTGCGCGAGCGTCGGATACGTGCGCAGGAAACGTGCGCGATACGCATAGAGGCCGATGTGCCGGTAGACCGGGAAAGCGGGCGCAGGCATGGCCGCGACGTCGGGCCAGTGCGGCTGGTACGCGTCCCGGCTCCACGGAATCGGCGCGCGCGAGAAGTACAGCGCGACGCTCTGCGCGTCGAGCGCGACCTTCACGACGTTCGGGTTGAACACGTCGGCCGCGTCGTGGATCGGGTGGGCGGCCGTTGCAATCGCGCAGGCCGGATGAGCGGCGAGGTGCGACGCTACGTCGCGCACCAGCACGGGGTCGATCAGCGGCTCGTCGCCCTGCACGTTGACGACGACGGTGTCGTCGCTCCACCCGAACGTCGCCGCGACTTCCGCGAGCCGGTCGGTGCCGGACGGATGGTCGGCGCGCGTCAGCACCGCTTCGAAGCCGTGATCGCGCGCCGCATCGAGCACGCTCTGCGCGTCGGACGCGACGAGCACCTGCTGCGCGCCCGCTTCACGCGCACGCTCGGCGACGCGCACGACCATCGGCTTGCCGCCGAGATCGGCGAGCGGCTTGTTCGGGAGCCGCGTCGACGCGAGCCGGGCGGGAATGACGGCGATGAAGGGTTGCGGGTGAGTCATCGGGGAGGGCGGTGAGAAGAGCGGAGCGGGCGGCGCGTCTGGCGCGGGTCGCCCGGCGGGGTTCGGCGCCTGGCCGCGGACGTGCCGCGGCTCGGGCCGGGTCGGGCGGCTTAGCGGCCGGCCGGGTCGACCGGCGTGCCTTCGACGGTCTGGCGCGCTTCGTCGACCAGCATCACGGGGATGCCGTCGCGGATCGGGTAGGCGAGCTTGTCCGCGTTGCAGATCAGCTCCTGCGCGGCACGGTCATAGTGGAGCGGGCCTTTGCAGATAGGGCACACAAGGATTTCAAGCAGGCGAGCGTCCACGGAGTTTCTCCACAACGAGGGCAATGAGGCGAGGGTCGAGCGCGGCTTCGACGGGGACAACCCACAGTCGAGCGTCGCGCCAGGAAGCGCCCAATTTTACTGCATCCTTCTCGGTGATCAGGATCGCATCGACGGCGTCGTCGACGAACGGATTGTCGGCGAACGCGTAGTGGTCGGGCAGCGCGCGCGTCGCGGGTGCGAGACCGGCCGCGCGCAGCGTCGCGAAGAAGCGTTCCGGCGCGCCGATACCGGCCGCGGCGAGCACGCGCTCGTTCGCGAATTGCGACAGCGGGCGGCGCAGCCCGGGCTGGTCGAGGTGCCACGCGGCGCCCGGCGTGAGCGCCAGTGAATAGGTGTCGGGCCACGGCGGCAGCGCGCCGCTGTACGGATCGTTGACGAGCGTGGCGTCGCGGTGCCGCGACAGCGGCTCGCGCAACGGCCCGGCCGGCAGCAGGAAGCCGTTGCCGCCGAGCCGGTGGTCGAACACGACGAGCTCGACCGTGCGCGCGAGGCGGTAGTGCTGCAGGCCGTCGTCGCTGACGATCACGTCGACGTCCGGATGCGCGGCGCGCAGCGCCTGCGCGGCCGCGACGCGATCGGGACAGACCCAGACGGGCGCGCCGGTGCGGCGTGCGATCAGGAGCGGTTCGTCGCCGCCCGCGCTGGCGCGCGACGCGGCCGTGACGGCGGTCGGCGCCTTCACGTTCGCGCCGTAGCCGCGCGACACGATGCCGGGCGTGAAGCCGGCCGCCCGCAGCGCGTCGACGAGGGCGATCACGGTCGGCGTCTTGCCGGTGCCGCCGACGGTCACGTTGCCGACCACGACGACGGGCACGCCGACGTCGACTGGTTTCTTCCAGCCCTGTGCGTAGGCGGTGCGCCGCAGCGCCGCGCACAGGCCGAACACGCACGCGAACGGCGTGAGCGCCCACGCGAGCGCGCCGCGGCGCTGCCATTCGCGCGTCAGGCGCGCTTCGAGCCGGGCGAGCGGGCCGTCGGGCGCGCTCATCGGGCCGGGCGCGGCAGGTCGTGCGCCGCGGCGTGGGACGGATTCGTCAAGGCGGATTCTCCGTTGGGCGGCGCATGCCGCGGGGTCTGCGGAAGGCGGCACTCTAGCGCGCCGCAGGCGGGCGCGGCAAGCGCGACCGGCCGCCGCAGCCTACGGGGCCGGATCGCGGCGGCTTGTGGATAACTCTGTGAAAAACTCCCCGCTCGATGGTGTCAAACGCCCGCCGGGTGGGCCTCGAATCGGATGAGAATCATTCAGAAAGGTTTAAAAATATATAAAAATCAATGTGTTACGGGGAATTGTCTGTATTTTTCAGCGGTTTTCCTGCGTTTTAGACCGATGATTGCCAAAGTGTGGACACCTTCCGAATGTCACCGCGCATGCGTCCGCCGCTGGACGTCGCGCGCGTGTCGGACTATCGTGTCGCCGCCAGCATTCATCCGAGCGTCCATGCCTTCCGACACCCCATTTGCCGCACCGGGCGCGACCCGCGGCGGCGACGAAGTGATTCCCGTTTCAGCGCTCAATCGCGCGATTTCGACGATGCTCGAGCGCTCGTTTCCGCTGCTGTGGATTTCGGGCGAAGTGTCGAATTTCACGCGCGCCGCGAGCGGCCACTGGTATTTCTCGATCAAGGACCAGCAGGCGCAGATGCGCTGCGTGATGTTCCGCGGCCGCGCGCAATATGCGGAGTTCACGCCGCGCGAAGGCGACCGGATCGAAGTGCGCGCGGTCGTCACGATGTATGAGCCGCGCGGCGAAGTGCAGCTCAACGTCGAGGCCGTGCGGCGCACGGGCCAGGGGCGCCTGTACGAGGCGTTCCTGCGGCTGAAGGCGCAGCTCGAGAGCGAGGGACTGTTCGCGCCCGAGCGCAAGCGGCCGCTGCCGGCCCACCCGCGCGCGATCGGCATCGTCACGTCGCTGCAGGCGGCCGCGCTGCGCGACGTGCTGACCACGCTCGCCCGCCGCGCGCCGCACATTCCGGTGATCGTCTATCCGGCGCCCGTGCAGGGTGCCGGTTCCGCCGAAAAGCTTGTCGCGGCCGTCGAGGCCGCGAATGCGCGCCGCGAGGTCGACGTGCTGCTGGTCTGTCGCGGCGGCGGTTCGATCGAGGATCTGTGGTCGTTCAACGACGAGGCGCTGGCGCGCGCGATCGCGGCGAGCGAGCTGCCGGTCGTCAGCGGCGTCGGGCAC
This sequence comes from Burkholderia lata, assembly GCF_902499335.1. Classification (GTDB taxonomy): domain Bacteria; phylum Pseudomonadota; class Gammaproteobacteria; order Burkholderiales; family Burkholderiaceae; genus Burkholderia; species Burkholderia lata_B. The sequence goes on along the minus strand of NZ_CABVQK010000014.1, from coordinate 173,946 downwards.
GAAACCGATTTCACGATCGCGGACTTCGCGGCCGACGTGCGTGCGCCGACGCCGACCGGCGCGGCCGAGCTCGCGAGCCCGCAGCGCGCGCTGCTGCTGCGCGAGGTCGGCGAGCGCCAGCGAGCGCTCGCGCGCGGCATGGAACGCCGGCTCGAACAGCGCGCGCAGCAGCTCGACTGGCTCGCGCGCCGGCTGGTGAGCCCGGCCGAGCGGCTGCAGCGGCAGCGCACGCACGTCGAGCAGCTCGCGGTGCGGCTTGCGTCGGCGGCGTCGCGGCCGGTGCGCGACGCGCGCGCGCGTTTCGCGCTCGCGCAACTGCGCTGGCAGCGCGCACGGCCCGATCCGTCGCAGGCGCGCCAGGTGCTCGCGGGGCTGTCGCAGCGTCTTGCGCTGGCCTTGCAGCGCCGTCACGAACGCGACACGGCTCGCGTGTCAGCCTGTGCGGCAAGGCTCGAGGTGCTGAGCCCGCAGCGCACGCTCGAGCGCGGCTATGCGGCGCTGATCGATGCACAGACGGGCCGCGCGGTGCGCACGCCGAACGCGCTGAAGCCGCAGCGCCGCCTGACCGTGCACCTCGCGGAAGGCTCGGCCGACGTGTCGCTGGCCGATGTGCAGCCGCGGCTGACCGATACGATCTGACGTAACCGGTGCGCGCGCAGCGAAGGTCGCGCGACGGGTAAACCGCGCTGGAACGGATGCTGCGCATCGCCGGCTCGTCCCGCCGGACGATGCGCCAACATCGCTTTTCCGCATACCGCGGATAAATGGCCCGTGAGTTTGCGGGGTTATTCGTCCTCGCCTACAATCGGACGCTCGGCAGCATCCAACACAGCCTCCCTACATACTCAACGAAGGAATCGCCATGGCTCATACGCTCCCGCCGCTCCCGTACGCTGAAGACGCACTCGCGCCGACCATCTCGCTCGAGACGATCCAGTACCACTACGGCAAGCATCATCAGGCTTATGTGACGAACCTGAACAATCTGATCCCGGGCACGGAATTCGAAAACCTGTCGCTGGAAGAGATCGTGAAGAAGTCATCGGGCGGCATCTTCAACAACGCCGCGCAAATCTGGAACCACACGTTCTTCTGGAACAGCCTGTCGCCGAACGGCGGCGGCGCACCGACGGGCGCGCTGGGCGACGCGATCAACGCGAAGTGGGGTTCGTACGACGCCTTCAAGGAAGCGTTCACGAAGGCCGCAGTCGGCACGTTCGGTTCGGGCTGGGCATGGCTCGTGAAGAAGGCTGACGGTTCGCTCGACATCGTGTCGACGAGCAACGCAGCAACGCCGCTGACGACCGCCGACAAGGCACTGCTGACGATCGACGTGTGGGAACACGCGTACTACATCGACTACCGCAACGCACGTCCGAAGTTCGTCGAAGCGTTCTGGAACATCGTGAACTGGGACTTCGCAGCAAAGAACTTCGCGTAAAGTCCGGCGCCTGCGCGCTGCTACGGCGCGCGGCACCCATCAAAAAAAGCCCTCGTTTCGAGGGCTTTTTTGTTTTCTGTCGCGTTGGAACCTGCCGCGTTTGCCGGGTCAGGCCAGGATGCCGAGCCCCCAGCCGAGCGCCGCGCTCGCGATCACGACGGCCCATGGCGGCACGCGCCAGAACACCAGCGCGACGAATGCGACGAGCGCGGCGGCCAGATCGCGCGGCGCCACGATCGTGTCGGTCCAGACGGGGTGATAGAGCGCGGCGAGCAGCAGGCCGACGACGGCCGCGTTCACGCCCGCGAGCGCGGCCTGCATCCGCGTGCTGCGGCGCAGCCGTTCCCAGAACGGCGCGGTGCCGGCCACCAGCAGGAACGACGGCGCGAAAATCGACACCAGCGCGATCGTGCCGCCGAGCCAGCCGTTCGGCGCGTTGCGCAGCGACGCGCCGAGGAACGCCGAGAACGTGAACAGCGGCCCCGGCACGGCCTGCGCGACGCCATATCCGGCCAGGAACGCCGCATCGCCGACCCAGCCGGGCGCGACGACGGCCGCCTGCAGCAGCGGCAGCACCACGTGCCCGCCGCCGAACACGAGCGCACCTGTACGGAAGAACGCGTCGACCACGGCGAGCGCATCGGAGCGCAGCCCGCGGGCTGCGAACGGCAGCACGACGAGCAGTGCCGCGAACAGCGCTAGCCACAGCACGCCCGCACGGGGCGACACGTGCAGCGGCAACGGATCGTGGGCGCCGCGTGCCGGTTGCGGCAGCAGCACGAGGCCGGCCAGCCCGGCCGCGACAATCACCGCAACCTGCGTCCACGCGGCCGGCGCGAGCAGCGCGACGCAGGCGGCCGCGGCCATCAGCGTGACGCAGCGCGCATCCGGGCACAGCGTACGCGCCATGCCCCACACGGCTTGCGCGATCACGGCGACCGACACGATGCGCAGCCCGTGCAGCGCGCCGGCCTCGATCGGCGCGCCGGTTGCATGCACGCCGAGCGCGAACAGCATCATCAGCAGCGCCGACGGCAGCGTGAAGCCGAGCCACGCGGCGAACATGCCCGCGTAGCCGGCGCGCGCGAGGCCGATGGCCATCCCGACCTGGCTGCTCGCGGGCCCCGGCAAGAACTGGCACAGCCCGACGAGATCCGCGTACGTGCGCTCGGTGAGCCAGCCGCGCTGCGTGACGAACTCGGTGCGGAAGTAGCCAAGATGTGCGACCGGGCCGCCAAACGATGTGAGGCCGAGCCGCAGAAATGCGACGAACACCGGCCAGGGATGGCGGGAGGGAGCGGAGGCGGTCGACGTGCTCAAGGCGGCGCGGGTGGATGAACGGACGAGCCGCCACGATAGCGCAACGCGGTAAAGGCGGGGAGGCCGCGCAACGGTGGCGCAGGGATTCAGCGCGGGCTGTCGGGCAACCCGCTCGTGCGCCTCAGCGCGTCCACGTCGACGAGCTCGATTTCGCCGACGTGCAGCCGCACGACGCCGTCGGCCTGCAGCGCCTTCAGCAACTGGTTGGTGGTCTGCCGCGTCAGCGACAGCATCGCCGCGAGTTTTTCCTGCGACAGCCGGATGCGGGTGCGGCCGGCACTGATCCCGCCATAGCCGTCGGCGATCATCAGCAGGCGGGCGGCGAGCCGCTGCGCGGCCGGCATCACGCTCATCGATTCGACGGTCAGGAAGCTCAGGCGCAGCTTCTGCGCCATCAGCAGCGCGAATTGCCGCCAGTATTGCGGCGTCGCGTCGAGGATCGCGAGCAACGCGGCCTGCGGGACGTGCAGCAGCAGCGCGTCGTCGAGTGCGATTGCGTCGTGCGTGCGCGGCTGGCTGTCAAACAGCGCGATTTCGCCGAACCAGGTGACGGGCTCGGCCACCGTCAGCAGCGCTTCCTTGCCCTGCGGGTCGACCGCACCTATCGTGAGTGAACCGGCCAGTACGGCGTACAGCCCGCACGGCGGGTCGCCGCGCCGGAACAGCGCGTGGCCGGCCGGCAGCCGGCGCAGCGCCGCGCGGGCGAGCAGGTCCGCGCGCAACGCGGGCGGCAGCGTGGCGAACCACGGGTTCGCTTCGATCTGCGGCAGGTACGGGGCGAGCGAAGAGGGCATGGGCACGCGATGTCGGGTAGCTGACAGAGGTTCTTGGGCGTGACGCGCATCATAGCGCTCAACGACCGACCAGGAGACGCGATGAAGACGCTCGAAGACCATCTTTCCCAGTATGCGGCCTACCATCGCGACGCGCGCAACATCGCGACGCACCTGGTCGGGATCCCGATGATCGTATTCGCGGCCGAGGTGCTGCTGTCGCGGCCGGCGCTCGGGATGCTGGCCGGCGTCGCGCTGTCGCCGGCGCTGCTGCTCGCCGTCGCGTTCGCGGTGTTCTACCTGCGTCTCGACCTGCGGTTCGGGATCGTGATGACCGCACTGTTCGCGCTCGGCCTGTGGGCCGCGCAGGCGCTTGCGTTGCTGCCGACCGCGCAATGGCTCGCGATCGGCATCGGCGCGTTCGTCGTCGGCTGGATCGTGCAGTTCGTCGGGCACTGGTTCGAAGGGCGCAAGCCCGCATTCGTCGATGATCTGGTCGGCTTGATGGTCGGTCCGCTGTTCGTCGTCGCCGAAGTCGCATTCTTCGCGGGGCTGCGCGGCGACGTGCGCCGCGAAGTCGAGCGGCGGGCCGGTCCCGTGCACGGCGGCGCGCATTCGCATGTCTGACGCACCGGTCTGCGTGTTCGGCGCGGGCGCCGTCGGCTGCTATCTCGGCGGACGGCTCGCGGTGGCCGGCGCGAATGTGACGCTCGTCGGCCGAGCGCGGATCGGCGACGCAATTCATCGGCACGGGCTGACGCTGACCGACCAGCGCGGCTATCGTGCGGCGCTTGCCCCGGCCGATGTCGTGTTCGCGACCGATCCGGCGGCTGCGGCAGCCGCACGGCTCGTGCTCGTCGCGGTGAAATCGGCCGCGACGCGTGAGGCCGCGGCGCAGCTTGCCGGCGTGCTGCGGCCCGGCACGGTCGTGATCAGCTTCCAGAACGGCCTGCACAACGACGACGTGCTGCGCGAAGCGCTGCCGCAAGCCACCGTGCTGGCCGGCATGGTGCCGTTCAACGTGATCGAGCGCGAGCCCGGTGTGTTTCACCAGGGCTCGGCCGGTGCGCTGGCGGCCGACGCATCTGCCGCGCTGCAGCCGTTCACCGGTGCATTCGCGCGCGCCGGGCTGCCGCTTGCGCTGCATCGCGACATGCGGGCCGTGCAGTGGGCCAAGCTGCTGCTCAACCTGAACAACGCGGTCAATGCGCTCGCGAACCTGCCGCTGCGCGACGAACTCGCGCAACGTGCGTACCGGCGCTGCGTCGCGCTTGCGCAGCGCGAAGCGCTGCACTGGCTGACGCGGGCCGCGATCCGGCCCGCGCGGCTGACACCGTTGCCGGCCGCGTGGATCCCGGCCGTGCTCGACTTGCCCGATGCCGCGTTCCGCGTGCTCGGCGGCCGGATGCTTGCGATCGACCCGCTCGCGCGTTCGTCGATGTCCGACGATCTCGCGGCGGGGCGGGCGACGGAAGTCGAGTGGATCAACGGCGAGGTCGTGCGGCTGGCCGCGCGCTTTGGCGCGCAGGCGCCCGTCAATGCTCGACTCTGCGCGCTCGTGCATGACGCGGAGCGCGCGACGGCGCGCCCGGCCTGGCGCGGCGATGCGCTGTGGGCCGAGTTGATCGCGCAGGCGCCGCGCGCGGGCGACGTGCGGGCCGCTTAGGGGGCCGCGCAACCCGTCACACGGAGCGTGCGCGTGCTGCCGCACCGGGTGTGCAACGGCTAAGATGCGGGGTGCGTCATACGACGCCTATGCGGAGCCGTCACCATGGTGGATCGCCCGACTCTCGATGCCTACGACGCTCATGCCGCGCAATACGCGCAGGACTGGCTCGACCAGGCTGCGCCCGACGACATGTACGCGCTGCTGGAGCAGCATTTCTCGCCGGGGCCGACCGCGGACGTCGGCTGCGGAGCCGGGCGCGATACGGCCTGGCTCGCGTCGCGCGGCTTCGACGTGCGCGGCTACGACGCGAGCGCCGCGCTGCTCGACGAGGCGCGGCGCCGCCATCCGGATCTCACCTTCGAGCTGGCCACACTGCCGGCGCTGGCCGGCGTGCCGTCCGGTGCGTTTCGCAACGTGCTGTGCGAAACGGTCGTCATGCATCTCGAACAGGCGGACGCGGCGGCCGCCGCCACGCGGCTGGCCGAGCTCCTGATGCCGGGCGGTACGTTGTACATGAGCTGGCGGGTGGCCGGAAACGGCGTGTTGCGCGACGAGCGCGGCCGCCTCTACACGCCGCTCGATTCGGCGCGGATGCGGGCGGCGCTCGGCGCGGGCACGCAGGTGATCGACGAGCACGAGGTCGTCAGCGCATCGTCCGGCAAGCGTGTGCACCGGTTGATCGTACGCAGGGCCGCCACCGCGTGAACGCGGTGCGGTGGCGCCTCGCTCATTCGCGGTTGAGTGCCGCTTCCCAGTTGATGTCGACGCAGAGCACCTGCATGCCGGTCGCGACCGGCGCGGCGATCGACGCGGTCACGCACAGGTGCGCCTCGTTGATCGACAGGTAGGGCGGCGTCAGATGCACGCGGCCCGGCGCGCGCATCGCGTCGATGAAGTACGGGCGCCGTTCCCAGCTCGCGCCTTCGGAATGCAGCAGCGGCCGGAAACGCTTGGCACGCTGCGATACGCTGCCGCGTGCGAGCACGTTGTCGCCGATCTGGCGCCCCGATGCGTCGAGCAGGAAGCAGCGCGCGGTCTCGGGCAGCCCGAGTACGATGGCTGCCGCGTCGATCAGCGATTCTCCCGCGACGAGCTTCTGGCTCGCTTCCTCGAGCGCCGCGACGTACGGGGCGAGCCGTTCCGCCTGCGTGCGCTCGCGTTCCGCGACGCGCAGCCGCAATGCGGCCGACAGCGTATCCATGCAGCCCGCGGCGGCTTGCGGCTGCACCGGTTCGACGCTCGGCCCCGCGAAGTACTGGCCCTGCACGAAATCGACATCGCACTCCAGCGCGATCAGCGCGTCGCGCTCGGTCGCGAGCCCGCCCATCAGCACGAGCTGGCCGGATTCGTGCAGCAGCGACACGAGCCCCGGCAGCACGCGTTCGAGATGAGAGTGCTCGCTCGCCTGCGCGAGGATGCCGCGGTCGAGCGTGACGATGTCGGGATGCAGGTGCCACACGCGGTCGATGTTCGAATGCTTCGCGCCGAACCCGACGAGTGCGATCAGGAAGCCGGCCTTGCGCAGCCCGTCGACGATCGCCGCGTAGCGCGGCGTCTCGCCGCCCGCCTGCTCGGGCACCTCGAGCACCACGCGATGCGGCGGCAGCCCGAGCGCCTTCAGGTTCGCGAGCATCGCGTCGCTGTAGACGGTGTCCATCAGCGCAGCCGGATGCAGGCTCAGGAAGAGCCATTCGTCATGGCTGTCGAACGCGTGGAAGTTGCCGAGATGCAGCGATTCGGCGAGCCGGCCGAGCTCGAGCAGGTCGCCGCGCCGCGCCGCCTGCGTGAACACCTCGTGCGACGCCACCTGGCGGCTTTCCTCGTCGTGCGCACGCAGCGACGCGTGATAGCCGATCGCGCGGCGGTGCGACACCGAGAAAACGGGCTGGAACACGCTGAACACGGTGTAGCCGCCGTACAGCACGGTGCGCCGGTTCCCGTCGTCGCCGGCGACGGGGCGGGGCGGCTGAAAGCCGGGGGGATCGATTTCGATCATGCTCATGATGTCGGCCGAAGGAAGACTGCCAGTTTACCTAGAGAATAGGCGAGCAAGAAGCGTGCACGGCATCGTACCCCGTGCGGCGGCGCGTCGCGGTCGAACCGCCGGGCATCGCCGGCGCATCGCGGGGCCGCGCCGCACCGAAATGGTGCGCGCCGACCCGGTTCGGCGCGCGCCGCGCGTCATGCGCGCTCGGACGGGTCGGTCTTGCGCGCGGCGCTGCGGATCTCGGGCGCGAGTTGCGCGAAGATCCACGCGGACGCGGCCGTGATGATCCCGACGCAGATGAACGTCGCATGGAACGCCGGCAGCGTGTTGCTCGGCGTCACGGTGCGCAGCATGCCCGTGAACGTCGCGAGCAGCGCCCCCGCGACCGTGACGCCGAGGCTCATCGACAGCATCTGCACGAGCGAGAACAGGCTGTTGCCGCTGCTCGCGCCGCCCGTGCCGAGATCCTTCAGCGTCAGCGTGTTCATCGCGGTGAACTGCATCGAGTTGAAGCCGCCGAACAGCGCGAGGTGCACGACCTTCACCCACACCGGCACGGTGTCGCGCATCAGCGCGAAGCTCGCCATCATCACGCCGACCATGATCGTGTTCGCGAGCAGCACCTTGCGGTAGCCGTGCTGCGTGATCAGGCGCGTGATGATCCGCTTCGAGAACATCCCGGCCGCCGCCACCGGCAGCATCATCAGCCCGGCCTCGAACGCCGAGTAGCCGAGGCTCACCTGCAGCAGCAGCGGGATCAGGTACGGCATCGCGCCGCTGCCGATCCGCGCGAACAGGTTGCCGAGCAGCCCGACGCTGAACGTGTGGATCCGGAACAGCTCGAGCGAGAAGATCGGTTGCGGCGCGCGCACCGCATACAGCCCGTACGCGACGAAGCACGCGAGGCTCAGGATCAGCAGCACGAGCACGGCCGCGTGCTGCATCCCGAGATCCGCGAGCCCGTCGAGCGACAGCGAGATCGCGACCATGCCGATCGTCAGCAGCAGATAGCCCTTCAGGTCGAAGCGGCCGACGGCCGGGTTGCGCGAATCGGGCATCGAATAGAAGGTCGCGATGCAGCCCGCGACACCGACCGGCACGTTGATCAGGAAGATCCAGTGCCACGACGCGATCTTCACGAGCCAGCCGCCGAGCGTCGGCCCGATCAGCGGGCCGATCAGGCCGGGAATCGCGACGAACGACAGCGCGGGCAGGTAGCGTTCGGCAGGGAACGTGCGCAGCACCGCGAGCCGCCCGACCGGCAGCAGCATCGCGCCGCCGACGCCCTGCACGACGCGGAACGCGACGAGCTGCGTCAGCGTATGCGCGTTCGCGCACAGCAGCGAGCCCAGCGAGAACACCAGGATCGCGCTGAAGAACACGCGCCGCGTGCCGAACGTGTCGGCGAGCCAGCCCGACACGGGGATCATCACCGCCATCGTCAGCGAGTACGCAATCACGACCGACTGCATGCGCAGCGGCGATTCGCCGAGGCTCGCGGCCATCGACGGTAGCGCCGTGTTGACGATCGTCGAATCGAGCGTCTGCATGAAGAAGCCCGTTGCGACGAGCCAGAGCATCACGGTGAGGTTCTTTTCGCCGGGAGCGGCGGCAGGCGGGCGCTGGAACATTGGGGGGCGGGGTGGTGGCGCGGGACAGCCGACATTGTAGGGAAAGCCATTGCGCCGTGCAGGTTCTGCGCAAGGGCGGCGCGCAGTCCGGCCGGCGGGTGCCCGTCCCCGTCGAGTGACCAGTACAGTTCAGCCAAAAGTGTCTGCAACCGTATCTGTCCGTGTGCTGCCACTGTCCGAAATACTGGTGCCATCGGACCCGTGCGACCAGGAGGCTGCCATGCGCGAACTGCGACTTTATGTGATCGATGGCGACGAGCCGGCCGGTCGGTGGCGGATCGTCGATCGCACCGCACTGGAAGTGGCCGACGGCGAGGCCTGGGTGACGATCGAAGGCAGGCCCGACGATCACTGGCTCGGCGCCGGCGATTCGCTGATGCTCACGCCCGGCATGCGCGTATGGGTCAGCGCGGGGGCACAGGGTGCGACGTTCGCGTTCGGTCCGCTCGAGGTGCGGGCCAGGCGCGCCGCGCAGGCGTGGTGGAGGCCGCTCGTCGCATGGCGCGACGCCCGGCGTCACGCGCCTGCGTCGCTGCCGACTTAGCACGCTCGCGGCTGGGCGGGCTCTCTGTCCGCGCGTTATTCGAGCGCATGTGCAATCCGGCCGGCTGCGCGACCGGCTGGCGATCGACGTGATTGGCGAGCACGGCTCCGGCACGCCCCGGTCGAGCGAACGTGCGACGCCGCTGCCGGAGCGCTTCGCGTTGGCACTGTGGCGTGCGGGTAGCCGCATTTTGTCCGCGTGGTTGCCGCGGTGCCTGATCGCGCTGTCCGGCAGCGAGCACAGCAGGTCACGGTTCAAATGTGCCGGGGGTTACGCCGGCACCGAGGATGCCGGCAGGTTTCCTGCGCTCGGAGATGAGATGTAGGCCGCTCGTGCCGGGGTGTAGGAGATACACCCGCGCTACGCGCCGTGCGTGATGGGCTGACTCTCGCAATCAGGATTGCTCGCGACTGTCGAGAATTCTAGACTCGATCCTGTGTCTCCCACCGCCCCCCTCTCGCCATGACACCCGAACTCGCGTTGAAGCACCTGTGGCGGCTCGCACACGGCGACCCCGACGCACTGGCCCGTGCGACCGTGACGGGGCAGGACCCGACGCTGCCGTCGACCTTCCGGGTCGGCACGCTGGCCGCGGCGACGATCGCGGCAGCCGGGCTCGCGGCGGCCGAATGCCATCGGCTTCGCACAGGCGTCGCGCAATCCGTCGATGTGTCGGTGCGCGATGCGCTCGTCGCGTTTCGTAGTGAACGCTACCTGCGCGTGGACGATGGTCCACCGCCGGAGTTGCGTCATCCGGTGACGGGTTTCTTCGAGACGGGCGACGGACGCTGGATCCAGTTGCACGCAAACTTCCCGCATCACCTGCGCGGGATTCTCGACGTACTCGGCTGCGGCGAGCAGCGGGATGATGTCGCCGCTGCGATCCGCACGCGGGACGGTGTGGCACTCGATACTGCGCTGGCCGAGGCCGGGCTGTGCGCCGCATTGATCAGAACACCTGACGAGTGGGCGTCACTCGAGCAGGCGCGCGCGATTGCACCGTTATCGCTGCTCGAGATCGAGCGAATTGGCGACGCACCGGTCGAGCCGATCGGCCGCGGCGAAGCCGGCCAGCCGCTCGCCGGAGTGCGCGTGCTCGATCTCACTCGGATCATCGCGGGGCCGGTCGCGGGCCGCACGCTGGCGTCGCATGGCGCGCAGACGCTGCTCGTCAACGGGCCGCACCTGCCGAACATCGCACCGCTCGTGATCGACAACGGGCGCGGCAAGCGTTCGACGTGGATCGACCTGCGCGACGCGGCGGGCATTGAAACGCTGCATGCGCTCGCACGCGATGTGGATGTGTTCCTGCAGTCGTACCGGCCCGGCGCGCTCGCGGCGCGCGGGTTCGGGCCGCAAGCGCTGGCGGCGCGGCGGCCCGGCATCGTGTACGTATCGATATCCGCGTACGGGCCCGCGGGGCCATGGGCGCAGCGGCGTGGCTTCGACAGCCTCGTGCAGTCGGCGAGCGGGATTGCGTGGCAGGAGCAGCAGGCCGCGCACGCGGATGCGCCGCGCCACCTGCCGTGTCAGGCGCTCGATCATGCAACGGGCTATCTGGCGGCGTTCGGCGCGATGATCGCGCTCGCGCGCCGGGCGCGCGAAGGGGGAAGCTGGCACGTGCGACTGTCGCTCGCGCAGACGGGACGCTGGCTGCAGTCGTTCGGCATCGTGCCGGACGGCTTGCAGGCGCCCGATTTCGCGCGCACCGACGTGCGCGACCGGATCGAGCGCATCGCGTCGCCGTTCGGCACGCTTGACGCGGTGCGGCCGGCCGAGCGGTTGTCGGCGACACCGCCGTCGCTTGCGCGCCCGCCCGTGCCGCTCGGCACCGATGAGGCGCGCTGGCTGTGAGCGCCGGCGGCGCGGCCGGCGTTACTTGCGCAGCTCGACGACGAAGTCGTAGTAGTCGTTGCGGCAGTAGGTATCGGTCAGTTCGATCGCGCGCTGGTCCGACGTATAACCGATTCGTGTGATCAGCAGCAGCGCGTCGTGCGGTGCGATGCCCATCTGCTCGGCGATCTCGTCGGTGGCGTTGACCGCGCGGAAATGCTGCAGCGCGCGCACGATCGGCGTGCCGCGTGCTTCGAGATAGCTGTACAGCGAGCCGCCGATCGCCTGCGGATCGGGGATCAGCGTCGCGGGGAACGTCGAATTCTCGACGGCCATCACGATGCCGTCGGCGAGGCGCAGGCGCTTCAGGCGCGTGACCGATGCGGCCGGCGACAGCCCGAGCTGGATCACTTCGTCGCGGTTCGCCGGCTGGATCTCGCGCGCGAGCCATTGCGAGCTCGGCTTGAAGCCGCGCCGTTCGAGCATTTCACTGAAGCTCGACAGCCGCGACAGCGGATCTTCGTAGCGCGGCTGGATGAAGTTGCCGGCGCCCTGAGTGCGGCGAATCAGGCCTTGCTCGACGAGCAGCGCGATCGCCTTGCGCGCGGTGATGCGCGATACGCCGAGCGCATCGGACAGCACGCGCTCGGAGGGCAATGCCTCACCGGCCGTCCAGCGGTTGTCGTGGATCGCGTCGCCGAGCTTGCGGGCGAGCTGCAGGTAGAGCGGCGTGTCGTTGTCGGGGTCGGGGCGCAGGTCCTGCCAGCGGTCGTCCGTGGATGCCTTCATGGAATGGGTATCGATCTGATTGCGGCCATTCTAAGTCATCACGTGGCGCCGTTATAGCCGGTTTTTGCCGTGCAATAGGTGAATCGCGCGCCGATTGACTACACTGATGCGTCGTATTCCATGCCTGGGCCGCGGTGCGCGGTCACGAATCCGCAACGAGGAACGCATGACAGACACGATCGCCACGGTCGTCCTGCCGGACGGCGAGACGATTCCGAAGCTTGGCCTGGGCACGTGGGAAATGGGCGAGCGGCCGGCCCGGCGCGCGGACGAGATTGCCGCGCTGCGCGAAGGCGTCGCGCTCGGGATGACGCTGGTCGATACGGCCGAGATGTACGGCGACGGCGCGACCGAGGAACTGGTCGGCGAGGCGCTCGCGGGTCTGCGCGACGATGTGTTCCTCGTCAGCAAGGTTTATCCGCACCATGCGAGCCGACGCGGCGTCGTTGCCGCGTGCGATGCGAGCCTCAAGCGCCTGGGTACCGATCGCCTCGACCTGTATCTGCTGCACTGGCGCGGCTCGGTGCCGCTCGAGGAGACGGTCGAAGGCTTCGAAGCGCTGCAGCGCGCCGGCAAGATCCGTCACTGGGGTGTCAGCAACTTCGATACGGCCGACATGGACGAACTCGTCGATGGAGCTGGTGGCGGCGCGTGCGCGACCAACCAGATCCTCTACAACATCGCGCGGCGCGGCCCGGAATTCGACCTGCTGCCGTGGCTCGCCGAGCACCGGATGCCGGCGATGGCGTACAGCCCGGTCGATCACGGGCGGCTGCCGAAGCGCTCGCCGCTCGACGAGATCGCGCGGCAGCGCGGCGTGTCGGTGATGCGCGTCGCGCTTGCGTGGGTGCTCGCGCAGCCGGGGGTGTTCGCGATCCCGAAGGCGTCGCGGCTCGAACACGTGCGCGACAACCGGGCCGCGCTCGATTTCGTGTTCAGCGATGACGAGCGCGCGCAGCTTGACGCGTACTTCCGGCCGCCACGCAGCAAGCGCGCGCTCGAGATGCTCTGACGACACCCGGCCGGGAGACGCGGCCGGTCAGTGGTTGCCTCCGGACGATCCACTGCTGCCGTGACCGCCGCCATTGCCGTTCCCGTTGCCATGGCCGTTGCCGACACCGTTGGCCCCGCCATTGCCGGCGCCGCCACTGCCGTTTCCATTGCCGTTGCCGCCGCCATTGCCGTGGCCACTGTTGCCGCCGGTACCGCCGCCGTTACTCGGACCGCCGTTGCCGCCACTACTGCCCTGGCCACCGTTGCCGCCAGCACCATTGCCATTGCCGCGACCGTTGCCGGTACCGTTGGCCCCGCCATTGCCGGCGCCGCCACTGCCGTTTCCATTGCCGTTGCCACCGCCATTACCGTGGCCACCATTGCCGTGACCGCCGCCGTCGCCATTGCCGTGGCCACCACTATTGCCGTGACCGCCGCCATCACCGTCGCCATGTCCGCCGTTGCCGTGACCGCCGCCGTCGCCATTTCCGTGACCGCCACCGTTGCCGTGACCGCCGCCATCACCGTCGCCATGGCCACCGTTGCCGTGACCACCGCCGTCGCCATTGCCGTGGCCACCACCATTGCCGTGACCGCCGCCATCACCGTCGCCATGGCCGCCGTTGCCGTGACCACCGCCATCACCGTCGCCGTGACCACCACCATTGCCGTGACCGCCGCCATCACCGTCGCCACCACCGCCATGGCCACCATGACCGCCAGCGCCTGAAGTACCGCCACCGGAAGTACCGCCGCCCGAAGTGCCGCCACCCGAAGTGCCGCCACCCGAAGTGCCGCCACCCGAAGTGCCGCCACCCGAAGTACCGCCGCCCGAAGTGCCGCCACCCGAAGTGCCGCCACCGGAAGTACCGCCGCCCGAAGTACCGCCACCCGAAGTGCCGCCACCCGAAGTACCGCCACCGGAAGTACCGCCACCGGAAGTACCGCCACCGGAAGTGCCGCCACCGGAAGTACCGCCGCCGGAAGTACCGCCGCCCGAAGTACCGCCACCGGACGTGCCGCCACCCGAAGTGCCGCCACCCGAAGTGCCGCCACCGGAAGTACCGCCGCCGGAAGTACCACCGCCCGAAGTACCGCCACCGGAAGTGCCGCCACCGGAATTGCCACCGCCCGAAGTACCACCGCCCGAAGTGCCGCCACCGGAGGTACCGCCACCCGAGCCCCCGGTGCCAGACGCATTCCCTCCGCGACCCGAGCCGCCTGAGCCACTCGTGCCGCCGGATGTTCCGCTTGTCGTTCCGCCGATGCCAGCAGGTCCGACGGTACCGTTCCCGTTGTTGCCGCTGCCGCCGCCATTGCCATTTCCGCTACCGGGGCTGCCGCCATTGCCATTGCCGTTCGAGCCGGCGCCATTACCGCCGACATGCCCACCGGCGAAGACGTGCACCGCGCACGCAGCCGGATTGGCCGCGCACGGCGAAGCGTCGTCGACCAGTGTCATGATGGCGTCCGCGCTGACAACTGCATCGGCCGCGGAGTCCGGTGTCGCGTCTTGTGCGACGGCATAGGAGCAGCAGCACGCGAACGCGGCTGCGGCGAACAAGGTTGCGCGATAGCGCCGTCCCGGCGTACGGAACGGTTGTTTCGTCTTGAGCATCATGGCCTCCCCATGCGCGCGATGCCTCGTCGCCGCGCGGCGATCTACGTGTGGTGCAGGGGGCCGGTAAAGGTTCGTAGTCCTGTCGGCAGCCGATCGCTTTCGGGCGGGCGCTGGACGCCAGCCGCGATCGCGGAACGGCATGCGGGCCCGCCGTGCGAATCTCTATCTGCGAGATCCGTGCCACCGGCCGCTAGCGCCCGTCGCGCAAGGCGCGAGCGATCACGCGACGGTGCATGCAACGTCTTTGGGGGGAGTTTTGTTTCCGGAGTGAAACGTCTGAGCTATGTTCAGCGCGCAGGCGCATCGGCCGCGCGCTGCCAGCGGTGGAACAGGATCGACGCGATCCAGCAGACGAGGAACAGGGCGACGATGCCGTAGCCGATCGAGCCGAAGCGTTCGCCGAGCGCATCGAGCGCGTCGCGCACGGGGCCCGTCAGCGACAGCTTGTCGGCCAGCAGGCCGGCTGCCTCGATCCCGCCGATCGCCAGCGCGACGGCCGCCGACACGAACGTGATGCTCGCGTTGTAGAGCAGCTTGCGCTGCGGATCGTCCATCGCCCAGCCGTACGCGTGAATCATCAGCACGTTGTCGGTCGAGTCGATCAGCGTCATGCCGGCGGTGAAAAGCGCGGGAAACAGCATGACCGTATAGACCGGCAGCCCCTGGCTCGCCTGTGCGGCGGCGATCGCGAGCAGGCCGATTTCGGTTGCAGTATCGAAACCGAGCCCGAACAGCACGCCGACCGGATACATGTGCCAGCTCTTCGACACGAACCGGAACAGCGGACGCAGCAGCCGGGACACGAGCCCGGCAGGACGGTGCACATGCGCGGCATCGTGCGCGTGCCCGTGCGTGCCGCGATAGCGCCGCCACACGTCGCGCAGGATCACGAGGTTCACGCACGCGAGCACGAGCAGGAAGGTGGCCGACACCGCCGTGCCGATCGTGCCGCCGATTTCGCGGAATGCATCGAACCGGTCGCGCAGCGCGAACGCGGTCAGCGCGATGCCGAGCGTCGCGGCGATCACGATCGTCGAATGGCCGAGCGAGAAGAACAGCCCGACGCTCACCGGACGCTGGCCTTCCTGCATCAGCTTGCGCGTCGCGACGTCGATCGCTGCGATGTGATCGGCGTCGACCGCATGACGCAGCCCGAGCCCGTACGCGATTGCCGCGGTGCCGAGCAGCAGCGGATGATCGCGCAACACGGCGAGCGCCCACAGCCAGACGGCGGCGTTCGCGGCGATCAGGCCGGCGTAGAGCATCAGCAGGCGGCGCAGGGCAGGGGTGGGCGGCATCGGGATGGTTCCATCTGACGAATCGCGATCCATTGTGGCACGCGAAAAAAATGCGGGGCGGGCCGATCAAAATGCCGCGAACGCCGCGCGCGCCGAATGAAAAAAGGCCCGTCCGGAACCGGACGGGCCTTGCGTGCATGCAACGGTGCGAGTGATCGCGCCGCGCTTACTTCACTTTCGCACTGATCACGCCTTCCGATACGTTGGCCGGCGTTTCCGCGTAGTGCTTGAACTCCATCGTGTAGGTCGCGCGGCCCTGCGTGGCCGAACGCAGCGACGTCGAATAGCCGAACATCTCCGCAAGCGGCACCTCGGCGCGCACCAGCTTGCCGCCGCCGCCCGCGATGTCCTCCATCCCCTGCACGATGCCGCGCCGGCTCGATAGGTCGCCCATCACGTTGCCCATGAAGTCCTCGGGCGTCTCGACCTCGACGGCCATCATCGGCTCGAGCAGCACGGGCTTCGCACGGCGCATCGCTTCCTTGAACGCCATCGAGCCGGCCATCCGGAACGCGTTTTCGTTCGAGTCGACGTCGTGGTACGAGCCGAACGTCAGGTGCACCTTCACGTCGACGACCGGGTAGCCCGCGAGCACGCCGCTCTTCAGCGTTTCGGTGATGCCCTTGTCGACGGCCGGGATGAATTCGCGCGGAATCACGCCGCCCTTGATCTCGTCGAGGAACTCGTAGCCCTTGCCGGGGTTCGGCTCGAGCGTGATCACCGCGTGGCCGTACTGGCCGCGGCCACCCGACTGCTTGACGAACTTGCCCTCGACGTCGGACGCCGTCGTGCGCACCGTCTCGCGATACGCGACCTGCGGCTTGCCGACCGTCGCTTCGACGCCGAATTCGCGCTTCATCCGGTCGACCAGGATTTCGAGGTGAAGCTCACCCATCCCCGAAATGATCGTCTGGCCGGACTCTTCGTCGGTCTGCACGCGGAACGACGGATCTTCCTGTGCCAGGCGGTTCAGCGCGAGGCCCATCTTTTCCTGGTCGGCCTTCGTCTTCGGCTCGACGGCCTGCGAGATCACCGGTTCCGGGAATTCCATCTTCTCGAGGATGATCGGCTTCGCCGGATCGCACAGCGTGTCGCCGGTGGTCGCTTCCTTCAGGCCGACGGCCGCCGCGATGTCGCCCGCGCGCACTTCCTTGATTTCCTTGCGCTCGTTCGCGTGCATCTGCAGGATCCGGCCGAGCCGTTCCTTCTTGTCCTTCGTCGCGTTGAGCACCGTGTCGCCGGATTCGACGACGCCCGAATACACGCGGAAGAAGATCAGCTGGCCGACGAACGGGTCGGTCATGATCTTGAACGCGAGCGACGAGAACGGCTCGTCATCGCTCGGATGGCGTTCCGCGGGCTTTTCGGGATCGGCGAAGTCGTGGCCGAGAATCGCCGGCACGTCGACCGGCGACGGCAGGTAGTCGATCACGGCGTCGAGCATCGCCTGCACGCCCTTGTTCTTGAACGCGCTGCCGCACAGCATCGGCACGATCTCGTTCGCGATCGTGCGCTTGCGCAGCGCGGCCTTGATCTCGTCCTCGGTCAGCGATTCGTGGTCGTGCAGGTACTTCTCGAGCAGTTCCTCGCTCGCTTCCGCCGCGGCCTCGACCATCTTCTCGCGCCATTCGTGCGCGAGCTCGACGAGGTTCGCCGGAATGTCCTCGTACGAGAACTTCACGCCCTGGCTTTCGTCGTCCCACACGATCGCCTTCATCTTCACGAGATCGACGACGCCCTGGAAATGATCTTCCGCGCCGATCGGAATCTGGATCGGCACGGCGACGCCTTTCAGGCGCTCGCCGATCTGCCGCTGCACGCGGAAGAAATCGGCGCCGACGCGGTCCATCTTGTTGACGAACGCGATGCGCGGCACCTTGTACTTGTTGGCCTGGCGCCAGACGGTTTCGGATTGCGGCTGCACGCCGCCGACCGAGTCGTAGACCATGCACGCGCCGTCGAGCACGCGCATCGAGCGCTCGACTTCAATCGTGAAGTCGACGTGCCCGGGCGTGTCGATGATGTTGATCCGGTGCTCCGGATAGTTGCCGGCCATGCCCTTCCAGAAGGCCGTGGTCGCCGCCGACGTGATCGTGATACCGCGTTCCTGCTCCTGCTCCATCCAGTCCATCGTGGCCGCGCCGTCGTGCACTTCACCGATCTTGTGGCTCACGCCGGTGTAAAACAGGATGCGCTCGGTCGTCGTGGTCTTGCCGGCATCGATGTGAGCGCTGATCCCGATATTGCGATAGCGCTCGATGGGGGTTTTGCGGGGCACGTGAACCTCCTTAGGTTCGGATCGTAAGCGGGCCGGCAGGGCAGGCCCGGAATGGACAAGCTAGACTTAAAGGATAGCGCTTGCGCGTGGCTTTTGCAGATGCGGCCGGCACCGGCGGAATCAAGCCGGGTGCCGCCGCCGACAGGCGAAAAAAAAGCCGGCGCGCTACGGGCGGCCGGCTTCGGTCAGTGCGCGGCGCGACGCCGCGGCAATGGCCGTTACGGGGCCTTCGGCAGGCCTTCGAGCTTCATGCCGGGCTTGATGCCCTTCGCCGCGAACCAGCCCTTGCTCATTTCGAGCGCATAGACGCCGTTGTTGCGCGGGCAGTGGTTGTCGGTCGTCTCGGCCTTCATCTCGTCGATGTCGGTGATCGTGCCGTCGGCGCGGATGAACGCGATCGACAGCGGGATCAGCGTGTTCTTCATCCAGAAGCAGTGCACCGCGTTCTCGTTGAACACGAACAGCATGCCTTCGTTCGGCGCGAGCTGCGAACGGTACATCAGCCCCTGTTCGCGGTCGGGGTCGTTCGCGGCGACGGCCGCGTCGATCACGTACATGCCGGCGCGCAGCTTCACACGCGGGAATTCGCTCGGCTGCTTGGCGCCGGGCGGCACTTGCGCGCTGGCGGCCTGCATGCCGAGCGCGAGGACGGCGAGCGCGGCGGGAAACACGGCGGCGCGCGCAAGGCGGCCGAGCGACGAGCGCAGGGAGAATTGCACAGCAAGGCTCCTATCTGGAAAACGAGACCCGCATGGTACGCGATGCGCGCAGGCGGGCACACAAAAGAAAAAGGCAGATCGCCTTGCGGTGATCTGCCTTTCAACGCCGTAAGAACGGCAAGACTGCGTGTTCTTGACTGCGTTATTACAGCAAGCTTACTTAGTTCGAAGCAGCTGCCGGTGCTGCTGCGTCGCTTGCTGCAGCCTTCTTCGATGCCTTGTGGTGCTTCTTAGCTGCGTGGTGCTTCTTAGCAGCGTGCTTAGCCGGTGCCGAAGCAGCTTCAGCAGCAGCCGGAGCAGCTTCCGGAGCCGATGCTTGTGCGAAAGCAGCCGTTGCGAAGAGGCCAGCGACCAGAGCGGCGATCAGTTTGTTCATGTTGTGTTCCTCAGCTTTAGTTAATTAACCAAATGACCCGGCAATAGGAGTCATGTCGTCTAACGGTGCCATCCACCTTTCGGTTGACAGACGCTTCGAGAAATTTCTCATTGCGCTGCGGGCGCCGAATCGTATTCGATAAAAACGTCGCTTTCGTGACGCAAACACGGGTTCGGCTGCCAATGCCGGATAGCTAAGGTTGGCATCTGCGTGGTTTAACGCGCGATCTTCGCGGGCGGTTGACGAAAAAGATGACGAAAAATTCGCGCGTCCCGAATTCGTCATCCGGCGGGCGCGAAACCGTCCCACGGCGCGCGCGGCGGCAGCGCGATTGTTTCTCCCGGTGCAATGCCGAGCGCGAATATATCCAGTGCACCGACGCCGACGCGCACCAGGCGCAACGTCGGGAAGCCGACGGCCGCCGTCATCCTGCGCACCTGCCGGTTCTTGCCCTCGGTGATTGCAAGCTCGATCCACGTCGTCGGGATCGCGGCGCGGTAGCGGATCGGCGGATTGCGCGGCCACAGCGTGTCGGGCGGTTCGATGAATTCGGCGCGGCACGGGCGCGTCACGTAGTCGCCGAGGTCGACGCCGCGCGCGAGCGCCTTCAGGTCTGCGGGCCCGGGCGCGCCCTCTACCTGCGCCCAGTAGCGCTTGACGAGCTTGTGGCGCGGCTCGGCGATGCGCGCCTGCAGCGCGCCGTCGTCGGTGAGCAGCAGCAGCCCCTCGCTGTCCGCGTCCAGCCGGCCGGCCGCGTAGACGCCGGGCGTTTTTACCCAGTCGCCGAGCGACGGGCGCGTCTCGTGCGCGGAAAACTGGCAAATCGTGCCGAACGGCTTGTTGAGGGCGATCAGGTTCATGGCGGGGCGTCCGCCCGGCGCGCCGCGGGAAGCGGGGGCGGGCGGTCTATGGCAAATGGCGGAATCTTAATGCATAATACGGAACGGCAAGTCCTCTGTCTTATATAAGACATAAGTGGGGTCTTGATACGCAGTGCCGCGCTTCATGCCGAAGTGCCCGGTTGGGGCGCTAGAATAGCGGCTCGCTGTTGCCGTCACGGGGTGGCCATGCCGCGCCCCCGCCGCGCGCGCAGCTTCGACCAGCATCACCTGCTCAGCCACGTCACTGGAGTCGATCATGCCGTATCAGCACATCAAGGTTCCGGAAGGCGGTGACAAGATCACCGTCAACAAGGACTTCTCGCTCAACGTTTCCGATCAGCCGATCATTCCCTATATCGAAGGCGACGGTACGGGCTTCGATATCACCCCGGTCATGATCAAGGTCGTCGACGCGGCGGTCGCGCATGCCTACAAGGGCAAGCGCAAGATCCACTGGATGGAGATTTTCGCGGGCGAGAAGGCGACGAAGGTGTACGGTCCGGACGTGTGGCTTCCGGACGAAACGCTGCAGGTGCTCAAGGAATACGTGGTGTCGATCAAGGGGCCGCTCACGACCCCGGTCGGCGGCGGCATCCGTTCGCTGAACGTCGCGCTGCGCCAGGAACTCGACCTGTACGTGTGCCTGCGCCCGGTGCAGTACTTCAAGGGCGTGCCGTCGCCGGTGCGCGAGCCGCAAAAGATCGACATGGTGATCTTCCGCGAGAACTCGGAAGACATCTACGCAGGCATCGAATGGGCCGCGGGCTCCGAGCAGGCGAAGAAGGTGATCAAGTTCCTGCAGGACGAGATGGGCGTGAAGAAGATCCGCTTCCCGGAAACCTCGGGGATCGGCGTCAAGCCCGTGTCGACCGAAGGCACCGAGCGTCTCGTGCGCAAGGCGATCCAGTACGCGATCGACAACGATCGCAAGTCGGTCACGCTGGTGCACAAGGGCAACATCATGAAGTTCACGGAAGGCCTGTTCCGTGACGCCGGCTACGCGCTTGCACAGAAGGAATTCGGCGGCGAGCTGATCGACGGCGGCCCGTGGATGCGCGTGAAGAACCCGAAGACGGGCAACGAGATCGTGATCAAGGATTCGATCGCCGACGCATTCCTGCAGCAGATCCTGCTGCGCCCGGCCGAATACGACGTGATCGCGACGCTGAACCTGAACGGCGACTACATCTCCGACGCGCTGGCCGCGCAGGTTGGCGGCATCGGCATCGCGCCGGGCGCGAACCTGTCGGATTCGGTCGCGATGTTCGAAGCGACGCACGGCACCGCGCCGAAGTATGCAGGCAAGGATTACGTGAACCCCGGTTCCGAGATCCTGTCGGCGGAAATGATGCTGCGCCACCTCGGCTGGACGGAAGCAGCCGATACGATCATTGCCTCGATGGAGAAGTCGATCCTGCAGAAGCGCGTTACGTACGACTTCGCGCGCCTGATGGAAGGTGCGACGCAGGTGTCGTGCTCGGGCTTCGGTGAAGTGCTGATCGAGAACATGTAAGTCCCCTTCCGGGGTGGGCCGGCGCGTGTCCGGCCGCCCCGGCGCCTACTGCCGGCGCCGGAGCGTTTCGTGGATGGCAGGTTTGTTGGCAGGGCGGTCCGGCATGCGGGCCGCGGCGCCGCGATGCGGCCCGGAGCCCCTGCAAGGTAGAACATGACGGCCCTCGCAGCACCACCGCCCGGCTGAGCCGGCGCGCCCTTTTCGCGACCGACCCGGTCGCTCCCCGCCGGTTACCCGCCGGCGCTCTCAGTCAAAATTTTCACGTAGCAACGCATCGACCATGTCCACTTCGCCCAAGATCATCTACACCCTCACTGACGAAGCGCCCGCGCTCGCGACCTATTCGCTGCTGCCGATCGTCAAGGCTTTCACGCGCTCGTCCGGCGTTGCCGTCGAGACGCGCGACATCTCGCTCGCCGGCCGCATCATCGCGGCATTCGCAGACGTCCTGCCGTCGGAGCAGAAGGGTTCCGACGATCTGGCCGAACTGGGCCAGCTCACGCTGAAGCCGGAAGCGAACATCATCAAGCTGCCGAACATCAGCGCATCGGTGCCGCAGCTCAAGGCCGCGATCGCCGAACTGCAGGCGCAGGGCTTCCAGCTGCCGGCCTATCCGGAAGATCCGTCGACGGACGAAGAGAAGGCGGTCAAGGCGCGCTACGACAAGATCAAGGGCAGCGCGGTGAACCCGGTGCTGCGCGAAGGCAACTCCGACCGCCGCGCGCCGCTGTCGGTCAAGAACTACGCACGCAAGCATCCGCACAAGATGGGCGCGTGGAAGGCCACGTCGAAGGCGCACGTCGCGCACATGAGCGAAGGCGACTTCTACGGCAGCGAGAAGTCGGCGCTGATCGCCGATGCCGGCAGCGTGAAGATCGAGCTCACGACGGCCGACGGCGCGAAGAAGGTGCTGAAGGAAAAGACGGCCGTGAAGGCCGGTGAAGTGATCGACGCATCGGTGATGAGCCGCAACGCGCTGCGCAGCTTCATCGACGCGCAGATCGCCGATGCGAAGGCGCAGGACGTGCTGTTCTCGGTGCACCTGAAGGCGACCATGATGAAGGTCTCGGACCCGATCCTGTTCGGTCACTTCGTGTCGGTGTTCTACCGCGACGCGCTCGCGAAGCACGCGGAGGTGCTGTCGCAGGTCGGCTTCAACCAGAACAACGGCATCGGCGACCTGTACGCGCGCCTGAAGGACCTGCCGGCCGACACGCGCGAAGCGATCGAAGCCGACATCAAGGCCGAATACGCGGTTCGTCCGCGCCTCGCGATGGTCAACTCGGACAAGGGCATCACGAATCTGCACGTGCCGAGCGACGTGATCGTCGACGCATCGATGCCGGCGATGATCCGCGACTCGGGCGGCATGTGGGGCCCGGACGGCCAGCTGTACGACGCGAAGGCCGTGATTCCGGACCGCTGCTACGCAGGTGTCTACCAGGCCGTGATCGAGGACTGCAAGGAGCATGGCGCGTTCGATCCGGTCACGATGGGCAGCGTGCCGAACGTCGGCCTGATGGCGCAGGCGGCTGAAGAATACGGTTCGCACGACAAGACGTTCCAGATCCCGGCGGACGGCGTCGTGCGCGTCACCGACGAAGCGGGCAACGTGCTGCTCGAGCATGCAGTGGAATCGGGCGACATCTGGCGCATGTGCCAGACGAAGGACGCGCCGGTGCAGGACTGGGTCAAGCTCGCGGTGAACCGCGCGCGTGCGACCGGCGCACCGGCCGTGTTCTGGCTCGATCCGGCGCGCGCACACGACGCGCAGATCATCGCGAAGGTCGAGCGTTACCTGAAGGATCACGACACGAACGGCCTCGACATCCGCGTGATGACGCCGGTCGACGCGACGCGTTTCTCGCTCGAGCGCATCCGTGCGGGCAAGGACACGATCTCGGTCACCGGCAACGTGCTGCGCGACTACCTGACCGACCTGTTCCCGATCATGGAACTCGGCACCAGCGCGAAGATGCTGTCGATCGTGCCGCTGATGGCCGGCGGCGGGATGTTCGAAACGGGTGCGGGCGGTTCCGCGCCGAAGCACGTCCAGCAGTTCGTCGAGGAAGGCTTCCTGCGCTGGGATTCGCTCGGTGAATTCCTCGCGCTGGCCGCGTCGCTCGAGCACCTCGGCAACGCATACCAGAACCCGAAGGCGGTCGTGCTCGCGAAGACGCTCGACCAGGCGACCGGCAAGTTCCTGGACGAGAACAAGTCGCCGGCGCGCAAGGTTGGTGGTCTCGACAACCGCGGCAGCCACTTCTACCTGTGCCTGTACTGGGCGCAGGCGCTGGCCGAGCAGACCGAGGACGCGGCGCTGAAGGCGCAGTTCGAACGCGTGGCGAAGGCGCTGTCCGACAGCGAAGCGCGCATTCTGGAAGAACTGGCGGCCGCGCAGGGCAAGGCACAGGCCATCGGCGGCTACTACCGTCCGAACGTCGACCTGACGAGCCAGGCAATGCGCCCGAGCGCAACGCTGAACGGCATCGTCGACGCGGTCGCCTGACGCGGGCCGCGCGATCGCGCGGGTCGTTGCGTGTGCCGGCGCGGCGGGCATTGCTGCCTGCCGTCGGCTACAAAAGAAAAACGCCCCGGACGCCCGGGGCGTTTTTCGTTGCTGGCTTGTCATTCAGACGTGAACGATTTCCCATTCGGCGATTTCGTGCGGCACTTCGAGCGTTGCCGTGTCCAGTTCGGACAGTTGCTCGCAGTCGCCGCGGGAGATGTGGTCGGCTGCCACTTCGGGGCACGAGAATGCGCCGAGCAGGGCGTTGCCGAACGTCGCTTCCCAGCCGCCGTTACCCGGCAGGATGTAGAACGACCCGAGCGCTGAACCAAAGCGAAATCCCTTCATTTCCGTTCTCCCTTTCTGATCACAAGCGATTCTGTTGTGCCGCTTGCCGGTTCGGCCGGCTGTGGCCCGACTGGCTGCTTGCGCCGGGTTCCGTATCGAACGTCGTGGCGAAGCGTCAGTGCATGGGACAAAGTCTACGTCCGCGACCCGCTCGGATGGTGCATGTAGAACGGCTTCACTAAACAAAAATTCTCTTTTAAAAACAAATAATTACAATCTTCATTTTGTATTGCGGAACGTTTTTTGGCATCGCGAAACGGGAAATTTGTGCCCTGCACCACGAATTTTTACAACGCAGAGACTTGTTCCGCATCGTGAAATATCGGCGGGTTTGTGAATCGGTGAAGTGATTGACGCGTCGGCTGGGCCGAACGGCACGCGTCAGGTGACCGCCCGGAAGCGGCAACGGGCAGGGGTGAGCGGTGTTGCGGTCGCGAGTGAATGGTCGTGCAGCGCTGGTCGACGGTGTCGGTCGATGCGTGCCGAATCGGGCGCGGCGTCGTCGAACCCTGCGGCGTATCGCCGCCCGGCGGGCGGTGGGGATTTTCGATATGGGCCTGCGGTTATGATGACGCGGGCTTCAGGATTTGCGTCGCGCATCGGCGCTTCAACCGGCAGGCGCGGGCGTCGCGGCGGCCGCGCGACGCAGCATGGATAACGAGGAACGATTGATGATACGGAGAACCTTCCTGTCGCGCGCCATCGGTGTCGCGGCCGCGTCGCTGTTCGCGCGCGCCGCGTGGGCGCAGCATGCTGGTCACGCCGGCATGGCCGGCATGGATTCGATGGACGACATGCCCGGCATGTCGGGTATGTCAGGGATGGCGGGTCACGGGCAGCACGGCAAGTCCGCACCGGCCGCGCTCGCGGCCGCCGACGCGTTGCCGGCCGGCGCGCCGCTCGCGGCGCTGCGCACGCTCGCGAACGAAAGCCGCGAGCCCGGCACGTTCCGCGCCACGCTGGTGGCGCAGCCCGTGGCGCGCCCGATGCTGCATGGTGCAGGGCCGACCACGTTCTGGCAGTTCGGCGCGGGCACGCAAGGCCCCGTCGTCGGTCCGATGATCGACGTGCGCGAAGGCGACACGGTCGAGATCAAGTTCGTGAACAAGCTGCCGCAGCCGTCGACGATCCACTGGCACGGCCTGCCCGTGCCGCCCGACCAGGACGGCAATCCTTCCAATCCCGTCGCGCCCGGCGCGTCGCGCGTGTACCGCTTCACGCTGCCGAAGGGGAGTGCCGGTACCTACTGGTACCACCCGCATCCGCACATGATGACGGCCGAGCAGGTCTTCCGCGGGCTGGCCGGCCCGTTCGTCGTGCGCGCCGCGGACGATCCGCTGGCGGGCTGGCCCGAGCGCAACCTGTTCGTGTCGGACCTGAAGCTTGCGCGCGACGGCACGATTGCACCGAACGACATGATGGACTGGATGAACGGCCGCGAGGGCCAGTTCGTGCTGGTCAACGGCGCGCGCTGGCCGCGGATCGACGTCGCGAGCGACGAGCGCTGGCGCGTGTGGAACGCGTGCAGTGCGCGCTACCTGCGCGTCGCGTTCGACGACGGCCGC
This sequence comes from Burkholderia lata, assembly GCF_902499335.1. Lineage (GTDB taxonomy): Bacteria > Pseudomonadota > Gammaproteobacteria > Burkholderiales > Burkholderiaceae > Burkholderia > Burkholderia lata_B. The sequence continues at coordinate 147,858 of NZ_CABVQK010000014.1, read as the reverse complement.
GCGTTCGAGCACGCGGGCACGGATGGCGGGCTGTTCGACGCACCGCGCCGAGTCACGTCGCTGCTGATCGCGCCGGGCGAACGGGCGGAGCTGCTGGTACGCGCCGGCGATCATGCGTCGCGCGCCGTGCTGCAGGCGGCCGAATACGACCGCCGCAAGATGGCGATGTCGCACGATGACGGACACGGCAGCCTGCCGCCCGATCCGGCGCTGGCCCTGGCCGATGTCGCGTTCGCGCCGGCCGCCGCGCGTGCGCTGCCGGCGACCCTGCGCGCGGTGCCGCCGCTAGGCGAGCCGGTTGCGCACAAGGAGGTCGCGTTCGGCGAAGAGATGGATATGGACGCGATGATGAAGGGCGGGGCGCACGGTCGCCCGGCGGGCATGCGCTTCACGATCAACGGCGACACCTACGCGCCGCATCGCGCGACGCTGACGAGCCGCCGTGGCGACATCGAGCGCTGGACGATCCGCAACGGCACCGACATGGATCACCCGTTCCACCTGCATGGCACGCAGTTCCAGGTGGTCGAGCGCGCGTCGGGCGGTTCGCGCACGAGCGAACCGTTCCGCGCATGGCGCGATACCGTGAACGTGCGCAGCGGTGAAACCGTGACGATTCTCGTCACGCAAGACATGTCCGGCGAACGCATGTTTCATTGCCACATTCTCGAACACGAGGATCTCGGCATGATGGGCACGCTGAAGGTCGTGTAACGAAGAGGTGAATGTGTTTCACGCGCCGGATGAGTATCCGATCTGCGCGCGTGACAAGACAATACGTGTTCAATTATCGGGATTGAACGAAAAGGCCGGCCAATCGATAATCGATTGGCCGGCCTCAAATAAAGAAACCCGGCGCAATACCTGCGCCGGGTTTCTTCGTCTGATATCCGGTGCCTTATGCGGCCTGGATGTTCGACGCTTGCTTGCCCTTCGGTCCTTGAACGACGTCAAAGCTCACCTTCTGGCCTTCCTTCAGCGTCTTGAAGCCATTCATGGTGATAGCCGAGAAGTGCGCAAACAGATCCTCACCGCCCTCATCGGGAGTGATGAAACCGAAGCCCTTCGCGTCGTTGAACCACTTAACGATACCAGTTGCCATTTCCTACTTCCCCTGTCACACAGTCGCTGCTACTTACCACGAGCACGCTCGAAAAGCTAAACGACCGGAAAATGCAGCCGTTCCCCCCTCACAAGCTCACCTTCGGCCTCTTTCATTTTGCCGACCGGCAAATTGAAAAAAGTGCCAGCTTGATTGTTGGCGCTCTTTATTGGAGTGTCAAGTGGAATTTTTAGACGTTGAGAGGGACGTTGTAAAGAACCCATTTTCAGGGTTTTTCCGGCTTTGCTTAGCAGCACGCGGCCAAGCGCGAGGTCTTGAAAAGCCGCATAATCGGCTCATATACCAGGCTCGAGTGACACGCGTTCGAGTCGTCCCGGCTTGTGGGATACTGGATACGGATACGACGTTCCGGTGCTGTTCCCCCTGACGGTTCGTGTTCCGCGCCACGCGTGAAAGCCGGCACCGCAGCCGGCTTTCGTATGGCACGAAGAAGATCGCGTGTTCCGGGATTCCGGGGAGGGCGCCGGCCGGTCGGTCGGGTAATGGCAGGATTGCGGGCCTGTCCGAGTTGTTTAGAATGGGTGTATGGCGATTATCCCGGACAAGCAGGACAGCACCGTCCTGGAACGCAAGCAGCAGAAGCTCAAGCCGCCTTCGATGTACAAGGTGGTGCTGCTGAACGACGACTTCACGCCGATGGAATTCGTCGTGATGGTGGTCCAGGAGTATTTCAAGAAGGATCGCGAGACGGCCACGCAGATCATGCTGAAGGTCCATCGCGAAGGGCGAGGGGTTTGTGGGGTCTATACGCGGGACATCGCGTCGACCAAGGTTGAGCAAGTCGTTACCCATGCGCGGCAGGCCGGGCATCCGCTGCAGTGCGTGATGGAGGAAGCATGATTGCCCAGGAATTGGAAGTCAGCCTGCACATGGCGTTCATGGAAGCACGCCAGGCGCGCCATGAGTTCATTACGGTCGAGCATCTGCTGCTGGCCCTGCTGGATAATCCGACGGCAGCCGAGGTGTTGCGCGCGTGCGCGGCAAACATCGAGGATTTGCGTCAGAACCTGCGCAATTTCATCCACGACAACACACCTACCGTCCCGGGCACCGACGATGTCGATACCCAGCCGACGCTCGGTTTCCAGCGCGTGATCCAGCGCGCGATCATGCACGTCCAGTCGACGTCGAACGGCAAGAAGGAAGTCACCGGCGCGAACGTGCTGGTCGCGATCTTCGGCGAGAAGGATTCGCATGCCGTGTACTACCTGCAGCAGCAGGGCGTCACACGCCTCGACGTCGTGAACTTCATTTCGCACGGCATCGCGAAGACGAACAACGGCGAAGCCGCGAAGTCGTCCGACCCGAACGCCGAAAGCGAAGACGCGAATGCGCAGAAGGAAACGCCGCTCGCGCAATTCACGCAGAACCTGAACCAGATGGCGAAGGACGGCCGGATCGATCCGCTGATCGGTCGCGAGCCCGAGGTCGAGCGCGTGGTCCAGGTGCTGTGCCGTCGCCGCAAGAACAATCCGCTGCTCGTCGGCGAAGCCGGCGTCGGCAAGACCGCGATCGCGGAAGGGCTCGCCTATCGCATCACGCGCGGCGAAGTGCCGGACATCCTTGCGAACGCGCAGGTCTACTCGCTCGACATGGGCGCGCTGCTCGCGGGTACCAAGTACCGCGGCGATTTCGAGCAACGTCTGAAGACGGTGCTGAAGGAGCTGAAGGAGCGTCCGCACGCGATCCTGTTCATCGACGAGATCCATACGCTGATCGGTGCGGGTGCCGCGTCGGGCGGCACGCTCGATGCGTCGAACCTGCTGAAGCCGGCGCTGTCGTCGGGCGTGCTGAAGTGCATCGGCGCGACGACCTTCACCGAGTATCGCGGCATCTTCGAGAAGGATGCGGCGCTGTCGCGGCGGTTCCAGAAGGTCGACGTGACGGAGCCGACCGTCGAGCAGACGGTCGCGATCCTGCGCGGGCTGAAGTCGCGCTTCGAGGAGCATCACGGCGTCAAGTATTCGTCGGGTGCGCTGTCGGCTGCGGCCGAACTGTCGGCGCGCTTCATCACCGACCGTCACCTGCCGGACAAGGCGATCGACGTGATCGACGAAGCGGGCGCCGCCCAGCGCATCCTGCCGAAGTCGAAGCAGAAGAAGACGATCGGCAAGAGCGAGATCGAGGAAATCATCTCGAAGATCGCGCGCGTGCCGCCGCAGAGCGTGTCGCAGGACGATCGCAGCAAGCTGCAGACGCTCGACCGCGACCTGAAGAGCGTCGTGTTCGGCCAGGATCCGGCGATCGACGCGCTCGCGGCCTCGATCAAGATGGCGCGTGCTGGCCTCGGCAAGATGGACAAGCCGATCGGCGCGTTCCTGTTCTCCGGCCCGACGGGCGTCGGCAAGACCGAAGTGGCGCGCCAGCTCGCGTTCACGCTCGGCATCGAGCTGATCCGCTTCGACATGTCGGAATACATGGAGCGTCACGCGGTGAGCCGCCTGATCGGCGCGCCGCCGGGCTACGTCGGGTTCGACCAGGGCGGCCTGCTGACCGAAGCCGTCACGAAGAAGCCGCACTGCGTGCTGCTGCTCGATGAAATCGAGAAGGCGCATCCGGACATATTCAACGTGCTGCTCCAGGTGATGGATCACGGCACGCTGACGGACAACAACGGCCGCAAGGCGGATTTCCGCAACGTCATCATCATCATGACGACGAACGCGGGCGCCGAGTCGATGCAGAAGGCGACGATCGGCTTCACCACGCGCCGCGAGACGGGCGACGAGATGACCGACATCAAGCGCCTGTTCACGCCGGAGTTCCGCAACCGCCTGGATTCGATCATCAGCTTCCGCTCGCTCGATGAGGAAATCATCATGCGCGTGGTCGACAAGTTCCTGATCCAGCTCGAGGAACAGCTGCACGAGAAGAAGGTCGACGCGCTCTTCACCGACGCGTTGCGCAAGCATCTCGCGAAGCACGGCTTCGACCCGCTGATGGGTGCGCGGCCGATGCAGCGGCTGATCCAGGACACGATCCGGCGCGCGCTGGCTGACGAGTTGCTGTTCGGCAAGCTCGTCAACGGCGGCCACGTGACGGTCGATGTCGACGAAAACGACAAGGTGCTGTTGTCGTTCGACAAGCTGGCGAATCCGCCGCACAAGCCGAACGAAGAGGCTGTCGAAGTCGAGTAAGCGATAATCGGGTAGTTCATGCGAACGGCGCGGGATGTTTTCCGCGCCGTTTCGTTTTATCTGGCGCCGGCGGCGCGATGGTGGTGCAGGGGAGTGGCAACGCAGTGACACAACAACAACGGACGTTCGACGACATCGTCGCGCGCGAACAGGGTTTGCGCCATGCGCTGACGTCTGGGCAGATGGCGATGATCGCGATCGGCGGCGCGATCGGCACGGGGCTGTTCCTCGGCAGCGGGTTCGCGATCGGGCTCGCCGGCCCGAGCGTGCTGGTCTCGTATGCGATCGGCGCGCTGATCGCGCTGCTGCTGATGGGCGCGCTCGCGGAAATGACGGTCGCGCATCCGACGGCCGGCTCGTTCGGCGCGTATGCCGAGCACTATGTCGGCCCGCTGGCGGGATTCCTGGTGCGCTATGCGTACTGGTTCGCGGTCGTGTTCGCGATCGGCACCGAGATCAGCGCGATCGCCGTGTTCATGAGGTACTGGTTCCCGGCCGTGCCCGGCTGGTACTGGGTGATCGGCTTCTCCGCGCTGCTGATCGCCGTGAACCTCGCGAGCGTCACGCTGTACGGCACGGTCGAATACGCGTTCTCGCTGCTGAAGATCGCGGCGATCGTCGTGTTCATCGTGCTCGGCGCCTATCTCGTATGGTCGGCGCCGGCCGCATCGGGCATCGGTTTCGCGAACTACACCGCGCACGGCGGGTTCATGCCGAAGGGGCCGTGGGGCACCTGGGTCGCGGTGATCGTCGCGATCTTCAGCTACATGAGCATCGAAGCCGTCGCGATCGCGGCCGGCGAGGCGCGCGATCCGCAGCACGCGGTCACGCGCGCGTTCCGCTCGACCGTGTTCCGGCTCGTGCTGTTCTACCTGCTGACGCTGTCGCTGATGCTCGCGATCGTGCCGTGGACGCAGGCCGGCACCGACGAAAGCCCGTTCGTGAAGGTGATGGCCGCGACCCACGTGCCGTACGCGGCAGGCGTGATCAACTTCGTGCTGCTGATCGCGGCGCTGTCGGCGATGAACAGCCAGCTTTACGTGACGACGCGGATGATGTTCAGCCTGTCGCGCGCTCGGCTCGCGCCCGCGGTGTTCGGTCGGCTTGGCGCCAACGGCGTGCCGCGCGCGGCGCTGTGGATCTCGACGAGCGGTGTCGCGGTCGCGGCCGTGCTGGTCGCGCTGGCACCCGATACGGCGTTCACCGTGATGATGGCGATCGCGATGTTCGGCGCGCTGTTCACGTGGATGATGATCTTCGTCACGCACCTGCGCTTCCGTTCGCAGTATCGCGGCCCCGCGCTCTCATTTCGGATGTGGGGGCACCCGTTCGGCAGCCTGCTCGGTGCGGGCCTCGTCGCGGCGATCCTGTTCACGACCGCGTTCACGCGCGAATTCCGGATGACGATGGTGGTCGGCATCGTGTTTGTCGTGCTGCTGACGCTCGCGTACGCGCTGCATTACCGGCACGAACACGCTCGTTGACGGTAACGGTGCGCCCGCCCGCTGCGTTTTTCCGCTCGCTAAGGTTCCGTTAAGCCCGCGGCGACTACATTCGATCCTGTCTGCAAGGCAGGTCGGCCCGCGCCGGCCTGCCGCTATCCTGCAAAAAGGGGTTCGAATGAACAAACTGCCCGAAATCACGCTCGCGTTCTGGATCATGAAGATCTGCGCGACGACGCTCGGCGAAACCGGCGGCGACCTGCTGTCGATGACGCTGAACGTCGGCTACGCGGTGAGCTCGATCCTGCTGTTCGGTTTCTTTCTCGTGACGCTGGGCGCACAGCTCAGGACGACGCGTTACCGTCCGGCCATCTACTGGGCCGTGATCGTCGCGACGAGCACGGCCGGCACGACGATGTCCGACTTCATGGACCGCACGCTCGGCCTCGGCTATGCGGCCGGCTCGTCGATCCTCGTCGCGATCCTGCTGGCCATCTTCGCGGTGTGGCGCCTCAGCGGCGAATCGCTGTCGGTCGACCTGATCCGCACGCGCAAGGTCGAGCTGCTGTACTGGATCGCGATCCTGTTCTCGAACACGCTCGGCACCGCGCTCGGCGACTTCCTCGCGGACAGCTCGGGGCTCGGTTTCGGCGGCGGCGCGCTGCTGATCGGCGGGCTGCTCGCGGTGATCGTGCTGGCGCACTATTTCACGCGAATCTCGGGCGTGCTGCTGTTCTGGGCCGCGTTCGTGCTCACGCGTCCGTTCGGCGCGACGGTCGGCGACTTGCTGACGAAGCCGGTTGCGAAGGGCGGCCTCGCGCTCGGCACGGTCGGGTCGTCGGCCGTGCTGCTCGGCGTGCTGGTCGCGCTGGTGATCTACGCGATCGCGGCCCAGGCGCGGCAGCGCGACCTGATGCCCGCGCGGATCGCGCAAGCCGTCGAGGAATGACGGCGAAGGAAATGAAAAAGGGGCCGCGAGGCCCCTTTTTTTGTTGTGTCGTTCAGTGACGGCCGGTGCTACCGAAGCCGCCCTCGCCACGATCGCTTTCGGCGAAGTCGTCGACGATGTTGAACTGCGCCTGCACGACCGGCACGATCACGAGCTGGGCGAGCCGTTCGAACGGATTCAGCGCGAACTCGGTCTGGCCGCGGTTCCACGTCGAGATCATCAGCTGGCCCTGGTAGTCGGAATCGATCAGGCCGACGAGGTTGCCGAGCACGATGCCGTGCTTGTGGCCGAGGCCCGAGCGCGGCAGGATCAGCGCTGCGTAGCCGGGATCGGCGAGATGGATCGCGAGGCCGGTCGGCACGAGTGCCGTTTCGCCCGGCCGCAGCGTCAGCGGCGCATCGAGGCATGCACGCAGGTCGAGGCCCGCGCTGCCGGTGGTCGCATAGGCGGGCAGGTAGTCGCGCATGCGCGCGTCGAGAATCTTCAGGTCGAGTTTCATGCGGTCGTCGAGTGGAGCGGGAAGGGCGCGGCGGCGACGGCCGCCGCGCGGGAGATCAGATCAGGCGGTTGTCGGGCAGGCGCTTCGCGATTTCCGCGACGAGCGTGTGCGCGAGCTCGTCCTTCGGTGCTCGCGGCAGGCGCGTGAGGCCGGCGGCCTCGAACAGCACGACTTCGTTGTCGTCGCGACCGAACGTCAGCGGGCCGAGGTTGCCGACCAGCAGCGGCACGTTCTTGCGCTTGCGCTTCTCGTCACCGTGCACGTCGAGGTCGCCGCTTTCGGCCGCGAAGCCGACGCAGAACGGCGGATCGGGCAGCGCCGCGACCGACGCGAGGATATCGGGATTCTCGACGAACGCAAGCGTGGGCACCTTGTGGTCGGCCGTCTTCTTCATCTTGTGCTCGGCCGGCTGGGCGACGCGCCAGTCGGCGACCGCAGCCACCGCGATGAAGATGTCGGCATCGGCGACGGCATGCATGACCGCGTCGTACATCTGCTGGGCAGTCTGCACGTCCTGGCGGTAGACGCCCCACGGCGTGTCGAGTGCCACCGGCCCCGCGACGAGATGCACGTCGGCGCCGGCCTGCTGCGCGGCGCGCGCGAGCGCGAAGCCCATCTTGCCGCTCGAGCGGTTCGTGAGGCCGCGCACCGGGTCGAGCGGTTCGAACGTCGGGCCAGCCGTGATCAGCACGCGCCGGTGCGCGAGCACCTTCGGCGCGAAATGCGCGACGATCGCTTCATAGATCGCCTCGGGCTCGAGCATCCGGCCGTCGCCGACTTCGCCGCACGCCTGCGCGCCCGAATCCGGGCCGAGCACCGACACGCCGTCCGCGCGCAGTTGCGCGGCGTTGCGCTGGGTGGCCGGGTTCTGCCACATCTGGCGGTTCATTGCGGGAACGACGAGCAGCGGGCAATCGCGCGCGACGCACAGCGTCGACAGCAGGTCGTCCGCGAATCCGTGCGCGAGCTTCGCGAGGAAGTCTGTCGACGCGGGCGCGATCACGATCGCGTCGGCTTCGCGTGACAGGTCGATGTGCGCCATGTTGTTGTCGATGCGCGCGTCCCACTGGCTCGTGTAGACGGGCCGGCCCGACAGCGCCTGCATCGTGACTGGCGTGATGAACTGGGTAGCGGCTTCGGTCATCGCGACCTGGACGGTCGCGCCGGCCTTCGTGAGCAGCCGCGTGAGCTCGGCGATCTTGTAGCAGGCGATGCCGCCCGTCAGGCCGAGAACGAGGTGTTTTCCAGCGAGTTCTGCGTGTGCCAACTCAGGCCTCCAAGGGTCGAACGGAACGGCCGGCGCGAAGCCGGCCGTCGACGCCGAGTATGCGCGCTTAGCGGGAGCCGCGCACGCGACGCAGTTCGTCGTAGATCAGCAGCACTGCACCGACCGTGATCGCGGAATCGGCGAGGTTGAACGCCGGGAAGTGCCAGGCGCCGAGATGGAAATCGAGGAAGTCGATCACGTGGCCGTAGACGAGCCGGTCGATCACGTTGCCGAGTGCGCCGCCGAGGATCATTGCGAGCGACAGGCTGAACAGCCGTTGCTGGCCGTGACGCTTCAGCAGGAAGCAGATCACGAGCGTCGCGGCGATGCCGAGCGCGGTGAACGCCCAGCGCTGCCAGCCGCCCGCGGTCGACAGGAAGCCGAACGCGGCGCCGCGGTTGTACACCAGCACGAGGTTGAAGAACGACGTCAGCTCGTGCTGTGCGCCGTACACGAACGTTTTCAGGATCGCGATCTTCGACAGCTGGTCGAACAGGATCACGATCAGCGAAATGCCGAGCCAGGGCGCAAGCGCGCCGCTGGCCGGTTTCGACAGGGTTTTCGCCATAGTTAAGCAGCGCTCCGGATTTCGCCGTTTTCGAACAGGTTGGAGAAGCAGCGGCCGCACAGCGTCGGATGATCGGCATGCGCGCCGACATCTTCACGGTAGTGCCAGCAGCGCTCGCACTTCTGGTACTTCGACGCGGCCACGTCGACGCTTTCCTGTGCTTCGTCGTCGACCTTGACGACCGTCGCCGCCGACGTGATCAGCACGAACTTCAGATCGTCGCCGAGGCTCGTGAGTGCGTCGTAGCGTGCGCCGCTCGCATGCACGGCGACTTCGGCCTGCAGCGACGAACCGATGCGGTTCGCGGTGCGCGCTTCTTCGAGCGCCTTCGTCACGTTGCCGCGCACATCACGCAGCAGCGCCCACTTCTCGATCAGCGCGGCCGAGCCGGCGACTTCCGGATACGCGTAGTAGGTTTCCGTGTAGATCGTGTCGCTGGCCGGCTGGAACACCTTCCACGCTTCTTCCGCCGTGAACGACAGGAACGGCGCGAGCACGCGCAGCAGGCCGTGCGTCAGGTGGTACAGCGCCGTCTGCGCGGAGCGGCGTGCGCGCGAATCGGCCGCGCTCGTGTACAGGCGGTCCTTCAGCACGTCGAGGTAGAAGCCGCCGAGATCTTCCGAGCAGTACGTCTGCAGCTTCGCGACCACCGGGTGGAATTCGTACTTCTCGTAGTGGCCGAGCAGCTCCGTCTGCAGTTGCTGCGAGAACGCGACCGCGTAACGGTCGATCTCGAGCCATTCGTCGACCGGCACCGCGTGCTGCGCGAAGTCGAAGTCCGACAGGTTCGCGAGCAGGAAGCGCAGCGTGTTGCGGATACGGCGATAGCCTTCCGTCACGCGCTTCAGGATTTCCTCGGAGATCGCGAGCTCGCCCGAGTAGTCGGTCGAGGCGATCCACAGGCGGATGATTTCCGCGCCGAGGCGGTTCGCGACTTCATGCGGGTCGATGCCGTTGCCGAGCGACTTGCTCATCTTGCGGCCTTCGCCGTCGACCGTGAAGCCGTGCGTGAGCAGGCCCTTGTACGGCGCGCGGCCGTCGATCATCGACGCCGTGAGCAGCGACGAGTGGAACCAGCCGCGGTGCTGGTCCGAGCCTTCGAGGTAGAGGTCGGCCGGGAACTGCAGCTGGTCCTTGTGCGAGCCGCGCAGCACGTGCCAGTGCGTCGTGCCCGAATCGAACCACACGTCGAGCGTGTCGCGGTTCTTTTCGTAGAGGTTCGCGTCGTCGCCGATCAGCTCGCGCGGGTCGAGCGTCTGCCATGCTTCGATGCCCGACTGCTCGACGCGCTTCGCGACTTCCTCGAGCAGCTCGAGCGTGCGCGGGTGCAGCTCGCCGGTTTCCTTGTGCACGAAGAACGCCATCGGCACGCCCCACTGGCGCTGGCGCGACAGCGTCCAGTCGGGACGGTTCGCGATCATGCTGAACAGGCGCTGCTTGCCCCACGACGGGTAGAACGCGGTCGCGTCGATGCCTTCGAGCGCCGTTTCGCGCAGCGTCTTGCCGTTGTCGCGCGGCGTCACGTCCATGCCGGCGAACCACTGCGACGTCGCGCGGTAGATGATCGCCGTCTTGTGGCGCCAGCAGTGCATGTAGCTGTGCGTGTACTTCTCGCTGCGCAGCAGCGAGCCGGCCGCGTTCAGCGCGTCGACGATCTTCGGGTTCGCGTCCCAGATCGACAGGCCGCCGAACAGCGGCAGCGATTCGATATAGCGGCCGTCGCCCATCACCGGGTTGATGAAGTCCGAGTCGGTCATCCCGTGCGCCTTGCAGGACACGAAGTCCTCGATACCGTATGCGGGCGACGAGTGCACGACGCCGGTACCCGTGTCGGTCGTCACGTAGTCGCCGAGGTAGACGGGCGCGGTGCGCTTGTAGCCCGGGTGGGCCGACGCGAGCGGGTGGTGGAAGCGCAGGTTCGCGAGCTTCACGCCCGGCGTGGTCGCAACGACGCGACCCGTCAGCTTGAAGTCGGTCATGCAGGCTTCGACGCGCTCTTCCGCGATGATCAGCAGCCCGCGCTCGGTGTCGACCAGCGCGTAGACGATTTCCGGATGGAGGTTCAGCGCCTGGTTCGCCGGGATCGTCCACGGCGTGGTGGTCCAGATCACGATGCCGCCTTCGGCGCGCGGCAGGGCCGGCAGGCCGAACGCCTGCGCGGTCTTTTCAGGTTCCGCGAACGCGAACATCACGTCGATCGTCGGGTCGGTGCGGTCCTTGTACTCGACTTCCGCTTCCGCGAGCGCCGAGCCGCAGTCGAAGCACCAGTTCACCGGCTTCAGCCCGCGATACACGTAGCCCTTCTCGAGGATCTTGCCGAGCGCGCGGATCTCTTCCGCCTCGTTGACGAAGTTCATCGTCTTGTACGGATTGGCCCAGTCGCCGAGCACGCCGAGGCGCTTGAAGCCGACCTTCTGCTTCTCGATCTGCTCGGTCGCGTACGCGCGCGCCTTGCTCATCACTTCGGCCGCCGGCAGCGACTTGCCGAACTGCTTCTCGATCTGGATCTCGATCGGCATCCCGTGGCAATCCCAGCCCGGCACGTACGGTGCGTCGAAGCCGGCCATGTTGCGCGACTTGACGACGATGTCCTTCAGGATCTTGTTGACCGCGTGGCCGAGGTGGATGTCGCCGTTCGCATACGGCGGGCCGTCGTGCAGGATGAACTTCGGACGGCCTGCGCTGGCCGCGCGGATCTTCTCGTAGATGCCGCGCTCCTCCCATTCCTTGACCCACTGCGGCTCGCGCTTGGGCAGGTCGCCGCGCATCGGGAACGGCGTGTCGAGCAGGTTGACCGGATACTTGGCCTGCGGTTTCGAATCGGCTTTCTTGTTGCTCATGATGGGATCGCTATCTAAATCGAGGGACGCACGAGCGTCGTGAATCGGGGATGCGCGCGAGTGGGCGGCGCGAGGGTGCGGCGCCAGGCGCCGCCGTCCGGATCAGCTAATTCGGTCGGTGGCCGACGTCGAGAAGCCCGTGGCGCGGCTGCCCGGCGCACGGTCGCGCTCGATGAAATACGCACGCGCATTCGCGACGTCCAGCGCGATCGCGCGCGACAGCGCCTCGAGATCGTCGAATTTCGCCTCGTCGCGCAGCTTCTTCAGGAATTCGACGCGGATGAGCTTGCCGTACGCGTCGCCGTGCCAGTCGAGCAGGTGGACTTCGAGCAGCACGCGGCCCGAATCGTCGACCGTCGGGCGCAGGCCGAGGCTGGCGACGCCCGGCAGCGGGGCGGGGCCGAGGCCGTGCACCTGCACGACGAAGATGCCTGCAAGCGCCGGCCGCTTGTGTGCGATCGGCAGGTTCAGCGTCGGGAAGCCGAGGTCGCGGCCGAGCTTCAGCCCGTGTGCGACGTGGCCGCTGATCGCGTAGCCGTGGCCGAGCGCCTGCGCGGCCGCGTCGAGATCGCCGGTGGCGAGCGCGGCGCGCACGCCCGAGCTCGAGATGCGCGTGCCGTCGCTGCCGGCTACCGTACCCATCTGCTCGACCTCGAAGCCGTACTGCGCGCCGGCCGCCCGCAGCGTGTCGAAGGTGCCCGCGCGTTTCGCGCCGTAGCAGAAATCGTCGCCGACCATCATCCAGCGCGTGTGCAGCCCGTTCACCAGCGTGCGTTCGACGAACGCCTGCGGCGACTGGCTCGCGAACGTGTGGTTGAAGTGCTCGACGACCACGCGGTCGACGCCGTGATCGCGCAGCGCCTCGAGCTTGTCGCGCAGCATCGCGATGCGCGGCGGCGCGCCGGCCGGGTTGAAGAATTCACGCGGGTGCGGCTCGAACGTCATCACGCACACGGGCAGGCCGCGCGCGTCCGCTGCCGCGCGCACGCGCGCGAGCAGGGCCTGGTGGCCGCGATGGACACCGTCGAAGTTGCCGATCGTCAGCGCGCACGGGGCGCGGCTCTCGGCGTTGGGCAGGCCGCGGAAGACTTTCACGATAGCGGATGCAGCGTCGGGGAATGGGCGGTGGGATGCCGCAAAGCAGAAGATTATAAACGTTCGGGCGGGTCGGCGGCCGAGAAGGGGGGAAACGCGGGGGCGAATGGTAAAATTCGCGAATGAAAAAACTCGTGATCCTGATTTCCGGTCGCGGCAGCAACATGGAGGCCATCGTCCGCGCGTGCGCGCAGGAACGCTGGCCGGCCGAGATTGCCGCCGTGATCGCCAACCGGCCCGATGCGGCCGGGCTGGCTTTTGCCGCGTCGCACGGGGTGGCGACGGCGGTGGTCGACCACCGGTCGTTCGACGACCGCGACAGCTTCGACGCGGCGCTCGCCGCCGAGATCGACCGTTTCGCGCCCGATCTCGTTGTCCTCGCCGGCTTCATGCGCATCCTCACGCCCGCATTCGTCAGACGATACGAAGGCCGGCTGCTGAACGTCCATCCGTCGCTGCTGCCGAGCTTCAAGGGCATCCACACGCATCAGCAGGCGCTCGACGCGGGCGTGGCGCTGCATGGCGCGAGCGTGCATTTCGTGATTCCCGAGCTCGACAGCGGCGCGATCGTCGCGCAGGGCGCGGTGCCCGTGCGCGCGGGCGACGACGCGACCGCGCTCGCGCAGCGCGTGCTGACGGTCGAGCACGTGCTGTATCCGCGCGCGGTGCGCTGGTTCGTCGAGGGGCGTCTGCGCCTCGAGAACGGCCGTGCAGTGGTGGCGCCGGAAGAGGCGCGCTGGATTTTCGCGGATCAACCGCATACCGAAACGAGTGAGGGCGTATGAAGCTGCACGGATTCCTGATCGGCCAGACCGAAACTTTGCTGGCCGAGGTGCTGAAGTTCGCCGGCCCCGCCGACGCGACGACGAGCCGGTTCTTCCGCGCGCACCCGAAGCTCGGGCATGCCGAGCGCGGCGTGATCGCCGAAGCCGTGTTCGCGGTGCTGCGCCGGAAAATGGAGTTTTCGCACCTCGCCGAGAGCGGCACGGGCACGCCGGCGCGGCGCCTCACGCTGCTCGGCCTGATGCAGACGGCCGGCCGCAACGCGCTGAAGCCGTTCCTGTCCGACACCGAGTCCGCGTGGCTCGAGCACGTGTCGAAGATCGACCCGGCGAGCCTGCCGGTGCGCATTCGCACGAACCTGCCCGACTGGATCCACCAGGCGTTGTCGGCCCGTTTCGATGCCGACGAGCTCGCGCAGCTCGCGGCCGCGCTGAACTACCCGGCGCCGCTCGACCTGCGTGCCAATGTGCAGAAGGCCAGCCGTGATCAGGTCATCGACGGGTTGCGCGCGGAAGGCATCGATGCGGGCGCGACGCCGTTTTCGCCGTTCGGCGTGCGCGTGGTCGGCAAGCCGGCGCTGACGCGCCTGCGGCTGTTCGAGGAAGGCGCGATCGAGGTGCAGGACGAAGGCAGCCAGCTGCTGTGCTCGCTGGTCGCGCCGCGCCGCGGCGAGATGGTCGTCGATTTCTGCGCCGGTGCGGGCGGCAAGACGCTCGCGCTGGGCGCGATGATGCGCTCGACCGGGCGCCTCTATGCGTTCGACGTGTCGGAAAAGCGCCTCGCGAAGCTGAAGCCGCGCCTCGCGCGCAGCGGGCTGTCGAACGTGAACCCGGTGCTGATCGACAGCGAACACGATGCGAAGATCAAGCGGCTCGCCGGCAAGATCGACCGCGTGCTGGTCGATGCGCCGTGCAGCGGCCTCGGCACGCTGCGCCGCAATCCTGACCTGAAGTGGCGCCAGTCGCGCACGGCGATCGACGAGCTGACGCCGAAGCAGGCGTCGATCCTCGCGAGCGCCGCGCGTCTCGTGAAGAAGGGCGGCCGGCTCGTCTACGCGACCTGCAGCGTGCTCGACGCCGAGAACGAACGCATCGTCGAACAGTTCCTGGCCGACCATCCCGAGTTCGTGCTGGTGCCGGCGCAGAAGGTGCTGGAAGACCAGCGCATCGAACTCGAGACGGGCGATTACCTGTCGCTGTGGCCGCATCGTCACGCGACCGACGGTTTCTTCGCCGCGGTGCTCGAACGGCGCGCCGCGCAGTAACGGCTGCCCGGACGGACGATGGAAAATCTGCAGAGCCGCCTGCTGTCGCACCGGCTGGCATCGGTCATTCGTGACTTCCACCAGCCGGTGATGATCTGGCAGGCGGCGATCCTCATCGGCGCGCTGTGCTTCGCGTGGGTGACCGCGCGCTTCGTGCACGGCCGCATCGATGCACGCCGCCGGGCGGCGGGCCGCGCACCCGGCGCGGGCGCGCAAAGCCTGAAGCGCGCGTTGTTCCCGTTGTTCGGTAGCGTGTTCGTCGGTGCTGCGCAGCTCGCGTTAGACCCGTTCATGTCGACGTCACTGCTGTCGCTCGCGCTCGTGCCGCTGTTCGGCATCGGGCTGATCTACGTGCTGTTCTTCTTTGCGCGGCGCGTGTTCGCGCGCGACGGCCACACGCATGCGTGGCTGTCGATCGTCGAGAAAATCGTGTCGACCGTCGTGTGGGCCGCGATGGTGCTGACCGTGCTCGGCATCCAGCGCGACGTGCTCGGCTGGCTCGACAGCGTGCAGTTCCGTGTCGCCAATGCGCACCTCACGCTGCTGTCGGTGATTTCCGGCGCGCTGTGGGTGTGCGTGACGCTGATGGTCGCGATGTGGCTCGGCTCGGTGCTCGAGGATCGCCTCACGCGCGCGAGCACGCTCGACGCGAACCTGAAGGTCGTGCTGTCGCGGGTTGGCCGCGCGCTGCTCGTGTTCGCGGCGATCCTGATCGGGCTGTCGCTGGTCGGTATCGACGTGACGGTGCTCGGTGTGTTCGGCGGTGCGGTGGGTGTCGGCCTCGGTTTCGGGCTGCAGAAGATCGCCAGCAACTACGTGTCGGGCTTCATCATCCTGCTCGACCGCTCGCTGCGGCTCGGCGACGCGATCAGCGTCGGCGGGCTGCAGGGCGTCGTCACGCAGATTCGCACGCGCTATACGGTCGTGCGCGGCCTCGACGGCAACGAGACGCTGATCCCGAACGAGAAGCTGATCACCGACGTCGTGCAGAACCAGTCGTCATACCTGACGCGCGGTTATGCGAAGGTCGCGGTGCAGGTCGCGTACACGAGCGATGTCGAGCATGCGCTCACGCTGCTCGCCGATGCAGCGAAAGGCGTGCCGCGCGTGCTGGCGGAGCCGGCTCCGACCCCGTATCTGGTGAGTTTCGGTGCGGACGGGATCGACCTGGAGCTTGGTTTCTGGATCGAGGATTCGGCGAAAGGCACGTCCGGCGTGCGTTCGACCGTGAACCGCAACATCTGGCGCCTGTTCAGCGAGCACGGGATTTCGATTCCGTTCCCGCAGCGCGAAGTGCGCGTCGTCGGGTTGCCCGACGGCTTTCCTGCCGCTGGCGCGGCGGCCGGCAACGGCGCGGTGGACGGACACGTACCGGCTGCGTAGGGTACGCCGGTCGCCAATCGTATCGACCCCGCGGTCGGAACCGGATCGCGGGCCTTTCCAAGTCCGCCCATGGACTGCGCTTGTTGCGTCAGGGCAAGAAAATATTCATTTTTTACAAAGACTTGGAACGGTTGAAGTAAAATTCTGGTCTACACGCGGTATGCTTTCATTTTTCTGACGCTTGGCGCGGGCCGGCGTCGCTCTCTCTTCACAGGTAACTGCCTTGTTGAATTCCCTGCTCGATTTTCTTTCCCACGGGCTCCTGCATTTTTCGTGGTGGCAGGTTGCGCTGTTCGCGCTCGCCGTCACGCACGTCACGATCATCGGCGTGACGGTCTACCTGCATCGTTGCCAGGCGCACCGCGCGCTTGAGCTGCATCCGATCGCGAGCCACTTCTTCCGCCTCTGGCTGTGGATGACGACCGGCATGCTGACGGGCCAGTGGGCCGCGATTCACCGCAAGCACCACGCGAAGTGCGAGACCGAAGAAGATCCGCACAGCCCGCAGACGCGCGGCATCTGGAAGGTGTTCCTCGAGGGCGCCGAGCTGTATCGCGCGGAAGCGAAGAACGAAGAGACGATGCGCAAGTTCGGGCACGGCACGCCGAACGACTGGGTCGAACGCAATGTCTATTCGAAGTACCCGATTCTCGGCATCAGCATGATGATGGTGATCGACGTCGCGCTGTTCGGCGTGATCGGCCTGACCGTGTGGGCCGTGCAGATGGTCTGGATTCCGTTCTGGGCGGCTGGCGTCGTCAACGGTTTCGGTCACTTCTGGGGCTATCGCAACTTCAACTCGGCCGACGCGAGCACGAACCTGTTCCCGTGGGGCATCGTGATCGGCGGCGAAGAGCTGCACAACAACCACCACACGTTCGCGACGTCGGCGAAGCTGTCGAACAAGTGGTACGAGTTCGACATCGGCTGGATGTACATCCGCATCATGTCGGCATTCGGTCTCGCGAAGGTGAAGAAGGTCGCGCCGACGCCGCGCCTGAACAAGCCGAAGACGGTGCTCGACCAGGAAACGCTGCAGGCCGTGCTGTCGAACCGCTACGAAGTGATGGCGCGCTACGGCAAGGCCGTGAAGCGTGCGTACCGTCAGGAGCTTGCGCACCTGAAGGAAATCGGCGGCGAGAAGTACCAGATGATGCGCGGCGCGCGCAAGTGGTTCCACAAGGATGCCGACGGCCTCGACGAGCCGCAGAAGAAGCTGCTGCCGGAAATCTTCGCGAACAGCCAGAAGCTGCAAACGTACTTCCAGCTGCGCCAGGATCTCGCCGCGATCTGGGATCGTTCGACCGCATCGCGCGAACAGCTTCTCGCGCAATTGCAGGATTGGTGCCATCGCGCAGAACAAAGCGGCATCAAGGCGCTGCAGGAATTCGCGACGCGCCTGCGCCGCTACGCCTGATTCGAAATCGATTAGAATCTAAGGACGTCAAAAACCCCGCGTTGGCGGGGTTTTTTATTTGGTCCGCCGGTTTTTGAAGGGTGTTCGGCAGGGCCGGATTTGTATGAGGCTTGGGGCAGCGTGGAAGTGTTGTTCCGGGGCGAGATCAGGGGATGGGATCGGAGTTGGCGTTAATGCGCTAACTCGGATCGACCGCGAAGCATGGGGTGGGACTAAGCGCTAAAGCGCTAACTCCCACCGACCGCGAAGCATGGGACCCGAGTAAGCGCTAAAGCGCTAACTCGGGTCGACAGGAGATATGGAGATGCAATCGACGATCAAACCCGTCGAGTACGACCGGCCCGTTGCAGCTGGGACCGTGTGCGGCGTGGGGCAGGCATGGGCCAAGGTGCCCGATGCACCGTCCGCCGAAGAGCGGGTCGCGCTGAAGGAGCGCATCAAGGCATTGCTCGTGCGTGAAAAAGCCGTGCTGGTCGCACACTACTACGTCGACGCCGAGTTGCAGGAGCTCGCCGACGAAACCGGCGGTTGTGTCGCCGATTCGCTCGAAATGGCCCGCTTCGGCCGTGACCACGATGCGCAGACGCTGATCGTCGCCGGCGTGCGCTTCATGGGCGAAACCGCGAAGATCCTGAGCCCGAACAAACGAATCCTGATGCCCGACCTCGACGCGACCTGTTCGCTCGACCTCGGCTGCCCCGTAGACGAATTCTCGGCGTTCTGCGACGCGCATCCCGACCGCACCGTCGTCGTCTACGCCAATACCAGCGCCGCCGTGAAGGCGCGCGCGGACTGGATGGTCACGTCGTCGATCGGCCTCGAGATCGTGGCCGACCTGCATGCGCGCGGCGAGAAGATCATCTGGGCGCCGGATCGCCATCTCGGCAGCTATATCCAGAAGAAGACCGGCGCGGACATGCTGCTGTGGCAAGGCTCGTGCCTCGTCCACGACGAATTCAAGGGCATCGAACTCGACTTGCTGCGCGCCGAATATCCGGATGCGAAGGTGCTGGTCCACCCCGAATCGCCGGAAAACGTCGTCGCGCAGGCCGATGTGGTCGGCTCGACCACGCAGCTGATCGACGCGGCGGTCAAGTTCGACGCGACGCGCTTCATCGTCGCGACCGATCTCGGCATCCTGCACAAGATGCAGCTTGCGGCACCCGGCAAGACCTTCATCGCCGCACCGACGGCCGGCAACAGCGCCACCTGCAAGAGCTGCGCGCACTGCCCGTGGATGGCGATGAACGGCCTCGCGAACCTTGCCGACGTGCTCGAACGCGGTCACAACGAGATCTTCGTCGATCCGGCGATCGGCGAGCGCGCACGCCTGCCGATCGACCGGATGCTCGATTTCGCCGCCGCGCACAAGAAGCGCGTGCAGGCGAGCGGCGATCTGCAGCGTGACCAGCAACTGTTTGCGAACGTGGGGGCTGCATGACGAGCTCCGCAGTATCCCCGCTGTTCAACATCGTCCGCGAGCAATACGGCGCGGCATTCGACGACGCGATTACGCGCAACGTGGCCGATGCGATCGCGGAAGACGTCGGCACCGGCGACCAGACCGGGCGGCTCGTACCCGCCGGCGGGCGTCGCCGTGCCCGCATCATCGTGCGCGAGGAAGCCGTGCTGTGCGGTGTGCCCTGGTTCGAGGCCGTGATCGCCCGGATCGATCCGGCGATCGCCGTGCAATGGCGCTATCGCGAAGGCGACCGGATGACGCCTGATTCGACCGTTTGCGAACTCGAAGGGCCGGCGCGTGCGCTGCTGACCGCCGAGCGCAACGGGCTGAACTTCCTGCAACTGCTGTCGGGTGTCGCGACCGCGACGCGTCGTTACGTCGATCGCGTCGAAGGCACGCGCACGAAGATCCTCGATACGCGCAAGACGCTGCCGGGCCTGCGGCTCGCGCAGAAGTATGCGGTGCGCGTCGGCGGCGGCGAGAACCAGCGTCTCGCGCTGTATGACGGCATCCTGATCAAGGAAAACCACATCGCGGCGGCAGGCGGTGTCGGCGAGGCGCTCGACGCGGCGTTCGCGCTGGAGTCGGGCGTGCCCGTGCAGGTCGAAGTCGAGACGCTTGCGCAACTCGAGACGGCGCTCGCGCATCGCGCGCTGTCGGTGCTGCTCGACAACTTCACGCTCGACATGATGCGCGAAGCGGTGCGCGTGGCGAACGGCAAGGCCGTGCTCGAAGTGTCCGGCGGTGTCAATTTCGATACGGTGCGCGCGTTCGCGGAAACGGGTGTCGACCGCATCTCGA
This sequence comes from Burkholderia lata, assembly GCF_902499335.1. Lineage (GTDB taxonomy): Bacteria > Pseudomonadota > Gammaproteobacteria > Burkholderiales > Burkholderiaceae > Burkholderia > Burkholderia lata_B. The sequence continues at coordinate 127,828 of NZ_CABVQK010000014.1, read as the reverse complement.
TCGGTGCGCTGACGAAGGACGTGCGCGCGACCGACTATTCGATGCGGATCGTCGACTGACCGAACGCCGTCGATCAGACAAAAAAGCCGTTGGCGCGCAAACGCCAACGGCTTTTTTCCTGTGCGGCCGCAGCCGGGAAGGGCGTGCCGGTCAGCGACGCGCGCGCGGCGTGAGCACGCTCGGCAGCGCCTTCGGCAGCGAATTCGGCCAGTCGCGGCTGTAGTGCAGCCCGCGGCTTTCGCGGCGCGAGTGTGCGCTCTTCACGATCAGCGTTGCCACGTCGACGAGGTTGCGCAGTTCGAGCAGGTCGCGCGTCACGCGGAAGTTCGCGTAGTACTCCTGGATCTCGTCGCGCAGCAGCGACAACCGATGCTTCGCGCGTTCGAGGCGCTTGTCGGTGCGCACGATGCCGACGTAGTTCCACATCAGGCGGCGCAACTCGTCCCAGTTGTGTGCAACGACGACTTCCTCGTCTGCATCCGACACGCGGCTTTCGTCCCACGCGGGCAGCGTGGCCGGTGTTTCGGCGTCGAAGCCGGCTGCCTCGATCGCCTCGGCCGCGGCGCGGCCGATCACGAGACATTCGAGCAGCGAGTTGCTTGCGAGCCGGTTCGCGCCGTGGAGCCCCGTGTACGACGTTTCGCCGACCGCATACAGGCCCGCGAGATCGGTGCGCCCGGCGAGGTCGGTAACGACGCCGCCGCACGTGTAGTGCGCGGCCGGCACGACGGGAATCGGCTCTTTCGCGATGTCGATGCCGAATTCGAGACAGCGCGCGTGGATCGTCGGGAAGTGCTCGCGCAGGAACGCTTCCGGCTGATGGCTGATATCGAGATACACGCAGTCGATCCCGCGCTTCTTGATCTCGAAGTCGATCGCGCGCGCGACGATGTCGCGCGGCGCGAGTTCGGCGCGCGGATCGTGCGCGGGCATGAAGCGCGTGCCGTCGGGCAGTTTCAGCAGGCCGCCTTCGCCGCGCACGGCTTCCGAAATCAGGAACGACTTCGCATACGGATGGAACAGGCAGGTCGGGTGGAACTGGATGAATTCCATGTTCGACACACGGCAGCCCGCGCGCCACGCCATCGCGATGCCGTCGCCGGTCGCGGTGTCGGGGTTCGTCGTGTACAGGTAGACCTTGCCGGCGCCGCCCGTTGCGAGCACCGTATGCGGCGCTTCGATCGTGATCGTGCGGTCGTTGTCGACGTCGAGCGCATACAGGCCGTGGCAGCGGCGGCCGGGCAGGCCGAGCCGGTCCGACGTGATCAGGTCGATCGCGTGGTGGTTCTCGAAGAACGTGATGTTCGGATGCTGGCGCGCACGCTCGGACAGCGTCGCGAGCACCGCATGGCCGGTCGCGTCGGCCGCATGGATGATCCGGCGGTGGCTGTGGCCGCCTTCGCGCGTGAGGTGGAAGCCGAGCTCGGCCGCGTCGTCCTTCGTGAACGGCACGCCCTGCGAGATCAGCCATTCGATCGCTTCGCGGCCGTGCTCGACGATATAGCGCGTCGCGCCTTCGTCGCATAGGCCGCCACCGGCAACCAGCGTGTCGTCGACATGGTTCTCGATGCTGTCCGCCGAATCGAGGACAGCCGCGATGCCGCCTTGCGCGTTATCGCTCGCGCCCTCCATCATCGACCGTTTCGCGATCAGCGCGACACGTCGCGTGCTGGCCAGGTTGAGTGCGACCGACAGTCCTGCCAGGCCGCTGCCGACGATCGCCACGTCGAATTTCATGCTGCATCTCCATCGTTACGCTTTTGATCTTGTGCGTTCCGGCGGCCGTGGCCGCGGAAAGGGGAGAGCATACCGCGTCGCGCCGGAGCGTGCGCGCAAAACAAAAAGCCCCGCAGGTGCGGGGCTTTTCGGTCGCCGTCAGGCTGGCAGAAACCGGAGATTACTTGATCTTGGTTTCTTTGTATTCCACATGCTTGCGGACGACGGGATCGAACTTCTTGATCGCCATCTTTTCCGGCATGTTGCGCTTGTTCTTCGTGGTCGTGTAGAAGTGACCCGTACCAGCGGTCGACTCAAGCTTGATCTTGTCGCGTGCGCCTTTTGCCATGATTGTGCTCCTTGGGCTTAGGCTTCGCCGCGTGCGCGCAGGTCAGCGAGCACGGAATCGATGCCGTTCTTGTCGATCAGGCGCAGGCCGGCGTTCGAGACGCGCAGGCGCACCCAGCGGTTTTCGCTCTCCACCCAGAACCGGCGGTTTTGCAGGTTCGGCAGGAAGCGGCGCTTCGTCTTGTTGTTGGCGTGGGAAACGTTGTTGCCGCTCATCGGCGCTTTCCCAGTTACTTGGCATACGCGTGCCATGAGAGCACTCCTAATACGCTAAATTCGGGGTTCGATCGCCGGTGAAGGTTCCATCGCACCGCCACGTGATCCATGGCTGCACTCAGAACGCCGAAGCCCTTACAGACAAGGCCCTTCGATGGCTAGAACTGTGGTTGGAAAAAATACAGACGGCGATTCTAGCAGAAAAAGCGCAGGAAAATCAAACCTAATTTCGCATCGCCGTCGCGGCGCCCGGGGGTGGGCTGCCGGGCCACAGTCTACAGCCATCCGGCGCGTGCGAATGAAAAAGTGTCGCCGGTGCCGATCACGACGTGATCGAGCAGCCGCACGTCGACGAGTTCGAGGGCGTCTTTCAGCACCCGGGTCAGGCGGCGGTCTTCCGCGCTCGGCTGCACCGCACCCGACGGATGGTTGTGCGCGACGATCAGCGCCGCGGCGTTGTGTGTCATCGCGCGGCGCACGATCTCGCGCGGGTAGACGGCCATGCGCGTCAGCGAGCCGCGCGTGATTTCCTCCATATCGATCAGGCCGTGACGCGCGTCGAGGTACACCGCGGCGAACACTTCGTACGGACGCGCGCCGATCTTCAGCCGCAGATAGTCCTCGACCGCGCCGGGCGAATCGATCTGCTGCTTCTCGTGCGCTTTCTCCTTCAGCACGCGCCGCGCGATCTCGGTGACCGCAACCAGCCGCGCGGAGCGCGCGGGTCCGATGCCGGGGTGCGCCTCGAAATCGTCGGCGGTCGCCTCGAGCAGCCCGCGCAACGACTTGAATTGCTTGACCAGTGCGCGGGAGGTGACGAATACATCGTGCCCGGGCTTGCCCGTGCCGAGCAGCAGGGCGATCAGCTCGTCGTCGGTCAGCGCGTCCGGCCCGCGCTCCAGCAATCGCTCGCGCGGGCGTTCGGGCCGCCAGTCGCCCGGACGGCGCTTGCGCCGGCGCATCGGCAGCACACGGCCGGGCGGATCGGCGGGCAGATCGGCGGTGTCGCGGCATTCGACGGGCGACAGGGGCTGGGCAGGGCAGGGTGACAGCATGCTTGAAACTCCATTGGCGGCGGGCAGGTTGCGCGACGTCGTCGCACTTTCCGCCTTGCGCGCTCAGGTGACTTACAATATTGGCTTTGCGCCGGGCCTTTCGGCCGTATCGGGCGCCGACTGAACGAGTAATTCATGAGCCTCATCGATCTATCCGAAGTGAAGCCCGGTTCCCACGTCACGTTGCATTACCGGCTGGCATTGGCCGACGGCGCCGATATCGTCAACACCTTCACCGACAAGCCGGCCACGCTGCTGCTCGGCGCGGGGCAACTGGCGCCGTCGCTGGAACAGATTCTGATCGGGCTCAGGGTGGGCGACCATTCGACTTTTCAGCTAACGCCCGAACAGGGGTTCGGTCCCCGCAATCCCGACATGCTCCAGCGCGTCACGCTGTCGACGCTGCGCGAGAACGGCATGGTCGGCGACGATTTCACGCCGGGCGAACTGATCGAGTTCAACGCGCCGGACGGCGGCCGTTACGCGGGGGTGCTGAAGGAAGTCAGCGAGACCTCGGCACTGTTCGACTTCAATCATCCGCTCGCGGGCCAAGCGCTCACGTTCGAAGTGAAAATCATCGGAATCCTGTAATCATGAGCACCACCGATACGCTGTCCGGGCAGACCGTCGCAGCCGACGCTGAAATCCTGCTGGCCCAGCCGCGCGGTTTCTGCGCGGGCGTCGATCGCGCGATCGAGATCGTCGAGCGCGCAATCGCGATGCACGGTGCGCCGATTTACGTCCGTCACGAGATCGTCCACAACAAGTACGTGGTCGAGGATCTGAAGAAGAAAGGCGCGATCTTCGTCGAGGAACTCGAGGAAGTGCCGGCCGGCAATACCGTGATCTTCAGCGCGCATGGCGTGTCGAAGGCCGTGCGCGACGAGGCCGACGTGCGCGGGTTGCGCATTTACGACGCGACCTGCCCGCTCGTCACGAAGGTGCACGTCGAAGTGGCGAAGATGCGCCAGGACGGCGTCGACATCGTCATGATCGGGCACAAGGGCCATCCGGAAGTCGAGGGCACGATGGGGCAGGTCGAGCGCGGCATGCATCTCGTCGAGAGCGTCGAGGACGTGCAGAAGCTCGAGCTCGCCGATCCCGAGCGCATCGCGCTCGTCACGCAGACGACGCTGTCCGTCGACGACGCGGCCGAGATCATCGGGGCGTTGAAGGCCAAGTACCCGAAGATCCGCGAGCCGAAGAAGCAGGACATCTGCTACGCGACGCAGAACCGCCAGGATGCGGTGAAGTTCATGGCGCCGCAGTGCGATGTCGTGATCGTCGTCGGCAGCCCGAACAGCTCGAATTCGAGCCGCCTGCGGGAAGTGGCCGAGAAGCGCGGCGTGGATGCATACATGGTCGATGCGCCCGACCAGATCGATCCGGCATGGGTCGCGGGCAAGCGCCGCATCGGCGTGACGGCCGGCGCGTCGGCGCCCGAAGTGCTCGCCCAGGCCGTGATCGCGCGGCTGCGCGAGCTCGGCGTGCGCAACGTCCGCGCGCTCGACGGCATCGAGGAAAATGTGTCGTTTCCGCTGCCGCGCGGGTTGAACCTGCCTCCCGCTGCCTGATTGCCGCATCGCATCCTCGGAACACTGAAGCGCGCCTCCCGGCGCGCTTTTTTTTGCCCGCCGGAATTGCAATCGCAACCATTATCGGCGTGCATGGTGCAACCGGGTTGCTCCACGCGTTCGCAAGCGTCTCTCAAATTTGGTTGCAATGCAGGAAAACCCCATCGAATCAGGATTATTGGCGTCCTATAAATGGAGTTACAATGCGCCCGTTTTCAGGCCTGAATGGCTTTGAAATCGGGTTTTGGCAAGGCGCGGGAGACCACTCAATGCATGTGAAGTTGGCTTACGCCGTGTCCGTCGCCGCACCGGTTGCAATGCTTGCCGGCTGCAGCAAAAAGAGCGACGACGGGGCGGGGAGGAAGGCTGCGGTGTTCGCGGCACCGACGGCCAGCGGCGTGCGCGTCGCCGGAACCGTTCGTGCGGCACCGTTCGCGTGCCGCATCGCGCAATTGGGCAAGGACAAGGAAAACGGGGCACGTTTGGCGATCGAGGAAATCAACGCGCTTGGCCTGGTGAACGGTCAGGCAGCGGGCACGCAGGTTGCAACGCAGGAAGCCGCCGGTCGTGGCACGACAGCAACCGTGCACGCCGATCGACGCATGCCGGCCATGGTGCCCGGCGATGCGGGCAGCGTGCCGATGTCGCCGGCCCCCTTTCAATTCGATTCGACGAAACAGCGCGTTGCCGCGAGCAATGATGTCGCGGCGCGCGGTCTGGTTCGTACGATGGATTCCGACGCAGTCCTGACGAATGTCGGGCGCAGCGTTCGCGGTGCCTTGCGAGGTAGCGCGGCACGGAATCCGATCTGCCCGGGTGCGGGGCTTGCCTCGCACCGGGCGGGAAAAGGCACGGATGCCGGGCAACCGGACGATGGCCGTCTCGGCATGCTGCCCCACGACTTCAAGGAGGCCACGAACACCGTCCTCGATGTCGTGACGATTTAGCGACGGGACTCATGACGGCACCGGAACAGTGCGGTGCCGTTTTTGTATCCGCTCCGGCGGCAGGTCCGGCCGTACAGGCCGGGCGGCGCGCGCCGGGACGATCCACCCTTACCGGTATCGACTAGTACCCGCAGTGTCGCCGAGAAGGCGCGATTCCTCGCTTACCCGCGGGGCGCAACGTCCTCCGGCAGCACGGGCCAAGGAGCTTTAAATGGATATTTTCGTCCAGCAGGTTCTCAACGGGCTGGTGCTCGGCAGTGTCTACGCCATCATCGCGTTGGGCTACACGATGGTGTACGGCATTCTCGGCATCATCAACTTCGCGCATGGCGACGTGCTGATGATCGGCGCGATGGTCGCGCTGTCGGCCATCACCGTGCTGCAGAACCATTTCCCCGGACTCGGCAACGTCGCGACGCTGACGATCGGCCTGGGCATTGCCGCAGTCGTCTGTGCATTCGTCGGCTTCACGATCGAACGGGTCGCATACCGGCCGCTGCGTCGCGCACCGCGCCTCGCCCCGCTGATCACCGCGATCGGCGTGTCGATCCTGCTGCAGACCGCCGCGATGATCATCTGGTCGCGCAACCCGCTGCCGTTCCCGCAATTGCTGCCGACCGATCCGATCAACGTGATCAAGGCGACCGACACGACGCCCGGCGCCGTGATCTCGGTCACTGAAATCGTGATCATCGCGGTGGCGTTCATCGTGATGGGTGGCCTGCTCCTGCTCGTGCACAAGACCAAGCTCGGCCGCGCGATGCGCGCGATCGCCGAAAGCCCGAACACCGCAAGCCTGATGGGCGTGAACCCGAACTTCGTGATCTCCGCGACGTTCATGATCGGTTCCGCGCTCGCCGCGCTGGCCGGCGTGATGATTGCATCCGAATACGGCAACGTGCACTTCTACATGGGCTTCATCCCCGGCATGAAGGCGTTCACGGCCGCGGTGCTGGGCGGGATCGGCAACCTCGGCGGTGCGATGGTCGGCGGCGTGCTGCTCGGCCTGATCGAGCAGCTCGGGGCCGGCTACATCGGCAACCTCACGGGCGGCGTATTCGGCAGTAACTACCAGGACGTGTTCGCCTTCATCGTGCTGATCATCGTGCTGGTGTTCCGTCCGTCCGGCCTGCTGGGCGAACGTGTCGCGGATCGCGCGTAACGGAAGGGAGCAAACAACATGACATCCATTCAACCGATCGAATCCTCGACGTCGCTCGTCGAAGAGCGCAACACCGCCAAGACCGTCATCATCGGCATCCTGACCGCGGTCTTCGTGATCGCGGCGCCGATCATCATCGGCTCGGCCGGCGGCAACTACTGGGTCCGCGTGCTCGACTTCGCGATGCTGTACGTGATGCTCGCGCTGGGCCTGAACGTGGTGGTCGGCTTCGCCGGCCTGCTCGACCTGGGCTATATCGCGTTCTACGCGGTGGGCGCGTACACCGCGGCATTGTTGAGCTCGCCGCACCTGACCTCGCAGTTCGAGTGGATCGCGGCGCTCGCGCCGAACGGCTTGCACATCCCGTTCCTGATCATCGTGCCGATCGCAATGGCGCTGGCGGCGACCTTCGGGATACTGCTCGGTGCGCCGACGCTGCGCCTGCGCGGCGACTACCTGGCGATCGTGACGCTCGGCTTCGGTGAAATCGTCCGGATCTTCATGAACAACCTCGACCGTCCGGTGAACATCACCAACGGCCCGAAGGGGATCACGGGCATCGATCCGGTGCACGTCGGCGGCTTCAACCTGTCGCAGACGCACTCGCTGTTCGGGATCCAGCTGCCGTCGGTGTACATGTATTACTACCTGTTCGTGCTGTGCTCGCTGCTGGTGATCTGGGTGTGTACGCGTCTGCAGCATTCGCGTATCGGCCGCGCATGGGCGGCGATCCGCGAAGACGAGATCGCGGCGAAGGCGATGGGCATCAACACGCGTAACGTGAAGCTGCTCGCGTTCGCGATGGGCGCGTCGTTCGGCGGCCTGTCGGGCGCGATGTTCGGCTCGTTCCAGGGCTTCGTGTCGCCGGAATCGTTCACGTTCTGGGAATCGATCGTCGTGCTCGCGTGCGTGGTGCTCGGCGGCATGGGCCACATCCCGGGCGTGATCCTGGGTGCGGTGCTGCTCGCGATCTTCCCGGAATTCCTGCGCTCGACGATGAGCCCTCTGCAGCACGCGCTGTTCGGTCATGACATCGTCGATACGGAAGTGATCCGTCAGGCGCTGTACGGCCTCGCGATGGTCGTCATCATGCTGTACCGCTCGGAAGGCCTGTGGCCCGCGCCGAAGCATGAGGACAAGATCGCGAAACTGGCGAAGCGCGCCAGCAAGAAGCCGGTGCGCGCTTAACCTACGGACAAGGGGATATACACATGAGCGACAAACAAATCCGACTGTCCGTGCAGGGCGTGAACAAGCGCTTCGGCGGCCTGCAGGCGCTGTCCGATGTCGGCCTGCAGATCAAGGAAGGCGAGATCTACGGGCTGATCGGCCCGAACGGCGCCGGCAAGACGACGTTCTTCAACGTGATCACGGGCCTCTACACGCCGGACTCCGGCGAGTTCAAGCTCGACGGCACGGAATACAAGCCGACCGCGGTGCATCAGGTCGCGAAGACGGGCATCGCGCGCACGTTCCAGAACATCCGCCTGTTCGGCGGGATGACGGCCCTCGAGAACGTGATGGTGGGCCGCCACGTGCGCACCAAGCACGGGCTGCTCGGCGCGGTGTTCCAGACGCCGGCCGAACGCCAGGAAGAGCGCGAGATCAAGGAACGCGCGATCGAGCTGCTCGAATACGTCGGCGTGCTGCAGTACGCGGACTACACGTCGCGCAACCTGTCGTACGGCCACCAGCGCCGTCTCGAGATCGCGCGTGCACTGGCCACCGACCCGAAGCTGCTCGCGCTCGATGAGCCGGCGGCCGGGATGAACGCGACCGAGAAGGTCGAACTCACGCGCCTGCTCGACAAGATCCGCTCGGACGGCCGCACGATTCTCCTGATCGAGCACGACGTGAAGCTCGTGATGGGGCTGTGCAACCGGATGACGGTGCTCGATTACGGCAAGGTGATCGCCGAGGGTCTGCCGCAGGACGTGCAGAAGAATCCGAAGGTGATTGAGGCATATCTCGGCGCAGGGGTGCACTGATGGCAGCGGCAATGTTGAAAATCAAGGGCTTGCAGGTCAACTACGGCGGCATCCAGGCCGTCAAGGGCGTTGACATGGAAGTCCGCCAGGGCGAGCTCGTGACGCTGATCGGCGCGAACGGCGCCGGCAAGACCACGACGATGAAGGCGATCACGGGTCTCAAGGCGTATTCGGCCGGCGACATCGAGTACGAGGGCAAGTCGATCAAGGGCATTCCGACGCACGAGCTGCTCAAGCGCGGCCTCGCGATGGTGCCGGAAGGCCGCGGGATCTTCGCGCGGATGTCGATCGTCGAGAACATGCAGATGGGCGCGTACCTGCGCAACGACGGCGAGCAGATCAAGAAGGACGTCGAACGCATGTTCGGCTTCTTCCCGCGGCTGAAGGAGCGTGCGACGCAGCTTGCGGGCACGCTGTCGGGCGGCGAGCAGCAGATGCTGGCGATGTCGCGCGCGATCCTCTCGAAGCCGAAGCTGCTGCTGCTCGACGAGCCGTCGATGGGCCTGTCGCCGATCATGGTCGAGAAGATCTTCGAAGTGGTGCGTGAAATCTCGAAGGAGGGCATCACGGTGCTGCTCGTCGAGCAGAACGCGCGCCTCGCGCTGCAGGCGGCCGACCGTGGCTACGTGATGGATTCGGGCACGGTCACGATGGAAGGCGATGCGAAGCAGATGCTCGACGATCCGAAGGTGCGTGCCGCGTACCTGGGTGAATGAGTGAGTGAATGAGCGGGCCCGGTGGCGCGCGACGGCGGATGCCGGGCGCGTCGCACACGGGCTTTCGAAAGGCTGTCACGGGATGCCGTGGCAGCCTTTTTTTTCGTGTCGTGCGATTCGGGTCGAACTTGTGTGGGGGTGCGTGACTCCATTCGACTGTTGCGCCGCGCACGCGGCGCGGGAGCGATGGAGTGGTCGCCCGCAGCCGGTCGCCCGCAAACCGACACACGGGCCGTGTAGCATCGACGGCCCATCGGGACACGGAGAGCACGCATGAGTCTGGACTACGGTTTCGTGAAGGCGAAGGTGACATCGGTGGCGAAGCTGAAGGGCTCGCCGCACGGCAGCGAGATCCAGTATCACATCCACCTGACGCTGGCGCTGCCGGGAGGCGACTGGGACGTCGCGATCAACGTCGGCACCAGCGACGCAGACGACCTGCTGAACTACAAGCTCGTCTACGATTTCCACCACCCGATCACGCAGACGCTCGCGGCCGCGGCCGAAGGCTATACGGACCTGACGGGGCAGGCCGCGCTGCCCGCGCTCGACTACATGCGCAGCGACATCCTGAACGAAACGGGCACATGGCGCGCAAGCGCCGTGATGGACGGCACCGAGAATCCGGAGCCGATCCCGTCGCTGCTGCGGCTCGTGAACGCCGCGCAGTCGCAGGGGCTCGACGTCGTCGTGTTCGGCCGTTCGTATGCGGAAGGCAACGGCATCCACGACACGCACATGAACCAGGGTTCGACCGGCGCGAACTACCTGCACCGCGCGGGCGACGACCACAACGATCACAACGACATCTGGCAGGACGGCGCGCTGATCGTGCGCGTGAGCGACACGCAGTGGGCCGCCTATTTCGCCGCGTTCGAGAAGCAGGCCGTGCCGACCGACGCGCTCGGCAATCCGCTGCCGGGTGCGGGGCCGATCACGCGCTGAGATGGCCGGCTGCCGGCCTGCGCTTCACGCGGCCGGCAGCGTCTTGCCGAACGAGATGCGTTCCTCGACGCGATAGCCGAGTGCCGCGTAGAAGCGGCACGCGTCGTCGTTGCCGGGCAGCACCTGCAGGTTGACCTTCAGGCAGCCGCGCGCGGCGAGCGCGCGTTCCGCATGCGCGATCAGTGCGCGGCCGACGCCGAGCCGCCGCGCGTCGTTCGATACGCCGAACGAGTAGAGCCAGCCGCGATGTCCATCGAAACCCGCCATCAGCGTGCCGACCACTCGCGCGCCGCTGGTCGCGACGAAGAACAGTTCCGGCTGCGTCGCGAGCTTCAGCTCGATCGATCGCAGCGGATCGCGGTGCGGCGGCGCACCGGCTTCGTCGTACTGCGGGAACGCGTCGCGCCATACCGCGAGCACGGCATCGGTGTCGGCGCGTTCGAACGGGCGGATTGCGACAGCATCGGCGGCGGCATCCATCGCGGCGGTCTCCTTAGAGCGTGTCGAGAACCGAGCGCAGCATCGCCATCATCTGGTCGATCTCTTCGGTCGTCACGTTCAGTGCGGGCATGAAGCGCAGCAGGTTCGGCCGCGCGGCGTTCAGCAGCAGGCCGTCGGGCTGCATGTCGCGCGCCTTCTCGACGATCTGCGGGCCGATGTCCTTGCCGAGCAGCAGCGCGCGCAGCAAGCCTTCGCCGCGTTCGCCTTCGAAGCCGCGCTCTTCCGACAGCTCGAGCAGCCGGCGCTTCAGGTATTCGCTGCGCGCACGCACGCCTTCGAGGAAGCCCGGCGCGACGAGCTGCGAGATCACCGAATAGCCGACCGCCGTCATCAGCGGGTTGCCGTTGTATGTGCCGCCCTGGTCGCCGGCCTCGAACACCGCGAACTCGGCCTTCGACAGCAGCGCGCCGAGCGGGGCGCCGCCGCCGATGCCTTTCGCGAGCGTCATGACGTCCGGCTCGATGCCGGACAGTTCGTACGCGAACAGCGTGCCCGCGCGGCCGCAGCCGCTTTGCACTTCGTCGACGATCAGCAGCAGGTTGTGCTGCTTCGTCAGCGCGCGCAGTGCCTGCATGAATTCGCGCGTTGCCGGAATCACGCCGCCTTCACCCTGGATCGGCTCGAGCATCACCGCGACGGTCTTGTCGGTGATCAGCTTCTCGACCGAGTTGATGTCGTTCAGCTCGGCCTTCGGGAAGCCCGGCACCTGCGGCGCGTAGATCGTGTCCCAGCCCGGCTTGCCGCTGGCCGACATCGTCGCGAGCGTGCGGCCGTGGAAGCTGTGGTCGAACGTGATGATCTCGTACGCGCCGTTCTTGAACTTGCGGCCCCACTTGCGCGCGAGCTTGATCGCGCCTTCGTTCGCTTCCGCGCCGCTGTTCGTGAAGAACACCTTGTCGAACACGCTGTGCTGCGTGAGCAGGCCCGCGAGCTTCGCCATCGGTTCGTTGTAGAACGCGGGCGACGGGTTCAGCAGCTTTTCGGCCTGCGTCTTCAGCGCTTCGACGATGCCTTCGTTGCAGTGGCCGAGACTGTTGACGGCCCAGCCCTGGATGAAGTCCAGATAGCGCTTGCCCGAGTGATCGTAGAGCCACGAACCCTTGCCGTGCGTAAACACGATGTCGGGGCGGTTCGTGATGTACATCAGCGAGTCGATCGGATAATCGTTCAAGGGCATGGCAGCAGACTCCAGCGGACGTTGAAAGGGAAACAGGCAATAAAAAAGCCACGGAAGGCCGTGGCTGGTGGGTTCGAACAGCTTGTGCGTAACCGGTGAAGCAGTGTGGGGGTTACGCGCGAGTCCGTGACGAGCCTGCGGCATCCGGGCGGAGCGGCGAGCGGCGACGTCGAAGGGCGGACAGGAAGCAGTTCATGTGCGCAAGCATAAGGCATCCCGCGCCTCACTGTAAACCGCTGCGATGCCACGGATGTGACATCGCAGCGCGCAGTGCTGTACGCAGTGGCGCGGGCCTTAGACCGGATGCGCGAGATCGGCGGCGCTCGTGAACGAGTCCGCGTAGAACTCGTCGGCCGGCAGTGCGTGGTGCTGCGTGAAGTCGCGCTGCGCGGATTCGACCATCACCGGCGCGCCGCACGCGTACACCTGGTGGCCCGACAGATCGGGCAGGTCCTCGATCACCGCGCGATGGACGAAGCCGGTGCGGCCCGTCCACTGGTCGCCGGCGTCCGGCTCGGAGAGCACCGGCACGTACTTGAAGTTCGGGATCTCGCGTGCCCACTGCTCGGCGAGCTCGCCGAGGTAGATGTCCTTCTTGCGACGCGCGCCCCAGTAGAGCGTCATCGGTCGCGTGATGCCCGTGTGCTTCACGTGCTCGATGATCGCCTTGATCGGCGCGAAGCCCGTGCCCGATGCGAGCAGCACGATCGGCTTGTCGGAATCCTCGCGCAGGAAGAACGTGCCGAGCGGACCTTCGAAGCGCAGGATGTCGCGCTCCTTCATCGCGCCGAACACGTGGTCGGTGAACTTGCCGCCCGGCATGTGACGGATGTGCAGCTCGACCGGGCCTTCCTCGTGCGGCGCGTTCGCCATCGAGTAGCTGCGGCGCGAGCCGTCCTTCAGGATGAACTCGACGTACTGGCCCGCGAGATACTGCAGGCGTTCGTTGGCGGGCAACTGCAGCTTCACGACCATGACGTCGTCGGCCTTGCGCTCGAGCGCGGCGATCCGGCACGGCAGCTTCTTGACCTGCACGCCGTCGACGCCGGCGATTTCACGCACGTCGATTTCGAGATCGCACTGCGCTTTGGAGCAGCACAGCAGCGCGAGGCCGCGCGTGCGCTCGTCGTTGGACAGGGCCGACGCGGCGTGCGGGCCCTGTTCGATCTGGCCCGACACGATCTGGCCCTTGCAGGAGCCGCACGCGCCGTTCTTGCAGCCATACGGCAGATGGACGTTCTGGCGCAGCGCGGCCGCCAGCACGGTTTCGTCCGACTCGACCTGGAATTGCCGGCCGCTTTGCTTGAGAGTGACGTTGAATGCCATAGAACCAAACTAGAACAAAATGTGGGGACCGTGCATATCGAGCACGGCAGCTACAATGCAAACCCGTTGCGCGTCGCGCAACGGTGGCTACTGATTTCGCAACCAACATGATCGCGACTCGAATCCTGCGCCGGCCGCGCGCATTGATCGTCGGCTGCGGCGACGTCGGCATGCGCTGCGTCGCGCAATGGCGCGACACGCGCCGCAACCTGCGGATCTTCGCGCTGACGAGCCACCCGGCCCGCCGCGACGAACTGCGTGCCGCGGGTGCGACGCCGATCGTCGGCGACCTCGATCGCCGGGCGACGCTCGGCCGCCTCGCGGGTCTGGCCCGCACGATCCTGCATCTCGCGCCGCCGCAGTCCGACGGCCGCGACGACCGGCGCACGCGTGCGCTGATCGCCGCAACGACCGTGCCTGCACGGCGGCCACCGGTGCCGCCGGCACCGGCGGTCGGCCGGCTCCGAACGCTGCGCACCGCTGCCCGACAGGCCGGCGCGCCCGTTCGGGCAGCGCGTATTGTACCCGACGGCCTTCGCGCGCCGAGGCTCGTCTACGCCAGTACGACGGGCGTATACGGCGACTGCGGTGGCGCGCGCATCGATGAAACGCACCCGCTGCACCCCGCGAATCCGCGGGCGTTCCGGCGCGTGTCGGCCGAGCGCCAATTGCGCGCGGCGACCGTGCGCGGCGTGCTGTCCGCGCGCATCGTGCGCATTCCGGGCATCTACGCGGCGAACCGTCTGCCGGTCGCGCGGCTCGAGCGCGGCACGCCGGCGCTCGAGCCGGCCGACGACGTCTACACGAACCACATTCATGCGGACGATCTCGCGGCGATCCTGCGCCGCGCGGCCGAACGCGGCAAGCCGGCGCGCGCCGTGCACGCGTCGGACGACAGCGAACTGCGGATGGGAGAGTATTTCGACCGGGTCGCGCAGGTGCTCGGCCTGCCGCGGCCGCCGCGCGTCAGCCGCGCGGACGCCGAGCGTCAGCTCGAACCGACGCTGCTGTCGTTCATGCGCGAGTCGCGGCGCCTGTCCAACGCACGGCTCAAGGCCGAATTGTGCGTGACGTTGCGCTATCCGACCGTAGATGATTTCCTTCAAACGCTCGCGCCGGGCAGCGCGTCAGGTCAGCGCCGGTAACGCCTCGATCAGCAGGAAGCACAGCAGCGCGCCGATCAGCGCGCCAATCAGGTTCGGATGATATTTGTGCTTCATGTGCATCGCAGCCAGCAGCCCGCCGATCACGATGACACCGATGACCGCGAACGCGATCATCACGTACGACAGTTCGAAAGTATGGTTGATGTTCATGATGTCTCCCCTGCGTCGCTGCTCGTACAGCTTGTAATTTCAGTATAGCGGGGGAACATGCGGCCGAGATGCGGCCGGACGTCGAACGATCGTGCGGATTTTCCCTTACAGGGTTTTGACGGGATTGCGCAACGCTGAAAGGTCGGCGTCATCGAGCCAGCGCCACGCGCCCGGTGCGAGATCGCCCGGCAGCGCGAAGCCGCCGATGCTTTCGCGATGCAGCGCCTCGACGCGATTGCTCGCTGCCGCGACCATGCGCTTGACCTGGTGATACTTGCCCTCGAGGACGGTCAGCGCGAGTGCGTGCGTGTCGCGTGCATCGGCCGCGACCGCCGCGATCGGCTTCGGCTCTCCGTGGAGCTGCACGCCGGCGCGCAGCGCGTTCAGCTGCGTGTCGTCGAGCGGGTGGCGCACGGTCGCCACGTAGGTTTTCGGCACCTTGCGCTTCGGCGACGTGTACGCGTGCACGAACTGGCCGTCGTCGGACAGCAGCAGGAGGCCCGTCGTGTCCTGATCGAGACGCCCGACGCACTGCACGCCGCGCGCGACGAGCGGCGCGGGCAGCAGGCTGAATATGCTCGCGTGGTGTTGCGGATCGCGCGAACACTCGTAGCCGGCCGGCTTGTTGAGCGCGAGATACGCGTGTGCGTGGAACGGCCACGCCGTATCGTCGACCGAGAACACGAGGCTGTCGGTGTCGAACGCGGCGTCGGGGTCGGTCGCGCTGGCGCCCGCCACGGTGACGCGGCCCGCTTCGATCAGGCCGCGGCACTGGCGGCGCGAGCCGAAGCCCTGGGTGTAGAGAATGCTTTCGAGGTCCATAGCGCGCGCATTCTATCAAGCGATGGCGCGCGACCGGCATGAACGCACCTGCGCTGGTAAGCTGCCGGTACGCCGCGCGGAGCGCGGCGCCCGTTCATTCTTCACGGAAAGCCCATGCCTTTCGCTTCGTTCCAGCTCGCCCGTCACGCCACCGCCGTCATCGTTGCCGCGACCGTCTCGTCGGCCGCGTTCGCGCACGCGCACCTCGCGAAGAGCGACCCGGCGGCGGGCGCGGCGGTGGCCGCCGCACCGGCTGCCGTCACGATCGACTTCACCGAGCCGCTGGAGCCGGCGTTCAGCTCGATCGTCGTCGTCGACGGCGCGGGCAAGACGGTGTCGGACGGCCGCGCGCGCATCGAAGCATCGAACCGCAAGCGGATGACCGTGCCGCTCACGGCGGTCGGCACCGGTGCCTATACGGTGAAATGGGTGGCCGTCGCGACCGACGGGCATCGCACACAGGGCGCGTACGGCTTCAGCGTGAAGTGACGCAACGGTGGCGGCAGGCCCGTGCCAGGGCTGCCGCCACCCCGATCCGACAGGGAGTCCCGCATGAATCCGACGACGCTCGACGCACTCGCCGATTTCCCCCGTCAGCTCGAAGCACATTTCGCGGCCGTGCCCGACGGCTACGCACGCTGGACGCCCGACGACTGGGCCGGGATCCCGAGCGAGCACTTCTCGCCGCTCGGGCAGCTCTGCCACGTGCGCGACATCGAGATCGACGGCTATCACGTGCGGCTGCGACGGATGCTCGATGAAGACAGGCCGCTGCTCGTATCGATCGACGGCGACGCGCTCGCGATCGAGCGCCGCTACAACGATGCGTATGCGTCCGACGTGCTCGCGGCGATCCGCGAAGCGCGGCGCGAGACGCTGGACCTCGTGTCGCGCCTTACGCCCGAACAGTTCGCGCGCACCGGGGAGTTCGACGGCTACGGCTCGCTGACCGTACGCGGGCTCGTCCACTACCTGTGCAGCCACGACCAGCAGCATCTGGCCGGCATGCAGTGGCTGCTCGGCAAGATCGACGCGGCGCTGTACGCGCGCTGAGCCGGCCGGCATTCGCCGAATCGGTCGCAGATTCCGGCGGGGTTGTCGGTGCGGCAGGCTGCATTGCTTCGCTGCGATTGGATCGTTTTTCTGGATAATCCATCCAGCCGCGACCGGCTGACCGGTGCGTCGCGCGTGCCTACACTCCAAGCTTCGTTCAACGAGAAAAGGAGTCAACCGTGGCAACTCATACGCTCGCAGACAAGGTCGTCCTGATCGCAGGCGGCGCAAAGAATCTCGGTGGCCTGATCGCCCGGGATCTGGCGAGCCACGGCGCGAAGGCGGTGGCGATTCACTACAACAGCGCCGCATCGCAGGCGC
Organism: Burkholderia lata; assembly: GCF_902499335.1. Lineage (GTDB taxonomy): Bacteria > Pseudomonadota > Gammaproteobacteria > Burkholderiales > Burkholderiaceae > Burkholderia > Burkholderia lata_B. Next base: position 110,645 of record NZ_CABVQK010000014.1, on the reverse strand, counting down.
AGGCCGAGGAAACGGCCGCCGCGGTGCGCGCGGCCGGCGCTCAAGCCGCGACGTTCCAGGCCGACCTGACGACGGCCGCCGCGGTCGAGAAGCTGTTCGACGACGCGAAGCAGCGCTTCGGCAAGATCGACATCGCGATCAACACGGTCGGCAAGGTGTTGAAGAAGCCGTTCACCGAGATCAGCGAGACCGAGTACGACGACATGTTCGCGGTCAACAGCAAGTCCGCGTTCTTCTTCATCAAGGAAGCGGGGCGGCACCTCGAGGATCACGGCAAGCTCGTCACGCTCGTGACGTCGCTGCTCGGCGCGTTCACACCGTTCTATGCGGCGTACGAAGGGTCGAAGGCGCCGGTCGAGCATTTCACGCGCGCGGCATCGAAGGAGTACGGCGCGCGCGGGATCTCGGTGACGGCCGTCGGGCCGGGCCCGATGGACACGCCGTTCTTCTACCCGGCCGAAGGCGCCGATGCGGTCGCGTATCACAAGACGGCGGCCGCGCTGTCGCCGTTCAGCAAGACGGGCCTGACCGACATCGAGGACGTCGTGCCGTTCATCCGCCATCTCGTCACCGACGGCTGGTGGATCACCGGCCAGACGATCCTGATCAACGGCGGCTATACGACCAAGTAACCCACCCGGCAACGGGCCGCGCGGCGCACCGCAATGGCTCGTTTGCGTGGACAATGGACGGGCGCGCGGCCTCGCGGCTGCGCGCCCGTTTTCCCTGTGCCGCCGGAGCTTGCCGCGACGCGCGACGGCCGGCGGTGACGATCGTCCGAACCTACGTTCTCCGCCGATGGACAAGCTGGATCAGGTCAGAATCTTCCTGCAGGTTGCCGAGATGGGCAGCTTCATCAAGGCCGCGCACGCGCTCGACGTGCCGCGCGCGACCGTGTCGGCGGCTGTTCAGCAACTGGAGACGGGGCTCGGCACACGCCTCCTGCACCGCACGACACGCCAGGTGCAGCTCACTGCCGACGGCGCGCTGCTGCTCGAACGCGGCCGGCGCCTGCTCGCGGAGGCCGACGAACTCGACCGCCTGTTCCGCCGCCGCGATCGCGACGTGATCGGCCGCCTGAACGTCGACGTGCCGAGCCGGATCGCGCGCCGCATGGTGGCACCCGCGCTGCCGTCGCTGTTTCACCGGTATCCGAAGCTGCAACTGTCGCTCGGCTCGACGGATCGTTCGATCGACCTGGTGCAGGAGGGCGTCGACTGTGCGATCCGCGTCGGGCGGCTCGCGGACAGCAGCCTCGTCGTGCGGCCGCTCGGGCAGTTCACGCTGATCAACTGCGCGAGCCCCGACTACCTGCGCGAATGCGGCGTGCCCGAGCATCCGGATGCGCTTGCGCACGGACACTGGGCGATCGGCTATGCGTCGCCGACGACGGGGCGTGAGCTCGACTGGGAATACTGCGCGGACGGCGAGCGGCACACGCTCGCGCTGCCGAGCCGCGTGATCGTCAACAACGCCGAAACCTATATCGCCAGCTGCATCGCCGGGATGGGGCTGATCCAGATTCCGCGCTTCGACGTCGAGCATCTGCTCGCCAGCGGCGCACTCGTCGACGTGATGCCCGGCCACCGCGCCGCACCGATGGACGTGTCAGCTGTATATCCGCACCGGCGCCATCGCTCGCGCCGGCTCAATGCGTTCATCGAGTGGTTCGGGGAACTGATGACGAGCGCGCTGACGAAGAGTGGGGAGGGCGCGGAGGGCGACTGACCGGCACGGCCGGTTTGCGTTACGTGCGGTGGTCGCGCCAGTTTCAGCCGGGCAGCGCCGCGAACTGCCGGCTGCGCCCGGTTTCCCGCACCGCATCGATCAACGTCGCGCCGGCGCCATCCGGTTTCGCCGCGAACGCGTAGAAGCGCGCGGCCGGCAGCGCCGGCAGACCATCCTGCGGCCCGCATTCGCGCAGGCCGTCGCGCAACTGACTGCGCGCCAGCGCGGTGACCGCGAAACCCGCGAGCGCGGCCGACACGCAGCCGGCCATGCTGCTGCTCTCGAACAGCACGCGGAATGGACGCAACGCGGCGGCGAGCGCCGCGACGGCGGCTTCCCGATAGACGCACGGCTGCGGAAACAGCGCGAGCGGCACGTCGTCGCCGGCGTCGAGCGTGCGATCCGACGCGAACGCCCACACGAGCGGTTCTTCCCACAGCAGTTCGCCCGGGGTGTCGACCTGCCGGCACTGCTTGCCGAATACGACGTCGAGCCGGCCGAGCGTCTGCTCGCGCAGCAGCGACGCGGTGATGCCGACCTTCAGCTCGATCGACGTGCGCGGGTGGCGGTCGCGGAACGTGCGCAGCACGTGCGGCAGCCACGCGCCCGCGAAATCCTCCGACGCGCCGACCCGCAGCGGCCCGTGCGCCGGCGCGCCGCGCAGCCTCGCACGCACTTCGCGCTCCATGTCGACGATGTTGCGCGCGTACGCGTACAGCGTGTCGCCGGCCGGCGTGAGCGCGATGCGGCGAGTCGTGCGCGCGAGCAGCACCGTGCCGGCCGCCTGTTCGAGCCGCTTGATGTGGCCGCTGACGGTGGACGGCGTCAGCGCGAGCCGTTCCGCGGCCGGCGCGAACCCGCGGCTGTCGACGACTTCGAGGAAGGTGCGCAGCAACGTGATGTCGAGCGAGGTCGACGCGGGATCGGTCAGCGGTTCCATGGATCAATTCAACGCAATACTCGAATAATGAACAATGATACTCCGTGAATCGTGATGAAATGGCAGCCTACCATCGTGCACTCGGATCGACCCAACGGAGTACACGATGACGACCTATGCGTATGCGACGACCGCGTCGCTCGACATTGCCTATCTCGAATGGAACCCGCGCGGCGAGCGCGTGGCTGTGCTGCTGCACGGCTGGCCGGACAGCCCGGTCGGCTGGGAGCCCGTGGCCGCGGCGCTCGCCGCGCGCGGCTACCGCGTGCTCGCGCCCGCGCTGCGCGGTTTTGCGCCGACCCGCTTTTGCGACGCATCCGTGCCGCGCAGCGGCCAGCTCGCGGCGCTCGGGCGCGACCTGCTCGACTTCGTCGATGTGCTCGGCATCGAGCGGCCCGTACTGGTCGGGCACGACTGGGGCGCGCGGGCGGTCGCGAACGCGTGCGGGCTGCGCGATGACGCCGCATCGCATCTCGTGATGCTGTCGGTCGGGTACGGCACCAACGATCCCGGGCAGCCGCTGTCGCTGCAGCAGGCGCGCAACTATTGGTACCACTGGTTCATGGCGACGCCGCGCGGAGAGCAGGCGTTGCGCGACGATCGCCGCGCGTTTGCCCGCTTGATGTGGGACACGTGGTCGCCACCGGGCTGGTATCGCGACAGCGATTTCGACGCGGCCGCCGCTGCGTTCGACGGGCCCGACTGGATCGACGTCGTGCTGCATTCGTACCGGCATCGGTGGGGATTCGCCCCGGGCGCGCCGGCCTATGCCGACGACGACGCGCGGCTGAACCCCGCGCCGGTGCTGGCGCTGCCGACGCTCGTGCTGCACGGCGGCGCGGACACCTGCAATCATCCGGACAGTTCGGCCGGGCGCGAGCGGTTCTTTGCGGGGAGATACGCGCGGCAGGTGCTGGATGGCGTCGGACACTTTCCGCAGCGCGAGGCGCCGGCGGCGGTTGCCGACGCGATCCTCGGGTTCTGCGAGCGAGACTGATGCCGAAGCGCGCCGGCCGGCCCGGCGCGCAGCGGATCAGCCGCCGACGCGGGCCGCGAGCAGGTCGGCGAGGCCGATGTTCCTGAACATCTCGCGGCGGATGCGATCGCCGACGCGGAACACTTCTTCCGCGCCGTCCTGCGACGGATCGACGAACACGCGGTACGGGCGCTTGCCCGCGGGTGCGGCGACGATGTCGGCAATCGCCGTCGCGACGGTGCCGGCATCGGCGTCCGCCGGTTCGAGCGCGGCGAGGCCCTGCAGCGCCTGCTCGGCGACGCCCGCATAGGGGCCGTCGACGTAGGCGGCCTGAACGGCCGCGTCGGCCGGCTTGCCCGCGTGGGCGAAGTGATTCGTGCCCTGGGTGAAGGCGCCCGGCACGACGATCGACGTCTCGACGCCCCAGCGGGCGAGTTCGGCCGCATAGGACACCGCGAGCGAATCCATCGCGGCCTTCGCGGCGAAGTACGGGGCGAGGAATGGCGGCGTACCGCCGCGCGCCGACGAAGACGACACCCAGACGAGCAGGCCGCGGCCCTGGCGGCGCAGGTGCGGCAGCGCCGCGCGGTTGACGCGCTGGGTCGACACGACGTTGATGTCGTAGAGCTGGGCGATCTGCTCGGGCGTGAACGCTTCGGCCGGGCCGAACACCATGTGGCCGGCGTTGTGGACGATGACGTCGAGACGGCCGTTGTCCGCGATCACGCGATCGATGGCGGCACCGACGGACACGTCGTCGCCGACGTCGAGCTCGACGGTGCGCAGGTCGACGCCGTGTTCCTGCGCGTAGGCGGCGATGGCGGCGACGCGCGGTGCGTTGCGGCCGGTGCTTTCGCGCATCGACGCATAGACGGTATGGCCGGCGCGGGCGAGTGCCTGGGTGGTCAGCAGGCCGAAGCCGCTGGACGCGCCCGTGACGAGAATGACTTCCTTCATGATCGATCTCCGGTAAAAGGGGGCTCGGCACGCGGCCCGTCAGCACATGCCGCCGTTGGCGCGCAGGACCTGACCGTTGACCCACGCGCCGTCGGGGCCGGCGAGGAACGAGACGACGCTGGCGATGTCCGCGGGCTGGCCGAGCCGCTCCAGCGGGTTCATCTTCGCCATCCGGTCGACGAGTTCGGCGCTCTTGCCGTGCAGGAACAATTCGGTCGCCACCGGCCCCGGCGCGACGGCGTTCACGCTGATGCCGCGGCCGCGCATCTCCTGCGCGAGCACCTGCGTCATGCCTTCGACGGCCGCCTTGGTCGCGATATACACGCCGTAGGTCGGCAGGCGCATGCCGATCACGCTCGAGGTCAGGTTGACGATGCGGCCGCCGTCGCGCACGCGCTTCGCCGCCTCGCGGCTGACGTTGAACGCACCCTTCAGGTTGATCGCGACGGTCTGGTCGAACGCGGCGTCGTCGAACTCGGCGAGGGGGGCGAGCTTCATCACGCCCGCGCTGTTGACGACCACGTCGATCCGGCCGAACGCCTGCTCGGCCGCGTCGAACAAGGCGGCCACCGCGGCCGGATCGGCGACGTCCGCCTGTACCGCGACGGCCGTGCCGCCGTCGGCGACGATCGCGTCGACCACTTCCTGCGCGGGGCCGGCACCGCCCGCATAGTTCACGACGACCCTGAAACCGTCGCGGGCGAGACGGCGGGCGATTTCCGCGCCGATGCCGCGCGACGAGCCCGTGACGAGGGCGACCTGTTCCGATGTGCTCATGTCCTGCTCCTTGATTCGTGAGTGCCGTGCGATCCGGCGACAGGACTAATCGTAGGCTTCCTCGATGAATAAAAATAATGAATAATGATCAGATCAAGAATGACTCAAAGTATGTCTCATGGCATTCGACAGCAGGCTTTTGAGCGGCATCGGCGTGCTCTCGGCGGTGATCGAGGCCGGTACGTTCGCGCGCGCCGGCGAGGCGATGGGGTTGACGCAGCCGGCGGTGAGCCGTGCCGTCGCCCGGCTGGAAGAGCGCGTCGGCATCCGGATCTTCAACCGCACGGCGCGCGCGATCACGCTCACCGACGAAGGGCGGCGCTTCTATGAGGCGGTCGCGCCGCTGCTGGCCAGTATCGAGGACGCGGCGATCGACGCTGGCCAGTCGAAGGCGCGTGTCAGGGGGCGGCTGCGCGTCAACGTCGACGCGACCTTCGGCCACTATGTGCTGGCGCCGAAGATGGCGGAGTTTCTCGATAGCTTTCCCGACCTGTCCGTCGAGATCAGCGTGCGCGACCGGATGGGCGATCTCGTCGCCGACGGCTTCGACGTGGCGGTGCGGTTCGGCATTCCGGAGCCGTCGTCATACCGTGCGCGGCTGCTGCTGGAAACGCGCGTGCTCACCTGCGCGTCGGCGGCCTACGTCGCGCGTCATGGCGAACCGCGGCACCCGCGGGATCTCGCGAACGGGCATCGTTGCGTGCTGATCCGCGATCCGGTGACGGGCCGGCCGTTCGAATGGGAATTCCATCGCGGCAAGGAGGTGGTGCCGTTCGATGCCGCCGGCCGGCTGATGGTCAACGACACGGGCATGCTGCTCGGCGCGTGCCTGGGCGGCGCGGGGATTGCGCAACTGCTGGAACTCTATGCGCGCGACATCCTTGCCGACGGGCGGCTGGTGCTGCTGCTGCCGGAGTGGGCGGACGAGACGTTTCCGCTCTACGCGTATCACCACGCGTCCAATCTCGTTTCCGCGAAGGTGCGCGTGTTTCTCGACTTCGTTCGGGCATTGATGGCCTGAGTGAGCAGGCGCGGCGGCAGGCGGCGATCCCGCGCGTTCATTCGGTGCGATGCGGAATGCTGTCCGGGAACGGGTAGGGCGCGTGCGGGCCCGGCCAGTCGGGCACCGGCGGCGCGGTCAGTACGTCGCATCCGGCCAGCATGAGCGACAGCGCCACGGCGAGCACCCGGCGGCAGAGCGGGGATGAAATCGTGCGGATGGACATGGCGTGCCTCCGTGCCGCGCATCCTCATGATGCTTGGACTGTTGCGCGGGGCGCGCGTTGCGGCGCACGGCAAAAACAAAAAACCCGCGAAGCGGCGAGCTTGCGCGGGTTTCGGGAGGCGCAGCGCATTACGCTGCGAGAATGCTGGTGCCCAGGGCCGGAATCGAACCGGCACGCCTTGCGGCGGGGGATTTTGAGTCCCCTGCGTCTACCAATTTCACCACCTGGGCTTGATCCTGGCCGCGCATGCGATTGTGCGCGGCGAAACGCGGATTATGTCCGAAATCCCGGCGCCGGGCAAGCTGCCCGGTTGCCGGCCGTGCACGTTACTGACTGAGGTAGACGAATCGGCCCTGCTTGACGATCCCCATCACGCTCGCGCGCTGGTCGAGCCCCACATGATCCTTGTCGCTCGTGTTGACGACGCCATTCGGCACGACGAGCTCGTGCGCGCGTTCCAGCTCGTGCCGCAGCGCCGCGCGGAACGCCGGCGTGCCGGGTTGCGCAGCCTTCAGCGCGCGGCCGACCGCGTCGGCGAGGCGCGGGTAGACGCCCGCCGCGTCGCCCGCGAACTGCGTGACCGTGCCGGCGCCGTACTTCGCCTCGTATGCGTCGACGAACGCGAGCGCGGCCTTGCGGGCCGGATGATCGGCCGGCAGCGTGCGCGCGACGACCACCGGCTGGGTCGGGAACAGCGTGCCGTCGACGTCCTTGCCGCCGAGCTTGATGAATTCCGGCGTCGCGATCCCGTGCGTCTGGTAAATCGGGCCCTTGTAGCCGCGTTCGATCAGCGTGCGCTGCGGCAGCACGGCCGGCGTGCCGGAGCCCGCGATCAGGATCGCGTCGGGCTTCGCGGCGATCAGCTTCAGCGCCTGGCCCGTCACGCTCGCGTCGGTGCGGTTGAAGCGCTCGGTCGCGACGACGCGGATCTTGCGCAGGTCCGCGAAGCGCGTGAATTCGTTCAGCCAGCTGTCGCCGTAGCTGTCCGCGAAGCCGATGAAGCCGACCGTCTTCACGCCGCGGTTCGACATGGTGCGCGTCATCACGTCGGCCATCGCGCGGTCGCTCTGCGCCATCTTGAATGCCCAGGTCCGCGCGCCTTCCTGCGGCTCGACGATCGCGCCGGAGCCGACCAGCGTGATCATCGGCGTCTGCGCGGCGGCCACCGCATCGAGCGCCGCGAGTGCGGCCGGCGTGATGTTCGGCCCGACCACGACGTCGACGCGATCCTCGTCGACCAGCTTGCGGATGTTGCGCACCGCGGTGCCCGGGTCGGACGCGTCGTCGAGCACCGTCACCTGCACGGGCTGCCCGGCGATCGTCTTCGGCCACATCAGGATCGCGTTCTTGCTCGTGATGCCGATCGCGGCGGCCGGGCCGGTCGACGACAGGTCGACGCCGACCTTCAGGTCGGCATGCGCGGCTGCGCAGGCCAGTACGAGGGCGGTGCCGGCGGCGCGGCGCAACAGGGCGGGAAGCGTCATGCGGAATTCTCCGTCGGACAGCAAAAAAGGGGCGCGATGTGCGCCCCCGTGTTTATACACGCCGCTCAGAGTTCGTACGATTCGGATTCGCCCTTGAGCGCCTGCTCGATCAGCTTGCGGTTCAGCGTCGGCGACAGCAGTTCGACGAGCGTATACACATAGCCGCGCAGGTAGGCGCCCTGCTTGAGCGCGACGCGCGTCACGTTGCTGCCGAACAGGTGGCCGACCGGGATCAGCCGCAGGTTGCGGTCGCGCTCGGGATTGAACGCGATGTCGGCCATGATCCCGACGCCGAGACCGAGTTCGACATAGGTCTTGATCACGTCGGCGTCGATCGCCTCGAGCACGATGTCCGGCGACAGCCCGCGCAGCGCGAACGCATGGTTGATCTTCTTGCGGCCCGCGAACGCGTCGTCGTACGTAATCAGCGGGTACTGCGCGAGATCGTCGAGCGTGACCGGCTTGCGCTCGAGCAGCGGATGGTCGGCCGGCACGACGGCTGCGTGGTGCCACTGAAAGCAGGGCAGCGACACGAGTTCCTTGTAGTCGGAAATCGCCTCGGTCGCGATCGCGAGATCGGCCTGGTCGTGGATCACCATCTCGGCGACCTGTGTCGGGCTGCCCTGCAGGATCGACAGGTGGACCTTCGGGAAGCGCTTCTTGAATTCGGCAATCGCGGCCGGCAGCGAGTAGCGGGCCTGTGTGTGGGTCGCGGCGATGGTCAGGTTGCCCTGATCCTGCGCCGCATAATCTTTCCCGACCCTTTTAAGGCTTTCAACCTCCTGGAGAATCCGCTCGACCGACGCGAGGATGATCCTGCCCGGCTCGGTGAGCGAGCGCACGCGCTTGCCGTGCCGCGTGAAGATCTCCACGCCCAGCTCGTCCTCGAGCTCGATGATCGCCTTCGATACCCCCGGTTGCGACGTGTAGAGCGCCTTGGCGGCCTCGGTGAGGTTGAAATTCTGCCGGACGGCCTCGCGCACGAAGCGAAATTGGTGCAGGTTCATTTATAACCCTTCCGCATATCAACAGAATTTTTTAGTCGTTTGAAATATAAGGCGAGTTTATTACGATTCACCGGAGTTTTTCAAATATGGATATCTGTTTTCGTCATTAGCAATCCACCCGGCAGCGGATGGGGGCGGTGACAGCGGAACGGAGATTCGGGCGCGACGTGGCTAGGACGTCGCGCGGTCACCACGAAAACCCTGGGGTCCCCGAATGTATCAGTACGACCAATACGACCAGACGATCGTCGACGAGCGTGTCGCGCAGTACCGCGATCAGGTGCGCCGCCGGCTGTCGGGCGAGTTGAGCGAAGAAGAGTTCCGTCCGCTGCGCCTGCAGAACGGCCTGTACATGCAGCGCCACGCGTACATGCACCGCATCGCGATTCCGTATGGCAACCTGCGCAGCGACCAGCTCCGGATGCTGGCGCGCATCGCCCGCGAACACGACCGCGGCTACGGCCACTTCTCGACCCGCTCGAACATCCAGTTCAACTGGATCGAGCTGGAAGACACGCCCGAGATCCTCGCGAAGCTCGCGTCGGTGCAGATGCACGGCATCCAGACGTCGGGCAACTGCATCCGCAACATCACGGCCGACCAGTTCGCGGGTGTTGCCCAGGACGAAGAGATCGATCCGCGTCCGTGGTCGGAAATCCTGCGTCAGTGGTCGACGTTCCATCCCGAATTCGCGTGGCTGCCGCGCAAGTTCAAGATCGCGGTGTCGGGCTCGAAGGACGACCGCGCGGCCGTGCAGATCCACGACCTCGGCGTGTACCTGAAGAAGAACGCGCAGGGCGAGGTGGTCGCGAGCATCCTCGCGGGTGGCGGCCTCGGCCGGACGCCGATCATCGGCGCGGTGATCAAGGAAGACCTGCCGTGGCAGCACCTGATCACCTACTGCGAAGCCGTGCTGCGCGTATACAACCGCTACGGCCGCCGCGACAACCTGTACAAGGCGCGTATCAAGATCCTCGTGAAGGCGCTGTCGCCCGCGAAGTTCGCGCAGCAGGTCGAGGAAGAGTGGCAGCACCTGAAGGACGGCCCGTCGACGCTCACGCAGGCGGAAGTCGATCGCGTGTCGCAGTACTTCCAGCCGCCCGTCTACGAGAAGCTGGCCGACACCGACGCATCGTTCGAACAGCACCTGCTCGAGAACAAGGCATTCGCGCGCTGGGTCGAGCGTAATGTCGCGCCGCACAAGGTGGCCGGCTACGCAGCCGTCACGCTGTCGCTGAAGGATCACCGCGTCGCTCCGGGCGATGCGACCGACCAGCAGATGGAGCTGGTGGCCGACTGGGCCGACGCATACTCGTTCGGCGAGCTGCGCGTGTCGCACGAGCAGAACCTGATTCTCGCGAACGTGAAGAAGCGCGACCTGTTCGCGGTGTGGGAAAAGGCGAAGGCCGCCGGTTTCGCGACGCCGAACATCGGCCTCCTGACCGACATCATCGCGTGCCCGGGCGGCGACTTCTGCTCGCTCGCGAACGCGAAGTCGATCCCGATCGCGCTGGCGATCCAGCAGCGTTTCGACGATCTCGACTATGTGTACGACCTCGGCGACCTGTCGCTGAACATTTCCGGTTGCATGAACTCGTGCGGTCACCACCACGTCGGCAACATCGGCATCCTCGGCGTCGACAAGGACGGCGCCGAGTGGTACCAGGTGTCGCTCGGCGGCGAGCAGGGCACGGGCCAGAACGGCGCGCGCCTCGGCCGCGTGATCGGGCCGTCGTTCTCGGCGGAAGAAGTGCCCGACGTGATCGCGAAGCTGATCGACACGTTCGTCGAATCGCGCGTCGACGGCGAACGCTTCGTCGACACGTACGACCGCATCGGCATCGCGCCGTTCAAGGAGCGCGTGTATGCGGCGCGCCAGGCAGTGAACGCGTAACCAACCGGGTAGAAGGAATTAGCAGATGGCTTCGATTATCAAGAACCGCGCAGTGATCGACGATGCATGGCAGGTCGTGCGCGCGGCGGAAGACGGTGCGCTGCCCGCGGTCGACGCGTTGCCGGCCGGCAAGGTGCTGGTGCCGTTCGCGTTGTGGCAGGCCGAGCGCGCGGCGCTCGTCGCCGCGAAGACGAAGGACGAGCTCGGCGTGTGGCTCGCACCGGACAGCGAGCCGGCCGATCTCGTGGCCGATTTCGGCGCGATTTCGCTGATCGCCGTCGAGTTCCCGCGCTTCGCGGACGGCCGCGGCTACAGCATCGCGCGCCTGCTGCGCGAGCGTCACGGCTGGACGGGTGAACTGCGCGCGATCGGCGACGTGCTGCGCGACCAGTTGCTGTACATGTCGCGTTGCGGCTTCGACGCGTATGCGGTGCGCGCCGACAAGGACATCCACGACGCGCTGAATGCGTTCACGGAATTCACGCAGCGTTACCAGGGCGCGTTCGACGAGCCGGCGCCGCTGTTCCGCCGCCGCGCCGCCGCGGCCGACGCCAAGGTGGGCGCATGAGCACCGCGACCGCCACCGCGCTGACGCCGGAACTCGCCGCGAAGGTCGAGCGCCTCGACGCGCTGCTCGCGCAGATCGGTGCCCGCCACGAGAAGGTGAAGTTCGCGAGCAGCCTCGCGGCGGAAGACATGCTGCTGACGCATGCGATCCTGTCGAAGGGCGTGCGAATCGGCATCTTCTCGCTGAACACGGGCCGCCTGCACGCGGAAACGCTCGGCATGATCGACCGGGTGCGCGAGCGCTACGGCTACGAGATCGAGCAGTTCCATCCGCAACAGGACGCGGTCGACCAGTACGTCGCCGAGCACGGCCTGAACGCGTTCTACGAGAGCGTCGAGCTGCGCAAGTCGTGCTGCCACATCCGCAAGGTCGAGCCGTTGAACCGCGCGCTGTCGGACGTCGGCGCATGGGTCACGGGCCAGCGCCGCGAACAGTCGGTCACGCGTGCCGAGCTGCACGAGGAAGAACAGGACGAAGCGCGCGGGATCGCGAAGTACAACCCGCTCGCCGACTGGACGGAAAGCGACGTGTGGACGTACCTTAACGCGTTTGACGTGCCGGTGAATCCGCTGCATGCGCGCGGCTACCCGAGTATCGGCTGCGAGCCTTGTACGCGGGCGATCCGTCCCGGCGAGGACAGCCGTGCGGGCCGCTGGTGGTGGGAGTCGCGCGATACGAAGGAATGCGGGCTGCACATCACGACGATCACGCCGATTCCCGCGGAAGCCGTTGCCGGCGCCTCGCACTGAAAGCCTGACAAGAAACTGAATATTGCGCCGCCTGCGACAGCGGGCGGCACGAACCCAGAAGAGAAGGACTGAAATCATGAGCACGACGCTCGAGCAATCCGCCTTTGCCCCGCCCACCGGTGCCGACAACCGCATGGGCCACCTCGACTGGCTCGAAGCCGAGTCGATCCACATCCTGCGCGAACTGGTCGCCGAATGCAGCAAGCCGGCACTGTTGTTCTCGGGCGGCAAGGATTCGGTCGTCGTGCTGCATCTGGCACTGAAGGCATTCGGCCTCGGCGCGAACCGCAAGACGACGCTGCCGTTCCCGCTCGTGCACATCGACACGGGCCACAACTACGAAGAAGTGATCGACTTCCGCGATCGCCGCGCGAAAGAGCTCGGCGCCGAGCTGGTTGTCGGCCATGTCGAGGATTCGATCAAGCGCGGCACGGTCGTGCTGCGCCGCGAAACCGATTCGCGCAATGCCGCGCAGGCCGTCACGCTGCTCGAGACGATCGAGCAGTACGGCTACACGGCGCTGATCGGCGGCGCGCGCCGCGACGAAGAGAAGGCGCGTGCGAAGGAACGCATCTTCTCGTTCCGCGACGAATTCGGCCAGTGGGATCCGAAGGCACAGCGCCCGGAACTGTGGAGCCTGTACAACGCGCGCCTGCACAAGGGCGAGCACCTGCGCGTGTTCCCGATCTCGAACTGGACCGAGCTCGACGTGTGGCAGTACATCGCGCGCGAAAACCTCGAACTGCCGTCGATCTATTACGCGCACGAGCGCGAGATCGTGCGCCGCAACGGGCTGCTCGTGCCCGTCACGCCGCTCACGCCGATGCGTGACGGCGAGACGAGCGAGCTCGCGCAGGTGCGCTTCCGCACGGTCGGCGACATTTCCTGCACGTGCCCGGTCGAGAGCGACGCGGACGACGTCGAGAAGATCATCGCCGAGACGGCGGTGACCGAGATCACCGAGCGCGGCGCGACCCGGATGGACGACCAGGCATCCGAAGCCGCGATGGAACAGCGCAAGAAGCAAGGTTATTTCTGAAGCACACGAGGACATTCACACCATGAGCATCATCGAGAACAACGAAGACCTCGGCGTGCTGCGCTTCATCACCGCGGGCAGCGTCGACGATGGCAAAAGCACACTGATCGGCCGCCTGCTGTACGACAGCAAGGCCGTGCTGTCCGACCAGCTGTCCGCGCTGTCGCGCGCGAAGAACAAGCGTACGGTCGGCGACGAGCTCGACCTCGCGCTGCTGACCGACGGCCTCGAAGCCGAGCGCGAGCAGGGCATCACGATCGACGTCGCGTACCGCTACTTCGCGACCGCGAAGCGCAAGTTCATCATCGCCGATACGCCGGGCCACGAGCAGTACACGCGCAACATGGTGACGGGCGCATCGACCGCGCACGCGGCGATCATCCTGATCGACGCGACGCGCGTGACGATCGAGAACGGCGTGGCCGACCTGCTGCCGCAGACCAAGCGCCACAGCGCGATCGTCAAGCTGCTTGCGCTGCAGCACGTGATCGTCGCGATCAACAAGATGGACCTCGTCGACTACAGCGAAGCACGCTTCAACGAGATCCGCGACGCGTACGTCACGCTCGCGAAGCAGCTCGGCCTGAGCGACGTGCGCTTCGTGCCGGTGTCGGCGCTGAAGGGCGACAACATCGTCGGCGCGAGCGAGCGCATGCCGTGGTACGCGGGCGAGCCGCTGCTCGACGTGCTCGAATCGCTGCCGGTCGAGACGCAGGCGCATGACGCGCTGCGCTTCCCGGTGCAGTGGGTCGCGCGCCAGGACGGCAGCTCGGCCGACGATTTCCGCGGCTACATGGGCCGTATCGAGTCGGGCGAAGTGAAGGTCGGCGACGCGATCGCCGTGCTGCCGTCGAACCGCACGGCAACGATCGCCGAGATCGTCGCGCCGGTGCCGGGCGGCACCGCGTCCGTTCCGCACGCGTTCGCGGGCCAGACCGTGACGATCCGCCTCGCGGAAGACGTCGACGTGTCGCGCGGCGACATGTTCGTCACGTCCGGCGAGCCGGTCGAGCCGGCGAAGAAGCTCGAAGCCGATCTGTGCTGGTTCGACGAGACGCCGCTGTCGCCGCAGCGCAAGTACCTGCTGAAGCAGACCACCAGCACGGTGTTCGCGAAGATCGGCGGCGTCAAGCAGGTGCTCGACGTGCACACGCTGTCGCACGCGACCGACCGTCACGAGCTGAAGATGAACGACATCGGCCGCGTCGCGCTGACGCTGCAGAAGCCGATCGTTTGCGACACGTACGACGCGCATCCGGGTACCGGCGCGTTCGTGCTGATCGACGAGGCGACGCACCACACGGTCGCCGCAGGGATGATCCGGGCGTTCTCGGCGTAACCGGGAAACCGCGCCGCCTTGCGGCGGCGCGGGCCGGAGCCGACGTCCGCTGGAAGGCGAAGCGACAAACATGGGCAAGGTGTATCTGATCGGAGCAGGGCCGGGCGCGGCCGACCTCATCACGGTGCGCGGCGCGCGGCTGCTCGAGCAGGCGGACGTCGTGCTGCACGACGCGCTCGTCGAGCCCGCGATGCTCGACTACGCGCCGAACGCGCGCCGGATCGCGGTCGGCAAGCGCTGCGGGCAGCGCTCGACCGCGCAGCACTTCATCAACAAGCAGATCGTCGATGCGGCACGCGAGCATGCGTGCGTCGTCCGGCTGAAGGGCGGCGACCCGATGCTGTTCGGTCGTGCCGAAGAGGAGATGCGCGCACTGGAAGCGGCCGGCATCGACTACGAGGTCGTGCCGGGCATCACCGCGGCGCTGGCCGGCGCGGCGACGCTGAAGCGTTCGCTGACGCTACGCGGCGTGTCGCGCAGCGTTGCGTTCGCGACGCACAGCCGCGCGCCGGGCAGTGACGAGATCCGCGAAGCTGCGCGCGCCGATTCGATCGTCTACTACATGGGCCGCGACAGCGCACCCGGCATCGCGCAGGAACTGATCGACGCGGGCCGCGCGCCGGCGACGCCCGTGGCGATCGTCGAGGCGTGCAGCACCGCGCGCGAGCGCACGCTGACGCTGACGCTCGCGCAGATGGCGGCGGGCGACGCGCAGGCGTGGCTCGATCCTGCGGAACCGAGCCTGCTGATGATCGGCGACGCGTTCGCCGAGCGCGCCGGGCAGGCCAAGGCGGGCGATTCGCTGCGCAATGCCGCCTGAGCGGGATCCGGCTGGAGTCCCAAACGAAAAAAGCGCTGGTGCAAGCCAGCGCTTTTTCTTTGTGGGCCGCGACTGCGTGATTTACGCGTCGTCGCCGATTTGGTCGATGCAGTAGCGCGCGATCGCGTCGAGCACGCCGTCGTCTTCGCCGACGGCCGTCGCGCAGCGGATCTCGACACCCGGATGCGCGGCGCGGCATGCGTCGACGAGCTGCGGCAGGTCGCGGCGGACATGGCCGCCCTGGCCGAAGAACACGGGCACCACGGTGATGTGCGAGCAACCGGCCGCGACCTGCGCGGCGATCGCGTCACCGAGCGACGGCGTCATCAGCTCGAGGAACGCGAGCGACACGTGCGCAGCGGGGGAGGGGGCGC
This sequence comes from Burkholderia lata, assembly GCF_902499335.1. Lineage (GTDB taxonomy): Bacteria > Pseudomonadota > Gammaproteobacteria > Burkholderiales > Burkholderiaceae > Burkholderia > Burkholderia lata_B. The sequence continues at coordinate 94,767 of NZ_CABVQK010000014.1, read as the reverse complement.
CGCGCAGCCGCGCGGCGAGCCGCTCGAACGGCTCGGCCCAGCGTGGGTCGCGGGCGCCATGGCCGAACAGGACGATGCCGTGCGAACTCATGTCGAAGCCTCCGTCATGACGCGGCGCTCAGTGCCGGTCGACCCACTTGAGCGAGAACAGGCCGAGCGCGAGATAGATCAGGCCCGGCGTCGCCGCGGTGAGCGGCGCGGGCCACGTGTTCAGCGTGCCGATGTGCGAGAACAGCGTATTGAGGAGCTGGAAGCTCATGCCGAGCATGATGCCGCCGAACACCTTCACGCCGACCACGCCCGCACGCGTGTGCAGGTACGCGAACGGCAGCGACAGCACGAGCATCACGAACACCGCGAACGGATACAGCAGCTTGCGCCACAGCGCGATGTCGTAGCGCTGCGTGTCCTGCTGGTTCTCGCGCAAATGCTGGATGTAGCGGAACAGGTTGATGATCGACATGCGCTCCGGCGACACGAGCAGCACCGACAGGATCTGCGGCGTCAGGTCCGAGCGCAGCCGGTATTCGGGCAGCGATACCTGCTGCGACCGGTACACGGGATTCAGCGCGTCGGCCGGCTGGCCGCTGATCGGCTTGATCGGCGTCAGCTCCGTTTCGGTGACGCCCTTCAGCAGCCAGTGGCCGGGCGGCTCGTAGCGGCCCGTCTGCGCGATCCGCACGTTGCGCAGCTCGAATTTCGAATCGAATTCGTAGATGCGCACGTTGCTGATCGTCGAGTCGGGCGACAGGCTGCCGACGTTGACGAAGCGCGTGACCTGCTCGCCGTTTTCACGGGCCGCGAGCGTGTCCTTCACCCACACACCCGACTGGAAGTTCGACGACACCGACGCGCCGAGCGCCTGCAGCCGCACGCGTTCGGACAGCTGGTCGGCGTACGGGCCGACGAATTCGCCGATCAGGTAGGTGACGATCACGAGCGGCACGCCGATCTTCAGGAGCGAGCGCAGCGCCTGGTTGGTCGCGAGGCCCGACACGCGGAAGATCGTGAATTCCGAGTTCGCAGCCATTTGCGCGAACACGTAGATCGCGCTGATCAGCGCGGCGACCGGGATGATCTCGTAGAAGCGCGATGGGGTCTGCAGCGCGACGCGCAGCACCGCGTAGCCGAACTTGTAGTTGCCGTGCCCGACCGAGTTCAGTTCGCTGATCAGGTCGAAGAAGAAGAACAGGCCCGAGAACGCGAACAGGATGAAGACGAACGTGACGTAGATCTGCCGCGCGAAGTACTTTTCATAGAGCCGCATCGATCATGCCCCCGAGCGGCCGAACAGCGCGCGTGTAAACAGCGGACGATTGCGCACGCGCAACCAGAAGATCACGGCGACGATCACCGCGACGAGCGCGTGCAGGCCGACCAGGCCGACGCCGAACGACATCTTGCCCTGCTCGATCTGCGACTGCACCACGTTCAGCAGGTTCGAGTACGTGAGGTAGATCAGCACGGCCATTACGAGGTTGATCGTGCGGCTGCGGCGCGGGTTCTGGTACGACAGCGGAATGCCGAGCACCAACAGGTTGATCGCGATCAGCGGCAGCCCCGCGCGCCACGCGAATTCCGCGAGGTTGTCGCGCGTCGGGTTGCGCAGCAGGTCCAGGGTGGGTGTGCTGTTGGTGGTCGGCACGTTGGTGACCGGCGTGCTCGTGATCTTCACGCCGTAGCGCTCGAACTCCATGATCTTGAAGTTCGGCTGGCCGGGCGTGCCGTCGTAGCGGCGGCCGTCCTCCAGGACGACGAAGCGGCTGCCGTCGTGCGTTTCCGTATGGCCCGTCTGCGACACGACCACGTTGACCTTGCCGTTCTCGGTCGAGGTCACGAACACGTTCTGCACCTTGCTCTGGTCGGGCGTCATCTTCTCGATGAAGAACACGCGGTGGTTCGCGGCCGACTCGCGGAACTGGCCCGGCGCGAGCAGCGAAATCTCGTCGCGCTGCTGGAAGCGCGCCTTGATCATCTTGCTCTGCTGGTTCGACCACGGCCAGCCGACGAACGCGAAGAAGGCGATCAGCAGCACGATCGGCGTGGCGAACACGCCGATCGGCTTGATGAGGCGCGTGAGGCTCACGCCCGACGCGAGCCACACGACCATTTCGGAGTCCCGGTACCACCGGGTCAGCACGAACAGGATCGACACGAACAGCGTGACGACGAGCATCACGGCGAGGTAGCCGATCACGGTGAGGCCGATCAGCACGAGGACGTCCCGCGGATCGATTTCACCGGACGCGGCGTAGCCGACGATGCGGATCATCATCGTCGTGAGCATGATCGTGAGCAGCACCATGAACACGGCGCCAGCCGTATACGCAAGCTCGCGCTGGAGGGAGCGTTCGAAGATCATTCTTGATGAGAAGAGGGCGGGAGGCTGCGCACGCGTGGTGGAGCGCTCGCGCCGCCACGGGAAAAATAGCGGATAATTGCGGCTTTCATCCTTAGCCCAGATTTTATCCGAGGACAAGCGCGATGGACTTTAGCATAAAAGGCTGTGATTGGAGCAAAGGCGAGGCCAAGGGGTTCCTGACCGGGAAGTCCGACTGCATCGTGCTCGGCATCTTCGAGGCGCAGACCCTCTCGGGCGCGGCGCTCGACATCGACACGGCCACCAAGGGGCTGATTTCGCGCGTGGTGAAGGCCGGCGACATGGACGGCAAGCGCGGCAAGACGCTGTTCCTGCACGAAGTGTCGGGCATCGGCGCGTCGCGCGTGCTGCTCGTCGGCCTCGGCAAGCAGGATGCTTTCAATCAGAAAGCCTATAACGATGCCGTGACGGCCGCATGGCGCGCGCTGCTGGCGACCAAGGTCGTCCAGGTTACGTTCACGCTCGCGCAACTGCCGGTCGACGAGCGCAGCTCCGACTGGGGCGTGCGCGCGGCGATTCTTGCGCTGCGCAACGAGACCTACCGCTTCACGCAGATGAAGAGCAAGCCGGAACCGGCGTCGCATACGCTCAAGCGCGTCGTGTTCAGTGTCGATCCGTCCGACGAAAAGGCCGCGAAGGTCGCGGTCAAGCAGGCCGTTGCGCTCGCGAACGGGATGGATCTCACCCGCGACCTCGGCAACCTGCCGGGCAACGTCTGCACGCCGACCTACCTCGGCAACACCGCGAAGAAGATCGCGAAGGATTGGGGCCTGAAGGCGGAAGTGCTCGGGCTCAAGCAGATCCAGGCGCTGAAGATGGGCTCGTTCCTGTCGGTCGCGCGCGCGTCGGTCGAGCCGCCGCAGTTCATCGTGCTGCACTACCAGGGCGCCGCCGTGAAGGCCGCGCCGGTCGTGCTGGTCGGCAAGGGCATCACGTTCGACACGGGCGGCATCTCGCTGAAGCCGGGCGAGGGCATGGACGAGATGAAGTACGACATGTGCGGCGCCGGTTCCGTGCTCGGCACGATGCGTGCGGTTGCCGAGATGGGGCTGAAGATCAACGTCGTCGCGATCGTGCCGACCTGCGAGAACATGCCGGGCGGCAACGCGACGAAGCCGGGCGATATCGTCACCAGCATGAAGGGCCTGACGATCGAGGTGCTGAACACCGACGCCGAAGGCCGCCTGATCTTGTGCGACGCGCTCACGTATGCCGAGCGCTTCAAGCCGGCCGCCGTGATCGACGTTGCCACGCTGACGGGCGCGTGCGTGATCGCGCTGGGCGGCCACAACAGCGGCCTGTTCTCGACGGACGACGCGCTCGCGGGCGAACTGCTCGACGCGTCGCGCGAAGCGAACGACCCGGCATGGCGTATGCCGCTCGACGACGAGTACCAGGATCAGCTGAAGTCGAACTTCGCGGATCTCGCGAACATCGGCGGGCGTCCGGCCGGCGCCGTGACGGCCGCGTGCTTCCTGTCGCGCTTCACCGAAAGCTATCCGTGGGCCCACCTCGACATCGCGGGCACCGCATGGAAGGGTGGTGCGGCGAAGGGCGCGACGGGCCGTCCGGTGCCGCTGCTCGCGCAGTTCCTGATCGATCGCGCCGGCCAGTGATGGCGGTGCTGACGACGATGCGGGTGCACGGGCGATGACGCGGATCGATTTCCACTCGAACGTCGGCGATTCGCTCGAGTACGCGTGCCGGCTGCTGCGCAAGGCCTACCAGGCCGGGCAGCCGGTCGTCGTGCTCGCCGAGCCCGCGCGCCTGCGCGCGCTCGACGAGCGGCTCTGGACGTTTTCGCCGCTCGATTTCATCCCGCATTGCGGTGTCGACAGCGAGCATGCAGCCGGCACGCCGATCGTGCTGGCCGCGGATCTCGACCGCGCACCGCATCATCATGTGCTGCTGAACCTCGGCGCAGCCGTGCCCGCGCAGTTCGCCCGCTTCGAGCGCCTGCTCGAAGTGGTCGGCAACGCGCCGGACGAGCTGGCCGCGGGCCGCGACCGCTACCGGTTCTACCGCGACCGCGGCTACGCGCTGAACAACTACAAGCAGGGCGGCTAGCCGCAACCGTCGACGGAGTGTTCCCGTGACCGAAGCCGATTCATCCTCGATCCCGACGCTGACCGACGTGCTGGTGCCGGGCAAGCCGGTGCCGGCGCGCTCGATCGCGCCCGCTGTGCCGCAACCGCCTGCCGGTGCGGCGATTCCGGTGCTCACCGACGTGGTCGCCCCGCACGCCGTCAGTGCGGCGCCGGCCGATTCCGTTCAAAGTGAACTTGACCCCGATTCCGTCGTGGTCGAACCCGTGCCGACGCCGCACGTGCCGGCGGTCGAACTGCCGGCGGTCGAACTGCCGGGCGACGTGGCGACCGCTGCGGCGGCTTCCATGGGCGAGACCGATGCGCCGGCCGAACCCGGCGCCGCGGAGCATGTGGTGGCCGAAGATTCGGCGGCGATGAGTGCGCCGCTGCAATCGTCGCTGGCCGACGACGATGTGCCGCAACACGCGTTTGCCGCGGTGGCACACGAGGCGGTCGGGCACGCGCATGAAGCGCACATGCCGGAGGCCGTCGTACCGGCCGCCGCGCCGCAGCCGGATGTGCAGGCCGCAGCTGGCCTGACGCCGGAAGATGCGCAGCACATCGCCGAGCGCCTGCGCAATCGCCTGACGAACTATCTGACCGGGGAAGGGCGCGACGCCATCGAGGCCCGTTGTCGCGATGCGCTGCATGAGCATTCGGCCTGGCTGGTCGGCCAGATCACGCGCGAAGTGGCGCTGGCGCTGGAAACCGAGGTGATGGATTGGGTTCGCGACGCGGTCGACGAAGAGATCGCACGCCGCCGCGCCGGTCACTCAGGTTGAGTGTGCGGCCGTTCCGGCGGAAAACGGGGAGCGATTCCAGTAAGGGGCGGTGAAGCGGTCGGCGAGGTTTGAGCCAGCCCGGGCAGGCCCGCCTGTCGGCAGCATCCCGCACGGAGGCTATTCCGGCCCAGGGTGTCCGGTCAGCGCACCGACAGCACCCATTGCGCGAGCGTGTGGGCTTCGCTGTTCGTCAGTTGCGTATTGGCGGGCATCGGCACGCTGCCCCATACGCCGACGCTGCCTTTCACGATCGACTGGGCAAGGTAATCGACGGCGTCGCCGCGCGCCGCATACTTGCCGGCGATGTCGCGGAACGACGGGCCCATCAGCGGCTTGCCGATCGCGTGGCAGGCCATGCAGTTCTTGCGCTGGGCAAGCGCGAGCCCGTCGGCCTGGTCGGCACGCGCCGCCGCCGCGCTGCCGATCAGCAGCGTGGCGAGCAGGACGCGCAATATCGAGTGTTTCATGCGGTTCTCCGCCGGCGGGGACGGCCGGCTACATGGTCCGCGCATTATAAAAGCAAAGGGAAAGCGCGTTTTGCGCGTTCCCCCTGCGGCCATGTTTATCGGGGTCGCATGTTTTGATGCGCCCGCGTCAACCCGTGACGGCGCCCTTGTTCGCGGGCCGGGCCAGCGCCGCGAATTTCGCGAGCACGCCGCGTGTGTAGCGCGGCGCCGGCTGTTGCCATGCGGCGCGACGGCGCGCGAGTTCCGCGTCGTCGACGTTCAGCTGCAGCACCAGCCGGTGCGCGTCGATCGTGATCGAGTCGCCTTCCTGCACGAGCGCGATCGTGCCGCCGACGAACGCCTCGGGCGCGACGTGGCCGACCACCATCCCCCAGGTCCCGCCCGAGAAACGGCCGTCCGTGATGAAGCCGACCGATTCGCCGAGCCCCTTGCCGATGATCGCGGACGTCGGTGCGAGCATTTCCGGCATGCCGGGGCCGCCCTTCGGGCCGAGGTAGCGCAGCACGAGGATGTCGCCGGCGCGGATCCGGTCGCCGAGAATCGCATCCATCGCGCTCTGCTCGTCGTCGAACACGCGTGCCGGGCCCGTGATCACCGGATTCTTCAGGCCGGTGATTTTCGCGACCGCGCCGTCTTCCGCGAGATTGCCTTTCAGGATGGCCAGGTGGCCTTCCTTGTACAGCGCACGGTCGATCGGGAAGATCACGTCCTGGTCCGTGCGCGGCACACCGGGCACGTCCTGCAGTTCTTCGCCGATCGTACGGCCGGTGATCGTCATGCAGTCGCCGTGCAGCAGCCCCGCGTCGAGCAGGATCTTCAGCACCTGCGGAATCCCGCCGGCCCGATGCAGGTCGGTCGCGACGTACTTCCCCGACGGCTTCAGGTCGCAGATCACGGGCACGCGCTTGCGGATGCGCTCGAAGTCCTCGATCGTCCAGTCGACCTCGGCCGCGTGCGCGATCGCGAGATAGTGCAGCACCGCGTTGGTCGAGCCGCCCGTCGCCATGATCACCGACACCGCATTCTCGATCGATTCCTTCGTGATGATGTCGCGCGGCTTCAGGTCGCGTTTCACGGCTTCGACGAGCACGCGCGCCGATTCGGCGGCCGAGTCGACCTTCTCCTGGTCGGGGTTCGCCATCGTCGACGAATAGAGCAGCGACATCCCGAGCGCCTCGAACGACGAACTCATCGTGTTGGCGGTGTACATCCCGCCGCACGACCCCGACGTCGGGCAGGCGTTCTGCTCGACGCCTTCGAAATCCTCCTGCGACATCCGGCCCGCGGTGAATTCGCCGACCGCCTCGAACGACGACACGATCGTCAGGTCGCGGCCTTTCCAGTTGCCGGGGCGGATCGTGCCGCCGTATACGTAGATGCCCGGCACGTTCAGCCGCGCGAGCGCGATCATCCCGCCCGGCATGTTCTTGTCGCAGCCGCCGACGACGACCACGCCGTCCATCCATTGCCCCTGCACGCAGGTCTCGATGCAGTCGGCGATCACCTCGCGCGACACGAGCGAGTACTTCATGCCTTCGGTGCCCATCGACATGCCGTCCGAAATGGTCGGCGTGCCGAAGATCTGCGGGTTTGCGCCGGACGCCTTCACGGCCGTGACGGCCGCGTCCGACAGGCGCTGCAGGCCGGAATTGCACGGCGTGATCGTCGAATGGCCGTTCGCGATGCCGACCATCGGCTTGTCGAAATCGTCCTTCTGGTAGCCAAGTGCGTAATACATCGAGCGGTTCGGCGAGCGGGCCACGCCTTGCGTGATGTGCTTCGAGCGACGGTTGTAAGCCATGGGGGACTCCATCGTTGTCTGGGCAACGCCGGTGAACGGCGCGCCGGTTCGGATCAATCAAGAATGGAGTGTCCGGATTGGGATGTCCAATATATTATTTGTCGCTTATTAAGTCGTTTTTCGAATGAGAGAGCCATGGCCGATCCGACTCCCGACCTGCGCCAGTGGCGCTATTTCGCGACCGTCGCCGACGAGCGCCATTTCGGCCGCGCGGCCGAACGCCTGTCGATGACGCAGCCGCCGCTATCGCAGGCGATCCGCGCGCTCGAGGATGCGCTCGGCGTCGCGCTGTTCGTGCGCACCAAGCGCTCGGTGGCGCTGACGGCGGTCGGCGCGGCGCTGTTGCCCGACGTGCGCCGGCTGCTTGCGTCGGCCGATGCGTTGCCGCCGCTTGCACGACGGCTCGCACGCGGCGAGGCCGGCTCGCTGTCGCTCGCGTTCGTGTCGACCGCCGATTACGGGCTGTTGCCTTCGCTGCTGCGGGCGTTCGGCGCGCGCTATCCGCAGGTGCGGCTGCAACTCGCGGAGGCGACGAGCGACGTGCAGATCGATGAACTCGTCGCCGGCCGCATCGATGCGGGGCTCGTCATTCCGCCCGTGCCGCCGCGCCACGCGGCCGGGTTGTCGTACCTGCCCGTCGTGCGCGAGCCGCTGGTGGTGGCGATGCCGGCGGCAGCGAGCGACGCGCCCGAAGACGAGCCTGTCCATCTCGCGGAGGTCGCCGCGTTGCCGCTCGTGATCTTTCCACGTCGTTTGGCGCCCGGCTTTTATGACATCATTACGGGCTGCTACGGCGCGGCGGGGGAAACCCCGCGCATCGGCCAGGAGGCGATCCAGATGCAGACGATCGTCAGCCTCGTGTCGGCCGGCATGGGCGTCGCACTGGTGCCGCAATCGCTGCGTAACCTGCGGCGCACCGGCGTGGTCTACCGGCCGCTCGCCGGTCACGCGCCGGTCGTCGAGACGGGCCTCGTGTGGCGCACCGGCGACGTGAGCCCCGTGTTGGCCGGCTTCATCGACGTCGTGCGCGCGCAGGGCGTCGCCACATGACGTGAACGATGACGCGCCGGTGCCGTCCAAAGCGCGGTGCTGCGCGTTTGCGACGGCCGTACCGCATTCGAAAACTTCTTCGCTAACCCATGATCATTCACCCGAATTTCGACCCCGTTGCGATCCATCTCGGGCCGCTGGCCGTGCGCTGGTACGGGCTCATGTATCTCGTCGGCTTCATTGCGGCGATCGTCGTCGGCCGGATCCGCCTGAAGCTGCCGCACGTCGCGGCGCAGGGCTGGACCGCGAAGGACATCGACGACATGATGTTCTACGGCGTGCTCGGCACCGTGCTCGGCGGCCGGCTAGGCTATGTGCTGTTCTACAAGGCCGATTTCTACTTCTCGCATCCGCTCGACGTGTTCAAGGTGTGGGAAGGCGGCATGTCGTTTCACGGCGGCTTCCTCGGCGTGACGCTCGCGATGGTGCTGTTCGCGTGGCAGCGCAAGCGCCACTGGCTGCAGGTCACCGATTTCGTCGCGCCGATGGTGCCGACGGGGCTCGCGGCCGGGCGGCTCGGCAACTTCATCAACGGCGAACTGTGGGGCCGCGTGACCGATCCGTCCGCACCGTGGGCGATGCTGTTCCCGGGCGCGATGCGCGATGATGCGGCATGGTTGCCGAAGCATCCGGAGCTCGTCGAGAAGTGGCATCTCGCCGACGTGTTCATGCAATACCAGATGCTGCCGCGCCATCCTTCACAGCTCTATGAAATCGCGCTCGAGGGCATCGCGCTGTTCTTCGCGCTGTTCTTCTTCTCGCGCAAGTCGCGGCCGATGGGCGCGATCTCCGCGCTGTTCCTGATCGGCTACGGCCTCGCACGTTTCACGGTCGAGTTCGCGCGCGAGCCCGACGACTTCCTCGGCCTGCTCGCGCTCGGCCTGTCGATGGGGCAGTGGCTGTCGCTGCCGATGATCCTCACGGGCATCGCCTTGATGGTCTGGGCGTATCGCCGCCGCGCGGCGAATGCCGCTGCATGATGTGATGCCGATGCACGTGCGATCGGCGCGTGCATCGACAACGCGCACGCAAATGAAAAACGCCGGCCCGAGGGCCGGCGTTTTTCATTTCGGACTGCCGTGCGCTGCGCGTTACTTCATCTGCACGGAGCCGTTGACGGTGACCGACACGGTGGCCTTGCCGCCTTCGACCGCGATCGGCGCGCTCATCTTTGCGCTGTCCATCGGTGCTGCGGCCATCGCCATCATGCGCGGGTACGGCTGCACGTTGCGGCCGCCGCCGACGTTCACGTCGCGGATCGTGTAGCTGCTGTAGCCGAATGCCTTCGCGGCTTCGTCCGCGCGGGCGCGGAACGACTTGATCGCTTCGGTCGTCAGCTTCTGCTCGGCCGCGCGCTGCGCTTCGGGCGACAGCGAGAACTCGACGTTCGCGACCTGCATCAGGTTCGACAGCTGGCCCGCAAGCTTCGACGCTGCGGCGAAATCGCGCGATTCGAGCGCGACCTCGGTGCGGCCGCGCCATGCGGAGATCTTGCCGTCGCGATCGGTGCTCGGATAGACGGAGAATGCGCCCGTGTGTGCGGTGACGCCCGACACGCCCTTCGCCTGCGACAGGGCTGCGTCGGCGCGCTGGTTCAATTGCGCGGTGAGGCTGCCCGGATCCTTGGCCTGCTGCTCGTAGAACAGCGTGATGTGGATGATGTCCTGCGGCACGTCGGCGCTGGCCTGCGACGACAGCGACAGCACGCCTGCCGGCTCCGGAAAGTGCGGGTTCGCGGATTGCGCGTGCGCGGCGGGCGACGCGAGCGTCAGCGCGACGGGAACGGCGGCGGCAAGGGCGAGCGACAGCGCGAGTGCGGATTTCTTGGTCATTGTTGGACTCCTTGTGCGAGGGCGTGCACGCGGATTGCGCGCGCACGACGCGGGCGGGCCGCGCGACGAAAAAAACGACAGCCGGCCCGATCGGCCGGCAGCGGTTGCTTAGGCTGCGCGAAAGTGCCGCGAGTTCCGTGACGGCGGCGCGTACTGACCAGATTTGACCTTTGGCGTGCGCCTACTTCATCAGCTTTTCGGTGATGAAGCGCCATTCGGCGCGCGTGACGGGCGTGATCGACAGCCGGTTGCCGCGCGCGAGCACGCGCATGTCGGCGAGTTCGTCGTGTTCGCGCAGTGCCGCAAGCGGCACGAGCGGCGATTTTTTCACGTAACGCACGTCGACGAGCAGCCAGCGCGGCGCTTCCTGATTCGACTTCGGGTCGTAATAGGGGCTTTTCGGATCGAACTGCGTGGGATCGGGGTAGGGCGTCGACGACACTTCGGCGAGGCCCGCGATGCCCGGCTCGGGGCAGCTCGAATGATAGAACAGCACGCCGTCGCCGATCTTCATCGTGTCACGCATGAAATTGCGCGCCTGATAGTTGCGCACGCCGGTCCACGGCAGCGAGCGCTGCGGTGCGTTGGCGAGATCGTCGATGCTTGCTTCGTCCGGTTCGGACTTCATCAGCCAGTATTGCATGGATCGTGATCGACGCAGAAAGAGGCTGCTACAAAAGAAAACGGCACCGGGCTTCGCCCGATGCCGTTGGATAGGCCCCCGCCTTGGCCGCTAGGCCGGCATCCTGAACCTGGGGTTCAGAATTGGTCGCAGTTAGCAGCACTTCGGGTACATCAGACAGAGTGACGCGCGCGCCCGTGCTACAAATTTCCGCAACCGTGCACATGGCATTGGTTCAAGGAATATATGACCTTGGCGAACCAGGCAGGGAAGCTGACTGAACTGTGTTTCGTTGCGCCAATTTGACCACCGTTGATCGCCGAGATCAAGGGGAATCGACGCATCGATCAAACGTTACTGCGTCTCGTGCTGTGCGAGCACCGCGCCGAGCTGTTCGTTCATCTGGTGCATTGTACGACGGATTTCTTCCGCCGGAAATGCTTCACCGTGCCGCACGCTCGTTTGCAGCCGCAGCAATTCGGACGCGAGCGACAGCGCCGCCATCACGGCGATGCGATCGGTGCCGCGTACCGAGCTGTTCGAGCGGATTTTCGACATTTCGGCGTCGACGCGCGCGACTGCTTCGAGCAGCGCCGCTTCGGTCTCGGCCGAACAGGCGAGCCGATAGGGCTGACCGAGAATCGAGACTTCGATCTGCTTGGTGCTCATGCATGTTCTCCGTGGCTGGCCGCGTCATCGCCATCCGCACGCGCCTGTGCATCCAGCAGGTCGAGCTGGTTGTCGGCTTGCTCCGCGCTTTTCGAGCGCGGGAGCTTTTCGAGAATCGCGTTCAGTTTCACCTGGGCGTCGTCGATCTTTGCCGACAAAGTGTCGCGCTCGGCTGCGAGCGCATTACGTTCGTCGCGCAGTTGCGCGAGTTCCGTGCGGACTGCGTCCGCATCCGCGCGCAATTGCGCGACCTGCTCCTCGAGCGCGAGCCGTTCCGAGTGATAGCGCTTGTTCAGCGAAATCAGACGGCCAATATTTTGAGATAGGGTTTCGAGTTCGTTGAGCATTTGCTGCGTCCTCTAAAGACCCAGCATTTTAGCGCGGAATAACGCGCAATCCGACATCTGTAACGTTTCCAGTCGTAACACCCCTGCTTCTTGCCGCGAATCAGCGCTTCCCATGCGTGTCCGGACGCTTCCTTGACGCTCGCGCGACCCGCTCCTAAACTGGCGCCGCCTCGGTGCTCGCGCGTGGAACGCGCGGTTAAACGGGAAGCAGGGCGTGGGCGCCGGAAGCCCGCCAACCTGCGCTGCCCCCGCAACGGTAAGCGGCCGCGTCCCGTGACGCAGGCCGGCTCGGGCGCGTTTCGCGTGCAGGTCGTGCATGCGGACGCGGGCCACTGCGCGTCATCGCGCGGGAAGGCGAGCCGGACCGCCGCCAGCCCGGATACCGGCCGAGACGGGAAGCCCGCAGGGGCTTCGTGACGCGTGGCCTGCGGGGAGGCGGGGCGCGCAATGCTTGATGGAATCTTCTTCGATGCTGACCCCAATCGTCCGCGCGGCGCTCAAGTCACGACCGGCCGGCAGCCGCAAGCAGGTGCGCCACACGTCGTGTGCGGCGCCGCGCGCGGCATGAGCGCCGCACGCGCCACCGCGATCTGGGCCGCGCTGGCTGCGGCGGTCGCGTTGCTGTTCGTCGCGTCGCTGTCGATCGGCAGTGTGCCGATGTCGCCATGGCAGGCGCTCGCGTCGCTCGTGCCGCATGGCGGCGACGCGCTGTTCGCCGATATCGTCCGCACGCTGCGCCTGCCGCGCGCGCTCGCGGGCTTTGCATGCGGCGCGCTGCTCGCGCTATCCGGTGCACTGCTGCAGGTGCTGTTGCGCAATCCGCTCGCGGAGCCGTACGTGCTCGGCGTGTCGGGCGGTGCGGCCGGCTTCGCGCTCGTCGCGATGATCGCGGGCGGCGCGTGGTGGCTCGTCGATGCGTCGGCGTTCGCCGGCTCGCTCGTGTCGGTCGCGCTCGTGCTCGGTCTCGCGCGCCGCGAGCTGTGGCGTGGCGAGTCGCGCGACGCGTCGCCGCGGCTGCTGCTCACGGGCGTCGTGATCGCGGCGGGGTGGGGCGCGCTCGTCACACTGCTGCTGTCGCTCGCGCCCGAAGCACGGCTGCGCGGGATCATCTTCTGGCTGACGGGCGACCTGAACGGCGTGACCGCGCCGTGGTTCGCGTGGGGTGCGCTGTTGCTGGCCGCATGCGTCGCGCTGCCGGCCGCGCCGCAACTGAACGTGCTGTTGCGCGGCGACGCGACCGCACTCGCGCTCGGCGTGCCCGTTGCGCGCCTGCGGGTGCGGATCTATCTCGTCGCGTCGCTGGCCGCCGCGGCCGCGGTGACGACAGCCGGCACGATCGGCTTTGTCGGCCTCGTCGTGCCGCATGCGCTGCGGCTCGCCTTCGGCAACGACCAGCGGATGCTGCTGCCGGCCGCGATGCTCGCGGGCGGCGGCGGCGTGATGGCGGCCGACCTGCTCGCACGCACCGCGATCGCGCCCGCGCAACTGCCGGTCGGCGTGATGACCGCATTGATCGGCGTGCCGGTGTTCCTGTGGATGTTGTTGAGGAGGCCGATGCGATGACGGGGGCCGCACTGCATGCCACCACTGACGACATGAACTACGCGGCCGTCCACCTGACGCTGAAGGCCGGCGCGCGCACGCTGCTCGACGGCTTCAGCCGGGCGTTTCGTCCCGGCGAGATCTGGTGCGTCGCCGGGCCGAACGGCGCGGGCAAGACGACGCTGCTTGCAACCCTCGCCGGGCTGCAGCCGCCGGCCGGCGGACGGGTCGAGATCGACGGCCGGCCGCTTGCCGCGTGGCCACCCGAGCAACTCGCGCAGCGCCGCGCGCTGATGCCGCAGCAACTGCACGACGCATTCAGCGCGACCGTGTTCGACACGGTGCTGCTCAACCGCTTTCCATATCTCGGCGGCTGGGGCTGGGAGCGTGACGGCGACCGCGCGGCCGCGCGCGACGCGCTGGCGACATTCGACCTGACCGCGCTCGCGTCGCGCGACGTGCTGTCGCTGTCGGGCGGCGAGCGCCAGCGCGTCGCGCTGGCCGCGACGCTGTGCCAGGACGCGCCGCTGATGCTGCTCGACGAACCGCTCGCGCATCTCGACCTGCATCACCAGATCGATTGCCTGACCGCGCTGGCCGCATGGCTCGACGCGGGCCCGCGCACGGTGCTGTTCTCGTGCCATGATCTGAATCTCGCGCGGCGTTTCGCGACGCATGCGCTGTTGCTCGACGGCCGCGGCCACGCGTGGGCCGGCCCCGTGCACGACGTACTGACACCCGAGCGCGCGAGCGATGCGTTCGGTTATCCGCTCGTGCTGATCCGCGAGAACGGCCGCGATGCGCTGCTGCCGGCATGGCCCGAGCGACAATGACCTTTCCTTTTTCGGTGCGCGGCGCACGCCGCGCCAACGACCCGGCTCTTCGATGACGACCCCGACCCCCTTCCCGCCCGCAATCGCGCCGCTCGACGATGTGCTGCGCAAGCGCCTGCAGCACGTGATCGACCACAAGACCAAGCCGCCCGGCAGCCTCGGCCAGCTCGAGGCGGTCGCGCTGCAGATCGGCCTGATCCAGCACACCGAGCGGCCGGTCGTGCAGCGTCCCGTGATGATCGTGTTTGCCGGTGATCACGGGATTGCCGCCGAGGGCGTGAGTCCTTATCCGCAAGCGGTGACCGCACAAATGGTCGCGAACTTCCTCGCCGGCGGCGCGGCGATCAACGCATTCTCGGGCGTCGCGCAGAGCACGCTCGAGATCGTCGATGCGGGCGTCGCGTCGCCGTTGCCGGTGTCCGACCGGCTGGTGTCGCTGCCGGTCGCACGCGGCACGCGCAACTTCGCGGCGGAGCCGGCGATGACGCGCGACGAGGCGATGACGGCGCTCGCGGCCGGCGCGGCGCGCGTGCGCCTGCATGCGTCGCTCGGCACGAACGTGATCGGCTTCGGCGAGATGGGGATCGCGAACACGTCGTCGGCCGCGTGCCTGATGAGCCGCCTGCTCAGCGTGCCGATCGACGCGTGCGTCGGGCGCGGCACGGGCCTCGACGACCAGGGCCTCGCGCACAAGCGCGCGGTGCTCGGCCGTGCGCTCGTCAAGCATTCGCACGCGATTGCGCCGCTCGACGTGCTCGCGACGTTCGGCGGCTTCGAGATCGCGATGATGACGGGCGCGTATCTCGCGGCCGCAAGCGAGCGGATGACGATCCTCGTCGACGGCTTCATCGCGACGGCTGCACTGCTCGTCGCCGAGCGCATCGCGCCCGGCGTGCGCGACTACTGCGTGTTCTCGCATACGTCGCACGAGGCCGGGCATCGGCGCATGCTCGAGCATTTCGGCGCGAAGCCGCTGCTCGCGCTCGACCTGCGGCTCGGCGAAGGCACGGGCGCGGCGCTCGCGCTGCCGCTCGTGCGTGCGGCGGCGGCGTTTCTCACGGAAATGGCGAGCTTCGAATCCGCCGGCGTCGACAATCGTGACGCCTGATCGCGCGCGCGGCGTGCGGGCCGAGTTGCGCTACTTCTTCGTCGCGCTCGGCTACTTCACGCGCGTGCCGGTGCCGCGCTCGATCGGCTACGCGGCCGGCGATCTCGACCAGGCCGCGCGTTATTTCCCGCTCGTCGGCGCATGCGTGGGCGCTTGGGGC
This sequence comes from Burkholderia lata, assembly GCF_902499335.1. Classification (GTDB taxonomy): domain Bacteria; phylum Pseudomonadota; class Gammaproteobacteria; order Burkholderiales; family Burkholderiaceae; genus Burkholderia; species Burkholderia lata_B. The sequence goes on along the minus strand of NZ_CABVQK010000014.1, from coordinate 79,087 downwards.
GCGCTCGTGTATCTCGTCGCGTTGCGCGTGCTGCCCCCGTCGATCGCGGTCGGGCTGTCGATGGCCGCGACGCTGCTCGCGACCGGTGCATTCCACGAAGACGGCCTTGCCGACAGCTGCGATGCGTTCGGCGGCGGCTATACGCGCGACGACGTGCTGCGCATCATGCACGACTCGCGGATCGGCACGTTCGGCGCGGTCGCACTCGTGATCTCGCTCGGCGTGAAATGGCAGGCGCTTGCGTCCATGCTGCCGTTGCGTGCCGCGTGGACGATGATCGCCGCGCATGCGGCGAGCCGCGCGGCAGCGGTGAGTTTGCTGATGACGCTCGACTACGTGCGGTCCGAAGGCAAGGCGAAACCGGTCGCGCAACGGATGGGCGCACGCGCGGCTTGCGTCGCGGCGCTGTTCGGATTGCCCTGGCTGTTCTGGCCCGACTGGCGCATGGGCGTCGCCGCATGCGGTGCGCTCGTGCTCGTGCGCGCATGGGCCGCCCGCTATTTCGTGAAGCGGATTGGCGGCTATACAGGTGACTGTCTCGGCTTCACGCAGCAACTGTGCGAACTGGCGCTCTATCTCGTGGTGCTCGGATGGACGTCGTCCTGATCCGTCATCCTGCCGTCGGCGTCGAGCCGGGCATCTGCTACGGACGCAGCGACGTGCCGCTCGCCGCGCCGGCCGACGCCGGTGTGCAGGCCGTGCACGCACATCTGTCGGCGCTCCGCGCGCCCCTTCCTGAACATGTCTGGACGAGCCCGCTGACGCGCTGCGCGTCGGTTGCGGAACGGCTCGCGCAGGCATGCGGTGTGCCGTTGCGGCGCGATGCCGACTGGCAGGAAATGGATTTCGGCGCGTGGGAAATGCGGCGCTGGGACGATATCGATCGCGCGGCGCTGGATGCGTGGGCGACCGACCTGATGCATGCGTGTGCGCATGGCGGCGAAAGCGTCGCGCGGTTTGCCGCGCGGGTCGCGGGGCGGGCCGATGCCGTGGCGCAATTCGACCGGCCGCAATGGGCGGTCACGCATGCGGGTGTGATCCGCGCGTTCGCATCGCATGTACTACGCGTGCCGCTCGATACGCTGTTGTCTCGGCCCGTACCGACAGGTGGTGTCGTCTGGCTGCGTGCGGATGCTGCCGCGCGAACATGGGAAGTGGTGCACTGGGACGAATAGGTGCGCTGGCGTTCGCATGTGAACGACGCAGCGCGAGCTCAATCCGTTTCAGGCAACTGAAGCGCGATGAACGCGCGAGCCGCCGGAAATCAGCGCGGGCGCCGCGCACGCGCGGCATCGAGGTCTTCACACAGCGCGGCCGCGCCCCGCGCGATCCGCGGCGACGGCCGCGTCAGCAGATCGCCGTCGATCGCGAACAGGTTGTTGCGCGCCACGGCCGTCAATGCGGGCCACACGCGCCAGCGCGCCAGGCTCGGCAGCGGTTCGTCCGAGCGCGTCGTACCCGCGCTGGTCGTCACGATCGCCTCCGGATTCGCCGCGAGCACGGCCTCGTCGTTGACGGTCGGCACGAGCGGCTTGAGCGATGCGAACACGTTGCGGCCACCGCACAGCTCGATCACGTCGTTGATCAGGTGCGCGCCATTGAGCGTCATCAGTGGCCGATCCCAGACCTGGAAGAACATCGTGACCGGCGCTCGCGTGGCGTAACGCGTGCGCAGCGCCGCAATGTCGTGCGTATAGGCGGCCGCGGCCGCATCGGCCGCCGGTTGCGTGCCGAGCAGCGTGCCGAGCCGGCGCAGCGACGACGATACGTCGTCGAGATGCTTGGGTTCGCTGAAGAACAGCGGGATGTGCAGTGCGCGCAGTGCATCGGTCTGCCGCTCGGCATTGCCGTGCCGCCAGACGACGATCAGGTCGGGCTTCAGCGCGGCGATCCGTTCGAGGTCGAGCGCCTTGTTGTCGCCGACGCGCGGTATCGCTTGCGCGGCGGGCGGATAGTCGCTGTACGTGACGGTGCCGACGAGCTTCGTGCCGCCGCCGGCCGCATAGACCAGCTCGGTCGCGTGCGGCGCGAGGCTGATCACGCGCTGCGCGGGCGCGGGCAGCGTGACGGTATTACCGGCGTCGTCGCGCGCCGTGACATCGGCGTGGACGAGCGGTGCGTAAGCGAGTGTGGTCAGCATCGCGACCGGCGTCAGCCGGCGAAACATGCGCAGACTCATGCGGATTCCCGTTGCAGCAGCGGCACGCTGTGCGCGAGCGCGTCGCCGAGGCGCTGCCATTCCGCTTCGGTGCCCGGCAGGCCCACGCGTACGCTCGACGGTGTCGGGAAGTGCCGTGTCCAGATTCCACGTGCCGCGAGTGCTACATGCAGCGCCGCGGCGCGCGGGTCGTCGGTCCAGCTGAAGAGCGGCGTCGCGCGGGCAGCGAAGCCGTGCGCGCGCAGCAATGCGCCCAGCCGCTTGCCGTCGGCCGCGAGCCGTTCGCGGGCGGCGGCCTGCCATGCGCGGTCGGCGAACGCCGCGGCAACTGCGTGGCGGGCAGGGCCGCCGACCGTCCATGCGCCGAGCATGTCGCGCAGTGCGACGATCTGCTCAGGGCACGCGAGCACGAAGCCTGCGCGGATGCCGGCGAGCCCGAAGAACTTGCCGACCGAACGCAGTACGACGAGCCCCGGGCGATCGACGTGAGGCGCAAGCGACTGCGTCGCACCCGTATCGGCGAATGCCTCGTCGACGATCAGCGTGCCGCCGCGTGCCGCCAGCTGCGCATGCCAGCCGAGCAGGCGCCCGGCCGGCACGAACTCGGCGGTCGGATTGTTCGGATTCCCGACGATGACGTGGTGCAGCGTCGCAGGCAGCGCGTCCGCGCCGATGTCGAGCGTGACGACGCGATGGCCGTGGCGCGCGAAGGCAGGCGCGTATTCACCGTACGCGAGCGCCGCGACGCCGGCGTCGCCGGTCGGCAGCAAAGCGGGCAATGCGCGGATTGCAGCCTGGCTGCCGGCAACCGGCAGCACGTGCGCGGGATCGGGCGCGTGGTAGTACTGCGCGGCGCAGGCCGCGAGGCCGTCGCCGTCGTCGGGCAGCCGGCGCCATGCGTCGGCCGGGACGGGCGGCACCGGATAGCCGGCCGGATTGATGCCGGTCGACAGGTCGAGCCACGTGTCGTACGGAATGCCGTGGCGGCGGGCGGCCTCATGGAGGTTGCCGCCATGCACGATGCGGGTGTCAGACATGATGGGTGGCCATGACGAGTGCGCCGCTCGCGACCAGCACCGCGAGCCACAGGGCCAGCGTGCGCGTGACGAGCGACAGCGCGGCGACGATGTGGACGGCGGTCGCCGCTGCGCCGGTGCCGAGCGCGGGACGATCCTCGATCTCGCCGTGATAGACGGCCGGGCCGCCGAGCTGCACGTTCAGGCTGCCGGCGCCGGCGGCCATCACCGGGCCCGCGTTCGGGCTGTCCCAGTGGCGTGCCTGCGTGCGCCAGCAACGCCATGCGGCGGCCGTGTCGCCGAGCAGCGCGTAGCTCGCGGCCGTGAGGCGCGCGGGAATCCAGTTCAGCGCGTCGTCGAGGCGCGCGGCGGCCCAGCCGAAGGTCAGGAAGCGCGGCGTGCGGTAGCCCCACATCGCGTCGAGCGTGTTCGCGAGCCGGAACAGCAGCGCGCCGGGGCCGCCCGCGATGACGAACCAGAACAGTGCGCCGAAGATCGCGTCGTTGCCGTTCTCGAGTGCCGATTCGACGGCCGCGCGCGACAGCGCGCCTTCGTCCGCGTCGCTCGTGTCGCGCGACACGATGCGCGCGGTCAGCGCGCGGGCGGCGCCGAGGTCATGTCGCAGCAGTGCCGCGGCGATCGGCGCGACGTGGTCGGCAAGGCTTTTCGCGCCGAGCGCGAACCACAGCAGCGCGATGTGCAGCGCGGCCGCGAGCGGCCAAGGCAGCACGGCCGCGAGCCATGCCGCGACGGCGACCGGCGGCACGACCGCAGCGATCCACGCGGCGACGCCGACCACGCGGCCGCGGCGGCCCGTGTTCAGCGCGCCTTCGATACGCGCGGCGAGACGGCCGAACGCGACGAGCGGATGCCAGCCGGCCGGTTCGCCGATCGCGCGGTCGACGATCGCGGCCGCGACCGCGAACATCGCGACGACGGGCAGCGACAGCATCAGCATGACGGTGCTCCCGTCTTGAGGTCGAGCGGCAGCCCGGCGACGAGCAGCGTCACGCGCGTCGCGAGCGCGGCGACACGCTGGTTCAGGCGCCCGAGTTCGTCGACATAGCGGCGCGTGACCGACCCGAGCGGCACGACGCCGAGCCCGATCTCGTTGCTGACGACGATGACCTTCGCGCGTGCGCCGCGCAACGCCTGTTCGAGCCGGTCGACCTGCACCGCGTACTGCGCATCGTCGAGCGGTTCGCCGTCGGCCGGGCACAGCAGGTTCGTGAGCCACAGCGTCAGGCAATCGACGAGCAGGCACGCGTGCGGATCGTCGAGCCGCGCGAGCGTACCGGCGAGATCGACGGGCGCGTCGGCGAAACCCCATTCGGCCGGCCGGCGCGCGCGATGGTGCGCGATGCGTTGCGCGAATTCGGCATCGGCGGCGGTTGCGGTCGCGATGTAGGTGACGGGGCGCCCGCTGTCGGCGGCGAGCCGCTCGGCGTGCGCGCTCTTGCCCGAGCGCGCGCCGCCGAGGACGAAGGTGAGGTCGTGCGGAATCATCGCGTGATTGTAACGGCGCGGGCATACCGGCGCGGGGGATAATGCGGCCTTTGCTTCGCGACGACTTTTACACGATGAATGCACCCGAACCGCGGCCGCGCGGCACGCTGATGATCCAGGGCACGACGTCCGACGCGGGCAAGAGCACGCTGGTCGCGGGCCTGTGCCGGCTGGCGCGCCGCGCCGGCGCGCGCGTTGCGCCGTTCAAGCCGCAGAATATGGCGCTCAACAGCGCGGTGACGGCCGACGGCGGTGAGATCGGCCGCGCGCAGGCGCTGCAGGCACTGGCCGCGGGCGTTGCACCGCATACGGATTTCAACCCCGTGCTGCTGAAGCCGACGAGCGACCGCGGCGCGCAGGTCATCATTCACGGCAAGGCGCGCATGAACCTCAATGCGCGCGCGTATCACGACTACAAGCCGGTCGCGTTCGAGGCGGTGCTCGAGTCGTACGCACGCCTGCGCGCCGGCTACGACACGGTGATCGTCGAGGGCGCGGGCAGCCCGGCGGAGATCAACCTGCGCGACGGCGACATCGCGAACATGGGGTTTGCCGAACGCGTCGACTGCCCGGTCGTGCTGGTCGCCGACATCGACCGCGGCGGCGTGTTCGCGCACCTGGTCGGCACGCTCGCGTGCCTGTCTGACAGCGAGCGCGCGCGTGTGCGCGGCTTCGTGATCAACCGCTTCCGTGGCGACTTCAAGCTGCTCGAACCGGGGCTCGACTGGCTGCGCGCGCAAACGGGCAAGCCCGTGTTCGGCGTGCTGCCGTACCTGCACGGCCTGCTGCTCGACGCCGAGGACATGCTGCCCGCACAGGCGCGCAGCGCCGCCGCACGGGGCGACGCCGGCGTGCTGCGTGTCGTCGTGCCGGCGCTGCCGCGCATCAGCAACCACACCGATTTCGATCCGCTGCGCGCGCATCCGCAGGTGGAATTCACGTACTGGAAGAGCGGCCCCGTGCCGGATGCCGACCTGCTGATCCTGCCCGGCTCCAAGAGCGTGCAGCGCGATCTCGCATGGCTGCGCGACGCGGGCTGGGACACGCTGATCCGTCGGCACCTGCGCTACGGCGGCAAGGTGATCGGCATCTGCGGCGGGATGCAGATGCTCGGCCGCACGCTCGACGATCCGCTCGGCCTCGAAGGGGCGCCCGGCAGCGTGCCGGGGCTCGGGTTGCTCGATTTCGATACGACGCTGCAGCCCGACAAGACGCTGAAGAACGTGACGGGGCATCTCGCGCTGCCGGGCGGGGCCGTGGTGCGCGGCTATGAGATCCACATGGGCGACACGCACGGGCCCGCGCTCGCGTCGCCCGCGCTGGCGCTGGCAGCCGATGCCGCGCACGGCGGCACACGCCCCGACGGCGCGGTTTCTGCCGATGGCCAGATCCTCGCGACCTACGTGCACGGGCTGTTCGACTCGCCCGACGCCTGCACGGCGCTGCTCGCGTGGGCCGGGCTCGACGGCGCGGAGCGCATCGACTATCCGGCGCTGCGCGAGGCATCGCTCGAGCGGCTGGCCGACACGTTCGCCGACCATCTCGACCTCGACGCGCTGTACGCCGAGTTTCGTTGACGCGGCGCGGGCCGTGCTCGCTTTTTCCGCCGGATCGCGTACAACACAGGAGGGCGGATGTCCGCCTGGAGGAGTGCGACGATGAAGGCTCGATGGTGGTGGAGCGTGCTGCTCGCGGCGCTGTTGGGCGTGTCGGCGGTTGCGCATGCGTGCGATTCATACGCACCGGGCGGCAGCCAGTCCGGTTCCGGCGACGCCTCACAAGGCAAGAGCGGTTACTGAAGCAGGTTGCGGGGCATGATCGGTCATGCCCCTTTTTACGTCCTGATTAACTCCGTATGGGAATCAGTTAAAGCGAATTTGCGCGTTTATCGGTCGAATTGGTTCGAATAGAGTGCAATCCATTCACACCACTCACGAAGGAATTCGCCATGAACCCCAATCGCCTCAACGATTTCGCCGCAACCCTGCTGCGCGTCGCGCTCGGCGTGCTGTACCTCGCGCACGTCGCGCAGAAGGTGTTTGTCTTCACGCTGCCCGGCACCGCGCAGTTCTTTGCGTCGAGCGGCCTGCCGGGCTGGCTCGCGTACCTGACGACGTTCGTCGAACTGGCCGGCGGCTTGGCGCTGCTCGCGGGCTTCCGTGTGCGCGTCGCCGCGCTCGTGCTGCTGCCGTTCATGCTCGGCGCGACCGCCACGCATCTGCCGAACGGCTGGAGCTTCACGTCACCGCACGGCGGCTGGGAATATCCGGCGTTCTGGGCCGTCACGCTTGCCGTGCAGGCGCTGCTGGGCGGCGGCGCGTTTGCGCTCGGCGCACGGGCGGCCGCGGGTCAGCGTGCGTAAGGGGTAGGTAAGCCCACATGGTGCGGCGCAACCCGTTTCAGTGACACCCCGTTTGCCGATATCATCGCTCCCTGTATCCGTAATCGAGCGGCGCCTGCCATGCGGCGGGCGCCGCGCGGCCTTTTCGGGGGAATTCATGACGGTGATCGTGGTGGCGAATCCGAAGGGCGGCGTGGGGAAGAGCACGCTGTCCACCAATCTTGCCGGCTATTTCGCGGCGCAGGGCGCGTGGGTCGCGCTCGCCGACCTGGATCGGCAGCAGTCCGCGCATGCGTGGCTCGACCTGCGGCCGGCCGGATTGCCGGCGATCGAGGCATGGGAGCTGGATCCGGACGCGCCGACGAAGCCGCCGCGCGGCCTCGAATATGCGGTGATCGATACGCCGGCCGGCCTGCACGGCAACCGGCTCAACGTTGCGCTGCAACTGGCCGACAAGGTGATCGTGCCGCTGCAGCCGTCGATGTTCGATATTCTCGCCACGCAACAGTTTCTGGAGCGCCTCGCCGGCGAGAAGGCCGTGCGCAAGGGCAACGTCGAGGTCGGGATCGTCGGGATGCGGGTCGATGCGCGCACGCGCTCGTCGGACCAGCTTCACCGGTTCGTCGAAGGGCTCGGCCTGCCGGTGCTCGGCTATGTGCGCGACACGCAGAACTACGTGCAGATCGCCGCGCACGGCCTCACGCTGTGGGACGTCGCGAAGAGCCGGGTCGAGAAGGATCTCGAACAGTGGCGGCCGATCGTCGAATGGGCCGAACGCCGGGCGCCGAAGGCAGCGAAGACGGAAAAGGCCGCCAAGGCGTCCTGATCGCGCGGCCGCCGGGCCGGCGCACGATGAAATGAGAAAGGGCCGGATTCCGTCGAGTACGGAATCCGGCCCTTCGATCACAAGCGGCGCGGCCACTCCCGCGCGCCAGGGCACGCGGGCGGCCGGTCAGGTCCAGTTCTGCGTCGGCACGTGATCGCGGTGGCCCTTGATCTTGTTGCCGTCGTCGATGAACACGAGCTTCGGCTTCCAGCCCGCCTGCAGTTCGGCTTCGTCGACCATCGCGAATGCCGCGATGATTACGAGGTCGCCGAGCTGCGCGCGACGCGCGGCCGAGCCGTTCAGCGAGATCATCCCGCTGCCGCGCTCACCCTTGATCGCGTACGTCGAGAAGCGCTCGCCGTTGTTGATGTTCCAGATGTCGATGCGTTCGTTCTCGATGATGCCCGATGCTTCGAGCAGGTCTTCGTCGATCGCGCACGAGCCTTCGTAGTGCAGCTCGCAATGCGTGACGGCCGCGCGGTGGATCTTCGATTTGAGCATGTGGCGCTGCATGATGTCTCCGTGATGCGTCGTGAGAGGCGCGGGCGGGGCGGCCCGTCAGATTTCCAGGTTATCGATGAGGCGCGTCGCGCCGAGCTTCGCTGCGGCGACGACGACGAGCGGTTCGCCGGCTTCGAGCTGGGCCGCGTCCGGCGCGATCAGGTTCGCGCGGCGGCGGATCGAGATGTAGTCGGGCGCCCAGCCGCGGCCGGCCAGATGCGTGCGGGCCACTTCTTCGAGCTTGCCGAGGTCGCGCTCGCCGCCGAGTACGCTTTCGCGGAGGCGCTGCAGCGTCTTCGCGAGTTCGGGCGCTTCGTTGCGTTCGTCGGCCGACAGGTAGCGATTGCGCGACGACAGCGCGAGGCCGTCCTCGTCACGCACGGTTTCGGCGGCGATGATCTCGACCGGCAGCGCGAGCTGCTGGCACATGCGGCGCACGATCATCAGCTGCTGGTAGTCCTTCTTGCCGAACACGGCGACGCGCGGCTGCACGCAGGCCATCAGCTTCGCCACGACCGTGCACACGCCGGTGAAGAAGCCGGGCCGGAATTCACCTTCGAGGATCCCGCCGAGATCGTCCGGCGGCAGCACGCGGTATTCCTGCGGTTCCGGGTACATGTCGCGCTCGGTCGGCGCGAACAGCACGTAGACGTTTTCCTTCTGCAGCTTCTCGATATCGTCCTGGAGCGTGCGCGGATACTTGTCGAAATCCTCGTTCGGGCCGAATTGCAGCCGGTTGACGAAGATGCTCGCCACGACCGGGTCGCCGTGCTGGCGCGCGAGGCGCATCAGCGACAGGTGCCCTTCGTGCAGGTTGCCCATCGTCGGCACGAACGCCGTGCGGTTCTGTCCGCGCAGCTGGTCGCGCAGTTCATGGATCGAGCTGATGACTTTCATGATCGGGTAGCGGGTTCCTCGCGCTGGCGCGCGTTGGCGCCGCAGCAGCGGCGTCGGGGTCGAAGCGGAGAACGCCGGCGCGCGGGCGGCGCATCGGGCGTCGGCGGATTGTAGAGGATTTGGCCGCCAAACGCATCGAAAAAAGAACGGTCGTTCACTTTTTAATCGGGCGTGCCGGCAACCCCTCGCGCGACTGCGCCGGGCTCCGGCGAGGCGGCGAGCGTGCCGGGATGAATCGGGAGAACGGGAAGGGCGGGCGCGGGTGTTACGCGGGCAGGTACGCGAGACGCACGTAGATCGGCGCGAACGGCTCGGCCTGCGTGATCTCGAGGAGCGATTCGCGCGCGAGTTCGAGCATCGCGATGAAATTCACGACGACGACCGGCACGCCGCGCGACGTGTCGAACAGCTCGGCGAACTCCATGAAGCGTGCGTTCTGCAGCCGGCGCAGGATCAGGCTCATGTGTTCGCGCACCGACAGCTCCTCGCGGGAGATCTTGTGGTGCTGGACGAGCTTCGCACGCTTGAGCACGTCGGCCCATGCGGCGCGCAGGTCGTCCGAATCCACGTCGGGGAAGCGCGGCGTGACGCTTTGCTCGATGTAGACCTCGGCGCGCAGGAAGTCGCGGCCGAGTTGCGGCAGCTGGTCGAGCCGTTGCGCGGCGAGCTTCATCTGCTCGTATTCGAGCAGGCGGCGCACGAGTTCGGCGCGCGGATCCTCGGCTTCCTCGCCGGTGTCGGCCTTCTTGACCGGCAGCAGCATCCGCGACTTGATCTCGATGAGCATCGCGGCCATCAGCAGGTACTCGGCCGCGAGCTCGAGGTTCGACGTGCGGATCTGGTCGACATAGCCCAGATATTGCGCGGTGACCTGCGCCATCGGGATGTCGAGCACGTTGAAGTTCTGCTTGCGGATCAGGTAGAGCAGCAGGTCGAGCGGGCCTTCGAAGGTCTCGAGGAAGATCTCGAGCGCATCGGGCGGGATGTAGAGATCCTGCGGCAGCTTGAAGAGCGGCTCGCCGTACAGGCGAGCGAACGCCGCGACACCGTCGACCGTGTCGGGCGTCGAATCGGCGCCCGCGGGCGCGGCGATCGCGTCGTCCTGCCGGGCGGCGCTGGCCTCGTCGGCGGCGCTCACGTCGTCAGAAGTTCTGGTAGTAGACGTACGACGTTTGCTTCACGCGCGAATCCTGTTGCTCGGCGCGCTCTTCGAGGTCGATCGGCTGCTTGTCCCACAGCAGGGAACGGCCCTTGCGCTGCTCTTCCTCGAGCGTCGGCTTCTGCTGCTTGAGCTGGTTCAGGAACTGCGTGACATCGGACTGGTACGGCATGGCTGGGTTTTCCGTTTCGGGCGGCGCACGATGCGCCGGATTCACGATGGCGGGATTTTACCGCATCGCGGGAACGGCCGGCGTCAATCGCGCGTCGAATCCGCGGGCTGGCGTGCAGGCGGCACCCGGGAGCGCGCCGTCAGGCATGACGTTGCGGCCACGCTCGCTCGTGCCGCGGTTTACAAACATTAAGATTTGACGCCGGCACCCTGTGGTCAAATACAGGGTTTTCCACAAAACCGTGATAACCGAGGGCGAGGTCATATTTGGCGGGGCAGTCGAACCAGCAAGCACACACGGCACATGACGCGGGCCCGCGCGTGGATTGCAATCGCGCCGGCGCCGCGGCCCGCGCCGCGCGGGTGGCCCTCGCGGGTTGCCTGGCCGCGTGCTTCGCGTTGCCGGCCCACGCGAAGTACGACGTCGACATCGACGCGCCGAGCTCGGTTCGCAAGCTGCTCAAGTCGCATCTGGATATCGCGCGCTTCGCGAAGCGCGACGACATCAGCGACGACCAGTTCGACTTCCTCGTTACCGCCACGCCGCAGCAGGTGCGCGACCTGACCGCGACGGCCGGCTATTTCTCGCCGGTCGTGCGCACCGACGTGCGCACGCGCGACGGCAAGCGCGACGTGCGCATCGCGGTCGATCCGGGCAAGCAGACCGTCGTGTCGACCGTCGACCTGACGTTCAAGGGGCCGATCGACACCGAGGATCCGAAGCAGGAAGCCGCGACCCGTTTCGCGTTTTCGCTGAAGCCGGGCGATCCGTTCACGCAGTCCGACTGGGACGGCGCGAAGGGCGCCGCGCTCAGGCAACTGCAGTCGCGTCGCTATCTCGGCGCGAAGATCACATCGTCGGAGGCGCGCGTCGACCCGCGCACGCAGCGCGCGACGCTCGCGGTCACGTTCGACAGCGGCCCGACGTTTACGATCGGCAAGGTCGACGTCGACGGCGTGCGGCGCTATCCGGAAAAGATCGTCACGAACGTCAATCCGCTGTCGGAAGGTGAGATCTACGACGTGCAGCGGATCACCGAACTGCAGCGGCAGTTGCAGAACACGCCGTACTACGCGAGCGTCGCGATCGACGTCGGCGACGATACGGCGAAGCCCGAGCGCACGCCCGTGCACGTGAAGGTCAGCGAGTTCCCGTACAACAACATCCGCGGCGGCGTCGGCTTTGCCACCGATACCGGGCCGCACGTGCAGGGCTCCTATACGTATCTCGACACGTTCGGCGCCGCGTGGCCGCTGACCGTGTCGGGCCGGCTCGACCAGATCCAGCAATACGGACAGGTCCAGCTGTCGATGCCGCCGGGCGAGAAGGGCTGGACCAACAGCGTGCTCGCGTCGTACACGAACACCAACGTGTCGGACACGCGCATCTACAGCGCGCGGATCGGCGCGCAGCGCACGCGCACCGGCCAGTTCATCGACTATTCGTATTCGCTGATGTTCTACCAGGACCGGCTCGACCAGAACGGCGCCGGGCCGACCACGAGCCGCGCGCTCGTGCCGCAATGGGCGTGGACGCGCCGCAACGTCGACGATCCGCTGTTCCCGCGTTCGGGCAACCTGATCCACGCCGAGGCCGGCTTCGCCGTCAAGGGCGTGCTGACCGACCAGTCCTTCATCCGCGGCTACGCGCGCGGCCAGCAGTACCTGCCGATCGGCAAGCGCGACCTGTTCGTGTTCCGCGCGGAGCTCGGCGGCGTGTTCACGAGCGGCAGCTCGACCGGCGTGCCGGCGTCGCTGCTGTTCCGCGCGGGCGGCTCGAACTCGGTGCGCGGCTACGGCTACCAGAGCATCGGCAACAGCGTCGACGGCTCCGTGCTGCCGACCAAGTACCTGATGACGGGCACCGCCGAATACCAGCACTGGTTCAACCGCGACTGGGGCGCCGCGACGTTCTTCGACATCGGCACTGCCACCGATGCGTGGGGCGAGCGCGTGTTTTACCCGGGTGTCGGCATCGGCGCGCGCTGGCGCAGCCCCGTCGGCCCGATCAACGTCGACGTCGCGTACGGGTTGCGCAACCATAGCGTGCGCCCGTACCTGACGCTCGGCATCGCTTTCTGACCGTACCGTTTCATCGACGACGAACCGCATGACGAAGGACCCGAACGACACGCCGCCGCCTCACGATCCGGACTCGCCCGACGGCGCGCCCGACGCGCCGCCGCGTACGCCGCGTCGCGGGCCCGTTGCGCGCATCGGGCGTTTCGTCGCGTGGACGCTCGCGACGGTCGTGCTGCTCGTCGTGCTGGCGATCGGGCTCGTGCTGGCCGCGGTGACGACCGAGCACGGCACGCGGCTCGCGTGGCAGGTGGCCGAGCGCGTGCTCGGCGCGCGGCTCGCGGGTACGCTCGACGGCGGCTCGCTCGCGACCGGCGTGCGGTTGCGCGGATTCGCGTGGACCAGCCCCGACGGCACCGGCACCGAAATCCGCATCGACCGGCTCGACGGCCGCTGGGCGCTGACCCGCGCGCCGTGGCGGTTGTCCATCGCCTATCTTCGCGCCGGCACGATCGACGTGCGGATCCCGCCGGGGCCGTCGACGCCGAGTACGACGCCGCAGGACCTGAGCCTGCCGCTGCAGTTGCGCATCGACGACCTGCGCGTCGATCACCTTGCGATCCACGATGGCGGGTCGACGACGCAGCTCGACCATATCGCGCTGAACGGCCGCAGCGACGGCCGTCACCATGAACTCGTGCTCGACGGCGTCGATACGCCGTACGGCGCGCTGACCGCGCGCGCGAAGCTCGACGGCGTGAAGCCGTTCGCGCTGACGGGCGAAGCCACTTATGCGGGCAAGCTGTCCGACGAGCCGGTCGATGCGCGCGCGCGCGTGTCGGGCTCGCTCGAGGCGCTCGTTGCCGACGTCGACGCGAGCGGGATGAAGCTGAACGGGCGCGCGCACGTCGAGGCCGCGCCGTTCGGCGCGGTGCCGCTCACGCGCGCGTCCCTCGCGTTCGACCACGTGAACCCGCAGGCGCTCGCGCCCGGCGCGCCGGCCGCCGATCTCGCGGTGCGCGCGGAACTCGCGCCCGTGATCGCGCCGGCCGGGGCCGAGCCCGCGAAGGGTTTCGCGGTGACGGGCCCGGTGTCGATCGTCAATGCGAAGCCCGGCACGCTCGGCGACCACCTGCTGCCGGTGATCGACGCGCACGCGAACGTGCATCTCGACGCGCACGCGCAGCGGATCGACGCGCTTGCGCTGAAGCTGATCCGCGACGGCAGCGTGACGGGTAGCGGCACGCTGACGGGCGGCAAGGGCCGCTTCGACCTGAAGGTCGCGAACCTCGACCTGAATGCCTTCGTCGCCGAGCTGCGGCCGATGCGCCTCGCCGGCCCGCTCGGCGTGACGCTCGCGGGCGACGTGACGAGCGTCGATTTCAACCTGAACGACCCGAAGCTCGCGCTCGGCGCCCGCGCGAAGGTTGCGCTGACGTCGCAGCAGACCGTGCTGACCGACGCGCGCGTGACAGCGGGCAAGGGCCGCATCGACCTGACGGGCGTGTTCCGCCACGATGCGCATTCGAGCTACGACGCGAAGGCGACGCTGACCGCCTTCGATCCGCTGCTGCTCGCCGCGATGAGCGCGCCGAAGGCGGGTGGCGGCAAGGCGCCCGCCAAGGTCGCGAAGGCACCGGCCCAGCGCGGCGAGACGCGCGTGTCGGGCACGCTGACGGCGTCGGGCGCATTTGCGCCGCAGGTGTCGACGAAGGCGACCTTCAAGCTCGGCGACAGCCTGTACGACGGCGTGCCGCTGACCGGCGCCGGCGTCGTGCAGCTCGCCGGCTCGCGCATTTTGCCGAGCAACGCGACCCTGTCGATCGCGGGCAACCACGTGGATCTGCGCGGCAGCTTCGGCGCGCCGGGCGACCGGCTGCGCTTCGTCGTCGACGCGCCGCAGCTCGACCGGCTCGGCTTCGGCGTGGAAGGGCTCGTGCAGGCGCAGGGCGACCTGACCGGCAGCTTCGCGCACCCGAACGTGACGGCCACCTACAAGGCCGAGCACGTCGTCGTCGGCTCGAACCGGATCGGTGCCGCGCAGGGCCGCGCGGACATCCGCGACGGCGCGCACGGCGCGCTCGTGTTCACGGTCGACGCGTCCGACATCGCACTCGGCTCGCTGAAGCTGAAATCGCTGCGCGCGAACCTCGACGGCACGCGCGCGAAGCACACGCTCGACGCGTCGGCGCTCGGGATCGCCGGCGGCCGCGTGATCGACGTGACGCTCGCGGCGAACGGCGGTGTGGTGGAGAGCCGCGACGGGATGCGCTGGGACGGTACCGTCACGCGTCTCGCGAACCGCGGCACGCCGGCCATCGCGCTGCAGTCGCCGCTGACGGTATCGGCCGGTGCCGGCCGCGTGACGCTCGGCGCGACGCGGCTCACGCTCGAAGGCGCGGCGATCGACCTGAAGTCGTTCGTGTTCGATCACGGCCAGATGCGCTCGGCGGGCTCGGTGAGCGGTGCGTCGGTCGCGCGTTTCCTCGAGGTCCGCCAGGAGCTGACGGGCCAGCGGCCGCCGGTGCGGACCGACGTCGTGCTCGACGCCGACTGGGATTTCTCGCTCGGTGCGAACTCGACGGGCTATGTGCAAATGAAGCGTCGCGGCGGCGACGTGACGATCGAGAGCGGGCGCGGCATCGCATCGCTGGGGCTGACCGACCTGTCCGCGCGCGCGAGCTTCACGCCCGGCAACCGGCTCAACGTGACGGCGCTCGCGAAGGCGAACCGGATCGGCACGCTCGATGCGAACGTCACCGTGCCGTTCGCGCTGCGCGACGGCATGTTCGGCGTGGTCGACGACGGCCCGCTGTCGGGCCGCATCGATGCCGATATCCCGGCGCTGAAGACGACCGGCAACCTGTTCGGGCCGAGCTACCTGCTCGGCGGGCGCGCGGCGCTGAAGCTCACCGTCGCGGGCACGCCGGTGAAGCCGAACCTGTCGGGGATGCTGACGGGCGACGATTTGTCCGCGACGCTCATCGACCAGGGCGTGCAGCTGAAAGACGGCATCGTGCGCATCAAGCTGTCGGAAAACCTCGTCGAATTCCAGCAGGTCGAGTTCCACGGCGGCGACGGTACGTTGCGCGCGCTCGGCCGTGTGCGCCTCGATGGCGAGGCGCCCGACCTGACCGCGAGCATCGTCGCGGACAAGCTCGAACTGTTCGCGGCGCCGGATCGCAAGCTGTCGCTGTCGGGCAAGGCAACCGTCGCGAACGACGGGCCGCGCGGCGCGTTGTCCATCGACGGCAAGTTCGTCGTCGACCGCGCATTGTTCGACCTGCCGGAGGAATCGGCGCCGCACCTGTCGGACGATGTCGTGATCGTGGAGCCGGGCGGCACGGTGCGCGGCGAGACGCCGACCGGCACCGCGGTCGCGAAGCCGAAGCCGGCCGAGGACAAGCCGGCGCCGTCGCTCGCGCCTCGCGCGAACATCGACATCGGCCTCGGCAACAACTTCCGCTTCAAGGGCCACGGCGCGGATCTCGGGCTGCGCGGTACGATCACCGTGATGAGCGCGCCGGGCGTGCCGCTGCGTGCGGTCGGCAACGTGCGCGTGACCGAAGGATCGACGTACACGTCGTTCGGCCGCAAGCTCGCGATCGAGAACGGCTTCTTCACGTTCAACGGCCCCGTGTCGAACCCGGGCGTCAACATCCTCGCGATGCGGCGCAACCAGGAGGTCGAGGCCGGTGTGCAGGTGACGGGCACGATCCAGTCGCTGACGGTCAAGCTCGTGTCGGAGCCGAACGTCACGGACAACGAAAAGCTGTCGTGGCTGCTGTTCGGGCACGGCACCGACCAGGGCAACAACGTCGGCCAGCAGGGCGCGATGACGGCGGCGCTCGGGCTGCTCGGCAGCGTGACCGGCAAGCGCGTCGCGCAGACCTTCGGTCTCGACGAGGTTTCGGTCGGCCGCAGCGAAGTCGGGCTGACCGATCCGCAGGTCGTGCTGGTGTCGAAGGCGATCAACGAGCGGTTCGTGCTCGGCTTCGAGCAGGGGCTGCAATCGGCGGCCAACGCGTTCAAGGCGACGATCAACCTGACGCGCTTCTGGTCGGTGTCCGCGTACGGCGGCACGTTCCAGGGCGTCGACCTGAACTACACGCGGCGCTTCGACCGGTGGTTCGGCAGTGACGGCGGGCAGGCGCGGCGCGCCGAGCAGCCATGAAAAAAGCCCCGCACGATTCGTGCGGGGCTTTTTTGTGCAAGCGGCGCAGCGCGTGGCTTACTTCACGCGCATGCCGGGCTTCGCGCCGCTGTGCGGCTCGAGGATGTAGAGGCCCGGCTCGGCCTTCTCGTCGGTTGCCGATGCGGCGAGCACCATCCCTTCGGACAGGCCGAACTTCATCTTGCGCGGCGCGAGGTTTGCGACCATCACGGTCAGCTTGCCGACGAGCTGCTCGGGCTGGTACGCGGACTTGATGCCCGAGAACACGTTGCGGGTCTTTTCCTCGCCGACGTCGAGCGTGAGCTGCAGCAGCTTGTCCGAGCCCTCGACGGCCTGGCACGCGACGATCTTAGCGATGCGCAGGTCGATCTTCGCGAAATCGTCGATCGAGATCGGTGCGTCGTCCGCGCCGTTCACGACCGCCTGCTTCGCGTTCGCCTTGGCATTGTTCTTCGCATCCTTCGCGGCATTGGCGCTCGCGGCGGCCGCGCCGGTGGCTTCGGCTTGCAGCGAATCGCGGTTCGCGGCGAGCAGCGCTTCGATCTGCTTCGGGTCGACGCGCGTCATCAGGTGCTGGTACGCCTTGATCGGCTGTTCCGACGACAGCGGCTTCGCGGCATCGGCCCAGGCGAGCGGTGCGATCCCGAAGAACGACTCGACGGCTTCGGCCACGCGCGGCATCACCGGCTTCAGCGCGAGCGACAGCAGGCGGAACGACTCGAGGCTCACGCTGCAGGTTTCGTGCAGCGCGACTGCGTTGGCCGGATCCTTCGCGAGATCCCACGGCTTCGCGCCGTCGACGTACGCGTTCACTTCGTCCGCGAGCTCCATCGTGTGGCGCAGCGCACGGCTGTATTCGCGCGCTTCGTAGTTCGCGGCGATCTGCGGAATCGCGTCACGCAGCTTCGCGACGAGCGGATGGTTCATCGCGCTGTCCTGCACGCGGCCGTCGAAGCGCTTGATCAGGAAGCCTGCCGCGCGGCTCGCGATGTTCACGTACTTGCCGACGAGGTCGCTGTTCACGCGCGCCTGGAAGTCGTCGAGGTTCAGGTCGATGTCTTCCATCGTCGCGTTCAGCTTCGCGGCGAAGTAGTAGCGCAGCCATTCGGGGTTCAGGCCCGTGTCGATGTAGCTCTGCGCGGTGATGAACGTGCCGCGCGACTTCGACATCTTCGCGCCGTCGACCGTCAGGAAGCCGTGCGCGAACACGTTGGTCGGTGTGCGGTGGCCCGAGAATTCGAGCATCGCCGGCCAGAACAGCGTGTGGAAGTACAGGATGTCCTTGCCGATGAAGTGATACTGCTCGGTGGTCGAGCCCGGGCGGACCCACGCGTCGAAGTCGACGCCGTTGCGGTCGCACAGGTTCTTGAAGCTCGCGTAGTAGCCGACCGGCGCGTCGAGCCACACGTAGAAGTACTTGCCGGGCGCGCCCGGGATCTCGAAGCCGAAGTACGGCGCGTCACGCGAGATGTCCCAGTCGGCGAGCTTGGCTTCGCCGGCGTCGCCGAGCCACTCGCGCATCTTGTTGGTCGCTTCGGGCTGTGCGAGGCCGCTCACCCATTCGCGCAGGAACGTTTCGCAGCGCGGATCGGACAGGCGGAAGAAGTAGTGCTTCGACGTCTTGCGCACCGGCGTTGCGCCCGACACGACCGAATACGGGTTCAGCAGTTCGGTCGGCAGGTAGGTCGAGCCGCACACTTCGCAGTTGTCGCCGTACTGGTCCTTCGCGTGGCACTTCGGGCACTCGCCCTTGATGAAGCGGTCCGGCAGGAACATTTCCTTGACGGGATCGTACGCCTGCTCGATCTCGCGCTCGGCGATGAAGCCGGCTTCCTGCAGCGCGACGTAGATCTTCTCGCTCAGCACGCGGTTCTCGTCCGAATCGGTCGAGTAGAAGTTGTCGAACGACACGCCGAAGCTGTCGAAGTCGCGCTTGTGTTCGGTCCACACGCGATCGATCAGCTGCTTCGGAGTGAGGCCTTCCTTCTCCGCGCGCAGCATGATCGGCGTGCCGTGCGTGTCGTCGGCGCCGATGTAGTAGACCTCATGGCCATGCATTCGCAGCGTCCGCACCCAGATGTCGGTCTGGATGTACTCGACCAGGTGGCCGATGTGGATCTGCCCGTTGGCATAGGGCAGTGCGGACGTAACGAGGATCTGGCGGCCGCCTTGCGGCGCCGCAGCCTGCACGGAAGTGAGGTCGGATGCGGACATAGGGTCTGTAGAGGAACGGCGGAAAAACGACGGGAAACTGCGATTCTAGCAGGGGCGCGCACCAGCGACGCGGGCAGGCGCCCATGACCGGGCGCCGAAACGGGCGGGGCCGCGCAAGCGGCGTGCCCGACGGTGATGTGCTGCGGTGCAGCATGAATTCTGCGGGCAAAAAAAACCGGGGCGGATACGGCCCCGGAGCAACAACGACAAGAGGAGAATGGTGACGCGCCGGCAACACCAGCCGCGTACCGTAAATACTGACCACGGCCCGCGACAGAAGTTCGAAAATATTTTCGATTTGTTACCGGCTCCGCCGGAAGCCTTGTCCGGCGGGGCCGCGCGGGCGGCGTGCCCGCGCCTTCCCCTCGTCGTGCGCTTACTGCGCCTGCGCTGCGCGCAGGTAGATTTCGACGCGGCGGTTCTGTGCGCGGCCGGCTTCGGTCGCGTTGTCCGCGATCGGGTTCGACGCGCCCATGCCTTGCGCCGACAGGCGGCCGGCGTTGACGCCGCGCTGCGCGAGTGCGTTCACGACGCTCTGCGCGCGGTTCTGCGACAGCGTCTGGTTCAGCTGCGCCGAGCCCGTGCTGTCCGTGTAGCCGACGATCGATGCCGTCACTTGCGGGTTCTGGCTCAGCGTCGAGGCCAGGTCGTTCAGCAGCGGCGTGAAGGCCGGCGTGATCGCGTACTGGTTCGTCGCGAAGGTCACCGCGCTCGGCACGTTCAGCTTCAGCGAGCCGTCCGGCTGCTCGGTCACTTGCGTACCCGTTTTCGCTGCCGACGGTGCGAGCTTGTTCTTGATCGCCTGCCAGTTGTAACCCGTCACGCCGCCGACCAGTGCGCCGACGCCTGCACCGATCGCCGCGCCCTTGCCGCCGCCCGCCAGCGCGCCGATGCCTGCGCCCAGCGCCGCACCCGTGCCGGTACCGACGGCCGTGTTGTTGCCTTGCTGCGTGGCGCAGCCTGCCAGCAGTGCGCCGGCCAATGCGAAGACGGACAAGCGGGTCGCGATTTTCATGTTCATCTTGGATTCCTCTCTTGGTTGAACGAGTCGACAACGACGACAACAACAGTTACGGCTCCCTGCGCGGGCCGCCCGGAAAAGGAGGGCAGGCCGGTGCGCGCGGCAGCCGCCGAGGTGGCCGCATGCCCTGTCCGTCAGCGTGGCTGTTGGGACAGGGCGACGCGTCAGCCTCTACAATATAGGCGGTTAGTGGCCGATTTGGCCCCATAGCATGCCGCAGGCGAAGAGTGCGCCGGGTCGCGCGTTCGCGCAATGGCGTGCAACAGATTCTTTCACTTTTCCCGATTTTCGCAGCGTAATTTGATATTTTTTGACGTTTGCGCGCGAGAAAAACGTTTTCACGGAGTTTCGATGAGCATTGACCGGGCACAAGTCGACGCCGCTTTGGCGGCCGTCGTCGACCCCAATACCGGCCGTCCGTATGCGGCGAACAAGGGCGTGCGCAACGTCGCGATCGACGGCGACGTCGTGGTGCTCGACGTGGTGCTCGGTTATCCCGCGCGCAGCCAGCACGACGACGTGCGCGCACGCGTCACCGCAGCGCTCCAGGCCGTGGCCGGCGTGCGCGACGCGCGCGTCGCCGTGTCGCAGGAGATCGTCGCGCACACGGTGCAGCGTGGCGTGAAACTGCTGCCGAACGTGAAGAACATCGTGGCGGTCGCGTCGGGCAAGGGCGGCGTCGGCAAGAGCACGACGGCCGTCAACCTCGCGCTCGCGCTTGCCGCGGAAGGCGCGTCGGTCGGCATCCTCGACGCCGACATCTACGGCCCGTCGCTGCCGACGATGCTCGGCATCCACGGCCAGCGTCCCGAGTCGCCCGACAACCAGTCGATGAACCCGCTCGTCGGCCACGGGCTGCAGGCGAACTCGATCGGCTTCCTGATCGAGGAAGACAACCCGATGGTGTGGCGCGGCCCGATGGCGACCTCCGCGCTCGAGCAGTTGCTGCGCCAGACCAACTGGCGCGAGCTCGACTACCTGATCGTCGACATGCCGCCGGGCACGGGCGACATCCAGCTCACGCTCGCGCAGCGCGTGCCCGTCACGGGCGCGGTGATCGTCACGACGCCGCAGGACATCGCGCTGCTCGACGCGAAGAAGGGCCTGAAGATGTTCGAGAAGGTCGGGATTCCGATCCTCGGCATCGTCGAGAACATGAGCATCCACATCTGTTCGAACTGCGGCCACGAGGAGCACATCTTCGGCGCCGGCGGGGCCGAGCGGATGGCGAAGGACTACGGCGTGAACGTGCTCGGCAGCCTGCCGCTCGACATCGCGATCCGCGAGCGCGCCGACAGCGGCACGCCGACGGTTGCCGCCGATTCCGACGGCGCGCTGGCACGTCGCTACCGCGACATCGCGCGCGGGGTTGCGCTGGCGATTGCCGAGCGATCGCGCGACATGACGTCGAAGTTCCCGTCGATCGTTGTTCAAAATACGTAAAACCCTTGCGGGGCGGGGCCTCAGGCTGTTTACGGCGCCGCGAGGCGCGGTATCATGGCGACTTTTCCCGGGTCCCTTTACCCGCCCGGCGCGGCCGTCGTGTCAAACGGCCGCCAGCCGGCATGAGGATCGAATGAAACAACGACATCACGGCGTGCGCGCCGGCCGCGTGCAGTGCGCGCTGCTGGCCGCCGCCGCGCTGGGCCTGCTGGCCGGCTGCACTTCCTTTTCCTCGTCGCACGAAAAACGGGCCGACGCACAACTGCAGCCGACGGTCGGCTCGCAGGCGCGCGGTGCGGTGACGTTCGTCGAGCGTCCGGACGGCGTACAGGTTACCTACAACCTGGCTGGCCTGCCGCCGAACAGCGATCACGCGTTACAGGTACACGAACGCGGCGACTGCAACGCGGGCGACGGCTCGAGCGCCGGCCAGGTGTTCGCGCCGGCCGCCGACCGGCTGCGCGCGGGCGCTCGCGTCGCCGGCGATCTCGGCAACATCCACGCGGATGCGAACGGCGTCGCGGCCGGCTTCATCGTCGCGCCCGATCTGGCCCTCGATGGCGTGCGCTCGGCGATGAACCGGGCGGCGCTGGTGCACCGCGACGCGAGCGATCCCGCGTTTCCGCAGCATGGCGCGGGGCCCGCGCTCGCCTGCGGCGTGATCCGTTGACGGCCGCCGCGTGCGCGGGCCGATGATCGCGTAAAATGTGCGCCTTTCCCGGCCGCTGCCTCGCGCGAGCGGCCCTCACCGACTGTCACGCAGCGTTTCCAGGCGCCCAGATATGAGCATCAAGTCCGACAAATGGATTCGGCGCATGGCCGAAGAGCACAAGATGATCGAGCCGTTCGTGCCCGATCAGGTTCGCGCGTCCGAGGACGGCCGCCGGATCGTCAGCTACGGCACGTCGAGCTACGGCTACGACATCCGCTGCGCGGACGAATTCAAGATCTTCACGAACATCAACTCGACGATCGTCGATCCGAAGAACTTCGACGAGGGTTCGTTTGTCGATTTCAAGGGCGACGTGTGCATCATCCCGCCGAACTCGTTCGCGCTGGCCCGCACCGTCGAATATTTCCGCATCCCGCGCACCGTGCTTACCGTCTGCCTCGGCAAGTCGACCTATGCGCGCTGCGGGATCATCGTCAACGTGACGCCGTTCGAACCCGAGTGGGAAGGCTACGTCACGCTGGAATTCTCGAACACCACGCCGCTGCCCGCGAAGATCTACGCGAACGAAGGCGTCGCGCAGGTGCTCTTCTTCGAGAGCGACGAAGTGTGCGACGTGTCGTACGCGGATCGCGGCGGCAAATATCAGGGGCAGCGTGGTGTCACGCTGCCGAAAACCTGATCTGGTTGCATAACGTCTCACCAGTTTCCGGGTGACCGCTGCGCGTGACGCGCCGCGGTCGTTCTTTTTGGAGAATCGCCCATGAAGTTTCGTTTCCCCGTCGTCATCATCGACGAAGATTTCCGCTCCGAGAACATCTCGGGCTCCGGCATCCGGGCGTTGGCCGAAGCGATCGAGAAGGAGGGCGTCGAAGTCCTCGGCCTCACGAGCTACGGTGATCTGACGTCGTTCGCGCAGCAGTCGAGCCGCGCGTCGTGCTTCATCCTGTCGATCGACGACGACGAACTCATGCTCGGCGAAACCGGCTCGGACGGCGAGCTGCCCGAGCTCGCGACCGCGATCATCGAGCTGCGCGCGTTCGTCACCGAAGTGCGCCGCCGCAACGCGGACATCCCGATCTTCCTGTACGGCGAGACGCGTACGTCGCGGCACCTGCCGAACGACATCCTGCGCGAGCTGCACGGCTTCATCCACATGTTCGAGGACACGCCGGAGTTCGTCGCGCGCCACATCATCCGCGAGGCGAAGGTCTATCTCGACTCGCTCGCGCCGCCGTTCTTCAAGGAACTGGTGAAGTACGCGGACGAAGGCTCGTATTCGTGGCACTGCCCGGGCCACTCGGGCGGCGTCGCGTTCCTGAAGAACCCGCTCGGCCAGATGTTCCACCAGTTCTTCGGCGAGAACATGCTGCGCGCGGACGTCTGCAACGCGGTGGACGAACTCGGCCAGCTGCTCGACCACACGGGCCCGGTCGCGGCGTCCGAGCGCAACGCGGCGCGCATTTTCAGCGCGGACCACCTGTTCTTCGTGACCAACGGCACGTCGACGTCGAACAAGATCGTCTGGCACGCGACGGTTGCACCGGGCGACATCGTGCTGGTCGACCGCAACTGCCACAAGTCGATCCTGCACGCGATCACGATGACGGGCGCGATCCCCGTGTTCCTCACGCCGACGCGTAACCACTTCGGCATCATCGGGCCGATCTCGCGCGACGAATTCAAGCCGGAGAACATCCGCAAGAAGATCGAGGCGAACCCGTTCGCGCGCGAAGCGATGCGCGAGAACCCGGACATGAAGCCGCGGATCCTGACGATCACGCAGAGCACGTACGACGGCGTCGTCTACAACGTCGAGATGATCAAGGACCTGCTCGGCGACCTGCTCGACACGCTGCACTTCGACGAAGCGTGGCTGCCGCACGCGACGTTCCACGACTTCTACCGCGACATGCACGCGATTGGCGACGGCCGTCCGCGCACCGGCGCGCTCGTGTTCGCGACGCACTCGACGCACAAGCTGCTCGCGGGCATCTCGCAGGCATCGCAGATCGTCGTGCAGGATTCGGAGAACCGCACGTTCGACAAGCACCGCTTCAACGAGGCGTACCTGATGCACACGTCGACGAGCCCGCAGTACGCGATCATCGCGTCGTGCGACGTCGCGGCCGCGATGATGGAGCCGCCGGGCGGCACCGCGCTCGTCGAGGAATCGATCGCCGAGGCGATCGATTTCCGCCGCGCGATGCGCAAGGTCGACGCCGAATACGGCGACGACTGGTTCTTCAGCGTATGGGGCCCGGACAACCTGTCCGAAGAAGGCATCGGTTCGCGCGAGGACTGGATACTGAAGCCGAACGACCACTGGCACGGCTTCGGCCCGCTGGCGGAAGGCTTCAACATGCTCGACCCGATCAAGGCGACGATCATCACGCCGGGGCTCGACGTCGACGGCGAGTTCGGCGAAACCGGCATTCCGGCCGCGATCGTCACGAAGTACCTGGCCGAGCACGGGATCATCGTCGAGAAGACCGGCCTGTACTCGTTCTTCATCATGTTCACGATCGGCATCACGAAGGGCCGCTGGAACTCGATGGTGACCGAGCTGCAGCAGTTCAAGGACGACTACGACAACAACCAGCCGCTGTGGCGCGTGCTGCCGGAATTCGTCGCGCAGCATCCGCGCTACGAGCGCGTCGGCCTGCGCGACCTGTGCACGCAGATCCACGACGTGTACCGCGCGAACGACATTGCCCGCCTGACGACGGAGATGTACCTGTCGGACATGGAACCGGCGATGAAGCCGTCGGACGCGTTCGCGAAGCTCGCGCACCGCAAGATCGACCGCGTGCCGCTCGACGAGCTCGAAGGCCGCGTGACGAGCATCCTGCTCACGCCGTACCCGCCGGGCATTCCGCTGCTGATCCCGGGCGAGCGCTTCAACAAGACGATCATGAACTACCTGCGGTTCGCGCGCGACTTCAACGAGCGCTTCCCGGGCTTCCACACCGACATCCACGGCCTCGTCGCGGAAGAGGTGAACGGCCGCGTCGAGTACTTCGTCGACTGCGTGCGCGACTGATGGCGACGCACGGACGAATCCAGGCGATGCGTGCGGCGCTGGCCGCGCTCGTCGTCTGGGCGGCAGGGTCGGCCGGGCTGGCGGGCGTGGGCGTCGCACATGCGGAAGTCGCGGCGGCCGACCCGATCGACGTCGCGATGCGGCAATGCCTCGCGCGGCGCGACCGGTCCTCGCCGGCCGGCCAGATCCAGTGCATGGGCGAAGCGCAGCAGCAGTGGCAGGCCGTGATGGACGGCGCGTACCAGCGCCTGTTGAAGGATGCACCGGCCGATGCGAAGCGCGGCTGGCAGGACAGCCAGCGCCATTGGCTCACGTGGCGCAAGGACGAAGTGCATCTGCTGAAGGCCGTATATGACACGACGCGCGGCACGTCGTACGCGATGTCGAGTGCCGACCTGCAGCTGCAGCCCGTGCGCGATCGCGCGCTGGCGCTGCGCGGCGCGGCCGATCGCTATGCGCCGCCGCCCGCCGCCGTGCCGGTCGCGGCCACGAGCGGCGCGCAGGGCAGCGCGAGTGATGCGCCGAGCGCGGCCAAACCGAACGGCAAGCCGGCGAACACGCCGCGCGATCCGGCCGTGCGCCGCGTGCGGCCGTGCGAACAGGACGCCGCGTGCGAGCACGCGCTGTTCGACCTGAACCGCTATTACCAGAAGCTGCGCCGCAAGATGCCCGCGCATTCGGCCGCGACGCTCGTACGCGCACAGCGCGCGTGGGTCGGGTTCCGCGATGCGACGGCACCGCTCGTGGGTGAAGATGGCCGCGTCGACCTGATTGGCGCGCGCATCGCGACGATGAAGCGGCTGTCGGAGACGGCCGGCAACAAGTAAGCGCAATCGCGATGCCGGTTGTTCGGCGATACGGCAAAACGGGCACCCAAGGGTGCCCGTTTTGCATTTGGCGGCAGGTGATTTATGCGGGCCGCTGCGTGCCGTGCCCGCCGAACCACGACGGCACGAGCGCGACCGCATCGTCGAGCGACGAGAGCACGTGCAGGCTCAGCGCGACGATTTCGGGCGTCGGCGCCTTCAGGTCGGGCACGGTGACGACCGATGCACCCGCGCCGGCGGCCGACTGCGCGCCGAAGTCGCTGTCCTCGAACGCGACGCATGCGTGTGCCGGCACGCCGAGGCGTTCGGCCGCGAGCCGGTAGACGGCCGGGTCGGGCTTGCCGCGCGCGACTTCGTCGCCGCCTGCGATCGCGCGGAAGAACGGCAGCACGCCGACCGCGTCGAGCCGCGCGCGGATCACGTCGCACGCGGACGACGACGCGACCGCGCACGGAATGCCGGCCTGCGCGAGCGCATCGAGCAGTGCGAACGCGCCGGGTTTCAGCGGAAACTTCGGATGCGGTTCGGGTGCCGCGAGTTGCTCGCGCACGCGAATACGCACCGCGTCGAACGTGTCGGGGTTGCCGATCAGCCGCGCCAGGATGACCTGGCCCTCGGCGAACGAGCGGCCGACGATCTGCAGGTAGTCGGTGGTGGTCAGCGTGACGCCGTGCGCATTCGACACGTCGATCCACGTATTCATGATGGTCCGCTCGGAATCGACGAGCAGGCCGTCCATGTCGAAGAGCGCGGCGGAAAAGGTCATCGGCGGCATTCGGGAAGCAGGGAAGGCGATGGGCGGCGCAACGGCCGCCCGAATGAAAAACGGACGCCGAAGGCGTCCGTCCGGAACAGCGGGCTTACTGGCCGAGCGCGGCGCGCGCAGCCTTGACCGCCGCACGCACCTGGTCGGGCGCGGTGCCGCCCGGGTGGTTGCGGCTGGCGACCGAACCCTCGAGCGTCAGGTAGCCGAACACGTCTTCGCCGATCAGGTGCGCGACGTTCGGCAGATCCTGCTTCATTTCGTCGAGCGTCAGGTCGGCCAGGTCGATGCCGCGGTCGTCGCAGATCTTCACTGCGTGCGCGACGGCTTCGTGCGCATCGCGGAACGGCAGGCCGCGCTTCACGAGGTAGTCGGCGAGGTCGGTGGCGGTCGAGAAGCCCTGCAGCGCGGCCGCACGCATCGCGTCCGGCTTCACGGTGATGCCGGCAACCATCTCGGCGAAGATCCGCAGCGTGTCGGCGACGGTGTCGACCGTGTCGAACAGCGGTTCCTTGTCTTCCTGGTTGTCCTTGTTGTACGCGAGCGGCTGGCCCTTCATCAGCGTCAGCAGTGCCATCAGGTGGCCGTTCACGCGGCCCGTCTTGCCGCGCGCGAGCTCGGGCACGTCCGGGTTCTTCTTCTGCGGCATGATCGAGCTGCCGGTGCAGAAGCGGTCGGCGATGTCGATGAAGCCGACGCGCGGGCTCATCCACAGCACGAGTTCTTCGGAGAAGCGCGACACGTGCGTCATCACGAGTGCGGAAGCGGCCGTGAATTCGATCGCGAAGTCGCGATCCGACACCGCGTCGAGCGAGTTCGTGCAGATATCGTCGAAGCCGAGGGTCTTCGCCACGGCATGACGGTCGATCGGGTAGCTCGTGCCGGCGAGCGCGGCCGCGCCGAGCGGCAGGCGGTTCACACGGGTGCGGCAGTCGCGCATGCGTTCGGCGTCGCGCGAGAACATCTCGACGTACGCGAGCAGGTGGTGGCCGAACGTGACGGGCTGCGCGACCTGCAGGTGCGTGAAGCCCGGCATGATCGTGTCGGCGTTTTGTTCCGCGAGGTCGAGCAGCGCGCCGCGCAGGTCGTTCAGCAGGCCGCCGACGCGGTCGATCTCGCCGCGCAGCCACAGGCGGATGTCGGTCGCGACCTGGTCGTTACGCGAGCGGCCCGTGTGCAGGCGCTTGCCGGCATCGCCGATCAGCGCGGTCAGGCGCGCCTCGATGTTCAGGTGGACGTCTTCCAGGTCGAGCTGCCATTCGAATTCGCCGCGCTCGATTTCGCCCTTGATCTGCGCCATCCCGCGTTCGATCGCGGCCAGGTCGTCGGCGCTGATGATCTTCTGCGCGGCGAGCATGTTCGCGTGTGCGAGCGAGCCGGCGATGTCGACGAGCGCGAGGCGCTTGTCGAAAAATACCGACGACGTGTAGCGCTTGACCAGCTCGGACATCGGTTCCGAGAAGCGGGCCGACCAGGCCTCGCCCTTTTTGTGCAGTTGGGACGTCATGGCGATTCTTCGAAGGGAGATTGAGCGGCGTGCGCCGCCGAGGAATCCCGCAATTCTAACATTCGCGGGCCTGCCCGCCGCGGCGCGCGGCCGTTCGCGGCGGCCCGCCGGCCGTGGCCGGCCCGTTCAGTCGCGCACGAGCACGACCAGCTTCAGGTCCTCGCGGTGCGCGGGCTTCAGCGTGATCTGCTGGTACACGAGGCGGCCGTCGGCCGGATGGTCGAATTCGCGCAGGCCGCCTTCGCGTTCGAATACGTCCTGCGATGCCCAGTACTGCGCGAAGGCGTCGCTGCCGGCGGTCAGCGCGTCGATCAGCGCCCGCGTGGGGGCGTCGGTCAGGTGACGGATCGAATCGGCGCGGAATTCGGCCGCGAGCCGCCGCGCGCGGGTTTCCCAGTCGACGATCAGCGTGCGCGCGACCGGCGACATGAACGTGAAGCGCAGCAGGTTGCGGTCGTGCTCGCCGTCGAGCCAGCCGGAAAAGAGTGCGGCGGCCGGTGCGTTCCACGCGAGGGCGTTCCATTGCCGGTCGAGCACGTACGCGGGCGTCGCGATTGCCGCGACGGTCGCGGCGAGCGTCGGCGGCAGGTCGCCGCCCGCGACGTCGGGCTCGGCCGGGTCGCGCTGCGCGGCCAGCTCGAACAGGTACGCGCGCTCGGCCTTCGACAACTGCAGCGCGACGGCGATCCGCGCGAGCGCGTCGGCCGATGCGGACACGGGGCGCCCCTGTTCGATCCACGTGTACCAGGTCGGGCTGACGCCGCACAGCTGCGCGACTTCCTCGCGCCGCAGCCCCGGCGTGCGGCGGCGCGGGCCGGGCGGCAGGCCGACGGCCTGCGGCGACAGCCGCTCGCGGTGGGCGCGGATGAATTCGCCGAGCGCGTGGGCGGGCGTGGCGTCGAGCGGCGGAACGGGGGCGGAGGACGGGTGGCTCATGCGGAAACGGCGAAATGGAAGCGGGGATGCGGCAACGATCAGACAGGTGTATCGAATACCAGAATAACTGCTTAACTTGTACTGGTACAAACGCAGGCCTATTGTAGCGGCTCGCGCGCTGACAGGGCAGCGAGCGTCCCACAAAACGCGTTGCATGGGGCCGGAGCAGGCGCCGAGGTGCTTGTCGCACCGGCAACGGTACAAAGGAGCGAACGATGAAACACCACGACCAGGTCGCCGACGCATTCGGCACGACGGCCGCCGCCTATCTGACGAGCACGGTTCACGCGACGGGCGCCGATCTGCAGACGCTCGCGGACGCGGTGCGCGCGACGCCCGAGGCCGCGGTGCTCGATCTCGGCTGTGGTGCCGGCCATGCGAGCTTCGCCGTCGCGCCGCACGTGCGCGACGTGGTCGCCTACGATCTCGCCGCGCAGATGCTCGCGACCGTCGACGCGGCCGCAAGCGAACGCGGGCTCGCGAACATCCGTACGCAGCAGGGGCCGGCCGAGCGACTGCCGTTCGAGACGGCGACGTTCGACTGGGTCGTGAGCCGGATGAGCGCGCACCACTGGCACGACATGCGCGCGGCGCTCGCCGAGGTGCGCCGCGTGCTGAAACCGGGTGGCCGCGTGCTGATGATCGACATCGCCGGCAACGACCATCCGCTTCTCGATACGTACCTGCAGGCCGCGGAAGTGCTGCGCGACGCGTCGCACGTGCGCGACTACCGGGCGGACGAGTGGCTCGCGATGTTCCGCGAAGCCGGCTTCGACGCGCATGTGCACAGCCGCTGGCGGCTGCCGATCGATTTCGATACGTGGGTCGCGCGCATCCGCACGCCGGCCGACAGTGTCACCGGCATTCGCGCGCTGTGGGCGCATGCGCCGGACGAGGTGCGCGGCTACTACGCGGTGCAGCCCGACGGTTCGTTCGAACACGATGCGTTGCTGATCGACGCGAACTGAGCGAGAGGTGTGCCGCTGCGGTTTTGCCCGCGCATGAAAAAAGCCGCGATACGCACCGTGGGCACGGTGGCGTATCGCGGCTTCTGCGATGCCGGCCGGCGCGGAGTCACACCGCGCCGCAGGTGGATCAGCCGGTGTTGCGCAGGCCGGCCGCGATCCCGTTGATCGTCAGGTGAATCCCGCGGCGCAGCCGCGCGTTCGTATCGCCCGCACGGTGGCGCTTGATCAGCTCGACCTGCAGGTGGTTCAGCGGATCGAGATACGGGAAGCGATTCTTGATCGAGCGCGCGAGCAGCGGGTTAGTTGCGAGGCGGCCTTCGTGCCCGGTGATTTCCGCCAGCGCCTGTGACGTGCGCTCCCATTCCGCGACGATCCGTTCGAACACGTGCTTGCGCAGCTTGCGGTCGGAAACGAGCTGCGCGTAGCGCGACGCGACCGCGAGGTCAGTCTTCGCGAGCACCATGTCCATGTTCGACAGCAGGTTCGAGAAGAACGGCCAGGTCTTGTTCATCTTCTTCAGCAGCGCGACGCGCTTCGTGCGCTCGGCGTCGTCCTGCGCGCCGTCGAGATACGCGCTCACCGCGCTGCCGAAGCCGTACCAGCCCGTCAGCAACAGCCGGCACTGGCCCCACGAGAAGCCCCACGGAATCGCGCGCAGGTCCTCGATCTTGCGCTGCTTCGGATCCTGCAGCTTGCGCGAAGCCGGGCGGCTGCCGATGTTCAGCTCGGCGATCTCGGTGATCGGCGTCGACGAGAAGAAGTAATCGGTGAACCCCGGGGTTTCATAGACGAGCGCGCGGTACGCGGCCATCGCCGAATCCGACAGCGTCTGCATCGCGGCCTCGAACGCCGGCAACTGCGCGGGCGCGTTGTTCTGCGGCAGGAGCGTTGCTTCGAGCGTCGCGGCGACGACCGTCTCGAGGTTGCGGCGTCCGATCTCCGGGTTCGCGAACTTGCTTGCGATCACCTCGCCCTGTTCGGTCAGGCGGATCTGGCCGTTCACGGTGCCCGGCGGCTGCGACAGGATCGCCTGGTAGGTCGGGCCGCCGCCGCGGCCGACCGTGCCGCCGCGGCCGTGGAACAGCCGCAGCGTGATCTTGCGGTCGCGGAACAGGTCGACGAGCGCGAGTTCCGCGCGATACAGCTCCCAGTTCGACGTGAGGAAGCCGCCGTCCTTGTTGCTGTCCGAATAGCCGAGCATCACTTCCTGCTCGGCGCCCTGGTGCGCGATCAGCGCGTCGATGCCCGGCAGAGCGAAGTATTCGCGCATGATGCGCGCGGCGTCGCGCAGGTCGGGAATCGTCTCGAACAGCGGGATCACCATCAGGCTGTTCCGCGCGTCGCCGCCCGGTACGCCGAGCGCACCTTCGAGCAGGCCCGTCTCTTTCTGAAGCAGCAGCACCTCGACGAGGTCGCTGACGGTTTCCGTATGCGAAATGATGTAGTTGCGCACTGCGCGTGCGCCGAATTGCGCGCGGACTTCGCGTGCCTTCTCGAACACGCCGAGCTCGCTTTGCGCGAGCGCCGAATATTCGAAGTACGGCAAGCGCAGCGGACGCGGATCGGCAAGGGCGGTGAGCAGCACGCGCAGCTTGTCTTCCTCGGCGAGCGCCGCGTAGTCGGCCTCGACGCCGGCGCGCGCGAACAGCTCGGCGACCACGGCTTCGTGGATGTCGGAGCTCTGGCGCAGGTCGATGCTCGCGAGATGGAAGCCGAACACTTCGGCCGCGCGCACGAGCGGTGCGAGGCGAGGCGCGGCGAGCGACGTGCCGTGGTGTTCGTCGAGCGATGCGGTCAGCACCTTCAGGTCGGCGACGAACGCTTCGGAATCCGCATACGGGATCGCGCGCACGGGCGGCGCACCGCGGCCCGCGCTGCGTACCGGCACCGTGCCTTCGCCGAGACGCACGCGCGCGCTCGCGGCGAGGCGCGTATAGATACCGATCAGCGCACGGCGATACGGTTCGTCGACGCGGTGCGGCGACTGGTCGGGGGAAGCTGCCGCGAGCGCCTTCACGGCGTCGTTCGCGCCGACGAGCAGGTTCGACACCGACAGTTCGGCGCCGAGCTTGTGCACCTGTTCCAGATAGTGCTCGAGGATCACCGCGGCCTGGCGGTTGATCGCCTCCTCGAGTGTCGGCGCGGTCACGTTCGGGTTGCCGTCGCGGTCGCCGCCGATCCAGCTGCCCATCTGGAAGAACGCCGGCACGCGCGCGGACAGGCCGTGCTCGGCGAGCGCGGCCTCGATGTCGCCGTACAGCGCGGGCAGTTCGTCCAGGAACGTCGCGCGGTAGTACGACAGCGCGTTCTCGATCTCGTCGCCGACCGTCAGGCGCGAGTCGCGCAGCATGCGGGTCTGCCACAGTGCGGTCACGCGCGCGCGCAGCATCGATTCGTTGTACTGGCGCTCGCGGCTCGTCAGTTCCTGGTCGCGCTCGGCGAGCAGGCGCGCGATGTCGTGCTGCGCGTCGAGAATGCTCTTGCGCTGCACTTCGGTCGGGTGCGCGGTCAGCACCGGCACGATCAGCGCGTCGTCGAAGAAGCGCTGCAGCAAGCGCTTCGACGCGTTGCCGGTCGTTTTCAATTGCTCGAGCGCGTACGCGACCGTGCCGGGCTGCGACGCGGAGCCGGCCAGCGCGTGGATGCGGCGGCGGCGGTTGTGGTGGCGGTCTTCCGCGATGTTCGCGAGATGCGAGAAATAGCTGAACGCGCGCACGACGCTCACCGTCTGCTCCGGCGTCAGCTTGCGCAGCTTCTTCTCGAGCGTCTGCGCGGCTTCGCTGTCGTCCTCGCGGCGGAACTTGACCGCGGTCTGGCGGATCGTCTCGACGACGTCGAACACGGTGTCGCCTTCCTGCTCGCGCACGACGTCGCCGAGCAGGCGGCCGAGGAAGCGGATGTCGTCGAACAGCGGGCCGTCCTTGTCCTCGCGCGTGCGCGTGCCGGACTTCGTCGCACCGGCCGTGCGGGCCGCGGTGCGGGCAGCCGGGCCGGCGGCTTTCGTCGCGCGTTTTGTCTGACGTATCGGGTCTTTCGGTTTCGTTGCCGTTTTCGCACGGCCGTTCGCGGCGGTGGCGACGGTGTCCGTCGAGGCGTCGGAGGAGGACAGGGCAGCATTGCGGCGCGCCGTACGCGCCGATCCGGAAGACTTCACGATGGGTTTCCTTGGGAAAGCTCGAGTCAAAAGGAACTGCGGAAACTGCGAAACTGCGGTCAAGCAACCAGCTACGTGCGGCACATCCGCACATCGGCGCCGCGACCCGCTCGGCGGCAGGCCGGGCGCAGGCTCCGGGCCCGGGCGGGCAGGGGCGTGCGTGCTACCATTGTTCGATCTTCAATCCCGTCCTTCGATGTTCCAGCAATGAATTCCGAGACTCCTGCGGCCGGGCCGCAACAGGCACAGCTGCCCGCGACATTGACGATTGCTTCGCGCGAGAGCCGCCTGGCGATGTGGCAAGCCGAACATGTGCGTGATGCGCTGCGCAAATTATATCCAGCTTGTGACGTGAAAATCCTCGGGATGACGACGCGCGGCGACCAGATTCTCGATCGCACGCTGTCGAAGGTCGGCGGCAAGGGCCTGTTCGTGAAGGAACTGGAGGCCGCGCTGGCCGACGGCCGCGCCGATCTCGCCGTGCATTCGCTGAAGGACGTGCCGATGGCGCTGCCCGACGGCTTCTCGCTCGCCGCGATCATGGAGCGCGAAGATCCGCGCGATGCATTCGTGTCGAACGACTACGCGTCGCTCGACGCGCTGCCGGCCGGCGCCGTGGTCGGCACGTCGAGCCTGCGCCGCGAGGCGATGCTGCGCTCGCGCTACCCGCACCTGGAAGTGCTGCCGCTGCGTGGCAACCTCGACACGCGCCTGTCGAAGCTCGATCGCGGCGACTACGCGGCGATCATTCTCGCGGCCGCCGGCCTGAAGCGCCTCGGCCTCGAAGCGCGGATCCGTTCGCTGCTCGACGTCGAAGCGAGCCCGCCCGCCGCGGGCCAGGGCGCGCTCGGCATCGAGATCGCATCGCACCGCAGCGACGTCGCCGCGTGGCTCGCGCCGCTGCACGACTCGCAGACCGCGCTCGCGGTCGAGGCCGAGCGGATGGTGTCGCGTGCGCTCGGCGGCAGTTGCGAGGTGCCGCTCGCCGCGCACGCGGTGTGGCGCGCGGGCGAACTGTACCTGACGGGCCGCGTGTCGACGACCGACGGCAAGCGCGTGCTGACGGCCGAGGAGTGCGGGGCCGTCGTGACCGTCGCGGATGCGCTCGCGCTCGGCCGCGCCGTGTCCGACGAGCTCGAGGCGCAGGGCGCGCTCGACATCGTCCAGGCACTGCTCGCGGGCTCGCAGGCCGCCGGCAAGGGCGACGCCTGATGGCGGGCGGCGCGCGCGCGTTCACCGCTGTCCTGACGCGCCCGGACGGCCAGTCCGGCGCGCTTGCGTCGCAACTGGCCGAGGCCGGCTGCGACGTGCTCGAATTCCCGTTGATCGACATCGCGCCGGTCGACGATCCGGCGCCGCTCGACGCGGCGTTCGCGGCGCTCGCCGACTACGCGCTGGTGATTTTCGTGTCGCCGAACGCGATCGACCGCGCGCTCGCGCAGTACGGCGCGATCTGGCCGAACGCGCTGCCGGTCGGCGTGGTCGGGCCCGGCAGCGTCGCGGCGCTCGAGCGTCACGGCATCGCGGCGCCCGCGTATCGCGTGATCGCGCCGCAGGCGCCGACCGACGGTGGCGTACCCCATTACGATTCGGAAAGCCTGTTCGCGTGCATCGAGGCCGCATTTGGCGGCGCGCAGGCGCTGGCGGCCAAGCGTGTGCTGATCGTGCGCGGCGACGGCGGGCGCGAATGGCTCGCCGAACGATTGCGCGAGGCCGGCGCGGATGTCACGCTCGTCGCCGCGTACCGGCGCGTCGTGCCCGAGCCGCGCGTCGGCGCGTGGGAGCGCGTGCATGCGCTGCTCGACGGCGAGCCGCATGCGTGGCTTGTCACGAGCTCGGAAGGCGTGCGCAACCTGCACGAGCTCGCGCGGGCGCACCTGAACGATGCCGAGATCGACGCGCTGAAGCACGCGCCGCTCGTGACGCCGCATCCGCGGATCGAGCAGACCGCGCGTTCATTGGGTTTTGATAGGATTACGCTGACCGGCGCGGGCGATGAGCGCATCGTCCGCGCGTTTCGAACGATGGCCGACGAGGCCGTCCAACCGGCGACAGCCGCACCGGTGACTAAACGCATGACAGATACCAACGATTCCAAAAGCGTCGCTTCCCAGCCGGCCGCTGCATCCGCACCGCCGTCCCGTCCCGCCTATATGGCGTCCGAACCGCCCGCGCGCCGCGGCGGCAGTGCGGTGCTGTGGTTCGTCGTCGTCGTGCTCGGCTGCGCGGCGGGCGTCGGCGGCTACGCGCTGAACCGCAAGATCGACCGGCTCGACGGCTCGTTCGTCGCGCGCCAGAAGGCGCTCGATGCGCAGACGGCCGAAACGCGCATGAAGACCGAGCAGGCGCTCGCGAGCACGCACCAGGTCGACACGCAGCTCGCGCAGCTCGACGGCAAGCTCGCCGACGCGCAGAGTGCACAGCAGGCGCTGCAGCAGCAATACCAGGATTTGTCGCGCAACCGCGATGCGTGGATGCTCGAGGAAGTCGACCAGATGCTGTCGAGCGCGAGCCAGCAGCTTCAACTGACCGGCAACACGCAGCTCGCGCTGATCGCGCTGCAGAACGCCGATGCGCGCCTCGCGACCTCGCAGAGCGCGCAGGCCGTCACGGTGCGCAAGGCGCTCGCGCTGGACATCGAGAAGCTGAAGGCCGCACCGGCGGCCGACCTCACGGGCCTGGCGATCAAGCTCGACGACGCGATCGCGAAGATCGACGCGCTGCCGCTGTCCGGCGAGGCGATCGTCCCGCACGAAGCGCCGAAGGCCGCGCCGGCCGACACCGCATCGTCGGCCGTGGCCGGCGAGCCGCGCTGGAAGGTGTGGTGGCACGACTTCTCGGCCGGTCTCGGCCAGCAGTTGAAGGGGCTCGTGCAGGTGCGCCGCATCGACAACGCGGACGCGATGCTCGCGTCGCCCGACCAGGGTTACTTCGTACGCGAGAACGTGAAGCTGCGCCTGCTGACCGCGCGCCTGTCGCTGCTCGCGCGCAACGACGGCGCGATGAAGGCCGACCTGCACGCCGCGCAGGCGTCGCTCGGGAAGTATTTCGACCAGGCATCGAAGGACACGCAGACCGTCGAGGATCTGCTCAAGCAGGTTGACGCCGCATCGCTGACGGTCGCGGTGCCGAACCTGAACACCAGCCTGAACGCCGTTCAGCAGTTCAAGAGCCGGGGGTAACGATGACGCTTCGAGGAATCGTCTGGCTCGCGGTCCTGTTCGCGATCGCCGCCGCGCTCGCCACCGTCGGCCGTTTCGACGCGGGGCAGGTGCTGCTCGTCTATCCGCCGTACCGGATCGACGTGTCGCTGAACCTGTTCGTGATCGCCATCGTCGTGCTGTTCATCGTCGTGTATGCGCTGCTGCGCATCGTGCGCAACATCTGGCGCATGCCGCAGCGGGTCGCCGCGTATCGGGCGCGTTCGCGCAACGAGAAGGCGCAGGCGTCGCTGCGCGACGCGATCGCGAACCTGTACGCGGGTCGCTTCTCGCGTGCGGAGAAGGCGGCGCGTGAAGCGCTGTCGGTCGATGCGAACCAGGGCGCGGCGAGTCTCGTCGCGGCGACCGCCGCGCACCGGATGCACGAGTACACGCGTCGCGACGACTGGCTGTCGAAGGTCGACGCGCCCGAATGGCAGGACGCACGGCTGCTCGCCGCTGCCGACATGCGCGCCGATGCGCGCGATGCCGACGGCGCACTGGCCGCGCTGGCCGACCTGCAGGCGGGCGGCAAGCGAATCCATGCGCAGCAGGTCGCGCTGCGCGCGCAGCAGCAGCTGAAGAACTGGGCCGAGGTGCTGAAGCTCGCGAAGGCGCTCGAGAAGCGCGAGGCGCTGCATCCGGCCGCGGCCGTGCGGCTGCGCCAGCAGGCTGCGGAAAACCTGCTGCGCGAACGCCGGCACGACCCGGACGCGCTGCTCGAAGTGTGGCAGTCGCTGTCGCCGGTCGAGCGCCAGTCGCCGCGTCTTGCCG
Source organism: Burkholderia lata (assembly GCF_902499335.1). GTDB lineage: Bacteria > Pseudomonadota > Gammaproteobacteria > Burkholderiales > Burkholderiaceae > Burkholderia > Burkholderia lata_B. The sequence continues at coordinate 41,799 of NZ_CABVQK010000014.1, read as the reverse complement.
ATCTCGCGGCCGATCTGCTCGTGCCGCTCGAACGTCGCAACGAAGCGCGCCGCATCGTCGAGGACGCGCTCGCGCACAACTGGGATGCCCGCCTGCTGCGCCGTTATCCGGACACGGCCGGCGCCGATGCGCTGCCGCTGATCCAGAAGGCGGAAGGGTGGAAGAAGGATCACCCGGAGGATGCCGACCTGCTGTTCGCGCTCGGCCGCCTGTGCCAGCAGCAGCAACTGTGGGGCAAGGCACAGTCGTTCCTCGAATCGGCACTGAAACTCGCCGACAACGAGGCGCTGAAGGTGCGGGCGCATCGCGCGCTCGCGCGCCTGTTCGAGCATCTCGGCGAAACCGACAAGGCTGCGAAGCATTACCGCGAAAGCGCGCTCGCGATCACTGTGGTCTGAGGCGGGCGGCGTGGCTGCCTGCTGCAGGCGGCTCGCGCAACCCGCGCAAAAAAGCCCCGAATGCCGGAAGGCCTTCGGGGCTTTTTTTCGTCCAGGGTGGGCGTGGACGATACGTCATGCGCCGAGCTTGCGCAGCAGGTCGTCCTCGTTCGCGACGAACCACACCGATGTGCCGCGATTGGACTCGCGAACGAGCGCGCGAAGCGCTTCGCTGCGCGCGAGCCAGCGGTCGATATCACCGACCACGCCGAGTCGGACCCCATAGTTGACGAGTTTCTGCAGCACCGCGCCTGCGAGGCCACTGTCGAGCCGGTAGAAATCGTCGTGCAGCGCGTCGGCGGGGACCGCGATCCAGTCGGCTTCATGCTCGTGCGCGAGCGCGACGAGGTCGAGCGCATCGCTTTCGCGTTGTACCAGGCCGGCGGCAGGATCGCGGACCAGCACACGGTGAGCGGCTGCCTGGACGATTCGGTGGTGCATGCGGGTTGGCTCCCTCGACATGAGAAACGCGAGCACGGTGTCGCGCTGCCCGCGGATGAAGTGGTATTGATCCGGAAGAAACCGGACCTGCGCGTGCGGCACGAGACGCGTCAGGCGATCGCACGTATCGCGCGAATCGAGCATGACGTCGCGACCGCCGACGATCGCCAGCGTGGGCGTGGACAGCGTGCGCAGCGCGCCGTCGTCGAACACAGGGATCGTTTCGAGGCGCGGCCGGAAGCCGCGATCCACGGCGCGCATGAGCGTGAATGTGTCGCGCTCGGCCGGCGTCGATGCGGGCGGAAAGCGTCCGAGCACGCGCCGTCGCACGCACGCGCGCCCGACATCGCCGAGCAGCAGCAGCGGCAACGCCCACCACAGAAACGGCTTCTGCCTGCCGATGCCGGACGGACAGAGCAGCGCAAGCCGCGCGACGCGCGCCGGCCGGTGCAACGCGAAATCGAGCGCGGTTCGCGCACCCAGCGAGATGCCGACGAACGCGGCGCACGACACGCCCAGGCCGTCGAGCACGTCGTCGAGCCACTGCGTGTATGCGTCGCTCGCGAGCGGTGGTCGCGACGGGGCGCTGGGTCCCGCTTCGCCGATCACGTCGATTGCGTAGAGCCGCAAGTGCGCCGACCATTCGGCCGCGACGTGCTGCCAGCTTGCCGCCGTCGTCTGCGCGCCGTGGATCAGCACGACCGGCGGCGCATGTTCGGGGCCGCAGGCGATCACGTGCGTTGCACCATGGCGCGTCTGTACCGTGATGCGCCGATGTCCGGCCGGCCAGTGCGACAGCGCAGCCTCGTAAGCCGCGCGAATCGCGCGCGCGTGGCGGGGCGACCTGAAGATCGCGCTCATGTCCCGCTTTGCTGCAGCAGCGCCTCGAGCGACGACATCAGCGTGGCCGTGTCGGCCGGCGTCGCGGCGACGATGATCTTGACCAGGCTCGCGGCCGGATCGAACGTGACGTCGATTCGCACCGGGTCGACATACGACGTGCGGCCGGACGCCATCGCATGCAGCGACCGCGACAGGTACTGGTGCAGCGACTGCGACGCGTCCGGAATGTCGACGATGCTGGTGACGCGCACCGCACGCGGCACGAGCGCGGCCGGCTTCGTTTGCGCGAACGCGGCGAGGTCGGTGTCGAGGATGCGGTATGCCCGGCCGACCCGCGTTGCGGGCAGCTTGCCCTCGCGGATGAAGCGCAGGACGGTTTTCGGGTGGAGGCGCAGACGTGTGGCGGATTCTTCGACGGTATGGAACATGATCGGCCAGTGATGCTCAAAATGATCCTTATTGTTCCATGACAAGGGGATCAATAGGTAAAATTTTGGGTGCGGTGCGGTGCGGTGCGGTGCGGTGCGGTGCGGTGCGGTGCGGTGCGGTGCGGTGCGGTGCGGTGCGGTGCGGTGCGCCAGCGTTGGCGTGCTACCGAACCTGCATCATCCAGGCGGCGTGCGTGGAAGCAGAAACGCCCCGCCGACCGGAGCGGTTCCGGCCAGCGGGGCGTTTCAGGTACGGGTCATCAACCGGCGGGCGCCTGTGCGCCCTGCGTCATTTGTCGACCAGCCGCTTCGGCACCGACAGCGCCAGCAACCCGCCGAGCACCAGGAATCCGGCGAGCATGTACATGCCCGAATCGTTGGCGCCCGTTGCCTGCTTGAGCCAGCCCATCATGTACGGGCTCAGGAATCCGGCGAGGTTGCCGATCGAGTTGATCATCGCGATGCCGGCCGCGGCCGCCGTGCCGCCGAGGAACGCGGTCGGCAGGCTCCAGAACAGCGGCAGCGTCGTCAGGATGCCGATCGTCGCGAGCGTGAGGCCGAGCATCGCGAGCGCGGTCTGGTGCGCCCAGATCACCGACAGCACGAGCCCGAGCGCGCCGATCGCAGCCGGAATCGCGACGTGCCAGCGGCGTTCGCGGTGCCGGTCCGCGCTGCGTGCGATCAGGATCATCGCGACCACCGCCGCCGCATACGGAATCGCCGACAGCAGGCCGATCATGAACGTGTCGGTCACGCCGGTGGCCTTGATGATCGTCGGCAGCCAGAAACCGACGCCGTAGAGCCCCATCACGAACGAGAAGTAGATCAGCGCCATCAGCCACACGCGCGGGCTCGACATCACGGCGCCGAGCGGCAGGTCTTCCTTGGTCGCTTCCTCCGCTTCGACGTTGCGCGTGAGCAGCGCCTTTTCTTCGTCGGTCAGCCAGTTCGCCTTCGCGATCCGTTCGTCGAGCTTGAGGAACACGACCACGCCGACCAGCACCGACGGGATACCTTCGAGCAGGAACAGCCATTGCCAGCCGTGCCACCCGCTGATACCGTCGAACGCCTTGAGGATGAAGCCCGAGAGCGGCCCGCCGATCACGCCGGACAGCGCGACGGCCGTCATGAAGAACGTCGTCATCCGGCCGCGCCGGTGCGCGGGATACCAGTAGGTGAGGTAGAGGATCACGCCGGGGAAGAAGCCGGCCTCGGCGACGCCGAGCAGGAAGCGCATCACGTAGAACATCGTGGGCGTCGTGACGAACATCGTCAGGATCGAGATCACGCCCCACGTCGCCATGATGCGTGCGATCCACACGCGCGCGCCGACCTTGTGCAGGATGATGTTGCTCGGCACTTCGAACAGGAAATAGCCGAAGAAGAAGATCCCGGCGCCGAGCCCGTAGACGGTGTCGCTGAGGTTCAGGTCGCTCGCCATCTGCAGCTTCGCGAACCCGACGTTCACGCGGTCGAGATACGCGACCACGTAGCACAGCAGCAGAAGTGGTACGAGTCGCCACGACACCTTGCGGTAGGTTGCTTCCTCGAATGCGCCGGACGAGCCCGGCAGCGACTGCGTCGATGTTGCCATGTTGTCTCCTGTCCTTATAGTTGGCCGGAGCAGGCCTGCGGTACCTGATCCGGTTTCGTGCGAAGCAATGCGTGGATGTCATGCCGGCCGGTGAAACCCGGCGCGGCGCGCGAACAGCACGGCGCGGCTAGATGCAGCGCCCGCCGTCGACTTCGAGGCAGACGCCCGTGATGAACTCGGCCTCGTCGGAGGCGAGGTAAAGCGCCGCGTTCGCGATGTCCTGCGGCGTCGAGAAGCGGCCGAGCGGGATCGTCGCGAGGAACCGGCTACGGTTCTCGGGGGTATCCTCGCAGCCCATGAATTCCGTCATCAGTGCAGTCTCGCCGAGCACGGGGTTGATGCAGTTCACGCGGATGCGGTCGGCGCCAAGCTCGGCCGCGAGCGACTTGCTCGCGGTGATCATCGCGCCCTTCGTGCTGTTGTACCAGACGAGGCCCGGCCGCGGCCGCACGCCGGCCGTCGACGCGACGTTCACGAACACGCCTCCGCCCTGTTCGCGGAAGTACGGCACGAAGGTCTGCACGCACCAGTACAGGCTCTTCATGTTGACCGCGTACACGCGGTCGAATTCGGCTTCCGTCACGTCGAGCACCGGCTTGTTGCGGTGCGTGGTGCCCGCATTGTTCACGACGATCTGCACCGCGTGGAAATCGTCGAGTGTGGCCTGCAGCAGCGCGTGCCAGTCGTGCTGCTTCGACACGTCGCCGGCCACCGCGATGGCCTTGCCGCCCGCGAGCGCGATCTCGCTCGCGACGCGCTCGGCTGCCGTGCCGTTCAGGTCGTTGACGACGACGTTCGCGCCTTCGCGCGCATATGTCTTCGCGATGCCTTCGCCGAACCCCGAGCCGCCGCCCGTGACGATTGCCGTCTTGCCGCTCAACCGCATGGTGTGTCTCCTGTGCTGGATATGAGTGCCGTCGTGTTTCGACACGCTGCCGGGCGCTGCCGGCAGCGTGCTGCATGCCGCGAGTTCAGCCGTGCCGGATCGCGATCGTCTTCAGCGCGGTGAAGCCGTACAGTGCCTCGAAGCCTTTCTCGCGGCCGTGCCCCGAGTGGCCGACGCCGCCGAACGGCAGCTCGACGCCGCCGCCCGCGCCATAGTTGTTGATGAACACCTGGCCCGCCCGCAGGCGCCGTGCAAGACGCATCTGGCGTGCGCCGTCGCGCGTCCAGATGCCCGCGACGAGGCCGTACGGCGTGCCGTTCGCCAGCGCGACGGCTTCGTCTTCGTCGACGAAACGCATCGCGGCGAGCACGGGGCCGAACACTTCCTCCTGTGCGAGCCGGTGCGACGGCGGCACGTCGCGCAACAGCGCGGGCGCCTGGTAGAAGCCGCTTTCGGGCGCGTCGGCGACGACCTGCCCGTGCGCGGCCATCGGAATGCCGTCGTGCTGCGCGTCGGACAGGAAATCCCACACGCGCTGCTGCTGCTTCGCATTGATCAGCGGGCCGCAATCGAGGTCGGCGCGGCTCGGGCCGACGCGCAGCCCGTTGAATGCGGTGGAGAGACGCTCGACGAGCGGCTCGTACACCGCGCGCTCGATCAGCACGCGGCTGCCGGCCGAGCAGGTCTGCCCGCCGTTCTGCACGATCGCCGCCACGAGCACGGGCAGCGCCGCTTCGAGATCGGCGTCGGCGAACACGATCTGCGGCGACTTGCCGCCGAGTTCGAGCGTGACGGGCACGTGATTCTCGGCCGCCATCTGCGTGACCAGCTTGCCGGTGGCCGGCGAACCCGTGAACGAGATGTGGTCGATGCCGGGATGGCGTGCGAGCGCGGCACCGGCTTCATGGCCGTAGCCGGTGACGATGTTGAGCGTGCCGGCCGGCAACCCGGCCTCGGCGGCCAGCTCGGCGACGCGCAGCAACGACAGGCACGCATCCTCGGCCGGCTTGACGACGCATGCGTTGCCGGCCGCGAGCGCGGCGCCGACGCTGCGCCCGAAGATCTGCATCGGGTAGTTCCACGGCACGATGTGGCCCGTGACGCCGTGCGGCTCGCGCACCGTCAGCACCGTGTAGCCTGCTTGATAGGGGAGGGTTTCGCCGTGCAGCTTGTCGGCGGCGCCTGCGTAGAACTCGAAGTAGCGCGCGAGCGCGGCTGCGTCGGCGCGTGCCTGCTTCAGCGGCTTGCCGGTATCGCGCGCCTCGATCGCGGCGAGTTCGTCGATCGACGTGGCGACACGCGCTGACAGCCGCATCAGCACCCGGCCGCGCTCGGCGGCGCTGGCGGCGCCCCACGGGCCCGCGAATGCGTCGCGGGCTGCGGCGACCGCACGCTCGATGTCGGGCGCGGTGCCGCGGGCGATCGACGCGAACGGCTGGCCGTCGGATGGATCGATGACTGCGATGGTTTCCAGTTGCGCGGGCAACGTCCATTCGCCCGCGATGAAGTGCTTCGCCTCTTCCATGCCAGCTCCTGTCGACCCGAGTTGGCGCTTTAGCGGTTACTCGGGTCCCATGCTTCGCGGTCGACCCGAATCAGCGCTTCAGCGCCCACCCGATTCCATGTAACGCGGCCGGTGGTACGACGGCCGGGCATCCGGAACGATTATCGCGCCGATCGTCATCCGGACGCCACCGGTCGATTGGCTATAATGGCGCATTCCCTTCGGGGACGCCTGCGGCGGTGCATCGGCCGCGGCGCCCTGTCCCGAATTCCCATCGACCTACAGAGAGTGCTCATGAGCTTCAATCATGTTCCGGCCGGCAAGGACCTGCCGCAAGATTTCAACGTGATCATCGAGATTCCCGCGCAAAGCGATCCGGTGAAGTACGAGGCGGACAAGGAACTGGGCCTTCTCGTCGTCGACCGCTTCATCGGCACGGGCATGCGCTATCCGGTGAACTACGGCTACATCCCGCAGACGCTGTCGGGCGACGGCGATCCGGTCGACGTGCTGGTGATCACGCCGTTCCCGCTGCTGGCAGGCTCGATCGTGCGTTCGCGCGTGCTCGGCATGCTGCAGATGACCGACGAGTCGGGCGTCGACGCGAAGCTGGTCGCGGTGCCGCACGACAAGGTCTGCCCGATGACGGCAAACCTGAAGTCGATCGACGACGTGCCTGAGTACCTGAAGGATCAGATCAAGCACTTCTTCGAGCAATACAAGGCGCTCGAGAAGGGCAAGTGGGTGAAGGTCGAAGGCTGGGCGGGCATCGAGGCCGCGCACAAGGAAATCACCGACGGCGCAGCGAACTACAAGAAGTAAGCAGCGTACCGGCCGACGGCCGGTTCGTGCGAAACGCAAACCGCGCGTGTCTCCTCAGGAGGCCGCGCGGTTTTGTTTTGTGCGTGGCGGTTGTTTGCGTGCGGAGGCGGGCGCGGACGCAGGCGCTGTGGTGGCAGGCGGCGCGTCCTTCGTGCGCTTCGCGCGGCGAGTGGCATCGGGTGCAACGGCGGCCAAGGTGGCTTCGGCGGTTTTGGTAGCGGACGGGCGGCGGCGGGCCGGCGCGGGAGCGGTATCTTCGCGTCCGTTCGTGACGGGTTTGCTGCTGCCTGCCGGCGCCTTTCTTTTCGACGAAGAGGGCGCGGCCGGCTTGCCCTTTTTTACCGGTGTGTCACGCGATGAAGTCTTTCTTGCGACTGCATTGCTGTCGGGCTTCGTGCGCTTCGCGACCGGTGCGGCTTTGGTCGCCTTGGGAGGCTTGGCGGCTTTTGCAGGCTTGTCGACCTTCTCGGCTTTCCCGGCCTTCTTCGTGCTCTTAGCCGCCTCAACCGTCTTCGCCACGCTATCGACGTTCTCCGTTTTCGCCTTCTTCCGCCCGCGCGCACCGGCCTTCGACCCGGCTGCGTCGTCACTCGTATTGACGGCCACCACGGCCGGCAGTACCGACTCCAGCGTCCGCAACCCGGCCGCCAGTTCCCGCTTCTGCACCGCCGTGAGCCGCTTCACCCAGTATTCGGCGCGCGATGCGCTCGACCGGTCGGGCAGCGGAAACGACGCGAGCACCGCACGCGGCTTGCGCGAGCGCGTGTAGCGCGCGCCCTTGCCGGATGCGTGCTCGTCGAAGCGTGCGGCAACGTCGGTCGTGATGCCCGTGTAGACGCTGTCGTCGGCGCATTCGATCAGATACAGAAACCAGGACATGGCAGGGCGGCGGGATGCGAAGCCGCCAGTGTCTCAGAAAAAGCGCCCGTCAACGCCACCGATCGCCGTGCCCGTCGCGGAAGCGGCTCGGTGCCGCGCCGAGCTCGCGCGTGAAGAAGCGCGTGAACGCGCTCGTCGAACGGAAGCCGACCCGCACGCCGATCTCGCCGATCGGCAGTTGCGTGTTCAGCAGCAGGTCGCGCGCTTCACCGAGCCGTGCCTGCGCGACGAGCGCGTGAAACCCGACCGCTTCGCGATGCAGCCGCCGGCGCAGCGTCCAGCGCGACATCGCGAAGCGTGTGCAGACGTGCTCCATCAGCGTGTCGGACGGCACGTCGGCGTCGTCGGCGTTGCGCAGCCAGTCGCGCACGCATTGCTCGACCGACGAGCCGAACGTCGAGCGTGCGCGCACGCGCTCGCGCGCGGCGTCGGCCGCATGACGCTGGATGTCCGCGAGCGGCGCGTTGTAGCGCTCGAACGGCGCGTCGAAGCGCGCGGAGCGCAGCACGACGCGGTTGTGCGCGGCATCGAACGACACCGCCGCGCCGAGGAGGTCGCGCAGCGCGGCCGTCGGCGCGAACGCGCGGCCCGCGAACGAGGCTTCGTCGACCTGCACGTGCGGATCGTACAGGCGCGCGAGCGCGGCGAGGATCGCGAAATTCGCGAACGCGCTGCTGGCAGGGCGGCCTTCGCCCTCGTTCACGTACTCGAGCGCGATCGCGCCGCCGGTTTCGTGCGCGAATACCCAGTCGACGTTGCCGATCAGTTCGCGGTAGCGCAGGTAGCCGTGCAGCGCGTCGCGCAGCGTCGCGGCGTTGCAGATGATGCCCGCGAGCTCCGGGAACGGCGCGAGCCACGGCACGACCTGCGGCGGCGGCCGGTGCCAGGACAACGGCCATCCGCTCATCAGCCTCATTGCGGCGACATGCCGGTCGCCGGGGATGCGCCGCGCGTCGTCGGCAAGATCGGCCGCGCCGATGCCGAGCGTCGCATACAGCGGCGCGACGTCGAAGCCGTTGCGGCGCATGTCGTCGAGCGCCTGTCGGTAGACCCGGATGGATACCGATTTCTGTCGTAACTCCATGTCTCTCTCCATGACCTTCGGGATTGCCCCCGCTGCGAGAGGTCAAGTGCTGCTCCTGCCGGTCAAGCATGGTGACCGGTCGATTTTTTTTAACTGGGACGCTGGAGTGTGGCGACAAGTACAACAGATCGATTCAGGAGGATCAATGAAAACTTCGCTGTTCCGGTGTTCGACGATTGTGTCCGCGTACGCGATGACGGTACTGCCCGCGTCGCTCGGTGAGCCGCCGAAGCGCCTCGTCGGCTGGGCCAAGGTCGCGCTGCAGCCGGGCGACGTGCGCACCGTCAGCGTCGCGGTGCCGGCGCAGCGCTTCGCGACCTGGGATGCGAACGCGCATGCGTGGCGGATCGCCGCGAGCAGCTACGGGCTGTCGGCGGCTGCTTCGTCGCGCGATCCGCAGGCGCTGTCGACGACGGTGATGCTCGCTGCGCACTGAGCCGAAGCTACGCCGTGTGGCATGCGGCGAAGCCGGTCGTGGCTTCGCCGCATGTCGGTGCGCTTGATGAAGTTACTCGGTGCCGCGCCGGAACGGATCGTGTTCGCGCAGTTCGTCGACATACGAGTGGATATGCTCGGTCTCGCGTTCGAGAAAGCGCGCGACCGCGTCCGAGAACGCCGGGTGCGCGAGCCAGTGGGCGGAGTGCGTGACGGTCGGCAGGAAGCCGCGCGCGAGCTTGTGTTCGCCCTGCGCGCCGCCTTCGAACGTGTCGAGCCCGGCCTCGATGCAGAATTCGAGCAACTGGTAGTAGGCCGTTTCGAAATGCAGGCAGGGCACGTGCTCGACCGCGCCCCAGTAGCGGCCGTACAGCGTGCCGCCGCCGTGTTCGCCGCGCCGGTAGACGGCGAGCGCACTCGCGATCGGCTGGCCGTCGGCTTCGGCGATCACGAGCAGCAGGTTCTCGGGCATCGTCGCGCCGATCGTGCGGAAGAAGTCGAGGTTCAGGTACGGGCTCGAATAGTGTTCGCGATAGGTCTGCCGGTAGCAGCGCGAGAAGAAGCGCCAGTCGGCGTCGGTGATCTGGTCGCCGGTGAGCCGCCGGAACGTCACGCCCGCGTCGTGCACCTTGCGCCGCTCCGCGCGGATGTTCTTGCGCTTCTTCTGCTCGAGCGTGCCGAGGAAATCGTCGAAGTGGCGGTAGCCGTCGTTGAGCCAGTGGAACTGCACGCCTTCGCGCAGCATCATCCCCATCGATTCGAGGAGCGCCGCTTCGTCGCCGGTCGGGAACAGCACGTGCAGCGACGACACGTCGCTCTGCTCGGCGAACGCGAGCAGCGTGGCCGCGAGCCGGCGGCGCGCATCGTCGTCGGCCGCGAGCAGGCGCGTGCCCTGCACGGGCGTGAACGGCACCGCGCACAGCAGCTTCGGGTAGTAGGGCAGGTCGTTGCGCTGGTACGCGTCGGCCCACGCCCAGTCGAACACGTATTCGCCGTACGAATGCTGCTTCGCGTAGACGGGCGCGGCGGCCGCGAGGCGGCCGGTGCGCGGGTCGGTCAGCGTGACGAAGTGCGGCGACCAGCCGGTATCGTCGACCGCGCAGCGCGCGACGTGCAGCGCGTCGAGGAATTCGTGGCGCAGGAAGGGCGTCGGCTGCGCGTCGCGGGCGAGCAGCGCGTTCCATTCGTCGGCCGGTACCTCCGAGGGGGACGACAGGATGCCCGTGCGATAATCGATGCGTTCGTGTTTCAAGCGTGAATCCGTACTGTTCTGTGTCGCCGGATGCGAGGGCCTGCGCGGCCCGCACCGGGACGATTTCGTCAGCCGTTCAGGGCGCGCCGCCGGGCTGCGCCGATCCCGCCATGATGACCCGACTCGCTCTCGCCCAGATCAACGTCACCGTCGGCGACTTCGCCGGCAACGTCGCGCGGATCGTCGCGGCCGCACGTGCCGCGCACAACGATGGTGCGCAGCTGATGGTCGCGCCTGAACTCGCGCTGTCCGGCTATCCGCCGGAAGACCTGCTGCTGCGGCCCGCGTTCTATGCGGCGGCCGCGGCCGCGCTCGACGCGCTCGCCGGCGCGTTGAAGGCGTTCGACGGGCTCGCGGTGCTGGTCGGCCATCCGCTGCGGGGCGCGGGCGAAGGCGCGCACGCGCCAGCCGTCGATGGTAATGCAAACCGTCCGATCGAGCGCGGCGTGCCGCCCACCGATACCTACAACGCGGTGTCGCTGATCGTCGGCGGCGAGATCGTCGGCACCTACCGCAAGCAGGATCTGCCGAACGCGGAAGTGTTCGACGAGAAGCGCTATTTCGCGACCGACGCCGAGCCGCTCGTGTTCGAGCTGAACGGCGTGAAATACGGCGTGATCATCTGCGAGGACGCTTGGCATGCATCGGCCGCGCAGATCGCGAAGGCGGCCGGCGCGCAGGTGCTGCTGATCCCGAACGGCTCGCCGTACCACATGAACAAGGAAGCGGTGCGCTTCGACATCCTGCGCGCGCGGATTCGCGAAACCGGGCTGCCGATGGTGTACGTGAACCTCGTCGGCGGCCAGGACGAACTCGTGTTCGACGGCGGTTCGTTCGTGCTCGACGCGCAGGGCGCGCTCGTCGCGAAGATGCCGCAGTTCGACGAAGGGCACGCGATCGTCGAATTCGACGGTGCGCGGCCGCTGCCGGGTGCGATCGCGCCCGAGCTGTCGACGGACGCGCAGGTGTACCGTGCGCTCGTGACGGGGGTGCGCGACTACATCGGCAAGAACGGTTTTCCGGGGGCGCTGATCGGGCTGTCGGGCGGTGTCGATTCCGCGCTGGTGCTGGCCGTCGCATGCGATGCGCTCGGGCCCGAGCGGGTACGCGCGGTGATGATGCCGTCGCGCTTCACGGCCGGCATCTCGACCACCGACGCGGCGGAGATGGCGCGGCGCGTCGGCGTGCGCTACGACGAGATCGCGATCGCGCCGATGTTCGATGCGTTTCGCGCGTCGCTCGCGGGCGAGTTCGCGGGCCGCGCGGAAGACGCGACGGAGGAGAACATCCAGGCGCGCATCCGCGGCACGCTGCTGATGGCGCTGTCGAACAAATTCGGCTCGATCGTGCTGACGACCGGCAACAAGAGCGAAATGGCGGTCGGCTACTGCACGCTGTACGGCGACATGGCCGGCGGGTTCGCGGTGATCAAGGACATTGCGAAGACGCTCGTGTACCGGCTCTGCCGCTATCGCAACGAAACGGCCGACTACGCGCTGCGCGACGTGATCCCCGAACGGATCCTTACGCGGGCACCGTCGGCCGAGCTGCGCGAGAACCAGACCGACCAGGACAGCCTGCCGCCGTACGACGTACTCGATGCGATCATGCGGATGTACATGGAAGAGGACCGGCCGCTCGCCGAGATCGTCGCGGCCGGTTATGCGCAGGCCGACGTCGAGCGCGTGACGCGGCTCATCAAGATCAACGAATACAAGCGCCGCCAGGCGCCGATCGGCATTCGCGTCACGCATCGCGCATTCGGGCGCGACTGGCGCTACCCGATCACGTCACGGTTTACCGAACGTCTCGATTGAGCCGTGCTGGGCCGCATGCGGCTCGCAGGCTTACAATCGGGGTCGCGATTTTTCATCCAAACGAGCATTGGGGGACAACCACCATGAAACGCATCACTGCCATCATCAAGCCGTTCAAGCTGGACGAAGTCCGCGAAGCGCTCGCCGAAGTGGGTCTCACGGGCCTGACCGTGACGGAAGTGAAGGGCTTTGGCCGCCAGAAGGGCCATACCGAGCTGTATCGCGGCGCGGAATACGTCGTCGACTTCCTGCCGAAGATGAAGATCGAGGTGGTCGTCGCGGAAGCGCAGGTCGACCAGGTGATCGATGCGGTGATCGGCGCGGCGCGCACCGGCAAGATCGGCGACGGCAAGATCTTCGTGTCGGACGTCGAGCGCGTGATCCGCATCCGCACCGGCGAAGAGAACGAAGCGGCGGTCTGAGCCCCGCATTCGCTGATGGGCCGCGAAGACGGCCCGCCAATAAAAAACGGTGCGATACCCGGTTGGGTACCGCACCGATACGCGCCTCTCGCAGCAGCGTGGAAAGTGTTGCCGAATCGTTCTTTGACGGCGCCCGATCAGAACAGGTGCTGGATACCGGCGTAGACGCCGGTCTGGCTGCCGCCCGGATTCGGGTTGCCCGTCGACACGGCCGTACCGGCGCCGTTCGCGTTCAGGCCGAAGTTGGCGTTCTTGCTGTTGCGCACCGTCGCGACCTGCAGGTCGAACAGCGTGCGCTTCGAGATGTTGTACGAGCCGCCGACCGTGTAGATGTTCGCGTTGCCGCCGCCATGGTTCGCGTTCACGTGATACACGGCCGCGATCAGCGCCGCTGCCGGCGTTGCCTGCCACGTCACGCCGCCCCAGACCTGCTGGGTGCCCGTCACGCCGGCGTTCACTGCCGGGCCGCCGCTGCCGTCCGCGCGCGATGCCTGGTAGGCCGCTTGCACCTTGAACTGGCCGAGGAACACGTTCACGCCCGCGAAGTATTCACGCGAGTAGTTGAACACGTCCGAGAAGCGGCCGTTGCTGTCGCGCGTTTCGTCGTAGATGCCGCGCAACTGGAACAGCGAATTCGTATAGGTGACCTGCGCGCCGGCTGCACGGCCCGGTTGGCCGGCCGTCGTGTTGCCGTTGAAGCTGGTCGAGTTCGAGAACGAGAACTGGCCGTAGAAGTCGAGGCCGTAGAACTGCGGCGACTGGTACGACACGTTGTTGCTGGTCTTGTTCCAGTTGCGGCCGCGCACCAGCGATGCCGTCGACCAGGCCGACTGGCCGAACGGGTCGAAGTCCCACACGCCGTTGGCGATCGCGAGCTCACGACCCAACAGCAGCGTACCGTAGCGGTCGTTCGAGATACCGACGGTTGCGAAACGATCCCAGATCGAGCCGCTGAAGCCGCCCGTCATCGTGTTGAACGCGCCTTCGAGGTGGAACAGGATCTTGTTGCCGCCACCGATGTCCTCGCTGCCCTTCAAGCCCCACAGGCTCGTGCCCCAGTCGCCGCTTTCCGCGCGCACTTGGTGGCCGTTTTGCAGGCCGTTCATGTACTCGAGGCCGGCATCCAGGCGGCCATACAGCGTAACGCTGCTCTGCGCGTGCGCCGTCACCACCCCAGCAGCCATCAGCGCGGCCGCGACCAAAGCTTTCTTCATCGTCTCCTCCATACCCTGTCAAAAAGTCAACCCAGAACTGCACGAGATGCCCGGAGCGACGAGCGCCGGGCAAAAGCGGGATAACCAGGGAGACCTCGTGCAGGGCCGGTAAGCGCGGCACGCGGGCAAGCGGACGGAAAGACCGTTGAGCGGTCCCGCGCAGCCGGATCGGCCTGCGGGTCTCCTTGTAGTGTCGTGAAGCTAAACTACATTTCACGAACTTCGTTTTGCTACTTTGGTTACTAATTTAGCAAAAATACAATTTTGTGGCGATGGAAATCGTTGTTTGACTAACACCTGTCGCCAAATTGCCATGCAACACGGTGCGCAACAGGTACGCCAAGGGTTTGCAATTAACGGAAAACCCTTGTCCCGCAAGGGAGACACGAGTTTCTAAAACAGGGGTCAAGGATTGCCACTATTGACGTTGTGGAGGTGCGGGCGTAAGCGCCGGATTCGATGGATTGGTAAGTATTTCGTAATGAATGGGCGGCTACCGGCCGTCGCCGGCCGGAGCCTGTAGCGCTTGCCCGGCAACGCGCAACGCGGTGTACCGGCGCGCGTCGGTCAGGCGGGCTCCGGTCTAGCGTCAAGCAACTGCGCGCGAATCCAGCGATGCGCATCGGTGCGCGCATGCTTCGCGTGCGAGTAGACCTTCACGGTGTAGCGCGGGATCTCGAACGGCGCCGGAAAGATGCGGATCGGCGCCGCGTGCCGCAGCGCCTGCGCGGCGCGGTTCGGCACGGTCATCAGCAGCGCGGATTCCGCGATCACGAACGGTGCGGCCAGCACGGTCGGCAACTGCACGGCGACCTGCCGCGCGAGGCCGAGCCGGTCGAGCACATGGTCGACGACGCCGCGCGACTCGTTCCACGGCGTGACGACCACGTGACGTGCCGCCAGGTACTGGTCGAGCGTCAGCCGCCGGCGGATGTCCGGATGCGTTGCGCTCGCGATCACGACGTAGTCGTCGGAGAACCAGTCGAAGTCCTCGATGCCCGGCGCGTCGGCGGCTGACTCCTCGTGATAGCCCAGCGCGAAATCGATGCGGCCGGCCGCGAGTTCGTCGACGGAGATCTTCCGGTCGGAATGCACGACGCGGATCCGCAACCGCGGCGCGACATGCTGGATGCGCGCGAGAAACGCCGGCAGCACGGCGAATGCCGTGTAGTCGGTCGCCGCGAACACGAACGTGTGGTCGCTTTGCGCGGGATCGAAGCGGCGCGCGCGGGCGAGCCCCTTCGACATCGCATCGAGCGCGTCGCCGGCCCAGGTGGCGATGTCGTCGGCGCGCACGGTCGGCTGCATCTCGTTGCCGAGGCGCACGAACAGCGCATCGCCGATCGCGTCGCGCAGCCGTGCCAGCGCGTGGCTCAGCGCGGACGGGCTCAACGCGAGTTCGTGCGCGGCCGCGGCGACGGACCGGTGGCGGTACAGCGCGTCGAACACGAGCAGCAGGTTCAGGTCGAGACGGCGTAGATCGGGATGCATCATGTTCAGGTCCGGATGAAGAAACTGCACTTCCTGCAGGCGCTGCATGAACGTAGCATGACGATCTGATTGGTGCCAGCGCGGCTGCGCGGCACTGTTTTCCGTTTCAAGTCCGGGCCGGAGGAGGGCTCAACCCGTGCAAATCGACATCCGTTCCGCCACCGTCGCCGACGTGCCGCAGATCCTGCGTTTCATTACCGAGCTGGCCATCTACGAGAAGGCGGAGCACGAAGTGGTCGCGACGCCCGCGTCGCTCGAGCGCAGCCTGTTCGGTGAAGGATCGCCGGCTCGCGCGCTGATGTGCGAGGTCGACGGCGAGCCGGCCGGCTTCGCCGTGTATTTCTTCTCGTATTCGACGTGGCTCGCCCGGCAGGGGCTGTATCTCGAGGATCTGTACGTGTCCCCGCGTTTTCGCGGCGCGGGCGCCGGGCTGCGGCTGCTGAAGGCGCTCGCGCGGATCGCGGTCGAGTCGGGCTGCGGCCGTTTCGAGTGGAGCGTGCTCGACTGGAACGAGCCGGCGATCCGCTTCTATGAAAGCGTCGGCGCGGCGCCGCAGAGCGAATGGGTGCGTTACCGGCTCGCGGGCGACGAACTGCGCGCGTTCGCCGACAGCGCGCCGGTGAGCGCCGCGTAAACGCAAAACGGGCGCCGCGCGGCGAACCGCGGGCGCCCGCTCGTGCGGCGTGCGTTACTTGAGGCTGCCCGACAGGAACCCGCGCAGGCGTTCGCTCTTCGGGTTGGCGAACACCTCGGACGGCACGCCTTCTTCCTCGACGCGACCCTGGTGCAGGAACATCACGTGGTTCGACACGTTGCGCGCAAAGCCCATCTCGTGCGTGACGACGATCATCGTGCGGCCTTCCTCGGCGAGCTTCTGCATCACCTTCAGCACTTCGCCCACCAGTTCCGGGTCGAGCGCCGACGTCGGCTCGTCGAACAGCATCACGTCCGGATGCATCGCGAGCGCCCGCGCAATCGCCACGCGCTGCTGCTGGCCGCCCGACAGGTGCGACGGATATTGCTTCTCGACGCGCGGTGCGAGGCCGACTTTCTCGAGATACTCGCGTGCGCGATCCTCGGCTTCCTTCTTCGGGATGCCGAGCACGTTCACGGGTGCTTCCATCACGTTCTCGATCACGTTCATGTGCGACCAGAGATTGAAGTGCTGGAACACCATCGACAGCTTGGTGCGCACGCGCTGCAGCTGCTTCGTATCGGCCGCGCGCAGCGCGCCCGTCTTGTCGGGCGTCGTGCGCACTTCCTCGCCGTCGACGACGATGCGGCCCGCATTCGGCTGCTCGAGGAAGTTGATGCAGCGGAGCATCGTGCTCTTGCCGGAGCCGGACGAGCCGATCACGCTGATCACGTCGCCCGAGTTCGCCTTCAGCGACACGCCCTTGAGCACCTCGTTGTCGCCGTACCGCTTGTGCAGATCGTCGACGAAAAGCTTCTGAGTCTGGGAATTCATCAATAGTCCTGCGAAAACTTACTTACCTTGCGGGCGCAGATACGCGAGCCAGCGGCGCTCGGCCTGGCGGAACAGCCACACGAGCGTGAACGAGATCGCGAGATAGAGCAGGGCGGCGATGCCGAACGCATGGAACGACATGTAGGTCGCCGAGTTGACGTCGCGGGCGATCTTCAGGATGTCCGGCACGGTCGCGGTGAAGGCGACGGTGGTCGCGTGCAGCATCAGGATCACTTCGTTGCTGTACAGCGGCAGCGCGCGGCGCAGCGCCGACGGCAGGATCACGCGGCGGTACATCGTGAACGGCGACATCCCGTACGCACGCGCGGCTTCGATCTCGCCGTACGACGTGGCCTTGATCGCGCCCGCGAAGATCTCGGTGGTGTACGCGCAGGTGTTCAGCGTGAACGCGAGCAGCGTGCAGTGCATCCCGTCGCGGAAGAACGCGTCGAGCATCGGCGTGCCGCGCACGGCCTGCAGGCTGTAGAGGCCCGTGTAGCAGAGCAGCAACTGCACGTAGAGCGGCGTGCCGCGGAACACGTACGTGTAGAGCCACACGGCGCCCGACAGCCACTTCTTCTTCGACACGCGCGCAACCGCGAGCGGTATCGACAGGCAGAAGCCGAGGCCGATCGACACGACCAGCAGCCACAGCGTGATCGCGACGCCGGTGATGCGGTAGCCGTCGGTGAAGAGGTAGTTGCGCCAGTATTCTTGGATGAGATCGATCATAGGTCAGCCTTGCGGACGCCGGTCGAGTAGCGCTTTTCGAGCCACATCAGCACGAAGTTCGAGATCGTCGTGATCGCGAGGTAGACGGCACCCGCGATCAGCGTGAAGAAGAAGAACCGCAGCGTGCCCTTGCCGGCGTCTTGCGATGCCTTCACGACGTCGGCGAGGCCGATGATCGACACGAGCGCAGTCGACTTCACGAGCACCTGCCAGTTGTTGCCGATCCCCGGCAGCGCAAAGCGCATCATCTGCGGGAACATGATCCGCGTGAACACCTGCCAGCTCGTCATCCCGTACGCGCTGCCGGCCTCGAGCTGGCCACGCGGCACCGACAGGAACGCACCGCGGAACGTCTCGGTGAAGTACGCGCCGTAGATGAAGCCGAGCACGAGCACGCCGGCGAGGAACGGGTCGATGTCGATCTGGTCCCAGCCGAGCGCGTCGGTCGCCATGTTCAGCCAGATCTGCAGGCTGTAGAACAGCAGCAGCATCAGCACGAGGTCGGGCACGCCGCGGATCAGCGTCGTGTAGACGGTGCCGACGCCGTTCGTGAAGCGGTTGCGCGACAGCTTCGCGCCCGCGCCGAGCAGGCCCAGCAGGAACGACAGCGCAAGTGAAAGCACCGCCAGTTTGACGGTTTGCCAGGTGCCAGCGAGGATCAGCGGGCCGTAACCTTGTAGAAACATATGTGGTCCCTGGTGTGGTCCCTTAGGGCGCACGCGGTGCGCCGCGAAAGACGCGCCCGCCAAGCTGCGCGGAACGCCCCGTACGTATCATGACCGTCCGCCCCGGCATCGGTGCCGGGCCCGCCCGTCGCGCGAGCGGCGGGCAAGGGAGCGGGCGGCGCGTGGTCGACTGCCTGTACTGCCCGGACACGGGGCCGCCCCCGCATCCGTTGCTTCTTCCTGGCGTCGCTCAGCGGGCCGACGCCGAATAGACGCTGAACGCGAAATACTTGTGCGACAGCCGGTCGTACGTGCCGTCCTTGTGCATGTCGGCAAGCGCCCGGTTGATCTTGAGCTTCAGGTCCGTATCTTCCTTGCGCAGGCCGATCGCGGTGCCGTCGCCGATCGTCTTCGGATCCTTCACTTCCGGCCCGGCGAACGCGAAGCCCTTGCCGCGCGGCGTGCGCAGGAAACCGTAGTCGGCCTGCAGCTCGTCCTGCAGCGTCGCGTCGAGACGGCCGGAGCCGAGATCGGCGTAGACCTGGTCCTGGTTCTGGTAAGGAATGATCGTCACGCCCTGCGGCTCCCAGTACGCCTTCGCGTAGGTTTCCTGCGTCGAGCCCTGCTCGACGCCCACGCGCTTGCCTTTCAGCGACGCGACGGTAGGCAGCAGCGGCGAGCCGGTCTTCGCGATCATCCGCGCCGGCGCGTCGTATACCTTGTCGGAGAAGTCGATCTGTTCGCGGCGCTTGTCCGTGACGGTCAGCGACGACACGATGACGTCGTACTTCTTCGCCTTCAGCGCCGGGATGATCCCGTCGAGATCCTGCGACACCCACACGCATTTCACGTTGATGCGCTTGCAGATTTCCTTGGTGAGATCGACGTCGAAACCGACGATCTCGCCGCTCGGCGCGGTCGACTCGAACGGCGGGTAGCTGGCGTCGACGCCGATCCGCACGGTCTTCCACTCCTTCGCGAAGGCGCTGCCCGCCACGAGGGCGAGGGCGGCGCACAGGGCGGCCTTCTTCATTTCCATCCTTCTGTTGCTGACTTTCCGGGGGCGCTCGCGGCCGGTCGGGCCGGGCGCCGCGGCGTATTCTAGACGGCCAAAATTCGCCGATCGGCGCTCTGGCGATGGCGGCCACCGGAACGGCGAACGCCAAAAGGGCGGTATTTTACCCGAACGCGATACCCGGAAACCGGCAATCCGGGCCGACCGATCGATTCTTCGACGCATTGATCCGGCTGTTGCGACAATCGGCGTATTTGCAATGGACATTGCATCGATTGCATCCGTGGGTGCAACGATGCAGTGCGCAGGCGGCGGATTGTGGCGCGATTGGCACACTCATACAGTGATGGCATACCAGAACAACGCATCTCACGGAGTGTCCGTCCCATGTTCCAGATCCGCCGCGCCGCCGATCGCGACCAGCGTAGCCATGGCTGGCACGAATTCCTTCACAGCTTTCCTGGTGTGTCCGGCCGGAGCGGGCCGCCGGCGTTCGGCGCGTTGCGCGAACTGAACGAGGAATGCATCGCGCCGACCCGCGGCTACGGGATGCGGCCGTACCGCGACGCGGAAATCGTCACCTACGTGCTCGACGGCGCGCTCGCGCACCGCGACAGCCTCGGCAACGGGGCGATCGTACGCGCCGGCGGCATGCAGCGGATGAGCGCCGGCACCGGCGTCATGCTGAGTGAAACCAACGCGTCGTGTGACCAGCCGTTGCGCCTGCTGCGGATCTGGCTCGCGCCGGCCGGGGCGGGCGGCCGGCCCGGCTACGTGCAGACGTGCTTTGCCGACCACGAGAAACGCGGGCGGCTGCGGCTCGTCGCGGCGCAGGACGGAGGGGACGGTGCGCTACAGATCGGTGCGGACGCACGCATCTTCGCCGGGCTGCTCGACGGCGACGAGGCGGCGGCGTTCGACGTGCCGGCCGGGCGCCGGGCCTACGTGCACGTGGTGCGCGGCGACGTCGAGGTGAACGGCTGCGCGCTGGCCGCGGGCGACGGCGCGCGGATCGGCGGCGTGGACGCGGTGGCGTTCGCGCGCGGCCGGGCGGCCGAGGTGCTGCTGTTCGACGTCGCCTGAAACGCAAAAAGGGGACGCGAGCCGGTGCCCGCGTCCCCTTCGAAGCCGCTCCGGGGAGCGGCCCGCCGGCTTACTGCGCCGGTGCCGACGCGGCCTTGGCCGCGCGATGCTGCTCCCAGCGCTCCTTCATCTTCTCGTGGCGCTGTTCCATCTTCGCGAACTGCTGCTTGAGCGCCGTGCTGACCATCGTCTTCTGCTGGTCGTTCAGCCCGTTGTAGAACGTGAGCCACGCGGCGGACGTCTGCTCGCGCAGTTGCGCGTTCTGCGATTCGGCCTGCTGGCGTGCCGAGTGCATCGCGCTCAGGTCGAGGATCGGCTGGTTCTGCTGCGCCTTGAACTGCTCGCGCATCTGCTCGTGGCTCTTGCGCATCGCGTCACGGTTCTGCTTCATCGTGTTGACGGCCGCCTGCCATTGCTGTTCCTGCGACGCGTTGAGCTTCAGCTGGCCGTGCAGTTTCATGATCGCGCCGAACGGGCCGCCTTCGTGCCCGCCGTGCATCTGGTGGGCGCCGGGGCCGCCCGGCGGCGGCGCATCGGCCGATTGGGCATGCGCGGTGCCGAATGCGAGAGCGAGCACGGTGGCGGCAGCGATGGCCACGCGGGAAGTCTTCTTATACATTTCAGAAACTCCTTGTATCCAAAGGGTCCGGCGATGCGGTGCGGGGAAAGTCGCGTGCCGCATCCGGTAAGACGCAGGTTAGCGATGCAGGCCGCTGCCGGTGTTACGTGGGGCGGTGGCCGGGTTACCGCGCATTACAGTTCCCTTGCGCGGTAACCCGCAGTAACCCTTTCGTCCCTTTGTTTCGTTCTTTGACTCCGCCCTCGCGCGGTAAACTTCGAGCCATGACTACCCAGATCCTCATCGTCGACGACGACCAAGAACTCCGAGACCTGCTGCGCGACTACCTCGTGCGCCAGGGGATGGAAGTGTCCGTGCTGCACGACGCGGCGACGCTCGAGAAGCGCCTCGAGCGCGAGCGGCCCGACCTGATCGTGCTGGACCTGATGATGCCGGGCGTCGACGGCCTGACCGCGCTGCGCCAGTTGCGCGCGGCCGGCGACGACATCCCCGTGATCATGCTGACCGCGCGTGCGGACGACGTCGACCGTATCGTCGGGCTCGAGCTCGGCGCGGACGACTACCTCGGCAAGCCGTTCAACCCGCGCGAGCTGCTCGCGCGCGTGCAGGCCGTGCTGCGGCGGCGCCGCGCGACGCCGTCGGCGGCGGCACCCGAACAGCGCGAGCCGTTCGCGTTCGGCCGCTTCGTGCTCGACTTCCAGGCGCGCACGCTGTCGGTCGACGGCAAGCCGGCCACGCTGTCGAGCAGCGAATTCGCGCTGCTGAAGATCTTCGTGAACCATGCGCTGCGCACGCTCACGCGCGAGCGGCTGCTCGAGCTGCTGCACGGGCCCGAGTACGACGGTACCGACCGCGGCATCGACGTCCAGGTGTGGCGCCTGCGCCGCATCCTCGAAACGGATCCGTCGACGCCGCGCTTCATCCAGACGGTTCGCGGGCGCGGCTACGTGTTCGTGCCCGACGGCGAGGCTCATGCGCAAACCCATTGATTCACTGTTCGGGCGGCTGGCGCTGCTCGTCATCGGTGTCCTGCTCCTGTCGCACTTCGCGTGGTTTTTCGCGATGCGGCTCGAGCGCAGCCAGATGCAGACGCGCTACGCGGTCGAAGAGGCCGCGTTCCTGGTCGACGCGGTGCGCCAGCACGTCGAGCGCACGCCCGACCAGCCGTTGCCGTCGCGCGTGCGGCTCGTGACGCCGGGCAGCGCCGACGTGCCGAACGGCGACCCGTCGCACCTTCCGGCGCCGCTCAAGCGGTTCCGCGACGACGTGAGCGAGCGGATGCCGCCCGGCACGCGCGTCGAGATCGGCGCCCCCGGCCATCCGCCGGTGCTGTGGGTGAAGGAGCCGAGCGACCGCAACTGGATCGTGGTGCCGGTGCAGCCGCTTCGGCCGCCGCGCTCGCTCGACCGGATGCTGCTGTGGCTCGGCACGATCTTCTCGGCCGGCGTGATCGCCGCGCTGTTCGCGGCCTGGCAGCTGCAGCAGCCGCTGCGTTCGCTGGCCCGCGCGGTCGCGCGCTTCGGCCGCGGCCAGCCGGTGCCGCCGCTGCGCGAACGCGGCCCGCGCGAGCTGCGCCAGCTCACGCACGGTTTCAACCAGATGGTGGAACAGGTGTCGCAGGCCGAGAGTGACCGGGCGGTGATGCTGGCGGGCGTGGCGCACGACCTGCGCACGCCGCTTGCGCGGATGCGGCTGCGGGCGGAAATGATGGACGACGCCCGGTTGCGCGACGGCGTCGTGCGCGACGTCGATTCGATGTCGCACATCGTCGATCAATTCCTGGTGTTTGCCCACGGCGGGTCGGATCGCAGCGAGCCGGTGCCGGTCGATCAGGCGTGCGAGCGGATCGCACGCAGCTATCGCGCGGTCGCGCCGAACGCGCCGACGGTCCAGACCCGGCTCGACGCCGATCCGGGCTTCCGGCTGCCGACGGCGACGCTCGACCGGATCCTGTCGAACCTGCTGGACAACGCGCATGCGTACGGTGCGCCGCCCGTGCTCGTCGAGACGGCGCGCACGCCGGCCGGCTACGTGCTGTCGGTCAGCGACAGCGGCGGCGGGATCGCGCCGCGCGACCTCGCGGCGGCCACGCGGCCATTCGTGCGGCTCGACCCCGCGCGCGGCGGCAACGGCCACAGCGGGCTCGGGCTCGCGATCGTCGAACGGCTCGTGCTCAGGCTGGGCGGGGCGTGCGACATCGGCAACCGCCCCGAAGGCGGCCTGCGCGTCGCGATGACGTTCCCGTTCGAGGTCGTGCCGAAGGACGAACCCCACGCACAGGCCGCTTGAGCGGCTGCGGCGCCAGCCCGGCCGGGCCGGCGCCGCGCGGCATCATTCGCCGAACAGCGTGCCGAGCGTCTCGGCCGCGTTACTGTCGATGGTGTTGTAGGTCACGGTGGTGGCCTCGAAGATGTAGACGGTCGTATACCGGCCGAGGCGCTCCAGGATTTCCTCCTGCAGCGATTCCGGCACGACGTTCATGTTCAGGTACCACGCCGTCGACGACAGCCGCGTCTGGAACGACCCGTATTCCTGCATCAGTTCGTAGAACGCGTCGGCATCCTGATCGCGGCAGACGATCACCAAGTTTCCTGCCATTCCCTTTCCTCCCGCTCGTCGATCTATCCCCGTAGCCTGTTGACATCTGGCACGCGCAAGCGTTGCCATCGGACCGTCCGCAACAGGCCCCGAGGGCCAGCCCTGATCATACCCGCTTAGTCGTATCCGGCTGGTGACGCCCGACATGGTTTGCGCGGGCGTGCGGCTGGCGGGTTCCCGGCCGGGCCGGATCACGGCATAATTCGGGCCTGCATGCCGGCCGAAAGACTGCGGCCGGGCTGCTCGACCCGCGTACCCGCCATCCGTCCACGCGCCAGGCACGATCCGTGCGCCGCCTGCGCCGTTCCCGGACGGTTGTACCTGAAATACAGGTTGGTGTAGTGTCGTGCCGTCGCGGGCCGACTCGTCCGGGGCGCGGCAGCGCGTGCACGCACGGCGCATCGCGCTCGCGCGCGATCGTCATCAATCGAATTACCGCACCCGTGCGCTTTGCCATGAATCAACATCGACTGCCGGCTTCGTTCGGCCTTACCGGGGAGGGCGCCTGATGGACGTCGGATTCTTCAATCCGAACCGGACCGCGAATGCGTCCGCGTGGCGTGTCCTGCCGAACCGGTGGGACTTCATCGCGTTTCCGCTGATCATCTGCCTGCTCGCGATGGCAGTCGTCGGTTTCCACGAAACGATGGCGCCGATCGGTACCCTGCAGACGCAGAAGATCTCGCTCGATCCGTCGAACCTGCCCGAATACGCGTTGCGCACCACGCTGCGGATGCTCGCCGCGATGGTCGCGTCGCTCGTGTTCACGCTCGTCTACGGCACGCTTGCGGCCAAGAGCCGTCGCGCGGGCATGGTCCTGATCCCGATCCTCGACATCCTGCAGTCGGTGCCGGTGCTCGGCTTCATCTCGTTCACCGTCACGTTCTTCCTCGCGCTGTTCCCGAGCCGCGTGCTCGGCGCGGAGCTCGCGGCGATCTTCGCGATCTTCACGAGCCAGGCGTGGAACATGACGTTCAGCTTCTATCAGTCGCTGCGCACGGTGCCGCGGGATCTCGACGAAGTCTCGCGGAGCTTCCACCTGACGTCCTGGCAGCGCTTCTGGAAGCTCGAGGTGCCGTTCTCGATGCCGGGCCTGATCTGGAACATGATGATGTCGATGTCGGGCGGCTGGTTCTTTGTCGTCGCGTCGGAGGCCATCACGGTCGGAAACCAGACCATCACGCTGCCGGGCATCGGCGCGTATCTCGCGCAGGCGATCTCGGACAAGAGCCTCGGCGCGATCGGCTGGGTGATCCTCACGATGACGGTCGTGATCCTTGCGTACGATCAGTTCCTGTTTCGCCCGCTCGTCGCGTGGGCCGACAAGTTCCGGATGGAGAACACGAGCTCGGGCAACGCGCCGGAGTCGTGGCTGCTCGACCTCGTGCGCCGTACGCGCCTGATCCATCAACTGCTCGTGCCGGCCGGCTGGTTCTTCGCGAAGGCCGCGCGGATTCCGCTCCGCCTGCCGCTGTCGGGCGCGATGCGCTTCACGCTGCCGAAGGTCGAGAAGAAGGCGTCGCGCACGGTCGACATCGCATGGGCGGTGCTCGTGCTGATCGGCACGGCCTATATCGTGTGGCGCGTCGTCAGTTTCGTGTCGACCGGCGTGACGATGGCCGAGGTCGGCCATGTGGTCGCGCTCGGTCTCATCACGCTGCTGCGGGTGGTCGTGCTGATCGCGATCGCGTCCGTGATCTGGGTGCCGATCGGCGTGTGGGTCGGGCTGCGCCCGAAGCTGGCCGAGAAGTTGCAGCCGCTCGCGCAGTTCCTCGCCGCGTTCCCGGCGAACCTGCTGTTCCCGGCGTTCGTGATCGTGATCGCGCGCTTCCACCTGAACGCCGATATCTGGCTGTCGCCGCTGATCGTGCTCGGTACGCAGTGGTATATCCTGTTCAACGTGATCGCCGGCGCAACGTCCTACCCGAACGACTATCGCGAAGCGGCGACGAACTTTCGCATCCGGGGCTGGCAGTGGTGGCGGCAGGCGATCCTGCCCGGCATCTTCCCGTACTACGTGACCGGTGCGATCACCGCGTCGGGCGGCGCGTGGAACGCGAGCATCGTGTCGGAAGCCGTCCAGTGGGGCAATACCAAGATCGAGGCGCACGGCCTCGGTGCCTATATCGCGCAGACCACCGCCGCCGGCGATTTTCCGAAGATCATCCTGGGCATCGCCGTGATGTCCCTGTTCGTCACCCTGTTCAACCGCCTGCTGTGGCGTCCGCTGTATGCCTTCGCCGAAGCGAAGCTGCGGCTCGACTGAGACTGATTGAGAGCGAAACGCGATGCAAAATCCGAATGCTGTAAACGCCCCCGTCCAGACGAACCAGCCTCCGCGCCTCGGTGAGGAAATCCTGCGCGTCGATCACGTCTGTCGCGGCTTCAACAAGACGCAGGGCGAACTGCTCGTGCTCGACGATGCGAACCTGTCGCTGCGCGAGGGCGAGATCGTCGGCCTGCTCGGCCGTTCCGGCTCCGGCAAGTCGACGCTGCTGCGCATCATCGCCGGGCTGATCGAGCCGACCGGCGGTGAAGTGACCTACCTCGGCCAGCCGCTGCGCGGCCCGGCCGAAGGTGTCGCGATGGTGTTCCAGACCTTCGCGCTGTTCCCGTGGCTCACCGTGCTGCAGAACGTGGAAGCCGGCCTCGAAGCGCTCGGCGTCGGCGCGCGCGAGCGGCGCGAGCGTGCGCTCGCCGCGATCGACCTGATCGGTCTCGACGGCTTCGAGAACGCCTACCCGCGCGAGCTGTCGGGCGGCATGCGCCAGCGCGTGGGCTTTGCGCGCGCGCTCGTCGTCGACCCGACGATCCTGCTGATGGACGAGCCGTTCTCCGCGCTCGACGTGCTGACGGCCGAGACGCTGCGTACCGACCTGCTCGACCTGTGGACGCAGGGCCGGATGCCGATCAAGTCGGTGCTGATCGTCACGCACAACATCGAGGAAGCCGTGTTCATGTGCGACCGGATCCTCGTGCTGTCGTCGAACCCGGGCCGCGTGATCGCCGAGATCAAGGTGCCGTTCAAGCATCCGCGCAACCGTCTCGACCCGGCGTTCCGCAAGCTCGTCGACGACATCTACGCGAAGATGACGGCCCGCCAGACCGGCGAGGCGACGAAGAAGGGGCTCGAGCTCGGCAGCTGGCTGCCGCAGGTGTCGACCAACCTGATGGCCGGCCTGATCGAAACGCTCGCGATGGCGCCGTACCACGGCCGCGCGGACATGCCGGAAATCGCGCGCACGCTGCACCTCGAGGTCGACGATCTGTTCCCGATCGCCGAAGTGCTGCAGTACCTCGGGTTCGCGGATGTGCGGGAAGGGGACGTGTTCCTGACGCCGCCGGGGCGCGTGTTCGCGGAATTCGGCACGCAGGAGCGCAAGCTGATGTTCGCGGATCACCTGCTGAAGCATGTGCCGCTCGCCGCGCGGATCAAGAAGGTGCTGAACGAGCGCCCCGGCCATCGTGCGCCGCGCGTGCGCTTCGAGCAGGAGCTGGAGGATTTCCTGTCGGACGGTGCCGCCGAGGAGACGCTCGACGCGGTGATCGACTGGGGCCGTTACGGCGAGATCTTCTCGTACAACGACCAGACCGAGATTTTCAGTCTCGAGGACGTCGAGTCCTGACGCGGTCGGGGTGATTCCAGCGCATCCGGCCGACAGGGCCCGGATGCCTGCCGCGCCTTGATTCGGCCGCGCCTCGCAAAAGGGCGTACGGCCAGCCCCCGGCGATCGCAACGAGCGCCGGGCGATGCTCCACCTGAGCGTCGGGTCGCGCCTCCGCCGGAGGCGCGGCGAATGGCGTTCGTCGAGGATGCCGCACCCGGTTCGATCCTCGACCGCAACGCTTTGCTCACCTCCGGCTGCGCCATTCACTCCGCCGCGCACTGAATTCCCGCCGCACCCCTTTGTTCGTTGTACGCCGTACTCCGGTCGTTCATCGTCGCCTGATCGCGAGCGATGCCGCGGCTGGTGCGCGATTGCGCTCGGCGGCAGGCAATGGGTATTGGGGCTCGATTAAGTGGTCGATCGGGCCGGTTTTCGTTCCGGAATATTAAATGCTGATAAGTGTTATGAAATTCTCCGCGGTTTGATATATTTGGCGCCTTCAAGGTGGCTGAGAGCGCCTTGTTGGTGCGATAGCGTCTAGGTTGCGGCGGGTCCGCCGGACGAAAAAAACGAGGTTAATGATGAGTTTCGCTGCAAACGGAAACCCCGATGGGACGGGAGGGAGCGGCGCGGCCTTGGCCGGCGGTTTGAGCAACCTGGGTTCGCTTGCCGGAATGGCGGGGCAACTGGGGGCGCTGACCGGCATGCCGGGCGCCGGGCTGCTGGGCGGAGCCGCGAGCGCGGTTCAGCTGGCTCAAACCGGCTTGTCGTTGATCGGCAAGGCACCGGAGTCGATTGCCGAGGCAATCAACAGCTTGACGGGCGCGGTTCCGCGCCTGACCCAGGACAATCGCTTCATCACGATCGAAACACCGCTCGGTCCGGACGTGCTCCTGGTCAGCGCGGCGGTCATTGACGAACACGTCAATCAGCTCACCGAAACGCATCTCGATCTGCTTTCGCATCGCAACAATATCGAGCCTCAGGAAATTGTCGGGCAGCGGGTCAAGATCACGCTCGAGCCGCAGAGCCGCAATTTCAGCCTGACGCGCGTCGTGACGTCGTCGGCCGATATCGAGACGAAGCGGTATTTCGACGGTTACGTTGCGTCGTTCGGGCGTGTCGGAAACTCGGGTTCGGTTACCCGCTACGAAATGTCGGTCGTTCCGTGGTTCTGGTTCCTGACGCGCTCGACCGATTGCCGGATCTTCCAGAATCAGACGCCGCAGGACATCCTGACCGACATCTTCCGCGAGATGGGCTTTGCGGATTTCGAGTTCGCCGTGCAGGGCGAGCGTCCGAAGCTCGAATACATCGTCATGTACGACGAGTCGTACTACGGTTTCTGCTCGCGCCTGATGGAGCAGGAGGGGCTGATCTGGACGCTCCGCTACGAACAGGACAAGCACGTCCTCGTGATCGGCGACACCAATGCGGTGTTCCAGCCGATTCCGAACCTGAAGACCATTCCGTACCAAGCCAACAGTGCCGCCAGCGAGCAGAACGGCATCGATCGATGGGACGAGGCGTTCAGTTTCCGGGTCGGCAAGATCACGTACCGGGATTTCAACTACAACCAGCCGTCATCGCAACTGATGCACGTCGAGGTGCCGACCGTCAACCTGAAGCACCCGAACATCCAGACGACGGAGCGCTATCAGTTCCACTCGCTGTATGACCACGGCGACGACGGACAGCGTTACGCGTGCTATGCGATGGAAGCGGAAGAAGCGCTCGCGCATCGTTTCAACGGCGCGGGCCATGCGCACGGCATGACGACGAACGGGCGATTCACGCTGGTCAATCACGGCACGTCCACCTATAACAACAAGGACTTCGTGATCCTTCGCGTTCGTCACCAGGTGGCGAACGACTATACCCAGCAGACGTCGAAACTGCCGTATCACAACACGTTCACGTGCCTGCCGATCGATATCCCGTTCAGGCCGGAGCGGCGTACGCCCAAGCCGCACATGCAGGGCACGCAGTCCGCGATCGTGGTCGGGCCGAAGGGCGAGGAAATTCATACCGACGGCAGCCGGGTCAAACTGCATTTCATGTGGGACCGGCGCGGCAAGCTCGACGGTTCGGACTCGATGTGGGTGCGCGTGTCGCAACCGTGGGCAGGCAAGGGCTGGGGCGGGTCGGCGATTCCGCGGATCGGCCAGGAGGTGCTCGTCTCGTTCAATCAGGGCGATCCGGACAACCCCATCGTCGTCGGGCGCGTGTTCAACGGCGATTCGGGCAACCCGTATCACGGAAGCGGCGGCCAGACGATGGGGATGCGCAGCCAGACGCACAAGGGCGACGGCTTCAACGAACTGCGGTTCTCGGACGTGAACGGTGCCCAGGAAGTCTTTCTGCATGCGCAGAAGGACATGAAAACGATCGTCAAGGACAGCGAATCGCACACGGTCGAATCCGGTGCCCGGAGCGTGTCGGTGCTGAAAGGCGACGAGAGCAAGCACGTCGCGGAAGGCAACCTGTCGGAAAAGATCGCGAAAGCGCGCTTCACCACGGCCAACAGCGTCGGCGTGCAGGCGCTGGCCGGCGATGCGGGGCCGGGCAAGCAGAGCTACCAGGCGACCGACGAGATCGAGCATCGCGTGGGCGCGAGCATCGTCACGCTGAAGCCGGACAGCATCAAGCTGTCCCATGGCGCATCGAGCATCCTGATCAATCAGAGCGGCATCTTTCTCGATGGCCCGGTGATCCATCTGAACCAGGGGCTGTTCGTGACGCCCGAGCAGGCGATGGCGATCGAATGGGCCAATCAGCAGGCGATCATCGCGGCGGGTCTCGCATCGGCCGACCCCAAGGTGCAGGCAGCGGCACGCAAGCTTCAGGCGACGGTCAAGGCGCAGCAACTGGCCAAACTCGCGGGGGCCGTGTATGCGCCGGGGACGGCGCCGCCGGGATGGAAGAACGTGTCGAACGATCCGGAAGCGCTCAAGAAGTTCGGCCTGAGGCTGCAGGACTTGCAGATTCCCGGCAGCAACTTCGGTGCGCAGGCGTACGTGCCCGATCCCGCGGTGTTCGGCGACAGCATGAAGCCTACCCTGGCCTTCAAGGGCACGCAGCCCACGGTCAAGGAAGACTGGTCGAACAACCTCAATCAGGGATTGGGCGACAACTCCCCGTACTACGATCGCGCGGTGACCATCGGCAAGAAGATCTACGGTTCCGGCAATGCAGGCGGCCTCGATCTCACCGGTCATTCGCTCGGCGGCGGGCTGGCTTCGGCGGCGTCCCAGGCCAGCGGCGCGGGCGCGACGACGTTCAACGCGGCCGGCCTCAATTCCGAAACGCTGCCGATGTACGGCGCAGCACCTCGGGCGTCGGCCATCACGAACTACCGCGTCGATGGCGACATCCTGACCGGGGTGCAGGAAGGCAGGCTGGGCCCGATCAGCGACGTGACGTCGCAATTGATGCCCAAGGCCGTCGGTGAGCAGATCACCATTCCGGGCACCAGCTTGACGACCGTTCAGCGCCACATGATGGGGCAGGTGACGAGCGGACTGGAAACGACCGCTGCCGATCAGCAGGCGTCGTTGCTGAGCCAACTTCAGGGACATTGATGAAATACAGCAAGGTCATCGCCGCGGGCGCGGTTGTCGCGGTAATCGGTTTGTCGTCGCCGTTCTGGTGGCCGACTCATGCACAGGAAACAAAAATGGCAGACTTCAAGCGTTACCCGCCCGAAGACTTTTTCTCTGGATCGCAACTCGAGCTGGCGCGTGCCATTCGCGACGGAAATCTCGAGCAGGTCAAATCGCTTGCGACGCATACCGATCTGGCTGCACCGGGCAACAAGAAGGCCACCCTGTTGTCGTTCGCGGTGCAGGAGGCGATTCCGGTGAAGACGGACGCCACGAACGTGCACTTCCAGATCGTCAGCGAACTGGTGCGGGACGGCGCGAAGCCCGAACAGCCGTTCGGCGAGAACGGCGCGAACGTGGCATATCTGGCTGCGCGGGCAGACACGCCCAACCTGCTGAAAGCATTGCTGGCCGGCGGCATGAGCCCGGATCTCAGGTACGACGGCGATACGCCGCTGCTGTTCGCAAGCTGCAAGGACACGCTGTTGCCGCAAATGCGCGTGCTGGTCGAACACAAGGCCAACGTCAATCTGCGGGACTCGATGAAGGAAACCGCGCTCTACGAAGCGACGCGCCTGCGGCAGTGGGACGTTGTCGATTACCTGCTCGAGCATGGTGCCGATCCGTCGGTGAAGAACGACAACGGCCTCGCCTATTCGAAAGTCCTCGGCGACGAACTGCAGCAGACGCCGAAAGGCTCGCCGCAGCTGAGTCGCATCGAAGCCATTCACAAGCGTCTGGTCACGGCGGGCGTGCAGTAACGCAAGCCGCATGACGGATGCGCCGGCTGCGCCTGTGCAGCCGGCGAACAGTTTCAATCCGGCGCCTGCCCCGACGGGCAGGCCGAACCGAGAAGAGCATGTCCGAATATCAGATGAACGACGCCGTCATTCAGTTGCCGGCGCACTTCAAAGACAAGACGATTCACCTGTTCACGGTCGATGAAGCAGGGAGCAGCGGATTCACGTTCGTGGTTTCGCGTGCGCCGATGGAGCCGGACGACACGGTCGATACGTTCGTGACGCGGCTCATATCGGAGATGCGCAAGTCGCTTCCGCGTTTCGAATTGAAGCATCTGGAAAACCGGGAAATCGACGGCGAAACCGCACGCGAAGTCGATTATCAGTGGGTGTCGGAAGGCACGCCGCTGCATCAGCGCCAGACGGTGGTGATGTCGCCGAAGGCCGGGCGCGAGCGCGTGGCGATCAGTTTCATCGGCACCTGTCCGAAGTCGTTCACGGAGGACAAGAGCAAGGAGTACAAGAGCTTGCTCGCGAGTGTCGTGTTGGCCCGGCCCGACCGTGCGGCGTTCGTGCCGACCGCGCTCGGCCAGGACGAGGCGGGCATCGTCTTCGTGCTGCATGAGCCGAGCGCGACGTTGTACGCACTCACCGGCATGGCCGAGCTGTTCCGGCACGACGTCACGGAAATGTTCGACGACACCGCATTCTTCGGCTCGACCGGTGAGCCGCTCGCGTTGCAGCCTGCTCCGGCTGGACAGCAGGCGTGGAGAGCACTGGATGGCCGTCAGTTCGCGCTCTGGACGACGGATGCACGCGAGCACGCGTCGCTAGGCGACCGGCTCGGCGGCGTGGCGGTGGTGAAGGGCATGACCGGCATGCAGAGCATCGAGGCCGTGCGTGCCTATCTGACCGCGGTTGCGAACGCGGGTTAACGGGGAGCGCACGTGGATACATTGCTTGCTGCTGCGCGATTGGGCGATCCGATTGCGCATACGGCGTCCAAGGGATGGATGATCGCCGGGCTGATCGCGGGTGCGGTGATCGGCGCGGTGGCGGTGGTCGCAACGGGCGGTGCTGCGTTGACGGTGGTCGCGGCAGTCGCCGCGGGTGCAGCCGCGGGCGGCGGTCTTGGCGAAGTGCTGGGTACGATGTCGTGGGCGCCGCGACATGTCACGGGAAGCCTGATAAAGGGCTCGCCCAATGTCTTCATCAACAGCCGCGCGGCGATGCGGGCCATCCTGAGCCTGGGCCTGTGCAGCGACCACGCGGGTCCGCCGCAGGTGGTCGCGCAGGGTTCGTCGACGGTCTTCATCAACAGCCAGCCGGCGAGCCGCAAGGAAGACCGGATGATGTGCGGCGCGTTGATCAACGACGGATCGCCGAACGTGTTCATCGGCGGCCCGGCGGTCGGGGAGTTCAATCCCGAGATTCCGGCGTGGGTGAACTGGACGATGGCGGCGGTGGGCATTGCCGCCGCGGCCGTCCTTGCCGGGCCGGCGCTGGCGTTTCTCGGCGCGGCCGGCGGTTTTCTCGGCGGCGAAGTCGGCGGGTGGCTGGGCGGAAAGATCTTCGGCGAAGGTTCCGACGGGCAGAAGTGGTCGATGCTTGGAGGAAGCTTGCTGGGCGGGTTTGGCGCAGGGAAGGGGGCCGGACTCGTCAGTGGGGCGAGAGGGGCGGGCTCGGTGGCTGGCGAGCTGTCGGCGCTGGAGGCTGTCGAAGGTGCCGCAGGCGCGACGGAGCAGCCGACGATTTCGCTGTTCGGGGTTCGCGGCGGCGGGCGGGCGTCCGACGTCGAAGGCGGTATGCATCCGTATCAGTACACTGGCCACGTCGGGTATTCGTTGGACGGAGGCAAGACGATTTGGGGCTTTGGCCCTGCAACGGGCGACGCGAGTGCGGCGGAAGTGTTTACCAACCTGAAGGGATCGGGCAGCTATCCCGGGATGATTACCGCAGATCAAGACGCATTCATCGCGATCGCGAAAAATCCGATGGCTGCCCGTGGTGGTGGGGGTGCGCTACAGACGGTGTACGAGCAAAAGATTCCGGTCACGCAAGAGCAGTACGAATCGATACTGGCGGCGCATGAGGAACTGGTCGCGCGTGGGCCCATGGATGACATTCGGTATCAATGGCCACCGAAGTCTGGCGAATGGCCCGAAAACAACTATAACTGTGCAACGTTTCCAGGTCGCCTCGGTATTCCCATTCCCGAAGGGACAGGGAAATTGCAGAACTACATGCCGGAGCTCGAGAAAGTGGGCACGCCCTGGATGCCGGGAAATTAAATCTTATGAATGCGTCAGAGAACCTCTATTCCGTCGCGGTCGGAATGCACGACCTGGTGATCGTGTCCGTCATCGATTCGCCGAGTCCGCACGTTTTTCGCGCAAAAATCGAGCAGATCTATTCTTGCGGAAAGGGCATCACGCCGGATCGTCTCGGCACGGAGTTCGAGTTTTACAGCGGACCTGCAACGTGGGGGAACGTACCGCTCCAGATCGGGGAGCGGGCGCTACTCTTCGTACATCAGGTGTCCGGTGTATTCAACGAATATCCATGGCGCGGCCACATGGTCCTGGAGGAGATTGACGGTGAATCGTACGCGCGGTTGCAGATTCCCGAGTTGTGGTTGAGGGATGATCTGCCGGAAGCCGTGAAAGCTGCGGCGGGTCCGCATCCAACCAGGCGCAACGCGTCGATTGTCCGGTTCAGTGTGCTTGAGAGCTACCTGAAAGGGCTCATCGAGAAATCGGTTCGCTGAGCCGAAGCGGCTTCCGGACGATGAAGCGAATATTGGAAAAACGAAGTTTTTGGAGCTGAATGGAATGACCGACAAGAATCCCGATTTTTCACCGATTCGCATGCGGGCGCGCGGTTTCGTGTCGCAGGGGCGCATCGAGGACGCGCTCGGGCTGTACGGCGACATCCTGAAAATCGCGCCGGAAGACGCGGCGACGTATGCCGACCGCGGCACGACCTTCGCGATGATCAAGAAGACGGATCTTGCGTTGAACGATCTGAATCGGGCCATCGAGCTGGGGTACACGGACGCGTCGGCGTATTGCACGCTCGCGACGATTTTCCTCGAAGGCGGCGGCTACCAGAAGTCGCTGGATTATTTCGACAAGGCGCTGAAGCTCAATCCCGATCAGCCTTTCGTCTATTTCAACCGCGCCCGCGCTTACGAGACGCTGGGCGATATCAAGGCTGCGATTGCCGATCTGGAGCGCTGCCTGACCTACAGCCCGGATGATGCGTTGTCCGCGAAGATCAAGGAAAGGGTGGCGCAGCTTCGCGCGCGTGCGTAACCGCTGCCGCCGGGTGCGAAGTTTGCGGTATCCGGCCCGGAACTATCCGGGCAAATTGCTTGGGGGCCGTCGTGATGTTGAAGCGTGACAAGTTGTCGTACTCCGCGCTGCCTTCATCGTTGACGGCGTTGATTCCCGAGGCAATTTTTCTGAAGGCGCTCGAGAATGCCGAGTCCCAAACGATCATCGTTTGGCACGTCGACGCGCAAATCGGTCGTCAACATGAAGTCGAGTTTTCGCCGCAATTGGGGCGTCTGCTGTCACGCAACGAGCGCGAAGCACGATTTCCGCTGGAGCGGCGGATAGTTCTGCGGGATGGCATCCGGGTGCAAGTCGGCAATCGACTCGAGGCCGCTACCGACGTTCGCTATGAAACCTATACCGCATTCGATCCGGTGACGGCGTCGAAGCTTGCAGTTGGAGAGCAGATGTTCTTCATGCGGTTTCTGGCGGAACCCGAGACAATCGTTCGGCAAGCGATCGAAAAAGCGAGGTTCCCGAACACCTATGCGGGATGGAGCGCAATCGAGCGCACTCGCTATTGGGTTGGCGTGCTGTATCGCGCGCGGCGCCAGACGGGCGAATCGGGAATCAGTGAAGACGAAGCTTTCCGGCCTGCATTGCTGAAGCAGATGAGAGCGGTGGATCCCGAGGTCGACGGCATACTTGCGGCGGTCCTCGCCGAGCTGAGTCGAATGGAAATGCTCGGCCCGGATGTCATGCGGGCTGCGTTCAATCAACGGACAGGCGCATCAATCTGATTGCCCGGCTGACGCACGTGCCGATGATCGACGTGCCCGGATTGGCAAGTCGTATTCTCGGCGGGTGACTCGATTGGCTGACAGCCGAGCAGTGCCTGGCCTGCAACCCGGACGATGGATGCGTCTTCCGCGCGGATCAAGGGCAGCGTGACGCAGCTGAGCGCGTCCAAGTCATGACTGCCGGCTACGGCTGAGCAGAACGGCAAGGGCACCGCGCTTGATGCGCGGCGTATCGCATCGCTACTGCAGATTCCCCCACCGATCGACCGCCGGTTCCGCCGACGCCCACTTCCAGCGCGTGCCTTGCTGGCACGCATTCGCGAAATACCAGTCGGCCTTGTCGCCGTCCTTCACCGAGAACGCGAATTCCTTGCACATCGCGAGCGCTGACGAATACGCACGCGTGACGCGCACTTCGCCTTCGCCGTTTTCGAGCGGCAGCGTGTTCTTCACCTTCCACGGCTTCACTTCGCCGACGGCGAGGCTGCCTGCCGTCTTCGCGATTGCGTCCTGCTGGTTCTGATGGAGCTGCTTCATCGTGCGGTTGACGGCTTCGTCGGTCGCGGCCTGCACCGCAATCCCGACACCGACGCCGACCGCCGGGTTCGCGGTGACGAGGCCCGTTGCCGCGCCGGCGAGTGCGCCGCTCGCCGCGCCGACCGACCCGCAGCCCGACAGCGTGGCCGCCGCCGCGCACAGCGCGCCGATGGCCGCGATACGAAGCGCGACGCTCATTGCAGCGCGCCCCAGCGTTCGGTCGCCGGTTCGGCCGACGCCCATTTCCACGCGGGGCCGTCGCGGCAGATCGTGGCGACGTAGAACGCCGATTGCGCGGCCTTGTCGGCCTTCGCCGGCGTGTCGACCGCGAACACGATTTCCTTGCAGTCGAGCGGACCGACGCTGATCATCCGGCTGACCGTCACGCGGCCCTGCTCGTCGTCCTCGATCGGGAACGAGTGGTGCGTCGACCACGGCGCGACGCCGCCCACGTCGAGCGGACCGGCGGCCTTCGCGATCTGTTCCTGTGTGTAACGGTGTGCGACGCGCTGCGTGTACTGGACGCCCGCACGCGCGCCGGCGACGGCGCCGAGGCCGATGCCCGTCGCGACGGCGGCGTTGTTGGTGACCTTAGAGGCGATCGCGGCGCCCGCGATACCGGCGCCGGCTGTCGCGCCCTCGCTGTACAGCGAGTTGCAGCCGGACATCAGTGCGGCCGTGGCGATCGCGGCCAGCACGACGCGCGCCGGCATGGCCCGGCGCGGCGATTCGATACGAATGTTCATCCCTGAGTGCAAGTCCTGTCTGGGTGAGCGGCAACGCATGCGCGCCCTCATGCCGCGTCATTGTTTCGCAATTGTCATAGGAAAAATGCAAAGCTTTGACAAATCGCCGTACGGCAGGCCGCGCGTGCGCGCGGCGCTATTGTCGGATAGATGAATAGAGCGGGGTCGAAACGTTACAAATTGAAGGTAATTGTTACTCTGGCGTGCAAGGAAGCGACCTAGACTCTTCAGTTATGGAATGTTTCTACGACGGCCTCGAGCCGCGCCGCACATGAGACACCCAGCCATGCGCCGTTCGAAGCGGTTTTCGCCCCGGCCGTCCGAAGCCGGGACGGACCGCCTGCGTCCGCAGACCGACGCGCCATCGGTGCCGCCTGCCGGCACGCCCGGCGAGACGCCGTCGGACGGCGATCACAACCAGGGCGGCGCCCGCCCGGAAGGGCTCGACTATCAGCGGGATCTCGGCCAGGAGCAGGACGCCTGATGCCATTGCCGCCGCATTCCGCCGCTGCCTTTCACACCTGCATTGCTCACGTCTGAAGCGCCGCACGGCCGTCGTCGGGCAGCCGTGTCCGCCTTGGCGCGCACCGCGCGCCAGCCAATCGAATCGAGGAGGGGAAGCCGCATGAGCAGATTGATCGTGGTATCGAACCGTGTCGCCGCCGGCGAGGACACGCGCCCGAGCGCGGGTGGCCTGGCGGTCGGCGTGATGGACGCGCTGAAGGAAACGGGCGGCGTCTGGTTCGGCTGGAACGGCGAGATCGTCGGCGCACCCGACACCGAGCCCGCGATCCAGCGGGACGGCAACGTCACCTATGCGACGGTCGGGCTGACCCGGCGCGACTACGACCAGTACTACCGCGGCTTCTCGAACGCGACGCTGTGGCCGGTGTTCCATTACCGCGGCGATCTCGCGCGCTTCGACCGCCAGGAGTACGCGGGCTATCTGCGCGTGAACGCGATGCTCGCGAAGCAGCTCGCCGCCTTGCTGCGCCCCGACGACCTGATCTGGGTGCACGACTATCACCTGTTGCCGTTCGCGCATTACCTGCGCGAGCTCGGCGTGAAGAATCCGATCGGCTTCTTCCTGCACATTCCGTTTCCGTCGCCCGACATGCTGCGTCTCGTGCCGCCGCACGAGGAGCTCGTGAAGTTCATGTGCGCGTACGACGTCGCGGGCTTCCAGACCGAGGCCGACAAGCAGGCGTTTACCGACTACATCGAGCGGCGCGGGATCGGCGCGGCGAGCGACGACGGGATGCTGCATGCGCATGGCCGCGTCGTGAAGGTGGCCGCCTATCCGATCGGCGTGCATCCCGACGCGATCGCGCAGGCGGCCGTCCAGTACGGCACGCGCAAGCCGGTGAAGATGCTGCGCGAGGCGCTCGACGGCCGCAAGCTGGTGATGAGCGTCGACCGCCTCGATTACTCGAAGGGGCTCGTCGAGCGCTTCCAGTCGTTCGAGCGGATGCTCGCGAACGCGCCGGGCTGGCAGGGGCGCGTGTCGCTGCTGCAGATCGCGCCACCGACACGTTCCGACGTAAAGACTTATCAGGACATTCGAGAGACGCTCGAAGGCGAGGCGGGCCGCATCAACGGCCGCTTCTCGCAGCTCGACTGGACGCCGATCCAGTACCTGAACCGCAAGTACGAGCGCAACCTGCTGATGGCGTTCTTCCGGATGTCGCAGGTCGGCTACGTGACGCCGTTGCGCGACGGGATGAATCTCGTCGCGAAGGAGTACGTCGCGTCGCAGGATCCGGCCGATCCGGGCGTGCTCGTGCTATCGGAGTTCGCCGGTGCGGCAGCCGAGCTGACCGGCGCGCTCCTCGTCAATCCGTACGACCTATCGCAGATGGCCGAAGCGCTCGAGCGCGCGCTGTCGATGCCGCTCGCGGAGCGGCAGGCGCGCCACGAGGAAAACCTCGCGCGGCTGCGCGTGAACGACCTGTCGGTCTGGCGCGATACGTTCGTCGCCGACTTGCGCAGTGTCGCGGCCGCCGCGTCGGTCACGCGGCGCGCGGGCCGGCGGGTTGCGCATGCGTGAGTTCGGGCAGGAGGGAGGCGCCGAGGGCGACGCGATCGACGACGCCACCGGCCGCTTCTTCGTCGTGACCGGTGGCCCGGGTTCGGGCAAGAGCACGTTGCTTGACGCGCTCGAGCGCGCCGGTTTCTCGCGCTCGCGGGAAGCCGGGCGCGGCGTGATCCGCGACCAGATGGCGATCGACGGTCAGGCGTTGCCTTGGCGCGACCCGGCCGCGTTCGCCGAGCTGATGCTGAGCTGGGAGATGCGCTCGTACGATCTGGCGCGCCACGTGCGCGGGCCCGTGTTCTTCGATCGCGGCGTGCCGGACGTGGTTGGCTATCTGCAACTGACAGGGCTGGCGGTACCCGCGCATGCGGAAGCCGCGGCCCGCCGTTTCCGCTATCACCGGCGCGTGTTCATCGCGCCGCCGTGGCCGGATATCTATGCGCAGGACACCGAGCGCCGGCAGGATTTCGCGGAAGCCGTGCGCACCTACGACGCGATGGTCGAGTGCTACACGTCATATGGCTATCGGCTGATCGAACTGCCGCGCGAGAGTGTGAAGGCGCGCGTGCGCTTCGTGATGGACGCGCTCGACGCGGCATGATGCTCTGCCACGTATGCGGCGCGCGGCGGTGTCAGGTCGCCGCGTCCGGCCGCGGCGACGCGATGCGCAGCATGCTGACGACCGCGGCCACCGCCGCGAATGCCGCGGCGACATAGAGCGCAATCGTCGGCCCGCGATCGGGCGCGAGCCCGAAAATCAATGCAACGAGCGCGGCGCCAAGCGTCTGACCGGTCAGCCGCGCGGTGCTCAGCATGCCGCCCGCGCCGCCGCTGCGTTCGCGCGGCGCCGACGACAGCATCGCGCGGTTGTTCGGCGACTGGAACAACCCGAAGCCCGCGCCGCACAGCGCCATCCGCCACACGATGTCGACGGTGCCCGGGTGCGCGCCGATCGTCGCGAGCGACAGCAGCCCGGCCGCGAACAGCGCGAGCCCGATCCCGCCGAGGATGCCGGCCGAATAGCGATCCGACAGCACGCCCGCGAGCGGCGCGGCGAACACGATCACGAGCGGCCACGGTGTCATGTACAGGCCCGTCTCGACCTGCGAGAAGCCGAGCGAATTCTGCAGCCAGAACGGCAGCGCGACGAACGCGAGCATCTGCGACGTGAACGACGCCGTCGACGTATAGACCGACAGCGCGAACATCGGGATGCGCATCAGGTCGACCGGCAGCAGCGGCGCCGGCTGCGACAGCTGGCGTTTCACGAAGAAGTAGCCGACGACGAACGCGACGGCCAGCTCGGCCGCGACATACGCATGGCGTTCGCCGTGGCCGAGCCCGTCCACGGCCGTGATCAGCAGCCCGAACACGCACGCGTTCATCAGCGCGCTCGCGAAATCGTACGGCGCGTCGTGCAGCGGGTTGGCCGGCAGCGCGCGCAGGCTGCCGAATACCGCGGCGATGCCGATCGGCACGTTGACCGCGAACAGCCACGGCCACGATGCGAACGACAGGATCGCGGACGCGACCGTCGGCCCGATCGCCGACGACAGCGCCACCACCATCGCGTTGATCGACAGCCCGCGCCCGAGCAGCGACGACGGGTAGATCATCCGCACCAGCGCCGCGTTGACGCTCATGATGCCGGCCGCGCCGAAGCCCTGGATCACGCGCATCACGGCCAGCATCGGCAGCGAGCCGGCGAGCGCGCAGCCGAGCGACGCCGCCGTGAACAGCGCGAGCCCCGCGATGTAGACGCGGCGATAGCCGATGCGCTCGCCGAGCGACGCGAGCGGCAGCAGCGTGATCGTGACCGCGAGCTGGTACGCGTTGACGATCCAGATCGACGCGGCGTCGGATGCGTGCAGGTCGCGCGCGATCGTCGGCAGCGCGACGTTCGCGATGGCGCCGTCGAGCACGGCGAGCGTGATGCCCAGTGCGACGCAGACGATCGCCCAGTAGCGTTGGGGAAGCGGCAGGCCGGTATCGGCGTTCATGGCGGGAGCAGATGCGTGGTTGTCCGCGCGCCCGGTTGCCGGTTGCGTGCGCAACCATGCGGAAGGGTGGAGGCGGCGATGAGCGGCCCGGCCGGCGCGACTGCACCGGAGCGGGGCCGGTCGAGTGTATCACCGGGCCGCATTGCGCGACGCCGGCACTCAGCCTTCGAAGTCGAGGCCGCCGAGCCGCACGAGCGGGTCGGCCTGCGTGCGCGACAGGAGATCGATGTCGCGCGCACCCTCCCACGCGCCCAGCTTTTTCGGCAGCGCGGCCAGGTAGTGCTCGAAGCGTTGCGGGCCGTCTGGCTCCATCAGCCGCTCGATTTCGTCGGTGTCCCAGGTCAGCTCGAGGTTCAGCGGATGCTCGAAGCCGCTGACATGCTCGTGCGGCGTGCTGCGGATCTGCACACGTGTGGGGTGCCCGTGGCCGCTGTACGGGACGACGTCGGTCAGCACGTGATCGGCGAAGAAGGCGGCGATTGCCTGCGCGATGCGCGGGGCGAATTCCGTATCGAAACGGCGGGCGGTTTCGGGCTGCATGACGGCGTCTCCTGTGTGCCGAAAATCGTAGCACGGCGACGGCGCATTTCGATGTGCGCGATACCGGTAATCGCGCGTTACCACTTGCTGCATCTATTACGGCCGCGAGCCGCCACAATGCATCGCATCCAGTACCACTTCGCGTGGGAGTCAGAGGTGGCCTCACTCGTTCGGACAGTTTTCTGAGATTTTTAAGTGGAGCGGCCGAGGCAATCATGCTGCCGATTTG
>NZ_CABVQK010000013.1 GCF_902499335.1 Burkholderia lata | reverse complement strand
AGGGCATTCAATCACGTGGGTCAAAATTCGATGAAAATTTTCAGCTCTAGTGGGTCAGTTCTGTGCGGACATCAACAAACGACCGACGTCTGACAGCGTGAGGTCACGATCCAATGCAGTACGAAGCAATACGACATAGTCGAGGAAGTCCTTCATGTGCATGCAATACGTATGTGATGTCAGAAGCGCGAGTTCACCGTCTTGCTTCGCAAGAAATCGTTCAATTTGTCGCTGACACGCGTAAGTGATTGCATCAATGCCGTGACCGTACCATCGGCCAAAGTCGAACCGCGCGCGCCCGCCTTTAAAGTTTGGGCCGAATTCGACAGCCGTATTGATTGGGCGAGTAATATCTGGCACCCGATGGAATAGG
This sequence comes from Burkholderia lata, assembly GCF_902499335.1. Lineage (GTDB taxonomy): Bacteria > Pseudomonadota > Gammaproteobacteria > Burkholderiales > Burkholderiaceae > Burkholderia > Burkholderia lata_B. The sequence continues at coordinate 286,509 of NZ_CABVQK010000013.1, read as the reverse complement.
TCTGCCGGAGGATTTGGTGTGCTCCCGAGGTTGGGCAGGTCAGTTCGCTGAAATACTTTCTTGCGCCCCATCAAATCTCCTCTGTCAACGCGTCAACTTCGCCGCTATAGGCGAGAGTGGCTTCGTCAGCCAACTCATTGACCATGTGGAGATACACCATCGTCGTGCTTATGGACGCATGCCCGAGCTGATTCTTGAGGAAAACAATAGGTTCGATGCGGTTTTCTTCGCGATTGCGTTGTAACGCAACTAACGTGTGTGTTGCGTAGGTATGCCGCAGCATATGGGGGTGCGCCTTGATTCCTACAGTGGCGCCGACCCGTCGAACCATCGCCTCAATCCCTTTACCGTCCGCCGCCCAAGGATTCCCATCTTGATTGAGGAACAACTGGGGGGGCGACGCATTGGATGTGGATGCACGCTCACCTCTCCAGCGCTTCGCGTAGTGAAACAGATCACGCATTGTCGATCGCTTAACAATGATGGTACGAGCTCGGGAGCCCTTCGTCTTCATGCCAGTACCGTCGCTCGGGTCCAGCTTTATCCGTATGTTCCGCGTCTGAGATGGAGTCTTATCCGGATCAACGACATATGCCAGCGGGAAGCTGGCAAGCTCTTCTCGACGGAGGCCAGACTCGAGCGCGAATCGAATGATTGCGCGGTGATGCCGGTTGATTGCGGCTTCGAGCACAAGCTTGGCCTCGGCTTTGCTGAGGAACGTTGGCAGATCCTTGTGCTTTCGAGGCATCACGGATCGAACCTGATGCCGCCCGCCCGTTGCGTCTACGTGAGCCAGGAATTTGGTGCCGTCGCGGTACTGTCGAATCTCATATTTGAAGGGAAGGGTCGTGATCCAGCCTTCCGTCAGTGCGAATTCGTAGAACGCGCATATGTAGCGAATCCGTTGACGAACCGTGTTTCGTGCGAGACCGACGACATCGAAGCAGTACATCCGATATCCGTCGATAAGGCTTGTCTTGTCACTACGGCTGACGTCCTTCCAGCCGAGATCATGGGCCTCAAGGAAGCTAAAGAAGTCGTACAAAGCCCTTCCGGTAGGCTCCCATGAGTTTTTTGACCCGATGGCGCCTCGAGTGAGGTAGTAGCGAAGAAATTCGTTTGCTTCCCAGCAGCTTGTCATGTCCTCCCAGAGGAGGATCGGGAAAGACGGTCGCGGAACCCCGGCGATTTGGTATTCGCTGGTCGACTTTACTAAGTGCACTAAGGGCCTCCGCGATATCCGACAATAAGCTCGGTGCCACTATATCAAACACCTAACAGGTTCTACGCCCCATAACGAACCGCCCCGACTCCTTCGGCAGGTCGGCCGGCGCGAGGTTGACGGTGATGCGGCGCACGGGGAATTCGAAGCCGCAGTTCTGCAGCGCGGCCCGGACGCGCTCGCGGCTTTCGCGGACTTCGAGATCGGGCAGGCCGACGATCGAGAACGACGGCAACCCGTTGGCGAGATGGACTTCGACGGTGACGTCCGGCGCACGGCCGGAGGCGGGCGCGCGACTGCGCACCACGGCGAGCGACATGGCAAGGCTCCTGTAAACAAGACGGGCGGACGACGGCCGGTCGGGGCCGCATGCCGCGGGAATCGGAGGAATCGGTGCGCGCTTGCCGGCGTGGCGCGGGGAAAGAACGAGGAACTGCGGAACGACGGACTGCGAAGAACGATGGACAGCGAAGAGCGGGGCTACTGCGAAGAGCGATGAACTGCGAAGAGCGGGGGTACTGCGGAGAACGACGGACGACGAAGAGCGATACGGTGACTTCAGTGCTTCAGGGGCGGCGGGCGCGAACCGCACGAGGCGGCCCGCGCCCGGACCTTGCGGCCGGGTAGGGCGTCAGGCTTGCGGCGCGGCGAGCTTCTGCTCGAGTTCCGCGACGCGTTTCTCGAGTTCCTCGAGGCGCACGCGGGTGCGGGCGAGCACCTGTGCCTGCGTGTCGAATTCCTCGCGCGTGACGAGATCGAGTTTCGAGAAGCCTTGCGACAGCATGGCCTTCACGTTGCGCTCGACGTCCTTGGCCGGCGAGTTTTTCAGCAGATCGCTGACGCGCGACTGCAGGTCGTTGAAAACGTCGCTGGGTTGCTTCATGTGATTCCCCTTCCTTGCACAAAAAATGTGCATCTTCAGTTGCGTACGTGCCCATGATGCACGCATGACCGGAAATGGTGCGCCCGGAGCGCGAATTCCGGGCATGGCGCCCGCATGGGTGAATGCCCCGGCGATCCGGGACGTGCGTGCACTCTAGCAACGATCCTTTCGCCGCGCCAGCAAACCGGGCCACGTTGGCCATTCGGCCGGGCTTCCGCACCTTACATCACGGGATGCGACCCCTTGATGAAGCCCTTTGAAACGGTGCGCGAACCAACATGGCATGCGAGTTGCTGAGGAGAGTCCGTTACAACATTCCAACCAATTCGACGGGACAACCCAGCGAGAGGACTTCATGAAACTCATTACCGCAATCATCAAGCCGTTCAAGCTCGATGAGACGCGCGAGGCGCTGTCGGCGCTTGGCGTCTCGGGCATCACGGTGACGGAGGTGAAAGGGTTCGGGCGCCAGAAGGGGCACACCGAGCTGTACCGCGGCGCCGAATACGTGGTCGATTTCCTGCCGAAGATGAAGATCGAGGCAGCCGTGTCCGACGATCTCGTCGACCAGGCGGTTGAGGCGATCGAGCGGGCCGCGCGCACGGGCAAGATCGGCGACGGCAAGATCTTCGTCACGGCGATTGAACAGGTGATCCGGATTCGCACCGGGGAGACAGGCGCAGACGCGCTGTAACAGAACAGACAAGACAAGCGACAAGAGGAAACCCAAGATGCGCAAACTTCTGATGTCCCTGCTGATGGCCGGCTCGCTGATCGCGGCCGGTGTCGGCTCCGCGCTCGCCGACGACGCGGCGTCCGCCGCGGCTGCGTCCGCGCCCGCCGCAACGGCTTCCGACGCCTCGGCTGCCGCCGCTCCGGCCGCTTCGGCGCCGGCTGCCACCGACGCATCCGCCACGGCCGCTGCCGCCGCACCCGCGTCGGGTGCCGCCGCCTCGGCTGCCACCGCCGCTTCGGCTCCGGCCGCACCCGCCGCACCGACCGAGCCGTTCTCGGTCGATTCGTCGAAGATCAGCGCGGGCGACACCGCGTGGATGCTGACGTCCACCGCGCTCGTGCTGTTCATGACGATCCCCGGCCTCGCGCTGTTCTACGCCGGCATGGTTCGCAAGAAGAACGTGCTCGCGACCGTGATGCAGAGCTTCGCGATCACCGCGGTGATCACGGTGCTGTGGACGGTGGTCGGCTACAGCCTCGCGTTCACGCCGGGCAACGGCTTCATCGGCGGCCTGTCGCGTGCGTTCCTGCACGGGATGACCTACGTGAAGGGCGACAAGGCGACGACGCTGACCGTCAGCCACCTGGCGACGACGATTCCGGAATCGGTCTACTTCGTCTACCAGATGACGTTCGCGATCATCACGCCGGCCCTGATCTGCGGCGCGTTTGCCGACCGGATGAAGTTCTCGGCGATGCTCGTGTTCATGACGCTCTGGTCGCTGATCGTCTATGTGCCGATCGCGCACATGGTGTGGGAGCCGACCGGCTGGCTGTCGTCGGACGGCGTGCTCGACTTCGCGGGCGGCACCGTCGTGCACATCAACGCCGGTATCGCGGGCCTCGTGTCGTGCCTGATGCTCGGCAAGCGCATCGGCTTCGGCCGTGAATCGATGGCGCCGCACAACCTCGTGCTGACGATGATCGGCGGCTCGATGCTGTGGGTCGGCTGGTTCGGCTTCAACGCGGGTTCCGCAGTCGCGGCCGACGGTCGTGCCGGCTTCGCGATGCTGACGACGCAAGTCGCGACGGCCTGCGCGGCACTCGGCTGGATGTTCGCGGAGTGGCTCTCGCACGGCAAGCCGTCGGTGCTCGGCATCGTGTCGGGTGCGGTCGCGGGTCTCGTCGCGATCACGCCGGCGGCCGGCTTCGTCGGCGTGACGGGTGCACTCGTGATCGGCATCGCGGCCGGCGTCGTGTGCTTCTGGTCGGCGACGTGGCTCAAGTCGAAGCTCGGCTACGACGATTCGCTCGACGCGTTCGGCGTCCACGGCGTGGGCGGGATTCTCGGCGCACTGCTGACCGGCGTGTTCGCGGTCAAGGACATCGGCGGCGCCGACGGCAGCCTGCTGCTGCAGGCCAAGGGCGTGCTGATCACGCTGGTCTACAGCGGCGTGCTGAGCTTCGTGCTGCTGAAGCTGATCGACCTGACGATCGGCCTGCGCGTGTCGGAAGAAGAAGAGCGCGAAGGCCTCGACGTGGTCCTGCACGGCGAGCATGTCGAATAAGTCACAAGAATGACCGGCGGGCCGCCGCGACGACGGCGCCCGCCATGAATGAGCGCAGCGACTTCGGCCCGCCTCACCCGGCGGGCTTTTTTTCTCCTGTCACCCACTGCCGTAGCGCATAACCCTTCGCGCTATCGGGTCAATAGCCGAAAACTTCCTCCAAACCCTTGCGAAGCCGGGAACAATCCCCAAATGGGCAGGGCAATTGCTCTACAATCTTCATTCTCCCGCTCGCGAGTGATTCATGGTTCCCCACCTCGTTACCGCGTTGAACGGTCCGCTGCTCGAACTCGAGCAGAAGATCCTCGACGCGACGCCTGCGATCGAACGCTGGTTCAGGCTCGAATGGCAGGAACATACCCCGCCGTTCTATTGTTCGGTGGACCTGCGCAACGCCGGCTTCAAGCTGGCACCCGTCGACGCGAACCTGTTCCCCGGCGCGTTCAACAATCTGCCGTCCGAAGTGCTGCCGCTCGCCGTCCAGGCCGCGATGGCCGCGATCGAGAAGATCTGCCCGGATGCGAAGAACCTGCTCGTGATTCCCGAGCTGCCGACCCGCAACGCGTTCTACCTCGAAAACGTCGCACGCCTCGCGACGATCATGCGCCAGGCCGGCCTGCACGTGCGCTTCGGCTCGCTCGACCCGAGCATCACCGACATGACGCCGATCACGCTGGCCGACGGCCAGAAGATCGTGCTCGAACCGCTCGAGCGTTCGCAGCGCCGCCTCGGCCTGAAGAATTTCGATCCGTGCTCGATCCTGCTGAACAACGACCTGTCGGCCGGCATTCCGGCCGTGCTGGAAAACCTGCACGAGCAGTACCTGCTGCCGCCGCTGCACGCGGGCTGGGCCGTGCGCCGCAAGTCGACGCACTTCTCGTGCTACGACGACGTCGCGAAGAAGTTCGCGAAGATGGTCGGCGTCGATCCGTGGATGGTGAATCCGTATTTCGCGCACGTGGAAGGGGTCGACTGGCAGGCGCATGAAGGCGAGCAGGCGCTCGCCGATGCGATCGACGGCGTGCTGAAGAAGATCGCGCGCAAGTACCGCGAATACGGAATCAGCGAGAAGCCGTACGTCGTCGTGAAGGCCGACGCGGGCACGGCGGGGCGCGGCGTGATGACCGTGCACGACGCGGCCGAGATCGGCCGCATGTCGAAGGCCGAGCGCGCGCAGATGGCCGAGTCGAAGGCCGGCCTCGCGGTGCGCGACGTGATCGTGCAGGAAGGCGTGTATACGTTCGAGCGCGTCGGCGACGAAGTCGCGGAGCCCGTCGTGTACATGATCGACCGCTACGTGGTCGGCGGCTTCTACCGCACGCACGCCGGCCGCGAGCGCGACCAGAACCTGAACGCGCCCGGCATGCACTACGTGCCGCTCGGCTTCGAGCACACCGCGCTGCCGGATGCGGGCGCCAAGCCGGGTGCCGCGCCGCCGAACCGTTTCTACATGTACGGCGTCGTCGCGCGGCTGTCGCTGATCGCGTCGTCGATCGAACTGGAAAAGACCGATCCCGAAGCCATCCAGGTGTAACGGACCTTCGCTACGTACAGGACCTCATGGACATTCTCTTTATCGCCGACCCGCTCGAGCGCTTCAAGATCTACAAGGATTCGACCTACGCGATGATGGCCGAGGCGGCGCGGCGCGGGCATGCGGTGTACGCGTGCGAGCCGAACCACCTCGCATGGACGGGGTCGGCCGTCGAAGCCGACGTGCGGCGCATCACGTTCGTCGGCGACCCGGACGACCTGCATCGCGAGACGTGGTACGAGGCCGGGCCGGTCGACGCGCGCCGCCTCGAATCGTTCGGCGCGGTGCTGATGCGCAAGGATCCGCCGTTCGACATGGAGTATGTGACGTCGACCTGGCTGCTGGAGCTGGCCGAGCGCGCCGGCGCGCGCGTGTTCAACAAGGCGCAGTCGATCCGCGACCATTCGGAAAAGCTCGCGATCGGCGAGTTTCCGCAGTTCGTCGCGCCGACGCTCGTCACGCGCGACGCGAAACGGCTGCGCGCGTTCCACGCCGAGCACGGCGACGTGATCCTGAAACCGCTCGACGGGATGGGCGGGATGGGCGTGTTCCGCGTGAAGCCGGACGGCATGAACCTCGGTTCGATCATCGAGATGCTGAGCCACGACGGCACGCGTTCGGTGATGGCGCAGAAATTCATCCCCGAGATCAAGGCCGGCGACAAGCGCATCCTGCTGATCGGCGGCGAGCCGGTGCCGTTTTCGCTCGCCCGGATTCCGCAGGGCAGCGAGGTGCGCGGCAATCTCGCGGCGGGCGGGCTCGGCGTTGCGCAGCCGCTGACCGCGCGCGATCGCGAGATCGCCGAAACGCTTGGGCCCGTGCTCGCGGCGCGCGGGCTGCTGCTGGTCGGCCTCGATGCGATCGGCGACTGGCTGACCGAGGTGAACGTCACGAGCCCGACGTGCTTCCGCGAGATCATGGAGCAGACGGGCTTCGACGTCGCCGCGATGTTCATCGACGCGCTGGAGCGTGCGGCCGCGTAGGCCGTCTCCCGCGTAACCCCGGCGGCGGCCGCGCAGGTCCCCCGTCGCCGGAGCAGTTCGACCGGCCTGCTACAATGCCCGCTTGCCCGGTGCCGCGCTCGCGCACCGAAGGCCCGGCGGTCGGGCCGAAACTGTTGCAAGGCTGAACATGGAACGTTTCCCTCACTCGCTACGCTCATTGCCCCGCCGCGGGGTGTCGGCCCGCCAGGGGCGGCCGGGAGCGATCTGACATGGCCGGGATCCTGATCATCGCGCACGCCCCGCTCGCCACCGCGCTGCGGGACTGCATCGCACACATCTATGGCGGCGTGCCCGCCCGCATCGGCTGTATCGACGTGACGGCGGACAGCGATCCGACCCAGGTGATGGCGTTCGCGCACGCGGAACTCGCGCGGCTCAAGGAAGAGAACGGCGTGGTCGTGCTGACCGACATGTACGGCGCGACGCCCGCGAACATCGCCGGCCAGCTTGCCAAGATCGACAACGTGCGCGTGCTGGCGGGCGTGAACCTGCCGATGCTCGTGCGGGCCGTCTGCTACCGCACCGTGCCGCTCGACAAGCTGGTCGACAAGGCGCTGTCCGGCGGCGCGAAGGGCGTCCACGAGGTGTCGTCCGGCACGCCGCCGCCGCCGACGGAAACCGGCTGCGGCCAGTGCGCGCCGATTCCGCCCGAACCGCAACCGCGCACCGAATCGCACTGATTTCCCGTTTTCCGTTTTAGACAGCACCGCCGACGCGCGCCGCCGGCGGCCCCGACCGACCCGACCGAGAATCATGCTTCAACAAGAAACCACCATCGTCAACAAATTGGGGCTCCATGCGCGCGCATCGGCCAAGCTTACGCAACTGGCCGGCAACTTCCAGTCGGAAGTCTGGATGACGCGCAACGGGCGCAAGATCAATGCAAAGAGCATCATGGGCGTGATGATGCTGGCGGCGGGCATCGGCAGCACCGTGACGATCGAGACCGAAGGGTCGGACGAGCGGGAAGCGATGGACGCGCTGCTGAAGCTGATCGCGGACAAGTTCGGCGAAGGCCAGTGATCCCCGCGCGGGATCGTTGCCGTTTCCAGTCAGAATGCCGCGGATCCCGCGGCATTTTTTTCGCCGGAAGCATTGATGCGGAATGCGCAATGCTGCGGTGCATGCAGTCAGCGGGGAGTCGCGGAATTTATAATCGCTAACCGGGGTCATAAGCGCATCGCAGCAGTGTGCCGCGGCTTTACTTGTATAGAAGAGGAGGTGCGCGTGTCCTTCACGCTGCATGGCATTCCCGTCTCACGTGGTATCGCGATCGGGCGAGCGTATCTGATCGCGCCGGCGGCGCTCGACGTCGCCCATTACCTGGTCGAGGCCAACCAGATCGATGCGGAGGTCGAGCGCTTCCGCACGGCGCTCGAGGTCGTGCATCACGAACTCGAAGCGCTGCGCGCCGACCTGACCGACGACACGCCGAGCGAAGTCGGCGCATTCATCGACGTGCACGCGATGATCCTGAGCGACGAGATGCTCGTGCAGGAAACCATCGACCTGATCCGCACGCGCCGCTACAACGTCGAGTGGGCGCTGACCGAGCAGCTCGAGCTGCTCACGCGCCACTTCGACGACATCGAGGACGAATACCTGCGCGAGCGCAAGGCCGACATCGAGCAGGTGGTCGAGCGCGTGCTGAAGGCGCTCGCCGGCGCGCCGTCCGCGTCGCAGGCACTTGACCGCGCGGCCAAGAACGGCACGAACGAGATGATCGTCGTCGCGCACGACATCGCGCCGGCCGACATGATGCAGTTCAAGTCGCAGTCGTTCCAGGCGTTCGTCACCGACCTCGGCGGGCGTACGTCGCATACGGCGATCGTCGCGCGCAGCCTCGGCATTCCGGCCGCGGTCGGCGTGCAGCACGCGAGCGCCTTGATCCGCCAGGACGACCTGATCATCGTCGACGGCGACCAGGGCATCGTGATCGTCGATCCGGCGCCGATCGTCCTCGAGGAATATTCGTACCGGCAGTCCGAGAAGCTGCTGGAGCAACGCAAGCTGCAGCGTTTGAAGTTCTCGCCGACGCAAACGTTGTGCGGCACGAAGATCGAGCTGTACGCGAACATCGAGCTGCCCGACGACGCGAAGGCGGCCGTCGATGCCGGCGCGGTCGGCGTCGGGCTGTTCCGTTCCGAGTTCCTGTTCATGCATCAGAAGGAAATGCCGGAGGAGGAGGAGCAGTTCGCCGCGTACAAGCGGGCCGTCGAGTGGATGAAGGGCATGCCGGTGACGATCCGCACGATCGACGTCGGCGCGGACAAGCCGCTCGAGGCGCTCGACGAAGGCTACGAGACGGCGCCGAACCCCGCGCTCGGCCTGCGAGCGATCCGCTGGAGCCTGTCCGAGCCGCAGATGTTCCTCACGCAGTTGCGCGCGATCCTGCGCGCGTCCGCGTTCGGCCAGGTGAAGATCCTGATCCCGATGCTCGCGCACGCGCAGGAGATCGACCAGACGCTCGACCTGATCCGCGAGGCCAAGCGTCAGCTCGACGACGCGGGGCTCGCGTACGACCCGAACGTGCGCATCGGCGCGATGATCGAGATTCCGGCCGCGGCGATCGCGCTGCCGCTGTTCCTGAAGCGGTTCGATTTCCTGTCGATCGGCACGAACGACCTGATCCAGTACACGCTCGCGATCGACCGCGCCGACAACGCGGTCGCGCACCTGTACGACCCGCTGCATCCGGCCGTGCTGCACCTGATCGCCTATACGTTGCGCGAAGCGAAGCGCGCGGGCGTGTCCGTGTCGGTGTGCGGGGAGATGGCCGGCGATCCGGCGCTCACGCGCCTGCTGCTCGGGATGGGGCTCACCGAGTTCTCGATGCACCCGAGCCAGCTGCTCGTCGTGAAGCAGGAGATCCTGCGCGCGCACCTGAAGGCGCTCGAAAAGCCGACGGCCGACGTGCTCGCCGCGTTCGAGCCGGAGGAAGTGCAGGCCGCGTTGCAGCGCCTGTCGGTCGCGGAGCCGCGCGCGGATGCGGCCGCGTAGGCGCCCACGGGGCCGCTAAAACCGTAGCGAAGTGTCACCACGCATGCGCCGCCCGGCGCATGCCCGTCGCGCGTCAGTGCCGGCCCCCGCACACGGGGCAGTCGGCCTGGCGCGCGATTTTCATCGTCGTCCATTCCATCCGCAGCGAATCGAGCATCATCAGCCGCCCGTTGAGCGTCTTGCCGATTTCGCCGATCACGCGCAGCGCCTCGGCGGCCTGCATCGCGCCGATGATCCCGACCGTCGGCGCGAACACGCCCATCGTCGCGCACGCGACTTCCTCGAACGGCTGGTCTTCCGGAAACACGCACGCATAGCAGGGCGCGGCCGGGTCGCGGAAATCGAACGTGCTGATCTGGCCGTCGAAGCGCAGCGCGGCGCCCGACACGAGCGGCACGCCGTGCGCGACGCACGCGCGGTTGATCGCGTGCCGCGTCGCGAAGTTGTCGGTGCAGTCGAGCACGACGGTCGCGTGCGGCACGTGCGCGTCGAGCCACGCGTCGTCGACGCGCTCCGCGACCGCGTGCACCTTCACCTCGGGGTTCAGCTGAGCGAGCGCGTCGCGCCCCGATTCGACCTTGTGGCGGCCGACCGATGCCGTCACGTGCAGGATCTGCCGCTGCAGGTTCGTGAGATCGACCGTATCGGCGTCGACGAGCGTGATCGTGCCGACGCCCGATGCCGCGAGGTACATTGCGGCGGGCGAGCCGAGACCACCCGCGCCGACGACGATCGCATGCGCATCGAGAAAGCGCTGCTGCGCCTCGATGCCGATTTCGTCGACGAGGATGTGACGGGAGTAGCGCAGGAGTTGATCGTCGTTCATGGGGAGTCGTGGACGAGGCGGGCGGTCGTGTCGTTATTTTAGGCGCGCATGAAAAACGGGCCATCGCGGTCTTCCCGCGATGGCCCGTCGGATGCCGGCCGGCGCTTACTTCGGCGCCGACGCGGGCTTCGGTGCGGACACCGGCTTCGCGTTCGCGCCCGATCCCTTCGAGCTCGCCGTGGCCTTGCCGGCCGGGCTCTTCGTGCTCTCGGCGAGCAGCGACTTCGATTCCTGGACCGGCTTGCCTTCGAGCTTGTTGAGCGCCTGCTGCATCATGAAGTCGTCGGCGCTGCCGAACTCGATCGGCTTGCGATCGCGATCCTTCTGGCGCTGCTCCGGCGTCTTCTTGTCGTTCTGCTCTTCAAGAACGCGCAACTGATCCATCCGGCGCTGCTCGCGGTCTTCCTGTTCCTTCTTCTCGTTCGGATCCTGCGTGTTCGCGAGGTGGTTCGTGTAGTCGACCTCGCGTGTCACGAGCACGTCGTCCGGATCGCCGTCCGCGTACTGATCGACCGGCACGTCCGGCGTGATGCCCTTGTTCTGGATCGAACGGCCGCTCGGCGTGTAGTAGTACGCGGTGGTCAGGCGCAGCGCGGTGTCGGCCGTCATCGGGCGGACCGTCTGCACCGAACCCTTGCCGAACGTCGTCTTGCCCATGATCTGCGCGCGCTTCGAATCCTGCAGCGCACCGGCGACGATTTCCGACGCGGACGCCGAATAGGCGTTCGTCAGCACGATCATCGGCACGGTCTTGAAGACCGGCGGCAGGTTCTTCAGCGGATCGCCATCGAAGGACGGCAGGCGATAGTTGTCGTACGTATCGCGGTAGACCTGCTTCGAATCGGCGATCTGGCCGTTGGTCGACACGACGACCGAGTCGGGCGGCAGGAACGCGCCGGCCACGCCGACCGCGCTCTGCAGCAGGCCGCCGCCGTTGTTGCGCAGGTCGAGGACGAGGCCCTTCAGGTTCGGCTGCTGGCGCGCGATGTCCTGCAGCTTCTGGGCGAGATCGGGCGTCGTGCGCTCCTGGAAGCTCGTGATGCGGACGTATGCATAGCCCGGATCGAGGATCTTCATCTTCACGCTCTGGACCTTGATGATCGCGCGCGTGACCGTGACCGGGAACGTGCGGTCGTCGCTCTTGCGGAAGATCGTCAGCGTGACCTTGGTGCCCGGCTCGCCGCGCATCTGCTTGACGGCCTTGTCGAGCGTCATGCCGCGCACCGGCTTGTCGTTGATGCGGGTGATCAGGTCGCCCGGACGGATGCCGGCGCGGAACGCGGGCGTATCCTCGATCGGCGAGATCACCTTGACGAGGCCGTCTTCCTGCGAGATCTCGATGCCGAGACCCGCGAAGCGGCCCTTCGTCTGCTCCTGCAGCTCGTCATAGTCGGTCTTGTCGAGGAACGACGAGTGCGGGTCGAGGCTCGACACCATGCCCTTGATCGCGGCCGTCAGCAGCTTCTTGTCGTCGACCGGTTCGACGTACTCGCGTTTGATCTGTCCGAAGACTTCCGCGAACAGGCGGAGCTGGTCGAGGGGAAGCGGCGCCGTGGCGGTCTGCTCGGCCGATGCGGAAACCTGCAGCGTGGCGAACACGCCCGTGGCGAGGCCCGCGGCAATCAGGCCGATGTTCTTCAATTTCATTCGCATAGAGATCTGGTGCGGTCGGGAAGCGCGTGGCGGTAGCGGGGATGTAGCGGACAAGTATAACTGTTCGTCCGATGACTCAGTGGAACGGCGCGAAATGCGTCGAAAAGAGCCCGGAGCCGGCCCGGCGGGGCACCGCCGCCCGCGCTGCGGGTTCGAAAGCGGATTCGACCACGCCGGGGGCGCGAAGGTTCGCGCAGCGAGCGGGGTGAGGGGCAAGGGCCCCGGCCGGGCATGCCGCGCTGGACGCGGCTTGCCCGGCCGACGGGCATCAGCCCGCCTTGCCCTGCTTCGCGACGGCGGCTTGCGCCTGTGCGATCGCGTCCTGGTCGCCGAGGTAATAGTGCTTGATCGGCTTCAGGTTCTCGTCGAGTTCATACACGAGCGGCACGCCGTTCGGGATGTTCAGGCCGACGATGTCGCTGTCCGAGATGCCGTCGAGGTACTTGATCAGCGCGCGCAGCGAGTTGCCGTGCGCGGCGATCAGTACCTGCTTGCCCGCGCGGACCGCCGGGGCGATCGATTCGTTCCACAGCGGCAGCACGCGCGCGACCGTGTCCTTCAGGCACTCGGTGAGCGGCAGCTGCTCGCGCGGCACCTTCGCATAGCGCGGGTCGTTGAACGGTGCGCGTTCGTCGGTCGGCTCGAGCGCGGGCGGCGGCGTGTCGTAGCTGCGGCGCCACACGAGCACCTGGTCGTCGCCGAACTTCGCGGCCGTTTCGGCCTTGTTCAGGCCCGACAGCGCGCCGTAGTGGCGCTCGTTCAGGCGCCACGAGTGGACGACCGGCAGGTACATGAGGTCCATCTTGTCCTGCACGTGCCACAGCGTGCGGATCGCGCGCTTGAGCACCGACGTGTACGCGATGTCGAACGTGTAGCCGGCCTCCTTGAGCAATTCGCCGGCCTGGTAGGCCTCATTGCGACCCTGTTCGGTCAGGTCGACGTCGACCCAGCCGGTGAAGCGGTTTTCCTTGTTCCACGTCGATTCGCCGTGGCGGATGAGAACGAGTTTGTACATGGATCTTGCGGTCGGTAGTGAAGGAAGCTGTGGCGCGTCGAGCAGGACCCGACCCGGGCCCGCCATCGCGCAAGACGGTTATTTTATAATGGCGGGATTGTCCTCATCCGATTTCTCTTTTTCCGGCGGAATTCCGTGACGTTCTTTACCGATTACACCAACCTGGCCCTTATCGCGATCCTGGTGGTATCCGGCGGCCTGCTGGCCTGGCCCGCACTGCGCCGCGGCCGTGGCGGCCTGTCCGCCGCAGAGGCGACGCAACTTATCAACCGCCGCAACGCGGTCGTGATCGACGTGCGCGCCGCGTCCGATTTCGCTGCTGGCCACCTGCCGTCGGCGCGTCAGGTCGCGGCGGGCGAGATCGGCGCGAAGATCGCGCAGGTCGCGAAGAACAAGAGCACGCCGGTGCTGCTCGTCTGCCAGAACGGCCAGCAGTCGCAAAAGGCGGCTCGCGAGGTCGAGGCGGCGGGCTACGCCGAGGTGCACGTGCTCGAGGGCGGCGTGGCCGCCTGGCAGCAGGCCGGGATGCCGGTCGTCAAACAAGGAGTGGCGAAGTGAACAAGGTTTTGATGTACAGCACGCAGGTGTGTCCGTATTGCATCCAGGCCGAGCGCCTGCTGAAGCTGCGCGGTGTCGAGCAGATCGAGAAGGTGCTGATCGACCGCGATCCGGCCCGCCGCGACGAAATGATGACGCGCACGGGGCGCCGCACGGTGCCGCAGATCTATATTGGCGACACGCATGTTGGCGGTTACGACGATCTGTCGAAGCTCGACCGCGAAGGCGGGCTCGTATCGCTTCTGCAAGCGGCCTGAATAGGGCAGAATGGCCGCCGGCCGCGCCGCGGCTTGGGCGCGCAGGATAAATCCGTGGCGGCCGGCGAGAAGCCGGGCCGCCCCGTCACCACTTTTAGGGAAACACCATGTCCGACGTCGAAAACCAACCGTTCTTCAACATCCAGCGCGTCTACCTGAAGGATATGTCGCTCGAGCAGCCGAATTCGCCGGCGATCTTCCTCGAGCAGGACATGCCGTCGGTTGAAGTCGAAGTCGACGTCAAGGCCGACCGCCTCGCGGAAAGCGTGTTCGAAGTCGTCGTGTCGGGCACCGTCACCGCGAAGGTGAAGGACAAGGTCGCGTTCCTGATCGAAGCGAAGCAGGCCGGCATTTTCGACATCCGCAACATTCCGGACGAACAGCTCGACCCGCTCGTCGGCATCGCTTGCCCGACGATCCTGTTCCCGTACCTGCGTTCGAACATCGCCGACGCGATCACGCGTGCGGGCTTCCCGCCGATCCACCTGGCGGAAATCAACTTCCAGGCGCTGTACGAGCAGCGCCTCGCGCAGCTTCAGCAGCAGGCCGGTGCCGCAGCAGGCGCACCGAACGGCACGACGCTGAACTGACGTTTCACTCGGAGGACCGGTGCTGGGTATGAAAGTAGCCGTTCTCGGCGCCGGTGCCTGGGGCACCGCGCTCGCGGGCCATCTGGCCGCGCGGCACGATACGCTTCTGTGGGCGCGCGATGCCGCGCTCATCGCCGGGCTGCAGGCCCGGCACGAAAATTCCCGCTATCTGGACGGTATCGCGCTGCCTGACGCATTGCGCTACGACGCCGATCTCGGCGCCGCGCTCGCGCATGGCGCCGCGGACGACGCACTGTGCGTGATCGCCGCGCCCGTGGCCGGGCTGCGCACGCTGTGTCACGCGATGCGCGACGCAGGCTGCGTGCCTGCGCACGTCGTCTGGGTCTGCAAGGGCTTCGAGGCCGATACGCACCTGCTGCCGCATCAGGTGATCGCGGCCGAACTGCCCGAACAGCACAGCAACGGCGTGCTGTCGGGGCCGAGCTTCGCACGCGAGGTCGGACAGTCGCTGCCCGTCGCGCTGACGGTGGCGAGCACGTCCGCCGAATGCCGCGAGCGCACGCTCGCCGCGTTTCATCACGGCGCGATGCGGATCTATACGGGCGACGACGTGGTCGGCGTCGAGGTGGGCGGCGCGGTGAAGAACGTGCTCGCGATCGCGACCGGCATCGCCGACGGCCTCGGTCTCGGGCTGAACGCGCGCGCCGCGCTGATTACGCGTGGCCTCGCCGAAATGTCGCGCCTCGGCGTGGCGCTCGGCGGCCGGGCGGAAACCTTCACGGGCCTCACGGGCCTCGGTGACCTGATCCTCACCGCAACGGGCGACCTGTCGCGCAACCGCACGGTTGGCCTGCAGCTGGCGGCCGGCCGCACGCTGAACGATATCCTCGGCGCGCTCGGCCACGTGGCCGAAGGCGTGCGCTGCGCGCAGGCCGTGCTGGCCATCGCGCGTGCGCAGTCGATCGAAATGCCGATCACCGAAGCCGTGTGCGGCGTGCTGTTCGACGGCATCGCGCCGCGCGACGCCGTCAGCGGCCTGCTGCGGCGCGACGCGCGCGCCGAGTAGGGCGGCCCGGCGCCATCCGGCGCCGCGTTCGCTTCGGGCGCGCGGCGTCAAAGCGCGCTACGCTTGAACAGTCTCCGGCGTTCCGGGAGGTTGTCATGCTGCAGATCCATTCCACCACGCTCGATGCGCAGGTCGTCGACATCACGACGCTCGATGTCGACGCGATCGTCAACGCCGCGAACGGCTCGCTGCTCGGCGGGGGCGGCGTCGACGGCGCGATCCACCGCGCGGCCGGCCCCGGCCTGCTCGCCGAATGCCGCACGCTCGGCGGCTGCGAGACGGGCGATGCCAAGCTCACGCGCGGCCACGGGCTGCCGGCGCGCTACGTGATCCATGCGGTTGGGCCCGTGTGGCACGGCGGCGGGAGCGGCGAGGCCGACCTGCTCGCATCGTGCTACCGGCGCGCGATCGAGCTGGCCGAGGAGGTCGCGGCAACGTCGATTGCGTTCCCGGCAATCAGTTGCGGCATCTATCGCTATCCGGCTGAAGAAGCCGTCGAGATCGCGGTCGGTACCGTCGCCGAAATGCTGCCGCAGGCGCCGAACCTCGCACGCGTGGTGTTCGCGTGCTTTTCCCCCGACATCTACGACCTGTATCGCGCGCGGCTCGCGCGGGCGTGACGCGTCCCGCGGCGCGGGATGCGCCGCGCAAGCGTCATGCGCCGCCTTCGAAGCCGGCCTGGCGCCACGCCTCGAACACGACCACCGCGACCGTGTTCGACAGGTTCAGGCTGCGGTTGTCCGGCCGCATCGGCAGGCGCACGCGCTGTTCGTTCGGGAAGCGCTCGAGCAGCTCGGCGGGCAGGCCGCGCGTTTCCGAGCCGAACACGAACCAGTCGCCGGGCAGGAATGCATGATCGTGGAAGCGGCCCGAGCCGCGCGTGGTGAACGCGAACATCCGCGCGGGATCGGGCGTTTCCGCCGCGACGAATGCATCCCAGTCGCGGTGCACGCGCATCTGCGCATACTCGTGATAGTCGAGGCCCGCGCGGCGCATCCGCGCGTCGTCGAGCGGGAAGCCGAGCGGTTCGATCAGATGCAGGCGCGCGCCCGTGTTGGCGCACAGGCGGATCACGTTGCCGGTGTTCGGCGGAATTTCGGGGGCGACGAGGACGACGTTGAACATGTTTCGGTCTGGCTGGGCCGGCCGGGGCGGCGCAACGCGCGTGCTCCCGGCCGGCCGGTTCGTGGCGGCCGCCGCCGTGTCCGGGCGGCTGGCCTCTCTATCTAATTAATCCCTGGCGGTGCGCAGCGCAACCAGATTCGTCACGCGCGCGGCGCCCGCCGCCTTCAGCGCATGCGCGGCGGCCGCGAGCGTCGCGCCGGACGTCATCACGTCGTCGACGAGCGCGACGTGGCGGCCGGTGACGCCACCCGCCACCGCGAATGCCGCCATCACGTTGTCGCGCCGTGCGTGCCGGTCGAGCCGCGACTGCGGCGCGGTGTCGGCGACCCGCGCGAGCAGCGCCGCATCGGCGGGTACGCCGAGCCGCCGCGCGAGCGGACGCGCGATCGCCCACGCCTGGTTGTAGCCGCGCGCGACGAGCCGCCGGTGCGACAGCGGCACCGGCGCGACCAGGTCGAAGCCGCCGGCGCCGGGCGTATCGTCGATCAACCGTGCGAGCCGCGCCGCGAATTCGGTGCCGAGCGCGAGTTGCCGGTGGAACTTCAGGCCGCGCGCGAGCCCGTCGAGCGGCGCGCGGTAATCCGCCAGCGCGAGCGTTGCATCGAACGGCGGCAGCGCCGCACGGCAAGCGTCGCACCGATACGCGGCCGCACGGCCGGCGCCGGCGCGAGCGCCGCGGGGCGAGTGCGAACGCGGTGGCCCGATGCCCAGCGGCAGCGCGCAGACGTCGCAGCGCAGCCGCGCTTCGTTCCAGTACGCGGCGTCGCAAGCGCCGCAAATCATGGTGTGTGACAAATTGCCGCACAGTGCGCAGCGATTCGGCAGCGCGACCGCGGCGACGCGCGCTGCCAGCGCGCGAACCTGCGACAAAGCGACGCGCATCGTGCGTCGGGCGGAACTGCGGATCATCGCAACACTCCTGACACCCCGCCTCAATGAAGCCTGCGGGGCGAGCGAGTATACTTCGGGCTCTTCGCCAGTGTGCCCGACATGTCCCCAGCTTCGACTTCAACCGGCCGTCCGGCCAATGACGCAAGGCGCCTGCGGCGGATCTTCGACCGCCGTGCCGCCACGTTCGATGCGGTCGCGTTCCTGCCGCGCGAGATCGCGCAGCGGATGAATGAGCGCCTCGAATACATCAAGGTGAGCCCCGCAGCCGTGCTGGACGCGGGCTGCGGCCCCGGCGACGACCTGCCGGCGCTGCGCGCGCGCTTTCCGGAGGC
Source organism: Burkholderia lata (assembly GCF_902499335.1). GTDB lineage: Bacteria > Pseudomonadota > Gammaproteobacteria > Burkholderiales > Burkholderiaceae > Burkholderia > Burkholderia lata_B. The sequence goes on along the minus strand of NZ_CABVQK010000013.1, from coordinate 268,349 downwards.
GCCCGTATTCGGCGTCGACCTGTCCGGTGCGATGCTCGCGCGAGCCGGTCAGCGCGAGGTCGAGCAGGCGAGCTGGCGCCGCTGGCTGCCGGCCTCGCTCGGCCGCGCACTGGGCCAGCGCGGCCCGCGCGTCGCGCAGGCCGATTTCGCCGCGCTGCCGTTCCCCGGCGGCGCGTTCGACCTGATCTGGTCGAATCTCGCCCTCCACTGGCATTCGCGCCCGGACGCGGTGCTGCCCGAATGGCAGCGCGTGCTGCGCGTGAACGGGCTGCTGATGTTCAGCACGCTCGGCCCCGATACGCTGCGCGAATTGCGCGCGGCCTGCGCGGACGCCGAAGCGGCACTCGGCATGGCGCCGCCCGCCGCGCGCGTGATCGATTTCGTCGACATGCACGATCTCGGCGACATGCTCGTCGAGAGCGGCTTCGAGATTCCCGTGATGGATCAGGAAGTGCTGACCGTCACCTACAAATCCCCCGACTCCCTGCTGGCCGACGTGCGCCGCTGGGGCGCCTATCCGTTCGACCGCGAGGCGCCGCAGCGCGCGACGCGGCGCTTTCGCGCCGCGCTTGGCGACGCGCTGGAGGCCCGCCGGCGCGCGGACGGCACGATTCCGCTGACGTTCGAAGTGATCTACGGCCACGCATGGAAGGCCGTGCCGCGCACGACCGCCGAAGGGCACGGGATCGTGCGCATCGAGGACATCGGAAAGGGGCGTCCGAAGAATCGGTAAAGCGGTAAAGAGGGGTTTTGTTATGTCTGAAATTAGCGGCGCAAAGCGGGGTCGAATTGGCGCCTGAAATGGCCGAAAAGCTTGTCGCGCTTGGCTCGCGGGCCGATAGTCGCTTGCTTGTGGATGCCATTGAACCCGCCTATAATGCGTCAGCTTGTCGTCCCGGGGTCCCCGCAATACGGGCCGACGAGTCCGATGCAGGCATGCATCGCATGCCATTCGCGTGAGGCGGCGATGGAAGCAGCGAGGGTTTTGGCGGAGACGACGAACGGCGAGCCGGTCCTCGAAGACTGGCTCATGAAACGCAACTGTTCGGCGTCGCCGCGCCAGTTCGTGCTGTTTTACGCGTCGCTCGCGGGCTTCTCGCTGGTGATCGCGACATTGCTGATGTGGCGGGGGGCTTGGCTCGTCATGCCCTTCACCGGAATCGAGTTGCTGGCTGTGGGTGTCGCATTTGCGATCTATGCTCGCCATGCGGTCGATTACGAGCGCATCAGGCTGTATCCGCACCGGCTCGTGATCGAGCGGATGGATGCGGAGCGGCTCACGCAGATCGAATTCAACCCGCGCTGGGTGCGGGTCGAGCCGGGTGCGACGCCACGCGATCCGATTCGACTGGTATCGCGCGGGCAGACCGTCGTAATCGGGCAGCATCTCGCGCAGCACAAGCGTGCGCAGTTCGCCGACGAACTGCGCGTGTCGCTCAGGCGCTGCGGCTGACGAGGCGCGGGCACCGGCGGATAGGGCCGGCGGCTTGCGACGGGGGAGGGTTTGAATGGAAATTTTGGGTAAGGATGCTATGAAAACAATCAAGCGAGCCCTCACGGGCGTGCTGGCATGCAGCGGATTGCTCTTTGCCGGTGCCGCCCTGGCGGTCGGTGATAGCCCGGGCGGCCCCCGCGTCAACGAGATCAACTTTCAGCCGCCTGTCACGAAGATCGCCGAGGAGCTCTACGATCTCCACACGATGATGCTCATCCTGTGTACGGTGATCTTCGTCGGCGTGTTCGGCGTGATGTTCTATTCGATCTTCGCGCACCGCAAATCCAAGGGCCACAAGGCCGCCAATTTCCATGAAAGCACGACCGTCGAGATCATCTGGACGATCGTGCCGTTCGTCATCGTCGTGCTGATGGCGCTGCCGGCGACGAAGGCCGTCGTCGCGATGAAGGACACGACGAACGCCGATCTCACGATCAAGGTCACCGGCTACCAGTGGAAGTGGGGCTACGACTACGTGAAGGGCCCGGGCGAGGGCATCGGCTTCCTGTCGACGCTCAGCACCCCGCGTGACGAAGTGATGGGCAAGAAGCCGATCACCGACACCTATCTGCAGGAAGTCGACAACCCGCTCGTCGTGCCGGTCAACAAGAAGATCCGCATCATCACGACCGCGAACGACGTCGTCCACTCGTGGTACGTGCCCGCGTTCGGCGTGAAGCAGGATGCGATCCCCGGCTTCGTGCGCGACACGTGGTTCAAGGCCGACAAGGTCGGTACGTTCCGCGGTTTCTGTACCGAGCTGTGCGGCAAGGAACACGCGTACATGCCGGTCGTCGTCGAAGTCCTGTCGGATGACGACTACGCGAAGTGGGTCACCGCGCAGAAGGCCAAGCTGGCCAGCGCCGCAGTCGATCCGAACAAGGTCTACACGATGGCTGAACTCGTCGCGCACGGCGAGGAAGTCTACAAGGCGAACTGCGCGGCCTGCCACCAGGTGAGCGGCAAGGGCCTCGGCGCATTCCCGGCCATGGACGGCAGCCCGATCGTGAACGGCCCGATCGCCGGCCACGTCGAGCGCGTGCTGCACGGCAAGGGCGCGATGCCGTCGTGGGCGTCGCTGTCGGATCTCGACATCGCATCGGTCATCACGTACGAACGCAATTCGTGGGGCAACCACAAGAACGACCTGCTGCAGCCGAAGCAAGTGGCCGACGCGCGTAACGGCAAGATGCCGGAAGACGCGGCGGGCGCAGCGGCAGCGGCACCGGCCGAAGCAGCTTCGGCACCGGCGCAGGCTGCGTCGGGCGCAGAGCAGCCGGCGGCAGCGGCATCGGCCGCACTGTCGACGATCTACTTCGAGACGGGCAAGAGCGTGCTGCCGGCCGACGCGAAAGCGGCGATCGCCGCCGCGGCCGACTATGCGAAGGCACATCCGGACGCGAAGCTCGCGCTGTCGGGCTTTACCGACAAGTCGGGCTCGGCCGACGCGAACGCCGAACTGGCGAAGCATCGCGCACAAGCCGTGCGCGACGCGCTGAAGGCAGCAGGCGTGGCGGAAGACCACATTATTCTCAAAAAGCCGGAAACGATCACGGGCGGGGCTGACGCGAAGGAAGCCCGGCGTGTCGAGATCGGCCCGGCGGCTTGACGTGTCGCTGAGTTAGTCGACGTATTCGCATTAGGAGATTCTCATGTCTAGCATCGGGCACGACGTAGCCGCGGACCACGCGCACGACGACCACGCGCACGAAATGCCGCACGGCTGGCGGCGCTGGCTGTTCGCCACCAACCACAAGGACATCGGTACGCTGTACCTGTTGTTCTCGTTCATCATGTTCCTGTCGGGCGGCGTGATGGCGCTCGCCATCCGGGCCGAGCTGTTCGAGCCGGGCCTGCAGATCATGCGTCCGGAGTTCTTCAACGAACTCACGACGATGCACGGCCTGATCATGGTGTTCGGCGCGATCATGCCGGCGTTCGTCGGCTTCGCGAACTGGATGATTCCGCTGCAGATCGGCGCGTCCGACATGGCGTTCGCGCGGATGAACAACTTCAGCTTCTGGCTGCTGCCGGTTGCGGCCGTGCTGCTGGTCGGTTCGTTCTTCGCGCCGGGTGGCGCGACGGCCGCCGGCTGGACGCTGTACGCACCGCTGTCGACGCAGATGGGCCCGGGCATGGACTTCGCGATCTTCGCGGTCCACATCATGGGCGCGTCGTCGATCATGGGCGGGATCAACATCGTCGTGACGATCCTGAACATGCGCGCACCGGGCATGACGCTGATGAAGATGCCGATGTTCGCATGGACGTGGCTGATCACGGCCTACCTGCTGATCGCGGTGATGCCGGTTCTGGCAGGCGCGATCACGATGGTGCTGTTCGACCGCCACTTCGGCACGTCGTTCTTCAACGCGGCAGGCGGCGGCGACCCGGTGATGTACCAGCACATCTTCTGGTTCTTCGGCCACCCCGAGGTGTACATCATGATTCTGCCGGCGTTCGGGATCGTGTCGCAGGTGATCCCGGCGTTCGCACGCAAGACGCTGTTCGGCTATAGCTCGATGGTGTACGCGACGGCTTCGATCGCGATCCTGTCGTTCATGGTCTGGGCGCACCACATGTTCGCAACGGGCATGCCGGTCACCGGCCAGCTGTTCTTCATGTACGCGACGATGCTGATCGCGGTGCCGACGGGCGTGAAGGTGTTCAACTGGCTCGCGACGATGTGGCGCGGCTCGATGACGTTCGAAACCCCGATGCTGTTCGCGATCGGCTTCCTGTTCGTGTTCACGTTCGGTGGTCTCACGGGCCTGATGCTCGCGATGGCGCCGCTCGACATCCAGTATCACGGTACTTACTTCGTGGTGGCGCACTTCCACTACGTGCTCGTGGCCGGCTCATTGTTCGCGCTGTTCTCGGGCTGGTACTACTGGGCGCCGAAGTGGACGGGCTGGATGTACAACGAGACGCGCGGCAAGATCCACTTCTGGGCGTCGATGATCTTCTTCAACCTGACGTTCTTCCCGATGCACTTCGTCGGTCTCGCAGGCATGCCGCGTCGCTATGCGGACTACCCGGCGCAGTTCACGGATTTCAACCAGGTGGCGACGATCGGCGCATTCGGCTTCGGCCTCGCGCAGGTGTACTTCCTGTTCGCGGTCGCGCTGCCGGCCTACCGTGGCGGCGGCGAGCTGGAAAAGGCGTCGGACAAGCCGTGGGATGGCGCGGAAGGCCTCGAGTGGACGGTGCCGAGCCCGGCTCCCTTCCACACGTTCGAGCAACCGCCGCACGTCGAGTAAGTTTCACAGTGCGTTCCGCCGCTGCCTGCCGCGCAGGCAGGCGCGGCGGGCGCCGAATTGAAGTTTCAGCGAAGTTTCAGATGAACCGGAATCCACAACAAAGACGAACGCCCGAGCAGATTCGCGCGGGCAACAAGCGGCTCGGCCTCATCCTGCTCGTCATCGCCGCCGTCTTTTTTATGGGTGTCGTGATCAAGCAGTGGTGGCTGTCCACTCACTGATGCAGCAACAGACGCAGTAGCGAGGAAGTTGTCGTATGTCGAAGCCGGAAGAGGGCGCCGTCGATCGGGCGTTCAATCGTTCGATGCTGGTGAAGCTCTTCGTCGTGGCCGGGCTGATGTTCGGTTTCGGCTTCGCGCTGATCCCGATGTATCGGGCGATCTGCCAGATCACCGGTATCAACAACCTGGTGCAGCGCGATGTCAGCGAGCGCGAGGTGAAGAACTCGCAGGTCGACACCAGCCGCACGGTGTCGGTCGAGTTCGATGCGAATGCGCGCGGGCCGCTCGGTTTCAAGCCGGAGCACAACAGCCTCGACGTGCATCCGGGCGAGCTGACGACGATCGTGTACGACGTGACGAACGGGCAGGGCCGGCCGGTTGTTGCACAGGCGATTCCGAGCTACGCGCCGAAGCAGGCGACGGAGTTCTTCAAGAAGATCGAGTGCTTTTGCTTTACGCAGCAGACGCTGGCCGCGAACGAATCGCGCAAGATGCCGGTGGTGTTCGTGATCGATCCGAAACTGCCGAAGGACGTGAAGACGATCACGCTGTCGTACACGTTCTTCGAGCTGAATACGCCGGCCACGCCGGCGCCCGCGCCGGGCAAGACCGCGGCGCAGGGCGCGGCGAAGCCGGACGCATGACGACGGAGGCGGGGCGATGACGGAGGGCAAGCGGGGCGGGTCGTTCGGCCAGGCGCTGAAAGCCGTGCTGTGGTCGTTCTTCGGGGTGCGCAAGCGGCGCGACCTGGAGGCCGACGCGACGCAGCTGAATCCGCTGCACGTGCTGATCGTCGCGTTGCTGGCGGCCGGTTTGTTCATCGGCGTGCTGATCCTGATCGTGCGTGCCGTCGTGGGCTGAAGCCCGCGGCCACGAAAGAAGAATGCAGTGCGCGGCGCCACGGCGGCGCGTGCAGGAAGGAGCGGTGGTGGTCACGCCGCGCAAGAAATAAAGCCGGAGCGGTTTCCGGTACACAAATTGGACTGAAGTGGAGAATCAAGCATGAGCGGTCAAAACCAGACCCCGTACTATTTCGTGCCGCATCCGTCGCAGCATCCGATCAGCGCGGCCATCGGCCTGCTGGTCATGCTCGGATCGACAGCGCTGTGGATCAACGGTCACGACTGGGCGCCGTTTACGGCGCTGCTCGGCCTGCTTTGGTTGCTCTTTACGCTGTATCACTGGTTCGGCGACGCGATCGCCGAATCGGAAGGCGGTCATTACGGCAAGAACGTCGACAAGTCGTACCGCTGGAGCATGAGCTGGTTCATCTTCTCGGAAGTCATGTTCTTCGGCGCGTTCTTCGGCGCACTGTTCTATGCGCGTGAAATCGCGCTGCACCAGCTCGGCAGCCTCGACTACAAGCTGATCTGGCCGGATTTCTCCGCCGTGTGGCCGAACGAAGGCCCCGCCGCGCTCGCCGGTCACTTCAAGACGATGGGCCCGTGGCCGATCCCGACGCTGAACACCGCGTTCCTGCTGTCGTCGGGCGTGACGCTGACGATCTCGCACCACGCGCTGCGTGACGATCATCGCAAGAAGGCGATCGCCTGGCTGGCCGCGACGCTCGCGTTCGGTATCTGCTTCCTGTTCCTGCAGGGCTTCGAGTACTACCACGCGTACAACGAACTGAACCTGACGCTGAACTCGGGCGTGTACGGTTCGACGTTCTTCCTGCTGACGGGCTTCCACGGCTTCCACGTGTTCCTCGGCGGCACGATGCTCGCGGTGGTGCTGGTGCGGATGATCCGCGGCCACTTCAAGCCCGATCACCACTTCGCATTCGAAGGCGCCGCGTGGTACTGGCACTTCGTCGACGTCGTCTGGCTCGGCCTGTACGTCGTCGTCTACTGGCTGTAAATGGAACAACGGCCCGCGCAGCAATGCGCGGGCCGTTTTCATTGGGTCGGCCGGGCAGCGTGACTGCCGGCCTTCACCACCCGGGCGCCGCCGCGACTCAGTCAGGCGGCGCTTTTGCTTGGTGCCGTGGCCGTGCGGCGAAATGTCACAGCGGCCGCGGCGGCAAACGGATCAACGCCCGATCGGCAGGCCGGTCGAATGGATCCAGCCCATCCAGTTCGCGATCAGGATGAGCAGGAACAGCGACACCGACAGCCCGACGCGGGTGGCGAGCGACCAGACCATGCGTTTCGTGTGGCCGCGGTCGTGCATCATGAAGTAGAGCGCCGAGCCCATGCTGGCAATGATGAGGACGAAGGCGATGGGAACGAGTATGTGCATGACACGAACCGGACGACGGCAATTCGAAAGGAAGGCGATAATTATCGCACTTCGCTTTCCGGCACGTGCCGGGCGGGCCGCATGATGAAGATTCGCTGGCTGCCTGCGCTGCTGATTCTCGTCGTCGTCGCGGTCACGATCCGTCTCGGTTTCTGGCAGCGCGACCGCGCGCACCAGAAGGAAGCGCTGCAGGCGAGCATCGAGCGCTACGAGCAGGCGGTGCCCGTCGACGTCGGCGCGCAGCCGATCCCGCTCGCGTCGATCGAGTTCCATCGCGTGCGTGCGACGGGCCGTTTCCTGCCCGGGCAAGCCGTGTTCCTCGACAATCGGCCGTATAACGACCAGCCGGGTTTTTACGTCGTGATGCCGTTTAAACTCACGGGCGGCGGCGTGGTGCTCGTGAACCGAGGCTGGCTGCCGCGCAATATCGCCGATCGCACGGCGATCGAGCCGTTCGCGACGCCCGCGGGTGACGTCGAGATCGTCGGCATCGCGCGCGCCGACGCGTCGCGGGCGTTCGAGCTCGGCGAAGGCGGGTCGGCGGCGCACCAGAAGATCCGGCAGAACCTGGACGTCGCCGCGTATGCGAAGGAAACGGGGCTGCCGCTGCAGCCGTTCGTGATCCAGCAGACGAGCGACGACGGCGACAAGCTCGTGCGCGACTGGCCGGCGGCGACGACCGGCGTCGAGCGCAATTACGGTTACATGTTTCAGTGGTGGGCGATGGCGGTGGCCGCGCTCGGCTTCGGCCTGTACGCCGCGCGGCGTGCGGCGAAGAAGTCGGCCGGCGCGTGAGCGCCATGCCAGGACGCGGCGCTGGCGCCGCGGGTTCGTTTCGAGAGGTCTGATTTGTCCATGCAATCTCCCCGTCAGGGTCCGGCCGCTGCGCCGATCTCGCCGGCGGCCCGCAAGCGCGGCCGCTGGATGCTCGTGCTGCTGGGTCTCGTGTGCGCCGCACCGATGATCGCGTCGTACTTCACCTATTACGTGATCAAGCCGAAGGGCGGCTCGACCAACTACGGCACGCTGATCGAGCCGCAGCGCCCGATCCCCGCGGATCTGCAGGTGACCGACGAAACCGGCAAGACCGTGCCGCTGTCGTCGCTGCGTGGCGTGTGGCTGTTCGTGATGACCGACAGCAGCGCATGCGACGAAGCCTGCGCGAAGAAGCTCTATTTCATGCGCCAGATCCGCGTCACGCAGGCGGGCGAGCGGCACCGGCTCACGATGGTGTGGCTGCGCAGCGACGCGGGCGCGATGCCGCAGAAGGTGCTGGATGCGTATCCCGACACGCGCCGGCTCGTCGCCGACCCGGCCGCGGTGGCCGCGTGGCTGCCGGCCGACGCCGGCACGAAGGACAGCGACCACATCTACATGGTCGACCCGAACGGCAACCTGATGATGCGTTTCCCGAAGGATCCGAATCCCGGCAAGATCAAGGCGGACGTGACGAAGCTGCTGAAGTGGTCGAGCATCGGCTAAGGCAATACGAGAGGCAATGAACCGATGGCGTATCTACTGCAACTCGGCCTGATCGGCTTCTGCATCGCGCTGCTGCCGCTGTCGTACGTGTGGGTGAAGGCCGACGACAACAAGTTTCGCAAGCTGGTGTGGATCACCACCTTCCTGACGCTCGACCTGGTGATGTTCGGCGGCTTCACGCGGCTGACCGATTCGGGGCTCGGCTGCCCGGACTGGCCCGGCTGCTACGGCACGTCGTCGCCGTTCATCGCGCACGCCGCGATCACGGCCGCGCACCAGGCGATGCCGACGGGTCCCGTCAGCATGTCGAAGGCGTGGATCGAGATGATCCACCGCTATTTCGCGATGGCGATCGGCGTGCTGATCATCGCTCAGGTCGTGATCGCGTGGTCCGCGCGGCTGCGCCGCCGCCCGCTGCACGTGTCGCCGTGGTGGCCCACGAGCCTGCTGCTGCTGATCCTCGTGCAGGGCGCGTTCGGCGCGTGGACGGTCACGATGAAGCTGCAGCCGGTGATCGTCACCATCCACCTGCTGCTCGGCCTCATGCTGCTCGGCACGCTCGGCTGGCTCGCGGCGCGGCAGACACCTCTGCCGTCGTATGACCCGGAAGCCGGCCGCTATCGCGCGGCCGCGCTCGCGGCGCTCGTGCTGCTGGTCGTGCAGATCGCGCTCGGCGGCTGGGTGAGCACCAACTACGCGGTGCTCGCGTGCACCGACTTCCCGACCTGCAACGGCCAGTGGATCCCGCCGATGGACTTCCAGCACGGCTTCCACCTGTGGCGCGCGCTCGGGATGACGAAGGACGGCGACGCGATCACGCAGGACGCGCTGGTCGCGATCCACTGGACGCACCGCACGTTCGCGTTCGTCGTGGTCGCGTACCTGGTCGCGTTCGCGCTGAAGATGCGCCGCTTCGAATCGCTGCGGCGGCCCGCGAACGGCGTGCTGCTGGTCGTCCTGCTGCAGTTCGTGACGGGCCTGACCAACATCGTGCTGCAGTGGCCGCTGCCGGTCGCCGTCGCGCACAACGGCGGGGCCGCGATCCTGCTGCTGCTCGTCGTCATGTTAAACTTTCGCATCCTTTCAAGCCGCCCCGGCCGTGTCGCGCAGCCTGCGCGCGACGCCGCCCCGGCGTGACCGCCCCCATGCAAAGCACCCTCTCCCAATCGCCCGGTAGCCGGTTTTCGCAGTACATGGCGCTGACGAAGCCGCGTGTCACGCAGCTCGCGGTGTTCTGCGCGGTGATCGGCATGTTCCTCGCGACGCCGGGCATGGTGCCGTGGCACGTGCTGATCGGCGGTACGGTCGGCATCTGGCTGCTGGCCGGCGCCGCGTTCGCGATCAACTGCCTCGTCGAACAGAAGATCGACGCGATGATGCGCCGCACCGCGTGGCGTCCGTCCGCGCGCGGCGAGATCACGACCCCGCAGATCCTGGTGTTCTCGGCCGTGCTCGGCAGCGTCGGCGCATGGACGCTCTATACGTTCACGAACCCGCTGACGATGTGGCTGACGATCGCCACCTTCGTCGGCTACGCGGTGATCTACACGCTGCTGCTCAAGCCGATGACGCCGCAGAACATCGTGATCGGCGGCGCATCGGGTGCGATGCCGCCGGCGCTCGGCTGGGCCGCGGTCACCGGCGCGGTGCCGGGCGACGCGTGGATCCTCGTGCTGATCATCTTCGTGTGGACGCCGCCGCATTTCTGGGTGCTCGCGCTGTATCGCCGCAAGGATTACGAGAACGCGGGGCTGCCGATGCTGCCCGTCACGCACGGCGAGAAGTTCACGCGGCTGCACATCCTGCTGTACACGGTGATCCTGTTCGCGGTCACGCTGATGCCGTTCATCTCCGGGATGAGCGGGGCCGTCTACCTGACGAGCGCGGTGCTGCTCGGCGCGGTGTTCCTCGCGTATGCGTGGAAGATCCATCGCGACTATTCGGACGAACTCGCCCGCAAGGCCTTCCGCTACTCGATCGTCTACCTGTCGCTGCTGTTTGCCGCGCTGCTCGTCGATCACTATGCACGCCCGCTGCTCGGCGTGTAACCGCACGGTTTGAACGCAATGCTCCAATCAAGGTTCGGGCGCCGCGCGCGCCAAGGCTGGATGCTCGCATGCGCATTCACGGCAGCGCTGCTGCTCGCCGGATGCGACAACGCGCCGAAATTCCAGAATCTCGACATCACCGGCAACACGCAGTTCGGCAGCGACTTCTCGCTGCCCGATACGGCCGGCAAGGTGCGCACGCTCGCCGATTTCAAGGGCCGTGCCGTCGTGATGTTCTTCGGCTATACGCACTGTCCGGACGTATGCCCGACGACGATGGCCGAATTGTCCGAAGCGCTGAAGCAGCTCGGGCCCGATGCCGCGAAGCGCGTGCAGGTGCTGTTCGTCACCGTCGACCCGGAGCGTGACACGCCGGCGCTGCTCGGCCAGTACGTGCCCGCGTTCGATCCGTCGTTCATCGGCCTGCGGCCGGCTGACGAAGCGGCGCTGAAGAAGGTCACGAAGGATTTCCGCGTGTACTACGCGAAGGTGCCCGGCAAGACGCCCGGCAGCTACACGATGGATCACACCGCCGCGAGCTACGTGTTCGACCGCGACGGCAAGCTGCGCCTGTTCGTGCGCGACGGCCAGGGCCCCGGCCCGTGGGTCCATGACCTGAAGCTGCTGGTCGACTGACCGGCAGCCGCCGGGCGCCCGGCCCGGCGATCACGTGACGGCCGCCACGCGCCGTCACGCTTTCCCTCTCTCTTCGTTGTTGGCCTGCGCCGCCCGTCGGGCGGCGTGTCGGCCTGCGCGCGTATCACGTAGATGTCGCGCAGATGTCGCGCAGGTGTCGCGTTACGGCAGCGCGGGCACGTTGAAGCCGGATGCGGCACGCGTGATCCGGAATTCCGTCACGCGATACGTGGCGAGCCCCTCGGTGACGAACGGATCGGTCTTCAGGATCGCGTCCAGCTCGTCGCGATCGATGCGGGCCGCGAGGATCACGCCGCCTTCGCGCGGCACCTTCGGCCCGGCCGCGATGAAGATGCCCTTGTCGAACTGCGGCTGCAGGAATGCGCGATGGCGTTCGAGCGCGTCGTCGATGCGCTCGAGCGATGCGGTGTAGTGGATGTCGATGACGTACATGGATGGCCCCCGGAATGGCGCCGGCTCCTCGTGTGCCGGCTAGCCGGTCTTTTTAGCACAGCGGATGCGGGCTGTCGTGTCGGCGGGCGCGGTGCGGGGCGGTGCGTGGGCGGCGTGCCGGGCACCGGTTCGCCGCGTCCGCTCGTATTCAAGTTGTAAGCCTCGGTGCCGTAAATAAATGGGCAAGCGTTTGCGCGCGGCAGGCCGTTCGCGCGCAGCGTGCGCATCGACATCGACAAAGGCACGCAGATGAGCAGAATGAGTTTGAACCGCAAGCTGTGGCTCGCGCTTGCGCTGGTATGGATCGGTCTCCTGGGCGTCGGCGCATGGAGCGCGTACGAGACGCGCGCGACGATGCTCACCGAACGCAAGGCAGGCATCGCGAATCTCGTCGATTCGGCGGCCGGCATCGTGAAGGCGTATCACGCGCTCGCGCAGAGCGGCACGCTGCCCGAGGCCGATGCAAAGCGCGACGCGCTCGCGAGCCTGGCCGCGATGCGCTACGGCGATGCGGGCTACGTGTTCGTGATGGACTCGAAGCCGGTCGTGCTGATGCATCCGACGCTGCCGAAGCTGGTCGGCACGCAGGTCGGCGACTATCTCGACCCGGACGGCAAGCCGCTGTTCGTCACGATCCTGAACGCCGCGAAGGAAACCGGCAGCGGCTTCGCCGAGTACCGCGGGCGCCTGCCGCACAGCGAGACCGCCGTGCCGAAGATCAGCTACGTCACGCGCTTCACGCCGTGGGACTGGAACATCTCGAGCGGCGTCTTCCTGAAGGACATCGACACCATCTACTACCGGACGCTGCTCGGCCACCTCGCGGTCGTGTTCGTGATCGGTTTCGTGATCAGCGCGGCGATGCTGGTGATCATCCGCAACGTACGCAGCAGCCTCGGCGGCGAGCCCGACGAAGCGGCCGCGCTCGCGACGCGCATCGCGCAGGGCGACCTGACGCAGCCGGTGCCCGTGCGTGCGGGCGACCGCACGAGCATGATGGCCGCGATGCACGACATGCAGGCACGGCTGCAGGCGACGATCGGCGGGATTCGCCAGTCGGCCGGATCGATCGCGTCGGCGAGCCGCCAGATCTCGGCCGGCAACGACGACCTGTCGCAGCGCACCGAGGAGCAGGCCGCGTCGCTGGAAGAAACCGCCGCGAGCATGGAGCAGTTGACCGCGACGGTGAAGCAGAACGCCGACAACGCGCGGCAGGCGAGCGGGCTCGCGAACAGCGCATCGGAGATCGCGCGTACCGGGAGCGACGTCGTGAACCGCGTGATCGGCACGATGGGCGAGATCGACGACAGCTCGCGCAAGATCGCCGACATCATCGGCGTGATCGAGGGCATCGCATTCCAGACCAACATCCTCGCGCTGAACGCGGCGGTCGAAGCCGCACGCGCCGGCGAGCAGGGCCGTGGCTTCGCGGTGGTCGCGGGCGAAGTGCGCTCGCTCGCGCAGCGCAGCGCGACGGCGTCGAAGGAGATCCGCGAGCTGATCGTCGACTCGGTCGAGCGCGTGCGCAACGGGTCGACGCTGGTCGGCCAGGCCGGCACGACGATGGGCGAGATCCTGCAGGCCGTTGCACGCGTGACCGACATCATGGGCGAGATCGCGGCGGCGTCCGAGGAGCAGGCGAGCGGCATCACGCAGGTCGGGCGCGCGGTCACGCAGATGGACCAGGTGACGCAGCAGAACGCGGCGCTCGTCGAGGAGGCCGCCGCCGCCGCCGCGTCGCTGCAGGAACAGGCCGCGCGGCTGCGCGATGCGGTCGGCGCGTTCCGGGTCGGCGGGCAGGTGGGCGAGCGTGCCTTCGAAACGAAGGCGGCGGACCAGGCGGCGGTGGCGTAACGCGCCGAGGCTGATGCGCGACTCGCATAAACGCAACTAACGGCCGAGCCGCGCAGTTGCCGCCAGCACCGCTGCAGTGCATACCCATATGAGCGGGATGTATTTCACTTCACGCCGATCCTGTGACACCATTTGCCCCTTCCTGCGAGTCGGGGCATACCCGTATCGCGCCCCATTTTTAGTAAGCAAGCAAGCGAGAAACAGATGAAGCGTCGCAGTCTCCTGAAGGTATTTTCCGTGCTGGCCACCGGTGCAGCGCTGACGTTGTCGGCAGGCGCGCACGCCGAAGACAAGGTGATCAAGGTCGGCACGGTCGCCGGCCCGGATTCGGAAGTGTGGCAGCTCGTGCAGAAGGTCGCGAAGGAGAAGGAAGGCCTGAACGTGAAGGTCATCGAGTTCAACGACTACGTGCAGCCGAACGCGGCGCTCGACTCGGGCGACCTCGACGCGAACAGCTTCCAGCACCAGCCCTACCTCGACAGCCAGGTGAAGCAGCGCGGCTACAAGATCGTGAGCGCGGGCCTGACCTATATCTCGCCGATGGGTGTGTACTCGAAGAAGTTCAAGGCGCTGAAGGACCTGCCGCAAGGCGCGAAGCTCGCGGTGCCGAACGATCCGTCGAACGAGAACCGCGCGCTGCTGCTGCTGCAGACGCAAGGCGTGATCAAGCTGAAGGCGGGCGCCGGCACGGGCGGCAACAACGCGACGGTGCTCGACATCGCCGAGAACCCGAAGAAACTGAAGATCTCCGAACTCGACGCCGCGCAACTGCCGCGTGTGCTGTCCGACGTCGACGCGGCCGTGATCAACACGAACTACGCGCTCGCCGCGAACCTGCAGCCGACCAAGGACGCGATCGCGCTCGAAGCGCTGACGAGCCCGTACGCGAACCTGATCGCCGTGCGCGCGAAGGACAAGGACCAGCCGTGGGTGAAGAAGCTGGTCAAGGCATACCAGTCGCCGGAAGTGCGGGAATTCATCAAGAAGCAGTTCAAGGGCTCGATGGTCGCGTCGTTCTGAACGCGATCGGATGACCGAACGAAGGCCTGCACGTGCAGGCCTTTTTTTATGTGTGATGGGTGGTGTTCTGTTGCTGCTGCGCATGCGTTGGCAGCGTGGCTCTGACGTGCTTGCGAGATGCGCAGGCGATGTGAAGATCGCGCACTGCATTTGCGCTTATCGATCAGCACGGTTCCGTAACGGTATGTCACGTTGGAGTCGGTTCATCGTGCCGCTGGTCGAACGCGGAATCGGTATTCGCTTTCCTCCCCGGCATCCCGCCGAGCCCCGTCGTTGCTCACTCGAGCCAAATAATAGCGACCTCCAAGGAGATTGCACGATCGTCGCGACATGAATTTTCAGTGGATCGGCGGGAATGTGTTTGTGTCCCGGTCGCGTCTCTTCGTTAGACTGAAAAGGCACTTCAAAAAAATCACTCGCGAGGACGACGAATGGGCGCTGCCGACAAGTCGAGCGGAGTTTACTACTATTATGGGATGGCGAATCTGACTGCCGGGGAGCTATTTTTCTGGATCATGGTTGACGAAACGATGAATCAACTGGGCATCGATGATGCGGTATCCGTTGGCATGATTTTGCTTGGTAGGAACAATTTGCCGACACGAATGAAACCCGGTGGAGCGATAAGGGGGACATCGTATGCAAGCCAATATTCGAGAAGGGCTTTTCGAAAAATGCAATTCCCGTTTGGCCTTCAGTTGCCTACGCTGGTCGGAGGGCCGGTAAGGGACCTGAAAGTCAGAATGGTGAGAAATGTCGGAACCTTTGTGGGAAGAACAATACCTGTGATCGGATGGGGAGTTCTCGCGAGTGACGTTCTAACCATTACTTACAAGGCGGTGAGTCACTACAACAGAGTTGCGAGAGAGGGCGACAGAATATGGTAGATATCGATCGCCAGGTAATCGATTTTGTGAGGGGGAAATCCGGGTTTTATCTGTTGTCAGGAGGTAGGGGTATAACTGAGAACACAGACCTGGATGTTGATCTGGGTTTTGATGCGGCTGAGGTCGAAGAGGTGATGAAGGAGTACTCGGAGGAATTTAATGTCGACATGAGCGGATTCGACATTAAAAAATATTATCCGGAAGACGATGCCTCGTTGCTTGACTTGATCAACCCGTTCAAGAAGAGAGTAATTCATCGGGTTCCGGACCTGAATGTCCGCATGTTGATCGTTTCGGCTAAAGCAGGGCGCTGGCTCTTCAGTTAACAGGCGCGCGCCGCACCCTCACATCTCGCCGCGCCGCGAGCAGATCGACATGATCTGCTGGATCGCATAGTTGTCGCGCACGCCCGGCAGCGACTGCACGACGCACTCGTGAAAGCGCCGCTCGCGCGGCAGCAGCATCGCGTTGTTGCGATACAGCGCGTCGCACGAGCGCTGAATCAACTGGGCCGCCGCGCCGTTGCGGCTTTCGCGCAGCGCATTGAGCATGCAGTCGTCGTATTGCGCACTGCCGTCGGTCAGCGCGAACGCCGCACCCGGCAGCGCCAGCGCGACGGCCGCGAATGCGATGGCTCGGATCCCCCGTTTCATGTGCCCTCCGATGGCGTGGACTGGGTCGGCCGACAGCATAACGTAAAGCCGCGAGCACGGCTGACGCGTTGCGCCGGGGCCGGCGGGAACCGCCGCCGGCCGGGCTTCGCGGGCGTCGGCGGGCGCTGCGATTCGGGGCGTGATGCGAAAGCGCGGAGTCAGGCGGTGGTCTGCGGAAATGGTATCCTCGTGCGTTCGCCGCTGCACGCTTTCCCGGAGCGTGCGCGGGCCGGCTGCCACTGCGTCGCACGCATGGCGGCGCCCGCCCGACGGCGGCGGGAATCCATCATCCAGAACCGACACAATACGGGGGAGACACACCCATGAAGCGTTTCAAGACTTTCGCGATCCGTTCGATCACGGCCGGCGTGGCCGCACTCGCGCTGGCAGGTGCCGCGCACGCACAGACCGTCAAGGTGCTGTCGATCGTCGATCACCCGGCGCTCGACGCGATCCGCGACGGCGTGCGCGCCGAGCTGAAGGCGGAAGGTTACGGCGACGACAAGCTCAAGTGGGAATACCAGAGCGCGCAGGGCAACACGGGCACGGCCGCGCAGATCGCGCGCAAGTTCGTCGGCGACCAGCCCGACGTGATCGTCGCGATCGCGACGCCGGCCGCGCAGGCGGTGGTTGCATCGACGAAGAGCGTGCCGGTCGTCTATTCGGGCGTCACCGATCCGGTCGCCGCGCAGCTCGTGAAGGGCTGGGGCGCGTCGGGCACCAACGTGACGGGCGTGTCCGACAAGCTGCCGCTCGATCGCCAGGTCGCGCTGATCAAGCGCGTCGTGCCGAATGCGAAGACGGTCGGCATGGTCTACAACCCGGGCGAGGCGAACTCGGTCGTCGTCGTGAAGGAGCTCAAGGCGATCCTCGCGAAGCAGGGGATGACGCTCAAGGAAGCGGCCGCACCGCGTACCGTCGACATCGGCCCGGCCGCGAAGAGCCTGATCGGCAAGGTCGACGTGATCTACACGAACACCGACAACAACGTCGTGTCCGCGTACGAAGCGCTCGTGAAGGTTGCGAACGAAGCGAAGATCCCGCTCGTCGCCGGCGACACCGACAGCGTGAAGCGCGGCGGCATCGCGGCGCTCGGCATCAACTACGGCGACCTCGGCCGCCAGACGGGCAAGGTCGTCGCGCGCATCCTGAAGGGCGAGAAGCCGGGCGCGATCGCGTCGGAAACGAGCAGCAACCTCGAGTTGTTCGCGAACACGGGCGCGGCCGCGAAGCAGGGCGTGACGCTGTCGCCGGATCTGCTCAAGGACGCGAAGACGGTCATCAAGTAAGCCGCGGCCCGACCGCTGCGCTTGCGGGCCCGATCCGGGCCTGAACGACACCGCCGGACGGGCGGCTCCCACCCGGGGCCGCCCGTTCGCTTCGCCCGGCCGTACACGTCCGGCCGGGAAGCAACAGGATTTCCCCATCATGTCTCTGTTCTCGTTACTGGGCGCCCTGGAGATCGGCCTGATCTTCAGTCTCGTCGCCCTCGGGGTGCTGATCTCGTTCCGCATCCTCAACTTCCCCGACCTCACCGTCGACGGCAGCTTTCCGCTCGGCGGCGCCGTGGCCGCGACGCTGATCTCCGCCGGCTACGACCCGTTCAGCTCGACCTGCATCGCGATCGTCGCGGGCGCGGCGGCCGGCTTCATCACCGGCTGGCTCAACGTGCGCCTGAAGATCATGGACCTGCTCGCCAGTATCCTGATGATGATCGCGCTCTATTCGGTGAACCTGCGGATCATGGGCCGGCCGAACGTGCCGCTCATCACCGAGCCGACCCTCTTCACCGTGCTGCAGCCCGACTGGATGCCCGACTACGTGCTGCGCCCGGCGCTGCTCGCGATCGTCGTCGTGGTCGCGAAGCTGGGCCTCGACTGGTTCTTCTCGTCGCAGCTCGGCCTCGCAATGCGCGCGACCGGCGCGAATCCGCGGATGGCGCGTGCGCAAGGCATCGCGACCGGCCGCGCGACGCTCGCGGGGATGGCGCTGTCGAACGCGCTCGTCGCACTCGCCGGCGCGTTGTTCGCGCAGACGCAGGGCGGCGCGGATATCTCGATGGGGATCGGCACGATCGTCATCGGGCTGGCCGCGGTGATCATCGGCGAAACGCTGCTGCCGGCGCGCCGGCTCGTGCTGACGACGCTCGCCGTCGTGCTCGGCGCGATCGTCTACCGCTTCTTCATCGCGCTTGCGCTCAACAGCGAATTCATCGGGCTGAAGGCGCAGGATCTGAACCTCGTGACGGCCGCGCTCGTCACGATCGCGCTGGTGCTGCCGGCGACGCGCAAGAAGCTGTTCGCGCGCAAGAACGGAGGGGCCTGACATGCTGTCCGCACAAGACCTGAAACTCACGTTCAATCCCGGCACGCCGATCGAGACGCGCGCGCTGCGCGGGCTGTCGCTCGAGATTCCCGACGGCCAGTTCGTCGCGGTGATCGGCTCGAACGGCGCCGGCAAGTCGACCTTCCTCAATGCGGTCAGCGGCGACCAGGCCGTCGATGCGGGACGCATCTCGATCGACGGCACGGACGTCACGCGCAAGGCCGCGTGGGATCGCGCGCACCTCGTCGCGCGCGTGTTCCAGGATCCGATGGCCGGCACCTGCGAGGCGCTGACGATCGAGGAGAACATGGCGCTCGCGATGGCGCGCGGTGCGCGGCGCGGCTTTCGGGCCGCGCTCGACCGGCCGTCGCGCGAGCTGTTCCGCGACAAGTTGCGGCTCCTGAACCTCGGCCTCGAGAACCGGCTGACCGACCGGATCGGGCTGCTGTCGGGCGGCCAGCGGCAGGCGGTGAGCCTGTTGATGGCGTCGCTGCGGCCGTCGCGGATCCTGCTGCTCGACGAGCACACGGCCGCGCTCGATCCGAAGACGGCCGCGTTCGTGCTGGAGCTGACCGCGCGCATCGTCGCCGAGAGCAAGCTGACGACGATGATGGTCACGCACAGCATGCGGCAGGCGCTCGACTACGGCGACCGCACGGTGATGCTGCACCAGGGGCAGGTCGTGCTCGACGTGTCGGGCGACGCGCGCAAGGGGCTCGACGTGCCGGACCTGCTGCAGATGTTCGAGAAGGTGCGTCACGAGCAGCTCGACGACGACGCGTTGCTGCTCGGCTGACGGGCAGCCGGCGGGCCGGCGCGGTGCGGGGGACCGCATCGTGCCGGTTGGCTCGCGGGGCGGCGTGCAGGCACGACCCGGCCACGCCCGCTCCGGCGTGGCGTAACATTACTGCCGCGCCGGCTTTCCCGTCGTTTTTCCTCTGACGAAAACCGGTTTCGCACCGGTGCTGTGCGACGCGAGCGCATTGCCATATACTGTATATCCATACAGTTGTGGGTGGCGTCATGCTCGCATCCTCCATTTCTCCCGAATCCCTTCATCCATCGCTTTGGCGCGGCTCGCAGCTCGCTCGCGGCGGTCCGCGCACGATCGAGACCGGTTTCGCACCGCTGTCGGCCGAGCTGCCGGGCGGCGGCTGGCCGGTCGGCGGGCTCGTCGAACTGCTGACCGCGCAGCCGGGCTGCGGCGAGATGCGGCTGCTCGCGCCCGCGCTCGCACGCACCGTCAGCGTCCGGCGGCCACTCGCGCTCGTCGCGCCGCCGCAGTCGCCGCATGCGACCGCGCTCGCCAGTCTCGGCGTGCCGGCCGATGCGCTGCTGTGGCTGCGCGCGGGTAGCCACACGGATGCGCTGTGGGCCGCCGAGCAGGCGCTCAAGACCGGTTGTTGCGGCGCGCTGCTGCTGTGGCAGGACGCGCGGCCCGATGCGCTGCGGCGCCTGCATCTCGCGGCCGCGCGCACGGGCGACACGCTGTTCGTGATGCTGCGCCCGCTGTCGGCCGAGCGGCAACCGTCGCCGGCCGTGCTGCGGGTCGCGCTGTACCCGGTGCCGGGCGGCGTGTCGCTCGACATCGTCAAGCGTCGCGGCCCCGCCCGCAGCGAGCCGCTCGTGCTCGATCTGCCGTCGCCCATCGTGGAGAGCCGCTATGCGCGTCTTGCTCGGCATCCATCTGCCGCGCCTGCCGCTCGACGTGTGCGTCGCGCCTCCGTCTGACGGCGAGGCCGGCGGCACCGGCTGTGCGGTGCTCGAGCAGGGTGTCGTGCTGATCGCCGATGCGGCCGCGCGCCGGCAGGGCGTGCGTGCAGGCATGAAGCGCGGCGGCGTGCTCACGCTCGCGCCGCACACGCAGCTCGTCGAACGCGATCCCGCGCGCGAAGCCGATGCGCTGCGCGCGGTCGCGCTCGCGTTGCTGCGCTTCTCGCCGTGCGTCGCGCTCGACGACGAAGCCACGCTGCTCGTCGACGTCGGCCCGAGCCTGCGCTTGTTCGGCGGGTTGCCGTCGCTGTGCCGTCAGGTACGCGCGACGCTCGCGGCGCTCGGCTATGCGGCACGCCTGTCCGCCGCGCCGACCGGGGGCGGCGCGTGGCTGCTCGCGCGTGTGTCGGCCCGTGCCCGCATCCGGCGCCGCGTCGCGAGCCCGGCCTCGCTTGTCCGCGCGCTCGACAGGCTGCCCTGTGTGCTGCTGCCCGATGCGCGTCCGTATGCGGGCTGGTTCGACGGCCTCGGCTGTCGCACGCTCGCCGATCTGCGCGGCCTGCCGCGCGCGGGGCTGCAGCGCCGCTGCGGCCCGGCGTTGCTGGCCGCGCTCGATCGAGCGTACGGCGATGCGGTCGAGCCGCTTGCGTGGATGGCGGTGCCGCCGGTGTTCGACGTGCGGCTCGAATTGCCGGAGCGTGTCGAATACGCGGAAGCCGTGCTGTTCGCCGCGCGGCGGCTCGTCGTGCAGCTCTGCGGCTGGCTGGCCGCGCGGCACCTGTCGCTGGCCGCGATGACGTTCGATCTCGAACACGAGCGCGGCCGCCAGGCCGTGCCGCCGACGCCGCTCGAGCTCGCGTTCGCGTCGCCCGTGCGCGATGAAACGCATTTCATGCGGCTGCTCGGCGAGCGGCTCGCGCGTGTCGAGTTGCCGGCCGCGGTGATTGCGGTACGTCTGAAGGCCACGCGCGTCGAATCGGTCGCGCCGCCGGCCGACGATCTTTTCCCCGAGCCGGGCGGCACGCGCGAGACGCGTGCGCGGCTGTTCGAACTGCTGGTTGCGCGGCTTGGCGCGGACAACGTGCTGCGCGCGGCGCCCGTTGCCGATCACCGGCCCGAGGCTGCGAACCGCTGGCTGCCGCTCGATGCGCAGGCCGGCAAGCCGGCTGCCGGGCCGCCGGCCGTGCCACCGAGGCCCGCGTGGTTACTGGCGGAGCCGCTGCCGCTGTTGATGCGCGGGGAGCGGCCGGTATTTCATACGCCGCTGAGGATGATGTCGTCGGTGGAGCGGATCGAGGCCGGGTGGTTCGACGGTCAGCTCGCCGCGCGCGATTACTGCGTTGCGCAAGACGAGGCCGGTGCGTGCTACTGGGTGTTCAAGGAGCGGGCGGGGAGCGAGGCCGAGCCGCGCTGGTTCCTGCACGGCCTGTTCGGGTGAACGGCAATGGTTGCGGAATTCAGCTGGCTGCCCGATTACGCGGAGTTGTTCTGCCGTTCGAACTTTTCGTTCCTGCATGGCGCGTCGCATGCGGAGGAACTGGTCGAGCGCGCGTTCGAGCTCGGCTATCGCGGGATTGCGATCACCGACGAATGCTCGCTCGCCGGCGCGCCGCGCATGCATGTCGCGGCGAAGGCGAAAGGGCTGCCGCTCGTCATCGGTTCGTATTTCGAAGTCACGCCGGATGAAGTCGCGCCCGGCCACGATCCGGGCCCCGGGGCGTTCGGGCTCGTGTTGCTTGCGCAGAATCGTGAAGGCTACGGCAACCTGTCCGAGCTGATTTCGTGGCGGCGGATGGAGTCACCGAAGGGCACTTACAAGCTGACGTCGAGGATGCTGTCGGCGCCGCCTGCCGAGTTTGCGCACTTGCGCGGCCTGCCCGACTGCTTCGCGATTCTCGTGCCGACGTATCCGGTGCGTGCCGATGTACTCGATGCGCAGGTCGCGTGGTTTCGCACGACCTTCGGTGAACGTGCACGGCTCGGGCTCGTGCAACTGCAGCGCGCGCTGGACGGGGCGCAGCGCGAGGAGATTCGTGCGGCCGGCGAGCGGCGTGGCGTGCGCATCGTCGCGCTCGGCGACGTGACGATGCACCGGCGCTCGTGCAAGGAGCTGCAGGACGTGATGACGGCAATCCGCGTCGGCATGCCGGTTTCCGAGTGCGGGTATGCGCTTGCGCCGAATGCGGAACAGCATCTGCGCGCGCGGAACCGGATCGGGAACCTGTATTCGCCGGCGGAGATCGAGGAGACCTGCACGATTCTCGATACATGCGATTTCAAACTGGACTCGCTTCGCTACGAGTATCCCGACGAGATCGTGCCGAAGGGGCTCACGCCGACGAGCTATCTGGAGCAGGAAACCATGGCCGGGGCGGCCACACGCTATCCGCAAGGTGTGCCGGAGAAGGTGTCGAAGCAGATCCGGTATGAACTCGACCTGATCGCGAAGCTGAGCTACGAACCGTTCTTCCTGACCGTCTACGACATCGTCAAATACGCGCGCAGCCAGAACATCCTGTGCCAGGGGCGCGGCTCGGCGGCGAACTCGGTCGTCTGCTTCTGCCTCGGCATCACCGAGGTGAATCCCGAGCAGAGCACGATGCTGTTCGAACGCTTCATCAGCGCGGAGCGAGGCGAGCCGCCCGATATCGACGTCGACTTCGAGCATCAGCGCCGGGAAGAGGTGATCCAGCATATCTACGAAAAATACGGGCACAACCGCGCCGCACTTGCGGCCGCCGTCTCGACCTATCGCCCGCGTGGCGTGCTGCGTGAAACCGGCAAGGCGCTCGGCGTCGATCCGATGCTGGTCGATCGCGTCGCGAAAGCGCACCGCTGGTTCGATGGCAGTCGCGACCTGCTGCAGCAATTCTCGACGATCGGGCTCGATCCCGAGACGCCGCTCATCCTGGCGTGGGCCCGGCTCGCCGCGCGGCTGCTGAATTTTCCGCGCCACCTGTCGCAGCACTCGGGCGGTTTCGTGATCAGCCGCGGCAAGCTCACGCGGCTCGTGCCGGTCGAGAACGCGGCGATGGACGGGCGGCGCGTGATCCAGTGGGACAAGGACGATCTCGAAGCGCTCGGGCTGATGAAGGTCGACGTGCTCGCGCTCGGCATGCTGTCGGCGCTGCATCGCGCATTCGACATGCGCACCGCGTGGCGCGGGCCGCCGGAGCCGGATGGCGAGCCGTTCACGCTGAAGCACATTCCGCAGGATGACAAGGCGACCTACGACATGATCTGTCGTGCCGACACGGTCGGCGTGTTCCAGATCGAATCGCGCGCGCAGATGTCGATGCTGCCGCGCCTGCGTCCGCGGACTTACTACGATCTCGTGATCGAGGTTGCGATCGTGCGGCCGGGGCCGATCCAGGGCGGGGCAGTGCATCCCTATCTGAAGCGGCGCCAGGGAATCGAAAAGGTCAGTTATCCGAAGGAGGAATTGAAGCCCGCGCTCGAACGCACGTACGGCGTGCCGATCTTCCAGGAGCAGGTGATGCAGATCGCGATGATCGCGGCCGGTTTCACACCGGGCGAGGCCGACCAACTGCGCCGCGCGATGGCCGCGTGGAAGCGCAAGGGCAATCTCGAGAAATATCACAGCAAGATCGTCGACGGGATGCGCGAGCGCGATTACCCGCCCGACTTCGCCGAACAGATCTTCGAGCAGATCAAGGGCTTCGGCGATTACGGTTTCCCCGAAAGCCACGCAGCGAGCTTCGCGAAACTCGCGTACGCCAGCAGCTGGCTCAAATGCCACGAACCGGCGATCTTCCTCGCCGCGCTGCTGAACAGCCAGCCGATGGGTTTCTACCCGCCGTCGCAACTCGTGCAGGACGCGAAGCGGCACGGCGTGCAGGTGCTGCCGATCGACGTGGCGCAAAGCAACTGGGAAGCATCGCTCGAAGCGCTGCCCGACCAGCCGCCTCCACACGGCCAGCCGGCCGTGCGGCTCGGCCTGTCGCTCGTGCGCGGTCTCGGCGAAGCCGCCGCACGCCGCATCGAAGCCGCACGCACGGCGGCCGGCCGGTTCGACAACGTCGATACCCTCGCACGCCGCGCGCAGCTCGAGCGCCGCGATCTCGAAGCGCTCGCCGCCGCGAACGCGCTCGCGACACTCGCCGGCCACCGCCGCGATGCGCTGTGGCAAGCGGTTGCCGCGGCCCCCGAACGCGACCTGCTCGCGACCGCGCCGATCGACGAGCCCGAGAAGCCCGCACTCGGCGCGCCGTCGGAAGCCGACGATATCCTCGCCGACTATCACACCACCGGCCTCACGCTGAACCGCCACCCCGTCGCGCTGCTGCGGCCCGAGCTGCGCGCGCGGCGGCTGTCGTCCGCGGCCGAACTGCACGACCGGCCCGACGGCCGGCTCGCGCGCGCGTGCGGGCTCGTGACCGCGCGGCAGATGCCGGGCACCGCGAAAGGCGTGATGTTCATGACGCTCGAGGATGAAACGGGCTGCGTGAACCTGATCGTCCGGCCCGAGCTGCTCGCGCGGCAGCGCCGCGAAACCCTCGATTCGCGGCTGCTTGCCGCGTCCGGCGTATGGCAGGTCGCGAGCGACGTGAGGCACCTCGTCGTGCAGCACTTCGAGGATCTGACGCCGCTGCTGGGCGGCCTGCGCACGTCGAGCCGCGAATTCCATTGACGCCCCGTGGCGGTGGCGGCGCGCCTGCCGTCATCCATGCATACCAGTCGGCTCAACTGGTTCTATTCAGGTCTCATATTCGCGCCCAAAACCTGGCCGAACCACACACTGGAACTGTCCCCTTGCATACCAATCCGGGTAAATCCCTATCCTGCACTTCGTTGTAAACAAAGGGTTTATAGGAACTAAAACGCTTGCCGGGCAAGGCTTTCGGCGATTTCCGCACCGCTAATACCAGTTCGTTGACTGGTATTATGGTGGTTATATAATGCCCTCACTTTCGACGGCCTGCGATCGTCGTCCGACACCCGGAGGCACATGGAAACCGGCTGGTCCGAACTGGCGCCCGATCCCCTCAGCGACACGCCGCTCTATCTGCAGCTCGCCCGCAACCTGGCGAGCGCGATCCACGCCGGTGCGTGGCGGGCCGGCGAGGCGCTGCCGTCGGAGCGGCTGCTGTCGGTGTCGGTCGGCGTGTCGCGGATCACGGCCCGTCGCGCACTCGCGCTGCTGGTCGAGCAGGGGCTGATCAAGCGGGCGCGCGGGGCAGGCAGCTTCATCACGCCGCGCGTCGCCGATCCGCTGTCGCGTCTCGTCGGCTTCACCGCGAAGATGCAGCAGCGCGGCTTCGTGCCTGATTCGGTGTGGCTGTCGCGCACGCTGCGCGCCGCGAACCGCGACGAGATCACGCGTCTCGGCCTCGCGCCCGGCGCGACGGTGGCGCGGCTCGAACGGCTGCGCCGCGCGGACGGCATCGTGATGGCCGTCGAGCACTCGACGCTGCCGGCCGCGGTGGTGCCCGATCCGCAGGTGCTCGGCGCGTCGCTGTACGAATACCTCGAAGCGCGCGGCATGACGGTCGTGCGCGCGCTGCAGCACTTTCGCGCGGCGAACGCGACGCACGCGATCGCGAAATGGATGGCGGTGAAGCCGGGCTCGGCGCTGCTGGTGATCACGCGGATCGGCTATGGTGCCGACCAGCGCGCGATCGAAGTGAGTGAAACGTATTGCCGCGACGACTACTACGACTTCGTCGCCGAACTGAAACGCTGACGCGCGAGACTCCCCGCGCGCGGCAAGCGTGAAGTAACGACACGAATTTGCAAATCACGACGCGGATGCCCGCGTCACCAGATCATCAAGAGAACGTCATGCTGACTGGAAACATCCTTACCCCCGACGGCTGGATTCACGGTTCGCTCGATAGCGAGAACGGCCGCATCACGACGCTCGACGGCAAGCCCGTCGATCCCGCGAAGAACGACGCGCCTTACATCCTGCCCGGCTTCATCGACCTGCACGTGCACGGCGGCGGCGGCGCCGACGTGATGGAAGGCGGCGACGCGATCGAGACGATCGCCCGCACGCATGCGCAATTCGGCACGACGAGCCTGCTCGCGACGACGATGACCGCGCCGCGCGACGAGCTGATGAAAGTCGTCGGCAACCTCGGCAGCGTCGCGCGCACCCGCACGCCGGGCGGCGCGCGCGTGCTCGGCGTGCACCTCGAAGGCCCGTACATCAACCCCGGCAAGCTCGGCGCGCAGCCCGACGCGGCCGTGTCGGCCGTGCTCGACGAAGTGCTGAAGTACCTGTCGATCGCGCCGATCCGGGTCGTCACGCTCGCACCGGAAATCGCCGGCCACATCGAGATCATCGGCGAGATGGCCGCGCGCGGCGTGCGCGTGCAGCTCGGCCATTCGCTCGCAACCTACGACGACGCGGTGGCCGCGCTCAAGCACGGCGCATGCGGCTTCACGCACCTGTTCAACGCGATGTCGCCGCTGCATCACCGCAACCCGGGCCTGGTGGGCGCGGCGCTTGCTCATGCCGAATACGCGGAAATCATCCCCGATCTGCTGCACGTGCATCCGGGCGCGATTCGTGCTGCGC
The DNA here is from genome assembly GCF_902499335.1 of Burkholderia lata. Classification (GTDB taxonomy): domain Bacteria; phylum Pseudomonadota; class Gammaproteobacteria; order Burkholderiales; family Burkholderiaceae; genus Burkholderia; species Burkholderia lata_B. The sequence continues at coordinate 241,517 of NZ_CABVQK010000013.1, read as the reverse complement.
TGCGCGCGATCCCGCGCCTGTACGTCGTGACCGACAGCACGTCCGCAACGGGCATGCCCGACGGCGAATACCGGCTCGGCAGCCAGCACGTGACGAAGTGCCTCGGCGGCGTGCGCCTCGCCGACGGCACGCTCGCCGGCAGCACGCTGACGATGGACCAGGCGCTGCGCAACCTCGTGTCGCTCGGCCTGCCGATCGCCGACGTGTCGAACCGGATGTCGCGCTATGCGGCCGACTACCTCGGCGTCACCGATCGCGGCCGCCTCCAGCGCGGCGCATGGGCCGACCTCGCGGTGTTCGATCGCGACCTGAACCTCACCGCGACCTACGTCGAAGGAGAATCGATTGTCGAATATGCTTAAGGAAGCGCGCGAGTCCGCCCAGGTCGTCGCCGCGCAGATCGCCGACACCACGCGCGTCGAAGCGCTCGCCGGCCAATTGCTCGATCACCCGCCGGCCGTCGCGCTGACGGTCGCGCGCGGCAGCTCGGATCACGCCGCGAGCTATTTCGCGAGCCTGACGATGAGCCGCCTCGGCGTGCCGGTCGCATCGCTGCCGATGTCGGTCGCGACGCTGCAGCAGGCGCCGCTGAAGGTACAGGACCAGCTCGCGATTGCCTTCTCCCAGTCGGGCAAGAGTCCCGATCTCGTCAATACGATGGCCGCGCTGCGCGAAGCCGGCGCGCGCACCGTCGCCGCCGTGAACGTGCTGCCGTCGCCGCTCGCCGACGCATGCGAGCACCAGTTGCCGCTGCTCGCCGGCCCCGAACTGTCTGTCGCCGCGACCAAGAGCTATATCGCGATGCTGTCGCTGTCCGCGCAGATCGTCGCGTACTGGCAGCGCGACGCCGCGCTGATGACCGCGCTGCGCGGCCTGCCCGACGTGCTCGCGCAGGCCGGCCGGCTCGACTGGTCGCAGGCCGTTGCCGCGCTGGCCGGTGTCGAGCGGATGATCGTGATCGGCCGCGGCCTGGGCCTCGCGATCGCGCAGGAAGCCGCGCTGAAGCTGAAGGAAACGTCCGGCATCCAGGCCGAGGCGTTCTCGAGCGCCGAAGTCCGTCACGGCCCGATGGAGCTGATCGACCGCGACTATCCGCTGCTCGTGTTCGCCCCGCGGGGGCCCGAGCAGGCCGGCCTGCTGCAGCTCGCCGCGGACATGCGCGCCCGTGGCGCCGCCGTGCTGCTCGCGGCGCCCGCCGGCACGCCCGGCGCGACGCTGCCGCTCGCGCAATCCGCCCATTCGGCGCTCGACCCGATCGCCGCCATTCTTTCGTTCTACGTGATGGCGGCGGATCTCGCCGTTGCACGCGGCCGCAATCCCGACACGCCGCGCCACCTGAACAAAGTCACCGAAACGCACTGATAGCCGAGACAGCCGATGAGACGCGCCGAGGAGTCCCAGTTGAAGAGCCCCACCCACGATCAGATCGTCTTGCTTGCCCCGTTGACGGGGCCGATCGTCGCGCTGGCCGACGTGCCCGATCCGGTGTTCTCCGGCGGGATGTTCGGCGACGGCATCGGCATCGACCCGCTCGCGGGCCAGCTCGTCGCGCCGTGCGCGGGCGTCGTGTCCCATCTCGCGCGCACGGGCCACGCGGTGACGATCACGACGCCGCAAGGCGCGGAAGTGCTGCTGCACATCGGCATCGACACCGTCGAGCTGAACGGGCAGGGCTTCATCGCGCACGTCGAGGCCGGCGCGCGTGTCGAGGCGGGCACGCTGCTGATCGAGTTCGACCAGGACGCGGTGGCGCGCAGCGCGCATTCGCTCGTGTCGGTGATCGCGATCGCAAACTCGGATGCGTTCGAGGTCGTCGACCGCGCCAGCGGCTTCGCGACGGCCGGCGAGACGCCGTTGCTCGCGCTGCGCGGCAAGGGCGAAGCGGCCGTGCAGGCGGCGCAAACCGGCGCCGCGGCGCAGAACGAAGTGCGCCGTGAAATCGTGCTGGCGCAACGGGGCGGCCTGCATGCGCGGCCGGCCGCGCGGGCACGCGAAGCCGTGCGCGGGTTCGACGCGACCGTCGACGTGCTGTTCGACGGCCGCAAGGCGTCGATCGCGAGCGTCGTCGGCCTGCTCGGCCTCGGCGCAGGCGAAGGCGCGACGGTCGAACTGGTCGGCCGTGGCGCGCATGCGCAGCAGGCTGTCGATGCGGTCGAGCACGAGCTGCTGCGCGAAGCGCACGGCGAAGTGGAGGAAAAACCGGCGCGGCTGAGGTCGCCCGCGCCGCAGATGGTTGCAAACAATGTCGGCGCACTCATCGACCCGAACACGCTCGCAGGCGTGTGCGCCGCGCCCGGCATCGCGGTCGGCACGCTGGTGCGTCTCGACGATGCGGAAATCGTGCCGCCCGAGCAGGCCTCCGGCACGCCGGCCACGGAAAGCCGCCAGCTCGACCAGGCGCTGAAGGCCGTCGACGCGGAACTCGACGAAACGGTGCGCAACGCATCGGCGCGCGGCGCGGTCGGCGAAGCGGGCATCTTCGCGGTGCATCGCGTGCTGCTCGAGGACCCGACGCTGATCGACGCGGCGCGCGACCTGATCAGCCTCGGCAAGAGCGCGGGCTTCGCATGGCGCGCGACGATCCGCACGCAGATCGACACGCTGTCGAAGCTCGACGATGCGCTGCTCGCCGAACGCGCGGCCGACCTGCGCGACATCGAGAAGCGCGTGCTGCGCGCGCTCGGCCACACGAACGGTGCCGCGCGTGCGCTGCCCGACGAAGCGGTGCTCGCGGCCGAGGAATTCACGCCGTCCGACCTGTCGTCGCTCGATCGCCAGCGCGTGACCGCGCTCGTGATGGCGCGCGGCGGCGCGACGTCGCACGCGGCGATCATCGCGCGGCAGCTCGGCATTCCGGCGCTGGTCGCGGTCGGCGATGCGCTGTACGCGATTCCGGACGGCACGCAGGTCGTCGTCGATGCGAGCGCGGGCCGGCTCGAACACGCGCCGACCGCACTCGATGTCGAACGCGCTCGGCACGAGCGCCAGCGCCTGGACGGCGTGCGCGAGGCGAACCGGCAACTGGCCGGTGAAGCCGCCGCGACGGTCGATGGCCGCGCGATCGAGGTTGCCGCGAACATCGCGACGCTCGACGACGCGAACACCGCGGTCGACAACGGCGCCGACTCGGTCGGCCTGCTGCGCACCGAGTTGATGTTCATCCATCGCCAGGTCGCACCGACCGTCGTCGAACACCAGCAGAGCTACCAGTCGATCGTCGACGCACTGCAGGGCCGCACGGCGATCATCCGCACGCTCGACGTCGGCGCCGACAAGGAAGTCGACTACCTGACGCTGCCGCCCGAACCGAACCCGGCGCTCGGCCTGCGCGGTATCCGCCTCGCGCAGGTGCGCCCCGATCTGCTCGACGACCAGTTGCAGGGCCTGCTCGCGGTGAAGCCGTTCGGCGCGGTGCGCATCCTGCTGCCGATGGTCACCGACGCGGGCGAACTCGTGCGGCTGCGCAAGCGCATCGACGAATTCGCGCGTGCACAGGGCCGCACCGAGCCGATCGAGGTCGGCGTGATGATCGAGGTGCCGTCGGCCGCGCTGCTGGCCGACCAGCTCGCGCAGCACGCGGATTTCCTGTCGATCGGCACCAACGACCTGACGCAGTACACGCTCGCGATGGACCGCTGCCAGGCCGACCTGGCTGCGCAATCCGACGGCCTGCATCCGGCCGTGCTGCGCCTGATCGACATCGCGGTGCGTGGCGCCGCGAAGCACGGCAAGTGGGTTGGCGTGTGCGGCGCGCTCGGCGGCGATCCGCTCGCGGTGCCGGTCCTGGTGGGCCTCGGCGTGACCGAACTGTCGGTCGACCCCGTATCGGTGCCGGGCATCAAGGCGCGTGTGCGCCGTCTCGATTACCAGTTGTGCCGTCAGCGCGCGCAGGATCTGCTCGCGCTCGATTCGGCACAGGCGGTAAGGGCAGCAAGCCGCGAGGTCTGGCCGCTCGACTGAGCGTCGACGGCAGGTTCGCGACCGGTTTCAAGACGAAAGCAATTAGGTCAACGACGATTAACGACGAGACAAGGATTGGAGGACTGAATGAACGGGAATCCGTTTCTGAAAATACAGGGCCTGGGCCGGGCGCTGATGCTGCCGATCGCGGTATTGCCGGTTGCCGGCATCCTGCTGCGACTCGGCCAGCCGGACGTGTTCAACATCAAGATGATCGCCGACGCCGGCGGTGCGATCTTCGACAACCTGCCGCTGCTGTTCGCGATCGGCGTGGCGGTCGGGTTCGCGAAGGACAACAACGGCGTGGCTGCGCTCGCGGGCGCGATCGGCTACCTGATCGAAACCGCGATCATGAAGGACATCGATCCCAAGCTGAACATGGGCGTGCTGTCCGGGATCATCGCGGGTGTGGTCGCGGGCCTGCTGTACAACCGCTATAAAGACATCAAGCTGCCGGACTACCTCGCGTTCTTCGGCGGCAAACGGTTCGTGCCGATCATCACGGGCCTGGTCTGCGTGATACTCGGCATCGCGTTCGGGTACGTCTGGCAGCCGGTCCAGCATCTGATCGACGCGGCCGGCCAATGGCTGACGACGGCGGGCGCGATCGGTGCGTTCGTGTTCGGCTTCCTGAACCGCCTGCTGCTCGTCACGGGCCTGCACCACATCATCAACTCGCTCGCGTGGTTCGTGTTCGGCAACTTCACGCCGCCCGCCGGCGGCGAGATCGTGCACGGCGACCTGCACCGCTTCTTCGCGGGCGACCCGACCGCGGGCACCTTCATGGCCGGCTTCTTCCCGATCATGATGTTCGGCCTGCCGGCCGCATGTCTGGCAATGCTGCACGAAGCACCGAAGGAACGCCGCGCGATGGTCGGCGGCCTGCTGTTCTCGATGGCGCTCACGTCGTTCCTGACCGGCGTGACCGAGCCGATCGAATTCAGCTTCATGTTCCTCGCACCGGTGCTGTACGTGATCCACGCGGTGCTGACGGGGCTGTCGCTCGCGATCTGCCAGATCCTCGGCGTGAAGCTCGGCTTCACGTTCTCGGCCGGCGCGATCGACTACGTGCTGAACTACGGGCTGTCGACGAAGGGCTGGATCGCGATTCCGCTCGGCATCGCGTACGGCGCCGCGTACTACGGGCTGTTCCGCTTCTTCATCCGCAAGTTCAACATGGCGACGCCGGGCCGTGAGCCGGCATCGGCCGATGCGGCCGAGGAGTCGTACGCGTCCGGCGGCTTCGTCGCGCCGGCTGCCGCCGCACCGCGCGCGCAGCGCTACATCGCCGCGCTCGGCGGGGCAGGCAACCTGTCGGTCGTCGACGCGTGCACGACGCGCCTGCGCCTGACCGTCGTCGATCCGGAGAAGATCTCGGAGCCGGAACTGAAGTCGATCGGCGCGCGCGGCGTGCTCAAGCGCGGCGGCAACAGCGTGCAGGTGATCATCGGGCCTGAAGCAGACATCATTGCCGACGAGATGCGCGTGGCAATCGGCAGTGGCGCGGCAGGCGCAGCATCGACGGCGACGGCTGCCGCGGCGCAGCCCGTCACGGGTGCGGCCGCCGGCCCGCTCGATCCGGAGCCGACGCGCTGGCTCGCGGTGTTCGGCGGCGCGACCAACGTCGTGTCGCTCGACGCGATCGCGACCACGCGCCTGCGTGTGGTCGTGCGCGATCCGTCGGCGGTCGATCGCGATCGTCTCGGTGCGCTCGACGTCGCGTGGGTGTCGCTCGACACGTTCCACATCGTCTGCGGCAACGCGGCGGCACGCTATGCCGAACAGCTCGGCGCGCGCCTGCCGCCGTCGGGCAGCGGGGCGGCCGTACAACCGGCCTGATGCGATGAAGCCGGCCTGATCCGCGATGCGGGTTCGGGCCGGCCGGCAAAACGAAAACGGCTTGCGATGCGTCGCAAGCCGTTTTTCTTTGGTGCGGGCGATAGCGCGATGCAAGTGTCCGCATCGCGCGTCGCCTGGTTACTCAGACGTTCAGGGATTCGTCAGCGTGAAGGTCGGCTTCCGGTAGCCAACGCCGGCCCGGTCGAGCTTCGGCAGTTCTCGTTGCGTGAGCAGCGTCGCGAAGCCGGCCCAGTCGCGCTGCAGCGCGGCGGTGTCGACGTGATGCGTGTCGCCGCGCTTGAAGCGCACGCCGGCCGCATACGGCAGCTCCCAGTCGGCGCGGTGCCAGGCGCGCTCGGCCAGCGCGAGCAGCCGCGGATAGGCCATGTATTCGAGGAAGGTGTCGTTGCGCATCACCTCGCCCCACGCCTGCCCCTGCATGCCTTCGAGGCGCGGCGCGGGGCCCGTGCCCGTGACCTCGAACGTGTTGCCGTCACGGTCGCCCATCACTTCGGCGTTCTGCGGCAGGTTCTCGGGCGCGAGCGAGAACACCTTGTACTCGTCCGTCGCGTGCGAGCCCCAGTAGTAGCCGCGCTCGCGCGGGTTGAGCGTGTACGGGAAGTCGAAGTACAGGTAGTCGGGCAGCGCGAGCACCGTCTGGTAGCCCTTGCCGCTCAGGTCGCGCGCGCTGTCCGATGCGCCCCAGAAGATCGTGTCCCACAGCGACACCATCACGTGGCGCGTGCCGAAATCCTGCGGCCCGTTCGCATGCTTGATGCCGTCCTGCCACGCGGCCATCGTGTCGATCCCGTTCGCGTTGACCGCCGCGCTCACCTGTTGCGCGAAACGCGTCGGCAGCTCGTCGATCGACTTGATCTCGCCGCGCTGGAGCAGCGCCGTGCACGCGGGCGAACGCGCCCACGGCTTGTCCTGCGCGGCGAGATCGATGCGCCCCTTGTTCGGATCGGTGCCGTTCAGCGGCTGGAAGCCCCCACCGAGGAAGATGTTCTTCGCCTCGTCGCCGCCGTAGTGCCAGGTGTGCAGCGGCGCCTGCGCGTCCGCATGCATCGCCGCGATCTCGCGGATCACCTTCGACGCGAAATTGAGCGCGCCCGGCACGCACGGGTTCAGGTCGCTGCGCCGGTCGTAGAACTGCACCGTCGTCAGGTTCGACGTGTCCTGCGGATCGAGCAGCCGGTATGCGTTCGCTTCCTGCTCGCGGCCGGCCGCATGCAGCCGGTTGTAACGTGCCTCCATCGTCACGACGGCCGCGCGCGCATGCGCGGGCATGTCGATCTCCGGGATGATCTCGACGAAATGCGCGGCCGCGTAGCGCACCAGCGACACGTAGTCGTCGCGGCTCAGGTAGCCGCCGCCCGAGCGGTTGTCCGGGCCGGAGCCGAGTTGCGGCAGCAGGCAGCGCGTCTCGCTCGGGTCGTGGCAGCGGCGCGAGCCGATCTCGGTCAGCTCGGGCAGGCCGGGAATCTCGATGCGCCAGCCCTCGTCGTCGGACAGATGCAGGTGCAGGCGGTTGAGCTTGTACGCGCTCATCTGGTCGATCAGGCGGCGCAGCGTCGCCGGATGCTTGAAGTTGCGCGCGAGATCGACGTGCATCCCGCGATGCGTGAAGCGCGGCGCATCCTCGACGAGCATCGCCGGGATCGGTCCGCCGCCGGCGGGCACGAGCGAGTAGAGCGTCTGCACGCCATAGTAGAGGCCGGCGCGATCGTAGCCTTCGATCAGCACGCCGCGCGGCCCGATCGCGAGCCGGTAGCCGCCCGGTGTCGCGATGTCGGCCGGCAGCCGGCGCGGCGCGACCGCGCCCCACACCGGCACGCGTGCGCCGTCGAGCCCGAGTGTCGCCGCGCGGTCGCGCAGCGCCGCGACCTGCGCATCCGGCAGGTTCGGCAGCGTGAGCTCGACGCCGCGCAGGTCGAGCGTGCCGGGCAGCGGCTGCTCGCGCTTCACGCTCGGCAGCGCGCGGCTCGCGTCGGGCCGCGCGGCCACGGGCGGCGCATTGCCGGTCGAGTTGTTCTGCGCGTCGGCCGGCAGCGATTCGACGTAGCGCAGCTCGTCGTCGGTGTCGTTGTAGCGGAGCACGGCGGGCGGCGCGCCATCGACGACCACGTACGGGCGCGGGATCACGTCGCTGTAGCGCAGCAGCCAGTATTCGGCGACGAACGGCAGCTCGATGCGCTCGCCGGGCGCAAGCCGCACCGAACCCGGTTGCGGCGTCAGTTCGTACAGGTCGCCGGTGAGCCGCCGCAGCGCGAAGCCGGGACGGTCGATCCGCAGCAGGCGGCGGATGCTGTGCAGGTAGAGCTTCCAGCCGCCGTCGGCGATCGCCTGGTGGCCGCGGTTCTGCAGGATCAGGCGGCCCGTCGCGCAGGCCGCGCCGTCGGCGCCGAGATCGGCGCACGGCACGCCGGCCGCGGCCGCGTGATTGTTGTCGACGGCGACGCGCAGCGCGAGGCCGTTCGACAGCCGCGCCGCGAGATCGGCCGGCGGCACGGGTGGACGTACGGCGCCGGCCGCCGCGACCGCCGCGCTCGACGCGGGCGGCGCGCCGAGCGCGGCCGGCGACAGTGCCGCGATCAGCAGGCCGGCAAACAAGGTGGACAAGGTTCGGTTCATGCGGACTCCTGAGAAAAAAGGGGCGTAGCGGCGTCACGGGATGACGTCGCTGCGAGCGGGACTTTCAACGGAGCTGCGGGGACAACAGGGCGCGCGGGCGATGCGGCTGCCCCGCGCGAAGTCGGCACGCGTGCGCGTGCGTTACGGAACGGGTGGCGGGCAGGCGTGCCGGTCGGATCGGCGCGGGCGGATGCGCGTCTTCATCGGCGGCGCACGGCAGAAGTTGCTGCGGATGCCGTGGCGGCGCGGCCGGTGGCAAAGGCGCGCAAGCGACCTGCGCGGACGATGACGGCGTCGCTCGCAGACGAAGCACAGCCGGCCGCCGCACGCCGACGGCGAGACGGCGCGCAGTCGCGCGCCGCATACGGGATTCGCATGTCTCCCCCACCCAGATGGATTCGGCCTGTCAGCGGCCGTGTCCAAAGATCTTATGAAACCTTTTATTGGTATTCAAGTGGTATCAATCTGGCGCTAAATTGGCATCGACGTGCCGGGCCTGTCCGGCTGGCCGGGGCGAAAAAAAACCTCGCGCGAGGCGAGGTTCCTTCGGGACGGCGGCGGCGCGATCGGCCGCACACGCATCAGTCCTGGCGAACGCGTGCTTCCTGCGTCTTCTGCCGCGCTTCGAGCCACATCGCATTGACGATGCCGAACGACAGCGCGACGCCGATACCGAGAATCCAGCTGAAATACCACATGATCCGACTCCTTGCGAAACGGTGGGCGAGGGCGCGAGCGCGCCCCGGCCCGGTTCAATGCATCAATACATCGAATGCTTGTTCTCTTCGAGCACCTCGCGCGTGACCTTGCCGCGCATCACGCGATACACCCAGCTCGTGTAGAGCAGGATGAGCGGCAGGAACACGATCACCGCGAACAGCATCACCTGCAGCGTCATGTGGCTCGACGTCGAATCCCACACGGTCAGGCTGCTGCGCGGGTCGAGCGACGACGGCATGATGAACGGGAACATCGAGAAGCCTGCGGTGAGGATCACGCCGGTGATCATCAGGCCCGTGCAGAAGAACGCCGTCTTTTCCTGCTTCGAACCGGCGAGCAGCAGCGCGATCAGGCCACCCGCGATCGCGACGACGGGCGCCGCGATCATCCATGGGAATTCGCCGTAGTTCGCGAGCCACAGGCCCGAGCCGGCAGCGACGTCCTTGAGCAGCGGGTTCGCGACCGTATCGGTCGGCGCGGCGTGCGTGATGTGGAAGCCGCCGATGGTCGATGCGACCAGCACGCCGGCCAGCACGAACAGCACGACCGCGAGGAACGACGCAACACGCAGTGCGACCGACGCGCGGCGCGCGATCACGCCTTCCGTCTTCATCTTGATGAAGGCCGCGCCGTGCGCGACGAGCATCGTGAGGCTGACGAGTCCGCACAGCAGCGCGAACGGGTTCAGCAGCGCCCAGAAGCTGCCGTAGTAGGTCACGCGCAGGTCGCTGTCGAACTTGAACGGCACGCCTTGCAGCAGGTTGCCGAACGCGACGCCGAACACCAGCGCCGGCACGAAGCCGCCGACGAACAGGCCCCAGTCCCAGCCCGCGCGCCAGCGCGGGTCGGGCCGCTTGCTGCGGTAGTCGAAGCCCACCGGCCGGAAGAACAACGCGAACAGCACGAGCAGCATCGCGAAGTAGAAGCCGGAGAACGACGCCGCGTAGACGAGCGGCCAGGCGGCGAACATCGCGCCGCCGGCCGTGATCAGCCACACCTGGTTGCCTTCCCACGTCGCGCCGACGGTGTTGACGATGATGCGGCGTTCCTCGTCGGTCTTGCCGAGGAACGGCAGCAGCGCGGTCGCGCCCATGTCGAAGCCGTCGGTGACGGCGAAGCCGATCAGCAGCACGCCGACGAGCAGCCACCAGATCAGCTTGAGAGTTGCATAGTCCATAGCGATTCCTTGTTCCGTTTCAGGTGCGTGCTCAGGCCGGGGCGCGCTCGCTGGCGGCCGCGATTTCGTGGTGATAGCGGCCGGTATGCAGCGACGACGGGCCGAGGCGCGCGTACTTGAACATCAGCTTGATCTCGATGACGAACAGCGCGGTATAGAACAGGATGAAGCCCGCGAGACTCAGGTACAGGTCGCTCGGCTGCAGGCTCGACGCGGACAGGTGCGTCGGCAGCACGCCGGCGATCGTCCACGGCTGGCGGCCGAGCTCGGCGACGATCCAGCCGAATTCGATCGCGATCCACGGCAGCGGGATCGCCCACACCGCATAGCGGAGGAACCAGCGGCGGTTGTCCTGCAGCAGTTCGCGGCGTGCGCAGAACCAGAACGCGGCAATGAACGTCGCGACGAACAGGAAGCCGAGGGCCACCATGATCCGGAACGAGAAGAACACGGGCGCGACCGGCGGGATCGTCTTCTTCGCGGCGGCCTTGATCTGCTCGGGCGTCGCATCGACCACGTTCGGCGTGAACTGCTTGAGCATCAGCCCGTAGCCGAGATACTGCTTGTGCTGGTCGAACAGCGCGCGGGTCGCGTCGCTCGTGTCGCCCTGCTTGATCTTCTGCAGCGCGCCGTACGCGACCATCCCGCTCTGGATGTGCTCCTCGCTGTGCTTCGCGAGCTCGCGCAGGCCGATCACCGGTTCGTCGATCGAGCGCGTCGCGATCAGGCCGAGTGCATACGGGATCTTGATCGCGTAGTCGGTGCGCTGTGCTTCCTGGTTCGGAATGCCGATCAGCGTGAACGATGCGGGTGCCGGCTGCGTTTCCCATTCGGATTCGATCGCGGCGAGCTTCATCTTCTGCACTTCGCCGGTCGTATAGCCCGATTCGTCGCCGAGCACGATCACGCACAGCGTCGCCGCGAGGCCGAAGCCGGCCGCGACCGCGAACGAGCGCAGTGCGAAGTCGACATCGCGCTTCTTCAGCAGGTACCACGACGACACGCCAAGCACGAACATCGCCGCCGACACGTAGCCGGCCGACACCGTGTGCACGAACTTCACCTGCGCGACCGGGTTGAACAGCACGTCGAACAGGTTCGTCATCTCCATGCGCATCGTCTGGTAGTTGAACTCGGCGCCGACCGGGTTGTTCATCCAGCCGTTCGCAACGAGGATCCACAGCGCGGACAGGTTCGAGCCGAGCGCGACGAGGAACGTGACCATCAGGTGCTTGACCTTCGACAGGCGGTTCCAGCCGAAGAAGAACAGGCCGACGAACGTCGATTCGAGGAAGAACGCCATCAGGCCTTCGACCGCGAGCGGCACGCCGAAGATGTCGCCGACATAGTGCGAGTAGTACGACCAGTTCGTGCCGAACTGGAATTCGAGCGTGATGCCGGTGGTCACGCCCATCGCAAAGTTGATCCCGAACAGCTTGCCCCAGAACTGGGTCATGTCCTTGTAGACCTGTTTGCCGGTCATCACGTAAACAGCTTCCATGATGACGAGCAGCCAGGACAGGCCGAGCGTCAGCGGCACGAACAGGAAGTGGTAGAGCGCCGTGATGCCGAACTGCAGACGCGACAGATCGACGACTTCGCTACTTATCATGGTGGTCTCCCTCGGTGGGTGCAGGCGCCGGTACCGAGAGCAGCTTCTCGGCGACGGCGGCAGGCGGCAACGACATGTGCTCGGCCTGCGGATGATTGAAGAATGCGTATTTGAGCGACATCAGGAGGATCAGCTTGACGATCAGCACCAGGGTGATGTCGCGGGCGAGGGTCGGGCCGCGTGCCCACGCGGCGATGCGCGCGCGCCAGCCGATCGTTCCGGCCGGCCGCGGGGGAGGCGGCGCAGGCTCTTTATTGATCGAGATCAAGGCGATTATCCTGAATCGATTTAGGTCTGATTTGGGGCGACTTTACGTCGGATATATGACGGCCGTGAAGCTGTTTTAATCCTTTTGCGCCTGACATGCCAATTTTAAAAGGACGGCTTTCCGATGCCGAGTGCTGCGCTGCGGCAGACCGTCGCGAAACACGGGCCGAAACTTGAGGCAGATCAAGGTTATGCGGAAGGGGCCCGGAAACTGCCTATTACCTGACGAATCAGGTCAATTGATCCGCACTGAAGCGCGTGAAGAAACGAGCGGGGAAACGATCGAAGAAGCGATCGAAGAAGCGAATGAAAAGCAGGGGAAAAGACGGGCGAAAAAAAACCGCTGCCGGTCGGGCAGCGGTTTTCGATGAGGCGCTCTAAATCGCAGTGATTTACGCGTATTCGGCGAGGGCGGTGCGCATCTTTTTCATGGCGCTCGCTTCGATCTGGCGGATGCGTTCCGCCGACACACCGAACTCGGCAGCGAGATCGTGCAGCGTCGAGCCGCCCGAGCCGTCGTCGTCGACGTGCAGCCAGCGCGCCTCGATGATGCGGCGGCTGCGCGCGTCGAGTGCGTCGAGTGCCTGCGCGATGCCGTCCGTCTGCAGCGTGTCGCGCTGACGCGCGGCGAGCACGGCGGTCGGTTCGTTGTGCGAGTCGGCCAGGTAGGCGATCGGCGCGTACGACTCCTCGCCGTCTTCGACCTGCCCTTCGAGCGCGATGTCGCCGCCCGACAGGCGCGTTTCCATTTCGGTCACGTCTTCGCGCTTGACGTTGAGTTCCTTCGCGAGGCCGTCGATTTCCTCGGGCGTCATCGCCTGCAGGCCCTTCTTGTGGCTGCGCAGGTTGAAGAACAGCTTGCGCTGCGCCTTCGTCGTCGCGACTTTCACCGTGCGCCAGTTGCGCAGGATGTACTCGTGGATCTCGGCCTTGATCCAGTGGATCGCGTACGACACGAGGCGCACGTTCTGGGCCGGATCGAAGCGCTTCACGGCCTTCATCAGGCCGATGTTGCCTTCCTGGATCAGGTCGCCGTGCGGCAGGCCGTAGCCGAGATAGTTGCGCGAGATCGACACGACGAGCCGCAGGTGCGACAGCACGAGGCGGCGTGCCGAGTCGAGGTTGTTGCCTTCGCGGAATTCGGTCGCGTACTGGCGTTCCTCTTCGACCGTCAGCAGCGGAATGCGATTGACGGCCTGGATATACGCGTCGATGTTGCCAAGCTGGCCCGGCAACATCGATTGAGCTGCGAGCGCCAGCGAGCCTGCCGATGCGGCCTTGGCCGGCGTCGGGCTCAGGGTGTTCGGGAGGGTCAGGGCATTGCTCACTAAAAAAACTCCTTTGGAATCAGGGACAAACCCCCGGTCTCGAATGAGATTCCGTGGGCCATCTTAGCACTCCCGCAATCCGAGTGCTAATTCCTTAGAGCAAGCGTGGGCATCGGAGTTCCCGCTTTTTCTATCGAGCAAGTGGAGTCGATAGTCTATTCTGCGACAGAGGGAGCGCAGCGAAGTTCCGTAAGCCGTTGTTTCTGATGGTAATCAGTAGACGATTTCAATTTTTGTCGTTTTGGAAGGAAGCCATTTCGCTTTGTGATGCCGATCCGAAAAGTCCTTTACCATACCATTCAGTTCGCTCGAGCCGGCCGAAGCGGCAGGCTCCATTCAACCCACAAAGTTGGAGTGTCAGATGAACAATAAGAAGAATCGCCGGCCCCGCAGCCGGCTTGCGCTGCACGCGATGCTGGCGGCGTCCCTTCTGGGCGGATCGGGTGCGGCATGCGCGGATCGGTGGGGGATTCAGGCGGGCGGCGGTTTTTCGGATCGCCACGGGGTCGACAAGGGCGATCTCGGCGTGGTGTGGGATCCGGGCTGGAACTGGTGGGAAATCGGCGGCTGGCACTTTGCGTTCGTGGTCGAAGGGCACGCCGGCTACTGGCACACGGGCGGCAACGTTCACAGCAGCATCGGCGAATTCGGCGTGACGCCGATGTTCCGCTTCATCAAGAGCGCCGGGGAGATCCGCCCGTTCATCGAGGCCGGTGGCGGCATCCGGCTGCTGACGCACCCGACGATTTCGGATCGCTTCTCGATGGGGACTGCGTTCCAGTTCGCGCCGACGGCGGGAGTGGGCGTGCAGTTCGGCCAACGGCAACAGTATCAGGTCGGCTACCGTTTTGAACATGTGTCTAACGCGGGTATCAAAGAGCCGAATCCTGGTATAAATTTCCACCAGTTCTACTTGCAGTACAACTTCTGATCCGCATGCCCGCGCACGGCGTGCGCGTTGCCGAGGAGTCAGGCGATGGCGAAGGTGGTCGATGCGATCCGCGCGCTCGAGCGCGATCGGTTCCGGGCGATGGTGGACGGGGACGGCGAGGCGCTCGACGCGCTTTTGTCGGACAAGGTGTTCTTCGTGCACACCAATGGCAAACGCGAAACCAAGCAGCAGTTCATCGACGCCATCGTCGCCGGTCGCCGCCGCTATCGCCAGATCGAAATCCAGTCGCAGGACGTGCTGCCCGTCGGCGATGAGACCTGCATCGTCACCGGGCGCGCGTTGATCGAGATGGAAACGAACAACGGCGGCCTGGTCTTCCCGATTGCGTATACCTCCGTCCACACCCACGAACAGGGGCGCTGGAGCCTGTTCGCGTGGCAGGCGACGCGGTGCGCGACCGAGACATGAGCGCGCGTGGCGCTCCTTTTCATGTCCCGACCGAAGCGGCCTTCTGGGCCGCTTTTTACTGCCTCGTGCGGCGCGGATCGCGCGGCGCACGGGCGGTCACGCCCCGCTCGCTGACGGTTGAACCCTGAAGCGGAACCTGGCGCTCAGGCCGCCGCGCGGCGATCCGCGCAGTGCCAGGCCGAGCGGTTGATCGCGCTGACGACCGCATCGAGGGCGGCGCTCGCCGCATCGGCGTGCAGGCCGACGCCGTGCCGCAGCGGTGCATCGCCGACCCGGCAGCCGACCGATACCGCGATCCGCCCGTCCGTGGTGCGCGCGTGTTCGCACGACGCGACGTCGATCGCCGCGCCGGCGGTGGCCGCGAATGCCGCGGCAAAGCGTCGCACCGCATCGTCGGGCGTCGTGTCCGCCGCCGGCGCCGTCGCGATCTCGCGGTTCTGCCAGCGCGCGCCGCTGCCGTGACGCGTGGCCGGCCCGTCGGTGTCGAAGAATTCGCGCGCGAACAGCGCGCAGATCGCGTCGCCCGTCACTTCCTCGCCGGATGCGTCGGCAAGCGTCTGCACCGCATGGCTGAATTCGATCTGCACGCGGCGCGTCGGCGTGAAGCCCATCCCGCGCTCGAGCAGGAACGTCGCGCCGCCCTTGCCGGACTGGCTGTTTACGCGGATCACCGCGTCGTAGCTGCGGCCGAGATCGGCCGGGTCGATGGGCAGGTACGGCACTTCCCAGGCCGCGTCGGGGCGCTGTTGCGCGAAGCCCTTGCGGATCGCGTCCTGGTGCGAGCCCGAGAAGGCGGTGAACACGAGGTCGCCTGCGTACGGATGGCGCGGATGCACGGGAATCTGGTTGCAGCGTTCGACGACGCGGCGCACGGCATCGATGTCGGAGAAATCGAGGCCCGGATCGATGCCCTGCGTGTAGAGATTCAGCGCGAGCGTGACGAGATCGACGTTGCCGGTGCGTTCGCCGTTGCCGAACAGGCAGCCCTCGATGCGGTCGGCGCCCGCGAGCAGCGCGAGTTCGGCTGCCGCGACCGCGGTGCCGCGATCGTTGTGCGGATGCACGGACAGTACGATGCTGTCGCGATACGCGAGGTTGCGGTCCATCCACTCGATCTGGTCGGCGAACACGTTCGGGCCCGCGGCTTCGACGGTGGCCGGCAGGTTGACGATCATCTTGTGGTCGCGGGTCGGCCGCCAGGTCTGCGCGACCGCGTCGCAGATCTCGCGCGCGAACGTCAGCTCGGTCATGCTGAAGGTTTCCGGCGAGTACTGGAAGGTCCACTGCGTGTCGGGGCGCGCGGCGGCGTGTTCCTTGATGATGCGCGTGCCGTCGATCGCGAGCGCCTTCACGTCGGCCTTCGACATCCCGAACACGATGCGGCGGAACGACGGGCAGACCGCGTTGTACAGGTGCACGATCGCGCGCGGCACGCCTTCGAGCGCGTCGAACGTGCGGGCGATCAGGTCTTCGCGCGCCTGCACGAGCACTTCGATCGTCACGTCGTCGGGAATCCGCTTGTCGTCGATCAGCTTGCGGACGAAATCGAAGTCGGTTTGCGACGCCGATGGAAAACCGACTTCGATCTCCTTGAACCCGATCGCGACCAGCATCTCGAAGAACTCGAGCTTCTGCTCGATGCTCATCGGCTCGATCAGCGACTGGTTGCCGTCGCGCAGGTCGGTGCTCATCCAGACGGGCGCGCGCTCGATGGTGCGCGACGGCCATTTGCGGCCATTGAGGCGGACGGGCTCGAACGGACGGTACTTGTCTTGCGGATTGCGCTGCATCTTCTGGACCTCGGGTCTCAAGTCGCGAGCGAAGACGGGCGGCATGGGCGACGGTTGGCGCTGCCTCGCTCCGCGGCACGTGAACGCGCTGCGGATGCGGATGATCTTCGCGAGTCGGCCGACGGATAGACGGACGAATGCTGACGACTTCGGGTTGTAAAAACTGCGAGAGGGGTACTGCGAGGAACTGCTGGGAGGGACCGTGCGGACAGCACACGGCGCTACGACAGCCTTAGGCTAGTCGTAGCGATAGCGGCCGCGCTAGGCGGCCGGAGGTAATTCGGAGGGTGTTCGGAAAGGAACGCATGACGGCAACTCTATGCCAGGATGCGCTCGCGTGTCAAATGCCCTGCAAGCGGGGCCGGTTCGCGAGCGTGCCGTCAGCGCGCGATGCGGGCGATCTGCACGATCGTCGCGACCTGCCGCGAGACCGTGTCGGGCACTGCCACTTCGCCGCGCAATACGGCGTCCGTCCACGCGGCCGTCGTGGCCGCGTCGCGCGATTCGGGCAGGGCGACAGGGGGCGCATCGGTCGACGAGCGCTCGGCCTCGATCAGCGTGTCGCACACGCCGTCGTGCAGCCAGTCGACCTGCACCTGGCGCCGCGTATCGGCAACGGCTTCGCCCTCGGTGCCGCGTGCCAGCAGCGCGCCGCCGAGCGCGGCGTCCGGATGGTCGCGGAACAATTGAGCCAGGCTGTCGCGGTACGGCGGGTGCGTGTAGTTGACGAGCCGCAGGCCGGCCGGCGCAAACGGCTGCAGGATCTTCACGAGCGTGTGCGTCGAGTTGCGCACGCCGAGCACGCTGCGCATCGACAGCAGGTGTGCGATGCGCGGCGCCAGCACCTCGATCGACGCGAACGCGACGCGGCGCTCGGCAAGCGTGTCCTCGATCGCATCGTGCGACGTCGACGGCGCGAGCGACAGCGCCGAGAAGATCTCGGCGCTCGTTACACGGCCCGGATCCTTCTCGACACCATGCACGAGCACCGGCACGCCTTCGCGGGCGAGCAGCAGCGCGAGCAGCGGCACGAGGTTCGGCTGCTTGCGCGCGCCGTTGTAGCTCGGGATCGACACGGGGCGGAACGCGGCGTCCTGCACGTGTACCGGCTCGAACGACGCCTGCGCGGCGGCGAGCATCGCGGCCAGCTCGTCGGCGGATTCGCCCTTCAGCCGGTAGGCGATCAGGATCGCGCCGAGTTCGACGTCGGACACGCGCGCGTCGAGCATCGCGCGATAGAGCTCGAACGTGTCCTCGGCGGACAGCGCGCGTGCGCCGTGCGGGCCGCGGCCGATTTCCTTGATGAAGCGGGCGCACGGGAACGGAACGGCGGCGGGATCGTGGGAAGCGGTCATCGGGGCGTGGGGCGGGCGGCCGGCATCGGGCCGCGCTGTGAGCGGTGAGGAATGCCCCGAGTATCGCACGGGTGCGGCCGTCGCAAGCGAGGCCGCGCGGCGCGGCGCGCTACACTCTGGTTCCCGGCGGTGCGCGCGCCGGCTGCGCCGCGCCCGTGCCGTCGCCGGCCGAATACGACTACGAGAGACATCCCATGAAGCTTTACAGCTATTTCCGCAGTTCCGCGTCGTACCGCGTGCGGATCGCCCTGAACCTGAAGCAGCTGCCGTTCGACTATGTCCCCGTGCACATGCTGCGCGACGGCGGCGAGCAGCTGAAGGACGCGTACCGCGCGCTGAATCCGGATGCGGTCGTGCCGACGCTGATCGACGGCGACGCGACGCTGCAGCAGTCGCTCGCGATCATCGAATATCTCGAGGAAACCCATCCGGAGCCGGCGCTGCTGCCGAAGCAGCCGGTCGATCGCGCGTATGTGCGTGCGGTCGCGCTGCAGATCGCGTGCGAAATCCATCCGCTCAACAACCTGCGCGTGCTGAAGTACCTGAAGCACACGCTGAAGGTGCCCGAGGACGCGAAGAACGCGTGGTACCGCCACTGGATCGAGGCGGGCTTCGACACGCTCGAGACGCGCCTCGCGAGCGATCCGCGCACCGGCAAGTTGTGTTTCGGCGACACGCCGACGCTCGCCGACGTGTGCCTCGTGCCGCAGGTGTTCAACGCGAACCGCTTCTCGATCGACACGACGCGTTATCCGACGATCCAGCGGATCGTCGACCATGCGTCGACGCTCGATGCATTCAAGGCCGCCGAGCCCGGCGCGCAGCCCGACGCCGAATGAGCGCGGTGCGCCCGGCATGCATGACCGGGCGCGCATGAAAAAGGGCGCCCGAAGGCGCCCTGTGCGATGCGTGCCGGCGGTGTTCAGCCGAGTAGCGCGTCCGCGAATTCGACCGCGCTGAACGGCTGCAGATCCTCGACCTTCTCGCCGACGCCGATGAAGTAGACCGGCACCGGGCGCTGCCGCGCGATCGCGGCGAGAATCCCGCCCTTCGCGGTGCCGTCGAGCTTCGTGACGATGAGGCCGGTGAGGCCGAGCGCGTCGTCGAATGCCTTGACCTGCGTGAGCGCGTTCTGGCCGGTGTTCGCGTCGATCACCAGCAGCACTTCGTGCGGCGCGCCGTCGTGCGCCTTCGAGATCACGCGCTTCACCTTCTTCAGCTCTTCCATCAGGTGGAGCTGCGTCGGCAGGCGGCCGGCCGTGTCGGCCATCATCACGTCGATCTTGCGCGCGCGCGCGGCGCTGACCGCGTCGAAGATCACCGCGGCCGGATCGCCGCTTTCCTGCTGCACGACCGTCACGTTGTTGCGCTCGCCCCAGACCGCCAGCTGTTCGCGCGCGGCCGCGCGGAACGTGTCGCCCGCGGCCAGCAGCACCGACTGGTCGAAGCTCTGCAGATGCTTCGCGAGCTTGCCGATGCTGGTCGTCTTGCCTGCACCGTTCACGCCGGTGATCATCATCACGAGCGGCTGCGCGCGGCCGAGCATCAGCGATTTCTCGAGCGGCGTCAGCAACTCGACGAGCAGGTCGTGCAGTGCCGATTTCACCTGCTGCGGGTCGGTCAGGCGGCCCGTGCGCACCTTTTCGCGCAGCGCACCGAGCAGGTACTCGGTCGCGTCGACGCCCGCGTCGGACATCAGCAGCGCGGTTTCGAGCTCCTCGTACAGATCCTCGTCGATCTTCGTGTTGACGAAGACGCCGGTGATGCTCGAGCCGGTCTTGGCGAGCCCCGTTTTCAGGCGCGCGAGCCACGATTTCTTCGAGGTGGCGTCCTGCAGCGGCGGCGGGACGATTTCGACCGTCTCGACGACTTCGTCGCGGCCGTCGTTGGTCGGCGTGACCGTCATCACGACGGCCGGCGCGGCCGGTTGCGCGGGCGCTTGCGGCACGTCGGCCGCAGGCGGGGCCTCGACTACGGGCGCATCGGACGGTTCGTCCGTTTGCTGCGCGTCGGCCGATTGCGATTCCGCCGGATCGGGCTCCTGCGTTTTCTTGAATCGTTTGAAGAAGCTGAACATGGTCTGACGTCGGGAAGAGGGCGGGCCGCCGCCAGGGGCGGGGCACCGGACGGGCCGTTCTGCGTTCGCGCGGGCGCGGCGCACGGCGGCCGAAACCGTGCATTTTATCAGTGCGGCGTGGCGCTCGCGTCAGTGTGCGCCGCCGCTGTGGTAACGTGCGCCTGTTTAGCGGTGCGCCCTAGCGCGCGCCCGGTCCCTCCGTTGTCGATATTCCGTATGTCCCGTTCCTCTCCCGGCCGCCCGGCGGCCTCTTCTGGCCGCGGCAAGCCGCACACGATCCGCATCATCGGCGGTGACTGGAAACGCACGCCGCTCGCGGTGCTCGATCTCGACGGCCTGCGGCCGACGCCCGATCGCGTCCGCGAGACACTGTTCAACTGGCTCGGCCAGGATCTCGAAGGCTGGCGCTGCCTCGACCTGTTCGCGGGCACCGGCGCGCTCGGTTTCGAGGCCGCGTCGCGCGGCGCGGCGAGCGTCGTGATGGTCGAGCGCCATCCGCGCGCCGCGCAGCAGCTGCGTGCGATCAAGGACAAGCTCGGCGCACGTGCGGTCGAGGTCGCGGAGGCGGACGCGTTGCGGCTCGCGGCCGGGCTCACGCCGGGCGCGTTCGACGTCGTGTTTCTCGATCCGCCGTTCGACGAGGCGGCCGTGCTCGAGCGCGCGATCGCGCTGGCGGCGCCGCTCGTCGCGGCGGGCGGCGCGCTGTACGTCGAGACGGGGGCGGAACTCGATCCGGCCGCGCACGAGGCGCTCGCCGGCTGGCAGGTCGTGAAGCACGGCAAGGCAGGTGCGGTTCACTATCATTTGCTGCGGCGCGAAAATGATGAATAATGCGCGTTCCATACGAGGCGGCGCGCCGCAAAGGCGACGCATGCCCATCTCGGCAGCGGCGTGCGCATCGCACGGCTGCCATCCCGTTTGCGTGATGACAGGAGGAGCGACATGGTAGTCGCCGTGTATCCCGGTACGTTCGATCCGCTGACGCGCGGGCACGAAGACCTCGTGCGGCGTGCGTCGAGCATTTTTGATACGCTGGTGGTCGGTGTTGCCGACAGCCGCGCGAAAAAGCCGTTTTTCTCGCTCGAAGAACGTCTGACGATTGCGAACGAGGTGCTCGGCCATTATCCGAACGTGAAGGTGATGAGTTTCACCGGCCTCCTGAAGGATTTCGTCCGCACCAACAATGCGCGCGTGATCGTGCGCGGCCTGCGCGCCGTGTCCGATTTCGAATATGAGTTCCAGATGGCGGGGATGAACCGCTACCTGTTGCCCGACGTCGAGACGATGTTCATGACGCCGTCCGATCAGTACCAGTTCATCTCGGGGACGATCGTGCGCGAAATCGCGCAGTTGGGCGGCGATGTCAGCAAGTTCGTGTTCCCGTCCGTCGAGAAGTGGCTGACCGAGAAAGTCGCTGCGATGGGAGGCCCTGCCGCGTAATGCGGCGCCGGCCGGTTTCGTTGCGAAGCCGGCCGCCGGCCTGAAGAAGTGAGATCAGTATGGCTTTGATGATTACCGACGAGTGCATCAATTGCGACGTGTGCGAGCCCGAGTGCCCGAACGGCGCGATTTCGATGGGCACGGACATCTACGTGATCGACCCGAACAAGTGCACCGAGTGCGTCGGCCATTTCGACGAACCGCAGTGCCAGCAGGTGTGTCCGGTCGAATGTATTCCGCGCGATCCGCAGCATGACGAATCGCACGCGCAATTGATGGAGAAGTATCACGCGTTGACCGCCGCGAAGGGCGACGACGCGTCGTGACCCCGCGGTGACGCGCGCGCTCGAGCCCTTCGGCACGCACGTCACGCAACCGGATCGGCGCCGCCTGGCGCCGGTTCTCTCGTTTCAGTCCAGCAGCTCGCACAACGCCGCGACGAGTGCATCGCATTCGGCATCGGTGCCGACGGTGATGCGCAGGTGCTGGTCGATCCGCGGCAGCCGGAAGTGTCGCACGAAAATTTCCCGTTCCTTCAGTTTTGCCGCAATCGCACCCGCGTCGTGCGCGGGATGGCGCGCGAACACGAAATTCGCGGCCGACGGCACGATGTCGAAGCCGAGCGTATCGAGCGCATGCGTGAGCCGCGTCCGGCTGTCGATCACGCGCCGGCAGGCTGCGTTGAAATAATCGGTGTCTTCATATGCGGCCTGCGCGGCAATTTGCGCGAGCCGGTCGAGCGGGTACGAGTTGAAGCTGTCCTTCACGCGGTTCAGCGCGTCGATCAGCGCCGCATCGCCGAACGCGAAGCCGACGCGCATGCCCGCGAGCGAACGCGCCTTCGACGTCGTGTGGACGACGAGCAGGTTCGGGTAGCGATCGATCAGCGTGATCGCCGACTCCGCGCCGAAGTCGACATACGCCTCGTCGATCACGACGACCGACGACGGGTTCGCGGCCGCGATCCGCTCGATGTCTGCAAGCGGCAGCGCGCGCCCGGTCGGCGCATTCGGGTTTGGAAACAGCACGCCACCGGCATCGTCGAGGTAGTCGTCGATACGGATCGAGAAATCGTCCGCGAGCGGTACGATCGACGTCTGGACGCCGTACAGGCGCGCATAGGTCGGATAGAAGCTGTATGTGATGTCGGGGAAGCGCAGCGGCCGGTCGTGCTTGAGCAGCGCCTGGAACGCATGCGCGAGCACCTCGTCGGAGCCGTTGCCGACGAACACCTGCTCGGGCCTGATGCGGTGATGGGCCGCGACCGTCTCGCGCAGCGCGCGTGCGACCGGGTCGGGATAGCGGCGCAGCGTGTCGCCGGTCTCGCCGAGTTCGCGCGCGATCGCCGCGACGACGCGCGGCGACGGCGGATAGGGATTCTCGTTGGTGTTCAGCTTGACGGGGTGTGCGAGTGCGGGCTGCTCGCCCGGCACGTAAGGCACGAGTTGCTGAACGACGTCGCTCCAGTAACGGCTCACCGCTTGGCTCCTGTCGGGCAAAGCGACCAGATTACCGCATGTGCGCGCAGGGTGGGGCGGGTAGGGCCGCCCGGCGACACGCCGGACGGCTCGATGCACCGGAGCGGTGCGATGCGGTCAGTTGCGATGCAACTGCATCGTCGCGCGGTCGAGTTCGCCCTTGACGACCATCGGCATCACGGCGAGCGCGCGTTCGATCGACGCGTCGATCACGTCCTGTTCCTCGCGGCGCGGCGGCTTCAGCACGAAGTTCGCAACGTCGGGCTTCGCGCCGGCGCGCGCGCTTTCCGGAATCAGGTCGCGCGGATGGCCGATGCCGATCCGCAGCCGCCAGTACTGCTGCGACGACAGGTGCGCGGTGATGTCCTTCAGGCCGTTGTGGCCGCCGCTGCCGCCGCCGAGCTTCAGCTTCACGGTGCCGGGCGGCAGGTCGAGCTCGTCGTGCGCGACGAGGATCTGGTCGGGCAGGATCTTGAAGAATTGCGCGAGCGCGACGACCGACTGGCCGGAGCGGTTCATGTAGGTTTGCGGCTCGAGCAGATGGACTTCCTCGCCGTGCAGGCGCGCTTTCGCGTAGAAGCCGTGGAAGCGGCGTTCGTCGCGCAGCGTCGCGCCGGCTTCGCGGGCGAGCTGGTCGATCAGCCAGAAGCCGGCGTTGTGGCGCGTCGCGGTGTATTCCGCCCCGGGATTGCCGAGGCCGACGATCAGTTTGATCATGACGTTTCGAGGGCGGCAACAGCCGCCTGGGCGCAGAAAAAGAAAAACCCGCCGGGCAAGCCGCGGCGGGTTGCGTCGACCGTTTCGTGAAACGGATCGATGGGTGCAGGCAGCCCGCTTAGGCAGCCGGCGTTTCGCCTTCTGCTGCGTCCGACACGGCACCAGCCGGGACCGTCGCCGATGCGACAACCGGGTTTTCCGCGTCGACGTGCGCGACCAGCGCGACGCCCTTCGGCAGCGTGATGTCCTTCGCGTGCAGCGATTGACCGGCTTCGATCTTCGACAGGTCGACTTCGAGGAACTCCGGCAGGTCAGCCGGCAGGCACTCGATTTCGATTTCCGTCGCGACGTGCGAAACGATCGCGCTCGACAGCTTCACGGCCGGGCTGATTTCAGCGTTCAGGAAGTGCAGCGGTGCCTTCGTGTGCAGCTTCTTCTTCGCGTCAACGCGTTGGAAGTCCACGTGCAGCACCAGTTGCTTGAACGGGTGGTATTGCACGTCGCGCAGCAGAACCTGTTGCGACTGGCCAGCCACTTCGAGGTCGAGGATCGACGAGTGGAAAGCTTCCTTCTTCAGGGCGTGCCACAGGGCGTTGTGATCGAGTTCGATCTTTTGCGGGGCTGCTTCGCCACCGTAAACGATACCCGTGGTCTTGCCAGCGTTGCGCAGGCGGCGGCTCGCACCCGTACCTTGCTCTTGGCGCTCGAAAGCGACGACTTTCATGTAATTCTCCAATAGCTGCCCGCGACCAGGCAGTAAAACGGGGCCGTCAAACGGCGGCCCCCGATAAAACGGCCGGGGTTTCGTCTATCCCGTCCGATTGTGCAAAAAGCGAAGCGTTGCCGCTTCGCTTTCTGCGCATGCTTTGTTCAGTCGATTCGCGATCAGGATTCCGCGAACAGCGACATCACCGAATCGCCGCGGCGGATTCGCGAGAACGTTTCGGCCAGCAGGCTCGCGCTCGTCAGTGCACGGATCTTCGAGCAGCCGAGCGATTCGGCGGACAGCGGGATCGTGTCGGTGACGACCAGCTCGTCGAGTGCCGATGCGGCGATGCGATCGCCTGCGCCGCCCGACAGCACCGGGTGCGTCGCGTACGCGAATACCTGCTTCGCGCCGCGCTCCTTCAGCACTTGTGCAGCCTTGCAGAGTGTGCCTGCCGTATCGACCATGTCGTCCATGATCACGCAGGTGCGGCCTTCGACTTCACCGATGATGTTCATCACTTCGGAGACGTTTGCCTTCGGGCGACGCTTGTCGATGATCGCGAGATCGCAGTTGAGCTGCTTCGCGAGTGCCCGGGCACGCACCACGCCACCGACGTCCGGCGACACGACGAGCAGATCCGAGTAGTTCTGCTTGCGCAGGTCACCCAGCAGGATCGGCGTTGCGTAGATGTTGTCGACCGGGATGTCGAAGAAGCCCTGAATCTGGTCGGCGTGCAGATCCATCGTGATGATCCGCTCGACGCCGGCGATTTCCAGCATGTTCGCGACGACCTTCGCCGAGATCGCGACACGCGCCGAACGCGGGCGGCGATCCTGACGGGCGTAGCCGAAGTAGGGGATGGCAGCAGTGATCCGGCCAGCGGATGCGCGCTTGAGCGCATCGACCATGATCATCAGTTCCATCAGGTTGTCGTTCGTCGGCGCGCACGTGGATTGCAGGACGAAGACGTCCTTGCCGCGCACGTTTTCCTGGATCTCGACCTGGATCTCGCCGTCGGAGAAACGGCTGACCATTGCTTTGCCGAGGGGGATTCCAAGGATATTGACGACTTCCTGGGCGAGCGCGGGATTCGCGTTGCCAGTAAAGACCATCAGGCCATCATGGCTGTGGCTGCTCATCGTGCACCTGCTTCAGGCTTGGGCGGGAAATGCGGGAAAATTTTTGGCAGGGGAGGAAGGACTCGAACCCTCGCATGCCGGAATCAAAATCCGGTGCCTTGACCAACTTGGCGACTCCCCTACACTTAACTGATAACTTCACCGGACTCGTGTAGGCCATCCGGCAAAGTAAAACTTCATGACGCGAAAGCGAAGAGCGGATGCTCGTTCAGGCTCTCGGCAACTGCACCGTTCCAACCGGTGGGCAGCTTGGCTTGCGCCGCTTCTGCCTCATGCTTGCTGCGAAACGCTGCAAACACACTTGCTCCGGAGCCGGTCATCCTCGCGGGGGTCACATCATACAACCATTTGACCACCTGCGCAACTTCCGCGTACTTACTTGTCACAACTTGCTGCATATCGTTCCGACCGAAACTATCTGGCCATCCCGCGTCGCTGCTTTGCTGTGCAAGAAAGTCCGTAATTGTGACGCGCTTCGAATCTCTTGTCAACAACTTATCTGAAAATATTTCAGCGGTTGGGACGTGAACGCGAGGCGTTACAACCAAGAACCAGCGAGTCGGCAATTGTACCTCAGCTAATTCTTCTCCGATACCCTCTGCGAACGCATTTTTTCCAAAAATAAAAAACGGGACGTCTGCGCCGAGTTTTACCGCGAGCGACTGGAGCTCGGCGCGCGGCAGGTCGAGTTGCCACAGGCGGTTCAGCGCGAGCAGCGTCGTCGCCGCGTCGGAGCTGCCGCCGCCGAGGCCGGCCCCCATCGGCAGGCACTTGTCGATTTCGATGTCGACACCGTGCGCGGTGCCCGTATGCGCTTTCAGCAGGTTGGCCGCGCGCACGACGAGGTCGCTTTCCTCGGGCACGCCGGGCACGTCGGTGACGCGCGCGACGCGACCGTCGTCGCGCAGCGTGAAGTGCAGCGTGTCGCCCCAGTTCAGCAACTGGAACACGCTCTGCAGATCGTGATAGCCGTTCGGACGGCGGCCGGTGATGTGCAGGAACAGGTTGAGTTTCGCGGGCGCAAGGCAGTTGCGCAGCGAGCGGGTCGAATCGGTCATGCGTATGTCTGGGCTAGGCCGGTGCTCACTGATCGAGCACGAGCTTGATGTCGAGCGGCGGAGTCGCGCGCACGAGGTTGACGCGTTTGACGCCCGTGGCCGGGGCATCCGCGTAGGCGAGGTAGTCGATTGTCCAGCCATCCTGGCGGATCTGCTTGACGCGCGTGCCGTCGGCCGGATCGCGTACCGTCTCCGCGGGCGTGGCGGGCGCGGCTGTCGGCAGCAGCCAGTAGCGCAGGCCCGCGAGCGGCAGTTCGAAGCCGAGCGTTTTCTGCATCAGGTCGCCGACGTCCGGCGCATATTGCGTCGGACGGTTCGGCAATTCGAGCGATGCCGCCTGCGGCGTCGACTTCACGACCGCCAGCGTCTGGCCGAGCGGGCTGCGCAGCTCGAGCGACACGTCGTCGCCGTGCTCCTGCCAGTCGAAGTTGCCGTACACGTTCTGCTGCTTGCCGAGACGGTCGTCGTATTGCACCGCGAAGCGGCCATGGTAAGCGTGCGTTGCGGCGGTCTGCAGCGCGGCGCCCGCCGGCGCGCTGGCCGACGGCGGCGTGCTCGCGCAGCCGGCCAGCGCGAGCGTCGCGCCGGCCGCGGCCAGCGTGCGCTGCGCGCGGGAGGACAGGGAAAACGTCGGGAACATCTGCATCAGAGACCGTTGATCTGGAGGCGTTTCAGCGTCTGTACGAGCGTATCGTTGTCCGGCTCGAGCTTCTGCGCGGCACGCCATGCGGAACGCGCGTCGTCCTGCGCGCCGCTCTTCCACAGCACTTCGCCGAGATGCGCACCGATTTCGGCGTTCGGCTGCAGTTCGTACGCGCGCCGCAGCACCTTCGTGGCGCCCGCCGAATCGCCCATCCGGTACTTCACCCAGCCGAGGCTGTCCATGATGTACGCGTCGTTCGGCGCGAGCGTCATGGCCTTGTCGATCAGCTTGCTGGCTTCGGGCAGCCGCTGGTTGCGGTCGGCGAGCGAATAGCCGAGCGCGTTGTACGCCTGCGGATTGTCGGGCTGCGTGCGGATCAGCTCGCGCAGCTGCTTCTCCATCGTCGTGTAGTGGCCGGTTTTTTCGGCCGCCATCGCGTAGTCGTAGCGCAGGTCGGGATCGTCGGGGAAGTCCTGAACCGCCTGCCCGAGCCGCGCCTCGGCTTCCGGATAACGCTTCGCGGTGAACAGGATCGACGCGTCGGTGCGTGCGACCACGGCCGCATCGCGCGGATCCGTGATCGGCAGGTCGTCGAGCACCTTGCGCGCCTCGTCGGTCTTGCCCTGTTTCTGCAGCAGTTGCGCGCGGGTGATCTGCGCGGGGAGGTAGTGCTGGCTCGTCTGATCGACCTTGTCGAGCCACTGCGACGCCTGCGCGTCGTTGTTCTGGTCGATCGCGATCTGCGCCAGGTAGATGTAGCCCTGGCCGACGTCGAGGTTCGGCTGCTTGTCGCCGAGCTGTACGTACTGCTTCAGGTAGCCGGTCGCTTCGTCGAGCTTCTTCTGCTGGATCTTGATCAGCGCGAGCGCCATCAGCGGTGTCGGATCCTTCGAGTCGAGCTTGCGCATCGTCTCGAACTGTTTCTGCGCGTCGTCGAGGCGATCGTCGGCGAGATAGAGTTGCGACAGCGCGAGCCGCGCATCGCGCGACTTCGGATTCTGCTGAACGTACTTCTCGAACGATGCGATGCCCGCCGCGCGTTCCGCGGGGCCCATCTGCGACAGCATCAGGGCCGCCGGCAGGTAGTCGGGGCGGATTTGCAGCGCCTGCTTCAGCGACTGCGCGGCGCCGTCCTTGTCGTCGACCGCGAGCTGCTGGCGCGCGATCGCGAGCTGGGCCTCGGGCCGGTTCAGGTCGCTCTTCAGCATGTCCTTCAGTACCGCGAGGCCGCCGACGCGGTCGGGGCCGCGCACGAGCAGCGCCTGCAGCGCGAGGATCGCCGGGCCGCGCGTCTCGCCGGTCGCCCGTGCCAGTTCGCGCGCGAGCATCGGCTGCGCATCGGCCGGCTTGCCGGCGAGCACCAGCAGCGCGGCGTCGACCTGCGATGCGCGATTCGAATCCGGTGCGTACTGGCGCCACAGGTTCGCGGCGGACAGCGCGTCGGCCGGGCTCTGCGCGCCGAGCGCGATCTCGGTCGCACGCTGCGCCATGCGCGGATCGCGCGTGTCGCGGGCGAGCGCGAGATAGGTCTGGTAGGCCGGCGCGGGCTGGTTGCGCTGCAGCGCGACCTCGGCGGCGAGCACCTGGTAGACGATCTGGCTCGTCAGCGGCACGCCGGGAAGATTCTTCTGCTCGTCCGGCATCACATGCTCGAACGCGCCCTGCGACTCCGCGTCGTCCGATGCCGGATCCTGCGCGTGAGCCGGGAAGGCGGTAAGGGTCCAGGCGGCAAACAGCGCGGCGCCGAGTGCACGGCGGACCGGGAAGGCACGCACGCCGCGCTCGGCGGCGGGGCGCTTCTGAAGCAGCTTCGAGGGCAGGGTCATGGAAATCCGTTCGATGTTTCAACCGATTGTAACGCGCTCGCTACAATACACGCACGATCGTAAATCGAGTCTCAGACCCGCAAACAATGCCAGAGTTGCCAGAAGTTGAAGTCACGCGCCGGGGCATCGAGCCCTTTGTCGCGGGCCGTCGCGTCGAGCGTGTCGACGTCCGTACCGCGATGCTGCGCTGGCCCGTGCCGGCCGGGCTCGCCGAGCAGTTGCGCGCGCGCGAAGTGCTCGCCGTCGAGCGTCGCGGCAAGTACCTGCTGTTCGAGGTCGACGCGGGCTGGTTCATCGTCCACCTCGGCATGACGGGCACGCTGCGCGTGCTGCCCGCGGACGGCGTGCCGGTCGCCGCGAAGCATGACCACATCGACTGGATCTTCGACGAATTCGTGCTGCGGTTCCGCGATCCGCGCCGCTTCGGCGCGGTGCTGTGGCACCCGCGCGAAGCCGGCGACGTGCATGCGCACCCGCTCCTCGCGAGCCTCGGCGTCGAGCCGTTCTCGCCGGCGTTTACCGGCGCGCTGCTGCACGCGCGCACGCGCAGCCGCACAGTGTCGGTCAAGCAGGCGCTGCTTGCGGGCGACATGGTCGTCGGCGTCGGCAACATCTATGCGTCGGAGAGCCTGTTTCGCGCCGGCATCCGGCCGACGACGGCCGCCGGCAAGGTCTCGCTGCCGCGCTACGAGCGGCTGGCCGACGCGGTGCGCGCGACGCTCGCCGACGCGATCGAGCGCGGCGGCAGCACGTTGCGCGATTTCGTCGGCAGCAACGGCGAAAGCGGTTATTTCCAGCTCGACTGCTTCGTCTACGACCGTGCGGGCCAGCCCTGCCGCGTATGCGGCACGCCGATCCGCCAGATCGTGCAGGGCCAGCGGTCGACCTATTTCTGCCCGACGTGCCAGCGTTGAAACCTTTTTTCACGATCAGATAACTTGAAGCCGCCCCGCATCGCCCCCGCTCCGTTCCCCGTCACGCCGCTGCATCGTACGTTCGCCACGCGCCTGGTCGCATGGCAGCGCGAGCATGGCCGCCACGACCTGCCGTGGCAGAACACCCGTGATCCGTACCGGATCTGGCTGTCGGAAATCATGCTGCAGCAGACGCAGGTATCGACCGTCATCCCGTATTACACGCGCTTTCTCGAACGCTACCCCGACGTCGCCGCGCTCGCGGCTGCGCCGACCGACGACGTGATGGCGCTGTGGGCGGGGCTCGGCTACTACTCGCGCGCGCGCAACCTGCATCGCTGCGCGCAGGTCGTCGTCGCCGAGCATGGTGGTGCGTTTCCGGCGACGCCCGACGCGCTGGCCGAACTGCCGGGCATCGGCCGTTCGACGGCCGCGGCGATCGCGTCGTTCGCGTACGGCGCGCGCGCGACGATCCTCGACGGCAACGTGAAGCGCGTGCTTGCACGGGTGTTCGGCGTCGAGGGCTTTCCGGGCGAGAAGCGCGTCGAGAACGACATGTGGGCGCTCGCCGAATCGCTGTTGCCGGACGCCGCGAACCCGGCCGACGTGAGCGCGTATACGCAGGGGCTGATGGATCTCGGCGCGACGCTGTGCATGCGCGGCAAGCCCGATTGCGCACGCTGCCCGTTCGCGGGCGACTGCGTCGCGCAATCGACGGGCCGCCAGCGCGAGCTGCCGGCCGCGCGGCCGAAGAAGGCCGTGCCGACACGCAAGACCTGGATGCTCGTGCTGCGCAACGGCGATGCCGTGCTGCTCGAGCGGCGGCCGCCGACCGGCATCTGGGGCGGGCTGTGGAGCCTGCCGCAAGCGGACGGTGATGCCGCGCTCGCAGAACTCGCGCGCGGCTTCGGCGGCGGCGGCACGGTGCCGCTCGCGCCGCTCATGCACACGTTTACGCATTTCCGGCTCGAGATCGAGCCGCGGCTGAGCGACATGGCTGACGGTGGCGGCCTGCCTTCGGGCGCGCGGGATGCGGATACCGCCTGGGTGCCGCTGAGCCGGCTCGACGCATATGGCGTGCCGGCGCCCGTGCGTAAGCTGCTCGATGCACTGAGCGGGCCGCTGTTGTAACGAAAGGGGAGGGGCGGGCGCTCAAGAAAACGCCGGGCCGTCCCACGTTTTCCTGACCCCCTCGGGGGTCTGGCGCGAGGGGCCCTTTATAACCACCCGTGCCGGTCGAGCACGTGGTGCACGGCGTCGATGCGCGCGCCGACGTCCGGAAACTCCATCAGCTTCTGCCGCGCGCGCAGGTCGAGCGGCAGCAGTTCCGCGAGGCGGTTCGACACCCAGCTCGGATCGTCGAGGCGGAACGGTTCGCCGAACGGCATTTTGCCCGGTTCGGATTTCTTCAGTGCGTCGATGATGCGCTCGAGCACTTCGGCGCACGAGCCGAACTGCGCGAGCGTCTGCTCGCCTTCGAGCGGGATGTCGTCGGGCAGCGGCTCCGCGATGCCGACCAGCAGCCCGTTGCCTTCGACGCGATACGAGAGCAACTCGAAACGCTGCGTGCCGACCGCCTGCAGGTAAAGCATGCCGAATTCGCCGGTATCGCACTCGGTGATGCGCGCCATGCAGCCGATGGTCTCGGGCACCGACACGGCGCCGTCCTGCGCGACCTCGGGCCCGCTCTTCAGCAGGCACACGCCGAACGGCGCATCGTCGCGCAGGCACGCGCGGGACATGTCGAGGTAGCGTGCCTCGAACACCTTGAGCGGGAGCAGCCCCCCCGGAAACAGCACCGTGTGCAGCGGAAACAGCGGCAGGTCGATCAGGGTGGTCGATAGGGAGGACATGGCGCGCGGGCGTTGGGGCGTGCGTCGCTAGGGTCGGTTGACCTCGGAGACGAGCCGCGACGACGCGTCGACATCCACTGGCGCGTCACGATGCCGCACGATCACGTTCGCGTCGTGCGCAAGGCGCGCGGCGAGCGTTTCCGCGATGAACACCGAACGATGCTGCCCGCCCGTGCAGCCGATGGCGACGGTCAGGTAGCTGCGGTTGTCATCGCGGAAGTGCGGCAGCCATTTCAACAGGAACGCATGGATGTCGTCGATCATCTGGTGGACGATCGGCAGTGCGTCGAGAAAGGCGATGACCGGTTGGTCGAGCCCGGTGAGCGGGCGCAACTCGTGGTCGTAGTACGGATTCGGCAGCGCGCGCACGTCGAACATCAGGTCGGCGTCGAGCGGCACGCCGCGCTTGAAGCCGAACGATTCGAACATCACCATCAGGTCGTTGTTCTTCTGCTCGATGAAGCGCTTGACCCATGTACGCAGCGCGTTCGCGCGCAGCGTGCTCGTGTCGATCTGGTGGCCGAATTCGGCGAGCGGCGCGACGAGATGGCGCTCGCGCTCGATCGCTTCCTCGAGCGACGACAGCAGGCCGACGTCCGCATCGTGCGACAGCGAGCCCGACAGCGGATGGCGGCGGCGCGTTTCGGAGAAGCGCTGGATCAGTGCCTGGGTGCTTGCATTGAGGAACAGCACGCGCACGTCGTGCTCGCGCGACAGATCGCGGATCAGGCCGGGCATCTCGTCGAGCGACGCGCTCGAGCGCGCGTCGATCGCGACCGCGAGCCGGTGCTGGCCCTCTCCGGCGAGGTAGAGGGCGAGTTCGGGGAGCACGTGCGGCGGCAGGTTGTCGACGCAGTAATAGCCTGCGTCTTCGAGCGCGTTCAGCGCGACGGACTTGCCTGAGCCGGAGATGCCGGTGATGAGGACGATGCGCATGGGAAGCAGTGAATCCTGACGTTTCATCATAGCACCGGCCAGACGCGTCGGCGTTGCGTGGCCGGCGCGTGCGGGTTACACCAATTTGCCGGGGAACTGACTGTCGGGATCTTGCATCGCGAGTCGTTGCCGATCCATGAAATCGCGCAACGTGTCGATTCCGCGCAACTGCAGGATCGTGTTCCGGACGGCCGCCTCGACGAGCACCGCGAGGTTGCGGCCGGCCGCGACCTGGATCGTGACCTTGCTGATCGGCAAGCCGAGCACGTCGACGGTCTGGCTTTCGAGCGGCAGGCGCTGGAATTCGCCGTCGGGGCGCCGCACGAGCTGGACGATCAGCTTCAGCTTCATTTTCCGCCGCACGGCGGTTTCGCCGAAGATCGTCTTGATGTCGAGCAGGCCGAGGCCGCGCACTTCGAGCAGGTTCTGCAGCAGCGGCGGGCAGCGCCCTTCGACGAAATCGGGGCCAAGTCGGACGAAATCGACCGCGTCGTCGGCGACGAGGCCGTGGCCGCGGCTGATCAGCTCGAGGCCGAGTTCGCTCTTGCCGAGGCCCGAATCGCCGGTCAGCAGCACGCCCATCCCGAGGATATCGATGAACACGCCGTGCAGCGTCGCGCGCGGTGCGAGGATGCGCGACATGTAGAGCCGCAGGCTGTCGATCACCGCGGCGGCCGACATCGGCGTCGTGAACAGCGGGGTCGACGAGCGCGTGCACCGCAGCACGAGCTCGGGCGGCGCCGCGGCGCCGCCGGCGACGACGAGGAACGGCGGTTCGAGCGCGATCAGCTCGGCCATGTGGCGCGAGCGGTCTTCGTCGGTCTGCCGCTGGTAGTAGTCGATTTCGGCTTCGCCGAGCACCTGGATCCGGTTCGGGTGGATCAGGTTCAGGTGGCCGACGAGGTCGGCGCTCGAGGTTGCATTGCCGACGGTGTCGGCCGAAAAGCCGCGCTCCCAGCCTTCATGCCCCGTCAGCCAGCTCAATTTCAGCGTGGCCGCGTTGTCGTCGAAGATGCTCTGGGCGTTGATGCTGGACGTATCCATGACTCTCGTCACTCCAATGGGCCGGTGCGTGCGCGCGGCGACGGGCGTCGCCATGCCGGGCCGGCGCCGGGCGGCCCTGAACGGCGGCGTGTGCCGCCGCGTACGGGGAAATATTCCGCCCGGATCAACTCAAGGTTGCCACTGAGTGAGCAGGCGATGCAACTCGGCGATATCCGTTTCGTTGTGCAGACGCTCGCGTGCGTCGCGATCGGACAGCAGTTGCGCGATTTCCGACAGGATCTCGAGGTGCTGCTGGGTGGCTTGCTCGGGCACGAGCAGGAAAATCAGGAGGCCGACCGGCTGGCCGTCGGGTGCTTCGAACGGGATCGCATCGGCGAGCCGGACGAACGCGGCGAGCGGGTGCTTGAGACCCTTGATGCGCCCGTGCGGAATCGCGACGCCTTCGCCGAGTCCGGTCGAGCCGAGGCGCTCGCGCGCGAACAGGTTGTCCGTGACGGTGCTGCGGGCGATGCCGTTCTGATTCTCGAACATCAGCCCGGCTTGTTCGAACACGCGTTTCTTGCTGGTGACTGAGAGGTCGATGACGACGTTCTCTATGGGCAGGATTTTGGCTAGGCGATTCATGTTGGCAGGCGATTGGGCGGCCTGGGGTCTCCTTGCGGCGGCAGACTGATTATCCATGTTCGGCGATATCAAGGCGTTCGGCATCGGCAACCTGCAAGGCAGCTACCGCATCCCGCGCCCCCCGGCGATAACCGGAACATTATAGAGCACAGCCGCGTGCGTGGCGCAGCGCGGACGGACCGGTTGCACCACTGCGCGGAGTCGCAAAAAAAACGCCCGGCGAACCGGGCGACGTGTGTGTTGCGGTGAAGGTTACTGCGGCGGCAGTTCGATCTGGTCGATCGACGGCTGAAGCTTGATCGGGTCGTGCGCATGCGTTTGCAGGCGCTCCATGTGCTTGACGACCTGGCGGTCCAGCTTGTCGATCAGCAAGTCGATCGCTGCGTACAGGTTGCCGTTCGCACTTTCGACGAAGATGTCCTTGCCCTTCAGGTGCAGATTGATTTCCGCGCGCTGCTGCTTGTCCTTTTCCTTGTGGTTGTCGACCGAGAGGATCACAGTGCCATCGATCACCTGATCGCTATGCCGTAGCACCCGGTCCAGCTTGGTGATCACGTATTCGCGAATTGCAGGCGTGACTTCGAGATGATGTCCACTGATCTTCAGGTTCATAGTGCTTCTCCAAGCGAGTGACCACGCGGCCGCATCGAGGCGGCGCTCCGGTCGACTTGCCCGTGCCGCACGAGGCGGTGTATCGCGGACAGGTCGCCCGGCCTGTTCCCCGTATGCGCGGTGGCCGGAACACGCCTGCCGCCGGGCAGGCAGCAGGCTTAAAGAGACTTGCGCAGATTCACTGCCGGGATCTTGAGGGCTTCGCGATACTTCGCAACCGTGCGGCGCGCGACCACGAATCCTTGTTCTGCCAGCAGCTCGGCAATGCGGCTGTCCGAAAGTGGCGATTTAGGGTCTTCAGCTCCTATCAGTTGCTTGATGAGGGCTCGGATGGCTGTCGACGAAGCGGCGCCACCGGTGTCGGTCGAAACGTGAGATCCGAAGAAGTACTTAAATTCAAGCGTCCCGAACGGGGTCAGCATGTACTTCCCGGTTGTCACACGGCTGACAGTCGACTCGTGTAGGCCCAGCGTATCAGCTATTTCCCGCAAAACCAAGGGGCGCATGGCAATTTCACCGTGCGCAAAGAAGTTCTTTTGACGCTCGACAATCGCCTGCGCGACACGCAGGATCGTGTCGAATCGCTGCTGGATGTTCTTGATCAGCCAGCGTGCTTCCTGGAGCTGCTGTTTGAGCGAACCGGCCGACGGATCGCCTCGGCTGTTGCGCAGGATGTTCGCGTAGAGGTTGTTGATCCGCAGGCGCGGCACGACCTCCGGATTGAGCTCCGCGAGCCATCCCTGGCCGGCCTTCTTCACGATGATGTCGGGCACGACGTAGTCGGCCTCGGCCTTGCCGTATGCGGCGCCGGGGAACGGCTCCAGCGAGCGGATCAGCGTGTGCGCGTCGCGCAGCGCGTCGTCGCTCGCCTTCAGGTGCTTGCGAAGCCGCGTGAAGTCGCGTGCGGCGAGCAGTTCGAGATGCTGCGACACGATCTCGAGCGCGAGCGTGCGTGTCGGGGACGGATCGAGGCGCAGCAACTGCAGCCTCAGGCACTCGGATGCCGAACGGGCACCGACCCCGGCCGGGTCGAAGCTGTGCAGCAGCGCGAGCGCGGCGTTCAGTTCGTCGCAGTCGATCTCCAGCTCGGACGGCAGGTCGGCGAGCACTTCGTCGAGCGTGGCGGTCAGGTAGCCGTCGTCGTCGAGCGATTCGATCAGGAACATCACGAGCGCACGATCGCGCGGGCCGGCCTGCGTGACGCGCAGCTGCGCGGACAGGTGGTCGCGCAGCGACGTCGCCGCTTCCTGCACCTGCAGCGGCGGGAGGTCGTCGTCGTCGGACGCGCCGCTCGAGCGGCCGAATTCGTCGAGGTTCCACTGCGGGCCGTCGTTGCCGTCGCCGGACGCGTAGCTGTCGTATTCATCCGCGCCGGCCGGCTCGTCGCGCTCGGCGCGATCGCTCGACGAACTGCCGCTGTTCGTCGAAGCGGGCTCGGTGTTCTGTGCGGGAGGCGTCTGCGCGATCAACGATCCGTCCGCTGCGACACGCAGCGGGCTCGCGATCCATTCGTCGTCGTTCTCGAGCAGCGGGTTCTGCGCGACGGCCATCGCGACTTCCTGCTGCAATTCGAGCGTCGACAACTGCAGGAGCCGGATCGACTGCTGTAGCTGGGGCGTCAGCGCCAGATGTTGCGACAGGCGGAGTTGAAGGCTGGCTTTCATGGCGAGGAGGGAGTCATACCGGCAGTTTGCCACGACCCAGGCGCGTTGAGCCATCCGCGATTACGCGCGGCGCGCCGCCCGGCCGCGGGCATGGCCGCGAAGCAGGGCGCGGCCCCGCGCGGCGGCGCCGGGCGGGGTGCAGCCAGCCACGAGGGAGAGTTACATCCGGAAGTGTTCGCCGAGGTACACGCGGCGCACGCTCTCGTTTTCGATGATTTCGCTCGGCGCACCGGCGGCGAGCACCGAGCCGTCGCTGATGATGTAAGCGTGGTCGCAGATGCCGAGCGTTTCGCGGACGTTGTGATCGGTAATCAGCACGCCGATGTTGCGCTGCTTCAGGAACTTGACGATCTTCTGGATCTCGAGCACCGCGATCGGGTCGACGCCGGCGAACGGTTCGTCGAGCAGGATGAAGTTCGGGTTGGTCGCCAGCGCGCGCGCGATTTCGACCCGGCGCCGCTCGCCGCCCGACAGCGACAGCGCGGGATTCTCGCGCAGGTGGCCGATCTGCAGCTCGTCGAGCAGCGCTTCGGCGCGCGACGAGATCGCGTCCTTCGACAGCCGCTTGCCGTCTTCGCCGTACTGCAGCTCGAGCACCGCGCGGATGTTCTCCTCGACGGTCAGCTTGCGGAACACGGACGCTTCCTGCGGCAGGTACGACAGGCCGAGCGACGCGCGCTTGTGGATCGGCAGCAGGCTGATCGAGCTGCCGTTCAGCGAGATCTCGCCTGCGTCGAGCGGCACGAGGCCGACGATCATGTAGAACGACGTGGTCTTGCCGGCGCCGTTCGGGCCGAGCAGGCCGACGACTTCGCCGCTCTTCACGTCGAGCGATACGTCCTTGACGACCGTGCGCGAGCCGTAGCGCTTCTTCAGGTTGCGGACGACGAGCGAGCTCGTGGTGCCGGCCGGCTGGCGGTTCGGTAACGCGTTCATTGGCCCGGCGCCCCCTGGATCGTGGTCGACGGCGACAGCTTTGCCGGCGCGCCGTTCAGCGGCGCGGGGCCGCCGTTCTTCGGCGACAGCATCGCGCGCACGCGGCCGTTCGGGTTACCCGGCGCGGCGACGTCCTTGCCGCCCTTCGCGGTGTAGAAGTCGCGCTGGCCGTCGTACGTGATCACGCTGCCGTGCACGGTATCGGCGACGGTCGACGAGCCCTGCAGGCGGCGCACGGTCGCGGCGGTGGTCAGCGTGGTCAGGTCCTGCTTGCCGTCGTAGTCGATGCGCTCGGCGTCGCCGTCGATGTACTCGTCGAGGCCTTCGCGCTTCTGGCGGAACGTCGCGTGCTTCTTGCCGCTGCCGAACGAGGTTGCGTACTGATAGCCTTCCGGGTCCTGGCGCACTTCGACGCGATCACCCTTGATGATGATCGTGCCCTTCGTGATCACGACGTTGCCGGTTGCGACCGTGACCTGCTTCAAGTCGTCATAGGTCAGGTTGTCGGCCTCGACGTTGATCGGCTTGCTCTGGTCGGCCTTCTCGGCATGGGCGAGCGGCGCCAGCCCGACCAGCGGGAGCGCCACGAGCGTCGCGGCAAGCGCGGCGCGGACGGCGCGCGCAGCGCCGCCGGAAATCAGTCGAGGGAACGGTTCGTTCATGCAGTCACGTGAGGGATGCGTCACTTGGGTTGACCTTTCGAGCCGCCGGACGTGTCCGCCGCGGCGATCGTGCCGCGCACGTTGCCGTAAAGCTCGATGACCCGGGTGACGTTGTTGTACTTCATGCCGTCGGTCGCGTTGACGAGCGACAGGCCGCGCTGAAGTTTAACCGGCTTTTCGGTCTGGATCACATCGTCATTGACGAAGATCCGGAAATGCTGGGAATCGGCCTGCATCTGCGGATCGCCGCCGCCGGCCGCGCGCAGGATGCGTGCGTCGTCGTACAAGTCGACGATCGACACGTCGCCATTGACGGTGCCGCGCTTCGAGGTGGTCGTCACGACCGGCTTGCCGGGCTGGAATGCGCGCATGGCCGGATCGGTCAGGTCGCTGTCTTCAGTGTCTTCGTAATGGATCAGCTTCGCGGCCGTCAGCCGGTACTGGGTCGAGCCGGACTGGTCGAGTTCGGTGACCGAGAAGTTGTCCGCGAAATAGTCGGGCGTATGGCGCTTCGGCTGCACGGTGCCCTCGCCGGGCGGCGGCAGCGTGGCCTGCAGCAGCCACCAGGTGATGCCCGCGAGCGCGGCGACCGCGACGAGCGGCAGCAGCTGGGTCCAGCGGAAATGCGTGTTCATCCGTCAGGCTCCGCAGGCGGCCGCGAGCAGCGCGTCGTAGCGGCGCTGGGCGCGCAGGATCGCGTCGCAGACTTCGCGGACGGCGCCGTGGCCGCCGCGGGCCTCGGCCACCCAGTGCGCGCGGGCGATCACCTCGGGGTGCGCATTCGCGGGGGCGGTCGCGAAGCCGCAGCGCAGCATCACGGGCAGGTCGGGCCAGTCGTCGCCCATGTAACCGCACTGGTCGGAGGTGAGGCCGAGCGATGCGATCAGGTCGGCGAACACGGTGAGCTTGTTCTCGACGCCCTGGAACAGGTGCGCGATCTTCATTTCCTTCGCGCGTGCCGCGACGATTTCCGAGCGGCGGCCCGTGATGATCGCGGTTGCGATGCCGGCTTCGCCGAGCAGCTTCACGCCGTGGCCGTCGAGCGAATTGAACGACTTCATCGCGTCGCCGGCTGCCGTAAACAGCAGGCCGCCGTCGGTCAGCACACCGTCGACGTCGAAAATCATCAGCTTCACGCGGCTCGCGCGTTCGGCCGCAGTCAGCGCTGCGCTCATCAGATCACCTTCTTCGAAAACAGGTCGTGCATGTTCAGCGCGCCGATCAGCACGCCGTCGGCATCGACCACCAGCATCTGGTTGATCCGGTGGCGCTCCATCAGTTCCACGGCCTCGACCGCCAGGTGATCCGGTGCAACCGTGCGCGGGTCGCGCGTCATCACGTCGGTGATCGGCAGCGTGCGGAAGTCGCCGTCGCGCGCGAGCACGCGGCGCAGGTCGCCATCGGTGAAGATGCCGGCGACCTTGCCACCGGCGTCGACCACGGCGGTCATGCCGAGGCGCTTCGCGGTGATCTGGAACAGCGCGTCCGACAGCGTCGCGTCGAGCCCGACGGACGGGACGTCGTCGCCCGAGCGCATTACGTCGCGCACGTAGGTGAGCAGGCGCCGGCCGAGTGCGCCGCCCGGGTGCGAGCGCGCGAAATCTTCCGAGCCGAAGCCGCGCGCGTCGAGCACGGCAACGGCGAGCGCGTCGCCGAGCGCGAGCGCGGCGGTCGTGCTCGCGGTGGGCGCGAGGTTCATCGGGCAGGCCTCTTTCGAGACCGCGGCGTTCAGGTTCACGTCGGCGAGCGTGCCGAGGCTCGATTCCGCGCGGCCCGTGATCGCGATCAGCTTCGCGCCGATCCGCTTCACGAGCGGCAGGATCGCGACGAGTTCTTCCGATTCGCCTGAATAGGAGATGCCGATGAAGACGTCGTCCGAGGTGACCATCCCGAGGTCGCCGTGGCTGGCCTCGGCCGGGTGGACGAAGAAGGCCGGCGTGCCGGTGCTGGCGAGCGTGGCCGCGATCTTGCGGGCGATATGCCCCGATTTGCCGATACCGGACACCACCACGCGGCCGCGGCAGCCGAGCAGCAGCGCAACGGCCTGGACGAAGCCGCCGTTGAGCTGGTCGCGCAGCGCGCGCACGGCGTCCGCCTCGATGTCGAGCACGTCGCGGGCGAGCGCGAGCGCCCGGTCATCATTGATTTTCGCTATCATGCGCGGAGTATAGCAAAGGCGTTTGTTCGCCGCGCCGGGCCTTCAGACTCGTCCGAAGTCGCCTGTCCACCGCCACCACCCGCGCCCGCATTGCCGTGGCCCCGACGAACGAGGACGCTTCGCCTGTGATTTCCCCGCTCGAAATGACCCTGCTGCTGCTGCTGGCTTCAGTGGTGGGCGTCGTCGTATTCCGCTCGTTGAACCTGCCGCCGATGCTCGGCTACCTGACCGTCGGCATCCTGGTCGGCCCGCACGCGTTCGGCATCGCGGCGGATCTCGAACGGGCCGAGCATCTCGCGGAATTCGGCGTGGTGTTCCTGATGTTTTCGATCGGCCTCGAGTTCTCGCTGGCGAAGCTGAGGTCGATGCAGCGGCTCGTGTTCGGGCTCGGGCTGCTGCAGGTCGTCGCGACGCTCGTGCTGGCGCTCGTGCTGGGCGCACTGTTCGAGCACTGGGTGCACATCACGTGGCAAGGCAGCATTGCGCTCGGCGGCGCGCTCGCGATGTCGTCGACGGCGATCGTGTCGAAGATGCTCGCCGAGCGGCTCGAGATCGAGACCGAGCACGGCCGCAACATCTTCGGCGTGCTGCTGTTCCAGGATCTCGCGGTGGTGCCGCTGCTGATCGTGATCGCCGCGTTCGGCGCCGAGTCGTCGAAGGATCTCGCGATCACACTCGGCTTCGCGGCCGTCAAGATCGTGATCGCGCTCGCGCTGCTGCTGATCGTCGGCCAGCGCTTCATGACGCGCTGGCTCAACGTCGTCGCGCGGCGCCGTTCGCAGGAACTGTTCGTGCTGAACCTGCTGCTCGTCACGCTCGGCGCCGCGTTCATCACCGACCGCTTCGGCCTGTCGCTCGCGCTCGGCGCGTTCATCGCGGGGATGCTGATCTCCGAGACGCCGTTCCGCCATCAGGTGGAGGAGGACATCAAGCCGTTCCGCGACGTGCTGCTCGGCCTGTTCTTCGTGACGACGGGGATGCTGCTCGATCCGCGCGTGATCTGGGAGCACCCGTTCCTCGTGCTCGGTTTCTTCGTCGGCCAGATCCTGTTCAAGGGAACGATGATCGCCGGGCTCGCGCGGCTGTTCGGCGCGACACCGGGTGTCGCGATGCGCACCGGTATCGGGCTCGCGCAGGCCGGCGAATTCGGCTTCGTGCTGCTGAACCTGATCCTCGACCGGCATCTCGTCGATTCGACGCTGCTGCAGGCAATCCTCGCGTCGATGCTGCTGTCGATGCTCGCCGCGCCGTTCCTGATCCAGAAC
This sequence comes from Burkholderia lata, assembly GCF_902499335.1. GTDB lineage: Bacteria > Pseudomonadota > Gammaproteobacteria > Burkholderiales > Burkholderiaceae > Burkholderia > Burkholderia lata_B. The sequence continues at coordinate 199,759 of NZ_CABVQK010000013.1, read as the reverse complement.
GCCGACCGGATCGTGATGCGGCTGTCGTCGACCGAATGGATGCAGCAGTCGCTGCAGATGACGCGGATCGCGACGCAAAGCCTGAAGCAGCGCGGCCACGTGATCATCTGCGGCTACGGCCGCGCGGGCCAGAACCTGGCGCGGATGCTCGAACAGGAAGGCATTTCGTACGTGGCGCTCGACCTCGACCCCGATCGCGTGAGCGCGGCTGCGACGGCCGGCGAATCGGTCGTGTTCGGCGACGCGGCGCGCCGCGAATCGCTGCTCGCGGCCGGTATCCACCGTGCGGCGGCCGTGGCGATCACCTATGCGAACACGCCGTCCGCGCTGCGCGTGCTGCATCACGTGCACGAACTCGAGCCGACGCTGCCCGCGATCGTGCGCACCGTCGACGATGCCGATCTCGAGAAGCTGCTCGCGGCCGGCGCGACCGAGGTGATCCCGGAGATCGTCGAGGGCAGCCTGATGCTCGCGTCGCACACGCTGGTGCTGGTCGGCGTGCCGATGCGCAAGGTCGTGCGGCGCGTCGAGGAAATGCGCGACGAACGCTACAGCCTGCTGCGCGGCTATTTCCGCGGCGCGGACGACGCGGACGACGACGACCACGAGCAGGTGCGGCTACAATCGGTGCCGGTCGATGCGCGCGCGGACGCGGTCGGGCGTTCGCTGGAAGAACTGGGGCTGTATGCACTCGGGCTCGAAGTCACGGCGATCCGTCGGCACGGCATCCGCGGCGTCGAACCCGATCCGCAGACCAAGCTGCGCGCGAGCGACATCGTCGTGCTGCGCGGGCTGCCCGAGGCGCTCGCGCTCGCGGAGGAGCGGCTGTCGCGCCATCGGCGCGATCCGCCGGCCGCGGCCGCTTGAGCCGCGCTTGGTTTCATAACCTGACCCGTATTTATTCGAAACGGTGCCCGATCTTCGCGCACCGTTTTTTTCGGAGAGTTTCATGCCGCATTCGTCGTCGGGCGCACCGCTCGATCCGGTCGCCTTCATCCACAGCCAGATCCGCACGGTGCCCGACTGGCCGCAGCCGGGCGTGATGTTCCGCGACATTACGACGCTGCTGCAGAGCCCGAAGGCACTGCGCATCCTCGTCGACCTGTTCGTCGAGCGCTATGTCGATGCGAAGCTCGACTACGTCGCGGGCCTCGACGCGCGCGGCTTCATCATCGCGCCGATCGTCGCGTACGAACTGAGCGTCGGCTTCGTGCCGATCCGCAAGGTCGGCAAGCTGCCGTACAAGACGCGCTCGGAATCGTACGACCTCGAATACGGCAGCGCGACGGTCGAGATCCATGAAGATGCGTGCCGCCCCGGCGACCGCGTGATCATCATGGACGACCTGATCGCGACCGGCGGCACGATGATGGCGGGGCGCAACCTGCTGCAGCGGCTCGGCGCGGAAGTGGTCGAAGGCGCGGCGATCATCGACCTGCCCGATCTCGGCGGCTCGGCGCTGCTGCGCAACGCGGGGCTGCCCGTCTATACCGTTACCGAATTCTCCGGCCACTGAACGCCGGCCTGCCTGAATCCACGCCTGAATCCACCTGAATTCACATTAGCAGCGAGGTCACGATGCCCAACTTCATGCTGTTTCTTGCCACGTCGATCGCGATCACGTTCGCGCCGGGTCCCGACAACCTGCAGGTGCTCGCACGCGGCATCTCGCAAGGCCGTGCGGCCGGCTTCGTCGCCGCGCTTGGCTTCACGGCCGGGATCCTGTTCCACACGACGCTCGCGGCGCTCGGCGTCGCGGCCGTGCTGCGTTCGTCGCCGGTCGCGTTCGAGATCCTGAAGCTCGCGGGCGCCGCGTACCTCGTGTGGATCGGCATCAAGGCGCTGCGCAGCCAGGGCCTCGCGAATGCGCATGAGCGTCCGCCGCAGCCGCTCGGCACGATCTTCCGGCAGAGCGTGATCGGCAACCTGATGAACCCGAAGGTCACGCTGTTCTTCGTCGTGTTCCTGCCGCAGTTCGTCGATCCGCACGGCGGGCAGAGCGTAACGCTGCAGATGTTCGAACTCGGCGCGCTGTTCATGCTGCAGACGGCCGTGGTGTTCTCGCTGTTCGGCGTCGGCGCGGGGATGATCGGCGCGTGGCTGAAGCGCCGCCCGAAGGCCGGCGTGTGGCTCGACCGGATCGCCGGCGCGACGTTCATCGCGCTCGGCATCCGCGTCGCGCTGAAGGACTGATCACGATGACGTTTCCGTGCATTGCTGACGCGCGCCGCTTCGATCCGGCCGCGCACCTGCGTTTCGAGATCGCCGGCCAGGCGGTCGGCTGGGTGCGCCGCCAGGACGTCGAGATGCTCGCCCGCTGGCCCGACGTGTTCGAGCTGACCGGTGAGCGCGTCGTGCTGTCGGCGCGCTACGACTCGGTCGACGCACGCAGCATGGCGCTGGCGAGCGCGATCGGCGCGCTCGCGGCCGAAGGCGCGATTCCCGGCTGGCGCGACGAGATCTACGCGATCCGCAACCGCTTCGACGATCCGCCGCTCGCGTACATCGAGCGCGCCGCGTCGCGCTTCTTCGGCACGCAGACTTACGCGGTGCATCTGAACGGCATCGTAGAATATGCGGTTGCGCCGGGCGAGCCGTCCGCCGCGGCCGTCCCGCAGATGTGGCTCGGCCGCCGCAGCGAGACCAAGGCTACCGACCCGGGCATGCTCGACAACGTCGTCGCGGGCGGGATCGGCTGGGGCCTGGGCGTTCACGAGACGCTCGCGAAGGAATGCTGGGAAGAAGCCGGCATTCCGGCCGAACTGGCCGCGCGCGCGATCGCGGGCCGTGCGGTGCAGGTGCTGTGCTCGCTGCCGGAGGGCACGCAGTCCGAACTGATCTTCGTGTACGACCTGCCGCTGCCGCGCGATTTCGCGCCGCGCAACCAGGACGGCGAAGTGGCCGAGCACCTGCTGGCCGGCGTGCCCGAGGTGATCGGCTGGCTGCGCGCCGGCCGCGCGACGATGGATGCGAGCCTCGCGACGCTCGACACGCTGCTGCGCCACCGCTGGATCTCCGCGGCCGACGCGGCGGGCATCGACGCACTGTTCGCACCGGCCGCATGACGCGTGCCGCGCACACAGCCTGGCGGCGCGAACGGGCAATTTGACGAATACGGAAACGAAGGGAGTAGCGGTCATGCCGACCGATCACAGCTTTATCTTGAAACTGTCGTGCCCCGACCGGCACGGCATCGTCCATGCGGTCTCGGGCTTCCTGTTCGAGCGCAGCAACAACATCCTCGATTCGGCGCAGTTCGGCGACAGCCGCACCAGCGAATTCTTCATGCGCGTGCACTTCGAGCAGGACGGCGGCGGCGCGGATGCCGCGACGGCGCTCGACACGCTGCGCAAGGAATTCGCGCCGCTCGCCGAGCAGTTCTCGATGCGCTGGGAAATGCACGACGCGGCCGTGAAGCCGCGCGTCGTGATCATGGTGTCGAAGATCGGCCACTGCCTGAACGACCTGCTGTTCCGCTATCGCACCGGCCAGCTGCCGATCGAGATCCCGGCGATCGTGTCGAACCACAAGGAGTTCTACCAGCTCGCCGCGAGCTACAACATCCCGTTCCATCACTTCCCGCTGATCGGCGGCTCGTCCGATGCCGCGAAGGCCGCGCAGGAAGCGCGTGTGCTGGAAGTGATCGACGAGCACCAGGCCGATCTCGTCGTGCTCGCGCGCTACATGCAGATCCTGTCGCCGAACCTGTGCAAGCAGCTCGCCGGCCGCGCGATCAACATCCACCATTCGTTCCTGCCGAGCTTCAAGGGCGCGAAGCCGTACTACCAGGCATTCGACCGCGGCGTGAAGCTGATCGGCGCGACCGCGCACTACGTGACGACCGATCTCGACGAAGGCCCGATCATCGAGCAGGAAGTCGAGCGCGTCGACCACAGCATGACGCCCGACCAGTTGACCGCGATCGGCCGCGACGTCGAGTGCGTGACGCTTGCGCGCGCGGTGAAGTGGCACGTCGAGCACCGGATCGTGCTGAACGGGACGAAGACGGTCGTGTTCCGCTGATTCGTCGGGCGCCGGACAGCCGGCCCCCGTATCGCCGGCCGCCGGATGGCCGGCCCCCACAAGCAAAAACGCCGCGCCCTTCACGGGGCGCGGCGTTTTTTTATCGCTTCCGACGTGCCGGCTGCTTCAGATCAGCCGCAGCAGGTACAGCTCGCGCTTCAGGTACGCATAGAAGATCGGCGCGGCGATCACGCCCGGCAGCCCGAACGCGGCTTCCATGATCAGCATCGCGAGCAGCAGCTCCCACGCGCGCGACTCGATCTGGCCGCCGATGATCTTCGCATTCAGGAAGTATTCGAGCTTGTGGATGATCACGAGGAACGCGAGCGACGCGATCGCGGTGCCCATGCTGACCGACAGCGACACGGCGACGATCAGCGTGTTCGAGATCAGGTTGCCGATCACGGGCAGCAGGCCGACGATGAACGTGACGAGCACGAGCGTTTTCGACAGCGGCAGCCGCTGGTGGAAGATCGGCAGGGCGACGAGCAGGTAGATGCCCGTGAACACCGCGTTGATCGCCGAGATCTTGATCTGCGCGAACACGATCCGGCGGAACGCGTCGGCGAAGCGCGACACGCGCGTGACGAGCGCAGTGGACAGCGGGCGGCGCACCTTGCCGTGCTCGACGCCGATCGCGATCATCGCGCCGATGATCATCCCGAACAGCACGTGGCCGAAGCCGCGCGCGACGCTCTTGCCGCTTTGCTGGAGCTGGTCCATGTGCGAGTGCATCAGCACCGCGGCCTTGGTCTTCATCTGCTCGACGTCGACGGGCAGCAGGTTCGCGATCCAGGCCGGCGTGCGTGCGCGGGTCTGCTCGACGATCTGCATCAGCTGGTCGAGCAGGCTTTGCAGGTTCGGCACCGTGCGCTCGAAGTGTTCGATGATGCCGATCGTCAGGCCCGTCAGCGCGCCGACGATCACGATCGCCAGCAGCACGACGGCAACCCAGCGCGCGCGCATGCTCGTGGTGTGGCGTTCGATCACGGGGGCGATCGTGTGGATCAGCTGGTAGACGAGCAGGCCGGCCAGCAGCCCGCCAAGCAGCTTGAGCTCGATCACGAGCCACATCGCTAGGATCGCGAACACATAGCTGCCGATTTCGAGCGCCGACAGCTTCGGCAGGCTGAAGTCGCTCGTCAGCCGCACGCTGCGCAGGTGCGGTTCGCGATTCTGCGCATCGCGCGACGAGTCTGGTTGCTTCTCCATCGTGGATTCCTGTCGTTCGTGTGTCATGCCGCGGAATGCGCGGCAGAGCCGTGTTCGCCCGGCGCCGCACCGGATTGGTGCGTACGGCGAACCTTACGACCGTAAAGTATAGCCGCCATTATGGTCCGCAACGGGGCCGTTTGGCGCATGGTGTAAACGCAGAAGGGAAAACGAGAGGAGGCCGGTTGCGCGGTGCGCAGCGGCGCGCGCGGCCGGGCGGCCGCGCGCGGGAGGAGGGGGCGGGAAGCGTCAGCCGGCCGCGACCTTGCGGGCCGTGCGCTTGAGCAGCGGCGCGAGGTACTTGCCGGTAAAGCTCGCCTTCGTCTTCGCGACCTGCTCGGGCGTGCCCTGCGCGATGATCTGGCCGCCGCCGGCACCGCCTTCGGGGCCGAGGTCGATCACCCAGTCGGCCGTCTTGATCACGTCGAGGTTGTGCTCGATGATCACGACCGTGTTGCCCTGGTCGCGCAGCCGGTGGATCACTTCCAGCAGCAGTGCGATGTCGTGGAAGTGCAGGCCGGTGGTCGGCTCGTCGAGGATGTACAGCGTGCGGCCGGTGTCGCGCTTCGAGAGTTCGAGCGACAGCTTCACGCGCTGCGCCTCGCCGCCCGACAGCGTCGTGGCCGACTGGCCGAGGCGGATGTAACCGAGGCCGACGTCGAGCAGCGTCTTCAGCTTGCGCGCGATGACCGGCACCGCGCTGAAGAACTGGTACGCGTGCTCGACGGTCATGTCGAGCACTTCGCTGATGTTCTTGCCCTTGTACTGCACTTCGAGCGTTTCGCGGTTGTAGCGCTTGCCGTGGCACACGTCGCACGGCACGTAGACGTCCGGCAGGAAGTGCATCTCGACCTTCAGCACGCCGTCGCCCTGGCACGATTCGCAGCGGCCGCCCTTCACGTTGAACGAGAAGCGGCCCGGATCGTAGCCGCGCTCCTTCGACGTCGGCACGCCCGAGAACAGCTCGCGGATCGGCGTGAACAGGCCCGTGTAGGTGGCCGGGTTCGAACGCGGCGTGCGGCCGATCGGCGACTGGTCGACGTTGATCACCTTGTCGAAGTGCTCGAGGCCCTCGATCGCTTCGTGCGGCGCCGGCTCGGCCGACGAGCCGTACAGGTGGCGCGCGACCGCGTGATATAGCGTGTCGTTGATCAGCGTCGACTTGCCGGAACCCGACACGCCGGTGATGCAGGTCAAGAGGCCGACCGGCAGCTCGAGATCGACATGTTTCAGGTTGTTGCCGTGCGCGTCGACGATGCGCAGCATCCGCTCGGGGTCGGGTGCCAGCCGCTCGTCCGGGTATTCGATCGTGCGCTTGCCGACCAGGTACTGGCCGGTGAGCGACTGCGGGTTCGACTGCACCTGTTTCGGCGTGCCTTCGGCCACGATCACGCCGCCGTGCTCGCCGGCGCCCGGGCCCATGTCGACGACGTAGTCGGCCGTGCGGATCATGTCCTCGTCGTGCTCGACGACGATCACCGAGTTGCCGAGGTCGCGCAGGTGCTTGAGGGTCGAGATCAGGCGGTCGTTGTCGCGCTGGTGCAGGCCGATCGACGGCTCGTCGAGCACGTACATCACGCCCGTGAGGCCCGAGCCGATCTGCGACGCGAGCCGGATGCGCTGCGCCTCGCCGCCCGACAAGGTTTCGGCGCTGCGCTCGAGCGACAGGTAGTCGAGGCCGACGTTGTTCAGGAAGGTGAGGCGCGCGACGATTTCCTTGATCACCTTGTCGGCGATCTCGCCCTTCGCGCCTTCGAGCGTCAGGCCGTCGAAATAGCCGAGCGCGTCGCGCAGCGGCCAGCCGCTGATTTCATAGATGCCGCGCGCGTAGTCGCCGGTGCCGACCCGCACGTGGCGCGCTTCGCGGCGCAGGCGCGTGCCGTCGCACGACGGGCACGGCTGGTTGTTCTGGTACTTCGACAGTTCTTCGCGCACCGCGACCGAATCGGTCTCGCGGTAGCGGCGCTCGAGGTTCGGGATGATCCCCTCGAACACGTGCTCGCGAATCGTCGTGCGGCCGCGCTCGTTGATATACGAGAACGGGATCGTCTGCTTGCCCGAGCCGAACAGCAGCACCTTCCGGATTTTTTCCGGCAGGTCCTCGAATGCGGCGTCGATGTCGAATTCGTAGAACGCCGCGAGACTCTGCAGCATCTGGAAGTAGAACTGGTTGCGGCGGTCCCAGCCTTTCACGGCGCCGGCGGCGAGCGACAGCGACGGGTGCGCGACGACCCGCTTCGGGTCGAAGAACGTGATCTGGCCGAGGCCGTCGCATTCCGGGCACGCGCCCATCGGGTTGTTGAACGAGAACAGGCGCGGCTCGAGCTCCTGCAGCGAGTACGAGCAGATCGGGCACGCGAACTTCGAGCTGAACAGGTGCTCGCGGTCGGTATCCATCTCGAGTGCGATCGCGCGGCCGTCGGCGAGGCGCAGCGCCGTCTCGAACGACTCGGCGAGGCGCTGCTTCATGTCCGGGCGCACCTTCAGGCGGTCGACGACGACGTCGATCGTGTGCTTGTCGTTCTTCTTGAGCTTCGGCAGCGACTCGACCTCGTAGATCTTCGCGACGCCTTCGTTCGCGGTGCCGCCGCCGGAGCACACGCGAAAGCGCACGAAACCCTGCGCCTGCATGTCCTCGAACAGCTCGGCGTGCTCACCCTTGCGGTTCGCGACGACGGGCGCGAGGATCATCAGCTTGGTTTCCTCGGGCAGCGCGAGCGCCGCGTCGACCATCTGCGACACGCTCTGCGCTTCCAGCGGGATGTCGTGGTCGGGGCAGTACGGCGTGCCGACACGTGCGAACAAAAGTCGCAGGTAGTCGTGGATTTCCGTGACCGTGCCGACGGTCGAACGCGGGTTGTGGGACGTCGCCTTCTGCTCGATCGAGATCGCCGGCGACAGGCCTTCGATCAGGTCGACGTCGGGTTTCTCCATCAGCTGCAGGAACTGGCGGGCATACGCCGACAGGCTCTCGACGTAGCGGCGCTGGCCCTCGGCATAAAGGGTATCGAACGCGAGCGACGATTTCCCCGACCCGGACAGCCCGGTAATCACGACCAGCTTGTGGCGCGGCAGGTCGAGATTGACGTTTTTCAGGTTGTGGGTACGCGCCCCACGGATACGGATCTGTTCCATGAACCTGGCGAAAATGGAGGGAACCAAACCTGCTACTATAACGGCTTTTCGAGGCCGTCGTTTGGGGCCCCCAGCCTTAGCAGCAGGTGGCAGCAAGGCGGCGCCTGCGCCGGGCAAGCGGCCGCGCCGCGCGGTTCCGGGTGTCCTGCGGGCTGCCTGAATCCTGCCCCGACGTGTCGCCCGCCAAGCCTCCCGGGCCGCTGGTCCTGATCTTCCGCCGCCCGGTGTCGGGCGGACATTCCGATCATTCGAAATTCATTCCCGATGTCCAATCCGTCTGCCACGTCTTCCCGCATGACCGCGCCCGAATTGCGCGCGACCACGTCGCTCGCGGCGATCTTCGCGCTGCGCATGCTCGGCCTGTTCATGATCATGCCGGTGTTCTCGGTCTACGCGAAAACCATCCCGGGCGGCGACAACGTGCTGCTCGTCGGCATCGCGCTCGGGGCCTACGGCGTCACGCAATCGCTGTTCTATATCTTCTACGGCTGGGCGTCCGACAAGTTCGGCCGCAAGCCGGTGATCGCCACGGGCCTCGTGATCTTCGCGATCGGCAGCTTCGTCGCCGCGTCCGCGCACGACATCACGTGGATCATCGTCGGCCGCGTGATCCAGGGGATGGGCGCGGTGTCGTCCGCGGTGCTCGCGTTCATCGCCGACCTGACCTCCGAGCAGAACCGCACGAAGGCGATGGCGATGGTCGGCGGCTCGATCGGCGTGTCGTTCGCGGTCGCGATCGTCGGCGCACCGATCGTGTTCCACTGGGTCGGGATGAGCGGGCTGTTCGCGATCGTCGGCGTGCTGTCGATCCTCGCGATCGGCGTCGTGGTGTGGATCGTGCCCGATGCGGCGAAGCCCGTGCACGTGCCCGCGCCGTTCGCCGAGGTGCTGCACAACGTCGAGCTCCTGCGCCTGAACTTCGGCGTGCTGGTGCTGCATGCGACGCAGACGGCACTGTTCCTCGTCGTGCCGCGCCTGCTCGTCGACGGCGGCCTGCCGGTCGCCGCGCACTGGAAGGTCTACCTGCCGGTGATGGGGCTCGCGTTCGTGATGATGGTCCCGGCGATCATCGTCGCGGAAAAACGGGGCAAGATGAAGCCGGTGCTGCTCGGCGGCATCCTGGCTATCCTGATCGGCCAATTGCTGCTGGGCAGCGCGCCGCATACCATCCTGATTGTGGCAGCGGTGCTGTTCGTCTATTTCCTCGGGTTCAACATCCTGGAAGCGTCGCAGCCGTCGCTCGTGTCGAAGCTCGCGCCGGGTTCGCGCAAGGGCGCGGCCACGGGCGTCTACAACACCACGCAGTCGATCGGGCTCGCGCTCGGCGGCATCGTGGGCGGCTGGCTGCTGAAGCACGGCGGCGCGAACACCGTGTTCTACACGTGTTCTGGGCTCGTGGCCGCGTGGCTTATAATCGCGGCCAGCATGAAAGCGCCGCCGCGCAAGGCCTGAACTCAATTTTGGCAGGTACCGGCGGCGTTCGCCGGCTTGCCCGGCGGGCCGCCCCGACAGCATGAGCGGGCGGCCCGGCATCGAATTTACTGGAGAAACACATGGCATCCGTCAACAAGGTCATCCTCGTCGGCAATCTCGGCGCCGATCCTGAAGTCCGTTACCTGCCGAGCGGCGACGCGGTTGCGAACATCCGTCTCGCGACGACCGACCGCTACAAGGACAAGGCAAGCGGCGATTTCAAGGAAATGACCGAGTGGCATCGCGTCGCGTTCTTCGGCCGTCTGGCGGAAATCGTCAGCGAATACCTGAAGAAGGGTTCGTCGGTCTATATCGAAGGCCGCATCCGCACGCGCAAGTGGCAGGGCCAGGACGGCCAGGATCGTTACTCGACCGAAATCGTCGCCGACCAGATGCAGATGCTCGGCGGCCGCGGTGCTGCGGGCGGCGGCGGTGGCGGCGGTGATGAAGGCGGTTACGGCGGCGGCTACGGTGGTGGTGGCGGCGGCGGCCGCGGCGAGCAGATGGAACGCGGCGGTGGCGGCGGCGGTCGTGCCGGCGGTGCAGCGCGTGGCGGTGCAGGCGGCGCGCAGAGCCGTCCGAGCACACCGGCAGGTGGCGGCTTCGACGAGATGGACGACGATATCCCGTTCTGATCGGCAAGCCGGCATCCAGCATCACGACGGGCCCGAATGTCCGAGTCAAGCCAACTGCTTGGCCCGGGTCTTCGGGCCTTCTTTCGTTTACGTCGATGTTCCTTGCGCGCCAGGCAAAACGTGGCTGACGAACTTTCCGACCTCATCGCTCCGCATCTCGACGTGCTGTTTTGCGGGATCAACCCCGGCCTGACCGCGGCCGCGACCGGGCATCACTTCGCTGGGAGAAGCAACCGCTTCTGGCGTGCGATCCATCTCGCGGGCTTCACGCCGGCGGAAATTTCGCCGCAGGACGATCACGCGATACTCCGGTATGGCTGCGGCCTGACGGCGGTGGTGAAGCGGCCGACCGCGAGCGCCGATCAGCTTTCGCGCGCGGAATTCATTGCCGCGGCCGCGGCGTTCGACCAGAAGCTGGCGCATTACGGGCCGCGCTTCGTTGCTTTTCTCGGCAAGGCCGCGTACTCGGCGCTTTCCGGGCAGCGCGAAATCGAATGGGGATTGCAACCTGCCCGCATGCAGGGCGCGAGCGTCTGGGTGCTGCCCAATCCCAGTGGGAGAAACCTCGCGTTCAGTCTCGACGAACTGGTCGACGCATACCGTCAGCTTCGTGTGCAGGTGACGGCCGTTTCCGGTCGTCAACCGGAGGGGCACGATGCGGCGCGGTGAACCCGCGCCCCAGTGGCCGGGCGTCGTGCTGCCGCGCGCATTCTTCGACCGCGTCGCCACCGACGTCGCGCCGCAACTGCTCAACAAGATTCTCGCGGCCGCGGACGGCCGGGCAGGGCGGATCGTCGAAGTGGAAGCCTATGCCGGCGCGATCGATCCGGCCGCGCATACCTATCGCGGCAAGACGCCGCGCAATGCGACGATGTTCGGGCCGCCGGGGCACCTGTATGTCTATTTCACCTATGGCATGCACTGGTGCTGCAACTGCGTGTGCGGCCCGGATGGCACGGGAACGGGTGTGTTGATTCGTGCGCTCGAGCCGCTGCTGGGGCTCGAACGCATGCGTGCGGCACGGCCGCCGCAGACGCGCGATCGTGACCTGTGCCGGGGGCCGGCACGGCTGACCCAGGCGATGGGAATCGGCGGCGCGCAGGATGGTGTCGACCTGATCGGCGCGCACGAAGGGTTCGCGATCGTCGACGACGGCATCGCGCCGCCCGCCGGTCTGGCGGGCGGGCCGCGCATCGGCATTCGTGTCGGCACGGATCTGCCGTGGCGGTGGAGCGTGCCGGGCAACCGGTATGTATCGGGGCCACAGCCGCGCACCTGATGCGTGCGGTACACAATTGCAAGCAATTCGACCTGCGTCACGCGACCGCCATTATTGACCGGCTAAGCTTGTCTTTTCGACGTTTCGATCGAGGAGACACAATGCGGCGGGTCGTATTCAACCAGAAGGGCGGCGTGGGCAAATCGACGATCGTCTGCAACCTGGCGGCGATCAGCGCGAGCGAAGGGCTGCGCACGCTCGTCATCGACCTCGATGCGCAGGCGAACTCGACGCGCTACCTGCTCGGCGACGCCGCGGCCGACGCGCAGCCGGGCGTCGCCGATTTCTTCGAAACCGCGCTGACTTTCAATTTCCGTCCGGTCGACGTCGCGTCGTTCATCCATCCGACCCCGTTCGAAGGGCTCGATGTGATGCCCGCGCATCCGGATCTCGACACACTGCACGGCAAGCTCGAGTCGCGCTACAAGATCTACAAGCTGCGCGACGCGCTGAACGAGCTCGACACCTACGACGCCGTGTACATCGACACGCCGCCCGCGCTGAATTTCTATACGCGCTCGGCGCTGATCGCGGTCGAGCGCTGCCTGATCCCGTTCGACTGCGACGATTTCTCGCGCCGTGCGCTGTACACGCTGCTCGAGAACGTGAAGGAAATCCAGCAGGACCACAACGCGGCGCTCGAGGTGGAAGGGATCGTGATCAACCAGTTCCAGCCGCGGGCGAGCCTCCCGCAGCGGCTGGTCGATGAACTCGTCGAAGAAGGGTTGCCGGTGCTCGTGTCGAAGCTGTCGGCGTCGGTGAAGATCCGCGAGTCGCATCAGCAGTCCAAGCCGGTGATCCATCTGGAACCCGGGCACAAGCTCACGCAGGAGTTCCTCGCGCTGCATCGCGAACTGGCCGGCTGATCTCGCGCCTGCCTGACGAACCCGCGGCCGCATCATGCGGCCGTTTTTTTTATTGCGACCCGCAATTCATCCGATCATTGATTCCGTCATTAATAATCCCGAAAACGATTTCATAATAAATCCAGAAAAAACGATTACATAAGCGACCGCTTAATTTTCAATACGTCCCGGTTTTCTAATAAAAGGAATAATGAATTGGTAAATGTTGCGCGACGTCATGATCCGCTATGCTGTAAAAAGGTAAAAATTCATTGCGGGACAGAGTGATGCGCAGTTTCATCTGCGATGTCGGCGCATCAAGGGCTCCAGCGGTTGCCTTGGATCAAAATAAGGGTTTACACTTAGTATTAATGCCATTTAATTGACAATTAATCGATCTAGAATGGGCTCCTTCAACTTCCCGTGCTCAAATAAGTGACGGGTTGTCAATAAGGAAGTCTGCTGTCGATCCGGCTTCCAATTTTCCTTACGTCGTCTCTCGCATTGCTAACAGGAGCGTGCCCGATGTCCGTATTTGCCCCCGAAAAACTCAACGCCGAATATCAATCCGGTATCGCCGCGTGGTTTGCGATCGCTCGTCCGGCGATCCAAGGTTTCGAGGCTGTTGTCGAACTCAACCTGCAAGCGGCCCGGACGGCGCTCGAGGAATACGAGGACAAGCTGAAGAACGCGTTCAACAGCAGCAATCCGGCCGTGGGCTTCGCGCAGCAGGTCGCCGCGCCGCAGGAAGCCGCCGGCAAGGCCGTGTCGTACGGCCGCCATCTGTTCGACATCGCGGTGTCGACGCAGTCCGAATGGGCGAAGGTCGCGCAAGCGCAATACGAACAGAACGACAAGCGCCTGAAGGACGTGCTCGGCGAACTGTCGAAGCATGCACCGGCCGGCTCGGCACCGGTGGTGGCTGCGCTGAACTCGGCGCTGTCGGCTGCGACCGCCGCGGCTGACTCCGTGCGCGCAGCGACGGGCCAGGCGATCGAAGCCGCACAGAGCGGTTTCGATGCGGTCAGCGAAACGGCAACGCGTGGCGCGAAGCAAACGGCTGCAGCCGCACGCAAGGACGCAGCGGCCGCACGCGAATCGGCTGCGTAATCCGTAGCCATGCAAGCACGTGTCGCGCACGAGCGCGACACGATTGATCGGCGCCGGATGGCGCCGGACGCCGCGTGTGCCGCGTGGTGTCCGGCAAATGTCCGGTTGCCGCAAGACGCCGGTGAACCGGCGAGCCGTACCGGTGTGCCGCCCGTTCGAACGGGTGCCGCGCGCCGTATGGCGGCGTGCGACCGCTCTCGCGCCCGACGGCCCGAGATGCGCGATCGCCAGCCGAGGCCGGCTCGCGCCGGCGTCAGAACGACGAACTGATTTCGATGCAGGAACTGGAAATGACGGATGTAGTGATCGTATCGGCCGCGCGGACCGCGGTCGGCAAATTCGGCGGTTCGCTTGCGAAGATTGCGGCGCCCGAGCTGGGCGCGACGGTGATCCGCGCGGTGCTGGAGCGTGCGGGCGTGAAGCCCGATCAGGTCAGCGAAGTGATCATGGGCCAGGTGCTGACGGCCGGTTCCGGGCAGAACCCGGCGCGGCAGTCGCTGATCAAGGCCGGGCTGCCGAGCGCAGTGCCGGGGATGACGATCAACAAGGTGTGCGGCTCGGGCCTGAAGGCCGTGATGCTGGCGGCGAACGCGATCGTCGCGGGCGACGCGGAGATCGTGATCGCGGGCGGCCAGGAGAACATGAGCGCATCGCCGCACGTGCTGCCGGGTTCGCGCGACGGGTTCCGGATGGGCGACGCGAAGCTGGTCGACACGATGATCGTCGACGGCCTGTGGGACGTGTACAACCAGTACCACATGGGCATCACGGCGGAGAACGTCGCGAAGGAATACGGGATCACGCGCGAAGAGCAGGACGCGTTCGCGGCGCTGTCGCAGAACAAGGCGGAAGCTGCGCAGAAGGCCGGCCGCTTCAACGATGAAATCGTGCCGGTGGCGATTCCGCAACGCAAGGGCGAGCCGCTGCAGTTCGCGACGGACGAATTCGTGCGTCACGGCGTGACGGCGGAATCGCTGGCGGGGCTGAAGCCGGCGTTCTCGAAGGACGGCTCGGTGACGGCGGCGAACGCGTCGGGGCTGAACGACGGCGCGGCGGCGGTGCTGGTGATGTCGGCGCAGAAGGCGGCGGCACTCGGCCTGACGCCGCTGGCGCGGATCAAGGCGTACGCGAACGCGGGCGTGGATCCGAGCGTGATGGGCATGGGCCCGGTGCCGGCATCGCGCCGGTGCCTGGAGCGCGCGGGCTGGACGCCGGGCGACCTGGATCTGATGGAGATCAACGAGGCGTTCGCGGCGCAGGCGCTGGCGGTGCACAAGCAGATGGGCTGGGACACGTCGAAGGTGAACGTGAACGGCGGGGCGATCGCGATCGGCCACCCGATCGGCGCGTCGGGCTGCCGGATCCTGGTGACGCTGCTGCACGAGATGGCCAAGCGCGATGCGAAGCGCGGGCTGGCGTCGCTGTGCATCGGCGGCGGGATGGGCGTCGCGCTCGCGGTCGAACGCGCCTGAGCGGGGTCTGACACACGTCCCGCGTGCGGCGCCGGCCAGCGCCGCACGCGGGTGAAGCGGTTTTCGCGCACGACAGGCAGTGAACAACAAGCGCGAGGTGCCGGTGCGTGCCGCGCCCGTGACGCGGGCGGCTGCGCATCGAAGCGGTGGGGCGGCAGCATGTGCGATGCCGTCGCTCCGCCTTCATCGATTACTTTTTTGTCGGTAATTTATAGGATGACTAAGCGAATTGCAGTTGTGACTGGTGGAATGGGCGGTCTTGGCGAAGCGGTCAGCATCAGGTTGAACGACGCGGGACACCGGGTAGTCGTCACGTATTCGCCGAACAACACCGGTGCGGACCGCTGGCTGACCGAGATGCATGCGGCCGGCCGCGAGTTCCACGCGTACCCGGTGGACGTGGCCGATCACGATTCGTGCCAGCAATGCATCGAGAAGATCGCGCGGGACGTCGGCCCGGTCGACATTCTCGTGAACAACGCGGGCATCACGCGCGACATGACGCTGCGCAAGCTCGACAAGGTCAACTGGGATGCGGTGATCCGCACGAACCTCGATTCCGTGTTCAACATGACGAAGCCGGTCTGCGAAAGCATGGTCGAGCGCGGTTGGGGCCGCATCGTCAACATCTCGTCGGTGAACGGCTCGAAGGGTTCGGTCGGCCAGACCAACTACGCGGCCGCGAAGGCCGGCATGCACGGTTTCACGAAATCGCTCGCGCTCGAAATCGCGCGCAAGGGCGTGACGGTGAACACGGTGTCGCCGGGCTACCTCGCGACGAAGATGGTCACGGCGATCCCGCAGGACATCCTCGACTCGAAGATCCTCCCGCAGATTCCGGCGGGCCGGCTCGGCAAGCCCGAGGAAGTCGCGGCGCTGGTCGCTTACCTGTGCTCGGAGGAGGCCGGCTTCGTGACGGGCTCCAACATCGCGATCAACGGCGGCCAGCACATGCACTGACGCGTGGCGGCCCGGCGGTCCGGCGACCCGGACGGCCTGCGCGCACGTGCCGGGCCGTGTTCCGCAATATCCAGTGCCAGGGCGGCGGCAGGCGCGCCGCTTCGGCCTCGCAATCCGGAGAACGCATGGGCGACACCTGGATGGGACTCGCGATCGGCGGCACGGCACTGGCCGTCGCGCTGACGATGGCGGTCTCGCTCTACTGGCTCGAGCGGCGCCGTGCGCGGCTGCTGCGGAACTTCGATCATCGCGATTGCTGGCTCGTCGCATACGGCAAGTGCTTCGCGCGCGTGCGGGCCAGGCCGGCACGCCGCATGCGCGGCGCGCGTTGACGGTGGCGGCAGCGGCAGCGCGGTAGTGACGCGTCACAGCTGACGAACGGTCACGCATCGCGCGCACGCCACGGGCGATGCGCGCGATGCCCGTGGTCAATCGCTCTTTTCGCTTTTTCCACCCGACTCGCCCGAGTCGTTCTTGTGGAAGATCCGCTTCGTCGTGCGCTTGGTGGCATCCCAGCCTTCGCGCGACGCATGTGCGACCCCGTGCCCGACCGCCTTCGCGGCGCTCGCGGTTGCGTGGCCGAAGCTGCGGGCCGCCTCGCCGGTCTTGTGCGCGGCTTCCTTCGAATCGCGCTTGATGTCCTGCTTCACTTCCGACATGTCCGCTTGCGCGATCGGGCTGATCAGCGCCAGAACGAGCGCGGTGCCAATGAACTGACGAACTTTCACGACCTGGTTTCCTTCCGTTGAGTAAGCGGCTTCATCGAGGATTCGCATCGCCGGCTGGCGCCGAACGAAACGCGCCGGCCGTCGACGCGTCGAGCATCACCGCGGCACGGCCGGACAGCAGCAGGCGATCGCCGCAGCGCAATGCAAAGGCGTACAGCACCGAGCGGGCGTCACCGCTCACGCGCTCAGCTTCGACGGCGAGCGGCTGCGCGAACGTGTCGAGCCGGTCGACGAATGCGTCGACGTTGCGCACGCTCGCCAGATAACCGACCCGCGGGCGCGCTTCGTGCGCGCCGAGCAGCGCGCCGTGAACGGCCATCGCCTGTGCCGCGTATTCGATTCCGCAGACAGCTGCGAGCCGGCCGTGCGAACGCAGCGGGTTGTGCGGATCGCGGTGGCTCGTCGCGCTGCAGCGGATGCGGTGGACATCCCATGCATCGACCGTATCGAGCACGCACATCGCGCCGTCGTGCGGAATGTGCGCGGCGATCCACGCGTGGTCGAGCGGCGGCGCGAGCGGGATCGTCGCGGTCATCACGCGCGCTCCGCGAACGTATCGGGCATCGCGACGTCGACCTGCACACGTGTGTCGGCGAGGTAGTCGAGCACGACGCGCGTCGAACGCCGCAGGGCGAGCGCATCGAGCAGCGGCAGCACGCGCGCGGCCGGATTGCCGGCGCGCAGTGCGTCGAGCCCGGCATGCGCGAGCGTCGTGGCGGGGGCGTCCGTCAGTTGCACGTCGATGCGCGCGAGCGCGCGTTCGCTTGCTTCGGGCGCGAGCACGAGTGCCACGCCGAACGCGTCGCCGATCGGCCGCACCGCGCGCAGCGGTTCCGGGTAGTCGGTGTCGTACGCGATCAGCAGGGTCGGCACGCGATCGACCGCGACCTGGCACAGGCTCTCGAGCAGGCCCGCGGCAAAGCTGCCGTCGTGCGCGCACAGCACGTTCGACGTCGCCATCGCGCGCGTCGCGATGCTCCAGTAGCCGGCCGGCGCGTTGTGCACGGAGTTGTGGAAGCGCGTCGGCGACAGCTGGCAATCGTCGCCGGCAAGCGTCTCGCAGATCGCGTGGCAATTCTGGCCGTCGCCGCCCGATGCGCTGAACACGGTTGCGAGCGTCGCGGCGTTGCGTCCGCTCGCGGCCACCGCTTCGTGGCCGGCCGCGAGCGCCACGCGCACGACGGGGCCGGTGCGGCGCCGTTCAGCGGACGGCAGGCCGGCCGGCGGCGGCAGTTCGGTGCGGACGGGTGCATACGGCGCGCGGCCCGCGAGCACGTCGGCCGCGTGCGGCCAGTCGTTCAATCCGGGCCCGATGAGGCCGATGCTTTCGATGAAGGCGGTGAGTGTCATGACGGGCCTCAACGGCGGGCGTGGTCGGCGCGGCCGAGGATCAGGCTGCAATTCGTGCCGCCGAAGCCGAACGAATTGGAGAGGACGGCGCGCACGCGCGCATCGCGGCTCGCGAGCACGTAGTCGGCGGCGAGTGCCGGATCGGGTTGCGTCGTGTTCACGCCGGCCGGCACGAACTGCTCGCGCAGCGCGAGCGCGGCGACGACGGCTTCGAGCGCCCCCGCCGCACCGAGCGTATGGCCGGTTGCGCCCTTCGTCGAGCTGCATGGCGTGCTGGCGAACAGCGCGCCGATCGCGCGGCTTTCGGCCGCATCGTTGCTCGGCGTCGCGGTGCCGTGCAGGTTCACGTAGTCGATGTCGATCGCACCCAGGCTGGCGGATGCGAGCGCCTGCTCGATCGCGACGCGTGCGCCGAGCCCGTCCGGATGCGGCGACGACATGTGATGCGCGTCGCTCGATTCGCCGATGCCGAGCAGCAGGATCGCATCGGTGTCGAGTGCGGCGGGCGGGTCCGGCACGCGTTCGACGAGCGCGAACGCGGCGGCCTCGCCGATCGAGATGCCGTCGCGCGCGACGTCGAACGGACGGCACGGCTGGCGCGACAGCAGTTCGAGCGAATTGAAGCCGTACAGCGTCGTCAGGCACAGCGAATCGACGCCGCCGACGACAGCCGCGTCGATCAAGCCCGCCTCGATCATGCGGCGCGCGGAGCCGAACACTTTCGCGCCGGACGAGCAGGCGGACGAGATCGCCATCGCGGGGCCGCGCAGTGCGAAAAACGCGCGCACGAATGCGGCCGGCGAATACGGGTTGTGCGTGTGCGCGTAGCGGAAGTCGGCGGGCAGTGCGCCGCTTGCCGGATCGCGGCGCTGGTACGCGTGCTCGGTCTCGAGGATGCCTGCGGTGCTCGTGCCGATGAATACGCCGACGCGCGCGGCACCGTAGCGCGCCACGGCTGCCGCGACGCGTGCGTCGAAGCCGTCCTGCGTGAGGCCGAGTTGCGCGAGGCGGTTGTTGCGGCAGTCGAAGTCGGCGAGGTCGGCGCGCACGGGCTGCGCATCGACGCTATCCACCGCGCCAATCCACGTGTCGAGATCCGCACGCTCGAAGTCGCAGGGCTGGAGCCCGCCGCGTGCGTCGCGCAGCGCATCGAGGGTCGCATCGAGGCCGCGGCCGATGCAGCTGGTGGCGGTGAAGTGCGAGAGCAGGAGAGGTTTCACGAGGGTCGCATCCGGTGGCCGGAACGGGCGCCGCAGCAGGGCTGGCACGCGCGCCGTTCGAGGTCAGATTTTATCAAACGGGGAGGCCGAACCGGCCGGCCCGCCCGGCCCGCCGGGCGGTTCGGGCGCGAGCGCCGCGCGCAGCGTGGTCCAGTGCAACTGCGCGTCGGCGGCCGCGCGCAGCACCGCTTGCAGCACGTCGAGCACGACCGGTTCGCCGCGTGCATCGCGCGCCGCGTGGCCGTCGTGCACGAGCAGGATGTCGCGTGCGGCGAGACCGTGCAGCAGGCGGCGCGTGACGGTTGCAGCATCGCGTGCACGCGTATCGAAACCGCGCCGCGTCCAGCTCGCCAGCTGCAGGCCGAGTTCGCACAGCACCGGCTCGAGAAACGGATTGCGCAGGCCGGCCGGCGCGCGGAAGAACAGCGGGCGCGTACCGGCGATCTCGGTCAGCGTCTGCTGCGCGGCCGTGATCTCGCGCCGCAGCGCGGCGGGCCCCGACAGCGAGAACGTATGCACATGCCGCTGGCTGTGGTTCTCGATCGCGTGGCCACGCGCGACGATTGCTTCGATCCACCGCGGATGACGACGCGCGAGATCGCCGATGCAGAAGAACGTCGCGCGCGCGTCGTAACGATCGAGCAGGTCGAGCACGCGTGGCGTGACGTCCGGGTCCGGGCCGTCGTCGATCGTCAGCGCGATGCGGCGGCCGGCACCGGGCGGCAGGCGTGTCCAGTTCGGGCCGAGCAGCGTGCTGCGCGGCCACAGGCCGGCGGCGGTCAGCGCGAGATGCGACGCGACCACGCCGCCGACGGCCCACGGCCACGTGGCCGGTTGCGCGATGACGGCGGCGGCCGCGCCCGCGTGCAGCGCGGCGGTGCCCGCGATCAGCGGCGTCGGCTTCCAGCGGCGCGTGTCGCCGGGCTGTCGCGACGGAACGGACGACGGCGCGTTCATGCGCGGCCTCCTCGATGACGGTCGACGACCGCGGACGCGGCCGCGCGCGGCGCGAGAATCGCCGCGAACGCGAGCGCGAGCATCGCGCCCGGGCCGACGGTCAGCCCGAAGGTCTCGAGCAGCGGCACGCGCGACAGCGCCAGCAACCCGAAGCCGGCGACCGTCGCGAGGTTCGCGATCAGCAGCGACACGAGCGTGTAGGGCGTGACGGGCTGCGCGTCGTCGCGCTTGCAGAAGAACAGCGCATAGTTCGAGCCGACCGCGACGATCAGCAGCATCCCGACGAGATGCAGGATCGTCAGTTGCACGCCGGCGAGCGCGAAGCCGGCCGTCACGACCAGCACGGCCGCGACGAGCGGCGCGAGCGCACGCACGACGCGGCGCGGCGAGCGCAGTGCGATCAGCAGCAGCACGGCGATGGCGGCAAAACCCGCGAGCGACAGCCGGATGTCTTCATGCACGTAGCTCACGTACAGGCGATCGGCTTCGGCCTTCATGTCGACGAACAGCGCATCGGGCACGCCCGCGCGCGCGACAGCCGCGCGAATCGGCGTCGCATCGAGACTCGATGCCGGGTGCGCAGTGCGGGCGGCATCCGGCGCGCGCAGCGGCAGCATCGCGCTCCAGCGGCCGTCACGTTCGGTCAGCAGCGCATCGACGGCGAGCGCCATCGATGTGCCGCGCAGGTCGGCGCGCGTCAGCAGCGGCGCGCGGCGTGCGGCGTCGACGTCGGTGATGAACGGTGCGAACAGGTCGGGCTTGACCGCGATCGGCTGGTTCGCGACGGCGTCGTGCATCCGCGCGGCGAGCACGCCGGCATCGGGCAGGCTCGCCTGGCGCGCGCGCTGCGCGGCGTCGCTCGGCAGGTAGCGCGCGGGGCTTTCGAAACCGGCGAGCGCGCCCTGGTCGACGAGCGGCTGCAATTGCGCGGCCACTTTTTCGACGCCTTCGAGCGCGGCCTGTTCGGTCGATGCGGAAATCACGACGAGATAGCGCACGTCGGGTGCGCCGACATCGGCGCGCAGCCGTGCGTCGAGTGCCTGCGCTTTCGCCGGCACGGGGCTCAGCGCGGCGAGTTCGCGGCTCCACAGGCCGTCGCGATGCAGCACGAGCGTCGCGCCCGCGGCGATCACCAGCACGGCGAGCGGCCAGCGTAGCTGCGGGGCGGCGTCGGCCGCGCGCGCGAGCACGGCACCGACGCGCGACACGTCGCGGATCGCGACATGCTCGCCGCGCAGGTGCGGCAGCACGAAGCGCGTGACGAGCGCGGCGGACGTCAGCCCGACGATCGAATACAGCCCGAGTTGCACGAGGCCCGGGAATCCGGAGAACAGCATCGACGCGAAACCGCATACGGACGTCAGCACACCGAGCCGGATCGTCGGCCAGTACGCGGCGACCCATGCGCGCATCGCGTCGGCCGGGCGCGCCGCGCCGCGCGTGCCGGCCTTCGCCGACTGCACGAACAGGTAGATCGAATAGTCGACGGCTTCGCCGATCAGGGTCGTACCGAAGCCGAGCGTCAGCCCGTGGACCGTACCGAACGCGAGGCTGACCGCCGCGATTCCCGCCGCGACGCCCGTCAGCACCGGCAGCAAGCCGAGCGCGAGCGTGCGCGGCGAACGGTACAGCGTCAGCAGCAGCGCGACGATCAGCACGACGCTCGCCGTCGACAGCCGTTCGACGTCGTGCCGGATCGTGTCGCGCGTGTCGACCGAGAACACGCCGGGGCCCGTCATCGCGAGCGTGGTCGCGGCGGCGTTCGGCACGGCCTGCTTCGCGGCGGCGAACGCGCGATGCACGGTGTCGATCGCGCGGGCCTGAGCGTCGGTATCGGAACCGGCCGCGGCCGTCTGCACGACGAGCACCGCACGCGTGCCGTCGCGCGACGCCCACACACCGTCGCGGTTCGCCGGTTCCGCCGCGCTGTCGAGCTGGTCGACGAGCGTGGCGACTTCACCGGTCGGATCGCGCGGCAGCATCGCCTTGGCCACGAGGCCGGCCGACGAACTCAGCAGGTCGAGGCTGTCGCCGAGCGCCTGATGCAGGCCGGCGGCGCTGAAGCGCTGCGGCGTGACGGCCGGGCTCAGCAGGTAGCGGTGATCGAAGATGAACTGGCGGTCGCGTGCGTCGTTCGCGGCTTCGCCGTTGTGAACGGCCGCGAACTGCGGATCGGCGCGCAGCGCACCGGCGACGCGCCGCGACTGCGCGGCGCGCGTCGTGGCATCGCCGCCGTCGATCGCGACGAGGATCAGCCGCGACACGATGCCGTCGTGCAACTGGTCGACGAGCA
Source organism: Burkholderia lata (assembly GCF_902499335.1). GTDB lineage: Bacteria > Pseudomonadota > Gammaproteobacteria > Burkholderiales > Burkholderiaceae > Burkholderia > Burkholderia lata_B. Next base: position 177,067 of record NZ_CABVQK010000013.1, on the reverse strand, counting down.
CGCGCTGCCCGGCGCTCGGCGAGCTCGGCAGGAACGCGGACAGGTCGGCCGTGAAGTGCGCGCGCCCGATCGCGACGCCGCACGCGAGAAGCACGAGCAGCCACACGAGCACCGCGCGCTGCCGCAGCGCATGCAGGCGGCGGGCGACCGGTGACGACGGGGGCCGGGTGCGTTCGTCCATCAGTTCGGGTTCGCCGGAACGGGTTGCAGGCGCATCACCGAACGGTCGCCGTCGGCCTGCCGGATCGCGACGCTGCGCAACGCGTCGCGCGTGCCGTCGAGCGTGATCGTGCTGACGACCTTCAGCATCCGCGAGTCGAGCGGCGTGAGCGTCAGCGTCCAGTCGTCGCCGCGCCCGGCGAGCGCGACCTTGTACACCTGTTCGAGCGCGAAGCGGTTGCCGGCGAGCGTCGCGCGGATGCTGTCGATGAACGCGCCGAGTTCCGGATAGCGTGCGAGCGCGAGCGTGTACTTGCGGTTGTTGCGCTCGACGGTGAGCATGTCGCCGTCGACGACGAGGTGTTCGGGCTTCGGGCTCAGCGTGTGCTTCTCGAGATGGTCGGGCGCGACGAACACGAGTTCGCCGGACGACTCGACCGGCTGCGTCGCGATCGACAGGTATTTCGTCTCGGTGAACGTCGCCCGTCCCGATTTGTGCTGCGCAAGCGTCGACATCAGCCGGTCGAGGGTCCACGCCGGCGCCGTGTCGGCCGCCTGCGCCGGCACGGCCGTCAGCGCGATCGCGGCGGTGGTTGCAGCGACGGTGACGGCCAGCGTGCGGGCGGCACGACGCAGCGCGGACGGGAGCGTGGGCAGGCAGCGGCGAACGGCGGTCATGCGTCGGAATCCCTCGTGGCGGACAGGCCGGCACCGGCGCGCGCCGCGTCGCTGCGCGCAGCCGCGGCATCGCCGCCTTGCCAGAAATCGAAATAGTTGAACCAGTTGTACGGTGCCGCGCGGCAGTACTTGTCGAGCAGCGCGACGTAGCGCGCGAGCGCCGCGTCGACGGCCGCCGCGCGTGCGTCGCGCCGCACGTCGGAGAAATCGGCGAGCGTCTCGAAGTGCACATCGTAGCGGTTGCCGTCGCGATAGAGGCCCGTCATGAAGATCACCGGGCGTTTCAGCATCGCGGCCATGTAGAGCGGCCCGAGCGGGAACGCGGCCGGCGCGCCGAGCAGCGGCAGCCGGCGCAGCGACGCGGCCGCGTCGTCGAGCAGTGTGCGGTCGGCGAGCATGCCGACCATGCAGTTCGCGTCGAGGCGCTCGCGCACCTTCAGCATCGAGTCGACCTGCCCGAGCGGAATCACTTCCGGCTGCGCGGCGGGATTCACGGCCGCGAGCGTCGCGTTGATCTTGCGCGCATTCTTCTCGTACATCGTGACGACGACGCGCAGGTCCGGGTGCGTGCGGCCGATCGCGCGCACGACCTCGAAGCTGCCGAGGTGCGCGCCCATCAGGAACGCACCGCGTCCGCCCGCGAGCGCCTCGTCGACGAGCGTTTCACCGTGCAGCCGGATGTCGAACAGGTCGAAGCGCCCGTTCATCAGGTAGACGCGGTCGTGGATCGTCGCCGCGAACGTGAACACGTGCCGGTACACGTCGCGCCAGCGCGCGGGGCGGCCGAGCACGCGGCGCAGGTAGTCGCGCGACGCCGCGCACGCGACCGGCGAGAACAGCACGAAATACGTCGCGATCAGGTGCAGTACGACGCGCGCGCGCTGCCGGCCGAAGCGCAGCGAGATCCACGTCATCGCGCGCAGCAGGCCTGCGTTGCTGCGCTCCTGGCGTTCGGCCCACGTGGTGCGCTTCATGGCTGCGCGCCATCCTGCGCGGCCGGCGGCGCGGACAGCACGCCGCTCGCGACCTCGCGCGCGCCGGCGCGCAGCGTGAAGCGGATCGCGCCGCTGGCCGCGGCGTCGTACGCGAGATCGAGCGGTTCGCCGGGCGCGACCGGGCTCAGGAATTTCGCGGAACCGAGCCGCCACGTATGCAACGGGCGGTTCAGCGCCGTGCCGATCGCATGGATCGCGTGATCGAGCAGCACGACGCCCGGCACGACCGGATGGCCGGGGAAGTGGCCGGGCAGCGCCGGGTGATCGGCCGGGATCGTGAACCCGAGCGCGGGCGCGGGCGTGCCGGCCGGGTCGCGTACGGGCGTCGGCACGGCCGCGGTGCGCGCATGTTGCGCAACGAGTGCGGCGAGCACGTCGCGCGGCAGCTTGCCCGTTTCGTTGCGCGGCAGCGCGTCGACGAATACGAGCGGGCGCGGCATGAACGCGGGATCGATCCGCTCGCGCAACGCGCGCTGCAGATCGGCTGCCGCGAGCGTCGGCGCGACGACCAGCGCGACGAGGCGCGTGACCGGTTCGAGGCCCGCATCGGCGTGCGCCGGCGCGGCTTCGTCGGGCATGAAGAACACGCCGTCGATCACGTCCGGAATCGCATTGAGCTGATGGTTCAGGTAAGCGAGCGACGTGCGCTTGCCGGCGATGTTGACGAGGTCGGCCTTGCGGCCGTGCAGCAGGAACCGGCCGTCGCCGAGCAGTTCGAGCGCATCGCCCATCGGCACGGGTGCCTCGACGTGCCCGCCCGATACCCAGATCGTCGGTTCGCCGTCGTCGCTTTCCGGTTCGTCGCGCGCGTCGAGCCGGATGCCCGGGAACAACGCCCACGTCGCGCCTTGCGACGTGCGGCGGGTGGCGATCTGGCCGGTCTCGGTGCTGCCGTAGATCTCGACGAGCGGCGCGTCGAGCGCGGCCTCGGCTTCGCACGCGAGCTTTTCCGACAGCGGCGCGGTGGCCGACAGCACGAGCGTCGCGGGCGGCAGCGCATGGCCGGCCGCCAGCAGCGCACGCAGGTGGATCGGCGACGTGACGAGTACGCGCGGCTGCGGAATCGCGTCGAGTTCGTCGCGAATGTCGACCGGGTAGAACGGCTGGCGATTGCTGAACGCGAGGCCGCCGATCAGCGCGAGCAGCACCGTCGACTCGAAGCCGTACATGTGCTGCGCGGGCACCGTGCCGATCAGCGTGGCCGCGCGGCCGTCGAGCAGCCCGAGGCGGTCGGCCGCCGCGCGCACGCAGCCGACCAGGAAGCCCCAGGTCTTGCGGTGCGGCACCGGCGCGCCGGTCGAGCCGGACGTGAACACGTAGGCCATGATCCGTGCCGCATCGATCTGCGGGACGGCGAACGGCGCATCGCTCGCGAGCCCGCCGGAGGCGGCATCGGGGTAGGCGAAGCGCGGCAGGTCGATCGTGCAGTCGGGTGCGTCGTGCAGGCAGAACGCGTCGGGTGCGAACGATGCGAGCTGGCGGACCATTTCCGGCGTGTGCGTCGACGGCAGCAGGCTGATCTTGCCGGCAACGAGTGCGGCGCACAGGCTGACCGCGAAGCGGTAGCGGTCGCGGCACACGTTGAACACGTGGCCGCCGTCGGGCAGCGCGGCGGCCACGCGCGCGACGTCGGCGACGAATGCGCGCACGGTGACGGGTGCGCCGTCGCGCCAGGCGATCGTCTGGTCCGGCGATGAATGGAAAACCAGCGGGTGAGTCGGCATAAATCGGTCAAAACGGGAGCGAAGGCCGGCGCGCCGCGCCGGCCGGGAATTCATCGTGACGCCTGCGATGCGTGGGTCGTCGCGCGATACGCGCGCACCGCATCGACCATGCGCGGCCGCGGTTCGTGCGGCAGTGCGAAGCGCCGGCACGCATGCTCGGCGGCGAACATCACGGCGACGAGCGGCAGCGACAGGTAGTTCGCGAACGTCGACCACGTGACGATCGGCGCGGTCGCGAACAGCAAAGTCGACACGGCGGCGATCGCGACGAAGAACAGCGTCCACGCGAGCGTGATCTGCCGCGTGTAGCGCGCGACGGCCGGCGTGATCGCGCCGTGGATCATCGTCGCGAAGCGCGTGCACAGCGGCACCTGGCCGGCCGCGAGCGTACGGCCGAACAGCAGCGCCATCGCGAGGTTGAAACTCGCGTGTTCCAGATACAGGCCCCATTCGAAATGCCGGGCGAGCGGCACGCGCGCGGCCCACAGCGCGGCGGCGGCAAGCAGCCACGCCGGCACGAGCCACGCGCGATGCGGCGAGCGCAGTGCCGCGCCGAGCGCGAGCAGCAGCGGCGGCACGAGCGCCATTGCGAGGCCGAAGCCGTGTGCGCCGGGCGTCGCGGCCGCGTAGTGCGCGCCGGCCTGGTACGCCGCGACGGCGCCGACTGCGGCGATGCCGCGGGCGGCGGGCAGCAGCCGGCTCATCGACGGCCTCCTCGAGCGCGGCGCGGATACCCGTCACCGGCGGCCGGGCGGCAGCGGACGGACGGGCGAACCGGAACGGAGCGGAAGGACGGGCGCGGCATGACTGGCGACATCGGGAAGATCGTGGCCGGACGCGGTGGTCGGGCCGTCAAACATCATATGAATGGCGGCCGGGACGCGGGTCCGGGCCGGTGGTCGGGCACGCTCATTTTAGGGCCGCGGCACCGCGTGTTCGGGGCGGGCGTGAACGGGTTTTGTAACCGATTGTATGGCGTCGGACGAACGGTTTCGTGGGGTCGGTCCATTTCCATCCGAAGCGGCTCAAGCGTCTGGTGCATTCGGGTCCCGAAACGGGCCGCGGCGCCGGCTCGCCAGTCTGTAACCATTGGCGGTATACGGCCCGATACCCGTTCGTCTAGAATCCGCGTAACTTTTACAAACGATCCCCAAATAACGCAGGCGGGGAAGCCGGCAGACGCCGGAGGGACGGAGATTCGCACGCGCCGGGCGTGCATGGCGATAGCCGTTTCCGGGCGCCTTCCGCTGCCATGGACCGCCTGCCCGCACGCATGATGAACGCACTGGAACAAGAGCTCGCCACGCTGATCATCGGCGAACTGAATCTCGAAGACGTCCCGCTCGAAACAGTGACGGCCGACACCCCGCTGTATGGCGAGGGTTTCGGGCTCGACTCCATCGACATCCTGGAAATCGCACTGCTGATCTCGAAGAAATACGGCTTCGAGCTGCGTTCGGACAATCCGGACAACCAGAAGATCTTTGCGACGCTCGGTGCACTGGCTGCGTACGTCGCCGCGCACCGCACGAAGTGAGCGCGTCGCGCACGGGCGCGGCGCGCAGATGATGACGGCACGCGGCAGCGATCGGCAGACGATACGCGGCCGCGTCGATCGAGGTGGAACGCGATGAACGGAGCAATTCGATGCGGGCGCTCGTGACGGGCGGCAGCGGTGCACTCGGGCAGGCGATCTGCACGGCGCTCGCGCAGGCCGGCCATGAAGTGTGGGTGCACGCGAACCGCCATCTCGCGCAGGCGGAGGCAGTCGCGCAGCAGATCGTCGCGGCCGGCGGCACCGCGCATGCGATCGCGTTCGACGTGACCGATGGCGATGCGACGCTCGCCGCGCTGAAGCCGTTCATCGACGATGCGCCGGTGCAGATCCTCGTCAACAACGCGGGCATTCACGACGACGCGCCGATGGCCGGCATGTCGCGCCGGCAGTGGCACAGCGTGATCGACGTGACGCTCAACGGCTTCTTCAACGTCACGCAGCCGCTGTTGTTGCCGATGATCCGCACGCGGCGCGGTCGGATCGTCAACATCGCGTCGGTGGCCGGCGTGACCGGCAATCGCGGGCAGGTCAACTATGCGGCCGCGAAGGCGGGGCTGATCGGCGCGACGAAGTCGCTGTCGCTCGAGCTCGCGTCGCGCGGCATCACCGTGAATGCAGTCGCGCCCGGCATCATCGAATCGCCGATGGCCGAACACGCGTTTCCCGCCGAACGCATCAAGCAGCTCGTGCCCGCGCAGCGCGCGGGCCGGCCCGACGAAGTCGCGGCGATGGTCGCGTACCTGGTGTCCGACGCCGCGGCCTATGTGACGGGGCAGGTGCTGTCCGTCAACGGCGGGCTTGCATGACGAGGCGCAGCGTCGGCGTGACGTAACGCAACGCGGCGCAAGCCGCGATGTTGCGCGGCCTGCGCCGCACAGTGAGGAAATCGAAGTGTCAGTGCATCCAGTCGACGCCGAACGGCGCCCGTGTTCCCTGTCGTCCTCCGCCGCGCCCGTCGCGCGCGGGCAGACGGCGGCCGGGCCGGCCGCATCGCGCACGCCGCTCGCGCACGACGGCGGCCGCGCACTGCGGCTCGTCCGGATGAGCCATGCGCGGCTCGCCGCGTTGCTGGACGATGCGCGCAGTCATGGCGACGGATTCGAGCGCGCGTTTCCTGGCGCATTGGGTGCGGTGTGCATTGGCGCGGCCGGCCTGCAGGACGCATCGTACGCGGACGCGGCGGCACGGATGCTGGCCGATGTCGTGCCCGACCTGCCGGTCGCGCCGGTGCCGATGACGCTGCTCGGTGCCGGCATCGCGCCGGACGACGCCGTCTGCGAAATCTGGCAATGCCATGCGCGCGACCTGCGCAGCGAACGGCGCGGCGCGCTGCACTATCGGTACAGCGAAACGGCGGGCCTCGTGTTCGGCAGCATCGTCGTGCACGAGACGAGCGAAACGCACGACGGCGGTACGCCGCTCGAACGTGCGACGCACGATGCGTACCGCGCGCTGTTCGACGTGCTCGATTCGCTCGGCATGCCGCATCCGCTGCGCATCTGGAATACCGTGCCGGCGATCAATGCGGTGCAGCTTGGGATCGAGCGCTATCGTCAGTTCAATATCGGCCGCCAGCACGCGTTCGACGCGTGCCGCCGTGCGCTGACGGGCGGCGTGCCGGCCGCATGCGCGCTCGGTTCGGTCGTGCCGGTCGCGGGCGATGCATCGCCGGCCGCGCCGCTCGCGATCCATTTCCTCGCGAGCCGCACGCCGGCCGATCCGGTCGAGAACCCGCGCCAGGTCAGCGCTTATCACTATCCGGCGGAGTACGGCCCGCGTGCGCCGACGTTCGCGCGCGCGGCCGCATGGTCGGAAGGCGATGCCGCGCCGGTGCTGTTCGTGTCGGGCACCGCGAGCATCGTCGGGCACCGCACCGTGCATCACGGCGACGTCGTCGCGCAAACGCGCGAGACGGTCGCGAACCTCGCGGCCGTGCTCGAGCAGGCCGCGCGCCAGGGGTACGGCCCGTTCTCGCTCGCCGACCTGAGCTATCGCGTCTACGTGCGCGACGCCGGCGATACCGCGGCGCTGGCCGCGATCGAGTGCGTGCTGCGCGAGGCGGCCGGCCCCGACGTGCGGCCGCTCGTCGTTCATGCGGACGTGTGCCGCGACGACCTGCTGGTCGAAATCGAGGCCAGTGCGGGTCATGAGGAGGCGTGGCTGTCATGAAGCGAGAAAGCCTCACGATCGGGCAACCGGCCCCGCACGCGGGCGACGTCGACGAAGCCTGCCGACGGTCGCCGGCAAGTCATAAACTTTTGTCAGGATCCCCGTCTTCGCAATCGGCCGTTTCCATGTCTAAGCTGCACGCCTCGTCCACCCATCTCGTCCTGATTCCGAGCTACAACCCGGGCGTCAAGGTCGACACGACCGTGCGCAACGCCCGGGCGCAGTGGAATCCGGTGTGGGTCGTCGTCGACGGCAGCACCGACGGCAGCGCCGAACGGCTGCAGGCGATGGCCGAGCGCGACCCGGGGTTGCGCGTGATCGTGCTGCCGGAGAACCGCGGCAAGGGCGCCGCGGTGCTCGCCGGGCTCGACGCGGCCGCCGCGAGCGGCTTCACGCATGTGTTGACGATGGATTCCGACGGCCAGCATCCGGCCGACCTGATTCCCGCATTCATGGCCGCGTCGCAGGCCGCGCCCGGCGCGATGGTGCTGGGCGTGCCGAAGTTCGACGCGAGCGCGCCGCAGTTGCGCGTGCAGGGCCGCCGGCTGTCGAACGCATGGGCCGACCTCGAGACGCTGTGGGCCGGGATTGGCGATTCGCTGTACGGGTTTCGCGTGTATCCGGTCGCGCCGCTGGCCGCGATCATGCGCCGCCAGCCGTGGATGCGCGGCTTCGACTTCGATCCCGAGGCGGCCGTGCGGCTGTGCTGGGCCGGCGTGCGGCCGATCCGCATCGACGCGCCGGTGCGCTATTTCGGCCGGCACGAGGGCGGCGTCTCGCATTTCCATTACGGCCGCGACAACGCGCTGCTCGCGTGGATGCACCTGCGCCTGTTCACCGGCTTCGCGGTGCGGCTGCCGCTGCTGGTCGCGCGGCGGCTGACGCGACGCCGCGACCAGACGGCCTGAGCCGGCTCGTTTCCCCTTCCGATCGTCGCCCGGCTGCGGCGATTGCTCCGCTTTTCGTCGTCAATCCCGCGCCGGCGCACCGCTTCATTCCTGTCCGCTGAGTAATCAACGTGTCATCGGATGTAAACATCTGGTAATTTTCTGCCGGATTATGCAAAATCGCCGCTCCCAAATACAACTATCGAGGGATTCCGGGATGCAACTCAAGAAAGCGGTGGCAGCGTGTGGCGTGGCGTTTCTGTTGAGCGCGTGCGGCGGGGTACAGAGCCTTGACGCGAACAGCCTGACGTCGGCGGGGACGAACCTGTACAAGGCGGCGACGCTGTCGGACAGCGACATCGCCGCACTGTCGAACGAGTCGTGCAAGTCCAGCGACGCCGAGTCGAAGATCGCGCCGGCGAACAGCGCATACGCGAAGCGCCTGACGAAGGTGATGAAGGGCTTCGGCGACATGACGCTGAACGGCCAGAAGATCAACTACAAGGTCTACATGACCAAGGACGTCAACGCGTGGGCGATGGGCAACGGCTGCGTGCGCGTGTACAGCGGCCTGATGGACCTGATGAACGACGACGAGCTGCGCGGCGTGATCGGTCATGAAATGGGCCACGTTGCACTGGGTCACTCGAAGAAGGCGATGCAGACGGCCTACGCGGTGAGCGCGGCGCGTAGCGCGGCCGGCGCGGCATCGCCGGGCGTGGCGGCCCTGTCGAGCTCGCAGCTCGGCGACATCACCGAGAAGTTCATCAACGCGCAGTTCTCGCAGACGCAGGAAAGCGCGGCGGACGACTACTCGTTCGACCTGATGAAGCAGAAGGGCATGACCCAGAAGGGCCTCGTCACCGGCTTCCAGAAGCTCGCGCAGATGGACGGCGGCGCGAGCTCGATGATGAGCTCGCACCCGTCGTCGGCGAGCCGTGCGCAGCACATCCAGGATCGCATCGCGAAGGGCAGCTGATCGCGCAGCCGATCGCCCGCCGACGCGGGCGATCGACCGGCGAAACGAAAAACCCCACGCTCATCCGGGCGTGGGGTTTTGTTTTTTTGGGGCGTGCGCCGCTTACGGCACCATGCCCGGCAGCACGTACGCCTGCGCGAGCGTGATCAACCCGACGATCACCGCGAACAGCAGGCTGTGCCGCACCGTGAAGCGGAACAGCTCCGACTCCTTGCCGACGAGGCCCGTCGCCGCGCACGCAACCGCGATCGACTGCGGCGAGATCATCTTCGCGGTCACGCCGCCCGTCGTGTTCGCGGCCACCACGAGCGTCTCGGGCACGCCGAGCTGATGGGCGGTGGCCTGCTGCAGCGAGCAGAACAGCGCATTCGACGACGTGTCCGAGCCCGTCAGGAACACGCCGAGCCAGCCGAGGAACGGCGAGAAGAACGGGAACGCCGCGCCGGTCGCGGCCAGCATCAGCGCGAGCGTCGACGACATCCCCGAATAGTTCGCGACGAACGCGAATGCCAGCACGAGGCCGATCGACAGGATCGGGCGCGTCAACTCCTTCAGCGTCTCGCCGAACGTGACGAGCGCGTCGCGCGGCTTCATCCGCAGCAGCGCCATCGAGATCAGCGCGGTCACGAGGATCGCGCTGCCCACTGCCGACACGAGATCGATCTTCAGCACGGCGTCGAGCGCCTTCGGTGTCGCGGCGATCGGCGCGGTTTTCATGACGAGCTGGTCGAGCCCCGCCACATGGAACTTCAGCACGGTCGACGCGAGTGCACCGTGCGCGGCGAACAGCGCCTTGAACGGCGCGATGCTCCATACGGTGACGACGGCCGTCAGGATCAGGAACGGCGACCACGCGCGCACGGTCTGCGCGAGCGTGTACGGCGACGCCTGCCGGCGCGTGCCGGTGCCGAAACCGTTGCGCGAGCCCGCGCTTCCGAAGCCCGCGAGCGCGGCGCCGCCGCCCGACGCGACGAGGCCGCCTGCCGCCTGCTTCGCGGTGCGCGGCTGCCAGACCTTCAGGAACGCGGCGAGCGCGACGAGGCTGACGAGCGACGACGTGATGTCCGGCAGCTCGGGCCCGATGTGGTTCGACGTGAAGTATTGCGTCACCGCGAAGCTGCCGCCCGCGACGAGCGCGGCCGGCCAGGTCTGCCGCACGCCGCGCAGCCCGTCCATCATGAACACGAGCCAGAACGGCACCGCGAGCGACAGCAGCGGCAGCTGGCGGCCGGCCATCGCGCCGATATGGAACGGGTCGATGCCCGTCACCTGTCCGGCGACGATGATCGGAATGCCCATCGCACCGAATGCGACCGGCGCGGTATTTGCAATCAGACACAGTCCGGCCGCGTGCAGCGGCTTGAAGCCGAGGCCGACGAGCAGCGCGGCCGTGATCGCGACGGGTGCGCCGAAGCCGGCCGCGCCTTCGAGGAACGCGCCGAACGAGAAGCCGATCAGCAGCATCTGCAGGCGCTGGTCGTCGGTGATCGACAGCACGGACGCGCGAATGATGTCGAACTGGCCGGTCTTCACGACGATCTTGTAGAGGAACACGGCCGCGACGATGATCCACGCGATCGGCCACTGGCCGTACGCGAAGCCGAAGCCGGCCGCCGCGAGCGCCTGCGGCACGGGCATCCCGTACGCGAGGATCGCGACGCCGAGCGACAGCAGCAGCGTGATCGCCGCGGCGACGTGGCCCTTGAGCCGCAGCGCGGCCAGCGCAACGAAAAAGAAGATGATCGGGATTGCGGCGACGAACGCCGACAGCCCGAGGCTGCCGAGCGGGGTGTAGATCTGATGCCAGGCCTGCATGGATGTCTCCTCCATAGGTTTTTGTCGGTACGGCTTGAAAATCGAAACGGCTACTCGGGCTGGCCGCGTGCGCGCAGCAGGTCCGACAGGCTGCGCGGTGCCGGTTCGAGCGGCGTGCGGTGCTGCGTCCAGCCCATCTGCTTCGCGGGCGTCAGCGCACGCAGCCGCGTCGCGGTCCAGCGGAACGCGCGGTACGCGCGCGGATGCGCGAACGCACCCGACCAGAAGCGCCACACGAGGTCTTCCGCGCGGGTGTAGTTCGCGCCCTGGCCGCGCAGCGGATGCGCGACGGGTTCGTCGGGCTTGCGGTTCGCTTCGGTGCGCAGCCGCACGAGCAGTTGCGGGATCGGGATCCGCACCGGGCACACCTCGCCGCAGGCGCCGCACAGCGTCGACGCGGTCGGCAGGTCGGCCGTCGCGTCGAGGCCGAGCAGGTGCGGCGAGATGATCTTGCCGATCGGGCCCGGGTAGGTCGTGCCGTAGGCGTGGCCGCCGATGCGCGTATAGACGGGGCAGTGGTTCATGCACGCGCCGCAGCGGATGCACTGCAGCGTTGCGCGCAGCTGCTCGTCCGCGTAGGCCTGCGTGCGGCCGTTGTCGAGCAGCACGAGATGCAGCTCGCGCGGGCCGTCGCGTTCGCCGTCGCGGCGCGGGCCCGAGATCAGGTTGAAGTAGGTCGTGATCGCCTGCCCGGTGGCCGAGCGCGTGAGCAGGCTCGACAACGGCACGATGTGCTCGAGCTTCTCGACGACCTTCTCGATCCCCATGATCGCGACGTGCGTGTCGGGCACCGTCGTCGACAGGCGGCCGTTGCCTTCGTTCTCGACGAGCCACAGCGTGCCCGTGTCGGCCGCCGCGAAGTTCACGCCCGACAGACCGATGTCCGCGTCGGCGAACGCGCGGCGTAGCGCGCGCCGGCCGGTCTGGATCAGCTCGTCGACGTCCTCCGTGTAGCGCGTGCCGGGGATGTGTTCCTCGAACAGCGCGGCGATGTCGCCACGCGTCTTGTGGATCGCCGGCATCACGATATGCGACGGTTTCTCGCCCGCGAGCTGCACGATGAATTCGCCCATGTCGGATTCGATGCAGTCGACGCCGTGCTCCGCGAGGTAATGGTTCAGCTCGATTTCCTCGCTTGCCATCGACTTGCCCTTGATCACGCGGCGCGCTTTCCTCGCCTGCGCGATGCCGAGCACGATCGCATTCGCGTCGGCGGCTGTCTCGGCCCAGTGCACGTGCACGCCGGCTTCGGTGAGCTTCGTTTCGAGCCGTTCGAGCAGCGCGGGCAACTGCGCGAGCGCGTGCTGCCGCACGGCTTCGCCGAGGTCGCGCAGCTGCTGCAGCTCGGTGTCGTCGGGGAACTGCGTCGCGCGCTTGCCTTGCAGGAAGTCCATCGCGCCGCGAAAGCTCTTGCGCAGCGCGGGATCGTCGAGCGCGGCGCGCGCACGGGCCTTGAAGTCGCCGGGGGCGACGAATTGCAGCGTGTGGTCGCTCATTGCGGAAGGTCCTCGCTGGCGGTGGCGGGCGGGTGTGCGGCCGCCGTATCGGTGACGATCACGACCCACAGGCGGCGCGGGCCGTGCGCGCCGTAGGCGAGCGTCTGCTGGATGTCGGACGTCTTCGACGGACCCGACACCAGCACGAGGTTCGTCGGCATGCCGGCGTGCCAGCGCTCAGCGTGTACCGCCGCGTGAAGGTCAGGATGCAGCGTGCTCGCGTGGACGAGCGCGACATGCAGCGGCGGCACCAGCGATACCGTGCGCGGCGTGCCGGCATCGGGCGCGAGCACGACGGTGCCGGTGGCCGCGATGCCCGAGCGGGCGACGGTGAAGCCCGCGTCGATCGTGTCGAACAGTTCGGCCTTCCACGCATCGATCGGCCGGTCGAACGGCACGGGCGCGATCGTGCCGGGCAGTACGCGGGCGAGCGCCGCGGATTCGGCGCGGGCCGGGTCGAGCAGCAGGCGGCGCACACCGGCATCGGCGAGCCGCGCGGCGAGCTGCGCGGGCCATTCGTCGCCGGTCGCGCACCAGACGTCCGCGTGCGACGCGGCGAGCGCTGCCTGCATCGCGTGGGCTAGCGCGTGCGGATCGCGTGCGGTCTCGATCGGCGAGCGGTGCGCGTCGTAATGCGTGTCGATGCGTGCGTCGAGCGCGGGGGCGGCCTCGGCGGCGACACCCGGCGCGGCGGCGCGCAACCGCTTGAGGATCGCGTCGCGCGCACTCATTGCTTGTCTCCGCGCAGCGACGCGGCGCCTGCCGTGCGCCGCCACAGGAAGCTGGCGAGGTGCTCGACCGGCAGCGGCGCGCCGGCCTTGGTCGCAGCATGGCCGATGTTCAGCAGGCAGCCGCAGTCGGCGGACACGAGCCGGTCGCAGCCCGTCGCGCAGGCCGACGCGACCTTGTCGCGCACCATCGCGCCGGAAATGTCCGGATGTTTCAGCGAGAACGTGCCGCCGAAGCCGCAGCATTCGGATTCGCGTTCGTGTTCGATGCGCGTCACGCCCGGCAGCGCGTCGACGAGTGCGACGCCGTGGACGCGCGTGCCCATCTCGCGGCGGGCCGCGCACGACGTGTGCAGCACCACGCGCTCGTCGGGCCCGGCGTTGGCCGTGGCCGCGTCGAGTTGCACGTCGAGCACATGGACGAGGAATTCGGCGAGTTCGTAGGTTCGCTCCGCGATCGCGCGGGCTGTCGGGCCGTGGACCGGATCGTCGGCGAACAGCGCCGGCCAATGGTGGCGGATCATGCCCGCGCACGAGCCGGACGGCACGATCACGGGCCACGGTTCGGCGAACAGGTCGAGCTGCGCGGCCGCGACGCGGCGCGCTTCGTCGGGATTGCCGCTGCTGTAGGCCGGTTGCCCGCAGCAGCTCTGGCCGCGCGGATAGTGGACGGTCAGGCCCTCGCGTTCCAGCAGGCGGACCGCGTCGAGCCCGGCTTCGGGGACGAACAGGTCGACCAGGCAGGTCGCGAACAGGTAGACGTGCGCGGCGGCGGTGGCGGGGTACTGCCTTTCGTTCATGTCTCGCTCCAGAGGCGCCGGCCCGGCATGCGGATGCGGGACGACAATTTCGCTGCATAATTCCCGCGACGGCGCCGGAGCTCAAATTGGTTGGGCCAATCGGCGTGGCAGGTATTCCGCAGGGAGACGCGACGATGGCAGCGATGACGGCACGGGGCCGGACCGAAGTGGTGATGCGCAAGATCGAGACGGCGCTGCTCGACGGCACATGGCCGGCCGGCGTGCGCCTGCCGGCCGAGCGCGTGCTCGCGCAGGAATACGGCGTCGCGCGCAATACGGTGCGCGAGGCGACCCAGCGGCTCGTCGCGCGCGGGCTGCTGCAGAGCCGGCGCGGCGCGGGCGTCTACGTGACGGACCAGTTGCGTGCCGGCATCGCGTCGCCGTGGGGCCAGCTGGTCGCGGATCATCCGGCGCTGCGCGACGACATCCTCGAGTTCCGGCGCGTGCTCGAAGGCGCGACCGCCTATTTCGCCGCGCTGCGCGCCGATGCGAACGACCGGCGCCGGATCCGCGCGCTGCTGCGCGAACTCGAAACGGCGCACGCGAACGGCGCCGCGGCCGTCGAGGCCGCGACCGACGCGAAGCTGCACGAGGCGATCGCGCTCGCGTCGCACAACACGATGTTCCTGCACCTGCATACGAGCGTGATCGGGATGCTGCGCGAGCACATCTCGATCAACGTGGCGGGCATGACGACGCACGACGAGCAGGCTTCCGAACTGCTGTTGCTGCAGCACCGCGTCGTGTGCGAAGCAATCTGCGCGCAACGGCCCGAAGAGGCGCGCACCGCGATGCAGACGCATATCGACTACGTGCGCAGCCATTTCGAGCGCAGCGGCGACGGAGCCTGATATTGGTTGGACCGCTTCGACGTGTGGCCTGTCCCGCAGCCACCTCCGGCGCGGCGGGGCGTCGACGCCCGGCAGGCAGGTGCACGCCTGCGGTTCGAAGTTGCCGGTGCCGCCCGCGCGATTGACCGGTTCATCGGGCGCCCACTAGAATCGGCCGGAACCGCGCGCCAGCCGCGCGCCGCGGCGCATGCGGGCCCTTTGTTCCGCCAGTCGAGGAAGTTTCCGTGTTCACCTTTTTGATCCGGCGCGCACCGGCCGCGCTGTCGTGGCGCGCCGCATGCCGCCCGGCCCGCGCGCTGGCCGCCGGCATACTGCTGTCGCTCGTTGCCGCCTGCGCGACGCATCCGCCCGCCACCACGCTCGATCGCCCGGTCTCCCACGCGTTGCCGCCCGATGCCGCGACGCCGCTGCGCGACGCGCTGGCCGCGCCCGAGGCCGCGCATCCGGGCCAGTCCGGCTTCCGGCTGCTGCCGGAAGGCGCCGAGGCGCTGCAGATGCGCATCGCGCTCGCACGCGCCGCGACGAAAACGCTCGACATGCAGTACTACATCGCGACCGAGGACACGACCGGCAAGCTGCTGCTCGCCGCGGCGCTGTACGCGGCCGATCGCGGCGTGCGCGTGCGGATGCTGGTCGACGACCTGAACTTCCGCGACATCGATCGCATCATGGCCGCGCTGAACACGCACCAGAACATCGAGATCCGCGTGTTCAACCCGTTCGGCGCGTCGCAGCACGGCATGGTCGAGCGCACGGCCAACTTCTTCACGCGCATCGACAGCTTCACGCGCCGGATGCACAACAAGGCGATGATCGCGGACAACCAGATCGCGATCGTCGGCGGCCGCAATCTCGGCGACGAATACTTCAACGCGAGCCCGACGCTCCAGTTCCGCGATCTCGACGTGCTGGCCGCCGGCTCCGTGACGAACGACGTCTCGGCGAGCTTCGACACGTACTGGTCGAGCGCGAGCAGCTATCCGCTGCGTGTGCTGAATCACCAGTCGTTCGATCCGAAGGACCTCGACGCGACGCGCGACGAGCTGCGCGCCCACTGGCGCCAGAACGCCGACCCGTACAACGCGAAGCCGCTGAACGCGACGCCGCTCGCGCAGCAGATCACGCGCGACGAGCTTGCGCTCGTGTGGGCGCCGGCCGAGTTCAAGGTCGATGCGCCCGACAAGATCGCGCGGCCGACCGACGCGTACGTGAGCCCGCCGATGCAGCGCCTGGTCGAGCTCACGCGCGGCGCGCAGCAGGAATTCCTCGCGTTCTCGCCGTACTTCGTGCCGCACGACGCGGGCGTGAAGATCCTCGGCGACGCGACCGCGCGCGGCGTGCGCGTCGCGATCCTGACCAATTCGCTCGCGGCGACCGACGCGGTTGCCGTGCAGGCCGGCTACGGTCCGTATCGCGTGCCGCTGCTGCAGCAGGGCGTCGAGCTGTACGAGTTCAAGGCGCAGCCGGGCCGGCAGCGCGCGCGCCTGTTCGGGTCGCGCTCTCGGGCGAGCCTGCATGCGAAGGCGTACGTGATCGACCGGAAGATCCTCGTGATCGGCTCGATGAATCTCGATCCGCGCTCCGCGCACCTGAATACCGAACTGGCGCTCGTGATCCACAGTCCGACGCTCGCGCAGCAGGTCGCGACGATCTTTGCGCGCGTGACGCAGCCGGATGACAGCTACCGTGTGAGCCTCGTGACGCCGGCAGGCGGCGGGGCGCCCGAACTCGAATGGACGGGCATCGACAACGGCCGGCCGACCACCTATCACGTCGATCCGCACGCGGGGCTGCTGCGCAACCTGATGACCGGCATGTTCATGCTGCTGCCGGTCGACGACCAGCTTTAAGGGGACGGAAGCGCTCCGGCTAAACCCGCGTTTCCGGTGCGCGGGGAAAGGTGATATGGTTGTGTGCGCAACTAATACGGCGCGCAAGATAGTGCCGCAAGACGCCCTGCACCACGCGTGCCGCGCACACCCGCAACCGGAGTTCCCCCATGCAACGTGTCCCGAACCAGCCGTTCACGCGTCCCGCCCGTTTCTCCGAAGCCGAATGGCAGGCGCGCGTACAGCTCGCGGCGGCTTACCGCATCTTCGATCATCTCGGCTGGACCGAGCTCATCTACAACCATATCTCGCTGCGTGTGCCGGGCGAGGACGGGCATTTCCTGATCAACCCGTTCGGGCTCCATTACCGCGAGGTGTGCGCGTCGAACCTCGTGAAGATCGACATCGACGGCAACGTGATCGGTCATTCCGACTGGCCGATCAACCCGGCCGGCTTCACGTTCCACAGCGCGATCCATGCGGCGCTGCCCGATGCGCACTGCGTGATGCACGTGCACACGACGCCGACGATGGCCGTGTGCTGTTCGCGCGACGGGCTGTCGTTCTCCAATTTCTATTCGGCTCAGCTGTACGGGAAGATCGCGTATCACGACTTCGAGGGCATCACCGTGCATCTCGAGGAGGGGCGGCGCATCGTCGAGAGTGCAGGCGGGCGGCCCGTGCTGCTGTTGCGCAACCATGGGCCCGTGACGATCGGCGCGACGCTCGCGCAGACGTTCTCGCTGATGTGGCTGCTCAATCGCGCATGTGAGGTACAGATTGCCACGCATGCGATCGGCGACGCGCTGCCGATCGCGCCGCCGGTGCTCGAAGCGTGCGTGCGCGATTCGCTGAATTTCGACCCGAAGCATGGCGCGGGGCAGGACGCATTCGATGCGCTGCAGCGTATCGTCGATCGCATCGATCCCGGCTATCGCGCGTGACGTGATACGGCGATATCGTTTCGTCATGCTTGATACGGCGTGAACCGGGTCCGGCGGCACGCGCAAAAAAAACGCGGCCGGACGGCCGCGTGAATACTCGCAGACTCCTTCGGACGAAGGAAACAAGCAACTGTGAGACGAAGTGTAGCGAAAGGCCGCGCGCCGATTCAGCCATCTGGCTGCAAAGGTCCATTCCAGGTTGACGCAAACTGACGCATCGCGCGCCGCGCGAGAGGGCCGGCCGCGCGCGGTGCGGCGATTCGCAGCATGGCCGTTCGGTGGGCTCCCGGATCAACGGCGATCGACTACCATCATGTCTGGCGCCCCCGTTCGGGCGGCGTACAACGTCGTACAAGGAGAGTCCATGCTCAAGCTGCGTTTGCTCCAGGTCGCGTTACTCGCGGGCGTGCTGGCCGCCGGCAGCGCCGCTGCCGAAACGGTGCGCCTGTCCGCCAATCTCCAGCCGTCGAGCGAAGTGCCGCCGACGGCGACCAAGGGCTCGGGCGATGTCGAGGCCACCTACGACACGGCCACGCACATGCTGCAGTGGAAGGTCACTTACGAACACCTCACGGGGCCGGCCACTGCCGCGCACTTCCACGGGCCCGCGCCGGTCGGCCAGAACGCGGGTGTGCAGGTGCCGATTCCGAAGGATGAGCTGGCAAGCCCGATCAAGGGCTCGAAGGAGCTCACCGACGCGCAGGTCACCGACCTGATGGGCGGCAAGTGGTACTTCAACGTCCATACGAAGGACCACCCGGCCGGCGAGGTCCGCGGCCAGGTGATGCCGGCGAACTGAGTGCCGGCGCTTGAGCCGTGAGCGCCGAAAACCGGCAGACGCAGGCGGCATTCCGCTGTGTCGCGTGCGGTCATGAGGGCCATGCCGATGTGGTCGGTGCGATCAACATACTGGCGCGGGGGCACCGCGTTGCAGCCTGTGGAGAGCCGGTGCAGTCGGGCCGCTCCGTGAAGCAGGAACCCGCCGAGGCGATCTGAGACAAGCAACATCGTTTCAAACGCAGTAGGAATCCCGAGGCTTCAGGCGCGGGAGGATGTCAAATAGAGGCACCTGTCGAGCGGTGGGGGAACGTTCGCACGTACCATCGTCACACTGCGATTACGGAGTGCGTCCGATGAGTTGGCAAAGCAAGTTCGCCTGCTGGCTGCTGCGCTGGCAGTTCCGTCCCGAGACCACGCGCGAGGTGCTCGATCCCGCCCGCGCGCGGCGCTTTACCGACCTGCGGATGGTTGTGCCGCGCCGCGCACCGTCGGGCTACCGGCTGCGCCAGTGCTACGGCGCGGGCGATGCGCCGCTGCGCGGCGAATGGCTCGAGCGCACCGACGCGGGTGCGGGGCGCGGGTCCGGCCGCACGCTGCTGTACTTCCACGGCGGCGGCTATTACTTCTGTTCGACGAAGACCCACCGGCCGCTCGTGTTCGGCCTGACGAAGCGCGCGGGCGTGCGCTCGTTCTCGCTCGACTACCGGCTGGCGCCCGAAAACCGTTTCCCGGCCGCGCTCGACGATGCGCTGGCCGCGTACCGGCAACTGCTGGCGCTCGGCACGCCGCCCGAGTCGATCGTGCTCGGCGGCGATTCGGCGGGCGGCGGCCTCGCGCTCGCGACGCTCGTCGCGTTGCGCGACCGCGGCGAGCCGCTGCCGGCCGGCGCGATCCTGTTCTCGCCGTGGACCGACCTGGCCGCTACCGGCGCGACGCTGCGCACGAACGACGGCGCCGATCCGATGTTCGCGGGCGCGGCGTTGCCGAAGGCCGCGAAGCTGTACCTGGGCGACGAGCCGGGCACGAATCCGTACGCATCGCCGCTCTATGCGGATTTCGCGGGCCTGCCGCCGCTGTATATCCAGGTCGGCAGCACCGAGGTGCTGCTCGACGATTCGCGCCGCGTCGCCGAGAAGGCGAAGGCCGCCGGGGTAGCGGTGGAGATCGAGGTGTGGCCGGACATGCCGCACGTGTGGCAGCTGTACGCGCCGATGGTGCCGGAAGCGCGCGATGCGCTCGACCGCGCGGCCGCGTTCCTGCGCCGCGTCGCGGTCGAGCGTGCGGTTCAGCGCGCCGGCGAGGCGTCGATCGCCTGATAGGCGGCCTTGACGGCCACCGAGCCGTACTTGCGCTCGAGCCGGCGCACGGTGAAGTGGCCGTGCGCCATCTGCTGGAAGTGGTCGATGAACAGCGTATTGACGGTCGCGCCGAGCACGGCGCCGATCGCCGGAATCGACTTCGCGGCCATCTGCTCGGTCACCTGCACCGAGAAGCGCGACGCCACCGTCTGCACGAGCTTGAACACGGCGGCCGAGCTGTGCGCGGCAATGCCCTTCGTCGTGATGTCGGACGATGCCTTCGAGATCGCCTGCGCGAGTGCGCCGCGCAGCACGAAATAGCCGAGATCGGCGTCCTCTTCCTGCTTGTCCGGGTTGCCGCCCATGCCGAGCACGGCCAGGCATTGCAGCTGCGTATCGACCGAACTCAGGTCTTCGCCCTCGCTGCGCGCGATGTCGCATACCGAGCGGAAGATCAGCGTCGTCGTCACCGGCAGCTCGACCGGCAGCGCGAGAAAGCCGAACGCGCCGCCCGCCGCGCCGGTGGTTGCGACCGCGAGCTTGTGCAGCAGGTTGCTCGGCTTGTCGGGCTCGGCGTCCGGCGCGGGCGGCTTGCCGAGCGTGCGCAGCGCGATGTTCAGGCATTTGCGCAGCGCGAGCTGCGTCGCATCGTTGATCTTGCCGGTCGCGAAATCGGGCAGCCGGGCGATCATTTTCTCGACCGGCGCGCCCAGCATGCCCGTCAGCTTCATCGTCAGCGACGGGCTTTCCAGCACCTGCTTCGCGCGCCACAGCGCGTCCCGATCGTCCGGCGACAGTGTGATCGCGGGGGTGATTGAAATCGGTTCCATCTTTCTCCTTGGCGGTCTGGTTCGGTTAGGGCCTGTTCGCGCTAATAACGGGCTTGCGCTGGCCACCAGAAGGGCCGAGCCCCGCGAATGAATTTTCCAAAAATAGGGGAACGTGCCTTGCCGGCCGCACTGCGGCGTCGATCGTCACTTGTTTGGTGCGGCCAAACGGCGCTCCTCACTCCTTGCAGTGCGACCGGCAAGACACGTTCGCAAGCCCGTTATTGGCGCGAACAGGCCCTAAACCGTCGCCAGCCTAGATTACTCCGGCGTGCTAGAATTTTGAGATTGTTTGACTCGTCAAAAGTTGCGCCAACAAAAAATGGCCGTCCATACTGCCGCCCACCATTCGAGCGGGCAAGTCCTGCCGTTCCGCGAATCGCTGCTGGCGATGATCGGGATCTCATTTGTCACCATGCTCGTCGCGCTCGACCAGACCGTCGTCGGCACCGCGCTGCCGACCATCGTCGCCGAGCTCCGCGGTTTCGACCTGTACGCGTGGGTCGCGACCTCGTACCTGCTCAGTTCCGTGATCACGGTGCCGATCTTCGGCCGCCTCGGCGACTATTACGGCCGCAAGCCGTTCGTCATCGCGTCGATCGTCGTGTTCACCGGCGCGTCCGTGCTGTGCGGGATGGCGAACGACATGCTGATGCTCGTGCTCGCGCGCGGGCTGCAGGGGATCGGCGGCGGGATGCTGGTCGGCACCGCGTTCGCGTGTATTCCCGACCTGTTCCCCGATTCCGTCGTGCGGCTGCGCTGGCAGGTGCTGATGAGCTCCGCGTTCGGCATTGCGAACGCGGTCGGCCCGTCGCTCGGCGGCGTGCTGACCCAGTCGTTCGGCTGGCGCTCGGTGTTCTACGTGAACCTGCCGGTCGGCCTGCTGTCGCTGCTGTTCGTGTGGCGTTACCTGCCGCACCTGCGCCACGTCGCGCACGATCGCAAGATGCGGCTCGACTGGCCGGGCGCGCTGCTGATCGCGCTGTCGCTCGGCGCGCTGCAGCTGTTCGTCGAATGGCTGCCGAAGTACGGCGTCGCGAGCTGGGCGTCGCTGCTGCTCGTCGTCGCGGTCGCGGCCGGTTTCGGCCTGTGGCACTGGGAGCGGCGCTGCGCGCAGCCGATTTTACCGTTCGACATGTTCGGCAACCGCGCGCTGTCGGCGCTCTTCGTGCTGGCGATCCTCGCCGGCTTCTCGATGTTCTCGCTGCTGTTCTACGCGCCGCTGCTGTTCCAGGGCGGGTTCGGGATGTCGCCGAAGGAGGCGGGGCTCGTGATCACGCCGCTCGTCGTGTTCATCACGATCGGCAGCATCATGAACGGCCGGGTCGTCACGCGCATCCGCAATCCGAACGCGATGCTGCACGTCGGCTTCGTACTGTTCGCGATCACCTGCGCGGGTATCGTCGTGTCGACCCACACGACGCCGAAGTGGGTGCTGATGGCGTTGATGGTCGCGGGCGGCATCGGGCTCGGCTTCGTGCTGCCGAACCTCACCGTATTCGCGCAGCAGACGGCCGGCCGCGAGCATCTCGGCATCGCGACGGCGCTGCTGCAATCGCTGCGGATGGTCGGCGGGATGGTCGGCACCGCGCTGACCGGCACGCTCGTCAACCAGATGTACTCGGGCGGCGTGCGCGATGCGCTGTCGGCCGACCACGCGATGCAGTGGCATGCGCAGCTCGCCGATCCGCAGATCCTGATCGATCGCGCCGCGCAGGGCGGTCTGGTCGCGGAGCTGACCCGTGCCGGGCATAATGGCGCGCTGCTGCTGGAAGCGGCCCGCGAATCGCTCGTTGGCGCGATTCACCTGGGCGTCGCAATGGCGGCTGTCGTCGCCGTGGTATCGGTGTGGCAGTGCCGCCGCGTGCCGCCGATCGAGCTGCGGCACAAGATCGAACCGCATGTCGCGGCCGACTGAACGATTGAACGAGTAGAACTGAGCGCATGGAAGAACAGGACCGCGTCGCGATCTTGCAGCAATTCGGACGCACGTATCGCGCGTTCATGACCGCGTTCGAGGCGCACGTCGGGCAACCGATGCCGCGCTGGCGCATCATGGTTGCGTTGCACACGATGGGCGGGCATTCGTCGCAGAAGAAGCTCGTCGAAGTGCTGCGCGTCGATCCGGGCGCGCTCACGCGCCAGTTGAAGTCGCTCGACGCGCTCGGCTGGATCCAGCGTGAATCCGACGCACGCGACAATCGCGTGACCAACGTGACGCTGACGGACGATGGCCGCGCCGCGTTCGACGCATGCCTGCCGCGCCGCAAGGCGTTTCTCGAACAGACGATGGCGCAATTGCCGGACGACGTGCTGAATGCGCTGTCGGGCGCGCTGGCGATGCTGGAGTCGCGGATCGCGGACGTAGGCTCGACGCCGGCCGCGCGCTGAAGCGCCGGGCAGGGCAGCGCGAATACGCCGCCGGCCCCGGCCTTCATCTCATCTCAATTCACGTCAGGTTCAAAGCTCGATGCGCGTTCCCAGCAGCGCGAGGAACTGCGCGAGCCAGGCCGGATGCGCGGGCCAGGCGGGCGCGGTGACGAACGGCGCGTCGGTCACGGCGGCGTCGACCGGGATGTCCGCGTATTCGCCGCCCGCGAGCTTCACCTCGGGCGCGCAGGCCGGGTAGGCCGAGATGCGCTTGCCGCGGATCACGTCTGCGGCCGCGAGCAGTTGCGCAGCGTGGCAGATCGCGGCGATCGGCTTGCCGGCTTCGGCGAACTCGCGCACGAGCGAGATCACCTTCGGATCGAGTCGCAGGTATTCGGGGGCGCGGCCGCCCGCGATCGCGAGCGCGTCGTAGCGCGATGCGTCGACGTCGTCGAACGCCGCGTTCAGCGTGAACTGGTGGCCGGGCTTCTCGGTGTAGGTCTGGTCGCCCTCGAAATCGTGGATCGCGGTCTTGATCTTGTCGCCCGCGCGCTTGCCCGGGCAGACTGCATCGACGTGGTGGCCGACGGCCTGCAGCGCCTGGAACGGCACCATCGTTTCGTAGTCTTCGGCGAAATCGCCGGTCAGGAACAGGATCTTCTTCGCGGCCATGGCTTTCTCCAGTGGAGCTGCGTTGAGGGCCCGCGTGGCAGGCGCGTGCAACGCCCGCCTGGGGCCCCGAGGACGAAAGCGCAGTGTACTCCGGCCGCTTGAAGCGCGCGTGACGGCCGCCCCGCGCGAGCGGCGGGGCGGTGCGCGCGAGGTGGGTCAGAAGAAGGTTTCGACGACTTCCGTCACGCTGAACTGCGGATCGAGCACGAGCACCTGGCGCCACTTGTCGAACGTCAGGCACGGGTGCGAGATGTCGAACGCGACCATGTCACCGACCTTTACGTCCGCGCCCGGCGGGATCTGCAAGTACGCGTGCTGGTCCATCATTCCGGTGACGGCCCAGCCTTCGGCGGCGGCGACGTCGCGCGGCGCGGTGTCGCGGCCCGGGCGGAAGTGGCGCGCCGGCTCCGGCAGCCCCGCGTCGAACGCCGCGTCGCGCTTGCCGAGCGCGACGATCGCGCGGTCAGCCTCCGGCACCGACTGCACGTAGGCCCACAGCTGCAACGCGGGCAGCAGCCCTTCGCCCATCGTGCGGGCGATCGGGTTGCGCGCGAACACGTCGGTCTGCGCCTTCTTGTAGATGCCGACATCGTGCGTCAGGTAGCAGCCCGGACGCAGCACGACTTCCGCGAAGCCGGCGTTGGACGCCTTCGCGAATTCTTCCGCGACCACGTCGTACCACGCCGAACCGGCGCCGGACAGGATCGCCGGCGTACGCGCGAAGCGGCCTGCCTCGGCCAGCTCGCGCGTGAGCGCGACCGCTTCCTGCAGGAACGTGCGGATCTCGCCTTCCTCCTTCAGCACGCCTTCGTAGAGTTCGATGCCGGCCAGCTTCAGCGTGTCGGGATAGCGCGCGATCGCGGCCAGCACGGCCTCGCGCTGCGCGGCATCGCGCACGCCCGCGCGGCCGCCCGGCACGCCGAGCTCGAGCAGCACGTTCAGCGGCTTCTTCAGTGCGCCGAAGAAGCGGCCGAGCTGGTCGACGCTCTCCGCCGAATCGACGAGACAGAAGAATTCGAAGTCGGGATCGGACAGCAGCCCGGCGATGATCGTCATGTTCTGGCGGCCGACCAGCTGGTTCGCGAGCAGCACGCGCCGCACGCCGCCGTGATACGCGGCCTGCGTCTGGTGCGCGGTCGCGAGCGTGATGCCCCACGCGCCGGCGTCGAGCTGGCGGCGGAACAGTTGCGGCGCCATCGTCGTCTTGCCGTGCGGCGCAAACTTGACGCCGTACTTCTGGACGAATGCCTGCATCCAGTTCAGGTTGTGTTCGATGCGGTCCTCGTAAAGCACGGCCGCTGGCAGGCTGACGTCTTCCGCAAGCAGGTTCCACTCGAGGCGGCCTGCGTCGCCGAGCGGCACGCTCGCGCTCGGCAGATTGCCGAGACCCTTGCCGAATGGATCGATCGTTGCTTCCTGATAGTTTGTAACTTTCATGTCATCCCGCTCCATCATCACTATGCATTGCACTGAAGTTGACACGCCGATGGTACAGAAAGTAGCATCGGCGCGGTGATGTTATTTAGTAACATCGAGCTTCGCACCCTTTTCCGCAGATGAATACGCCCGTCACCCCGTCCGTTCCGCTCGCGGCCGAACTCCATCCGGCGCCTGCCGCTCCGCCGGTGCTCGACATCGTCGCGCGGATCGCCGAATGCGCGCCCGAGCTACGCGAAGCCGAGCGCAAGGTCGCCGCGTTCATCCTCGCCGACTTGGCGCGCGCCGCGCATGCGAGCATCGGCGCGCTCGCGCGCGACGCGGAGGTCAGCGTCGCGACGGTCACGCGTTTCGCGAAGGCCGTCGGCTGCCGCGACGTGCGCGAACTGAAGGTGCTGGTCGCGCAGGCGGCGGCCGTCGGGCAGCGCTTCCTGGTGCCGTCCGATGACGCACCGGCCGACGACACGAGCCCCGCGTCGATGGTCTACGACGAAATTCGCGTCGCGCTCGCGCACAACCATCAGTTGCTGCGCAATACGTCGTTCGAGGAAGCGGCCGACCTGCTCGCCGCCGCGAAGATGACCTACGTGTACGGGCAGGGCGGCGGCTCGACCGCGCTCGCCGACGAGCTGCGCTTCCGGCTCGTGCGTTTTGGCCGGCCGGTCGCAAGCTACCAGGACAGCATGCTGCAGCGGATGGTGGCCGCGACGCTGTCGCGCGATACCGTTGTCGTCGCGCTGTCGGTGAGCGGGCGCGTGCCCGAGCTGCTCGAGAGCTGCCGGCTCGCGAAGCGCTACGGCGCGAAGCTGATCGCGATCACCGCGCCGGCTTCGCCGCTCGCGAAGCTGGCCGACCACCTGATTCCGGTCGTCGCGTTCGAAACCGATTTCATTTACAAGCCGTCGACATCGCGCTACGCGATGATGATGGCGATCGACGTGCTCGTCACCGGAGTCGCATTGCGGCTCGGTGATGCGGGCCGAGAATCGCTGCGTCGCATCAAGCACGCGCTCGATGCGCATCGCGGCGGCGGAGACCGTCAACCGGTAGGAGACTGACCATGCATTCGCATCCCGAAGCCGCCGATACGCTGATCGTCGGCGCGCAGCTTTACGACGGTACCGGCGCGCCGCCCGTCACGCGCGACGTCGCGATCCGCAACGGCGTGATCGCGGCGATCGGCAACCTGTCGAACTGGCTTGCCGAAACTGTCGTCGATGCGAACGGCCGCGCGCTCGCGCCGGGCTTCGTCGACGTGCACACGCACGACGACACGCACGTGATCCGCGCACCGGAGATGATCCCGAAGATCTCGCAGGGCGTGACGACCGTGATCGTCGGCAACTGCGGGATCAGCGCGTCGCCGGTGACGCTCGCGGGCGATCCGCCCGATCCGATGAACCTGCTCGGCGAGCGCGGTGCGTTCCAGTACCCGACCTTCGCCGATTACGTCGCGGCCGTGAACGATGCGCGTCCGGCCGTGAACGTCGCGGCGCTCGTCGGCCACACGGCGCTGCGCAACAACCAGATGGACCGCCTCGATCGCGCGGCGACCGACGGCGAGATCGCCGGCATGCGCGCGCAGCTCGAGGAAGCGCTCGCGAACGGCGCGCTCGGCCTGTCGTCGGGCCTCGCGTACGGCTCCGCGTTCGCGGCGCCCACCGAAGAGGTGATGGCGCTCGCCGAGCCGCTCGCGAACGCGGGCGCGCTGTACACGACGCACATGCGCACCGAGTTCGACGCGATTCTCGATGCGATGGAAGAGGCGTACCAGGTCGGCCGCCATGCACGCGTGCCGGTCGTGATCTCGCACCTGAAGTGCGCGGGCCCGTCGAACTGGGGGCGCAGCACCGAAGTGCTTGCATCGCTCGAAGGCGCGCGCCGCTACCAGCCGGTCGGCTGCGACTGCTATCCGTACAGCCGCAGCTCGTCGACGCTCGACCTGAAGCAGGTGACGGGCGACATCGACATCACGATCACGTGGTCGGAGCCGCACCCGGAAGTGGCAGGCAAGCTGCTGAAGGCGATCGCGGCCGAGTGGGGCGTGACCGAGCAGGAAGCCGCGCAGCGCATCCGCCCGGCTGGCGCCGTGTACCACAACATGTCCGAGGACGACGTGCGCCGGATCCTGTCGCATCCCGCGACGATGGTCGGCTCCGACGGCCTGCCGAACGACCCGCTGCCGCACCCGCGGCTGTGGGGCGCGTTCCCGCGTGTGCTCGGCCACTACGTGCGCGACACGAACCTGCTGCCGCTCGAGGAAGCGATCCGCAAGATGACGTCGCTGTCCGCGCGCCGCTACGGGATCGCGCGGCGCGGCGAGGTGCATGTGGGCTACCACGCGGATCTCGTGCTGTTCGACCCGGCGAGCGTGATCGACGCCGCGACGTTCGAGAAGCCGCAGCAGCCCGCGCACGGGATCGACGCCGTGTGGGTGAACGGCGTGCTCACTTATGAAAACGGCCAGCCGACCGGCGAGCGCGCCGGCGGCTTCGTCGCACGCGGCGAGCGCGTGCCGGCGAGTGCCGACGCCGCGTTCTGAACGCGGTTGATGTTCCGATCTGCCGCGCGCGCCGTCGTCGGTGCGCGCATCCGTAACCGAAACAAGGAGTGAAACGATGAAGCGATATGGCGTAGGCGAAGCGAAGGGAACCGGCGGCCAGGTGATGCCGTTCGCACGCGCGGTCGAGGCCGACGGCTGGCTGTACGTGTCGGGCCAGACGCCGATGGTGAACGGCGAGGTCGTCGAAGGCGGCATCGTCACGCAGTCGAAGCAGACGATCGAGAACGTGATCGCGATCCTGAAGGAAGCCGGCTACGGCCTCGAGCACGTCGTGCGCTGCGGCGTGTGGCTCGACGACGCGCGCGATTTCGCGTCGTTCAACAAGGTGTTCGTGTCGTACTTCGGCGAGCATCCGCCGGCACGCGCGTGCGTGCAGTCGAGCATGGTCATCGACTGCAAGGTCGAGGTCGACTGCATCGCGTACAAGGCGCCGGTGAAGTAAGGTTCGAGGGCGAATTGTTGTGTAACGAGGCCGGCGCAGTTGCATGCGCCGGCCTCGTTGCGTTATGACGGAGTCGATGTATTGCCGGACGGCGTCAAATTTTCACACTTTTAATGAAATTCTTCAGGCGGGGGGCGTGACACGATATGTCCGTCTGGCGGGCGGTTGCGGTGATGGACGGATAATGCGCAAGTGGTGTCGACGAAACGCGATAGGGCGAATTGAATGGATTGGTGTGTATGGTCGCCATTCTGATCAACGATTTCGTGAAGTCGGACCATTATGAGCAGTACATACCGCTACGGCATTCATTCGGATCTCACACCCGCGGAGCTTTTCTTTTTTGTTGCTGTAGAAGAGACGTGCACACGGATCGGGATCGACGATGTCGAAGCCGTGATCCTGATTTTGGCCGGATGGCTCGTTTTGCCGACACGGCAAAAATTCGGCGGCGCGACGAAAGGAACGTCCGTCGCATCCGTGATGGCTCGCTCGATTTTTCGATACCAGCTCAACAGGAAGGTTTTGCCAACAGTGACGCTTCAAAGCATCAAGTCGCTTCGGATCATTCTGACCCGGAAGCTGAGTGTATTCATCGGGCGAGCCGTTCCGGGCGTCGGTTGGGCGCTGCTTGCGCGCGACGTATTCGAGATCGTCCACAGTACGGTCTCCAGGTACAACAACCTCGTCAAACCTGAGGACAAGGTGTTCTGATGGAAGACGTGTGCTGGGACGAGATCGAAGCCTTTGTCCGGTCAGAGGTGGGGCTCGGTCCGTCGAAGCCGCTCTCCGCCGGCACTCGACTCTGGGAGGATCTGGGCCAAACCGGCGACGAAGCAAACGATTTCATGGGGCATTTTTTTGAACGGTTTGCTGTCGACACGGGCGATTTCGACTTCCATCGATATTTTCTGATGGAAGGCGAGGGGCTGCTTTATTCGCTATTTCGGCGATGGGTGCTTCGAAAGCCGCACGACTTCAAGCGGGAACCGATTACGCTCGCGATGCTGCATCGTGCAGCCGTTGAAAGAAGATGGGACGCTACGCGATTGGTCGCACTTCAGTGAAAAGGCGGGTTTCCGCGCATATCGATCCGGATTTCAACGCACGCGATTGGGAGCGACTTCCGCGAATGCGCTACTTCCGCAAGCGGTCGGTGCGGGTGGGCTGCAAAATTCTGGCTGGCATAGTCCGCCAAGCCGGGATCGGGCTGACCATCTCGTTATGGGCCGGCACATTCACGTGTGCTGGGCTCGTTTCGTCATCTGTCGTGCCGGGGCGACGGATGAAGGGCTCCCACGGCAGCAACCGCCGCAACGCATCCCTCCCGTTCATGTAATGTGCCGCATGACCATACGGAGAGGACATGCATGGAATGGGCCGCACTGGTGCCGGAGCTGATCTGCTCGGATCTTGCCGGAAGCATTCGCTTCTATCGCGACGTGCTGGGATTCCGGATTCGCTTCGAGCGTCCGGAAGACGGGTTCGCCTATCTTGAAATCGGGCGGGCCCAACTGATGCTCGAGCAGTGCAGCCCGGAGGGCTGGCTGACCGGCCCGCTGGAGCCGCCGTTCGGGCGCGGGATCAATCTTCAGATCGAGGTCGATACGCTCGACCCCATCCTGGACAGGATCCGCGCCGCTGGCGTGGCGCTATTCGTCGAGCCGCGCACGTCCTGGTATCGGGAGGATGATATCGAGCATGGCCAGGTCGAGATGCTGGTGCAGGATCCCGACGGCTACCTGTTGCGCCTGGTTGAGATTCTCCCGGAGCGGCCGGTGAGCGGGTGAGGGGCGTTCGCGCTTTTCCGCGCAATGAAAAACAGCCCGGCCGGTTGAACCCGGCCGGGCTGTTTTATCAGGGGGTACCGCGCGCTTTGCCAACTGCGAACCGCGGCGGCCCGCCGCCGTCACTGCCGCGCATTACGCGCGTTGTCCGGCATCGGCTGGTTGTAGTTGGTGCGGAACGGGTTGATGTCGAGCCCGCCGCGGCGCGTATAGCGCGCATATACAGCGAGCTTCACCGGTTTGCACGCATGCAGGATGTCGAGGAAGATCCGCTCGACGCACTGCTCGTGAAAGCCCGTGTGATTGCGGAACGAGATGATGTAGCGCAGCAGGCCTGCGTGATCGATCTGCGGTCCGACGTAGTGGATCTGCACGCTGCCCCAGTCGGGCTGGCCCGTGACCGGGCAGTTCGAGCGCAGCAGGTCGGACACGAGCGTCTCCTCGACCGGTGCTTCGTCCTCGGCGGCCGACAGCAGTGACGGATCGGGTTCGTACACGTCGGTGTCGAGGTCGAGCCGGTCGAGCGACAGCCCGTCGAGTTCGTCCATCTCGAGCTTGCCGAAATCGTGCGGCGACACCAGCTGCACGGAAACGGTCGCGCCGCACGCGGCCGACACGTCGCGCTTCAGCGTGTCGCGCACCGCGTCGATCGAGTCGAGCTTCGTCTGCGCGAACGAGCCGAGATACAGCTTGAACGACTTCGATTCGACGATGTTCGGCGATTCGGCCGGCACATAGAACGTCGCAACCGCGATCTGCGGCTTGCCGCGCGCGTTGAGCCACGACAGCTCGTAGGCGTTCCAGATGTCGGTGCCGAAGAACGGCAGCGCCGACGTGATGCCGAGCTGCTCGCGCGCGCCGGCGCGCGGGATCGGGAACAGCAGCGACGCGTCGTACTGCGCGGCGTAGACGGTGGCCTTGCCGAGCGGGGAATGTTCGGGATTCATGCGTGACGCCTTTACGACAGGAAGAGGCGGTAAGCCGGGTTGGCGCTCTCCTCGACATACGGATAGCCGAGTGCCGCGAGGAAGCGTTCGAATTCGGCGCGATCGGCCTGCGGCACCTGCAGCCCGACGAGGATCGAGCTGTAGTCCGCGCCCTGGTTGCGGTAGTGGAACAGGCTGATGTTCCAGTCCGGCGCCATCGACGACAGGAACTTCATCAGCGCGCCCGGCCGTTCCGGGAATTCGAAGCGGAACAGGCGCTCGTCGAGCGCGAGCGGCGAACGGCCGCCCACCATGTAGCGGATGTGTTCCTTCGACAGTTCGTCGTGCGTCAGGTCGACGGACTTGAACCCGTGCGATTCGAAGTTCGCGGCGATCTCGGCCGATTCGCCGCGGCGCTTGATCTGCACGCCGACGAAGATGTGCGCGGCCTGCGCATCGGCGATCCGGTAGTTGAACTCGGTGACGTTGCGGTCGCCGACGAGCGAGCAGAAGCGCTTGAAGCTGCCGCGCTCCTCGGGGATCGTGACCGCGAACACGGCTTCGCGCGCTTCACCCACTTCCGCGCGCTCGGCGACGAAGCGCATCCGGTCGAAGTTCATGTTCGCACCGGACGTGACCGCGACGAGCGTCTGGTTCTCGATGCCTTCGCGTTCCGCGTAGAGCTTCGCGCCCGCGACCGCGAGCGCGCCGGACGGCTCGAGCACGCTGCGCGTGTCCTGGAACACGTCCTTGATCGCCGCGCACAGTGCGTCGGTGTTCACCGTCACGACGCCGTCGAGGTATTCGCTGCAGAGGCGGAAGGTTTCCTCGCCGACCAGCTTCACGGCGGTGCCGTCCGCGAACAGGCCGACTTCGCTCAGCTCGACGCGCTTGCCGGCTTCCAGCGACTGCGCCATCGCGCACGAATCCTCGGCCTGCACGCCGATCACCTTGATCTCCGGCCGCACCGCCTTCACGTAGGCCGCGACGCCGGACGCGAGCCCGCCGCCGCCGATCGGCACGAAGATCGCATGGATCGGGCCCTGGTGCTGACGCAGGATTTCCATCGCGATCGTGCCCTGGCCGGCGATCACGTACGGATCGTCGAACGGGTGGACGAACGTGAGGCCGCGCTCTTCCTGCACCTTGACCGCGTGTGCATACGCGTCGCTGTACGACTCCCCGGCCTGGATCACCTCGACGCTCGGGCCGCCGTGCGTACGCACGGCGTCGACCTTCACCTGCGGCGTCGTGACCGGCACGACGATCACGGCCTTCACGCCCATCCGGGCCGCCGAGAATGCGACACCCTGCGCGTGGTTGCCGGCCGACGCCGTAATCACGCCGCGGGCGAGCGCGTCCGTCGGAATGTGCGCCATCTTGTTGTACGCGCCGCGCAGCTTGAACGAGAACACCGGCTGGTTGTCCTCGCGCTTCAGGTAGACCGCATTGCGCAGCCGGGCCGACAGGTTGCGGGCGGGTTCGAGTTCCGTCTCGATCGCGACGTCATAGACGCGCGCGGTGAGGATTTTCTTCAGGTAATCGTGGGATGCCATGGGCGCTCGCGTGCAGTGCGGAAGCAGACGGTAAAGGATCAATGATAGCGCCAAGGGTCCGCCCGCATGCAAGCGGCATGCCGAGCGCACCTTCGCGGGGCCGCGCGGGCGGGGCGTCGGCGCGCTCGCGGCGCCTTTTTTACCGGTTTAACCGCGTGGTTACCGACCGGACGGACGGCGAATGGTCACACGAAATCGCGCCGAGCCAGGCCTGGCGCGGCTCGCGGCGATAGCCCCACGACCTGTCCGACGTGTCACGCATGGCCCGATCATGGGTTAGAATTCCGTTTTGAATCAAGGATCGGAAGATGCAGAGGCACCCTCGGATCGCACCGTTGAAGCCGACGCCGCGCGCAGCTACCCCCGCGGCGGAACGGCATGCGCGCCGCGCGCGATCGTGCTGATGGTTCCGAGTGCCGCCAGGCCCTGTCGCCGGCCAGGAGGGGCGAGTCGCCCGCTCCGGCCCCATGAAGGACAGCCGCGCGCCTGGTAACAGAACAGATTTCCCCAAGATTGCGCCCACGCGCTTGCCGACGCCCGTGCACGGTGTATCGGCCCTCCGAGTCGTCCGAACATGAACGCACCACAAGTTTTCGATCCGCATGGCGCGGCCGCCGCCGTCGCCTCCGACCCCGCGCCCCGCTTGCGCGAGATTCCCTATAACTACACGTCCTTCTCGGATCGCGAGATCGTGATCCGCCTGCTCGGCGAAGAGGCGTGGTCGGTGCTCGACGAATTGCGCGCCGAGCGCCGCACGGGCCGCTCGGCACGGATGCTGTACGAAGTGCTCGGCGACATCTGGGTCGTGCGCCGCAACCCGTACCTGCAGGACGACCTGCTCGACAACCCGAAGCGCCGCGCGCTGCTGATCGAGGCGCTGAACCACCGCCTGACCGAAATCGGCAAGCGCCGCAGCGCGGATCTCACCGAGCACCGCGACGACGCGGGCCGCGAGCGCGCATCGCGCGTCGAGATGCTCGAAACCGCCGCGCAGCGCGCGGTCAACGAGTTCGCCGACGAATTCGAGAAGATGGCCGACCTGCGCCGCCGCGCAACCAAGGCGCTCGGCCGCTGCACGCAAAAGGACAACATCCGTTTCGACGGGCTGTCGCGCGTGTCGCACGTGACCGACGCGACCGACTGGCGCGTCGAATACCCGTTCGTCGTGCTGACGCCCGATAGCGAAGCCGAGATCGCCGGCCTCATCAAGGCCTGCTTCGAGCTCGGCTTGACCGTGATCCCGCGCGGCGGCGGCACCGGCTACACGGGCGGCGCGGTGCCGCTCACGCCGTTCTCCGCAGTGATCAACACCGAGAAGCTCGAACAACTCGGCGCGGTCGAGCTGACCGAGCTGCCGGGCGTCGCGCACAAGGTGCCGACGATCTTCTCCGGCGCGGGCGTCGTCACACGCCGCGTGACCGAGGCGGCGGAAGCGGCCGGCTACGTGTTCGCGGTCGATCCGACCTCGCTCGACGCATCGTGCATCGGCGGCAACGTCGCGATGAACGCGGGCGGCAAGAAGGCCGTGCTGTGGGGCACCGCGCTCGACAACCTGGCCTGGTGGCGGATGGTCGACCCGGACGGCAACTGGCTCGAAGTCACGCGCCACGAGCACAACCAGGGCAAGATCCACGACATCGCGGTCGCGCGTTTCGAGCTGAAGTGGTTCGACGGCGCGTATGCGCCGGGCGAGAAGCTGCTGAAGAGCGAGATGCTCGAGATCGAAGGCCGCCGGTTCCGCAAGGAAGGGCTCGGCAAGGACGTGACCGACAAGTTCCTCGCCGGCCTGCCGGGCGTACAGAAGGAAGGCTGCGACGGGCTCATCACGTCCGCGCGCTGGGTGCTGCACAAGATGCCCGCGCACACGCGCACCGTCTGCCTCGAATTCTTCGGCCAGGCGCGCGAGGCGATCCCGAGCATCGTCGAGATCAAGGACTACCTGTTCGAAACGTCGAAGCAGGGCGGCGCGATCCTCGCGGGCCTAGAGCACCTCGACGAGCGCTACCTGCGCGCGGTCGGCTACGCGACCAAGAGCAAGCGCAATTCATTCCCCAAGATGGTACTGATCGGCGACATCGTCGGCGACGATGCCGATGCGGTCGCGCACGCCACGTCCGAAGTGATCCGGATGGCGAACGGCAAGAGCGGCGAAGGCTTCGTCGCGGTCAGCGCGGAGGCGCGCAAGCGCTTCTGGCTCGACCGCAGCCGCACGGCCGCGATCGCGAAGCACACGAACGCGTTCAAGATCAACGAAGACGTCGTCATCCCGCTGAACCGGATGGGCGAGTACACCGACGGCATCGAGCGGATCAACATCGAGCTGTCGCTGAAGAACAAGCTGCAACTCGTCGACGCGCTGGAAGCGTTCTTCCGCGCCGGCAACCTGCCGCTCGGCAAGACCGACGATGCAAACGAGATCCCGAGCGCCGAACTGCTCGAAGATCGCGTGCAGCAGGCGCTGGAGTTGCTCAAGCGCGTGCGCGCGCGCTGGGAATTCGTGCGCGACCGGCTCGACCAGCCGTTGCGCGAGGCGCAGCACTATCTCGTGCAGCTCGGTTACGAGGCGCTCGCCGAGAAGTTCGCCGACCGTGCGGACGAGCAGCCGGGCGCGACCGTGTTCCACATCACGCAGGACCGCACGGTGCGCATCTCGTGGAAGCAGGAGATCCGCGCGGAGCTGCGCGCGATCTTCAACGGCGGCGCGTTCAAGCAGATCCTCGACGAGGCGCAGGCGATCCACAAGCAGGTGCTGCGCGGCCGCGTGTTCGTCGCGCTGCACATGCACGCGGGCGACGGCAACGTCCACACCAACCTGCCGGTCAACTCCGACAACTACGAGATGCTGCAGGACGCCCACGCGGCGGTCGCACGCATCATGACGCTTGCGCGTTCGCTCGACGGCGTGATTTCCGGTGAGCACGGCATCGGCATCACGAAGCTCGAGTTCCTCACCGACGACGAGATCGCCGAATTCCGCGCGTACAAGCAGCGCGTCGACCCGAACGGCCGCTTCAACAAGGGCAAGCTGCTCGAAGGCGCCGATCTGCGCAACGCGTATACGCCGAGCTTCGGGCTGATGGGGTACGAGTCGCTGATCATGAAGCAGTCCGACATCGGCGCGATCGCCGATTCGGTGAAGGACTGCTTGCGCTGCGGCAAGTGCAAGCCGGTGTGCGCGACCCACGTGCCGCGCGCGAACCTGCTGTACAGCCCGCGCAACAAGATCCTCGCGACGTCGCTGCTGGTCGAGGCGTTCCTGTACGAAGAACAGACGCGCCGCGGCGTGTCGATCAAGCACTGGGACGAGTTCAACGACGTGGCCGACCACTGCACGGTGTGCCACAAGTGCGCGACGCCGTGCCCGGTGAAGATCGACTTCGGCGACGTCACGATGAACATGCGCAACCTGTTGCGCAAGATGGGCAAGAAGAAGTTCAACGCCGGCAATGCGGCGGGCATGTTCTTCCTGAACGCGACCAACCCGCAGACGATCAACGTCGCGCGCAGCGTGATGATGGGCGCCGGCTACAAGGTGCAGCGCTTCGCGAACGACATGCTGAAGAAGGTCGTGACGAAGCAGACGCAGCACCCGCCGGCGACGGTCGGCAAGCCGCCCGTGGTCGAGCAGGTGATCCACTTCGTCAACAAGAAGATGCCGGGCAACCTGCCGAAGAAGACGGCGCGCGCGCTGCTCGACATCGAGGACAACAAGATCGTGCCGATCATCCGCAACCCGAAGTCGACCACCGTCGATTCGGAAGCGGTGTTCTATTTCCCGGGCTGCGGCTCCGAGCGCCTGTTCTCGCAGGTCGGTCTCGCGACGCAGGCGATGCTGTGGGAAGCCGGCGTGCAAACGGTGCTGCCGCCGGGCTACCTGTGCTGCGGCTACCCGCAGCGCGGCTCGGGCCAGTACGACAAGGCCGAGAAGATCGTCACCGACAACCGTGTGCTGTTCCACCGGGTCGCGAACACGCTGAACTACCTCGACATCAAGACGGTGGTCGTGTCGTGCGGTACCTGCTACGACCAGCTCGCCGGCTACGAATTCGACAAGATCTTCCCGGGCTGCCGGATCATCGATATCCACGAGTTCCTGCTCGAGAAGGGGATGAAGCTCGACGGCGTGACGGGCACGCGCTACATGTATCACGACCCGTGCCACACGCCGATCAAGACGATGGACCCGGTAAAGCTCGTCAACGAGCTGATGGGCGCGGAGAAGGACGGCTACAAGATCGAGAAGAACGAGCGCTGCTGCGGTGAGTCGGGCACGCTCGCGGTCACGCGCCCGGACATTTCGACGCAGGTCCGTTTCCGCAAGGAAGAGGAGATCCGCAAGGGTGCCGCGAAGCTGCGCAGCATCCCGGTCGTGGCCGGCAACGCGCCGGCGCCGGCCGCCGCGGCCGCGAACGGCCCGGACGTGAAGATCCTGACGAGCTGCCCGTCGTGCCTGCAGGGCCTGTCGCGCTACGGCGAGGATGCGAACCTCGAAGCCGACTACATCGTGGTCGAAATCGCGCGCCAGGTGCTCGGCGAGAACTGGATGGCCGATTATGTCGCACGCGCGAACAATGGCGGGATCGAGCGCGTGCTGGTCTAATGCGGGCATGACGACCGCCCGACCGGGCCAGGAATGAGCGGGCGCCGGCGCAGCAATGCCGGCGCCCGTCCACATGGGAGCGACGATGGAATGCGTGTTTTGCCGTGAAGACGGCGGCGAGCTGCTCTGGCAGGACGATGCGCTGCGCGTCGTTCTCGCAACGGGCGAGCACGACTACCCGGGCTTCTGCCGGGTGATCTGGGGCGCGCACGTGGCCGAATTCTCCGATCTCGGCGAGCCCGACCGGGCCCACCTGATGCGCGTGGTCTACGCGGTCGAGCGGGCCGTGCGTCGCGTGATGCAGCCGAACAAGGTGAATCTCGCGAGCCTCGGCAACATGGTGCCGCATGTGCACTGGCACGTGATCCCGCGCTTTTCGAACGACGCACACTTCCCGCAGCCCGTATGGGCGCCGCGCCAGCGCAGCGTGTCCGAGGCGCTGCTGCGCTTGCGCGCCGCGCAGGCCTCGCTGCTGCACAATGCGGTGCGCGAGGAAATTCAACGCATGACCGATTCGAGGCAGCCATGAGCGGTTTGACTTCCACGACGCCGATTCCGTCCGGCGTCGTCGTGCACGCGGTATCGCGCGTGCTCGAATTGCAGTACCCGAACGGCGACAGTTTCCGGATTCCGTTCGAGCTGATGCGCGTGTATTCGCCGTCGGCCGAGGTGCGTGGCCACGGGCCCGGCCAGGAGACGCTGCAGACGGGCAAGCGCGAAGTGACGATCACCGCGCTCGAGGGCGTCGGCAACTACGCGCTGCAGCCGACGTTTTCCGACGGTCATTCGACCGGCATCTACTCGTGGGACCTGTTGTACGAACTGGCGACGCAGCAGGACGCGCTGTGGCGCGACTATTTCGACAAACTGAAGGCGGCGGGCGTCGAGCGCGACGCCCCGATGCCGGCGGCCAGCGCGTCGCACGGCCACTGCCACTGAAATTCGACGGCGCCCGCTCGGCGCCGTCTTGCCATTTACTGAGGATCAACGCGATGAGCAAAACCCACTTCGGCTTCGAAAGCGTCGAGGAAAACGAAAAAGCGAAGAAAGTGGCGGGCGTGTTCCATTCGGTCGCGAGCAACTACGATCTGATGAACGACCTGATGTCGGCGGGCATGCACCGCGCGTGGAAGGCGTTCACGATCGCGCAGGCGAACGTGCGCCCCGGCTTCAAGGTGCTCGACATCGCGGCCGGCACCGGCGACCTGACCAAGTCGTTCGCGAAGGCGGCCGGGCCGACGGGCGAGGTCTGGCACACGGACATCAACGAATCGATGCTGCGCGTCGGCCGCGACCGACTGCTCGACAAGGGCATCGTGACGCCGTCGCTGCTGTGCGACGCGGAGAAAACTCCCTTTCCGGACAACTACTTCGATGTGGTCACGGTCGCGTTCGGACTGCGCAACATGACGCACAAGGATGCCGCGCTGGCCGAGATGCGCCGCGTGACGAAGCCCGGCGGCCGCGTGATGGTGCTGGAATTCTCGAAAGTCTGGGATCCGCTGAAAAAAGCGTACGATCTGTATTCTTTCAAAGTATTACCGTGGCTTGGCGACAAGTTCGCGAAAGATGCTGAAAGTTACCGGTATCTTGCTGAATCTATCCGGATGCACCCCGATCAGGACACGCTGAAGACGATGATGGAACAAGCGGGCCTCGATGCCGTCAAATATTACAATTTGTCAGGTGGCGTGGTAGCTTTACACATGGGAGCCAAGTACTAAGGGGCTCTTTCCATACATTTGTCTTACATCCGGAGAAACTGATGTTTCAATCGCGTTCGTTGTTCAACCGTAGCAAGCCGTCGAAGCCGTGGGCTCGACGGGTCGGCACGCTGCTGATGGTCGGCCTGCTCACGGCCGGCACGTTCGCATCGCTCGACGCCGAAGCCAAGCGCATGGGCGGCGGGCGCAGCATCGGCCGCCAGAATTCCACCGTCACGCAGCGCCAGGCCACGCCGCCCGCGCAGCAGCCGATGCAGCAGGCCGCGCCGTCGCAGGCGCAGCGTGCGAATCCGGCTGCGCCCGCGCCGGCTGCGCAGCCCAACCGCTCGCGCTGGCTGGGGCCGATCGCCGGTCTTGCGGCCGGTCTCGGCATCGCGGCGCTGCTGTCGCACTTCGGCATGGGCGGCGCATTCGCGAGCATGATGGCGAACGTCATCGTGATCGCGCTGCTCGCGGCGGTCGGCATCTGGCTGATCCGCAAGTTCATGAACCGCCGTCGTCCGCAGGAGCCGGCATACTCGGTCGGCGGCTCGGCGTCGTCGTCGGGCGGCTACTCGCAAAGCCCGTCGTTCCAGCAGGGCAGCACGGGCAGCAACTATGCGGGTAGCGGCAGCAGCTACGCGAACGAAGCGCAAGGCGTGTTCGGCGGCGGTGCCGCGGCCACCGGCGCGGCAGCGGCTGCTGCGGCAGCACCGCTGCAGGTGCCGGCCGGCTTCGACACCGAAGCGTTCCTGCGCAGCTCGAAGGTTTATTTCGTGCGCCTGCAGGCTGCGTGGGACCAGGGCAACCTGGCCGACATCCGCGAGTTCACGACGCCCGAAATGTTCGCCGAGATCAAGATCGACCTCGATTCGCGCGGCAACGAGTCGAACCAGACCGACGTCGTGCAGCTCGACGCGGAACTGGTCGCGATCGAGGATCGCGGCATCGAGCAGTCGGCGAGCGTGCGCTTCCACGGCCTGATCCGCGAATCGGCGAATGCGTCGGCTGCGCCGTTCGACGAGGTGTGGAACCTGTCGAAGTCGGGCAGTCAGGGCTGGCTGCTCGCGGGCATCCAGCAGATCAACACGCACTGAGCGTGACCGGCGGCCCACGCCGCCGATCACCCGGGCAACGGCCGCCGCACTGCGACCGCTTGCCGCCCGGGTGTGTGGTCAGGCACGGTCTGCCGACGATCCGACGTTACAATAGAAACCCGCGTGGGCGCCCGGCCTGCGCGGGTTTTTTCTTTCCCAGCCCGATGACCTTTGCCGCCAAGCCTTTTGCTGCTGCCGTCAATCACCTGCT
This sequence comes from Burkholderia lata, assembly GCF_902499335.1. Taxonomy (GTDB): domain Bacteria; phylum Pseudomonadota; class Gammaproteobacteria; order Burkholderiales; family Burkholderiaceae; genus Burkholderia; species Burkholderia lata_B. Next base: position 137,186 of record NZ_CABVQK010000013.1, on the reverse strand, counting down.
CGCCCGCGAATCGTGGGCGCGCGACCGCCTGATTCCGTATGCGGGCAAGACTGCCCGGATCGACGTGCCCCCCGTTACGCTCACGCTGCTGGTGCAGCCCGACGGCTATCTGTCAGCCGTCGAAGCGCATGATGCGCAACAGGTCGACGTGTCGATCGCGCTCGCCGGCGATACCGTCGCCGCATTCCTGCAGGGCGGCCAGGCGGCCGTGATGAAGCACGTGAAGATCGAGGGCGACGCAGAGTTCGCGACGCAGATCGCGAAGCTGGCCGAGCACCTGCGCTGGGAACCTGAAGAAGATCTCGCAAAGCTGGTCGGCGACGCGGCGGCATACCGGATCGCGACGGTCGTGCGCGACGCCGGTGCGCGCGCGCGACGCACCGGCCGCAACGTGCTCGATTCCGTCGCCGAATATTGGCTCGACGAGAACCCGCAGGTCGTCCGGCGCGCGTCGCTCGGCGGCTTCGACGCCGAACTGGCGCGCGCACGCGATGCGCTCGCACGGGTCGAAAAGCGGGTCGAGCGACTCGAACAAAAAATCGGCGCGCGCACGGGTTCCGGCCCGCGCGGCGCGCACTGAGGGGCCGCAGGGCATGCGCATTTTCCGTTTCATCAAGATTGTCTACACCGTCATCCGCTTTGGTCTCGACGAAGTGATGCTGTCCCGGATCGACGACCGGCGCGTGAAGCTGCTGTTGCGGATCACGACGATCGGCCGCCGCTATTCCGATCCGCCTGCCGTGCGGCTGCGTCACGCGCTCGAAAGCCTCGGCCCGATCTTCGTGAAGTTCGGCCAGGTGCTGTCGACGCGCCGCGACCTGCTGTCGGTCGATTTCGCGAACGAACTCGCGAAACTGCAGGACCAGGTGCCGCCGTTTGATTCGGCGGTCGCGATCGGGATCATCGAGAAGTCGCTCGGTGCGCCGGTCGACGAGCTGTTCGACGAATTCGAGCGCGAGCCGATTGCGAGCGCGTCGATCGCGCAGGTGCATTTCGCGAAGCTCAAGCAGGGCCAGCACGCGGGCAAGTCCGTCGCCGTCAAGGTGCTGCGCCCGAACATGCTGTCCGTGATCGATTCCGACCTCGCGCTGATGCGCGATATCGCGATCTGGACAGAGCGCATGTGGGCCGACGGCCGGCGCCTGAAGCCGCGCGAGGTCGTCGCCGAATTCGACAAGTACCTGCACGACGAACTCGACCTGATGCGCGAGGCCGCCAACGGCAGCCAGCTGCGCCGCAATTTCGCGGGTCTCGACCTGCTGCTCGTGCCCGAGATGTTCTGGGATTTCTCGACGTCGCAGGTGCTCGTGATGGAGCGCATGACCGGCGTGCCGATCAGCCAGGTCGAGACGCTGCGTTCGGCCGGCGTCGACATCAAGAAGCTTGCACGCGAAGGCGTCGAGATCTTCTTCACGCAGGTGTTCCGCGACGGCTTCTTCCATGCGGACATGCACCCGGGCAACATCCAGGTGAGCCTCGATCCGAACACGTTCGGCCGCTACGTCGCGCTCGACTTCGGGATCGTCGGCGCGCTGTCCGATTTCGACAAGAACTACCTCGCGCAGAACTTCCTCGCGTTCTTCAAGCGCGACTATCACCGCGTCGCGACGCTCCACCTCGAATCGGGCTGGGTGCCGCCGGAAACGCGCGTCGAGGAGCTCGAAAGCGCGATTCGCGCAGTGTGCGAGCCGTATTTCGACCGCGCGCTGAAGGACATCTCGCTCGGCCAGGTGTTGATGCGCCTGTTCTCGACGTCACGCCGCTTCAACGTCGAGATCCAGCCGCAGCTCGTGCTGCTGCAGAAGACGATGCTGAACGTCGAGGGGCTCGGCCGTTCGCTCGACCCCGAGCTCGACCTGTGGAAGACCGCGAAGCCGTACCTCGAACGCTGGATGACCGAGCAGATCGGCCTGCGCGGCTGGTACGAACGCTTCAAGGTCGAGGCGCCGCAGTGGAGCAAGACGCTGCCGCAACTGCCGCGCCTGATCCACCACGCGATGGCGGCGCGCCATGACGCGCCGCGCGCGGCGAGCGAGGAACTGATGCGTCAGGTTCTCGTCGAGCAGAAGCGGACGAACCGGCTGCTGCAGGCGCTGCTGATCTTCGGCCTTGCCGTCGGCGTCGGCGCGCTCGTTGCGCGCGTGCTGCTCGCGCTCGCCTACGGCACATGACCGAAAGGAGCAGGGCGATGTCCGATCCGAAGCAACCCGTCACACCGGCCGCCGCCGATTTCGCGACGCGCGATCCCGGTAACGCTTCGTTCTGGGACGAGCGTTTCGAGCGTGGCGTGACGCCGTGGGAATTCGGTGGCGTGCCCGATGGTTTCAGCGTGTTCGCGCACCGGCTCGAGCCGTGCGCGGTGCTGATTCCCGGCTGCGGCAGTGCGCAGGAAGCCGGGTGGCTGGCCGAAGCCGGCTGGCCCGTGCGTGCGATCGACTTCGCCGCACAGGCGGTGGCTGCCGCGAAGGCGCAGCTCGGCGCGCATGCGGGCGTCGTCGAGCAGGCCGATTTCTTTACGTACCGGCCGCCGTTCGACGTGCAGTGGGTGTACGAGCGCGCGTTCCTGTGCGCGCTGCCGCCGGCCATGCGTGCCGGCTATGCGGCGCGCATGGCCGAGCTGCTGCCGGTGGACGGATTGCTGGCCGGCTATTTCTTCCTGATGGCGAAACCGAAGGGGCCGCCGTTCGGAATCGAGCGTGCCGAACTCGATGCGCTGCTCACGCCGCACTTCGAATTGATCGAGGATTTGCCCGTGACCGATTCGCTGCCCGTGTTCGAAGGGCACGAGCGCTGGCTCACGTGGCGCCGCCGCTGATGCGCGGGTGTCGCGGCCATTGCCGGAGCGCGGCAGGGTTTCGGCTATAATTCAAGGTTTTGCAAGCTGTTTCCAGTTTCCGCGGGAAAAATATCATGCCGATCTACGCCTATCGATGCGAAGCGTGTGGTTTCGCGAAGGACGTGCTCCAGAAGATGAGCGACGCGCCGCTGTCGCAGTGCCCGGAATGCGGGAAGGATGCGTTTCGCAAGCAGGTCACTGCCGCGGGCTTCCAGTTGAAGGGTTCGGGTTGGTATGTCACCGATTTCCGTGGCGGTTCGGGCGGCACCAGCGCGCCGGCGACGGCGTCGGGCGACGCAGCCCCGGCCGCAGCGACGGAAGCCGCGCCCGCTGCGGCTACGCCGGCTGCAGCGAGCAGTTCCGAAAGCACGACGACGAGCGCCGCGCCCGCCCCGGCTGCAGCGCCCGCCGCCAGCAGTTGACCGTCGCAGCCCGGCCGGGCTGCGACCAACCCGCGCCGCCGGCGCGGTTCATTGACGGCAGATGATGAAAAAGACGACCCTGAAATCGGTGTTTCTGACCGGCCTGCTGGTTCTCGTCCCGCTCGCGATCACGCTGTGGGTGCTCGGCCTCATCATCGGCACGATGGACCAGACGCTGCTCCTGCTGCCCGAATCGTGGCAGCCCGAGCGGATGCTCGGCTTCCACCTGCCGGGGATCGGCGCGGTGCTGACGCTCGCGTTCATCTTCGTCGTCGGGCTGGCCACGCGGAACTTCATCGGCCAGAAGCTCGTCACGTGGTGGAACGCCGTGGTGCGTCACATCCCTGTCGTCGGGCCGATCTACACGAGCGTCAAGCAGGTGTCGGACACGCTGCTGTCGAGCAGCGGCAACGCGTTCCGCAAGGCGCTGCTGATCGAATACCCGCGTCGCGGCTCGTATACGATCGCGTTTCTGACCGGCACGCCGGGCGGCGACGTGCTCAATCATCTGACGGAAGAATACGTGAGCGTCTATATCCCGACGACGCCGAACCCGACGTCGGGCTTCTTCCTGATGCTGCCGAAGAGCGAAGTCATCGAACTCGACATGTCGGTCGATGCCGCGCTCAAGTACATCGTCTCGATGGGCGTGGTGGCGCCCCCGGCGCCGGCTCCGGCGCCTGCACGCCGCCCCGTCGAGCCGCCGCTGTAAGTAAAGAATCATCGCCCGGGCCGCGCGTTGCGGCGCCCGTTGATCAAACCGAACGAAAGCAAACATCATGTCGATGCGTACTGAATACTGCGGTCTCGTGACCGAACACCTGCTGGGCCAAACCGTGTCGCTGTGCGGCTGGGTGCAGCGCCGCCGCGATCACGGCGGTGTGATCTTCATCGACCTGCGCGATCGTGAAGGCCTCGTGCAGGTGGTGTGCGACCCGGATCGCGCGGAAATGTTCGCGACCGCCGAAGGCGTGCGCAACGAGTTCTGCGTGCAGATCAAGGGCCTCGTGCGCAACCGTCCGGAAGGCACGGTCAACGCCGGCCTGAAGAGCGGCAAGATCGAAGTGCTGTGCCACGAACTGAACGTGCTGAACGCATCGGTCACGCCGCCGTTCCAGCTCGACGACGACAACCTGTCGGAAACGACGCGCCTCACGCACCGCGTGCTCGACCTGCGCCGTCCGCAGATGCAGCACAACCTGCGCCTGCGCTACCGCGTCGCGATCGAAGCGCGCAAGTACCTCGACGAGCAGGGTTTCATCGACATCGAAACGCCGATGCTGACGAAGAGCACGCCGGAAGGCGCGCGCGACTACCTCGTGCCGTCGCGTACGAACGCGGGCCAGTTCTTCGCGCTGCCGCAGTCGCCGCAGCTGTTCAAGCAGCTGCTGATGGTCGCGAACTTCGACCGTTACTACCAGATCACCAAGTGCTTCCGCGACGAAGACCTCCGTGCCGACCGTCAGCCGGAATTCACGCAGATCGACTGCGAAACGTCGTTCCTCGGCGAGCAGGAAATCCGTGACCTGTTCGAAGACATGATCCGTCACATCTTCAAGACGACGATCGACGTCGAACTCGACGCGACCTTCCCGGTGATGCCGTACTCGGAAGCGATGGCGCGTTTCGGTTCGGACAAGCCGGACCTGCGCGTGCAGCTCGAATTCACCGAGCTGACCGACGCGATGAAGGACGTCGACTTCAAGGTGTTCAGCACGCCGGCCAACGCGAAGGACGGCCGTGTCGCGGCACTGCGCGTGCCGAAGGGCAGCGAGCTGTCGCGTGGCGATATCGACGGCTACACCGAATTCGTGCGCATCTACGGCGCGAAGGGTCTCGCCTGGATCAAGGTCAACGAGAAGGCGAAGGGCCGTGACGGCCTGCAGAGCCCGATCGTCAAGAACCTGCACGACGCATCGATCGCGGCGATCCTCGAGCGCACCGGCGCGGAAGACGGCGACATCATCTTCTTCGCGGCCGACCGCGCGAAGGTCGTCAACGACAGCCTCGGCGCACTGCGCCTGAAGATCGGCCATTCGGAATTCGGCAAGGCGAACGGCCTCGTCCATGCCGGCTGGAAGCCGCTGTGGGTCGTCGACTTCCCGATGTTCGAATACGACGACGAAGACGCGCGCTACGTCGCGGCGCACCACCCGTTCACGAGCCCGAAGGACGAGCACCTCGAGTACCTCGAGACGGATCCGGGCCGTTGCCTCGCGAAGGCCTACGACATGGTGCTGAACGGCTGGGAAATCGGTGGCGGCTCGGTGCGTATTCACCGCGAGGAAGTGCAGAGCAAGGTGTTCCGCGCGCTGAAGATCGGTGCGGAAGAAGCGCAGCTGAAGTTCGGCTTCCTGCTGGACGCACTGCAGTACGGCGCGCCGCCGCACGGTGGTATCGCCTTCGGCCTCGACCGCATCGTCACGATGATGGCCGGTGCCGATTCGATCCGCGACGTGATCGCGTTCCCGAAGACGCAGCGTGCGCAGGATCTGCTCACGCAAGCACCGAGCCCGGTCGACGAGCGTCAGCTGCGCGAACTGCACATCCGTCTGCGTCAGCCGGAACAGCCGAAGGCGTAACGCACTTCGTACCCGGTCGTGTGTGCGTTCGCGCGCACACACGCCGCACATGAAAAAGGCGCAGCGATGCGCCTTTTTCATTTTTTGCGGTACAGTCGCAGCACTTGCCGCCCGTTCGGAGCACTTGCCCGGCGCGCGGCCCCGTGCTGCATGAAACAAAGATGACGAAGCCGCCGAAAATCCCCGAATCCGTTCTTGTCGTGATCTACACGCCCGACCTCGATGTGCTCGTGATCAAGCGTGCCGACCAGCCCGATTTCTGGCAATCGGTGACCGGCTCGAAGGACGCGCTCGACGAGCCGCTCGCGGTCACCGCCGCGCGCGAAGTGGCCGAGGAAACCGGCATCGCGACCGGCACGCCGGACGTGCCCGCCAGTGCGCTCGTCGACTGGCGCCACCGGATCGAATACACGATCTATCCGCAATACCTGCACCGCTATGCACCGGGTGTCACGCGCAACGTCGAGCACTGGTTCGGCCTGTGCGTGCCGCATCGCGTCGACGTGACGCTGTCGCCGCGCGAGCATGTCGACCATGCGTGGCTGCCGTTCCGCGAGGCGGCCGCACGTTGCTTCTCGCCGTCGAACGCCGAGGCGATCCTGCAACTGCCCGCCCGCGTGGCACTGTCGCGCGCGCCGCACGGCTCGTCCGCATGACGGCGGAAGCCCGCAAGCGCTTCGCGCAATTGCGGCAGATGTTCCTGCAGGAACGCGGTTCCGCGTCGCGGCTCGCCTTCACGTCGGGCAACACCGTGCGGCTGTGCGAGGGTGGCGGCGCATTCTTCCAGGCATTGATCGAGCGGATCGATGCCGCCCGCGAGCAGGTGATGCTCGAAACCTACATCTTCTGCGACGACGCGGCCGGCCGGCCGGTGTCGGACGCGCTGATCCGCGCGGCACAGCGCGGCGTGCGCGTGCGCGTGATCACCGACGGCATCGGCACCGCACGCCTGCCGTTGTTCGACACGTGGGTGGCGGCCGGCGTCGAGCACTGCATCTACAACCGTTTCCTGTTCGGCCGCTTCGGCTTCTCGCGCACGCATCGCAAGCTCGCGGTGATCGATCACGCGGTCGCGTTCTGCGGCGGCATCAACATCATCGACGACTACGCGCAGGGCGGCACGACGCTGCCGTTTCCGCGCTGGGATTTCGCGGTCGAGATGGCCGGGCCTGCTGTGTCCGACGTGCGCGCCGCGTTCGAACTGCAGTGGCACCGCATCATGTTCGGCCACAAGCCGTATGCGCAATACGCGGCCGGGCTGCACGGCGGCGAAGCGTTCCCCGACATGTTCCGGCGCTGGATGCGCAGCCACCGGTGGGTCAAGGCCGGCGCGCTGCGGGTCGTGACGGAGCCGAGCGTCGCGTTCGTCGCGCGCGACAACGTCGTGAACCGCCGCGCGATCGAGAAGGCGTATCTCGCGGCGATCGGCCAGGCGCGCCAGCGGATCCTGCTCGCCAATCCGTATTTCATGCCGGGGCGCAAGCTGCGCCGTGCGCTGACGGGCGCCGCGCGACGCGGCGTCGACGTGCGGATCCTGATCGGCCGCAAGGAATTCGCGGCGCTCGACACGGCCGTGCCGTTCCTCTATCACGCGCTGCTGCGCGCGGGCGTGCGCGTGGCCGAGTACGACAGGACGATGCTGCACGGCAAGGTGGCCGTGATCGACGACAACTGGGCGACGGTCGGCTCATCGAACCTGGACGCGCTGAGCCTGATGTTGAACAATGAGGCGAATGTCGTGCTGGTGCGCTACGATGCTGTCACGAACGAACTGCGCGACGCGATCGCGGCCGCGTTCGCCGACGGCCGGGAAATCGACCCCGCCCGGTTCGCCGCGCGCCCGCGCATCGAGCGCATGCTGAACTGGCTCGCCTATACGGCGTATCGCGTCGTGATGAAGGCGCTGACGGTCGGCGGTTACGACTGACGAAGACTAAGCGTTCGCTTCAAAAATCTGTCCGCACGTTCGTGCGGAAAAGCCGCTCCGGTCCCGCCGGAATCGCGCAAAATAGCGGCTCGGTTAGACACCGGTTTCTAATAATTTCCTTGTTTCGCGAGCGGCCGCACTCAATAATAGTACGGCCGTTCGATTTTATTCGAACCCCCGAACGGTTACAGAAATAGCTATGCGAAAAGGCGAACAGACGCGTGCCGCGATACTTGAAGCTGCTTTGGACCTCGCCAGCCGGGACGGGCTGGAGGGGCTGACGATCGGCCTGCTGGCCGAGCGCATGCAGATGAGCAAGAGCGGTGTGTTCGCGCACTTCGGATCGCGTGAAGACCTGCAGGTCGAGGTCGTCCGCGAGTATCACCATCGTTTCGAAAACGAGGTGTTCTTTCCGAGCCTGCGCGAGCCGCGAGGCTTGCCGCGCCTTCGGGCGATGCTGGCCCGCTGGACGGAGAAGCGCATCCAGGAGGTGACGACCGGATGCATCTACATCAGCGGTGCCGTCGAGTACGACGACCGGCCTGACAGCCCCGTGCGCGAGCAGTTGATCGCAAGCGTGACGGCCTGGCGTGCCGCGATGCTGCGTGCCATTTCGCAGGCGAAGGAAGAAGGCCATCTGCGTGCGGATACGGATCCGGAGCTGATGCTCTTCGAGTTGTACAGCTTCACGCTCGGCCTGCATCACGACGCACGCTTCCTGCATTCGCCGGACGCCGTGCGCCTCACGTGGGCCGCGCTGGAAAAGACGATTGTTTCGTATCAGAGCGAGAGCCGTTAGCGGAGCGTGACCCGCCCGCCAGGAGCTCGAGCCGTTTTGCCCACCTTTGGAGAGAGTCATGGGACAGTACGCCGCGCCGCTGCGCGACATGCAATTCGTGTTGCACGAGCTTCTGAACGTCGAAGCCGAAGTCAAGCAAATGCCCAAGCATGCGGACCTCGACGCCGACACGATCAACCAGGTCCTCGAGGAAGCGGGCAAGTTCTGCTCCGAGGTACTGTTCCCGCTGAACCAGGTCGGCGACCGCGAAGGCTGCACGTATGAAGGCGACGGCGTCGTGAAGACCCCGACCGGCTTCAAGGAAGCCTATCAGCAATACGTCGAGGCCGGCTGGCCGGCACTCGGCTGCGATCCGGACTACGGCGGCCAGGGCCTGCCCGCGTTCGTGAACAACGCGCTCTACGAAATGCTGAACTCGGCGAACCAGGCATGGACGATGTATCCGGGCCTGTCGCACGGCGCCTACGAGTGCCTGCACGCGCACGGCGCGCCGGAACTGCAGCAGCGCTACCTGCCGAAGCTCGTGTCGGGCGAATGGACGGGCACGATGTGCCTGACCGAGCCGCACTGCGGCACCGACCTCGGCATCCTGCGCACCAAGGCCGAACCCAACGGCGACGGCTCGTACTCGATCAGCGGCACGAAGATCTTCATCTCGAGCGGCGAGCACGACATGTCGAAGAACATCGTCCACCTCGTGCTCGCGCGCCTGCCGGACGCGCCGCAGGGCACCAAGGGGATCTCGCTGTTCATCGTGCCGAAGTTCATCCCCGACGCAGCGGGCGAGCCGGGCGAGCGCAACGGCATCAAGTGCGGCTCGATCGAGCACAAGATGGGCATCCACGGCAACTCGACGTGCGTGATGAACCTCGACGGCGCGAAGGGCTGGCTGGTCGGCGAGCCGAACAAGGGCTTGAACGCAATGTTCGTGATGATGAATGCCGCGCGCCTCGGCGTCGGCATGCAGGGCCTCGGCCTCACGGAAGTCGCGTACCAGAACTCGCTCACGTATGCGAAGGAGCGCCTGCAGATGCGCTCGCTGACGGGCCCGAAGGCACCGGACAAGCCGGCCGACCCGATCATCGTGCACCCGGACGTGCGCCGCATGCTGCTCACGCAGAAGGCCTACGCCGAAGGCGCGCGCGCGTTCACGTACTGGTCCGCGCTGCAGATCGACAAGGAACTGTCGCACGGTGACGAAGCGGTGCGCAAGGAAGCAGCCGATCTCGTCGCGCTGCTCACGCCGATCATCAAGGCGTTCCTGACCGACAACGCGTTCGAGTCGACCAACCACGCGATGCAGATCTACGGCGGCCACGGCTTCATCTCCGAGTGGGGCATGGAGCAGTACGTGCGCGACGCGAGGATCAACATGATCTACGAAGGCACGAACTCGATCCAGTCGCTCGACCTGCTGGGCCGCAAGGTGCTCGGCGACATGGGCGCGAAGCTGAAGAAGTTCGGCAAGCTCGTCACGGAATTCGCGGAAGCCGAAGGCGTGAAGCCGGAAATGGCCGAGTTCATCAACCCGCTCGCCGACATCGGCGACAAGGTGCAGAAGCTGACGATGGAAATCGGCATGAAGGCGATGCAGAACCCGGACGAAGTCGGCGCTGCCGCCGTGCCGTACCTGCGTACCGTCGGCCACCTGGTGTTCTCGTACTTCTGGGCGCGCATGGCGCGCCTCGCACTCGACAAGGAAGCGTCGGGCGATCCGTTCTACAAGTCGAAGCTCGCGACGGCACGCTTCTACTTCGCGCGCCTGCTGCCCGAGACGGCGTCGACGATCCGCGCCGCACGCGCCGGTTCGAAGACGATGATGGAAGTCGACGAATCGCTGTTCTGACGCGATTCCGGGCGGGGCGCGATGCGCGCCGCCCGAACGCAACGGTTCCTGGTACTCACTTCGCCGTGCAGCCCACACCTCCCGCGCTGCACGACACTATCCGGAGACATCCCGTGAGCAATTTCCTGATTCGCAAGGTCGCCGTGCTGGGCGCCGGCGTGATGGGCGCGCAGATCGCCGCGCACCTCATCAACGCGCGCGTGCCGGTGCTGCTGTTCGACCTGCCGGCCAAGGAAGGCCCGAAAAACGCGATCGCGCTGAAGGCGATCGAGAACCTGAAGAAGCTGTCGCCCGCGCCGTTCGGCGTGAAGGACGACGCGAAGTACCTCGAAGCAGCGAACTACGAAGACGACATCGCGAAGCTCGCCGAGTGCGACGTCGTGATCGAAGCGATCGCCGAGCGGATGGACTGGAAGCACGACCTGTACAAGAAGGTCGCGCCGCACATCGCGCCGAACGCGATCTTCGCGACCAACACGTCGGGCCTGTCGATCACGAAGCTGTCCGAAGGTTTCTCGGATGAGCTGAAGTCGCGCTTCTGCGGCGTGCACTTCTTCAACCCGCCGCGCTACATGCACCTCGTCGAACTGATCCCGACCGCGCATACGCGTCCGGAGATCCTCGACCAGCTCGAAACCTTCCTGACGAGCATCGTCGGCAAGGGCGTCGTGCGCGCGAAGGACACGCCGAACTTCATCGCGAACCGCGTCGGCATCTTCTCGATCCTGGCCGTGATCACCGAGGCCGCGAAGTTCGGCCTGCGTTTCGACGAAGTCGACGACCTGACGGGCAGCCGCCTCGGCCGCGCGAAGTCGGCAACGTTCCGCACCGCAGACGTGGTCGGCCTCGACACGATGGCGCACGTGATCAAGACGATGCAGGACAACCTCGCCGACGATCCGTTCTTCCCGGTCTACCAGACGCCTGCCGTGCTCGCCGAACTGGTGAAGCAGGGTGCGCTCGGCCAGAAGACGGGCGGCGGTTTCTACAAGAAGGAAGGCAAGGCGATCAAGGTGCTCGACGCGAAGACGGGCACCTACGTGGATTCGGGCGCGAAGGCGGACGAAACCGTCGGCCGCATCCTGAAGCGTCCGCCGGCAGAACGCCTGAAGCTGCTGCGTGAAACGGACCATCCGCACGCGCAGTTCCTGTGGTCGATCTTCCGCGACGTGTTCCACTACATCGGCGTGCATCTCGAATCGATCGCCGACAACGCGCGCGACGTCGACCTCGCGATCCGCTGGGGCTTCGGCTGGAACGAAGGCCCGTTCGAAGGCTGGCAGGCTGCCGGCTGGAAGCAGGTCGCCGAGTGGGTGCAGGAAGACATCGCGGCCGGCAAGGCGCTCGCGAACGTGCCGCTGCCGTCGTGGGTGCTCGAAGGCGCAGTCGCCGAGAAGGGCGGCGTGCACACGGCCGAAGGCTCGTGGGCGCCGGCAGCGCAGCGCTTCGTGCCGCGTTCGGACCTCGCGGTCTACGACAAGCAGGTATTCCGCGCGCCGCTGCTCGGCGAAGCCGGCGCCGATCCGAAGACGTACGGCAAGACGCTGTTCGAAACCGACGCGGTGCGTGCCTGGGTCGACGACCGTGCGGGTGAAGACGACGTCGTGATCGTGTCGTTCAAGTCGAAGATGAACACGATCGGACCGAGCGTGATCGACGGCCTCGTGCAGGCGATCGAACTCGCGGAGAAGGACTACAAGGGCGTGGTGATCTGGCAGCCGACGTCGCTGAAGCTCGGCACGCCGGGCGGCCCGTTCTCGGCCGGCGCGAACCTCGAAGAGGCGATGCCCGCGTTCATGATGGGCGGCGCGAAGGGTATCGAGCCGTTCGTGAAGAAGTTCCAGGAAGGCATGCTGCGCGTGAAGTACGCGAACGTGCCGGTCGTCGCAGCCGTGTCGGGCATCGCGCTCGGCGGCGGGTGCGAGCTGATGCTGCACAGCGCGAAGCGCGTCGTGCACGTCGAGAGCTACATCGGTCTCGTCGAAGTGGGCGTCGGCCTCGTGCCGGCGGGCGGCGGCCTGAAGGAAGCGGCGCTGCGCGCAGCGGATGCCGCCACGGCCGCGAACGCGACCACCGACATCCTGAAGTTCGTCACGAAGTCGTTCGAGAACGCGGCGATGGCGAAGGTCTCGGCGTCCGCGCACGATGCCCGTGCGATGGGCTACGTGAAGCCGTCCGACACGATCATCTTCAACGTGTTCGAACTGCTCGACACCGCGAAGAAGGAAGCGCGCGCGCTGGCCGCCACCGGCTACCGCGCACCGCTGCGCGCGAAGGATGTGCCGGTCGCAGGCCGTTCGGCGATCGCGACGATCAAGGCATCGCTCGTCAACATGCGTGACGGCCGCTTCATCAGCGACCACGACTACCTGATCGCGAGCCGTATCGCCGAAGCCGTGTGCGGCGGCGACGTCGAAGCCGGCAGCCTCGTCGACGAGCAGTGGCTGCTCGCGCTGGAGCGCCGTGCGTTCGTCGAGCTGCTCGGCACGCAGAAGACGCAGGAACGGATCATGGGCATGTTGCAGACCGGCAAGCCGGTGCGTAACTGAGCGAGCGGATAAGGCAAGGAGTCTCAAATGAGCAAACAATTGCAAGACGCATACATCGTCGCCGCCAGCCGCACGCCGATCGGCAAGGCCCCGCGCGGTGTCTTCAAGAACACGCGCCCGGACGAGCTGCTGGTCCACGCGATCAAGTCGGCGGTTGCGCAGGTGCCCGGCTTCGACACGAAGCTGATCGAAGACGCGATCATCGGCTGTGCGATTCCGGAAGCCGAGCAGGGCCTGAACGTCGCGCGGATGGGCGCGCTGCTCGCGGGCCTGCCGCAGACGGTCGGCGGCGTGACGGTCAACCGCTTCTGCGCGTCGGGCATCACGGCGCTGGCAATGGCGGCCGACCGCATCCGCGTCGGCGAATCGGACGCGATCTTCGCGGGCGGCTGCGAATCGATGAGCATGGTGCCGATGATGGGCAACAAGCCGTCGATGTCGCCGCACATCTTCGATCGCAATGAAGACTTCGGCATCGCGTACGGGATGGGCCTGACGGCCGAGCGCGTCGCCGAGCAGTGGAAGGTGAGCCGCGAAGACCAGGACGCGTTCTCGGTCGAGTCGCACCGCAAGGCGCTTGCCGCGCAGCAGGCCGGCGAGTTCAACGACGAGATCGCCGCGTACACGCTCACCGAGCGTTTCCCGAACCTCGCGACGGGTGAAGTCGACGTGAAGACGCGCGAGATCGCGCTCGACGAAGGTCCGCGTGCGGATACGTCGATCGAGGGCCTCGCGAAGCTGCGCACGGTGTTCGCGAACAAGGGCTCGGTCACGGCCGGCAACAGCTCGCAGACGTCGGACGGCGCGGGCGCGCTGCTCGTCGTGTCGGAGAAGGTGCTCAAGGAATTCAACCTGACGCCGCTTGCGCGCTTCGTGAGCTTCGCGGTGCGTGGCGTGCCGCCGGAAATCATGGGCATCGGTCCGAAGGAAGCGATTCCGGCCGCGCTGAAGGCCGCCGGCCTGAAGCAGGACGATCTCGACTGGATCGAGCTGAACGAAGCGTTCGCCGCGCAATCGCTGGCGGTGATGCGCGATCTCGGCCTCGACCCGTCGAAGGTCAACCCGATGGGCGGCGCGATCGCACTCGGCCACCCGCTCGGCGCGACCGGCGCGATCCGCGCGGCGACCGTCGTGCACGGCCTGCGCCGCCGCAACCTGAAGTACGGGATGGTCACGATGTGCGTCGGCACCGGCATGGGCGCCGCGGGCATCATCGAACGCCTGTAAGCGGAGCGCGACAAGAGCGACGACGGTGCGCGGGCCACGAGCTCGCGCACCGTTTTTTCATTCCGATAGAGGAAAGTCAAAGGAGACGGTTGTGGCCGAAATTCAAGTGGAACGCGCCGATGGCGTGATGACGATCACGATCGCGCGCCCGGCGAAGAAGAACGCGCTGACGGCGGCGATGTACCAGACGATGGCCGACGCACTCGCCGAAGCCCAGGAAGACAAGGCGATTCGCGTGATCCTGCTGCGCGGTGGCGACGGCAACTTCACCTCGGGGAACGATCTCGAGGATTTCCTGAAGTCGCCGCCGAAGGACGACACCGCGCCGGTGTTCCAGTTTCTTGCGCGGATCAGCAGCGCGAGCAAGCCGATCGTGGCCGCGGTGCCGGGCCTGGCGATCGGCGTCGGCGTGACGATGCTGCTGCATTGCGATCTCGTGTACGCGGCCGATACCGCGACGTTCTCGCTGCCGTTCACGCAGCTCGGGCTGTGCCCGGAAGCCGCGTCGAGCGTGCTGCTGCCGCGTCTGGCCGGCCATCAGGTCGCAGCCGAGAAGCTGCTGCTCGGCGAGGCGTTCGACGCGCTGGAGGCGCACCGGATCGGCATCGTCAACCGCGTGCTGCCGGCGGCCGAGCTCGACGCGTTCGCGGCGAAGCAGGCGGCGAAGCTCGCGGCGCTGCCGGCGGCATCGCTGCGTGTGACGAAGGCGCTGTTGAAGGATACGGGCGGCGTGGCGACGCAGGCGCGGATGGCCGAGGAAGCGGGCCACTTCGCCGCGATGCTGCGCGCACCGGAAGCGCGCGAGGCGATGACGGCATTCTTCGAGAAGCGCAAGCCGGATTTCCGTCAGTTCGACTGACGGAGCAGGCCGCGCCGGCGATCGACCGCCGGCGCGCGCCCGCGATCGCGATCAGGCGGTGCCGTAATCGACGTGGCCGGTTTCGCGGCAGAAGCTGACGAGCCGCAAGCCGGCCGCTTTCGCGATCTCGATCGCGAGCGACGACGGCGCGGAGATCGTTGCCACCAGCGGGATGCCGACCCGTGCGGCCTTGCGCACGAGCTCGTAGCTCGCGCGGCTCGACAGGAACACGAAGCCGTCGGTCGCGTCGGCGCGCGACAGCACGAGCGAGCCGATCAGCTTGTCGAGCGCGTTGTGGCGGCCGACGTCCTCGAACGCCATCCGGATCGCACCTGTTGCGTCGCACCACGCGGCCGCATGCAGGCCGCCCGTGAGCCGCGTGAGCGCCTGGTGGGCCGGCAGCGCCTGCGCCGCGCGCGTCAGCGCGTCGGGGGCGAGGCGCGCGAGAAAGCCTGTATCGGGCACGCGCTCGGGCGCGAGGTCGAGCAGGTCGATGCTTTCGATCCCGCAGACGCCGCAGCCGGTGCGCCCGGCGAGCGCGCGGCGCCGGTCCTTCAGCGCGGCGAATGCCTGCTGGACGACCTCCAGGTGGACTTCCGCATGCGGCAGCGGTGCGTCGGCGTGCAGGATCACCTCGATGTCCTTGATGTCGCTGCCGCGCGCGACGATCCCTTCCGAGATCGCGAACCCGACCGCGAACGCTTCGAGGTCGCACGGCGTACACATCATCACCGCGTGCGAGATGCCGTTGAAGACGAGCGCGACGGGCCATTCCTGGCCCACGTAGTCGTGTGCGGTTTCGACGGCGCCGTTGCGCGTGCGGCGCACGGACAGTTCGATCGCGCCGCGCGGTTCGTCGCGCATTTCACCGGATTCGGTCGGATTCACGAGCACTCCCGTTGATTCGGCGCGCGGGCGGCGGCAATCGTGTCCGCCGCCCGCGCGCAGAGGTTCTAAAATACCTCAGGCAAGCCGGCCGCGCCGGTATCCGCCACATCAGGTAACGATCATGGGACTCAGCGACGCTCCACTGCTATTCGCCTTCGAACACGATTCGTCGGAAAACTTCACGTACATCCCGATGATCGTGCGTTTCAATCTCGACCGTTTCGGTCTGCGGATTTCGCTGGAGCAGTGGCAGTTGCTGCCGCTCGAGGACCGCAAGCTGCTCGCGCGCTTTCCGGCCGACGACGACACCGCGATCGAGCCCAACTTCGATCACGCGCTGTTCGAAATGCTGCGCACGCACGCGGATCTGGAACCATCGTGGTTCCAGCCGGACGAGCGGCCGACCTGGCGCTCCACCGACATCGTGCCGGAGTCGCTCGTGCAGCAGAGCGCACTGGCCGGGCTGATGGCGCCCGAGCTCGCACAGTGGCAGCGGCTCGCGCCGTTCCAGCGCTACGTGCTGGTGAAGCTGTCGCGAAAGCCGAAGCTGAACCACGATTTCCTGCCCGCGATGCGGGAGTTCGGGCTGACGGCCACGCACTGACGTGACGGGCCGCAGGCAGGCGGAGGGCGCCGTCGGGCGGCGCTCGCCCGTCAGAGCGGCGGCAGTTGCCGCGGCTTGCGGTCGGTGCCGGTCGCGACGTAGGTGAGCGTCGCTTCGGTGACCTTCACGACTTCACCCATCAGGCGCATGCGCTGCGCGTACACCTCGACGTCGACCGTGATCGACGTGTTGCCGGTGCGCGTGATGGTCGCGTAGAAGCTCAGCAGATCGCCGACGAACACCGGCTGCTTGAATATGAACGAGTTGACCGCGACCGTCGCGACGCGGCCGTTTGCGCGCTGGCTCGCGGGGATCGAGCCGGCGATGTCGACCTGCGACATGATCCAGCCGCCGAACACGTCGCCGTGGACGTTCGCGTCGTGCGGTTGCGGGACGACGCGCAGCGCGGGCTGCTTTTGCGGGAGTTCGAGGGTCGAATCGGTCATGGCGGGGGCTTTCATCCTGTAATAAATACACCGCCGCGCGCAGCCCGGCCGGCGAGGGCGCCGGCAGCGGCGCGAAGCGGCTTCTGCGACAATACAACGTTCGCAAATTGTACGAGAAAGTGAGCGAGCCGGCCGCCGATACACGCGTCCGGCACCGCCGCCGATCCTTCCCCCCATGCGCCGATTTCCTGCTTCCGGCGAGCCCGCGCCGGCTTCGACCGGGCCCCGCAACGACTGGCAGACCATCCGGTCGTTGCTGCCGTACCTGACCACCTACAAATGGCGCGTCGCGCTCGCGCTCGTCTGCCTGATCGGCGCGAAAGTCGCGAACCTCGGTGTACCGGTCGTGATGAAGCGCATCGTCGACCACCTGTCCTACGTCCAGCAGATCACCGCGCTCGGCCGCGCCGAGCAGTCGGCCGGCATCGTGCTCGCGGGCGGCGTGGGGCTGCTGGTCGTCGCGTATGCGTTCGTGCGGCTGTCTACTTCGCTGTTCACCGAGCTGCGCGAGATCCTGTTCTCGAAGGTTACGGAGAGCGCGGTGCGCCAGCTCGCGCTGCAGGTGTTCCGGCACCTGCACGGGCTGTCGCTGCGGTTTCACCTGGAGCGCCAGACGGGCGGCATGTCGCGTGACATCGAGCGCGGCACGCGCGGCATCCAGCAGCTGATTTCGTATTCGCTGTACAGCATCCTGCCGACGCTCGTCGAGGTCGGGCTCGTGCTCGGCTTCTTCGTGGTCAAGTACGAGGCCTATTACGCGTACGTGACGTTCGCGGCGCTGGTCACGTACATCGTGTTCACGGTGAAGGTCACCAACTGGCGCACGCATTTTCGCCGCACGATGAACGAACTCGATTCGCGCGCGAACTCGCGGGCGATCGATTCGCTGATCAACTACGAGACGGTCAAGTATTTCGGCAACGAGGAATGGGAAGCGCAGCGCTACGACGAGAACCTGAAGCGCTACCGGAAGGCCGCGATCCGTTCGCAGAATTCGCTGTCGGTGCTGAACTTCGGCCAGCAGGCGATCATCGGCACGGGGCTCGTGTTCATCCTGTGGCGCGCAACGCAGGGCGTGCTCGCCGGCAAGCTGACGCTCGGCGATCTGGTGCTGATCAACACGTTCATGCTGCAGCTGTACATTCCGCTGAACTTTCTCGGTGTCGTCTATCGCGAGCTGAAGCAGAGCCTCACCGACATGGACCGGATGTTCGGGCTGCTGTCGGCCGCGAAGGAAGTGGCCGACCTGCCCGATGCGCGGCCGCTCGCGGTCGCCGGCGCGCAGGTGCGCTTCGAGCACGTGAATTTCGCGTACGAGCCGGAGCGGCCGATCCTGCACGACGTGTCGTTCGCGATCGACGCGGGCACGACGACCGCGGTGGTCGGCCACAGCGGCTCCGGGAAATCGACGCTGTCGCGGCTGCTGTTCCGCTTCTACGACCTCGACCGGCAGGCGGGTGGTGCGATCCGGATCGACGGCCAGGACATCCGCGACGTCAAGCAGGACTCGCTGCGCGCGTCGATCGGGATCGTGCCGCAGGACACCGTGCTGTTCAACGACTCGATCTACTACAACATCGCGTACGGCCGGCCGGCCGCGACCCGCGACGAGGTGATCGCGGCCGCGCGCGCCGCGCACATCCACGATTTCATCGAAAGCTTGCCGAAGGGGTATGACACGCCGGTCGGCGAGCGCGGGCTGAAGCTGTCGGGCGGCGAGAAGCAGCGCGTCGCGATCGCGCGCACGCTGTTGAAGGATCCGCCGGTGCTGTTGTTCGACGAGGCGACGTCGGCGCTCGATTCGCGCTCGGAGCGAGCGATCCAGCACGAGCTCGACCAGATCGCGCGGCATCGCACGACGCTCGTGATCGCGCACCGGCTGTCGACGGTCGTGCATGCGCAGCAGATCCTCGTGATGGACCACGGGCGGATCGTCGAGCGTGGTACGCACGATGAACTCGTGCGCGCCGGCGGGTTGTATGCGCAGATGTGGGCGCTGCAGCAGCAGCGCGCGGCGGCGGGCGGGGAAGAGGCCGAGGCCGCGTGAGCGGCGGGGCTGCGCGCGAGGGGCGTGCAGCGGGAAGGGGCGTGCCGGATGGGCGGGAGCCGGGCCGGCATGATGGTCCGGCAGGCGTGGGACCTGTTGATCAGTCAAGCGATCAGCCAAGCCAACCCGGCCGGTTCGCCGGCCAGCCAACTAGCCGGCCATTCAGCTAACCGGCCAGGTGATCAATCACCCCGACGGCCCGTCAGCCGGTCATTCGGCGGCGCGCAGCCGCGCATCCAGCTCGCCCAGCTGCGCGGGCGTGCCGACGTTCTCCCAGATTCCTTCATACAGTTCGCCGCTCGCGTGGCCGGCTTCGATTGCGGCGCGATAGTACGGTGTCAGCGCGCGCCGCGTTCCCGGCGCGAGATCGCTGAACATCCGCGTGTCGTACAGGCCGATGTTGCCGAACGTGAAGCGCGCGGCGCCGTCGAGCGCAAGGCGGCCGTCGCTGTCGAGCGCGAAGTCGCCGGCCGGGTGGAACGGCGGATTAGGCACCATCACGAGATGCATCGCAGGTGCTTCGAGCGTGGCCATCCGGGCGGCGCGCGGCGCGAGCGTCCGGTAGTCGTACGCGCAGTACACGTCGCCGCTGACGGCCGCGAACACGGCCGGCTGCCCGTTTCGCTCGAGCAGCGGCAGCGCCTGCGCGATACCGCCCGCGGTTTCCAGCGCTTCGCCCTCGGCCGAATACGCGAGCCGCACGTCCCAGCGCGAACCGTCGCCGAGCGCGGCCTCGATCTGTTCGCCGAGCCACGCGTGGTTGATCACGATCGTCTCGATGCCCGCGCGCGCAAGCGCCTCGATCTGCCACACGATCAGCGGCTTGCCGCCCGCTTCGAGCAGCGGCTTCGGGCGGGTGTCGGTGAGCGGGCGCATCCGTTCGCCGCGCCCGGCGGCGAAGATCATCGCCGTGGTCAGGGTGTTGCTCATGTTCGGCCGGGTGTCAGGAGAGTCGGAACGATCAGAACGTGTAGCCCACGTCGGCCGGCGCGCTGCCTTCGAGTTCGTCGAGCAGCTTCGCGAACGGCACGAGCGGGCGGTAGCGCAGCGCGACCTTGCGCGCATACGAGATGAAGCGCGGCAGGTCGTTCAGGTAGTGCGGCTTGCCGTCGCGGTAATTGATGCGCGCGAACAGGCCGAGCACCTTGATATGGCGCTGCAGCCCCATCCATTCGAGCTGGCGGTAGAACTCGCCGAAATCGGGGTCGACCGGCAGGCCGGCCTTTTTTGCCTTTTCCCAGTAGTACGCGAAGCAGTCGAGCTCGAACTCCTCGTCCCAACTGATGAAGGCGTCGCGCAGCAGCGACACGACGTCGTACGTCAGCGGCCCGTAGACGGCGTCCTGGAAATCGAGGATGCCCGGGTTCGGCTCACAGACCATCAGGTTGCGCGGCATGAAATCGCGCAGCATGAAGCCCTGCGGCTGCGCGTGCGCGCTGGCGACCAGAAGCGCGAAGGTGCGGTCGAGCGTGCCGCGCATCGCGTCGGTGACGGGCTTGCCGAGGTGGCGGCCGACGAACCATTCGGGCATCAGCTCCATCTCGCGGCGCAGGAATGCCTCGTCGAACGGCGGCAGCACGTCGGGCTTCGACGTGAGCTGGAAGCGGATCAGCGCGTCGAGCGCCGCGCGCATCAGCGGCTTTGCGGCGGCCGGGTCCGCCGGATCGAGCACCGAGATGTACGACGTGTGGCCGAGATCGGTCACGAGCATGAAGCCCGCGTCGAAATCGTGGGCCAGCACGTCCGGCACGTGGTCGCCGGCCGCGGCGAGCAGCTGCGCGACCTGGACGAATTCACGGCACTTCTCGGGCGGCGGCGCGTCGACGGCGATCAGCGTGCCGCCGGCGCTCGTGGCCGATGCGACACGGAAATAGCGGCGGAAACTGGCGTCCGACGATGCGGGCGCGAGGGTCGACAGATCGAGCGCATAGCGCTCGGCGAGCGGGTGCAGCCACGCGGTGAGCGCTTCGAGGCGGGCGTCGGGCTGGGATGCGGCGGATGGGGGCGTCATGAAACTCGGAGGAGGGGGGAACGTCTTGCCATATAATACCCCACGACTTTTTTGACGCGCCCCGCGTCAGCTTTCCGCCGTGCAGGCCCGCCGCCTGTCGCGCCGTCACCCGATCGCCTCCCCGGTTTGCGCTCAGCCGCAGTCGCGGTGCGACGGTGCGGCCCGCCGCGCGCGAATGTGCCGCGACGGCGCGGTTGACAAGGGGCGATTCGCCAAACGATAGATGCCGCCCAAACCGCTATTCCCGAATGTTTTCCCCGGTGACGGGGCGCCGCGCAAACGGCGGCTCGCGCTCGCGCTCCTGGCCGTGCCCGGCCTCGTGCCGGCCGTGTCGTACGCGCAGCTGTCGGGCGCGGCCGCGCAGCCGCAGCCGCTCGACTCGCCGTGGGATCTGCGTCTCGCGCCCCAGCTCGAGGATCGTCCGCTGAAGGACGGCGCGAAGCCGGCCGCCTTCGTGATCGCCGACCACACGAGCGGCACGGCCGAGCAGGATCTCGCCGCGAAGGGTTCGGCCGAGCTGCGACGCGGTGACGCCGTCGTGAAGGCCGACGCGATCCACTACGATCAGGATACCGACATGGCCGATGCATACGGCCAGGTCAGGATCAACAATTCCGGCACGTCGTTCGTGGGCCCCGAGGCGCACCTGAAGATCGAGGCGAACCAGGGCTTCATGACGGCGCCGAAGTATCACTTCAACATGACGGGCGGCTCGGGCAGCGCGGAACGTGTCGACATGGTCGACAACGAGCGCTCGGTGTTCGTCAACGGCACCTACACCGCGTGCCAGTGCTCGACGAACCCCGCGTGGTACATCAAGGGCAGCCGCTTCGACTTCGATACGGGCGCCGACGAAGGCACCGCGCGCAACGGCGTGCTGTTCTTCCAGGGCGTGCCGATCTTCGCGAGCCCGTGGATGACGTTCCCGCTGTCGGGTGAGCGGCGCAGCGGCCTGCTGCCGCCGACGTTCGCGGTGAACTCGAGCAACGGCTTCGAGCTGACGCTGCCGTACTACTTCAACATCGCGCCGAACCGCGACCTGACGCTCACGCCGCGCATCATCTCGCGGCGCGGCGTGATGATGGAGGGGACGTTCCGCTACCTGTCGCCGACGTACTCGGGCACGTTTACGGCGAATTACCTGCCGAGTGACCGGCTCGAGCACCGCAACCGCTACGCGATCTACTGGCAGCACCAGCAGAACTTCGGCGGCGGCTTCGGCGGCTACGTCTATTACAACAAGGTCTCGGACAACACCTATCCCGAACAACTGGGTTCGATGAACCAGTTCATCAACGGGACGCAGACGTTGTACCAGCAGGAGGCCGGTCTCACGTACAACAACGGCCCGTGGTCGGTGCTCGCGCGCTACCAGCACTGGCAGACGCTGCCGCCGTCGATCGCGCCTTACAGCCGCGAGCCGCAGTTGAACGTGAAGTACACGAAGTACAACGTCGGCGGCTTCGACTTCGGCGCGGAAGCCGACTATTCGCGGTTCCGCATCACGACGGCCGATGCGACCCAGGGTGACCGGATCGTCTTCAACCCGTACATCTCGTACGGCGTATACGGCCCCGGCTACTTCGCCGTGCCGAAGGTCCAGTACCACTTTGCGTCGTACGACCTGAACTACCTGTCGTCGAGCACGCCGAACAACCCGAAGCGCTTCACCGAGTCGATTCCGACCGTGAGCTTCGATTCGGGGCTGATCTTCGACCGTTCGGTGCGCCTGTTCGGCCAGGACTTCATCCAGACCCTCGAGCCGCGCCTGTACTACGTGTACACGCCGTATCGCGACCAGTCGAACGCACCGCTGTTCGACACCGCGGAGTCGGACTTCGGCCTCGCGGAGATCTACCAGCCGAACACGTTCGTCGGCAACGACCGGATCGCCGATGCGAACCGGATCACGGCCGGCCTGACATCGCGCTTCATCGATCCGCGTACCGGCGACGAGCGCGCGCGTTTCGTGATCGCGCAGCAGTACTACTTCGCCGATCAGCGCGTCACGCTGAATTCCGGGCAGAGCGCCGTGCTGGCGCGCCACTCGGACCTGATCGTGGGCGCCGCGCTGAAGCTCGGCTCGGGCTTCATGTCGGAGACGGCGTTCCAGTACAACCAGAACAACAACCAGCTCGTGAAGTCGAGCGTCGGTTTCGGCTACAGCCCGGGCGAGCGCCGCGTGATCAACGTCGGCTACCGCTATACGCGCTCGAACACGACGCTCGACAACCAGCCGATCAACCAGTTCCTGGTGTCCGCGCAATGGCCGCTCACGCGCCGCCTGTATGCGATTGGCCGCTTCAATTACGACCTCGCCGGAGATCGCGTGGTCGACGGTCTGGTCGGCTTACAATACGACGCGGATTGCTGGGCGCTCGGGGTCGGGCTGCAGCGGGCTGCGAACGGCATCAATTCGTCGGGACAGCAGAACTCGGCGACGCGATTCATGATGCAGCTGACGCTCAAGGGCCTGTCGACGGTCGACAACGGCCTCGTGTCCGCGTTCCGTGCCGGGGTGCCGGGCTACACGCCGCTGCCGCCGCCGCCGCCGCCGATGTCCCGCTTCAGCAACTACGAGTAACGCCGGCTTGTCTGCACCGGTCAGCACGATTTCAATGGAGTTCCAGTGGCAATGAAGAAAACCCTTCGTTTCGCGGCAGTCGTGTCCAGCCTCGCTGCGGCCTCCGCGCTGCTCGCCGCCGCGCCGGCCGCGGCACAGGCGCTCGGTTCGCAAGGTGCGAAGCTCGCCGACGAAGTCGTCGCGGTCGTCAACAACGACGTGATCACGGGCCGCGAACTCGACCAGCGCGCCGGCCTGATCGCACGCCGGCTGCAGCAGCAGAACGCACCCGTGCCGCCGGACGACCAGTTGCGCGCGCAAGTGCTGAACCAGATGGTGCTCGAGCGTATCCAGGTGCAGAAGGCCAAGGACGACGGGATCCGCATCGACGACGCGACCGTGCAGTCCACGCTGCAGCGTCTCGCGCAGGCGAACGGCATGACGCTCGACCAGTACCGCTCGCGTCTCGAGGCGCAAGGCGTGCCCTGGAGCATCTTCACGAGCGACGCGCGCACCGAACTGATGCTGTCGAAGCTTCGCGAGCGCGAAGTCGACGGCAAGATCACCGTGTCGGACGCCGAGGTCGCGAACTACATCGCGAGCCAGCGCGGGCCGAGCGCGTCGCAGCAGCAGGACCTGCGCTTCCAGCACATCTTCATCAAGGCACCGACCAACGCGCCGCAGGCCGACATCGAAGCCGCGCAGAAGAAGGCCGACGCGTTGCTGCAGCAGGCGAAGTCGGGTGCCGATTTCGAGAAACTCGCGAAGAACAATTCGGAAGCGAACGACGCGAAGAAGGGCGGTGACCTCGGCTTCAAGGCACCGAGCGCGCTGCCGGCCGAGGTGGTCGACGCCGCATCGAAGCTGCGCCCGGGCCAGGTCAACCCGACGCTGATCCGCGTGCCGGACGGCTTCGAGATCGTGCGTCTCGTCGATCGTCGCCAGAGCCAGGGCGCGAGCGCCGCAGCACCGAAGATCGTCCAGACGCACGTGCGTCACATCCTGCTGCGCGTGGGTGAAGGCAAGTCGGAAGGCCAGGCGCGCCAGCAACTGGCCGACATCCGCAACCAGGTCGAGGCCGGCGGCGATTTCGCGAAGTTCGCGCGCACCTACTCGCAGGACGGTTCGGCGTCGCAAGGTGGCGATCTCGGCTGGATCAGCCCGGGCGAGACCGTGCCGGAATTCGAGCGCGCGATGAACAACCTGCAGGACGGCCAGATCAGCCAGCCGATCCGTACCGAATACGGTTACCACCTGATCCAGGTGCTGAGCCGCCGCGAAGCGGAAGGCTCGGTGCAGCAGCAGATGGACATCGCGCGTCAGGCGATTGGCCAGCGCAAGGCCGAGCAGGCGTATGCCGACTGGCTGCGCGAGCTGCGCGATTCGTCGTACGTGCAGTACAAGATCGGCGGCGTCGGCCCGGCGAACTGAGCGAGCTTCAGATGACCACGCCCGCGCTGCAGATCGCGATCACGACCGGCGAACCCGCGGGGGTCGGCCCGGAGCTGACCGTGCAGGCGCTGTGTGATGCCGCGCAGCGCTGGCCCGACGCGCATTTCACCGTGCTCGGCGATGCGGCGTTGCTCGACGCACGCGCGGCGGCCGTCGGCGCCGACCGGGCGACGCTCGCCGGCAGCGGGCCGGTGTCGGTCGCGCATCACGCGCTCGCCGTGCCGGTGCAGGCGGGCAAGCTGGACGCGGCGAACGGCCCGTACGTGCTCGGGCTGCTCGACGCGGCGATCGACGGCGCGCTGGCAGGCCGGTACGACGCGATCGTCACCGCACCGCTGCAGAAGAGCACGATCAACGATGCGGGCGTGCCGTTCACCGGCCATACCGAATACCTGGCGGAGCGCACGCATACGCCGCGTGTCGTGATGATGCTGGCCGGTACCGGCCACAAGCCGCTGCGCGTCGCGCTCGCGACCACGCATTTGCCGCTGAAGGACGTGTCGGCCGCACTGACGATCGACGGTCTCGTCGAGACGCTCGCGATCATCGATCGCGACCTGCGGCGCGACTTCGGTCTGGCCGCGCCGCGCATTCTCGTGACGGGCCTGAACCCGCACGCGGGCGAGAACGGCTATCTCGGCCGCGAGGAGATCGACGTGATCTCGCCGGCGCTGGCCCGCGCGAACGCGCAGGGCATCGACGCGCGCGGCCCGTATCCGGCCGACACGCTGTTCCAGCCCCGCCATCTTGCCGATGCCGATTGCGTGCTCGCGATGTTCCATGACCAGGGTCTGCCCGTGCTGAAGTACGCGACGTTCGGCGAGGGCATCAACGTGACGCTCGGGCTGCCGATCATCCGGACGTCGGTCGATCACGGCACGGCGCTCGACCTGGCCGGCACGGGCCGAGCGGATCCGGGCAGCATGATCGCCGCGCTCGACACGGCCGTCACGATGGCGCGCCATCGCCGCACGGCCTGACGCGGCCCGGCTTCACCTCATTCGTCGTATTTTTCGTTTTACTCAGTCGATGTCGAACAGCAGACAGCACCAAGGCCATTTCGCGCGCAAGCGCTTCGGGCAGAACTTCCTCGTCGATCACGGCGTGATCGACTCGATCGTCGCGACGATCGGCCCCGCGCGCGGCCAGCGCATGGTCGAGATCGGCCCCGGGCTCGGCGCGCTGACCGAGCCGCTGATCGAGCGTCTCGCGACGCCCGAGTCGCCGCTGCACGCGGTCGAGCTCGACCGCGACCTGATCGGGCGCCTGCAGCAGCGCTTCGGCGCGCTGCTCGAACTGCACGCGGGCGATGCGCTCGCGTTCGACTTCCGTTCGCTTGCGGCGCCCGGCGACAAGCCGTCGCTGCGGATCGTCGGCAACCTGCCGTACAACATTTCCAGCCCGCTGCTGTTTCACCTGATGACGTTCGCCGATGCGGTCATCGACCAGCACTTCATGCTGCAGAACGAAGTCGTCGAGCGGATGGTCGCGGAGCCGGGCACGAAGGCGTTCTCGCGTCTGTCGGTGATGCTGCAGTACCGCTACGTGATGGAAAAGATGCTCGATGTGCCGCCGGAATCGTTCCAGCCGCCGCCGAAGGTCGATTCGGCGATCGTCCGGATGATTCCGTACGAGCCGCACGAACTGCCGGACGTCGATCCCGTGCTGCTCGGCGAAGTCGTCACCGCCGCGTTCTCGCAGCGCCGCAAGATGCTGCGCAATACGCTCGGCGACTATCGCGAGACGATCGATTTCGACGCGCTCGGCTTCGATCTCGCGCGCCGTGCGGAGGACGTGAGCGTGGCCGAGTACGTCGGCGTCGCGCAGGCGCTCGCGGCGGTGCGCAAGGCCGGCTGAGGCCGGCCACGCGAGCCGGACCGGATGTGTGCCGAAGAGGCTGCCCTGCGGGGCAGCCTTTTTTATTGCGTGGATGCGCGCGAGTTGCGCGCGGTTGTCATGCTCGCCGGCGCGGCGGCGCGTTGACGAGCGCGATGCCGGTCAGCACGAGCGCGGCCGCGGACATGAAGCGCCAGCCGACCGATTCGCCGAGCAGCAGCACGCCGAACGCGACGCCGAACAGCGGCGACAGGAACGTGAAGACGGACAGCCGTGACGCGCTGTAGCGCGTCAGCAGCCAGAACCACGACAGGTAGCTGACGAACGCGACGATCACCGACTGGTACGCGAGACTTGCCACCGCGACCGGCGTGACGTGCGCGAACGACACCTGGCCGAACAGCGCGGCAAGCGCGACCAGCACGACCGCCGATACCGCGAGCTGGTAGAACAGCGTCTTGCTCGCGCTCGCCCGCGCGAGTGCCGTCGAGCGCACGACGACCGTCGTCGCAGCCCACATCGCGCCGCCGAGTATCCCGAGCGCATCGCCGGCGAGCCCGGCCAGCACGGATGCGCCGGGCGCGCGGGGCTTCAGGAAGCCGTCCGCGAAGGCGAGCGCGATGCCGGCGAATGCCAGGCCGACGCCGGCCCACTGCTTGCGCTGCAGCCGTTCGCCCGGTGCGAACAGGTGCAGGCCGAGCGCCGTGAAGCACGGTGCCGTGTACAGGAAGATCGCCATGTGCGATGCGCTCGTCAGCGTCAGACCGAAGAACACGCAGATGAATTCGCCGGCGAACAGCGCACCGGCCGCAAGACCCGCGCCGAACGTGCCGTCCGCCTGGAACAGCGGCGTACCGCGCGAGCGGGCCCAGCCCCACAACAGCACCGCCGCGATCACCGAGCGCAGGCCGGCCTGGAACATCGGCGCGATCGCGGCGTTCGTGCTCTTGATCGCGACCTGCTGGAAGCCCCAGATCGCGCACAGCAGCAGCATGAGGCCGACGGCGCGCATGTCGAGCGCGCGGCGCACGGGGGCAGCGGCGAGCGTAGTCATCGGCGAACCTCGCCGGTTCGGTACGGCGACTGCGGGATCGGGAGGGCGGCGCATCCGGTGCGCTCGAATCGGCGGTTTCGCACGGCAGTGTGGCTGTAGGGGCGGGTGGGCGGTTGCGTTCGGGCGGTGGGGTACATGCCCGCTTTTGGTGCGAGGTGGAACGATGTTACCCGATCGGCGCGGTAGCCGGGCGAGCCGGATCGGGCTGTTTTCCGTCGATGTGCTCGCGCCGGCCGGTGCCGATGCGCCGCATTGGCCGCACGCGGGCCAAGCCCCTCCGGTTGGCCGCCCCCGGCCTGGCGCCTCCGGCGAAGTTCACCCGACTCTGGTAGAGTTCCCGGTTCTGGAAAGTCCCCACAGGAGTACAACACATGCGATTGCTGCATACGATGCTGCGAGTCGGCGATCTCGACCGCTCGATCAAGTTCTACACCGAATTGCTCGGCATGAAGGTGCTGCGCCGCGACGACTATCCGGAAGGCAAGTTCACGCTCGCATTCGTCGGCTACGGCGATGAAAGCAATAACACCGTGATCGAGCTGACCCACAACTGGGATACGCCGGCCTACGATCTCGGCAACGGCTTCGGCCACCTCGCGCTGGAAGTCGACGACGCGTACGCGGCGTGCGACAGGATCAAGGCGCAAGGCGGCAAGGTCACGCGCGAAGCGGGCCCGATGAAGCACGGTACGACCGTGATCGCGTTCGTCGAGGATCCGGACGGCTACAAGATCGAGTTCATCCAGAAAAAGGCGCACTGAGCGCCGGATGAGCCGGGCCGCGGCGTGCGATGTGCGCCGCGGCAGCAAAAAAGGGCGATGCGGGGTGACCCGCATCGCCCTTTTTCGTTGGCGGCGAAGCCGTGCGCGTCAAAGCGACGGCAGCAACTCGGGCGGGTGATGCTTGAGCGTGTGCCGCGCTTCGCGGAACTCGGGGAAGATCGATTCGACGGTTTGCCAGAAGGCCGGGCTGTGATTCATTTCGCGCAGGTGCGACAGCTCGTGCGCGACGACGTAGTCGACGATCGACATCGGGAAATGGATCAGCCGCCAGTTCAGCCGGATCTTCCCGTCGCTCGAGCAGCTGCCCCAGCGCGTCGCGGCCGACGACAACGCGTACATCGAATACGTGACGCCGAGCTTCTCCGCATAGACCGCGAGGCGTTCACCGAAGATCCGCTTCGCTTCGCCCTGTAGCCAGCCCTGCACGCGATCCTTGATCTGCTGCATGTCGGCCTGCACGGGCAGCGGCAGCGAGAGCCGCAGCGCATCGGCATCGAACGCGACGGCGCCCGCGCCGAGCGCGATCGTCACCGTCTTGCCGAGATACGGAAGCTGCGCGCCGTCGCGCCAGTCGATCTGCGGAAGCGCGCGCTGCTCGGTGCGCGTCTTCCACTCCGCGAGCTTCGCGAAGATCCAGCGTTGTTTCTCGGAGATCGCGGCTTCGATGTCGGCGAGCGTGACCCAGCGCGGCGCGGTGATCGACAGCCCGCTGCCGTCGATCGTGAAGCCGATCGTGCGGCGCGCGGAGCGCTTCAGGCGGTATTCGAGCACGCGGCTGTCGAGTGCGAACGTACGCACGCGCGAGCGATCGGGCGCCGGGCCCGGATCGAGGGGCGCGGCGGGGGCCGCTTCGGGCGGCGCCGGCGGCGTGGCGGGCGCCGACGGTGCGGCGGCCGGCCCGTCGAAGAGCGGCAGGTCCATCTGGCGATGATCGAGGGCCACGACGGCAGGCCGTGGCCGCGGACGCTGTTTCATCAGTTCGCTTCTTTTTGTCGTACGCAACGGCTGCAACCTGGGGGCGTCAGACACGCGCGGCATCGCGCGTGCCGGCATTGCCCGCCTGGCGATACGAATCCGGATCGATCCGGCGCATTTCCGCTTCGATCCATGCTTCGACCTGCGAGTTCAATGCATCGGGCGTCAGCCCCTCGCTGGGAATCGGCTTGCCGATCGACACGGTGACGACGCCCGGGAATTTCGTGAACGAATTGCGCGGCCACACCCGACCTGCATTGTGCGCGATCGGCACGACGGGTGCGCCGGTTTCGATCGCGAAGCGCGCGCCGCCCGTCTTGTACTTGCCCTGCTTGCCGACCGGCGTGCGCGTGCCTTCCGGGAACATGATCATCCATGCGCCTTCCGACAGGCGCTTCTTGCCCTGGCGGATCACCGACACGAATGCATTCTTGCCTTCCTTGCGGTTGATGTTGACCATGTGCAGCAACCCGAGCGCCCAGCCGAAGAACGGCACGTACAGCAGCTCGCGCTTGAACACGTAGCAGAGCGGCTTCGGCATCAGCGCCGGAAACGCGAGCGTCTCCCATGCGGACTGGTGCTTCGACAGCAGCACGGCCGGGCCGTCGGGCAGGTTCTCGAACCCTTCGATCCGGTAGCGGATGCCGTTCAGCCAGCGCACGACCCACAGCGTCGACTTGCACCAGCCGGCCGCCATCCAGTAGCGCGCGTCGGGGCGCATGAACGGAAAGGCGATGAAGCACGCGGTGGCGTACGGCACCGTGTACAGGATGAAGTAGATCAGCAGCAGCAGGGAGCGGACGAAGCGCATCGGCGTAAGTCTGGCGTTAGGGAGGATGCGCGCGGCGGCTGCATCACTCGTGTTCGTGTGAAAGGAAATCGAGCGCAAACGCGCGCAGGTCGTCGTGAACCTTCGTGCCGGGCGGCAGGTTGCCGGCGGCGAGCGTCTTCTTGCCCTTGCCGGTGAGCACGAGGTGCGGCCGGAAGCCGACCGCGACGCCGGCCTGCAGGTCGCGCAGCGAATCGCCGACGACCGGCGTGTGATCGGGATCGATCTCGAAGCGCTCGGCGATCATCTGCATCATGCCGGGTTTCGGCTTGCGGCAGTCGCAGTGATCCTCGGCCGTGTGCGGGCAGAAGAACACCGCGTCGATACGTGCGCCGACCGCGGCCGCCGCCCGATGCATCTTCAGATGCATCTCGTTGAGCGTGGCCATGTCGAACAGCCCGCGACCGATGCCGGACTGGTTGGTCGCGACGACCACGCGATAACCCGCGTGGTTGAGCCGGGCGATCGCCTCGAGGGCGCCGGGCAGCGCGATCCATTCGTCGGGCGTCTTGATGAACGCATCCGAATCGACGTTGATCACGCCGTCCCGGTCGAGGACGACGAGCTTTCGGTTGGGGCTGGTCGGCATCGTGCGGCCCTTATGCGGCGAGCTTCGAGATGTCGGCGACGCAGTTCATCTGCTGGTGCAGCGCGGACAGCAGTGCGAGACGGTTCGCGCGCAGTGCCGGATCTTCCGCGTTGACCATCACGTCGTTGAAGAACGTGTCGACCGGTGCGCGCAGCGCGGCGAGCGCCGACAGCGCGCCCGTGTACGCACGCGCCTCGAGCTGCGACTGCACGTGCGGCGTCACGGCTGCGAGCTGTTCGTGCAGCGCCTTCTCGGCGGCTTCGACGAGCAGCGCCGGCTGCACCGTGCCGTTCGCGCCGCCTTCCGACTTCTTCAGGATGTTCGAGATCCGCTTGTTCGCGGCCGCGAGCGCTTCGGCTTCCGCGAGGCGCGTGAATTCGCGCACCGCGTCGAGGCGTGCGACGAGATCGTCGACGCGCGTCGGGTTCAGGCTCAGCACTGCGTCGATTTCACCGGCCGAATAGCCGCGCTCGCGCAGCAGGCCGCGCAGGCGATCCATGAAGAACGCGAAGATCGCATCGGTCGACTCGGCGACACCCGGCACGCCCTCGAAGCGTGCATGGGCCGTGCGCAGCAGCGACACGAGATCGAGCGGCAGCTGCTTTTCGAGCAGCAGGCGCAGCACGCCGAGCGCGTGGCGGCGCAGCGCGAACGGATCCTTCTCGCCGGTCGGCGCGAGGCCGATGCCCCAGATGCCGACGATCGTCTCGAGTTTGTCGGCCAGCGCGACGGCGGTCGACACGGGCGTGGTCGGCAGTGCATCGCCGGAGAAGCGCGGCTGGTAGTGCTCGGCGCACGCGAGCGCAACGTCGTCGGCTTCGCCGTCGTGGCGCGCGTAGTACGTGCCCATCGTGCCCTGCAGTTCCGGGAACTCGCCGACCATGTCGGTCAGCAGGTCGGCCTTCGCGAGACGCGCGGCGCGCTTCGCAAGCGTGGCGTCGGCGCCGATCGCGGGTGCGATCTCGCCGGCCAGCGCCTCGAGGCGCTCGACGCGCGCGAGCGCCGAACCGAGCTTGTTGTGATACACGACGTTCGCGAGCTGCGGCACGCGGTCGGCGAGCGGCTTCTTCTTGTCCTGCTCGAAGAAGAACTTCGCATCGGCGAGGCGCGGGCGCACGACGCGCTCGTTGCCTTCGACGATCTCGGCCGGTGTCTTCGTCTCGATGTTCGACACGATCAGGAAGCGCGAGCGCAGCTTGCCGCCGATGTCGGTCAGCGCGAAGTATTTCTGGTTCGTCTGCATCGTGAGGATCAGGCATTCCTGCGGTACCTGCAGGAATTCGTCCTCGAAGCGGCACGGGTAGACGACCGGCCATTCGACCAGCGACGTCACTTCGTCGAGCAGCGACTCGGGCATCACGACGGTATCGCCGTTCGCATGTTCGTTCAGCTGCGTGCGGATCGTTTCGCGGCGATCGACGAAGTGCGCGATCACGCGGCCCTTGTCGCGCAGCGTGTCGGCGTAGGTGCGCGCATGCTGGATCGCGACGAGTCCGTCGGACAGGAAGCGGTGGCCGAGCGTCGTGTCGCCGGCGTCGACGCCGAATGCGGTGACGGGCACGATGCGATCGTCATGCAGCACGGTCAGGCGATGCACCGGGCGCACGAACTTCACGTCGGAGCCGTCCGGGCGCTGGTAGGTCATCACCTTCGGGATCGGCAGCTTCTCGAGCGTTTCGTCGAGCGCGGCCTGCAGGCCGTCGGCGAGCGTCGCGCCGGCTGCCGAATAGTTGAGGAAGAACGCTTCGGCCTTGCCGTCCTGTGCACGCTCGAGATCGGCGATCGACAGGTTCGGGTGGCCGAGCGCCGCGAGCTTCTTCGCGAGCGGGGCGGTCGGCTTGCCTTCGGCATCGAGCGCGACCGACACGGGCAGGACCTTTTCGCGGACCTGCTTTTCAGGTGCGACGGCGCGCACGTTCTGCACGACGACGGCGAGGCGGCGCGGCGTAGCGTAGCGTTCGAACACGAGTTCGCCTTCGACGAGGTCGCGCGCCGCGAGGCGTTGCGCAAGACCTTCGGCGAATGCGTCGCCGAGGCGCGCGAGGGCCTTCGGCGGCAGCTCTTCGGTCAGCAGTTCGACGAGCAGGGGGGCGGGATGATTGTGCGTCATGATTGGAATGAATCTCGTCTCGTCAGTCCTGATCGATCTTGCGTTCGACCTTGAGCGGCGGCGCCCATGCCGGTTGTGCGGCGTCCTGGGCGTCGGTGGTGAGGCCCGGCACGCCCGGCGGGTTGCCGAGCATCGGGAAGCCGAGCTTCTCGCGCGAGTCGTAGTAAGCCTGCGCGACGAGACGCGACAGCGCGCGGATGCGGCCGATGTATGCCGCGCGCTCGGTGACCGAGATCGCGC
Organism: Burkholderia lata; assembly: GCF_902499335.1. GTDB lineage: Bacteria > Pseudomonadota > Gammaproteobacteria > Burkholderiales > Burkholderiaceae > Burkholderia > Burkholderia lata_B. Next base: position 103,713 of record NZ_CABVQK010000013.1, on the reverse strand, counting down.
CGCGGGCATCGAGCAGATTGAACGTGTGGCCGGCCTTCAGCACGAGCTCGTACGCGGGCAGCGCGAGCTGCGCGTCGATCATCTTCTTCGCTTCCGCTTCGTAGCTGTTGAAGAACGTGAACAGCAGGTCGACGTTCGCGTGCTCGAAGTTGTAGGTCGACTGCTCGACCTCGTTCTGGTGGTAGACGTCGCCGTACGACAGGCGGCGCAGCTCGGGGCCGTTCGGGCCTTGCTCTTCCCACTCGGTCCACACGAGGTCGTACACGTTCTCGACCTTCTGCAGGTACATCGCGAGGCGCTCGAGGCCGTAGGTGATCTCGCCGAGCACCGGCTTGCAGTCGAGGCCGCCGACCTGCTGGAAATACGTGAACTGCGTGACTTCCATCCCGTTCAGCCACACTTCCCAGCCGAGGCCCCACGCGCCGAGCGTCGGGTTTTCCCAGTCGTCCTCGACGAAGCGCACGTCGTTCTGCTGCAGGTCGAAGCCGAGCGCCTCGAGCGAGCCGAGGTACAGGTCGAGGATGTTTTCCGGCGCCGGCTTGAGCACGACCTGGTACTGGTAGTAGTGCTGCAGGCGGTTCGGGTTCTCGCCGTAGCGGCCGTCCTTCGGGCGGCGCGACGGCTGCACGTACGCGGCGCGCCACGGCTCGGGGCCGACCGCGCGCAGGAACGTGTGGACGTGCGACGTGCCTGCGCCGACTTCCATGTCGATGGGCTGGAGCAGGGCGCAACCCTGCTTGTCCCAGTAGGACTGCAGCGTCAGGATGATTTGCTGAAACGTAAGCATGAAGAGCCTTCGTGGCGCTGGCGCTCCGTTGCGGGCGGCGCTCCGGGCGGGGCCCGGAGGGTCGGCTCGCGCGGCGGCGCGGCTTGTTAGTGTGCTGAAACGCGTAATTTTACCGGATCGGCGAGCGGATGCGGCCGGAACGCGGGCGGGTGCACCGTCGGCCCCGTTCGGGCGGCCTGCGCAGGCGTGACCGGCGCGCGCCGGGCGGCCGCGCGCGGCCGGTCGCGACGCGGGTGCCGCGCGGCTTCGCGCGAGCGTTAAGATGCGCGTATTGCGGTGCGCGCGACGTGTGCCGCGCCACCGCTTGCCGATCCCGACCGCATGGACGATCCGAACGACATCCTCATTCCGCTGCTTCCGCCCTTCCTCGCGCTGCTCGGGCGGGCCGCCGATGCGCAGGCGAGCGGCGAGCGCGCCGCGCACGATCTGTGGCTCGCCGCCGCCGCGCACCTGCATGCGGTCGACGCCGATGCGCTCGCGCAGCTCACCGGCGCGCTCGTGTCGCGGCAGCGCACGGCCGATGCGGTCGCGCTCGCCGAATGCGCGGCGCGCGTGCAGCCGGGCGCGACCGCGTACTTCAATCACGGCTACGCGCTGCAGATGGCCGGCCGTCACGCGGATGCCGTGGCGCCGTATCGCGCGGCGCTGGCGCTCGATGCCGATCGGCCATCGCTGCGCAACAACCTCGCGATCGCGCTGCGGCTGTCGGGCAGCGATCGCGCGGAGGAAATCGCGCTGCTGGACGCGGCCGTGCACAGCGATCCGCGTGACGTGCAGGCGTGGATCAACCTCGTCGTCGCGCGGATCGCGACGCACGACCTGGATGCCGCGCTCGCGTGCGCGGCGCGGCTCGTCGAGCTCGCGCCCGACAACGCGCTCGCGATGAACAACGTCGCGATGGCGATGAAGGAGGCGCAGCGCTGGGACGAAGCCGAGCGCTACGCGGCGCGCGCGTGCGAGCTGGCGCCCCACGACGCGTCGTTCCGTTTCAACCTGGCGATCATCCAGCTCGTGCGCGGCAACTACGCGGCCGGCTGGCGCGGCCACGAGGCGCGCTGGGACGGCGCGGGCGAGTTGCGCGGCCGCCGGCCGGTGCTGCCGGGCCCGCGCTGGCAGGGCGAGCCGCTCGCCGGCAAGACGCTGCTCGTGTGGGGCGAGCAAGGGCTCGGCGACGTGCTGCAGTTCTGCCGCTTCGTCGCGCCGCTCGCCGAGCGCGTGCATCGCGAGGGCGGCCGGCTCATCTGGAATACGTTCCCGCTGGTGGGTGCGCTGATGCAGCGCAGCCTCGGCGCGCATGCGGATGCGTTCAGCGCGGGCGGCAGCGTCGAATTGCTGCCCGCCTTCGATTACGAAGTGCCGCTGATCGGCCTGCCGCTGATGCTCGGCATGGAGACGTCGACGCTCGCGTCGTCGGTGCCGTATCTGCAGGCCGATCCGCATGCGTGCGATGCGTGGCGCGCGCGGTTCGCGGGCGACCGCCGGCTGAAGGTCGGGCTCGTGTGGACCGGCAGCGCGGGGCACCAGCGCAATCCGTTCCGGCGCGTCGGGCTCGAGCGCTATGCCGACGCGTTCCGCGGAATCGAAGGCGTCGCGTTCTATTCGTTGCAACCGGGTGCGCAGGCGGATGTCGCGGCGGCGCGCGCGACCGGCTTCGCGATCGAGGATTTCACGGCGGAACTGACGAGCTTCGACGATACGGCCGCGTTCATCGGCGCGCTGGATCTCGTGATCACCGTATGTACGTCGGTCGCGCACCTGGCGGGCGCGCTCGGCGCGCGCACCTGGGTGCTGCTCGACGTGAATCCGCACTGGCCGTGGCTGCTCGAACGCAACGACAGCCCGTGGTACCCGACCGCGACGCTGTACCGGCAACCGGTGTTCGGCGCGTGGGCGCCGGTGATGGAGGACGTGAGCCGCGACCTGCGGCGCCTGGCCGCGCAGCCGGGTCAATCGGCACAATCGGCGGAGTCGGCCCGGCAGGCCTGAGCGGCCGGCCGGTTCGCGGCCACGGGCCGCTGCTGCATGCTGCATTTGGCGGCGGCCGCCACGCGCTGCGCAGCGGCCGCCCGTTGCATCATTCCGGCTGGTCGTCGCCGTTCTTCTTGCCGTTGCGCCGGCGCAGCCCGGGGCCGAACGTGAAGCCGAACGCGAGCAGCACGAGCGACACCGCAAGAACGATGTTGTTGCCGCTCGTCACGTAGGGCGTGAAGCCGCTCGTGCCTTCGATCCGCACGTCGAGCGAGCCGATCGTGAACGGCTTCAACTGGCCGAGCACGCGGCCATGCGCATCGATCGCGGCCGTCATCCCGGTGTTGGTCGAGCGCAGCATCGGCCGGCCCGTCTCGAGCGAGCGCATCCGCGCGATCTGCAGGTGCTGGTCGAGCGCGATCGTGTCGCCGAACCACGCGAGGTTCGTCACGTTGACGAGCACGCCCGGCGGCTGCGGATTGTCGCGGATCGTCGCGGCGATTTCCTCGCCGAACAAGTCCTCGTAGCAGATGTCGGCCATCACGGGCTGGTTGTGCACGAGGAACGGCTTCTGCACGGGCGCGCCGCGCGCGAAGTCGCCGAGCGGCATCTTCATCAGGTCGACGAACCACCGGAAGCCCCACGGGATGAATTCGCCGAAGGGCACGAGGTGGTGCTTGTCGTAGTGATAGATGTCGCGCGAATTCGGCGTCACGCCGTACAGGCTGTTCGTATAGTCGACGTAGTGGCCGTCCTCGGTCACTGACGCGCCGACCGCGCCGAACAGCACGGCCGAGCCCGTCGTGTCGCTGAACTTGCGGATCGCGACGGCGAACGGCTCGGGCAGCTCCTGGATCATCACCGCGATCGCGGTTTCGGGCGTGACGATCAGGTCGGCCGGCTTCTCGATGATCATCTGCGTGTACATCTTGATCGCCGCGTCGATGCCCGCTTCCTCGAACTTGATGTCCTGCTTCACGTTGCCCTGCAGCAGCCGCACGGTGAGCGGCTTGTTCGCGGGCACGGTCCACGTGACCTGCGACAACCCGAGGCCAGCCGCGATCAGCGCGACCGCGATGCCGGCCGGCGCGGCGATGCGTACGCGCGCATTGCCGGCGAGGGGTTCGGCAAGCGGCGACGGCCGGGCGGCGGCGAGCGCCTGCACGACGAGCGCGGCGAACAGCGCGAGCACCCACGCGATCCCGTACACGCCGGCGACCGGCGCGAAGCCCGCGAACGGGCCGTCGACCTGCGGATAGCCGCTGGCGAGCCACGGGAAGCCGGTGAGGACGGTGCCGCGCAGCCATTCGCCGAGTGCCCAGGCGCTCGCGAACGCGAATGCACCGTGCCAGGTCGGCGAGAACGGGCGCGGGTCGGGCGTGCGGCGATGCCACGCATGGCCCGCGCAGAACGACCACAGCCCGGCGGAGAACGCCGGGTACAGCGACAGGTACAGCGAGAACAGCACGAGCGCGCCGCCCGCGAGCGGCGCGGCCATCTCGCCGTACACGTGCATGCTGATATAGAGCCACCAGATGCCGCTGATGAAGTTGCCGAAGCCGAACGCGCCGCCGGTGAGCGCGGCGCTGCGCCAGCTCGCGGTGCGCGTGAGCTGCGCGAAAAACCAGACGAATACGACGAGTTGCAGCCAGCCGCCATGCGGCGTCGGGGCGAAGCTGAGCGTATTGGCTGCGCCGGCGAGCAGCGCGGCCGGGTAGTGCCAGCGCGGCAGCGCGCGGCCGGGTGTCGGCGCGAGAAGGCCGCCAGCCGGGCGGGACAGGATCGGATCGTCCATGTGAAGCGGAAGTGGGCGAGCGGTTGTGGAACGCGCGGCTGGCGCGCGACGGTCAGTCCTCGTGCGAGGCTTCGGCGCGACGGCTGGCGAGCGGGTTGCGGCGCACCAGCAGTACGTGGACCTGGCGCGCATCGCCGCGCTGGATCTCGAATACGAGGTTGTCGAGCTGCAGCTTTTCGCCGCGATGCGGGACGCGGCCGAAATGATGCGTGATCAGCCCGCCGATCGTGTCGACTTCGTCGTCGGGGAAATCGGTGCCGAACGTCTCGTTGAACTGTTCGATCTCGGTGAGCGCGCGCACGCGGTAGCGGCCGTCAGGCCCCGAGATGATGTTGCCGGCTTCCTCGTCGAAGTCGTATTCGTCCTCGATGTCGCCGACGATCTGCTCGAGCACGTCCTCGATCGTGATCAGGCCCGCGACACCGCCGTATTCGTCGACGACGATCGCGAGGTGGTTGCGGTTCACGCGGAAGTCGTGCAGCAGCACGTTCAGGCGCTTCGATTCGGGAATGAACACGGCCGGGCGCAGCATCCCGCGCACGTCGAATTCCTCTTCGGCATAGAAACGCAGCAGATCCTTCGCGAGCAGCACGCCGATGACGTTGTCGCGGTTCTCCTCGTACACGGGGTAGCGCGAGTGCGCCTTCTCGAGGACGAACGGGATGAAATCTTCAGGCTTGTCGGCGATGTTGATCGCGTCCATCTGGGCGCGCGGCACCATGATGTCGCGCGCGCACAGGTCGGAAACCTGGAACACGCCTTCGATCATCGACAGCGAATCGGCGTCGATCAGGTTGCGCTCGTGGGCATCCTGGAGGATTTCCAGCAACTCGCCGCGGGATTCGGGCTCGGGCGAGATGAAGTCGGTCAGGCGCTCGAGCAGCGAGCGCTTTTCTTGCGGTTTGTCGGTTGGCTTACGACTGGGATACGAATCGTTCATGGTGGTGCGCCCGGGTCATGCCGGAGCGCGCTGTCACGGAGTAGGCAAGGATACACCAAGGGCACGACGCGACCGTGTCACACCGGCCGCACGGCCAGGGTGGGCTGCTCGCGCGGACCCCGCTCACGGACGGCCGCGCCGGGCGCGACATCGTCCTCGTGTCCATCCTATCTCAGAAAGGGGTAGCGGGGCAGCGGCGGCAAAAAACGGGTGTGGAAGGGGCGGGGAACCGGGACGCGGGAAAATGCCCGGCCGAAGCGGCCAGCGGCGGCATTCTGCCGCACCGCACGCGGGCATCGCCGCGCCGCGGTTCAGAACCGCATGCCGGCCGAGCAGCCGCCGCCGGCCGCGCCGTTGGTCGCGGCGCCGCCGCAGCCGAGTATTCCGCAGCCGGACAGCGCGACGCTCGCGGCGACGATCAGCGCGGCAATCCTGCAACGCGACCAGTGTGACGGTTTCATCGATCGTACCCTCGTTCGAATGCGTATGCGGCGCGGCATCGCGTGGCGGCAAACCGTGCGTCGTGCCGCGTCACCGGCATCGCGCGAGCAACCCTTCGAGCGCACGATCGGGGATGCCGCTCGCACGCAGCGCGTCGACCGTGCGGCTCACGTAGTCGAGCGTCGTGCCGTAGCGGCCGGCCGCGCAGCCGAACACTTCCTTCACGACGGGATCGGTCAGCTTGCCCGTGTAGGTCGGCGCGTCGCGGCGCATCACGAACGCGAGCGCGTTCACGCGTTCGCCGTTTTCCAGTGAGCACGGCAGCCATGCGGGCCGGTACGAACCCATCGGCATCTCGCGCTTCCACAACGTTTCGAGGTGCGGCTGCGCGGTCGGGCCGGCGAGCCGGAACGCGATGCCGGAGCACGAGCCGCCGCGATCGAGCGCAAGCACGAGGCCCGGGCGTTCGGGCGTGCCGCGGTTCACGCGCGACCACAGGTAGAGCCCGCGATGATAGCCGTGCACCTTGCCGCGCACGGCGGCGACGGTCGGCAACCCCGGGTTCCAGATCAGCGAGCCATAGCCGAACAGCCAGAGATCCTGCTGGCCGTCCCAGTCGCGCATCGTGTGCGCGAGCGAGGCCGCGAGCTCGTCTTCCGTCAGCAGGCGCCCGTCGCCGATCGACGGCGGGTAGGCGGGCGGGAGCGTCGCGGCGTTGCGCATCGTGCGGACGGCTTACTGGTACGGGTTCGGGAAGCCCAGCTTCGCGAGGATGTCGACTTCGAGCGCTTCCATTTCGGCCGCGTCCTCGTCGCTCGTCTCGTGGTCGTAGCCCTGCGCGTGCAGCGCGCCGTGCACCAGCAGGTGCGCGTAGTGGGCCGTGAGCGGCTTGCCCTGATCGTGCGCTTCCTTCTCGACGACCGGGCAGCACAGCACGAGGTCGCCGATCACGGTGCCGTCGGGCGCCGCGTCGTACGCGAAGGTCAGCACGTTGGTCGGGTAGTCCTTGTGACGGTAGCCGGCGTTCAGCGTGCGGCCTTCGTCTTCGCCGACGAAGCGCACCGTGAGCTGCGCGCTGGCGAACAGCGCCGGCTCGATCCATTCGGCGATCAGCTTGCGCTTGGGCAACGTCTTGCGCACGTCGCTCGTGATCTCGTCGCCGTACTGCACGGACAGGTCGAGCTCCGGCTCGCGCAGCGCGTCTTCGGTTTCGTCTTCACGCGGCGCGGGCTCGGCACCCACGTGCAGCGTCACGCTGTCGTAGTGCTCGGGCTGCAGCGCGAGCTTCGCGCGCATGGCCGGATCGTTGTGTTGCGCGACGATCGCGACGGCGGCTTCCCCGGAACTGCCCGACAGGTCGAACATCAGGCTGCGGCCGTCCGGGAAGTCGATTCGCAGCCCTTGCGCGTTGACGGTCCGGGCCTTGCCCTTCGCATCGAACAGCGACAGGCGGGGGGAGGCGGGCGCGGCGGACTGGGCGCGCCCGGACTTGCGGGAACGGGAGGATTTCATGACGCGTGCGGCGATTAGGACGCGTTGAGGATACACCAAACGGCCGATCGCACCCGAATTCACGCAGGCGAAAAAAAGCCCGGCGCGCCGTCTGGCGGGCCGGGCCGGGCTGTCGGGCCGGGGCGGCGTGCAAGTGCCGCCGGCCGGTCAGCCGTCCTGGTGCTGCGCGTGGAATTCGTCGTACGCCTCGACGATGCGCGCGACGAGCGGATGGCGCACGACGTCCGCGCTCGTGAAGCGCGTGAGCGCGATGCCGCGCACGCCGCCGAGCACCTGCTGCGCCTCGACGAGGCCGCTCTTGTGTCCGCGCGGCAGGTCGACCTGGCTCGTGTCGCCGGTCACGACTGCCTTCGAGCCGAAGCCGATCCGCGTGAGGAACATCTTCATCTGCTCGGGCGTCGTGTTCTGCGCCTCGTCGAGGATGATGAACGCGTGGTTCAGCGTGCGGCCGCGCATGTACGCGAGCGGCGCGATCTCGATCATCTGGCGCTCGAACATCTTCGCCGTCTTGTCGAAGCCGAGCAGGTCGTACAGCGCGTCGTACAACGGACGCAGGTACGGGTCGACCTTCTGCGCGAGATCGCCCGGCAGGAAGCCGAGCCGCTCGCCGGCCTCGACGGCCGGGCGCGTCAGCACGATCCGCTTGACCTGGTCGCGCTCGAGCGCGTCGACCGCGCACGCGACCGCGAGGTAGGTCTTGCCGGTGCCGGCCGGCCCGATGCCGAGCGTCACGTCGTGCGACAGGATCTGCTTCAGGTATTCGCGCTGCGCCGGCGTGCGGCCGCGCAGGTCGGCGCGCCGCGTGTAGAGCTTCGGTCCGGGCTCCTCTTCCGGCTCGCTGGCGTCCAGCTGCACGACAGGCTCGTCGAACGGATGGTCGGGATCGCCGCGAAAGCGCACGTCGAGCGTGTCCTGACGGCCGTTGCCGGACGTGTGGCGCACTTCGACCAGCGCGAGCTGGATGTCGTCGACCGACAGCGCATCGCGCGCGCGGTTGTAGAAGTTCTCGAGTGCGGCGAGCGCGAGCTTGGCGCCGCGCCCGCGGATCGCGATCCGGTGGCCGCGTCGCGACAGCGTGACGTCGAGCGCCTGCTCGATCTGCCGCAGGTTCTCGTCGAGCGGGCCGCAGAGGTTGGCAAGGCGCGCATTGTCGTCGCGCGGCGCGACGAATTCCAGTGCTTGGGTCGGCTTCAAAGTGGCGTCGGGTTCCTGTTGAGCGTCAGTCGGTCAATGGGTGGCCGCGCTCGCGTCGTCGCTGACGAGCACGAGCTCGCCGCGCAGCGAATGCGGGTACGCGTGGTTGATCTTCACGTCGATCATCTGGCCGATCAGGCGCGGGTGCGACGCGAGCGGCGCCGGGAAATTCACGACCCGGTTGTTCTCGGTGCGGCCCGCGAGTTCGTTCGGGTCCTTGCGCGACGGGCCCTCGACGAGGATCCGCTCGACCTTCCCGACCATCGACTGGCTGATGCGCGCGACGTTTTCCTCGATGGTCGCCTGCAGATGTTGCAGGCGTTTGAGCTTCACTTCGCGCGGCGTGTCGTCGTGCAGGTTCGCGGCCGGCGTGCCGGGGCGCGGGCTGTAGATGAACGAGAAGCTGGTGTCGTAGCTCATCTCGTGCACGAGCGCCATCATCTTGTCGAAATCGTCCTCGGTCTCGCCGGGGAAGCCGACGATCATGTCGGTCGACAGCGACAGGTCCGGGCGGATCGCGCGCAGCTTGCGGATCACCGACTTGTATTCGAGCACCGTGTAGCCGCGCTTCATCGCCATCAGGATGCGGTCGGAACCGTGCTGGACGGGCAGGTGCAGGTGGCTCACGAGCTTCGGCACCTTCGCGTAGGTGTCGATCAGGCGCTGCGTGAATTCCTTCGGGTGCGAAGTGGTGTAGCGGATCCGCTCGATGCCGGGGATATCGGCGACATATTCGATCAGCGTCGCGAAATCGGCGATTTCCGCCGAGCCGGCCGCCAGCGCGCCACGATAGGCGTTCACGTTCTGGCCGAGCAGCGTGACTTCGCGCACGCCCTGGTCGGCGAGGCCGGCCACTTCGGTCAGCACGTCGTCGAGCGGGCGCGACACTTCATCGCCGCGCGTGTACGGCACCACGCAGTAGCTGCAGTACTTCGAGCAGCCTTCCATGATCGACACGAACGCGCTCGGGCCCTCGACGCGCGCGGGCGGCAGGTGGTCGAACTTCTCGATCTCGGGGAACGAGATGTCGACCTGCGCACGGCCGCTCTCGCGGCGCGCGTCGATCATCTGCGGCAGGCGGTGCAGGGTTTGCGGGCCGAACACGAGGTCGACGTACGGCGCGCGCGACACGATCGATGCGCCTTCCTGGCTCGCGACGCAGCCGCCGACGCCGATCAGCAGGCCGGGCTTCGCTTCCTTCAGCGCGCGCGCGCGGCCGAGATCGGAGAACACCTTCTCCTGCGCCTTTTCACGCACCGAGCACGTGTTGAACAGGATGATGTCGGCGTCTTCCGGCGTATCGGTCTTTTCGAGGCCTTCGGCCGCATTCAGCACGTCCACCATCTTGTCCGAGTCATACTCGTTCATCTGGCAGCCGAAGGTCTTTACGTAAACTTTCTTGGTCATGGGGGTTCGCCGTTCGCAGTGGTTGACCTGGGGGCGTCGTCTATAGGGTGAATCGGGACGGCCTTGCGCTGCGCGCGGATGGCGCGCAGCCAGCATGAAAAGCCGTCGGGAAAGCTTTCCATTATAGCTTTTCATGCCGCCCGGGACGGGCCGCGGGTTGCGGGCGCGCGACGCAGCCCGCCACGTTCCGACCCCTGAATGGCGGCGTGCCGGCCGTCAGCGGCACGCGTTCAGCAGGTCTTCGTGCGCGGCTTCCTCGCGCGCGAAGCGTTCGGCGAGAAAGTCGAGCAGCACGCGTACGCGGGGTGCCATGTAGCGCTTGCCGGGATAGATCGCGTGCAGCGGCGCGCTCTGGTGCCGCCAGTCGGGCAGCAGGACCTTGAGCCGCCCGGCGCGGATGTCGTCGGCAACATCCCAGATCGAGTTCAGCACGATGCCGCGGCCGCGCAGCGCCCACTCGCGGGCAAGGCCGCCGTCGTTGGTCTCGAACGCGGTGGCGAGCGGCACCGTGCAGGTCTGCATATCGTCGCCTCGGTCGCCGCGCGTGAAGCGCCACGTGTTCATCGGCCCGGATGCCACCGTGATCACGTTGCACGGAAAGCGGGCCAGATCGTGCGGATCACGCGGCAAGCCGTGGCGTTCGATGAACGACGGCGCCGCGCACGGCACGCGCCGGTCCGCGGCAAGCCGGCGGGCGATCAGCGCGCCGTCGGGCGGCGCGGCGAAGCGGATCGCGAGGTCGATCTCGTCCTGCCACAGGTTCACCGTCGAGTCGGACGCCGTCAGCGAGAACGTCACGTCCGGGTAGCGCGCGGTGAATTCGTCGAGCCAGTCGAGCAGCCGGCGGCGGCCGAAATCGGACGTCGCCGACAGCCGCACCCGGCCGCCGACGACGTTGCGGCCGGCCTGCAGCAGCGCATTCGCGTCGTCGAGCGCCTGCAGCGCCTGCCGGCAGCCGTTCAGGTACAGGCGGCCCTCGTCGGTGAGCCGCAACTGCCGGGTCGAACGGTCGAACAGCCGGGTAGCGACCGCCGCCTCGAGCTTCGCGAGGCGTGCACTCGCGGCGGCCGGCGTGAGGTTCAGCTTGCGCCCGGCGGCGGACAGGCTGCCCAGTTCGGCTGCTTCGACGAACAGCCGGATATCGCCCAGTCGATCCATGCGATTTTTCAGAAATATTTGAAAATGGTTCAAATGCCACGCCAATTATCAAATATAGGCATCTTCGGGACAATGCGCACATCCTGCCTTTTGTGCGGTGCGGCACTGACCGGGCGCCGCGTCCGCCGCCTTCCGGAGAACGTCATGCCCATTCCGTTACTGGCGCTTGCGATCAGCGCCTTCGCCATCGGTACCACCGAGTTCATCATCATGGGCCTGCTGCCCGAAGTCGCGCACGACCTGGCCGTGTCGCTGCCGTCGGCCGGCCTGCTGGTCACGGGCTACGCGCTCGGTGTCGCGGCCGGCGCGCCGCTCCTTGCGGTGCTGACGAGCCGCATGCCGCGCAAGGCCGCGCTGCAGTTGCTGATGGCGATCTTCATCGTCGGCAACGTGCTGTGCGCGACCGCGTCGGGCTACGCGATGCTGATGGTCGCGCGCGTCGTCACGTCGTTCGCGCACGGGTCGTTCTTCGGTATCGGTGCGGTGGTCGCCGCGTCGCTCGTGCCGGCCGACAAGCGCGCGAGCGCGATCGCGCTGATGTTCACGGGGCTTACGCTGTCGAACGTGCTCGGCGTGCCGTTCGGCACGTTCGTCGGGCAGTTGCTCGGCTGGCGTGCGTCGTTCTGGATCGTCGCCGCACTCGGCGTGCTGGCGCTCGGCGGCGTCGCTGCGCTCGTGCCGAACCGCCACGACAGCAGGCCGGCCGGCCTCGGCCATGAGGTGCGCGTGCTGAAGGAGCCGCAGGTGTGGCTCGCGCTGTTGATGACCGTGCTCGGCTTCGGCGGCGTGTTCGTCGTGTTCACGTACATCGCGCCGATTCTCCAGTCCGTGTCGGGCTATTCGCCGCGCGCGGTCGCGCTGATCCTCGTGCTGTTCGGCGCGGGTCTGACGATCGGCAACACGCTCGGCGGCAAGCTCGCCGACCGTGCGCTGATGCCGTCGTTGATCGCGATCCTCGTCGCGCTGATGGCCGTGATGGTCGTGTTCGCCAGGACGAGCCACCATCCGGTCGCGGCGGCCGTCACCGTGTTCGTATGGGGAATCGCCGCGTTCGCGACGGTGCCGCCGCTCCAGGCGCACGTGGTCGAAAAGGCCGCGAGCGCGCCGCATCTCGCATCGACGCTGAACATCGGCGCGTTCAACGTCGGCAATGCGCTCGGCGCGTGGCTCGGCGGCCTTGCGCTGGAACACGGCCTCGCGCTCGATGCGCTGCCATGGGTCGCCGTCGCGGTGACGTTCGCGGCGCTCGTCGTCACGTGGTTCGCGATGCGGCTCGACGCGCGCGGGCCGGCACGCGGTGCGGCGCCGGCGGCGCAATGAGAGGCGCAATGAGCGGCGCCCATGCGACGCGATAACGGCGGGAAAAGGTTCGCGAGAAACGCATTCCTCCGCGATGCTGATAACGGTGTGAAGATAACTTCGTTTGCCGGTGCAAGACCGGGTGATAGCGTTTCGATACGCGCCGTTGCTGGCGCAACCCGATTCCGATCCCGGCTTACCCCATACGCAGGGCTGCACAGCGGCCCGGAGGCAATGCTATGTCTTCATCCCTGGCGCTCGTGCGCGACGTGTCTTCCTTCGAGTCCGGCAACGCCGCCGATGCGCGGGCGTCCGCGTCGCTCGACGTTCTCGAACAGGTCGTTGGTGTGAACCTCGCGCGATTGCGCGCCGAGCGGCAGCTGTCGCTCGATGCGCTCGCGCGGCTGTCCGGCGTGTCGCGCGCGATGCTCGCGCAGATCGAGTCGGCGCGTAGCGTGCCGTCGATCAAGGTGCTCTGCAAGATCGCCGCGGCGTTGAAGGTATCGGTCGCCGCATTCCTGCGCCGCCATGCGGTGAACGGCTTCGAGCACCTGGCGGCCGAACGCGCGTCGCGCGTCGTCAGCTCGAACGGCCGCTTCTCGGCACGCGCGCTGTACCCGGAAGGCGAGCCGGCCGCGGCCGAGTTCCACGAGCTGCGGATCGCGCCGCTGCATACGGAGCCCGGCGCGCGCCGCGCGCCCGGCACGACGGTCAACCTCGTGGTCAGCGAGGGCACGCTCGAAGTCAGCGTGCATGACCGCCGCCAGTTGCTCGCGACCGGCGACGCGATCGTGTTCGACGCCGACCAGCCGTACAGCCTGCGCAACCCGGGCGACAGCGAGGCGCGCGCGTTCCGCGTGACGGTGAGCCCGGAGGTGCCGCCGCGCTGGCTCGTGCCCGACGCGGCGCACACGGCCCATGCAGCGCACGCGGCCGGCTGATCGCGCAGGCCGCACGAAAGCGGGTCGCGTGCTCGCCGTTCGGGCGGGATCGCGGGTCATTCGTCGGCCGTTTGGACGATGCCGTTAGACGGGGTCGTCAGTAAGGTTTTAGGTGATGTTCGCTGCGCCGCGCGCGCAGCTGTTGTATGCTTGGCCCGCCGCAGATGGGGTTGCCCCATCCGGCAATCAGTGCGTCTTCAGGGCGGGGCGAAATTCCCCACCGGCGGTAGGCTGGCGTAAGCCGGCGAGCCCGCGAGCGCCCGCGCATCCGCGCGGGGTCAGCAGATCTGGTCGAATGCCAGAGCCGACGGTCATAGTCCGGATGAGAGAAGATGTGCAGATAGTCATGTCCGTCAGGGCCGCTTCGCCGTGCGTGCGAAGCGGGTTGTCGTTCTGTCTGTTTGCAATGCCCTGAAACGTTTTTCGCCCAAATCGTATTTGCGAGGAGCGTTTCACATGTCCTTGATGTCCGTTTCGTCGGCACCCGCCGACGCCTTTGCCGATCTCCCGTTGCTGGATTCCGAACCGGTGCCGCCCCGCATCGCCGCCGCGCTCGAAGCGATGCGCGCAGGCCGTGCGGTCGTGCTGCAGGACGACCACGACCGCGAGAACGAAGCCGACCTGATCGTTGCCGCCGAGCGCATCACGCCCGAGACGATGGCACTGCTGATCCGCGAATGCAGCGGCATCGTGTGCCTGTGCCTGACCGACGACACGGTGCGCGCGCTCGAGCTGCCGCCGATGGTGCAGACCAACGAAAGCCGCAACGGCACTGCGTTCACCGTTTCGATCGAGGCACGCGAGGGCGTGCATACGGGCGTGTCGGCGGCCGATCGCGTGACGACGATCCGCGCGGCCATCGCCGAAGGGGCGAAGCCGCACGACATCGTGCGCCCCGGCCACGTGTTTCCGTTGCGTGCGCAGCCGGGTGGTGTGCTGGCCCGCCGCGGTCACACCGAAGGCACGGTCGACCTGTCGATCCTCGCGGGCCTGAAGCCGGCCGGCGTGCTGTGCGAGCTGATGAATCCGGATGGCACGATGACGCGCGGCGACGATGTCGAGCGTTTCGCGCAACAGCACGGGCTGCCGATGCTGACGATCGCGGAACTGGTCGAGTTCCGCGAGGCGCTGGCCGCCGCGCGCGAGCGCTGCTGCGAACCGGCCTGAGGGAAGGCGGGCGCATTTGCGCCCGTGGCACGGCGTGCGTGAACCGGCGCACGCCGGATTGGCCCGATCAGCCTGATCGGGCCGGCATGATCGTCAGGACTGCACGTCCTTGAATTCGCCGCGCATGCCGGCTTCGACGAACGCCGGCAGTTCGTCCATCTTGCGCATGATCCGCGTGATGCCCATCGCGCGCAGCGCGTCCGCGTAGTTGTCGGGGATGTGGCTCGCGCCGACGAACGCGATCGTCTTCATGCCCGCCGCACGCGCGGCATTCAACCCCGACACGCTGTCCTCGACGACGATGCAGCGCTCCGGCGCGACGCCGAGCGTGTGCGCCGCATGCAGGTAGACGTCGGGATAGGGCTTCGGCCGCGCCACCTGCTCGGAGCTGAACACGCGATCGCCGAAGATCTCGGTGAGCGCCGCGCGCTTCAGCGAGCTGCGCACACGCGCGAGCCGGCTGTTCGACACGACGGCCGCGGGCAGGCTCACCTTCAGCAGCGCGTCGCGCACGCCGGAGATCGGCGCGAGCGATTGCGCCAGCGCGCTCTCGATGTTGTGCTCGATGGTCTCGATGAAGTTGGCGGGCATCTCGATCCCGAAGCGGGATTCGATTCCCGCCAGGAAGCGCGACGTCTGCTGGCCGAACGCCGATTTTGCCGCGGCTTCGAAATCGAGATTCGGGAACGTGGTGGACAGCGTGTCGAGCAGTACGCGGTCGGCGATGACTTCGCTGTCGACGAGCACGCCGTCGCAGTCGCAGATGAGGTGATCGAGCATGGTGGTGAAAAAGCGGGATGTCGGCGACGCAGATCAATTCGCCATCATACGTGCTTTCACGCGCATGCCGCGCGACGCTTCGGCAAATTTTCCCGATGCGGTCGCACGCTTGCCGCGTATCGACCGGGCGGGCCGCCGATCATCCGGCGGCGGCCCGCTTGCGCGGTTCGCCGCCGCCTGCCACCGGTTGCGCTACAGGTCGATTACGCGCCCCGTTTTCCACGACGTCATCGCGGCCTCGGCCAGTTCGAGCGCGGCGAGCCCGTCGTCGATCGTCGTGCGGACCGGCGTGCCGTCGCGCAGCGCGTCGACGAAGTGCGCGATCTCGGCCGCGTAAGCGTGCCGGTAGCGCTCGAGGAAGAACGGCTCCGGCACGTCCGTCGCGATGCCGCCCGCGAGCCACGCGCTCACCTCGGTCGGCCGCACATTGCCGGCCTGCAGCATTCCGCTGCTGCCGAGCAGCTCGAAACGCTGGTCGTAGCCGTAGGCGGCACGCCGCGACGTGTTGATCTGGCACAGCAGCCCGCGGCGCGTGCGGATCGTCACGGCGGTCGAATCGATGTCGCCGGCGTCGTGCACGGCCGGATCGGTCAGGCAACTGCCGGTCGCGTGCAGCGTCTGCGCTTCGTCGCCGAGGATCCAGCGGAACACGTCGAAATCGTGGATCAGCATGTCCTTGAAGATGCCGCCCGAGCTGCGGATGTAGTCGACGGGCGGCGCGCCCGGGTCGCGGCTCGTGACGACCAGCATTTCCGGCGCACCGATCTCGCCGCGCTCGACGCGCGCCTTCAGCGCGGCGAACGTCGGGTCGAAGCGGCGCTGGAAGCCGATCATGCAGGTCACGCCGCTGCGCCGGACGGCGTCCGCGCACACACGCGAGCGCTCGACGGTCAGGTCGACGGGCTTCTCGCAGAACACGGCCTTGCCAGCGTTCGCGGCCGCGACGATCAGGTCCGCGTGCGTGTCGGTGCTCGATGCGATCACCACGGCGCGGACGGCCGGATCGCCGAGCGCGCGCTCGACGTCGGCCACCTGCGCGCCGTGCGCATGGGCCAGCGCGTCGGCCGACGGCGCATGCCGGTCGACGACGTACTTCAGCTTCGCACCCGGATGGCGCGCGAGATTCGCCGCGTGAATCTTGCCGATCCGTCCCGCGCCGAACAACGCGAATTCGATCATTCCGTTCTCCTGTGATTGGGTAGTTTTGTGCGGGCACGCGGCTCGAATTGGCCGCCTACCTTGGCGGTGGTCATTGATTCGACAGTTCGCCGCGTACGTAGTCGATGCTCACACGCAGCCGGTCCTCGATGTCACCGGCTTCGGCGATCTCGTTCGCGAACGGCTCGAACGAGAACGCGCCGCGGTAGCCGCGCGCGAGCAGTTCGCGCAGTTGGCGGATATTGCCGAGCCGGTCGGCGCCGCCGACCAGCACGCGATGGCCGTCGCGCATCCGGTCGACCGGCAGGTCGTCTTCCTCGACGCCCGAGATGTGCACGAGGCCCGTCAGGTTCGGGAAGAAGATGTCCTCGCCCGACAGGTGATGGTGGAACGTGTCGTGCACGAGCCGGAACACCTGTTCGCCTGCCGCGTCGTAGATGCCTTTCACCGCATCCGACTTGCGGCGCAGCGCGCATTCCTCGAAGCCGAGCGGCTCGATGAAGCCGAGCAGGCCGCGCGCGTCGAGGATCGGCTTGAGCGCCTTCAGCGCCTTCACGAGATCCGCGTGGCGCACGTCCGCGCTGCGCGTGTCGGCACGGCTGTTGGTCGGGCACAGCACCAGCGCACGCGCGCCGCATTGCGCCGCGTAGTCGGCCAGCACGGTCGCCTCGTCCGCGCGCTCGGCGCTCCATTGCTCGAAGCGCTGCAGCGCGTTGATCGTCAGGATCGTCACGCCGCCGGCTTCGGCCGTCGCGCGCACGGCGGTGGCCGGCGTGCCGTCGGCGATCTCGACGCCATCGAGATCGTTGCGGATCTCGATCGTGTCGACGCCGAGGCGCTTGCACAGTGCGACGTAGCGGTCGAACGGCAAGCGCGGTGCGCTCATCCGGTTCAGCGAAAAATGGAAGGCTTGCGTCATCGTTCTGTCCTTGGGTCTCGAGTGGGGGCTGGGTTCGAATCAGGTGCGGGTGCGCGCGATATCGGCGGCGCGGCGAGGGCATGCCACGTGTCGCGCAACCATTGCGCGCATGCGACGTTGTTGTCGAAGATCGAATAGCGCGCGCCGCCGCCGTAGTCGGGAAACGGGATGAACTCGCAGCTGATCTGTTCGACGTGCACCGGCTGTGCGCGGGCCTGCGCGTGCAGCAACTGCCGAAGCGCGGCTTTCCACGTGTCGAGTGCCGCCGCGCGCCATGCACCGTGATAGGCGCCCGGCGCGGGTGCGACGAACGGATACTGGATGCCGCGCCCGGGCCTGCCGTCGGCGCGGCGCATCCACGGGTTGTGCGGATTGTTCGGCATCACGCTGCGCGCATGCGCATGCCGGACCCAGCCGCGCGCGATCCAGTCGGCGTAGAGGGCGTCGGGGGACGCCGGGTCGAGCACCCGGCGGCCGTCGTCGGCCGCGTCGCGCATGCCCGATGCGTCGAGCTCGGCGCGATTGCCGATCTTGAACAGCAGGTGCGAATGATCGAGCGTGATCCGGAACGGCACGCCGGCCTGTTCGACAAGCCGCGCGACACGTGCGATGCGCGTGAAATCCTCGCTCCACATGTCGACGTGCACTTCGAGGCTCGGCAGGCAGCCGGCCGGCTCGCCGCGCGCGTAGGTCCGCAGGTAGAAATCGGCGACCTCGCGGTCGGACAGCGGATGGCCGTCTGCGTGATGCGCGTATAGCTGGCAGTTGAGCACCGTGCTGCCGAAGCGCCCGCCCGCGTCGACGATCTCGGCGACGTGCGCTTCGTCACGGCCCGCGCACCAGATGCCGCCGATCACGCGAATCGGCAGCGCATGGCGGTCGACCAGCGCGAAATACGGCGACAGGTCTTCGCCGCGCACCGGGTTCTTTTCGACGTAGTCGAATACACCGGCGCCCGCGACCATCCGGAAGCGTTCGGCGGGCGCGGGCAACGGCAGGCCGTCGTGTTCGAGCACGCCGTCGAGATTCACGCCGATGAGGATCGGTTCAGCCATCGTCTCCTGTCCGCCGTTGTCATGGGATTGGCTGCCCAATGTACGGATGCGCGGCGCGGGCTGCATGACAAACGTTGGCGAAAAATCGCCAATGCGGCAGTCGATTTTTTTGCGACGAGCATGCGGTGTGACAGACGGCGGGATTCAGGCCGGCAGGTAAGCGCTCGTCCGTACGTTTGCCGGACAGAACACGCGAAATTCGACCGGGTCGGCCGGCGGCGGCTGGTCGACGATCCCGCACGCATGCAGCACGTGCTGCAGCGCGGAAATCACCTGGCCGTCCGGATCCTGGTCGATCGCGAGGTCCATCGCGCCGGCTTCGATGAAGGTGCGGTGCAGGTCGATCATCTCGTGGCCGATCCATACGACCTTGCCGGCCGCGCCGGCCTTGCGCAGCGCCGCTTCGATGCCGGCCGAACCGGCGCCGCTGTTGTAGATCGCGACCACGTCGTCGTGCGCCTGCAGCGCCTTCGTCACGGCGCGGTAGCAGCGGTCGTCCTGGTCGAGCGTCTCGACCGGCTCGTCGTCGCAGCGGACGGCGGCGAACGCCTCGGCGAGCTGGTCGCGGCAGCCGGCCATCCGGTCCGCGTGCGCGCGGTAGCCCATGCGCCCGCCGAGCAGCAGCACGCGGCCGGGGCGTGCCGCGAGGCGGCCGATGTAGTAGCCGGCCGTGCGCCCGGCCCGGTAGTTGTCGATGCCCGCGAAGTGCACGCGGTCGATCCCGCCGATGTCGGTGACCATCGTGACGACGGTTTCGCCGCGCGCGATCGCGCCGGCCAGCGCGTCGCGCACGCGGGCCGTGTCGCGCGCCGTGACGATCAGCGCCGCGCGCCGGTAGGCGGGCCGTTCGATCAGTGCGGCGGCCCGCTCGTCGTCGGCAGCGGGCAGGATCGTCCGATGCACGACCACGCGCCGGTCGAGCATCTGCAGCGAGCGCTGCAGCGCCAGCTGCAGCCGCCGGAAGAACGCCGCGTCGGTATCCGGCAGCAGCACGTCGACGTGGATCAGCCCGTGCCGCGTGTCGGGCAGCTGGCGCGGCACGCCGAGCTGCCGCGCGGCCGCCACCACGCGCTCGCGTGCCTGCGCCGAGACGCTGCCGCGCTCGTTCAGCACGCGGTCGACGGTGGTCGTGCTGACCCCGGCGAGCGCCGCGATCTCGTCGAAGCGCGCGGTGCGCTTGCGCCAGCGCGGCCCGGATTCGCCTGCCATGGTTGTCTCCATCGTGGTGTCGCCATCGAGACGTGGCGATGCGAGGAACGCTAAAGCGATGGCGAAATTTCGTCAACGTTTCGATTGAGCGGGGGCGGCCGCGGGCCTAATTTTGATTCCATGCCGAAGCGCTTGCCGCGCTTCCTACGGACAAGGAATCAAGGAGACGCACGTGGTTCATATCGACGACCAGGCGCACGACCGCACGGTGGCGCGCCGTCAGACATACCGGATGATCGGCGGCGCCGGCGAGCGTGCGCAGGCGGCCGGGCTCGTCAACGCCGAGTGGTACCGGTGCCCGGTGCCGCGGCCGCTGATGAAGCAGCTGATGCAGCGCGGCGACGCGCGCGCGATCCGCGACACGTTGATCTGGTACGCGGCGATCGCGATCAGCGGCGTGCTCGCGTGGCTGGCATGGCGCGCGCATTCGGCGTGGGCGATCCCCGCGTTCTTCGTGTACGGCACGCTCTACTGCAGCCCGGCGGACTCGCGCTGGCACGAATGCGGGCACGGCACCGCATTCCGCACGCGCTGGATGAACGACGTGCTGTACCAGGTGGCGTCGTTCCAGGTGTTCCGCCGCGCGACGGCATGGCGCTGGAGCCATGCGCGCCATCACACCGATACGCTGGTCGTCGGGCGCGATCCGGAAATCGCCGCGCCGAAGCCGACCGACTGGCTCTCGCTTGCGCTGAACGTCGTCGCGCTGAAGCATGTGGCAGGCGAACTGCGCAAGATGATCGCGATCGCGTTCACCGGCCGGCTCGACGACGAGGAGCGCACTTACGTGCCCGAATCGGAAGTGCCGAAGGTGGTGCGCGAGTCGCGCATTCATCTCGCGATCTATGCGCTCGTGACGGGTGCGTCGTTCTACTGGCACACGATCCTGCCGCTGCTCTACATCGGGCTGCCGAGTCTCTACGGTGCGTGGCTGTACCTGTATTTCGGTCTCACGCAGCACGCGGGCATGCCCGAGAACGTGCTCGATCACCGGCGCAACTGCCGGACCGTGATGATGAATCCCGTGTTCCGCTTCCTGTACTGGAACATGAACTTCCACGTCGAGCACCACATGTTCCCGATGGTGCCGTTCCACGCGCTGCCGAAGCTGCACGAGGCCGTGAAGGCCGACATGCCGCCACCGTACCGCAGCACGCTGGCCGCGTATGCGGAGATCGTGCCGGCGCTGGTCCGGCAGACGCGCGACCCTTCCCATTACGTCGTGCGGCCCGTGCCGGATGCCGCGCGTGCATGACCGACATCGAACCTTCCAACCGAGGAGACACGCAACATGACGCAATGGATCGACACCGGCGCGCTCGACGACATCGACGACGAAGACGTCGCGCGCTTCGACCATGCCGGGCACACGTACGCGATCTACCGCATCGACGGCGAAGTCTATGCGAGCGACGGCCTGTGCACGCACGAGCACGTGCACCTCGCGGACGGGCTCGTGATCGACCACGTGATCGAATGCCCGAAGCACAACGGGCGCTTCGACGTCCGCGACGGCCGGCCGTTGTCCGCACCCGCCTGCGAGAAGCTGCGCACGTACCGCGCGAAGATCGAAGACGGCCGCATCCTGATCGAGGTGTGACGCGATGACGAACGACCGGGTGATGGCGATCGTCGGCGCGGGCCACGCGGGTGGCCGCGCGGCGCAGGTGCTGCGCGAGTCCGGCTGGGGCGGGCGGATCGTGCTGATCGGCGCGGAGGCGCACCTGCCGTACGAGCGGCCGCCGTTGTCGAAGGGCGTGCTGACCGGCGAGCGCAGCACGGCGCAGTGCCGGTTGCGCGATCCGGACGCGTGGGCGGCCGATCGCATCGAGCCGGTTGTCGCGACGGTCGAGCGTATCGATCCGTGCGCACGCGAAGTGCGCGTGTCGGGCGCTCGCGTGTTCGGCTACGACGCGCTGCTGCTCGCGACCGGCGGCCGCGCGCGGCGCCTCGCGATTCCGGGCGCGACGCTCGACGGCGTGTTTGCGTTGCGCACGCTCGACGACGCGGCGGCGCTCGGCATGCGGCTCGTGCCCGATGCGCGGATCGTACTGATCGGCGGCGGCTTCATCGGTCTCGAAGTCGCGGCATCGGCGCGACTGCGCGGGTGCCGCGTGACGGTGCTCGATGCAGCACCGCGCCTGCTCGGGCGCGCGGTGCCGGAGACGATCGCGGCGCGTGTGCACGCACTTCACGAACGGCAGGGCGTGGCCATTCGCGTGAACCGGAAGCCGGTTGCGATCGAGCGGACGGCGGGCGGCGCGCTGGCCGTCGTGCTCGACGACGGCGGCATGCTGATCGCCGACACGGTCGTCGCCGGCATCGGCATCGACCCGGCCGACGAGCTGGCGCGCGACGCGGGCCTCGCCGTCGAGCGCGGCATCGTCGTGAACGCGCGGCTCGAGACTTCGGCGCACGGCATCTACGCGGCCGGCGACGTCGCGGTGTTTCCGAGTGTGCTGTCAGGGCGGCCGGTCCGGCAGGAGACGTGGCACGGCGCCGAGACGCAGGCGCGCGTCGCCGCGCGCAACATGCTCGGCGCCGACGAGCCGTATCGCGAGACGCCGTGGTTCTGGTCGGATCAATACGACGCGCAGTTGCAGGTGGCCGGAGAGCCGGCGCTTGGCGAGCGGTCGGTCGCGCGCGTGCTCGACGATGACGCGGAAATCCATTTCCATTTCGACGCCGGTGCGCGGCTCGTCGCCGCGAGCGGTTTCGGCCGCGCGTCGGGGTTCGTCAAGGAAATGCGCGTGGCGAGAATGCTGGTCGAGCGGGGGATCGACGTGAGCCCGGCGGCCGTTGCGGATAGGGGGGTGAAGCTGAAGTCGCTGGTATCGGCCGCGGGCGACCGGTAGCGGGAACGATGCGGCGAACCGCGAGAGAAGGGGCGTGAAGCGCGCGGCGATGAATGCCGCGCGCTTCGGTCAAACGACGATCAGATCGTCGTGTGCAGGTGCAGGTACAGGCCGGCCGCCGCGGCGCCGCCCAGCAGCGGGCCGACGACGGGCACCCATGCATAGCGCCAGTCGCTGTCGCGCTTGCCGGGGATCGGCAGCAGCGCGTGCATGATGCGCGGCGACAGGTCGCGTGCGGGGCTCATCGCATAGCCGGTCGGGCCGCCGAGCGAGATGCCGATGCCAAGCACGAGCAGGCCGACGGGCAGTGCGTCGAGCGCGCCGAGGCCGACCTGCGGCGATGCAAGGTACAGCACGCCGAGGATCAGCACGAACGTGCAGATCGCTTCGGTCAGCACGTTGTGCGTGACACTGCGGATCGCGGGCGCCGTGCAGAACACCGCGAGCTTCAGGTCCGCATCGGCTTCCTTCGCGAAGTGCTGGCGATACGCGAGCCACACGAGCAAGGCGCCCGCCATCCCGCCGAGCATCTGCGCGAGGATGTAGCCGCCGACTTTCGACCACGCGAACTTGCCCGCGAGCGCGAGACTGATGGTGACGATCGGGTTCAGGTGCGCGCCGCTGAACGACGCGGTCACGTAGACCGCGACGAACACGGCCATCGCCCAGCCCATCACGATCACGATCAGGTCCGCGCCTTTGCCCTTGGTCTTTGCAAGCAGCACGTTTGCGACCGCGCCGTTGCCGAGCAGCACGAGGATCGCTGTGCCGATGAACTCTGCAATATAAGGTGACATGATTGTCTCTCGTATGTCATCGCGGACTCGCGCGTTGCGCGGTCCGCCGGTGTTGTTGTATTTCGTCTGGATTTCTTGGGATTACTGGGCGTCGTCGGCCCATGCCTTCGCGGCACGCACCGCACGCTGCCAGCCCGACATGCAGCGTTCGACCTGCTCCTTCGGCATCGACGGCGAGAAGCGGCGATCGAGCTGCCACTGGTCGCGCACGTCGTCGAGGCTCTTCCAGTAGCCGATCGCGAGGCCCGCGAGGTAGGCCGCGCCGAGCGCGGTCGTCTCGGTGATCTGCGGACGTACCGCGTCGACGCCGAGCAGGTCCGCCTGGAACTGCATCAGCAGGTCGTTCGCGCTCGCGCCGCCGTCCACGCGCAGCTCGCCGATGCTGATGCCCGAATCGGCTTCCATCGCGGCCAGCACGTCGAGCGACTGGTACGCGATCGAATCGAGCGCCGCGCGTGCGAGGTGCGCGGAGGTCGTGCCGCGCGTGACGCCGAACACCGAGCCGCGCGCCCGCGCGTTCCAGTGCGGTGCGCCGAGGCCGGCGAACGCGGGTACCAGGTAGACGCCGTCGGTATGCGGCACGCTTGCGGCGAGCGCTTCGATTTCAGCGGCCGACTTGATGATGCCGACGCCGTCGCGCAGCCACTGCACCACCGCGCCCGCGATGAAGATGCTGCCTTCCAGCGCGTACTGCACGTTGTCGCCGATCTGCCAGGCGATCGTCGTGACGAGGTTGTTCTTCGATTCGATCGGCTTGTCGCCGGTGTTCATCATCAGGAAGCAGCCGGTGCCGTAGGTGTTCTTCACCATGCCGGACTGCGTGCACATCTGGCCGAACAGCGCCGCCTGCTGGTCGCCCGCGATGCCCGCGAGCGGGATCTTCGACGCGAACACGGTGGTCTTCGTGTGGCCGTAGATTTCCGACGATGCCTTCACTTCCGGCAGCATGCTGCGCGGGATGTCGAGCAGCTCGAGCAGTTCGTTGTCCCACTCACGCGTGTGGATGTTGAACAGCATCGTGCGCGACGCGTTCGTCACGTCGGTCACGTGCAGTTCGTGCTTCGTGAAGTTCCACACGAGCCAGCTGTCGACGGTGCCGAACGCGAGCTTGCCCTGCTTGGCCTTCTCGCGTGCGCCCGGCACATTGTCGAGGATCCAGCGGATCTTGGTTCCGGAGAAGTACGAATCGATCGGCAGGCCGGTCTTCGCGCGCACCTTCGCCTCGAGGCCCTGTGCTTTCAGCGAATCGCAGAAGTCGGCCGTGCGGCGATCCTGCCAGACGATCGCGTTGTAGACGGGCTGGCCGGTCTCGCGATCCCAGACGATCGTGGTTTCACGCTGGTTGGTGATGCCGATCGCGGCGATCGACGTGCCGTTCAGGCCCGTGCGCGTGACGGCTTCCGCGGCGACGCCGGCTTGCGTCGACCAGATTTCCTGCGGGTCGTGCTCGACCCAGCCGGGTTGCGGGTAGATCTGCTCGAATTCTTTCTGGGCGATCGATACGATATTGCCCTGGCGATCGAACAGCATCGCGCGGGAACTCGTGGTGCCCTGGTCAAGCGCGAGGATGTACTGATCCTGCATGTCTCTCATCTCCATCCGTGGATTTGGCTTAGTTGTGATGCGCGCCGCATGTGGGGCGGCGCGTCGGTGAGTCAACGTCGGTACGGCAACTGCAACTGCATTCGGATCAGGCGTGCGGCGCGTGCGCGGCGGCAAACCACCCATCGACCGCGGCGGTCACCGCGTCGAGCGTGCCCGGCGTCACGTGCAGGCCGAGCTTCGAGCGGCGCCACAGCACGTCCTGCGCGCAGGTCGCCCATTCGGCGTCGCGCAGGTAGCGCAGTTCGGCGTCGTGGATGCCCGGTGCGATTTCGGTGCCGAGATCGGCGAGCGACTTCGCGCCGTCGATCACGCGCTCCGCGCGCGTGCCGTATGCGCGTGCATAGCGGCGGGCGAGCGCGGCGGGCAGCCACGCATGGCGTTTGGCGAACGTGTCGGCGAATGCGTCGAACTTCGCGTTCGCGATGTCGCCGCCCGGCAGCGCGACGCCGGCCGTCCAGGTCTTCGCGTCGCTGCCGAGCGCGTGGCACAGCATGTCGCCGGCTTCTTCCGCGAGCTTGCGGAACGTCGTGATCTTGCCGCCGAACACCGACAGCAGCGGGGCGCCCGCGCCGTCGTCCAGCTCGAGGCGGTAGTCGCGCGTGACGGCCGATGCGTTCGCGGCGTTCTCGTCTTCCAGCAGCGGGCGCACGCCCGAGTAGGTCCAGTGCACGTCGGCCGGCGAGATCTTGCGCTTGAAGTAGCGGTTGATCGAGTCGCACAGGTACTGCGTCTCGTCGCGATCGATCGCGACCTTCGCGGGATCGTTCGTGTATTCGACGTCGGTCGTGCCGATCAGCGTGAAATCGTGTTCGTACGGAATCGCGAAGATGATCCGCTTGTCCGGGTTCTGGAAGATGTACGCGTGGTCGTGATCGAACAGGCGGCGCGTGATGATGTGGCTGCCCTTCACGAGCCGTACGCTGTGGTGCGCGCCGCGGCCGAGCGCGCCTTTCAGCACTTCGCCGACCCACGGGCCGGCCGCGTTCGCGATCGCGCGCGCATGCACGACGCGGATCGAGCCGTCGGCGTGCTGCAGCCGCGCTTCCCATTCGTCGCCGCGGCGCTCGGCGGATACCAGCTTCGTGCGCGTCAGGATCTCGGCGCCGCGCTCCTTCGCGTCCATCGCGTTCAGCACGACGAGGCGCGCGTCGTCGACCCAGCCGTCCGAATAGACGAAGCCGCGCTTGATCGAATCGATCAGCGGCGCGCCGGCCGCATGGCGGCGCATGTCGATGCCGCGCGAGCCGGGCAGCAGTTCGCGTTTCGCGAGGTGATCGTAAAGGAACAGGCCGATGCGGATCAGCCAGGCCGGACGCAGGTTCGGCATGTGCGGCATCACGAAGCGCAGCGGCCACATGATGTGCGGCGCCGCGCGCAGCAGCGTCTCGCGCTCCTGCAGCGCCTTGCGCACGAGCCCGAACTCGTTGTACTCGAGGTAGCGCAGGCCGCCGTGAATCAGCTTCGTGCTGGACGACGACGTGTGCGACGCGAGGTCGTCCTGCTCGCAGAGCATGACCGACAGGCCGCGGCCGGCCGCATCGCGCGCGATGCCCGCGCCGTTGATGCCGCCGCCGACGACGAGCAGATCGTAGCGATTCGGTTGGGTCACCTGCTGTCCTTATCGTCTGTTGAAATTGGGTGAACACGAAATGTTCGAATTCGAAATTTAACGAACGAAATCGAAAAAGTAAAGTTCGATAAAGCGGGGCCAGTAGCGCGCGGCGCGATCCCGGACGATACTGGCGGAATCGACCGTTTCGCGAGGTGAATCATGCGTATTGGGATGTGGGCCGGCGTGTGCGCCGTCCTTCTGGCGGGGTGCAGTGCCGGCATGCCGCCGCTCGTCGGCAACTGGCGCACGCCGTCGTTCGTCGACCTGCAGACGTCATGCGGCGGCACGGCGCGGGATTGGGGCGCGGACGCGCAGCCGGTCTACTCGACGCTGTACGACGCGTACGTGGCGAAACGATACCGCGGGCTGACCGAAGCGAACTATTGTGCGTTCGTAAACGAACTTTCGACGCACTATGTGGCGCCTGATGCGACGGCGCGTGCCGGCTGGATCGCGTATTTCAACGGGGCGCGTGCACAGGCCATCAGCTGGCGGGCGGCGGTCGATCCGACGCTGCGCGGCGGCTGAAGCAGGCCGCGGCGGGCCGGAGAGAGAAGCGGAAACGGCCGCGCGGCCCGGAATCCGGGCGGCGCGGTCAGGTCAGGAACGGTGTGGTTTTACGAATAGCGGTATTTGATGGATCGCAGCGCGGCGTCGCCGGTTTCGGTCACGCAGTATTTGCGCCCCGATCCGAGCCCTTCCAGGCGAACGAGCTGCTGTTCGAGCAGTGCATCGATTTCGTCCCGATCCATATGGGTTTGATCGGGAGCGTCCTTCACAAGCAATAGCGTGGCGAATTCATGCGGACTCAGCATCGTTCTCTCCATGGCGACCAGTCAGCCCGCGCGGCCGGCGTAAAAGCCGACGCGCGATACCCATCGGGGTATGGCTTGGGGGGAAAAGCTGCATGCGCCGGCCATGCCATTCGTCCGCGCCCTGGCACAGGCGGAACGGTCGAAACGGGCCGGGGAACTGGAGTCTAGTCGAGCACGCAGGCAACGACAAATCGTGCCCCGTTAATTTTCCCTTTGACAGCCGAACCGCGCGCAAGCGGTTTGCTTGCGACGCCAACTTCTTGATTTCACTTGAAGTTTCGGGTGCGGTGCAGCATCGGCGCCGTCACTCCGCGACGTACACCTGGGTGCCGGCGGCCGCCACGGCATCGGCCATCTCGGGCGGCAGCGGCTTGTCGGTGAAGAGCGCGTGCACCTGGCTCAGATGGCCCTGGCGCACCAGCGCGGGGCGGCCGACCTTCGAGTGGTCGGCGACGAGATAGACCGTGCGCGCATGCTGCATGATCGCCTCGGCCACGCGCACTTCGCGCGTGTCGAAGTCGCGCAGCGTGCCGTCGGCCTCGATCGCCGACGTGCCGATGATCGCGTAGTCGACCTTGAACTGGCGGATGAAGTCGATCGCGAGTTCGCCGACGATCCCCTTGTCCCATGGCCGCACGATGCCGCCCGTGATCAGCACCTCGCAGTCGGGATAGCCGCTCATCATCGACGCGACGTTCAGGTTGTTCGTGATCACGTGCAGCCCGTGGTGGCGGTTCAGCGCGCGGGCGACTTCCTCGGTGGTCGTGCCGAGGTTGATGAACAGCGATGCCTGGTCGGGAATGTGCGATGCCGCGAGCGCCGCGATGCGCCGCTTCTCGTCGTGGAACATCCGCTGGCGAGCGGTGTACGACACGTTCTCCGAGCTGGTCGGCAGGCTGGCGCCGCCGTGGTAGCGGCGCAGCAGGTTCAGGTCGGCGAGCCAGTTCACGTCGCGGCGGATCGTCTGCGGCGTCACCGCGAAGTGCGCGGCGAGATCGTCGACGGTCACGAAGCCGTCGCGCTGCACCCATTCGAGCAGTTCCTGCTGACGCGCGTTGAGGGTGAGGCGGGGATCTCGGGTCATGGCTCGATGGTCGTGTCGTGAGACGGAGCGGGTATTGTAAGGGCGGCAACGGCGTTAGGCCGGCCTGGCCCGCAGGGTCGCCTGCCATTCATGCGGAAATTGCATTGATTCATGTGACAAATGAATTTGTGCGATTGCGCTGATCGCGCTGCAATGGCGGATTGCCCGCGCACGTGCGTGCGCGTCCGGCGCGTTCATTCAGCTTTCGACGAGGTGGAACCGATGACTGGCTTCAACTGGCACAACCCGTATCCGACGACCCGCATTCCGGTGTTCGCGCGCAACGTCGTGTCGACGTCGCACCCGCTCGCCGCGCAGGCTGGGCTGCGGATGCTGTGGAAGGGCGGCAATGCGGTCGACGCGGCGCTGGCCGCGGCAGCCGCGATCACGGTCGTCGAGCCCGTGTCGTGCGGGCTCGGCGGCGACGCGTTCGCGCTCGTGTGGGACGGCGAGCGGTTGTCCGGGCTGAACGCGTCGGGCGTCGCGCCGGCCGCGTGGAACGTCGATTATTTCCGCAAGCGCCACGGCGAGGCGGGCAACGGCCTCGCGAACAAGCCGACGCGCGGCTGGGATACCGTCACCGTGCCGGGCGTGATCGCGGGCTGGGAAGCGCTGCATGCGAAGTTCGGTTCGCTGCCGTTCGCGGACCTGCTCGAACCGGCGATCGAGATCGCGGAGCGCGGCTATGCGGTACCGCCGATCGTCGCGCACAAGTGGGCGGCCGCCGTGCCGGAACTCAAGGGGCTGCCGGGTTTCGCGGAAACCTTCATGCCGCACGGCCGCGCACCGCAGGTGGGCGAGCGCGTGTGCCTGCCCGGTCATGCGCAGACGCTGCGCACGCTCGCGAAGGAGGGCGCCCGCGCGTTCTACGAGGGCGCGCTCGCCGAGCGCATCGCCGCGTTCTCCCGCGAAGGCGGTGGCGCGCTGACCGCAGCCGACCTGCACGCTTACCGGCCGGAATGGGTCGAGCCGATCGGCAAGCGCTTCGGCCGTCACACGATTCACGAGATTCCGCCGAACGGGCAGGGTATCGCCGCGCTGATCGCGCTCGGGATCGCCGAGCACGCGGGCGTGACCGAATGGCCAGTCGATTCGGCCGACTCGCAGCATTTGCAGATCGAGGCGATGAAGCTCGCGTTCGCCGATGTCTATCGCTACGTCGCCGATCCGCGCGCGATGGAAGTCACGCCTGAACAGATGCTCGACGATGCGTATCTCGCCGAACGCGCGAAGCTGATCGATCCCGCGCGCGCGACGCACTTCGGCGCCGGCCGGCCGCATTCGGGCGGCACGATCTACCTGTCGGCAGCCGACGAGCGCGGGATGATGGTGAGCTTCATCCAGTCGAACTACATGGGCTTCGGTTCGGGGCTCGTCGTGCCCGGCACCGGCATCGCGTTGCAGAACCGCGGGCACGGCTTCTCGATGGACCCGGCTTCGCCGAACGTCGTCGCGGGCGGCAAGCGGCCGTTCCACACGATCATCCCGGCGTTCGTCACCGAGGAGGTCGACGGCCGCACCGAGGCCGTGATGAGCTTCGGCGTGATGGGCGGCGACATGCAGCCGCAGGGCCATCTGCAGACCGTCGTGCGGATGCTCGGCCATGGCCAGCAACCGCAGGCCGCCTGCGATGCGCCGCGCTGGAAGGTCAATCGCGACTTCACGCTCGACGTCGAAGCAACGATGAATCGCGCGACCGTCGATGCGCTGGCCGCACGCGGCCATACGATCAAGTCGATCGACGATCCTTACATGGATTTCGGTTCGGGGCAGTTCATCTGGCGTCTCGACCGCGACGATCGCGAACGCGGCTACGTGGCCGCGAGCGACAGCCGGCGCGACGGTCTGGCGGCCGGTTTCTGACGGATTGCTACCGGCTTTCGCCGGTTTTTCCTGCGCTTCACGGGCGGCCGAATGGCCGCCCGTTTCGTTTGCATCGGCCCGCAACATCGAACGGGCGCAAGCGGTTTGAAGGACTCGTCTAACGAACGGCAACAGACGCCGTGGAACTGCGCTTGTCGGTTATGGTCAGTGCTCTGGAGCACGAACATCAAAGTCCGGCTAAGATGCCAGCATGGTTCGGCCGGACCAATCCACTATAAACGCAAGTAAAACGCCGCCAGCGGGACGGTTGGCGCCAGTGCCGAAGGCATGGGCCGGCCCCCGCGCGACGACTGGGAGCGCACCACCATGGACACCAAAACGACGCATGTGATGCCGTGGCGAATCGAGGACATCGACCTGAACCGGATCGATCGTCAGCGTGCCGCCGCGAACGAGGATCTGTTGCTACTGCTGTGCGCGTCGTCGTTCATCGAAAGCGGCTCGGATCTCTACACGAGCAATCTGAGCCAGTTCTTCAACGACGATCCGGAAGTCTCCGCATGGCTCAACAATGCATGGGAGCACGAAGAATTGCAGCACGGGCGCGCGCTGAAGGCGTACATCGCGCACGTGTGGCCGGAGTTCGACTGGGATACCGCGTTCGCGAATTTCTTCGCCGAGTATTCGCAGACCTGCAAGGTCGAGGCGTTCGAGAAGACCCGCGCACTCGAGATGGTCGCGCGCTGCGTCGTCGAGACAGGCACGGCCACGCTCTATCGCGCGATCAACGAGTGCTCGGACGAGCCCGTGCTGAAGGAAATCACAGACAACATCCGCACGGACGAAGTGCGTCACTACAAGCACTTCTTCAAGTTCTTCAAGAAGTACAACCAGCTCGAAGGCAATGGCCGGCTCGCGGTGCTCGGCGCGCTGGCGCGCCGCGTGATGGAAATCAAGAACGAGGATTCCGAGATCGCGCTGCGCCACGTGTTCGCGGTCCGCTACCCGGATCGTGTCGGCGACAGCCAGTACAACCGCGAACGAGTCGCGCGCATCAGCAAGCTCGTGCGGCGCAACCTGTCGGCCGACATGTGCGTGAAGATGCTGCTCAAGCCGCTCGACCTGCCCGCGAAGATCCAGCCGGGCGTCCACTATCCGCTCACCAAGATCACGCGGCACGTGTTCCTGCGCTGATCGCCGCGGCGCGGCCCGGCGCGCGTATGCTGCGGGTTCTTCATCCGCTTTCCACCGGGGCCACGCCATCATGACCGATACCCATCGCCACGCGCTCGAACAATGGACGTTCGATGCGTGGCCGCCGGCCGTCGTTTCGTTGTTCGACGGCACCGCGCTCGAGCGTCATGCCGACTTCGCCGCATCGCTGATCGTCGCGACCGACGACGGCCAGTTGCGCACGACGCTGCTCGGCGTCGGCGAGATCTATGCGCACGATGCGCGCACGCTGCTGCTGGCGCTCTGGCCGCAATCGCGTGCGGCGCGCGCGATCGGGCGACGGCGTACGGCCGCGTTGACGCTCGTCGCGGACGGCGCGTTCTTTCAGGCGCAATTGACGATGGCGCCGCTCGAAGGAGACTTCGGCGGACTGGCCGGATTCGCTGCGACGATCGCGCATGGCGATGCGCAGCGGGTCGGCTATGCGCGACTCGCGACAGGTGTCACGTTCACGCTGGAAGGGGACCGCGCCGCGGTGCTCGCGCGCTGGCAACGCCAGGTCGAGCACCTGCGGCGCGCGGCCGCACGGCTTCAGTGACCGCGCTGGCCGCTACGCGACGAACGGTTGCGGTTCGGGTGCGCGGCGTTGCCGTTTGCCGGGCGTGCGCTGTTGCCGCCACCTGACGGACGTCCACCCGTACCGCCGGCGCCGCCTTGCCCTTGCGTGCGCGGCTTCGCGGCCTTCTGCTGAGACGCCTTCGGTTGTGCGTTGCCGTCGCGTTTCGCGGCCGGCTGGCCCGAGCCGCCTGCGCGCGGCTGGCGATTGCCGCCACCGCCACCGCCGCGCGGCTGCTGCTGGCCGCGGCGCTGCTGGATAGGCTCCGGCTTCGCGTTCGGATCGGGTTCGAAGCCCGCGATCACTTCCTGTGGAATCTCGCGCTTGATCAGCCGCTCGATGTCGCGCAGCAGCTGCTTTTCGTCCACGCACACGAGCGACACGGCTTCGCCGGTCGCGCCCGCGCGGCCCGTGCGGCCGATCCGGTGCACGTAGTCTTCCGGCACGTTCGGCAGGTCGAAGTTGACGACGTGCGGCAACTGGTCGATGTCGATCCCGCGCGCGGCGATATCGGTCGCGACGAGCACCTGCAGCGTGCTGTTCTTGAACTCCGCCAGCGCGCGCGTGCGGGCCGACTGGCTCTTGTTGCCGTGGATCGCCATCGCGCTGATGCCGTCCTTCGTCAACTGCTCGGCAAGCCGGTTCGCGCCGTGCTTCGTGCGCGTGAACACGAGCACCTGGAACCAGTTGTGTTCGCGGATCAGGTGCGTGAGCAGTTCGCGCTTGCGGTCGCGGTCGACCGGGTGGATCTTCTGCGCGACGCTTTCGGCGGTCGTGTTGCGGCGTGCGACTTCGATCAGCGCCGGCGAGTCGAGCAGGCTGTCGGCAAGCGCCTTGATCTCATCGGAGAAGGTGGCCGAGAACAGCAGGTTCTGACGCTGCGGCGGCAGCTTCGCGAGCACGCGCTTGATGTCGTGGATGAAGCCCATGTCGAGCATCCGGTCGGCTTCGTCGAGCACGAGGATGTCGAGGTCCGACAGGTCGATCGTCTTCTGCTGCATGTGGTCGAGCAGGCGGCCCGGCGTCGCGACGACGATGTCGACGCCGCGCTTGAGCGCATCGATCTGCGGATTGATGCTGACGCCGCCGAACATCACGGTCGAGCGCAGCTTCAGGTACTTGCTGTACGCACGCACGCTTTCCTCGACCTGGGCGGCGAGTTCGCGCGTCGGCGTGAGGATCAGCGCGCGCACCGCGCGCTTCGCGCCACGATGCTCCGCGTAGAACGTATGCAGGCGTTGCAGGATCGGCAGCGTGAAGCCGGCGGTCTTGCCGGTGCCCGTCTGCGCGCCGGCGAGCAGGTCGCCGCCGCCGAGGACGGCGGGGATCGCCTGCTGCTGGATCGGAGTCGGCGACGTGTAGCCGAGCTCGTTGACCGCCTTGACCAGCGGTTCGGCCAGGCCGAGAGATTCGAAAGACATAGATACCACTCTTCAGTTTTATGATCGGCGACGTCTCGCGCGGCCCGCGCGGGAGTGACATCGCAAAATGCAAAATGCAAAAGGGCGCGGCCGCGGTTTCCCGCAGCCGCGCCCCGTTTGTGTTCGCCGCTTCTTAGTCGAGCGGCGCGGAACGCAGGTCGCTCACCTGTTGCGGCGAGATCGGCGTACCGTTGTTACCCCACGACATCCGGATATACGTGACAACCGCCGCCACTTCCTGGTTCGACAGCGACTGTGCGAACGGCGGCATCCCGTACGGACGCGGATTCTTGAACGTGCTCGGCGGATAGCCGCCATTCAGCACCATGCGGATCGGGTTGACTGCCGATTCCATCATGATCGAGTGGTTGCCCGCGAGCGGCGGATACGCCGGCGGCTTGCCTGCGCCGGTTTCGGCGTGGCAGGTCGCGCAGTTGTCCGCGTAGATCTTCTTGCCCTGATCGAACAGCGCGTTGCCGAACTGCTTCGACGGCTCGTACTGCATGTTCTTCGGCGCTTCAGCCTTCTGCGGGATCGACTTCAGGTACGTCGACATCGCGCGCGTATCTTCGTCGCTCATGTACTGCAGGCTGTTGTGCACGACGTCGGCCATCGGGCCGAACACTGCGCCCTTGTTCGACACGCCGGCCTGCAGCAGGTCGGACAGCTCCTGCACGTGCCAGTCGCCGAGGCCGAGTTCCTTGTCGTTCGTCAGCGACGGAGCGTACCAGTTCTGCAGCGGGATCAGGCCGCCGGCGAACGCCGACCCCGTCACCGGGCCGCCCATCATGTTGATCGACGTGTGGCACATCGAGCAGTGGCCGAGGCCTTCGACGAGGTACGCGCCGCGGTTCCATTCGACCGACTTGGTCGGATCCGGCTTGTACTCGCCTTCCTTGAAGAACAGCGTGCGCCAGCCGATCAGCAGGTTGCGGTTGTTGAACGGGAACTTCAGTTCATGCGGACGGCTCGGCACCGACACCGGCGCGACCGAGCGCAGGTATGCGTAGATCGCGTCCGAATCCGAGCGCGTGACCTTCGTGTAGCTCGCGAACGGGAAGCCCGGGTAGAGCAGGCTGCCGTCCTTCGAACGGCCGGTGTGCATCGCGCGGTAGAAGTCGTCCGACGTCCACTTGCCGATGCCGTCCTTGTCGTCCGGCGTGATGTTCGGCGTGTACATCGTGCCGAACGGCGTCGCCATCGGCAGGCCGCCCGCGAACGACTTGCCGCCGCGCACGGTGTGGCACGCGATACAGTCGCCGACGCGCGCGAGGTATTCGCCCTTCTTGATCAGCGCGGCCTGGTCGGCCGGCGTGGCCGCGACGGCAGCGGCGCCGTGCAGCGTGTCGTTGCCCGGCCACAGGACCGGCACGAGGGCGGCAGCCGCGACGATCGCGACGGCCGAGAGTGCAAACAGGGACTTGCGTTTCATTGTGTCTGTCTCCCTTGCCTTATTGCGGTTCGCTGCCGCAGGCGAGCGGAGTCTTCATCGAACGCGCCGGAGCCGGCACGGGGTTGGCGGGCGCCGGTTGCGCGGCGAGCCACGCGGTCACGGCCGTCACGTCTTCGTCGGAAAGCTTCGAAGCGACGTCATGCATGCAATCGGGCGCCTTCGCGTGACGGTTGCCCGAACGCCATGCACCGATCTGCGCGCTCAGGTAATCGGCGTGCAGGCCGACCAGGCCCGGGATCGCCGGCTGCATGCCGGTCAGCGTCGCGCCGTGGCAGGCCACGCAGGCCGGCAGCTTGCGGGACGGGTCGCCTTGCGTGACGAGTTGCTTGCCGCGCGCGAGCGTCGCGGCCGGCAGCGTCGGCTTCGCCGGCGCCGGGTACGGCGGGCGTTCAGCCGAGAAGTGCTCGGCCATCTCGCGCAGGTAGTCGTCGTTCAGGTACGTCAGCAGGTAGTTCATCGGCGGGTACTTGCGCCGGCCGTCACGGAAGTTGACGAGCTGGTTGTACAGGTACTCGGCGGGCTTGCCGGCAAGACGCGGGAAGTAGTCGTTGTCCGTGCCCTGGCCATGGACGCCATGGCAGGCCGTACAGCCGCGCACGCGCTCGGCCATGGTATCGGGTGCCTTGAGCGGCGCCTGCTGGGCGTGCGCTTGCTCCGTGGGCTTGGTCTGCGCTTGGGCAGCGCTCATAAGGCCCGCGCTGCCGAACATCAGAACGGCGAGCAGCGGACGGAAGAGGCGTCTTGAAGACACACGAGACTCCATGTTTATTCGACGGGGACCTGTCCGGGCTACGATCGGCTCGGCGCATGACGGCAAGGCAGCCGGGCTGCTGCGACGCGGCATTCTATCATCGATGGGTAATGACGGCTATTTGGCAAAAGGACAGCGGTTCCTGTCCGTTTGCGACTTGCGACAATTTGACGCGCATTGCGACGCACCGGTGTGAACCGGCGTGCGTTTTCACCATCGAAGACCGTACACTCGCGGGTCGCGCGGCGCCGCCTCCGCCGCAGGTCCAGTCATTTCTCCCGTTTCCGGATTCATCGATGACGTTTTCTACCGTGCCGTTGCCCTCCTCACGCTGTCCGTCCTGTTGCCGCCGCCCCGTCGGCCTGCCGCTTTCGGGAGGGTGTGCGCGATGAAGTTCGACAGCTTGTGGATCGGTCAGGTCGCGCTCGCGGCGCTGATGGACGCCGCGTTCGCGATGGCGGTCGGCTCGGCGCTGCTCAAGGCATGGCTCGGCAAGGACGGTGCGCGTCCGGTCATTGCGCCGTCGCATCCCGCGTGGCTGCGCGCGCAACATTCGCTGGTCGCGGCGGCGCTGGCGCTGGTGCTCGCGGATCTCGGCTGGCTCGTCTACGAGGCCGCGACGATGAGCGGGGCGGGGCTCGGCGGCGCGTTCGCCGCGATTCCCGTCATGCTGACGCAGACGCATACGGGCTTCGCGTGGAGCGTCGCGTTCGCCGGTGCGGTGGTGCTCGCGATCGTCGCGCTGGCCAAGCCGGACGGCCCGGTCGCGCATGCGGTGCTGTGGCTCGCGGTGATCGTGGTCGCGGCCGGCAAGGCGTCGCTCGGCCATGCGGCCGATACGGGCGCGCTGTCCGCGGCGGTCGGCGTGCAGACGCTGCACCTGCTCGCAACCGCCGTGTGGGGCGGCCTCGTGCTCGCGGGCGGGCTCGCGGTGCTGCCGGCGCTCGGCTCGTCGGTCGCGCGCGGCGCGCTGATCCGCATCGGCCAGCACCTGTCGCGTACGTCGATCATCGCGGTCGTCTTCGTGCTCGGCACCGGCGCGCTCAACGCGATCCGCGGGCTCGGCGGTTCGCTCGCGCCGCTCGACGGCAGCACGTGGGGGCGCGTGTTGCTGCTGAAGCTGCTGCTCGTCGCGCTCGCGCTCGTGCTCGGCGGCCTGAACCGCTTCGCGGCGCTGCCGCGCCTGCGCCGCACCGCGTCGACCGAGGATGCGCACACGTTCCGCAACATCCTGCATCTCGAAGCGCTGACGATGATCGGCGTGTTCGTCGCGGCCGCCGTGCTGTCGTTCAGCGTGCCGGGGTTCGCGGCGATCGGCTGACGGCAGGTTACGCCTGGCGCGGCGCAAGGCCGCCGTCGCGCGCCCGGCGCGTGCCGGGCGTCGCACCGCACATGCAAAAACGGCTGCCTGTCGGGCAGCCGTTCTCGAATCGAGACTTACCGCGCGGGCCGCAGCCGCGCGCTGCGCATCGCGCTCACCACTCGGCGACGCTGCCGTCCGCGTGACGCCACACCGGGTTGCGCCAGCGATGGCCCGTCTTCGCCATCTCGCGCACCTTCTCCTCGTTCACGTCGATGCCGAGCCCCGGGCCCTGCGGGATCGCGACGAAGCCGTCCTCGTAGCGGAACACCTCGGGGTTGCGCAGGTAGTCGAGCAGGTCGTTGCCCTGGTTGTAGTGGATGCCGAGGCTCTGTTCCTGGATGAACGCGTTGTAGCTGACCGCGTCGAGCTGCAGGCACGCGGCGAGCGCGATCGGGCCGAGCGGGCAGTGCAGCGCGAGCGCGACGTCGTAGCTCTCCGCGAGCGTCGCGATCTTGCGGCACTCGGTGATGCCGCCCGCGTGCGACGCGTCGGGCTGGATGATGTCGACGTAGCCGCCCGCGAGGATGTGCTTGAAATCCCAGCGCGAGTAGAGCCGCTCGCCGAGCGCGATCGGCGTATTGGTCTGGTTGACGATGTCGCGCAGCGCCTCGACGTTCTCCGACAGCACCGGCTCCTCGATGAACATCAGCTTGTACGGGTCGAGTTCCTTCGCGAGCACCTTCGCCATCGGCTTGTGCACGCGGCCGTGGAAGTCGACGCCGATCCCGACGTGCGGGCCGACCGCGTCGCGCACCGCCGCGACGTTCGCGATTACCTGTTCGACCTTGTCGTAGGTGTCGACGATCTGCAGTTCCTCGGAGCCGTTCATCTTCACGGCCTTGAAGCCGCGCTCGACCACCGCGCGCGCATTGTTCGCGACGTCGCTCGGGCGGTCGCCGCCGATCCACGAATACACCTTGATGCGATCGCGTACCTGGCCGCCGAGCAGCGCGTGCACGGGCACGCCGTGATGCTTGCCCTTGATGTCCCACAGCGCCTGGTCGACGCCCGCGATCGCGCTCATCATGATCGGGCCGCCGCGGTAGAAGCCTGCGCGGTACATCACCTGCCAGTGATCCTCGATCAGCAGCGGATCGCGGCCGACGAGGTAGTCGGCCAGCTCCTGCACGGCCGCCTCGACCGTGTGCGCGCGGCCTTCGACGATCGGCTCGCCCCAGCCGACGATGCCCTCGTCGGTTTCGATCTTGAGGAACAGCCAGCGCGGCGGGACGACGAAGGTTTCGAGGCGGGTGATTTTCACGATGCGAGTCTCCGGGGTAGACCGGCGCGGGCAATCGGGCGCGGCGCACGGTCGCATGATTTCGCGGTTATCCTAGCGTAGACCGATAAAAAATAGTATTAGTAGCACTATTGTGCAGATAGTGGGCAGCCGGCACGCCCGGGCACCGGCTTAACGGAGAACGATCATTCGACGCGACCTGCATGGACAGACGGCCTTCCGGCTCGCCACGGCGATCCTGCGCGGCGACTACCCGCCCGAGTCGCTGCTGCCGAGGGAGCCCGACCTGATGGAGATGTACGGCGTGAGCCGTACGGTGATGCGCGAGGCGCTGCGTACGCTCACGTCGAAGGGGCTCGTCGAATCGCGGCCGAAGATCGGCACGCGCGTGCGGCCGCGCGGCGTATGGAACCTGCTCGATGCCGACCTGCTCGACTGGTATGCGCGTGTCGCGCCGCCGCTCGCGTTCGCGCTGAAGCTGCAGGAGATGCGCGAGATGGTCGAGCCGTTCGCGGCCGCGCTTGCCGCGCGCATGCATACGCCGGACACGTTCGCCGCGATCGACGGCGCGGCGTGCGCAATGGCCGCCGCGCGCAACGTCGACGAATGGGTGCGCGCCGACCTGCGCTTTCACCTGAGCGTGCTCGAGGCCGGCGGCAACGAGCTGCTGGTGCCGCTCGGCACGCTGATCGATCGCACGCTCGAGGCACAACTGCATCTGAATGCGCGCCGCGCGGACGTGTACAACGCGTCGCTCGCCGAGCACACGGCCGTCAGCGACGCGATCCGCGTGCGTGACGAGGACGGTGCACGCCGCGCGATGGCGGCGCTGCTCGCGGTGACGCGCGCGCGGATCGAGATGTCGTGACGGGCGCGGGCGGGTGGTGCGGCGCCGTCAGGCGTTCGCGCAGCCGCCCGGCTTGTGGATGCGCTCGGTCGACGCCGGGTATTTCGCGAGCAGGCTCGCCGGCCGCCGCGGACGCACGACCAGGTCGCCGCCGCAGTTCGGGCAGCGGCCCTTCAACACGTCGTCGGCACAGGTCGCGCAGAACGTGCATTCGAACGTACAGATGCGTGCATCCGCCGAATCGGGCGGCAGGTCCTTGTCGCAGCATTCGCAGCCGGGGCGCAGTTCGAGCATGACGGTTTTCCTTGGTTTGGACGGGGTCGGGACGGGCGCCACACGGACATTGCGTGCGGCGTATGTGCGCGCTACTGTACCCGCTTGGATCGGCCTGGCCAACGGTGTCCCGCCGGGGCGCCGTCGATGCGCATGGGCCGCACCGGGAGACGACCATGCTTTATCGCGGAAGCTGTCACTGCGGAGACGTGAAGTTCGAGGCGGAAGGCGACCTGCAGGGCGTGATGGCGTGCAACTGCTCGATCTGCCAGCGCAAGGGCGCGCTGATGTGGTTCGTGCCGCGCGATCACATGACACTCCTCACGCCCGACGAACATCTCGCCACCTACATGTTCAACAAGCACGTGATCAAGCACCGCTTCTGCAAGCGCTGCGGGATTCACGCGTTCGGCGAGGGCGTCCACCCGAACGGCACCGCGATGGCCGCGATCAACGTGCGCTGTCTCGAGGATGTCGATATCGACGCGCTGCCGGTCACGCACTACGACGGCCGCTCGCATTGAGCGGCGCGCCGGCGCATGAACGGTCGCGCGGCCGTCAGGACGGTTGCGCGGTAGCCGCATCCGGCGCGGGCGTTTCCGCCTGCGGGGCAGGGCCCGCGGCGCGCTTGCCGGTGCCGGCCGGGCGTTCGATCAGCGGCGCGAGCGCCGGCGCCATCGACTTCAGCAACTGCACGGCCATCGCGCTCGTGAAGTCGTAGCGTGCCGCATACGGTTCGTGCGCCGTTGCGGTCAGGACCCCGAAGAAGCGGTCGCCGAGCACGAACACGAACGTGCCGCTGCGGTTCACCTTGCGCGACTCGATCAGCCGCGCGCCGCG
Source organism: Burkholderia lata (assembly GCF_902499335.1). Lineage (GTDB taxonomy): Bacteria > Pseudomonadota > Gammaproteobacteria > Burkholderiales > Burkholderiaceae > Burkholderia > Burkholderia lata_B. Next base: position 63,414 of record NZ_CABVQK010000013.1, on the reverse strand, counting down.
CGCATAGACGTTGAAGCGCTGGTCGCCCGTCCCCGTCTTGCCGTACACGTCGAGCGTCTTGCCGTCGGGCAGCGTGAAGCCGCCCGCGAGGCGGCGCGCGGTGCCGCTGAGCACGACGTCGCGCAGCAGCGTATGCGCCACGTTGACGATCTCCGGCGACAGCATCTGGTGCGGCTGCGCGGCCGCGCGCACGAAGCGCGTTTCGTATGGCGTGCCCTTCGCGAAGTCGAGCCGCGTGATCGTCTCGGTCGGCGCTTTCTGGCCGCCGTTCGCGATCAGGCCGATCAGTTTCGCGAGTGCGTCGGGCTGGTCGCCCGATGCGCCGATCGCGGCCGCGTACGACGGCGTGACTTCCGCGAACGGGTAGCCGAGCGCACGCCACGACTTCGTGATTTCCGCATACGCGCGCAGTTCGACCATGCGGCGGATGCGGCGGTCCTGGGTCGCGTGGTAGCGCGTCTTGTACAGCCACGAGTACGTGTAGAAACGCGCATCGCGGCTCTCGCGCTGGACGTCGGCGAGCGATGCACTCGGGTGCGCGCGCAGGTAGTTGAGCGTCCACAGCGCGAGCGGATGCACGCTCGCGATATAGCCTCGATCGTTGAGGTTGAAGCGGTCGATCGCGTACTTCGCGTAGAGCCTGGCGAGGTCGTCGTCGGACAGCGTCGCGGCCGGCGTGCCCTTCAGTTGCACGCGCATCTGCGCGTCGAACCACGCGAGCGATTCGTTCGGCGCGACGCTGCGCAGCACCGTCGCGATCTTCGGCGGCGACTTGCGCACGTCCTTCAGCATCAGCGCGAGCGCATCGTCGGGCGCCTTGCCCGCAAAGCGCGTGTAGTAGCGCTTCACGTAGACCTGGCTTTCGCCGTCGACGAACTGCTGCAGGTAACGCCGGCGCTGCTCCGGGTCGCCGAGCCACGACGACGACGGGCCGGCCGCCTGCAGCGTCTCGTAGTGGACGATGTCGCGCATCAGCCGCACGAACACGAGGTTGACCGAATGCTCGAATGCCGTGTGCAGCGTCAGGATGCGGCCGTTGTCCGACTTCTCGAAGTTCGAGAATACTTGCGCGCCGCCGCCCGTGTAGAACACGTCCGGGCTCGCCGAATACTTGCGTTCGACGGCCGCGTCGAGCATCGCCTGCAGCGAGCGGTCACGCGTATGCGACAGGTAGTCGAGCGCCCAGTGCGACAGCCCGTCGATCGGGTCGGGCTTCACGCGGGCCAGCTCCGCGTTCGACAGGTTCGCGTAGCGCGCATGCAGGTCGGACACGATCTGCAGGTAGGTGATCAGCGTACGCAGCTTCGCGGTCGAGCCGAGGTTGATGCGGCCGCCGCGATTGACGTCGAACGGCTCGTTCACGCTGTCGGTCTGCACGCGCAGCAGGTTCGCGCCGTTGCGGCGTTCGTACAGCGTGAAGCTGTACGTGAGGTGCGCCGGGTCGTCCTTCGGCGAGAGCATCTCGAAACCGTACAGGCCGGCGGCCTGCGCGCCGTCCCGCGTCGACGCCTTCGCGAGTCGCTCGGCGACCGCCTGCTGCACGCCGTTGTCGAGCGTGCTGGTTGCCTCCAGGTCGAACTGGTCGAGCTGGTACACGTCGCTGATGCCGAGCGCCGACAGCAGCGACGCGCGCGCGGACGTCACGGCCTTGCGCGACACGAACGACTGCACGTGTGCGGCGGCCGGCGGCGCGCTGCGTTCGATCTGCGCGGCAAGCGCGGCGTCGCGCAGCGCGGGCGAGATCACGCCGCCGTTCGACAGCAGCCGCAGGTAGCTGTCGGTCAGCTTCTGCAGCGCCGGATAGCCGCGGTTGAGGAAGTACGACGGCGCGCGCTGCGCGATGATCAGCGACAGCACCTCGCGGAACGTCCTGCCCTGTTCGTCGACGTTGTCGCCGGTCGTCGGCGCGGACAGGATGCGGTTCACGTCGTTGAAGTCGCGGCCGTACCACGCGGCGAGACCGTCGCCGATACCGGTGATCTCGCCGATATGCGGCCGCGCGGCGAGCGGCACCGAGTTCAGGTAGCGCACGACGATGGTGCGGCGCGCGGGCATCGTCTGCGGGCCGTTCATGTACGCGCGCACCGACGCGGACCCGATCTGCCGCAGCTTCTCGGGCGGCGTCGCGGTGCGGCCTTCGGGCGAATGGCGGAACTTCTCGATCTGCGTCGCGAGCGTGCTGCCGCCCGGGCGCGCCTGATGGCGGTTGACGACATGCAGCGCCTGGTCGGCGACCGCGCGGCCGAAGCGCCCCCAGTCGATCGCCGGGTTGCGGTTCGGCTGGTTCGCGTCGAGCAGGTAGCGATCCTCGATGAACAGCAGCGAATCGACGACCACGCGCGGCACCATGTCGAAGTCGGCGTAGACGCGCTGCGGGAACACGGTCGCGAACAGCGGCGCGCCGGTCGAGTCGAACAGCATCAGGCCCGCCTGGTCCTTCTCTTCGAACGGGAGGAACAAGCCGCGATCGCCGAGCGACAGCATCCGCTGCGAATCGCGCGCCTGCTTGTCGACGGCGAAGCCGCGCGCGAGCAGCCGCTCCTGGAACGCCGGAATCATCGAGTAGCCGAGGCGCTGGTCGTACGGGCCGTTGGCGGGGAAGCGGATGTGATCGCTCGGGCCCGTCTCGACCGTGTAGCCGACGTCGCGGGTGAGCTCGGACAGGTAGCGCGCCTGCAGCCGGGACGTCTCGATCTCGCTCTGCACGAGTCGCGCAACGATCGCCACGGCGATCAGCAGCGCGGCCAGCAAAGACCACTTGACCCACGTCCAGACCGATGCGGGACCGGTCACGCGCGGCAGGATACGATTCAGCGGCCGATTCATGGCGGCGTCTCCCTGAAGGCGCGGGCTCCGGCCGCACCCCATTAAGGATTAGTGTAGTCCTCCGCAGCGGGCTGCCAAGGGCGTTCACTACCGAGATGCGTCGACGCAACGCGCGTGCCTGTGACGCGCTGTAACCCGCGTTGCGTTGCGGTGGTGCATGCCGTCGCATGCGTAACGTTTGCGCGTTTCGTGCCGGGGCGTCCGTGTGGCGGGCGGGTCGGCGGGGAGGCCCGGATGGCCGGGCAGGCGGGCAATGCACCGGTTTCGTGCGGTGCGGCAGGGTGACAATTCGGGCCGGAACCCGACCGTAAAATTGTGTCCGGCGCACGGCGATGCTGCGGGTTTCCGCGATAGCCGCGGGTATCGGCCGCGGGTACGATCATCGGATGTGCGGCGCATTTCCGCTTTCGCCGGGAGTCCCATGCCGATCCATCCCGTCGCGCTCGTATGCACGGCCATCCTCGGGCTGCTGCTGTTCGGGCTCGGGCTCGTCGTGTCCGTCACGCGCTTTCGCTGCACCACCGGTTCCGGGTGTGCGGCCGATCCGGCGAACGGGTTGCACAAGATCGTGCGTGCGCACGGCAACACGGCCGAATACGCGCCGTTTCTCGCGGTGCTGTTTCTCTATTTCGGCGCGCACGATCCGTCGCGCGCGATCCTGGCGCTGATCGTCGCGGCAACCGCGTGCCGCTGCCTGCTCGTGATCGGATTGCTCGCGTGGCCGACGATGGCCAACCCGAATCCGGTGCGTTTCGTCGGCGCGCTCGGCACGTATCTGTGCGGCGCCGCGCTGTGTATCGCGCTGTTCGTCTGAGCGGCGCCGCCACGCGGCTTGTGGCGACGCGTCACGCGTGCCGCGCCGCTATCGCCACAGCAGCGTCGCGCGATCGTGCCGGCGCACGGCCTCGACGAAGCAGTGGATCAGGTAGTCGCATGCAATCGTGTTCAGTGCATCGCGGCGCGTGAGCACGCCGACCGACACGGCCGGAATCGTCTCCTCGATGTCGATTGCAACCATCCGCTCGCGAATCCAGTCGACCTCCATGAAGCTCTGCGGCACGCAGGACACGGTATCGGTATGCACGGACAGCGAAAACGCCGCGCTGAACGACGTGCATTCGACGATCGGCTGCGGTGCCGGATAGCCGTGCGCGACGAACACGTCCTGCAGCAGTCGGCCGATGCTTTCCGGCGACGTGTTGAGGATCCATTGCGCGTCCTGCAGCTGCGCGAGCGATGTGCAGTGACGCAGCGGATTGCTCGCGCGCGTCATCAGGATCAGCTCCGACTCGAGCAGCGGCCGGAACGTGAATTCGGGCGATAGCCGCGTCGCGTCGACGATCGCGATCACGAAGTCGAGCGAGCCGTCGCGCAGGCGCGGCAGCGCGGTGTCGAGAAAGCCTTCGCGCACGTCGAGGCGGATCGTCGGCATCCGCTGCCGGAACGCGTCGAGCGCGGCCGGCAGGAAGCCGAGCGACATCAGCGGCGTCAGCGCGCAGGCGAGCGCGCCTTCCTTGCCCCCCGCCAACTGGATCACGTCGTCGCGCGCGTGCTGCATCTCCGCGAGGATCAGCCGCGCGCGCGCATAGACGGCCTGCCCGAAACGCGTGAGCTGCGCGCCGCGCGCATTGCGCGTGACGAGGGGCACGCCGAGATCGAGTTCGAGTTCGCGGATCGCCTTCGTCAATGCGGGCTGCGACAGGTGGATCGCGCGTGCGGCCGCGCGCAGGCTGCCGTGTTCGGCGATGGCGGCGAGCGCCCGGAGCTGGTGGTGTTTCACGGCGTGGCGGGGCGCGGCGGCAGTGGCGACGCTCCCATCCTACACCGCGCCACCGCATTCAAAGCACGCGATAACCATGCGTTATCACGATCGAAAAATGTCGCTCCGGGCTGCGGTTTTTGAATGCCTAGACTGCATGCGCAGGCGGTCGAACGGGCCGCGCACACGACACGCACAACCAGTACGGAGACACACCTTCATGAAGGCGCCCCGAGCGGACAGCATGTTTGGCGGGCATGTCGGCAACGTTGCCGCATCCCCGTCCAATCGTCAGTTGATTGTTGCGATCACGATCGGCAACGGTCTCGAATTCTTCGATCTCACCGTGTTCAGTTTCTTCGCGGTGCTGCTCGGCAAACTGTTCTTTCCGGCGGTATCCGCGCAGCAGCAATTGCTGATGTCGGTCGCGACCTTCGGGGTCGGCTTCATCGCGCGGCCGGTCGGCGGCGTCGTGATCGGGCTCGTTGCCGACCGCTTCGGTCGCGTGCCCGCGATGAACCTCACGCTCGTCACGATGGCGGTCGGCACCGGCATGATCGGCGTGATGCCGACCTATGCGCAGATCGGCATGTTGGCCCCCGTGCTGGTGATCGCCGCGCGGCTGCTGCAGGGCTTTTCGGCCGGCGGCGAGGTAGGCGTATCGACGTCGCTGCTCGCCGAGCGCGCGCCGGCCGGTGAGCGCGGCTACTACACGAGCTGGCAGTTCGCGAGCCAGGGCGCCGCGGCGCTCGCCGGTTCGTTCGTCGGCTTCCTGCTGTCGCATTTTCTCGACGCGGCCTCGCTCGAATCGTGGGGCTGGCGCGTGCCGTTCCTGCTCGGCGTGCTGATCGCGCCGGTCGGCCTCTACCTGCGCGCGCGCTTCAATGGGATCGAACAGCACGCGCCGGCCGCGGCCGCGCGGCGTTCATCGGCAGTACTCGGCACCGTGCTGCGGCGCGACGGCGGCGCCGTGCTGACCGCGCTCGGCCTCGTGATCGGCGGCACGGCCGCGCACTTCATCGTGCTGTATTACATGTCGACGTATGCGATCAAGGTGCTGCACTTGCCGATGGATACCGCGCTGTGGTGCGGGATCCTGTCCGGTGCCGTGATGTTCGTCGCCGCGCCGGTCGGCGGGCGGCTGTCGGACCGCACCGGCAGCAAGCGTGTCGCGCTGTGGTCACGTATCGCGTTGACCGTGCTGATCCTGCCGGGCTTCTGGCTGATGCGCGCGGTGCCGTCGATCGCGACGATGTACGCGGTCGTGATGCTGCTCGCCGCGTTGCACTCGATCAACGCCGGCGCGAACGGCGTGATCCTCGCCGAGCTGTTTCCGAAGAGCACGCGTGCGACCGCGCTGTCGATCGCGTATGCGGGCGGCGTGTCGATCTTCGGCGGCTTCGCGCAGTTCATCGTCACGTGGATGATCGGCGCGACCGGCAATCCGGCCGCGCCCGCGTGGTACGTGATCGTCTGCGGCGTGCTGTCGCTCGTCGCGCTCGCATTCGCGTCGGATCGCAGCGATCGCGATGCGTGACCGGCTGCGCCCGATACCGCGTCCTTCCTTTCTGCTTTCTTCCGGAACCGTATGACCGCCACCGCTTCGCTTTCGTTTTCGTCCCAGTCCGTCGGCGTCATGGCCGGCGACCTGTGCGACTTGTCCGCCTGCGCGATGCTCGACCTGCTGAAGAAGCGGGAGATCGGCGCATGCGACCTGCTCGACGCGCATCTCGCGCGGATCGCGACGGTCAACCCGCGCGTGAACGCGCTCGTGACCGTCGTCGATCCCGACCTGCTGCGTGCCCGTGCGCGCGACATCGATGCGCGCTGGATGCGCGGTGAATGGCAGGGGCCGCTGCACGGGCTGCCGGTGTCGCAGAAGGATCTCACCGCGACGCACGGCGTGCGCACCACGTACGGCTCGCGATTGTTCGCCGATCACGTGCCGCAGCACGACGCGCTCGTCGTGCGCCGTTGCGCGAGCGCCGGCGCGCTGATGATCGGCAAGTCGAACACGCCGGAATTCGGCGCCGGGTCGCATACGTTCAATGACGTGTTCGGCACGACGCGCAACCCGTGGGACCTGACGCGCTCAGCGGGCGGCAGCAGCGGCGGTGCGGCCGCCGCGCTCGCGTGCGGGATGAACCCGCTTGCGTGCGGCAGCGACATGGGCGGCTCGCTGCGCAATCCGGCCGCATGGAACAACGTCGTCGGATTGCGGCCGTCGCCGGGCCGCGTGCCGCGCGCGCCGGACCTGAACGGCTGGACGACGCTCGGTGTCGACGGGCCGATGGCGCGCGACGTGGCCGACACCGCGCTGCTGCTGTCCGCGATCGCCGGGCCGAGCGGCGAGACCGCGACCGAACTCTCGGAACCTGGGGCACGCTTCGCGCAGCCGCTCGAACGCGACTTCCGCGGCACGCGCATCGCGATGTCGCGCGGCCTGCCCGGCGTGCCGATCGATCAGGAGATCGAGCGTGCGGTCGATGCGCAGGCGCGCGTGTTCGCGGCGCTGGGCTGCGAAGTCGAATTCGACGATCCCGATCTGTCGGAAGCCGAGGACGTGTTCCGCATCGAGCGCGCATGGATGATCGGCACGCTGGTCGACGGGCTGGACGATGCGCAGCGCGCGGTGCTGAAGCCCGAGATTCACGACGAATACCGGCTGCATCGCTCGATGACGGCCGCCGATCTCGGCCGCATGTTCGTGCGCAAGACGCGCCTGTTCGAGCGGATGCGCGCGTTCATGCAGCGCTATTCGTTCTACGTGCTGCCGACCACGCAAGTGATGCCGTTCGATGTCGGCCTGCGCTCGCCCGCGCATGTGCCGGGTGCCGCCAGCACGTCGTACATCGACTGGATGCGCGTGTGCTGGTACCTGTCGTCGACCGAGGCGCCGATCCTGTCGGTGCCGTGCGGCTTCGGTGCAACCGGCCTGCCGATCGGCATGCAGATCGTCGGCCGCTACCGCGACGACTGGGGCGTGCTGCAGTTCGGCCGTGCCTACGAAGTCGCGGCGGGCCGCCGCTGGACGCCGCCGGCCATCGTCGCCGACGCGATGCGCTGACCGCCTTTTCCGCCCCACATCCAACCGTTCCGGTTCGCACCGGAGCAGGCCGCGCGCCTGCGGGGGACGCGCACGCCTGCGTTTTGCCATTCGACCCGCGCAATGGAGACCTTCCGATGAAACAACGGCTGTTGGCAGGCGCGGGTGTCGCGCTGATCGCGGGTGCGGCGCACGCACAGAGCAGCGTGACGCTGTACGGCATTATCGACGAGGGGCTCACCTACACGAGCAACCTCGCGGTGGCCGGCCCGAACGGCACGGTGAGCGGCAAGCCCGCGTGGCGGATGCTGGGCGGCGTGCAGCAGGCGAGCCGCTGGGGGCTGCGCGGCGTCGAGGATCTCGGCGGCGGGCTGGCGGCGATCTTCACGCTGGAGAACGGCTTCGACCCGAGCACGGGCAAGCTCGGGCAGGGCGGGCTGATCTTCGGCAAGAAGGCGTTCGTCGGGCTGTCGGGGCCGTTCGGCACCGTCACGCTCGGGCGGCAGTACGACACCAACGTCGACTTCCTCGGGCCGCTCGAGGCCGCCGCGCTGTTCGGCGGCTACATGGTTGCGCACCCCGGCGACCTCGACAACGTGAACAACGCGAACTCGACCAACAACGCGATCAAGTTCACGAGCAACGACTACGGCGGGTTCCGCTTCGCAGCGATGTACGGCGTGGGCGGCATCGCGGGCGCGGCGACGCGCAACCAGGTGTGGTCGATGACGGCCGGCTACGCGCGCGGGCCGCTCGTGGTCGCGGCCGGCTACCTGAATGCGCGCAACCCGAACGTGTCGTTCTTCGGCACGACCGGCAGCCCGGTGCCGGTCACGGGCGGCGTGCCGGGTAACAACATGCTGTCGCCCGTGTATTCAGGCTATGCATCGGCGCGCACGCTGCAGGTCGCGGCGGCGGGCGGCACCTATGCGATCGGCGCGGTCACGCTCGGCGCGATGTACACGAACACATCGTTCCGCCAGCTCGGCGACCTGTCGTCCGGGCCGAATCCCGGCGGCGTGTCCGGCAATGCGGTGTTCAACAACGTCGAGGCCAGCGTGCGCTACCAGTTCACGCCCTACCTGTTCGGCGGCGTCGCGTACGACTACACGCGCGGCGGCGGCGTGAACGGGCGTGACGGCGCGACGTACCACCAGGTCGCGGCGGGGCTCGACTACTTCCTGTCGAAGCGCACCGACGTGTACCTGACCGCCGTCTACCAGCGCGCGTCGGGTACCGACTCGACCGGACGCCCGGCGGTTGCCGCGATCAACGGGCCCGGCGCATCGGCGAACGACCGGCAGTTCCAGGCGCGCGTCGGCCTGCGACACAAGTTCTGACGGAGGTGGCCGCGGCGAGCGGATGCTGACCGTGAACGGCAAGGTCGTCACGCTCGAACACGACTCGTGCCGGTGCGTGTGCACGCCGCAACCGAAGCTGATCGCGTCGCAGGCCACCGGGACGATCACCGGATGAAACCCGCCGCGCGGAGGCGGCTGCGGTCCGCGCGGCATCGGCGCACGGCCGCCGGCCGTCAGACGCTGCCTGCGGTTTCGATCACGAGGATGCGTGCTTCGCCGAGCGGATGCGCGACGTGCTCGGTGCCGGCCGCCGCATGGAATACGTCACCCGTTTCGAGCACCGTCGCGTGCTCGACGCCTGCTTCGCGATAACGCATCTCGACGCGACCGTCGAGCACTGCGAACACTTCCTCGTCGTCGTTCACGTGCCACCGATACGGCTGGTCGGTCCAGTGCAGGCGGACCGTGATGCCGTTCAGGTTCGCGATGTCGAGCGCGCCCCACGCGCGGTCCGCGGTGAACGCGGCGCTGCGGATGATGTTCATCGATGTGTTCTCCGGCGCGGATGCGCGTCGTCTTCCAGTCTTCGAGTCGATTTCCCGGTGCCCATATTCAGCGCGACATCGCGCGCAGCGCTTGTTCGATCGTCTCCTTGCGCTTCGCGAAGCCGGCCGCCGACCGTTCGGTGACGCGCTTCACGACCGCTGCCGGCGCGGTGTCGGGCGAACCGGCGTCGAACGGCGGTGCGGGCGCGTATTCGAGCTGCAGCTGGATCGCCTGCGCTTCTTCATCGCCGGCCAGCTCCGCGGCGATCGTCAACGCGAAGTCGATCCCGGCCGTGACGCCGCCGCCCGTGATCAGGTTGCCGTCGCGTACCACGCGCTCGCGCACCGGCACCGCGCCGAGCGGTTCGAGCAGCGTGTGGAACGCCCAGTGCGTCGTCGCGCGCCGCCCGCGCAGCAGGCCGGCGACGCCCAGCAGCAGCGCACCCGTGCAGACCGACGTCACGTAGCGCGCGGTGGCTGCGCGCTGCTGCACGAACGCGATCGCTTCGGCATCGAGCAGCAGCGCGTTGATCCCGATCCCGCCCGGAATGCAGATCACGTCGAGCGGCGGGCAATCGTCGAACGTGCAGGTCGGCGCGAGCGCGAGCCCGCTGCTCGACGCGACGGTGTCGCGCGACTTCCAGACCAGATGGACGGTTGCGTCGGGCAGCGACGCGAGCACGTCGTGCGGGCCGGTGAGATCGAGTTGCTGGACGCCCGGAAACACGAGAAAGCCGATATGCAGGGACATGCGAAGACTCCGGTTGGAAGGGGAGCGCGCCGTTGTCGGCACGAGATGGACAGATCGATTCTAGGCGCGTAGTGTTTGGCGAAATTGCCATATCACCCACGTTTTCAGCCAATCGCCATGCCAGCCGCCCCGCGTTCGATCCTGGTCCTCGCGTTCCCTCGTGCCCAATTGCTCGACGTGTCGGGGCCGCTGCAGGTGTTTGCGTCCGTCAACGAGCTTGCGCTGGAGCGCGGCCAGCCGGCGCCGTATGCGCCGCGCGTCATCGCGGCCGAGGCGGGGCCGGTCGAGACGTCGTCGGGCCTGGTCGTGATGGCGGAATCGCTGCGCTCGGCTGCGCGCCATCCCGATACGCTGATCGTCGCCGGCGGCAAGGGCGTGCATGCGGCATCGAAGGATGCACGGCTGGTGCGTTGGGTGCAGCAGCAGGCGGCGCGCACACGGCGCGTGGCATCGGTCTGCACCGGCGCATTCCTGCTCTCCGAGGCCGGCCTGCTCGACGGGCGGCGTGCGGTCACGCACTGGGCGCGCTGCGACGAATTCGCGGCGCGCTATCCGAACGTGCGCGTCGAATCCGATCCGATCTTCATCCGCGAAGGCGCGTTGTGGACCTCAGCCGGCGTGACGGCCGGCATCGATCTCGCGCTCGCGCTGGTCGAGGAGGATCTCGGGCGCGCGACCGCCCTCGACGTCGCGCGCGAACTCGTCGTGTTCCTGAAGCGCCCGGGCGGGCAGGCCCAGTTCAGCACGATGCTGTCGATGCAGCGCACCGACGACCGGTTCGGCGAACTGCACGCGTGGATGGCCGAGCACCTGGCGGACGACCTGTCGGTGCCCGCGCTGGCCGAGCGCGTGCGCATGAGCGAGCGCAGCTTCGTGCGCCACTACCGCGCGGGAACCGGCCGCACGCCTGCGCGCGCGGTCGAGCAGATTCGCGTCGAGGCCGCGCAGCGCCTGCTCGGCGAAACGGCATGGCCCGTCAAGCGGATCGCCGCGCGTTGCGGCTTCGGCTCGGAGGAGACGCTGCGACGCTGTTTCGTGCGCGTGCTGGGTGTGTCGCCGCAGGGATATCGCGACCGATTCGTGCGGTAACGCACGGCGGGCGGCTGCGATCGGGGCCGGAACGATCGCCGGGTGAGACTGAACGGAAATCGATCGTTTTCCAGTCCGAAACGCCAAAACTATTCAGGATCGGAGAACAATGTGTGGGGGCTTGTGCCGCGCCCGTCGCACGCTCTATTCTGTTTCGTTGGCGATTCGAAGGGGGAGCAGCATGGACCGAATCCAGGCAATGGAAGTTTTTACCCGCGTGGTCGACGCGAACAGCTTCACGCGCGCGGCCGACACGCTCGCGATGCCGCGTGCGTCGGTGACGACCATCATCCAGAACCTCGAGGCGCTGCTCGGCGTGCGCCTGATGCACCGGACGACGCGCAGGCTGTCGCTGACGCCGGAAGGTGCGGCGTACTACGAGCATTGCATGAAGATCATCTCGGAGATCGCGGAGGCCGACGCGAGTTTCCAGACCGGCAACCGCAAGCCGAGCGGCGTGCTGCGGGTTCATATGCCGAGTTCGCTCGGGCGGCGCATCGTACTGCCGTCGCTGTCGATTTTCCGGCAGCGCTACCCGGACATCACGCTTGAACTGGGCCTCTCCGACCGCTACGTGGATCCGGTCGAGGAGGGCATCGACTGCATGATCCGGGTGGGCCCGCTCGAGGATTCGTCGATGGTCGCGCGGCGGATCGGGATGCTGAAGCGCGTGACCTGCGCGTCGCCCGATTACCTCGCACGTCACGGCGAGCCGCACGAGATTGCCGATCTCGCCGAACACCACGCGGTGAATTTCCGTTCGAGCCACGGCGCGCGGGCGATTCCGTGGGTGTTCATGATCGACGGCAAACCGTTCGAGGTGCGGATGAACGGGAGCGTCACGGTCAACGATTCGGATGCCTATGTGACGTGCGGGCTCGAAGGGTTCGGAATGATCCAGCCGACGCTGTTCATGGTGCTGCCGAACCTGCTCGACGGCTCGCTGGTCGAGGTGCTGCCGGACTGCAATCCGAAGCCGAAGCCGATCTCGATCGTCTATCCGCACAACCGGCATCTGTCGCAGAAGGTACGCGTGTTCGCCGACTGGGTCGCGGAGGTGTTCGAGTCGACGCCGTCGCTGGAAGGTGGGGAGAACTGGCGCGGGCGGGTGGGGGCGCAGGCGGCGCGGCAGCAGCGTAGTTCGGTGGCGGCGTAGTCTTACGTGCCGCGCGGGCCTGTGAGAGCGGCCGTGCGATTCGCGCCCGATCGGAACGGCCGCATATCGATGCGGAGATTCAGGCTCGCGTAGACGAGTTGCCTGGTTGAGGTGGCGCGAAGGTCTGCTCTCGAAAGCGGAACCGACGCATCGGACGATGCAAATGCGAAAGCCGCTGTTCCTTTCAGAGCAGTGGTTTTTTTATTTTGTGGCGAATCAGGGATGTTTTTCCAGTTTGACAAAAAATCCTTTCCCGTCAAAAATTTGTCCCGAAAAAAGCAGGTCGGTTTATAAAAATCTGACATGAATGGATTGTCGCATTCGTCCCGATTGGCAACTCGCATGTATGAATTCGAGGTCGAAAATCTGGGGTTGCCGTGACGATATTCGCGGTGCGAAACCCTGTTCTGATCCCGCTGGGAGCAAGGAGTGTATGAAGGTTAAGGGGGATTTCATCGCCGCGTTGATGGTGTCGCTTCTGGTGCCGTCTGTGTCCTTCGCAGACGGTATCAACGGGGAGCGGATTTTTCTGAAGAGATGCGCCATGTGCCATGGATCGGATATTAAAGGCACGGGGCCATTGGCTAATAAGAGCACCCCTCCGACGCCTGATCTTACAACGCCAGCGTTCAAGAAACGCCTGCTTGAATATCCGGGCGTCATTGTCTCATCCGTAATACTCCGTCCAAACGGGGATTTGATTCCTAGGACGTTGCGAGAGAACGGTGTAAGGCTGCCAGCATTCGCATGGACGGTTAAGGATTTTCGCGATCTGAATGAATATATGGCTGGCGTAATATTGAAGAAATAATGCTCCGTGCCGCTTCGCGACTTTCTGCAATCGTCCAGAAATTCGGAGCGAAAGTGAGCTGATCGGCGCCGGAAATCCTGCGCACAAATGAGTGCTGGCGTTTCGGACGCAATTTGCTCAAGAGGAGCGGGAGGTTGGCGATGAAGCGCAAGCAATGCTCGGTGGGGTAGATCGAGATGGCGTCGGGCAGCCTGAACTGGGCAAGTTCATCCTGCGGACATCACCGTAGAAATGTGGCTGCGGCCACGCTGAAGAGGCAGTTGGTGGACCACGTCGTGGATCACCACGGTCTTCCGACGCAGCGGGCGCAGCTTGAGTGGCGCTTTGCGGTGAAAGTCGCAATCGGTCGAGTCGGCGCGGGTGGTCGGGTGGGGGCACGGACGACTCTCCACGGAAGGTAACCGTGGCGTGTCGCACCCGCACTCTCAAAATCGCGTCGTACCTGGGGAGGTTCGCTTGCTGGCGCCCGTTTCAGGTGAATTTTGCGGAGCAAATGAAAAAGCCGCTGTTCCTTTGGAAACAGCGGCTCTCGCATTTGGTGGCGAATCAGGGATTCGAACCCCGGACCTGCGGATTATGATTCCGTCGCTCTAACCGACTGAGCTAATTCGCCGAAGAAATGAATTATGGAGAATGCCGGCCTGGCTGTCAACACCTTTTTTCATCATCCGTGAAAAAGGGTGCCGGCGGCCCGTGCCGGCCTCGTCGCGGGGCGGGTTGCCGTTCACCGGAACCCGCCCGTCGACCTCAATCTTGCGCGTAGATGTTCGAGTCCTTCGTCTCCTTGACGAACAGCAGGCCGATCACGAACGTGGCCAGCGCGATCACGATCGGATACCAGAGGCCCGAGTAGATGTTGCCCTTCGCCGCGACGATCGCGAACGCGGTCGCCGGCAGGAAGCCGCCGAACCAGCCGTTGCCGATGTGATAGGGCAGCGACATCGACGTGTAGCGGATCCGCGTCGGGAACATCTCGACCAGCATCGCGGCGATCGGGCCGTAGACCATCGTCACGTAGATCACGAGGATCGTCAGGATCACGATCGTCATCGGCCAGTTGAGCTGCGCCGGGTCGGCCTTCGCCGGGTAGCCGGCCGCCTTCAGCGTCGACCCGAGCGTCTTGTCGAACGCAGCGCCCTGCGCCTTCGCGTCGGCCGCCTTGCCTTCATAGGCCGGGATCACCGTGTCGCCCACCTTGATCTGGGCCGTCGTGCCGGCTGGTGCCGCGACGTTCTCGTAGTTCAGGCCGGCCTTCGCGAGCGCGCTCTTTGCGACGTCGCACGAGTTCGTGAACTTCGACGTGCCCACCGGGTTGAACTGGAACGAGCAGGCGGCCGGATCGGCGATGACCGTGATTGGCGCCTTCTGCGTCGCGATCTCGAGCTGCGGGTTCGCGTAGTGCGTGAGCGCCTTGAACAGCGGGAAGTAGGTCAGTGCCGCGATCAGGCAGCCCGCGAGGATGATCGGCTTGCGGCCGATCTTGTCCGACAGCGAACCGAAGAACAGGAAGAACGGCGTGCCGATCAGGAGCGCGATCGCGATCAGGATGTTCGCGCTGGCACCGTCCACCTTCAGCGTCTGCGTGAGGAAGAACAGCGCGTAGAACTGGCCCGTGTACCACACGACGGCCTGGCCGGCGGTCAGGCCGACGAGCGCGATGATCACGACCTTCAGGTTCTTCCACTGGCCGAACGCTTCGGTCAGCGGCGCCTTCGACGTCTTGCCTTCCGCCTTGATGCGCAGGAACACCGGCGATTCGTTCAGTTGCATCCGGATCCATACCGACACGGCGAGCAGCAGGATCGACGCGACGAACGGCACGCGCCAGCCCCAGCTGCCGAACGCTTCCTCGCCGATGAACGTGCGTACGCCGAGGATCACGAGCAGCGACAGGAACAGGCCGAGCGTGGCGGTCGTCTGGATCCACGCGGTGTAGAAGCCGCGACGGTTGGCCGGCGCATGCTCGGCGACGTAGGTCGCCGCGCCGCCGTACTCGCCGCCGAGCGCGAGACCCTGCAGCAGCCGCATCGCGATGAAGATCACCGGCGCGGCGATGCCGATCGACGCGTAGCCGGGCAGGAAGCCGACCACGAACGTCGAGACGCCCATGATCACGATCGTCACGAGGAACGTGTGCTTGCGGCCGACGAGGTCGCCGAGGCGGCCGAACACGATCGCGCCGAACGGCCGCACCGCGAAGCCGGCGGCGAAACCGAGCAGCGTGAAGATGAAGGCGGCGGTCGGGTTGACGCCGGAGAAGAAACTCTTGCTGATGTAGGCCGCGAGCGAGCCGGCCAGGTAAAAGTCGTACCACTCGAACACGGTGCCGAGCGACGACGCGAAGATCACCTTCTTCTCTTCGCCCGTCATCGGCGCGTGCGAAATTTGCCCGCCTAACGTTGCCATGAGTCGTCTCCAAGTCCCTTGATATAGATATGCGGCCGCCTTGGGTGGACGGGCCTGTCGAGGATTATTGGTACGGAAACTTACGGCCGACTGACTCGAGCGTGCAAAAGGTCTGCACGTTAACCCGCGCCGAATTGGTTGTTTTTTTGCCTATCGTGCTGCTAAATGCATATAACGTCCGGTAAATTGACGGTTTCGATGCAATCTCGGCGTGTCGCGGCGGCGCGCGTCAGGGTTAATCCGGGGCCGTTTCGGTCAACGGCAGGCTGACGCGCACGAGCGTGCCGGCGAGGCGCGGTGCGTGCTGGTAGACGTGATCGTCGAGTGTCAGCGTGCCGCCGTGCTGCGTGGCGATCTCGCGCACGATCGCGAGCCCGAGGCCGCTGCCGTCGCCTTCGCGGCCGAGGATCCGGTAGAAGCGCTCGACGACGCGCTCGCGCTCGGCGGCCGGGATGCCGGGCCCCGTGTCCTCGACTTCGAGATGCACGAGCCGCGCCGCGGGCTCGGTACGCACGCGCACCGTGATGCGGCCGCCGTCCGGCGTGTAGCGGATCGCGTTGTCGATCAGGTTGCCGAGCATCTCGCGCAGCATCACCGGATTGCCGTCGACGTCGAGCGGCGTATCGTCCGGCGGCCCTTCGTAGCCGAGATCCATCCGTTTCGCGAGCGCGGCCTGCACCCAGTCGCGCACCGCGCGCCGCGCGAGCGTGGCGATCTCGACCGGCTCGAACGTCAGCCCGCTCGCGCGGTTCTCGGCACGAGCCAGCGCGAGCAGTTGCGTGACGAGCCGCGCGGCCTGCTCGGAGCTCGTCGCGATCTGCTCGAGCGAGCGCTGCACGTCGGGCGGGACGGGGTGGCGCAGCGCGAACTCGGCCTGCGTGCGCAGGCCCGCGAGCGGCGTTTTCATCTGGTGCGCGGCGTCGGCGATGAAGCGCTTTTGCAGCGCCATGTTCTGTTCGAGGCGCGCGAGCAGGTCGTTGAACGACGTAACGAGCGGCTCGATCTCGGGCGGCGCGCGCTGCGCCTCGACGGGCGACAGGTCGTCGGGCCGCCGCGCGCGGATATGCGCCTGCAGCGCGTTGAGCGGCGCGAGCCCGCGCGACAGCCCGAACCAGACCAGCAGGATCGCGAGCGGCAGGATCACGAACTGCGGCAGGATCACGCCCTTGATGATGTCGTTCGCGAGCGCGTTGCGCTTGTCCAGCGTTTCGCCGACCTGCACGAGCACGGGCTGCGGGCTGCCCGATTGCGGCAGCGCGACCGTCGTATACGCGACGCGCACGTCGTTGCCGCGCAGCAGGTCGTCGCGAAACATGACGACGCCCGGCGGCGGGCGGTCCTCGTCGCGCGGCAGCGGCATGTCGGCTTCGCCCGCGACCAGTTCGCCGCGTGTGCCGAGCACCTGGAAGTAAACGCTGTCGACGTTGTCCGCGCGCAGGAAGTCGCGCGTCTGCTCCGGCAGCGTCAGCTCGGCCACGCCGTTCACCGGGTGGATCTGCCGAGCGAGCACGTATGCGTTGGTCTCGAGCGCGCGATCGAACGGGCCGTTCGCGATCGTCTTCGCGACCAGATAGGTGACGGCGATGCTCATCGGCCACAGCAGCAGCAGCGGCGCGAGCATCCAGTCGAGGATCTCGCCGAACAGCGAGCGCGGGCGTGGTGCCTCGGGCGCATCGGTTTCGTCGGGCGGCGCGAACGGGTTCTCGTAGCGCGCATCGCGCGCCTCGTCGGCGGCCGATGACGGCGCGCCGGTCGGGTGGCGGGTGTGGGCCGGCGTGGCCATCGCGGCGACGCGCGGGTTCAGCGCAGCGGCGTGCCGGCCACCGCGGGCTGGGGCGCGGCCGTGTCGGCCGGCGCGGCGGGCGTGACCTTCTCGAGGCAATAGCCGAGGCCGCGTACGGTCGAGATCCGTACGCCGCTGGGTTCGATCTTCTTGCGCAGCCGGTGCACGTAGACTTCGATCGCGTTGTTGCTGACTTCCTCGCCCCATTCGCACAGATGGTCGACGAGCTGTTCCTTCGACACGAGCCGGCCGATCCGCTGCAGCAGCACTTCGAGCAGGCCGAGCTCGCGCGCGGAGAGGTCGAGTACCTGGTCGTTCGCATACGCGATGCGGCCGACCTGGTCGAACGCGAGCGAGCCGTGGCGCACGACGGTCGGGCCGCCGCCCGCGCCGCGCCGGGTCAGCGCGCGCACGCGCGCCTCGAGCTCGTTGAGCGCGAACGGCTTGGCCATGTAGTCGTCGGCGCCGAGGTCGAGCCCCTTCACGCGCTCGTCGACGCTGTCGGCGGCCGTCAGGATCAGCACGGGGAGGTTGGAATTGCGGGCGCGCAGGCGTTTGAGTACGTCGAGCCCGGGCATTTTCGGGAGCCCGAGATCGAGGATCAGCAGGTCGAATGTCTGCATCGACAGCGCCGTATCGGCGTCGACGCCAGTCTTCACGTGGTCGACCGCATAGCCCGATTGGCGGAGTGACCGGGTGAGGCCGTCCGCGAGTATGCTGTCGTCTTCCGCGATGAGAATTCGCATGGTGCTGACCGATGGCCGGCAGGGCGTTCGCGCCGGCCGGCTGTCTCCGAAGTTATTCGTGTACAACGCAGCCTGCATTGCGGGCTTGCACAAAACACTGTTTTTTTATACAGTGTCTGCATTCGTGGGCGGCGCTTGAAAGCGGGCGCGCCTTTAACAGACGCTGCTCATCATAGCAAAGGACGATTCATGGAAGATAGCAAGAAGGGCTCCGGGATGACCGCCGAGAAGAGCAAGGCGCTGGCCGCCGCGCTTGCCCAGATCGAAAAGCAGTTCGGCAAGGGCTCGATCATGCGCATGGGCGACGGCGAGGCGACCGAGAACATCCAGGTCGTGTCCACGGGCTCGCTCGGTCTCGATATCGCGCTCGGCGTCGGCGGCCTGCCGCGCGGCCGGGTGGTCGAGATCTACGGTCCGGAATCGTCCGGTAAAACCACGCTCACGCTGCAGGTCATCGCCGAACTGCAGAAGATCGGCGGCACCGCAGCGTTCATCGACGCCGAGCACGCGCTCGACGTTCAATATGCAGCGAAGCTCGGCGTGAACGTGCCCGAGCTGCTGATCTCGCAGCCGGACACCGGCGAGCAGGCGCTTGAAATCACCGACGCGCTGGTGCGCTCGGGCTCGATCGACATGATCGTCATCGACTCGGTCGCGGCGCTCGTGCCGAAGGCCGAAATCGAAGGCGAGATGGGCGATTCGCTGCCGGGTCTGCAGGCCCGCCTGATGTCGCAGGCGCTGCGCAAGCTGACCGGCACGATCAAGCGTACGAACTGCCTCGTGATCTTCATCAACCAGATCCGGATGAAGATTGGCGTGATGTTCGGCAACCCGGAAACCACGACGGGCGGTAATGCGCTGAAGTTCTACTCGTCGGTGCGTCTCGACATCCGCCGGATCGGCTCGATCAAGAAGAACGACGAGGTGATCGGCAACGAAACCCGCGTGAAGGTCGTCAAGAACAAGGTGTCGCCGCCGTTCCGTGAAGCGATCTTCGACATCCTGTATGGCGAAGGCATTTCGCGTCAGGGCGAGATCATCGATCTCGGCGTGCAGGCGAAGATCGTCGACAAGGCGGGCGCCTGGTACAGCTACAACGGCGAGAAGATTGGCCAGGGCAAGGACAACGCGCGTGAATTCCTGCGCGAGAATCCGGAAATCGCACGCGAGATCGAGAACCGCATTCGCGAATCGCTCGGCGTGGTCGCCATGCCCGATGGTGCAGGCCAGGACGAAGCCGAGGCGATGGACGAAGAAGAGTGATGGTCGGGCGCCGAGGTCAGGCTGGCGAGCCGGAGGAGAGCGACGTGCCCGAAACGGCAGGTCGCTCCGGCCGGCGAGCCGGATCCTCGGGCGCCGATCGGCGGGGCGCGGGCAGCAATGCCGCGAACCGCACCGCGACGAGGGCATCCGACGATGCCCTCGTTTCGTTTGAGATTGCCGCACCGGACGATCCGTTCGACGACGATGAATCGTTCGACGCGCACGACCGCTCCCGCCGTCGTGTTTCCGGTGTCAGCTTCCCGGGCGATCGCGCAGCCGATGCATCGGCGCCGGCCAGGGAAGATGTCTATACGCGCAGCAGCCAGCATCCGCGCCGCACACGTCGCGCGTCGGGTGCTTCTTCCAGTGCTTCGTCAAGCGACGCTCCGGGCGCTACCGAGCGCAAGTCGTCGAAGCCTCAGCGATCGTTGAAGGGCCGCGCGCTCGGCTATCTATCCCGCCGCGAATACAGCCGTACGGAACTCGCGCGCAAGCTCGCGCCCTACGTCGGCGAAGACGAATCCGTCGACCCCGTACTCGATGCGCTGGAACAGGAAGGCTGGCTGTCCGATGCACGCTTTGCCGAGAGTCTCGTGCATCGTCGCGCGTCGCGTGTGGGCGTCGCGCGCATCGTCAGCGAGCTGAAGCGTCATGCGGTGGGCGACACGCTCGTCGAGGAGGTGAATGCCCAGCTCCGCGAGACCGAATGGGCGCGTGCGCAGGCGGTCTGGCGCAAGAAATTCGGTGCACTGCCGCAAACGCCGGCAGAACGTGCGAAGCAGGCGCGCTTTCTCGCCGCACGCGGCTTCTCGAGCGCGACCATCGTGAAGTTGCTGAAGGTCGGCGACGATTTCCCGATCGACGACTGACTGCTCCGATCGCGCGCGTGGCGCGCGATTTTGCTGCAACGCAACCACTTCCGGACAGGCGGGAATACCCGCCGTCGCGTCAAACTGTCTCAAATACCCAATATGCTAAAATCCACGGGTTTTCCTCTTCGGCCTCAACCTCCAGCATGCCGCTATCCGAGCCCGTGCCCCGTCAGTTGCGACATCAACGCGCAATCCGAGCGGAAGCGTATGAGCGCGGCGACGGCTTGTGGGACATCGAAGCCTGCCTGACCGACCACAAGCCGCGCGATGTCGCGCTTGCGTCGGGCATCCGGCCCCAGGGCCTGCCGATCCACGAACTCTGGCTGCGCGTGACTATCGATCGTGACCTCAATGTCGTCGACGCCGAAGCGTCTTCGGAATGGGTTCCCTATCCTGGTCACTGTCAATCCGCCTCTCCCGCCTATCGGGCCCTGATCGGGCTCAATCTCTTCCGCAATTTCCGCCGCAATGCGAACCGGCTGCTCGCCGGCGTCGCAGGCTGCTCCCATCTCACCGAACTGTGCGCCGTGCTGCCGACGGCAGCGATCCAGGCGTTCGCCGGTGATGTGTGGAACGTGCGCGAGGAGGGGGGCGAAGGGCCGGATCACGGCGGCGTGCACGACGAAGCGCCTTTCCAGCTCGGCCGCTGCCGGGCATTGCGGTTCGACGGCGAGGTCGTGCGGCAGTACTACCCGCGCTGGTATGGCGCGAGACGGCCGGACGTGCCCGGTGAAGGCAGCACGAAGGAATGAACGGAAATCATTCGAAGAAGCGTCTAAAGCGACTTTTCATTCAACTCTCAGACTGAAGGGAATCACGCATGAAGATTCACGAGTACCAGGGTAAGGAAATCCTGCGGAAATTCGGAGTCGCGGTACCGCGCGGCAAGCCGGCGTTCTCGGTTGACGAGGCCGTCAAGGTGGCAGAAGAGCTCGGCGGCCCGGTATGGGTCGTGAAGGCTCAGATTCACGCGGGTGGCCGTGGCAAGGGCGGCGGCGTGAAGGTGGCGAAGTCGATCGAGCAGGTTCGCGAATACGCGAACCAGATCCTCGGCATGCAGCTCGTCACGCACCAGACGGGCCCGGAAGGCCAGAAGGTCAACCGTCTGATGGTCGAAGAAGGCGCCGACATCAAGCAGGAACTGTATGTCAGCCTCGTCGTCGATCGCGTGACGCAAAAGATCGTTCTGATGGGTTCGAGCGAAGGCGGCATGGACATCGAGGAAGTTGCCGAAAAGCACCCGGAACTGATCCACAAGGTCATCGTCGAGCCGTCGACGGGCCTGCTCGACGCGCAAGCCGACGACCTCGCCGCGAAGATCGGCGTGCCGGCTGCTTCGATTCCGCAAGCACGCGCGATCCTGCAAGGCCTGTACAAGGCATTCTGGGAAACCGACGCATCGCTGGCTGAAATCAACCCGCTGAACGTCTCCGGCGACGGCAAGGTCATCGCACTCGACGCGAAGTTCAACTTCGACTCGAACGCGCTGTTCCGCCACCCGGAAATCGTCGCTTACCGCGACCTGGACGAAGAAGATCCGGCTGAAATCGAAGCGTCGAAGTTCGACCTCGCGTACATCTCGCTCGACGGCAACATCGGCTGTCTCGTGAACGGCGCAGGCCTGGCGATGGCGACGATGGACACCATCAAGCTGTTCGGCGGCGAGCCGGCGAACTTCCTGGACGTCGGCGGTGGCGCGACGACCGAGAAGGTCACGGAAGCGTTCAAGCTGATGCTGAAGAACCCGGATCTGAAGGCGATCCTCGTGAACATCTTCGGCGGCATCATGCGCTGCGACGTGATCGCGGAAGGCGTGATCGCCGGTTCGAAGGCCGTGAACCTGAACGTGCCGCTCGTCGTGCGCATGAAGGGCACGAACGAGGACCTCGGCAAGAAGATGCTGGCCGATTCGGGCCTGCCGATCATCTCGGCGGACAGCATGGAAGAAGCTGCGCAGAAGGTCGTCGCGGCTGCCGCAGGCAAGTAAGCGCGCGCTAATGAACACGCATGGCGGCGCGGTTCGTTCGCGACGCCAATCGAACAGAGGTCAAAATACATGTCGATTCTGATCAACAAGGACACGAAGGTCATCACGCAGGGCATTACCGGCAAAACCGGTCAGTTCCATACGCGCGCCTGCCGTGAGTACGCAAACGGCCGCGAAGCATTCGTCGCGGGCGTGAACCCGAAGAAGGCCGGCGAAGACTTCGAAGGCATTCCGATCTACGCAAGCGTCAAGGAAGCGAAGGCAGAAACCGGCGCGACCGTGTCGGTCATCTACGTTCCGCCCGCAGGCGCAGCTGCTGCGATCTGGGAAGCGGTCGAAGCCGATCTGGATCTCGCGATCTGCATCACGGAAGGCATCCCCGTCCGCGACATGATCGAAGTGAAGGACCGCATGCGCCGTGAAGGCCGCAAGACGCTGCTGCTCGGGCCGAACTGCCCGGGCACGATCACGCCGGACGAGCTGAAGATCGGCATCATGCCGGGTCACATCCACCGCAAGGGCCGCATCGGCGTCGTGTCGCGTTCGGGCACGCTGACGTATGAAGCCGTTGCGCAGCTGACGGCACTCGGCCTCGGCCAGTCGTCGGCAGTCGGTATCGGCGGCGATCCGATCAACGGTCTGAAGCACATCGACGTGATGAAGATGTTCAACGACGATCCGGATACGGATGCGGTCGTGATGATCGGCGAAATCGGTGGTCCGGACGAAGCCAATGCGGCAGAGTGGATCAAGGACAACATGAAGAAGCCGGTCGTCGGCTTCATCGCTGGCGTCACGGCGCCTCCGGGCAAGCGCATGGGCCACGCCGGCGCGCTGATCTCGGGCGGTGCGGATACGGCCGAAGCGAAGCTGGAAATCATGGAAGCGTGCGGCATCACCGTCACGCGCAACCCGTCGGAAATGGGCCGTCTGCTGAAGAAGGCGCTGTAATATTTCCGCCTGGGTTCGTCCTGCGAAAAACGCCGGCTTTGCCGGCGTTTTTTGTTATGCTCGCGCAATGAATTCGTAAGCACCGGGCATGCATCGCGCATGTGCCGGCGATGAACCGGGCCGCCCGCGGGCGGCCGCCGTCCTGCCCGTCACGCCATGCTCGAATTCCTGACGTCGCTCCACTGGGGCGCCGTATTCCAGATCATCATCATCGATATCCTGCTCGGCGGCGACAACGCGGTCGTGATCGCGCTCGCCTGCCGCAACCTGCCCGCGAACCAGCGCCTGCGCGGTGTCGTGTGGGGCACCGCCGGCGCGATCCTGCTGCGCGTCGCGCTGATCACGTTCGCGGTCGCGCTGCTCGACGTGCCGTTCCTGAAGCTCGGCGGCGGGCTGCTGCTGCTGTGGATCGGCATCAAGCTGATGGCGCCGGCCAGCGACGCGCACGACGACATCAAGCCGGCCAGCCGGCTATGGGACGCGGTGAAGACGATCGTGATCGCCGATGCCGTGATGAGCCTCGACAACGTGATCGCGATCGCCGGCGCGGCCGAGCAGGCCGACCCGTCGCACCGGATCCCGCTCGTGATCTTCGGGCTCCTCGTCAGCGTGCCGATCATCGTGTGGGGCAGCACGCTGGTGCTGAAGCTGCTCGACCGTTTCCCGATTGTCGTGGCACTTGGCGCCGGGCTGCTCGGCTGGATCGCGGGCGGCCTGATCGTGAACGACCCGGTCGGCGATCGCTGGCCGGTGCTCGATACGCCGGCGGCGCTCTACGGCGCGAGCATCGCGGGCGCGCTGTTCGTCGTGGCGATCGGTTACACGCTCAGGAAGCGCCGCGACGTGCCGCACGCGCACTGACATTGGCCGTCCGGCTGACTGCCGGATTCACGGCCCGCTGGCTACGATCGAGACGCCTGCCTTTATCGGCAGGCGTTTTTCGTTTCCGGAGCCTGCCATGTTCGAAGCCTTTTCCGTTTCCCTGTTCCGTCGCGTTGCCGCCGATCTGCGGCGCGCGAACCGGCCGTCGCCGCGCTGGCGGCCGGCCGGCTTCACGCTGATCGAGCTGATGATCGTGCTGGCGATCGTCGGCGTGATCGCGGCCTATGCGATTCCCGCGTACCAGGATTACCTCGCGCGCTCGCGCGTCGGCGAGGGGCTCGCGCTTGCGTCGTCCGCGCGGCTTGCCGTGGCCGACAACGCCGCAAGCGGCGCGAGCCTCGACGGCGGCTACAGCCCGCCGGCCGCGACCCGCAACGTCGAATCCGTCGCGATCGACGGCGAGACCGGCCAGATCACGGTCGCCTTCACCACCCGCGTCACCACGGCCGGCGCCAATACGCTGGTGCTCGTACCGTCCGCGCCGGACAAGGCCGACGCGCCCACCGCGCGCGTGCCGCTCAAAAAGGGCGCGATGCAGGCCGGTGCGATCGCATGGGAGTGCTTCGCGGCCGGCAAGGATGCGTCGTCGCTGCCGGCACCGGGGGCCGGGCCGTTGCCGGGTGACGCCGCGACGCTGCCTGCGAAATATGCACCGGCGGAGTGCCGCGCGTAGTGCCGGCGGCGGAGCAGGGCGGCGCGGGCAGCATGCCGGCCGCCACTTCAGCCGGCCGGGGCGGCCGCCCCGTGCCGGGTCGCCGCGCGAAGGCCCCGCACAGAGGAGGCAAAGTTTTGTATAGTGCGCCGGTTGCTGACATCCGGTTCGCTCATGCCTTCTACTTTTTCCCGTTCGTTGCCGCTCGTTGCGCTGGCTGTCGCCCTGATCGTGCCGTACGCGATCACGAATCACACGTATCCGATCCCGACTTTCTATTCCGAGTTTTCCGCGCTGGTGCTGTATCTGCTGGTGGGGGTGTCCGTCGTGCTGCTCGCGCGCACCGGTCGCCCGGCCGAGCCGTTTGCCGCGCCGGCCGCGTTCGTCGCGCCGCTCGGGTTCGCCGTGGTGCTCATCGCGCAGGTCGCGCTGATCGCGCTCAAGGTGCCGTCGATGAACTGGCTGGCGGTGGGCTATCTCGCCGCCGCGCTGGTCGCAATGCAGGCCGGCTATGCGCTCGCGCGCGAAGGGCTGGCCGAGGCCGTGTCGCGGATGATGGCCGGCGCGCTGCTCGTCGGCGGCGTGTTCGCCGTCGGAACCCAGATCGTGCAGTTGTTTCACCTCGAGTCGGCGCTGTCGCCGTTCGTCGTGATGTACAACGTCGCGGTCGATCGCCGCCCGTACGGCAACATGGCGCAGGCGAACCATCTGGCCAGCTACATCGCGTTCGCGCTCGCGGGCGCGCTGTATCTCGTGCAGACGCGCCGGCTCGCGGTCTGGGCGTGGTTCGTGCTGTCGATCGGGCTGTCGGTCGGTCTTGCGCTGACGGTGTCGCGCGGGCCGTGGCTGCAGGTTGCGGTGATGGTCGTCGCGGGCTTCTGGATGGCGTGGCTCGAATCGCGCCGCGCGCCGGGCAATGCGCGCGCGTGGCTGATCCCGGTCGTGCTCGCGGTGGCGTTCATCGCGGTGAACGTCGCGGTGCGCTGGGCCAACGTGCACTATCACCTGAATCTCGCGGAATCCGCGGCCGACCGGATGCGCGACGCAGGGCAGATCGCGCCGCGCCTCGCGCTGTGGAAGTACGGGCTCGCGATGTTCCGCGAGCATCCGCTGCTCGGTGTCGGCTGGGGCGAGTTCCCGTCGCACCAGTTCGCGCTCGTGCGTTCGCTCGGCGGCGTCGAGATCGCGAACAACTCGCACGACATCTTCATCGACCTGCTCGCGAAGTCCGGCCTCGTCGGTCTGGGTGTGCTCGTCGTCGCGCTCGTGACGTGGTTCGTGCGTGCGGTGCGCGCGCCGCAGTCGAGCATGCGCGTGTTCGGCTTCGCGCTGATCGGCATCCTGCTGATGCACGCGCTGGTCGAGTATCCGCAGCAGTACATGTTCTTCCTGCTGCCGGCGATGTTCGTGATCGGGCTGCTCGAAGTGAAGCCGCTGCGCGTCCTGCCGGGGCGCGCGGCATTCGGGTTGTTCGCGGTGCTGTCGGTCGGCGGTGTGCTGGCGGCGGTGCCGGTGCTGCGCGACTACCAGCGCGCGGAAGTGCTGTATTACGGCAGCGATCCGGCCGCGCAGTACCGCGATGCGCCGTCGCTGCTGTTCGGCGCGTGGGGCGAATACGGTGCGGCCACGCTGCTCCCGATTTCGGCGGACGACCTGCCGGCCAAGCTCGCCGCGCATGAGCGGGCGATCGCGCTGCTGCCCGGAGAGACGGTGCTGCGCCGCTATGCAGCGCTGCAGGCGCTGGCCGGCCGCGAAGCCGATGCGCTCGACACCGTCGCGCGCCTGCACGTGTTTGCGAAGGAGTTGAAGGACTGGCCGCAGCAACTGGCGGCGCTGTACAAGCTGTGCGACCAGCAGCCGGCGCTGAAGACGTTCAAGGCGGCGGTCGTCGCGAAATACGGCGAAGTGCCTGCCGATGCGGCCGACGACGAGGACGACGACGATTCGGATTGATGCGTGCGGCACCTGCCGGAACGGGGAATTCCGGCAGGTGCCGCGCCGTGAGGAAACCGCGGCGAGCGTCGGGCGCTACAGCCCGGCGCGAACCCGGCCAATCGCGCGAATTCGGCCGCGTATCGATTACCTCGCGGATTGCGCGGATTCCGGCTGAAGGCCGGGAGATTCGCGTCAATCATTGTCAAATCGCGGCCGCTCGCCGGGCCGCGCGTGCACAATGCGCGAAAGCGCTTGCGTACCGGCCCGTATCGGGATTGGGCAAGCGCGAACAGCGGCAGAACCCGGCTACCCGGGAAGTCCGCCACGCAGGATCGCGGCCGAGCATCGATCGGCCGTGCGGCCGTAACGGGGCGCCGGTCCGATGGCCGCGGCGCAGTGTGACGCATGCGATGCGGCCGGGCGAGGTTTCCCGGTGCGCGGCGCGAGCGTCCGGAACCGTGATGAAGAACGATATTCGACCATGGCTATTCGCTCGACTTACCTGATCCTGCCCGCCGTCGCGATGCTGTTTTCCGGCTGCGCGATGCTGTCGTCGTCGCAGGAAAGCAAGCTGACCTGTCACATTCCACGCGCCGTCTATCCGGATACCGCGAAGCCGCTCACGCGCCCGGCGACCGTGCTCGTGCGCGCGCTGATGACGACGTCCGGCGAAGCGCAGAACGTCACCGTGACGACGAGCAGCCGCAATGCGGCGGCCGATCGCGCGGCCGTCGACGCGATGACGCACGCGACGTGCGTGCAGACGGGCGCGACCGCGAACCCGTTCCTGCTGACCCAACCGTTCGTGTTCGAGCCGCAGCGCGGCCAGTGATGCGCGGGCGGCGCGGCCTGCGTGCGGGTTGCCGTCCGGTTTCGTTGCCTGCCAGTCGCTTCGTTGTGCATGGCCGCTGACAGTCGATGCGCGCGGCCATTGCGACGCAAGCGCCCGACGTTCAGTGCTGCGGCATCAGGTTCGCGCCGCGACAAGCCGGCTCGGCTGCCGTGCTCAGCCCGAGCAGCGTGAACCCGTTGCGCTCCTGGCGAATCTGCGCATAGTGCCGCGCGACCGTTTCCCCGGTGGTGCCCGTCAGATCGAGTTCAACCTGAAAGCGGTCCTTGCTGTCCGAGCAGCTGCGCACCGGGCCGTACGCGAACCCCCTTCCTGCCGCCTTGCCGGCCTTGTCGAACGCCTGCCGGCCTTTCAGCGCTGCCGCTGCGGCGGCGGGCTCACTCCATTCGCGCGCCAGCGCATCGTCCGCCTTCAGCCATTCGTCGACGAAATCGCGGCCGTTGAGCGCGACGGGTTGTACGCGCTGAACGGTGCCGCCGTCGACGCGATAGCGGAAGACGCCGGGCCGCGTCATCACTTCGCTGTCCATCGAGCCGACCGTCGCGCGTACCTCGAAGCCGTCGGGGCGCACCTTGAACCGGATCGGGTTCTCATCGATCACGTAGCCGTTCTCGGAATGGAACACCGTGCGTTGCGCGGCCGAGCCGTTGGCCGGTGCGACCACGTCCGCGGCGAACTGGCTCCATCGCGACGCGCACGACGGTGTACCGTGGACAACCGCGACCTGCCCGCCTGGCAGCGCCGAGAACCAGAAGCCGCTGCCGTACGCGCCGCCGATGTCCTGGTAGCCGTCGGCCTGCCAGCGCAGCACGCGTCGCCAGGCGCCGTTTTCCCATGCGTAAGCGGTCAGCAGGTTGTCGTCGCCGCATGCGATGTCGAGGCCGGCGCGCACGAACAGCAACGGACGGGACGTGCCGCCGCGCTCGACGTCGACGTCCGGATTGCGGCCGAACGCCGATTCGCCGTCTTTCGATTGGACGGGCCGGGCCGGCACGCCGAGCGCGGCCGCGAGCGTGCGCTTCAGTGCGGCCGGGTCGACCTGCTCGTCGCTGCACGCGAGCCGCGCATCGATCGTACCGACGAGCGCCTGCTTGTACGCACGCAGCGCGTCGCGCAGCGGCGGCGGAATGTCGACACCGCTGCCGTCGCTCGGCGGAATACGGACCTGCTGGACGCGGTGCTGGGCATCGATGGCCGCGCGCGCGGCGGTGTCGGCGGCGGGGCAGGTGCCGGCGGCCGATGCGGCGGCCGGCAACAGGGCGAGCGCGCACAGCAGCGGCGCGCCGTGTTTCAGCGTGAGGTTCTTCATTTGTGCTGTGTTCTTCTGGTTTTTTATCGTTCGAACGGGGCATCGTTACGGCCGACGATGCCTCGTAAATGGCTGCTGTCGCCGCAGGCGCTCAACCCGCCGCGTCTTCCGCCTTCCAGTCCCCCGACTTCCCGCCGCGTTTCTCACGCACGCTCACATCGGTAATCACCATCCCGCGATCGACGGCCTTGCACATGTCGTAGACGGTCAGCAGCCCGACCTGTACGGCGGTCAGCGCTTCCATCTCGACGCCGGTCCGGCCGAACGTTTCGACCTGCACGACGCAGTGCACGGCCGGTTGCGCGTCGTCGAGTTCGAAGTCGACGGCCACGCGCGTCAGCGCGAGCGGATGGCACAGCGGGATGAGGTCCGCCGTGCGCTTGGCACCCTGGATGGCCGCGATGCGCGCGACGCCGAGCACGTCGCCTTTCTTGGCCTTGCCGTCGCGGATCAGCGCGAACGTGGCCGGCAGCATCCGGATCGTGCCGCGCGCGATCGCGATGCGTTGGGTTTCCTGCTTGCCGCCGACGTCGACCATGTGTGCATGGCCTGCGGCGTCGAAATGGGTGAGTCCTGACATGTCATGCTCCAGTGGAACGGCGTGCTCGCGCGAGCACGTCCGTCGATCTGCGTTGCGATCGAGCAGGGCGCTGAATCCAGTCCCCCCGATCCGATCCAACGTTTCAACGGGCGCCTATCATAGCAGTGGCATTCGCGGCGCCGGGTGCGCAGTTGGTGCCCATGCCGCACGGGACAGTCGCGATGTCGCCGGTACAATGACCCGAATATTCAGACCAAACGCCGCGATGCGCGCCCGGCGCGCGGGACGGCGTCGCTTTCATCCTGCCATGCGTGTCAAACAGTTGCTTGCCGTGTCGCTGTCGGCTGTGCTCGCATTGCCGCCGAGCGGCCATGCGCAGAGTGTGTCCGCGCCGCCGCTCGAATCGGCGGCCGGCGGCGACCGGTCGATTTCCACCGTGCCGTCCGGCATCGCGGCCGGCGTATTCGGCACCTACGGCGGCGCGGAGAGCCGGTTTTCGGACGCGGGCGGCGCATCGGCGCCGGCCGCGAGCCTGCGTGCGCCGCTGCGCGCGCTCGAGCTGCCCGACCTGGGCGACGGTTCCGGCGGTTCGCTGACACCGCAGGCCGAGCGCCGGCTCGGCGAACGCGTGATGCGCGAAGTGCGGCGCGATCCCGACTATCTCGACGACTGGCTCGTGCGCGACTACCTGAACGCGATGGCGGCGCGGCTCGCGGCCGCGGCAGCCGCGCGCTTCATCGGCGGCTACACGCCGGACTTCGACCTGTTCCCGGTGCGCGATCCGCAGATCAACGCGTTCTCGATGCCGGGCGGCTTCATCGGGATCAACAGCGGGCTCGTCGTCACGACGCAGACGGAGTCGGAGCTCGCGTCGGTGGTCGGCCACGAGATGGGGCACGTGCTGCAGCGGCACATCGCGCGGATGATCGGTGCGAACGAGAAGACCGGCTACACGGCGCTCGCGACGATGCTGCTCGGCGTGCTGGCCGGCGTGCTCGCGAGAAGCGGCGACCTCGGCAGCGCGATCGCGGTGGGCGGGCAGGCTTACGCGGTGGACAACCAGCTGCGCTTCTCGCGCTCGGCCGAGCGCGAGGCCGATCGGGTCGGCTTCCAGTTGCTCGCGGGCGCGGGCTATGACCCGTACGGGATGCCGGGCTTCTTCGAGCGGCTCGACCGCGCGTCGATGGGCGATGCGGGCGTGCCGGCCTATGCGCGCACACACCCGCTGACCGGCGAGCGGATCGCCGACATGGAGGATCGCGCGCGCCGCGCGCCGTACCGGCAGCCACGCCAGTCACCCGAGTACGGGTTCGTGCGCGCGCGGCTGCGCGTGCTGCAGAACCGCGCACCGACCGACATCGCGGCCGAAGCGCGCCGGATGCAGTCCGAGATCGACGATCGCACCGCGCCGAACGTCGCGGCGAACTGGTACGGCATCGCGCTTGCCGACGCGCTGCTCGGTGACTATGACGCAGCGGGCAAGGCGCTTGCGTCGGCACGCACCGCGTTCGACGCGCGCGAGCGGCGCGAGGACGATCCGGCGACGAGCTCGCCGAGCCTCGACGTGCTGGCCGCCGACATCGCGCGCCGCGCGGGGCGCACCGATGACGCGGTGCGGCTCGCGGCGCTCGCGCAGCGGCGCTGGCCGGCGTCGCACGCCGCGATCGTCGCGCATCTTCAGACACTGATCGCGGCGCGCCGTTTCGCCGAAGCGCAGGCGCAGGCACGCGCGCAGGCGAAGGCCGACCCCGAGCAGCCGGACTGGTGGGACTATCTCGCGAAGGCGAGCGACGGCAAGGGCGACCTGCTGGCGCGGCGCCGCGCGCTCGCGGAGAAGCTGGCGCTCGACGGCGCGTGGCCGTCGGCGATTCGCCAGCTGAAGGAAGCGCGCGACGCGAAGGACGTGTCGTTCTACGAGCAGTCGATGATCGGCGCGCGGCTGCTGGAATTCGAGGCGCGTTACAAGGAAGAGCGTGAAGACGAGAAGAACGGCCGCGGGTAGCGGCCGGCGTGCGGCGAACGCGGGCGAGGCCGCTGCGGGTCAGTTGCCGCTGTCAGCCGTGTCGCGGGCTTGTTGCGCCGGGCTTGCGACGTAGCCGAACCGCGCGGGCACGTCGGTGGACACGATGCTGCCGAGCGGCAACGTGCGGTCGTCGCGCCAGCGCAGCACGGGCGGCGCGGCGTCGAAATCCGCGTGATCGGCGAACAGCCCGAGATCGTGATCGTGCAGCGCCGCGATGCGCGGCGGCGTGCCGGCCGCGCGAAACAGCACGCCACCCGCGTCGTCGAGCCAGGCTTCGCCCGGTTCGAACGGCGTGCCCGTCTGGTCGGTGAGTGTGAGCTGCCCGTCGCGTTCGGCGAGCCGGACGACCCACGGCGTATAGGCCAGCTCGACATACACGCGCTGCGGCCCGTTCTGGAAGAACCACTGGCCCTGCGCATCGCATTCGTAGTTGCGGCCGATGAACGCGTTCAGTGCCGCATGCCGGATCGGCGAGCCGAGCTCGCCGGCCGCCTGGGCCGCGTCGTCGCGCAGCCGCCATTCGCCGCGCCGGTCGAGCAGCAGCCAGCCGGTACAGTGCGGCACGTTCGGCCATTTGGCGAGGGCCTGCCTGACGATGTCATCCATGGTCGACGAATTTGGAGCAATAGCCGAACACCCGCGCCGACAGCCAGTCGAGGCGGCCGGGGAACGGCCCGGTCATGAATCCCGCGTGCCCGCCGGCCGCGGGCTGGTCGAGCTCGACGGCCGGCGATACGTCGGCCGGGCCCGGCAGCGCCGATTCGGGCAGGAACGGGTCGTTGCGGGCGTTGAGGATCAGCGTCGGCACGTCGATCGCGGGCAGCAGCGGCCGTGTCGTCGCCTTCGTCCAGTAGTCGTCCGCATCCGCGAAACCGTGCAGCGGCGCGGTCACGACTTCGTCGAAGTCGCGCATCGTCACGGCCTGCAGCATCGCTTCGCGGTCGAACAGCCCCGGGTACTGGTCGAGCTTCGCAAGCGCCTTGCGCTTGAGCGTCTTCAGGAAGCTGCGCGTGTAGACCATCGCAAAGCCTTGCGACAGTGCGCGCCCGCCGGCGTGCACGTCGATCGGCGTCGAGATCGCGGCGGCTGCCCGCAGGATCGACGTGTCGCTGCGATGCTCGCCGAGCCAGCGCAGCAGCACGTTGCCGCCGAGCGACACGCCGGCCGCGACGAGCGGCCCGCGATGCTGCGCGGCGAGCCGGCGCAGGATCCAGTCGACCTCGGCGCTGTCGGCGAGATGGTAGAAGCGCGGCTGGCGGTTGATCTCGCCGCTGCAACTGCGGAAGTGCGGCACGACGGCGTGCCAGCCCTTCGCGCGCGCGGCGGCCATCATCTCGAGCGCGTAGTGCGAGCCGGAGCTGCCTTCGAGGCCGTGGAACAGCACGAACAGCGGCGCATCGGGCCGCGGCGCCGCGCTGTCGAGATGGGCGACCCAGTCGAGATCGATGAAGTCGTGATCGGGGGTTTCCCATCGCTCTCGTCGGTAGGCGACGAGGGGGCGCCGCGCGAACAGCGCGGGCACGATGGTTTGCGCATGGCTGTTAGGCAGCCAGCGTGGTGCGCGATAGCGCAGAATGTCGTCGTCGGGGGCCGGAGCCCCGGTCAGCGGCGAGGTGGGCGGAGAAGCCGTACTCATGATCGCCCCGCGTATGCGTTGCTTCGTCTTTTCGTCAGTGCAGCGGACCCTGCCCGTGACGGATCTTCGCGGCGAATTGTCCGGCCGCTTGTTCGGGAATCGGGCTCGCGTGAATATGCGCGATGCGCCACTCGCCACGTTCGTGAATCATCACGTACGTCGCGAAAACCATGTCGGGTTCGGCCGTCAGGTCGGCCTGCTGATGCGCTTCGGCGATCGTATAGACGACCGTGCCGAGGCTGTCGTACACGCGGATGTCGAGCGGCTCGATCGTCACGGGGCGCGTGGCGAGCCGGTTGGCGAGCCCGCTGCGGATCTGGTCGAGGCCGTGCAGATGCTCGCCGTCCGCCCATACGCAGCTGGCGAAATCCTCGTCGATCCACAATCCCAGCAGCGCGTCGAGATTGGCATCTGCGACGGCCTGGTAGTAGGCGTTCAGCGTATCGGCGGCGGCTTCGAAGAGGCGGGCAAAACGTGGCATCGGGGTTATCTCTCGCGCGCGTCGCGCGCCGTATTCAGCACGGCGGCCCGGATGGAGCCGCCGTACACCGGTGAATCGGATTGCCCGGCGCGTCGTGCGACGCTGCCGGCCAGGGTCAGCGCTGCCCGACGAGCATGCCGCGCAAATCGCCGAATACCTGCTCGGGACCGAGTTCGCGCAGGCACTTCAGGTGGCCGAGCGGGCACTCGCGTTCGAAGCAGGGACTGCATTCGAGATGAAGCCATTGTACCTTCGCCAGGTCCGACAGCGGAGGGGTGTGGCGCGGATCGGTCGATCCGTACAGCGCGACGAGCGGCCGGCGTAGCGCGGCGGCAACGTGCATCAGCCCCGAATCGTTGGTGACCACCGCGTTCGCGCGCGCGATCAGCGCGCAGGCCTCCGACAGCGACGTCTGCCCGCACAGGTTGCGCACGTTCGGCGCGTGGTCGGCGATCGCCTGCGCGGCCGCCGCATCCTTCTGCGAGCCGAGCGCGACGATCTGCGTGTACGGGAACGACTGATGGACGATGTTGGCGAGCGATGCGAAGTGTTCGGGCGGCCAGCGCTTGGCCGGGCCGTATTCGGCGCCGGGGCAGAACACGACGAGCGGCTTGCGCGTATCGAGATTGAAACGCGCGGACACACGCGCCGTCTCGTTCAGGTCGGCGTCGAGGCGCGGCGCGGGCAGCGTCTTCATCGACTCGGGCAGCTTCGCGCCCGGCGCGTACGCGAGCGCCGCGTAGTGGGTCGTCATCGGCGGCCGCTCGCCCGATTTGTCCGGGTTCGCGTGCCGCACGTTGAGCAGCCCATAGCGGTGCTCGCCCGTATAGCCGATCCGCAGCGGGATGTTCGCGAGCCACGGGATCACCGCGGATTTCAGCGAATTCGGCAGCACGTACGCCGCGTCGTAGCCGACGTCGCGCAGGTCGCTCGCGAGCTGCCAGCGGCGCAGCAGCTGCAGCTTGCCGTGCGCGAGATCGGTCGCGTAGACATCGTGGATCTCGGGCATCCGTTCGAGCACGGGCGCGACCCATGAGGGCGCGACGGCATCGATCGCGATGCGGGGATGGTTTTTCTTCAGCAGCGCAAAAAGCGGCTGCGCCATCAATGCGTCACCGATCCAGTTCGGTGCGATAACCAGCGCTCGACGCATCAGGTCGACTTCCGATGTCGTAATGAAGCACGGCGCTCGGGCGCCGCGTTCGGGTTGCCAGAATGGAGAAGGGCGGCGCGCCGGCCATCCGGCTGCGCCGCCTTGCGGGTCGGCGGGCCTGCATCAGCCTGCAGGCCCGGCCGCCGGGGCTCAGTGGCCCTTGACGACCTCGCCGTCGCGCAGCTTGTAGCGCGTGCCGCAGTACGGGCAGCGTGCTTCGCCGTGCGAGACGTCGATGAAGACGCGCGGGTGGGCGCTCCAGCGCGCCATGGCCGGGTTCGGGCAGTACGCGGGAAGATCCTTGGCCGTCAGCTCGACCAGCGGCATTTCCTTGATTTCACTCATGAGACTTTCTCTTATCACTCTTTTGTGGGGCGGTCGGTGGCGCGGCGCGCTCAGACCTTCGTCAGCCAGTGCGCGTACTTCGCGTTCTTGCCCGACACGATATCGAAAAACGCCGACTGGAGCTTTTCCGTGACGGGGCCGCGCGCGCCGCTGCCGATCGTGCGGTTGTCGAGCTCGCGGATCGGCGTGACTTCAGCGGCCGTGCCGGTGAAGAACGCTTCGTCGGCCGTGTAGACCTCGTCGCGCGTGATGCGCTTCTCGATCAC
The DNA here is from genome assembly GCF_902499335.1 of Burkholderia lata. Classification (GTDB taxonomy): domain Bacteria; phylum Pseudomonadota; class Gammaproteobacteria; order Burkholderiales; family Burkholderiaceae; genus Burkholderia; species Burkholderia lata_B. The sequence continues at coordinate 28,049 of NZ_CABVQK010000013.1, read as the reverse complement.
TTCGATGCCGGCGTCCTTCGCGAGCGTGATGACGGTATCGCGCGTGATGCCGTCGAGGCACGACGACAGGTCGGGCGTGTACAGCTTGCCGTTGTTCACCAGGAAGAAGTTCTCGCCGGAGCCTTCCGACACGTAGCCGTCGACGTCGAGCAGCAGCGCTTCGTCGTAGCCGTCGGCCGTTGCTTCCTGGTTCGCCAGGATCGAGTTCACGTACCAGCCCGACGCCTTTGCACGGACCATCGACACGTTCACGTGGTGGCGCGTGAACGACGACGTCTTCACGCGGATGCCCTTCGCGAGGCCTTCCTCGCCGAGGTACGCACCCCACGGCCATGCGGCGATCGCGACGTGGATCGTGTTGCCCTTCGCGGACACGCCGAGCTTTTCCGAACCGACCCAGATGATCGGGCGCAGGTAGCACGACTCGAGCTTGTTCTCGCGCACGACTTCGAGCTGCGCGGCTTCGAGCGTTTCCCGGTCGAACGGCACGTCCATCTGGAAGATCTTCGCCGAATTCAGCAGACGTTTCGTGTGCTCGAACAGGCGGAAGATCGCGGTGCTGCCGTCGGCCGACTTGTACGCGCGCACGCCCTCGAAGACGCCCATGCCGTAGTGCAGCGTGTGGGTCAGGACGTGGATCTTGGCGTCGCGCCAGTCGATCAGCTTGCCGTCCATCCAGATCTTGCCGTCGCGGTCGGCCATTGACATAGATTTCTCCTGGGATGCGGTTGTATGCAGCGTTGAGCCGGAAAGACGCTTATTTTAGCGTCATTTGAAGGCGATCCGGTCGGTCGGCGCGGGGCCGGCGCTATAATCGCCCGGTACCGATTCCAATAACGACGGGTCGTACCGGCAGGAGGCGCCGGCGCCCCGACGAACCGCCCGCTGCGGCCCGCTTCCCATGCTCGCTCGATTGTCCGCCACCGACCGCTTCGCGCTGATCCAGGGCGCGCGCGATTATTCCCCGACGCTGATGGCGATTTTCTCGTGGGGGCTCGTCACCGGTATCGCGATGAGCAAGTCGGTAATGACCCTCGGGCAGGCGAGCGCGATGTCGCTGCTCGTCTACGCGGGCTCGTCGCAGCTCGCGGTGCTGCCGCTCCTCGCGGCGAAGCTGCCGATCTGGACCATCCTGCTCACGGCCGCGATGGTCAACACGCGCTTCGTGATCTTCAGCGCCGGGCTTGCTCCCCATTTTTCCTACCTGCCGCTGTGGCGGCGCCTCGCGATCGGCTATTTCAACGGCGACGTGATCTACCTGCTGTTCCAGAAACAGGGCTTCGCCTACGGCCACGTGCCCGGCAAGGAGGCGTATTTCTGGGGGATGGCGCTCGCGAGCTGGCTGTCGTGGCAGGTGTCGTCGCTCGCCGGCATCCTGCTCGCGAGCTTCTTCCCCGCGAGCTGGGGGCTGGAACTGGCCGGCACGCTCGCGCTGATCCCGATCATGGTGTCGGCGGTCGCGAATCGCTCGACGCTCGCGGCCGTCGCGGTTGCCGGTGTCGTGTCGCTGGTCGCGTTCGACCTGCCGTACCGGCTCGCGCTGCCGCTCGCGGTGCTCGCCGCGCTCGCGGCCGGCTGCACGGCCGATTTCTTCGTCGAGCGGGCCGACTGGCGGCGCATCCGCACCGAAACCGTGCACGAGAAGGAGATCGAATGAGCGCGACGGAAATCTGGATCGTCATCATCGGGATGACGATCGTCACGGCCGTCACGCGCGCGCTGTTCCTGATCGGCGGCGAACGCACCGTGCTGCCCGAACGCGCGCAGCGCGCGCTGCGCTACGCGCCGGCGGCGGCACTGGTCGCCGTCGTGCTGCCCGACGTGCTCGAAACGCCGGCCGGGCTGTCGTTCGCGCTGTCCAATCACCCGTTCTACGCGGCGCTCGCCGGCCTCGGCTGGTTTTTGTGGCGGCGCAGCATGCTCGGCACGATCGTCGTCGGGATGCTCGTGTTCACCGCGCTGCGCCTGATCTTCTGATGCCCCGCCGTTCAGGCCCGCCGGGTGCCGGCCGCTCGCGCGCGTGCATTGCTGCGTTGCGGCAATGTGTCCGTTCCCGCTCGCGATCCCAAATAGGCGGAATTCGCCGCTGCCGGGTCAGTCTGCCGGGTGGATCGGCTAGAATGCCCGTTCGAGATTTTTTACCCGTGCGCGTCATGCGAACCGCCAGCCACGGCCGCATCCGGCGCCCTTTCGCGGCAGCCCGCGCACGTCCAGCGTGAACCCCCTTTCCCCATCCACTACTTCAATTTGTTCAACATGAGCCAAGTCAAGCGTCTTACCGACCTGATCGCCGCCGGCCAGCTCGCCGGCAAGCGGGTATTCATTCGTGCCGACCTGAACGTCCCGCAGGACGACCAGGGCAACATCACCGAGGACACGCGCGTGCGTGCGTCCGTGCCGGCCATCCAGGCCGCGCTCGACGCCGGCGCGGCCGTGATGGTCACGTCGCACCTCGGCCGTCCGACCGAAGGCGAATTCAAGCCGGAAGATTCGCTCGCGCCGGTCGCGACGCGCCTCGCCGAGCTGCTCGGCCGTGACGTGCCGCTCGTCTCGAACTGGGTCGAGAACGGCGTGAATGTCGCGCCGGGCCAGGTCGTGCTGCTCGAGAACTGCCGCGTGAACAAGGGCGAGAAGAAGAATTCGGACGAGCTCGCCCAGAAGATGGCGAAGCTCTGCGACGTGTACGTGAACGACGCGTTCGGCACCGCGCACCGCGCGGAAGCGACCACGCACGGGATCGCGAAGTACGCGCCGGTCGCGTGCGCGGGCCCGCTGCTGGCCGCCGAACTCGACGCGCTCGGCAAGGCGCTCGGCAACCCGGCCCGCCCGCTGGTGGCGATCGTCGCCGGCTCGAAGGTGTCGACCAAGCTCACGATCCTGAAGTCGCTGGCCGGCAAGGTCGACCAGCTGATCGTCGGCGGCGGCATCGCGAACACGTTCATGCTCGCGGCCGGCCTGTCGATCGGCAAGTCGCTCGCGGAAGCCGACCTCGTCAACGAGGCGAAGGCGATCATCGACGAAGCGCGCGAGCGCGGCGCATCGGTGCCGATCCCGACCGACGTCGTGACGGCCAAGGAATTCTCGCCGACGGCCGTGGCCACGGTGAAGCAGGTCGCCGACATCGAAGCGGACGACATGATCCTCGACATCGGCCCGGATACGGCCAAGGCGCTCGCAAGCCAGCTCGAGAAGGCCGGCACGATCGTGTGGAACGGCCCGGTCGGCGTGTTCGAGTTCGACCAGTTCGGCAACGGCACCAAGACGCTCGCGGAAGCGATCGCCAAATCGTCCGCGTTCTCGATCGCGGGCGGCGGCGACACGCTCGCGGCCATCGCGAAGTACGGCATCCATGACCAGGTCAGCTACATCTCGACGGGCGGCGGCGCCTTCCTCGAGTTCCTCGAGGGGAAGAAGCTGCCGGCGGTGGAAGTGCTCGAAACGCGGGCGGCCTGAGCGTGGCGGCGCGCGCAGGGGTGATGAAGGCCGCGCGCTCCGCGAAAGCGGAGCAGCCGGCCGGCGCGGGCAAGCGCAAACGCGCGCCCGCGCGGGCGAACTCCACCCCGCGCGCACCGGCGGCCGCCGGCGACGCGGCCGAACAGCACCACGAAATTCAGAACAAAGCGATGCCGGGCGCAAGCACCGGCACGCCCCCCGGAACGGCGGCCGCTGGGCCTGCCGCTTCCGGCTCTCGCAGCGTTTCACCCAGCGCATCCACCTTGATCCAGATGAGGAGTTTCATGCAGCGCGCCACCAAGATAGTCGCCACGATCGGCCCGGCTTCCAGTTCGCCGGAGATTCTGCTGCAGATGATGCAGGCGGGCCTCGACGTCGTGCGGCTCAATTTTTCGCACGGCACGGCCGACGATCACCGCCAGCGCGCCGAGATGGTGCGCGAGGCCGCCCGCAAGGTCGGCCGCGAGATCGCGATCATGGCCGACCTCCAGGGCCCGAAGATTCGCGTCGGCAAGTTCGAGAACGGCAAGACGACGCTCGAGCCGGGCCAGGCCTTCATCCTCGATGCGGGCTGCGAACTCGGCAACGACGAGCGCGTCGGCCTCGACTACAAGGAACTGCCGCGTGACCTGCGCACGGGCGACCTGCTGCTGCTGAACGACGGCCTGATCGTGCTGACCGTCGAGCGCGTGCTCGGCGACGAGATCCACACGATCGTCAAGGTGGGCGGCGAGCTGTCGAACAACAAGGGCATCAACCGCCAGGGCGGCGGCCTGTCGGCACCCGCGCTGACCGCGAAGGACATGGAAGACATCCGCACCGCGATGTCGCTCGGCGCGGACCTGGTGGCGGTGTCGTTCCCGAAGAACGCGACCGACATGGAAATGGCGCGCCAGCTCGCGAACATCGCGGGCGCGCCTTACGGCATCAAGCCGAAGATGATCGCGAAGATCGAGCGCGCGGAAGCGATTCCGGCGCTGCAGAGCATCCTCGACGCGTCCGACGGCATCATGGTCGCGCGCGGCGACCTCGCGGTGGAAGTGGGCAACGCGGCCGTGCCGGCGCTGCAGAAGCGGATGATCCGGATGGCGCGCGAGTCGAACAAGCTCGTGATTACCGCGACGCAGATGATGGAATCGATGATCCACGCGCCGGTGCCGACGCGCGCGGAAGTGTCGGACGTCGCGAACGCGGTGCTCGACGGCACCGACGCGGTGATGCTGTCGGCCGAGACGGCCGCCGGCAAGTACCCGGTCGTCACGATCGAGACGATGGCGGCCGTGTGCGTCGAGGCGGAAAAATCGGAACACGTCGAGCTGGACAAGGATTTCCTCGACCGCACGTTCACGCGGATCGACCAGTCGATCGCGATGGGCGCGCTGTTCACCGCGTACCACCTGGGCGCGAAGGCGATCATCGCGCTGACCGAATCGGGCGCGACCGCGCTGTGGATGTCGCGTCACTACACGCACGTGCCGATCTTCGCGCTGACGCCGCGCGTCGGCAGCGAGCGCACGATGGCGCTGTACCGCAACGTGACGCCGCTGCACGTCGACTTCAACAGCGACCGCGACTCGGCGCTCCAGGCGGCGCTCGAAATCGTCGTCAAGCAGGGCTATGTGCAGCACGGCGACATGGTCGTGCTGACCGTCGGCGAGCCGATGGGGCAGGCGGGCGGCACCAACACGCTGAAGATCGTGCGGGTCGGCGAGCACTATTGAGCGCCGGCTGAGCATCGGGCCGGCCTGAGGGCCGCCCGCACGGGTCGGCTGAAAAACTGATCCGACACCGTTTTTCACGCGAAAGCCGCGTGGGGTCCGAAGCCCCGCGCGGCTTTTTTTCTCTTTTTTGCCCGCATTGTGCCGTGCGAACGTAACAAATTGCGAGTCGGCGCCACCGGGCGGTCGGAATCGGAGGCGCTTCGCGATAAAATGCGGCTATTCGACGCTCAGCCGCGCCGTGCCACCCCGGGTTCGACCGGGAGCGAGCGCCGCGCCGGCGTCAGGGCGCACCGGTTTTCATTCCAAGGAGTTCCACAATGCCTCTCGTATCAATGCGTCAATTGCTGGACCACGCGGCAGAGCACGGTTATGGCCTGCCGGCCTTCAACGTGAACAACCTGGAGCAGGTCCAGGCGATCATGGCGGCGGCGGACCAGGTTGGCGCGCCCGTGATCATGCAGGCGTCGGCCGGCGCGCGTAAGTACGCGGGCGAGCCGTTCCTGCGCCACCTGATCGAAGCGGCAATCGAGTCGTACCCGCACATTCCGGTCGTGATGCACCAGGATCACGGCCAGTCGCCGGCGGTCTGCATGGGCGCGATCCGCAGCGGCTTCACCAGCGTGATGATGGACGGTTCGCTCGAAGCCGACGGCAAGACGGTCGCGTCGTACGAGTACAACGTCGACGTGTCGCGCAAGGTCGTCGAGATGGCGCACTCGATCGGCGTGACGGTCGAGGCCGAACTCGGCGTGCTCGGCTCGCTCGAGACGATGAAGGGCGACAAGGAAGACGGCCACGGCGCGGAAGGCACGATGACCCGCGAGCAGCTGTTGACCGATCCGGAGCAGGCCGCCGACTTCGTGAAGCTCACGCAGTGCGATGCACTCGCGATCGCGATCGGCACGTCGCACGGCGCGTACAAGTTCTCGAAGAAGCCGACGGGCGACATCCTGTCGATCCAGCGCATCAAGGAAATCCACGCGCGCATTCCGAACACCCACCTCGTGATGCACGGTTCGTCGTCGGTGCCGCAGGAACTGCTGGCCGAGATCCGCGAATTCGGCGGCGACATGAAGGAAACCTACGGCGTGCCGGTCGAGGAAATCCAGGAAGGCATCAAGCACGGCGTGCGCAAGATCAACATCGACACCGACCTGCGTCTGGCGATCACCGGTGCGATCCGCCGCTACCTGTTCGAGAACCCGGGCAAGTTCGATCCGCGCGACTACCTGAAGCCCGCACGCGAAGCGGCGAAGCAGGTCTGCGTCGACCGCTACCTCGCGTTCGGCTGCGAAGGCCAGGCCGGCAAGATCAAGCCGGTGTCGCTCGACAAGATCGCCGAGCAGTACAAGTCCGGCGCGCTCGCACAGGTCGTGCGCTGAGACTGTAGTACGATTGCCGCGCCGAAAGGCAAAGGCAAGGCTGTCCAGCCGGATCTGATCCGGCCCCGCAGCCGTTCCGTCCGGCCGAACGAGGGCCGGCCGGCAACCGCCCGGGCGCTGTCGCCCGGCCGGTTCGCCGACGTATTGCAAGACCGCCGTTCCCGCCTGCCGCGGGGAACGGCGTTTCCCTTTTTGTTTGGCTCCTTATCTGCGAAAAGACGATGTCTACCCTCTACGAATCCACGCTCCGCTCGCTGCCGCTCCTCGGTCGCGGCAAGGTCCGCGATAACTACGCGGTCGGCAACGACAAGCTCCTGATCGTCACGACCGATCGCCTGTCGGCTTTCGACGTGGTGATGGGCGAGCCGATTCCGAACAAGGGCCGCGTGCTGAACCAGATGGCGAACTTCTGGTTCGACAAGCTCGCGCACATCGTGCCGAACCACCTGACGGGCGACGCGCCGGAAGCCGTCGTCGCGGCCGACGAGGTCGAGCAGGTGAAGGGCCGCGGCGTGGTCGTCAAGCGCCTCGAGCCGATCATGATCGAAGCGGTCGTGCGCGGCTACCTGGCCGGCAGCGGCTGGAAGGAATACCAGGCGTCGGGCGCCGTGTGCGGCGTGCAGCTGCCGGAAGGCCTGCAGAACGCGCAGAAGCTGCCCGAGCCGATCTTCACGCCGGCCGCGAAGGCCGAAATGGGCGAGCACGACGAGAACATCACGTTCGAGGAAACCGAGCGTCGCATCGGCACCGAGCTGGCCGCGACGATCCGCGACATCTCGATCAAGCTGTACAAGGAAGCGGCCGACTACGCGGCGACGCGCGGCATCATCATCGCCGACACGAAGTTCGAATTCGGCCTCGACAACCACGGCCAGCTGTACCTGATGGACGAAGTGCTGACGGCCGATTCGTCGCGCTTCTGGCCGGCCGACCAGTACGAAGTCGGCACGAACCCGCCGTCGTTCGACAAGCAGTTCGTGCGCGACTGGCTCGAGGCGCAGCCGTGGGGCAAGACGGCACCGGCACCGGCGCTGCCGGCCGAGGTCGTCGAGAAGACGGCCGCGAAGTACCAGGAAGCGCTCGAGCGCATCACGGGCCAGGCGCTCGCCTGAGCGGGCTTTGCATGGGACCAGAGTAGGTGCTGAAGCACTAACTCTGGTCGACAGGAACTGAACAAATGAGTGAAATCCAGACTGCCCACACGCACAGCGCGCCGCTCGTCGGCGTGCTGATGGGTTCGAGTTCCGATTGGGACGTGATGAAGCATGCGGTCGCCATCCTGCAGGAATTCGGCGTGCCGTACGAAGCGAAGGTCGTGTCCGCGCACCGGATGCCCGACGAGATGTTCGACTATGCGGAGAAGGCGCGCGAGCGCGGGCTGCGCGCGATCATCGCGGGCGCCGGCGGCGCCGCGCACCTGCCCGGCATGCTGGCCGCGAAAACCACGGTGCCGGTGCTCGGCGTGCCGGTCGCGAGCAAGTACCTGAAGGGTGTCGATTCGCTGCACTCGATCGTGCAGATGCCGAAGGGCGTGCCCGTCGCGACGTTCGCGATCGGCGAGGCCGGCGCCGCGAATGCCGCGCTGTTCGCGGTGTCGATCCTGTCCGGCAACTCGGTCGACTATGCGAACCGCCTCGCCGCGTTCCGCGTGCGCCAGAACGAAGCCGCGCACGCGATGGTGCTGCCGCCGCTGGAATGACGGCGCACCGGCGGCCGCGCGTCGCGGCTGCCTGACCCTCCCCACTGCGGCGGGCAGCGCCCGCCGCGACCGACCACTGACATGACCGCAACTCCTGATTCCGTTTCCCCGATCCTGCCCGGCGCGTGGCTGGGCATGGTTGGCGGTGGCCAGCTCGGCCGCATGTTCTGCTTTGCCGCCCAGTCGATGGGCTATCGCGTCGCCGTGCTCGATCCCGATCCGACGAGCCCCGCCGGCGCGGTCGCCGACCGCCACCTGCGCGCGACCTACGACGACGAAGCCGCGCTCGCCGAACTGGCCGACCTGTGCGACGCGGTGTCGACGGAGTTCGAGAACGTGCCGGCCGCGAGCCTCGATTTCCTCGCGCGCACGACGTTCGTCGCGCCGGCCGGCCGCTGCGTCGCGGTCGCGCAGGACCGGATCGCGGAGAAGCGCTTCATCGAAGCGTCGGGCGTGCCCGTCGCGCCGCATGTCGTGATCGAATCGGCGGCGGCGCTCGCCGCGCTCGACGATGCCGCGCTCGACGCGGTGCTGCCGGGCATCCTGAAGACCGCGCGCCTCGGCTACGACGGCAAGGGCCAGGTGCGCGTGAGCACCGCGCAGGAAGTGCGCGATGCCCATGCTGCGCTGAACGGCGTGCCGTGCGTGCTCGAGAAGCGCCTGCCGCTGAAATACGAAGTGTCGGCGCTGATCGCGCGCGGCGCGGACGGCCGCTCGGCCGCGTTCCCGCTCGCGCAGAACGCGCACCACAACGGCATCCTCGCGCTGACGGTCGTGCCCGCGCCGGCCGCCGATGCCGCGCGCGTCGAAGAGGCGCAGCAGGCAGCCGTGCGGATTGCCGATACGCTCGGCTACGTCGGCGTGCTGTGCGTCGAATTCTTCGTGCTGGAAGACGGTTCGTTCGTCGCGAACGAGATGGCGCCGCGCCCGCACAACTCCGGCCACTACACGGTCGATGCGTGCGCAACGAGCCAGTTCGAGCAGCAGGTACGCGCGATGACGCGCATGCCGCTCGGCAACCCGCGCCAGCATTCGCCGGCCGCAATGCTGAACATCCTCGGCGACGTGTGGTTCCCGAACGGTGCGGCGGCCGATGCCGTCACGCCGCCGTGGGACACGGTCGCGGCGATGCCCACCGCGCACCTGCACCTGTACGGCAAGGAAGACGCGCGCGTCGGCCGCAAGATGGGCCACGTGAACTTCACGGCCGAGACGCGCGACGAAGCCGTTGCCGCGGCCACCGCGTGCGCGCAGCTGCTGCGCGTGCCGCTCGACTGAGGCGCCAGCCGATGTCCATCGATCTCCCGAACTCCGTGACGGCCGCGCAGATCGACGCGGCCGCCGCGCTGCTCGATGCGGGCCAGCTCGTCGCATTTCCGACCGAAACCGTCTACGGGCTTGGCGGTGACGCGGCGAATCCCGAGGCCGTCGCGCGCATCTACGCGGCGAAGGGGCGGCCCGCGAATCATCCGGTGATCGTGCATCTGCCGCCGGGCGGCGATCCCGGTTACTGGGCCGACGATCTGCCGGCCGACGCGCAGGCGTTGATCGATGCTTTCTGGCCGGGCCCGCTGACGCTGATCCTGAAGCGTCATGCGCGCATTCCGGACGCCGTGAGCGGCGGCCAGGATTCGGTCGGGCTGCGCTGCCCGTCGCATCCGGTCGCGCAGGCACTGCTGGCCGCGTTCAGCGCACGGCGCGGCGGGCATGGCGGCGTGGCTGCGCCGTCCGCGAACCGGTTCGGCCATGTGAGCCCGACCACCGCACAGCACGTGCGCGACGAATTCGGCGACACCGTGCACGTGCTTGACGGCGGCGCATCGGAAGTCGGCATCGAATCGACGATTCTCGACCTGTCGCGCGGTTTCCCGGCGCTGCTGCGCCCGGGCCACGTGACGCCGCAGCAGATTGCCGATGTGCTCGGCCGCGCGCCGCGGCTGCCGGACGGCAGCGACGCGACCGCACCGCGCGCGTCGGGCACGCTGAAGGCGCATTACGCACCGCGCACGCCGCTCGCGCTGCTGCCGTTCGACGCGCTCGAACCGCTGCTTGCGGCTGCGCAAACCGACGGCGAGCGTGTCGCGCTCGTCGCACGAGCATCGCGCGCGGGACGCTGGGCGCAGGCCGACGGCGTGCATTTCGTCGCGGCGCCGGAAGATCCGCAGGCGTATGCGCGCGACCTGTACGGAATGCTGCGTGCGCTCGATCGCGCGCAGGTTGCGCGGATTCTCGTCGAGAAGCTGCCCGAGACCGTGGAATGGATCGCGGTCAACGACCGCCTCGGCCGTGCGGCGGCCGCGTTCGAAGCGCGCGACTGACGCCAATTTCGGCACTGGAATGAAAAAACGCCCGACCGGCGAACCGGTCGGGCGTTTTCGTTTGGGCGCGTGGCCGGCTGCTTACTTGCCGACGCCGGACTTCGCGATCTGCTGCTCGACGTACTGCGCGAACAGCGCATGCAGGCGCGTCGTCGGGTGGACCGTGTCGGCGAACATGTAGGTCTGGTCCGCGTTCGCGACCGTGTAGGTCTGCTGCGAGCAGAACAGCGACGAGCCGAATGCGGTCGCATTCGCGACACCATACTGCGTGGCAGCCTGCACCATCGCCTTCAGGTTACAGGCGGTGTCGGTGTTCGACACGGCGAAGCCGTTCGCCTTGTAGTTCGCGAGGATGCCGTCCTGCCACGTGAACGTGTCGAGCAGCACGTACTTGGTCGTGTCGACCTTGAGTGCCTGCAGCGTCGCGGCGAGCGTGCCGTTGAACAGCATCGACAGTTGCGTGAGGGTCGTCTGCGAGCCGCCTTGCAGCGCGAGCGGCGTGCCGCCGATATCCGGCACGTTCGACACGAACACGTGCGTCGCGCCGGCGGCGACGATCTGCTGCACGATGCCCGCGAGCTGTTGCGCGGCGGCGCCGATGTTCTGCTGCAGTTGCGTCGGCGTGATCGCGCCGGCCTGCAGCGCCGCGACCTGGTAGAAGATGTCGTTCGCGCCGCCGTTCAGCAGCACGATCTGGCCGGCGTTGAAGCTGCCGTGCTGCGACACGTATTGCTTGACCTGGTCGGCGATCGGCGTCGTGGTCGCTTGCGCGTAGTCGGCGTTCGGCACGCTGGCGTCCGCATGGCCGATGCCCGGCTGCAGCGTCACGCGCGAGCCGCCCTGTGCGTAGCCGAGACCGCCGGTGGCCTGCAGCGGAATGCCGAAACCGCCCTGGTTCGCGGGCTGCAGCGTGTCGCCGTAGTACTGCGCGACGTTCTGCGTCCACACCTGGCCCGGGTTGGTCGTGAAGCGGCCGCCGCCGAAGCCGAGCTTGATCTGCGAGTAGGTGCCCGCGTCGGACAGGCTGTCGCCGAACGATACGAGCTGCATTTTCACGCCCGACGGCGGCGTGTTCGATGCGCTGTTGCTGTTGTTGTCGTCACCACCGCCGCATGCGGCGAGCAGCGCGAGCGCGGCGCCGGCGATCGCGACTTGCGCGGTGCGCAGCATGCGCTGACGGGTGCGGGAAGGTGCGTGTTGTTGTGTCTGCATCGTTCGATCTCCTCGTAGATATGGCCTGATGTGTTTCTCATCTGCCGCGTGCCTGCTCGGTTCCGGGCTGCGCGGCGGCCGTTGGCTGAAACGGTTTATTGGTCTCGCGCAGCCGCAAGCGGCACGGTGCGTGGATCAGGGTTCGCGGCCTCGGCAATCTGCGCATGATAAGCGCTCGCCCACTCGGGCGGGCCGAAAATCGCGCGCAGCTTGTTGCGCCAGCCGTCGACGCGCAACGCGTCGCCGGCCATCGATACCCACTCGTGGAACGTCGCGACGAGCGGGTTGTTCGAGCCGAGCCGCTCGACGATCCCGTACTGCGGCGGATCGTCGGGCGTTTCCTCGACAAAGCTGCCGAACAGGCGATCCCAGATCACAAGGACGCCTGCGTAATTGCGGTCGATGTAGCGCGGGTTGCGCGCATGGTGCGCGCGGTGGATCGACGGCGTGTTCAGCACGTATTCGAGCCAGCCCAGCTTGCCGATTGCCTGCGTGTGCACGAAGAACTGGAACGCGAGGTTGATCAGCACGATACCGACGACCTGTTGAGGCGGAAAGCCGGCGAACGCGAGCGGCAGCCAGAACACCCACATTCCCGCGACCGGGTACATCAGGCTCTGGCGGAACGCGGTCGAGAAATTCATCCGCTCGGACGAGTGGTGCACGACGTGCGCGGCCCACAGCCAGCGCACGCGATGGCTCGCACGATGGAACACGTAGTAGAGGAAATCCTGCGCGACGAACAGCACCGCGAACGACAGCCAGCCGTCGTGCCACGTGAACAGGCGATAGTGCTGGTAGCAGTACGCATAGACGGGGATCACGAACAGCCACGCGATCTTGTCGGCGCCCTGGTGCATCAGCGCGAGCGCCGCGTTGCACAGCGTGTCGCGCCACGCATAGACGTGGTCCTGCGCACGAGTGCGGGCGAGGTGCCAGGCCTCCCACGCGATGCAGAGCAGGAAGACGGGCGCCAGCGCGAGCAGAAGCAATTCGACGTCGAATCGCATGGGCGTGTCTCCTTCTTTCCCCTGCAAGCCTTGAGGCCGGGCGTATGGCCCGTTGTATGTATCGGTCAGGCCAACAGCCTACGCAATCGCCACGCGCTAGGCGAGGGGGGAGCGTAGAGGGTTCCCTCTGAGGACAGGGTTTTTACGGAAGCCGTGCGGCACGGGGCCGGGCGGTGTGGCCCTGTTTTGTGGGCGCGGTTGGCGCGCGGTGCGTCGCGCGCGGGTGGCGGCTGCCGTTTCAAACCGGAGGGGACGGGATTCGGTGTGCGGGGGGCGGCGGCAGGCCGCCCCGACCGCAAGACAGGGCGACCCGCTGTGCGGTGCCGCCCCGTGGCCGGTGCAGGTCGACGCGAGCCGGCAGCCGGCGCCACCGCACCGAGTCGCGGTGCGCGGAAGCGTCAGTGCGCGCCCGCGTAGATCCACTCGAGCAGCGAGTCGTGCGCGGCGCGTGCGGCTTCCGCGTGATCGTCGTTGATGAAGCTGACGACGATGTAGCTCTGGCCGTCGGCGCCGGCGACGTAGCCGGCGATCGCGCGCACGTCGCGCAGCGTGCCGGTCTTGATGTGCGCGTTGCCGAGCACGCCGGCGTTGGTGAGGCGGTTCTTCATCGTGCCGTCGATGCCGGCGATCGGCAGCGAATCGATGAAGGCCTGCGCGACGGGGCTCGCGTTCGCGGCCTGCAGCAGCGCGGCGAGCGATTGTGCGCTCACGTGCTCTTCGCGCGACAGGCCCGAGCCGTTTTCGAGCACGAGGTCGGGCATCGCGATGCCGTTCTTCTGCAGGAACGCCTGGATCGCACGGCTCGACTGCTCGGGCGTCGCGGGCGGCTTGCCGCTGGCTGCGCCGATCGTCAGGAACAGGTTGCGCGCCATCACGTTGTTGCTGAACTTGTTGATGTCGTAGACGATGCTGCCGAGCACCGGGCTGTGATGCACGGCGAGGGGCCGTGCGGTGGTCGGCACCTTGCCTTCGCTCACCGGCCCCGTGATCGTGCCGCCGTCCTGCTGCCACAGCGCGAGGAAGCCGCGCGCGAAGAACGTCGTGTGATCGAGGATCGCGAGGTTGGTCGTGTGCGCGCCGCAGCGCAGCGGATAGTCGCCGGCGAACGACGCGGTCATGATCCCGCTGCCGGCCGTCAGCGTCGGGCGCGCGGCCGCGGCGGCCGCGCTGCACGAGCCCGTGCCTTCGACCAGCTGGTTGTCGATCGACAGATCCGCGAGCGGCGGCAGCACGTCGACGGCCACCTTGCCGTCGTCGCCCGGCGTGACCGTAAACGACACGGCCTTGAACGCGTACAGCAGCGGATCGGGGCCGACGTTGTACGGCGCGCTCGCGTCATCGTCGAACGAAGGGAGATCGCGCGTCGACGCCGCGAAGTAGCTCTTGTCGAGCACGAGGCCGCCGGCCACGCGCTTGACGCCGGCCTTGCGGAGCTTGTCGACGAGGTCGATCAGCTCTTCGGGCACGAGCTTCGGATCGCCGGTGCCCTTGATGTACAGGTTGCCCTGCAGCGTGCCGTCGGGGTCGATCGTGCCGTCCGTGTAGGCGGTCGTGCGCCAGCGGTAGTCGGGGCCGAGGATCGACAGGCCCGAGAAGGTCGTCACGAGCTTCATCGTCGAGGCGGGCAGCATCGGCCGGCTCGCATTCCACGAGATCAGCGGCTCCGGATCGCCGACGCGCTCGATGACGACGCTCATCGCCGACGCCGGCACCTTCGCGCGCTGCAGTGCGACGAGCACGGACGCCGGCAGGCCGGCCGCGCGCGCGGCGGGCGACACGACCGTGGTCTTGCGCGCTTCCTTGTGGGATTTCTTGCGGGCCTGCGCGGCAGGCGCGAAGGCGAGGGCAGTGCAGGTGGCGACGATGGCGGCTGCCCGCAGGCAGACGCGGGCGCGGGGGGCGAACCGGGTGGAAAGATCGGAAATCGGCATGAGCGAATACGGGAGAAGCACGACGTTCGGGCAGGGCGCGCGCGGCGCGAAAGCGCACATTGTAGAGACAAGTCCGGACAGCCCCCTTGCAATCCGCCTTTCTGTTGCATTGCACGGTGCCGCGCGCCCGGTTCGCGGCGCTACAATGGTCGGCGTGTTTGACTCGCCCCATGGATACCTGTCCCGATGCGGATTCTGCTTGTCGAAGATGATCGAATGATTGCCGAAGGCGTGCGCAAGGCGCTGCGCTCGGACGGCTTTGCGGTCGACTGGGTGCAGGACGGCGATGCCGCACTGACGGCGCTCGGCGGCGAGACGTACGACCTGCTGCTGCTCGATCTCGGCCTGCCGAAGCGCGACGGCATCGACGTGCTGCGCACGTTGCGCGCGCGCGGGCTGGCGCTGCCGGTGCTGATCGTCACCGCGCGCGACGCGGTGGCCGATCGCGTGAAGGGGCTCGACGCGGGCGCCGACGACTACCTCGTCAAGCCGTTCGATCTCGATGAACTGGGCGCGCGGATGCGCGCGCTGATCCGCCGCCAGGCCGGGCGCAGCGAATCGCTGATCCGCCACGGCGCGCTGACGCTCGATCCCGCTTCGCATCAGGTGACGCTCGACGGCGTGCCCGTCGCGCTGTCCGCGCGCGAGTTCGCCCTGCTCGAGGCGCTGCTCGCGCGGCCCGGCGCGGTGCTGTCGAAGAGCCAGCTCGAGGAGAAGATGTACGGCTGGGGCGAGGAGATCGGCAGCAACACGGTCGAGGTCTACATCCACGCGCTGCGCAAGAAGCTCGGCTCGGACCTGATCCGCAACGTGCGCGGGCTCGGCTACATGGTCGTCAAGGAAAGCTGACGCGTGAGGTCGATTCGTCATCAATTGCTGATCTGGCTGCTCGCGATCGTCGTCGCGGGCGTGGGCATCGCGGGCTGGCTCATCTACCGGCAGGCGCTCGCCGAAGCGAACGAACTGTTCGACTACCAGTTGCAGGAAATCGCGGCGGCCTTGCCGTCCGAGCCGTTCTCGCAGGTGTTCGGCTCGCGCACCAACGGCGACGAAGGCATCGTGATCCAGATCTGGAACCGCAACGGCGTGCTGATGTACTTCTCGCATCCGCGTGCGCCGATCGCGCCGCGTGCCGAGCTCGGCTTCTCGACCGAACGCACCGATCGCGGCGAATGGCGCGTGTACGGCGCGATCGTCGGCGACAACGTCGTGCAGCTCGCGCAGCCGCTGTCGGTGCGCAACCGGCTCGCGGCGAACGTCGCGCTGCGCACGCTGTGGCCGCTGATCGTGCTGCTGCCGTTCCTCGGCGCGGCCGTGTGGGTGATCGTCGGGCGCGGGCTCGCGCCGCTCGGCCGCGTGACGCGCGCGGTCGAGGCGCGCCGGCCGGAAGCGCTCGATCCGCTGCCTGATGGGCGCCTGCCGCTCGAGGTGCAGCCGCTCGTGCGGGCGCTGAACGGGCTGCTCGCGCGGTTGTCGGCCGCGCTCGATACGCAGAAGGCCTTCGTGGCCGACGCCGCGCACGAACTGCGCACGCCGCTCGCGGCCGTGCAGATCCAGGCGCAGCTCGTCGCCCGCGCGAAGGACGACGCATCGCGCCGCGAGGCGGTCGCGGATCTCCAGGATGGCGTGTCGCGTGCGACACGTCTCACGGAGCAACTGCTCGCGCTCGCACGCGCCGAACCGGACGGCGCGACGATGCGCGAGCCGGTCGACCTGCAGGCGTTGCTCGCCGAATGCGTGGCCGCGCTTGCGCCGCTCGCGCAGCGGCGCGACATCGATCTCGGCTTCGAGGAGACGCGCGCGGCGAGCGTCGTCGCGGACGTCGGCGCGCTGCGCGTGATGTTCGGCAACCTGCTCGACAACGCGGTGAAGTACACGCCGGACGGCGGCCGCATCGACGTGTCGCTGATCCGCGACGCAGCCGGCCGCGCGTGCGTGCAGATCGGCGACAGCGGGCCCGGCATTCCGGCCGACGAGCGCGAGCGCGTGTTCGACCGCTTCTACCGCGACAGCTCCGCGCGGGCGCGCACCGACGTGGCGGGCAGCGGGCTCGGGCTTGCGATCGTCAAGCGCGTGGCCGCGCAGCAGGGCGCGACGGTGTCGCTCGGCGACGCGGCCGCGGGCGGCCTGCTCGTCAGCGTCGTGTTCCGCGGCGCCGAGATGCCGGCCGAGGCGCCGCAACCGTCCGAATCCGTGTGAAGAACGGCGCCGGGCGGGCGCCGGCGGCCGCTTAGGGCTGATTAAGCCTCCTTTAAGTCAGGGTCGTTACGCTGCGTCCTAACAAAGAGGAGGTCCTACGATGAACACCCGATTCCTTGCGCGCGGCGCCGTCGCGGTCGCCGTGGCGGCCGCCCTGTCCGCCGGTTATGTCGCCGGCACCCGCCGCGCCGATCCGCAGATCATTACGCCCGCGCAGGCTGCCGCGCTGATGCCGGCCGAAGCCGCCGCCAAGACCGGCATCCCCGATTTCTCCGGGCTCGTCGAGACCTACGGCCCCGCGGTCGTGAACATCAGCGCGAAGCACGTCGTGAAGCAGGTATCGCGGCGCGTGCCGCAGCCGCAGCTGCCGATCGATCCGAGCGACCCGTTCTACCAGTTCTTCAAGCACTTCTATGGCCAGGTGCCGGGCATGGGCGGTGACGCGCAGCCGGACGACCAGCCGAGCGCGAGCCTCGGTTCCGGGTTCGTCATCAGCTCCGACGGGTACATCCTGACCAACGCGCACGTGATCGACGGCGCGAACGTCGTCACGGTCAAGCTGACCGACAAGCGCGAATACCGGGCGAAGGTCGTCGGCGCGGACAAGCAGTCCGACGTCGCGGTGCTGAAGATCGACGCGAGCGGCCTGCCGACCGTGAAGATCGGCGATCCGGCGCAGAGCAAGGTCGGTCAGTGGGTCGTCGCGATCGGTTCGCCGTACGGCTTCGACAACACGGTCACGTCGGGCATCATCAGCGCGAAGTCGCGCGCGTTGCCGGACGAGAACTACACGCCGTTCATCCAGACCGACGTGCCGGTGAACCCCGGCAACTCGGGCGGCCCGCTGTTCAACCTGCAGGGCGAGGTGATCGGCATCAACTCGATGATCTACTCGCAGACGGGCGGCTTCCAGGGCCTGTCGTTCGCGATCCCGATCAACGAGGCGATCAAGGTGAAGGACGAACTCGTGAAGACGGGCCACGTGAGCCGCGGCCGTCTCGGCGTCGCCGTGCAGGGGCTGAACCAGACGCTCGCGAGCTCGTTCGGACTGCAGAAACCGGATGGCGCGCTCGTCAGCTCGGTCGACCCGAACGGCCCGGCCGCGAAGGCCGGCCTGCAGCCGGGTGACGTGATCCTGTCGGTCAACGGCTCGCCGGTTGCCGATTCGACGTCGCTGCCCGCGCAGATCGCGAACCTGAAGCCGGGTTCGAAGGCCGACCTGCAGATCTGGCGCGACAAGTCGAAGAAGTCGATCAGCGTGACGCTCGGCGCGATGGCCGACGCGAAGCTCGCGTCGAACGACGGCGGCCCGGTCGAGCAAGGGCGCCTGGGTGTCGCGGTGCGTCCGCTGTCGCCGCAGGAGCGCAGTGCCGACAACGTGTCGCACGGCCTGATCGTGCAGCAGGCCGGCGGACCGGCCGCCAACGCGGGCATCCAGCCCGGCGACGTGATCCTCGCGGTCAACGGCCGCCCGGTCACGAGCCCCGAGCAGTTGCGCGACGCGGTCAAGGGCGCGGGCAACAGTCTTGCTCTGCTGATCCAGCGCGATAATGCACAGATCTTCGTGCCGGTCGACCTGAGCTGACCGGCCACGGCCGACGGCCGGCCAGGCCGGCCGCGGCGGGCGCCGCCGCCGTTCGAACGCGTGACGCCGCGCCCTGTATGTGTTCCGACCCCAAGGAGAGAGCCATGCAATATCTACGCAACGTGTCCCGATTTGCCGTCGCCGCGGCGCTGGCCGCCGGCCTCGCAGCCGGAGCGACCGGCGCGTACGCGCAGTCGGACGGCTTGCCCGCCGCGCGCCAGCAGGGCGACGTCACCTTCGTGTCCGGCGGCGTCGGGCAGGACGAATCGACGGCGTTCCAGCGCAACGAGCCGAGCTGGCCGCTGGCGCTGCGGTTCACCGGCAAGGGTGGCGAGTTCCTGGCCGACGTCCATGTGCGGATCGTCGACGGCAAGGGCACCGAAGTGCTGAAGACCGACGCGCGCGGGCCGTACATGCTCGTGAAGGTGCCGCCGGGCCGCTATACGGTTTACGCGTCGTACCAGGGCAACGAGGAATCCCGCGCCATCACGGTCGGCGCGAAAGGCGGCGCGAAAACCGCATTCCAGTGGAGCGCGCAGTAGCGCGCCGCGCGCGGCCCCGGCCGGGGTCGCGCATTCGGCTGCGGTTTCGCCCATAATGAAAGCCACGGCACCCGTGCCGTGGCTTTTTCGTTTCCTGAGTCCGGCCTGGCCGGGCCGCCCCAAGGAGAAACGATGTCCGACGCAGCCGACCCTCGTCTCGAAATCGTGCCGAACCGCCATCGCGTGCGCGTGATCCATCGCGGCATCACGTACGCCGATTCGCACGGCGCGCTGACCGTGCGCGAAACGGGCCTGCCGGACACCCACTACCTGCCGCGCGGCGACGTCAACATGCGCCGGCTCGTGAAATCGGGCGTCACGTCCGCTTGCCCGTTCAGGGGCGAGGCCGTGCACTTCGACTTGCAGACGGAAGACGGCGTGATCGAGAACGCCGCATGGAGTTACGAGGAACCGAAGGCGGCTGCGTTGGGGCTCGCGCACTACGTCGCCTTCGACGCCGCGCGGATCGACAGTCTCGTCGAGACGTCCTGATGCGGCGCGTGTTCATCGGGGAGGCGTCATGGAACTGAACGACACATTACGCGTACCGCTCGCGCCGCTTGTCGTGCGGGAGGCGTTCGAGGATCTCGCGTTGCTGCGCGCGAGCTTCGACCATTGCGAATCCTTCGTGAAGCTCGCGGACGGCGAGTTCGCGCTGACGATCACGGTGCCGCTCGGCCCGCTGCGCGCCCGCTACGACGTGCGTGCGCATGTGGCCGCCGAGCAGGGCGACGCGGAAGGGCAACCGCGCCGCGTGCTCAACTTCAAGGCGCGGGCCGACGGGCTCGGTGCACTGCGCGGCCAGGTCGAACTCGTGCTGATGCCGGATGACGACGCGAACGCCACGCGCATCGAGTACGTGGTCTGGGCGACGGCGAGCGGCCCGCTCACCGAACTGCCGGGGCGGCAGATCGAAAATACGCTGCGCGAATGGACCGACGATTTCTTCCGTGAATTCTGCGCGGTCGTCCAGGCGAAGCACGGTCTCGCACCGAATCGCGCGCGCTCGGCCGCGCCGCGGCGCCAGCATGTGTTCCTGCGTCCGGCGGCGCTGGTGGCCGCGACGAAGCGTTCGCTGCCGCCGCACCTCGGCGGCGCGCTGACCGGGCGTGCCGCCAGCGCGCTCCCGCATCGCGGCTCCGGCACGGTGCCGGTCTGGGCGTGGGCCGCGATGATCGTCTTCGTCGCGCTGCTGCTTTACGCGGCGCGCTGGATCAACGGCGGCTGAGCGGCGGGCCGGTTCCGCTGCAAGGCCCGCCCGCCGCGCGCGTTACCGCGCGGCATCGGCGCCGGCTCCGGCGCCGCGAAATTCCCTTCGATACGCGGACGGCGAGGTGCCGAGCGCGCCCGCGAAATGCTGGCGCAGCGACACGCTCGATCCGTAGCCGGCCGCCTGCGCGATCGCATCGATCGACTGCCCGGTGGTTTCCAGCAGATGCTGCGCGCGCGCGAGCCGCTCGGCCTGCAGCCACGCGGTGACGGTCGTGCCGGTCGCCTGGCGGAAGTGGCGCGTGAACGTGCGCCGGCTCATCAGCACGCGTTCGGCGAGCGAATCGACGCTGTGCGCGGTGTCGAGGTGCGCGCGCACCCAGTCGAGCAGGCCCGCGAGCCGCGCATCGCGCGGGTGTGCGGCGACCGGCTGCGGCACGTATTGCGCCTGCCCGCCCTGGCGGTGCGGCGGGATCACGAGGCGGCGCGCGATCTGATTCGCGGCGTCCGAGCCGAAACGCCGCCGCACGACGTGCAGGCAGCAGTCGAGCCCCGCGGCCGTGCCGGCCGACGTCATCAGATTGCCGTCGTCCACGTACAGCACGTCCGGATCGAGCTTCACGCGTGGAAAGCGTTGCGCGAAGTCGTCGGCCCATGCCCAGTGCGTGGTGGCCGGGCGGCCGTCGAGCAGGCCGGCCGCGGCGAGCACGTAGGCGCCGAGACACAGCCCGACGAGCTGCGCGCCACGCGCGGCGACCGCGCGGACGGCGTCGACCAGCACGTCGGGCGGCGCTTCGTCCGGGTCGCGCCATGCCGGCACGATGACGATGTCCGCGTCGTCGAGCCCGTCGAGTCCGTACGGCGCGGTGATCGTGAAGCCGCCCGTCGTCGACAGCGGGCCGCGCTCGGCCGAGCAGACGCGAAACTCGAACGCGGGCGACGCGGCGGCATCGCGTTCCTTGCCGAACACGACGGATGGCACCGACAGATGGAACGGGCTGATGCCGTCGTATGCGATCACGGCAACGACGGTCGGCGCGGGCGGGGCGGGTCGGGTGAGCGCAACGGCAGTCATGGCGGGCTCCGGAATGGCGATGGCCCGATTCTATCGAAGAATGGCTATCGGGCCACTGTCCGCGTGAGCGAGGCGCGCCGACAATGCATCGCATCGCGCCGCTGGCCGTCCCATCCGGGGGCGGGGCAGCGCCCCCGGACCAGGAGCCCGCCATGTCGAACGCCGTCCCGCAATCCGCTTCCCCTTCCGTTTCCCGGCCGGCTTCCCGCCGCGCGCTGATCGTGATCGACGTCCAGAACGAGTACGTGACGGGCAACCTGCCGATCGAGTATCCGCCGCTCGACGTGTCGCTCGCGAACATCGGCCGCGCGATCGATGCCGCGCATGCGGCCGGCGTGCCGGTGGTCGTCGTCCAGCACGTCGCGCCGGCCGGCGCGCCGATCTTCGCACCCGGCTCCGACGGCGTCGCGCTGCACGCGGTCGTTGCCGGCCGGCCGTATGCGCACCTGATCGAGAAGAAGCAGGCAAGCTCGTTTGCCGGGACCGATCTCGCCGCGTGGCTCGAGGCGCACGGGATCGACACGCTCGCGGTGGCCGGCTACATGACGCACAACTGCAATGCGTCGACGGTCTATCACGCGGCGCACGCGGGGCTGAATGTCGAGTACCTCAATGACGCGACGGGCACGCTGCCGTACGAGAACGAAGCGGGCGCGGTGAGCGCCGAGGAGATTCACCGCGCGTACGCGGTCGTGTTCCAGTCGAATTTCGCGGCCGTGATGTCGACTGATGCATGGATCGCGGGACTCGCCGGTGCGCCGATGCCGAAGCGCGATTCGGTTGCCGCGTCGAACCAGCGGGCCCGCGCGCAGCGCGCGAAGGCGGCCTGAACGGGGAGGGGAGAACAGGGCGCGGGCGGGGCGTTGGCAAGGTCGGCGCGAGGCCCGGCGCACCGACCGATGAAACGAAAACCGCGGGCGAGCGTTCGCCGCGCGGTCAGTCGCCGTCCTTCAGCATCGCCGGGCTGTAGCGCAGCATGTCGAAACAGCCGTCGACGAGCTTTTCCGCATGCTGCTCGGCGTCGACCTCGTCGGGCAGCATCAGCATGTCACGCACGAAACCGCTGACGAGTGTGTGCAGCATCAGCGTCGCGCGCCACGTATCGAGCCGCTCGGGCAGCAGCTTGAGCCGCACCGCGCCCGCGAGATCGGCGTCGATCGCATGCAGCGCCTCGCTCATCCCCGCGCGGTTGCGCTGCAGCAGCGGCTCCAGGTCCGCGACGTATTCGCACTTCATGAACAGGATGCTGAACACGCGGCGCAACTGCGCGTCGCGCTGCACGCCGAGCAGGCACCAGATCAGGATCTGACGGATCTTCTCGAGCGGATTGCCGCCCGGCGCGTCGAGCGGCATCCGCTTCAACTCGTCGATCGGCAGAAACACGCGGTCGAACATCGCGTCGAACAGGTCGCTCTTGTTCGCGAAGTGCCAGTAGATTGCGCCGCGCGTCACGCCGGCATGCTGCGCGATGTCGGCGAGCGACGTGTGCGACACCCCCTTCTCGAAGAACACGTGTTCGGCGGCGTCGAGAATGCGATTGCGCGTCTCGAGCGCCTCCTCCTTGGTACGTCTGACCATGTGCAGGCCTGATTGGAATCGATCGTAGGTGAATATAGGGTCGGCAACCCTCGTCGCCGTCGTGGAGACGGGCTATGCTTGCGACTGGTAACAATTCGTAAGACTGGACAGCCGGCCGGGCATAAACGGGCTTTTTACATACATTCATGAATGTATATACAATACCACCCTACGATCGAATGACCCAAGTGGCAATCAGTTAATATCCCACTCTGCTGATTCCCGCCAAAGTACCAGTCCGCAGTTGCGGGGCAACCTGTCGGCACGGAGGTTTCGTGCCGCTTGCTGTATCTAGCAGTCCAGTAATTCAGGTGTTCGATCTGCGCCGTGAGGCGCATCCGTGTTGCGCTCCCTCCGGTCGGGTGCGGCACTTATTCCATTGGTTATACACAGAGGTCGCTCCATGCGCGTCGAACGGGTTCCATACCGCTTAATCACTGTCGCGACGGCCGCCGTTTTCCTGGCCGCGTGCGGGAAAAAAGAATCGGCACCGCCGCCGCAAACGCCGGAAGTCGGCGTCGTCACCGTCCAGCCGCAAGCCGTACCAGTCTTCAGCGAACTGCCGGGCCGCACCAGCGCATTCCTCGTCGCGCAAGTGCGTGCACGGGTGGACGGCATCGTGCTGCGCCGTGAATTCACCGAAGGTACCGACGTCAAGGCCGGCCAGCGTCTGTACAAGATCGATCCGGCGCCGTATGTCGCCGCCTTGAACAGCGCGAAGGCAACGCTCGCGAAGGCGCAGGCGAACCTCGTCACGCAGAACGCTCTCGTCGCACGCTACAAGGTGCTGGTGGCCGCGAACGCGGTCAGCAAGCAGGACTACGACAACGCGGTGGCCACGCAGGGCCAGGCCGCGGCGGACGTCGCGGCCGGCAAGGCGGCGGTCGACACCGCGCAGATCAACCTCGGCTATACCGATGTCGTCTCGCCGATCACCGGCCGCGTCGGCATCTCGCAAGTGACGCCGGGCGCCTACGTGCAGGCGAGCCAGGCGACGCTGATGTCGACGGTGCAGCAGCTCGACCCGGTGTATGTGGACCTCACGCAGTCGAGCCTCGAAGGCCTGAAGCTGCGTCAGGACGTGCAAAGCGGCCGCCTGAAGACGAGCGGCCCTGGCGCCGCGAAGGTGTCGCTGATCCTGGAAGACGGCAAGACCTACTCGGAAGCCGGCAAGCTGCAGTTCTCGGACGTGACGGTCGACCAGGCCACCGGTTCGGTGACGATCCGCGCGGTCTTCCCGAACCCGGGCCGCGTGCTGCTGCCGGGCATGTTCGTGCGCGCACGGATCGAGGAAGGCGTGAACGAGAACGCGTTCCTGGTGCCGCAGATCGGCGTCACGCATGACCAGAAGGGGCAGGCGATCGCGATGGTGGTGAACGCCGGCAACAAGGTCGAGCCGCGTCCGCTGAAGACCACCGGCATGCAGGGCCAGAACTGGATCGTCGAAGGCGGTCTGCAGGCGGGCGACCACGTGATCGTGCAGGGCGGCGAGAAGGTGCGCCCGGGTGCGACCGTGAAGTCGGTACCGGCGCAGCTCGCACCGGCGGCCGATGCCGCATCGGGCGCCGCCGCCACCACCGCCGCGCCGGCTGCCGCCGGTTCCGGCGCCGCTGCCGCTTCCGGTGCTGCCGCATCGGGCGCTGCGCCGGCGAGTGCTGCCGCTGCTTCGAGCGCGCAATAACAGGGAGCCTGTTTCATGGCAAAGTTTTTTATCGATCGCCCGATCTTCGCGTGGGTGATCGCCATCATCCTGATGCTGGCCGGGGTTGCAGCGATCTTCACGCTGCCGATCTCGCAGTATCCGACGATCGCGCCGCCATCGATCCAGATCACCGCGAACTACCCGGGCGCTTCCGCGAAGACGGTGGAAGACACGGTGACGCAGGTGATCGAGCAGCAGATGAGCGGCCTCGACAATTTCCTGTACATGTCGTCGACCAGCGATGACTCGGGCAACGCGACGATCACGCTGACCTTCGCGCCGGGCACCAACGCCGACATTGCACAGGTCCAGGTGCAGAACAAGCTGTCGCTCGCGACGCCGATTCTGCCGCAGGTCGTGCAGCAGCTCGGCCTTTCGGTGACGAAGTCGAGCAGCAGCTTCCTGCTGGTGCTCGCCTTCAACTCCGAAGACGGCAGCATGAACAAGTACGACCTCGCGAACTTCGTGGCGTCGCACGTGAAGGACCCGATCAGCCGGTTGAACGGCGTCGGTACCGTCACGCTGTTCGGCTCGCAGTACGCGATGCGGATCTGGCTCGATGCGAATCGCCTGACGAACTACGGCCTCACGCCGGTCGACGTGTCGACCGCGATCTCCGCACAGAACGTGCAGATCGCAGGCGGCCAGATCGGCGGCACGCCGTCCACGCCGGGCACGATGCTGCAGGCGACGATCACCGAATCGACGCTGCTGCAGACGCCCGCGCAGTTCGGCAACATCCTGCTGAAGGTCAACCAGGACGGCTCGCAGGTTCGCCTGAAGGATGTCGCGAAGATTGAACTCGGCGGCGAAAACTACAACTTCGACACGAAGTACAACGGTCAGCCGACCGCGGCACTCGGTATCCAGCTCGCGACCAACGCGAACGCGCTCGCGACCGCGAAGGCCGTGCGCGCGAAGATCGACGAACTGGCACCGTTCTTCCCGCACGGCCTCGTCGTGAAGTACCCGTACGACACGACGCCGTTCGTGAAGCTGTCGATCGAGGAAGTGGTCAAGACGCTGCTCGAAGGTATCGTGCTCGTGTTCCTCGTGATGTATCTGTTCCTGCAGAACCTGCGGGCGACGATCATCCCGACGATCGCGGTGCCGGTCGTGCTGCTCGGTACGTTCGCGATCATGTCGATGGTGGGCTTCTCGATCAACACGCTGTCGATGTTCGGCCTCGTGCTCGCAATCGGCCTGCTGGTGGACGATGCGATCGTGGTGGTGGAGAACGTCGAGCGCGTGATGGCGGAAGAAGGGCTGTCACCGAAGGAGGCGACTCGCAAGGCGATGGGCCAGATCACCGGCGCACTCGTCGGCGTGGCGCTCGTGCTGTCGGCGGTGTTCGTCCCGGTGGCGTTCTCGGGTGGCTCGGTCGGCGCGATCTATCGTCAGTTCTCGCTGACGATCGTGTCGGCGATGGTGCTGTCGGTGCTCGTCGCGTTGATTCTGACGCCGGCACTGTGCGCGACGATCCTCAAGCCGATCCCGCAAGGGCATCACGAAGAGAAGAAGGGCTTCTTCGGCTGGTTCAACCGCACGTTCAACAACAGCCGCGACAAGTACCACGTCGGCGTGCACCACGTGATCAAGCGCTCGGGCCGCTGGCTCATCATCTACCTGGTCGTGATCGTCGCGGTTGGCCTGCTGTTCGTGCGCCTGCCGAAGTCGTTCCTGCCGGATGAAGACCAGGGCCTGATGTTCGTGATCGTGCAGACGCCGTCGGGCTCGACGCAGGAAACGACCGCGAAGACGCTCGCGAACATTTCCGACTACCTGCTGAAGGACGAGAAGGAAATCGTCGAATCGGCGTTCACGGTCAACGGCTTCAGCTTCGCGGGCCGCGGCCAGAACTCCGGTCTCGTGTTCGTGCGCCTGAAGGACTACTCGCAGCGTCAGCATGCGAACCAGAAGGTGCAGGCACTGATCGGCCGGATGTTCGGGCGCTACGCGGGCTACAAGGACGCGATCGTGATCCCGTTCAACCCGCCGTCGATTCCTGAACTCGGTACGGCTGCCGGCTTCGACTTCGAGCTGACGGACAACGCGGGTCTCGGCCACGATGCACTGATGGCCGCGCGTAACCAGCTGCTCGGGATGGCCTCGAAGGATCCGACGCTGCAGGGCGTGCGTCCGAACGGCCTGAACGATACGCCGCAGTACAAGGTCGACATCGATCGCGAGAAGGCGAACGCGCTCGGCGTGACGGCGGATGCGATCGACCAGACGTTCTCGATCGCTTGGGCGTCGAAGTACGTGAACAACTTCCTGGATACTGACGGCCGGATCAAGAAGGTCTACGTGCAGGCGGACGCACCGTTCCGGATGACGCCGGAAGACCTGAACATCTGGTACGTGCGCAACGGGTCGGGCGGGATGGTGCCGTTCAGTTCGTTCGCGACCGGTCACTGGACGTACGGTTCGCCGAAGCTCGAGCGCTACAACGGTGTGTCGGCGATGGAAATCCAGGGTCAGGCCGCACCGGGCAAGTCGACCGGTCAGGCGATGACTGCGATGGAAGGGCTCGCGAAGAAGCTGCCGGTCGGTATCGGCTACTCGTGGACCGGCCTGTCGTTCCAGGAAATCCAGTCCGGCTCGCAGGCGCCGATCCTGTACGCGATCTCGATCCTCGTCGTGTTCCTGTGTCTCGCGGCGCTGTATGAAAGCTGGTCGATCCCGTTCTCGGTGATCATGGTGGTGCCGCTCGGCGTGATCGGTGCACTGCTTGCGGCAACGATGCGCGGCCTCGAGAACGACGTGTTCTTCCAGGTCGGCCTGCTGACTACCGTGGGCTTGTCCGCGAAGAACGCGATCCTGATCGTGGAGTTCGCGCGCGAACTCCAGGTGACGGAGAAGATGGGGCCGATCGAGGCCGCGCTGGAAGCGGCGCGCCTGCGGCTGCGTCCGATCCTGATGACGTCGCTCGCGTTCATTCTCGGCGTGATGCCGCTCGCGATCTCCAACGGCGCGGGTTCGGCCAGCCAGCACGCAATCGGTACGGGCGTGATCGGCGGGATGATCACGGCGACGTTCCTCGCGATCTTCATGATCCCGATGTTCTTCGTGAAGATCCGCGCGATCTTCAGCGGCGAGAAGGAAGACGTCGACGAGGCGCTGCGCCTGGCTCAGGAGCACTCGCACCACGAAGAGAAGCCGGGCAACGGCGACGAAGGCAACAAGGGACAGTGATGATGCAAAAACACGCTTTGACTGCAATCGCGGTCGCGCTCTTTGCCACGGGCTGCACGATGGCGCCGCATTACAAGCGGCCCGATGCGCCCGTCGCACAGGCGTACCCGGCCGGCGGCGTCTACGCGACGCAGCCGGGGGCGGCCGGCGCGCGCAGCGCGAACGGCCAGGCGGCGACCGCCATCGGCTGGCGCGAGTTCTTCGTCGATCCGCGCCTGCAGCGGCTGATCGAGATCGC
>NZ_CABVQK010000012.1 GCF_902499335.1 Burkholderia lata | reverse complement strand
GAACCGTGTTTCGCAGATCGTCAACAACTTTTTTCACTACATCGTTGCGACTGCGGGGCTCAACTTCCAGGCCAGCTAAGCGCGCCAGACTTCAGCACACCACCAGCCCTGCTTCCCTCTTCCGCGCCGCGTTTCCGTTAGCGCGAAAGAGGCGTGATTCTAAGCACCCGCCCTCAACTGCGCAAGCCCCTTTGTGAAAATATTTTGAAAAAGCCCTCGTGCGCTGTCGCGCACGGGGGCTTCGGGCTCGACGGGTCGCGTGGCGCCGGCAACCTGGAGGTCGCCGGCAACACTCCCCTCTATATATAGAGGCGCGTCACTTGCCGCCCACTGCAGCCTGCAGTTGCTCGACCGGCACCGCGTCGGCCATCGCCGTGTAGCCGGCATCGCTCGGATGAATACCGTCGCCGCTATCGTAGCGACGCTGCAGCACACTCGGGCGCGCCGGATCGCGCAGCACGGCATCGAAGTCGACCACGCCATCGAACCCGCTACCGCTCCGGATCCACCGGTTCACCTCAAGGCGGATCGCCTCGCGCCCCACCGGCAGTCCGGCCGGCGTCAGCGTCGCACCGAAGACCTTCACGCCCTGACGGTGCGCCGCTTCGATCAGCCGGCGGTAGCCGTCGATCAAAGACGCAGCCGTGACCTGCGTATGCGGGTGGTCGCAATCGAGCCCTGCGCGCGGCGGCATCGCCGCAAAGTTGATGTCGTTGATCCCGATCAGCACGATCGCCGCCTTCACCCCCGCGCGCGACAGCGCATCGCGTTCGAACCGCGACGCCAGCGACGTGCCGTAGCACGCCGAATCGCTGAGCAGCCGGTTCCCGCTGATACCAAGATTCGCGACACCGATCGACTCCGCACCAGAGGCGTTCAGCCGGCGCGCGAGTGCGTCCGGCCAGCGGCGGTTCCGGTTCACGCTCGAGCGCAGCCCGTCGGTGATCGAATCGCCGATCGCAGCTACGCTGGCACGCGCGGAACCGGTCTCGACCGCGAGTTCGGTCACCCACGCATATTGGGTAAAGCGGGTGCGGAATGCGGCAGCGCCCGGATCACTCACGTGATCGCCCGGCACAGACACGTAATTGAACTGGTTCGACACGCGGTGCCAGACCGTCATCCGCTGGCTCGCCCCCACCTGGAGGCTGATCGCATACGGCCGCCCGGCCGCCACGTCGATCACCACCGGATCGCTTTCGAGCTCCTGGCCCGGCGCAAGCGTCACCGACGCCTTGCCGCCGAACCGGACCGGCACCGCCGCGCCTGCAAGCGCCGCCCCTTCGCCCGCGCGCGCGAGGCTTGCCGCCTCGACGACCAGCGGCGCACGACCGTATGCATTGCTGACGCGAATCCGCGCGGCGCGGCCCGACACCGTCGGATAGACGATCTGGCGCACGACACGCCCAGCCACGTCGGGCGCGCGATAGAGCGGCGGCGGTGCGGCAAGGTCGGGAATCGGCTGCAGCGCGGTCGCCCACGCGACCACCCATCCGGCCGGCGCGGCCGAGGCCGACGCCACGAGCGGCGAGACAAAGACAGCCGCACCCAGCACGGCCGCGGCGATACTGCTTCGGAATGACATCGGCAAAATCCTCGTCGGAAAGCGGGCATTGTGCCGCAGAAGACGCGAACCCCACGCGCCGGACCACCGTCACGCCACCCGATCCCGCCCCGACGTCCCTCGTTTACCCGAGTCTCGCCGCAAATCCGCAAGAAATTTATTAACCGACCGGTCGGTTGGTTTATACTTCGCACACATTCAACCGGACGAGAGCCTCGCCATGTACACGCAATCCCTCGACATCCCCGGCAACGTCGCGCCGCTCGACGCCGCAGCCGAGTCGCCCGAGCAGGCGCGGTTCGATGCGGTCATGGCCGCCGACGGCAAGATCGAGCCGCAGGACTGGATGCCCGATGCCTATCGCAAGACACTGGTTCGCCAGATCTCGCAGCACGCGCACTCGGAAGTCGTCGGCATGCTGCCCGAAGGCAACTGGATCTCGCGCGCGCCGAGCCTGAAGCGCAAGGCGATCCTGCTCGCGAAGGTCCAGGACGAAGCCGGCCACGGCCTCTATCTTTATAGCGCGGCCGAAACGCTCGGCGTATCGCGCGATTCGCTGATCGACGCGCTGCACGCCGGCAAGGCGAAATACTCGAGCATCTTCAACTACCCGACGCCGACCTGGGCCGACGTCGGCGTGATCGGCTGGCTCGTCGACGGCGCCGCGATCATGAACCAGATCCCGCTGTGCCGCTGCACGTACGGCCCGTACGCGCGCGCCATGATCCGCGTGTGCAAGGAAGAATCGTTCCACCAGCGCCAGGGCTTCGACGCACTGCTGTCGATGATGAAGGGCACCGACGCGCAACGCGCGATGGTCCAGCAGGCCGTGAACCGCTGGTGGTGGCCGGTGCTGATGATGTTCGGCCCGAGCGACGCCGATTCGGTCCACAGCAACCAGTCCGCGAAATGGGGCATCAAGCGGATCACGAACGACGACCTGCGGCAAAAGTTCGTCGACGCGACGGTCGACCAGGCGAAGGTGCTCGGCGTGACGCTGCCCGACCCCGACCTGAAGTGGAACGAGGCGCGCGGCCATCACGACTACGGCACGATCGACTGGGACGAATTCTGGCGCGTGGTCAACGGCGACGGCCCGTGCAACAAGGAACGCCTCGCGACCCGCGTGAAAGCGCACGAGGACGGCGCATGGGTGCGCGAAGCCGCACTCGCCCACGAAGCAAAGCGCCGCGCGCGCGCCGAACAGCACGCCGCCTGAGCGGCGGCACACCATCGAATTCAGGATTCAGGAGAGAGTGATGAACAAGGAATGGCCGATCTGGGAAGTGTTCGTGCGCAGCAAGCAGGGGCTCGATCACAAGCATTGCGGCAGCCTGCACGCCGCCGACGCGTCGATGGCGCTGCGCATGGCGCGCGACGTCTACACGCGCCGCCAGGAAGGCGTGAGCATCTGGGTGGTGCCGTCGTCGGCGATCACCGCGTCGGATCCGAACGAGAAGGCCGAGCTGTTCGAGCCGGCGGGCGACAAGATCTACCGTCACCCGACGTTCTACACGCTGCCCGACGAAGTCAACCACATGTAACGCCCGCGCCATGACGATCACGCCCGAACACCTCTCCTACGTGCTGCGCCTCGCGGACAACACGCTCATCCTCGGTCAGCGAAACGCCGAATGGTGCGGCCACGGCCCGATCCTCGAGGAAGACATCGCGCTCACCAACATGAGCCTCGACCTCATCGGCCAGTCGCGCATGCTGTATACGCACGCGGCCGAACTCGAGCACCAGCTCACCGGCGCAACGAAGACCGAGGACGATTACGCGTACTTCCGCACCGAGCGCGAGTTCGCGAATTTCACGCTCGCCGAGTTGCCGCACTACGGCCCGGTCGCCGGCACCGCGCACGCCGACAACGACTACGCGGTGACGATCGTGCGCAACTTCCTGTACTCGGTGCTGATGCTGCACGTATGGACCGCGCTCGAAACGTCGACCGACACGCAGCTCGCCGCGATCGCCGCGAAATCGGTGAAGGAAACCCGCTATCACGTGCAGCATGCACGCGAGTGGCTCGTGCGCCTCGGTGACGGCACCGACGCATCGCACCGTCGTGCGCAGGACGCGCTCGACTACCTGACGCCGTACACGCGTGAATTCTTCGCCGCCGATGCGATCGACGACGCGGTCGCCGCCGCGGGCATCGCCCCCGCACTGGCCACGCTCGAAGCGGCATGGCGCGCGGACGTGGACGACACGCTCGCGGAAGCAACGCTCACGCTGCCGGCCCCCGTACAGCATGTGACGACCGGCAAGCAGGGCGAGCACTCTGAACACATGGGCTACCTGCTCGCCGAAATGCAAAGCCTCGCACGCCAGCACCCCGGCGCGACCTGGTAACCCCGACGCCACGGAGCCCGACGATGTCCGTCCAGACTGCCCCCGCCATCACCGCGCACGGCGACGATCCGCTGCTCGCCCGTGCATGGGACGTGCTCGAAGCCGTGCCCGACCCCGAGATCCCGGTCGTGTCGATCCGCGAGCTCGGCATCCTGCGCGACGTCCGCCGCGCGGACGACGGCAAGCTCGAAGTCGTGATCACGCCGACCTACTCGGGTTGCCCGGCCATGTCGCAGATCGCGGAGGACATCGCCGCCGCACTGCAGGCCGCCGACCTCCCGCCGCACCGGATCGAGACGGTGCTCGCACCGGCGTGGACTACCGACTGGATCACCCAGGAAGCGCGCGACAAGCTGCGCGAGTACGGCATTGCGCCGCCGGTCGGCCAGTGCGGCACCGCCGCGCCGCGGGAAAACGTCGTGCGTTTCGTGCCGCGGCCCGTCGCGGCGCCCGCGTGCCCGCGCTGCGGCTCCGCCCGCACCGAGCGTCTCGCGCAATTCGCGTCCACGGCCTGCAAGGCGCTGTATCGCTGCGTCGACTGCCGCGAACCCTTCGACTACTTCAAACCTTATTAATCGATATGGCGACCCCGCAATTTCATCCGCTGCGTATCCGCGACGTGCGGCCCGAGACCGCCGACGCCGTAACCGTCTCCTTCGACGTACCGCCCGAGCTGCGCGACGCTTACCGCTTCACGCAGGGCCAGTTCGTCACGCTGAAGACCCACATCGACGGCGAGGAAACGCGCCGCTCGTATTCGATCTGCGTCGGCACGACGGACTACGACCGTGACGGCGAACTGCGCATCGGCATCAAGCGCGTGCGCGGCGGCCGCTTCTCGAACTTCGCGTTCGACTCGCTTAAGCCGGGCCACACGATCGACGTGATGACGCCGGACGGCCGTTTCTTCACGCACCTGAACGCCGACCACGGCAAGCAGTACGTCGCGTTTTCCGGCGGTTCCGGGATCACACCGGTGCTCGCGATCGTGAAGACGACGCTCGAACTCGAGCCGCGCAGCACGTTCACGCTGATCTACGGCAACCGCAGCGTCGACGCGATCATGTTCGCGGAGGATCTCGAGGACCTGAAGAACCGCTACATGAACCGCTTCGTCCTCTATCACGTGCTGTCGGACGACCAGCAGGACGTCGAGCTGTTCAATGGCGTGCTCGACCAGGCGAAGTGCGCGGAATTCCTTGCCACGCTGACGCCGGCCGACGCGATCGACGAGGCATTCATCTGCGGCCCCGCACCGATGATGGATGCGGCCGAAGCCGCGCTGAAGGCGGGCGGCGTGCCGCAGGCGAAGGTGCACGTCGAGCGCTTCGGCACGCCGCTGCCGCAGGCCGGCGCGCCGGTCGTCGAAATCACCGACCAGACGCCGGCCGCCGAGCTGGAAATCGTGCTCGACGGCAAGAAGCGCAAGCTGCGCCTGCCGTACGAAGGCGTGAGCCTGCTCGATGTCGGCCTGCGCGCGGGCCTCGCGCTGCCGTACGCGTGCAAGGGCGGCGTGTGCTGCACGTGCCGCGCGAAGGTGCTCGAGGGCGAAGTGCGGATGGAGAAGAATTACACGCTCGAAGAGCATGAAGTGAAGGACGGCTTCGTGCTCACGTGCCAGTGCCACCCGATCAGCGACAAGGTCGTCGTGAGCTACGACGAGCGTTGAGCGACGTCGCGTCGCAGCGCCGGACGGTTTCTCGCCGTCACACATCTCGCTTACACTAGGGGCCGCCGGCCGGCTGGACATCGCAACGTCCGCCCGGCCGGCGGCTTTCTTTTGTTGACGACAGGCCGATGAGTACCATTCATGTGATTCAGGGCGGCACCGCCGCCGCGTCGCTGCGCGAGGCACTCGCGCAAGCCGGACGCGACGAGCTCGTCGTCGGATTGCTCGACGATCTCGGCGTCGGGCCGCTCAAGGGCGCCGACGAGACGCCCGACACGCGCGCCGCCTTCTGGCAGCGCGTGCTCGGCGACCAGATTCCCGACTGGAACGCAGAGATCGAAGGCGAGTTCGCGCGCCTCGACCAACTCGCGACCGATACCGGCCAGGTGGTGGTGTGGCATGCGCCGAGCGTCGGCGACAAGCTGCTGCTGCGCCGCGTCGCGTATCACCTGCGCAACGTCCCGCAACGCCTGAACGAAGTGCGGCTGTCGGCCGCCGACCTCGACTCGGCGCAGCGCGCGGCGCTGTCGCGCACCGACCAGGCGTGCGCGACCGGCATGTTCTCGCCCGCCGAACTGGCGCGCAAGCGCCCGGTGGCCGCGCCGATCTCGGTGCTGCGCATCGGCCGCCTCGCGCTCGAATGGCAGGAGGCGAAGCACCTGAACGCCGAGCTTCGCTACTGGGTCAGCAACACGATCAAGAGCGGCCACTACGAGGATCTCGACGCGCTGATCGTCGCGCGCGCGGCAACCGACTGGCTGCCCGCGAGGCGCCTCGTCGGCAGCATCATGGCCGACGCCGACCGCGGCGGGCTGTTCGTCAGCGACTCGATCGCCTGGTGGCGCTGCCGCGAGCTCGCGGCAACCGGCCGGCTCGAGCTGCAGGACGACGCGCCCGACGCCCTCTCTTCCACGCAGGTGCGCGCGGCCCGCGCGGCCGCCACGCACAGCTAATCTTCCGCATTCGACCATGGCCCGTACCCGAGCGCCCGACCACGAATCCCAGCGCGAGCAGATCCTCGATCTGGCCGCCGAGAAATTCGCGCAGACGAGCTACCCGAGCACGTCGATGTCCGATCTCGCGACCGCGAGCGGTACGTCGAAGGCACGCCTCTATCACTATTACGAGAGCAAGGAAGCGATCCTGTTCGACCTGCTCGACCGCTACACGAAACGGCTGATGCTGATCATCGCCGAGGTCGAAGGGGCGAGCCAGCGGCGCGGCCTCAGCGAGCGCGACGCGTTCGCCGAGCTCGTGCGCGCATTCCTCGCCGAGTACGAGACGTCGCACAGCCGTCACGTCGCGCTGCTCAACGACGTGAAGTATCTCGAAGACGCGCAGCGCGAAATCGTGCTCGACCGCCAGCGCGACATCGTCGCGGCGTTCACGCGGCAGCTCGCACGCGCGTACCCCGACCGCATCTCGAAGGAAAACCAGACATCCGTGACGATGATGGTGTTCGGGATGATCAACTGGACGTTCACGTGGTTGAAGCCGGGCGGCCGCCTCGGCTACCGCGACTTCGCCGAGCAGGTGATCGACCTGATCGAGCGCGGGCTGTCGACCGCGGCCTGATTGACGCGCAGCAGCAAGCGTTGCGCGACGGGCACACTGCGCCCGTCCGTCGCACGCTTCATATGATGAATTTTAAATCCGTTAAAAATCAAATAGATACGGATTTAACTAAGCAGATTTAGAATTCATCCTCCAGCTTAAACATCGTTAAATACGGGTTTTCCCCAATCCGAGGGCCGACGGTCGGGTAAAATGCTGTTGCGTTGCACAACCCGCTGTACGGTCACACTGAGGAACCCACGATGAACACGCAATTCAACGGCACTGCCGATGTCGTCGGCAACGCCGGTACTGCGCCGGTTCTCGTCAGGGAACTGGCTTCCAAAGACCGTGAGCAAATGCTCACCCACTTTCTCTCGCTCGACGAAGAGGACCGCCTGCTGCGCTTCGGCCAGATGGTGCCCGACCACGTGATCGAGAACTATGTCCGCACGATCGACTTCGGCCGCGACACCGTGTTCGGCGTGTTCGACCACGACCTCGAACTGATCGGCGTCGGCCACCTGGCCTACCTGCCGGCCGAGGGCGACAAGCGCACGGCCGAATTCGGCGTGTCGGTGCTCGAAAGCGCACGCGGCCGCGGCGTCGGCTCGAAGCTGTTCGAGCGCGCGGCGATCCGCAGCCGCAACACGCACGTGACGATGCTGTACATGCACTGCCTGTCGCGTAACGCGACGATGATGCACATCGCGAAGAAATCCGGGATGCGGATCGAGTACGCGTACGGCGAAGCCGATGCGTACCTGTCGCTGCCGCCGGCCGACCACTCGACGATCATCGCCGAGATGCTGCAGGAACAGGCCGCGGTGTTCGACTACGCGATGAAGCGCCAGGCGCGCCGCACGACGAAGTTCATCGAATCGCTGATGCCCGCCGCGCTGACGGCGTAACGTCGACCCTGTCGGCCAGCCGGGCCGCGCCCGCGGCGCGCCCGGCCTCCTCCCTTCCCCGCCGCGCGCTAGCGCACCGAACGAATCGGCAACGCCGTCGTCTCCTTGAAGCATTCGAGCGAAAAGCTCGTCTTCACGTCGATCACCGACGGGTGATGCAGCAGATGCTCCTGCACGAAGCGGGAGAAATGCGCCATGTCCTCGACCTGCACGCGCAACAGGTAATCCATATCCCCCGTCATCGCGTGGCACGCGACCACTTCCGGCCAGGTCTGCACGGCCGCGCGAAACAGCTCCGCATGAGTCGCGCCCGCACGCGCCGACGTTTCGTCGGCCCGCACCGGCGCCAGGCCGCCGCGCTTCTCGAGCCGCACGCTCACGTACGCGAGCAGGTCGAGCCCGAGCTTCTGCGGATTCAGCAGCGCGACATAGCCGGTGATCACGCCGATCTCCTCGAGCCGCCGGATCCGCCGCAGGCACGGGCTCGGCGACAGGTTCACGCGCTCGGCGATCTCCTGGTTCGACAGGCGCCCGTTCTCCTGAAGAATCGCGAGAATTCGCCGGTCGATGGCATCCAATTCGGCTTGCGCCATCTTCTGCCCTCCAATGAATAGTTAGAGACTGGAAATTGCGCCATCGTAGGTTCAGGCAATTAAGTTCGCAAGTTTACGCTCGCGGCTGCCCGCTACACTCTGTCGCAAGTACCGATTCGTCGCACACGCCGCCTCGTGTGCCACGTTCGACATCGAACCAGGCCGGGCATGCGCACGTCGCCCCGGTCGATCGCCCCCACAGGAGACACGCCATGCAGATCCCGAACTGGGACAACCCCGTCGGCACCGACGGCTTCGAATTCATCGAATACACGGCACCGGACCCGAAAGCGCTCGGACAACTGTTCGAACGGATGGGTTTCACCGCGATCGCGCGCCACCGCCACAAGGACGTGACGGTGTACCGCCAGGGCGACATCAACTTCATCATCAACGCCGAACCGGATTCGTTCGCACAACGCTTCGCGCGCCTGCACGGCCCGTCGATCTGCGCGATCGCGTTCCGCGTGCAGGACGCCGCGAAGGCGTACAAGCGCGCGCTCGACCTCGGTGCATGGGGCTTCGACAACAAGACGGGCCCGATGGAGCTGAACATCCCGGCGATCAAGGGCATCGGCGATTCGCTGATCTACTTCGTCGACCGCTGGCGCGGCAAGAACGGCGCGCAACCGGGCGCAATCGGCGACATCAGCATCTATGACGTCGACTTCGAGCCGATCGCCGGCGCGAACCCGAACCCGGTCGGCCACGGCCTCACCTACATCGACCACCTGACGCACAACGTGCATCGCGGCCGCATGCAGGAATGGGCCGAGTTCTACGAACGCCTGTTCAACTTCCGCGAAGTGCGCTACTTCGACATCGAAGGCAAGGTGACGGGCGTGAAGTCGAAGGCGATGACGTCGCCGTGCGGCAAGATCCGCATCCCGATCAACGAGGAAGGCTCGGATACGGCCGGCCAGATCCAGGAATACCTCGACGCGTACCACGGCGAAGGCATCCAGCACATCGCGCTCGGCGCCACCGACATCTACCAGGCGGTCGACGGCCTGCGCAGCAAGGAAGTGAAGCTGCTCGACACGATCGACACGTATTACGAGCTGGTCGACCGCCGCGTGCCGAACCACGGCGAATCGCTGGAAGAACTGAAGAAGCGCAAGATCCTGATCGACGGCGCGCGCGACGACCTGCTGCTGCAGATCTTCACGGAGAACCAGATCGGGCCGATCTTCTTCGAGATCATCCAGCGCAAGGGCAACCAGGGCTTCGGCGAAGGCAACTTCAAGGCGCTGTTCGAATCGATCGAGCTCGACCAGATCCGCCGCGGCGTCGTGCAGGACAAGGCCTGACGCATCCGGCGGGCGGCTGCCCGGGGCCCCGACAGCCCGCACGATCCGGCGGCACAAAGAAAAAGGGCGGGAATCCCAGGATTCCCGCCCTTTTTGCATTCCGGCGCGGCCCGCAGGCCGCGCGACCGGATCAACGCGCGTTCGCCTTCGACTCGACGGCGCGCTCGGCCGACGGCTGCGCGACGGCGTCCTGGGCCGGCACGATCTGCTGCATCTGCGCGCCGGCTGCCGCCAGTGCGCTCGCGCCTCGCGCATGCACCGGGCCCGTCATCGAGAAAAACGCGGCGGACACGATCAGGAAACTCTGGATATGACGTGTGTTCATTGCACCTCCTGTAAAACTGCCGGCGCCTCTCCGATTGCGTCGAAACGAACCAACGCGGCCGGGCACCACCAGCAGGCCGACAAGATTAACGGCGTTTGCATGCAGATGGGGCCAGCTTTACATGCTTTTACATGATGTAACTCATGATTCAGCCCCTTTTTTTGATGCGCCGCCGCATTCCCCCCGCGTTCCAACCGATGGGCGGCGGGTTTGCCCCAGTGCTACCATCGCTTAAAACCGGCCAATATGCCGGCCACTGCCGACGCGTCCACAAGATGCCCGAAGCAGTCGAGTTTTGGTGATCCCAAACTGGGTGGAGGAGACAGTTAATGAATGCCCCGCTAGACGCAGGCCAACGCGCGTCGCTAGAAGCCGCGCTGAAGTCCGTCACGCTTGATGACAAATACACACTGGAACGCGGTCGCGCGTACATGAGCGGCATCCAGGCCCTCGTGCGCCTGCCGATGCTCCAGCAGGAACGCGATCGCGCCGCCGGTCTCAATACGGCCGGCTTCATCTCCGGCTATCGCGGTTCGCCGCTCGGCGGCCTCGATCTATCGCTCTGGAAAGCCAAGCAGCACCTGGCAGCCCACCAGATCGTCTTCCAGCCTGGCCTCAACGAAGATCTCGCCGCCACCGCCGTGTGGGGCTCGCAACAGGTGAACCTGTACCCCGGCGCGAAGCACGACGGCGTGTTCGGCATGTGGTACGGCAAGGGCCCGGGCGTCGACCGCACGGGTGACGTATTCAAGCACGCGAACTCGGCCGGCTCGTCGCAGCACGGCGGCGTGCTGGTGCTCGCCGGTGACGACCACGCGGCGAAATCGTCGACGCTCGCACACCAGTCCGAACACATCTTCAAGGCCTGCGGGCTGCCCGTGCTGTTCCCGTCCAACGTGCAGGAATATCTCGATTTCGGCCTGCACGGCTGGGCCATGAGCCGCTACTCGGGCCTGTGGGTCGCGCTCAAGTGCGTGACGGACGTGGTCGAATCGTCGGCGTCGGTCGACATCGACCCGCATCGCACCGAGATCGTGCTGCCGACCGACTTCATCGTGCCGGAAGGCGGGCTGAACATCCGCTGGCCCGACCCGCCGCTCGTGCAGGAAGCACGGCTGCTCGACTACAAGTGGTACGCGGCGCTCGCCTACGTGCGCGCGAACAAGCTCGACCGCATCGAGATCGATTCGCCGAGCGCGCGCTTCGGGATCATGACGGGCGGCAAGGCTTACCTCGACGTGCGCCAGGCGCTGACCGACCTCGGCCTCGACGACGAAACCTGCGCACGGATCGGCATCCGGCTCTACAAGGTCGGCTGCGTGTGGCCGCTCGAAGCGCAGGGCGCACAGGCGTTCGCGCGCGGCCTCGACGAAATCCTCGTCGTCGAGGAAAAGCGCCAGATCCTCGAATACGCGATCAAGGAAGAGCTGTACAACTGGCCCGACGGCCAGCGGCCGCGCGTGTTCGGCAAGTTCGACGAGAAGGACGGCGCCGGCGGCGAATGGTCGGTGCCGATGGGCAACTGGCTGCTGCCCGCGCACTACGAGTTGTCGCCGGCGATCATCGCGAAGGCGATCGCGACGCGCCTCGAGAAGTTCGAGCTGCCGTCCGACGTGCGCGCGCGCATCGCCGCACGGCTCGCCGTGATCAACGCGAAGGAAATGGCACTCGCGAAGCCGCACGTGCAGACCGAGCGCAAGCCGTGGTTCTGCTCGGGCTGCCCGCACAACACGTCGACCAACGTGCCGGAAGGCTCACGCGCGATCGCCGGCATCGGCTGCCACTACATGACCGTGTGGATGGACCGCAGCACGAGCACCTTCAGCCAGATGGGCGGCGAAGGCGTGCCGTGGATCGGCCAGGCGCCGTTCACGGACGAGAAGCACGTGTTCGCGAACCTCGGCGACGGCACCTACTTCCACTCGGGCCTGCTGGCCGTGCGCGCGGCGATCTCGTCGAAGGCGAACATCACCTACAAGATCCTGTACAACGACGCGGTCGCGATGACGGGCGGCCAGCCGGTGGACGGTGTGCTGACGGTGCCGCAGATCACGCATCAGCTCGCGTCCGAAGGCGCGAAGAAGATCGTGATCGTCACCGACGAGCCGGAGAAGTACGACAGCCAGAAGGCGCTGCTCGCGCCGGGCGTGCCGATCCATCACCGCGACCAGCTCGACGACGTGCAGCGCGAGCTGCGCGAGATCGAAGGCACGACGATCCTGATCTACGACCAGACCTGCGCGACCGAGAAACGCCGCCGCCGCAAACGCGGCACGTATCCGGACCCGGCGAAGCGCGTCGTGATCAACGACGCGGTGTGCGAAGGCTGTGGCGACTGCTCCGTGCAGTCGAACTGCCTGTCGGTCGAGCCGCTGGAAACCGAATTCGGCACGAAGCGCCAGATCAACCAGTCGAGCTGCAACAAGGACTTCTCGTGCGTGAAGGGCTTCTGCCCGAGCTTCGTCACGGTCGAGGGCGGCCAGCTGAAGAAGCCGAAGGCCGTGTCGGTCGACGGCAACGCACTGCCGCCGATCCCCGAGCCGACGCTGCCGGACATCGACCGCGCATACGGCGTGCTCGTCACGGGCGTCGGCGGCACGGGCGTCGTCACGATCGGCGCGCTGCTCGGGATGGCCGCGCACCTGGAAAACAAGGGCGTGACCGTGCTCGACGTCACCGGCCTCGCGCAGAAAGGCGGCGCCGTGATGAGCCACGTGCAGATCTCGCACGCACCGACCGACATCCACGCAACGCGGATCGCGATGGGCGAAGCCGACCTCGTGATCGGCTGCGACGCGATCGTCACGGCCGGCGACGAGTGCACGTCGCGGATGCGGCACGACACGACCCGCGTGGTCGTCAACAGCGCGCAGACGCCGACCGCCGAGTTCATCAAGAACCCGAACTGGGCGTTCCCCGGCCTGTCC
This sequence comes from Burkholderia lata, assembly GCF_902499335.1. GTDB lineage: Bacteria > Pseudomonadota > Gammaproteobacteria > Burkholderiales > Burkholderiaceae > Burkholderia > Burkholderia lata_B. The sequence goes on along the minus strand of NZ_CABVQK010000012.1, from coordinate 275,558 downwards.
GCCGAGAACGACATCCGCGCGGCGGCAGGCGTTGACGTCGACTTCATCGACGCGAACCGCTTCGCGGTCGCGCTGCTCGGCGACGCGATCTACACGAACCCGTTCGTGCTCGGCTACGCGTGGCAGAAAGGCTGGCTGCCGCTCACGCTCGCGTCGCTCGTCCGTGCGATCGAGCTGAATGCGGTATCGGTCGAGAAGAACCGTGCGGCATTCGACTGGGGCCGCCGCGCCGCGCACGACCTGGCGAGCGTGAAGCAGGCCGCGGCCGGCGACACCCGCGCCGCGCAAGGCGCCACGGTGATCGCGCTGCACACGAAGAAGGCGGTCGACGCGCTGATCGCGAAGCGCGTGGAATTCCTCACCGCGTACCAGAACGCCGCGTACGCGTCGCGCTATGCAGCGTTCGTCGACAAGGTGCGGGCGGCCGAGCGTACGCTGGCAGACGGCGACACGGTGCAGGAGCAGCTGACCGAAGCGGTCGCGCGCAACCTGTTCAAGCTGATGGCGTACAAGGACGAATACGAGGTCGCGCGGCTGCAGTCCGATCCGGCGTTCCTCGCCCGTCTGACTGCGCAGTTCGAAGGCGACTGGAAGCTGAAATTCCACCTCGCGCCGCCGCTGTTCGCAAAGACGGATGCACACGGCCATCTCGTGAAGAAGGCGTACGGCCCGTGGATGATGTCGGCGTTCCGGCTGCTTTCGAAGGCGAAGTTCCTGCGCGGCACGGGGCTCGACCCGTTCGGCCGTACCGAGGAGCGCCGCACCGAGCGCGCGCTGATCGGCGAGTACGAAGCGCTGATCGCCGAGGTGCTCGCCAGGCTGAACGCGGCCAACCGCCCGCTCGCCCTCGAGCTCGCGGCGCTGCCGGACGGCATTCGCGGCTACGGCCACGTGAAGGAGAACAACCTGCGCGCGGTACGCCAGAAGTGGAACACGCTGCTCGCGAAGTGGCGGGCGCCGGCCGGCGGCCAGTCGCACCAGCAGGTCGCGTAAGTCACGGCACACGACCGGCGTTCGCGGTTCGGACGCCCGCCCCGTGCCGCCAGCGCTTCACGATAAAAAAAACGCCACGGAACGCAGGTTCCGTGGCGTTTTTCATTGCGCCGCGCCCGAAGCGCGGCACACGCGGGCGTGGACTTACTTCGTGTTCACGTTCGCGGCGGCAACGGCCGTCATGTTGATGATCCGGCGCACGGTCGCAGCCGGCGTCAGGATGTGGACCGGCTTCGCCGCGCCGAGCAGGAACGGGCCGACCGTCACGCCTTCGCCGCCGACCATCTTCAGCAGGTTGTACGCGATGTTCGCCGCTTCGACGTTCGGCATGATCAGCAGGTTCGCTTCACCCGACAGCGTCGTGCCGGGGAATGCCTGCTTGCGGATCATTTCCGACAGCGCCGCGTCGCCGTGCATTTCGCCGTCGACTTCCAGGTTCGGTGCGCGTTCGACGATCAGCTTGCGAGCCTCGCCCATCCGGCGCGACGACGCCGACGGCGCGCTGCCGAAGTTCGAGTTCGACAGCAGCGCAGCCTTCGGCGCAATGCCGAAGCGCTCGATCTCGGCCGCGGCCTGGATCGTCATGTCGGCGAGCTGTTCGGCGCTCGGCAGCTCGTTCACGTACGTATCGCACACGAACAGGTTGCGGCCCGGCAGCATCAGCAGGTTCATCGCCGCGAAGTGCTCGGCGCCCTTCGCACGGCCCAGCACCTGCTCGATGAACTTCAGGTGGCTGTGGAACGTGTCGATCATCCCGCAGATCATGCCGTCGGCATCGCCCAGGTGCACGAGCATCGCGCCGATCAGCGTGTTGAACTTGCGCATCGCGGCCTTCGCGACTTCCGGCGTCACGCCGTCACGCGCGCCGATTTCCTGATACGCCTGCCAGTAGCGGTGGTAGCGCGCATCGTCTTCCGGATCGACGATTTCGAAATCGATGCCGGCCTTCAGCTTGGAGCCGATCTTCTGCAAGCGCATGTCGACGACCGACGGACGGCCGACGATGATCGGCTTCGCGATCTTTTCCTGCAGCACGAACTGCGCGGCGCGCAGCACGCGCTCGTCCTCGCCCTCGGCGAACACGATGCGGGCCTGCTTCTGCTTCGCGGTCGCGAACACCGGGCGCATCACCATGCCGGTGCGGTAGACGGTCGCGCCGAGCTGCTCACGGTACGCGTCCATGTCCTGGATCGGACGGGTTGCGACGCCCGAATCCATCGCGGCTTGTGCGACAGCCGGCGCGATCTTGATGATCAGGCGCGGATCGAACGGCTTCGGAATCAGGTAGTCCGGCCCGAATTCGAGCGAGTGGCCTTCATACGCCTTCGCGACTTCTTCGCTCTGGTCGGTTTCCTGCGCCAGCTCGGCGATCGCGCGCACGCACGCGAGCTTCATTTCTTCCGTGATCGTCGTCGCGCCGACGTCGAGCGCGCCGCGGAAGATGAACGGGAAGCACAGCACGTTGTTGACCTGGTTCGGGTAGTCCGAACGGCCGGTCGCGACGATCGCGTCCGGGCGCACGGCCTTCGCGTCTTCCGGGCGGATTTCCGGTTCCGGGTTCGCGAGCGCCAGGATCAGCGGGCGGTCGCCCATCGTCTTGACCATGTCCTGCTTCAGCACGCCGGCGCTCGAGCAGCCGAGGAACACGTCCGCGCCGACGATCGCGTCGGCGAGCGTGCGTGCATCGGTGGTCGCCGCATAACGCTGCTTCGACGGATCGAGGTTGCCGCGCCCTTCGTAGATCACGCCCTTCGAATCGGCGACGAGGATGTTCGACTTCGTCAGGCCGAGGTTCACCAGCAGGTCCAGACACGCGATCGCAGCTGCGCCCGCGCCCGAGCACACGAGCTTCACTTCGGACAGCTTCTTGCCGACGACCTTCAGGCCGTTCAGGATCGCGGCCGACGCGATGATCGCGGTGCCGTGCTGGTCATCGTGGAAGACCGGGATCTTCATGCGCTCGCGCAGCTTCTGCTCGATGTAGAAGCATTCCGGCGCCTTGATGTCCTCGAGGTTGATGCCGCCGAGCGTCGGCTCGAGCATCGCGATCGCCTCGACGAGCTTGTCGGGGTCGGACTCCGACAGTTCGATGTCGAACACGTCGATGCCCGCGAATTTCTTGAAGAGGCAGCCCTTGCCTTCCATCACCGGCTTCGCGGCGAGCGGGCCGATGTTGCCGAGGCCGAGCACGGCGGTGCCGTTCGTGATGACGCCGACGAGGTTGCCGCGCGACGTATACTTCTGCGCGTCGAGCGGATCGGCGTGGATCGCTTCGCACGCGGCGGCAACGCCCGGCGAATACGCGAGCGACAGATCGAGCTGGTTCGACAGCGGCTTGGTCGGGGTGACCGAAATCTTGCCGGGTTTCGGGTTCAGGTGATAAGCGAGTGCGGCCTGCTTCAGTTGTTCGTCCATGATTGACCTGCGAGAGACATGCGAAATGTTGACGGTTCAGTACACAGCACCTTCGGCCGCGTCTGCTTGAATCGAGAGGGTGATCGACTGCGAGACGGCACGCGACGCGCCGGATCGGCACGCCATCGAACCTTGGCGGGTGGCAAGAGGAAAGTACAAAGTACTGAACGATTTCTAAGGGTCGCCTAGTGTACACCCCACGCATGACGCATGTTGGTGCAGCGCCGCATCCTCTGCATCAACACGCGAGCGGTCCGGCCCCGCTTGTTTCGCCGGTGGTGAGCCGCGCGGTGAACCCGCGCGAATTCCGCCGAAAACCGGCCTGAATCGGGTAAAATAGCGGGCTACGCGCGCAGCGATGCGATTGGCCCTCCGATCGCGCCCCGGCCCCCCGGGCAGGTTCCCCTTGCTGCGCCACCGGGCCCGCGCCCGCTCTTCGCTCATCACCCAAGGAATGCCCATGACAGGCTACGATCGTCAGTCGATCTCGGATACGACCGCCAAAATCCTGCTCGAAGTACAGGCAGTGCACTTCAACGCAGAAAAACCGTTCATCTTCACGTCCGGCTGGGCAAGCCCCGTCTATATCGACTGCCGCAAGCTGATTTCGTATCCGCGCGTGCGCCGCGCGCTGATGGAAATGGCTGAAACGACGATCACGCGCGACATCGGCTTCGAGCAGATCGACGCGGTGGCGGGCGGCGAAACGGCCGGCATCCCGTTCGCGGCATGGATCGCGGACCGGATGATGGTGCCGATGCAGTACGTGCGCAAAAAGCCGAAGGGTTTCGGCCGCAACGCGCAGATCGAAGGCCACCTGGAAGAAGGCTCGCGCGTGCTGCTCGTGGAAGACCTGACGACCGACAGCCGCAGCAAGATCAACTTCGTCAACGCGCTGCGTACCGCAGGCGCGACGGTGAACCACTGCTTCGTGCTGTTCCACTACAACATCTTCAAGGAAAGCGTGTCGGTCCTGAAGGACATCGACGTCGACCTGCACGCGCTCGCCACGTGGTGGGACGTGCTGCGCGTCGCGAAGGCGTCGGGCTACTTCGAGACGAAGACGCTCGACGAAGTCGAGAAATTCCTGCACGCACCGGCCGAGTGGTCGGCTGCGCACGGCGGCGCGACGTCCCCGAAGGACTGACGCCGCGCCGGCCCGCTGGCCGGCGTCCTGGCTCAAAAAGCCGCCCGCTTCATCGCGGGCGGCTTTTTTTTCGTCCATCGGTTCGCGCAGGAATCGATCGCGACCACGGGTCGCGGCGTGCATCGCTCATCGAACCCTAATGCTAGACTTGATCCATCGCTGCCATCAGCTGCGCAGGCAACGCACTACGCCAACAACGCCGGGCGCATCGGTCCGGCCCACGTGACGGGAGAAGCGCCATATGCGTGTGGATCGCCGGATCACTCCGCCTGCGCCATCGGGTCGCCCGTCGCCATTCCTCGCCGCCCTCCTTTACGCCGTCGCCCTCACTGCCCTGCCCGCGCATGCGGAAGGCGCGTTCACCGTGACGAGTGACGACCTGAGCCCGGGCGGGCGCGTCCGCGCCGCGAACGTGTTCGACCGCGGCGACTGCAAGGGCGGCAACCACTCGCCGCAACTCACCTGGCACAACCCGCCGCCCGGCACGCACGGCTACGCGGTCACGATCTTCGATCCCGACGCGCCGGGGCACGGCTGGTGGCACTGGGCCGTGGCGGGCATTCCGGCGACGGTCATGAGCCTGCCCGCCGACGCGAGCGCGTCCGGCTTCCTGCGGCGCATTGGTGCGAGCGAAGCGCGCAACGACTTCGGGATCGACGGCTACGGCGGCCCGTGCCCGCCGCCCGGCAAGCCGCACCGCTACGTGATCACCGTCTACGCGCTCAAGGGCGACGACCTGCGCGTCGCGCAGGGCCGCCCCGCACCGATGTTCGAGCATGAGATCGGCACGCTGGCGATCGGCACCGCGCAACTCACGGTCAACTACGGGCAATAACGGGCGTCGGGCATCGCGCGCCGCCACGCGTCGATTGCCTGCCGCGGCGAAATTGCGTACTCCACGCCAGCGTGTTTTCCCGTCATTTCGGCTTGCTAGACTCTTCGTCACCGGTCGCGGCGCCACGCCGCGCATCCGTCGCGCCGCCCGCCGGCGACGCGTGATGCGGCGCGCAGCTGCGGCCGCCATTCCCGTTCCTTTCCGGAGAACGCTTCATGTCGAACATCGTCATCGTCTATCACAGCGGCTACGGTCACACGCAGAAACTGGCCGAGGCCGTGCACGCGGGCGCGCAGGATGCCGGCGCGACCGTGCGCCTGCTCCCCGTCGGCGACGTCGACGACGCGGGCTGGGCCGCGCTCGACGCGGCGGACGCGATCGTCTTCGGCGCGCCGACCTACATGGACGGCCCGTCGGCGCAGTTCAAGCAGTTTGCCGATGCAACGTCGAAAGCGTGGTTCACGCAGAAATGGAAGGACAAGATCGCCGCGGGCTTCACGAACTCCGCGACGATGAACGGCGACAAGTTCTCGACGATTCAATATTTCGTCACGCTGTCGATGCAGCATGGGATGGTGTGGGTCGGTACGAGCCTGATGCCGGCCAACTCGAAGGCGGCCACGCGCAACGACATCAACTACCTGGGCGGCTCGACGGGCCTGCTCGCGCAGTCGCCGGCGGATTCGACGCCCGACGAAGGCCCGCTGCCGGGCGACCTCGAGACCGGCAAGGCATTCGGCCGGCGCGTGGCCGAAGCGACCGCCCGCTGGGTCGCCGGCCGCGGCTGAGCACGTCCTGGCGCGCGCCTGCGGGCGTCAAAGGGACACAAGACGGCCCGCCGGCCGTCTTTTTTTCGCCCCGCGCGGTGCAGGCCCGCCGCATGACGTCTTAAAATGGTGGGTTCAGGGCGCGGGCCCCCGTTTCATTCAGTGAGAGCGAAATGAGCACCAAAGTTTTTGTCGACGGCCAGGAAGGCACGACCGGCCTCAAGATCTTCGAATACCTGTCGGCACGCAGCGACATCGAGATCCTGCGCATCGATGAAGCGAAGCGCAAGGACGTCGAAGAGCGCCGCCGCCTGATCAACGCGTCGGACGTCACGTTCCTGTGCCTGCCGGACGTTGCATCGCGCGAATCGGCGTCGCTTGTCGAGAATCCGAACACGACGCTGATCGACGCGAGCACCGCGTTCCGCACCAGCGCCGACTGGGCGTACGGCCTGCCGGAACTGACCCGCGCGCAGCGCGAGAAGATTCACACGTCGAAGCGCATCGCCGTGCCGGGCTGCCACGCGTCGGCGTTCGTGCTCGCGATGCGTCCGCTCGTCGATGCGGGCATCGTCGCACCGACGTTCGCCGCGCACAGCTACTCGATCACCGGCTACAGCGGCGGCGGCAAGTCGATGATCGCCGACTACGAAAACGCGGCGCCGGGCGGCAAGCTCGCAAGCCCGCGCCCGTACGCGCTCGGCCTCACGCACAAGCACCTGCCGGAAATGGCCGCGCACACGGGCCTCGCGAACCCGCCGATCTTCACGCCGATCGTCGGTCCGTTCCTGAAGGGTCTCGCGGTGACGACCTACTTCACGCCCGAGCAGTTCGCGAAGCGCACGACGCCGCAGGACGTGCAGCGCGTGTTCGCCGAGTACTACGCGGACGAAGCATTCGTGCGCGTCGCGCCGTTCGATGCGGACGCGAACCTCGATGGCGGCTTCTTCGACGTGCAGGCGAACAACGACACGAACCGGGTCGACCTGTTCGTGTTCGGCAACGAAGAGCGCTTCGTCACGGTCGCGCGCCTCGACAACCTCGGCAAGGGCGCATCGGGCGCCGCGATCCAGTGCATGAACCTGAGCATCGGCGCGGCCGAGGACGCCGGTCTCAAACGCTGATTCAACATCGCATGCAATGCAAAGCCGGCCACTGGCCGGCTTTTTATTTACTCGTATCAGGCAATATATAAAAAATTCCGAACTGCGCATTTACAAATATTTACAAGCTTTCAATTGCGCGATTACCAGTGAATTAATCCCACCCCACCTTCATCCAGTCAATCCCGAATAGGGATAAACCGGATACCGCCGCTTTAAACGCTGCCGTTATACGCAGGAAGGCTCTTCCCCAGCCTGTCCAGCGTCGCGCATTCCCCACTCCGGCCACTTCCCGCAGCCCGTCGCGCGTTTTAATTCTTACCGAATGCCGTGCCGGACAACGATTAAATACACGACACCCGTTTCAATCGCCTTTTTTAGACGGGTTCATCAATTGACAGCAAAAATCAAGGCGGCGACATTAGCTCGCACAATTAAACGATTGGAGACAGCGGCATGTCGCACGCCTTATCGAAGGGGGTGGCAACGGCCTTTGCCATTGCCCCTTTCCTGGTTGCATGTGGTGGGGGGGACGGCGGCGCACCCGCGCCGATCAATGCGCCCCAATGTTCCGGATCAAGCTGCGGCACGCAAGGGCCGCCGCCGTCACAGCCCGTCAACGGTTCGCTGTGCCCGGCCAACGCCGACATCGTGAAGAGCACATACCTCGGCGGCGCCGGTAGCGGCGAGATCGTCAGCGTCAACATCGACGCCGTGGCGATGACCTACACGCTCAAGTGGCTCGAATCGCCGATTCCGCTCGCGACCGGCACGGTCACGCCGAGCCGCGCAGGCACGACGATCACCGGCGCGGTCATGCACCCGCCGACCGGCACGCTGCCGACCGCGGAGCAGACGCGCTGCGCGTTCGTCCTCACGCCGGGCACGGGCAAGGCGCCGGACGGCTCGACCTATTCGACGGCCGCCGACTTCAACCAGGCGAACCCGCCGATGCTGCTGGTCGGCATGGGCGTCGCGGGCGGCGGCATTCCGGGTGCGACGGTCCAGTACGACGGGCTGACGATCGCGCTCGCCGGCATTCCGCTCTACCAGAACGTCGGCCAGGTGCCGAAGCGCCACTTCGACTTCTATCCGTTCCTCGGCTTCGCGAACACGACGACCGACATCACGAAGCTGCCGGGTACGTACAACGCGCTGATCTACCACCTCGTGCCGTCGGGCAACTACGCGACGAAGGGCACGAACTCGAGCGAGACGTTCGACGGGAACGGTGCGTGCACGTCGACAAGCGCGGGCGGCTGCCAGACGACCGGCAATCCGTGGGCCGCGAACACCGCGAACGGCGGCTACTTCGACAGCACGAAGGCACCGCAGACGCTGCCGCAAACGCAGTTGCCGATCATCGGCGCGACCGGCAAATCGGCGACCGCGCACATGGTGATCGGCCAGCTCAACGGCGCGACGGTGCCGGTGATCGTGCGGACGGGCAACGTGAACCTCGGCACGGCGCCGCTGCACACCGATGCGCAGGTCGACGACGAATCGGGCATCGCGGTGCTCGGCTCGGCGACGGCGATCACGTCGGGAGCGATCGACGGCGGCTACGCGGGCGCGGACTCGAACTTCAAGTACACGGCTGCGCTGATCCGCGGCAGCAACGCGTCGTTCATCAATCCGAGCACGCAGGCCGAGGAAGACGGCTTCACGCTCGACTACGGCCAGGCGACGCCGGGCCTGCTGAACGCGACGACGGCACCGCCGAGCGGTGCGAGCTACCCGTCCGCATCGGGCGTGGTGATCGCGACGGGCGGGCTGTACGCGGCGCTGATCCAGGGCACGGTGAACGGCGGCGTCACGTCGACGTCGGCGAACGCGAGCACGTCGTCGACACCGTACTTCGGCGTGGGCGCGCAGATCAGCAAGTAGAGCGAACGAGGACGCGACGGCGGGCTGGCCGCCGTCGCGTAACGCACGAGGCGCGCGGCACGGCGCAGGCAGGACGAGCACAACCAACAGAAGCGGCCGACAGGGAGCTGGCCGCCGCACAAGACAAATCTGGAGGAGCAACATGAAGCGCAACCTCATTCTGGCGGCGGCCCTTGCCGCCCCCCTTCTTTCCGCCTGCGGCGGCGGCAGCGACAACCCGCCCCCGCTCGTCGAAGACCGGCTCTGTCCTACCTCGCTCGACTACACCACCGTGTTTACGGGTGGCGCGGGCAGCGGCGAACTCGCGAAGGTCCAGCTCGACACGACCAAGATGACCTGGCAGGTCACGTACGTCGAATCGGCCGTGCCGCAAACGACCGGCACCGTCGTGCCGACCCGCGCGGGCACCGTCGACAGCGGCACGCTCACGCAGGAAACACTGCTGCCGACCAACAAGCTGAACCAGTGCGCGTTCCGCCTGAACGGCGCGAGCCTCGACGCGTCGCGGCCGGCACGCATCTTCGTCGGCTTCGGCGTAGCGGGCGGCACGATTCCCGGCAAGGAAATCCAGTTCAACGGCGTGCTCGGCCAGGCCGCGGTGCCCGACACGAAATTCCCGTACTACCCGTTCATCGGCTTCTCGTCGATCGAAACCGACATCACGAAGGTTGCGGGCACATACAGCCACGTGGGCTTCGGTGAAGTGCCGTCGCAGAACTTCGCGCCGGCATCGATCGACGCGAAGGTGACGATCAACGCCGACGGCACCTGGACCAAGTGCGACACGACCGGCCAGTTCGCCGGCGGCGCGTGCACGCAGCGCGGCACGAACTTCGTGCAGTCGGCGGACGGCAGCGGCGCATTCCAGTCGAACAACTACGCGAGCCAGCTGAAACCGACGCTGTCGGCGACGCCGCAGGGCAAGGGCTTCATGATCGTCGGCAAGCTGCGCAACCAGCTCGTGCCGATCCTCGTGCGCACGGGCGTCGCGAACCCGAACCCGACGCCCGACAGCAACGGCGTGCCGGGCCTCACCGCCGACGACGAATCGAGCATCTCGATCCTCGCGCCGCAGACGACGATCGCGGCCGGCTCGCAGAACGGCGAGTACATCGGCGTCGACAGCCAGTTCGACTATCGCACCACCGCGCTGACGAACAACCAGGCGACGCTGCTCGATCCGTTCAACGCGTCGCAGGCTTCGCTCGCGACCGCGCTCGACCTCGACTACACGCAGAAGGTGCCGGGCACGGTCACGACGATCCACACGGGTGCCAGCAGCTCGACGCCGACCGGCAAGTTCATCTTCACGGGTGGCGTGTTCGGTTTCCTCGACAACGCCGGATCGACGCCGTATTTCACGATCGGCGCGTTCGTCCAGTAAGCGGAGGGGGAAGCCGTGATGAAGAAAACCCTTCTCTGTGCGGCGGCCGGCGCCGCCGTGCTGGCGCCGCTCGCGGCGCACGCGCAGAGCGCCGGAAGCAACGTCGTCACGCTGGGCTGGTTCCACGTGATGCCGCAGCAGAGCAGCACGCCGATGACGACCAACGTCGCGCCGACGCCGATCAACACGCCGCTGCGGCTGCCGTCGTCGTTCACGTCGCCGGGCACCGGGCTGCGCACGAGCGGCGCCGACACCGTCGGCCTGACGGTCAGCCACTTCCTGACCGACCACATCGCGGTCACGTCGGTGGCCGGCGTGCCGCCGGTGTTCAAGGTGTCGGGCCAGGGCACGATCAGGCCGCCCGGCCCTGCCGGCGCGCTCGGCACGCAGAACATCGGGCTCGCGTCGGTCAACCCGATCGTGAAGAGCGTGCGGCAGTGGAGCCCGGCGATGCTGCTGCAGTACTACTTCGGCGCGGCAACCGCGAAGTTCCGGCCGTTCCTCGGCCTCGGCGTGTCGTACAACTGGTTCAGCGACCTGCAGCTCAACACGAACTTCATCAAGCAGACGCAGGACAACCTCGGCGCGATTCTCGCGGCGGGCGCGGGCAAGCCGGGTACGACATCGGTGGAGGCGAAGGCGTCGTCGTCATGGCAGCCGGTGTTCAACGCGGGCCTGCAGTACAACATGACCGAGCATTTCGGGCTGATCGCGTCGGTGACGTACATCCCGCTGAAGACGACGTCGACGGTGACGATCAAGGCGGCCGACGGCACGGTGCTCTCGGAGTCGAAATCGGACCTGAAGGCCGACCCGATCATCAGCTACGTCGGGATGACGTACAAGTTCTAAGCGCGGCGACGGACGACGAATGGAAAGCCGCGACAAAATCGCAGGCAAAAAAAAGCCCGCCTAAGAGGCGGGCTGAATCCATATCAGAGGAGACATGGAGGAGACAGGTGCAACTATAGCGAATCGGTTTCCGCAATGCAACATTTCCGTAGAGAAAATAAGGATTTTCCCTCGAATGCTGCCTCTAGACCGCCTTCATTGCATCTGACCCCACCCTGTTTACCCGGTCGAGCACTTCGCCCAGCGCATCGCGCAGCAGCGCGACGGGCCGCACCAGGCGGCCCGGCAGCGCGCCGTGCACGATCCACACGTTGATCCGCGTCTCCAGCCCCACCGTTTCCACCACCCTCAGCGCATCGCGATGCGCGCTGCGCGCCAGCGCGTTCGGCGTGGCAATGCCGATGCCCGCGCCGCGCGCGACGAGCGACAGCTGCAGCTCCGAGCCGAACGCCTCGACCGCGACGTCGAACGGCAGCCCCGCCGCGCCAAGCATGCGGCTCAGCGCCGAACGCATCCCGCAGCCGTCCTGGCTCAGCACCCACGGAAAACCCGACAGCGTGTCGATCGACAGCGGACCGTCCGGCAGCGGAAAGTCGCGCGCGGCGACGAGCACCGTCGGCTGCGTGCCGAGCAGCGTCGACGTGAACGTGTCGGGCAGTGCCGAACTGGCCGGCACCATCACGGTTGCGACGTCGAGCGTGCCGCGCTCGACGCCCTGCATCAGCGCCGGCGACCAGCCGGCCGTCACGCGCAACGTGAGCCGCGGGAACGCGTCGCGCAGCCGGTCGATCGGCTGCTCGAGCGCCAGCTCGGACAGGAACGGCGGCACGCCGATGCGCAGCTCGCCGGACGGCTCGCTGTCCGGCGTGCCCGCCGCCATCAGCTCATCGACCGCGCCCAGCACGTTGCGCGCGAGCGCGTAGACGTCGCGCCCGGCGGCGGTCGGCTTCAGCGGCTTGCTTTGCCGTTCGAGCAGCGGCAGGCCGAGCAGCGTTTCGAGGTTCTGCACGCGCCGCGTCAGGCCCGGCTGCGTCAGATGGAGCTTCGCGGCCGCGGCAACCATCGACCCGCTGTCGACCACCGCGACGAACGCCTGGAGATCACGCGTATTCAAAACAAACTCGCATAATCATGTTAGAGATATTTCAATTGTCGCATAAACATCAGGCACCTAGGATGGGGATTCCTTCGACCCACTCGCCAGGCTTCCGATGAACTGCCCCGCCAATCCCTGCCCCGCCGACGTTCGCACGCGCGCCGGCACGCCGCCCGCGCTGAGCGCGGGCATGACGCTGTTCTTCGCCGCGACGGTCGGCGTGATCGTGATGGATCTGTTCGCCGCGCAACCGCTGACGGGCCCGATCAGCGCCGACCTGCACCTGCCGCCCGGCCTGGCCGGCCTCGTCGCGATGCTGCCGCAGCTCGGCTACGCCGCCGGGCTCGTGCTGCTCGTCCCGCTGGTCGACCTGCTCGAGAATCGTCGCCTGATCGTCGCGACGCTGGCCGTGTGTGCGGCCGCGCTCGCGCTGCCGGCGTTCACGCGGTCGGGCACCGTGTTCCTGCTGGCGACGCTCGTGGCCGGCGCCGCATCGAGCGTGATCCAGATGCTCGTGCCGATGGCCGCGTCAATTGCACCCGAGGCGCAGCGCGGCCGCGCGGTCGGCAACGTGATGAGCGGGCTGATGCTCGGCATCCTGCTGTCGCGGCCGCTCGCGAGCCTGATCGCGGGCTCGGCCGGCTGGCGCGGGTTCTACGTGCTGGCCGCGGTCGCGAACGCCGCGATCGCCGTCGTGCTCGCGCTGCGCCTGCCGTCGCGCACGCCGTCGATCACGGCCGGCTACCGCGCGTTGCTCGCGTCGATGGGGCGCCTGCTCGCCGACGAGCCGGTGCTGCGCCGGCATGCGCTGTCGGCCGCACTCGCGATGGCCGCGTTCAGCGCATTCTGGACCGCGGTCGGGCTGCGGCTCGCGCAGCCGCCATTCGGCCTCGACCTGCACGGAATCGCGCTGTTCGCGTTCGCCGGCGCCAGCGGTGCGATCGTCACGCCGCTCGCGGGCCGCGCCGGCGACCGCGGCCACGGCCCGGCCGCGCAGCGAATCGCGCACGGCACGATGCTCGTGGCGCTCGTCGTGCTCGGGGTCGCGGGCGCCGGCTGGTTCGGCTTCGACGCACACACGCATCGCGGCCTCGCGCTCGCGCTGCTGGCCGGTGGCGCAGCGCTGCTCGACGCGGGCGTCATCGTCGACCAGACGATCGGCCGCCGCGAGATCAACCTGCTGAACCCGGCCGCGCGCGGCCGCCTGAACGGGCTGTTCGTCGGGCTGTTCTTCATCGGCGGCGCGCTCGGCGCAGTGCTCGCAGGCAGCGCGTGGGCCTGGAGCGGGTGGAGCGCGGTGTGCGGCGTCGGGTTCGCATTCGCCGGTGCAGCCACCTTCTTCGGGCTCACGACCGGACGCGGGGCCGATGCAGCAGCGTTGACTCGTCCGCGTGCATGAGCGAGCGTGAAGCAGGCCCCAAAAAGCCGAACGCCCCGCCCTCTTGCGAGGGACGGGGCGTTCGGCGCACCGGCGTCGGTACGAAATCAGTGACGGACCAACGCCATCATCGCGCCGAAGCCGACGAACAGCCCGCCCGTCAGCCGGTTGAAGATCTTCGCCACGCTCTGGCTCTTCAACGTCGCGCCGATGCGCGTACCGAACGACGCGTAGACCAGATACCAGCTCACCTCGATCACCGCGAACGTGACGACGAGAATGCCGAACTGCGGCAGCGTCGGCTCGGCCGCGTTGATGAACTGCGGCAGCAGCGCGGCCGCGAACAGGATCGCCTTCGGGTTGCTGCCGGCGACCAGGAAGCCGTTGCGGAACAGCGTCCCGCGCGATGCCGGCGCGGCCTGGCGCGAGATGGTTTCGACGTCGGAGGCAGACTGCTCGTCGTCGACACGTGCGCGCCACGCCTTCACGCCCAGGTAGATCAGGTAGGCCGCACCCGCGAAGCGCAACGTGTTGAACATCGCCGGCCATGCCTCGAGCACCGCGCCGAGGCCCGCCGCCGACACCGACAGCATCAGCACCAGCGCCGTGAGGCAGCCGGCCATCGTCCACGTCGAACGCCGCAGCCCGTGCCGCGCGCCGTGCGTCATCACCAGCAGCATGTTCGGGCCCGGAATCGCCGACACGACGAACACCGTCGCCACGAAAAGCCACCACGTATGCAAGTTCATGCCCGCCTCTGCCTCGATGTAAGGGAAAACGAAACGCCGATTATGCCGGTGCGCCGGCCTTCTGTCGCGCGCGGGATCAGCGGCCCGCGCGGCGCAGCGCGACTTCGCCGAGCACCGCGAAATCCTGCTCGCCGCCGCCGTGTGCAAGCGCATCGAGCAGGTTGTCGCGCACGACGCTCGCCACCGGCAGCGGCACCGACACGGCGTCGCCGGCTTCCAGCGCCAGGCGAACGTCCTTCAACCCGAGGCGTGCCTTGAAGCGCGCGGGCTCGTAGCGCCGCTCGGCGATCATCGAGCCATAGCCTTCGTAGACGGGCCCCGGAAACACGCTGCCGGTGATCACGTCGAGGAAGTCGCGCATCGCGACGCCGTGCGCGCCCAGCAATGCAGACGCCTCGCCGAGCGTCTCGATCGCCGACGCGAGCGTGAAGTTCGCGGCGATCTTCGCGACGTTCGCGTGCTGCGGCAGCGAACCGAATCGCCAGGTCTTCTGGCCGATCGCGTCGAACAGCGGCTGCACGCGGTCGATCGCCTCGGCCGGGCCGCCTGCCATGATCGTCAGGCGCGCGGCGGCCGCGACGTCGGGCCGCCCCATCACCGGCGCAGCGACGTAATGGATGCCGCGCGATGCATGCGCGTGCGCAAGCGATTCGGCCAGCGCGACCGACACCGTCGCCATGTTGACGTGGATTAGGCCGCGCGGCGCCTGGGCGAGCAGCGCATCGTCGAAGATCGCGCGCGCCGCGGCGTCGTCGGCCAGCATCGAGAACACCGCGTCGCCGCGAAACGCGTCGGCCGGCGTATCGACGATCTGCGCGCCGACCGCGGCGAGCGGCTCGGCGCGCTCGCGCGACCGGTTCCAGACCCGCACGGTGTGCCCGGCCTTCAGCAGGTTCGTCGCGATTGCCTGCCCCATTTCACCCAGTCCGATAAATCCGAGATCCATTACCCGCTCCTTCGCTCCGTGAAGCGGGGAGTTAAACACAGATGCGCCGCGTCTGCTGGGCAGGCGGCCGGCCATGCGCGGTGCGATACTGCGCGCATGGCGACCGCGACCTTCCGCTTCCATGGCGAGCTGAACGCCTTTCTCCCGCGCGCGCAGCGCGACCGCGCGTTCGGGCACGCATGCGCGCGCGATGCGACGGTGAAGCACGCGGTCGAGGCGCTCGGCGTCCCGCATACCGAAATCGGCCGGCTCTGCGTGAACGACGCGCCGGCCGCACTCGACCGGCCGCTCGACGACGGCGACCGGGTCGAAGCCTTCCCGGAGCGCGCGCAGCCGGCAGAGCGCGGCGCCACCGCGCCGCCACCGGCGCAATGGCGCTTCGTCGCCGACGCGCATCTCGGCGGCCTCGCGCAACTGCTGCGCCTCGCGGGCTTCGACACCTGCTACGACAACCACTACCGCGACGACGAGCTCGCGGCGCTCGCCGCGCGCGAGGGCCGGATCGTGCTGACTCGCGACCGCGAGCTGCTCAAGCGGCGCGCGGTCGAGCGCGGCTGCTACCTGCACGCGCTGCTGCCGGCCGACCAGCTGCGCGAACTGTTCGAGCGGCTCGATCTCGCGCCGCACATGCGGCCGTTCCGGCTGTGCCTGCGCTGCAATGCACCGCTGCATCCGCTCGACGCAGCGGCTGCCGCGCCACGCGTGCCGGCCGGCGTCCGGCAGCGGCACCGGCGCTTCGCCGCGTGCGACGTGTGCCGGCGCGTGTTCTGGGAAGGCTCGCACTGGCGGCGCATGCGCACGGTGGTCGACGCGATGCGCGCGCCGCCGCTGCCACCGCCCGCCGGCGAACACGACGCCTGAAAAAACAAAACCCCGCATGCGTGAACATGCGGGGTCTAGCGACTGGCGGCCGGCGGTGCCGGCCCCGGGCGAAGCGCTTAGTTTGCTGCGCCTGCGTCGTTCGTGCCGGCTGCCGATGCGGCTGCGGCCTTCGCCTTGCCCTTGGCCGAACCGTGTTGCTTCAGCTGGTGCTTCGGCTTGCTGTGATCCTTCTTGGCCGGTGCCGGAGCGGCTGCCGACGTGTCGGCTGCCGGCGCGGACGCCTGTGCGAATGCCGAAACCGATGCGAGCGCGAATGCTGCGGCGATGATCGAAGCGAGCGTCTTCTTCATTGTTCTTCCTTTAGCGGAGAAAAAATCAAACGTACCGGTAAGTAAAGATGCGAGGCATTCGCATCGGAGCCCCAGGAAGCGAGGCCGGCTTTCGCCGTTCCGCCGCGACAAAACCTGACGCACTGGTTCCATAACGCACCGCGTTCGCGGCAAGTTGACACGTTGCTTGCGCCCCTCGGGTTTCCCCGGGGGAGCACGCGCATGCCCTTGCCTGCCACCGCCGCGGCGGCGCCGCCAACGCGCTCGCGCGCCGTCGGGGCGACGCTTATACTGGCGTCCATCCGTCCCTTTCCCCGGAAACCGGATCGCGGCAGGTCGCCAGACCGCCGCCGTCTCGAGGCGCTCAAATTGCCCGATCACAATCTGGACAAACTGAAGATCGACCGGCGTCCGCTCGCACCGGCGCCCCGCCGGCGCCGGTGGCTGCGCTATGCGGTCACGGCCGCGGTCGTCATCGGCGCGATCGCCGCCGGCCTCGCGCTCACCGGCCGGCCGGCCGTCGAAACCACCGCCGTCACGTCCGCCTACCCGTACCAGAACGACACGCAGCTCAATGCGACCGGCTACGTCGTGCCGCAGCGCAAAGCCGCGGTCGCGTCGAAGGGCCAGGGGCGCGTCGAATGGCTCGGCGTGCTAGAAGGCACGCGCGTGAAGAAGGACGAGATCATCGCGCGCCTCGAAAGCCGTGACGTCGAGGCCTCGCTGGCGCAGGCGCTCGCGCAGGTGAAGGTCGCCCGCGCGAACCTCGGCGTCGAGCAGGCCGAACTGAAGGACGCCGAGATCGCGCTGCGCCGCACGTCGGCGCTCGCGCCACGCGGTGCCGTGCCGGCCGCGCAGCTCGACACCGACACGGCCCGCGTGAACAAGGCGCGCGCGTCGCTCAGCAGCGACCAGGCCGCGATCTCGTCAGCGCAAGCCAATGCGCAGGCCGCGCAGGTCGCGGTCGACCAGACGGTGATCCGCGCCCCGTTCGACGGCATCGTGCTCGCGAAGCATGCGAACGTCGGCGACAACATCACGCCGTTCTCGTCCGCATCGGACAGCAAGGGCGCGGTCGTGACGATCGCCGACATGGACACGCTCGAGGTCGAGGCCGACGTCGCCGAATCGAACATCGCGAAGATCCGCGCCGAGCAGCCGTGCGAGATCCAGCTCGACGCGCTGCCCGACACGCGCTTCGCGGGCCGCGTGTCGCGCATCGTGCCGACCGTCGACCGCTCGAAGGCCACCGTGCTCGTGAAGGTGCGCTTCGTCGACCGCGACGACCGCGTGCTGCCCGACATGAGCGCGAAGATCGCGTTCCTGTCGAAGCCGGTGTCGGCGCAGGACCGGCAGCCCGTGACGGCCGTGCAGGCAAGCGCCGTCGTCGAGCGCGACGGCCGGCCGGTCGTGTTCATCGTGAAGGACGATATCGTGCACGCGACGGCCGTGACGGCCGGCATGCGCATCGGCGAGCTCGTCGCGATCCGCGGCGTGAAGCCCGGCGACACGGTCGTGCTCGCGCCGGGCGCGAAGCTGAAGGACGGCGCGAAAGTGACCGTCGCGAAGAAGTAGCGCACGCGTGAACGACGCTCCGCCGCCCCTCGTCGAGCTCAGCCACGTCGCGAAGTCGTACCGGCGCGGCAACCAGATCGTGCCCGTGCTGACCGACATCACGCTCGATATCGGCGAAGGCGACTTCGTCGCGCTGATGGGGCCGTCCGGCTCCGGCAAGAGCACGCTGCTGAACCTCGTGGCCGGCATCGACCGGCCCGACAGCGGTGAGCTGCGCGTGGGCGGGCTCGACATCTCGCTGCTCGCGGAGGCGCAACTGGCCGAATGGCGCGCGGCGAACGTCGGCTTCATCTTCCAGTTCTACAACCTGATGCCGGTGCTCACCGCGTTCGAGAACGTCGAGCTGCCGCTGATGCTCACGCACCTGTCGCGCCGCGAGCGGCGCGAGCGCGTCGAACTCGTGCTCGACATGGTGAACCTCGGCGACCGGACGAGCCATTACCCCTCCGAACTGTCGGGCGGCCAGCAGCAGCGCGTCGCGATCGCGCGCGCACTGATCACCGATCCGGTGCTGATCGTCGCCGACGAGCCGACCGGCGACCTCGACCGCGCATCGGCCACCGACGTGCTCGCGATGCTGCAGCGGATGAACGCCGAGCTCGGCAAGACGATCATCATGGTGACCCACGATGCGCACGCGGCCGGCGCCGCGCGCTCGCTCGTGCATCTGGAAAAAGGGGAGCTGATCGATGGGCACGCCGGCTGACCGGCTGCGGGAGCGCGCGCGATGTTCGTGCTGAAGCTGATCGCGCGCAATGCGCTGCGGCACCGGCTGCGCACGCTGCTGACCGTGCTCGGGCTGACCATCGCCGTGCTCGCGTTCGGGCTGCTGCACACCGTGGTCGACGCGTGGTACGCGGGCGCGGCCGCCGCATCCAGCGGGCGGCTCGTCACGCGCAACGCGATCTCGCTCGTGTTTCCGCTGCCCGTTAGCTACGAGAACCGGATCCGCGGCGTCGAAGGCGTGACGGCCGTGGTCCGCTCGAACTGGTTCGGCGGCATCTACCGCGATCCGAAGAACTTCTTCGCGAGCTTCGCGGTATCGGACAACTATCTCGACCTGTACCCGGAATACATCGTCCCGGACCAGCAGCGCGCCGATTACAACCGCGACCGGCGCGGCTGCCTCGTCGGGCGCCAGCTCGCGACGCAGTTCGGCTTCAAGATCGGCGACGTGATCCCGCTGAAGGGCACGATCTATCCGGGCACCTGGGATTTCGTCGTGCGCGGGATCTTCGACGGCCGCGACGACTCGACGATCACGCGCCAGCTCGTGTTCCACTGGGACTACCTGAACGAGACGGTGCGCCAGCGCACGCCGAAGCAGGCCGATCAGGTCGGCGTATTCGTGCTCGGCGTCGCGAACCCCGACGACGGCGCGTCGATCGCGCGCAACGTCGACGCGGTGTTCAAGAACTCGCTCGCCGAAACGCTGACCGAGACCGAGCAGGCGTTCCAGCTCGGCTTCGTCGCGATGTCGAACCAGATCATCGCCGCGATCCGTCTCGTGTCGTACGTGGTGATCCTGATCATCATGGCCGTGATGGCCAACGCGATGGCAATGAGTGCGCGCGAACGCACGGCCGAATACGCGACGCTGAAGGCGCTCGGCTTCGGCCCCGGCTTCCTCGCGCTGATCGTGTTCGGCGAATCGGTCGTGATCGCGGTGGCCGGCGGCGGGCTCGGAATCCTCGCGACGCCGCCCGCCGCGAGCCTGTTCAAGCAGGCGGCCGGCGGCATCTTCCCGGTGTTCAAGGTGTCGACCGAGACGGTCGTGCTGCAGGCCGCGTGCTCGGTCGCGGTCGGCTTCGCGGCCGCGATCGTGCCGGCGTGGCAGGCGGCGCGCGTGCGCGTGGTCGAAGGCCTCAGGGCAATCGGTTAGGTTTGCACATGGCGATCCCGCTCAACTACATCGCGCGCAACCTGTGGACCCGGCGGCTCACCACCGCGCTGACCGCCGGCGGGATGGCGCTCGTGATCTTCGTGTTCGCGACCGTGCAGATGCTCGACGCGGGGCTCACGAAGACGCTCGTGTCGACCGGCGAACCCGACAACGCGGTGGTGATCCGCAAGGGCGCCGAAACCGAGATCCAGAGTTCGATCGACCACCAGCAGGCCAACGCGCTCGAGATGCACCCGGCCGTCGCGCTCGGCCCTGACGGCCGGCCGCTCGTGTCGAAGGAAGCGGTCGTGCTGATTTCGCTGGTGAAGACGTCGTCCGGCAAGCCGTCGAACGTCGTGATCCGCGGCGTGTCGCCGGCCGGCCTCGCGCTGCGCCCGCACGTGAAGCTCGTCGCCGGCCGCATGTTCACGCCCGGCTCGTCGGAAATCATCGTCGGCAGCGCGATCGCGAAAGGGTTCAGCGGCACGCAACTCGGCGACAGCCTGCACTTCGCGCAGCGCGACTGGACCATCGTCGGCATCTTCGACGCGGGCGGCAGCGGCTTCGATTCGGAGATCTGGGGCGACGTCGACCAGTTGATGCAGTCGTTCCGGCGCACCAGCTATTCGTCGATGGTGCTGCGCATCCCGAGCGCCGACGGCTTCGCGCGCTTCAAGGCCGACATCGACGTCGACCCGCGCCTCACCGACGAGGCGAAACGCGAACAGACCTTCTACGGCGACCAGTCAAGGGCGCTGTCGAAGTTCATCAACATCCTCGGCGTCACGCTGTCGACGATCTTCTCGATCGCCGCGATGATCGGCGCGATGATCACGATGTATGCGTCGGTCGCGAACCGCGTCGCCGAGATCGGCACGCTGCGCGCGCTCGGCTTCAAGCGCACCAGCGTGCTCGCCGCGTTCCTGCTCGAAGCGCTGCTGCTCGGCTTCGTCGGCGGCGTCGCGGGGCTCGCGTGCGCGTCGCTGATGCAGTTCGCGTCGTTCTCGACGACCAACTTCCAGACCTTCGCGGACCTGTCGTTCCGCTTCGTGCTGACGCCCGCGATCGTCGTGAAGACGCTGCTGTTCTCGCTCGTAATGGGGCTCGTCGGCGGGTTCCTGCCGGCGATGCGCGCCGCGCGGCTGAAGATCGTCGACGCGCTGCGCGCGCAGTGACGCGCCGCCCCGCCACTCAGCGCTCGCGCGGCACCCACGCGCCGTGGAACCCGGCCGGCACGCGACGCGGCAGGTGTACGGTCGCGACCGGCTCCGCGTCGATCGCCCGCGCATCGAGGATCACGACGTCGCTCGTATCCGTCGCCGCGCGGTAGACCATCACCAGCAGCCAGCCGTCGTCCTCGTCGACGCCACCCGGGCGCGGCACGAACACCGGCTCGCTGTTCTGGTCGCCGGCCGGCACCGCGTAGCGCGTCGTCGTGCCGCTCGCGTGGTCGAAGCGCATCACGCCGCGCATTTCCACGGGGTTCGGCTGCTCGACCGCATACAGGTAACGGTAGCGGCGCCCCGTCCGGCTTTCGTTGATGCGCGGCAGCTCGATGCCGCCGTCGGCGAGCGGCCCTTCGTCGATCAGCCCGTTCGCCGTATCGATCACGTAGCGCCACAGTTCGCCGACCGGGTTGTCGGCGAAGCGGCCCGTGCCCGCGTCGAACCGCAGGAACGACGAATAGCGCACCGCATCGAGCACGATGCACGACGCATCGCAGTCGTACGCGTTCACGACGTGCATGATGAAGCACGGCTCGACGTCGAACCAGCGCACGGCGCCGCCATGGCGCGGCAGCACGCCGATGCGCGCGGGCCGGTCGTCGTGCCAGCGCAGCGGCATCCGGTGGCCCTGCTTCAGCAGCGAGAAGTCGTAGCCGACGTTCAGGTCGAACAGCAGGCTGCGGGTTTCGGTAATCGCGAGGTCGTGCATCATCGACGGCGCGCTCAGGTCGATCTCGATATCGACGCGCTGCACGCCCTGCGCGTCGGCAACGCCGTAGCGCAGCCACGGCGCACGCCAGTCCGCGCGAAACGCGATCAGCTCGCCGGTCACCGGATCGACCTTCGGATGGGCGGTCATCCCGCCGCCGAGGCCTGCGTGCCGCGCGGGCGCGCCGAGCGAATCGAGCGCGGCCGTGATCGCGAACGGCGCGCCGCCCTCCGACAGCGCGAGCAATTCGCCCGCATGCTGCAGCACGCTCACGTTCGGGTTGGTGTCGGGCAGATGCGATGCCTCTTCACGCGCATGCACGGCGGCCCAGCGCTGCGTGCGCGCCCAGCGGTTCCGGTAGCCGGTCGCGCGGCCGCCTTCGAACGCGATCGCGTGCAGCATCGCGGCTTCCGGCCACCACGACAGCACGCCGCTCCCTTCGAAGCGGCCGCCCGGCGGATTCGGGCCGTTGCGCAGCAACGTGCCGGCGAGTTCGTGCGGGATGGCGCCGGTCACGCGCAGGTCGACGAGATCGACCTCGTCGGCGACCGGCGCGATCGCGCCGCGGTTCAGATCGAATGCGGTCATTGCGTCCGATGCTCCTTTCAGCAGTCTTCGGTGGACGGTGGCAGCTCGCCGCGCACCAGCGCGAGCGCATGGTCGCGCACGTCGTCCGGCCAGCCGGCGATCAGCTCGGCGAGCCGCGCCAGGTCGTTTGCATACAGCGCGCGGGCGGCCTCCTCGAAGCCGGGCAGGTCGCCCGCCATCGCCGACATGAAGTGGTACGCACGCGCCTGCGCGTCGCGGAGACGATCGGCCGCCGCATGCGTGCGCCGTGCGTCCTCGACGAGCTTGCGCAACGCGACCGACGCGCCGCCCGGCTGCGCGGCCAGCCATTCCCAGTGACGCGGCAGCAGCGTGACCTCGCGCGACACGACACCGAGCTTCGGCCGGCCGCGGCCGCGCTGTTCGCCCGCGCCAGCCGGCTCGCCGGCGGCACCGGCTGCATCGCCCGACGGCGGCGCGTAGCGCGCGCGGATTTCGTCCGCCGTGCCGCGCAGGTCGAGGTCGATCGAGCGGCCCGTCGCATCGTCGAAGATCAGGATCGCGCCGGGCATCGCATCGCCGGCAGCCTGCCGGACCGCAAGCGCGACCGTCGCGAGCGGGCCCGACGCGAGCCGCCGGTGGCCGTCGAAAGCCGTGCAGGAAGGAAGGAGTGTGGTGTTGGTCATCGTGGTCGCCCGCGGGCTGGAATCGGAATGTCGCTATTTTTATCCGGGTATAAATTGGATGTCAATAACATCCGGGTAAAAATATGGCAATGACATCAACATGGCCCTCGGCCGATCGATTCAAATCGTGAATCGATCAAGTCAGCAATTGGCATGAAAGCGCAATTTTCGACATGACAGAATGACCCGGACGCCCCGCCCTCCGGCCGGCATCACCCACACGAATGGCGCGCACCGATGCGCCTGCCGCACGACGGCACCTTCCGCCCTTCGGAGGAGACAGTCATGAATCCGCTTCACGCGCTGCCGGCGTCCGCGTCGGCAACAGCTCAGCGCACACGCGTGCGCTGGCTGGTGCTGGCCGTCCTGTTCGCGGTCACGACGATCAACTACGCGGATCGCGCGGCTATCGCGATCGCGGGCCCGAGCCTCGCCCGCTCACTGCACCTGAGCCACGTGCAGATCGGCTTCATCTTCTCCGCGTTCGGCTGGTCGTACGTGGTCGCCCAACTACCGGGCGGCTGGCTGCTCGACCGCTACGGGTCGCGTATCGTCTACGCGTTCAGCATCTTCTTCTGGTCGCTGTTCACGCTGCTGCAGGGCTCGATCGGCTTCTTCGGCGGCGCGGTCGCGTTCGCGCTGCTGTTCGGGCTGCGCTTCCTGGTGGGCGCGGCCGAGGCGCCGTCGTTCCCGGCCAATAGCCGGATCGTGTCCGCGTGGTTCCCGGCCGCCGAACGCGGCACCGCATCCGCGATCTTCAACGCCGCGCAGTACGCGGCGACCGTCGTGTTCGCGCCGCTGATGGGCTGGCTCGTGCACGCGTTCGGCTGGCAGTCGGTGTTCGCGGTGATGGGCGTGCTCGGCTTCGCGTTCGTCCTTGTGTGGAACCGCACGATGTACGACCCGAAGGACCACCCGAACATCAACCGCGCGGAACTCGACTACCTCGCCGAAGGCGGTGCGCTCGTCAACATCGACCAGGCGACCGGCAGCCGCGACGGCGGCCCGTCGATGCGCCACGTGAAGGCGCTGCTGAAGAGCCGGATGCTGATCGGCGTGTACGTCGCGCAGTACTGCATCAACGCGCTCACCTACTTCTTCATCACGTGGTTTCCCGTCTATCTCGTGCAGGCGCGCGGGATGTCGATCCTCAACGCGGGGCTCGTCGCGTCGATCCCGGCCGTGTGCGGGTTCCTCGGCGGGATTCTCGGCGGCGTCGTGTCCGACGGGCTGCTCAAGCAGGGCCGCTCGCTGTCGGTCGCGCGCAAGGTGCCGATCGTGTTCGGCATGCTGCTGTCGATGTCGATGATCGTCTGCAACTACACCGACTCGCACGTGCTCGTCGTGCTGTTCATGGCGCTGTCGTTCTTCGGCAAGGGGCTCGGCGCGCTCGGCTGGGCCGTCAACGCCGACACCGCGCCGCGCCAGATCGCGGGCTTGAGCGGCGCGCTGCTCAACACGTGCGGCAACCTCTCCAGCATCACGACGCCGATCGCGATCGGCTACATCGTCGACCGCAGCGGCTCGTTCAACGGCGCGCTCGTCTATGTCGTCGCGCACGCGCTCGTCGCCGTGATCTGCTACCTGTTCGTCGTCGGCGACATCCGCCGCGTCGAGCTTCAATGAACGGCACGGGCCGCGCCGGCGCAGCCGGCGGCCCGCGCACCACCGGAACCAGGAGCGAACCGATGTCCGAATCCCGCCGTGCCGGCACCCCGCGCGTCACGCGCATGCAGGTGATTCCCGTCGCCGGCCGCGACAGCATGCTGCTCAACCTGTGCGGCGCGCACGCACCGTACTTCACGCGCAACCTCGTGATCCTCGACGACAGCAGCGGACACACGGGCGTCGGCGAAGTGCCGGGCGGCGAAGGCATCCGCCACGCGCTCGAGCGCATGACGGATCTCGTGGTCGGCCAGTCGATCGGACGCTACCAGGCGACGCTCAACGCGGTGCGCGCGGCGCTGTCCGGCGCGGGCCCGGGTGCGGGCCGCACGATCCGGCACGAGGTGACGTCGGCCGGCGAGGCGGCCGTGCTGCGCCAGCCGCACGAGATCAACCTGCGGCTCGACAACGTGATCACCGCGATCGAGGCGGCGCTGCTCGACCTGCTCGGCCAGCACCTCGACGTGCCGGTCGCGGCGCTGCTCGGCGAAGGCCAGCAGCGTGACGCGGTGCCGATGCTCGCATACCTGTTCTATATCGGCGATCGCGGCCGCACCGACCTGCCATATCGCGACGAAGCGCAGGCACGCACCCCGTGGTTCCGGCTGCGCAACGAGGAAGCGCTCACACCGGCCGCGATCGCGCGACAGGCCGAAGCCGCGGTCGATCGCTACGGCTTCGCCGATTTCAAGCTGAAGGGCGGCGTGATGGCCGGCGCCGACGAGATGGAAGCGATCGCCGCGATCAAGGCGCGCTTCCCGGACGCGCGCGCGACGCTCGACCCGAACGGCGCGTGGTCGCTCGACGAGGCCGTCGCGCTGTGCCGCGGGCAAGGCCACCTGCTCGCGTATGCGGAGGATCCGTGCGGGCCGGAAGGCGGTTATTCGGGCCGCGAGGTGATGGCCGAATTCCGCCGTGCCACGGGAATCCCGACCGCGACCAACATGATCGCGACCGACTGGCGGCAGATGGATCATGCGGTACGGCTGCAGGCGGTCGACATCCCGCTCGCCGATCCGCATTTCTGGACGATGCAGGGGTCGGTGCGGCTCGCGCAGCTGTGCCGCGACTGGGGGCTCACGTGGGGCTCGCACTCGAACAACCATTTCGACGTGTCGCTCGCGATGTTCACGCATGCGGCAGCGGCCGCGCCCGGCACGATCACCGCGATCGATACTCACTGGATCTGGCAGGAAGGCGATGCGCGGCTCACGCGCGAGCCGCTCGAGATCGTCGGCGGCCAAGTGGCCGTGCCGGAGCGGCCGGGGCTCGGGATCGAGCTCGACATGGCGCAGGTCGAGGCCGCGCACGCGCTGTACAACGCGGTGGGCGGCACCGCGCGCGACGATGCGGTCGCGATGCGCTATCTGGTGCCGGGGTGGACGTACGATCCGAAGCGGCCGAGTTTCGGGCGGGGGTGAGGGTGGCGGCGGGTGGTTGCCAAACTCGGCAAACGTCCGCATCCTGCCGGCTGCCTGAATCGGCCTGCACGGCGAACGGTTCGGCAGCCCACCCATCCGACAGAAAAGCGCTCGCCATGACGTCTCCCGATTCGACACCGCGACAGATCGTCGTCCTCATCCTGTATTCGGTGCTGAGTCTGCCCGCGAGTGTGACCGTCGCCGGTTATGTCGCGACCCTGATCACGCGGAACGTATCGAACTTCGAAGGTGGCGCCGGCTACGCGGCGCTCTGGTGGATCATCCTGCTGACGTGCGCATTCTCCGTGCTGTCGATAGTCATCGCCGTGCTGCTGCGGAAAAGAACGGCGATTCTCGCGGTCATTACGGTGGCGTTCGCCGCGTTGGCGGTGCCGACGTTCAGGCTCGCGCACGAACTGCTGACTTGACCGGCCATCGGTCGACCCACCCCGCCGCGTCGAGTGCGGCGCCTGGGTCCGGCCTGTCATCACGGACCAACAAAAACAAAAAGGCCCGATCTCGCTGGGACAGGGAGCAAATCCTTGCGAGCAGTGGGACGCATCTCTTTGCACTCCAACCGCTGAAATCAAAAGCATCTGAAAAACAGACACCGAACAGACGGAAGCTACTCTCTGCACTTTGTCCTAGCTGCTCTGATTTCGCTGCACTTTGTGCACGTGGCGCGGCAGCTACCACGGTCGACGTGTCAGAACCACTGCATACGAATTCACCTCAGCGCTATTGCCGCAACAACCTCATGCCGACTCGCGCCCCTCCCGGAACGCCAGCGCGTCGGCGAGCGCTTGCGTCGAGATCGGGGAGGTGGTCTGGTACAGGAGACTTTCGAGGCAGTGGTTCGGATCAGCAAAATCATCCATGCAATGAGGACGCCGCACACTCAGATACGCCACGCACTGGATATTGTGCGAGATCCGTCACACAAGCAGAGCTTGTTTGCGCGGATGTTTATGCCTCGGTCTGCCCCCAAATATCCGTTTCGCGCTTAACCACGCCGAATTTTTTTCAATTCCTAATAATCGTCTGGGTTTTTCACCGTAAAATCGCGCGGGAAGTAAAAAACAAACCACTGAGAGGCGGTATGGGCACGCGTGACATAATCGGGGCAATTACCGGCGGATTATCGCAGCAGGACCGTCTTCTAAAACTGGACACGCCGGCAGGTCAGAATGTCCTGCTGCCCCACCGCGTGACCGGACGTTCACGGATCGGCCGCGATTATCTCTTCCTGCTCGACTGCGTCTCCACGTCCAGCGATGTTCAGCTCAAAACGCTGATTTCCCAGGCCGTGACCCTCTGGATTCAGTAGGCCGATGGTTCCTATTGCTCACATCACGGCTATGTGCACACGGCCCGTCGGCTTGGAACGGACGGTGGCCTTACTAGCTATCAGCTCGGTTTTTCCTCGTGGATGCACTTCCTGAGGTTCCGTCGCGACCAGCGGCACTGGCAGGACAAGACCGCGGACGAAATCATTGCAGACGTATTCAATGAACATCCGCAGGCGAAGGGCATGTACCGCTTTGCGCTCTCGAAGCCGTTGCCGGCACGTTCCTATTGCCGGCAAGACGAGGCCGACTGGAACTTCGTGCACCGGCTCTTGGAGTCGGAAGGTCTATACGGTGTCTGGCAGCAGGCCACCGATGGCAAATCGCATACGCTGGTGATCACCGATCGCCTCGACACGCTCGAACCGTTGTCGCCGGCCACCGTTGAGTTCTATCGTGCGGGCATACACAGCGAGGCCGATGCCCTGACCCAATGGGCAGGGACCCGGACGCTGCAATCCGTGTTGTTGTCGACGCGCACCTTCGACTACAAAAATCCTTCGACGCCCTTCAATCCGAAAGCGACGTCGGTGCCGACGATGGCCAACCAGGGTGCGTTACCCGCGCAAGCAGAAGTCTATGAATACACCGGTGGCTATACGTATCCGGAACAGGATCGGGGCGACCATTTGTCGAAGATCCGCATGGAGGAGTGGGAGTCGCAGGCCAAACGCTTTCATGGCATCGGCGGTCTACGTGCCATCGATGCGGGTCGGCGCTTCACGCTGACCGGACATCCGGAGCACGATCATGACGCCGCGAACCAGAACGAATTCGCGAGCATCGAGGTGGAGTGGACCATCGAGAACAACCTACCGCTCTCCGGGCATGAAACGAATTTTCCCCACAGCCTGAGTCATGCGCTGGCGCAGGCTCGTGCCGACGACCCCGACCAGACGTTCGGCGTGAGCCACGCTGACGGATCGACGGGGTTTTACCGGATCGCCATCGAGGCGCAGCGCACGACAGTTCCCTACCGCAGCCCGTTCGAACATCGCAAGCCCGAAGCGAAGCTGGAATCAGCGATCGTGGCAGGCCCCAAAGGCCAGGAATGCTATACCGACGAACTGAACCGGGTGAAGGTGCTGTTCATCTGGGATCGGCTCAACGAAGGTGACGACCGCGCGTCGTGCTGGGTGCGCATCGCGCAGTCCGACACCGGCGAGGGCTATGGCAGTGTCCACATGCCGCGCGCGGGTGAGGAACTGCTGATCGGCCATATCGGCAACGACATCGACCGCCCGATTGCGCTTCACCGCGTGTACAACGGCACGGCAAAGCCGCAGTGGCATTCGAACGGCCTGATGTCTGGCTATCAGTCACGGGAGTATGGCGGCGGCGGTGGCTACAACCAACAGGTCATGGACGACTCGACCGGCCAGCCGCGGATGCGCGTGATGAGCAGCCACGGCATGAGCGGCCTGCATCTCGGTTACCAGATCGTCCAGAACGGCAATACCCGGGGCGCCTATGTGGGTAGCGGTTTTACGCTGCGTACCGATAACGCCGGCGCGATTCACGCAGGCGAGGGGCTGTACTTCAGTACCCACTCCACCAGCGTCGATGGCCAGCCACTTGATACCAGCCAGCCACGCGAGATCCTGGCACGCGCCGATCTGCTGGTCGAGTCGCTGTCCTCTGCCAGCGCGACGGCCAGGGGCGAGGACCTGAAGCCGGGACGTGAAGCCCTCGCCGCGTTCGCGAAGGCGACCCAGCACAACAAGGCGGGCGTGTCCAATGGCGGCAGCACAGCCGGCGGCGGGACCGGCAATGCAAACGCCTTTGCCAAGCCCGTCATGCTCGGATCGAGTCAGGAAAGCATGGGCTTGACCACACGCGCGTCGGCGCAGCTGGTGGCCGACGAACACCTGAATTTGGTGAGCGGCAAGGACACGTACTGGGCGGTCGGTAAATCGCTGGTGGCGGGCGTTGCGGAGAAAATCAGCATCTTCGTCCAGCGCGCCGGCATGAAGCTGATCGCAGGAAAAGGCGCGGTCGATATCCAGGCACTCAGCGACCAGTTGCGCCTGCTTTCCGAACTCGGCCTCACGCTCAAGAGCAACAACGGCAGCATCGTGATCGACGCAAAGACCGAACTGATGCTCAAGTGCGGTGGCTCGTATATCCGGATTACCGCCGAAGGCATCGAGGACGGCACCCGCGGTGCGCGTACCGTCAAGTCGGCGTCGTTCAGCCGGCAGGGACCCAGTTCGGTGGCCGAGCACATGAATAGCCTTCCGAAGCCGGCGTTCAATGACAAGTACATCTTGCGCGACCGCATCACGGGCGATCCACTCAAGAACCATCCGTACGAGATCGTTCGCGGCGATGGCACGCGCCTGAGCGGCGTCACCGACGAACTGGGCCATACGACCGAGCAGAAGAACAACGATATCGAAACCGTGATGATCCGTGCGCTGCGACCGGGCGCCAGTAAAGCCTAGGCGGCACACACAACCTCTACCTGCGAACATCCATGAGCGAAAATCAGCCTGACAGTCCCGGTACCCCGGGTCAAGGTTCCGGCGACGACGAGGCCGAACACGAAGTTGTCCGTCTTTCATCGCATACCGATGAAGGGGGCGACTCGTATGCCCATGCCACCCTAACGCCGGCCGACGATACGCGCGCCAAGGAGACGTTGCACGATCTGCGCCCCATCATCCCGGTGATCTTCATCCCCGGCGTCATGGGCTCGCCCATCGTCACCAAGGACACCGGCGACGAGGCCTTCTTTGCGCCGAACATGGACACGGTCGGTGCGATGCTCGGCGGATTCTTGTCGGTTCTCTTCGGGTGGTTTCAAAGCGCATCATCGCGCGAGATCCGTTTCGATCCTCTCAAGGTGTCGGTGACGCCGCTCGGACCGATCAACGTGGGCGATGGCAAGACGATCACCGAAAAGGAGGCGCAGCGGCGCGGCTGGGGTTCGGTCTACCGAACCAGTTACCAGCCCGTGCTGCTGTGGCTTGAGCAACAATTGAACAACCCCATGCTGTGCGGCGAGTTGAAAGGTGCCTGGTGCGAGCCCGATCCAAAGGGCAAGACGTGGACGCTGCATCCGGTGCTGGACACTGCGCCGACGCAATACGGGGCGTACGGAAAAGGCGAGGCGATCACCGCGGAGTCCCCGGAGTTCAGGCGGTTCGTCAAGTTCCGCTACCGTGTCTACGCAATCGGCTACAACTGGCTGCAGTCGAACGACGATTCGGGGCGCGATGTGGTCAATGGTATCGATTGTCCCGATCCGCAGACCAAGGGGAAGACACGGCTCATGGGCATTACCGAGATCTGCAAGGAGAACGACACGGGCAAGGCCATCATCGTGACGCATTCGATGGGTGGTCTGGTGGCTCGCTTTGCCGTGTTGAACCACGGCGCGGAAGACTCGATCCACGGGGTATTTCACGGCGCACAGCCTGCCACCGGGGCGCCGCTGGCAGCCAAGCGTTACAAGACAGGTGGCGGCCCCGAAGGCGGCATGAACGGATTTATCAACGGCAGCCTGCTCGGACGCGATGCGGACGAATTCATCGCAGTGATGGCAAACGCACCGGGGCCGATGGAGCTGACACCGATGCCGGACTATAACAACGGCACGGCATGGTGGATTTTCGCTCGACCTGACGGAACGGTGCTCATGCAGTTTCCGAAGAACGGCGACGCGCTCCGCGAACTGTATCTCAATGGCGATTGGTACGGATTGCTGCCGAAGGCAGCTCAGCTCGATCCGGGCAAAGTGGTGAGGAAGCGACTCGGCAGAGACGCGACCGGCGACAGCGCGCTGGTCGACAATTACATCGCCGCGATAACGCTAGTGGTCACACGGCAAAGCCAGTTGAAGAATAAGTACCATGGCAACACGTATGTAGCGTATGGCAACGGAGGATTGGATACGCGATCTCCCGCGTCCGGCACGACGACCGAGGCCACCGATAAGGACAAGCCCACCGTCGAGCAAGGAGAGCTGACGAAGAACTTGCTGGCGTGGGGCAACGCCATCTGGACCGGCGACGTACCGGCCGATGTGCAGGAATCCGAGCTCCGCGCCGCCGAGCTGCTGGACGATTCGGGCAAGGGCCAACTCCGCGTGCGGCTGAAAGAGCGAAACCTGAGCGTCACGTTCACGATGCAGAAGACCAACAAGATCCCCGACGTGAGCGCTACGACCGACTGGGATCGCGTGGCGAGCAAGACCGGCATCATTCGTGGTGACGGTACCGTGCCGGCATGGTCGGCGGACGCGCAGGCGCGTGGCCTGAAGCCGGATGTGCCGGGTGATCCGGCCAACGGCGTGCAGATGGCGTTCGTGCAGGCCGGGTATGAGCACATGAAGAGTTACGCGCATCCCTGGACACGCTGGGCGCTTCTCTACAGTGTGGTGCAGATCGTGAAGGACATCGATGTGCCGGGAGATGCGTGATGGTGCGCTTCGTTCGCATATTCTTTTTCCTGGCGGGTCTGTGTGCCTGCTCTCTTGCGTTTTCCGTGGAACAAACGATGAACAATCCTCTGCTGTCCAAAGTACGTCCGTGGTGCATCGGTCGCCTCGTGTTCGATCGACCCGTTTCGAGCGAGATCTCGAACGAAAGCTACTTGTACCGCGGACAAAAACTCGTCACGACGCACGACGTGTCGGTAGAAACCTACGATGCCAAAGTCGCGGTGCGCGAGAAGGAACTGCGCACCAAACAGCGGGTGAATCCCGTCAACCTGGATGAGAAAACGGGACGCGCATGGCTGGAAATGGCGTTTTCTCCAGTGCAGCACTCGCGTGTTTTCCTCTTCAACGGTGCAGTGGTGAAAGGAGTAGCCTTACCGTTCGATACGGAAGGTTATCTGTTTGCAAACCGTACGCTCGTCCAAACGACCGGCAGGATCGGGGCGGATGCGATGAGCCGGGCCGAAAGCATCTATAACGACACCTACCGCCGCATCAAGGTACGCGATAACTGGACCGTGCCGACGGAATCGGGTTTCTGCTTCGACGGCGGGATTGTCACCGGTCCGTCGACCTACACTGAAGAAGTGAGCCAGTCGCTCGCGCTCATGCCCGGCCGGCCGGCGCTGCTGGTGATCAAGTTGCGCGACGCCGTGGAAGAAGATCAAGCTCAGCCGCTCACCAGCAGTCTACCCGAGTTGCGTGCGAAACTCGATCGCATGCCCGGCAGCTATCGTATCCTGCGGCAAGGCAAGCGAACGGTGGCCGGCATGGACGCCGAGGAAGTGCTATTTGCGCTGAAGGACGGCGACGTCACGGTGTATCGCTTCTACCTGCTCGCGCCGGGGAATCCCGCGACGGTGGCGCAGCCGCATACCTCAGTCGAACTGCTGCTGGGCGCACCCGCGCGTAGCGATCTGCCGCCGGACCGATCCACCTCGCCGGTCGACGAGGCGGGGGCGCTGCAGACGTGGGACACGCTGGTGAACAGCCTGCGCGCGCGACCGGGCGCGGTCTGACCGGAGCCGAACGATGCGCCGTTACGATATTGTGAAAGGTGACCTGACGACGGTCGGCGGGATCGTGCAGGGCGGCGACGCGCACGATCTGCTCGGTGGCCGCGAGCAGGCGTACGAGACCGATCCGGTCTGGTGTCCCGTCTGCAAGACCATGGGACATATCCAGTGCGAAGGTCCGCGCGTCTCCACCACCGGCCCAGATGGCCGGCAGGCGGCGCTGAGCGATGATCTTTGTGTCTGCCTGTGTACGCCTCCGCCACACCTAGTGCCGTCGCAGCAGACGTCGTATGTGGATGTGTAGCGTCGTCGGCGGCGAGTTGCCGATGTCGACAGCACATGTCGATCTTTTCAGCTAGGGAGTCGTGTGATGGTCAGAAAATGGATGGGAATGGCGCTGCTGCTAGTGTGGACGTTGGCTCTCTCGGGTTGCCAGTCGTTCCGGGACTGCGTGCAGGCGCTGGGCGGCGGTTGTCACTGATGCAAGGTCTCGGCTCCGGCGGATAGGAGCCGCGCCTGCCCTCTCGAGGCACTTCTGATGCTTCCGGCGGCGATGTCCATGGCCAGCCCGCGCAAGACTGCGGCCGGCACTGTCGATCTGCGCCAGTTCGAAATCCAGCCTGTATCCGCATGATGCCATGCCTTGCTCAGGCAAGCAGGGATGCATGGCCGAGGGTCGTTGACTTCGACCAACGGCGTCGATCACACCACCTATTAGTAACAGACATAGGTGCGAAAGGGACTTCGATCGATCGCGCAATTTCGACGACACATTCGCCTAAGCTCGACTCGTGCGCGGGCACGGCCAAGCTACGGATTGTCGTTCCCAAACAACAAAGCCGGCGCAAGGCCGGCTTTGTTGTTGAAACATAAGATCGCACTTTGTCAGAGAAGCATATCTTTGCGCTCGAGGCAAAATCAACTTTCCTGTCTCAGCGATCAGCCCTTCGAATTTCGTTGGTGGAGCGGAGGAGGATCGAACTCCCGACCTTCGCATTGCGAACGCGACGCTCTCCCAGCTGAGCTACCGCCCCAACAGTCAACCATCATACACACGCGTTTCCGCGCTTGGCAATAGGGGTTGAGTCACCCCGAAACGTTACTTTGACGGCGCGCCAGCCAGCACCCATTCGACCACCGAACGCGCGTCGGCGTCGCTCATGCGCGGGTGCGCGGGCATCGGAATCGCGCCCCAGACACCCGAGCCGCCCTCCTTCACCTTCTTCGACAGCTTTGCCACGGCCTGCGGATCGGTCTTGTAACGGGCGGCGATATCCTTGAACGACGGGCCGACGAGCTTGCGGTCGACCGCGTGGCAGCCCATGCACGCGTTGCCGCGCGCGACCTTCAGGCCGTCGCCGACATCCGCGTGTGCAGCGCCCAGCGTGCCAATCACGAGCGCCGCGGCCGCAGCACTCTGCACCATCCACTGTTTCATCTGCTTCATCTGCATGCTCTTCATTGCGACGGGGCCTTCGCGTTGCCCGGGTGCACGCTCGACGAATTCGAGATCGGTGCGGGCGGCTGCAGCGGCGTGGACTGCACCGACGCGTCGGGCACGGCGCCCACCGTCGCGGTATCCGCCGGCGCGGCGGCAGCCTGCGTGCCGGATGCGCCGCTCGCGGACGATGCATTCTGCAGCGCCTGCGCGTCCTGCGGCTTCACGTACTGGAACACCTTCACGACCTTCTCGACGCCCGGCACCTGGCTGGCGGCTTCCGCGCCGCGATTGCCCTCGTCGACGGTCACGAGCCCCATCAGGTAAAGGTTGCCGCGCTCGCTGACGACCTTGTAGTAGTTCGACGAGATGCCCTTCGTCGCGATCAGCTCGGACTTCACGCGCCCTTCGAGGTACGAGTCGTTCGCGCGCGACGACAGCGACGACGCCGGCTCGACCGACAGCTCGTTGACGATGCCGTTCACGTTGTTGATGGCGCGCACGATTTCTTCGGCGCGCTGCTTCGATGCGTCGTTCGGCACTTCGCCCGTCAACAGCACGCGGCGGTTGAACACCGTCACGTTCACGTGCGACTGGTCGGGCAGCCCGCTGTTGATCTGCGAGAGCGATTTGACCTGGATCTCGCGATCCTCCGTCTGCGCGCCGAGCGTACGGCGATCGGTCGCGATCAGCGCGCCGCCGCCGGCCGCTGCGCCCACGACCCCGAGCACACAACCTTGCAGCGACACGGCAAGGCCCGCCATCAGCGCGGCGAGCAGCGTGGTTCTGACGAGCGTCTGTTTGACGCGGCTTTGATTCATCGACGGCTCTCCTTCGTTCAATCCTCACCCAGCAGCATCGCGTCGATGCCGTCGCACAGGCAGTGGATGGTCAGCAGATGGACTTCGTGGATGCGCGCCGCACGAACGGCGGGCACGCTGATCGGAATATCGGTATCGGACAGCGCGGCGGCGACCGCATGGCCGTCGCCCCCCGTCAGCGCAACGACGGTCATCTCGCGCTCGTGCGCTTCGTCGATTGCCGCCAGCACGCGCGGCGACGCGCCGGCCGGATCGAGCACCAGCAGGATGTCGCCGGTCTGGCCGAGCACGCGCACCTGCTGAGCGAACAGTTGATCGGCGGACACCGCGCCCGCGAGGCCGCCCTGCGACGCGTCGGTGGCCAGCGCAATCGCGGGCAGGCCCGGACGCTCGCGCTCGAAGCCGCCGACGAGCGACACGGCGAGGTAGTGCGCGGCGGCGGCCGACGGGCCGTCACCGCAGGCGACGATCTTGTTGCCGTTCGCCAGCGCGGCGAACATCGCGTCGACCGCGGCTGCGATCGGCAGCGACAGCGCGTCGGCCGCTTCGGCGTGAAGCGCGGCGCTATCGCGGAAATGTTGCTGAATACGTTCGACTGACATCGATTCCTGGTGAACTGGGCGCGTGGCACGCATCGCGCGACATCGTGGGTGCGGCGAGTTTACCGTACTCCGGCACCCTCTCCGGGGGTCCGGCAAGAACTCTTTACATCTCGTCACAGCTCGCGGTTACGCATCATCGGCACGAAATGCGTCGCGCAGCCACACGAGCCGCCCGGCCTCGAACGCGACGACGTCGAAGCGGCACGCGGCACCGGCGCCGTACCGCGCCCAGAACTGGAGCGCGGCTGCCACCAGGCGCCGCCGCTTGCGCCATCCGACGCTCGCGGCCGCGCCGCCGTGCCTGACGCTGCGCCGCGCGCGCACCTCGACGAACACGAGCATGCCGTCGGGCTCGCGCATCACGAGATCGAGCTCGCCGCCGCGCATCGTCACGTTCGCCGCAATGAACGCGAGGCCGCGGCGCTCGAGAAACTGCCGCGCACGCTGCTCGAACGCCGCGCCGACCGGTTTGGATCGCGCCGCGCCCGAAAAGTTGTCGCCCGCGCGCGCCAAACCGCGCCCGTCGCCCGGCAGGGCCGGCGCCGCGTGGCACAATGCCGTCCTTGTTCCGCTTGCGCCGCGATTGCGTGCATTGCCTGCCATGACTGCCCTCCTCGAACTCGCGCACACGCAGCACTACCCGGACGCCGCGCTCTACGTGGTCGCCACGCCGATCGGCAACACCGCCGACATCACGCTGCGCGCGCTGCACGTGCTCGGCCTCGCCGACCGCATCGCGGCCGAAGACACCCGCAACACGGGCCAGCTGCTCGCCCGCTACGGGATCTCGAAGCCGCTCGTCGCCGTGCACGAGCACAACGAACGCGAAGCCGCACAGCGTGTGATCGAACTGCTGCGCGGCGGCGAACGCGTGGCCTACGTGTCGGACGCCGGCACGCCCGGCATCTCGGACCCCGGCGCGCGGCTCGTCGACGCGGTGCGCGCCGCCGGCTTCTCGGTGATCCCGCTGCCGGGCGCGAGCGCGGCGGTGACCGCGCTGAGCGTGGCCGGCGACTGGGCCGGCGCGTTCACGTTCGCGGGCTTCCTGCCGCCGAAGACCAAGCAGCGCGCGACCGCGCTGCAGGCGCTGGTATCGCACCCGTATGCGCTGGTGTTCTACGAGGCACCGCACCGGATCGCCGAAACCGTCGCCGCACTCGCCGATGCGTTCGGCCCCGCGCGCCGGCTGCTGATTGCGCGCGAGCTCACCAAGCTACACGAGCAGTTGTTCCAGGGCACCCTGGCCGAAGGACAGACCTGGCTCGCCGGCGATGCGAACCGGCAGCGCGGCGAGTTCGTGCTGGTCGTCGAAGGCGCGCCGGCGACGAGCGGCGAAGCCGACGACACCGCGCACGACGCGCTGCTCAAGCTGCTGCTGGAAGAGGTGCCGGTGAAGAGCGCAGCGAAGCTCGCCGCCGCGCTGACGGGCGCGTCGCGCAACACGCTGTATGCGCGCGCGCTTGCGCTGAAGGATGAAGGCTGACGCGCGAGCCGGCCGGCACCGGGAAACCGGCGCCGGCGTCGCGCAGTGCAGGAAAGACAAAGGGCTGCCCTCGGGCAGCCCTTTTGCATGAGCGGTCGATCCGCTGCGTTACTTCGCCGAGATCGACGCGAACATTTCGTCGCGCGCCTCACGCGCTTCCTGCGGCGACAGCCCTTCGATCTTCACGCGGCCGGTGCCGGCGTGCACGAGGCCGATCAGCTTCGCGGCCGCATACGACAGGTCGAGCACGCGGCCGCGCTTGTACGGCCCGCGATCGTTGACCTTCACGACGACCCACTTGCCGGTCGACGAATTCGTCACCTTGATGTACGACGACAGCGGCAGCGTGCGGTGCGCGGCGGTGAGCGCGTTCATGTTGAAGCGCTCGCCGTTCGCTGTGCGGCGGCCGTGGAAATCCCGCCCGTACCACGATGCGCGGCCCGTCTGGCGGAAATCGGACACATCCTTGCCGTCGATCGGCTCGGCGTCCGCCAGCGACGACTTCTTCGCGTCCTTGCTGTCGGCAGCCGGCATCGATGCCAGCGCGGAATCAAAATTCAGCTGCTTGTCGCTATCCGCCTTCGCGGCGGCGGCCGTCTTGTCGACGGCGTTCTTCTGGTTCGCGCTACCGGTGGTCTGGCTGGGTGGTACCGCACAGCCCGTCAGCGCAAAAAACAATGCAATGGTCCCGAATCGACTCGGAAAACGTAAATTCATCGACGTGTCGCCTTCTGGTTCGGGCCGCTCCCTTACAACGCTGCTTCACAACGCAGACACGCGGCCCGGACGGCAAATGCGTGCACGCCCCGCTCGGATGCGAGCAGGCGGCTTGCATGGGCGCGGCTTTCGTCTATGCCGCAACCGTCCTGATTAGTTTTCACGTCTGGCGCAACCTGTCCCCAACAGCCTGACCAGACCCCACATGCCGCCATCGAACATGGCTTCACGTTCGCGCGCGTCGAAACGACCGACTCACAGGAACGGCGGCACAGGCCTCATCCGGCGGCGCGGCAGCAGGGCCGCAGGCGGGCGCGCAGCACCCGGCCGGACAAGACGTGAGCACCGAATACTCGGTGCTGGATACACCGCCGGACTCCCCGGCGGCTGATGCTTGACGGTGCCTCCGACGCCCCTTTTTAACGGGGCCGAAACACCAGCGAATGGCGCGAAATTCACGCTCAATGGGGCGCATTATACATAAACCAAAACGTCGACCCGAAAAGCACCCCCTTCGGACCATTGATTCTCACTATGGCTGTAACAATCGGCATGCTCCGGGAATGCCCGGAGGCGCGCATCGCGACGCGCGTCGTGCGACCGGCAAGCGGCCCGCGCGACCGGTACAATCGCTCCTTTTAGCCGCCGGTGCCTCCATGAAAGTCACGCTCATTCCGGTCACGCCGTTCCAGCAGAACTGCTCGCTGCTCGTCTGCGAGAAGACGGGCCGCGCCGCCGTCGTCGATCCGGGCGGCGATCTCGACCGGATCGAACAGGAAGTCGCGCGACAGAACGTGCAGGTCGAGAAGGTGCTGCTCACGCACGGGCACATCGATCACTGCGCGGGCGCGAAGACGCTCGCGACGCACTACGGCGTGCCGATCGAGGGGCCGCAGGAAGAGGAGCGCTTCTGGATCGAGAAGCTGCCGATGCAAAGCGAACGCTTCGGCTTTCCGGCCGCCGACACCTTCGAGCCGGACCACTGGCTGAACGACGGCGACACCGTACAGTTCGGCGACGAGACGCTCGAGGTCTATCACTGCCCGGGCCACACGCCCGGCCACGTCGTGTTCTTCAGCCGCACGCATCGCGTCGCGATCGTCGGCGACGTGCTGTTCGCCGGTTCGATCGGCCGTACCGATTTTCCGCGCGGCAATCACGAGGATCTCGTCCGGTCGATCAAGGAGAAGCTGTGGCCGCTCGGCGACGACGTGACGTTCGTGCCGGGCCACGGCCCGGTGTCGACGTTCGGCGACGAGCGCCGCACGAACCCGTTCGTGTCCGACAAGGTATTCGGATGAACCAGACCGCCATCCCGGAAATCTACGTCAGCACCGATGTCGAGGCCGACGGCCCGATTCCCGGCCCGCACTCGATGCTGAGCTTCGCGTCGGCCGCCTACACCGAGGACAAGCAGCTGATCGCGACGTTCTCCGCCAACCTCGAAACGCTGCCGGGCGCGCAGGCGCACCCGGTGCAGGAAGCGTGGTGGAAGACCGAGCCCGAAGCATGGGCCGCGTGCCGGAAGGATCTGCAGGCGCCCGAGGCGGCGCTCGTCGCGTACGTCGACTGGGTCGAGGCGCTGCCCGGCAAGCCGGTGTTCGTCGCGATGCCGGCCGGCTTCGACTTCACGTTCATGTTCTGGTACATGATGCGCTTCGCCGGACGCTGCCCGTTCTCATGGTCGGCGCTCGACATCAAGACGCTCGCGTTCGCGATGACGGGCCTGCCGTACCGCAAGGCGATCAAGCCGCGTTTCCCGAAGCACTGGTTCGACGACCATCCGCACACGCACGTCGCACTCGACGACGCGATCGAGCAAGGTGCGCTGTTCTGCAACATGCTCGCCGACCTGCGCCGCCAGCAGGCCGCGCTCGCGGGGCTCGCCGTGTCGGACACCGATCGGTCGGAAGGCGCGGAGGCGGGACAAATCCCCACGGATCCGCGAGCAAATTAGCGAATCTCGCTCAGCAACGCGACGCCAGATTGCCTTTCTTTTCCCGGCCCTCTAACATTCAGCGTGTTGTAGCTGCCGCATGGAGGCGCAGGTGACGCTCGATTCCTTTTCGCAAAAAATCCTTCGCCTGTTGCAGCTCGACGCGCGCCGTTCGGTCCAGGAAATCTCGG
Organism: Burkholderia lata; assembly: GCF_902499335.1. Lineage (GTDB taxonomy): Bacteria > Pseudomonadota > Gammaproteobacteria > Burkholderiales > Burkholderiaceae > Burkholderia > Burkholderia lata_B. The sequence continues at coordinate 235,154 of NZ_CABVQK010000012.1, read as the reverse complement.
ACCAGGTCGGCCTGTCGAGCACGCCGTGCTGGCGCCGCATCAAGGACATGGAACAGTCGGGCGTGATCCAGCGCTACACGGCGCTGCTCGATCGCGAGAAGCTCGGCCTGCACGTCTGCGCGCTCGCGCACGTGCACCTGACCCGCCACAACGAAGGCGGCGTCGAGCAGTTCGAGCGCGAGATCTCGACCTGCCCGGAAGTCACCGAGTGCTACAGCACGACCGGCGAAGCCGATTACATCCTCAAGATCGTCGCGCCGGACATCAAGGCCTACGACGTGTTCCTGCACGAACGCATCTTCAAGATCCCTGCCGTGTCGCAGGTGCGCACGAGCGTCGTGCTGCGCGAGATCAAGTTCGACACGCAACTGCCGCTGTAACGGAGAGGCGCGCGCCGGCCGTCTGCCGTCGCGCGTGCCCGCGCGGATCACCCCTGCCCGGGCATCGTGCGCGTGAAGCCGATCCGGCGCGCGCCGAACTCGCGCTTCAGTGAGTCGGCGTCGAGACGGCCGGCCAGCGCCGCATCGGTGTCGTGCGGATCGCAGGCAAGCGTCACGTCGATCTCGAGCCCCGTACTCAGGTAATGCAGGTTGATGGCCGCCGCACGCAGCCCGCGCTGCGCGAGCGCGGCCTCGAGCCGTGCCGCGATCTCGCCGCGCGGCGGCAGCGCGAGCGCCGGACGGCGCGCCGCGTCGTTCTCGGGGTCGACGTGGATCAGCGCGTCGAGTACGCGCGGGTCGGTCAGCACGCGCGCACGCGCGGTCTCGGCGATGTAGTGCCCTTCGGAGACGGAGATTTTCGGGTCGACGAGGATGTGCGCGTCGACGAGCGCGGCATCGCCCATCTTGCGCGTGCGCAGGTCGTGCACGTCGCGCACGCCGGGCGTCGCCGCGAGCAGCGCGCGGATCTCGGCCGTATCGGTCGTATCGAGCGCGCGATCGGAAAGGTCCTGCAACGCGTCATAGCCGAACGTCCAGCCCATGCGCGCGACCATGAAGCCGACGATCGCCGCCGCGATCGGGTCGAGCAGCTTCACGCCGGCCAGGCTGCCGACGATGCCGATCGCGACGACGAGCGACGAGGCGGCATCCGAACGCGCATGCCAGGCGTTCGCGACGAGCATCGCCGAGCGGACGCGCCGCGCTTCGCGCAGCATGTAGCGAAATAGCGCCTCTTTCGACACGAGCACCGTCAGCGCGACGATCAGTGCGGAAAAATGTACCGCCGGAATGTTTTCGAGATTAACGAGACGGTCGCCGGCCCGCCAGAGCATGCCGACGCCGACCGCAATCAGGATAGCGCCGAGAAACAGCGATGCGACGGTCTCGTAGCGGCTGTGCCCGTAATTGTGGTCGGCATCCGGCGATGCGCCGCTATGCCGATTCGCAACCAGCACGACAAAATCCGAGATCAAATCGGAAATCGAATGCACACCGTCAGCAATCAATGCCTGCGAATGCGCAATCGTGCCGACGACGATCTGAAATGTCGCAAGCACGACATTCAGCACAATACTGACGAACGTGCTCTTGCGTGCAACCGCGTGCTTATCTGCGCTCTGCGCGTCGCCGGAAAACGTGGACATGAAATATTGGATATCGGTGTGCGATACCCAATTCTATCAAGGGCGCCCCGCGAACCCCGCCAATACCCACAAATTTCTTATTTAAATCAATCGCTTATGCGAACGGGTCGCATTTCCATTCACACCGGATTATTACATTTTCATGACAGCGCGATGTGCATGGCGACCGCTGAAAACAAAAAAGCCGCGCTCCTTAACGGACACGCGGCTCTTTTGAAGCGCAGGCAACTTAAACAAACACTTAAATTGCAAACTGTTCGCGGTTCTTGCCGGCGATCCAGCGCGGCGGCTTGCCGCGGCCCGACCACGTCGCGCCCGTTTCCGGATCGCGGTATTTCGCGGCAACGCCTGCACGCGGACGGCCAACCTTACCTGCCTTCGCGCGGCTGAGACCGAGTTCGGCGAGCGAAAAGCCGTAGTCGGCAATTTTCTGCTTCACGTCATTCAGCACTTCAGCGTATTCACGCGACTTCGCTTCTTCGATTTGCTTCTCCAGCTTCTCCCGCTGGGCCAGCAGGTCCTTGTAAGAAGACATAGTTTCCCTTTCTATCTGACCAATGGCGCCGGTCTGCAGCCAGCTCACCATTCTTGAAATATATGTGCCTCGGATTTTCGAAGGCAGAGATTAGCACAAAAAAGATTTGATAGAAGCGAGATTCATGAAAATCCCGAGATGAATTGAAATTCACTCGTGTCATTTTGACCGGTCGCGGCCTTTTCTCAAATTTTTACGTTCCTACACAGAGATTAGGACATTAGCCATTGGCTATTAGGTCTATCAACATACGCAATTACCCTGCATTCAGAAAAATCAAAGCTTTCATAGGACGACAGCTTTACGAAAATCGGATGGCGCGGCTCGCTAAACGGGCAAAGCGCGGACAAGACGGTATCCGCGACGTCACGTCACATCCCGTGCGCACGCAATCAGCCGCTCGCGCAATGCGCCCGCATCGGCCAATGGCGTATCAAACGGCGTGCGCACGCGGCGGCCGTCATGTCGCCAGTCGGCGCCGTGGCGATCGACGCCGAGCAATTCGAGCCCGTCGCGGCGCGCAGCGCCGGCATCGTACGCGTCCCACAACGCCTGTTCCTCGTCGAACACGAGCGGCGGCAGCGCATCGAGATGCGTGCCGTCGACCCAGCCCATGCGCCCGAAGCCGCCGATATAGCGCAGCCGCTCGACGTCGAGCGCCCAGAACGTGAAATCGCCGAGCGCGAGATAGCGCGCGGCGTCCGGCTCATACCGACAGTAGCGCGCGGTGACGTGCGGATCGCTGCCGAGCGACACGAACCGGCCGAGCAGCGTCGCGCGCTCGGCGTTCAGCACGTCGCCGCCGGGCGCGTCGACGACGAGGAAGCCCGCGCGCGGATCGGCGGCCAGATTGCGCGTGTGCTCCGCGAGGCCGCTGACGAGGATCACGGGACGATGGCTTGCATCGGGTGCAAACGGGACGACCGTCGGATACGGGAAACCCTGCGGATCGCGCGCATGGGTGGCGAGCGTGCCGAGCGCGCAGCGGTGCAGCAGATGCAGGGCGAGAGCGGGATCGATGTTCAAGAGGACTCCTGCGGTCGAAGGGCGGCGTGCCGGGCACGCCATGCGCTTCGATGTTACCCGCGGGCGCGGTGCGCCGCGTATCGGTCGAACGGCCTATGCAGTCGATGCGGCCGAACGCGGGTCGCCGGGTAATCGCCGGATCATCGGCCGAACGGCCATCGCCCGGCAGGATCGTAAGCGGTTCGATAGAATCGGACGGATCCGACGGGCGCCGCGTGCGTCCGTGCATTTCTTTTGATGAGCGTTATCGTGTCCGAATCCTCCTCCCCCGAATCGTCGTCCCCGTTCGCCGCGCCACCCGACGCGCATCGCGTGCTGTCGCTACCGGCCCGCCAGCGCGCGCGCGTGGCGTCGATGGCGCTGTTCTTCGTCGCCGGCATGATGTTCGCGTCGTGGGGCGTCCACGTGCCGACCGTGCGCGACAAGTTCGCGCTGAGCCCCGGGCTGCTGTCGATCGCGCTGTTCGCGGTCGCCGTCGGGTCGATCGCCGCGATGCTGACCATCGCGCGCTGGATTGCGCGCGTCGGCTCGCGCACCGCGTGCCTGGCGGGCGGGCTCGTGATGTCGGCCTGCGCGGCGCTGATCCTCGTCGTGCCCGACTACGCGATGCTGCTCGCCGTGCTCGCGCTGTTCGGCTTCTCGATGGCGACGCTCGACGTCGCGATGAACGCCGAGGCCAGCGCGGTCGAAATCGCGATCGGCAGGCCGATCATGTCGTCGCTGCACGGCATGTTCAGCATCGGCGGGATGGCAGGCGCGGCCGCCGGCGGCGCGCTGCTGTCGGCCGGCATGGCGCCGGCCGTGCATCTCGCGCTCGCGGCAGCGACCAGCGCGACGGTGCTCGTGGTCGCCAGCCCGGCCGTGCTGCCGCATGTGCCGCACCACGAACACGCGCACGGCGGCGGCAACCGCTGGCGCTCGCCGGCCTTGTGGATGCTCGGCGGCATCGCGCTCGTCGCGCTGATCGCCGAAGGCGCAATGTACGACTGGGCGACGGTCTACATGCGCGACGTCGTCGCGGCGAGCCCCGCGCTCGCCAGCGCCGCCTATGCGGCGTTCTCGGGCGGGATGGCCATCGCGCGCTTCGCGGGCGACGCCGTGCGCGCCCGCTTCGGCGCGCCGCAGCTCGTGTTCGCGAGCGCGTCGCTCGCCTGTGCTGGGATGATCGGCGCGCTGCTGCTGCCGTATTCGGCAACGGTGCTGACCGGCTTCACGCTGATGGGCCTCGGCCTCGCGAACATGATGCCGGTACTGTTCGCGGCCGCCGCGCGCGTGAAAGGCATCCATGCGGCCGAAGGGCTCGCGCACGTGGCCGGGCTCGCGTATTTCGGCATGCTGTTCGGTCCGGTCGTGATCGGCGCCGTCGCGCAAGCCTCGAACCTGACGATCGGGCTGTCCGTCGTCGCGCTGTGCGCGGCGCTCGTCGCAGCCGTCGCACCGAAGGTGCTCGCGCGGCTGAAGATCTGACGGGGCGCGGCAGGCGCCGGCCAAAAAAAGAAAGCGCGCATGCGTTGCCGCATGCGCGCTTTCACCCCTTCTGTTGACCGCTTGTCTGGTTACATCTTCACTTCGTCGAGCAGCGACTTCTTGCCGTTCTTGTAGTTGTACAGCGAGATCACGCCGTGCTGCAGGTCGCCCTTCGAGTCGAAGGTCGTCGTGCCGATCACGCCCGAGTAGTTCGTCGCCGGCATCGCGGCGAGGATCTTCGCCGGATCCGTCGAGTTCGAGCGCTTCATCGCATCGACGATGATGTACACGGCGTCATACGTGAACGGTGCGTAGATCTGGATCGGCTGGCCGAAGCGCTTCTCGTACTTCGCCTTGAACGCCGCGCCGCCCGACATCTTCTCGAGCGAAGCACCGGCTTCCGAGCACACCACGTTGTCGGTCGCGTCGCCGGCCAGGTCGGCCAGCTTTTCCGTGCACACGCCGTCGCCCGCGAAGATCTTCGCGCGCAGGCCCAGCTGCTTCGCCTGTTTCGCGAACGGGCCGCCGGTGGCGTCCATGCCGCCGTACATGATCGCGTCCGGATTCTCGCCCTTGATCTTGGTCAGAATCGCGCGGAAGTCGACCGCCTTGTCGTTCGTCGCGTCATGCGACACCACCTTCAGGCCGAGCGCCTTGGCCTTCTTCTCGAACTCGTTCGCGAGACCCTGGCCGTAGGCGGTCGAATCGTCGACCACGGCCACGCTCTTGATGCCCTTCGAGTGCGCGTAGTTCGCGAGTGCCGGGCCCTGCTGCGCATCGGTGGCCACCACGCGGTACGTGGTCTTGAAGCCCTGCTGCGTGTAGGCCGGGTTGGTCGCCGACGGCGAGATCTGCACGATGCCCGCATCGCTGTAGATCTTCGAGGCCGGGATCGACGTGCCCGAGTTCAGGTGGCCGACCACCGCGACGACCTTGTCGTCGACGAGCTTCTGCGCAACCTGCGTGGCCTGCCGCGGGTCGGCCGCGTCATCCTGCGGGTCGAGTTGCAGCGTGATTTTCTGGCCGCCGACCGTGAGACCCTTGGCGTTGATCTCCTCGACTGCGAGACGTGCACCGTTTTCGTTGTCCTTGCCCAGGTGTGCAATGCCGCCCGTCAAGGGCGCGACGTGGCCGATCTTGACGACTTGATCGGCCGCTGCGTTGCCCGCAGCTGCAGCGCACAGCATCGCGGCCGCGGTGATCGGCAACAGCTTTTGCATCTTGATATTCATGTAAGTCTCCAGTTTCGGTCCCAATAAACGCCATCGCCCGGTGCCCCGCTGCCATCCCTGTGTTTGCAATCACTGGACGATTCGCCGGTTGCATCGTTCATGCACTTGGCCTCAAGCACGTGTAAACCGCCGCTTTTAGCAGCCGCCCGTCCGTACTTGCGCGCAAGTGTAGGTGATCAAATTAATTTGTGGGACTTTTTTGGGGTAGTGGTAACACTACTGATATGCGCACTTTGGAATGACTACTCGAATATCGCTGCGAGCCCCGCCGGATAAGGGTTTCCGCTAATTCCGGGCGGCTTGCCGAAAGGTCGTTTTAAAACATTCCGGGGGCATTTCGATTCGGTATTTTGTGCCCGTGATCATTGAATGAAACGCGCGTGACAACGCGCGTTTCGTCGTCCGATATGAACGATTCAGGCAGCTATCGCACGCCATTCGGCATCGAGTGCGGCAACGAGCTGCGACGTCGTCAGTGTATCGCCGCGCCGCCGCGCGAGCGGCGCGCCCTGCCCGGCCCACAGCGACAGGTAGTCGCCGTCGTTCGCGCGCGCGGCGGCCTGGCGCAGCGGCTGCGTGAGCGCGTTCTGCACCGGGTACGGCGCAGTGTCGGCCACGCGTTCGCCGAGCCGGGCCATCAAAGTGTTGCGCAACCCGCGCGCGTGGCGGCCGGTGATTGCGCGCGTGACCTGCGTCGACGTATCGGCGCTCGCGAGCAGGCGCGCCTTCCAGTCCGCCGCGATCGCGCTTTCCGTGCAGGTGAGGAACGCGGTGCCGAGCTGAGCGCCTTGCGCGCCGAGCGCAAGCGCGGCCGCGATCCCGCGGCCGTCCATGATGCCGCCCGCGGCAAGCACCGGCAGGCCGGTCGCGTCGACCAGCTGCGGCACGAGCGCGAGCGTGCCGATCAGCGCATCGTCGGCGGAACCGATGAACGTGCCGCGATGGCCGCCCGCCTCGGCGCCTTGCGCGGACAGCGCGTCGGCGCCGGCCGCCTGCCATGCGAGCCCCTCGGCCACGTGCGTCGCCGTGCCGATCACGTAGGTGCCGGCGGCCTTCAGGCGCGCGACGTCGGCTGCATCGAGCACGCCGAACGTGAAGCTCGCAACGGGCACGCGCAACGCCACCAGCGCATCGAGCTGTGCGCGGAAGTCGGGCGCGTAGCGTGCGGGCGCGGTGCCCGGCGGCAAACCGAGCGCCGCATTCAGCGGGTCGATCGCGGTCAGCGCGCGGGCGACGGTCGCCGCGTCGGGCGCGGCGTCCGGCAGCACGAACAGGTTGATCGCGAACGGGCGATCGGTCGCCGCGCGGATGGCTTCGACTTCGGTCGCGAGGCGCTCGGGCGCGAACGCGGCTGCGCCGAGACTGCCGAGCGCGCCGGCATTCGACGCGGCGGCGACCATCGCGGTCGTGGTCGCGCCGACCATCGGCGCCTGCACGAGCGGCAGGCGCAGGCCGAAGCGTTCGGAAAAGGGCGTGGAAAACAGACGGGCAGACATGGCGAATCCTTCGATGACGATGCGCGAAAGCGCTTTGTAAAGGCGGGCACTTCGACTCTATCGAAGCGCCGCAGCGCCGAAAAATGAATAATCGAGATCGAAACGATCGCTGCGCGAGAAGCAGGCGCGTGCGCTGCACCGTCACACGATCGGTGGCACACTAGGCCGCCCTCTTCCCCCCGGGGCGCGCATCGCGCACCCCGTTCGCCAGGAGTTCAGAACGTGACTGCCCAATGGATCGACATCCCCGCCGGTAACGACAGCTTCGGCGGCTATCTCGCGCTGCCCAAGCGCGGCAAAGGCCCTGCCGTCATCATCATCCAGGAGATCTTCGGCGTGAACTCGCACATCCGCGCAGTCGCCGACCAGTACGCGTCCGACGGCTTCGTCGCGCTCGCGCCGGACGTGTTCTGGCGCACGCAGCCGCGCGTCGAGCTGACCTACGAAGGCGCGGATCGCGACAAAGGCATCGAGTTGATGAAAAAGACCGACGTGGGTCTCGCGGTCGCGGACATCGGCGCGGCAGCCGATGCACTGCGGGCGCGCCCCGAAGTGGCCGGCAAGATCGCCGCGATCGGCTACTGCTTCGGCGGCCAGCTCGCGTACCGCGCAGCCGCGACCGGCAAGATCGACGCGGCAGTGGCCTACTACGGCGGCGGCATCCAGAACGCGCTCGACCTCGCCGGCAAGGTCACGCAGCCGATCCTGTTCCACTACGCGGAAAACGACCACGGGATCCCGCTCACGGCCGTCGACCAGGTGAAGGCCGCGTTCGCCGGCCACGGCCATGCGTCGTTCCACGTGTATCCGGGCGCCGAGCACGGCTTCAACTGCACGGACCGCGCGTCGTACAACCAGCGCGCATCGGCGCTCGCGCACGGCCGCACGCTGACCTTCCTCGCCGAGCACCTCTAAAATCGGCCGGTCGCGGGCCCCGCGCACCGGGCCCGCGTTATGCTGCTGTCATCGCCACGAGTCACAACGGGGGTGACTGCGATGCACTCGGACTATCTCGCGCACGACGCGATCGGCCTCGCCGCACTGGTGCGTGAACGCAAGGCGAGCCCGCGCGAACTGCTCGACGCCGCGATCGGCCAGGCCGAAGCGGTCAACAGCGCGATCAACGCGATCGTGCTGCAGGACTACGAAGCCGCCCGCCAGCGTGCGGCCGCCATGCCCGACAGCGGTGCCGACGCGCCGTTCGCCGGCGTTCCCTATCTCGTGAAGGATCTCGGCGCGGCGGTCGCCGGGCTGCCGCTGTCGATGGGCAGCCGGCACTACCGGTATTTCGTGCCCACCGACGATTCGCCGGTGATCGCGCGAAGCCGCGCAGCCGGTCTCAACGTGTTCGGCAAGACCAACACGTCGGAGATCGGCCAGATGCCGTACACGGAACCCGAACTGTTCGGCGCGTGCCGCAACCCGTGGAATCTCGACCACACGCCTGGCGGTTCGAGCGGCGGTGCAGCGGCGGCCGTCGCGGCCGGCATCGTACCGATCGCGCATGCGTCCGACGGCGGCGGCTCGATCCGCATTCCGGCGTCGTGCTGCGGGCTGTTCGGCCTGAAGCCGAGCCGCAACCCGGTACTCGTCGACCTGCCGTCGAACGGCGAGCTGGTCGTCCAGCATGCGGTCACGCGCAGTGTACGCGACAGCGCGCTGCTGCTCGACGTGACGACCGGCCAGACCTTGCCGGCCGGCGCACCCGGCACATTCCTCGGCGAGCTCGACACACCACCCGGCCCGCTGCGGATCGGCCTCGTGCTCGACCCGATGCTCGCGCCGGCACTCGCCGACGACACGCGCGCGGCGCTCGACGATGCGGCCGCGCTGCTCGAATCGCTCGGCCACCATGTCGAGCCGGCGACGCTGCACGTCAACTACGCGCGCGCGGCCGAAACCTTCCTCACGCTATGGGCGACGATCGCCGAGGAGATGGTGCTCGGTGCGCGCGCGCTGACCGGCCGCACGCCGAAGCGCGGCGAATTCGAAGCCGCGACGTGGGCGATGGCCGTGGTCGGCCGGCGCCTCGCACGCACGCGCCTGCCGGACGTGCTCGAATGGCAGCGCCAGATCACCGTGCAGGTGGCCGGCCTCGTGTCGCGCTACGACGCGATCCTGTGCGCGTCGCTCGCGGGCCCGCCGGTGAAGATCGGCGAATTGCAGCCGACGCCGTTCGAAGCGACGCAGATGAAGGTGCTCGCCGCGCTGCCGGTGAAGCCGCTGCTGAAGGAAATGCTCGCGAGATCGTCGGAAAAGGCGTTCACGTGGGCCGGCTGCACCGAGCTGTTCAACCTGACCGGCCAGCCGGCGATGTCGGTGCCGCTCTACTGGAACGCGCGCGGGCTGCCGATCGGCGTGCAGTTCGTCGCCCGCCACACCGACGACGGGCTGCTGCTCCGGCTCGCGCGGCAGCTCGAGCAGGCGCGGCCGTGGTTCGACCGCCGCCCGCCGCTGATGCACGCGCAGCGCTGACGCTCGCGCCCCGCTCCGCTCCGCAGTCATCGAAAAAAAAGCCCCGCCGGTTTTGCCGACGGGGCTTTGACGCATGCAATCGCGTGAGCGCGCTTACATGACGAGCCGTTCGCAGATCGTCCGCGTCGCGGCCGCCGTGTTCAGCGTATAGAAGTGCAGACCCGGCACGCCCGCGTCGATCAGACGCTGGCACAGGCCCGTGACGACGTCCGCGCCGAACGCGCGGATCGACTCGCGATCGTCGCCGAAGCTCTCGAGCCGGCGCGCGACCCAGCGCGGCACTTCGGCGCCGCACATCTCGGAGAAGCGCATCAGCTGCGAGAAGTTCGTGATCGGCATGATGCCCGGCACGATCGGCACGTCCACGCCGAGCTTGCGCGCATCGTCGACGAAGCGGAAATACGCGTCGGCGTTGAAGAAGTACTGCGTGATCGCGGAATTCGCGCCGGCTTTCACCTTGCGCGCGAAGTTCTCGAGATCGGCCTTCGGCGAGCGCGCTTGCGGGTGGTACTCCGGATAGCCCGCAACCTCGATGTGGAACCAGTCGCCGTGCTCGGCACGGATAAAGCTGACGAGCTCCGACGCATAGCGCAGTTCGCCGACTTCGCCCATCCCCGACGGCAGGTCGCCACGCAGCGCGACGATGTGGCGGATGCCGTACGAGCGGTACTGGTCGAGGATCGCGCGCAGGCTGTCGCGCGACGAACCGATGCACGACAGGTGCGGTGCGGCCTCGAGGCCGTCCTTCTGCATGTCGAGCACCGTATCGAGCGTGCCCTGCTGCGTCGAACCGCCGGCGCCGAACGTGCAGGAAACGAATTTCGGCTTCAGCGGCAGCAGCTGCGCACGCGTGGCGCGCAGCTTCTCGACGCCTTCCGCCGTTTTCGGCGGGAAGAATTCAAACGAGAGTTCGATCGGTTTCATGATTCGAAGAGGTCAGCCGATGTCGCGCTGACCGAAGATCAGTGCGGACAGCAGCCACGACACGATGCTGTACAGGATCGAACCGAAGAACGCGGACCAGAAGCCCGACACCTCGAAGCCCTTCAACAGCGACGACGCGAACCAGAAGCACAACGCGTTCACGACGAGGATGAACACCCCGAGCGTGACGATCGTGACGGGCAGCGTCAGCAGGATCAGCACCGGGCGAATCACCGTGTTGATCAGGCCGAGCACGACCGCGATGATCAGCGCCGTGCCGAAGCTCTTGATGTGGATCGACGGCACGAGGTACGTGATGATCAGCAGCGCGAGCGCGTTGATGACCCAGGTGAGGATGACGCTCATGGAGTGCTCCGGTTCGGTTGTCGATCGGTACGATCAGTGGCCGCCGCCGGCTGCCGCGGGTGCCCGAAGGCGCACCGCGGCAGCCGGCGATCCCGCGCCGTGCCGCCGTCCCGCGGGCGCGTCGGCGACGCGCGCACGGCACCGCGGCGGCGGCGCATCGGATCAGTAGCGGTAGTGGTTCGGCTTGAACGGGCCGTCCTTCTGCACGCCGATGTACGAAGCCTGCTCGTCCGACAGCACGGACAGGTTCGCGCCGATGCGCGCGAGGTGCAGGCGCGCAACCTTTTCATCGAGGTGCTTCGGCAGCACGTACACCTTGTTCTCGTACTCGTTGCCGCGCACGAACAGCTCGATTTGCGCGAGCGTCTGGTTCGCGAACGAGTTCGACATCACGAACGACGGGTGGCCGGTCGCGCAGCCGAGGTTCACGAGGCGGCCTTCCGCCAGCAGGATCACGCGCTTGCCGTCCGGGAAGATGATGTGGTCGACCTGCGGCTTGATGTTTTCCCACTGGTACTGGCGGGTCGACGCGACGTCGATTTCCGAGTCGAAGTGACCGATGTTGCAGACGATCGCGTTGTGGCGCATTGCCTTCATGTGATCGTGCCCGATCACGTGGAAGTTGCCGGTGGCCGTCACGAAGATGTCGGCCTTGTCGGCAGCGTATTCCATCGTCACGACGCGGTAGCCTTCCATCGCCGCCTGCAGCGCGCAGATCGGGTCGATTTCGGTGACCCACACGGTCGCGCCGAGGCCGCGCAGCGATTGCGCGCAGCCCTTGCCCACGTCGCCGTAGCCCGCGACGACCGCGACCTTGCCCGCGATCATCACGTCGGTCGCGCGCTTGATACCGTCGACCAGCGATTCACGGCAGCCGTACAGGTTGTCGAACTTCGACTTCGTGACCGAATCGTTCACGTTGAACGCCGGGAACGGCAGGCGGCCGTCCTTTTCCATCTGGTACAGGCGGTGCACGCCGGTCGTGGTTTCTTCGGTCACGCCCTTGATGTGCGCGAGGCGCGTCGAGTACCAGGTCGGGTCCGCGTCGAGGTGCTGCGCGATCGACTTGTACAGCGCGACTTCTTCCTCGTTGGTCGGCTTCGCGATCACCGAACGGTCCTTCTCGGCCTTCGAGCCGAGGATCAGCAGCAGCGTTGCGTCGCCGCCGTCGTCCAGGATCATGTTCGCGAATTCGCCGTTCGGCCATTCGAAGATGCGGTGCGAGAATTCCCAGTATTCGTCGAGCGATTCGCCCTTGAACGCGAACACCGGCGTGCCGGCTTCGACGATCGCGGCAGCCGCGTGATCCTGCGTCGAGAAGATGTTGCACGACGCCCAGCGGACATCCGCGCCGAGCGCCTTCAGCGTCTCGATCAGCACGCCCGTCTGGATCGTCATGTGCAGCGAACCGGCAATGCGCGCACCCTTCAGCGGCTGCTGCGCCTTGTATTCGTCGCGGATCTGCACGAGGCCCGGCATTTCGGTCTCGGCGATGTTCAGTTCCTTGCGGCCCCAGCCGGCCAGCGCCATGTCGGCGACGACGTAATCGTTGGAAGCTTTGGAATCGATAATGGCGTTCATCACGCCCTCCTTTCTAAAAAGTTTCTAGATTGGTGACGTGAGCGCCGTTCAGGAAGCGGGGCCGACGCGGTTTTGCCGCACGGCTGCTTGGTGAAGCCTTCCGAGCCTGGCGGACGCAGGGTGGTCCGTCGCAACGCTCCTCGGAAAGCGGAGAGGATTGTAGCAAATCGGCGCGCAGAATGCGCAGGCACGGCGCACATACGGCGCACGCACGGCACCAGCGCGCGGCGTCGACGCGCGCGGCCGTCAAGAAAGGGTCAGGACTCCGCGCCGACCCACGCCTGTTCGCGCAGCCGCGCGCGCAGGCGTGCGACGGCCTGGCTGTGCAGCTGGCACACGCGCGATTCGCTCACTTCGAGCACCGCGCCGATCTCGCGCAGATTCAGACCCCGTTCGTAGTACAGCGACATCAGCAGCTTCTCGCGCTCCGGCAGCCGCTCGATCGCCTCGACGAGCGCTTCGCGCAGGTGCTCGTCGAGCAGCGCCGACAGCGGATCGGCGTGATCGACGCGGTAGCGGTCGAGGAACGGCTCGTCGTCGGCCGCGCGGTCGAAATCCTCGTAATAGATCAGCTGGCTGCCGTGCAGGTCCTGCAGCATCCCCTGGTATTCGTCGAGCGGCATGTTCAGGTGCAGCGCGATCTCGGTCTCGCTCGCCGAGCGGCCGAGATGCTGTTCGACCTGGTGCACTGCGTGCTCGACCTCGCGCGATGTCTTGCGCAGGCTGCGCGGCAGCCAGTCGTTGCTGCGCAGCTCGTCGAGCATCGCGCCGCGGATACGCTGCGTCGCGTAGGTCTCGAACTGCGCGCCCTGGTCTTCCTTGTAGCGCCCGGCCGCGTCCATCAGGCCGATCATGCCGGCCTGGATCAGGTCGTCGAGATCGACGCTCGCCGGCATCTTCGCGACGAGCTGCAGCCCGAGGCGTCGCACGAGCGGCGCATATTGCGCGAGCACGTCGGCCTGGGACATCTTTCCTTGAGCGTTGTACATCATGGCTCTCTCCTTCCGGTAGCGCTCACGCGGCGTGTGCCGCGCCCGCCTCATACGACGGCTTGCTGCCCGCGTGCACGGCGCGGCCCGCACCCGAACGCGGACGCATCGGCCAGTACAGCAGGTCCGCGGCAATCTGCCGGCAGTCGCGCGCGGCGGCCGACGACGGGAACGCGTCGACCACGGCACGCATCAGCTCGCGCGCATGCTCGACGAGCGGATCGGCGCTCACGCAGCCGGCATCGGCGATCGACACCGTCAGGTAGCGGCTCGCGACGCCCGCGAGGTTGTCGAACGCGACCTTCGCGTCCGCGTGGCTGCCGACGTGATTGGTCAACACGCGGAACTGCGCGAACGCATGCGCGAAATGCAGCCGCTTCATGCACGCGTACGCCTCGGTGATCGCCTGCGCGGCAACCCGCGTGACGATCAGCACGTCATGCGCTTCGCGTGCGAGCGCCGAGAACGAACCGTCGGCGCCAAGCTGCGCGTCGACGAGGACGATGTCGGCGGGGCCGTCGATGAAATCGCTCAGTTGCGCGTCGGTGTAGCCGGTGCGCGCGAGCCGCGCGGCGGCGCACAGGCCGAAGCCGGCCGCGACCCGCGTGCGCTCGCCATCGCGCAGCCACGCGCCCGCCAGCGTCGCGCTGGCCGAATGCACGTCGGCACGCTCGTCGACGACGAGCACATCCTTGCCGAGCGACGCGAGCGCCGCCGCCAGGTTCACGACGGTGGACGTGCAGCCGACACCCGCCGGCCCGCCCGTCACCGCGACGATGCGCGACGCGCGCCCGGCCAGCAGGCGCCGCAGCCCTTCCGCCTGATCGATGATCCGTTTATCCAAATCGCACCTCGTGCAGCTCGGCGGTGGAACGTGCGGTCAGTGCGGAGAGCAGCGTCGGCATGTCCTCGTCTTGCGGCACGAAGGGCGAGCCGTCGCGCGGTACACAGAACGCGCTCTTCAGCAGGAATTTGGTCGACGCGACGTACAGGTTCTCCGGCACCTTCTGGCCGGTCGACACGTAATGGATCGGCAGCTTGTAGCGGATCACCGTGTCGAGCACGCCGCCGAGGTGGGTCGCCTCGTCGAGCTTCGTGAGGATGCAGCCGGCCAGGTCCGGATGCTCGCCCGCGCTGCGGTACGCCTGCACGACTTCGTTGAGCGTGTCGCCGTGGCTCGTCGCGTTGAGCAGCAGCAGGCGCTGCACCGGCGCGTTCGCACCGTGCAGCATCGCGATCTGGTCGGATACCGCGCGGTCGCGCTGGCTCATGCCGATCGTGTCGATCAGCACGATGTGCTTGTTGCGCAGCTCGGACAGCGCAAGCGCGAGGTCGCCCGCATCCTTCACCGCGTGCACGGGCACGCCGAGGATCTTGCCGAAGATGCGCAGCTGCTCGTGGCCGCCGATCCGGTAGCTGTCGGTGGTCAGCAGCGCGACCTTGCTCGCGCCGAAGCGCATCACGCAGCGCGCGGCCAGCTTCGCGGTGGTGGTCGTCTTGCCGACGCCCGTCGGCCCCATCAGCGCGAACACGCCGCCGCGCTCCATCAGCGCGTCCTCGCTTTCCAGCACCGGCAGGTTCGACCCGAGCACCGACTGCGCCCATTCGACGGCCTGCTCGAAGGTCTGCGCGCCGTCGCCGGCCGGCATGTTGTCGACCAGCATCCGCACGAGCTGCGCGGAGAAACCGGCCGCGAACAGGTGCTTCGTCAGCGCGCCATGCACGGCGCTGCGACGCTGGCGGTCATGCCACATCAGGCTGTCGAACTGCTCTTCCATCATCCCGCGCAGTTCGCCGAGCTCCTGCATCACCGTATCGTTGACGATCCGCTCGATGCGCGACTTCACCGCATCGGCCACCGCGGCGGCCGCGTCAGGGGACAGACGCGTGCGCTCGGCCGCCTTCGCGGCATGCGCCGCGCTCGTGTTCGTGTCGGGTGCGCGGGTGGCGGCGGCCGGCATCCGGCGTTCGGCGTCGCGCACGATGTCGCGTGCCCAGGCGGGCGGCGTCGCACCGGCTGCCGCCTGCGGCGCGGGTGCGCTCGGCTGCGGCGCGGCAGGCGCCTGCGCGCGCGCCATCAGCGCATCGCGCTGCTGCGTCAGGCGCTTCGCGTGCTCGACCAGCCAAGGTGCGGGTTCGGAGGCCGCGGCCGGCGCGGCGGTTGCGGGGGCAGCGACCGACGGCGCTGCCGCAGCCGGCGCGTCCGCATCGATCGTGGACGGTTGCGCCGCCGTCTCATCCGCGTCCGCGTCGGCGCTTGCGCCGAACACCGACGAGAACACGTCCGGCAGCCCGCCTTCGCCTGCTGCATACGGATTGGCGGCCGGGCGGGCCAGCGCCGCGCCCGGGCGCGACACGATGCCCGGCACCGCAGCAGCCGGCACGGATTCCAGCGTACGCGGCGCGGCGATGCGCGGGCGTGCCGCGGCCGGCGGCGTCACGGCGGCCAGGTCCGAATCGGCGAGTGCGACGATTTCCACGCTGCCGTCATCGAGCGTGCGGTTCGACAGCACGACCGCGTCGGCGCCGAGTGCCTCGCGCACGAGACGAAGTGCGTCGCGGCTCGTTGCGCCGGTGAATTTGCGAATGTTCAAGCGGAACCCCCGATGACGTTAACGACTTTGATCGTGCGTGTGTCCGGCACTTCGGCATACGACAGCACTTTCAATTGCGGCAGGCTGCGGCGCAGGAAACGCGCGAGCATCGCGCGCAGCGCGTGCTGCACGAGCAGCACGGGCGGCAGCCCGAGATTCTGTTGACGCAGCATCGCCTGTTGCGTGCCGGCCAGAAGGTTGTGCGCGAGGCCGGGTTCGAGGCCCGGGTTCGCGCCGGTGGCGAGCGCCTGCGACAGCACGCGCTCCAGATTCGAGTCGAGGCCCATCACCTGCATTTCGCCGGCGCCCGGATACCACTGCTGCGTGATCGCGCGGCCGAGCGAGAGCCGCACCGCGGCCGTGATCTCGAACGCATCGCCACGGCCCGCGTGTTCGGACACGGCCTCGAGGATCGTGCGCATGTCGCGGATCGGCACGCCTTCCTCGAGCAGGTTCTGCAGCACCTTCTGCAGCGTCGTCAGCGAGATCGTCTTCGGCACGAGGTCCTCGACGAGCGACGGCGCATCCTTGCCGGTGCGCTCGACGAGCGCCTGCACTTCCTGGCGGCCGAGCAGCTCGGCCGCGTGCTGGACGACCAGATGGTTCAGGTGCGTCGCGACGACCGTGCTCGCGTCGACCACCGTGTAGCCGTACACCTGCGCCTGTTCGCGCATCGCGACGTCGATCCACACGGCCGGCAGCCCGAACGCGGGATCCTGCGTGACGGCGCCCGGCAGCGCGGCCGTCACCTGGCCGGGGTTGATCGCGAGCCACTGGCCCGGGAACACTTCGCCGACGCCGATCTCGACGCCCTTCAACGCGATCCGGTACGCGTTCGGCCGCAGTTCGAGGTTGTCGCGGATATGGATCACCGGCGGCAGGAAGCCGATTTCCTGCGCGAATTTCTTGCGGATGCTCTTGATGCGCTTGAGCAGTTCGCCGTCGCTGTTCTTGTCGACGAGCGGAATCAGCCGGTAGCCGACTTCCAGCCCGAGCGGGTCGATCAGCTGCACGTCGTCCCAGGTCGCCTCGTGGCTGTCCGACGGCAGCACGGCAGGCGGCGCGATGTCGGTCAGGTCGCCGGCCGCCTTGCGGGCCGCCGCACGCTTGGTCTGCGTGCGGGCCAGCCAGATCGCGCCGCCGCCGAGTGCGAGGAACGCGAAGTGCGGCATTCCGGGGATCAGCCCCATCAGCACGATGATCGCGCCGGTGATGTTCAGCACGCGCGGGTTCGTGAACAGCTGGCCGGTGATCTGCGTGCCGATGTCCTCGTCGGTCGCGACGCGCGACACGATCACGCCGGCCGCGGTCGAGATCACGAGCGACGGGATCTGCGCGACGAGGCCGTCGCCGATCGTCAGCAGCGTGTAGTTCGTGCCGGCCGCGGCGAACGTCATGTCGTGCTGAACCATCCCGACGATCAGCCCGCCGATCACGTTGATCGCCATGATGATCAGGCCGGCGATCGCGTCGCCGCGCACGAACTTCGACGCGCCGTCCATCGACCCGTAGAACTCGGCTTCCTGCGACACGGCGAGGCGGCGCTTGCGTGCCTGTTCCTCGTTGATGAGGCCCGCGTTCAGGTCGGCGTCGATCGCCATCTGCTTGCCGGGCATCGCGTCGAGCGTGAAGCGCGCGGACACTTCGGCGATCCGCCCCGCGCCCTTCGTGATCACCATGAAGTTGATGATCATCAGGATCACGAACACGACGATACCGACCGCGAAGTTGCCGCCGACGAGGAAGTGGCCGAACGCCTCGATCACCTGGCCGGCCGCATCGGGGCCCGTGTGGCCTTCGAGCAGCACGACGCGCGTCGACGCGACGTTCAGCGACAGGCGCAACAGCGTCGAGAACAGCAGCACGCTCGGGAACGCCGCGAAGTCGAGCGGCTTCATCGTGTACATGCTGACGAGCAGCACCATCACCGACAGCGCGATGTTGAACGTGAACAGCAGATCCAGCAGCATCGGCGGCAGCGGCAGGATCATCATCCCCAAAATCATGCAGATGAGGATCGGGCCCGCGAGCGCGCGCAGGTTGGTACCCGCGAGCATGTTCGGGCGCTTCGCGAACAGGCCGGTCGGGGTGCTCATGCCACGCCTCCCTTACCGAGCGTGTCTTCCTGCTCCTCGCGTTCGTCGTCGGCGGAGACCGACGCGCCCTTGTCGAGGTCGGCCGGCACCTCCAGGTCGACCGGCACCGCCGGGAACGCACCGCCTTCCGAGCGGAAGCGCTTGAGCTGGTAGACCCACGCGAGCACTTCGGCGACGGCCGAGTACAGCGAGCCGGGAATCTCGCGTTCGAGTTCGACGTTGTGATACAGCGCACGCGCGAGCGGCGGCGCTTCGAGCAGCGGCACGTTGTGTTCGGCCGCGAGTTCGCGGATGCGCGCGGCGACGAGGTTCACGCCCTTCGCGACGACCTTCGGCGCGCGCATCTCGCCGTCCGTGTACTGCAGTGCGACGGCGAAGTGCGTCGGGTTCGTGACGACCACGTCGGCCTTCGGCACGGCCGCCATCATCCGGCGGCGCGCGATCGCACGCTGCTGCTGGCGGATCCGGCCCTTCACGTGCGGATCGCCTTCGTTCTCGCGATGCTCGCGCTTCACTTCTTCCTTCGTCATGCGCAACTTCTTGTTGTACTGCCAGATTTGGTAAGGCACATCGAGCGCGGCGACCACCAGCATCCCGGCGACCGTCGTGCCGCAGCACACGGCGACCAGATGCAGCGCATCGGGCAGCGCCACGCCGAGCGGCTGCGTCGCGAGGCCGAGCAGTTCGTCCTTGGCGCGCCAGATCGCGATGCCGCCGACCCCGCCGACGACCAGCGTCTTCGCGACCGACATCCCGAGCTGGATCGGCCCCTGGATCGAGAAGATCCGGCCGAGGCCCGAGATCGGATTCAGGCGGTCGAACTTCAGCTCGAACGTCTTCTGCGAGATCAGCCAGCCGCCGAGTGCCATCGGCGCGAGCAACGCGGCGACGCCGGTGAGTGCGAGGAGCGGCAGCAGCGCGGCGAAGCCTTCGAGGCTCGCGCTGCCGGCCGCCGACAGCATCCGGTTCGTGTCGAACGCGGTCGCGCGATCGAACGTGAACGCGCCGCGCAGCATCGCCTGCAGATGCCCGCCCGACGGGCCCGCGAGCAGCCAGGCGCCGTAGAACCCGGCCGCGAGCAGCGCGAACGAAGCCAGTTCGCGCGAACGCGCGACCTGCCCCTCCTCGCGCGCCTTCTCGCGGCGCCTGGGAGTGGCGGCTTCGGTCTTGTCGAGATCGCTCTCGTCTGCCACGGGGCCTCCAGTCGGGTACGGCGGAATGCCGCTTTCCAGTGACACCGATTATTCATGGAGGCGTCAAACACCGATCGGTCGAGCAAAGCCGGGAAAGGGGGGTATTTCGGGGAATCGGGCGAGCCGGCGCAAACGGGGCCGGACGGGGGACGGAACGCCCTGCGGCGCGGCGAAAAAACGGGCCGGCGGATGCGATGGCGGGTGTCGGTTCCGGACGGAACGGCGACGGCGTGAAGCGAGGAAAAAGCGCGGAAAGGGTGAAGCAGTGAAACGGCGCAGCAGGTGTGACGCGAAATCAGGCCCCGACGCGACGGCGTCGCGCGCCGGGGCGGGTGCCGGTCAGGCCGCCGGGATCGGATCCGCGCCGAAGCGGTTCGGGCCTTCGGTGCCGCGCGAGCACATCCACACGAGCAGCAGGATGCCGCCGACGATCGGAATCAGCGCGAGCAGCAGGAACCAGCCCGAGCGGCCCGTATCGTGCAGCCGGCGCACGCTGACCGCGATGCTCGGAATGATCAGCGCCAGCGAAACCAGGCCGATCACGACGAGCAGCAGCAGCGTGATCAGGCCCGCGTCGTGGCCTGCCGCGCCGATGATCTGCGCGGCGATCGACAGCGCGCAGGTCAGCAGCGCGAAGTACCAGTATTCGGCACGGCGCGCACGGCCTTCGAATGTCGCGTATTTATTGAGTGCGGAACGAACGGCTTCAGAAAAATTCATTTTATTACCCTCCTGTTTTATATTGACGACCCCGGAAACAACGCCGGAATTATATGTTTGAATTTCGACGGGTTCCATCTATTTTCACGTGCCGGGCGATGCTCACACCGGCCCGCCTTGCCTGCCGGCACGGCGCAGGAACGGCTGCAGCAGCGGAATGCAGCGCCGCAGACTTGCATGCCGCGTCATTTTAATAATCTTGAAGACCTGACAGAAACTACAGCCCCATATAATCCAGCATTTGATTACAAGAGAATGAAATCGGGTGCGATCGATAATCGGTGCGAGTATGCCGAATTCGATTAACCGGCCCGCATTACGCTGGTGTGCAAAGCGCGCTACGCTTTGCCATTCCCGATTCCGGTCGAACCGCACCATGCTCCGTCATCCGCTCGTTCCGTCACTGTCGCTCGCCTGCGCGCTGGCCGCCGGCTGCGCGTACACGCCGGGCCCGCCGCCCGGCGCACAGGCGCCTGATGCGCCGCACCCCGGCACGATCGCGCTGCACCATGCGTGGAACGGATCGACGCAATCCCTGCGCGCGCAGGATTTCCCGGAAAGCTTCATCTTCCGCTGCGTCGACGCGCGCGGCGAACCGGCTGAACGTGCCCGCGCGGCGTGGTGCGTGCCGGTCGTCGAAATCGAATCGGTATCGGTCGATGGCACCGGGCGCCCGGTCGCGCCGGCCGACGCCGTACGGATCGAAAGCAGCACGTACGGGCCCGGCCATCGCTTCCTCGACCATACGCGCCTGATGCGCGACGGCCGGCCGCCGGCCTAGCGCCTGTGCCGGCCACTCACGGGCTTGCGCGGCCCCTGGAACCCGGTTCACGCCGGCAACGGGCTACCCTGCCCCTAGCCCGCCGCCGCCCGCTGCAGCGCGTCGAGATCGAGCTTCTTCATCGTCATCACCTGCGCCATCACGCGCTCCGCGCGCGCCGGGTCGCCCGCCATCAGCTCCGGCAACTGCACCGGCACGACCTGCCACGACACGCCGAAGCGGTCGCGCAGCCAGCCGCACTGCTGCGCGCGCTCGTCGCCGCCTTCCGACAGGCGCGCCCAGTAGCGATCGATTTCGTCCTGGTCCCGGCAGTTGACGACGAACGACACGGCCGGCGTGATCTGGAACACGGGGCCGCCGTTCAGCGCGACGAACGCCTGCCCGTCGAGCTCGAACGCGACGGTCATCACCGCGCCCTCCGCGCCGCCGGATGCGTGCGCGCCGGCCTTGCCGTAGCGCGCGACGTGCACGATGCGCGCGTTGTCGAACACCGACACGTAGAAACCGGCAGCTGCCTCGGCGTCGCTGTCGAACCACAGGAACGGCGTGATGCGTTGTATGCGCGAGCTCATGGCGCTGCCTCCTCGATATCGTGCCGGCACGAGTGCCGGTATTACATCGTAGGCGTTGCGCCCGCGCACGGCGGCGCGCCGGTCCGACCCGTCGGGCCGCGCGCAGCCGTCAAATAAAAAAAGGGGGCGATCGCTCGCCCCCTCTCTTCAGCGTACGGCCGTGCGCGTCAGAACGCGACGAAAGGCTGCGCGCCGCCGCTCGCGGTCTTGTCCATCCCGAAGTAGATCGTCCGGTTGTAGAAGTGCGGCATGCCGAGGTCGAGCCAGCTGGACGAACCGAACGGGCCCGCGATGTCGTTGAACGCGAACGTCGACGGGTTCGCGAACAGCGCATCCGCGTTCGCGACGGACATCGACACGGTGGCGGCCACGCCGTTCTGGCCGGTCAGCGTCGCAGAGTAGCTGGCCGGCGACGATCCCGGGCAGTAGAACTGCGTGTTCTTCGGGCAGGTCGTCGACGTGGTCGTCGAATCGTTGAAGAAATACGCGTTCGAGCCCGTATCGAAGAACGCCGTCACGTTGCGCCCCTGGAACGTCGCGCTGACGTCGCCCGTCGTGGTCGACGTCATCACGGTCTTCCCGGTCATGTCGGGCAGACCGAACGTCAGCGTCCCGGTTGCGCTGGCCTGTCCGCTGTTCGAGATGCTCGGCATCGTCACGCTCACCCCGCTGCTGTCGGCGAAGCGATGCACCGGGTTGGCCACCTGCTGCGCCACCGGCACGAGCGCGACCGCGCAGTTCGCGTTGTCGCCGTTCGGGCATGCGTAGTAGTTGTTGTTCGACGAAGTCGACGTCGCGCAGGTCGTGCCGCAATCGACCGGCGCCGGCCCGATACCGAGGATCCCGTTCGCCCCGAGCGCGCTCGCCGAGTTGGCCGACGCGCCGCCGTTCGTGCACGAACTCGGCACGTTCGTCGTACCGAGGTCACCGATGATCTGCACGGGCAGCGAGCTCGCCTGCTCGGAGCCGATCGACAGGTCGATCGTGCGCACCGAGCCCCACGTGTAGCTCGACACGAACTTGCCGCATTCGGCGACCGGCGCGCCGCCGCTCGTCACCTGCGGGAGGCTGCCGAGCACGCCCGACACCGCGCTGCCGACGAGCCGCAGCCCGTAGGACGCGGTATCGACGAGCACGTTGTTGACCACCTGGCAGTTCGACGTGCCCGGCGCGCAGACCTTCACGCTGACGGTCGGGATGTTGATCACGTTCGCGACGCCAGAGCTGACTGTGATGACAGCATTGTTCCCGGAGTTACCGTCCGAGCCGCCCGAACCGCCGTTGCCGTTGTTGCCCGAGCTGCTGCCGCCACCGCCGTCGCCACCGCCGCCGCATGCCGTCACGAGGACGGCCGTCGCCGCCGCAAGGCCCAGCACGCCGAGCCAGCGCTTGAATGTACGAGGAATTCTCAAGATCGCTCTCCCGCTGTCACTGGATGTCGGTGCCGGCCAGGCCGGCAGGCAGCGCCGCCGGCAGCCATGCCTGGCCCGAGAAGGCGCCCATGTGGCCGCCTGTCCGGATCACGAGCCCGCTCGTATCGACGGACACGGGCGCGCGCCAGCCGCGCGCCTTGTGCGCCGCCTGGACGCCAGCGGTGTATTGCGGGAAATAGCTGCCGAGCAGCGACGCGAGATCCGGCATCGTCGGCCCTTGCCACGCGAGGCCGAACACGCTGCCGGCGGCCGACGTGTATTCGTGGATGACGGTGCCCGATCCGAGCGAGATCTCGCGGACGGTATAGGCGGCCGTGCTCGTCTGCACGCCGTCTGCCGAACGCATCGCGCGCTGCAACGCGCGTACGGTTGCGGCCTGATCGTCCGCCGGCGGCGACATCGGTGCGCCGCCCAGTTCCGCGTATGCGTGGACGCTCCACAGCACACCCATTGCAGCCGTCGCGTGCGCGACGGCCCAGCCCAAGCGTTTCAGCTTCACGTTCCCCCCCAAGGGACTGGCTTCGTTGCCGGCGGTGCGGCCATCGGGCCCGCGCCACCTGGCAACATATGAAATCGTACGAATGACGCTACGTTGCTGCTGACGCGTAGTATGCCTGCTGCGTGTGTCGAAGTGTCAATTTGACGCAGGACCGACCACCCTGAGCCATGCAGGTGGCACGCGCGCGGGGAGGCGGTGCGGGGAACGCATGGGAACGCGTGACGCGTGCATCGGGCGGCGCCGCAACACGCGGCGCGCCGATGCATGCGGCAGGGTCAGAAGCCCAGGCTGGCGAGCAGGTCGTCCACCTGCCCCTGGTCCTGGACCACGTCGGTTTTGCCTTCCGGCGCGATCTGCGGGCCGTTCAGCAGCGACTCGGGGCTGCCGGTCGAGCTTATCTGCTCGGCCGCGAGCGCAGCCGCGGTGGCCGCGAACTGCTCGCGCCGCTCGGGCGCGATGTTCTCGACGAGCACCGTGAGGAGCTGCTGCTCGATCAGGTAGACCATGTCCATGATCTTCTTGATCACCTGCCCGGTCAGGTCCTGGAAATCCTGCGCGAGCATGATCTCGAGCAGTTGCGCGCTGGTTGCCGAAGCCGACTCGGGCAGCGTGCGCAGGAACGTGCGCGTATCGTCCATCAGCTCGCGCACTTCCGCGTGCTCGATCGGCGCCGCGTACCACTGCGCCCAGCGCGCGTCGAGCGCCTCGGCCTCGTTCTGGATGCGCTCCTGCATCGGCTTCGCGACCTCGATCGCATTCAGCACGCGCACGGCTGCCTGCTCGGTCATCGTCGCGACGTAGCGCAGCCGGTCGCGCGCATCGGGCACGGCTTCCGCCGCCCGCTCGACGTGCTTGTCGAGCCCGAGCTCGCGCATCGAATCGCGCAGCGTGCGCGTGACATGGCCGATACGCGCGAGGATGCGGTCGCCCGCGAAACCGGCGCCTTCGGCCTGGCCGTCGGCGCTGAACCCGGCGCCCGTCAGCGCTGCATGGATCGGCTCGTTCACGTCAGCTCCCGGTCTTCGCCATCTTGTCGATGATCTTGTTCAGCTTCTCGTCAAGCGTCGCGGCCGTGAACGGTTTCACGACGTAGCCGCTCGCGCCGGCCTGCGCGGCCGCGATGATGTTCTCCTTCTTCGACTCGGCCGTGACCATCAGCACCGGCAGGTGCGTGAGCGTCGCGTCCGCGCGGATTTCCTTCAGCATCGCAAGGCCGTCGAGGTTCGGCATGTTCCAGTCCGAGATCACGAAGTCGAAACCGCCGCCGCGCAGCCGTGCCAGGCCGGCCGCGCCGTCCTCGGCCTCGTCGACGTTCGAGTAACCCAGTTCCTTGAGCAGGTTGCGGACGATCCGGCGCATCGTCGGGAAATCGTCCACCACCAGGATTTTCATGCTCTTGTCCATCGTCGTTCCTTTCCAGATTCGTTTCCATCGGGACGCGTATCGTGGCACGCGCCCCGTGACATTCCATTCAAACCCGCTGCACGCGGTCGCCCATTGTCGCCAGGCGCGCCATCACACGACGGCTCATCTCGGCGAGCGGCACGATCTCGTCCGCGCCGCCGAGCGCGATCGCCTCGCGCGGCATCCCGAACACGATGCAGCTTGCTTCATCCTGCGCGAACGTGTGAGCGCCCGCGCGTTTCATTTCCAGCAGGCCGGCCGCGCCGTCGCGGCCCATCCCGGTCAGGATCACCCCGATCGCGTTCTTGCCCGCGTGCGTCGCCGCCGAGCGGAACAGCACGTCGACCGACGGGCGATGCCGGTTGACCGGCGGCTCGTCCGACAGTTGCGCAATATAGTTCGCCCCGCTCCTTGCAAGCAACAGGTGCGCGTGGCCCGGCGCGATATACGCATGACCCGGCAGCACGCGCTCGCCGTGCTCCGCTTCCTTCACCGCGATCCGGCACAGGCCGTTCAGCCGCTGTGCGAACGACTTCGTGAAGCCCGGCGGCATGTGCTGCGCGATCAGCACGGCCGGTGCATCCGGCGGCAGCGGCGTCAGCACTTCGCGGATCGCCTCGGTGCCGCCCGTCGACGCGCCGATGATGATCAGCTTCTCGGTACTGACGAGCGGGTTGTTGATCATCGGCGCGGCCGGGTGGCTGTCCGCCGCGCGCGCGACGGCCTGCGGCTGCGGCGCCTGGCGCACGCGCGCACGCGACGCCGCGCGAATCTTGTCGGCGAGCTTTTCCGAGTAGTCGAGCATCCCGTCGCGAATCCCGACGCGCGGCTTCGTGACGAAATCGACCGCGCCGAGTTCGAGCGCGCGCAGCGTGATTTCCGAGCCGCGCTCGGTCAGCGACGACACCATCACGACCGGCATCGGCCGCAGGCGCATCAGCTTCTCGAGGAAGTCGAGCCCGTCCATGCGCGGCATTTCGACGTCGAGCGTGAGCACGTCGGGGTTGTGCTGCTTGATGAGCTCGCGCGCGACGAGCGGATCGGGCGCGGTTGCGCACACCGTCATGTCGGGCTGGCTGTTGATGATCTCGGTCATCAGGCTGCGGATCAGCGCCGAATCGTCGACGCACAATACTTTGATCTTCTGCACTGCGGTCATGCCTCCTGCTTTCTTGATAGGTTCGCCGCCCGCACGCCGTCGGCCGGCGCCGCGCTGCGCGCGCCGAACAGCTCGATGCGCGGGCGCGCCGGCTGCGGCGGGGCCGGACGCTTCGCCGCGAACAACTCGACATGCGGACGCGGCCGTGCGGCGCGGGCGCGATCGGCGTCGCTGGCGAGCGCGGCTTCGCGCTCGGTGACGCCCGGCACCTGCAGCCGCAGCTTCTTCACCGCCGCGCGCCCCGTGGCCGCCATGAACGCGACCTTGCGCGGGTGCACGCCCTGCAGGTCTTCGGCCGTGATGCGGATGCGTTCGAGCGCCAGGTAGCGGCGCACGAAATCCGCGTTGCGATCGCCGATGTTGATCGTCGTCATCCCGGCCAGCACGGCAGCGCCGCCGAACACCTTCGCCTCGAAGCGTTCGCGGCGCCCGCCGGCCTTGATCATCTCGTTGATCAGCACTTCCATCGCATACGCGCCGTAGCGCATCGATTCCGAAGCAGCCGCGCCCGCATCGGCGCCGTCGTCCGGCAGCATGAAGTGGTTCATCCCGCCGATGCCCGCGTACGGGTCGTGCAGGCACGCGGCGACGCACGAGCCGAGCACGGTCATCAGCACCATGTCCTCGGACGTCGTGTAGAACTCGTTCGGCAGCAGCTTCACGCCGGGACGGCCGAAGTGGTTGTCGAAGTAGCGATTGGTTGCGATCGGCAGGGCGCTCATCCACGCTCTCCAAGAGCCGATGCGACGCCCGCGGCTTGCGCACGCGCGGGAGACGGCATCGCGGGCGCCTGCGCACCACGTGGCCGCGCGCCCTGTGCGGCGTCGCGGGTCAGTTCGTACACCGTCTGCCCGCGCAGCCGGAACGCCTGCGTGACATACGTGAAGTTTTCCGAATGGCCGGCGAACAGCAGCCCGCCCGGCTTCACGAGCGGCTCGAAACGCGACAGCACCTGCCCCTGCGTCGGCTTGTCGAAATAGATCATCACGTTGCGGCAGAAGATCGCGTCGAACGGCTTCGCGATCCCGTAATCCGCATCGGTCAGGTTCAACTGCTCGAAGCGGATCATCGCGCGCAGCTCGGGGCGCACCTTCACGCGGCCGGCCTGCGCGCCCGTGCCCTTCAGGAAGAAGCGCTTCAGCCGCTCCGGCGGCAGGTGCTTGACCTGGTCATACGTGTAGATGCCGGCCTCTGCCTTCGCGAGCACCTGCGTGTCGAGGTCGGTCGCGAGGATCGACGCGCCGCGCGCGGCCGATTCGCCGAGCGCCTCGATCAGCGTGATCGCGATCGAGTAAGGCTCCTCGCCGGTCGACGCCGCCGAGCACCAGACCGATACCGGCGCCGGCCGCCCCTTCACGAAATCCGACAGGATCGGGAAATGGTGCGACTCGCGGAAGAACGCGGTCAGGTTGGTCGTCAGCGCATTGGTGAACGCTTCCCACTCGAGCGGATCGTCTTCCTGCTCGAGCAGGTCGAGGTAGTCGCGGAACGTGTCGAGGCCGCGTGCCCGCAAGCGCCGCGCGAGACGGCTGTAGGCCATGTCGCGCTTGTGCTCGGACAGCGAGATTCCCGCGCGTTGGTGGATCAGCGCGCGAATGCGTGCGAAATCCGCGCCCGTGAACGCGAAGTCGCGCCCCGGCTCGCCCGCGCGAGGCGAGGCATCCGGTGCATCAGGTCGAAACGGCGCGCGCGCGTGCGGCATGGTTTAGAAGGTCTCCCAGTCGTCATCGGACGTGCCGGCCGTGGCCGGCGCCGGCTTCTCGCCGTTCAGCGCCGGGCGCACGAGCGCGGGCTTCGCGGCCGGCTTGTCGGCCGGTGCGGCGGTTTTCGCGAGACGCGGCCCGTAGCCGCCCGCGGCCGTGCCGCGGGAAGCCGGCGCATCCTTCTGCGCGTGCGCGCCGGCATCGGCCGCGCGCTTCGGTTCGTGACCCGCGCCCGACGCAGCCGCAGCGGCGGCACGCGTCGCCGGCGCAGCGCGCCGTGCCGGTTGTGCGGCGGTCCGCGGAGACGGCAGCGCGGCGACCGGTGCCGCGTCGAAACGCGGCTCGGACGTCAGCGCCGGCGCCGCCGCCGGTTCATGCGCGACCGGCCGCGCGACGCCGCGCGACGGCGCGAGCACGATGCCGCCCATCACGCGCCAGCCCGACACGATCGCCTTCATCTGGCGCGTCTGCTCCTCGAGCGACGCGGCCGCGGCTGCCGCCTGCTCGACGAGCGCCGCGTTCTGCTGCGTGACCGAATCCATCTGGCCGACCGCGCGGTTGACCTGCTCGATGCCGGTCGACTGCTCGTCCGACGCGGCGCTGATCTCGCCCATGATGTCGGTCACGCGGCGCACGGCCTGCACGATCTCGTCCATCGTCGAGCCGGCGCGCGACACGAGCGCCGACCCGCTTTCGACCTTCTCGGCCGAATCGCCGATCAGCTGCTTGATTTCCTTCGCCGCGCTCGCGCTGCGCTGCGCGAGCGAGCGCACCTCGCCCGCGACCACCGCGAAGCCGCGGCCCTGTTCGCCCGCGCGGGCGGCTTCGACCGCCGCGTTCAGCGCGAGGATGTTGGTCTGGAACGCGATGCCTTCGATCGTGCCGATGATGTCGACGACCTTGCCCGAGCTCGCCGCGATGTCCTGCATCGTCGAAACGACCTGGCCAACCACGTCGCCGCCTTGCGTCGCGATGTCCGATGCATTCACCGCGAGCTGGCTGGCCTGCCGCGCGTTCTCCGCGTTCTGCCGCACGGTGCCCGTCAGCTGCTCCATGCTCGACGCGGTTTCCTGCAGCGATGCGGCCTGCTCCTCGGTACGCTGCGACAGGTCGATGTTGCCGGTCGCGATCTCGCGCGCGCCGACGTCGATCGATTCGGTACCGCGATGCACAGCCTGCACCATCGTCGTGACGGCGTCCTGCATCCGCTTGACGCCGCCGAACAGGCGGCCGATCTCGTTCGTGCTGAACACGTTCACCGGCTGCGTGAGGTCGCCGCCGGCGATGCGCTCGAAGTGCGCGATCGCGTCTTCCAGCGGCTGCACGATCAGCCCGCGCAGCGCGAAGCGGATCGCGATCACGACGACGAACGCGATCGCGATGCCGGCCGCGATCAGCCCGATCATCAGCGAGATCTGCGACTGCGTCGCGGCCTGGCGATCTTCCGCGCGCTTCTGCAGCGATGCGACCACGGCCGACGCGGCCTGGTCGTACGCGACGAACAGCGGGCTGATCTTGGTATCGGCGACCGCGTGGTACGCGGCCATGTCGCCCGCGCGCGCGGCCGCGAACTCGGGCTCGACGCCTTCCTTCACGATCGTCGTGTAGCGCGCGGTCAGGTCGTCGACGAGCGCCTGCTCGACGCCGAGCTTCGGCGTCGACAGGAATGCCTGCCAGTTCTGGTTCGACTTCGCGTACAGCTCCTGCGCGCGGTCGAGCACCTTGGCCGCGTCGGCCGTGTTGCCGGCTTCCGTCAGCGAACGGAAGCGGTCGAGCGACACGCGTGCGCGCAGCAGGTACGACGACGTGTCGTCGAGCGTATGGATCGCCGGCAGGTCGACGTGCGCGATCTCGTCGAGCGAGCGGCTCGCGTGATTCAGCGCGTACAGGCCGAGCCCGCCGACTGCTGCGGCCAGCGCCACGAGGATGAGTCCGACCGCCGTGAGCGTCGTGCGGATCGACCAGTTATGCAACATTGCAGATTCTCCCGAAATTCCTGCGCGCGCGGCGCGCTTACCCGCCGAGCGTCTCGATCAGCGCCATTTCACGGCTCGACATCAGCTTCTCGATGTCCATCAGGATCAGCATCCGGCCGTCGACCGTGCCGAGGCCCGTCAGGTACTCGGTCGTCAGCGTCGCGCCGAATTCCGGCGCCGGCATGATCTGGTCGGTCTGCAGCGTCAGCACGTCCGACACGCCGTCGACCACCATCCCGACCACGCGGTTCGACACGTTCAGGATGATCACGACGGTCTGGTGGTCGTACTCGACGCGGCCGAGATGGAACTTGATCCGCATGTCGACGATCGGCACGATGATCCCGCGCAGGTTGATCACGCCCTTGATGAACTCCGGCGCGTTCGCGATGCGCGTGACGCTGTCGTAGCCGCGGATTTCCTGCACCTTCAGGATGTCGATCCCGTATTCCTCGTCGCCGAGCGTGAACACGAGGAATTCCTGTCCCGCCGCGTCGCCTTGCGCCGCGTCGCGGCGGCTCGTTGCCGCGTTCGCCGCGGCCGGATTGATCATTTGGACTTCAGCAGACACGTTTGCCCCCAATCGGTTGAATGGCGAGAGACATCAGAACATCGCGAGCTCGGCGCCGGCACGGGCGCCGTGCGTCGCACGGGTTTCGCGGTTCAGCGCCGCGACGTCGACGATCAGCGCGACGCTGCCGTCGCCGAGGATCGTTGCTGCCGAGATGCCGTGTACCTTGCGGTAATTGGTTTCGAGGTTCTTCACGACCACCTGCTGCTGGCCGACCAGCTCGTCGATCAGCATCGCGAAGCGGCGCCCCTCGGTTTCCATGATCGTGACGATCCCTTGCGTCGGGTCGGTGCGCGCTTCGTCGACCGAGAACACCTCGTGCAGCGCGACCAGCGGCAGGTATTCGCCGCGCACGCGCACCACGCGCTCGCCGTTGCCGACCGTGTAGATGTCGTCGTTCGACGGCTGCAGCGACTCCATCACGAAGTTCAGCGGCAGGATGAAGATCTCGTTGCCGACCTTCACCGACATCCCGTCGAGGATCGCGAGCGTGAGCGGCAGCACGATCCGCGTGGTCGTGCCGCGGCCGGCCAGCGACGTGATCTCGACGTGGCCGCCCATCGACTGGATGTTGCGTTTCACGACGTCCATCCCGACGCCGCGGCCCGACACGTCGGTCACCGTCTCGGCGGTCGAGAAGCCCGGCGCGAAGATCAGCTGCCAGACTTCGTCGTCGCTGATGTTGTCCGAGATCTGCATGCCCTGCTTCGCTGCCTTCGCGAGGATCCGCTCGCGGTTCAGGCCCGCGCCGTCGTCGCTCACCTCGATCACGATGTTGCCGCCGTGATGCGCGGCCGACAGCACGAGCTGGCCGACCGCGTCCTTGCCGGCGGCGACGCGCTTGTCGACCGTCTCGATCCCGTGGTCGAGGCTGTTGCGCACGAGGTGGGTCAGCGGATCGATGATCCGTTCGATCAGGCTCTTGTCGAGCTCGGTCGCCTGGCCGAACGTGACGAGCTCGACCTGCTTGCCGAGCTTGCCGGCGAGGTCGCGCACGAGCCGCGGGAAGCGGCTGAACACGTAGTCCATCGGCATCATGCGGATCGACATCACGGCTTCCTGCAGGTCGCGCGCGTTGCGCTCGAGCTGCGCCATCCCGTTGAACAGGCGGTCGTGCAGCGCCGGATCGAACGCGCTCGCCGTTTCCGCGAGCATCGCCTGCGTGATCACGAGCTCGCCGACCAGGTTGATCAGCTGGTCGACCTTCTCGACGCCGACGCGAATCGAGCTGCCTTCGGCGCCCGATGCAGCCGCGGCGGCCGGGCGCGCGCGCTTGTCGTCGTGATGCGCGGCGGCCTGCGGCGCGTGGTCGGCGTGCGCTTGCTGGGCCGGCTGCTGCGGTTGTGCGGCGGCGGCCGGCTCGGCGGGCGCTGCCACCGGTGCCGGTGCGGCCGGTTGCGGTGCCGCGGCCTGCGGCGCGAATACCTCGGCGCGCACCGGTTGCGCGGCGGCGGCCGGTTCTGCCGCCGGTGCCGCGGCTTCCTGCGCGGCAGCCGGTGCGGCCGGCGCGGTGCCGTGCCCCACGCGGATCTGGCTTTCGTCGATCACGAAGCAGCACACGGCCACGATGTCGTCGGACGGCACGTCCGATTCGACCCACAACGTCAGGTCGCCGCCCGCTTCCTCGCGGCCGACGATCCGGCCGAGGTTGCCGAGCTCTTCGGTGAGCAGTTCGCGATCCTTCGCATCGACACCCACGAGCGTGATCTTCAGGTGCGGGCCGCCTTCGTCCGCGCCGGCGTCGCCCGCCGGATGCGCAGCCGCGACGGCCTGCTCGATCACGTGGTCGGGCGCGCGATCGTCGCTGGCGGCCGGTTCCGCGACCGGCGCGACGGCAGCAGCGACCGGCGCCGCGGGTGCAGGCGCAGCCGGCGCACCCGCGCTGCTCTCGGCCTTCAGCCGTTCGAGCTTCGCGCAGATCGTCGCGGCGGCGGCCGCGTCCGGTTCGGCGCTTGCGCGGTAGTCGACGAGCTGGTCGGACAGCACGTCCTTGGTCTCGAGGAACGCGTCGACCATTTCCTTGGTCAGCGTCAGCTCATGGTTGCGCGCGCGGTCGAGCAGCGATTCGAGGATGTGCGTCGTATCGGTCAGCGCGGAAAAGCCGAACGTCGCCGCGCCGCCCTTGATCGAATGCGCGGCGCGGAAGATCGCGGCCAGATCCTCGGGGTCGGGCGAGCCGACGTCGAGGTTCAGCAGCAACTGCTCCATCTGCGCGAGCAGCTCGTCCGCTTCGTCGAAAAATGTCTGGTAGAACTGAGTGATGTCGAGAGTCATGCCCGGTCCCGGGTTGAATGCGTCGCGTGAATGTCAGGAAGCGGCCGGCTCGGACAGCGTCGCGACCAGGTCGACCAGCACGGCGGGATCGATCGGCTTCTCGATCCAGCCGGTCGCGCCCGCGTCGCGTGCGGCGTCCTTGAACGCGTCGCTGCCTTCCGTCGTCAGCACGAGGATCGGCGTTTCCGTATAGGCGGTCAGCTTGCGCAGCGCGGCGATCACTTCGAGCCCGCTCTTGCGCGGCATGTTCTGGTCGGTCAGCACCAGGTCGTACGGCACGGTGGCCGCCAGGTCGAAGCCGGCCTCGCCGTCCGGCGCCACCGTCACGTCGTATCCGGCCTGCATCAGCGTCGCCTGCAGCAGCGCACGCATGGTCGCGGAGTCGTCGATGGCGAGAATGGTTCGGATCATGTCTGTCTCGGAATCTCGTAAACGTCAGGGTTTCGGCACGGCGACGGCGGACGCCGCGAGCGCCGGGCGCACGGCCGGCGCCGGGGCCAGCTGCTGCGCGAGCTGCTGCGAGCCGGCCGCATCGGCCGACAGCGTCGTGGTCGTCGCATCGTCGCGCATCAGCGCCTCTTCGGATTTGCGGTTCAGCACGATCACGCTGATCCGGCGGTTTTCCGGATCGAGCGGGTCGGCCTTGTTCAGGTTCTGGGTCGACGCGAGGCCGAGCACGCGCAGCACTTTCGCCTCGCCCATGCCGCCGGTGATCAGTTCGCGGCGCGACGCGTTCGCGCGGTCGGCCGACAGCTCCCAGTTGCTGTAGCCGCCCTCGCCGCCCGCGTAAGGCACGGCGTCGGTGTGGCCCTGGACGATGATCCGGTTCGGCACGTCGTTCAGCGTCTTGCCGATCTCGCGCAGGATGTCGCGCATGTACGGCTCGACGTGGTCGCTCGACATCGCGAACATCGGCCGCTTCTGCGAATCGACGATCTCGATGCGCAGCCCCATCAGCGTGGAATCGATGCGGATCTGCTGCTTGAACTGGCGCAACGTCGGGTTGGCCTCGATCGCGGCCATCAGCTTGATCTGCAGGTCGTGCAGGCGTGCCTGCTCGAGCCGGTCCTGCGCGGCCTGCGCGGTCTGCGCCTGCGACCGGGAATGGTCGTCGCCCATCTTCGCGAGGCGTTCGGCGAGCTGCGTCGTGCCGTCGGTGCGGCGCAGCGTGCCGGCGTCGACGCTCGACAGGTCGCGGCCGCCGCCGTTGATGATGCTGGAATCCTGCGAGCTACGGTCGCCGCTGCCGAACAGCGCAGCCTTCAGCGGCGTGTTGAAGTATTCGGCGATCCCCTTCAGCTGCACCGGCGTGACCGAACTCAGCAGCCACATCAGCAGGAAGAACGCCATCATCGCGGTCATGAAGTCCGCGTACGCGAGCTTCCATGCGCCGCCGTGGTGGCCCTTCTTCGCCGGGGCCACCCGCTTGACGACGATTGCGCGATCCTTGCTCTTGCTCATTGGGCGCTCCGCGTCACTTCGCCTTCACGCGGCGCACATGCTCTTCGAGCTCGGAAAACGACGGCCGCTCGGTCGAGAACAGCACCTTGCGGCCGAACTCGACCGCAATCGCCGGCGCATAGCCGTTCAGCGTCGCGAGGATCGTCACCTTGATGCACTGGAACATCTTGGTCGACTCGGCGACGCGCTGCTCCGCGAGGCTCGCGAGCGGCCCGATCAGCCCGTACGACAGCAGGATCCCGAGGAACGTGCCGACCAGTGCCTGCGCGATCATCGCGCCGAGCACCGCGGGCGGCTTGTCGGCGGACGCCATCGTGTGCACGACGCCCATCACGGCCGCGACGATACCGAACGCCGGCATCGCGTCGCCGACGCGCATCAATGCGTGCGCGGGGCCTTCGCCTTCCGCGTGGTGCGTCTCGATCTCCTCGTCCATCAGGCTTTCGATCTCGAACGCGTTCATGTTGCCGCCCACCATCAGGCGCAGGTAGTCGGTCAGGAATTCGACGATGTGGTGATCGGCGAGGATCTTCGGGTATTGCGTGAAGATCGGGCTCTTTTCCGGATCGTCGATGTCGGCCTCGAGCGTGAGCGTGCCTTCCTTGCGTGCCTTCGCGAGCAGCACATAAAGAAGCGCCATCAGCTCCATGTAGACGTCCTTCGTGTATTTCGAGCCCTTGAAGAGGGTCGGCAGCACGCGCAGCGTGGCCTTGATGGTCTTGCCGCCGTTGCCGAGGATGAACGCGCCGACACCGGCACCCACGATCATCAGGATCTCGACCGGCTGGATCAAGGCGCCCAGATGCCCGCCTGCCAGCGCATAACCGCCGAAGACGGACAACAGCGTCACGAGTGTTCCCACGATAATCAGCACTGCCTGTCCCTCACGAATGACCGGCGGGGAGACCGCCGTTAAACAGGTTTACGGCAGTCGGCAGGAAAACTTTCGCGGGCGGCCAGGCGGCGGCCCGACGGTGTTTACCAGCAATTTGCAGACGATTCGCGTCACCCGGCGCGGCCTGAACGCCCCGCCCGGCCCTGCCCGGCCCGGCGCTCAGGCCGCGGCGGCGGCCAGTTCGGCGCGCGCGGCGGCGGCCTTGCGGGTCTTGCCCGCGCGCGACGGCGGCTGGCAGAGGCCGCAGACGAAACCTTGATGCGGATCATGCGCATGCGCGACGAAATGGCCGCCGCAGCGCGTGCACGGGGTCATCTGCAGCATCCCCGAATCGAAGAAGCGCACGAGCGTCCATGCGCGCGTGAGGCTCAGCGCGGCCTCGTCGCCGGACAGGTTCACGTGCTCCTGATAGAGCCGGTACGCCTTCACGATCGACTGGATCGGCTCGCAGCGGCCGTGGTCCTGCATGAACCGGTAGATGTTGTAGAACAGCGACGAGTGGATGTTCGGCTGCCACGTCATGAACCAGTCGGTCGAGAACGGCAGCATCCCCTTCGGCGGCGACACGCCCTTCAGTTCCTTGTACAGCTTGATCAGACGGTCCCGCGACAGGCTCGTCTCCGCTTCCAGCAGCTGCAGCCGGGCGCCCAGTTCGATCAGTTCGATGGCGAGGGTGATTTCCTTCACCTCGATCACGACGCTTTTGCTTGCCATGGTGATAACCGTCCGCTTGACGTTGTTCGGATGGATGGCCAATACGCTGCCCACCGGCGCGGCACGCCGGGACACACGCAAGGCGGGATGGATCAGCGGACGCCTTCGACCTGCTGCCCGGCCATCAGGATGGCCGAGTGGGCGTGCGCGACGACATCGCTGCGGCCCTTGTCGGCGAGCGACGACAGCAGCGCGTGATCATCGAAGCGGAAGCGGCACAGCATCTGGTTCGACGCAGCCAGCTTCACGGTCTGTGCGAGCGTGAGGTTGGCGAGCAGGTCGGCGAGTTCCTGGGAAATGCCCATGCGGAACATACCCATCGCCTTGTCTTCCCGCAGCAGGCGTTGCGCGAGGAGGAGGTAGGACAGGTTGACCTCTTTGATCTCACTGAGCATTTCGCTGGTAGCGCTCATGATTCCCCCGTTAAAGAGCTTTGCTTTGGCCATTCATGTTATGAAAACGTTTGCTCGATCAGGGCGCTCTTGGCGCTCAGTCGGCTCGTTTATAGTCTTACAGGGCGAATTTTGGCCAAACGGCATTTATGCCGGTATCAGCGAAGTGGCGTATGCCATGCAGGATTTGTCTGTAAACCGTGTAGGAATTTTTCCGACAAGGCGAATTGAAAGCTGCAATCGGGGAAGCGAGTGACAGCGCGGCTTCGGCTGCGATGTGTCCGATGGCCTCCGTGCGGTAACGGAAGGCTTGCCGGCAAGGCTGCCGACAATCGAATCGGTAAAAATTATATTACTTTTTCACGACAGCGCAACAATAGTTGCGTCTATCTCCATTCTTGTTTCCGTACCCTTTTTCTCGGGGTTTTCGCGTATTTCATCGTGTAACAAGCCTTAAGTGTTTGAAAAAACACTCGAACCCCGCTGGGCGATATCGATAATGGACTCCAATGGGCTGCGGCGCGAGCCGTGCCGGCCCGCCCCGCAGCTTGCCGTCCGGCGCCCCGCGCACCCCGCCCAGGGCACGGCCACGTACCGCCAACCGCGTACGCCGGCGAGTTCCGCAACCTTGCACGGGATCCGCACCGGCGCCACCGTGCCCCCGGATCGAAACAGGAGAACACCCATGCGAATTGCCCAGATCGCGCCGCTTTACGAAGCCGTTCCGCCGAAACTCTACGGCGGCACCGAGCGTGTCGTGTCCTACCTCACCGAGGCGCTCGTCGAACTCGGCCATGACGTGACCCTGTTCGCCAGCGGCGACTCGGTCACGTCGGCCCGTCTCGAGGCGGCGTGGCCGCGCGCGCTGCGGCTCGACCCGTCGATCCGCGATTCGATGGCGCCCCATATGCGGCTCCTCGAACAGGTCGCCCGGGTCGCGCACGAATTCGACGTGCTGCACTTCCACCTCGACTATCTGCCGTTCCCGCTGATGTCGCGCCTCGACACGCCGTACGTGACGACGCTGCACGGCCGCCTCGACCTGCCGGAACTGCAGCCGGTGTTCGACGCATTCCCGGACGCACCGGTCGTGTCGATCTCGAACAACCAGCGCAAGCCGCTGCCGCAGGCCGCGTGGGCCGGCACCGTGTATCACGGGCTGCCCGACACGCTGCTCACGCCGCAGCCGGGCGTGAAGCCCGAATACCTCGCGTTCCTCGGCCGGATCTGCCCGGAAAAGCGCGTCGACACCGCGATCCGGATCGCCGCGCAAAGCGGGCTGCCGCTGAAGATCGCCGCGAAGGTCGACAAGGCCGACGCCGACTACTTCAAGGAAGTGATCGAGCCGCTGCTCGGCCAGGCGCACGTCGAATTCATCGGCGAGATCAACGAGGCGCAGAAGCCCGCGTTCCTCTCCGGCGCGAAGGCGCTGCTGTTCCCGATCGACTGGCCGGAGCCGTTCGGCCTGGTAATGATCGAGGCAATGGCCTGCGGCACGCCGGTCGTCGCGTTCAACCGCGGCTCGGTGCCGGAAGTGATCGAGGACGGCGTCACGGGCTTCATCGTCGAGGACGTGCAGGGCGCAGTCGGCGCGCTGCACCGGATCGACAGCCTGTCGCGCACCGCCATCCGCGAACGTTTCGACACGCGCTTCAGCTCAAAGGCAATGGCGCAGCGTTACGTCGAAACTTACGAATCGCTTGGCACGGGAACCCGGCAACCGGCATTGCGCCGGGTCGCCGGCGCCTGACACGGAAATCCGCGAGGAAATATTCCGTAATCAAATCCGCGCCGAAATCGGCGCGTCAAACAAAAAAGCCGCATCTCGATGCGGCTTTTTTGTTTGGGTTTTCGGTCATTCGATGACGAAACGATCGCGGTTTTTACCGACGATCCAATTCGGCGGCTTGCCGCGCCCGCTCCAGGTCGCGCCCGACTTCGGATCGCGGTATTTGGGCGGCAGCGGCGCCTTCTTCGGCGGGCGTCCGCGCTTCGCTCGCTCCGCGAAGCCCAGATCCTGGGCAGTCAGCCCATATTCGGCAATCTTTTGCTGGACTTCCGCAATCACCGCCGCCACTTCCTGGCGGCGCACATCATCCGCCTGGGCTTGCAGATCGGCGATCTGCGCCTTGAGTTTCGCGTATTGAGACATTTTTTGACTCCCCTTTTGATGATGCGGCCCCGGCGAATACGGCCGGAACACCAACATCCGTTACGTCATCAGCACTGCCGCCCTACCCTTCGAAATTAATGCTGTCATCTTTAACCGATTCGGCTATATCGAGAATGCGGACTTATTCTAATAAAAGGCATTCGTCAGCTATTCAAATTTAACAATCGTTGACCCTCCCCCACCCGATTCATTTCCTATAATCCAGACCAATTCCCGGTGATGGTTTAAAACCGTCGTGTCGTCCGGTTGCCTTCAATCCACTTGAACAAGGTCCTTACATGAGTCTTTCTCAGCGTCTGGCTGCAGAGGTATTCGGCACGTTCTGGCTGGTGCTCGGCGGGTGCGGAAGCGCCGTGCTGGCCGCCGCCTTTCCGGGCCTCGGCATCGGCTTTGCCGGTGTCGCACTTGCCTTCGGCCTGACTGTGCTGACGATGGCATTCGCAATTGGCCACATTTCGGGCTGCCACCTGAATCCGGCGGTGAGCGTCGGCCTGACGGTCGCCGGCCGCTTCCCCGCACGCGATCTCGTGCCGTACATCGTCGCGCAGGTTGTCGGCGCGACGCTCGGCGCATTCGTGCTGTACCTGATCGCGACCGGCAAACCGGGCTTCGACGTCGTCGGCAGCGGCTTTGCGACGAACGGCTTCGGCGAGCGCTCGCCCGGCCACTACGCACTCGGTGCGGCGTTCATTTGCGAAGTCGTGATGACGGCCTTCTTCCTGTTCGTGATCCTGGGCGCCACCGACAAGCGCGCACCGGCCGGCTTCGCGCCGATCGCGATCGGCCTCTGCCTGACGCTGATTCACCTGATCTCGATTCCGGTCACCAACACGTCGGTGAACCCGGCCCGCTCGACCGGCCCCGCCCTGTTCGTGGGTGGCGAAGCGATCGGCCAGCTCTGGCTGTTCTGGGTGGCGCCGATCATCGGCGCGGTACTCGCAGGGATCATCTACCCGCTGGTCGCGGGGCGTGACAACGCCGTCGACCAGCTGCCGACATCAGCTCGCACAAGCGAATAAAACACTACGGGGTCAAGCGAGCAGAGCAGCGAGCCTCACGCTGTCCAAGAACATCGAGGCAGGCAATTTCGACGGGCGCCACTGGCGCCCGTTTTTCATTTCCGCCCCGGCAGGACGCTCAGGATGCGGCGGTGTTGCCTTCGAGCGAGAACAGCGTGCGCAGGTGGCGAGCGACGCCCGCATCGAAGTTGTTGCCGATCCGCGGAATGTGCGGCAGCCGCGCGATCAGGTCGGGGTTCGCGTTGTTCATCATGAACGCGTGGCCGGCGGTTTCGAGCAGGTCGATATCGTTCATGTTGTCGCCGAACGCGATGCAGTGGCCGGTGTCGACGCCGAGCCGCGCGAGTACCGAGCGCAGCGCGCGGCCCTTCGACACGTTCGCGGTCATCACTTCGAGGCAGTCGGGCAGCGAGTACGTGACGTACAGCGCATCGCCGAAGCGCACGCGCATCTGCTCGGCGACGACCGCCAGGTCGGCCGGATCGCCGATGTACAGCACCTTCGCGATATCCGTGCCGTCGTGCGCGGCCATGTCGATCACGTCGTAGCGGAAGCCCGAATCCTGGTGGAATTCGAGCAGGTGCGGCGCATCGCGGTCGATCAGCCAGCCCTGGTCGGTAAACAGGTTGACGATCACGCGGCCGTGCGCGCCGACGACATCCGGCTGCAAGAGGCCGCGAACGATCGCCGGATCGATGTCCTGCGCGTGGATCGTCGTGTCGTCCGGCGCATGCACGCGCGCGCCGTTCGACGTGATCAGGTACGGCCGGATGCCGAGCACGTCGCGAATGCCGGCGACGTCCGCGTAATGGCGCCCGGTGGCGATCACGAACTGCAGGCCGTCGCGGTCGAGCCGACGGACGGTGTCGATCGTGTACGGATCGAGCTGGTGGTCGCTGTTCAGCAGGGTACCGTCGAGATCGGTGGCGATGACTTTGTACATGGGACGGAAGAATGGCGCTCAGGGCTCTGCGGAACGGCCATTCTAACGTCGTGCCAGGCTGCCCGCCGGACGGTTCCCGGTCGATCGCAGCCAACGGCGCGGTTTCGGTGTGCTTTCAACCACCCTGGAACGCCTTCGGTTGCGTTCAGCTGCGTTCAGTTTCCTTCGGCCACCCGCAGTGCCTGCAGCGCGAGCCGCAGCGCGCCGTGCGCCGAATCGTCGAGCGGCGCGCGCAGCCGGGCGGCATGGCGCGCCGGCACGGCCGGTGCGAGCGCGTCAGCCAAGCCGCCGCACAGCGCGACCGGCAGCGCCTGCTGCGGATCGAGCGCGTCGATCATCTTGCCGATCTCGTCGCCCGCCTGCGCGATCAGCGCGCCCGCGACCGGATGCGAACGGTGCGCGAGCACGATCGGCGCAAGCCGCGCGTAGATCGTCTGGTTCGCATCGCACGACCACTGGACAAGTGCGTCGCGATCCTGCGCGCCCGTTTCCGCGAGCAGCGCGTTCGCGAACGCATCGCGCGGCACGCGGCCGTCGAGCGCCTGCTGTGCATACGCGAGCGCACGCACGCCGAGCCATGCGCCGCTCGCCTCGTCGCCGGACGGAAAGCCGAAGCCGCCCGCGATCCGGCAGGCGCCCGCCGCATCGAGCGCCGCCGCGATGCTGCCGGTGCCGAGCGCGACGATGAGCCCCGGCGCGCCGCCGTGCGCGCCGACGACGGTCGTATACGCATCGCTCTCGACCGCGAGTGCGCCGAGCGGCGCCTGCGCGCGGAATGCAGCCAGCCACGCCGCATTGTTGACGCCCGCGAGCCCGCAGCCGAGCGCGCATTGCGACCAGTCGAATGCGAGACCGGCCTGCGTGAACGCGTCCGCGCAGGCCGCGCCGATCGACTCCCACGCGCGCTCGATGCCGAGCCCGAGCCCCGACGGGCCGCCACGCCCCTGCGCGAGCTCGCGCCCGTGCCGGTCGGCCAGCACCGCGCGTGTGCCCGTGCCGCCGCCGTCGATGCCGATCGCAAAAAGTAATGCCGCCATGCCTTCATCCCGCTGATTCGAACAGGCGCCAAGCTTAACCGGATCGGCGCCGCGCGCCCATCTGCCGTTCGGCCTGCTGTTCCGTGAAAAGGGCTTCCGCTATGCTGACGCGATCGAATCGACACTGAAAACGAGGCAGACGATGTCGCAGCGGTGCAACTGGGTGAAGACGGAAGCGGATGCTCACTATCACGATACCGAGTGGGGCGTGCCGTCGCACGACGATCGCCACCTGTTCGAAATGCTGATCCTGGAAGGGGCGCAGGCCGGGCTGTCGTGGTCGACGATCCTGAACAAGCGCGCGGGCTATCGCGAAGCCTTTGCGGATTTCGACGTCGACGCCGTCGCGCGCTTCACGCCGAAGCGCATCGAGAAGCTGCTGGAGAACCCCGGCATCGTGCGCAACCGCGCGAAGGTCGAATCGGCGGTCACCAACGCGCGCGCCGTGCAGCGCATCCGCGAAGAGCACGGGTCGCTCGCCGCGTTCCTGTGGTCGTTCGTCGGCGACACGCCGATCCAGAACGCGTGGCAGTCGTACCGCGACGCGCCCGCGTCGACCGAACAGTCCGACGCGCTCAGCAAGGCGCTGAAGGCGTACGGCTGCAAGTTCGTCGGTTCGACGATCTGCTATGCGCTGATGCAGGCCACCGGCATGGTCAACGATCACGAGGTCGGCTGCCCGTGCCACGCGCAATGCGCGGCGCTCGGCGGCAAGCAGCCGGCACGCCGGCGCAAGGCGGGCTGACGGCGCGGGCATCCGCCTACCACCCATCGTTCGCCGCGGCCCTGTGCCGGTTGCGACGCCTGCGCACCGCTCACGAAGCGTGGCGCGACGCGCAACCACTCACCTCGCGGCGCGCGACGACACCGGCGCAACCGCCCGCGCGCTGCGCGCGGCCCGCACGCGGGCGCTGCGCTTCTTCACCCAGATACAGACGCCCGTCACGCTCAGCATCGCAATGACGATACCGAGCACGCTCACCGCGGCGCGGCCCGCAACGCCGGCGATCCGCCCCGAGTGCAGCGGAAACTGCGCCTGCATGAAAAGGTCGCCGGCCGAGCCGCGGCCCGGCACCTGGGTGGCGACGGGCTTGCCGGTCACCGCATTCCAGTAAAGCCACGCGTTGCCGAGCCCGACGTCGCCGTGATCGTTGCCGGGCGTGAAGAACCCGACCGCATAGGCATTCATCGCCGGCGCGAACAACAGCGCGCCGGGCGGCGCGGCGATCCCCGCGTCGCGCCCGGCCGAGCGCGCGATCTCGACGATCCGCTCGCGCGACAGCATCTTGCTGCCCGGCGGGGCGGGCGGGAAGTGCTCGGGATTCGTGTACGGCGTCTCGGCGAGCGGCGACACCAGCGATACCAGCGGCCGCACGACGGGAACGGCGAGATTCATCGAGATCGACGTGATCGCGACGACCAGCAGCAGCCCCCACACCCACACGCCGCCCGAGCGGTGCAGGTCGAATACCAGCGGGTAGCCGCCGCGCCGCACGCGGAACGCGAACGACTTGCGCCAGCTCTTCAGGTTCGGAAACGCGAGCACTAGCGCGATCAGGCAGTCGATCGCCCACACGATGCCGACGACGCCCATCACCCAGAACCCGAAGTTGATCCCGCCATACATGGGCAGGAACAGCGAGTAGTGCAGCCGGTAGATGAACGGCATCAGGTCGAGCCGCGCGAGCGACAGCGCGCCCCATTCGCGGCGGCCCTGCACCGCACCGGTCGCGGGATCGACGGATATCTGGCTGAAGTCGAGCGCGTACGGCTGGCCGGTTGCCGGATCGGTGCGCGGCATCACGCCCGCCTGCAGCGTATGCCCCGGTTCGATCGCGAGCGGCAGATAGGTCACTTGCACGCGCGGGTCGGCGGCCTCGATGCGCGCCGCGAGCGCGAGCGGATCAAGCGGCGCCGCATCGCTGCGAGCGATGTAGAAGTCCGGGTTCAGTGCCGCGTCGAGCTCGTGATCCCACGCGATCAGCGCGCCGGTAAGCCCCGCGACGAACAGGAACATTGCGATCGCAAGGCCGAACCAGCGATGCAGGCGGACGAGAAACGGTCGCAGGAACGCATTCATCGCGTGCACTGCGAAGGGATAGCGGGCCGGCACGAGCGGCCCCGGTTCAACGGAATGCAGGTCATTTGAGGTCAGGCGCCGCGCACGAGCCGGCCGGCCCCCACTGGCGAGGCCGGATGCCCTTGCACGCGGCATGGAATTGTTGCGCGTTCGACGGGTTTTGATACGATGCGCGACATTTTATCGCAATGCGAATGATTCTTACTTGCATTTTTACTTATCCGCCATGACCGTCAGCCTCACCCGCCCTCCCGTCCGTCCACGTCGCGTGGCCGCCGCCCTCGCCTGCCTTGCCGCATCGCTCGCGCACGCGGACGATTCGCCCGGCGGCGCTTCGGTGCTGCCGGCCGTCAACGTCACGGCCGCGCATGATTCGCCGCAGCACCTGACCGACACGATCTCCACCGGCGCGCTCGGCACGCGCCGCCAGCTCGACACGCCGTTCTCGACGACGATCGTCACGTCGGAGGAGCTCGAGGCACGCCAGCCGTACAAGCTCGGCGACGTGTTCGCGA
This sequence comes from Burkholderia lata, assembly GCF_902499335.1. Classification (GTDB taxonomy): domain Bacteria; phylum Pseudomonadota; class Gammaproteobacteria; order Burkholderiales; family Burkholderiaceae; genus Burkholderia; species Burkholderia lata_B. Next base: position 191,274 of record NZ_CABVQK010000012.1, on the reverse strand, counting down.
ACGACGCATCGGTGTCCGACAACAGCGGCGCGTACAGCGCGTGGGCCAGCTACATGACCGTGCGCGGCATGCAGCTCGACTGGCAGAACGGCTACAAGATCGACGGGCTGCCGTTCGTCACGTACGGGATCACGATGCCGTACGAACAGCTCGATCGCGTCGAGCTGCTGAAGGGGCTCGGCGGTTTCCTGTACGGCTTCGTGACGCCCGGCGGCGTCGTCAACTACGTGACGAAGCAGCCCGGCGCCGAGCCCGTGCGCAGCGTCGACGTCGGCTACCGGAGCACCAACGTGTGGCCCGAGCACGTCGATCTCGGCCAGCGCTTCGGGCCGAACGGCATGTTCGGTGCACGGCTGAACGCGACGCACGAGGAAGGCAAGACGTACAACGACGGCAACATCCGCCGCGACAGCGTATCGCTCGCGCTGCAGGCGAACCTGACGCGCGACCTGTCGGTGACGTTCGGCGCGTTGTACCAGGACCGCCGCACGACGGGCCAGACGCCGTCGATCTTCACCGGCAGCTATCCGGGCGGCGCACTGCCCGCGACGATCAGCGGCGGCACGACGAACCTCGGCGGCAAGGACCAGTACCTGAACACGAACCTGCAGCTCTACACGGCCGGGTTGCAATATCAGCTCGCGCCCGACTGGCAGCTCGACGTCGCGTACAGCTACAGCAAGGCGACGCGCCGCCGCAACGAAAGCACGCTGTACCTGCAGGACATGGCCGGCAACTACACCGACAGCCGCTACGTCGGGATGGAGGATCACCGCTTCAGCCAGTGGCGCGCGATGGTCGAGGGCAAGGTGCGCACGGGCCCGTTCAGCCACCAGATCGTGGTCGGCGCGTCGTGGCAGAAGCAGGCGAACGACTATTCGGCGAACAGCGTGTTCGTGCCGCTCGGCGCCGGCAACCTGTATGCGCCAAACCCGTATCGCTACGAGAGCCCGCACGGCTTTGTCCAGTACCGCACGAGCGAGATCGTGCAGAAATCGCTGTTCGCGAGCGACACCGTGCAGCTCACCGAGCGCTGGTCGGTGCTCGCCGGCGTGCGCTACATGAACTACGAGCAGCGCTCGTTCCAGGCGAGCGGCGCCGAGGATCCCGGCTACCGCCAGAACGGCGTCGTGACGCCGACGTTCGCGGTGATGTTCAAGCTTGCGCCGACCACCACCGCGTACGCAAGCTACGCCGAATCGCTCGAGCCCGGCAGCCGCGTGAACGATGTCTACGCGAACGCCGGCCAGGTGCTCAAGCCGCTGCGCAGCAAGCAATACGAGCTGGGGATCAAGAGCGAGCACGCGCGCTGGAGCGCGACGGCCGCGCTGTTCCGGATCGAGCGCAGCGCCGAGTATGCGAATGCCGCGAACGTCTACGTGCAGGACGGCGAATCGATCATCCAGGGGATCGAGTTCGGTGCGCGCGCGAAATTCGGCGCGCGCTGGAACGCGGGCGTCGACGCGATGCTGCTCGACGCGTGGTATGCGAACGGGATCGGCAACAACGGCAACCGTGTCGCGGGCGCGCCACGTTTCGTGCTCGCCGCCGACATCGGCTATGCGGTGCACGGCGTGCCGGGGCTGACGCTCGGCGTCGATGCGAAATTCACCGGCGCGACGCCGCTGCGTGCGGCCGGCGGCCTCGACGCGCCGGGCTTTCTCGTCGTCAATGCGGGCGCGCGCTACCTGACGCGGGTCGGCCGCCACGACGTGACGCTGCGCGCGTCGATCGACAACGTGCTGAACCGCCGCTACTGGGAATACCAGTACGCGGACTACGTGAAGCCGGGCGACCCGCGCACGGTGAGCCTGAGCGCGAAGATCGACTTCTGAACAATAGGCCGGCGGCCGCACACCGCTGGCCATCGGCCGGGACGGCCGCCACGCAGCGGCCTCGGGATTTTCCCGGAGCCCAAAAGCAAAACGGCGGAGCGGCTTCTTTCGAAGCACGCTCCGCCGTTTCGCGGCGAACCGTAAGACGCTCTTAGTGGAGCTTCTTCGGCAGCATCTGGCTGCGCAGGCGCTTGTGCAGGCGCTTGACGGCTGCTGCCTTCTTGCGCTTGCGGACTGCGGTCGGCTTTTCGTAGGACTGGCGTTCGCGCAGTTCAGCGATCAGGCCATTTTTTTCGATAGCACGGCGAAAGCGGCGAATCGCCACTTCGAACGGCTCGTTTTCTTTCAGAAGAATCGTCGTCATGTCGTTCCTAAATTGCTTAAACGGTCAAAAACGTAGCGGCCAAGCGCCACGCACCGGCCATCCGAGCGTCCCCACAAACAGGCGAAACGAGCGGAAATACGGCCTCGGAGGCCGGAAAAGAGAGGCGGAAAGCACCGCGAGTACGCTTCACAAGCCGCGTGCAGCGCCGCGTTTGACTGCCAGCAGACATGCCGAAAACGGCAGAGGCTTGACAGAAATCTCAATTCAGCCCGCCATCATAGCAGGGAATCACAGACAAAACCACCCTTTTGTCGGGCGCCTCTTCACAGGCGAACGACTGCGTGGCTGAGCCACTTTCTGGCCCTACCCGTCCGGCGTCACGCCGGGCCCGTCCGAAATGACAAAGAAGGATAAAAAATCGGGACGAATCTCACTGTGCCCCTCAAGTTTTGTTTTGGTGCGCCGAAATCCTGCTCTGAGGCGGCCAGCAATGAACGAGTGCTTCCGCCGACGCCAAAACGGCTTTCCAGGGCTTTCGGCTTAAACAGGAGAATTTTCCATGCTCGGAATTAACAGCAACATCAACTCGCTGGTTGCACAGCAGAACCTCAACGGCTCGCAAAACGCGCTGTCGCAGGCAATCACCCGCCTGTCGTCGGGCAAGCGTATCAACAGCGCGGCAGACGACGCAGCAGGCCTCGCGATCTCGACCCGGATGCAGACCCAGATCAACGGTCTGAACCAGGGCGTGTCGAACGCGAACGACGGCGTGTCGATGATTCAAACGGCATCGAGCGCACTGTCGTCGCTGACGAACAGCCTGCAACGTATCCGCCAGCTGGCCGTCCAGGCGTCGACGGGCACGATGTCCTCGACCGACCAGGCAGCACTGCAACAGGAAGTCTCGCAGCAGATCCAGGAAGTGAACCGTATCGCGTCGCAAACGACGTACAACGGCACGAACATCCTGAACGGCAACGCAGGCATCGTGTCGTTCCAGGTCGGCGCTAACGTCGGCCAGACGATTTCGCTGGACCTGAGCCAAAGCATGTCGGCTGCGAAGATCGGCGGCGGCCTGGTGCAGAAGGGCCAGACGGTCGGCACGGTGACGGGCCTGACCCTCGACAACGCCGGCGCGTACACGTCGTCGGGCGCAGCGATCACCGCGATCAACGTGCTGTCGGACGGTCAAGGCGGCTACACGTTCACCGACCAGAACGGCGGCGCCATCGCGCAAACCGTTGCACAGTCGGTGTTCGGCGCAAGCGCAACGACCGGCACGGGCGCGGCAGTCGGCGCGCTGTCGATCCAAACGGGCGCAACCAGCTCGAGCATGTCGGCAGCGTCGCTCACCGCGATCACGAACGCCGTCGCGCAGATCAACGCCGTCAACAAGCCGGCAACCGTGTCGGGCCTCGACATCAGCACGGTCAGCGGTGCAAACGTCGCGATGGTGTCGATCGACAACGCGCTGCAAACGGTGAACAACGTTCAGGCACAACTGGGCGCGGCACAAAACCGTTTCACGGCAATCGCAACGGCGCAGCAGGCAGAATCGACCGACCTGTCGTCGGCACAGTCGCAGATCACCGACGCGAACTTCGCGCAGGAAACGGCGAACATGTCGAAGAACCAGGTGCTGCAGCAAGCTGGCATCTCGGTGCTCGCACAGGCAAACTCGCTGCCGCAGCAGGTCCTGAAGCTCCTGCAGTAATCGAGTAGCAACCCACGGCCGGGCCCCGCGTAACGCGCGGCCCGGCCGCAAGCGCTTGGTACGCGGGGCCGCGCCCCGCGACCAGGTCTTCACCCCGAAGTTCACGGATCACCCGCCGCACGGAGTACTACGATGTCGACGATCAATCCCGCCGTCACCGCCGCCAACAGCTCGGCCAACAGCGCGCTGCAACAGGCCGCCCAATCGATCATCAGCGGCTCGACCGGCAACTCGTCGATGGACGTCAACTCGCTCGTGACGGCGCTCGTCAATGCGAAGACCGCCGGTCAGGCTGCAGCGCTCACCGCGCAGCAGGCCAGCGACAACACCCAGATTTCCGCGTACGGCGCCCTTTCGGCAGCGCTGAGCGCACTCCAGGCCGGCCTCACGACGCTGTCGAACGGCTCGCTACAGAACACCTTCACCGCCACCGCGAGCGGCACCGGCCTGACTGCGACGGCGGGTGCCGGCGCCGTCGCCGGCAGCTATTCGGTCGGCGTCACGCAGATCGCGACGTCGCAGTCGCTGTCGTCGGCCGCATTCGGTGCGTCGACGGCGCTCGGCACCGGCACGATGACGCTGTCGCTCGGCAGCAAGTCGTTCACCGTCGACGTGAACAGCGCCAACAACACGCTGTCCGGCATCGCCGCCGCGATCAACAACACGACCGGCAACCCGGGCATCGTCGCGTCGGTCGTCAACGGCAGCGACGGCGCGCACCTCGTGCTCAGCTCGACGCCGACCGGCGCCGCGAACGCGATCAGCGTCGCGGTCAGCAACGTGTCCGGCGACAACGGCCTGTCCAGCCTCGGCGTCACGTCGACGGCCAGCACGACGGGTGGCCAGTCGACCTTTACGTCCGCGAACAGCGGCGCCGCCTGGAAGCAAAGCACGGCCGCGCAGGACGCCACGTTCACGATCAACGGCATCGCCGCGACGAGCGCGAGCAACACCGTGTCGAGCGCGATCACCGGCGTCACGCTGAACCTGACCTCGGCCGCGGTCGGCTCGACGCAGACGCTGACGGTCGCCACCGATACGAAGAGCCAGGCTTCGACGATCAACAACTTCGTGACGCTCTACAACACGCTCGTCACGACGATGGGCTCGCTGTCGAGCTTCACGTCCGGCGCGTCGTCGCAAGGGCCGCTGCTCGGCGACTCGACGCTGAACACGATCCGCAACGCGCTCGCATCGGTCGTCGCGAGCGGCGTGAAAGGCAGCGGCTCGACGGTCAACCTCGCGTCGATCGGCGTCACGCTGCAGGCCGACGGCACGCTGCAGGTCGACAGCACGGCGCTCAACACCGCGCTGCAGAGCAACCCGACGGGCGTCGCGTCGCTGTTCAATTCGACGAACGGGATCGGCCAGCAGCTGACGGCCGACATCACGAACTACACGCAGACGAACGGGCTGATCGCCGCACGCACGACGGCGCTCAACAACGACCTGAAGAGCGTCACCACGCAGCAGACGACCCTGTCGAACTACGCGGCGCAACTGACCAGCCAGTACCAGGCGCAGTTCACCGCGCTCAACACGCTGATGGCGACGATGAACAGCAACTCGCAGTACCTGACGCAGTTGTTCGGCGGCACGAACAGCGCCGGCGCGATGTCGAACAACAAGGGCTGACCGCTAGCCGGACAGGAGAGCCAGGATGGAACAGACCGAACTGATTGCCCAGCTCGACGCGCTCACCGACGCGATCGAACACGCGGCCGCGATGGCCGACTGGGCCGAAGCGGTGCGCCTCGTCGACGCGCGCTGGACGCTCGTCGCGATGCTCGCGGCCGTTCAACCACCCGCCGGCATCGCCGCAATCCGCCGTATGCAGACCAGCAACGACCGCATCTTCGCCAACGCGCAACGCGCGCAGCAGGAACTGACCGACGAATACCAGGCGGCGATGGGCCGTGTACAGGCCGTCGGCCAGTACCAGAACATCGCAAGCCGCTGACGCGAGACCGGCACCGCGCCATCACCCGCGCACCAACCTGACAACAAGAACTACACGCTGATGTGAGGGCGTGCTCGTTCGCCTCCGCCCGCCTCGTGCGGGCGTTTTTTTTGGGGCCGCCGACCGCGCCGCCCCCCCTGCCTCGGCCGACCGTTCAATCGGCCAAACTAACCCGGCTTTTCCCGTCATCTCGCGGCATCGGCGCGACGGCACGCTACCCATAATGGTATCGACCGACTTTCCGCAGATCTCATCATGTTCTCGACCGAACTGCCCGCCTCCGCCGCGCTCACGCCTGAACAGCAGCTTGCGCAGGACATTGCGCTCGTCATGGACAACGCGCTCGAGCGCCAGCGCAGCGGCGCATTCGACGACGCCCGGGCGCTGTACGAGGCCATCCTCGACGCGGTGCCCACGCACGGGGATGCGCATTACAACCTCGCGGTGCTGATGGTCGATACGGACCAATCGGCTGACGCGGTGCCGCATTTCGAAGCCGCCATCGGCGCGAGCCCGGATAACGGCTTCTACTGGGTCAGCTACATTCACGCACTGCATCGCAGCGGGCAAACGGCCGCCGCGTGGATCGCGGTCGAAATCGCGCAGCAACGCGGCGTGCACGGCCCGGCGCTCAACGGGCTGATCGCGCAACTGGCGTCGCCCGACATCGTGCTCGCGACTGCAGCGGTCGCCCCGAGCGGCGTCGGCACGGCGATCGTCCTGGAAACCGCGGCCGGCCCGGCCGGGCGGAGCGACTCCGGCAAGCCTGTCCGTCGCCCCAATCAGACGCTGCTGCAAAAGCACGCGGCGCTGTTCGACAAGAACAAGCACGCGGAAGCCACCGCGCTTGCGCGGCAACTGGTCGCCGACTACCCGGAGGACGGCCCATGCTGGCGCGCGCTGTCCGCATCGCATCACCGGGAAGGCCGCTTCGCGGAGATGATCGAGGCCGGCTTTCGCACGGTCGAATTGCTGCCGGATGAAGTGCTCGTGCGCATCCTGCTCGCCGATACGCTGCGGGTGATGAACCGTCTCGCGGAAGCCGACGAACAGTGCAATCGCCTGCTCCAGCTTCAGCCCGATCACCCGGAGGCCATGCGGATTCGCGGTCTCGTGCTGTTCGCGCTGCGCCGCTCGGATGAAGCGATCGCGGCCTGCCGGCGCGCGGTCGAGCTCGCGCCGGGCGTCGCCGCGCCATGCGGCACGCTCGGCTTCGTGCTGCTTGAACTGGGTGCAACGCAGGAAGCAATAGGCTGGCTGAGGCGCGCGATCGACATCAACCCGACCGACAGCGTCACCCACAGCAGCATGCTGTTCTGTATCGCGCACAGCACCGACTTCAGTCCGCAGGCGCTCGTTGCGGAACACCGCAAGTTCGGGCAACGCTACGACAACCTCAAGCGCAAGCGCGCGGCGGTGTTCTCGAACCCGCGCGACCCTGCGCGCAAGCTGCAGGTCGGCTTCGTGTCGGGCGACCTGTTCAGCCACGCGGTCGCCTCGTACGCCGTGCCCGTGATCGAGCATCTCGCGGCCGATCCCGGCATTGCGATGCACTTCTATCACAATTATCTCGAGGAAGATCAGACGTCCGAACGCTTCAAGGCCCATGCGACGACCTGGCGCAACGTCGCCAGCATGAGCGACCAGGCCTTCCTCGAACGCGTGCGCAACGACGGCATCGACATCGTGATCGACCTGTCGGGCCACACCGGCCGCAACCGGCTCGTCGCGCTGGCGCAGCGCGCGGCGCCGGTTCAAGCGTCGTGGATCGGCTATCCGGCCACGACCGGACTCAGCCAGATGGACTACTACCTGACGGACCGCTTCGTCGCGCCGCACGGCGCGTTCGACGACCAGTTCGTCGAGCAGATCGTGCGGCTGCCCGCGATCGCACCGTTCATGCCGCCGCCGAACTGCCCGCCCGTCAACGTGCTGCCGGCGCTGCACAACGGTTATACGACGTACGCCAGCTTCAACCGCCTGAACAAGCTGAGCCCGCACGTGATCGAGGTCTGGGCGCGCGTGCTGCACGCGGATCCGACCGCGCGCATGGCGCTCGGCGCGATCGGCAGCAACGGTGACCAGCAGACGCTGACCGAATGGTTCGCAGACTCCGGCATCGATGCCGGCCGCCTGACGTTCCACCGGCGCTCGAACATCCCCGTCTACATGCAGCAGCATCACGGCGTCGACCTCTGTCTCGACGCGTTCCCGTACACCGGTTCGACGACTACGCTGAATGCGCTGTGGATGGGCGTGCCGACCGTGACGATCCCCGGCGCGACGATGGCCGGGCGCGGGAGCGCGGGCTGGCTGCAGCACGTCGGGCTCGACGCGTACATCGCGACGGACGAGGACGATTTCGTCGCGAGGGCGCTCGCGCTCAGCCGCGATACCGCCGCGCTGCGGGCGCTTCGCGCCGGCCTGCGAGCACGCTGCGCGGAATCCGCCGCGTTCCGGCCGGCTATCGTCGCAGCCGGGCTGTCGTCGGCGCTGCGCACGATGTGGACCCGCTGGTGCGCAGGTGAGCCTGCCATCGCATTCGACACGCCGCTGTTCGACGACACGGCTACCGCACAGGCCGCGGCAGAGGCCTGAACCTCACGTCAGATCGAGAGAGACCATCATGACCGCCAGCCTGCCCGCGTCGTCCGTCGCGCAACTGCCGCACGAACGCATCTACGTCACGCAGCCGCACCTGCCGCCGCTCGATGAATTCCTGCCGTACCTCGAGAAGATCTGGGAGAGCCGCACGCTGACCAACGGCGGACCGTTCCACCAGCAGTTCGAGCGCGCGCTGTGCGAGTATCTCGGCGTGCCGCACCTGTCGCTGTTCGCGAACGGCACCCTCGCGCTCCTCACCGCGCTGCAGGCGCTGCGCATCAATGGCGAAGTGATCACGACGCCGTATTCGTTCGTCGCCACCGCGCATTCGCTGCTGTGGAACGGCATCAAGCCGGTATTCGTCGACGTCACGCCCGGCACGCTCAACCTGGACCCCGCGCGCATCGAGGCGGCGATCACGCCGCAGACCACCGCGATCATGCCCGTGCACTGCTACGGCAATCCGTGCGACGTCGACGCCATCCAGAAGATCGCCGACAACTACAACCTGCGCGTGATCTATGACGCCGCGCATGCGTTCGGCGTGCAGAACGCCACCGGCAGCGTGCTCACCCACGGCGATCTGTCGGTGCTGAGCTTCCACGCGACGAAGGTGTTCAACACGTTCGAAGGCGGAGCGATCATCTGCCCCGACGCGAAGACCAAGCAACGGATCGATCACCTGAAGAACTTCGGTTTCGTCGACGAAGTCACGGTCGTCGCGCCCGGCATCAACGGCAAAATGAGCGAGATCAACGCCGCCTTCGGGATGCTGCAATTGCAGCACATCGACGGCGCACTCGCGCGCCGCCGCGAAATCGACACGCTGTACCGCTCGCTGCTGAGCGACGTGCGCGGCATCCGCTGCGTGCCGCTCGGCGGCCAGACCGTCGCGAACCACGCGTATTTCGCGATCCTCGTCGACGAAGACTATCCGCTCGACCGCGATGGGCTGTACCAGAAGCTGCGCGACTACGACGTGTATGCGCGCCGCTACTTCCATCCGTTGATTTCGGAATTCCCGATGTACCGCGGGCTGCCGTCCGCCAACCGCGACAACCTGCCCGTCGCCACCGAGGCCGCGCGCAAGGTGCTGTGCCTGCCGATCTACCCGGCGCTCACCGACGACATGGTCCGCCGCATCGTCGAGCTGATCGCGCGCTGACCCGCGACGTCTACAGGTAACGGTCGCCGGGCGCGCGGGCGCGAACCCGGCGGGCCGGATTGCCGTACGCGACCGTGTACGGCTCGACGTCGTGCAATACGACCGAGCCCGCGCCGACCACGCTGTGCTCGCCCACCGCGATCCGATGCCGCAGCATCGCGCCGAGGCCGATCGCAGCGCCATGGCCGATCCGGCAGTTGCCGCCGGTGACGACACCCGGCGCGAGACTCGAGAAATCCGCCATCACGCCGTCGTGGTCGAGCGAGGCATTCGTGTTGACGATGCACCCGCTGCCGATCGTGCAGCACGGATTGATCACCGCGCCGGCCATCACGACCGTGCCCGCACCGATCGTCGACGCGTTGCCGACGCACGCGGCCGGATGCACCGCCGACACGCACGGCAAGCCGGGCACGAGGGCAGCGAGATCGGCCGTCACTTGCTCGCGCGCGTGGTTGTCGCCGATCGCAACCAGCAGCCCGGCGACTCCGTGCGCGTCGATCAGATGCGGCAGGTCCTGCTCGGTGCCCAGCACCGGGTAGCCGAGCGTCTCCTCGCCGCGCGGCCGGAACGAATCGATCAGCCCGGCGATCCGGTACCGGCCGGCCTGTTCGACGATGTCGATCACGACCTTGGCGTGACCGGACGAGCCGACGATGACGATGTTTTCCACGAGGGCCTCGATTGATCTGAAAAGCAGAAGCGGCGTTGTCATTGCCGCGTTTCCCGCACGCAGTATGACGTGCCGCCCTGCGCGCGCGGCACGCGGCGTCACTTCAGGCGGTACGCACCGCCTCGTCCGGCGTCATGCGGCCGGCCGCGAAATGCGCGGCGAACGCCTCGCGCAAGCGCTCGGCCAGCTGGATCCAGGTGTCGCCGCGTCCTCTGCGGAACAACCGCACCGTGCCCGGATACCACGGCGAATCGTCGCGGTCGTGCATCCAGCGCCAGTCTACATCCTGATTCGGCAGCAGCACCCAGCAAGGCTTGCCGAGCGATGCGGCCAGATGCGCGGTGGACGTATCGACGCACACCACGAGATCGAGTTGCGCGACGATCGCGGCCGTATCCGCGAAATCGTCGATCTCCGAGCCCAGGTGCAGCAACGGCAGGCCACCCGGCGGCTGACGCGCCTCGTCCTCGCCCTGCCCCTTCTGCAGGCTCACGAAACTCACGCCCGGCACGCTCCACAGCGGTGTCAGCAACGCGAGCGACGGCAGCGAGCGGTGCGCATCGTTGTGATGCTTCGGGTTGCCCTTCCACACGAGGCCGACGCGCGGGCCGGCCGGCAGCGCGTCGAGACGTGCACGCCAGTGTGCGACGCGGGCCGGATCGGGCGCGAGACGCACCGGCGGCGGAATCGTGTCGAGCGTCGTGCCCGCGTGCATCGGCGCGCTCAGCAGGCTCGTCCAGTAATCGAACTGCGCCGCCTGTGCGGTCGCGGTCTCGTGATCGAGCACCGCGTCGACGCCGTCGACCGTTTCCATCAGCCGATGCAGCGCGGGCTGGCATGCGAACACCACGCGCGCCGCATGCCGCGCACGAAATTCCGCAAAGTAGCGGCCGAACTGCAGCATGTCGCCCAGGCCGTCCTCCTGCCAGACGAGCAGCGTCTTGCCGGCGAGCGACTCTCCTTGCCACTGCGCACACGCCAACACCTCGCGGGTCCGGCGATGCACGAACGCCGATTGCTCGTAGCGCGATTCGTAGCGCCGCCAGCCTTCGTCGAACCGGCCAAGCGCGAGCAGCAGCGTCGCCAGGCCGAAACGCGCATCGCCATAATCCTCGCGCAGCTCGAGCGCGCGGCGGTACGCCCGTTCGGCATCGTCATGGCGGCCGGCGTACGCAAATGTGGTGCCGAGGTTGTAGTGCACTTCGGCCATGTCCGGTGCGAGCGACAGCGCATCGGCGAAGACGGCCATCGCTTCGTCGTGGCGGCCCTGCGCGCGCAGCACGCAGCCCAGGTTGTTGTGCGGCTGCGGCTGGCCGGGGCGGCAACGGATCGCGTCGCGATAGGCCGTTTCCGCTTCCGGCAGGCGATCGAGATTCTGCAGCGCGACGCCGAGGTTGTAGTGCGCCTCCAGATGATCCGGGCACAGCGCGAGCGCCTGGCGGCTCGCCGCTTCCGCTTCCGGCAGCCGCTGCATGTCGACGAGGATCGCACCGAGATTGGCGTGCGCGAGCACGTAGTCGGCGCGCACGGCAATCGCGAGCCGGTACGCGAGTTCCGCTTCGGCCTGCCGGCCGAGGACGCGCAGCAGGTTGCCGAGATCGGTCAGCACGTCGGCCGCCTGCGGCTCGATCAGCAGCGCCTGCCCGAGCGCTTGTTCGGCCTCATCGAGTCGGCCGAGCGCTTCGAGCACCTTGCCGAACCGGTGATGGTGCGACGCCCGCAACGGCGTGACGGCCGCGAGCTGCCGGCGCAGAAGCGCCTCGGCGTCGGACAGGCGACCTTGCGACACGAGCAGCGCGCCGAGGCCGTCGTACGGCGGCTCGAACGCCGGCATCGTGTCGATTGCGCGCCGCCACCAGGCTTCCGCGTCGACCAGACGGTTCAGGCCGAGCGCGCAGACGGCCGCGATGTGCAACGCAGCGATGGCCGGCGCCGGCCGGTCGAACAGCGGCGCGACGAGCGACAGTGCATCGGCGAACTGTCCGTTCTGGCACAGCGTCGCGGCGTGTTGAACCGGTGCGGATTCGTCGAAAGCAGGTGTCATGTCATGCGGCGCTGCGCGGCGCGCAGCGCGAACGGTCGGTCAGGCGGGCGTCGGCGTCGACGCGGCGGCCGGTTGGCCGGACTGACCGACGGCACGATCCTTGGCTTCCTGGAGCGCCGCGAGCGTGTCGAGCGCACGCCCTTCATCGGCGGTGAGGTCGACCAGGAAAGCGTCGTTGTTCTGCTTGATCCAGTCGAGCGGCATGTCCCACCACGCGAGCTGCAGCAGCCGTTCGCGCACCTTCTCCGTGAAGCGGAAGCGCACCAGACGCGCCGGCGAGCCGGCATAAATGCCGTACGCCTCGGTGCGGAAATTGGGCGGAATGACGGCCCGCGCGCCGATCACGCAGCCGCTCTCAACCTGGCTGCCGCCAAGGAACATGGCTTCATCGCCGATCCAGACGTCGTTGTGGATCACGGTGTCCGAGTATTGCGGCATCGGCGCATGGGCGAGGCCGTTACCGTAGAGGCTGAACATGCTCGTCGAAATCGTGCGCATCTCATGCTGACCGTTCAACAGGAATCGCAGGCGCAGTCCGCCGGCCACGTGCTTGCCGATCACGAGCTTCTGATCGCCCACGTCGTACTTTGCGATCGAGCCCACACCGATCGACGAGCACCGGCCGATATGAAACGTACCGACCGGCGCTTCCTCATCGACCCAGTTGCGGAAAAAATTGTTCGGAATCGCCGAAAAGGCCCCATCCCGGTAGCCGAGCACGATGAAATGCTTCGCCCACAAATGGTCGGACAGCACGCCAATACAATCGTCGGAGGTCGTAACGTTCATTCGCGGTCGCAAGTGTGCCGGTACGGCGGCTCGATGCCGGGCCGCTCGGTACAGCGGTGGAAAACGTCGCGGCACATCGGCCGCGAGCATGGACGATGCAGTATAGAAAGCCCGCGACGGCGACCGGCCACGGAGAAGAACGGCGTTCTGGCTTCTGTTCCGGTGATGGGGTTGGGGGCCGGGGTTGGGGGCCGGTGTCGCGTCCGCCGGCCTGGATATGCCCGGTGCCGATGTGGACTTGCCGTCAGGGCCGACGGTTGGCGCAGGAATCATTCGGCACCCGAGTGGTCGCGCCCGATTTTTCATCGCGACGCTCAGGCATCGGCAGCGTCGCCGCGTCGGTCCGGCCGATGCGTTCCGTCAGCAGCGCACTGGCGGCGCGTTGCTACCAGTCACCACTGGCGGCGCGCGGCCGCCCTCCCTCGCCTGCGCCCTGCCGCCCGTGCTCAATTACTCGACGAACACCCGCCGCAGCTGCTCGAACTGCACGAGCTGGAACTGCACGAACTCGACGAACTGCAGCTCGACGACGAGTCACTGCTGTCCGACGCATCGAACGCACTGCCGCTGCCCGCTTTCGCGGCGGCGAGCGTCGAGATCCGCGACGCGGTCTGCACGGTTTGCGAATACACCGACCATGCGGTGCCGGCCAGCGCGGCCGTGCCGAACAGCGCCGCAGTCCACAGCAACGGGTCCGGATCGCCTCGTTCGCGATCCTGCGTCTGTTGCGCTGCCTGCGTATCGGGCGTGGGTTGCGGGTTTCGCGCGGCCCGCGGATCGTGCGCAATCCGGCGCGCGAGCAGCGCGGCCCGCCCGGCGGCCGTCGCGCCGCCCCGCCCGAAGCCGGTCAGCCGCCGCGCGACGAGCCGGTACGCGACCGCGAACACCGCCATGCAGACGGCGAGCAGCAGCACGGGCCGCCCGCGGCTCAGGCCGACCGCGAGTTTCGCGGCACCCGTGCCCAGCACGAGCAGCACGATCGCGCGCGCGGCCAGACGCGACGCGCGCATCTCGCCGGACGCCCAGAGCCAGCCCTGCGCGCGCATCCCGTCGACGACCTCCTGCGCATACCCGGCGAGCCGCTCGCGAAACACGTCGTAACGCACGGTGCCGGACGGCCGCTCCTTGAGCCACGCGCAGTGGTCGTCATGGCGGCCCGCGCGATCCAGGTCGGCGATCTGCACGTAGCCGCCCTGTCCGGGGACCGTCCACAGGTCGACCGCGCCCGCATGCGCAAGCGACATCGTCACGACCTGGGCGACCCGTGCTTCGCCGCCGGTGAGATAGGCGACTTCGTCGGTGCTCAGGTCGGCCGATGCCTTGCGCGTGCGCCCGCCCCAGCGGCGGCGCCGGAACTCGATACCCTGAAGCACCACGATCAGCAACAACGCGACGACGCATGCCGGCACATAGAACGCGAGAAATTGCGGCCCCGTGTAGTTCAGCACGTTGAAGTCCTGCGCCGATGCGCAGGTCGCGGCGACGCTTGCGGCGGCCGCCGGCCACGCGAGTTTCGGCAACCGGTCGCGCCAGGTCCTGCCTGCGGGCGGGGCGGCCGGCGAATCCGCATTCCCTGCCGCGCTCGCGGCTGAAGGTTCCGGCTGCGGCGATCCGGATGCGTCACGCAGGCCGGCGGGCGACGGCCAGATCGACTCGGGCGGCTCGCAGCCGAACAGCCGGCGATAGCTGTCCAGCGTGTCGCGGTAACGCTGCGCGTACACGGCGGCCTCGTCCGGCGCGCCCGTGCCGGGCATGTGATGCAGCCGCGCGCGCAGCACGCCGGCGCAGAAGACGTCCCAGTATTCGAGCGTGTACTGCAGATGGAAATGCCACGCGGCATCGACCGCGACCGACGGCGTGACCGGGTGTCCGGCTGCCTGCGCGAGAAACGCGAAGCGCTTGTATTCGTCGATCACCGCCAGCGCATGCGCATGCGGCCAGCCTTCGGCTTCGGCAAGGCGCCGGCTGTACGGCAGCGGCGCGCTCGGATCGTCAGGGGAATACACGTGCAGACGCGCGAGCAGCGCCTGCTGCGCATCGGTCAGCGCACGGGCATCGACTGCGGTCGAGGTAGACGGGATGGCAGCCATCGGGAGTCGGCGCGATGCGCGGACGGCCGCCGCGATCGACGCTTGGAGTTGTCGTTGCGGGCGATTCTCGCACAACGACGAAGGCACCGGCACGTCTGCTCCGAATCGCCAAGCGGCGGCGACCGCTCAGGCTGGGATCGAACCAGCAACCCCTGCCTTCGGAGTTTTACCTACGTTCGCCCCGCCCTTGCCCGGCAAGGCCCAGCGCGCCTCGCACAGCGCAAAACCAAGGCTGCACAAGATCGATCAAGGCCGCCCCGGCTCGCGCAGGCTGCAATCCGGCTGCACGGCCCACGCCGTGCGCGCCCGTCATCATCAAGCACCAGCCCGGAAAGCGTAAGGCGCGATGCGCGTCGCGACACGCGCCGCGCTGCGTCTCCACGCAGGCCACGCATGCGCGTCGTTGAAGCCCGTCCGGCGAAGCTAGACCATGGGAACCATCTTCACTGCCTCACCGCCCGGGACCTCGCCATGGCAAGCAGCACGACATCGACATGCCTCCACCACCCGCCGGCCGGCGACTGCGTCGCTCTCCCGCATCGGGAGCGCCGGCCATGATCGTGCGCACCTTGCAGGGCGACACGGTCGACGCGCTGTGCTGGCGCCATTACGGCCGCACGGACGGCACCGTCGAAACCGTGCTCGAAGCCAACACCGGACTCGCCAGCCTCGGTGTCGTGCTGCCGGCCGACACGCCCGTCCATTTGCCGCCGCTCGACACCGCCACGCGCGCACGGCCGTTGCTGCAACTGTTTGACTGACCCTGGAATCGCCTGCATGGCCGAACCGAACCTCACCACCGCCGCGATGCTGTCCGCCGCGATCGGCGTCGCCGGGCTCGCGCCCGGCATCGACGGCAACGCGCTGATCGGCGCGTTCACGGGCGCCGCGCTCGTGGTCGTCACCTCGAAGGAGATCGGCATTGCACGGCGCGCCGCCTACCTGCTGATCTCGCTCGTAATGGGCTATCTCGCCGCACCGGAAATCGTCGGCGCCACCCCGATTCATTCGACGGGCGTCGCCGCGTTCTTCGCGGCCGCGCTCGTCATCGCCGTCACGCTGCAACTCATCGAACGGGTCAAGACGCTGGACCTGCTCGCGCTGTTCCGCAAGGGGGGATGACATGCCACTCCCGCTCGTGCTGATCGCGCTCTGCGCGCACGTCGCCGTGCTCGTGCGCGTGCTCACCTACCGGCGTAACGGCGCGCGGCACCGGCATCGCGCGTCCTGGTTCGCCTGGGTCGTCGTGGCAGTCGCCGGCGGCGCATCGATCGAATTGCTGCTGCATGCCGGATCCATCGGCTTCTTCGAAGCGGCCACCGCCGTCCTGCTGGCGATGTCCGTCTGCGGCACACGCGGCAACGTCGCACGCCTGCTCAGGAGTGAATGAATCATGAAGACCCGCCGCCTCGGCGACCACGGCGACGACGTCGGCCTGCTGCAACGCCGGCTGATCCGCGCCGGCTATCCGGTGCAGGTCACGCACCTCTATGACGCGGCGACCGAAGCCGCCGTCGTCGCGCTGCAACGGAACACCGGCCTCGTCGACGACGGCATTGCCGGCCCGAAGACCTGTGCCGCGCTGGCCACCGGCCAGCGCGACCCGAAACACCTCGCGCTCGCCGATCTCGAACGCGCTGCATGCACGCTCGACGTGCCGCTCGCGTGCATTCGCGCGGTCAACGAAGTCGAATCGCGCGGCGCCGGGTTCCTGCCCGACGGCCGGCCCGTGATCCTGTTCGAACGCCACGTGTTCTGGAAGCGGCTGCAGGCACGCGGCATCGATCCCGAGCCGTTCGCGGCGCGGCAGCCGGACATCGTGTCGCGCACACGCGGCGGCTATCGCGGCAGCACCGCGGAATACACGCGCCTCGCGATGGCCGAGTCGATCGATGCAGGGGCCGCATGGGAATCCGCGAGCTGGGGCGCGTTCCAGGTGATGGGCTATCACTGGGAACGCCTCGGCTATGCCGGCATCGACGAATTCGTCGCGTGCATGGAAAGCGGCGAAGCCCAGCACCTCGACGCATTCGTCCGTTATATCGCGGCCGACAACGCGCTGCGCCGCGCGCTCGGCGCCCGCCAGTGGGCCGCATTCGCACGCGCGTACAACGGCCCCGACTACGCGGCAAACCTCTACGACGTCAAGCTCGCGCGCGCCTACGACCGCTATGCGTCGCAACCGGCCGCGTCGACGCCGAGCGGATCCGCAACGCCCGGCGCCACGAACGCCGCATGAACGGGCTCGCCGCGAAATTCGCCGTCTGCGTCGCCGCGCTTGCCGCGTGCGCCGCCGCGGCGCTGTACCTGCATGCGCTGCGCGCCGACCTCGGCTCCACGCGGCAGCAACTCGTCGATACACGACAAGCGCTTGCCGGGCGCGACGACATCATTTCGCGCATGCGGCAGGACGCCGCCGAACGCGCACGACAGCAGGCCCGGCTCGACCGTTCGCAGGTCGCGATCGCATCGAAGCTCGACGCCACTCGACTTGAAAACCGGAGATTGACCGATGAAAACGCCACGCTTCGCGCCTGGGCTGGCACTCGTCTGCCTGACGACGTTGTCCGCCTGCAAGCCAATCCCGCTCTCACCGGCGCCGACGCTTACGTCAAATACGTGCCAGACGGTGAGCCCGTGCACGCTGCCGATGCTCGCGCCCCGCACCAACGGTGAGCTCGATGCCGCGCTCACGCTCGCGAAGGCTGCCTGGGCGACCTGCGCAGCGCAAGTCGACATGATCGCGGCGTGCCAGGCCGGCTCGCCCGCAACCAACCACGAAGCGCATCCACATGATTAAGCCGGACAGCCTGCGGCGGGCGCTCGTCGCCGCGATCCCGTCGCTCGGGACCGAACCGGGCGCGCTGACCGTGCTCGTCGAGCAAGGGTCGATTGCGACGACCGGCTCGCTGACGCCGTCGTTCGAATACCGGTACACGGCCCACGTGCTCGCGACGAATTTCTCCGGCGACACGGATCCCGTGTTCGTCGCGCTGGTCGAATGGGCGCGCGCGAACCAGCCGGATCTCGTGACGAACCCTGCCGCGCGCGCGAGCGGCATCACCTTCGAGGTCGGCATTCGCGAACAGGCGGCAGTCGACCTTTCGATCCGGCTGGCGCTGACGGAAAGCGTCGCCGTCACGACCGGGCCCGATGGCCGGCACGTGATCTCCCATGTCGACGACACGCAGGTCGATCCGGCCAACACGCTGACCTGGGTCGCGCTGCCGCAGATGAGGTAAGCCCGCCTTCCCGCACACGGCATCGGAGCCGCGTGCGGTCGAGCGATCGCCATGCGCCGCGCGTGCGCGGTTTTCTGCAGCATTCAATCGTCCCTGCAACGGCTGCGCGTCGTAGCCGGCCACCTCGTTTCACCCACCTCGTTTCGCCCGCCGTGGCGAATCCGCATGCCGCGATCGCAACGCTAATCGCCCGCTCGCGCATTGCCGTCGAATCAGCCAGCGTCGACGGCGTCGTCCGTGGCGGCACCTCCGTGCGCCGCTGCACCGGTGCTCTGTCCATGCGGCTTCCCGCCGCCACACACCCGTCTGCCTTTCACCGCCACGCGATCCGCTGCACTCCGCCCCTGTCGCCGTCCCTTCCGGCGTCGATCCGCTCACGCATTCCAGCCTCGCGACAACATCGCCCAGGCGCACGACGCCATCCTCGCGCCGACCGGTGTTGCGATTCTCGACGCGCGCCTTCGCGCCGGCATCCGGCGCGCGCTGTCCTCGCTGCGACGACACAGGCCATCGCTCGCGCCCTGGCTGCCCGGCCGTCACCATGGCTGCATGGACGCAAATGAAATTCAACGGCAGGCACGCAACGCGGTGCGCAAGGGAACGATCCTCGCGGTCGACCATGCAGCCGCGTTGTGCCGCGTCTCGGTCGGCGACGCCGACTCCGACGGCAGCGGCCTGCAGACCAACTGGATTCCGTGGGTCGCCGGTACCGCCGGCGGCACGCGCGACTGGCTGCCGCCGACGCCGGGCGAACAGGTCGTGCTGCTCTGCCCGATGGGCGATCCGGCGCAGGGCATCGCGCTGCGCGGCGTCTATTCGAATGCCGCGCCGGCCCCGGCGTCGAGCCCGGACACCCACGCACGCGTCTACCCCGACGGCGCGAGCATCACGTACGACCACGCCGCGCATGCGCTCACGGCCGAGCTGCCCGCCGGCGCGACCGTGCGCGTCGTCGCGCCGGGATCGGTCGTCGTGCAAACCCGCGACGCCACCGTGAAGGCCGGGCGCATCACGTTCGACGCGCCGCAGACGACCTGCACCGGCGCGATGACGGTCAAGGGTCCGTTCGCCTTCGAATCCGGCATGACCGGCAGCGGCGGTGCCGGCGGCGGCGCCACGATGCAGATCGACGGCGCGGCCACCTTCACCCGCGAAGTGAAATCCCAGGGCATCAGCCTCCCGCATCACACGCATCGCGAACAAGGCGATGGACAACTCGTGAGCGCACCGCAATGAAAGGCATGAACGCGAACACCGGCCGCTCGATCTCGGGCCTGGACCACTTCTACCAGTCGATCGGCAGGATCGTGACGACGCCGCTCGCGACGTGCGTGAAACGCCGCACGTTCGGCTCCGAGCTGCCCGACCTGATCGACGCACCCGGCAACGGCACCGTGCGCACACGGCTGTACGCGGCCGTCGCGACGGCGCTCATGCGCTGGGAGCCGCGCCTGACGCTCACCCGCGTCGTGCTCGCGGCGGACGACGCGAATGCGGCAGCCGGGTCGGTCTATCTCGACATAGAGGGCTGGACCGGCGAGAACGGCACGGCCGTGTCGACCCGCGTGCCGATGACGAACGGGAGCCCCGCATGAGCGTGACGCCGATCGACCTCTCGCAGCTGCCGTCGCCCGACATCGTCGAAACGATCGACTACGAAGCCCTGCTTGCCGCGCGCAAGGCACGGTTCGTGTCGCTCTACCCGGCCGGCGAACAGGCCGAGATCGCCGCGACGCTCGCGCTCGAATCGGAGCCAGTCGTGAAGCTGCTGCAGGAAAGCGCGTATCGCGAGATCGTACTGCGGCAGCGCGTGAACGACGCCGCGCGCGCCGTGATGCTCGCCTACGCGGTCGGCACGGATCTCGACCATCTCGCCGCGCTGTTCGGCATCCGGCGCCTGACGATCACGCCCGCCGATCCGGAACACAACATCGCGGCGGTCATGGAAAGCGATACCGACCTGCGTGCCCGCACGCAGCTCGCGCCGCAGAGCCTGTCCGTCGCCGGCCCCGAAGGCGCGTACGTTTCGCACGCACGCAACGCGGACGGCCGTGTGCTTGACGCGTCGGCGGTCAGCCCGGCCCCGTGCGAAGTCCTCGTCTCGGTGCTGGCGCGCGATGGTGACGGCACGGCGGACCCGGCGCTGATCGCCGCGGTGGCGGCCGCGCTGCAGGCCGACGACGTGCGGCCACTGACCGACCAGGTCACGGTGCGCGGCGCGGAAATCCTGCGCTACCAGGTGCGCGCGCGGCTCGTGTTCTTTGCCGGCCCGGATCGCGCGGTGGCGCTCGCGGAAGCCAACCGCGCGATGAAGAAATACACCGAATCCATGCACCGCCTCGGGATGGAAGTCACGCTCGACGGGATCTACGCGGCCGCCCGCGCGGCCGGCGTGCAGAAGGTGATCCTTGAGAGTCCGCTCGCCGGCCTGCCGGCGACCAAGCAGCAGGCGCCCTACTGCACCGGGATCGAGCTGATCGACGGCGGGGTGTACAGCAATGACTGACGTCCTCCCGCCGAACGCGACGCGGCTCGAACGCCGGCTCGCCGCGACGAACGCGCGTATCGACGACGTGCCGACGCCGCTCGCGACGCTGATGAATCCGGACGCGATCCGGTCCGACCTGCTGCCGTGGCTCGCGTGGCACCTCGGCGTCGATGCCTGGAAGGACTACTGGCCCGAGTACGTGAAGCGCGCACGGGTCAGCCAGGCGATTCCGATCGCCCGCCGCAAGGGCACCGCCGCCGCGGTGCGCGAAGTCGTCGCGGCCTTCGGCGGAAACATCGTCCTGCGTGAATGGTTCGAGCAGCGCCCGCCGGGCCGGCCCGGCACGTTCGACCTCGTGATGACAGTCAGCGGCCAGGAGGGCAAACCGCCGACCGCCGAATACGTCGCCGACATCCTCGCGGAAATCGACCGGACCAAGCCGGTACGGGCGCACTACACGTTCACGCAGGGCTTCGAGATGCGGGGCCGACAACCGGTCGGCGCCGCCGCGCGCGTGGCGGCCTATCGCCGCCTGAACCTCACCGACTACTGATCGCACATGGCAACCCAGATCATCATCACCGACACCGGCCGTGCCGCACTCGTCGCCGCCGGCAACGGCGGCACGAATGCCCACCAGGTCGTGGAAATCGGCCTGGCGAACGCGCCGTTCGTCGCCGACAAGGGGCTCGCGAAGCTGCCGAACGAGCTGAAGCGGATCAAGTCCTTCGGCGGCGCCAACGTCGCGCCGGACACGATTCACACGACGCTGAAGGACGACTCGACAGACCAGTACTCGCTCTATGGGTTCGGCCTCTACCTCGAGAACGGCGTGCTGCTGGCCGCGTATGGCCAGACGACGCCGATCATGGAGAAGTCGCCGGCCGCGTTGCTGCTGCTGTCGTCCGACATGCAGTTCACGGCGATCGACGCGACGAAACTCGTGTTCGGCGACGCGTCGTTCCTGAATCCACCGGCGACCACGGAACGGCAAGGCGTGGTCGAGCTGGCGACGCAGGCGGAAGTGAACGCCGGTGCGGACGATACGCGCGCAGTGACGCCGAAAACCGCCGCGTCGCGATACGCGGCATTGACCGGGGCAAGATTCACCGGCCCGGTCGTCACCGAATTCGATGCGGGTCCGGATACGGCGCACGTCTCGATACGCCCGCCGTCGGGCCAGACCGGCCGCGAAAGCCGCGTGCGCCTGCACGGCACGTTCGGCGGCAACAACGCCGATACCGGGACGCGCCTGATCGCGACGATGCGGGCGGGCTTCGACAATGGCGCGTGGGGGCGCGAGTACCTCGACCTCTGGATCAACAAGACCGGCAATGACCCCCAGACCGACGCGAACCAGGCACGCGCCGTGCGCGTCACGTACGGCGGCCGGGTGCTGGTCGGTAATGGCGGCGTGGACGACGGCAACTCGACGCTACAGGTCGCAGGCAACGCCAAGGCGTCGGGAACGCTCTATTCCACGGCATCATCGATTCAGGCCGCGGGTTCTGGCACGGGCTACGCGACCCTGTTCCTCACCAATCCGGATTCCTCAAAAGTGCGCTGGACGGTGTACAAAGAAGATTCGGTGGAGGGCGTCGGCAATGCTGGTTCCCACTTCGGCATCAATTCGTTTGACGACAGCGGCAACCAAACGCGCCGCCTGTTCATTCGACGCGACACGGGAACCGTGAGCGTAACCAAGCGCCTGACCGTCGGCGACATCGGCGACGACGGCCGTAACGTGATCCAGGTCGGAGGAAACGCCACGTTCAAGGGCGGGTTGACCTCCCGTGAAATGGACGTCAACGGTGCGCATTTCCGCGCGATCTCCAACGACTACGGCGCCTTCCTGCGCAACGACGGCACGAACATGTATCTGCTGTCGACGAACAAGGGCAACCCGGAAGGGCAGTGGAACGATTTCCGCCCGTTCGCATGGAATCTCGCGACCGGTCTCGTCACGATCGACGGCCAAGGCGCCGGTACGACGATCGGCGGCAACGCAAACGTCCGCGGCGAGCTTTCGGTTGGTACCAGTCAGGCTCAAGGTTCGATTCGTGTCGGCCCTGTCGATGGCTTCCTCTATTCGAACAACGATGGCTATGGCTGGTGGACGCCGACAAAGGGCGCATTCCAGTATTACATCGCCGATCGCACTTTCCGCATTGACGGTAACCCCGTGTGGCACTTGGGCAACCTCACACCGCTCGACCGCACGAAGGGCGGCACGATGTCGGGCGATCTCTGGTTCGATCCGGGCAAGCGGCTGTTCCTGTCCGAAGGCAGCGCGAAAGTACCGTCCCTCACGTTCATCAACGACGGCGCGCCGGACACCGGCCTGTACCACATCAACGACGGTTCGTTCGGCGTGACCTGCAACGGGATTCCGCAGGTTTCGTTCACGCCGGGCGGAACGGTCTTCCAGACACCCGTGCAAGGCCCGACACCCGCACCGGGCGATCGTTCGAAGGCGCTCGCCACGACCGAATGGGTACTGGCCGCCCTCTCGACGGCGACGGTCGGACAGATCGTATTCGAACCGCGCACGCTGCCGCGCGCCGGGTTCCTGAAAGCGAACGGCGTGCTCGTCAATCGCGCTGACTACCCCGCGCTTTGGGCCTATGCACAGGCCAGCGGCACGCTCGTCTCCGACGATGAATGGCGCAACGAGCGGTGGGGTTGTTTCTCGTTGGGTGACGGTTCGACGACGTTCCGCCTTCCGGAGCTGCGCGGCGAATTCATCCGCTGCTGGGCAGACGGTCGCGACGACATCGACGCGCAACGCGCCATCGGTTCGTATCAAGGCGCCCAGAACCGATCGCACACGCACGGCGCGAGCGCGGCCGCAGTCGGCGACCACGTGCACTCCGCGTGGACCGATGCACGGGGCTGGCACGGTCACCATGGCTGGACCGGCGGAGCGGGTGGACACAACCACAACAATGGCGCATTCAGCCGTCTGCTGCGTCCGCCCTACGGCGGTTCATTGACCGGTTCCGATCAGGCAGGCAGCGGGTCGGAACAAGCAGTCGGTGCCGGCGACTCCCAGGACATCGTCGGGGTCGGCGACCACGGCCACGAATTCAACACCGAAGGCGCCGGCACTCACGACCACAGCGTCGGCATCGGCGGTGCCGGCAATCACAGCCACGCCATCACCGTCAACGCGGACGGCGGGAACGAAGCACGGCCGCGCAATATCGCGCTGCTCGCGATGATCCGCGCTTACTAACTCTCGGACTCCAACCTATGTTGATTCACCACTACAACCAGTCGACCGGCGAATACCTGAGCAGCAGCCAACCCGACGCCGATCCGCGCAACCCCGAACGCTGGCTCGTGCCGTCATGGGCAACGTTCGACGAGCCGCCCGCGCGCACGCCGACGACCTGGCCGTTCTACCGCGATGGCACGTGGACGCTGTTGCCGGACTTCCGTGGCCGTATCTGCTATCGCACCGATACGGGCGAAGCCGTCGAAATCGCGACCGCCGGCAAGACACCCGACGAACTCGGCCTCACGACCGAATCGCAACCGTCTCCGCGCCACGCATGGATCAACGGCGCATGGGCGATCCCGGCCGAGCTGCTCGAGCGCGAAAAACGCGACGCCGCGATGGCCGAGTTCGAGCGCCGGCTGGAAGCCGCACGCAAGGCCAACGCCGGCAAGGCCGACGCCTACGCAGCGGGCCTGCTCGATGACGAAGGCATCTACTACTTCAAGGCCTGGTCGGCCTACCAGATGGCACTCGTTTCGGTCATCCAGGCCGACACGTTCCCCGATTCGGTGACGTGGCCGGCTACCCCGGCGCCGTATGTACCGCCTCCGCAGCCCGAACCGACGCCGGTGCCGCAGCCGACGCCGCAGCCGGACCCGCAACCCCAGCCCAACGAGCCAAGCGCACCTGCAGCTCCGGTCGCGGACCCCGCGGCCTGATCCGCACGGGATTTCTCCCGTTCTCTTTCATCTGATCTGCACACACAGGAGCCACACACCATGCCGCAGGATTATCACCACGGCGTACGCGTCATCGAAATCAACGAGGGCTCGCGCCCGATCCGCACCGTGTCGACGGCCGTCGTCGGCATCGTCTGCACCGCATCCGACGCCGACGCCACCGCATTCCCGCTCGACACGCCCGTCCTGCTGACCAACGTCGTTGCCGCGCTCGGCAAGGCCGGCACCAAAGGCACGCTGCGCCGCACGCTCGATGCGATCGGCCGGCAGACCAAGCCCGTCACGATCGTCGTGCGCGTCGCCGAAGGCAAGGACGCCGCCGAGACGGCAACCAACGTGATCGGCACCGTCACGGCCGACGGCAAGTACACCGGCATGAAGGCGCTGCTCGGCGCACAGGCGCGCTTCGGCGTGAAGCCGCGCATCCTCGCGACGCCGGGCCTCGACACGCAACCCGTCGCCGCAGCGCTCGCGTCGATCGCGCAGTCGCTGCGCGCATTCGCATACGTGTCGGCCAACGGCTGCAAGACGAAGGAAGAAGCCGTCGCCTATCGCAAGCAGTTCAGCCAGCGCGAACTGATGGTCGTCTGGCCGGACTTCCTCGCGTGGGACGACACGACCAACAAGACCATCGTCGTGCCGGCCACCGCGTATGCGGCCGGCCTGCGCGCGAAAATCGACAACGACACGGGCTGGCACAAGACGCTGTCGAACGTCGGCGTGAACGGCGTCACGGGCATCAGTGCCGACGTGTCGTGGGACCTGCAGGATCCGGCGACGGACGCGGGCTTCCTCAACGAGCAGGACGTGACGACGCTCGTGAACCGCAACGGCTTCCGCTTCTGGGGTTCGCGCACGTGCTCGGACGATCCGCTGTTCGCGTTCGAGAACTACACGCGCACCGCGCAGGTCATCGCCGATTCGATCGCCGAAGCGCAGATGGCCATCATCGACGGCCCGCTCAACCCGTCGCTGCCGCGCGACATCATCGAGACCATCAACGCCAAGTTCCGCGAATGGATCTCGCAGGGCTACCTGATCGGCGGCTCGGCCTGGTACGACCCGGAGCCGAACACGACCGATGTGCTGAAGTCCGGCAAGGCGTATCTCGACTACGAATACACGCCGGTTCCGCCGCTCGAAAACCTGATGCTGCGCCAGCGCATCACCGACCGTTACCTCGCCGATTTCGCCGCGCGCGTCAGCGCGTAACGACCGGCCTCACCAGGAGTCAAACACGATGGGTATGCCTCGCAAACTCAAGGGATTCAACCTGTTCCAGAACGGCGAGAACTTCGTCGGCCAGGTTGTCGAAGTCACGCTGCCGAAGCTCACGCGCAAGATGGAGGACTACCAGGGCGGCGGCATGAGCGGCCCGATCAAGGTCGACTTCGGGCAGGAAGGGATCCAGCTCGAATGGACCTGCGGCGGCTTCATGCGCTCCGTGCTCGGCCAATACGCGATCACGAAGCACGACGGCGTGCTGCTGCGCTTCGCCGGCGGCTACCAGTCCGAGGATTCGACCAACGTCGACGCAATCGAGATCGTCATCCGCGGCCGCCACAGCGAAATCGACCCGGGCACCGCGAAGTCGAAGGAAGACACCGCGTTCAAGGTCACGACCGTCGCCAGCTACTACAAGCTGTCCGTGAACGGCCAGGACGTGATCGAGATCGACTTCGTCAACATGATCGAGAAGGTCAACGGCAACGACCTGTTCGCGGCGCTGCGCAACGCGATCGGCCTGTAATCCGCCGCCCGGCCGGTTACGCCGGCCGGGCCTGCCCCCGCACTTCCCCCCCGACAGATCACCGACAGGACCACCATGAATCCGATGCAATCCGACCCGGCCGCGAACGACTCGCAGGCCGATGCGTCCACCGTCACCGCGATCGCAGCGCCCGACCAGGACGATCCGGCCACCCACACGCTCGACACACCGCTCGTGCGCGGCAACCAGACGATCACGTCGATCACGCTGCGCAAGCCGAAATCGGGCGAGCTGCGCGGCGTATCGCTGTCCGACCTCGTCAGCCTCGACGTCGTCGCGCTGTCGAAAGTACTGCCGCGCATCAGCTCGCCGATGCTGACCGAAGCCGACGTCGCCGGCATCGACCCCGCCGACCTCGTGCAGCTGGGAGGCATCTTCGCCGGTTTTTTGATGCCGAAGGCCGTGAAATCCCGACTGGCCTCCCAGACCGCGTAGAAGACCCGATGGCAGACATCGCGACGGTGTTCGGCTGGACACCGCCCGTGATGGGTGCCTTCAGCCTGGCCGAGCTGATGGACTGGCGCGAGCGCGCACGAGTACGCGCCGGCGCCCAATGAGCGAAACGATCGACGATGGACAACACCACGAAACTGCGCGTCATGTTCGACATGGTCGACAACATGACAAAGCCCCTGCAAATGATGCTGACCGGCAACAAGGGGCTGGCCGACTCGCTGCGGGCCACCCGCCGCGAGCTGGATGACATGGCGAAGACGCAGAAGCGCATCGGCGAGTTTCGCGAGATGCGCAAGGGCCTCGCCAATACGGCATCGGATCTCTCGGCGGCACGCGCGCGCGTCGACACACTCGCCCAGTCGCTGCGCGCGACCCGCTCGCCGTCGCAACAGATGATCAGCAACTTCAACAAGGCGCAACGCGCGGCCGAGAACCTGGCGTCCGCGCACCACTACCAGGCCGGCCGTGTACAAGCCATGCGCACCCAGCTCGCCGGCGCGGGCATCGACACGCGCAACCTGTCGCGGGACGAGCGCAACCTGCGCGCGACGATGGCGTCGCGTGCGTCGATGATCGACGCGGGGGTACGCGGGTACGACGCCCAGCGCCAGCAGCAAGCCGACGCCCGGCGTGCCAGGATCGACGCGCTGCGCGGCACCGGCGAGAAGTGGGCGGAACGCGGCAAGGCCGTCAAAGGCGTCGGCAAGGATATGCTCGGCATGCTGTCCGAGCCGCTCAACGCCGCGAAGCAGGCCGAGAGCGAAACGCTGCGCATGCGCGCGGCGGGTGCGTCGGCCGATGCGGTGAAGTTCGCGCGCGCGCAGCAGGCCTATGGCCTGTCGACCATCGACAACCTGAACCTGATGCGCGAGTCGCTGTCGGCGGTGGGCGGCGACGAGCAACGCGCACGGGTCGCCATGCCGGTGCTCGAGGCCATGAAATTCGCGAACGAGGCGCTGTTCGGCAAGGAAGACGCGAAGAAGAACGTCGACCAGTTCATGGGCATGGTGAAGGTGATCGACCTGCGCAGCGGCACGAAGGATGACGCGGCGGTCCTCGCCGAAGCGAACATCGTGCAGAAGATGCAGACGGCGACCGGCGGCAAGGTCAGCAGCGACGAGTGGAACAATTTTGCCGAATCGGGTGGCGCTGCGGCCAAGAAGTTGCGCATCGACGCGTTCTATTACCAGATGCAGCCGATCATCGAGAAGCTGGGCGGAAAGTCGGCCGGTGCAGGCCTCGCGGCGTTGAACGGCAGCACGCTCCAGGGCAAGGCGGCCGGGGCCGCCGCGCAGCGGATGATGGCGCTCGGCCTGGTCGATCCGAAGCTGGTCCAGCACAAGACGAACGGCGCGATCACCGGGCTCAAGCCTGGCGCGCTGACGGGCAGCGCCATGCTGCAGGCGTCGCCGTTCGAGTGGCTCGAAAAGGTGCTGCTGCCGAAGCTCGCCGCCAAGGGGATCACGAGCCCCGACAAGGTCAAGGCCGAGCTGGCGAAACTGTTCCCCGACAAGGCCGCGGGGAACCTGCTCACGACGATGTACGACCAGCGCGAGCAGATCCACGACACCGAGCGGCAGAGCGCCGCCGCCGACGGCATCACCGGCATGCGGGCGAAAGCCGCGGATTCGACCGCGGGTCGCGAGCTCATCGTCCTCGCGCATTTGCGCGACCTGAAGCTCGAGATCGGCGAGAAGATCACGCCGATGTACAACGCGGCACTGGACGTCACCGCCACCGTACTCGAGAAGATCGTGAAGTTCGTGCGCGAACACGGCACGGCCACCCGCATCCTCGCCACGGCTTTCGCAGGGCTGGGCGGCGTACTCACGGTCGTGGGCACGCTGGCGAGCGTTTTCGGCAACGTGCTCGGGTCGGTGAACGTGCTCCGCTTCGCGACGTCGATTGTCGGTGCGCTCAGGCTCGTCGGGCAGGCATTCATGGTGCTCGGCCGGCTCGCGCTGGCGAATCCGCTGATGTTCGTGATCGGCGTGATCGCGGGGGCCGCCATCTACGTGTGGCAGCACTGGGACACGCTCGGCCCGAAGTTCATCGCGCAGTGGGAAACCATCAAGAACGCATTCGGCGCGGCCGGCGACTGGATCACCGCGAAATGGGACGCCACCGTCGAGTGGGTAAAGACCTCGATCGGCGGCATCGGCGACTGGTTCGGCGACCTCGGCACGCGCTTCCAGGAAGTCGGCGCCAGCGTGGTGTCGGGGCTCGTCGAAGGCATCAAGAGCCGCTACAGCGCGCTGAAGGAGACGATCAGCGGCCTGGGCAGCTCCGCGCTCGGCTGGATCAAGGAAAAGCTCGGCCTGCAGGCTTCGACCACGCCCGACGACGGCACGGCCGGCGCAGCTGCCGGCGCCCCGTCGCTCATGGCCCGCACCGCCGCCGCACTCACGACCACCGCCGCGCTGGTCGGCCCGCCCGCGTTCGCCGCGAGCCCGGCAATCGCCGCGGCCGCGCCGCTCGAGCGCTACAACGTGTCGCTCGACTACCGCCCGCCGCTCACGGCGCCGGCCGCCGCGGCCAGCGCCGCGCCCGCGGCCGGCCCCGTCACCATCAACATCGCGCCGCCGCCCGGCGCCGATGCGGCCGAGATCGCGCGCATGGTGCGCGCCGAGCTCGAACGTGCCGAACGCGCGAAGGCGTCGCGCACCGGCTCGCGCCTGTCCGATTGATCGTTCGTTGAAGGAAACCCGCCCATGATGATGTCGCTCGACCAGTTCGTTTTCAGCCTGGCGACCACGCCCTACCAGGAGCTTCAGCGCCAGCGCAACTGGAAGCACCGCACCAGCTCACGCATCGGCGTGCGCGATGCGAGCCAGTTCACCGGCGCCGGCGACGACACGATCACCCTTTCCGGCATCGTCGCCCCCGACAACGGCATCGGCGAGATCGCGTCGATCGAAGCGCTCGCCCGGATGGGTGATGCCGGCGACGCCTACGTGCTCGTCGACGGGAACGGCAACGTGTACGGCGCGTACGTCATCGACAGCCTCAACGAGACGGCCACGTATCACACGAAGGAAGGCATCGCCCGCAAGATCGCGTTCACGCTGACGCTCAAGCGCGTGGACGACGGCGTGCTGTCCGAGCCGCAGCAGGACGACGAAAGCGGAGCGGACGAGCAATGAGCACGCTGGAACGCAAGCCGGGCGACGCGCAGGCCCGCGCGGGGCGCGTGCAGCCGCAGGCCGACTATCGCATCACGCTCGACGGCCGCGACCTGTCGCGCCTGATCGCGCCCAACCTCATCAGCCTGTCGCTGTCGGAATCGCGCGCGGACGAGGCCGACATGCTCGACCTGGTGCTCGACGACGCGCGCGGCACGTTCGCGATTCCGAAGCGTGGCGCCAGCATCAAGCTGTCGATCGGCTGGGTCGGCGAGCCGCTCGTCGACAAGGGCGCGTTCACGGTCGACGAAGTCGAGCACGGCGGCGCACCGGACGTCATCACGATCCGCGCACGCTCCGCATCGATGACGAACGGCATGCACGAGCGCCGCGAGAAGAGCTGGCACCGGCAGACGATCGGCGCGATCGTGCGCACCATCGCGACGCGCTACGGGCTCACGGCCGCCGTCGACGCCACGCTCGCCGCGACGCGGATCGACCATGTCGACCAGACGCAGGAATCCGACATGTCGTTCCTCACGCGCCTCGCCAAGCGCTACGACGCGGTGATGACCGTGAAGGACAAGCGTCTGCTGTTCACGCCGATCGGCAGCGGCAAGACCGTCAGCGGCAAGCCGCTCGACGTGCTCGCCATCACGCGCGCGAGCGGCGACCAGCATCGTTACCACATCGCGCAGCGCGACGATTACACGTCGGTGCGCGCGCACTATCACTCGAACGGCAGCGCGCGGCGGCTGTCGGTGGTCGCCGGCGACGCGAAAGGCAAGAACGTCAAGGTGCTGCCCGAGGATTACGCGACGGAAGCCGAGGCCCGGGCGGCCGCGCAGGCCGAATACGCGCGTACGCAGCGCGGCCAGTCGACGCTGAGCTATACGCTCGCGCTCGGTCGGCCCGAACTGTTTCCCGAGATGCCCGTCACCGTGACGGGGTTCAAGCCGGAAATCGACGACACGCCGTGGCTCGTGAAGAAGGCGACGCATACGATCGGCGACGGCGGGTTCACCACCGCGCTCGAGCTCGAGGTACGCGACGCGCCGAAACAGTCGGGTCGAGCCGGCAAGCGCTGACAGGTGAAGTAACGGCCGGTGCCGCGATGCCCGGCACGCGATCGCGTGACGACGATCGCGGTGGCGAATTCAGGATCTCGGGGGGCGGGGCGAGGCAACGCGCGGGATACGCGGCTCGGGTTCGATGCAGCGGCCGGAACGAATGCCGGCCGGCGGGGATGGGTCGCGGTGGGTCAGCTCGATTGCTGACGCCCGCCGAGCGTCATGCGCGTGTCCCGCACGTCGCCGCATTGCTGCAATGTGGCGCGCGCATCGCGCAAATTGGCCATCGCCTGCAGCGCGGCCTCGAGCACCTGCCCGACCGACAGCATCGCGCTGTCGATCGCCGCGTGCGCATCGGCCCGCTCGCCGTCGGTCAGGTCCGGACGATATCGCGGCGGGCCCATCGTCAATCCACGCGTGTCCGCGCGATGGTCGGCGTGTGCCGACGCGCCGATCGTCCCGATGTCGTGCTTCCTGTTGGTGTCCATTTTTCCGGTCTCCGCAAACTCAGTCATCCACCGGGGGCCGCCTGACACGACGGGTCGCCTCGGAACGCCCCGCCGCCAGCTCGCCGGCTTTCAGAATGCTAAACCAATACTGTATGGATATACAGTGATTCGTCCGATTTTATCCGATGCGCTTGCGCGGCGCGCTCAGCACACCGCCATGGCTTCGTGAAACGGAACGCAGACGTGCCGCCCGCACCGCCGCACGCGCTGCGGCTCGAATCGGGCAGCGAGCGAGCGCGGGTCGCGCGGCAGCAGCAGGGGCCAGGGCCGCGCTGGCCGCTTATTTCTTCGGTTGCTTCGCCGCGCGCTCGGACTTCAGCCGTTCGACCTCGGCCATGGCCCGCTCGACGTTTTCCGCCGTGCGCTGATCGAGTGCCGCACGGCGATTCTCCGGCAGGCGCTTCGCGCGCCGCGGCGCCGCCGTCTGGACCATCGCGCCCGTGCTGATGCAACTGGCGAGAAAGGCGTGCAGCGATGCCTTGCCGGCGTCGTTGAGCTGCCGGTACATCGCCAGCACGTCGGCTTCATCCGCGTCGTGGCCGCCGGCCTCCGACGCGGGTTCGCCTGCGGCGGACCGTTCGCCGGTCAGCACGAAGCCGATATCGACACCGATCTCGCGAACGGCCAGCAGATAGGACGCGTCGGGAGAGCGCTCATCCGACTCGTACGCCGACTGCGAGCGCCTCGCGACACCGCCCACGGTCGCAAACTCGTCCTGGCTGAGCCCGATCCGCAAGCGCTCGTCCCGCAAGCGACTCCCGATTTGTGTCATAAATTACCCATTAACAATTGACGCGCCGTTTTTTGCTCATTACACTGGCCTTACCGTAACGCAAGACTATCTCCACAAAGTATACCGACCATGACTACTCCCAAAGGCGCGCGCCGTTCGCCGCGCGGCACGATGTCGGACAAACCCGTCTACGTGGGGCTGACGCCAGTCGAGCGCGGCGAACTCGAGCAGCTCGCGGCGCAGCGCAACCGCTCGATTTCCAGCATGGCGCGCGAGCTGATCCGCATCGGCGCGAGCCACCTGCGCGCGATCGCGACGCCGCGCTCGCGCACCGTCGGCCGTTGAACCGGGCGCCCTCATGTTCCGCACCGTCGAACGCGCCCGACCGTCCGTGCCCGCAGCGTCGATTGTGAGCCGCGCGCACGCCCGCACCAATCCGCCGATCGGCCAGCGAGGTAGCCGGATCGCCCGCGCCGCCCACTGCCGGCCCGGCCATGCTCAGACACTCGCCCGGAGCACGCCCCCATGCGAATCCTGAACCGTTGCCCGCACTGCCGCACCCGCGCCACCGCACGCAGCAGCCGCGAAATGTCGCTGACGTTCCGCGAAATCACCTTCCAGTGCGCGAATCCGGAGTGCGGCCACACGTACGTCGTCAACATGGAATTCGCCCGCACGCTGTCGCCGTCCGCCGTCCCGAACCTCTCGCTGCAGTTGCCGCTCTCGCCGCACGTCCGCGAACGCCTGGCCGCGCAACTCGAGCTGCCGGTCTGACGCCCTAACCCCTCGTTCCCGCGTTTCCCTCGCATCGTGCCTGAACGGCGCGAGGGATCGTCTTTGCCATTGAAAAGGACACCTCATGATCTCGATCCAAGCGGGCCGCACCGTCCGATGCCCCGCCAGCCCGGCGATTGTCCGCCGCCCCGCGCACTGCGTACGGGTCGACTGCCCGGAGGCACGCACATGAACCGCCACGCCACCGAACCCGCGCCGCATGACGCCGCGCTGCGCGCCGCTATCGCGGCGGCCGCCGACACGCTGAGCTTCGACGCCCCGCCGGACAACCCCGAGCGACAACGCACGCTCGGCCGCTTCGTGTCGGCGCTCGCCGATCGCCTCGCGCTCGGTTTCCCGCAATCCGCCGCTGCGCTGCGCGCACTCGCCGGGTCGCCGGCCACGCCGCCCGCACCACCGCAACCCGAACGGCAGCAATGACCCAGATGGCCTCGATCGACGAACTGAAACGACACATCGACCTGCATGACCTCGCCGGCCGTCTCGGACTGAAACGCGGCCGCGGCGGCGACCGCGCGCTCTATCACTCGCCGCAGCACGCGGACCGGAGCCCGTCGCTGTCGATCTATGCGAATCATCCGAAGTACGGCACCGGCTGGCGCGATCACAGCGCCGACGCCGGCGGCTCGTGCATCGACCTCGTGATCCACGCGCGCGGCGGCACGGTTGCCGACGCCGTCCGCTATCTCCACGACGCGTACGGCCTCCCGTCCGAGCGCCCTGCGCCAGCCGAGCGCCGCGAGAAATCCACCGTCGAATACATCGCCGACCGCTGTACGGCCGAGCGCGATCGCGTGCGCGACTACCTCGGCGGGCGCGGCATTTCCGCCGCTGCGATCGACGTTGCGTTCGCGACGCGCACACTCGGCTTCAATACGTGGACGAGCCCGAAGATCGCCGCCGGCGACGTCGGCCACGGCGGCCCCGCCGCCGCGTTCGTGGTGCGCGCGCCGGGCGATGCGTGCGTCGTCGCGGTCGACATGCGCTACGTCGACCCCGCGCTCAACGGCGGCGTCAAGACGCAGACTCAGGGCGACAAGGCCGGCTACGGCTGGACCGCCGACGCGCGCCGGCTCGACCGCGCAAAACGCGTGGTCATCGTCGAAAGCGCGATCAACGCGCTGTCGATCGACACGTGCGCCCTCCCCGGCACGGCCGCGCTTGCACTGCGCGGCCTCGCGAACGTCGAGCGCATCGACTTCGCGTTCCTGCGCGGCAAGCAGGTCACGATCTGCCTGGACAACGACGAGCCGTTCGCGGAAGGCCACCCGCGCGCCGGGCAGCGCCCCGGCCCCGAGGCCGCGTGGGCACTCCACGAACGGCTGACCGCGCTCGACATCAGCGCCGTGCTGGTCGACCAGTCGGACTGGCTGGCGGATCTGGCGGACGGCGACGCCACGCGCACACCGATTAACGACGTGAACGACTACCTGCAGCTGCGCGGACCGGCCGACCTGGCGCGTGCGCTCGACCAGCTCGAACCGTGGCTCGTCGCCGGCCTGCCGGGCGACGCATCGCGCCGCGGCCGGCCGCGCATCTTCCTGCCGGCGCACGATTTCGCGCAGTACTGGCGGTTCCGCGTCCGGCCCGACTTCACGAACTACATCACCAAGATGGATCGCAACGAGGAATCCGGCGTCGACACGCCCGTGATGACCGACCTGTGCGGCTTCCGCATCGCCGGCATCAGCCGCGTGGCCGTCGCGAGCGCGACGTCGACGATGACGGGCGACGCCGACCAGGCGCCCACCGTCTACTTCGCCGTGTCGGTGCAGGCGCCGCGGCACGGTGCGCAGCTGATCCGCCGCGTGATGCTCGACGACCAGCTGCACAACGTCGACCAGTGGAGCAAGTTCGGCCCGATCTGGGCGCCGGCGCCGTTCAAGCGGATGGTGAACATCCTCGAGCGCGGCGCCGACCTCGGCGCGCGCCGCGCCGCGAACTTCGTCGGCCTCGCGTGGCGCGACGGGCGGCTGATCGTCAACGAAGGCCCCGACTGCTACTTCACCGAAGCGGACAAGCAGTGCCCGTATCACAACCTGACGTTCCCGGGCGGCCCGGTGAGCGATGCGCGCCGCGTGATCGCCGCCTACCAGACGACGTTCCGGCAGAACGCCGCGACGATCCCGCTCGTGTGGGCGCTCGGCGGCCACCTGAAGGCGCTGCTCGGCTTCTGGCCGCATCTGACGATCCAGGCGAACAAGGGCGCGGGCAAGTCGACGCTCATCAAGCGGCTCGAACGCTCACTCGCGTTCACGATGTTCTCGGGGCAGTCGCTGCAGACCGAATTCCGGCTGCTGACCAGCATCAGTCACACGAGCCACCCGGTCGGCTGGGAAGAACTGTCGGCGCGGCGGCAGGACGTGATCGACAAGGCGGTCGGGCTGCTGCAGGAGAACTACCAGTACACGGTGACGCGGCGCGGCACCGACATGACTGAATACCTGCTGTGCGCGCCGGTAATGCTCGCCGGCGAGGACGTGCCCGTGCGCAGCCTACTCGGCAAGCTCGTGCGCACGACGCTGACCGGCAAGCGCGGGCCGCTTCTCCCCGACGACCTGCCGCGCTTCCCGGTCCGGCAATGGCTCGAGTTCCTGACCGGGCTTGACCGGCGCACCGCGCTCGACCAGTACGCGACGCTGCGCGACAAGGCGCTCGCCGGCTGCCGCGCGAGCGGCGAGGACGACGGCGCGCGGCGCATGGCCGGCAACTACGCGGCCATCGGGCTTGCCTGGCGCTACCTGTGCGAATTCGCGGGCATGGACCCGAGCGAAGGCGATTTCCCGCGCGACCTGATCGCCGAGATGAACGGCCACGTCGCCGAAACGAGCGCCGACCGCGAGCCGTGGGTCTGGATCATGGAAACGGTGCTGTCGGAAATCGACGGCGGCAACTACAAGCATCCGTACACGTTCGACACCGTCGACGGCGAATTCTGCCTGCTGCTGCGCACCGGGCACGTGATGGATCACCTCGCCCACACGAGCGCGCTGCGCGACAAGTGGAACGGTCTGCCGGTGAAGTCCGATCGCGTGTTCAAGGCGCAGCTCAAGCACGCCGGCGTCGTGGTCGGCGAGAAGGAGGTCGAGCGCCGCATCTACATGCGCCGCGTGCCGTACCTGACGCCGGTGTCGCTCGAGCGTCTGGCCGCCTTCGGCCTGCACGTGTCGGTGCGCGAGGACCTGGCGACCGACGCGCTGCACGGAGGCCGCGCATGAGCCGCGCCCTGTCAGGCCAGTCACCGCGCGGCGGCGGCCGTCGGGAGCCGGCAGGCAGCGCACGCGAGTCGTGGTTATCGCGGATGCCAGCTCGCAAGCCCTTGATTCCTGAAGGAACTACCGCCTTGCGTCGCACCGGGTTCGCCACGTGTCATGCCGCTTTTGCCACGAGTCCGGTTGGCGCGGCGGCTGCAGTCCCTGCTTCTTTCTCTCTCTTCAACTCATTGAAGAAAAAGAAGAAAGAGAGCCGGGAAGCCGCCGCGGGCATCCGCCATCGCGCACCACGAGTCAGGTGCGCACCGCCATCGGTCGCAGACGACGCAGCGGTTTCGCGCCATGGGTTCTGCGCGGCCGCCACGCGTGAATGATGGCAACCGATGGCAAACAAAACTCTTGAACATCAACGTGTTATGCACCCTTCACACGCGATCCACCACTCCACGAGTTGCGCTGCGTGCCCGCCCGGCGTGCGTCATGGCGGCGACACGACCACGGCAACCGTCGACCTGGCCGGCGCCGCGGCCCTGCTCGGCGCGCATCCCGAAACGGTGCGCCTGAAGGCCCGCGCCGGCGCCCTGCCCGGCCGCAAGGTCGGCAAGCGCTGGATCTTTTCCATCGCCGCCCTGCAGCGCTATCTCGCCGGCGAATGGTTCCCGCCCGTCGCCCAGAACGATCAGCCAGAGGAAAATCACCCATGTCGCTCTACAAACGCAAAACCAGCCCGAACTGGCAATACAAGCTGTACCCCCCTGGCGGCGGAACGCCGATACAGGGAAGCACTGGCACCCGCGACAAAGCGCAGGCCCAGGAATTCCACGACCGGCTGAAGGTCGACCTGTGGAATCAGGCGCGGCTCGGCACGAAGCCGCGCCATTCGTGGAACGACGCGGTCGTGCGCTACGTCGGCGAACGCGCGAGCCTCGCCAGCCTCGAAACATCGAAGATTCACCTGCGCTGGCTCGATCGGCACCTGTCCGGCGTCGCGCTCGCCGATATCGACCGGAACCGCGTCGACGCGATCGCGCAGGCCAAGCGCCAGGAGCCGCGGATGGTGCGCACGCGGCACGGTATCGTCGAGACTGACCGCGCCGTGAGCGACGGCACCGTGCGTCGCGTGATCGGCGTGCTGAAGTCCGTGTTGAATGCGGCTGTCGAATGGGAATGGCTGGAGCGCGCGCCAGTCACGAAACGCGCGAAGATCGTCTCGAAACGCATCCGCTGGCTAACACCGGCGGAAGCGGAGCGGCTGCTCGCCGAACTGCCCGCGCATCTCGCCGACATGGCGCGCTTCAGTCTCGAGACCGGCCTGCGCCGCTCCAACGTGACGGGGCTGCGGTGGTCGCAAGTCGACCTTGCGCGGCGCGTCGCGTGGATCCACCCGGATCAGGCGAAGGCGCGCAAGGCCATCACGGTGCCGCTTTCGGATACCGCGATCGCCGTGCTGCGCCGCCAGCGCGCGAACCCGCGCGCGCCGGAATGTGCGGACAGCGTGTTCACCTATCGCGGCAGGCCGGTCTACCAGACGGCAACGGCCGCATGGGCCAAGGCGCTGCAGCGTGCCGGCCTGAGCGACTTCCGCTGGCACGACCTGCGTCACACCTGGGCGAGCTGGCACGTGCAGCGCGGCACGCCGCTGCAGGTACTCAAGGAGCTGGGCGGATGGGAGACGATGGAAATGGTGCAGCGGTACGCGCACCTGTCGGCCGACCACCTCGCGCAGTGGGTCACGCCGCTGACGGCCGAGCCCGTGCCGGTGCCAGCTGCAATTCAGCTGCAACGAGACAGTGCGACGAAAGGAGAAAACCGCTGAGAGCCTGACTAGGCTTGGCGCGCCCGGCTGGGATCGAACCAGCAACCCCTGCCTTCGGAGGGCAGTACTCTATCCATTGAGCTACGGGCGCCTGTGACAGTGAAGCGACCCCAATATACAGGCCGCCCACGATTGGCAAGACGGCAAGGATACCCGGTTTCCCATGACGCGTCCACCTTGCCCGACGAATCCTCGCCGGGCCGCGCTGCGTGCGGGTAAACACGCGCCATCGCACCGCTCGCCGTGATGTAAACGTTCCGTCTATAATCGACCGGGCTTCATTGGACTGCCATTTGCCGTTGCACCGCGCTCACAATTCCTATTCATGGAGACGAGGCAAGCATGAGCGAAGCACCCCACGAATCTCCCGTCAAAACCCCCGGGCAGCTGATTGCCGTCATCATCGCGTCGTTCGCGATTCCGATCATCCTGATCGTCCTGTTCGCCAACTATGCGAACCATGCGTTCCGTTACGGCGCCGGCACGGACGCACTATCCGACGAACAGGTCGCCGCGCGTGTCGCCCCGCTCGCCAAGGTCGACGTGAAGGACGCCAACGCGCCCCGCACGTACAAGACCGGCGAGGAAGTCTACAAGGCCGTCTGCGTGACCTGCCACGGCACGGGCGCCGCTGGCGCGCCGAAGTTCGGCAACAAGGACGACTGGGCGCCGCGCATCTCGCAAGGCTTCGACACACTGCTGAAGACGGCCCTCGCCGGCAAGGGCGCGATGCCGCCGCGCGGCGGCACGAGCCCCGACGACGTCAGCGACTATGAAATCGCCCGTGCGATCGTCTATATGGCGAACAACGACGGCGCGAACTTCCCCGAACCTGCCGCGCCTGCCGCCAATGCCGCACCGGCCGCCGGCGGTGCCGCAGCGGCATCGGGCGCAGCCGACGCCGCCAGCGCGCAAGTCGCCGCGGCACAAGCGGCGATCGCCGCGATCCCGAAGGCCGGCGAAGCGCCCGCAGCCGCGGCCGCCCCGGCCGGCGCCGACGCCGGCAAGGCGCTGTACACGTCGACCTGCCAGGCCTGCCACGCGGCAGGCGTGCTCGGCGCGCCGAAGTTCGGCAGCAAGGAAGACTGGGCGCCGCGCCTGAAGGACTCGATGGATACGGTCTACAACTACGCGCTGCACGGCAAGGGCGCGATGCCGCCGAAGGGCGGGTCGAACGCGTCGGACGCCGACGTGAAGGCCGCCGTCGACTACATGGTCAACGCGTCGAAGTAACGCCGGCCCCGCCGTCCAGTAAAAAACCCCCGCGACGCACACGCATCGCGGGGGTTTTGTTTGGCTGGCGGACTACCGGATTGCCGGAAAACGCCGTGCGCCCGGCGGCACCGCCGCATCACTTCTGCAGCAACGCCTTCAGGCTCGCGAGCCGGTCCTTCGGCGACATCGGCGCCTCCTCGGGCGTGGGCGGCGGCGCGTCGTCGAGCCCCATCTCGGGGATGAAGCGCGACGGCTCGCACACGACCGTCTCGCGCGCCCGCTTGCGCTTCTTGCACCAGTTCAGGTGCAGGCTTCGCTGCGCACGCGTGATCGCGACGTACATCAGCCGGCGCTCCTCCTCGATCCGCTCGTTGTCGATCGGGCCGTCGTCCTCGCTGCCGCCACGGTGCGGCATGATGCCTTCCTCGACGCCGACCAGGAACACGTGCGGATACTCGAGCCCCTTCGACGCATGGACGGTCGACAGCCGCACGGCGTCCGGATCCTCGTCCTTGCCCTCGAGCATCGACATCAGCGCGACGGTCTGGATCAGGCCGAGCAGGTTCTTGCCCGTATCGGCGAGCCCGTCCGCGTTGTGGAAGCCTTCCGCCTCGCCGTCGACGGCCTCCGTCTCGGGCTTCGTGCCCTTGCGCTTCAGCCATTCGAGGAATTCGAGCACGTTCTGCCACTTCGACTGCGCCTGCCGCTCGTCGAACGCGTCGTACAGGTACGCCTCGTAGTGGATCGCTTCCATCATGTCGTCGAGCACGGCGGTGGCAGGATCCTTGTCCGCGCGCTCGGTCAGGCGCTGGATGAAGTCGCAGAACATCCGCAGCGGCTCGACCTGCCGCGCGGACAGCCGCGCCTCGATCCCGCCCATGTACACGGCCTCGAACAGCGACACCTTCGCCTGGCCCGCGAACGAGCCGAGTGCTTCGAGCGTCGTGTTGCCGATCCCGCGGCGCGGCGTCGTGACCGCGCGGATGAACGCGGGATCGTCGTCGGCGTTCGCGATCAGTCGCAGGTACGCGCACAGATCCTTGATCTCGGCCTTGTCGAAGAACGACTGGCCGCCCGACAGCACGTACGGGATCCGCTCGCGCCGCAGCACCTGTTCGAAGATCCGCGCCTGGAAGTTGCCGCGGTACAGAATCGCGTAGTCGCGGAACTGCGCGCGCCGCTCGAACTTGTGCGCGGACAGCCGGAACACGACCGATTCGGCTTCATGCTCCTCGTCGTTGCACGGCGTGACGGTGATCGAATCGCCCATCCCGTGCTCGGACCACAGCTTCTTCTCGAACAGTTTCGGGTTGTTCGCGATCACGTTGTTCGCGGCGGTGAGGATGCGCACCGTCGACCGGTAGTTCTGCTCGAGCTTGACCAGGTGCAGCTTCGGGAAATCCTTGCCGAGCTGCGCGAGATTCTCGAGCGTCGCGCCGCGCCAGCCGTAGATCGCCTGGTCGTCGTCGCCCACCGCGGTGAACGCGGCGCGCGGGCCCGCGAGCAGCTTCAGCAGCTCGTACTGGCACGCGTTGGTGTCCTGGTACTCGTCGATCAGCAGGTAGCGCAGCTTGTTCTGCCAGCGGTCGCGCACCTGCTCGTTCTTCGCGAACAGCTCGGCGGGCAGGCGGATCAGGTCGTCGAAGTCGACCGCCTGGTACGCATGCAGCGTCGCGACGTAGTTGCGGTAGACCAGCGCGGCCTGGTGCTCGTCCTCGTTGGCCGCGATCGTCATCGCCTCCTCGGGCATGATCAGGCCGTTCTTCCACAGCGAGATGGTGCTCTGGATCTTGCGGATCAGGCCCTTGTCGGTCGTGCCGATCTGCTCCTGGATCATCCCGAAGCAGTCGTCCGAATCCATGATCGAGAACTGCGGCTTCAGGCCGACGTGCTCGGCCTCCTGGCGCAGGATCTGCACACCGAGCGAGTGGAACGTGCAGACGGTGAGCTGGTTGACGGGCACCTTGCGGCCTTCCTTGCCGGGCGTGGTGAGCGTCTTGCCCTCGAGCAGCTTCGACACGCGCTCGCGCATTTCGGCGGCCGCCTTGTTCGTGAACGTGACGGCGGCGATGTGGCGCGGCTCGAAGCCTTTCGCTTCGATCAGGTGCGCGATCTTCTGCGTGATCACGCGGGTCTTGCCGCTGCCCGCGCCGGCGAGCACGAGACAGGGGCCGTCGAGGTAGCGCACCGCTTCGTTCTGGGCGGGATTGAGGCCTGCGGACATGATGACGGATGGTGTTGCGGTTGACGGCGGAACGCCGGGAGGATGCCGTGCGCGGCAGGCTGGCGAAGCAGGCGGACACGCGGGCAGGACGGGCATGTTAACACGTCGGCGGCGTGCTTTTCCGGAGCGCCGCCGGGCGGGGCTGCGCGGGCCGACTGGCCGGCCGCCCCCTGTCCGTCCGGCCAATCCAGCCCCGTTCGCGCACCGATCGGCCACAATATGTCCACTCCGGCGCCGCCCCGCGCCGGGCTGTTTGCCTCACCTGAACCGCTACCGGATCGACATCATGGGATACCCGTTCGCCACCGCCGCCCTTGGCCCGCTGCTGTTCGCGCAGGGGCGCTACGTGCGCCGCGTCACGCCGCGGCTGCCCGAGGCCGCCGGCCCGCGCGACGGCGTGGCGGGCGACGGCCCGCCGCTGCGCGTGCTGGTGGTCGGCGATTCGGCCGCCGCGGGCGTCGGCGTCGCGACGCAGCGCGATGCGCTGTCCGGGCAACTGGCGAATGCGCTCGCGGCCACCCATCGCGTGAGCTGGAAGCTGCTCGCGCGCACCGGCCTGACCACGCGGGAGCTGGTCGACTGGCTAGCCGCCGAGCCGGCCGAGCCGTTCGACGTGGCCGTCACGTCGCTCGGCGTTAACGACGTGACGGGCGGCGTGCCGCCGGCCCGCTGGCAGGCGCAGCAGGCCGAGCTCGTCCGGCTGCTCGCCGCACGCTTCCGGGTCGGGCACGCGATCCTGTCGGCGGTGCCGCCGATGGAGCGCTTTCCAGCGCTGCCGCAGCCGCTCGCGTGGTATCTCGGGCTGCGCGCGAAGCGACTCAACACGGCGCTCGCCGGTTGGGCCGCCACGCAGCCGCGCTGCACGTTCCTGCGCGTCGAGCTGCCGCTCGAGCACCACCTGATGGCCACCGACGGCTTCCATCCCGGCGCAACCGCCTGCGCCGTGTGGGCCTCGCAGGTCGCCGCCGCCGTGCTGCAGCGGGCAACCGCATGACGCTCCGGGCGGCGCCCCTGCGGCAGCCGTTCATCGCACGGGCTGGCAGGCAACCCCGTGCGCACGACACGCGGGCCCGCGCAAAATGCCGTCTTTCCTTGCGCAAGCGCCGCATCGCACCGCGCGTTTCGCCCGAACGCGCCGGTGCAAGCGGCGGCGCCATGCCAAAATAGCCGGTCGTCTTCGCGCCGTCTCGGCGCACCATCCTTTAGTTTCCTTCGCAGCCAGGGATTGCCATGTCGTCATTGCTCAGGATTGGTTTGATGGGTTTCGGTTTCGCCGGCGCGACGTTCCACGCGCCCGTGATTGCCACGAGCGGCCGTACCGAAGTCACCGCGATCGCGACGGGTCAGCCCGATCGCGCGCAGGCTGCGTATCCGGGCGCGCGCGTCGTCCCCGATCTCGACACACTGCTCGGCCTCGACGACATCGAGTGCGTGGTGATCGCCACGCCGAACGACACGCACTTCGCGCTCGCGCGCCAGGTGCTCGAAGCCGGCCGCCACGTGGTCGTCGACAAGCCCGTCACGCTCACCGCCGACGAGGCGCTCGCGCTCGCGCGGCTCGCGAACGCGCGCAGCCGGCTGTTCGCGCCGTTCCACAACCGCCGCTGGGACGGCGATTTCCTCACCGTGCGCCGCGTCGTCGAATCGGGCGAGCTCGGCCGGCTTACCTGTTTCGAATCGCACTTCGACCGCTTCCGCCCGACGCCGCGCACGCGCTGGCGCGAGGAGCCCGCCCGCGGCGGCGGCCTGCTGCTCGACCTCGGCCCGCACCTGATCGATCAGGCGCTCGCGCTGTTCGGCCTGCCGGAAACGGTCGGCGCGACCGTCAAGACGCGCCGCGACAACGGCACCGCGCCCGATTTCGTGCACCTTCAACTCGGCTATCCGGACAAGGACGTCGCGCTGCATGCGAGCGCGCTGTCGGCGATCGAACCCGCGCGCTTCACACTGCACGGCACGCGCGGCAGCTACCAGAAGTTCGGGCTCGACACGCAGGAAGACCAGCTCAAGGCCGGCCTCACGGCAGACGACGTCGAATTCGGCGGCGGCAACCCGCCCGGCCTGCTGCGCGTGCTCGACGGCGACGTCGAGGTCGAGCGCCCGGTGCCGACGCTCGACGGCCAGTACGCGGAGTTCTACCGGGCGCTCGCCGCATCGATCCGCGACGGCGCGCCGTTCCCCGTCACCCCGCAGGACGCCGTCGACGTGATGACGATCATCGAGCTCGCCGCGCAGAGCGAGCACGACGGCCGCCGGCTGCCGTTCGTACGCCGCACGATCTGACACCGTGCGCCGGCCGGTGGCGACCGGCCGGCGCACGCGCATTTGGATCAGCCGGAACATTCGGTTACAAATGCCGGGGGAACGAAAGTCAGCGTCCGACCGGTCTGACGCGTTTCTCAAAAAAGTCGATCCGACACCAATCCGTCAGGAGAATGTTGATGCAACGGTTGATTCGCGCGGCAGTGTGCTGCGCTCTGGTTTCCTCGCTTGCGGCCTGTATCGTGCAGCCGCAGCAGCCGGTCCGCCCGGCCCCCCCGCCGCGGCCGAATCCGCAGGTCGTCGCGAACGAGCGGATGCAGCAGATCCAGGGCCGGATCGATAACCTGCACCGCCGCATCGATGCGCGTGTAAACGGCGGCTACTACCCGCCGCCGTACGGCGCACAGCTTCACCACCGCCTCGACGTGATCCGCCAGGAATCGAACGACATGTCCGCGCAGCACAGCGGCGGCCTGTCCGGCGACGAGCAGCGCGTGCTGAACCAGGAACTCGAC
Organism: Burkholderia lata; assembly: GCF_902499335.1. Lineage (GTDB taxonomy): Bacteria > Pseudomonadota > Gammaproteobacteria > Burkholderiales > Burkholderiaceae > Burkholderia > Burkholderia lata_B. The sequence continues at coordinate 146,685 of NZ_CABVQK010000012.1, read as the reverse complement.
ACGGCCGCGCGCGCGATCGGCGAGTAACGCACCGGCGCCCGCCGGAGCGGAAAAAGCGGCGGCACCGGCTGCCGCCGCTTGTCGCGAAGCGACATTCTTTTGCTCAAATTGACAAGGCCCACCCGCTCGCGTACAGTCGCCCGCACGCGTCGGGAGAGCGTGTCACCGTGCTGTTTCAACACCGGTTGCACCGCCGAAGGGGCACACCCGCAAACTCTCAGGCAAAAGGACCGACCGCGTCGGGGAATCCCGTCCGCGCATTGCGCGGGCCCACTCTCCCCGCACTCTGGAGAGCGGCAGTAGCCCGCAGCGCATCAGCTGCGCGGGCAAGCTGCCCACCGAAGGGGCGCGCGTTCGCCAGGCTTGGCCGGCAGCGCAATCTCTCAGGTATCGAGGACAGAGGGGCATGTACCGGATCGCTCGCAGGCCGTCGGCCGCGGTGGTCGGCACATGGCCGTTCTGATCCGCGCGCAAGCGCCTTGCCTGAGGCCTCGATGACTGCACTGAATCACACCCCGCTCAACGCCGCGCACCGCGCGCTCAATGCCCGCATGGTCGACTTCGGCGGCTGGGACATGCCCGTCAACTACGGCTCGCAGATCGAAGAACATGAAGCCGTGCGCACCGACGCCGGCGTGTTCGACGTGTCGCACATGTGCGTCGTCGATTTCACCGGCAGCCGCGTGCGCGCGTTCTTCGAGCATGCGATCGCGAACAACGTCGGCAAGCTCAAGACGCCCGGCAAGGCACTCTACTCGTGCCTGCTCAATCCGCAGGGCGGCGTCATCGACGACCTGATCGTCTATTACTTCACCGAAGAATTCTTCCGCGTCGTCGTCAACGCCGGCACGGCCGAGAAAGACATCGCGTGGTTCAACCAGCTGAACGAGCAAGGCGGCTTCGGCGTCACCATCACGCCGCGCCGCGATTTCGCGATCGTCGCCGTTCAGGGCCCGAACGCACGCGAAAAGGCCTGGTCGACCGTGCCCGCCGCGCGTGCCGCGACGAGCGAACTGAAGCCGTTCAATGCCGCACAGGTCGCCGGCACGCCGTTCGGCGATCTCACCGTCGCGCGCACCGGCTACACCGGTGAAGACGGCTTCGAAGTGATCGTCCCGGCCGTGCACGTCGAAGCGCTGTGGAACGCGCTGCAGCAAAACGGCGTGCGCCCGTGCGGGCTCGGCGCACGCGACACGCTGCGCCTCGAGGCCGGCATGAACCTGTACGGCCAGGACATGGACGACACCGTCTCGCCGCTCGACGCGGGCCTCGCGTGGACGGTCGACCTCTCCGCGCCGCGCGACTTCGTCGGCCGCGCCGCACTGGAAGCCAACGGCACCCGCGCCGCGTTCGTCGGCCTGATCCTGCAAAAGGAAAACGGCAAGGCGGGCGGCGTGCTGCGCGCGCACCAGAAAGTCGTCACGCCGCACGGCGAAGGCGAGATCACGAGCGGCACGTTCTCGCCGTCGATGCAGGAATCGATCGCGTTCGCGCGCGTGCCGGCGGCCGTCCAGATCGGCGACCTGGTCCAGGTGCAAATTCGAGACAAGAATCTTCCCGCGCGCGTGGTAAAACTGCCGTTCGTGCGCAACGGCAAGGTCCTCGCTGCGTAACGGCCGGGAGGCCCGCCTCCCGGGAAGCCGGGAGATGGCGCCCGGCGCAACACCACACCCGGCGCGCCCCGGCGGCGCGCCAGCAAAACGAACAAACCCTTTAAATCAGGAGCATCCGATGAGCAACGTCCCGGCCGATCTGAAATACACCGACGAACACGAATGGATCCGCACCGAAGCAGACGGCACGCTGTCGATCGGCATCACCGATCACGCGCAGAACACGCTTGGCGACATCGTGTTCCTCGAGCTGCCGAAAGTCGGCACGCAGGTCAAGGCAGGCGACGCGATCGGCGTCGTCGAGTCGGTGAAAGCCGCGTCGGACATCTACTCGCCCGTGACCGGCGAAGTCGTCGCGATCAACACCGACGTGGTCGACACGCCGGAAGACGTGAATGGCGATGCGTATGACGCATGGCTGTTCAAGATCAAGCTCGCGGCCGGCGCATCGACCGACAGCCTGCTCGACGCTGCCGCCTACAGCAAGCTGATCGACTAACCCTCCCTGAATCGCGCGGGGCCGGTCAGCCGCCCTGCCCCGCGCGGAACCCGGGCCGGCGTCAAGCGCCGCCCCGGGTCGACCGCAAAGCATGGGGCCCGAGTCAGCGCTGCAGCGCTCGCCTGGGCCGACCAAGGAACGCCATGAAGCTCGAACACCCGGACCGCCTGATGAACCGCACGCCCCTCTCGCTCGCCGCGCTCGAAACGCACGACGCGTTCGCCGAACGCCACATCGGCCCCGACGCCGCCAGCCAGCAGGCAATGCTCGACACGCTCGGCTTCGCGTCGCGCGCCGCCCTGATCGACGCCGTGATCCCGGCCTCGATCCGCCGCGCCGAAACGCTGCCGCTCGGCCCGTTCGCGCAGCCGAAGAGCGAGGCCGAAGCCCTCGCCGCGCTGCGGGTTCTCGCGGACAAGAACCAGGTGTTCCGCTCCTATATCGGTCAGGGTTACCACGACACGCACACGCCGGCCGTCATCCTGCGCAACGTGCTCGAAAACCCGGCGTGGTACACGGCCTACACGCCGTACCAGCCCGAAATTTCCCAGGGCCGCCTCGAGGCGCTCCTGAACTTCCAGCAGATGGTCGCCGACCTCACGGGCCTCGCGATCTCGAACGCATCGCTGCTCGATGAAGCCACCGCCGCCGCCGAAGCGATGACGCTGCTGCAGCGCACCGGCAAGCCGACGTCGAACGTGTTCTACGTCGCCGACGACGTGCTGCCGCAAACGCTCGAAGTGATCCGCACGCGCGCGCTGCCGGTCGGCATCGAGGTCAAGACGGGCCCGGCCGCCGACGCTGCGCAATCGAATGCGTTCGGCGTGCTGCTGCAGTACCCGGGCGTGAACGGCGACGTGCGCGACTACCGCGCGCTCACCGAAGCGATCCACGCGGCCGGCGGCCACGTGGTCGTCGCGGCCGACCTGCTCGCGCTGACCGTGCTCACGCCGCCCGGCGACTGGGGCGCGGACGTCGCGATCGGCAACACGCAGCGCTTCGGCGTGCCGATGGGCTTCGGCGGCCCGCACGCCGCGTATCTCGCGGTGCGTGACGAATTCAAGCGCCAGATGCCGGGCCGCCTCGTCGGCGTGACGGTCGACGCGCAAGGCAAGCCCGCGCTGCGCCTCGCGCTGCAGACGCGCGAACAGCACATCCGCCGCGAGAAGGCGACGTCGAACGTGTGTACCGCGCAGGCGCTGCTCGCGATCATGGCCAGCATGTACGCGGTCTACCACGGCCCGCACGGCCTGAAGACGATCGCGCTGCGCGTGAACCGCATCGCGGCACTGCTAGCCGCCGGCGTGAAACAGCTCGGCTTCGCGACCGTGAACGACACGTTCTTCGACACGCTGACGATCGACACCGGCGCGCGCACCGCGCAGGTTCACGAATTCGCGAAGGCGAAGCGCATCAACCTGCGCCGCGTGAGCGACACGCAAGTCGGCGTATCGGTCGACGAAACGACGACGCGCGACGACCTCGCCGATCTCCTCGCCGTGTTCGCGCAAGCCGCGGGCGGCACCGCACCGGCCGTCGACGCGCTGGACGCGGGCCTCGCCGGCGTCGCCGCGCTGCCGGCCGGCCTCGAGCGCACGAGCGCGTACCTGACGCACCACGTGTTCAACCGCCACCATTCCGAAACCGAAATGCTGCGCTACCTGCGCAGCCTGTCGGACAAGGATCTCGCGCTCGACCGCTCGATGATCCCGCTCGGCTCGTGCACGATGAAGCTGAACGCGACGTCGGAAATGCTGCCCGTCACGTGGCCCGAATTCGGCGGCATCCACCCGTTCGCACCGGCCGACCAGACCGTCGGCTACCGCGAGATGATCGACCAGCTCGAGCAGATGCTCGTTGCGGCCACCGGCTACGCAGCCGTGTCGCTGCAGCCGAACGCGGGCTCGCAGGGCGAGTACGCGGGCCTGCTGATCATCCACGCTTACCACGCATCGCGCGGCGAAGCCCATCGCGACGTGTGCCTGATCCCGGCGTCCGCCCACGGCACGAACCCGGCATCCGCGCACATGGCCGGCATGAAGGTCGTGGTCGTCGCATGCGACGCGCAGGGCAACGTCGACATCGCCGACCTGAAGGCGAAGGCCGACGAGCACGCGAAGGACCTCGCGGCGATCATGATCACGTATCCGTCGACGCACGGCGTGTTCGAGCAGAACGTCCGCGAGATCTGCGAGATCGTCCATGCGCACGGCGGCCAGGTGTACGTCGACGGCGCGAACATGAACGCGATGGTCGGCCTGACCGCGCCGGGCCAGTTCGGCGGCGACGTGTCGCACCTGAACCTGCACAAGACCTTCTGCATCCCGCACGGCGGTGGCGGCCCGGGCGTCGGCCCGGTCGCGGTCGGCGCGCACCTCGCGAAATTCCTGCCGAACCAGCGTTCGACCGGCTACACGCGTGAAGAAGACGGCATCGGCGCGGTATCGGCCGCCCCGTACGGCTCGGCGTCGATCCTGCCGATCTCGTGGATGTACATCGCGATGATGGGCGCGAAGAACCTGACCGCCGCGACGGAAACCGCGATCCTCAACGCGAACTACATCGCGAAGCGCCTCGCGCCGCACTACCCGGTGCTGTATTCGGGCCCGGGCGGGCTGGTCGCGCACGAGTGCATTCTCGACCTGCGTCCGATCAAGGAATCGAGCGGCATCAGCGTCGACGACGTCGCGAAACGCCTGATGGACTACGGCTTCCATGCGCCGACGATGAGCTTCCCGGTGCCGGGCACGCTGATGGTCGAGCCGACCGAATCGGAATCGCAGGAGGAACTCGACCGCTTCATCGCCGCGATGATCGCGATCCGCGACGAAATCCGTGCAGTCGAGGAAGGCCGCGCCGACCGCGAGGACAACCCGCTGCGTCACGCACCGCACACGGCAGCCGTCGTCACCGCGAACGAATGGCCGCACGCGTACTCGCGCGAGCAGGCTGCGTACCCGGTCGCATCGCTCGGCACGAACAAGTACTGGCCGCCGGTCGGCCGCGCGGACAACGTCTACGGCGACCGCAACCTGTTCTGCTCGTGCGTGCCGATGTCGGAATACGCATAACGCGCGCCAGGCCAGGAACCGTCCGATGGTGAACGCACCGCACGCAACCCGGGGTTGCGTGCGGTTTTTTTGTTCGCCGCTCGAACCGGTTCACGTTCGTCCGCCAATCCGGCTAACATCACACGCGATCCAGCCAATGAAGGAGTTCCGCATGGTGCGTCCGATGTTTCCGGGCCATGGTGCAATGCAAAGGCGGCCGCGCGCGCGCCGCGTCGTGCCGATGCTCGTCGCGTCGCTGTCGTTTGCCGCCGCCGGTCTCGGCGCGTCCGGCAGCGCGCGCGCCGCGATGAATTTCTGCGCGGCGCCGGCACTGCAGGCGAGCGAGACGACACAGGCCGAGCCGGGCGTCCAGGCGCTGATCCGCAGCGTCGACGCGCGCATCGGCGAGCAGCCGAAGGCGATGGCGCGCGTGCACACCGAGGGCACGCTGCCGCACGAAGGCATCTACGACCAGAGTGCCGCCGCGCTGAAGGATCTCGACCTGATGCGCGATGCCGCGCTCGCGTGGCGCGTGACGAACGCGCCGCGCTACCTGCAGCTCGTCGACCGCTTCCTGTCCGCGTGGGTCGCGACCTACCAGCCGAGCTTCAACCCGATCGACGAGACGCGTTTCGAAAGCCTGATCGTCGCGTACGACATGACCGCGAGCGCGCTGGCGGTGAAGACCCGCAATGCGACGGCCGCGTTCATCGCGAAGCTCGGCGCCGGCTATGTCGCGCAGATCGACGCGCAGAAGCGCCCGCTCACCGGTACCTGGCGCAACAACTGGCAGAGCCACCGAATCAAGCTGATCGCGCTGTCCGCGTTCACGCTCGGCGACCGCAAGATGATGAACGCCGCGCAGCGGCTGTTCGTCGAGCATCTCGCCGACAACATCGGCCCGGACGGCAAGACCTGGGACTTCGAGGAACGCGATGCGCTGCACTACGCGGTCTATGACCTGCAGCCGCTGGTGACGGCCGCGCTCGCCGCGCGCCGCTTCAACCGCAACTGGCTGCGCGAACGGGGCGCGAACGGCGCGACGCTCGCGGCCGCGCTCGACTGGCTCGTGCCGTACGCGCTCGGCGAGAAAACGCACGAGGAATTCGTGAATTCGCCGGTGCCGTTCGACGCGAAGCGCCGCGAGGCCGGCCTGCCGGGCTACACGGGGCAGTGGGACCCGAAAAACGCCACCGAACTCTTTCATCTGGCCGCGCGGCTCGACGGGCGCTATGCCCGCGTCGCGCAGCAGCTTTCCCCAACGCCGCCCGCATGGCTCGCCGCGTGCCTGCCATTGCAGGCGCGCTAGCATTATTCTTATAGCAAGGCAGGAATCAACATGGCAGTCAGCGTCTTTGACCTCTTCAAGATTGGTATCGGTCCGTCCAGCTCGCATACGGTCGGGCCGATGCGCGCGGCGCTGATGTTCGTCCAGGGCCTCGAACGCGACGGGCAGCTCGACGCAACGGCCCACGTGAAGGTCGAGCTGTACGGCTCGCTCGGCGCGACCGGCAAGGGCCACGGTACCGACCGCGGCGTGATGCTCGGCCTGCTCGGCGACGCGCCCGACACCGTCGATCCCGAAACCATCGACGCGCGACTGGAAGACGTCCGCAAATCGAAGAAGCTCGCGCTGCTCGGCACGCATCCGGTGCCGTTCGTGCTGAAGGAGAACATCGCGTTCTACCGCCAGGCGCTGCCCGAGCACCCGAACGGGATGAAACTGCGCGCGTCCGACGCGAGCGGCAACGTGCTGGTCGAACGCACCTACCTGTCGGTCGGCGGCGGCTTCGTCGTGACGGCCGGCGCACCGAACACGAAGGTGCTGAGCGCGGCCGAGCAGATGACGCACCCGTTCCGCACCGGCGCCGAGCTGCTCGCGCTGACCGAGTCGACCGGCAAGTCGATCGCGCAGCTGATGTGGGAAAACGAGCGCGCGTGGCACACCGAGGAAGAGACGCGCGACGGTCTGCTGAAGATCTGGGCCGTGATGCAGTCGTGCGTGTCGCGCGGCTGCGGGATCGGCAACCCGGAAGCCGACGGCAACCTGCCCGGCCCGTTCCAGGTCAAGCGCCGTGCGCCGCAGCTGTACCGCACGCTGACGGGCAGCCCGGAGCGTGCGCTGCAGGATCCGCTGTCGATGATCGACTGGATCAACCTGTACGCGATCGCGGTCAACGAGGAAAACGCGGCCGGCGGCCGGGTCGTCACCGCGCCGACCAACGGCGCGGCCGGCATCATCCCGGCTGTGCTGCACTACTACACGCGCTTCACGCCCGGTGCGAACGAACAGGGCGTGATCGACTTCCTGCTCACGGCCGCCGCGATCGGCATTCTTTACAAGCTCAACGCGTCGATCTCCGGTGCGGAAGTCGGCTGCCAGGGCGAAGTGGGCGTCGCGTGCTCGATGGCAGCCGGCGCGCTCGCGGCCGTGCTCGGCGGCACGCCGCGCCAGGTCGAGAACGCGGCCGAGATCGGGATGGAACACAATCTCGGCCTCACCTGCGACCCGGTCGGCGGGATGGTGCAGATCCCGTGCATCGAGCGCAACGCGATGGCGTCGGTGAAGGCGGTCAACGCGGCGCGCATGGCGCTGCGCGGCGACGGCTCGCACTACGTGTCGCTCGACTCGGTGATCAAGACGATGCGCGAAACCGGCGCCGACATGAAGACGAAGTACAAGGAAACGTCGCGCGGCGGGCTGGCGGTGAATATCGTCGAGTGCTGATGCCGGATCCGGTGGCCACGCGAGATGGATCAATATCCCGCATGACCGCCGGACACGGTACCCGGCACTAATCGTCCAGCCAGTTCTCCAGTCGCAATCCCGGATAGCTGTCGAAATCCCGCTCGTTGTTGGTCACGAGGACGACATCGAGCGACACCGCATGAGCGGCGATCAGCTTGTCGAGGTGATCCTTCTTCCGCTCGCGGGTTGCCTCGCGGACCGGGCCGTACGCTTGCGCGGCCGCGACGTCGAACGGTGCGACCGGAATGTCGCCGATCAGCGCGGCAAGATTGCAGCGTTCCCGCGCAGGGCTCGCGCACGTCGTGACGCCGTACTCGAGCTCTGCGTACGTGATCGCCGACATCACGACGTCGCCCGTGTAGCACTGCGCAAACCGTCTCGCAACCTGCTCCGGCTGATTCTTCATCAGGTAGATGCACATGTTGGTGTCGAGCATGTAGCGCGGCATCACAAACCCTCGCGTTCGGCCTGCTCGTGGTCGCCACGCCCTTCGGCCATGAAATCCGGCCCGAATTTCGCGAACTTCTCGAGGACGTTAGTCAAAGGCCGCCGCGCCGGACGAATACGGATTTCGTCACCGATCCGCTCGATTTCGAGTTCGATATCACTGCGCTCATAGGCAAGGTCGGCAGGAATTCGCACGGCCTGCGAGTTGCCGTTCCGAAATACCTTCGTCGTATGCATGTCGCCCCCAACATCCGGATGTACTGTGGATGTACAGTATATCCGCTCGGCCGACGATGTAAATCCATGTGTGTACATGCGCACTCACCTCGGTTTCGATTTGAAAGCGAACGCCGGCACGCCGTTCTTTTCATTCCGGATAGGGCACCACCTGCGGCGCCCACGGCAAGCGGGCCGGCTCGACATTCGTAGCGCTCGATTTTTCAGTGTCGGCGATGCACGCACAAGCTGGCCGTTCGGCCGAAACCGACGTGCGTGCCCTGAATCCCTACGTGTTCCGACACTTTTCACCGGCCGGCGTACCGGCGCCCCCTCAACGGGCGTAAGCTGTACGTCCCGCTACCCAGGGAGACGGCAGCCCATGTCGCATTCCAAGGATCTCGAGCAGCACGCCACCACCGGCGCACGACTGCTCGTCGATGCGTTGCTCGCCAATCACGTCGAACGCGTGTTCTGCGTGCCGGGCGAGAGTTTCCTCGCCGTACTCGATGCGCTGGCGGACGACACCGCGCGCATCCAGACGGTCGTCTGCCGCCACGAGGCGGCTGCCGCGAACATGGCCGAGGCCGTCGGCAAGCTGACCGGCCGCCCCGGCATCGCGTTCGTCACGCGCGGGCCCGGCGCGACCCATGCGTCGATCGGCGTGCACACCGCGTTCCAGGACTCGACGCCGATGATCCTGTTCGTCGGCCAGTGCGCGCGCGAGCACCTCGACCGCGAAGCCTTCCAGGAAATCGACTACCGGCGGATGTTCGGCCAGATGGCGAAATGGGTCGCGCAGATCGACGACCCGCGCCGCATTCCCGAATATCTGAGCCATGCGTTCCATGTCGCGACGTCCGGCCGTCCCGGCCCGGTCGTGCTCGCGCTGCCGGAGGACGTGCTGTCCGAAGCGTGCGCACCGCAGCCCGTCGTGCCGACCGCGAAACGCGTCGCGGCCGCGCCGTCGGCCGCACAGGTCGACGAGCTGCGCGAGCGGCTCGCGCGCGCCGATCGGCCGTTTGCAATCGTCGGCGGCAGCGGCTGGACGCCCGACGCGTGCGCGAACCTGCGCACCTTCGTCGAGCGCTGGCAGTTGCCGGTGGCCTGCGCGTTCCGCTACCAGGACACGATCGACAACGCGCACCCGAACTACGCGGGCGACGTCGGGCTCGGGATCAACCCCGCGCTCGCGAAGCGCATCCGCGACGCCGACCTGCTGCTCGTGATCGGGCCGCGCCTCGGCGAAGCAACGACCGGCGGCTACACGCTGCTCGACATCCCGAAGACGCGCCAGACGCTGATCCACGTGCACCAGGGCGCGGACGAGCTCGGCCGCGTGTATGCGGCCGACCTGCCGATCGTGTCGGGCATGCCCGAGATCGCCGCGCCGCTCGCCGCGCTCGAAGCACCCGAGCACCCCGCCTGGGCCGGCACGGCCGCCGACGCGCATCGCGCGTATCGCGAATGGCATGCGCCGCTGCCGATGCCCGGCGACGTCCAGCTCGGCGACGTGATGGTGCAGTTGCGCGAGCGCCTGCCGCATGACGCGATCCTCACCAACGGCGCCGGCAACTATGCGATCTGGTTGCATCGCCACTTCGCGTACCGGCACTTCCGCTCGCAGCTCGCACCGACCAGTGGCGCGATGGGCTACGGCGTGCCGGCCGCGCTTGCCGCGAAGTCGTTGTATCCGTCGCGCGCCGTCGTCGCGCTCGCGGGCGACGGCTGCTTCATGATGGCCGGCAACGAGCTCGCGACCGCGATGCAGTACGGGCTGAACATCGTCGTGATTGTCGTCAACAACGGGCATTTCGGCACGATCCGCATGCATCAGGAGCGCAACTACCCGGGACGCGTGCACGGCACGGGGCTCACGAATCCCGATTTCGCCGCGTATGCGCGCGCGTTCGGCGCGCATGGCGAGACCGTCGAGCGCACCGCCGATTTCGCGCCCGCGCTCGAACGCGCGCTGACCTGCGGGCTGCCCGCGCTGATCGAGATCCGCATCCCGCAGGACGCCAGCACGCCGGCCGCGACACTCGAGCAGATCCGCGAACAGGGCCGCCGCGCGCGCGGCGGATGACGGTGGACACGCACGCCGCGCCGCCCGGCGTCGCGCTGTCGCACGACGACGCACTCGCGTTCCCCGGCACGCTGCTCGCGCCGGACGGCACGCTCGTCGCGCCTTACGACCTCGAGTACGGCGGCGCGCGTGCCGTCGGCCACGTGCCGGCCGCGCCCGCGCGCGGCCTGCTGCACGCCGCGCACCAGCCGTTCCGGCTCGACTACGACAGCGCACGGCACGTGCACGTGATCAACGGGATGGGCGTCACGCTCGGCGATTCGGTGATCGGGCTCACGGCCCTCGCCGCGCTGCGCGCCGCGCACCCGGGCCTGCACTTCACGCTGTATCGACCGGCCTGTGCGCCGGGTTATGTCGAGGCGCTGTATGCGCTCGCGGCCGACATCGTCGCGCCGTCGCACGCGCTGCCGTACCCCGCCGGCGCGCTGCCGGCGGACGCGCCGTGCATCGACGTCGGCAATCACCTGTACTGGCCCGCGTTCGCGCGGCTGCCGATGATCGATTTCTTCCTCGACGCGCTCGGCGTGGAACCCGCGTCGGTGCCTACGTCTGCCAAGCGCAACCGCTGGCTCGCGCAGTTGCCGCTGCCGGCGTTGCCTGCGCAATGGCAGCGCCCGTATGTGCTGTTCTGCGCGACCGCGAGCACCGCGTTGCGCAGCGTGCCGCCGGCACTGCAGGCAACGATCGTCGAGCAGCTCGTGCAGCGCTACGGGTTGCCGGTAGCCGGGTTCTGGCCCGTCGCGCATCCCGCGTATGTCGACGTGAGCGCCGATGCGGCCGGCGGTACGGCCCGGTTCATTGCATGGGTCAAGGGTGCCAGCCTGCTGTTCGCGCCCGACACGGCCGCGCTGCATCTCGCCGACGGTTTCGACGTGCCGACGCTCGCGTGCTTCACGTCGATCGGGCCGGCGCTGCGCGTGCGCGACTATCCGCATTGCGTGCCGGTCGCGCTCGACGTGCCCGCCGAATTGCGCGGCGTGCATCGCAGCGAGCGGCCGGCCGATCTCGCGGTGGTCGAAGCCGCCTATCGCGCGATCGACTGGGATGCGCTGGCGTGGCCCGCGCCGCGCAAAGCGGCGACTACGGCCGAATAGGGAAACGGTGCGGCGGCCGGTTGCGAGGCTGAAAACGTAGCTGCGTGTACGAGCCGCCTGAGCCTGAGCCTGAGCCGATGCCGAAACCAGAACCGCGTCGACTACCGCCCCGCGCTCACCCCACCGCCACCATCACCGCGCGATCGCGCAGCGTCTCCGACGGCCGCTTGCCGAACAGCCGCCGGTAATCGGTCGCGAACTGGCTGAGATGCCAGAAGCCCCACGCCTCCGCCACGTCCTGCACCGAGCCGGCCGCGCGGCCGCACAGGTCACGCCGCGCGCCGTTCAACCGCAGCGTGCGCAAATAGGTAGCGGGCGCCATGCCGAGCACGTCCTGGAAACAGTACTGCAGCGTGCGCCGGCTCACGTGCAACTGCTCGCACAGCTCGGGCACGCCGACCGGGCGCGTGCGGTGCGCGAGCACGTAGTCGCGTGCCTGTTCGACGATCCAGCGGCGCATCGACGGCGCACGGCCGGCGGCGTCGTCGGCCGGTTGCGCGCACACGTCGAACAGCGCGGCCAGCACCTCGGCCTGCAGGTCGTCGCGCTGCGCGTCGGCCAGCGGGCCGGCCATCGCCACGGCCCCGTCGAGCCGGCGGCCGAGCAGCGCACACAGGCGCGCGAGCCGCGCATCGCCGACCTGCATCACGCGTTGCGTGAACAGCCGCTCGTCGAGCGCGCAGCGCTCGACCTCCTCCGCATAGCGGCGCAGCACGTCGCCGCGCACGACGACGCCGTAGATCGAGAACTGCGCGGGCGTCACCAGCTCGAATTCGACGTTGCCGGGCCGGAATGCGAGCGCACCGGGCCCGATGCGGCACGCATCGACGCGCGCGGTGCCGTCGCTTACGAGCGGGATGCCGAACCAGTACGCATCGCCGCGCACCTCGCACGCCTGGCGCAGCAGGTGGCTCGTCGATTCGCGAAACAGTTTCATCGTGTCGAGCGGCAGCTCGGTCAGCGTGCCGACGAAGCGGCCAGCCGCGAGCTGGTCGTAGGTCTGCCGCCAGCCGATCAGGTTGCGCGCCTGCTCGTCGGCGTCATGTGCGACGCTGACGACCGCCTGCCCGGCCAGCGCATCGTCACCCTGCGCGTTGCGCCGCGTGTCTTCGGCCGTCGGTTCTTCGCTGTACGCCACGTGTTGGTCCATCGTGTCCTCCCTCACCTGCCCGGAACCGCGCCTGTCACGCAAGTCCCGTGCCGAACCGCGGGGTCCGGCGAACAGCCCGTCATTCCACGTCGCCCAGCCGGTACGCGCCATCCGGGCGCACCCGAACGCAGCGTGCCGCGCACGCCGCCGGTGCGATCCGCGCGACGACCGCGCATGCTCGATGCCCGCCTTTTGCCGGCTACCCGGCCGGCTTCAGCCGCACGACCCGCGAGCCGCAGTTGCCGTACGCCTGCACGACCGCCAGCTCGACGATCGCGCTGCCCGCCGGCCAGGGCGCGGCGTCCGCGTCCGGCAGATCGGCACGCAGCGTCGCGCGACCGTTGATCCGGTAGCGGATACCGCGCACGAAATCGACGAACAGCAACCCGACGCCGCTGCCGTCGCATGCCGCCGCGTCGATCCGGCCACCGTCGCCGGAAGCGGGCAACGCGAACCGCAACGTCTTCGTGTCGATCACGCGGACGACCGGCAGCAGATCGCCGTTCGCGTCCCGCCTGCTCTGCACGATGTCGCAGGTCACGGATGGATGCGACCCGGATGCGATGCCGACGAACATGAACGGCTGCGACTCGACGAACTGCCGCACGCCGATGCTCACGCGCGTCGTCACCACATCGCTCATCTGCTCGGCTTCGTCGGCCACGCCGAAGCGGTGCTGCGCGTCGAGTTCGCCCGCGTGAAACACGGGATGGCGCGGAAAGGATCGGGGCGGTTCTGCCATGCTGGTTTCTGTCGCACGCATCGGCGCACCGTGCCGCCGCGAGCATGCGGCTGCCGGTATCGTGTCCGGCGCGGGATGCGGCGATGCGCGGCCCGCGCCGGGTGTCGAATGTCGAAGTCGAAAATGGCGAAGTGCCGGACGACCGGCGTCGGCGCATCGCATCCACGCGACGCACCACGCCCGTCATCACCGGCAACCGGGGACGGCCAGCCGGCGCTGCACTGCCGGCCGCCCCCGGCGCTTCGCCACCGCTGCGGCGATCAGAAGAACCCGAGCGCCTCGGCCTGGTAGCTCACCAGCAGGCACTTCGTCTGCTGATAGTTCGACAGCGCCATCTTGTGCGTCTCGCGGCCGATCCCCGACTGCTTGTAGCCGCCGAACGCCGCGTGCGCGGGATACAGGTGGTAGCAGTTGGTCCACACGCGGCCGGCTTCGACCTCGCGGCCCATCCGGTACGCACGCGTGCCGTTGCGCGTCCACACGCCCGCGCCGAGCCCGTAGAACGTATCGTTCGCGAGTTCGATCGCGTCCTGCTCGTCCTTGAACGTCATCACCGACGCGACCGGCCCGAAGATCTCTTCCTGGAACACGCGCATCTTGTTGTTGCCGAGCAGCATCGTCGGCTTCACGTAGTAGCCCGTGCCGAGTTCCGCCGCCGGTGCCGTGCGCTCGCCGCCCGTCAGGCATTGCGCGCCTTCGCCGCGGCCGATGTCGATGTACGACAGGATCTTGTCGAGCTGCTGCTGCGATGCCTGCGCGCCGATCATCGTCTGCAGGTCGAGCGGGTGGCCGGCCTTGATGCGCTCGACGCGTGCGACGGCCTTCTCGATGAACTTCTCGTAGATCGATTCCTGGATCAGGATCCGCGACGGGCACGTGCACACTTCGCCCTGGTTCAACGCGAACATCGCGAGCCCTTCGAGCGCCTTGTCGAGGAACGCGTCGTCCTGGTCGAGCACGTCGGCGAAGAAGATGTTCGGGCTCTTGCCGCCCAGTTCGACCGTCGACGGGATCAGGCTGTCGGCCGCGGCGCGCAGGATGTGCTTGCCGACCGGCGTCGAGCCCGTGAACGCGATCTTCGCGATGCGCTTGCTGGTCGCGAGCGCTTCGCCCGCTTCCTTGCCGAAGCCGTTCACGATGTTGATCGTGCCGGCCGGGAACAGGTCGCCGATCAGTTCCATCAGCACCAGCACCGACGCGGGCGTCTGCTCGGCCGGCTTCATCACCACGCAGCAGCCGGCCGCGAGCGCCGGCGCGAGCTTCCATGCGGCCATCAGCAGCGGGAAGTTCCACGGGATGATCTGGCCGACGACGCCGAGCGGCTCGTGGAAGTGATACGCGACGGTGTTGTCGTCGATTTCGGAGATGCCGCCTTCCTGCGCGCGAATGCAGCCCGCGAAGTAGCGGAAGTGGTCGACCGCGAGCGGCAGGTCGGCCGCCATCGTCTCGCGCAGCGGCTTGCCGTTGTCGATCGTCTCGGCCACGGCCAGCAGCTTCAGGTTCTTTTCCATCCGGTCGGCGGCGGCGAGCAGCAGGTTCGCGCGCTCGGCTACCGACGTCTTGCCCCACTTGCGGCGCGCGGCATGCGCGGCGTCGAGCGCCAGCTCGATGTCGTCGGCGCCCGAGCGCGGCACGCGGCAGAATGGCTGGCCGTTGATCGGCGACACGTTCTCGAAGTACTCACCTTTCACCGGCGGAACCCACTTGCCGCCGATGTAGTTGTCGTATTGCTGACGGTACGGGTATTCGACGTCGAGGCCCAGTTGCTTCAGGTCAAACGGGTTCATACATGTCTCCTGTTCATCGTGCTTGTGTGAGTACAGCGCCGGTTGGAATTGCGCTGCCCTCGTTTACGCAACATGCGTGCCAAACCGGACGGAAGCGCGGCGACCACGGCCGGCCCGAGCACGCGCCGTGCCGTGTTCACCGATGCAGCATGGCGGGTGTGCCGATTCTGAACAGCGTGGTTGCGCAGCGTGCCGGGCAGCTGTTCGAAATTTCCACAGTGCGCTGATGCGCCTGCATGCGGACGCCGGCCTCGATGCGTGGCATGTCGCTTGCGTGCGCAATGCGCATTCCCACGCAACGGCGCGTGCGCCGGACCACAACATGAACGACTGCGGCCCCCTGACCGACGACGCCATCGCGTTCATCCGCGAGCAGGCGTTCCTGATCGTCGCGACCGCCGACGCGGCCGGCAACAGCGACTGCTCGTACCGCGGCCGCCAGCCACGCGCGGACGGCTCGTTCGAGCCGCTCGTCGACATGCCCGACCGCCGCACGCTCGTGCTGCCCGACTTCGCGGGCAACAACCTGTTCAACACGATCGGCAACCTGCTCGTGAATCCGGCCATCGCGCTGCTGTTCGTCGACTTCGTGCGCCAGACGACCTGGCTCGTGCAGGGCCGTGCAACGATCGACGACGATGCGGCAAGCCGTGCGCATCAGTGGCCCGATGCGCGACGCTATGTGGTGGTTGAAGTGGAACAGGCGCAGGCACGGGCGGATGCGGCGCTGCCGCCGCTGGTGCTGGCTTGATGCGCGCGACGGATCGTCAGCGTGCGAATGCAGCGACGACGCAACAGGAAGGCGCTCCGGCCACCGTGACCGAAGCGCCCGTACGCGATAACTCGACGCTCAACGCCCGTGCGTCTCCGCACAAGCCGCTTCGATCCGGCTGCGCACCGGTACGTCGGCATGAGTGTGCCCGCCGGTGTCTTCACCCGCTTCGACAGCCACCCGCCGCCCACCGAGAAACGCGAACACTACCACCGCACACAGCACCGTAACGACCGCCAGCCCGATCAGCAACCGATCGAACGCATGCGTGTAACTCGCGAGCAGCGCCGCATGCCCGATACCCGGCAGCGCGGCGGCCGCACCCGCGAGATCGCCGGTTGCGAGCCGCGCGGCTGCACGCAGCGTCGCGTCGGGCGTGCCGGCGGCACCAGCCGCCTGCGTCAGCCCCGTCCGCGCGAGCCCGGCCAGCACCGCGCCGACGATCGCGAGCGCGATCCCCTCGCCGGCCACGCGCGTCGTGCTGAAGATCCCCGTCGCCATCCCCGCGCGCTCCTTCGGCACGACGCTCACCGACAGTCCGTCCATCAGCCCCCACGGCATGCCGGCCCCGACGCCGATCATGAGCATCGGCGCGATCGCCGCGGCCCCTGCGCCGCCGTGCAGCGCGATGCCCAGCCACACGAGCCCGGCTGCCGCGATCAGGAGCCCGAGCCCCGAGATCACACCGGCCGACAGCCAGCGCGTGAGCGTCGCCGCGACGAGCGGCACGACCAGCATCGGCGCGGAAATCGCGAGCATCAGCCAGCCGGCGTCGATCTCGGTGAAGCCGTCGATGCCGATGAAGCGCAGCGGCAACACGACGAGCAGCACGATGTAGCAACAGCAGGTCGACACCGGCAGCACCTGCACGCCGACGAAGCGCGCGATCCGGAACAGCGACAGGTCGAGCATCGGCCGGGCAACGCGCGTCTCGATCGCGACGAACGCGCAGGCGCCGAGCGCCGCGCCCGCCAGCAGAGCGATCACCAGCGCGCTCGTCCAGCCGCGCGCGGGCGCCTCGATCACGCCGAACGTGAACAGCGTCAGCGCGGTGGTGAACGCGGCCGTGCCGGGCCAGTCGAGCCCCGTCGCGTGCGGGTCGCGCGACTCGTGCATGCGCGGTAGCCCGAAGACGAGCGACAGCCCGCCGGCCACCGCGCTCGTCACGAAGATCGCACGCCAGCCGTAATGCCCGATCAGCACGCCGGCGAGCACGGGCCCGAACGCGAGCCCGATGCCGAAGGTCGTGCCGAGCAGGCTGAATGCGCGCGTGCGCGCCGCGCCGTCGAACTCCTGCGCAAGCGCGGCCGTGCCGCCCGCGAGTGCCGCGGCCGCCGCGAGCCCTTGCGCGGCGCGCAGCAGGTCGACCGCGAGCATCGACGGCGCGAACGCGAGCGCGACCGACATCAGCGTGAAGCCGCCGACGCCGATCGCGAACAGGCGCTTGCGGCCGAACTGGTCGGCCAGCGCGCCGGCCGCCATCAGGAAGCTGCCGAATGCGAGCATGAACGCGTTGGTGATCCAGTTCATCGCGACCGTCCCGCCGTGCAGGTCGCGGCCGATCGCGGGCGTCGCAACCGCGCCGCCCGAAAACGACAGCGGCAGCGCGACGGCGGCCATGCAGACGGCGCCCAGCACCCACGCGCGCCGGCGTGCCGACGGGTCTGAAGCGGCTGAAAAAAGGTGATCCATCATCGCTCCTCGAAAAGCCGGCGCAGATGCGCCGTCAGAGCGACAGAAGATAAATCCGATTCAATCCGTGAAAAACTATGCAAAGCTCCGCATATAACGGATTAAAATTCCGCAATTCACCCGACTACGCGCGTCGGCGCGCGCCCTTCGATTCGATGGAAAACCTGACCGGCATCGTCGCCTTCGTCCGCACCGCCGAAGCGCTGAGCTTCGTCGCGGCCGGCCGCACGCTCGGCATCTCGGCGTCGGCGGTCGGCAAGACGATCGCGAAACTCGAGCAGTCGCTCGGCGTGCGCCTGTTCAACCGCACGACGCGGCGCGTCACGCTCACCGAAGAAGGGCGGCATTTCCACGAACGCTGCCAGCGGATCCTCGAGGATTTCCGCGATGCGGAAGCGACCGTGACGGCCTCCGCACAGCGCCCGCGCGGCAGGCTGCGCGTGAGCCTGCCGGTGATCGGCTACCGGTTCCTGCTGCCGGTGCTGCCCGAATTCCGGCAGCGCTACCCGGACGTCGAGCTCGATCTCGATTTCAACGACCGGATGGTGGATGTCGTCGAAGGCGGCTTTGACGCGGTGATCCGCAGCGGCCCGCTGTCCGATTCCAGCCTGATGTCGCGGCGGCTCGGCCCGTTCGCGTTCGTGCTGTGCGCGACGCCCACGTATCTCGCGCAGGCCGGCACGCCGCGCACGCCGCACGATCTCGAAGCGCACGACTGCGTGCGCTACTGCTTCCCGACCACCGGCAAACTGCAGGACTGGGCACTCGCGGCCGACGACGGCACGCCGCTGAAGCTGCGCACCGCGCTGACCTGCAACAACATGGAAGCGCTGCGCGGCACCGTGCTCGCGGGGCTCGGCATCGGCTACATGCCCGACTTCCTCGCGCGCGACGCGCTCGAGCACGGCGTGCTCGTCACCGTGCTCGACGACTACCGGATCGCGCCGGGGCAGTTCTCGATCGTGTGGCCGTCGAGCCGGCAGTTGTCGCCGAAGCTGCGCGTGTTCGTCGATTTTCTGTGCGAGCGGCTGTTCCGGTAGCCGCCCCGCAGGCCGCTCGAACTGCGCGAATGCCGCCACGCGGCAGCCACCAGCGCGCGCCCCTTTTCAGTCCGCCCCGATCCGCTCCGCTTCCGCCTGCGGCAGCAACGCATCGCTGTCGTCCTTCAGCCCGACACCCGTCAGCCCGAGCCGGCGCGCATGCGTCATCAGGTAATGCAGCTTGTGCGCGGCCCCCGCGTACGGCAACCCTTCGGGACGCACGTTCGAGATGCAGTTGCGCAATGCGTCGTGGCAGCCAACCTTCGGCGCCCACGTCAGGTACACGCCGAGGCTGTCCGGCGAGCTGAGCCCCGGCCGTTCGCCGATCAGCATCGCGACGACCTTCGCGCGCAGCAGCTCGCCGATCTCGTCGCCGAGCGCGACGCGCGCCTGCGTCGCGACCACCACCGGGCCGATCCGCCAGCCGTCCGCATCGAGCCGCGTCCGCACGGCCTGCAGCAACGGCAACGCCTGTTTCGCGGCCGCGAACGCCGACAGCCCGTCGCCGACCACGAACACGACGTCGGGGCCGTCGCCGCTCACCGCGTCGCCGTGCGCGGCCAGCAGCGCGCGCCCTTCATCCGACAGCTTGCGGCCGAGGTCGGGCCGGCGCAGGTAATGCTGGCGATCGGGCGCGGCGCTCTGCACGCCCAGCGTCGCGAAGCCGGCCGCATCGAGCTCGCGCCGCAATGCGTCGCTATCGAGCGGCTGGTGCACCGCGTCGCGCGCCTGCGCATGCGACAGGTTGAACGCGAGCAGCGGCGCGGTCGGCAGGCTGTTGCCCGCGCGGCCGAGCGCGATCCGCGCGTTCGTGAACGACTTCAGCTGCGCCCACGGGTTCTTTTCGACGGCGTCGCTCATGCCGAAATCCCCATCCAGTCGTTCGCGCCCGCGAGCAGCGGCACGCGTGACGTCGCGGCGCGCAACGCGCCGTGCGCGTCGGCGATCTCCATCGTCTCCAGCCACTCCTCGAACTCCGGCGCGCGGCGCAGCCCGAGCACCTCGCGCACGTACAGCTGGTCGTGGAACGACGTGCTCTGGTAGTTCAGCATCACGTCGTCCGCGCCCGGAATCCCCATGATGAAGTTGATCCCGGCCGCGCCGAGCAGCGTCAGCAGCGTGTCCATGTCGTCCTGGTCGGCTTCCGCGTGGTTCGTGTAGCAGATGTCGCAACCCATCGGCACGCCGAGCAGCTTCCCGCAGAAGTGATCCTCGAGCCCGGCGCGGATGATCTGCTTGCCGTCGTACAGGTATTCGGGCCCGATGAAGCCGACTACCGTGTTCACGAGGAACGGCTCGAACTTGCGCGCGACCGCATACGCGCGCACTTCGCAGGTCTGCTGGTCGACGCCGAAATGCGCATTCGCCGACAGCGCGCTGCCCTGCCCCGTCTCGAAGTACATCAGGTTGTTGCCGACCGTGCCGCGCTTGAGCGACAACGCGGCCTCGCGCGCCTCGCCGAGCAGCGCGAGCGAGATGCCGAAGCTCGCGTTCGCCTTCTCGGTGCCCGCGATCGACTGGAACACGAGATCCACCGGCGCGCCCTTCTCGACCGCCGCGATCGTGTTGGTCACGTGCGTGAGCACGCACGACTGCGTCGGCACGCCGTAGCGTTCGCGGAACCCGTCGATCATCGCGAGCAGCTTCACGATCGCCGCGAGGCTGTCGGTGGCCGGGTTGATGCCGATCATCGCGTCGCCGCAGCCGTACATCAGCCCGTCGAGCATCGATGCGGCGATGCCCTTCACGTCGTCGGTCGGGTGGTTCGGCTGCAGCCTCACCGACATCCGGCCGGCCAGCCCGACCGTGTTGCGAAAACGCGTGACGACGCGGCGCTTCCTGGCAGCCGCGATCAGGTCCTGGTTGCGCATCAGCTTCGACACGGCCGCGACCATCTCGGGCGTGAGGCCCGGCGCGATCCGTTCGAGCGCCGCGCCGTCGGCCGCCGGCGACAGCAGCCAGTTGCGGAAATCGCCGACGGTGAGGTGCGAGATTTCCGCGAACGCGAGTGCGTCGTGATCGTCGACGATGAGGCGCGTGACCTCGTCGTCTTCATACGGGATCACCGCTTCGTTCAGGAATGCCTTCAGCGGCACGCCCGCGAGCGCGATCTTCGCGGCGACGCGCTCCTCCTCGCTCGCCGCCGCGACACCGGCGAGCTGGTCGCCGGAACGCAGCGGGCTCGCCTTCGCGAGCAGCGTCTTCAGGTCCGCGAAACGGTACGTGCGCGGACCGATCGTCTCCGTATAGGACATCTGCGAGTCTCCTTGCCAAAAGCCGACGGCGCGCCCGTTCGACGGGGCGCGCCGGATGCCGTCAGGAACGGCCTTTCACGTTCACCTTCACCTTGCTCACTCCTCCAGCAGCGCGTCGCCGGGTGCACTCGCACGCTGCGAACGCGTCGCGAGGAAGTACGCGTAGCCGAGCGCGAGGAAGCCAAGGAACACCAGCGCGACCAGCCCGTTGAAGTACACCATCGTTCCGAGACAAATGAGCGCGGCCAGGATCGCGAACGCCGGGAAGATCGGGTACAGCGGCGCGCGGAACGGCCGTTCGAGATTCGGCTGCGAGCGGCGCAGCTTGAACAGCGACGCCATGCTCACGATATACATCACGATCGCACCGAATACCGACATCGTCACGATATTCGCGGTCAGCGTCTGCCCGCCGAACTGGATCAGCTCGTCGCTGTAGATCGCCGCGATGCCGACCACGCCGCCCGCAATGATCGCGCGGTAAGGCGTCTTGAAGCGCGGATGCACCTTCGCGAGCCATTCGGGCAGGTAGCCTTCGCGGGCCAGCGCGAAGATCTGGCGCGAATAGCCGAGGATGATCCCGTGGAACGACGCGACCAGCCCGAACAGCCCGAGCCACACGAGCATGTGCATCCAGCCGCTGTTCGCGCCGACGATGTACTTCATTGCCTGCGGCAGCGGGTCGTTGATGTTCGCGAGCTTGGTCCAGTCGCCCGCGCCGCCGGCGAACACCATCACGCCGATCGCGAGTGTAACGAGGGTCAGGATCCCGGCCACGTACGCGATCGGGATCGAGCGCTTCGGGTTCTTGGCTTCCTCGGCAGCCATCGCGACACCTTCGATCGCGAGGAAGAACCAGATCGCGAACGGGATCGCCGCGAACATCCCGTGGAACGCGCCCACGCTGAAATGATCGGCGCCCGACCAGCCGCCCTTCATGAAGTTGCTCCACGCGAAGCCCGGCGACACGACGCCCATGAACACCAGCAGCTCGAAGATCGCGAACAGCGTGACGACCAGCTCGAAGGTCGCGGCGATCTGCACGCCGACGATGTTCAGCGCCATGAACACGAGATACGCGCCCATCGCCGCATGCTTCGGCTCAAGGCCGGGGAACTGCACGTGCAGGTAGGCGCCGATCGCGAGCGCGATCGCGGGCGGCGCGAACACGAACTCGACGAGCGTCGCAGCCCCGGCGAGATAACCGCCGGTCGGGCCGAACGCACGGCGCGCGTAGGCAAACGGGCCGCCCGCATGCGGGATCGACGTCGTCAGCTCGGTGAAACTGAAGATGAAGGTGGTGTACATCGCCGCGACGAACAGTGCGGTGACGACGAAGCCCAGCGTGCCTGCGCTCGCCCAGCCGTAGCTCCAGCCGAAGTACTCGCCTGAAATCACGAGGCCGACCGCGATGCCCCACAGTTGCCAGGTCCCGAGCGTCTGCTGCAGCGCGGGCTGGCCGGACGACTTGGCGCCGGCGGCGGGCCGGCCATTCGACTCTGCTTTCATCGGACTCTCTCCTCAAAGGCGCCGGGCCTGGCGGCCTGCGCGACTGAGAATCGATGCTAGAGAGTCATTAAACGACGTGTTATCGAAATTCGGCAAAGATCGCGGCTGACATTTCGCTGACGGAAATGCCGGCACGGGACGGGTGACGACGCCGGTCGGCAAAGGGCCGACGCGGCGAAGGTTGCGCGGCGGCAGCCTTCACCGACGCTCGGGTGCTGGCGTCGCCGCACGAACGAACGCTGTCGCGTGCCGTTCTCGCCCGGCTGGATACACACGCTGCCGCGGCGCCGTCCGGCCACGCAGCGCGGCCGGACGGATGCTCGACGGTGGCTTTACTGCCCGCCGCCGCGCTGGTTGAACCAGCGGTCGAGCAGCTTGCCGGCCGCTTCGCGGCCGCCGAGGCCGAACGACAGCGCCACCGCCACCGCGATCGCACCGAGCACGAGGCCGAACGCGAGCTGCACGATCTCGTTCGCGATACCCATCGCGCGCAGCCCCATCGCGAACACGAGGCCGAGGATCGCGAATTGCGCGATGCGCGCGAACAGCACGCTGTGCTCGCGGTCGGCCTGCTCGATCACGCGGCGCGCGAGGCCCGCGAGCCACACGCCGATCACGAGGATCACGCCGCCCATCAGCACGTGGCCGCCGAATTCGATGAACAGCGTGACGACGTCGCGCACCTGCGAGAAGCCGAGCCGGTTCGCCGCTTCGACCGACGCGAACAGCATCGCGAAGAACACGATCAGCCGCGCGACCAGCACCGACGGCTGCAGGATCCCCGAGAACACGCGCTCGACGCCGAGCACGGCCGGCAGCCCGTCGGCGCCCGCGGCTTCCAGCAGCTTCTGCGCGAGCGACGCGACGAAGCGCGCGAAGTAGAACGTCACCAGCACGATCACGATCGCCGCGACGATGTCCGGTACCGCGCCGAGGAACTGGTTCAGCATGTTGGTGGCCGGCACCGAGATCGCGTCGATCTTCAGCGCGTCGAGCGCGGAGATCAGCGTCGGCACGAACACGAACACGTAGACGATCGTGCCGATCAGGCTCGACACGCGCACGGGCGTCGGGCTGTCGAGACCCTGCGTGAGGCGGTCGGCGCCGGCGGCGACGAGCAGGTTCGTCACGAGGCCGCGCAGCACGCGCGCGACGATCCAGCCGACGATGCCGATCACCGCGGCCGCGAACAGGTTCGGCACGATCGCGAGCAGCTTGTCGACCATCCCCTGCACCGGCGACAGCAGCCCCGACAACGCGAACGACGCGAGGATCGCCGGCAGGAACATCAGGATCACGAGCCAGAACAGCACGTCGCCGAGATAGCCGCTCATCGGCTGCATGCCGGCCCCTTCGGACAGCTTGTCGTCGATCTTGCTCGCCTTCAGCGCGCGGTTCGCGAGGCTGCGCAGCAGCGACGCGATGAGCCACGCGATCAGCGTCAGCGCCCCGCCGCCGATCAGGTTCGGCAGGTAGTTGACGATGTGCGTGACGAGCAGCGAGAACGGATTGGAGACCGCGTACAGGTTGAGCACGTTGAAGATGCCCACCGCGGTGACGAGCAGCACGAGCCAGAACAGGCCACCGGCGATGATGCGCTCGACGCAGGCGCCCTGGCCGGTGCTTTCGCTGATCCGCTGATCGACCTTCAGCGCGCCGAGCAGGCGCATCGCGCCGGCCCGCACCACGACGGCGATCAGCCAGCCGATCACCAGGATGCCGATCGCGCCGGCGATCTTTGGCAGATACCCCCCTAGCGTGGTCTGCAGCGACGTGATGAAGCTGGAAGCATCCATTTCTTCTTCTCCCGAAAACGTGGTGTTGCGATTGAACATCGACGAACTACCTGCGTACTTCGAAAAACGTGCTGCCCCGACGGAGCAACTTACCCGAGAAAAATGACGCGATCACCCGATTTCACCGTCTTTAACTTTAGTCATAGATCGCTGGGGGGCAAGACCCCATTTCGCCGAAATATAAAAGGGCCTGACTTGTCGGCCTCCTACGGATTTCCGCAAGGTTTATCGATTCGGGCCGTGCTACCGTGACGTCGGTACCCGCCCGGACGCGCCGATGACCGTCGAAACCAAACTCGACCAGCCCGCCTGGCTTCGCTACGCGGCCAGCGTGGCGCGCGTCCACGAGACCATCCGCGCGCACCTCGACGGCCCGCTCGACCTGAACCGGCTCGCCGAAGTCGCGTGCCTGTCGCCGTATCACTGGCAGCGCGTCTATCGCGCGCTGTATGGCGAGTCGATCGTGCTGACGGTGCGGCGGATGCGGATCGTGCGCGCGTCCGAGGATCTCGTGTGCACGGCGCGGCCGATCGACGAGGTCGCGCGGCGCGCGGGCAGCCACCGCCCCATCTATCCGCTACAGCGAGGAGAAGAAGACATGTTCAAGCATGAAGTCGAGATCCGGCGGCTGCCGGAATTGCACGGCTATGCGGTGGCGCATACCGGGTCGTACCTGAAGGTCGGTGACGCGTTCGCGCGGATCGGTGCGTGGGCCGGCCCGCGCGGGCTGATCGGCCCGGGCGCGAAGATGCTCGGGATCTTCTACGACGATCCGGACACGACGCCCGAAGCGCAGTTGCGCGCGAAGGCGTGCTTCATGCCGGCCGACGGCACGCCGGACATCGAACCCGCGCCGCCGGTGGAGCGCGCGACGGTGGCGGGTGGCGAATACGCGGTGCTGCTGCATACCGGGCCGTATGCGGACCTGAAGGCGGCCTACCAATGGCTCTACGGCGACTGGCTGCGTCACTCGGGCCGCGAAGCCGCCGACGCGCCGCCGTTCGAGCTGTACCTCAATACGCCGATGGATGCGGCGCCGGCCGACCTGCGCACCGAGATCTACCTGCCGCTGCGCTGATCGAAAGGCCGGTGCGCCTGCCCCGGCCGTGAAACGAAGCGCGCCGGCCGGCGTTCACACGCCGCCGGCGCGAATGGCCGGCAAACTTACGCAGCCTGCGTCCCGCACCCGGGACAGAACCGCGCGTCGTCCGCCAGCGCCGAGTGGCAACGGCTGCAGGACTTGCCGCGTTGCGCGGCACCGCACTGCGCGCAGAAACGCGCATCCGACGC
The DNA here is from genome assembly GCF_902499335.1 of Burkholderia lata. Lineage (GTDB taxonomy): Bacteria > Pseudomonadota > Gammaproteobacteria > Burkholderiales > Burkholderiaceae > Burkholderia > Burkholderia lata_B. The sequence continues at coordinate 120,898 of NZ_CABVQK010000012.1, read as the reverse complement.
ATTGAGCGCGCCGCAGCCCGCACAGGCGAGCTGGCTCAGCGGCACGTTGCCACCGGCCTGCCCGCTTCGACTGTCGGCCGGCGCCTGCCAGCCCCAGCCGTAGCGATCGCGGCCGCGCGCATCGTGGCCGCCATGCCCGTCCTGGCGCTGCCCGCCGTGATGCCCGCCACCGTGGCCGCTGTTGCCGTGCCCGCCGCCATGGCCACCGCCGTGGCCGCCCAGGATTCGTTTCAGAAAGCTCATCGCCTGCTCCTCAACGCTTGGCCTGCGCGCCGCCGAACGCCCCGGAGGACGACAGCAGCCGCAAACCGTTGGCCACGACGATCAGGCTTGCGCCCGCGTCGGCGAAGACCGCCATCCACATCGTGCCGAGCCCCGCGACCGTTAGACCGAGGAACACGATCTTCACGCCGAGCGCGAAGCCGATGTTCTGCACCAGTACGCGGTGCGTCGCACGCGACAGCCGCACGAACGCGGGAATCTTGCGCAGGTCGTCGTCCATCAGCGCGACGTCAGCCGTCTCGATCGCCGTGTCGGTGCCCATCGCGCCCATCGCGAAGCCGATGTCGGCGCGCGCGAGCGCCGGCGCGTCGTTGATGCCGTCGCCGACCATCCCGACCGCGCCCGCGCCGCCGGCCGACAGTTCCTCGACCGCCGCGAGCTTGTCTTCCGGCAACTGGTTGCCGCGCGCGTCGTCGATACCGGCCTGCTGCGCGATCGCCTGCGCGGTATGCGGGTTGTCGCCCGTCAGCATCGCGGTGCGGATGCCGAGTGCATGCAGATCGGCGATCGCTTCACGGCTCGTGTCCTTGATCGTGTCGGCCACCGCGAAGATGCCGAGCACGCGTGCTTCGTCGACCAGCACCACGACGCTCTTGCCCTGCCGCTCGAGCGCATCGAGCTTCGCTTCGAGGGCCGTCGAGCAGCGCTCGAGCTCCTCGACGAGCCGGTGGTTGCCGAGCCAGTAGCGCGTGCCGTCGATCGTGCCGCGCACGCCGCGCCCGACGATCGCTTCGAAGTCCTGCACATCGGCGAAGGCCGTCGTGCCGGCGTCACGCGCTGCAGTTGCGATCGCCTGCGACACCGGGTGATCGGAGCGCGCCGCGAGGCTCGCGCCGAGGTGCCGTACACGTGCCGCATCGGCGTCGTCCGCATGCAGGTCGAAGTCGGTCTGCACCGGCTTGCCGTGCGTGATCGTGCCGGTCTTGTCGAGCGCGAGCCACGCGAGCTTGCGCCCTTCTTCCAGATAGACGCCGCCCTTCACGAGAATCCCGCGTCGCGCCGCGGCCGCGAGCCCCGACACGATCGTCACCGGTGTCGAGATCACCAGCGCGCACGGGCACGCGATCACGAGCAGCACCAGCGCGCGGTAGATCCAGTCGTGCCACGCACCACCCATGACGATCGGCGGCACCACCGCGACCAGCAGCGCGACCGCGAACACGATCGGCGTGTAGACGCGTGCGAACTGGTCGACGAAGCGCTGCGTCGGCGCCTTCGCGCCTTGCGCTTCTTCAACCGCGTGGATGATCCGCGCGAGCGTCGAGTTGGCTGCGACAGCCGTCACGCGATATTCGAACGAACCCGATTCGTTGATCGTGCCCGCGTACACGGCGTCGCCGGTCGTCTTTTCGACGGGCAGGCTCTCGCCGGTGATCGGCGCCTGGTTCACCGTCGAGCGGCCCGCGACGACTTCGCCGTCCAGCCCGATCCGCTCGCCCGGCTTCACGCGCACGACCGCGCCGAGCGCCACCTGCGCGGCCTCGATCGTGCGCCACGACCCGTCGGCGTCCTGCACGGTCGCGGTGTCCGGCGCGAGCTGCATCAGGCCCTGGATCGCATTGCGCGCCCGGTCGAGCGACTTCGCCTCGATCAGCTCGGCAATCGTGAACAGCACCATCACCATCGCGGCTTCCGGCCACTGGCCGATCGCCATCGCACCCGTCACCGCGATGCTCATCAGCGCGTTGATGTTCAGGTTGCCGTTGCGGATCGCGATCCAGCCCTTCTTGTACGTGGTGAGCCCGCATGCGAGCACCGCCGCGAGCGCGAGCGCCGCCGCGAGCCACACGGGCAGGCCGGCCCAGGTCGCGCCTTCGGACGCGATCGCGGCGACGCCGGCCAGCGCCAGCGGCCACCACGGCTTCGCGGGCGCATCGGCGACGCGCGGTGCCGGTGCGCCGGCCGTTGCCGCCTCGGGCGTCATCCCGAGCGTGCGGATCGCGCTTTCGATCGCCGGCTGCGCGCCCGGCACGTGGTCGACGGTCAGCATCCGCTGCATCAGGTTGAATTCGAGCGCCGATACTTCGCTCATCCCGCCGAGCTTCTTGCGGATCAGCGTTTCCTCGGTCGGGCAGTCCATCTGCATGATCCGGAACGCGGAGCGCACGTGGCCCGACGCGGTCGCCTGCGCGACCGGCAGCGGCGCGAGCGTCAGCGCGGCAGGCGCGCAGCAATCGCCGGCCGCGTGGTCGTGGTCGTGGTCGTGGTCGTGGTCGTGGTCGTGGTCGTGGTCGTGGTCGTGGTCGTGGTCGTGGTCGTGACCGGCATGGTCATGCGCGGCGTAATCGTGAGAGCACGCGGCGCCGTGCACATGCGTGTCGTCGTGTGCATGGTCGTGATCGTGGCCCGCTTCGCCATGCTCGGCATGCCCGTGCGAGCACGCCCCACCGTGCACATGCGTTTCACCGTGTGCATGGTCGTGAACGTGCGCGCCGCCGTGATCGTGGTCATGGTTGTGGCCGCCCGAGGCAGCCTTGCCGTGCGCGTGCTCGCCGGCCGCCGGCGCCGCGCCGGCAACGGTCGCCAGCTGCGTGTCGCGCGGGTCGGCGCAGCACGTATCGGCGCCGCCGGCATGACGGTGTCGTGGGTCGTGGGTACGCTTGGCGTCGGTCATGACAACCTCCTTTGTGGCTTGACGGTGTAGAGTTAACACCCTGAAGCCACTACAAGGTCAACCCTTACACGGAGAAAGGTCATGAAGATCGGCGAACTGGCCAAAGCGGCCCGCTGCACACCCGAGACGATCCGTTTCTACGAGAAAGAGGGGCTGATGCCGGATGCGGAGCGCACCGACTCGAACTACCGCAACTACACCGACGTGCATGTCGAACGGCTGCGCTTCATCCGCAACTGCCGCGCGCTCGACATGGCGCACGACGAAATCCGCGCGCTGCTGCGGCTCACCGACACGCCGGCCGACCCCTGCGATTCGATCAATTCGCTGCTCGACGATCACATCGGGCACGTCGACGCACGCCTCGCGGAACTCACGCATCTGCGCAACCAGCTCACCGAATTGCGCCGCCAGTGCGTCGGCGAGCATTCGGTCGAGGATTGCGGCATCGTGCACGGCCTCGCGACGATGGAAACCGTCGCACCGGCCGCGAAGCGCTCGCACCTCGGCTGAAACCCTTGTGAAATATGATAGTCTGATTGAGAATAGTTATATTATTACTAGATATGCAATAACTATTCATGTCCACTATCCGTCCGTCTCCGCTTGCACTGGCCGTCCTCGCGACGCTCACCGAAACGCCGATGCATCCGTACGGAATGCTGCAGCAGCTGAAGGCTCGCGGGTACGACGAAGTCGTCAACGTGCGGCAGCGCACGAGCCTCTACCAGACGATCGACCGGCTGCTGCGCGACGGGCTGATCACCGTGCACGACACCGAGCGTGATGGTGCGTTTCCGGAGCGCACACTGTATGCGCTGACCGAGACCGGGCACACGGCGGGGCAGGCGTGGCTGCATGCGCTGCTCGCGGAGCCCGCGCGTGAATTCCCGGCGTTCAGCGCCGGTCTCGCGTTCCTGCCGCTGCTCGACGCCGAAGATGCACGCCACCAGCTCGAGCTTCGGATCACCCGACTCGACGCAGAGCGCGCACGCCTCGAAACGCTGCGCGCCACCGCGCAGGCCGACCAGGTGCCGCGCCTGTTCCTGCTGCAGAACGAGCACGCGCTCGTGCTGCTCAATGCGGAACTCGAATGGGCGCGCAGCGTTGTCGAACACCTGAAGATCGGCGCGCTGCGCTGGGTGGACGGCTGACGGGTCACGCAGGCCGGGCTCCCGCCGGCAACGCGCATCGCCCCGGTCAAAGCACCTTGCCGGGATTCAGGATGCCGAGCGGATCCAGCGCGGCCTTCAGCCGTCGCATCAATCCGATTTCCGTGTCGCTGCGCGTAAGCGCGAGATAGGGACGCTTGAGCACACCGATCCCGTGCTCGGCCGACACCGAGCCGCCCATGTCGCGCACCACCGCGTACACGCAGTGATCGAGCGCATCGAGGTCGGCCTCGGTCATCCCGGCCAGCGACACGCCGATATGCACGTTGCCGTCGCCGACATGGCCGAAGAACAGGCACGTGACGTCCGGCCAGCGGGCCCGCAACGCCGCCTCGCAGCGCTCGGCAAACGCGCCGAGTTCGCCCGTCGGCAGGCTCACGTCGAAGTTGACGAGATGCGGCAGCGCGTCGATCGCGAGGCCTTCGCGCAGCGTCCACAAGTCACGCGCCTGTCGCTCCGAAGTCGCGAGCACCGCGTCCTCCACGAGCCCTGCGTCGAACCCCGCCGCGAGACCGGTTTCCAGCGCCTGGTGCGCATCGCCGCCCGGTGCGCTCGTCGCGCATTCGATCAGTATCGCGAAGCCCTCGTCGCCGACAAACGGCGCCGAAACACCCGGCGTATGACGCGCGACGTAGTCGTAGAACGACGGCCACATCGCCTCGAAGCTGACGACTTCCGGCAGCGTGCGCACGCGGTTCCACAGCGCGACCACCGCGGCGTAGTCGCGCACGCGGCAGAGCGCCGTGGCCGGCGCGGCGAGCAACGGATGCAGCCGCAGCACGGCGCGCGTGACGACGCCGAGCGTCCCCTCGCTGCCGATGAACAGCTGCTTCAGGTCGTAGCCCGCGTTGTTCTTCAGCATCCGGTTCATCGACGACACGACCGTGCCGTCCGCGAGCACGGCTTCGAGCCCGAGCACCTGCTCGCGCATCATCCCGTAGCGGATTGCGCGCGTGCCGCCCGCATTGGTCGCGAGCATGCCGCCGATCTGGCATGAGCCGCGTGCACCGAGATCGACGCCGAACGTGAAACCCGCCGCTTCCGCGGCTTCCTGCACCGTCTGCAGCGGCGTTCCGGCGCGTACCGTCATCGTGCCGGCCGCCGCGTCGAGCGCCTCGACGCCCGCGAAGCGTTCCATCGACAGCACGACCTCGCCGCCGAGCGCGACTGCGCCACGCGCGAGCCCCGTCAGGCCGCCTTGCGGCACGACCGGCTGGCCGAGCCGCGCACACAGCGCGAGCGTGCGCGACACGTCGTCGACGCTGCGCGGGCGCACCAGCGCACGCGGCCGCACGCCGGCCGGCTCGTTGTACGCGGTGAAGTAACGCGGCTCGATGTCGGCCGAGCGCGTGACGAGCGCGTCGCCCAGTTCGGCGACGAGCACGGCTTCGAGCGCATCGCCCGACAACGCCGCGCCGTCCTGTTCGCCACCCGCGGCGGCCGTGTTCCGGTTCTGCATCGCGCGCGGCCCCGCTTACTTCGTCGAGATGTCGATATCGCCGAAATACTTCAGGCCGAGCGACTTCACCGTGCCGTCCGCCTTCAGCTTGTCGATCGCCGCGTCGAGTTTCGCCTTCAGTGCGCTGTCGCCTTTGCGCAGCCCGAATGCGATGCCGCTGCCGAGGATCTTGTCGTCGTGCACGGGCTGCCCGACGAACGAGAAGCCCTTGCCGTCCGGACGCGACAGGAAGCCGCGCTGGCCCGACGGTGCGAGCACGAGCGTCGCATCGAGACGGCCCGACACGAGGTCCGCGTAAGCCTGGTTCTGGTCCTGGTACGCGACGATCGCGACGCCGGCCGGCTCCCAGTGCGCCTTCGCGAAGGTTTCCTGGATCGACGCCTGCAGCACGCCGACGCGCTTGCCTTTCAGCGATTCCGGCGTCGGCAGCAGGCCGCTGCCGGTGCGTGCGATCAGCTGGGTCGGCACGCGATAGATGATCGTCGTGAAGTCGATCGCCTGGCGCCGCTGCTCGGTCGCGTTCATCGCCGAGTTGATCGCGTCGAACTTGCGGCCCTGCAGCGCGGGAATCAGGCCGTCGAACGATGTCTCGACCCATTTGCACGACAGCTTCGCCGTCTGGCAGACGGCATTGCCGACGTCGATGTCGAAGCCTTGCAGGTCGCCGTTCGGCGCTTTCGATTCGAACGGCGGGTATTGCGCCTCGAGGCCGAAGCGCAGCGTCTGCGCGTCGGCGAGCGCGGCGCCCGAGCCGATTGCGCACGCGAGTGCGAACGCGAGTTTCAGGGTGGTCGTGTGCTTCATCGTGATCTCCTGTGTCTGGTCGATGCGACGCTCCCGTCGCCGGATGCCCGTCGCCGGTTTCCATACGGGACTTACAGCGAACGCAACCGCCGCGCGCCTTCGACCAGCGTCGCGTCGTCCTTCGAAAAACTGAGCCGGATCACGCCGGCGTCGGTGCCGTCGGTGTAGAACGCCGACAGCGGAATCGTCGCGACGCGCGCGTCGCGGATCAGGCGCAGCACGAAATCGCTGTCGCTTTCGTCCGAGAAGTGCCGGAAGCGCGCGAGCAGGAAGAACGAGCCTTCGCTCGGCAGCAGCTCGAAACGCGAATCGGCCAGCTCGCGCGCGAGCAGGTCGCGCTTGGCCTGGTAGAACGCCGACAGGCGGAGATAGCTGTCCGGCCGCGCGAGGATCTCCGCGAACGCGACCTGCATCGGCGTGTCGGCCGCGAACACCATGAACTGGTGCACCTTGCGGATCTCGTCCATCAGCTCGGCCGGCGCGACGCAATAGCCGACCCGCCAGCCCGTCACGTGGAACGACTTGCCGAACGACGACACGATCACACTGCGCTCGGCCAGCTCGCGATGGCGCGCCATGCTCTGGTGTTGCGCGCCGTCGAACACGACGTGTTCGTAGACTTCGTCGGACAGGATCACGATGCCGGTATCACGCGTGAGTTGCGCGAGCCGTTCGAGATCGTCGGCGGAAAACACGGTCGCGGTCGGGTTGTGCGGCGTGTTCACGATGATCATCCGCGTGCGCGGGTTGATCGCCGCGGCGACTTCGTCCCAGTTCACACGGAAATGCTCGGGCGACAGCTTGATCGCCACCGGCGTCGCGCCCTGCAGCCGCACGATCGGCGCATAGCTGTCGAACGACGGCTCGAAGTAGATCACCTCGTCACCCGGGTGCACGAGCGCGCTGATCGCCGCGTAGAGCCCTTCGCTCGCGCTCGCGATCACCGTGATCTCGGTGGCCGGGTCGTAGTGCGTGCCGTACAGCGCCTCGGTCTTTTCGGCGAGCCGCTCGCGCAGCGCCATGACGCCGGCCATCGGCGCGTACTGGTTGTGCCCGTCGCGCATCGCGCGCGCAACGCCTTCGACGAGCGCCGGATCGGGCGCGAAATTCGGCGCCCCCTGCGACAGGTTCAACGCATCGTGCTGAGCAGCCAGTTGGCCGATCACCGTGAAGATCGTCGTCCCGACGTCGGGCAGTTTCGAACGGGGCGCGGTCGCGCTTCGCATGACTCCTCCTTCTGATGTCCTTCGGGCGGCCGCGCGCGACACGCACGACCAGCATCTGCCGCACGATTTAGCCCGAGCCAATATCGGCGGACAATCGAAAGTTCGTCATGGCGGCCATGCATTTTTCTCATGGCTCGTGGAGAGGGGCGCGTAGCGGCAAGGCTAGCCTGCCGGCGCGACATGCGAATCAGGCATTTCCCCTAGGGGATTACCGGCCGGCCGCCGCCAGATAGGCGAGCAGCACGGCCCGCAGTTCGCCGCGCAGCGCGGCGATGTCGAACGCGGGCCCGAGCGTCAGCAACGCCTGCGAGAGCCCGCCGTAGCAGATCGTGTGCGCCATCCGCGCGAGCCCGTCGAGCCGCGCGGCGGGCGGCGGATCGGCCGCGTGCGCGAGCGCGTCGCGCCACAGCGCGACATACGCGTCGTAATGCCGGCGGTACGCCGCGAGCGGCGACACTTGCCGCTCCAGCGCGAAAAGCGCGCCCCACAGCGCCGCGTCGGCGCCGATCGCCTCGACCTGCAGGTCGACGAGCGCGGCGGCGAGTTCGGCCCGCGGCGCGCCGCGCAGCCGCGCGACGGTGTCGCGCAGCCGGTCGGCCAACGCCGCCACGTGCCGGTGGATGCAGAGCGCCGCGAGGCTCTGCTTGTCGCCGAAATACTCGTAGAAGGTGCCGATACTGACACCGGCGACGGCCGCGATCTCGCGGATCGTCGCCTTCGCGTAGCCGCGTTCGAGCAAAAGCTGAACGAACGCCTGCTGCAGCGCGTCGGAACTCGCCTGCGCGCGCGGCTGACGCGGCCGGCGGCGCAAGGCGGGCGCGGGTTGCGCCGCCGGCTGCCCGGGCGGCGCCGGAACCTGAACATGTCGCGGCGGCATATTTGCTACTCTGGAAATCAGCAGGGAATGCGTTTCACCGGGGGCTGGAGCCGGCGCCGAAGCACCATCCGGGCGGCATGGCGCCGGCCGCCCGCGAAGCATGAGACCGGAGACAACCTCGATGACCGAATCGACTCACGCCGTCACGAACCAGTTCGACGAACTGGTCGACTATAACCTCTTCGCGACGGACATCGCGCTGCGCGACGCGCTTACCCGCGCGGGCGCCGACTGGGCCGTGCCGCAGCTCGACGCATACGGCGCGCGGCTCGGCAGCGCCGACACCGCGCGGCTCGCCGACGCAGCGAACCGCCACACGCCGGAACTGCACACCTTCGACCGGCGCGGCCGGCGCATCGACCGCGTCGACTTCCACCCGGCGTGGCACGCGCTGCTCAGCCAGTACCGCCACGAAGGCTTCGTGTCGCTCGCGTTCCGCGAGTCGCGCCGCGGCCGCTGGGCCGCGACCGCGGCCGGCTTCTACCTGCATGGCCAGATCGAGGCCGGCACGCTGTGCCCGGCGACGATGACACAGGCCGCGATCCCCGTGCTGCAGAAGGAGCCCGCGCTGTGGGCGCTGCTGCGCGACAAGCTCTACAGCGACGACTACGATCCGCGCGACGTGCCGGTCGCCAGCAAGCGCTCGATCTGGTTCGGCATGGGCATGACCGAAAAACAGGGCGGCTCCGACGTGCGCGCGAACACGACGCTCGCGACCGCCGTCGGCGCGGGCGGACGCGGCGGTGAATACCGGCTGCGCGGCCACAAGTGGTTTTTCTCGGCGCCGATGTGCGACGCGCACCTCGTCGTCGCGCGCACCGAAGCCGGCAGCCCGTCGTGCTTCTACGTGCCGCGCTGGCGGCCGGACGGCACGAAGAACGCGGTCGAGATCCAGCGGCTGAAGGACAAGGTCGGCAACCGCAGCAACTCGAGCAGCGAGATCGAGCTGAACGACGCATGGGGCATCATGCTCGGCGACGAAGGCCGCGGCATCCCGACCATCATCGAGATGGCCACCTACACCCGGCTGAACTGCGTGCTCGGCAGCGCGGCGATGCTGCGCCAGGGCGTCGTGCAGGCGATCGCGTACACGCGCCAGCGCCATGCGTTCGGCCGCGCGCTCGCCGAGCAGCCGCTGATGCGCACCGTGCTCGCCGATCTCGCGCTCGAAAGCGAAGCGGCGCTGTCCCTCTCGATGCGTCTTGCCGACGCGTTCGAGCGCGACGACTCGCCGCTCGAACGCGCATGGAAGCGCATCGTCACGCCCGCCGCGAAATTCTGGGTGTGCAAGCGCGCAGTCGAGCTGACCGGCGAGGTGATGGAAGTGTTCGGCGGCAACGGCTACGTCGACGACGGCCCGATCGCGCGGCTGTTCCGCGAAGCGCCCGTCAACTCGATCTGGGAAGGCTCGGGCAACGTGATGTGCCTCGACGTGCTGCGCGCGGTGTCGCGCGAGCCCGACGCGGCCGCCGCGCTGTTCGCCGAACTCGCGGACCTCGGCGCGGGCGAGCCGCGCATCCGCGCGGCGCTCGATGCGCTGCGCGCGATGCTCGCGGCGCCGGCCGACACGCTCGAGGCATCGGGCCGCGTGTTCGCGCAGCGGCTCGCGGTGGTCGCGCAGGCGTGCCTGCTGCGCCGCGATGCGCCGGCGGCCGTCGCCGACGCATTCGTCGCGACGCGGCTCGCCGCGCCGGACTGGGGCCGCATCGCAGGCGGCTTCGATCCGCACGCGATCGACGTCGCCGCGCTGCTGCAGCGCGCGTACCCGGCCTGACGCCGTTTCGGACAGCCTGGTACGACCCAGTTCGCCTACGATCGCCCGCCCGGAGTCCCGATGAACCTCGTCGCCGCCCTCGACCGCGCCGCCCGTGCGACGCCCGACAAGCCGTTCCTCGTCAGCGAATCCGCGACGATCACCTATGCCGCCGCGCGCGAGCGCTCGCACCGCGCGGCAGCCGTGCTGAGCGCGCTCGGCGTCGCGGCCGGCGACCGTGTCGCCGCGATGTGCTTCAACACGCCGGCCTTCGTCGACCTGATGTTCGGCGCATGGCGGCTCGGCGCGACGTTCGTGCCGATCAATCACAAGCTGCAGGCGCCGGAAGTCGACTACGTACTCGAACACAGCCGCAGCAAGGCGCTGCTGTTCGACGTGGCGCTCGCCCCCGTGATCGAACGCCTCGTGCATCCCGCGCGGCGGCTCGTGACCGAAGGCGAGCTCGACGGCGTGCCGTGCTTCGACACGCTGTGCGCGTCGATGGACGGCCTCGCCGGCATCGAGCCGGCCGACGGCGACATCGCACAGATCCTCTATACGTCGGGCACGACCGGCCACCCGAAAGGCTGCGTGCACAGCCACCGCACCGTGACGCTCGCGGCGATGCAGGCGGCGCTCGCGACCGGCATCGGCCGCAACGAGCGCACGCTGATGGCGATGCCGATCTGGCATTCGTCGCCGCTCAACAACTGGTTCGGCGGCACGCTGGTCGCGGGCGGCACCGTCGTGCTGCTGCGTGAATACCATCCGCTGCGGTTCCTGCAGACCGTCGAGCGCGAGCGCGTGACGCTGTATTTCGGCGCGCCGGTGTCGTACCTGCTGCCGCTCAACACGATCGAAGGCTTCGCGGCGTTCGACCTGTCGAGCGTGCGCGCGTGGCTGTACGGCGGCGGCCCGATCGGCCCCGCGCAGGCCGAACGGCTTGCGCGCGCGTATCGCAGCGACGCGTTCTTCCAGGTGTACGGCATGACGGAGGCGGGCCCGGCCGGCACGACGCTGTATCCGGACGAGCAGGTCGCGAAGGCCGGTTCGATCGGCCGCACGGGCGGCCCGGGCGTCGACCTGCGCGTCGTGCGGATGGACGGCATCGACGCGCAACCGGGCGAGACCGGCGAGATCTGGCTGAAGACCGACAGCATGATGCTCGGCTATCTCGACGATGCGGCCGCGACACGCGCCGCATTCGCGCCGGACGGCTGGTACCGCACCGGCGACATCGCGCGGATCGATCAGGATGGCTACCTGTTCATCGTCGACCGGCTGAAGGACATGATCGTGACCGGCGGCGAAAACGTCTATTCGAAGGAAGTGGAGGACGTGCTCGGCGCGCACCCGGACATTGCCGAGGCGGCCGTCGTCGGCGTCCCGCATCCCGACTGGGGCGAGACGGTCGTTGCGCACGTGGTGCTGCGCGCGGGCACCGTGCCCGACGCGGACGCGCTGCGCGCGTTCTGCGGCGAGCGGCTGGCCGCGTACAAGATTCCGCGCGAATTCACGTTCGCGCAGGCGCTGCCGCGCACGCCGACGGGCAAGCTGCAGAAGTTCCTGCTGCGCGTGCGTCGCGAATAGCCGCTTGCGCGGCTGCGGAAAAAGAAAAAGCCACCCGGCCCGACGGCCCGGTGGCTTTTTCGCATGATCGGCGGGGCAGCGACACGCGCCGCCGCCCGTTCGTCACGTCACAGGCTGCTTACTTGCCGCCGATGCTCTTCAGCGGCTTCCACTCGCCCTTCTCGACCTTGTACATCGTGATGCCGCCGTTCTTCAGGTCGCCCTTCGCGTCATACGCGACGTGCGTCGACGTGACACCGGCCATGTCGCTCTTCGCGAGCACCGGCAGGTACTTCGCCGGGTCGGTCGAGTCGGCCTTCTTCATCGCGTTGAGCATCGCCATCGCGCCGTCGTACGCGTACGGCGAGTACGTCTGCACGTCTTCGCCGAAGCGCTTCTTGTACTTGTCCGCGTACGTCTTGCCGCCCGGCATTTCTTCCAGCGGGAGACCTGCCAGCGAAGCGATCGTGCCGTCGGCCGCGTTGCCCGCGATCTTCAGGAACGTCGGCGTCTTCACCATTTCGCCGCTCATCAGCGGTGCGGTGATGCCGAGCGTCTTCATCTGCTTGACCATCGGCGCTGCCTGCGAATCCGCGCCGCCGTAGTAGATGAGATCCGGCTTCGCTGCCTTCAGCTTCGTCAGGATTGCCTTGAAGTCCACAGCCTTGTCGTTCGTGAACTCACGGTCGACGATCGATGCGCCGCCGGCCTTCGCGGCCTTCTCGAACTGGTCGGCGAGACCCTGGCCGTAGGCCGTGCGGTCGTCGACGATCGCGATCTTCTTCATGCCGAGATCCTTCGACGCGAACGTGCCGGCCACCGAGCCCTGCTGGGTGTCGGACGTCATCATGCGGAAGGTCGTCTTGTAGCCTTGCTGCGTGTATTCCGGCGCCGTCGCCATTGCGATTTCCGGAATGCCTGCGTTCGCGTAGATGCGCGAAGCCGGGATCGTCGTGCCCGAGTTGAAGTGGCCGAGCATGCCCTTGATGCCGTCGTCGACGAGCTTCTGCGCGACCGTCGTGCCCGTGCGCGGGTCAGCCTGGTCGTCCTGCGTGTTGAGCACGAACTTCACCGGCTTGCCGCCGATCTTCGGGTTCGTCGCGTTGAAGTCTTCCAGCGCGAGCACGATCCCGTTCTGCATATCCTTGCCGTAGTGCGCCTGCGCGCCCGTCATCGGCCCTGCGTAACCGATCTTCACGTCGTCCGCATGGGCCGTCCCCGCCAGCGACATGACCGCGACGAACGTCGCGCCTGCCAGCTTTTTCATCGTGTGTTGCATAGCATCTCCTTGGTACCAGGGTAAATGGAGCGGCTTCGGGATCGCCTAGCCGCTTCCTTTGTTTGATCCGAACGGCAAGGATGATCAGCCGATCGTCATCAAATTCGCATTGCCGCCCGCCGCGGCCGTGTTCACGCTCACCGAGCGCTCCGTCAGCAGCCGTTCCAGCGCGTAATCTTCCGCATCGCCGTTCTCGAACGTGCCCACCGACACGCCCTGCACCGACACGATCGGGCCCGGCCGCTGCGCGACGTCCTTCACGAGCGTCTGCAGCTCGTCGCTGTCGCCTTCGAACAGCACCGCGTCGAACGGCGCATCGGCCTGCTTGCGCACGACCGCATGTGCCTTCAGCGACGCCGGCAGCGCGGCGACCAGCGCCTCGCCGGCCGCGCCCGCGAACAGCGCACGGTTACCGGTTGCCAGCACTGCCGCGAACTGCGCGCGTGCACCGCCCGGCGTTGCCGCGACACACAGCACCGTGCCGCGCGGGCCGAGTGTATACGTGTTTCGCTCGCCCGTCGGGCCGGTCAGCACCGCGGTTGCGCCGGCCGGCACCTGCGCGAGGTAACCGTCGCAACGCGCGGCCAGCGCCGGCTCGCGCTGCTCGATCAGCCAGTCGCGCAGCGTCGTGAGCGCCGCCGCCGGGTTGCCGCGCGCGTCGCCTTCCACCGCGCCGTCCGCGATCAGCGCCTGCGCGAGCGAACGCGGCAGGCCCGACGGACGCGTCGCGAGCAGGCGCTGCAGGTACAGCGCGCCGCCGGCCTTCGGGCCCGTGCCCGACAGCCCTTCGCCGCCGAACGGCTGCACGCCGACCACCGCGCCGATCACGTTGCGGTTCACGTAGATGTTGCCGACGTGCGCGTTCGAGATCACGTGCGCGATCGTCTCGTCGATCCGCGTGTGGATGCCGAGCGTCAGGCCGTAGCCGGTCGCGCGGATCTGCTCCAGCAGCTTGTCGAGCTGGCTGCGGCGGTAGCGCACCACGTGCAGCACGGGGCCGAACACTTCGCGCTTCAGCTCGTCGATGCTGCCGATCTCGATCAGCGTCGGCGGCACGAACGTGCCGTGCGCGCAGGCCTCGGGCGCCGGCAGCTGCGTAACGCCGTGCCCCTTGTCCTTCATCGCCGCGACGTGCGTGTCGATCGTCTGCTTCGCTTCACCGTCGATCACCGGGCCGACGTCCGTCGACAGCCGGTCGGGGTTGCCGAGCGCCAGTTCGTGCATCGCGCCCTTGAGCATCGTCAGCGTGCGGTCCGCGACATCGTCCTGCAGACACAGAACGCGCAGCGCCGAACACCGTTGACCAGCCGAGTCGAACGACGACTGCATCACGTCCGCGACGACCTGCTCCGCGAGCGCCGACGAGTCGACGATCATCGCGTTCTGGCCGCCGGTTTCCGCGATCAGCGGGATCGGCTTGCCGTCCGGGTCGAGGCGCGAGGACAGCGTCTTGTTGATCAGGCGCGCGACTTCGGTCGAGCCGGTGAACATCACCGCGCGGGTACGCGCATCGGCCACCAGCGCCGCGCCGACGGTCTCGCCGGTGCCCGGCAGCAGCTGCACCGCGCCGGCCGGCACGCCGGCCTCGCGCAGCAGGCGCACGGCCTGCGCGGCGATCAGCGGCGTCTGTTCGGCCGGCTTCGCGAGCACCGTGTTGCCGGCGGCGAGTGCCGCGGCCACCTGGCCCATGAAGATCGCGAGCGGGAAGTTCCACGGGCTGATACAGACCACGGGGCCCAGCGGGCGGTGCGTATCGTTCGAGAATTCGTCGCGGATCTGCGCGGCGTAGTAGCGCAGGAAGTCGACCGCTTCGCGGATCTCGGCGATCGCGTTCGGCAGCGATTTGCCGGCTTCGCGCACGATCAGGCCCATCAGCGTGTGCATCTGCGCTTCAAGCAGGTCGGCCGCGCGCACCAGGCAATCGGCACGTGCATCGACCGGCGTCGCCTGCCAGATCGGCGCGGCGGCCACCGCGTGCGCGAGTGCCGCGCTCACGTGCTCGGCCGTCGCTTCGCTGACCGTGCCGACCAGGTCGCGCTGGTCGGCCGGGTTGCGCACGTCGCGGGCCGGCGCGTCGGCGAGCGTGTCGTCGGCGAGCATCGGCGCCGCGCGCCACGGGAAATGCGCGCTCGCGAGCAACGCGGACGACAGCGACGCGAGACGGTGTTCGTTCGACAGGTCGAGGCCCATCGAGTTGGGACGCTCGTCGCCGTACAGGTTGCGCGGCAACGGAATCTTCGCGTGCGGCGCGCCGAGCGGCACGACCTTCGATGCTTCGTCGACCGGATCGGCGACCAGCTCCTTCACCGCCACGGTTTTATCCGCGATACGGTTCACGAACGACGTGTTCGCGCCGTTCTCGAGCAGGCGGCGCACCAGGTACGCGAGCAGCGTCTCGTGCGTGCCGACCGGTGCGTACACGCGGCACGGACGGTTCAGCTTGTCGCGGCCCGTGACCTCCTCGTACAGCGGCTCGCCCATCCCGTGCAGGCACTGGAATTCGTACTGGCCCGGGTAGTAGTTCTGGCCCGCGAGCTGGTAGATCGCAGCCAGCGTGTGCGCGTTGTGCGTCGCGAACTGCGGGTAGACGGCGTCCGGCGCCGCGAGCAGCTTCTTCGCGCACGCGAGGTACGACACGTCGGTGTAGATCTTGCGCGTATAGACCGGATAGCCTTCGAGGCCGTCGACCTGCGCACGCTTGATTTCGGAATCCCAGTAAGCGCCCTTCACGAGGCGGATCATCAGGCGGTGACGGCTGCGGCGCGCGAGATCGATCAGGTAGTCGATCACGAACGGGCAGCGCTTCTGGTAGCCCTGCACGACGAAACCGATGCCGTTCCAGCCCGCGAGATCCGGATCGAAGCACAGCGCCTCGAGCAGGTCGAGCGACAGTTCGAGGCGGTCGGCTTCTTCCGCGTCGATGTTCAGGCCGATGTCGTAGCGGCGTGCGAGCAGCGCGAGCGCGCGCACGCGCGGCAGCAACTCGCTCATCGTGCGGTCCTGCTGCGAGCGCGAGTAGCGCGCGTGCAGCGCCGACAGCTTGATCGAGATGCCCGGGCCTTCGTAGATACCGCGGCCGCCGGCCGCCTTGCCGATCGCGTGGATCGCCTGTTCATACGACGCGTAGTAGCGCTGCGCGTCCTCTTCGGTCGTCGCCGCTTCGCCGAGCATGTCGTACGAGTAGCGGAAGCCGCGCGCTTCGTACTTGCGGCTGTTCGCGAGTGCTTCGGAAATCGTCTCGCCGGTGACGAACTGCTCGCCCATCAGGCGCATCGCCATGTCGACGCCCTTGCGGATCAGCGGCTCGCCGCCGCGGCCGATCAGGCGCGTCAGCGCCGACGACAGCCCCGCTTCGCTGTTGGTCGTCACCAGCTTGCCGGTGATCATCAGCCCCCAGGTCGCCGCGTTCACGAACAGCGACGGCGCGTGGCCGACGTGCGAACGCCAGTCGCCCTTGCTGATCTTGTCGCGGATCAGCGCATCGCGCGTCGCGCGATCGGGAATGCGCAGCAGCGCTTCGGCGAGGCACATCAGCGCGACGCCTTCCTGGCTCGACAGCGAGAACTCGTGGATCAGCCCTTCGACGCCGCCGCCCGAGCTCTTCTCGCGCAGCGCCTCGACGAGCTTCGTCGCGAGCGCCTGCACGTCCGCCTGCAGGTTCGCCGGCAGGCGCGCCTGGCCGAGCAGGAACGGCACGCATTCCGGCTCGGGGCGGCGGTACGCGGCCGTGATCGCCGCGCGCAGCACCGATTGCGGCTGCACGTTCTGCGCGAACTCGAGGAACGGGTGCGGCGAGTTGTCGTCGTCGCCATCCGCGGCCTGGCCGTCGGCAAGCTCCGTGACGCCGCTGTGGCCCGACAGCTCGGGCGGCAACTGGCCGTGCTCGATCCGCTCGAGATACGCGAAGATCGCCTGCTTGATCAGCCAGTGGGGAGTGCGCTCGAGACGCGCGGCGGCGTCCTTGAGGCGCGAGCGGAGAAGGTCGTCGACTTTGACGCCGAGAGTCGTGCTTGCCATGGTGGGTTCGTGCGCCGGTGCGAGCCCGGCAATATGGTGTGAGAGGATGCGCGAAATCCTACGGCACGCAATAAAAAGGTGCAACCAAATTGCGAGATAGGTTGCACCCATAAGTTACTCAATATAATCAGCCACTTATGCGGTTGCAACCTAGGAGTTGCCCGTGGTCGGAGGATCGGTGTTTTCCCTGAGCGGGCCGATTTGACATGCGTGCGCAACCTTCCGCGCGCGTGGCGGCGGACGAAAACGGGTTGCACTGGGTGTGACGGTGGGTGTGGCGCCCGGGCGCGGCCGAGCGGCAAGAGTCGGTTCGGGGGTACCCGGCCCGGTGGCCCGGGGTGCAACGCAGCCGCAGGCCGCACGACGGCCGGATGGCGCGCCGCTCGGCTCAGATATCCAGCGGATCGACCTCGACGCTCCACCGCAACACGCCCTTCAGCGCGCGCAGCTCCGGCTGCCATGCGCGCAGCGCATGCTGCAGCGCCGCCCGCGACGCGCTTTCGAGCAGCAGCTGCGCTCGATGGACGTTCGCGACCTTGACGATCGTCATCGGCACTGCGTCGTACACGGTCACGCGATCGGCGCCCGGCAGCCCCGGCAACGCGGCCGCGGCTTGCAGCAGGAACGCGAGCGCCGCGTCGAGCGTGCGCCCTTCGGCGCGCAGCAGCGCCTGGTAGACGAACGGCGGCAGGTGCGCGTCGCGGCGCTCGCCGAGCGTCGAATTCGCGAAGCCGACGTAGTCCTGCCGCCCGAGCGCGTGGTACAGCGCGTGACGCGGGTAACGCGTCTGCACGAGCACCTCGCCCGGCAGCCCGGCGCGTCCCGCGCGGCCGCTCACCTGCATCAGCTGCGCGAACAGCCGTTCGCTCGCGCGGAAGTCGTGCGAGAACAGCGCGGTGTCCGCATTGAGCACGCCGACGAGCGACACGCGCTGGAAGTCGTGCCCCTTCGCGATCATCTGCGTGCCGACGAGGATATCGACCTCGCCCGCGTGCACATCGGAAAAGAGCGCCTGCGCGCTGCCCTTGCGGCGCGTGCTGTCCGCGTCGATCCGCAGCACGCGCGCGCCCGGCACCGCCTCGGCGAGCGCCTCCTCGATCCGTTGCGTGCCGCGCCCGAGCGGCGCGATGTCGACGTTCCCGCACTCGGGGCACGACCTCGGAATGCGCGCTTCCCAGCCGCAGTGATGGCAGCGCAGCGCGTGCTCGGGCTTGTGCAGCACGACGTACGCGCTGCAGCGCGGGCAGCCGGCGACCCAGCCGCATGCGTCGCACGCGAGCTGCGGCGCGTAGCCGCGCCGGTTCAGGAACACGAGGCTCTGTTCGCCGCGCTCGAGCCGCGCCTTCAGCCCCGCGACGAGCGGCCCCGACAGCCCGCCCATCGACGCGCGCCCGCGCCGCCGCTCCTCTTCGAGGTCGATCAGCCGCACGGTCGGCAGCGTCGCGTCGGCCACCGCGCGGCGCGACAGCGTGAGCCGCGTGTAGCGGCCCTGCTCGGCCTGCCACCAGCTTTCAAGCGACGGCGTCGCCGAGCCGAGCACGACCGTGATGCCGAGCTGCTTCGCGCGCCACACGGCGAGATCGCGTGCCGAATAGCGCAGCCCTTCCTGCTGCTTGTACGCAGGCTCGTGCTCCTCGTCGACGACGACCAGCGCGAGCGTCGGCATCGACGCGAGCACCGCGAGGCGCGTGCCGAGCACGATCCGCGCGCGGCCCGTATGGGCGGCGAGCCAGTTGCGCGCCCGCTCGCCCTCGGCGAGCCCGCTGTGCAGCGTGACGATCGCATCATCGGCGAGCGCACCCGCGAAGCGCGCGCGAAACGCGGCCTCGAACTGCGGCGTCAGGTTGATTTCGGGGACGAGTACGAGCGCCTGCGCGTCCGGACGCGCGTCGAGCAGCGACGCGAGCGCATGCAGATAGACCTCGGTCTTGCCGCTGCCCGTCACGCCGTGCAGCAGGAACGGCGCGAAGCCCTGCGCGGCGCGGATCGCGTCGAGCGCCTCGGCCTGCTGGTCCGTGAGCGCCGGCGGCACAGTTCGTCCACCGGCTGCCAACAGGTTATCCACAGCTTTGGGCACAGGCGCATCGGCCCAGCCGATCTCCTCGACGTCGACCCAGCCGCGTGCCGCCCAGTCGTCGAGCGTGGCCGCGGCCTTCGGGTGGAGCGCGCGCGCATCGGGCAGCGCCAGCGAGCCGGTGTCGACCAGCGCCTGCGCGAGCCGCCGCAGCGCGGCCCCGCGCGCGGGTAACGCATCGGGCAGCGCCGCGCGGCCGGCGTCCGTCGGCCGGTAGCGCACCTCGGGCGCGAGCAACCGCCCCCAGCGCCCGGCATCGCGCAGCGCCTGCGGCAGCGCCGGCAGCGCGACCTCGCCGCGCCCGCGCTGATAGTAGTCGGCGGCGAACGACACGAGCGCGAGCCAGTCCGGCGACAACGGCGGCAGGTCGGTGCAGATCGCGTCGATCGCGCGCAGCCGGGACGGCGGCACATCGGTGTGAGTCGTCACTTCGCAGACGAGCCCGACGGCCTGCCGCTTGCCGAACGGCACCTGCACGAGCGTGCCGGGCCCGGGCGCCGGTTGCGCGTCGCAGCGGTAATCGAACAGGGTGGCGAGCGGATGGTCGAGCGCGACGCGCAGGTAGGTGCCGCTCATCGCGGCGCTCCGGCGGCGGCATACGCCGAATGGACATGGGCGGCCAGCATCCGCGCCCGCATCGGGGCAGCGAACTTAAAGTAAAACTTCAGATTCGGCGCTAAGTTTTGGATTCGCATTAGGAATCGCCGTATACCCTGCCCAGCCTGTGGATAACTTTGTTGAGAACTCGCCGCTCACTGGCCGCAACGCACGCGGGGCCGCGCTTTGCGCTGATTTTCGCCGCCTGTTGCGGCGCCCCGCGGAGCCTTATTCCATAAGGCTGCTATTCAAATTACCGAACCATAGCGAGACAATTTGACCGATACAGGGCTCTACCGCGCTGCAACGTGGAAAATGTGTATAAGTCAAGTCTTGACAAGCACTGAATCGGCAACCGGTGCGGGGTTGCGCCCTGTTTAGTGCCGACAACGAAACGCTGTCACACCGCAGTGCAGCATGACAGCGCTTGCGTTCAGCCGGCAGCTCCGCTACGGATCGCGCGGCTGTGGCTATGCACTTCGTCGACGAGTTCGGCGACGTGATCGGGCGACGTGAATTGCGAAATACCGTGCCCGAGGTTGAATACGTGGCCCGGATGGTTGCCATAGCTGTCGAGCACCGCACGCGCCTGCTCGCGCACTGCGGCCGGCGGCGCAAACAGGATCGTCGGGTCGAGGTTGCCCTGCAGCGCGACTTGCCCCGCGACGCGCTCGCGCGCCTTGCCGAGGTTGACCGTCCAGTCGAGCCCGACCGCATCGACGCCGGTCGCCGCGATTTCCTCGAGCCACAGCCCGCCGCCCTTCGTGAACGTGATCACCGGCACGCGCTCGCCGTCGTGCTCGCGCTTGAGCTGCGAAACCACGCGGCGGATGTAGTCCAGCGAGAAGCGCTGGTACGCACCGTCCGCCAGCGCGCCGCCCCACGTATCGAAGATCATCACGGCCTGGGCGCCCGCTTCGATCTGCGCGTTCAGGTACGCGGCCACCGCCTGCGCGTTCACGTCGAGGATCCGGTGCATCAGGTCGGGGCGCGAATACGCCATCGACTTCACCGTGCGGAAATCGTCCGAGCCGCCGCCCTCGACCATGTAGCACGCGAGCGTCCACGGGCTGCCCGAAAAGCCGATCAGCGGCACGCGCTGGCGGCCCTGGCCGTCGGTGAGCGCGCGGCGGATCTCGCGCACGGCGCCCGTCACGTAGCCGAGCGTTTCCTCGATGTCCGGCACCGCGAGCTTCGCGACGTCGGCCTCGGTACGCACCGGATGCGCGAACTTCGGCCCTTCGCCGACCTGGAAGTCGAGGCCGAGCCCCATCGCGTCGGGAATCGTCAGGATGTCCGAGAACAGGATCGCGGCGTCGAGCGGAAAGCGCTCGAGCGGCTGCAGCGTCACTTCGGTCGCGTAATCGGGATTCTTCGCGAGACCCAGGAAGCTGCCAGCGCGTGCGCGCGTCGCGTTGTATTCGGGCAGGTAGCGGCCGGCCTGGCGCATCAGCCAGATCGGCGTGTAGTCGGTCGGCTCGCGCAGAAGCGCACGCAGGAAGGTGTCGTTGAGCAGGGTATGGGCCACGGTAGGAGCGACGATGCGAAGGCAAAGCGGCATTTTACCGGACAGCCGCCGTCGGGCTGCGTATGCCGACGCGATGGCGGCCATATGACGCGCGCGATGGCTCCGTTATGATCGGACGCTCATATCGAACGAAACGAAGGAGGAGACCGATGAAGACATTCGCCACGCTCGCCGCCGCCGCGCTGCTTTGCTGCGCCGCCGCGCACGCGCAGACCGGCGCGGGCGCCGCTGCCGCCGCACCGGGCGCAGGCTCGCGGCTCGACGACGTGCTCGCGCGCGGCACGCTGCGCGTGTGCACGACGGGCGACTACAAGCCGTATTCGTACTACCGCGCGGACGGCCGCTTCGAGGGCATCGACATCGACATGGCCGAATCGCTCGCGAAGTCGCTCGGCGTGAAGACCGACTACGTGAAGACGAGCTGGCCGAACCTGACTGGCGATTTCGTCGCGAAATGCGACATCGCGGTGGGCGGCGTGTCGACGACGCTCGAGCGCCAGAAGCGCGTGTTCTTCACGCAGCCGTACGTGGTCGACGGCAAGACGCCGATCGCGCGCTGCGCGGACGCCGACAAATACCAGACCGTCGCGCAGATCGACCGGCCGGAAACGCGCGTGATCGTGAACCCGGGCGGCACCAACGAACGTTTCGCGAAGCAATATTTCACGCGCGCGAACCTCACCGTCTATCCGGACAACGTAACGATCTTCAAGCAGATCCTCGCGGGCAAGGCGGACGTAATGGTGACGGATGCGTCCGAGACGCTGCTGCAGCAAAAGCTGAATCCGGGCCTGTGCTCGGTGCACCCGGACAAGCCGTTCCAGTTCGGCGAGAAGGCGTACATGGTGCCGCGCGGCGACGCCGCGTTCCAGCAGTACGTCGACCAATGGCTGCATCTCGCGCTGTCGACCGGCGAATACCAGGCGATTTCGGACAAATGGCTGAAGTAAGCGGGCACGTGCGCGGCGGCCGATAGCGGGCACCGACCCCGTGGCCACCGCCGCAAAAGTCGCTGCGCGGCGGCGGCCGAAGCGCCGCCGTTACACTTCGATGCAGCGTGCCGGCGCCGGCAAAATCGGCCGGAAGCCCCCGAATTGGCCGAAAGGCCGACTTCCGCGCATGCCAATCACGTTTCAAAATCTTTCTGACGAATGAATCGTCATGCGCGGTATCGACCGAAAGGCGCATTTTCTCGCGTGCAAATCGGCAATTCGTCGAGCCTGATACGCATTAAAAACGCATCGCGCGCATGCGCTGAAAACGCTGCGGAAAATATGAGTAAAAATGACCTTTCTCAGGCCCTCAAAAACAGCAAAAAATCCCGGAAAGCCTTATCTGGCGGGCGTTACAACCTGAAACACTTTGTTACCGCGAGGGGTCATTAATTCGCCCACAATGGCCTCAACGGTTTCAACACGGATGCGGTCTCGTGTGCCAAGTGTGAGCGGACGCGAAGCGCTGCGAGCCAGTCGGTCACGTACCGAAGCCCTTCCGAGGGGCATCCCTGTTGGAGTCGTTTCCGGCCCCCCGCCGGACTCGGTTTCATCTTTGGTCTCCTCGCGCTAACCCCGTAGCGTGTGGTTTTTAGCGGGCTAATAAGCCCGCTTTTTTTCGTCCATCGAAAGCGCAACGGCCCGCAGGCCGCCGCGTTTTTCCCGCCTTCATGCCGCGCTACGCGGTCTTCTGCACGTCGAGCTTCAGCTCCTCGATCATCCGGTCGCGCATCACGAACTTCTGTACCTTGCCCGTTACCGTCATCGGCAACTCGTCGACGAAGCGGATGTAGCGCGGGATCTTGTAGTGCGCGATCTGCCCTTGGCAGAACGCTCGCACGTCGTCCTCGGTCATCTGCTCGTCCGCGCGCAGCACGATCCACGCGCACAGCTCCTCGCCGTACTTGGCATCGGGCACGCCGAACACCTGCGCGCTCTGGATCTTCGGATGCCGAAACAGGAATTCCTCGATCTCGCGCGGATAGACGTTCTCGCCGCCGCGAATCACCATGTCCTTCAGCCTGCCGACGATGTTGCAGTAGCCGTCCACATCGAGCGTCGCGAGGTCGCCCGTATGCATCCAGCCGTCCACCAGCACCTCGCGCGTCTTCGCGTCATCGTCCCAGTAGCCGAGCATCACCGAATAACCCTTCGTGCACAGCTCGCCCGTCGCGCCGACCGGCACGATGCCGCCGCTCGGATCGACGACCTTCACTTCCAGATGCGGCTGGATGCGCCCGACCGTCGTCGTGCGCTTCTCGAGCGGATCGTCGGTCGAGCTCTGGAACGACACGGGGCTCGTCTCCGTCATCCCGTACGCGATCGTGATCTCCGACAGGTGCATCTGCGACACGACGCGCTTCATCGTCTCGATCGGGCACGGCGAACCGGCCATGATCCCGGTGCGCAGCGTCGACAGGTCGAATTTCGCGAACTCG
Organism: Burkholderia lata; assembly: GCF_902499335.1. Taxonomy (GTDB): domain Bacteria; phylum Pseudomonadota; class Gammaproteobacteria; order Burkholderiales; family Burkholderiaceae; genus Burkholderia; species Burkholderia lata_B. The sequence goes on along the minus strand of NZ_CABVQK010000012.1, from coordinate 97,216 downwards.
GGGTGATCGAGCTCGGCGATGAACATCGTCGGCACGCCATGCAGCGCGGTGCAGCGTTCTTCGGCCACCGCCGCGAGCGTCGCGACCGGGTCGAACGCCTCGCCGGGGAACACCATCGCCGCGCCCTTCGACACGCACGCGAGCACCGCGAGCACCATCCCGAAACAGTGATACAGCGGCACCGGGATGCACAGCGTGTCCTGCTCGGTGAAACGCATCGCCGCCGCGATCGAGCGCCCGTTGTTGACGACGTTGCGATGCGTGAGCGTCGCGCCCTTCGGGCTGCCGGTCGTACCGCTCGTGAACTGGATGTTGATCGGCTCGCTGGCCGCGAGCGTCGCACCGATCGCATCGAGCAACGCAGGATCGACGGCCTGGCGGCCGCGCGCCATCACGTCCGTGAAGCGGAACATGCCGGCCGGGGCGACGTCGCCCATCGACACAACCGTGCGCAGGCTCGGCACGCGCGCCGCATGCAGCTCGCCCGGTGTCGCGGTCGCGAGCTCCGGCGCGATGGTCTGCAGCATCTCGACGTACGCGGAAGTCTTGAAGCGCTCGGCGGCGATCACGGCCTTGCAGCCGACCTTGTTCAGCGCGTATTCGAGTTCCGACAGCCGGTAGGCCGGATTGATGTTGACGAGCACAGCGCCGATCCGAGCGGTCGCGAACTGCGTGAGCAGCCATTCGCTGCGGTTCGGCGACCAGATGCCGACGCGATCGCCCTTCACGATGCCGAGCGAGCCCAGCCCGGCCGCCAGCACGTCGACCTCGTTCGCGAACTCGCGCCAGGTCCAGCGCACCTGCTGCTCGCGGAACACGACGGCCGGACGATCGGGAAAGCGGCCGGCCGTGTCGAGCAGGAACCGGCCAATCGTCGCTTCGGACAGCGGCACGTCGGTTGTGCCACGCACGTACGACAAGCCGTTTTCGGGCGCGATCAGCGCACCCACGCCAAGGTCTGCTGCCATGAATGTCTCCGTCATTTTTGTCTGATCGGCCTGCACGCGCCTTCGGCGCCCGCCTCCGCCACGCAATCGTGACGGACAGCCTCCACGCGGATGATGACGCGCGCGGCTGACGACACTCTGACATCAAATCACGGCGGACGGATGAAATAGCACGACCGGACGGAATGATCCGACCCGCAAATAATCAGACGAACACGGCGGACGAAAAAAAAGCAGCCCGAAGGCTGCTTTCTTTCGCGGGATACGCGGCGCGGCTCAGTGCCGGCTGCGAATCTTCGCCAGACGCTGGATCGCCTCGAGCTGCGCCATCGCGGTCGCGAGCTCGGATTGCGCCTTCGCGAGGTCGAGATCCGACTTCGCGTTCTGCAGCGTTTCCTCGGCACGCTTGCGTGCTTCCTCGGCTTTCGCCGCGTCGAGGTCCTTGCCGCGGATCGCGGTATCGGCGAGCACCGTCACGGCGCCCGGCTGCACTTCGAGAATGCCGCCCGCGACGAACACGAATTCGTCGTTGCCGCCCTCGACTTCGATGCGCACCGCACCCGGACGAATCCGCGTGATCAGCGGCGTGTGGCCCGGCAGAATGCCCAGCTCACCCGTTTCGCCCGGCAGCGCGACGAATTTCGCCTCGCCCGAGAAGATCTGCTCTTCCGCGCTGACGACGTCTACTTTGATGGTTGCCATATCGACTCCTGTCGATCGGAGCGGGCACTTGCGCGCCTGCGCCGATCCCATGCACGGCGGATTGAGCGTGTTGCGGTCGGCGCGACCGGCCGGGATTATCAGTCCGACTGTTAATCCCGGCCAGCACGCACCATGCGACTCACTCGAACCCTTACGAGATCTTCTTGGCCTTTTCGAAGGCTTCGTCGATCGTGCCGACCATGTAGAACGCCTGTTCCGGCAGGTGGTCGCACTCGCCGTCGACGATCATCTTGAAGCCGCGGATCGTTTCCTTCAGCGGCACGTACTTGCCCGGCGAGCCCGTGAACACTTCAGCAACGTGGAACGGCTGCGACAGGAAACGCTGGATCTTACGAGCGCGCGCGACCGACTGCTTGTCTTCCGGCGACAGTTCGTCCATACCCAGAATCGCGATGATGTCGCGCAGTTCCTTGTAGCGCTGCAGCGTTTGCTGAACGCGACGGGTGATCGAGTAGTGCTCTTCACCGATCACGTTCGGGTCGATCTGGCGCGACGTCGAGTCGAGCGGGTCGACCGCCGGGTAGATACCCAGCGAAGCGATGTCACGCGACAGAACGACGGTTGCGTCCAAGTGGCCGAAAGTCGTAGCCGGCGACGGGTCGGTCAAGTCATCCGCAGGGACGTACACGGCCTGGACCGACGTAATCGAGCCCTTCTTGGTCGACGTGATGCGCTCTTGCAGCTTGCCCATTTCTTCAGCCAGCGTCGGCTGATAGCCCACTGCCGACGGCATACGGCCGAGCAGTGCCGACACTTCGGTACCGGCCAGCGTGAAACGGTAGATGTTGTCGACGAAGAACAGCACGTCGAGGCCTTCGTCACGGAAGTGCTCGGCCATCGTCAGGCCGGTCAGCGCGACGCGCAGACGGTTGCCCGGCGGCTCGTTCATCTGGCCGTACACCAGCGCGACCTTGTCGAGAACGTTCGAGTCCTTCATTTCGTGGTAGAAGTCGTTCCCTTCACGGGTACGCTCGCCCACGCCCGCGAACACGGAGTAACCACCGTGTTCCTTCGCGATGTTGTTGATGAGCTCCATCATGTTGACGGTCTTGCCCACGCCAGCACCGCCGAACAGGCCAACCTTGCCGCCCTTTGCGAACGGGCAGATCAGGTCGATAACCTTGATACCCGTTTCGAGCAGTTCGGTCGACGGCGACAGTTCGTCGAACGCCGGAGCCTTCTGGTGGATCGAACGCGTCGTTGCGCTTTCGATCGGGCCAGCTTCGTCGATCGGACGGCCAAGCACGTCCATGATTCGGCCGAGGGTCGGCTTGCCGACCGGCACCGAGATCGGCTTCGCCGTGTTCTTCACGGTCAGGCCGCGGCGCAGGCCGTCGGATGCACCCAGACAGATGGTACGGACAACGCCGTCGCCCAGCTGCTGCTGGACTTCGAGCGTCAGTTCCGAGCCATCGAGAATGAGCGCGTCGTAGATCTTCGGCATGCTGTCGCGCGGGAATTCCACGTCGATAACGGCGCCGATGCACTGTACGATCTTGCCTTCTACCAAAGCAGCAGTACTCATCGCTTTTCCTTTAAATACCTGATTCTTTACTCGCGCAAAGGCGCAGTTGTCGTCCGGGCGCGCGCTTAAACAGCGGCTGCGCCGCCGACGATCTCCGACAGTTCTTTCGTAATCGCGGCCTGACGGCTCTTGTTGTACACGAGCTGCAGTTCGCTGATCACCGTCTTCGCGTTGTCGGACGCGGCCTTCATCGCGACCATGCGCGCCGATTGCTCGGACGCCATGTTTTCCGCGACGGCCTGGTACACCAGCGCCTCGACGTAACGCACGAGCAGTTCGTCGACGACTGCCTGCGCGTCCGGCTCGTAGATGTAGTCCCACGACGTGGCCGGCGTACCGTCATCGGCTTCGAAGTGCTCCGACGACAGCGGCAGCAACTGCTCGATCACGGCTTCCTGCTTCATCGTGTTGACGAAGCGCGTGTAAGCGATATAAACCGCCGACAGCTTGCCTTCCGAGTACAGATCGAGCTGCGTCTTCACGGCGCCGATCAGCTTGTCCAGATGCGGGGTATCGCCGAGGTGCACGACCTGCGACAACACCTTCGCGCCGAAGCGGTTCAGGAACCCGAGGCCCTTGCTACCGATCGCGGTGGCTTCGACCTTCTGGCCCTTCTCTTCCAGCTCCTTGAACTTCTGCACCGTCGCACGCAGCACGTTGGTGTTCAGACCACCGCACAGACCCTTGTCCGTCGTGACGAGGATGATGCCGGCCGTCTTCGCGCCTTCGTTCGCCACCATGAACGGGTGGCGGTACTCCGGGTTCGCGCGGCTCATGTGCGCGGCGATGGCACGGACCTTGTCCGCATACGGACGAGCGGCGCGCATGCGTTCCTGCGCGCGACGCATCTTCGATGCGGCCACCATCTCCATCGCCTTCGTGATCTTGCGCGTGTTCTGCACGCTCTTGATCTTGCCGCGAATTTCCTTCATTCCAGCCATAGCTTGCTCCTTGACCGAAGCGGCGCGGGCGCATCAGCACCCGCGCGGCCTCAGTGTGTCACTCGCGGATCAATAGGCACCGGACTTCTTGAAGGATTCGATCGCCGAGCGCAGTGCGCCTTCGTCGTCCTTCGAGAGATCCTTGGTGTCTTCGATGCGCTTGATGAGGTCAGCGTGGCTGGTCTTCAGGTTTTCGCGCAGGCCCTTCTCGAACGACAGCACTTGCTTGACGTCGAGGTCGTCGAGGTAGCCGTTGTTTGCGGCGTACAGCGACACGGCCAGTTCCCACACCTGCAGCGGCTGGTACTGCGGCTGCTTCAGCAGTTCCGTCACGCGGCGGCCGCGCTCGAGCTGCTTGCGGGTCGCTTCGTCGAGGTCCGATGCGAACTGAGCGAATGCCGCCAGTTCACGGTACTGCGCGAGGTCGGTACGGATACCGCCCGACAGCTTCTTCACGACCTTCGTCTGAGCAGCGCCACCGACTCGCGACACCGACACGCCGGCGTTGATTGCCGGGCGGATGCCTGCGTTGAACAGGTCGGTTTCCAGGAAGATCTGGCCGTCGGTAATCGAGATCACGTTCGTCGGAACGAACGCGGTCACGTCGCCAGCCTGCGTTTCGATGACCGGCAGTGCCGTCAGCGAGCCGCTCTTGCCCTTCACTTCGCCGTTCGTGAACTTCTCGACGTACTCTTCCGACACGCGAGCAGCACGCTCGAGCAGACGCGAGTGGAGATAGAACACGTCACCCGGGTAAGCTTCACGGCCCGGCGGGCGACGCAGCAGCAGCGAGATCTGACGGTATGCCCAGGCTTGCTTGGTCAAGTCGTCATAGATGATCAGCGCGTCTTGGCCGCGGTCGCGGAAGTATTCGCCCATCGTGCAGCCGGCGTACGGTGCGAGGTACTGCATCGCTGCCGAATCCGAAGCCGAAGCGGCGACGACGATCGTGTATTCCATCGCGCCCGTTTCTTCGAGCTTGCGAACCACGTTCATGATCGACGAAGCCTTCTGGCCGATCGCGACGTAGATACAGATCAGGTCCTTGCCCTTCTGGTTGATGATCGCGTCGAGCGCCACTGCGGTCTTGCCGCACTGACGGTCGCCGATGATCAGCTCACGCTGGCCACGGCCGATCGGCACCATTGCGTCGATCGACTTGATGCCCGTCTGCACCGGCTGCGACACCGACTTACGCCAGATCACGCCCGGGGCGATCTTTTCGATCGCGTCGGTCAGCTTCGCGTTGACCGGGCCCTTGCCGTCGATCGGGTTGCCGAGCGCATCGACCACACGGCCGACGAGTTCCGGACCAACCGGGACTTCCAGAATGCGGCCCGTCGTCTTGACGATGTCGCCTTCCGAGATGTGTTCGTATTCGCCGAGAATCACCGCGCCGACCGAGTCGCGCTCGAGGTTCAGCGCGAGACCGAACGTGTTGCCCGGAAACTCGAGCATTTCGCCCTGCATCACGTCCGACAGGCCGTGGATACGCACGATACCGTCGGTCACGGAGATCACGGTGCCCTGGTTGCGAACGTCTGCGCTCGCTTCAAGGCCCTGGATCCGGCTCTTGATCAGCTCGCTGATCTCAGAGGGATTGAGTTGCATTATTCGCTCCTGATAGTCAATTCTGTTGCGTGCCGGCGTGGCGCTCAGGCGGTCAACGCAGCCTGCATCGATGCGAGGCGCGCGCGAACCGAGGTGTCGAGCACTTCGTCGCCGACCGTCACGCGCACGCCGCCGATCAGCGACGAATCGACTGCGACCGTCGGTTTCAGCTTGCGCTTGAACTTGCGTTCGAGGCCCGAGAGGAGACTCTCGAGATCCGCGCCGTTCAGCGGGAACGCGCTCACGATCTCGGCGTCGGCTGCACCTTCACGTTCGTTCTTGAGCGCCTCGAACTGCTCGGCGATTTCCGGCAGCAGCGCGATGCGATGATTGTCGACCAGCATCTGCACGAAGTTCTTTGCTTCGGCGCCGGCTCCGAGCGGCGACTTCACCGCAGCAAGCAGCAACTCGGCTACTTGCGTGCGCGTCACCTTCGGGCTCGACGCGACCGACAGGACTTCCGGCAGACGCGCAACCTGGGCCAGCTCTTGCACGAGCGTGGACCAGGCGGCGATGTCACCGCCCTCGGCCACGCGGAACAGCGCTTCTGCGTAAGGGCGGGCGATGGTTGCAAGTTCGGCCATGATCAGAGCTCGGCTTTCAGTTGATTCAGCAGTTGGGCGTGGGCCGTTTGATCGACTTCGCGCTTCAGGATCTGCTCGGCGCCCTTCACGGCCAGCGTAGCGACTTCGCCACGCAGCGCTTCGCGCGCCTTCACGATTTGCTGTTCTGCTTCCGCCTTCGCCTGGGCGATGATGCGGGCGGCTTCAGCCTGGGCGTTGGACTTGATTTCCTCGGCGACCGCCTGGGCACGCTTTTCAGCGTCGGCGATGCGCTGCTGGCCGTCATTGCGGGCCTGCGCGAGTTCCTGGTCCACGCGCTTGTGCGCTGCGTCGAGTTCTGCCTTGCCCTTCTCGGCGGCGGCGAGGCCGTCGGCGATCTTCTTCGAACGTTCGTCGAGGGCGTTGATCAACGGCGGCCACACGAATTTCATCGTGAACCACGCGAGGACCAGGAACACGACCATTTGCGCAAACAGAGTTGCGTTGAGATTCACGGTGTTTCCTTATCTGCTATTCCGGAAAAATGAAACGGTAAGGCGCTCATCGAGTTGCATTCGATCAGCGCCCCAAGTCTCCGTTCCGCCCTGCGCCGGCTTGCGCCGGGCGCATGTTTCCGAGAAACCTTAGCCTGCGAGCTTCGACAGGAGCGGGTTCGCGAACGCGAACAGCATTGCAACACCCACGCCGATCAGGAATGCCGCGTCGATCAGACCAGCCAGCAGGAACATCTTCGTTTGCAGCGGGTTGATGAGTTCCGGCTGACGTGCGCAGGCTTCGATGTACTTACCACCCATCAGCGCGATACCGATACAGGCGCCGATTGCACCCAGGCCGATGATGATGCCGATACCGATGGCGGTCAGACCCTGGATGTTGGCGATGTAAGCTTGCATGATCACTCCTTTGTGAAAAGACTTGGAACTGAGATTTAAAAAACTAAAACGGAAACTCTTTCTTGCACGCCGCGCTTAGTGCTTGTCGTGCGCCTGGCCGAGATACACCAGCGTCAGCATCATGAAAATGAATGCCTGCAACAGAACAATCAGGATGTGGAAGATTGCCCAGACGCTGCCCGCGATCACGTGGCCAACGAAGCCGAGGAACGTTGCGTCGCCACCGAAGCTCCACATGCTGCCGAGCAGGGCGATCAACAGGAACAACAGCTCACCCGCGTACATGTTGCCGAACAACCGCATACCGAGAGAGACGGTCTTCGCGAGATATTCGACGATGTTGAGCGCGAGGTTCGGGATCCACAGCAGCGGGTGGGCGCCAAACGGTGCCGACAGCAGCTCATGCACAAAGCCGCCCGCGCCCTTGATCTTGATGCTGTAGTAGATCATCAGGACGAACACGCCGAGCGCGATGCCGAGCGTGCCGTTCAGGTCGGCCGTCGGGACGATGCGATGGTGGGAAATCACGTCCGACAGACCGAGCAGGCCGATCACGCGGCCCGGCAGGTCGACCGGGAGGAAGTCGAGGGAGTTCATCAGCGCGACCCACACGAACACGGTGAGCGCGAGCGGAGCGATGAAGGTACGATTGCCGTGAACGATGGCCTTCGATTGGTCTTCGACCATCTCGACGAGCATCTCGATCGCGCACTGGAAACGGCCCGGCACGCCCGACGTTGCCTTGCGGGCGGCCAGACGCAGCACGAGGATCGTCACGATGCCGCAAACGATCGACCAGAACAGCGTGTCGAGATTCCAGACGTGAATGTCGAAAATCGACGTCTGATGCGAGGTGGAGAAATTCTGCAAGTGGTGCGCAATGTACTCGGACGGATCCGGACCGCGCGTGCCTTCGCTAGCTGCCATATCGTTAATGCCACCCAAATTGTCGAAAATCGTTTTGCCAGTTCCGCAACACGCTATTGCGGGAACGGGCCGGTGCGGTTCGTTGTCGAAACCGCACGCTGCTTGTTCCTTACCGCCAGGCCAGCGCGATCCAGTACGTCTTCAGCACGACGAGGTACGTGACGAGGAACGGCACCCAGTGCACGCCGGCCCAGCCGAACGCCACTGCTGCGAACATCCCGATCGTCAGGCCGAGCTTCAGGGCTTCGCCCATCACCCAGCTCATCACGGTGGCCGAGCCACCTGCCTTCAGTCGTGCCACGAACAACGCACTGGGCACCCAGCCAATCGCTCCGCCCAGAAACGCGGATTGCGCAGCGGCGCCCGGCGACTTCGAAAACAGCCACCACGCCAGCGTTGCAACCAGGGACAGAACCACTTGCGCGAATACCACCTTATAGGGGGTTACGCGCGAGGGCTTGCTCACGTTCGGGCCGAACAGCTTTTCGGCTTCTGCCCGTGTGAGCGGAACGATGTTGTTATCTTGCTGCTCGGCATCCCAGTCATCATCGAATTCGCGCCGCTCGCCGGCCGCTGAAGCGGTGCGTTGCGTGCGCTGATCATCGTGCCTGTCGTCCGGCGCCTGACCCGCCATCGCAATCTTCCGCAAAATCCTTGAACCCGGCCCCAAGCTTTCTGAAAACTTTCAGGGGTGCCTAGCTAACAAATCCGGGCGATTGTAAGCGATAGTTGCAAGTGATTCAAGGCTTTAGACGCGACAAAAACCTGCGTAAAACGACGCCTCATCATGTGAAAAAACTCGCGATTCGACGACGTACGATGACAGTTGTAAGGTCGCTTTTTTGCACCGGTATTTCTTGCTCGAAAAAATCCGGCGAGGATGAAATGGCGGGGAATCGATGCCCGGTGCGGGCGCTGGCGGAGCGGCACGATCGCCACCCAGGATCCTCGCCGTGACGCGGCTCAGGGCCCGCGCGCCGCGCGAAGCCCCAGGCAGGCAAAACACTGCGGCCACCCGGCCGCACCGGATGCACGAATTCCAGACCGACGCTGACGCAGCGAATCATCCAATCAGTTGTCATGCCACCACAGTCGAGCGACTGTGGATTGCCACACTTATCAACAGCCCGCAACGAACGCGAATGCTGTGCGCCCTCCCCGCCACTCGAATGGCACGCCTGTGCCACACGCACCCGCATCGCTCAACCGTGAACGAGCAGCCACGCACCGAGTGCCGCGCTTGCGAGCGCGAACGGAATCGAGACCAGGTGGAACGGCAGCCACATGCGCGGCTCCTTCGCGAGACGCACCGCGATCAGGTTCGCAAGCGAGCCGATTGCGAAACCGAAACCGCCGACCGATACGCCAAACGCGAGCGCGCGCCAGTCACCCGTGAACTCCGACAGCAGGATCGCGGCCGGCACGTTGCTGATACCCTGCGACAGGATCGCGCCGGCGGCATAGACGCGCAGCGACGAATCAAGTTGCGCATGCGCAATCGCGTCATGGATGACGGGCAGCGCAGCCGCGCTGCGCAGCACGACGAACATCAGCACGAAGATCAGCAGCAGTAACCAGTCGATCTTCAGGACTGCGTCACGTTTGACGACGAGCAGCATGATCGCGACGGCAACCAGGCCCGGCAGCGGATGGTGCGCATCGGCAAGCAGCACGAATGCCGCGAACAGCACCGCCGCGATCAACGCGTGCATGCGCTGCACGGGAATGGCGACGACGTCGCCGGACAGGTCGAGCGGTTTCGCGCGAAACGCGCACGCGGTCAGCACGAGCAGCAGCGCCATCAGCGCGATCGCGAGCGGCCCGAGCGTGACCACGAAGCGGCCGAACGACACGCCGCTCAATTGCCACAGGAAAAGATTCTGGGGATTGCCGAGCGGTGTCGCGACCGACCCCGCGTTGACGGCCAGTGCGACGACGATCACGAGCCGCCGGAACGGCAGTGGTGTCAGCGCACGCAGCGACACCATCAACGGCACGACGACGAACAGCGCGACGTCGTTGGTGAGCCACATCGACAGCACCGCGGCAAACCCGACGAGCAGCATCGCGAGCCCGCGTTCGGAGTGCACGTGATGCACGATGCGATGTGCGAGCCACATCAGGCAGCCGGACAACTCGAGCGCCTTGGTCAGCATCAACAGGCCCGCGAGCGTCGCGACCGTCTGCCAGTCGACGCGATCGGCCAATACGGAAAATGGTTGCGGACGCACCCATTGCAGCACAATCAGGCCAAGCGCGAGCACCGATAGCACGGGCTCCTTCGCAAGCCACCCCAACCACCGGCGCGGCGCCGGTGTGCCCGTCTCCTCCATTAGCTGCCCGTTACTCTTCGGTTGCGACGTTGCCGCGCAGTCGCACGAGAATGCCCTCGAGCGCGTCGAGGTTGCCGAAGTCGATCGTCACCTGCCCGCGCCCACGGCGGCCGAGCTTGATCTTCACCGTCGACGCGAGCAGGTCAGACAACTCCTCCTCGAGACGACGCGTATCGCGGCCGCCGTCGTCCTTCGCGCGCGCCTTCACGGCCGGCACTTCCTTCGTCGTGTGCGTGACGAGCTTCTCGGTCTCGCGCACCGACATGCGCTTGTTGACGACCTGATGGGCGAGCGTGATCTGCGTGGCCGCATCGACGGCGAGCAGCGCGCGCGCATGCCCCATGTCGAGATCGCCGGCCAGCAGCATCGTCTGCACCGGCGAAGCCAGGTTCAGCAGGCGCAGCAGGTTAGACACCGCGCTGCGCGAACGGCCGACCGATTCGGCCGCCTGTTCGTGCGTGAAACCGAACTCGTCGAGCAGGCGCTGGATACCGTGCGCCTCTTCAAGCGGATTCAGATCCTCGCGCTGGATGTTCTCGATCAGCGCCATCGCCGCGGCGGCCTGATCCGACACGTCCTTCACGAGCACCGGCACTTCATTGAGGCCTGCCAGGCGCGCCGCGCGGAAACGGCGCTCGCCTGCGATGATCTCGTATTTGTCTGATGAAATGGGCCGCACCAGGATCGGCTGCATCACGCCCTGTGCGCGAATGCTCGCCGCGAGCTCCTGCAGGCTGCCTTCGTCCATCCGCGTCCGCGGCTGGTACTTGCCGGCCTGCAGCTTGCCGAGCGCGAGCGTGTTCGGCGCCCCTTCGATCTTCACCGCTTCGGTGATATCGGCACTGCCGCCGAGCAGCGCTTCGAGGCCACGTCCCAAGCCCTTCTTCTTTGGTACCGCGTTCATGTCTTTCTTCCTCGCTTCGCTCATGTCCGGATCACGACACCTCGAACGCGCGAACGCGGTCGATCATCTCGGCACCGAACTGGAGATACGCTTGCGCACCGCGCGAGCTACGGTCGAACACGACGCCCGGCAGCCCGTAACTCGGCGCTTCCGCCAGGCGCACGTTACGCGGGATCACCGCGTCGAACACCTTGTCGCCGAAGTGCGCTTTCAGTTGATCGGAAACTTGCTGCTGCAGCGTGATGCGCGGATCGAACATCACGCGCAGCAAGCCGATGATCTTCAGGTCGCGATTCATGTTCGCGTGAACCTGCTTGATCGTGTTGACGAGGTCCGACAACCCCTCCAGTGCGAAGTACTCGCACTGCATCGGGATCACGACGCCATGCGCCGCGCACAGCCCATTCAGCGTCAGCAGCGACAGCGTCGGCGGGCAATCGATCAGCACGAAATCGTAATCGTCGGCCACGCTCTCGAGCGCGGCCTTCAGCCGGCGCTCGCGGTTGTCGATGCTGATCAGTTCGATCTCCGCACCGGACAGCTCGCGGTTCGCAGGCAGCACGTCGTAGGTGACGCCTTCCGGGCGGATGCGCGCGTCGGTCACCGACACGCCGTCGACCAGCACCTCGTACACGGTCGCTTCGCAAGCAGCCTTGTCGATCCCGCTGCCCATCGTCGCGTTACCCTGCGGGTCGAGATCGATCAGCAGGACTCGTTGCTCCTGCGCTGCAAGGCTTGCGGCGAGATTGACCGATGTCGTCGTCTTGCCGACGCCCCCCTTCTGGTTCGCAACGCAGAAGATCTTTGCCATCGTTGGTGTGTTCCCTTTACCTTCAAACAAACGGCGCGCTACTGCGCGCCTGCCCTTCAATTCGCCTCGTCGACGGCCACTTCGATCAGATGCCGTTCGGCATCGAGCATCGGCACCGCCAACCGTATCGTCTGCTTGACGCGGCTGCCTTCCGGCAACCGCGCAATCTCGTCATCCGGATGAACGCCCTTCATTGCCCAGATCGATCCGCCCGGCGCGACCAGATGTCGAGCAAGTTTAACGAAGTCGGACAGATCCGCGAAAGCGCGAGAGACGATCATGTCGAATTTTTCCGGCACTTCGACACCCGGCTGCAGCGATTCGACCCGCCCGGTGACCACCGACAGGTTCGCGAGCTTCAGCTCCGCGCGCATCTGAGTCTGGAAGGCAGACTTCTTCTGCACGATATCGTTCAACGTGATCTGCCACTCCGGCTCGACGATCGCCAGCACGATACCCGGCAATCCGCCGCCCGAGCCGACGTCGAGCACGCGGGCCGATGCACGGCCACGCAGATGCGAAACGATGGAAAGCGAATCGAGGATGTGCTGGATCAGCATCTGCTTCGGGTCGCGGATCGCGGTCAGGTTGTAGACCGCGTTCCACTTGCCGAGCAGCGCGACGTAGTCGAGCAGCTGGTTGCGTTGTGCATCCGTCAGTGCGAGGTCGAGCGCCGTCGTGCCTTCGACGAGCATCCCTTCCAGTACATCCCGATTAACCGCCGGCGCGCGACGCGCCGTCATTGTTGCGTCGGGACGGCGCCGTCCCCCTGCTCCGTTGCCGCTTCGGCAGTGCCATTACGGCGTCCCAGGCCGCGGCGCTTCAGGTGCACCATCAGCAGCGAGATCGCTGCCGGCGTGACACCCGAGATGCGCGACGCCTGCCCGATCGTCTCCGGCCGGAACTCGTTGAGCTTCTGGCTCACCTCGAACGACAGGCCGCGGACTTCGCGGTAATCGATGCCGTCCGGCAGGCGCGTGTTCTCGTTCGCATCGTTGCGTTCGATCTCCGATGCCTGGCGCTCGATATAGCCCTGATACTTGATGCCGATCTCGACCTGCTCCTTGATCTGCTCGAGCAACACCGGATCGTCAGCCAACGGCTCTGCGGGGCCGCATTCACCGCCCTTCAGTCCGCACACGCCGTCGTAGCTGATACCCGGACGGCGCAGCAACTCGGCGAGGCTGTATTCATGGTCGATCGCCTTGCCCAGCAGCGCGGTCGCCTCTTCCGCCGGCAACGTCTTCGGCGTGACCCACGTCGACTTCAGGCGTTCGGTTTCACGTGAAACAGCGTCGCGTTTCCGGCTGAATGCATCCCAGCGCGCATCGTCGACGAGACCCAGTTCGCGGCCGATCTCGGTCAGACGCATGTCGGCATTGTCTTCACGCAGGCTGAGGCGATACTCGGCGCGGCTCGTGAACATACGGTACGGCTCGGCCACACCGCGCGTCACGAGATCGTCGACCAGCACGCCAAGGTAGGCCTGGTCACGGCGCGGGCACCATGCGTCCTTCTCCTGCACGTAGCGGCCCGCATTGAGGCCGGCCAGCAGGCCCTGCGCGGCCGCCTCTTCATAGCCGGTCGTCCCGTTGATCTGGCCCGCAAAGAACAGCCCGTTGATCGCCTTCGTCTCGAGCGACGCCTTCAGCGCGCGCGGGTCGAAGTAGTCGTACTCGATCGCGTAGCCGGGGCGCAGGATATGCGCGTTCTCGAGGCCGAGCATCGAGTGCACGAGCTCAAGCTGGACGTCGAACGGCAGGCTCGTCGAGATCCCGTTCGGGTAGAACTCGTTGGTCGTCAGCCCTTCCGGCTCCAGGAAGATCTGGTGCGATTCCTTCGATGCGAACCGGTGGATCTTGTCCTCGATCGACGGGCAATAGCGCGGCCCGACGCCTTCGATCACGCCTGTATACATAGGCGAACGGTCGAGACCGCCGCGAATGATGTCGTGCGTACGCTCGTTCGTGTGCGTGACCCAGCACGGCAGTTGCTGCGGATGCTGCTCTGCGCGGCCCAGGAACGAGAAAACGGGGACCGGATCGAGATCGCCCGGCTGTTCGGTCAGCTTCGAGAAATCGATCGAACGGCCATCGATACGCGGCGGCGTACCGGTCTTCAGGCGGCCCTGCGGCAGCTTCAGCTCCTTCAGGCGCGACGACAGCGACACGGCCGCCGGATCGCCTGCGCGGCCACCCGTGTAGTTGTTCAGGCCGACGTGGATCTTGCCGTCGAGGAACGTACCGGCGGTCAACACGACCGCACGGGCGCGGAAGCGGATACCGATCTGCGTGACCGCCCCCACCACCCGATCGCCTTCGACCATCAGGTCGTCGACGGCCTGTTGGAACAGCCAGAGATTCGGCTGGTTCTCGAGCCGGTGGCGGATCGCGGCCTTGTACAGGATGCGGTCGGCCTGCGCACGCGTCGCGCGCACAGCCGGGCCCTTCGACGAATTGAGGATCCGGAACTGAATGCCGCTCTCGTCCGTCGCGGCTGCCATTGCGCCGCCCAGCGCATCGACTTCCTTGACCAGATGGCCCTTGCCAATGCCGCCGATCGACGGATTGCAGCTCATCTGCCCAAGCGTTTCGATGTTGTGGGTCAGCAGCAGTGTCTTTGCGCCCATGCGGGCGGACGCCAGCGCGGCTTCCGTGCCGGCATGGCCGCCACCGACGACGATGACGTCAAATTCTGTGGGAAAAAGCATGGTGGATTCCGTACGCAGAGCTGCGCACGAACCTATCTGAGAAATGTATGGGCCGAATTATAGCGGGTTCGCTTTTCACCCGAATGCCGTCCGAATGGTAGGGTCTGTGCATTTCGGCAATTTTTCGGCGATGAACCGATGAATCTGTGGCTCAGAGCCACTCCTGCAATGCTTCCAGCCCGCTCACTGCACATTGTTGTGCCTGTGCAAATGTCCTGGCCGCCGGGAAAACCCACGCGGAACATGCGACCCAATCGGACGCCTGTGGCGCACGCAACACCCCGGACGGAACCCCGGTGCGACCACACCCGCCCTCGTCTTCACAGAAGTTCCATCGGTTCGCCCAACACTTATCCCCTGTGACTCGACACATCACCGGCCCACCGCACATGGCTGCTTGTGCCTATGTAAATATTCGGTCGCCGAGAAACCCACGTGAAATACGCGCACCATTCGACGCCTGTGGTCCGCGCAACATCCCGGACGGAGCACCCTGCGCGACCGCACCCGCCCTCTTCCCCACAGAAATTCCGTCGGTTCGCCCGACATTTATCCCCGGTGGCTCGACACATCGTCGGTCTGTGGAACAAACGGCAACTACCACCAAGCGGCTGCCAGGATACGTCCCCCGCACTGTGATCACGTCGCCCACCACCACACAGAGCTTCCGACTGTTTCCCTGGCACTTATCCCCTGGCTGCCAACCGCCGATGTATCGGCATCACATCTCGCCCCAAAAACAAAAACGGCGTGTTTCACGTGAAACACGCCGCCCGTTTCCCGCCAACTGCATCACCGGTCAAGCCGTTTTCTTCACCAACCCAAGGTACGTTTCGATCACGCGTGGATTCTGCGCGAGTTCAGCCGCCGGCCCTTCCAGCGCAAATTCGCCCGTCTCCAGCACGTAGCCGTAGTCGGAGATCTGTAGCGCAGCCCGCGCATTCTGCTCGATCAGCAGCGTCGCCACACCCGTACCGCGCAACGCGCTGATGATATGAAAGATCTCCTTCACGATCAGCGGTGCCAGCCCGAGGCTCGGCTCGTCGAGCATCAGCAGGTCGGGCTTGCCCATCAGCGCGCGGCCGACCGCGAGCATCTGCCGCTCGCCGCCGGATAGCGTGCCGGCTGCCTGCTTGCGCCGCTCCTTCAGCCGCGGAAACAGCGCGAACACGTGATCGAGCTGGTCGAGGAAGTTGGCTTCACCGGCCTGCTTGCGCCGATACGCACCCAGCACGAGGTTGTCTTCGACCGTCATCGTGCTGAACAGCTCACGCTTTTCCGGCACGAGGCACATCCCGCGTGCGACGCGCTGCTCGACCGGCAATGCACCGACGTCGTGACCGCGATACACGACCGCGCCCGACGCATGCCCGTTCACCGGCAGCGCGCCCATGATCGCGTTCAGCAACGTTGATTTGCCGGCGCCGTTCGGGCCGATCACGCTGACGATCTGTCCCGCACCAACCTTGATCGCCGCGCCGTGCAGCGCCTCCACCTTCCCGTACCGGACTGCCAGCCCGCGCACTTCGAGAATCGGCATCGTCGTGTCCGTCATCACTCCACCCCGCCCAGATACGCTTCGAGCACCGCCGGATCCTGCTGCACGTCCTGCGGCAGCCCTTCCGCGATCCGCGTGCCGAACTCCATCACCACCAACCGGTCGGTGAGATTCATCACGAAATCCATGTCGTGTTCCACGAGCAACACGCTCATGCCTTCCGTCTTCAGCCGCCACAGCAGGTCGGCGAGTTGCTGTTTCTCCTGGTAGCGCAGCCCGGCAGCCGGCTCGTCGAGCAGCAGCAGCGTCGGGTCGCAGCACAGCGCCCGTGCAATTTCGAGAATCCGCTGCTGGCCCAGCGCGAGGCTGCCGGCTTCGTCGTACATGTGCTTTTCGAGCCCGACGCGGCGGATCTGGCGTGCGGCCTCGGCCAGCAACTGCGCCTCCTCATGGGCATTGAGCCGCGCGACGCTGCGCCATACGCCCGTATGGCCACGCAGGTGCGCACCGATCGCGACGTTCTCGAGCACCGTCATCGCCGGCAACAGCTTCACGTGCTGGAACGTCCGGCCGATGCCGCGGCGGACGATCTGGCGCGACGTGAGCCCGTCGATGCGCTCGCCACGGAACGTGATCGCGCCGCCCGTCGGCTTCAGCACACCCGTCACGAGGTTGAACGTGGTCGACTTGCCGGCGCCGTTCGGGCCGATCAGCCCGATGATCTGCCCCGCTTTCACGTCGAAGCTGACGTCGTTGACGGCCACGAGCCCGCCGAACTGCTTGCGCGCGTTGTCGACGACGAGCAGCGGCTCGCCGGCCGCCGGCTTCGCACGCTGTGGCAACGGATCAGCATGCTCGGGCACATGCGCACGCGGCCCGCGCGGGAACAACCTGGCGACGAACGGCCACACGCCCTGGCGCGCGTACTGCAGCAGCAGCACCATCAGCACGCCGAACACGATGATCTCGAAGTTGCCTTCCGAGCCGAGCAGCTTCGGCAGCAGCGTCTGCAGGTAATCCTGCAGCACGGTCAGGATCGCCGCACCGAGCACCGCGCCCCACACGTGCGACACGCCGCCGACCACGGCCATGAACAGGAACTCGATCCCGTGGTTCAGCCCGAACGGCGTCGGGTTCACCGCGCGCTGCAGGTGCGCGTACAGGAAACCCGACACGGCCGCGAGCACGGCCGCATAGACAAAGATCACGACGCGCATCCACGCGGTGTTCACGCCCATCGCCTCGGCCATCACGCCGCCGCCGCGCAGCGCGCGGATCGCGCGGCCCGGGCGGCTGTTCAGCAGGTTCTGCACCGACACGATCGCGGCCAGCACGACGGCCCAGATCAGGAAATACAGGCTGCGGCCGCTTTCGAGCGTGATGCCGAACAGGTTCAGCGCCGGAATCCCGTTGATCCCGTCGTACTTGCCGAGCAGTTCGAGGTTGCCGAACAGGTAGAACAGCGCGAGGCCCCATGCGATCGTGCCGAGCGGCAGGAAGTGGCCGGACAACCGCATCGTGACCGCGCCGAGCACGAGCGCGACGAGCGCCGTCAGCACGACACCGACGATCAGCGCGAGCCACGGCGACACGCCATAGCGCGTCGTCAGGAGCGCGGTCGCATAGGCGCCGATGCCGACGAACGCGGCCTGCCCGAAGCTCGTCATCCCGCCGACACCCGTGAGCAGCACGAGCCCGATCGCGACGATCGCATAGAGGCCGATGTAGTTCAGCAGCGTGATCCAATATTCAGGCACCTGCAGCGCGCCGGGCAGCACCGGCAGCGCGAACAGCACCACGA
This sequence comes from Burkholderia lata, assembly GCF_902499335.1. Lineage (GTDB taxonomy): Bacteria > Pseudomonadota > Gammaproteobacteria > Burkholderiales > Burkholderiaceae > Burkholderia > Burkholderia lata_B. The sequence goes on along the minus strand of NZ_CABVQK010000012.1, from coordinate 79,029 downwards.
GAAACACCCAGAAGGTCTTGTTGCGTACCATCGTCTTCATCGTGTCACTCCTCTTCCTCTTCCGAGTGCGGCGTCGCGAAGCTCCGCCACAGCAGCACCGGAATGATCAGCGTGAACACGATCACCTCCTTGTAGGCGCTCGCCCAGAACGACGAATACGATTCGAGTACGCCGACGAGCAGCGAGCCGGCGGCCGCGAGCGGATAGCTGACGAGCCCGCCGATGATCGCGCCGACGAAACCCTTCAGGCCGATCAGGAAGCCCGAGTCGTAGTAGATCGTCGTCAGCGGGCCGACGAGGATCCCGGACAGCACGCCGAGCCCCGCGGCGAACGTGAACGCGAGCCGCCCTGCCTCGGTCGTGCCGATGCCGACGAGCCGCGCGCCGAGCCGGTTCACCGACGTCGCGCGCAGCGCCTTGCCGGCGATCGTGCGGCCGAAGTACACATAGAGCGCGCCGATCAGCACGAGCGCCGTCACGACCACCAGAATGCTCTGCACCGACACGGTCATGCTGCCGATCGCGAGCGACGCATCCGAGAAGCCGTTGGTACGCGAGCCCTCCGCGCCGAACATCACGAGCCCGAGGCCGACCATCGCGAAGTGGACGGCGACCGACACGATCAGCAACAGCAGCGTCGTGCCTTCGGCGATCGGCTGGTACACGAGCCGGTAGACGAACGGCCCCATGGGCACGACGATCGCGAGCGTCAGTGCGATCTGCGCGAGCATCGGCAGCGGCTGCGCGGCAAAGCTGCGCGTGATCGCGAACACTGCCAGCGGCAGCAGGACGTAGCGGCTGCCGAGCGTCGCGAGCGTGCGACCGAGCTGATGGCGCCGTTCGCGATGCCGGATCAGGCCGCCGACTTCGAGCAGGAAGCACGCGATGCCCATCACGAACAGCAGCCAGCAGGTGGCGGGGAATTTCTGCGCCTGCAACGCGGCAAGCGTCAGCGCACCGTAGGCGACGAATTCGCCCTGGGGAATGAAGATCACCCGCGTGACGGAAAACACCAGTACGAGCGCCAGCGACAGCAATGCATATATGGCGCCGGTCGTAATGCCGTCTTGCGCGAGGATCGCTGCAATCGAGAGATCCATACGTTTCGTGTATCGAGAATGCTGAGGAGAAACGAAAGACAGGAAAGGCCGGGGCGCACGGGCCGCAAGATCGGCGCGTCGGTCGCCACGCGGCGAGCCCCGGTGGTTCCACACGACATGGGCACGGGCGCGGCCCGTCAGGCCCGGCGCCCTGCCGACGGCACGCACGGCGCCATTCGCGCCGCGCATGCCGGTTTCACGTGATGCTTACTCGCCCTGCAGCTTCCACTTGCCGTCGACGATCTGCACCATCACGCGCGCACGCGTGTCGAAGCCGTTGTGGTCGGTCGGCGTCATGTTGATCACGCCGTGCGACACGGGCAGGTCCTTCACGTTCTCGATCGACGCGCGCAGCGCCTCGCGGAACGCCTCGGTACCCGGCTGGCCCTTCTTCAGCGCTTCCGGAATCGCACGCTGCAGCAGCAGCCCCGCGTCCCACGCATGGCCGCCGAACGTCGCCAGCGAGCCCGCGCCGTACGCCTTCTCGTACGCAGCCTTGTAGCCGAGCGCCGGCTTCTTCACCGGGTTCGAATCGGGCAGCTGGTCGGTCACGAGCACCGGGCCGGCCGGCAGGATCTCGCCTTCGCAATCCTTGCCGCACACGCGCAGGAAGTCGTTGTTCGCGACGCCGTGCGTCTGGTACACCTTGCCCTTGTAGCCACGCTCCTTCAGCGTCTTCGCCGGCAGCGCCGCCGGCGTGCCCGAGCCGGCGATCAGCACGGCATCCGGATTCGAGCCCATCAGCTTCAGCACCTGCCCCATCACCGACGCGTCGGTGCGGTTGTAGCGCTCGTTCGACACGACCTTCAGGCCGTTCTTCGCGGCCGCCGCGTTGAACGTGTTGTACCAGCTGTCGCCATACGCATCCGCGAAGCCGATGAAACCGACCGTCTTCACGCCGTGCTTCGCCATGTAGCCGGCGATCGCGTCGGCCATCAGCTGGTCGTTCTGCGGCACCTTGAACATCCATGCGCGCTTCGCATCCATCGGCGAGATGATCTGCGCGCTCGCCGCGAGCGAGATCGTCGGCGTCTTGCCCTGAGACACAGGGTCGAGCATCGCGAGCGAGTTCGGCGTGACGGACGAGCCGATGATCGCGTCGACGTGATCTTCATCGATCAGCTTGCGTACGTTCTGTACCGCGCGGCTCGTGTCGGATGCGTCGTCGAGCACGATGTACTGCACGCTCTTGCCCGCGATTTCCTTCGGCAGCAGCGCGATCGTGTTCTTTTCCGGAATCCCGAGCGACGCGGCCGGCCCGGTAGCCGACAGCGTCACGCCGATCTTCACCTGCGCCGACGCCGTTGCCGCCGCGCACACGAGGCCCGCGGCAAGCACGGCCTCCATCCATCGATTCATCTTCATTTACGTTGTCTCCAAACGCTGCTCGAAAAAGCCACGGGTCGCTCGGGCGGCTCCCGGTCCCCAAAACAAGTTAATAATTTAACTATCTCGCCTTGCCACGCCTACGCTCGTTTTCCCGTGAAACACCTCACCTTCAACGGCGCCCGGACGGCACCGCGCGCGGACGCACCGGCCGGCGGTCGAAACGGTCGTTCGACCGTCACGATGCGCAGCAGCGGTGTCGTCAGGATGAAGAAAGCGGAGAAATGCGGAATCGTGCGGGCAATCGATGCATGCGCAACGATCAAGGAAAGGCGCGCCGTTCCGGCCTGATGCGGCCAGGCCGGCGAGCGGCACATGATCGGGAAGCCGGCCGCTCATGCGAATGCGGATGAGAATACCGATACGGATGCGCACGCAACGACCGGCGACGGCGCCGGAATGCGCCTACAGGCCGCAGAACGGCTCGGGAAGGCCGCGGCGACGGCAGACCAATCCCACGACGAACGAACGGCACCAGCCGCCCTTCCTGCCCCGATCCATCGTCCTGCGCTGCTCATCCAACCGTACTCCCTCTTCTGCATTCTGCTTGTAGGAGAACTGCCGACCGATTTTCCCGACCGTGCGGTCGGCGAAAGCTGAGTGTAACGGACGCGTTTTGCGCACGCCAACCGGGTTAGCCCGAACGGCCAGCGCACGGCTGCGCATCGTCTGCGAACGAATCGTGGGAAAGCGGAAAACGGGAAAAACGGGGGGACGCGGCGAAGCGCGAAAGAAGCGCGGTGCGAACGCAAGCGCGGAATGCGGCCACTGCGCCGGCCGATGCACCATCAACGCAAATCCGTGCACGCAAATGAAAAAGCGCTGTTGGATTCCGTCCAACAGCGCTTTGGGGTCCGGGCACTTTGTGCCTCGATTGTCTCCTCGTTCTCCACCTGCAAATTCGTTTCGCGGTGCATCAGAACTAGGACGAAGATTAAAGGACCTTTCACACTGCGACAACTTAGCATTTACCCCTATGGTGCATCGCCGCACGAAAATGGGGCACCAGCCTGCCGCGCGGCGCCGGCCCGAGCCCGCTGCGGCGCCCTTCCGGAGCATGCCGGATGGTGCTTCGCATCAACCCGATGTGACGCGCGCCGCACGCATTCAGGACGCCCTGAGCGGCTTGATCCGCGCGACCATTTCGCCGACGATGCCACGCCGGAACGCAAGCACGCATGCGATGAAGATCAGCCCCGTGACGATCGTCGCCGATTCGCCGAGCGAATGGAACCACGCGACGCCTGTGGTCGATGCGAGCCATTCGCCGATGTCACCGAGCCGGTCTTCCAGCGCGACGATCAGCGCCGCGCCCAGCAGCGGCCCGAACAGCGTGCCCATCCCGCCGACGAGCGTCATCAGCACGACGAGGCCCGACATCGTCCAGTACGCGTCCGACAGCGTCTCGAAGCCGAGCACGAGCACCTTCAGCGAGCCGGCCAGCCCCGCGATGCCCGCCGACAGGATGAATGCAAGCAGCTTGAAGCGGTCTGTGTCGTAGCCGAGCGAGATCGCGCGCGCTTCGTTCTCCTTGATCGCGACGAGCACCTGGCCGAACGGCGAATGAACGACCCGCACGATGAACGCGCACGCGGCGACGACCACCGCCAGCACGACGTAGTACAGCGCGACGTCGTTCGACAGGTCGAGCAGCCCGAACAGGTGGCCGCGCGGCACGCCCTGCAGCCCGTCCTCGCCGTGCGTGAACGGTGCCTGCAGGTAGATGAAGTAGACCATCTGCGCGAACGCGAGCGTGATCATCGCGAAGTAGATGCCCTGCCGCCGGATCGCGAACAATCCAACGACGAGCCCGAGCAGCGTCGCGGCAACGGTACCGACCAGCACGCCGAGCTCCGGCGTGAAACCGAGCGTCTGGATCGAATAACCGGTCGCATAGCCGGCGGTCGCGAGGAACATCGCATGGCCGAACGACAGCAGCCCCGTATAGCCGATCAGGAGGTTGAACGCGGCCGCGAACAGCGCGAACGTGAGCACCTTCATCACGAACACCGGGTACGCGCCGATGAACGGCGCGGCGAGCAGTGCGGCGAGCAGCACGCCGTAGAGCACTTTTCTCTGCATCATTTTTCCTTGCCGAAGAGGCCCGCCGGGCGGAACAGCAGCACGATCGCCATGATCACGAACACGACGGTGGCCGACGCTTCGGGGTAGAACACGCGCGTGAAACCCTCGATCACGCCGAGCAGCAGGCCCGTGACGATCGAGCCGAGGATCGAGCCCATCCCGCCGATCACGACCACCGCGAACACGGTGATGATCATCGGCTGGCCCATCAGCGGCGACACCTGGATCACCGGCGCGGCCAGCACGCCCGCGAACGCGGCGAGCGCGACGCCGAAGCCGTAGGTGAGCGTGATCATCATCGGCACGTTCACGCCGAACGCCTCGACGAGCTTCGGGTTCTCGGTGCCCGCACGCAGGTAGGCGCCCAGGCGCGTCTTCTCGATCACGAACCACGTCGCGAGACACACCGCGAGCGACGCGACGACGACCCACGCGCGGTAGTTCGGCAGGAACATGAAGCCGAGGTTGGTGGCGCCGGACAGTTGCGACGGCACGTCGTACGGCTGGCCGGACGAGCCGTAGATCGACCGGAACACGCCTTCGACGACCAGCGTGAGCCCGAACGTGAGCAGCAGCCCGTACAGGTGATCGAGCTTGTACAGCCAGCGCAGCATCGAGCGCTCGATCAGGATCCCGAACGCGCCGACGACCAGCGGCGCGATCACGAGCATCGCCCAGTACGGCAGCCCGAAATACGACATGCCCATCCACGCGAGCATCGCGCCCAGCATGAACAACGCGCCGTGCGCGAAGTTGATCACGTTGAGCAGCCCGAAGATCACCGCGAGCCCGAGGCTCAGGATCGCGTAGAACGAGCCGTTGACGAGCCCGAGCAGCAACTGGCTCAGCATCGCCGGCAACGGAATGCCAAAGATTTCCATCGACTTAGCCGTCAGAATGAGTTTCGTTGCGCACGCAACCTTCGTGCGTCGCGTACGCGGGCGGCGCAGCGGGCACATCGCTGCAGCCGCCACCGAGCGGCGCGCCCGCGCGCGCCGCTACGCCCTGCTTACCTCCACAACGCGCAGCGCGTCTCCTGCTTGGTCCCGAACGCCTGTTCGCCCGGAATCGTCGCGAGCACCTTGTAGTAATCCCACGGCTCCTTCGACTCCGCCGGCTTCTTCACTTCCATCAGGTACATGTCGTGGATCATGCTGCCGTCCGTGCGGATGTAGCCCTTCGCGTAGAAGTCGTTGATCTTGATCTTCTTCAGCTCGGCCATCACCTTGTCGGAGTCGGTCGTGCCGGCAGCCTGCACGGCCTTCAGGTAGGTCGTCACCGACGAGTAGTCGGCCGCCTGCAGGCTCGACGGCATCTTCTTCATCTTGCCGAAGTAGCGCTGCGCCCACTGGCGCGACGCCGCGTCGCGGTTCCAGTACCAGCTGTCGGTCAGCACGAGGCCCTGCGTCGTCTCGAGGCCGAGGCTGTGCACGTCGTCGATGAACATCAGCAGCGCGGCGAGCTTCATCGACTTCGTGATGCCGAACTCCTTCGCGGCCTTGATCGCGTTGATCGTGTCGCCGCCCGCGTTCGCGAGGCCGAGGATCTGCGCCTTCGACGACTGCGCCTGCAGCAGGAACGACGAGAAATCCGATGCCGACAGCGGGTGGCGCACCGCACCGAGCACCTGGCCGCCGTTCGCCTTCACGACATCCGACGTGTTCTTCTCGAGCGCCTTGCCGAACGCGTAGTCGGCGGTCAGGAAGAACCACGTCTTGCCGCCCTGCTTCACCACCGCCGAGCCGGTGCCCTTGGCGAGCGCCATCGTGTCGTATGCGTAGTGGACCGTGTACGGCGTGCACTGCTCGTTGGTCAGCGTATCGGCGCCCGCGCCGATGTTGATGTAGACCTTCTTCTTCTCGGCCGCGACCTGGTTCATCGACAGCGCGGTGGCCGAGTTCGTGCCACCGACCAGCAGGTCGAGCCCGCCGCGGTCCATCCATTCGCGCGCCTTCGATGCGGCGATGTCGGCCTTGTTCTGGTGATCGGCATAGACGACCTCGATCGGCTTGCCGAGTACCTTGCCGCCGAAGTCGGCAACTGCCATGCGGATCGCCTCGAGGCCGCCCTGCCCGTCGATATCCGCGTAAAGCCCCGACATGTCGGTGATGAAGCCGATCTTCACGGTATCCGCGGCCTGCGCGGCGCCGGCGGTGAACGCGGCAGTCGCGAGCGCGAGACAGGCGTGTGCGAGGGTCTTCATTTTCATTGACGTCTCCTGTTGTTCTGATGCGTTGTGGTTGTTTGAAGCCGCCACGGCTAGCGGCCAGAGAGACGGGGCGGCGTCACACCCCGAGCAGGTCGTGCAGGGTCGGCATCTTGCTTTCCAGTTCGGCCGCCTGGAAATGTTCGACGATGCTGCCGTGCTCCATCACGTAGAACCGGTCGGCGAGCGGCGCGGCGAAGCGGAAATTCTGTTCGACCATCACGATCGTGTAGCCGCGCGCCTTCAGCGCGACGATCATCCGCGCCAGCGCCTGTACGATCACCGGCGCGAGGCCTTCGGAAATCTCGTCGAGCAGCAGCAGGTTCGCGCCGGTGCGCAGGATCCGCGCGACCGCGAGCATCTGCTGCTCGCCGCCGGACAGTCGCGTGCCCTGGCTCTGCCGGCGCGACGCGAGGTTCGGAAACATCGCGTAGATCTCGTCGATCGACATCGCGTGGTCGCGCGGCCCGATCGGCGGCGGCAGCATCAGGTTCTCCTCGCACGACAGGCTCGAGAAGATCCCGCGCTCCTCCGGGCAGTAGCCGATGCCGAAATGCGCGATGCGGTGCGTCGCGAGGCCGATCGTCTCGTTGCCCGCGACCTTGATCGACCCGCTGCGGCGGCCCGTGAGGCCCATGATCGCGCGCAGCGTCGTCGTGCGGCCCGCGCCGTTGCGGCCGAGCAGCGTGACGACTTCACCGCGATGCACCGTCAGATCGACACCGTGCAATATGTGGGATTCCCCGTACCAGGCCTCCAGGCCCGTGATCTCCAGCGCGGGCGTACCGCTTTCGACGCCGCTCAATTCGCGTTCCTCCCGTTCGCTGTGCTTCATGCGTGCGCCCCCGCGAGCGCCGCATCGGCGCTGCCCATGTAGGCCTCGATGACAAGCGGATTCTTCGACACTTCCGCATACGAGCCTTCGGCCAGCACCTCGCCGCGTTGCAGGACGGTGATCGTGTCGGAGATGCCCGCGATCACGTTCATGTTGTGCTCGACCATCAGGATCGTGCGGCCGCTCGCGACCTTCTTGATCAGCGCGGTCACGCGATCGACGTCCTCGTGGCCCATCCCCTGCGTGGGCTCGTCGAGCAGCATCAGTTCGGGTTCCATCGCGAGCGTGGTCGCGATCTCCAGCGCGCGCTTGCGACCGTACGCGAGCTCGACGGTCGGCACTTGCGCGAAATCGGTGAGGCCGACCTGCGTGAGCAGGTCCATCGCGCGATCGTCGAGCCGCTTCAGCGTGCGTTCGCTGCGCCAGAAATGGAATTCGGTGCCGAGCGCGCGCTGCAGGCCGATGCGCACGTTCTGCAGCGCGGTCAGGTGCGGGAACACGGCCGAGATCTGGAACGAGCGGATGATGCCGCGCCGCGCGACCTGCGCGGGCCGCTCGTCGGTAATGTCGATGCCGTTGAAGACGATCTGGCCGGCCGTTGGCGTGAGGAATTTGGTGAGGAGGTTGAAGCAGGTGGTCTTGCCCGCGCCGTTCGGTCCGATCAGCGCATGGATCGCACCGCGACGCACACGCAGGTTCACGCCGTTGACGGCCGTGAAACCCCTGAATTCCTTTGTCAGTCCGCGTGTTTCCAGAATCGTGTCGCCGAGAATCATGTTCCCTTCCGTACGAAGTCAGGCGAAGCACCGGGAAGATCCGCGAGAAGCGTCCGCGAAACAGGTCAGCGGATGAGCAGGCTGCCCCGGGCGCCGTGTTACGCCTCGAGGGTGGTCTCCCGCGCCGACGCGTATGCACACTGCGCCACATTGTCTCGCCGTTGGTGCAGTGCAATCATCGGGATTTGCACTTATAGGGCTGGCCGCCATGTCGCGTGCGGCTGTGCACGGCTTTTCGCCACGATTTTTTGACACGTGCATCATCGACCGTTGCCCTCCGCACGGCCCGGCAAGCACGCAACAAAAAAGCCGTGCGGCTGCACGGCTTGCATGGATCTTGCCGGCAATCCGGCACAATCGGCGCCATCGGCACCGGTGCTGCAACAGCAGCTTGTTTCGCATAGCGAATCAGCGGGCGTCATCATGACGGCCCGCTGTCGTGCGTGTCAGCGTCCCGTCACGCGGCCGTCGTCGCGGCCTCCGTGCGCACCGGCGTTGCTTCGCGCGCCGCGCGGCGATCGGCACGGATCATGTCGCTCGCCCGCTCGGCGATCATCAGCGTCGGCGAATTGGTGTTGCCCGATGTAATGAACGGCATCACCGATGCATCGACGATCCGCAGCCCCGCGATGCCGCGTACGCGCAGCCGGCTGTCGACCACCGCACGCTCATCGTCGGCACGCCCCATCCGGCAGGTGCCGACCGGGTGGAAGATCGTCGTGCCGACGGCGCCGGCCGCCTCGATCAGCTCGGCTTCGCTCCGGTACTGCGTGCCCGGCAGGATTTCCTCGGGACGATAGCGTGCGAGCGCTGGCGCGGACGCGATCCGGCGCGTGAGCCGCAGCGCGTTCGCGGCGACGTGGCGATCGTGATCGGTCGACAGATAGTTCGGCGCGATCGCGGGGGCCGCGCCCGGATCGGCGCTCGCGATATGCACGCTGCCGCGCGACGTCGGCCGCAGATGGCACACGGACGCCGTAAACGCGTTGAAGCTGTGCAGCGGCTCGCCGAAGCGTTCGAGCGACAGCGGCTGCACGTGGTATTCGAGATCGGGGCGCGTGAGCGCGGGATCGTCCGGATCGGATTTCGCGAACGCGCCGAGCTGCGACGGCGCCATCGACATCGGCCCGCGCTGCAGCAATGCATATTCGGCGCCGATCATCAGCTTGCCCCACCAGTGCGCGGACAGCGTGTTGAGCGTGCGCACGCCTTCGACGCGAAACGCCATCCGCAGTTGAAGGTGATCCTGCAGGTTTTCGCCGACGCCCGGCAGATCCTGCACGACGTCGATGCCGAGCGCCTGCAGCCGCCGGCCATCGCCGATACCCGACAGTTCGAGCAACTGCGGCGAATTCACGGCGCCTGACGTCAGCAGCACCTCCGAGCGCGCCTGTGCAACGTAATCGGTGCCGCCGCCGTGATATTCGACGCCGACCGCGCGCCGCCCGTCGAAGATCACGCGCTGCGCCTGCGCGCCGGTGATCACGGTCAGGTTCGGGCGCGCCATCGCGGGCCGCAGGAACGCCTTCGACGTATTCCAGCGCACGCCGCGCTTCTGGTTCACCTCGAAATAGCCGACCCCGGTATTGTCGCCACGATTGAAATCGTCGGTTGCCGGGATGCCCGTCTGCTGCGCGGCCTGCGCGAACGATTCGAGGATCTCCCAGCGCAGCCGCTGCTTCTCGACGCGCCAGTAACCGCCTGCGCCGTGCGCATCGCTCGCGCCCGCATGGTGATCCTCGCTGCGCTTGAAGATCGGCAGCACGCTGTCCCACGACCAGCCGGCGTCGCCGGTTTCCTGCGCCCAGCTGTCGTAATCCTCGCGCTGGCCGCGCATGTAGATCATCCCGTTGATCGACGAGCAGCCGCCGAGCACGCGGCCGCGCGGATACGACAGCGCCCGGCCGTTGAGCGCGGCTTCGGGCTGCGTCTTGTACAGCCAGTCGGTGCGCGGGTTGCCGATGCAATACAGATAGCCGACCGGGATATGGATCCAGTGATAGTCGTCCTTGCCGCCCGCTTCGAGCAGCAGCACGCGGATGTCGGGATCTTCGGTCAGGCGGTTCGCGAGCACGCAGCCCGCGGTGCCTGCGCCGACGATCACGTAATCGAATTCGCCTTCTAGCGTGCGTTGTGTAGTCACGGTTTGTCTCCTGTCACGCGGCGCAACGGCGCGCGTCATTTTCAGCATAGTGCGTCGCGAGCCGCGCCTGCGGCCCCGCGCGTCACGACCGATGAAGCGTACTCCGGCCGCCGGCCGCCGATCCAATGAGTTATGCTGAACTGCGTTATAAGCTGCGCTCATATCACGACGATGGATCTCACCCTGCTCCGCGCGTTCGCGACGGTCGCGCGCGAAGGCAACCTGACGCGCGCCGCCGTGCAGCTGCACCTGACGCAGCCGGCGGTCAGCCTGCAGATCAAGCATCTGCAGGAAACGCTCGGCGTCACGCTGTTTACGCGCACGTCGCGCGGGCTCGCGCTCACGCGCGACGGCCAGACGCTGCTGCCGCACGCCGAACGCGCGCTCGCCGCGGCCGCCGACGTGCAGCGCGCCGCTGCTGCGCTGCGGCACGAGGTACGCGGCCGGCTGCGGATCGGCACGATCCTCGATCCGGGCTTCCTGCGGCTCGGCGGCTTCCTGCGCGCGCTCGTCGAAACCCATCCGCAGATCGAGACGGCGCTGCGGCACGGGATGTCGGGTTGGGTGATCGAACAGGTGCGCTCGCAGGCGCTCGACGTCGGCTACTACATTGGCCGGCCGGGCGAGGACGATCCGCTCGACGGCGCACTGTTCCACACCGTCACGCTCACGCATTTCCAGTACCGCGTGCTCGCACCGGCCGGCTGGAAGGAGCGCGTGCAGCGCGCACACGACTGGCGCTCGCTTGCCACGCTGCCGTGGATCTGGACGCCGGCGGCGTCCGCGCACAACCGGCTGCTGTCGCGGCGCTTCGCCGACGCCGGCGCGCAGCCGCTCAAGGTTGCCGAGGTCGACCAGGAGCAGTCGATGCTGGATCTCGTCAAATCGGGAATCGGGTTGACGCTCGCGCGCGACTCGACGGCGCTGGCCGAAGCGCACGCGCATGCGCTGACGATCGTCGAACCCGTGACGGTGCCGACCGAACTGACGTTCGTGACGCTCGCCGAGCGGTGCGACGAACCGGCGATCGCGGCCGCGCTGCGGCTGATCGAAGCACAGTGGACGATATGAGTGCCGCTGATAGCGCCGCGGCTGGCCGCGCACCGGGCGTCAGCGCCTGACACATCGCCGGTCGGCAGCCGGCGACCGTGCGGGCCATCGCGTGTGGGTGAACGGGGAAATCACGGGGCCAACCCTCCCGGCCGCGTCGTGTCGCCGCGTCCCGCCGGTCGTCACGCCACCTTCGCGGGCTTTTTGCTAGATTGTGCGTTCGCACACCGCGAGACCCCGATTGAAGGAGACCCGCATGGCCCGCAACATCGAGATCAAAGCCCGCGCCCGCGAATTCGACCAGCTGCGCGAACGCGCGGCGACCCTCGCGACCGAAGCGCCGCTGTTCTATCGCCAGCAGGATTTCTTCTATGACGTGCCGCGCGGCCGGCTGAAGCTGCGCCGCTTCGAGGACGGCACGCCCGCCGAACTGATCTTCTACCAGCGCGACGATCGCGACGGCCCGAAGGCGTCGTACTACACGCGCAGCCCGGTGACGAACCCCGACGCGATGCACGCGCTGCTCGCCACCGCGCTGACCACGCGCGGAATCGTGACGAAGGAACGGCACGTGTACCTCGCGGGCCGCACCCGCATCCACCTCGACCGCGTCGACGGCCTCGGTGACTTCATCGAACTGGAAGTCGTGCTCGGCCCCGACGACGACGAAGCCGGCGGCGAGGCCGAAGCACACGACGTGTTCGCGAAGCTCGGTGTATCGCAGGACGATCTCGTCGCGGTCGCGTACGTCGACCTGCTGAACGCCGACACGCAGCACGAAACGGCCTGATCCGGCCCTGCCCCAAGGCGGCGCAACCCGCGCCGCCTTCAACCCTGCCGCCGCCCGGTCGCCGCCCTATCGCGGCATCATGCGGCGCCGGGCGCCAGGTGCGCGAGCGGCAGCGCGCCGTTGCGCTTGAAGGTCGTCAGCACGATGTTCGAGCGCACGCTGTCGACGCCCGGCACGCGCATCAGCTTCTTCATCACGAACTGCGACAGCGCGTTCAGGTCGGGCGCAACGATCCGCAGCAGGTAGTCGGCATCGCCCACCACCGCATGGCATTCGAGCACTTCGGGCAGCACGTCGATCTGCTGCTGGAACTGCTCGATGATCGAATCGCCGTGATGCTTGAGCTTGAGGCTCGTGAACGCGGTGACGCCGAGCCCCAGCTTTTCGGGGCGCAGCATCACGCGATAGCCTTCGATCACGCCGGCCGCCTCGAGCCGCTGCAGCCGCCGGCCGATCTGCGACGGCGACAGCGGCACCTCCTCGCCAAGCTGCTGATGCGTCGCGCGGCCGAAGCGCTGCAGCACGTCCAGCAGCGCGAGATCGAAGTGATCGAGTTCCAGCATGAGCATTCTCCGCATTGATTCGTGATTTGATGCGCGATTATCGCATCAATAGGCAAATCAACGCCAATATTGCGCCCATTCCGCGCGCACCCCGCTCTACACTTGCATGGTTCCCAACCGCTACGTGCAGAGCCAGATCATGTCCACCGTCGTCACCGCGAAACTGCAGGAGCAGTTCGATGCGGGCCTCGAAACCCGCGCCGATTTCACCATCGACCAGCCGCTCGCGCGTTACGGCCAGGTCGACCACGCGGTGTGGAAGCAGCTCTATGCACGCCAGTCGGCACTGCTGCGCGGGCGCGCGTGCGATGCGTTCGTCGCGGGGCTCGGGAAGATCGACCTGCCGGCCGATCGCGTGCCGTCGTTCGCCGACGTGAACCGCCAGTTGAAGCCGGCAACGGGCTGGGAAATCGTCGCGGTGCCGGGCCTCGTGCCCGACCGCGTGTTCTTCGAGCATCTCGCGAACCGGCGCTTCCCCGTCACGTGGTGGATGCGCCGCCCCGACCAGCTCGACTACCTGCAGGAACCCGACTGCTTCCACGACCTGTTCGGCCACGTGCCGCTGCTGATCGACCCGGTGTTCGCCGACTACATGCAGGCGTACGGCCGCAGCGCGCTCGCGGTCGCCGACGACGAAGCAGCGCTGGCGCGCCTCGCGCGGCTCTACTGGTATACGGTGGAATTCGGGCTGATCCGCGATCCGCGCGGCGCGAACGGGCTGTCGATCTACGGTGCCGGGATCGTGTCGAGCAAGGGCGAAAGCCTGTACAGCCTCGAAAGCGCGGCGCCGAACCGGCTCGGTTTCGACCTCGAGCGCGTGATGCGCACGAAGTACCGGATCGACACGTTCCAGAAGACCTACTTCGTGATCGACGATTTCGCGCAGCTGTTCGCGCTCGCCGATGTCGACGGCCGTGCGCTGGCCGACCGGCTCGCCGCGCTGCCCGAATTCGCGGCCGGCGCGGTGCTCGATTCCGATCGCGTGCTGCATCGCGGCACGGGCGAAGGCTGGCCCGACGACGCCGACGCGTGACGCTCGAGGGCGCCGCTGCCGGTCTCCCGATCGCCGTCCCCGGATGGGCGTCCCCGGGTGCCCGTCGCACAACTATGAAACAATGACCGGTGCCGGCTTCGCCGCGCGGCTCAGCCGCGCGCGGGCGCCGTTACCGACAGAGAGGTGCAAGATGATCCACAAGCTCACATCAGAAGAACGCAAGACCCGGCTCGAAGGCCTGCCGCTCTGGACGGCCGTACCGGGCCGCGACGCGATCCAGCGCAGCCTGCGCTTCGCCGATTTCAACGAAGCGTTCGGCTTCATGACGCGCGTGGCGATCAAGGCGCAGGAAATGAACCACCATCCGGAATGGTTCAACGTGTACAACCGCGTCGACGTCACGCTGTCGACCCATGATGCCGACGGCCTGACCGAACGCGACATCGAACTGGCACTGTTTATCGACCGTGCCGGCGCGCACGCGCACCCGGCCGCCTGAGGCCTTCCTCTACCGCCGCGTGTCTTTCGATGCGCGGCGCGTCAACTTTTCATTTCGATGAACGTTTTCTAGGATGTAGTCAGCGAAAGCCTTCAGCTTTCCAAGCCATCCTTAAGGCGCACGTAAGTCTCGTACGCATTCCGCGCCTTGGGGTCCAAACCTTCCAGTTGTAGCGCGCTTTCGCGCTGTACAATCAGCAGCGCATACGGCTTGGAAAGCGCGCTGGCCTCTTCGCAGAGTTTGAGTTCGTCGCCGCTCGACGGCGAGCGGGCGCGCCAGAAATTGATCGCGGCTTCTAGGTCGTTGATCGAAATATCGGACATGTTTGGATTTAATCGTTCGCTGGCCGCCATGCTTGATGTCAGGTGTTGCGGCGCCCCTGTGGAAACGGCGTCGTGCTGTCCGCGTGCCTGAACCGCCAACCCATTGTACTTGAGCGAACTTCATGCGACTCCTTCTGATTGAAGACGACCGCCCCATCGCACGCGGTATCCAGAGCAGCCTCGAGCAGGCTGGCTTCACCGTCGACATGGTGCATGACGGCATCTTTGCCGAACAGGCGCTGGCACAGAACCGCCACGAACTCGTGATCCTCGACCTCGGCCTGCCGGGCATCGACGGGATGACGCTGCTCACGCGCTTCCGCCAGACCAACCGCCACACGCCCGTCATCGTGCTGACCGCACGCGACGAGCTGAACGACCGGATCCAGGGCCTGAATTCGGGCGCCGACGACTACATGCTCAAGCCGTTCGAGCCGGCCGAGCTCGAAGCGCGCATCCGCGCGGTGATGCGCCGCAGCGGCCCGCACAGCGACATGCCGCGTCCGGAAGTGTCGCTCGGCGGTGTCCGCCTGTCGGGCGTCGACCGCCGCATCTTCAACGACGACAAGCCGCTCGAACTGTCGCCGCGCGAATTCGCGGTGCTCGAAATGCTGCTGCTGCGTCACGGCCGCGTCGTCAGCAAGGCCCAGTTGCAGGATCACCTCACGCACTTCGGCGGCGATCTCGGCGACACCGCGATCGAAGTCTACGTGCACCGCGTGCGCAAGAAACTCGAGCAGTGCCGTGTCGAAATCGTCACGGTGCGCGGCTTCGGCTACCTGCTGCAGGAAATCCGCCAGACGGCGAGCGTCTGAGCGGCGCCGCGCACGGGGCGGCCACGTGCCGTCCGCGTGCGCGTGCTGCTTCGCGTCGCCGCCCGGCGCAAGACCGCGCCGCTCCTCGTGAGCGGCGCTTATCCATTTGCCCGTCGAAATGTCTCCTGATCCGGCTGTGACCACCAGCCTGCGCCGCTCGCTGCTCCGGCGCCTCGCCGCCCCGCTGTCGATGCTCGCGCTGATGAGCGGCCTGATCGCCTACTGGCTCGCGTGGCAATACACGCAGCACGTGATCGACCGCTCGCTCGCCGATCTCGCGACCGCCATTTCCAAACAGATCCAGATCGCCGGCCCCGACGCGCCGTTCACGGTGCCGCCGCTCGCGCAGGCGATGTTCTCCGATCCCGCCGAAGCGCTGATCTACCGGATCAGCGACGGCGAGCAGGAACTCGCCGGCGATCCGAAACTGCCGCTGCAGGGCATCAACGTGCGCCGCATGCATCACGCGTACGTGTTCGAGGCCGAATACGACAACCGCGCGGTACGGGTTGCACAGGTGCGCGTGGACGACGTCGATGGCGGCAAGCCGATGGTCGTCGAGGTCGCGCAGCCGGTGCGGCACCGCTACCGGATCGCCGCCGAATTCCTCGTCGCGATCATGATGCCGCTCCTGCTGCTGCTGCTCGCGGGCTGGGGCATCGTGTGGCGCGTCGTGAACCAGCAGCTCGGCCCGCTCACGCATCTGGCCGATTCGCTGAACCGGCAAACCCACACGTCGCTGGAACCGGTCGACGAAACCGAGGTGCCGCTGGAAATCCGGCCGCTGACGAGTGCAATGAACGCACTGCTCGGCCGCCTGAAGACCGCGCTCGACGCGCAGCGCAAGTTCATCGCCGACGCCGCGCACCAGTTGCGCACGCCGCTCACGGCCGTGAAGCTGCACGCGGAGCAGGCGGCCGTTGCGCGCGACCCGCACCAGACCTTCGCCGC
This sequence comes from Burkholderia lata, assembly GCF_902499335.1. Taxonomy (GTDB): domain Bacteria; phylum Pseudomonadota; class Gammaproteobacteria; order Burkholderiales; family Burkholderiaceae; genus Burkholderia; species Burkholderia lata_B. Next base: position 62,513 of record NZ_CABVQK010000012.1, on the reverse strand, counting down.
GGTGCGCGAGTTGCGCGCGGCCGCCGACCGCGCGGTGCGGTTGTCCAACCAGTTGCTGTCGCTCGCCCGTGCGGAACCGGGAGAACAGGCCGCGCGATTCGTCGACGTCGACCTCGCGGCGATGGCGTTCGAGACGGGTGCCGAATGGGTGCCGCGCGCCCTCGCGTCGCACGTCGACCTCGGCTTCCAGCGCACCGACGATCCTGGCGACGACGAGAAGCTGGTCGTGCGCGGCAACCCCGTGCTGTTGCGCGAGGTAATCGCGAACCTGCTCGACAATGCGCTGAAGTACGTGCCGCTCGCGCGGCCGGACGGCGCGCGCATCACGGTGAACGTCGCACGCGGTGCGCTCGAGGACGGCCAGCCGGCCGCCGAGATCGTCGTCGAGGACAACGGCCCCGGCGTGCCCGCCAACCAGCAGGCCGACCTGTTCAAGCGCTTCTTCCGCGGCGACGCGCAAAGCGGCAACGGTGTCGAGACGGGTGCCGGGCTCGGCCTCGCGATCGTCCACGACATCATCGCGATGCACGGCGGCACCGTATCGTACGAGGATGCATCGGAAGGCGGCTCGCGCTTCGTGGTGAGGGTGCCGCTGATCGCGCGCACCGAGAAGCCGGCCAGCGAGACGCCGGCCGCCGCGTCGACACACTGAGCGATTCGCGGCGGGCGGCCGTTGATCGGGCCGCACGCCGGATGAGGAAGGTGGAAAGCACGGCTGCGCGACGCGGCAGCCATCCGCTGAAACGGTAGCGGCAGCGCACGATGCGCTGCCGCCTGCGTCACTTCTTGCTTTTCTTGTCCTTCGATCGGGACTCGGACTTGCCGTCCTTCTTGTCCTTCTTCTTTTTCTTCTTTCCGCCGTCGTCGGACGTCGCGAGCAGCGTGCCGCGACACGACGCCGCGCCGCAATGGCACGCGTATTCGCGCTTGAGCGACTTCGTCAGCTTCGCATCGATCACGAGGCCGTAGTCGTAGAACAGCTCCTCTTCCGGCCCGATGTCGCGCAGCGCGTGGATGAACACGCGGCCTTTGACTTCCTCGGCTTCGCAGTTCGGCGCGCACGAGTGGTTGATCCAGCGCGCGCTGTTGCCGTCGATCTTGCCGTCGATCACCCCGCCCTCGTCCAGTGCGAAGTAGAACGTATGGTTCGGTTCGCTCGGGTCGTGCGGGTGGCGACGCAGTGCTTCCTTCCACGAAATTCGCTCGCCCTTGTATTCCACTACGCGCTCGCCGGCCTTGATCGGCGCCACGGCGAACACGCCCTTGCCGTGTACTCCCGAGCGGCGCACCGCGATCCTGCGTGAACTCATCGAACGAATCCTTGTGAAGACGACTTGAATGAAAGGCGGCCGCGATCGCGGCCTGGCGTCGCGCAAAACGAAAACGCGGCACCGGTCGGTGCCGCGTCGGGGCATGCGGCGAATCACCCGCATCCTACACGTTCACGATTGCTTCGTTCAACATCACGCGCAATATTGCGCGCGCGGTGTTCAACGCTGGCCGAATGCGATGTCGCCGAACAACGCCTTGTGCTCGCGCGGCTGCGAGCGCCAGTATTGCGGCGGCGCCGTCACCTGCGCGCCGAGCTCGGCCGCCGCGTGCCATGGCCAGCGCGGGTCGTACAGCATCGCGCGCGCCATCGCGACGAAATCGGCATCGCCGGCTTCGATGAGACGGTTTGCATGCGCGGGCTCGTTGATCAGGCCGACGGCGATCGTCGGCATGCCGACCGCGCGCTTGACCGCCTGCGAGAACGGCACCTGGTAGCCGGGCGACAGCGGAATCTTCTGCAGCGGCGACACGCCGCCGGACGACACGTCGATCCAGTCGCAGCCGCGGCGCTTCAGTTCGTGCGCGAATGCGATCGTATCGTCGAGCTCCCAGCCGCCTTCGACCCAGTCGGTCGCGGACACGCGCACGCCGACCGGCCGGTCCTCCGGAAACGCCGCGCGCACGATCTCGAAGATCTCGAGCGGAAAGCGCATGCGGTTTTCGAGCGAGCCGCCGTATTCGTCGGTGCGCTGGTTCGCGAGCGGCGACAGGAACTGGTGCAGCAGGTAGCCGTGTGCCGCATGCACCTCGATCGCGTCGATACCGAGCCGTGCGGCCCGCTTCGCCGACGCCGCGAACGCTTCGCGGATCCGGTTCAGGCCCGCGGCATCGAGTGCGAGCGGCGGCGTTTCGCCATCCTTGTGCGGCACGGCCGACGGCGCATGCGGCAACCAGCCGCCGTCGGCAACCGACACGAGCTGACCGCCCTGCCACGGCACGTTGCTCGATGCCTTGCGCCCCGCATGCGACAACTGCATCGCGACGCGGACCGGCGAATGCTTGCGGATCGCGGCCAGCACCGGCTTCAGCGCAGCTTCGGTCACATCGTCCCAGAGGCCGAGGTCGCCATGCGTGATGCGCCCGTCGGGTTCCACCGCGGTCGCCTCGATGCAGAGCAGCCCCGCGCCCGACAGTGCGAGATGGCCGAGGTGAATCATGTGCCAGTCGGTCGCCTCGCCGCGTTCGGCCGAATACTGGCACATCGGGGAGATCACGATCCGGTTCGGAAGGGTCACGCCGCGCAGCGTGAACGGGGAAAACAGCGCAGTCATGGAGGCCGCTCGCCAGGAAAGGAAAGAGCGAACGAGCGTAGCACGCAGGCTGCAAGCGTGCAGAAGGCGCACCCGGCAGTAAGCGGATGGTCAGGTACGGCCGGCGGCCGGTTGCCGGCAATGGGGAAAAGGTAGCGCATACGGCGATGCGCCGGCCTGCAACGGATGCGGGCCGGGCACCGCCTTCGCGGCGAACGGCGCCGCCGCTGGCAGCGTCAGAGTCCGACGCTGTCGAGCCACTCCGCGAACATGCGTCGCGCGGCCGCCTCGAGCGCGGGGCCGTGCTGAGCGGTATCGGCGCGCAACTGGCGCGCGTCGATGCCCGGCGTCGCCGCGATTTCGCCGGCGTTCGAGATCAGCCACGGTTCGAAGCGATCGGTGCGGATTTCCGGATGGCATTGCAGCGCCAGCACGTGCTGGCCCCATGCGAATGCCTGGTGACGGCAGGCCGGTGTCGATGCGAGATGCATCGCCCCGCCCGGCAGATCGAACGTGTCGCCATGCCAGTGCAGCATCGACGTTGCCGTGCCATCGAGATGGCGCAGCGGCGATGCGCGGCCGGCGTCGGTGAGCGTCAGCGGCGCCCAGCCGAGTTCGTGCTGCGCGGCCGGATAGACGCGCGCACCGAGCGCCCGGGCGATGAACTGCGCGCCGAGGCAGATCCCGAGGATCGGCAACCCGGCGTCGATGCGCTTGCGCACGAGTGCCGCGAGCGGCGCGATCGTCGGATACTGCGCATCGTCGTACACGCTGAGCGGCCCGCCGAGCACCACGAGGAGCGAAGGCTCGAGCACGTCGAGCACCTCGACCCGCGATGACCCGACGTCGACGTAGCGCACCCGCCGGCCCCGTTCGCCGAGCACCTGCTCGAAGCTCCCGAGATCCTCGAAATGCACGTGGCGGATCGCCACGACTTCAGCGTTCATCATCGGCCTCCCGGTCGATCGACGGACGTCAGCCTGCGAAAATCTTCCAGGTCTTCTTCTGCGTCGCCGCGTCGGCCTCTTCCTGCACCGAGCAGTCGAGACGCAGATCGCTGTCCGACATCGAGATGTCGAGCGCCGCGCAGTGATGCACGGTCTTCTTCGACAGCTTGCCCGGCTGGAAATGGGCGCACGTCACGCACATGCGCTGCGGCGGCGTCGCACCGGCCACCTGCAGCTCGCGCAGCGTCTTCAGCAGCGCGCGATACAGTGCGCCCTGCTCGTCCGCGCCGAGCTTGCCGACCGCTTTCGTCAGGAATTCAGGCCATTGCAGCGCCTTCTTCGCGGCCGTCCGGCCACGGGCCGACAGGCGCACGGCCAGCGCACGGCCATCGTCCAGCGCACGGCGCTTCTCGACGAGACCCTTGGTCTCGAGCGTGCTCACCGCATCGCTCGTGGTCGCCGCGGTCAGCTGCGTCTCGCGCGCGATCTCGCCGAGCCGCATCGGGCCCTTGCGCTGCAGCAGCAGCACGAGAATCTCGCCCTGCGTCGGCGTCAGGCCAGCGCCTTCCGCCCAATCCCATGCCTGGCTTCGCATGGCCGTACTCAACCGCAGCAGGCTGTGGGTCACACGTCCCGAAGCCTGATTCCCGTAAACGCCTTCGCTCATAGTCTTTTCGCTTTGCCGCCGCCCGGTTTGCCGAGCGGCCGTAGTGTGGAGATCGAATGTCTATCTCAAAACAGACACGCTCTTGCGAGTGCGTCAGCACGGCCGTCGCGAGGGCACACGCGGCGGTCGCGTTCGCGGCGACCGGTAAGACACTCATCGTTCCGGTGTCCGCAAAGCCGACATTCTAAGCGAGAGCGGAAAATCGCACAGCTAAGTTATCCCCTTCATTCTGTGGAAAATCACTGGATAACCAAAATTTTTCGTTGTGCCTGCAATGCCGAACGCCCGCCAAACGGTGCGTATGGGCATTTTCCTGTTCGGATCGGCCATCGGGACGACCGCAATGATCCACCGGGTTATCCCGCGCACAGATCGTTGACTTTGCAGCGGAATATCAGGTTATCCACAGATTTTCAGGACAACCGGCAACGATTTCGGCCGCAATCGGGGCCGCCGGTCGTTCAGTGAATCGCGACTCGGTCGAGCCCGTAATCTGCAAAACATTTTTTCACTCGCGCCAACGTAAGCACTGCTGGCGGACCGTCTCATTGAGCGATTTTTCCTGTTTGAAAACGGTTCTCAACCACGATGCGTCGTTTACGCGCGCCTTGGCCAGCGCGCCGATCTCGTCGAGCGCCGCCCGCGAGCCGAGCGCGGCCGCATGCGGCGCGATCCGGTCGAGCGTGTCGAGGATGTCTTCGGCGATCGTGCGGCGCTCACCCGTCTGAGGATTCACGCAGGTGCCCTCGAGCCCGAAGCGGCACGCCTCGAAACGGTTGAACGTGTAGACGAGGTAGTCGTCCTCCGACAGCTTCAGCGGCCGGTCGGTCAGCAGGTAGCGCGCGAGCGTCTGGATGTAGCAGGCGATCGCCGCCGCACGGTCGACCGACAGCGGCGTGTCCATCACGCGCACCTCGATCGTCCCGTAGCCGGGCTTCGGCCGGATGTCCCAGTAGAAGTCCTTCATCGAGTTGACGACACCGGTGTTCACCATCTTCGTGAAGTACTCCTCGAAGCTGTCCCAGGTCAGCACGAACGGCGCGCGGCCCGACAGCGGGAACGCGAACACCGAATTCAGGCGTGCCGAATGGAAACCGGTGTCGACGTTCTGCACGAAAGGCGACGACGCGGACAGCGCGATGAAATGCGGAATGAAGCGCGACATCGAGTGAAGCAGGAACAGCGCGCTGTCGGGATCGGGGCAGCCGATGTGCACGTGCTGGCCGAACACGGTGAACTGCTTGGCGAGATAGCCGTACAGCTCGGAGATGTACTGGAAGCGCGGCGCATCGTAGATCTGCCGGTCGCTCCATTGCTGGAACGCATGCGTGCCGCCGCCGGCCAGCCCGACGTTGAGCTGGTCGGCCGCCTTCACGAGCACGTCGCGGATCGCGTGCAGCTCGTTCACCGCCTGCTCGTGCGAATGGCAGATGCCAGTCGACAGCTCGATCATGCTCTCGGTGATTTCCGGCGTGATGTTGCCCGGAAAGGTCTCGCCCTGGATCAGGCGCATCAGGTCGGATGCCGCTTTGGTCAGGTCGTAGTTGTGCGTGTTGACGACCTGGATCTCCAGTTCGACGCCGAACGTGAACGGCTCGGAATTGACGAAGGTTTCGAGTGCCATGGCAGGTTCCGGAATCAGTTGCTGTCGCTGCGCTCACCGACCGCCGACAGGCAGCGGTAGACGATGAACGGGCTGACGAGCTGCAGGATCACGATCGTGCACATCACGATCGCGCGCAGGTGCGGGTCGAAATTCGGATAGAGCTGGTAGGTGTCGTCGACGAGCAGGTACGACAGCGCGGACATCGGCGTGAGCGCGATGCCGAGTGCGATGCCCTGCTTCATCCCGATGCCGCTCGGCTTCGCGAACGCGACGACGCCGGCCAGCTTCGCGACGAGCCGCGTAATGATCAGCACGATTGCAAGCAGACCGCCGAGCGCGATATCGCCCCACGTGAACGACGTGAGCGTGAGCACGAACAGGACCACCGTCAGCAGCCAGCCGGCCGTGCCGAAATGCTCGGGCCACAGTTGCGGGCGTGCTTCGAGGTTCTTCACGATGATGCCGGCGAGCAGCAGCGTGAGCAGCGTCGACAGCTTCAGTGCCTGGGCGACGGCGATCGCGAGCATCACGAGCCCGAACAACGCAACGAACGAATGCTCGTCGCGCATCGTCGCGGTCATGTGGCGGAACAGGTAGTTGCACGAACGCGCAACGACATACGCGACGATGAACGAACCGGCGATCAGGTAGAGCGGCTGCAGGATCGTCGCGAACACGTTGCCGTACGCTTCCTGGTGGAGCCAGCTCGTCACGAGCTTGGTCAGCACGATCGCATAGACGCTGTTGAGCGCGGTGAGCGTGATGAGGCGTTGCGACACCTGCCCTTCCGCGCGCAGCTCGGTCTTCAGCTGGATCACCATCGACGGCGATGTCGCGATCGCGATCGCCGACAGCACCAGCGCGACCATCCCCGATACGCCGAGCGCGAGCATCACGAACAGCACCAGCACGAACGTCAGCGTGGCTTCGGCCAGGCTCGATGCGACGAGCCACGGATTGCGCCGGATCCAGCGCAGGTCGAGACGGCTGCCGAGCTCGAACAGCAGCAGGCCGAGCGCGACGTCGATCAGCAGCCGCGAGGTTTCGTCGGTGCTTGCATCGATCACGCCGAATCCGAACGATCCGGCGATGAGGCCGATCACCGCATAACCGGTGATGCGAGGCAGGCGCCATGCGCGATAGCAAAGCTCGCCACACAGGCCGGCCGCGAACAACGCGAGCCCGGCCCAGAACACGGCATCCGGCGTGAGCGGCCAGTTGGGCAGGAATGAGAACGCCGACTTCATCGTGGTGACTTCTCCTTTGGAAGCGACCGCCAGCGACACGGGATCAAGCGTCAGAAATGGATGCGCGCCGGCTGGGTATCGCCCCGAATGTGATTGTTGTGTCGACGACGGCGGGACATGGGATCCGCCTTTTCCGCCACAGGGCGGAAAGTCGTTCAGGTTGCCGATCTGGATTGTCGGCCTGGTGTGTGAACGGACTGCGCAGTCTCGAAGATTCAGATTCGAAATCGTGCCGACCGTTCCATTGAAGCATGTCCGGCGCCTGGCCGGATGAACGCGAAGGAAACCGATTGTGCCACAGCTTTTTCGGTCTGGAACCCATTGAATCGACTCGCGGCGCTGTGCGGCACCGCAGGTCTTTGGTTTCAAAGGTTTACTTGTATATATACGTAGTAGAAGTTAACAAAGGACGCACAGTTCTGTGGATAACTTCGGTTTACGTCGACAGATCAAGGTGTTGGAGCGCCCATAACCCGTTGCACAGACTGTTCGTGCACAGAGGTTTGAGTTGAGCAACTTTCGGACCGTCTCACAGCTGTGCCGAGTTGCCCAGTTTACGTCCACTGTGATTGCACACGAAGTGCGTGCGGATTCCGCGCGGTTATCCACAGCATCGAGTGGATAACCTTGCGTGAAAAAGTCTGGAAACTGTGAGTCGCTCGGGTGAGCGGTCAGCCGTCCTGGCCGACGCGGCGCGCGCGCAACACGCGGATCAGGAAGCGTGCGGGATCGACGGCATCGGCGAGTTCGCGCTCGAGCGGCCACGGCTCGCCTTCGAGTTGCGATGCAATTAGTTCGGCGCCGAGCGCGGCCCACACGAGGCCGCGGGAGCCGAAGCCGAATGCGCCGTAGAGCCCGGGCAGGCGCGGCAGGTCGCGCGCCTGCGCACCGCTGAGCGCGCGTGCATTGGCGACGGCACCCGCTTCGTCCGCGAGCGGGCCGAGCAGCGGCAGGCGGTCGCCGACGACCCAGCGGAACGCGACGCGGCCGCGCAGTGTGTCGGGATCCGGCAGGTCGCCGATCAGGCCCGGCAGCAGATGCCGTACGCGCTCGATATTTTCGAGGTGGCCGGCCGCGCGCATCGCGGGATCGACATCGTCGGGTTCGAACGTCGCGCCGATCAGCAGCGTACCGTCGTCGAGCGGCACCGCGTAACCGTCGCCGATCGTCGGGCACGGCAGCGGCGCCGTGGTGCCGGGCGGCAGCAACGTGAGCTGGCCGCGCACCGGTTGCAGCGCGACATGCTGCAGCCCGGCGAGACGCGCGGCGTCGCCGGCATTCGCGAGCACGACGACGGGCGCTTCGGCCAGCGTGCCGCCCGCGTCGTCGAGCGCATGCCATGCGTCGCCCCGCCGTTCGAGTCGTGCAACGCGGGTGGAAGCGAGCAAGCGCACGCGCTCGCCGGCCGCCGCGTATTGGGCCGCGCAAAGGCCGGCCGGCCAGACGGCGCCGCCGTGCGGAAACAGCAGGCCGCCCTGCGTGACCGGCAGGTTCAGATGGGCGCGCGCGGCATCGGCGTCGAGCAGCGACACAAAGTCGGACGGTGCGCCGAACGCATCGAATGCATCGCGCATCCGTGCGAAATCCTCGGCTGATTCCGCGAGATGGATCATCCCGTGCGTGCTGCGCGCGAATGCGTGGCCCGCACGTTCGAGTGCGCGCCAGCGCGCGATCGCGTGCAGGAAGCCGCCGCGCGTGAGCCGGCTCGCGACATTGTCGTCGCGTGTCATCAGCGGATGGAATACGCCGGCCGGATTGCCCGACGCTTCGCTCGCGATCCGGTCGTGCCGCTCGATCAGCGTGACTTCCCAGCCGCGCGCGGCCAGGCGTTCGACGACCGCGCAGCCCGCCAGGCCCGCACCGATAACGATCGCGCGACGTGTCGCAACAGGCAGCGCGAGCGGCGGCTCGTGCCGGCGCGCGCGCCAGCGCGGCGCATATTCGCCGACGAGCAGATCGTCGGCCTCGCGATACGTGAAACCCGATTTGCCGAGTGCGTGTTTCAACACGTCGGAATTCGCATGTGCTGCAAACGTCGCGTGTTCGCCGGCGATTTTCGAGAGCGCGCGAACCACGTCAGTCGATCGGAGATCCGCGTCGCTCGATGATGCGAAGCCGTCGACGCAGAACGCGTCGGCGCGCGCAACGATCTTCCCCAGCATGTCGATCGCATCGCCGAACGCGAGCGTGAGCACCACGCGCCCTTCGTCGAATTCGAGCCGGTGCAGGCCCGGTACGAGCATCGGCCATGCGTCGGCAAGTGCATCGACATTCGCCGACATGGTTGTGTCCGCAACGATATGCGAAGCTGCGCGGCGCAGGTCGTCGCGCGAGAACGGATGCGGTTCGACTGCGACAAAATGCAGCCGCTCGCAGCGCGCGGGATCGTCGCGCCACGCGGCCCAGGCCGCGAGGAAGCTGCCGCCCGCGCCGAATCCGGTCGCGACGATCGTGAACGTGCGGCGGCCCTGCCAGCGCGTCGGCAGCCCGTTGCCGGCGACGAACACGCGATGCGCAAGCGCACCTGATGTGCCGCGATGGAGATCGCCGAACTCGGGCGAGACGAGCGTGCCGTCGTCGCGAAGCGCGAATGTGGCGGGAACAAGTCGGTCGGTCATGCGAAACAAAAAACGTGGCAGCCAAGCCTGGCAAGGGATTGCGCGGGGCCGTCCGTCCGGTCGTTGGAAAAAGCCAACGGGGCGGCGCTCGGGCGGACCGCGCTGCGTATCCTGTCCGGTTGGCGCTGGTCAAAAAACGGGCAGTCGATGATTCATTCGGCGAAATACCGATGAAAATCTTTGAAACCCTTGTCGTTATTGGGTTTGCGCTGCGCTATCATAGCAACGCCGTACCGCGGGGTGGCCGCCGGCTAACCGGAAGGCGCGTCGCGCGGGCCAGGATTCGGCGCTGTGTCGTCGGAGTCTGACTCTCGACGGCACGGTTCGCGCACGTATAATCGGCGCGTTCGCGCTGTTCGTGTCAACCTAACCTGATAAAGGAACCTTAATGAACAAACAGGAACTGATCGACGCCGTCGCCGCCCAAACGGGCGCCAGCAAGGCTCAAACCGGCGAAACGCTGGACACGCTGCTCGAAGTCATCAAGAAGGCCGTGTCGAAGGGTGATGCGGTTCAGCTGATCGGCTTCGGCAGCTTCGGTTCGGGCAAGCGCGCAGCACGTACGGGCCGCAACCCGAAGACCGGCGAAACCATCAAGATCCCGGCAGCCAAGACGGTCAAGTTCACGGCTGGCAAGGCGTTCAAGGACGCCGTCAACAAGCGTTAAACCAGCGCCTGTTCCAAGAAAAACCCGCCTTTCGGCGGGTTTTTTGTTGGGCGCGCGCGGCATTTTCGCCACAGTCCGCGCCCCTCTTGCAAGATTTAACGGTTGTTCTTACAACGCGTTACGCGTGCACGATCTGCGTGTCGCCGTGATCGTCGTCATCGTGCGAATCGACATCCCACGCCGGGAACGGATCGTCGAACGCATGCCATCCCGCCGCGCCGAGTGCAAATTCCGCATCGGTCAGCAGGCACGCATCGAGCTTCTCGCGCCATGCATCCGCGTCGAGCGCGATGCCGATCAGCACGAGTTCCTGCCGGCGATCGCCTACTGCGCGATCGTCGAGATCGCCGTGCCATTCCGCGCGGATTTCACCGAGCAGCTCGTCGTCGTCCGGCCATTCCGCGCGATCCTGCGCGGCCCACCAGAGACCCGCCGGGCCATGCCGGCATACGCCGCCCGCCTGCGACAGCGAGCCCGCGATGTCGTTGCGCGTCGCAAGCCAGAAGAAGCCCTTGCTGCGCAGCACGCCCGGCCACTCCTGGTGCAGCAGCGCCCAGAGTCGCGCCGGATGAAACGGCCGGCGCGCGCGGTAAACAAAATTGCCGATGCCGAATTCGTCGGCTTCGCCGTGCACGTGCGCATGATGTTCGTCATGGCAGTCCGGGTCGTCGCAATGCGTGTGATCGTGATCGAGCGACGCGAGCCAGCCCGGTGCGTTCGCGGCTTCGTCGAAATCGAAGCGGCCCGTGTTCAGCACTTCGTCGAGCGGCACGTTGCCGAACGTCGACACGACCTGGTGCGCGCGCGGATTGAGTCGCGCGAGGATGTGCTGCAGGCGTGCGAGGTCGTCCGCGGCGACGAGGTCGGCCTTGTTGATCACCAGCACGTCGCAGAATTCGATCTGCTCGATCAGCAGCTCGACGAGCGTGCGGTCGTCCTCTTCCGATGCGGCGATGCCGCGCGTCGCGAGCGCGTCGTCCGAGCCGTAGTCGCGCAGGAAGTTGTAGGCGTCGACCACGGTGACGAGCGTGTCGAGCCGCGCGATTGCCGACAGCGACGTGCCGTCGTCGTCGACGAACGTGAAGGTTTCGGCGATCGGCATCGGCTCCGCGATCCCGGTCGATTCGATCATGATCGCGTCGAAGCGGCCTTCGGACGCGAGCGTGCGGATCTCGACGAGCAGGTCGTCGCGCAGCGTGCAGCAGATGCAGCCGTTCGACATCTCGACGAGGCGTTCCTCGACGTGCGACAGCGCCTGCGCGTCGCGTACGAGCGATGCGTCGATGTTGACCGCCGCGAGATCGTTGACGATCACGGCGACTTTCAGGCCCGCGCGGTTCGCGAGGATGTGATTGAGCAGCGTGGTCTTGCCGGCGCCGAGGAAGCCGGACAGCACGGTGACGGGCAACGGCTGGTTCATTGCCGGATTCATAGCGATATGCACCAACGGAAAAATTGAAAAAGCGGCCGTGGCGCCCTTCCGGGGCGCGATCGTCCCGCGGACGGGCGAAATTGCGGCGTGAGCCCGCATTGTGCATCAAACGCGCGCCGGCCGGCCGGTACGGCGTCAGGCCGCGCTGCGCCGCCGCGTCATTGCACGGGCGGCAGCAGCTTCCACTGCGTCAGGATGCCGGCGATCTGCCGCGCGTACTTGTCGCGCAGCGACGGGGTTTCCGAATGATAGGCGCCGACCGCCTGCCACGTATTGCCGTAGCGGTTCATCTTCTGTTTGAGATGCCACGCGGCGATGTAGACGTTCTTGCACGGTTCCATCAGCGTGTCGCGGCCGATCCCGTAGCGCGACAGCGTCGGCAGGTGGATCGAATTGATCTGCATCAGGCCGTAGTCGACCGAGCCGTTCGTGTTCTTGTTCAGCGCGGCGGGGCGGTTGCGCGACTCCTGCCACGCGATTGCGCGCAGGATCAGCGGATTGACCTGCTGATATTTAGCGGCCTCGTCGAAACAGTCCGCGCGAGCGTTCGCGCTGGCGAAACACACGCCGGCGGCGATTAACGCAATCGAAACGAACCGTCTGTTCATGGTGCGAAATCGACAAGAAAATGCGTGAGGGTCGGGAAAACCCGTGCCTGTTATTCATGCGACAAGAATCGTGCCGCCCGTATCATACCGACAGTCCGTCAGCTTGCGACATACAGGAATACGGCAGCCCGGTTATACCGCATTTCCGTGTCGGTTCTTCATGAAACGGGGGCGATGGCCGGTATGCCGAGAATAGCGTTAAAGCTTACATATTGCATACGGTTCGCCCGATACATGTCGTATGTGAGACAGTCCTCGGATCAATGTGATATTTCGGACATGAAAAACTGCTAATGTCGCCTCTTTCGGACTTGGATCCCAGCACTACCGCCGGAAGTGGCCTGAGCCGGCATCGACCCATTCATCCATGACAAGAAATCGCTTCGTTATGCGGCGTGTCGCCACGACCCTGATCGTCGCCGGCATCATCGTCTCGCAGGCCGCCTACGCTCAGGTCACGCTCAACTTCGTGAATGCGGATATCGACCAGGTCGCCAAGGCGATCGGCGCCGCAACCGGCAAGACCATCATCGTCGACCCGCGCGTGAAGGGGCAGCTCAACCTCGTCGCCGAACGGCCGGTGCCGGAAGACCAGGCGCTGAAGACGCTGCAGTCGGCGCTGCGCATGCAGGGCTTCGCGCTCGTGCAGGATCACGGCGTGCTGAAGGTCGTGCCCGAGGCCGACGCGAAACTGCAGGGCGTGCCGACCTACGTCGGCAATGCGCCGCAGGCGCGCGGCGATCAAGTGATCACGCAGGTGTTCGAGCTGCACAACGAATCGGCGAACAACCTGCTGCCCGTGCTGCGGCCGCTGATCTCGCCGAACAACACCGTGACGGCCTACCCGGCGAACAACACGATCGTCGTGACTGACTACGCGGACAACGTGCGGCGCATCGCGCAGATCATCTCGGGCGTGGACAGCGCCGCGGGCGCGCAGGTGCAGATCGTTCCGCTGCGCAACGCGAACGCGATCGACCTTGCCGCGCAACTGCAGAAAATGCTCGACCCGGGCGCGATCGGCAACAGCGACGCGACGCTGAAGGTGTCGGTCACGGCCGACCCGCGGACCAACTCGCTGATGCTGCGCGCATCGAGCGCGTCGCGCCTTGCGGCCGCGAAGCGGCTCGTGCAGCAGCTCGACGCGCCGAGCGCGGTGCCCGGCAACATGCACGTCGTGCCGCTGCGCAACGCGGATGCGGTGAAGCTCGCGAAGACGCTGCGCGGGATGCTCGGCAAGGGCAGCGGCAGCGACAGCGGCTCGTCGGCGTCGTCCAACGATGCGAACAGCTTCAACCAGAGCGGCGGCTCGTCGTCGAGCGGCAACTTCTCGACCGGCACGTCCGGCACCCCGCCGCTGCCGTCGGGCGGCCTCGGCGGTTCGTCGTCATCGTCGTACGGCAGCGGTTCGTCGTCCGGCGGCAGCCTCGGCAGCGCCGGCCTGCTCGGCGGCGACAAGGAAAAGGGCGACGACAACCAGCCGGGCGGGATGATCCAGGCCGATGCGGCGACCAACTCGCTGATCATCACCGCGTCGGATCCGGTCTACCGGAACCTGCGCTCGGTGATCGACCAACTCGATGCGCGGCGCGCGCAAGTCTATATCGAAGCGCTGATCGTCGAGCTGAACTCGACGACGCAGGGCAACCTCGGCATCCAGTGGCAGGTGGCGAGCGGCCAGTTCCTCGGCGGCACGAACCTGAACCCCGGGCTGGGCCTGGGCAACAGCATCATCAACCTGACGGCGGGCGTAACCAGCACCACGGGCGGCGTCACCGGCGGCGGGCTGGCCAACAATCTCGGAGCGCTGAGCCAAGGGCTCAACATCGGCTGGCTGCACAACATGTTCGGCGTGCAGGGGCTCGGTGCGCTGCTGCAGTATTTCGCGGGCGTGAGCGACGCGAACGTGTTGTCGACGCCGAACCTGGTCACGCTCGACAATGAGGAAGCGAAGATCGTCGTCGGCCAGAACGTGCCGATCGCGACCGGCTCGTATTCGAACCTGACGAGCGGCACGACGAGCAATGCGTTCAATACCTACGACCGTCGCGACGTCGGCCTGACGCTGCACGTGAAGCCGCAGATCACCGAAGGCGGGATCCTGAAGCTGCAGCTCTACACGGAAGATTCGGCGGTCGTCAGCGGCACGACGAATGCGCAGACCGGCCCGACCTTCACGAAGCGCTCGATCCAGTCGACGATTCTCGCGGACAACGGCGAGATCATCGTGCTCGGCGGCTTGATGCAGGACAACTACCAGGTGTCGAACAGCAAGGTGCCGCTGCTCGGCGACATTCCGTGGATCGGCCAGCTGTTCCGTTCGGAATCGAAGGTGCGCCAGAAGACCAACCTGATGGTGTTCCTGCGCCCCGTGATCATCTCCGATCGCAGCACCGCGCAGGAAGTCACGTCCAACCGCTACGACTATATTCAGGGCGTGACGGGTGCATACAAGTCGGACAACAACGTGATCCGCGACAAGGACGATCCGATCGTCCCGCCGATGCCGCTGGGGCCGAGCCAGGGTGGCACGCCGGCCGGCAACCTGTTCGATCTCGACAAGATGCGTCGCCAGCAGCTGCAGCGCCAGGTCGTGCCCGTGCCGGCCCAGCCGTTGCCGGAAGCGACGCCCGCGCAGCCGCTGAGCGTGCCACAGCAGACGGTACCGCAACGGCCGCTGACGGCCGCGCCGGGAGCGTCGCAGTGAGCGACGTGCTCGCCTCTTCCGCCCACGACGGCGCGCCGGGCGAACGGCAGCCGCCATCGCCGCTCGCCGCGCGCCTGTTGCCGTACGGCTTCGCGAAGAGCGGCCAGGTGCTGATCGCGCATCAGCTCGACGACACGCTCGAGGTGTGGATCAGCGAACGCACGAGCGACGCCGCGCTTGCGGAGATCGCGCGCAACTTCGGCTCGATCTCCGTGCATCGCGTGCCGGCCGACGAGCTCGTGCAGGCGATCAACCATGCGTACGCGCGCCAGGACGGCAGCGCCGCGCAGGTGGTCGGCGAGGTCGAAGGCGAAGTCGACCTGTCGCGGCTGATGCAAGATATCCCCGAAGTCGAGGATCTGCTCGAATCGGAAGACGATGCGCCGATCATCCGGATGATCAACGCGCTGCTCACGCAAGCGGCGCGCGAACAGGCGTCGGACATCCACATCGAGCCGTTCGAGAACGCATCGGTCGTGCGCTTTCGCGTCGACGGCACGCTGCGCGACGTCGTGCGGCCGAAGAAGGCGCTGCACGGTGCGCTGATCTCGCGGATCAAGATCATGGCGCAGCTCGACATCGCGGAGAAGCGCCTGCCGCAGGACGGCCGCATCACGCTGCGCGTCGGCGGCCGGCCGGTCGACGTGCGGGTGTCCACGCTGCCGACCGGGCACGGCGAGCGAGCGGTGCTGCGTCTGCTGGAAAAGGATGCGGCGCGGCTGAACCTCGAAGCGCTCGGGATGGGCCGCGACACGCTCAGCCAGTTCGACAAGCTGATCGCGCGCCCGCACGGCATCGTGCTCGTCACGGGCCCGACGGGTTCGGGCAAGACGACCACGCTGTATGCGTCGATGTCGCGGCTCGAAACCGCGACGACCAACATCATGACCGTCGAGGACCCGATCGAATACGACCTCGGCGGCATCGGCCAGACGCAGGTGAACGAGCGGATCGGGATGACCTTTGCCCGTGCGCTGCGCTCGATCCTGCGCCAGGATCCGGACGTGATCATGATCGGCGAAATCCGCGACCTCGAAACCGCGCAGATCGCGGTGCAGGCATCGCTGACGGGCCACCTCGTGCTCGCGACGCTGCACACGAACGATGCGGCGTCGGCCGTCACGCGTCTGACCGACATGGGCGTCGAGCCGTATCTGCTCGCGTCGTCGCTGCTCGGCGTGCTCGCGCAGCGGCTCGTGCGGCAGCTCTGCCCCGTCTGCAAGGAAGAACGCGAGGAAGAAGGCCGCACCGTGTGGCATCCGGTCGGCTGCGACAAGTGCGGGCATTCGGGTTATTCGGGCCGGCGCGGTGTGTACGAACTGCTGCTGGTCGACGAGTCGATCCGCTCGCTGATCCACCGCAACGCGGCCGACGCGGAGATTCTCGCCGCCGGCCGTGCGGAAGGGATGCGCACGTTGCGCGACGACGCCGAGCGCTGGCTCGCGTCCGGCGCGACGTCGCTCGAGGAAGTGCTGCGCGTGACGGGAGGCGCATAGCGCGATGCCGGCATTCCGTTTCGAAGCAATCGATGCGGCGGGCCGCGCGCAGAAAGGCGTCATCGATGCCGACAGCGCGCGTGCCGCGCGCGGTCAGCTGCGCACGCAGGGTCTTACGCCGCTCGTCGTCGAGCCGGCCGCCAGCGCGACGCGCGGGGCGCGGTCGCAGCGGCTCGCGTTCGGCCGCAAGCTGTCGCAGCGCGAACAGGCGATCCTCACGCGCCAGCTCGCGAGCCTGCTGATCGCGGGGCTGCCGCTCGACGAGGCGCTCGGCGTGCTGACCGAGCAGGCCGAGCGCGACTACATCCGCGAACTGATGGCCGCGATCCGCGCCGAGGTGCTCGGCGGCCATTCGCTCGCGAATGCGCTGGGCCAGCATCCGCGCGACTTCCCGGAAATCTACCGCGCGCTCGTCGCGGCGGGCGAGCACACCGGCAAGCTCGGCATCGTGCTGTCGCGCCTGGCCGACTACATCGAGCAGAGCAACGCGCTGAAGCAGAAGATCCTGCTCGCGTTCACGTATCCGGGGATCGTCACGCTGATCGCATTCGGCATCGTCACGTTCCTGCTGAGCTATGTCGTGCCGCAGGTCGTCAACGTGTTCGCGAGCACGAAGCAGCAGCTGCCCGTGCTGACGATCGTGATGATGGCGCTGTCGGATTTCGTGCGGCACTGGTGGTGGGCGATCCTGATCGCGGTCGTGCTCGTCGTGTGGTTCGTGAAGGCGACGCTGTCACGCGACGGGCCGCGCCTCGCGTTCGACCGCTGGGTGCTGACCGCGCCGCTCGCGGGCAAGCTCGTGCGCGGCTACAACACGGTGCGCTTCGCGAGCACGCTCGGCATCCTCACCGCGGCGGGCGTGCCGATCCTGCGCGCGTTGCAGGCGGCCGGCGAGACGCTGTCGAACCGCGCGATGCGCGCGAACATCGACGACGCGATCGTACGCGTGCGCGAAGGCTCCGCGCTGTCGCGCGCGCTGAACAACGTGAAGACGTTTCCGCCGGTGCTCGTGCACCTGATCCGTTCAGGCGAAGCGACGGGTGACGTGACGACGATGCTGGATCGCGCGGCCGAAGGCGAGGCGCGCGAGCTCGAGCGTCGCACGATGTTCCTGACGAGCCTGCTCGAGCCGCTGCTGATCCTGGCGATGGGCGGCATCGTGCTCGTGATCGTGCTGGCCGTGATGCTGCCGATCATCGAGCTGAACAACATGGTGCAGTGACGGCCTGACCGTTGGTCGGGCCGTCGCCTTCTGCTTCAGCGTACGTAGATCGCCGGGGACGGCGTGTTGGCGGGAAGCTGGACTTCGGTGCGGGCACCGTTGCGCTCGACGACGATCGAGCGGGGGCGGACTTCGGCGAGCTTCGCGCCGGACGTGACGTCCGCGCCGAGCGACACGGCGCGCGGCGGTTCGCCACCGATACCGACGATCGCGGCACCCCCGTGGTCGAGCGCAAGGATGCCGAACAGGTGAATGTCCTGCACGGGATTCTTGTCGAGCTGACCGCCGAAGAGCGCCGCGGCGTCCTCGGTGCGGATCGGCAGCCGCGCGGCGGCGGCGGGCAGCGGCGCTTCGCGGGCTGACAGCGTGACGACCCAGTAGGTGGCCGTCGCGCACAAACCCGCGAAGAGGGCTAGGGAGAGGATCCGGATCGAGAGCGCGTTCATGCGCGCTATTGTACGGATGTATGTGAAATTTGCGTTGGGTGAAAGCCCTCGGCAATGCGCGCCTTACAATGCGTGCTCCGCGCCCGCGGGTTCGGAAGGTTGCCGTCAGGCAATCGTCCGGTGCGCCGGGTGCGTCACTCAACCAACGACATTTTTTGGAAAGAGGTAGTCAGTCATGCAAACGTGGATCACTCGCCGCAACGCGGCCGTGCGTCGTCAGCGCGGTTTCACGCTGATCGAGATCATGGTGGTGGTCGCGATCCTCGGGATCCTGGCGGCGCTGATCGTGCCGAAGATCATGAGCCGCCCGGACGAGGCACGCCGCATCGCCGCGAAGCAGGACATCGGCACGATCATGCAGGCGCTCAAGCTGTACCGTCTCGACAACGGCCGCTACCCGACTCAGGATCAGGGCCTGAACGCGCTGATCCAGAAGCCGTCCACCGATCCGATCCCGAACAACTGGAAGGACGGCGGCTATCTCGAGCGCCTGCCGAACGATCCGTGGGGCAACGGGTACAAGTACCTGAACCCGGGCGTGCACGGCGAGATCGACGTGTTCAGCTACGGCGCCGACGGCAAGGAAGGCGGCGAAGGCAACGACACCGACATCGGTTCGTGGCAATAAGCGCTCACTGACCGGCCCGACGCTTCGTTCCCGTTCTTCATGCTCGCCATTCGCACGACCTTCCGCTGCGGCCGCGATCGCCGTGTGCGTCGCGGCGCGGCTTCGTCCGTGCCGGCGCGGGCCGACGGCGGGCAGGCGTTGCACGGTGCGCGGCGTCATCGCGCGCGCGGCTTCACGCTACTCGAAATGCTGGTCGTGCTCGTGATCGCGGGGCTGCTCGTGTCGCTCGCGTCGCTGTCGCTCACGCGCAATCCGCGCACCGACCTGCGCGAGGAAGCGCAGCGTATCGCGCTGCTGTTCGAGACGGCCGGCGACGAAGCGCAGGTGCGTGCCCGGCCGATCGCGTGGCTGCCGACCGCGCACGGCTTTCGTTTCGACGTGAGCTCGCCCGACGGCTGGCGCACGCTGCGCGACGACCTGCTGCGCCCGCGCGACTGGGACGGTGGCGTCACGGGCGCCGACATCGACTATCCGGGGTCCGACACGCATGCGAATCGTGTGGTGTTCGGTACCGAGAGCATCGACACGCCGGTGCGCGTGACGCTGCATTCGGCCGTCGGCAGCGCGACGATCGTCGGCACCGGCAACGGCCGCTACGAGGTGCAATGACGATGCGTCGTCGCCTGCCCTCTTCCGTTTCTTCATCGCGCCCCTCAAGGGGACTTCCTTCGGGCCGTGGTTTCACGATGATCGAAGTGCTGGTCGCGCTCGCGATCATCGCGGTTGCGCTCGCCGCGTCGATCCGCGCGGTCGGCACGATGGCGACCAACGCGTCCGATCTTCATCGCCGGCTGCTCGCCGGCTGGAGCGCCGACAACGCGCTCGCGCAGATACGGCTCACGCACGCGTGGCCGGAGATCGGCGAACAAAGTTTCGACTGCTCGCAAGGCAACGTGCAGCTCGTCTGCACGCAGCGTGTGAGCACCACGCCCAACCCGGTGTTCCGGCGCGTCCGGATTTCGGTGAGCATGCCCGGGCGGTCCGGTGTGCTCGCGCAGATGGTGACGGTGGTCGCGAATGAAACCAGCCGTCCGCTCTGATTCGCCGATGCGACGCCCGCTCGCCCGCCCCGCCCGCGGCTTCACGCTGATCGAGCTGATGATCGCGATCGCGATCCTCGCGGTGGTCGCGATCCTCGCGTGGCGCGGGCTCGACCAGATCATGCGCGGTCGCGACAAGGTCGCGGCCGCGATGGAAGACGAGCGCGTGTTCGCGCAGATGTTCGACCAGATGCGCATCGACGCGCGGCTCGCCGCGACCGACGACGAGGCCGGCCAGCCGGCGATCGGTGTCGCCGGCAATACGCTGCAGATCGTGCGCGAACTCGAGGTGCCGGGCGCCGCGCCGCGGTTGCAGGTGGTCCGCTACCGGATCGCCGGCGGGCGCGTCGTGCGCTATGCGTCGCCGCCGATCGACGACGCGAACCGGCTGCGCAGCATGCTGAAGGACAGCAGCGTCGAAGGCTGGAACTGGGTCGCGCTGATGGGCGGCGTCGGCGCGATCGACGCGAAGCTGTACGTACCGCGCGTGGGCTGGACCACCAACCTGCAGACGGCCGACGAAGCGCTTGCCCAGAACAACGATGCGCTCAAGGTGCCGCAGATCGGCAACGCGCCGCCTGCGCGCGCGGTGACGGGGCTGCAGGTCAGCATCGGCGCGACGTCGCTGCGCGTGCCGGTCACGCGCATCTTCCTCGTCGGGGAATGACGATGCGCGCGCGCCCTCACCGCTCATGGCTTGCCGCCCGTGCCGCCGGTCGCGTACCGGCACGCGGCCGCCAGCGCGGCGCGGCGATCATCACCGCGCTGCTCGTCGTCGCGCTGTCGGCGATCCTCGTCTCGGGGATGCTGTGGCGCCAGCAGGTACAGATTCGCCGCATCGAGAACCAGCGCGTGATCGCGCAGGCGCAGTGGGTCGCGCGCGGCGCGCTCGACTGGACGCGGATGATCCTGCGCTCCGAAGGCGACACGGCGCCCGGCATCACGTATCTCGGCGGGATCTGGGGCGTGCCGATCGCGAAGACGAAGCTGTCGGACTTCCTCGGCCGGATCGGCGCGCCCAACGACAACGGCGGCGAAGACACCTATATCTCCGGCTCGATCGAGGACGCCCAGGCGAAGTTCAACCTGCGCAACCTCGTGGCGTCGCCGGCGCCCGGCGTGCTGCAGTTGAACGTCACGCAGGTCCAGGCGTTCCAGCGCCTGCTGACGACGCTCGGATACGACGGCGCGTTGGCGAAGCGCATCGCGTTGCAGGTGCGCGCGAGCCTGCTCAATTCGGCGACGCGTTTCCAGATGCCGACGCTGCCGGGTGGCGGCACGGCGCCGCCTATCACCGCGCCGGTGGCGACCGATCAGCAGGGCGGCGGCGGCTTCACCGACGATCCCGGCATGACGGGCGGCGACCGCGGGCCCGCGCCGCTGATGATGACGGGCGTCGACAGCCTGCTCGACATCGACGGCGTGACGCCCGAGATGGTCGCGCGGCTGCGCCCGTTCGTCACCGTGCTGCCGACCACGACGCCCGTGAACATGAACACCGCGCCGGCCGAGGTGATCGCGGCGCTGATGCCGGGGATGAGCGTATCGTCCGCGCAGGCGCTCGTGTCGCGTCGCGAGACCGTGTTTTTCCGCAACGTCGGCGACGTGCAGCTCGCGCTGCGCGGCGCCGGTGCGCCGAACGTGACGCTCGACTCGAGCGTCATCGACGTCAATTCGAGCTATTTCATCGTGCATGGCCGGATCCAGCACGACCGCGCGGAGGTCGATCGCACCTCGCTCGTGTATCGTGATCCGACCACGCACTCGACACGGGTCGTGCGCATCCGCGACCAGCTATAACGACGCCAATCGGGAGAGGAGCTCTTGTGAGCACGTTGATTGTTTCTTTGCCGCCGCGCGAGCCTGCCGTGCCGTTGCAGGAATGGCAGTGGCCCGAGCTGCCGTTCACGCTCGTCGACAAGGCCGGCCATGTGCAGCGCGCCGGCCGCGCCGCGCTCGCGCTGCTGCCGCGCGCGAATGCGACGGTGCTGATCGTCGCCGCGCGCGACGTGCTGCTGCTGGCCGCGACGGTGCCGCCGCTGAAGGGGCCGAAGCTGCGCCAGGCGCTGCCCAACATCGTCGAGGATCAGCTGATCCAGGATCCGCTCGGCTGCCATATCGCGCTCGATCCGGACGCGCTGCCCGACGGGCGCCGCGTGCTGGCCGTCGTCGATCGCGCATGGTTCCGCACGATCTGCGACGCGTTCACGGCGGCCGGCCACCGGCACCTGAGCGCGGTGCCCGCGACCCGCTGCCTGCCGGCGCCGCATGCATCGGCAGCCGCGACCGCCGCACCGGCCGACGGCGAAGTCGACGCCGCTGCGGTTGCCGCGGACGCAGTCGAGGAACCGCCGGCCCGCCCGGCGACGGTGGCCGCGGTGCTTGGCCTCGCGGCATCGGTTGAGCAGGTGCTCGTCGAGGCCGGCGCGCAGCCGGTTGCGGCCGGTGCGGCACGCCTCGAACTCGCGGTCGCGCGCGGTGCACTCGGCGAAGGCTTCGCGGCGCCCGCGTCGCGCGCGGCCGGCACGCTGGCCGCGCTCGCGCGCGGCGGCGACGTCGAACTGTACGAACTCGGCGAACCGGGTGCGGAGCCTCGCCTGGCATCGGTCGGACGCACCGACGGCGGCCCGTTGCTGCCGGGCGCCGCGCCGCTGTCGTTCGATGCGTTCGCGCGGCGCGCGCTGACCGAGAAGTTCGACCTGTGCCAGTTCGAATTCGAATCGCAGCCGTGGCGCTTCGACCGCGCGACGGTGAAGCGCCTGCGCGTGCCGCTCGCCCTCGTCGCGGCAACGCTCGGCGTGGCGGTGGTCGGGATGAACCTGCACTGGTGGAAGCTGTCGCGCGAGCGCGATGCGCTGTCCGCGCAGATCACCGAGACGCTGCTGTCCGCGTTCCCGAAGACGACGACGGTGCTCGATCCGCCCGCGCAGATGCAGCGCCAGCTCGACCAGTTGCGCCTGGCGGCCGGCGAGCTGTCGCCGAACGATTTCCTCGCGCTGTCGAGCGGGCTGTCGCGTTCGATGGGCGCGCTGCCGCTGAACGGCATCGCGTCGCTCGACTATCACGACCGGCGGCTCGACGTCGGCTTCAAGCCGGAGGTCAAGGTCGATCCCGATTTCACGCAGCGCCTCGCGCGTAACGGACTGTCCGGCGAAGTCGACAGCAATACGGGCAAATGGACGATCCGGAGCCGCTCATGAAGACGGAACAACTGAACCAGACGCTGGCCCAGTTCTGGGGCGAGCGCTCCCAGCGCGAAAAGATGCTGCTCGGCTGGGGCGGCGCCGTACTGGCGGTCGCGATCGCGTATTCGGTGCTGTGGTCGCCCGCGCAGGAAGGCCGCGCGCGGATCCAGCGCGAGCTGCCGACGATGCGCCGCGAGCTTGCGCAGATGACCGCGCAGGCGAACGAGGCGAAGTCGCTGACTGCCGCCGCGCAGGGCGTGGCACCGACCGGCCTCGCGCTGAAGGACGCGCTGACCGCGTCGCTGTCCGATCACGGACTGCAGGGCGCGCAGGTGCAGATCGTCGGCAACGGCGTGCAGGTCCAGATGAAGAACGTGTCGTTCCCGGCGTGGACGCAGTGGCTCGACGATGCACGCCGGCAATTCAAGGTGCAGGTCGGCGAGGCGCATGCCACCGCGCTGAAGGACGATGGCCAGGTCGACCTGACGGCCGTGATGCAACCGTCTACGCAGAAATGACGCAGTGGATGACGCAAGTGGCGGTCGGCCGATGAGGCCGGGGATCAAGCGGCTCGCCACCGCATTGCCGTGGGTACTGGCGGGTGGCCTGGCGACGGCGGTGACGCTCGTCGCACTCGCGCCGGCCGCATGGATCGCGCCGCAGTTCGCGCGCGCGACCGGCGGGCATGTGAATCTCGTCGATCCGGACGGGTCGCTGTGGCACGGTTCGGGCACGCTGATGCTCGCGCCGGGGGCCGACCAGAGCGCGGCGACGCTGCTGCCGGGCCGGGTCGAATGGACCACGGGCTTCTGGCCGCTGCTGACCGGGCGCGTGCAGATGCGCATGCGGCAGACCGAGGCGATGCCCGATGCGGTCACGCTCGATGCGACGTGGCGCGGCGCGGTACTGTCGGCAGGCACGATGGCCGTGCCCGCATCGCTGCTCGCCGGGCTCGGCACGCCGTTCAACACGCTCGACCTGCAGGGCGACGTGCGGCTCGGCTGGAGCGACTGGCGCCTGATCGGCAACAACGCGTTCGGCCAGCTGACGGTGACGATCGATTCGATGAGTTCGCGCGTATCGCGCGTGAAGCCGCTCGGTTCGTACCGCGCGGTGCTGCAGGCGAAGGGGGCCGGCGCCGATCTCGACCTGTCGACGACGCAGGGCCCGCTGTTCCTCGACGGCCACGGCAACTTCGGCCCTGGCCAGGGCTCGTTCCGCGGCACCGCGCATTCGGCGCCCGAGCAGCAGGCGAACCTCGCGGGGCTGCTGAACCTGCTCGGCCACCCGCTCGGCAACAACGAGGTGTCGCTGATCTTCGGCGACGCGCAGCGCTGACGTGCGCGTCGCCCTTTCCTTCCTACTTCTGCGCGAGCGGTGCGGCGACCGACGGTGAGTTGGCCGCGGGCGCGGCCGCACCGGACGCCGGCACGGGCGCAGGAGCCGCCACGTCGCCGTTCTCGCGCGCCATCTCCGATACGTTCCAGCCGCCGCCGAGCGCCTTCACGAGCCCGACCGACGACGTCATCCGCTGCCCGGCGATCGTCGCGAGCTTCTGCTGCGCAGTGAACGCGGTGGTCTGCGCGGTCAGCACGTTCAGGTAGGCGACCGTGCCGGCCTTGTACTGGTTCGTGACGATCGCGAGCGAATGCTCGGCGCTGTCGACGGCCTGCCGCTGCACGTCGATTTCCTGCGCGAGGATGCGTTGCGACGCGAGGTTGTCCTCGACGTCCTGGAACGCGGTGAGCACCGCGAGGCGGTACGCGGCGACGTCCTGGTCGTAGGTCGCGCGTGCGGCGTCGGTCTGCGCGGCGCGCAGCCCGGCGTCGAACAGCGTGGCCGCGAGCTGCGGGCCGACCGTCCAGAAGCGCGCCGGCAGCGTGAACAGCTGCGACCACACCGAGCTCTGCACACCGCCGGTGGCCGACAGCGTGAGCGTCGGGAAGAACGCGGCGATCGCGACGCCGATCTGCTCGTTCGCGGCTGCCGCACGGCGCTCGGCCGCCGCGATGTCGGGCCGGCGCTCGAGGATCGCGGACGGCACGTCGACCGGCGTGATCGGCGGCTCGGCCGCGAGCGGGTTCGGCGGCAGCGAGAAGGTGGACGCCGGTTCGCCGATCAGCGTCGCGATCGCATGCTCGTATTGCGCGCGGGCAACACCATTGTCGATCGACGCGGCCTGCGCGCTCTGCAGCTGCGTCTGCGCCTGGATCACGTCCGCGCGTGCGGCGACGCCCTGCGCGTACTGGTTCTGCGTGAGTTTCAGCGACTGTCCGTACGACTTCACGGTGTCGTCGAGCAGCTTCTGCAGTGCATCGGACGTGCGCAACTGGAAATAGGTCTGCGCGAGCAGCGCCTGCTGCGACAGCCGCGCGTTCGCGAGATCGGCCGCGGCGGCCGCTTCGCCGGCGCGCTGCGCGCTGACGGTACGGCTCACCTTGCCCCACAGGTCGGGTTCCCAGCTCGCGTCGAGGCCGACGCTGTAGCTGTTGTTGATCGAGCCGGACGAGCCGCTGCTGAAACTCGACGACGAACCCGACGACACCGACGTGCGCGGTGTGCGGGCGCGCGAGCCTGATGCGGTCAACCCGACGGTCGGGAAATACGCGGCACGCGCCTCGGTGACGAGCGCGCGCGCCTGCCGGTACGCGGCTGCCGATTGCGCGATGGTCTGGTTCGATGTGTTGAGCTTGCCGATCAGCGCGTCGAGCTGCGGATCGTTGTAGACCGTCCACCACGTGCCGCGGTCGGTGCGGTCGGCGGGCTGCGCGACCTTCCAGCCGGCCGGCGCTTCCTTGTACGCGGCGGGGATCGACGTGTCGGGCCGGTGATAGTCGGGCCCGACGGCGCAGCCGGCGAGCAGCACGGCCGTCGCGACGGCGACGGCGGCGCTCAGCGGGCGAAGGGCGCGCGGGAGGGAGGCGTACGGCATGGTTTTTTCCTGTCTGGGCGCGACGTCCGGCGAGCGGCGTCGCGCGATGCGGTCGTCGTGCCGCTGGCGGACAAATGGTAACTGACGGCGGGAAAGCTGCGCAGCCCCAAGGGTACGGTGCGCGGGGACAGGAATGTGTTACCGGCGCGAGCGGCCGGTTTACCGGCCATTACGGCTCGCTGACAGGAAGCCGGGCGTGCGACACCGGCCGGGGGGGCCCGCCCGGCGCTCGGCCGGAGCGGTCAGGCAGGCGGGAGACGCGCGATGTCAGTGGCAGCGCGCGGGCAGCGGGAGCGGTTCGGCGGCGGACCGCCATGTCGACGGCTCCGTTGCGGCCGGCTGGCCCGTGCGGCGAGCGCCGTCTTTCGCGTTGCGCTGCCGGCGATGATCGAACCAGGCGACCCCGAGCGCCGCGAGCGAGCCGCCGGGCACCACCAGCATCGCCACGTACAGCGCGATCTTCCAGCCGCGGTGCGGCCCGGAAAACACATGGTGAGCGGTATCGGTCAGGTTGCGGCGCAGCGCGCCGGCGGCATTTTTCAGGAACAGCATCGCGAACATCCTCGGGGTGCCCGCAGCGCGGGCGAATCGGTCAGAACATAGTCTCCGGCAGTGCAACATGCACGTCGTAACTGGTTGCCTCAAATAATATTGACTAAGCAATCAATTTTCAAGATACTGGGCGCGTCTAAATCTGAAACGCACTATTGCTGCGCACGCAATCGCATGACCGGCGGCCTCTACGATCCCGAGAACATCGCGCTGGAAACGAGCCTCGGCTATTACCTGTCGAAGGCAAAGCAGGCGCTCGTCGAGCGGATGGACCGCGCGCTCGAGCCGCTCGACCTCACCGCGCAGCAGATCGGCGTGATCCTGCTGCTGTCGCGCGGCTATGCGCGCACGCCGTTCGAACTGTCCCGCAAGATGTCGTACGACAGCGGGTCGATGACGCGGATGCTCGACCGCCTCGAACGCAAGGGGCTGGTCGCGCGCTCGCGCAGCGAGCAGGACCGCCGGATGATCGAGCTGACGCTGACCGAACGCGGTGCCGAAGCCGCCCGTGCGCTGCCGTCGCTGATCGCGACCGCGCTCAACGCGCAGCTCGACGGTTTCTCGGCCGACGAGCTCGCGACGCTCACCGGCCTGCTGCAGCGCTTCATCGCCAACGGGCCCGGTACGACCGGTTGCCCGAAACCCGACGACGAAGCGGACTGCTGATGTGCGCGGAGGCCCCATGTCTAGGTTAAACGTTCGCTTATTTATCTGTCTGGGCAGAAGATGACAGGGCACGTGCTCCCCTTTTTCCTTTATCCGTTCCACCCGGCCGGGCTGCGCTGCGGCGCACACCCGTGCGTTGTGCCGGCGCGTCGCGCGCGCCGCGTCTAGGAGATTCCGATGTCCGCCACCACGGCATCCGCCGCCTCCCCCGCTGCCGCTCCTGCGCCGCTGTCCGGCGGAGCGCTCGCGCTGCTCACCGTCGGGCTCGCGCTCGGCACCTTCATGGAAGTGCTCGACACGTCGATCGCGAACGTCGCGGTGCCGACCATCTCGGGCAGCCTCGGCGTCGCAACGAGCGAAGGCACCTGGGTGATCTCGTCGTACTCGGTCGCGTCCGCGATCGCGGTGCCGCTCACCGGCTGGCTCGCGCGGCGGGTCGGCGAGGTGCGCCTGTTCACGCTGTCGGTGCTCGCGTTCACGATCGCGTCGGCGCTGTGCGGCTTCGCGACCAACTTCGAGACGCTGATCGCGTTCCGGCTGCTGCAGGGCCTCGTGTCGGGGCCGATGGTGCCGCTGTCGCAGACGATCCTGATGCGCAGCTACCCGCCCGCGAAGCGCGGGCTCGCGCTCGGGCTATGGGCGATGACGGTGATCGTCGCGCCGATCTTCGGCCCGCTGCTGGGCGGCTGGATCAGCGACAACTACACATGGCCGTGGATCTTCTACATCAACCTGCCGATCGGCATCTTCTCGGCGGTCTGCGCGTATTTCCTGCTGCGCGGCCGCGAGACGAAGACGACGAAGCAGCGGATCGACGCGGTCGGCCTCGCGCTGCTCGTGATCGGCGTGTCGTGCCTGCAGATGATGCTCGACCTCGGCAAGGACCGCGACTGGTTCAACTCGACGTTCATCGTCGCGCTCGCGCTGATCGCGGTCGTGTCGCTCGCGTTCATGCTCGTGTGGGAGGCGACCGAGAAGGAGCCGGTGGTCGACCTGTCGCTCTTCAAGGACCGCAACTTCGCGCTCGGCGCGATGATCATCTCGTTCGGCTTCATGGCGTTCTTCGGCTCGGTCGTGATCTTCCCGCTGTGGCTGCAGACGGTGATGGGCTACACGGCCGGCAAGGCCGGCCTCGCCACTGCACCGGTCGGGCTGCTCGCGCTCGTGCTGTCGCCGCTGATCGGCCGCAACATGCACCGGCTCGACCTGCGGATGGTCGCGAGCTTCGCGTTCATCGTGTTCGCCGGCGTGTCGATCTGGAACTCGACGTTTACGCTCGACGTGCCGTTCAACCATGTGATCCTGCCGCGGCTCGTGCAGGGGATCGGCGTGGCCTGCTTCTTCGTGCCGATGACGACGATCACGCTGTCGAGCATCTCCGACGACCGGCTCGCGAGCGCGTCGGGGCTGTCGAACTTCCTGCGCACGCTGTCCGGCGCGATCGGCACCGCGGCCAGCTCGACGTTCTGGGAGAACGACGCGATCTACCACCACGCGCGGCTGTCGGAATCGGTGAGCATCTATGCGCAGAGCACGACCGACTACCAGGGCGCGCTGTCGCAGCTCGGCATCGTCGGCCAGACGGCCAATGCGCAACTCAACCAGCTCGTCACGCAGCAAGGCTTCATGATGGCGACCAACGACTTCTTCCTGCTGTCGGCGTTCATGTTCGGCGCGCTCGCGGCGCTCGTGTGGATCACGAAGCCGAGGAAGGGCGCGGGGCCGGCGATGGGGCATTGACCGTGCGGCGGCGGGCCGTTGCGCCCGCCTCGTTCGCTTTACCGCCCGCCTCGGCGGGCGTCACTCCCTCGCCCGCAACCCGCCGAACGCCAGGTCGTCACCCGGCGCGATCGGCAGCGTCGCCCGCGCCACTTCAAGCCACGCGCGCGCCGCGTGCGACAGATACCCCTTCTTCAGCCAGCCGAGTGCGATCGCCCACGTGATCTCGGGCTCGACGATCGGCCGGCACGTGAACTGGCCCGCGTCGAGCCGCCGGCAATACGGCTCGGGCAGCAGCGCGATGCCGACGCCCGCATGCACGAGCGCGGCCATGAAATCCCAGTGGCCGCTGCGGCTCACGATCGACGGCGTGAACCCGACCTGCCGGCACGCGTCCAGCACCGCGTCGTGCAGCGCGAGGCTTTCCGCGTAGAACACGAACGACTCGCGCGCCAGATCCGCGAGCGGCACGGCCGCGTGATCCTCCCAGCGCGACTCGCGCGGCGCGACGAGCCACAGCGGCGCGCGCACCATCGGCAGCCGCTCGAAGGTGCCGGGGTCGACCGGCTCCAGCAGCCCGCCCAGCTCCAGTTCACCCGACGTCAGCGCGGCCTCGATCATCCGCGCGCCCTGCTCGAACAGCTTCAGCTCGATGTTCGGGTAGCGCTGCTTGTACGCGGCGATGATCGGCGTGAACAGCGAGCCGCCGAGCGGCGGAATCCCGATCGTCAGCTCGCCGCGCCCGAGCGTGCCGAGGTCGTTCAGCTCCGACTGCAGCTGCGCCTGCGCGGCGAGCACGTCCTGGCCGCGCTGGAACACGATCCGCCCCGCGTCGGTCAGCACCATCTGCCGACCGTCGCGCAGCAGCAGCGGCGAACCGATCTCGTCCTCGAGCGCCTTCACCATCTTGCTGATGGTCGGCTGGGTCACGAACAGCTTGTCGGCGGCCGCCGTGAAGCTCTGCTGGCGAACCACCTCGACGAAGTACCGCAGCGCGCGCAATTCCATCGATGTCTCCCCAAAATGGTGCGGCGATCAAAGGTGAATTCCGAATTGGAATGACAAGGATAGAGACAAGTCATTTTATTTATGGTTAGGGGAAACCCTATACTCACACCATCAACGGAATATCTGTAGGGAGCCTGCCATGACCAAGCCGACCGCCGCACTCGCCGACCGCCCCGCCGCTTCGGGCGGCATGGCGCGCACGGGCCGGATCGCGCTTCAGGCCGCCGCGCTCGGCGCGCTGTGGATGGCGGTCGACTGGGCCGTGCGCAAGATCGGGCTGCCGATTCCGTCCGGCGTGATCGGCCTCGCGGTGCTCCTCGTGCTGCTGTTCTCGGGCCGCGTCGCGCCCGCATGGGTGAAGGACGGCGCGAACTGGCTGCTGTCCGACATGCTGCTGTTCTTCGTGCCGGCCGCCGTCGCGGCCGTGCAGTACGGCGGGCTGTTCCGCGAGGACGGCTGGCGCATCGCGCTGGTGATGCTCGCCGGCACCGCGTTCGTGATGGTCGCGGTGGCCGTCGCGGTCGACCTCGCCGCGAAGCTCGAGCGCCGGCTCGCCGCGCAGCGCGTGTTCGCCGAACGCCGCCGCACGCGCCTGAGCGCCGCGTCCGCCCACTGAGCCGGAGCCTGCCATGCTTGCCGCATTGTCGAACCTGTCCGCCGACCAGGCGAACACCGCGATCTCGTTCGGCTGCTTCGTGCTGACGGTCGTGCTGTATTTCGCGTCGAAGCGGCTCTACGCGTACAAGAAGACGCTGCTGTTCTCGCCGCTCGTGTTCGTGCCGGGCGTGCTGGTGCTGCTCGTCCTGCTGACCGGCATCCCGTATTCGGTCTACTTCCACGACACGCGCTGGCTGATGTGGCTGCTCGGCCCGGCGACGATCGCGTTCGCGGTGCCGATCTACGACTATCGCGACCTGATCCGCCGCCACTGGCTGTCCCTGTCGGTCGGCGTGGCAGTCGGGATCGCCGCGGGCGTGTGCGGGTCGCTGCTGCTCGCGAAGCTGTTGCACCTGTCGCCCGAGCTGCAGCGCTCGCTGATGACGCGCTCGGTGTCGACGCCGTTCGCGCTCGCCGTGTCGGACAAGATCCACGCGCCGAAGGATCTCACCGCCCTCTTCGTGATCGCGACCGGCATCTGCGGGATGCTGCTCGGCGAGCTGGTGCTCGCGCTGGTGCCGATGCGCACGCGGCTCGCGCGCGGTGCGCTGTTCGGCGCGGCCGCCCACGGCGTGGGCACCGCGAAGGCGCGCGAGATCGGCAGCGAGGAAGGCGTCGTGTCGAGCCTCACGATGATGATCGCGGGTGTCGCGATGGTGCTGATCGCGCCGCTCCTGACGCTGCTGCCGATCTGACCGGGCGGCGGACGCCCGCCAGGCGCCGGCGCGGCCCCGTGAAATCTTGCCTGCCGCCATCGGGGCGGCTGGCTCCGTGCGGCGGGAACGGCGCCCCCTCCCGGCCCCGCACGCTCCGGCCGCCGGCCCGCCGCCCCTTTCCGCCCCCACTTTCCCTGCATCCGGCCGACACCCGGCCGACAATCGGCTGAGATAGCCGCAATTCCCCCCTCTTTTCCGCCCATCGGGCTCGGCCCGGATGCCGAACAATGCATGCTACGAGACATCACGCACGCATTCACATGGCCTCCACGACCGCAAACCCGACCGCCGACAAGCCGGCTTCGTCCGGCAAGTTCAAGCGCATCGCGCTCATCGCCGTCATCGCGCTGGGCGCGGCGGCCGCCGCAGCCGGCGGCATGTACGTGTTCCTGAGCAAGGAAGGCGTGGGCCACGCGAGCGCGCCCGCCGAGCCGGCGCCGCTCGCCGCGCCGGTGTTCTTCCCGCTCGACCCGCTGACCGTGAACCTGCAGTCCGACGACGGCGCGCAGCACTACCTGCGCGTCGGCCTGTCGCTGAAGCTCACCGACCCGAAGGCGCAGGAGCAACTGACCGCGCGGATGCCGGAGATCCGCAGCCGGATCCTGCTCGCGCTGTCGAACAAGCATCCCGAGGATCTCGCGACGCCGGACGGCAAACGTTCACTCGCGAAGGAACTGCGGGAACTGATCGAGCAGCCGACGCAGCCGGGCAACCAGCGCGCGAAGGTCGACGACGTGCTGTTCACCGAGTTCGTCGTCCAGTAACGCGGCCGCGAAAGGAGCGCGTATGGGTCACCAGGAGTTCATGTCCCAGGAGGAGGTCGATGCCCTCCTCAAGGGCGTCACGGGCGAAACCGATTCAGTCGACGAGCAGCGCGACACATCGGGCGTCCGCCCCTACAACATTGCGACGCAGGAGCGGATCGTCCGCGGCCGGATGCCCGGCCTCGAGATCATCAACGACCGCTTCGCGCGCCTGCTGCGGATCGGCATCTTCAACTTCATGCGGCGTACGGCGGAAATCTCCGTCAGCCAGGTGAAGGTGCAGAAGTACAGCGAGTTCACACGCAACCTGCCGATCCCGACGAACCTGAACCTGGTGCACGTGAAGCCGCTGCGCGGCACGTCGCTGTTCGTGTTCGACCCGAACCTCGTGTTCTTCGTCGTCGACAACCTGTTCGGCGGCGACGGGCGCTTTCACACGCGCGTCGAGGGCCGCGACTTCACGGCCACCGAGCAGCGGATCATCGGCAAGCTGCTGAACCTCGTGTTCGAGCACTACACGACCGCGTGGAAGAGCGTGCGGCCGCTGCAGTTCGAATTCGTGCGCTCGGAAATGCACACGCAGTTCGCGAACGTCGCGACGCCGAACGAGATCGTCATCGTCACGCAGTTCTCGATCGAGTTCGGGCCGACCGGCGGCACGCTGCACATCTGCATGCCGTACTCGATGGTCGAGCCGATCCGCGACGTGCTCGCGTCGCCGATCCAGGGCGAGGCGCTCGAAGTCGACCGCCGCTGGGTGCGCGTGCTGTCGCAGCAGGTGCAGGCCGCCGAGGTCGAGCTGACCGCGAATCTCGCGGAGATCTCGTCGACCTTCGAGAAGATCCTGAACCTGCGCGCGGGTGACGTGCTGCCGCTGGAAATCGAGGACACGATCACCGCGAAGGTCGACGGCGTGCCGGTGATGGAATGCGGCTACGGAATTTTCAATGGTCAATATGCGTTGCGCGTGCAGAAGATGATCAGCGCGGGCGATTCGATGAAGGAAGGTGGATATGAGTGAGCTGAACCAGACGCCCGAGGACGACGCACAAGCGATGGCCGACGCGGCCCTCGCGGCATCGGCCGCCGCCGCGCAGGCGGCACCTGCCGCGGCGGAAGAAGATCCGGGCATGGACGACTGGGCGGCCGCGCTCGCCGAGCAGAACCAGCAGCCGGTGCAGGCGGGCGCGACGGGCGCCGGCGTGTTCCAGCCGCTGTCGAAGGCTGCGGCAAGCTCGACGCACAACGACATCGAGATGATCCTCGACATCCCGGTCAAGATGACCGTGGAGCTCGGCCGCACGAAGATCGCGATCCGCAACCTGCTGCAGCTCGCGCAGGGTTCGGTCGTCGAGCTGGACGGCATGGCCGGCGAGCCGATGGACGTACTCGTGAACGGCTGCCTGATCGCGCAGGGCGAGGTGGTGGTCGTCAACGACAAGTTCGGTATCCGCCTGACCGACATCATCACGCCGGCCGAACGCATCCGGAAGCTGAACCGGTGAACGTAGTCGCGCCCGGCCGCCGCGTGCGCGTCGCGAGCGTGGCGGCGGCTGCCGCGGCCATTGCGGCGTCGCTTGCCTGCACGCCGGCCGGTGCTGCCGACATGAACGCGGTGAACAACGCCGGGGCGATCGCGTCGAGCGTGATGGTCGGCTCGGCCGCGCCGTCGCTCGGCATCGGCGCGGTGCTGCAGACACTGGTCGGGCTCGCGGTCGTGATCGGTCTCGTGTTCGCATGCGCATGGCTCGCGCGCCGCTTCGGCTTCCAGCACGCGCGCCGCGGCGGCCCGCTGAAGGTCGTGTCGAGCGTCGCGGTCGGCGCGAAGGAAAGCGCGACGATCGTCGAGATCGGCGACACCTGGCTCGTGCTCGGCGTCGCGCCGGGCAACGTGCGACTGCTGCATACGCTGCCGGCCGGTTCGGCAGCGGCCACCGCGACAGTGACTACGGCCTCGACCGACGCACCCGCCGGCGCCGCACCGTCCGAAGGCGGCCTGCCCGGCACGTTCGGCTCGCGGTTTCGCGACGCGCTCGCGGGCGAAGCCGCGAAGCGCCTCGGTCGCGGCAAGGACCGCTGACATGGCGCCGCGCCCTCTTTCCGACCCCGCATTCCGATGAAACACGCATTCCTGCATCGCGCGGCGCGCTTCGCGCCCGTGCTGATCCTCTGCCTCGCCCCCGCACTCGCCCATGCGCAGGCGAACGGCCTGCCCGCGTTCAATGCGAGCCCGGGCCCGCACGGCGGCACCACCTATTCGCTGAGCGTGCAGACGATGCTGCTGCTCACGATGCTGTCGTTCCTGCCGGCGATGCTGCTGATGATGACGAGCTTCACGCGCATCATCATCGTGCTGTCGCTGCTGCGCCAGGCGCTCGGTACCTCGACGACGCCGCCGAACCAGGTGCTCGTCGGCCTCGCGATGTTCCTCACCTTCTTCGTGATGTCGCCCGTGCTCGACCGCGCGTACAACGACGGCTACAAGCCGTTCTCCGACGGTTCGATGCCGATGGAACAGGCGGTGCAGCGCGGCGTCGCGCCGTTCAAGACCTTCATGCTGAAGCAGACCCGCGAGACCGATCTCGCGCTGTTCGCGAAGATCTCGAAGGCCGCGCCGATGCAGGGCCCCGAGGACGTGCCGCTGTCGCTGCTGGTGCCGGCGTTCGTCACGAGCGAGCTGAAGACGGGTTTCCAGATCGGCTTCACGGTCTTCATCCCGTTCCTGATCATCGACATGGTCGTCGCGAGCGTGCTGATGTCGATGGGGATGATGATGGTGTCGCCGTCCACCGTGTCGCTGCCGTTCAAGCTGATGCTGTTCGTGCTGGTCGACGGCTGGCAGCTGCTGATCGGCTCGCTCGCGCAGAGCTTTACGTAAGCCGCGGAGGAATCGCACGATGACGCCCGAACAAGTGATGACCCTGGCGCACCAGGCGATGATGGTCGGCCTGCTGCTGGCCGCCCCGCTGTTGCTGGTCGCGCTCGCGGTCGGCCTCGTCGTGAGCCTGTTCCAGGCCGCGACGCAGATCAACGAGGCGACGCTGTCGTTCATCCCGAAGCTGCTCGCGGTCGCCGCGACGCTCGTGATCGCCGGCCCGTGGATGATGACGACGATGCTCGACTACCTGCGGCAGACGCTGCTGCACGTCGCGACGCTCGGCGTCGGCTGAGCCGCGCGCACCACCCGGCGGCGATGTTCTCGGTCACCTACGCGCAGCTCAACGGCTGGCTCACGGCATTCCTGTGGCCGTTCGTGCGGATGCTCGCGCTCGTCGCGACCGCGCCCGTCGTCGGCCACGCGGCGGTGCCCGTCCGCGTGAAGATCGGCCTCGCCGCGTTCATGGCGCTGGTCGTCGCACCCACGCTCGGCGCGATGCCGGACGTCACCGTGTTCTCCGCGCAGGGCATCTGGATCCTCGTCACGCAGTTCCTGATCGGCGTCGCGATGGGCTTCACGATGCAGATCGTGTTCGCGGCCGTCGAAGCGGCCGGCGACTTCATCGGGCTGTCGATGGGGCTCGGCTTCGCCACCTTCTTCGATCCGCACACGAGCGGCGCGACGCCCGTGATGGGCCGCTTCCTGAACGCGGTCGCGATGCTCGCGTTCCTCGCGGTGGACGGCCACCTGCAGGTGTTCGCCGCGCTCACCGCATCGTTCCAGTCGCTGCCGGTGTCGGCCGACCTGCTGCACGCGCCCGGCTGGCGCACGCTCGCCGCGTTCGGCACGACGGTGTTCGAGATGGGGCTGCTGCTCGCGCTGCCGGTGGTCGCGGCGCTGCTGATCGCGAACCTCGCGCTCGGCATCCTGAACCGCGCGGCGCCGCAGATCGGCGTGTTCCAGGTCGGCTTTCCCGTGACGATGCTCGTCGGGCTGTTGCTCATGCAACTGATGATCCCGAACCTCGTGCCGTTCGTGGCGCACCTGTTCGACATGGGGCTCGACGCGATGGGGCGCGTGCTGACCGGCTGGCGCTGAGCGCATCCCGCCCCCGTTCCCCGCCTGTTCCAGCCCTCCGTTGCTGGAAAACCCCTAAAGGAATCGCCCGCCCGCGAAAGGTAGCGGAAGGTTTCGCCTCCCTATACTCGTCGTGACGATGCAGCAAGCATCGCGCCACGATTACAACGAACGGAGACGACCCGATGCGACCCATCCTGCGCACCCTCGCCGTTGCAGCCAGCCTGAGCTGCGCGCTTGCCGCTCACCCCGCTTTCGCCGACGACGGCGGCAAGATCACGATCATGGTCGGCGGGATCGCGAAGCTCATCTACCTGCCCGCGCGGCTCACGCAGGAACTCGGCTACTTCAAGGCCGAAGGGCTCGACGTCGAGCTGCTGTCGCAACCGGCCGGCGTCGACGCGGAGAACGAGCTGCTCGCGGGCGCCGTGCAGGGCGTCGTGGGCTTCTACGATCACACGATCGACCTGCAGAGCAAGGGCAAGGACGTGAAGGCGATCGCCGTGTTCGGCCAGGTGCCGGGCGAAGTCGAGATGGTGTCGACCAAGGCCGCGCCTACCTTCAAGTCGATGGCCGACGCGAAGGGCAAGACGCTCGGCGTGACGGGCCTCGGCTCGTCGACGAGCTTCCTCACGCAATACCTCGCGTTGCAGCACGGCGTGCAGTCGACCCAGTACACGATGCTGCCGGTCGGCGCCGACGCGAGCTTCATCGCTGCGATCAAGCAGGGCCGCATCGACGCCGGGATGACGACCGAGCCGACCGTGTCCGCGCTCGAGAAGATGGGCGACGCGAAGGTGCTGGTCGACATGCGCACCGTCGAAGGCACGCGCGCGGCGCTCGGCGGCACCTACCCGGCCGCGAGCCTGTACGTGCAGTCGGCCTGGGCCGATTCGCACAAGGCGGAAGCGACCAAGCTCGCGCACGCGTTCGCGAAGACGATGCAGTTCATCCATACGCACAGCGCCGACGAAATCGCCGCGAAGATGCCGGCCGACTACCAGAAGGACAAGGCGCTGTACGTGAGCGCGCTGAAGGCGTCGCTGCCGATGTACACCGCCGACGGCAAGATGCCGGCCGACGGCCCGGCGACCGTGCTGAAGGTGCTGTCGGCGTTCAACCCGTCGGTGAAGGGCAAGCATATCGATCTGGCGCGCACCTTCACGAACGATTTCGTGAACGCGAAGTAAGCGATATCGGTAGCGGCGCCGGCGGCGGCGATCCCGCCGCCGTGCGTGCCCCGTCCCGGCCCGGTTGACCGGCCCGGCGTCGCCACGATGCGACGCCCTCCTCACCCGCAGGACAAAGAGCGATGAACCAGGCAGTCTCCCCGAGCACACCGGCGATCGAGTTTCGCAACGTGTCGTGCCGCTTCATTTCGCCGGAAGGCAAGGCTACCGTCGCGCTGCGCGACTTCAGCATGAGCGTCGCGCGCGGCGAGTTCATCGCGATCGTCGGGCCGACCGGCTGCGGCAAGTCGACGACGCTGAACATGATCACCGGGCTGCTCAAGCCCGTGTCGGGCGAGGTGCGCGTGATGGGCCGCCCGGTCGACGGGATCGATCCGCGCATCGGCTTCGTGTTCCAGGCCGACGCCGTGTTCCCGTGGCGCAACGTGATCGACAACGTCGCGGCGGGCCCGCTGTTTCGCGGCCGCTCGAAGGACGTCGCGTACGCGCAGGCCGAGGAATGGATCCGCAAGGTCGGCCTCGACAAGTTCACGAAGCACTACCCGCACCAGCTGTCCGGCGGGATGAGGAAGCGTGTCGCACTCGCGCAGACCTTCATCAACCAGCCGGAAATCCTGCTGATGGACGAGCCGTTCTCCGCGCTCGACATGCAGACGCGCACGCTGATGCAGGACGAGCTGCTGCAGCTCTGGTCCGCGAACAAGGGCTCGGTCGTGTTCGTCACGCACGATCTCGAGGAGGCGATCGCACTCGCCGACCGCGTGTTCGTGCTGACCGCGCGGCCTGCCACGCTCAAGCGCGTGTACGAGATCGACCTGCCGCGCCCGCGCGTCACGTCGGAGATTCGCTACGACGCGCGCTTCATCGAAATTTCCAAGGACATCTGGCACGACCTGCGCGAAGAAGTGCAGATCGGCTGACGCATACGCTCAAGGCAAGGACCGCAAGGACAGGAGCATGACCGACATGACGCTTCCCCCCACCGCCATTCCGGCGACGACGCTCGAGGACGACGAGCGCGCCGCGCAACGCCGGCTGCGCCGCCGGCGCAACCTGATCGTCACGCTGCGGATCGCCGTACTCGTGATCGTACTGGGCGGGTGGGAACTCGCCGCACGCCTCAAGTGGATCGATCCCTTCTTCTTCTCGATGCCGTCGCTGATCTTCGAACAGATCCAGGACTGGTTCGTGAACGGCACATCGCAAGGCCCGCTGCTCACGCAGGTGTGGGTCACGCTCGAGGAAACCGGCATCGGCTTCGTGATCGGCTCGGTTGCCGGCGTGATCTGCGGGATCGTGCTCGGCCGCAACAAGCTGATGGCCGACGTGTTCGGCCTGTACATCCAGATCGCGAACTCGATTCCGCGCGTCGTGCTCGGCTCGATCTTCGTGATCGCACTGGGCCTCGGGATGGCGTCGAAGATCGCGCTGGCCGTCGTGATGGTGTTCTTCGTCGTGTTCGGCAACGCGTTCCAGGGCGTGCGCGAAGCCGACCGCTACCTGATCGCGAATGCGCAGATCCTGGGCGCGTCGCGCCGGCAGATCACCACGGCGGTCGTGATCCCGTCCGCGCTGAGCTGGATTCTCGCCAGCCTGCACGTGAGCTTCGGCTTCGCGCTGGTCGGCGCGGTCGTCGGCGAATTCCTGGGTTCCAAGCAGGGCATCGGTTTGCTAATCTCCACCGCCCAGGGCGCGTTCAACGCAAGCGGCGTGTTTGCGGCGATGATCGTGCTGGCCGTGGTCGCGCTGGCCGCCGACTATCTGCTGACGTGGCTCGAGAAGCGGCTGCTGAAGTGGCGCCCCGCGGCGTTCTGAACGCCGCAGACGGACGCCTGACATGACACCCCCGACCGCGCCGGCGCCCCCGGCGCGGTTCGGCATTTCGGAGAAGGAGCGCAACAGGATGGCGCACAGCCTGCGCGGGCGGCTGCTGTGGTGGCTGCTGCTGCCGCTCGCGGTGTTCATGCTGATCGCCGGCGCGATGTCGTACGACACCGCGCGGACCACGGCCGCGCTCGTGCAGGACAGCGCGCTCGTCGCGTCCGCGCGCACGATCGGCGAGGACATCGAGTGGCGCAACGGGCTGCCTGTCGCCGACGTGCCGCCGGCCGCGCTGGAGATCTTCGAATCGCCGTCGGGCGACTCGGTGTTCTACAAGGTGGTCGACGGACGCGAGCGCCTGCTCGCGGGCACGCCGGCGCTCGATGTGCCCGCGCGGCACGGCATCGAGCCGACGCTGTACGACACGTCGCTCGACGGCGTGCCGCTGCGCGCGGTGGCCTACGATCGCCAGCTGTACGACGAGGGGCACGTCGAGACGGTCACGGTGGTCGTCGCGAAGACAACGCGCTCGCATCGCGCGATGGTCGCCACGATCTGGCGGCCGCAGCTCGTGCGCCTGTCGCTGATGCTGATGCTCGCGATGGGGCTCGTGTACCTCGGCCTCACCTTCGAGATGCGCCCGCTGATGAAGCTGAAGGACGACGTGGCC
Source organism: Burkholderia lata (assembly GCF_902499335.1). Classification (GTDB taxonomy): domain Bacteria; phylum Pseudomonadota; class Gammaproteobacteria; order Burkholderiales; family Burkholderiaceae; genus Burkholderia; species Burkholderia lata_B. The sequence continues at coordinate 22,765 of NZ_CABVQK010000012.1, read as the reverse complement.
GACCGCGGGCCGATGGAGCTGGAGCCGATCCGTCCCGAGCGGCTGCAGAACGAGCTGCGGCCGATCGTCGACGCGATCAACCAGTGCATCGCGCGGCTCAACACGCACACGACCACGCAGCGCCGCTTCATCGCGGATGCCGCGCACCAGTTGCGCACGCCGATCGCGGTGCTCGACACGCAGATCCAGTACGCGCAGCGGCGCGGGCACGACGATCCGGAGCTTGCATCGGTGCTCGACAGCATGCAGCGCAGCAGCCGCAAGATGGCCGACGTGACCGACAAGCTGCTGCTGCTCGCGCATGCGGAGGCGACACCGTCGACGCTGCTGACCCATCGCGTCGATCTCGCGGCCGTGGTGTCGAGCGTGCTGGAGGAAACGATCGTGCTTGCGCAGCGGCGCAATATCGACCTGGGCGCCGATCTCGGCGAGCGGCTCGACGTCGCGGGCAGCGACAGCCTGCTGACCGCGCTGGTGATGAACCTCGTCGACAACGCGGTGCGCTACACGCAGCCCGGCGGCTGCGTGACGGTGGCCGCCCGCCGCGACGGCGACGCGATCGTGCTCGACGTGGTCGACAACGGCCCGGGCATCCCGGCCGAAGCGCGGCCGCACGTATTCAAGCGGTTCTACCGCGTGTCGGCCGATACCGAGGGCTCGGGCCTGGGGCTCGCGATCGTCCGCGAGATCGCACAGGCGCACGGCGGCAGCGCGTCGCTCGCGCCGGGGCCCGGCAATCGCGGTATCGTTGTGACTGTACGGCTGCCCGCGTACGATTGAAGAGAACGCCGTCATGAAACTCCTGCTGGTCGAAGACAACGCCGAACTCGCGCACTGGATCGTGAACCTGCTGCGCGGCGAGGATTTCGCGGTCGACTCCGTCGGCGACGGCGAGCGCGCCGATACGGTGCTGAAGACCGAACGCTACGACGCCGTGCTGCTCGACATGCGCCTGCCCGGCATCAGCGGCAAGGAGGTGCTCGCGCGGCTGCGGCGCCGCAACGACAACGTGCCGGTGCTGATGCTGACCGCGCACGGCTCGGTCGACGACAAGGTCGACTGCTTCGGCGCGGGCGCCGACGACTACGTCGTGAAGCCGTTCGAATCGCGCGAGCTGGTCGCGCGGATTCGCGCGCTGATCCGCCGGCAGGCCGGCGTCGGCACGACGCAGCTCGTGTGCGGCGATCTCGTCTATGCATTCAGCACGCGCGAATTCCGCTGCGGCGAAACGGTGCTCACGCTGCGCCGCCGCGAGCACGCGATCCTCGAAACGCTGATGCTGCAGCAGAACAAGACGGTGTCGAAGACGCGGCTGATGGACAGCGTGTTCGCGCTCGACGACGAGCCGAGCGCCGACGCGATCGACATCTACATCCACCGGCTGCGCAAGCATCTCGCGGGCAGCACGGCCGAGATCATCACGCTGCGCGGGCTGGGTTACATCCTGCGCATGAAGAGTGCGCAGGACTGACACGCTCCTTTGCGAGCCCTGAATACCGATTCGTAGCACGAAACGGCATCGACGCATGCCGGCGCCCCCGGCTTGCCTGTTTCCACACGCCTGCCCGATCCGTGATTGTTGCGCGTTCGGTGTTTTCACCGATCCGATTCTTGCGTCCGGGAAAGCGTCGTGAAGGATTGCCCCCTCTACGATGCTATGCGTCGGCCCTCTCGCTGTGGCCGGCAAGAATCGGCATACATTACGTACTGCCAACGACCAGATTTCAATGCGGCAGCTCGGAGGAGACGATCTTGAAACGAAAAACCCTTGCCCTTTCCATCGCGGCGGCTGGCCTGTGCGCCGGCACCCAGGCGCATGCGCAATCGAGCGTGCAGCTCTACGGCCTGATGGACCTGAGCTTTCCGACCTACCGGACCCACGCCGATGCTAACGGCAATCACGTGATCGGCATGGGCAACGAAGGCGAGCCGTGGTTCAGCGGCAGCCGCTGGGGCCTGCGCGGCGCAGAAGACATCGGCGGCGGCACGAAGATCATCTTCCGCCTCGAAAGCGAATTCGTGGTCGCGAACGGCCAGATGGAAGACAGCGGCCAGATCTTCGACCGCGACGCGTGGGTCGGCGTCGAGGACGAGCGCTTCGGCAAGCTGACGGCCGGCTTCCAGAACACGATCGCGCGCGACGCGGCCGCGATCTACGGCGACCCGTACGGTTCCGCGAAGCTGTCGACCGAAGAAGGCGGCTGGACCAACTCGAACAACTTCAAGCAGATGATCTTCTACGCGGCCGGCCCGACCGGCACGCGCTACAACAACGGCATCGCGTGGAAGAAGCTGTTCAACAACGGCATCTTCGCGAGCGCCGGCTACCAGTTCAGCAACTCGACCGCGTTCGCGACCGGCTCCGCGTACCAGGTCGCGCTCGGCTACAACGGCGGGCCGTTCAACGTGTCGGGCTTCTACAACCACGTGAACAACGGCGGCTTCACGAACCAGACGTTCTCGGTCGGCGGCAACTACACGTTCAGCATCGTGCGCCTGAATGCCGGCTACTTCCGCTACAACGGCGACCAGGGCTCGCTCGGCCAGCGCCACGACGATTCGTGGACGGTGTCGATGAAGATCGCCCCGAAGGGCGCGCTCGACTACGAGCTCGGCTACCAGCAGATGCGTGTCAAGAACGCCGCGAACAACTCGGACGGCTTCGTCCCGAACGCCAACCTCGGCGCGTTCAGCCTGACCAACGGCGTCAGCAACGGCTTCAAGGAAACGATCTACGGGTCGGTGTTCTATCACCTGAGCAAGCGCACCGAGGTTTACCTCGCCGGCGACTACATGAAGCTGCACGGCGGCTACACGGTGTCGTCGACGTTCGGCGCGAAGAACCAGCTCGAACTGACGTCGGGCATCCGCACGCGTTTCTGACCTGAAACGGGGCCCGACGGGCCCCGCCGCACCCTCCGTCCGGGATTCTCCATGCGGGCACGCCGGCGCTTGGCGCCGACCGTGCCCTTTTTTTCGTCCTTTCCCGAGCGCGTCCGGGGGCGCCCGCCGGCCGGTCGTGCGACAACCGGCCCGAAGCCGCTTGCGGCCCGTCCGGCGGGCGATCGCGGCCGATGCCCGCACGATCGGCCCACATCGGCGCTTGACCTCGGCCGGTCGACTCGATAGCGTTTCGGGTTTGCCCGGGCGGCCATTGCCGCCGGTGCCGCGAGCGCGCCCGACGTCCTGGCGCGCGCGGCCGGGCTCCGATGGAAAAGACGATGCAGAAACTCGATGCGGCCAGCCCGCAGGCGATGTCGACGGATTTCACCGCCGACAACGTCGCGCGCCTGAAGGCGCTGTTCCCCGAACTCGTGACCGAAGGCCCCGGCGGCGCGTCGGTCGACGTCGACGTGCTGAAGGCGCTGATCGGCGAACGCACGGTCGGCGACGCCGACGAGCGCTACGGCTTCCACTGGCATGGCAAGCGCAGCGCGCGCCAGGCCGCGCTCACGCCGTCGACGGGCACGCTGCGGCCCTGCCCCGACGACAGCGTCGCGTGGGACGACACGCGCCATCTCGTGATCGAGGGCGACAACCTCGACGTGATGAAGCTGCTGCACAAGAGCTACGCGGGCAAGGTGAAGCTCGTCTACATCGACCCGCCGTACAACACCGGCAGCGATTTCGTCTATCCGGACGACTTCAGCGACAGCATCCGCCACTACCTGGCGATGACCGGGCAGACCCAGGGCGGCGTGAAGCGCAGCACCAACACCGAGGCGAACGGCCGGTTCCACACCGACTGGCTGAACATGATGTATCCGCGCCTGAAGCTCGCGCACGCGCTGCTGTCCGACGAAGGGCTGATCGCCGTGCACATCGACGAGCATGAAGTGCACGCGCTGGTGCTGATGCTGCGCGAGATCTTCGGCGAGGAGAACGAGCTCGGCGTCGCCGTGTGGGACAAGCGCAACCCGAAGGGCGACGCACGCGGCGTCGCGTACCAGCACGAATCGCTGGTGCTGTTCGCGCGCAACGCCGAGACGCTGCTCGAACAGGCGCCGCTCAAGCGCCCGAAGCGCAACGCGCAGCGCATGCTCGACGCCGCGCACGACGCCGTGTACCGCAGCGGCAACGCAAAGGATGCGCAGAAGGCGTACCGCGCGTGGATGAAGGCGCAGACCAACCTGTCCGGCGGCGAGGTGATGTACGACCGGCTGTCGGAAGAAGGCCGCGTCTACCGCCTCGTGTCGATGGCCTGGCCGAACAAGAAGAAGGCGCCGGAAGAGTATTTCACGCCGCTGATCCACCCGGTCACCGGCAAGCCGTGCGCGATGCCGGCGCGCGGCTGGCGCAATCCGCCCGCGACGATGCAGGCGCTGATCGAGCGCGGCCAGATCGAATTCGGCGCGGATGAAAGCACGCAGCCGCAGCGGATCTACTACCTCGACGAGAACATGTACGAGAACGTGCCGTCGGTGCTGCCGTTCGCCGGCTCCGACGACGCGCTGCTGAAGACGCTCGGCATCCCGTTCGATCTGCCGAAGCCGGTCGATTTCGCGGCGGCCGTGATCGGCTGGTGCACGCGCGGCGACGACATCGTGCTCGACTGCTTCGCCGGCTCCGGCTCGACCGGCCACGCGGTGATGCAGGTGAATGCGACCGACGGCGGCGCGCGCCGCTACGTGCTCGTGCAGTTGCCCGAAGCGCTCGACCGCCGCGACAAGACGCAGCAGAGCGCGGCCGACTTCTGCACGAAGCTCAAGAAGCCGCTGACGCTCGCCGAAATCACGAAGGAGCGCCTGCGCCGCGCCGCGCAGCAGGTCGCGCGCGACTACCCGGAAAGCTATGGCGACCTCGGCTTCCGCGTGTACCGGCTCGACACGACCAACGTGATCGAGTGGGATCCGCGCCGCGACGACTTCGACCACGCTCTCTTCGCGTCCGTCGAGCACGTGAAGACCGGCCGCACCGAGGACGACCTGCTCGCCGAGCTGACGCTCAAGCTCGGCCTCGACCTGTGCACGCCGGTCGAGCATCACCAGGTGGCGGGCAAGACCGTGCACCTGATCGGCCGCTCGATCGTCGCGTGCTTCGATGCGCGCATCGCGCGCGATGACGCGGGGCCACTGGCCGACGGCATCGTCGACCTGCTCGATGCGACCGGCACGACGCGCGACGTCACGTGCCTGTTCCGCGACAGCGGCTTCGTCGACGACGTCGCGAAGCTCAATCTCGCCGCGCTGCTCGAACAGCACGGCGTGAAGCGCGTGCGGAGCCTGTGATGCGGCTGCATTTCGAAGCGGATCTCGACTACCAGCGCGAGGCGATCGACGCCGTCTGCGACCTGTTTCGCGGCCAGGAATCGTATCGCGGCGACTTCAGCGTGCTCGCGAACGCCGCGCCCGGCACGACGGCCGCCGCGCAAGGCTCGCTCGGCTTCGCGGTGTCGGAACAGGGCGTCGGCAACCGGCTGTCGCTGACCGATGACGCGCTCGCGCGCAATCTCGCCGACGTGCAGCTGCGCGGCGGGCTGCCGCCGTCCGGCCTGCCCGGCTCGCGCGACTTCACCGTCGAGATGGAAACCGGCACCGGCAAGACCTACGTGTACCTGCGCACGATCTTCGAGCTGAACCGCCGCTACGGCTTCACGAAGTTCGTGATCGTCGTGCCGTCGATCGCGATCAAGGAGGGTGTGCACAAGACGCTCGCGATCACCGAGGATCACTTCCGCGCGCTGTATGCGGGCGTGCCGTACGACTACTTCCTGTACGACTCCGCGAAGCTCGGCCAGGTGCGCCACTTCGCGGCGAGCGCGGCGATCCAGATCATGGTGATGACGGTTGCCGCGATCAACAAGAAGGAAATCAACAATCTCTACAAGGACAGCGAGAAGACCGGCGGCGAGAAGCCGATCGACCTGATCCGCGCGACGCGGCCGATCGTGATCGTCGACGAGCCGCAGAGCGTCGACGGCGGGCTCGAAGGCCGTGGCCGCGAAGCGCTTTCCGCGATGGCGCCGCTCTGCACGCTGCGCTATTCGGCCACGCACGTCGACCGTCACCACATGGTGTACCGGCTCGATGCAGTCGATGCGTACGAGCGCAAGCTGGTCAAGCAGATCGAGATCGCGTCGGCGATCGTCGAGGATGCGCACAACAAGCCGTACGTGCGGCTCGTGGGCGTGTCGAACCGGCGCGGCGCGATCAGCGCGCGCGTCGAGCTCGACGTCGCGACGACGGCCGGCGTGAAACGCCAGATCGTGTCGGCCACCGACGGCGACGATCTCGAACGCCTGACCAAGCGCGCGCTGTACGCGGGACTGCGGATCGGTGAAGTCCATGCGGTGAAGGGTGCCGAATACGTCGAGCTGCGCCATCCGGAAGGCGAGGCGTTCCTGTCGCTCGGCGAGGCGTTCGGCGACATCGACACGCTAGCCGTGCAGCGCGAGATGATCCGCCGCACGATCCGCGAGCATCTGGACAAGGAACTGCGCCTGGCCGAACGCGGCGTGAAGGTGCTGTCGCTGTTCTTCGTCGATTCGGTCGAGCGCTATCGCCGCTACGACGAGAACGGGATGCCCGCGAAGGGCGACTACGCGCTGATCTTCGAAGAGGAATATGCGCGTGCGGCGCGCGTGCCGGCCTACCGTGCGCTGTTCGACGGCGTCGACGTCGCGCTCGAAGTCGGGCGCGCGCACAACGGCTACTTCTCGATCGACCGCAAGGGCGGCTGGACCGACACGAGCGAAAGCAGCGCCGCGGCCCGCGAGAACGCGGAACGCGCGTACGGCCTCATCATGCGCGAGAAGGAAGCGCTGCTGTCGTTCGACACGCCGCTGAAGTTCATCTTCTCGCACTCCGCGCTGAAGGAAGGCTGGGACAACCCGAACGTGTTCCAGATCTGCACGCTGCGCGACATCCAGACCGAACGCGAGCGCCGCCAGACGCTCGGCCGCGGGCTGCGCCTCGCCGTCGACCAGGACGGCGAACGCGTACGCGATGCGGGCGTGAACACGCTCACCGTGATCGCGACCGAGCGCTACGAGTCGTTCGCGGAGAACCTGCAGAAGGAAATCGAGGCCGATACGGGCATCCGTTTCGGGATTGTCGAGGAACACCAGTTCGCGGCGCTGCCCGTGCAGGAAGGCGACGGGCCCGCGCACGCGCTCGGCGTCGAGCTGTCGCGCGTGCTGTGGAACCACCTGCACGAGCAAGGCTACGTCGACGCGCAGGGCAAGGTGCTCGACCGGCTGAAGGATGCGCTGCGCCAGAGCGCGCTGGTGCTGCCGGATGCATTCGAGATGCTGCGCGCGCCGATCGTCGCGACGCTGCGCAAGCTGTCGGGCCGCTTTGCCGTGCGCAACGCGGACGAGCGCCGCGCGATCGCGCTGCGGCGCGATGCGTCGGGCAAGGCCGTCGTGTTCGGCGAGGATTTCCGCGCGTTGTGGGACCGCATCCGCCATCGCACCGTGTACCGCGTCGAGTTCGACAACGCGAAGCTCGTGCGCGACTGCGCGGCCGCGCTGCACGGCGCGCCGGACATCGCGCGCGCACGGCTGCAGTGGCGCAAGGCCGAGATCGATATCGGCAAGGCCGGCATCGAGGCGATCGAGGTGGCGGGCGCCGGCACGGTGCTGCTCGACGAAGGCGAGCTGCCGCTGCCCGACCTGCTCACCGAGCTGCAGGACCGCACGCAGCTCACGCGCCGTTCGCTGGCGACGATCCTGGCCGACAGCGGCCGGCTCGAGGATTTCCGCGTGAATCCGCAGCAGTTCATCGCGGTCGCGGCCGATGCGATCAACCGCTGCAAGCGCCACGCGCTCGTCGCGGGCATCGCGTACCGCAAGCTCGGCGAGCGCCATGTGCATGCGCTCGAATCGTTCGAGAGCGAGGCGCTGACCGGCTACCTGCGCAACCTGCGGCCCGATGCGCAGAAGTCGATCCACGAGGCGGTCGTGTGCGAGACGGACGCGGAACGCGCGTTCGCCGATGCGCTCGAGGCGCATGACGGCGTGAAGCTGTACGCGAAGCTGCCCGCGTGGTTCCGCGTGCAGACGCCGCTCGGCAGCTATCACCCGGACTGGGCCGTGCTCGCGGAACAGGACGGCGGCGAGCGGCTGTACTTCGTCGTCGATACGCCGAATGCGGACGGCAACGTGCCGAGCGAGCACGAGCGTGCGAAGCTCGCGTGCGGTGAGGCGCATTTCCGGGCGCTGGTGGACGGCGACGGCGCGCAGTTCATGCGTACGCGCCAGGTCGACGCGCTGTTCGAGCGCGCGGGCGCGACTCGCTGATCCGCTGACCGGCGAACGGCCACGTGCCGTTCGCCCGACCACTTTTTCGCGGCGCACAACGTCCCTCATGTGCGCCGCGCACCTCTTTCATTTCCCGTACATCGGGTCGATGCCCGGCTCGGCCGGACTCGGCGCGTTACGGTTCGTTGCAAATTCCACATACTGGGCCGAGCGGCCGACACTATGCTCCGGGCACCCACATAAGAAATTCGAAGGAGGGGTCTCCGTGAATACGCTGTTCAAGGCATTCGCCTGTGTGTCCGTCGCCTCGTTCGTCCTCGCCGGTTGCGGCGGCGGCGGCGACGGTGGTTCCAGCCCGCAAACCGGCACGCTGCACGTCGCGATGACCGACGCGCCATCGTGCGGCTTCGACCATGTCTTCGTCACCGTGTCGCAGGTTCGCGTGAACGCCAGTTCGAACGCCGGCGACAACGACGCGGGCTGGTCCACGATCACGCTCGCGACGCCGCAGAAGATCGACCTGCTGTCGCTGACCAACGGCGCGCTCGCCGATCTCGGCCAGACCGCGCTTCCGGCCGGCCAGTACCAGCAAGTCCGCCTCGTGCTCGCGCAGAACCAGGGCAACACGCTCGCGAATTCGGTCGTGCCGACCGGCGGCGCCGAGCAGGCGCTCGCGACGCCGAGCGCGACGCAAAGCGGCTACAAGATCATCACGCCGTTCACGGTCCAGCCGAACACGCTCGTCGATCTCGTGCTCGACTTCAACGCGTGCAAGTCGATCGTGCAGCGCGGCAACGGCGCCTATGCGCTGAAGCCCGTCGTCACGGCCACGCCGACCGTCGTCAGCGGCGAGATCTCGGGCTATGTCGCGCCGGCGCAGGCCGGCGCAACCGTCTACGCCGAACAGGGCGGCAAGATCGTGCGCGGCACGATCGCCAACGGCTCCGGCAAGTTCGTGCTGTCGCCGCTGATCCAGAGCTCGACGCAGGGCAACTACGACGTCGTGATCGTGCAGAACAACGTCGCGTCGGGGATCGTGCGCTCGGTGCCGGTGGTCGTGAACACCGACACGGCCGTGTCGACGTCGGGCACGCCGATCGCACTGCCCGCATCGACGATGAATACGGTCGGCGGGACGGTCACGGCAAGCGCGAACGCAACGGTACGCGCGCAGCAGACGATCGACGCGAACCCGTATGAGATCGCATCGGTCAACGCGAACCTCGATACCGGTGCGTATGCGCTGTCGCTGCCGGCCGCCGCGCCGGTCGTCGGCACCTGGTCGGGCGCGCTGCCGGTCGCGATGGCGGCCGTGCCGACGGCTGCGGGGCAGTACACGATCGAGGCGGATGCCGCATCGGGCGCGACGCAGTCGACGAACGTCAATGCGACGACGAACCCGGTCAACGTCAATTTCAGCTTCTGACGCGCATCGCGCGCGTCTTGTCGGCCTGACCGGAAAGGGCTGCACGGCCCTTTCCCCTATCTGGAGAACGAAGTGAAAAAAAGGATGATGACGCTGCTGACGGCGGCGGGTGTATTGGGGATGTTGGGCGGGTGTGCGGTCTACGTACCGGGCGAACCTGTCATGGTCGCGCCGCAAGGCGGCCCCGGCAACGGTTTCTGTCCGCCCGGGCAGGCGAAGAAAGGCAACTGCTGAGGCGCGATCGCGCCGTCGGATGGTCGAAGGGCTGGGCTCCCGTATCGCACGGGGGCCCAGCCCTTTTTCATATGCGAGCGATGCGTGGCGTTACTGCTTGCGCGTGAGCATCGCGTGATGCGTGTGCGTGTGCGTGCTGCGGTGCGCGGTGTGCGCATGCATGTGGCCGGGCTGGACGCCGGCGCGGTCGGCGATCGTGTCGGAGCGGTCGGCCGCGCGCGCCAGGCCCTTGTCGCGATCGCCCGACTTGAAGCCGTTCGAACTGGACATCGCCGCGCCGCTCATGTGGCCGCCGGACATGCCGCCCGCATTGCCGCCGGCGCCGCCCGCACCGTGGCCGCCGCCGTTACCGCCGGCTGCCGCGTAGGCCGAAGCCGCGCCGAACGCGAGGAGTGCCGTCACGAGGACGGACAGATAGCGTCGTTGTTTCATCTTGAACTCCGAGTCGTGTAGATGATCCGGATTGTAGAAAGGTGCCGACCGGCCAACGCGCGACGTTGTAATAAATCGTAACTATGAGCAGTTTTTGCATTGATCAGATCAATGCGGAGGCTGAAAGTGGTGAGGGCAGCGACCGCCGGCCACCGCCCTGCCGCTGCTTACTGCGCCGGCTGCATGCCCTGCGCGGCGGCCTTGTGCTGCGCGGCCTGCTCCTGCGCCTGCTTCTTCGCCATGTGATGGCCGACGATACAGCCGCCGACCGCACCGACGACCGCATGGTGGCCCGCATAGTGGCCGGCAACACCGCCGACCACCGCGCCCTTCATGCAGCCCGCCGCGTGCGCGCTGCCGATGGTGGCAAGCGCAACGATGGCGGCGGTGGCGCACAGCCTGATGTGTCGAATGGGCATCATGTTTTCAATCTCCTCTTGTTGTGATCAATCGAACCGCTTAATCCCAGCGGCCGCCGCGCCAGCCGCCGCGATCGTGCCACTCGTGCTCGCGCCATTCACGGCGGCGCCACTCGTGTTCGCGCCATTCGCGCTGACGCCAGCCGTCGCCGCGCCAACCGTCATCGCGATAGCCGACCGGCGCGTACATGACGGGCGGCGGCGGTGCCACGTAGACGGGCGCCGGTGCCGCATACGCGGGTACACCGATGCCGACCGACAGGTCGACGTGGGCCGATGCGACGCCCGAAGCTGCCAGCGCCGCTACACCGAGAACTGCACCGAGAATGAGTTTCTTGTTCATCTCGCGACTCCCTGCACGTGTCGTGCGTCATGTGAATACGGTTCGGAGTCTAGGCACCGGACACAGACACAGGTGAAACGGGTATGCGAGACAGGTAACGGACGTTTACAGCCGTCCGTAAAGCCTTGCGGAACAAGGAAGAGGCGGCATTCTACGCACCGTTGCAGAGGTGCATCGGGCCGGCAAAAAAGGCGGTTCGGCACGAAACCGGGCGATCGGAGCGCGCCGGCATGTACGGGAACTGGAATGCGCCGAAAGCGAACCGCCCGCACCGTAAGCGAGCGGTTCGCAAGCGCGGGCATCACGCGCGGATATCGTCGACGCTGCGCAGCCAGTACACGCTGAACAGGTTGTCCGCGTCGGTCCACACTGTATCGGGCGCGAATCCTGCGCGGCGCGCGATCGCATGGAAGCCGTCGATCGTGAACTTGTGCGAGTTCTCCGTGTGGATGCGCTCGCCGGCATCGAAGCGGAACGCGTGGCCACGCACGTGCACGGTCTGCGCGATGTCGCTGACGAGATGCATCTCGATGCGCTGCCGCGCGCGGTCGTAGAACGCGCAATGCGAGAACGCGTCGAGGTCGAAATCCGCGCCGAGCTCGGCGTTCGCGCGCACCAGCAGGTTCAGGTTGAACTGCGCGGTCACGCCCTGCGCATCGTTGTACGCGTCGTGCAGCGTACGCTCGTCCTTCACGAGATCCGCGCCGACCAGCAAGCCGCCGCCACGCAGCAGCCGCGCCGCATCGCGCAGGAACGCATCGGCCTCTTCCGGCGAGAAGTTGCCGATCGTCGAACCGGGAAAGAAGCCGATGCGCCGCGCCGGTGTCGCGGTCAGCTCGGCCAGTTGCTCTGCCTTCGTGTAGTCGGCCGCGATCGGCGCGACGTCGAGCCACGGATACGCGGCACGCAGCCGCGCGGCAGCGTCGTGCAGATAGTCGGCCGAGATATCGACCGGCACGTAGCGCGCCGGCGCGTTCGCATAGTTGCCCGCGAACGCGTCGAGCAGCACGCGGATCTTCTCGAGCGAGCCCGCACCGAATTCGACGAGTTCCGCATGCGGGCCGACGCGCCGCACGATCTCGGCCGCGCGATCGCGCAGGATGCCGAGCTCGGTGCGGGTCGGGTAATACTCGGGCAACTCGCAGATGCGATCGAACAGCGCGGAGCCGGCCGCATCGTAGAAGTATTTCGGCGGAATGCTGCGCGGCGTGCGCGACAGCCCGTCGATCAGGTCGCGCTCGAACGCGCTCGGCCGCGAATCGCGGGCGGGTTGCTGGCCACCGCTCGTGGCCGTCTGGTCAGACGTCTCGCGCAAGTCGCACTCCCGTGAATTGCCAGCGCGCGGCCGGCGGAAAGAAATTGCGGTACGTCGGCCGTTCGTGCCCGGGCGGCGTCGCGACGCTGCTGCCGCGCAGGACCTGCTGGCCGACCATGAACTTGCCGTTGTATTCGGCAGCCACACCCGCAAGCGGCCGAAAGCCCGGATACGGCTCGTAGGACGAGCGTGTCCATTGCCACACGTGCCCGAGCATCTGCCGGATGCCTTCGGCGCCGAACGCGGCTTCCCATTCGAATTCGGTCGGCAGACGCGCGCCGGCCCATTCCGCGTACGCGGCCGCTTCGTAGAAGCTCACGTGGCACACCGGCGCATCGGGTGCGAGCGGTTCGACGCCGTGCAGGCCGAACGTGCGCCGTACGCGCGTGGCGGCCGCATCGTCGTCGTCGGGCATCCAGTACGCGGGCCCTTGCCACCCTTCCCGCTGCACCGTGGCCCAGCCGTCCGACAGCCAGAACTCGGGGCGTGTATAGCCGCCGTCGGCGACGAACGCCGCGAATTCCGCATTCGTCACCAGGCGGTTCGCGATCTCGTACGGCCGCACGAGCGCCGTATGGCGCGGCCGTTCGTTGTCGAACGAGAACGCATCGCCGTCGTGGCCGATCTCGACGAGCCCGCCCGGCTGGTGCAGCCAGTGCTGCGCGCCGGCGTCACCCGCGGCCATCGCGCCCGCGTCCGTCCCGTTGCGCGGCCGAAACGCCGGCTTCAGCGGGTTGCACGAGAACGCGTGCAGCATGTCGGTGACGATCAGCTCCTGGTGCTGCTGCTCGTGATGCAGGCCGAGCACGATCTCGGGCGCGATCGTATCGAGCAGCGCCGCATCGGCGCCGGCCAGCGCGCGCAGCATCGCGTCGTCGACGTATTGCCGGTACGCATGCACCTCGTCGAGCGACGGGCGCGTGAGCAGCCCGCGTTGCGGCCGCGGATGGCGCGGGCCGAGCGCTTCGTAATAGGAATTGAAGAGGAACTGGAAGGCGGCGTCGAACGGCGCGTAGCCGGGCACGCGGCGCATCAGCACGACGGTTTCGAAGAACCAGGTCGTATGCGCGAGGTGCCACTTCGTCGGACTGGCGTCGGGCATCGACTGCACGGCCTGGTCTTCGGCGGACAGCGTCGCGGTCAATGCGACGCTATGGGCGCGCACGTCCTGGTAACGGCGCTGAAGCTGTGATGCATGGAGGCTCATCGGTTTACCGTCCACGTCGCGATTCGCTGCGTTGCGTTGCCGGAAAAGGGAAAGCCTTGCGCGTGATGCGCGCGGCTGACGTGCGACCTGCTGCTGCGTCGTCGGGCAGCCGGCGCGCGCGCCGGGCCGCGAATGCGGCGTCACTTCATCTGCCCGTGCAGAACAGTATGGTCCAGAAATGTGAATGCTGCTGATCGAGATACGGACGAAACGGCAGATAAATGTAAATGAAAGCAACCGATCACCTGCCAATTGCTGACATCAGCGCGGATAGAGGTTCGTGCGGAGATGCACGCCGCGGACGCTCACGCGGCCTTGATCGTCACCATGACTGAACGGGGAATCGTCTGACCAGCACGGGCGCACGAAGCATGCTCGCCGCGTTTTTGCGTTCGACGAGCACCCTGCCCGCCTTGGCCCGGCGGCCTTCCGCGCCGATCCGCTCGCCGGCTTCGAAAAAAATTTCGCGTCGATGTCACACACGCGGGGGGCTCGCTCGTCATATCACCGGAACCCACACGAAAGGAGAAGGACCATGACTGCGAAACTCAATCCGTTTGCCGCCGCACCCGCCCTGATGAAGAACTGGATGACCGTCTCGGTCGCCGTCGCGCAGAGCCTCGAGCCGACGCTGATCGAGCTGGTGAAGATCCGCGCATCGCAGATCAACGCGTGCGCGAACTGCATTAACATGCACACGGCCGAGGCACGCGAGCAAGGTGAGACCGAGCAGCGCATCTACCTGCTGTCCGCATGGCGCGAAGCGCCCTGCTACACCGACCGCGAACGCGCGGCGCTCGGCTGGACCGAGGCACTCACGCAGCTGTCGGAGGGTCACGCGGCGCACGAAGCAGCCTACGCGGCGCTGAACGACCACTTCAGCCAGGAGGAACAGGTGAAACTCACGCTGATGATCAACGTGATCAACGGCTGGAACCGGCTCGCGGTCGGCTTCGGGCTGTGGATCGAGCCGGCCGACGCGAAGGCCGCCGCCGCGAAGATGGTGGCCTGATGTCGAACCTCGACCCGGCCAACGGCAGCGCTGAAGAACGGGCCGACGCGGCCGCGAGTTTCGACCCGCTGCGCCGCACGCTGATCCGCGTCGCGTACCGGATGCTCGGCTCCGTCGCGGATGCCGAGGACATGGTGCAGGAGGCGTTCATCCGCTGGATGGACGTCGACCGCACCGAGGTGCGCGTACCCGAGGCGTTCCTGCGCCGCATGGTGATGCGCATGTGCCTCGACCAGCTGAAGTCCGCGCGGCACCAGCGCGAGACCTATATCGGCCCGTGGCTGCCCGAGCCGGTCGTCGAGGAAGATGAACAGGAAGACGTCACGCTGCCGCTGATGCTTGCACTCGAACGGCTCTCGCCGCTCGAACGCGCGGCGTTCCTGCTTCACGACGTATTCGGCCTCGAGTTCGACGAAGTGGCCACGACGATCCAGCGCGACCCGGCCGCGTGCCGGCAGCTCGCCGCGCGGGCCCGCACGCATGTGCGCGAGGCACGGCCGCGCTTCCATGTCGAGAAACAGCGCGGGATCGAACTGGCGGAAGCGTTTTTCGCAGCGTCACGCAGCGGCGACATGCGCGCGCTTGGCGCAATGCTCGCCGAGGACGTGAGCCTGCATGCGGACGGCGGCGGCAAGCGTTCGGCCGCGGGCACGCCGGTGTTCGGCTTCGAGCGCGTGATGAAGGTGCACGAGTACCTGGCCGGGCTGTTCGCCACGCATGCGTCGAAGCTCGTGCGTGCGGGGTTCATCAACGGGCTGCCGGGTTTCGTCACGCAGGAAGCGGACGGCGAGCTGCAGACCACCGCGCTCGAGATCGAGGACGGCAAGATCGTCGCGATCTATGTCGTGCGGAATCCTGACAAGTTGAAGCATCTGCATTGACGACGATGGAACGCGCGTCGGGTGCGGTGCGCATGCACGGTGGCGATGCGCCCTATTCTTCGTCCCGTTGCCCGCTTTGCCGGCCGCCGGCGCCCGTTCTCGCGATCAGTACTTCCCGACCACGACGGTGTGAACCAGGATCATCAGCATGCCGAGCAACGGCGTCGCGATAGCGAAACCGGTCGCCGCGAGCCAGTTCGTGCCGCCCTGCGCCTCCAGCAGCGCGAGAAACGATTCGCGAGACGTCGCGTTCGGGCGCAGCTTTTCGATCTGGCGTTCGATGTGCGTCTTGTAGAGGCTGTTCCCGCACCAGCCGAGCGCGACAGCGATCCCGACGGTGACCGGGTCGAACGTGGTCGATTCGAAGTATTTGGGGAAAAACAGCACCTCGACCATCGTGACCGCGAGCGTCGCGCCAAGGACGGCTGCCGCCTGCCAGTACATGCATCGATACGCCATCCACACCGGGCCCAGGAAACAGGCCGCCCAGTTCCAGGTCTGCCGGTTCTTTCGCGACGCGGCGATTTCCCACTTCCTCTCGAACCATGCGGCTTTCTTGCCGACGTAGGCGGCGATTTCGTCGTTGCTCGTGGATGATGTGGCGGTCGTGACGTCGGACATGATCGTGTTCTCTCGGTCGCGCGGATCGCGCGTTGTTGTTTTGATGCGTTGGAGATCGGGCGACGGTCGGAACAGCCGCTTCGATGCGCACACGATTCTACGCGCGGCGCAGTGCCCGTTGTATGGCTGATCGAGGTGTCGGTGAGGAAGGATGCGATGCCGTGGATCGCGCAACACATCGGGGCGACATGCGTTGTTTCGGACTGAAAAAGAAAAACGCCACGCGATGTTGCCGCGTGGCGTTTGTATGTTGGCGAGCCGCATTGCCTGTAGGCGATGTGTGCTGCCAGACCCCTTCATTTGTTCGTTGGTAGGCTCGATTGGATTCGAACCAACGACCCCCACCATGTCAAGGTGGTGCTCTAACCAACTGAGCTACGAGCCTAAGAAGCCGCGAATTATAGAGAGGGTTTTTGAGGAGCACAAGCCCCTTCGTGAAAATTTTTTGAATCGGGGTGCGCGGCGGTCGACGATCGATGTTGCCTGGCGATGCCGGGAACGTTGGCTTCACCTGTTCGCATCACAGCAAAACGCGTCGATGTGCTGTGATGTTATCCACATTGCCCTCTGGATAACCATCCGGCAAGCCTCTGGATTCACAGTGGAACGATTGAGGATATGTCGGCGCGGCTGTGAATCGACGAAAAGTTGTTCTGTGCTTCCCGAAGCTGTTCACGTGGCTCACCCAAGGTTATGCATTCCGCTTCCTGTCGAGAATTCATGGGGTTAGGGACGTTATCCACTGTGAGGCACAGGGTTTGTTAACTATCACTACGTATGTATACGAACTCTGTTAACACCTTTGGATAAGCACAGTCCGTCGACTGTGATCCGGGCAGGATATGCACTGCGTGCAGTGATTGGATGAACGAAGCGGAAGGCTGTGAAGCGCTCGAGCGATCCGTGAGCCGTCATGTCTGTAGAATCGCCGGCATCCAGGATACGAGGGCCTGGCGCACAGGCTCGCGACTCATGACCGATTCATCGTTGACCCGGCTCGACGCACTCGATATCGATGCCGTCGTACACCGGATGCAGCAGCATCCCCGCGACATCGTGTTCGAGCAGCGCGTGTCGATACCGGAAGCCGAGGTTCTGTGTTGCCGCTACAAAGGCGAGCGATTCAACGTGAAGTTCGATCTCGACTACGGGGTGTTTGTCGATCGCGTCGGGAAGCTGTCCGACGAGGACATCGCGGAGATCGTTAGATGGCTCACGAAAGAAGCAGAGTGATGACAGAGGACGAAACCGGACGAGGGGATCAGTGAAGGTACCCGTCGACGAGATACTGGTGACGGATATTGCCGGCCACGTTGCGGTTGTCGTAACTGACGTGGCGGCTGTCGCGGATGTACTGATGCGCCTCGGGTTTGCACAGCAAGGCGATCGTTGGGAGCGCACGATCATGATCGACGTGCTCTCGTTGCCGCGCTTGTCGACCTGGACGCGTTATTTTCCGCTGGCCGTGACTGGAGCCCTCAAGCGCTCGTCGAGTATTACCGGGAAATTGGCGTCATTCGAAAGGATTACCGTTCGATCGCATGGCGCGGGCCGGCGCAATACGTGATCGAGCGGCATTGAAGCGACGATCGATCGATGTTTTCCACATACGTGGCGATGCCGAAGAAAATGCAGTGCGAGGGCCGGTAATGGGACCGATCGTTTGCCATCGGCATGGGTTCGACGTTGTCAGAGTGACGTCGAAGGGCGTCCATGCACGCGTTCGGACGCGCGGCCAGTTCGCGCCCGGCGAGCTGCTCAAGGTCTCGCTCGACCGGCCGAAGTACAGCCGCGAAATGTGGGTGCTACGTACCGAGTTCGACGAACTCGATGTCGAAGCGTCGTTTATCGGGAACGTCGCCCATGTCACGGCATTCCCGAAAATCGCGGCGCTCGAGCGTTTGCGCGCGTATGGCTGTTCGACGTGTGTCGACGAGTTGTTGGTGCGATCCGGCGAAACGCCGCGTGAGCCGACATCGGAGGCGCAGGCGTTCGACACGTCCGTCGTCGCGGCGGATGCCAAATGGCCGCACGGCTTCGCGCGTTGCGAGCTTCATGGGTTGATCATGCCGACGCGCACGTCGCCGGATATCGAAGCAGCGAATCTGTCTATCGACGTGATCCGCGATTGCCATGTCGTACAGGTGACGGACCGCACGAAGAAGCACGAACCGAAGTACTGGTTCAGCGAAGCGTTTCTGCGCAAGGTGCTCGGGGCCGATGTCTCGATCGACGGGTCGACGTTCAGGCTCGATGACGAGCAGACGTTCGACAAGCTGTGGAATGCGGGCGAACGGGTTTGTCGAAGCTGTCTGCGCGAAACGTTGAGGCGCAGCGGTCTAGGTGACGATGCCACACCGGCGTAAACCAACGTCTATCTGACCGAGTGACTTCGGCGGTGGCGAAGGTGCTCGGCTTCGTGTGTGGATAACCGGGGTGCAAAACGACTCGGCGCGCTGTGCATCCGGTTGGTGAGCGTGCGTCGGAATTGCCAGCTGGGCGCGGATCCAGGCGATATCGGAGAGTGACGAGCGAATCCGGGCGCATGAGCTTGCGACCGAACGGAAGGTCGCTGGTGCCACGACGTGGCCACATGCGCAACGGACATCGCGTTTCGTGCGGCCTTGGTCAGGCTCGACATGGTCGCATGTGGACAACCCGCACGCCAACCAGTCGAATCTCTGTGCATTGAATCGGTGAGCACCTAGCACTCGATCACACGAATCAGCCTGAGTGCCTTGCCTGGCGGGGCTTTGCCGGGCTATGGCAGATGACGCGAATAATTTTTGCACGATCCGTCGTGCTTGAATGCCGTGTGGATATCGAGAATCCAACGTACTCGAAAGCCTGTGCACCCAGCGGGTGAGGGTAATCGAATTCGGTGCAGGTGTTCGCGGTACGTCACCGGGTGTGGATATCGCAGCCCCAAACAACCCGAAACGCTGTGCCCAACAAAAGTGAGCGTGCCGACCAATGACCGCATGCAGCATCGTCATGATCGATGTGGACATCCTGTTTCGCAGCAACTCGAAACCCTGTGTGTTTAACGGGTGAGGGTGCAGGAGGAGTCCCAGTGTGGACAACAGACCTGGAAAGTCACTCGAAACGCTGTGCATTCAAGCGGTGAACGTGAGCACGCCCAAGCCGGCGAAGCCGCACCATTCGGACCTCTGGCGGCCACCAGGGACCGCCAGCGCGGCGCGCATCGTACCACTCACGTCTGCTGATCGAGCGCCTGCGCGATTGCTTTTTCCCCGAGGCTCCCGGCCGGCCCGACCACCGCGTAGTTGAGCCCGTTCACCGACCCATACCGCGCCAGCAGCGCGCCATCCACGCGTTGCCCGGCCGGCAGCAGCCGATGTGTCGCTTCCGGCGACCGGAGATAGAAGCTCAGCGTTCGCCCGGCATCGTCTTCATAGAGCACCATCGCGGCCGTGCCCCCATGGTCCGTCGTGAACAACCGTCCGCCTACGGGCCTGAACCCCGCCGCGCTCAAATCCGGCAGCTTCGCCGATGCGCTGACGCGCCTGGTGAGCCATCCCTGCAAATCTCCCGCACCCGTCGGCCGGTAATCCACCTTCGCCGTCTGATCGACCACCATCATCCGGTAAGCCTCGACCGCATCGCTCATCGGCGCGATCGGCGGCGGCGCGTTCCACCCGCGCGCCTGCCATCCGCCGAACGTCCCCAGCCCGACGCAGAACACGAACGAAGCCGCCATCGCGAACCGCATCCGCGTGCGCTCCACGCGCCGTCCCCGAATCGCCGCCGGATCGAGCGCGGGATTATCCGCCGGCATCCGCACGCTCTCGAGCGCGGCCCGCAACCGCTGCGCATCCTGCTGCCATTGCCTGACCTGTTCCGCGCGCTCCGGATGCAGCGCGAGATAGCGCTCGACCGCGGCGCGCGCTTCATCGTCGAGCTGGCCGTCGACGTAGGCCTGAAGGTCGTGTTCGTTCGGAGGGGTGTTCATTTCTTCATCAATCGCAAGGAAGGAGCGGGAAGCTCGCCGTCGCTGAGCTGGCGCAGCGCCTGGCGCGCGCGGGAGAGCCGCGACATCACGGTGCCGATCGGAATGTCGAGCAGGTCGGCGACTTCCTGATACGTGAAGCCCTCGACCGCGACGAGCAGCAGCAGGCTGCGCTGTTCGTCGGACAGCCGGCCGAATGCTTCGAGCGTTGCGCGCGCCGCGAATTCGCGTTCGGCGGACGGCCAGTGCGCTTCGTCGTCATCGCGGATACGCCCAAGCAGCCACGCGTAGCGCTTCGCGCTGCGTTTGCCGTCAAGAAACTGCCGGTACAGGATCGTGAAGAGCCAGCTGCGCAGCGACGCGTCGTCGCGGCGGCTCGACCAGCGCGACAGCGCGCGCTCGAGCGTCGACTGGACGAGATCGTCGGCCGCGTGGACGTCGCGCGCGAGCCAGAGCGCGAAGCGTCGCAGCCTGGGGATGAGTTCGCGTAGTGCTTCGTCGTCGAGGGCGGTGGAGGGCATGGCCGGGCCGGTTGCCGAATGGGTCGAGATGTCGCGTAAGACGCCGGTCGGCGCCGCTTATTCCACCAGCATAGGAAAAATTTTTTCGTGGAATAAAGCGGCGCGGGTGGCGTCCTACGCGGGTTCGACAATGACCTGACGGTCGGGAGCATATATATGGAGCGATCTTCTTCCTCTTCTTCGCCGCAGCGCGAGCCCGGGCGCGGGTGGTGGCGCTGGGCCGCGATCGGCGGCGCGGTGGCCGGCGTGGCCGTGGCGTTCGGGTATGCCGGCGGGTGGTTCGCGCCGGCGCGTCTGACCCCGCACCGGATCGTCGATGCGTTACAGACGGCCGGCGGCGGCATTCACCCTGGCTTCCGGCGCAATCACGCGAAGGGCGTGTGCGTGACCGGTTACTTCGAAGGCAACGGTGCCGCGAGCGCGTATTCGGTCGCGCCGTTCTTCAAGGCGGTGCGCACGCCGGTGGTCGGGCGGTTCGCGTTGCCGGGCGGGAATCCGTATGCGCCAGACAGCAGCGTGCCGATCCGCAGCCTCGCGCTGAAGCTCACCGCGCCCGATGGCGAGCAATGGCGAACCGGGATGAATGCGATGCCGGTGTTTCCGGTGGCGACGCCGCAGGCGTTCTACGCGCAATTGCTGGCGACCCGGGCCGATCCGAAGACAGGCAAGCCCGATCCTGCGAAGGTGAAGGCGTTTTTCGGCGCGCACCCGGAGACGGCCGCGTTCCGCGATTGGATAAAAGGTGCGAAGCCGAGCGCGAGCTACGTCACCGAAAGCTATTACGGATTGAACGCGTTCTACTTCGTCGACGCGGCGGGTAAGCGCCAGGCGGTGCGGTGGCGCGTCGTGCCGGAGCAGACGGCCGGCGCCGGGAACGTCGCGACGGCCGCGGACCCGAACGTGCTGCAGCAGGACGTGACGCAGCGCATCGCGGCCGGTCCGCAGAAGTGGAAGCTGCTGGTCACGCTGGCGGAGCCCGGCGATCCGGTGGACGACGCGACGAAGGTCTGGCCCGCGCAGCGCACGACGATCGATGCGGGCACGCTCGTGCTCGACCGCGTGGAGGCGCAGGACAGCGGGCCGTGCCGAGATGTGAATTACGACCCGACGGTGCTGCCGCAGGGGATTCAGGCGTCAGGGGATCCGTTGCTGGCGGCGCGGTCGGCTGCTTATGCGGATTCGTATCTGCGCAGGACGAGTGAAGAGGCCGGGGTGGCAGGCGTGGCGCGATTGAGTGGGGAGGGACGGTGATGAAGGCTTCGACGACGTTTGGTTTGCCGGCGAGGGTGCTGCACTGGGTGATGGCCGCGATGATCATCACGATGTTGTTCATCGGGGTGGGGATGGTGGCGTCCGTTTCTGAGCGGCATGCGCTTCTGGTGGCGATTCACAAGCCTCTGGGTATTGCCGTGCTCGTGCTGGTTTGCGTGCGGATCGTGGTGCGGATCCTGTCGAAACCGCCGGCGTTGCCCGAGGATCTGCCGTGGTGGCAGAAGGTTGCCGCGCACGGGTCGCATCTCGTGCTGTATGCGCTGATGCTCGCGATGCCCCTGATCGGGTGGGCGATGCTGTCGGCGGGCGGGTATCCGGTGACGCTGGGCGACGGTGTGCAGCTGCCGGCGATCGTGGCGGCTGATCCGGTGACGTTCGCGTGGCTCCGGGTCGCGCACCGGGTGCTGGCGTATCTGTTCTTCGCGACGTTCCTCGCGCACTTTGCTGCCGCGCTGTATCACGGGCTGATTCGGCGGGACGGCGTGGTGAGGGCGATGGTGGGCCGGTGAGCGACGGAGGGTTGCGTTCGATGCGGCGGGGGCTGTTCACGGGCGACCGAGACTGCTTCTGCCGCGTCGCTTATATATGAACAATGGAGAGGCTCAGCGTCCCCCGGCACTGCATGTCAAAATAATTTCACAAAAGGGGTTGCGGAGTTGGGGGCGGGTGCTTAGAATCACGCCTCTTTCGCGCTAACGGAAACGCAGCGCGGGAAGAAAAAGGGAAGCGGTGCTGTTGATGTCGGTTTTAATGACTTCAGCGCACACGAAATTAAACCGCAGTCGTCGCAACGAAGTAGTTAAAAAAGTTGTTGACGAGTTTGAAAAAACGGTTGATAATCTCGCTTCTCTGCTGCTGAAAACGCAGCGCTGCTGAGAAACACGAAGTTCCTCGCAGAATGCTCTTTAAAAA
>NZ_CABVQK010000011.1 GCF_902499335.1 Burkholderia lata | reverse complement strand
GGGCATTCAATCACGTGGGTCAAAATTCGATGAAAATTTTCAGCTCTAGTGGGTCAGTTCTGTGCGGACATCAACACATGGGGAACGTTTGCCAGCGGTGGGGTCGCTCCGAGCACCGAAGTCAGGTATGCTCTTTCAAAGCTCGAGTCGTCAGATACACCTGTTGTTGCACTCGATGAACTCGGCGCAGATACGGGGCGAGGACTCGCCGCTTATCTTCGACAGCCGGGATATGGGCTATTTTTTGATCCGTCTCAGAACCACAATGCGTGGACAGTTTCTGAATCTCTGCCAGAGGGGCTCACGGCATCGATTAATGCACTTCTCGAAACGCTTAATGCACGGTACCCCGCCGCGGCACAAGGAGACGCCGTAGCCGAATCTGCAGAGACAGATCCTGGTGAAATTGAGGTATTTAAAAAGCAAATAAAAAATCAAGATTACTGCGTTGCTGATTTAGTTGTTACGACCAAGACACGAGGGAGCGCGCAAAAAGTATTTGCCAGTGCAGTCAAGGATAATTACGGGCATCGTTGTGCAATTACAGGAATTGAGAGCAAGGATTTTCTTGTTGCTTCACATATAGTTCCGTGGAGTGAGGATCAAAATATTCGACTTGATCCATCGAACGGAATTTGCCTTTCTCTAATTATGGATCGTGCGTTTGAGAGAGGGCACTTACTAATTGAGGACGACCTCACAGTCCGAGTCGATTGGGTTAGAGTTGGTGGTGATGTTGTGCTTCGGTGCCAGCTTGAACCGTATGATGGGCAGAAGTTAGCGTCGCCAACGACAGCGACTCCGCGTCCGGAATACCTTCAAAGGCGTCGGACACTTGTCTCGAAAGTTGATTAAATTCTGCTGGGTGGTTGTGGAATATATTAGTATTGCGTCATAGATGATTCGTGCAGAATCGAGCCGGTCTCGGCCGGCTTCGGTGAATTATTCATGGTTGGTGGCGCGGCGAATTTTCAGAAAAAATTTCCAAAAAGCTAAAAGCCCACCGTAAAGGTGGGCCAGCATTTAAGTTTCCTCGGTGGGTTGCGGCGAAAACAGGGAATTAAACGTCAATATTCCCCGCCCGCAACGCATTCGACTCAATAAACGCCCGCCGCGGCTCCACATCATCCCCCATGAGGGTAGTAAAGATCCCATCCGCAGCAATGGCGTCTTCGATCTGCACGCGCAGCAGTCGCCGCACGGTCGGATCCATCGTCGTTTCCCACAGCTGCCCGGGGTTCATCTCGCCGAGCCCCTTATACCGCTGCTTCGAAACGTTCCGCTCCGCATCCGCCAGCAGCCACTTCATCGCGCTCTTGAAGTCCGCCACGGCCATGCTGCGCTCACCGCGCTTGATGACTGCACCTTCCCCGATGAGCCCCTTGAACGTATTCGCGGTGGTCACGAGTTGCTGATAATCTGCCGTGTGCTGGAATTCCTGGTCGATGACCGAAACCCGCACGTTGCCGTGATGCGTACGCTCGACATGCAGCGACCGCTGTTCGCGAACCGGGTCATACGAGGGCACGACACGCACTTCGTTCTTCAGCGCTTCATCATGCAACGCAGCATGCAGCGCCTTCGCCGAAGCCTCGGTCGAAGCCTCGTTGGACAGATCGATCACCACGCCATCCATGATCGCTTCAAGCGCGGCCGGGTCATACAACCGGCTCAACCGCTCGATCACGCTCTTCGACAGCAGATACGACCGCGCCAGCTCTCCAAGCGCATCACCCGAAATCACGGCCGCGTTCTCACCCGGCACCAGCTCCGACCCTTGCAGCGCCAACCGCAGCATGTGCGCGTTGAGCTCCACGTCATCCTTCAGATACCGCTCGTCCTTGCCCGCCTTGATCTTGTAAAGCGGCGGCTGCGCGATATACACATAGCCGCGCTCGATCATGTCCGGCATCTGGCGATAGAGGAACGTGAGCAGCAGCGTACGGATGTGCGCGCCGTCGACGTCCGCGTCGGTCATGATGATGATGCGGTGATAGCGCAGCTTGTCGAGGTTGTAATCCTCTTTGCCGATGCCGCAGCCAAGCGCCGTCACGAGCGTGACGATCTGTTCCGACGACAGCAGCTTGTCGTAGCGTGCCTTCTCGACGTTCAGCACCTTGCCGCGCAGCGGCAGGATTGCCTGGAACTTCCGGTCACGCCCTTGCTTCGCCGACCCACCTGCCGAGTCACCCTCGACGATGTAGATTTCGCACTTCGCCGGGTCTTTCTCCTGGCAGTCCGCGAGCTTGCCGGGCAGTCCGACGCCGTCGAGCACGCCCTTGCGGCGCGTCATCTCGCGGGCCTTCCGAGCAGCATCACGCGCCCGAGCAGCCTCGACGATCTTCCCGCAGATGATCTTCGCGTCGATCGGCGTTTCCAAAAGGAATTCTTCCAGCGCCTTCGCCACAACTTCTTCAACCGGCGCCCGCACTTCCGACGAAACCAGCTTGTCCTTCGTCTGCGAGCTGAACTTCGGCTCCGGCACCTTCACGGAAAGCACGCACGACAGCCCTTCGCGCATGTCGTCGCCGGTCGTCTCGACCTTCGCCTTCTTCGCGATTTCGTTGTCCGTGATGTACTTGTTGATGACGCGCGTCATCGCGGCCCGCAGGCCGGTCAGGTGCGTGCCGCCGTCGCGCTGCGGAATGTTGTTCGTGAAGCACAGCACGTTCTCGTTGTAGCTGTCGTTCCACTGCATCGCGACTTCGACGCCCACGCCATCCTTCTCGCCGGTGGCGAAGAAAATGGTCGGGTGCAGGTTGGTCTTCGTCTTGTTGATGTACTCGACGAAGCCCTTCACACCGCCGGCGAACGCGAAATCGTCTTCCTTGCCCGAACGCAGGTCGGTGAGACGAATCCGCACACCGTTGTTCAGGAACGAAAGCTCGCGCATCCGCTTCGCGAGGATGTCGTAGTGATACTCGACCGTGCCGAAAATCGTCGGATCGGCCATGAAGTGCACTTCGGTGCCGCGGTTCTCGGTGTCACCCGTCACCAGCATCGGCGACACTTCCACGCCGTCCACCGTCTCAAGCACGCGATCCTGCGCGACGCCACGATGGAACTCCATGAACCGCTTCTTGCCGTCGCGGCGCACCGTGAGGCGCAGCCAGCTCGACAGCGCGTTCACGCACGACACACCCACGCCGTGCAGGCCACCGGAAACCTTGTAGCTGTTCTGGTCGAACTTGCCGCCGGCATGCAGCTCGGTCATCACGATTTCCGCAGCGCTACGCTTCGGCTCGTGCTTGTCGTTCATCTTCACGTCGGTCGGAATTCCGCGGCCGTTGTCGGTCACGGAAATCGAGTTGTCGGCGTGAATCGTCACGTGGATGTCGTTGCAGTACCCGGCCAACGCTTCGTCGATCGAGTTGTCGAGCACCTCGAACACGAGGTGATGCAGACCGGTGCCGTCCGACGTGTCGCCGATGTACATCCCGGGGCGCTTGCGCACCGCTTCCAGACCTTCGAGGATCTGGATCGACGAAGCGCCGTAGCTGCTGTTATCGGGTTGCGGATTGTGCTGTTCACTCATGGATATCTTCCGGTTCTGCGAGGCCACTCAAGCGGCGGCATGGTGCGTTTCCTTGCGAAAACGCCGGGCCGCTCCAGTTTTCCTGGCCCGTCCAAGGCACCGGTGAGGCACCAAAGGGACGGGTTGTCGGTTCGCCATAAAAACGCCAAAGGGGCTTGCCGCCCCCTGGTGTGTGTCTTGATGTCGCGCGCGTCAGATGCGCATCGGCATCACGACATACTTGAACTCTTCGTTCTCGGGCACCGTGATCAGCGCGCTCGAGCTGGCGTCGCCGAGGCTCACCTGCACGGTGTCGACCTTCAGGTTCGCGAGTACGTCGAGCAGATACGTGACGTTGAAGCCGATGTCGACGGTATCGCCCTGGTAGGCGATTTCCAGTTCTTCCTGCGCCTCTTCCTGATCGGCGTTGGTCGACATGATCTTCAGCTGGCCCGGCGCGATGATGCAGCGCACGCCCTTGAACTTGTCCGAGGTCAGGATTGCCGCGCGCTGCAGCGAACGCTGCAGTTCTTCACGGCCGATCTCGAACGAATTCTTGTGCGCTTTCGGAATCACGCGCTGGAAGTCGGGGAACTTGCCCTCGACGAGTTTCGACACGAGCTCGACCTGGCCGAACGTGAACTTGGCCTGGGTTTGCGCGATGTCGATGGTGACGGTGTCGTCGATGTCTTCGAGCAGGCGTTGCAGCTCGAGAATCGTCTTGCGCGGCACGATGACTTCCTGGCGGCCGAACGTGCCGCCTTCGAGCTTCATCGACGAGAACGCGAGGCGGTGGCCGTCGGTGGCCACGGCCATCAGCTGGTCGCCGTCGACGACGAGCAGCATGCCGTTCAGGTAGTAGCGGATGTCCTGCTGCGCCATCGCGAAGTGCACCATGCCGAGCAGCTGGCGGAACGACTTCTGCGGGACGGTGAGGGTCGCGCCGAAATCCTTCGCCTGCGCGACGGTCGGGAACTCGTCGGCCGCCAGCGTCTGGAGTGCGAAACGGCTCTTGCCGGATTGAACGGTGAGGCGCTTGTCGGCGAGCGACAGCGTGACCTGGCCGTCAGGCATCGCGCGCAGGATGTCGAGCAGCTTGCGCGCCGCGACGGTGGTCGCGACCTGGTCGCCGCCGACGCCGAAATCGGCGCGCGTGGTGATCTGCAGTTCCAGGTCGGTCGACAGGAACGAAACGTCCGAGCCGTTCTTGGTGATCAGCAGGTTGGCGAGGATCGGCAACGTATGGCGGCGTTCGACGATGCCGCTGACCGTTTGCAGCGGCCTGAGGAGGGTGTCTCGTTCGGTCTTGACCAGTTGCATAGAGTTCCTTCGTTGAGTAACGGCCTGCAGCGCAGCAGCCTCGCAGCGCCCCGCCAGCCGGGCTCTTGGCCCGCCACCACCGGGGCGGTCAAACCAGTATTGTGCCTCAAAACCGAACCGCCCCCCTTAAATTGGGGCGGAGGCCGAATTATCAAGCGCGCCGCGCGCTCAGCCCTTCAGCGTCTGTTCCAGCACGTGCAGCTCGTGATTGAGCTGCGCGTCCTTGCTGCGTTCGTCGGCGATCTTGCGCACCGCGTGCAGCACGGTGGTGTGATCGCGCCCACCAAACAGCTCGCCGATTTCCGGCAGGCTCTTCTGCGTGAGTTCCTTCGCGAGATACATCGCGATCTGCCGCGGCCGCGCGATGTTCGCGGGACGCTTCTTCGAATACATGTCGGCGACCTTGATGTTGTAGAAGTCGGCGACGGTCTTCTGGATGTTCTCGACCGAAATCTGCCGGTTCTGCACGGTCAGCAGGTCCTTCAGCGCTTCCTTGGTCAGCTCGATCGAGATCTCGCGGCCGTGGAACTTCGAATACGCGAGGATCTTGCGCAGCGCGCCTTCGAGTTCACGCACGTTCGAGCGCAGATGCTTCGCGACGAAGAACGCGACGTCTTCCGACAGGTTCACGCCCTCCGACTGCGCCTTGCGCATCAAAATCGCGACGCGCATTTCCAGCTCGGGCGGCTCGATCGCGACGGTGAGGCCCGAGTCGAAGCGCGAGATCAGGCGATCGTCGATGCCCGAGATTTCCTTCGGATACGTGTCGCTGGTGATGATCACCTGCGCCTTGTTCGCGACCAGCGCCTCGAACGCGTAGAAGAATTCCTCTTGCGTGCGCGACTTGCCGGAGAAGAACTGAATATCGTCGATCAGCAGCAGGTCGAGCGAGTGGTAGTAGCGCTTGAAGTCGTCGAACGCCTTGCGCTGGTACGCCTTCACCACGTCCGACACGTATTGCTCGGCGTGGATGTAGCGGATCCGCGCGCCGGCCTTGTCGAGCAGCAGCTGGTTGCCGATCGCGTGGATCAGGTGGGTCTTGCCGAGGCCGACGCCGCCGTACAGGAACAGCGGGTTGTACGAGATGCCCGGGTTGTCCGCGACCTGGATCGCGGCGGCGCGCGCGAGCTGGTTCGCCTTACCGGTCACGAAGTTGTCGAACGTGAGCACGGGGTTCAGCTTCGAGCGTTCGTACATCGAATCGGCTTCGCCACCGCCGGCGGGCGCGGCACCCGGGCCCGGGCGCCACGTGCGACGGCCGGCGGCCGCTTCGTGCGCGGGCAGGCTCGGCAGGTCGATGTCGGCGTCGTCGGCGTTCAGGTGGTGCGAGGCGGCCGCCGACGGCGTCATCGGCACGGCGGCCGGCGCGGCGGGCGCAGCCGAAGCATTCGCGGCCAGGTTGGCGGCGATCGCGGCCACCGTCGCGGCGGGGCCGCTCGGGGCCAGCGGCGCGCGCGGCGCGGCCGGTGCTGCGCCGGTAGCGGCGCTGCGCATGCCTGCCTTGGGATCGAGGACGAACTGGACTTCGATCGGCGTGTTCCAGAATTCCCGGGCCAGATCGGTGATCCGTCCCGAAAACTGGCTCTTGACCCAGTCCAGCTTGAAGCGGTTCGGCGCGGCGATGGACAGCGTGTTCGCCGACGCATCGAAGGCCACCGGGGCCAAGGGTTTGATCCACGTCACGTACTGCTGGGGCGTCAGCTCGCGCTCCAGCAGTGCGGAACAGTGTTGCCAGAAATCGTTCATCAAGTAACTGTCGTTTTTTGCGTGCACAGCGCGGCTCGCCGGCGCCCTTGTCGCGGTAGCGCAACAAGGCCCGAAGCGGTCGTGCGAGCATGCCTCGGACGCCTGCGTCACAGTCGTGGAGGGGCAGGCGCGAGCCGAAGCGGCGTGCGGGATTCTTGGAGATAAGGCGAGATTCTACCGCCAAACGCGGCCACAGAGCGAGTTATCCACAGGCCGGTTGTGTGTGGCGCGGGGCCGGATCGCTCGGGGTGGGCACAGGCGAGCGACTCCTAAAGTATTGACCGTCAACAGAAAAACGGTTTAAATAGCGGGTTCCGCGAAAACCAATCCTGTATTCCCGGCGATTGCGTTCGCCCGAATGCCTCCGGTTAGGGCACGCGGTCCCCTGAATTTCGACATTCTCGAACAAGTGAGAACATCATGAAACGTACTTACCAACCGTCCGTGACGCGCCGCAAGCGCACCCATGGCTTCCGTGTCCGCATGAAGACGGCAGGTGGCCGCAAGGTCATCAACGCTCGCCGCGCGAAGGGCCGCAAGCGCCTCGCCATCTAAGGCAGGTTGCGCGCTGTGTCCGCCGTCCGCAGTCCTGCGGAAGGTGCCGTCGAGCCGGGTGCGAATCCGTCGCAGACGAAAGCCGCCTTCCCGAAAGCTGCGCGACTTCTGAAAACGGATGAATTTTCATCCGTTTTTCGTTTGCGTCCTTGGCGGCGCTCCGCGCACTTCGTGATTTACGGCAAGCCGACCGGTCAGCCCGCGCGTTTGGGGCTCGTCGTCGGCAAGAAGTATGCGCCGCGTGCGGTGACTCGTAACCTCGTGAAGCGGCTGGCGCGCGATGCGTTTCGCTTGCGCCGGGCCGAATTCGCCGGTTACGACCTGCTGCTGCGGCAGCACACGCGCTTCGACAAGAAAGCGCTGCCGAGCGCGGCTTCCGCCCCGCTCGCGGCGATGTGCGCGGCCGAGATCCGCGAACTGCTCGACAGGGCAGTCCGGGAGATCGCTCGCCGTGCGTCGAAGCCCGCGTCCGAGTGACGCATCCGTCCGCGGTGCGGCGTTCGCGCCTGCCCGGCCGGTTTTGACGCGGCGCCGAATGGCGTCGCCCAAGGTATGGAAACGGTATTGATCGCCTTGCTGCGCTTCTACAAGGTTGCCGTGAGCCCTATGCTCGGCAACCGTTGCCGTTTTTATCCTTCCTGTTCGGATTACGCGCGCGAGGCAATCCAGTATCATGGCGCCGCGCGCGGCACGTATCTCGCCGTCAGGCGCGTGTGCCGATGCCATCCGTTTTCCGCGGGCGGCATCGACCTCGTCCCGCCGCCCAACTCCGACACTCGCGCTCGCGGCGAAGCCGACGCGCGGTCCCATCGACTCTGAGACAACGCATGGATATCAAACGCACCGTCCTATGGGTGATCTTCTTCATGTCAGCTGTCATGCTGTACGACAACTGGCAGCGGTCCCATGGACGCCCGTCGATGTTCTTCCCGAGTGCCACGCAGACGGCCCCCGCGGCCGCTGCCGGCGGTGCATCGGGCACGGGCGCGACGACGACGACCGCAGGTGAAGTGCCTGCTGCCGCAGCCGGCGCCGCACCGTCGACGACGGCACCGGCCGCCCAGGCGCAGCTCGTGAAGTTCTCGACCGACGTGTATGACGGCGAAATCGACATGCGCGGCGGCACGCTCGCGAAGCTGACGCTGAAGAAGCAAGGCGACGGCAAGCAGCCCGACCTGTACATCACGCTGTTCGACCACACGGCCGGCCACACGTATCTCGCACGCTCGGGCCTGCTCGGCGGCGATTTCCCGAACCACAACGACATCTACTCGCAGCTGAACGCGGGCTCGACGTCGATGACGGGTGACCAGAACACGCTGAAGCTGTCGTTCGAATCGCCGGTGAAGGGCGGCGTGAAGGTCGTGAAGACCTACACGTTCACGCGCGGCAGCTACGTGATCGGCGTCGACACCAAGATCGACAACGTCGGCACGGCACCTGTCACGCCGACGGTCTACATGGAACTCGTCCGCGACAACACGGCAGTCGAAACGCCGATGTTCTCGCACACGTTCCTCGGGCCGGCGGTCTACACGGACGCGAAGCACTTCCAGAAGATCAACTTCAGCGACCTCGACAAGAACAAGGCCGACTACGTGACCTCCGCCGACAACGGCTGGGTCGCGATGGTGCAGCACTACTTCGCGTCGGCCTGGATTCCGCAGCAGGGCGTGAAGCGCGACATCTACGCTGAAAAGATCGATCCGACGCTGTACCGCGTCGGCGTGAAGCAGCCGGTTGCCGCGATCGCACCGGGCCAGTCGGCCGACGTGCAGGCACGCCTGTTCGCCGGTCCGGAAGAAGAGCGCATGCTCGAAGGCATCGCGCCGGGCCTGGAACTCGTGAAGGACTACGGCTGGGTGACGATCATCGCGAAGCCGCTGTTCTGGCTGCTCGAGAAGATCCACAGCTACATCGGCAACTGGGGCTGGTCGATCGTGCTGCTCACGCTGCTGATCAAGGCCGTGTTCTTCCCGCTGTCGGCTGCGAGCTACAAGTCGATGGCGCGCATGAAGGAAATCACGCCGCGCATGCAGGCACTGCGTGAACGCTTCAAGAGCGATCCGCAGAAGATGAACTCGGCGCTGATGGAGCTGTACAAGACCGAGAAGGTCAACCCGTTCGGCGGCTGCCTGCCGGTCGTGATCCAGATCCCGGTGTTCATCTCGCTGTACTGGGTGCTGCTGGCGTCGGTCGAAATGCGCGGCGCGCCGTGGGTTCTGTGGATTCACGACCTGTCGCAGCGCGATCCGTTCTTCATCCTGCCGGTGCTGATGGCCGTGTCGATGTACGTGCAGACGAGCCTGAACCCGACGCCGCCGGACCCCGTCCAGGCGAAGATGATGAAGTTCATGCCGATCGCGTTCTCGGTGATGTTCTTCTTCTTCCCGGCCGGCCTCGTGCTGTACTACGTCGTGAACAACGTACTGTCGATCGCACAGCAGTACTACATCACGCGCAAGCTCGGCGGGGCCAAGAAGAAAGCGGCCTGACGCCCGTTGCACACGCGGGGCGGCGCGTTCGCCCCGCGATGCATGAAAAAAGCCGCATGGTTTGCCCATGCGGCTTTTTGCTTTTTGCGGGTCAAGTGGTGCGGGTTCAGCCCTTCTTCGCGTCGCCCGAGTCGCCGTAGAACTGCTCGACCAGTTCCTGCACGAGGTAGCGATGATGCGGCGACAGCGCTTCGATCTTCGACGCGAGTTCGATCGTTTCGGGCGTCGGCGGATAGCGTTCGTCGCGCGGCAGCGGTTGCGGCGTCGGGTGTTCGATCACGCTCGGCGACGGGCCGTAATGCAGCCAGTGGACTTCGACGCGCAGCCATTCGGCGAGCGTGGCGAGTTTGTCCGACGTCGGGATCGTGCGGCCCGTCAGCCATTTGTGCGCGGTTTGCGGCGACACGGGTTGCGCTCCGCGGTGGCGCAGATTGAATCGATTCGCCAGCTCAGTCGCACCGGTGACCTTCTCCGGGCTGCGCCGCAGGGCGAATTTCAGGCGTTCCGAGAACGCGGCTTTTTCTTCGGATGTCGGCATGGGGGAGATTGTGCAATTCCACCGCCGCGTTTCAGACAACCATTCGGGATAAACGTATCTCGTTCAGACGAATCCCAGTCTTGGTCAAGGTGGGTTATTGAATTGAGGGCCACAGTGTTGAGCCGCTCCAGCAGGCATACTCGTCCGAAACGGTGGTTGCGACATGGTATTGGGCTGATACTTGGCTTATCCCCAGCGGGATAAATTCGAGCGTGTCCGAATCCTGCGTGGCGGCCGGTGACGTGTGTGCCGACACGCTACAATGCCGGCGTTCCGATGCCCAAACTGTTGCGCGGGCGCACCATATTCACCGATCACCCGATTCATCCAATTCACCCGATTCCCATGCTCGCTACCGATTCCGATCCGATCGTCGCCATTGCCACTGCTGCCGGCCGGGGTGGCATCGGGGTCGTCCGCGTGTCGTTCGGGCGCGGCGGCGAGGCGGCCGCGTTGCCGCTGATCGACGCGTTGTGCGGACAGAAGCTCGCGCCGCGCCACGCGAGCTACGTGCCGTTCCTCGACGAGCACGGCGCGCCGCTCGACCGCGGGATCGCGTTGTACTTCCCGGCGCCGCATTCGTACACCGGCGAGCACGTGCTCGAGCTGCAGGGGCACGGCGGGCCGATCGTGATGCAACTGCTGCTGCAGCGCTGTCTCGATGCGGGGCGCGGTTTCGGGCTGCGGCTCGCGGAGCCGGGCGAATTCACGCGGCGCGCGTTCCTGAACGACAAGCTCGATCTCGCGCAGGCCGAGGCCGTTGCCGACCTGATCGAGGCGAGTACCGAAGCCGCCGCGCGTTCGGCTGGGCGTTCGCTCGATGGTGCGTTCTCGCGGCAGATCCATGCGCTCGTCGACGACGTAATCACGCTGCGGATGCTGGTCGAGGCGACGCTCGATTTTCCGGAAGAAGAGATCGATTTCCTTGAGGCGGCCGACGCGCGCGGCAAGCTCGCGAAGATTCGTGCGCAGCTTGCGCACGTGCTGGGTGATGCGCGGCAAGGGGCGCTGTTGCGCGAAGGGCTGTCGGTCGTGCTCGCGGGGCAGCCGAACGTCGGCAAGTCGTCGTTGCTGAATGCGCTGGCCGGCGCGGAGTTGGCGATCGTCACGCCGATCGCGGGCACGACGCGCGACAAGGTGGCGCAGACGATCCAGGTCGAAGGGATTCCGCTGCACATCATCGATACGGCCGGGCTGCGCGAGACGGAGGACGAGGTCGAGCGGATTGGCATCGCGCGCACGTGGAGCGAGATCGAGCGTGCGGATGTCGTGCTGCATTTGCTGGATTCGCGTAACGGGATGACGGCGGATGACGAGACGATCGCTGCGCGGTTTCCGGACGGCGTGCCGGTGGTGCGCGTGCTGAACAAGACGGATCTGAGCGGTGTGGCGGCGTGCGTCGAGCATCCGGCGGCGGAAGGTGATTTGACCGAGGTGCATCTGTCGGCAAAGCGCGGCGACGGGATCGACATGCTGCGTGCAGAGCTGCTGCGGATCGCGGGGTGGCAGGCGGGGGCGGAAGGCGTGTATCTCGCGCGAGAGCGGCATTTGATCGCGCTGCGGGCCGCGCAGGAGCATTTGGCCCAGGCGGCGGATCATGCGGAGCAGCGCGCGCAGTCACTCGATCTGTTTGCCGAGGAACTGCGGCTCGCGCAGGAACAACTGAATTCGATTACCGGGGAGTTCACTTCGGATGATCTGCTGGGGGTGATTTTCAGCAGGTTTTGTATCGGAAAATAACCAGTCGCCCAAGGTTGTCCAAGGTCGTCTATCCTCCCCGCTGAAACCCTTGTGAATACTAGGATTGGTCGCATAGCGTTGCCCAAGGTTGTCTATTGACATCCAGCCTTTGATGGTACACATTTAGGTACACATGGACGTTGTGTCCCAATCGATGTGTACCAACCATGCCGAAAACCGTCGTCCCGCTGAATGACACCCGCATCAAGGCGCTGAAGCCGAGGGCGGCGCGCTACCGCATCTCGGACGGTGGCGGCCTCGTGCTGGAGGTCATGACGTCGGGTTCGAAGGTCTGGCGCTACCGGTACACACTGCACGGCGAACGACAGCCGATGGTGACGATCGGGGACTACCCCGCGGTCACGTTGCAGGAGGCGCGCGAGAAGGCCCGCCGATACGCCGAGATCGTCGCCAAAGGCGTTTCTCCTATCGCTGACGCCAAGAAGGATCGCGGCGCCGTGAAGCGCTTCGATACGGTTCGGGAGTTCGGCGACGATTGGTACACAACCCAGATCGCTGGAATGTCGCCTGAGTACGCTCGGACGATCAAGCGCGCGCTCGAGAAGGACATCTATCCGGCGATCGGCAACAAGCCGCTGCCGGACGTGACGCCTGGCGACGTGCTGGCAATCTGTGACCGGATCAAGGCCCGCGGCGCGCCCAAGATGGCGCTCTCGACCCGGAACGTCATCAAACGCCTGTTCGAATACGCGATCGCGCGCCAGCTTGCTCAGACGAATCCGGCCCATGCCGTCGTCGCGCGCTTCGTCGCCACCCAGGACAGCCGCACGCGAGTCCTCTCCCCTGACGAGATTGGCACCGTGTTGCGCGCCGTCTATGCCTCAGACATTCGACGCGCGCTCAAGCTGGCGATTCACCTCCTGATCCTGACGATGGTTCGGAAGTCCGAGCTGATCGAGGCGCGGTGGTCGGAGTTCGATCTCGACGCCGGCATCTGGCGTATTCCTGCCGACCGGATGAAGAAGGACAAGGAGCATTGGGTCTACCTGTCCTCGCAGGCCGTTGCGATGCTCCGCGAGCTGTACGAGCAGACGGGCAATCACGAGCACGTATTTCCGTCGACGCGCGGCCGCGGTGACCAACCGATCGCCAAGAGCACGCTCAATCAGGCGGTGCGCTCGCTCAGTCTCGATGTTCAACACTTCGTCCTGCACGACTTCCGCCGTACTGCATCGACGCACCTGCATGAGATGGGCATGTCGTCGGACGCGATCGAGAAGGCGCTCGCGCATTCGATCAAGGGCATCAAGGGCGTGTACAACCGCGCTGAATACGCCGACGAGCGTCGGAAGATCCTCCAGCTATGGGCCGAATTTGTCGATGCCCAGGTCAGTGGAGATAGGAAGGTCGTGATCGGCAGCTTCGGTGGCACGGCCGCATAGATTGCATGACCGTTGCCTGACGGTTTCGGGCGAGCGGCAGTCAAGGTGTTGGCGCACCAAGACTGCCTGACCACAATGCGACCTATCAGGAGGTACGCACCATGGCTACTGCCAATTCTATCGCGACAGACGATGTCGTCCTGCAGCGTCTGGAAAAGCTCATAAGCGACAAATCAAGTCTTGCTTGGAAACTGCACAACGTGCTCGCTTTCATGGTTGAGGCGTTGGACGAGGACAAGCCGGGCGCACTACCGGTGCGTAACACACTGATTGACCTGCGGTGCGACATGGACGACCTAGCTACTAGTCTCCAGGATCTCGTGTGGACTGCGCGTAATGCGGGGGAGTTGAGCCATGAATGACGCACTGGTCCTGAAGCATCCGGCCTTTGATCGACCGCCTGTATTGAACGCGCGGCGGCGCGGGCCGACCCCGCGTGGCATTCCGATGCTTCATCGCGAGCGATCGGAGCGGCGCAACGAATTCTCGATCCTGAGGCGATGGGCTGACGAGCACGGGGTTAAGTCAGTCTATGGCATTTACGACTACGACAAGCTCCGTGAACTCAAGGCGCAGCAGGAGGCGCGTGAAGTAGCGGAGGCCGGAATGTACGGAGGCGAGCTTCGGGACATCGAAGAAATGAAAGATGTCGTAGCGCAGCTTTGCCTCGCCGTCAGCACGCTTTACACCGCGGTCACCCAGCGGGAGAAGCGCATTCTCGAGCAGGCCGCTCAGAAGGCATTAACGCAGATCCCTTGCGACGACAATCTACCTTCCCGTTGCGACTGAGAGGCAATGACACCGCAACATTGCCCGAAGGTTT
Organism: Burkholderia lata; assembly: GCF_902499335.1. Taxonomy (GTDB): domain Bacteria; phylum Pseudomonadota; class Gammaproteobacteria; order Burkholderiales; family Burkholderiaceae; genus Burkholderia; species Burkholderia lata_B. The sequence continues at coordinate 284,514 of NZ_CABVQK010000011.1, read as the reverse complement.
TGCGGATGGCTGCGTTGCTCCGCGCCTTTTTCTTGGGAGCCTCCCATGAGACTCGAACAATATGAAACTCGCGACCGAGCGTATGGCGCTTGGCATCGTGCACCGTCGATCGGACGCTTTTTGCCCGCAAGCCACGCTGAATCGCTAACGATGGTCGATCTGGATTCGGTGCTGTTTACGGAATATGACAACAACGGAAAGATCCCGCTTGCCCTTGTCGAGGTGGCCCGCGACATCGGTCAGGACAAGCCGGCAGGCGTCATGCAACACCTTGCCCGTCTCGCGGGTGTTCCGGCCTACGTAGCGCTCTACACGCCAGCATCGACGGCAAATCCGTCCAATCCAAACTGGGCCGACATTACCGCCTTTCGAGTAAAGCGTCTCTGGCCGTGTCCTGAACCCGGTTGGCGTCTCCTTTCCCCTGCGCAATGGGCGCGAGCGCTTGTGCAAATCCGCGGGTGGCAAATGCGGCGATTCGAGGTGCAAGCTGCGGCGAACGACGATCGTTTCTAGGGGGGGCAGCGTATGCTGAACGAAATACTGGCCGCGTTAGTTTGGGGTGTGTTTGTGATGGCGGCGCGAGTGCGATGTCGATGCATGAGTGGCCAGAATCGACCGATCTGTTCAAGCACTCGTCGCGCTTCCTATTCACGATTTCGCCTGCATCGCGGAATGCTGCTGACGTACCCATATCCGGCACCGCGCGGCTATGGCACTCGCGGGCTCTTCGTGGGTATCTACACGATAAACACGCGCCTCGAATGGATCGAGGAAGACATCTTGGCGATGTTTGAGGGGCACTGATCTAGCGGTGGCTATCGTCGAACCTGTGGTAACGACAACACGAACTGACCGGCAACCTCCACGGCAATGGCAAAGGCGAGATCGTGTCGTCGGTACCCTTCCTCTGGCTCGCACGTTTTCCGCTGCGCTTCGAGTGAGTTTTCCGGCAACCCCGTCGGAACAGCCGTGATCCGAAAGCCGAAGATCTCTGGCCGGCCGTTTATGCCGGCGAACCCGTGGTTCTTTACTTCGACATAGAGGTACACGTCGTAGCCATCGATGTTTCGGTAGAACATGATTGTTCTCCAAGTAGGGCGCGCCTAAAGGGTACACGCTTCCCTGAAGCGCAATGCTCACTGGTTGTCCGCGAGAGAGAGGGGAATTCCTGGAGGGAGCAGGAGAATTAGTGTTGGCTGGGGCCGGCTGTATGAACCGGCCCCGTCGTGCTATGCCGTCGGCGGTTGGTAGGACGGATCGGCCTCGCGCAGGTTGAAGCGCGCGCAGTCGAGATCGTTCTTGTCGAACAGCGGCGCGAAGCGCGGTTCGAGCATGATGCTTTCGAACGACAAGTGCAGCGCACCGTGCTTCGCGAGGCTTTTCAGGCCGCTCTTGATGTCGGAGCCTGGCTTCACGAGCCGCTTGGCTAGCGTGACGGGCGGATAGGTCGCCATCAGGCCTTCGATCGTCGACTTCACGTATTTCTTCTGAAGCGAAATGTCCATGGCCTCACGGATGCGCGCGCCGAATTCATGGGTCAGAGCTTCGGGCGAGGCAGTTGCCGTGTCAGGCGCCTCGGCGGCTCCGGGTGTGTGGGCGGCGGTGGAGGTCGCATGCCGCGCGGCCTCGCCTAGTGCCAGCAGGAGCGCAGGCAGGCGCGGTAGCGTACGATCGACTGACCAGGTTTCGTGATCGTCGAGGAATTCGGGGAATTCGCCCGAGTTCAGCACGGCATACAGCGCATGCACGGCCGCGTCGGTCAGCTCGAACGGCGGAGGGAGTTCGGCACGGCCGGTGCGCTCGACCGCCACCTTTGTATAGGGCGCCTCATGCGCGCCAGCTTCAACTACCTCGTCGATATGCAGCCAATAGGGTCGGCGGCGTTCGTCAGGGTGCCCGTCGGCGCGCGGCATCCAACACAGAATCCAGCGGTCGGGTAATACGGTGTCGGATTCAAGGAACGACACCGTGTCGTTGACCGTGCTGTGCGAGACAACTTGCTCGGTATAGGTAATTTCGCCGGACACCCAGCACACGTAAATTTCATCGGCAGAGACTGGTCGGTATGCGTCCAGTGTCGTGGCCTGCGCATCGTTGCGAATCACGCCCTGCTTGATCGCGCGGTCCCACTGCGTGCGCAGTTCTGCCAAACGGGAAAGCTTGGCCGCGGTGGTCGGATAGGCCGTAGTTGCCTGTTGCCGGTAGTCGCCCAGCCGCGTGCGCAACTCGGCCAGCGTCTGGTCGTCGTCGACGAGGAAGCCGGCTTCTTGTAGGCCTTCGGCGCTCAGGCCGTTGGCCGTCAGGTTGAAGCTGCCGACTGCTGCGCCGCGCTCACCGAGGTAAATCTTGGCATGCAGGTTGTCGAGGAAATGGACGTGTTCCCAGCCGATCGCATCGGCGATCTCGACGATTGCGACAGGGTTCGTGCCTACCGTCGGCGACAGCACGATGTCCCGAAGGTTTTCGGGAACGATATAGGTCTTCCAATCGATGCCGACATAGGCGACTGCGATCTGACTTGGTGAAATCTCGCGCAGCCCGCGCTGAATGTCTCTGCCGTGAACGAACTTCATGGTGAGTAACCCCGTATGGCTCGATTTGTTGTAGTGGCCTCGATGGGCCTATCGTCGATCGTCACGACGACGACCGACGCGACACATTACTACCGCTTGTGTCGAAACTACAACGTGCTGTCTTGTCGTCGACCGCGGCGTCACTTTGCGAATCGACTGGCAAACCGATGCGCATCCGGAAATGTAGCGTGCGTCACTCTGTAGACGCGACTGCCATCCTTCAGCGCCAGCCAGCGATCGCTGAAAAATTGTTGCCAAGCCGTACGAGCCTCGCTAATCTTGCTGCACACCTAGCCCGGGTTAAGGGCATCGACTGAAGTGCGCCGAGACTGATCGGCAATTGTTTTGAAAGCTCGCTCTGCGAGCACGGTGACTTGATCACCGAATGAACTGAGTAGGGCCTACGCCCAAAATCCGTCCATCGTTTCCTGATGGGCCGTGACTGCTTCGCCGCTAGGTGAAGCCCTCCATCGCCTTTTGCTTCCTGCGAAAGGCGCGATGTGCAATCCCCGTATGCCGCTCCCGCGGCAATCAATCCGTGACGTGCGCTCCCCAGCGCTAACGCCGTGCCTTGCTACGTCCGTCTCAATCGTTCTCGTGACGATTGGCGGCGTGCTTGGCCTCGGCGCCTGGAACCTCGTGTCGACTCGCTCGGTACGCATCAATTCGCGCGGTCGGGGCATTGGCGCCCCCGATCGGTCGCAAAGCCAAAACACGGATCAAACGGGGGAAGCGTCCTCCCGCCGCGTGCCGACCCTCATCGGGTTGATGCGTGCCGGGCTGCGCCAGCTTGCTGGCGTAGAACGCTCCCAATCTCACCAGGCCGAGGCTCGTGCCCCCGTTTGTTGTCTCCCGGCTGCTTTCTCGCAGCCCCGTCCAGCGGACAGGGAGACAACTGGGGGTCGAGCCTCACGTCATGGATGCGGGGTACGCATGTCGCACAAATCTCTCACGGCCGACCTGTGCCGTGCTGCGCGCGGGGCGCGTGGCAAACAGGCAAACTCGACCTCCAAAGGTCGGGAGAAGTCGCTCGCGCGTTTCGCTCGGTTTCTGTGGGATATGGGCTTTCAGGTTCACACGACTGGCCAGCTCAAAGAGAAGCATCTGATAGCCTGGTCGGACGACATGAAGGCGCGAGGGCGCTCGAAGCGGACGGCAATCAACAACATGACGCACATCCGAACGGCGCTCGAAGGAATTGGTCGCCGGCCGTTTGCCGACAAGATGAGCAATGCGGCCCTCGGGCTATCGGGCGCAAGCCGCGCCGGCACGAAGCGGCCGATGACGCGCGACGAGCTGGAACCGTATCGTGCCGCTGTTGCTGCGATCGATCCTGGCATTGCGATTGTGCTCGAGCTGCAACTCGAACTTGGGTTGCGTGCGAGGGAGGCGGTGCAAAGCATCAAGTCGCTGGTCGAATGGCGGCGCGCGCTGTCGAGCTCGATCGGGGATGGCTTCGTGACCATCATCCACGGGACGAAGGGAGGCAAGACGCGACGGAGCCCGCCATTGGATCGGCAGCGCGCCGCCGGGCTGGTGGAGCGTGCGATTGGACTGTCGAACGAGTACGGTGGGAAGCTGGTACGCAAGCCGGATCTGAAACGGGCGATGGAGCGTTACCACTATGTCGTGCGCAAGGTCGGTATGACCGACGAGCGTGCGCCGCATAGCCTCCGATATGCGTATGCGACCGAACACCTGGAACGGCAGAAGGCAGCCGGCGTATCGCGCCGGGAGGCCGCCGCTGGTGTATCGACGTGGCTCGGCCATGGAGATGGGCGCGGGACGTGGGTGGAGCGCGTCTATGGGCGTGAGGCGCTGGCCGAACCGGAGGCGCGCCATGCATAAGCACGTCGACACGCTGCCAGAGGTTGGCCACTCGCGCTGGAGGCAAATCGCGCCGTTCGTGGGCGTGTGCCGGGAGACTTGGCGAAAGCTCTGCTTGGCCGGACGCGCACCGCAGCCGATTCAACTATCGTCGCGGTGTACGGTGTGGAAGAACAGCGAGATTCATCGCTATCTTTCCGATCCGTTGCAGTACCGAGACAGGTAAATCGCGGATTGTGCGAGGCCGTGGAGAACGTTCGACTCAAGTTAGATCGCTCGTGACCGATATGACGTATCAAGGAGGTGCTACGTTGTGGACATGGCAGATCTTGTCAATGCATACGGCATCGGTTCGGTCATAGGAGCCGTTGTTGTGGTGGTTTGTGCGAAGGGAGCAAAACCGTATAGTTTCACGACCCTCTTGGCAGGAGCAGGGTTGATCATCGTTGCGGCAACAACGGCATCAACGTTTTCAAGTCTCGAAATGATTGCGAAGTCGCTTCATTTGCAGCACCGGTTGAGTGATGGAGCGTTAGAGGAAAGTCTTCGCATCAACGGTTTGTGGGTGCTTATATGCCCCGCGCTTGTGGGAGCGATGGGTATAAATCTTTTGACTACATGGTTTCAGGCTAGCAAACCAACGGTCGATAGGGACTTGATTGAGGCGACTGTTCCGATGCGCACGGCGGAGCAACGCACCGCGAATGTCGCCAGTAATGTTCAACGCGAACAAGGATCATCTCGACCCATGCGGCGAGTGCGGAGAAATGAGAGGGCGACGCTTGTACGGAGACGCTGAGAGCCTTGGTATTCACGTATCACGTTACTGAGATCGCTTTCCTCCGACTCTGCTTAGACCAAGTTGGCCAAGATGTTGTTGTCGAAGTAGATGTCCACTGTGCTGATCCGCGAGGGCGATGGAGCACACGGTAGGCCACATTTTTCCGGAGACGCTCCATCGGAGGAAGCAGCTTTCCCGAATCATTGATACTGTCAGCCGGAGAACTTCGACGGACGGGAGGCGGCGTGTTTAAGGGCGGAGCGATATTCGGGGGCGCGTTTTTGGCTGGTGTTCTGGCGGTGGCATTGTGGCATTGGCCGCCCAACTCGAGCGGTGACGTGGCGGCGTGGGTTCAGGCCGGTGGGACGATTGCGGCTGTCATTGCTGGCGCCGGTCTGTTGCACTACCAGGCGGGGCTCCAGCGGAGAAGTCGGCTTAGGGCGATACACGCAGTCGTTGAGCTTGCGGTGCAGTCGGTGACGCAACGCTTGGAGGTTCCGGAAGGTTTCGAGCAATTCGATTTGTTCGCATCACTCGACCTCCAGAAAGTCCGGTTCGCATTCGATGCGCTCTGCAAGATTCCGCTACACGAGGTTGATTCGGCCGACGCCGTGCGACAGGTAAGTGCCGCGATTGAAGCCATGCGAAAGATCGCAGGAATGCTCGCCTCTGATGAGATTGTTGGGGCATTTCACCGGGCAGAGCGGGTTGTAATTGCGAGCGCGTTCGCCGAAGAGACTGCTGCTTTGCAGGCAGCCTGTCAGGCTTTGGAGGCGGCAAGGTGATCCTCTGCCTTTGGCGATGCGTCGGTACGCTCGCGCGATGGCCGGAGCGAGCGATGCTGGTTGTGCGGCAGGAGAGCGGTCGGCGAATTTAGGTAGAATTGGATCGCTTAGGGACCGGGTATCTCCCGGCGAGTCAACTTTTTTGGGGGGAGGGGTTATGCAGCTTACTGGCATCGGCCTGTACACCTTCCATGAGGCGGCTCTGCTGACGAAAATACCGGTCAGGGACCTACGCCGCTGGCTGGATGGATATTCCTACCGGGACAAGAAGCACGAATCGATTTCCGTTGACCCGCTCTGGGAAACGGCACTTGCCGGCGATGACCTCGACGGCATCAGTTTTCACGACCTCCTGGAAGTTCGGTTCGTACATGCGTTCCGCGAGCACGGTGTCAGCCTGCAGACGATTCGCGTCGCGAGCCAGCGTGCACGCGAGCTTTTCAACACGGATTACCCGTTCACCTCACAGCAGTTCCGCACGGATGGCAGAACGATTTTTGCATCGGCCATCGAGGAAACCGGGGAAACCGAGCTGCTAGATCTGGTGAAACAGCAGTACGCGTTCCGGAAGATCATTGAGCCATCGCTACGCACCGGTATCGAGTTCGGCGCAGACCGGTTGGCTTCCCGGTGGTACCCGTCTCCGCGCAGCAAGGCGATTGTGCTAGACCCTGCGATCGCGTTCGGCAAGCCCATTGTCACGCACGGTTCTGTCAGGACATCGATCCTGTCCGAGGCGTTCAACGTGGAGGGTGACAAGAACCTTGTAGCAAGACTCTATGAAGTGCCCGTCGCCGCAGTAGATGCGGCCATCGCCTTCGAAGAAAGTCTTGCTGCGTGAAGTTCTTCGTCGACAACAACCTTCCTCCTGCCCTGGCAAGGGCCCTCCACGCATTGAGCGAACCTCGCGGACACCTCGTGATGCATTTGCGTGAGAAATTCGAGCAGGACTGCAAGGACGAGGACTGGATCAAGTCGTTATCGACAGAAGGCTGCTGGTCGGTGATCACTCATGACAGGCTGAACAAGGGATTGGAGCGCGAAGTACTGAGTCGGGCCGGGCTGATCGTTTTCTTTTTGGACAAGAGTTGGTCGAAGCGCACTTTCTGGGACATATCCCACAACATCGTGCGCTGGTGGCCGAGGATCATTGAACAGTCAGAGGGGATGCAAGGCGGCGCCGCGTTCAAGGTCCCCTACAGCTTCTCCGGAAAAGGGCGGTTCGAGCAGGTCAAGCTGTAGCGCAAGCACTCAATCGCGCGATATCGAGTGCCCTGTGGATAACTTGGATGCTTGGTGTTTTAGGTACACAAGACGGTACACAAATCACGGTACTATTTCTAAGTGCCTTGCCAGTAAAGGCTGTGTGCGAATTTGCTAGGTTCTGTATCGGAAAAGGATTGCAGGCCGGGAATGGCACAGCCATCTCCCGGCAATAGAACGTGCCTGCATCCGCGTGACGACTGCCAATCAGATTGACACTGTGGTTTTACAGATGCGGACGGGCCGCTAGCATCCGATCGATAAACGATGGCGGCAGCGATATATATACGGAATCATCTCCGCCGTCACCTTTTGAAAAGGACACGTAGGCCTCAATATAACTATTCCAGGAAATTTCGGGAATCGGTGTGCTGAATGTGTGCTGGGCTATTAATCTTCCGGTTTGTGCGATGTATACGCGACCAACATACCGCGAATCTCCACCCGGAACCCAAGCTAAAAGGCACAGGTCGGCAAGATACATCCCATCCGGAGATGTCGACGTTCTACACTCTTCCCCTCGAGGCGTTCGGTCAAAGGCGAAGGTGCCAATCAGTGCCATGATGAGCAGTGTGTAAGTAATTTTCAAAGAAATCGTCATGGTTTATTGTTGAATTTGATCATAGCGAAATTTCTATAGGAGGGGAGATTGGGATGAATTTTTTGTCAGAGTAGATGATAAAGTCACCACCTCTGTCATGTATCTCAGCCCATTTTCTAAAATCGATGTTTTCTACTGGATAGTAGACGTTCCCTTTGATGAGTGAATCGCCTCTGGCGACAGCGTATTTGACATATGGGATATGCTCGGAGTTCGAGAATGCAGAGATTGCACTATATGGAACAATGATAACGCCGTCACTACTCCAATGCCCTAAGTATTGGGATCGCTCATTAGATTTGTCAGTGAATGTATAGTTGTCTTTCACATATACCCACACTCCGGTCACTTCAGCTATTGTTCTGTGTGAATCCACGTCCCACGAGAAGCGTGCACTTCCGAGTGCCGCATAGATATTGAAGGATCCGAGTGCTCCGGATAGGTCGTCAGGCACACCATTGTTGCGAAGCTGTGCATCTAGTTGAGTTTCAATTTTCTGACCAAACGTGCTGTCTACTTTTGAGAGTTGAAATTGGAATCTTCGGTGCAAATCGCGAAGATCATTGGCACAGATGTCGTCGGTGTAGAGTCGCGCTGCGCAGTCTTTATGCGGGATCAGTAGTTTGTAAAGCTGGATTCTGGATTTCGGTGAGCGAATCATTTCATTAATGAGGTGGTCGAATTGCAGCTTCGCTCGAGGGAAGCGCAGAATCCAATCCAATTTAACGGTGGACATGTCATACATGTCGGATGGGTATGGTTTTCCATCTTGATTGATTTCTAATGACTCATCCGAAGAAGTCCGTGAATAATTTAATTTTCCAGAGAACCATCGCTCCATAAGTTTGGCAGATGTCGGGAGGTATATTTTGCGCATTGCTGCGGGAATCTCTTGAATATCGAACGCTGGTACGGAATCGTCCTTTTTTAGTTTCACGATGGCGGGCTTGGGAGGGGGAGAGGCATTTAGCCAAGCTTGAAAGCGCGCCAGAGCCTTGCCGGCCCTTTCCAAGTCATCAACCATTTTGTCAAGCGAGTCGCGCTTGGGCATGGCGGAGGAATGTTTGGGTTCAATTGCGTTCGATTTTTGTTGCATCGGAAGCGGTGGCGCCGGTTTATCCATGGATAACGAGAAGTTTGGAACAATCTTGCATCCATCGGCACCGTCATGGAGCTTCCACTTCCAAAAAATTTTATTTATCGTGAAATAGGGAATTTTTTCCTTGTTTGATGGCATTTATATTTTAGATCCGGTGATGTTGGGCGGTACGCGCGATGCCTGTTACGCTAGCGTGATCACGCCCGTAAAATCAATCGGACTAGTTCGAAATGTTATTGATGTGACTAGGTTTGGGGGAAGATATTCTTGGGACTTTCTTGGCCGTCTAAGCGCACCGGGATCGTGAGGCCGTCGATAGGCGTGCTGATACTCAAAGGAGTTGCGACTTTATATTTTTCTTGGCAAGGTGGCGGGGCGAGCGTTAGCTGTCATTGTGCTGGCCTCAACGGTGGCCGGCGCAGCGGGTATTCCAAGGGCAGAATATCCCGTTGCGGTCGATGATACGCGAGTCTCGGGGAATGTCTATTACCCGGTCCGGAATGGCTCATTTCGCGAGTGGCAGCAGCGTCATCATCGAGGCGGCGATTTTGTTGTTTTTTCGGATTACCGCTATGTAACGTTGCGGGAACCCATCAAGCTTCGGTTCGCATGAATATTTATATTAACGATTCTGGCATGTTGTTAATGATAGTCCTCCTGGCGATAGTATTGCCCGTTGTCGTGCTCGCGTCGGCAGTGAGGTTGCTGAACGCTTTCTTATCTGGCTCAAGAAGTTGGGCTGATGCTATTGCGGGGGAGGTTTGGATTTTAATTCGGCGCACATTCGTTTCGGCTGCCGTCGTCACTGTCCTCGGGTTTAGCTGGAGCTACTGGAAGGATGTGCAACTGCGCGCAATTTGCGATTCAAGCGAACAAAAGATTGAGCGTTCCCCGCACGGAGGCTATTGGGCACGATACTGTTATTTTGGAGATACGGTCGTTCTCAGACTTTATGACAGGGAGGGGGAGCGCCTCGTCGCCGAGCGAACGTATCGGGACGGGTCTGGCATACCCGTTGAGCTTCATTGGGCGAAGGAGGCATTGATGTATCCTCAAGGGCTCGAATTTGGCGAAACATTCGGCGAAATCAGTTTGCCACCGACTTTTCTTGACCGGATGATGGCGCGGCTCCCCTAGCAGGTCACGTTGGGCGCGTATGCTTCGCAAGCACGTCACGCCAAGGGAGGGGCGCCGGTTGGGCGACGGTCTATGCAAATTCGATCGACAGCGTATCAGATGAATGTAGCGAACATGCCGAGCCGACCGCGCGGGCCTGATTGCGTCGCGGTCCGGAGCGTCGATCCTGCATGGGCAAGCATGCCGATCGACCCGTCCGGACCCTCACCCGCCTCAATCCCAATGACGGTGATGGTAATACCCGCCACCACCGTAATACCCGCCACCATCGGGCACCACGATACAGCCGCTCAACAGCACGGCGACTCCGGCAATCAGCAAAAGGGTCTTCTTCATCGTGTTCACCTGCGTGGGTTCAATATGGAACCCAGCATAGCGAGCGCGCGCAACACCGGCTGTAAGCGATCGTTTCCCTGTTCCGCAATCCGTAACGGCGGATTATTCCGGTCACAATGACCGTAACAAATACGCAAACCGCAGACGTTTTCAGGCGGTGACGACCCTGTTTCGCCCCGTATCCTTCGCACGATACAGCGCGGCATCGGCGGCTTCGATCAACGCATCGGGCGTCGACAGATCGTCGGCCGACACGGTCGCGCAGCCGACGCTTACGCTCACGCGCCCGGCCGGCGCAGCCGGCATCGCGAGATCGAGCCGCAGCACCGCTTCGCGTGCTTCCTCGGCCACCACCCGCGCACCGCGCGCGCCCGTGTTCGGCAGCACAATCGCGAACTCCTCGCCGCCGTAACGCGCGACGATGTCCGCCGGCCGCCGTACTGCGCCGGCTAGCGCATTCGCGACCGCGATCAGGCACGCGTCGCCCTTCACGTGACCGAACGCGTCGTTGTAGGCCTTGAAGCGGTCGACGTCGACCATCAGCAGCGACAGCGGTTCGCCTTGCCGTCGCGCCTGCAGGAACAGCGTGTGGAAATGATCGTTGAAGTGCATGCGGTTGAACGCGCCCGTCAGGCCGTCGCGCGCGGACGAGCGGATCAATGTCGCATGCGCCTCGAACAGCCGCTGGTACAGCATCGTCACTTCCCACGCGAGCACGCACACGAGCACGCCCGGCGTGAACATGCTGAAGATCCGCGCGAGATACCAGCCGACCGTGAAGCGATTGGTGCTCATCAGGTTCAGCGTCGTGTCGGTGAGGCACGCGAGTACCGCGATCGCGAGCCACAGGTCGAGCGTCGTGCGCAGCCGGCCGGTGGCCAGCACGGCCACGAGCGCCAACGCATTGAGCAGCCACACGACCAGCGCGACGGCGTTGACGGGCAGCACGGCCGCGTCGCCCGGCGGATGAAACGCGGGCGGCAGCGACACATTCAGCGCGAACAGGCACAGCAGCCCGGCGACGACAGCCGGCCCGCCGATCAGCACGACCGTCCACGAGCGTGTCTGCTGCGCGCCGATCGGTGCGCGCGCCAGCCGCTCGCGCGCGAGCAGCGCGACCATCACGAAACCCGGGAAGCCGGCATGCCAGAAGATCCACATCCACGCGGCGCTTTGCGGTTGCGCGCCGAACAGCCCGTGCGGCGCGAACACGCCGGGAAAGGTGAGCAGCTGCAATGCGACGGCGAGCGCGGTGAACGCGTAGGCGCCGCCGAGCGCGCCGAGCACCGGCTGGCGCGTCACGGTGAACTGCGCGCCGAGAAAGAACGCCGCGATGCTCGCGGTGGTGAACACGGTGAGCGCACACATCGGCATGAACGGCTCGACGGCCGGCAGCACAACGTTCGCGTGTGGCGCGGCAATCCCGAGCGCGAGCACGATGACGAGTGCCGTCAGTGCGCCGAACCAGAGCTGGCGGCGTGTCGTGTGCTGGATCAGGATGCCTTCCATGGAGTTCCCCGGGCACGTAGGCGGAAACGCCCGGTCTTGCGCCGGGCGACAGGCAGCCGGCCGCTGCGCGACCGGTGCGGCCTGATCCTATCGCGTTATGGGCGTGCGCTCAAACCCCGAGGCCGGGACCGAAGTTGCCGGCGACCCAGTGCGTGACGGCATTGACGTCCGCGTAGTCCTGTTCGGGCAGGCCGTCGAGCATCGACAGCACTTCGTTGCTGGCGCCGGCGTCGCGCGCGGCATCGACGATCGCATCCTTGTTGGCCGGGTAGTGGACGGCCGCCAGCACGTCGGCGATCTGCAGGTCGATCGTTTCGTTGGGAATGTCGTGCGGAGGCTGGGCGGGCTGGTCGTTCACGGCGGTGTCTCGCGGAGTGAGCGGGTTGAGCGGTATTCGGATCGAGGCGGAATTCTGGTGCTTTACCGGGCGCATCAGGCGTTCACATGCCAGGGCGGCCGGGCCGGCGCGCCCTGCGGATGAACGGCGATCGACTCAATGCTCGCGTCGCACGCGGCGCCACGGATGCTTCCAGTCGATGTGCGGTGCGTTTTCGTCGCGAGGATGCTGACGCCGATGTTCCTGCCAAAGTTCGTCGGAAAACAGCGCCGCTACGATCACGAGCGGCAGCACGAGGAAAATTCCGAGTATGACTTGCTCGAACACGATAGCCTCCTCGCAGCGGCAGGAACCCTTGCTCCCATTCTAGGCTCTGAACTTCGCCCGCGTTCAATTTCTTACAGTGCGAAACAGGCCCGGACGCGGCCTTGCCGCATGTGCGCGGGCATCAAAAGAGGACATGAACATGCAACTCCAGAACGATACCAACACGCTCGCGCTGCGGCCGCTGGAGCGCCAGGACCTGCGCTTCGTCCACGAGCTGAACAACGACGCAAAGATCATGCGCTACTGGTTCGAGGAGCCGTACGAAACCTTCTCGGAACTGTCACAACTGTACGACCGCCACGTGCACGACCAGCGCGAGCGCCGTTTCGTCTCGGTCGACGCGCAAGGCGAACTGGTGGGCCTCGTCGAGCTGATCGAGCTCGACTACATCCATCGCCGCGGCGAGTTCCAGATCATCATCGCGCCGCAATGCCAGGGGCGCGGCTATGCAGGGCAGGCGACGCGCCTCGCGATCGAATACGCGTTCAAGGTGCTGAACATGCGCAAGCTGTACCTGATCGTCGATACGTCGAATGCGGCGGCGATTCACGTGTACGAGAAATGCGGATTCCAGCACGAGGCCGAATTGAAGGAAGAATTTTTCGGAAACGGCGCGTATCACAACGCTTATCGCATGTGCATCTTTCAGCGCGATTATTTCGAGCGTCAGCAATCCAGCCCAAATAAAGCAGGGTAAACACGCTGACGAAAGGCGCTTGCGGTGGGGCTTCCGCGGCGCTGAATGCATGCGGAGAAGTACGGATAAATACGGATTCGCTTATACCTGGCATTTTTCTTGTATCAGGTAAATGCGATTCCGCGTTGCGGTAAAGTCGAATCGTTTCGGATGACTTTATGTGCGGCGCATCAAAATGATCCGGATAGCGAAATGGATTATCCAAACCGTTCAATCGCCGCATTGTAACTTTGCTGAAAGTCTTGCTGCGCAACGCTCTCCGCCCGGCGGTGCGGGCCTGTCTGACGGGAGGCGCGCGTTGTCCCGCCTGCGCATGGTGCGAAAAACGGGCTGCGCACGGGGTGCGACAATCCGCCGCTATTGCGGTCGCACAACAAATGTGCTTGCTATCGCTTGCCGGTCTTCTAAAGTGAAAAATGTGGGTTGACGATCACCTTTAAGCACATAGCTAACCCAAGCCTGGTGCCCGCAAGCCTGGAGACAGAACATGATGAAGCGTACCGGTATCCTTTTTGCCCTCGTCGGCGCATTTTGCGCGGTGTCGATTGCCCAGGCCGGCGGCGATTCGGCCGTCAAGCCGACGCAGGAAATCCAGTTGACGAAGAACGCATGGGGCTGCCTGTCGAAAGACAATCTGGACTCCGTACTGAGTCACGAGCGTGACGGCAAGTCGCAGGCGAAGCAGCAATACTTCGACGACTTCCGTTGCCTGTCGGTGCCGGAAGGCCAGCGCTTCCGCGTGGTGTCGGTCGACCAGGGTGACGTGCAGTTCGTCAGCGCCGACAACAGCGACCAGCAGGGTCTCTGGACCGATTCGCGCTTCGTCAAGCAATAACCGTCCATTCACCGCGCAGTCGCACGACGCGCGAGCGCGCCGGCCCGATGAGCCGGCGGCGCGAACCGAACACGGCCCGGCTCATGCCGGGCCGTTGCGCTGTGAAACGCGTGTGACACGCGCCGGACGGCGCGCATTCGGTATCATCACGGCCCGACCGAACCGAATGCCCGCCCGGGCCGCATCCGCATGGCGCTGAAATCCACGATCTACAAAGCCGAACTGCAAATCGCCGACATGGATCGGCATTACTACGCCGATCACGCGCTGACGGTGGCGCGCCATCCGTCGGAAACCGACGACCGGATGATGGTGCGCATCGTCGCATTCGCGCTGTTTGCGCACGAGCGGCTCGAATTCTGCAAGGGGCTGTCGGACGTCGACGAGCCCGATCTGTGGCAGAAGGACCTGACGGGCGCGATCGACGTCTGGATCGAAGCCGGCCAGCCCGACGAGCGGCGCATCTCGAAGGCGTCCGGCCGCGCCGGGCAGGTCACGGTGATCGCATACGGCGGCAAGACGTCGGATATCTGGTGGCAGGGCGTGCGCAGCAAGGTCGAGCGGCTGCGCAACGTGCAGGTGCTGTCGCTGAACGACGGCGTCGCTGCCGCGCTCGGGAAACTCGCGGAGCGCACGATGCGCCTGCAGTGCACGGTGCAGGACGGCACCGCGTGGATCTCGAGCGCCGACCACGATCCGGTAGCGGTCGAATGGTCGGTGCTGAAGGCGCGCGCGGACGCGTGACGGCCCGCGCGACGGCCGCCGCGTTCAGCCGATCGCGGCCGGCGGCCCCTTGAATTCGAGCATGTTGCCTTCCGGGTCGAACAGGTAGATCGACGGCCCATAGCCGCCGGCGCCGTAGCGTTCCGCGGGCGCGCCCGGCCGTGCGCCATGCGCGGCGAAATGGGCAGTCAAGGCGTCGGGATCGAACGGCTCGACGCGCAGGCACAGGTGATCGAGATTGCGTCCCGTGCCGGGCGGGCCGCTGTCGGGGCGGTCGATCGGGCCGCCGACCGACAACAGGTCGATCAGCGCGTCGCCGGCGCGCAACTGCACGAGGCCCAGATCGGGCTGTTCCTTCTCCACATGGCAGCCGACGGCGTCGCAGTAAAAGCGCGTCATCGCGGCCATGTCGGTCACGCGCAGCACGATGTGATCGATCGCGCGGATGGTCGGTTTCATGGGCAGGCTCTCCTTCGCAATCCACGAGCATCGAGTGTAGACGCATCGTGCCTGCGCCGCCGGCCGGAACGCGGCACAATCGACGGACGAAAAAAAGCCCGTTCACGCAGAGCGGAACGGGCTTAATCCATATCAGGAGGAGACATGGAGGAGACAGTTCCAACTATACACACGGCGATGGTGCGACGCAATATTCCGAATGCAAAAAAACGTCAGGACGGCGATTTGTCGCATCCGCAGTGCAGCAAAATGGTGACGGGACGATGACGAAAACCGCGCTGGAGCAGCCGGCGCGCGCGTTTTGTCGGATTTATTCCTAATCGATGCGCCCCCGATTTTCTAGGGCGAATCACAGAGCAAGATTCAGGGCGCGACGGCATGTGCCGATGTCTAGAGTAGGCACCATCTACACTAGAGAGTGCGAGGTTCAGATGAAAACCGCCTATCCGACCGATGATGCCCGCTGGGGCGCCGTCACCGAGCGCGATCCGCATGCGGACGGCGCGTTCTTCTATGCCGTGAGCACGACCGGCGTGTTCTGCCGCCCGACCTGCGCGTCGCGGCTGCCGCGCCGCGAGAATGTGTCCTTCTTTGCCGATACGGCCACCGCGCGTGCAGCCGGCTTCCGGCCCTGCAAGCGTTGCCAGCCGGAAGGGCTGCCGCGCGAACTCGAGATCGTCAACCGCGCATGCGCGGTGCTCGACGCGCACGCCGAGCGGCTCACGCTGCAGCAACTGAGCGATGCCGTGCACGTGAGCCCGTTTCACCTTCAGCGGCTCTTCAAGCGCGTGGTCGGCGTGTCGCCGCGGCAGTACCAAGCCGCGCAGCGCGGCGCTGCGCTGCGGCAGGCGCTGCAAAGCGGGCAGCCGGTCACGCAGGCGGCCGTCGACGCGGGCTTCAACTCGCCGTCGCGCCTCTATGCGTCGGTGCCGCGCGAGCTTGGGATGGCGCCGTCGGCGTTCCGCCGCCAGGGTGCGGGTCTCCGGATCGATTTTGCGACCGCATCGACGTCGCTCGGCACGGTGCTCGTCGCCGCGACCGAACAGGGCATCTGCCGGATCGCGTTCGGCGACGAACCGGCCGCGCTCGTCGGCGAGCTGAAGGACGCGTTCGCGCGCGCCGAGCTGGTCGAAGCGTCGGCACGGCTCGCGCCGTTCGTCGCGCAGATCCGCGCGTACCTGGACGGCACGCGGCACGCATTCGACCTGCCGCTCGACATCGCGCCGACCGCATTCCAGCAGCGCGTATGGGAAGCGCTGACGCATATTCCGTACGGCGAAACGCGCAGCTACTCGGAGATCGCCGAGGCGCTGGGCTCCCCGCGTGCGGTGCGCGCCGTCGCATCCGCGTGCGCGTCGAACCCGGTCGCGCTCGCCATCCCGTGCCATCGCGTCGTACAGAAGGGCGGCGCGCTTTCCGGGTATCGTTGGGGCGTGCGCCGCAAGGCGACGCTGCTCGCGTCCGAGGCGCGGCATGTGCATGACGATGAAACCGAATCCGTTGCGGAGGGCAGCGCAGTTTGAGCATCGCAAAAACAACGATTACGTCCATCGTGAACGGCGGCCAGGTGCCGCCGTCCGCGCAAATGGAGCTGCGCTTCAATGCGCCTTACGACTGGGCGCGCGTGCTGCGCTTCTTCAGCGGGCGCGCGATTCCGGGCGTCGAGCAGGTGGCGGACGGCGTGTACCGCCGCATCGTCGACCTGCACGGCGACGCCGGCCGGCTCACGGTCGCGAAACATCCGCGCAAGCATTGCCTGGTTGCGACGGTCGAAGGCGCGGTTGCGCGTCATGTCGATGATGCGTTCGCCGCGCGCGTCGCGACGATGTTCGACGTCGGCGCCGATCCGGCCGCCATCGGCAGCGGGCTGGCGCGCGATCCGTGGTTCGCGCCGCTCATCGAGGCCGCGCCGGGGCTGCGCGTGCCGGGCGCATGGTCGGGGTTCGAGCTGGCCGTGCGCGCGATCGTCGGCCAGCAGGTGAGCGTGAAGGCCGCGACGACGATCGTCGGCCGGCTCGTCGAACGCGCCGGCGAGCGTGTGGTTCATGAAGACGACGGCATGCCCGCGTGGCGTTTCCCGACGCCCGACGCGCTGGCCGCCTGCGATCTCGACAAGATCGGGATGCCCGGCAAGCGGGTGGCGGCACTGACCGGCGTGGCACGCGCGGTGGCGGCCGGCGACGTGCCGGTCGATCGCGAGCACGCCGATCTCGCGACGCTGCGCAGCGCGTGGCTCGATCTGCCCGGCATCGGCCCGTGGACCGTCGAATACATCGCGATGCGCGCATGGCGCGATCCGGACGCATGGCCGGCCTCCGACCTCGTGCTGATGCAGTCGATCGCCGCGCGCGATCCGGCGCTCGACCGGCTCGCGACCCAGAAGCACCGCACTGAAGGCTGGCGGCCGTGGCGCGCGTACGCGGCGCTGCATTTGTGGAACGAAGTGGCCGACCGGGCGGGCGGCGCGCGCGGCGGGTGATCGCCGAGGCTCGCGGCCGGGTGCGACCTGACGCGGCCGCGATGCAACCCGTTGCGCGGGTCGTGGCGACACGCTCAGGCTATCCGCCTGACACTGGCCGTCACGGCAATTCCGCGCATCCGTCGCCCGCAGGATGCCGGGCGGACAATGCCCGCTTACCCCTCTTTCCGCGCTCTGTTCGGCGGCATGGTTGCACCTGCCGCCACCCGTTCGCGCGTCACGTTCCGTCGGACGAATTCGCGTAACCGGCGTGCTCGTCGCCGCCGCCTGGAACCGGTGGCAGATGCGGCGACCGCCGCGACCGGCCCGTCCGGCGGCCCGCTCCGGCCCGCGCACCATGCCCGGAGCCACCTCAAGCGCGTGTTTCGGCGAGATGTTAAAGTGCCCGCTACCAACGAAGCGACCAACAATCCAGCCGGCCGCGCGCGGCGTTCTGCGCGCGGCCGTCACGCACTTGCGTCTCCATGTCGAACACCATGACTCACCGCCAGTCCGAACTGCTGCTGAATCGCCTCGAAGCACTGAGCTCGGGCCCGACGCGGCAGCATCTGCCCGACGGCCTGCGCGGCATCGAAAAGGAAAGCCTGCGCGTGACGCGCGACGGGATGATCGCGTTCACGCCGCATCCGCGCGCGCTCGGTTCGGCGCTCACGCATCCGTCGCTGACGACCGACTATTCCGAAGCGCTGATCGAGTTGATCACGCCCGCGGAAGGCGACGCCGCGATCACGCTCGAACGTCTCGACGATCTGCATCGCTACGTGTATGCGTCGCTCGGCGACGAGATGCTGTGGAACGACTCGATGCCCGGCCTGCTGCCGGCCGATGACCAGATTCCGATCGCCGACTACGGCACGTCGAACATCGGCCGCCTGAAGACGGTGTACCGGCGCGGCCTCGCGTATCGCTACGGCCGCACGATGCAGTGCATCGCCGGCATCCACTACAACTACTCGCTGCACGAGGAAGTGTGGCGGCGCCTGCATGCGGAAGAGGGCTCGACGGCCACGCTCGTCGATTACCAGTCGGAACGCTATCTCGCGCAGATCCGCAACTTCCGCCGCCGCAGCTGGCTGCTGATGTACCTGTTCGGCGCGTCGCCGGCGCTCGACACGAAGTTCCTGCGCGGCAAGCCGCACAAGCTCGACACGTTCGATGCCGATACGCTGTACTTGCCGTATGCGACGAGCCTGCGGATGAGCGATCTCGGCTACTCGAACACGACCGCCCAGGCCGCGCTGCACGTCGACTACAACACGCTGCCCGGCTATCTCGACGCGCTGTCGAAGGCCGTGAGCGAGCCGTATCCGGCCTACGAGGCGATCGGCACGCATCGCGACGGCGAGTGGATCCAGATCAACACGAACGTGCTGCAGATCGAGAACGAGTTCTACTCGACGATCCGGCCGAAGCGCGTCACGTATTCGGGCGAGCGGCCGCTGCATGCGCTCGCATCGCGCGGCGTGCAGTACATCGAGGTGCGCTGTCTCGACATCGATCCGTTCGAGCCGACCGGTATCGCACTGGAAACCGCGCGCTTCATCGACGCGTTCCTGCTCGCGTGCGCGCTCGACGAGAGCCCGGCGCTCGACTGCCCCGCGTACAAGGAAGCGAACGCGAACTTCGGCAGCGTGACGATGGAAGGGCGCAAGCCGGGGCTCACGCTGCAGCGCGACGGTGAGCCGGTCACGCTGCAGGCATGGGCGGACGAACTGATGGCCGATATCGAAACCATCGGCCGTCGTCTCGACGAAATCCGCGGCGGCGACGAGCACGTGCGCGCGATCGCCGCGCAACGCGAGAAGCTCGCCGATCCGGAGCGCACGCCGTCGGCGCACGTGCTGCGCACAATGCGCGAGCGCGGCCAGTCGTTCCTCGGGTTCGCGCTGGCGCAGAGCGAAGCGCATGCCGCGCATTTCCGCGCACATCCGCCGTCGGCGGATACGCTGCGCACCGAGCAGGCGCTCGCCGCGAAATCGCTGGCCGAGCAGGCCGAGCTTGAAGCGAAGGAGGCCGGATCGTTCGACGCGTTCGTCGCGGCCTATCGCGCCTATACGCTGAACCGCTTCAGCGTGTGATGTTTGCGCACGTGCACCGCGTCGGTCGGCGCGGTGCACGATGCGTATCTCCGTCGCCGGTCGGGTCGCACCGTTGTGCGCTCGATCCGGTTCGATCCGGCTCGATCCGGTTCGATCAGCCGTCAGTGATGCGCGTAGGTGCCGCGGTCGATCGCGTGCGGCAGCGCCGGCTTGCCCGATTCCACGTTTGCCCCGCCTTCGCTGCCGTAGCCGGCGTCCTCGCCGCGTGCCTGCGCGGCACGGTGCATGATCGCCTGCATGGTTTCCGGAAAGTCGGGACTGCTGGCGAGGCTCGTCCGGTAGCCGGCGGCCTGAAGCTCCACGAGTTCCTGGCGGACCTCGGCGCGCGTCAGCGTCGATGCGGCCTGCGCGTGAGCGGCGAAGGCCGCGCCGATCAGCACGCATGCGCATGCCGCCTGTTTCATCGTCTTCATCGTGTTCACTCCCAGAGGTTCCGGTGCCGTGCCTGCCGTGGCAGGCGCGGGCGGAATCGATGCGACCAGTCTAGGCTTCGGACGCCAATCGAAACATCCCGCTCACCGTCAGGCACCTTTGCCGCATGTGCAACATTGCACGCGTGAGTCGCTCGTGACGGGTTTCCTGTCGAATGCGACAGCGGCCTGCCCGCTGCCGGCCAGCGTGTGGCGGCTGGTCCGTATCGGGTCGGCACGCATCGGGCTTGTCCCCCTTGTACAAGCGCCGCGCGCCTCCTAACCTCTTTTAAGCGACCGATCGGTTGGCCGGGCGACGTCGTTGCGTGCGCAAGCGCCTGATCGTTGTCGTGACCGGAGAACGACCGCTTTGTACCGAATCCGGGAGGGCGCGGCAGCGCCGACCCGGGGCGACTTTGGAGACACGATGAACCCCACCGACGCCCTACCGCCCGGCATCGTCTTCGCACAGCCGTTGACGCCGGTCGCCAACTCGCTGCTGCTGTCCTTCATCGTCGCCGCGATCCCGATCGCGGTCGCGCTGATCGCGCTCGGCGTGTTGCGCCGCCCCGCGTGGCAGGCCTCGCTCGCCGGGCTCGTCGCGGGCCTCGCGGTCGCGATCGGCGCATGGGGCATGCCGGCCGGGCTCGCGTTCAACGCGGTCGGCGCGGGCATGGCGCTCGCGGTCGTGCCGGTGATGTGGATCGTCTTCAACGCGCTGCTGCTGTACAACATCGCGGTGAAGTCGGGCCGCTTCGACCAGTTCCGGCAGTGGATGCTCGACAACCTGCCCGACGATCGCCGCCTCGTGCTGCTCGTCGTCGCGTTCTCGTTCGGCTGCCTGCTCGAAGGGATCTCGGGATTCGGCACACCGGTCGCGATCACGAGCGCACTGTTGATCGCGCTCGGCTTCCCCGCGCTCGAAGCGCTCACCTATACGCTGCTGTTCAACACGGCGCCGGTCGCGTTCGGCGCGCTCGGTGTGCCGATCACCGTGCTCGGCGCGGTGACGTCGCTGCCGCCCGCGACACTCGCGCAGATGGTCGGCCGCCAGTTGCCGTTCTTCGCGCTGCTGCTGCCGTTCTACGTGGTCGGCGCATACGGCGGGCTGCGCTCGATCTCGAAGCTGTGGCCCGCGCTGCTCGTGTCGGGCGGCAGCTTCGCGATCGCGCAGTTCGTCACGTCGAACTTCCTCGGCTACCAGCTCACCGACGTACTGTCGTCGCTCACGTCGCTGATCGTCACGATCGGCTTCCTGCAGCTGTGGAAGCCGCAGCCCGATCCGGAATACGCGCTCGCGCGCAGCGTGCCGGCAACGGCCGGCGCCGCGCGCGCGGGCTTCGGCGGCTGGCTGCCGTGGCTCGTCGTGTCGGTGGTCGTGATCGTATGGGTGCACGCGAACATCGCGGCGATCGGCGACGTGAAGATCAAGTGGCCGGGCCTGCACAACGCGGTGTTCGTGTCGCTGTACCACAAGCCGTATGCGGCGATCTGGGACTTCCAGCCGCTCGGCACGGGCACCGCAATCCTGTTGTCCGCGATCATCACGGCCGCGTTGACGCGCACCGGCGTCGGCGATTTCTTCGAATGCGTGGCGAAGACCTGGCGGCAGACGTGGATCGCGATCGTCACGGTGATGATGATCGTCGGGCTCGCGTACCTGCTGAACTACTCGGGGATCAGCTACACGCTCGGCACCGGCGTCGCGTCGACGGGCGCGCTGTTCCCGCTGGTGTCCGCGTCGCTCGGCTGGATCGCCGTGTTCCTGTCCGGCAGCGACACGTCGGGCAACGCGCTGTTCGGCAACCTGCAGGTCGTCGCCGCGCGGCAGCTCGGCCTCGATCCGGTGCTGATGGCCGCGACCAACTCGTCGGGCGGCGTGATGGGCAAGATGATCTCGCCGCAGAACATCGCGACGGGCGTGTCGACGACGGACCTGAAAGGGCAGGAGGGTGTCGTGTTCGCGCGCACGTTCTGGCACAGCGTGATCCTCACGCTGCTGCTCGGCGTGCTCGTGTTCCTGCAGCAGCACGTGCTGACGTGGATGATTCCGGCACTGCCGAAGTGATGTGAGCGCAACGACAGAAGGAAGGCACGAGGAAAAACGAGGGAAGGCGCGAGAAAAGCGCCAGTCAAGTGCGGAACCGGCGAACGCGCGGCAGTTCAGCGCGCGTTCGCCCGCCGCGCCGTTCGTCCTGCTTCATCCGCCCCGGCCGCGTCGCTGCCGGCGGGCAGGATGCACGCGAGGAACGCGTCGATCGCCGGGCTCTGGCGGCGCGCTTTCAGGTAGTACACGTATTCGTCGATCGTCGTGTCGACGCCGCGCAGCGCGATCACGCGCAAATCCGGATGACGTTCGGCCTCGCCGAGCGGAAACAGGCTGCCGCCCACGCCGTGCAGGATCGCCTCGCGGATCGCTTCGCGGCTGCCGATCTCGGCCACCGAGACGGCCGCGACGCCGGCCGTCGCGAGAATCGTCTCCGTGCAGCGGCGCGTGACCGAGCCTTCCTCGCGAATCAGCAGCCGCACGTCGGCGAGCTGCGCCGGCTCGATCGTGTCGAAACGCGCGAGCGGATGCGTTCGATGCACGACGAGCACGAGCGGGTCGGTCGAGATCACCTTGCGTTCGAGGCCTTCGGCATCGTTGCGCTGCGACGAGACGGCGAGGTCGATGCGGAATTCCTGCAGCGACTGCAGGATCTCCTCGGAATTGCCGATCCGGCACGTGAGCGCGATCGACGGATGCGCGTTCGAGAAGCGGCCGACCGCGTCCATGATGTAGTACGGCCCCGTCGCACCGATCCGCAGGTGGCCTTCGAACAGGCCGCCGACGTTGCGCAGCATGATGTCGGCCTGCGCCTCGAGCGCGATCATCTTCTCGACGAGCGGCAGCAGCTCGATGCCCGTCTCGGTGACCTCGAGCTTGCGGCCGCTGCGGTAGAACAGCTCGACGCCGTACACCTGCTCGACCTGCCGGATCTGTGCGGCAATCGTCGGCTGGCTCACGCCCAGGTGGCGCGCGGCGCGCGTGATGCTGCCCTGCCGGACGGTCGCGTGGAACGCCTTCAGCTGATCGAACACGACTCGGCTTCTCCCCTCTGTATCGCGCGTCAGCGTAGCGCATGCGTATGTCGGCCGGATGAAAGGCGCGTCGTGCGTCGCTTCGAAAAAATTCTTGTGGGTAACCAAAAGAAACCTGCGGTAACCGGTCACGGCCGGGACACGCCGATGCGGGGTAATAGCGGCAACGCACCACCGCCGGCCCCGCTCGACCGGCGCCCCCACTCCTATCGACAACAGGGTTCTCTTCATGTCCTCGAACAATCGACGCGATTTCCTGCGCCTCGCCGCGCAGTCGGCCGGCGCGATGGCCGCCTACGCGGGCTTTCCGCCCGCGATCCGCAATGCGCTGGCGATGCCGGCCGCCTATCGCACGGGCACGATTCGCGACGTCGAACACGTCGTGATCTTCATGCAGGAAAACCGTTCGTTCGACCATTACTTCGGCGGGCTGCGCGGCGTGCGCGGCTTCAACGATCCGCGCCCGCACCTGCTGCCGAGCGGCGCGCCGGTGTGGCAGCAGCCGCCGGCGTCGGTGTTCACGAAGAACTACCATTCGCGCGGCCTCGATCCGTCGGCGCCGTACGTGCTGCCGTTCTACCTCGATCCGAAGCAGACGACCGAATTCCAGCCGGGCACCAACCACGGCTGGAGCAGCGGCCACCTGTCCTGGAACAACGGCCAGTGGGATCAGTGGGTGAACCAGAAGCAGGACGTGCTGACGATGGGCTACCTGAAGCGCCAGGATCTCACGTACCACTACGCATTGGCCGACGCGTTCACGATCTGCGATTCGTACTTCTGCTCCGCGCATGCCGACACCGCGCCGAACCGCATCTACCTGTGGACCGGCACGGTCGACCCGCGCAACATCTACGGCAGCCCGCCGAACGGCCCGGGCATCGGCGAGCGCGACGACGTGAACGGCTACACGTGGACGACCTACGCGGAACGCCTCGAGAACGCGAAGATCAGCTGGAAGGTGTACCAGGGCGGCACGGGCATCCCGGGCGACCCGACCGACAACTACACCGACAACTCGCTGATGTTCTTCAAGCGCTTCCAGGTGAAGGAAGGCGCGAGCGGCCCGCTGGTCGACAAGGGCGCGTCGGACCACACGCTCGCCGAGCTGAAGGCCGACGTGCAGGCGAACCGGCTGCCGCAGGTGTCGTGGATCGTGTCGCCGTACAAGTACAGCGAGCACCCGCAGGCATCGCCGACCGACGGTGCGTTCTACATCAACATGGTGCTCGAGGCGCTGACGTCGAACCCCGAGGTGTGGGCGAAGACGGTGTTCATCCTCAACTACGACGAGAACGACGGGCTGTTCGACCACGTCGTGCCGCCGGTGCCGCCGGTCTCGAGCGGTGTGGGCGGCCAGGGCATCGTGTCGTCGAACCTGCTGTCGAATCTCGGCGATGAGCTGCTCGACCTGAACAAGTACCCGGGCGAGATGAGCCCGCTCGTGCCGGGCGCGGACCCGGGCGGCATCCAGCCGATCGGCCTCGGGCCGCGCGTGCCGCTGATCATCATCTCGCCGTGGACGAAGGGCGGCTGGGTGTGCTCGGAGACGTTCGACCATACGTCGGTGCTGCGTTTCCTCGAGGCGCGTTTCGGCGTGAAGGAGCCGAACATCAGCGCGTGGCGCCGGTCGATCTGCGGCGACCTCACGTCGGCATTCGACTTCTCCGCACGCCCCGACACGCGCACGGTGAGCTTCACGGTGCCGCAGCACATCGCGACGGCCGGCCAGGCGTACCAGGTGCCCGCGCAGCAGTCGATGCCGGCGCAGGAGCCCGGCACGCGTCCGGCGCGTGCGCTGCCGTACGAGCTGTTCGTGCACAGCCGCGTGAGCGGGCACGACGACAGCGTGTCGCTCGACTTCGCGAACACCGGTGACGCAGGCGCGGCTTTCTACGTGTACGACCGCCGCAACCCGACGACGCCGCCGCGCCGCTATGCGGTGTCCGCGCACGACCGCTTCGTCGACACGTGGAACACGTCGGCCGCGCGCGGCGACTACCATCTCGCGGCCTACGGCCCGAACGGCTATCTGTGCGAGTTCCAGGGCAACACGCGGCTCGCGGCGGACAGCCGCCACGCGAACCCCGAAGCACGGATCGGCTACGACGTGCGCAATCGCCACGTGTACCTGCAACTGCGAAACAGCGGGCGCGCGACGTGCCGCGTGACGGTCGACAACGCATACAGCCACAAGCATGCGCGGACCTACACGCTGGAGCCGGGCGAGCGCATCGAGGATCACTTCGAGCTGTCGTCGAGCCACGGCTGGTACGATCTGACGATCACGGCGACGACGCTGCGCGGCGGCGACGACAAGGTCGTGCGCCGCTTCGCGGGCCACGTCGAGACGGGCCGGCCGAGCCACAGCGATCCGGGGCCGGTGAAACACACGACGGCCTGACGGCTGCCGCGCGTCGCGCGAGGCGGGTGAGGTCAGCCCGCCGCGCGACCGTCGCCTGCCGGCTGCCGGCTGCGTTTCGGTTGCGTTCCGGCAGGTGGAATTGGCTTTTGGAGACTGAAGACTGTTGACAATGTGTCGGGCCGAGGGTATATAAGGATCATTCGCCGATATGGCGCCCTCGTTTTCTACCGCAGCGTCGCTGCCCGCCCGACCATGACTGCCCCGAACGCGCTTAGCGCCATCGAACTCCTGCAAAGCCAGTCGCTCGCGATGATCGTCCAGGACATGCTCGAGCGCGCGATCGTCTCAGGCGAATACGCGCCCGGCGAGAAGCTCAACGAAGTCGACATCGCGACCAAGCTGAACGTGTCGCGCGGCCCCGTGCGCGAAGCGTTCCGCGCGCTCGAACAGGCCGGCCTGCTGCGCAACGAGAAGAACCGCGGCGTAACGGTGCGCGTCGTGCCGCTGCGCGAGGCGGAGGAGATCTACGAAGTGCGTGCGATGCTCGACGAGTCGGTCGCGCGCGCGCTTGCAAAGCGCATCTCGCCCGACACGCTGAAGGTGCTGAAGGGCATCATCCAGTCGATGAAGGACGCCGCGAAGACGCACGACGTCACGCGCTATACCGAGCTGAACGTGCAGTTCCACGACGCGATGGTCGTCGGCGTCGGCAATACGCACCTCACCGATACCTACCGCCGGCTCGTGCGCCAGCTCGGGCTGCTGCGCCAGGCCGCGATCGAGGCCGAGGAGGATGCGATCGCCGTGTCCGCGGCCGAGCACGACAAGATCGTGCAGGCGCTTGCGGGCGGCGATGAGGAGCAGGCCGTGGCGCTCGTGCGCGAGCACGTCTCGCACGGTCTTGCGCGCATGCGCCGCACGCACGAGCAGGGGCTGCCGGCGGCGGGGAAGGCGGCGCGGGAAAGGGCCGGCGCGTGAGCGGACACGATACGTGTCGCGGTTCGGGTCGAAACCGACGGTGCCCGGGCTGAATACGGTGATTGCCGGCAGGCGATTACTTGCCGCCGTGTTTATCGAAGAAATCGTCCAGGACCCAGCCCGTACCGGATTCGCAATGCACTTGTGTATAGGCGTAAATCTTGGCAACACGATCCGCTAGCGGAACACAGGCCTCGCCTTTTTTGACCTTGAAGATCGGCAGGGTTCTATCGTCGTTCGGTTCGGCGAAGGCAGGCATATCCTGAAGCACCGTCCATTTCTCATCTCGATGTTTCGAGCACGCACCGATCACCACGGTGAGTATCGCCAATAGCAGAAAGCGCGTCATTTCTTCGGGTATCGTCAGATTCCAATCAATTCTGAGCGCGTGAAATCCTAACATCTTGTGTGGAGTCGTAAAATCAAGATGCTGAAATGACAAAAAAAAGGCATGCCGCACAGCGCATGCCTCGTCAATCCGGTTCGCATCAAGACATGTCTTATTGGCGTGCAGTTATCTAAACAATTACCTGTCTGATTAAAAGAACACTGCATCAGTGATTTGACGTGTTCTACGGAGGGGCTTCCCTTTTTCGTTATCCGCGTGATGCGTGAGCTAAAAAACGACGACGCGGCAGTCCTGGCGTGCCGATCGTATTTTTCCCCCTATCGCATTGCCCCGACGGTCACGCCTTATCGGCCTTCCCGGCCGCGCTCGCAAACTTCGCGAGCCACGTGTCGACAACGGCCGGCTGCCGGCTCTCGTCCTCCGCGCGCTCCTTGCGGCGGATCGCATTGCGTACGACGTGCGCGCCGACATAGCGGATCGGCTCCGGCGGGAAATGACCGAGGGGGCCGCGCACGATCGGGCTGCGCGTCCACGCGTTGTCGAGGCCGAGCACCAGCGACGACAGGATCTGCCCGCCCATGTAGGTCGGCCCCACGCCATTGCCCGAGTAGCCGAAGCCGTAGAACACGTTCGGCGCGTCGTCGAGGCGGCCGAAGAACGGAAAGCCGGTGACCGAGCGATCCGACGGCCCGTTCCAGCTCGCCGTGACCGGCACGCCCGCAAGCGACGGAAAGAATTCGCGCAGGCTTTGCGTGAGCTGCGCCTCGTACGGCGAGCGCCGGTCGAACACGGGCGCGATGCGGCTGCGCCACGAGAACGTGTTGCCGCCCTTGCCGAGCATCAGCCGCCCGTCGGCGGTGGTGCGGTAGTAGTAGACGAAGATCCGCGAATCGAGCACCGACACGCCGTCCACGAGCCCCGTTTTCGCGAGCAGTTCCGGGCATTTCTCGGTGATGACCATGTCGCTCGACACGACCGCGATCGTGCGTTCGAACTGCGGGAAGCGGCTCGCCATCCACGCGTTGATCGCGAACACTAGTTTGCCCGCGCTCACACTGCCGGACGGTGTGCGCACGACGGCCGGCTGGCCGGGCGTGAAGTCGAGCAGCGGCGTGCGTTCGTAGATCCGGATGCCCATCGCGAGCGCGACGCGGCGCAGCCCGCGCACGAGCTTGCCGGGATGCACGGTCGCGGCGATCGGCGAGTAGACACCGTCGAGATTGCGTGCGGAACCCGAGCGGCGCGCGACTTCGGCGGGTGGCAGCGGCTCGTAGCTGTGGATGCCGCACGCGGAGAGCGCGTCGAGTACCGGCGCGAGCGTGCCGACCTGCGCGCGCGACGTCGCGGTGTACAGCGTGCCGTCGAGCCGCAGCTCGGCATCGATGTCGTGCGCGCGGCAGAAATCGGCGATGTGCTGCACGGCCGCTTCGGATGCCTTCACGAGCCGGATCGCCTCGGCTTCGCCGAACAGCCGCCGCAGCGTCAGGAATTTCGCGGACCACGTGAGCAGGCAGCCGCCGTTGCGACCACTCGCACCGGCGCCGCACAGATCGGCCTCGACGATCACGATGTCGAGCGCGGGGTTTTGCTGCTTCGCCTGGATCGCCGTCCAGAGCCCGGTGAAGCCGCCGCCGACGATGCACACGTCGGCCCGCGTCTCGCCTTGCAGCGCGGGGGCGAGATCGCCGTCGTTGAACAGCGCTTGTTCGATCCAGAAGGGTCGCATGGCAGGGTTCGTCGAAAAGGGGCCGTGCCGCGCACGGCCCGAAAAACCTGGCCGCCGCATGCGAACGCGCACGCGGCGGGGTACGTCACATCGCGTCGTATTGCGTCACGTCAGGCGGCCGCTTCGGCCGACACGCGGCGCACGCCCATCGCGCGCAGCGTGTCGGCGATCGCGGCGACGGCGCCCGGGATGCCGGCTTCGCCGAAGTGGCCGATGCAGCCAACCCGGAACGTCTCGACCTCGGTCAGCTTGCCCGGATACAGGATGTAGCCGCGCTGCTTGACCTCCTGGTAGAACCGCTTGAAGTCGTAGTTCGGATCGTCCGGCGCATGGAACGTGACGATGATCGGCGCCTGGATCGCCGGGCCGAGGAACGGCCGGAAGCCGAGCGCGAGCATCCCGTCGATCAGCGCGCGATAGTTGCGCTGGTAGCGGCCGCCGCGTGCAGCGAGCCCGCCTTCGTCGACGTATTGCGTGACGGCCGCGTCGAGCGCCGCGACCACGTGCGTCGGCGGCGTGAAGCGCCATTGCGTCGTGCGTTGCATGTAGACCCACTGGTCGTACAGGTCCATCGCCAGCGAGTGGCTGTTGCCTTCGCAGCGTTCGAGCGCGCTGCGCTTCGCGATCACGAAGCCGAGCCCCGGCACGCCTTCGAGGCATTTGCCGGATGCGGCGATCACCGCGTCGAACGGCGTCGTGCGCGCGTCGATGTCGATCGCGCCGAACGAGCTCATCGCGTCGACGATCAGCGCGCGGCCGTGCTTCGCGACGACCTGCGCGATGTCGTGCAGCGGGTTCAGCACGCCGGCACCCGTTTCGCAATGCACGAGTGCGACGTGCGTGATGGTCGGATCGGCCGCGAGCGCACGCTCGACGTCGGCCGGATCGACGCGGCGATCCTCGCTGTAGTCGATCGTCGTGAGCTTGCGGCGGAGCACGCGGCAGATCTTCGCGATGCGCTGGCAGTACGCGCCGTTGTTCGGCACGAGCACGTGGCCGTCGCGCGGCACGAGCGTGCCGAGTGCCGCTTCGACCGAGAACGTGCCGCTGCCTTGCAGCGGGACGCATTCGTGCGTGCCTTCGCCGTGCACGATCTGCAGCAGGCGTTCGCGCAGCCGCGCGGTGATCGCGTTGAAGTCGCTGTCCCACGATCCCCAGTCGCGCAGCATCGCGTCGCGCGTGGTGTCGGAGGTCGTCAGGGGGCCAGGGGTGAGCAGGATGGGCTGGGCGGCGAGCGTCATGGTGTCTCCTTGATGAAGTCGGGACGTCACGTGAATACGGTCAAAGAATCAACGGCGATGCGGGTTGCGCCAGGCCTGCGTGCGGCGCAACAGTCGATGCGAGATGCACGCGAACAGCACGCAGGCGAACGACGACGTCGCGAGCACGAGCGTGGCCATCGCGGCGGCCGGGCCCATCTGGCCCGCGTCGTCGAGGTTCAGGATCGCGACCGACGCGGGCTGCGTGTCGGGCGAGTAGAGGAACGCGACGGCCGAGACCGTCGTCATGCCGTTGACGAACAGGTAGCGCGCGATCAGCAGGATCGCGGGCAGGCACACGGGCACGGTCACGCGCAGGAAGGTCTTGTAGAACGGCACCTTCAGCGACGCGGACACAGCCTCGAATTCGCTGTCGATCTGCCTGAGCGCGGTGACGGCGGTCAGGTGGCTCGATGCGTAGTAGTGCACCACCGTGACGATCGCGAGCAGCCACAACGAGCCGTACAACCCGTTCAGCGGATTGCCGGGCGCGTTGAACAGGAAGATGTAGCTGATGCCGAGCACGAGCCCCGGCACGCCCATCGGCAGGATCGCGCACAGGGCGATGAAGCCGCGCAACCATCGCGCGCCGCGCGTCTTCTCGATCAGGTACGCCCCGCCGAACACGACGATCGTGCCGCCGAGCGCCACCGTCGCGGCCATCCGCAGGCTGTTCTTGTACGCGTCGAAGATGCCGGCGCCGATCAGCCCCATCTTGTAGTGCTGCAGCCCGAGGCTCATCTGGTACGGCCAGAACTTCACGAACGACGCGAACACCGAGATGCCGACCACCGCGATGAAGAACGCGCACACGATTCCGCAGTACGCGAGCATCGCGGCGTCGAAGCCGCGCGACGGCTTTGGCTGGTACGGCGTCGAGCGCGCGCCGAGCTGCGACTGCTGGCGGCGGCGGATGAAGAAGTCGACGCCGAATGCAACGAGGGCGGGGCACAGCAGCATCAGGCTCACGACCGCGCTGCGGTTGAAATCCTGCAGGCCGATGATCAGCTTGTAGATGTCGGTCGATAGCACGTTGTACGAGCCGCCGATCACCACCGGCACACCGAAGTCGTTGATGCACATCGTGAACGCCACCATCGTCGCGCTGATCAGCCCGTACTTCGCGCCGGGCAG
This sequence comes from Burkholderia lata, assembly GCF_902499335.1. Taxonomy (GTDB): domain Bacteria; phylum Pseudomonadota; class Gammaproteobacteria; order Burkholderiales; family Burkholderiaceae; genus Burkholderia; species Burkholderia lata_B. The sequence goes on along the minus strand of NZ_CABVQK010000011.1, from coordinate 253,345 downwards.
CGTGATCGTGAAGAACTTGCGGATGCGGCGCGTGCCCATCGCGTCGGCGGCCTCGTAGAGCCGGCCGTCGGCAAGCGACAGTGCGGTGACGAGGATCATCAGCACGTGCGGGAACGACGCGTACACCATGCTCAGCACGATGCCCGGCAGCCCGTAGATCGAATGGCCGTGCAGCAGCGGCTTCAGCAGCCCCGCGTTGCCGAACCAGTAGATGAACGACACCGCGGACAACAGCGTCGGCGCGAGCAGCGGCAGCAGCGCGATCGTGCGCGCCGCGTTCTTCAGCGGCATGCACGAGCGCGTCAGCGCATACGCGAACGTGAACGCCATCGGCACGACGATCGACGTGACGAGTGCGCCGACCGTCAGCGAATGCAGCATCGAGCGCAGCACGCCGCTGTCCTCGAGATACTCGACGAAGTTGTGCGCGCCGACGAATCGCCCGTCCGCATCGACGAAGCATTTCTGCACGACGAGCGCGAGCGGCAGCAGCAGGAACAGCGACATCAGCGCGGCCATCGCCAGCAGCGCGAGCTGCGCGATGCGGTCGTGCCAGTGGGTGATCTGCCGCACGTCGGCGGGGGCGGAGGCGCCGCGGCGGCGCTCGGTCAGGACGGTGCTCATTGCAGTCGCTCCTTCGCGCTCGGGAACACGCGGACATGCTCGCGATCGAGCGCGAGGTCGATGCGCGCGCCGGCCTGCACGCCGGTGCGGTCGACGTCGTGATACGACAGGTCGGCGACGATTTCCTGGCCGTCGAGCCCGTCGATCCGGAAGCTCACGCGGCAGAACGCACCGAGGAATTCGAGCTTCTCGACGCGGCCGGCCAGCACGTTGTCGGCCGTCTCGCCCGGCACGCGGATGCGCAGGTCTTCCGGCCGCACATAGACCGACACGGCTGCACCCTGCGCGGGGCGTGCGATGCCATGGCGGCAGTCGAGACCGACCGCGCCCGCGCGCAGCGTGCCGTCGGGTGCGACTTCGGCGAGGATCGTGTTGACGCGGCCGATGAAGTCCGCGACGAACGGCGACGCGGGCTGCCGGTAGATTTCGAGCGGCGTGCCGATCTGCTCGATCACGCCGTGATTCATCACGACGATGCGGTCGGCCATCGACAGCGCTTCTTCCTGGTCGTGCGTGACCATGATCGTCGTCACGCCGAGCCGTTGCTGCAGTGCGCGGATCTCCTGGCGCAGCCGCACGCGCACACGTGCGTCGAGTGCCGACAGCGGCTCGTCGAGCAGCAGCAGGCCGGGGGACGTGGCGAGCGCGCGCGCCAGCGCGATGCGCTGCTGCTGGCCGCCGGACAGCTGGCCGGGATGCTTGCGATGGCTGTCGGGCAGGCCGACCAGCGCGAGCAGCGTGTGCACGCGCTCGTGGATCGCGTCACGCTTCATCTTGCGGTTCACGAGCCCGTACGCGACGTTGTCGTACACGGTGAGGTTCGGGAACAGCGCGTACGACTGGAACACGATCCCGTAGTCGCGCAGTTGCGGCGGCAGCCGCGAGATGTCGCGGCCGTCCTGCATGATGTGGCCGGCGTTCTGTGTCTCGAGCCCCGCGATGATCCGCAGCAGCGTGGTCTTCCCGCAGCCGGACGGCCCCAGGAAGCAGATCATTTCGCCCTTCATCACGCTCAGGTTGATGTCGGTCAGGACCTGCGTGTCGTTGTACCGCTTCTCGATGCGTTCTACGCTCAGATAAGGTGCCATGCGCGCCTCCATGCTGGGGCGGCCCGGGGGGCCGGATTCGACGATGGAAAGGGTGACGCGGGGCGGCGCGCGGCGCGGCCCCGCTGCCGGTCGCCGCGTTACTGCTGCGCTTTCGCGCCGTAGCGCTTCTGCCACGTATCGAGGATCGTCTGGCGGTTCTTCGCCGACCATACGAAGTCGTTCTTCACGAGCAGGTCCGAGTAGTTGTCGGGGATGCCCGCCAGCTTCCGTGCGACGCCCGGATACGCGACGATCGCCCACCAGCGCGCGGTGATCTGGTTCGCGTCCTTGCTCGCCATGAAGTCGGCCAGCTTCTTCGCGGCATCGGGCTGCTTCGTCGTTTTCATGATCGCCGTGCCTTCCATGTCCCAGCCAAGCCCTTCCTTCGGGAACACGAGATCGATCGGCGCGCCCTGCGACTGCAGTTCGTGGCCGCGGAACTCGAACGAGATGCCGATCGGGAATTCGCCGGTGCCGGCGAGCGTGCAGGGTTTCGAGCCCGAGTGCACGTATTGCGCGACGTTCTTGTCGAGCGCGTCCATGAATTTCCAGCCGCGGTCGTCGCCGAAGGTCTGCAGCCACGCGGTCACGTCGAGGTAGCCGGTGCCGGACGAAACCGGGCTCGGCATCACGATCGCGCCTTTATAGACGGGCTTCGTCAGGTCTTCCCACGACGTCGGCTTCGGAATGCCCTTCGCCTGCGCGGCGACGCGGTTGTAGCAGATCGTCGCGCCCCACACGTCCATGCCGACCCAGTGCGGCGGCGTGTTCGCGTCGCTGTATTTGCGCGTGAGCTGGTCGAAGTCCTTCGGCGTGTACGGCATCAGCATGCCCTGCAGGTCGAGCAGCGTGAGGCTCGACGCGGCGAGGCCGAGCACGACGTCCGCGCGCGGGTTGTTCTTCTCCGCGAGCAGCTTCGCGGTGACCGAGCCGGTCGAGTCGCGCACCCAGCGGATCTCGATATCGGGGTTCGCTTTCTCGAACGCGTCCTTGTAGGGCTTCATCGCCTCGTCTTCCAGCGCGGTATAGACGAGCAGCGACGTCTTCGCGTGCGCCGCCTGCACCGCGCCGAGCGCGACCGCCGCGGCCAGTGCGAAGCGGGCCGCGCCCGCCGCCCATGCGTTCAAACGCTTGTTTACCGGCACTTCGTTCATCTTCAGACCCCTTGACTGTGGCGCCGCGGCACGCGGCGGATGAGTGGAGACCAGCCCTCTTGCTGCTACGTTGTTTTGCTTTCTGTTCTCTGCATGTTGTTGACAATCTACAAATCATCAATTTTAATGTCAAGCATGGAAAACACCTCCCTTCGGCGCGACGCGGGCGCCGACGGCTCTACCCTTCGACCTGAAAGGAATGAACGTCATGAATGAAACGCCTGTATCCGTGGAAGTGAACGGCCGCCGCTACAACTGGATGAGCCGGCCCGTGGTGGTCGTCTGCGTCGATGGCTGCGCATACGAATATCTGGAAGAAGCGGCCGAGGCCGGCGTCGCGCCGTTCCTGCGCACGCTGCTGAAGCCGGGCACGGCGCTCAAGGGCGAGTGCGTGGTGCCGAGCTTCACGAACCCCAACAACCTGTCGATCGTGACAGGCGTGCCGCCGGCGGTGCATGGGATAAGCGGCAACTACTTCTACGATCGCGACACCGGCGCCGAGGTGCTGATGAACGATCCGAAGTACCTGGTCGCGCCCACGGTGCTCGCAACCTTCGCGGAGCAAGGCGCGAAGGTCGCGGTCGTCACCGCGAAGGACAAGCTGCGCCGCCTGCTCGGCAAGGGGCTGAAGGGCATCTGCTTCTCGTCGGAAAAGGCCGGCGAGGCGAGCGTCGAGGAAAACGGCATCGACAACGTGCTCGAGCTGGTCGGCAAGCCGGTGCCGAGCGTGTACAGCGCGGACCTGTCGGAATTCGTGTTCGCGGCCGGCGTGCGCCTGCTCGAGACGCGCCCGATCGACCTGATGTACCTGTCGACCACCGACTACGTGCAGCACAAGTGCGCGCCCGGCACGGAAGGCGCGAACGCGTTCTACGCGATGATGGACAAGTACCTGCAGCGCCTCGACGAACTCGGCGCGATCGTCGCGATCACGGCCGACCACGGGATGAACGCGAAGCACGACGATGAAACCGGCGAGCCGAACGTGATCTACCTGCAGGAGCTGTTCGACGAGTGGCTCGGCGCGGATGCGGCGCGCGTGATCCTGCCGATCACCGATCCGTACGTGGTGCACCACGGTGCGCTCGGCTCGTTCGCGACCGTCTACGTGCCGGCGACGGCCGATGCCGAGGCGCTGCGCGCACGGCTCGCCGCGGTCGAAGGCATCGAGGTCGTCCTGACGGGCGCCGAAGGCTGCGCGCGCTTCGAGCTGCCGCCGGCGCGGATGGGCGATCTGATCGTGATCTCGAAGCAGGACGTCGTGCTCGGCACGCGCCGCATCAAGCACGACCTGTCGGGCCTCGACGTGCCGCTGCGCTCGCATGGCGGGATCTCCGAGCAGATCGTGCCGCTGATCTTCAGCAAGCCGGTCGCCAGCGACGTCACGGGCCGCGCGCGGCTGCGCAACTTCGACATCATCGACATCGCGCTCAACCATCTGCAGTGATGCGCACGCATCCGCAAGGGGACACACTCATGAACGCCATTGCAGCATCGACGGACGTCCGCGAGATTCGTCGCGAAGCACTGCGAATCGACGGCGAACGGATTCACCGGGACGCGGTAATCGAAGTGCGCAACCCGTACGACGGCTCGCTGGTCGGCACCGTGCCGAAGGCGACGCTGGACGACGTGCGGCGCGCGTTCGCGGCCGCGCGTGCCTACCGGCCGACGCTCACGCGTCACGATCGCGCGGCGATCCTGCGCCGCGCGGCCGACATCGTGCGCTCGCGCACGGCCGAGATCGCAGCGCTGATCACGGCCGAGGCCGGGTTGTGCATCAAGGATTCGACGTACGAAGCGGGGCGCGTCGCCGACGTGCTGACGTTCGGCGCCGGTGAAGTGCTGAAGGACGACGGGCAGATCTTCTCGTGCGACCTGACCCCGCACGGCAAGAAGCGCCGCGTGTACACGCAGCGCGATCCGCTGCTCGGCGTGATTTCGGCGATCACGCCGTTCAACCACCCGATGAACCAGGTCGCGCACAAGATCGTGCCGTCGGTCGCGACCAACAACCGGATCGTCGTGAAGCCGTCGGAGAAGGTGCCGCTGTCGTGCTACCTGTTCGCGGACATCCTGTACGAAGCCGGCCTGCCGCCGCAGATGCTGCAAGTGCTCACCGGAGATCCAAGGGAGATCGCCGACGAGCTGATCACGAACCCGGCGATCGACCTGATCACGTTCACGGGTGGTGTGTCGATCGGCAAGTCGATCGCGTCGCGGATGGGCTATCGGCGCGCGGTGCTCGAACTCGGCGGCAACGATCCGATCATCGTGATGGAAGACGCCGATCTCGACGAAGCGAGCACGCTCGCGGTGTCGGGTTCATACAAGAACTCGGGGCAGCGCTGCACCGCGATCAAGCGGATGCTCGTGCACGAGTCGGTGGCCGATCGCTTCACGGAACTGGTGGTCGAGAAGACGCGTGCATGGTCGTACGGCAATCCGTCCGATCCGTCGGTGGACATGGGCACGGTGATCGACGAGGCGGCCGCGAAGTTTTGCGAGCAGCAGGTGAACGACGCGATCGCGCGCGGTGCGCGGTTGCTGGTCGGTAACGTCCGCAACGGCGCGCTGTATTCGCCGACGGTGATCGATCGCGTGACGCCCGACATGCCGCTCGTGAAGTACGAAACCTTCGGCCCCGTGTCGCCGATCATGCGCTTCCGCGACATCGATGAAGCGATCCGGATGTCGAACAGCACCGACTATGCGTTGTCGTCGTCGGTCTGCACGAACCGCTTCGACACCATCACGCGCTTCATCACCGAGCTGGAAGTCGGTAGCGTGAACGTGCGCGAAGTGCCGGGCTACCGGCTCGAACTGACACCGTTCGGCGGCGTGAAGGATTCGGGGCTCGGGTACAAGGAAGGCGTGCAGGAAGCGATGAAGAGCTTCACGAATACGAAGACGTATTCGCTGCCGTGGTAAGTGATGTGTAATGCGTGCGCGCCGGCTCGAAGGCCGGCGCGCGGAATGTCCCCCGGCGGGATGCGGCTGCGACGGGCGTCAGGCGACGGTCAATCGTCGTCGTCGCGGTGATGTCGCCAGCCGCGATGCCAGCCGTTGTCGTGCCGGTAGCGGCGATAGCGATATTCGCCGTAGAACGGGCCGTAATAGACGGGCGCCGGCTCGTACACGACGGGCGGCGGCGTGTAGTAGACAGGCGGCGGTGCCTCGATCACCGGCCCCGGTACGCCGAAGTACACGCCGATGTCGGCATGCGCGAACGCGCTTGCCGACAGGCAGGCGGCCGCGATGCCGACGGCACTGGACAACAGGATGCGTTTCATTTGCCGTTCACTCCGTTCGTGGGGGCAAGGCCCGCGAGCAATAGGTTCACCTGTCTTCATGGTACGAAGCGCATGCCGAATGGGTGATACCGCGATGTCGCTTCTGTAACCGCCGGTAACGAATCGTCGGACGATCGCCGTGCTGCATCGCGACGGATTTCATCTGCGGGATGCGCGTGGCTGGCCGGCGCGTTATTCGACGCGCTCATATCGATAGCCGATTTGCGTTTTTGCGGGACCTCGACGCGTCGGTAGAATTCGCGGACCTCTCGAACGGCACACGCGTGCCGCGGGATCATTCCCTCCAATCATTCGGGGTCCGCACCATGAAATTCCTTCGCTCCATCCTGGTCGTTGCCATGCTGCAGGCCGTTTCGGTCACGAGCGCACTGGCTGCCGACGACCTGTCGCAGATCAAGTCGTCCGGCGTGTTCCGGGTCGGTACCGAAGGCACGTACGCGCCCTTCACGTACCACGACGAAACCGGCAAGCTGACGGGCTTCGACGTCGACATCGCGACCGCGATCGCGCAACGCCTCGGCGTGAAGCCGCAGTTCGTCGAAGGCAAGTGGGACGGGCTGATCGCGGGCCTCGACGTGAACCGCTACGACGCGGTCGTCAACGAAGTGTCGATCACCGACGCGCGCAAGGCGAAATACGATTTCTCGACGCCGTACATCACGTCGCGCGCGGTGCTGATCGTGCGCGCGGACAACACGACGATCCGCTCGTTCGACGACCTCAAGGGCAAGAAATCCGCGAACACGCTGACCAGCAATTTCGGCAAGCTCGCGGCCGCGCACGGCGCGGACGTCGTGCCGGTGCAGGGCTTCAACGAATCGATCGACCTGCTGAGCTCGGGGCGCGTCGACGCGACGATCAACGATTCGCTGTCGTACCTCGATTTCCGCAAGCACAAGCCGGACGCGAAACTGAAGATCGCGGCGACCGACACGGGGGGCGCGAGCGACGCATCGGGCGTGCTGCTGCGCAAGGGCAGCCCGGCGCTGGTGGCCGCGATCGACAAGGCGCTCGCGGACATCAAGGCCGACGGCACCTACGCGAAGATCTCGCACAAGTATTTCGGCCGCGACGTGTCGCAGCCGTGACGCGAGGCTGAACGATGCCGGCCTGGCTTCATCTGATGGCGGAATCGCTGCGGCCCCTGCTGGTTGCGGGGCTCGTGTTCACGGTTCCGCTCACGCTCGCGTCGTTCGCGATCGGCCTGCTGCTCGCATTCGGCGCGGCGCTCACGAGGCTGTTCGGGCCGCGCTGGGCGCAGGCCGTCGTGCGTTTCTACATCTGGTTGTTTCGCGGTTCGCCGCTGCTCGTGCAGCTGTTCGTGATCTTCTACGGCCTGCCGAGCGTCGGCATCGTGCTCGATCCGTTGACGGCCGCGGTGATCGGCTTCTCGCTGAACGTCGGCGCGTACAACGCCGAGGTGATCCGCGGCGTGATCGAATCGATTCCGAAGGGGCAGTGGGAGGCCGCGTACTCGATGGCGATGACGCGCCCGCAGGCGCTGCGCCGCGCGATCCTGCCGCAGGCCGCGCGCGTTGCACTGCCGGCGCTGTCGAATTCGTTCATTTCGCTCGTGAAGGACACGTCGCTCGCCGCCGTGCTGACCGTGCCGGAGATCTTCCAGGCCGCGCAGCGGATCGCGGCCGTGACCTACGAGCCGATGATTCTCTATACCGAAGCCGCGCTGATCTATCTGCTGCTCAGCTCGGTGCTGTCCACGCTGCAGCGTCGCCTCGAAATCCGCTTCGGCCGTCACGCGCTGTTCCAGGCGGAGTTGCGATGATCCGGCTCGAACGCATCGACAAGTCGTTCGGCACGCATCGTGTGCTGCACGGGATCGACCTCGCGTTGCAGCCCGGCAGCGTGACGGCGCTGATCGGACCGTCCGGCAGCGGCAAGAGCACGCTGCTGCGTTGCGTGAACCTGCTCGAAGTGCCGGAGACGGGCGCGCTGACGGTCGGCGACGCACGCATCGACTTCTCGCCGGCGCACCGGCCGGCGCGCGACGCCGTGTTCGCGGTGCGCCGCCAGACCGGCATGGTGTTCCAGAACTTCCAGCTGTTTCCGCACCTGAGCGTCGTGCAGAACGTGATGGAAGGGCTCGTCACCGTGCAGCGCTGGCCGCGCGAACGGGCCCGCGAACGCGCGCTCGCGTTGCTCGAGAAGGTCGGCATCGCGGACAAGGCCGACGCGTGGCCCGGTACGTTGTCGGGCGGCCAGCAGCAACGTGTCGCGATTGCCCGTGCGCTTGCGCCGTCGCCGCAGGTGCTGTTGTGCGACGAGCCGACGTCGGCGCTCGATCCGGAGCTGTCCGTCGAAGTGGTCGAGGTGCTGCGCCAGCTCGCACGTGAAGGCACGACGATGCTGATGGCGACGCACGACCTGCGCCTGGCCGCGTCGATCGCGCACGACGCGGTGTTTCTCGCGGAGGGCCGCGTCGTCGAGGCCGGGGCGTCGCGCGACCTGTTCGGCGACCCGCGCGATCCGCGCACCGCGAAGTTCATCTCGACGCTCGCGCAGGGCGCGCCGGTGTTTTGACACGGCACGCGACGAGCGCCTTGCGGCACCGCGGGCGTCAATCTTGCCGTAGCCCGTCGAGCACCGCCGCGACGATCGCTTCCGGCGCATCTTCCTGCACCAGGTGGCCTGCGCGCGGCACCCTGATCAGCTGGCCGTTCGCGATGCGATCGGCCAGCGCCTGCCCCTGTTCGAGCGGAATCCACACGTCGTCTTCGCCCCACACGATGCGCACCGGAAAATCCGGCGGCGTGTAACGGGCCTCGGCTTCCTCGATGTAGCGCTGGCGCATCTGCGCGATCTGGCGATAGAACGCGGCCTGACCGGCGGGCGTGAGCCACGGCGCGCGGTAGATCGACAGCGCGTCGTCGCTCAGCGGCCGGGCGACCGCATTGCCGAGATAGGCCGACACGAGTGCGTGATGCGCATACGCGGGCAGTCCGGTGAATGCGGCTTCGTGCTGCGCGACGTGGCGCACGAACGGCGAACCCTGCGGCGCGATCGCGACCGGATTCACGAGCGTGAGATCCGCATAGGCGACGCCGTCGAGGAAGTGCGCGCGCAGCACGGTTGCGCCGCCGTAGTCGTGCGCGAGCACGCGCGGGCGCGAAATGTTCCACTCATCGAGCATCGCGCCGAACAGCACGTTCTGGCGACCGAGCGACACGTCCGCGTCGGGCATGTCGGATTGACCGTAGCCGAGCAGGTCGTAGAAGAACACGCGATGACGCCGTGCGAGCCACGGTGCGATCCGGCGCCACACCTGCGACGAAAACGGCGTGCCGTGCACGAGCACGAGCGGCGGGCCTTCGCCGAGTGTTCCCCAGGCAATCCGGTGACCTTCGAAAATGAAGCGGTTGGCGAGTTCGAGCATCGGCATCTCCGTGCTAACCTGTTTTGGTTGTTAACAGGTTACGCCGGATTGTCCAGGTGTGAAACCTATAGGTGAAAATAAGTGGTTACTCGATACGAGCCCGCGCGACCCGCACACGCATGGGGTGCAGCCGATTTCGTCGGCGGCCATCCGGCGCTCGACTTCCTCAACACGGTGGCCGACACGGGCAAGACGCGCGACGCGGACAAGCTCGTCGACTGGCCGGCCGTGCATGCGTGGGCGGAACGAGCGGGGCTGCTGGCACCGGCCGATCTGGCGCGGCTTCTGCGTCAGGCGCGGCAGGACGATGCGGATGCGCTGGCGGCGCTGCGTCGCTTTCGCGAGGACGCTTACACCGCGATCGCGCACCTGACGATCGAAAGCGGCGGCACGGCCGGCGCGCGCGCGGCGGACCGGCTCGCCGTCGCGATCCGCGAGGCGATCGGGCGCAGCGCGTTCGAGGCGGTCGACGGCCGGTTCGCGTGGCGGCCCGACGCGCGCGCCGCGATGCGCTGGGTCGATGCGGCCGCACTCGGCTTCGAGCAACTGCTGCGCAGCGACGATTTCGCGCGGGTGCGGCAGTGCGGCCGGTGCACGTGGTTCTTCGTCGATCGCGGCCGCGGCGTCGGGCGCCGTTGGTGCGACATGCGCACGTGCGGGAACCGGGCGAAGGTGGAGGCGTTCAGGGAGCGGTGATGCGCGCGCCGTGACGGTCGTCGTGCCACGCCGTGCGCGGCCGGCGCGCGAACGTCATGGAGCGGCTTCGTGCGGCGGGTGTTCCGGCCACAGCGTCGCGGCGATGAACAGCCCGGCCACGAGGAACGGCGCGCCGATCGCGAACAGGATGGCCGCGAGGCCCCAGCGATCCCAGAAGCGGTCGACGATCGCGCGCTCGGGTGTGACGGGGTCATACAGCACATTGACCGCTTCGCCTTCGTGCAGGCCCGGATGCGATGACGCCGAGCCCTGGGCGAACGTGATCTGGCGTCCGCTGTCGGTCGTGAACGCGACGATCGCCGAATACAGCGACGTGCGCGCGCGGGCCGAGCGTGCGTTTGTCGCGATTTCGACGACATGGCCGGTCGAACGCGCATAGTGGTGGACGATCTGCCACTGACGCAGGCCGGCTGCGCCGGCGCCGGCGATGAAGCCCGTGCCGATCGCGATCGGAATCAGCACGATCGCGATATTCCAGCGGCTCCGTGCTTGCTTGCGGGCGGCGCGGGTTGGCAGTGGCTCGGAGGCCCGGCGGCGGCGCTCGCCGACGATCAGGAGGCCCCCGATCGCGAACGATGCGACGGCGAGCAGCGCCGACACGGCCACCGGAAACCAGCGTTGTGTGAAATCGTCGATCAGTGCGGGGCGTTCGGGGTGGCTGGGGTCGAACCATACGTCGACGTTCTCGCCGATGTCGTAGGCGGGGACGGTCGATGCGGTATTGCCGGCGACTTCGCGGCGCTGGCCGTCGTTCGCGAGGTACGCGACGATCGGCCGGTACGCGCGCATCGCGTCGCTGTCCTGCACGATGCGCACGACCGTGCCCGGCGCACGGACCAGCTGGCCGGTCGCCTGACCGGCCGTGACGGCAAGCATGCCGGCCAGCACGAGCAGCACGACGCCGAGCGCCATGACGACGAGCGCGTCCTTACCGGGCATGACCGGATCCGGTTCGTGCGTCGCACTGCGGATGCCGGTGTGATCGGGGGAGTGGCGTGTCCCGACGGACTCGCCGATATCGGCGCAACCAGGCTCTCTGAATGGTCGCGTCTCGGTTACATGCTTCCATGTCTGACGTCCCATGTTCTCTCAGTGCCGGCGGGCAAACGGCAGTGCTTGCGCCGGTCGTGTGATATTTGTCGGACGATTCTAGCGGAAACGATGCGGAACGGGCGTGTGGTGGCGTACTGCGACAGGGCGCGCGCCGTGAGTTCGGCGGCGGAAAAGGAAAAAGCCCGGTTAGCTTGCGCTAACCGGGCTTCGGAATTCCTGGTGGGGCGTGAGTGACTCGAACACTCGACCTACGGATTAAGAGTCCGCTGCTCTACCAACTGAGCTAACGCCCCCAACAGAAGAAAGATTATGCCCGGGTATTTCAGACCTTGCAAGCCCTTTCTGCAAATATCCTGAAAATATTTCGTCACCACTACGGTAGCTGTCGGCCCGATAACGAGCGATCGCAGTTTGCGTGCTCCCGGTATGATGACGCCACACGTGTTGCGCGGCGGTCGCGCAACGCTTTCTGGGCTTTCGAAGATGGACGAAAACGCAGTCCGCGAATTGCTGGATCGCCTGCTGGCCCCCTGGGTCCGCTCGCTCGGTCTGGTCCCCGTGTCGATCGGCGACGACAGCGTCACGCTGCGCCTGCCGTTTTCCGGCGAATTCCGCCATTCGGGCGGTGTGATCTGCGGCCAGGTGTTCACGGCCGCCGCCGACACCGCGATGGTGGTCGCGATCTCGGCCGCGCTCGGCGAATTCCGGCCGATGACGACCGTGTCGTTGAACACGAACTTCATGCGGCCCGTGCGCAAGGGCGACGTGCTCGTCACCGCGCGCGTGCTGCGGATGGGCCGCAATCTCGTCTTCGGCGAAGTCGAGCTGTTCGACGAGGACGGCAAGATGGCCGTTCACGCGACGTCGACCTACGCGCTCGTGAGCTGAGCGGCGCGATGTTCGACCAGATCGTCTTTGCGGGCGGCGGCAATCGCTGCTGGTGGCAGGCCGGCTTCTGGGACGTCGCCCAGCCGGCGCTCGGCCTGCGCCCGCGCGTGATCACCGGCATCTCGGCCGGCGCGGCGACCGCGTGCATGCTGTATACGCGCGACGCCGCGTGGGTGATGCGCTATTACGAAGAGGCGCTGCGCCACAACCGGAAGAATGCGTACTGGGGCAACCTGTTCGGGCGCGAGCCCGTGTTTCCGCATTACCGGATTTACCGTCAGGCGCTGCTCGACATCTACGGCGAGCCGTTCGCGAAGCTTGCCGCGGCGCCGGAGATCCGCATCGGCGTGTCGCACGTGCCGCGCTGGCTCGGCGCGCGCAGCGCAGTCGCCGCCGGCCTCGTCGCGTACAACATCGAAAAGTACGTGCGCAAGACGCTGCACCCGACGCTCGGGCGCACGCTCGGCTTTCGGCCGGAATTCGTGCGCGCGCAGGCCTGCACGCGCGTCGACGAACTCGCCGACCTGATCCTGCAGTCGTCCTGTACGCCGCCGTTCACGCCGGTGCTGCGTCGCGGCGGCCGGCCCGTGCTCGACGGCGGGATGGTCGACAACGTGCCGGTCGACGCGCTCGATCCGACGCCGGGCGACGTGCTCGTGCTCGTCACGCGGCTCTATCCGCGTCCGCAGATGTTCACGGTCGCGCATGGCGAGCAGCGGCGGCTGTACGTCCAGCCGTCGAGCAAGGTGCCGATTTCGAGTTGGGATTACACGAGCCCGTCGCAGATGCGGCATGCGTACGACCTCGGGCGGCGCGACGGCGAGCATTTCCTCACGCGTGTCGGCGCGATGACGGGCGGCCGCGCGGCCGCCTGAAGACGGGAAGCAGGAAGCGGGGCCGCGCGGCGGGCGCGGCCCGCCGCGCTCAGCGCACGCGGCGCGGCGTCAGTGCTTCCGGGTTGACGACGCTCGACATGTCGCCCTGGTCGAACGCGAGGATGTTCTTGAATGCCGCGCTGAAGTAGAGCTCGTAGCTTTCGCGCTCGACATAGCCGATGTGCGGCGTGCAGATCACGTTTTCCATCCGCAGCAGGCTGTAGCCCTGCAGGATCGGCTCGCTCTCGAACACGTCGATCGCGACCATCCCGGGACGGTTGTGCGACAGCGCGTTGACCAGTGCATTTTCCTCGAGCAGTTCGGCGCGGCTCGTGTTGACGAGCAGCGACGTCGGCTTCATTCGCATCAGGTCTTCCTGCTTCACGATCCCGCGCGTGTCGTCATGCATGCGCAGGTGCAGCGACAGCACGTCGCTCTGCTCGAACAGCGCTTCGCGGCTTTCGGCGGCCGTATAGCCGTCGGCGCGCGCGGCCTCGAGCGAATGCTCGCGGCCCCAGATCAGCACGTTCATCCCGAACGCCTTGCCGTAGCCGGCGACGAGCCGGCCGATCTTGCCGTAGCCCCAGATGCCGAGCGTCTGGCCGCGCAGCACCTGGCCGAGGCCGAAGTTCGGCGGCATCGCCGACGTCTTCAGGCCCGACTGTTGCCAGGCGCCCTGTTTCAGGTTCGCGACGTACTGCGGAATGCGGCGCTGGGCGGCCATCACGAGCGCCCAGGTCAGCTCGGCCGGAGCCACCGGCGAGCCCGTACCTTCGAGCACCGCGATGCCGCGGTCGGTACAGGCTTCGAGATCGATGTGGCTCGAAATACGGCCGGTCTGGCTGATCATGCGCAGGTTCGGCAGCTTGGCGAGCAGTTGCGACGAAATCGGGGTTCGTTCGCGAATCAGCACGAGCGCCTCGACTTCCGCCAGACGGCTGGCGAGCTGTCCCAATCCGCGCACCGTATTGTTGAAGACCTTCACGTCGTGGTCGGCAAGCATCTCGAAGCAGTTCAGCTTGCGGACGGCGTCCTGGTAGTCGTCGAGGATGGCAATTTTCATGGTGAGCGGGTGTCGCGCGTTGAAAGCGGCGGTGGCGGCGGCGCACGTCGCGCACCCGTCCCGCCCGGCCGGGGCCGACATGATGCTACGTCGACCGCCTGCATGGTGTCTTTTTAACAGGTTGTTACGCTCCGCCGCAATTGGCGGCAGCCTGACCCGGCGCCGCTTTCACGACGGGCGGAAGGGTGCGCTGTTGTGTCGCATCAAATACGTCCTTCCTGATTCGGCCGCTTACTCGACGAGGTTCACCCAATTGTTGCTTCAATCAGAATAATTGGATCAACTATCCGCAGAGGGCGAGGATTTTTGACTATTTTTATCGTCAACAGGGGCCTTGTTGAGCAACTCTGCATCTTTTCCGCTGTCGTAGGAGAATTACGCATTTGCTTCATCTTTTTGAAGTTGTAACAGCGGCAGGAGTCGTTTATGGATCATTTGCAGTCGATGCGTGTGTTCGTCAAGGTTGCAGATCTCGGCAGTTTTGCGCGGGCCGCGAGTGCAATGGATATCTCCAACGCGGTCGCGACGCGTCACGTCGCCGATCTGGAAGGCCGGCTCGGCACGCGTTTGCTGAACCGCACCACGCGCAGCCTTTCCCTGACGGAGTCAGGCCAGGTTTATCTGGAGCGTGCTCGCCAGATCCTCGATGAGCTCGAGGACGTCGAGCAGATGGTCGTCGCGCGCAATCACGAGCCGGTCGGCACGCTGCGCATCGTCGCGCCGGTCGTGTTCGGCCTGCATAACCTCGCGCCCGTGTTGCAGTCGTACACGGAGAATTTCCCGAAAGTGGTGCCGGATCTCACGCTGGTCGACCGGCAAGTCGATCTCGTCGAGGAAGGCTTCGACGTCGGCATCGTCGTCACGCGCCAGATGCGCAGCGCGAGCATCGTCACGCGGCGCCTGACCACCGGCTGCATGACCGTGTGCGCGACGCCGAGCTATCTGGAGAAGCACGGCGTGCCGACCCATCCGGAGCATCTCGCCGAGCACCCGAGCCTGAGCCTGCCGACCGAATACTGGGGTGACGAGCGTGTGTTCACGGGGCCGGACGGCGAAGTGCGCGTGCGCCCGACCAACGTGATCGTCGCGAACAATACCGCGATGCTGCGCCAGTTCGCGCTGCTCGGGATGGGGGTCGCGATCCTGCCGAGCTACCTGATCGGCGGCGACATCGCGCGTGGCGCGCTCGTGCGGCTGCTGCCGGATTTCCGGCTGCCGCAGGTCGAGATCAACATCGCTTACCCGAGCCGGCGCCATTTGCCTGCGAAGGTGCGCACGTTCATCGACCACCTCGTCGAGCATTTCAGCCACTCGACCGACGCGACGATGGGCGAGCAGTGGGCCGCGCAGGGTTCGGCGCTCGCGCCGATCGGTGTCGAGACGCGTGCCGAGCAGCCGGATGCGGCCGATCCGAACCTGTCGCCGCGCCTGCCGCGTTCGCCGCGCACGCGCGTCGCGGCGCCGTCGCCGCTGTAACGGCGCGACGGCCGGGCGGCAGTTGCCGCCGGCACAAAGAAAAACGCGGATCGAGCAATCGATCCGCGTTTTTTTTATAGCTGGCTGCCGGAGCCGGATGCGCCGGGGGAGGCCCCGGCGGCCGGTCGTTATGAGCCGGTCTTGCGCGCCGTCGTTTTGCGAGCGGCTGTCTTGGTCGCGGTCTTGGCGGCGGTCTTGCGAGCCGGTGCCGGTTTCTCTTCGGTGCCTTCCGTCACGGTTTCGGCATCCTTCGTCGCCGATTTTGCCGTCTTCTTCGCGGCAGCGGCCTTCGGCTCCTTCTTCTCGAACTCGAAGCCGATCTTGCCGTCCGGCTGCTTCACGAGGAACGCCTTGAAGTTGCGGCCCGTGCGTGACGACTTGAAGTTCGGCAGCAGATCCGTGCGGCCGTCGGCCAGCAGCTTGCCCATCTGCTCGCGCGAGATTTCCTGCTGCAGGATCACCTTGCCCGAGCGGAAGTCGCAAGTCTTCGGGTTGGCCACCGAGTGCTCGCACACGTAGCTCATCCCGTGCTCGAACACGCGGCCCTTGCACTTCGGGCATGCGCCGACCGGCTCCTGCGCGGAGAAGTCGGGCGCCTCGCCTTCCTCACCGCCCGTGTCCTGGCCGAAATCGAACTCGAGCTTGTAGTTCTTCGTCTCGTCGTCGAAGGACAGCTTGAGGATCGCCGAGAACGGGCGGCCCATCTTGCTACGGAAGCCGGACAGCGGGCCGATCGTCTTCTCGCGCAGCAGTTCCTCGACTTCCGGGATCTCGAACTGCCGGCTGCCCGGGATCTTCGAGATCGAGAACTCGCACTTCGTGCACGCGAAGCGGCGATAGTTTTCCTTCACCTGGCCGCCGCAGTTCGGGCACGGCGTCTCGAGCGTCGCGTAATCGCCGGGGATCGTGTCGGAATCGTATTCCTTCGCGCGCTTGACGATCTGCTGCGTCATGCGGGCGATTTCCTGCATGAACGCTTCGCGCCCGAGGTTGCCGCGCTCCATCTGCGACAGCTTGTATTCCCATTCGCCGGTGAGCTCGGGTGCGGTGAGTTCCTTCACGCCGAGCCCGCGCAGCAGCGTCATCAGCTGGAATGCCTTCGCGGTCGGGATCAGCTCGCGGCCTTCGCGCACGAGGTATTTCTCGCCGAGCAGGCCTTCGATGATCGCCGCGCGCGTGGCCGGCGTGCCGAGGCCCTTCGCGGCCATTGCTTCGCGCAGTTCGTCGTCCTCGACGAGCTTGCCCGCGCCTTCCATCGCGGACAGCAGCGTTGCTTCCGAGTAGCGTGCGGGCGGTTTCGTGACGAGCGCGACGGCGGCGATTTCGTCCGTCTTCACCTTCTCGTCCTTCTGCACCGGCACCAGGTTCGCATCCGCGCCTTCGGCGTCGCGGCCGTACACCTGCAGCCAGCCCGGCTCGACGAGCACCTTGCCTTCGGTCTTGAAGTGATGGCCGGCGACTTCGGTGATCCGCGTCGTGACGCGGAACTCGGCCGCCGGGAAGAACACGGCGAGGAAGCGTTTCACGACCATGTCGTACAGCTTCTGCTCCGGCTCGGACAGCGACTTCGGCGCCTGCAGCGTCGGGATGATTGCAAAGTGGTCGCTGATCTTCGAGTTGTCGAAGATCCGCTTGTTCGGCTTCACCCAGCCCTTGTCGAGCACCTGCTTCGCGTGCGGCAGGTAGTTGTTGCTCTCCTTGAGCATCTCGAGCGTGGACTCGACCGTCGACAGATAGTCTTCCGGCAGCGCGCGCGCATCGGTACGCGGGTAGGTCAGCACCTTGTGCTTTTCATACAGCGCCTGCGCGAGGCCGAGCGTGTTCTTCGCGGAGAAGCCGAAGCGGCTGTTCGCTTCGCGCTGCAGGCTGGTCAGGTCGAACAGCAGCGGTGACAGTTGCGTCGACGGCTTCGATTCTTCCGAGACCGTGCCTACATGGTCGCGGCACGCGGCGACGATCGTTTCGGCGGCCGGCAGGCTCCACAGGCGGGAGTCGCGCCTTTCCGGATCGAATTCGTCGCGCTTGAATTTGGGGTCGTACCACTTGCCTTCGTAGAAGCCGCCCGCGCACGCGAATTCGGCCTTCACTTCCCAGTAGTCGCGCGGGATGAAGCGGCGGATTTTCTCTTCGCGTTCGACGACGATCGACAACGTTGGCGTCTGAACGCGGCCGACTGTCGTCAGGAAGAAGCCGCCGCCCTTGCTGTTGAACGCGGTCATCGCGCGGGTGCCGTTGATCCCGACGAGCCAGTCGGCTTCCGAGCGGCAGCGTGCGGCGTCGGCGAGCGGCAGCATGTCCGCGTCGCTGCGCAGGTTCGCGAAGCCGTCGCGGATCGCCTGCGGGGTCATCGACTGCAGCCACAGGCGCTGGACCGGCTGCTTCGCCTTCGCGTGCTGCGCGATCAGGCGGAAAATCAGCTCGCCCTCGCGCCCCGCGTCACATGCGTTGATCAGGCGGTCGACGTCCTTGCGCTTCAACAGCTTGGTGAGCACCTTGAGGCGCGACTCGCTTTTTGCGATCGGGTTCAGGTCGAAATGCGGGGGGATGACGGGTAGATGCGCGAAGCTCCATTTCCCGCGCTTGACCTCGTACTCTTCCGGGGCGGCGATTTCCAGCAGGTGGCCGACAGCGGACGAAAGGACGAAATCGTCGCTTTCGTAATACTCGTCATGCTTGGTAAAGCCGCCCAAAGCGCGTGCGATGTCGTTCGCGACAGAAGGCTTTTCCGCAATGATCAGTGCTTTGGACATGACAGGTGTGTGTTGGTAGACCGGGTTCGCCGGTTGTGGGTCCCTTTTACGACCGCTTTATAGCACACGCCGCAGCGATGGCGGCTCAGCGTGCAAAAAGCGGCTCATCATAGAGGGGGGCCGCAACGGCGGCAAGCGCCTGGCGCGGCGCGGCGCACAAACGCGCGCAAAACCACCGGGCCGGCTCGCGAATTCAGGCCTCGACGGCCAGGACGTTGCGCAATTTCGGTGCGTGCGGCGCACCGGGTACCGCGCTCAGGTCGGACAGCATCCGCTCGACGATCGCCGCATGCGGCAGCACCGTGCCGAAGAAGCGGGCCGTGTGGGTATCTTCGATCAGGATCGTCGGGAAATTCTCGACGTCGAGATCGTCGAGCTGGTCGGCATGCGTTTCGATGTCGATCCAGGCGAAGCAGGCTTCCGGATGCGCGTCGGCGAGCTGGTCGAAGGCCGTCCGGTAGTCGCGGCACGTGCCGCACCACTCGGCGCACAGGCAGGCGACGAGCAACGTGCCGGGATCGGCGAGGCGCTCGGCGATCCGATCCGCATCGGTGTCGAGATTCAGCGCGGGCATGGGTTTCCTTGGGTATCGTTGGCGGCCTGGCCGCCCCTATGCGGGGGAATGTAGCACGCCGTGCACGGGCGGGGTGCGCGCTGCGTCAAGCCGCGCGAAGCGTCCGCCGGGGAGGCTGGCGACGCGGCCGGACAGTTCCAGCGCAAGCAGCGCGCGGTGCAGTACGTCGTCGGACAGGCCGCTGTGCTCGGCGAGCCATTCGTAGGTGACGGGGCCGTATCCCAATGCGGCAAGCACGGCCTGTTCGGATGGGGTACCGGGCAGCGGTGGTGCTGGCGACGGCGCTTCGTCCCGGGCTGGTGCGGTGGCTGGAGCGGCGGTGGTGGCGCGTGCGGCAGCGCTTTGAATGGCGGCTTCGGTTTCGCGAATATCGCCGGTGTTCGCGCCCGGATGCCCGGAGCACGCCGCAGCGCCCGCCACGCCGGTTTTCGATTCGCCCAGCCCGTATTCCTCGAGCACGTCGAGCGGCGCCGCCGTCAGCTTCGCGCCGTCGCGGATCAGTGCGTGGCAGCCCTGCGCGAGCGGCGCATGGATCGAACCCGGCATCGCGAACACATCGCGCCCCAGTTCGTTCGCGAGCCGCGCGGTGATCAGCGAGCCGGAGCGCGGGGCGGCTTCGACGACGAGCGCGCCGATCGCGAGTGCGGCGATCAGGCGGTTGCGTTGCGGGAAGTGCGCGGCGCGGGCCGGCGTGCCGAGCGGCCATTCCGACACGATCGCGCCGTGCGCGGCGATCTCGTGGGCGAGCGCGCGGTGCCGCGCCGGATAGACGAGATCGGCGCCGGTCGCGATCACCGCGACCGTGCCCGACCGGCCGTCGAGCCCGCCGCGGTGCGCGGCGCCGTCGATCCCGAGCGCAAGGCCCGACACGATCGGCAGCCCGGCGTCGGACAGCTCGCGTGCGAAGTGCGTCGCGTCGGCGAGCCCCTGCGGCGTTGCGTGACGGCTGCCGACCACGGCGAGACAGCGCGCGTGCAGCAGGTCGAGCCGGCCCTTTACATATAGCAGCGGCGGCGGATCGTGCAGGTCGCGCAGCCGCGGCGGGTAGGCCGGATCGTTGAGCGTGACGAGCGCGTTGCCCGGCGCGTCGAGCCAGGCGAGCGCGGTGTCGGTGCGCGCGCCGAGATCGCCGCGTTCGCTCGCGCGCACGGCCTGGGCGGCGGCGGGGCTGGTTACTGCGGCAATGGCCTGGTCGGACGCGCGCAGCAGCGCGGCCGGCGAGCCGAACGCATCGAGCAGTGCCTGCAGCACGGCCGGGGCGAGGCCGGGCGCATGCGCGAGCTGCAGCCACGCGCGCACGGCGGAAGTGGTCAGTGCTTGCGGCGACATGAGGCG
Organism: Burkholderia lata; assembly: GCF_902499335.1. GTDB lineage: Bacteria > Pseudomonadota > Gammaproteobacteria > Burkholderiales > Burkholderiaceae > Burkholderia > Burkholderia lata_B. The sequence continues at coordinate 233,043 of NZ_CABVQK010000011.1, read as the reverse complement.
CCCCTCGAATGCGGTGGCCAGCGAACCACGTGGCGCCATGATAAAATTTTCATCATCCGAAATACTCGACAAGGCCGCGCGCGCAGGCGCCCGGCCAATTGCAGGAGGCATGATCCGCGGCATTGATTCGCCGCGCGTCCGCCTCATCTTCATTGCATCCCGGCGGCAGCGCCAGCTGGCCGGATGGCCGATGCGGCACGCCGCTCCACCGAATACCGAACGCCATGGCTTTACTCAATATTCTTCATTACCCCGACAAGCGGCTGCACAAGGTCGCGAAGCCCGTCGACAAGGTCGACGACCGGATCCGCAAGCTCGTCGCCGACATGGCCGAGACCATGTACGCGGCGCCGGGCATCGGCCTTGCGGCCACGCAGGTCGACGTGCACGAGCGCGTGATCGTGATCGACGTCTCCGAGGAGAAGAACGAGCTGCGCGCGTTCATCAACCCGGAGATCGTGTGGTCGAGCGACGAGAAGCAGATCTATGAAGAGGGCTGCCTGTCGGTGCCCGGCATCTACGACGAAGTCGAGCGTCCCGATCATGTGCGCGTGCGCGCGCTCAACGAGCAGGGCGAGACCTTCGAACTCGACTGCGAGGGCCTGCTGGCCGTGTGCGTCCAGCACGAGATGGATCACCTGATGGGGCGCGTGTTCGTCGAATACCTGTCGCCGCTCAAGCAGACGCGCATCAAGACGAAGATGAAGAAACTCGAACGCGCGATGTGACGCGCGTTCACCCAGCCCGACCCCGAACGCTGTCATGACCCATACGTTGCGCGTAGTTTTTGCCGGCACGCCGGAATTCGCCGCGGCTGCCCTTGCCGCGATCCACGAGGCCGGTTTTCCGGTGCCGCTCGTGCTCACCCAGCCCGATCGCCCTGCCGGGCGCGGGATGAAACTGCAGGCGAGCGCGGTGAAGCGCTACGCCGTCGAGCACGGGATGCCCGTCGCGCAGCCGCCGTCGCTGCGCCGCGCGGGCAAGTACCCGGCCGAGGCGGCCGACGCGATCGAGCTGCTGCGCTCGACTCCGCACGACGTGATGGTGGTCGCCGCGTACGGCCTGCTGTTGCCGCAGGAAGTGCTCGACATTCCGCGTGACGGCTGCATCAACATTCACGCGTCGCTGCTGCCGCGCTGGCGCGGCGCCGCGCCGATCCACCGCGCGATCGAGGCCGGCGACGCCGAGACGGGCGTCACGCTGATGCAGATGGACATCGGCCTCGACACCGGCGCGATGATCGAGGAAGCGCGCGTCGCGATTGCACCCGACGAGACGACCGCGACCCTGCACGACCGGCTCGCCGCCGAAGGCGCGCGACTGATCGTCGACGCGCTCGTGCAGCTCGAGCGCGACGGCGCGCTGCCGGCGACGCCGCAGCCGGCCGACGGCGTGACCTATGCGGAAAAGATCGGCAAGCACGAAGCGGCGCTCGACTGGCGCAAGCCGGCCGACGTGCTCGCGCGCCAGGTGCGTGCGTTCGATCCGTTCCCGGGCGGTGTCGCGACGCTCGACGGCGCGGCGATCAAGCTGTGGGCGGCCGAGCCGGTGGCGGCGCGCGGTGAAGCGGCGCCCGGCACGATCGTCGAAGCCGCGCCGGAAGGCGTGGTCGTCGCGTGCGGCAGCGGTGCGCTGCGCGTCACGCAGTTGCAGAAGCCGGGCGGCAAGCGGCTGCCCGCCCGCGAATTCCTGGCTGGCTCACCGCTCGCCGCAGGCCAGCGTTTCGCGCTGACTGACGTTGCCTGACGGGGCCTGACCGCCATTCGACACGGCCTGCCGGGCGTGCGCAATCGGCCGGATGGCCGAGTCGCGCGGCGCGGCAGGCGCGCGTAGAATTTCCCTGCGTTCTCCGGTTTCGAGGTTTTCATGTTCGGCATCACCCATTTCGGCTTCTTCGTGCTGGCAGTCTTCCTGCTGAACGTCACGCCCGGTCCCGATACGGCCTATATCATCGGCCGCAGCGTCGCGCAGGGCCGCGGCGCGGGGCTGATGTCGGCATTCGGCATTTCGGCCGGCTGCTGCGTTCACGCGCTCGCCTGCGCATTCGGCCTGACCGCGCTGCTCGCGGCGTCGGCTGCTGCATTCACGGTGATCAAGCTGGTCGGCGCCGCCTACCTGATCTACCTCGGCGTGCGGATGATCCTTGCGAAGCAGGCGGCCGAGCCGTCGGGCACGGCGGCCACGCAAGCCGCGAAGCCGCTGCGCCAGCTGTTCATGCAGGGCTTCTGGACCAACGTGCTGAACCCGAAGGTCGTGCTGTTTTTCGTGTCGTTCTTCCCGCAGTTCGTGTCGGCCGACAGCCCGCACAAGGCATGGGCGTTCCTGACCCTCGGCGGCGTGTTCGTCGCGATGAGCACGGTGTGGACCAGCCTGGTCGCCTGGGTCGCGGGCAGTGTCACGGCGCGCTTTTCCGGCAAGCCGGGCGTCAAGAAGTGGCTCGACCGCACGGTCGGCAGCGCTTTCGTCGGCCTCGGCCTTCGTCTTGCAACATCGCAACGCTGAGATTGAATTTTTCCGGCAAGACCTTATCTAACAAATAGCTTACAATTTTCCGCCGCGCCCTTTGATGCGCGGCGGGTCCCCTGACGGATAAGGAGTGGGTATGTTCAATTGGGTCAAAACGGCGATGCTGATGGCCGCGATCACGGCCCTGTTCATCGTGATCGGCGGGATGATCGGCGGCTCGCGCGGCATGACGATCGCGCTGCTGTTCGCGCTCGGCATGAATTTCTTCTCGTACTGGTTCTCCGACAAGATGGTGCTGCGCATGTACAACGCGCAGGAAGTCGACGAGAACACGGCGCCGCAGTTCTACCGGATGGTGCGCGAGCTCGCCACGCGCGCGAACCTGCCGATGCCGCGCGTCTACCTGATCAACGAGGATGCGCCGAACGCGTTCGCAACGGGCCGCAATCCCGAGCACGCGGCGGTCGCCGCGACGACGGGTATCCTGCGCGTGCTGTCGGAGCGCGAGATGCGCGGCGTGATGGCGCACGAGCTCGCACACGTGAAGCACCGCGACATCCTGATCTCGACGATCACCGCGACGATGGCGGGCGCGATTTCGGCAATCGCGAACTTCGCGATGTTCTTCGGCGGGCGCGACGAGAACGGCCGCCCGGCCAACCCGATCGCGGGTATCGCGGTCGCGCTGCTCGCACCGATCGCAGGCGCCTTGATCCAGATGGCGATTTCGCGGGCACGCGAGTTCGAGGCCGATCGCGGCGGCGCGCAGATTTCCGGCGATCCGCAGTCGCTCGCGACCGCGCTCGACAAGATCCATCGCTATGCGGCGGGCATCCCGTTCCAGGCGGCCGAGCAGCATCCGGCCACCGCGCAGATGATGATCATGAACCCGCTGCACGGCGGCGGCCTGCAGAACCTGTTCTCGACGCACCCGGCCACCGAGGAGCGCATCGCGCGCCTGATGGAGATGGCGCGTACCGGTCGCTTCGACTAAGCCAAAGCCACGGCACACCGTGCGGCAGTTGCCGCGCGGGGGCCGTCACGCCACCCCGCACGCTTCGCGCTGCGGGGTGTTTCATTTGTACGCGCCGTAAAGGGGCCAATGGGGCTGCGGCGTCGCACGCTACAATGCCCGGTTTGGGATCGCGGGGCCACGTGAGCGCCGTGATCCCGCCGTTTGCCGCATTAGTTTGCCGTGCCTGTTTGCCGCGCTTGTTTGCCGAATCTGCTCCGATGACACGAACCCGTTCTACCGCTCCGTCTTCTTCCGGCCGCCCGGCGCGCCTGTCCGCGCTGCATCTCGCGCCCGATTCGCTCGGCTTCGCCCTCGACTCGGCCGCGCAGGCGGTCGATGCGGTGCGACGCGGCACCGCGCTGCCGGCGGCACTTTCGGCGGTATTCGCACAGATGCCGTCCGGTGCGCAGGCACTCGCGCGCGGCGCGACGCAGGACGTCGCGTACCGGACGATGCGCCGCCTCGGCAGTGCGGACTGGCTGATCGGCCGGCTCGTCAGCAAGGCGCCGCCCGCGCACGTGCACGCAGTACTTGCCGGCGCGTTCGCGCTGCTGCTCGACCCGGCGGACGAGGCCGCGTATCCGGCGTTTACGGTGGTCGACCAGGCCGTGACCGTGATCGGCTCGCGCCGCGAATGCGCGTTCGCGAAGGGGATGGTCAACGCGGTGCTGCGCCGTTTCCTGCGCGAGCGCGATGCGTTCGTCGCCGCGCTGCAGGACGATGTCGTCGCGCGCTGGAACTACCGCGCATGGTGGGTCGATTCGGTGAAGCGCGCATGGCCCGACGCATGGCAGGCGATCCTCGCAGCCGGCGAGCGCCAGGGGCCGCTGACGCTGCGCGTGAATGCGCGCCGCGCGAGCGTCGACGCGTATCTCGATACGCTGCGCGCGAACGGGATCGAAGCGACCGCGATCGGCCGGCATGCGGTGCGGCTCGCGTCGGCACTGCCGGTCGATCGCATTCCGGGGTTCGCCGACGGCGTCGTGTCGGTGCAGGACGCCGGCGCGCAGCTCGCAGCCGAATGGCTTGGCGCGCGTGACGGCATGCGCGTGCTCGATGCGTGCGCGGCGCCCGGCGGCAAGACCGGCCATATTCTCGAACTCGCCGATGCGGAAGTCGTTGCACTGGAAAGCGACGCCGCGCGCGCGGCGCGGATCGGCGAGAACCTCGTGCGGCTGTCGCTCGAAGCGGACGTGCGCGTCGGCGACGCGGGTGCACCTGACGCGTGGTACGACGGGCGCCCGTTCGACCGCATCCTCGCCGACGTGCCGTGCTCGGCATCCGGCATCGTGCGTCGGCACCCCGACATTCGCTGGCTGCGCCGCGAGGCCGACATCCCGGCGCTCGTCACGGAACAGCGCCGCATCCTGTCGGCATTGTGGCCGCTCGTGAAGCCGGGCGGCGAACTGCTTTACGTGACCTGTTCGGTCTTCCCCGAAGAAGGCGAATTGCAGGCCCGCTGGTTTGAAGCGGCCTGTGAAGATGCGGTACGATTGGACGCCCCGGGCCAGCTGCTGCCGGGCGGAGTGCAGGGAGGGGCGGCCGCCGGCGCACTCGACCAGAACATCGATCACGACGGATTTTTCTACGCGCGGTTTCAGAAACGGTGACGATCAAACACCTTTTTCCACTTCGGCTCGCGGCCGTCCTGATGGTCGCGTTGATGCTGTGCCTGGCTGTCGTCCGGCCGGCGCATGCCGAGTCGGTCGCCGTGCAGCGCGCGTCGCTCCAGGCCGACGGAAGCGGCTGGGCCCTCGACGCCCGCTTCGATTTCGAACTGAACCCGAGCCTCGAGGATGCCGTCAACAGAGGCATTCCGCTTTATTTCACGACCGACTTCGAGTTGAGCCGTGCGCGCTGGTACTGGTTCGATGAGCAGCCGGTGACGGTGACGCAGACGATCCGCCTGTCGTTCCAGCCGCTCACGCGCGAGTATCGCGTGTCGACGGGCGGCCTGCAGCTCGGTTTCCCGTCGTTGAAGGACGCGCTCGCGGTCATCAGGCACATCACGTCGTGGCACGTGATCGACCGCAACCAGGTGCGCTCGGGTGAAACCTACACGGCATCGGTGCGGATGCAGCTCGATACGGCGCTGATGCCGAAGCCGTTCCAGGTCGATGCCGTGAACAACCGCGACTGGACGCTCGGGTCGGACTGGAAGCGCTTCAACTTCACGGTGACCGAACGTGCTAAATAAAGTGCGCCGCGCGGCCAGCGGGAAAAGCCTCCTCGTTCGCGTGATCGTCTCGACCGTCGCGCTCACCGCGCTGCTGCTGCTCGTGCTGCTCGCGGCCGCGAGCGCGAACACCGAATTCTTCGATCGCTACTACTCGTGGCTGTATGCGACGAACATCGTCGTCGCACTCGTGTTCCTGCTCGTGGTGCTCGGGCTGATCGGGATGATCGTCGTGCGCCTGAGGAAGGGCAAGTTCGGCACGCGGCTGCTCGCGAAGCTCGCGGTGTTCTTCGCGCTCGTCGGCGTGGTGCCGGGCGGGATCATCTACATCGTGTCGTACCAGTTCGTGTCGCGCAGCATCGAGTCGTGGTTCGACGTGAACGTCGAGACGGCGCTGACGGCCGGCCTGAACCTCGGCCGCGGGATGCTCGATGCTTCGCTGTCCGATCTGCAGACGAAGGCGCGGCTGATGTCCGACCAGCTCGCGAGCGTCGATGCGAACACGAACGGCACGACGCTCACGCTGCTGCGGCTGCGCGACCAGTTCGGCGTGCAGGACGCGACGATCGTCGAGCCGAGCCGCGGCGGCTCGGGTGCGGCGCCCGACCTGCACATCGTCGCGCAGGCATCGGGCAATTTCGCGGCGCTGATTCCGGACGATTTGCCGACGCCGCTGATGCTGAACCAGGCGCGTGAACACGGCGCGTACGCGGCGATCGAGGGCGAAGTCGACGGCGACCCGCGCGCACACGGCGCGAAGGGCGCGCTGCGGTTGCGCGTCGTGCGGCCGATTCCCGATGCATCAACGGCGCTGCTGCAGCCGGCGGAACGCTTCCTGCAGCTCACGCAGCCGGTGCCGCCCACCCTGGCCCACAACGCGGACGCCGTGCAGCGCGCGTATCGCGAGTACCAGGAAAAGTCGCTCGGCCGCACGGGGCTTCGCAAGATGTACATCGGCACGCTGACGCTCGCGCTGTTCCTCGCGACCTTCATCGCGATGATGCTCGCGCTCGCGCTCGGCCAGCAGCTCGCGCGGCCGCTGTTCCTGCTCGCGCAGGGCACGAAGGAGGTCGCGGAAGGCGACTACACGCCGAAGCGCGAGATCAAGACGCGCGACGAGCTGGGCTTCCTCACGCAGTCGTTCAACGCGATGACGCGCCAGTTGTCCGAGGCGCGGCTCGCGGTGGAGAAGAATCGCGTCGCGCTCGAGCATTCGAAGACGTATCTCGAGAGCATCCTCGCGAACCTGACGGCCGGCGTGTTCGTGCTCGACCGCCAGTTCCGGCTGACGACGGCCAATCGCGGCGCCGAGCGGATCTTCCGGCAGCCGTTCAACGCGCTGATCGGCACGACGCTCGACCGGATCGGCGTGGCCGCCGGGTTCGGCGCGATGGTGCGCAAGGCATTCGCCGATCGCGAGGCGGCGTCCGACGGCGCCAGCGGCGATCGCGGCCACTGGCAGCAGCAGTTCGCGATCGAGGTGCCGGGAGAATCCGATCCGTTGACCTTGCTCGTGCGCGGCACGCGCCTCGTGTCGACGGTCGAAGGGCAGGCCGACGATCCGCAGACTTCCGGTTACGTCGTCGTGTTCGACGACATCTCCGATGTGATTTCCGCGCAGCGTTCGGTCGCGTGGGGCGAGGTCGCGCGCCGGCTCGCGCACGAGATCAAGAATCCGCTGACACCGATTCAGCTGTCGGCGGAGCGGCTGCAGATGAAGCTGTCCGACAAGCTCGCACCGTCCGACGCCGATGTGCTCAAGCGCGGCGCGACGATGATCGTCAACCAGGTGGCCGCGATGAAGCGGATGGTCGACGATTTCCGCGAATACGCGCGCACGCCGCCGGCGGTGCTCGCGAACCTGCAGTTGAACGAACTGGCGAGCGAGGTGCTCGGGCTGTACGGTGTGGGCGAAGGCAAGAGCGCGATCGTCGCCGAGCTCGCGCCGTCGCTGCCGGTGATACGCGGTGACGCGACGCAATTGCGCCAGGTGATTCACAACCTGCTGCAGAATGCGCAGGATTCGGTCGCGGAGTCGGCGCATCCGCGTGTGTTGATCGAAACCAAGACAGTAGAATATGGCGATCCCGACGCCGAGGGCAAAACGCGCGTCGCGGTACGTCTTACCGTGTCCGACAACGGGCCCGGTTTTCCGGCGCGCATCCTGACCCGCGCGTTCGAGCCTTATGTGACGACGAAGGCGAAGGGCACGGGTCTGGGGTTGGCCACGGTCAAGAAAATCGTCGATGAGCACGGTGCGCGGATCGATCTGCGCAATCGCATGCACGGCGAGACCGTCGAGGGTGCGCAGGTGTCGATCCTGTTCCTGCAGATGGCGAGCGATGCGCCAGGCGCCGAATCGGGCGTGCAGGACGGGGCGGCCCCCGCCAAGACAAAAGCAAGTGAGCAGACAAAGGCAGCGTAAATGGCAACCATCCTGGTGGTAGATGATGAAATGGGCATCCGGGAATTGCTCTCGGAGATCCTCAGCGATGAAGGACATGTCGTCGAGGCAGCGGAGAACGCGCAGGCCGCGCGGGAATACCGGTTGAATCAGGCGCCCGATCTCGTGCTGCTCGATATCTGGATGCCCGATACCGACGGCGTGACGTTGCTCAAGGAGTGGGCGGCGCAAGGGCTGCTGACGATGCCCGTGATCATGATGTCCGGGCACGCGACGATCGATACGGCCGTCGAGGCGACGAAGATCGGCGCACTCGATTTCCTCGAGAAGCCCATCGCACTGCAGAAGCTGCTGAAGTCCGTCGAGCACGGTCTCGCACGCGGCGCGGCACCGGTGTCCGCGAACGCGGCGGCGAAGGCCGGCGCAGGGCAGGCGACGGGGCCCGCGGCGGTTGCGTCCGCGGCCGCGCTGCCGACGCTCGGCGACGACATGGCTTCGGCACTCGGCCTTGCAGGCCAGACGGCTGCGATCCCGTTCGACATCCCGTTGCGCGAAGCGCGCGATGCGTTCGAGCGTGCGTACTTCGAATATCACCTCGCGCGCGAAAACGGCAGCATGACGCGCGTCGCGGAGAAGACGGGCCTCGAGCGCACGCACCTGTATCGCAAGCTCAAGCAGCTCGGTGTCGAGCTCGGCAAGAAGCCGTCGGAAGGCGCCGTATAAAATATTTCGTGAAAGTACTTGATCAAGTAACGAAGGGTGGATATACTTTCTCTTCTTCGTTGGCCCGGTAGCTCAGTTGGTAGAGCAGCGGATTGAAAATCCGCGTGTCGTTGGTTCGATTCCGACCCAGGCCACCAGAATTAAAACCCCAAGAATCGGAAGGTTCTTGGGGTTTTTCGTTTGTGGTGAGGTTTGCGTCATGAGTGGCGTGGGGTGGCATGCCCGGCAGTATTCGTGAGGGCATGATAAAATCCGTGTCCGCTCAATAACTTAGCGCATCGCTTCATGCGCACGGCAGGTTGCCAGCGTGGCGCCGCCGTGGCGCGCGGCAACGATGCCGCGCGATGGGCGGTATAAGCGCTCCGCCGCGTTCGCGGCCGATTGCGCTGCCTATACTGGTCGAGCCGGCCCAGGCCGGCACGCGTCGGGCCGCCCGGCGGCAGCCGGCCCCGGGGCGCAGCGCGACGCGAGCCTACACATTCACGGAGTATCACGGTGATTCGGACAGACGCTAAAGACGGCGCGCTCGTGTTGTTTTCCGGCGGGCAGGACTCGGCCACGTGCGTGGCATGGGCCCTCGAACGCTACCAGACGGTCGAGACGCTCGGCTTCGATTACGGCCAGCGTCACCGCGTCGAGCTCGAATGTCGCGAAGGCGTGCGCGAAGCGCTGAAGCGTGAGTTTCCCGCATGGTCGGAGCGGCTCGGCGACGATCATATGATCGACCTGTCGGTGCTCGGCGCGATCAGCGATACCGCGATGACGCGCACGATCGAGATCGAGACGGCGGCGAACGGCCTGCCGAACACGTTCGTGCCGGGCCGCAACCTGATGTTCATGACGATCGCCGCGGCGATCGCCTATCGCCGCGGGCTGCGCGTGCTGGTCGGCGGGATGTGCGAGACGGATTTCTCCGGCTATCCCGACTGCCGCGACGACACGATGAAGGCGCTGCAGGTCGCGTTGAATCTCGGGATGGATACTCGCGTCGTGCTCGAGACGCCGCTGATGTGGCTCGACAAGGCGCAGACCTGGCAGCTCGCCGAACAGCTCGGCGGCGAAGCGCTCGTCGAACTGATCCGCGTCCAGACGCACACGTGCTACGTGGGCGAGCGCGCGGAGCTGCACGACTGGGGCTTCGGCTGCGGCGAATGCCCGGCCTGCAAGCTGCGCAAGCGCGGCTACGAGGCCTACCTGAAGGGCGAGCGGGTGACCGAAGCGCCGCTGTGATGCAGCCGCAACGGCAGCGCCTGGTGATTAACGGATTCTGATCGACAACGAGCGGCGCGAGCCGGACGAAGGACGATGACTTACGCGGTCAAGGAAATTTTCTACACGTTGCAGGGCGAGGGCGCGAACGCGGGCCGGCCGGCCGTGTTCTGCCGGTTCGCCGGCTGCAACCTGTGGTCGGGCCGCGAAGAGGATCGTGCGGAGGCCGTGTGCCGCTTCTGCGATACCGACTTCGTCGGCACCGACGGCGAGAACGGCGGCAAATTCAAGGACGCCGACGCGCTCGTCGCGACGATCGCCGGCCTGTGGCCGGAGGGCGAGGCGCACCGCTTCGTCGTCTGCACGGGCGGCGAGCCGATGCTGCAGCTCGACCAGCCGCTCGTCGACGCGCTGCACGCGGCCGGCTTCGAGATCGCGATCGAGACCAACGGCTCGCTGCCGGTGCTCGAATCGATCGACTGGATCTGCGTGAGCCCGAAGGCCGACGCACCGCTCGTCGTCACGAAGGGCAACGAGCTGAAGGTCGTGATCCCGCAGGACAACCAGCGGCTGGCCGACTACGCGAAGCTCGACTTCGAGTATTTCCTCGTCCAGCCGATGGACGGCCCGTCGCGCGACCTCAATACGAAGCTCGCGATCGACTGGTGCAAGCGTCATCCGCAGTGGCGGCTGTCGATGCAGACCCACAAATATCTGAACATTCCCTGAGCCCCGGCTTTTGACATCGTGCTGATTACCCGAAAACTCGAATTCGACGCGGGCCACCGCATTCCCGATCACCGCAGCCAGTGCCGGAACCTGCATGGCCATCGCTACGTGCTCGAAGTCACGCTGCGCGGCGATCTCGTCGATACCGAGGGGGCGCCCGACCGCGGCATGGTGATGGATTTCGCCGACGTGAAGGCGCTCGCGATGGAGCACCTCGTCGGCAAGTGGGACCACGCGTTCCTGGTCTATGCGCGCGACGACGTCGTGCGCTCGTTCCTCGAGCAGATGGCCGACCACAAGACCGTCGTGATCGACCGGATCCCGACCGTCGAGAACCTCGCGGCGATCGCGTTCGACATCCTCGCGAACGTGTACGACGCGCACTACGGCGTGAACCTGCGCCTCGAGCGCGTGCGCCTGTACGAAACGCAGAACTGCTGGGCCGACGTCGAGCGCCAGCCCGGCCGCTGATCCCGCCTTCCCGGTAGCCCCGCCAGCCGGCGCGGGCTGCCTGCCGCAGCACCCCGCGGCCTCGTCCCGCCGCGCTCCCCGTCCGTTCCCACATTCCGCGTAACGCCGCGCTATGATCGTTGCGTGGCGCCGAAAAACGCAGCCGTGCGCCATCGTGCGGCCGGCGCTGTCAGATCGGCCGTCCACGGCCGACCAACGTTCCAGGGCCAGGTCCTGGCGCCGCCGTGCTGCACCGCCCGGCGTGTCGCGCTCCGCTTTGCCCGTTGCTTGTCCCGTTCGATTGCCGTTCCGTCCAGGAGGCCGTATCGATGAGCACGCTCACCAATTCCCTCAAACAACGCCTGCGCGACGGCGACGAGCCGCTGTATGGCCTGTGGCTGTCGCTTGGCAGCGACTCGGCCGCGGAAGCGCTCGCGCATGCCGGCTACGACTGGCTCTGCATCGACATGGAGCACGCGCCGAACGACAGCCGCGATGTTGCATCGCAGTTGCGCGCGATCGCCGCCGCCCATCTGCCGAGCGAGCCCGTCGTGCGTGTGCCGGCGCGCGAGCCGTGGCTCGTGAAGCGCGCGCTCGATGCGGGCGCACGCACGCTGATGTTTCCGAGTATCGAGACGCCGGACGATGCCGCGCACGCGGTGCGGCTCACGCGTTATCCGTCGCCCGATTCGCCGGACGGGCTGCGCGGTGTCGCGGGCATGGTGCGCGCGGCGGCGTTCGGGATGCGTCGCGACTACGTGCAGACGGCGAACGCGCAGGTCGCCGTGATCGTGCAGATCGAATCGGCGCGCGGCGTCGACGAAGTCGAGCGGATTGCGGCGCTGCCCGGCATCGACTGCCTGTTCGTCGGCCCGGCCGATCTCGCGGCAAGCCTCGGGCATCTCGGCGACATCCGCCACCCGGACGTCGAAACCGCGATGGCGCGCGTGCTCGCGGCCGGCAGGCAGGCCGGCGTCGCGGTCGGCATCTTCGCGGGCGATACGGCGGCCGCGCGTCAGTATCGCGAGGCCGGCTACCGGATGATCACGCTATCGGCCGACGTAAGCTGGCTGTTGCGCGCAACGCGGCAGGCGCTGCAGGAGGTTCGGTCATGAACGGTGGCGATGGCGCGTGCCGTGGGCGCGCGCAGGGTGTGACCGGGGGGCGCGGGCGGTTGGGCGTGATGCTCGGCCTGTGGTGCGTGTGTATCGCTGTCGCCGCGCAGGGCGCGCCGCAAGCGAAGCCCGATCCGTCGCACGTGACGCAATCGGCGGTTGCCGACTACAACGCCGGCGACTATCGCGCGGCGCTGGTGCAGTTCCGCGACGCGGCCGAACGTGGCGATCGTCTCGCGCAATTCAACTACGCGATGATGCTGCTGACGGGCGAAGGCGTGACCGCGAACGTCGACGAAGGGCTGCGCTGGCTGAAGCGCGCGGCCGACGCGAACATGTCGCATGCGCAGTACGTGTACGGCCGGATGTTCGACGACGGCGAGTTCGTCGCGCGCGATCCGGCCGAAGCGCATCGCTGGTTCCTGCGGGCGGCGAAGCAGGGGCACGTGCAGGCCGAGCTGTCGCTCGCGAACCAGTTCCTCGACGGGCGCGGCACGCCGCGCGACAACCGGCAGGCGTTCGCGTGGTACAAGCAGGCCGCCGACGCGGGCGAGCCGACCGCGCAGTACGTGACCGCGTCGTTCTACGAGCGCGGCGGCGACGGCGTCGCGCAGAACCTGAACATCGCACGGGCGTATTACGCGGCGGCGGCCGCGCAGGGCGACGAGACGGCCGGGCTGAAATTCAAGGAGTTGAGCGCGCGGCTGAAGGCACAGGGGCCGGCATCGGGTGCCGGCGCGGAGCCGGGCGGGGCGCATGCGCCGCCGCCGTGAGCGGGGATCGCGCTGCGAAGTGCGGTCGCGTTAGCTATCCGAGGTCGAAAAAAAACGGCGCCGAGGCGCCGTTTTTCTTTGTGCGGTGCGTGTCGCGGTCAGCTCTTCATCAATCGCCGCTGCCGCCCGACGCTCATGATCATCCCGATCGCGATGCCGAGCGTCGTGAGCGCGGTGCCGCCATAGCTCATGAATGGTAGCGGCACGCCGACGACCGGCAGCACGCCGCTCACCATCCCGATGTTCACGAACGCATAGACGAAGAACGCGAGCGTGAGCGAGCCCGCGAGCAGGCGGCCGAACAGTGTCGCGCCCTGCGCGGCGATATAGAGCCCGCGCGCGATCAGCGCCATGTACAGCGTCAGCAGCACAAGCCCGCCGACGAGCCCCCACTCCTCGGAGAACACCGCGAAGATGAAGTCGGTGTGCTTTTCCGGAATGAATTCGAGGTGCGCCTGCGTGCCTTTCAGGTAGCCCTTGCCGAGCACGCCGCCCGAGCCGATCGCGATCACGGCCTGGATCGTGTGGAAGCCCTTGCCGAGCGGGTCGGAAGTCGGGTCGAGCAGCGTACACACGCGGTGCTTCTGGTAATCGTGCATCAGCGGCCACTGCACTTCGGGCTGGCAGATGCGTTCTTCGAACACGGCGATCGAACCGACCGCGATCACGCCCGCGACGAGCACCGGCACGATCAGCTTGAACGACAGGCCGGCGAGGTAGATCACGAAGAAGCCGGCCGCGAACACGAGCAGGCCCGTGCCGAGGTCGGGCTGCTTCGCGATCAGCCCGACCGGTACCAGCAGGATCCCGAACGCGGCGATGAAGTCGTACCAGCGCAGCCCGCCTTCGCGGCGCTGGTAGTACCACGCGAGCATCAACGGTGTCGCGATCTTGAGGATTTCCGACGGCTGGATCACGACGCCGACGTTCAGCCAGCGCTTCGCGCCCTTCTTGGTCATCCCGAACAGCGCGACCGCGACCAATAGCGCGACCCCGAACGTGTAGAGCGGGACCGCGAAGCGCATCAGCGTCGTTGGCGGGATGTTGGCAATCACCCACATCAGCACGAACGTCAGCAGGATGTTGCGCAACTGGTCCTCGACGCGGCCCGGCATGTCGATCGCCGCGCTGTACAGCGTGACGATGCCGACGCACAGCAGCAGGAACACGATGAGGGCGAGCGGACGGTCGAAGCCCGCGAACATCTGCTTGATCTTGTCGAGCCAGGCGCGCTTGTCGAATTGCATGCCTTTCTCCGTTAATGAGCGGTGCCGGCGTCCGCCGCCTTCGCGGGGGCCGTTGCACGGTGATTGTCGTCGCGCGGCGTGGCGACGAGCGGCTGCGCGTCGCTGGCGGGCCGGCGTGGCCGGTGCGGGCGCCGGATCGGCGGCAGGCTCGCGGCCCTCGGCGCAGCGGCGCTGGCGCTGGCCGGCGTGGCAGCGCTCGCGGCGGCAGCCGACGCTTCGGAGGCTGCCGCGGCCGATGCCGCTTCCGCCGCGCTGGCTGCGGTCGGCACGACCGGCTGCGGCAGCGCGGTGAAGCCGGCCGCGACGGCGGCAGGCTTGTTCGCGTCGCCGATCACCGGCGCGTTGACGGGTTCGGTCGCCGACGCCGCGGCAGCCACGGCCGCCGCCTCGTTCTTCGGGTTCTGGCGGTCGACGAGGAAGAAGTCGAGCACGCGGCGCGCGATCGGGCCGGCGGCCTGCGCACCCCAGCCGCCGTTCTCGACGACCAGCGCGACGGCGATCTGCGGATGGTCGACCGGCGCGTAGGCGATGAACAGCGCGTGGTCGCGCAGGTGCTCGGCGAGCAGGTGGCCCTTGTAGTTGGAGCCTTGCAGCGAGAACACCTGCGCGGTACCGGTCTTGCCGGCGGCGAGGTACGGCGCGCCGCGGAACACCTTGTACGCGGTGCCGGACGGGTTCTCGATCACGTTCTCCATCCCGCGCTTCACGACGTCGATGTCGCCCTGCTTGAGCGGGATCACTTCGCTTTCCTTCGGCACGGTCAGGCGGCGCCCGCGCGTGATCGGATCCTCGACTTCCTTCACGAGGTGAGGCTTCATCACGACGCCGTTGTTCGCGAGCGTCGCGGTCGCGTGCGCGAGCTGCAGGATCGTGAACGAGTTGTAGCCCTGGCCGATCCCGAGGCTGATCGTCTCGCCGTCGAACCACTTCTGCTGCGCGGCCTTCTTGAACGCCTTCTTCTTCCAGTCGGTCGACGGCAGGATCCCGCGCGCCTCGCCCTGGACGTCGATCCCGGTGATCTGGCCGAAGCCGAACGGTTTCATGAAGTTCGCGATCGCGTTCACGCCGAGGTCGCGCGCGAGCATGTAGAAGTAGGTGTCGTTCGACACCATGATCGCCTTGTTCATGTCGACCCAGCCCTGGCCCGAGCGCACGTCGTTGCGGAACGTGTGGCCGCCGAACGTGAAGTAGCCGGGATCCTGGAAGCCCCAGCCCGGCGTGCGCTTGCCGAGCGTGAGGCCGGCGAGCGCCATGAACGGCTTGTACGTCGAGCCGGGCGGGTAGGTGCCGTGCAGCGGGCGGTTCAGCAGCGGCTTGTCGGTCGAATTGTTCAGCTCGTCCCAGGTCTGCTGGTCGATGCCGTCGACGAACGAGTTCGGGTCGAAGCTCGGCGACGACACGAATGCGAGCACGTCGCCCGTCTTCGGCTCGATCGCGACCAGCGCGCCGCGCTTGCCGGCGAACGCCTGCTCGGCGACCTGCTGCAGCCCGATGTCGAGCGACAGCACGAGGTTGTTGCCGGGCGTCGCCTGCGTGCGCTTCAGTGTGCGCACCGGCCGGCCGCCGGCCGTCACCTCGACTTCCTCGAAGCCCGTCAGCCCGTGCAGCTCGGTCTCGTAGCTCTGCTCGACGCCGATCTTGCCGATGTAGTCGGTGCCCTTGTAGTTGTTCGCGTCGCGGCGCGGATCGTAGTTTTCCTGGTCGCTGTCGTTGTCGTCGCTCATCGCGTCGATGCGATCCTGGTCGCGCTTCGAGATCCGTCCGATGTAGCCGATCACGTGCGCGGCCGTCGTGCCGAGCGGATATTGGCGGAACAGCCGCGCGCGCACGTCGACGCCGGGGAAGCGGAAGCGCTGCGCGGTGAAGCGCGCGACTTCCGCGTCGGTGAGCCGCGTGCGGATCGGCAGGCTCTCGAAGTTCTTCGAGTCTTCCTGCAGCTTCTTGAAGCGGCGGCGGTCGCGCGCGTCGATCGGGATGATCTCGGACAGCTTGTCGATCGTGTTGTCGAGCGTGCCGTCGAGCTTCGACGGCGTGATCTCGAGCGTGTACGCCGAATAGTTCTTCGCGAGGATCACGCCGTTGCGGTCGGTGATGATCCCGCGGTTCGGCACGATCGGCGCGACGGAGATGCGGTTTTCCTCGGCCTGCAGCGCGTATTTGCCGTGCTGCATCAGCTGCAGGTAGAAGAAGCGGCTCGCGAGCAGCCCGAAGCAGACGAACACGAACACGCCCGCCGCCGCGACGCGCAGGCGGAACTTCGAGAGCTGCTGTTGAGTGTCGTTGAATTCGGTCATGCGATTAGGAGCGATCTGACCCACGCACGCCGTGCGGGCGCGGGCGAGGTGCCGCCCCGGAGCGCGGCGCGCGGCGGGCGTGGAGGCGGCGGGTATTCAAGGCAGGCCCCTGGCTCAGATGGGGCGCGTATCGTCCGGATCGACCGGGCGGCGTTGCGGCATCAGCAGCAGGTGGCTCGCGATCGGCCACAGCGCGGCCTCGACGAAGCCGTCGACCAGGTAGCGCCAGCCCGGGAACGCGGCGCCCATCACGAGGCGAATCACGAACGGTACGAGCTGCGCGACGACCAGCAGCGGCGTGACGTACAGCACCTGCACGCCGATCGGCATCCACAGCACGCGGCGGTGGATCGTGATCGCGCCGTACGACAGCAGCGTATAGGCGAGCGCATGCTCGCCGAGCAGCCCCGCGTCATGCACGTCCATCAGGATGCCGAGCGCGAATGCGACGCCCATCCCGACCTTGCGCGGCTGGTGGATGTTCCAGAACAGCAGCACGAGCGCGACGAAGTCGGGCACGCCGGGCAGGCGGCCCCACGGCATCAGGTTCAGCAGGAACGCGGCGGCGAGGCTGAAGACGATGAAGTACGGATTGACCGGCTGCAGGATGTATTGCGGGCGATTCATCGCTGGGCTCCTGATTGCCCGGCCGCGGGCTTCGCGGGCGTGGCGGCGGGCTTGGCCGGAGCGGCCGGTGTCGCAGGCGCGGGCTTCGCGCCGGGCTGGGGCGCGGCGGCCGGCTTCGCGTTCGCGTCGGCCTTGTCGGCTTTGTCACCCTTCGCGGCGGCTTTCGCGCCCTTCTTGCCCTTCGCGTTCTTGTCGGCGGCCGGGTCGGGCTCGGCCGGGCGCGGCGGGATGTCGTTCTGGTAATGCAGCACGAGCATCTGGCGCGCGCCGCGCACGGCGGCGATCGGCGCGCAGGTCACGCGCGCGAACGCCGTATCGGCGAGCTTGTCGACGCGCGCGACCTTCGCGACCGGCAGGCCGGGCGGATAGACGCCGTCGAGGCCGCTCGTGACGAGCTCGTCGCCGACGACGAGATCCGCGCTGGTCGGCACGAAGCGCAGGTCGAGCGAATCGCCCTTCGGCGTGCCGTAGATCACGCTGCGCAGGCCGGTGCGCAGCACCTGCACGGGAATCGCGAGATCGCGGTCGGTGACCAGCGTGACTTCGGATTGCAGCGGGAACACGCGCGTGACCTGGCCGATCACACCGTCTTCGCTGACGACGGGCGAACCGCCCTGGATGCCCCGCTGCGAACCTTGCCCGATCACGATCTTCTGCGTGAACGGATCGCTCGTGTCGTACTGGATCTCGGCCGGCGTCGATTGCGTCGCGATGTGCTGGCGCAGCTCGAGCACCGCGCGCAGGTGCGCGTTCTCCTGCGTGAGCACGGCGGCCTGGTTCGCTTGCGTGGACAGCTGCAGGTTGCGCTTGCGGAGGTCGTCGTTCTCGTGGCGCAGCGACGCGCCGGTGACGGCGAGGTCGGCCGCGCCCATGAACAGGTCGCGCGGCACGAGCGCGGCGCGCTGCAGCGGATAGAGCACGGTGCCGAGTACGCCGCGGACGATTTCGAGCGTGCTGAAGCGCGCGTCCGATACGAGGAGCGCGATGGCGAGGGCAACGAAGAAGATGAGCCGCGCGAGCGCGGGCGGACCTTGCTTGAAGAGGGGCGGCGGACTGTATTCCATGGTCGGCGCCGGGCGCGAATGATCGGTTAAATGATGCTCAGACGCGCAAACGGCGCGGCGGTTCGTTCTAAACGAGCGATCCGGCCACGCCGCGGTTGCGTCATGTCAGGGAACTGCCTGGACGATCACTCGTACGAGAAGATGCTGCCCAGCTTGTCCATGCGCTCGAGCGCCATGCCCGAACCACGCACGACGCAGGTGAGCGGATCTTCCGCGACGAGCACCGGCAGGCCGGTTTCTTCCGCCAGCAGGCGATCGAGGTCGCGCAACAGCGCGCCGCCGCCCGTCAGCATCATCCCGCGTTCGGCGATGTCGGCGCCGAGTTCCGGCGGCGTCTGTTCGAGCGCGATCTTCACCGACGACACGATCTGGTTCAGCGGATCGGTCAGCGCTTCGAGGATTTCGTTGCTCGAGATCGTGAAGCTGCGCGGAATGCCTTCCGACAGGTTGCGGCCCTTCACTTCCATTTCCTTGACTTCGGAGCCCGGGAATGCGGAGCCGATTTCCTTCTTGATCGCTTCGGCGGTCTGTTCGCCGATCAGCATCCCGTAGTTGCGGCGGATGTAGTTGACGATCGCCTCGTCGAACTTGTCGCCGCCGACGCGGACCGAACCCTTGTACACGATGCCGCCGAGCGAGATCACGCCGACTTCGGTCGTGCCGCCGCCGATGTCGACGACCATCGAGCCGGTGGCTTCCGACACCGGCAGGCCCGCGCCGATCGCGGCCGCCATCGGCTCCTCGATCAGGTAGACCTGCGATGCGCCGGCGCCGTGCGCGGCTTCCTTGATCGCGCGGCGCTCGACCTGGGTCGAACCGCACGGCACGCAGATGATGATGCGCGGCGACGGCGAGAACATGCGCGACTCGTGGGCCGTCTTGATGAACTGCTTGATCATCTGCTCGGTGACGGTGAAGTCGGCGATCACGCCGTCCTTCATCGGGCGGATGGCCTCGATGTTGCCCGGCACCTTGCCGAGCATCTGCTTGGCTTCCTTACCGACTGCCTGGATGGTTTTCTTGCCGTTGGGGCCGCCTTCCTGGCGGATCGACACGACGGACGGTTCATCGAGCACGATGCCCTTGCCGCGCATGTAGATCAGGGTGTTTGCGGTGCCGAGGTCGATCGCAAGATCGTTGGAGAAGTAGCTGCGCAAAAAACCGAACATTCAGAATCCTGTTTCGCTCTGGGCCGGCCCTGCATAGCGAGCGCTGAGGGCGGCAGCGGAAAAAATAACAGCCTCGGGAAGCGTGGCGGAAGCGGCCGCCGCGGCGCACGAAGCTGCGAGTGATGTCTACCGGGGATCGCACGATGCACGCACGGCTTGCCGAAGCGGGGCGAAACGGTGCGGGAAAAGGCTGCCGGGTTTGGGTCGAACGCGTAATGATACCTTATAATTTCACGGTATTTGAATCGAAACGGACGGTATTTTTGCCGCTTCGGCCCCGATTTTTGAGGGTGGGATCGCACCCTCCAACCCCCCGCCGCAGTGCTGCTTTTGATGCGCTGCGCAGCCTTGTTTTTCCGGTGATCGCATGGCCCTGACCCTGACCGATGTGAAACGCATCGCGCACCTGGCGCGACTCGAAATGGCCGACGCCGACGCCGAGCACATGCTCGGCCAGCTCAATGAACTCTTCGGCCTCGTCGAGCAGATGCAGGCGGTCGACACCGCCGGCATCGCGCCGCTCGCCCACCCGATCGAACAGATCCAGGAAGTCGCGCAGCGCCTGCGCGACGACGCCGTGACGGAAGTCGTCAATCGCGACGACAACCAGCGTCCGGCGCCGGCCGTCCAGGACGGCCTCTATCTCGTGCCGAAGGTGATCGAGTAAGCATTCGATGACAAGCGCGCCGCCGCCTTCGCGCCGCGCGCCACCCAGAATTCCCAGGAAAACCACTCAATGCACGCAAAAAGCCTGACCGAACTGCGCGCCGCGCTCGCCGCCAAGGAATGCTCGGCCGTCGAGCTCGCGCAGCTCTACCTGAAACGGATCGAAGCCGCGCGCGACCTGAACGCGTTCGTCCATGTCGATGCCGATCTGACCCTCGCGCAGGCGAAAGCTGCCGACGCGGAGCTCGCGCGCGGCGCGGGCGGTGCGCTCACCGGCCTGCCGATCGCGCACAAGGATGTCTTCGTCACGCGTGGCTGGCACTCGACCGCCGGCTCGAAGATGCTCGCGAACTACGAGAGCCCGTTCGACGCGACCGTCGTCGCCCGCCTGCAGGCGGCCGGCATGGTCACGCTCGGCAAGACCAACATGGACGAGTTCGCGATGGGCTCGTCGAACGAGAATTCGGCGTTCGGCGCGGTGAAGAACCCGTGGGACACGAACGCGGTGCCGGGCGGTAGCTCTGGCGGCAGCTCGGCCGCCGTCGCCGCGCGCCTCGCGCCGGCCGCGACCGGCACCGACACCGGCGGCTCGATCCGCCAGCCTGCGTCGTTCGCGGGCGTGACGGGCATCAAGCCGACCTACGGCCGCGTGTCGCGCTACGGGATGATCGCGTTCGCGTCGTCACTCGACCAGGGCGGCCCGATGGCGCAGAGCGCGTCCGACTGCGCGCTGCTGCTGAACGCGATGGCCGGCTTCGACGAGCGCGACTCGACGAGCCTCGAGCGCGACGATGAAGATTTCACGCGCCACCTCGGCCAGCCGTGGGCGGCCGGCAACGATGCGGGCAAGCCGCTCGCGGGCCTGCGCATCGGCCTGCCGAACGAGTATTTCGGCGACGGCCTCGCCGACGACGTGCGCGCGACGATCGACGCGGCGCTGAAGCAGTATGAAGCGCTCGGCGCGACGCTCGTGCCCGTGTCGCTGCCGAAGACGGAGCTGTCGATCCCCGTGTACTACGTGATCGCGCCGGCTGAAGCCTCGTCGAACCTGTCGCGTTTCGACGGCGTGCGCTTCGGCCACCGCGCCGCGCAGTACGGCGACCTGCTCGACATGTACAAGAAGTCGCGTGCGGAAGGCTTCGGCCCCGAGGTGAAGCGCCGGATTCTGGTCGGCGCGTACGTGCTGTCGCACGGCTACTACGACGCGTACTACCTGCAGGCGCAGAAGATCCGCCGCATCATCGCGAACGATTTCCAGGAAGCGTTCAAGTCCTGCGACGTGATCATGGGCCCGGCCTCGCCGACGGTCGCATGGGATCTCGGCTCGAAGGGCGACGATCCGGTGCAGATGTATCTCGCGGATATCTACACGCTGTCGGTGAGCCTCGCCGGCCTGCCCGGCATGAGCGTGCCGTGCGGTTTCGGCGCGGGCGCGAACGCGAAGCGTCCGGTCGGCCTGCAGATCATCGGCAACTATTTCAACGAAGCCCGGATGCTGCAGGTTGCGGACGCGTTCCAGCGCGCGACCGACTGGCACAAGCAAGTTCCGGCGGGGGTGTAAGCATATGGCTACTCAATGGGAAGTCGTCATCGGTCTCGAGACGCACGCGCAACTGTCGACCGTCTCGAAGATTTTCTCGGGCGCGCCGACGCAGTTCGGCGCGGAGCCGAACACGCAGGCCTGCCCGGTCGACCTGGCGCTGCCGGGCGTGCTGCCGGTGCTGAACCGCGGCGCGGTCGAACGCGCGATCCGCTTCGGCCTCGCGATCGGCTCGACCATCGCGCCGCGCAGCATCTTCGCGCGCAAGAATTATTTCTACCCCGATCTGCCGAAGGGCTATCAGATCAGCCAGTACGAGATTCCGGTCGTGCAGGGCGGCCAGATCACGATCCAGGTGCCCGCCAACGAAAAGGCCGGCAAGGAAGCGTACGAGAAGACGGTCAACCTGACCCGCGCGCACCTCGAGGAAGATGCAGGCAAGTCGCTGCATGAAGACTTCGCCGGGATGACGGGTATCGACCTGAACCGCGCGGGCACGCCGCTGCTCGAAATCGTCACCGAGCCGGAAATGCGCAGCGCGGCCGAGGCAGTGGCCTACGCGAAGGCGCTGCACGGGCTCGTCGTGTGGCTCGGCATCTGCGACGGCAACATGCAGGAAGGCTCGTTCCGCTGCGACGCGAACGTGTCGGTGCGTCCGGTCGGCCAGGAGAAGTTCGGCACGCGCGCGGAAATCAAGAACCTGAACTCGTTCCGGTTCCTCGAGGAAGCGATCAACTTCGAGGTGCGTCGCCAGATCGAGCTGATCGAGGACGGCGGCGAAGTCGTGCAGGAAACGCGCCTCTACGATCCGGACAAGCGCGAGACGCGTTCGATGCGCAGCAAGGAAGACGCGCACGACTACCGCTACTTCCCCGACCCCGACCTGATGCCGCTCGTGATCGGCCAGGACTGGATCGAGCGCGTGCAGTCCGGGATGCCCGAGCTGCCGGTCGCGATGCAGCAGCGCTTCGTCGACGAATACGGCATTTCCGCGTACGACGCGGGCGTGCTGACGTCGAGCAAGGCGATGGCCGCGTACTTCGAGGCCGTGGTCGCGAAGGCGGGCACCGCGAACGCGAAGATCGCCGCGAACTGGCTGATGGGCGACGTATCGTCGCAGCTGAACCGCGACGGCATCGAGATCGACGCGATTCCGGTCTCGGCCGCGCAACTCGCGCTCGTGCTGCAGCGCATCGCCGACGGCACGATCTCGAACAAGATCGCGAAGGAAATCTTCGCGACGATCTGGGACGAGAAGGCGGACGACGAAGGCGCGGCCGACCGCATCATCGACGCGAAGGGGCTGAAGCAGATCTCCGACACCGGCGCGCTGGAAGCGATCATCGACGAGGTGCTCGCGGCGAACGCGAAGTCGGTCGAGGAATTCCGCGCGGGCAAGGAAAAGGCGTTCAACGCGCTGATCGGCCAGGCGATGAAGGCGACGAAGGGCAAGGCCAATCCGCAGCAGGTCAACGAACTGCTGAAGAAGAAGCTCGGCTGAGCATGACCGCGCGCCTGAACCGCGCTTGACGACGGGCCGCCCCGAACCAGTTCGGGGCGGCCCGTTGCGTTTGGTGGATGCGTTATCGTATGCACCACAGCGTCCAACGGAGGAACGAATGGCGAAACAACCGTCGCTCGACGATTTCCGCGTGCCGTACAGCACGCGCGAGAAGGAAGCCGCAGCATTCAAGCTCGATGCGTTCGACCCGGCCGCGAAGCCGTTCTCGTCCGGTTCGAAGGACGACGACCGCGAACGGCTGTCGGCCGTGTCGACCGAGCTCGACGTGCAGCAGGAGCGCCTGCACACGCAGCAGAAGAAGCGCGTGCTGCTCGTGCTGCAGGGGATGGATACCAGCGGCAAGGACGGCACCGTGCGCGCGGTGTTCCGCGAGGTCGATCCGCTCGGCCTGCGCGTCGTGCCGTTCAAGGCGCCCACGCCGATCGAGGCCGCGCACGACTTCCTGTGGCGCGTGCATGCGCAGGTGCCGGCCGCGGGCGAGCTCGCGATCTTCAACCGCAGCCACTATGAAGACGTGCTCGTGCCGCGCGTGCTCGACCTGATCGACGCGAAGGAATGCGAGCGCCGCTACCGGCAGATCCGCGATTTCGAGACGATGCTGGTCGAGAACGGCACGACGATCATCAAGTGCTTCCTGCACATCTCGAAGGACGAGCAGCGCGAGCGGCTGCAGGCGCGCATCGACGATCCGACCAAGCACTGGAAGTTCGACATCTCCGATCTCGACGCGCGCAAGCACTGGGACGCGTACCAGTCCGCCTACCGCGACGCGCTCGCCGCGACGTCGGCCGAGCACGCGCCGTGGTTCGTGATCCCGGCGAACTCGAAGACGCACCGCAACGTGATGATCGCCGAGCTGCTGCTGCGGGCAATGACCGACATGAAGCTGGAATTCCCGCCGCCGAAGCCCGAGCTCGAAGGCGTGAAGATCCGCTAAGCTGCACCCCTGAAAAAACATCGAACTGAACGGAATCCGACATGATGCGAGTGATTACCGCCAACCTGAACGGCATCCGCTCCGCCGCGAAGAAGGGCTTCTTCGAGTGGCTCGGCGAACAGAACGCCGATTGCGTGTGCGTACAGGAAATCAAGGTCTCGGCCGACGACCTGCCCACCGAATTCGTCGAGCCGCACGGCTTCAAGAGCTATTTCCACCACGCCGAGAAGAAGGGCTACAGCGGCGCGGGCGTGTACAGCCGCCGCGAGCCCGATGACGTGATCATCGGCTTCGGCAGCAGCGAATTCGATGCCGAAGGGCGCTATGTCGAGGCGCGCTACGGCAAGCTGTCGGTCGTGTCGGTGTACGTGCCGTCCGGCTCGAGCGGCGAAGAACGCCAGCAGGCGAAGTACCGCTTCATGGACGAGTTCATGCCGCACCTTGCCGCGCTGAAGAAGAAGCGCGAGGTGATCCTGTGCGGCGACGTGAACATCGTCCACAAGGAAATCGACATCAAGAACTGGAAGAGCAACCAGAAGAATTCGGGCTGCCTGCCGGAAGAGCGCGAATGGCTCACGAAGCTGTTCGACGATGTCGGCTATGTCGACGTGTTCCGCACGCTCGACCCGCGCGCCGAGCAGTACACGTGGTGGAGCAACCGCGGCCAGGCGTATGCGAAGAACGTCGGGTGGCGGATCGATTACCAGATCGCGACGCCGGGCATTGCCGGCACCGCGAAAAGCACGTCGATCTTCAAGGACATCAAGTTCAGCGACCATGCGCCGCTGACGATCGACTACGACTACAAGAAGTGATGTTCGACGCTACGCCGTGCGCGTAGCTGTCGAGCCACCCGGTCGCCGGATGCAGAACGGGCCGCATGTCGAACATGCGGCCCGTTTCGCTTGGGGCGGGTGCCGCCCGGCGGCGCTTACTGCTTGATCGATGCCATGTCGACCACGAAGCGGTACTTCACGTCGCTCTTCAGCATCCGTTCGTAAGCGGCATTGATCTGCTGCATCGGAATCGTCTCGATATCCGACGTGATCCCGTGCTCCGCGCAGAAGTCGAGCATTTCCTGCGTTTCCGCGATCCCGCCGATCAGCGAGCCGGCGAGGCGGCGGCGCTTGAAGATCAGGTTGAACACCTGCGGCGACGGATGGTCGTGCTCCGGTGCGCCGACGAGCGTCATCGTGCCGTCGCGCTTCAGCAGGTGCAGGAACGGGTTCAGGTCGTGCGGTGCGGCGACCGTGTTCAGGATGAAGTCGAAGCTGTTCAGGTGCGCGTTCATCTGCGCGTCGTCCTTCGAGATCACGACTTCGTGCGCGCCGAGCCGCTTGCCGTCCTCGACCTTCGACGGCGACGTGGTGAACAGCACGACGTGCGCACCCATCGCGCGCGCCAGCTTCACGCCCATGTGGCCGAGGCCGCCGAGCCCGACGATGCCGACCTTCTTGCCGGGGCCGACGTTCCACTGCCGCAGCGGCGAGTACGTCGTGATCCCCGCGCACAGGAGCGGCGCGGCACCGGCCGGGTCGAGCGTGTCGGGCACGCGCAGCACGAACGCCTCGTCGACGACGAGCTGCGTCGAATAGCCGCCGAACGTGATGTCGCCCGTCACGCGATCCTGGCCGTTGTAGGTGCCGACGAAGCCGTTCTCGCAATATTGCTCGAGGCCGTCGGCGCAGCTCGGGCAGGTGCGGCACGAATCGACGAGGCAGCCGACGCCGACCAGCTCGCCGACCTTGAAGCGCGTCACATCCGGGCCGGTCGCGGTCACGCGGCCGACGATTTCATGGCCCGGCACGACCGGGTAGATCGTGTTGCGCCATTCGTTGCGCGCCTGGTGCAGGTCCGAGTGGCAGACGCCGCAGTAGAGGACGTCGATCTGGACGTCGAGGTCGCGCAGCGCGCGACGCTGGAATTCGAACGGGGCAAGCGGCGACTGCGAATCGGTCGCTGCGTAGGCATAGGTAGTGCTCATGCGATGGGCTCCTTGTCCGGAAAGCATCCGGCGAAACAGACTGCCGTCGCATCATGTGGCGATGCGGCGAGGCAGGACGTCATCGTAAGGAGCGCGGCGCCGCGGCGAAATACACGAAGGTCTGGAAGATTTGCCTATTCCTCTCTAACTGCATCCAAACAGCCGTCAAAACACGTTCAAGGTGCTACATTGCGAGCCAGATTCTCTTGCCGGACAGGACTACGCCGATGAGCTTCGAGCCCCTTTTCGCCGACTCGGGCGACCGTGTGCAGCGCCGCATGATCGAGCTGCACACGCACCTCGCGCCGAACGAGGGCGACACGCTTGCAACGCTCGACGGCGTGCGCTTCTTCCGTGTGAGCCGTCCCGCGCCGCGTATGCCCGTACTGTACGAACCGAGCATCATCGTCGTGTGCCAGGGGCGCAAGCTCGGCTATCTCGGCGACCGTTCGTTCGTCTACGACGCGCAGCAGTACCTCGTGCTGTCGGTGCCGCTGCCGTTCGAATGCGAGACCTTCGCGAGCATGGACGAGCCGTTTCTCGCGATCTCGATCCGCGTCGATCTCGCCGTGATCGCCGAGCTCGCGATCCTGCTCGACGAGACGCTCGGCGCGGCCGTCAGCGAACCGGTCGGCGTGTATTCGACGCCGCTCGACGCGCCGCTGGCCGACGCGGTCGTGCGGCTGCTCGAAGCGCTCGCGTCGCCGCACGACACGCGCGTGCTGGGCCCGGCGATCATGCGCGAGATCGCGTATCGCGTGCTGACGGGTGAGCAGGGCGACGCGATGCGCGCGGCGCTCGTGCAGCAGCATCACTTCGGCCGCATCGCGAAGGCGTTGCGGCGCATCCATGCCGACCTGAGAACCGATCTCGACGTCGAGACGCTCGCGCGCGAGGCCGGCATGAGCCTCGCGGTGTTCCATGCGCAGTTCAAGCATGTGACGGCGACGTCGCCGATGCAGTACGTGAAGGCCGCGCGGCTGCACCAGGCGCGGCTGATGATGGTGCAGGACGGAGTCGGCGCCGGCACGGCGGCCGCGCGTGTCGGCTATGCGAGCGCGTCGCAGTTCAGCCGCGAGTTCAAGCGGCTGTTCGGCCGCAGCCCGGGTGACGAGGTGCGCTGGATGCGCGAAAGCGTAAGCCGGCCCATCGGCGATCGGGGGGCGATCGACCTGACGACCTGAGCGAACGGCGGCGCGCAGCGGCGGTGCCGCGCGTGTGAAAGTGGTGTGCAGCGTTGCTGCGTATTCAGCGCCGCACGACCTTGCGACGCTGCGCGCTGATGCCCGCGTAGTCGGGCAGCGCATCGACGCGCTTGCCCTCCGCCTTTGCGTACAGCGGCATGAGATCCGGCAGGCGGTTCAGCAGATCCTGGCGGCGGGCGGTGCTGTACGGGTGCGTGTAGATGAAGCCGGTCGCCTTGTTCCCACGTGTCGCGACCGCGAGCTTGTCCCACAGCGTGATTGCCGCGCGGGGATCGAAGCCCGCGCGGGCGGCGATGTCGCCGCCGATCACGTCGGCTTCGGTCTCGTCGGTCGGGTCGTAGTGGAGCGACTGCAGGCGTTCGCCGAGGTTCAGTGCCTGCGGCAGCGGCTCGCCGACGCCGAACAGCGGCGGCAGCGTGGCCGCGCGCAGCGACGTCTGCGACGTCGCGCTGAAGTTGCTGCGCGCGTGTTCGCGCAGCGCATGCGCGATGCCGTGCGCGAGCAGCACGCCGAGTTCATCGTCGTTCAGGCGGACGCGATCGAGCAGGCCGCCGTACACGAGCACCTTGCCGCCCGGCAGGCAGGTCAGGCGAATGTCGCGCGAGCGGATCGCGTTGACGTCCCACGCCCAGCTCTTCACGCGGTCGTTCCATTTCACCGAATACGGCGCGAGCTTCGCGACGATCGCGCGCAGGCGCTTCACGCGCGGCTGGTTCGCGGGCAGCAGGCGGTTGCTGTCGGCGGCCGCCTGCACGATCTGCGCGTATTCGTTCGCGGTGAGCTGCTCGAGCAGCGGCGACGGGATCAGCGTGCGAAAGGCAATGGCGTCGCCGTAGCGGACTTGCTGTGGGCTCTGCGCATACGCCTTCGCCGACACGGCGGCGCCGGTCGGCTGCGCGGGTTCGGCGGTGGCCGGCTGGGCAGGGGCGGCGGGAGCCGAAGTCGCCGGCGGTGAAGCGGGTGCCGTGGCCGGTGCGGAGCCCGCGGCGGTGGCAGCGGGCGTGCCGGCGTCGGTCGCATGGGCGAACCCCGCGGCGAGCGCCGCGGCGCCGACGCTCAACGAAGCCGCAACGCGCGCGAGGCGGTGCAGGCCGTTACTGCGCACGGCTGGCCTCGCCGTTGCGTGCGGCCCCGTTCCACGGCGCGATCTTGAACAGCAGCAGCATGCCGGGAATCGCGAGCGCGGTGCACACGATGAAGTAGTCGAACCAGCCGATCTTCGCGACGATGAAGCCGCTCGCGGCCGACGCGAGCGTGCGCGGCACCGATGCGAGGCTCGTGAACAGCGCGAACTGCGTAGCCGTATAGCGCGGGTCGGTCGTGCTCGCGATGTACGCGACGAACGCGGCCATCGTCAGGCCGGTGGTGAAGGTTTCGACGCCGTAGACGAGCGCAAGCGCGACCGTCATCGGGCTGAATTGCGGCGTGACCGCAATGCCGAACACCGACAGCACCGACGCGATCGCATGGCTCGTCGACACGGTGAAGTCGTAGAGCATCGCGAGCACGGGCGAGCCGGGGCCGAGCTGCGCGAGCCACGCGAAGCCGAGCGTCGACACCATCTGCAGCACGCCGAAGATCCACAGCCCGCGGCCGATGCCGATTTTCACGAGCCAGATGCCGCCGATGATGCCGCCGGCCACGCTCGCGATGAGCGCAGTGGTTTTCGCGACGATGCCGATCTCGGTGCGCGAGAAGCCGATGTCGAGGAAGAACGACGTCGACAGCGTGGTGGCCATCGTGTCGCCGATCTTGAAAAGGAAGATGAACGCGATGACGAGCAGCGCGCCGGCCCAGCCGTCGCGCTGGATGAATTCGCGGAACGGCAGCACGATCGCGTCGCGCAGGTTGCGCGGCGGCGCGCCGATCACTTCGGGCTCGCGCACAACGAGCGTCATCAGGATGCCCGGCAGCATGAATGCGCCGGTGATCGCGAACACGACGTCCCACGGCAGGTGGTCGGACAGGATCAGTGCCAGCGAGCCGGGGATCAGCGCGGCGAGCTTGTACGCGTTCACGTGTATCGCGTTGCCGAGGCCCTGCTCGGTGTCGCGCAGCAGCTCGCGGCGGTAGGCATCGATCACGATGTCGGCGCTTGCGCCGAAGAACGCGACGAGCGTGGTGAGCGCGGCGACCGTCCAGATCGAGTCGCGCGGCGACACGAAGCCGAGCGCGGCGATTGCGCCCGCGACCAGCAACTGCGTGAGCAGCAGCCAGCCACGCCGGCGCCCCGGCCGCCAGCCCGGCAGGCGCGGGATGTAGCGATCCATCAGCGGCGCCCACAGGAACTTCCACGTGTACGGGAACTGGATCAGCGCGAACAGGCCGATTTCCTTCAGGTTCACGCCCTCGGAGCGCAGCCATGCCTGCACGAGGTAGACGAGCGTGAAGAGGGGCAGACCCGACGTGAAACCGAGGAACACGCAGATCAGCATGTGCGTGTTCAGATAGGCTCGCCAGCCGGGGTGATCCTCGTGAGCGGTGAGTGCGGGCGCCTCGTGTGGCGTTTTCGACATGGACTGGAACTGGGTAGCGTTGACTGATTGCGGCGACAGCGCAGGCAGCGGCGCGGGTAGCGCAGCGGCGCGGCCGCACGTGCGTGCGTGCGGGCCGTCGGCGTCCGTCAACGGCTCCCCGGCTCAGCTGCGCTTGACGCGGTAGACAGCAAGACTACCACGCCAGTTCGCTCCCCATCGAATCGGTTGGCCTCCGTGCAGCACCACGCGGTCGAGGATCGTCACGCCGACTTCGGGCGCGAGCGCCTCGAAATCCTCGATCGTCAGCACCCGGACGTTCGGCGTGTTGTGCCACTGGTAGGGCAGCGACTTCGACACCGGCATCCGGCCGTTCAGCACCGACAGCCGGTGCGGCCAGTAGCCGAAGTTCGGGAACGACACGATGCATTCGCGCCCGACCCGCGCGGTTTCGCGCAGGATCGCGGCCGTCTGGTGAATCGTCTGCAAAGTCTGCGACAGGATCGCGATGTCGAAGCTGTGATCCTCGAACAGGCGCAGGCCGTCTTCCAGGTTCTGCTGGATCACGTTGATGCCGCTCTTCGCGCTCGCGAGCACGCCCGCGTCGTTCAGCTCGATCCCGTAGCCGGTCACGTCCAGCTCTTCCATCAGCAGCGCGAGCAGCGAGCCGTCGCCGCAACCGAGGTCGAGCACCGTCGAGCGCGGTTCGACCCAGCGCGCGATCGTGCGGAAATCCGCGCGCGCGGACAGGGAATTCAGTGCTTGCTGGTTCATGCACCCACCTCGATGGCGATTCGTTCGTAATACGCGCGGAGCAGGTTGTGATAGCGCGCGTCGTCGAGCAGGAACGCGTCGTGGCCGTGCGGCGCATCGATTTCCGCGTAGCTGACCGTGCGTTTGTTGTCGAGCAGCGCCTTCACGATCTCGCGCGAGCGGGCCGGCGCGAAACGCCAGTCGGTCGAGAAGCTCGCGATCAGGTATTTCGCCTGCGTGTGCGCGAGTGCGGCCGTCAGGTTGCCGTCGAACGCCTTCGCCGGGTCGAAGTAGTCGAGCGCGCGCGTGATCAGCAGGTAGGTGTTCGCGTCGAAGTAGTCGGCGAACTTGTCGCCCTGGTAGCGCAGGTACGACTCGACCTCGAATTCGACGTCGAAGCTGAAGTTGTACGCGTCGAGCGCGCCGTCGGCGCGGCGCAGCGCACGGCCGAATTTCTCGGCCATGTCGTCGTCGGACAGGTACGTGATGTGGCCGATCATCCGCGCGACGCGCAGGCCGCGCTTCGGCTTCACGCCGTGCGCGTAGTAGTCGCCGCCGTGGAAATCGGGATCGGACAGGATCGCCGAGCGCGCGACCTCGTTGAACGCGATGTTCTGCGCGGACAGCTTCGGTGTGGACGCGATGTCGATGCAGTGCGCGACGCGCTCCGGATACATCAGGCTCCACGCGAGCGCCTGCATGCCGCCGAGGCTGCCGCCCATCACCGCGGCGAAGCGGTCGATGCCGAAGGCATCCGCGACGCGCGCCTGCGCGTGCACCCAGTCCTCGACGGTGACGACCGGGAAGCTCGCGCCGTACGGCTTGCCGGTCGACGGGTCGATGCTCATCGGGCCGGTCGAGCCGAAGCACGAGCCGAGGTTGTTCACGCCGATCACGAAGAAGCGGTTGGTGTCGAGCGGCTTGCCGGGGCCGACCATGTTGTCCCACCAGCCGGTGCTGCGCGGATCGTCCGCGTAGACGCCGGCGACGTGGTGCGACGCGTTGAGTGCGTGGCAGACGAGCACCGCGTTCGAGCGCGCGGCGTTGAGTTCGCCGTACGTCTCGACGACAAGCTGATAGTTGCCGATCACGCTGCCGCTTTGCAAGCGCAGCGGTTCGGCGAAGTGCATGGTCTGTGGAGCGACGATGCCGATCGATTCCATTCGTTCCGCCTTATGACTGGGCAGCTAAATGGTGTCGGCGATGCGCGGAGTCGGAGATGCGCGGCTGACGACCTCTTTAGCCGCATTTGTAGTGAACCGCCGGGACACAAGACACATCAAGACCCCGGCCGGTTCGCGCGCCCGCAATCGAGTCAGCAAATCGGCGCGCTTCCGACATACCGCCCAAGGGGCGGCAGTCGGCAAAGTATAGCGGAAATTGTGGAGCGCGGATTCGGGCGCGCCGGGGTGTCCGGCTGGCGGCTACCCCGGGTGTTGCCGCGTCGGATGCGGCGGCCTGCACGGGCGGCGGCGTTCGGCGCCGTATGGAAGGGGCGGCGTGGTCCGTCAGGCCGCCGCCGTGCCGTGGCGTCGCGTTACCAGCGGTACTTCGCGGCGAATCCGCCCTTGACCACCGCGTAGTCGGACAAGTTCGCCTCCACGCCGAGGCTGGCCGATACCGCGAAGCGCTTCGATATCTGCCCCGTCGCACCGATGCGGAACGCGGCGCGGTCGCGCGGCACGCTGAACGAGAACGCGTTGCCGTCGAGTGTCAGCGACCGCGAGCCGGGGCCGTGCCACCAGTTTGCCTCGATGAACGGGCGCAGCTCGCGGCCGGCCGCGATCGCGGTGACGCCGTGCACGCGTACGCCGACGCGGGTCTGCACGTCCGTCGAGCCCTGGCCGTCGAGATAGCCGCCTGCCGTATGGTGTGCGGCCGCACGATAGTCCGACACGACGAGTTGCGCCTGCGGCTCGACGAAGAAGCGCGTGTCGCCGCGCTCGTAGAAGCGGAACGAGTGGCCGGCTTCGACCGAGCCCGTGACGGTGCGCGACCGGTACGAATCGCCGGCGAGACTGCCGCCGACCCGGTTCGCATACGCGCCGTACATGAACCACGCATCGACATACGGGCCGGACAGGATGTCGCGGTTGCCGTACCACGTGCCGTACAGGCCGACGTTGTAACCTTCGACGCTGCCGCGCGCGGTCGCATCCGCGATACGTTGCTCGGCGGCATTCCACAGCGGGCGCGTCGACCAGCTCGTCTGGCTGCCGTACATGCCCATCGCGCCGACCCGGATGCGGCCGCCGCGGCCGTCATCGAAGCGGAGCAGGTCGGCCCCCGCGTGTACCAGGCGGCCGTTACCCGACACGCTGCGCGCACCGCCCGACATCGACGTGAACTGGCCTTCGGCACGCAACCACGCGGCGCCGTCGAGCGGTTGCGATCCTGCGCGATCGGTGCGCAGCGACTGGTCTTCCCGCTGATGCAGCGTGTGGATCGCCATCGTCGCGGCTGCGTCGGCGTTCGCGAGATAGGCGTCGGGCTCGGGTGCGGCGGCGCGCGGCGACGGTGGCGTGATCTCCGGGCCGATGGGCGGATCGGGATCGACGGGGCCGGGCGGCGGCGGCTCGGGTTTCGCGGCGGAAACGAGATACCAGTCGTCTGCGTTGCCGCCCTGGCCGCCACGCGCGAGCATGTAGTCGTAGCCGCCGGCCGACAGCGTGCCGAAGCCCTGCCGGTAGCCGTCCGACGCGGCATCGAGCGCGAACGCGGCGGCGTCCGTCGTGCCGCCGTTGCGGGTCTCGACGATCGGGATGCCGACCGTGGTCTGCGCGCCTTCGCCACCCGAACGCTTCACGATGATGCCCGTGTTGCCCGATGCATGTCCGCCGTCGATCACGAGCCGGTCGGTGGGCGACGTGTCGTCGTGCAGCGTCGTGTGGACCAGCAGCCGGCCGTTCCGGGCCGCATAGTCGCCGTTGACGACGAGCGTGCGCGGTGTGCCGGCGTCGGGCGTTGCGAACGCGATGGTCGAATCGTTCAGCGCGATGGAGCCGACCGTCGAATCGCGAGTGACCGTCCACTGGCTGCCGCCGTCGAGCGACAGGGTGCGGACGACGCCGGTCGCACCCGTCCACATGGAGGCGCCGGAGAGTGCGACGTCGGTGACGGGCGGTGTCGGGTTGCCGTCGTCGTCCGGGACATTCATGATGCCGCCTTCGGCCTGCGCGCCGGTATCGAGCGACAACCGAACGGGCTCGCCGGACTCCGCGTACACGGACATCAGCGTTCCATTGCCGCCGAAAGCGCGCGCGCCGTTTCGCAGTGAAATGGCTGCGCCGGATGCGGCGATCGCGTTGCTGCGTTCGCTGACGAGCGAGCCGCCATCGACATTCAGCATGCCGCCGCTGCCGACAGCGGCTGCGGCAGCGCCGTTGCCGGTCGTCCGCGCATCGGTGCCCGCCAGGTCGATCGTGCCGCCGGCACCGGCATAGACCGCGGTGGCGTTCTCGCCATGCGTGTAGACGGTCATGTCCGCCAGCGTGGTGCGGGAGCCGTTGCCGCTCGACAGCACGCCGTAGGCGCGCTCGCCGCTGGTTTCGATGCCGCCGCCGTTCATCGCGACTTGACCGCCGAGCCGCGCGATCGCGCCGATCGCACGCTTGCCGGTGGTCGTGACGAACGTGTCGCTGGCCTGCACGACGGGGGTATCGGTGTATTCCTTCGACGCGTACAGCCCGTGTGCGCTTTCGCCATGCGTGACGACACGCGTGCGTGAGAGGTCGACGCTGGCTTCACGCGTATCCACGCCGATCGCGGCATAGCCGTCGGTTTCCAGGTGCGAATCGGTGAGCGTGGCCGTGGTAGCGCTGGGCAGATGGATCGCCGATGAATAGTCGCCGGTCGTCCGGATGTCGGCGCGAGTCAGTGCTGCGCGGACGTCGTCGTAGCTGATGGAGAGGCCATAGGCGAACATGCCGCTGGTGCGGATCAGCGTGTCGGCGACGTCGATCGCGCCGCCGGGCGCGTAATTGACGGCAATGCCGTATGCCTCCTTGCCGCGCGTCACGATCACGCTGTCGGTGAGGTCGAACCGGCTGCCGTTGCCGTCGAGCGACGCGCCGTGCGAATAGTCGCCGTCGGTATCGATGGAGATGCGTTCCGCCGCCGCGCTGCCGCCGTAGCGGATGTCGATGCCGGCACTGGAGCCGCCGCGGGTCCGGATTTCGGTGTCGCGCAGCTCGACGCGCGAGCCGCGCCCCCACGCGGCAGCGCCCGCCGCGACGTTGCCGGACGAGAACAGGCGAGTCTTGCCGGTGGTGGTCAGCACGCCGCCGTTGACGGCGGAGAACACGGCTTCGCCGGAGACGATCGTCGAGTAGAAGCCCGGTGCGACCTCGAGCGTGACGCCGTCCGCCTGCTGCGCGCCACCGGTGTTGACCTCGGCCACCGACGGCCACGGCATCACCGCACCGGCGAGCAGCGCGGAGCGTGCGAGACGCCGGCCGGTGCGGACGGGAATGAATGGGAACCTGCGATTCACCTGCTCACCTCGATATCAATGGAATGGGTAAAAGTTAGCCTGAGCGGGTGATATGTGAAATTGGACGAGTTCGAATTTCGACAGAAGCGGGTCGATTGCATGGCGCGCCATTGAAATCCGAGGCGCGCGATCCGGGCAGTGGGGGTATGCCGCGGGCGATCATGGTGGAACGGGCGATGGATGCAACGGCATGCCGTGCAGGTCGATCAAGTTGTGTCGCGCGTGCGTCGAATCACCGAATGGCGGCGTCGCATGCCGTGGCGGTGGCACGAGCCCGCCGGGATGACGGCGTGCCGCGTGGGCGCATTCGCGTCGCCGGCCAGACGGCTACGCGATGCCCGCGCACGTCTGTCGCGTGTGTATCGACAACCCGCGCCGGGCGAGCGGGGCATATGCGCCGCGATGCACCCGCGCCACGGCAACGAGCCGGTGCGCGGGCATCCATTCACTGGTAGCTCATGGTGAACGTTGCAACGCCCTTCACCGTTCCGGCGGTAACGGGCCCGGTGGCGACGTATTGCACGCTGAGCGGAATATTCGTCAATCCCGACGACGGTGCGACATACCACTGGTTCTGGTTGCCGACCGCGGCCGAGTCGGGGCCGTAAAAAACGGGTTGTCCGTTCCGCGTCACGCGGAGCTTCACGCCCGTCGCCGATGAGCCCTGCGCCAGCGTCAGCAGGTCGCTTCGGTTCGTGACGTCGGTCAGATCGGTCAGCGTCACGAATACATTCGAGCCTGCCTTGCAGGACAGTCCGATGTTGAAACCCGTATCGCCCGCCGTGGCGCCGACACCATTCAGCTTGCCGCTGCTGACCGGCGGCATCGGTACGCGGACATCCGTCGTCGTCACGTCGCAGCTTTTTTTCATCGGCTCGATCGTTGAGCCAGAGCTGGTCCAAGTAAGGGCGTGGTGCCCTGTCGCACCGCTTCCGGGCCACCGCCTCCGGAACTCAAAGCTCAGCATGCGGAAAGCCCCCAACGGTAGTTTGGCGTTGTAGATTTTGTCGCTCAGCTTGATCATTTCATACTTGACCCTGATCGTGCCCGTGATGTCGGTGGGTGCGGGAAGCGGTGCCCCCCATTGCTGCTGGCTGCTGGTCACGGGCATGACTTGACCTGTCTCCAGGTTTGTCTTGCGAAAGCCGATCCATTCAAATATCGGATACTCTGACCAAAAGCCGGAGTATCTCCCGACGCCCGGGAACTGGGAGGGGTAGCCCGACCGGTCCAGGGCCCAAACTTCGTACCCGCCGTCCCCGCCGTTGCCTGCCTTGTTCGGGGGGCAAGAATAGGGAATGTTCACAATGACCGTTGCAATGACGGCGCCGTCCGGTGTTTGGGGCGGGACGACGACTTTCGGGAAATCGAACTGCGTAAAGCCACCATTAACCTCGTTCCAGCTATTGCCTGAAGTGACGCAGACGAGCTGGGTCGGCGGGGGCAGCGGGGCCGCATGGGCGAAATTGATCGTGCCCAGCCAGGCAATGCCGAGGCTCAACGAGTACTTCAATATTCGAGCGATAAATCTGTTTTCAATCGAAATCATTTGCACCTCTTATGGCCGGCCCGACCGATTCCACGGTGAATATTCCGCTGTAAAGCGAGTGGCAAGGCCGCAGAAAAAGCTTTTCATGCGGAAGTCGCGGTTCAGTGAAGAGCAGGCGATCGGGGTGTTTGCGTTGCTTCGCGCGACTTTGATCGCCGCCGCGTAGGGCGGCATGCGCAGCGGCAAGCGCTTTCCGTCGCCGATGACGCCGGCGCGCATGAATGGTTGCCCGCGCATCGATCGATGGATGATCGACGCGCGGGCGCGCGCATGACGCGCGCGGGGTGGTTACTGATACATGATCGAGTACATCACCGACGTATTCACCGTACCCTGGCCGGCAGGGCCGCCCGTTGCGACGTACTGCGCGTAGTACGGCAGCGTCGCGGCGCCGTTCACCAGCGCGACGGCCGTCGAGTTTTCGTCTGCCTTGCCGAGCCCGATGTTGCTTTGGTCAGCGCCGTTGAGCAGGCCGACTTCGACGTTCTTCGCCGTGCCCGATGCGTTGAGCAACTGGCCGGTCGTCGAGTTGACCGTCGTGCCCGGCTCGAAGTGCGTGTAGACGTTGCCGGTGGCCGGCGAGCAGTTCTTCAGGCCGATATTGAACGGCGTGCGGCCCGCGGTGGACCCGCCGGACGCGAGCGACGACGTCGATACCTTCGGCAGGCCAACCGAGAAATCCTTGCCGCCGGTGCCGTTGCCGTCGATCGTGCAGGTCTGCGTACCGATCTTGCCGGTGATCGTGATGGTGCCGTCGGCGGCGTGCGAAACGGCCGGCAGGGCCGCTGCGGCAGCCACGGTCAGGGCGGCGATGCTGGAGAGTGCGAATTTCATGTCAATTCCTCTGGTACTAGGTAGATAAACGGACTCCGCCGTCGCGCCGTCCGCATGCCGTGACCGGCGATACGGATGACGCGCGGTTTCGTCCAACAGTGGCCTCCCGATGCAACCCGTTCGGATTGCTGAGCAGAAGCCTGTTGAGGCCACCGGCTGAGCCGGTGGCCGCCGGGGCGGCGTGCAGGTCGTTTGCGACAGGCCGGACAACCTGACGCTTCCCCGAAAGACGGTGACGCCGGGCGCATTGGCCGGAACGAGCACGTTGCCGAATGAAAACGAATACCGATCGATATTCGCCTCGTCCGGACCGATGCACGCGACCCGATGTGCGCACGAAAATGTCGACTCGCGTGCCGCAATCGCTGTGGTGAATCCGCGCGCCAGGCGTGCGGATGGATTCGCTGTATTGATGCGGCGAGTCGAGTTCATCTGAAAAATCTCCCGTTCCTGGACACTTAGCGCTGTGTCGTCGTGTCGTGATGTGCATCGGCGTGCGACTCGGCATTGCCCGGTGTCGACGAGCCGCGCTGGCTGTTGGTTTTGGGTACGCCGTAATCGCAGATCGCATCGGCACGCGCATACACATCGCTATCGCGTTGCTTGGTCGGCAGGTGATAGGTGAACTGGCAGGACTCCGTCGCGCGATTACCCCATTTAGCGGTGAGCGTGCCGGACTCGTTCAGCCCGCGAACGAACAGGTGGCCGCCTTGCCCGAGCGCGCCGACCATCTGGCCGTGTTCGTCCAGCACGCTGGCGCCGAACGGCAACGCGCCGCCGTTCGGCTGACGCACCGTGAGCAACGCCGCCCGCCCGCTGACGGTCGCGAACTTGATCTTCACGATCGAGTTCGCGTGCGGCGCGATCTGCTGGCTCGTCGACAGCATCTCGACGTCCAGCGGAATGCCCTTCGGATCGAGTTCGACGGTGTTCATCTGGTACGGCGTCAGATACGGCAGCACCGCATAACCGCGCCGGTCGATCCGGACGTCCGTGCCGCTCGTGATGCGCGCGCCGACGGCGTCCTTCGCTTCGATGATCGCGGCTGTTTCGCCGAGGTCGTTGGCCAGCGTGACGCCGCCTGCATGACCGACAAGCGCGCCCGATACGCCGGCGGACACGCTCGAGTAGCCGCTGCCGCCGCTCGCGCTGCCCGACAGGGTCGCGAACGGGCTGCGATACTGCGCGTTGCCGCCGCCGGAGGTCGTACCGCCGCCGGTGGTGGCGTTCACGCCGTACGAGAACGCGTTGGTCGCGCCCGCGGAGCCGCTCAGCGACATCTGGCCCAGCGTGCCGCCCTGGTTGTCGTGCGTGACGCTCGTGCTCAGCGTCGGCGCGTACGACCCCCGGCCGAGCGGGAGCGTGACGTTCGCGTACACCTGGTTGTTCAACCTGCCGGTGTAGCCGTCGCGCTGCCGCGAGACCGACAGGTTGTAGCTCAGGTTGAGACGGCCCACGCGGAGGTTGTTGTTGTAGCCGAGCTGGAACTGCGTGGTGGTGCCCTGACGATTCCAGTAGCTGGCCGTCGAACCCACCGCGAACAGGCTGCCGCGCCCTTCGCCGAGCGTCTGGTTCAGCGTGAGCTGGATCTGGTTGCGTTGCCGGTATGCATCGTTCGGATCCGCGCCCGCGGCCGCCCGCTCGCGGGCGTACATCGCATCGCGCATCGTCCAGTAGCCGCGCGACGAGTAGCGATACGCGGCGACCGCGATGTTCGTGCCGGTCGGCTCGAGGAACTTGCTGTAGCTCACGCGCACGCTCTGACCGCTCGTCGCCGATACGCCGGGTATGCGCGCGCTGGCGTGCGTGACGTCGACGGCGAGCGCGCCCACCGGCGTGTTGAACGCCGCGCCGACCAGCCCGGCCAGGTAGCTTTCCGCGACGATCGCGCCGACATAGCCGGTCAGCAGGTTGTTGATGCCGCGCTGATATGTGGCCTGTGCGAAATTCGGGTGACGGTTGAGCTGGGGCTCGCGCATCTGGCCTACCGCGATCCTGTAACGCTTGATGCCCGGGCGCAACGATTGCACGACCGACGCGTACGGCACGGTGAAGCTGTGTTTCCTGCCGTCGGCTTCGGTCACGGTGACGAGCAGGTTGCCGCCGTAGCCGGTCGGGTACAGATCGTCGATCTGGAACGGGCCCGGCGCGACGTTCGTCTCGTAGAGCACGTTGCCGTTCTGCGACACCTTGACGTGCGCGTTGCTCGACGCGACGCCGCGAACCACCGGCGCATAGCCGCGCATCGAGTCGGGCAGCATCCGGTCGTCCGTCTCGAGCGTGGCGCCGCGCATGCCGACGCTGTCGAACAGCGTGCCGTCGGTATAGGTCTCGCCGAGCTTCAACTGGCTGCGCCAGGCCGGCAGGTCGCGCTGCACGTACGTGTTGAGGCTCTGGTAGCGGTTGTCGCCCTGCGATTGGGCCGTATAGGTGCCGTTGTGCCGGAAATGCCAGTTCCCGACGTTGACGCCCGTGTTCAGGCCCAGGTACGCCTGGGTGCTCTCATAGCCCGATGCGGTGTTGCGAAACACGTTCGCGTTGTACTTGACGGTCGCGCTCGGCACGCCGATGTCCCACAGTTCCGGACTGACGTAGCCGCGCGGGTTGCGCAGCAGCGCCGCCTGCGGAATGCTCACGTTCAGGCGCAGGTCGGCCATGTCGAATTCGTACGTCGCGTCGGCGACGAGCTTCTCGATGTCCGTGCATTCGCCCGCCTGCACGCGTACCAGTTCGGCGCGCGCGGCGTCGGTGAGCGCCTGGTCGTCGAAGCCGAGCCGGGAGACCAGCGTGCGATCGAAGCACGGCTTTGCATTGACCGACCCGCTTTCCGCGGCGAAATTCACGGTCGAGCGGCCGTTCCACTGCCCGTTGACGTAGAGATCGACCACATAGTCGCCGGGCGTGACCGGATTACCCTTCGCGAAGCGGTCGAGATCGAGTCGCTGCCCGCGCGGCTTCATCATCAACGTGTCGTTGAAGTGAACCTGCGCGACCTCGAAACGGGCTGCTGGCTCGACGGTGGCGTCGGCCGCGGCCGCATCGACAGCCCAGCCGCCGAGTGCCGCCATGACGAACAGGCAGCTCGGCCTGAGCTTGAAATGTGTGGTGGCCTCCGATGGCCAAATTTGATGATTCGCTCGCATGAGTTCAACGTTTTGATGCCGCATCGTCATAGTGCGAGCGACGGTGTGCCCTCGTCGGTGCGATCACTGCACCAACGATCCGACACGGGATGGAGTCAGGTACGGACGAAGACTTCAGCGCGCCGCTTTTGGCGCGTAGGTGCCCTTGACGCCCGCGCCGTAGTCGTCGAGGAACGTGTAGTCGACTTCGATCGGCCCGGCAGGCTGCGACGGCACGTTGCCGACGTCGAAGCGCTCGGTGGCTCCGGGCTTGACCATGCCGCCCACCGCGTTGGTCCAGGTCGTGGCGCCGGACTTGACGGTCAGCTGGGTGAACGTCACGTGGTAAGGCGTCGGATTCCTGGCTTCCAGCGCGTAGCCGCCGCCGGCCTTCGGCGCGAAGTTCCAGGTCACCTTTTCGGCGGATTCGTCGGCCACGCCCTGCAGCGCGGCGGGACGGAAGAACAGCTTGATGCGCGAACGGAACGCGAGCTGCAGCAGGTTTGGTGAATCAGGGTCGTCGGCCGCCTGCGGCGGGACGTCGAGCACGTTCAGCCAGTACAGCGTTTCCTTGTCCTGGGCGAGCGGTTCCTTCGTGTAGATCAGCCTCAGGCTTTGCCCCTTGTTCGGATCGAGGCGGAACAGCGGAGGTGTCAGCATGAACGGCACCTTCGAGTCGTCCGGCAGCGCGCTGGGGTTGCCGTCGTCGATCCACGCCTGCACGAGCGACGGCCTGTCGCCCTCGTTGGTCAGCTTGACCGTGACCTCGCGCTCCTTTTCCGGATAGACAACGCGTGTGCCGCCGATCACCACGCTTGCTTCCGCCGCACCCGCGCCGGCCAGCGACGCGATCAGCATCGCGGCACCCATGCGCGCGCGCCAGTTCATTGGCATCCCCATCGTCGATTTCTCCTTCTCGATTGACAAACATGTGCCCCGTCGGCCGGGGGAGGCGGCCCGTGCCACCCTTGCTTCGAGTGCCCGGGCCGCGGGTCGGGAGGCCGGTTTACTGGTACGAGACCGAATACATGACCGACGTGTTGACCGTGCCGGCGGTCGCCGCGCCACCCGTTGCGACGTATTGCGCGTAGTAGTCGAGGGTTGCCGCGCCGCCCGCGATCGGGACGGTTTGCGAGTTCTGCTGCGCCTGGGCCGCGCCGAGCTTGATGTTGCTGGAGTCCTTGTTCAGCAGGCCGACCTCGACGTTCGTCGCCGTGCCCGAGTTGTTCTTCAACTGGCCGGTCGTTGCGTTGACCGTCAGGCCCGGCTCGAAGTACACCGATGCGTTGCCCGAGTTCGGCGAGCAGTTCGACAGCGCGATTCGGAACGGCTTGCGGCCGGCGGTCGCGCCGGACGTGGCGAGTGACGACGTCGATACGGTCGGCAGCGATACGGTGAAGTCCTTGCCGCCGCCGTCGCCCGAGATCGTGCAGGTCTGCGCGGTGATCTCGCCGGTGATCGTGATCGTGCCGTCGGCTGCCTGGGCCGATGAAGCGACGGCGAGGAGACCCGCTGTTGCCATCAGAATGGAAAGTGCTTTTTTGGACATGTAAGTACCTGTTGGTAAGGGGCTTGCGTCGAAAGACGACGCACCGACGTTTCCTTCGCGCTGACCAGGCCGGCGTTGCGATCGGGCGGTCGACAACAGCGCCAGGAAACAGGAAGCATTATTTCCAAGTAAGGCGGACGAAAGAATTGGACGATTTCTAAGTCGCCACTTGAAGGCGTCGGACAAGTACTGAATTTGTTTGAAGAATGGTTAAGCGCAGCGGGCGCCTGGCCGAGGCGTCGCGTAGCGGTAGCGGTGCAGGAGCGAGTCGGAGAGAAGTGTGGTCAGCCGGAGCGGCAGCGCTGGCGCGCTCGTCCGCATGTCAGGCGACGTGCCGGTCAGAAGGACGGCGAGCAGGTTGATATGGAATGCGAAATAATGAGCGGGGATCGCGTGTGCCAGTCCGACACCGGATCCGGCATCGGCCGGACCGGTTCGAGCGTATGCCTGCGAGTCAGCTCATGCGGCGCGCGGCGTTGCCTTCGTGCGTATCGACGATGCCGGCGGACGAGCCCGGCGACCGGGCGCGTTCGCCGTCGCGAACGTCATTGCAGGATCAGCTGCAGGTGCGCGTCGGCCTGCTCGGAGGGCGGTTTCTGAAACCCGCCCTTGGCGAAGCGGTGCCAGCGCCCGATCACGTAGCTGACGAGCAGGCTGGCGCGCGCGGCAGGATCGTAGTCGGCCGGCAACGCGAACGGCGCGGCACCATCCTGCGGTGCATTCGCCTCGGTGCGGGCGACCCTTAGGCATTGCTTGACGGTCGCCTCGATGCGGTCGAGCAGCTGGTTCACGCGTTCGGTGAGCCGCTCGTCCTCGCCGACCAGCGCCTCGCCTGTCAGCACGCGCGTCATGCCGGGGTTCTTCGCGGCGAAATTGAGCATCGTCAGCGCGATCGTGCGTGCCTGCTGCACGCCGTTCGGCTCCTTCGCGACGATCTGGTTGACGAGTCCGAACAGGGCCTGCTCGATGAACTCGATCAGCCCTTCGTACATCTTCGCCTTGCTGGTGAAATGCCGGTACAGCGCGGCTTCCGACACGTCGAGCCGCGCCGCGAGCGCGGCGGTCGTGATTTTCTCGGGCTTGGGTGCCTCGAGCATCGCGGCGAGCGTCTGCAGGATCATCACGCGGCGCTCGCCCGGCTTCGGGCGCGCGCGGGTGGGTGTGGCCTGGTCTTCCTTTACGGCTTGGTCCTGCGGGTAAGTCGGCTGCATTTTTGTCGCCCCGATCGTGTGCCCAGTCGGAGCGATTTTAACGAACGAATGCGTTGATCGACATAGTGCGGGCGACCGGTGGTCGGCAAATGGCCGGGCAGGTGGCCCGTGATCCACACCGTACCGATGCCGAGACGCTTGTAGCGCTTCAGGTGGCCGCGCGTATCCTCGACGAGGATCGCGTCGGCCATGCGCGCGTTCGCGGCGCGCAGCGTCCGGCGCAGCATCGTGTGATCGGGCTTCGCGCGCCACGTGCGGCGGTCGCGCATGTGCTCGATCGCGATCACGCGCTCGAACAGCCGCTCGATGCGCAGCTCGCGCAGCACCGCGCGCGCGTAGTTCTCCGGCGCGTTGGTCAGCACGAACTTGCGCCCGGGGAGCGAGGCGACGATGCGTGCCAGCCCGCGTTCGGCGCGCAGCATCGCGGGCAGGTCGGAAAACGTATGGACCGCGCGCAGGAAGTCGTGCGGGTCGATCGGGTGATGGCGCGTGAGGCCGAGGAGCGCGGCGCCGTAGCGCTCTGTGTAGCCGTTGCGCAGGCGGTCGGCTTCGGCGCGCTCAACCTGCAGCGCGTCGATGATGTACTGCGTCATCGCGCGGTTGATCTCGGGAAAGATCGCGTGCGATGCGTGGTGAAGGGTGTTGTCGAGATCGAACAGCCACACCGGCGCGCCGGCGCGGGGCCGGCTGCGCGACACGCGCCGGCGCCGCAGCCGGGCCGGCAAGTCGGGTGTGGCGGTCTTGCTGCGTGTAGTCAATGCGAACGGATCATCGTGCCGAACGGCTGCTCGGTCAGGATTTCCAGCAGCACCGAGTGCTCGATCCGGCCGTCGACGATGTGCACCGACTTCACGCCGCTCTTCGCGGCGTCGAGCGCCGACGAGATCTTCGGCAGCATGCCGCCGGAGATCGTGCCGTCTTCGAACAGCGCGTCGATCTCGCGCGCGGAGAGATCGGTCAGCAGGTTGCCGTCCTTGTCCATCACGCC
Organism: Burkholderia lata; assembly: GCF_902499335.1. Classification (GTDB taxonomy): domain Bacteria; phylum Pseudomonadota; class Gammaproteobacteria; order Burkholderiales; family Burkholderiaceae; genus Burkholderia; species Burkholderia lata_B. The sequence goes on along the minus strand of NZ_CABVQK010000011.1, from coordinate 188,756 downwards.
CGGGATGTTGGTCATCATCAGCAGCTTCTCGGCGTTCAGCACGGTGGCGAGCTTGCCCGCGACGAGGTCGGCGTTGATGTTGTACGACAGGCCGTCTTCACCGAAACCGATCGGCGAGATCACCGGGATGAACGCGTCGTCCTGCAGCGCCTTCACGACCGCCGGGTTGATCGCCTCGACTTCGCCGACCTGGCCGATGTCGATGTACTGGCCCGGGTTGTCGCGATCCGGCATCAGCAGCTTGCGCGCGTGGATCAGGCCGCCGTCCTTGCCCGTCAGGCCCACCGCGTGGCCGCCGAAGTGGTTGATCAGCATCACGATGTCTTGCTGCACTTCGCCGCCCAGCACCCATTCGACGACTTCCATCGTCTCTTCGTCGGTGACGCGCATGCCCTGGATGAAGGTGCCGGCCTTGCCGATCTTCTTCAGTGCGTGATCGATCTGCGGACCGCCGCCGTGGACGATCACCGGGTTGATGCCGACCAGTTTCAGCAGGATCACGTCGCGCGCGAAGCCTTGCTTGAGCCGCTCTTCCGTCATCGCGTTGCCGCCGTATTTGATGACCACGGTCTTGCCGTGGTAACGGCGAATGTACGGCAGTGCCTCGGCGAGGATTTCTGCTTTCAGCGTCGGGGCGATCTGCGAGAGGTCGATGGGCTCGGACATGGCGGCGGCTCTGGCTGGGAACGGTTGAAACACGGCGAATTGTACAGGAGTGGCGCAGCGCAGCATCGGGTTTTTGGACGGGCCGGAACACCGGCGGCGCGAGGGGGCACAGCGCGCGGCGGCCCGCCGGCTATGGCGCGGCGCGATGCCGGGCGCGATACGGGCAGCGGTGCGCGGGCGTCGGCGGAGGGGCGGTTCGCGAGCGTTCGCGATGGCCATCGGCCGAATGGCTAGCGTGCAAAATCCGTTCGCCGCGCTATGCTTGTCGCGTAGGGCGGCTTCCCGCCCGCTTCCGCGCTTTCGCCATGACCGATTCCGCCGCCGACGCCCGTTCCGCCCCGCGCCGCGCGCGCTGCCCGCACTGCGGCCGCAGCTTCGACTGCGGCGCCCGCACGCAGCCGTTCGAATGCTGGTGCGCGTCGATGCCGGTCTTGCCCGGCGGCGCGCCGCCCGCGGCCGGCGCGCGCTGCCGGTGCCCCGAGTGCCTGGCCGACGAGATCGCGCAGCGGATGGCCGGCGCGGCGGGCTGACGGTACCGGCAGGGCACGCGAGGCGTCCCGTTCGCCGCGCTCCGATCCGGCCCCGCTAGAGGCGCCGCCCGCTAAACGGGTAAACTGCTCGGATGCAACGAATCACCACCACCGGGCGCGTCAACCTCAGTCACCTGTTCTGGCTCCGCAATCTCGCGATCATCGGCCAGCTCGTGACGATCGGCGTCGTGCAGACCTATTTCGGCGTGCATCTGCCGTTGCCGGCGATGCTGATGGTCATCGCGCTCGAAATCGTTTTCAACGCGCTGACCTGGGTACGCGTGCTGCGCGCGCGGCCCGAGACCAATTTCGAGCTGCTCGGCCAGCTGTGGGTCGACCTCGGTGCGCTGTCCGCGCTGCTGTTCCTGTCGGGCGGCACGACCAATCCGTTCGTGTCGCTGTACCTGCCTTCGCTCGCGATCGCGGCGGCGGTGCTGCCGTGGCACCTGATGATCTGGCTCGCGGCGTTCGCGGTCGCGTGCTACGCGGCGCTCGGCTTCGACTCGGTGCCGCTCAACATGGACAATCCCGCGAACCTGTTCGACTACTACCGTACCGGGATGTGGGCGAACTTCATGGTCAGCGTCGGGCTGATCGCGTGGTTCGTCGCGCGCATGTCGAATGCGCTGCGCCAGCGCGATGCGGCGCTCGGCGAAGCGCAGCAGCACCTGCTGCGCGACGAGCGGGCGGTCGCGCTCGGCGTGCAGGCAGCCACCGTCGCGCACGAGATGGGCACGCCGCTGTCGACGATCGCGATGCTCGCCGAGGAGCTGCGCGACGCGGCGCGCGCCGATCCGGGGCTGGCCCGCTACGAAGCCGACCTGAAGGTGCTCGAGGAGCAGATGTCGCTCTGCACGTCGGCGCTCGCGCGCCTGCGCAGCCGTGCGAGCGCGCCCGCGAGCCGCCAGCCGGTGGACGACTGGCTCGACACGTTCGTCGAGCACTGGCGCCTGCGGCATCCGCACGTGCAGTTCGAGCTGCTCGGCGCGCGGCCGGGGGGCGTCGCGCTCGACGATACGGTCGCTGCCGGCCAGATCCTGACGATCCTGCTCGACAACGCCGCGCGCGCGAGCCCGCGGCGCGTGACGCTGGCCGCGAAGGTCGCGCATGGCGGCACGGCCGACGAGATCGAATTCGAGGTATGCGACGACGGGCCCGGCATTCCGGCCTCGTTGCGTGAATCGCTCGGCGCGATGCCGGTCGACAGCACGCAGGGCGGGCACGGGGTCGGCCTGTATCTCGCGTTCAGTGCGGCCGCGCGGCTCGGCGGCGAGATCGAACTGTCCGATGTCGTGCCGCGCACGGCGGGCGGCAACGGTCGGTCGGGCAGTGCGGCGAATGGTCACGCCGCGGCAGGATCGGGACAACGCGCGGGCCAGCGCCAAGCCGAACGGACAACCGGCACGCCGGACAGCCGCCCGGCCGGCACGAGCGCCGCGCGCGGCACGCGGGCCGTGCTGCGGCTGCCGGCCGTGCGCGTCGCGGCATCGGCCGCCTCAACCAACACGTAGACGGAGAAACCACATGAGCGAGAACAATTTCCTGGTGATCGACGACAACGAGGTGTTCGCGGGCACGCTCGCGCGCGGCCTCGAGCGCCGCGGTTACGCGGTCCAGCAGGCGCACGACAAGGAGTCGGCGCTGCGGCTCGCCGCGGGCGGCAAGTTCCAGTTCATCACCGTCGACCTGCATCTCGGCGAGGATTCGGGCCTGAGCCTGATCGCGCCGCTGTGCGACCTGCAGCCCGACGCGCGAATTCTCGTGCTGACCGGCTACGCGAGCATCGCGACCGCCGTGCAGGCGGTGAAGGAAGGTGCCGACAACTATCTCGCGAAGCCCGCGAACGTCGAGTCGATCCTGGCTGCGCTGCAGACCAACGCGACCGAAGTGCAGGCTGACGAAGCGCTCGAGAATCCGGTCGTGCTGTCGGTCGACCGGCTCGAATGGGAGCACATCCAGCGCGTGCTGGCCGAGAACAACAACAATATTTCGGCGACGGCGCGCGCGCTGAACATGCATCGCCGGACGCTGCAGCGCAAGCTCGCGAAGAAGCCGGTGCGGCAGTAAGCGGGGGGCGCGTCAGCCGGGCGAGCTTGACGCCCGCGACAGGCAGGCGACGATCTCGCGCTTCAGCAGGAGCGTGATCAGCGCCGAGTAGGTGATATTCGCGAGAAACGGCGCGAACCCGCCGATCACGATCGGAACGGCCATCGGCCACGGCGTTGCCGATACGCCACTCGCGATGGACTGGATGCCGACGCTGATCGCGACGCTGGCGAGTGCGATACCCGCCAGCGTGCCCAGCCACGCGAGTGCAAACGCGACGTTGTAGCGCCGCAGCGATTCCCGCCTGATCCGGCGCATGAGCGACAGGATGTCGGCGCGCGTGAGCGTGAGCAGGGCCGGCACGAATCGGCCGGCGATGGACGGGTAGATGGTCATTCGAATGCGGTGACGAATGCGTCTGTCTGTAGTCTGAGGAATTCGGATTATAGGGACGCACCAGCGCGCCTGCCATCAGCCGTGTTCCACGGGCAGGCACGTGCGCCATATCGCATCGCCATGAAAAAAACGGGCGACCCCGGAAGGGGCCGCCCGTTTTTCGTCGGACGCCGCGCGCGTTACAGCACGTAGCGCGACAGGTCTTCGTCCTGAGACACTTCGCCGAGCGCGCGATCGACATACTTCGCATCGATCGTCACGCGCTCGCCGGCATGGTTGCCGGCCGAGAACGACACGTCCTCGAGCAGTTTCTCGATCACCGTGTACAGCCGGCGCGCACCGATGTTCTCGGTCTTCTCGTTGACCGAGAACGCGATCTCCGCGAGACGGCGGATGCCGTCCTCGGCGAATTCGAGCTGCACGTCTTCGGTCGCGAGCAGCGCCTGGTACTGCTTGACGAGGCTTGCGTCGGTGGCGACGAGGATCGCTTCGAAATCGTTCACCGACAGCGAGTCGAGCTCGACGCGGATCGGGAAGCGGCCCTGCAGTTCGGGAATCAGGTCGCTCGGCTTTGCGAGGTGGAACGCGCCGCTCGCGATGAACAGGATGTGATCGGTCTTCACCATCCCGTACTTCGTGTTGACCGTCGTGCCTTCGACGAGCGGCAGCAGGTCGCGCTGCACACCCTGGCGCGACACTTCACCGCCGCTGCCTTCGTTGTTGCGCGACGTGATCTTGTCGATCTCGTCGAGGAACACGATGCCGTTCTGCTCGACGTTCTGCACGGCCTTCGTCTTCACTTCCTCGTCGTTCAGCATCTTTGCCGCTTCCTCGTCGGTCAGCAGCTTCAGCGCTTCCTTGATCTTCACCTTGCGGCGCTGCTTCTTGCCGCTGCCGAGGTTCGAGAACATCGAGCGGATCTGCTCGGTCATCTCTTCCATCCCCGGCGGCGCCATGATGTCCATGCCGGCCGACGGCTGCTCGAGGTCGAGCTCGACTTCCTTGTCGTCGAGCTGGCCTTCGCGCAGGCGCTTGCGGAACGTCTGGCGCGTCGCGTTGTTGTCGTCGTTCGCGTGTTCGGCGTTGCCGCCGAAGCCCACCGCGCGCGGCTGCGGCAGCAGGATGTCGAGGATGCGGTCTTCCGCCTGGTCGGTCGCCTTGCTGCGCACCTTGCGCATCTCGGTTTCGCGCGTCTGCTTGACTGAGATCTCGATCAGGTCGCGCACGATGCTGTCGACGTCACGGCCGACGTAGCCGACTTCGGTGAACTTGGTCGCTTCGATCTTGATGAACGGCGCGTCGGCGAGCTTCGCGAGGCGGCGCGCGATTTCGGTCTTGCCGACGCCCGTCGGCCCGATCATCAGGATGTTCTTCGGCGTGATTTCCTGGCGCAGCGGGTCAGCGACCTGCTGGCGGCGCCAGCGGTTGCGCAGCGCGACCGCGACGGCCTTCTTCGCCTTCGCCTGGCCGATGATGTGCTTGTCGAGTTCCGAGACGATCTCGGCAGGGGTCATGGTGCTCATGGTGCGGTCCTTACTCGATCGTTTCGATGATGCGGTTGTGGTTCGTATAGATGCACATGTCACCGGCGATCTTGAGCGACTTCTCGACGATCTCGCGCGGCGACAGCTCGGTGTTCTCCGCGAGCGCCCGGGCTGCTGCCTGCGCATACGCACCGCCCGAGCCGATCGCGCAGATGCCTTCTTCGGGGTCGAGCACGTCGCCGTTGCCGGTGATGACGAGCGTGGTGGTGGCGTCGGCCGTGATCAGCATCGCCTCGAGGCGGCGCAGCATCCGGTCGGTGCGCCAGTCCTTCGCGAGCTCGACGGCCGCGCGGGTCAGGTTGCCCTGGTGCTTCTCGAGCTTCGCCTCGAAGCGATCGAGCAGCGAGAACGCATCGGCGGTGCCGCCCGCGAATCCGACCAGCACCTGGTTGTTGTAGATCCGCCGCACTTTCCGCGCGCCACCCTTCATGACGATATTGCCGAGGGTTACCTGGCCGTCGCCGCCGAGCGCGACCTTGTCGCCGCGCCGGACCGAAACGATGGTCGTGCCGTGAAATTGCTCCATCTGCGTTCCTTGAGAAAAACGGGGAAGAGTCGGGGGGGCGCGAGGCGCCGCCGCGTAACTCGCAGTGCGCCGGGAAGCGGCCCGGCGCGCGTCCGTTTCATTTTAGGGCGGGCGCCGGGATATCAAGAGGCGGGGTGGGCAAATCGACGGACCGGGAACCGGTGCCGCAAAAACAAAAAGCGCGCGGCAGGCCGCGCGCTTTCGGGAAGCAGCGTGTCTGAGCGGAACGCCGCTCGATCAGTCGCCGAACAGCTTCTGGCGCAGCTCGCGGCGCTCCTGCGCCTCGAGCGACAGCGTGGCGGTCGGACGCGCGAGCAGGCGCGGAATGCCGATCGGCTCGCCCGTTTCCTCGCACCAGCCGTAATCGCCGGAATCGATGCGGGCGAGCGACTGCTGAACCTTCTTGAGGAGCTTGCGTTCGCGATCGCGCGTGCGCAGCTCGAGCGCGTGCTCTTCCTCGATCGTCGCGCGATCGGCGGGATCGGGCACGATCACCGTCTCGCGCAGGTTCTCGGTCGTCTGGCCTGCATTCTTGAGGATGTCCGCCTGCAACTGTTCGAGCCGATTTTTGAAGAAGGCGAGCTGATCCTCATTCATGTAATCCTTGTCGCTCATCTTCAGGATTTCGGCTTCGGTCAAGAGTTTCTTCGTCATCTGCTTGCTTCTTCAATGTGCGGCAAATCGAGAGATATTGCCTGCACTTTGGGATTACCCGCAACCGCGCTTGCAATCATTTGCGATTTGCCGCCGCGGGGCCGAAAGCCTCTGGAAAACCGGTTCTCAAATACCAGGATAGGCCTGGCGCGAAGTTGCGCGCGCTGCGAACCGGTGTGCTGCGCGGCACATCGCATCGGCCGCGGCCGGGAGGCGGATTGGCGATCCGGCGCGGTTGCGATGCCCGGAAAACTGGTTCAGCAAGAACCGGGCCTGTTTGTTGCCGTACTCCAGCGGGCACGTATTGTAACTGAATCGCAAGCGGGCGCCGTATCGGGTCGATCCCCGTCGGCTGCGCCAATATCTAGAAAATATAACGCGCAAATCGCGAAAAAGCGATGACGGCGAAACCCTGCCCGAAAAGGGCGCTCCGCGGCCGCCGCAGCCGCCTGCGAGGCGGCCGCGCGGCGGCGTGTGCGGCGCTTGCCTGCGTGCGTCAGGCGAGGCAGGCGTCGAGGCCGTCGGTGATCAGGTCCTGCGGCAGATCGACGCCGATGAACACCATCTTGTTCGTCTTCTTCTCGACCGGCAGCCACTTCGACGCGAGGTCGCTGCCCATCATCTGGTGCACGCCCTGGAACACGACCTTGCGGTCGACGCCCTTCATGTACAGCACGCCCTTGTAGCGCAGCATCCGCTCGCCGTAGATCTGCAGGATGCCGCCGAGGAAGTCTTCCAGCTTGTTCGGGTCGAACGGGCGGTCGTTGCGGTACACGAACGACTTGATCTTGTCGTCGTGGTGCGCGTGGTGGTGATGGTGATGGCCGTGGTCGTGATCGTGCGCGCATTGACCGTGATCGTGGTCGCAATTGGCGTGATCGTGATCATGGTCGTGATCGTGGTGGTGATGCGCGTGGTCGTCCTCGGCGAGGAAGTCGGGGTCGATCTCGAGCTTCGCGTTCAGGTTGAAGCCGCGCAGGTCGAAGATTTCCTTGATCTCCGCTTCACCGAAGTTCACGACCTTGATCGCCGCCTTCGGGTTCATGTGCATCAGGCGATGCTTGAGGCCGGCCACCGTCTGGTCGTCGACCAGGTCCGACTTCGTGATGAACAGGCGATCGGCGAAGCCGACTTGGCGCTGCACGACTTCGTGCTCGTCGAGCTGCGCGTTCGCGTGCTTCGCGTCGACCAGCGTGATGACCGCGTCGAGCAGGAAGTCGTCGGCGATTTCGCTGTCGATGAAGAAGGTTTGCGCGACCGGGCCCGGGTTCGCGAGGCCGGTCGTTTCGATCACGATGCGGTCGAAGTCGAGCTTGCCGTCGCGCTTCTTCGCGGCGAGATCGCCGAGCGTGCGCGCGAGGTCGCCGCGGATCGTGCAGCAGATGCAGCCGTTGCTCATCTGGATGATCTGCTCGTTCGAATCCTGGATGAGGATTTCGTTGTCGATGTTCTCTTCGCCGAACTCGTTCTCGATCACGGCGATCTTCATGCCGTGCTGTTCGTTCAGGATGCGCTTGAGCAGCGTCGTCTTGCCGCTGCCGAGGAAGCCGGTGAGGATGGTGACGGGAGTGGCCATGTCAATCGCCTGTGGTTCGTGAATCGGGGTCAAAACCAGGATGTGCGTTGCGCCCGGGGCTTTGCCAGCCGGGGCGCACAACCATCCATTGAAACATACCTGTCAAGCCCTCGCCCGTCGTCCGAACGACAGGCGGGAGCGCGGATCCGCCGGGCGCAAGGCGCGGCCGGCGGACGGTTACGCGCGTAGATCGGGGCGATCAGACGATTTGCAACAGCAGGCCCTTCAGATATTCGCCTTCCGGGAATGCGGCGAGCAGCGGGTGGTCGACGCCCGCGCCGAGGCGCTTCAGGATGCGCGCATCGACCTTCGCGTCGGCGGCCGCGCCCGCGACGATCTTCTGGAACAAGTCCATGTCGATCGCGCCCGAGCACGAGTACGTGAACAGCAGGCCGCCCGGACGCAGCAGCTTGAAGCCGCTCAGGTTGATGTCCTTGTACGCGCGCGCCGCGCGATCGACGCTGTCGCGGGTCGGCGCGAACTTCGGCGGATCGAGCACGATCAGGTCGAAACGCTCGCCTTCGTCGACGAGGCGGCGCAGCGTCTTGAAGGCGTCGGCGTCGAGCCAGGTCGCGCGTTCGGCGTCGAAGCCGTTGGCGACGACGTTCTGCTGCGCGAGCGCGAGCGCATCGCCCGACGAGTCGATCGACACGACACGCTTCGCGCCGCCCTTGAGCGCCGCGAGCGAGAAGCCGCCCGTGTAGCAGAAACAGTTCAGCACGTCGCGATCGGCCGCGTACTGCGCAACCAGCGCGCGGTTGTCGCGCTGGTCGACGTAGAAGCCCGTCTTGTGGCCGTTCGGCACGTCGACGTGATAGCGCACGCCGTTTTCGTTCGAGATCAGCGTCGCGGGCGGTGCGTCGCCGGCCAGCACGCCGGTCGTCTGTTCGAGCCCTTCCTTGTCGCGGATCGATACGTCCGAGCGCTCGTACACGTTCGGGCAATCCGTGGCGCCGACGAGCGCCTTCACGATCGCGTCCTTCCAGGCCTCGACGCCCGCCGCCATGAACTGGCAGACGAGCTGGCCGCGCGGCACGGCGCCGGCTTCGGCGGTGTCCGCGACGTAGTAGTCGACGATCAGCCCCGGCAGCCCGTCGGCTTCGCCGAACACGAGCCGCACCGCGCCCGTGCCCGACACCATCGTCGTGCGGTGCGCGACCGCGCGCTGCACGCGGCGCTTGAAGAACGCGTGGTCGATCGGCTCGTTCTCGTCGAAGCTCCACACGCGCACGCGGATCTGCGACTGCGGGCTGTACGCGCCGCGCGCGAGGAAGCGGCCGTCGTGCGCACGCACGATCACGGTCGCGCCGGGCGCGGGCTTGCCGTCGACGTGGTCGATCGCATTGGCGTAGATCCACGGATGGCGGCGCAGCAGCGATTTTTCCTTGGACGGCTTGAGGGTGACGGTTTGCATGATGAGATCGAAATAGGCCGTGCGCGACGCCGGCCATGGCCGGTCGCCGCGCGCGGCGGGTAACACGGGAAGCGCGTCAGTCGCGCTTCTTCGCGCGCGGATGCGCGCTGTCGTAAATCTTCGCGAGATGCTGGAAGTCGAGCGACGTATAGACCTGCGTCGCGGAGACGCTCGCGTGGCCGAGCAGTTCCTGCACCGCGCGCAAGTCGCCGCTCGACTGCAGCACGTGCGTCGCGAACGAGTGGCGCAGCACGTGCGGATGGACGTTGGCGGGGATGCCCGCGGTGAGCGCCGCGCGCTTCACGCGCTCGCGCACGACGCCCGGCGACATCCGGTTGCCGCGCACGGACACGAACAGCGGATGCGGATCGTGCTTCACGAATTCGCCGCGTACCGCGAGCCACGCGTTCAGCGCATCGATCGCCTTGCGGCCGACCGGCACCTTGCGCTCCTTGTTGCCCTTGCCGCGCACGGTGACTTCGGCTTCGGCGAGGTCGAGCCAGCCGGCCGAGCGGTAGCCGTCCGCCTGTGTGTACATGACGTCGAGCCCGATCAGCTCGGCGAGGCGCAGCCCCGACGAATAGAACAGCTCGAGGATCGCGTGATCGCGGATGCCTTCGGTCGTGTTGGCGAGCGGCGCGTCCATCAATGCCGATGCGTCGTCGACCGACAGCGCCTTCGGCAAGGTCTTCGCGCGTTTCGGCGCGCGCACCGCGGCGACCGGGTTCGCGGGCATCTCGATGCGCTGCGCGAGCCAGCGGTAGAACGCGCGCCACGCGGACAGCCGGTGCGAGATCGACCGGGCGGACAGCCCGCCCGAATGTGCGCGGGCGACCGCGCCGCGCATGTCGGCGGCCGTCAGCGCTTCGAGCGGACGGCCGTTCGCGAGCTTCTTCAGCTCGTCGAGTTCGTGCGTGTATCCGCGCAGCGTGTGTTCCGACAGCTGCCTGACGTGCTTCAGGTTCGACAGGTAGGCGGCGATCGGATCGTCTGTCATCGCGTGCGGAAGGGTCAGTGCGGCAGGAGGCGCGTGAGCGCGGCGCTCGCGAGCGTCGCGATCTGCGCGAGGAAGTCGGTGGCCATCCCGTCGTGGAAGCGGCGCGGGTCGGGCGAGCCGAGCACGAGCAGGCCGAACGCGGGCGCATCGTTACCGGCGAGCGGTGCACGCAGCGCGAGCAGCGCGACCGATGCGGCCGAGCCGTCGCCGGCCGGCGCGGCTTCCGCGCCTTCCGCCGCATTCGCGGCCGACGCGGCGACCGCGGGCGCAAGCCACTGCGCGGCTTCGAAGCCCGTGTTCGCACCGCAGTACGGCGTCGACAGCCCGTTCGTGAACAGGCGCACTTCCTCGCCGACCTGGCGCGCGAAGTCGGCTTGCGAGTAGGTGTCGGCGACGTCCCACACGCGCAGTGCCGTCTGCGGCACGTCGAAGACTTCGGCGATGCCGTCGGCGATCGTGCGCGGCAGCGCGTACGGATCGCGTTCCGCGATCACGCGTGCCGTCCAGCGGCTGAACTTCGCGGACAGGCTGTCGTTCTCGTGGCCATAGCGCACGAGTTCGGCGAGCCGGCGCTCGAGATGCTTGTTCTTGTCGCGCAGCATTTCCATCTGCCGCTCCTGCAGCGAGATCGCGGCCTTGCCGTGCGGGTTCGCGAGGCGGATCGTCGCGAGCAGTTCGGCGTGCTGCGCGAAGAATTCGGGATTGGCGAGCAGGTAGTCGGCGACTTCGCGATCGTTCATGTGGCTGGAGCGTTCAGTTATCAAGGACGTTGCAGGGTCAGGCAGGCAGGTCGATCTCGCCTTCGAACACGGTCGTGGCGGGCCCGGCCATCATCAGCGCGGCGGCTTCGTCGCGCGCGCCGTCCCAGCTGATCGTCAGCGTGCCGCCGTGCGTGTGCACGGTCACCGGCGAATCGAGCAGGCCGCGCCGGATGCCGGCCGCGACCGCCGCGCACGCGCCGGTGCCGCACGCGAGCGTTTCGCCCGCCGCGCGTTCGTACACGCGCAGCTTCACTTCGCTGCGCGATACGACCTGCATGAAGCCGGCGTTCACGCGCTCCGGGAAGCGCGTGTGATGCTCGATCAGCGGGCCTTCTTCGTGCACCGGATAGGCTTCGGTGTCGTCGACGACCTGCACCGCGTGCGGGTTGCCCATCGTCACCGTCGAGATCCAGCGCGTCGAACCACCGACGTCGAGCGGCCACAGCGTGTCGCGGCCCTCGGTGCGGCCGTCGAGGCCCGCTGCATCGAACGGCACCTGCGCCGGCACGAACACGGGCGCACCCATGTCGACGACGACTTCGCCGTTGTCCTGCATCGTCAGCGTGATCAGGCCCTTCATCACCTGCACGCGCACGCTGCGCTTGTCGGTCAGGCCGCGGTCACTGACGAATTTCACGAAGCAGCGCGCGCCGTTGCCGCAGTGTTCGACTTCGCCGCCGTCGCAATTGAAGATCCGGTACTTGAAATCCACGCCGTCGACGGTCGGTTTTTCGACGAGCAGCAGCTGGTCGGCGCCGATGCCGAAGTGGCGGTTGGCGAGCGCACGCACCTGCGCTTCGGTGAGCGGCGGCAATGCGCGCGAATAGCCGTCGAGCACGACGAAGTCGTTGCCCGCGCCGTGCATCTTGGTGAACGAGAGTTTCACTGGGTCCGGATTTCCATGACGAACAAGGCGGTCAGCGCGGCTCGCGCGACGCCGCGCCATGCCGGGCGGCCTCGTTCGTCGTGCTGATCTCAACCGCAAATGATACATGCAGCCGACAGGGGCGTCCTGCGCGGGCGGGGGCATGAGCGGGATGGCGAGGATGGCGAAGGCATGGGGGGAATCGAGCGAGCGCTTTCGTACGAGTCAAATTGACTAGGCAACCGAAGGATTTGCATAGTTTTGCCACACGAAAACGGCTTCACGACCTGATCAGGAAAGCGATGACTCGCATCTTCAATCCGCCCCATCCGGGCGAAACCCTGCGCGATGACGTGCTGCCGGCGTTCGGCCTCACCGTCACCGAGGCCGCCGCTCAGCTTGGCGTGACGCGTGCGGCGCTGTCGCGCATTTTGCATGGTCACGCCGGGATTTCGCCGGAAATGGCGTTGCGCATCGAGGCGTGGCTTGGAGAGGAAAACGGCGGTCGCGCGGATCTGTGGCTGGCACAGCAATCCGCTTGCGACTTGTGGCGGGCGCGCGCGAAAGGCGTGCCCAAGGTAGCGAGGGCGCAGGCACGTGCGTGACCGTGCGCCCGCGGGTATGGCTTAGTACAGGCTCGGTTCGCCGGCCGGGCGCGTCTTGAAGCGCTTGTGGACCCAGTAGTACTGCTCGGGCATCAGCGGGATCTGTTCCTCGAGGAATTCGTTCATCCGCCGCGCGTCGAGATCGTCGTCCCCGGTCGGGTAGTTGGCCCACGGCTTGAAGACCTTCAGCCGGTAGCCCTTGTAGTTCGGCAGCACCTCGCCGATAAAGGGCAGGACCTGCGCGTGGCCGGTCTGAGCGAACCGGCCCACAGCGGTCAGCGTGCAAGCGGGTACGCCGAAGAAGGGCACGAACGTCGAGTTGCGCAGCCCGTAGTCCATGTCGGCGCCCAGCATCACCGGCTTGCGGTCGCGCAGCCAGCGCAGCACGGTACGCGCGCTGTCGGCCCGGCTCGCCAGCTCCGCGCCGAAGCGGCTGCGGCCGGCTTTGGCCGCGGCTTCGATTTCCGGGCTCTTCATCGGCGTGTAGAGCGAGCCGCAGGTCCGGCCGAGGGCGAGATTGATCGCCATCGAGCCGGCTTCGATGCCGACGAAATGGAAACCGAGCAAGAGGGTCGGCGGCATGTCCGGATCGCTGAGGTCGACTTCGCTCTCGACCGTAAACAGCTTGCGGTAGGCCTGTTCCGACGCGAACCACTGGTAGCTGCGCTCGACGTAGCTGCGGATCGCGTGACGGAAATGCAGGCCGGCCACTTCCTCGCGGCGTTCGTCGCTCCAATCAGGGAAGCAGAGTTTCAGATTGGTGTGTACGATGCGCTTTCGCCGGCTGGGGATCTTGTAGAGCAGCCAGCCGAGACCATCGCCGAACCGTGCGGTCAGGCCGTACGGCAACCGGGCGAGCAGTTTCAGCAAGCCAATGGCGAGGTACGTGCCTAGACGACCTAGCATGTGAAACCTCCGTGGGACCGGCTGGCCGGCGCTTTGCAAACAGGGTGGTGAAACAGCGGAAGATGCAGCACGGGCGGCGCTCTGTGACAATTCAGGAAAGCCGCTATAATACGGGCTTCGCCGAGTTAACTGACAACTTGCGGGGCGAAGCCGGTTAGCGTTACACGCGCTGCCCGGTCCTGGTAATCCGCTAAAGCGTCGCCGCTTCAGGCCCAACGAAGCTGGCTACGTGAAACCAACCGTAACCACACAGGAGCCTGAAAAAGTGGCAAACGATTATCTCTTCACGTCCGAATCCGTCTCCGAAGGCCATCCGGACAAGGTCGCGGACCAAATCTCGGACGCGATCCTCGACGCCATCCTCGAGCAGGACAAATATTCCCGCGTCGCGGCGGAAACGCTGTGCAACACTGGTCTCGTCGTTCTGGCCGGTGAAATCACCACGACGGCCAACATCGACTACATCCAGATCGCGCGCGACACGATCAAGCGCATCGGCTACGACAACACCGACTACGGCATCGACTACAAGGGTTGCGCGGTGCTCGTCGCGTACGACAAGCAGTCGCCGGACATCGCCCAGGGCGTCGATCGCGCACACGACGACAACCTCGACCAGGGCGCGGGCGACCAGGGTCTGATGTTCGGTTACGCGTGCGATGAAACGCCGGAACTGATGCCGCTGCCGATCCACCTGTCGCACCGTCTCGTCGAGCGTCAGGCCAGCCTGCGCCGCGACGGCCGCCTGCAATGGCTGCGCCCGGACGCGAAGTCGCAGGTCACGATCCGCTACGTCGACGGCAAGCCGCATTCGATCGACACCGTCGTGCTGTCGACGCAGCACGCACCGGACATCGAGCTGCCCGCGCTGCGCGAAGCCGTGATCGAGGAAATCATCAAGCCGACGCTGCCGGCTGACCTGATCAAGGGCGACATCAAGTTCCTGGTGAACCCGACCGGCCGGTTCGTGATCGGCGGCCCGCAGGGCGACTGCGGCCTGACCGGCCGCAAGATCATCGTCGATACGTACGGCGGTGCCGCACCGCACGGCGGCGGCGCGTTCTCGGGCAAGGATCCGTCGAAGGTCGACCGTTCGGCTGCGTACGCAGGCCGCTACGTCGCGAAGAACATCGTCGCAGCCGGCCTCGCGTCGCGCGCGCTGATCCAGGTGTCGTACGCGATCGGCGTCGCCGAGCCGACCTCGGTGATGGTCAACACGTTCGGCACGGGCCGCGTGTCGGATGCGGTGATCACGAAGCTCGTGCGCGAGCATTTCGACCTGCGTCCGAAGGGCATCATCAAGATGCTCGACCTGCTGCGCCCGATCTACGAGAAGACCGCTGCTTACGGCCACTTCGGCCGCGAAGAGCCGGAATTCTCGTGGGAAGCGACCGACAAGGCGCTCGCCCTGGCCGAAGCGGCCGGCGTCGAGCCGACGGCACGCGTCGCGTAAGCGTCGTTCGCGTCAAATGAAAAACCCCGGCAAAGCCGGGGTTTTTTTATGGGTTCCGATCGCCGGGGCAACCGGACAATCGGGCAGCGGCGCGACGGCGATCGTCGCGCACGGTGCCCGCCGGCGCGCGCTCAGCGCGCGCCGAACCCGAACCAGCCGTTGCTGGCTGCGAGGCGGCGCGGGCGGTTGACGCGGCGCTGCGGGCCGAGCGCACGGCGCAGCGCGAGCGCGCGCAGCGACGACGGCTTCTGCAGCAGCGAGCGCAGGCCGGCTCGGCGCGAGAACGCCTGCGCGCTCATCATCGAGAAAAATGCGTGGAACCACGCACGGATACCGTCCAGCCGGCTATGTGCGGGCGTACGCTCGGCCAGCGCCTGCGTGCGTGCGCGATGATGGCGCAGCGAGCGGGCAGGAGCGGGCGGCACAACGCGCTTCGCAGCGCGGCTGAGACGGGAAGTCAGACGGAATGGCATGTGAACGATGCTTCGCTTGTATGGATGGCGCCCTTGGGAGCGCACTGGTATGAACGGCCTCGGATGGCGCAACGGATCTTATCGAAACTCGCTGCGCGCCGCGCCCGCCAGAATTGACAGGCCGCGACAGGCTACAGGGGATTCATGACGGGCAAAAGTCGCGATAAACCCTTGTGCCACAAGGCGTGTGCCGCATACCGCCTGTCGGTGAGGCCCGCGCCGCGCCGCACAGTTCCCTTGAGCCTGATCAAATCCTCGATTGGCATGCCCCTGCGCACGACAATGGTGCTGTTCGCGGCATCCGGCGCCGATTTACAATCGTCACATTCACACAAAAAACGTCTGGCATCCCATGTCGTCTCCATTGCAGTCGGAATCGATCCGCGCGCAAGTCGCGGAATTGCGCGAGCGCGGCTTCGTCGTCGCGCGTGGCCTCGTCAGCGACGAGCAGTGCGCGGCGCTCAGGCAGGTCGCGGAGCGCCAGTTGCGGGAGGCGGCCGAGCCGATCGAATTCGAGGCGGACCTGCGCTACCCGGGCGCGCCCGAGTCCAAGCATGCGCCGGGCGGGCATACGGTGCGGCGGCTGCTCGATGCGTACTCGCGCGATCCGGCGTTCGCCGAGCGCGCGATCGCACCCGAAATCGGTGCGTGGATGCGCGAGTATTTTGGTGAAGAACCCGTGCTGTCGCGCGCGCATCACAACTGCATGATGACGAAGCACCCGGCGTACGGCAGCCTGACCGGCTGGCATCGCGATTTCCGCTACTGGTCGTTCGAGCGTCCGGACATGGTGTCGGTGTGGCTCGCGCTCGGGCCGGAAACGAACGAGAACGGCGCACTGTGGCTCGTACCGGGGTCGCATACGGCCGAATTCGGTCCCGAAGCGTTCGACGATGCGAAGTTCTTCCGCGGCGACCTGCCGGCGAACAAGAAGATGATCGACGCGGCCACGTGCCCGTCGCTGCAGACGGGCGACGTCGTGTTCTTCCACAGCAATACGCTGCATTCGGCCGGGCAGAACCGTTCCGACCAGGTGAAGTTCTCGCTCGTGTACACGTACCACGCCGCGAGCAACCGGCCGGTGCCGGGCACGCGCTCGGCGTCGAAGTCGGAAGTGCAGTTCTAGGTTCGGATCGGACGGGCGGCGATACCGCCGCGCTCACGCGATGCGGCGCATCGCGGGCGAATGAAGCAACGGGCGGCCTGGCCGCCCGTTTCGTTTGGCGCGGCCCGATCGTATGACGCGGGCCGTGCGGGCATCGCGCGGCTGAGCGATCAGCGCTTGCTACCCGGCATCGCGAGGCCGATCAGGCCGACGAACGATGCGACGGCGCCGCCCACGATCAGCAGGATCGTCTTCGTCGCGGGCGAACCGGTGAAGAAGCGCGACACGTTGTCGTTGATCGAATGGAACGACTGGCCGCCGAAATACAGCAGCAAGACGCCGCCGACGAGCAGTGCAACCGAGATGACCCGGGACATACCAACCTCGCTGAAACGGTGATTCGAGACGCCGCAGTGTAGGCGACGGCCGCGACCGCGTCCATCGCCGTGCCGCCGAGCGCGTTTCGGCCGCTTTCGCTACCATAGTCGTCGTATGACTCCTTCGCCGCCGCCGCGCCGTGTGCGCGGCCGGCGCGCGTCCCCTTTCCCGATGTCCTGACGGAACCGACTCATGGCTTACGAAGCAGCTTCCGAACGTTATGCCGGCATGCAATACCGCACTTGCGGCAAATCCGGGCTCAAACTGCCCGCGCTGTCGCTCGGCCTGTGGCACAACTTCGGCGACTCGACGCCGATCTCGACGCAACGCGACATCCTGCGCACCGCGTTCGACCTCGGCATCAACCACTTCGATCTCGCGAACAACTACGGGCCGCCCTACGGCAGCGCGGAAACCAACTTCGGCCGGCTGCTGAAGGAGGATTTCCGGCCGTATCGCGACGAGTTGCTGATCTCGACGAAGGCCGGCTGGGACATGTGGCCGGGGCCGTACGGCAGCGGCGGCGGGTCGCGCAAGTACGTGCTCGCGAGCCTCGACCAGAGCCTGCAGCGGATGGGGCTCGACTACGTCGACATCTTCTATTCGCACCGCTTCGATGCGCACACGCCGCTCGAGGAAACGGCGGGCGCGCTCGCGTCGGCCGTGCAGCAGGGCAAGGCGCTCTACATCGGCATCTCGTCGTATTCGGCAGCGAAGACGCGAGAGATGGCGGAACTGCTCGCGCAGTACAAGGTGCCGCTACTGATCCACCAGCCGTCGTACAACCTGCTGAACCGCTGGGTCGAAACCGAATTGCTCGGCACGCTCGACGAGATCGGCACGGGCAGCATTGCGTTCACGCCGCTCGCGCAGGGGCTGCTCACGTCGAAGTACCTGAACGGCGTGCCGGCCGATGCGCGCGTGAACAAGCCGGGCGGCGGCTCGCTGAAGCAGGATCACCTGAGCGCGGACAACCTCGACCATGTGCGCAAGCTGAACGCGATCGCAGAACGGCGCGGGCAAAGCCTTGCGCAGATGGCGCTTGCGTGGGTGCTGCGCAACGGCCGCGTGACGTCCGCGCTGATCGGCGCGAGCCGGGCGGAGCAGGTGCGCGAAAACGTCGGCGCGTTGAAGAACCTCGAATTCTCGGCGGACGAACTCGCGGAGATCGATCGTTACGCGACGGAAGGCGGCATCAATCTGTGGGAAAAGCCGTCCACCGATCAGTCGATCTGATCGGCAGTCGATACGGCATGCGAAACATCGCGTGCCGTATCAATGGCTTGTGCGCAGCACATCGCATCGCTGCAATGCAGCGATGCGCGTCACGCACGGGTGGTGCGCCGCTAGATCAGCGCAGGCAGGCCTTCGACGAGCAATACCGCAACGCCGACGCCGAGGATGACGCCCAGCACGCGCAGCAGGTTGTGGCGGAATTCGGTTGCACACGGCACCGCGCCGAGAAATAGCGCTCCGGCCAGCGCCATCGGAATCAACAGGATGAAGTCGCCGATCGTGAAGTAGGTCGTCATGCGTGTCTCCAGGGTCGACCGGAGTGGGCGCTTGGGCGCGAACTCCGGCCCCATGCCGGGTGTTTCTAGTGTTGGTCCGACCCGATTGCGAGCGGGGCGGTTAATTCGAGTATAGGCAACCGGCACCGCTTTTCGCTATCCGAACCATTAAAAAATCAGCGGAAAGCCCCACGAATCACGCATTTTTCCCGCCAGTTCGACGAACGCCTTGCACGCATCTTTCCCGTGCCTTTCGATTGTTGCGGATTCGTCGTATGTGTCCGATGCGTGCCGCCGCACCCGCGGGCGCGACGGCACGCCCGCTCATGCGCGGTCGGGTTGCACGCGGGCGGCAGGCGCGCGGAACACGAGCGCGAGCCCCGCGATGATCGCGCCCATGCCGGCGAGCGCGAGCGGCTCGGGCCGGTTGCCGAGCCACACGGCATCCATCAGCGTGGTGACGACGGGCACGAGATAGAACAGGCTCGTCACGTTGACGAGATCGCTGCGCTGCATCAACCGGTAGAACAGCAGTTGCGCGATCACCGAAATCACGATGCCGAGCCACAGCAGCGGGATCACGAACGCCCAGCTCATGTCGAACGACACCGGCCGGAACGGCACGATCGCCACGCACAGCGCGAGGCCGATCGCATTCTGCAGCGGCAGCACGTCGGCAGGCGCCGCACGTACGCGCTTTTGCAGCAGCGAGCCGGCGGTCAGCGCGACGAGCGCGGTGAGCGCGCACGCAACGCCTGCGAGCGACAGGCCGCCGTCCTCCGTGCCGCGGAACACGACGAGTGCGAGTCCGGCCAGCGACAACGCGAGCCCCGCGACGCGCACGGGTTGCCAGCGCCGCTCGACGATCGCGAGCGTGAGGATCGGCTGCACGCCGAGGATCGTCGCGAGCACGCCCGGCGCGATCCCGCGTTCGAGTGCGAGCAGGTAGAAGATCGAATAGCCGCCCATCATCAGCAAGCCGGTCAGCGCGGCCATGCGCCGCTCGCCGCGCGGCGGCAGCCAGCGTTTGCGCATGAAGGCCAGCCCGAGCAGCACGAGCGATGCCAGTGCGAATCGCGCGGTGAGAAAGACGAACGCGGATGCGTGACGCAGACCGAGTTCAGCGAAGATCGCGCCACTGCTCCACAGCAGCACGAAGAGCGACGTCGCTCCATGCGCGGCGAGCGCGCGTTTGAACGAAACCATGTGAATCCACCTGTCGAACGGATCGAAATGTTCCATCCGCGCGCGCAGCAACACGCCGTGCGTCACGACGCACGAATGCAAGCCTGCGGGCGAATGGAAGACGAAACGAAAAGCCGGCTGGTCAGCCGGCGCGTGCCGCCGGAGGGGGCGGCGCGGCGCCGACGAGCGGCGGTGCGACAGGAGGAGGAAGGACCGACGGATGCGCGCACGCCTGCGGCCGCGAGTCGAACTGCGGCCGGGATTTTGCAAGGGCGGACGTGAGCGGATGCATCGTATCGGAATGCGCTTGAACGCGAATGAGCATCAAAGGTACCGCAAGGCCGGCATCGGACGCAACACCTGTCGGTGGCTTCGTATGACGAAGGGCGATGCGTGCGCAACGGTCGCTGCGCTGGCTGCGTTCCAGGCAGGAGGAAGGTGATGAAGGCGTCGCGCGGTTCGGCAAGCGTTGTGGCGCGGAAGTGCCTGGTGACCCGGCACCGGATTCACGGTGCGTGCGGGGCGTCCATTGCGTGCGCGCCGCGGTGATGTTGGGGATTCGGCGGGCAGTCACATTCGACAGGGTATGATGGGGGTAGCCGGGCGGGCAAGCAGCCGTCCGGCGCAGTGGTTGATTGGAGACATTCGACGAATTCGCGGCACTTCGCCTGCTTCTTCTTCTTTTCGCGCTTCGATAAACCGTGAACAATGGGATTACGCGCAGCGCTCCGTCGAGAGCGGCGCGGATCGTGCATTTGCCGGCCCGCCAGCGGGCCGGGTTTCAAGATTCAAGAGTGGGGAACCATCATGCATATCGGGTCGATTGTCTGCACTACCCATATCGCGGTGCCGAAGGGCGCACGCGGCATCGTCCAGCGCATCCTGGGCGACATGGCCATGGTGACCTGGTACGCGGGCGTGCCGGGTGAGTCGAAAGAACTCAACACCGAGCCGTTCTTTCTCGAGGACCTGATCGACACCGGCGAATCCGTGCTGCCGGCCGGCGCGGCGCTGCACTAAGCGCACACGCCGCATCGGGCGCTCGTCTTTCAGCCCGGCTGGCGGCACAATGCGGGGCATGAAAGACGTCACTTCCGCTCCCGCTTCTCCCGCCGGCCCGCCGTTCGCCGGACTCACGCCCGAGTGCGTGCTCGACGCGCTCGACAGCGTGCTGATACCGGCCGGCCTGCGCACCGACGGGCGCATGCTCGCGCTCAACAGCTACGAAAACCGCGTCTATCAGGTCGGCATCGAAGACGGCCCGCCGGTCGTCGCGAAGTTCTATCGTCCGGCACGCTGGTCGGACGAAGCGATCCTCGAAGAGCACGCGTTCGTCGCCGAACTCACCGCGCGCGAGATTCCGGCGGTGCCCGCGCGCGCATTCGACGGCCGCACGCTGCACGCATTCGACGGCTTCCGCTTCTCGATCTTCGAGCGGCGCGGCGGCCGCGCGCCCGATCTCGATCGCAGCGACACGCTCGAATGGCTCGGCCGCTTCATCGGCCGGATCCATGCGGTCGGCGCGACGCAGCCGTATGTCGCGCGCCCCGTGCTCGACATCAATACGTTCGGCTACGAGCCGCGCGATTACCTGCTCGCGCACGATTTCATTCCGGACGATGTGCGGCCCGCCTATGCGACGGCCGTGACGCTCGCGCTCGAAGGCGTCGAGGCCGCGTTCGAGCGGGCGGGCGAGATCCGCCTGCTGCGCACGCACGGCGACTGTCATCCGAGCAACGTGCTGTGGACCGATGCCGGCCCGCACTTCGTCGACTTCGACGATAGCCGGATGGCGCCCGCGATCCAGGATCTGTGGCTGCTGCTACCGGGCGATCGCGAAGGCGCGTCGCGTGCGCTGGCTGATTTGCTGGCCGGCTACGAGGATTTCTGCGAATTCGAGCCGCGCGAGCTGCATCTCGTCGAAGCGCTGCGCACGCTGCGGCTGATCCACTATGCGGCATGGCTCGCGCGGCGCTGGGACGATCCCGCGTTTCCGGCCGCGTTCCCGTGGTTCAACACGCATCGTTACTGGGAAGCGCGCGTGCTCGAGTTGCGCGAGCAGATCGGCGCGATGCAGGAGGGGCCGCTCTGGCCCGTGTGACGGTGCGCGCGGCACTCGCGCCGCGCGACATGCATGTGCGGGCCGCGGCGCGATGTGCGCGGCCCGTTTCGCTCAGAACTTCAGCATCAGCTTGATCAGCGCGGCGAAGCGCTTGCCGTACGGCGGCGCGAGCAGGTTGCGCGCGTTCAGGCGTGCCTGCGTGAGCACCGGCTTCATCTTCGAGAACGTCACGAAGCCGTCGTAGCCGTGATACGCGCCCATGCCGCTCGCCCCGACACCGCCGAACGGCAAACTGCCGCACGCGATGTGCATCAGCGTTTCGTTGATCGACACGCCGCCCGAGATCGTTTCGCGCATCACGCGATCGATCGTGCCGCCGTCCTCGTCGAACAGATAGAGCGCAAGCGGACGCGGGCGTGCATTCACGTACGCGATCGCCTCGTCGAGCCGTTCGTACGGCACGAGCGGCAGCAGCGGCCCGAAGATTTCCTCCTGCATCAGTTGCGACGCGGCCGGCACCTGCGTGACCGCGCACGGCACGAAGCGGCGCGATGCGGGATCGGATTGCGCGTCGGACAGCGGATGCAGCTGCGCGCCGGCCGCCTGCGCGTCGCTCGCGAGCTGCTGCAGCCGCGCGTAGTGGCGCGGCGACACGATCGTCGTGTAGTCGCCGTTGGCCGACAGATCGGGATACATCTTCGCGAAGCGTGCGCGCGCGCGCTCGATGAACGCGGCTTCCATCCCGCGCGGCAACAGCACGTAGTCGGGCGCGATGCAGGTCTGGCCCGCGTTCAGCGTCTTGCCCGCGACGATCGCGTCGACGGCCGCATCGAAGCGCGCGTTCGGGCCGACGATCGCCGGCGACTTGCCGCCGAGTTCGAGCGTGACGGGCGTGAGGTTGTCGGCGGCCGCGCGCATCACGTGGCGGCCGACGTGGGTCGAACCGGTGAACAGCAGATGATCGAACGGCAGCCCGCTGAACGCGGCGCCCACTTCCGCATCGCCGTTCACGACCGCGACGTGGTCGCGCGTGAAGGTCTTGGCGATGAGCTGCTCGAACAGCGCCGACGTGCGCGGCGTCAGTTCGGACATCTTGATGATCGCTCGGTTGCCGGCCGCGAGCGCGCAGATCAGCGGGCCGGCAGCGAGCAGCACCGGGTAGTTCCACGGCACGACGATGCCGACCACGCCGAGCGGCTGCGGAATCACCTTCGCGCGCGCCGGGCGCAGCCACTTGTTCATCGGCTTGCGGATCGGTTTCATCCAGCGCTTGCCGTGCTTGAGCGCGTCGTCGATCTCTTCCTTCGCCATCCAGATTTCCGACAGCAGCACTTCCTGCTTCGCGCGATGACCGAAATCGGCGCTGATCGCTTCGGCGAGTGCATCTGCATGGTCGATCAGCATCGTGCGCAGCGCGCGCAGGTGTTGCACGCGCGTTTCCCATGCCGGGTACGGTGCGCGCAGGTAGGCCGCGCGCTGGTCGCGCAGCAGCGCCGTCAGCGCATCGGCGGACGGCAGTGCTTGCGGGGCCAGTTCGGGCAGGTCGTTCTTCATGTCGTCTCCTCCAGTTGGGCCTGGCTGGTCGGCCGGCCGTCACGCCGCACGCGCACGCTCGGCGAGCGCGGCGACGCGGATCGGGGTGGTGCGTGTCGCGCGGCGCGGGGCCGGATGCGACGGGTGCTCGAAAACCGGTTGAAGCGTGCGGCGGGCGTCGCATCCGCGCGACGGTGTGTGCATCCGGAAACCGCTCCGTGGCGCATGCGCGTGCGCCGCGATGTGACTGCCTACGGGCACGCGTCGCTGCGTCGCGAACGCCTGCCGGTGCACCGAAGCAGGGCGGCGCGACGTGTACGCCAAATCGTGTCGCAGCCCATCGTGCCGCTGCGGCGACAAGCCGTCCAAACGGTCGGCGACGACACGTGCCGTTCGATTTCGATCGACTGCGCGCATGACACTGAGCCTCTCCGCGCGGGCAGCCGTTTGAAATGAAATGCGGGCTGCGCGCATCGCATCCGGACAACCCGGTCGGCACGCGGCCTGCAGAACCTGGCGCTGCATCGTCGTCACTCCCGTTTCGCGACGGATCGGCTTCTGGTGGCCGGCGCGTCGCGCAAAGCGAATCGATACATCTTAAATTTAGTTCACGCGGGCGTTTAGAGGAATCGCTCTTGAATCCGCGCGCCGCGCGCGCGACGGCCATTTCTACAATGCCGGAACATTACAAGAGGGGACGCGGTCGCGCGGCGGTGCCGGGCGCCATCCATGACACGACGGAGACGTGACATGCAATACGACTACATCATCGTCGGCGGCGGTTCGGGCGGGTCGAGCCTGGCAGGCCGTCTCGCCGATGCCTGCCCCGATGCGACGATCGCACTGATCGAGGCCGGCTCGCATACGGAGCGCAACCTGCTCGTCAACATGCCGGTCGGCATCGCCGCGCTGGTGCCGTTCAAGCTCGGTACGAACTACGGCTACGAGACAGTGCCGCAGCCGGGCCTCGGCGGGCGGCGCGGCTACCAGCCGCGCGGGCGCGGGATGGGCGGCTCGAGTGCGATCAACGCGATGATCTACACGCGCGGCCACCCGGGCGACTACGACGAATGGGCGCAGCTCGGCGCGACGGGCTGGGGCTGGCAGGACGTGCTGCCGTATTTCCGCCGCGCGGAGGGCAACGAGCGCGGCGCCGATGCGTGGCACGGTGCGGACGGCCCGCTCACGGTGTCGGATCTGCGCTTTCGCAATCCGTTCTCCGAACGATTCATCCAGGCCGCGCATGCGGCCGGCTATCCGCTGAACGACGATTTCAACGGCGCGACGCAGGAAGGCGTCGGTTTCTATCAGGTGACGCACCGCGACGGCTCGCGCTGCAGCGTCGCACGCGCATATATCTACGGCCGCAACCGGCCGAACCTGCACGTGATCACCGATGCGACGGTGTTGCGCGTGACGTTTGACGGCAAGCGTGCGGCCGGCGTCGCGGTCGCGCGCAACGGGCGCGTCGAGACGCTCGATGCGCGCGCGGAAGTGATCCTGTCGGCCGGCGCGTTCAATTCGCCGCAACTGCTGATGTGTTCGGGGATCGGCCCGGCGGAGCAACTGCGCCGGCACGGGATCGCGGTCGTGCAGGATGCGCCGGACGTCGGCACGAACCTGATCGACCATATCGATTTCATCATCAATACGCGCGTGAATTCATCGGAACTGGTCGGCGTGTGCCTGCGCGGGATCGCGAAGATGACGCCCGCGCTCGCGCGCTATTTCTCGAGCCGTACCGGGATGATGACGAGCAACGTCGCGGAGGCCGGCGGCTTCATCAAGAGCGATCCGTCGCTCGAGCGTCCCGACCTGCAGCTGCATTTCTGCACGGCGCTCGTGGACGACCACAACCGCAAGATGCACTGGGGCTTCGGCTATTCGCTGCACGTGTGCGCGCTGCGGCCGTTCAGCCGCGGCACGGTGGCGCTCGCGAGCGGCGATGCGCGCGACGCACCGCTGATCGATCCACGCTTCTTCAGCGATTCGCGCGATCTCGACCTGCTCGTGCGCGGCACGCAGGCGATGCGCAAGATCCTGTCGCAGGCGCCGCTCGCGTCGCAGGGCGGTCGCGAGCTGTACACGCGGGCGGACCAGAGCGAAACGGAGCTGCGCAAGACGATCGTCGAGCACGCGGACACGATCTACCACCCGGTCGGCACCTGCCGGATGGGTTCGGATGCGCGTGCGGTCGTCGATCCGCAACTGCGCGTGCGTGGCGTCGAAGGGTTGCGCGTGGTGGATGCTTCGGTGATGCCGACGCTCGTCGGCGGGAACACGAATGCGCCGTCGGTGATGATCGGCGAACGCGCGGCGGAATTCATCGTCGCCACGCGCAAGGGCGTGGCGCCGCGCGGCGAGGCAGCCGCGGCGGTGCACGGCCGCTGAGCGGCGCGCGCACGGCGGCGGCCATGCTCAGGCAAACGTATCGACGAGGCCGGCGCGGCTCACGCTCGCGGCGGCCGGTGCGGATTGCGCAACGTCGAGCGGTGCATCGGCGGCTGACGATCCGCCGCTTCCGCGCCGCGACGACTGGCCGCCGGCGAAGGTCTGTTGCGGGTTCTGCTGCTGCGAGGCGAAGCCGCCGTCGCTGACGGTTGCGCTGCCGAGCCCGAGCCCGCCCGCTTCCATTGCCTCGCGCAGCTTCGGCAGCGCGGCTTCGACCGCTTCGCGCACCTGCGGGTGCTGCGACACGAACAGCGCGTGCGCGTTGTTGTCCGCGACGCGCAGCACGACCTGCAGCGGCCCGAGATCGGCCGGATTGAGCGTCAGCTCGGCGCTCTGCTGGTGCGCATTCGACAGGAACACGACCTTCTGGCTCAGCGCATCCGTCCAGTCCGGGGTGCCGACGTGCGGCGCGAGCACGTGCGCGTTCGCGGCGGCGATTGCTCCCGCGGCAGGCGACAGCTGCAGGTTCGCCTGTGCGGCGGCAGCAGCCGTCGCGCCTGCGGCGAGCGTCGCGCTGGCCGCCGGGTCTGTCGCGTCGCTGGCTGCCGCGAGCGCGTGCTGTGCGCCGGACTGTGCGTTCGCGTCAGCCTGCAGCGCCTGCGCGGTGGCTTGCGCCGGCGCTTGCTGGGTGGCGAGCGCGCCCTTCGCGTCGGCGAGCGTGCGGTCGAAGGTCGGCACCTTCGGTGTCAGCGGCGCGGCGGCGCCGGTCGATGCGGTCGGTGCCGGTGCGGACGCCGTCGTGCCGGTCGCGGGCATCGCGATCGCACCCGAGCCGCCCGTCAGTTTGGCGAGCGCCTCCTGCAGCGCGTCGCGGCTCGTCGCCGGTGCGGCCTGGGTGGCCGCGGCTGCATCCTTTGCCGCGTGATCCGTCAGCGTGGCCGTGGCATCGGGCTGGCCGGACACGGCCGTCTTTTGCGCAGCGGCAGCGGCGGCAGCCGCATCGGCCGGCATCGCGTTGTCCGTGCGCGCCAGCAGTTGCGCCTGCACGGCCGCGGCGGCCGCGAGCGCGGCGGCGTCGGGGTTGGTGGCGGCGTTCGTGGTCGTATCGTCGGTCGTGTCGTCGTCATCCGTGGCGGATGGCTTCGTGCCAGAGGCCGGCTTCGACGAAACCTGTGTCGTCGAAGTGGCCGGCACGCCGGAATTCGATGCATCGCGACGCGTGATGACGCTTTGCTTCAGCGTCTGCGCGAACGGCACGGCGCTCGTCGCGGTCGCGGCATCGTTGCCGGCGGCGCTGGACGAACCCGAGCCGCGGGCGGCCTTGAGTGCGGTGCCGGCGGTGTCGAGCAGCGCGCCGAGCAGGGGCAGGGGAGGCATGACGGTTCTCTCGTTCGAAATGCGGTGGTCGGTTACGACGAACGGGCCGCGTCGGCCCGCATGCGCAGGATCTTCGCGGCGTGTTCGTCGGCGTCGCGCTGTTCGCGCCGGGCGTCGCGTTTCGCTTCCTGCGCGACGCCGCGCGCCTGCAGGATTTCAAACGAGCCGACGGTGCGTTTCTTTTGTTGCCAGTTCGGGCGTGCTTCGTCGATGCGGATTTCGGCCGCGGCCAGCACGCTGCGCTGCTGCGCGATCGCGGCGTCGAGCGTGTCGATGAACGCCTGGAAATTGCGCCAGTTGCCGGCCGGCATCCCGTGCTGCGCGGATTGCGAGAAACGCGCGTGGTATTCGTCGCGGTAGCGCAGCAGCGCGTCGAGCTGCTCGGCGGCCGCGGTGCGGTCGCGCTGCGCGGTGCCGAGCTGCTTCGTGGCGGAGTCGAGATCTTCCTGCGCGCGGTCGAGCAGCAACTGAAGGGGAAAGCCGTGTGCCATCGGGATCAGCCTCCGTAAGCGTCGAACAGTGCATCGAGCCCGGCGAGGCTCGACGCGAACGGCGCGCATTCGCGAAAGCCCTGCTGCAGGAACGCCTCGATGCGCGGATAGAGCGCGATCGCGCGGTCGAGCTGCGCGTCGCGGCCGGGCGCGTAAGCGCCGACCGCGATCAGGTCGCGATTGCGCTGGTAGCGCGACAGCATCTGCTTGAACTGCCGGACGTGGTCGAGGTGCGTTTCGTCGATCAGCGCGGTCATCGCGCGGCTGATCGACGCCTCGATGTCGATTGCCGGATAGTGGCCGGCTTCGGCGAGCGCGCGTGACAGCACGACGTGGCCGTCGAGGATCGCGCGCGCCGAATCGGCGATCGGATCCTGCTGGTCGTCGCCTTCGGTCAGCACCGTGTAGAACGCGGTGATCGAGCCGCCGCCTTCCGGCCCGTTGCCGGTGCGCTCGACGAGCGCGGGCAGCTTCGCGAACACCGACGGCGGGTAGCCTTTCGTCGCGGGCGGCTCGCCGATCGCCAGCGCGATCTCGCGCTGCGCCATCGCGTAGCGGGTCAGCGAATCCATCAGCAGCAGCACGTGCTTGCCCTGGTCGCGGAAATACTCGGCGAGCGACGTCGCGTAGGCCGCGCCCTGCATCCGCAGCAGCGGCGACACGTCGGCCGGCGCCGCGACGACGACCGAGCGCGCGAGCCCGTCCTCGCCGAGGATCTGTTCGATGAATTCCTTCACTTCGCGGCCGCGTTCGCCGATCAGACCGATCACGATCACTTCCGCGCTCGTGTAGCGCGCCATCGTGCCGAGCAGCACCGACTTGCCGACGCCGGAGCCCGCGAACAGGCCCATCCGCTGCCCGCGGCCGACGGTGAGCAGCGCGTTGATCGCGCGCACGCCGACGTCGAGCACGTGGTGGATCGGTTCGCGCTCGAGCGGGTTGATCGACGGCGCCGACAGCGGCGCGTCGACCTTCGACGCGAGCGGGCCGAGGCCGTCGAGCGGGCGGCCCGACGCGTCGACGACGCGCCCGAGCATCTCCCAGCCGACCGGCAGCCGCTTCGCGCCCGCGAGCGGATCGGTGACGGGCGCGCTCTCGCGCGGCCACACGCGCGCGCCGGGCAGCACGCCCGCGACGTCGGTGGTCGGCATCAGGAACAGGCGATCGCCGGCGAAGCCGACGACTTCGGCTTCCGCGTGCGGCAGCGTGCTGCCGGGCGGCAGTTCGATCGTGCATTCGGCGCCGACCGACAGGCGTAGCCCGATCGCCTCGAGCACGAGGCCGGCCGCGCGCGTCAGGCGCCCGCACGGCCGCAGCGGCAGCGCACGGTGGCTGCGCGCGGCGAGCCCGTTCAGGTGGGTGCGCCAGTGCGCGAGATGCGGGTTGTGCGGTGCGCGCGGGGCGGCGCCGCCGGCGTTGGCTGCTGCGGCGGTGCGGTGCGGGGTTGCGTCATGTGCTGTGTCGTGAGCGGTGTCGTGCGCGGCGTCCGGGCCGAACGACGCGAGCGCGAGTTCGCGCTCCAGCGGCGTCATGCCGTCGTGCGCGAGCGCCTCGGGCGGCCGCGTCACCACGTGCTCACCTTGCCGATCGCGGCGGCGACGCGCTGCCAGCGCGTGGGCAGCGTCGCATCGACCTCGCCGGTCGCGGCGTGCGCGCGGCAGCCGCCGCGCTCGATCGACGCGTCGGTGCGCACGTTCCAGCCGAGCGTATCGAGATCGTCCTGCAGATAGGCTTCGACGACGGGCAGGTCGGCCGGATTCACCGCGAGATGCGGCGCGCCGGACAGCGCGGGTTCGGCCGCGAGCACGTCGCGCACGGCGGCAACCAGCGCGGCCGGATCATGCTTCACGTGCTGGCGCACGACCTGCTGCGCGATGTCGAGCGCGAGCTGCGCGATGTCGGCGGCAAGATCGTGCTCGACCGTCGACACGGCCTCGCGGAACGATGCGGCCAGCGCCGCGAGCTGCGCGGCCTGTTCGCGGGCGTCGGCCTGGCCGGCCTCGAAACCCTGTTCGCGGCCCTGCTCGAAACCGGCCTGGTAGCCGAGCGCCTGGCCCTCGACGTGGCCGGCCGCATGGCCTTCGGCGTGCGCGGCGTCGCGCACGCGCTGCAGTTCCTCGGCGAGCGCGGCGGCGGCCGCTGCCGCGTCGTCGGGCGGCGGCGGGGGCGGCGGCGGGTCGAACGACGCCATCTCCCACCGCTGGTAGGCGGTGAGGGTGCCCGCGCGATCGCTCGCCGAATCAGACATACGCGTCTTCCGCCTTGCCGCCGATCGCGATCGCGCCGCTCTCGGCCAGGTTGCGCACGATCTGCAGGATGCGGCGCTGCTGCGTCTCGACGTCGGACACGCGCACCGGGCCGCGCGCGTCGAGATCCTCGGCGAGCAGTTCGGCCGCGCGTTGCGACATGTTCGCGAGGAACTTCTGGCGCAGTGCCGGCGGCGCACCCTTCAGCGCGATGATCAGCGTTTCCGACTCGACTTCCTTGAGCACCATCTGGATCGCGCGGTCCTCGAGGTCGAGCAGGTTCTCGAACACGAACATCTGGTCGATGATCTTCTGTGCGAGCTCGGCGTCGTACTGGCGCACGCTTTCGAGCACGCCTTCCTCATGCACGCTCGTCATGAAGTTCAGGATCTCGGCCGCGGTGCGGATGCCGCCCATCGGGCTGCGCTTCAGGTTGTCGCTGCCGGACAGCAGGCCCGTCAGCACGTCGTCGAGCTCGCGCAGCGCGGCCGGCTGGATGCCGTCGAGCGTCGCGATCCGCAGGATCACGTCGTTGCGCAGCCGCTCGGTGAAGCACGACGCGATCTCGGACGCCTGGTCGCGGTCGAGGTGCACGAGGATCGTCGCGATGATCTGCGGATGCTCGTTCTTGATCAGTTCGGCGACGGCGGCCGAGTCCATCCACTTCAGGCCCTCGATGCCGCTCGTGTCGCTGCCCTGCAGGATGCGGTCGATCAGCACGCCGGCCTTGTCCTCGCCGAGCGCCTTGGTCAGCACCGAGCGGATGTAGTCGCTCGAATCGAGCGACAGCGCGGTGTGCTGCTCCGCTTCCTTCGCGAATTCGTGCAGCACGTCCTCGACCTGCTCGCGCGTGACGTTCTTCAGCGCGGCCATCGCGGCGCCGATCTTCTGGACCTCGCGCGGCGCGAGGAACTTGAATACCTGCGCGGCCTCTTCCTCGCCGATCGACATCAGCAGGAGCGCGCTCTTGGTCAAGCCTTCAGCGTTCATCGGACACCCAGTTCTTCACGACGGTGGCGACGATCTTCGGATCCTGGCGGGCGATCGTGCGCGCGTAGTCGAGGTTGCGTTCGTAACGGTTCTTTTCGCTTTCGAAACCGAGCAGCAGCGAGTCGGGTTCCTCGGCCTTCTCCGGCGCCGGCAGGCCGTCGAGCGCGACCGGATCTTCAGGTGCCGCGAGCGCCGGCGCGACCGGCTCGGGCGGCGGGAACGCGCGGCGCATCGCCGGGCGCACGAACATGAAGTAGAGGGCCGCCGCGGCTGCCGCGATACCGAGCCACTTCGCCGCTTCCTTCGCCATTGCGATCATGTCGGGCTGGCGCCACCACGGCAGGTCGGCGTACGGGTCGCTCGCGGTCGAGAACGCGCTGTTCACGACGTTCACCGAGTCGCCACGCTTCTCGTCGTAGCCCATCGCGTCCTTCACGAGCTGTTCGACCTGCGCGAGCTTCGCGGGCGGCAGCGGCTGCATCGTCACGTGGCCCTTCGCGTCGGCGACCGGCTGGTAGTTGACGACGACCGCGACCGACAGCCGCTTCACGCTGCCCATCGGCTGCTCGAGATGGCGGATCGTCTTGTCGACTTCGTAGTTGGTCGTCTGGTCCTTGCGGTCGCTGACCGGCGTCGTCTGCGGCGCGTTCTGGCCGTTGCCGGCGACGATCGGCGCGGAAGCCGGCTGCGGCGGCGTGTTCGACAGCGCGCCCGGCACGCCCGACGCGCCGCCCTGCGCGAGTTCGGTCGCGCTGCTGGTCTGCTGGCTGCGGATCGCGGATTGCTGCGGATTGCCGTTCGGGCCGTAGCTTTCCGACGTCTGCTCGATCTTCGAGAAATCGAGGTCGGCGCTGACCTGCGAGCGCGCGTTGCCGGCGCCGAAGATCGGCGCGAGGATCGCGTCGATGCGCTTCTGCGTGTTGTGCTCGACCTGCTGCACATACTTGAGCTGGCTGGCGTCGAGGCCCGATGCCGAGGCCGTCTGGGTCAGCAGGTTGCCGTCCTGGTCGACGATCGTCACGTTCTTCGCGGGCATGTCGGGCACGCCGGACGACACCATCCGCGTGATTGCCTGAACCTGGCCCTCGTCGAGCACGCGACCCGGGTAGAGGTCGACGAACACCGACGCGCTCGGCGCTTCCTTGTCGCGCACGAACACCGACGGCTTCGGGATCGCGAGATGCACGCGTGCGCCGCGCACGGCGTTGATCGATTCGATGGTGCGCTGCAGCTCGCCTTCGAGCGCGCGCTGGTAGTTGATCTGCTCGGCGAACTGGCTGATGCCGAATTTCTGGTTGTCCATCAGCTCGAAGCCGACCGAGCCGCCCTTCGGCAGCCCCATCGCGGCGAGCTTCAGGCGCGTTTCATGCACCTGGTTCGACGGCACGAGGATCGCGCCGCCGGCATCGGCGAACTTGTAGGGAACGTTTGCCTGCTGGAGCGCGGCAATGATCGCGCCGCCGTCGCGATCCGACAGGTTGCTGTACAGCACGCGGTAGTCGGGTGCTCGGCTCCACAGCACGAGCGCGGTGATCACGGCGACCGCGAATGCGACGGCGATCAGGAACGGCAGCTTCGGGTTGCCCTTCATCCGCGAGATGCCGGGGATGCGTTCCGCGAAGCCGCCAAGCCCGAAGTCCGCGCCTGCGCCACCCGCGCCCGGCAACGCGGTGGCCGCGGCGGCGCCGGGCGCCGGGCTGGCGAGGCCCGCGCGGGCGTCTGGGTTGATCAGCGAGTTGGCCTGCGAATCCATGCGTCGAGTTTCTCCGGAGCGGGACGACTGAGCTCGCTCGGACGAGCGGGCGGACAATGACACGATGCGATTATCGTGACCCGGGCCGGACTCCGATCGACCGAAAAGAGCGGGGTTTCCCCCGTACTTTCTCGGCTTTGACGCGCGGCGCGCTGCTATCCTTTTTCGAAATCCGGCATGGTGCGCGTGGTGCGGCGCCGGCGGATCTCCCGGTGCGTCCGGGTCTCTTCGCTCAGTTTTGGGGACAGCATGACTGCGAACGTCAGCGGAATCGGTTCGGTGTTGCAACAGATGCAGTCGATGGCCGCGCAGGCATCAGGCGGCGTCGCGAGCCCGACGGCGGCGCTGGCCGGCTCGGGCGCGGCGACGGCCGGCACGTTCGCGAGCGCGATGAAGGCGTCGCTCGACAAGATCAGCGGCGACCAGCAGCACGCGCTCGGCGAGGCGAAGGCGTTCGAGGTCGGTGCGCCGAACGTGTCGTTGAACGACGTGATGGTCGACATGCAGAAAGCCAACATCGGCTTCCAGTTCGGGCTCCAGGTCCGCAACAAGCTAGTGAGCGCTTACAACGACATCATGCAGATGTCGGTGTGAAAGTACGGCTATCCGGGGAAGGCTAGCGGGGAAGGTCTCCCGGCCGGCCGGTGGGCCGGCTCAACTGCGCCCGACGGCGGGCGCGGCTTGCCTAAAGCTTTCCAAATCCCTTCCGATAACTCCGGTGAAGGCCGCTTCGTGCGATGCACGGCGGCGGTTCCCGTATAGCCAAGGCATAACAAGGAGAAGCGCATGTTTTCCCCAGGACACGCTGGAGCCAGTGCATACGCGCGTGTCGGCGTCGAGACGGGGGTGATGGGCGCCTCCCCGCACCGGTTGATCGCGATGCTGTACCAGGGCGCGCGGCAGGCGATTGCGCTGGCGCGCATGCATTTGCAGCAGGGCAATGTGTCCGCGCGCGGCGAAGCGATCGGCAAGGCGATCCGGATCGTCGAGAGCGGGTTGAAGGAATCGCTGAACCGCGACGCGGGCGGCGAGATCGCGGAGCGGCTGGACGCGCTGTATGCGTATATCGGCCGGCGTCTGCTGGAAGCGAACGCGCAGGCGAGCGACGCGATGCTGGTCGAGGTCGACGGACTGCTCGCGACGCTCGAGGAAGCATGGACGGGGATCGCCCCGGAAGTCGCGCGGATGGCCGCGCAACAGGCAGTGGAAGCATCACGATGAATCGCAAGGCCGAATACTTCGAACGTTACGAGGCGCTCGCCGCCGTGTCGGGCAGGATGCTGGGCGCGGCCCGCAGCGCCGACTGGAGCGCGTTGCCGGGGTTGCAGGCCGAATTCATGCAGTTGGTCGACGGGCTGAAGGAAGCCGATCCGGGCGTCGTGCTCGACGAATCGGATCTCGGCCGCAAGCTCGACCTGATCCGCCGCATCCTGGCCGACGACGCCGCGATTCGCGATCTCGCGAGCCCGGACGTCGCGCGGCTGTCCGCGCTGTTCGAGGCGCGGCGCTCGACCAAGGTATTGACCGATCTCTACCGCGCGCGCGGGTAGGGCCCGTTTCCGGGGAAACGGGCGCGGGGGCGCACGAGCCCGTTGCGGCAGGCGCGCAGTTCCCGCGGACGGCACCGGCGTGCCGTGCCCGGATTCGAAACGATGTGGCTAAGAGCAGGCTCCGATCATGACCGGTATCGACTCCGTTGCGGCCGCGCTGTTGGCGAGCCGCCTCGACAGCCTGCTGACCGGCACCGTGTCGGCGCCCGCCGGCGGCGGCGCGACCTCGCAGGTCGGCACGCCGGGCACCGGCGCGCCGTCCACGCCTTCGGCAGGCAGCCCGCCCGCCGCACCGCCAGCCTCCACCCAGACCGCACTGTCCGATGTCGGGCGCGTGCTCGACGCGATCTCGCGCGCCGGCGGCGACTCGACGCCGGCCATTGCCGGTCGCGCGCCGCTGCTGGCCGATCCCACCGTGCTGCTGACCGACACGGCCGCGCCGGCCCGCGCGCCGGCCGCCTCCGATCCGGCTGCATCTTCCACGCCTGCTTCCGCCGCGGCGTCGTCCGCCGCGGCGGCGCGCGAAGCGGCCGCGGCCCTGCCGGTCGCGGCGCTGCGCGCGGCGCTCACACAGGCTGTGAGTGAAAGCGGTCTCTTCTATGAATCCCATCTGGCGCAGTGGCTGGCCGGCCAGCGTCCGCTCGCGGCGCTGATGCGCGAGCCGCAGGCGCGCCTCGCGGCCGCGCTCGCGCCTGCCGACCCGGATGCCGCGCAGCACGGCTCGACCGATGTGCTCGACGAACTGCTCGCGCAGCGGCCACCGTTGCCTGCGGCTGCACGGACAACGGCGCAGCCGGGTGCGCCGGCCCAGGGTGGCGCGCCAGCTCGCGATCCCGCACAGGCGTTGCCGGCAGGCGCGCGGCAGGGCGCGTCGTTGCCACCCGATACGGCCGATCTGCTCGGCGAGCGTGCCGATGCGCGCTGGACACCCGCGCGGGCCGAGCTGGCCACCGCGTCGTCCGAATCCCAGGCGCAGACGCTTGCGCCCGTGCATCCGGCCGCCGTGCCGCTCGTCAGGCAGCAGCTCGACGCGCTCGCGACCGACCAGTTCCGCTGGGCGGGCGAGGCGTGGCCCGGTGCGCGGCTCGACTGGACGATCGAGCCCGACGATCTCGGCAACCGCGCGCCGCGTGGCGACGACAGTACGGGCGACGGTATGGCCTGGCGCACACGCCTGACGCTGACGTTGCCGTCGCTCGGCACGGTCGACGCGGAGCTGGTGCTGAACGGCACACAGCTCGTCGCGCGGTTGCGCGCGAACCAGACGGGCGCCGACCGGCTCACGCGGCACGAGGCGGCGCTGCGGCAGCGGCTCGAAGTGTCGGGGCTGCGGGTGGGCGGGCTGTCGATCCGCGCGGTCGACGACGGCCCGGACGCCTTCGACCTGTTTGCGGCCCAGGCGGCCGCCGCCGCATATGCGCGCGGTTCGGCCTCGGCCGGCGGCCCGGCGACGCGTGCGCCGGATACCGACGACGAGGCGCTGCAATGAGCATGTCGTCCCGCAAGCGCGCGGCCGCGCTCGTCTACGATCCGAAGGGCGGCGACGCGGCGCCGCGCGTGGTCGCGAAGGGCTACGGCGCACTCGCCGAGATGATCGTCGCGCGTGCGCACGATGCGGGGTTGTACGTGCATACGGCGCCGGAGATGGTGTCGCTGCTGATGCAGGTCGACCTTGACGACCGGATTCCGCCGCAGCTCTACCAGGCGGTCGCGGATCTGCTCGCGTGGCTGTACTCGCTCGACCGCACCGAGCCCGCGCCGGACGATGCCGCACCGCGCTTTCCGCTGCCGCCATTGCGCTGAATAACCCGGCATCGCGCGACTGCATTACGAAATGCTGTCCCGGCCTTGCAGGATCATTCTGCCGGCATTCTTCGCCTATTGGTCGGCATCGTGGCGCATCGTGTGCGCTTCGCTCGCCTTTCCTCTCTCGCAGCGCATGCCGTTACGTACCCGAACGGATTGAGCCGACGATAGATTTGTGTAATGATATCCATTCTCATTTTCATGTTACTCGGGCGGCACGCACTCTCTGCGCGCCGCCCGTTGTTTTGAACGAATGGAAACTTTCGCGTGAACGCGCCCGAAACGATCAATCCGCCCAAGACGGGTACTTCCCGCGCGGGCGTCACCGTGCTGCACCCGGCGGCTCGCCCGCTGAGCGACGACGAACTGGCCGCGCGCCGTCAGCGTTCGCGCCGCGCAACCTTCATCAAGTGGCTGCGCAAGGTGCACGGCTGGGTCGGGCTGTGGGGCGCGGTGCTCGGGCTGTTGTTCGGCGTGACGGGTGTGCTGCTCAACCACCGCGCGCCGCCGCTGAAGATTTCGACCGGCGAGCCGCAGGTCGAGGAAATGCAGATCGCATTGCCTGATCCTGCGCCGAAGACACCCGCCGCGATGACGAAGTGGCTGCAGCATGAACTGCATTTCGACGGCAAGCCGGGCCGTATGCGCAAGGAGCCTGCGCAGCCCGTGGCGTGGGGCGACAAACGCGTGATGCAGCCGGAGCACTGGCAGATGGGCCTGTTCGGCCCGCATCAGAACCTGCAGGCCGAATACTGGGTCGGCAACGGCTACGTCGCGGTGAAGCGCACGGGCAACACGTTCCTGACGACGCTGAACAACCTGCATCGCGGCGTCGGGATGAATCTCGGCTGGGTGCTGCTGATGGACACGATTGCCGGCTCGCTGATCCTGCTGTCGCTGACCGGCGTGCTGCTATGGACCGAGCTGAACAAGCGCCGCACGGTCGGCGTCGTGCTGGTGGTCGGTTCGGTCGCCGCGGCGCTCGCCGCCGGCCTGACCTGATCGGCGACACGCGCCGGCCTGGCGCCGGTGCGTGCAATGTTGTTGATTTCGTCCGCTTCGCTCGTAGCGGACGCATACCCGGCGCGATCGCGCGCCGGAGTCGGTAGCGATCAGAGGCCGCAGGCCGCGCCGCTGTTTGCTGCGATCTCGCGCGCGGCTTTCGCGCCCTCGACCTGCAGGATCGTCGGCAGCGACACGTTGTTCTTCGCGGCGGTGATCTCGGCGAGAATCGAGATCGCGATTTCCGGCGGCGTCCGGCTGCCGATATAGATGCCGGCCGGCCCGTGCAGCCGGCCCAGTTCCGCTTCGTTCAGGTCGAACTCGCGCAACCGTTCGCGCCGCGCCGCGTTGTTGCGCCGCGAGCCGAGCGCGCCCACGTAGAACGCGGGCGTCTTCAGCGCCTCCATCAGGGCAAGATCGTCGAGCTTCGGGTCGTGCGTGAGCGCGATCACGGCCGAACGCGCATCGAGGTTCATGTCGAGCACCGTATCGTCGGGCATCGTGTGCACGACGCGCGTGCCCGGCACGTCCCACGCATCCGTGTATTCCTCGCGCGGATCGCACACCGTCACCTGGTAGTCGAGCCCGACCGCGATCTGGCACAGATAGCGCGACAACTGGCCGGCACCGATCACGAGCATCCGGTAGCGCGGCCCGTGGATCGTCACGAGCCGCTCGCCGTCGAACGCGAGCCCGTCGGCGGCTTGCGCGGGCGACAGCGATGCGCGGCCCGTCGCGAGCGTCATCGTGCGCGTGACGAGGCGGCCGGCCTCGACTTCGGCGCACAGTGCGGCAATCCCGCTGTCGCGCGTGAGCGGTTCGAGCACGAGCTGGATCGTGCCGCCGCACGGCAGCCCGAAGCGGTGCGCTTCTTCGGCCGTCACGCCGTACTTGAGCGCTTCCGGGCGCGCGTCGGCCGCGATCCCGCTCGCGTGCACGCGGGCGATCAGGTCGTCCTCGATGCACCCGCCGGACACGGAGCCGACCACGAGCCCATCCTCGCGTACCGCGAGCATCGCGCCTTCCGGGCGCGGCGACGAGCCCCACGTCTTCACGACCGTCACGAGCAGCACGCGGCGCCCTTCTTCGAGCCAGCGCGCGCTGGATTTCAATACATCGAGATCGACGCTTTCCATCATCTTCTTCCTGTTGCCGGGCGACACCGCCGATGCGGGCCGCCGTTCGATGGCGCGATTATGAACCGGCCGTGGCAAGCGTGCAGGCAGCGGGGACTGCGCAAAACGGGGAAGGGACAGGCGGAGCGGCGAGGAAGGCGGCCCGTGCCGGGCCGGTTGGCAGGTCGCCGGGCGGACGCATCCGCCCGGCGGGGCACTACGTCAGAGCGAGCCCAGGTACTGCGTCAGGTTGCGGATGTTGTTGTCATACGCATTCGGCGAGCCGAGCTCGACGCCGCCACTGCGCACGTAGTACTCGAACGGCACGGAGCGGGTGCCGAAGAACGGCAGGAAATTGTCCGGTTGCAGCGTCGTGCCGTTCAGGCCGATCGCCCAGTTCCGCGACTTGTACAGCTCGAGTTCGCGGATCGTCGCCTGCACCTGGTTCGTCTCCGACGCGCGAATCGCGGCGATGCGCTGCGTCAGGGTCTCGATGTTCGCCTGGTATGCGCTCGGCTCGCCGACCGAGACGCCACGCGCACGGACGTAGTAGCTGAACGGCAGGTTGCGCTCGGTGAAGAACGTCAGGAAACCGTCCGGCGCCAGCGTATCCCCGTTCAGCCCGATCGCCCAGTTCTTGCTTTGATAATCCCTGAGCCCCGCGATCGTCTGGTTGGCCGCGCTGATTTCGACCTTCGCCGTGACGTTGACCAATGTATTGCTCATGACAGACCTCTCTGGTTCTTGTTGAACTTCGGACAGGTGCAGCGACATGCCTCCGGACGGAGGCAATACAATACCGTCGACCGGATTATCCGGTTTTAATTTGTTAATTAAAAAGGTGCTGAGAATTCGATTATGAATGTGCGATAAATTTCTGCTTGATGGAAATGCGGTTCGATGAAATCGATTGCATCGCGCGGCGCTCATGCTGCGGCGCGATCCCCGTCTGGTATGGGCTGGCGGCGTGTGCGGTCAGCAGACCTGAATACTAGTTTGGCGGATGCGAGAGTTCAATGTCGGTCGCGCGATTATTTTATGCTATTCATATTCAATTCAATCGCATTACATTTTAACTGAATTGATTTGCTGATCGGAATCGAATATACCGGTATTCGAAAAATGGCCAATAAGAAAGGGAATTGACGCGCGGATCGTTGCAGGAAAAGCAACGCGGCGGCGTGACGGGGGAAGGTGGGGCGGGGAGGGGCGGGGCCGGTATCCGGCCCCGCGGGTGCGCACCGTGCCGCGTGCGGCACGGCGGCGCTCAGTGCGCGTCGTGGTGACCGTGCGCGAGCTTCGAGTGGTGACGCGAGTACAGGAAGTAGATCACGAGGCCGATCACGAGCCAGATGCCGAACGCGGCCCACGTGATGGGCTGCAGGTTCAGCATCAGGAACAGGCACGACGCGACCGCGAGGATCGGCACCACCGGCACGCCGGGGCAGCGGAACGCGCGCGGCAGGTCGGGGTGTGTGCGGCGCAGCACGAGCACCGCGATCGACACCATCGAGAATGCGGCGAGCGTGCCGATGTTGATCAGCTCCGCGAGCACGTTGAGCGGCACGAGCGCGGCGATCAGCCCGAAGAACAGGCCGACGAGCCAGGTCGTCAGGAACGGCGTCGCGTAGCGCGGGTGCACGCGCGACAGCGCCGCCGGCAGCAGCCCGTCGCGCGACATCGCGAAGATCACGCGCGTCTGGCCGTAGCTCATCACGAGGATCACGGTCAGCATGCCGAGCACGGCGCCGAGATCGATGAAGCCTGCCACCCACGTTTCGCCGGCAACCTGCAGCGCGTACGAGATCGGGTGCGAGATGTTCGCGTACTGGGCCGACGGCACGATGCCGGTCGCGACCGCGGCGACCGTCACGTACAGCACCGCGCACACCGCGAGCGACGCGATGATGCCGATCGGCAGGTCGCGTTTCGGATTCTTCACTTCCTCGGCCGCCGACGACACCGCGTCGAAGCCGATGAACGCGAAGAACATCACGGCTGCCGCGCCGAACACGCCGTTCCAGCCGTGCGGCATGAACGGCTTCCAGTTCGCGGGCGTCACGTGGAACACGCCGACCGCGATCACGAGCAGCACGACCGACACCTTGATGAACACCATGATGTTGTTGATGCGGGTCGACTCGCGGATGCCGATCGACAGCAGCGTCGTGATCACGATCATCACGAGGAACGCGGGCAGGTTGAACCACGTGACGACGCCCGGCACCGCACCGGGCGCGGCCGTCAGCACGGTGGGCAGCGTCAGCCCGAAGCCCTGCAGCAGCGACTGCAGGTAGCCCGACCAGCCGACCGACACGGCCGACGACGCGAGGCCGTATTCGAGCATCAGGTCCCAGCCGATGATCCAGGCGACGAGCTCGCCGAGGGTGGCGTACGAATACGTGTAGATCGAGCCGGCGACGGGGATCGTCGACGCGAATTCCGCGTACGACAGCGCGGCGAGGCCGCACGCGATCGCGGCGATCACGAACGACAGCATCAGCGCGGGGCCGGCCTGCACGGCGCCGGTACCGGTCAGCACGAAGATGCCGGTGCCGATGATCGCGCCGATGCCGAGGAAGGTGAGGTCGATCGCGCCGAGCGCTTTCTTGAGCCCGGCGGCATGCGCGCCGGCGATCATGCGATCGACGTTTTTCTTGCGGAAGAGAGACATTGCGGATGAATCGCCAGCGCGCGCGGGCGCGGTAGCGCTGACTGAGTGAAAACCCGTAATTTTAGCTGATTTGGCGCACAAGACCCGCTGCGGCGCAGCGGCGCGTCGAGAAATCGTCCGATAAAACAAGCGCTTGCACGCCAAATGGGCGGCAGCGGGCGGCGGCGCGGCATGCGCCGCGTCGCTGGGCCGGACGAATCGGGTGAGGCGGGGAAATCAGGCGCCGGCCGTGGGCGCCATGTCGACGAGCCGGTTGCTCATCACGTAGAACGTGAGTTCCGCGTTGTTCGACAGCCGCATCTTCTCGAGCAGCCGCGACCGGTACACGCTCACCGTCTTCACGGACAGCGACAGCGTGTTCGCGATGTCGGTGAGCCGCTTGCCCGACGCGAGCATGCAGAGCGTCTGGTATTCGCGGTCGGACAGCTTCTCGTGCGGCAGCGGCTCGTTCTCGAACGACACGTATTCGGCGAGCGCCTCGGCCATCGCGGGGCTCACGTACTTGCGGCCTGCCGCGACCTGCTGGATCGCGCCGATCATCTGCGGGGCGTTGACCGTCTTCGACAGATAGCCGGCGGCGCCGGCCTTCAGCGCGCGTACCGCGTACTGGTCCTCGCGGTACATCGAGAACATCAGCACCGGCGTGCGCGGCAGCTTGCGCTTGAGGCGCTTGAGCACCTCGATGCCGTTCGTGTCCGGCAGCGAGATGTCGAGCAGGATCACGTCGAATTCCTGTTTGTCGACGGCGACCATGGCGTCGCTGCCGTTCTCGGCCTCGGTGACGTCGCGCGCGACGCCACGGTCGATCAGCAACTGGCGGATCCCTTGCCGGACGATCGCGTGATCGTCCACGAGCAGGATGTTCAGGCTCATGACGACCTCACGAAAGCGACGTGCGGCGGGCCGCGACGGGCACCGCGAGCAGCGAATTCCACGCGAAGCGCGCGGTGACGCGCGTGCCGTGGCCGGTTTCCGGCGTGGCCGTCTCGAAGTTGCCGCCGAAAGCCTCGCAGCGGGCGCGCATGCCGGCCAGACCGTAGCCGGTACGGCGGCTACGGGAGAAACCGATCCCATCGTCGGAGACTATCAGTGACAGATGCGTGCCGTCGGTGGCGATCCGCACGTCAACCGACGTCGCACGTGCGTGCTTCGCGACGTTCGACAACGCTTCCTGCGCGACGCGGAACACCGCGAGCGCGCTGGCGCCGGCGATCTGCGTGAGGCGCGCGTCGGCAGCACAGACGAAGCTGGTGCGCAGGCCCGTGCGTGCGGCATGGGTGTCGGCCCACGACGACAGCGCGCCGACCAGGCCCGCGTCGAGCGCCGGCGTGTCGCGCTCGTCGATCAGCCGGCGATTCGCGTCGGTCGCGGCGTCGAGCGCCTGCTGCGCAAGCTCCAGCGCGCGCAGGCAACCGTCCGGCGCATCGGCCGGTAGCCACGTTTGAACGTTTGCGAGCGCGAAACGAGCAGCGGTGAGTTCGGCACCGAGTCCGTCGTGCAACTCGCCGGCCAGGTGGCGGCGAGCCGCTTCGTCGGCGGCGAGCAATTGGGCAGACAGTGCTGCGATCCGCGCGGCGGAGGCGCCGCGTTTCGGCGCGACGTCGGCAATGGGCGGAGTCGCGACGCAGCCCGGCATGAGCTGTTGCGACGGGAACGGGGCGTGGGCGCCCAAAGGCGCGTTAAGCGACGTATCCATGACTCTCCCTGCTGTCAGAAAGCGGTTCAGACACCGGCTGGCTGCGTGGATCGGCTGCCGTTTTGATGACGGTCGCCGCCAGAGAATCGCCCCCTGCCGAGGTAACAAAAGTTACATTCTGTAACACTTGCATCCGACCCTTCCACTCCCATCCGAACGGCAAC
Source organism: Burkholderia lata (assembly GCF_902499335.1). GTDB lineage: Bacteria > Pseudomonadota > Gammaproteobacteria > Burkholderiales > Burkholderiaceae > Burkholderia > Burkholderia lata_B. Next base: position 146,315 of record NZ_CABVQK010000011.1, on the reverse strand, counting down.
CACGCGCGGCGAATAATATCTCATAATTTCTGAAAAGGTCATGTCGGGCGGACATTTAAGGGTAAATGTGAATAATCGGAATGAACGTGTTGTAGGAAAAACACTGACACCCGAGCACCGGACGATGACGTATCCAAATGTAACTATTTGAGATGGCATGATCCCAATTTGTTACGAATTCGCCAAGTAGGGATGAAAAAAAACCGGAGCTTTCGCTCCGGTTCTTGATGACGCGCAAATTGGGGGATCGATCAGTCCACGAACGCGCGCTCGATCACGTAGTGGCCCGGCGCGCTGTTCTTGCCTTCGACGAGGCCGGCCTGCTTCAGCAGGTCGGTCGTGTCCTTCAGCATCGCGGTGCTGCCGCACAGCATCACGCGGTCGTTTTCCGGCGAGAACGGCGGGACGTCGAGATCCGTGAACAGCTTGCCCGTTGCGATCAGGTCGGTGATCCGGCCTTCGTTGTCGAACGCTTCGCGCGTGACCGTCGGGTAGTAGACGAGCTTTTCCTTGATGATGTCGCCAAGGTACTCGTGGCCCGGCAGGTCGTGCTTGATGAAGTCCATGTACGCGAGCTCGCCCTTCAGGCGGCACGTGTGCGTCAGGATCACCTTGTCGAAACGGTCGTAGATGTCCGGATCGCGGATGATCGACATGAACGGCGCGAGGCCCGTGCCGGTCGACAGCATCCACAGCGTCTTGCCCGGCAGCAGGTTGTCGGCGACCAGCGTGCCCGTCGGCTTCTTGCCGATCAGCACCGTGTCGCCCACCTTCAGGTGCTGCAGGCGCGACGTCAGCGGGCCGTTCTGCACCTTGATGCTGAAGAATTCGAGATGCTCTTCGTAGTTCGGGCTGACGATCGAGTAGGCGCGCGCGAGCGGCTTGCCGTCGACCTCGAGGCCGACCATCGTGAATTCGCCGTTGTTGAAGCGCAGGCTCGCCTCACGGGTGCAGGTGAAGCTGAACAGCGTGTCGGTCCAGTGATGGACGGATTGGACGGTGGCGGTGTCGTATTTGCTCATGGCTTTGAAAACGGACGCGCGTAGCGAACGCGAGTAACGGGCCCAAAAACGGGCAAAAAAACCGAGTGCGACGGCCCGATCACGGATCGGCCGGCCGGCGCGTCGGACACGCGCCTTCTCGATGACAGACGATTGAGGAACTCGTTATTTTACCCTGTTGACGCGGATCGCGGGCTTGACCCCCGTGGCCGCGCGGATTTGGCGCAACGAATTATTTCAATCAGCTTTCAGTTTTTCAGCGCTCGGCCGCGAGTTTCGCGCCGAGGCCGACGAGTGCGACACCGCACAGTGCGTCGAGCGGGCGCCGCACGCGCCGGTAGCCGCGCTGCGCGCGCGGGCTCGCGAACAGGTACGCGACGCACGAATACCAGCCGGCCGACAGCACGCCGATCGTCACCAGCACCGCGCCGTTGAACCACAGCGGCACGTGCGCGGGCAGCATCGCCGCGAACACGCTGGTCCAGAACGCGCACGATTTCGGGTTCGTCAGGCAGGTGAACAGGCCGCTGCGATACGCGCGCAGGTAGTCGCGTGCGTGCGGTGCGGCCAGCGGCGCGCGTTCGTCGGGCGCGTCGGCCGGTGCCGTGTCGCGGCGCACGCCCGAGCGCAGCAGCTTGAAGCCGAAATACACGAGGTATGCGGCGCCGCCGATCCGGATCGCCTCGTACAGCCATTCGACCTGGTGCAGCACGGCCGCGAGACCGAGCATCGCGAGCGTCGCCCACGCGATCGACGCGGTGCCGACGCCGAGCGCCGACGCGGCACCGAGGCTGCGCCGCCCCGCGAGCGACAGTTGCGAAATCATGAAGAAATTCGGGCCGGGGGTGATCGCCGCGACGAGGTAGACGACGGCGATTTGCAGCAGGATCGGCAGGTAGGTCATGGCGGCGCGGCCCGGCGGCGGGGCTTGGCGGAATGGGCAAGGCGCTACTGTAGCGCGCGCCGCGCGGCCACGCTTTGGCCGCGCGAAATCGGGCCGATATCGGGAACGTTATTGCGGATCGAGGCGCAGGCGCGCGATGTACGGCAGATGATCCGACAGCCACGCGGCCTCGCCGGACGGGGCGCGCCATTCGAGCGGTGTCAGCCCGCGCACGAACATCTTGTCGAGCGCGAGCGCCGGCGAGAACGCGGGGAACGTGCGGCCCGATTCGCCGAGCAGCGTCGCGACCTCGGACAAACCGATTTCGCCGAACAGCGCGACCGAATCGTTGCGCCAGTCGTTGAAGTCGCCGGCGAGCATCAGCGGGCCGTCGCCCGCGTTGCGCACGATCCAGTGCGCGATCCAGTGCATCTGGCGCAGCCGCGCGGCGCGCGTGAGCGCGAGGTGCGCACACAGCAGCGTGACCGGGCGGGCGCCTGCGAGCGTCGCGCGCGCGACCAGCAGCCCGCGCCGCTCGAAGCGGTGCGCGGAGATGTCCCAGCGGCCGCCGAGGTCGAGCGGATGCGGCGACAGGATCGCATTGCCGTGCCGCCACGACGGCTTGAACACGTTCGGCCCGAGCGCGATCTGCCAGTCGAGTGCATGCGCGATCTCGGTGGCCTGGCAGTGCCATACATCGTCGACCGCGTCGTCCATCGGCGCGCCGAAGCCGGGCGCGAGTACGGGACGCGGCATGCGGCGCGCCATCGCTTCCTGCAGGAAATACACGTCGGCGTGCGTCGACTGCATCCAATTGCGCATCGCGTTCCACGCGGTGAAGCCGAGCGGCGAGCGGCCCTTGTGCAGGTTCCAGCTCACCGCGGTGATTTCGTCGGGTGCGGCGTGCGGTTCGGCGAACGGCAGGGACAGGGCGTCGGCGGACATGACGCTCAATCCTTCGCGACGTGCGCACGCACGCGGTACACGAGGTGCGGATGCTGCTCGACGAGCGTCCAGTCGGTCCACACGTCACCACCGACCGTGAGGCCGGGGTGACTCGCGACGATTTGCCGCGGCGACGCGGGCAGGCACGGATCGGCCGGCTTCGCGCCTTCGTCGTCGATCGTTTCCTGCACGTCGAGCGCGAGCGACACGGTGCTCGCGCCGGCGTCGACGGTGAGCGGCGCGACCGTCACCGAGCGCGAGCGCTCGGTGGGCACGACGCGCGCGGCATTGCCGCAGCCGACCGGCACGGCGGACGGATAGCGATGGGTATCGGTACGGGTCTGACCCACGGTGGTGCGCTGCTGGAACGTGTCGATGGTCTGACCGTCGCGTACTACCTGGATCTCCCACGCGACGGAGGCCGGCGCGGGGCTCTGCGCATGGGCGGCGAGCGTGATGCTCGCGAGCAGGACGGCCAGGCCGTGTTTCAGCATGAAACGTCTCCGGAAACGCGGAATAGCGGGGAACGGACGCACATCTTACGCCCGATCGATTTCGATCGTGATGTGACAGGACGTGCCGCGGGAGGTTCGCCGCACGATGCGGTCCTGTTCGAAAGGTAGGGCCGCGTCATGCGTTTTCAAGCGAAAAAGCGCGTGAACTCGGCGACCAGCGCGCGCTCGGTGACGAGGCGGTTTTCGATCGCGTCGGGGTCCGCATGGCCGAGCGACATGCCGCAGACGAGCTGTTCGTTGGCGGGAATGCCGAGGTGATCGGTGACGATCCGGTGAAACGGCACGAACGCGGCCTGCGGGCAAGTATCGAGCCCGCGTGCGCGCGCGGCGGTCATCACGCCCTGCAGGAACATCCCGCAGTCGAGCCAGGCGCCATGGGTCATCACGCGGTCGAGCGTGAAGAACAGTGCGACCGGTGCATCGAAGAAGCGGAAGTTGCGGGCGTGCTGCGCATGCATGCGCGCCTTCTCGTCGCGGCCGATGTTCAACAGGCCGTACAGGTCCCAGCCGACCTTGCGGCGCCGGTCGATATACGGCGACACCCATTCGCGCGGGTAGTAGTCGTACTCGGCGACGTATTTCTCGTCGCGCGCGGGATCGTCGTGGGCCGCGGTGAGCGCGGTGGCGAGCGCATCGCGCGTGGCGCCTGTCGCGACGTACACGCGCCACGGCTGGATGTTGGTGCCCGACGGTGCGCGGCTCGCGGCTTCGAGGATTGCCTCGAGCGTGTCGCGCGGCACGGGCGTCGGCAGGAACGCGCGGATCGCGCGGCGCGATGTGAGTGCCGCGTCGACGGCGTCGATTGGATCGGCATCGACGCGCGGGAAAGCAGTGGGGAAGGACATCGGCATACCTTCGGGACGGGGCCGACGCGCCGCGCGGGCGCCGTCGGCCGGGCCGGTGCGGCGGGTGGGTGAACCGACGATCATACGCCGCGGCGCGCCGGCGTGCAGCGCGCGCGGGTGTTAGCAGCAGACGCACGCGGCTGCTTGCTTGCGCAGGGATGCGGGATCGCTACACTGAAATCGTAAGGGTCTGATGGTCGTGTGACAGCAAGCGGCAGCGAGGTTGGTATGACGACGGCGATGGTGAAACAGGAACTGGCGGTGGCGTCCTTCAGCACGGTGTACGACCTCGAGCAGGTCGAGACGGCGCTGAGTGACCTGAACGAGAGCGCGAGCGACGCACTGCGCGCCACCTACGAGAGGATGCTCAAGACGGGCAATCTGCGCTTCTGCGTGAAGCCGAACCGGATGCCGTCGTTCGACGCGCTCGGCGAGGCCTTGCCCAATTTCGCCGAGCCGCTCGACGACGTGCGCAAGCAGGTCGCGCTGTGCCTGGAAACGGACGACCGGCTCGAACTGATGCCGATCCTGCTGCTCGGGCCCCCGGGCATCGGCAAGACGCACTTCGCGAAGGCGCTCGCGCAACTGCTCGGCACCGCGTACCACTACGTGCCGATGAGTTCGCTGACGGCCGGCTGGATCCTGTCGGGGGCGTCGTCGCAATGGAAGAACGCGAAGCCCGGCAAGGTGTTCGATGCGCTCGTGAACGGCAGCTACGCGAACCCGGTGATCGCGGTCGACGAGATCGACAAGGCCGGCAGCGATGCGCAATACGATCCGCTCGGCGCGCTGTACGCGTTGCTCGAGCACGACACCGCGCGCGCGTTCATCGACGAATTCGCGGAAGTGCCGATCGATGCGGGCAACGTGATCTGGATCGCGACCGCGAACGATGCGAACGCGATTCCGGAGCCGCTGCTCAACCGGATGAACGTGTACGAGATCGAGCCGCCCGATGCGGCCGGCGCGCGCCGGATTGCGCAGACGATCTACGACGAGATCCGCACGTCGCATGCTTGGGGGCGGCGCTTCCCCGACACCCTCGGCGACGACGCGCTCGACGTGCTGGCCGCGACACCGCCGCGCACGATGCGCCGTGCGCTGCTGCACGCATTCGGCGCCGCGCGGCTCGACGGCCGCGATGCGATCGGGCCGCGCGACATCCGGGCCGACGAGGGCGCCGCGAAGCGCCGGCCGATCGGCTTCTGAACGAGCGGCGCGCGCACGGCCTCGGCGGCGTGCGCGCCGTGCAGTGCCGCGAGTCGTTCCGTGCGTCGTACGTCATGCACGGCGTCGCCACGATGCACTGCACGACCTTCGGCAAGCAGGTGAGCCGGGACGTACAATTCTCTTCTCTCCCCTCGACGCGCTAGCGGCGCGAAACGTCATGGAGCAGATGGATTGTGTCGTGATCGGCGCGGGCGTCGTCGGTCTTGCGATTGCGCGCGAACTGGCCTCGCGCGGGCGCGAAACGCTCGTGCTCGAGGCCGCCGATGCGATCGGCACGGGTACGAGTTCGCGCAACAGCGAAGTGATCCATGCGGGGCTCTACTATCCGCGCGGGTCGCTGAAGGCGATGTCGTGCGTGCACGGGCGCGACCTGCTGTACGAATTCTGCGAGACGCATCACGTGCCGCACCGGCGTGCCGGCAAGCTGCTCGTTGCCACGAGCGCCGCGCAGGTGAAGCAACTGAAGGCCATCGCCGCGCGCGCGACCGAAAACGGCGTGCTCGACCTGATGCCGCTCACGCGCGTCGAGGCGCAGACGCTCGAGCCCGCGCTCGAATGCGTCGAGGCGCTGTTCTCGCCGTCCACCGGCATCGTCGACAGCCACCAGCTGATGCTCGCGCTGCTCGGCGACGCGGAACACGACGGCGCGGTGTGCGCGCTGAAATCTCCGGTCGAATCGATCGACGTGCTGCGCGGCGGGCGCTTCGTCGTGCGCACGGGCGGCGACGCGCCGACCGAGATCGAGGCCGCCTGCGTGATCAACAGCGCGGGCCTCGGCGCCCAGGCGCTGGCGCGCCGCACGCGCGGCCTCGACCCGCGCTGGGTGCCGCCGCTCTATCTTGCGCGCGGCAACTACTTCAGCCTGTCGGGCCGTGCACCGTTTTCGCACCTGATCTACCCGATGCCCGACCGCGCGGGGCTCGGCGTGCACCTGACGCTCGATCTCGGCGGGCAGGCGCGCTTCGGCCCGGACGTCGAATGGATCGATACGCTGCGCTACGAAGTCGATCCCGCGCGCGCGACCGCGTTCTACACGTCGATCCGCGCATTCTGGCCGGGCTTGCCCGACGACGCGCTGCAGCCGGCGTACGCGGGCATCCGGCCGAAGGTCGCGGGGCCCGGCGAGCCGCCGGCCGATTTCATCGTGCAGGGTGTCGCGCAGCATGGGGTGCGCGGGCTCGTGAACCTGTTCGGGATCGAGTCGCCGGGGCTCACCGCGTCGCTGGCGCTCGCGCAGCGCGTGGGCGACATGGCGGCTTACCGCTGACGCGGCGAGTGTGTGGCGGGTGTGTGGTGGGTTCGTGGCGGGTGCGTATCGGCCGTGTGGCGGCCGTGTGGAATTCCTTATCTCTGGAATTTCGGCACGCACATTTATTCGCTTGAGCGTTATTCTGTCGAACGGCTGTCGCCAGAACAGCTTTCAAACCGATAACGTTGGAGCGAGTCCCCCATGAAAACATCCCGTCGGAGTTTCCTGATTACGAGCATTGGTGCCGTGTCCGCGCTGGCGCTGTCGCGCGAAGCACTGGCTGATGCGCCGATGCTGTCGGAAACCGATCCGACCGCCGTGGCGCTCGGCTACAAGGCCGATGCCACGAAGGTCGACAAGACGAAGTACCCGAAATACGCGGCAGGCCAGGATTGCGCGGCCTGCATGCTGTACCAGGGCAAGAAGGGCTCGGCCTCGGGCCCGTGCGGCGCCTTCCCCGGCAAGCAGGTGTCGGCGAAGGGCTGGTGCAGCGCCTTCTCGAAGATGGGTTGAGGCCCGTGCGGCATCGTGCGATGCCGCATTGTGGCGAAAACCGCACAACGCCCGCCGTCGAAAGATGGCGGGCGTTTTTTATTGCTTGAAAACGGTTCCGTCGCTTTCTACACTCGCTGCAAACCAGCGCGCCGCGGGCACTCCGCACGCCGCGCCGCCCGACACGGCGAACTGACGAGGACGAGGCACGCATGGCGACGATTGCGAACTCAACGAAAACGGTCCGGCCCGAGCGTGCGCTGAACCGGCGCGCGGTTGCGGCCGCCGTGATCGGCAACGCGCTCGAGTGGTACGACTTCACGGTGTTCGGCTTCATGACGGTCGTGATCGCCGAGCTGTTCTTCCCGACCTCCAGCGAATACTCGTCGCTGCTGCTGACCACCGCGACGTTCGGCGTCGCGTTCTTCATGCGCCCGATCGGCGGCATCGTATTCGGGCTGTACGCGGATCGCGCGGGCCGCAAGGCCGCGCTGTCGCTCGTGATCCTCCTGATGACGGCCGGCATCTTCCTGCTCGCGGTCGCGCCGCCCTATGCGGCGATCGGCATCGGCGGCCCGCTCCTGATCGTGCTCGGCCGTCTGCTGCAGGGCTTTTCCGCGGGCGGCGAATTCGGCAGCGCCACCGCGCTGCTGATCGAGGCCGCGCCGTTCTCGAAACGCGGCTTCTACGGCAGCTGGCAAATGGCGAGCCAGGCGGCCGCGCTGCTGATCGGCGCGCTCGTCGGCGCGGCCATCACGCGCGGGCTGTCGCACGATGCGCTGCGCAGCTGGGGCTGGCGCGTGCCGTTCATCCTCGGGCTCGTGATCGGCCCGATCGGCTTCTACATCCGCCGCCATCTCGCCGATTCCGAAGCGTTCCTGCATGCGCAGCAGAACGCGCGTCGCGCGACGCTTCGCGACGTGTTCACGCGCCACCCGCGCGAAGTGCTGTGCGGGCTCGGCTCGGTGATCGCGCTGACGGTGACGATCTACGTGCTGATCAGCTATCTGCCGACCTTCGCGGTGAAGCAGCTGAAGCTGCCCTACGCGGAATCGTTCTATGCGGTGATCGTCGGCAACCTGCTGCTGATGGTGTTGTCGCCGGTCGCGGGCGCGTGGTCGGACCGCATCGGCCGCAAGGGGCTGTCGCTGTGGTCGCTCGTGCTGACGCTCGTGCTGATGTATCCGCTGTTCGCGTGGCTCGACGCGGCGCCGAGCATCGCGCGCCTGATCGCGGTGCAGGCCGTGCTGTCGGTCACGCTCGCGGGCTATTACGGGCCGTTCGGCGCGATGATCGCCGAGCTGTTTCCGGCCAACGTGCGCTCGACCGGGCTGTCGATCGCGTACAACGTCGCGGTGATGCTGTTCGGCGGCTTCGGGCAGTTCATCGTCACATGGCTGATCAAGGTCACGGGCACGCCGCTCGCGCCGACTTACTACGTGATGGCCGGGATCGCGCTGTCGATCGTCGCGGTCGCATTCGTGCCCGCGCGCAGCGCCGACCTCGACGCGCCCGCGTGACGACATGACGATTTGAAGACGGTCATCGGATCGTTTCGCAAAACGCAATGATGTGCTGCAGAACACGAATACAGTGCGTCGACCCTTCGTGTTCGCGCCCGAATTGTTTAGTCATCGAACGAAACTTGCGCGAAATGAACGGATTTGCCGCTCGCGCGCGTTTTCGCATTTTTTACCCACACTAAACATTGGCAAAAACCCGGCGGGCATCTAGAAGAGTTTTTTCTCCAGCTTGTTGCCACATCGTTAGCTCAAGTAATATCCGCGTACACCGGCCCCGGGCGGGCCGGTTCCGATCTGGAGACCTGGAGGAAACATGGAATACAACCGTCTGTTGCACACCCTGCGTGTTACCGCCATCGCAGGCGTGGCAGCGGCATCGCTCGGCGTCACGGGCTCTGCATTCGCACAGATCCCGAACAAAACGCTCGTCTACTGCTCAGAAGGCAGCCCGGCGGGTTTCGATTCCGCGCAGTTTACGACCGGCGTCGATTTCACCGCCGCCACGTTCACCGTCTACAACCGCCTCGTCGAATTCGAGCGTGGCGGCACGAAGGTTGAACCGGGCCTCGCCGAGAAGTGGGACGTATCGTCGGACGGCAAGGTGTACACGTTCCACCTGCGCCACGGCGTGAAGTTCCACACGACCGACTTCTTCAAGCCGACGCGTGAATTCAATGCGGACGACGTGCTGTTCACGTTCCAGCGCATGCTCGACCCGAACCAGGCGTTCCGCAAGGCGTACCCGGTGTCGTTCCCGTACTTCACCGACATGGGCCTCGACAAGCTGATCACGAAGGTCGAGAAGGTCGATCCGTACACCGTGAAGTTCACGCTGGCCGAGCCGAATGCGCCGTTCATCCAGAACATGGCGATGGAATTCGCGTCGGTCCTGTCGGCCGAATACGGCGACCAGCTGATGAAGGCGGGCAAGGCCGCCGACATCAACCAGAAGCCGGTCGGCACGGGCCCGTTCATCTTCCGCAGCTACACGAAGGATGCGACGATCCGATTCGACGGCAATCCTGATTACTGGAAGAAGGGCGAAGTGAAGATCTCGAAGCTGATCTTCTCGATCACGCCCGACCCGGGCGTGCGCGTGCAGAAGATCAAGCGCAACGAGTGCCAGGTGATGAGCTATCCGCGTCCGGCCGACATCGCGACGCTGAAGGCCGATGCGGGCGTCGACATGCCGTCGCAGGCAGGCTTCAACCTCGGCTACCTCGCGTACAACGTCGAGCACAAGCCGGTCGACAAGCTCGAAGTGCGTCAGGCCCTCGACATGGCGATCAACAAGAAGGCGATCCTCGAGTCCGTCTACCAGGGCGCAGGCCAGGCTGCTTCCGCGCCGATGCCGCCGACCCAATGGTCGTACGACAAGAACCTGAAGATGGCGCCGAACGACACCGCGAAGGCGAAGGCGCTGCTCACGAAGGCCGGCTTCCCGAACGGTTTCGAGATCACGCTGTGGGCGATGCCGGTGCAGCGCGCGTACAACCCGAACGCCCGTCTGATGGCCGAGATGATCCAGGCCGACTGGGCGAAGATCGGCGTGAAGGCGAAGATCGTCACGTACGAGTGGGGCGAGTACATCAAGCGCGCGCACTCGGGTGAGCAGGACACGATGCTGATCGGCTGGACGGGCGACAACGGCGACCCGGACAACTGGCTCGGCACGCTGCTCGGCTGCGACGCGATCAAGGGCAACAACTTCTCGCACTGGTGCTACAAGCCGTTCGACGATCTGGTCCAGAAGGGCCGCACGACGACGGGCCAGGACGCGCGGACGAAGCTCTACACGCAGGCTCAGCAGATCTTCGCTCAACAGCTGCCGTTCTCGCCGATCGCGAACTCGACGGTCTACCAGCCGGTGCGCAAGACCGTGGTCGACATGCGTATCGAGCCGCTCGGCTATGCCCGCTTCGATGGTGTTAGCGTGAAGTAACACGCCTGTCGTAAGCTGTCGCGAAGACCGGCTAATTCATCCGGCGGCGGGAGGCCAAAAGCTTCCCGTCGCCGGTCGCACATTTCCCACAAGAAAATACGAGACGCATCATGTTCACATTCGTGTTGCGCCGCGTGGGCATGGTGATCCCGACTTTCATCGGCATCACCATCCTGGCGTTTGCGCTGATTCACCTGATACCGGGCGACCCCATCGAAGTGATGATGGGCGAGCGCGGCGTCGATCCCGCGATGCACGCAGAGGCGATGAAGCGCCTCGGGCTCGACCAGCCGCTGCCCATGCAGTACATCCATTACATCGGCCGTGCGATGCACGGCGACCTCGGCACGTCGATCATCACCAATACGAGCGTCGCGGGCGAGTTCTTCGCGCGCTTCCCGGCGACCGTCGAGCTGTCGCTCTGCGCGCTCGTGTTCGCGCTCGCGGTCGGGCTGCCGGCCGGCGTGATCGCCGCATTGCGGCGCGGCTCGGTCGTCGACCATGGCGTGATGGGCACCGCGCTCACCGGCTATTCGATGCCGATCTTCTGGTGGGGGCTGATCCTCATCATGGTGTTTTCGTCATACCTCGGCTGGACGCCCGTGTCGGGGCGCATCGCCGTCGAATACGACTTCCCGCACCCGACGGGTTTCATGCTGATCGACGCGCTGCTCGCGCCGGATGAAGGCTCGTTCAAGTCGGCGGTCAGCCACCTGATCCTGCCCGCGATCGTGCTCGGCACGATCCCGCTCGCGGTGATCGCGCGGATGACGCGCTCATCGATGCTCGAAGTGCTGCGCGAGGACTACATCCGCACCGCCCGCGCGAAGGGGCTGTCGCCCGCGCGCGTGGTCGTCGTGCATGCGCTGCGCAATGCGCTGATCCCGGTCGTCACCGTGATCGGCCTGCAGATCGGCACGCTGCTCGCGGGCGCCGTGCTGACCGAGACGCTCTTTTCGTGGCCCGGTGTCGGCAAGTGGCTGATCGATGCGATCGGCCGCCGCGACTATCCGGTCGTCCAGGGCGGCATCCTGCTGATCGCGACGCTCGTGATCGTCGTGAACCTGGTCGTCGACCTGCTGTACGGCGTGCTGAATCCGCGCATCCGCCACACGAGGTAATCCCATGAGCAATCTGCAAAATACCCTGCCGACCGAATCCGCGCCGGCCGGCGGCCGTGCGCTCGCGCTGCGCGAGTTCTGGGCCAACTTCTCGCGCAACCGCGGCGCCGTCGGCGCCGGCATCGTCGTGATCGTGCTGATCCTGATTGCGCTGCTCGCGCCGCTGCTCGCGCCGCACAGCCCGGCCGAGCAATACCGCGACTTCGTGAAGATCCCGCCCGCGTGGCTCGAAGGCGGCAACTGGAAATTCATCCTCGGCACCGACGAAGCGGGCCGCGACATTCTTTCTCGCCTGATGTACGGCGCGCGGATGTCGTTCTGGATCGGCTTCGTGTCGGTCGTGCTCGCGCTGATCCCGGGCATCGTGCTCGGGCTCGTCGCCGCGTTCTTCCAGAAGTGGGCCGACACGCCGGTGATGCGCATCATGGACGTGCTGCTCGCGCTGCCGTCGCTGCTGCTCGCGGTCGCGGTCGTCGCGATCATCGGCCCGGGCCTCACCAACACGATGTTCGCGATCGCGATCGTCGCGCTGCCGGCCTATGTGCGTCTCACGCGCGCATCGGCGCTCGGCGAACTGCAGAAGGAATACGTGACGGCGTCGCGCGTGGCCGGTGCCGGCACGCTGCGCCTGATGTTCTCGCAGGTGCTGCCGAACTGCACGGCGCCGCTGATCGTGCAGGCGACGCTCGGTTTCTCGTCGGCGATCCTCGACGCGGCCGCGCTCGGCTTCCTCGGCCTCGGCGTGCAACCGCCGACCGCCGAATGGGGCGCGATGCTGGCCTCCGCGCGCGACTACATCGACAACGCGTGGTGGATCGTGACGATGCCGGGCCTGTCGATCCTGATCTCGGTGCTCGCGATCAACCTGCTCGGCGACGGGCTGCGCGACGCGCTCGACCCCAAACTGAAACGGATGGCGTAATCATGAGCCAAGATCTTCTGACCATCCGCAATCTCGCGGTGAATTTCAACGGCCTGCCCGCGGTCGACCGGATCAACCTGTCGATCGCGCCGGGCGAGGTGGTGGGCGTCGTCGGCGAATCGGGCTCGGGTAAGAGCGTGACGATGATGGCGCTGATGGGCCTGATCGACGCGCCGGGCAAGGTGACGGCAGATGAAGTCACGTTCAACGGTGTCGACCTGCTGAAGGCGTCGCCGAAGGCGCGCCGCAAGATCGTCGGCAAGGACATCGCGATGGTGTTCCAGGACGCGCTGACGAGCCTGAATCCGAGCTATACGGTCGGCTACCAGATCAAGGAAGTGCTGAAGCTGCACGAGGGCTTGCGCGGCGACGCGCTGCACCGGCGCGCGCTCGAACTGCTCGACCAGGTCGGTATTCCCGATGCGAAGAACCGCATCACGTCGTTCCCGCACCAGATGTCGGGCGGGATGAACCAGCGCGTGATGATCGCGATGGCGGTCGCGTGCAACCCGAAGCTCCTGATCGCCGACGAGCCGACCACCGCGCTCGACGTGACGATCCAGGCGCAGATCATGGATCTGCTCGTGAAGCTGCAGAAGGAACGCGGGATGGCGCTCGTGCTGATCTCGCACGACCTGGCCGTGGTGTCCGAGGTCGCACAGCGCGTGGCGGTGATGTACGCGGGCGAGGTGATCGAGACCAACAGCGTGCCCGACATCTTCCGCGCGCCGCATCATCCGTACACCGAAGCGCTGCTCGCGGCGATTCCCGAGCACAATAAGGGGGCGCGTCGCCTTGCCGCATTGCCCGGCATGGTGCCGGGCCGCGATGATCGCCCGTCCGGGTGCCTGTTCGCGCCGCGCTGCAAGTACGTCGTCGACGACTGCCGCAAGGCGCGGCCGGCGCTCGACACGCTTGTGTCCGGCAACGATGCGATGCGCGCGCGCTGCATCAAGCCGCTCAACGTTTCCAACCTCGACCTGACGGGAGGTGCACGATGAATGCAGTCAATCAAACGCGTGCCACGCCGCACGACGAGGACGCCGTGCTGGTGGCCGACGGTCTCGCGAAGCACTATTCGGTCAAGCGCGGGATGTTCGGGCAGGGCACGGTGAAGGCGCTGAACGGCGTGTCGTTCTCGCTGAAGCGCGGCAAGACGCTCGCCGTCGTCGGCGAATCGGGCTGCGGGAAGTCGACGCTCGCGCGCCAGCTGACGATGATCGAGACGCCCACGTCGGGCAGCCTGACGATCGACGGCAAGAACGTCGCCGGCGCAAGCCGCGACACGGTCGCCGACCTGCGCCGCCGCGTGCAGATGGTGTTCCAGAACCCGTTCGCATCGCTGAACCCGCGCAAGACCGTCGAGCAGACGCTTTCCGAGCCGCTCGAGATCAACGCGAACCTGACGGCCGCCGAACGCGCGCAGCGCATCGCGCAGATCATGCGCACGGTCGGCCTGCGGCCCGAGCACGCGAAGCGCTATCCGCACATGTTCTCGGGCGGCCAGCGCCAGCGTGTCGCGATCGCGCGCGCGATGATTCTCGATCCGCGCATCGTCGTCGCCGACGAGCCGGTGTCCGCGCTCGACGTGTCGATCCAGGCGCAGATCCTGAACCTGTTCATGGATCTGCAGGAGCAGTTCAAGACGAGCTACGTGTTCATCTCGCACAACCTGTCGGTGGTCGAGCACGTCGCGGACGACGTGATGGTGATGTACTTCGGCAGCGTCGCCGAGCTCGGCGACAAGGCGACGATCTACGCACGGCCGCGCCATCCGTACACGCGCGCGCTGATGTCGGCGACGCCGGCGATCTTCGAGGAAGACCGCCGCGTGCAGATCAAGCTGCAGGGCGAACTGCCGTCGCCGCTCAATCCGCCGTCGGGCTGCGCGTTCCACCAGCGCTGCCCGTACGCGGTCGAGCGCTGCCGTGCGGAGGAGCCGCAGCTGCGCGAGGTCGACGGCCGGCGCGTGGCCTGCCATCGGGCCGAGGAGGTAGGGGAGGCGAATGCCTGAAGCGTTGGCGGCGCGCGCGTCCGGCGTGCGCCGTGCGGGGGCAAGCAGCGCGCGCGTGATGCGCGCGTACCGCTACGCGCGGCGCTGGAGCGTGCGTACCGTCACGGGCGCGGCGCTGGCCGGCGCGTGCGTGGCGGCCAGCCTCGTGGTTCCCGTCGAATCCGCGCGCGCCGAAGGGCGCGCGCCGGCCACTTCACCGATCCATCCGTCGCAAGTCCCGCCGCCCGGCATGAGCCTGCCGGGCTTCCACGCGCCCGCCGTGTCGGACGGCACGGTGTCGCGCGGCACCGTGCGCGTGCAGCCCGCGCGCATGCCGTTCTACGTTGCAACCAAGGGCAAGGTCACGCTCTACGTGCTCGGCACGCTGCACACCGGTGACCCGTCCGACTACCCGAGCGCGCAGCCGTTCCGGCCGCGCATCCTCGCGGCGCTCGCCGCGTCGCCCACACTGGCGCTCGAGCTGTCGCCCGACGACCTGCTCGAATCGCAGGACGACGTGTCGAAGTACGGCGTCTGCCGCTACCCGTGCCTGCAGCGCCTGCTGCCCGAGCCGCTGTGGCAGCGTCTCGCTGCGCGCCTGCGCGGCAACCCGGCCGCGCTCGCCGAGATCCGCAAGATGCGGCCGTGGCTCGCGGCGCTCGTCGTCGAGACCTACGATTCGCTGTCGGCCGGCCTGCAAACCGAGTACGGCACCGAGGCGCAGCTGCAGAACGTGTTCCTGAAGAAAAAGGGCGGCCGCGTGATCGGGCTCGAGACGCTCGCCGAACAGATGCGCGCGTTCACCGGGCTCACGCTTGCCGAGCAGCGCGAAATGCTCGCGCAGGACATGGTGCAGACGCCCGCGCAGAACGCCGACGACATCAAGGCGCTGCACCGACTGTGGCGAATTGGCGACGCCGATGCGATCTCGGCATGGGCGGTCGCGAAGAGCGAACGGCTCGCGCGTTCGAAGGTGCTGTCGGACTCGATCGACAACAAGATCGTGTACGAGCGCAACCGGCGCTTCGTTGCACGGATGACGGCAATCGCCGCACCGAACCGGCCGCTATTCGTCGCGATCGGCGCGCTGCACTTGGGCGGCCCGCGCGGTGTGCTCGAATTGTTGCGTCAACAAGGTTACAGCGTCGACGCGAACTGATCGCCGCCACCGCGCCCGAACCGATCCTCCCCTGTTTGATTGACGTTGTGCGAACGGCTCAAACGCCTGTATGGGTACGCTATTCGATAAGGAAAACCCTCGAATCGTCAGAAAATAGCGTTTCAAACGATTGACATCCCGATCTGCCAATATCTATTCTTCGATCCACAAGTTGAAAAAATGAAAAGAATAGAAAAAGTTCTACGGGGTAGCAGAAAATAAAGCGCGGGGTTAGCGCGTTGCCGGCACGTGTTGCACGTGCCGGCCGCGGAAGTGTCTGCATGTACGGCGGGGCCAACCATCGTCGGACAACAACTAGGCATGCAGGCCGACTTGCGGGATAAAGCAACGTTCCGTCGTCCCACCGGGGAAAGGTAGTAATCGGGCGGCGGCGGACGTTTTTTAATCCGGAATATTTTTCCGGTCACCGTCGAAAGACGGTTTCGGGGGGTGAATCGACAGACGGCGAAGCCGCAGCGATTGCGCCAACGGAAAAGCGCCACGAGGGCGCTTTTTTCTTTTGGGCGACGGATTGTGCGTCCGCCGGCGCAGGCCGGATCAGGCGCGTTCGTCGGCCTGCAGCATGCCCGGCGCGACCACGTCGACACCCACCGCCTCGAGCGCGGCGCGAATCCGTTTCGCGAATACCAACGCATGCGGCCCGTCGCCGTGCAGGCAGACGGTCTGCGCATTGAGCATCACCCATTCGCCGCCGATCGCGCGTACCTGCCGGCTGCGCACCATGTCGAGCGTGCGCGCGATCATCGTGTCCTCGTCGTCGATCAGCGCGCCGGGCTGGTTGCGCGGCACGAGCGAGCCGTCCGCGCGGTAGCCGCGATCGGCGAACACTTCCTCCACCGCGGCGAGCCCCGCATGCCGCGCGGCCGCGACGAACACGCTGTTCGCGAGCCCGAACACCGCGAGCGACGGATCGAAATCGCGGATCGCGGATACCACCGCATCGGCGATCATCGGATCGCGCGCGGCCTGGTTGTACAGCGCGCCGTGCGGTTTCACGTGCGCGATGCGCCCGCCCTCGGCCTGCGCGATCGCCGATAGCGCGCCGAGCTGGTACAGCACGCCCGCGTAGATGTCGCCGGCCGGCAGCTGCATTTCCTTGCGGCCGAAATTCTCCGGATCGTGAAAGCTCGGATGCGCGCCGATCGCCACGCCTTTCCGCACGGCCCAGCGCACGCAATCGCGCATCGCGTTCGCACCGCCCGCATGCCACCCGCATGCGATGTTCGCGGACGTCACGAGGTCGAGCAGCGCCTCGTCCGAACCGCATCCTTCGCCGAGATCGGCATTCAGATCGATTTCCATGATGTTCCTCGTCCACTGATTGCGTGGCCCGTCTTCTCTACTGCGACTGCCTTCGGTACGGCTACCGCCATTGTCACGCTGCTTGCGACTGGGCGCGGCGGCGCGCTTCCTCGCGCAGGTCGATCGCCACGTCGATCTGCCGCAGATAGGCACGTTCTGCGGTCAGGGCGGCGCGCGCGGCGTCGGGTGTCGTGCGCACGAAGCGGATCGGCAGGTTGAGCCGCGCCTGCGCGAGTTTCCACAGATCCGCACGGATCACCGTGCCGATCTTCGGGTAGCCGCCGGTGGTCTGCGCATCGTGCATCAGCACGATCGGCTGGCCGTTCGGCGGCACCTGGATCGTGCCCGGCAGCACCGCGTGCGACAGCAGCTCGGCCGGCCGCTCGCGCACGAGCTCGACACCGGCAAGCCGATAGCCCATGCGGTTGCTGTTCGCCGTGACCAGCCATTCTTCATCCCAGAACGCCTGCTGCGAATCGGCGGCGAACGACGCGTAGTCGGGGCCCGGCAGCACGCGCACGGGCATCGCCCACGGCGCATGCGCGGGGCGGTGCCGGCGCGGCGGCTCGTCGACGCGCACGAACGCGCACCATGCCGGCGCCTTTACCCCGAATTCAGGGGCATCGGCCGCCAGGCAACCCATCCCGGCCGGAAGCACGCCGACCGGGAGGCGATCGCCGTCGCGCAGCGCGCGGCCGCCGAGGCCGCCGAAGCGCGATGCGAGATCGGTACTGCGCGAGCCGAGCATCGGCAGCACGTCGATGCCGCCGGCGATGCACAGGTAGCCGCGCATCCCGCGTTTCGCGGCCGGCAGCACGAGCGTCTGCCCGGCCTCGACCGGCAGGCTCCACCAAGAATATACGCGCTGGCCGTCGAGCGTTGCACCGAACTCGGTGCCGGTGATCGCGATGCGTGTGGCGCGCGTGAAGCGGAAGGCGGCCGGGCCGATCGTGATCTCGACGCCTGCCGCGTCGGGGCGATTGCCGACCAGCCGGTTGCCGACCTCGAGCGCGAGGCCATCGAGCGCGCCGCCCTGCGCGACGCCGAGATGGCGCGCGCCGCGGCGCCCGAGATCCTGCACGGTGGTCAGCGGGCCGGCCCGCAGCACCTCGACGGTGCCCGCTGCGTTGCTCTGGGTCATCGTGCGTCGACTCCGGCAATGGTGAAGCGCACACGGTCGCCGGGCAGCAGCAGCGTCGGCTGCGGCCGCGCCGGATCGAACAGCACGTGCGACGTGCGGCCGATCAGTTGCCAGCCGCCGGGCGACGTGGTCGGGTAGATGCCCGTCTGCGCGCCGCCGATGCCGACCGAGCCGGCCGGCACCTCGAGGCGCGGCGCCGCGCGGCGCGGCGTGTGCAACGCGGCGTCGAGCCCGCCGAGATACGCGAAGCCCGGCTGGAAACCGACGAAGAACACGACGTAGGCACCGGCTGCGTGGCGCGCGACGACCTCGTCGGCCGACAGGCCGGTATGCGCGGCGACGGCCGGCAGATCGGGGCCGGCGGCGCCGCCGTACTCGACCGGGATCTCGACCTCGCGGCCGTCCGCGTGCTCGACGTCGGCGGTTTCCCACGCGTCGCGCAGCGCCGGCGTGAGCGCTTCGGCCGTCGTGGCGAGCGCGTCGAAGACGATCGTCAGGTTGTTCATGCCGGGCACGACGTCGACCACGTCGGGCCACGCGCGCGCGGCCTCGGCAACGGCCCAGACGCGGCGCTGGCAATCGAGCGTGGCGGGCGGCGGCACCTCGCAGACGAGGGCGGCATCGCCGAGCGGATAAATGCGGGGTTGCGTCATCGGACTGGCACGGTTCGGACGGCAATGTTAGCGCACATTGTCAATAAAATATCGACAACTTCCCAATAAGCGTTTTCGCCTAGCCCGTATGCCGGGGCTTCTGGCGTACACTCGGCACACCCTGTCATCCGGCTTGCTCCGCCTTTCCATGAAGCGTCCTGCGACCAAGATCGTGTCATCCGAACACCTCGTTTCCGATTCGAGCGCGGAGCTGTCGGAACTCGAATACGGGCTCATCATGGCAGGCAATGCTTTCAACCGGTGGATGGTGCGCTGCATGTCGGCGGCCGGCGCGAAGGACATGACGGCGGTCGAGGTGTCGCTGCTGCATCACGTCAGCCACCGCGAACGCAAGAAGAAGCTCGCCGACATCTGCTTCGTGCTCAATATCGAGGATACGCACGTCGCGACCTATGCGCTGAAAAAACTGATCGCCCGCGGCTATGTGAAGAGCGAGAAAAGCGGCAAGGAAGTGTTCTTCTTCGCGACCGACGCGGGCCGCGACCTGTGCCTGAAGTACCGCGAGGTGCGCGAGCACTGTCTGATCGAGACGCTGAAGGACAGCGGGCTCACCAACGAGCAGATCGGCGACGCGGCGCAGTTGCTGCGCAACGCATCGGGCCTGTACGACACGGCCGCGCGCGCGGCGGCGTCGCTGTAAACGATTGCGCCGCAGGTGGCGCGCGGCGGTGCGCTGACGGGCGTGCGACGACGGATGCGGCGCCGCCCGCCGCATCATCCGGCGGCCGGGTACAGCGCGCCGTCGGTCACGATCCAGTGCAGCGCCAGATCGTGCGCTTCGGCAGGCAGCGCATCGACGCGACACGCTTCATAGGCGATGCCGACCGTCACGGGCGGCCGGCTGCCCGGCCATGCGGCGAGCGTGCGGTCGTAGTAGCCGCCGCCATAGCCGAGCCGGTAGCGCTCCAGATCGAATCCCAAGCAGGGAATCAATAGCAGGTCGGGCACGACGACGATTCCCGACGCCGGTTCCGGAATCCGGTGATGACCTTCGCGCATCGGCGTGTGCGTATCCCACGCGTGGAACTCGAGCGGCGTGTGCCGCTCGTCGATCACGGGCAGCGCGGCACGCCGGCCGGCACCGGCCGCGCACCACGCGAGCACCGCATCGCGCGCATCGAATTCGCCCGCCAGCGGCCAGTAGAACCCGACCGTGCGCGGCGCGAGCCGTTCGAGCAGCGTGCGCAGCCGCGCGTCGAGCGCGGCGTTCGCGGCGGGTTGCGACGCGGCGTCGCGACGCGCGCCGGACAGCGTTTTGCGTAGCGCAACCTTCGGGTTGGGCACAGGGTTGCGTGCTATGCTTTCGCTCACTTCGTGCTCCATTCAAAACGATGTCCAACAGCCTTTTCCGAGTATATCGCGCGGTCGCGCTGACGCTTTCGGCCACCGCGCTCGTCGCGGGCACGGCCGCGTGCGCCGCACCGAACGACGATACGGTCTCCGGGGACGACCAGACCTTCGTGCAGCTTCGTGAAGCCGCGCGCCGCAATGACGCCGCGAAAGCCGCGCAGCTCGCGTCGATGATTCCGAACTACCCGGTACCGTCCTACGTCGAGTATTTCCAGATCAAGCCGCAGTTGTTCGATTCGACGGGCCGCGCGCGCGTGGACGCGCCGGACGCGCCCGTGCAGTCGTTCCTGCAGCGCTACGACGGCCAGGCGATCGCCGACCGCCTGCGCAACGACTACCTGCTCGTGCTTGGCGCGCGCCACGACTGGCGCAACTTCGACGAGCAATACAAGCGCTTCGTGCTCGACGACGACACGCAGGTCAAGTGCTATGCGCTCGAATCGCGCGCGGCGCGCGGCGAGAACGTCGCCGATGCGGCACGCGCGCTGCTCGTCGAGCCGAAGAATTACGGCGACGCGTGCGTCGACCTGATCACCGCGCTGACGGTCAACCAGCAGTTCACGAGCGACGACGTGTGGCAGCAGGCGCGCCTCGCGTATGAGCAGAACTACACGACGCTCGGCGGCAAGATCGTCGACGCGCTCGGCCCGCGCCCGGTCGCCTTCGACCAGGCGACGAGCGCGCCGCCGCTGTACCTCGCGCGCGGCGTCGGCCCCGACGCGGCGTCGCACCAGCTCGCGCTGATCGCGCTCGGCCGCATGGCGCGCAACGATCCGGACGCGGCAGCCGGGATGCTGACGTCGGTCGCCGCCTCGCTGACCAAGCAGGAGCAGGCGATCGCGTGGGGCGCGATCGGCTACCAGGGCGCGATCAAGCGCTCGCCGCTCGCATCGGTCTGGTATGCGAAATCGACGAATGCGCCGCTGTCGAACCCGGGCTACGAATGGCGCACGCGTGCCGCGCTGCTCGCCGGCAACTGGCCGATGGTGCGCTGGTCGATCGAGCAGATGCCGCCGTCGCTGCGCGACGATCCGGCCTGGATCTACTGGCATGCGCGCGCGCTCAAGCAGAGCGGCGATACGCTGCAGGCGAACCAGGAATTCGAGCAGGTCGCCGGCCAGTTCAACTTCTACGGGCAGCTCGCCGGTGAAGAGCTCGGCCAGCGCACGACGATCCCGCCGCGCACGAAGGTGAGCGACGCCGAGATCGACGCGATGGGCAAGATTCCGGGCTTCGCGCTCGCGCAGCGTTTCTACGCGCTGAACCTGCGCCTCGAAGGCAACCGCGAATGGAACTGGCCGCTGCGCGGGATGACCGATCGCCAGCTGCTCGCGGCCGCCGAGTATGGCAAGCGCGTCGACCTGCTCGACCGCACGGTCAACACGGCCGACCGCACGAAGGCCGAGCACGATTTCACGCTGCGCTACCCGTCGCCGTACCGCAACATCGTCGAGCGCTACGCGCAGTCGACGGGCCTCGACACCGAATGGGCGTACGGGCTGATCCGCCAGGAATCGCGCTTCATCACGAGCGCGCGTTCGTCGGTGGGCGCGGGCGGCCTGATGCAGCTGATGCCGGCCACCGCGCAGATGGTCGCGAAGAAGCTCGGCCTCGGCACGATCTCGCGCACGCAGATGCACGACATCGATACCAACATCCAGCTCGGCACCTGGTATCTGGCGGACATCTACAACAACTTCGACAGCTCGCCGGTGCTCGCCACGGCCGGCTACAACGCGGGCCCGGGCCGGCCGCGCCAGTGGCGCCAGGTGTTGACGCAGCCGGTCGAAGGCGCGATCTTCGCAGAAACGATTCCGTTCAACGAGACGCGCGACTACGTGAAGAACGTGCTGTCGAACACCGTCTACTACGCGGCGCTCTTCGAGGGCAAACCGCAGTCGTTGAAGAAACGTCTAGGCATGATCTCGCCCTGATACGCAATCTTCACACTGCCGCGCGAGACGCGGCAGTGTTCTTTTGAGGTCCCTAACATGGATCGCCAGACCGTCGCGCTGCTGGGCGGCACCGGCTTCATCGGCAGCCGGCTCGTCAATGCGCTGATTGAATCCGGCAAGCAGGTACGGATCGGTACGCGCCGGCGCGACCACGCCCGCCACCTGCAGATGCTGCCAGTCGAAATCGTCGAACTCGAAGCGCTCGACACGCGCACGCTCGCGCGCTTCGTCGCCGGTGCGCACGCGGCAATCAACCTCGTCGGCGTGTTGCACGGCGGCCGCGGCACGCCGTACGGGCCCGGCTTCGAGCGCGCGCACGTCGCGCTGCCGGCCGCGCTCGCGACCGCCTGCACCGAAGTGGGCGTGCAGCGCGTGCTGCACATGAGCGCGCTCGGCGCCGATTCGCACGGCGCGAGCATGTACCAGCGCTCGAAGGGCGACGGCGAGGCCGCGCTGCATGCGATCGCGGCGACCGATTCGCTCGCGCTGACGATTTTCCGCCCGTCGGTCGTGTTCGGCCCCGGCGACGCGTTCCTCAACACGTTCGCGAACCTGCAGCGCACGGTGCCCGTGCTGCCGCTCGCGATGCCCGACGCGCGCTTCCAGCCGGTGTTCGTCGGCGATGTCGTGCGCGCGTTCGTCAACACGCTCGATCTCGCGGCCGCACACGGCAAGACCTACGAACTCGGCGGCCCGACCGTCTACACGCTCGAGCAGCTGGTGCGCTATTGCGGCAAGCTGGTCGGCCGGCAGGCACGCATCGTGCGGCTGCCCGACGCGCTTGCGCGGCTGCAGGCGAGCGTGTTCGAATGCCTGCCCGGCGAGCCCGTGCTCACGCGCGACAACCTCGCGACGATGTCGGTGCCGAACGTGCTGTCGGGGCCGCTCGCGCCGGAGCTCGGGATCTCGCCCGCGAGTCTCGAAAGCATCGCGCCCGGGTATCTCGGCCATGCCGCGCGGCGTTCCCGGTTCGACTGGTTCCGCTCGCGCCGCTAGGCCGGCAGCGTTCCCCTTTCCACCTTTGCGTTTTCCGGAACACCGCCATGAAACTCGTCATTGGAGACAAGAACTACTCGTCGTGGTCGATGCGCCCGTGGCTGCTGCTCGCGCATTTCGGCATCCCGTTCGACGAGATCGCGATCGAGCTGCGCCGTGACGACACGGCCGCGCGCATCCTCGAATATTCGCCGTCCGGCAAGGTGCCGTGCCTGGTGGACGACCACGGCGTCGCGATCTGGGATTCGCTCGCGATCGCCGAGACGCTCGCCGAACGCTATCCGCAGTTCCCGATGTGGCCGGCCGATCCGCTCGAGCGGGTGCATGCGCGTTGCGTCGCGGCCGAGATGCATTCGGGCTTCGCGGCGCTGCGCACGCAGATGGGCATGAACGTACGCGCGTCGATGCCGGGGCGCGGCGCGACACCCGAGGCACTCGCCGATGTCGCGCGCATCGATGCGCTGTGGAGTGAGTGTCTCGAGGCGTCGGGCGGGCCGTTCCTGTTCGGCGAATTCGGGATCGCCGATGCGATGTACGCGCCCGTCGTGATGCGCTTCAACACGTATGAGCCGGGCCTGTCGCCGGAAGCGGCCGGCTATGCGGCCCGCGTGACGGCGCTGCCGGCCGTCCAGCGGTGGATCGACGCCGCGCGCCGCGAAACGAACGTGATCGCCGAATACGAGCCGACGCCATGAACATCTATGCAGTAGGCGGCGCCATCCGCGACGAATTGCTCGGCGTGCCCGTGCAGGACCGCGACTACGTGGTGGTGGGCGCGACCCCCGAGCAGATGGCCGCGCAGGGGTTCCGGCCGGTCGGCAAGGATTTCCCGGTATTCCTGCATCCGCGGACGCAGGAGGAGTACGCGCTCGCGCGCACCGAGCGCAAGACGGCGGCCGGCTATCACGGCTTCCAGTTTCATTACGCGCCGGACGTGACGCTCGACGAGGATCTCGCGCGGCGTGACCTGACGATCAATGCGATGGCGCGCGAGGTGAGCCCGGAGGGCGAGCTGGTCGGGCAGGTGATCGATCCGTTCGACGGGCAGGCCGACCTGCGCGCGCGCGTGTTCCGGCATGTGAGCGACGCGTTCGTCGAGGATCCGGTGCGGATCCTGCGCATCGCGCGCTTCGCCGCGCGGTTCGCGGATTTCACGGTCGCGGACGAAACGCTCGCGCTGATGCGGCGGATGGTCGACGCGGGCGAGGTCGACGCGCTCGTGCCCGAACGCGTGTGGCAGGAAATCGCGCGCGGGCTGATGGAGGCGAAGCCGTCGCGGATGTTCGCGGTGCTGCGCGAGTGCGGCGCGCTCGCGCGCATCCTGCCCGAGGTCGATGCGCTGTGGGGCGTGCCGCAGCGCGCCGACTACCACCCGGAGGTCGACACGGGCGTGCACGTGATGATGGTCGTCGACTATGCGGCGAAGCAGGGCTATTCGCTGCCGGTGCGCTTCGCGGCGCTCACGCACGACCTTGGCAAGGCGACGACGCCGGCCGACGTGCTGCCGCGCCACGTCGGCCACGAGGGGCGCAGCGTCGACCTGCTCAAGCCGTTGTGCGAGCGGTTGCGCGTGCCGAACGAATGCCGCGATCTCGCGCTCGTGGTCGCGCGCGAGCACGGCAACCTGCATCGCGTGATGGAGATGGGGGCGGCCGCGCTGGTGCGGCTGTTCGAGCGCAGCGACGCGCTGCGCAAGCCGGCGCGTTTCGCCGAGATGCTGCAGGCGTGCGAATCGGATGCACGCGGGCGGCTCGGGCTCGAAGCCCAGCCGTATCCGCAGGCCGAGCGGCTGCGCGTCGCGCTCGCGGCGGCGCGCAGCGTCGATGCCGGCGCGATCGCGCGCGGCATCGGCAACGACACGGAGAAGATCAGGGAAGCCGTGCATCGCGCGCGGATCGAGGCCGTCGCGCAGTCGCTCGAGATCGGCGAATAAGGGGCCGGAAGGGCGCGCGTCGCACGCCTGCCGCCCGGCAACCGTTACGACTTCTTCTTGCGCGTCGGCTTGGCGGCCGCCGGACGTTTGCCGGCGGATGCGCGCGGCTTGGCCGCTGCCTTCTTTTCCTTTCCTGCCGCGCCGGCGTCACGATCGCGATCCGCCTGCTTGGGCGCCGGCCCGCGGCGGCTCGCGCGCGGCTCGCCCGACGCGGCGCGCCCGACGGGCGCAGGTTTGCTGATATCCATCGTCGCGGAGACGAACCCCGCGCCACGATCGTCGAACAGCGGCAGCGTCCCGACCGCGATCACCTCGGCCGGCCCGTCGCCCACGTTGGCGACCCGATGCCGCTTGCGCGCGTCGAAGTGCAGCGAGTCGCCGGGCGACAGCGGGTAATCCTTCTTGCCGACCGTGTAGCAGATCCGGCCGGCCAGCACGTACACGAACTCGTCGCCGCCGTGCGCGACCCATTCCGAGCGGTAGCCTTCCATCATCTGCACCTTGAGCGCGTTGATCTGGCTGCCGTCGAACGTGGTGGAGAGGCGCTCGTACCACTGCGACCTGGCGTCGAGCGCGTACGGCTTGCGGCGGCCCTCGTACGAATCGGGCTGTGCCTGGCGCGGCTGGTCGATCAGCGCGCCGAGCGGCACGCCGAGTGCCTTCGCGACGTTGACGAGCGACGACAGCGAGATGCCCGTGAGATGGCGCTCGACCTGGGACAGGAACCCGACCGACAGTTTCGCTTCGGTCGCGACTTCCAGCAGCGTCTTCTTCGCTTCCCGGCGCAGGCGGCGAATGCGCTGGCCGATGCGCATGATGTCTGAATCCATGAATCTCTTTCGTCGCAACGAGTCGGGTGGCGAGCGGACGGGCGGTGCGGTCTGCGGACAATGATTTGCGCGCATCGCACGAAGCACGGCCGTCGGTACGGCGATGCCGGCGCATTGTACCGCGCGGTGTCGCCGGACGAATTCACGTTGTGCCGGGATGCGCAGGCGCCGCGCCGATTTTAGCCCTACGAAAATTTTAGCTTGACCTCAATTTCGGAGTGCTCTAGATTCTGTCGCGCGCATCAAACAAAGTTAAGTGAGACGAAAATTTTTAAGGCCCCGCTGCCGGAACGGCATGGCGGTCCGGCACCACGCCGGGCCGGGCGTCCGCCGTGCAGCGGCGCCGTGCCGCATCAGGCCTGCCTCGGGCCTGCCCCCCGCCGCGTCACCGCCGGCCGCCGACAACAATGCATAACGGGCTTCCGATGATCGATCGACTGAAATACAGCTTCTCCGGCCTTCCCCCGTACGACGCATCCGTCGTCGACACGCAGGCGGGCCTGTCGCGCCTGCTCGACGCCACGCGGCTCGACGCGGTGCTGGTCACGTCGCAGGACGAATACGTGACCGAGTACCTGCCGCTCGCCAACAACCCGCGCTACGCGGTGTCGGGTTTCGACGGCTCGGCCGGCTGCGGGATCTTCCTGAGCGCGGCGACCGCGCAGGCACTCGATCTGCCCCCGTTCGTGCTGTTCGTCGACGGCCGCTATCACCTGCAGGCCGAGCAGCAGTGCGATCCGGCGCGCGTGCGCATCGAGAAGCTCGAGATGAACGTGACGATCTGGCAGGCGATGGCCGACTGGCTGGTCGCGCACGGCAGCCGGCTCGCACGGGTCGGCTACGATGCGCTGCGGATCAGCGTCGCGCAGCGCGATCGTCTGTTCGAACAGACGCAGGCCGCGTCGCTCGACTGGACGAGTCTCGCCGATCGGGAGATCGATCGCGCGATCGCGCTGCCGGGCTGGGTCGTCGAGCGGCCGATCTTCGAGGTGCCGGAATCGATGACCGGCCTGAGCGTCGCGCAGAATCTCGACGCACTGAACCGCAAGCTCGCCGCGCATACCGGCGCGCCGGACGGCAAGACCGCGTTCTTCACCTGCGCATCGGACGACCTCGCGTATCTGCTGAACAGCCGCGGCTATCACATCCCGAATGCGTCGTCGCACCTCGGCTTCCTGTTCGCGGTCGGCGGGCAGGTGGCGTTGTTCCTGCCGGAAGGCTGCGACCGCTGCGAAGTCACGCTCGCGTCGTATCCGGCGCTGCACGTGATCCGGCGCGATGTCGCGGCGCTCGAGCGCTTTCTCGCACCGTTCGCGGTCGAGCACGTGTGCTACGGCTTCGAATCGGTGAACTGCGCGCTCGTCGACGCGGTGAAGCGCGTGTGGCCGCAGGCGCGGCATGCCGACTTCAACCCGGTTGAGGCGATGCGGGCCGGCAAGACGCCGGCGGTGCTCGACCGGTTCCGCGACGCGTTCGCGCGCAGTTCCGCGGCGATCGCCGAGACGATGCGCTGGGCGAAGGCCGGCGAGCCGGGCGCACGCCATACGGAATACGACCTGGCGCGCACGATCAACGACGCTTACGGTGCGCGTTCGGCGGTTGCGCTGACGTTTCCGTCGATCGCGGCGAACGGCGCGAACAGCGCATTCGCGCACTACACGGCGGCGAGCGCCGACGTCGAGCTGACGGAAGGCGAACTCGTGCTGCTCGACAGCGGCGCCTATTACGAAGCCGGCTTTGCAACGGACTGCACGCGCGTGGTGCTGCGCCGGACCGACCCGGATACAGTCGCGCAGCCGTGGCAGCGCGAGATCTACACGGTCGCGCTGAAGGCCTGCATCAAGGGGCTCGTCACGCGCTTCCCGAGCACCGCGAAGGGCGGTGACGTCGATGCGGTCGTGCGGCAGGTGTGTCGCGACCACGGCCACGATTTCGGTCACGGCACCGGGCACGGCGTCGGGATTCACGTGCACGAGGGCGGCGTGCGGTTCGCGCCGGGCGCGAAGTACGGGCTCGTGCCGAATGCGGTGATTTCGGTCGAGCCGGGCATCTACGTGCCGGGCAAGGGCGGCGTGCGGATCGAGAACATCGTGATCATCCACCGGGACGACGCGCAGCCGGATACCGTCACGTTCGAGAACATCGTGACGGTCGGCTACGACTGGGACCTGATCGATCTCGACCTGCTCGACGACGACGAGCGCGCGTACCTGCGCGACTACGAGCGGCTGTGCGTGGAGCGCGGCACGCAGGTCACCGCGTGTCCGCTGCTGTAGGCACTGCCGCCCGCGCCGGTCAGTTCAGCAGGCGCGCACGCACCAGCGGCGCCATCCGCTCGGCGAGCCACGCATGCGTGCGCGTCGTCGGGTGCAGCGTGTCCCAGAACACGAAGCGCGCCGGATCGCGGCAGTCCGCACGCGGCGTCTGCGCACTCAGGTAGGTGAGCGACGACGGTTTCGGGATGTCGAGGCATGAACGCTTCGCATCGTCGAAGCCGTACTGGGCCGGGTGGCTCAGCAGGTCGTCGAACAGCGCGTACGCATCGATTACCTCGAGCCGCAGCGTCGCGCCGTAGCGGGCGCGCAGCGCGGTGGCCGCGTCGGCGAGGCGCCGGTTGTAGTCCTTGACCTGCGCGGCGACGCTTGCCGTGTCGGTGCGGGTCGCGAACACCGGCGCGCGCGACACGTCCGGCAGCGTGACGAGCATGATCCGCGTCGCGCCGGCCGCGGCGAGCCGCTCGAGGCTGTCGCGCACCGCATTTGCCGCCTGCTCGGGCGAGCGCCCGTAGTTCACCAGGTCGTTGCCGCCCGCGAACACCGCGAACAGCGTGTTGGCGGGCCGGTAGTCCGGCGCGCGATCCATGTATTCGCGCCACGAGTCGATCTGCTGCACGAGGCCCGGCACGACGAGGTACTGGTCGGTCGCCGCACCGCCGATCGCCCAGTTGTAGAACGGCAGCCGCAGCGCGTTCGCGAGATATTCAGCCCACACCGGGCCGTTGCTGAAGCGCCCCGCATTCCAGCTCGTGGCGTTCGGCAGCTTCCACTGGCTGGCGTTGAACATGTTCTGCGTGTCGGACAGGCTGTCGCCGAACACGATCAGCTTGTTGACGCGCGCGTCCTGCTGCGCGGCATCGATGGTCCACACCGTGTAGTTGAACGACAGCGCGTTGTTTGCCGCGACTGCCTGCACGAGGTCGGACTTGATGCCTTTCGCGGCGAGCGTCTTGCGGCACACGTCGGCGAGCGTGTCCTGCGTCGTCGTGCTGTAGAACATGTTCTTCCACTGCGTGATGCCGTCCGCCCACCAGTAGCCGGGCACGCGATACCAGTCGCCGCCGGCGGGGTTGAGCGCCCATTCGTAGGTCGACGCGGGCTTCAGCGGATCCGCGTCGATCCGGTACCAGCAGCGCAGGTACGTGTAGGTGTCGGACCCGCGGCGCGACGCGCGCGGCGTGGCGCCGGGCGGGCTCGACGCGGCCGGCGGCACGATGTCCGGGCCGGCCGGCGACAGCGACATGTCGCCCGTCGGCGTGGGCAGCGGCGCGGGGCCGGCGGCCTGCGCGACGGGGAGCGTCAATGCGGCGCCCAGCGCCGCGACGGCGGAAACGGCGGCGATGCGGGATGAAAACGGAATGCGGAAATATGGCATGCGGCCCTCTTCTGATTGTTGTGACGGGACGGCGGCGCGGCTGCGCAGCCGTGTATCGGAAGGGACCGTTGGTGCCGGGCTCGGGCCCGGTCTGTCGAAACGTGAGATGCCGCGCATGGCGGCGAAATGCGGAAAGTACGGTGGCGGCGCTGCCGCCGGTCAGTCAGTGCTTCAGCGCGTGAGTGCCGACACGCGCCCGTCGGGGCCGTAGACGCCGGCAGGCGCCGGGGCCGAGCGCAGTACCGCGAGCGCGCGCTCGTTGTAGTCCATCCGGATCCGGATCAGCATCCCGTTGTTCGCATTGGCCTGGCGCGCGCGTTCGGCGGATTGCTGCAGCAACTGCCAGCGGCCGGCGAGGCGGGCATCGCGCTCGGCGGCCTGATCCATCCCCTTCTTGCCGGCCGGAAAGCCGAGTGCGGAAAGCTGCGTGTCGCGCGTGCGTTCGAGCTGCGCGAGCCGGTCGATCAGCTCGGTTTTCTTTTCGACGATCCCGGGCAGCATCTCGAGCGGCTGGGCCATCGTCAGCGCCTTTTCCTCGTAGGCGAGCAGCGACGCGAACGCCTCGACCGTCGCGTGTTCGTCGTTGACCGTGGCCAGCAGCTCTTCTCTCATCGCGTCATGCTCGTCGCGCCGGCGCGGATGAGCGCCGGCAAACCGGGGGACCGGCCTCGCGAGGCCGGCTTCAGCTGCCCGGGCGCTGCTGCTGCAGCAGCTCGCGGGCGGTATTCAATACGCCGTCGGCAATCTTGCTCGCGTCGATCGTCAGCGTGCCGTTGTTCAGCGCGTCCTTGATCGACTGGACCAGGCCCGTGTCGATATCGCCGTTGCCGGACGCGGACACCGAACGCAACTGGCCGGACAGACCCGACAGGTTCACGGTCGTGTCGCCGCCGGTCGACCCTGCGTCGCCCGCCTGTGCGGACGAAGACGAGGCCGTGCCGGATTGCGCACGCGGCGCGCCGTTGCCGGTCGGCGCCAGGGGGCTCGGGTTCGGAGTGGAATCGATCTTCACGATGGGTTTCCTGTTCGGTTTGACCCAGATAACGGCCGGGTCGGCCCGAACTTTAGCATCGCGAGCCCGAAATGCTCCGAATAAACAATTCTTTACACTCTTGCGGCGAGATCCGTCCCTATAGCGGAATTTCCACGGTGCCGGCGTCCTTGACGATCGCCGTGACGATCTGGCCCGCGGCCATCCGCACCCGTACCGACTGGCCGGGAGCCGCATTGGCCAGCGCGCTGCCCTCGGCCGAAATCGTGAAACCGGGCCCGGCCGCGACGACCCGCACCGTCTGGCCGGCCGACACCGACGCCGCGCTCTTCAGCATGTCCTGCCGCAGCGGCAGCCCGGCCGAGATGCGCGCGAGCGCGGTCGCGCCGATCGCCTGCGCCGGATCGGTGATCACCGCGAGCGGCAGCACCGTCAGGTCGCCGTCGCGGGCGACCAGGTCGGCCGCGGAGAGCGGCTCGCCGGGCGCGATCTGGCGTGCGGCGACGTAATAGGTGGCCTGCACGGTGACTTTCGCCTGCAGGTAGACGGTCCACGGCCGCTCGCCCGCGCAGCGCACGCCGACCGTCGTGCGGCCCCACAGGCGCGCGCCGGTCGGCATGAACGGTTCGAGCGTCGTGCACGCGGCGAGCCCGCGCGGAAACGCGGTCGTGACCGTCGCGGTGGTCTTGCCGGGCAGGCCCGCGGTCTGCTGCTGCAGGAACGCGAGGGCCGCGCGGCGGATCGACTCGGGATCCTGCTGGCCGGGCGGCGTCGCGGGCTGGGCCGCATTGGCGGCATTGGCCGCCGGGGCCGGGTTCGTGGAAACCGGTGCGGTGCGCGGCGCCGGCGCGGCTGACGCGGCGCGGGCTGCCGCCAGGCGCGCGGCGATCGCCGGCTGCGGGGCCGGCCGTGCGGGATTCGATGCGGGTTCGGCGGTGCCGGCGACGACCGTCGCGATCGCGTTCGGATTGGCGGCGCGCGGCGCGCCGTATCCGGCGCCTTCGTTCGCACGGGCGGCGGCGTAGACGGGGCGAGGCGCAGGGGCCGGCGTGGGGGCCGGCGGCGGGACGGTCGTCACGACCATCGTGCCGGCCGGTTGTGCCGCGTAGCCGGTGCCGGACGCGCCGGCGGCGGCGCCCGTGCCGCTCGCCGCGCGACCCGCGTCCGGCGCCAGGCCCGAACCCGGCGCCATCGCCGCATTCCCGCCGAACTGCCCGCCGTTCGCCGCATTGGCATGCGCGAGCGCGGTTTCGGCCGTCTCGCCGCGTCCCGGAATCACGATCATCCCGTCGTCCGCGTGCGCGGCCGGGGCGGCGATCCACAGCGCCGCGGCGAGCGCAAACGCACGCCGGACGTGCGTGAGCCGCCCGTTCCTGCCGCGAAGTGCGTTGCCAGTCATCGCCGTATCCCCGATTCGTTGCTCCGCTTCGCATTCTAGGGAGCGGGGCCGTCGCGCAAACGATGAATAGAGGGGGCCTTTGCCGCGTTATTCGCCCGATTGCCGGTTGCGTCGGACGCCTACCATCGCTGTCATGGAAAAAAGCCTCTCGGGTCGCCATCCGGCGCGAGGGGCGTGCAGCGCTTCATACGGAGAGAGGCACACATGCTGGACAAACTCGATGCGGAATTCGCGTTCGGCCGACAGGCGCTGGACGTGCGTGCCTACCGGCAGGAACTGCTGTCGTCGAACATCGCGAACTCCGACACGCCCGGCTACCAGGCCCGCGACGTCGATTTCGCGTCGACGCTCGCGCGCTCGCTGAAGCAGACGGGCGGCGGCCTCGCGCCGAGCAACGCCGCGCAACTGCCCATGGCGCAGCCGGCCGGCGTGACGAGCGGCATGTCGATGGTGTCGACGGCGGCGGGCCACATGGCCGGCACCGCGAAGCTGATCCCGACGGGCGGCCCGTCGGACGACTACGGCCGTGCGCAATACCGGATGCCGCTGCAGCCGGCGCTCGACGGCAACACGGTCGATCTCGACGTCGAGCGCGTGCAGTTCGCGAACAACGCGCTGCACTACCAGACCGGGATGACCGTGATGACCCAGCAGATCAAGGCGATGATCGCCGCGATCACGACGAACCAGTGATGGCGCGCATCGCCTCCGAATCCGAGCAAAAGGAGCTTCCATGCCTTCGTTGATGAACATCTTCGGCGTCGCCGGCTCGGCGCTGTCCGCGCAGTCGCAGCGCCTGAACGTCACCGCGTCGAACCTGGCGAACGCCGACAGCGCGACCGGCCCCGACGGCAAGCCGTACAAGGCCAAGCAGGTCGTGTTCGCGACCGACCCGATCGGCGGCGCGCGCACCACGTCCGGCCAGGGCGTGGGCGGCGTGCGCGTGACGAAGGTGATGGACGACCCGTCGCCGATGAAGTCGACCTACGACCCGTCGAACCCGGCCGCCGACACGAACGGCTACGTGCAGATGCCGAACGTCGACCCGGTGCAGGAGATGGTGAACATGATCTCGGCGTCGCGCTCGTACCAGGCCAACGTCGAGACGCTGAACACCGCGAAGACGCTGATGCTCAAGACGCTGACGATCGGCTCGTAAGCCGCGCGCCGACCGATCTTACAGACCCGAAAGTTCCGACAGAAGGCCACCCAGGATGACTTCCTCCAGCACGACGATCGGCAGCAACGGCACCAACGTGTCGAACCTGCCGACCGACACGATGAACACCAACAAAGTGTCGTCGACCAACGGCACGTCGGCGAGCGACCTGCAGGCGACGTTCCTGAAGCTGCTCGTCACGCAGCTGCAGAACCAGGACCCGACCAGCCCGGTCGACAGCTCGCAGATGACGTCGCAGCTCGCGCAGATCAACACGGTGAGCGGCATCGCGCAGTTGAACACGTCGCTCACGTCGCTGTCGACGCAGCTCACGGCCGGCCAGCAGACGCAGGCCGCGCTGCTGATCGGCACCAACGTGCTCGCGCCGGGCAACGCGGTCGCGGTGAAGAGCGGCGCGGCGTCGCCGTTCGGCGTGTCGCTGTCGAGCGCGGTGTCGAACCTGACGATCACCGTGAAGAACGCGGCCGGCACCGTGGTGAACACGATCAACGCGGGCGCGCAGTCGGCCGGCACCGTGCCGTTCAACTGGACGCCGACCGACTCGGCGGGCAACGCACTGCCGGACGGCAAGTACACCGTCAGCGCGTCGTACACCGACAGCAACGGCACGCCGCAGCCGGCCACGACGCTCGCGGCGTCGACCGTGCAGAGCGTGATCAAGCAGGCGGACGGCACGGCGGGGCTCGTGCTGTCGAACGGCACGACGGTGGGTCTGACCCAGGTCGCATCGATTTTCCCGAACACCACGTCGTCCGCGTCGTCCTCGTCCGGCAGCGGCACCACCTCCAACTGATACTGATCGAGCAATCTCGAAACGGAGACCGAAATGGGTTATCAACAGGGTCTGAGCGGCCTCTCGGGTGCATCGAACGCGCTCGACGTGATCGGCAACAACATCGCGAACGCGAACACGGTCGGCTTCAAGTCGAGCACCGCGCAGTTCGCGGACATGTATGCGAACTCGGTCGCGACGTCGACCAACACGCAGATCGGTATCGGCACGTCGCTGAACGCGGTGGAGCAGAATTTCGGCCAGGGCACGATCAACACGACGAACTCGTCGCTCGACGTCGCGATCAACGGCAACGGCTTCTTCCAGATGTCGAACAACGGCGTGACGACGTACTCGCGCGACGGCACGTTCCAGCGCGACAAGAACGGCTACATCATCGACTCGCAAGGCCGTAGCCTGATGGGCTACGCAGCCAACAACGGCGGTGTGATCAACACCGCGCAGACCGTGCCGCTGCAGGCGCCGACGACCAACATCTCACCGACCGCGACGACCAAGATCTCCGCGCAGTTCAACCTGAACTCGCAGGACACGGTGCCGACCAAGACGCCGTTCAGCGCGACCGACAACACGACGTACAACTACTCGACGTCGATCCAGGTGTACGACTCGCTCGGCGGTTCGCAGGCGGTCAACATGTACTTCGTGAAGTCGGCGGCCGGCACGTGGGAAGCGTACGCGGGCGTGCAGGGCGGCGCCACGACCGACCTCGGCACGGTCAACTTCAATTCGTCGGGCACGATCCAGAGCACGACCACGGGCACGCCGCCCACGCCGACCACGTCGGTCGGCCAGTTCCAGTTCACCGTGCCGAACACCGACGGCTCGGCGACGCCGCAGAGCCTCACGCTCGACCTGACCGGCACGACGCAGTACGGCGGCAAGGACGGCGTGAACAACCTCGCGCAGGACGGCTACGCGAGCGGCACGCTGACGACCTACACGATCGGCGCCGACGGCAAGCTGACCGGCAACTACTCGAACGGCCAGACCGCCGTGCTCGGCCAGATCGCGCTCGCGAACTTCAACAACCCGAACGGGCTGGTGAATCTCGGCGGCAACCAGTATGCGGAAAGTTCCGCGTCGGGCGTGCCGCAGATCTCGGCGCCGGGCAGCACGAACCACGGCACGTTGCAGGGCAGCGCGCTGGAAAACTCGAACGTCGACCTCACGTCGCAGCTCGTCAACCTGATCACCGCGCAGCGCAACTACCAGGCGAACGCGCAGACGATCAAGACGCAGCAGACCGTCGACCAGACGCTCATCAACCTGTAAGCGCGGATAACGGGCAGCCATGGACCGACTGATCTACACGGCGATGACGGGTGCGTCGCAGTCGCTCGACCAGCAGGCGATCGTCGCGAACAACCTCGCGAACGCGTCGACGACGGGCTTTCGCGCGCAACTCGCGACCTATCGCGCGGTGCCGATGAATTTCGGCGACGGCAGCACGATCGACCCGACGACGACGCGCACCTACGTGCTCGCATCGACGCCCGGCGCCGACTACGCGCCGGGTCCGATCACGCGCACCGGCAACCCGCTCGACGTCGCCGTGCAGGGCGCCGGCTGGCTGGCTGTGCAGGCGGCCGACGGCAGCGAGGCGTACACGCGCGCCGGCAACCTGCACGTCGACCAGAACGGCCAGCTCGTCAACGCGAGCAACCTGCCGGTGGTCGGCAACGGCGGCCCGATCTCGGTGCCGCCGAACGCGGAAGTGACGATCGGCAAGGACGGCACGATTTCCGCGCTGATGCCGGGCGACCCGCCGACGGCGGTCGCGATCGTCGACCAGATGAAGCTCGTCAATCCCGATCCGACCACGCTCTCGCGCGGCAACGACGGGTTGTTCCGCACCGCCGACGGCAATCCGGCCGACGCCGACCCGAACGTGGTCGTCACGCCGAATTCGCTCGAAGGCAGCAACGTCAACCCGGTGAGCGCGATGGTCGCGATGATCGACAACGCGCGCGCGTTCCAGCTTCAGTCGAAGCTGATCCAGACGGCCGACCAGAACGAGCAGTCGGCGAACCAGCTGCTCAATTTCAGCTGAGCGCCCGCGCCAGCCCACGCAGGAGACCTTACAAGTGAACCGTTCGCTCTACATTGCCGCCACCGGCATGAATGCGCAGCAGGCGCAGATGGACGTGATTTCGAACAACCTCGCGAACACCAGCACGAACGGCTTCAAGGCGTCGCGCGCGGTGTTCGAGGATCTGCTGTACCAGACCATCCGCCAGCCCGGCGCGAACTCGACGCAGCAGACCGAGCTGCCGTCGGGCCTGCAGCTCGGCACCGGCGTACAGCAGGTCGCGACCGAGCGCCTGTACACGCAGGGCGGCCTCACGCAGACCGGCAACTCGAAGGACGTCGCGATCAACGGCGCGGGCTTCTTCCAGGTGGTGATGCCGGACGGCACGAACGCGTACACGCGCGACGGCTCGTTCCAGACCAACGCGCAGGGCCAGCTCGTCACGTCGAGCGGCTACCAGATCCTGCCGGCGATCACGATCCCGCAGAACGCGACGTCGCTGACGATCGGCAAGGACGGCGTCGTGACGATCACGCAGGCGGGCTCGACCAATTCGGTGCAGATCGGCTCGCTGCAGGTCGCGACCTTCATCAACCCGGCCGGTCTTGAAGCGCGCGGCGAGAACCTGTTCTCCGAGACGACGTCGTCGGGTGCGCCGAACGTGTCGCAGCCGGGCCTGAACGGCGCGGGCACGCTCAGCCAGAACTATGTCGAAGCGTCGAACGTGAACGTCGTGCAGGAGCTCGTCAACATGATCCAGACGCAGCGTGCCTACGAGATCAACAGCAAGGCCGTGACGACGTCCGACCAGATGCTGCAGACCGTCACGCAGATGAAGAGCTAACCGGAACACCCGTCGTCGCCATGAAGCAGGTTCGCCTCCTCCCGTCAGCCACCGTCCGCGCCGCATGCGCGGTCGCGGTGGCGGCGCTCGCCGCCGGTTGCGCGCAGATTCCGCGCGATCCGATCATCCAGCAGCCGATGACGGCGCAGCCGCCGGCGCCGATGTCGATGCAGGCGCCCGGCTCGATCTACAACCCCGGCTATGCGGGGCGGCCGCTCTTCGAGGATCAGCGGCCGCGCAACGTCGGCGACATCCTGACGATCATGATCGCGGAGAACATCAACGCGACCAAGTCGTCGGGCGCGAACACGAACCGGCAGGGCAACACCGACTTCAACGTGCCGACGGCCGGCTTCCTCGGCGGGCTGTTCGCGAAGGCGAACCTGTCGGCGACCGGCAACAACAAGTTCGCGGCGACCGGCGGCGCGAGCGCGGCGAACACGTTCAACGGCACGATCACGGTGACCGTCACCGGCGTGCTGCCGAACGGCAACCTCGTGGTCAGCGGCGAGAAGCAGATGCTGATCAACCAGGGCAACGAATTCGTGCGCTTCTCGGGCGTCGTCAACCCGAACACGATCTCGGGCGCGAACTCCGTCTACTCGACGCAAGTTGCCGACGCGAAGATCGAATACTCGGCGAAGGGCTACATCAACGAAGCCGAGACGATGGGCTGGCTGCAGCGCTTCTTCCTCAACATCGCGCCGTGGTGATGACGATGCAGAAGACGCTTCTCGACCATCTGTCGGCCCGTGCGCATGCCGCCGTGCGGCTCGCCGTCGCGTTCGCGGCGGTGGCTTGCATGTTCGGTGCGGCTCCGGCGCACGCGGAACGGCTGAAGGATCTCGTGCAGATCCAGGGCGTGCGCGACAACCCGCTGATCGGCTATGGCCTCGTCGTCGGCCTCGACGGCACGGGCGACCAGACGATGCAGACCCCGTTCACGACGCAGACGCTCGCGAACATGCTCGCGAACCTCGGCATCTCGATCAACAACGGGTCGGCCAACGGCGGCGCGTCGCAGCTGAGCAACATGCAGCTGAAGAACGTCGCGGCCGTGATGGTGACCGGCACGCTGCCGCCGTTCGCGCGGCCGGGCGAGGCGCTCGACGTCACCGTGTCGTCGCTCGGCAACGCGAAGAGCCTGCGCGGCGGCACGCTGCTGCTGACGCCGCTGAAAGGCGCGGACGGCCAGGTCTATGCGCTCGCGCAGGGCAACATGGCGGTCGGCGGTGCCGGCGCCAGCGCGAACGGCAGCCGCGTGCAGGTGAACCAGCTCTCGGCCGGCCGGATCGTCGGCGGCGCGATCGTCGAGCGCGGCGTGCCGAACGCGATCGCGCAGATGAACGGCGTGCTGCAACTGCAACTGAACGACATGGACTACGGCACCGCGCAGCGGATCGTGTCCGCGGTCAACTCGAGCTTCGGCCCGGGCACCGCGACGGCGCTCGACGGCCGCACGATCCAGCTCGCCGCGCCGGCCGACTCGGCGCAGCAGGTCGCGTTCATGGCGCGGCTGCAGAACCTCGACGTCAGCCCGGACAAGGCCGCGGCGAAGGTGATCCTGAACGCGCGCACCGGCTCGATCGTGATGAACCAGATGGTCACGCTGCAGAGCTGCGCGGTCGCGCACGGCAACCTGTCGGTCGTCGTCAACACGCAGCCGGTCGTGTCGCAGCCGGGGCCGTTCTCGAACGGGCAGACGGTGGTGGCGCAGCAGTCGCAGATCCAGCTCAAGCAGGACAACGGCGCGCTGAAGATGGTGACGGCCGGCGCGAATCTCGCCGACGTCGTGAAGGCGCTGAACACGCTCGGCGC
Organism: Burkholderia lata; assembly: GCF_902499335.1. GTDB lineage: Bacteria > Pseudomonadota > Gammaproteobacteria > Burkholderiales > Burkholderiaceae > Burkholderia > Burkholderia lata_B. The sequence continues at coordinate 107,585 of NZ_CABVQK010000011.1, read as the reverse complement.
AACGCCCGCGGACCTGATGTCGATCCTGCAGGCGATGAAGGCCGCCGGCGCGCTGCGCGCCGACCTGGAGATCATCTAAATGGCAGCCAGTCTCCCGAACGCGAACGACCTCACGCAGCGCTTTGCGCTCGACGTGCAGGGTTTCGACGCCTTGCGCGCGCAGGCGAAGCAGTCGCCGCAGGCCGGCGCGAAGGCGGTCGCCGGCCAGTTCGACGCGATGTTCACGCAGATGATGCTCAAGAGCATGCGCGACGCATCGCCCGACGGCGGGCTGTTCGATTCGCATACGTCGAAGATGTACACGTCGATGCTCGACCAGCAGCTCGCACAGCAGATGTCGACGCGCGGGATCGGCGTGGCCGACGCGCTGATGAAGCAGCTGCTGCGCAATGCGGGGCAGGGCGCGGGCAGCGAAACGGCGGCCGACGTCGGCGCGGCCGGCCTGGGCGCGGACGGCTTTGGCGCGTCCGGTAACGAAGGCGGTCTCGCCGCGATGAACGCGATGGCGAAGGCCTACGCGAACTCGGCCAACAACGGCGGGCTCGCCGGCACGCGCGGCTACTCGGCCGGCAGCGCGCTGACGCCGCCGGTGAAGGGCGCGAGCGGCGTGCAGGACGCCGACGCGTTCGTCGACCGGCTCGCGGGCCCCGCGCAGGCGGCCAGCGCGTCGACCGGCATCCCGGCGCGCTTCATCGTCGGCCAGGCCGCGCTCGAATCGGGCTGGGGCAAGCGCGAGATCCGCGCGACCGACGGCTCGACGAGCTACAACGTGTTCGGCATCAAGGCGACCAAGGGCTGGACCGGCCGCACGGTGTCGGCGCTGACGACGGAATACGTGAACGGCACGCCGCGCCGCGTGGTCGCGAAATTCCGCGCGTACGATTCGTACGAGCACGCGATGACCGATTACGCGAACCTGCTGAAGAACAATCCGCGCTACTCGGGCGTGCTGAGCGCGAGCCGCAGTGTCGAAGGGTTCGCGCACGGGATGCAGAAGGCCGGCTACGCGACCGACCCGAATTACGCGAAAAAGCTGATCTCGATCATGCAGCAGATCGGCTGACGGCCCCGTCGGCTACCGCTGTCGACTCCCCTCTGGACCGCGCCCGGCAGCCCGCCGCGCGCGGTTTCAACGTTTGCGCGAAAAAAATCCCCAATTCGATCTAAACTTTCGGTCAGCACTGCCGCTAAGTGTGAGAGACCTGCGACCGGGCCCCCGTTCTGGCCCGGTTTTATTGCGCACCGGTTGCCCGGGCGCCCATGACAAGAAAGACCGGCTAGCCATGAATATCGAAACGTCGACGGACCCCAGCCTGGATGCAGGCCACTCCGGGCCCGACTATGCCCGCCGCAATCCGCTGGAAATCGGTGTGCAGCTGCGCAACCTCGTCAATCGCGGCGATTTCCTGACCGTCCAGTATCCGGGCGGCCAGCTCGTCACGCGCCTGCTCGAGGTGGATGTCGGTGCGCGGACGTTTACGTTCGATTGGGGTGCGCTGTCGGAGCAGAACGCCAGCATCCTCGGCGCGTCGCACTGCACGTTCGCGGCCGCGCCGGAGGGCGTGCGCGTCGAATTCTCCACGGGCACGCCGCGCGAGTCGCGCTTCGAGGGGCTGCCCGCGTTCGTCGCCGATTTCCCCGACGTGCTGATGTGCATCCAGCGCCGCGAATATTTCCGCGTCGATGCGCCGATCGTCGATCCGTTCCTGTGCCGCGGCAAGCTGCCGGACGGCGAGAGCTTCCTGTTCGAGGTGCACAACCTGTCGCTCGGCGGCGTGGGGCTGCGCACGGCCGACGAACGCGTCGAGGCGCTCGAGGTCGGCACGCTGCTGCCCGACGTCGAACTCGAGCTGACCGGCCACGGCAAGCTGTCGCTCGACCTGCAGCTCGTGTCGCAGCGTTCGACGCAGATGCCGAACGGGTCGCGGCGCTACCAGCTCGGCTTCCGCTACATGTCGCTGCCGGGCAGCGCGGAGAACACGCTGCAGCGGCTGATCACGCAGCTCGAAATGAAGCGCCGCTCGCTCGCGCGGGCCTGACGCGCAACCGGCGGTCGGCCCCGCCCGGGGCGGCCCGCGGGGCGTTTGCGGCACCATCGGCCGCACGCCTGAACCGGCGACGCGCGAGTGCGCGTCGCGCGTGCATTTTTTCCTCAATTTTCTGAATTCGCGGCCGTTATACCGGGAGTCACGCAACCCGGCGGCCGCAGCGCGGCCGGCTCATCAGGATCGCGCATGTCCAACACACTCATGAACCTCGGCGTCAGCGGCCTGAATGCCGCGCTCTGGGGCCTCACGACGACCGGCCAGAACATCAGCAACGCGGCAACGCCCGGCTATTCGGTCGAACGCCCCGTCTATGCCGAGGCGAGCGGCCAGTACACGAGCAGCGGCTACATGCCGCAGGGCGTGAACACCGTCACCGTGCAGCGGCAGTACAGCCAGTACCTGAGCGACCAGCTGAACGGCGCGCAGACGCAGAGCGGCGCGCTGTCGACGTGGTATTCGCTCGTCACGCAGCTGAACAACTACGTCGGCAACCCGACGTCCGGCATCTCGACCGCGATCACGAACTACTTCACCGGGATGCAGAGCGTCGCGAACAGCGCGTCCGACTCGTCGGTGCGGCAGACCGCGATGAGCAACGCGCAGACGCTCGCGAACCAGATCACGGCGGCCGGCCAGCAGTACGACGCGCTGCGCCAGAGCGTGAACACGCAGCTGACGAACACCGTCACGCAGATCAACTCGTACACCGCGCAGATCGCGCAGCTGAACCAGCAGATCGCGTCCGCGAGCAGCCAGGGGCAGCCGCCGAACCAGCTGATGGACCAGCGCGACCTCGCGGTGTCGAACCTGTCGAACCTCGCCGGCGTGCAGGTCGTGCGCAACAGCGACGGCTACAGCGTGTTTCTCGCGGGCGGCACGCCGCTCGTCGTCGCGAACAAGAGCTACCAGCTCGGGACCGTCGCGTCGCCGTCCGATCCGAGCGAGCTGACCGTCGTGTCGCAGGGCATCGCCGGTGCGAACCCGCAGGGGCCGAACCAGGCGCTGTCCGACGCGTCGCTGTCGGGCGGCACGCTCGGCGGCCTGCTCGCGTTCCGCAGCCAGACGCTCGACCCGGCCCAGGCCCAGCTCGGCGCGATCGCGACCAGCTTCGCCGCGCAGGTCAACGCGCAGAACGCGCTCGGCATCGACCTGTCGGGCAACGTCGGCGGCAACCTGTTCACGACCGGCACCCCGATCACCTACGCGAATCAGGGCAATACCGGCAACGCGGCGCTGTCCGTGTCGTTCGCGAACCCGTCGCAGCCGACCGCGAGCGACTACACGCTGTCGTACGACGGTGCCAAGTACTCGCTGACCGACCGCGCGAGCGGCGCGGTGGTCGGCACGTCGACCTCGATGCCGGCGTCGATCGGCGGGCTGAACTTCTCGTTCTCGTCCGGCTCGATGAACGCCGGCGACAAGTTCACCGTGCAGCCGACGCGTGGCGCGCTGAACGGCTTCGGCCTCGCGACGTCGAACGGCTCGGCGATCGCGGCGGCGGCGCCGTACGTGCCGTCGGCCACCAAGACGAACACGGGCACCGGCACGATCGGCGGGCTGACGGTCACCAGCGCGACGGCCGCGGCCAACCCGCACAACTACACGATCACGATGGGCGGCACGACCGCCAGCCCGACCTACACGGTCACCGACAACACGGCCGTGCCGCCGACGACCACCGCCGCGCAGGCGTACCAGGCCGGCACGCCGATCACGCTGACGGCTGGCGTCACGGTCACGGTGTCGGGCACGCCGACGGCCGGCGACACGTTCACGGTCGCGCCGAACACGGGCGGCACGAACGACGGCAGCAACGCGCTCGCGCTGTCGAAGCTCGTCAGCGCGAAATCGTTCGGCAACGGCACGACCACGCTGACGGGTGCATATGCGAACTACGTGAACAACATCGGCAACACGACGAGCCAGCTGAAATCGTCGAGCGCCGCGCAGACCTCGCTGATCGGTCAGATCACCGAAGCGCAGCAGTCGGTGTCGGGCGTGAACCAGAACGAGGAAGCGGCCAACCTGATGCAGTACCAGCAGCTCTACCAGGCGAACGCGAAGGTCATCCAGACCGCTTCGACGCTGTTCCAGACCGTGCTCGGCCTGTTCAACTGATTTCGGGGATCAAAGCGATGCGGATTTCCACCACGCAGTTCTACCAGATGAACGTCGCTCAGATGAACGATCAGCAGGCGCAGCTCTCGCAGCTGTACCAGCAGATCTCGAGCGGCGTGAGCCTGTCGACGCCGGCCGACAACCCGCTCGGCGCGGCGCAGGCCGTGCAGCTGTCGATGACGTCGGCGACGCTGTCGCAGTATTCGGCGAACCAGAACACCGCGCTGTCGTCGCTGCAGGCGGAAGACCAGTCGCTCATCAGCGTCAACAACCTGCTGAACAGCATTCATACGGTCGTGATCAGCGCCGGCGACGGCTCGCTGTCCGACAGCGATCGCTCGGCACGGGCGACGCAGCTGCAGGGCTATCGCGACCAGCTGCTGACGCTCGCGAACTCGACGGACGGCGCGGGTAACTACCTGTTCGCGGGCTTCAAGACGGCCACGGCGCCGTTCTCGAACGCACCGGGCGGCGGCGTGACCTACAGCGGCGACGCGGGCTCGCGGCAAGTGCAGATCGCCGACACGCGCTCGATCGCGCAGGGCGACAACGGCGCGAGCGTGTTCCTGTCGGTGCCGATGCTCGGCAGCCAGCCGGTGCCGCTTGCCGGCGCGAGCAACACGGGCACGGGCACGATCGGCTCGGTGTCGATCACGAGCCCGTCGGCCGCGACCAACACGCACCAGTTCACGATCAACTTCGGCGGCACCGCGGCCGCGCCGACCTATACGGTGACCGACAATTCCCTTCCGCCGCCGGGCAACGTGACCGCCGCGCAGCCGTATTCGGCCGGCGCCGGGATCACGCTCGGCAACGGCCTGTCGGTGCCCGTGTCGGGCAGCCCGGCACCCGGCGATTCGTTCACGGTCACGCCGGCGCCTCAGGCCGGCACCGACGTGTTCGCGGCGCTCGACTCGATGATCGCCGCGCTGAAGGTGCCGGTCAGCAGCAACACGACCGCCGCCGCCGCGCTCCAGAACGCGATGACCACCGGCACGACGAAGCTGAACAACATGATGACGAACGTCCTCACCGTTCAGGCGTCGGTCGGCGGCCGCGAGCAGGAAATCAAGGCGATGCAGACGGTGAACCAGACCAATACGCTGCAGGTCACCAGCAACCTGTCCGACCTGACGAGCACCAACATGGTGTCGACGATCAGCCAGTTCCTGCAGATGCAGAACGCGCTGACGGGCTCGCAGAAGGCTTATGCGCAGCTGCAGAACCTGTCGCTGTTCCAGTACATCAATCCCTGATGCATGACGCGCCGGCTGCGATGTGAGCGCACGCTTACGTCGCGGCCGGCGTCAACCGCCGCCCGTGTCTTTCCATGCGCGGACGGTCGCCTCACCGGGCAGCGCGATCGTGCCCCGGTTCACGCCACGGCAAGCCGCGCGTCTCGCTTGCCGGCCCCGCTCGCCGGCCCGCGCATCAGTCCGCTTGCCAGCCCCATTTCCGCTCCGTAAACTCGCGCCAGATTCCAGACCGGCGCATCTTCCGCAGCCGGCGACCGACAGGAGCCCCTTTTCCCCATGTCCGATTCCTACTTCCCGCGCTGGCGGGTGCAATCGACCGGCGCGGCATCGCGCGTGGTCGGCCCCGACGAGCGCCTGGCGTGGCCGCAGATGGTCGCGATGGGCGTGCAGCACGTCGTCGCGATGTTCGGCTCGACCGTGCTCGCGCCGCTGCTGATGGGCTTCGACCCGAACCTGTGCATCTTCATGTCGGGTATCGGCACGCTGCTGTTCTTCGTGCTGGTCGGCGGCCGCGTGCCGAGCTACCTCGGCTCGAGCTTCGCGTTCATCGGCCTCGTGATCGCGGTGACCGGCTACGGCGGCAGCGGCCCGAACCCGAACATCCCGGTCGCGCTCGGCGGGATCGTTGCGTGCGGCGTCGTGTACGTCGCGCTTGGCGCGCTGGTGCAGGCGATCGGCACGCGCTGGATCGAGACGCTGATGCCGCCCGTCGTGACCGGCGCGGTGGTCGCGGTGATCGGGCTGAACCTGGCGCCGATCGCGGTCAAGGGCGTGTCCGGGTCGACCTTCGAATCGGTGATGGCGCTCGTCACGGTGCTGTGCGTCGGCGGCGTCGCGGTGTTCTCGCGCGGCATGGTGCAGCGCCTGCTGATCCTGGTCGGGCTGGTGATCGCCTATGCGATCTACGCGGTCGCGACCAACGGGATGGGGCTCGGCAAGCCGGTCGATTTCTCGATCGTCGGGCATGCGGCCTGGTTCGGCGTGCCGAGCTTCCGCGCGCCGGTGTTCGATCCGCACGCGATGCTGATGCTGGCGCCGATCGCGGTGATCCTGGTCGCCGAGAACCTCGGCCACATCAAGGCGGTCAGCGCGATGACGGGCACCAGCCTCGATCGCTACGTGGGCCGCGCGTTCATCGGCGACGGGCTCGCGACGATCGTGTCGGGCAGCGTCGGCGGCACGGGCGTGACGACCTACGCGGAGAACATCGGCGTGATGGCCGTCACGCGGATCTACTCGACGCTGGTGTTCGCGGTCGCCGCGCTGATCGCGATCGTGCTCGGCTTCTCGCCGAAGTTCGGTGCGGTGATCCAGACGATTCCGGGCCCGGTGCTCGGCGGCGTGTCGATCGTCGTGTTCGGGCTGATCGCGGTGACGGGCGCGCGGATCTGGGTCGTCAACAAGGTCGACTTCTCCGACAACCGCAACCTGATCGTCGCGGCCGTCACGCTGGTGCTCGGCGCCGGCGACTTCTCGCTGAAGATCGGCGGCTTCGGGCTCGGCGGGATCGGTACCGCGACGTTCGGCGCGATCATCCTGTACGCGATCCTGCGCAAGGAAAAGGAACCGGGCCCGGTGGTCTGAACCGCCGGCGGGCGGTGCCTTGCCGCCCGCGTCATCTTCCGCGTCGAACGTCGATGCGCTACGCGCCGACATTCGACTGCGTTTGCAGCCACGCGCAGAACTGCGCGACGAGCGGATCGTCCGCCGGCGCGCGCGGCGCGATCCACCAGTAGCTGCGCGTCGCGATGCGCGGCCCCTCCAGCGGCATCACCAGCCGGCCGCTCGCGAGCTCGTCGTCGATCAGCGGCAACGGGCCGAGCGCGACGCCAAGGCCGTCGACGGCCGCCTGCAGCGCCAGGTAGAAGTGGTCGAACGACTGCCGCTTGCGCCCCTTCATCGTCACGCCGGCCGCCGCGAACCAGTCGCGCCAGCCTTCCGGCCGCGTATCCGAATGCAGCAGCACGTGGCGCGCGAGATCGTCCGCGCGGGCGATCGGCGCGCGCTTGAGCAGCGCGGGGCTGCAGACCGGAATCACGCTTTCGTCGAGGAAGTGGCCGCTCGTGCAGTTCGGCCAGTGGCCGGGGCCGCGGCGGATCGCGACATCGAAGCCGTCGAGCGCGTCGAGCGGCGCGTTCGACGTCGACAGCTTCAGCTCGACGTTCGGCACGTCGCGCTGGAACCGCGACAGGCGCGGCAGCAGCCATTTCATCGCGAAGGTCGGCAGCGCATTGATGCGCAGCACGCGTGCCGCGCCCGTGTTGCGCAGCTGCTCGGTCGCGAGCGCGATGCTGTCGAACGCCGCGCGCACGGTGTCCAGGTAGCGGCGGCCTTCGTCGGTGAGCTTCACGCGCTTGCCGTAGCGGTGGAACACCGGCTTGCCGAGCCAGGCCTCGAACCCGGCGATTTGCCGGCTGATGGCACCGTGAGTCACATGCAGCTCGTCGCCTGCGGCGCTGAAGCTTTCATGTCGTGCCGCGGCTTCAAAGGCCCGAAGCGCGGAAAAGGGCGGGAGATCGCGTGCCATGCTTGTGATTCTAGATCACAAGGGCGCGCCGATAAAATCGTTTTGCCGGCATTCCGAACGGCGGTAACCTCGGGTCACCGTTTGATAAGGAACCCCATGCAATCCGCTTCTCCGCCTGCCGCCACGCCGCCGGCCGCGTCACCCCGCAGCGTCGGCCTTGCCGAGCTGTTCACCGGTTTCCTGTCGCTTGGCCTCATGTCGTTCGGCGGCGCGCTGCCGTTCGCGCGGCGCACCATCGTCGAAGAGCGCAAGTGGCTCTCCGCCGACGAATTCACCGATCTGCTCGGGCTGTGCCAGTTCCTGCCGGGCGGTAACGTGATCAACCTGTCGGTGGCCGTCGGCATGCGCTTTCGCGGCGTCGCCGGCGCGTTCGCCGGCATTCTCGGGCTGATTGCCGGCCCGACGCTCGTCGTCGTCGCGCTCGGCGTGCTGTACGCGAAGACGCAGAACGATCCGCACGTGCAGCACCTGTTCGCGGGGCTCGCCGCGGCGGCGGCCGGGCTGCTCGTCGCGATGGCCGTGAAAGTCGCGAAGCCGCTGCGGCACGCGCGCGCGGCGGCCGGCATCGCGGCGCTCGCGTTCGTCGCGATCGCGGTGCTGCGCATCCCGCTGCTGACCGCGATGCTCGTGCTGACGCCCGTCAGCATCTGGCTCGCGTCGCGCCGCCGCGACGCGGACACGCCGCAACCAGTGCCGGCCGCGGCGCGCGATACGCAGCAAGGAGGCCGGCCATGAACGACACGCTGATCGCCATCGCGACGATCTTCAGCCAGTTGTCGCTGCTCGCATTCGGCGGCGGCAACACGATCCTGCCGGAGATGCAGCGGCAGGTCGTCGATGTCCATCACTGGATGAGCGCGCACGAGTTCACCGCGCTGTTCGCGCTGGCCCAGGCGGCGCCCGGGCCGAACATGATGATCGTGTCGCTGGTCGGCTGGCACGTGGCCGGCTGGAGCGGGCTGCTGGTCGCATCGCTCGCGAAGTTCGGGCCGTCGTCGATCGTCACCGTGCTCGCGCTGCACGCGTGGGAGCGCTTTCGCGACCGGCCGTGGCGCCGCTACGTGCAGCAGGGGATGATGCCCGTCACGGCCGGGCTCGTTGCGGCGAGCGCGGTGCTGATCTCCGAGGCGTCGAACCGCACGGCGATCCAGTGGGGCATCACGGCCGCGTGCGCGGTGCTCGCGTGGCGCACGCGCATCCATCCGCTGTGGCTGCTCGCGGGCGGCGCGCTGATCGGGCTCACGGGCGTCGGGCAGTGAGCTGTCCGTCACGCCGCCGGCCGTTGCCGGTGGCGGTCGCCCGCTACTGCGACGCCGGCCGGTCGCTGTTCACGATCCCGAGCAGCCGGCCGCGCTCGCTGCCGACGTCGTCCGTCGTAGCCGGCCAGTCGACCACATAACCGGCCTCGAGCGCATCGCGCATGATCGTGCCGTAGTCGGCCTTCGCGACCCTGCCGCCGCGCAACGCGTCGGCCACCTCGTGCTTCAGCTTCGGCGTGAACGACGGATAGGCGGCCACCAGCGCCGCGTACTGGCGCGCGTCGATCTCGCCCGATTCGCGGTTGAACGCCCAGACGGCCACCAGCACGATCGCGGCGAACGGGATCACGGTGAAGCGCAGGAAGAACTTCGCGAGGGTCATTCGAAGGCTCGGTGAGGAGGCGCGGGGCGGCGGCCGGGGTGCAACCGGGTTCAGGCTGCCCGGTATACTCGGCCGGTCCCGCGGCGGCGAAACCTGCGCTGCGGGCACGTTCCGGCCGGCGGCGATACGCGGCGGGAATCCGCACCCCGACGGCGATCATTATATTGGCGCGCGGCACACGGCGATGCCCGGCCGCGCAGCGCCGGCGGCGTTCGCGCCGGCCGGCAGGACTGAATTTCGCACCGCCCGCCGCGCGCGGCCGGGCGGCGCGCACCACGGGAGGCTCGATGGATCTCGACGGCGCCAGCCGCAATCTCACTGTCGCCGCGTTGCTGACGCTGTCCGGCGGCTACCTCGACGCGTACACGTATGTCGGCCACGGCCACGTGTTCGCGAACACGATGACCGGCAACGTCGCGCTGCTCGGCATCAACCTGTCGGCCGGCGAATGGGCCGCGGCGCTGCATCACGTGCCGCCGCTCGTCGGCTTCGTGATCGCGGTGTTCGTCGCGCACCTGCTCGGCCTCGCCGCGCAGCGCGGCTGGATGAAGCACACGGCGTTCACGAGCCTGCTCGTCGAGATCGCCTTTCTCGCCGTCGCGGCGAGCGGCCTCGTCGGCGCGTCGAGCGCATGGCTGATTCCGGGCATTTCGTTCGTCGCGACGCTGCAGACGCTGTCGTTCACCCACCTCGAGGAGCTGTCGTACACGTCGGTGATGACCACCGGCAACCTGCGCCGCGCCGCGCAGAAGCTGTTCGTCGGGCTGATCCCGCGCTACGACGCGGGCGCGCTGCACGACTCGGCGCTGCTCGCGACGATCAGCTTCTGCTTCCTGGCCGGCGCGGTGGTCGGCGGCCTCGTCACGCGGCTCGTGCCGGAGGTCGCGCTGTGGGGCGCCGTGCTGCTGCTCGTCGGCGCGTTCGCGGAAATCGTGCGGCGTGCGTGGCGCCGACACACGGCCGACGGCGGGCCGGCGGCGGCGTGACCGCGCATCCCGCGGGCGCACCCCTGCGTGTGCCCCGAGCGTGCGTCCTTTCCGCGGCATCTGCCGCGCGATCCTTACAGACCTGACGTACCGCAAGCCGCGCGAGCGGCCGCTGCCGTGCGGCGTCCGCCGCCCGCCGGGCAAGCCTTGCGCGCGCGGCGTTGTGCGCGGGCGACAGTTCCGCCGTTACCGCGCATTTCAATTTCTTTCAGCGATGGCACTCGTCATATGATTCAGCCCACATCGCGCGCGCCAAGAACGTGAGCGATCGCCACCCGGCTGCGCACGCGGCCGGCCATGAATGGAGACACCTACAAATAGGAAAGCTCATGAAGCAGACCACCCGACTCGCAGCCATCGCAGGGGGCGCCGCACTCGCATTTGCCAGCCAGTACGCGGCAGCACAAAGCTCGGTCACGCTCTGGGGCGTCGCCGACGCCAGCATCCGCTACCTGACCAACGCCAACGCCAAGAACGACGGCCTGCTGTCGATGGCCAACGGCGCGATCACGAACAGCCGCTTCGGCATCTACGGCACGGAAGACCTCGGCGGCGGCCTGAAGGCCGTGTTCAACCTCGAGAGCGGCGTGAACCTGCAGAACGGCGGATTCGCCGACAGCGGCCGCCTGTTCAACCGCGCGGCGTACGTCGGCCTGCAGAGCCCGTACGGCACGGTGACCCTCGGCCGCCAGAAGACGCCGCTGTTCGACCTGCTGTCGGACACCTACGATCCGCTGACGGTCGGTAACTACCTCGAAAACGCATGGCTGCCGGTCGCACTCGGCGGCGGCCTGTATGCGGACAACCAGATCAAGTACACGGGCAAGTTCGACGGGCTGACCGCGAAGGCGATGTACTCGACCGGTACCAACTACGAATCGACCGGCGCCGGCGGCTTCTCGGGCCAGATCCCGGGTTCGCTCGGCAAGGGCAATGCGTGGGGCGTGTCGCTGTCGTACGTGATGGGTCCGCTCAGCATCGCGGCCGGCGCGCAGCAGAACAGCGACAACTCGGCACGCAAGCAGACGATCTATCACGCGAACGTCGTGTACGCGTTCAGCAAGGCGAAGATCTACGCGGGCTACCTGCGCTCGAAGGACGACACCGGCTTCGTCGACAGCCTGCTCGCGCAGCAGTCGATTCCGGTCGCGAAGGGTACGGGCCGGATCGACGACGGTCCGTTCGCGGGCGTGAGCTGGCAGGTCAGCGCGCCGCTGACGCTGACGGGCGCGTTCTACTACGACCACATGCGCAATGCGATGACCACGAACGGCACGCTCGCGAGCGGCAACCGCTATGCGATCGTCGGCATCGCCGAGTACGCGCTCAGCAAGCGCACGGAAGTCTACGGCACCGTCGACTTCAACAAGACGAACGGCGCGGCGAACGTCGAGCTGCCGGGCCGCAGCAACCAGACCGGCATCGCGATCGGCCTGCGCAATATCTTCTGACGAACGTCGGAACGCATGTGCCGGCAGTCGTCCGGCATGCATCGAAGGGGCGCCGCGAGGCGCCTCTTTTTTTTCGTCACGCGACCTTCATACGCGCGCACGACTATTCGGCAAATGCTTCATCACGAGACCCCCGCGCCGTAAGGGATCCGTCGGCAATCCAGAACATACTTTTACAGTGCGCGCGAAGGCTTTCCGCTACGCTGCGTGCATCGCCCGTTGCGTGCCGCCAGGCGCGCGCGTGCGTCGTTCCGGTCGCGCTCGGCGAGTGCGGCCGGCCAGGTGCGTAACTTGTGTATCCGGTGATGACAATCGCGGTCCGCCGGTTTTTTTCGTGGGACGATGCGCTCACGATTTTCTTGAAAGGGGATGACGATGGGTATCCTGAACACCGTGGGTGAAATCGCTGGCGCAGTCGCAGCTGTCGAAGGCGCGGAAAAGCTGGATCCGGATGCGGGCCTGCTGACCAAGGCGGCCGCCGCCGTCGCCGGCTTCAAGGGTGCGGAGGCGATCGAAGGCTTGCTCGAGAAGAAGGAAGAGCAGCCGCAGCAGGCAGACGACACGCAGGCGACGGACGGCAGCGACACGTCGCAGGCATGAGCATGGCGGCTGGTCCGGCCGTGGGCGCGCCCTTCGCGCGCCCGGGCGGACCGGTGCCGCGCAGCCGGCAGGTCGGGCATGCGGTCGATCGGTGACGCATGGCACACCCGGTAGCCGGTTTGACCGGCGAGAGGCAATGTCTCTCGCCGTTTTTTATTGGGCGCGCGCATGGCTGCACCGTGCGCCGCAAGAATTCCGGAATCTTGCTATCGTGCCTTCATCCGAACTGCGATGAGGGAATGCGATGGATTTCGACTACGACCTGTTCGTCATCGGGGCCGGCTCGGGCGGCGTGCGGCTCGCGCGCATGTCCGCGTCATACGGCGCGCGTGTCGGCATAGCGGAAGAAGAGCAGATCGGCGGCACCTGCGTGCTGCGCGGCTGCATTCCGAAGAAGCTGCTCGTCTACGCATCGCACTACCCGCACGAAGCTGAGGACGCGAAGGGTTTCGGCTGGACCTTCGGCGCCGGCACGCTCGACTGGCCCGCGCTGATCGCCGCGAAGGATCGCGAGATCAACCGGCTGAGTGACATCTACATCAACCTGCTGCGGCAATCGGGCGTCGAGATGCACGCGGGGCGCGCGACGTTCGTCGATGCGCACACGGTCGCGATCGGCGATCGCACGATCCGCGCACGCCACATCGCGATCGCGACCGGCTCGCGCCCGTCGCTGCCGGCGCGGCCCGGCATCGAGCATGCGATCTCGTCGCGCGAGGCGCTGTCGCTTGCCGCGCTGCCCAAACGCATCGCGGTGGTCGGCGGCGGCTATATCGCGGTCGAGTTCGCAGGCATCTTCAACGGCTTCGGCAGCCACGTCGACCTGTTCTATCGCGGCGAGAAGATCCTGCGCGGCTTCGACGACGACGTGCGTCAGTTCCTGACCGACGAGATGACGAAGCAGGGTGTCGCGATCCACGCGCGCTCGGTGGTCGAGTCGATCGAGCGCGCGGACGACGGCACGTTGACCGTGCGCGTCGGCGATGCGCGGCACGGGCCGTACGACGAAGTGCTTTATGCGACCGGCCGCGTGCCGAACGTCGACGGGCTCGGGCTCGAACAGGCCGGCGTGATGCTCGACGCGCGCGGCGCGATCGCCGTCGATGCGTATTCGGCGACGTCGGTGCCGTCGATCCATGCGATCGGCGACGTCACGTCGCGGCCGCAGCTCACGCCGGTGGCGACGCGCGACGGCGGGCTGCTCGCCCGCACGCTGTTTGGCGGATCGCGCGTCGCGGCCGATCACGAATGGGTGCCGTCGGCGGTGTTCAGCCAGCCCGAAGTCGCGACGGTCGGCCTCACCGAGTCGACCGCGCGCGACCTGTACGACGGTGACGTCGACATCTACCGCACGTCGTTCAAGGCGCTGCGTCATACGCTGTCGGGCCGCGACGAGCGTACGCTGATGAAGCTGGTCGTCGCGCGCGACAGCCAGCGCGTGGTCGGCGCGCACATGGTCGGCCGCGATGCGGGCGAGATCATCCAGGGCATCGCGATCGCGATTCGCGCGGGTGCGACGAAGGCGCAGTTCGACGACACGATCGGCATCCATCCGACTGCTGCCGAGGAGTTCGTGACGATGCGGCAGAAGGTGGCCGACTAGCGGGAGCTGGCACGCGCGTGCCTGCGCGCGCGTGCGTCGAATGTGCGCCGGATTGCCGGATCGGGAATGGGCCGACGAGCGATTTGTCGGCGTAGCAAAGCCCGATTATTTCCGATGATTGTTTTCAATATATTGGCAATGCGGGGAGATGCCGAAAGCGATATATCTCAATATTGTCGGGCCAGCGATCGATGCGCCGCCGCAAAAAAAGATAATCAAGGTGCTCGGTTCAGATGCTGGAGAATCATTGCCCGGCAAGGGTTTGGGGCGGATTCGACGGCGCCGTTCACATCAGCAAGAAAATCGTCAATTTTTATCAAGACACCTCGTCTCGATAAACAGGCTTGATATGATCGCGAAAAATCATATTCGGGGCCGATCATGCGCGATCAACAGCGCAGTTACCAGAATCAACAAGTAACGCACGCACGCGAGCCCGTCGCGTATCGCGTTGCCCATCCGCATCGACTTCGTGTTGCAACACGTCCGTTGCACGCACCCGCCCATTACCTACCGCGATCGCCTGCCTGGCGATGAATGCGTACGCGTGCATCGCACCGATGCTTGCACGCATGTTCGTACCGTAGCCGATTCGACTGCCGGTTCGTCCGCGAGCCGGCGTGCCCGCACCGGGCCATCTTTCCATGCAAGGAGACCAGCAGTGAACATTCAGACACGACGTACCGTCCTCATGGCGGCTGCGGTCGTCGCAGCGCTGTCCGGCTGCGCGACCGAATCGTCGCGCACGCTTGACGTGCCGGCCGTCAGCAGCGCGCAGAAGCCGTATGCGGGCAAGCCCGTCGCGATCGCGGTCGGCAAGTTCGACAACCGCTCGAGCTACATGCGCGGCATCTTCTCGGACGGCATCGACCGCCTCGGCGGGCAGGCGAAGACGATCCTCGTCACGCGCCTTCAACAGAGCCGCCGCTTCAACGTGCTCGATCGCGAGAACCTCGACGAGATCAAGCAGGAAGCGGGCTTCATGAAGAAGGCGCAGGCCGTGAAGGGCGCGAACTACGTGGTCACGGGCGACGTGACCGAGTTCGGCCGCAAGGACGTCGGCGATCACCAACTGTTCGGCATTCTCGGCCGTGGCAAGACGCAGGTCGCGTACGCGAAGGTCAACCTGAACATCGTCGACACGACGACGTCGGAAGTCGTCGCATCGAGCCAGGGCGCGGGCGAGTTCAGCCTGTCGAACCGCGAAGTGATCGGCTTCGGCGGCACCGCCGGCTACGACTCGACGCTGAACGGCAAGGTGCTCGATCTCGCGATCCAGGAAGCCGTGAACCATCTCACCGAGCAGGTTGACGCCGGCGCACTGAAGACCGCGCCGTAAACGCCGCGCGCGCCGGGGCCGGCGCCGCAGGCGATCGAATCACCATGACATCAAAAGAGAAGAGACCATGAAACGGGGTAACTGGCTGCCGGCGACGGCCGCCGCATTGCTGCTCGCGGGCTGCGCGAGCTCGACGCCGCCGCTGTATCAGTGGACCGGCTATCAGCCGCAGGTGTACGAGTACTTCAAGGGGCAGAAGTCGCCGCAGGAGCAGATCGACGCGCTCGAAAAGGCGCTGCAGGAGATCCGCGGGAAGGGCCATACGCCGCCGCCGGGATTCCATGCGCATCTGGGGATGCTGTACGCGAGCGTCGGCAGCGAACAGCAGGCTGAACAGGAACTGCAGGCCGAGAAGCAGCTGTTCCCGGAATCCTCGACCTACATGGATTTCCTGCTGAAGAAGAAAACCGGCGCGCCGAAAGCGGCGGATCCGAAGGCCGCCGTGCAGAAGGGTGCCGGCCAGACGATCGCCGGCCAGAAAAATGCCGATCCGACCACCGCCAAACAGTGACGCGCCCGCCATGTTCAAGTCTCTCTCATTCAAGCTGATGTCCGTGCTGTCGCTCGTCGCGCTGCTGAGCGCGTGCGCGCAGCCGGTGAAACGCCCCGACTACACGGCATTCAAGAAGAGCCAGCCGCGCTCGATCCTCGTGCTGCCGCCGGTCAACGAAACCTCCGAGGTCGGCGCGACCTACGGGATGCTGTCGCAGATGACGCTGCCGCTCGCCGAGTCCGGCTATTACGTGGTGCCGGTCGCGGTGATGGACGAAACCTTCAAGCAGAACGGCCTGACCAATGCAGCCGAGATCCAGGAGACGCCGCCCGCGAAGCTGCGCGAGATCTTCGGCGCGGACGCCGCGCTGTACACGAAGGTGTCGCAGTACGGCACCGTGTACCGGATCATCGCGAGCGCGACGGTCGTGTCCGCGTCGACCAAGCTCGTCGACCTGCGCACCGGCGACGTGCTGTGGCAGGGCCACGCCAGCGCCGCGAGCGACGAAGGCGGCAACAGCGGCGGCGGCGGCCTGATCGGCATGCTCGTGGTGGCGGCGGTCAAGCAGATCGCGAACACGCTGATGGACCAGAGCCACGACGTCGCCGCGTTCACGAGCGGGCGGCTGCTGACGGCAGGGCCGCCGACCGGCCTGCTGTACGGCCCGCACTCGCCGAAGTACGGCACCGACTGACGGGCAACGCTTGACGGACGCCGCTGCGCGCCGTTGAAGCAAAAAAAGGCCGCGCGGATGCGCGGCCTTTTGCGTGGGTGGCGGGCCGGAAAAGCGGCGCGTACGCCGCCGCTCAATGCACGCCGAATGCGTCGAGCAGCCGGTACCAGCTCATCGCGAGCACCAGCGCCGGCGTGCGCAATGCCTCGCCGCCCGGGAAGTCGCGATGGCGGATCTTGTCGAACAGGTCGAAGCGGCTCGCCTGTCCGTTGATCGCTTCGGCGATCAGCTTGCCCGCGAGCGCGGTCGTGTTCACGCCGTGCCCCGAGAACCCCTGCGCGAAGTACATCGTCGGCGCGATGCGGCCGAAGTGCGGTGCGCGATTCATCGTGATGTCGACGAAGCCGCCCCAGGCGTAGTCGACCTTCACGTCCGCGAGCTGCGGGAACGTCTTCAGCATGTCCGCGCGCATCGCCGCCGCGAGATCGCGCGGCTCCCGTGTCGAATAGCTGACCTTGCCGCCCCACACGAGCCGCGTGTCGGGTGCCGGCCGGAAATAGTCGAGCACGAAGCGGCTGTCGCAGATCGCCGCGCGCGCGGGCATCAGCGCGGCGGCGCGCGCGTCGCCGAGCGGCTCGGTCGCGATCACGTAGGTGCCGACCGGCATGATCTTCTTCGACAGTGCGGGCGCGAGCGTGCCGACGAAGGTGTTGCATGCGAGCACGACGAAGCGCGCGCGCACGTTGCCGCCGCTCGTCTCGACGACATGGCCGCCCGCGACGTCGCGCACGCGTGTCACGCAGCTGTCCTCGTGGATCCGCACGCCCGCATCGGTCGCCGCGCGGGCGAGGCCGAGCGTGTAGTTGAGCGGATGGAGGTGGCCGCTGTCCGGGTCGTACAGGCCGCCGCAATAGCGCTCGGACTGCACGTAGTCGCCGAGTTCGTCGTCTTCGACGAAGTGGAAGCGGTCGTAGCCGAAGCGCTTCGCGGCTTCGTCGCGCCAGCGTTTCAGCGCGTCGGCGTCGCGCTCGGTGTTCGCGGCGGTCAGGTAGCCGGGCACCAGCGCGCAGTCGATGTCGTGCTGCGCGATCCGCGATTTCACGAGCGCCAGCGTTTCGAGCCCCATGTCCCAGATGCGCTTCACGTCGCCTTCCGGCATGAATTGCCCGAACGTGTCGATGTCGCACGCGAACCCGCCGATCAGCTGGCCGCCGTTGCGGCCGCTTGCCGCCCATCCGACCCGCGACGCCTCGAGCACGGTCACCGAATGGCCGCGCTCGGCGAGGTTGAGCGCGGCGGACAGGCCCGTGAGGCCCGCGCCGATCACGCACACGTCGGCATCGATCGTGCCGGCGAGCGGCGCGTGGCGGGTCGTATCGTTGGCAGTCGCCGCGTAGTAGGACGCGACGTGCGGCTGGTTGGCGAATGTCTGCATGATCAGGAGAACGGTGAAGTTGGGCTCAGAACAGCTCGCGCACGCGGTGGTACAGCATCCCGAGTTCGAGCGCGGGTTGCCGCCATGCGTCGCCGCCGGGGAAGCGCCGGTGACGCATGCGCGCGAACAGGTCGAATGCGCGCGTGTCGCCCGCGATCGCGCCGGCGACCGCGCGCCCGGCGATGCCGGTGAGCGCGACGCCATGACCGCTGAAACCCTGGACGTAGAAGAAGTTCGGATCGAGTGCGCCGAAATCCGGCGCGCGGTTGCGCGTGACGTCGACGAAGCCGCCCCACGCGTGGTCGACGCGCACGTCGCCGAGCTGCGGGAACACGCCGGCCATGCGCCGCCGGATCGTTTCGGCGAGCGTGGCGGGCGACGCGCCGGCCGAATTCGCGCGGCCGCCGAACAGCATCCGGTGGTCGGCCGACAGCCGGAAGTAATCGAGGAAGAAGTTGTTGTCGCACACGGCTTCGCGCTGCGCGATCAGCGCGTCGGCGCGCGCCTGGCCGAGCGGCTCGGTCGCGATGATGTACGACGCGATCGGCGCGATGCGCGCGGCTGTCGCGGCCGGCAGCACGCCGCCGGGGCCCGCGTTGCAGCACGACACGACGAACCGGCAGCGCACGTCGCCCGACGGCGTGCGCACGACGGGCCGCGCACCGCGCACGACGTCGAGCGCGGGCGTATGCGCATACAGCGCGACACCCTCGCGCCGGGCGGCCTCGGCGAGGCCGAGGCAGTACTTGAGCGGATGCAGGTGGCCCGACAGCGGATCGTAGACCCCCGCGAGATAGCGCGTCGACGCGATGCGCGCGCGGATCTCGCCGGTGTCCAGCCATGAAAGCGACGGATGGCCCCAGCGCCGGGTCGCGGCATCCATCCACGCGTGGAGGTCGTCGATGCGGCGGGGTTTCGTCGCGACCGTCAGGTAGCCGCGCGTGAAGTCGCAGTCGATCCCGTAGCGCGCGATACGTTCGGCGATCAGCGTGACGCCGTCGAGCGACAGCGACCACGCGGCGCGCGCGCCGTCGGCGCCGAGCTGACGCTCGATCTCCTCGTCCTTCGCGAAGCCGGTGATCGCCTGGCCGCCGTTGCGGCCCGACGCGCCCCAGCCGGGACGGTGCGCGTCGATCACCGCGACGGACAGCCCGCGTGCGCGGCAGTCGAGCGCCGTCGACAGGCCCGCGAAGCCGGCGCCGATCACGCAGACGTCGACGTCGATCGTCCCGTCGAGCGCGGGATCGTCCACGGCGGGGCGCACAGCCGTCGCTTCGTAGTACGAGTCGCGCGCGAGCGCATCGGCGCGGCGGGTGAAAGACTGCGTCATGAAAACGACTCCCTCGTTGCGGCCGGCGGCGGCGTGTGGCGCACCGTCATCCGGCCGGTAAAAACGGCGCGGGACGCCGTGCGCGCGGCACGGCGTCCCGCGCGGGCTGCGTCAGAACGAATAGATGAACTGCGTCGCGAGCAGGTCGTTGGACTTGCCGTACGATCCGTCGTTGCGCAGGAACACCTTGTTGTTCGCCCAGTCGTGGCGGTATTCGACCTTCACGGTGATTTGCTGGGTCGGGTAGAACAGCAGGTCGAGCGCGACATCCTGGCGCACGGCCCCCTTGCACTCGAAGCCCAGGCCGCCACCGGCCTTCGACATCGCGAGGCAGTCCGCGTCGACGCCGAAGCCGTTGCTCGGATCCATCCCGTTGCCGTTTAGCGCGATGCCGCCACCGCCGCCGCCGTTCTTCGAGTTGGCGAGCAGGTCGTAGCGCAGCGTCACGCCCATGCGGCCGACCACCGGCGCGTTGAACTTGCGGTGCGCGAGCAGCGACAGGCCGTACCACTGCGCGAGCCCGCCGTTGAACGCCGCATGCTGCTGACGGCCGTAGTCGACTTCCGCGTTGTACTGAATATCGGCGAGCGTGTAGGTCGCGTCGAGCTCGCCGAAGAAGAACGAACCGTATGCGCTCGGTGCCGCCCCGCCCGGGCCGTAGTGCACGACGCCGTTCGCATCGATCGCGCTCGAGAGCGTCTGGCGGCCGATGTTGAACGAACCGCCGAGATCGAGTGCGCTCGACCACGTGTAGTCCGCGCGCGCGGTGAAGGTCGGCACCCTGTTGCTGGTGGTGATCGGATCGCCGAGCGCGTTGGTGCCCGTCGTCGTGACCGAACCGTACGTGCGGTACTGCTCGTTGCCGAGGAAGAACTTCCACGCCCAGTTGCCCTTCGTGTAGTTCGCGCCGATCCCGACGTAGCTGCCCGGATCCGAGAAATCGTACAGCAGGTTGTGCGTGAGCGTGAGCATCTGGTTCGACTGCTGCACCTCGTAGCCGCCGAAGCTCGGGATCAGGCCGGCGACCAGCGTCGTTTCGGCGGTGATCGGCACGTTGATGACCGCGGTGTTCAGCAGGTTGTCGGTGATCGAGCCGCGCGAGTTCTGCAGCAGCGTGATGCCGTTGCCGCGGTTCGGCATCAGCGTGATTTCCGCCGACGGCGCCATCGGGCCGACACCGAAGGTCTTCTTGATGTCGAGGTACAGATCGCCGAACGTGCTGTTGAAGTAGTTGTACGCGTTCTCGTGGTTCGCGAACAGGAACGACGACGTGCCGGCCGCGCGGTTGTACATGTAGGTCGGGTCGATGTAGCCCGTTACCGACAGGCCGGCGAGCGGGCCCGTGTTGGCCGCGTCCGTCAGCGAGTCGACCTTCAGCTGCTGGTTCGCGATCTGCTGCTTCATTTCGCTGACCTCGTCGTTGGTCAGCGCGGCCTGCGCACGGCCGTAATCCGGCGAGCCCGGATCGGCGGCCACGATGACGGCCTTGCCGCCGCCGGCCGTACCGGCGCCCGCGCCGGACGTCGCGACTGCCGTGCTGCCCGGCTTCGCGGCGAGCTGCGCCTGCATCGCCTTCATCTGTTTCTGCAGCGCCGCGACCTGCGCCTGCAGCGCCTTGATCTCGGCGGATGTGGAACCGGCCAGCGCGATGCCCGGCAACGCGCCGGCCACCAGCAGGCAGATCAGTTTCTTCTTCATTGCGGATTCTCCTTGTCGTGCGCCTGTCAAATCGGGATCGAATCGCGCGCCCCCCCTGGGGCAGCGCGTCTTGCTTGTCTGCAGTGCTTGTTATCCTTGAAGCGGGAGGCGGGGCGTCACGCCACCGCGAACGCCGCCTTCATGTCGGCGATGCGGCGCCGTTCGCGCGCGATCATCATCCGGTTCACGACGATCACGCCGATCGTCACCGCCGTGATGAACAGCGTCGCCAGTGCGTTCATCTCCGGGTTCAGCCCCAGCCGCACGCGCGAGAACACCACCAGCGGCAGCGTCGTCGAGCCCGGCCCCGACAGGAACGCCGACAGCACCAGGTCGTCGATCGACAGCGTGAACGACAGCAGCCACCCCGACAGCAACGCCTGCGAGATCAGCGGCAGCGTCACCACGAAGAACACCTTCAGCGGTGTCGCGCCGAGATCCAGCGCGGCCTCTTCCAGCGACTTGTTCATCTCCTTCACGCGCGACTGCACGATGATCGCCACGTACGACACGCACAGCATCACGTGGCCGATCCAGATCGTCAGCATCCCGCGCCCCTTCGGCCAGCCGAACATCTGCTCCAGCGCAACGAACAGCAACAGCAGCGAGATGCCCTGGATCACTTCCGGAATCACCAGCGGCGCGTTGATCATCCCCGTGTACAGCGTGAAACCCTTGAAGCGGCCGAAGCGCGCGAGCACGAAGCCCGCCCATGTGCCGATCACGACCGACGCCGTGGCCGTCAAGAGACCGATCTTCAGCGACAGCCACGCGGCGGTCAGCAGCTCGTCGTCGTCCAGCAGCGCCGAGTACCACTTCAGCGAGAAGCCCGACCACACCGTCACCAGCTTCGACTCGTTGAACGAGTACACGACCAGGCTGATGATCGGGATGTACAGGAACAGGAAGCCGAAGGCGAGAACGCCCGTCGACAGCGGTTTGCTCGGCTTGATCATTTCGCATCCTCCAGTTCCTTGACCTGGTAGTACTGGAACAGCGCCATCGGCACCAGCAGCAGCATCACCATCGCGACCGTCACCGCGGACGCCATCGGCCAGTCCATGTTGTTGAAGAATTCATCCCACATCACGCGGCCGATCATCAGCGTGTCGGCGCCGCCGAGCAGTTCCGGAATCACGTACTCGCCCACCGCCGGGATGAACACCAGCAGGCTGCCGGCGATGATCCCGTTCTTCGACAGCGGCAGCGTGATCCGCGTGAACGCGACCCACGGCTTGGCGCCCAGGTCGTACGCGGCTTCGAGCAGCGTGAGGTCCATCTTCACGAGGTGCGCGTACAGCGGCATCACCATGAACGGCAGGTACGAATAGACCATCCCGATGTAGACGCCCGCGTCGCTGTGATAGAGGCGCAGCGGCGTGTGGATGATGCCGAGCGCGATCAGCGTATGGTTCAGCAGGCCGTCATCCTTCAGGATGCCGATCCATGCGTACACGCGGATCAGGAACGACGTCCAGAACGGCAGCATCACGGCCATCATCAGCACGTTGCGGCGGTTCGGTTCCGAGCGTGCGATGTAGTACGCCATCGGATAGCCGATCAGCAGGCACAGCACCGTCGACACGGCGGCCATCTTCAGCGAGCTGAGGTAGGTCGCGATGTACAGGTCGTCCTGCAGCAGGAACGCGTAGTGCGACATCTGCAGCGCGAAATGCACGACGCCGTCCTTGATCTCGACGAGCGATGTGTACGGCGGGATGCCCATCACCTGGTCGGCGAAGCTGATCTTCAGCACCAGCACGAACGGCAGCGCGAAGAACACGGCAAGCCACACGAACGGCACGCCGATCGCGACGCTGCGGCCCGACGGCAGGAAGCGCTGCAGCATCGCGAAGCGGCCCGGGCGGGCGCGGCCGGCGCCGGTGCTTGCTGCGCCGGACGATACCGGCGCGGACGGAGTGGAAGCGGAGGTTCTCATCGTGGCGTCCTCACTGCGTCAGCACGACGCCGCTGGCCGGCGACCACGACACGAACACGTCGTCGTTCCACGCCGGTGCGTTGTCGTTCATCAAGTGCGAGCTCGACAGGTTCGACACGACCGTCTTGCCGCTGGGCAGGCGCACGTGATACAGCGAGTAGCTGCCCATGTACGCGATGTCGGTCACGACGCCGCGCGCCCAGTTGTGTTTCGAGCCCGGCTTCTCACGTGACACGTGAATGCGTTCCGGGCGCACCGAGATGCCGACGGGCATGCCGAGCGGGCCCGTGACGCCGTGGCTCACATACATGCGCGCCTCGAGGTCGTCGCTTTCGACGAAGATGTGATCGGGCTCGTCTTCGACCACGCGCCCTTCGAACAGGTTGGTCGAGCCGATGAATTCGGCCGAGAAGCGGCTGTTCGGGAACTCGTACACCTCGCCCGGCGCGCCGATCTGCACGATCTTGCCTTCGCTCATCACCGCGAGGCGGCTGGCCATCGTCATCGCCTCTTCCTGGTCGTGCGTGACCATCACGCAGGTCACGTCGACCTTCTCGATGATGTTCACGAGTTCGAGCTGGGTCTTCTGGCGGATCTTCTTGTCGAGCGCGGACATCGGCTCGTCGAGCAGCAGGAGCTTCGGGCGCTTGACCAGCGAACGGGCGAGCGCGACACGCTGCTGCTGGCCGCCGGAGAGTTGATGCGGCTTGCGCTGTGCGTACTTGCTCATCTGCACGAGCGCGAGCGCGTCGGCCACGCGCTCCTTGATCTCGTTCTTCGGCGTGCCTTCCTGCTTCAGGCCGAATGCGACGTTCGATTCGACCGTCATGTGCGGGAACAGCGCGTACGACTGGAACATCATGTTCACCGGGCGGCGGTACGGCGGCAGCGATGCGAGGTCCTCGCCGTCGACGAAGATCTTGCCGGAGGTGGCCGTCTCGAGCCCGGCGAGCATGCGCAGCAACGTCGACTTGCCGCAGCCCGAGCTGCCGAGCAGCGCGAACAGCTCGTTTTTCGCGATCGTCAAGTTCACGTTGTCGACAGCCGTGCTGTCGCCGAATTTTTTCACGACGTTTTCGATGCGGACGAAGGCGTCGTTTTGCGTACGGGCCGCGGGGGCCGGTTGGGTCTGTCGTGCAGCAGCGGAAGAGGGTATCGATTGCATGGGATTCACCATTCGTTCTTCACGGATTGCAGGCGTGAGCGTCCCCGCGCGAGGCGCATGACGCGACTCACGGGCGACGGCTCGTGCCGGATGGAACAGTGCGCGCGGCGCGCGCGGGCGGACGGAGGTCCGCGGATCTCAGGCGGGCAGGCGTCCAGCGATGCCTGCGCCGCCGGAATGCAGGGCGATCAGTGGCCGGTCTTCAGTTGGGCCCACAGGCGGTTTTCGAGGCGCAGGATGTCGGCCGGCATCGGCTTCATCAGCACCATCTTCTTCAGCACGTCTTCAGGCGGGTAGACGGTCGGGTCCTGCGCGACGGCCGGCGTGACGAACTGGTGCGCGGCCTTGTTCGCGGTCGGGTAGAACACCGTGTTGGTGATCGCCGCGTTGACCTTCGGATCGGACACGTAGTTGATCCACTTCAGTGCGGCCTCGGGGTGCGGTGCATCCTTCGGGATCACCATCACGTCGAACCACAGCAGGCCGCCTTCCTTCGGGTTCGAGAACTTGATGTCGTACGAACGCTTCGCTTCGGACGAGCGACGGTGCGCGATGCCGACGTCGCCCGACCAGCCGACCACGACGCACACGTCGTTGTTCGCGAGGTCGTTGATGTAGCCGGACGAGTTGAACTGGGTGATGTACGGGCGGACTTTCTTCAGGACTTCGAAGGCAGCCTGGTAATCGCCGGGGTTCTTGCTGTTCGGATCCTTGCCCATGTATTGCAGCGTGGCGGCGAACACGTCGACGGCCTGGTCGAGGAACGATACGCCGCAGCCTTTCAGCTTTTCCATGTTGGCCGGGTCGAACACCAGCGCCCAGCTGTCGACCGGCGCCTTGTCGCCGAGTGCCTTCTTCACCGCCTGCGCGTTGTAGCCGATGCCGTCCGTGCCGTAGGCCCAGGGCACGCCGTACTGGTTGCCCGGATCGGCATCCGAGATCATCTTCATCAGCAGCGGGTCGAGGTTCGCGAGGTTCGGCAGCTTCGACTTGTCGAGCTTCTGATACACGCCGGCCTGGATCTGCTTGGCCATGTAGTTCGACGTCGGCACGACGATGTCGTAGCCCGAACTGCCGGCAAGCAGCTTCGCCTGAAGCGTGTCGTCGCTGTCGTAGTTGTCGTACTTGACGTGGATGCCCGTCTGTTTCTGGAAGTTCGGGATCGTGTCCGGTGCGATGTAGTCGGACCAGTTGTAGACGTTCAGCTCATCGGCGGCATGCGCCGATGGGCTGGCGACCGACGTGAACGCTGCCGCGGCGGCAAGGGCGGCAACAGAACAGGCTTGGCGAAGAAAGCAGGCACGCATGGTGGAATTCCCCTGGTAATGGCGGCGTGCGGCGCCCGCCGCACGCCTATAGGCAAAACCGTTACGAAATACCCAGTTGCTGGGCGGTTGCATCGACTGCTTTTTTCGCCTTCGATACGAGTTCATCAATTTCCGGACGCGAGATCACGAGCGGCGGCGACAGCAGCATCCGGTCGCCGGTCGCGCGCATGATCAGGTTGCCGTTGAAGCAGAAGTCGCGGCAGATCGTGCCGACGTCGCCGCCGTTCGCGAAGCGGCGGCGTTCGGCCGGCGCTTCGGCGAGCTGCAGGCTCGCGACGAGGCCGTGGCCATGCACCTCGCCGACGATCGGGTGACGCGCGAAGGTTTCGCGCATCAGGGCCTGGAAGTACGGGCCCGTGTCGTTCTTCACGCGTTCGACGATCCCTTCGTCGCGCAGCAGCTTCAGGTTTGCGACCGCGACGGCCGCCGCGACCGGGTGGCCCGAGTACGTGAGGCCGTGGTTGAATTCGCCGTTGTCGATGATCGGCCGCGCCACGCGTTCGTGAATGCCGACGGCACCCATCGGCACGTAGCCCGACGTGAGGCCCTTCGCCATCGTGATCAGGTCCGGCTCGAAGCCGAAATGCTGGTGTGCGAACCATTCGCCGGTACGGCCGAAGCCGCCGATCACTTCGTCGGCCACGAGCAGGATGTCGTACTTGCGGCAGATCCGCTGGATTTCCGGCCAGTAAGTCGACGGCGGGAAGATCACGCCGCCCGCGCCCTGGAAGGGCTCGCCGATGAACGCCGCGACGTTCTCCGCGCCGAGTTCGAGGATCTTCGCTTCGAGCTGCTGCGCGCGGGCCAGGCCGAACGCTTCCGGCGTTTCCCCGGCCGCCGCTTCACCGAAGAAATACGGCTGGTCGATGTGGACGATGTTCTCGACCTTCGACGGCATCTGCTCGTGCATGTAGCCCATCCCGCCGAGCGTGCCGCCGGCGATCGTCGAGCCGTGATAGCCGTTCTTGCGCGAGATCACGTATTTCTTCTGCGGCTGGCCCTGCACGCGCCAGTACTGGTGCACGAGGCGCAGCACGGTGTCGTTGCCTTCCGAGCCGCTGTTGCAGTAGAAGAAGTGGTTGAAGCCCTTCGGCGTGACTTCCGCGAGCATTGCGGAAAGCTCGATCACCGGCGGGTGCGTGGTCTTGAAGAACGTGTTGTAGAACGGCAGTTCCTGGATCTGGCGATACGCGGCGTCGGCGAGTTCCTTGCGGCCGTAGCCGACGTTCACGCACCACAGGCCGGCCATCCCGTCGATCACCTTGTTGCCGTCCGAGTCCCACAGGTAGACACCGTCGGC
Organism: Burkholderia lata; assembly: GCF_902499335.1. GTDB lineage: Bacteria > Pseudomonadota > Gammaproteobacteria > Burkholderiales > Burkholderiaceae > Burkholderia > Burkholderia lata_B. Next base: position 80,655 of record NZ_CABVQK010000011.1, on the reverse strand, counting down.
CTTCACGATCACGCGGCTGCCCGCGCGGTTCAGCGCGCCCATGTCGGAGAACGGGTGGATGTGATGCGCGGCGTCGAGCGCGCGGTATTCGGCGGTCGTGCGCGCCTGCGTCGCGCGCGGCGCAGCGGCCGTGGCGCTCGGTGCGGCCGGCTGGACCCAGGCAGATTCGTTGCGGTAAGTCATGTTTCCTCCGTGATTCCGTATTCGGTCGGGTGCACGCTCAGACGTGCAGCAGCAGATGGCGGCGTTCCCACGAGCTGATCACGCGGAAGAACGCTTCGTATTCGGTTTCCTTCAGCGCGAAATACGCCTTCAGGAACTTGTGGCCGAGGATCTCGCCGAGCGGCTCGCACGCGGCCATCAGCGTCAGCCCTTCCTCGAGGTTGCGCGGCAGCTGGTACGGCAGATCGTAGCCGTCGCTGACGAGCGGCTCGGTCGGCTCCAGGCGCTGCGTCATGCCGAGATAGCCGGCTGCGAGCGTCGCGGCGAGCGCGAGGTACGGGTTGCAGTCGACGCCCGGAATGCGGTTCTCGATGCGGCGTGCCGACGGGCCCGAGTGCGGAATGCGGAAGCCGACCGTGCGGTTGTCGTAGCCCCACTGCACGTTGATCGGCGCGGCCATGAAGCGCGACAGGCGGCGGTACGAGTTGATGTACGGCGCGAAGATCGGCATCAGTGCCGGCGTGTACTTCTGCAGCCCCGCGAGGAAGTTGTAGAACATCGACGTCGCGCCGCCCGTTTCCGGCGACGTGAACAGGTTCTGGCCCGTTTCCTCGTCGACGATGCTCTGGTGCACGTGCATCGCCGAACCCGGCTCGTCTTCCATCGGCTTGGCCATGAACGTCGCGTACATGTTGTGGCGCAGCGCGGCCTCGCGCACCGTGCGCTTGAACAGGAACACCTGGTCGGCCAGCGACAGCGCGTCGCCGTGCATGAAGTTGATCTCCATCTGCGCGGCGCCGACTTCGTGGATCAGCGTGTCGATGTCGAGGTTCTGCGCTTCGCAGTACTCGTAGATGTCCTCGAACAGCGGGTCGAACTCGTTGACGGCCTCGATCGAATACGACTGGCGGCCCGTTTCGGGGCGGCCCGTACGGCCGACCGGCGGACGCAGCGGCAGGTCGGGGTCCTTGTTCATGTCGACCAGGTAGAACTCGAGTTCCGGTGCCACCACGGGCTTCCAGCCCTTTGCCTTGTACAGGTCGAGCACGCGGCGCAGCACGTAGCGCGGCGAGATCTCGACCGGCGAGCCGTCGAAGTGCACGCAGTCGTGGATCACCTGCGCGGTCGGGTCGATGGCCCACGGGATCAGGCGGATCGTCGACGCGTCGGGCACGCACACCATGTCGGGGTCGGTTACGCCGGTCAGCGAGCCGTCTTCCGGATATTCGCCGGTAACGGTCTGCACCATCACGGCCTGCGGCAGCCGCATCGATTCGCCGGACGTGAACTTGTTGCGCGGCGTGATCTTGCCGCGCGCGATGCCGGCCATGTCGGGAATGATCGCTTCGACTTCAGTGATCCGGTGCTGCTTCAGAAAATCTTCGATGTCTTGCATGTCTGTTCTCGTTGGTTTGGGTCGGCGCGCTCAGGCGAGCGCGGCGGCGGCCATGGCGCGCGTGCGGGCACTGCGGCGGGCGCGGCAGGCATCGCCGAAGGCGCGGAAGATCGCGCTCGACAGCGGGTCCTGCGCATGGCGCCATTCCGGATGCCACTGCACGGCGAGGGCGAAGGCCGGTGCATCGACGACGCTCACGGCTTCGATCAGCCCGTCCGGCGCGACGGCCTCGACGGCGAGGCCGGAGCCGAGCTGTGCGATGCCCTGCTTGTGCAGCGAGTTCACGTGCACTTCGTCGCGGCCGCCGGCGAGCGTGTGCAGCTTGCCGCCGGGCGTCAGGCGCACGACGTGCGCGGGGCCGTACTGCGTGTCCATCGGCGCGTCGTCGTCCTCGCGGTGATCGGCGAAGCCCTGCACGTCATGCACGCGCTGGTGCAGCGTGCCGCCGCAGACGACGTTCAGCTCCTGGAAGCCGCGGCAGACGGCCAGCACGGGCACGCCCGCGGCGATCGCCGCGCGCAGGAGCGGCAGCGTGGTCGCGTCGCGGGCCGGGTCGTGCTTCGTGCCGGGCGCGCTCGGTTCGCCGCCGTACAGGTGCGGCTCGACGTTCGAGTAGCTGCCGGTAAACAGCAGGCCGTCGACCGCGTCGAGTACGTCGTCGACCGACTGGCGCTCGCCGAGCGCGGGCAGCACCATCGCGAACGCTTGCGCGCCGTCGACGATCGCGGCGACGTATTTGTCGCCGACCGTATGCGACGCGTGTGCGCCGATTTGCGTGTGGTCGGCGGTGATGCCGACGAGGGGTTTCCTTCTTTCCATGACGTCAATCAGTTATCCGTAGGGTTGTTGCGGATGTCTTGCCGGATGTGGCGAAACGCCGGCGTGCAACAGCCCCGCAGCCTTGCGCGAGACGCAGGGCCGCTGGTGAATGGGCGCAACGGGATGGCGTGGCGATCCGCGCTGCGCGCGACGATCAGGCCATCGTTCGTTTCATTGCGAGTCGCGACGCGGCAACGAATGCGCGAACGCGTTCCGTCACCGCACGAAGGATGCGGTTGGCGAATCGGCAGACGAAACGAACGACGTAAAGAAAGGAGAGGCGCTACGGCAGCAGCGACGCCACTTCGTCGGTATCGACGGCGACGAATGCGCGTGCGGATACGGCGTTGTGACGCCGAACGGAACGACGGGACAGGATGGTGTAGATCGACAGATGAAGCAGGCGAGGACTATGCCAGCCGCAACTGCCGTCGTCGGAAGCGGACGCCGCGCTGCGCAAACTTCGCACATCGCCTCGATCCCACCTCACCAGAGGGCCACGGACTCTCACGATTACACTCGACTGGGTTGTTGAAAGTATTGAACACCTGACCGTTTCGACGCGCTGGGCGTTTAAAATAATCAAGGCGCCGGTTACGCGTTATTTACATTGATGGGCATCAATTTTTGCGCTGCGATAACGTTTTTTGCTGCCTATGAATGCTTGATGACGCTAACCTGAGAGCCAGCATATACGAGCCAAAAACGGCGTCAAATGTTTTTTAACGGTGCTGCATCAGGGCTTTCCCGAGCAGTGCGAACAAAAGATTCGCAAACGGAATAATCGACAGGGTGTTCATTATTTCGAACGCCTTTCAGGGTTTTCCCCGCTGATGCACGGCATAAAGTGATTAGAATATTCAACGGCTGTCCACTGCGTCGTTTCACTTTGTCATCGCACTTATCGTGTCCGAAACCGAATCGATGTCCACCGAAGTCGCCGAGCGCCTGCGTTTCGTGCGCAACAAGCATGGCCTGTCGCAGCGTGAACTCGCGAAGCGGGCCGGCGTGACCAACGGCACGATCTCGCTGATCGAACAGGGCCGCGTGAGCCCGTCGGTCGGCTCGCTGAAGAAGCTGCTCGAATGCATCCCGATGAGTCTCGCGGAGTTCTTCACGTTCGAGCTCGTCGAATCGCGCTCGGTCGTGTCGCGCCGCGACGAGATGCCGAACCTCGGCAACGACACGCTCGCGTTTCATCTGGTCGGCGCGAGCATGAAGGACCGCAACATGTGCATCCTGCGCGAGATCTACCAGCCGCAGGCCGACACGGGGCCCGAGATGCTCGTGCACGCGGGGCACGAGGGCGGTGTCGTCGTGTCGGGCCGGCTCGAGCTGACCGTCGACGGCGCGACGTGGCTGCTCGACCCCGGAGACGGCTACTACTTCGAAAGCCGTTTGCCGCACCGTTTTCGCAATCCCAGCGCGGACCTGATCTGCGAGGTCGTCTCGGCCAATTCGCCGGCGACCTTCTGACCTTCCCACCGCGCGTCACTGCATTCGCTGCCGGCCGCCTGCGCTTCACGCGCAGCGGCGTGTCGCATCGCGAATGCCAAAAAACTGAGGCATCCTGATGAACAAGTTGACTTTGGCTGACTGGCAGGACAAGGCGGCGTCGCTCAAGATCGAAGGGCGCGCATTCATCGACGGCGCGTCGTGCGACGCGCATGACGGCAAGACGTTCGACTGCGTGAGCCCGATCGACGGCCGCGTGCTCGCGAAGGTCGCCGATTGCGGCGAAGCCGACGTGAATGCGGCCGTCGCGGCCGCGCGCCGCGCGTTCGACGCAGGCGTGTGGGCCGGGCTGAACCCGCGTGCGCGCAAGGCCGTGCTGCTGCGCTGGGCCGCGCTGATGCGCGAGCATCTCGACGAGCTGTCGCTGCTCGAGACGCTCGACGCCGGCAAGCCGATCGGCGACACGACGACGGTCGACGTGCCGGGCGCCGCGTACTGCGTCGAATGGTTTGCGGAGGCGATCGACAAGGTCGGCGGCGAAGTCGCGCCGGCCGATCATCATCTCGTCGGTCTCGTCACGCGCGAGCCGGTCGGCGTGGTGGCCGCCGTCGTGCCGTGGAATTTCCCGATCCTGATGGCCGCGTGGAAATTCGGCCCCGCGCTCGCGGCCGGCAACAGCGTCGTGCTGAAGCCGTCGGAGAAATCGCCGCTGACCGCGATCCGCGTCGCGCAGCTTGCATACGAGGCCGGCATTCCGGCCGGCGTGTTCAACGTCGTGCCGGGCGCGGGCGAGCCCGGCAAGCTGCTCGCGCTGCACCGCGACGTCGACTGCATCGCGTTTACGGGCTCGACGGCGGTCGGCAAGCTGATCATGCAGTACGCCGCGCAGTCGAACCTGAAGCGCGCGTGGCTCGAACTCGGCGGCAAGTCGCCGAACATCGTGCTGCCCGATTGTCCCGATCTCGACCGCGCGGCGCAGGCTGCCGCCGGCGCGATCTTCTACAACATGGGCGAGATGTGCACGGCAGGTTCGCGGCTGCTCGTGCACCGCGACATCAAGGATGCGTTCATCGAGAAGCTCGTCGCGGCCGCGCGCGCATACGTGCCCGGCAATCCGCTCGATCCGTCGGTGTCGATGGGCGCGATCGTCGACGGCATCCAGCTCGAGCGCGTGCTCGGCTATATCGAGGCCGGACGCAGCGAAGGCAGGCTCGTCACTGGCGGTGCGCGCGTGAAGGAGGAAACGGGCGGCTTCTACGTGGAGCCGACGGTGTTCGAGGTGAAGCCGGATGCGAAGATCGCACGCGAGGAGATCTTCGGGCCCGTGCTGTCGGTGATCGTGTTCGACGACGTCGACGAGGCCGTGCGGATCGCGAACGATACCGAATACGGGCTGGCCGCGGCCGTGTGGACGTCGAACCTGACGACCGCGCACGACGTGTCGCGCCGGCTGCGTGCGGGCACCGTGTGGGTGAACTGCTACGACGAGGGCGGCGACATGAACTTCCCGTTCGGCGGTTACAAGCAGTCGGGCAACGGCCGCGACAAGTCGCTGCACGCGCTCGAGAAGTACACCGAGTTGAAGTCGACGCTGATCCGGCTGCGCTGACGCGATACCGGGTGCGGGCGCACTGCTATATCAGGCGGTGCGCCCGCGGCGTGCGTGCGTCAAGCGGAGCGCAGCGCGGGGTGGAAGCCGGCGGCTTCGATGATCGACTGCACGCGCTCGGCGCCTTGCGCCGATTCGACCTTGACGATCTTCGCCGCGACGTCGATGTCGAGCTTCGCGGCGGGGTCGGCGGCGGTTACCGCGCGCGTGATTGCATTGGCACAGCCGCCGCAAGTCATGTCCTGGACTTCGAATTCCATCGTGTTCTCCTGAGTTGACGATTGACAAGCATCGACAGCATGAAGCTTGCCACGGTGGGAAGGTCAAGCGTACGCGTGTCGCCGGAAATCGGTGTCGCGGTTTCGGTCTGGCGACAGCATGTTGTAAAGATGAAGTCTGATGAATGTCGATCAGGCCTTTGACGTCATTCGGAACTTGTCCTGATTGACGGCGAAGCGTTTCGGGCGGAGCCGGGTGGATGCCTTGCCGGGCAACGCGCGACGGCAATCCATGAAGCACGATCACCATGTTGCGAGTAAGGGTACGCGAGGTGAAAATGCGAATCGCTCTTAGTATCAATCCTCTTCGATATTTCAATTCGTTACCTACATGAACCGTTTCGCTTTCGGCTTCGCGCTGGCCCTGCTGGGCGCGTCGGCAACGTCCGCATTCGCGGCCGACGATGTCGTCAACCTGACCCTGAAGGACCACAAGTTTTCGCCGGACGGCGTAACGATCCCGGCAGGGAAGAAGGTGAAGTTCGTCGTGAAGAACCTCGACGCGACGCCTGCCGAATTCGAGAGCGACGACTTCAAGGCGGAGAAGGTCGTGCCCGCCGGCAAGTCGGTGGAAATCCTGGTCGGGCCGCTGAAGGCCGGCACGTACGAATTCCACGACGAGTATCACGAAGCGCAGTCGAAGACGCACCTGACCGTCAAGTAAGCCTATATCGCCATGTTGTCTACTGCCCTGATCGTCTTTCGTGAAGTGCTCGAGGCCGCGCTGGTGGTGTCGATCGTGATGGCCGCCACGAAGGGCGTGCCGCGGCGCGGCTGGTGGGTCGGCGGCGGTCTGGTTGGCGGCGTGATCGGCGCCGGCCTGATCGCGGCGTTCGCCGACGTGATTTCGCAGTGGGCGTCCGGCATGGGGCAGGAGGTCTTCAACGCGGGCGTGATGTTCGTCGCGACGCTGATGCTCGCATGGCACAGCATCTGGATGAGCCGGCACGGTCGCGAGATGGCGATGCAGATGACAGCGGTCGGACGTGCCGTCGCGGCCGGCAGCAAGCCGCTGACGGGGCTGGCGATCGTGGTCGGCGTCGCGGTGCTGCGCGAAGGCTCCGAAGCCGTGCTGTTCCTGTACGGCATCGCGGCGGGCGATCCGGGGCAGACGCCGCAGATGATCGTCGGCGGGCTGCTCGGCGTGCTGGGCGGCGCAGGGCTCGGCTACGGGATGTATGCGGGCCTGCTGCAGATTCCGCTGAAGCGCCTGTTCTCCGTTACCAACTGGCTGATCGTGCTGCTCGCGGCGGGGATGGCCAGCCAGTGTGTGGGCTTCCTGCTCGCGGCCGGCCTCGTGCCGTCGTGGGGCGATGCGATCTGGGATACGTCGTGGCTGCTCAAGGAAACCAGCATCGTCGGCAAGGCGCTGCATACGCTGATCGGCTATACCGCGCGCCCGGCGGGCATCCAGATCGTCGCGTACCTCGCGACGCTGGCCGCGATCGTCGGGCTGTCACGGCTCGTCGGCCGGCTGCAGCCGGCAGTGCGGCCGCCACGGCCCGCGGCCTGAGTTGTCCGGGTTCGAATAAAAAAGGGGCGTCCACGACGCCCCTTTTTTCATGTGCGGTGTACGGCCGACCCGTGCGCGGCGTCGGCGACAACGCGCCGGCTGCGCGCGCCGCGCCCGGTCAGCTGTGGCTGTCGATCCAGGCGCGGGCCCATTCGAGCCCCGCGTCGCGCGCGTCGTCCTCGGTGTCGAACACGCCGAGCACGCCGGATGCCTCGACCAGCTTGTTGTTCTGCGTGATCGTGCCGCTCCCGGCAAAGCGCTCGGGCTGCAGGATCTCGTCCTGCTGCAGGATCGCGTGGCCCCAGATCTGGTAGCCGTGGTAGGTTTGCGCTTCCATTATCGAGTCACCTCCGCGGAGCGGCCGTGCGTGCCGACCTGCAGCACGTTGCCGTCCGGTGTGTATTGCCGCGGGATGTTGGAGTAACTGGGCGCGTGCTGCGCATCGGGCGCGGCCGGCTGCATCACCGTCAGGCGGCCCGGTGCGGGCTGCGCGACGGGGCGCGGAGCGGCCGGTGCCTCGGCCGCGGCGGCGGGCGGACGATGCGAACCGGCTTTCACGGCCTGCGCGACGCGGCGCTTGTGCGGCTTCACCGCGGCTTTCGGTGTGGCATTCGCGTGCTTCTCCGCGCTCTTGCCGGCGCGCGCATCGGCGCCGGTGTGCGCGGTCGGGGTACGGGCATCCGGCATACGGGCTTCCGGCGCATGGGCTGCCGGCTTCCGTGCCTCGGGCGGGTTCCAGACCTCGACGTAATGCTCGGCGGCCCAGCCCGTCGACGCGAACGTCAGCGCCAGCAAACCGCATCCAATCAGTCTTACCATTGTCTCTCCGTCATATTCCTTGCGGCCCGCGTTCGGCCGGCGGTGCATGCGCATTCGGGGCAGCGGCTCAGGAGAACACCTCGAGCCCGTGCTTCTCGACGATCTGGAGCATCCGGGCCGCGATGCCGCTCGGCCGCTTGTCGCCCTGTTCCCATTGGCGGATCGTCGACGCCGTCGTGTTCAGGTAGAGCGCGAACACGCTCTGGCTGACGTTGACGGATTTGCGGATGCGGGCGATCGCTTCCGGATCGAACTGCGGGGCGGCCTCGATGCAGAGATCGTCGTATTCGCGCATCGTCTTCTTGTCGATCAGCTTGGCGCGATAGAGGCCCGACGCGGCGCTGTGGATCGCCTCCGTCGCATCGCTCTTGAATCGACTCTTAGCCATTGCAAATCTCCACAAGCTCTTTCAGTGCGATCAGCGTCGCGATCTCGGTGTCGCTGCGGCGCCCGATATCCGCGGCGAGCTTTCTGAAGGCGCGCAGCTCGCGTTCGTCGATGTCGTCCCGATCGCGTTTCGCGAACAGGAACACCCACGCCCGCCCGACCTTGCTCAGCACGATGCCGCGCTGCCGATTGCCGTCCAGGCGCTTTTTCCAGACGTTGCCGCCGAGCTCGATGCCCTGGCCGCGCGCCAGTTCCTGCGCAGCGCGGCAGAGTTCGGCATCGGCGATACCTGATTTTCTCGCTGCCTTGTGAAACCACTTCGTCTTGAAGACGCGTCGTACGGAAGCAGGCATGTCGGGCCGGTCGAGTTAGCACAGGATTATATACCACTACGTGGTAGCTATTTCGACCTGGCCGAATGGCCTGCTTCACGCCGGTACGCGCCCGGGACGGCCCGGCAGAGGCCATCCCTGCGGCCAGCATTACTCCACCGTCACCGACTTCGCGAGGTTCCGCGGCTTGTCGACGTCGGTGCCGCGTGCGCACGCGGTGTGATACGCGAGCATCTGCAGCGGCACGACGTGCAGGATCGGCGACAGTTGCCCGTAGTGCTCCGGCATCCGGATCACGTGCAGGCCGTCGTCGTTGACGATCTGCGTGTCGGCATCGGCGAACACGTACAGCTCGCCGCCGCGCGCACGCACTTCCTGCATGTTCGACTTCAGCTTCTCGAGCAGCGTGTCGTTCGGCGCGACCGTGACGACCGGCATCGCTTCCGTGACGAGCGCGAGCGGCCCGTGCTTCAGTTCGCCGGCCGGATAGGCCTCGGCGTGGATGTACGAGATTTCCTTCAGCTTCAGCGCGCCTTCGAGCGCGATCGGGTAGTGCAGCCCGCGGCCGAGGAACAGCGCGTTTTCCTTGCGCGCGAATTCCTCCGACCACGCGATGATCTGCGGCTCCAGCGCGAGTACGCTGTTCAGCGCGGCCGGCAGGTGGCGCAACTGCTTCAGGAATTCGGCTTCCTGGGCGGCGTCGACATGCCCGCGCAGCTTGCCGAGCGTGGCCGCCAGTACGAACAGCGCGACGAGCTGCGTCGTGAACGCCTTCGTCGACGCGACGCCGATCTCGGTACCCGCGTGCGTCAGGAACTGCATTTCGGTGAGGCGCACCATCGCGCTCGTCGCGACGTTGCAGACGGCCAGCGTGTGCGCGTGACCGAGCGACTGCGCGTGCTTGAGCGCCGCGAGCGTATCGGCCGTCTCGCCCGACTGCGAGATCACCAGCACGAGCTGGCGCGGGTTCGGCACCGATTCGCGGTAGCGGTATTCGCTCGCGATCTCGACCTGCGTCGGGATCTTCGCGATCGATTCGAGCCAGTACTTCGCGGTCAGGCCCGAGTAGTAGCTCGTACCGCACGCGAGGATCAGCAGGCTGTCGATTTCCGCGAACGCGGCGGGCGCGGCGTCGCCGAACAGCGTCGCGTCGAACGCGTCCGTCTGCGGCACAGTGTCGCTGATCGCGCGCGGCTGCTCGAAGATTTCCTTCTGCATGAAGTGGCGATACGGCCCGAGTTCGACCGCGCCGCCGTATGCGCTGACCACGCGGATCTCGCGCTGCACGATGGCGCCGTGGCGGTCGACGATCTTCACGCCGTCGAGCGACAGCTCGCACACGTCGCCTTCCTCGAGGAACGTGAAGTGGTCGGTGCTGCCCGCGAGCGCAAGTGCGTCGGATGCGAGGAAGTTCTCGCCGTCGCCGTGGCCGACCACGAGCGGCGAACCCTGGCGCGCGCCGACGACGGTGTGCGGCTGGTCCTTGTGGATCACGGCGATCGCATACGCGCCGTGCAGCTGCGCCACCGCTTCGCGCACCGCGTCGAACAGGTTGCCGCGATACAGGCTGTGCACGAGGTGGGCGATCACTTCGGTGTCGGTCTGCGACACGAACTCGTAGCCCTTCGCGCGCAGCACTTCGCGCAGCGATTCGAAGTTCTCGATGATGCCGTTGTGGACGAGCGCGAGCGCGTCCGACGAGAAGATCGGGTGCGCGTTGTGCGTGACGGGCGCGCCGTGCGTTGCCCAGCGCGTGTGCGCGACGCCCGTCGTGCCTTCGAGGTGCGACTCGCGCACCTGCGTGTCGAGGTCGGCGACGCGTGCGACGCTGCGCGCGCGCTTCGGTGCGTCCGGCTCGAGCACGGCGACGCCGCACGAGTCGTAGCCACGGTATTCGAGGCGCCGCAAACCTTCGATCAGCACCGGAACGATATTACGCTGCGCAACTGCGCCGACAATGCCGCACATGAAATCTACCTTCTATATGGAAGCGGGCGCCGTATGGCACCCGCATGATGTTAAGTTTTCTTCTTGACCGGGCGGACGTAGCCGCTCTTCGCGGTCTGGGTCTTCTCGTTCAACGCGAGCAGGCCGTCGGCCACGTCCTTCCAGATCGTCGTGCCGGCGGCGATCGTCACGCCGCGGCCGACGCGCACCGGCGCGACGAGCTGCGTGTCGGAGCCGACGAACACGTCGTCCTCGATCACGGTGCGGAACTTGTTCGCGCCGTCGTAGTTGCAGGTGATCGTGCCCGCGCCGATGTTCACGCGCGCGCCGATGTCGGCGTCGCCGATGTACGTGAGGTGGTTCGCCTTCGAGCCGTGGCCGATCACCGCGTTCTTCACCTCGACGAAGTTGCCGACGTGCGCTTCGTCCGCAAGCTGCGCGCCGGGGCGCAGCCGCGCGTACGGGCCGATCACGGTGTGCGCGCCGAGCTCGGCGCCGTCGATGTGCGTGAACGCGTCGATGCGCGTGCCTGCGCCGACCGACGCGTTGCGGATCACGCAGTTCGCGCCGATCGTCACGTTGTCGGCGAGCGTCACGTTGCCTTCGAACACGCAGTTCACGTCGATCGATACGTCGCGGCCGCAGCGCAGCGTGCCGCGCACGTCGACGCGCGCCGGATCGGCGAGCGTGACGCCGTCGACGAGCAGTGCATCGGCGATGTTGCGCTGGTGGATGCGCTCGAGCTCGGCGAGCTGCGCCTTGCTGTTCACGCCGAGCGTTTCCCATTCCTCGTCGGGCTGCGCGGTGACGACCTCGAAACCGGCCTCGATCGCGAGTTCGACGACGTCGGTCAGGTAGTACTCGCCCTGCGCGTTCTCGTTCTTCAGCGCGCCGAGCCACATCGACAGCTGGGCCGTGGGCGTGACGATGATGCCGGTGTTGATCTCGGCGATCTTCAGCTCGTCCGGCGACGCGTCCTTCTGCTCGACGATGCGCGTGACGAAACCGGACGCGTCGCGCACGATGCGGCCGTAACCGGTCGGATCGTCGAGCGTGACGGTCAGAATCCCGTAGCGGCCTTCGCGCGCGGCGTCGACGAGGCGCTGCAGCGTCGATTCGCGGGTGAGCGGCACGTCGCCGTACAGCACGAGCGTCGGTTGCGCGGGATCGAGGAGCGGCAATGCCTGGCGCACCGCGTGGCCGGTGCCGAGTTGCTCGGCCTGCACCGCGAACTGAACGTCGGGCGCGGCGACGGCGGCCTGGACCTGCTCGGCGCCATGACCGACGACGACGACGAGCCGGGACGGCTGCAGCGTGCGCGCGGTGTCGATGACGTGGGAGAGGAGCGGCCTGCCGGCCAGGGGATGAAGCACTTTCGGCAGCGCGGAACGCATGCGCTTGCCGGTGCCTGCCGCCAAAATCACGATATTCATGGCGCCAGCTTGTCAGAAGAGTTCGAAGCCGTCCATTTTAGCATGCAGCCTCCACCGTTCCGGGCCTGCTGAGGCGTGGCTGCAACGCCGGAACGGGCGGCTGGCGCGCCGTTCCGGCCGGGGTTCCGGCCCCGCTTACAGGTCGTCGAACTGGACGATCGAGATCGGCCGGGCGCCACCCGGTGCCGCGGTGTCGTCGCCCGACGCGCACGGTTCCTCGTCGAACGCGATGTCCCCCTGCGGATCGGCAACGCCGGTCGCGCGCAGCGACTGGAACGGGTACAGCGTCGTGTCCATCAGGTGCGACGGCACGACTTTCGCGAGCGCGTTGAACATGTTCTCGACGCGGCCCGGGAAGCGCTTGTCCCAGTCGCGGATCAGCGCCTTCATTTCCGCGCGCTTCAGGTTCGGCTGGCTGCCGCACAGGTTGCACGGGATGATCGGGAATTCGCGCAGTTCCGCGTATTTCTCGAGATCGGTTTCCTTCACGTACGCGAGCGGGCGGATCACGATGTTCTTGCCGTCGTCCGACTGCAGCTTCGGCGGCATCCCCTTCAGCTTGCCGCCGTAGAACATGTTGAGCAGCAGCGTCTGCACGATGTCGTCGCGGTGGTGGCCGAGCGCGATCTTGGTCGCGCCGAGCTCGCCGGCCACGCGGTACAGGATCCCGCGGCGCAGCCGCGAGCACAGCGAGCAGGTCGTCTTGCCTTCGGGCACGAGCCGCTTGACGATGCTGTAGGTGTCCTGGTTCTCGATGTGGAACGGCACGCCGACCTGCTTCAGGTATTCCGGCAGCACGTGCTCGGGGAAGCCTGGCTGCTTCTGGTCGAGGTTCACCGCGACGATGTCGAAATCGATCGGCGCGCGCTCGCGCAGGCGCAGCAGCACGTCGAGCATCGCATAGCTGTCCTTGCCGCCCGACAGGCACACCATCACCTTGTCGCCTTGCTCGATCATGTTGAAGTCGCCGATCGCCTGGCCGACCTGGCGCACGATCCGCTTGAACAGCTTGTTGTTCTCGTACGCGTCCTTCTGTTCGCGGCGCGTCAGCACCGGGCGGCCGGCCGGGGCGGCGGTCGCGTCGAGGGTGGCGGCATCGGCCGCCGTGTCATTCATGTGGGGGGCGTTCATGCGCGCTCCTCGTCCTTGATGCGAAAGACTTCGACGCCGACGGCGTCGCAGTCCGGATAAGCGTCCGGTTTCTCGGTACAGACGCGTACCGCGCGCACGGCATCGTGCGACAGCAGGCGCGCGGCGATCGCGTCGCACAGCGTTTCCTGCAGGTGGATGTGGCCGCGCGCCAGGCATTGCGTGACGCTCTGCTTCATCAGATCGTAGTCGACGATTTCATGCAGCCGGTCGTCGACGGGGGTGGACAGCGCGAGCGGCACGAACAGGTCGACATTGATGACGACGCGCTGCTCGCCGCGCTTCTCGTGTTCGAAGGCACCGATGTTGATGTGCACTTCGTAGTCGCGCAGGTAGAGCCTGCGGCAGTCCGCGAGGCGGGGGTGCAGGAGAGCGGAAAACATGGTCGTCCCAGTCAAATTGGCGTGCGCACACGCAAAGCGGCGCGGGCGGCGGCAGTCAGGCCGCGCGATCCGCGCAGTTCATTCATTCGGGCCGGCGGCGGGCGGCACGAGGTGCTCGCCGCCGTCGACGGTCAGCGTCGCGCCCGTGACGCCGGGCGCGCTCGCGAGATAGCACGCGGCCGCCGCGATGTCGTCCGCGTGCGGCGCGTGGCCGCGCACGAGCGCCGCGACCCGCACCTTCGGCGCGAGTGCCAGCGCCAGCGCGGACGTCGCGCGGTTCAGCGCGGCCTGCATCAGCGCGTGCGACATCTGCGCCGGCGCTGGGTGAAACAGTGCCTGATCGAGCACGTGGATCGCGCAGGCGCGCAGCGCTTCATGCTCGCGCGCGGCGTCGGGCGTCGCATCGGCGAGCGCGCGGGCCAGCGCGAGCGGCGCCGTCACGTTGCGCGCGAGTGCGCCGGCGAGCGACGCGCCGTCCACCGTGTGCGCGTCGTCGGCGCCCGCGCTGGCGCTCACGAACACCGCGCACGCGGGCCGGCCGAGCGCTGCGCCGCACGCGGCGACGAGTCCGGCGGCGTCGGCTTCCAGGGCCAGATCGGCGTCGAGCACGACCACGCGGCGGCCGAGCGCCGCGACTTCGGCGACGAGTGTGTCGGCGGCCGCGCGCGGCGTGCCGTGGCTGCGCTGCAGCGCGACGTCCCAGCCGTGCCGGGCGAATCCCGTCGCGAGCGCACGACCGATCGATGCGGCATCGGCCGCGCTGCCCAGGGCACCTGTGACGAGCGCCACGCGCTGGGTCGACGTATCGGCTGAAACGGTCATTTACAATGCCGGGATGAACCCGAAAGCTCACGAACCCGCTAGTTTACCTGCTCCCGGCCCTGACGCGCTCGCGCAGTCCGAAACCCTTGCCGCGCAACTGCGCGACGAGATCGCGGCGGCCGGCGGCTGGCTGCCGTTCGACCGCTTCATGGAGCGCGCGCTGTATGCGCCCGGCATCGGCTATTACAGCGGCGGCGCGCGCAAGTTCGGGCGCCGCGCCGACGACGGCAGCGACTTCGTCACCGCGCCCGAGCTGTCGCCGTTGTTCGCGCAGACGCTCGCGCAGCCGGTCGCGGAAGCGCTCGCGGCGAGCGGCACGCGTAGCGTGATGGAATTCGGCGCCGGCACGGGCAAGCTCGCGGCCGGGCTGCTCGCGGCGCTCGACGCGCTGGAGGCCGGGCTCGACGAATACCTGATCGTCGATCTCTCGGGCGAGCTGCGCGAACGGCAGCGCGACACGATCGCGGCCGCCGCCCCGGCGCTCGCCGCGAAGGTGCGCTGGCTCGACGCGCTGCCCGAGCGGTTCGACGGCGTCGTGGTCGGCAACGAGGTGCTCGATGCGATGCCGGTGCGCCTGTTCGCGAAGGCGGGCGGCGCATGGCAGGAGCGCGGCGTCGCGCTCGGCGCGCAGCAGACGTTCGTGTTCGAGGACCGGCCTGCCGCACCGGCCGGCCTGCCGCCGGTGCTCGCGGGTCTGGACGATGCGGCCGACGGCTATGTGACCGAGACGCACGAAGCCGCGCTGGCGTTCACGCGCACCGTCTGCACGATGCTCGGGCGCGGCGCGGTGCTGCTGGTCGACTACGGCTTTCCCGCACACGAGTACTACCACCCGCAGCGCGACCGCGGCACGCTGATGTGCCACTACCGCCACCATGCGCACGACGATCCGTTCCTGTACCCGGGGCTGCAGGACATCACCGCGCACGTCGAATTCACCGGCATCTACGACGCGGCCGTCGCCACCGGCGCCGACCTGCTCGGCTACACGTCGCAGGCGCGCTTCCTGCTGAACGCGGGCATCACCGATGCGCTGGCTGCGATCGATCCGTCGGACATCCACGCGTTTCTGCCGGCCGCGAACGCGGTGCAGAAGCTGATCTCCGAAGCCGAGATGGGCGAGCTGTTCAAGGTGATCGCATTCTCGCGCGGCATCGACGGCACGCTCGACGCGTTCGCGCGCGGCGACCGTTCGCACGCGCTCTGACGGGAGCGGGCATGCTGCGCTGGCTGATGACGACGTTCGTCGCGGTGATGATCCTGACGCGCTGCTGGCCGTGGCTCGGCAAGCTCGGCATCGGGCGGATGCCGGGCGACGTCACGCTGACGCTCGGCGGGCGGCGCTACCCGTTCCCGTTCATGTCGACGCTGGTGCTGACGATGCTGCTGTCGATGGTGGCGCGGCTGCTCTGAGCCGCGCCTGAATGGCGGCGCGTTACAGCTCGATTTCGCCGAGGATCCGGTGCGCGAGCGCCTTCGCCTCGTCGAATGCTTCTTCCTCGCTGGGGCTCGTCGAGTGGACGTCGTAGCGCGTGTTCTCGGTGTCGTCCCCGTCGTCCCGCGCGAGGATCACGTAACCCTGGAACTGCCCGTTGCCCGCATGCTGGGTATGCGCCTTGGCCGTGTAGATGCCCTTCGTGAACGTGTTGGTGTCCATCGTGCTCTCCCGCAAAAGGACACTTCATCGTAGCACTGCGGCGCAGCATGTACAGCGCCGCTTATCGGTGACCGAACGGTGTCCGGTCACCGTCCCTCCCATCATCGTTCGATCAGTGCGATGACCTCGTCGAGCGTCGGCGCGTGCGCGCCCGTGTGCCGGCACGCCGCGGCGCCCGCCGCCAGCGCGAACACGAGATGCTCGCGCCACGATCGCTGCGGCGCGGCCATCAGGCTGAACAGCATGCCGCCGATCGACGCGTCGCCCGCGCCGACGGTGTCGGCCACCTCGACGCGCGGCGGGCTGGCTTCATGCACGTCGCCGTCCGCGTAGAGCGTCGCCGCCTGCGCGCCGCGCGTGACGAGCACGGCTGCGCGCGGGTTCAGCGCGCGTACCGCAGCGATCGCGTCGGGGCCGTCGCCGCCGAACAGGTGCCGCAGGTCCTCGTCGGATACCTTGATCAGGTCGGCGAGGGTGGCCATTTTCTCCAGCGTCGGCCGGTACGCGGCTGTCATCAGGTTCCGGACGTTCGGGTCGAAGCTGATCTTCACGCCGCACGCGTGCAGGTCGGCCGCGAGCGCGGCCAGCGTACCGGCGAGCGGTTCGCGCACGAGGCTGATGCAGCCGAAATGCGCCCATTTCACGTGATCGGTCCAGCCGGCCGGCAGCCGCGCCGGATCGAACGCGAGGTCGGCGCTCGCTTCGCCGATGAAGAAGTACGCGGGAGGGCGGGTCTCGTGGACGATCGCGAGCAGCGGCGGCCGCGCGACGCGCTGCAGGAAGCGCAGGTCGAGCCCGGCCGCTTCGCTCGTGCGCCACAGCACGTCGGAGAAGCAGTCTTCGCCGATCGAGCCCGCGAGCGCGCTCGACACGCCGAGCCGCGCGACCGCGCGCGCGACGTTCCAGCCGGCGCCGCCCGGCACCGACGTCCATTGCGCATCGCCCGCGCGCACCATGTCGGTCAGGATGTCGCCCGCCGACACGAAAGCCGGAAACGTGCCGCCACTCATTGCGTCGGCTCGCTGCGCTGGGCGCGCGCGAGGGTCGCGAGCACGTCGTAGCACGCGCCCATCGTGTGATAGTCGGTCTTGCCGGCCGGGCTTTTCTCGTCGCTGTACTTGCGGTTGTCGCAGGTGAGGATGCGGTACCACGCACCGTAGCGGTGATCGACGAAGTGCGCCCAGCTATAGCGCCAGATCTCGTCGTACCAGTCCCAGAAGCGCTCGCTGCCGGTGCGTGCGCCGAGCATCGCGGCCGCCGCGAACGTTTCCGCCTGCACCCAGAAATACTTGTTGTGGTCGCAGATCGTGAAGTCGGGGCCGAAGCCGTAGTACAGGCCGCCGTGATCGGCGTCCCACGCGTGCGTGAGCGCGGCGTCGAACAACTCGGCCGCGCGCGGCACGAGCCAGTCGAGCGGGCGGTGCCGCTCGAGGATCAGCAGCAGCTTCGCCCATTCGGTCTGGTGCCCGGGCTGGAAGCCCCACGGACGGAAGATGTTCGAGCTGTCTTCCTTGTTGTAGTCCCAGTCGACCGACCAGTCCGCATGGTAGTGCTCCCACACGAGCCCGCCCGACAGCGCGGCCTGGCGCTGCGTGACGTGGGACGCGAGCTTTTCCGCGCGATCGAGGTACGTGAGGTGGCCGGTCGCTTCGTACGCGGCGAGCAGCGCCTCCGTCATGTGCATGTTGGCGTTCTGGCCGCGGTACGACGACACGATCCAGTTCGGCGTCGCGTCGTCCGCATAGAGGCCCGCGGCCGCATCCCAGAAGCGGTGCTCGGCCAGTTCGTAGGTCGCCGCGATCAGCGGGCGCGCCTCGTCGATGCCGGCCATCGTCGCGTGCGCGGCCGCGAGCAGCACGAACGCGAGCCCGTAGCAGTGGCGCGTGCCGTCGAGCGTCGAGCGCTTCGCGCCGTCGCGCCAGTCGAGTTCCCAGTCGTAGCCCTGCAGCTCGTCGTCCCAGTGCGCGTCGCGCAGGAAGCGCAGCCCGTGGCGCGCGTATTCCAGGTGACGCGGATCGCCGAAATGCCGGTACGCCATCGCATAGTTGAAGACGAACCGGCAGCTGCTGACGAGGTGGCGCGACGTGCGGTTGTAGATGCTGCCGTCGTCGCGGAAGTAGTGGTAGAAGCCGCCCGTCGGGTCGAACGCGTTCGTGGCGTAGAAGCGCAGCGTGTCCTCGATGTGCGACAACAGGAACGACGGATCGCGGAAACTCGCGACGAACGGCGCGGCTTGCGTGTGGGCGGCCGGCGCGGCCGTGCAGGGTTGGACCGGGGGCATGTTCATGATGATTCGGTGACCGTGGCGGTATCGAGTGCCGGGGAGCCGGCGGGCTGGCTGCTGGCCCGCACGATCAGCTCGACGGGCAGGGAAATCTCGGTGCGCTCGGGCGCTTCCGCGAGCAGCAGCTCGACGCCGCGGCGACCGAGCGCCTCCTTGTCGACCGCGAGCGTCGTGAGCGGCGGGCTCGCGTGCGCGGCAGCCGGGATGTTGTCGAAGCCGACGATCGCGATGTCGTCGGGAATCCGCAGCCCGCGCGCGGTGCAGACGCGCTGCGCGGCGAGCGCGGCCGCGTCGTTGTACGCGAAGACGGCTTCCGGGCGCGGGCCCGGTGCGTCGAGCAACTGCTCCATCGCGCGCGCGGCGCCGGTGTCGGGATCGAGCCCCGCATCGATCGTCACTTCGTACGCGGGATCGAACAGCCGCCCGGCCTCGAAGAACGCGCGCCGGTAGCCGATCGCGCGCTGCGCGATGCTGTAGTGCGCGGGCGAGCCGCCGATGAACGCGATCCGCGTGCGGCCGGTGGCGAGCAGGTGGCGCATCGCGAGCGCCGCGCCCGTCGCGTTGTCGATATTCACCGAGCGCAGCCCGGGCGCCCACAGGTCGATCAGCACGAGCGGCCGGCCGGTCGCGGCGAGCGCCTCGATCGTCTCCGGCTCGATGAAGCCGGCCACCGCGATCGCGTCGGGCGCGTGCGGGCGCATCTGGCGCAGCACGTCGTCGTTCGGCCCGACCGTGAGCAGCGTCGGCACGATGCCGCGCTCGCGGCACGCGTCCTCGACGCCGTGCAGCACGTGCGAGAAGAACGGGCTGGCCGGAAAGCGGTTGTGCTGGCGGTGCAGCAGGAAGGTGAGCCGGCGGATGCGCGGCCGCAGTTGCGCGGGATCGTAGCCGAGCCGCTGCGCGATCTCGACGATGCGCGCACGCGTGGCTTCGGACAGGCCCGGCTGGTTTTTCAGCGCGCGGGAGACGGTGCCGATCGAGACCTCTGCCGCCCGCGCCACATCGCGAATGGTGGTACCCATCGTTCGGGGTCCGGTTTGTTTAGGGTGAAAACGATTGTATAGTAAAACGTATCGCGGAATTCGGGCCGGATAGCCGGGGAATACCCGCAAATTCCGCGTTTTTAAGCGCTAATCTGCGAAAACGCCGTTACTAAAAATACTAAACAAAACGCGAAAAAGGCAAGGTGAGCGTGCGTGTGCCCGGCGAGCGAGGAAGGGGCGGCAAGCGGGCTGGCTTCACGCGTCCGCGCGAGCCGTGCCCGGCTGCCTCCGCGGGCCGCCGAGAGGCCGGTGTGCAACTAACGGTCTGTCTGCCTGACGGGCGAATGCGCGCCACCGCCGCATCGGGCGCGGCCGTGTCCGCGAACGGTGGCCGCTGCCGTTCAGCGTATTGCCACTGCCGGCGGTTCGCCGCGATGGCGCAGCGCGGCGCGGCCCGCATCGAGGTCGACGACCGCGAGCCCGTCCGGTTGCTGTTTCGCGCGCCGCTTCGCGAGCGCCGCGACCGACGCGATCTCGTCGCTGCCGTAGCGCTTCGCGCCGTGCGCGCCGGCCGGCACACCGACCGCGCCGATCGCCATCGTCACAAAGCCGAAGAATGCCGGGTTGCCGTGGCGGTCCTCGCCGCGCAGCCCGCCCGCCTGCCGGTCGGCCTGCGTGTAGAAGAGCTGCGCGCCGTCGTTGAAGCGCGCGATCGCGTCGGTGGCGCGTTCGCGCCAGTCGGCGCGCTGGAACAGCACGAGGAAATCGTCGCCGCCGACGTGCCCGAGAAAGTCGCGCTGCGGGTCGCACACGCCGGCCAGCACGGTCGCCGCGAACTTCAGCACCTCGTCGCCCTGCCAGTAGCCGTACTGATCGTTGAATGGCTTGAACTGGTTCAGGTCGACGTAGCACGCATGAAAGCCTGCGTCGCGCTGGAGCAGGCGGTCGATGTGCGCGCTGATCGGGATGTTGCCGGGCAGGAACGTCAGCGGATTCGCGTAGCGCGCGGCCTCGATGCGCATCTCGGTCACCGCGCGCACGAGGCTCTCGCCGGTGCCGAGCCCGACGTAGCGGCCGTGTTCGGTGATCACGAAGCCGTCCGCGAGATAGCGCTGGTCGTGGCTCGCGAGCAGCATCGCGAGTTGCTCGAACGTCGTTGCGTTGTCGATCATCAGCGGTGCGTCGTTCGCGAACTGCAGGCACGGCTTCTTCCCGAACACCTCGCGGTGATACGGCAGCGCGAAGCGGTCGATGAAGCCGCGGCGATTCACGAGCGCGACGGGCCGCCCGCGTTCGACGAGTGCGACCGCGTGCAGGTCGGGCATCCGGTTGAACAGGTCGAGCACGTCGTTGCTGGTCGCGTCGCGCGGCAGCGCCGGCGCCGGCACCAGCATCTTCCCGGCGATCGTGCCGGCCGGCCGCACCGAGCGCGTCGCGCCGGGAAACACCGCGATGTGCGGCGCGCGGATCGCATCGCGCGCGGCCGGCGCGACGACCCGCGACGGCTGCGCATTCGGCCGGCCGAGCAGGAAGCCCTGCACGCAGCAGATGCCCATGTCGCGCACGACGATCAGGTCGCTTTCGTTCTCGATGCCTTCCGCGATCAGTTGCGCGCCGCTCGCCTGCGCGAAGTGCTGCATCGCCTTCACGGCCTCGAACTTCAGCGGGTCGCGCGCGATGTCGTGGATGAAGAAGCGGTCGATCTTCACGACGTCCGGATGCAGGCGCAGCCACAGGTTCATGCTCGCGTTCGCGGTGCCGTAGTCGTCGAGCGCGAACTGGATGCCGGCGTCGCGCAGCGAGGCGACGGCCGGCCCGATGTGGGCGACATCGGGAATCGCATTCTGTTCGGTCAGCTCGATCACGATGCGCTCGGCGCCGATCCGCGCGCGGACGAGGAGCTGGCGTGCGCGCTCGCGTTCGCTGGCGAGCTTGAGGATCGTCCCGGCGCTGAAGTTGAGGAACAGCTTGCCGTCGCAGCCGAGCGCCGCGAACGCGTCGAGGCAGGTGAGCGCGGCCGCCTGTTCGAGCGCGATGGTCTCGCCTTCGCGCGCGGCCTGCGCGAACAGCGCGGCGGGCGGCTCGAGGTCGGTGCCGCGCGGGCCGCGTATCAGGCCCTCATATCCGACGACCGTCCCCGACCCGAGATCGACGATCGGCTGGAAGACGGCGGCGAGCGCGCGATCCGCGATCAGGCGCGTGATGCTGGCGGCAGCGGAGTCGGAGTGGGGCGCGGGCATGGGCGAGGGCAGCCGAATCGACGGGACGCCCGACTTAACGGCACCGCGCGCGGAGAATTGAATGAAGATTTCGTGACGCGATGGGCGTTGCTGGTGCATTGCGCCGGGGGCGCATTGGGAGGGGCGGTACGGCGGTACGGCGGGAAGGAGGGAAGGAGGGAAGGAGGGAAGGAGGGAAGGAGGGAAGGAGGGAAGGAGGGAAGGAGGGAAGGAGGGAAGGAGGCGGAACGCCGGGACGGCACCGCCCGGCGCCCGTCCCGCCGCCCTGTTCGTCAGCGCTTGCCCGCGCTCAGCGCGCCGGGCGCCGACGTCGCGTCGCCCTCGTCGTGCTCGCCGCTCATGTCGCGCGCGCCCCAGCGCTGCGCGAGCGCCGCGCATGCCATCAGCTGGATCTGGTGGAACAGCATCAGCGGCAGCACGATCGCGCCGACCGCGTTCGCCGAGAAGATCACCTTCGCCATCGGCACACCGGCGGCGAGGCTCTTCTTCGATCCGCAGAAGATGATCGTGATCTGGTCGGCGCGGTTGAAGCCGAGCCGCTTGCTGACGAACGCGGTCAGCAACAGCGCGATCGCGAGCAGCACGAGGTTGACGACGAGCAGGCCGCCGAGCGCGCGCGGCGGGATCTGGTGCCACAGGCCCTCGTTGACGGCCTCGCTGAACGCGACGTAGACGACCAGCAGGATCGAGCCCTGGTCGACGAAGCGCAGCACGCCGCGGTTCCGGTCGATCCAGCCGCCGATCACGGGCCGCAGCAACTGGCCGGCGATGAAGGGCACGAGCAGCTGCATCACGATGCTGCCGACGGTGCTCCACGGCGACGCGGCGGCCGCCGACTGCGACGTGATCATCAACCCGACGAGCGCCGGCGTGACGAAAATCCCCAGCAGGCTCGACGCGGATGCCGCGCACACGGCGGCCGGCACGTTGCCCTTCGCGATCGACGTGAACGCGATCGACGACTGGACCGTCGACGGCAGCGTGCACAGGAACAGCACGCCCGCATACAGCGTCGGCGTGACGAGCGGCTGCAGCACGGGTTTCAGCGCGAGGCCGAGCAGCGGGAACAGCGCGAACGTACTGAGCAGCACGACCGCATGCAGCCGCCAGTGGGTCGCGCCCGCGACGACGGCCTCGCGCGACAGCTTCGCGCCGTGCAGGAAGAACAGCAGGCCGACGGCGATGTTGGTCGCCCAGTTGAACGCGTGGGCGGCCGGGCCGCGGCACGGCAGCAGGCTCGCGAGCACGACGGTGCCGACGAGCGCGAGCGTGAAGTTGTCGGGAAGAAAACGGGGACGGGCCATCGGGAACTCGATTCGGAAACGACGGAGGCGCGCGTCGCGCGCGCGGATGGCGCCATTGTCCCGGTTGGCGATTCACTACACAAATTCATTGTGGGAATCGATTGATGAATCAATGTCATGCGGCAGCGCTCACGATACCGGCCCGGCCACGCGCAAAACGGCAGAAGAATGTTCTGCCCCGGTCGCCCGTCGAAGTGAAAAAACCTAGCAGTAACATGGTGTTACACCGATGCCGGCGACATAACACTTTTGGGCTCGACACGCTTTCGGCCTGCTCATAAATTACTGCTGAAAGCCTTGGGCCGGCCGAAAGGAGCCGACGGCGGGCGTGGACAGGCACTGAACGATGACGGAACGGGTGAAACGGAAGATCGGACGATGGGTGGCAGGCGTGCTCGGCGCGCTGCTGATGCCGCTCGCGCTCGCGCAGCCGCCCCACGGCGGTCATGGGTTCGGTGGCCACGGCTTCGGCGGCGGCGGCATGCGCGCGTACGGTCAGCCGGCCGGCGGTTCCCCCGTCTGGCGCCGCGTCGCGCCCCCTGCCGGTGCACACGGCGGTGGCGTGAACGGTTACGGCTCCCGCTGGGGGCTGCGGCCGACGCCGTCGTACGGCCATTACGCCGCGCAAAGCCCGTATCGCCCGATCAGCGCTGACGCGCGCCAGATGCCGCGCCCGCCGGGCGGCGGCAACGTGCCGCTGCGCGCCGGTTCGATCCGCGCCGACGTCGCGCGCTACAACGAAGAGCGCGGCGGCCGTCCGATGCCGCCGCCCCGCTCGCAGGAAGAGCCTGCGCACTCGCCGTTTTTCTCCCCGTTCTACCGAAACTGAGCGCCCGCGCGCTCGTCCCTCCGCCGGCTGATGCGAATTCGCCACAGTCGCGCGCAGATTTCCGCTGATTTTCCCGTCGCATTGCGCTATCTTTCGCGCCCGGCTCGCGTGTGCCACGCCGCCGCCCCGCCGCGCGACCGCGTTCATGCGGGGCCGCCGACGGGTGCCGGGCCATGTATCAATTCCGCGAAGTTAATGCTGCCGCTATACCAGCAATAAGTGTGCGCAATTTTGACCGGACGAATGATCCGTAAAGATGGCTGCGCCCCATACGACGCAAGCACTCGGCTCCAAAAAACAACGCTCGCGCCACTTATCGACTATTCGACAAAATCTGGAGATCCAATGAAAGCATTCGCTCGCCGTGCGTCGCGCACGTCCGTCAAGCTGATCGCCGCGGCCGCCTGCGTGGCGGCCACCGCGCCCGTCCATGCACAGTCGAGCGTGTCGCTCTACGGTCAGGTCGACGAATGGGTCGGCGCAACCAAGTTCCCGGGCGGCGACCGCGCGTGGAACGTGAGCGGCGGCGGGATGTCGACGTCGTACTGGGGCTTGCACGGCGCCGAGGATCTCGGCAACGGCTACAAGGCGATCTTCACGCTGGAAAGCTTCTTCCGCGCGCAGAACGGCCAGTTCGGCCGCTTCCAGGGCGACACGTTCTTCGCACGCAATGCATACGTCGGCATCGATTCGCCGTACGGCACGGTGACGGCCGGGCGCCTGACGACGCACCTGTTCCTGTCGACGATCCTGTTCAACCCGTTCTACGACTCGTACACCTTCTCGCCGATGGTGTACCACGTGTTCCTCGGCCTCGGCACGTTCCCGACCTACCCGAGCGACCAGGGTGCCGTCGGTGATTCGGGCTGGAACAACGCGCTGTCGTACACGTCGCCGTCGTTCGGTGGCCTGAATTTCGGCGCGATGTACGCGCTCGGCAACCAGGCCGGCGACAACGGCTCGAAGAAGTGGAGCGCGCAGTTCAACTATGCGAACGGCCCGTTCGCGGCGACCGCGGTCTACCAGTACGTAAACTTCAACAACGGCCCGCGTGACCTGAGCGCGCTGGTGGCCGGCATGAAGAGCCAGGGCATCGCGCAAGTCGGCGCGACCTACGACCTGAAGTACGTGAAGCTGTTCGGTCAGTACATGTATACGAAGAATGACCAGGTCGCGGGCAGCTGGCACGTGAATACCGCGCAGGGCGGCGTGTCGGTGCCGCTCGGCGTGGGCAACGCGATGGCGTCGTACGCGTACTCGCGCGATTCGGGCGGCCTCGACCAGACGCGCCAGACCTGGGCCGTCGGCTACGACTATCCGCTGTCCAAGCGCACGGACGTCTACGCTGCGTACATGAACGATCACATCAGCGGCCTGTCGACCGGCAACACGTTCGGCGCCGGCATCCGCGCGAAGTTCTGACGCGCACGCACGACCGGTGCGCCGGACGCGCGCGAAAAGTGCGTCCAGACTGCATGTTTTTTACGCCAGAACGGCGCCGCCACTCGCGGCGCCGTTTTGCCTTTGTTGACCTTTCTGTTTCCTCGCCTTTGTTACCCTATCTCGTAATTGGACCATTCCCCCGTCATTACGAGCTAGTTCGATGGATACCCTCGTCAGCATGAATGTGTTTCGCTACGTCGTCGAAGTGGGCAGCTTCGTCGGCGCGGCCGAACGCATGCAGATGTCGGCTGCGATGGCGAGCAAGCACGTGATGCATCTCGAGCAGCAGCTCGGTGCGCGGCTGCTGCATCGCACGACACGACGCGTCGCCCCTACCGAGGCGGGACGCGAATACTATGAGCGCCTCGTGCAGGCGCTGTCTGAACTCGACGAAGCCGGGCAGGCCGTCGGTGCCGCGAGCGTGGTGCCGCAAGGCAGGCTGCGCGTCACGTCGCTGTCCGCGTTCGGGCTGCGGCACGTGATGCAGGCCGTCACCGATTATGCGGGTCGGTTCCCGGACGTGACCGTCGACATGACGCTGTCCGATCGCGTGGTCGACCTGATCGAGGAAGGCTACGACGTCGCGGTGCGCGCGGCGCCGAACGGATTGAAATCGTCGTCGCTGGTCGCGCGGCAGATCGCGACCGCGCACATCCTGCTGGTCGCGTCGCCCGAGTATCTCGAGAAGCACGGCACGCCCGCGACGATCTCCGATCTCGCGCACCACAACTACCTGCGGCGCGACTCGAATTCGACGATGCTCGACTCGCTGGTGATCGACGCGGCCGCCGCGTCGCGCGTGAACCTCAACGGCAACCTGATCGTGAATCATCTCGAAGGGCTGCGTGCGGCCGTGCTCGCGGGCGCGGGCATCGCGCTGCTCGGCACCGAGGTGGTCGGCGACGACATCGAGTCCGGTCGGCTCGTGCCGGTGCTGCTCGACGCGGTGCCGCCGCACGAGGCGCCGATCTATGCGGTCTACGCGAGCCGTCGTCACGTATCCGCGAAGGTGCGTTCGTTCGTCGATTTCCTGGCGGCGCGCTTCGAAGGGCAGTCGCTGTGCCCGTCGATCGAATCGCGCCTGCGCGTGCTGCCGATTACACGGATGAAGCGCGTGGTCTGAGCCGTCTTTCCCGCTGCGGCGGAGCAATAAAAAAAGCGCGAACCGCTGCGGTTCGCGCTTTTTGTTTTGTCCGACGGTATGTGTGCCGGCGGCGGCCGTCATGGCCGCCGCATTCGTCAGCGCGGGATGCCGAGCCGCGCCTTCGCGTCGTCGTACTCGCGCTTCAGGCGCTCGACGAGCGCGCCCACGCTCGGCAGGTCGTCCATCAGGCCGACGCCCTGGCCGGCACCCCAGATGTCCTTCCACGCCTTCGTCTTGTCGCCGCCGAAATTCATCTTGGTCTTGTCGGATTCCGGCAGCGCCTCCGGATCGAGGCCGGCCTTCTCGATGCTCTCGCGGATGTAGTTGCCGTGCACGCCCGTGAAGAGGTTCGTGTAGATGATGTCCGACGATTTCGCGTTCACGATCGCGTGCTTGTAGTCGTCGATCGCGTGCGCTTCCTGCGTCGCGATGAAGCGCGTGCCCATGTACGCGAAGTCGGCGCCCATCGCCTGCGCGGCGAGGATCGAGCCGCCGTTCGCGATCGCGCCGGACAGCACGATCGGGCCGTCGAAGATCTTGCGGACTTCGCCGACGAGCGCGAACGGCGACGTCGTGCCCGCGTGGCCGCCGGCACCGGCCGCGACGAGGATCAACCCGTCGACACCGGCTTCGAGCGCCTTCTGCGCGTGACGCAGGTTGATCACGTCGTGCAGCACGATGCCGCCGTAGCTGTGCACCGCGTCGACGATCTCGCGTGCCGGCGCGCGCAGGCTCGTGATGAAGATCGGCACCTTGTGCTCGACGCACACGCGCACGTCGTGCTCGAGCCGCGCATTCGACTGGTGGACGATCTGGTTGACCGCGATCGGGCCGATCACCGCGTCGGGATTTTTTGCCTTGTGGTCGGCGAGCTCGGACTGGATCTGCGTGAGCCACTCGTCGAGCAGTTCGGCCGGACGCGCGTTGAGCGCGGGGAACGAACCGACGATGCCCGCCTTGCATTGCGCGAGCACGAGTTCGGGGTAGCTGACGATGAACATCGGCGACGCGATGACGGGCAGCGTCAGGTTCTGCAGGACGGTGGGCAATGCCATGTGATGTCTCCAGTCTCCAGGGGCGGTCGCGCGGTCGCGCCGACGCCATGCTTTACGGTCGAACGGTGATTCGAGTGTAGCTGCGAAACGAGGTCGCTCTTATTAACACGAACGATCGTGCGATTCTACGCGAGCTTAACAAAATGCGCGGTGTGCCGGCAATCGAGTGAGTGTTCTCTTTCTAGGGATTCTGGCTGTTGCCCCGCTGTGTAGATGCGCAAGCGCTCCTAAAATAAACGCCATAACAAACCAACGAGAAACAAACCATGTCGTTTGAGGCGTTTGCACCGTTTCGCGTGACGGTGCAGGACACCGACATCTTCGGTGTCAAAGGAGGCGCGGGTCCGCCGCTCCTGTTGCTGCACGGACATCCGCAAACCCACATGATCTGGCATCGCATTGCCGCGACGCTCGCGAATCATTTCACGGTGATCGCCACCGACCTGCGCGGTTACGGCGCGTCGGGCAAGCCGCCGAGCGACGCGCAGCATGCGCCGTATTCGAAACGTGCGATGGCCGCCGATCAGGTCGCCGTGATGCGGCATTTCGGCTTCGAGCACTTCCACGTGTGCGCGCACGATCGCGGCGCGCGGGTCGCGCACCGGCTCGCGCTCGATCATCCGGACGCCGTCGAGCGGATGATGCTGCTCGACATCGCGCCGACGCTCGCGATGTACGAGAAAACCGATCGCGCGTTCGCGACTGCGTATTTCCACTGGTTCTTCCTGATCCAGCCGGAGCCGCTGCCGGAGACGCTGGTCGGCGCGCATACCGATGCGTATATCGAGCGCGTGATGGGCAACCGGTCCGCCGGGCTTGCCCCGTTCGCGCCCGAGGCGCTCGCCGCGTACCGGGCCGCGCTCGCGCAGCCGGGCGCCGTGCATGCGATGTGCGAGGACTACCGCGCGTCCGCGACGATCGATCTCGAGCACGACCGTGCGGATCTCGAGCGCGGCAACAAGGTCGCGTGCCCGCTGCGCGTGCTGTGGGGCGAGAACGGGATTGTCGGCCGCTGCTTCGATCCGCTCGATGAATGGCGTCGCGTCGCACGCGACGTCAGCGGCCGCGCGCTCGAGTGCGGACACTACATTCCGGAAGAGGCGCCCGTCGCGCTGATCGACGAACTGCTCGCGTTCTTCGAGGCGCGCGACGCGGCGGCCTGACGGCACGCGGGCGGCGCGCGTACCGGCTGCTCAGCGGTGCGCGCTGTCGTCCTCGACGAGCGGCGGCAGCCGGCGCGGCACCGGCGTCGATTTGACGATCGCCGTGCTCGTCTCTGCGCGCTCCGTCACTTTCGACAGGATGTCGTCGAGGTGCTCGATCGTGCGCAGGTAGAGCCGGCAGATGAAGCAGTCGTCGCCGGTCACCTTGTCGCACTCCACGAATTCGGGAATCCGCCGCAGCATCTCTTCGACGAGATGCAACTGGCCCGGCAGCGGCTTCACGCGGACGATCGCCTGCAGCGTGTAGCCGAGCGCGCGCGGGTCGAGCTCGACGGTGAACGCGGCGATCACCCCTTGCGCCTCGAGCCGACGCACGCGGTCGGCGGTCGCGGGCGCCGACAGCCCGATCTGCCGGGCGAGTTCGCTGGTTGCGATGCGCGCGTCGTCGGCCAGCGCCGCGAGGATCGCGCGGTCGGTCGCGTCGAGCGACGCGATGGCGGGCGGGGAAAGGCGTTTCGGCATGATCGCTTTGCTTTCGAAGGTGAATCGGTCGATTCACTTCAGTTTAGACGTGGTTGCCGCGAAAGCAAGTTTCTAGAATCGAAGTCATCCACTCTTCTGAACGGAGTTCACGATGGCTTCGAATGAAATTCGCCGCGGCGCCGCCGAGATGGTCGTCGCGATGATGATGTCCGGCACGATCGGCTGGCTCGTGATGTCGTCGCAGCAGCCGCTGACGAACGTCGTGTTCTTCCGCTGCCTGTTCGGTGCCGCGACGCTCGCGATCGTCTGCGCGGCGTTCGGCTTCCTGCGCCGCGCGCTGTTCTCGCCGCGGATGCTCGCGCTTGCGACGCTCGGCAGCGTCGCGATCGTCGCGAACTGGCTGCTGCTGTTCGCCGCCTATTCGCGCGCATCGATCTCGATGGCGACCGCCGTCTACAACACGCAGCCGTTCATGCTCGTCGCGCTCGGCGCGATCGTGTTCCGCGAGCGGATCACCGCGTCGACGGTCGCGTGGCTCGCGCTCGCATTCGTCGGGCTCGTCGCCGTGGTGCGTGTCGAGCCGGCCGTGCTCGCGGTGCCGGGCGAATATCTGGAAGGTGTCGCGCTGTCGCTCGGTGCGGCCTTTCTGTATGCGATCTCGTCGATCGTCACGAAGCACCTGAAGGGCACGCCGCCGCACCTGCTCGCGCTGCTGCAAGCCGGCCTCGGTGTCCTGCTGCTCGCGCCGTTCGCGCACTTCGGCACGTTGCCGGCGACCGCCGGGCAGTGGCTCGATCTCGTCGTGCTCGGCGTCGTGAACACAGGTCTGATGTATGTGCTGCTGTACGGCGCGATCCAGAAGTTGCCGACCGCGATGACCGGTGCGCTGTCGTTCGTCTATCCGGTCGTCGCGATCGTCGTCGATCACGTTGCGTTCGGGCAGACGCTCGCGTGGACGCAGGTGGTCGGCGCGCTGCTGATCCTGCTCGCGGCGGCCGGCGTGAATCTCGGCTGGCGAATCGTGCCCGCGCGTCGCGCGGCGGTCGGCAACTGAAACGGTCGTGCGGTTCGGCGCCGCTGCGGGGCAGCGCAGCGGTTCGTCGAATGCGTGTTTCAGGAACGCGTATTGCGAGCGAAAGCCGTGCGCGCATGCGCGTGGAAGACGCTGTAAGAAGTTGTAGGGAAACACCCGATGCGATGCGGTCGCGTCGCTCGTATGATGCGGGCTGTGACGTTGATCACGTTCACAGGATTCCAATCTCATGCCGTTCGCCCGTCAGGCTGAACGGCTTTTTTTTATGCGCCGCTTCTCGCCAGCAGACGCCGCCGCGCATCGAGCCGCGCGAGTAACGCGCGCCTCGCGTCGTCGTCCGATGCACGCCACCCCTTGATCTCGTCGCGCGTGCGCAGGCAACCCGCGCACCAGTCGGTGCGCGGATCGATCCGGCATACGTCGGTGCACGGCGACGCGACCGTGCCGACCGTCACCATCACCGGCACGTCGCTCATGCGGGCTCCCGCAGCGCGACGTCCGCGACCGGCGCGCCCGTCAGCGACACGAGTTCGTTCGGCGACAGGTTGAACACCGCGTGCGGATGGCCGGCGGCCGCCCACAGGCTGTCGAGCTCGAGCAGGTCGGCGTCGATCAGCGTGACGGGGTCGACGAGATGACCGATCGGGCAGACGCCGCCGATCGCATAGCCGGTGTTGTCGCGCACGAACTTCGCGTCCGCGCGGCCGACCGCGCCGACCTGCGCGGCGACCTTCTTCTCGTCGACGCGATTGACGCCGCTCGCGACCACGAGCACCGGCGCGCCGTCCGACTGGCGGCGAAACAGGATCGACTTCGCGATCTGCGCGACCGAGCAGCCGAGCCCGGCCGCGGCCTCGGCCGACGTCTTGCCGGTTTCGGCGAGCATCACGATGCCTTTCGCATGGCCGCGTTCGCGCAGCAGCAGCGCGACGCGTCGCGCGGAATCGGGGAGGGAATCGAATGAAGCGGGTGTCGTCATCTTGAGGAATCCATCGAATACCGGGGTCATACGCAGTTCGCGGCGTCGGCCGCGCTCTGCGCCTTGGCGAGCAGTGCGCGACCGGCGCGCGACACGTTCGCGCGGCCGATCGCGTTCGAGATGAAGTCGCCGGCGGCGACGACCTGCGCGAGATCGATGCCGGTGTCGATACCGAGGCCCTGCATCAGGTACAGCACGTCCTCGGTCGCGACGTTGCCGGTCGCGCCCTTCGCGTACGGGCAGCCGCCGAGGCCCGCGACCGACGCGTGGAAGATCTCGATCCCTTCGAACAGTGCCGCGTAGATGTTCGCGAGTGCCTGGCCGTAGGTGTCGTGGAAGTGGCCCGACAGGCGTTCGCGCGGGAACACGCGCGTGACGGCCGAGAGCACTTCGCGCGTGCGCTTCGGCGTGCCGACGCCGATCGTGTCGGCGATGTCGATCTCGTCGCAGCCGAGCGCCGCGAAGCGCTCGACGACGTCGACGACCGATGCGACCGGCACTTCGCCCTGGTACGGGCAGCCGAGCGTGCACGACACGCTGCCGCGCAGCCGCAGGCCCGCATCCTTCGCCGCCTTCGCGACGGGCTCGAAGCGCGCGATGCTCTCCGCGATGCTGCAGTTGATGTTCCGCTGCGAGAACGCCTCGCTTGCCGCGCCGAAGATCACGACTTCGTCGGCGCGCGCGGCGACCGCATTCTCGAACCCCTTCAGGTTCGGCGTGAGTACCGAGTACACGGTGCCCGCGCGGCGCTCGATGCCGGCCATCACGTCGGCGCCGTCGGCCATCTGCGGCACCCATTTCGGCGACACGAACGACGCGGCCTCGATGTTGCGGAAGCCGGCGTGCGACAGCCGGTCGACGAGCGCGATCTTCACGTCGGTCGGCACGAAGGTCTTCTCGTTCTGCAGCCCGTCGCGCGGGCCGACTTCGACGATCTTGACGGCGGTGGGGAACGTCATGGTTGTCTCCTGGTTTGCTTGTAGGTTCAGTAGCCGCGTGCGTAGTCGACGATGCCGCCGATGCGCTCGCCGCGCTCGAGCGCGCGGATCTTGCCGGCGATCTGCGCGATGGCTTCATCGCGCAGCGTCTCGGCCGAGCTGTGCGGCGTGATCGTGATGCGCGGCGTATGCCAGAACGGATGGTCTTCCGGCAGCGGCTCGCAATGGAATACGTCGAGCGTTGCGGCGGCTACCTGGCCGCTCGAGAGCGCGTCGAGCAGGTCGGCCTCGACGAGATGCGCGCCGCGCGCGACGTTGACGACATACGCGCCGGGCGCGAGCCGTGCGAACGTGCGCGACGACAGGATGCCGTCGGTGTCGGGCGTGCTCGGCAGCAGGTTGACGAGCACCTTCGCGCCGTCGATGCACGCATCGAATGCGCCGTCGCCGGCGAAGGTCGCGACGCCGTCGAGCTGCTTCGCGCTGCGGCTGTATCCGCGCACGGGCAGGCCGAGCGCGGCGAGCGCGAGCGCGACCTGCGCGCCGAGCACGCCGAGGCCGAGCACGGCGACGGTGAAGCTTGCGCGCGCATGCGGTTCGAGCGGCTGCCAGCGGCGCTCGCGCTGCAACGCTTCGTATTCGTCGAAGCGGCGCAGGTAACGCAGCACCGCGTGCGTCGCGTATTCGACCATCTGTTGCGCCATGCCCGAATCTTCCAGCCGCACGAGCGGCACGTGCGGCGGCAGCGTGCCCGGATGCGCGTGCTCGAGCGCGAGCAGCGCATCGACGCCGGCACCGAGGTTGAAGATCGCGCGCAGGCCGTCGCGCGGGGCGAAGAATTCGCGCGGCGCGCGCCAGACGAGTGCGTAGTCGGCGGCGGCCGTGTCGCCCGGCTGCCACGCGCGCAGTTCGGCTTCCGGCAGCGCATGCGCGATCTCGTCGCGCCACGCGCCGGCTTCCTGGTGCGGAGAATGGAACAGGATTTTCATTGGATGACGGCGCGCGCGCCGGCGAGGCGCGTCACGGGAACGGCGAGAAGAGCCGGGCGCAGCGCGCCGGCGGGCGTAGCGGACATCGGACGTCTCCTGACGACCGGGCGCCCGGCGCGTCGACGCCTGGCCCCGGTTCCGTGTGAAGCTGACGGGAAGCCCACATTCTACGGTTTCGCGGCGCATCGCGCGCCGGTGCGCGGGGCGGGCGACCGGCGTGGGTGGCCGCATCGGGGCGCGTCCCCGGATGGTCGACCCCGGGGCGCCGTCCGACGGATGGCCGGCCCACGCACAAGCAAAGCACAAAATATTGGTTCGGCCGCCGGGGACGCCGCGCCACAATCGAATCCCGTCTTCAAGCAAGCGAGGGCAATCATGCGCGCATGCAGCAAATCGGCGTGGCCGCCGCGGCTCGTGACCGTTCCGGGCCTGCACGGCAGCGAGGGCGCTCACTGGCAGACCTGGCTCGAACGGCAGTTCCCGCGCTCGCTGCGCGTCGAGCAGGACGACTGGGACGCGCCCGATCTCGCGCGCTGGGCGCAATCGGTGCGCGCATTGCTCGACCGCGAACGCGGCCCGTTCGTGCTGGCCGCGCACAGCTTCGGCTGCCTCGCGGCCGCGCATGCGCTCGCGCAGTGGCCGCATACGGGCGATGTCGCGGGCGTGCTGCTCGTCGCGCCCGCCAGTCCGAAGAAATTCACGTTTGCCGGGCCGTTCGACGCGCGCCGGCTCGCGGTGCCGTCGATCGTGATCGGCAGCGAGACCGATCCGTGGATGCCGCTCGGCGACGCGCGCACGCTCGCGCAGCACTTGGGCAGCGCGTTCGTGAACCTCGGCGATGCCGGGCACATCAACACGGCGGCCGGCTTCGGGCCGTGGCCGCGCGCGAAGTACTTCATCGACACGCTCGTCCACTGCGCGGCACCGCTGCGCTTTCGCGATGCGGACGACGGCTTCGAAGCCGCGCTCGTCGACCGCGCGCTCGCGCACGCGGTCTGACGGGCCGGGCGGGCGGCGCGCGCGGCACGGCAGGTGCCGTGCCACGACGCGCCGTCGCGCTTACGTCGCGGAGACGGGCCGCACCGCGGCCGGATCCGAATAGCTCGGACGGCCGTTCTCGACGTGGCCCGCGAAGCGGCGCGAGAAGGTGCCCGCCGCGCCGTCGCTCACCGTCACGTCATACCATTGGTGGCTCGACGCGAGTGCCCACTGTTCGACGCGCTCGTCGCCGCCATGCAGCGTCACCTGCCGCGACGGCGCGCCGTACGCGTTGTCGGTCAGCGTCAGCGTGACGTGGGCCCCGCCGTGGTTGCGCAGCTTCAGGTACAGGTTCCCGTTCGCGACGTCGTAGCCGGCCTTCACTTCCGGCTGCGCGGGGTTGCGATGCGGCGTGGCCGGGGCCGATACGTTGCCCGAGAACACGCGCACGAAGCCGTTCGGCCCGTACACCGCGAACGTGTATGCCCCGTTTGTCACCGTCAGGTCGAAGTCCGCATGCAGTACGCGGCGCGCGCCGACCGTGTAGCGCCACGGGCCGTCGGTGCGGTTCGTCGCATACACGTGAAAGTGCGCGCCCTGGTTGCCGCGGTTCGCGAACTCGATGCGCAGCCGGGTCCCGCCATCAATGCTCGCGTTCACGTGCAGCTCGTACGGCAACGCACGTGCCGGCCGCACGCCGGGCTCCTGCGGGTCGATCGGCGACGGCGTCGCGGGCACGGTCGGCGCGGGCTGCGACGTGCATTGCTGGTCGGCGATCGAGCGGTACTGGCTCGTGTCGGGCAGCGGCGGGAACGACGCGTCGGACGAGCGGAAGTCGAATGCGGCGGTGAGGTCGCCGCACACGGTGCGGCGCCACGGCGTGATGTTCGGTTCGTCGATGCCGAAGCGCTCGCCGATGAAGCGGATCACCGACGTGTGGTCGAACACCTGCGAGCACACGAAGCCGCCCTTCGTCCACGGCGACACGACCGTCATCGGCACGCGCGGCCCGAGGCCGTACGGCAGGCCGTCGGCCGTGTAGCTGCCGCCGCGGCCGGGGTTCACGACCGTGTGCAGCTCGCCGTCGGTCGTCACGGTCGACGCGCCCTGCGCGGCCGACGTCGGCGGCTGCGGCGGCACGATGTGGTCGAAGAAGCCGTCGTTCTCGTCGTACATGATGAACAGCACGGTCTTGCGCCATACGTCCGGGTTCGACGTGAGCGCGTCGAGGATCTGCGACGTGTAGTTCGCGCCGTACGCGGGCGTGTATTTCGGATGCTCGGAGAACGCCGCCGGCGGGCACAGCCACGACACCTGCGGCAGCCGGTCGTTGATCACGTCGTCCTTCAGGTTGTCGAGCGTGCGCACTGTCTGCGCGCGCTGGTACAGCGACGAACCGGGCTTCGCGTTGATGAAATTCGCGAAGTTCTGCAGCACGTTCGTGCCGTAGTTGCCGTTGTACGGATCGCTGCCCGTCGTGCCCTGCTGGTAGATCTGCCACGACACGCCGCGTGCTTCGAGACGCTCGGGAAAGGTCGTCCACGACAGCAGCTGGTAGGCGGGCGGCCCGTCGCCGTCGACATAGTCGCTGTTGTCGAGCAGCGGGCCGCCGAACTTGCCGGTCGGGTCGACGGTGCCCGTCATCAGGTACGAGCGGTTCGGGTGCGTCGGTCCCGGCAGCGAGCAGAAGTAGTTGTCGCACACGGTGAACGCATCGGCGAGCGCGTAGTGGAACGGGATGTCCTCGCGCACGTGATAGCCCATCGTCATGTCGGTCTTGTTCGCGGGCCACTGGTCGTAGCGGCCGCCGTCGATCGCCGCGTGCGTCTTGTACCACGAGTGGTCGAGGTCGCCGACGCACTGCGCGCTCGTCGTCAGCGTGTTCAGCCGGAACGGCAGCACCGGCTTGCCCGGGTCGGCCTTCGACGGCTGGTACCACACCGGCTTGCCGTTCGGCAGCGGGATCGGGAAGCGGTCGTTGTAGCCGCGCACGCCGCGCAGGTGTCCGAAGTAATGATCGAACGAGCGGTTTTCCTGCATGAACACGACGATGTGCTCGACATCGCGGATCGTGCCGGTGCCGCGCGCGGCGGGAATCGCGAGCGCGCGGCGGATCGATTCGGGGAAGGTGTTGAGCGCGACGGCGGCGCCCGCGGATTGTGCGACGGTATGCAGGAAACGGCGGCGGCTCGATGACGTCATGTTATTTCACCTCGGTTCTGCTGCGGTCGGGGGACGGAAGCGGAGGGATCAGCCGGGCGACGACGCGGCGGCGCTCGACGCGGCCGCGTTCGGTGCGTTCGCCGCGGGCTTCGCGTCGTCGTCGTCATCGGGCGGGTAGTGCACGACGGGCGGCGCGAGCGGCGCGGCATCGGACGCGGCGGCGTTCGCGGCCGCATC
The DNA here is from genome assembly GCF_902499335.1 of Burkholderia lata. Taxonomy (GTDB): domain Bacteria; phylum Pseudomonadota; class Gammaproteobacteria; order Burkholderiales; family Burkholderiaceae; genus Burkholderia; species Burkholderia lata_B. Next base: position 44,249 of record NZ_CABVQK010000011.1, on the reverse strand, counting down.
GTTGTTGAACGCGCTGGCGGAGCCGGCCGATGCGCCGGCCTGCTGCGACGCGTCGGCCGCGTGTGCGTCGTGCGGCGCGTCGTCGCTGCAGGCGGCGACGAAAGCGGCGGCACAAAGAACGACGACGACGGAAACGCGACGCATGACTTCTCTCCTGGCAGGCTGATCGGGAAACGTTTTCGAGTATGCCGGTGCGATGCGACGTTTCGGTGAATCGTTTGCGACCGGCGCGTGATCGCTGAATGCTTTCGATATCCTGACCAGTCACTTGCACGCGGGCGCGCAATATTTCCCGGCGGGCGATGCGAGCCGGGCACTTTTACCCGGGCGCGCGATGTGATGCACGAGAGCGTCCATGGCGTTCGGGCCGCTCGTGACGACTGCGTGCAGCCGATCGCGTGGCGTCAGCGCCGCGGCGTGCGCCGCCGCACCTCGCTGCGCAGCCAGTCGAGCCAGGTGCGGATCGCCGCTTCGTGCGGATGGCCGGGGCGCCACACCACATAGTGCGCATATACGTCGGTCACGCGCACCGTCGATATGCGCACGAGCGTGCCGTCCGCGAGTTCGGGCTCGATCAGCGAGCGGCGCGCGAGTGCGACGCCGCGCCCTTTCAGCGTCGCGTCGATCAGCGCATTCGCATCGGTGAAGCGCGGCGCGCGCGCGGATTCGGTGAGATCGAGCCGCGCGGCCTGGAGCCACGGTTCCCACGGCTGCGCGGGATGGCGCAGCAGCGTCGCGCGCACGAGATCGGCCGGCGCACGCGGGGCGATGCCGTCGCGATTGCGGTATGCGGGGCTCGCGACCGGAAAGATCGTCTCGTTCATCAGCTTCTCGGCGACGACGCCAGGCCACGTACCGGGCCCGTAGCGCAGCGCGACGTCGATGCGGTCGCGCTTGCGTAGCGGCGCGAGCGCCACGTCGGGGTGCAGTGCGATCGCGATGTGCGGATGCGCGGCCGTGAAGCGCGGCAGGCGCGGCGTGAGCCAGCGCTCGGCGACGCTCGGCAGCACGCTGACGTTCAGCGTGACGTCGCAGGTGCGCGGGCGGCTGCGCACGGCGAGTGCCGGCTCGAACGCGCGCTCGAGCACGCTGAGGCCCTGGCGCACCTGCAGCGCGAGCGCGTGCGCGGCGTGCGTCGGCGTCGCGCCGTTGCGCTCGCGCGTGAAGAGCGGATAGCCGAGCTGCGCCTCGAGCGCGCGGATGTGCTGGCTGACGGCGCCTTGCGTGAGCGCGAGCTCGTCGGCCGCGCGCGTGAAGCTCTGCAGCCGCACGGCGGTTTCGAACGCGCGCAGCGTCTGCAGCGGAGGAAGGTGGATGCGTCGCATGCGGGTATTAGTAACACTAATGTCCGAGCACGACAATTCATCGTTTGCGGCGGGCAGGCACGCGTTCCTACACTCGGTTCCGTCTTCCACAGCCCCGTCGGGCCACACCACCATGAACGCATATCGTCTCTACCTTTCGCCGGGCGCCTGCTCGCTTGCCGCCCACATCGCGCTGGAGGAAACCGGCGCGCCGTTCGACGTCGGGATCGTCTCCGTGCAGAAGCAGCAGAACCTCGACGCGCGCTATCTCGCGATCAACGCGAAGGCGCGCGTCCCGGTGCTCGCGATTCCGGGCGAGCAGCACGTGCTGACCGAAACGCCGGCGATCCTCACGTATCTCGCGCGTCGTTATCCCGATGCGCAATTGCTGCCGCTCGGCGATCTGCTGCGCGAGGCGCGGTGTCACGAATGGCTCGCCTGGCTGGTCGGCTGGGTGCATGGCGTGGGCTACGGCGCGCTGTGGCGGCCGGGCCGCTTCATCGGCGATCCGGCCCTGCACGGCGAGGTCAGCGCGCACGGGCGAGGCACGATCGAAGCCGCGAACGAAACGATCGAAGCCGCGCTTGCCGACGGCCGCACGTGGGCCGAACCGGGCGCGCATTCGATCGTCGATCCGTTCCTGTTCGTGCTGTATCGCTGGGGCGTCGCGATCGGGCTCGACATGACGCGGTATCCCGCATGGACCGCCCATGCGCAGCGTGAGGCCGAACGGCCGGCCGCGCGACGTGCGCTGGCGCGCGAAGCAGCCTGACTGAGGTGCGGGCGTCGTGGCGGTCGCCGCGATGCACGCATGCAACGCGCGGCCGCTAGCGCACGGCGAACAGCGGATAGGTTGCGGCCGCGACCAGCGCGGCCGCGAGCCACACCACGCTCCACGAACTCGCCGCGAGCAGCGGCGGAATCGCGAGCGGCGTCGCGAACAGCCCGAGGTAGACGATCGTGTTCGCCATCCCGAGCGCGGTGCCGGCGTGGTTCGCGCCAGCGAGGGTCGCGAGCTCCGTGTACGCGACGCCGTGCCATGCCGACACGCAGATGCCGGCGAACACGAGAATCGCGACGATCGCGGCAAGCGGCACGTGCGGGCTGCCGGCCGTTGCTGCGGCGAGCAGCGCGAACGACCCGGCCGCGACGAACACTGAACCGCGCAGATACGCGCGCCGGTTGCCGTGCCGGTCGGTATGACGGCCGCTCCACACGCGCATCACCATCGCGCCGAGCTGCAGTACGACCATCGCTGCGCTGATGCCGGCAAGGCCAAGCCGGCCGAAGTCGTGCAGGAACACCGTCGCGAACGTGAGCACCGCGAACTGCGGCGCGCACAGCAGGCCGATGCCGAGCACGATGCGCCACACCGGGCCGCTCGCGAGCGGGTTGCGTGCATGCCGCGCGGATTGCTGCCGCTCGACGGGGCGATGCGCGGCGACGTGCATCGTGGCCGGTGCGGGCGGCGGCTCGTGCAGCCAGCGCCAGGTCAGCCCGGCCGATGCCGCGCACAGCAGCATCAGTGTGCCGAATACCGCGGCAAAGCCCAGGTGCGACGCGAGCGACGGCAACAGCGCGGCGCCGACGCCGCCGCCGAGCGGCACGGCCGTCTGGCGGATGCTCATCGCGAGCCCGCGTTCGCGCTCGCCGAACCAGCGCATCACCGCGCGTCCGCTCGATCCGTTCACGCTGCCGCCAAGCAGGCCGACGCAGCACATCGCCACGACGACCCGCATCAGCGGCGGCACGCCGTGCGCGGTGGGGACGATCGTGCACACCATCAGCGCGAACATCGCGGCCGTCGCGACGAGCCCGGCGAGCAGCACGCGGCGGTCGCCGAAGCGGTCGGCGGCCATCCCCCACGGCAGCTCGGACAGCGCGACGCCGAAGCCGAGCGCGCCGAGCACGAGGCCGAGTGCGCCATTGTCGAGGTGATAGGCCGTGCGCATCCACACGGCCGTGGTCGGAATGCCGGCCGCCGCGGCCGAAAAGCTCATGTTCGCGGCGACGCCGGCGGCCAGTACGCGCCAGCGATGGGCCGGGCCACGCGCGTCGCGGGCGGGCGAAGAGGGGGAAGCGGTGTACGAGGTATCCATGACGGCAGGCCCGGTTTGGAAATTGACATCGACAGTCTGGCGACCTACATTCATCCTGAAAATCGGAAAGTTCTTGATGAATCGTTCGATAAAACAGGATGATTGATATGTCCGGACAAGACATTCCACGCGGCGACGGCGAGTCGTTCGCGCCGGCCGATGCCGCGCTGGCTCGGCCCAACTTCGACGTGGCGGCGCTGCGCAGCCTCGTCGCGGGTGTGGATCTCGGCAGTTTTGCGAAGGCGGCCGACCGGGTCGCGCGCTCGTCGTCGGCGGTGAGCGCGCAGATCCGCAAGCTCGAGGAGCAGGCCGGCACGCCGCTGTTCGTGAAATCCGGGCGCGGGCTTGCGCTGACCGACGCCGGCGACGCGATGCTGCGCTATGCGCGGCGGATGATCGAGCTGAACGACGAGGCGGCCGCGGCCGTGCGCGGCATGAATCTCGATGGCTGGGTGCGCGTCGGGCTGCAGGAAGATTTCGGCGAGGCGATTTTGCCCGACGTGCTCGGGCGGTTCGCGCGCGCGCATCCGAAGGTGCGGATCGAGGCGCGCGTGGCGCGCAATGCCGATTTGCTCGACCGGCTCGACGCGAACCAGCTCGATCTCGCGCTGGTGTGGGGCGATCCGGCGTCGGCGGCGCTCGTGTCGCGGCCGGGTATCGACAGCGAAGCGATCGCGCAGGTGCCGATGCAGTGGGTCGGGGCGGCGGGCGGCTTCGGCATGCCGGGCGGCGGCGCGGAGGAGGGCGTGGAAGGTGACGCGGTCGAAACGGGTGGCCGTTCGGTGCGCGCGCCGGGCGAGCCGCTGCCGCTCGTCGTGTTCGACCGGCCGTGCCGGTTCTTCGGTGCGGCGACCGGCGCGCTCGACCGTGCGGGCGTGCCGTGGCGCGTCGCATTCACGACGCCGAGTCTTGCCGGGCTATGGGCCGCGGCGGCGGCAGGCCTCGGGCTGACGGTGCGCTCGCACTACGGGCTGCCCGCGTCGGTGCGCGTGCTCGACGCGGCTTCGCGCGGGCTGCCGGCACTGCCGAGCCTGCCGCTGATCCTGCTGCGGCGCACGTCGTCGGCGACGCCGACCGTCGATCGGCTCGCGCGGATCGTGAAGCAGGCGGTGCGGGATGCGACGGAGGGGGCAGGGGCGGCGCTGGCGGCGTGACGAAACGCTCGATTGTCGCCGCGGGTTGCGGTTCTCCAGTCCCTCTGCCGATCGGTCGAATGGATCGATCGGGAGAACCTGACTACAGTGATGATCACTTGAAACGGAGGTCATCATGCAAAACGCAAATACGCCGGGCGCCAGTGCGGTCGATCCGGCTCAAAGGGCAGATGCCGCGATCCGGGGTGACGGGGCGTCGGCCGATCGACCGGTGCCTGCCAATCCGCCCGTTCGGTTTGGTGTCCTGCAAGGGCAGGCGTGGATCGCGGACGACTTCGATGCCCCGTTGCCCGATTGTCTGCTGGACGCTTTTGAAGGGCGCTGATGCGGCTGTTGCTCGATACGCACATCTTTTTGTGGATCGTGACCAATGACCCCAGGCTCAGCGCACGGGCGCGCAGACTGATCTCGGCCGCCGACGAACGTTTCGTCAGCAGCGCGAGTATCTGGGAGGCTGCCATCAAGGCCGGCCTGGGGAAGCTCGATATCGACGTCGGCAAGCTGATCCGCGCGATCGGCTCAAGCGGGATTCGCGAGCTACCGGTTCGGGCCGTGCATGGGGCTGCGGTTCGTGATTTGCCGCACCATCATCGTGATCCATTCGATCGCTTGCTGGTCGCGCAGGCCCGGCTCGAGCCGCTCCAGCTCGTGACGGCCGATGCACAACTTGCCCGGTACGACCTGTCTCTCGTTCTGACAGTTTGAAGCAATCTGTCGGGGCGAAAGCCATCGGTCGCCTGGGCCTCATGTGGCGTCGCGGGTTCATGCCGCCGCGGCATCCGGCTCGATTTCGCTCAGTTCCGCACAGATGGCGGCCAGCCGCTCCCTCAACCCTTCACTCGCCGGCACGAACGGCAGCCGCAACCCGTCCTCGCACCATCCTTGCGCGGCCAGCACGGCCTTCACCGGCGCCGGGTTCGGCTCCGCGAACAGCGCCGCGACGAGCGGCTGCAGCGCGACCGACAGGCGCCGCGCATCGGCGAGCCGGCCGTCGCGCAGCAGCGCATGGATACGCACATGCCATTCGGGCAGCACGTGCGCGCTGCTCGCGATCGCGCCGTGCGCACCGGCGCACATCGCCGCGAAGTTCTGGTTGTCGTCGCCGGACAGGATCGCGAGTGGCGTGTCGTGCACGAGCCGGCTCATCCGGTCGAGCGTACCGCCGCATTCCTTGATGCCCGCGACGCGCGGGTCGCGCGCAAGTGCCTGGAGCGTGTCCAGTTCGACGTTCACGCCGGTGCGGTACGGGATGTTGTAGACGAGCACCGGCAGGTCGGCCGCGTCGACGATCGCCTCGACGTGACGGCGGATGCCGTCCTGCGTCGGCCGTACGTAGACGGGTGGCGTGACGAGCAGCCCGTCGGGCCGCAATGCCGCGAGTTCGCGCGCGCGGGCGGCCGCGAAATGCGTCGCGCTCGCGGTCAGCCCGACGACGATCGGCAGCCCGGGTGCCGCGTCGCGCAGCGTCGCGAACACCGCGTCCTGTTCGCGCGCGTCGAGCAGCACGCCTTCACCGGTCGTCGCGCCCGCGACGAAGCCCGCGATGCCCGCGACCGCATAGCGGCGTGCGAGTCGCGCGAGCGCGGCATGGTCGACTTCGCCGTGGTGGAACGGCGTGATGATCGGCAGCCAGATACCTTCGAAACGTGTGTTCATGCAAAGCCTCATGGTGGAAACGGAGTGGGAAGGAACCGTTCCGCCGGCGGAGAGCCGGAGCGAGGCGTGCGAGCAAGGAGAAAGAAACGACCTGCGGGCATCCCGTCCGGCATTCGCCTGACGGGACGCGACGTCCCCGTCAGTCGAGGAGTCGTTTTTTCAGTTTCAGCCCGGCCGCGCGCGCACCTGCCGCAACGGCGGCGAGGATCGGAAGCGAGCGCAGGGCAGCGGACATGGAGGAACCGTGAGTGGGCTGAGCGGCGATCTTAACACCGGATCCGATCCGCGCGCGAGCGTCCGCCGCCGTTTAGCAGGATTCGAGATTTGCTTTCCACGACTGATTGGAAAGAGCGCCGCGCCCGGCCGCTAGAATGCCCGCTTACGTTTCGATGACAGCGCGTACGCGTGCCGTCACGCACATTCACCACCACTGGAAACGGGGCATATCACGATGGCAAGCATGAAGGGGATCGGCCGCTGGCTGCACACGGGCGCGGCGGCGGCGCTGGTCGTGGCGGCGACGGCCGCGCACGCGGATACGTCGATCCTGAACGTGTCGTACGACGTGACGCGCGAACTGTACAAGGACATCAACGCGGGCTTTGCCGCAGCCTACAAGCAGAAGACCGGCGAGACGATCGCGATCAAGCAGTCGCACGGCGCGTCGAGCGCGCAGGCGCTGTCGGTGCTGCAGGGGCTGCAGGCCGATGTCGTGACGATGAACCAGCCGAACGACATCGACCTGCTCGCCGAGCGCGGCCAGCTGCTGCCGAAGGACTGGCGTGCACGTTTCCCGGACAACAGCTCGCCGTACTCGACCACGATGGTGTTCCTGGTGCGCAAGGGCAACCCGAAGGCGATCAAGGACTGGAGCGATCTCGCGAAGCCGGGTGTCCAGGTGATCATCGCGAACCCGAAGACGTCGGGCAACGGCCGCTATGCGTATCTCGCCGCGTGGGGCTTCCAGAAACAGAAGGGCGCGACCGACCAGCAGGCGATCGACTTCGAGAAGGCGATCTTCCGCAACGTGCCGGTGCTCGACTCCGGCGGCCGGGGCGCGACGACGACGTTCACGCAGCGCGGCATCGGCGACGTGCTGGTCACGTTCGAGAACGAAGTCGCGCTGATGGACACCGGCGCATCGGGTGCCCAGTTCGACGCCGTGTATCCGTCGGCGAGCATCCTCGCGGAACCGCCCGTCGCCGTCGTCGACAAGGTCGTCGACAAGAAGGGCACGCGCAAGGTCGCGCAGGCGTATCTCGACTACCTGTACACGCCGGAAGCGCAGGAGATCATCGCGCAGCACCATCTGCGCCCGCGCGATGCGAACGTGCTGAAGAAGCATGCGGCCGAATTCAAGCCGCTGAAGACATTCAGCGTCGAGCAGGTCTTCGGCAGCTGGGCGAACGCGCAGAAGACGCACTTCGCGGACGGCGGCACGTTCGACCAGGTGATCGTCGACCGGAAGTGAGCGCCGCGCGCACCGCGCGCTTGTCCGCACGCTGACGACGCAGCCGGCCGCTTCCGCGGCCGGCTTTTTTTTGTGCCGCTCGGCCGGCGGCGCGGCGGATTTCCATTCCGAACCGGCACGCATACCCGGCCGTCGCCGCGCGTGCTACGCTCATCGCCTTCCTGCTTACGGCGCCGCGCGATGAATGTCGATTCGTCCTCCCCAGCCTCCCGCGGCCGTGGCCGCAAGATCTGGTCGGGCACGCGCCCGGTCATCGCGTACGGGATGCCGCCGCTCGGCTGGCGCGACCTCTATCACCGCGCGCTGACGGTGAGCTGGCCCGTATTCTTCCTGTCGCTCGCGGTGCTGTTCCTGCTGCTCAACGGCGGCTTCGCGACGCTCTACATGCTTGGCCACGCGCCGATCGCGAACCAGTCGCCGGCCGGATTCGGCGGCGCATTCTTCTTCAGCGTCGAGACACTCGCGACCGTCGGCTATGGCGACATGCATCCGCAGACCGTCTATGCGCACCTGGTCGCGACGTTCGAGATCTTCGTCGGGATGTCGGGCATCGCGATGGCCACGGGGCTCGTGTTCGCGCGGTTTTCGCGACCGCAGGCGAAGATCCTGTTCGCGCGCTACGCGATCGTCCGGCCGCTGAACGGCCGGATGACGCTGATGGTGCGCGCCGCGAATGCGCGCCAGAACGTGATTGCCGAGGCGCAGGCGAAACTGCGGCTGATGCGTGTCGAAGGCACGCACGAGGGCTACACGCTGCGCAAGATCCATGACCTGCCGCTCGTGCGCAGCGAGCATCCGATTTTCCTGCTCGGCTGGAACCTGATGCACGTGATCGACGAATCGAGCGCGCTGTTCGGCGAGACGCCCGAATCGCTCGCCGCGCGCGACGCGTCGTTGCTGATCACGATCGAAGGCTCGGACGAGACGACCGCGCAGGTGATGCAGGCGCGTCACTCCTGGGAGCACGGCGAGATCCGCTGGCGTCACCGCTATGTCGACCTGATGCACGACGAAGACGGCATCACGCACATCGACTACACGCATTTTCATGAAGTGGTGCCCGTCGATACCGATACCGACGAGCGCGGCTCGCCGGGCGCGGTGGTCAATGCCGGCGCCGCGGCGTCGGGCCCGACCGCGTAGACGCGCTCGCGGCCGGCTGGCAGTGCCGCCCGCGCGTTACACGTCTACGCGTCACGCATGCAGCAGGCGCGCCGCTTCGCGCTGTTCGATCGCGACCGCGCGGCGGAAGGCGTCGCGGTCCTCGGCGCGCGAGACGTAGTCGCCGAGCACGCCTTCGTGCGGCAGCAGATGCGCGTCGAATGCGATCTTCAGCGTGCTGGCGAGCAGCAGGTCGGCCGCGGTGAAGCGGTCGCCGACGAGCCACGGACTATGGGCGAGCGCTTGCGCGAGTGCGCGCTGCACGCGTGTGATGTTGCCCCAGCCGAACGCGACCGGATTGCCCGACGCGCCGGTGAATTTTTCGGCCATCGCCGGTTCGAGGCAGGTCGGCGTAAAGAACATCCATTGAAGGAAGCGGCCGCGCAGCGGATCGTCGGGCGCGACGCCAAGCCCGGCGCCCGGGCAGCGGTCGGCAAGATAGAGCAGCACGGCCCCCGATTCGGCGAACGGCACGCTGCCGTCGTCGAGCGCGGGCAGCTTGGCCATCGGGTTGACCTGCACGAACGCGTCGCTGCCCTGTTCGTGCGAGCGCAGGTCGATCGGCACGAGTTCGTACACCACGCCGAGTTCTTCAAGCATCCACAATGCCCGGAATGCCCGGGTCTTCGGCCAGTAGTAGAGCTTCATCGTGCCTCCGCGTTTGGGTGCAGCTGTCGGTCCGGTGGATGCTCAAGCGTACCCGAGCGCCAGCGGTTCGGACAGGGGCGCCCGGCTAGGGGCGGTCATATGAGTGAGATGGCCGGATACGCTGTGTGTCGAGCGTGAATCGGGCAGAAAACCGGGCAAAGCCTGATGCCATAGGGGTGCCAATATGTAACTAGTTATTAGTTAACTAGTTATTAATGTGATGAGGTGTCGGTGTAAGCCGGCCAGACTCGCACCGCACCGCGGCGCTTGCAGCGCCCGCGCGCACGGCAACACCCGCATCCGGCCTCGATTGCCGACGCATCGCGAAACAGGGAAATCATGGGAGACAACTCACGCATGGCAAACGACGACCGCACCACGATCATCCCGAGAAGAACGCCGGAATCGGCGGCGATGGTGGCCGAGGTCAGGCGGGCGATGGCGATCGCCGCGCGGATCAACCGCCTGACATTCGATGATGCCGCCGAAGTTCGCAAATTATTTGGAGAACTGATCGGCACGCCGGTGGACGACGGCTTTGTATTGATCCCGCCGTTCCATGCGACGGGCGGCACCGGCATGAAGCTGGGGCGCAACGTGTTCGTCAATCAGAACTGCACGTTCTACGATCTCGGCGGGCTCGAGATCGGTGACGACGTGATGATCGGGCCGAACGTCAGCCTGATCACGTCGGGCCATCCCGTCGAACCTTCGAAGCGGCGCGACTTCGTCGTCGCGAAGCCGATCGTGATCGAACGGAATGTGTGGATCGGCGCCGGCGCGACGATCATCGGCGGTGTGACGGTGGGCGAGAACTCGGTGGTCGCGGCCGGGGCCGTCGTCACGCGCGATGTTCCGCCGAATGTGCTGGTCGGCGGCAATCCGGCGGCGATCATCCGGTCGATTGCCGGGTAACGCGACGCGCGAGTGCGTGCCCGTTCGATGCAGCCTGGCTGGATGAATGTGGATAACCGACCCCGAGGCGACTCGAAACGCTGTGCATTTGAGTGGTGAGGGTGCCGCCGAGGCAGTCTGGACGGGGCTTTGCGGCGAATGCTCGATAGCCGTCGACGGATGCGCGGGCCGCTTCTGCAGATGTTCCGATGAAGGTCGCGCCGCGCGATCGGTTGTGGATATCCCCACACCGAAACGACTCGGCGCCCTGTGCATTTCACAGGTGAGGGTCACCGGATGATACGGAATGCATGAAGCAGGTTGTGGACAACTCGCCTGCGAAACGAGGCGAAATGCTGTGGAATTCAACGGTGAGGGGCGGCGCCCGATCGGGCGACGCGCCTGTCCTGGCGCGGTTTTCCGGTCTTTGCCGTGGTTCGGCGCGCCGCGCATTCTAGCCGAACGCGCGCATGCGTGGCGGAACCGCGCGTGCGCCGCGATGCGGATATGTGGTTCCGGCTGCCGCCCGAAGGGCCGTGCATTTTAACGGTGAGCGCGTGCGCGTGGTCCGCAACGCGCAGATTTCTCTGCGCCCGCGGCGTTCGCAAGTGACTCGACACGCTGCGCAACGCAAAGGTGAGCGTGAACACGCGATCGGTGGTCAGCGCGTCAGGATGCGATCATTCGGCCACCGGCGCCGTCTGAAGCGTCGTGTATCTCAGGCTCGCACGCGAGCATGTGAACCAGGGCAACACGAGCGCCCATGTGGATATCCGGGCGCCGAAACGACTCGCGACACTGTGCATTTGGACGGTGAGTGTCGGTGCCTGATCGGCCGACGAGCCGCTTCCTGCATCGATTGCCGGCCGGCGACACCTTCCGCGGCGCACATCCGCTGTTGCATCGGCGGATGCCCGTCCTTGTGGATATCCTGCGCCCCGGATCACTCGAAGGGCTGTGGTTTTCAATGGTGAGGGTGCCGGCGTGACCGGTCGGCAATGCCGGATCGGGCGTGGATAACCGCCGTTGCAGACACTCGAAGCCCTGTGTATTTCAACGGTGAGCGTGCGCCCGCGATTATGCAGCGTGCGTGTTCCGGCGAGCCTGCCCGACCGATAAATTCTCTCGCGACCCAGTGAATTGCCACGGTGAACGCGAGTCCGCGATTATCCTGCATGCGCGTTCCGGCGCACCTGTCCGGCCGACAAACCCACTCTCGACCCCAGTGAATTTCCACGGTGAATGCGGGCAGGCGATTGAGCGGCATGCACGTTCCAGCGTGCCTGTCCGGCCGACAAACCCACTCTCGACCCAGTGAATTTCCACGGTGAATACTGGCAGGCGATTGAGCGGCATGCGCGTCCCGGCGTACCTGTCCGGCCGACAAACTCACTCTCGACCCAGTGCATTTCCACTGTGAATACTGGCAGGCGATTGAGATGCGTGCGCGTTCCGGCGTACCTGTCCGGCCGACAAACCCACTCTCGACCCCGAGTATTCGAACGGTGAAGGCGAGCCCCGGATCGACGCAATACGCCGTCATCGATGTGGATATCCGCAGTTGAAACTCACTCGTCGCGCTGTGAATTTCAACGGTGAGCGTCGGCATTCGAGCGTGCCCGATGCCGATAACGGTGTGGACATCCCGGCCTCCACGCCACTCGAAACGCTGTGCAATCGAACGGTGAGCGCGTGAGCACGGTCGGCCGAGGGCCACGTCATTGTGGACATCCCGACCCGCCGACCAATCGGAACGCTGTGCATTCCAATGGTGAGGGTCGCCGCCTCCATCCGCTGAAACCCTTGTCACACGGGGCGCGAGCGTCAGCCGCCACCTGTACTGGCCGCCGGCGGGCAGTCGCGAGCTTTCCCGGAAAACGGCCCGCCCGCTCCGGCACGTCGCTCATCCCGCCCGGCCGCCGTGCGCGAAAACTCACTCAAATCCCGGCAAAAAGCTGCGCAGTTTTTCTCACTGAGGGCCCGCCCGAGCAAGATGAGAAAAAACATTCTCGGCTGCGCGCGAAAAAATAGAGCCATTCGCTGCCGCCAGTCACGCGTCGTCCGACGCCCTGCCGCGCAGCCCAGAACAGCACAGCACAATCAGGAGACTTCCCGCCATGACCGCCCGCCTGCCTGTCGACGGCTCGCCTGCCCTGTCCGACTACCGCCTGACCGACAACCTGACCGCGACGCGCGGCCGGATCTTCCTGACCGGTACGCAGGCGCTGGTCCGCCTGCTGCTGATGCAGCGCACGGTCGATACCGAACAGGGGCTCAACACGGCCGGCTTCGTCAGCGGCTATCGCGGTTCGCCGCTCGGCATGGTGGACCAGCAGTTGTGGAAGGCGAAGAAGCTGCTCGACGCCGGCGGCGTGCGCTTCCTGCCCGCGATCAACGAGGAACTCGGCGGCACGGCCGTGCTCGGCACGCAGCGCGTCGAGGCCGATCCAGAGCGCACGGTCGAGGGCGTGTATGCGATGTGGTACGGCAAGGGCCCGGGCGTCGATCGCGCGGGCGACGCGCTGAAGCACGGCAACGCGTACGGTTCGTCGCCGCATGGCGGCGTGCTCGTCGTCGCGGGCGACGACCACGGTTGCGTGTCGTCGTCGATGCCGCACCAGAGCGACTTCGCGATGATCGCGTGGCACATGCCGGTCGTGAACCCGGCGAACATCGCCGACATGCTCGAATTCGGCCTGTACGGCTGGGCGCTGTCGCGCTACTCGGGCGCGTGGGTCGGCTTCAAGGCGATTTCGGAGACGGTCGAATCGGGCTCGACCGTCGACCTCGACGCGCTGCAGACGCACTGGCCGGCACCGGAAGGCTTCACGCCGCCGACGGGCGGCCTGCACAACCGCTGGCCCGACCTGCCGAGCCTCACGATCGAGGCGCGCCTCGCCGCGAAGCTCGACGCGGTGCGCCATTTCGCGCGCACCAGCAGCATCGACAAGTGGATCGCCCCGAGCGCGCAGGCGAACGTCGGCATCGTGACCTGCGGCAAGGCGCACCTCGACCTGATGGAAGCGCTGCGCCGTCTCGACCTGACGGTGGCTGACCTCGACGCGGCCGGCGTGCGGATCTACAAGGTCGGCCTGTCGTATCCGCTCGAAATGACGCGCCTCGAAACCTTCGTCGACGGGCTTTCCGAAGTGCTCGTGATCGAGGAGAAGGGCCCCGTCATCGAGCAGCAGATCAAGGACTACCTGTACAACCGCGCGGAAGGCGCGCGTCCGCGCGTGCTCGGCAAGCACGACGCCGCCGGCGCCTGCCTGCTGTCCGAGCTCGGCGAGCTGCGCCCGTCGCGCATCCTGCCCGTGTTCGCCGACTGGCTCGCGCGCCACAAGCCGGCGCTCGACCGCCGCGAGCGCGTGGTCGACCTGGTCGCGCCGCAGATCCTGTCGAACGAGGCGGACGCGGTGAAGCGCACGCCGTACTTCTGCTCGGGCTGCCCGCACAACACGTCGACGAAGGTGCCGGAAGGCTCGATCGCGCAGGCCGGCATCGGCTGCCACTTCATGGCGTCGTGGATGGAGCGCGACACGACCGGGCTGATCCAGATGGGCGGCGAGGGCGTCGACTGGGCCGCGCACGCGATGTTCACCAACACGAAGCACGTGTTCCAGAACCTCGGCGACGGCACCTACTTCCACTCGGGCATCCTCGCGATTCGCCAGGCCGTGGCCGCGAAAGCGAACATCACGTACAAGATCCTCTACAACGACGCGGTTGCGATGACGGGCGGCCAGCCGGTCGACGGCAGCATCTCGGTGCCGCAGATCGCGCGGCAGGTCGAGGCGGAAGGCGTGTCGCGCTTCGTCGTCGTGTCCGACGAACCGGAGAAGTACGACGGCCATCACGGCCAGTTCCCGACGGGCACGACGTTCCATCACCGCAGCGAACTCGACACCGTGCAGCGCGAGCTGCGCGAGACGCCGGGCGTCACCGTGCTGATCTACGACCAGACCTGTGCGGCCGAGAAGCGCCGCCGCCGCAAGAAGGGCGAATTCCCCGACCCGGACAAGCGCCTGTTCATCAACGACGCGGTGTGCGAAGGCTGCGGCGATTGCGGCGTGCAGTCGAACTGCCTGTCGGTCGAGCCGCTGGAGACGCCGCTCGGCCGCAAGCGCCGCATCGACCAGTCGTCGTGCAACAAGGACTATTCGTGCGTGAACGGCTTCTGCCCGAGCTTCGTGACGGTCGAAGGCGCGGCGCTGAAGAAGGCCGCCGGTGCCGCATTCGATGAAGCCGCGCTCGCCGTGCGCGTCGATGCGCTGCCGGTGCCGGCGACGCATCTCGACGCGGCGCCGTTCGACATGCTCGTGACGGGTGTCGGCGGCACGGGCGTCGTGACGGTCGGCGCGCTGATCAGCATGGCCGCGCACCTCGAAGGCAAGAGCGCGTCGGTGCTCGACTTCATGGGCTTCGCGCAGAAGGGCGGCTCGGTGCTGTCGTTCGTGCGGATCGCGTCGAGCGACCGGTGGCTGAACCAGGTGCGCATCGACACGCAGCAGGCCGACGTGCTGCTCGCGTGCGACATGGTCGTCGGTGCGAGCGCCGAGGCGCTGCAGACGGTGCGTCACGAGCGTTCGCGGATCGTCGTCAACACGCACCGGATCCCGAACGCGTCGTTCGTGCAGAACCCCGACGCGAACCTGCATGCGGATGCGCTGCTCGAGAAGATGCACCATGCGGCCGGCGACGGCTACCTGTCGAGCTGCGACGCGCAGGCGCTCGCCGCGAAGTTCCTCGGCGATTCGATCGGCGCGAACATCCTGATGCTCGGCTACGCGTGGCAGCTCGGCCTCGTGCCGGTGTCGCTCGCCGCGATGATGCGCGCGATCGAGCTGAACAACGTCGCGGTGCCGATGAACAAGCTTGCGTTCTCGATCGGCCGGATGGCGGCCGGCGACGCGGCGGGCCTCGATGCGTTGTGGAACGCGCGCCACACGGTGGCCGCGCATGCCGCGCCGGAGACGCTCGCCGAACTGATCGCCGATCGCGAAGCGCGCCTCGATGCGTACGGCGGCGCACGCTATGTCGAGCGCTACCGTGCGCTCGTGAGCGCGGCGCGCGCGAAGGGCGACGATGCGCTCACGCGTGCGGTCGCGACGACGTTCTACCGGCTGCTCGCGGTGAAGGACGAATACGAAGTCGCGCGGCTGTACACGGACGATGCGTTCCGCACGGCGCTCGAGGCGCAGTTCGAAGGCGTGCCGGGGCAGGCCTATCGCGTGAAGTTCAACCTTGCGCCGCCGACGGTCGCGAAGGCCGGCAGCGACGGCAGCGCGCCGAAGAAGCGCGTGTTCGGCCAGTGGATGTGGCCGGTGTTCGGCATGCTGGCGCGCGTGCGCAGCCTGCGCGGCACGTGGCTCGATCCGTTCGGCCGCACCGTCGAGCGGAAGATGGAGCGCGCGCTCGCCGACGATTACGAGACGACGCTCGCGCGTGCGTTCACGGTCACGACGGCCGGCAATGCGGCGCAGGTCGCGCAACTGGCCGACCTGCACGCACGCGTGCGCGGCTTCGGCTACGTGAAGGTGCGCAACCTGGCCGGCGTGAAGCGCGCGGAACGCGAGCTCGCGCTGCAGCTCGGCATCGAAGCGGCGACGAGCGCGGCCGTGCAGCATGCGCTCGACGAGATGAAGGGCGCGGGGATGCTGAAGGGGATTCCGGTCGTCGTCGCGAAGTAACGCGAACGCGGGTGGATGTGAAAACGGCGACGCTTATGCGTCGCCGTTTTTTATTGGGCGGCTGCTGCGTTCAGGCAGCGGCCGGCCTTTCAGAGAATGCCTTTCTTGCGCGTCGACAGCGCGGTCTCCGACAGGTCGATCTCGCGGAGCAGCTTCGTCAGCGTCTCGTCGGAAATCTTGCTGTCGCTGCGCAGCCGGTACAGCGCGGAGCGTTCCGCGCGTACGGCCGCGATCCGCATCTGCAGTTCCATCGTTTCGGCCTGCTTCGCTTCCGCGCGCGGCGTGGGGCCGTCCTCGGCGAGCGTCGCGAGGCGGCGGCGGTACTGGTCCATCACGCGTGCGGAGATATCCGCGCAGCGCGCGGCGCCCGATTCGTCGAGATCGGTCGAGATCGCGTCGTGCGACGAGTCGATCGCGCGGATCGCGGCCTGCGCGGCGGCCGCGCGCGCGGCGCGCTCCTCGTCGCCGAGCGGGCTGCGCGACGAACGCACGCCGCGCAGCAGCAGCGGCAGGCCGACCACCGCGACGACGAGCGAGCCGAGGATCACGGCCGACGCGACGAAGATCGCCGTGTCGCGGCCCGGCAGCGGCACGCCGTCGGACAGCGCGACCGGAATCGACAGCACGCCGGCGAGCGTGACCGCGCCGCGCACGCCGCCGACCGTCATCACCGCGATCGTGCGCACGCCGGCCATCGTGCCCGCGAGGCCCTGGCGCGCGGCGCGACGGCTCGCGAACCAGCGCAGCAGCCAGACCCACAGGAAGCGGATCGCATACAGCGCGAGCATCATCGCGCAGACGTTGAAGATCATCCGGCCGACGAGCGCGTCGCTCGTGTGGTGCGCGTCGACGAGCGTGCGGCCGATGATGTGCGGCAGCTGCAGCCCGAGCATGATGAACACCATGCCGTTGAACACGAACTCGATCATTGCCCACGTGCTTTCGGCGCGCACCCGCGACGCGACGGTGCTTTTGCGCGAGAAGCTCGTGTAATTCATCATCATCCCGGCCGACACGGCCGCCAGCACGCCCGACAGGTCGAGGTGCTCGGCGAACAGGTAGGCCGCGAACGGCACGAGCAGCGTCATCACGATGCCGGGGGCCGGATCGCCTTCCTGCTCGGCGTTCAGGAAGCGCGTCGACAGCGCGCTGAACGCCCAAGACACGATCGCGCCCGTCGCGAGCCCGCCCGCGGCGACGATCACGAACGTGACCGACGCTTCGCGCAGCGAGAACATGCCCGTCAGCGCGGCCGCGATCGCGAATTTCAGCGCGACGAGGCCCGACGCGTCGTTCATCAGCGCCTCGCCTTCGAGGATGTGCATCAGCTGCGGCGGAATCCGGCCCTTGCCGGCGATGCCCGACAGCGCGACCGCGTCGGTCGGCGACAGCACGGCCGCAAGCGCGAACGCGATCGGCAGCGGCAACTCGGGTATCAGCCAGTGCGCGAAGTAGCCCACTGCGAGTACCGTCATGAACACGAGCCCGAACGCGAGCATCAGGATCGCGCGGCGCTGCAGGTACAGCTCGCGCTTCGGAATCCGCCAGCCGTCCGCGAACAGCAGCGGCGGAATGAACAGCAGCATGAAGATTTCGGGATCGAACGCGACGTGCAGGTTCAGCTTCGGCCACGCGAGCATCGCGCCGAATGCGATCTGCATCAGCGGCAACGGCAGTTGGAACGGCAGGATGCGCGTGACGGCGCCGGACAGCGCGACGGTCAGCAGCAGGATGAGGACGGTGAAGACGATTTCCATCGATACGGCGAATACGGGGAATGAAACGATCGTACGGAGTGTAGCGTGCTGGCGTGACGGATGCGTTCGAGCGGCCGGTGCGCGCGCACCGAAATGGTGCGCGCGACATGCGCCACGGTGGTGCGGCAGCACGGCGCGAGCCGCGCGGCGCACGGGTTGCCGGCACCTTGCACGGAGCTTGCTTGATGTGGGGCAGCCGCCCGGCGACGACCGGGCAACCGAGGGTCCAACCATGACATTGCACGCGCCGTTCGCTTCGTCGGACGCCGCGTTCGAAGGCACTACCAGGAGGAAGGCATGACGATCGTGCAACAGGAGCGTCCGGCCGCCGCGTCGCCGTACCGGTTCGAGCGGGAGGTGAGTTCCGGCCTCGAACGTCTGGCGACGCAGCACCGCGACCTGACGCTCACGACCGTGTTCCAGCCGATTTTCAGCCTGTCGCACCAGCGTGCGGTGGGCTACGAGGCGCTGCTGCGCGCGCACGACGCACTCGACCGTGCGGTGTCGCCGCTCGACGTGTTCGGCGAAGCCGCGCGCCAGGGCGAATTGCTGCA
Organism: Burkholderia lata; assembly: GCF_902499335.1. GTDB lineage: Bacteria > Pseudomonadota > Gammaproteobacteria > Burkholderiales > Burkholderiaceae > Burkholderia > Burkholderia lata_B. Next base: position 25,861 of record NZ_CABVQK010000011.1, on the reverse strand, counting down.
GCTCGACCGGCTCGCGCAGGCGCTGCATCTCGAGAACTTCGCGCTGCTCGGCGCCGAGCGCGAGTGGCTGTTTCTCAACGTGCATCCGGGCGTGCTCACCGACCCGTTCCAGGCGGCCGCGCTGCTGGCGAACCTGAAGCGGCTCGGCATGCCGCCGCGCCGCATCGTGCTCGAAGTGCTCGAACAGCGCGCGGAAGACGTCGAGCGGCTCGCCGAGGCCGTGCGCGAATTCCGCACGCACGGCTTCCTGATCGCGCTCGACGATTTCGGCGCGGGACACTCGAACCTCGAGCGGATCTGGCAACTGAACCCGGACATCGTGAAGCTCGACCGGATCATGCTGTCGCACGCGGCGCACCGCACGGGGCTCACCGCGATCCTGCACGGGCTCGTGACGCTGCTGCACGAGGCCGGCAAGCTGGTGCTCGTCGAGGGCATCGAGACCGAGCACGAGGCGCAGATCGCGCTGTCGTGCGAGGCCGATTTCGTGCAGGGCTACTATTTCGGCCGGCCGGCGCCGGGGCTGCCCGACAGCGCGGCCGCGACGGGCTGCATCGGCGAGCTGACCGAGCGCTTTCGGCAGCAGACCGAAGTGCGCGAGCGGCGCGATGCGCAGCGGCTCGCGCCGTACCTGCGCGCGTTCGAACGCGCGGCCGAGCGCCTTGCGGCCGGCGAGCCGCTCGACGAGGTGTGCTGGAACTTCCTCGCGCTCGACGCGGCCGCGCGCTGTTTCCTGCTCGACGCGCACGGCCGCCAGTCGGGCCGCAACGTCGTGCTGCGCGCCGACCGCGCGCTCGCCGAGGCGCGCTTCTCGCCGCTGGCGGACGCGCAGGGCGCGAACTGGCTGCGCCGGCCGTATTTCCGCTCGGCGATCGCCGAGCCGGGGCGCGTGCAGGTCACGCGGCCGTACCTGTCGATCAACGAGGCGCAGCCGTGCGTGACGCTGTCGGTGGCCGTGCGCGTCGGCGATGCGCAGCGCGTGCTGTGCGGCGATATCGACTGGGGCGACGACGAAGCGGACGCCGGCTAGCGCCGCGCGCACCGCAGGCGGTGAGCAGGGCGGACGGGGCGGGCCGTCGCGGGGCGGCTCCGTTGCGTTCGCCGTGCGCTTCCTCGACAATGGCCCGACCGCGGCCATCGTGACCGCGAGCGCGCCGTCCCGGGGGCCACCATGGCGGCGAATAACAAGGAAAACACAATGAAAAGACCGATTTCGCTGACCATTCTCGCGTGGATCATCATCGTGACCAACGCGATCACGTGCATCTATACGCCATTCACGATCGGCATGCCGACCACCCAGGCGCTGCTGTCGCACTACCTGCTGCCCGTCTGGGCGACGCTCGGCATCAGCGTGATCCTCGAAGTCGTGAACGTCGTGGTCGGCATCGCGATCCTCAAGGGCCGCGAATGGTCGCGCAAGACCTACATCGCGATTTCCGCGTTCAGCTTCGCGTTCTCGTTCATCAACATGCCGGCGTCGATGTACGCGGTGCTGATTCCGGGTGTCCTGCTGTTCGCGCTGTTCGTCTACCTGATGTTCCGGCGCCCCGCGACCGCGTATTTCCAGGCGAACGCATGAGCTTCGCGCGCAACGCGCTCGCGATCGTGCTGTTCACGATCGCGGGGATGTGCGTGATCACCGCGCAGATGATGGCGTTCCTGAAGCTCGGCCATACGGGGGCGATGCTCGCGTTCGTTACCGTGCTGTTCGGGTTGTCGGCCGTGCTCCTGGCTGTGGGCGCGTTCGCCGGCGCGTTCCGGCCGCGCGCGCGCGGCGCGGGCATCGCGCTCCTCGTCGCGACCGCGACCACTGCGCTCGGGATGCTCGGCTGGGCTACGGTGCTGTTGGCGCCCGGGATCGTCGACGTGATGCAGCAGCAGGGCGTGGAGATGACCGTGCGGATGTTCCGGTTCGCGCCGGGCACCGTGGTGACCGGCCTGTCCGCGCTCGTCGGCGTGTGGCTCGCGCGCCGCGGATGACGGTGCGACTGGCGCAGCGCGGCTGACGCCGCGGCGGCCGTCACGCTGGCGTCCGTCACGCGGCTCGGCTAGGATGCGCGAATTGTCCAGACGATTCGCAGGCCGCCCATGAACCGAAACGCCGCCTCTTCCGTTCTCCTCGAAGTGATCGCCACGACCGTCGGCGATGCGAAGGCCGCCGCCCGCGCGGGCGCCGATCGCCTCGAACTCGTGACCGCGATCACCGAAGGCGGGCTGACGCCGAGCGTCGGCCTGATCGAAGCCGTCGTGGCCGCCGTGCCGATTCCCGTCAACGTGATCGTGCGACCGCACAGCCGGTCGTTCGTCTATGACGCCGACGACCTGCGCGTGATCGAACGCGACGTGCGTGCAGCCGTCGCGGCCGGGGCGAACGGCGTCGTGTTCGGCGCGCTCGACGCGCGCGGTGACATCGATCTCGACGCCCTGGCCCGCATCGCGGCCGCGGCGGACGGCCGCGCGCTGACGTTCCACCGCGCGTTCGACGTGTCGCGCGACCTCAACGCCGCATTCGACGCGCTGCTGCGCGTGCCGGCCGTCACGTCGGTGCTGACGTCGGGCGGCCATCCGTCGGTGCTCGACGCGGTCGCGACGATCACGCGGCTGGTGCGGCAGGCGGCCGGCTCGACCTGCACGGTGCTGGCCGGCTCGGGGCTCACGATCGACGCGGTCGGCGATTTCGTCCGCGCCACCGGCGTGCGCGCGGTGCATTTCGGCTCGGGCGTACGGCCGCGCGGCGAGGTGCTGGCACCGGTCGATCAACCGCTCGTCGAGCGCGTGCGCGCGGCGATCGACGGTGCGGCGGCACACGTGTGACGCACACGGCGCACGGTAGCGGCCGCTGCCGTACGCGCCGATACGACACACCGGTACGCCATCCGGAGGGGCGGGCCACATGACGGGGGCGTCACACGCCACGCAGGACGGCACGGACGACGGCGTGCCGGGCTGGGACGCGCTCGACGGCGCGCGCGTCTATCCGATGCAGCCGCGCGCCGGCGAGTATGCGGTCGACGGGCTCGACGGCGTGCGCTGGCGGATCGAGAAGACCGTGATCCGCGACGCACAGGGCAACGCGGTGCCGACGATCGGATGATGCACGGCGGCGTGCGGGCGCCCCGTCACGTATTGCGTACGAACCAGGTCCGCTTTGCCGTGCCCAGCAGCGCGCGATAGACCACCCACGACACGACGAACGTCGCGGGCGCCGACAGCGACGCGGCGAACCCCGTTGCCTGGTTCAGCGCGAGTCCAACGAACGCGCCGGCGAACCACGCGGTTAGCCCGCCCGGGTTGAAGGTCGGCACATGGGCGTCGCGGCATTCGACGTCGTCGCCGACGAGCTGCCCATACCGGTCGGACAGGATGTGCGCGAGCGCGACGCCGACCCATGCGACGACGAAGATGCCCTGGTACGCGAGTGCCTGCAGGATCCGCGAGAAGATGTCCGCCATCATCAGCGCATAGACGACCGCGCCGACCACGAGCGCCCACACGAACTTCGGCGCGCGCACGCCGGCCACCTTCAGGAAAAACGCCTGCATGTTGACGGTCGCGAGATAGTAGTTCGCGGTGTTGATGCGCGATTGCGTGACCCACACGAACAGCAATCCCCACCCCCCCATCAGTTTCAGCAGCGCGAGCACGACCGATACTTCGGAGAGCGTACCGAGCCCCGGAATCGTGCTGACGAGATAAATGCCGGCTGCGCCGTTGACGAGAAACGTGACGAGGTAGAACGGCATCCCGAAGTTGAAGCGGCCGTGATAACCGGCGTCTTCCTTGCGGCCGAAGCGCGCGTAGTCGAACGTGAACATCATCAGCACCCACACGCCCATGTAGTAGACGAAGCAGTGCCACCAGCCGCCGGCCGGCACGGCGCCCGTCGGGCCGAAATCGAGCCAGGCCGTGTTGTAGCCGTATTCGGCCGTCGCGAGCCCGACCGCCGCGAGCAGCCCGAGCAGGTAGAACGGCAGCAGCACGCCGTTGAACTTGTCGAGCCAGTGCTGCACGCTGCCGAACACGAGCGGCACGCTGTAGCAGACGACGATCAGCGCGGCCCATTTGTAGTCGAGCGCCGGAAACTGGTGATGCGCGGCAACCGCGATCACCGAGCCTTCGAACACCGCGTAGTAGATCGCCGTCGCGAAGAAGATCAGTGTCGCGAGCGCCGCGCCGGCACTGCCGAACAGCACGCGCGAGAACAGCGCGACCGAGAGTCCCGTGCGGATCGCATAGCGGCTGATGATCGTGTTGACGAGGCCGTACGACACGACCGACAGCGCCATCCCGATCAGCGCGTTGCGCGCGCCGTAGGTGAGCGCGAGCGTGGCGCCCACGACGATGTAGAACACCGCGCTGCACACGGCCCACCACGCCATCGTCAGCGAAAAGGGCGGCATGCGCGCGTGGTCGGGAACGGCGAGCGTCGACAGGTCGAGATCCTCGTCGGGGCGGGCCTGAGCCAGGTTGGCCATGATCGTGCTCCTTGATGAGCGGAAACTGCGAACGACGTCTCGGCCGCGGCACATGCGATCCGCAGGGTTGCCCCGACGTCGGGCGGGCAACCGGTTCGGCAGGTACGGAAACAGCGCGCAAGCGTCCCCGCCGCGCGGCGCACAGCCGCGCGGGCGGGACACGACAGCGGAAAAGAAACGAGGGGGCTCAGGCGCCCGGCACGCGCGCCGGGCGCCCGGTGCTCAGTCTCGCAGCACGGCGCGTAGCAGCGTGAGGCGTCGCTGGTACTCGCGGCGCGCGGCGAGTGCGTCGGCCATCGTGACGCGCACGAAGCGCGCCCGGTGGTTGGGCTGCATCTGGCCGATCAGGTCCATGTCGGCGCTGATGACCGTGCCGATCGTCGCGTAGCCGCCGCCCGACACCGCGTCGCGGTGCAGGATGATCGGCTCGAGCCCGGCCGGCACCTGGATCGAGCCGATCGGGTAGCACGCGTCGACGATGTTCGACGGATCGGCGCCCGCGCCGAACGGCTGCTCGCGTGGCCGGAACTGCAGCGCGCGGCCGTTCTTGTAGCGGTAGCCGATGCGGTCGGCTTCGGGCGCGACCGTCCATTCGTCGTCGAAGAAGGTGCGCGCCGATTCGTCGGTAAGCCGGTAGTGGTACAGGCCCGTCAGTACGCGCAACTCGACCTGGTTGTCGAGCGGCCGGCTCACGGCCGCCGGCAGCTCGCGCCCTTCGCGGTGCGTGCCGACGGGGGCGCCGATCGGCAGACGGTCGCCCTTCTGCAGGCGCCGGCCCGCATGGCCGCCGATCGCGCCGAGCGTGTAGGTCGAGCGGCTGCCGAGCACGACCGGCACGTCGATGCCGCCCGCGACGGCGAGATACGCGCGTGCGCCCGCCTTCACGTAATTGAACGACAGCACGCTGCCCGCGCGGATCCGCAGCGCGACGTTGCAGCGCTGGCCGACGCCGTCGATCTTCGGCGTCATCTCGGCACCGGTGACGGAGATCAGCGCATCCGTATGAAACAGCAGTTCGGGGCCGAGCAGCGTGAACTCGAGCACGGCCGCTTCTTCGGGATTGCCGACCAGCAGGTTCGCCGCGCGCGACGCGTACTGGTCGAGCGAGCCCGACGGCGGAATGCCGACGTGGTAGTAGCCTTGCCGGCCCATGTCCTGGACCGACGTCGCGAGGCCGGGTTTCACGACCTCGATCAGGTTGTGCGCGTCAGTTTGCATGCAGCACCTCGACGAGAGAGCGGTTGTATGCGTCGGGATCGCGCAGGAAAGCGTCGAGCGAGAATTTCACCGGGCGCACGCGCAGGGAGAAGGTGCCGGCCTCGACGTCGGCCACCGCGGCGTCGTAGGTCGCGCGATCGATCGGCTGGAATTTCACGATGTCGCCGGGCCGGAAGAACACCATGAAGTCGCGCAGGTAGTCGAGCCGCTGCGCGGGGTCGAAGATCGGCGCCGGCGTCACGCCGAACATCTGGTAGCCGCCCGCGCCGCGCACCGAGTAGATGCAGCCGAAACAGCCGCCGTGGCCGACCGTCAGCTTTGGCGTGTCGGTGCGCGGCCGCAGGTACTTCGGCACTTCGAGCTGGCGTTCGCGCTCGACCATCTGGTACATGAACGGCAGGCCCGCGACGAAGCCGACCATCGACACGAACCACGGCGAACCCGAGTGCGCGGCGATGAATTCATCGACGTCGCGCTTGCCGTTGATGCGCGCCGCGTATTCGAGATCCGTCGACGACGGATCCTGGTGGCGTTCGCGAAATCGCATCAGCGTCTCGTGCGTCCACGGGTCGTTGTAGAGCACCGGCACTTCGACGATGCGCGTGTCGAGTTCGAGCGGCGCGTCGCCGACTTCGGCCTCGATCGTCTTCAACAGCGCGACGAGCGCATCGGGCTCGATCACGTCCGGGTCGTAGCGCACCTGGTAGGACGCATTCGCCGGACAGATCTCGGTGATGCCCGGCACCGCGCGGCGCTGCAGTTCGCGCGTGATCGCCGTGCCCTTGAAGAACGCATCGAGCGACATCGATTCGCTGATTTCGACGAACACGAACTCGTCGCCGCCGAACGTATAACGGGTCGTCACATCGCCTCCCCGACGCGCACGGCGTCTGTGTTCTCGGCTGCGTGTTGTTGCGCGGCGGCCGTCGCAGCCTCACGCCATCGCGGCATCCACGCTTCGAGGAAATTCGTGTGATAGCGCCCGGCGCGCACGTCGTCGTCCGCGAGCAGCGCGACGTGCAGCGGCGCGGTCGTTTTCAGGCCGCCGACGTGCAGCTCGCCCAACGCGCGGGCCAGGCGCCGCAGCGCGGCCGCACGGCTCTCGTCGTGCACGATCAGCTTCGCGAGCAGCGAATCGTAGAACGGCGGCACGACGTAGCCCGGATAGAGCAGCGAATCGACGCGCACGCCGGGGCCGGTCGGCCACACCAGTTCGTCGATCCGGCCGGGGTTCGGGCGGAAATCCTGCAGCGGGTCTTCTGCGTTGATCCGGCATTCGAGCGCCGCGCCGCGCATCGCGATGTCCTGCTGCGCGAAGCGCAGCGGCTCGCCGTCGGCGATGCGCAGCGTCTCGCGCACGAGATCGACGCCGGTGATCGCCTCGGTCACCGGATGTTCGACCTGGATGCGCGTGTTCATCTCGATGAAGTAGAACTCGCCGCGCGCGTCGTCGAACAGGTATTCGAGCGTGCCCGCGCTGCGATAGCCGACCTCCTGCGCGAGTCGCGTGGCCGACGCGCACAGCGCGTCGCGCTGCGCGGGCGTGAGCGAAGGCGACGGTGCTTCCTCGAGGATTTTCTGGCGCCGCCGCTGCAGCGAGCATTCGCGCTCGAACAGGTGGATCACGTTGCGGCCGTCGCCGAGCACCTGCACTTCGATGTGGCGCGCCCGCGCGATGAAGCGTTCGAGGTACACGCCACCGTCGCCGAACGCGGCCTGCGCCTCGCGCTGCGCGAGCGGCAGCTCGGCGTCGAGCTGCGCGGCGTCGTGCGCGACGCGGATGCCGCGCCCGCCGCCGCCGGCGGCCGCCTTGATCATGATCGGGTAGCCGATGCGCGCGGCGACTTCCCGCGCCTCGTCGAGCGATTGCACGACGCCGTCGCTGCCGGGCACGGTCGGCACGTTGGCGCGCCGCGCGGTTTCGCGTGCGCGTGCCTTGTCGCCCATCGTCGCGATCACCCGCGAGTCCGGACCGACGAAGATGAGGCCGGCCGCTTCCACCTGCGCGGCGAAAGCCGCGTTCTCGGACAGGAAGCCGTAGCCGGGATGGATCGCGTCCGCGCCGCACTGCCTCGCGGCGTCGAGGATCGCGGCGGGATTCAGGTAGCTTTTCGCCGCGTGCGACGAGCCGATGTGAACGGCTTCATCTGCCATGCGTGCGGCGAGGCTGTCGCGGTCCGCGTCGCTGACCACGGCGACCGCGCGCATGCCGAGTTCGCGCGCGGCGCGGATCACGCGTACCGCGATCTCGCCGCGGTTCGCGACCAGCACGGTCCGGATCCGCGACGGGCGGTAGAACGTGTCGGGAGAGGTTTCCGGTTTCATCGCGTCACCCCTCGATCCGCATCAGCACCTGGCCCGCGTCGACCGGCTCGCCGTCCTCGACGAGCAGCTCGACCACGCGCCCTGCGGCATCGGCTTCGATCTCGGTGAACTGCTTCATCACCTCGACGAGGCCGACCACCGCGCCGGCGGCGACCGTCGCGTCGACCGCGACGTAGTAGTCCGCATCGGGCGACGGGCGCCGGTAGAAGGTGCCCGGCAGCGGGCTGACGATTTCGTGCAATGCCATCGTGTGTCTCCTTGAATCAGTGATGGGCGGCGAGCGGTTGCGGCCCGGCGGTCCGGATGCCTTCACGGATCAGCGCGTGGCGCGTGTCGCGCACGAGGTCGAGCGCGCCCGGCGTGTCGCTGTGGATGCAGACCGAATCGAAATCGATGTCGATGTCGTCGCCGTCGATCGTCCGCACCTTGCCGTCGATGCAGGCGCGCAGCACCTTGTCGGCGACCTGGCGCGGATCGAGGCGGCCGACGCGGCGCGTGAACACGATCGAGCCGCTGCGGTCGTAGTCGCGATCGGCGTAGAACTCGCGGATCACCGGCTGCCCGTATTCGACGGCGACGCGGTACGTGACCGACGCCTCCATGCAGTACAGCCACAGGCCCGGATCGACGCGCTGCAGCGTTTCGATCAGCAGCCGCGAGAACGCCTCGTTGGCCGCCGCGTGCATGTAGAGCGCGCCGTGCGGCTTCACGTGCTGCAGGCTGACGCCGTTCAGGCGCGCGAACTCGCGCAGCGCACCGAGCTGGTACAGGATGTCGTTGACGAGCGCCTGCGGCGTTTCGGCGATCGTGCGGCGGCCGAAGCCGACGAGATCGCGAAAGCCCGGGTGCGCGCCGATGCCGACGCCGGCGTCACGCGCGAGCTGCACCGTGCGCGCCATGATGTTCGGATCGCCGGCGTGAAAGCCGGTGGCGATGTTTGCCGAGCTGATGAGCGGCATGATCTGCTCGTCGACGCCGTCGCCGATCGTCCACGGGCCGAAGCCTTCTCCCATGTCGGAGTTCAGGTCGACGCTGTGCTTCCTCATACGGTGTGCTCCTCCAGGTTCTCCGGTTCGCGTGCGTCGTGGCGCATGCCGAAACCGTGTTGAACGCAGGTTAGCCGCGTGGGGTGCGTCAAAAAAGTTCTATTTTTATATGCGACCGTATCGATTTTTTCGATATCGAGGAAATCGGCCACCAAGCACCGCCGGAGCAGGGATGGCAGGGTTTCCACGAGGTCGGGTTCATGGGTGCGGCACGGTTGTTATGATGTTTATCGCGTGCCCATCTGTTTTCTCATCGACCATGGCCCTGACCCTCAGACAGCTCAAGTATTTCGTCGCGACCGCCGAGCTCGGCCAGATCTCGCAGGCCGCGATCCAGCTCACGATTTCGCAGTCGGCCGTGACGAGCGCGATCAAGGAACTGGAGGACAGCCTCGGCACGCAGCTCTTTCTGCGCACGCCGTCGGGCGTGACGCTCACCGACACGGGGCGGCGCTTCCTGAATCACGCGTACACGATCCTGTCGTCGGTCGACGAGGCGATGCGGATCCCGAACCTCGAAAGCACGCTGACCGGCACGCTCGCGATCGCCGCGAGCTACACGGTGCTCGGCTACTTCCTGCCGCATCACGTGCTGCGGCTGAACACGCTGTACCCGCGGCTGACGATCCACCTGCACGAGCTGAACCGCGAGTCGATCGAGGAAGGGCTGATCGCGGGCCGCTACGACATGGCCGTGCTGCTCACGTCGAACGTGTCGAATCCGGCACTCGTGCTGGAGCCGGTGATCCACTCGGTGCGGCGGCTGTGGGTCGGCGCGCATCACCCGTTGCTCAGGCACGAGAGCGTCACGTTCGCGGAAGTCGCGCGCGAGCCATTCGTGATGCTGACGGTCGATGAGGCCGGGCAGACGGCGCTGCGCTACTGGAACGAGACGCCGTACCGGCCGAACGTGATCCTGCGCACGTCGTCGGTCGAGGCGGTACGCAGCATGGTGGCGAACGGCAGCGGCGTCGCGATCCTGTCCGACATGGTGTACCGGCCGTGGTCGCTCGAAGGGCGTCGGATCGAGACGATCGTGCTGCGCGACCCGGTGCCGCCGATGAGCGTCGGTCTCGCCTGGCGCAAGGACATCGAGTTGAGCCCCGCGATGCACGCGGTGCGCGACTATTTCCGGCACACGTTCATGGAGCCGCGTGCGTTGGGTGGTGCGGGCTGAGTGCGCGGCGCACGCGTAAAAAAAGCCGGGACGTATCCCGGCTTTTTCATGCGGCGGACGAATCCGCCGTGCGTTGCGCTTACGCGTTCGCCGACATCGCGTCCGCGTCACTCGAACGGATGCCGAGGCGCTCGAACAGCGCGCGATCCTTCTGCGACTGCGGGTTGCTCGTCGTCAGCAGCTGGTCGCCGTAGAACATCGAGTTTGCGCCGGCGAGGAAGCACATTGCCTGCAGCCCGTCGTCGAGCTGCTCGCGGCCGGCCGACAGGCGCACGACGGCCTTCGGCATCGTGATCCGCGCAACCGCGATCGTGCGCACGAATTCGAACGGGTCGAGCGGCGCGGTGCCTTCGAGCGGCGTGCCTTCGATCGCGACGAGGTTGTTGATCGGCACCGAATCCGGATACGGGTTCAGGTTCGCGAGCTGCGAGATCAGGCCCGCGCGTTCGCGGCGCGATTCGCCCATGCCGATGATGCCGCCGCAGCACACGTTGATGCCCGCGTCACGTACGCGGTCGAGCGTGTCGAGGCGATCCTGGTAGGTGCGCGTCGAGATCACCTGGCCGTAGAACTCCGGCGACGTGTCGAGGTTGTGGTTGTAGTAGTCGAGGCCCGCGTTCGCGAGTTCCTGCGCCTGCTCGTCTTCCAGCATGCCGAGCGTCATGCAGGTCTCGAGGCCGAGTTCCTTCACGCCGCGCACCATCTCGGTCAGCGCCGGCATGTGGCGCTCCTTCGGGTTGCGCCACGCGGCGCCCATGCAGAAGCGGCTCGCGCCGTTCGCCTTCGCCGCGCGCGCGGCATCGAGCACCGCGTCGACGTCCATCAGCTTCTCGGCCTTCAGGCCCGTGTCGTGGTGCGACGACTGCGAGCAGTAGCCGCAATCTTCCTCGCAGCCGCCCGTCTTGATCGACAGCAGCGTCGACAGCTGCACCGCGTTCGCATCGAAGTGTTCGCGGTGCACCTGCTGCGCGCGGAAGATCAGGTCGTTGAACGGCAGCTCGAACAGCGCGACGACGTCGGCGACGCGCCAGCGCTGCGAGACCGGAGCGGCCACGGGAATCGCGTCGGGTTGCACGTTGGCGGCGGTCTGGGCTTGGGTCATATCGTTTTCCTGTCCTGGTCGGGGATGAGGGATCGGGGGATCAGTTTCTGTTGGGTCAATGCTGCGCGGTGCGCAGCGTCTCGACGAGCGCGGCGATGTCGAGCATCGCCGCGGCGGATTCGGGGGCGGCCGGGCTCAGGTGCGGAATACGGCCGAGCAGCGGCGCGCCGTGTTCGCGGGCGAGCCAGTCGCGCATCGTCGCGATGTTCTCGTCGGGGAACGACATGGCCGGGTCGACGTGGTTCGCAACCCAGCCGGCGAGCTTGAGGCCGCGTGCGGCGATCGCGTCGGCGGTGAGCAGCGCGTGGTTGATGCAGCCGAGCTGCACGCCGACCACGAGCACGACCGGCACGCCGAGCGCGACCGCGAGATCGGCCATGTCCTGCGTGTCGTTCATCGGCACGCGAAAGCCGCCGGCGCCTTCGACGACGACGATATCCGCGCGCGTCAGCGCTTCGCGATGGCATGCGACGATCGTGTCGATGTCGAGCGTCACGCCTTCCTGCGCGGCGACGATATGCGGCGCGGCCGGTGCCTTCAGCAGGAACGGCGTGCGCAGTTCGGGCGGCAATACGACGTTCGCGGCTGCGTCGAGCTGGTCGGCATCCTCGTTGCGCCACACGCCGTCGCGTTCATACGCACCGGCCGCGACGGGCTTCAATGCGGCCGCGCGCAGGCCGTGCCGCGCGAAGCCGTGCAGCATCGCGGCCGATACGAAGGTCTTGCCGATTTCGGTGTCGGTGCCGGTGACGAACAGCGAGAGCGGAGCGGTCATGCTGCAGTCTCCCGCCGGGCCGCCCCAAGGGAGGCTGCGCTCCCCTCGGGGGGCAGCGAACGCAGTGAGCGTGGGGGCTGTTCCGTCTCCTGCGGAGCCGCGTCAACGGAGGCAGCAGCCGCGTCGCTGGCTTCGATCAGTGCGGCTTCGAGCCGCGCGAGATCGTCGAACGAATGCGCGGCCGACAGCGACACGCGCAGCCGCGACGTGCCGACGGGCACCGTCGGCGGCCGGATCGCGGGCACCCACAGGCCGTGCGCGTCGAGCGCGCGCATCGCCGCGAGCGTCGCGTCGTTGCTGCCGATCACGAGCGGCTGCACGGCCGTGTGCGAATCGACCGGCTGCCAGCGCGTGTTGCGCAGCAGCGCGCGCGTGCGTTCGATCAGCGCGGCGAGATGCGCGCGGCGCGCGTCGCCTTCGTCGCCCGCGATCACCTTCAGGCTGGCCGATACCGCGTGCGCGACGGCCGGCGGCGCAGCCGTCGTGAAGATGTAGCTGCGCGCGCGCTGGATCATCCATTCGATCACGGTCTCGTGCGCGATCACGAATGCACCCGCGACGCCGGCGGCCTTGCCGAGCGTGCCGACGTACACGAGATGCGGCGAACGCAGCGCGGCGGCGGCGAGCGCGCCGCGGCCCTGCGGGCCGAGCACGCCGAAGCCGTGCGCATCGTCGACGACGAGCCATGCGCCGTGGCGTTCGGCCAGCGCGACGAGTTCGGCCAGCGGCGCGAGGTCGCCGTCCATGCTGAACACGGTGTCGCTGACGATCAGCTTCGTTTCGGCATCGGATGCGTCGAGCAGCGCGGCGAGCGCGGCCGTGTCCGCATGCGGATAGACCTGGACGTTCGCGCGCGACAGCCGCATGCCGTCGATCAGCGACGCGTGGTTCAGCGCGTCGGAGAAGATCGTCGCGCCCTTGCCGGTGAGCGCCGTCATCGCGGCGAGGTTCGCCATGTAGCCGGTGCTGAAGTACAGCGCGCGCGGCGCGTCGGAGAAGCTGCCCGAGAAGGCCGCGAGTTCTTCTTCGAGCGTCGCGTGCGCACGCGAATGGCCGCCGAGCAGGTGCGAGCCGCCGCTGCCGGAGCCGTAGCGCTGCGCGCCTTCGGCGAACGCGGCGACGAGCGCCGGATGCGCGGCGAGGCCGAGATAGTCGTTGCTTGCGAAGCCGACGATCTCGCGACCGTCGACGGTCATGCGCGCATCGCACGCGGTGTCGGCGGTGCGGCGCACGCGGCGCAGGCCTTGCGCGTCGAGATCGGCGAGGCCGCGTTGCAGGGTATCGAGCAGAGGGTTGGTCATCGTGCGACTTCCTCCAGCGTTGCATCGAGCGTGTCGCGCGTGCTTTGCGCGAGCCATGCGATGTCGTCGTCGGTCATCACGTACGGCGGCATCAGGTACACGGTCGTGCCGATCGGGCGCAGCAGCATCTCGCGTTCCAGTGCGCGTTCGAAGAAGCGACGCGAGAAGCCGCGCGCCGCGTCGCCGTCGAGCGCAACGTCGAATGCGAACAGCGTGCCGCGCTCGCGCAGGTGGCGTACCTGCGGGTGTGCGTCGAGCGGCGCGAGCGCCGCGCGCATCGTCGCCGACTTGCGGGCATTGGCCGCGAGCACGTCGTCGCGTGCGAACAGGTCGAGCGTCGCGACCGCCGCGCGGCACGCGAGCGGGTTGCCGGTGTACGAATGCGAGTGCAGGAAGCCGCGCGTCGTGTCGTCGTCGTAGAACGCCGCGAACACGTCGTCGCGCGTGAGCACGAGCGATAGCGGCAGGTAGCCGCCGCTGATGCCCTTCGACAGGCACAGGAAATCGGGCCAGACACCGGCCTGCTCGCACGCGAAGAAGGTGCCGGTGCGGCCGCAGCCGACCGCGATCTCGTCGGCGATCAGGTGCACGCCGAATTCGTCGCACAGCGCGCGCAGCCCGCGTACATACGACGGATCGTGCATCGCCATGCCGGCCGCGCACTGTACGAGCGGCTCGACGATCAGCGCGGCGATCCGGTCGCCGCGTTCGACGAACAGGCGCCGCACGTCGGCAAGCGCGCGGCCTGCGACGTCGGCGGCCGTTTCGCCCGGCAGCGCGCCGCGCGCGTCAGGTGACGCGACGACGTGAGCATGGCGGATCAGCGGGTCGTACGCGTCCTTGAACAGCGCGACGTCGGTCACGCCGAGCGCGCCGATCGTCTCGCCGTGATAGCTGTTCGCTACGCAGACGAATTCCTGCTTGTTCGCGCGGCCGCGGTTGCGCCACGCGTGGAAGCTCATCTTCAGCGCGATCTCGACCGCCGACGCGCCGTCCGACGCGAAGAACGCATGGCCGAGCGTGCGCGCGGTGAGCACGTGCAGCCGCTCCGCGAGCTCGATCGCCGGCTCGTGCGTGCAGCCGGCGAGCATCGCGTGCTCGAGCGTGTCGAGCTGGTTCTTCAGCGCGGCGTTGATGTCCGGGTTCGCATGGCCGAACAGGTTGACCCACCACGAGCTGATCGCATCGAAGTAGCGGCGGCCGTCACGGTCGTACAGCCACAGGCCCGCGCCGCGCGCGACGGGGATGAGCGGCAGGCGCTCGTGATGCTTCATCTGGGTGCAGGGGTGCCAGACCGCGCGCAGGCTGCGCGCGACCCAGTCGTCGGTGGCTGGCGTACTCAAGGCGGCTCCGGGGGATAAAACGGCCGCGCGGCATCGACGGGATGCCGCGCGGCGAGACACGAATCGCGCTGAGATTAGCGTGTTCCGCGACCCGTTGCACTACCGGTTACAAACGCCGCAAAGCCTTGCCGGACGGGAGTTCGGCGCAGATCGGGGCGGCTCGGAACGGTACGGTTCAGATATCCCGAAATGAGCGCAGATGACGACGTTCGAGTGAGACCCCCCAACCGAAAAAAATCGTGGGGCGGGCGGCGCGGCGGGGGGAGAAATCGGGGAGCGAAGGGGGAAAAGGCGGCGCGGGACGATGTGGCCCCCACGTGATCGGAAAGAAAGAATGCAAGCGGGCGAGGACGGGCACCCGGGGCATGGCGCGGCCAGACGGCGTGTTCACGCCGGCATGCGGTGCGTGCCACGGTCCGCGACGTCGGCCGCGAACGCTGCATGCGGCGCGGCTGCGAAGAAACGAAAAAGGGGGAGGGAAAACGAAAAACGGCGGCGAAGGCCGCCGTTCGTCAACGCGAAGCCAGCGCCGGCGTATCGGTGCCGCGTGCGTCGCTGTCGTCGTTGTCGGCTGTCTGCGTCGTGTTCCACACGACCCGGTCGTTGACCGCATACAGCCGGCAAGCGCCCGCATCTTGCTTCGCGCAGTTGTCGAGCGCGAGCGCCATCGGGTCGTCGCCGCCTTCGGCCCACGACCATGCACCTTCCGACGACACCGCGAACGCGCGGCTCGGATGCTGGTTCAGGAAGCGGCGATAGCCTTCGCGGCCGGCTTCGTCGACAAACGGCACCGCATTGACCGCGTCGATCGACGCATAGCCGCTCGCCTTCGGCTCGTGCGGGTTCGCGACTGCGTAGCGCACCGAGGTCGGCAGGTTCAGCTGCGCGAGGAACGCGTTGACGGCCGGCCACCACACGGGCACGCCGTCGCGATCGACGATCAGCCGGTGCGCGTCGTCCTTGTAGCGGCCGAAATCGATGAACCGGGCCTGCGTGCCGTGCGATACGTACGCGTCGTGCATCTGCGCGACGAGCCCGGGCGTCCATACCGAATCGTTGTCGCCGTACAGCCACAGCGACCGCACGGCCGTGCGCGCGCCGTACTGGTCGAACGCGTCGACGAGGTTTTTCTGCCAGCCGTCGCAGAGGTCCTGGCGTAGCCCGCCGGAGAAGTTGATGATGCCGCGCACGCCCGGTGCGGCTTCGGTGCCGTACGCGACCGATACGAGGCCGCCGTGCGACGTGCCGGCGACGACGATGCGCGACGCATCGACATACGACTGGCGCGACATGTAGCGCACCGTCGCGTCGACGTCGGCCGCCTGCACGAGGCCGTTCTTGCCGACGTTGCAGCCTTCCTGCTGGTACGTGCCGCCCGAGCCTGCGAAGCCCTGGCGATTCGGTGCGATCACCGCATAGCCGCGGCGCACGAATTCGCGCGCGAACGCGAGCGGCCGGCTGCGCGGCTGCTGATGGAGATCGCCGGTGTTCTTGCCGTGGTTGAAGACGACGAGCGGGAACGGGCCGGGGCCGTTCGGCTTGAAGAGCGTTGCCTCGAGCGTAACGGTGCCCGATGCGTCGGCCGGAATGCGGAGGATCTGTTCGTTCAGGTCGGCGGCGACCTGCGGCAGGTTCGAATCGCTGTAGTCGAAGCGTTCGGCGTGGGCAAGTGACCCGCTGACGCCGGTACCCGTGCCCGTATTGGCGTTCGGCAGCGTACCGGCCTGAGCGGCCGACAGCGCACATGCCGCCATCCATCCCACCAATACTTTGCTGAACGCCATTCGTAAGCCCTGCCATGCAACATGACCAATTCGAGGTCATCGTAGCCCGACAAATTCGGGTTGTGCAATGCGGGAATTACCCGGCGTCTGACACAGCAACTATTTGTCAACGTTCACTTACTTCTCCGTCGACGTAGCGCCAGAAACCGTGCTCGTCGCGCTCGAAACGGCTCGTCTCGTGGAGCCGGTAAGCGCGCCCGCCGACCTTGTAGCGAGCCACGAATTCGACCTCCGCGTGCCGTTCGTCGAGCGGCGCATGGCGTTTGACCGCGAGGCCGAGCCAGCGCGGCGCGTCGGGTGCTTCGGGGTCGGTGTCGAGATCGGGCGGGCAGGTGCGCGCGGCCCACGTCGCGCGCAGGTAGTCGGTCGCGCCGAGCACGTACGCGCTATACCGCGAGCGCATCAACTCGAGCGCGGTCGGCGCGGCTTCGCCGCCGTCGATGAAGCGGCCGCAGCAGGCCGCATAACGGGGCGCCGGCGCTTTGCCGGCGGGAGCGGGGGACGCGCCGCCGCACGGGCACGCGTCAGGTCGGTTCAAAATCATGCGAAACAGGAATTAACGACGCAAGGTTGTCGGCTGCCTACCAGCTCAGCTCGATACCGTCGTACTGGAAGAAACGGCCGTTTGCCTGCGACACGTCCGCGCCGGATTCGGCGATCACGCGGCGCATGCCGGTCACGCTGGTTTCCGGATCGATCGCGGCCTGCGCGCCGCCCATGTCGGTGCGCACCCAGCCGGGGTGGAGCGAAATGCACGCGGCGTGGCGCGTTTGCAGCGACGCGATGCGCAGCGCGTCGTTCAGCGCGGCCTTGCTCGCGCGGTACAGCCAGCCGGTCGTGCCGGTCGCCTCGGCGATGCTGCCCATCCGGCTCGACACGACGGCCAGCACGCCGCGCGCGTCCTCGACGAGCGGCAGCACGATCGGCAGCAACTGCATCGGTCCGCGCACGTTCGTATGCATCACCGCGTCGAAATCCTCGGCGGTGATCGTCTCGACGCCCTCGGTGCGCGGCCCGTACACGCCCGACACCAGCACGGCCGCATCGAGCCGCTCGCCGTCGAGCTTCCAGCCGAGCGCCGCGATCTGCTCGGGCTGCGTGATGTCGAGCGCATGGGCCTGCGCGCCGAGCGCGCGCAGCGCGTCGAGCGAGGCGTCGTCGCGCGCGGTGGCGATCACGTTCCAGCCGTCGCGCCGGTATTGGCGGACGAATTCGCGGCCGAGGCCGCGCGATGCTCCGACGATCAATGCGGTTTTCATGCCCGTCGCTCCTGTGCTTGGCGCCGCCTTGGCGGCGGCGCCGGGATCAGATCCGTTCGATGGGGCGCGCGGCTGCGCGCCGGCGCCGCTGCCGTCGCGCAGCCAGCGGCGTTACTTCGCGTCGTCGCACGGCTTCAGCGTGGCGGCGACAGCCTGTGCGACGCCTTCGAGCCGCGCGGCGTCTGCCGCGATCATGTCGTTGGCCGGTGCATGCTCGCCGCCGGCGGTGAGTGCGGCCACGCAGCGCGTGTAGGTCTCGCCGAGCGCTTCGAAGTTCGACACGGCCATCCCGAGGTTGCGCATCCGGCCGTCGTGCACGCCGTACACGAGCCCGTGCACGGTGAGCGACTGGCCGCGCGCCCACGCATCGTTGACGATCGTCGTGCGGCACACGTTGACGACCTGCTCGATCGCGTTCAGCTCGATCAGGCGGCGATAGCGCGCTTCGCCCACCGGCCATTCGTCGAGCAGCGCCGCGTGGCGCTCGCGCACGTCCTGCACGTGATGCAGCCAGTTGTCGGCGAGGCCGACACGGCGGTTGAGCAGGGCGGCGTTCACGCCCGAGCAGCCGTAGTGGCCGACGACCATGATGTGCTTCACGCGCAGGATGTCGACCGCGAACTGGATCACGGACAGGCAGTTCAGGTCGCTGTGCACGACCACGTTCGCGATATTGCGGTGGACGAACACTTCGCCCGGCGGCAGGCCGATGATCTCGTTCGCGGGCACGCGCGAATCCGAGCAGCCGATCCACAGATATTCCGGCGCCTGCTGGTCGGCGAGACGCGCGAAGAATTGCGGGTCGTCTTCGAGCTTGTGCTTGACCCAGGCGTCGTTGTTGTCGAACAGGTGTGAAAGCGGATTGTCTTGGGTGTTCATCGGTGTGGATTCCGTTGACGGAAATCGGGTCGCAATCGGTGCGGTGTCGTGGGCGTCAGGCGGCGCGCTGCGCGTCGCCTGTACCATCATTCTGGTCCGTCGCGCCGAAGCGCGTGGGGTAGCGCATGCAAAAGCGCAGCGCGGTGTCGTACGGATAAAAGTCGGGCAATTCGCCCTGTATCAGCTTGTCCTTGCTGGCCTGCCACAGCGCGGGATCGAAAAAGTCCGCGTGATGCTTCATGAAGACGTCGCGCACGCGCGGGTCGCCGAGCAGGAAAGGCCCGTAGGTCTCCGGAAAGATGTCGTGCGGGCCGACGGTATACCACGGTTCGCCGGACATCTCGTCTTCCTCGTTGCGCGGCGGCGGCACGCGGCGCACGTTGCAGTCGGTCAGGTACTCGATCTCGTCGTAGTCGTAGAACACGACGCGGCCGTGGCGCGTGACGCCGAAGTTCTTGTACAGCATGTCGCCCGGGAAGATGTTCGCCTTCATCAGCTCCTTCACCGCGTTGCCGTATTCCTTCACGCCGTGCTCGACGTCGGTATCGGAGCCGTTCTGCAGGTACAGGTTGAGCGGCGTCATCCGGCGCTCGATGTACAGGTGCTCGATCACGAGATTGCCGTCCTCGTATTCGAGCAGCGACGGCACTTCCTTTTCCAGCTCGCGCACGAGCGCGTGGTCGAGCCGCGCGATCGGCAGCGCGACGCTCGAATACTCGAGCGTGTCGGCCATCCGCCCGAGGCGGTCGTGGCGCTTCACGAGCTGGTACTTCTCCATGATCTGCGCGCGCGTCGTCTCCTTCGGCGGCGGGAAGTGATCCTTGATGATCTTGAACACGTACGGGAACGACGGCAGCGTGAACACGAGCATCACGAGGCCCTTGATCCCGGGCGCGATGATGAAGCGGTCGCTCGAGTGCGACAGGTGGTGCAGCAGGTCGCGATAGAACAGGTTCTTGCCCTGCTTCTGCAGGCCGACCGACGTGTAGATCTCCGCCTTCGGCTTGCCGGGCATGATCGTGCAAAGGAAGTCGACGTACGCGGACGGCACGCCCATGTCGACGAGGAAGTACGAGTGCGAGAAGCCGAAGATGATCATCAGCTGGTCGCGCCGCAGCAGCACGGTGTCGAGCGAGAGCACGCCCGGGCGCACGTGGCGGATCGGCACCGCGAACGGCAGCACGCGGTCGGCGTTGATGATGCGGCCGACGATGTATGCGCTCTTGTTGCGGAAGAACAGCGACGACAGCACGTGGATCTGGAAATTCGGCGCTTCGTCGAAGTGGCCGAATTCGTCGTGGATCGCCTGCATCACGCACGCGATGTCGCGCGGGAGATCGTCGAATTCCGGCTCGAGCTGGAAGTTCGTGACGATCCGCTCGAGCGTGGTCGCGAGCCCGTCGGTGCCCGGATAGTACGCGCGGTAGGTCGGTTTCGCGGCCGGCTCGTCGTTCTCCAGATACTCGGTCGAGATCGCCGGGCGCACGAAGATGAAATCGTTGCTGAAGTACGAGCGGTGCAGGATCTTGCAGCACACCGAATTGAAGAAGGTCTCCGCGCACTCGGGCTGGCGGTGCGACGTAAGCAGGCCGATGTAGTGCAGCTTGATCTGCTGCCACACTTCGTCGTCGATGTTTTCCGCGTCGTATTCGTCTTCCAGCACCTCGACGCATTCCTTCACGCGATCGTCGTACGACGTGATCCGCTCGCGCGCGAGCCGCTGCAGCCCGTGCCAGTCGCCATGCTCGTACAGCGTCTTCGCTTCGACGGCCGCCTCGCGGAAGATCCGGTAGTGGCGGTCGAAGTTTTCGAGCATCGTCTGCGCGACGTCGAAACCGATCTGCGAAGACAGCAGTTTGGGGAAGTGATTCATCGCGTGCAGGCTCGTTCGGGAGGGGCTGTAAGCACTCGCCATTTTAGCGCCCAAGCGGGCGGTTCAAGGACTTCGCGGCGTTGCGCGGCCGGCCGGCTGGCGGCGGGTTATCCGCCGTTGGGTGCCGTTCGGTGCATCTTCGCGTAAAGATACGGGTACGGAACCGATTCTGGCACGAACTTTTTTTGACGGGGCGCTGGCCGCCGGGCACGCGTTCCTCGGGACGGCGATAGAATCGACGGAACGCCCGCCACGGCCTGCCGCCGGCGCGCATTCGCACCGATAACGACGAGACGCCCCACCGATGAACGCACTGGAACACCAACTCGACTATCCCTTCGCCGACACGCTGCCTGCCGCGGGCGACACGTTCGAGGTCGCGCCCGGCGTGCGCTGGCTGCGCATGCCGCTGCCGTTCTCGCTCGATCACATCAACCTCTGGCTGCTGCGCGACGAGATCGACGGGCAGGCCGGCTGGACGATCGTCGATTGCGGGATCTCGTCGGATGCGATCCGCACGCACTGGGAGCAGATCTTCGACACGCATCTCGACGGCCTGCCCGTGCTGCGCGTGCTCGTCACGCACTGCCACCCCGATCACTTCGGCCTCGCGAACTGGCTGTGCGAAGGCGGCGACAAGGGCCGCTGGAACGTGCGGTTGTGGATGACGCTCGGCGAGTACATGTTCGGCTGCCTGATGGCGGCCGGCAACGGCTCGAACGCGGGCGGCGCGGCCGCGGCCGATCACTTCGCGCGCCACGGGCTGACCGATCCGGCCGCGCTCGACAAGCTGCGCAACCGCCGCAGCTACTACGCGGATCTCGTGCCGGCCGTGCCGCCGCGCTACCGGCGCCTGCGTGAAGGCGACGCGGTGACGATCGGCGCGCGTACGTGGCATGTCGTGACCGGCTTCGGCCATTCGCCTGAACATTGCGCGCTGCACAGCGAAGCGGACGGCGTGCTGATCTCCGGCGACATGGTGCTGCCGCGCATCTCGACGAACGTGTCGGTATTCGACCTCGAACCGGAAGCAAACCCGCTCGCGCTGTACCTGCAGTCGCTCGGCCGCTACGAGACGATGGCGCCCGACACGCTGGTGCTGCCGTCGCACGGCAAGCCGTTCCGCGGCGTGCGCACGCGCATCACGCAACTGCGCGAACACCACGACGCGCGCCTGGCCGAAGTACGCGTCGCATGCGCGGAAAAGCCGATGAGCGCGGCCGACATCGTGCCGATCATGTTCCGCCGCCGCGAGCTCGACATCCACCAGATGACGTTCGCGCTCGGCGAGGCGCTCGCGCACCTGAACCTGCTGTGGCTCGCGAGCGAACTCGTGCGCGAGCAGGGCGACGACGGCGTGCTGCGGTTCCGCACCGCCGGCTGACACCGCTGCGTGCTCCTCACACGACGGGTTCGTAGCGCCACCCGTCGCGATGCCATTGCATCGTGTGCGTCGGGTCGAGCGCCGCGAGAAACGCGGTGTCGTGCGACGCGACCACGATCGCACCGGGGAAGCCGGCCAGCGCGGCTTCGATCGCACGCACCGATTCGAGATCGAGGTGGTTGGTCGGCTCGTCGAGCAGCAGCAGTTGCGCGGGCGTGCCGCGCCACAACGCGCACGCGAGCGCGGCCTTCAGCCGTTCGCCGCCGCTCAGCTGCCGCGCGGGTTGCGTCGCACGCGTCGCGTCGAGCTGCAGCAGCGCAAGCCGGCTGCGCAGGTCGCCTTCGGCGAGCGGCGTATCGAGCAGCCCCAGTTGCTCGACGATCGAACGATCGGGATCGAGCAGCGCGAGCCGCTGGTCGAGATACGCGGCACTTACGTGCGTCGTGCATGCGCCTGAACGCGGCGAAAGCTCGCCCGCGAGCATTCGCAGCAACGTCGATTTGCCGCAGCCGTTCGGGCCGGTCAGCGCGATGCGCACGGCGCCGCTCGCCGACCACGTGATCGCATCGGCATCGCCCGTGATGCGCCACGGCAGTTGCGCGGTTTCGAGCGTGAACAGCTGGCGGCGCGCGCTGACCTCGGTGCCCGGCAGCGACACGAGCACGGGCGCATCGGCTTCGACGCGCGCGGCCGCTTCCTGCACGCGTTCGTCGAGCGTCGCCTTGAATTCATTCTGATGGCGCCGGACGTGCCCCATGATGCTGCGCGCCGCGCCCTTGCGGCTCTGTTTTGCCATCGACGACAGGTTGGCCGTCTTCGCCTCGCGCAGCGACGCAGCCGCGTGGCGCTGGATCGTGTCGTGCTCCTGTTCGAGCCTGCGCCTGACGCGTCCGCGTTCGGCACGCGCGTTGTCGAGCGCCGACTGCGCGGCATCCTGTTCAGCGTCGCGCTGCGCGCGGTAGAGCGCGTAGTTGCCGCCGTACGAGCGCACGCCGTGCGGCGTCAGCTCGACGATGCGCTGCACGTCGGCAAGCAGCGCACGGTCGTGGCTCACGATGACGAGGCCGCCGCGCCAGCCGTCGAGTGCCGCACGCAGCCACGCGCGGCCGGGCGCGTCGAGATGGTTGGTCGGTTCGTCGAGCACGAGCAGGCCGGCGCCGGACAGCAACGCGCCGATCAGCGCGACCCGCGCGAGCTGCCCACCGCTCAGTGCCTGCGCGGGCGTGTCGGCGCGCACGTCGTGCAGGCCGGCCGCGTCGAGCGCGCTGCGCAGCCGCTCCGCGAGATCCCAGCGATCGCCGATCAGGTCGAAGTCGTGCGGTTCCGCGCGGCCGTCGGCGAGGCGCGCGAGCGCGCCGAGCGGCGCATCGAGCGCGGCGATCTGCGCGACGGTTCGCGGACCGGTCGCTACGTTGTCGTCGTCGTGCTGTTGCGCGACGTAGACGATTGACGTGTGCCGGTCGATCGTCCCCGCGCTCGGCGCGCAGCGGCCCGCGATCAGTTGCGCGAGCTGGCTCTTGCCGATGCCGTTGCGGCCGACGATGCCGGTCGGCGTGCGGTCGATGGAAAGGTCGAGCGAATCGAACAGCGTGAAGCCGTCGTCGAAGCGGAAGGAAACGTGATGAAGCGCGACGAGCGCGCCGGTGGGCGTGGCAGCAGCCATAAGCACCTCCGAAAATGCGTGAAGACCTTCGCGCGCGGCGTGCGTGGCACGGCGGCGAAAACATTTTGGGAAGGCTTAGTTGTTCACTTTGGCTGGCGTCCGGTATGAGGAATGAGCGCGCAGTGTAGCAAGCGCGGCGCGCGGGCCGCAAGCGACGGCCCGACGCACCGTCGCTTGCGTGCCACGCGCGAGGGTCGCGTTACTGCACGGCGACGGTCGTGAAGTTCTGCCGTCCGAACGGGCTCACGTGATAGCCGCTCACGTTCGTGCGCGTGAGCGCGGCCGCGGTCGGGTAGCCGAGCGGAATCCACAGCGCCTGGTCGTGGATGATCTTCTGCGCGGCTTCATACAGCTTCGCGCGCTTGGCCTGGTCGGCGGTCGACTTGCCGTCGGCGATCAGCTTGTCGAGCTGCGTGTCGCAGAAACGCGCGAAGTTGATGCCCGACTTCACCGCATTGCAGCTGAACAGCGGCGACAGGTAGTTGTCCGGATCGCCGTTGTCGCCGGCCCAGCCCATGAACAGCATGTCATGCTGGCCGAGCTTCGCCTGCTTGATCAGCTCGCCCCATTCGATCACCTTGACCTCGGCCTTCACGCCGATCTTCGCGAGGTCGGCCTGCAGCAGCTCCGCGCCGACCTTCGGGTTCGGGTTCAGCACGCTGCCGGTCGGGCGCGTCCAGATCGTCGTCGAGAAGCCGTTCGGGAAGCCCGCCTGCGCGAGCAGCTGCTTCGCCTTCGCGGGGTCGTACGCATACGGCGCGACGTCCTTCGCGTAGCTCCACGTGTTCGGCGGATACGGGTTGTTCGCGGCCGTGGCGGTGTTGTCGAACACGACCTTCAGGTAGGTCGCGCGATCGAACGCTAGGTTCAGCGCTTCACGCACCTTGTCGCTGTCGAGCGGCTTCTTCTGCGTGTTCAGCGCGACGAACGCGGTCATGAACGCGGGCGTCTGCACGACCTTCAGTGCGCTTTCGCCCTTCGCGGCGAGTACGTCCTGCGGCTTCGGCGACAGCGCGATCTGGCATTCGCCGGCCTTCACCTTCTGCAGGCGTACCGACGGGTCGGGCGTGATCGCGTAGATCAGCCGGTCGACCTTCGGCTTCGTGCCCCAGTACGTCGGGTTCACGTCGTAGCGGATCAGCGCGTCCTTCGTGTAGCTCTTCAGCACGAACGGGCCGGTGCCGACCGGCTTCGCGTTCAGGTCGGCCTGCTTGCCGGCCTTCAGCAGCTGGTCCGCGTATTCGGCCGAGTAGATCGACGCGAAGCCCATCGTCAGGATCGGTACGAAGGTCGCGTTCGGCTCGTTCAGCACGAACTTCACCGTGCTGTCGTCGACCTTCGTGACCGACTTCACGAGCTTCACGAGGCCCATCGACTGCGCGTGCGGGAAGCCGCTCGCGCCGGCCACCTTGTGCCACGGGTTCGAATCGTCGAGCATCCGCGAGAACGTGAACACGACGTCGTCCGCGTCGAGCGCGTGGCTCGGCTTGAAGGTGTCGGTGGTCTGGAACGCGACGTTCGGGCGCAGATGGAACGTGTACGTGAGGCCGTCGGCGCTCGCGTCCCATTTGTCGGCGAGCGCGGGCACGACTTTCTTCGCGGCTTCGTCGTACGACACGAGCGTGTTGAAGATCACGTCGGCCGATGCGTTGGTCGTGACGAGGGAGTTGTACTGCACGACGTCGAAGCCGTCCGGGCTCGATTCCGTGCACACGGTGAGCGGCTTGGCGGCGGCGAGGCCGGGGGCGGCGAGGGCGGCGGCGAGCGTGGCCGCGGCGAACAGCTTGACCTGCATAGGATCTCCCACGTGGCTTGTGTTTTTTGCTGGGTGACGGGATGCGGGCGCGGCCCGGAATCGGACAGGGCCGGCGCGGCTGGCGAATAGCATACCGTCAAAGCGCGCGACGCGTGAAAAAAGGCGCCTGAACGCGGTGAATTGACCGAAAAACGACTGCGTTCGCGACGGAACGGGTGTTGGGGCGGCAGGGGCGGAGGAGGTCGCGGGCCGAGGAGAGCTGGCGCCGGGGATGCTGGGCAGCGGTGCGTCGGGGACGGCGCGGGAGCGGTGCGGGCGTGCCGCGAATCGAAGCAGTGAAGCGGCCAGGCGTCGGTGTGGTGATGTGGTGATGTGGTGATGTGGTGATGTGGTGATGCGGAGAGGCGGAGAGGCGGAGAGACGGAGAGACGGAGAGACGGAGAGACGGAGAGACGGAGAGACGGAGAGACGGAGAGACGGAGAGACGGAGAGACGGAG
>NZ_CABVQK010000010.1 GCF_902499335.1 Burkholderia lata | reverse complement strand
CCCAGTGCGCCCGTGACCGTGCCGAGTGCACCCGTCAACGCACCAGCAGGGTTGCCACCGCCTAGCGCGCCCGTCACCTGATTGACGACACCTTGAACCGGCGCCAGCGGATTCGACCCGCCGCCGACATTACCCAGTGCACCCGTTACCGTGCCAACCGCATTGCTCAACGCACCCGTCGCCGTATTCAGCGCACCGGTCAACGCACCCGCCGGGTTGCCGCCGCTCAGCGCCCCCGTCACCTGATTCACCACACCCTGAACCGGCGCGAGCGGCTGCACCGTGCCGCCGCCACCGCCGAGTGCGCCCGTCACCGCCCCCACGGCGCCCGACAGCACCTGGCCGGGATCGCCAAGCGACGTCTGGATCGCGCCCGCTCCGCCTGCCGCCACGGTGACCGAGCCCAGCGGCGACGTACCCGTCGCGACCAACCCGACCGACACGCTGTTCGTCGGCGGGTTGACGATCACTTGCGGGATCGGAAGCGTATCAAGGGCTCCCGCCATCGCGGAACCCGAAGCCAGTACCCCGAACACCGTCGCGACCGACAGCGCTACACCCGTCAATTTCAGATTGTGTCCCATCTTTATTTTCCCCATCTCGGTTGGCACAACGTTGATAAAGCATGGGGACGGATTGCACGAAGTGTGCCAATTCGAAAAAATGGATTGATTCGTCTGCCTATTGACGAGCAATAACGCTTTTTTAATCGGTTTCAGACGAAATGCACGGCTCCGGCGCCGCAATCATCTGACAAAAAAGGCCGACGGAACGCCGATGTAACGTAACGTTTGCGAGCCCCGTGGTAACGTGTTCCGGTACATTCCACGTAACATCGGAACACCCCGCCGCGACGCTGCGCTACACCATCACAAGCGGCTGCCGATTACGCATTTCATCAATATGAAAATGCATTGAAAAATCGCTGATTTGCTGATTTTCTTTATTTCGCGATTATCTTTCTTGCCGATTACGCAGATCATTTCCGATTGCGTGATTTCCGATAATTCGGATAGCAGACTGAAACATTGTGAAGGCGGCCGCGCCCCCGGCGCGCGCGACGCAGCGCGCGCCGCCGGATCAGCCGAAGCGCGCGGGCCGGTACGGATGGGGATCGATATAGGTCGGCGCGCCCGTCATCATTTCGGCGAGCAGGCGCCCGGTCGCGGGGCCGAGCGTGAGCCCGTGGTGACAATGGCCGAACGCGAACCACAGGTTGCGATGGCGCGGCGCGGGCCCGATCACCGGGCGCATGTCGGGCGTGCATGGCCGCATCCCGAGCCACGGTTCGGGATCGAGCCGCTCACCGATGCCGAACGCGTCGCGTGCCAGCGGCTCGGCGCGCGCGAGCTGCACGCCGGTCGGCGGTGCGCCGCGCAGCGCGATCTCGACGCCGGTCGTGAGCCGCAGGCGGCCGCCTTCCATCGGCGCGACGACGAAACCTTCCTCGGTATCGCACACGGGCACGTTCAACGGCGCGCGCGTGGGCCGGTAGTGCATGTGGTAGCCGCGCTTCGCGCGCAGCGGAATCCGGTAGCCAAGCGGCTCAAAGACGTGATCGGACCACGGCCCGAGCGCAACCACGGCCGAGCGCGCCGAGATCGGCCCGTGCTCGGTACCGACTTGCCAGCCGTCATCCACGTGCACGAGCGTCCGGGCATCGCCGAGCGCGAACGTGCCACCGTCGCGCTCGAACAGCCGCGCATAGGCCTTGGTCAGCCCGCCCGGGCTCGACACGGTCTTCGGGTCCTGCCAGTGGAATGCGCCGCAGAACGCGTCGCTGACGCCGGGCTCGCGCGCACGCAGCGCACGTGCATCGAGCACGGTCATCCGCAGCCCGTGCGCGTCGGCCACGCGCTGCTGCGCGCGTGCTTCCGCGTCGAACAGCACGGGCGAACGGAACGCCTCGATCCACCCGCCGTCGTGCACGAGCGGCTGCGCATCGGTGCGCGCGAGCAGCGCGTCATGCTCGACCACGCTCGCCGCGACGAGCGGCAGCAGGTCACGCGCGGCGGCGGCCAGCCGCTGCGGCGACGATTCGCGCCAGAAGCGCGCGAGCCAGCCCGCATAAGCGGGCAGCGCGCGATAGTCCCAATAGAGATCGACCGAGCGGTTGCGCGCATAGCGCAGCAGCGTGCCGAGCCGGCGCGGAAACGCATACGGCACGACCGACGAGCGCTCGATCAGCCCCGCATTGCCGTGGCTCGTTTCCTCGCCGGGCGCGCGCCGGTCGACGAGCGCGACGCGCAGCCCGCGATCCTGCAGATGCAGCGCCGACGACACGCCGACGATGCCGGCCCCCAGAACGATGACGTCGAAATCCATGGTTCCCCGTACTGCGTCGAGATTCGATGCGACACGCGCCGGCGCGGCGGCCGGCGCGCAGGCAGTGGTTACTTCGCGACGATGTCGCGCTTGAAATACTTCTGCGACAGCGCGCTGAGCGTGCCGTCCTTCTTCAGCGCGTCGAGCGCGCCGACGATCTTCGCCTGCAGCGCCTTGTCGTTCTTGCGCATCCCGAAGCCCGTTCCCTCGCCGAGCGTCGCCGGATCCTTCAGCGGCTCGCCGACGATCTGGTAGTCGCGGCCGGCCGGCTTGTCGAGGAAACCGTCCTGCGCGGTCTGCGCTTCCTGCACGGCCGCGTCGAGACGCCCCGCGACGAGATCGGCGTAGATCTGGTCCTGATCCTGGTACGACACGACGGCCACACCCGCATTGGCCCAGTGCGCCTTCAGGAAATCCTCCTGCGACGAGCCCTGCAGCACGCCGACGTGCTTGCCGCGCAGGCTCGCGACGTCGGGCCGCAGCGGCGAGCCGTGCTTGGCGATCATCACGATCGGCACCACGTAGATCGCCGGCGTGAAGTCGATGCTCTGCCGGCGCTTCGACGTGATGTTCATCGCGGAGTTGATCGCGTCGAACTTGCGCGCCTGCAGCGCCGGAATCAGGCCGTCGAACGAATTCTCGACCCACACGCACTTCATGTTCAGCTTCGCGCACACCGCGTTGCCGATGTCGACGTCGAAACCCTGCAGCTGGCCGGCCGGCGTCTTGCTTTCGAACGGCGGATAGGCGGCTTCGATCCCGAAGCGCAACGTGGTCTGTTCCGCATGGGCCGTGACGGCCGCGCAGGCAAGCGCCGCGGCGGCGCAGAGGGAGAGCTTCCAGTTCATGACGGTCCTTCCGTTCTGGATTGAGGCGATGAGGATCGGTACACGACGGCCCCGGCCGGGCGCCGGATCGGTATTCGAAGCAGGCGGCCGCCACGCGGCGACGCGTCGTGTCCTGCACGCGAAATATAGACTCAAAGTCTACTATAGACTATAGGGGATACGAGAATCGTGCCCCGATAGACGACGTCGAACATTCGCCGAATGCCCGGAATACCCTTGATTTCACGGTGTTTTTTCAAAACCGCGCAGCGACACGAAGTCTAAAAAAGAAAAATTCTCCCGATTTCGTTTGTCTATATTAGACTTTTCGTCCATCACGAACACTGCCGGACACCGTCGATCGAGACTGTCCCGTCCGGCCCCGACCGGAGATGTCCCCATGACGCAAACCGCCCCGACCCTGCCGCTGACCGTCGACGAAGCCGCGGTGCGCGCGGCCCTGCCGTCGCTCGACGTGCTCGGCACGCTGCGCAGCATGTTCGCGTCGCTCGCCGCGACGCGCGCGGTGCAGCCGCCGCAAACGCTCACGCTGTTTCCCGACCAGGCCGGCGACTTCATCACATATCTCGGCGCGCTCGCCGACGCGCAGGTGTTCGGCGCGAAGCTGTCGCCGTATGTCGTGACGGGCGGCAAGCCCATCGTCACCGCCTGGACCGCGCTGATGTCGATGCGCACGGGCCAGCCGCTGATGTGGTGCGACGCGGGCCTGCTGACCGTCGAGCGCACGGCAGGCACGACCGCACTCGCGGTCGACTGCCTCGCGCCGCGTGACGCGCGCCATCTCGCGATCGTCGGCGCGGGCGCGGTCGGCCTCGCGCACCTGCGGCACACGGCGGGATTGCGCGACTGGGAAACGATCCGCGTGTACTCGCCCGCACTCGCCGGCGACGCCGCGCAACAGGCGACGCTCGCGCAGCTCGATCCGCGCGCCCGCGCCGCGGCGAGCGTCGAAGCCTGCGTGCGCGACGCGGACGTCGTGATGCTGTGCACGTCGTCGGGCACGCCCGTGCTCGGCGACGGGATGCTCACGCGCCCCGCGCTCGTCACGTCGATCAGCACGAACGTCGCGCGCGCGCACGAGATCCCGCCCGCGTGGCTGCCGGACATGGACGTGTACTGCGACTACCGGCAAACGACGCCCGCGAGCGCCGGCGAGATGCAGATCGCGGCGGCCGAGCACGGTTGGGATGCCTCGCGGATCGCCGGCGACCTGCCCGCGCTCGTCGCCGGCACCTGCCCGGCACCGTCGTACGCCCGTCACGCATTCTTCCGATCGATCGGCCTCGGGCTCGAGGACATCGCGATCGCGCACGCGCTGTACACGCACCTGACGCACGCATGAGCGGCACGCGCACGCGGGGCCGATACAATGGCGCAACCGCCGCGGCGGCCGCGCGCGGGCGCACGGGCATGCCGGCCAACGGTGCGCCGGCACGCCGGCCCGATGCGCTGCCCGGCCCCCGCCCACCCGAGATGGCGAACCCGATGCGCAAGAAGAAATCCCCCGTCAAAGACCTGCTGCTCACCCGCTATGCGCCGATCGCCGACGGTATCGCCGCGCTGTTCTTCCCGTACGCGGAAGTCGTGATCCACGACCTGCACGACCAGACGGTGCTGTATCTCGCGAACAACCTGTCGAAGCGCGAGGTCGGCGACGATTCCGCGCTCGACGAAATCGATCATTCCGCGCGCGAGCGCGTGATCGGCCCGTACGAGAAGCTGAACTGGGACGGCCGGCGGATGCGCTGCGTGAGCAACGTGCTGTTCGACGACGAAGGCCGCCCGGCCGGGATGATGTGCATCAACTTCAACATCGCGGTGTTCGACGAAGTGCGCGCGACGCTCGACCTGTTCATCAAGGGCGCGGGCGTCGTCGCGCAGCCGGACGAGCTGTTCCGCGACGACTGGCAGGAGCGCATCAACACGTTCCTGCACGGCTGGCTGCGCGAGCGGCAGGTCGGACTGAACGGGCTCACGCGCGAGCACCGGCGCGAACTCGTCGAAGCGCTTTACGCGGAGGGCGCGTTTCGCGGCAAGAGCGCGGCGAACTACGTCGCGAACGTGCTCGGAATGGGCCGCGCAACGGTTTACAAGCACCTCAAGCATCTGAAGGAAACGCAGGGCGACGCGTAAGCGAACCACCCCGCGGGCCGCTGCGCCGGAACGGCCGGCGGCGGCCGGCATCGGCAATCGCTATCGGGACGCCACTTCCGTGTCTATGCTTCGTGATACGCCGGGCGCCCGTTTCACATGGCCGCATGGCCGCCCGGCCAGGACAAAGCGCCGAAGCACAAAATGATATAGTCCCGGTTACATTTTTTTTGCTGCCCGGAACCGCCCATGACGACCGCTCCCGCCCCGACTGCCCGCCCGACCCTGACCGTCGAAATCTGGTCCGACCTGATCTGCCCGTGGTGCTGGATCGGCAAGCGCCGCTTCGACGAGGCGCTCGCCGCGTTCGCGCATGCCGACCGCGTGGACGTCGCGCTGCGCGCGTACCGGCTGATGCCCGGCCAGCCCGTCGAGCCGGTCGAGGCGATGCTCGCCGGCAAGTACCGGATGTCGCCCGCGCAGGTCGACCAGATGCTGCGCCAGGTCACCGACGCGGCCGCGAGCGTCGGGCTGCGCTACGACCTGCCGGGCACGCTCGTTGGCGACACGCTCGACGGCCACCGGCTCGTGAAGCTCGCGGAAGCGACGGGCCGCGCGCACACGCTAACCGAACGGCTGTACCGCGCGTATTTCTGCGAGCACGGCTCGTTGTTCGATCACGCCGAGCTGACCGAATTCGCGGTCGAAGCCGGGCTCGAGCGCTCGGCCGTCGAAGCCGTGCTGCGCAGCGGCCTGTACCGCGACGAAGTCGAAGCCGACGCCGCCCGCGCCGCGCAGATCGGCGGCCGTGGCGTGCCGCTGTTCGTATTCGGCGGCCGCTATGCGGTGTCGGGCGCGCAGCCGGCCGACGCGTTCGCGCAGGCGCTCGACCAGGCCTGGCGCGACGGCATCGTCGAACTCGACGGCGGCGACGCGGCCGCCTGCGGCCCCGACGGCTGCGAACTGCCGGCGCGCTCGTAACACCCGTCGTATCCATCGCGCGCGTCCGGCCCGGACGCGCGACTACGCTTCACTGCTGCCACAAACCGGCAGGAAGCCCGTGCGGACGGGGTCTACAATGCATCCTTTCAAATAACTATCAGAAGGCTGCAAGCCCATGACCCACGGGATCCACGGCGAGAAGCGCTGGTACGCGCTGATCGTTCTCTGCCTCGGCGTGCTGATGATCGTGCTCGACAGCACGATCGTGAACGTTGCGCTGCCGTCGATCAGCACCGACCTCCATTTCACCGAGACGGCTCTCGTATGGGTCGTCAACGCTTACCTGCTGACGTTCGGCGGCTGCCTGCTGCTCGGCGGCCGGCTCGGCGACCTGTACGGCCAGCGGCGTATGTTCCTCGCCGGCCTCGTCGTCTTCACGCTCGCGTCGCTCGCGTGCGGCCTCGCGCAATCGCAGGCGATGCTGATCGCCGCGCGCGCGGTGCAGGGGCTCGGCGGCGCGGTCGTATCGGCCGTGTCGCTGTCGCTGATCATGAATCTCTTCACCGAGCCCGGCGAGCGCGCCCGCGCGATGGGCGTGTACGGCTTCGTCTGCGCGGGCGGCGGCAGCATCGGCGTGCTGCTCGGCGGGTTGCTGACGAGCTCGCTGTCGTGGCACTGGATCTTCCTCGTCAACCTGCCGATCGGCATCGCGGTCTATGCGATGTGCGTCGCGCTGCTGCCGCGCCTGCGCGCGCCGGCCGGCAACGCGCGGCTCGACGTCGCGGGTGCGATCACCGTGACCGCGTCGCTGATGCTGGCCGTCTACGGGATCGTCGGCGGCAACGAAGCCGGCTGGCTGTCGACGCAGACCGTCGCGCTGATCGGCGCGGCCGTCGCGCTGCTCGCACTGTTCATCGCAATCGAGGCACGCGCCGCGCATCCGCTGATGCCGCTCACGCTGTTCGCCGCGCGCAACGTCGCGCTCGCGAACGTGATCGGCGTGCTGTGGGCGGCCGCGATGTTCGCGTGGTTCTTCCTGTCCGCGCTGTACATGCAGCGCGTGCTCGGCTACGGGCCGCTGCAGGTCGGTCTCGCGTTCCTGCCGGCGAACCTGATCATGGCCGCGTTCTCGCTCGGGCTGTCCGCGCGCATCGTGATGCGCTTCGGCATCCGCGGCCCGATCGCGGCCGGCCTGCTGATCGCGGCGTGCGGCCTTGCGCTGTTCTCGCGCGCGCCGGTCGACGGCGGCTTCGTCTGGCACGTGCTGCCCGGGATGACGCTGCTCGGCATCGGCGCGGGCGTCGCGTTCAACCCGATGCTGCTCGCCGCGATGAACGACGTCGATCCGGCCGATTCCGGGCTCGCGTCGGGGATCGTCAACACCGCGTTCATGATGGGCGGCGCGCTCGGTCTCGCCGTGCTCGCAAGCCTCGCCGCCGCCCGCACCGACGCGCTCGCGGCAGCGAATGCCGCGCCGCTCGACGCACTGAACGGCGGCTACCATGCGGCCTTCGCGTTCGGCGCGGCGTTCGCCGCCGCCGCCGCGCTGATCGGCCTCGCGCTGCGCATCCGGCGTCAGGGCGCGGTCGAAGGCGTCGGCCCCGCGATGCACTGACCGGGGGCCGGCGGCGTCCGGCGCCACCATCGAACCAGGGCGCGCACAGTCGCGCCCTTTTTTATGCGTGCCGGGCCCGGCGCATGCCCCCCGTCACCCGGCTTTCGGGCAACTCGCCGCGACGGGGCCGGCCAGCGCGCCCCGCTCCGCTCAAACGCCTGTTTTACTTCCATCCGGTTGCCCACCGCCGCACGGGCCTTCCCGACGGATTTTTAACGCAGTCGTACACCGACGCCCTACTTTTGCGACAATGGCGGACTTTGATCCACGCGCCGCCGCCGAACGCCGCATATCCGTCGCCGCATAACCGCCTGCTTCCGATGTCGCTTCCCCATATCGATCTGCTGTACTCGTTGTCCGGCCTGTTCGTCGGCATCCTCGTCGGCCTGACGGGCGTTGGCGGTGGTTCGTTGATGACGCCGATCCTCGTGCTGCTGTTCGGCGTCCACCCGGCAACGGCGGTCGGTACCGACCTGCTGTACGCGGCCGCGACCAAGGCCACCGGCACGCTCGTCCACGGCCTGAAGGGTTCGATCGACTGGCGCATCACGGGCCGGCTCGCGGCGGGCAGCGTCCCGGCCGCGGCCGTCACGCTGTGGTGGCTGCATACACACGGGATGAATACGCCGGGTACTGCGCGGATGATCCAGCTCGTGCTCGGCGTCGCGCTGCTGCTCACGTCGCTCGCGCTGATCTTCCGGCCGCAGCTCACTGCGCTCGCCGCACGCAACCCGCTCGCGCCGAGCCCCGCGCGCACGCTGTGGTCGACCGTGCTGACGGGCGCCGTGCTCGGCGTGCTCGTATCGATGACGTCGGTCGGCGCCGGCGCGATCGGCGTGACCGTGCTCCTGCTGCTGTATCCGATGCTCGCGACGACCCGCATCGTCGGCTCCGACATCGCACACGCGGTGCCGCTCACGCTCGTCGCGGGCATGGGCCACTGGCTGCTCGGCTCGGTCGACTGGTCGATGCTGCTGTCGCTGCTGCTCGGCTCGCTGCCCGGCATCGTGATCGGCAGCCTGCTGTCGGCGCGCGCGCCCGAACGGCTGCTGCGCAACCTGCTCGCCTCGACGCTCGTCGCGGTCGGCATCCGGCTCGTGCTGGCATAGCACGGGGCGCGAACACCCTGTCCTCGACGGTATGACGCCCTTTCCCGGCCGGTGCATGACGCGCCGGCCCATCGCCCGCCCCCAATGAAAAACAGCCCGACCGGCCTGCGCCGATCGGGCTGTCGTCCATCCGGGGCGGCGCGCGCCGCCCGCGGCGCTTACTGCCCCTGCTGCTGCAGCTTCTGCTGCTTGAGCTGCTGCGTGCGCGCCTGCAGCTTCAGCACGCGCTGCAGTGCGGTGCGGTTCGCGAGGATGCCGTCGTAGAAGTTGGCGAGATCGCCCTTCAGCGCGGTCCGCGACGCGTCGTTCAGGTAGATCATGTGGCCCGACGGGTAGTTCTTGATCGTCAGGTTCTGCGCCTTGAGCGTCGGGTCGAGCGGCATCTGCGCGAGCGTCAGCTCCGTCTGGTGGAACGGC
The DNA here is from genome assembly GCF_902499335.1 of Burkholderia lata. GTDB lineage: Bacteria > Pseudomonadota > Gammaproteobacteria > Burkholderiales > Burkholderiaceae > Burkholderia > Burkholderia lata_B. The sequence continues at coordinate 318,960 of NZ_CABVQK010000010.1, read as the reverse complement.
GTGACGGCGTCGAAATAGCCGTTTGCCGACAGCACCTTCAGGTCCGGGTTCACGCTCATCGTCGACGCCAGGTCGCCGGCCGTGTACAGCGTATTGCCGCCGCCCTTGTTCGCGCCCGTCGGGTCCGTGTGGCTGAAGTCCCAGTTGTTGAAGACCTGGTCGTTCAGGTCCACGAACGACGACGTCGACGTGTACTTGAGGTCGGTGTTGATGTAGCTGTTCCACAGCACCGTGTACGCGCCGCCGACGTTCGTGATCGACGGATCGTTGCTGCCCGAGTTCGGCAGGATGTACGGCGCGATGCCCTTGCCCGTGAAGTTCGCGCGACCGTCGTACTGGCCGATCTGCGTGCCCGGCACGAGCGTCAGGAAGAACGTGTACGGCGGGTTGTCGTCCGACGACGGCACGTTGCCGAGCGCGGCCGGGTTACCGAACGTCTGGATCAGCGACGTCGGATCCGTACCGATGTACGAGCCCATCTGCTGCGCGGTCTGCAGGTTCAGGTTCAGCCGCACGTTCACGAAGCCGCCGTCCTGCGGGTTCGGCTTCTGCGCGAGCGGCGCGAGCGTGTTGTCCGCATAGTTGCGGGCCTGGACCATGTACGCGTCGAGATCGGTCGGCGTCGGGTTCAGCGTCGTCTTCTTCCAGTAGAACGCGTCGGCCGCGAGCGTCGGGAACGTGCCCGGCGCGGACAGCGCGTTCGCGTAGTCGAGGATCGACGACTGCAGCGTGATCCCGTTCAGGTCGATGCCGTCCTCATGCAGCACCCACGACACGACCGCGCTGCGCGCGGTGCCGTACGACTCGCCGTACAGGAACTTCGGCGAATTCCAGCGCGAGTACTTGGTCAGGTAGCGCTGGATGAAGCGGTCGATCGAGCGGGCGTCCTGGTCGGTGCCCCAGAAGTCCTTGTTCTTCGCCGGGGCGATCGCCGCCGAGTAACCGGTGCCGACCGGGTTGATGAACACGAGGTCGGTGCGGTCGAGCAGGCTGTCCGGGTTGTCGAGCAGCTTGTACGGCGCGGGCGGCGTGAAGTTCGGGAACGACGACTGCAGGCGCTTCGGCCCGTACGAGCCGAGCAGCAGGTAGACCGACGACGAGCCGGGGCCGCCGTTGTAGAAGAACGTAACCGGGCGCGGCTTCGACGGGTCCGGATTGTCCTGCGTGTACGCGACGTAGAACATCTTCGCGTTCGGCGCCGACGTGACCGGGTCGATCGTCGTCAGGTGGCCCGTGGTGGCCGTGTACTTGATGCTCTTGCCGCCGATCGTGACGGTACGGTGCACGACGGCCGCCCCTTCCGTTGAATCCGTGACCGCGTCGTTCGGCCCGGTGCCGTACACGTCGTTGTCGACGTACGGCTGGTCGGCCGCTGCGGCCGTTGCGTTGGTGTTGGCCGACGTGCTGCTGCTGGCGCCGGCCGACGTCGCGGCGGCGGCTGCGGCCGAAGCGGCCGGGCTCGGCCCGTCGTCGCCGCCGCACCCCGTGACGAGCAGCGCTGCGGCCGCGGCGGCTGCGAGCGGCACGCTCAGTGTCGTTCCGAATAGCGCGAAACCGTCTTTCAAGGACTTCCGTGTCGTCATTATTGCCTCTCGAACAGAACGATAAATACCGCCGGTCGCAAAGGATCATTTGCGCCGGCGCTCCGCACCGGGAATGCATTCGTTATGCGACGCACTCCGAGTTTTTTACCGGATCGGCGAATACCGACCGGCATGATTTACCCCACCCATATTTTTGCGACTGCACAATGGAATCAATTCCATTGCGAACGACAATTCAATAATCCGCAGCAATACGAATTCATTCCGCGAATTTGCATACGCACAAAATCGACAGCAAAAACACGCCCCGCAAGGCCCGCCCAACAAGGGCGCCTCGCTTCGAACAGACGAACAATCCCCCTCGGCGAGATGCCGATTAATCGCAAAACGGCGACCAATCGCGACTCGAGCCGATTTAATAAAATCGAAAGGATCGATTAACTAAACGGAAAGGAATATCTCTTATCTGTAATTTATTAAATTAAGTGAAAATACCGGCGCATATTATGGTTCTGATTTACCGCCGTAAAGTAACAATTTGTTACTGCGCTCGTCATTCGAATAAAAGGCGGCACGGGACCGATTCCACGCCACCAAAAGAAAAAGCCGGACGACTGTCCGGCTTCGTGAGGGCGACGCGGCGGGCGCCGTCAGAGCGGCACGTCGATCGCGCCGGCGCCAACCGTGATCGCATTCGCGCCCGGAGCGGCCGAGATCGGCGGCAGGTTCGCACTCGTCAGCGCGGGCGCGGCGCCCGGCGTGCCGCCGCGCGGCACCGTGCGGATCACCTGCGACGGCGGCAGCGGCGCGCCGTTCTTCAGGTGCTTCCACATCAGGTTCAGCGCCTGCAGGTTGTAGTAATGAACCGGCACGAAGCGCGTGTCGAAGCCCGGCACCGGCAGGAACGCGTCGAAGTGCTGGCCGTTCGTCACCTCGTAGAACACGAGCTGGCTGCGCCCGCTTTCGCTGATGCCGTTCTGCGCGACGTACGCACGCGATGCGTGGTTCACGGGCACGAGCGCGTCGCTGCGGCCCTGCACGATGATTGCCGGCTTGCCCTGCAGGTTCGCGTTCACGCGCACCGCGTCGACGTTCGCGGGCATCCCTAGCATCCCGTTCGTCCACAGCTGGCGCAGGCACAGCGCGCCCGCGAAGCTCGCATCGGGTGTCGCGAGCCGGTGATCGACGCCCGCGCCCGTGTTGAACACGAGGTCGATGCCGGCCGTCGGCGGCACGCCGTTGCCGACGCCGAACACGGCCGGCATCGGCGACGTGGCGGGTGCGGCGACGGCGCCCGTCGCCGGGTTCGTCGTCGCGAAGCTGAAGTTGCACAGGTTGTCGGTGACGCGCGAGCGCGTGTACGCGTTCGCATACGTGACCGCGATCGCCGGAATCGCCTGCGAATCCCACATCGGCGCCTGCAGCAGGTCGGAATCGGCGAGGTAGCCGGCCGCATGGAGCTGCGCGAGCGCGTCGGCGGCCTGGCTTTGCGTATCGGCCCCCGACACGAGCCCGGCCGCGGCGAGCGTCGCGCAGCGCTGCGTGCGGATCGACTGCGTGGTCGCCAGCGGCAGCGCGCTCAGGTACGGCGCGCCGGCGAGCGACGCCGACGCGGCCGCGCACGGCTCCAGCAGGTTCGCGAGCGTCGCGTAGTCGGCCAGCGGCCGGCCGAACGACGGCACGGGCTGGCCGCCCGAGCGCACGACGGCGTTCGGCGCCATCCGCACGTTGATCTGCGGTTCGCCGACCACGACCGCGGTGATCCAGCCGCGGTTGTCCTGCTCGGCCGCCGCGAGCGATGCGCCGCCGCCGTTGCTGACCGACGCGGCGATCGTCGTGATGTCGCCCGCGCGATAGCGCACGCCGTGATGCGAGCCGTCGATCAGCGGTCCGAACTGCTCGTTGAGCGCCCAGTACGCGAACTCGACCGACTGCAGCGTCACGCGCCCCCAGTCCTGCTCGGGATTCTGCTGCGAATGCGCGTGCTTGAACGCATAGCGGTTCGGGAAGCGGGAATTGAACGCGGCGAGATCGCCGCTGGTGACGTTCGCGGTGAACAGGCTCGCGGTGCCGGCCAGCACCGCGTTGGCGAGCGTGCCGTCGATCAGCGTGACGGTATCCGACATGAGCTCGTGCGCGCCGTTGCCGCCGCCCTTGTCGTTGTAGGCCACCGCGCAGCCGCGCTTAAGCGCCCATTCGCCGGCCGCGGAAATCGCACCGTACACACCGCGCGAGCCCGACGACGTCGCGGTGACGATGCAAGGCTGCGCGGGATTGAAGCTGGCGGGCACCTGCACGAGCAGCGTGACGTTCTTGCTGCCGCTGCCGTCGTCGGAGTACGCGAGATATTCGGTGCCGGGAATCTTGCCCTGGCCGAGCGTGTCGTTGCCGTCGAGGTCGACGTTCGGCCCCCAGAAGCGGCCGTAGCCACCGTTCGCGCTCATGTCGACGATCGCGCGGTAGTTCGACCAGATCGCGAGGCGGCGCAGCTCGGCGCTCGTCGGCCGGGCGGCATTCGCGAAGCCGGGGGCGGTCGCCGAGCCGAGGCCCGTCTTGCCGAGGCCGGCCGTCAGCAGGTCGTCGCTCGCGCCGTCATAAGCGGTCGTGCGCACGCTGCCGGACACGAAACCGGGCAACCGGTTGCGCTCGGCCGAATCGTCGCCGTTGCAGGCGCCGAGTATCGTGACCGCGGCCAGCGCCGCGCCGAAAACCATCCGCCTGCCCCACCCGAGCCTCGTCATCGCCGCCCTCTCGATATCGTTATCGGTCCGCCGCCGCTTCGTGCGGCTTGCGGCCTCTCAAGCGCAAACGGGCCCCGGCATGCCGGGGCCCGCCTGAAAACGGGCGCACGCGGCGCTTGCGCGCCGCCGCCCGGCATCACTGCTGCTGAACCGTCAGCTTGTTCGCGACCGACGTCACGCCCTTCACGCCCTTGGCTGCAGCTTCGGCCTTGTCGATCTGGTCCTGGGCCGGCATCGTGCCTTCCAGCGTGATCGCGCCACCCTTCGAACGCACGACGAGGTTCGACACGTTCACGCCGGATTCCTTCGAAATCGCCTTGCGCACCGCGTAGCCGAGCTTGCGGTTCGCCTTCTTCGCGGTTTTCGCGGCGGCCTTCGGCGCGCTGGTCGCAGCCGCGGGCGCTTCCGTTGCCGCTGCATCGCTCGACTGCGCATACACGCTGCCCGACAGACAGGCCGCCACGGCGGCGACGCCCAACGCTCTCAACACGATCGACTTCATGCTATCTCCTTATCACTCCGGAACGGCCGTGCACAGTACGGCCGGATACCCCCAAAAACAGCCGGCCCGCGCGCGAACGGGCGGGACAGCCGGTGTTTTCCACGGCGATACGAGAGAGGCGAGACGGGCTGGCGGCCGGCGCACGCGAAAGCGGGCCGGCCGGGCCGGACAGCCGCCGGCCGGACGCGCCCGGTCTGATTGCGTGCCGGGTCGCGCGCGAATCGGGCGCGGCTGCGTCGCACAATGTAATCCAGCGCCCGCGGAAGCGCAAAGCTTTTGACGCGGGGCCGCCCGCCACTGTCGCCGCGGTGCCGCGCCAGGCCGCCCCACTCGCGCATGCAACGCGAAACCGGGTACCATCGCCGCGAGAATCGGCATCGTCCATGACAACCGTCCGACCGTCACCGATACGTCACGCCAGCGTCATCCGCCGCCCCCATGAAGCCAGCCCGCCCTCGCCCGCCTCGCCGCATCCTCGCCCGCTTCGTCGCGGTGTCGTGGCGCGACCTCGCACTGTCGATCGGCCCCACCGTGCTGCTCGCCGTCGCGGCCGTCTGGGTCGCGGTCAAGCTGATCCAGCCGGCGCCGCCGTCCACGCTCGTGATCTCGTCCGGGCCGCCCGGCAGCACGTACTGGAACGCCGCGCAGAAATACAAGACGATCCTCGCGAAGAACGGCGTCACGCTCGACGTCCAATCGTCCGAAGGGTCCGCCCAGAACCTCGCGCGGCTGTCGAACCCGAACGCGCCGGTCGACGTCGGCTTCGTGCAGAGCGGCATCGGCCCGAAGGAGCGCGACGAACACCTCGTGTCGCTCGGCAGCATCGGCTACGTGCCGCTCGCGATCATGTACCGCGGTCCGGTCGTCGCGCGCCTGTCCGACTTCAAGGGCAAGCGGCTCGCGCTCGGCGCGGAAGGCAGCGGCGCGCGCGAGCTGAGCCTCGCGTTGCTGAAGATGAACGGCATCGTGCCGGGCGGCTCGACCGAGCTGCTGCCGACCGCCGGCGAGGACGCGGCCGCCGCGCTGCTCGACGGCAAGATCGACGCGGCGTTCCTGTCCGGCGACTCGACGCAGATCCCGGTGATGGCGAAGCTGTTCCGCGCGCCGGGCGTGCACGTGTATTCGTTCACGCAGGCCGAGGCGTACGCGCGGCGCTTTCCGTACCTGACCGCGATCACGCTGCCGATGGGCGTCTACGATCTCGGCCAGAACCTGCCGCCCGCCGACATCCACACGGTCGCGCCGACCATCGAGCTCGTCGCGCGCGACTCGCTGCACCCCGCGCTGTCCGACCTGCTGATCGAGGCCGCGCGCGAAGTGCACGGCCACGCGACGATCCTGCAGCACGCGGGTGAATTCCCGTCGCCCGTCACGCGCGGCTTCCAGCTCTCCGACGACGCCGCGCGCTACTACAAATCGGGCAAGACCTTCCTGTACCGACGGCTGCCGTTCTGGGTCGCGAGCCTCGTCGACCGGCTGCTCGTCGTGGTCGTCCCGCTGATCGTCGTGCTGATCCCGGGGCTGCGGCTCGTGCCATCGCTGTACGGCTGGCGCGTGCGCTCGCGCATCTATCGCTGGTACGGCGCGCTGATCGCGCTCGAGCGCAGCGCGCTCGGCGAACACACGGCCGAGGAGCGCGTGCAGCTGCTCGACGAGCTCGACGACATCGAGGAAGCCGTGAACCGGATGAAGATGCCGCTGGCCTATGCCGGGCAGTTCTACGTGCTGCGCGAGCACATCGGCTTCGTACGCGAACGGCTCACCGCGCACGACCATGACACGCCGGCCGGCACGCCGGGCGCACGTGCCGAGGCCGCACCGCCGGCCGGCACGCCCCCTCGGGCGACTCCCGGTTCCGCGTAAGCGGACGATCCGCGATCATTGCCGCATGCGCGCGCCGCCGCGTAACATGGAGGCCGCCGCCGGGCGCCGCACGCCCTACCCTCTGGAGATCGCCATGACAACCGGCCTCGACACTGCCCAACCCGCCTGGTTCTACGACTTCGTGTCGCCGTTCTCCTACCTGTTGCTCGAACAGCTCGACAAATGGCCGGACGTGCCGTTCGAGCCCGTCGCGGTGTCGCTGCCCGACCTGCAGCGCCACTGGGGGCAACGCTCGAGCGCCGACGTGCCGGCCAAGCGCGTGTTCACGTACCGTCACGCGCTGTTTCGCGCCGAGCAGCTCGGCATCCGCTTCAAGATGCCGCCCGCCCATCCGTTCGATTCCGACAAGGTGTTGCGCCTCGCGATCGCGCTGCGCGCCGACATCGCGACCGTGCTGGAAATGTTCCGCTTCATCTGGCACGACGGCAACGATCCGTCGACGCCGGACGGGTTCGCCGCATTGTGCGAACGCGTCGGCGTCGGGCACGGCGACGAGCTGATCGAGTTCGAGGAGACGAGCGCGCAGTTGCGCCGCAACACCGACGACGCGATCGCGCTCGGCGTGTTCGGCGTGCCGACGTTCTGGATGAACCAGCAGCTGTTCTGGGGCGAGGACGCGCTGCCGATGGTGCTGTACTGCGCGCGCACGCCGAACTGGCTCGAATCGCGCGAGGTCAACCGGATCAGCACGCTGCCGAAGGGTCGTGCGTGATGGCCGGTATCACGCACGGCAACGCGCGGCTGCGGTAAGGTTACGCTTCACCCGAATCACCCCCTACGATGGAAGACGACGACCGTACCGCCTCGCTCGATATCTGGCTCGTGCGCGTGTTGCGCACGCTGCTGCTCGAGCGCAGCGTCACGCAGGCCGCGCTGCGGCTGAACCAGACCCAGCCCGCGATCAGCACCGCGCTGCGCAAGCTGCGCGAAACGCTGAACGACCCGATCCTCGTGCGCGGCAAATCCGGGATGGTGCCGACCGAATACGGCGCGTCGCTGCTCGAGGCCGCGCAGCGCGCGCTGCGCGAGGTCGACTTCATCGCGACGCCGCACGGCGACTTCGATCCGTCGTCCGCTCGGCGCACGTTCCGCGTCGCCGCGCCCGACTACCTGAACGATTTCTTCATGCCGACGCTGATCGAGCGCTTTCGCGACGCGGCGCCGCATGCGCACCTGGAAATCGATTCGCTGAATCCCGCGCTCGACCACGCGGGCGCGCTCGAATCGGGCGCGCTCGATCTCGTGATCGGCAACTGGCCGAAGCCCGACCCGCAGTTCGCGCGCCAGGACCTGTTCTCCGACACGATCGTGTGCCTGATGCGCGATGCGCACCCGCTCGCGCGCGTGCCGCTCACGCGCGAAGCGTACGCGTCGGCCGCGCACGTCGCGCCGACGCCGTACACCGGCGACAAGCGCAACGCGATCGAGATCGGCCTCGCTCGCGCGCGCCTCACGCGGCGCATCGTGACGACGCTGCCGTACTTCGGGATCGTGCCGCAGGTGCTGATGCAGTCGGACCTGATCTTCACGACGACGCGCCGCTTCGCGACGCACTATGCGCAGTTGCTGCCGCTCGTGGTCGTCACGCCGCCGGTGCCGTTCCCGCGCATCAAGAGCTACCTGCTCACGCATCCGCAGCCCGACCGCCCGACCGACATCGCGTGGCTGTGCGCGCTGATGCAGAGCGTGTCCGACGAGCTGACGGTTCCCCGCGGCCGCAAGCGCTGAGCCGCGGCGCAAGACGCGGCACGGCCGCTCGAGTTCAGGCCGTGCAGAAGGTTTCCTGCAGATGGGTCCAGCGCACGACACCCGCCGCGCCGCGCTCGAACACGGCGGTCGCGCGGCGCGCGGGCAGCTCGCCCGAGGCCGCGTGCTGCGCTTCGAGATAGGTGATCACCGCATGCGACGCGTCGGCCACGAGCACGCGGGTTTCCGACAGCGTGATGCGCAGCCCCGGCTTCGCGCCGGCGAGCTTCGCGAACAGCGCGCGCGTACCGTCGTGATCGACCTCGCGGCCGTCGGTCAGGATCATCGTGAATTCGGCGGAGAACGCGGCGAGCAGCGCGTCGAGCGCCTCGGGCGCGGTATCGACGCCGGACAGCCAGCGCTCGATGGCGAGGAGGCTCGTATCGAGCGTGGCGAGATAGACCTGGTGATCGGACATGGTGCGTACACGGTAAGGCGCGGCCCGGTGCCGCGCGTCGTCGTGCAGTGTATGCAAAAACGCGCGGCCGTGCGCTGGCCGCGCGGCGCTACCGCGCGCAGGACACGTCGTCGCGCGCGCGCCCCGCTGCGGCGGCCTTCGCGTCGGCCACCGGCATGCCCGAGCGCGCCTGCAGCAGCTCCGCGCACACGGCCACCGCGATCGCGCCCGGCGCCTTGTCGATGATGCCCGCGACGCCGATCGGGCACACCATCTCCACGAGCCGCGCCGGATCGACGCCGCGCGCGGCAAGCCGGCGCTCGAACTTCACCCGCTTGGTACGCGAGCCGATCATCCCGAAGTACGCGTAGTCGCGCCGCCGCATGATCTGCGCGGCGAGCGAGAAGTCGAGCGCGTGGTTGTGCGTCATCACGAGGAAGTACGCGCCGGGCGGCGCCGCGTCGACGACGGCCTCCGGCGTGTCGGTGGGCTCCGGCTGCACGTTCGGCGGACATTCGTCCGGGAACAGCTCGTCGCGCGTGTCGACCCACTGCACGACGCACGGCAGCGCGCCGAGCAGCGTCACCAGCGCGTGACCGACGTGCCCGGCGCCGAACAGCACGATGTGCATCGGCGCCGGCGTGCCGGTCGCGCGGTTGCGCTGGCCGGTGCCCGGCGCGAACGCCGGGGTCGACGCGGTGCGGAGCGAGCGTGCGGGGCCGTTCATGTCAGCCTCCGCCAGGCCGCCCCAAGGAGGCTGACCGCCCCCTCGGGGGGCATTGAACGAAGAGGGCGTGGGGGCCGTTTCATCTCAGCCTGCCTTCGCCGCACGCACCGCGCTGACCGCGCGCAGGATCGACTCGCCGGTCGCCGGCGCGTCGAGCGGCGGGTTCACCTTGTAGTCGCCGACCGCGGCCACCGCATCACGCACCGCGAAGAACACCGAGAACGGCAGCAGCAGCGGCGGCTCGCCGACGGCCTTCGAACGGTGGATGCTGTCCTCGACGTTGCGGTTCTTGAACAGCTGCACGTTGAATTCCGGCGGCGTGTCGTTCACCGTCGGGATCTTGTACGTGGACGGCGCATGCGTCATCAGCTTGCCGCCCTTGTTCCACCACAGCTCCTCGGTCGTGAGCCAGCCCATCCCCTGGATGAACGCGCCTTCGACCTGGCCGATGTCGAGCGCCGGGTTCAGCGACGCACCCACGTCGTGCAACGCATCGACGCGCAGCGTGCGCATCTCGCCCGTCAGCGTGTCGATCACGACTTCCGACACGGCCGCGCCGTACGAGTAGTAGTAGAACGGCCGCCCTTGCAGCTTCGACTGATCCCAGTACAGCTTCGGCGTCGCGTAGAAACCGTCGGACCACAGCTGCACGCGCGCGAGGTACGCCTTCGCGACCACTTCGCCGAACGGCACGCCGTTGCCGCCCACCCACACGAAGTCGTTGCCGAACTTCACGTCGGCCGCATCGACCTTGCCGTCGCCGAACTGCTTCGCCGCGAACACCGCGAGCCGCTCGCGCAACTGGCGCGCCGCATCCTGCGCGGCCTTGCCGTTCAGGTCCGAGCCCGTCGACGCAGCCGTCGCGGACGTGTTCGCGACCTTGCTGGTGTCGGTCGCCGTCACGCGAATCCGGCCGAAGCGGATGCCGAGCTCGTGCGCGACGACCTGCGCGACCTTCGTGTTGAGCCCCTGCCCCATCTCCGTGCCGCCGTGGTTCACGAGCACCGAGCCGTCAGTGTAGATGTGCACCAGCGCGCCGGCCTGGTTGAAGTGCGTGACGTTGAACGCAATGCCGAACTTCACCGGCGTGATCGCGATGCCCTTCTTCAGCACCGTGTTGCGCGCGTTGAATTCGCGCACGCCCGCGCGCCGCGCGCGGTAGTCGCTGGTCGCCTCGAGTTCGCCGAGCAGCTCCGGCAGCACGTTGTCCTCGACCGTCTGCCCGTACGGCGTGACGTTGCGTTCGGTCTTGCCGTACAGGTTCGCATAGCGGACGTCGAGCGGATCGCGATCGAGCGAGCGCGCGACGTCGTCGAGGATGTACTCGATCGCGAACGCGCCCTGCGGGCCCCCGAACCCGCGGAAGGCGGTGTTCGACTGCGTGTTGGTCTTGCCGCAGTAGCCTGCGATGTTCACGTCGCCCAGCCAGTACGCGTTGTCGAAGTGGCACACCGCGCGCGTCATCACCGGGCCGGACAGGTCGGCCGAGAAGCCGCAGCGCGACGTCATGTCGAGCGCCACGCCGTCGATGCGGCCGTCGTCGTCGTAGCCGACGTCGAAGCGGTAATGGAAGTCGTGCCGCTTGCCGGTGATCATCATGTCGTCGTCGCGGTCCGGACGCAGCTTCACCGGGCACAGCAGCTTCCATGCGGCGAGCGCCGCGCAGCACGCGAACAGGCCCGACTGCGATTCCTTGCCGCCGAACCCGCCGCCCATCCGGCGGCATTCGACGAGCACGTTGTGCGACGCGACGCCGAGCACGTGCGCGACGAGGTGCTGCATCTCGCTCGGGTGCTGCGTCGAGCAGTACACGTGCATCCCGTCGTCATCCTTCGGCACTGCGTATGCGATCTGCCCTTCGAGGTAGAACTGCTCCTGGCCGCCGAGCAGCATTTCGCCCGACTCGCGGTGCGGCGCGACGGCGAGCCGCGCGGCCGCGTCGCCGCGCGCGAGCTTCAGCGGCGGGATCACGTAGGTTTCGGCCGCGCGTGCTTCCTGCGCGGTGAGGATCGCCGGCAATTCCTCGTAGTCGACCTGGGCGCGGCGCGCGGCGAGCCGCGCGGTTTCATGCGACGTCGCGACGACGATGAACATCGGCTGGCCGACGAACTGCACGATGCCCTTCGCGAGCACCGGATCGTCGTGGATGATCGGGCCGCAATCGTTGACGCCCGGGATATCGTCGGCCGTGAACACGGCGACCACGCCCGGCGTCGCGCGCACCGCGTCGAAGTTCATCGACACGATCCGTGCGTGCGGCTTCGCCGACAGGCCGAGCGCCGCGTGCAGTGTGCCCGCGACAACCGGGATGTCGTCGGTGTAGGTGGCACGCCCGCTGACGTGCAGGTGCGCGGATTCGTGCGCGCGCGATACGTGGACCTGCGCGGCGTCGGCCTGCGGGTCGAGGGTGCTCAGGAACGGTTCTGCTTGCTGGTTCATGTTCGGTGTTCTCCGTCTTCAGACGCGCGCCGCGTCGGTGCCGACTTCGGCGGCCACTTCGCGCACATTCAGGGCTTGCGGCGGCAGCGGGTCGTGCGGGCGCGTCTCCAGCCAGAATCGGTACATCAGGTTCTTCGCGGTATCGAGGCGGTACGTGCTCGTCGCGCGCATGTCGGACAGCGGCTGGTAGTCGCGCTCGAGCGCCTGCATCGCGGCCTGCGCGGTGGCTTCGTGCCACTGCGCGCCGTCGAGCACGGCCTCCGTGTGCGTTGCACGCTTCGGCGTCGCGGCCATCCCGCCGAACGCGATGCGCGGCTCGCGGATCGTGTCGCCGTCCGCGATGAACGCGAACGCCGCGCACACGGCCGAGATGTCAGAGTCGAACCGCTTCGACAGCTTGTACGTGCGGAACTGCAGCTTCTCGCGCACGCCGGTGCGGGTCGGCACCTTCAGGCCGATGACGAATTCGTGCGGCGCCATGTCCTTCTGCTGATAGCCCGTGTAGAGCGCCTCGAGCGGCAGCTCGCGCACCGTGTCGCCGCCGCGCAGCACCACGCGCGCGCCGAGCGCGATCAGGCCCGGCATCGAATCGCCGATCGGCGAGCCGTTCGCGACGTTGCCGCCGATCGTGCCCGCGTTGCGGATCGGCAGCGACGCGAAGCGCTTCCACATCTCGGTCAGTTCGGGATACTGGCCGGCCAGCGCCGCATACGCCTTCTCGACCGTCACGCCCGCGCCGATCTCGATCCAGTCGCCGCGCTCCGCGAGACGCTGCAGTTCGGCGATCTGGCCGACGTAGATCAGGTCGTCGAGCCGGCGCATCTGCTTGGTGACCCACAGGCCGATGTCGGTGCTGCCCGCGAGAATGCGCGCGTCGGGCCGCTCGACCTTCAGCGCGGCCAGCGCGTCGAGCGTGCGCGGCGCCGCGAAGCGCGCGCCGTTGGTCGTCGCGTAGTCGAACGTCTCGTCGCGCTTGAGCGACGCGAGCGTGCGGGCCAGCGCGGCCGTGTCGACCGGGGCCGACGGCGACGGTGCATCGAACATCTGCACCGCCGCATCGACAATCGGGCGATAGCCGGTGCAGCGGCACAGGTTGCCGGTCAGCGCATCGGCGATCTCGGTACGCGTCGGCACGTCCTTCGCCTTCGCGCACGCGCTGCCGCAGCCTTCGTGGCCGTGCTTCTCGTACAGCGCCCACATCGACATCACGAAGCCGGGCGTGCAGAACCCGCATTGCGAACCGTGGCAGTCGACCATCGCCTGCTGCACCGGATGCAGCGCGCCGTCCGGCTGCCGCAGGTCCTCGACCGTCAGCAACGCCTTGCCGTCCAGCGTCGGCAGGAACTGGATGCATGCGTTGACGGCCTTGAACTCGACCGCGCCGGCGTCGGTCAGCTCGCCGACGACGACCGTGCACGCGCCGCAGTCGCCTTCCGCGCAGCCTTCCTTGGTGCCGGTGCAATGCGCGTCCTCGCGCAGGTATTGCAGCACGGTGCGGGTAACGTCCGCGCCGCTGACTTCGCGGATCGCGTGACGATGGTAGAAGCGGATCGGCTCACTCATGTCTCGATGGTTCTTCAAATGGGGGGCAAGGCGGCCCGCGCAGTGCGCTCGACCGACGTTTTTCTGACAGTTTGCACGCTATCACCATCAAATTCCGCAACCCATAGCCCATCACGCATGGGGCCCATATAACTGCCGCGATATGAGCGCCGGCGCGGCCTGGCGCCCTTTCCGCACGGTGCTCCGCCCACCATTTCGCAATGCCCCCGCCGATCCGCGGGCGACGAAATCGGGTCGCAATTAACTAAATGGTACCTGCGTGAAAACCGGTTCCATGGGAAAATCCCGATTCCCTTTTTCGCCGTCCTCCGTCCGTTTCGTTCATTCGTTCCGACCCCATGTCAACCGATTCCGCCACACCGCCGCGCAGCGGGTTCGCGGTCACGCTGCAAATCGTGTCCGTCGTCTGCTTCACGTTCATCTGCTACCTGACCATCGGCCTGCCGCTCGCGGTATTGCCGGGCTTCGTCCACGACGACCTCGGCTTTTCCGCGATCGTCGCGGGCGGTGCGATCAGCGTCCAGTATTTCGCGACGCTCGCATCGCGGCCGCTCGCCGGGCGCCTGGCCGATACGCTCGGCCCGAAGCAGACGGTGCTGCGCGGGCTGGTCGGTTGCGGCGTGTCGGGCGTGCTGCTGCTCGTCGCGCTGCTGCTCGCGCACTGGCCGGTCGCGAGCCTCGTGCTGCTGGTCGCGAGCCGGCTCGTGCTCGGCGTCGGCGAAAGCCTGTGCGGCACCGGCGCGATCCTGTGGGGCATCGGCCGGGTCGGCGTCACGCACAACGCGAAGGTGATCTCGTGGAACGGCATCGCGACCTACGGCGCGCTCGCGCTCGGCGCGCCGGTCGGCGTCGCGATCGCGCATACGCTGAATCCGGCGCTGATCGGCGTGATCGTGATCGCGCTCGCCGCGACCGGCTTCTACCTTGCGCGCCTGATCGCGTCCGTGCCGCTCGTGCACGGCGAGCGGATGTCGTACGCGAGCGTGTTCACGCGCGTGCTGCCGCACGGCCTCGGCCTCGCGCTCGGCTCGGCCGGCTTCGGCTCGATCGCGACCTTCGTCACGCTGTACTACGCGGCGCGCCACTGGCCGAACGCCGCGCTGTCGCTGACCGTGTTCGGCACGCTGTTCATCGGTGCGCGCCTGCTGTTCGCGAACACGATCAAGACCTACGGCGGCTTCCGCGTCGCGATCGTGTCGTTTGCGTTCGAATGCTCAGGCCTCGTGCTGCTGTGGCTCGCGCCCGTGCCGCACGTCGCGCTGATCGGCGCGGCGCTGACGGGCTTCGGCTTCGCGCTGATCTTCCCGGCGCTCGGCGTCGAGGCCGTCGCGCTCGTGCCGCCCGCGAGCCGCGGCGCGGCGCTGTCCGCGTACTCGGTGTTCCTCGACCTGTCGCTCGGCATCACGGGGCCGCTCGCCGGCTATGTCGCGGGTGCGTTCGGCTATCCGCAGGTGTTCCTGTTCGCGGCGGTGGCGGCTGCCGCGGGCGTCGCGCTGTCGATGGTGCTGTACCAGCGGCAGGCGCGGGTCGCGGGAAGCGGCGCGGCGGCCTGAACGCGCTGCTCGTTGCCTGGAAGCCGGTCGCGGAAAATTACGCTGCCGACACCCAAAAAGAAAACGCCCGCATCGCGCGGGCGTTTTTGTATCCGGGCGAAGCCGGTGCGGCGTGCAAGCCGGTCAGGCCGTCCGCAGAAACAACCGCCGCGTCAGGTCGAACGCGACCAGGTTGCCGGCCACCACCAGCAGCAGCCCGACCACCGCGAGCGGCGACCACTGGTAGCCCTCGAACACCGTCGACACGGCCAGCGCGACGATCGGGAACAGTACCGTGCAGTACGCGGCGCGCTCCGGCCCGATCCGGCCGACGAGGGTCAGATACGCGGTAAAGCCGATCACCGAGCCCGGCACGGCCAGGTAGACGAGCGCGCCGAGATAGCGCGGGCTCGTGTCGAGCATGAACGGCAATCCGGCCACCGCGCTGCCGACGGTCAGGATCGTCGCGCCGATCAGCATCGCCCAGCCATTGGTCACGAGCGGGTGCAGCCCCATCGACTGCATCCGGCTCGACAGCAGGTTGCCGGCCGAGAAACACATCGTGCCCGCGAACGCGATCGCGAGGCCCGTCCAGGTGGCGTGGTCGTCGAGATGGCCGGCCATCTGCTGCCAGAACAGGCACGCGATGCCGACCAGCCCGAGCAGCGCGCCGGCGATCGCCGACGGCCGCAGCGGACGGCCCATGAACAGCCGGCCGTTGATCGAGTTCAACAGCGGCGCCGTCGAGAAGATCACCGCGACGAGGCCGCTCGGCACGACCTGCTCCGCGTAGTAGAAGCACAGGAAGTTCAGGCAGAACAGCGCGAAGCCCTGCGCCAGGAGAAAGCGCCACGCTTCGCGCGGCGGGCGCACCGGCCGGCGCATCACGCGCAGCAGCGCGAACAGCACGGCGGCCGCGAGCCAGAAACGCCATGCGATCGACACGGGCGGCGGCACGGAGCCGAGCTGCCACTTGATCGCGATCCAGGTGGTGCCCCAGATCAGCACAGTGACGAAATAAAGCGACAGGTTCATGGCGGCAACGATCCGAAAAAACGGGTGAAACGGGATCCCGACTATGCCGCCGCCCGGCGCGCGCCGATTGTCCGGAATTGCGGTCTTTTTCGGGCCGCCGCACGCGACGGCGCGCGCCCGCTTATACTCGGCCCATCATGAGCCTCTCCCTTTCCGCGCCTCCCGTCGACCACCCCGCCGCCCTGGCTGGCGGCGATCTGCCGTTCGGCCTGCAGTCGGTCTGCCGCACGCTCGCCGACGCGAACGCGACGCTCGAGCGCTTCGCGTGGCTCGGCGACCATCTGGCGATCGCCGAATGGACACGGATCACCGACGAAAGCGAGACGGTCTACGAGCAGCCGGGCCACCACACGCTGTCGTGCTATCTCGACGGCGGCTACCGGACGGAGCGTCAGCGCGTGCCGCGCTACGGCGCGCCGAGCCTGCTGTGCGCGCTGCCGGGCGACCATGAATCGCGCTGGTGGGTGCGCGGCGAGATGCACTTCATCCACCTGTATTTCCTGCCGGAACACTTCACGCAGCGCGCGATCCGCGAACTCGACCGCGAGCCGCGCGAACTGAAGCTCGCCGACCGCACCTATTTCGAGGATGCGCGCGTCGCCACGCTGCTGCGTTCACTCGCGCTGGACGGCTGGGACGATGCCGACGAACGGCTGCGCGTGAACGAGACCGCGCACGAGGTGCTGAGCCTGCTGCTGCGCGGGCAGAGCACGCCCCGCACCGACACGTCGTTCCGCGGCGGGCTCGCGCCGGCCGTGCGCCGCCGCGTGCGCGACTACATCGACACGTACCTGACGCAACCGCTGACGCTCGGCGAACTCGCCGACGTCGCCGCGCTGTCCGAATACCACTTCTCGCGGATGTTCCGGCTGTCGTTCGGCCGGGCGCCGCACGCGTGGGTGGCCGAGCAACGGCTGGCGCGGGCGCGCGAGCTGCTGCGCACGACGGCGCTGCCGCTCGCGCAGATCGCGGCCGACTGCGGCTACGCGAACGCCGGCCACTTCAGCCATCGCTTTCGCGACGCGCACGGCACGACGCCGAATACGTACCGGCGTGCGATGCAGGGCCGCTGAGCGCGGCCCCCTTTCCGCGTTTTCCCGCTTAAGCGCCGCGCCCCGACAGTTCCTGCTCGAGCGCCGCAACGCCGGCCGGCAGGTCGACCGGCACCTTCAGGTCGACCATCGTGCGGCCGAACGCATGCAGCGTGCGGAACAGGTTGTGCTCGCGGCACTGCTCGCCCATCTGCCCGATCCGCACGATCGGCAAGCCGAACGAGCCCGAAATCTCGACCTGGTACTGCTTCGAGATATGGCCGCAGACCATTCCCGGCGTGAGCCCTTCCGGCGTCTCGATCCCGACCACTGAATTCAGCCGGCAGTCCTTCGGCGCATAGAGCTTGAGCCCCATCGACTCGACGCCCGCCTGCAGCGCGAGCGAGCAGCGCAGGTGGCGCGCGAAGCGGCTTTCGAGCGTCTCCGCGCAGACGAGCCGCAGCGCCTCGTGCAGTGCGAGCACGCCCGACACGGGCGCCGTGTAGTGGTAGCCGGCGTTGTGCCAGAAGTTCTCCGCGAGCGCCATGTCGAGGCACCAGTGCGCGTTCGGTTCGGGGCGCTGTTTCATGCGGTCCCATGCGGCGTCGGAGAACGCGATCAGCGACACGCCCGGGATCGACGACAGCCCCTTCTGGCCGCCGGTGATCACCGCGTCGATGCCCCACGCGTCCATCTCGAGCGGCATCGTCGACAGCGTGCACACCGCATCGACCACGACCAGCGCACCGGCCGCCTTGGCAAGCGCCGCGATCTCGCGCAGGTCGCGGTTCCACACGGTGTTCGACGTCTCGCCCTGCACGATCGTGACGATCTCGGGCCGCTCGCGCGCGATCGCGTCCGCGATCTCGTCGAGGCTGGCGACCGCGCGGTCGGCCACTTCGAGCGTCGCGACGTCGGCTCCGACGCGCGTGGCCATCTCGGCCATCCGCGCGCTGAAGAAGCCGTTGCGGATCGACAGCACGCGCGTACCGCGCCACGCCAGGTTCGAGATCGCCATTTCCATCGCGGCCGAACCGGGTCCCGCGACACCGAGCACCCACTTCGTGCGGGTCTGGAACACGTAACGCGCCATTTCCTTCACCTGCTCGATGATCTTCGCCATCGTCGCGCCAAGGTGGTTGATCACGACCGTGTTCGCCTTCGCGACGGCGGCCGGGATCGGAACCGGGCCGGCCCCCATCATCAGCAGCGGTTCTTCGGGCAGGATCGCGTCGAGCGGCACGACGACGGGACAGGGAATCGGCGAGTAATCGATGGACATGGCTGGAAAAAGGTGAGGAAAGGAAGTGCACGGACGCCCGCCGCGCTGCATGGCGAACTGATCGATCATTCCGCGTTCCGCCGCCTCGCGCAAGAGGCACGCGCGGCCGGACAGCGCAACGGTGGCCCGGTCGCCTGACCGGGCCAGCCGGCCATGCGCGGGCCGCACGCCAGTCATCCGGATTGAAAAATGATTGCCGGCCAGGTTGTGAAACGGTTCCATTCATGCGTCAAGCGCACGATTTTCTTCGTCAATAACACCGCGACTCGCCGACATCACCGGTTCAGTACGACTTCTGTATCGAACGAAATAGACCGGATCCCCGATAAAAATCGCTACGCGGAATCCGATAAGCAAAATCCCCGCACGGCCAAAAAACATCTACTATTTCAGCATGTATTGGGGCACGCTTCCTCGCAATACTGGCTCAAGCCCGCTCGAATAGCTCACAACCTATTGATTAACATGAGAAATATTCTCACTCGCCATACTTATTCGAATACCCCACCACCTTTGAACGGCAGGCATGCTGGACAGCACCACGTTTAACGCGCTACCCCTGATTTCGATTTTCCGCAACCCGCCCCTTTTCGCAGGTTGACGGATAACGCTTCTGTATTGAACAATCATCTGCGGAATCGAAAAAAACGATTTTTCGATGTGAAGGAAAAACTGCGGGCCGCGCGATGCGCTTTCGAGGTTGCGCGGCGTAAAACCACAACCATAATCAATCAACCGGGCCAGAAATACGCAAGCCATGAACCAGATTCAGACCATGCGTGTATTCGTCTGCGTCGCCGAGCAACAGAGCTTCCGGCGCGCGGCGCACCATCTCGGCGTGTCCAATGCACTCGTCACGCGATCGATCGCGATGCTCGAGGGCCACCTGAACACCCGGCTGATCCACCGCACGACGCGGAACCTGTCGCTCACCGAGGCCGGCGTGCGCTACCTCGACGGGTGCCGGGCGCTGCTCGAGGAATTCGACCACCTCGAATCGTCCGTCGCGCATGCCGTGCGCGAACCGGCCGGCACGCTGCGCGTCGTCGCGTCGGGCCTGCTGTCGCCGCTTGCGCTGACGCCGCTCGTCAGCAGCTTCCGGCACCGCTACCCCGAGTTGCGCGTGCAGCTGACCGTCTCCGAGGGGCCGCTCGACGTGCTCGATTCGGGCTACGACGTCGGCATCGTCACGGGCAACCGGCTCGACGGCAATCCGACGCTGATCGGCCACGCGCTCGCACCGAACCCGTTCGTCGCGGTCGCGGCGCCGGCCTATCTCGAGCGCCGCGGCGAGCCGCGCCTGCCCGACGACCTGCCGGGCCACGACTGGGTCACGCTCGCGCCGCACCAGCATGTGCCCGCGTGGCAACTGGTCGGCCACGACGGCGTCGCGCATTCCATCACGGTGCGCCCGGCCTGCACGGTCAACCAGCTCGCGCTCGTCCATGCGGCGGCCGTGGCCGGTGCCGGCATCGCGGTGCTGCCAGAGCCGTGCGTCGCGGACGCGCTCGCCAGCGGCACGCTCGTGCGGCTGATGGCCGGCTACCGGATCGACGATCCCGACACACAGCTGTCGCTCGTCTACCCGAACCGCCAGTACGTGCCGGCCCGGACGCGCAGCTTCGTCGAGCACGCACTCGACCACTTCAGTGCGCAGCCGGCCCGCGAACGCACCGACTACGGCTTCATGCGGCCGTCGCGCGGGCCCGACCGCTCCGACATCATCACGGGCCTGCAGTAAACTGCGCGCGTCAGCCTTCGGAGGTGCAGCGTGCGCGTGATCCTGTTCAGCAGCCGGCAGTACGACGACGATTCGTTCGCTGCCGCCAACCGGCGGTTCGGCTATCGGCTGCACTTCCAGCCGTCGCACCTCGACGCGGAAACCGCGATCCTCGCGCATGGCTATGACGTCGTCTGCCCGTTCGTCAACGACACCGTCGACGCGGCCGTGCTCGAGCGGCTGGCTGACGGCGGCACGCGCCTGATCGCGCTGCGCTCGGCGGGCTTCAACCATGTCGACCTGGCGGCCGCCGAGCGGCTCGGCATCACGGTCGTGCGCGTGCCGGCCTATTCGCCGCACGCGGTCGCCGAGCACGCGGTCGCGCTGATCCTCGCACTCAACCGCCGCCTGCCGCGCGCCGTCGCGCGCACCCGCGAAGGCGACTTCTCGCTGAACGGCCTGCTCGGCTTCGACCTGCATGGCAAGACCGTCGGCGTGATCGGCACCGGCATCATCGGCAGCGTGTTCGCGAAGATCATGATGGGCTTCGGGATGCATGTGCTCGCACATTCGGTGCCGCCGTACGACGACGAGCTGATCGCGTTCGGCGCGCGCTATGTCGAGCTCGACGAGCTGCTGCACCACGCCGACATCGTCAGCCTGCACTGCCCGCTGCTGCCGTCGACGCACCATCTGATCAACGAACGGACGCTCGCACGGATGAAGCACGGCGCGATGCTGATCAACACCGGGCGCGGCGGCCTCGTCGATGCGCAGGCGCTGGTCGATGCGCTCAAGAGCGGCCAGCTCGGCCATCTCGGGCTCGACGTATACGAAGAGGAAAGCGGGCTCTTCTTCGAGGATCACTCCGACCTGCCGCTGCAGGACGACGTGCTCGCCCGCCTGCTGACGTTCCCGAACGTGATCGTCACGTCGCACCAGGCGTTCTTCACGCGCGAGGCGCTCGCCGAGATCGCGCACACCACCCTGCTGAACATCGAGGCGTGGCACGCGGGCACGCCGCAGAACGCCGTAACGGCGAATCGCTGAGAAATCGACGAAACCGGCTCATTTCATGGTTACCGGCGCGACCGCAATCGTTTGCTTTTGATCAGCGCTGAAAAAGCGATCTTTTACATCAACAATTCTGCACTTTGTTTCGAATGATGTAACGCGGCTTGCGCGCGGTCTGATATCGTTGCGCCGACGTCATCCCCTGCTTGTGCCGCCCATGCGTTTCGACGACTCCGACATCGCCGCCGTCTACCGCGCCATTTTCGAACGGCGCGACATGCGTCACTTCACGCCGGCGCCCGTCGATCCTGCCGTGCTCGCGCGCCTGCTGCGCGCGGCGCATCACGCCCCGAGCGTCGGCTTCATGCAGCCGTGGCGCTTCATCCGCATCACCGATCCTGCGCTGCGCACCGCGATCCACGCGCTGGTCGAGGCCGAGCGCTGCGCCACCGCCGACGCGCTCGGCGAGCGCCAGGACGAATTCATGCGGCTGAAGGTCGAAGGCGTGCGCGAATGCGGCGAGTTGCTGGTCGTTGCACTCGCCGACGGCCGCGAGCGCCACGTGTTCGGCCGCCGCACGCTGCCGGAGATGGATCTCGCGTCCGCCGCTTGCGCGATCCAGAACATGTGGCTCGCGGCCCGCGCCGAAGGGC
The DNA here is from genome assembly GCF_902499335.1 of Burkholderia lata. Taxonomy (GTDB): domain Bacteria; phylum Pseudomonadota; class Gammaproteobacteria; order Burkholderiales; family Burkholderiaceae; genus Burkholderia; species Burkholderia lata_B. The sequence goes on along the minus strand of NZ_CABVQK010000010.1, from coordinate 297,150 downwards.
TCGGGATGGGCTGGGTATCGCTGTTCGACGTCGATGCGCTGCGCGCGCTGCTGCGGATGCCCGACGGCGCGAAGCCGATCGCCGTGCTGTGCGTCGGGCACGTCGACGCGTTCTATGCGAAGCCGATGCTCGAGCAGGAGCGTTGGGCCGCGCGGATGCCGATCGAAGCGTGCCTGTTCGAAAACGGCTGGGACGATCCGGCCTCGACCGATGCCGACGGCTCGCACCCGTCGCCCGCTGAGGCTACGGCTGAGGCTGACGCTGACGCGGCAACGAACATCGACGCCGACGCAGCAAGCACATCGACCACGAGCATCGACGGCTCCCCCGAACGCATCGCCTGACGAGCGCCTCGCCGCCGCCACCGTTCCGGCCCCAGCAAATTCAGCGCCGCCCCCTCCCAATCCCACACTGTGAGCTTCACGCGTGCTGCCCCGTCGCACGCCGGCAACAACCGTTTTGGCCCCAAGCATAGGGGTTTTCACTGAAGTAGAATCGCGGCTGTCGTCCGCCTTACCGTCCGCCCGTTCCGCGCATCCTGCGCCAGCCCGAGCGGCGCCTTTCCCGAGCCTACCGCGATGCCCTTACCTCTTTTCGCCCTCGCCGTCGCCGCATTTGGAATCGGTACCACCGAGTTCGTGATCATGGGGCTGCTGCCCAATGTCGCGCGCGACCTCGGCGTGTCGATCCCGGCCGCCGGCATGCTCGTGTCGGGCTATGCGCTCGGCGTGACGATCGGTGCGCCGATCCTCGCGATCGTCACCGCGAAGATGCCGCGCAAGCGTGCACTGATGGGCCTGATCGGGCTGTTCATCGCGGGCAACCTGTTCTGCGCGATCGCACCGGGCTATGCGGTGCTAATGGCCGCGCGCGTCGTCACCGCGTTCTGCCACGGCGCGTTCTTCGGAATCGGCTCGGTGGTCGCGAGCAACCTCGTCGCGCCGAACCGTCGCGCGCAGGCGATCGCGCTGATGTTCACCGGCCTCACGCTCGCGAACGTGCTCGGCGTGCCGCTCGGCACCGCGCTCGGCCAGGCGTTCGGCTGGCGCGCGACGTTCTGGGCCGTCACCGGCATCGGCATTGCCGCGGCGGCCGCGCTCGCCGTCTGCCTGCCGAAGAACCTCGCAATGCCCGACACCAGCATCACGCGCGAATTCAGCGTGCTGAAACATCCGCAGGTGCTGATGGTGCTCGGCATCAGCGTGCTCGCGTCGGCCAGCCTGTTCAGCGTGTTCACGTACATCACGCCGATCCTCGAGGACGTGACGGGCTTCTCGCCGCGCCAGGTCACCTACGTGCTGCTGCTGTTCGGCCTCGGGCTGACGGTCGGCGGCACGCTCGGCGGCAAGCTCGCCGACTGGCGCCGGATGCCGTCGCTGATCGCGACGCTCGCGCTGATCGGCGTGGTCCTCGCGCTGTTCGCGGGCACGATGCACCTGCCGTTCGCCGCGCTCGCGACGATCTTCGTGTGGGGCATCCTCGCGTTCGCGATCGTGCCGCCGCTGCAGATCCTGATCGTCGATCGCGCGAGCGACGCGCCGAATCTCGCGTCGACGCTGAACCAGGGCGCGTTCAACCTCGGCAACGCGACCGGTGCGTGGCTCGGCGGGATGGCGATCGGTTCCGGCGTGTCGCTCGTGAGCCTGCCGTGGGTCGGCGTCGCGATGGCCGTCGCGGCGCTCGCGCTCACGCTGTGGTCGGCGTCGCTCGAACGCCGCCCGGTGGCCGTGCCGACCGAGTACGTGTGACGCAACCCTGTTGAAGTCGTTGCGTGCACAACTCCACGCGAAGCTGATGGCCTTCATGGACCTTTCAAGGTCCGAGGTGTAGCATCGCGCCCGATGAAAGCCATTCTTAATCGCGATTTCCTCGCACTCATTCTGAGCGTCGCGGTCGTCGGTCTCGGCACCGGCGCCACACTGCCGCTCACCGCGCTCGCGCTGACCGAGGCCGGACACGGCACCAACGTCGTCGGCATGCTGACGGCCGCGCAGGCCCTCGGCGGCCTCGCGATCGTCCCGTTCGTCACCGCGCTCGCGCGACACATCGGCTCGCGCCGCGCGATCGTCGTGTCGGTCGTGCTGCTTGCGGCGGCCACCGCGCTGATGCAGTTCACGTCGAACCTGATCCTGTGGGGCGTGCTGCGCGTGCTGTGCGGCGCGGCGCTGATGCTGCTGTTCACGATCGGCGAGGCGTGGGTCAACCAGCTCGCCGACGATTCGACGCGCGGCCGCGTCGTCGCGATCTACGCGACCAATTTCACGCTGTTCCAGATGGCGGGCCCGGTGCTCGTGAGCCAGATCGCCGGCGCGACGAGCATCCGCTTCGCGCTGTGCGGCGCGCTGTTCCTGCTCGCGCTGCCGACGCTCGCGACGATCCGGCGCGCCCCGCTCGCCGGTGACGACGCGCATCATGAAGCGCACGGCCGATGGCTCGACGTGCTGCCGCGCATGCCCGCGCTGATCATCGGCACCGGCTTCTTCGCGCTGTTCGATACGCTCGCGCTGTCGCTGCTGCCGCTCTACGCGATGGATCACGGCGTCGCGAGCGCGACGGCCGTGTTGCTCGCGTCGATCATGCTGTTCGGCGATACCGCGATGCAGTTCCCGATCGGCTGGCTCGCGGACAAGCTCGGCCGCGAACGCGTGCACCTCGGCGCAGGCTGGATCGTGCTCGCCGGCCTGCCGCTGCTGCCGTTCGTGATCGCCAATCCGTGGCTGTGCTGGCCGCTGCTGTTCGTGCTCGGCGCGGCGGCCGGCAGCATCTACACGCTGTCGCTCGTCGCGTGCGGCGAACGCTTCCGCGGTGCGGCGCTCGTCACCGCAAGCTCACTCGTGTCGGCATCGTGGAGCGCCGCGAGTTTCGGCGGCCCGCTGGTCGCCGGTGCATTGATGGAACAACTGGGCAGCAACGCGCTGGTCGGCGTGCTGGTCGCCTGCGTCGCGGCATTCGTCGCGGCCGCGCTGTGGGAGCGCCGCACCGCATTGCAACGCGCGGTCTGACACTGGCGCGCAAGTACGCCGCAGCGCGCCGCCGAACGACGACGGTGCGAACACGCGCCGCCCGGCCGCGGATACGCCGGTCACACGGCGAAAACGACGACGGCCCGCGCGATGCGGGCCGTCGTGCTCATCGACGCGCTACGTTGCGCGTTACGCCTTCACCGCCGGCAGGATCTTGCCGGCACACGCGCCGAAGCCGACACGATAGCCGTCGCCCTGGCACCATCCGGCGAGCGTGAGCTCGTCGCCGTCCTCGATGAATGCACGGCTGCCGCCGCCGTTCAGCGCCACCGGCTCCTTGCCGTTCCACGTCAGTTCGAGCAGGCTGCCGAACGAATCCTTCGTCGGCCCGCTGATCGTGCCCGAACCCATCAGGTCGCCCACGCGCGTGTTGCAGCCCGCGACCGTGTGATGCGCGAGCTGCTGCGCCATCGTCCAGTACATGTGCCTGAAGTTCGTGCGGCTGATCGACGTTGCTTCGGCCGCCCCTTCCGCGCGCAGCGTCACTTCGAGCGCGATGTCGAACGCATGCTTGCCCGCGTGCTGCAGGTACGCGAGCGGCTGCGGCGACTGTTCGGGCTGCGCGACGCGGAACGGTTCGAGCGCGTCGAGCGTGACGATCCACGGCGAGATCGTCGTCGCGAAGGTCTTCGCGTTGAACGGGCCGAGCGGCACGTATTCCCATTGCTGGATGTCGCGCGCGCTCCAGTCGTTCAGCAGCACCATCCCGAAGATATGCGCTTCCGCGTCCTCGCAGGCGATCGGCTCGCCGAGCGCATTTCCCTGGCCGACGATGAAGCCCGTCTCCAGTTCGATGTCGAGCTTGCGGCACGCGCCGAACACCGGACGCTCCTGGTCGGGCAGCTTCAATTGCCCGTTCGGACGCCGCACCGGCGTACCGCTCACGATCACCGACGACGCGCGGCCGTTGTAGCCGATCGGCATCTCCGACCAGTTCGGCAGCAGCGCATTCTTCGGATCACGGAACATCGAACCGACGTTGGTCGCGTGCTCCTTCGACGAATAGAAATCGGTGTAGCCGGGAATCTCGACCGGCAGATGCAGCGTCGCGTCGCGCTGCGCGACGAGCACCTGCGCGCGCAGCGAAGCGTCGTCGCGCAGCCGTGCGTTCTCGCGTGAAAACAGGTCCGACAGCTGCACGCGCACGCTGCGCCATGCGTCGCGGCCGAGTGCGATGAACGCATTGAGCGTCGGCGCGGCAAACACGTCGCCGCCGGCCGGCAGCGTCACGAGGCCCGCGCGCGCGAGTGCGGCGAGATCGACGATCTGGTCGCCGAGCGCGACGCCTGCACGGCGTGACGCTTGCTTCGTATCGCTGAAGATCCCGAACGGCAGGTTCTGGATCGGGAAATCGCAGGCGGGATCGTTCGCGGTCTCGACCCAGCTCTTGCGGGTCGGGTCGAGCGTCGCGCGCCAGTCTTGGGTATCGCTCATCGTTGCTCCGGATTGAAGTGTTTCTTGATGCCTTGCCAGCATTCGAAGTAGTCCGCCTGCAGCTGCGCGGTGTCGAGCGCATAGCGCGTCGGCCGGATCAGCGTACGGGTTTCGAACATGAACGCCATCGTCGCGTCGACCTTGTGCGGCTTCGTCGTATCGCTCGCGGACGCCTTCTCGAACGTATCCGCGTCGGGCCCGTGGCCCGACATGCAGTTGTGCAGGCTCGCGCCGCCCGGCACGAAGCCTTCGGCCTTCGCGTCGTACGCGCCGTGCACGAGCCCCATGAATTCGCTCGCGACGTTGCGGTGGAACCAGGGCGGGCGGAACGTATCCTCTGCCGCGAGCCAGCGCGGCGGGAAGATCACGAAGTCGATCGTGTCGACGCCCGGCGTGTCGCTCTGCGACTGCAGCACCAGGAAGATCGACGGATCGGGATGGTCGTAGCTGATCGAGCCGATCGTGTTGAACAGGCGCAGGTCGTACTTGTACGGCGCGTAGTTGCCGTGCCACGCGACCACGTCGAGCGGCGAATGGCCGATGTCCGCCCGCCACAGGCGGCCGTTCAGCTTCGCGATCAACTCGAACGCACCTTCGCGGTCTTCGTAAGCGGCTTGCGGCGTCAGGAAGTCGCGCGGGTTCGCGAGGCCGTTCGAGCCGATCGGGCCGAGATCCGGCAGGCGCAGTTGCGCGCCGAAGTTTTCGCAGATGTAGCCGCGCGCGTCGCCGTCCGGCAGCGTGACGGCAAAACGCACGCCGCGCGGGATCACCGCGATCTCGAACGGCTCGACGTCGACCCGGCCGAATTCGGTCGCGATGAACAGGCGCCCCTGCTGCGGCACGATCAGCAGTTCGCCGTCCGCGCTGTAGAAGAAGCGGTCCTGCATCGAGCGGTTCGCCGCGTACAGGTGGATCGCGCAGCCGTTCATCGCGGCGGCCGAGCCGTTGCCGGCCATCGTCACCAGCCCGTCGACGAAATCGGTCGGCTCGACCGGCATCGGCAGCGGATCCCAGCGCAGCTGGTTCGGCGGCGTCGGCGGCACGTCGGCGGAATCGCCGAATTCCGACACGAGGCGCTGCGGGCCCGCGTACGGCTCGAACGGCCGGTGCACGGCCGCCGGGCGGATGCGATACAGCCACGAGCGGCGGTTGTGGCCGCGCGGCGCGGTAAACGCGGTGCCCGACAGCTGCTCCGCATACAGCCCGTACGGCGCGCGCTGCGGCGAGTTGCGGCCGTGCGGCAACGCGCCGGGCAGTGCCTCGGTCGCGAATTCGTTCGCGAAACCGCTCTGGTAGCCGGCGGTCGCCGGTTTCGACAGGTCAAGCGTCATCGTTTCCTTTCTCCATCAATTCAGGCGGCATTCGGCGCCTGCGCGCCGTTGCGCCGCGTCACACCCGCAAGCCCGAGGACGAACAGCGCCGAGCACAGCACAGGCACCGCGGCCGCGTGGAACAGCGCACCGTTCGACCAGTTGAGCGCAATCAGTTGTCCGCCGACGAGCGGCCCGAGCACCGAGCCGATCCGGCCGATGCCGAGGCTCCAGCCGATGCCCGTCGAGCGCAGCGACGTCGGGTAATACTGGCCCGCGAGCGCGTTGACGGCCGGTTGCCCGCCGACCACGCAGAACCCGCCCGCGAACACGACCACCAGCAGCCACGGCAGCGCATGCGCGACCGAGCCGATCAGCCCCACCGACACGGCCGCGCACGCGAAGCATGCGAACAGCACGCGCACGAAGCCGTAGCGTTCGATGAACCAGCCGAGCGACAGCGTGCCGATCACGCCGCCCGTCTGGAGCACCGTGCCGACGATCACGGCCGTCCCCTGCGAATAGCCCGCGTCGCGCATCACGGTCGGCAGCCAGTTCGACAGGAAGTACAGATCGATCAGGTTCATGAAGCTGATCGCCCACAGCAGCAGCGTGACCGGCAGGCGGCCGTGGCTGAACAGCTCGGCGACCGGCGCGCCGGTCGCGGCGCGCTCGCGCACGACGATGCGCGTGTTCGCGTCGATACCGGCCTGCGGTGCGAAGTGCGCGAGCCAGTCGCGCGCCTCTTCGACGCGCCCTTTCAGCACCAGGAACTGCAGCGATTCGGGCAGCCGCGCGACCATCGCGATCGTCAGCACCAGCGGCACCGCGCCGCCGACGAAGAACACCGACCGCCAGCCGAGCGCCGGAATCAGCGCGGCGCTGATGAAGCCGCCGAGCGCCGCGCCGAGCGTGAAGCCGCACGACACGATCATCATCCGCTTCACGCGATGCGCGGCCGGGCTGAACTCGCCGACCAGCGCCATCGCGTTCGGCATGATGCAGCCGAGGCCGAGGCCCGTGACGAAACGCAGCGCCATCAGCACCGGGATCGAACCCGCGAACGGCGTCGCGAGCATCGTCACCGCGAAGAACAGCGTCGAGCCGATCAGCACCGGGCGCCGCCCGATCCGGTCGGCCAGCACCGACAACCCGAGCGCGCCGAGCAGCATCCCGAACAGGCTCGCGCTGAACACGGGCCCAAGCGCCTGCTTCGGCACGCCCCATTCGGCGATCACGCTCGGTGCGACATAACCCATTGCCTGCGCATCGAAACCGTCGATCACGAGGCACAGCCCGCACAGCACCAGCAGCATCCAGTGAAAGCCCGGGCGATGGGTCTCGTCGATCACGCGCTCGACTTCGAGCACGCGCGCGTCGGCCGGCGCCGCGCTCATTGCGTCACCTCGGCGGCCGGATGCACGGGCGGCGTCACGCCCTGGCGCGCGAGCGCCATCGCTTCGCGCAGCACGTCGGCGTCGCCGATCTGGTTCGCGAGCAGCAGGATCAGCTTCGCGTTGACGAGCTGGCTGTCGGCGTCCGACAGGTCGCGATGCATGTCGATCAACGCTTCGTAGAACGCGTCCGGATCAGCCAGGCGCGGGCGGGTGTCGAGGGGGGGCATGACGGTGTCTCCGGTATCGGTATCGTTATCGTGTGTTCAGCGTGCGCAGGTCGCGCGCGCCAGTGCGTCGGCAAGCGCCTGACGGTCGAGCGTGCGCGTGCGGACGCAGACATGCTGATCAGGGCGCAGCAGGTAGAACGTGCCGGGCTTCGCGTCATAGCGTTGTGCGGCGAAGCCGTCGACGTCCTCCACGACGTCGACACCCGCGACCGGCTGCGCGTGCCCGGCCGGCACGACGAGCACGGGGCGCACCGGCAGCGCGAGGCCGTCGAGCGCCTGCGCGAGCGCGGCCGCATCGCCCGGCAGCCCGAACAGCACGCCGGTGAAGCCGCTGCCCAGATGCTGCAGCAGCCAGCCCGACTCGCCCTGCACACGCACCGGCGCATCGGCCGCCGCCGCACCCGGCCGCATCGCGCCCGCGAAGGCGTCGCCGTTGCGATCCGGCGTGTTCAGCGGCGAATCGGCCAGCACCGCCGGCACCGACAGACGGCCACTGTTCACGAGCTTGCGCGCGAACTCGCAGTCACGTGCGAGCTTCAGCGTCGCGTCGCGGAACACGCGCGACACCGGGCTTTTAGGCGTGATGAAGTCGGTCGAGCGCGTCGAGTTGCGGATGTTCTCGTCGGCCGCGAACTCGCGCTCGCTCGCATACGTGTCGAGCAGGCTGTCGGCCGAACGGCCGTCGAGCACGAGCTTCAGCTTCCAGGCGAGGTTGTCGGCGTCCTGCACGCCGCTGTTCGCGCCGCGCGCGCCGAACGGCGACACACCGTGCGCGGAATCTCCCGCGAACAGCACGCGGCCGTGCCGGAACGACTCCATCCGCTGGCAGCGGAACGTATAGACGCTCACCCATTCGAGCTCGAACTCGACGTCCGGCCCGAGCAGCGCGCGCACGCGCGGGATCACGCGCTCCGGCTGCTTCTCGGCGACGGGGTCGGCATCCCAGCCGAGCTGGAAGTCGATGCGCCACACGTTGTCGGGCTGGCGATGCAGCAGCACCGACTGATTCGGGTGGAACGGCAGGTCGAACCAGAACCAGCGCTCGGTCGGAAACTCCGCCTTCATCTTCACGTCGGCGATCAGGAAGCGGTCCTTGAACGTGCGACCGTGGCTTTCGAGGCCCATCATCGTGCGCATCGGGCTGCGCGAGCCGTCGGCCGCGATCACGTACTGCGCGCGCAGCGTCGCGACGCCTTCCGGCGTTTCGATCGTCAGTACCGCGTGTTCGGCCGACTGGTCGATGCCCGTCACCTTGTGCTTCCAGCGGATGTCGATGTTCGGCAGCTCGAACGCGCGGTCGGCCAGGTAGCCCTCGACGTAATACTGCTGCAGGTTGATGAACGCGGGGCGCGCATGCCCTTCCTCGGGCAGCAGGTCGAACGCGTACAGCTGCTCGTCCTGCAGGAACACCTTGCCGACGTGCCAGCTCACGCCCTTGTCGACGAAACGCTCGCCGCAGCCGAGCCGGTCGAAGATCTCGAGCGTGCGCTTCGCGAAGCAGATCGCGCGCGAGCCGGTGGACAGCGTGTCGTCGTCGTCGAGCAGCACGACGGGCATGCCCTGCTGCGCGAGATCGATCGCGGCCGCGAGGCCCACCGGGCCCGCGCCGACGACGATCACCGGGTGAACGGTCGTGTCCTGCGCACGCGGGCGGTATTCGAACTTCAGCGTCTGGTAATCGATGCTCATGGTCGCCATTCGCTCCTCAACCCTGCCGGGCGCTCGCCGGCGTGCCCGTCATCCCGCCCGTCGCCTGCCGGCGCGCCGCGCCGCTCTCCCGCGTGCAATTCCTGTCAACCGCCACGTCTCGCTCCTTGCTTCCTGTTGATTCGTGAACGGCGCCGTTTCGCGGCGCCCGCATGCCGCATTTCTTGATCGGCGACAAATCTTGGATTTACGAATAGTAAAACCAATTACGAATAGTGAAATCAACGTAAACCCTAGGCGAAGCGTCGAGGATGGGATAACCATATGAACGAAACGCCAAGCCGAGCTTGGCCGGCGCTGCTAATATCAAGCTACGAGGCGGCCCGTTCGGCCGCCGTTTTTCCTTCTTACGCCGATGATTCCGCCCACCATTCCCGAGCTGGTCGCCCGTGCCGGGCAACTGCCGTATCTGCGGGATCACCTCACGCTCGCCGATGGCGGCACCGCAAGCGCGAACCTGCCCGAGCGCACGCTCGGCAGCGCCTACGAACCGATCTACGACGTGACGATGCCCGGTGCGCCGCAATCGACGTCGTTCGCCGACGCGATCGAGCGCTACGGCGACGAACTCGGCTTCCAGGCCGTCACCGTCGTCACGGGCGCGCCGCACGACCCGGTCGACTCGGCCGTCGACGACCAGACGCTCGTCGCGATCGACCGCCTGTCGCGCGCGCTGCATGCGATCAACTTCTTCGGCGCACAGCGCCATGGGCTGCTGTTCCTGCGCGTGCACGAACGGCTGCTGAAGAGCGTGAAATACGACCACGGCAAGCATTTCTCGTCGGTGCTGCAGCGCTTCGGGCTGCCGGCCGAGCGGATCGTGATCGAGCTGCCGGCGGTCGCGGTCGCGCACAAGACCTTCCTCGGCTACCTGACGCGCAGCTACCAGCATCACGGCTTCAAGGTCGCGGACAAGCTGCCGGACCCCGGCCGGATCCTCGCGGTCGAATCGGAGATGGCGCGCCCCGACTACATCAAGATGGATGCGGGCATCGCGTTGCGCGACGGGATGGTCAAGGCGCTCGTCGCGTATGCGCAGCGCGTGCGGATTCCGCTGATCTTCGACGGCGTCGTCGACGAAACGCAGTGCGAGCTGCTGCGCCAGCACGACGTGCGGTTCATGCAGGGGCCCGTGTTTGCGAAGGTCGTGACGGCCTGAGCCTGAGTGGATGAGGTGGTCCGCACACGCGGGGCGTCGCGTGCCGAATGTGGAATACAGGTGATGTGACGGGGGATCAGGCGGCCTGGCTTGACCCGTCGCCCGATGGCCGGCGGGTGGTTGCCGGCCTCGTGGAAAGACCGGCTTCGCGGGAGCGTGAGCGCCTCGTTTCCGGCAAAGTCAGTATCGGCAGGTTACCTGCCGCTTACCCCCTTCCGCCATCGTCGTACTTGGGCAGATCGTCGCCGATCTCGATGCCCGGGAAGCGATCCCCAGACCAGACATGCCAGGCCGGGCGTAGCCGCGACGGCTCATCGAGCGTCGCGCAATTGATCTCGACCGTCTTGGGTGCATCGCTGAGCCGGTATTCGAGCTGCGCGCCGCAACGGCCGCAGAAGCGCCGCTCGCCCCACGCGCTCGACGCGTAGATCGTCGGCTCACCTTGCAGGTATTCGAACCCGTCGATCGGCACCGATGCGGATGCGACGACCGCCGCGCCGGTCGTGCGCTGGCAGAGCCGGCAGTGGCAAAAACCGGCGTCGGTCGGAACATGGGTGATCCTGTACCGGATCGCGCCACATGCGCATCCGCCTTCCATCGGTTCTGCGTGAGACATGGCAAACCTCTTCGTCGGCAAGCTGGCGAACGATCATGCGCGCGGTTCCCCTGCGGCACAACCGGCGGCGGCGGTACCACTCTCGTGCGTAACTGCCCGTACCGGCGACCGAACCCGTACCGCCCGCCGCGCTGCTCAGGCCGTCTGCCCGAGCCGCTGCGCGAGCGCCTTCAACTTCGGCCCGACCTGCGTACGGAACACGTCCTCGTCCATCGACGACGCGGGGCCGCTGCAGCTCAGGATCAGCCAGCGCCCCTCGCGCGGCTCGCGAAACGGCACGGCCGCCGCGTTGACGTCCATGTGCCACGCCCGGAATGAATAGCAACAGCCGCCTGCCGAGAATTCGGCCACCGCGTGCTGCGCGGCGGTGACGAGCGCATCGGCGTCGGCCGCACCGCCGGCCGCACGGTGCAGCTCCGCATAGAGCGCGCGGCGCACGTCCTCCGGCTGCACGGCCAGGTACGCGCGCCCCATCGAACTCGTCAGCATCGACAGCCGCGAACCGGGCGCGAGCCCGAGCGTCAGCGCGGTTTCGCTGCGGATCGTCTCCAGATAGATCATGTCGAGCCCGTCGCGGCAGCCGAGCGACACGGCCGCGCCGATGTCGCGCGCGAGCGCCTGCATGTGCGGCCGCGCGAGGTCGATCGTCCCCGAGCCCGACAGCAGCGCGTAGCCGAGCGACAGCACGCCGGCGTCGAGCGCATACTTTCCGAGCGTCTCGTCGTAGCGCAGGTAGCCGAGCACGGTCAGTGTGTAGGCGAGCCGGTTCACGGTCGCCTTTGGCAGCCCCGTGCGCTCCGCGAAGTCGCGGTTGCCGAGCATCGTCTCGCCCGGCCGGAATGCGCGCAGCAGGTCGAGCCCGCGCGCGAGCGCGACGACGAACTTGCGTTCGTCGATCGTGGTTTCGTCGATGGTTGAAAGTGTCATCTGGTGCTACACTGGGTTCGATTTGCAAAACATTGTTCCGCACAGCGGAACTTCCGTCAAGCAAACTCTCAGGTATGGAACCCGACTGAATCAGGGACCGACCGCAAAGCATGGGCTCGAGTGAGCACTTAAACGCCAGCTTGGGCCGACCGCAAAGCATGGGACCCGAGTAAGCGCTGAAGCGCTAACTCGGGTCGACAGGAGATGAGACGATGAGTGCTGCAACTTTTCATTGGGACGATCCGCTGCTGCTCAACCAGCAACTGACCGAAGAAGAGCGGATGGTGCGCGACGCCGCGCAGGCTTACGCGCAGGACAAGCTCGCGCCGCGCGTGACCGAAGCGTTCCGCCACGAGCGCACCGACGCCGAAATCTTCCGCGAAATGGGCGAAGTCGGCCTGCTCGGCCCGACGATTCCCGAGGAATACGGCGGCCCCGGCCTCAATTACGTGAGCTACGGGCTGATCGCCCGCGAAGTCGAGCGCGTCGATTCGGGCTACCGGTCGATGATGTCCGTGCAGTCGTCGCTCGTCATGGTGCCGATCTATGAATTCGGCTCCGACGCACAGAAACAGAAATACCTGCCGAAGCTCGCCACCGGCGAATGGATCGGCTGCTTCGGGCTGACCGAGCCGAACCACGGCTCCGATCCGGGCAGCATGGTCACCCGCGCGAAGAAGGTGCCCGGCGGCTACTCGCTGTCCGGCGCGAAGATGTGGATCACGAACTCGCCGATCGCCGACGTGTTCGTCGTGTGGGCGAAGCTGGAGGAGAACGGCAAGGACGCGATCCGCGGCTTCATCCTCGAGAAGGGCTGGAAGGGCCTGTCGGCGCCCGCGATCCACGGCAAGGTCGGGCTGCGCGCATCGATCACCGGCGAGATCGTCCTCGACGAGGTGTTCATGCCGGAAGAGAACCTGATGCCGAACGTGAGCGGCCTGCGCGGCCCGTTCACGTGCCTGAACTCGGCGCGCTACGGGATCGCATGGGGCGCGCTGGGCGCCGCGGAGTCCTGCTGGCACACCGCGCGCCAGTACGTGCTCGACCGCCACCAATTCGGCCGGCCGCTCGCCGCGAACCAGCTGATCCAGAAGAAGCTCGCGGACATGCAGACCGAAATCACGCTCGGCCTGCAAGGCGTGCTGCGCCTCGGCCGTATGAAGGACGAAGGCACGGCGGCCGTCGAAATCACGTCGATCATGAAGCGCAATTCGTGCGGCAAGTCGCTGGACATCGCACGACTCGCGCGCGACATGCTCGGCGGCAACGGTATCTCCGACGAATTCGGCGTCGCGCGCCACCTCGTGAACCTCGAAGTGGTCAACACGTACGAAGGCACGCACGACATCCACGCGCTGATCCTCGGCCGCGCGCAGACGGGCATCCAGGCGTTCTTCTGATCGTCCAGGTGCGGCGTGCGCGGCTGCCACGCCGCGCCACACACGCGCAAAAGACACGGCCCGCCCGGCATGACTGCCGGGCGGGCCGTTTTTCATCTGATCCGCGCACCGGGCCACTGGCCCGGTACCACGTTCATGCATCAGCCGATGCTTACTTGTTCGGCTGCGGCGTGAGGCGCAGATACGGACGCACTGCGTTGAAACCCTTCGGGAAGCGCTTCTTCAGCTCTTCCGGATCCTGCAGTGACGGCACGATCACGACGTCGTCGCCATCCTTCCAGTTGCCGGGCGTCGCGACCTTGTAGTTGTCGGTCAGCTGCAGCGAGTCGATCACGCGCAGTACTTCGTCGAAGTTGCGCCCCGTGCTGGCCGGGTACGTGATGGTGAGCCGCACCTTCTTGTTCGGGTCGATCACGAACAGCGAGCGCACCGTCAGCGTTTCGTTCGCGTTCGGGTGGATCATGTCGTACAGCTGCGAAACCTTGCGGTCCGCATCGGCGATGATCGGGAAACCGACGACCGTCGACTGCGTGTCGTTGATGTCGTTGATCCAGCCCTTGTGCGATTCGACACCGTCGACCGACAGCGCGATCACTTTCACGTTGCGCTTCTCGAATTCGCCCTTCAGCTTCGAGGTCAGCCCGAGTTCAGTCGTGCACACCGGCGTGTAGTCGGCCGGGTGCGAGAACAGGACACCCCAGCTGTCACCCAGCCACTCGTGAAACTTGATCGTGCCCAGGCTCGATTCCTGCTCGAAATCCGGTGCGATGTCGCCAAGACGCAGACTCATGATGTTCCCTCCTCGAACGATGCTGGTTGAAACCGCGCCCGGGTCGGCGCGGGAAAGTCTGTCAGCTTACGGGAAGCAATGGGGCGTGCGAACGATTATTCCGTTTGATATTCATACTTTTTTGTCATTTTTGCCCGGTGTTGGTGCCGAGCGGGCGGCCACTCGGGAAACTTTTCACCCCGTTTGCTGCTCTGTTGATGATTACAAGTCGTTTACCATGCGGTCTTGCACTGCCGTCGTGTGTCTTCCCGGCTCGCCAGCAGGCAGGCGTTTCGCTACGATGTGAACCTGCAGCATGACAGCACGATGGGAGTTGCAATGTCGGAAATCAACAAGGAGAAACTGATGTCGGATATCAAAACCGTTCTCTCGGACGCCGAAGACCTGCTCAAGCAAGCTGCGAGCAGCACGGGCGACCGTGCGGCCGAGCTGCGCGAGAAAGCCATGTCGCGCCTGAAGCAGGCCAAGGAAAAGGCAGCCGACGTCCAGGTCGTGGTGGTCGAGAAGGGCAAGAAAGCCGCACGCGCGACCGACGACTACGTGCACGAGCATCCGTGGACGTCGATCGGCGTCGCCGCCGGCGTCGGCGTGCTGATCGGCCTGCTGATCAACCGCAAGTAACGCGCTCTGCGCCGTTTCGTCCCGTTGGCCGCGTCGCGCGGCCTGCGGGCGTCGAAGCCAGCCGGCGGTTTCCGCCGGCCGGCTTTGTCCTAGCTGCACACTGCACGCGCACGCACCTCACCCATGACGACAGACACCACCTCGCAGCCGTCCGGCCAAGGACCGCTGCGCCGCCTCGTCGGCTCCGCGATCGGACTTCTGCAAACGCGCCTCGAACTGGTGGGCATCGAGCTTGCCGAGGAGAAGGAGCGCCTGATGGGCGTGCTGTTCCTCGGGCTCGCCGCGATGATGCTCGCGACGATGGCACTCATCAGCCTGACCGTACTCGTCGCGATCGCGTTCTGGGATACCTACCGCTGGCAGTCGCTCGCGGCGATCACCGCGCTGTATGCCGCAGGCGGGATCGCATGCGCACTGAAGGCCCGCTCGGGCCTGCGCGATGCGCCGACCGTATTCGAGGCGACGCTCGCCGAACTCGAGAAAGACCGCGAGCTGTTCCGCGGCAAGCCGTGAACGCAGTCGCGCTCACCCCTTCCACCTACTTCGCCGACGCGCCATGAGCCAGAACGTCACGGGCAATTCACCCCGCTCCCATTCGTCGCGATCGAACTGGAGCGCGTCGCAGCATCGCGCGCTCCGCAAGGAACTGCTGATCCTGCGATCCGAAGTCGAGCGGCTCGAACTCGCGGAAGCCGCCGGCGAAATGCGCCACGCCGTCACGCGCTTCAGCTGGCTCAAGGTGTTCATCCCCGGCCTGTCCACCAACAAGTTCAGCCAGTCCGCCAAGAACCTGAATACGAGCCTCGGCCAGCTCGTCAACCAGTATCCGATGCTGAGCTCGCTCGCATCGCTCGTGCTCGCAAAACCCGTTCGCTCGCTGCTGCGCGCGAGCGCGGGGCCCGCGCTGAAGTGGGGCACCCTCGGTTTCGCCGCTTGGGAGGTCTACCGGATCTGGAAGCAGTCCCGCGACGAGCGCGGGCTCGACACGCAAGACGACTGACCGCCGGCATCCTGCGCGCACGGCCATGCGCCGTGGCGCGCCTTCCATCCGGACTCAACGCACACCCCAGCACGCCGCGACCTGTCCGTCGGCGCCATCACTTCGCGCATTGCCTTTCGTCCCGTCCGAACGCAGCGTGAATGCGCCGCATGCGTCGTCGTGCATCGGGCCCGTGTCGAGCGGGATGGCTTCCAGTTCATAGTTCACCGGCGAATCGTCGCCGTCCAGCCGCCTGAGCGCCAATCGATACACCGCGCGCCCGTCCGGCGGCGCTTGCGTGAGCGCCGTCGGCAATGCCGAAGGCGGCACACCGTCCAGTGTTTCGAGATGTTGGGCCGCCCGGTACAGCGCGGCGACCGCCGACGCGCGATGAACGCGCACGACATGCTCGCGATACGACGGGATGCCCCATCCGGCCAGCACCGCGACGATCGCGAGCACGATCATCAGCTCGATCAGTGTGAATCCCGCCGAGCGGTACTCGGACGTGCGACCGTTCATCGAAGCATCGTCGCGACGCGACGCCAGTGCAGGGCAACGATGTGTCCGTCGCGGATCGCGACCTGATGCTGCAGCCAGACGGCGCTCGATGCATGCGCACCCACGCCACGCGCGGTGACGACGTAAGCGCGGCCGCCGGCCGGCCCCGCCCCGCGCCACGCTTCGATCAGGCATCGCGGCGGTTGCGCAGCCATCGGCCATCCGACGAACGGCGCGAACGCTTCGGCGGCTGCCAGCGCCGGCATGCGCCGCCACGCGTCGGGCTCCTCGTACGATTCGCCTTCGCTCACGTACGGTGCCGAGCCTCGGCGCAATCGTGCGGTGCATACAGCAAGCGCGGCATCGGCCGCGTGGAATGCGACCAGCCGATCGGACAACGCGCGCGTGCGGCGCGATTCCGTCAGTGCGGCTTCGAACCACATACCGGTCAGCGCCGCGACCGCCGCGCCAACCGCGATCACCGCGGGCAATGCAAGGCCCGCGTCGCGACGCCAATCACGGCTGGATGACCGCAAGCGTATGTGCGGCGCTCGCCGGCCCGTGGTCAGCGCCTCCGCAGCGGCAGCCTGCCGCGGATCGTCGCCGGGTATCGCGATACGCTCGCGCGTGTTGCGTGCCGCGACGCATCGCGACCTCTGTCGCGCGTACTGGCCCACCCCGTTCATCGCGGCACCTCGCGTTCATCCGTTGCATCGCTCGACGTATCGTCGAATGCGCGCGTGGTATTCCGCAACGCGACGATGCGATCGAGTGTCAAACGCGCGCGACCGTCTTGCGCAACGACAGTGCGGCCGTCGCAGTCGACGTGCCGCACCGGCTCGCCCGCCGGTTCGCCGCGCGCCCGCACGCAGACATGCACGGCCACGACCTCGCGCCAGTCGTCGCCGCGCATTGCATCGGCATCGACGAACTGCGTGCCGCCGCGACGAAGATAGCGCACCCGCAACTGATCGATTCCCGACACGACCGGCTGCGGCGTGCCCGGACGGCCGCTTCCTTCGCAATACAGTTCGGGCTCGCCCGTCGACGGACTGGTGTGCACATCGAAGCGGTTCTCCACCAGCGCACGCTCACCGGACACGCCGACTCCCTGCCCGAGGCAATCCGACACCTGGCCGCTAACGGTGGCCCACGTCGACACGGCATCGCCGACGTACCGGATCAGCAACGCGTCCGACGCAGCACGCACGGGCTCGCACCGTAGCTGTGCGCCATCTCCCCTCACACGCGCCATCGAACAGCCGAACACCGGCGGCAACGACGACACGGCGTCCGCATCGAGCGGCCGGAATCCTGCCATCTGGATCTGCTGGCCGATCAGTATCAGCGCTGTGCCGGCCGCGTCGCGCATCCGGAACCCGTCGTCCGCGCGCCGCTGTGCGACGCGCTGCGCGTGGTACAGCGCACCGGCCGCCACGAGTACGAGCAGACCGACGGTCATCGCAATCAGCACTTCAAGCAGCGTATGTGCGCGCATCCGGCGATCAGCGTTCATCGGCATCAGCCTCCCGATACGGAATCCGGACGCACGACGGCGGCTGCGCCGACCTGCCCGCCGCGTCGCATCGCGGCCCGGTAGCCGCATTGCCGCCGCGCCAGCCGACAACCGCGTAGCGGACGCCGCCCGGCCCGTCACCGCGCGTCATCGCGCCGCCGGGCAGCGCCGCCGCGGCCCGCGCCGCGAGGCCATCGTCAGCCTCCGCGGCCACGCGCAAGCGCTCGATACGCGCATCGGCCAGCCACAGCGCGCGTTCGCGCCAGATCGTCGCGCGCTGCGCACGCGCCATCGCAAGCTGGCTGCCCGCCACGGCCAGCATTACAGTCGCGAGCAGCGCGATGGCCAGCATCGCTTCGATCAGCGATGTGCCGCGCATTGCGTTGCGCATGGCGCTCACGCAGCGCCGCAGCGGCCGGCGACAAGCCGCGCCCGGCCGCCTGCCGCGATCCGCACGCAACGCGATACTTGCGCGCCGTCAGCCCCCGGCACGTCGCGCCGCGGACGCAATTCGAAACGCCGGATGCCACCGATTGCCTGACCGACCGGCGGCGCGAACGCGAGATCGTGCGCGGCACCCGCGACGGCCACTTCGGCATCGCGCGGATAGCGCCGCAGCACGCGCGACTGCCCGTCGACCTGCCCGCTGACGATCCAGTCGCACGACCATTCGGCCGGATCGCACCGCTCACCGGCGCGCAGACAGGTGCTGCCGCTCCCGGCCCGGCACAGCGTGACGCGCACGCCGAGACGCGCCGCCTCGGTACGTGCAAACGACAGCGCACCGAGCAACGCACGCGAGCGTGCGTCTACACGCTCACGCATGCGCCACTGGTCGAACGCGGGCGCCGCATAGAGCGCGAGCCCGGCCGCCAGCGAGATGGCGACCATCAGCTCGACGAGCGTGAACCCGCGCGAGCGTCGCAACACATTTTTCAGGGGATGAGCGTGCAGTTCCATCGCAGTCGTCCTTCGCCGAGGTGATGCGACGACTGTAGCGACGCGTGTGGACGCACGCTATTTGCCGAATGGCCGACTGGCGGCATGCGATCGCCACCGACACAATCGGCGCGAACTGACCAACGGAGAAGACGATGAACGGACGCAGCGCGTCAGCGCTTACGCGGAGTCTTGGCGGGAGAGGCGCGACGGAACTCTTCGATCACGTCGGCAAATTCGGAAACGTCCTCGAACTGGCGATACACCGATGCGAAGCGGACATAAGCGATCGTATCGAGGCCGCGCAACTCGTTCATCACGAGTTCGCCGAGCTTCTCGCTACGCACTTCGCGCTCGCCTGTCGCGAGCAGTTGATATTCGATGCGGGCGACCGCCGCGTCGATCGCGTCGGCAGCAACCGGCCGCTTGCGCAGCGCGAGTTGCATGCTGGCGACGATCTTGCGACGGTCGAATTCCGTGCGGCTGCCGTCCTTCTTCACGACGAACGGCAGGGACAACTCGACCCGCTCGTACGTCGTGAAGCGCTTGTCGCAAGCCGAGCAGCGACGTCGCCGCCGGATCGCGGCGCCATCTTCGGACACGCGGGAATCCACGACCTGCGTGTCGTCATGCCGGCAGAACGGGCAGCGCATCGTCGATCAGCGATAGACCGGGAAACGCTTGGTCAGCTCGGCAACCTGCGCGCGCACGCGCTCGATCGTCGCCGCATCTTCCGGGTTGTCCAGCACGTCCGCGATCAGGTTGCCCACCTGTTCCGCTTCTGCCGGGCCAAACCCGCGCGTCGTCATTGCCGGCGAGCCCAGGCGCACGCCGCTCGTCACGAACGGCTTTTCCGGATCGTTCGGGATCGCGTTCTTGTTCACCGTGATGTGCGCCGCGCCCAGTGCCGCTTCCGCTGCCTTGCCGGTGATGTTCTTCGCACGCAGGTCCACCAGCATCACGTGGCTTTCCGTACGGCCCGACACGATCCGCAGCCCACGCTTCACCAGCGTTTCAGCCAGCACGCGTGCGTTCTCGACCACCTTCTCCTGGTACGCCTTGAACTCCGGCGACAGCGCTTCCTTGAACGCCACGGCCTTCCCCGCGATCACGTGCATCAGCGGGCCGCCCTGGATCCCCGGGAAGATCGCCGAGTTGATCGGCTTCTCGTACTCCGCCTTCATCAGGATCACGCCGCCGCGCGGGCCGCGCAGGCTCTTGTGCGTCGTCGTCGTCACGAAGTCCGCGTGCGGCACCGGGTTCGGGTACACGCCCGCTGCGATCAGGCCTGCGTAGTGGGCCATGTCGACCATCAGGTACGCACCGACCGACTTCGCGATCTTCGCCAGGCGTTCGAAATCGATCTTCAGCGAGAACGCCGACGCGCCCGCGACGATCAACTTCGGCTTGTGTTCCTGCGCGAGCTTCTCGGCGGCTTCGTAGTCGATGTCTTCGTTTTCGTTCAGGCCGTAGCTCACCACGTTGAACCACTTGCCCGACATGTTCACCGGCGAACCGTGCGTCAGGTGGCCGCCGTGCGCGAGGCTCATGCCCATGATCGTGTCGCCCGGCTTGAGCATCGCGAAGAACACGCCCTGGTTCGCCTGCGAACCCGAGTTCGGCTGCACGTTCGCCGCTTCCGCGCCGAACAGCTGCTTCACGCGGTCGATCGCCAGCTGCTCGACCACGTCAACGTATTCGCAGCCGCCGTAGTAGCGCTTGCCCGGATAACCTTCCGCGTACTTGTTCGTGAGTTGCGAGCCCTGCGCGGCCATCACGGCCGGGCTCGTGTAGTTTTCCGACGCGATCAGCTCGATGTGATCTTCCTGGCGGCGGTTTTCCTGCTCGATCGCGGCAAAGATTTCGGGATCGACGTTCGCAATGGTGCTTTGGGCTCTGTCAAACATACGGTTTCCGTTAAGTGTGTACAGGTTGACCGGAGCGGCCGAGTACGGTGCGCTGCTGGCGGGACCAGCTCGACGTGGCGGAAGAATCCGTATGACGCGAAGCAGGACAGCCACCGGCGATGCACGCGACGGCACACAACGGCTGCCCAGGCGAACGGCAAAAACGGTGCCCCGCGCTTCACGGTGGGATGCTCCACCTTGAACCCGAAGGGTTCTATCGCCAGTCACGCGGGGGTGATGAGCGCGTTAGTGTATTGGATGCGTCATGAATAGGCAACCGCACGGCGGCGCGCCGGATGCAATTGGGGCCAGACTCTACGCGCCCGTGCCGGAACGCTTTGCCGCCTTGCCGCGGTGCGGCAATCTCAGTAGGCTTGCGGGATACTACCCGCTATTTTGTCATCGACCAGGAGCAGCAATGATCGTGTTCGTCACAGGCGCGTCCGCCGGCTTCGGCGCCGCCATCGCCCGTGCCTTCGTCAAGGGAGGCCACCGCGTCGTCGCGACCGCGCGCCGCAAGGATCGTCTCGATGCGCTCGCCGCCGAACTCGGCGATTCCCTGCTGCCGCTCGAGCTCGACGTACGCGATCGCGCGGCCGTCGAGGCCGTGCCGGCCGCCCTTCCCGCCGAATTCGCGGCACTCGACGTGCTCGTCAACAACGCCGGCCTCGCGCTCGGCGTCGAGCCGGCCCAAAAGGCCAGCCTCGACGAATGGCACACGATGATCGACACGAACTGCACGGGCCTCGTCACGGTCACGCACGCACTGCTGCCCGGCATGATCGATCGTGGCCGCGGTCACATCTTCAATATCGGCTCGGTCGCGGGTTCGTACCCTTATGCGGGCGGCAACGTCTACGGCGCGACCAAGGCGTTCGTCAGACAATTCAGCCTGAACCTGCGCGCCGACCTGCTCGGCACGCCGCTGCGCGTCACCGACATCGAGCCTGGCCTGTGTGGCGGCACCGAATTCTCGAACATCCGCTATCGCGGCGACGACGCCAAGGCGGCGAACGTCTACAACAATGTCCAGCCGCTCATGCCCGAGGACATCGCCGACACGATCTACTGGATCGCGACGCGCCCGGCGCATGTCAACGTCAACACGATCGAGCTGATGCCGATCGCGCAAGCTCCCGGCGGCCCGACCGTCCACCGCGGCTGAAGCCACGCGGGCCCGGCCCCTTCCGGGCCGGCCCGCAGTGTGCTACGGCATACTACATTCCGTTACGAATCGGTTACGAATCAGGCTCCTGCCTTCCGGTAGAATGCGCGCCATGACCCAGCCTACCCGCTCCCCGGAAGCGCCGTCCGGCTTCATCTGGCCGGTGCGCGTGTACTACGAGGATACCGACGCAGGCGGCATCGTCTTCTATGCCAACTACCTGAAGTTCTTCGAACGCGCCCGCACCGAGTGGCTGCGCGCATGCGGCATCGACCAGCGTCAGCTCGCCGACGACACCGACGCGATCTTCGTCGTCCGCAGCACGTCGCTCGACTACCGCGCGCCGGCGCGACTCGACGACACCCTCGCGATCACGAGCCGGCCCGGACGCATCGGCCGCGCATCGGTGGAATTCACGCAGGAAGCCTGGTGCGGAGACACGCTGCTCGTGGCCGGACACATCCGCCTCGGCTGCGTCGACCGTACCGGTATCCGGCCCGCGGCCATCCCGCCGGCCGTGCTCGACGCGCTGCAGCGCGGGCCCGTCATCAACGACGGGCAGACTGCACTGTCAACGAAGCTCGCATGAGCCCCGTTTAGACAAAGCCTATGAACTTGCCTTTCTGATTCGATACTAAGCAAGGTTCGGCGCCAGGCATGGCCGGCGCGCCGCGCCGCACGCATACCGGGCGCCCCGAAGGGACGTTACTCAAACCTCTATGAACACTTCTCAAGACCTGTCGATCATTTCCCTCGTCCTCAACGCGAGCGTGCTGGCCCAGGCCGTGATGGGGCTGCTGCTGCTGCTGTCGCTGATGTCGTGGACCTTCATCTTCCGCAAGTGGTTCGCGATCCGCCGCGCACGCGCGCAGACCGAACGCTTCGAGAAGGATTTCTGGTCGGGCGGCGACCTGCAGGCGCTGTACCAGAGCGCGGCCAACAACCGCCACACGATCGGCGCACTCGAGCGGATCTTCGAATCGGGCATGCGCGAATTCCTGAAGGCGAAGGAAAAGCGCATCAGCGATCCGGGCCTCGTGCTCGACGGTGCACGCCGCGCGATGCGCGCGTCGTTCCAGCGTGAAATGGACGTGCTCGAAGCGAACCTCGCGTTCCTCGCATCGGTCGGCTCGGTCAGCCCGTACATCGGTCTGTTCGGCACGGTCTGGGGGATCATGAACTCGTTCCGCGGCCTCGCGAACGTGCAGCAGGCCACGCTCGCGAACGTCGCGCCGGGCATCGCCGAGGCGCTCGTCGCCACTGCGATCGGCCTGTTCGCCGCGATTCCGGCGGTGGTCGCGTACAACCGCTACGCGCACGACATCGACCGCCTCGCGATCCGCTTCGAGACCTTCATCGAAGAGTTCTCGAACATCCTGCAGCGTCAGGCCCAGTAAGGAGCGCGCCATGGCAGGAAGTCCCATCCGATCCAGCATGCGCGGCGGCCGCTCGCGCCGTGCAATGGCCGACATCAACGTCGTGCCGTACATCGACGTGATGCTGGTGCTGCTCGTGATCTTCATGGTCACCGCACCGCTCGTCGCCCCGTCGATCATCAACCTGCCGACCGTCGGCAACGCCGCGCCGCAGGAGCAGACGCCGCCCGTCGTCGTCAACATCAAGGCCGACCGCACGATGAGCGTCAAGTACAAGGGCGACTCGGGCGCGACCCAGGAAGACACGATGACGAAGGCCGAGCTCGACAGCTTCATCGTCGCCCGGCAGGCTGACCATCCCGACCAGCCGGTCGTGATCGCGGCCGACAAGACCGTGCAGTACGATGCGGTCATGACCGTGATGTCCGATCTGAAGGCGCGCGGCGTCAAGCGCGTCGGCCTCCTCGTCAAATCGCAATGACCCGGCAGCAATCCTCGCGCAGCTCCGCCTACCCGCCTCGGCCTCCCCGCGAGCGCGGCACCTGGCGTGCATTCGCGCTCGCCGCGCTGATGCACGTGCTGCTCGCGCTGTTCCTCTATCACGGCGTGCAGTGGCAGAACAGCACGCCGGCCGGCGCCGAAGCCGAGTTGTGGACCGAGGTGCCCGATGTCCCCGCGCCGCGGCCCGTCGTGACACCCGCACCGCCCGTGAAGGTCGCGCCGCCCGCTCCCCCGGTGCGCGACGAGCAGGCCGACATCGCGCTGCAGCAGAAGAAGCGGCAGCAGGAAGCGGCCGCGCGTGAAGCGCTGCTCGAGCAGCAGCGCCGCGCGCAGCAACTGAAGGCCCAGCAGGAAGAGGAAACCCGGCGCGCGCAGCTCGCGGCGCAGCAGGCTGCCGCGCTCGCCGCGCAGAAGGCCGCGGAACGCGACAAGCAGAAGCAGGCCGACAAGCTCAAGCAACAGCAGCTCGCCGAGCAGCAGAAGCTCGAACAGCAGAAACTCCAGCAGCAAAAGCAGGCGCAGCTCGAAGCGCAGCAGGCGGCGAAGGCGAAGGCCGACGCGGCCGCGAAGGCAAAGGCGGAAGCCCAGGCCAAGGCGAAGGCCGAAGCCACGGCGCGCGCGAAGGCCAACGCGGCGGCGAACGCGAAGCTCGACCGCGAGCGCAGCGCGCGCCTCGCGCAGATGCAGGGCCAGTCCGGCGCCGGTGAAGGCGGCGGCGAGGGCCTCGCGAAAAGTGGCACCGGCACGGGCTCAGGCGGCAATGCCGCTACGCCCGGCTATGCCGACAAGGTGCGCCGCCGCGTCAAACCGAACATCGTTTGGGGCGGTGAGCGAGCAGGCCTGACCACCGTCGTCAAGATTCGGTGCACGCCGTCCGGTGACGTATTGAGCGCATCGGTTTCCCGTTCCAGCGGGAATTCGGGGTGGGATCAAGCCGTGGTCAATGCGATCCACGCATCGGTCCCGTTGCCGCCCGATTCTAACGGTCGTACCCCGTCGGACATTACGATTACCTTCAAGGCAGCGGAGTGAAAGGAAATGCGCTTACACTCCGGGCGTCGCTGTCGGACGGGAACGAATCGGGTATTTTTACTGTCTCTGCCGTTGCGCAGCGATCCAAGTCATACGGGAAGCAACAAGCATGAGTTTGATGACAAAGCTAGGTTTCAGGGCACTCGTGGCCTCGTGTCTGATTACGGCGGGCAGCGCCGCTAACGCCCAGGTCAACGTGCTGATCACCGGTGTCGGGTCGACCCAGTTCCCCATCGCCACCGCGAATTTCGCGAACGAGGCGAACCTGCCGCAGCAGGTCACGTCGATCGTCCGCGCCGACCTCGCCCGCAGTGGCAAATTCACCAACATCGACGCAGGCAGCACGCCCGTGCCGGAGTCCGCATCGGTCGATCTCGGCGCATGGAAGGCCAAGGGCGCCAATGCGTTCGTCGCCGGCAGCGTGAACCGCGAGGCGAACGGCCAGTACAAGGTCAACTTCATCCTGTACGACACCGTGAAGCAGCAAAGCCTCGGCGGCCTGTCGCTGACGGCCACCGACACCACGCTGCGCACGGCCGGCCACAAGATCGCCGACTACATCTACCAGAAGCTGCTCGGCGTGCGCGGCGTGTTCGCCACGCGCCTGTCGTACGTGATCAAGACCGGTAACCGCTACCAGCTGCAGATCTCTGATTCGGACGGCCAGAACGCGCGCATCGCGCTGTCGAGCACCGAGCCGATCATCTCGCCGTCCTGGTCGCCGAGCGGCACGAAGGTCGCGTACGTGTCGTTCGAGCGCAAGAAGCCGATCGTCTACATCCACGACCTGCCCACCGGCCGCCGCTACATCGTCTCCGACCAGAAGGGCAACAACAGCGCACCGGCATGGTCGCCGGACAGCAACACGCTCGCCGTCGCGCTGTCGCTGTCGGGCAATACGCAAATCTATACGGTCAACTCGACCGGCGGCGGCCTGCGCCGTCTCACGCAGAGCAGCTCGATCGACACCGAGCCGTTCTACTCGCCGGACGGCCGCTGGATCTACTTCACGAGCGATCGCGGCGGCGCGCCGCAGATCTACCGGATGCCCGCGCAGGGCGAAAGCGCCGGCGCGGCGCAACGCGTGACCTTCACCGGCAGCTACAACACGAGTCCGCGTATCAGCCCGGACGGCAAGCTGCTCGCTTACATCTCCCGCACGGGCGGGGGCTTCAAGCTGTACGTTCAGGATCTGCAATCGGGCGCGGCGAACGCCATCACGAATACGAATCGCGACGAATCGCCGAGCTTCGCGGCAAACGGCCAGTACCTTCTGTACGCTACCCAGTCGGGTGGTCGCAATGTTCTGGCAGCAGTGCCCTCCGACGGCAGCGCGCCGCCGCAAATCCTGTCCGTCCAGGGCGGCTCCGTTCGTGAGCCGTCGTGGGGGCCCTTCATGCAATGACCACAAGGAGAGTAACCATGATGTCGAATAAAGCTCGTCTGGCCCTGGCCGTGATGATGATCAGCGCGCTCGCAGCGTGCAAGTCGGGCGTGAAGCTCGACGACAAGGCAAACAACGCGGGTGCAGTCAGCACGCAACCGAGCGCCGACAACGTCGCTCAGGTGAACGTCGATCCGCTGAACGACCCGAACAGCCCGCTCGCGAAGCGCAGCATCTACTTCGACTTCGACAGCTATTCGGTGAAGGACGAGTACCAGCCGCTGATGCAGCAGCACGCTCAGTACCTGAAGAGCCACCCGCAGCGCCACGTGCTGATCCAGGGCAACACCGACGAACGCGGCACGAGCGAGTACAACCTCGCGCTGGGCCAGAAGCGTGCGGAAGCCGTCCGTCGTGCGATGGCACTGCTCGGCGTGAACGATTCGCAAATGGAAGCCGTGAGCCTCGGCAAGGAAAAGCCGCAGGCAGCGGGTCACGACGAAGCATCGTGGGCGCAGAACCGTCGCGCCGACCTCGTCTACCAACAGTAAGTAACGGAAGAATCGCCGTATGACGCACCGTGTATCCCTGCTGCGCGTTGCCGCAGCATTCTGCGTCGCCGGCGCGGCGTGGTCGGCCGCGCCGGCGCACGCCGGCGTGTTCGACGACAACGAAGCGCGCCGCGCCGTGCTCGATCTGCGCAGCAAGACCGACAACCTGGCGAGCCAGTTGTCCGCCGCCCAGCGTACGATCCTCGATCAATCCGGCCGTCTCGACCAGCTGAATCAGCAGGTCGCGACGCTGCGCGGCGAGAACGAGGATCTGACGAACCGGCTGACGACGCTCGAGCGGCAGCAGAAGGAGTACTACCAGGATCTCGACACGCGGCTCAAGAAGTTCGAGCCGCAGCAGGCGACGATCGATGGTGTCGAAGGCACCGTGCAGCCGGGTGAAACGGATGCGCTCAGTGCGGCGCAGCAGCAGTTCCGCAACGGCAACTTCAAGGCGGCGGCAGCTTCGTTCCGCGCGTTCATCGCGAAGTATCCGCAGAGCCCCTACCAGCCGACCGCGCAGTACTGGTACGGCAATGCGCAATACGCGCTTCGCGACTACCGCGGTTCGACTGCAACGTGGCAAGGGATCGTCAGCAAGTTCCCGCAGCACCCGCGCGCAGCCGACGCCCTCGTGGCAATCGGCACGAACCAGCTCGAACAAGGCCAGAAGGCGGCCGCGAAGAAGACGTTCGAACAGGTCGTGTCGCAGTACGGCGGGTCGAACGCTGCGCAGACCGCGCAGGGCAAGCTCGAGACGATCAAATAATTATCGCGGCGGGTTGTTGACAGCCTGACAATCCGTCGCTATAATCTTTTGCTCTTTGGGTCGTTCTCCAAGTTGTTGAAGCAACGAACCAACAGGTTTCAAGAACGTGGGGTGGTAACTCAGTTGGTTAGAGTATCTGACTTTTAATCAGAGAGTCGAGGGTTCGAGTCCCTCCCACCCTACCAACTATCTTTGATAGTGCAAATTAAAGCCTCCCAAGCGGAGGCTTTTTTGCGTCTGCCGCATCCGTGTCGATGCGCGGCATCCCGGTGATGCCTGCCACACATTCAGCCGAACCCTCCCGACTCCGCTACCGGACGGGGCACGCAACGCCCCGCCCGTGCGTCAGCGCACACTGACGTCGCGCAGCACGCCACCGTATCCCGCGTACAGATTGCCGTCAGGCAGCAACTGCCGCTGCGCGAGCTGCCGATGCACGACCGGCAGGTTATGGGACGGCATCCGCGCGAACAGGTGATGTTCGATATGGAAATGAATCGCGTGCGGGCCGAACAGGAACGTCTGCCACGAACGCCGGACGATCGTGCGCGCGTTGCGGCTCTGGTCGGCACACGCCGGCAGCCCTGCATGCTCGAAGATCGCGCGCACCTGTCCGGCGAGCGGCAGCAGCGTGACGGACGGCACGATCCACAACGTGACGTACAGCAGCGGATGTCCGGCCCATGCCAGCGCGCCGAACAGCACACCGTTACCGGCCAGCATCGACGCGATTTCCCACGCGGCATACGCGCGCGACTTCCCGACCTTCGGCAACGCATGAGCAAACTCGCCACGGGCGAGCTTCACGACACTCGTCACGTAGCCGATCCCGCACGCGTACGCGAGCAGGCGGCCGATCAGCCGCCCGCGTGTTACCGGATAGTCGTGCACGCCGAACAGCAGCGCGACCGGATCGTCCGACTGCATCGGTGCGCGATGGTGCTTCAGATGGCCTGCACGATACGTGCGCAGCGACAGCCACAACGGGCCGGCCGCGAACAGTTGGCCCAGCGCGTCGTTGACACGCCGGTTCCGCGCCAGCAACCCGTGCGCGCCTTCGTGCATCATGACCGCGAGCGCAAGCTGGCTGCGTGCGATCACGATCGCGGCCAACGCGTACGCGAGCGGATGCGCAAACGCGATCGCAGCCACGAACGCAGCGGCGATCATCAGCCAGTCGCCCGCCAGCGCCGCGCCGACACGCGACGCGCTCACGCGAAACAACGCGGGATCGGGCACGAACTGCGCAAGCTCCGCATTCGACCCGGCAGGGTGAACATGGGTATCCGTCACGCGAGCCCCCTGCGCAGTGAACGCCGCTCGACCCACAGCGCACTGACCATCGCGAGCGCCACGCCCCCCAGCACATCGGCCACCGTATGCTGCTTGAGCGTCAGCGTCGACGCGCAGATCAGCACGCCGACCGCCACCGTCACGATTCGCCGCCGGTCCGCCAGCATCCGACAGGCAAGGCAGGTCACCGCGACATGCAGGCTCGGAAAACCGTTGGCCGCGAGATCGAGCTGCCACATGCGCGCGAGACGGTGGCGCACGAACGCGTTGCCGATCTCCGCGACGTCGGGCCGCGGCACGGCTTCCGGAAACAGCAGGAAGCACACGACACCGAACACGAACGCAATCAGCACGGCCTCCTTGAACGCGGCGAACGCGGGCGGCCGCGCATACGCGGCAAGCGCAATCACGAACGGAAAGAAGCCGACATAGACGAACCACGACCACGCGATGAACGGAATCCGCGCGTCGATCGCCGTGGCAAACACGTAGCGCGGCGTGACACTGCGCTCCAGCAGAAAAAAGATCGCGAGGCCGGCTGCCATGCCGAACGTCGCGGCCAGCATCTGCCGGATATCGGGCCGCCGATCATCTCGAAACGACAGCGAATTCATCGCGATGCCGGCGCCTCGCATCGCGTCTTCGTATCGGCCACCTGCGCACGCGGACTCAGCGCGAGGAGGCGCGACGTCCATGCATCCACGCGTGAACGTGCATGCTCGCGGCCGGCGATCGTGCCTGCATGCGTGCCGGGATTGCACATCAGTTCGGCTGCGGCCTGCCCGACTTCCCGCCGGAACGCGGCCGCATCGCCGCGCCACGTGACGACGCGGTGCACGAGTTGCAGCCGCGCGGCGCGCGCGGCGTTGCTCGCCTGCTCGGGCTGATCGGACTGCACGAGCAGGATCGGGCGGCGGTACACGCGTGCGATCGACAGCGCGGCCATGCCGGGTGCCGATACGATCAGCGGTGCATGGGCGGCGCGCGTCGCCCAGTCGGCGTCGACGCCGGTCCAGCCGTCGTGCCCGGCGTAGCCCTCGCCCACACGGTGCGTGGCGAGCCCCGCGTCGCGCATGCCGGCCGACAACGCATCGGCGAGCGCGATATCGCGGAAGTGCGGGTTCAAATAAACAGCTGCGGCAGCCGGCTCCGAAGCCGGCAATTCAGCGACGATCGGCACCGGCGTCGGCAGCCGGCAATGCGTGCGCGATCGCCGGACTTCGTCGGCAGCGTCGTACGCAAAATCGTGTTCGATGCAGCATCGCGCCGAATCGATCTGCCAGTCCACGATCCGCGCGAAAGCACGCGCCAGCATGCGTGGCAGCCGCGCATCGAAATTCGCGGTCAACGCACGGCGCAGGCTACCGCCATACACGTGGACGACGCGGTGCCGCCAGCCCGGCATCGCGCCCATGAACAGCAGCGCCGGATGAAACGAGTCATTGATCACGAGATCGGCATCGCGAACGATCGCACGCAGCCGCGCGATGTCGCGCAGCATGCGCGTCGGCCTGAACACGTAGTGCGCGACAATGCGATCGGTCGCGTCGCGCAGCATGTTCTGCCGTTCGTCGAACTGCACCGCGTAGTGACGGGACAGCACGGCCGCGTCGATATCGAACGCAGCCAGGAATGCCTGCCCCGCGTCGGACGTCGTCCACACGTCGACCTGCGCGCCGGCCACACGCAGCGCGTGCACGAGCAGTTGCGCGCGCATCAGGTGGCCGCGCGCGTCAGCCGTCGCCAGATAGACGATCCGCGGCATCATGCGCGCGGACGAAGCGACTGGAACCAGCCGGCCGCAACCATCGCCAGCGCGCCCGTCACGCCGAAACCGGCTTCGATCGCACGGATCTCGTTCAGCAACGCGGCGAGATGCGTGGTCTCGGACGGCGCAACGAGACGGCGCAGCGTGTCCGAGCAGAGCCGGACATGCCGCGTCTCGTCGGCGAGCACGCGCGAGAGCAACGGATACAGCGGATGCGCGGCACCGATCGTCGCGCAGTGGCGCGCAAGCACGCGCATCGCCATCTGCTCCGCGCACAGACCCGTCGCATAGGCCGGCACGAGCACGCCTTGCGAGAAATGCGGCGCATGGCGCTGCGCGAGCCGGCGCCATCGCATGATCTTGCGACGGCTCAGCCAGTCGGGTTCGTTCGGTGCGGTCGATGGCGCGACACCCCGTACGCGCAGCGCCTCGGCAAACGCAGCCGCGTGGCGACGCTCGTCCGCGAGATGCTGTTCGATCCGCGGCGCAAGCCAGTCCGGCGGCTGTCCGGTCCAGTCCTCGTGCAACGCGCACTCGGTCGCTTCCTCGCCGATCAGGTACATGCGCAACACCCAGCGCTCGCCATGTGTGCTGCGATGAAGCTGCCGGATCGCCACACGCTTAATGCGATCGACGAGGTACGCGCGTAGCCGCGCCACGCCGCGCGGTGCGGGCGCGTCGAGACAGTCGAAGCGCGCGTCGTGCGCCGCCTGCGGCGCCGCCGGCAGTTCGCCTGCCGTAGTCATGCAGGCACACCCCGTACCGACGCGGATTTCGTCGCGGACGCCGCGGCAGCGGCTGGATCGCGACGCCATCCGAGGATCAGGCCGATGAAGCTTTCCTGCATGAACGCATGCGCGGACGCGGTCGCACCCGCGAATGCCTCCTCGCGGCCGTTCACGCGCAGATAGCCGTTGCCGTCGCGCGCGCCGAATTCGATCCGGTCGTTCTTCTTGAAGCCGCGCGCACGCATGTCCTTCACGAGCGCACTGCTGTCGAGGCCGAACAGGAACAGCTCGCGCTGCGCGACCCACACCGGAATGTGATTGCTCAGCGCATCGAAACGAATCGTCCACGTGCCGGACGCGAGTGCGCGATCGACGTCGGCATCGTGCGGCGCGTTCGACGCAAAGCTCGCGCGCGCGACCGACTTCGTCAGGCCGCCGACGCCGAGCGCGATCGTGATGTCGTCCACGGACGGCTGCTTCGGATCGGTTGCACTCACCTTCACGAAATGCCGCGCGAGCCGCGATGCCAGCGACGGATGCGCGAACAGCGCCAGCGTTTCCTCCGGCGTGAGCACGTCGCGCTCGCCCGCCCCCTCCTTCACGCGCACGCGATACGGATCGATCCGGACGTCGGTGAACGTGCCGTGCACGGGCGCATGGACGTACACGTCGCGATCCCATTTCGCGTCGTTGCGACGCAGCAGCACGTGCACGCTCAACGGCACGCGCCGGCCCTCGCCGTCGACGCCCGTACCCTGCAGCAGCACGTCGCCGAGCACATCCTTCGTGCGGCGCGTCGCATCGCTCGAGAAGACGATCGTGTGCGCATCGGTATCGATGCTCGCGTGAACGTCCGGCGCATCGAGCGCGACGCGGTTGCAGTCCGTGGCGGTCGCGCTCGCGAACGGGCAGCCGCTTTGCGACGCGAAGTGGTAGATCCCGCGCCCCGCATGATCGACCGGCGCGGCATGGGCGCCGGCGCTGGCGGCAAACAGGGCGAGGCAGGCAATACGGGTGACGAGAGAGGGCATGGTCGTTGTCGGATGGATGCGGAGTGTCGGGGTATCGGCGTGTCATGGCCGCGCACGATGCGCGGCGCCGGTTCAATGACGGTGGTAGGACAGCGCTTCAAGATCGCGCCGGGCCGACGCGCGCCCGGCGAGACCGAAACCGCGCGCGAGCGCGCCGAGCGTATCGACGGCGGACGCAGCGATCGTGACGCCGACGGCCGCGAGATAGCGGGCAGCGCCCAACTGCGGCAGTTGCTGGCGATTGAGCGCGCGCAGGCTGTAGCCGAGCCGCATGGCCATCACGCAGAACGGGCCGAGCGGGCCGCTGCGGCCGAGCCACTGCCATCCGCGTGGCAGGTACGCGTTCACGAGATACGGCGTCAGCCCGACGCTGTCCTCGCCGCGCATCCAGCGCAGCTTCAGCGATTCGCGATGCGTGTCCGGCAGCCGATGCTCGGTGTGAGCGGCAGGCGCAAACTCGACGGCCACGCCGGCTGCCTGCATCCGCAACCCCATCACCTGGCAATGCGCGCGATAGACGCCGTCGAGCGGCTCGTAGCGGAATTGCGCGAACACGTCACGCCGGAACGCGACGTTGTTCGCGTAGAAATTGCGCGTCGCGCCGTCGCGCAGCGGGCTCGGGAAATACATGAAATCGATCGACGTCAGCGCGATGCCGAGCACGTTCGGCGCATAGCTGGTGCGCCCCGCCACCGCGACGGGCGCATCGCCGGTTTCGCGCGCGAACGGTGCGAGCAGGTGCTCGAGCCAGTCGTCGGCCGGCCGGCAATCGGCATCGCCGAACACGACGATGTCACAGCGGGACGCGTCGACGCGATCGAACCCGTCGTTCTTCGCATCGTAGTAGCCGGTACTCGCGCCGATCTCGACGAAGTCGATCGGGCGGCCGGCCAGCGCGGCGATCTCCGCGCACGCATCGGCCGGCAGGCCGTCGTGCGTGATGATCCATTGCGCGAGTGCCGCGGGCGGCACGGTCTGGTTCGACAGCGTCGATACGAGGCGCTTCAGGCTGTCCACGGCCTGCACGAGGCCGGCGCCGCCGCGCAGGTTGTTCGTCTCCAGCACGAGCGCGGCCTTCGCCGCCATCGAACGGGCAGCCGCGCGGGTGAGCCGCGTGGTTTCAGTGAAATCTGGCATCCGGAATATCTCCATCGTCATGCGCGACGGCATGGATGAAACGAATGGGCGGGGAGCCCGCGGCGCACGGGCGAATGCGGGCCGCCCTCGACCGTCATTGCAAAACGGGCGGCCTGGAAGGCGCCCGCCTCGCGTGCCGTCACTCCTGGACGGACGGCGCCGAATCGGCGTCGGTATAGCGCGGCTTCGCGTTCTGCAGGTCGCGCGTGTTCTTCTGCACGGCCACCGAGCCGAACAACGCGAGCACGAACGACATCGCGTAGAAGCCCTTCTCGCTCAGTTGCAGCGTCGCATTGAAGAGGCCGACGACCAGCAGCGCGATCGACAGCAGCAGCGCGATCCAGCTGAGGCCGTAGTAGATGCCGGTGACGGGAATGCCCTCCGCGCGGTCGCGGACGCTCTTCTGCAGCGAGATCGCCGCATAGAGGCCGAACACCAGCACGGTGAAGTAATAGCCCTTCTCGTTGAGCTGCATGCCGGCGTTCCAGAGACCGATCAGGAATGCCGCGAAACCGGCGAGCAGTGCGGCCCACGATGCGGCCACGAACGCGAACGACGGCTGCTGGATGGTGGTCTGGTTCATTGCTTTGCCCTCTCTTTCTTCTTGTTCGAAATCGTTTTCGTTGAACTGCGTTTCGCGCATGGTAGCAGCTTTGGCGCGTGCCACGACAACCTGGCTTGCAGTCTTACATGCCGCGCTGCGCGCGCCGCCAGCGCCCCGGCGTCGTGCCGAGCACCGCGCGAAACGCCTTGCCGAAGGCGGCCTCGGACTGGTAACCGACCGCCTGCCCGATCTCCGCCTGCCCGCGCTGCGTGTCCTGCAGCAGCGCGCACGCATGCATCATCCGGATCTGCGCGACGAACGCGCCGACGCTCATCCCGGCCCGCTCGCGGAAATGCCGGGCATACGTCGCGCGCGACATCGCGGATGCGTCGCCGAGCGACTCGACCGTCCACGGTTTCTCCGGCGCCTGCAGCACGGCCTGGACCGATGGGCCGAGCCGCGCATCGGCCGCAAGCGCGAGCCAGCCGGACGGCACGCGCGCGCCGCGACCGTATGCGCGCAGCGCATACGCGAGCAGCGCCTGGCCGAGCGCGTTCACGATCGCGCCGGCGCCCGGTTGCCCGTTCGACGCCTCGGTACGCAGCACACTCGTCAGCAGTTGCAGCGGCGCGAACCCCGACGCCTCGCGCAACCCGACATGCAGCACGTGCGGCAGCGTGCGCATCAGCAGTTCACCCGCACCGCGCGCATAGACGAACCGTCCGCACAGCAGGTCCACGCTCGCGCTGCCCGGCTCGGCCGGATCGAGATTCGACTTGACCGGCAGCACCGCGCCGCCGCCGGTACCCTGTTCGCGCAGCGCCGCAACCGGCCGCGACCGGCCAGCCCCTGCATCGAGCAGGTCGTGCGCGCCACCCGCGGGCAGCAGCACGAAATCGCCGTCGGCGAGTTGCAGCGTGCGCCCATCCGCGGTACGCAGCCGGCACGTTCCGGCCAGCACCAGGTGAAACGCCGCCTCGCCGGACGGCAGCGGGTCGTGCGGCATCGCGAACGGCCCGTCGAGCAGGCAGCGCACGTCGAGCTCGACATGACTGCGGCCCAGCGACAGGAGTTGACTCAACGCATCCATGAGACGATCGCGCTAAAAATTGACACTCTAGCGTATCGAAACCCTCAGCGCGAACGATCAGAATAGCCCTGCATCGCCCGAGATCGCGGCGCCCGCCGCCCTCCTCACCCCTACTCGAAAGGACGCATCATGCTGAACTGGAACGAATACCGGAAGGAACTCTCGACGCGTATCGGCGACATCGCCAAGCTGTCGCCCGATACGCTGGCCGGCTACAAGGCACTGTCCGGCGCCGGCGCCAAGACGGGTCATCTCGACGCGAAGACGCGCGAACTGATCGCGCTCGCGGTCGCCGTCACGACGCGCTGCGACGGCTGTATCGCCGTGCACACCGCGGAAGCGGCCAAGCATGGCGCGACCAAGGAGGAAGTGGCGGAAGCGCTCGGCGTCGCGATCGCGCTGAATGCAGGTGCGGCGCTCGTCTATTCGGCGCGCGTGATGGACGCGCTCGGCGACTGAACCTGACGTGGCGGTCGCGGTGCCGCCGTCGGGCGGCGGCGCCGGGCCACCAGTCTGAATGGCCGCCCGGTTGCGCGTCGCGAATCCGGGCAAGCGATGTATGAAGAATGGCCAACGCTTGCCCGAACGACCGGCCGGCCGCGCACCGGCACGGATGCGCCGCGAAGTCGGCTACCATGCGCGAACGATCCATCGTGAAGGAGCGCCTCATGTGCCGCTGGCTCGCCTATACGGGTAATCCGATTCATCTCGAGACCGTACTGTTCCGCGCGAAGCATTCGCTGATCGACCAAAGCCTGCATTCGGAGCTGGGGGCGACGACCACCAACGGCGACGGCTTCGGCATCGGCTGGTATGGGCATCCTGACGAACTCCCGTTCCGCTACCGCTCCGTGCATCCCGCGTGGAACGACCGCAACCTGCGCGAGGCCGCGCGCGCGATCCGCTCGCGGATGTTCATCGCGCACATCCGCGCGGCCACCGACACACCGGTGCAGGAAACCAACTGCCACCCGTTCCGCCACGGCCGCTGGCTGTTCGCGCACAACGGGCTGATCCGCGATTTCCACAAGCTGCGCCGCGACCTGACGCTGAAGGTCGACCCGGCGCTGTTCCCGACGCTCGAAGGCTCGACCGACTCCGAACTGATGTTCCGCCTTGCCCTGACCTACGGCCTCGAGCAGACGCCGCTGCCCGCGCTCGAGCGGATGGTCGGCGTGGTCGAGGAAAGCGCCGCGCGGCACCACGTGGCCGACCCGCTCAACATGACGATCTGCGCGACCGACGGCGAACGGATCATCGCGGTGCGTTATTCGAGCGAACGGCAATCGCGTTCGCTGTTCCACAGCACGTCGTTCAAGCACCTGCACGAACTGTATCCGCACAACCCGCGCATCGCCGAAGCCGGCGACGACGCGTTCATGGTCGTGTCCGAACCGCTCGTCGACCTGCGGGGTGCGTGGGAGGAAGTGCCGGAGAGCATGGCGATCGTCGCGCAGGGCGCCGATGTGCAGCAACGGCCGTTCAGCCCGCGGCACAAATAGCGCAGCAGGCACCATACGCGCCGTCAGGCGCGGCGCGACAACCGCATCCGGATCGAATCGAGTTCGGCCGGCAGCCGGTGCGAACGGGCGCGCGGCCGCGGCAACGCGGTAAACCCGAGCCGTTCGTAAAGCGCGCGGGCCCGCACGTTGCGGGTCAGCACGTCGAGCACGACGTCGCGGCTGTCGTCCGCAGGCAATGCACCGGCGGCCAGCGCGTCGCAAAACAATGCGCTGAAGATCCCCGTGCCGCGCTGCCGCTCGTCGGTTGCGCAATGCGCGACGAGGATCTGCGAACGCTTCGGCGCCGGGAGTTCCGTTTCGAGGATCAGCCCGCGCAGCAACTGGCCGACCGTGCGGCGCACGCCGAAAAAGCGCGCGAGTGCCCATACGACATGCACGTCGTCGAACATCGTCCGCTGCCCGTCGTGAATCGCCATCACGGCAAGCACGGTGCCGTCTTCGGCAACCGCGACACGATGCCGGCGCCACGAGAAGCGCCCATGACGCGAACGGAACGCCTGCTGCAGGAAGGCGATGCAGCGCGCGTCGCTTTCGCCGAGAAAGAAGCCGAATTCGGCCACGCCGGACGCAAACACGAGCGGTGCACACGCCGCCGCGTCGCCCGCATCGGCCGCACGAAACCGCATGCGTTCACCGGCGCGTGGAGCCGCTTGCGCGAACGCGCCGGCCAGCGTCATGCGCTGCGCCCCGCGAGACGAGACAACACGGCGACCGTCCGGCTGATCTGCTCCGGCTCATGCGTCGAGCAGATGAAGAAGCGCAGGCGCGCCGCCTTTTCCTCGACGGCCGGATAGAAGATCGGCTGCACGTTGATCCCTTCGTCGAACATCGCATTGGCCCACTGCGCGGCCTTCAGCGAGCTCCCCGTGATCACCGGCACGACCGCGAACCCGGCGCTCGTGCCCGTATTCAGCCCGGCGGCACGCGCCTCGGTCAGGAACTGCCGCCCGCGCGCCTGCAGTTGCGCGACGCGCTCCGGCTCGGCCTGCAGGCGCTCGAGCGCGGCCAGCGACGCTTCGGCGAGCGTCGGCGCGAGCCCGACGCTGTACAGGAAGCCCGGCGCCAGGTGGCGCAGCATGTCGACCAGCGGCTGGCAGCCGGCGATGAAGCCGCCGCAGCCGGCCAGCGTCTTGCTCATCGTGCCCATCCACATGTCGACCTGGTCGGGCGCGACGCCGCAATGCTCGCGGATGCCCTTGCCGGTCGCGCCGAGCACGCCGAGCGAATGCGCCTCGTCGACCAGCAGGAATGCACCGTGGCGCGTCTTCACGTCGACGAAGCGCTGCAGGTCGGGGAGATCGCCGTCCATGCTGTACAGCCCTTCGATCGCGATCAGCACGTGCCGGTATTCGCGGCGCACGCGCGACAGCAGCTCGTCTAGCGCCTGCCAGTCGTTGTGCGCGAAGCTCAGCCGCTTCGCGCCGCTCAACTGCGCGCCCTGCACGATGCTGTTGTGCGCGAGCGAATCGTGGACGATCAGATCACCGGGGCCGAACAGCGCGCCGATCACGGTCACGTTCGTCGCGTGCCCGCTCACGAACGCGACACAGTCGTCGGTCTCGTAGAACGCGGCCAGCGCGCGCTCGAGGTCGCGCTGCACCGGGCGCTCGCCCGCGACCATCCGGCTCGCGGAGGCCGACGTGCCGTAGCGGTCGATCGCGGCTTTCGCGCGCGACGACACGGCCGGATCGCCGGCAAGGCCGAGGTAGTTGTAGTTCGCGAAGTTCAGGTACTCGCGGCCGCCGATCTGCGTCGTCGCACCGGCGACGCCGTCGTGCACGCGGAAAAACGGCGAGTCGACGCGCAGCTTCTCGCCCATCTCGCGCATGATCCGGACCTGCTGATACTGCGGCATCGACTCGAAGCGGCTGCGTGCCGATGCGGTCTGCGCGGCCAGCGTGCCGGGCACGCCCGGTGCCGCGGCAGCATCTGTCGCACGCTCCAGTTGCCGTTTCAGCGCTTTCGCCGCCAGTTGCTGGCGAAGATGCTCTCCCAGTGCCATTGCTTCCTTCGCTGTATCTCGAAAAGACGCTATGTTACGCCGCGCATCATGAAAAAGCGTGGTGTCACGCGTCGGAAAACTCGGCCCATTGCCACGCATCGGGTTCGGCCAGCAGTGCGTCCACCAGCCGGAAATTCATCTCGTGGCTCGGCCGCAGCGCGCTCACGCGCGCCAGCAGCGGCGCGCCGGCCAGCGCAAGATCGCCGACCAGGTCGAGTACGCGATGCCGGACGAACTCCTCCGGCAGCCGCATCCCGCCCAGCACGCGATTGCCGACGATGGACGCCGTGCACGACGGCCGCGCGCCACGCAGGATCGGCACCCCGCGCAGATAACCGGCGACGATCGCGGGTACCGCCCACTTCACCCGGCCATACGAACGCGATGGCGCAATTTCGGTCGCAAATGCGGCCGGCGTCAGCGCACCGTCCCAGTGCATGTCGCCGAAGCCGCGCAGGTCGTTGCGCACGCTCAGTTCGTAACGCGGCGCCGGTTCGATCCGCATTTCACGCCGCTGGTCGCCCTCGCCGTCCGTGACGACGACGGGCCGCAGCACGCGGATGAAGCGTTTCGGCGCATCGAGCGCGACACGGCCGCACGCGCGGATGGCGTCCACCCACGGCGCGGCGCTGCCATCGAGAATCGGCACTTCCTCGGCGTCGATCTCGACGACCGCGTGATCGATCTCGCACGCGAGCAGCGAAGCGAGCAGATGCTCGATCGTGCGAACGCCAACGCCGTCGGCATTGCGCAGCATCGTGCACAGCGGCTGCGCGCGGCGCAGCGCGGGATCGACCGGCAGCGTCGCGAGCGTGCGCCCCTGCGCGACGCGACGGAACGCGATGCCCGTCACGCCGTCTTCCGGACGCGCGGGCAGGATCCGCACGCCCACCTTGCGCCCCGTGTGCAGCCCGTGACCGTCGATCGTCAGCGGGCGTGCCAGCGTGCCCTGACGCGTTGCCCAGCCGGACGGCGCGCTCATCGCGCGACCTCCAGCGTCGGCGACGCCTGGCCCGCCACGGGCGCCGGCCGCGTGTCGAGCATCGCGCGCGCTTCGCCGTCGATCGCATGCTTCGCCGCAAGCGCGGCGACGGCCTCCTGCGCGGCGTCGATCGCAGAACCGGCGTCGGCATCGGTCGACGCATCGATCGAATCGACGATGCGTCCGGCCAGCGTCTTCACGGACGCGCCCTCGGCAATCGCCATCACCGACAGCTTGACCTCGAACGCCTCCTCGACCGCGAGGCCGAGCTCCATCCCCATCAGCGAATCCATGCCCATGTCGAGCACCGACTTGTCGAGCGCGATGCGATCCGGCGTCATGTGCAGGATCCGCGCGATCTGCCCTTGCAGCGTCCGGGCTACCAGCGCGATCGCTTCGTCACGCGGCAACGCCAGCACTTCTTCCCGCAGCTGCGTGCCACCGTCGCGCGCATCGCCACCCTTCGCATGCGATTGCAGCAGCGCATACCGGCGCGCCTTCGCGGCAGGCATCCCGCGCGCCACCGCGTGCCAGTCGAGCCGGACCACGGCTTCGCCCGCCGCGCCCGCCACCAGCGCGCGCTCGAGCGCGACCATCGCCTCGTCGGACGTGATCGATGCACCGCCGATCCGCGACTGCAACGCCTCCCGCGTATCCGCGTGGCGTGCGAGGAAGCCGACGTCCTCGAGCGGCCCCCAGGCCATGAACGTGCCCGGCAAGCCTGCCGCGCGGCGATGTTCGACGAGCGCCTCGAGGAAGCTGTTGGCCGCGACGTAGTTCGATTGCCCCGGATTGCCGAGATAGGTCGTCGCCGACGAATAGACCACGAACAGGTCGAGCGGCAACGCGCGTGTCGCTCGATGCAGGTTCCACGCGCCGGCCACCTTCGGTGCGAGCACCGCGGCCATGCGCGCATCATCGAGATTGCGCACGAGGCCGTCGTCGATCGACATCGCGGAATGCAGCACGCCCTTGAGCGGGCTGTCGCGCCGGACGATCGCGTCGATCATCGCATCGACCGCCGCTGCGTCGGTCACATCGCACGACACGACATCGACCGTGACGCCGAGCGTCGCGCGCCAGCGTTCGACTTCCTCGCGTGCGGCAGCAGCGAGTTCGCCGGAACGGCTCGCCAGCGTCAGCCGGCGTGCGCCGAGCTCGACCATCCAGCGCGCACTCGCGAAACCGAGCCCGCCCGTGCCGCCGACCACCAGGTACGTGCCATGCGGATCGAGCGCGAGCGAACCCGCGCGCGAGACGCCGCGCGTCGGAGCCGGCGTGCCGGACGGATAGGTCACGAGCACCTTGCCGATCTGGCGCGCCTGCTGCATGTAGCGGAACGCATCCTCCGCCCGTTCGGCCGGAAACGCGCGATACGGCAGCGGATGCAGCACGCCTGCCGCGAACAGCGCCATCACTTCGCCGAACAGGCGCGCAGTCAGCTCAGGCAGCGCCCCCATCAACTGGTCGGCGTCGATGCCGAAATAGCTGATGTTGTTGCGGAACGGCCGCAGCCCGATATGGCTGTTTTCGTAGAAGTCGCGCTTGCCGAGCTCGAGGAAACGGCCGAACGGCCGCAGCGTATCGATGCTGCGCACCATCGCCTCGCCGGCGAGCGAATTCAGCACGATGTCGATGCCCTGGCCACCCGTCAGCGCGCGAATCTCGTCCGCGAACGCGAGG
Organism: Burkholderia lata; assembly: GCF_902499335.1. Lineage (GTDB taxonomy): Bacteria > Pseudomonadota > Gammaproteobacteria > Burkholderiales > Burkholderiaceae > Burkholderia > Burkholderia lata_B. The sequence continues at coordinate 256,138 of NZ_CABVQK010000010.1, read as the reverse complement.
CTGCGCGAATCGAGCACGTGGTCGGCACCGAGCAGGCGCACGAACTCGCGTTTCTCGTCGCTGCCGGCCGTCGCGAACACTTCCGCGCCGAAGTGGCGCGCGAGCTGGATCGCGGCGATCCCGACGCCGCCCGCACCACCGTGCACGAGCACGCGCTCGCCGCGACGCAGACGCGCGAGTTCGACGAGTGCGTAATACGCGGTGAAGAACGTGGTCGGCACGGTCGCCGCTTCCTCGAACGACAGGCGCTCGGGCTTCAGCGCGATCGCTTGCGCGCGCGTCCTGACGCGCGTCGCGAACGAGGCCGGTGCGAAGCCGAGCATCGCATCGCCCGGTGCGAATTCCGTCACGGCGCTGCCCACCCGGACGACGCGGCCGGACAATTCCATGCCGATCGTCGCGCCCGCGAAGCCCGTCTCGACCGCTTCATCGGACAGGAGCCCCATCGCATACATCACGTCGCGGAAATTGAGGCCCGTCGCAACCGGCTCGATCTCCACCTCGTCGGCACCCAGCGGGCTTTCCGGCAACGCAAACCATTCGAGATTGCGCAACGAGCCGGGCGCATCGAACGCGAGCACGGCCGCACGTGTGATCGCGCCATCGTTGCGGGCCGCGGCCTGCACGGCTGTCAGCATGCGCGGCACCTGGCGCCCGTGTGCGCCCAGGATGACTTCTTCCTCGACCGCCGAACCGGTCAGCTCGCGAACCAGTGCGTCGGAAATCCCGTCCGCCGCGGGATCGGCGTCGATCAGACGGCACGCGAGTTCGGGATGCTCGTTCGCCAGCACGCGACCGAGGCCCCACAGCGTGGCCTGTTCCGGGTGCGCATTCGCGGTCCCGGCGAATGGCGCGCCGCCGCGTGTGACGACGGTCAGCCGCGTGGCCGCATTCGGCTGCGCACCGAGCGTGCGAACGAGCGCCGCAAGAGCGATCACGCCGCCATGCTGCGCGGCCATCAGCCCATCCCCCGTCGCCGATTCGGCGAGCGGCGTTTCAGGCGCGCAGAACACGACATGCGCCGGCTGCCCGGTCGGCAACGACGCGATCGCATCGGCCGCGTGGGTGACGTCGACGATATCGGCCGGATAGCCCGCACGCGCCAGCGCATCGGCCAGCCGCCCGCCGAAACTGCCGGCGGCATCCGGTGCGTGCATCACGAGCCATTGCTCGCTGCGTGCCAGCGTATCGAGATCGCTCGGATCGTCGCCGCGTTGGTCGGCAACGGCGCTCGCCGGGTTGCGTGCGATGACGAACGTCGGCGTGCCGTCCAGATCGAGCGACTGCTCGACGTGCCGCACAACGTCGACGTAACCTGCGCGTTCGAGCGCCGCATCGAGATCCGCCGGTGCCAGCGGCACGGGCACATCGGCTTCCGTCGACGAACCCTGCGCGCCAAATACGATGTCGGAGAAGCGGCCGCGGCGCGACTCGGCCAGCAGCAGCAATCCACCGGGCGCCAGCCATGACCGCATCGCATTCAACGCGTCGGCTACGTCGTGACGGCCGCTCAACGCGCGGTTCGCGACGATCAGGTCGTAAGGACCGGCTTCGTCGGCCGCCAGCGACAGGCGCTCGCCTGACTGCAGCGCAACCGTGCGCACCGCCGCTTCCGCATCCGCGTCGAACCCGGCCAGCTGACCGGCCGTCGCCGCGATCGTGTGATCGCAACGCGCGGCCGCGAGATGCATGCCGAGCGTCTGCAGCACGTCGCCGTCCGTCGCGCCCAGTTCGAGCACGCGCAACCGGCGTGCCGGTTGCCATTCGTCGACGGCCTGCTCGACGCTTGCGGTCAGCAACGCGTGCACGTGCTGCCACGTCGGCGATGCGGCAAGGAGTTGCTCGACCAGGCTGTGCCCGGTCGGCGACAGCAAGCGTGCGCCGTCCTTCGCGCCGTTCAGCACGTCCGGCAACGCCGCGCCGCAATGCGCGAGCAGCGTCAGCTCGGCCACGTGCCCCGGCGATTCGGCCAGCAGCCCGCGCCACAGCTCGTCGAGCGGCGGCAACGCCGCACACGCCGCGTCGTCGCGAACGAGCAGCGCGCCGTCGCGATGAGCGAGACCATCCTCGACCAGCATGTCGGCAAGACGCGCGGCCAGCGCCGCGTGCCCGGCCGCCGGCTGCCACGTGCCGGCGAATGTGCCGAGCGCATCGAACGCGCGGAGCGCGTAGAGGCTCGCCAGCACGTCGAGCAGCGGCAGGATTTCGGTCAGATGCTGCGTCCGGCGGCCGTCGTGCCCGGTTGCATCGAGCCGCGCGACGGCCTGTGCGAGCAGCGCATCGGGGGCCGGCAAACCGGCTGCATCGACGTCGCCCGGCAGCGGCACCTCTTCAAGGCGGTAGACGAAGCGCGCGGGCAGGTTCTGCCGGCGGCCGACGAGATCGACGCGCCGGAACCGGCATGCGCCGAGCCGCGCGACGATCGCGCCGTGCGCGTCAAGGAATTCGAAATGCGCGACGATCGAATGCGGGCTGTGCCGGTCAATCCGCACGAGCACGCGCTCGACCGTGTCGCCGCGCAGATAGTCGACGCGACCGATCTGCACCGGCACGTAAGCCGGATGCTCGCCTTCGCGCGCGTAGGCTGCAAGCAAGGCGAACAGCGGATGAAACCCGCTGTCCATCAGCGCCGGATGCAGCAGATAGGCGGACAACGCCCGCGCGTCGCCGCATGCGGCCGGCGCGGCGACGTCGGCCAGCGCAGCACCGTCGCCGGCGGCGACCCGCACGCTGCGGACCCAGCGGAACGCCGGCCCGTAGCCGAGGCCGATCGCTGCCGTGTTTGCGTACAGCGAGTCGCCGTCAGCTGCGGGCAGCGCAAGCAGACGATCGAGCGCGTCCGGCGGCACGATGCTCGCATCGCCGAGCGCGTTGCCACTTTCCAGCATCCGCCCCGTCACGTTCAGCGTCCATGCGCCGTCGGACATCCGGTCGCGCGTCTCGATCGTGAAGGTCGCGGTACGCGGCTCGATCACGAGCCGGAACAGTTTCGCCTGCTGCGGCTGGAATACCACCGGCGTGCGGATCTCGACGTTTTCGAGCGCCGCATCCGGCGTATCGAAGAAGGCGCGTGCCGCGGCGAGCGCCATTTCCACGTATCCAGCCCCCGGGAACGCCACGCCGCCGTCGACGACGTGATCGGCCAGCATCGGCAGCTTCGCCGGATCGAGCTGGTTTTCCCATGCGAATGCGTGCTCGTGCAGGCGATAGCCGAGCAGCGGATGCTCGCGGCGGCGATTGACGAGGCCGTAGCCTTCGACGGTTGGCGTCAGCCAGAAGCGGTCGCGCTGCCAAGGATAGGACGGCAATGCAGCGCGCGATTCGCCCGGCGCGAAACGGTCGGGATCGACGCTCGCGCCATGCGCGATCGCCGCGAGAATCGCGTGCCGCAGCGTCGCCGCGCTGCCGTGGTCGCGCTTGAGCGTCGGCAGCACCACGCCGGTCGCGCCGGCGGCCGCGAATGCCTGCTTCACGTACGTGCGCAGGATCGAATGCGGCGAGACCTCGACGAACAGCCGGACGCCCTGCTCGATCAGATGCGCGATACCGTCGCCGAAGCGCACCGGCTCGCGAATGTTGCGCCACCAGTAGCGGGCATCGAGTTCGGTGCCGGCAAGCGCGCCGCCGGTCACGGTCGACACGAACGCACCGTTGCCCGACTGCGGCCGCAGGCTCGCCAGTTCGGCCAGCACGACCGGCTCGATGCGGTCCATGTGGCTGCTGTGGAATGCGTAGTCGAGATCCAGCATCTGGAAGAACTTGCCGCTGCCGCGCAGCGCGGCCTCCAGTGCCTGCAAGCCCTGCAGCTCGCCCGCGAGCGTCACCGCATCGGGGCTGTTGATGCCGGCGATCTCGACGCGCCGCGCCAGCCCGTGGCGCGCGATCAGTTCGCGCGCCGCCGCGTCGCCGATGCCGACGGCCGCCATCCGGCCGCTGCCGCGCGTCATCGCCTGCGCACGGCTGCGGATCTTGATCACGCGAACCGCGTCGGCGAGCGACAGCGCGCCCGTCACCCACGCCGCGGCAATCTCGCCGACGCTATGACCGATGGCCGCGTCGTAACGCATTCCGCGCGCGTCGATCACGCGGATCATGCCGACCTGGATCGCGAACAGCAGCGGCTGCGCGTTCTCCGTCGCGGCGAGCCATTCCGCGCCCGCGCCGGCCAGCCATTCCGCGCTCGGGCCGCCACGCATCACGTCGACGAGCGACGGGCTGCCGTCGGCGCACCACAGCGCGTCGACTTCGTCGAGCGCCGCGCGGAACACGACGTTCTCCGCATAGAGTTCGTTGCCCATCCCGACCCACTGGCAGCCGTTGCCAGAGAAGACGAGCGCGGTGCGCGCCGCGTCGGCAGGCGCCTGGCCGGTTGCCACGCTGGCCGGCAGGCCTTCCTGCGACGGCTGGGCCAGTGCCGCAAGCGCCGCACGGCCTTCGGTCGCATCGGCCGGCGCGACGATCGCGCGATGTTCGAGCCATTGACGGCGACGTGCGGCCGCGGCGGCAAGCGCCTGCCAGTCGCCGCCGTTGTCGAGCGCCGCCAGATAGCGGCCCGCGAGCGCGCCGAGCGCATTCGCGCTGCGCGCGGTCAGGACGAGCGGAGGCAGCTGCGCGTGAGTCGGCTCGGGTGCGGCCGCCAACGCCTCGTTTGCAGCCGGCGCCTCGGTCAGCACGACGTGTGCGTTCGTTCCGCCGAAGCCGAACGAATTGACACCGACCGTCAGCGGCGCGTCGCCCGCGTCGAGCGGCATGTAGCGATCGACGACGCGCAGACGCCCGCCGTCGAAATCGATCCCGGGATTGGGCGTGACGAAGTGCAGCGAGCGCGGTACCGCCCGATGCTTCAGGCACAGCACGGCCTTCAGCAGCCCGGCCATGCCGGATGCCGTCTCGAGATGGCCGATGTTGGTCTTGACCGAACCGATGAGCAGCGGCCGATCCGCCGGGCGCTCGCCCGACACGACGTCGATCAGCGCACGCGCCTCGATCGGATCGCCGACCGCCGTGCCGGTACCATGCGCCTCGAGATACGCCAGCGACTGCGGATCGATGCCGGCGCGCGCGTACACGCTGCGCAGCAGCGACGCCTGGGCGGCCGCGCCCGGCACGCTGATGCCGCCCGGCGAATGGCCGACAGAGTTCACGCCGGAGCCGGCGATCACCGCATGGATCGTGTCGCCGTCGGCGAGCGCGCGATCGAGCGGCTTGAGCAGCACGAACGCGCCGCCTTCCGAGCGGACATAACCGTCGCCGGTCGCATCGAACGCGCGGCAACGGCCGCGCGGCGACAGCATCGACGCCTTGGAGAAGCTGACGAAACCGAACGGGTGCAGCAGCAGGTTGACGCCGCCTGCGAGCGCCACGTCGGCTTCGCCGGACTGCAGCGCCTTGACGGCCTGGTGAAGCGCGACGAGCGACGACGAGCAGGCCGTGTCGACCGACATGCTCGGGCCGCGCAGGTCGAACAGGTAGGACACGCGGTTCGACGCGATGCTCAGGGTGTTGCCGGTTGCCGAATACGGATCGATCACGTTCAGATCGTCCATGTTGCGGTTGCCGTAATCCATGCTGGCGGCACCGACGAAGACGCCGCAGTTACTGCCGCGTATGTCGGCCGGGCGCACGCCCGCATCCTCGAATGCTTCCCATGCGAGTTCGAGCAGCAGGCGCTGCTGCGGGTCCATCTGGGCCGCTTCGCGCGGGGAAATGCCGAAGAACGCCGCGTCGAAGCCGGCGACGTTGTCGAGGACGCCGGCCGAGAACGTATAGCTCTTGCCCGGTTCGCGCTTGGACGGGTGCTGGTAGAAATCGGTGCCGAAGCGGTCGGCGGGGATTTCGGTCACTGCGTCGCGTTCGTCGCGCAGCAGTTGCCAGAAGTCGCCGAGATTATTCGCGCTTCCGGGAAACCGACAAGCCATCCCAATTATTGCAATCTTACTGTTCATCTTTTATGTCGCTTTCTCGGATGCGTGCGGTTCTTCCGTACGATTTCCGTCGTCTTGTACCACGCTCAGCAGTGCCGCCCCAAGCTCTTCGGCGGCCAAATTCCGGCATTTCACCGCAACTGCGCCGTAATTTCGCCAAATGAAGTAATCGCTGCGTTGCGGGGTAACGCCCAACTTTTGGAAAACATGAGGCAGAGCGGGAACGTGATCGCCGTAAAAACAAACGACCGTTTCACGATTGCTGGTGCGCAGATAATCGATCAGGCGCCCGATCATTGCGTCCGCATTTTCAATGTGCCGCAAATATGCGGTCAGATCGCGCCAGGATGCGTCCTCGCCAAGAGTATGCCGTGAAGACGATTCACCAGGCAAAACCTGCTCGAGATGCAGCGGGCCGTGATTTTCCATGGTCATCGCAAAGACAAAGCGCGGGCGGTCGCCACTGGCCGCGTCGAGTTCCGCGATGATCGACTCGGACACTGCGGCGTCCGCCACGTACGGACCGGCACGGGACGCCGATGCGAAGTGGCGGATATCGAGAAAACGCGTAAAGCCGAGCAACGGAAATACCCGGTTCCGCCCGAAGAAATCGGCGTAATAGGGATGAATCGCGACTGTATCGTAGCCGCAACGGTTGAACCAGGATGCGAGCGAAGCGATTTTGTTTCTTACAAATGCGTAGGGATAGAAGCGCGCATACCCGAGCGAATGGGATTCCGTGCCGGTCAGCACCGCGAATTCCGTTCGCATGGTGTTTGCCCCCCACGCAGGCACCGTCATCTCGCCATGCCAGACGGCCTCGCGACGCGCGTCGTCGAAGCGCCTGAAGAGACTCGGTTCGACCGCCTCTCCGAGCCGGCGTGCATCGAAGAACGATTCGCTCTGGATCACGATCACGTCAGGGCGCCGCGTCGGCTTGCCGGTTGCGAACGGCCCGGCCGCAACGATCTCGCGAAACCGGCGAAATGTTGCAGGCCGCAGGCCGTTGAGCAGATAGGCAACGAACACGGCGAAAAAGCCATGTCGACGCTGGTCGGCATCGGGATCGAGTGTCAGCGGCATACCGGCAGCCACGAACGCGGCCAGCACGAACGACAGCACCACCGTAAGCCAGACCAGCATGCCGGAGCCTGCAAGCACGGGGCGCTCGACGACGAAGCCCGCGATCACGAGCACGATGCCAGCACCGATCGCGATAACCTTGCCTGCGCTCAGGAACGGCAGGTAGAGACGGGGATGCGAGAACAACTGACTGAATAGGCTCAGATCGGTAAAAACGAACGGCTCGCGCAACGACTCGTACTTCGCATTGCTGACTGCGGCGACAAGACCGACGAGCGCTATCGCCGCGCAGGCCGAAAAAAACGGGCGCGACGTGACCGCGAACACCGCGTCGAACAGGAAGACTACGGAAAGAATGTGAAGCACTGACGACAGCAGCGGCCGCCGCAGCGGCGCGCGCGGGACGGCGATCGCATCGACCGCAAACGACAGCGCGACGGCGGCCGTCAGCGTCACAGCGAGACGCGCGCTCAATTGGCCCGGTCCTTCGACGGCAGATAGGAAAGGCGGTCGAGGATCGCGTCGGCGAGTGCGGCAGGCAGGATTGACAGCAAGCGCATGCCGAACGCGAGCAGCCCAGGGAATGCGATCTCACTGTGGCCCGCGTCCAACCGGCGCCGGATGTATGCAGCCGCGCGTTCGGCACTCTGAAGGAACGGCTTGTCGCCAGGAAATACGTCGCTCATCGCCGTCTTCACAAAGCCGGGCAGGATCACCGTAACGCCAATGCCGTTTCGCGCAAGCAGCGGCCGCACCGAGTCGCCATACGCTTTGATTGCAGACTTGCTTGCGCAATAGGCCGGCGAGATCGCCATGCCGCGCAGTGCAGCGATCGAACTGACCATGGCAACGCGGCCGCGCCCGCGTGCGCGCATACGTTCAATGACGGGCAGAACCGTATTCAGCGTACCGTAAAGATTGGTGTCGATGACGCGCACCGTACGCTCAAGCCCCTCCCAGTCTGAGGCCGACGCAATCGTGCTGGCAATGCCGGCGTTTGCGATTAGCAGGTCAATCGGATGAAGGGCGTCGAAATCGTCAAGCCAAGCGGCAATAGCCGCCGCGTTGCACACATCAATTGCCACGGTCTCGACAGCAGCACCACGGGAGCGGCAGGCTGCCGCGGTTTCAGCGATCCGCTCGCAATCGCGACCGACGAGACCGAGCATGATGCCCGGTTGCGCATAGGTGAGTGCAAGGGCCCGGCCGAGGCCTGCGCTCGCGCCCGTAATGACGACGTGAACAGGCTCGCGGCTACGCATCCACACAATCCAAACGGTCGACCGCGCCCTTCACCGCCATCGCAATGCCGGTGTGCGTATAAAAATCGCCGTTGATCTGAGTGTGATGCATCACGTAGTCGAGAAAGGCGTGATAGAGGACCATATTGGGCGGTTCGCTGTTGCTCCAGAAGTCATCCAGCCCTCCCTGCCAAGTCAGGCCGCGCATATTATATATGGCAGTGCCGAGCGCCATTAAAGGGCGCTCATGGTGCAAGGCAGACAAGCCGACCGTACTGTTGACCACTACGACGCCGCGCGAAAACTGCAGTAGCGTAGGCAGATGACCGGAATCGATAAAGCGCAGACGTCCGTCAATACCGACTGCACGTGCGAGCGACATCGCGAAGCGCCGGTATTCGATCAACCCGGTGTCGAACGGATGATTCTTGATGACCAATGTTGCGTCTTGCGATGCGTGCTTCGCGAACGACCGGATCACCTGATCAATGGCATCGCGCACGCCGTCGAAAGGCGAATGCACAACGATCTGCGCGTCGGAATTCAGTTGCAACGGAAACAGATAGTACGGCCGCCCACAGTCGAGCAACTCTCGCGTAACCGCCTCAGCCTGACGGTGATGCCTGCCCCGCAACAATGTACGCACCGCCAACCCCGTGTATTCGACTAGTCCGTTACGCGGACGATGGCTCCGGTAGCACGGGAACCGCCAAGCCAACAGTGTGTTCGCGATACGGTATGTGATGTCATGAAAGACTCGTTCGAATAGGTTGTACCCTGTTGCCAGCCCGGGTTGCGCCGATGGAACATGTCCTTGAAACTGCAGGATATTCTCGGGATTGGTCGGCATCAGCGATCTGCCGTTGACGCCGTGACGCTCAAGCGTAATCCAGTGCGGACGAATATAGCCTTCCTCAAAGACGTACAACCGAAGGCCATGCCGCTCGGATACCAAATGCATGTGCTGGTGAATCTCGCGGCAATCGCCGAACATCAGGACGTCCGTAATCCCCTTCTGACGAACGAGAGCCGCATACCAATCCGGGAGTTCGGAAGTCTTCCCGCGATAGTTGATAACTTCCGTCGTCCGGCCGTACAACCAGTCGCCGCCACAGAAATTGATGCGGCATACCGCGTGACCACGGGCGGAGAGCGCCTCCGACAACCGACTGAAGAACAGGGAAGCCGTGCCTTGCAGCACAAGAAAAGAGCGAGGCATCGAAATATCAACCAACCGGGCATCCCGGGGGAATCGCCCTCATTCATCGAATCGGGCTCTGGAATTGGCATTCATCGCGCCGGGATTGCTCGCGATTCGCAAGGCCGCCGAATATAGCATTCCAAACTGAGCGCCCACAAGGCAGCAGACGAAATATGTGGCGCATTACAACGTCCCGGTCGAGGTGCCTTCCGTCACGCCGGCAATTGCCCCGGCACGCCCCGCCTGCGCGCTCGAGCACGTGAGGCAAACGCCCCCCCTCCCGGGTCGCCGCGCGCCCGCACTCGAGCCAAATCCAACCCTGCTTGTTTTTTATTTTTCAAATCAGACAATTGGCCGGAATAATTTTGAGTGCCGTCAATTTTCGATAGCACCCACATGGAGCGCGAGCGACAGCAAATGGCCCGCCAGCGGAGCGACGATTACACACCATGTGGATATAGTCACAAACTTTCTGTTATGTGCAGCCACATCACAGCGAATTCGCCCCCTGTTGAACGCCACCGCACAATAGAACACAAAAGTGTCAGCTACGAGTGATATCGTGCACTCAACGCAGCTATAATTTCGCGCGCAGCCGTCCCGCGGAACTCAGCGTGACATGGACAGCAAGATCGCGACCCCGCTCCGGCCTGTAGTACGAAGAGCCAGGAACGGTACATGATTGTACGTCCCGGGATGCGCACTAGGCAGTCTGCGCCCAGCCTGAACAGCACCCCGGATTTCTGATTCGCCCTCCGCCAGACAACGATGCTGGCAACGAAGTGAGGGCACCACATTCCTGCGGAAAAGAGTTGGAACAGATCTCTAGCAACACTGCAACGAACAATCAGTCGACGTCAGCCAAGCACAGCCTGATCGATAGATTTAAGCGCATGAATCGGCTGTTTGTAATCTCGGTCATCGTTCCGACTATCATTGCGATCGTCTACTACGGCCTGATCGCCTCCGATGTGTATGTCTCTGAGTCGCGCTTTATTGTAAGAAGTGCATCTCGTCAGAGCTCCAGCAGCGTCATGGGCGCCCTGCTGCAAGGGGCTGCCTTTTCCCGCACGCCGGACGATGCTTACTCCGTCATCGACTATATCCAGTCGCGTGATGCGCTTCACGAACTCAACACCAACAGCAGTATCGCAACCGCCTACTCTACACAGGGCGATATCTTTAGCAGGTTCCACGCAAGCCTCGACGGCAGCTTCGAATCGCTGTGGAGATACTACGGCAAGCACATTGTGTCAGTGAATCTGGATTCCGCATCCGGCATCGCGACACTGCAGGTGCGCGCCTATACCGCCAATGAGGCCGCCGACATCAATAAGAAGCTTCTGGAGATAAGCGAACGCCTGATCAACGAGATGAACAAGCGTGCCGCGGACGACACTGTGCGATTTGCCCAACGCCAGGTCGACGAAGCCGCAGATCGAGCCAAGGCAGCCGCAGTCAATCTGGCGGCATATCGAAACGGGAACGCGGTTTTCGACCCTGAAAAGCAGTCAGCCTTGCAACTTCAGCAAATCACGAAGCTGCAAACGGAGTTGTTCAGCGCTCAGACCCAACTTGTGCAACTGCAGTCCATCGCGCCGAAGAACCCTCAGATTCCGGTGCTGACGCAAAATATCGCCATGCTGCAGAAGCAGATCCACGACTCCACCGGAGATGTCACTGGCAACAAGAGCTCGTTGTCGGCAAAAAATGTCGCCTATACGAAGTTGCAACTGGATTCGGAAGTGGCCAATAAGCAACTTGCCTCGACCATCTCCGCACTGGAAAATGCCCGCAGCGAGGCAGAGCGAAAGCAACTTTACCTAGCTCGGCTGGTTCAACCGAATACCCCTGACGTCGCAACCGAGCCCAAGCGCATCAGATCGATATTCGAGGCAATCGCACTCGGAATGATTGCATGGGGAATTTTGAGCCTGTTGCTCGCGGGAATTCGCGAACATCATGATTGATCTGTTGCGACACCATATTCTCGGAGAGCTGCTAATATAGCGAGCCATTTAAACACGATGACGCAGGCAGTTCAGAGCCTGCGCCATCCTACGAAAAGAACGGCGGAGAGGCATCTCTTGGCTTGCGGAAGCGGTAATGCGCGAGCTTTATCTGCAAAGTAGTCGGTTGTGTCTTTCCGGCAATCAATCTTTCGGCACCCAAAATTCGAAGTCGCCTCCTCGCTGGATGGCAATGCGGTACGTACGCTCCCGCCGAGCTTACTCAATGACTTGCTTACACGGCCGAGAACATATTTCCACAACGAAACTCCGATCATCGCGCGATATTTCCCCGAATCGCGACAATCGGAATTTCGCTCTAGCCCCCTCATCGGCACGGCAGATGGCAGGCAGGAAGTTCACGATTTTTAATTCGGCAATTACCTTCAAGAAGGTTCAAAACCATGCAGCCCACTGAAATCGCTCACTTCAAGAACCGAATCCGACAGGTAGTTGCGAAGCAAGCCAACCGAGTCCTGCAATCCAAACTCGAGAAGGCGGTCGATCCGACGCAGGTGCATACCGGCGGCCCGGATTCGATCGCACCCGATATCGAGCGCATCAAGCAGATTGCCATCGAGTTGCGCGGCGCCGTTCATGCGTCAGGCGGCACACACCATCACGCCACGCTCGAGCCGCATCCGCTGCCGCCGTTGCCCAGTGTATCCATTCCCGCCCGGTTCGATCTCGCCTACCCTGCACTGCCCACTTATCCAAGTTTCGTCGACTTCTTCGACGAAAGCCACGAACGCTTCCTTCACCGGTTGTTCACCCATCTCCTGCACCGGGAGCCCGATGAAGCTGGCCTCGAGCATCTGCTCGAACAACTCCGGTCGGGCGACTCCCAACTCGAAGTCCTTCTTCACATCTGGGCATCGCAGGAACGGAAACTACTCGGCACGCAACTCGCAGGAATACGGCATGCGAAACGACGTCTGTTTCTCTCGAATCTTCCTGTAATCGGCCGCCGATTTAAAAGCAAGCTCGGGCCATCGGCCTCGGGCAAAAAGCCAATCCAGTTTTCCGCGACGACGCTCCAGCAGTATGAAGACGAGGGGTTCGTCCGCTCAGCCTATCGCATCATCTTGAGGCGTGAACCGGACACCCAAGGCCTCCGTGACTACCTGAATCAGATCCGGTCTGGCATCTCAAAGGTCAAGATCATTCAGAATTTACGCGCAAGTCGCGAAGGACGGGAGGCCGCGACCATTCTCCACGATTTCGCCTACGCGAGCGTAGTGGAAACGCTGGAGGCAATCCCCGTGATTCGCTGGATCGCTTTCCCGTTCATCGTTCACTATCGTACATATCGCGTCGCGAAATTGGCTAAGCTGGCCAATAGCACCTTCATCGCGAATACCAATGCCCGCGCCGCAGCCGCAGATTCCGCATTCCAGCGGATCCTGATTGCCATCGGGGAGCGCGATCAAATCTCGAATATCCAGGCCTGTATTGCACGTGACGCGATCACGTCCCTGCAGGGGAGCATCGATGCTACATCCAAATTGATTGCCGAATCGGCCAAGCGCTCTCCGTGGATCGCCTACGACGAACGAATCCGGAAGCTCGAGAAGAAAGTGCAATCGGATCATGATCATCTCGCGCGACTCGTCCAACTCGAGGACAGCGCAAAGCGCTCGGACGACATCCATCGCGTCGTCTTCAGCGCCATCGACGACAGCAGGAAAACAAGTCAAGCCTTCGCCCTCGAGCTGAAGCGCGAAATCGATCTTCTCCGCCAAGACATATTCGACACCGCCCGCGTCGTTTCCGCCGTAGCCGACACCCCACAGCCGAGCGCACACGGCACTTCCGGCCCGGCCTCAAGCGTGCAATCTACACGCACGGAAAAGCCTAGCTTGTCTGAAGGCGACGTCAGCAGCGCATCGGCGACACACGACCGGTCACTTACAACCTTGCTGGATTTCATCGCGGAAAACAACGGAGTTCGCGATTCAGAGATTGAAATGTTGCAACAGGCAGTCGACGTACTCCGGTCGAACGTCGACCACATCGCCAAGGAGCGCAAACGCTCCGCGGAACAACCTCAGTGGATCATGTACGACGAACGCCTCCGTGCGCTCGAAAACAGGATCAGTCGCATCGAGCAAAGCGTACATCGAACGAACAACTTCCGCGAATCGAGCGGCTCCACCGATCAGGCCCAACTGCTTGTCATCGCACGACAACTGGATTCGTTCAAGCAGGCGCTGGACGACACGTTGACGAAAATCTCTGCGACGGTCGGTCACGCGAATGAGGGGGCGACTTGGCAGATTCCTCGAGATACGTCACATGATGTGCACGCGGGCCCACAAGACTACGCAGTCATCGATAAAAAAGCGCAAAAAAAGGCATAAACGATCATGAATATTTTGATTTGCAATGAACGGCTTCTGTTTCGCTTTGGCGTCGATCGACTACTCCTGATTCTCGCTGAGAATCTTCGCAAGCAGGGACACCACGTTACTGTGATTGCGAACAACTTCAACGAGTCCGTGGTGAAAAATGCCGCCGATCAAATCTATCGAATTCCGGATGGTGCCGAGGCCTACATCCAGCTAGACACTTTTACGTCAAAGTGGATCAACAGGGCATGGGACGAGCTGTTCTGGAAATCGAAACCTGACGTCGCAATTATCGGTGGCTGGCCATTTTTCTCAACGATTCCGGTTCTCGAAAAGCATAACTGCCGGACCCTCTTCATCGATTGCGGCTCCGTCCCGCTCGACGGATTCGAGGGGCACGCTCGTGAGATTCAGCTTTACCTGAAGGAACTGCGCAAGAAGCACTTGCCTAGTCTGACCAGGATTTCGCCGATCAGCCAATTCATCGCGACATCGCAATCCGCGATCGACGCCCCCTCGGTGTCATCCAAAACGATCCTGCTCGGTGCGGATCACATGACAGACGCGATCTGGGACGATGCGGCCCAGAATTCCGAATCGCTGGCGTCGCCGATCCTCGATGCCTCGAAAGGTAAAAAACTGAACGTCATCAACTTGGGGCGCTGGGAACCCGGCTGCTACAAGAATTCCGAATGCGTATTCGACATCTCTACCGAGCTGTCGCAACGGAACATCGACCACAACATCTTCGTGCTGGCCGACCCCCAGCAGTTTGAATGCCCCGCGTCTACACGAGATCACGTGCACCCAGTCGGCTTCCCGAGCGATCTGCAACTGCAGGATCTGATGAACGCCTGTGACGTCGGTATTTCCGTGTCGACCTGGGAAGGATTCAATCTTCCACTTGCGGAGATGCAATGGTTGAACAAGCCCACACTGGTTTTCAATGTCGCCGCCCACCCCGAGGTCGTTGTTCACCCGTGGTACCTGTGTGCGAATACAACCGAGATGGTGGACAAACTCGCCTATCTGCGCGATTCCGCCGACGTCGTTGCCGCCGATCACTGGCCGGAGAGGACGGTGTTTCATCGGGATTTCCGCTGGCGGCGTGTCATCGGGCAATATGTCGACCTCATCCGTGACCTCGGTCACGCCCGCAGGAAGGTCTTGATCGACGTGAGCAACGCCGCGATTGACCCGGCCAACTCCGGCGTCATTCGTGTTACCCGACGACTCAGTCGCGAGCTACAACATTTTGTGGATCCTGTCTTCGTTATGTGGGATCCAAGCATCAAACAGTATGTGTTCCCGACGGAGCATGAGTACAAGCAGTTGTCGCAATACAATGGCCCGGTCGCGGGGAATGCCTTGCCGCGCTCTCCGGCGGGCAAACGCACACTGCTGAGCGACCGTTCGGATCTTTATCGCGGCAACAATACGTGGCTTCTTCTGACTGAAACCATATTCGAGAAGAACGGCGTCAACATTCGAAAGTTCTGCATGCAGAACGGCATCCGGACGGCGGCCATCTTCTATGATGCGATCCCCGTGCTCCGCCCCGACTACGTCAAGGACTCTGCCATTCGCGAGAACCATGCGGACTACATGCGAGGCATCTCGCATTGTGACGTGGTCGTTCCCATTTCCCAATTCTCGGGCGACTGCCTCGATACATTCTGGAAAGCGAACGATCTCGCCGGGTCGCGGGTCCGTGTCAACGCCCTGCCCGGCGAGTTCGGTGGTACGTCCCGAGTTGTCACCGCGGTCAACTCGTCGTCCGAAGGGCCGACGCGCATTCTCTGCGTCTCGACGCTGGAACCCAGAAAGGGGCACAGGAAAATACTTTCGGCCCTGCGAATACTAGCGAAGGACCATCCTGATTTTGACTGGGAAATCACGTTTATCGGGAATCGATATGCAGGGGCTCAGGACATTGCCGACGAGATGACGGCATTCTGCCAATCCGAGCCTCGTGCGAAATGGCTCGGTATCGTCGACGACGACATCTTGCGTAGGGCCTACTCCGATTCGACACTGACGATCTACGCCTCCGAAATCGAAGGTTTCGGCATGCCCATCATGGAAAGTCTGTGGCACGGCAAGCCCTGCATTTGCCACTCGGATGGCGTGATGCGTGAGCTCGCGAGCGACGGCGGCTGCCTGACGGCAGATATGACAACACCCGGCCACATCGCGGATGCCTTGTTCAAGGCGGGCAGTGATCGGGGACTGATGCAACGTCTGACTGAGCAGGCCGGTAAACGTGCCATCAAGAACTGGCAGGAATACACGTCCGGCTTTCTCGAGATACTCGACGAATCGACGGATACCGAGCACGAAGATACCGACGATGACTGCGTGCAGGCGGCCATTGGTGAATCGCTGTCGCTCATTCGTGACTACGGCATCAGCACCGCATCGCGTATCTTCCTGAATGCTCTTTTCAAGCGGGTCTCGCTTGGTAGTACGCTCATCGTGACCGACAAGCAGGTAGACGCGTTGATACAGGTACCCGATGGGCGCGCAGTATTCGCGTTCAACCCGGACGACAAATCGCACGACGTCCGACCGGGTGACGACCACGTCATCCGCATCAGTGGACCGATCGATATTTCGCTTCCGCTCGTGCTTGAAGAACTCGATGTCCGGGGCCCCTATCCGGATTCGATACTGGTCGTGTCCGATGATGAGCGCCTTGTCGCTCAAGCCCTCGACATCGCCCATGCATACGCGACGAAGCAGCCGCTCGCCGTTTATCTCGAGACGAACTTGCCGAACATGATCAGGCTGCAACGGCACGCGGTCTTTCAAAACGATCGCATGTCCGTCGTTTCCAACGACCGCCGAAATCCGGAACCGACAGGCGATATCGTGTCGCTCGGTGATGGTGACTCAAGAAAGCACGTCGTTTTCTCGATCGTGGACACCCTGAAAGCCGATCACTGAATTGCGATGAAGATACTTATCTGCTCAAACGTCTATCCGCCGAAGTTCATCGGTGGCGCCGAACTGATCGCGCACCAGCAAGCGGTCATGTTGAAACACGCCGGACATGAAGTCGAAGTGTTTTGCGGGGACATTCGCGAAGGTTACCCCCGACATAGCTTACGCACCGACGAACTAGATGGAATCACGGTCCACCGTAATCGGCTGACCGGCGAAGATTTCCAGATCAACCTGCTCAGCTTCAACCACCCGGAAGTTGAAGACAATTTTCGTGCGGTCATCGAGCGCTTCAAGCCCGATGTGGTGCATGGACATAATCTGATCGGACTGTCGACGCGCATTCTCCGGATCGCTAAGGATGCCGGTGCGTTTTGTGTCGTCACGCTCCATGATCATTGGGGATATTGCCTCAAGAATACGGCAATGCTTGAGGATGGGCAGCTTTGTGATGACTTCACGGCCTGCACGCGATGCCACGGCCCACTAGACGACGGACGTGGCAGAAACATACCGATCCGGCTTCGCCAAGGGCATTTCCGGATCTTGTTCGACAGCGTCGACGCCTTCATCTCCCCTTCGGCCCATTTGGCAAACTCCTACTTGAAGGCTGGCTTCCCGGCGGAGAAGATGCACGTCAACTGGAATGGCGTCGACTTCCAACGCTTTTCCAATATCGAAAGACGCGCAGCACCTGCCGTGCGCTTTACCTTTGTTGGTTACTTCGGCAAGCACAAGGGCGCCGCCACCCTGCTAAACGCGCTCGCGATCGTCAAGAACCATGTCAACGTTCACGTCAATCTGATCGGCGAAGGCGAGCAGCGTGAAGAATACGAACGCTTGGTTACCAGCAATGGCTGCAAGGATCTCGTGACATTCTGGGGGAAAATCCCGAATGAACAGATGACTTCCGTTTATGAAAATACCGACGTGCTGGTTCTTCCGTCGATCTGGCCTGAAAATCAGCCGGTCTCGATCACGGAAGCCATGTGCTCCGGAATACCGGTCATTGCATCGCGAATCGGCGGCATGCCGGAACTTGTCAAACATAGTGTCACCGGTTTGACCTTCGAACCCGGCAACGCAAGCGACCTCGCCCATTGCATAGAAGAAATGGCGCGCTCTCCGGAATTGCGTACCCTGCTCGGCGTCAATGCGCAGGAAGCCATGCGGTTCAATGCCTTCGAGATGCAAGTTTCGCGCCTCGTTCATATCTACAGGCTTTCGATCGATCATTCTCGAACACCCGGCCCGGCAGCGCGGATTCTGTGCATCGGAGACAGATTCGACCAGTCGTTTGCCACGATTGTCGAAGCCACCCATGAATGTCTCGCCGAAGAAATTCGCCCTGTCTTCACACACCATGAATGGATCACTCCGACGCAACTCCGAGAGTTCTCGTTGATCTGGATTACCGAGAGCAATGGCGATCTGAGCAGCGTGATACGCCAGAACCTAGACATCAGGGTGCCAGTAGTCTTGCCTCAGGCAAAACTCAGGGGACTGCCCGCAGAACACGGGCTTCCGGTGTGGTTCGCGTATGAAGACGCCGCCGAAGCACTGGCATGCATTATCGAATTTTCACGAGATCACGCCAGTCGCCACATGTCAAACACCGAGTCGATCAGTTAAGCATCACTGTATTTCAGCCGGTTGCGAACGCCTCCGGGTTGGCTTGCTGCTCATGCGCGGCAAGACCTGACGTGACAGGCTGATACACGACTCATCAACCGCGACATCGAGATGGACTCCATCACGGTGTCGCCCAACTTTGACTGGATATGGCGCACCTCGCCCAAGGTTGTCTTGCCACTATCGCGAATTCATGAAAATTGCCTTCTGCGTCGACGCCATTACACCACCTCTCACCGGCATCGGTCGTTACACGTATGAGTTAGCCAATCATTACCTGGCAGATTCATCGAATTTCGCTGAGCTGAAATTCTTTCTCCAGAATCGTTGGATCGAGAACCCGAACGTACTGTTAAGCAATCTCGTTCAAACTCGACACCGAAAAGGGGTGCTTGCTCAAACGGCACGGAAGTTCCGGCGCTGGCGACTGAACCGTCAGGCAAGACAGTTCCTGTTTCACTCGCCCAATTACTTTCTTCCGGATCTGGCCGACTCCGGAATCTCGACCATTCACGATTTGTCGGTATTCAGGTATCCCGAGGCACACCCCCGCGAACGACTCGCCGATTTCGAAAACCGGTTTGATTCTACGCTCAACAGAGCACAACACCTGGTCACGGACTCCGAAGCCACACGAAAGGAAGTCATCGACTACTTCGGATGGCCGGACCATCGCGTTACATCGATTCCACTCGGCGTGGCGACCGATTTCCACCCTCGTGACAACAGCGATCTGCAAAACTACCTGGGTTCAACCGGACTTAGGTTCGGATCATATTCACTGTGCGTATCAACGCTGGAACCGCGCAAGCGAATTGATTACCTGCTCGATGCCTACTCCAGCCTCCCCGACGACGTACGACGGCACTACCCGCTGGTGTTGGCAGGCAGCAAAGGCTGGTTGAGTGACGCGCTACATTCTCGCATCGAGACCTACCAGCGCGACGGATGGCTCCGCTATCTCGGGTTTGTTCCCGAATCGGCGCTTCCGCTCCTTTACTCCGGTGCACGCGCCTTCCTGTACCCGTCGATTTACGAGGGATTTGGACTCCCTGTCCTCGAGGCGCTCGCCAGCGGCATCCCGACCTTGACTTCGAATCGCTCATCCCTCCCCGAGGTCGCCGGCGGCGCAGCGTGGCTTGTGGACCCCGACGATACCGAAGCGTTGAAGCAAGGCATCGCAAAAATCCTCCTTGACGACGAGTGGCGGCGAACCGCAGTGTCCGCGGGCTTGTCGGTGGCCAGCCGCTTCACCTGGAAGCGCTGCGCAGATCGGACGATCGAACTCTATCGGCAAATCTCTCAAGAGTAGTCACTAGCGCCGTCACAATGAAAAACCTGATCGCGGTATCCAGCGAGAATGCAGGACGACGCCACGTCAATGCGCAGCCCACTTCGCCCCGTCACACACCGCCAGCACAGTCGTTGTACCGCTGCCCGTTAACGGCTTCGCGTATTGCGGCATCGCTGCGTCGGTCACCAAGTAAGTTGAGCCGATCGATGACTGGCCGCATGCGGGTAGAGTTGCGACCGTTGCCTGAGGCATCGCCTCGGGTCGTGCTCCAGCTCCGGCCGCCTGGATCCAGCGCGCCCCATCATGAACCAGTACCAGCACAGCGTTGCGATTCGCCTGAAATTTGCCGCCGTTGTCCACAAACAGCGAATCACGGCCGTCACCCGAATAAACCGTCAACGCATCGCGAAATATCAGCGTGATCGTCCGTCCTGCCCAACCGCCGCCGAGATACCGCAATCCGGCGGCCCCCTTCACCATAAATACCTCACCATTTGACGGAATATTCAAAATTTCGCGCGATATCAGTTCGGGTATTTTTAGCCCCCCAGAGGAGAGCCCCCCTTCCTGCTTACCCGTTAAATTTAGGTTATCCGGCCCGATATTAACATTTTCTGTCGAAACAAGCGCAGAAATACTGACATCGTTATTCGCCAACGTATTCCTATCGAACATAACAATTGAATCCGGGCCCCGAATCACCAATATTTTTTTGGCATTGAAAAACTCTGCCCCGTACACCTTCACGCTTCCACTTTCAACGTAAATATGCGTCGAATTATGATTAAATCGCATCCCAGATAAATCAACGATTTGACTGGGATTCAAATTAATACGCACCCCAACAGCCTGACTCCAGGAAACATTTCCCATTCCTGAAAATCCATTCAGATTTCCGTCAAATCGCCACCCCTCAGAATCAGAAGACTGCTCGACGTTATCCGCAAAGTTGTTGACCGCACTAACTGTACTGACATTCGCAAAGCGAAACGATATTTTGTAGCCGTACGAGAAATTATTGACGAGAACTGGACCATCAACGGTATCGTGAAAATTATACGCAATGCCCGACCGCCGATTGCGCAATGGGCCTCCCGATGATGCAATCGTTGCGAAAGGCCACATATGGCAGTTGGCAATTCGAGCGACATCGTACACACGCGTGAGCTCGATGCCATTGTTATTATCGCCGTACAGCGAATTGATCAATGGCCGCTGATAGCCCGCATCATACACAGCTCGGTCGAATCCGAGAATCGTGACGCGATCCACCGCGGCGTCATCGCCGCCGATCGTAATTGCCGTTCCTGCGTACGATTTGCTATCGGGCGCAGGGAACGTCATCCCTGCGCGAAAAATCTGCATTGCCCGAATACTCGCACCGGAAGACAAGACAATTGTCGCCGTGGGACTCACACTCATCACACCACAACGCGAGTTAGCATATTCGACGATCGAATTGCTGCCGTTGGTTCCCGGCGTTGCGCACTCACCCTCGAGTGAAACACCGGGTGGGACAACCAACTGTCGCTCAATCAAGTATTTGCCGGTTACCTTGACGCGGCCTCCACCGATCAGGCCGCGCATCTTTTTTTCGAGACAGGCAGTCGAGTCCTCTTTTCCTGTCGCATCGCAGATGGCATCTTCGCGGCCGCCGTGCTTTCGATCCGTACCCGCAACCATCTCTGGACCGGGCACATCAACTACCTGCGCGACCGCATTCTTTGCAGCGAAAGCAGACAGGCCAACCATCACGGCCACAACCGATCCAACATGTTTCATAGGGAGTTCAGCACGCAGGTCCGAGAATCCAGCAAATATCGGCATCGGTCTCGGTACATGCCTTGTATGGCCTCTTCGAGTACGCCCGCCGAATACAGTCGTAGACTACCGAAAAGATGCATCGTTCGCCAATCGCGTCGGCTGCGGAAGCGGTCACGGACAATCGGCATAGCTGCGTGCTGGTTTGCGCCAGCGCCTCGTCAAGCGCGTGATCCACCATTGGGTTCGAGCGGATCAAGCGGCCGGCATGCGACACCGACCGCAACTCGACGCCTGCCCTACCAGCACCACTCAAGAGCGTGAGTCGGAAATCAGGTCCTGTATGACTTTCCGGGCGAAGCGGATCGAGGAGTCGACGAGAAGCTCATCACGCTCCAGCGAACGATAGATCTCGTACGCATTTTTCGCAAAGCGATGGATGTCCATGTATCTCTCCGCCTCGCTATTGGCCGCTCGCTTGTAAGTACGAAAACGGTCGGCTCCCTGCACTCCAAGATAACGCCCAATTTCGGGGTATACCGGGCAACCATGCTGATCGTCGAAGATATCGTCGATCTCGCCTTCGACCGGCGAACCAGGCTCAAGGCCTGCTGTTTTGGCGGCATGCAGTGCAAACTCACCGAGAATAGCGACGCTCGGGTGATTCGGTGTATGCATGAATGCACCGCGCGAAATCCAGTCGTCCCAGCGTGAACGCGCGAACTCTTCGAGCTGATAGGGGCGCAACAGCTCAAAGAATACTTCCTTGGCTGCATTGAAGTGATGAAAGTAACCGAGGCGGTTAAATATCAACGCATTGGCAATATTTGCCGCCTGCGTATCAGGCAAACCAAGCGTATAGGCAGCCGCAATAATTCTGGAGTGATAGACCTCGATCGGAGAATTCAGTGGTACCCCGCGATGCGGAATGATGATCATATCGGGATGAAAACCGCTGAACACCAATGGCGGGATAATTACGACATCCCTCGCAATTTCCCGCAGCGCATCTTTCGAAAATTCTTCCATGCCGTGATCTGGCAGGATTTGCGAAATAATCAAATCCGAGTCTTTCAGATGGTTGATTATTTCGTTTCTATTTGACGTTGGCTGCACATGATAACTAGATACTTCTACCACGGGAAATTGCTTTCGCAAATAGGCGGCCATTCCCACGACTTGACAGATACCTACAAGAGAGATTTTCATGATTCGCCTGTCGTTTCGGGGATTAGTTGCCGAAGTCCTGATCAAGGACTTCTTCATCACAAATAATATTCTGAAGCTGTTTCATGTGCTCCGCGGTTGATGTCCCGCCCGCCGTCGTGAATGCCGCATGATCCGGGCGAAAATCTGCGGGCCGAGCGGAAGGTGCCGCGGCATCGAAAACCGTTGTGTCGGTACCGCCAAGGTAGTGACGCTTGAACAGGCGCATCACGTGCGCCACTCCCTCTGGCCGTACTTCCCGGAGATCGTCCTCGAAATATGACGAACGAGCATATGCCCCGGTTATGATTTCATACGAGGGGAAATAGGCCACATTTGAATGGCAGCGCGACGCGTCCTCGGCAACAACACGCAACGCCGACTTGCTATAGCAGGTCGAAACCAGCACATGGCGCGCTTCATAGGTTGCGACCAAAGCGACCGGCGAAACGGTCAGGATGATCTTGATGGCTGGATTGACGCCCCGCAGCAGCGAGATGAACTTGGTCAAATCCTCTTCCATCTCCCGAACCGTAAAATTCCGGAATGAAATCGAATCCCCCGCATCCGGATTGGCAACCACACCGGGAGCGATCGGGAAGACAGCACCATCGACATCCGAGACCCATCCCTCCGTCAACCCCAACGTAAACACAAAAACGTTTGCGCGCTCGAACATTTCGCGCACCGCCTTGAAGTGTTCAATACGATCGGATTCAACCTCTCCACGACTGGCAAATCCAGACTCCTGTACCCGCGGGCGAAACGGATCGACCGCGCGACCATCTGCCCGCCACCATACTGAATCGACCGGATGGAACAAGCCGTAAGCCCGGAGGAATAACTGCAGAAGCTGACGCACGGTGTAGATATTGCCGAAGCGAGCCGGGAATACACCGTATCCGTCGTCAACCGCAGCAGTGGAGCGCGGGGCACTCTCCGTCACCAGATAGTCGTAACCTTCCGAGGTCAACGTTCTCGATATGTGCTGGGCGAAACAACTCCCTGCCGTCGCGATCTTGTCCCCGAGATTGATCGGGAACGGCGCCGACACTACCGGATCCACTTCACCGATGTTCAGGCTGGACACCGATCGTTTCCAGAAAGCGTAGTCCGGTTTACCGGAATAAGGATTCTTCATGTTTCCCCTTCACATGTTCTGACTAACACAACCCATCTTTCCCCCGGGGGGCCCATCTTTGGCGTGAGTCACCAAAGTATGAGCTTCGCGGAGCTGAATCGCTACGTGTACGGACCGACCGATGACCTGCCCGGTCGGATGCTCATGGCCAACCGCACCAAACGGGAACGTCCGCCCCGAGCCACTCTCGGCAAACTCGACTCCCTTCCAGGCTGGCCTGTGACGAGGGCGCAATCGGGCTCACTTCACAAATTTTCATTTGTCTGAACACATGCCTGCACCCGAACGAACGAATCGAGCGATTTTGAAGATTTTACGTCGCAATAGACGAAGAATATCAGCAAAATCTCGCAATAATTGTGTCGGCGCGACGACGACGCCAAAATCGTTAAATTTCGGCGAAAGATTGTTGAATGTGCTTCGATTGCCGTCAGGCGATACGTCACGTCGAGGTCGGGCACCTGCGCTCGCGAAACAACCTCGTGTCGGCCCCGCTGCCGTTCGTTGCCTAATCGTCGCCACCCCGGCGAAGGCTATCGGCCGGCCTAGTCAAGCTAGATCTCGCGATTGGCGCGACGACACTCACGCCGGGCGCCTGCGGAAAGGCAACACGCAATAAATTTCCCCCCGGGGGGTTGCCCCGGCCAACCATGCCATTGGCCAGGACAAGGCCTGCCAGTCAAGCCAGTTCGTTCAGATGCCTGATCAGCCAATTCGTGCTCTCCCGCCAGTTGAGCAACCTCATTCGGTCAGTCGCGGGCGCTCTTTCCGATTCTGAATCATTCATCCATTCGAGTATTCGATCCGCGAACTGAATCGGATTGTCGTCGCAAAAATACGATGCTGACTCTCCGGCAATTTCTCTGAACACCGGCAGATCCCGCGCCAAGATTGGCATTCCGTAATGCATCGCCTCGACGAGGGGCAGGCCAAATCCCTCCGCCATCGACGCCATCACCAGTCCACCCAGATTCTTGTAGAGCCATCCCAACTGGCCGTCGCTGACATCCTCCAACCAGATGATCCGCTTGCCGTTCTCGGGATGCGCACGCAGACGTGCGGCAAACGATTCGACATTCCAGCCCTGTCGCCCCGCCACGACCAGTACGACATCGAATCCTCGCCGCCACAACTCCTCCACAGCGCCCAGCACTTGGTCATGTCCCTTTCTCGGCTCGACGGTGCCGACCATCAACAAGGATCTCGCGAGCGCGGCTTCACTTCCGCTGCCTCGCACGACCGCCGGCTGAATCGGCTCGATTACCTCCTCACCGAATGACGTGCCAAGATAGAACCAGCGAAAATTAATTTCGTCGTCGTCAATGCCGAATCTCGATGAAATCCAATGACGAGCATCATCCGCTACTGCATTCGAAATACAGCAAAGCATATCGGCGTGAATCGAAATTGACCTCAGCCACCTTTGATAACTATTTCTACCTTTCTTCGTGAACCACTGCGGATATAGGGCCGGAATCAGATCATAGACGACAAATACGCACTTTACTCCGATCTGTCGCCAAGACAATAATTCACGCAATCTCGCCGGGATGATCCGGCTACTGAAGTCCAGGCCGAGAAAAATGTCGCCGCATTGAACATTTACCGGAAGATCGAGCGTCCGCATTTGCAATCGATCGTCGTCTCCAACCGGGCACTGAAGCTCGACATGGCGATAGCCCAGCTTGCGCGTGGCTCTGACCAGCTTAACCTCAAAGCCATCCGGGGGGGCCCGCAACAATTCGATAGCGACGGAGCGGACAACGCGCTGAATGCCTGTTCCCGCGTCATGCATGGCGAAGATCGAGACATCGACGAGCAACCACCTGCCCCTGCGCTGCGGTTCCGGTTGGACGCGCAACGACGCAATGCCTTGGCGGGCGTGTTTCACCCAAGCCTCGTGGTAGCGAACGGCGAGCAACTGGAGAAGATGCAACCGCACCGTTTTCCACATCACAAAAAGATCAAATTCGAAGGTTAAATATTAAATTAATTAGAACTAGCCTGGTAAAATTCGTAGGCTTCGCCGACATGATCGAATTGATGCAACTTCCCTTGAACGAGAACCGCGGCACGATCACAATGCTCTCGAATGTATCCGGCATCGTGACTAACGATAATCAACGCCCGATCACTCCGCTTTTCAAAGAGCTCGGCGTGACATTTTGCATGAAACCTGCTGTCACCGACAGCAATGATTTCATCAATCAGGAAGCAGTCGAATTCGATAGCCATCGATAACGCAAACGCCAGACGAGCACGCATACCTGCCGAGTACGTCTTGACAGGTTCTCTCAGGTAATAACCCAGTTCGGAAAACTCCTGAACAAACGGCTCGGCCGCCTTCGAATCGGCGCCATATACCCGACAAATGAAACGCAGATTATCCAAGCCGGTCAGACTGCCCTGGAAGGCTCCTGCAAATGCCAGCGGCCATGATACGCTCATGCCACGTCGAACCATCCCGCTGGTCGGCGGTTCTGCACCACTAACCATCCTGATCATGGTCGACTTACCGGCGCCGTTGCGTCCGAGAATACCGATTTTCTCTCCGCGCTCAACCTTCAGGTTGATGCGATCGAGAACTGCGCGCGAACCCTGGCGGGTCCGATAGACCTTAGTGACGTTTTCCAGTGCAATCATTCAGGTTCGACTCGCTTGCCTGTTTCGGCCACCAGAAACAGGCCGACGAGCATTAAAATGGCATCGAATATCACAACGTAGGACACGCTGTAATGCGGTTTGACGAGATCACCGAAATAGCCGGCCCGCATCATTTCCACTCCATGCACCATGGGCAAAAACAATACATACTGCTGCATTTTCTTCGGCAACCAGTCGACCATAAATAGCGCACCGGAAAGCGCGAACAGCAGATAAGAAACCGTATGCCAGATCCGTTCCGACATCTCGCTACGCTCACTCAATGCTCCAATCGCAAATCCAAGTCCGATTGCAAAGAATGCAAGCAGAAACCAACCCATGAGAATCAAACTGATGTCACTTGGCATCGACATGATGCCGAGCGTCACAAATAATATCGTCAACGTGAATATCGAGATTGTCGCGCCCGCAATCTCCAGTATCGCCCGGGAAATGAACAAGTCGATCACGCGTACGTTCCGGTGAAACAGGAGGCTGTGATTCGGGAGAATGGCGAGACAGCATCGGTTAACGCAATTCCGCCACAACAGGACTGACGAATAACCGGACAGGGCGAAGGCAGCAATCGGCAGACCCGAGCCGTGAACAGTTTTAGTAGCCGTCCACAATCCGATGACACCCAACGTAAACATCATCGGCTCACCAAACAACCAGACGAACCCAACGTTGTGCCTTCCATAGCGCGTAATGATTTCCCGCATCAAGAGCGCACCAATCACTCTGATCTGAATTTCGATAGATCGTCTAAGTGGAGTATCGTGCTTCATTCCGTATAACCCGTCTCTACCCGGCAGCACCCGTTGAGAAACCACGAGGGCACGTACCGGATACAGAGATAAAAATCCCTCCGGCCGCTACCCTCCACGTGCAAGCCACGACCATATGCTCCGGCGGCCTGCGAGGTGGGATGGAAAGCCATCGGCTCATTACCTGACATTCGTTCCCTCGAGCATCCACTCAAGCGTCTTATCAAGGTCGGAGCCCGGCTCCCAACCGGTGGCCAAACGCAATTTCTCATTCGAACCGATCAACTTGTGCACTTCGTTGGCGCGAACAAATTGCGGATTGACACGAATCTCAAGATGGTGGCCGGCAATTTGTTCCGCCATGGCCAACACTTTGCGCAGCGCGTAGCCATGCCCAGAACAGACATTGAATGTTTGCCCCGCAAAACTGCCGTCAATCAGCCGTGCATAGGCGGCGACCACCGACCTGACATCGGAGAAATCCCGAATAACGTCAACATTGCCAAGTTCGATTACCGGTCGCCGATCACGAAAGTGTTCAACGATTTTGGGCAGCAGAAAGCTAGTCGATTGCCCAACACCGGTATAGTTGAACGGCCGGACGATGGTAATGGGCAGTTTGTCCATCCACAGTCTTGCCATGAACTCCATCGCGACCTTGCTTACGGCATAGTCGTTCGCGGGACTGACAGGCGTCTCTTCGTCCAAGACTTCACGATCCGAGTTACCATAAACGTTCGCGCTGCTGGCCAATAGCACTGATCGCGGACTGCATCCGGATGCGCACATGGCCTCCAGCAGATTCCGGGTACCGACTACGTTTGTGTCGTAAATTGCGCGTGCATCTCCATGTGCTACAAGCGCAATGGCTGCCAGGTGCACAACGACATCGGGCCTGATTTCCCCAAGGGCCTGTTCGACCTGGGAGCGATGCAGCAGGTCGACGACGCGAGTCGTTGGCGAATCCGTATCTTGCCGATGACCAAAACCACATACCTCATGGCCTGCCGCTACGAGAAAATCCGACAGGAAGCGGCCGGTGAAGCCGCGTACCCCGGTGATCAGGACTTTCGCCATGAGTGTTAGAAGGAAAAGCCGGCTTTATTGCGGCGGATATCAGCTTCAACCATCATCTGGCAAAGCGCCTCGAGAGAAGTTTGCGGCTTCCACCCAAGTTCGGCGTGAGCCTTCTCCGGATTGCCGATCAGCAGTTCGACCTCGGCGGGACGATAGAACTTCGGATTGATCTTCACGATCACCTTGCCCGTCTTCTTGCACGTACCGATTTCGTCGGCACCGCTGCCGCTCCACGCGAGATCGATGTCGGTTGCCTTGGCCGCCATCGTCACAAAATCGCGCACGGTTTCCGTCCGGTTCGTCGCCAAGACGTAGGTATCGGGCTTGTCCGCCTGGAGCATCCGCCACATGCCCTCGACATACTCCTTGGCAAACCCCCAGTCGCGCTTCGCGTCGAGATTGCCAAGTTCCAGCACATCAAGCTTGCCAAGATGGATCTTCGCGATGCTATCGGTGATCTTGCGAGTGACGAATTCACGCCCACGGAGCGGCGATTCATGATTGAAAAGAATGCCGCTGCAGCCAAAGATGTCGTAGCTTTCCCGATAATTCACTGTAATCCAGTGTGCATAAAGCTTTGCAACACCATACGGGCTACGCGGATAGAACGGCGTCGATTCGATTTGCGGAATCGCCTGCACCTTGCCGAACATCTCGGACGTGCTGGCCTGGTAGAAGCGAATATCAGTGTTGACGATACGGATCGCTTCGAGCAGGTTCAGCGGTCCAAGCCCGGTAATCGCGGCCGTCGTGGATGGTTGATCGAAAGACACCCCAACAAAGCTTTGCGCTGCAAGGTTGTAAACCTCGGTGGCGCCGGTCGTCTTGAGCAAGTTGATGCTCGCACCCAGATCCGTCAGATCGTATTCGACGAGTCGCAGATTGGGATGCGAGTCGATACCGAGCTCCTCGATTCGCCAGAAATTTACCGAACTCGTCCGACGGTAGGTACCGTAAACCAAATAATTCTTCTCCAGCAGCAATTGCGCCAGATACGCCCCGTCCTGCCCAGTGATACCAGTAATGATTGCCGTTTTCATGTTTATCTCTGCAATTCAAAAAAGTACTTCAGATCGCCAATGAGTCAGCATATACGTTCATGCGAATACGCAACCAAATATTTCTGCATATCGAACTGGGCGATATTGCCAACGCGACACCCAACGATCAAATGCCTTAACCCTCAAATCACTTGAACGACTGCACCCCGGTCACGACCGGATACGCAACAGTAAACACCAGATTCAACATTTTCTGGAGTTCCGTAACGGGTGCATTTGATACGTAAATCAGATCCTTGTTGTCCACCATGAAATTCTGGGCAACAAAAAACGAACCTGGATCACGCAAGTTCACCCGATAAATCACAGGGACCTTATTATCCGCCGTGGTGCGCACCGGCTTGGACTGCCAGTCGAGCGCACCAGCATCCTCGAAACGAAAGACAAACACGCCTTGCGCATCTGCACGCGAGTCTTCCAGGCCGCCGGCTCGCGCGAGCGCCTGTGCCAGGGTAATACCCTGCGCTTCGAAGTTGATTTCCTGATTCTTGCCCGTCGCGCCCAGGGACGTAAAGCTGTAAGGCTGGAACAACGCGGTAACCACGTCTCCCGCGCGTAACGGTACGTTTTGACGCGGATCGCGAATCACGGTCGCGAGCGGAAGTGACGCCACGACATTGCCCCGCGTTACCTGGATCGTGATCTTGTCGATCGGCTGTCGGACGCCACCTGCGGAAGCCAAGGCATCGAGCACGCGCTCGCCGCGTGCGCTGAGCTGCATCCGGTTGCTGCTGGCCACATCCCCCACAATCGTGACATATGACGTCTCGTTGCGATCGAGTTTTACCAGCACCTGGGGATCATGCGCGATGCCCTTAAGCCGAGTCGTGATGTATTGCTCAAGCTGGGCCGGCGTTCGCCCGGCAGCTTTTACTGCACCAATGAATGGGATACGAATATTCCCCTCACCATCGACGGTTTGGGTCGGCAGCGTCGTCATGCGCGATCCGCCTGTCGCACCAGACTTGGCGTCCATTTCACCTGCCGAAAACAGCGTTGCAGGTGGTGCCTCCCAGATCAACACGGAAAGACTGTCGCCGACTCCGAGCCGCTGACTGAATTGCGCCCCGTCGCCCAGGACATCGACGAAACCGCCGAGCTTGCGCTCGGCGAAAAGTTTGCGCGCCACTTCGTCAGTGAGATCGACGATTTGAATTCCCGCCGGATTGCTTTCGGAGGCCGCGCTATTGACTTGGGACCGGCTGGGCCCGGAAGTCGGAATGGCCGAGCAGGCGCTCAGGCCGACCACACCACATGCGGCCCAAGCCAGATATGTACGACGATAGAAACTTGCCATGTTTTGATGCGTTCCGGTCATCATCTAGAATCGGCTTGGATTGTCTCACGATGTAGAATATATTTGCGCGCGATTGGCAGAATTCCTCAATCCATCCGTTGCTACTCGCACACGTCCATCCGTCAAGACAAAATATTTCATCCGTGTTAAACGTATTCTTGGACGTATCTCGACTCCTGTCGCGCCTGGCCAAAGGACAATTACCGACAGGCGTGGATCGCGTCGGGCTGGCCTACGTGGAGCGCTACCACGACAACGCGCGTGCGGTACTCAGCGATCTCGGGTTTTCCAAAATTCTGTCCGAACGGGATTCGCGCAGGATATTCAGCCTGCTACTGCAATCGACCACGCCCTCCAAGACGCGAATACGCGTTCAATCTACTTTCAGTCTGTTGACACCCGTAAGTGGCACTTTCGACAGGGCCGTTCTCCTGCATACCAGCCACAACGGCATGGAGCAGCCACGCTACTACCAAGCCATGAAACGTCGCGGCATTCGGTCAATCTTCATGATCCACGACCTGATACCGATCACGCATGCCGAATATTGTCGTCCGGGAGTCGGCCCGGTTCATCGCGCGCGCATCCACACCGCGCTGCGCCATGCCGACGGCCTCATCATGAACTCGCAGGACACACTCAACGCACTGACCGCGGAAGCTCATCGCGCCAACCTGTCGCTGCCGCCTACGGTCGTGGCTCGCCTGGCACCGGGAATCGCAGTACACGACAGTGTATCCAGCCCGCTCGACCAGCCCTACTTCGTCATGCTTGGCACAATCGAGCCTCGAAAGAACCACTGGTTCATGCTGCATATCTGGCGGGAACTTGTCGCCCGGCTCGGCAAGAGAGCGCCCAAGCTCGTTATTATCGGTCGCCGCGGATGGGAATGCGAAAACGTCATTGACATGCTCGAACGCTGCGAAAGCATCCAGGATGCCGTGATAGAACATTCCGACTGCAGCGACGCACAATTGCGCGCCTGGCTGCAGCATGCGCAGGCACTATTATTCCCGTCCTTCGTGGAAGGCTACGGCATGCCACTCGTCGAAGCGCTGACGCTCGGAGTCCCCGTGCTAGCAAGCGATCTCGGGGTGTTCCATGAAATTGCCGGAGATATTCCGGACTACCTCGACCCATTCGATGGTCCAGGTTGGTCCGCACGCATTCTCGCATATGCACAAAGCGACAGCCCCGAGCGCAACACACAGCTTGATCGCATTGCAGACTTCGAGATCCCCACCTGGCAAATGCATTTCCGCCAGGTCGACGCATTTATTGACGCACTGTCTTCGTGAAGACGAACATCTACCGGCCCACCAGCGCCCCAGGCGTATGGGCAAATGACATCCTGCCACGCAAACGCGGGCCGTTACTTTCGTGGTTTTGTGCGCCGCTTGCAACTCGCACCGCAGAAACTTGGATCCGCTGCATCGATGACGAACTGGCGAAACACGCGACCGACAGCGAAACGGTCGGCTTGCAGCAGTTGATGGAGCGATTTCGCGCAGCCTGTGTCTTCGACCCTGCTGCTTCGCCATCGCGCCCCCACCCCGATCTGGCCGCGTCGACCAGGCAACGCGTTCTGCTGATCGACGAACCGGTCTCGGACGCATTCGGCACACCGCGTCCGGTGCGCCGTCAGGCATTCAAAAAGATGATCTCAGCTGCGCGCAACACGCATCCAGACGCGGAATTGTGGCTAGCGCGCAGCGGTGTGAACAAGCGCACAGAATGGTTGTCCGCCCGTCATCCCGAAATATGCGCGGTTTCGCGATCCATTGACCCTCTCGGATCGCTGTGTACGTCACTCCCCCATTTCCAGCATGTTTACACCGTATCTGCACCCGAAGGCATGCAAGCACTGTTGTGTGGCGTACCGGTACACGTATTTGGTCGCCCCTACTACGCGGGATGGGGCCTCACGCACGATGATGCCGTTCAGCCTACGCGTCAGGCCAGCGTAACAATCGATGCTCTGTTCGAAGCGATGTTCGTACGCCTATCCCGGTATATTGATCCGGAGACCGGGACAATCGGCGAGCTGGACACGTTGCTTGCCGCAATCGCAACACACCGTGCGACGGCGCGGCGTTTCGCCGATGTGGGTAGCATTGCGGGAATCCGCTTCCAGTGGTGGAAACGGCCGTTCGCCAAACCCTATCTCACCGCAGCGGGGACACGACTGCGCTGGATCGATCGGCTCGACGAACTTCGCGCTGGTGAATATGCCGCGTTCTGGGGCGCCCGCTCGTCGACAGGCCTTCCACCCGAGACGCCCATGATCCGCATCGAGGACGGCTTCCTGCACTCGGCGGGTCTAGGTTCGGATCACGTCGCACCCTGCAGTCAGGTTATCGACCGCTTAGGTATTTATTTCGATCCGAGCCGGCCAAGTGATCTCTCAGTGATCCTGAACGAGGCCGAGTTTTCCGACGCGGAACTTTCTCGCGCCAGAACATTACGTGAAACAATTTCAAACGCCGGATTGACGAAATACAATCTGGGGCGCCGCCGCCCGACCTGGCACGCACCGCCCGGGAAAACGGTCATACTCGTCCCCGGTCAAGTCGCCGACGATGCATCCATTCGCCTCGGCACAAGAAACATCTCGACGATTGAAGATCTCGTGAACCAAGTCCGCCTGCATCGTCCTGACGCATTTCTCGTATACAAACCGCACCCAGATGTGTTGTCCGGAAACCGGCAGGGTGTTGTTGAGGCTAACGGCAATGCGGATATCGTCGATACCGAATCCGATCTTGCGTCTCTGATCGAAGTTTCCGACGAAGTTCACACTCTATCCTCGCTGTCCGGCTTCGAAGCCCTCATCCGCGGCAAGCAAGTCCATACCTACGGGCTGCCATTCTACGCCGGCTGGGGCCTCACGCACGACAGGCTCCCACAGCCATGGCGCGAACGCAGACTGACTCTGGACATGCTCACCGCGGGCGTACTGATTCGCTACCCAGTTTACTGGGACTGGACCTGGGGGATATTTACCACACCGGAATCAGTTGTCGGCAAAATGAGCGCATCCGCATCGCGGCCGCTCGAAAGAATCGAAGGCAACCGAATGCGGCCGTGGTTGAAAGCCTGGCGCTGGAGTCGGAATGGCATTCTGCACCTTCTTTCGCGCGATTGATCATGCCGTGTTCGATTGAAATTAAGCGGAGCACTCGCTCATCCAAAAACAACACGTGTCTGCAAAATTTCGAGAAAATGGCACACTGATTTCAAGACAGGCAACTCTTTCATCAGCATCTCAGCAAGGTCGAGTGATTCATGAACATTTATCCGGTGATTCTCTGTGGTGGCAGCGGTACACGGCTTTGGCCAATGTCGCGGGGTGGCTACCCGAAGCAATATCTAAAACTAGCAGGAAAACACTCGCTAGCACAGCAGACTGCGCTGCGCCTTGCCGACATTCCGGATGCGGCAGCGCCAATTGTCGTTTCGAATACCGAGCAACGGTTCATCATTTCCGAACAACTACGCGCCGTCGGCATCACGCCATCCTCGGTCATACTTGAACCGGTTGGCCGCAATACGGCCCCCGCGATCGCCATCGCGGCACTGGTTGCGCTGCGAAGCGCACCTGATGCATTACTGATGGTGCTACCGTCGGACCATATCATTCTCAACGAGCAGGCATTCATCAAAGCGGCTTGCACAGCCGCGAAAATCGCCGCAGATAATCATCTCGTCACGTTTGGTATCAAGCCGGATTCACCACATACCGGATACGGATATATCCGCTGCGGCTCGACTATCTCCGAGGAATGCGCCGCCTACACCGTACAGGCTTTCGTCGAGAAACCCGACCACGCGACGGCCGAAGCCTTCCTCGACGATGGCGGCTATTACTGGAACAGCGGCATGTTCATGCTAAAGGCATCGACATACATGGAGGAATTGCAACGCTTCGAACCGGAGGTCGCCCGACAGGCCGAAGCTGCACTCCACGGAGCCACCTGCGACGCCGACTTTATCCGTCTCGATGAAACCCAATTTTCCGCCGTACCGAATATCTCGATCGACTACGCGGTAATGGAGCGGACCGAGCGTGCCGTCGTGATCGCCGCATCCGACCTCGGCTGGAATGATATCGGTTCGTGGGCGTCACTCGCCGAGATCGCAGACAAGGACGATAACGGTAATGCGCAGTTCGGGGACGTATTCACCTACGATACCCGCAATGCTTACGTTCGCGCGGAGCACCGCATGGTCGCCACGATCGGTGTCGACAATCTGGTGATTGTCGAGACCGCTGACGCCGTTCTCGTCGCTCATTGCGACAAAACCCAGGACGTCAAGAAAATTGTCGAGTGGCTCAACACCTCTGGCCGTCATGAATCCATCACGCACCGCAGAGTCGTGCGTCCGTGGGGCGATTACGAAGGCATCGACCAAGGCGACCGCTTCCAGGTCAAGCGTATCGTCGTGAAACCAGGTGCACAACTCAGCCTTCAGATGCACCACCATCGCGCTGAGCACTGGATCGTCGTGAAAGGCACGGCACTTGTCACGAACGGTGACAAGGAAATAATGCTGACCGAAAACCAGTCGACCTACATCCCGCTCGGCGCAACCCACCGGCTGAAGAACCCCGGCAAGATTCCGCTTGAACTGATCGAAGTCCAATCGGGTGCATATCTCGGCGAGGACGACATCGTCCGCTTCGAAGACACCTACGGCCGCGCAGCCTTGTAACGACAGCGATTTCCGGATCACGCGCCGACTTTGGCCGCGATCTGACTCTCACCAACGGGCAGTATGCGCACGCGTCCTGCCCGTTTTTCACTACGTCGCGCAATGTAAGGCGGGTTGCCCGCCCCTCACAGGTCGAGTTATAAAAGCGCCACCCACCCTGGTGCATGCGCCGCCCTTTTTACTCTTGACTTCGGAGAACGCATGATCGATCTCGCCACCGCGCAACAATTCCTGATGACCCGCGGCCTGGACTTCGGCCTCAACCTCCTCGCCGCGATCGTGTTGTGGTTCGTCGGCCGCTGGGTGATCCGCATCGGCACCCGCCTGCTCAGCAAAGTCGTGCGCCGCAGTGGCAAGATCGACCCGACACTGACCGACTACCTAACATCCGTCGTCGGCGTACTGCTGACTATCCTGCTGATCCTCGCAATCCTGCAGATCTTCGGCGTTCAGACGACCTCGTTCGCTGCCCTGCTCGCCGGCCTCGGCCTCGCGATCGGCACGGCCTGGGGCGGCCTGCTTGCGCATTTCGCCGCAGGCGTCTTCATGCAGGTGCTGCGTCCATTTAAGATCGGCGACGTGATCAATGCAGGTGGCGTCACCGGCACGGTCAAGGAACTCGGCCTGTTCGGCACCACGATCATCACGCCCGACAACATCGTGACGATCGTCGGCAACAACAAGATTTTTTCGGACAACATCGCTAACTACAGCGCAACGTCGCACCGTCGTGTCGACCTGACCGCGAAGATTGCGAACGGCGTCGATGCGGTCGACGCGATCAACCGCCTGAAGACGTCGATCCAGCAGATCCCGAACGTGCTGACCAATCCCGTGCCGGACGTCGGCGTGCTGCAGTTCACGCCGGAAGGCCCGCTGCTGTTCGTGCGTCCGTCCACGCAGCCTGAGCACTACTGGCAGGTGTACTGCGACACCAACCGCGTAATTCTTGAGACGTTCCGCGACGCGCGATACCCGACGCCCGAAACGCCAGTCTCGCATCGCAACGCGTAGTGGCAGCGCACGGGCGAAAAAGCGTGGCAACCGCCATGCTCAGACTATCGACAAACCCTCGCCAAGCGCGAGGGTTTTGTTTTCAATAGCGGGATGCCGAATACCCCAAAGCCCACTCAGCGCAAATTAGAGATGACCACGGGAAACTCATACCGAAGGCCAAGTGTTGTGCCCTGTCGACATATGGGGAATTTCGAATTCATCCGCGAGAAACCTGCGCATCCGATGCGTGGGCCACGGCTGTCCAAAGCCCGCCCCGGGCGTGTGTTCAAGCCGCTGTTCATCGGCAACCTATATGAATGCGCCATTGGCACGGCGCCACGACTTCGTCGCCAAATATGCCGGAAACCGCGATGTCTCGAATTCGCCAACGAGGCAATGTGATGTAATCAACGGTAACAAAAAGGATTATCGCACTCTCCCCGTGCGCGAGTACGATGAGCGCCAGCGCGGGCAAACAATATGCCCCCATTAACAGAAGAGAGCGCGATGTCGAGCCGGGAGACGCCTTGCACGGAAATCAAAGGGAGCAGCAAAAAGTCACTTTCGAAATCTGTGCGATATCAATGATGTTTGATTTTTATCGCCGGCACGAAAGGTATTATTCCGCGTCGCTGAGCCGGGACATTCGATATCCGAAACGTGATCTGGACCAGGCCCCGCTCCGCCGATTCGTCATCCCGGACAATCAGGCGCTCGACGTTGGCGCGAATATCGACTTCATCGCCCCGAGTTGCTCAAGGAGGCCGATGCGCGTCGCTCAATCGCTGCTGCCCCAATTCCTGAACTTTATGCAACGCTCGCGACGGTGGTTACCGACTGCGTCGTACACGTGGTTCGGCATCCCCTCTGATCCATCGACGCACCACAAATCGAGCGCCGTGATTTCGAGATCCGAAGTCAGGGTACCGAGGGGCCAGACGGCGATGCACAATCACGCGCAACGGGGTACTGCGTCACTGCCCGCCCCATGCCATAACCACCGAGATTTTTGGCGATCTGCAGCGTGCGTTCCGACACCGGTTAAGCGGGACACGACCACGATCTAGAATTCGCAGATGTCGACGTCGCGCCGAGCGACATGCATCACTATATAAATCCGACGTTTGTGTTTTCTCGCGAGACAGCCGCCTGACGCGGCTTGTCTCTGTCATTGATGCACTCGCGATTCATTCAATAACCTGCAATAGACAGTCAATGGATTCATGCTGGAATTGAGACGACGACCGCACATCGAAGAGGTGGTCTTCGCTGACGATTTTTTCCGTTCGCGCGAGAACGGATTGCCGCTGGCGTCACCGGTCAACCGCAAGTTCTTGCGTGCCTTCTTCGGGACGGCGGCTTCGAGACTAGGTTGGCGCGTGCGGGAGATCTGTTCTTGCTCGCAGGGCGGGAACATTCCGGTGCGCAAGGTCATGGAGGCACTGGACTTACCGCAAAGCCCGGATGGATGGGCCGCAGCGTGCACAACTGACTTGAATCAGGCCACCGAGCTACTGAGTTCGCTGGCCTTGACGCCCGCTACCCTGGTGATTGGCTGGGGCTTGCCGCCGTCCATCATGCAATACGTAGACAGCCACGGAGCCGCATTCATCGACGTGGAAATCCACTCGATCCGCTTTACCCGTGATCTGCATCTGGCAATGCGCACCAACGACATCGGGATCCAGCGTGTCCTGGAGCGGCTGCGTATCGACGAGGAAATGTTCTGGTCTGCTGCCGCCAGCTTGCGTGCTCACTTTGCACGGCGAGGACAGTCATCGATCGTACGGCCGAATCGGAGCGTCGGGGTCTTTGTTGGGCAGATGACCGTTGATCTTGCCGTCGTGCGCGGCGGCTGCATTACGCACCCCGTCGACTTCAGCAAGCAAATTAGTGATTGGGCAAAGGAAGTCGATCTGCTGGCAGTTCGACCTCATCCTGCGCAGACCGATACGAGCCACCTGCACGCGCTACTGGAACAAGTACCCAACGCGGTGCTTGTAGGCGGCAACACATATAGCCTGCTCTGTGCGGACAATCTTGCATTCGTTGGATCAATATCCTCCGGTGTGCTCAACGAAGCCGGCTATCTCGGGTGCAACGATATTCGGCGATTGCTCGACGACGATCGCAATAGGGTCAGTCTTTTGCCGGCGACCTGCTCGTCGTGGATACCCGTCAGGCCCGAGGTGGCCAGCGTTCGCTCGCTAAGGGCTTTCTCCCGTGCGAGACAGCGCGCATGGCACTGGCCACTGCCTCAACGTTCGGCAGACACACTGCCGTCGTTTCCCGAGGATGTGCTCAACCAGATTTTCGGCTACCGCTGGGGATTGGATCCAACGGCGAACGGCCTTCCGGAATTGCCAACGCTAGCTCCGGGACAATCGCTCAGCATGGCACTGGATACGCCTGGCGCTGCATGCTCCATCTTCGGATACGGCTGGTACTGGCCTGAAAATTGGGGGGTGTGGAGTGCTGAAGTGCGTGCGTCGCTGACCATTCCGCTGAGCCTTCCCGAACCCGTGTCGCCTAGCTGCGACTTCGAACTCACATTGCACGGTCACGTGTTTGCGCCCGGCTCGGTGACTCCGCCGACCATACGCGTCGTGGTCAATGGCCACGAATGTCAACTCTCCCTTTGCCAGGAGGGAAGTATGGAGTGGGTCGTCCGACTCGACGCCGAGGCCGTCAAGCACCGGTTGCTGGCCATCTCCTTCGATGTGCAAGGGGCATTACGGCCATGTGATGTTGGGGGAAATTCAAACGATGATCGAACTGTCGGGATTGGACTCAAATACGTCACGCTGCGCTAAAGCAAGGGGCGCGCCCGAACTACCGGCACAACAAAAAGGAATTAGCCAGCCTTCCGCGCACGAGGAGCATTCATGTGCCCCCTCTGAAAAATGTCCGTCGTCGCCGAGCTTGGTACAAGCGCTATCGCGGCCCACGACTGGAGCGGCTGGCGTGGCTGGGCCGCCACCAACGAGTGACGGAGCGGTACGCCAAGACCTGCGAGAAGCTGCTTCAGGCCTCCAGTGTACAGGCGGTTGCGGTGCTCCTGAAGGTGGCGAGCTTGGCACGCAGCAGGTTCTATCGCGAGATCGGTACATTGGACGTCGACGGCCGGAATGCTGAACTCAAGATGCAAGTCCGTATGGTGTTCAAGCGCAACAAGGGCCGCTACGCTATTCGGCGCGTCACGGCTACGATCCAGCAGGCCGGTCATCTCGTAAGCCACATGGGCGCGCAGAGGCAAAGCAATGCCGCAATTGCAACTGAAGTCCATGGTGCGCCCGATGAAATGCGGCTCCTAGCGAGGTGAAGTCGGCCAAGCGGACCCTACTTGCCGCAACGTCAGTTTGGTGCTCGACAGCCACAACCAGAAGTGGGTGGTGGATGTGACGAAATTCAATATCGGCAGGCGAAGCCGTGTCTGTCGCCGGTGATGGACCTGTACGACAGCACGCGTGGCTTACCAGATGGATCGACGTCCAAGCTTCGAGCTTGTCATCTGCATGCTGAAGTAGGCGCTGGCCAAATTCCGATGCCAGGACAACGCGTTATCGCGTCTGAATCTAGACTAGCAGTACCAAATGCCGGTGTTGAGCAATACAAGCTGACCCTGAGCATGTCGCGCAAGAGCGATGCCACGACAATGCCGCGGCAGCAGCTGCTTCGGCACGTCGAGCCCGAGTGCTGCTCGGGAAGTATAGCTTCACTTGCGTGGAGCACTCGCGCGACACGCTAGATCCGCACGACTACAACATCCAACACATCAAGCTCAAATTGAAACGGAGTTGAGTTTCATGCAACACGGAACTCTGGCCTTGGGCTTTTAGTTTTACCATCCAACTTATGGGTTCAGTCAAAATCGCCACGCTTTTCCATTTCACCGAAAACGAAGCTCCCGCTCAACGCCCGCCCGTATTCTGCGCATTATCCGACTGCCGCCCGCGCACCAGCTTCCACACGGCACCAAGCGCAACCGGCACGACCGCCGCCCCAATCCCGACCAGCACGATCACGTTCAGGTACTGACGGATGAACGGGATGTTGCCGAAGAAATAGCCGAGCAGTACGAGCAACAGCACCCACACCAGCGCGCCAACCACGTTGAACAGCTGGAAGCGCGCGGCGCTCATCGACGACGCCCCCGCGACGAACGGCGCGAACGTACGCACGACCGGAATGAAGCGCGCGAGCACGATCGTCTTGCCGCCGTGCTTGTCGTAGAACGAGTGGGTCTTCTGCAGCGCGGCGCGATCGAGGAAGCGCTCGAGCACCGGGATATGCGTGTTGAACACCTTCGGGCCGACCCAGCGGCCGATCAGGTAGTTGACGGTGTTGCCGGATATCGCAGCGACCAGCAGCAGCACGATCAGCAGGCCGACGTTCATCTCGCCCGTCGCCGCAAACGCGCCGCCGATGAACAGCAGCGAATCGCCCGGCAGGAACGGGAACACGACGAGCCCCGTCTCGCAGAATACGATCAGGAACAGCACGAGATAGACCCAGGCGCCGTACTGCCGGATGAAATCGCCGAGGAAGGCGTCGATATGCAGGACAAGATTGACGAAATGAAGCAGCGTATCCAAATGCGATTCCTCGATGGCGAAAGGGCCGGAACGGCCGAAAAAGGCTGAAGCGCCCACCGGTCAAGGCCGGGCGTGTTACGGACCCATGATACCGAAACTACCTTAAGGCTCCGTGAAAAAACGTAACCGCCAGTCGCCCCGGCACGCATTCGCCGCCTCGCTATAATTCGGCCATGTCCGATATCACCGAAACGGCCGCGGGCGCCGCGCCCGCCCCTGCTCCGCGCCCGCTGCGCGCGATCCAGCCCCTGCCCGACCAGCTGATCAGCCAGATCGCCGCCGGCGAGGTCGTCGAACGCCCGGCGTCGGTCGTCAAGGAACTGCTCGAGAACGCGATGGACGCCGGCGCCAGCACGCTGCGCATCGTGCTGGAAGAAGGCGGCGTCAAGCGCATCTCGATCACCGACGACGGCTGCGGGATTCCACCGGACGAGCTGGCGCTTGCGCTGATGCGCCATGCCACCAGCAAGATCCGTTCGCTCGAGGAGCTCGAGGCGGTCGCCACGCTCGGGTTCCGCGGCGAAGCGCTCGCATCGATCGCGTCGGTCGCCGAGATGTCGATCACGAGCCGGACGGCCGATGCCGCGCATGCGATGAAGATCGACGCGCAGACGGGCGTGCTGTCGCCCGCCGCTGGAGCGACTGGCACGACGATCGAGGTGCGCGAGCTGTACTTCAACACGCCCGCACGGCGCAAGTTCCTGAAGAGCGAGCAGACGGAGTTCGGCCACTGCCTGGAAATGATTCGCCGCGCAGCGCTCGCGCGGCCGGACGTCGCGATCTCGGTGCTGCACAACGGCAAGGCGGTCGAGCACTGGAATGCGACCGAGCCCGCGCAGCGCGTCGCGAAAATCCTCGGTGACAGCTTCGCGACCGCGCACCTGCCGCTAGACGAGCAGGCCGGCCCGCTTGCGGTCTACGGCTGCGCAGGCCTGCCGACGGCGAGCCGCGGGCGTGCCGACCAGCAATACTTCTTCGTCAACGGCCGCTTCGTGCGCGACAAGCTGCTGACGCACGCCGTGCGCGCGGCCTACGAGGACGTGCTGCACGGCGACCGCTACCCGTCGTATGTGCTGTTCCTCGACCTGCCGCCCGAAGCCGTCGACGTGAACGTGCACCCGTCGAAGATCGAGGTACGCTTCCGCGATTCGCGCTCGATCCACCAGTACGTGTTCCATGCGGTCCAGCGCGCGCTGGCGCGCCACGCGGGCGCGTCGCCGGAAACCACGGCGGGCGGCCATGCCGCGCAACTCTCACCGGCGCCGCGCGGGCCCGCTTCGTTCCTGGATACACCGCTCGGCCAGAGCCAGCAGGGCAACGCGCTCGGCAGCAGCGGCTTCTCGCCGTCGTCGTCCTCATCGTCGGGCAACACCTGGATGCGTCAGGCACGGATGACCCAGGGCACGCTGCCCGTCGCGCAGCCGCTCGCGCTCTATGACGCGCTGTTCGGTCGCAAGGACACGGGCGCGGGTACGCCGGACGGCACGACGCCCATCGCCCGCGATTCGGCCGACGCGCCGTTCGCGCCGCTGCCGGGCTTCTCGGCTGGCTTTCCGGCTTCGCCGATCGCCGCCACCGCGCACGACGAGCAGCCGCTCGGCTTCGCACTGGGCCAGATTCACGGCATCTACGTGCTCGCGCAGAACGCGCACGGCCTCGTGATCGTCGACATGCACGCGGCACACGAGCGGATCCTGTACGAACAGTTCAAGAACGCGCTGGCCGACCGCTCGGTCGCCGTGCAGGCGCTGCTGCTGCCGATCTCGATGACGGCCACGCCGGTCGAGATCGGCACGGTCGAGGAAGAACGCGACACGCTCGAATCGCTCGGCTTCGACCTGGCGGTGCTGTCGCCGACGACGCTCGCGATCCGCGCGGTTCCGGCGCTGCTGAAGGATGCCGACCTGCAGTCGCTCGCGCGCGCGGTGCTCGCCGACCTGCATGCGTTCGGCGGCTCGCGCGTGCTCACGGAGCGCCAGCACGAACTGCTCGGCACGCTCGCCTGCCACCATGCGGTGCGCGCGAACCGGCGCCTGACGCTCGACGAGATGAACGCGCTGCTGCGGCAGATGGAGGCGACCGAACGCGCGGACCAGTGCAATCACGGCCGGCCGACGTGGTATCAGCTCACGCTGAACGATCTCGACCGCCTCTTCATGCGCGGCCAATGAGCCCGGCACCGCACGCCAGCCCGACGACGATCGCCTGCCTGCTCGGCCCCACCGCTTCGGGCAAGACGGCCGCGGCGCTGGGGCTCGCCGCGCGCCGCCCGATCGAGATCGTCAGCGTCGATTCGGCGCTCGTCTACCGCGACATGGATATCGGCACCGCGAAGCCGTCGCGCGACGAGCGCGCGAGCG
The DNA here is from genome assembly GCF_902499335.1 of Burkholderia lata. Lineage (GTDB taxonomy): Bacteria > Pseudomonadota > Gammaproteobacteria > Burkholderiales > Burkholderiaceae > Burkholderia > Burkholderia lata_B. The sequence goes on along the minus strand of NZ_CABVQK010000010.1, from coordinate 212,846 downwards.
TGCCGCATCACCTGATCGACATCATCGATCCGGCCGACGCGTATTCGGCCGCGAGTTTCCGCGCGGATACGCTGCGCCTGATCGGCGAGATCACCGCACGCGGCCGCACGCCGCTGCTCGCGGGCGGCACGATGCTGTACTACAAGGCGCTGACGCAGGGGCTCAACGACCTGCCGGGCGCCGATCCGGACGTGCGCGCGACACTCGATGCCGAAGCCGAGCGTGACGGCTGGCCCGCGCTGCACGCACGGCTCGCGCAAGTCGATCCCGACACGGCCGCGCGGCTCGCGCCGAACGATTCGCAACGGATCCAGCGGGCGCTCGAAGTGTTCATGCTGAGCGGGCAGCCGATGTCGGTGCTGCTTGCCGCGCCGCGCCGCACGGACGATGCGGCCGCCGCTTACCGCTTCGTGCCGGTTGCGCTCGAACCGTCTGATCGCGCGGTATTGCACAAACGGATCGCACAGCGCTTCGACGCGATGCTCGACGCGGGCTTCATCGATGAAGTCGAGCGGCTGCGCCGTCGCGAAGACCTCCATCCCGACCTGCCGTCGATGCGCTGCGTCGGCTACCGGCAGGCGTGGGAATTCCTCGACGGCGACACCGACTACCGGACGATGCGCGACAAGGGCATCTTCGCGACGCGCCAGCTCTGCAAGCGCCAGATCACCTGGCTGCGCGCGATGCCGGAGCGGATCGTCGTCGACTGCATCGCGCCGGACTCGACAGCCCGCGCACTCGACGCGCTCGAACGCGTGCTCGACGGCAGCACGCCGGGCTGACCGCGTCAGCCGTGCTCGCGCGCGGCCAGATGCGCGCGGGCGCCATCGACGATCAACGCGACGCCTCGCTCGAACGCCTCGTCGCCGCCGCGCGCGCGCAGCGCGGCCCAGCCCTTCGCGAGCAGCGGATACTCGGCCGCGTCGGGCAGCGGCGCATCGGCGTCGCCGTCCGGTTCCGCCTGCTCTTCCAGCACCCATCCGACCACGAAGCGGCCCAGCGCATACATCACGTCGACCGCCTCGTCCGGCGCGAAACCCGCGTCGCCGAGCAGCGCGACCTTGCGTTCGATCGAGCTGAAGTGCAGCGCGCGTGGCCGCGTACCGGCATGCAGGCGAGCACCGTCGCGATAGGCCAGCAGCGCACGACGGAAACTGCGCGCGTTGTCGAAAAGCCACACATCCCACGCCTCACCTGGCTGCGGCAGCGACGCATCGTGACGCTCGAGCATGATCGCCTCGGCCATCGCGTCGAGCAGTTCGGCCTTGTTCCGGAAATGCCAGTAAAGCGTCGGCGACTGCACGCCGAGCCGCTCGGCGAGCTTCCGCGTCGACAGCCCGTCGATGCCGACTTCGTCGAGCAGTTCGAGCGCCGCGCGCAGTACCGTGTCGCGCGTCAGCCGCGCCCCTGTGTCCTTCATCTCTATCACCGATAGGGAAAGCTGTGGAATAATCGCCACTCTATCACCGATAGAGTTACGTCCTTGAATCCGTCCCTGATTGCCATCCTGGCCACTGTCCTGCTCGACGCGATCGGCGTCGGGATCGTGATGCCGATCCTGCCCGGGTTGCTGCGTTCGCTGGCCGACGCAGGCAGCACCGACACCCACTACGGGATACTGCTCGCGCTGTACGCGTTTGCGCAGTTCCTGTGCGCACCGCTGCTCGGCGCGCTGAGCGACCGCTTCGGCCGCCGGCCCGTCCTGCTCGTGTCGCTCGCCGGCGCCGCGCTCGACTACCTGCTGATGGCGCTCGCGCCGACGCTCGCCTGGCTTTACGTCGGGCGGCTGATCGCGGGCATCACCGGCGCGAACGTCGCGGTCGCGACTGCGTACATGACCGACGTCACCGCCGAACCCGACCGCGCACGACGCTTCGGCCAGCTCGGCGCGATGATGGGCATCGGCTTCATCGCGGGCCCGTTGATCGGCGGCCTGCTCGGCGCGCTGCATGTGCGCGCGCCGTTCGTCGCGGCCGCCGTACTCAACGCGCTCAATCTCGTGCTCGTCTGGCGCGCGCTGCCGGAATCGCGGCCGCGTTCGGCCCGCGAAGGCCATGCGGTCGGCGCGCTCAACCCGTTCGCCAGCCTGCGCCGGCTGAACGGCGCGCCGGCGCTCGTGCCGCTGATCGGCATTTACGTGATCGTGGCGCTGGTGTCGCAGGCACCCGCGACGCTGTGGATCCTGTACGGCCAGGAACATTTCGGCTGGTCGACACCGATCGCGGGGCTGTCGCTGGCGGGCTACGGCGCGTGTCACGCACTCGCGCAGGCATTCGCGATCGGGCCGCTGATCGCGCGGCTCGGCGAGCGCCGTGCGCTCGCGCTGGGCCTCGCGGGCGACGCGCTCGGGCTCGCGGCGATTGCGTTCGCGACCGCCGCGTGGGTGCCGTTCGCGCTGCTGCCGCTGTTCGCGGCGGGCGGCATGACGCTGCCGGCACTGCAGGCGATGCTCGCGCGGCAGGTCGACGATGCGCGCCAGGGTGAACTGCAAGGCGCGCTCGCGAGCGTGGCGAGCCTGATCGGCGTCGCGGGGCCGCTGGTCGTCACCGCGACCTACGCGGCGACACGCGCGACGTGGCCAGGGCTCGTCTGGGCCGCGGCCGCACTGCTTTATCTGCTCGTCCCGCCGTTGCTGGCCGGTGCGCGCGCCGCGAACTCAGGCGCACCGCGCCCGTCGGCATGAAAAAAAGCCGCCCGGATCGACTCCGGGCGGCTTTCCTTGCTGCATCTGCTGCGGAAGTGCGTCAGACCACGACCGTCTGCGCCTCGCCTTCGCGGGTCGCACGCACGGTGCCGATCTTCCACACCTGCTCGCCGGCGGCGGTCAGGTCGGCGATCGCTGCGTCGGCATCGGCCGCCGAAACGATCACGGCCATGCCAATGCCGCAGTTGAACACGCGGTGCATTTCCGCGTCGGCGACGCCGCCGTGCTCCTGCAGCCACTTGAACAGCGGCGGCAGCGGCCACGCGTTCTGGTCGAGCTCGGCGGTGAGGCCTTCGCGCAGCACGCGCGGAATGTTCTCGACGAGACCGCCGCCCGTGATGTGCGCCATGCCCTTCACCGACAGCTTCTGCATCAGCGCGAGCAGCGGCTTCACGTAGATGCGCGTCGGCGCCATCAGCGCGTCGGCCAGCGAGCGGCCGTGGAAATCGGCCGACAGGTCGGGGTTCGCGCGCTCGATGATCTTGCGCACGAGCGAGAAGCCGTTCGAGTGGATGCCGCTCGATGCGAGGCCCAGCACCACGTCGCCTTCGGCGATCGTGCTGCCGTCGATGATCTTGCTCTTCTCGACCGCGCCGACCGCGAAGCCGGCCAGGTCGTATTCGCCGTCCGGGTACATGCCCGGCATTTCGGCCGTTTCACCGCCGATCAGCGCGCAGCCCGACAGTTCGCAACCCTGCGCGATGCCCTTGACGACCGTTGCAGCGGTATCGACGTCGAGCTTGCCGCACGCGAAGTAGTCGAGGAAGAACAGCGGCTCGGCGCCCTGCACGAGGATGTCGTTCACGCTCATCGCGACGAGATCCTGGCCGACCGTGTCGTGTTTGTTCAGATGAAACGCCAGCTTGAGCTTGGTGCCCACGCCGTCGGTGCCCGACACGAGCACGGGCTCCTTGTACTTCTTCGGCACTTCGAACAGCGCGCCGAACCCGCCGATGCCGCCGAGCACGCCGTCGCGCAGGGTTTTCTTCGCAAAAGGCTTGATCTTGTCGATGAGCGCGTCGCCCGCGTCGATGTCGACGCCTGCGTCGCGATAGGACAGACCCTGAGCGTCAGGAGCGGATTTCGGAGGATTCATGGGGGAATGCGAGAAGGTCGGTAAAATGCGATTTTACCCGAAGCCGGCCCGTTGGCCGGAATTCCCAGCACCGAATCGTCAGGGATTGCATCTTGGTCAACACGTCCCCGTTTTCATCGCCGAGCGAACCGCGCCGAAACCGGCGTGGCGCCGTGCGTGCGGTCGCGCGTGAAGCCCGTGAAGACGCAGTTCCCGGCGCGTGCCCGGCGTACGGCGCGCGTATTTTCAACCGACCCGCATTGTGACTGTTGTGTCCCGTCAACTGACGCTCGATCTCGGCACGCCGCCGCCCGCCACGTTCGACAACTTCATCATGAACGATGAGAACGACGAGCTCATCTCGCGCCTGCAGAAGCTCGACCTCGCGCTCGCGGCGGGCCCCGTGCCGGATCGGTCGTTCTATATCTGGGGCGAGCCCGGCTGCGGCCGCACCCACCTGCTGCAGGCGCTCGTGAGCGATGCGTCGTACGGCTATGCGCGCTACCTGACGCCGCAGAGCCCGCTCGGCGCGTTCACGTTCGACCCGCGCATCGGCATCTACGCGATCGACGACTGCGACCGGATGAGCGACACGCAGCAGGTCGCGCTGTTCAACCTGTTCAACGAAGTGCGCGCGCACCCGTCGAGCGCGTTCGTCGCGGCAGGCCCCGCGGCGCCGCTCGCGCTCGACGTGCGCGAGGATCTCCGCACGCGCCTCGGCTGGGGGCTCGTGTTCCACCTGTCGCCGCCGTCCGACGCCGGCAAGATCGCCGTGCTCAAGCTCGCGGCGAAGGAGCGCGGGATCGCGCTCACCGACGACATCGCCGCCTACCTGCTGACCCATTTCCGCCGCGACATGCCGAGCCTGATGGCGCTGCTCGACGCGCTCGACCGCTTTTCGCTCGAGCAGAAACGCGCCGTCACACTGCCGCTGCTGCGCCGCATGCTGGCGCGTCCCGGCGACGACATCACACCACCGGGCACGGGCCCGAACCGCTTCGAGTAAAATGCGCTTCCATGACTAATCTGGCACTCTTTGACCTCGATCACACGCTGATCACGACCGATAGCGACCACGAATGGGGCCGCTTCATGGTGAAGCTCGGCATCGTCGACGCGGAAAGCTTCTCGCGTCAGAACGATCAGTTCTTCGCCGACTACAAGGCCGGCAAGCTCGACATCCACGCGTACCTCACGGCGATGCTCACGCCGCTCGCGAAATATTCGCGCGCGCAGCTCGCCGAATGGCACGCGCAGTACATGCACGAGGTGATCCGGCCCGCAATGACACCCGCCGCGCTCGAGCTCGTGCGGAAGCACCTCGATGCGGGCGACCTGTGCTGCGTCGTGACGGCGACCAACGAATTCATCACGCGCCCGATCGCATCCGCGTTCGGCGTCGACACGCTGATCGCCTGCGAGGTCGAAACGACCGACGGGCATCCCGATTCGCCGTACACGGGCCGGCCGACCGGCACGCCGAGCTATCGCGAAGGCAAGATCGTGCGAACCGAAGCGTGGCTCGCGTCGCTCGGCAAACAATGGAGCGACTTCACGCACACCTATTTCTACAGCGACTCGCACAACGACATCCCGTTGCTCGAGAAAGTCACCGACCCGATCGCGACCAACCCTGACGACACGCTGCGTGCGCATGCAAGCAACCGCGGCTGGCGCATCCTCGATCTCTTCTGAACGTCGTGATCAAAAAATTCATCCGCAAGCTGCTCGGTCAGGACGAAACCGAGCAAACGTCTCCCGCAACGGCCCCGGCCGACGAAGCGGCCCATGCTACCCCGCGCGCCCCGAAGGGCGCCCGCGGCGGCGACGCGAAGAAACCGCGCAGCAACCATGAGCCGACCGTCGTGCCGGCCAGCGTGCACGGCATCAACCCGGCGCTGATCTCGAAGAATGCCGTGCGCGTGACCGACACGCTGCAGCAGGCGGGCTTCCGTGCATTCATCGTCGGCGGTGCGGTACGCGACCTGCTGCTCGGCATCGCGCCGAAGGACTTCGACGTCGCGACCGATGCAACGCCGACCGAGGTGCAGCGCCTGTTCCGCCGCGCGCGCCTGATCGGCCGCCGTTTCCAGATCGTCCACGTGCAGTTCGGCCAGGAGCTGATCGAGGTGTCGACGTTCCGCGCGCTGGTCGACGCACCGCCCGAGGCGGCCGCCGCCGAGCCGCCGAAGCGCCTGAAGCGCGACGAACTCGATCGCCGCACGCACGCGGTCGACGCGAGCGGCCGCGTGCTGCGCGACAACGTGTGGGGCGAGCAGCACGAAGACGCCGCACGCCGCGACTTCACGATCAACGCGATGTACTACGACCCGTCGACGCAGACGGTGCTCGACTACCACGACGGGATGGCCGACGTGCGCGCCCGCCTGTTGCGGATGATCGGCGATCCGGCCACGCGCTTCCGCGAGGATCCGGTGCGGATGCTGCGCGTCGTGCGCTTTGCGGCGAAGCTCGGTTTCGAAATCGAGCCGCATACGCGCGAGCCGATCAACGCACTCGCCGACCTGATCAACAACGTGCCCGCCGCGCGCCTGTTCGACGAAATGCTGAAACTGCTGCTGTCGGGCCACGCACTCGCATGCCTGAAGCAGTTGCGCAAGGAAGGCCTGCACCACGGGCTGCTGCCGCTGCTCGACGTCGTGCTCGAACAGCCGCAGGGCGAGAAGTTCATCACGCTCGCGCTGAACAACACCGATGCACGCGTGCGCGCCGGCAAGCCGGTATCGCCGGGCTTCCTGTTCGCGACGCTGCTGTGGCACGACATGCGCCAGCGCTTCGAGCAATACACGGCGGAAGGCGAAATCCCGGTGCCGGCGCTCCATCGCGCGATGGACGACGTGCTCGACATGCAGACCGAGAAACTCGCGATCCACAAGCGTTTTTCGGCCGACATGCGCGAGATCTGGGGCCTGCAGTTGCGCCTCGAGAAACGCTCGGGCCGCAGCGCGATGCGGCTGCTGGAACACCAAAGGTTTAGAGCGGGGTATGATTTCCTCCTGTTACGCTGCGAATCCGGCGAGCTCGATGCGGAAGTCGGACAGTGGTGGACGGATTTCATCGAAGGCGACGCGGCCGCTCGCGAGGCATTGCTCACGCAGGGCGGCACGAAGGAAAAATCGCCCCGCAAGCGGCGCCGCCGCGGCGGTGTGCGAAACCGCAAGCCGGGTGAAGGTGCCGCCGAGCAGGCACCGGACACCTCGGACGGTTCCGACGACTGACGCGCTTGCCGGCGAACGACGTAGGAAGTGATGCCATGACGGTTGCATATATCGGGCTGGGGGCGAATCTCGGCGATGCGCGCCAGACCCTGAAGGACGCGGTGGTGTGCCTCGCTCAGCAGCGCACCATCTCGATCCTCGGCAAATCGAGCCTGTATCGCACGGCGCCCTTCGAAGCGGGCGGCGACGACTACTACAACTGCGTCGTCAAGCTCGACACGACGCTGTCGGCCCGCGAGCTGCTCGCGCTTTGCCAGAAGATCGAACATCACTTCGGTCGCGAGCGCCCGTATCGCAACGCGCCGCGCACGCTCGATCTCGACATCCTGCTGTTCGGCGCCGATTCGATCGACGAGCCCGACCTGATCGTCCCGCATCCGCGCCTCACCGACCGTGCGTTCGCGCTCGTGCCGCTCGTCGAGATCGAGCCGGCACTCGACATCCCCGCGCGCGGCCGTGCCGATGCCTTCCTCGCCGCCGTCGCGGATCAGCGTGTCGAGAGGGTGCAGACCTGCCAGTGCCCGATGCAGAAGGCACTCGCTGCCAGCGAAGACGCCGACAAGAACCGCTGCCGATGACCCCGACTCCCCTCACCGTCACCGCGCCCGACCTGCGCGCCCCGCACCGCTATCTCGTGATCGAAGGCCCGATCGGCGTCGGCAAGACGACGCTCGCGCGCCTGCTCGCCGAGCGCTGGTCGATGCAGACGCTGCTCGAGCGCCCGCAGGACAACCCGTTCCTCGAACGCTTCTATCGCGACACCGCGCGCTATGCGCTGCCCGTGCAGCTGTCGTTCGCGCTGCAGCGCGCGCAGCAGGCACGCGAGCTGATCGGTGCGCTCGAAACGGGCCGCCCGGTCATCGCCGATTTCATGCCGCAGAAGAACGACATCTTCGCGCGGCTGAACCTGCCGGAAGACGAGTGGCAGCTCTACCGCTCGGTCGCGACGCATGTGGACGTACCGCAGGCGCCGTCGCCCGACCTCGTCGTCTACCTGCAGGCGAGCCCCGAAGTGCTGTTCTCGCGCATCCAGAAGCGCGGGCTGCCGATGGAACTGCAGATCAGCGATGCGTACCTGCGCTCGCTCGTCGACGCGTACAACGAATTCTTCTACCACTACGACCGCACGCCGGTGCTGACGGTCGCCGCGGAACACCTGAACCCGCAGGACTCCCCCGAAGATCTCGCCCTGCTGGTCGAGCGCATCGAGACGATGCGCGGCCGCAAGGAATTCTTCGTCAAGGGCGAGACGACGCGCTGACGCGTCCTCGCCTGTCGTTCCTCACCCATTCGAACCGGATTTCCCATGACCTATCTCCAGGAATCGAGCCGGCCTGCCGTCACGGTGCCCAAGCTGCAGGCAATGCGCGACGCCGGCGAGAAGATCGCGATGCTCACCTGCTACGACGCGAGCTTTTCCGCTCTGCTCGACCGTTCGGGCGTTGACGTGCTGCTGATCGGCGATTCGCTCGGCAACGTGCTGCAGGGCCACACGACCACGCTGCCCGTGTCGCTCGACGACATCGCGTATCACACCGCCTGTGTCGCCCGCGCGCAGCCGCGCGCGCTGATCATGGCCGATCTGCCGTTCGGCACGTACGGCACGCCGGCCGAGGCATTCGCAAGCAGCGTCAAGCTGATGCGCGCCGGCGCGCAGATGGTCAAGCTGGAAGGCGGCGAATGGCTCGCCGAGACGATCCGCTTCCTCGTCGAGCGCGCGGTGCCCGTGTGTGCGCACGTGGGCCTCACGCCGCAGTCGGTACACGCGTTCGGCGGCTTCAAGGTGCAGGGCAAGACCGAAGCCGGCGCCGCGCAACTGCTGCGCGACGCGCGCGCGGTCGAGGCAGCCGGTGCGCAGGTCGTCCTGCTCGAAGCCGTGCCGACGCTGATCGGGTCCGAGGTCACGCACATGTTGCGCGTGCCGACGATCGGCATCGGCGCGGGCGCCGACTGCTCGGGCCAGGTGCTCGTGCTGCACGACATGCTCGGCGTGTTCCCCGGCAAGCGGCCGCGCTTCGTGAAGGATTTCATGCAGGGTGAGCCGAACATCCAGGCGGCCGTCGAAGCGTACGTGCGCGCGGTAAAGGACGGCTCGTTCCCCGGCCCCGAGCATTCATTCTGATCGGGCCGGCAGCGCCTTGGCGCGCAGCCGGCGACCGCGCAGCACACTCGTCGACACAGCCAGCAATACGGTATGCCACTTCTCGTACCGCATTGCCGGACAACGCGTACTTTCTAACTCATCCTATTTCTGCTCATCTTCATCGCTGCGACCATCAAACCTTCGTCAATCGAAGGAGTGGTAAAGGATGGCTCATGTGTATGAGAAGGCGGCCGAACTCGTCGGGCAAAAGCTGGCGGGCGACGGCGAATGCGTCGCGCTGGTCAAAATTTATACTTCCGTCGGCCCCACCGCCATCTGGCGCCCGGAAAAAAAAGCAAGCGGCGACTGGAGTATTCGCGCCGGAACCGTCATTGCAACTTTCGAGAACGATCGCTACCCAAGCCGATCGCATGGAAATCATGCGGCGTTCTATCTGATCCAGGATGTGCGCGGTATCCACGTCGTTGAACAATGGCGCTCACTCAGGGCAATTCAGAGAAGATGCATTCCGTTCAAAGGCAAAGACAAAAATGGCCGTTACATCGACCCGAGCAATAACGCCGATGCATTTTCTGTCGTGAAATGACGATGCTCATCTGCCGAAAACCATATCAATTGCTCGCCGTCGCTGCGCTCGCATACATTTCGCTCTTCGCATCACCCGCGTCCGCTGCGACAACGGATTGTCCCGCGCGGCTCGCCGTTACGCAGCAACTCGACGGTCAACCGCCCGATGGCTGGAAACGCTTCGACACTCAAAGCACTTATCCGCTTGCCAGCGTCACCTTCTGGTCAGGGCCGCCGGATCGGATGGCGTCGTTGTTGCCGAATCGCTCGCGCTCCGAGTCCAAAAGCGACATTTATATCTGGTCGCTCGCCGAAAACCGTGAAGACTACTGGGTTTCGTGCGACTACGGCAATACGAGCGTCGTCATCGCACGACCACTGGGCAAACAGGCACAGACTTGCGTTGCGCGCTACAGGCGTGGGCACGCCATCGTACAAAGCTGGCAATGTACGCAGCAGAAGTAATCTGCGTTCAGGCCGGTGCTCGGCCGTGAATCAGCCGCGCCGCCATCGGCCCGCGCAGCGCATTGCAAATCATCAACTCATCCGCGTTCAGCACATCGTCGAGCGTCAGCACACGCTCTTTTGCGCCTAGCACCTGATCGTCGAGCAGCACGCCGCGCATCACGCCCGGCAGCACGCCGGACTCGAGCGGCGGCGTCACCCACTGACCGTCGAGCTTCACGAACAGGTTCGAGCGCCCGCCTTCCGTCACCTCTCCGCGTTCGTTGACGAACAGCATGTCGAAGCCGCCGAGCGCCTCCGCCGCCTGCCATGCGCGATCGTATTCGGCGCGGCGCGTCGTCTTGTGCAGCAGCAGCGTATCGCTCGCACGGGTCGGTGCGAAACCGTGCGCGGACGCCAGCAGCACGCCGACCGGCCCCACCGCCAGCGGCTTGAGCGGTGCCGAGATGATCTCGACCGTGCCGTCCTTCGCGAGCGCGAGCTTCATCCGGTACGCGCCGTCGTCGTCGAGCGCCGCGCAGCGCGTGCCGATTTCGCGACGCAACGCGTCGGTGTCGAAGCGGAAGCCGAACGCATCCGCGCTACGCTGCAGCCGCGCGAGATGGCGATCGAGATACCGGATGCCTTCCGCACGCGTGGCGGCGGTCGTTTCGAACAGCTGGAAGCCGGGATCGGCGTCCGTCAGGAATCGCGCTTTCAATTCGCACTCCGCATATTCGTCGGCCGCGACACTGTCGAGCACGATGCCCGCGCCGACGCCCATCGTGCCGCGGCGCCGGCCGGCGATTGCCGTTGCCGGATTACGTGCTTCGGCATCGGCCGCACCGTCGCTGTCATCGCCTTCGCAGGCTGCGTCGAGCGTCAGCGTACGGATCGCGACCGACAGGCAGAAATCGCCGCAGCCGGCCGGGCGATCACCCGGTGCCTCGGATTCGGCACCTTGCTTCGCAGCGTCAAGCCAGCCGATCGCGCCCGTATAGAGCCCGCGCGGCGTCGACTCGATCGCATCGATCAGCTGCATCGTCTTGTGCTTCGGCGCGCCCGTGATCGATCCGCACGGAAACAGCGCACGCAGCATCTGCGCGAACGTCGTCCCGTCGCGCCAGCCGGCCTCGACCGTCGACGTCATCTGCCACACCGACGCATACGGCTCGACGGAGAACAGCGCCGGCACGCGGACCGTCCCGGTGCGTGCGATCCGCGACACGTCGTTGCGCAGCAGGTCGACGATCATCACGTTTTCCGCGCGGTTCTTCGGATCGTTCGCGAGGAACGCGGCCGCCGCCGCATCGTCGCGAGGGTCGGCTGAACGTGGCGCGGTGCCCTTCATCGGTCGCGCGCGCAGCACGTCGCCGTGCTTCTCGACGAACAGCTCGGGCGAGCACGACACGACCCACGTCCTGTCGGGCAACGCGATCAGCGCGCCGTAGCGCACAGGCTGGCGCGCACGCAGGCGTCGATACAACGCGAGCGGCATGCCGAATACGTCGAAGTTCAGCCGGTACGTGTAGTTGACCTGGTACGAATCGCCCGCGCGCAGCGCGTCGTGCACCGCGGCGATCGCCGCGTCGAACGCATCGCGCGACACGCTCTTTTCGACATGCGCGACGCCCGCGATCGACGGCGTGCCGCCGCCATCCTGCTGCGCGAGCCACGCGTCGACTTCGTCGCGCGACAGGCGCTCGCAGCGCGCATACAGCAAAAAGCGCAGCGGGGCATGGCCCGGCTGCGCTCGTTGCAGGTTGCGTCCGAATTCGTATTCGCCGACGACGACCGCATGCAGCCCGTCGCGCAGATCCTGCGCCACGGCCGCGTCGACTTCGTCGAGCCGAGCCGGATCCGTGCACACACGTTCGCGCACGAACCCCGAATACAAACGACTCGACCGCGCGAGCGCGGTCGAGTCGCAATCGTCCAAGAGCGCGAACGACGCGCTCTCGTTGCCTTCAGTCATGCTGTTACTCGAGTTACTCGAAGAAGCTCTTCACACGGTCGAACCAGCTCTTGCTCTGCGGGCTGTGACGCGCGCCGCCCTCGGCCAGCGATTTCTCGAACTGCTTGAGCAGGTCGCGCTGGTTGTCGGTCAGCTTCACCGGCGTCTCGACCTGCACGTGGACGTACAGATCGCCCGCGATGCTCGAACGCAGTCCCTTGATGCCCTTGCCGCGCAGGCGGAACGTCTTGCCCGACTGCGTACCTTCCGGCACCGGGAACGACGCACGGCCGGCCAGCGTCGGCACCTCGATCTCGCCGCCGAGCGCGGCGGTCGTGAACGGGATCGGCATCTGGCAGTGGAGATCGTCGCCGTCGCGCTCGAACACCGAGTGCGGCTTGATGTGGATCTCGACGTACAGGTCGCCCGGCGGCCCGCCGTTGATGCCCGGCTCGCCGTTGCCGGCCGAGCGGATCCGCATCCCGTCGTCGATCCCGGCCGGAATCTTCACTTCGAGCGTCTTGGTTTCCTTCACCTTGCCCGACCCGTGGCAATGCACGCACGGCTCGGGGATGTAGGTGCCCGTGCCGTGGCACTTCGGGCAGGTCTGCTGGATGCTGAAGAAGCCCTGCGACATGCGCACCGTGCCCTGGCCATGGCAGGTCGGGCAGGTTTCCGGCTTCGTGCCGGGCTTCGCGCCCGACCCGTGGCAAACCTCGCACGACACCCAGCTCGGCACGCGGATCTGCGTGTCGTAGCCGTGTGCGGCCTGCTCGAGCGTGATTTCCATGCTGTAGCGCAGGTCGGCACCGCGATACACCTGCGGGCCGCCACGGCCGCCGCGCGCGGCGCCGCCCGCGGCCTGGCCGAAGATGTCGCCGAAGATGTCGCCGAACGCGTCCGCGAAACCGCCGAAGCCCTGTGCGCCCGCACCGCCCATGTTCGGATCGACGCCCGCGTGGCCGTACTGGTCGTACGCTGCCCGCTTCTGGCCGTCCGACAGCATTTCATAGGCTTCCTTCACCTCCTTGAAATGCTCTTCCGCATCCTTGTTGTCCGGATTGCGGTCAGGGTGATACTTCATCGCAAGCTTGCGATACGCCTTCTTGATTTCGTCGTCGCCCGCATTCTTCGCGACGCCCAGAACCTCGTAGTAATCCCGTTTCGCCATATCGATTCACTGTGCCGCCACGCATCGCGCACGCGGCGGCTCCTTTCGCCTGCAGTAAAGTCTCTCGACTCGTCTGGCGCTGCGCCCGTCCGCGGACGGCTCGTGCAGCACCCGCCAAAAAACAAATGTGCCCGGAGGGCCGCGAAGCCCGCCAGGCGTGGAGTCGATCCGGCCATCCGGAAGGAAAGACAGACCGCTTGTCAGCCAACCCGTCAGCCGCGCCGCGCGCGTGTTGCGCGCGGCTTGCGGCACCGGGGCAACCCGGCTTAGTCCTTCTTCACTTCCTTGAATTCGGCGTCGACGACGTCGTCGGCAGCCTGCTGCGCACCGCCCGCGTGGGCCGCACCTTCCGCCGCACCCGCTGCGCCGGCCGCACCCGCTTGCTGGGCCTGCATGTCGGCGTACATCTTTTCGCCGAGCTTCTGCGAAACCTTGCCGAGCTCCTCGACCTTCGCGTCGATCGCTGCCTTGTCCGCCGACGTGTCCTTCAGCACTTCCTCGAGCGACTTCAGCGACGCTTCGATTGCTTCCTTCTCGCCCGCGTCCAGCTTGTCGCCGTACTCGGTCAGCGCCTTCTTCGTGCTGTGGACCAGCGCGTCGCCCTGGTTGCGCGAATCAGCCAGCTCACGCAGCTTGTGATCTTCCGCTGCGTTCGCTTCCGCGTCCTTGATCATCTGGTCGATTTCAGCTTCGGACAGACCCGAGTTCGCCTTGATCGTGATCTTGTTTTCCTTGCCGGTCGCCTTGTCCTTCGCGCCGACGTGCAGGATGCCGTTCGCGTCGATGTCGAAGGTCACTTCGATCTGCGGCACGCCACGCGGTGCGGGCGGGATGCCTTCGAGGTTGAACTCGCCGAGCAGCTTGTTGCCGGCTGCCATTTCGCGTTCGCCCTGGAACACCTTGATCGTCACGGCGCCCTGGTTGTCGTCCGCCGTCGAGTACACCTGAGCGTGCTTCGTCGGGATCGTCGTGTTCTTGCTGATCATCTTCGTCATCACGCCGCCGAGCGTCTCGATGCCGAGCGACAGCGGGGTCACGTCGAGCAGCAGCACGTCCTTGCGGTCGCCCGACAGGACCTGGCCCTGGATCGCCGCGCCGACTGCGACGGCTTCGTCCGGGTTCACGTCACGGCGCGGATCCTTGCCGAAGAACTCCTTCACCTTCTCCAGCACCTTCGGCATGCGCGTCTGGCCGCCGACCAGGATCACGTCGTCGATGTCCGACACCTTGACGCCTGCGTCCTTGATCGCGATGCGGCACGGTTCGATCGTGCGCTCGACGAGGTCTTCCACCAGCGCTTCCAGCTTCGCGCGGGTGATCTTCAGGTTCAAGTGCTTCGGGCCCGACGCATCTGCCGTGATGTACGGCAGGTTGATTTCGGTCTGCTGGCTCGACGACAGCTCGATCTTCGCCTTTTCAGCGGCTTCCTTCAGGCGCTGCAGCGCGAGCACGTCCTTCGACAGGTCGACGCCCTGCTCCTTCTTGAACTCGCCGATGATGTAATCGATGATGCGCTGGTCGAAGTCCTCGCCGCCGAGGAACGTGTCGCCGTTGGTCGACAGCACTTCGAACTGCATTTCGCCGTCGACGTCCGCAATTTCGATGATCGACACGTCGAACGTACCGCCGCCGAGGTCATACACGGCGATCTTGCGGTCGCCCTTCTCGACCTTGTCGAGGCCGAACGCGAGCGCAGCTGCGGTCGGCTCGTTGATGATCCGCTTGACTTCGAGGCCCGCGATACGGCCCGCGTCCTTGGTTGCCTGGCGCTGGCTGTCGTTGAAGTACGCCGGCACCGTGATCACGGCTTCCGTGACCGGCTCGCCGAGGTAGTCTTCGGCCGTCTTCTTCATCTTGCGCAGCACTTCCGCCGAAACCTGCGGCGGCGCGAGCTTTTCGCCATGTGCTTCGACCCATGCGTCGCCGTTGTCGGCCTTGACGATGGTGTACGGCATCAGGCCGATGTCCTTCTGGACTTCCTTCTCTTCGAAGCGGCGGCCGATCAGGCGCTTCACCGCGAACAGCGTGTTCTTCGGGTTGGTCACCGACTGACGCTTGGCCGGCGCGCCGACGAGCACTTCGTTGTCGTCCATGTAGGCGATGATCGACGGCGTGGTGCGCGTGCCTTCCGAGTTCTCGATGACCTTGACCTGGTTGCCTTCCATGATGGCGACGCACGAGTTCGTGGTGCCGAGGTCAATACCGATGATCTTTCCCATTTTTTCCTAATCTCCAGAAATGCTTGTTTGCTGCGCAAAACCCCGCGTTTTGGGGCGGTTTCGCGCGCCAGAATTCAACTCTGTTCCCGAAATGCGTCCGTCCGGTCCGTTTTCAAGACCCGACGAGCGATGCGGATATTAAATTTTTTCAATCGCCGCCGGCTAGCGGATCGCCGCCCGACGGATCGCCGCCCGCCGCGGCGATTTTCGCGCGTGCCGCCGACACCGCTGCCTGGAACTGCGCGAGGCCATGCCAGCCCGTCGCGCGGCCAAGCCGCTTGCCGCGGTGGAAGAAGAACCACGTCGGCACGCCGTGCAGCCCGAAGCGGCGCCCCAGCTGGTGGTGTTCGTACACGTTGCAATGGAACCACTTCAGGTCCAGCGCGCGGATCGCGTCGGTCTGGGCGAGCATCGCCTTCTTCGCGATCTCGCAGTTGAAGCAGTCGACGCCCCAGAAGAACACCACCGCGAGTGCGTCGCCCGCGCCGTCGATCGCCGCGTCGAACGTGCCGGCGTCCAGCGCCTGCATGTCGAACGCGTCAAACGCGGCCGGATCGACGCCGGCAGGCACCATTGCGACGGCCTTACTTCGGCTGCGCGACGGTGACGAGCGCCGGACGCAGCACGCGGTCGGCGATCGTATAGCCCTTTTGCAGCACTGCAACGACGGTGTTCGGCTCCTGATCGGCCGGTACCATCGAAATCGCCTGGTGCTGATGCGGATCGAATTTCTCGCCGACCGGGTTCAGCGCGACGACGCGGCCCTTCTCGAGCGCGCTCGTCAGCTGGCGCAGCGTCAGTTCGACGCCTTCGCGCACCTTCGTGATGTCGCCGGACGTATCGCTGACGGCCGCTTCCAGGCTGTCCAGCACGGGCAGCAGGTGCTCCGCGAAGCTCTCGATCGCGAACTTGTGCGCCTTCGAGACGTCGTCCTGCGCGCGACGGCGGACGTTCTCGGTCTCGGCCTTCGCCCGCAGGAAGCTCTCCTGCAGCTCGGCGACCTTGGCTTGAGCCTCCGCGAGCGCCGCGTCGGCTGCTTCGGCGGCGGGAGCGGCGCCTTGCGCCGCCTGCTTCTCGCTGCCGATATCTTCGGCCGATTGGGTAGCCGGGTTCTCTTGCGTGTTTTCCATGTCGCTGAAAGTCGATTAGAGGTTGAAGCCAAATCGGCAACCGCCGGACCGTATACCCGGCGGCACCGCACATTGCTGGTGCAAATAAGGGTGAAAACTACGATTTCAAGAGGGTTATTCGCCGGCATTCTCCAATGCCGCGAAACAACCGCGCGTCACGCCGGGGCATCGCCCGCATAGTCCGCCAGTTCGGGCGAAACGGGCTGTAACAACGCTTACCTGGCAAGTACTAGCTTGGCACAGGCCCGCTGCACTACACTCCACTCAAGCGTCGGAAAAGCGTGTTTACCCCTAGCTGACCGTCGCCTGACATCCACCTGGCGCCACTTTCACCCGTCTTCTCGAGGGGAGTACCGTGAAACTGACCTTTGCGATATCGGTGGTCGCGCTGGTACTCATTGCCGGCACCACCACCATCTGCCTGTCGGGAGCCGTCACCGACCGCACGACCGAATACGGGAGCGCGCGGGCGACGTTCGACCAGATGTTCAGCTCCCACCAGAAAATCTGTCGATGATGCGCCGGTCGCGCTTCGTCGGCCGGCCGTGCAATTCAGCCGCCGGCTCGCGATACGTGCGGCGTCGCTCCAGTTCGGCGAGCCGCGCGGCCCGCCCCGCTTCCGTTTCCGCGTAAAGCGTCTGCGCGACGCTCGCCGGCCCGCGCACGTCGCACACGCCGAGCACGGCAATGTGCCAGACGATGCCGTCGATCGCAATCTCGACCTCGTCGCCCACGCGCACTTCCTTCGCCGGCTTGACCGCCGCGCCGCCGATCTTCACGTGCCCCTTGTCGACCGCATCGGTCGCGAGCGAGCGCGTCTTGAAAAACCGGGCCGCCCACAGCCATTTGTCGATGCGCAGTTTCGCGCCCGGTTCGGTCGAAATCTTGTAGTTCATCGCAGCCTCCGCCGGGCCGCCCCAAGGAGGCTGACCGCCCCCTCGGGGAGCAGTGAACGAAGTGAGCGTGGGGGTCGTTTCATCTCAGCTCACCGTTTCGGGCTGCGCGGCCCTGACCGGCCAGCCCTGCAGATTCTCGGCGACGATCTCGCCGAGCGCGCCGATCCACGCGGGCGCGCCGTTCAGGCAAGGAATGCGGTGGAACGCCTTGCCACCGCCGGCGAGGAACTCGTCGCGCACTTCCATGCCGATCTCCTCGATCGTCTCCAGGCAGTCGGCCGTGAAACCGGGACAGAACACATCGGCCCGCCGCACGCCGGCCTCGCCGAACTCGCGCAGCGTCGGCGCGGTGTAAGGCTGCAGCCATTCGGCCTTGCCGAAGCGCGACTGGAACGTGACGCGGCACTCGGTCGTCGACAGCCCAAGCGCGGCCATCAGCAGCGCGCCCGTTTGCTGGCACTGGTCGTGATAGGGGTCGCCAAGGTCGAGCGTGCGCTTCGGCACGCCGTGAAAGCTCAGCACGAGCTTGTCGCCGG
This sequence comes from Burkholderia lata, assembly GCF_902499335.1. Lineage (GTDB taxonomy): Bacteria > Pseudomonadota > Gammaproteobacteria > Burkholderiales > Burkholderiaceae > Burkholderia > Burkholderia lata_B. Next base: position 194,807 of record NZ_CABVQK010000010.1, on the reverse strand, counting down.
ACGCGAAGTCGGGCCGGCCGTGCTGCGCCCAGTACTGGCGCACCTGCTCGGCCAGCGCGTGGATATAGGCCGGATGGTCGGCGTAATGCCGCACCGTGCGTACTTCCGGCTGGTTGCGCATGCGCGCGAGCGCGTCGAAGGCGGCGTCGAAGGCGGTGGCCGTGGTCGACGCCGAGTATTGCGGATACATCGGCATCAGCAGCACGCGCTCGACGCGCTCGCGCTTGAACTGCGCGAGCGCGTGCGAAATGTTCGGGCTGCCGTAGCGCATCGCGTAGTCGACCATCACGTGATAGCCGTTTGACGTGAGCAGATGCCGCACGCTGTCGGTCTGGCGCTCCGTGTACACGCGCAGCGGCGAGCCCTCGGGCATCCAGACCGCAGCGTATTTCTTCGCGGACGCGCGGCCGCGCAGCGGCAGGATCAGCGTGCGCAGCAGCACCTGCCAGACAGCCTGCGGAATCTCGACGACCCGCGGATCCGACAGGAATTCGGCCAGGTAGCGCCGCACCGCGCGCGGCGTAGGGGCGTCGGGCGTGCCGAGATTGATCAGCAGCACGCCGATGCGATGGGCAGCCGCGATGCTCGAAGGCGGCTCAAGATCGAAACGCATGGGCAATTACGTGCTCGGGGCACGGGACCGGACGGCTCTCAATTATAGCGGGCCGCTTCGCGCCGGTCGGCTGGCCGTTCGGCCGACTGCCGGCATGCGCGGTGCCGCGGCACGATGACGGGGCGGGATCGGGCTGGCGATCGCAGGCTACTGCTGGCTCAGCGTGAGCGACAGCAGGCGCGCGGTAATGTCGACGATCGGTATCACGCGGTTGTACGCCATGCGGGTCGGGCCGATCACGCCGAGCGTGCCGACGATCTGCCCGTTCACCTCGTAAGGCGCGGTGACGACGCTCATTTCCTCGATCGGCACGAGCGTCGATTCACCGCCGATGAAGATCTGCACGCCCTGGGCGTGGCTCGACACGTCGAGCAGTTGCAGGAGGCCCGTCTTTTGGTCGAATACGTCGAACAGCTTGCGCAGCCGAGCCATGTCGGAGGAAAGATCCGCCACCTCGAGCAGGTTGCGCTCGCCGGAAATCAGCACGGTGTCCTCGGTGTCGGGCACCTCGGTGCTGGCCGTCACCGCCAGATGCATCAGCGCGGTCATGTCGCCGCGCAACTGGTCGATCTCGTCGCGCAGGCGGCGGCGCACCTCGTCGAACGACAGTCCGGCGAAATGCGCGTTGATGTAGTTGGACGCCTCGGTCAGCTGCGACGGCGAGTAATCGCGCGGCGTCGCAAGCATCCGGTTCTGCACGTCGCCCTCGGGCGTGACGATGATCAGCAGGATGCGCTTGTCCGACAGGCGCATGAACTCGATCTGCTTGAACACGTGGCTGCGGCGCGGCGTGAGCACGACACCCGCGAACTGCGACAGGTTCGACAGCACGCTTGCGGCGGCCGCCACGACCCGCTGCTGCGGCTCGCCGGCCTGCAGCGTGTTCTGTACCTGCCGCGCGACGGCTTCGGCGTCGATCGGTGCCTCGACCGTCAGCATCGTGTCGACGAACAGCCGGTAGCCGCGCGGCGTCGGCACGCGGCCGGCCGACGTGTGCGGGCTCGACACGAGGCCGAGCTCCTCCAGGTCGGACATCACGTTGCGGATCGTCGCCGGGCTCAGCTCGAGCCCGGAGTAACGGGACAACGTGCGCGATCCGACTGGCTGACCGTCGGCGATATACCGTTCGATCAGGGTTTTCAGGAGGGTTCGTGCGCGAGGATCTAGCATGGTGGAAAATTTTAGCGCAACCGCGCGACCGCGGCGAGTGGCTCGGCCACCGATGCGCGGCCCGGCCCAATCCGGCCCCGTCTGCGCACAGCCGGTTCTTTTCGTCAACGAGCTATGGTGTAATGCCGGCATGAAAACCGGTAATCAGTTCAACACTGTCGCGCTCGTCGGCCGGAGCAACACGCCCAACATCGCCGAGCCGCTCGCCACGCTGGCCGCCTGCATCGCCAAGCGCGGCTTCGAGGTCGTCTTCGAAGCCGAGACCGCGCGCGAGATCGGTATCACCGGCTACCCGGCGCTGACCCCCGCCGAAATCGGGGCGCGCGCCGACGTGGCGGTCGTGCTGGGCGGCGACGGCACGATGCTCGGCATCGGCCGTCAGCTCGCGCCGTACAAGACCCCGCTGATCGGGATCAACCACGGGCGGCTCGGCTTCATCACCGATATCGCGGCGGCCGACATGCAGGCGCTCGTCCCGGTGATCCTGTCGGGCAAGTTCGAGCGCGAGGAGCGCGCGCTGCTCGAGGCCCGGATCATGCGCGACGGCGAACCGATCTACCACGCGATCGCCTTCAACGACGTCGTCGTGAACCGCAGCGGCTTCTCCGGGATGGTCGAGTTGCGCGCATCGGTCGACGGCCGGTACATGTACAACCAGCGTTCGGACGGCCTGATCGTCGCCACGCCGACCGGCTCGACCGCTTACGCGCTGTCGTCGGCCGGCCCGATCCTCCACCCGCAGCTGGCGGGCATCGTGCTCGTGCCGATCGCGCCGCACGCGCTGTCGAACCGGCCGATCGTGCTGCCCGACGATTCGAAAATCGCGATCCAGATCGTCGGCGGGCGCGACGTCAACGTGAACTTCGACATGCAGTCGTTCACCGCGCTCGAACTGAACGACACGATCGAGGTGCGCCGCTCGAAACACACGGTACCGTTCCTGCACCCGATCGGCTACAGCTACTACGCAACGCTGCGCAAAAAGCTGCACTGGAACGAACACGCCTCGAACGAAGACGACAAGGCGTCCTGACGCCGCTCCGCCCGACACCATGCTCCGCCACCTCTCGATCCGCGACTTCGTCATCGTCGCCGCGCTCGATCTCGAATTCGACAGCGGCTTTTCCGTCTTTTCCGGCGAGACCGGCGCCGGGAAATCGATCCTGATCGACGCCCTCGCCCTCGCGCTCGGCGAACGTTCCGACGCGAGCGTCGTGCGCACCGGCTGCGGCCGCGCCGACATCACCGCCGAATTCACGCCGCACGACCGCGTCGCGCGCTGGCTCGACGAACACGCGTTCGACACCGAGGACACCGTGATGCTGCGCCGCGTGATCGATGTGGGCGGCCGGTCGCGCGCATTCATCAACGGCACCAGCGCGACGCTCGCGCAACTGCGTGAGCTCGGCGAAATGCTCGTCGATATCCACGGCCAGCATGCGCACCAACTGCTGATGCGGCCCGACGCGCAGCGCGAGCTGTTCGACACGCACGCGGGGCTCGTCGCCGATGCGGCGAACGTCGCGCGCGCATGGCGCGTGTGGCGCGACGCCACGCAGGCGATCGAGGTGGCAAAAGCGCACGAGCGCGAGTTGCAGCTCGAACGCGAAAAGCTCGCGTGGCAGCTCGCCGAGCTCGACAAGCTCGCGCCGCAACCCGGTGAATGGGACGAAGTCAGCAACGAGCACAAGCGCCTGTCGCATTCCGCGAACCTGATCGAAGGCGTGCGCGGTGCGCTCAACGCGCTGTCCGAGTCCGACGACGCGATGCTCGCGCAACTCGGCGCGATCGTGTCGAAGCTGCGCAGCCTCGCCGACTACGACACCACGCTCGGCGATGCGCTCGCGTCGCTGGAGCCGGCCGAGATCCAGTTGCAGGAAGCCGTCTATTCGCTGTCGCACTACGCGCAGCGCGTCGATCTCGACCCCGAACGGCTCGCGCAGGTCGAAACACGCCTCGATGCGCTGCACTCGACAGCCCGCAAGTTCCGCTTGCCGCCCGACACGCTGCACGAAGAACACGCGGCACGCCGCGCTCAGCTCGCCGCACTGGATGCAGCGGCCGATCTTGGCGCACTCGAAGCGGTGCAGGCCAAGGCGCGGGAAGCCTATCTCGCCGACGCAAAACACCTGTCCAAGGCACGCACGCAGGCCGCCAGGACGCTCGGCACGGCCGTCACGACCGGCATGCAGGAACTGTCGATGGCGGGCGGGAGCTTCGAAGTCGCGCTCGTGCCGCTCGCCGATGGCGGCCCGCACGGGCTCGAGCAGGTCGAATTCCGGGTCGCCGGGCACCCTGGCGTGCCGCTGCGGCCGCTCGCGAAGGTGGCGTCGGGCGGCGAGCTCGCGCGGATCAGCCTCGCGCTCGCGGTGATCGCCAGCGCGGCGAGCCCGACGCCGACGCTGATCTTCGACGAAGTCGATACGGGGATCGGCGGCGGCGTCGCCGAAGTGGTCGGCCGCCTGCTGCACCAGCTCGGGCGCGATCGCCAGGTGCTGTGCGTGACGCACCTGCCGCAGGTCGCCGCGCGCGGCGACCATCACTTCCAGGTCGCAAAAGGCGCCGACGACCGAGGCGGTACGGTGTCGACGGTCATCGCGCTCGACCGCGCCAACCGGATCGAGGAAGTCGCGCGGATGCTAGGCGGGCTCGAGATCACGGCCACGACGCGCAAGCACGCGAAGGAAATGCTGGCGGCCTGACGCACGCACCCCGTTGGCCGAATGCAAAAAGACCGGCGCATGCGCCGGTCTTTTTTTGCCGGGCGGCAGCTCGATCGCCCCCACCCCGCCCCACAGATTCGAACGCCCGACTCAAACATCCGTTTCAACCGCCCCGAACACGCGCGTCCACAGCGCCGTCACGGCCTCACGCTCGTCGGCCACCACGGCCGGATCGACCCGCGCCTTCTCCATCCCGTCGAGCCGCAGCTTGTGCTGCAGCTTCCGGTACTTGCGATATGCCGCGCCGACGCGCTCGGCCTCGTCCTCGCCCATCAGCCCGAAGCGCGCGACCTCGCGCAGCAGCGCGATGTTGCCCGTGTTGCGGATCAGCTCGGCGTCGCTCGATGTGTGCAGCAGCACCCAGTACTGGACGATGAACTCGATGTCGACCATCCCGCCGCGATCGTGCTTCAGATCGAACAGCTCGGTCTGGTTCGGGTGGCCGGCGAACACCTTGCCGCGCATGTCGACGATTTCCTTCGCGAGCACGCCGCCGTCGCGCGGCGTCGTCAGCACCTGCTGGCGGATCGCCTCGAAGTCCGTGCCGATCTGCGCGTCGCCCGCGCTGTAGCGGGCACGCGTCAGCGCCTGGTGCTCCCAGACCCACGCGGTATTCGCGGCATCGCCCTCGCGCAGCTGGTAGCGGCGGAACGCGTCGAGATCGGTGACGAGCAGCCCGGCCTCGCCGTTCGGCCGCAGCCGCAGGTCGATGTCGAACAGCGCGCCCGCCCCGGTCGCCGTGGTGAGCCACGTGATCAGGCGCCGCGTGAAGGTCGTGTAGACGTCCGCCGAGCGCTCGTCGGCGTCGTCGTACAGGAAGATCAGGTCGAGATCCGATGCATAGCCGAGCTCCTTGCCGCCCAGCTTGCCGTACGCGATCACCGCGAACTTCGGCACGTCGCGATGACGCTTCGCGAGCTGCGACCAGACGACTTCGATCGTCACGTCGAGCACCGCGTCGGCCAGCTCGGACAGCCGGTCGCTGACATGCTCGACCGACAGTTGCCCGGCAAGATCGATCAGCAGGATCCGGAACACCTCCGCGTGCTGCGCGTGCCGCAGCAGGTCCATCTGTTGCTCGGGGCCGTCGGCTGCGGCGAGGCGCGCACGCAGTGCGTCCTTGAACGCGGGCCAGTCGAACGGGCTCGCGATCGCCTCGTCGTCGAGCAGTTCGTCGAGCAGTTGCGGGTGGCGGATCAGGTAGCCGCCGCCCCAGCGCGTCGCCCCGAGCACCGACAGCACGCGGTCGAGCGCGGCCGGATATTCGGTCAGCAGCGCGAGATAGACACCGCGCCGGCTGACCGTCTCGAGCAGGTCGAACAAGCGCACGATCGTGTCGTCGCGGCGCGCGGCGTCGATGTTCGGCGCAGCCTCGAGCGCCCGCTGCGCGACGCTGTCGAAACGCTGCCGGCTCTTTTCCGGCAGGCCCGTGTAGCGGGACGACTGCCAGATCGCGCGCAGCCGCGCGAGCACGGTGGCCGGATCGGCGAAGCCGAGGCCGTCGAGGCGCGCGACCAGTGCGTCGTCCTCGCCGTCGTCGGCCAGCGCGCCGCTCCAGATCCACGCGGCCGCCGTGTCGTCGCCGGCCGCGCAGGGGCTGCCTTTCACCTTGTCCGCGAAGATCTGGTGAAACTGCGCCTCGACGCAGGTCCGGTGGCCGTCCAGCACCGTCATCAGCGCCGCATAGTCGGCAAAGCCGAGCGACGCGGCCAGCGCCGCGCGCTCGTCCGGTTCGACCGGCATCGCGTGGGTCTGCGCGTCGTTGCGGTACTGCAACCGGTGCTCGAGCGTACGCAGGAAGTTGTAAGCGTCGGTCAGCTGCGTGCGCACGTCCTCGCCGATCAGCCCGCGGGCCTGCGCATGGCGCAGCACCGCGAGCGTCGGCCGCACGCGAAACTCGGCATCCTGACCGCCGCGGATCAGCTGGAAGACCTGCGCGCTGAACTCGATCTCGCGGATCCCGCCGCGCCCGAGCTTGATGTCGTCGGCCTTGTCGGGCCGCATCGACGCGCGGCGCGCGGCTTCCTGCCGGATCTGCTGGTGCAGCGAGCGGATCGCACCGATCACGCCGTAATCGAGATAACGGCGGTACACGAACGGCTTGACGATCGATTCGAGCTGCGACTCCAGCCGCTGCGCCGCTTCGCTGTCGCCCTCCGACACGAGCCGCCCCTTGATCCATGCATAGCGCTCCCACTCGCGCCCCTGCACGTAGAAATATTCCTCGAGCATCCCGAGGCTGCAGACGAGCGGCCCCGAATCGCCGTTCGGGCGCAGCCGCATGTCGACGCGAAACACGTAGCCGTCGGCCGTGACCTCGGACAGCACGCCGATCAGCCGCCGGCCGAGCCGCGTGAAGTATTCCTGCGTGGACAGCGGCGAACGCGCGCCGCCGGTCGTCTCGCCGTCGTCCTCGTAGACGAAGATCAGGTCGATGTCCGACGACACGTTCAGCTCGCGGCCGCCAAGCTTGCCCATCCCGACCACGCCGAGCACGACGCGCTGGCCGTCGGCGCCGCGCGGCTCGCCGTACAACGCCTCGAGCTCGGCGGACAGCAGCGCGAGCGAGCGCTGCACGGCCACTTCCGCGAGGTCGGTCATCGCGCCCGTCACCTCGGCGACGTCCGCCAGCCCGCGCAGGTCGCGTTCCGCGACCGCGCCGAATGCCTCGGCGCGCAGTTGCCGCAGCGCACGCTTCAGTTGGTCCTCGGTCGGCGCGGCCGTGCCGGCCGGCGTTGCGAGCAGGTCGGTGAGGCGCGCGTCGAGCTGCGCGCGACCGAGCGGCGCGGTAGCCCATGCGGCGACCTGGTCGGCGAGCGCAGGCCGCGCGGCCGCCGCGCGGGCCAGGTAACGGGAATAGGACGTGCAGATCAGGGCGGAAGCGTCGGTCATCGAGAAGCGGGCCTGGCGGAAAGGCCGGCCGGCACGGGAAACGCATGCGCGCCCCGCTCCCGACCGGCCCCATGGACTCGGCGCGGCATCGCGGGGCGGGTGCGCCCGTCGCGAAACCGCGCGCCGGAAAGCCCGTGCCGCGCTGCCGCAACGGCCGCCGGCACGAACCCGTGTGATACATTTCAACGTCAGTCTGCAAAACTACCATATCGCCGCCCGTCCGCCGCATGTCCGACCGTCAGGAATCCGCCGTAGCTGCGCCCGAAGCGGGACCTCCGAAGCACGATCATCCGGTCCTGCGTCGCGTGTTCAGGGTGACGCTGGCAGTCGGGATCGGCACCTACTTCGTCGCGTCCGGCGCGTTCCTCGGGCTGCGCTACGTACTGCTGCCCCGCATCGACGAATTCCGCCCGCGCATCGAGCGCGCGGTGTCCGACAAGCTCCACGCGCAGCTTTCGATCGGCAAGCTTTCCCCGAACTGGTCCGGCATGCAGCCGGGCGTCGAACTCACGAACCTGACGATCCGCGGCCGCGACGGCAAGGTCGCGCTGTCGGTACCGCACGCGACGGCCGCGCTGTCGTGGATGTCGCTGTTGCGGCTGTCGCCCGCACTGTCGAGCCTGATCGTCGACCAGCCCGATCTGGTGGTCGCGCGAGCGGCCGACGGCTCGCTGAGCGTCGCGGGCGTCGGCGTGGCAACTACCCACGGCGGCAACGACACGTTCGGCACGTGGCTGCTGAAGCAGCAGGCAATCGTGCTGCGCGGCGGCACGCTGCGCTGGCGCGACGCGCAGCATGATGCGCCGGAGCTCGTGCTGTCGGGCATCCGGCTCGCGGTGCTCAACGACGGCCGCGTGCACAAGGCCGCGCTGCAGGCGCCCGCGAACGGCACGCTGCTGCTCGGCCCGCTCGATTTCCGCGCGCGCTTCACGCACAAGCCGCTCGCGCCGGTCGGCAAGCCGTCGAACTGGACGGGCGACGCGTACCTGTCGACGGGCCCGGTCGACCTGCAGACGCTGGCGCGCTACCTCGACATGCCGCTCACGATCCACGCGGGCCGGATCGACAACGCGATCTGGGCGACCTTCAGCGACGGCCACCTGCATTCGGCGGGCGGCGACCTGCAGGGTGCCGACGTCGCGCTGCGCGTGCGCCCGACGCAGCCGCGGCTCGACGTGCCGACGGTCGGCTTCGGCTGGGACATGCAGCTCGACGCCGGCCACGACTACACGCTGCACCTGACGCGCTTCAACGCGGAGCTCGGCCAGCCGCCGCTGCCGGACGGCACGCCGCTCGCCCGTTCGCTCGCGCTGTCGACGCTGACGGCCCGCTACCGCGTGCCGACCGTGAGCCAGGGGCAGCTGTTGAGCGTCGTCGGCGACCGCGTCGATCTGGGCATCCTCAGCGAGTTCATTCGCGGGCTGCCGCTGCCGGCACGCCTGCGCAACGAGCTGATCAAGATCGACCCGCGCGGGATGGTGTCGAACTATCACATCGAGGTCGAGCGCGCGAAACCCGCGCACGCGGATCTCGCCGACGAGGAGCGGCGCACGGGCGCTGCGCCGATCGTCCGCTACCGTTTCCTCGGCGATCTCCAGGGCATCAGCTTCGCCGCGCAAGAGCCGCCGCCGGGCCTATCGCCGCGTGGCCACCCGCGCGCCGGCTGGCCGGGTGTCGAGAACCTGTGGGGCCGCGTCGATGCGAACGAGACGGGCGGCTCCGCGCATTTCGATACGGTCAACGCGGCCGTCACGGTGCCCGGCGAATTCGACGAACCGCGCCTGACGTTCGACCGGCTGCGCGGCAATGCCAAATGGACGATCATGCCCGCGCCCGGCGAGAAACACGCGCGCGTCGACGTATCGCTGCCCGACCTGCTCGTGTCGAACCCCGATGCCGAAATCGCGGTGTCCGGCTCGTACACGAACCCCGGCCACGGCCGCGGCACGCTCGACCTGCGCGCCGATTTCGCCCGCGCGTCGGTGGCGCGCATACCGCGCTACCTGCCGACCGGGATGTCCGAACACCTGCGCGACTATCTCGGCCACGCGCTGCAGGACGGCAAGGTGACCAAGGGCGCGTCGATCGTCGCCCGCGGCCCGCTCGAGAAATTCCCGTTCGAACACGAGCCGGACGCCGGCGTGTTCCACATCGTCGCGCCGTTCACCGGAGGCCGGTTCGAACCGACGCCGTACCCGCCGCGCAAGCTCGCGAACGGCACGCCGAGCGTCTGGCCGGCGCTCGACGGGATCGACGGCGTGTTCGAACTCGCGCAGAACAAGCTGCGCTTCGACATCCACCGCGCGCACTACAAGCGCGTCGCGCTGACGAAGGTCGCGGGCCGCATCGACGATCTCGGCAACCCGACCCACTCGCCGCTCATCATCGACGGCCACGCGCAGGGCCCCCTCGCCGACCTGATCGACTACGCGGACAACAGCTCGCTCGGCACGATGAGCGGGCATATCGGCCAGCGGATCGATGCGCAGGGACCCGCGTCGCTCGCGCTCAAGATCACGATTCCGCAGCACGTCGCGCATCCGCACACGCACGTCGAAGGCGCGCTCGCGTTCGGCGGCAATACGCTGACGACCAGCGGCGTGCCGCCGCTGTCGGCGCTGCGCGGCAGTGTCCGGTTCACCGAGGCCGGCGCGTCGCTGCACGACCTGTCGGGGCGCTTCCTCGGCGGCCCGGTGCGCGCGAACGGCAACTTCCAGTCACACGGCCCGTACACGGTGGACGTCGACGGCCGGCTCGCGCTCGACGCCGCACGCGGCCTGAACCTGCACGGCCCGGCCGCCGCGCTGCTCGAGCACGTGATCGGCGACGCACCGTACAAGGTCGCCGTGCGCGGCGCGCCGGGCCGCCTGCCCGACATCAGCGCGCATTCCGACCTGACCGGCGTCGCGCTGAATTTCCCCGCGCCGTTCGCGAAGGCGGCCGGCACGCCGATGCCGTTCAGCTTCACGCTGCAGCCGGCGCCGCAGGCCGACGGCAAGCGCCTCGAGCACGCCGACCTGACGCTCGGCCCAGTGTCCGCGACCTACCTGCTCGACGCGACGCGCGGTCAGCCGCTGCGCGCGGTGCGTGGCGCGATGGGCATCCACCGGATGCCCGACATGCCGCAGGACGGCGTGAGCGCGGCCGTCGACGTCAACGAACTGGACGCCGATGCGTGGCTCGCGCTGGCTCATACGCTGAAGCCCGACACGCCGCGCACGCAGGAGCCGCAGGCCGCGCCGCGCGTCGATTTCGCGAGCTTCGCGCCGAAGCGCTTCGCGTTCCATTTCGGCACGCTGAAGCTGCTCAAGCGCAACTGGGAAAACGTGATCGTCGGCGCGTCGCACGTCGACGATCTCTGGCAGGCGAACATCGCGTCGAACCAGGTATCGGGCTACCTGTCGTGGGCGCCGGGCGGCGGCCACAACGGCGCGGGCGTGCTGAACGCGCGGCTCGCGAAGCTCGTGATCCCGGACAGCGCACAGCACGATCTCGTCGGCCGCGCGATGAACCTGCCGACGCCGACCGACCGCCCGATGCCGTCGATCGACCTGATCGTCGACCAGGTCGTCGCGCGCAACCACGACATCGGCCGCCTCGTCGTCAACGCGCGCAACATCGACGAAGCCGGCACGCCGGTCTGGCAGCTCGACAAGCTGGAGCTGTCGAACCCGGCCGCGAAGCTGACGGCGACCGGCAACTGGCGCACGTCGCGCCGTGCGCTCGCCCGCGGCACCGACGAAAGCGATGCGCCGCGCCGCACCGTGTTCGACTTCAAGCTCGACATCGACAACGCGGGCGCACTGCTCGACCGCGTCGGCCTGCCGCGCACGCTTGCGGATGGCCATGGCTCGATCACCGGCAAGGTCGGCTGGCGCGGCGGTCCGACCGCGCTCGACCTCCCGTCGCTCGGCGGCCAGATCTCGCTCGACCTCGAGCACGGCCAGATCCTGAAGGTCGATCCGGGCGCGGCGAAACTGCTCGGCGTGCTGAGCCTGCAGAGCCTCGCGCGCTTCCTGACGCTGAACTTCCGCGACGTGATCGGCAAGGGGCTGCCGTTCGACAAGATCACCGGCACCGGCCAGATTTCGAACGGGATCGCCCGCACCGACGACTTTTCGATGATGACGGGGCCCGCGAACGTCACCGTGCGCGGCGCGGTCGATCTCGGCACCGAGACGCAGGACCTGCATGCGCACGTCGCGCCGAAAATCAGCGCGGGCGCAGCCGCGATCGGGGCGGCCGTCATCAACCCGCTGCTCGGCATCGGCGTGCTGGCCGCGAACTACGCGCTGTCGGAGACGCTGTCGCGCGCGTTCGCGCTCGACTACGCGATCACCGGCTCGTGGGCCCACCCGCACATTGAGCGGGTGCGGGGCGATCAGGGTAAGATGAATCACGGTCCGGCCGATGCGACGAACCATTGAGCCGCGCGTCGGACCGCGCACGGTGCCGGGCCGCACCCCATTTATGACGCAACCGATCCTGCGATGACCGACCACACCCGTTCCGCCACGCCCTTCCAGGTCGCCGCGCTGCAGATGGTGAGCACGCCGGACGTCGCGCGCAATCTCGCCGAGGCGCGCCGCCTGATCGCGGAAGCCGCCGGCGAAGGTGCGCAGCTCGTGCTGCTGCCCGAGTATTTCTGTTTCATGGGCCACCGCGACACCGACAAGCTCGCGCTCGCCGAACCCTACCAGGACGGCCCGATCCAGCACTTCCTCGCGGACGCCGCGCGTCGCCACGGCATCTGGGTGATCGGCGGCACGCTGCCGCTGAAGGCGCCGGAGCCCGATCGCGTGCTCAACACGACGCTCGTGTTCGATCCGTCCGGCAACGAAGCCGCGCGCTACGACAAGATCCACCTGTTCAACTTCGAGAAAGGCGACGAATCGTTCGACGAGGCGCGCACGATCCGCGCGGGCGATACGGTCGTCGCGTTCGACGCGCCGTTCGGGCGGGTCGGCCTGTCGGTCTGTTACGATCTCCGCTTTCCGGAGCTGTATCGCAGGATGGGCGACTGCGCGCTGATCGTCGTACCGTCGGCGTTTACGTATACGACGGGCCGCGCGCACTGGGAAACGCTGCTGCGCGCGCGGGCCGTCGAGAACCAGTGCTACGTGCTCGCGGCCGCGCAAGGCGGCAAGCACGAGAACGGCCGGCGCACCTGGGGCCACAGCATGCTGATCGACCCGTGGGGCGAGATCGTCGCGGTCTGCGACGTGGGCGCAAGCGTCGTGCTCGGCGCGATCGATCCGCAGCGCATCGCCGACGTGCGCCAGAGCCTGCCCGCGTGGCGGCACCGCGTGCTGACCTGAATCCGGCCGCGCCGCTTGAAACGCCGCGCGGCCAACCCATCTGCCCAGAAGCACCCGACAACTTTTTGAGAAACCCCGATATCCGCATGAACATCATCGAACCCGGCATCCGCAACCTCGCGCTGGCGAAGGACATCCTGCTCACGCCGTACGGCCTCGACGAAAGCCTGCTCACGCGAACGATCGCCGACATCTTCACGCATCGCGTCGACTACGCGGACCTGTACTTCCAGGCGACCCGCAGCGAAGCGTGGAGCCTCGAGGAAGGCATCGTCAAATCGGGCAGCTTCAGCATTGACCAGGGTGTCGGCGTGCGCGCGGTCGCGGGCGACCGCACCGCGTTCGCGTATTCCGACGACCTGTCGCCGGAAGCCATCGCGCAAGCCGCCGCTGCCACCAAGGCAATCGCGGCAGCCGGCGGCGGCCGCCAGAAGATCAAGGCGGCGACGTCGCTGAAGGGCATCTCGGGCCGCGACCTGTACCTGCCGTCCGATCCGCTCGCGTCGCTCGACGCGACGGCCAAGGTCAAGCTGCTCGAGCGCATCGAGCAGATGGCGCGCGGCCGCGACCCGCGCATCACGCAGGTGATGGCGGGCCTCGCCGGCGAATACGACGTCGTGCTGGTCGCCCGCAGCGACGGCGCGCTCGCGGCCGACATCCGCCCGCTCGTGCGCGTGTCGGTCACGGTGATCGCCGAGCAGAACGGCCGCCGCGAGATCGGCTCCGGCGGCGGCGGCGGCCGCTTCGACTACGGCTACTTCACCGACGACGTGCTGTCGCGCTACGTCGACGACGCCGTGCATGCGGCACTCGTGAACCTCGACGCACGCCCCGCGCCGGCCGGCGCGATGACGGTCGTGCTCGGGCCGGGCTGGCCGGGCGTGCTGCTGCACGAAGCGATCGGCCACGGCCTCGAGGGCGACTTCAACCGCAAGGGTTCATCGGCATTCGCGGGCCGGATCGGCGAGCGGGTTGCCGCGAAGGGCGTGACCGTCGTCGACGACGGCACGCTGCCGAACCGCCGCGGCTCGCTGAACATCGACGACGAAGGCAACCCGACGCAGTGCACGACGCTGATCGAGGACGGCATCCTGAAGGGCTACATCCAGGACACGCTGAACGCACGCCTGATGAAGATGCCGGTCACGGGCAACGCACGCCGCGAGTCGTACGCAGCGCTGCCGATGCCGCGCATGACGAACACGTACATGCTGAACGGCGACAAGGATCCGCAGGAAATCATCGCGTCGGTGAAGAACGGCCTGTACGCGGTGAACTTCGGCGGCGGCCAGGTCGACATCACGAACGGCAAGTTCGTGTTCTCGGCGTCCGAGGCGTACATGATCGAGAACGGCAAGATCACCTACCCGGTGAAGGGCGCGACGCTGATCGGCAGCGGCCCCGAATCGCTGAAGGATGTGAGCATGATCGGCAACGACATGTCGCTCGACTCGGGTGTCGGCGTGTGCGGCAAGGAAGGCCAGAGCGTGCCGGTCGGCGTCGGCCAGCCGACCCTGCGGATCGACAGGATGACGGTCGGCGGTACGGCATAACCGCATCACGGCGCAGACATTCCGCGCATTTTGAAGAAAACGCGCGGAATGTCCGCATTTTCGACGTTTCCCGGTTGCCAGCCGCCCGGCGACGGGGTATAAATTCCGAATCATCTTTTTTGACGAACCGAATCTCCGTCATGTCCGCCAAGTTTTATTTTTACTTTTTTTGGTATCTCAGACCGCTGGCGGATCGAGAGGGTTGATGGCGCGTAAAGCGCAACCGAAATTCCCGAAAAAACCGCCGGCGAACCCGGCGGTTTTTTTTCGCCCTTCGCCACCCGGTCACCGTCGCAGCGGTCCCGCGGCCCCGACCGAAACCACTGAATCACTTGAATTGATGAATCTGCCGCACGCGAAGTAATTGGTCGGCGCCCACAACAGCTTTGCATGGGACCGGAGCAAGTGCTGAAGCACTTACTCCGGTCGACAAAGGAGAAACAGCATGCCCCCGCACAACACCGACGACGTCCGCATTCGCGAACTCAAGGAACTGACGCCGCCCGCCCACCTGATCCGCGAATTCGCGTGCTCCGAAGCCGCGTCCGAGCTGATCTACAACTCGCGCCAGTCGATGCACCGCATCCTGCACGGGATGGACGACCGGCTGATCGTCGTGGTCGGGCCGTGCTCGATCCACGACACGAAGGCGGCGATCGAGTACGCGGGCCGGCTGGTGAAGGAGCGCGAGCGCTTCAAGGGCGAACTGGAAATCGTGATGCGCGTGTACTTCGAGAAGCCGCGCACGACGGTCGGCTGGAAGGGGCTCATCAACGATCCGCACCTCGACAACAGCTTCAAGATCAATGAAGGGCTGCGCACCGCGCGCGAGCTGCTGCTGCAGATCAACGAAATGGGGCTGCCGGCCGCGACCGAATACCTCGACATGATCAGCCCGCAATACATCGCCGACCTGATCTCGTGGGGCGCGATCGGCGCACGCACGACGGAATCGCAGGTGCACCGCGAACTCGCGTCGGGGCTGTCGTGCCCGGTCGGCTTCAAGAACGGCACCGACGGCAACGTGAAGATCGCGGTCGACGCGATCAAGGCCGCCTCGCAGCCGCACCATTTCCTGTCGGTGACGAAGGGCGGCCATTCGGCGATCGTGTCGACGGCGGGCAACGAGGACTGCCACGTGATCCTGCGCGGCGGCAAGGCGCCGAACTACGACGCGGACAGCGTGAACGCAGCATGCGCGGACATCGGCAAGGCCGGCCTCGCCGCGCGCCTGATGATCGACGCGAGCCACGCGAACAGTTCGAAGAAGCACGAGAACCAGATCCCCGTCTGTGCCGACATCGGCCGCCAGATCGCGGCCGGCGACGCTCGCATCGTCGGCGTGATGATCGAGTCGCATCTCGTCGAGGGGCGCCAGGACCTGAAGGAAGGCTGCGAACTGACCTACGGCCAGAGCATCACCGATGCGTGCATCGCATGGGACGACAGCGTGAAGGTGCTCGAAGGCCTCGCGGAATCGGTGAAGGCGCGCCGCGTCACGCGCGGTAGCGGCAACTGACGGACGCAAACAGGCTGGCCGCATGACCCCGCCTGGCGGCGGGTTGGCCATGCGGCCAGCGTGCGGCCGTCGTTTCGCTCTGCTAGACTAGCTAACATTGCCTAGCTAATCACGGGAGCGATCATGCCGACCGTCAACATGCACGATGCCAAGTCGCGGCTCTCAAGCCTCGTCGAAGCGCTCGAATTGGGACGCGAATCCGAAGTCGTGATCGCCCGAAACGGACATCCGGTTGCGCGGATCGTTCCTTACGCGGCGCCGAAGCGGATCGGCGCAGCTCGTCAGTTGCTTGCCGGGCTGAACATCCCCACCACCGTCGAGGCCTTCAATGCCGGCGACGAATCGATCTCCGCCGACTTCGACGCCAGTTCGGAACGGGGACTCGCGCCGTGAAGCTGCTGCTCGATACGCACATCGCGCTATGGGCGGCCGAAGGCGCGCCTCAACTGTCAGCGACCGCGGCCGCGTTGATCGAGCATCCCGAAAACACGCTGTACGTGAGCGCCGCGTCCATCTGGGAAATTGCGATCAAATACCGCAAAGGCAATCTGCCCGTTCATCCGCGCGATGCACGCTCGGCGTTCCGGCTCGCAGGTTTTGCGGAGTTGCCGATCAGCAGCGATCACGTCGAAGGTGTCGCCGCGTTGCCCGATTTTCCGGACCATGCCGATCCGTTCGACCGCGTGATGGTTGCGCAGGCACTCCATGAAGGCATGCCGCTCGTCAGCGCCGATCCGAAAGTGTGGCGCTATCACGCGACGCTGATGCTGCGCGCCTGACGCATGCACGCAACAAAAAAGCCCGGCTCGCGCCGGGCTTTTTCATTGGCCGGAGACTTTCCGCCAGTGCATCACTCGAGCGCGCCCGAACCGAAGATTTCGGTATTCACGCGCTCCGGCGCGACGCCGAGCGCGACGAGCGCGTCACGCTGCGCCTTCATGAACCCGATCGGGCCGCAGATGTAGTAGTCGGCGTCCGGCACCAGCGCGTATTGCTGCACGCGTTCCGGCGTGAGGCGCCCTTCCAGGTCGTAGTCGATGCCGGCGCGATCGTTCGGGCCGACCAGTTCGTACACCACCGTGCGCTTGACGTTCGCGTGGTCGCGCACCGTATCGTTCAGCCAGTCGCGGAACGCGTGCACCGCGCCCGAGCGGCACGCATGGACGAACCGCACTTCGCGCTTGCTGCCCTCGGCGATCAGCGTCGACGCCATCGACAGCATCGGCGTGATGCCGACGCCGCCGGAGATCAGCACGACCGGCGTCTCGACCCCACGCTTCAGCGAGAATTCGCCCATCGGCGCGGTCACCTCGACGATCGCGCCCTCTTCCACGCCGTCGTGCATCAGCGTCGACACCTTGCCGGCCGGAATGACTTCCGGCTTGCCGGCTTCACGCTTCACCGAGATGCGCAGCCACTTGCCGTGCGGCGCGTCGGACAGGCTGTACTGGCGCGGCTGGTCGACGCCGAGGTCGCCGACGAAGCGCTTCACCGTGATGTACTGGCCGGGCTCGAACGTCGGCGCCGCGCCGCCGTCGGCCGGGGTCAGGTAGAACGACGTGATCTCGTCGCTTTCGCGGACCTTGCGCTCGACCTTGAACGGACGGAACCCGCTCCACGCGGCGCCCGCATACAGGTCGGCCTCGACGCCGATCAGGATCTGCGCAAGCTGGCCGTACGCGACGCGCCACGCCTCGAGCGTGTCGGCATCGACCGCGTCGCCCAGCACTTCGACGATCGACGCGAGCAGGTTCTCGCCGACGATCGGGTAATGCTCGGGGCGGATGTTCAGGCTCGCGTGCTTGTGCGCGATCTTGGTCACGGCGCCGCCCAGCGCGCCGAGATTGTCGATGTTCGCCGCATACGCGTAGACGGCCTTCGCGAGCGTTTCCGGCTGGCTGCCCGTCTTCTGGTGCGTCTGGTTGAACAGGTTCTTCAGTTCCGGATGCCGCGCGAACATGCGCTGGTAGAAGTGCTTCGTGATCGTCGCGCCGTGCACGGCGAGGACAGGGGCAGTGGCCTTCACGCGAGCCATCTGGTCAGCGGTGATGTGGGTCATGTTCGTTCTCCGTTAAACATGCACATACAATACATCTTTAAAAATCGATGCCCCCCGGGCAAATTGTCGCAGTGCGCCAAAGGGGCAAATCGTCAGCGGACGCGGCCGCGCTCCCACAACACATCCGAGCCGCCGTCGGTGCGGTTCAGCACGCGCGCCAGCACGAACAACAGGTCCGACAGCCGGTTCACGTAGCGCCGCGGCGCATCATTGAGCGTCTCGGTGCGCCCGAGCGCGACGATCGAGCGCTCCGCGCGGCGGCAGACAGTCCGGCACACGTGTGCGAGCGACGCCGCGCGCGAGCCGGCCGGCAGGATGAATTCCTTCAGCGGCGGCAGCGTCGCGTTGTAGTCGGCGAGCCAGCGGTCGAGACGCGCGAGATGCGTGTCGTCGAGCACGGTATGGCCTGGAATGCACAATTCGCCGCCGAGATCGAACAGGTCGTGCTGGATCGTCACGAGCGCCGTGCGGATATCGTCCGGCAGCGTTTCGGCGAGCAGCACGCCGAGGTTCGAGTTCAGTTCGTCGACGTCGCCGATCGCGGCGATCCGCGTGTCGTCCTTGCCGATGCGCCGGCCGTCGCCGAGGCCGGTGGTGCCATCGTCGCCCGTGCGCGTGGCGATCTTGCTCAAGCGGTTGCCCATGCGAATGTCCTCTCGTGCGCGGCCGCGAGGCGGCCCGGTTGCGTTCGAACGCGATTATCGCAGCCCGCGGTGGCAGGCGCAGCGGGCGTTACAGCGTAGAATGGGCCGAAACCCTGCAGCACGGGAGCCGGGCCGGCGTCAACGCGCTCACCCGGATCGACAAGGAGACGTACGTGAATCACCCTGCCCCGCCGGCCGCCACGCGCCGCCCCCTTCCCCCCGCCATGCTCGATGCGCTGCGCGCCACCTTCGGCGAACGCGTGTCGACCGCCGACGCCGTCCGCGAGCACCACGGCCGCGACGAATCGCCGTTCGACCCGCAACTGCCCGACGCCGTCGTGTTCGCGCACAGCGCGGACGACGTGCGCGAAGTCGTGTCGCTGTGCTCGTTGTACAGCGTCCCGCTGATCCCTTACGGCGCCGGCTCGTCGCTCGAAGGCCACCTGCTCGCGGTGCGCGGTGGCGTATCGCTCGACCTGTCGGAAATGAACCGCGTGCTGTCGATCAACGCCGAAGACCTGACCGTGACGGTCGAGCCGGGCATCACGCGCAAGGCGCTCAACGAAGCGCTGCGCGACACCGGCCTGTTCTTCCCGATTGACCCGGGCGCCGACGCGAGCATCGGCGGGATGACCGCAACGCGCGCGTCGGGCACCAACGCCGTGCGCTACGGCACGATGCGCGAGAACGTGCTGGGCCTGACCGCCGTGCTCGCCGACGGCCGCGTGGTGAAAACCGGCTCGCGCGCCCGCAAGTCGTCGGCCGGCTACGACCTCACGCGCCTGTTCGTCGGCTCCGAAGGCACGCTCGGCGTGATCACCGAAATCACGCTGCGCCTGCATCCGCTGCCCGAAGCCGTATCCGCCGCGATCTGCACGTTCCCGTCGATGGGCGACGCGGTGCGCACCGTGATCGAGACGATCCAGATCGGCGTGCCGATCGCGCGCGTCGAATTCGTCGACGCGCTCGCCGTACGCTCGATCAACCGCCATTCGAACCTGACGCTCACCGAAGCGCCGACGCTGTTCTTCGAATTCCACGGCACCGAGGCCGGCGTGAAGGAACAGGCCGAGCTCGTGCAGGCGCTCGCCGGCCAGAACAACGGCCAGGGCTTCGAATGGGCAACCCGCCCCGAAGACCGCAGCCGGCTCTGGGCCGCCCGCCACAACGCGTATTTCGCGATGCTGCAGTTGAAACCCGGCTGCCGCGCGGTGACGACCGACGTGTGCGTGCCGATCTCGCAGCTCGCCGCGTGTGTCGAGGAAACCGAGGTCGACCTTCGCGCGTCGTCGCTGCCCTGCCCGATCGTCGGCCACGTCGGCGACGGCAATTTCCACGTCGCGATCCTGATCGACCCCGACAAGCCCGAGGAAATCGCCGAAGCCGAGCACATCAACGACCGGATCGTCGAGCGCGCGCTGCGCCTCGGCGGCACCTGCACGGGCGAGCACGGCGTCGGGCTGCACAAGATGCGCTTCCTGCCGAAGGAGCACGGCGACAACGCGATCGATACGATGCGGGCGATCAAGCTCGCGCTCGACCCGCGCAACCTGATGAATCCGGGCAAGATTTTCACGTGCTGACACGGCGGCGCGACGCCGCGCCGCCTGCTGCAGGAGACCCAATGAACGCTCCAGTCGAACTGTCGAGCGCGGCACGCGCGCAGCGCCAGCGCGAAGTCGTGCAGGCGCTGATGGCCGTGCTGCCGACGCACTGCCTGCTGTACCGCGACGAAGACACCGCGCCGTACGAATGCGACGGCCTGTCCGCGTACCGCCGCCTGCCGCTCGCGGTCGCGCTGCCCGAAACGGAATCGCAGGTGCAGCGGATCGTGCAGATCTGCCGCCGCATGGAGGTGCCGATCGTGCCGCGCGGCGCGGGCACGAGCCTGTCGGGCGGCGCGTTGCCGATCGCGCTCGGCGTCGTGCTGTCGCTTGCGCGCTTCACGCGCATCGTCGAAGTCGATCCCTACGCGCGCACGGCGACCGTGCAGCCCGGCGTGCGCAATCTCGCGATCTCGGAGGCCGCCGCGCCGTACGGCCTGTATTACGCGCCCGATCCGTCGTCGCAGATCGCGTGCACGATCGGCGGCAACGTCGCGGAAAATTCCGGCGGCGTCCACTGCCTGAAATACGGGCTGACCGTGCACAACGTGATGCGCGTGCGCGCGGTGACGATCGACGGCGAGATCGTCGAGTTCGGCTCGCTCGCCCTCGACATGCCGGGCCTCGACCTGCTTGCGGTGATGATCGGCAGCGAAGGGATGTTCGCGATCGTCACCGAGGTCACGGTGAAGCTGATCCCGAAGCCGCAAACGGCCCAGCTCGTGATGGCGAGCTTCGACGACGTCATCAAGGGCGGCGAGGCCGTCGCGGCGATCATCGCGTCGGGCATCATTCCGGCCGGGCTCGAGATGATGGACAAGCCGGCCACGCAGGCCGTCGAGTCCTTCACGCATGCCGGCTACGACCTCGACGCGAAGGCGATCCTGCTGTGCGAATCGGACGGCACGCCGGAAGAAGTCGCGGAAGAGATCGTGCGGATGACGGCCGTGCTGCGCGAACACGGCGCGACCCGCATCCAGGTCTCGCGCAACGAGAGCGAGCGGCTGCGCTACTGGTCGGGCCGCAAGAACGCGTTCCCGGCCGCCGGCCGTATTTCGCCCGACTATTACTGCATGGACGGCACCGTGCCGCGCCGCGCGATCGGCCCGCTGCTCGCGCGCATCGAGCAGCTCGAAACGCGCTACGGGCTGCGCTGCATCAACGTGTTCCATGCCGGCGACGGCAACATGCATCCGCTGATCCTCTACAACGCGAACGATCCGGACGAGCTGCACCGCGCCGAGCAGTTCGGCGCGGAAATCCTCGAATGCTGCGTGGAATTCGGCGGCAGCGTGACGGGCGAACACGGCGTCGGCATCGAAAAGCTCAATTCGATGTGCGTACAGTTCTCGCCGCAGGAGCGCGATGCATTCTTCGCGGTCAAGCGCGCGTTCGATCCGGCGGGGCTGCTGAACCCGGACAAGGGCATCCCGACCCGCGCGCGCTGCGCCGAATACGGTCGCCAGCACGTGCGCGGCGGACTGCTGCCGCACCCGGACCTGCCGCGCTTCTGAGCATCGCGCGTGGTGCGCGGTCCGCGCCGGCAGCCGTCCGGGCGGCCCGCCGTGCCCGCGCGGCCCGTTTGCGCCGCGGCGCGGGCGAGCGGTCTGCAATACCGGGCTTAGGGATAGTCGCGATGTGGAATCGCGCCACCCCGGTACAATCGACCGAACAACAAGTCGAGGCAGCAACAGAACATGGAAGAGGACGACATCGTCTCCGGATGGGCCGAACGCGTCCGCGCAGCCAGCGCCGACGGCCGGCCGCTGCGGATTCGCGGCGGGGGCACCAAGGACTGGTACGGCCAGGCGCTCGAGGGCGAAATACTCGATACCCGCGGGTTTCAGGGTGTCGTGTCGTACGACCCGGCCGAACTCGTCGTCACGGTCCGCGCGGGCACGCCGCTCGCGCAGCTTGAAACCGTCCTCGCCGAGTGCGGCCAGATGCTGCCGTTCGAGCCGCCGCACTTCGGCCGCGCGGCCACCGTCGGAGGCTGCGTCGCGGCCGGCCTCGCGGGGCCTCGGCGCGCCACCTGCGGCGCGCCGCGCGATTTCGTGCTCGGCGTCACGCTGATGAACGGCCGCGGCGAAATGCTGCGCTTCGGCGGGCAGGTCGTGAAGAACGTCGCCGGCTACGACGTGTCGCGGCTGATGGCCGGCGCGCTCGGCACGCTCGGGCTGATGCTCGACCTGTCGATCAAGGTGCTGCCGATGCCCGTCGCCGAAGTCACGCTGAAGTTCGAGATGACCGCGACCGATGCAGTGCGCAAGCTCAACGAATGGGGCGGCCATCCGCTGCCCGTCAGCGCGAGCGGCTGGCGCAACGGCACGCTCGTGCTGCGCCTGTCGGGTGCCGAAGCGGCCGTGAAATCCGCGAAAACGCTGCTCGGCGGCGAAGTCGTCGACGCGGTCGAGGCCGAGCGCTTCTGGGCCGGCCTGCGCGAGCATACCGACCCGTTCTTCAACGGCATCCCGCCCGGCTATGCGCTGTGGCGCCTCGCGCTGCCGTCGATCACCGAACCGATGCACCTGCCCGGCACCCAGCTGATGGAATGGGGTGGCGCGCAGCGCTGGTGGATCACCGACGCCGATGCGCAGACCGTGCGGATGAGCGCGAAGCAGGCCGGCGGCCACGCGACGCTGTTCCGCGCGGGCGACGCGTACGACCGCAGCGCGGGCGTGTTCACGCCGCTCCCCGCCCCGATGATGAAAATCCACCGCGGGCTGAAGGCCGCGTTCGATCCCGCGCGCATCTTCAACCGCGGCCGGCTCTACCCTGATCTTTAGGGTCTGTTTACATATGGAACGCACATGCGAATACCCGAAATCGCCCGCAGGGCAAGAAGTGAGGAGCGCCGTTTGGCCGAGCCAAACAAGCGACGAGCGACGCCGCCATACGGGCGATTTCGGGCATTCCCGTGACATGGGTTTTTTAATTTGGGGTTGCCACGAGAACGGCCGCTCGCCGCGTTGCGCTCCTTGCGAATACGTCAGTATTCGCGGCGTCGCGCGCCTCGCGAGCGGCCGTTCTCGTGGCAACGCATGCGCGTTCCATATGTAAACAGACCCTAAGCTCGATGCAAACGAACCTCGCCGATTTCATCCGCAATACGCCCGACGGCGACGAGGCCGACGCGATATTGCGCAAGTGCGTGCATTGCGGGTTCTGTACCGCGACCTGCCCGACCTACCAGTTGCTCGGCGACGAACTCGACGGCCCGCGCGGCCGTATCTACCTGATCAAGCAGATGGTCGAAGGGGCGCCCGTCACGCGCAGCACGCAGCAGCACCTCGACCGCTGCCTCACGTGCCGCAGCTGCGAGACGACCTGCCCGTCCGGCGTCCAGTACGGCCGGCTCGTCGAGATCGGCCGCAAGCACGTCGAGGCGCAGGTGCAGCGCCCCGTGCAGCAGCGCCTCGTGCGCCGCCTGCTCGCGAGCTTCGTGCCGAACGCCGCGCTGTTCTCGCCGGTGATGCGGCTCGGCCAGCACGTGCGTCCGCTGCTGCCGAAGCGGCTGCGCGACAAGGTGCCGCCGCGCACGCGGCTGCTCGAATGGCCGCACCACACCCATACGCGCAAGATGCTGATGCTCGGCGGCTGCGTGCAGCCGTCGATGCTGCCGAACATCAACATCGCGACCGCGCGCGTGCTGGACGCGCTCGGCATCGAGACGATCGTCGCGCCCGATGCAGGCTGCTGCGGCGCGATCCGACTGCACCTGAATTACCACGACGAAGCGCTCGACGACGCGCGCCGCAACATCGACGCGTGGTGGCCCCATGTCGAACAGGGTGTGGAGGCGATCGTGATGAATGCGTCGGGCTGCGGCGCGACGGTGCTCGAATACGCACACCTGCTGCGCGACGACCCGGCCTACGCGGAGAAGGCGCAGCGCATCGTGTCGCTCACGCGCGACATCTCCGACGTGCTGCTCGCGTTCGAGGCCGAGCTCGCGACGCTCGCGCGGCGCCGCGCGATCCATACGGTCGCGTACCACCCGCCGTGCACGCTGCAGCACGGCCAGCAGTCGCGCGGCAAGGTCGAGCGCCTGCTCGAGACGCTCGGCATCGACGTGCGACTGCCGGCCGACAGCCATCTGTGCTGCGGGTCGGCCGGCACCTATTCGCTGACACAGCCGTCGCTGTCGTACCGGTTGCGCAAGCAGAAGCTGCTGAAGCTGCAGGCGCTCGAGCCGCAGATGATTGTCTCCGGCAACATCGGCTGCATCGCGCACCTGCAGAGCGGCACGCAGATTCCGGTCGCCCACTGGATCCAGCTCGTCGAGCATCTGCTGTACGGCTAGGGCCCGTTCATGCGAATGACGGATGGACGCTGGGCCTCGCGCGCGGCGTCCGTATAATGGGCGGATCGATGCGTCGCGTGCCGCGGCGCATCCGCTACATGCCTGCTTCCGTGCCTGCTTTCGTGCCCGTCATGTCCGATCTCGCCGCCCGCCTCGAATCCGTTCATCGCCGCATCGCCGACGCCGCCCGCGCGGCCGGCCGCGATCCCGCCACCGTGTCGCTGCTTGCCGTCTCGAAGACGTTTCCCGCCGATGACGTGCGCGCCGCGCATGCGGCCGGGCAGCGGGCATTCGGCGAGAACTACGTGCAGGAATCGATCGACAAGATCGACGCGCTCGCCGACCTGCGTGCAAACCTCGAATGGCATTTCATCGGGCCGCTGCAATCGAACAAGACGCGCCCGGTTGCCGAGCGCTTCGACTGGGTTCATTCGGTCGACCGGCTGAAGATCGCGCAGCGCCTGTCGGAACAGCGCCCCGCGCACCTGCCGCCGCTCAACGTGTGCGTGCAGGTGAACATCAGCGGCGAGGCGTCGAAGAGCGGCGTCGCGCCGGCCGACGTGGCCGAGGTCGCGCGTGCGGTCGCCGCGCTGCCGTCGCTGCGGCTGCGCGGCCTGATGGCGATTCCCGAACCGGCCGGCGACACCGAAGCGCAACGCGCGCCGCATCGTGCGCTGCGCGCACTGTTCGACACGTTGCGCGCCGATGGCCTGCCGCTCGACACGTTGTCGATGGGCATGTCCGCCGATCTCGACGCGGCCGTGCTCGAAGGCGCGACGATCGTGCGCGTCGGCACTGCGATCTTCGGCGCGCGCGATTACTCGCACTGAGCGCCGCGCCCTTTCCGCCCTACCGTTCACTCACTTGCTCAATCGGACATCATGAAAATCGCATTCATCGGCGGCGGCAACATGGCCGCGGCCCTGATCGGCGGCCTGATCAAGCGCGGCGTTGCCGCTGACGGCCTGTATGCCATCGACGTCAACGAAGAGGTGCGTGCGCGCGCCGCCCAGCAGTTCGGCGTGCGCACCGGCGCAGCCATCGACGCGACGCTCGCCGACTACGACGCGATCGTGCTCGCGGTGAAGCCCCAGGTGCTGAAGGACGTCGCGCAGGCGCTCGCGCCGCACCTGAAGACGCAGCTCGTGATCAGCATCGCGGCCGGCATCCGCGGCAGCGACCTCGCGCGCTGGCTCGGCGACTACGCACGTGTCGTGCGCACGATGCCGAACACGCCTGCGCTCGTCGGCATGGGCGTGACGGGCCTCGCCGCGCTGCCGGGCGTCGACGCGGCGGGACGCGAACTCGCGTCGAACGTGCTCGGCGCGGTCGGCGAGATCGTATGGTTCGACGACGAATCGAAGCTCGACGCTGTCACCGCGATCTCGGGCAGCGGCCCGGCCTACGTGTTCTATTTCATCGAAGCGCTGCAGGAAGCCGCGCGCCAGCTCGGCATGAACGACGAACAGGGCCGCGCGCTCGCGGTCGCGACGTTCACGGGCGCCGCGCAACTCGCCGCGCAATCGGGCGAGCCGGCGAGCGTGCTGCGCGAGCGCGTGACGTCGAAGGGCGGCACGACGGCTGCCGCGCTCGCGTCGTTCGACGCGCAAGGCGTGAAGGATGCGATCGTGCGCGGTGCACTCGCGGCCGAAGCGCGCGCGAAGGAAATGGGCGACGAGCTCGGCCGCGCGTAAGCGCATCCGCGGTGCCGGCTCGGCGCTCAGTGCGCCGCACGGGCCGCCTCTCCTTTACCGTGCTCGACCAACAAAAAAAGCGGCCCAGGCCGCTTTTTTGTTGCCGCGTTCCGCACGACATGACGCCGGCGGACAGATCAGGAAACTCAGCTCCCTGCCAGCAGGTAATGCACGGCGATGCCTGCAAACAGCACGCCGCCGAGCCAGTTGTTGTGCCGGAACGCCGCGAAGCACGGCATCCGCTCACGGTCCTTGATCAGCGTGTAGTGATACAGCGCGCAGCCGACCGCCGCCGCCCAGCCGGCCCAGTATGCGAGGCCGAAGCCGAGCGTCACGCCGATCCACACGTAGATGCCGAGCGTCACCGCGTAGCACAGCATGACGGCCGCGACGTCGAAGCGGCCGAACGTCAGCGCGGACGTGCGGATGCCGATCTTGATGTCGTCGTCGCGATCGACCATCGCGTATTCGGTGTCGTACGCGACCGACCAGAAAATGTTCGCGACCAGCATCACCCACGCGATCGTCGGCACCGTGTCCTGCACGGCCGCGAACGCCATCGGGATGCCGAAGCCGAACGCGATGCCCAGATAGGCCTGCGGAATCGCGAAGAAGCGCTTCATGAACGGATACGAGCCCGCGACGAACAGCGCGACGACGGACAACTCCTTCGTCAGCGTGTTGAGCGGCAGGATCAGCAGGAACGAGATGAATGCGAGCCCGACCGCGATCGCGATGGCTTCCCACGCGCGGATCTTGCCCGACGTCAGCGGCCGGTCGGCCGTGCGCTTCACGTGGCGGTCGAAGTCGCGGTCCGCATAGTCGTTCATCGCGCAGCCGGCCGAGCGCATCAGCAGCGTGCCGAGCGAGAAGATCACGAGCAGCGGCCAGCGCGGATGGCCGTCGGACGCGATCCACAGCGCGTTGAGCGTCGGCCACAGCAGCAGCAGGCTGCCGATCGGCTTGTCCATCCGGACGAGTCGAAGATACAGGGGAAAGCGGGCAAGCATGGCGAAGCACCGGGAAGATAACCCCGGCATTTTAGAGCCGAGCGGTGCTTCGCGTCATGTCGGCGCGGCCCATGGCCGGTCGCGGCCGGACGCCAGCGCGCTGCGAGCGCCCGCTGCACATGGCCGAGCCGGGCGGCACGTCAATCAAGGGACAGAGCCGTTGCACCGGCCCGGGCTCGGCCCGATGCGCGCGGATCAATCAGGGCCGGAGCGGCGTGCGCGGGCTTCCGCCAGCCTGCCGCGCGTTGCGCACCTACGCGAGCAACGACCGCAGCATCCACGCGGTCTTTTCATGAACTTGCAGGCGCTGCGTCAGCAGATCCGCGGTCGGCTCGTCGCTCGCCGCATCGGCAAGCGGGAAGATCGCGCGCGCGGTACGCACGACGGCCTCGTGCCCTTCGACGAGCTGGCGGATCATGTCTTCCGCCGCCGGCACGCCGTTCGCTTCCGGCACCGACGACAGTTTCGCGAAATCGCCGAAGGTCCCCGGCGCGACGACGCCGAGCGTACGAATGCGTTCGGCAACCGAATCGACCGCGAGCCACAGTTCGTTGTACTGCGCCTCGAACATCAGGTGCAGCGTGTTGAACATCGGGCCCGTGACGTTCCAGTGGAAATTGTGGGTCTTCAGGTACAGCGTGAACGTATCGGCGAGCAGGCGCGACAGGCCTTCCGCGATCTTCTTGCGGTCCTTGTCGCTGATGCCGATGTTGATCTGGGCGGCATGAGTCTTCCCGGCCATGTTACGGACTCCTTATTCAATGAACCCGAGCAATGAAAGCGAATCGGGCTACCTGCCTATTGATACCGCACTACCTGCATACACGTCTCGCCACTACGCGTGGCGCGTGAAACGCCGCGCTCAGGCGGCCGCGATCGCGTGCAGCGCCTGCGACACGAGTTCGGCCGCACCGCCGATGACGATGGCGGATCCGACAACGTATCGCGCGACCTCGGCCGGCGTCGCCAGTGCAGCGCGCATGTTCTGCATCATTTGCGTCATGATCGTCACTCCTTCAACAAAACTCAGGGTCAGGAAGAAACGGCCGGTCGGGCGACCGGCCGTTTCCCGTTACGGCATCACCGCACTACTGCACGGTGACGCTTACGCGAGGTCGAAGCGGTCGAGGTTCATCACCTTGTTCCAGGCCGCAACGAAATCGCGCGCGAACTTCTCCTTCGCATCCGCGCTGCCGTACACCTCGGCCAACGCACGCAGCTGCGCATGCGAACCGAAGATCAGGTCGACGCGCGAGCCGGTCCACTTGACCTGGCCCGTCGCACGATCGCGCCCTTCGAACACGTCGTTCGCGGCCGACACCGGCTTCCATTCCGTGCCCATGTCGAGCAGGTTCACGAAGAAGTCGTTCGTCAGCGCTTCCGGACGGTCGGTGAACACGCCCTGCTTCGCATCGCCGGCGTTCGCACCGAGCACGCGCAGGCCACCGACGAGCACCGTCATCTCGGGCGCGCTCAGCGTCAGCAGTTGCGCCTTGTCGACCAGCAGCGCCTCGGCCGGCGTCTTGTACGCGTGCTTCAGGAAGTTGCGGAAGCCATCTGCAACCGGCTCGAGCACGGCCATCGCTTCGATGTCGGTCTCTTCCTGCGACGCATCCGCACGGCCCGGCGCGAACGGCACCGTCACCGCGACGCCCGCGTTCTTCGCTGCCTGCTCGACGCCGGCCGCACCGGCCAGCACGATCAGGTCGGCGAGCGACACTTTCTTGCCGCCCGTCTGCGCGTCGTTGAACGCCTTCTGCACGCCTTCGAGCGTCGCGAGCACCTTCGCGAGTTCAGCCGGACGGTTCACTTCCCAGTCCTTCTGCGGCGCCAGGCGGATACGCGCACCGTTCGCGCCGCCGCGCTTGTCCGAACCGCGGAACGTCGCAGCCGACGCCCATGCGGTCGACACGAGCTGCGACACCGACAGGCCCGACGCGAGCACCTTCGCCTTCAGCGCCGCGACGTCGGCGTCGTCGATCAATTTGTGGTCGACGGCCGGAATCGGGTCCTGCCACAGCAGATGCTCGGCCGGCACGTCCGGGCCGAGATAGCGGGCACGCGGGCCCATGTCGCGGTGCGTGAGCTTGAACCAGGCGCGTGCGAACGCGTCGGCGAACTCGGCCGGGTTGTCGTGGAAGCAGCGCGAAATCTTCTCGTAGGCCGGATCGAAACGCAGCGACAGGTCGGTCGTCAGCATCGTCGGGCGATGCTTCTTCGACGCGTCGAATGCATCCGGAATCACGTCGCCGGCGTCCTTCGCGACCCACTGGTGCGCGCCGGCCGGGCTCTTCGTGAGCTCCCACTCGTAGCTGAACAGGTGCTTGAAGAAGTCGTTGCTCCACTGCGTCGGCGTCGACGTCCACGTGACTTCCAGGCCGCTCGTGATGGCATCCTTGCCCTTGCCCGTGCCGAACGTGCTCTTCCAGCCGAGACCCTGCTGCTCGAGGCCTGCAGCTTCCGGCTCGGCGCCGACGTTCGAGGCCGGACCGGCGCCGTGCGTCTTGCCGAACGTGTGGCCGCCCGCGATCAGCGCGACCGTCTCTTCGTCGTTCATCGCCATGCGTGCGAACGTCTCGCGGATGTCATGCGCGGCGGCGACCGGGTCGGGGTTGCCGTCCGGGCCTTCCGGGTTCACGTAGATGAGGCCCATCTGCACCGCGGCGAGCGGGCTTTCGAGGTCGCGCTTGCCCGAGTAGCGGCTGTTCGGGCCGCCGCTCAGTTCCAGCCAGATCTTTTCCGAACCCCAGTAGACGTCGTCCGGTTCCCACGTATCGACGCGGCCGCCGGCATAGCCGAAGGTCTTGAAGCCCATCGATTCGAGCGCGACGTTGCCGGTCAGGATCAGCAGGTCGGCCCACGAGATGTTGCGGCCGTACTTCTGCTTGATCGGCCACACCAGCCGGCGCGCCTTGTCGAGGCTGACGTTGTCCGGCCAGCTGTTGAGCGGCGCAAAGCGCTGCTGCCCGCCGCCCGCGCCGCCGCGGCCGTCGGCCGTACGGTACGTGCCGGCGCTGTGCCAGGCCATGCGGATGAACAGGCCGCCATAGTGGCCGAAGTCGGCCGGCCACCAGTCCTGCGACGTCGTCATCAGCGCGTGCAGGTCCTTCTTCACCGCCTCAAGGTCCAGCTTCTTGAACGCTTCGGCGTAGTCGAAATCCTTGTCCATCGGATCGGACAGCGCCGAATGCCGGTGCAGGATGTTCAGGTTAAGCTGATTCGGCCACCAGTCCTTGTTCGTCGTGCCGCCACCAGCGGTGTGGTTGAACGGGCACTTCGTTTCGTTCGACATGCGATTTCTCCTTGGCTTGCTCGTATGACTCCATCCGTTTGCTCCGGCGGCATGCCGGGCGCGGTCGGTGGAGTGTCATTGCGGGGATGGGAAACGGAACAGGTTGGTCCTCCTGTCGTGCTACGGGATGTCGTGCGTGGCCTGTGACGCGCGCGCCCGCAGCGATGTACCGCAGGCGGGACGCTCGGGGAACCGGCTGCCGGCAGGCGTCGTGCCGGCGCTGCGGGCGATATTCCAGCTTTCGGACATGCGATGCTCCCTCATGGCTTGACGGCGGGTGAATCGGGGGAACACTGAACCGGCGCGCGGCGGCGTTCAGCCACCATACACACGGTCCGCCAGATACGCGAACGCAATCGGACGCAGGCTGCGAACCGCCGCCCTGGCGCGATGTACGACCGCGTCGCGCGACGGGATGTTCCGCTGCGCTTGCTGCAATACCGACCGCATCATGACATCCTCCTTTGGCGCTTGCATTCAACGTGCTGACCAGCCGTCGACACGACGCCGATCCATGTAGAGGATTCTATCTATAACTATCGTTTATTTGAATTTGATAAATTTTATATATGCGATAGAGAAAAATAAACGGGGTCGCAAGACCCCGTTCATCGTGCTGCCACACGCGCATGCGCGGCGTGCTCAGTTCATCGTCGCCGGCATGTCGAGCTTCGCGACGCCCGGCAGGTCGCACGCGGCAATCGCGTCGCTGATCGCGTCGATCGCGGGCATCCGGGTGAAGCTTTTGCGCCACACGAGCACCACGCGGCGGTCGGGCACCGGCTCGTTGAACGGCACGTACGACAGCAGTTCGGCGTCAGGGCCGTTCGCGCGCGGGCCGATCTCGGCGACCGACATCCGCGGCAGCACCGTGATGCCGACGCCGCTCGCGACCATGTGGCGGATCGTCTCGAGCGACGAGCCCTCGAAGGTCTTCTGGATGCCGTCGGCGGTCTGCGAGAAGCGCATCAGTTCCGGGCACACGCCGAGCACGTGATCGCGGAAGCAGTGGCCGTTGCCGAGCAGCAGCATGGTTTCCTGCTTGAGATCCTCGGCGTCGATTTCCTCGCGCTTCTCCCACGGATGGCCGGCCGGCAGCGCGACGACGAACGGTTCGTCGTACAGCGGGCGCACCATCAGGCCGGTTTCCGGAAACGGCAGCGCCATAATCGCGGCGTCGATCTCGCCCTGCTTCAGCAGTTCGAGCAGCTTCAGCGTGTAGTTTTCCTGCAGCATCAGCGGCATCTGCGGGACACGCTGGATCATCTGCTTGACGAGCGTCGGCAGCAGGTAGGGCCCGATCGTGTAGATCACGCCGAGGCGGAACGGGCCGACCAGCGGATCCTTGCCCTGCTTCGCGATCTCCTTGATCGCAAAGGTCTGCTCGAGCACGCGCTGCGCCTGCGTGACGATCTGGTCACCGATCGGCGTCACGCTCACTTCGCTCGCGCCGCGTTCGAAAATCTGCACGTTGAGCTCGTCTTCGAGCTTCTTGATCGCCACCGACAGCGTCGGCTGGCTCACGAAGCATGCTTCGGCCGCGCGGCCGAAATGCCGTTCGCGCGCGACCGCGACGATGTATTTCAATTCAGTCAGCGTCATTGTGGGTCAATCAGAGATATACAGGCGATAGGTTTAATTTATACACCCTGTGGCACCGGTTCGCCAAGTTTCTCTGCATCGGAATGCTTCAAACGGCGGTTTCAAATCCGGCCCCGACCCGCGGATCAGGCCTTCAGATACTGCTCCCGCGCGCCGAGCCAGCGCGCGAGATGCTGCGTGACGATCTCGGGATACGCGGCAATCAGCCGCGTCGCGGCTTCGCGGGCCGGATCGATCAGCCAGCCGTCGGTCTCGAGGTTCGCAAAGCGCAGCATCGCCGCGCCCGACTGGCGTGCGCCGAGGAATTCACCGGGGCCGCGGATCTCGAGGTCGCGCCGTGCGATCTCGAAGCCGTCGGTCGTCTCGCGCATCGTCTTCAGCCGCTCGCGGCCCGTGAGCGACAGCGGCCCCGTGTACAGCAGCACGCACACCGACGCCGCGGTGCCGCGCCCGACCCGGCCGCGCAGCTGGTGCAGCTGCGCGAGGCCGAAGCGCTCCGCGTGCTCGATCACCATCAGCGACGCGTTCGGCACGTCGACGCCGACCTCGATCACGGTCGTCGCGACGAGCAGCTGCACGTCGTTGCGCGTGAACGCTTCCATCACGGCCGCCTTGTCGGCCGGCGACAGCCGCCCGTGCACGAGCCCGACCTTCAGCTCCGGGAGCGTGGTGGCCAGTGTCTCGTACGTCTCGACGGCCGTCTGCAGCTGCAGCGTCTCGCTCTCCTCGATCAGCGGGCACACCCAGTACACCTGGCGCCCGGTCAACGCGGCCTCGCGTACGCGGGCGATCACCTCCTCGCGCCGCGCATCGCCGACGAGGCGCGTCAGCACGGGCGTGCGGCCCGGCGGCAACTCGTCGATCGTCGAGACTTCGAGATCCGCGTAGTACGTCATCGCGAGCGTGCGCGGAATCGGCGTGGCCGACATCATCAGCTGGTGCGGCTGGAAGTCGCGCGCGCCGTTGGCCGCGTTCGCGGCCTTTGCACGCAGCGCGAGCCGCTGCTCGACGCCGAAGCGGTGCTGTTCGTCGACGATCACGAGGCCGAGCCGCGCGAATTCGACCGTGTCCTGGATGATCGCGTGCGTACCGATCACGAGCTGCGCGGTGCCGAGCGCGGCCGCCTCGATCGCCGCGCGCTTCTCCTTCGCCTTCAGGCTGCCCGCGAGCCACGCGACCGTGACGCCGAGCGGCTCGAGCCACGCGCGCAGCTTGCGCGCGTGCTGTTCCGCGAGGATTTCCGTGGGCGCCATCAGCGCGGCCTGGTAGCCGGCGTCGATCGCCTGCGTGGCGGCCAGTGCCGCGACGACCGTCTTGCCGCTGCCGACGTCGCCCTGCAGCAGGCGCTGCATCGGGTGCGCGAGCGTCAGGTCGTTCGCGATTTCGTCGACGACGCGCGCCTGCGCGCCCGTCAGCGTGAACGGCAGTGCCGCATAGAGCCGCGTCGTCAGCGCACCGGCATCGCTCGCGGCGTGGCGCGGCATCGCGGGCGCCGCGCGCGTGCGGCGCTCCTCGTGCGCGCGCTTGAGCGACAGCTGCTGCGCGAGCAGCTCCTCGAACTTGATGCGCGTCCACGCCGGATGCGAGCCGTCCATCAACGCGGCTTCGTCGGAATCGATGCGCGGGTGGTGCAGGATGCGCACGGCCTGCTCGAGCGTCGGCACGTCGAGCGGCAACAGGTAGTCGCGCTGGATCTCGGGCGGCAGCAGCTCGGGCAGCGGCGTGCGCTCGACCGCGTTCTCGATCGCCTTGCGCAGATAGGCCTGCGACACGCCGGCCGTGCTCGGATAGACGGGCGTGAGCACCTGCGGCAGCGGCGCATCGGCTTCGACGACGCGCACCGCCGGATGCACCATCTCCATCCCGAAGAAGCCGCCACGCACGTCGCCGCGCACGCGCAGGCGCTGGCCGACGGCCATCTGCTTGACCTGCGAGCCGTAGAAATTCAGGAAGCGCAGCACGAGGTGCTCGCCGTCGTCGTCCTGGATCTTCACGACCAGCTGGCGGCGCGGCCGGTATGCGACCTCGTTGTCGAACACGACGCCTTCGGCCTGCGCGATGCCGCCAGGCAGCAGCTCGCCGATCGGCGTGAGCGTGGTTTCGTCCTCGTAGCGCATCGGCAGATGCAGCACCAGATCGATCGAGCGCGTGAGGCCGAGCTTCGCGAGCTTGTCGACGGTCTTCACGGGCTTGTCGGCGGCCGGCTTCTTCTTACGCTTCGCGCCGGCCGCGCCCGCTGCGTCGCTCGCCGCGGCGCCGTCGACATCGACATCGACATCGACATCGGCATCGGGCGCGGCGGCGGCCGGCTGCGCGAGCCTGCCGTCGGCACCACGCTTCGGGCCGGCACGGCGCGGCACGGCGCGCTCGGCGGAACCACGCTCACCCGCGCTTTGCGCGGGCGGCGCGACATCCTCCGCGTCGAACGGATCGGCGGAATCGGCAACGGCGGCGGGGGAACGGCGTGGTGACACAGGCATCGGATCGTCTGGGTGCTTCGCAAGGCAAGTACAATAGCGGCTTTCACGTCGTCCGAACGAACGACGCCGGCCAGGCCGCGCATCCCGTCATCATAGCGGCTCGCGCGCCCCATTTACGCGTTTCCGCCCTGCCGGCGACGCCCGCCGGCCGCTTCGAACCAGCCCGCATGTTCACGCTTTCCGATTTCGATTTCAATCTGCCGCCCGAGCTGATTGCACAAACCGCGCTGCCCGATCGCACCGCGAGCCGCCTGCTCGAGGTCGACGGCACCGTCGCGCCCGCGCGCCTGGTCGACCGCCATTTCACCGAGCTGCCGTCGTGCATCGCGGCCGGCGACCTGCTCGTCTTCAACGATACCAAGGTGCTGAAGGCGCGTTTCTTCGGCCAGAAGGCCAGCGGCGGCAAGATCGAGGTGCTGATCGAGCGCGTGACGGGCACGCACACGGCGCTCGCGCAGATCCGCGCGAGCAAGTCGCCGGGCGCCGGCACGACGCTGCGGCTCGCCGATGCGTTCGACGTGACCGTCGGCGAGCGCGTCGACCCGTTCTTCACGCTGAACTTCCCCGAGCCGTGCCTCGACCTGATCGAGCGGTACGGCCGCCTGCCGCTGCCGCCCTATATCGAGCACGATCCGGACGCGACCGACGAGACGCGCTACCAGACCGTCTACGCGAGCAACCCGGGCGCGGTTGCAGCGCCGACGGCCGGTCTGCATTTCGACCAGCCGATGCTCGACCGGCTCGACGCGATGGGTGTCGAGCGCGCGACGCTGACGCTGCACGTCGGCGCCGGCACGTTCCAGCCGGTGCGCGTCGACAACATCGCCGAGCACAAGATGCACAGCGAGTGGTATGACCTGCCGCAGTCGCTCGTCGACAAGATCGCCGCGACCCGTGCGCGCGGCGGCAACGTGATCGCCGTCGGCACGACGTCGATGCGCGCGCTCGAAGCCGCCGCGCGCGCGGCCGACGAAGCGGGCCGCCCGCTCGCGGCCACGCAGGCCGAGACCGACATCTTCATCACGCCCGGCTATCGTTTCCGCGTGGTCGACCGGCTCGTCACGAACTTCCACCTGCCGAAGTCGACGCTGCTGATGCTCGTGTCCGCGTTCGCGGGTGTCGAGACGATCCGCGCCGCGTACCGGCACGCGATCGAGCAACGCTACCGCTTCTTCAGCTACGGCGATGCGATGCTGCTCACGCGGCGCGACGCGCCGGAGACGGCCGACGCCGTATAAGCGACGCACGTGCCGCGCACCGCAAGAAATTGCCGTGCGCGGTGACGCCCTGCCCACTGCGCGCTACGATGGCGCGCACCCGCTTTTTCACCGCCGCCGGTCTTCCGGCGGCGTTTCCAACATGCGCCGGACTGTTTTCCGGTAGCGAGGAGAATGACGCGATGACCGAAGGTTCATCCCACGATACGCACGCCCCCGTGCAGGACCGCCCGGCGAACGGGCTCGAATTCGAACTGCTGACGACCGACGGCCATGCGCGCCGCGGCCGCGTGAAGCTCAACCACGGCGTGGTCGAGACGCCGATCTTCATGCCGGTCGGCACGTACGGCACCGTAAAGGCGATCCAGCCGCGCGAGCTGCACGAGATCAAGGCCCAGATCATCCTCGGCAACACGTTCCACCTGTGGCTGCGCCCGGGCCTCGACACGATCGACGCGCACGGCGGCCTGCACGGCTTCATGGGTTGGAACAAGCCGATCCTCACCGACTCGGGCGGCTTCCAGGTGTTCTCGCTCGGCGACCTGCGCAAGATCACCGAGGACGGCGTCACGTTCGCGTCGCCGATCAACGGCGACAAGCTGTTCCTGTCGCCGGAAGTGTCGATGCAGATCCAGAAGGTGCTGAACTCCGACGTCGTGATGCAGTTCGACGAGTGCACGCCGTATGCGACCAACGGCGTGCCGACCACGCACAAGGAAGCGGCCGACTCGATGCGCATGTCGATGCGCTGGGCGAAGCGCTCGCTCGACGAGTTCAACCGGCTCGGCAACCCGAACGCGCTGTTCGGGATCGTCCAGGGCGGGATGTTCGAGGACCTGCGCGACGAATCGCTCGCGGGCCTCGCGGAACTCGGCTTCCACGGCCTCGCGATCGGCGGGCTGTCGGTCGGCGAGCCGAAGGAAGACATGATGCGCGTGCTGCGCCACGTGGGCCCGAAGCTGCCCGCCAACAAGCCGCACTACCTGATGGGCGTGGGCACGCCGGAAGACCTGGTCGAGGGCGTCGCGAACGGCATCGACATGTTCGACTGCGTGATGCCGACCCGCAACGCGCGCAACGGCTGGCTGTTCACGCGCTTCGGCGACGTGAAGATCCGCAACGCGACGCACAAGAACTCGCTGAAGCCGCTCGACGCGAGCTGCACGTGCTACACGTGCCAGAACTTCTCGCGCGGCTACCTGCATCACCTGCACCGCGTGGGCGAGATCCTCGGCGCGCAGCTGAACACGATCCACAACCTGCACTACTACTTGCAGCTGATGAGCGAGATCCGCGAAGCGATCGAGACCCACACGTTCGACGCGTTCCGCCAGCGCTTCGCGGAGGATCGGGCCAGAGGGGTCGACTGACGGACGGGCCGCCCGCACTGCGGCCCGTCACATGGGACGTGTACTAAATAACGCGTCCCAACTGTCGAACCCGACCGCCAAATATTACAATTACCTTTCCAAACAAGTCGCAACGGTACCGGTTCGCGCTTTAACAGCTTGATCCGAAAGCGCATTTGCCGATCCGTTTGCGCATGGGGCCGGTGGTAGAATAACCGGCTTATTTTTCGATCTTCCCTTACGGAGAGACCAACGTGCCGTTCATTTCCAACGCGTTCGCCCAAGGTGCCGGTGGCGCCGAATCGAGCCTGATGAGCTTCCTGCCGCTCATCCTGATGTTTGCCGTGCTCTACTTCATCATGATCCGTCCGCAGATGAAGCGTCAGAAGGAGCATCGCAACATGCTCGCGGCCATGGCCAAGGGCGACGAAGTCGTCACGAGCGGCGGCCTCGTGGGCAAGGTGACGAAGGTCACCGAAGGCTACATCGGCGTCGAGATCGCCGAAGGCACCGAAATCACCGTGCAGAAGGCTGCGGTCACGACCATTCTGCCGAAGGGCACGATCAAGTCGCTGTAAGCCCTTCACCGAGCGTCCGGCTCCCCGCGCCGTGCCCGCCTGAGAGAGCGGGCCGCCGCGGCGCCGGACGCGACGCTTTCACGCCAACCACCCGTTCGGCTCCCTCATGAATCGTTATCCACTCTGGAAATATGTCGTGATGGTCGTGGCGCTCGCCATCGGCCTTCTATACACATTGCCCAACTTCTTCGGCGAAGCGCCGGCGGTGCAGGTGTCGAGCGGCAAGGCCACGGTCAAGCTCGACTCGACCACGCTGACCCAGGTCGAATCGGCGCTCGCGTCCGCGCAGATCACGCCGGACGACGTCACCTTCGAGAACACGGCGACCAACGCGAACATCCGCGTGCGCCTGAAGGACACCGATACGCAGCTGCGCGTCAAGGACCTGCTGCAGAAGTCGCTGAACGCCGACCCGAACGATCCGCAGTACGTCGTTGCCCTGAACCTGCAGAGCGCGTCGCCGCGCTGGCTGACTGCCCTGCACGCACTGCCGATGTATCTCGGCCTCGACCTGCGTGGCGGCGTCCACTTCCTGCTCCAGGTCGACATGACGGGCGCGCTGACGAAGAAGCTCGATTCCGACGCGTCCGACGCGCGCACGCTGCTGCGCGACAAGAACATCCGCGACGGTGGCGTGAGCCGCGTCGACCAGTCCGTGGTCGTCAACTTCAGCGATGCGCAGACGGCGGAAGACGCCCGCAAGGTGCTCGCGCTGTCGATCACCGAACTGCAATGGGCGACCCAGCCCGGCGGTGGCGGCACGCAGGTCGTCGGCACGTTCACGCCGGCCGTGCAGAAGTCCGTCGAGGACGCCGCGCTCAAGCAGAACCTGACGACGCTCCACAACCGCGTGAACGAACTCGGCGTGTCCGAGCCGATCCTG
The DNA here is from genome assembly GCF_902499335.1 of Burkholderia lata. Taxonomy (GTDB): domain Bacteria; phylum Pseudomonadota; class Gammaproteobacteria; order Burkholderiales; family Burkholderiaceae; genus Burkholderia; species Burkholderia lata_B. The sequence continues at coordinate 156,304 of NZ_CABVQK010000010.1, read as the reverse complement.
CAGCAGCAGGGCAGCGACCGCATCGTCGTCGAGCTGCCGGGCGTGCAGGACACCGCGAAGGCGAAGGACATCATCGGCCGCACCGCGACGCTCGAAGCACGCCTCGCCGACCCGATCAACACGCACCCGAACCCGAACGACCCGGTGCCGCCGGGTGAAGAGCTGTTCACGCAGGGCAACCAGGCGCCGGTGCTGCTGAAGAAGGAAGTGATCTTCACGGGCGACCGCATCATCGATGCATCGGCCGGCTTCGACGATCACCAGCGTCCGTCAGTCAACATCCGCCTCGATTCGGCGGGTGGCCGCTCGGTGCGCGCGGTGTCGCGCGAGAACATCGGCAAGCCGATGGCGATGGTGCTGTTCGAGAAGGGCAAGGGCGAAGTGCTGACGGTCGCGACGATCCAGTCGGAACTCGGCGACCGCTTCCAGATCACGGGCCAGCCGACGCCGCAGGCCGCGGCCGACCTCGCGCTGCTGCTGCGCGCCGGTTCGCTCGCTGCTCCGATGGACATCATCGAGGAACGCACGATCGGCCCGAGCCTCGGCGCCGACAACATCAAGATGGGCGTCCACTCGGTGATCTGGGGCTTCTGCGCGATCGCCGTGTTCATGATCGCGTACTACATGCTGTTCGGCGTCGTGTCGGTGATCGGCCTGTCGGTGAACCTGCTGCTGCTCGTCGCCGTGCTGTCGCTGATGCAGGCGACGCTGACGCTGCCCGGTATCGCCGCTATCGCGCTCGCGCTCGGTATGGCGATCGACTCGAACGTGCTGATCAACGAGCGCGTGCGTGAAGAACTGCGCGCGGGCCAGCCGCCGCAGACCGCGATCCAGGCCGGCTACGCGCATGCGTGGGCGACGATTCTCGACTCGAACGTCACGACGCTGATCGCCGGCCTCGCGCTGCTCGCGTTCGGCTCGGGCCCGGTTCGCGCGTTCGCGATCGTGCACTGCCTCGGTATCCTGACGTCGATGTTCTCCGCGGTGTTCTTCTCGCGCGGGATCGTCAACCTCTGGTACGGCGGCCGCAAGAAGCTGAAGTCGCTCGCGATCGGCCAGGTGTGGAAGCCGGAAGGCGCCGCTGCCGCCGCATCGTTCTCCGACGCGGACGAATCGACCGACACCGCACGCGCCGCGAAGCTCGCCGCGCCCGCGAAGGGCAACGCGCCGCGCGCCGCCGGCAAGCCGCAGCTGCGCAATCGCGCGCAGCAAGGCGTGTCGCCGAAGAAACCGGGCTCGACCCAATAAGGCCCCGGAGACGAATCATGGAATTTTTCCGCATCCGTAAAGACATTCCGTTCATGCGGCACGCGCTGGTGTTCAACGTGATCTCGCTGGTCACGTTCCTCGCCGCCGTGTTCTTCCTGTTCCATCGCGGGCTGCACCTGTCCGTCGAATTCACCGGCGGGACGGTGATCGAGGTGCAGTACCAGCAGGCCGCGGAACTCGAACCCGTGCGCGCGACGCTCGGCAAGCTCGGCTACGCCGACGCGCAGGTGCAGAACTTCGGCACGTCGCGCAACGTGCTGATCCGCCTGCAGCTGAAGGAAGGCCTCACGTCCGCGCAGCAGAGCGACCAGGTGATGGGCGCGCTGAAGGCGCAGAGCCCGGACGTCACGCTGCAGCGCGTCGAGTTCGTCGGCCCGCAGGTCGGCCGGGAGCTCGCGACCGACGGCCTGCTCGCGCTCGCGTGCGTCGTGATCGGCATCGTGATCTACCTGTCGTTCCGCTTCGAGTGGAAGTACGCAGTGGCCGGCATCATCGCCAACCTGCACGACGTCGTGATCATTCTCGGCTTCTTCGCGTTCTTCCAGTGGGAGTTCTCGCTGGCGGTGCTCGCGGCGATCCTCGCGGTGCTCGGCTACTCGGTCAACGAGTCGGTCGTCATCTTCGACCGGATCCGCGAAACGTTCCGCCGCGAACGCAAGATGAGCGTGCAGGAAGTGATCAACCACGCGATCACGACCACGATGTCGCGCACGATCATCACGCACACGTCGACCGAAATGATGGTGCTGTCGATGTTCTTCTTCGGTGGCCCGACGCTGCACTATTTCGCACTCGCGCTGACGGTCGGCATCATGTTCGGCATCTACTCGTCGGTGTTCGTCGCGGGTTCGCTCGCGATGTGGCTCGGCATCAAGCGCGAAGACCTGATCAAGGAAAAGAAGTCCGCGCACGATCCGGACGATCCGAACGCAGGCGCGCAGGTTTAAGCGCCACGCTGCTTCGGCATCGACGAAAAGCCGGCCCGGTTGGGCCGGCTTTTTTCATGCCCGCGCCACCCGACCGACATCGCGCAGCCTGCTCGCCCTGCCCCGTCACGCGCGTCGGCTACAATCGTGACCGTCTCGCCGCGCCGCCCGCCGGCCATGCGTCGGCGGGACAGCACCTTCGCCCTCCGTTCAAACGTGCGGTCCCGATGATGCCTCCCACGCGTGTCGTTGTTCGCCTTGCCGTTTGCGCCGCCGTCACGGCCGCGCTCCTGCCATGCGCGTCGTCCGTCGGTGCGCAACAGCCGGCGTCCGCCCCGCCCGCTTCCGCATCCGCCGCTTCGGAACCCCCAGCCTCTTCGCCCACCACCGCCCGACCGCCTTCACCCTGCCCGCCTGACTGGGAGCCGCAGATCTGCGAGCTCAAGGCGGCGGTGGAAGTCCTGAAGCGGCAGCACCTGACCGACGTCGACATCGGCGCGCTGCTCGACGCAACGACCCACGCGGGAATCAAGACGCTGCCGTACGCGCGCTTCTTCGACGCGAAGGAGGAGCAGGAGCGGCGCGACGACGAACGGCGCGCGCGTGACGGCACGCCCGGCATCGGCATCGTGTTCGAGACGCGGCCCGACGGGCTGCACATCGTCGACGTGATTCCCGACGCGCCCGCGGAAAAGGCCGGTGTGCGCGCCGACGATCTCGTCGTCGCGATGAACGATGCAAGCGTCGTCGGCATCGACGCGGCCGACCTGACCAAACTCTCCAAGGGCGATGCGGGCGTGCCGCTGAAGCTCACGGTCCAGCGCGGCCCGTCGCACGCGATACTGAACTTCGCGCCGGTGCGGACGATCCTCAAGCCGCATCCGGCGACCGCGAAACGGCTCGACGGCGACATCCTGTACACGCGGCTGTCGAGCTTTCCGGAACCGGCGGTCGGCGACTACATCGACGCGGTTCAGGCCGCGCGCCGCGCGGGCCCGCCGGTGAAAGGCGTGATTCTCGACCTGCGCATCAACGGCGGCGGCGCGCTCAATGCGGCGATCGGCATCACCGCGCTGTTCGCGGGACGCGACCGCACCGCGATGGTGACGGTCGAGCGCGGCGACGCCAACCGCCGCCGCTACACGACCAACTGGCCCGACTATGAATTGCCGGTCATGCACGGCCAGGATCCGCTCGCGCCGCTGCAGGCCGACGACTGGTGGCGCACCGTGCCGCTCGTTGTGCTCGTCGACGGACAGAGCGCGTCGGCCGCCGAAGCGACCGCGGCGGCGCTGAAGGATCTCGGCCGCGCGAAGCTGCTCGGCATGCCGACCTACGGGAAGGGGCTCGCGCAGACGGGCGTCGACCTGATCGACGGCACGCGCCTGAATTTCACGTTCGCGCGCAACCTGCGGCCCAACGGCTGCCCGATGGATGGCTACGGCGTCGTGCCGGACTGGCTCGTGCCGCCGCGCCGCGACTCGGACGTCGACGGCGTGCTGCTGTGGTACCGGGAGGCCGATCTCCCCCGCGCGCCGTATGCGGACCGGCTGGCGCCCGATCCGTTCGCGAAGGTGCGCAAGGAACGGCAGAAGCTGCGCGAGCAGCGTGCGCTCGCGAAAATCGTTACGGCGAAAAGCGCGGCGTTGCCGCAGCGCGTGTTCGGCACGGCAACCGACTGGCAGCTCAGGCAGGCGCTTGCGGCGCTCGCCGGGCGCCCCGTGCAGACTGTCGAAGCCAGGCCGCAACTGATGCCGGCGCAGCCCGTGTGCGAGCGCGCCGGCAACTGACGCGCGCCGCCCGCCCTGTTACCGGAACCCGAACCGCCGGCGCAGCACGACCAGCGCGACGAGGCTCAGCACGGCCGCGAACATCAGGTAGAAGCTCGGCGCGGTCTTCATTCCGGTCGCCTTGATCAGCCACGCGATGATGAACGGCCCGAAGCCGCCGAAGATCGTCACCGCGACGTTATACGCGAGCGACATCCCGGTCGTGCGCGTCTGCACCGGAAACACTTCGGACAGCAAACCTGGCAGCGCCGCGAAGTACCCCGTCATCAGGAACGCGAGCAGCACCTGCAGCGCGATCAGCGTGCCGAAGCCCGGATGGGCAACCAGGTACGCGAACGCCGGATAGATCAGCACGAGGATGCCGACGGCCGGCGCGATCATCACGCGCACGCGGCCGTAGGTGTCCGACCAGTGGCCGACGAGCGGCGCGAACGCCATCTGGATCACGCCGACGACGAGGATCGCCGCGAACGCGGCCGACGGCGCGAGGCCGAGCTGCTTCACGCCGTAAGTCGGCATGAACAGCACGAGATAGGTCGCGACGGTGCCGAGCACGACCACGCCCATCGCGGCGACGAGGCGCGCCTTGTGCGACGCGAACGTGTCGCGCAGCGGGTTCGCGGTGCTTTCCGCCGCAAGGAATTCGGGCGTCTCGTCGACCTTCGTGCGGATGTAGTACGCGACCGGCCCGAGCAGCAGGCCGAAGAAGAACGGCACGCGCCAGCCCCACGACGCCATCTGCGCGGCCGACAGCTGCGCGTTCAGCACGGTGCCGAAGCCGGCGGCAAGCAGCGTCGTGAGCCCCTGGCTCGCGACCTGCCAGCTCGCGAAGAAGCCGCGCCGGCCCGGCACGTGCTCGGCGAGGAAAGCGGTCGCGCTGCCGAACTCGCCGCCGGCCGAGAAGCCCTGCATCAGCCGGGCGGCAACGAGAATCACCGGCGCCGCGACGCCGATCGTCTCGTAGGTCGGCAGCACCGCGATGATCAGCGTGCCGGCCATCATCAGCAGGATCGACAGCGTGAGCGCGGCCTTGCGGCCCTCGCGGTCGGCATACGCGCCGAGCACGATCGCGCCGAGCGGACGCATGAAGAACGACACGCCGAACGTGCCGAGCGTGAGCAGCAGCGACACGGTGTCGTTGCCGGCCGGGAAGAACAGCTTCGAGATCGTCACCGCGAAGAAGCCGTAGACGACGAGATCGAACCACTCGAGCGCGTTGCCGATCGACGCGGCGACCACCGCGCGCCACACGCGCGGCGACGAGGCAATGGAACGGGACTGCGTGACGGCATGCATCGGCGATCTCCTTGTCGTTGTACGTTCTGTTCGAGGCGGCCGCGCGCGCCGTCGGCCTGCCCGGCGCCGCGCACGGCGCTCGGGCGATTATAGGCGCGCAAAAAAAACCGCCGCGCCCCCTGACGGGAACGCGGCGGCGGGCTCGCGGCGGGCCGGCGCGAAGGCCGGCCCGGCCGGCGGGCTTACTGCTGCTTGAGCGCTTCTGCCGTGATCAGCAGCTTCGTCTTCATCTTGAAGCCGTACTGCTTGCCGTAGTCGAGGCCGAAATCGCTGCGGTCGAATTCGCCGACGGCGTCGACGCCGCACACTTCACGCTTGAGCATCGGGTGCGGCATGCACTTGAACGAATCGATCTTCAGCGTCACCGGCTTCGTGACGCCATGCAGCGTCAGGTTGCCGACCACCGACACCGGCTTGTCGCCGTCGAACTTGATCGCGCCCTTGTAGTTCGCCTGCGGGAACTTGGCGACATCGAAGAACTCGGCCGTCTGCAGATGCTCGTCGAGCTTCGCGCTGCCGGTCTGGATCGATGCGACGTCGGTCGTCACGTCGACCGTACCCGTCTTCGCCGCGCGGTCGAGCGTCACGCTGCCGCTCGACTTGTCGAACTTGCCGCGCCAGACCGACAGGCCGCCCATGTGGTCAGCCTCGAAGCTCGGGTACGTGTGGCTCGGGTCGAACTGGTACGTGACGCTTTCGGCGAAGGCCGAGAACGACAGCGATGCTGCCAGTGCACCTGCGGCGATGATCAGTTGCTTTTTCAAACTCTTTCTCCTTGGAACGGCGCCGCGCCCTCGCGCGGCATTCAGGTGAGGCGACAGCCCGCCGCTTACTTGGTGGCGACGAGATGGAACTTGATCTGCACGTCGTCCGCGACGACCGACGTGTCCTTCCACTCGCCGGTGCCGACGTTGAACGCCGAGCGCTTGATCGGCAGCACGCCGTCGAAGGTCTGCGTCGCGCCGCTCTGCGTGACCGTGACGGGCACCGTGACGTTCTCGGACTTGCCCTTGATCGTCAGCTTGCCGGTGACGTTGAACTTGTTGCCGCCCGCCGGCGCGATCGCCGACGACACGAACGTCGCCTGCGGATACGCCTTCGCGTCGAACCAGTCCTTGCCGGCAACCTGGTCGTTGTACATCTTGTCGCCGAGATCATAGCTCCCGACGTCGATCGTCATCTGGGCGCTGCCCTGCGCGGCTTTCGCCGGATCGAACTTCACCTGCGCGGAAAACTTCTTGAACGCGCCTTCGGTCGGCACGTTCATCTGCTTCGACACGGCGGACACCTTGCTCTTCGCGAGATCGACATCGGCGAGCGCCGCGCCCGACGCGACAAGTGACACCGCGGCGAACGCGGTCAGCATGGAGCGGGAGAAAGACACTTTCATGGGATCCTTCATTTGGCAAAGGGGAGTATCCGCGACAGCAGGCCGTCGCGGTCCAACAACTGGTGCTTGAGCGCCGCGACCACGTGCAGCGAAACGAGCGCAAGCAGAATGTAATTCAATGACACGTGCAGTGTCTTGAAGGTTTCCTTCAGCACCGGATCGGGATCGATCAGCCGCGGCAGCGGCACGATGCCGAGGTAGACGACCTGGATGTTCGACGCCGAGCTGTACAGGTAGCCCGTCACCGGAATCACGATCATCAGCACGTACAGCAGGATGTGCACGCCGTGCGACGCCGCACGCTGCCATGCCGGCGTATCGCCCGGCAGCGCCGGCGGCACGTGGGTCGCACGCCACAGCACGCGAATGACGGCCAGCGCGAACGCCGTCACGCCGATCCACTTGTGCCACGAGAAGTATTTCAGCTTGGTCGGCGTGAAGCCGGGGATGTCGGTCATCACCCAGCCCAGCGCGAACGCGCAGACGATCAGCAGCGCGATCAGCCAGTGCAGCGCGATCGCCGTCTGCGTATAGCGTACCGGCCTGGCCGGCAGCGATTTCGATACCATCTTGGATTCCTCAGTTCAGCGAACGGCCGCGCCGGCAATTCGTCCGACGCTTGTCAAGGGCGCCATGCTACCGCAACCTTTTGACGCGCGCGGACTCTGAAGACAGGCCCGCCAGCCGGCTGACAGCTTCCTGTCATGTTACCGATCAGTCACCGAACACGCGATCGTTGACACGCCGAAAAAGGCCTTTTGGTAAGATTGGCGCGGGTTCCGGCCCCGTCGACGCGTTCCCCCAGCCGTCGCACAACTGCCTTTTTCATGCAACGAAACGACCTGATTGCCTGCCACGAGTGCGACGCACTGTTGCACAAACCGCGCCTGAGTGGACGTGAAATCGCGCGCTGCCCGCGCTGCGACGCGCTGCTCTATCGCAACAGCGCCGCGCAGATCGAGCGGATCTGCGCGCTCGCGCTCGCGGCGCTGATCACGTTCACGATCGCGCAGGCGTTCCCGATCCTCGAAATGGACGTGAACGGCAACCGCGTGCAGACCACGCTGATCGGCGCGATCGATTCGCTGTGGCACCAGGACATGGCGATCGTCGGTGTGATGGTGTTCTGCTCGACCGTGCTGTTCCCGCTCGTCGAGATGGCCGCGCTGCTGTACCTGCTGCTGCCGATACGGCGCGGCGTCGTACCGCCCGGCTTCAACCTGGTACTGCGCGCGATCGAGCTCGTGCGGCCGTGGGGCATGATCGAGGTGTTCATGCTCGGGATCCTCGTCACGATCGTGAAGATGGTGAGTCTCGCAAGAGTCGTTCCCGATGCCGCGCTGTTCGCGTTCGCCGCGCTCACGTTGATGATCGCCGTCGTGCTGATGTTCGATCCGCGCACGCTGTGGGACATCGCCGACGACCTGCGCGCCGGGCGCTCGCCCGGGCAGCCCGACGATGCCGCCCCGTTGCCGGAAGCCGCCCGCCGATGACGATCCCGACCGCCGCCCGCGAGGGCTATGCCAGCTGCCACGCATGCGGCCTCGTGCAGACGCTCGACCATCCGCACGCACACTGCGCACGCTGCGGCAGCGCGCTCCATTTCCGCACGCCGAACAGCCTGATGCGCACATGGGCGCTGCTGCTCGCGGCCGCGATCCTCTACATTCCCGCGAACCTGCTGCCGATCATGCGCACCGCGTCGATCGTCGGCTCGCAGGAAGACACGATCATGAGCGGGGTCATCTATTTCTGGATCTCCGGCGACTGGCCGCTCGCCGTCGTCGTGTTCGTCGCGAGCATCCTCGTGCCGATGCTCAAGCTCGGCGTGCTGCTGATCCTAGTGATCAGCGCGCAGCGCCGCACCGCCTGGCGGCCGCTGCAGCGCACGCGCCTGTTCCGGATCGTCGAGCGCATCGGCCGCTGGTCGATGCTCGACATCTTCGTCGTGACGCTGACCGTCGCGCTCGTCCATTTTCGTTCGCTCGCCATCATCACGGCCGGCCCCGGCGCGCTCGCGTTCGGTTCGGTCGTGATCCTGACCATGCTCGCGTCGATGCAGTTCGATCCCCGCCTGATCTGGGATCCAGTCGAAACCTCAGGGAATCACCATGAATAGTCCACAAGGCCCGCAGCACGACGCGCCCCGGCCGCCCGATCCGACGATCTCGACGAAAAGCGGCTGGCTGCCGTCGCTCGTCTGGCTCGTGCCGCTGATCGCCGCGCTGATCGGCATCGGCCTCGTGATCAAGTCCGTGCGCGAGCGCGGCCCGGAAATCACGATCAGCTTCCACAGCGCCGAAGGGCTCGAGCCCGGCAAGACGCAGGTCAAGTACAAGGACGTCGAGATCGGCATGGTCAAGACGATCAAGCTGTCGAAGGACCTGTCGCGCGTGCTCGTCCAGGTGCAGCTCAAGAAGGAAGCGGAGGACTTCGCGGTCAAGGGCTCGCGCTTCTGGATCGTGCGGCCGCGCGTCGGCGCGACCGGCGTGTCGGGGCTCGGCACGCTGCTGTCGGGCGCGTACATCGGCGTCGACGCCGGGCGCTCGGACGATACGCTGACCGACTTCACCGGCCTCGAGACGCCGCCCGCCGTCACGGGCGACCAGAAAGGCGCGCAATACGTGCTGCGCGGCGATTCGCTCGGCTCGGTCGACATCGGCTCGCCGGTCTACTACCGCCGCGTGCAGGTCGGCCAGGTGGTCGGCTTCTCGCTCGACAAGGACGGCACGGGCGTCACGTTCAACGTGTTCGTCAATGCGCCGTATGACCAGTACGTCGGCGTGAACTCGCGCTGGTGGCAGGCGAGCGGCGTCGACCTGCGGCTCGACTCGAGCGGCCTGAAGCTGAACACGCAGTCGCTCGCGACGGTGATCCTCGGCGGCATCGCGTTCCAGACGCCGCCGAACCAGGGCTCCGGCACGACGGCGCCGAACAACACGACGTTCCGCCTCGCGTCCGACGAGGGCGACGCGATGCGCGACCCGGACGGCCAGCCGCTGCAGGTCGTGATGAACTTCAACCAGTCGCTGCGCGGGCTCGCCGTCGGCGCGACGGTCGACTTCCGCGGTATCGTGCTCGGCGAAGTGACGAACATCGGCATCGACTTCGATCCGAAGACGAAGAACTTCCTGATGCCGGTGACGATGAACGTGTATCCGGAACGCCTCGGCCGCCGCTTCCGCGAAACGATCGAGAGCAAGGGCGAACCGGCCCGCCGCGAGATCGTCGAGCGGCTCGTCCAGCACGGGCTGCGCGGCCAGTTGCGCACCGGCAACCTGCTGACGAGCCAGCTGTACGTCGCACTCGACTTCTTCCCGAAGGCACCGACCGTGAAGATCGACACGGCGCGCCAGCCGCTCGAGCTGCCGACCGTGCCGAACACGCTCGACGAGCTGCAGTTGCAGGTCGCCGACATCGCGAAGAAGCTCGACAAGGTGCCGTTCGACCAGATCGGCGCAAACCTGAACAGCGCACTGTCGAACGCCGACAAGCTGTTCAAGCAGCTCGACACGCAGGTCGCGCCGGAAGCGCGCGACACGCTGTCGGCCGCGAAGCAGACCTTCTCGACCGCCGAAGCGACGCTGCAGCAGGATTCGCCGCTGCAGTCCGACGTGCGCGGCGCGCTGAAGGAGCTCACGCGCACGCTGCAGTCGCTGAACGCGCTCGCCGACTACCTCGAGCGCCACCCCGAATCGCTGCTCAAGGGCAAGCCAGGAGATCAACAATGACGACACGCGTGAACGGTTTCGCGAGCGGCGCGGCGGCGGCTGTCGCCGCCCTCGCGCTCGCCGCGTGCAGCTCGCCGCCCGCGCGGTTCTACACGCTCAGCCCGGCCGACGCCGCGGCGCCGCTGCGCACCGCGCCGGCCAACCCGGCGTTCCTGATCGAGGTGCCGTCCGTCGGCGTGCCCGAGCAGGTCGCGAAGAACCAGCTGGTCGTGCAGAAGAACGCCGCGCAGGTCGACGTGCTCGAGCAGGAACGCTGGGCATCGCCGCCCGCCGACGAGATCCGCCGCGCGCTGTCGGACGATCTCGCCACGCAGCTCGGCACGATCGACGTCGCGAATTCCGCGACTCCGCCCGGCGTGCCCGTGTATCGGATCAGCGTGAACGTGCAGCGCTTCGAATCGTGGCCCGGCAAGCGCGCGGCGGTCGACGCCGTGTGGAGCGTGCGCTCGCTCGCCACGCAGGCCGTGATGACCTGCCGCACGAGCGTCGCGGAACCGGTCGCCGACGGCTACGACGCGCTGGTCGCCGGCCACCGGCGCGCGCTCGACGTGATTGCCACGCAAGCCGCGGCCGGCGTGCGCGCGATGGCCGCACGCCGCGGCGCGGCAGCCGCGACGGCGCCTGGCGCAGGCAGCAAGACGGCCGCCGCACCGGTCGTGCCGTGCCCGGCCAACCCGACCTCCGGTGGCAACGCCGGCGCAACGGGCAAGTCCGGCGCATGAGCGTGCGGCGCGCGGGCGAGCGCTCAACGGCGCGCTCGCCCGCGCGGCTTCGTCCGGCACGGCGCGTCCACTAGCGATCGCCAACCGCTGTCGGCGTTGCCGCGCCGCAGCCAGCCTCGCATCGCGAAGCATCGGCCAAACGGCGACTTTGCATTGTTTGTCAATGCCGCCGGAACCGGCGCCATGCCATACGGTCGGCTTGCGTTTTCCGGCCCGATTGACGATCCTACGCACTTTCCGGCTCGCGCCGCTCGTCGTGCGCGCCAGCCAGTGGCGCCGGGCCGCGTTCGGCCCGACCGCCGTGCCTCCCGGCGCCCGCACGCGATCGGCGTGCACCGCAGCGGGGCAGCCGCATCGCGGGTCGCCGCGCATCGTCCGGCAACCGGCCCCGTCTCACCCGTTCTCCCCGGCGCCGCGCCGTTTCCCCGGCCGGCATCCCGAACCCGCCCGCCGAGGGCTTTCGCTATTCCGTTTATGTTTCGTTCCCTGACGACCCTGATCAAGAAGTGGCGCGCGTCGCGCAATGCCGGTCACCAGCTCGATGCGCTGCTCGCGCACGCCGACGCCGATGCGTCGTACGCCGAGCGCAGCGAATGGCTGATCGAGCTCGCGCACTGGTTGCGCCGCACTGGCACGATGCAGGCCGCGCAGGACGCGCCGGCCGATCGCGACGACGATGTGCGCGCGTATCCGGCCCATGCGCGGTTGCGCTACCTGTTCCACGTGCTCGATCGCAATCCCGCATGGAAAGCGCACGCCGCGCGCGTCCTGCGCGGCATCCTGCGCGAGTGCGACGGCATCTCGCTCCTGTGCGACGCCGGCATGCCCGTGCACTCGGGCTTCTTCGGCGCGCTGTTCGAGCGGATCGACTCGTCGCTGATCCCGCCCGCGCCGAACCGCCGCGAGCTGTCGGCGCTCTTCACGCTGATGTTCCCGACGCCGGAAGACGCGCAATGGATCGACGCGCTGCCCGACGATCTCCTCACGCGCCTGGCCGAGCTGATCTCGTTCGACGTCACCGACGAAGAGCGCCACGAGCCGGGCTCGTTCTCGCGCGACCTGCTGGCCGCGCTGCACAACCTGACCTGCCAGATCAGCTCGACCGGCCTGTCGCAGACGGTGCGCAGCCGGCTGTCCGACGACGACGCGCGCAAGCCGCTCGAAACGCAGCCGTTCTACCGCCTCACACGCGCGATGCTCGCGGTCGAGACCGCGCACGCGGCCGTGGAGGATGGCGGCGACCCGAGCAAGCTGCTGCACGAGGTGAACTACCTGCGCGTACTGCTCGACGAATGCCGGATCGCCGTCGACGACGTGTTCTCGCACCTGTACCGCAACGGCGTGTCGGTCGACATCGTGTTCCAGGTCGAGCGGATGCGCATGCGCATCCTGCGCGCCGAGATGCTGCTGAACGCGTGGATGGCGCGCGACGACCTGCACGGGATGGCGCACCTGACGGCCGAGCTCGTCGACGCGAACCACAACAGCCAGAGCGTGTCGCACCTCGTGCGCAGCAACTTCTCGCTGTTCGCGCGCAAGCTGGTCGAGACCAACGCGGACACCGGCGAGCACTACATCTCGCGCGGCCGCGCCGAGTACCTGAAGATGCTGCGGATGGCCGCGGGCGGCGGCCTCGTCACCGTCGTGACCGTATGCGTGAAGTTCGCGATCACGGGCGCGCACCTGCAGTCGATGCTCGAAGGGCTGCTCGCGGGCGTCAACTACGCGGCCAGCTTCATGCTGATGCACTTCCTGCACTTCACGCTCGCGACCAAGCAGCCTGCGATGACCGCGCCGACGCTCGCGCGCGAGCTCGACGACACCGGCCACGAGGAAGGCGTGAAGGCGTTCGTCGCGTCGGTGATTGCGCTGATCCGCACGCAGGCGGCCGCGATTTCCGGCAACGTGCTCGTCGTGCTGCCCGTGTGCCTGCTGGTGCAGCTGTTCGCGGGCAACCTGCTGCACGCGAACCTGATCTCGCCGGAAAAGGCCCATGCGACGCTGCACTCGTTCTCGCTGCTCGGCCCGACGCCGCTCTACGCGGCGCTGACGGGCGTGCTGCTGTGGGCGTCGAGCCTGCTCGCGGGCTGGGCCGACAACTGGTTCGTGCTGCACCGGGTCGGCGACGCGCTCACGTACAACCGCCGGCTGCGCCTCACGCTCGGCGCGGCCGGTGCCGCGAAGCTCGCGCACTTCTGCCGCTCGAACGTGGCCGGCGTGGTCGCGAACGTCGGCCTCGGCCTGATGCTCGGCCTCATTCCGGCGATCGTCACCGTGTTCATGTTCCCGTTCGAGGTGCGGCACGTGACGCTGTCGGCCGGTTCGATCGGGATCGCGCTCGGCGTGCTGGGCAAGGACGCGCTCGGCACGCCCGAGCTGTGGTGGGCTGGCGCCGGCGTGCTCAGCATGGCGATCCTCAACGTGCTCGTGAGCTTCGCGCTCGCGTTCACGATGGCCGTGCGCTCGCGCAGCCTGCGCCCGACCAAGGTGCGTGCGCTCGTCGCCGCGATCGTCCGCACGGTGCTCGCGAATCCGCTCGCGCTGTTCTGGCCGGGCAGCGGCCCGGCCGCGCGCGCCGGCCAGCCGGGCTCGCACTGAGCCCGCGGCGGCATGGCGGTGCCCGCCCGGGCGCCGCCGCGCCGGCCTCCGCGCACGCCTGCGCGGTGCCCGGGCCCGCGCCGCGGCACCGAAACGCGACGCAACGCCGGCCCCGGCCGCCCGCGCCGCGTACAATAGTGGACTTTTGCACGTCCTCAGCCGCCTTATGTCCTCGCCCACCCTGTACGAATTCTTCGCCCCCTGCCCGCGCGGCCTCGAAGCGGCGCTTGCCGCCGAGCTGGCCGAAATCGCCGGCCGCCACCTGAACGGCGCGCCGTTCACCGCGGGCGCGCAGGTGCCGGGCGGCGTCCACTTCAGCGGCGGCTGGGCCGCCGGCATGGCCGCGAACCTCCATTCGCGGATCGCGAGCCGGGTCCTGCTGAAGATTGCGCACCGCGCATACCGCAACGAGCAGGACGTCTACGCGCTCGCGCTCGAGCAGCCGTGGGAGCGCTGGTTCGCGGCCACGCAGACGCTGCGCGTCGACATCACCGCGATCAAGTCGCCGCTGAAGAGCCTCGAATTCGCGACGTTGCGCGTAAAGGACGCGATCTGCGACCGGATGCGCGAGAAGACCGGCTCGCGCCCGAGCATCGACACCGGTGCGCCGGACGTGCGCGTGTTCGCGTTCCTGACGGCGGGCGAATGCACGCTGTACCTCGACACGTCCGGCGAGCCGCTGTTCAAGCGCGGCTGGCGTCTCGACAAGGGCGCGGCGCCGCTGCGCGAGAACCTCGCGGCCGGCATCCTGCGCCTGACGGGCTGGACGCCCGGCACGGCGCTGTACGACCCGATGTGCGGCAGCGGCACGTTCCTCGCGGAAGCCGCGCAGATCGCGCTCGGCGTGGCGCCGGGTGTCGAGCGCCGGTTTGGCTTCGAGAAACTCAAGCAGTACGACATCACCGCGTGGCAGGGGCTGAAGGTCCCGGCGCTGGACGCGAAGCGCGCGGCGCGCGGCAAACGCGGCGAAGCGCTCGGCGTGTACGGCAGCGACATCTCCGGCGACATGCTCGAGAAGGCGCGCGCAAACCTCGAGCGCGCAGGCGTGCCGTCGGTATGGCTCAAGCAGGTCGATGCGCGCGGGATGACGCCGCCGTGCGACGGCCCGGGCATCATCCTCGCGAACCCGCCGTACGGCGAGCGGATCGAAGTGCGTGGCCGAAGCGCGCGCGGCGAGGTGCGCGAGACGGGCCGCAACCGCGGCAACGACGACGCATTCCGCCGCACCCACACCGACGCGCCGGACAGCGAGTTCTTCAACGCGCTCGGCGATGCGCTGAAGCAGCGCTTCACGGGCTGGCAGGCGTTCCTGCTCACGTCCGACCGTTCGCTGCCGGGCCAGCTGCGGCTGCGCGAATCGGCGAAGACGCCGCTGTTCAACGGCGCGCTCGAATGCCGGCTGTTCCGCTTCGACCTGATCGCCGGTAGCGTGAAGGCGCGCCCGGCCACGCCGGAAGGCGACGCGTAATCCGCATCATCGTCGCGATCGGGCCGCGGGTGCGGCCCCTCCGCGGCAACCGGAACGCCGCCGTTACCGCACCCGCGGCAACGGCGGCGTTTCGTTTCAGTGCTTCGAACACGCCCAGCGCCCCATCGTGAACGGCAGCGCCTGCCCCGTCTCGAGCAGCGTCTTGAGGCTCGACAGCACGACCGGCCACCCGCCGCGAATCCCGCGATCCATCTCCGAGCCCGGCACCAGCCCGTCGTGCGTGACGGTCAGTTTCACGACGCCCTCGTGCGGCTCGACGAGATAGGTCACGCGCGACTCCTCACCCTCCCCTGACGGCGTGCGCCACGTGACGACCAGCTTGCGTGGCGGATCGTTCTCGACCACTTCGCCGACGATGTCGATGCGCGACGGATCGTCGTAGTCCTGATGTTCCCAGCGCGAGCCCGGCCGCCAGTCGGGCGACGCGTTGCGATGCCGCACCCAGTAGTCCTTCGTCAGTTCGGCATTGGTCAGCGCGTCGAACACGCGCTCGGGCGTCGATGCAATGTACGTCACGTACACAAAGGCGGGATTACTCATCGTTGCCTCCAGAATCGCCGGCCGCTTCCAGCCCGCGCTTGAGATCCGCCAGCGCCTGCAGGCGCTGACGCTCGAACTTGCCGATCCAGCGTTCCGCGATGTCGTGGATCGGCACCGGATTCAGGTAATGCAGCTTCTCCCTGCCGCGCCACGTGGTCGCGACGAGATTCGCGGCCTCGAGCAGCGCGAGATGCTTGCTCACCGCCTGCCGGCTCATCGCGAGCCCGTCGCACAGCTCGGACAGGGTCTGTCCGCTTTTCGCGTGCAGCAAATCAAGCAACTGGCGGCGCGTGGCATCGGCCAGCGCCTTGAAAACGAGATCCATGCCGCTCCCGGGTCAATGACCTTATTATGCAACCAAACAGTTGCATGTCAAGGGTGACAACTCTACTGACAATACGGTGTCAGCAGGGCGCGATCACACTGCAATCCCGGCGCAATGCAACGCTGGTTTCCGCACCGAACCTGAACAACAACGCAACAAGGAGCGCGTCATGACGTCCGCAACTGCCACTTCCACCGTCACCCTGGAACGCGCGATCGCGTGGTTCGACATTCCGTCCCTCGATTTCGACCGGGCGATCCGCTTTTACGAAACCGTGCTGCAAACGACGCTGCAGCGCGCAGTCATCGGCGGCGTGCCGATGGCCACGTTCGACCGCGACGCATCGAGCACGGGCGGCAGCATCGTGTTCGATCCGCAGCAGATGAAGCCGAGCGCGAACGGCGTGCTCGTCTACCTGAACGCCGGCGAATCGGTCGTCGCGGCACTCGAACGCGCGAAGCGCGCGGGCGGCGTCGTGCAAGGCTCGGTCGTCGAGCTGCCGAACAATTACGGCTACGTCGGCTACCTGATCGACACCGAAGGCAACCGCGTCGGCCTGCACGCGCCGAAATGCCACTGAGCGCAGCGGCCGCCGGGCGCGCGCGGCGCTATCATCGCGAAGTCCCCACTGCCGTTGGAATCGAGGTGCCGTCATGACGCGCCGTGCCGACCGCCTGTTCCAGATCGCCGAGCTGTTGCGCGGGCGTCGTCTCACGACCGCGCAGCAGCTGGCCGACTGGCTGTCGGTGTCGCCGCGCACGGTCTATCGCGACGTGCGCGACCTGCAACTGTCAGGGGTGCCGATCGAAGGCGAAGCCGGCATCGGCTACCGGCTGAACCGCAATGCGAGCCTGCCGCCGCTCACGTTCACGGCCGAGGAGCTCGCGGCGCTCGCCACCGGCGCGCGCATGCTCGAAACCTGGGGCGGTGCACGCTTCGCGAGCGGCGCGCGTTCGGCGCTCGCGAAGATCGCGTCGGCCATGCCGGCCGACAAGCGTACGGCGCTCGACCGCCTGCCCGTGTTCGCGCCGTCGTTCCACATCGACGAGACGTTTTGCGCGAAGGTCGACGCGATCCACCAGGCCATCGACACGCGCCACGTCGTCAGCTTCGACTACCGCGACCGGCTCGGCGCGCATTCGCAACGCCGCGTATGGCCGCTCGGGCTCGTCTACTGGGGCGGGCGCTGGACGATCGGCGCGTGGTGCGAGCTGCGCGACGATTTCCGGACCTTCGACATCGCGCGGATGGGCGACATCATCGTGCACGAGCAGTTTCCCGACATGGAAGGACGGCGGATCGCCGACTACATGCGGATCGCGGAAGCACCGATGCGCTGACGCGGCACGACGGCGTGCGCGCCGCGCGCCGCCGCCGTTCATGTTACGGGGCCGCCGTGCGGCGCCCGGCCCCCGCTGCTACCCGCCGAACACCACCGTCCGCTTCGGCCGCTCGTCGACGTGCAGCGAGAACACGTCGGGCCGCGCGTAATGCCCGACCACGTCGAAGTCGTAGCGCGCCCGCACGAGCTCGTCGGTATCGATGCGCGCGGTCACGAGCCCGGCTTCGCCGATCAGCGGCTCCGTCAGCAGGTCGCCGAGCGGCCCGACGATCACGCTGCCGCCGCGGATCAGCGGCCGCTCCGGATCCCAGCCCGGCACGTCAATGCCGAGCGCGCGCGGCGACGGCTGCACCTGGCACGCGCTGACGACGAAGCAGCGCCCTTCGTGCGCAATGTGCCGCATCGAGCTCTGCCAGACGTCGCGCTCGTCGACGGTCGGCGCGCACCAGATCTGCACGCCCTTCGCGTACATCGCGCAGCGCAGCAGCGGCATGTGGTTCTCCCAGCAGATCGCGGCGCCAGCGCGGCCCGCGGCCGTGTCGACGACGGGCAGCGTCGAGCCGTCGCCCTGCCCCCAGATCAGCCGCTCGGTGCCGGTCGGCATCAGCTTGCGGTGCTTCGCGACGAGCCCGTCGCGCGGATCGAAGAACAGCGCCGTGCAGTACAGCGTGCTGCCGCCGCGCTCGATCACGCCGACCACGAGGCTCGCGCCCGTGCGCTGCGACAGCGCGGCCAGTTCGTCGGTTTCGGGCCCCGGCACGTCGATCGCCTGCGCGGCGTAGCGCGCATACGCGTCGCGGCCTTCGGGCAGCCGGTAGCCGAGCCGCGTGCCGAAGATCTCGCCTTTCGGATAGCCGCCGAGCACGGCCTCGGGCAGCACGACGAGCGACGCGCCGCTGTCGCGGATCGCGGTTTCGTAGCCGAGGATCGTGTCGAGCGTGGCGCGCGTGCCGGCGGGCGATGCGCCGATCTGCAGCGCGGCAATGACTGTCGTGGACATGAAGGCGTCTCCGGTGAATGGGGTAACGCCATCTTTATCGATATGATGTCATCGATCAAATCGATAGAACGATAAGTGTCATGAATGCGGATGATATCGCCAGCCTCGACCTGAATCTGCTGAAGGTGTTCGAGGCGCTGTACGAGGAAGGCGGCGCAAGCCGCGCGGCGCTGCGGCTCGGCCTCACGCAGTCGGCGGTGAGCGCGGCGCTGGCGCGGCTGCGCGTGATCTACGCCGATCCGCTGTTCGTGCGCACCGGCCGCGGGCTCGCGCCGACGCCGCGCGCGGACGAACTGAAGCCGATCCTGTCCGACGCGCTCGACCGTTGCCGCGAAAGCCTCGCGATCGCGGCCGACGGCGGCGACCGCATCGGCCGCACGATCTCGATCGGGCTGTCGGACGACTTCGAGATCGCGCTCGGCCGCGCGCTGATCGACGCCGTCGCGCGGGAAGCGGGCGGCATCCGGCTGATCTTCCGGCAGACGCACAGCGGCATCGCCGGCGACGCATTGCTGCGCCACGGCGTCGACCTCGCGATCGCGTCAGGCGGCTTCTCGGCGAACGGGCTCAGCCGGCGCGCGGTCGCGACGGGCGGCTATGCGTGCCTGATCGACCCGGCCGCCCGCGAGCGGGCGCCACGCACGCTCACGCTCGCCGATTTCCTGCGGCGCGACCACCTGCTCGTATCGTCGGGCGGCGTGATCGGGATCGTCGACGAGGCGCTGGCCACGCTCGGTCACAAGCGGCGCGTCGCGGCGTCGACCACGCATTTCGCCGCGCTACCGTACCTGCTCGCCGGCTCCGATGCGGTCGCGACGATTCCCGCGCACGCGGCGCGCGCGATCGCGCAATCCACACCACTGCGCGCGCTCGCATGCCCGGTCGACTTGCCGCACTACCCGGTCGAAATCGGCTGGCGCACGAGCACGCAGCGCGACCCGGCGATCGTGCGCGTACGCGACACGATCGCCGCGTGCGTCGCGAATCTCGTCGCACCCTGAAAATGGCCCGGCGGCTTGCGCCGGTCGGGCCTGCCCGCTGTCCGGTCACGCTGCCCGTGAATCGAAGCCGGCGGCCGCGTTGCCGGCGCGCGCGTCATTCGACCGACTTCACCATGTCCTCGATGACCTTCTTCGCATCGCCGAACACCATCATCGTCTTGTCCATGTAGAACAGGTCGTTGTCGAGGCCCGCGTAGCCGGCCGCCATCGAGCGCTTGTTGACGATCACCGTGCGCGCCTTGTACGCCTCGATGATCGGCATCCCCGCGATCGGCGACGCCGGATCGTTCTTCGCGGCCGGATTCACGACGTCGTTCGCGCCGAGCACGAGCACGACGTCGACCTGGCCGAACTCGCCGTTGATGTCGTCCATCTCGTACACGATCTCGTACGGCACTTCCGCTTCCGCGAGCAGCACGTTCATGTGCCCGGGCATCCGCCCCGCGACCGGATGAATCGCGTACTTCACGTCGATGCCTTTCTCGACCAGCTTGTCGGTCAGCTCCTTCAACGCGTGCTGCGCGCGGGCCACGGCCAGCCCGTAGCCCGGCACGATCACGACCGTCTCCGCGTTGCCGAGCATGAACGACGCGTCTTCGGCCGAGCCCGATTTCACCGGCCGCTGCTCCTTCGCCCCTGCCGCGCCACCCGCCGCCGCCTCGCCGCCGAAACCGCCGAGGATCACGTTGAAGAACGACCGGTTCATCGCGTGGCACATGATGTACGACAGGATCGCGCCCGACGAGCCGACGAGCGACCCGGCGATGATCAGCATCGCGTTGTTCAGCGAGAAGCCGATGCCGGCCGCCGCCCACCCCGAGTACGAGTTCAGCATCGACACGACCACCGGCATGTCCGCGCCGCCGATCGGGATGATGATCAGCACACCGAGCGCGAACGCGATCGCCGTCATGACGACGAACGGCAGCCACGACTGCGTGATGAAGAACAGGATGCCGAAGCCGAGCATCGCGAGCGCGAGCATCAGGTTGAGCGGGTGCTGGCCCGCATACACGACCGGCGCGCCCTGGAACAGCCGGAACCTGTACTTGCCCGACAGCTTGCCGAACGCGATCACCGACCCGGAGAACGTGATCGCGCCGACGAACGTGCCGATGAACAGCTCGACGCGGTTGCCGTACGGGATGAAGTCCGACGACACCGCGTCCTGCGGCACGAGCCCGAACGCTTCCGGCTCCGACACCACCGCATACGCGATGCACACGGCCGCGAGGCCGATCAGCGAATGCATCGCCGCGACGAGCTCCGGCATCTTCGTCATCTCGACGCGCGCGGCGACGAACGCCCCCACGCCGCCGCCGACGATCAGCGCGCCAAGCACCAGCGCGATGCCGAGCGGCAGGTTCGCGCCGAGCCACTCGGCCTGCTTGACGATCAGCGCGACCGTCGTGAGGATCGCAATGGCCATCCCGGCCATCCCGAACAGGTTGCCGCGCCGCGCGCTCTTCGGGTTCGACAGGCCCTTCAACGCCTGGATGAAGCACACCGACGCGACGAGATACAGCAGCGTGACGACATTCATGCTCATCGCGCGCCCTCCTTGCCGCCCTCGGCCTGCTTCGGCGCCTTCTTGCGGAACATCTCGAGCATGCGCCTCGTCACGAGGAAGCCGCCGAACACGTTGACGGCCGCGAGCGCGACCGCGAGCGTGCCGAACACCTTGCCGGTCGCGCCGACGGTCAGCGCCGCAGCCAGCATCGCCCCGACGATCACGATCGCCGAGATCGCGTTGGTCACGGCCATCAGCGGCGTATGCAGCGCCGGCGTGACGTTCCACACCACGTGGTAGCCGACGTACACGGCCAGCACGAAGATGATCACGTTGATCACCGTGTGATTGATGACTTCCATGGTCTCTCCCTCTCCCCGGTTACTTGCGCGCGACTTCGCCGTCGCGGCACAGGAGCGTCGCGGCGACGATGTCGTCGGTCAGGTCGATGTTGAGCGTGCCTTCCTTCGTGACGATCAGCTTCATGAAGTCGAGCAGGTTGCGTGCATACAGCGCCGACGCGTCCGCCGCGACCATCGACGCGAGATTCGTGTAGCCGGCGATCGTCACGCCGTCGTGCACGATCACCTGGTCGGCGACCGTCAGCGGGCAGTTGCCGCTCTTGCGGCCGTCGAATTCCGGGCCGCGGCCGGCCGCGAGATCGACGAGCACCGAGCCCGGCTTCATCGACTGCACGGTTTCAACGGAGATCAAGGTCGGCGCCGGGCGCCCTGGAATCAGCGCGGTCGTGATCACGATGTCGGCCTGCTTCGCGCGCTCGTGCACGAGCGCGGCCTGACGGCCGAGCCACGACGGTGGCATCGGGCGCGCGTAGCCGCCCACGCCCTGCGCCGCTTCGCGCTCTTCGTCGGTTTCGTACGGGACGTCGACGAATTTCGCGCCGAGCGACTCGATCTGCTCCTTTACGGCCGGCCGCACGTCGGACGCCTCGATCACCGCGCCGAGGCGCTTCGCGGTCGCGATCGCCTGCAGGCCCGCGACGCCCGCGCCGAGAATCAGCACGCGCGCGGCCTTCACGGTGCCCGCGGCCGTCATCAGCATCGGAAAGAAGCGCGGATACAGCGCCGCGGCCACCAGCACGGCCTTGTAGCCCGCGATGTTCGCCTGCGACGACAGCACGTCGAGGCTCTGCGCACGCGTCGTGCGCGGCGCGGCTTCGAGCGCGAAGCCCGTCACGCCGGCCGCGGCGAGCTTCGCCGCCTGTTCGCCGTTGAACGGCTCGAGCATGCCGACCACCACTGAGCCGCGCTTGAGCAACGGCAGTTCGGCGTCGGTGGGCGCCTGGACCTTCAGCACGATGTCGACATCGAAAGCCGCCGACTGGCCGGTCAGTTCGGCGCCGGCGGCCGCATAGGCGGCGTCGGGATAACTCGCTGCAATGCCGGCCCCTTTCGCGATACTGACCCGATGCCCGGCCGCCGCGTATTTCTTCACGGTTTCCGGCGTCGCGGCCACACGCGCCTCGTTCGCCCGCGTTTCGGCAGGCACGCCAATATGCATCGTCGGTCCCTCCAGTCATTGTCAGTATTTCGTTTCTGGCGATTTCTACTGCACAACGAGCCGGGCAGGCTGACTACCGGCTCACGAGCGACGGCATTCACTCTCCACTTTAGGCGAAAGCGATGGCCGTACCAGCGCGCTCCGCACGATCGTGCGAGACGGCGATGCCGGCCCGTCCGGTGTCGCCGCGTATCGGCAAGACAGACGAATTGAAAGGGTCTGATTCGTTTAGCGCAACGACCGGCAGCGTTCGGGCGCAACCGGTAAAATGCCGAACCATGAAACCCGAAATCTGGACCCCGCATGTGACGGTCGCCGCGCTCGTCGAGCACGCCGGCCGCTTTCTCATGATCGAGGAAGAAACCTCGTCGGGCCTGCGCATCAACCAGCCGGCAGGCCACCTCGAAGCCGGCGAAACGCTGGCCGACGCCGTGATCCGAGAAACGCTCGAGGAAACCGCGCACCCGTTCACGCCCGACGCGCTCGTCGGCGTCTATCTCGCGCACTACGACCGCCCCGGCAACGCCGGCGCGACCTACCTGCGCTTCACGTTCTGCGGCACGGCCGGCGAGCCGGTCGCGGGTCACGCGCTCGACGACGGCATCGTCCGCACGCTGTGGATGACCGCCGACGAACTGCGCGCGTGCCACGAGCGCCATCGCTCGCCCGCGGTGATGCGCTGCGTCGACGATTACCTCGCCGGGCGGCGCATTCCGCTCGATTTCGTGCACACGCATTCGGTTGCGCCGCGCCCCGAAGCATTCGAACGTCAGGCGGTGAACAAATGAGCAAGCGCCGTGTAGTGGTGGGCATGTCGGGCGGCGTCGATTCGTCGGTGACCGCGTGGCTGCTGAAGGAACAAGGTTACGACGTGGTCGGCCTGTTCATGAAGAACTGGGAAGACGACGACGACGGCGAATACTGCTCGACGCGCCAGGACTGGATCGACGTCGTGTCGGTGGCCGACCTGATCGGCATCGACGTGGAAGCCGTCAACTTCGCGGCGGAATACAAGGACCGCGTGTTCGCCGAATTCCTGCGCGAATACTCGGCCGGCCGCACGCCGAACCCCGACGTGCTGTGCAACGCCGAAATCAAGTTCAAGGCGTTCCTCGATCACGCGATGTCGCTCGACGCGGAAATGATCGCGACCGGCCACTACGCGCGCGTGCGCGAGCGCGACGGGCGTTTCGAACTGCTGAAGGCGTTCGATCACACGAAAGACCAGTCGTACTTCCTGCACCGGCTGAACCAGGCGCAACTGTCGAAGACGATGTTCCCGCTCGGCGAGATCCCGAAGACGAAGGTGCGCGAGATCGCCGCGCAGATCGGGCTGCCGAACGCGAAGAAGAAGGATTCGACCGGCATCTGCTTCATCGGCGAACGGCCGTTCCGCGATTTCCTGAACCGCTATCTGCCGACGAAACCCGGCCCGATGAAGACGCCGGACGGCAAGGTCGTCGGCGAGCACATCGGCCTCGCGTTCTACACGTTCGGCCAGCGCAAGGGCATCGGCCTCGGCGGCAGCAAGAGCGGCAACGGCGATCCGTGGTTCGTCGCCGCGAAGGACATCGCGTCGAACACGCTGTATGTCGTGCAGGGCCACGATCATCCGTGGCTGCTGGCGCGCGAGCTGGTCGCCGGCAACGTGAGCTGGGTCGCCGGCGAACCGCCGGCCGAAGGCTTCGCGTGCGGTGCGAAGACCCGCTACCGGCAGGCCGACGCGGCGTGCGCATTCGGCGCCGCCACGCCCGGCCCGGCAGGCGAAGCGCGCTTCTCGCTCGCATTCGACGACGCGCAGTGGGCCGTCACGCCCGGCCAGTCGGCCGTGCTGTACGACGGCGAGATCTGCCTCGGCGGCGGGATCATCGAATCCGCGGCCGCCGGCCAGCCCGGTCAGGCCACCCCGGCGGCAGGCCACGCGCCGGCGCTCGCCGAAGCACGCTGACACATATTCGGTTTAGACTTGCGGCACGCCGCGCCCGGCGGAACACGATTCCACCGCGGCCGGCCCGCCGCCGCGCAGCGCACGCATGGCGGTATTTCAAGATTCTTACGGAGTCCCCATGCTTTCACGACGCTATCTGGCGATGTGGTGTGCTGTCCTGCTGCTCGTCGCCGTGGCCGCGCTCGCGTCGGTCCACGCGCTTTCCTGGCTGTGGATCATCATCCCCGCCGCCCTCGTCGCCCTCGGCCTGTACGACCTCAAGCAGGACCGCCACGCGATCCTGCGCAACTACCCGCTCTGGGGCCACTTCCGCTTCCTGTTCGAATTCATCCGACCTGAAATCCGCCAGTACTTCGTCGAGGACGACACCGACGAGAAGCCGTTCTCTCGCGCGCAGCGCAGCCTCGTCTACCAGCGCGCGAAGAACGTCGCCGACAACCGCCCGTACGGCACCGAGCTGAACGTGAAGGCCGTCGCGCACGAATGGATCAGCCACTCGCTCGCGCCGACGAAGCTGCCGAACCACGATTTCCGCGTCCGCGTCGGCGCGAATCGCGCGCAACCGTACGACATTTCGATCTTCAACATCTCGGCGATGAGCTTCGGCTCACTGTCCGCGAACGCGATCCGCTCGCTGAACCTCGGCGCGAAGAAAGGCGGTTTCGCGCACGACACGGGCGAAGGCTCGCTGTCGAAGTACCACCGCGAGAACGGCGGCGACATCATCTGGGAAATCGCGTCCGGCTACTTCGGCTGCCGCAACGACGACGGCACCTTCAACCCCGACAAGTTCGCGAAGCAGGCCGCCGATCCGCAGGTCAAGATGATCGAGGTGAAGCTGTCGCAGGGCGCGAAGCCCGGCCACGGCGGCGTGCTGCCGGCCGCGAAGATCACGCCGGAAATCGCCGAGACGCGCGGCGTGCCGATGGGCAAGGACTGCATCTCGCCCGCGACGCACTCGGAGTTTTCGACACCGCGCGGGCTGCTCGAATTCGTCGAACGGCTGCGTACGCTGTCGGGCGGCAAGCCGACCGGCTTCAAGCTGTGCGTCGGCCACCCGTGGGAATTCTTCGGGATCGCGAAGGCGATGCTCGAGACCGGCATCGTGCCGGACTTCATCGTCGTCGACGGCGCGGAAGGCGGCACGGGCGCGGCGCCGCTCGAATTCACCGACCATGTCGGCGTGCCGCTGCAGGAAGGGCTGCTGCTCGTGCACAACACGCTCGTCGGGATCGGCGTGCGCGATCGCGTGAAGATCGGCGCGAGCGGCAAGATCATCACCGCGTTCGACGTCGCCCGCACGCTCGCGATCGGCGCGGACTGGGTGAACTCGGCGCGCGGCTTCATGTTCGCGGTCGGCTGCATCCAGGCGCAGACCTGCCACACGGGCCGCTGCCCGACCGGCGTCGCGACCCAGGACCCGGTGCGCCAGCGCGCGCTCGTCGTGCCCGACAAGGCCGACCGCGTGTACAACTTCCACCGCAATACGCTGCACGCGCTGCAGGAGCTCGTGCAGGCAGCCGGCCTCGCGCACCCGTCGGAGCTGCGCGCGCATCACATCGTGCAGCGCATCGCGCCGCACGAGGTCCGGCTGATGTCGCAGCTGCTGAAGTACCTGAAGCCCGGCGCGCTGCTCGACGGCAATACCTGCGGCTTTACGCTGTACGACAAGTGGTGGCCGATTTCGCGCAGCGATTCGTTCACGCTCGGCGAAGCCGTGTACGCGTCAATCGAATGACGCGGGCAACCGCCCCCGCCGCGAGGCGGCCCGGCCAAAAGAAAAGCGCCCCGCGGGGCGCTTTTCTTTCGTCTGCCGAATGCGTGGATGTGACGCGTGCGGCTCAGTTCTGCGGCAGCGTATCGGTGAACGACGGCCGCTGCAGCAGCTTCACGAAATGCTTGTCGAGGTTCGGGTGGCGATCGCGCCAGTTGAGCTCGGGCGTCCGGAAGTCGAGATAGCCGAGCGCGCAGCCGAGTGCGATGTCGGCGAGCGTGTAATGATTACCGACGCACCACGTCTTGCCGCCGAGCCCCTGCGACATCGCGACGAGACCGTCGTCGATCTTGCGTTGCTGGCGCGCGATCCAGCTCGCGCTGCGCTGCGCCTCGTCGCGCATCGTATGTTCGACGCGAATCGCGACCGCCGCATCGATCACGCCGTCACCCAGCGCTTCCCAGCAGCGCACTTCGAGGCGCTCGCGGCCCGACGGCGGAATCAGCTTGCCGACCGGCGACAGCGTGTCGACGTATTCGCAAATCACGCGGGAATCGAACACCGCGGCACCATCCTCCATCACGAGGCACGGGACCTTGCCGAGCGGATTGGATGCATGAATATCCGTCTCCGGCGCCCACACGTTCTCGAGCTCCAGCTTGTAGTCGATCTTCTTTTCAGCCAGCACGATCCGCGCCTTGCGGACGTACGGGCTGCTGAGCGAACCGATTAATTTCATCATCTGCCTTTTTAAGGGAACCGCCGAGAGTATACGTTGTCGCCGATCATAACCGGCCAGCGTCGCACGACAGAAAATCGCCCGGCCGGCCTGTGGATGGTTTGCAACAACCGCCGCGCGGGCCTTCCAGGGCGGCTTCTCGCCCCCGTCTCTCACGCACGGCGTCTCGCGGCGCTACAATCGCACGAATGAACGCGCCCCTCGATACCGCCATCGCCGTCGACGTCTACCGCCAGCGCCGTGAACGCGTGCTTGCCGCACTGCGTGCCGCCGGCGGCGGCGTCGCCATCGTCCCCACCGCGCCCGAAGTGCCGCGCAACCGCGATACGGACTATCCGTACCGGTTCGACAGCTACTTCCACTACCTGACGGGCTTCAGCGAGCCGGATGCCGTGCTCGTGCTGAATGCGGCCGCGCCGCACGGCGCGCCGGAGTCGATCCTGTTCTGCCGCGGCAAGAATGCCGACCGCGAAATCTGGGAAGGCTTCCACTACGGGCCCGAAGCCGCGCGCGACGCGTTCGGCTTCGACGCGGCGTTCGCGGTCGACGTGATCGATACTGAGATGCCGCGCCTGCTCGCCGACGCGGGCACCGTGCACTACCGGTTCGGCGCGTCTGCCGACTTCGACCGCCAGCTCGCGGGCTGGGTCGACGCGGTGCGCGCGCTGGCGCGCACGGGCGTCGCTGCGCCGGACGCGATGCTCGACCTCACGCCGCTGCTCGACGACATGCGGCTCGTGAAGGACGAGCACGAGCTCGCGATCATGATGCGCGCCGCGCACATCTCCGCGCTCGCGCACCGCCGCGCGATGCAGGCGTGCCGCCCCGGCATCCGCGAATACGAACTCGAGGCCGAGCTGCTGTATGTAT
Source organism: Burkholderia lata (assembly GCF_902499335.1). Lineage (GTDB taxonomy): Bacteria > Pseudomonadota > Gammaproteobacteria > Burkholderiales > Burkholderiaceae > Burkholderia > Burkholderia lata_B. Next base: position 128,583 of record NZ_CABVQK010000010.1, on the reverse strand, counting down.
TCCGCAAGCACGGCGCGCAATCGCCCGCGTACGGCTCGATCGTCGCGGCCGGCGCGAACGCGTGCGTGCTGCACTACCCGGCCGGCAACGCGGCCGCCAAAGACGGCGACCTGATCCTGATCGACGCCGCGTGCGAACTCGACGGCTACGCGTCGGACATCACGCGCACGTTCCCGGCCAACGGGCGCTTCTCGCCCGCGCAGCGCACGCTGTACGACATCGTGCTCGCCGCGCAGCAGGCCGCGATCGACGCGACCCGCGCCGGCGTGCCGTTCGAGGCGCCGCACGACGCCGCCGTGCGCGTGCTCGCGCAGGGGCTGCTCGACACCGGCATCATCCCGAAAACACGCTTCTCGAACGTCGACGACGTGATTGCCGAGCGCGCGTACACGCGCTTCTACATGCACCGCACCGGCCACTGGATCGGCATGGACGTGCACGATTGCGGCGACTACCGCGAGCGGCTCGCCGAGCGCGACGGCAACGGCGTGCTGCCGTGGCGCACGCTGAAGGCCGGCATGACGCTGACGATCGAGCCCGGCCTGTATGTGCGCGCCGCCGACGACGTGCCGCCCGAGTACTGGAACATCGGCATCCGCATCGAGGACGACGCGATCGTGCGCGAGCACGGCTGCGAGCTGATCACGCGCGGTGTGCCCGTCGCAGCGGACGAGATCGAAGCGCTGATGCGCGCGGGCGCATGACCGGCTGCCGCCGACCGTTACCTCCGTTTCACGAATCAAGATGACGACCGCTTCCTCCCCGGCCACGCCGGACTACGATCTCGCCATCGTCGGCGCGGGCCCCGTCGGGCTCGCGCTCGCCGGCTGGCTCGCGCGCCGCAGCGCCACGCAGCACGCATCGATCGCACTGATCGATGCACGCGAACCGGCCGCGAGCGCGAACGATCCGCGCGCGATCGCCGTGTCGCATGGCAGCCGCGTGCTGCTCGACACGCTCGCGTGGCCCGCCGACGTGACGCCGATCGAACATATCCACGTCTCGCAGCGCGGCCATTTCGGCCGCACGCTGATCGACCGCGACGAGCACGACCTCGCCGCGCTCGGCTATGTCGTGCGCTACGGCTCGCTCGTGCAGGCACTCGCGGGCACCGTGCGCGGCACGCGCGTCGACTGGCTCACGTCGACCACGGCACGCGCGCCGCAGCAGGATGCCGACGGCGTCACGCTGACGCTCGACGGCCCGCAAGGCGAGCGCACGCTGCGCGCACGCGTCGTCATCAATGCCGAAGGCGGGCTGTTCCACGAACAGCAGGCCGATACGGCCAAGCATCGCCGCGACTACGGGCAGACCGCGCTCGTCGGTACGGTCACCGTATCGGCGCCGCGCCCGAACGTCGCGTGGGAACGCTTCACGCACGAAGGCCCGCTCGCGCTGCTGCCGCTCGGCGGGCCGCGCCAGGCCGAGTACGCGCTCGTCTGGTGCTGCACGCCCGATGAAGCGGCGCGCCGCGCCGCGCTGCCCGACGACGCGTTCCTGCGCGAGCTCGGTGGCGCATTCGGCGAACGCATGGGCGAGTTCGTCGCGATCGCGGGCCGCGCGTCGTTCCCGCTCGGCCTGAACGCCGCGCAGACGCTCGTCAACGGCCGCGTCGCGATCGTCGGCAATGCCGCGCAAACCCTGCACCCCGTCGCGGGCCAGGGGCTCAACCTCGGGCTGCGCGATGGGCATACGCTCGTCGACACGCTGTCCGCGCAAGGCTTCGAAGCGACCGCGCTCGCCACCTTCAACGCGCGCCGCGCCCTCGACCGGCGCTTCACGATCGGCGCGACCGACACGCTTGCACGCCTGTTCACGATCGACTCGGGCCCGCTTCCGCTGCTGCGCGGCGCCGCGCTCACCGCGCTCGAGTTCGTGCCGCCTCTGAAGAAGCTGATCGCGCGCCAGATGATGTTCGGCCAGCGCAACTGACGCGCGGCGCGCACAGTCGCGCCACTCAAACCGGGTCAAATCGGCGGGGCATGGGAATACGGTAAAATGCTCGTTTTCCGTCTTCCCTTCCCCTGCCCGCGCCAGCCGCGGGCGGTGCCATTGCGATGCCCGTTATCGGCCCTCACGTATTGCGTAACAACCTGTTCGTCGCCCCGATGGCCGGCGTGACGGATCGCCCGTTCCGCCAGCTCTGCAAGCGGCTGGGGGCCGGTTACGCCGTGTCCGAGATGGTGGCATCCAACGCGCAGCTGTGGAAAAGCGCGAAGACGATGCGGCGCGCGAACCACGAAGGCGAGGTCGAGCCGATCGCGGTCCAGATCGCCGGCGCCGATCCGGCGATGATGGCCGAAGCGGCCCGCTACAACGTCGACAACGGCGCGCAGATCATCGACATCAACATGGGCTGCCCGGCGAAGAAGGTCTGCAACGTCGCGGCCGGCTCCGCGCTGCTGCAGAACGAGCCGCTCGTGCAGCGCATCGTCGAGGCCGTCGTCGCGGCGGTCGGCACGGGGCCGGATGCGGTGCCCGTCACGCTGAAGATCCGCACGGGCTGGGATCGCGAGCACAAGAACGCGATCACGGTCGCGCGCCTGGCCGAAGCCGCCGGCATCTCGATGCTCACCGTGCACGGCCGCACGCGCGCCGACCTGTACCGCGGCGACGCCGAATACGAAACCATCGCGGCCGTGAAGGCGGCCGTGCGGATTCCGGTGGTCGCGAACGGCGACATCACGTCGCCCGCGAAGGCGAAGGCCGTGCTCGACGCAACCGGTGCCGACGCACTGATGATCGGTCGTGCCGCGCAAGGTCGGCCGTGGCTGTTCCGCGAAATCGATCATTTCCTGCAAACCGGCGAGCTGCTGCCGCCGCCGCTGATCGACGAGATCCAGCACGTGATGAACGAACACCTGGAAGACCACTACGCTTTCTATGGTGAATTCACGGGAGTCCGTACTGCGCGCAAGCACATCGGCTGGTACACTCGCGGCCTTTCCGGTGCCAACGGGTTCCGGCACAGGATGAACACGCTCGATTCCACCCGCGAGCAGCTCGCCGCCGTCAATGCATTCTTCGAGGCGCAAAAGGCGCTGTCGGACCACCTCGTCTACGTCGATGACGAAGAGGAAAACGGCCAGGGCGAGTCGGACGACCATAACCAGTTAGCAGCATGAGCAAGCACAACATCGAACAATGTGTCCGCGAGAGCCTGGACGTGTATTTCCGGGATCTAGACGGCTCCAATCCGCACGACGTCTATGAAATGGTGATGTCCTGCGTCGAAAAGCCGATGCTCGAGGTCGTGCTCGTACAGGCAGGCGGCAACCAGTCGCTCGCCGCGGAGTACCTCGGCATCAATCGCAATACGCTGCGCAAGAAGCTGCAGCAGCACGGCCTGCTGTAGGCAGCCGTCCCGTCCCCGTTTCCCTGGCTATTGGTGGTTCCATCATGATCAAGCAAGCGCTCATTTCCGTTTCCGACAAGACCGGCATCGTCGACTTCGCGAAGTCGCTGTCCGACCTCGGCGTCAAGCTGCTGTCGACGGGCGGCACCGCGAAACTGCTCGCCGACGCGGGCCTGCCCGTTACCGAAGTGGCTGATTACACGGGCTTCCCGGAAATGCTCGATGGGCGCGTGAAGACGCTCCACCCGAAGGTGCACGGCGGCATCCTGGCCCGCCGCGACCTGCCCGAGCACATGCAGGCGCTGGAACAGCACGGCATCCCGACGATCGACCTGCTCGTCGTGAACCTGTACCCGTTCGTCGCGACGATCGCGAAGGACGACTGCACGCTCGCCGACGCGATCGAGAACATCGACATCGGCGGCCCGACGATGCTGCGCTCGGCCGCGAAGAACCACCGCGACGTGACGGTCGTCGTCGATCCGGCCGACTACGCGGTCGTGCTCGATGAAATGAAGGCGAACGGCAATGCGGTCGGCTACCCGACCAACTTCCGCCTCGCGACGAAGGTGTTCGCGCACACCGCGCAATACGACGGCGCGATCACGAACTACCTGACGAGCCTGACCGACGAGCTGAAGCACGCATCGCGCAGCGCGTACCCGGCGACGCTGAACATGGCGTTCGACAAGGTGCAGGACCTGCGCTACGGCGAGAACCCGCACCAGACCGCCGCGTTCTACCGCGACCTCGCGACGCCGGCCGGCGCACTGGCGAACTACCGCCAGCTGCAGGGCAAGGAACTGTCGTACAACAACATCGCCGATTCCGACGCGGCGTGGGAATGCGTGAAGACGTTCGACGCACCGGCCTGCGTGATCATCAAGCATGCGAACCCGTGCGGCGTCGCGGTCGGCAACGATTCGGCCGACGCGTACGCGAAGGCGTTCCAGACGGATCCGACGTCGGCGTTCGGCGGCATCATCGCGTTCAACCGCGAAGTCGACGAAGCGGCCGCCCAGGCTGTCGCGAAGCAGTTCGTCGAAGTGCTGATCGCACCGTCGTTCTCCGACGCCGCGAAGCAGGTGTTCGCCGCCAAGCAGAACGTGCGCCTGCTGGAAATCGCGCTCGGCGACGGCCATAACGCATTCGACCTGAAGCGCGTGGGCGGCGGCCTGCTCGTGCAGTCGCTCGATTCGAAGAACGTGCAGCCGAGCGAGCTGCGTGTCGTCACGAAGCGCCAGCCGACCGCGAAGGAAATGGACGACCTGCTGTTCGCGTGGCGCGTCGCGAAGTACGTGAAGTCGAACGCGATCGTGTTCTGCGGCAACGGCATGACGCTCGGCGTCGGTGCAGGCCAGATGAGCCGCGTCGATTCCGCGCGCATCGCGAGCATCAAGGCGCAGAACGCGGGCCTGACGCTGGCCGGCTCGGCAGTGGCATCGGATGCATTCTTCCCGTTCCGCGACGGCCTCGACGTCGTCGTGGCGGCCGGCGCGACCTGCGTGATCCAGCCGGGCGGCTCGATGCGCGATGACGAAGTGATCGCCGCAGCCGACGAGCACAACATCGCGATGATCCTGACGGGCGTGCGCCACTTCCGTCACTGATCGCACGCGGCCCGCGAGGCCGCTGCACGACAACCCGGCGGCATCGCACCCGCCGGGTTTTTTATTGCGCGGCGCCCTCGTACGCGACCGTGCGGCCAGCGCACCGCACCATTCGTTGTAGTATCGCTGCATCAGGCTTCTCTCCTTACCCATGCGAATTCTCGGCATCGACCCCGGCCTGCGCGTCACCGGCTTCGGCATCATCGACGTCAGCGGCCACCGGCTCGCGTATGTCGCGAGCGGCGTGATCCGCACGCCGACCGCCGACCTGGCCACCCGGCTCGGCACGATCTTCCAGGGCGTCTCGACCATCGTGCGCGAGCACGCCCCCGACCAGGCCGCGATCGAAAAGGTGTTCGTCAACGTGAACCCGCAGTCGACGCTGCTGCTCGGCCAGGCGCGCGGCGCCGCGATCTGCGGCCTCGTCGCGGGCGGCCTGCCCGTCGCCGAATACACGGCGCTGCAGCTCAAGCAGGCGGTGGTCGGCTATGGCCGCGCGACCAAGACACAGATGCAGGAAATGGTCACGCGGCTGCTCAACCTCTCCGGACAGCCGGGCTCCGATGCGGCCGACGCGCTCGGCATGGCGATCTGCCATGCCCACAGCGGCAACACGCTCAGCACGCTCGGCGGCCTCGCGCCGGCGCTCGCGAAGAAAGGGCTGCGCGTGCGGCGCGGGCGGCTGGTCGGCTGATACCGGCGCGCGCCCTCGCGCGGCACGCCGGAGCGGCCGCCGTGCCCGCGCGCGACGCATACGCGACGTGCATCACCCCGGCCGGATAGCCGATCCCGTCGGCATTGCGCCCCACGTGCGCTACACTCGCGCTTTCTTCCTCGCATCACGCCATCCATGATCGGTCGCATCGCCGGCATCCTGCTCGAAAAGAACCCGCCTCATCTGCTCGTCGACTGCAACGGCGTCGGCTACGAAATCGACGTGCCGATGAGTACCTTCTACAACCTGCCGCAAACGGGCGAGCGCGTCGTGCTGCTCACGCAGCAGATCGTCCGCGAGGACGCGAACCTGCTGTACGGCTTCCTGACGCCGCAGGAGCGCACGACCTTCCGCGAGTTGCTGAAGATCACCGGCATCGGCGCGCGCATGGCGCTCGCCGTGCTGTCCGGCATGAGCGTGCAGGAACTCGCGCAGGCCGTGACGATGCAGGACTCCGCGCGCCTCACGCGCCTGCCCGGCATCGGCAAGAAGACGGCCGAGCGCCTGCTGCTCGAACTGAAGGGCAAGCTCGGCGCCGATCTCGGCGCGCTCGCCGGCGCCGCGTCGCCGTCCGACCACGCGACCGACATCCTCAACGCGCTGCTCGCGCTCGGCTATTCCGAAAAGGAAGGCCTCGCCGCGATCAAGAACGTGCCGGCCGGCACCGGCGTATCCGAAGGCATCAAGCTCGCATTGAAGGCGCTGTCGAAGGTGTAACGCCCGCATGACGCGCCGCCGACCGGTGCGTTGAAGCCAGTGTCGCGCAGCCGCGCGGCGCTCGCCAGTCGGCCGTTCGGCCAGGTGGGCGGGACAGCGGCGCGCGGTACAATGGCCGCATGATTGAAACCGACAAACTCGCCACCGAGCAGCGGATCATCGCCGCCACGCCCGCCTCGTCGCACGAGGAGGTGTTCGAACGTGCGCTGCGGCCGCGCCAGCTCGACGACTACGTCGGCCAGGAAAAGGTGCGCGGCCAGCTCGAGATCTTCATCGAAGCGGCCAAGCGCCGCTCCGAGCCGCTCGACCACGTGCTGCTGTTCGGGCCGCCGGGCCTCGGCAAGACAACGCTCGCGCACATCATCGCGCGGGAGATGGGCGTGAACCTTCGCCAGACGTCGGGCCCCGTGCTCGAGCGCGCGGGCGATCTCGCCGCGCTGCTGACGAACCTCGAAGCGAACGACGTGCTGTTCATCGACGAGATCCACCGGCTGTCGCCGGTCGTCGAGGAAATCCTGTATCCGGCACTCGAGGATTACCAGATCGACATCATGATCGGCGAAGGCCCGGCCGCGCGCAGCGTGAAGCTCGACCTGCAGCCGTTCACGCTGGTTGGCGCCACCACCCGCGCCGGGATGCTGACCAACCCGCTGCGCGATCGCTTCGGGATCGTCGCGCGCCTCGAGTTCTACGATGCCGATCAACTGTCGCGCATCGTGCGGCGCTCGGCGTCGCTGCTGAACGCGCAGATCGATCCGAACGGCGCGCTGGAAATCGCGAAGCGTTCGCGCGGCACGCCGCGGATTGCAAACCGGCTGCTGCGCCGCGTGCGCGACTTCGCGGAAGTGAAAGCCGACGGCCAGATCACCGCGGCCGTCGCCGATGCCGCACTCGCGATGCTCGACGTCGATCCGGTCGGCTTCGACCTGATGGACCGCAAGCTGCTCGAGGCGATCCTGTACAAGTTCGACGGCGGCCCGGTCGGCATCGACAACCTCGCGGCGGCGATCGGCGAAGAACGCGACACGATCGAGGACGTACTCGAGCCGTACCTGATCCAGCAGGGCTTCCTGCAGCGCACGCCGCGCGGGCGCGTCGCGACGCTGCTCACGTATCGCCACTTCGGGCTTTCCGTGCCCGACGCCGGCCGCACCGGACGCGGGGAGTGGGATACCCCCGACGGGAAGTAACCCGTCGCCCGAGCCGCACCCGCCATGACAACGCCGCCCAGCCGCCACCCCGCCGCACCCGCACCGGGCCCGCGCTGGGCCGAGCCGATCCGCAAGCGGCTCGTGGCCGGCGTCACGCACCTGACGGCCGGCGGCGGTGGCCCGTCGCTCGACCTCTCTTCGCCGCCGGGAGACCCGGGGCTGTTCGGCCCCGACGCCGTCTGCTGGCGCGTGCATGCCGACTTCACGTCGATGATGACGGGCGGCATCGCCGCGCTGCTGCTGCAGGCGCTCCATCCGCTCGCACTCGCGGGCGTCTGGGATCACTCGTCGTTTCGCACCGACATCCTGGGCCGCTTGCGGCGCACCGCCACGTTCATCACCGGTACGACGTTCGGCAGTCGCGCGGACGCACTCGCACTCATCGAGCGCGTGAAATCGATCCACGCGCACATATCGGGCACAGCACCGGACGGACGGCCGTACCGCGCCGACGATCCGGCATTGCTGACCTGGGTGCATGTCGCGGAAGTGTCGAGTTTCCTCGCCGCGCATCTGCGCTACGTGAATCCGGCGCTGCCGGGCGAGTGGCAGGACCGCTACTTCGCCGAAACGGCATTGGTCGCCGAACTGCTCGGCGCACACGAGGTTCCCCGTTCGCGCGCCGAGGTGGCCGCGTATCTCGCGCGCATGCAGCCCGAGCTCGAGGCCGGGCCGCGCACCTTCGACGTGATGTCCATCCTGCTGAACGTGCCGGTTGCGAAGCCCGCGTTGCGGCCGGCTGCGTCGCTGGTGATGCACGCCGGGATCGACCTGCTGCCGCCGTGGGCGCAGCGCATGCTCGGCGTGTCGGCATTCGCGCCGCTGCGGCGCGCGGTGGTCCGGCCGGGCATACGGGTCGTCGCCCCGGTGCTGCGCTGGGCGCTCGTGAACGGCGCATCAAAGCGTGCACGCCGCCGCGCCGCCGCGACACCGCCCGACGGCACCCCGTCTGCCTGACGATCTGCTTCCTCCGATCATTTCAATTTACTGTCAAATACCTGTGACAAGCTGACGGGCTTGCACCCGCGCACGGTCGCACGTGCCCCACGTCCCGCCTGCCGTGACCCGCGCGGTGTCCCGCCAACCCGACCGACACCCGATGCCCGCGATGCCACGCCTGCCGATCCGTTTCGCCCTTGCCGCCAGCCTGTCCGCCGTCTTCGCCCTCACCGCGTGCGGCGGCGACGATGTCACCGCCGTCGCGCGTTCGGACGCGCAAACGCCGCCCGGCAGCACCCCGACCACGCCTGCGCCCACGCCGCCCGCCACCGTCACGCCGCAACCGGGCAAATGGAAGGCCGCCCGTGCGGGCGACCTGATCGACGTGACGCTCGGCGACCTCCATCCGACGCAGGGCGCGATCGGCTACGACCAGATCTACTACAAGCTTGGCCGCTACGAACTGCAGCCCGACAAGAAATTCGACGACTTCTGCGCGGACGAAGGCCTCGGCGGCGTCGCTTCGGCCGGCTACACGGCCAGGTCGGTGCTGCGCGAGCCCGCGAGCTACACATGCACGACGACCGACGCGAACGCCCGCGACCGCTCGGTGCTGAACCCGGTCGTGATCGGCCCGAACGGCGATGCGCTTTTCCTCACCGACGGCCACCACGGCCTGTCGACCTACTACGAGACGCCCGACGGCGGCCCGGCGCTGCACGTGCACGTCGTCGTCAAGGACAACCTCAGCGACTACTCGGGCGACGCGTTCTGGCAACAGATGCGGAGCCGCGGCTACCTGCGCCTCAAGAACGGCGAAGGCAAGGCGATCACGACCGCTCAACTGCCGACCGGGCTTGGCCTGAAACTCGGGATGACGAACGACCGCTACCGCTCGCTCGTCTATTTCACGCGCGACATCGGCTACAGCAAGCCTGCGCAAGCCACCGACTACCTCGAGTTCTATTGGGCCGACTGGCTGCGCGCGCAACCGGGCACGTTCTCACTCGCCGGCTATGACCTGACGCGCGCCGGCACAACCGACCCGGATCCGGCGAAGGCCGACACGGGCTACCTGAACGCGGCCTGGAATGCGTCGACGCGCATGGTCGCGGCCACGGACCCCGTGATCGACGGCAAGACGGGCGCCGACCTCGGGCGCGCGGACGCGATCAACGGCGGGAAGAAATACAACAAGGGGGAATTCGACAAGCTGCGCCAGCCGATTTCGGCGGACAAGCCCGGCAAGATCGCGTACGCGCTCGACTACAAGACGCGCCACGCGCTGCCGCAGTAAGCAGCCAGCACCATGCGGGAACGGCACCCCGGCCGGCCATGCCGGACGGGGCCTGCCGGCTCAGAGCACCTTGCGGTACCCGTCGTCGTCGTCGCTCGCGGCGTCCAGGTGCGACACGTCGGCCCACTGCACGACCTGCGCACGGCCATCGACATAATCGACGACGTTGATGCTCGTGTTGAGCAGCTGATAATTGCGCGGCGCCGACAGCTCGATGCCGTTCGCGAACCGGTAAACGCTGTCGAGCACACCGCCGTGCGCGACGCATGCGATCCGGCCGCCCGGATGCTCGGCGACGATCGGTTCGAGCGCATGCAGCACGCGGTGGTAGAACTCGCGCTGCGACTCGCCGCCCTCCGGCGCAAAACCGGGGTCACGCGTCTGCCAGGCCGCGTAGGCGTCGGGGAACAGCGTCTCGATCTCGGCGCTGTCGTGCCCCTGAAACTGGCCGTAAGAGCGTTCGCGCAGCCCTTCGCGCAGCCGCAGCGACAGCCCGAGCGCGTCGGCGAACGGCTGCGCGGTCTGCTGCGCGCGCATCAGGTCGCTCGAATAGATCGCGTCGAGCCGCGCGCCGTCACGCGCGTCGCGTGCGAGCCGCGCGGCCAGCTTTTGCGCCTGCGCGAGCCCCGTGTCGGCCAGCGGGATGTCGATATGACCCTGGATGCGCTTGATGCGATTCCAGGCCGTCTCGCCGTGGCGGATGAAAAGAATCTGCGTGGTGGCCATCGCGGTGCGTCTCCGGGGAAGAATCAGGGCCGCACTTGCAGCCAGAATGTCACGGGGCCGTCGTTGACGAGCGACACCTGCATGTCGGCGCCGAACTCGCCCGTCTCGACGACCGGATGGCGTGCACGCGCGGCCGCGACGAAATAGTCGAACAGCCGCGCGCCTTCGTCGGGCGGCGCGGCCGGCGTGAAGCTCGGACGCAGCCCGCTGTTGGTATCGGCCGCCAGCGTGAACTGCGACACGAGCAGCAGGCCGCCTGCGCGGCCCTCACCGTCGATATTCGACACCGGCAGGTTCATCTTGCCGGCGGCGTCGCTGAACACGCGGTAGCCGAGCATCTTCGCGAGCAGCTTGTCGGCTGCTGCGTCGGTGTCGCCGCGCTCCGCGCAGACGAGCGCGAGCAGGCCCACTCCGATCTCGCCCGTCGTGCGGTCGCCGACGCGCACGTCGGCGCGCTTCACGCGCTGGATCAGCGCGATCATGCAGTCAGCGTGACGCGCGCGAAGCGGCGCTTGCCGACCTGCACGACGAACTCGCCGGCCTCGACCTTCAGGCCCTTGTCCGACACGATCGCGCCATCGATCTTCACGCCGGCCTGCTCGATGTTGCGCAGTGCCTCGCTCGTCGACGGCACGAGCCCTGCCTGCTTGAGCAGTTGGCCGATCGCGAGCGGCGCGCCCGCGAGCGTGACCGACGGAATGTCGTCCGGCACGCCGCCCTTCGCGCGGTGGTTGAAGTCCTCGAGCGCACGCTCGGCGTCGGCCTGCGAATGGAAGCGCGCGACGATTTCCTGCGCGAGCAGCACCTTGAAGTCGCGCGGGTTGCGGCCGCCTTCGATCTCGCGCTTGAAGCCGCCGATCTCGTCCATCGGGCGGAACGACAGCAGTTCGAAGTAACGCCACATCAGCGTATCCGAGATGCTCATCAGCTTGCCGAACATGTCGTTCGGCTGCTCGCTGATACCGACGTAGTTGCCCTTCGACTTCGACATCTTTTCGACGCCGTCGAGGCCTTCGAGCAGCGGCATCGTGAGAATGCACTGCTGTTCCTGGCCGTACTGCTTCTGCAGCTCGCGGCCGACCAGCAGGTTGAACTTCTGGTCGGTGCCGCCGAGCTCGAGGTCGGCGTTCAGCGCGACCGAATCGTAGCCCTGCATCAGCGGGTACAGGAATTCATGGATCGAGATCGGCACGCCGCCCTGGAAGCGCTTCGTGAAGTCCTCGCGTTCGAGGATCCGCGCGACCGTGTAGCGCGACGCGAGCTTGATCATCCCGTCCGCGCCGAGCGGCATCGACCATTCGCTGTTGTAGCGGATCTCGGTCTTGTCGCGGTCGAGCACGAGCGCGGCCTGCTCGAAGTAGGTCTTCGCGTTCGATTCGATCTGCTCGCGCGTGAGCGGCGGGCGCGTCGCGTTGCGGCCCGACGGATCGCCGATCAGCGACGTGAAATCACCGATCAGGAAGATGACCGTATGGCCGAGGTCCTGCAGCTGGCGCATCTTGTTCAGCACGACCGTATGGCCGATGTGGATGTCCGGTGCGGTCGGGTCGAGGCCGAGCTTGATACGAAGCGGCGTGCCGGTGGCCGCGCTGCGCGCGAGCTTCTGCGCGAACTCTTCCTCGACCAGCAGCTCGTCGACGCCGCGCTTCGTGACGGCGAGCGCATGCCGGACTTCGTCGGTGATCGGGAAAACGGGCTTGGAACTGGGTTCGGTGCTCATCGGTGCCAGGAAGAATGTCGCAAAAACAGGGATTTTCCCATAACTTGCGCGCCCATCGCTTAACGGCGCGCCACGTTGCGCGGATAATCGGGCGCAAGGCGCGCGGCACCGGCCCGCGCCGCACGATCCAGGAGGACCCAACGTGCCGCAACGACAGCCGCAAAACGCCCATCCGGCCGACGGCATCTACTTCGGGCTGATGTCGGGAACCAGCATGGACGGCGTCGATGGCGTCGCCGTGCGTTTCGAGGCCGGCAAGGCGCCGGTCGTGCTGGCGGAAGCGTTCGTCGGCTTCGCGCAATCGCTGCGCGACGCGCTGTTCGCGCTGCAGCAGCCCGGCGACGACGAGATCGACCGCGAAGCGCTCGCGGCGAACGCGCTGGTCGCGCGCTATGCGGTGTGCTGCCACGAATTGCAGCGCACGGCCGGGCTGTCGCGCGACGAGATCCGCGCGATCGGCGTGCACGGCCAGACCGTGCGCCATCGCCCCGAGCGCGGCTATACGCGGCAGATCAACAACCCGGCGCTGCTCGCCGAGCTGGCCCAGGTCGACGTGATCGCCGATTTCCGCAGCCGCGATGTGGCCGCAGGCGGCCACGGCGCGCCGCTCGCGCCGGCCTTCCATGCCACGGTGTTCGGCGCGCCGGGCGAAACGCGCGTCGTCTGCAATCTCGGCGGGATCAGCAACATCACGATCCTGCCCGGCGAAGGCGGCGACGTGCGCGGCTTCGACTGCGGCCCCGCGAATGCGCTGCTCGACGAATGGGCGACCCGCCATCTCGGCAAGCCGTACGACGACGGCGGCAAGTTCGCCGCGCGCGGCACCGTCCATGCGCCGCTGCTCGACGCGCTGCTCGACGAGCCGTATTTCGCCGCACCGCCGCCGAAAAGCACCGGGCGCGACCTGTTCAATCCCGCATGGCTCGACGCGAAGCTCGCCGCGTTCGCGCAGGTCGCGCCGCAGGACGTGCAGGCGACCCTCACGGCGCTCACCGCCGTGTCGGTCGCACGCGAGATCGCGCAACATGCAGCGGGCTGCAAGGCTGTATTCGTATGCGGCGGCGGCGCACGCAATCCGGTGCTGCTCGATGCGCTCCGGCACGCGCTGCGCGACGCCGGCGTGCCGGCCACGGTCGATACGACCTCAGCGCTCGGCGTGCCGCCGCAGCAGGTCGAGGCGCTCGCGTTCGCATGGCTCGCGTACCGCTTCACCGCACGCCAGCCCGGCAATCTCGCGACGGTCACCGGTGCGGCCGGCAACCGCGTGCTGGGCGCGCTGTATCCGCGTTGACGCGACGCCCGCCGCAAGGCGGGCGCGGCATTGCCATCGCATACGGGCATAAAAAACGGGGCATGAAGCCCCGTTTTTCATTCCGGCGAACCGGATCGGATCTGCCGTGCGCTCAGACCGAGAACGACGAGCCGCACCCGCAGGTGGTGCTCGCGTTCGGGTTCTTGATCACGAACTGGGCGCCGTTGAGGTCGTCCTTGTAGTCGATCTCGGCGCCGACCAGGTACTGGTAGCTCATCGAGTCGATCAGGAGCTGGACGCCGTTCTTGTTCATCACGGTGTCGTCCTCGTTGACTTCCTCGTCGAACGTGAAGCCATACTGGAAGCCGGAGCAGCCGCCGCCCTGCACGAACACGCGCAGCTTCAGGTCGGGATTGCCCTCTTCGTCGATCAGTTGCTTGACCTTGTCGGCTGCGGCGTCGGTGAAGACGAACGGAACCGGCATTTCGGCCGTCGTTGCTGCGGATTCGGTAACAGCGTTCATTGCGAACTCTCCAAAAAGCTTTAGCCGCTATTGTAGGGCCGATCAGAAGATCGTGCTGAAGTCCATGAAATCAATAGGTTCTTGTCGATTTCATCAAACGCGCCCGCGCGGGCCGCGGCAGCATGCGCCTGGAAACGGACATAAAAAAACCGCCAGCGCGAACACTGGCGGTTTTTCCGGCGGACGCCGCCCGGGAGCGGCGAGGCCATGAAGCGGAATTAACGCTTCGAGAACTGCTTTGCGCGGCGTGCCTTGCGCAGACCGACCTTCTTACGCTCGACTTCACGCGCATCGCGCGTGACGAAGCCTGCGCTCGACAGCGACGGCTTGAGCGTCGCATCGTAGTCGATCAGTGCACGGGTGATGCCGTGGCGCACTGCACCTGCCTGACCCGTTTCGCCGCCGCCGTTGACGTTGACCTTGATGTCGAACGTCTGGCCGTGGTTCGTAAGTTCCAGCGGTTGACGCACGATCATCAGCGACGTTTCGCGCGAGAAGTAGTCAGCGATGGGCTTGCCGTTGACGATGATGTCGCCCTTGCCAGCCTTGATGAAGACACGTGCGACTGCGCTCTTGCGGCGGCCCGTACCGTAGTTCCAGTTACCGATCATGTGGGTCCCCTTAGATCTCGAGCGCCTTCGGCTGTTGAGCCGAGTGCGGATGCGTCGCTTCTGCGTAGACCTTCAGCTTCTTGATCATCGCGTAGCCGAGCGGGCCCTTCGGCAGCATGCCCTTGACCGCCTTCTCGAGCGCACGGCCCGGGAAGCGTTCTTGCATCTTGCCGAACGTCGTTTCATAGATACCGCCCGGGTAGCCCGAGTGACGGTAGTACTTCTTGTCCAGCGTCTTGTTGCCCGTGACTTTCAACTTGCTCGCGTTGACGATGATGATGAAATCACCAGTGTCGACGTGCGGGGTGAACTCAGGCTTGTGCTTGCCGCGCAGACGGCGTGCCACTTCGCTGGCAACACGGCCGAGAACCTTATCCGTCGCGTCAATCACGTACCATTCGCGCGTCACCTCATGGGCTTTTGCGGAAAACGTCTTCATGATCGATCCAAAAAAAATGCTTTGCCCGATGTGTTCGTCCTGCTTGTCTGTGTGCGCTTCGAGGCGCGGTGCAGGCTCTCCCTGTTCTTTTTCCGTGGGCATGAATGCGGAAAAGCCCTGAATTATAAAGGAAATACGGCAACGCGGTCAAAGGGAATCCACTTCCCGTGCCCGCGGCGGCTGAAATGGGCCAAAATCCGTTCGTGCCCCGACAAGCTAGGCGAACCGAGCGCCCGGGGAGGCACCCATCGACGCGCGGCACCTGACCTTGCCGCGCCAGGCCGGCCGAATCTGGAAAACAACAAACAAGCATGATGAATCAACGACTTACGCCCCTCCTCGCGGCCGCGCTGCTGGCCGCCGCGGCGCCTGCCGTCGCCGCCCGCACCGACTGCGAAGCCAAGCTCGACGCGCTCGATACACGCGTTGCCGAAGCGCGCGCCGCCCATGCCGAGGATCGCGTCGCCCGCCTGCGCGCGGTGCGCGAACGCGTCCGCCACTTCTGCGCACGCGGGCACGGCCATGCGTCGGCCGTCCACGCGCCGGCACCTGGCGCACGCTCGCCCGGCGCGACCTCGCAGCCCACCGCGAAGCAACCGGTGTAACGATGCCGGGGCGCGCAAGCCGCGCGCCGATGTTTGCATGGGACGAAAAAAAGCCCGAACGGCTGGTTCGGGCTTAATCCACCATAGGAGGAGGGTGGAGGAGACATTCGGAGGTTGCCGCAGCGCGACAACCAATGAGGCTCATTATACGAACGCACCACCGACTCCACAAGAAAATTTGCATTACGAAATCAAACACCATAATGCGGAATTTCAAGCGGCGCGTTTGAAAAATTTGTTTTCCCTTTAAAATCAATCACCTGATCTCGACGAGTCTGATCAGGCACCGCCCTCGTCTAGAGCAAAACCCCTAAAAACGGACGGGAATTGGCCGTCCGACGCACCGCGCGCGCGGCGCCTGCGTTGCGCGTCGTGCAGCGCATCAGCCGACCGTTACGCAGCGGGCTACAATGCCGGATCGAATCCGAATCAGGCAACGCTGGAGTGCAAGCATGGAATGCAAAGTAAGCTGGATGGGCCAGGACGGCATGGCGTTTTCCGCCGAGACCGGTAGCGGCCACCTCGTCACGATGGATGGCGCGCCCGAAGGTGGCGGCCACAATCTCGCGCCGCGCCCGATGGAAATGGTGCTGCTCGGCACCGGCGGCTGCACTGCCTATGACGTCGTGCTGATCCTGAAGAAGAGCCGCCAGGAAGTCAGCGGCTGCTCGGTCACGCTGAAGGCCGAGCGCGCGAGCGAAGACCCGAAGGTGTTCACGAAGGTGCATTTCCACTTCACCGTCACCGGCCGCAACCTGAACCCGTCCACGGTCGAACGCGCGATCAACCTGTCGCACGACAAGTATTGCTCCGCGTCGATCATGATCGCGAAGACGGCCGAACTCACGCATTCGTTCGACATCGTCGCCGGCTGAACGCACGGCGAGCGCGCATGAAAAAAGGGCCGGCGCTCCGCAAGGAGACGCCGGCCCTTTCGCATTCGAACGGCAAAGCAGGCCGATAAGCCGGATTCTGTGCACGCTGCGCGCCGAAGCGCACAACGCGTGGCAGCCATTCCTCTAGGCGCGCCATTGCTGACGCGCTCAAGCTTCCTACCCGCAGACGAGACGGGGGCCCCGTCCTGCATCCGAAAATGCGCGCCTGCCTACTTGGAATTGCTCCGGGTGGAGGTTACCGTGCCGGCGAACGTCGCCGTCGCCGCGGTGCGCTCTTACCGCACCGTTTCACCCTTACCTGATCCCGGCTTGCGCCGGGCCATCGGCGGTTTGCTTTCTGTTGCCCTGTTCCGCGTGTCACCACGGATGGCCGTTAGCCATCACCCTGCCCTGTGGAGTCCGGACTTTCCTCGCCCCCGCGCGCCCGAAGGCGGCGAGGCCGCGACTGCCTGGCCTGCTTTGCGACGCGCATTCTAGCACCGAGCGCTACCGGCCGTGTGGCCGGGTTCGCGCGGCGGCGCGGGGGTCAAACCAGTTTCCAGCCGATCGTCTCGCCGCCGCGCAGCGGCACGACGGGCGTATCGCCCGCGAAGATCTCGCGGGGCAGTTCCCATGACTCGCGACGCAGCGTGACCGTGTCGGCGCTGCGCGGCAGCCCGTAGAAATCGGCGCCGAAGAAGCTCGCGAAGCCTTCCAGCTTGTCGAGCGCGCCGGCGTGGTCGAACGCTTCCGCATACAGTTCGAGCGCGTGCAGCGCCGTGTAGCAGCCCGCACAGCCGCACGCGGTTTCCTTCGCGTCGCGCGCATGCGGCGCGCTGTCGGTGCCGAGGAAGAAGCGCGGGTTGCCCGACGTCGCGGCCTCGACCAGCGCGACGCGATGCGTCTCGCGCTTCAGCACCGGCAGGCAGTAGTAATGCGGGCGAATCCCGCCGACGAACAGCGCATTGCGGTTGTACAGCAGGTGATGCGCGGTGATCGTCGCGCCGAGCAGGCCGGGCGCCGCATCCGCGTCGCGCACGTAGTCGGCCGCATCCTTCGTCGTGATGTGTTCGAACACGACCTTCAGGCCCGGGAAATCGCGGCGCAGCGGCGTCATCACGCGGTCGATGAAGACCTTCTCGCGGTCGAACAGGTCGATCGACGCATCGGTCACTTCGCCGTGCACGAGCAGCGGCATGCCGGTTTCCTGCATCGCCTCGAGCGTCTTCGCGCATTTCGCGAGATCGGTGACGCCGTGGTCGGAATTCGTCGTCGCGCCGGCCGGATACAGCTTCACGCCGTGCACGAAACCGCTTTCGCGCGCGCGGCGGATCTCGTCGGGCGGCGTGTTGTCGGTCAGGTACAGCGTCATCAGCGGTTCGAACGTCATCCCGGCCGGCAGCGCGGCGAGGATACGCTCACGATAGGCCTGCGCCTGCGCGGTGGTCGTCACCGGCGGCTTCAGGTTCGGCATGACGATCGCGCGGCCGAACTGGCGCGCGGTGTGCGGCAGCACGGCGGCCAGCATGTCGCCGTCTCGCAGGTGCAGGTGCCAGTCGTCGGGACGGGCGAGCGAGAGCGTCGCCGGGGAGGAAGCGTTCGAGGCAGTCATAGGAGGCGTCGTGAGGAACGGCCGGGCCATCGGCGGGGCCGGAACGCGCGTGCGCGGGCCGACTGACGGCAAACCGCAACACGGGGCCTTCGGCCGGCGGAATCCGCTTTTTACCGCTCGGGGCTCGGTGATATGCTAGAAGCCGCATTGTACCGGGGTTCGCCCGGTTCGTTACCCCCCCGCCTCAGCCTGCTGCCCCAAGTAAAATGTGCCAACTCTTAGGAATGAACTGCGCCGCGCCGACGGACGTCACATTCTCCTTCACAGGTTTCGCGGCCCGGGGCGGGCTCACCGATCACCATGCCGACGGCTGGGGCATCGCGTTCTTCGAAGATAAAGCCTGCCGCCTGTTCATCGATCACCAGGCATCGGCCACATCGCCGATCGCCGAAATGGTGAAGCGCTACCCGATCAAATCCAAGAACACGATCGCGCACATCCGCAAGGCGACGCAAGGCCACATCCTGCTCGAGAACAGCCATCCGTTCATGCGCGAGCTGTGGGGCCGGCACTGGATCTTCGCGCATAACGGCGACCTGCAGGACTACGCACCGGACATGGACGGCAGCGTCTACCATCCGGTCGGCACGACCGACAGCGAACAGGCATTCTGCGTGCTGATGCAGGGGCTGCGCGAAGCGTTCCCCGGCGCGCAGCCGCCGCTGCCCGAGCTGTTCGAGCGCGTCGGCGAGCTGACCCGCGGCATCACCGATCACGGCGTGTTCAACTTCCTGATGTCGAACGGCCAGGCGCTGTTCGCACACTGCTCGACACGGCTGCACTACCTCGTGCGGCGCTGGCCGTTCTCGACTGCCCACCTCGTCGACGAAGACCTGTCGATCGACTTCGCGAAATACACGACGCCCGAGGATCGCGTCGCGGTGATCGCGACGCAGCCGCTCACCGACAATGAAGTGTGGACCGCGTTCGAGCCGGGCGAGCTGATCATGTTCCAGTGCGGCGACGTCGCCGCGCGGATGCGGATCCCGGTGCCCGAACGCGTGCTCGAGAAGCTGCGCAATCCGTCACTCGACGCGTCGGCGTCGGCGCCGCGCGACGCACGCGAGGCGCTCGCCACCGCCGCCGACGTCGATTCCGACGACGCGATCGACTTCTGAGCCCGGCGCGCCGGCGCCCGCTTCCCTTCATCTGGCCGCCGCTGCACGGCGAGTCGATGGCCTGCTACGCGTAATCGTGGCCGGCCATTTCGTGCGCATGCGACGCGACGACGTTCGCCATCGGCACAAATAGCCCACCCGAGCACGGATTTCGTTTCATCCGGATCACATTCCGGTATATCGAAGCGGTGCCGATCGACATGCTCTTGATTTAATTTATTTCCAAGAGAAAATAATTCAACGGTAAAAAATAAAACACTCCTCCTGACAACAAATAATCCGGGGGCCGCACTTTAACGCACCAATTTTGCGTGAACCGTGCGTCACCCCACCGATCCGGCAATCGCGAATTCACATCGCTTGAATCGACCAAACCCTTACACTTCAAGGACTTCAGTTCGATTCATCACACAAACAAAAAACATCAAATGAAAACGGCACGATTGCCGCATTTGTAAGCTTCCCGACAATCGCTCACGCTCCCGATCAATAGACTCCGCTCATCCACGGTGTAACGAATCGCGATTGGCGGAGAAACGGCCACGGCCGCCGCGCACCCATTCACGCCATTCCCCACCGCGGATTGCGATTTCACTGCACCGCGGTGAAAACCACATCAAAACAAGAGAGAGGGGCTTGTCGTGAATCATTCATTTCGATCGATCTGGAGCGAGACCACCGGCTGCTGGGTCGCGGTTGCGGAAACGGCACGGGCGCGCAGCAAGCGTTCGGGCCGGCCATCTGGCGCGAGCCGCCGCGTCGCACACGCGGCAACGCGCCGGCCATCGCTTCGCATCGCCGCAGTCGGCGCCGCGCTGGCCGCGCTGTCGGCCGGCTCCGCGTACGCGTCGACGTGCGGCAGCGGCGCGGTCGTCGCGACTGGCGGCACCTGCGCGCTCGGCAGCTTCAGCCCGACCGTCAACGACAACCTCGTCGGCGCCACGACCGTGTCGGGCGGCGACCGGGTCGGCCTGACAGGTGCATGGACCGGTGCGGCCGGCGACATGGGCTACACGCAGATGCCGCTCGGCAGCACGTCCGTCGTGTCGGGCAACCCGAATCAACCGCTGCTGTCGATCGGCGGCAAGACTCGAAGCGTCAGCACGCCCGATTCGATCACCGGTGGCCGGACATCGATCGCGACCTACGATTCGGCCACGTTCTCCGCATCGACTGCGGGCTCGACCAACGTACCGGTCTATCACGACGTGAACGGCAACCAGTACGTGAACACGCGAATCGGCACCGTCGATCGCTCCGGCGGGACGCTCGACGTGTCGATCGGCAATCCGGCAGGCTCGCCGACGGCAACCGGCAACGCGATCACGATGGCGCCGAAGCAGACGGACCTGTTCGTCGCGGACGGCACCGGTTCGGCGCAAAGCGTCATCAACTGGAATTCGCGCAACCAGGTCTGGCTGGGTACCGGTGACTATCTCGCGAATGGCGGCCCCGCAGGTCATGTCCTGCTCGAGGTGCCGGCGTATGCGGGCAGCTTCACCGCCTTCGACGGCAGCACGTGGACCGTCACCGACGAGGCGTCGCTTGCCGCATACAACAACTTCCTCGTGCGCTCGGTGAGCAGCGGCGCGCTCGGCTCGCAGGCCGCCTACGACAGCGCGTTCAACCAGGCCGTCACGTTCACCACGCAATCGTTCGGGTACGCGAACAACGTGTCGCCGGGCGACGAGAACGCGCTGCCGATGAACTACCTGACCGCACTGCACGGCACGGGCGCGAACGCGACACTGCATATCGGCAAGGATGGGCAGATCGACTTCCGCGGCACCAACACGATCGACTCGAGCTCGGCGGTCCTCGCGGAAAACGGCGCGCACTTCGTCAACGACGGCGGCCTGTCGGGCGACTTCACGCTCGTGCGCCTGCTGACCGGCGCGAGCGGCGTCAACAACGGCGTGATCTCGTCCGGCTATGCCGCCGGCGACAACTTCAACACGGGCGGCGCCGCGCCGCCCGACAACTTCAGCCTCAACGCGTACACCGAGGGCAACGGCGTCTACGCGAACGGCGCCGGCACGACCTTCGTCAACAACGGCGTGATGAACGTCGGCGCGTGGACCTTCAACACCACCCGCCCGGACCTGCAGAACTACGCGGTGGCCGCGACCGACGGCGCGAGCGCATCGAACGCCGGCACGATCAACGTCGGCGTCAACGCGACGACGCTCGACAGCCAGGTGATCGGCGGCCTCGTCGCCGGCGGCAGCTTCACGAACGAAGCCGGCGGCACGATCTATCTCGGCCGCGCGGCCCAGTACGATGCCGGCGCGCCGGAAGCCGTGAACGACGTCGCGCTGTCCGCGCACGCGTACGGCATCCTGCTCGGCGCCTCGGGCACCGCGAGCAACCTCGGCACGATCGTGATCGGCTCGCAAACGCAGAACGGCGCCGCGCTGGCGAGCATCGGCTCGTCGTCCGGCACGCTGACCAACGCGGGCGCGATCGTCGTCAACGGCGCGGCGTCCGGCACGCCGCTCGCCAACGTCGGCATGCTCGCGGCCGACACCGCCGCGACCGTGACCAACACCGGCACCATCACGCTGAACGGCGTCAACGGCATCGGCATCATGGTCGTCGGTGCCGGCACGACCGCGACCGCCGCGACCTCGACCGGCACGATCAACGTGGCCGGCGGCCTCGATCCCGCCTCGGGCACGCGCAACTATGGCGTGTGGGCCGAGGGGCCGCGCGCGAAGGCCACGCTCGACGGCGCGCTCAACCTGACGGGCACCGGCGCGATCGGCGTGCATGCGCGTTCTGGCGCGACGATCGACGTCGGCGCCAATGCCGTGCCCGCCTTCATGTCGGGCACCAACCAGATCGGCTTCTACGCGTATGGCACGGGCTCGAAGATCAACGTCGCCGCACAGCACCTCAGCGTCGACACCGACGATTCGACGCTGTTCCGCGTCGCGGGCGGCGCGGCCTACACGGGCGCGTCGACGGCCGGCACGCTGACGACCGACGTCAACGGCCAGCGCGCGCACGGCGTGCTCGCGACCGACGCCGGCACCGTGCTGTCGACCGGCAACGCGACCTACAACGTCAACGGCGCGAACGGCATCGCGATCGCGGTCGAAGGCGGCGCGCAAGGCACGATCGACGCGGGCGCGACGATCAACCTGAACGCGGCCGGTGCGATCGCCGGCGTCGTCGACGGCCAGGCGCACGACCTCGCCGGTGCCAATGCAGGCGCACCGGTCGCGACGATGCTCACCAACCACGCCGCCGTCACGTCATCGACGGCCGGCGTGACCGGCTTCGTCGCGCAGAACCTCGGCACGCTCGAGAACCGCGACACCGTGCTGCTGACGGGCGCCGGCTCGACGGGCGTCGTGATCGGCGCGCTCGGCACGGTGAACAACGCGTCGACGATCCACGTATCCGACGGCACCGGTGCGCTCGTCCAGGGTGCGTCGGCGACGCTCGCCAACGCGGGTTCGATCGAGGCCGACGACGGCATCGCGGGCGTGCACCTGACGGGTGCCGGCGCCTCGGTCGCGCTGTCGGGTGCCGGCACCGTGATCGCGAACGGCAGCGCCGACGGCGTGCTGATCGACCCGACCGTGACGGGCGGCGGGCTCGCGGCCGGCGCGACGTCGATCGCGGTCGGCGGCTCGGGCAAGGGAATCGACAACCAGGGGACGAACGCGACGATCGCGCTGTCCGGCACGCAGATCGGCACGACCGGCGGGGGCGCCGACGGACTGTCGTCGACAGGGGCCGGCGCACGCATCGCGGCCGATGCGGCGACCGTCGTCCGGACCACCGGCGACAACGCGCGCGGCTTCTTCGTGTCGGGTGCGGCTTCGACGCTGGCGGCCAACGGCACGATGGTTTCGACGACCGGCGCGGGTTCGGCCGCGATCGTGACGAACGGCGGCGCGACCGCACTGCTGTCGGGCGCGAAGATCACCACGTCGGGCACGACGGCCGACGGCCTCGTCGCGCAGAACGGCGGCCGCATCGGCGATACGGGCTCGACGATCGCCAGCGCCGCCGGCAACGGCGCCACCGCCGACAGCGGCGGCATGCTCGCGTTGACCGGCACGACGCTCAAGGGTGCGACGGCCGGCGTGCTGACGTCCGATACGCTCGCAAACGGCGCGACGAGTTCGGTGCTGGTCGACGGCGGCAGCGTCACGTCCGCCACCGGGCCGGCCTTCGCCGCGCGCGGCGGCACGGCCGACATCGCCGTGCGCAACGGCACGGTCGTGACCGCCGGCAACGGCACGCTGCTCGACCTGTCGAACCGCAGCAACACCACCTTCACCGCATCGGCCGTGAACCTGGCCGGCGACATCGTCTCCGACGCATCGAGCACCGGCAACGTGTTCCTCGCGAACGGCACCACGCTGACCGGCAAGATCGATCCGGTCGCGCTGACGGTGGACAACACCAGCACGTGGCGCATGACGGGCAGCTCCGTGCTGAGCAGCCTGAACAACGCGGGCCTGGTCGCATTCGCGGCACCGACCGGTTCGCCGACGCTCGCGGGCAGCTACAAGACGCTGACAACCGGCAGCTACGTCGGCAACGGCGGCACGATCGCGCTCAACACGTTCCTCGGCGCCGACGCATCGCCGACCGATCGGGTGATCGTGAACGGCGGCGCGGCGAGCGGCACGACGGGCCTGAAGATCGCCAACACGGCCGGCACCGGCGCACAGACGAAGGGCGACGGGATTCCGGTGGTCGTCACGACCAACGGCGGCACGACCACCACATCGGCGTTCCAGCTCGCAGGCCCCGTGCAGGCGGGTGCGTACGAATACCGGCTCTATCGCGGCGGGCAAGGCGACGCGAACGGCTGGTACCTGCGGTCGCAGCTCGATTCGACGGACCCCGGCGACCCGATCCATCCGTCCGGCGGCGGTGATGGCGACGGTAGCGGCAACGGAAACGGCGGCGGCACGCTCGCGTATCGGCCTGGCGTCTCGGGCTATGCGCTCACGCCGCTGCTCAACGCCGACTATGGCTTCTCGACGCTCGGCAAGCTGCACGAGCGTGTCGGTGACATCTACAACCTCGAAAAACAGCAGCCCGGCAATCGCGACGGCGTGTGGGGGCGCATCGGCGGCCAGAGCCTCGACGCGAACGCGGGCCGCTTCGCGGCCGACGAACGCACGTTCTTCGCGCAGTTCGGCAAGGACTGGACGCTCGACCAGGCACCGAACGGCGGTGGCAGCACGCATGCGGGCGTGACGGCCAGCATCGGCGTGTCGAACGCGAGCTTCAGCGACATGGCGCGCGCCGATACGGCCAACCTGTCGACGTCGACTGGCTCGGTCGAGATGCACGCGCAGAGCATCGGCGGCTACTGGACGAAGTACCTGTCCGACGGAACGTACTTCGACAGCGTCGGGCAGGTCACGCACTACGGCAACCGCTATCGCGACAGCTACGGCAACGAGGCGTCGCAGAACGGCTTCGGCATCGCGCTGTCGCAGGAAGTCGGCAAGCCGTTCGCGATCGGCGCGCTGCCGGTTGCGGTCGAGCCGCAAGCGCAGTTGATGGCCCAGTACCTGAAGCTGAACGGGTTCAACGACAACGTCTCGGCGGTATCGGGCACGACGACGAACGCGCTGCGCGGCCGCGTCGGCGTGCGCATCTTCCGGCCGAACCTCCAGTCGGATTCGGGCGGCGGCGCCGCGACGCCGTACTTCACGGCCGACGTGCTGCACGACTTCCTGTCGCCGGGCCAGACCGTCGTCGGCGGCACGCCGTTCGCGACGCATCTCGGTCGCACGTGGTACGAGCTCGGCGTCGGCGTGACCGCGGGCTTCGGCAAATCGGGCGAGCTGTATGCGAACGCGAAGATCGCGCGCAACATCGGCGGCGACTACCGGCGCGGCATCGTCGGGCAGGTCGGCTACCGCTACAGCTGGTAACGCACGACCTGCGGACGAAAAAAAACCGCCCGGCGCTCGGCCGGGCGGTTTTCGCATCGACGCACCTGCAGCGCCGACGAGCGCGGACGCTCAGTGCAGGATTTTCGCGAGGAAGTCCTTCGCGCGTTCCGATTTCGGATTCGAGAAGAAATCGTCCTTGCGGTCGTCCTCGACGATCGCGCCCTTGTCCATGAAGATCACGCGATGGGCGACCTTCTTCGCGAAGCCCATTTCGTGCGTGACGACCATCATCGTCATCCCTTCCTGCGCGAGTTCGACCATCACGTCGAGCACTTCGTTGATCATCTCGGGGTCGAGCGCGGACGTCGGCTCGTCGAACAGCATCGCGATCGGATCCATCGACAGCGCGCGCGCAATCGCGACACGCTGCTGCTGGCCGCCCGACAGCTGCCCCGGGAACTTGTGCGCATGCGCCTTCAAGCCGACGCGATCGAGCAGCTTCATGCCCTTCTCGTTCGCCTCGTCCTTGCCGCGGCCGAGCACCTTGACCTGCGCGAGCGTCAGGTTCTCGGTGATCGACAGGTGCGGGAACAGCTCGAAATGCTGGAACACCATCCCGACCTTCGAGCGCAGCTTCGACAGGTTCGTCTTCTTGTCGCCGACCGACTGGCCGTTCACGAGGATCTCGCCCTGCTGGAACGGCTCGAGGCCGTTCACGGTCTTGATCAGCGTCGACTTGCCCGAGCCCGACGGGCCGCACACGACGACCACTTCGCCTTTCTTGACCTCGGTCGTGCAGTCGGTGAGGACCTGAAACTGGCCGTACCACTTCGAAACGTTCTTGATGGAAATCATCTTGTGACCTTTTTCTGGAGACCCTTGACGAGAGCAGACGCCAACGAGCAAATCACGAAATAGCATGCGCCGGCGAACAGGACCATCTCGACGGTCGTGCCGTCGCGATCGCCGACGTTGGCCGCCGTGCGGAAGAAGTCCGCGAGACTGATCACGTACACGAGCGACGTATCCTGGAACAGGACGATCGCCTGCGTGAGCAGCAGCGGGATCATCGCGCGGAACGCCTGCGGCAGGATCACGAGGCGCATCGCCTGCGCGTAGTTCATGCCGAGCGCGAACGCGGCGTTCACCTGCCCGCGCGGCACCGCCTGGATGCCGGCGCGGATGATCTCGGAATAATACGCGGCTTCGAACAGCGAGAACGCGACCATCGCCGATGCGAGACGGATGTCGATCGTCGGCGACAATCCGAGCACGCCCTGCAGCAGCTGCGGCACGATCAGGAAGAACCACAGCAGCACCATCACGAGCGGGATCGAACGGAACACCGTCACGTAGCCCTGCGCGAACCACGCGAGCGGCTTGACGCCCGACAGCCGCATCAGCGCCAGCAGCGTGCCCCAGACGATCCCGATCACGATCGCGATCAGCGTGATCTGGAACGTGACGACCGCCCCCGTCCACAGCGTCGGCAGCGCGCCGGGAATACTACTCCAGTCGAACTGATGCATCACTTGCCTCCGATATAGCCGGGCAGCCGCGTACGGCCTTCGATCCAGCGCATGAACGCCATCACGATGAGGTTGATGATCACGTACGCGAGCGTCACCGCAATGAACGACTCATACGTCTGCGCGGTGTAGTCGACGAGCTGGCGCGCCTGCGCGGACAGGTCGAGCAGGCCGATCGTCGACGCGACCGCGGAGTTCTTGAAGATGTTCAGGAATTCCGACGTGAGCGGCGGCACGATGATCCGGTACGCAACCGGCAGCAGCACGTAGCGGTACGTCTGCCATTGCGTGAAGCCCATCGCGAGGCCGGCGGCGCGCTGGCCCTTCGGCAGCGCGTTGATCCCCGAGCGCACCTGTTCGCACACGCGCGCGCCCGTGAACAGGCCGAGACAGATGATCGACGCGGTGAAGAACTGCGTGGTGGGCGGCAACTGCTTGATCCAGGTGCCGATCGACGCGGGCAGCAGCTCCGGTATCACGAGATACCAGACGAAGAACTGCACGATCAGCGGAATGTTCCGGAAGATCGACACGTACAGGGTGCCGAGCGCGGACAGCCATTTGTTCGGCACGGTGCGCAGCACGCCGAACAGCGAACCGACGATCAGCGCGATGACCCAGGCGACGAGCGACACTTCGATCGTCACCCAGAAGCCGGACATCAGCCATCCGAAATAAGTCGTCGGCTCGCCGGTCGACACGGGGCTCAGGAAGATGCCCCAGTTCCAGTGGTAAGACATGGGCAAGACTCCAGCAAAAAGAGACGGAAGAAGCGTGGCCTCTTCCGTCTCATTAGCGTCATTTCTGCATCAACGGCCGTGCGGTCAGTCGAGCGCCTTGTCGTTCGGGTTCGCGTACAGCTTCTTCATCGAATCGGACAGCGGGAAGTTCAGGTTCAGCCCCTTCGGCGGAATCGGGTTCTCGAACCACTTCGCGTAGATCTTCGCGGCGTCGCCCGATTTCTCGACTTGCGAGATCGCGTCGTCGACGACCTTCTTGAAGTCCGCATCGCCCTTGCGCATCATGCAGCCGTACGCTTCTTCCGATTGCGGCGTGCCGACGATCACCCACTCGCCCGGCTGCTTCGCCTTCGCGCGCTCGCCCGCGAGCAGCGCGTCATCCATCATGAACGCGACCGCGCGGCCCGATTCCAGCGTGTTGAACGAATCGCCGTGATCCTTCGCGCTGATGATGTTCATGCCGAGCTGCTTCTCGTTGTTCATCTTGCGCAGCAGGCGCTCGGACGTCGTGCCGGCAGTGGTCACGACCGTCTTGCCCTTCAGGTCGGCGAAATCCTTGACGCCCGAATCCTTCTTCGTCATCAGGCGCGTGCCGATCACGAAGATCGTGTCGGAGAACGCAGCCTGCTGCTGGCGTTCCGCGTTGTTGGTCGTCGAGCCGCACTCGATGTCGACCGTGCCGTTCTGCACGAGCGGGATGCGGTTCTGCGACGTGACCGGAATGTTCTTCACCTGCAGGTTCGGCAGGTTCAGCTTCTTCTTCACCGCGTCGACCACCTTCAGCTGGAATTCGCGCGAATAGCCGACCACCTGCTGGTTCTGGTCGTAGTAGGAGAACGGAATCGACGATTCGCGGTGCCCCAGCGCGATCACGCCCGTGTCCTTGATCTTCTTCAGCGTGCCCGTCTCCTGAGCATGCGCGCCGCTTGCGAACGCGCAAAGCGCCGCGAACATCAGGACTGCCTTTTGGTATTTCATTTTGGTCATCTCCTTGGCTAAAACCCGCGCCAGTGTATCAAAGTAATATTTTTGAAAGTACTGGTTGTTTACCGAACCACGAATCGCGCTGTGCGAAGCCTTCCTCCCGGCTTCGGGCGCCCCTTCCGGCGCCTGAATGCGCACGCGGGCGATGCCGGATTCGGCACCGCCCGCGAGGGTTCATGCACGCAACCGGATGGATTGCGTCATGGATTGATCGTAGTCAACCGATCCGAAATCGGCAACCACCAATCAGGGGTACAGGCCGCGCATTTCGCGCGCCATCAGGATGCGCTTGCACGCAACGATGAACGCCGCCGTACGCACCGACACCTTGTGCTCTTCCGCGACCGCCCACACGCCGGAGAACGCTTCGCGCATCACGCGCTCGAGACGATGGTTGATCTCGTCTTCCGTCCAGAAGAAGCTCGAGAAATCCTGCACCCACTCGAAGTACGACACGGTCACGCCGCCTGCGTTCGCGATCACGTCCGGGATCACGAGCACGCCGTTCGCGGTCAGGATGTCGTCCGCCGCCGTCGTCGTCGGGCCGTTCGCGCCTTCGACGATGATCTTCGTGCGGATCTTCGCTGCGTTCTTCTCGGTGATCTGGTTTTCCAGTGCCGCCGGGATCAGGATGTCGGTTTCGACCGTCCAGAACTCGTCATTCGGCATCGGCTCCGCGCCTTCGAAGCCCGCGACGCCGCCCGTGCGTGCGACGTGCTCGAGCAGCTTGTTCGAATCGAGGCCGGCCGGCTGGTAGATCGTGCCCGTGTGATCCTGCACCGCGATCACCTTCGAACCCGCTTCCTGGAACAGCTTCGCCGCGATGCCGCCGACGTTGCCGAAGCCCTGCACCGCGATGCGTGCGCCTGCGATCTCGAGGCCCTTCTTCTTCGCCGCTTCGCTGCCGACGACGAACACGCCGCGGCCCGTTGCTTCCTTGCGGCCGAGCGAACCGCCGAGTGCGATCGGCTTGCCGGTCACGACGCCGGTCGACGTCTGGCCCTGGTTCATCGAGTACGTGTCCATCATCCACGCCATCACCTGTTCGTTGGTGTTGACGTCCGGCGCCGGAATGTCGGTGTTCGGGCCGATGATGATGCCGATTTCGCTGGTGTAGCGGCGCGTCACGCGCTCGAGCTCACCACGCGACAGCTTGCGCGGGTCGACGCGGATACCGCCCTTCGCGCCGCCGTACGGCACGTTCACGGCCGCGTTCTTGACCGACATCCACGCGGACAGTGCCATCACTTCCGACAGCGTCACGTCCTGGTGGTAACGCACACCGCCCTTGCCCGGGCCGCGCGACACGTTGTGCTGCACGCGATAGCCTTCGAAGTGCGCGACGGTGCCGTTATCGAGCTCGATGGGGCAGTCGACGATCAGGATGCGCTTCGGGCGCTTCAGCGTTTCGAGCCAGCGCGACAGCGAGCCGAGGTACGGCGCGACGCGATCGACTTGCTGAAGATAGTTGCCCCACGGGCCGAGATCGTCGGCGTGCAGGTAGGACGGGATGGACTGCAATTGCGAAGACATGGATGCTCCAACGGTCAACAGGTGCGCACATTGTCGAAAAACCCGTTTTTTTTATCCAATGCCGTTTGCTTATTCGATTATGCGTTTCTTGCATGATCGCGATTTTTCGCAAATCTGCGGTCGATTTGCGCAAGAACGCACGCGATCGATCGTGCATCGCGTGCGTGAAAAATCGTGTTTCCTGGAAGCGGGACGGCCGCCGGACAGCCGCCCGACAGGCGCCGCAAGCTCGGCGACAGCCGGCCGGCCAACGCGGGCGCGGTTAACCGCCCACGGTTAACCCGCGGTTTCGCGCAGTTCGTCGCGCACGACGTCCCACAGCGCACGCACGAGCTTCTGGCGAGGATCGTCGCCCTGCAGCGCGAGCTTGTCGCAGTACAGCCGGATCTCCATCGTCAGCGTGAACGGATGCGCGCCGCCGCGCACCGACCGGTCGAGCCGGATCAGGCGGCCGCCCGCGACCGCATCCTCGACCGCGCTGTGCGGCAGGAACGCGACGCCGTGGCCCGCGAGCGCCATCGCCTTCAGCCCTTCGGCCATGTCGGTTTCATAGACGCGATCGAGGAACAGCGGCGTCGACGCATTCGCGACGATGACCTCCGTCATCCGGCCGAGATACGCGTTCGGCGTATACGACAGGTACGGCACGCGCGCGTCGGCCGTGCCGGGCAGCGTATAGCGCGGCCGCCCCGCGCGGCCCGGCGCCGAGAACGGGCTGATCGGCTCGCTGCCGAGGACCAGCATGTCGTAGCGCGCCGGGTCGAGCGCGACCGGATGGCTCGGGTGGTGGTAGCCCATCACGAGATCGCAGCCGCCCTCGACGAGCGACAGCACCGCGTCGTGCACGTTCAGCGCGCGCAGCCGCGTATGGACCTGGCCCATCTTCGCCTCGATCCGCTGCAGCCAGCGCGGGAAATACGTGAGCGACAGCGTGTGCGGCACCGCGAACTCGATCGTCGGCACCGGCGCGCCGACGTGGCCGCGCAGCAGCGTGCGCGCCTCGTGCGCCTGCGACAGCATCGTCAGCGCCTGTTCGTAGAAGATCTGCCCGGCCTGCGTGAGCCGCGTCGGATAAACCGAACGATCGATCAGTTCGGTCGCGAGCCATGCCTCGAGCGCCTGGATGCGCCGCGAAAACGCCGGCTGCGACACGTGCCGCAGCTCGGCGGACCGGCTAAAGCTGCGCGTTTCCGCGAGCGAAACGAAGTCTTCGAGCCATTTCAGTTCCATGCAGGCAGGCGCGGCGGGCGGCGGTCGGGAAGAAGCCTGCATTCTACCGGCGGGCGGGCCCCGCAGGCGGCCCGGCGAGCGGCCCGGCGCCCCGCCGCGGACGGGCGCCGGCACGGCGTCCGCACGCGGAGACGCCCGCCGGCCGCGCGCGACCGGGATCGTCCCGCGCCGATGGTAAAATGCCGGATTCTCCTTCCCCTCGCTCGACCCGGCCCCAAGGCCCGCCCGATCATGTCCGACACTCGTCCCGATACGCTTTTCGCCCTCACCGCGCTTTCGCCCATCGACGGCCGCTACGCCAGCAAGACCGAAGCGCTGCGCGACTGGCTCTCCGAAGCCGCCTTCATGCGCCACCGCGTCACCGTCGAGGTGCACTGGCTGATCGCGCTGTCGCGCGCCGGCTTCGCGGAAGTCCCGCGCTTCTCCGATGCGTCCGAACAGTTCCTGCTGCAGCTCGCCGAGCGCTTCACCGCGCACGACGCCGCCCGCATCAAGGAAATCGAGCGCGTGACGAACCACGACGTGAAAGCCGTCGAATACTGGCTGAAGGAATCGGTAAAGGGCCAGGAAGAGCTCGAAAAGGCCAGCGAATTCATCCACTTCGCGTGCACGTCGGAAGACATCAACAACACGTCGCACGGGATGATGCTCGCCGGCGCGCGCGAACACGTGATCCTGCCGGCGCTGCGCACGGTCTACCAGCGCCTCGTCGCACTCGCGCACGCGCACGCCGAGCAGCCGATGCTGTCGCGCACGCACGGCCAGCCGGCCAGCCCGACGACGCTCGGCAAGGAACTCGCGAACGTCGCGGCCCGCCTCGCCCGTGCGATCACGCGCATCGAGAAGGTCGAGATCCTCGGCAAGATGAACGGCGCGGTCGGCAACTTCAACGCGCATCTCTCGGCGTACCCGGAATTCGACTGGGAAGCGTTCTCGCGCGACGTGATCGAGACCCGCCTGAAGCTCACGTTCAACCCGTACACGATCCAGATCGAGCCGCACGACTACATGGCCGAGCTGTTCGACGCCGTGGCGCGCGCGAACACGATCCTGCTCGACCTCGACCGCGACGTGTGGGGCTACATCTCGGTCGGCTACTTCAAGCAGAAGACGAAGGCCGGTGAAATCGGCTCGTCGACGATGCCGCACAAGGTCAACCCGATCGACTTCGAGAACTCGGAAGGCAACCTCGGCCTCGCGAACGCGACGCTGCGCCACCTCGCCGACAAGCTGCCGGTATCGCGCTGGCAGCGCGACCTGACCGACTCGACGGTGCTGCGCAACATGGGCGTCGCGCTCGGCTACTCGCTGCTCGCGTATGACTCGCTGATCCGCGGCCTCGACAAGCTCGAAGTGAACCCGGCACGCCTGAACGAAGACCTCGACAACTGCTGGGAAGTGCTCGCCGAGCCGGTGCAGACGGTGATGCGCCGCTACGGCATCGAGAACCCGTACGAGCAGCTGAAGGAACTGACGCGCGGCAAGGGCATCACGCGCGAAGCGCTGCAGGAATTCGTCGGCACGCTCGCGATCCCGCAGGATGCGAAGGATCGCCTGCTCGCGATGACGCCTGCGTCATACATCGGCAAGGCCGTCGAACTCGCGAAGCGGATCGCGTAAGCGCCGCCGTTTTCGCATGTAAAAAAGCCCGGTGCGAGCAATCGCATCGGGCTTTTTTGTTGCCTGCCGCAGCCGGTCAGAACGAGATCATCCGCCCCGGGTTAAGCGCGCTCATCACGCTCATCGCAGCCTTCGCGGCGGGAATCGCGATCGGCGACAACTGGCGGCCGAGCGGAATCGCACGGTGATCGATCCCGGTCAGCATCGAGAAATCGTCGTTGCGACCGACGAAATCGTCGCAGATCGCCTTGCCGATCCGCACCGTCTGCGCGACGCCGTGGCCGCTCCAGCCCTGCACCATGTACATCGGCACGCGGCCGTCGGTCTTGCGGCTGTCCGTCGCGCCGTTCAGCGTGAAGTCGCTCACGCCACTCCAGCAGTAGTCGAGCGCGAACTGGCCGTCGACCTGCGGGAACACCGTGTTCAGCCGCGTCAGCAGGTACGCGTTCACGTCCGGCTGCGCCCAACACGTGCCGGTGCCCTGCCCGCCGAACAGCAGGCGGTTACCGCGTACCGGCCGGTAGTAGTCGATCTGGAACTGCGTGTCGTACACGGGCATGCCGGCCGGCATCAGTGTCGCGACATCGACGTCGAGCGGCGCCGTCACGCTCACGTAGGTAAAGAACGGCACGGTTGTCGCGGCGCCGTCGTCGAGCAGCCGGAACGTCGTGTTGTGCAGCGCCAGCACGACACCCTTGCGCGCGGTGATCGTGCCGCCCGGCGTCGTCGCGACGACACCCTCCGGCGTCTCGTCGAGTTCGAGCACCTCGGTGCCCTCGAACAGCGCGCCGCCGTTCAGCCGGAAGCCGTGCACAAGGCCGCGCACCAGCGCGAGCGGATGGATCTGCCCGCCGATCGCGTCGATCGCCGCGCCGTGGTACAGCCCCGAGCGCACGTATTCGTCATGCAGCTGATGGCGGCCGACGAGCGTCACACCCGCGTCGCCGAGATGGCGGCGCGCGTCCGCGCCGTCGAGCAGCGCGCTCATGTGGCCCGGGTGGACCGCGGCCGTAATGTGGCCGCGCTTGCGGTCGAGCTCGAGCGCGTAACGTGCGCCGATCGCGTCGATCAGGTCCATCGATTCGGCCGATGCAAAGCGCCACAGCTGCTTCGCGTCGTCGTGCGACAGGTGGTCGATCATGTCGGCGGCTTCCCAGCGCGCGAGGCCGGGCGTGAGCTGCCCGCCGTTGCGGCCCGATGCGGCCGAGCCGACGTGGTGCTTGTCGACGAGGATGGTATCGACGCCCGCTTCCGCGAGATGCAGCGCGGCCGACGCGCCGAGCAGGCCCGCGCCGATCACGAGCACGTCGCATACGGCATCGTGCGCGAGCGGCGCGCCGTTCGCGTGGCGCGACAGCGACGCCTCGTACCAGTTCGCCGGGCGCTCGCCGTCGTAGCGGGCCGGGTCGCACCAGTTCCAGTTGTCTTTTTCGATGTTCAGTTGCGTTTGTTCGAAACGCGATTCGCCCTGGATCAGGGTTTGATGATTGAAAGTCATGATTGCACTTGCATGGTCTTGGGCCGCCTGTCGAAGAGCCTTCTGGCTTCGCGGGTGGGGCAGCCGGTTCCACATGGGTGTCAACGAGATAAAGGGCGCGATGGCCCGTGTTGACGGCGGGCACGCTCGTGCCGCCTCGATCCCGGACTGTGCGAAAGCACGTATTGAGAGGTGCCGGGACACCCAATTTCTACACCGCAGAAATAATTCTACAGTGTAGAATTAACTTTCGTCAAGTTTACAGCCGGTGCCGCACCGGCCCGTCAGCCCGCATCGATGAAAGACAAACCCGCCCAGGGCCCGCGCGGCCTCGACAAGGACGCGATCGTCGCGGCCGCGCTCGCGTTGCTCGAAGACGTCGGCGAAGCCGCGTTCAGCGTGCGCAAGCTCGCGCAGTCGGTCGGCTGCGACCCGATGAGCGTGCTGTATCACTTCAAGTCGAAGGAAGGCCTGAGCCGCGCGATCGCGAACGCGCTGTCGCGCTCGCTCGTGCCGGTCGACGCCGCGCTGCCGTGGCGCGAACGGCTGCGCGACCTCGCGCGCCAGTACCGCGCGCTCGCGCTGCGCTACCCGGCCGCGTTCGCGCTGCTGCAGCGGCACATGAGTACGGGGCCGGCCGATCTCGCGCACATCGAGGCCGTGCATCGCGCGCTGGCCGACGCCGGCATCCCGCGCGCGGCGCTGCCGTCGGTGTGCGTCGGCTGGTATGCGAGCGTGATCGGGCTTGCCGCGGCCGAGGCCGGCGGCCTCACGCGCGCCGCGAACGACGTCGAGCTCGCGGAAATGGAAGCGCTGTCCGACGCCGCGCATCCGCTCGTCAAGGCGGCCGCCCCGCTCTATGCCCAGCTCGATCCGGCAGCCGTGCACGACACGATGCTCGACGTGCTGCTCGACGGCATCGCGAAGCAGGCGCCCGCGGCCTGACCCGCCCGCGGCTCACGGGCCGTCAACGAAAAAGGCGCCCCGAAGGGCGCCTTTTGCATGACGATTGCCGCGAACCGCGCTCAGTGCTGCTGCGCGATGCCGATCTTCAGCATGACCTGATCGACGATCTGTTCGGGCGTCAGCTCGATGCTGACCTCGATCGCTTCGTCCGGGCCCGGTTCCTCGAGCGTGTCGAGCTGGCTCTTCAGCAGCGACGGATCGAAGAAATGGCCGGTGCGGCTCTTCAGGCGCTCGTGCAACATCTCGAACGAACCCTTCAGGTACACGAACCGCACGTCGGTGTCGGTGCCGCGCAGCACGTCGCGGTACGACCGCTTCAGCGACGAACACGTGAACACGGCCGTCTCACCGGCACGCTGCTTTTCCTCGATGGCCGCGCGGATCGTGCGCAGCCACGGCCAGCGGTCGTCGTCGGTCAGCGGAATGCCGTTGTGCATCTTTTCCTTGTTCGCCGCGCTGTGAAACGCGTCGCCATCGGTATAGCTGCACGACAGGCGTTCCGCCAGCATTTCGCCGATTAGCGACTTGCCCGCGCCCGACACGCCCATTGCGATCAGAATCATTGCCTACCCCTTGTTACAGAACCATGCTCAGCAGCAGTGTAAAGCCGAGACCGAGCACCGAGATGATCGTTTCGAGCAACGACCAGGTCTTGAACGTCTGACCGACCGTCATCCCGAAGTATTCCTTGATCAGCCAGAAGCCGCCGTCGTTCACGTGCGAGAAGATCAGCGAGCCCGAGCCCGTCGCGAGCACCAGCAGCTCCGGGCTGACCGCCGCGCCGGACGCCGCCGCGATCGGTGCGACGATGCCGCAGGCCGTCGTCATCGCGACCGTGGCCGAACCCGTCGCTAGACGCATCAGCGCCGCAACGAACCAACCGAGCAGCAGCGGCGACAGGTGCGCGTGCTTCGCGGTCTCGACGATCTGCTGCGAGATCCCGCTGTCGCGCAGGACGCCGCCGAAGCCGCCGCCCGCGCCGACGATCAGCGTGATGCCGGCGATCGGTGCCAGGCACTCGCTGCAGAACTTCTGGATCTGGTCGCGGTTGAAGCCCTGCAGCTTGCCGAACGTGAAGAAGCTCACGAGCACGGCGATCAGCAGCGCGACGTCCGAGTTGCCGGCGAAGCGCAGCAGGTTGTTCGGCAGCGACTTCGGCGTGAACAGCAGATCGGCCCAGCTGCCGACGAGCATCAGCACGACGGGCAGCAGGATCGTGAACAGCGTGATGCCGAAGCTCGGCAGTTCACGCTTGCGGCCATCCGTGTGCGTATCGACGAACTGCGCGGCGAGCGGGTTGTTTTCCGGCAGCTTCACGAACTTCGAGATCGTCAGCGCGAACAGCGGACCCGCGATGATCGCGGTCGGCACGCCGACGATCAGGCCAAACGCGATCGTCTTGCCGATATCGGCGCCGTATTGCTGAACGGCCAGCAGCGCGGCCGGGTGCGGCGGGATCAGGCCGTGCACGACGGACAGGCCGGCCACCATCGGCAGGCCGACGACGAGCAGCGACTTGCCGGTGCGCTTCGCGACGTTGAACGCGATCGGGATCAGCAGCACGAAGCCGACTTCGAAGAACACCGGCAGGCCGACGATGATCGCGACGAACATCATCGCCCAGTGGATGTTCTTTTCACCGAACCAGTCGATCAGCGTGGTCGCGATCCGTTCGGCGCCGCCCGATTCGGCCATCATCTTGCCGAGCATCGTGCCGAGGCCGACGACGATCGCGATGTGGCCGAGCGTGCCGCCGGTGCCCGTCTCGAACGACTTGACGATCTTGTCCATCGGCATGCCGACGACAAGGCCCAAGCCGAGCGAAACGATGATCAGCACCAGGAACGGGTAGATCTTGTAGCGCGCGATCATCAGGATCAGCGCGGCAATCGCGATCAGCGTGAATACGAGCAGCATGCTGCCTTGGACAGCCCCCATGTGGCACTCCTCCTAGAATTGTTCGAACCGGGCGAGTTGTTGCGAGTATGCCCGGCTATGCAGGTCTCCGAAACACGGGGGGTACCCACCCCGTCAGGACGCTGAATTTTACTTATCTTTGCGGCTCGCGGATAGAACCGGTTCCATCAGCAAAAACCCTCGGTAAAACAAGCACTAAGGCTCGCTTTCCGAGGGTCAAACTGTCATTTCGTACAAGTCTTAACGGGGGAGCTGGCTCGCGGCTTGCGCGAGGCGTGTGACTTCGGCCCAGTCCTGCGCGGCGAGCGCGGCTTTCGGCGTGAGCCACGAACCGCCGACGCACACGACGTTCGGCAGCTTCAGGAAGTTCGGCGCGGTCTCGACCGTGATGCCGCCGGTCGGGCAGAACTTCAGCGCCGGGAACGGGCCGTGGAACGCCTGCAGCATCGGCACGCCGCCCGCCTGCTGCGCGGGGAAGAACTTCACGATCTCGTAGCCGAATTCGAGCGCCTGGATGATGTCGCTCGGCGTCATCACGCCCGGCAGCAGCGGCAGGCCCGCGTCGAGCGACGCGAGGTGCAGCTCTTTCGTCAGGCCCGGCGACACGCCGAACTTCGCGCCCGCGCGCTTCGCCTGCTCGCAATGCTCGGGCTTCGTGATCGTGCCGACGCCGACGACGATGTCGTCCGCGAGCTGGCTGGCGCGCTGGATCGCTTCCAGGCCGGCCGGCGTGCGCAGCGTGATCTCGAGCACCTTCATGCCGCCGGCGTGCAGTGCACGCGACACGTGTTCGCCCTGCTCGACCGAGTCGAATGCGAGCACCGGGATGACCGGGCCCAGCTTCACGATTTCAGCAATCGTCTTCATTGAATTGGCTCCTTGAAATTCATGCGGCGACGTGGGCGGCCGTTTCGCCGACCAGCGTGCCGAAAACCGATGCGCCCTGCTCGGCCGGCGCGGCGGCCGCGCGGAACACGCCGAACAGTTCACGCCCGAAACCGACTTCGTTCTCGGCCTGGTGCAGCGGCTGCGCGACCGGACGCGCCTGCCACTCGGCGGCGTCGACCTCGATGTCGAGCACGCCGGCTTCCGCGTCGATCACGAGCGTATCGCCCGTCTTCACCTTGCCGAGCGGGCCGGCCAGCAGCGCCTCCGGCGACACGTGGATCACGGCCGGCACCTTGCCCGACGCGCCCGACATGCGGCCGTCGGTGACGAGCGCGACATGGAAGCCCTGATCCTGCAGCACGCCGAGCAGCGGCGTCAAACGGTGCAGCTCGGGCATCCCGTTCGCACGCGCGCCCTGGAAGCGCACCACCGCGACGAAATCGCGCTTCAGCTCGCCGCGATCGAACGCTTCCTGCACGGCTTCCTGCGAGTCGAACACGATCGCGGGCGCCGTCACCTTGCGGTGCTCGGGCGCGACCGCCGAAATCTTGATCACGCCGCGGCCGAGGCGGCCTTGCATCAGGCGCAGGCCGCCGTCCGGCTGGAACGGCTCGCGGATGCCGCGCAGCACCTTCGTGTCGTGGCTCTCGGCCGCGCCGTCGACCCACGTGAGCTTGCCGTCGATCAGCTTCGGCTCCTTCGTGTAGTGCGACAGGCCACGGCCGGCGACCGTCGTCACGTCCTCGTGCAGCAGCCCGCCTTCGAGCAGGTTGCGTACCAGGAAGGCAACCCCGCCCGCCGCGTGGAAGTGGTTCACGTCGGCCTTGCCGTTCGGGTAGATCTTCGCGAGCAGCGGCACGACGGCAGACAGTTCGTCGAAGTCGTTCCAGTCGATCAGGATGCCGGCCGCGCGGGCGATCGCGACGAGGTGCAGCGTGTGGTTGGTCGAGCCGCCCGTCGCGAGCAGCGCGACGATCCCGTTGACGATCGCCTTCTCGTCGATCACATGGCCGATCGGCGTGTAATGGCCGCGCTCGACGGTCAGGTCGAGCACGCGGCGCGCAGCCTCGGCGGTGAGCGCGGTGCGCAGCGGCGTGTGCGGATGAACGAATGCCGAGCCCGGCAGGTGCAGCCCCATCAGCTCCATCAGCATCTGGTTACTGTTCGCGGTGCCGTAGAACGTGCAGGTGCCGTGGCCGTGATACGCGGCCGATTCGGCTTCGAGCAGCGCGTCGCGGCCGACCTGGCCGGTCGCGAACTGCTGGCGGATCTTCGCCTTGTCGTCGTTCGACAGGCCGCTCGTCATCGGGCCGGCCGGCACGAAGATCGTCGGCAGGTGGCCGAACTGCAACGCGCCGATCAACAGGCCCGGCACGATCTTGTCGCAGATGCCGAGGCAGAGCGCCGCGTCGAACATGTTGTGCGTGAGCGCGATCGCCGTACCCATCGCGATCGCCTCGCGCGAGAACAGCGACAGCTCCATCCCCGGGTTGCCCTGCGTGACGCCGTCGCACATCGCCGGCACGCCGCCCGCGAACTGCGCGACACCGCCGTTCTCGCGTGCGGCTGCCTTGATGATCTCGGGGAAATCCTTGTACGGCGCATGCGCGGACAGCATCTCGTTGTACGAGGACACGATGCCGATGTTCGGCTCGCGGATCGCCTTGATCGAGAACTTGTCGCTGCCCTCGAGGCCCGCGAAGCCGTGCGCGAGGTTCGCGCACGACAGCGCGCCGCGTGCCGGGAACTTGCCCTGCGCGCCGTCGATGCGCTGCAGATAGGCGGAACGGGTCGATTGGCTGCGGGCGATCACGCGTTCGGTGACCTTCGCCAGAGTGGGGTGCAGCGACGTCATGCTGGGCGCTCCTGTATGCCGGCCGACACCGGCGGTTGGAATCGTGGGGACGGTCGAACGCGTCGACAGAACGAAGTCAGTCTAGTAGAAAAACTACATGCATGCAATGCAGATTCATCGACCCGCAACCCTTATTCCCGCTACCAGTAAGGCGATACCTAGTGAAAACCCTAATCAACTCCATCGAATGCACCACGCCGGCGCTAGCATTTTCTTGTAGATTTTCTACAATTCGATTGCGATACACTCGCTCATCCGAACCCGATTTCCACGTGCCGTCCCATGCTGCCCCGCATTGAAGCGATCCGCGCCGAGTTGCGCCCGTCCGAGCGCAAGCTCGCCGACTACATTCTCGCCGCGCCGCGCGAGGTGCTCGACCTCGCGATGACCGAGCTGTCGACCCGCGCGGGCGTCAGCCAGCCGACGATCGCCCGCTTCTGCCAGGCGCTCGGCTGCAGCGGCTTTCGCGAATTCAAGATCCGGCTCGCGCAGAGCGTCGCGCCGGGCGTGTCGTCCGTCTATCGCGACGTCGAGCCCGACGAACCGGCGCCCGGCATCATCGGCAAGGTGTTCGACCGCACGATCGGCGCGCTGATCGAGGTGCGCAACAGTCTGTCCGCGGGCAGCGTCGCCGATGCGATCGCGCTGCTGTCGAATGCATCGCGGATCGAGTTCTACGGCGCCGGCGGCTCCGGCATCGCCGCGCAGGACATCCAGCACAAGTTCTTCCGGCTCGGCGTGCCGAGCGTCGCGTATTCGGATCCGCACACGTTCTCGATGTCGTCGGCGCTGCTCGGCCCGCATGACGTCGTCGTCGCGATCTCGAACACCGGCCGCACGCGCGACATCGTCGATGCCGCGCGCTCCGCGCTCGCATGCGGCGCGAAAGTCGTCGCGATCACGCAGAGCCATTCGCCGCTCGCGAAGCTCGCGACGGTGAGTCTCGCGTCGAACGTTGCGGAGGAAACGGACGTGTTCTCGCCGATGACGTCGCGGATGTCGCATCTCGCGATCGGCGACATCCTCGCGGTCGGTGTCGCGCTGTCGCGCGGCCCCGCGCTGATGGAACGGGTCGGCCGCGCGAAGGAGGCGATCACGCGCCGCCGGATCGACGACGGCGCGAAGGATTGAGCAGCCACCGCACCGGCCACGCGTAAACGACGAACGGCGCCCCGTGGGGCGCCGTTGCGCATCAGGTGGTGCCGGCAACCGCGCCGGCGATGCCGCTCAGAACGGCTTGATCACGACCAGCGCGACCGCCGCGAGCATGCCGAGCACCGGCAGCTCGTTGAACACGCGATACCACTTGTCGGTGCGGCGGTTCTCGCCACGCTCGAACACCCGCAGCAGGTGCCCGCAGTACGCGTGATAGACGATGAGCAGCAGCACGACCGTCACCTTCGCGTGGATCCAGCCCTGCCCCTGCCCGATGCCGATCGACAGCCAGAGCCACAGCCCGCAGGCCAGCGCCGGCACCGCGATCATCGTCATGAAGCGGAACAGCTTGCGCGCCATCAGCAGCAAGCGTCGCACGGCGGCCGGATCGGTTTCCATGGCCAGGTTCACGTAGATGCGCGGCAGGTAGAACAGCCCTGCAAACCACGCGGCGATCAGAACGATATGGAACGTCTTGACCCAGAGCATCGCCATCGGTTGTGTGCCTCGCTTTTTACTGGCGGCCTTCGCCGTGTCCGAGCACGACGTACTTCAGCGACGTCAGCCCTTCCAGGCCGACGGGGCCGCGTGCGTGCAGCTTGTCGTTCGAGATGCCGATTTCCGCGCCGAGGCCGAATTCGAAGCCGTCCGCGAAGCGCGTCGACGCGTTGACCATCACGCTCGCCGAATCGACCTCGCGCAGGAACCGCATCGCGCGGTCGTGATCCTCGGTGACGATCGCATCCGTGTGGTGCGAGCCGTAATGGTTGATGTGCTCGATCGCGGCGTCGAGGCCGTCGACGACCTTGATCGCGAGCACCGGCGCGAGATACTCAGTGTGCCAGTCTTCCTCGGTTGCATCGACGAGCGGGCCGACGCCCGCATCGGCGAGCACCGTGCGCGCGGCCGCATCGACGCGCAGTTCGACCTGCTTGTCGCGATACAGCTTGCCGAGCGGCGGCAGCAGCTTCGCCGCGACACCGCTCGAAACGAGCAGCGTCTCCATCGTGTTGCAGGTGCCGTAGCGGTGCGTCTTCGCGTTGTCGCAGACGGTCAGCGCCTTGTTCAGATCGGCGCGATCGTCGACGTACACGTGGCAGATGCCGTCGAGATGCTTGATCATCGGCACGCGCGCCTCGTTGATCAGGCGCTCGATCAGGCTCTTGCCGCCGCGCGGCACGATCACGTCGACGTACTCGGTCATCGTGATCAGCTTGCCGACCGCCGCGCGATCGGCCGTCGCGACGACCTGCACCGCATCCTGCGGCAGGCCGGCCGCTTCGAGCCCTTCGCCGATCAGCTTCGCGAGCGCCGCGTTCGACTCGAGCGCTTCGGAGCCGCCGCGCAGGATCGTCGCGTTGCCCGACTTCAGGCACAGCGCAGCCGCGTCGATCGTCACGTTCGGGCGCGATTCGTAGATGATGCCGATCACACCGAGCGGCACGCGCATCTGGCCGACCTGGATGCCGCTCGGGCGGTACTTGAGGTTGCTGATCTCGCCGATCGGATCGGCCAGCGACGCCACCTGGCGCAAGCCTTCGACCATCGTCTTCAGCGCCTTGTCCGACAGCGTCAGGCGATCGACGAACGCCGCATCGAGACCCTTTTCACGGGCACGGACGACATCGCGGGCATTCGCATCCTTCAGCGCCTGCGCGTCGCGTTCGATCGCACGCGCCACGGCGTCGAGCGCCGCGTTCTTCGCGGCCGTGCTGG
Source organism: Burkholderia lata (assembly GCF_902499335.1). GTDB lineage: Bacteria > Pseudomonadota > Gammaproteobacteria > Burkholderiales > Burkholderiaceae > Burkholderia > Burkholderia lata_B. Next base: position 85,775 of record NZ_CABVQK010000010.1, on the reverse strand, counting down.
CGCGCGCCATCGCGCGGGAAGCGTGCCTGGCGCGACGGCCCAGGTCGGTCATGTACTGATCGATATCCATCGTGTGACTCGAGAAGCGCGCCGCGCTGGGCGGCATGAATTCGTGGGGAAGCGTGGGCAGCGGCGGCCGACGGGCCGCGCCAGCAGCTATCGAAACATTGTAAGCGGGTTGCGCAGCGCGCGCTGAAGGCCCGAACGGGACTTAGCGTCGCACGCGACCCGCGGTCGGCGGTCGCTCGCCGCGGGCACCGGCCACCGTCATCGCGAGCTGGAACAGCCCGTCCCACGGATCGGGCGGCGGCTCGTCCTGCGTGCGGCGGCCCGGCACGACGGCCGTGAGCCCCTTGACCTGCCGGTCGAGCTTCGCGGCAAACGCAAGCGCCTTCTCGAGCACGGCTTCCGACACGCGATTCAGCGCGGGGCCGATCAGCCGCTCGCGCGGCCCCCACACGCGGTTCTCGCGCAGCAGCGTCGCGAGCGGCTTGCCGGCCGTCGTGCCGCGCTTGATCCGCAGCAGCGTGCGCAACTCCTCGACGACGGCCCACATCACGAGCACGATCGCCTCGCCCTCGCCCTTCAGCCCGTCGATCATCCGCGCGAGCCGCGCGGCGTCGCCGGCGAGCATCGCTTCATTCAGCTTGAAGACGTCGTAACGCGCGACGTTCAGCACCGCGTCGTGCACCTGCTCGAACGACAGTGCGCCTTGCGGATACAACAGCCCGAGCTTCTGGATTTCCTGGTGCGCGGCAAGCAGGTTGCCCTCGACGCGCTCGGCGATGAACTGCAGCGCGCGCCGCCCGTCCTCGCCGGGCGCGGCACGCTGGCCCTGCATCGCGAGGCGCTGGCCGATCCAGTTCGGCAGCTGCGCGCGGTCGACCGGATCGATCTTCAGCGCGACGCCGCCGTTCTGCAGCGCGGTGAACCACGCGGATTTCTGCGTGGCCGCGTCGAGGCGCGGCAACGTGACGAGCATCAGCGCGTCGGGGTTCGGCGTGGCCGCGAGCGTCTTCAGCGCATCGGCGCCTTCCTTGCCGGGCTTGCCCGACGGAATGCGCAGCTCGATCAGCTGACGCTCGCCGAACAACGACATCGCCTGGGTTGCGCCGAGCAGCACACTCCAGTCGAAGCCGCGCTCGACCGTATGCACCGAACGCTCGGTGAAGCCGGCCGCGCGCGCGGCCGCACGAATGCGGTCGCACGCTTCCTGCGCGAGCAGCGGCTCGTCGCCGTAGACGGTATAGAGCCCTGCCAACCCCTTCGCGAGGTGCGGCTCCAGCGCATCAAGTCGCAGTTGCATCGATACGTGCGCCGTCGATCAAAGCGGCGGCGGCGGCAGCGGCGCGCGCGGCGCGACGCCCGGCACCACGTCTTCCGGCGCCGGCGTCAGCGAATGGACGATCGCGAGACGCCGCATCAGCTGGTCGACTGCGTCGCTCTGCATGTCGGCGTACAGGATGTCGGCTTCCTGCGCCTTCGCGTTCGTATACTGATCGCTGTACGTCATTGCGCGGTTCAGCGCGATCACGCTCGGCGGAATCAGCACGGTGCCGTCCTTGCTCGTCAGCGTGTAGTTCAGCGTATAGAACAACGCGTATTCCTGCGCCGAGCCGTACTTGTTGAGCGTCAGCGTGTTCTGGCCACGCGACTCCCACATGCGCAGCACGGCATCGGCGTCGTCCGCCAACTTGACGATCTTCGTGTCGCTGCCAGCCTCGACGAGGCGCACGAGGCGCGCCTCGACCGGCGCCGGCGCGCCGGCGATCAGCAGGTGCTTGAACGCGTAGTCCTGCTGGCCGCGCAACTGGAAGCCGCATGCCGACAGCGCGACCGCGCTGCCGACAGCGAGCATCAAAAACGATCTGCGGATCACCTTCGCTCCTTCTGGGTACGTCCGACGGCCAGCGGCCGTCAGACGACGATGTTCACGAGACGGCCCGGCACGACGACGATCTTCTTCGCCGGCTTGCCGTCGCTGAACTTCGCGAACGCGTCGTCGGCCACCGCCGCGGCTTCGATCGCGTCGCGGCTCGCGTCCTTCGCGACCTTCAGCGCGCCACGCACCTTGCCGTTCACCTGCAGCACGAGTTCGATCTCGGCCTGCTCGAGCGCGGCCTCGTCGACCTTCGGCCACGGCGCGTCGAGCAGCGGGCCGAATTCGTCCGCGTAGCCAAGCGCCTTCCACAGCTCGAACGTGACGTGCGGCACGACCGGGTACAGCACGCGCAGCAGCACGCCATACGTTTCGCGCTGCACGCCGGGCGTCGCGCCCTTCGCGCCGTCGATCGCGTTCAGCATCTTCATCGCGGCCGACACGACCGTGTTGTACTGCAGGCGCTGGTAGTCGAAATCGGCCTGCTTCAGCACGCTGTAGATCTCGCGGCGCAGCGCCTTGTCGGCTTCGCCGAGCGCGGCCGCATCGAAGCCCGCGCGCGCAGCGAGCGCCTCGCGGTTCGTCGCACCGAAGCTCCACACACGGCGCAGGAAGCGGCTCGCGCCTTCGACGCCCGCACCCGACCACTCGAGCTGCTGCTCGGGCGGTGCGGCGAACATCGTGAACAGGCGCGCGGTATCCGCGCCGTACTGGTCGATCAGCACCTGCGGATCGACGCCGTTGTTCTTCGACTTCGACATCTTCTCGATACCGCCGAGCACGACCGGCTGGCCGTCCGTGTTCAGCGTCGCACCGACCGGGCGGCCCTTGTCGTCGAACGCGACCGTCACGTCGGCCGGGTTGTACCAGGTCTTCTTGCCGGAAGCGTCTTCACGGTAGAACGTCTCGTTCAGCACCATCCCCTGCGTGAGCAGGTTCTTCGCCGGCTCGCCGAACTTCACGAGGCCGAGGTCGCGCATCACCTTGGTCCAGAAGCGCGAATACAGCAGGTGCAGGATCGCGTGCTCGATGCCGCCGATGTACTGATCCATCGGCATCCAGTAATCGGTGCGCGCGTCGACCATCGTCTCGGCGTCCGGCGCCGTGTAGCGCGAGAAGTACCACGACGAATCGACGAAGGTGTCCATCGTGTCGGTTTCGCGCTTCGCGGCCGCGCCGCACTTCGGGCACGCGCAGTTCAGGAACGCTTCCGACTTCGCGAGCGGGTTGCCCGAGCCGTCCGGCACGAGGTCTTCCGGCAGCACGACGGGCAGATCCTGCTCGGGCACCGGCACGTCGCCGCACGACGGGCAGTGGATGATCGGGATCGGCGTGCCCCAGTAGCGCTGGCGCGACACGCCCCAGTCGCGCAGTCGCCACGTGACCTGCTTGTCGCCGAAGCCGCCGGCGTTGAGATCGGCCGCGACGGCGTCGACGGCTTCCGCGTAATGCAGGCCGTCATACTTGCCGCTGTTCACGCAGACCGCGGTTTCCTTGTCGCCGTACCACTCCTGCCATGCGTCGAGCGAGTACTGCTGGCCTTCGGCCGAGATCACCTGCTTGATCGGCAGGTCGTATTTCTTCGCGAACGCGAAATCGCGCTCGTCGTGGCCCGGCACGCCCATCACCGCGCCTTCGCCATAGCTCATCAGCACGTAGTTGCCGATCCACACCTCGACCGGCTCGCCGGTCAGCGGGTGCGTGACCGAGAAGCCCGTCGCGACGCCCTTCTTCTCCATCGTCGCAACGTCGGCCTCGGCGACGCCGCCGCGCTTGCATTCGTCGATGAACGCGAGCAGTTCCGGCTTGTCCTGTGCGAGGCGCGTGGCGAGCGGATGCTCGGCCGCGACCGCGCAGAACGTGACGCCCATGATCGTGTCGGCGCGCGTCGTGAACACGCGCAGCAACTTCTTCTCGCCGTCGAGTTCGTACGGGAAGCCGAAGTTCACGCCGAAGCTCTTGCCGATCCAGTTCTGCTGCATGATCTTCACGCGCTCGGGCCAGCCAAGGCCGTCGAGGTCGTTCAGCAGCTCATCCGCGTACTGCGTGATGCGCAGGTAGTACATCGGGATCTCGCGCTTCTCGACGAGCGCGCCCGACCGCCAGCCGCGGCCGTCGATCACCTGCTCGTTCGCGAGCACGGTCTGGTCGACCGGGTCCCAGTTCACGGTGCCCGTCTTCTTGTACGCGATGCCCTTCTCGAGCATCTTCAGGAACAGCCACTGGTTCCACTTGTAGTAGTCGGGCTTGCACGTCGCGATTTCGCGCGACCAGTCGATCGCGAGGCCCATCGACTGCATCTGGCCCTTCATGTAGTCGATGTTGTCGTAGGTCCACTTCGCGGGCGGCACGCCGTTCGCCATCGCGGCGTTTTCGGCCGGCATCCCGAACGCGTCCCAGCCCATCGGCATCAGCGTGTTGTAGCCGTTCATCCGCAGATAACGGTACATCACGTCGTTGATCGTGTAGTTGCGCACGTGACCCATGTGCAGCTTGCCGGACGGGTACGGCAGCATCGACACGCAGTAGAACTTCGGCTTCTGCGAATCTTCCTGCGTCTTGTAGGCATCGGCTGCGCGCCAGTCGCCCTGGGCGGCGGCTTCGACGTCGGCGGGTACGTATCTCTCGTGCATGGTGTGGTTCGGACTAGGCTTTAAGCGGCGCGACGGCGCGCGCGCAGGAGTGGATCGAAAATCGTGCTTGCCCGGCGGACCCGCAGGTTCGCTGCTGCCGGACCTGTTCACGGTTTCCGGGCATTTTCCGGGTAACCCGCAGCATGCCCGGGTAGCCTGGAAAATTCCGGGTTACCTGAAAAAGCCTGCCAACCGGGAAAAACGTTGATTATACCGCCCGCGCCGGCCCATTCGACCGGTCTTGCGGCGTGCGGCCCGATCCCGCGGCAGGGACGGGCCCGCCGGCTCCGCTCAGCGGTTGGCCGGCACGGCAGGCGCCGCCGCGGAACCGCCCGCCTGCGGCGGCACGTCGGTCACGAAGCCGATCCGCGTGAGGCCGGCGGCCTGCGCGGCGCCCATCACCTGCGCGATCACGTCGTAGCGGGTCGCACGCGACGCGCGCAGCCGCAGCTCGGGCGGCGCGCCGCCCGCGGCCGCGGCCCGGAAGCGCGCGGGCAGCGCGTCGAGCGCCACGGGCGCATCGTCCCAGTACAGCTTGCCCGCGTCGTCGATCGACAATGTGACGGATTGCGGCGTGTCGCGCGCGACGCTGGCCGCGACCTTCGGCAGGTCGAGCCGGATCGCGTGCGTCATCAGCGGCGCGGTGATGATGAAGATGACGAGCAGCACCAGCATCACGTCGATCAGCGGGGTCATGTTGATCTCCGCCATCGGCGCGGACGTCTTGTGGTGCTCGAGTCCGCCGAATGCCATGGTCGCTCCTCCGGAATGGGCGCGTCAGGCGTCCTGCGCGCACACGAACACGTGCAGGTCGCGCGCGAAGCCGTCGAGTTCCTCGGCGAGCTGCCGCACGAGGCGCCCGAGGATGTTGTAGGCCAGCACCGCGGGAATCGCGACGACGAGCCCGAACGCGGTCATGATCAGCGCCTCGCCGACCGGCCCCGCGACATTCTCGATCTGCGCCTGCCCGCTCGCGGCGATGCTGCCGAGCGCATGATAGATGCCCCACACGGTGCCGAGCAGCCCGACGAACGGTGCGGTGCTGCCGATCGACGCGAGCAGCACCTGGCCGAATTCGAGACGCCGCTGCGAGCGCAGCATCGCGTGCCGCAACGCGCGCAGCACGCGTTCGCCGCGTTCGACGCGCGCGGCCAGCGCGGCCGGGTCGTGGTCGCCGGCCGCATCGCGCGCGGCTTCGGCGAGCGGCACGAACACGCGCTCGCGATCGGCGCCGGCGAGCGCGGCAATGCCCGCGTCGAGCGAAGGCGCGCGCCAGAACGCGGCGAGCGCGCGCGGCCCCTGCCGCTTCGCGCGGACCAGCAGCCAGGCCTTCATGAGGAGGAAGCACCAGCTGGCGACGGACATCGCCAGCAGCACATAGGCAACGGCATGCGTGATCGCATCGCCGCTTTCGAGGTAGTGGACAACGCCGGTGGGTATCGCCATCGGAGTTTCCCCGTGGTGTCAGCGCAGGTCGAGCACGTCCTGCATGTCGAACAGGCCGGCGCCGCGCGCCGACAGGAAGCGGACCGCGCGCAGCGCGCCCTGCGCGTACGACACGCGGCTCGACGACTTGTGCGTGATCTCGATGCGCTCGCCGATCCCCGCGAACAGCACGGTGTGATCGCCGACGATGTCGCCGCCGCGCACCGCGGCAAAGCCGATCGACGACGGATCGCGCTCGCCCGTCACGCCATGGCGGCCGTACACCGCGCACTCGTCGAGCGTGCGCCCGAGCGCGCCGGCGACGGCTTCACCCATCATCAGCGCGGTGCCCGACGGCGCATCGACCTTGTGGCGGTGATGCGCCTCGATGATCTCGATGTCGTAGCCGTGCGAGAAATGCTTCGCCGCGAATTCGAGCAGCTTCAGCGTGACGTTCACGCCGACACTCATGTTCGCCGCGAACACGATGCCGATCTTGCCCGCCGCGGCCTGCAGTTCGGCCTTCTGCTCGGCGGTGAAGCCGGTCGTGCCGATCACGAGCTTCACGTCGTGGCGCAGCGCGGCCTCGATATGGGCCATCGTGCCTTCCGGGCGCGTGAAATCGATCAGGTAGTCGGCCTGCGCGAACACGGCGTCGAGGTCGGCGGTCAGCTTGACCCCGGTTTCCTTGCCGAGGAACGCGCCGGCGTCCTGGCCGAGGAACGGCGAATCGGCGCGGTCGAGCGCGCCGACGAGCTGCGCGTCGGAATCGTTGAGAACGGCTTCGATCAGCATCCGGCCCATACGGCCCGATGCGCCGGCAATCGCAATCTTCATGGCTTTCTACACGACAGGTCTAAAGGCGGGCGGCACATGCCGCCCTGTTTCCGCACGCGGACTTACTGGGCCGGCGCGGTGATCGGCTGGTTCTGCAGCGTGTCCGAGCCTTTCGGGCCGACCGGCGGCGCAGCCTCGTTCGACGCATTCGGCGGCGGCGGACGATGGAACTGGAACTGCGGCTGGATCGCGGGCGCAGCGCCCGGCGGCTGGCCGCCCGGCACCGGTGCGCCGGCCGCTGCCTGCGCGGACGGCGTGAAACGACGCCCGGCCGAACCCTGCCCGGATACCTGGTTGGTCGCGCGGTTCGCCGCGCGTGCAGCCTGCGCGTTCGCATCCTGGTCGACCGCCGCGCCGGACGCCGGCGCGGTGGACGGGCTAGCGGCAACCTCCTGCGCCGGCGCGCTCGCCGCCGCTTGGGCGGCGCTCGCGGCAGCGGCGGCCTCGGCGGCCTTCTTCGCCGCTGCGGCCGCCTTCGCCTTCTTGCCGCCACGGTCGCCGTCGATGTCGGCCAGCAGGTCGAGTTCGGAAGGCAGGTTGTCCGCCCCCGTCCAGCCCGCCAGGCGATCGCCCGAGAACGTCACGACGAGATCGCGCTGCTGGACGACCGCCGTCGAGCCGCGCTTGAAGTAGAAGAGGTAATCCCAGCGGTCGGCGTGGAACATGTCGGCCAGCAGCGGGGTGCCGAGCAGCGCGCGCACCTGCTCGCGCGACATGCCGACCTGTAGCTGCGCGGCCTTCTCCTGCGACACGAAGTTGCCTTGCACGACGGTGATCCGGTAGGGGGTGATGCTCTGCGCGATGCGCTGCGTCACGCTGTCGTACGACGAACAACCAGCCAGCGCGGCAACGGCGGCGGCAGCGATGATGACACTCCGCATGCGACTCCTCTGAAAGTGCGAAAGAGATTCTGGAATCATTTCCCTCACCGTGCAGGCCCGCGTCGCAGGCCGCGCGTATTTCTGGAATGGCGAAAAGCCGGTAACATTGAAGCCCTGCATTGTACTCTAGGGATGCCTAGCCATGACCAATCCGACGGATCTCAAGAATATCGGGCTAAAGGCCACCCTACCGCGCCTCAAGATTCTCGAGATCTTCCAGCAAAGCCCGGTGCGCCATCTGACGGCAGAAGACGTCTACCGGAACCTGCTCAACGAGCAGCTCGACATCGGGCTGGCCACCGTCTACCGCGTGCTGACGCAGTTCGAGCAGGCCGGCCTGCTGTCGCGCAGCAACTTCGAATCCGGCAAGGCCGTGTTCGAACTGAACGAAGGCTCGCACCACGACCACCTCGTGTGCCTCGATTGCGGCCGCGTCGAGGAATTCTTCGACGCCGAGATCGAAAGCCGCCAGCAGGCGATCGCAAAGGAGCGCGGCTTCCGCCTCCAGGAGCACTCGCTCGCGATGTACGGTTCCTGCACGACCGAGAACTGCCCGCACCGCAAGCACTGAATCCGCGCGACCCGCGCATGCGGCACGGCCCGGCCGGCATCTCGCCGCCCGGGCCGTGTTCTTTTCGGGATAAGGCCGCGCAAGCGTTGCGCCCCAGGCTTTCGAAAACCCTTCGACACGCCCGCCCGGGCTGCCGCCAGGCAACCGGAGCCGGGTGCCGCGCCTGCGTCAGGCCGCGCAGGCCGGCTCGAACTCCAGCGCCCACGCGCGCTCGAGCGGGATCTCGTCGCAATTCGGCTGCGGACCGCCGCGATCGACGATCACGAAATCGCTGACCGCATCGAGCGCGAGCAGCGGATGGTGCCAGACGCCCTTCGCATAGTTCACGCCCTGCCAGCCTTCCGCGAGGAATGCACGCATCGCGTCGGGCCGGAATTCGCCGGCCGGCGCGACGACGATCGCGTAGCGCGACACGGCGGCGAGCGGGATGAACGCCTGGCTGCCGTGCGGATGGCGCTCCATCAGCGTGACCGCGACCGGCAGCGGGCGCGGCTGTGCACGGAACACGCTGACGAGCGGGCGGCCGCCGTCCGCGCACACGTCGATCGTCGCGAGATCGTGGAAGCGCTCGGTCGTGCCTCCGTTGATCGGGAAATGCCGCGCACCTTCGAGCGCGATCACGTCGCCGAACGGCGCGAACGCTTCGCGGGTCAGTCGCTCGACGCGCAGGATGTGGGATCCGCTCATGCCGTTGCCCTCCTTCAAGCCGGCTCGCCCCACAGACGCAGGCGCGACACGCCGCCGTCCGGGAAGATGTTGAAACGCACGTGCGTGACGGGGCCGAGCGCGGCAAGCTGGTCGAACGTGTGGACGTGGTCCATCTGCAGCTTCTGCTCGCCGAGCAGTTCGGCCCAGAACATCGCCTGCGTGACGAGCGAATCGTCGGTGCCGCCCGCGACCCGCGCGGCCTGCAGCGAGCAGCGGTCGGGGAAATTACCCTTGAAGAACGCGGTATCCACTTCGACGCGCCGAATGATGCCCGGCCGCGCAAGCGCGACGATCGCCCAGTCGTTGCCGGGCTCGCGGCGGCGCCGCGTTTCCCAGCCGTCGCCCATGTTCACGCCGCGCCCCGGCATCAGCATCTGCGACGCCGGGCCGAAGTGCTGGTTGTTCGCGGCCACCAGGTAGCCGCCGTTCTCGATTGCCGCGAGATCGACGAGCTCGCCGGCCGGCACCTGGCGCCAGTCGCGCTGCGGCTGGCCGTACACGCGCAGCCGTGCGAGGCCGCCGTCCGGGTACAGGTTCACGCGCAGGTGCGTATAGGGCTGCGCGTCGTCGACGCTCACGTAGTGATGCGAATTGCCCTGCAGCGTCGTCGCCGGGACGATCGGACGCCATTCGGCGGTGTCGGGCGGCGTGTCGCCTTCGGCGACGCACGCGTCGATCGACGCGGCCGGCGGGAAGTTGCCGGTGAAGTGGCTCGTGTCGAGGTCGACGCCATGGATCACGCCCGGCCGCGCGAGCCGCACCACGCAGAAATCGTGGCCGGTCGTGCGCTTGCGGCGCGTTTCCCAGCCGTCCATCCACTTGCCGTGGTCGTCGTACTTGCCGGGAATGAACACGGCCGGCTCAGGATTCAGCATGCGCTCCTTCGGCGCGAAGAATTCATCGCTGGCAAAGAGCGCCTGCGCCCCGAGGCGCGGGTCGGCGAGGTTCATGTAACGCCGCGTGAAGGCCGGCGCGTTCGGATCGAGGATGGGGGCTGCCATGTCGTCTCCTGATGTTTGATGTCGTGCCGGCGCATCGAGGCGCCGGCCACATGAATTGCGGTTGCGCGGGACGACCAGGGGAAGCCGCCCCGCGCGGGGGGTGCGCTCAGAGCGCGTGAGCCTGGTCGCCGGCGACCGGCGCCGCGCGATCTTCCTCTTCGGCCGGCACGTAGCGCAGCTCGCGGTTCAGCACGCGTTTCGCGCGGGCTCGATCGATGTCGTTCTCCCACACCGCGACGACCACCGTCGCGACGCAGTTGCCGATCAGGTTGGTCAGCGCTCGGGCGATGCCGACGAACCAGTCGACCGGCAGGATCAGCACGAGGCCGAGCACCGGGATCGCGGGAATCGCCGACAGCGTCGCTGCGAGGATCACGATCGCCGAGCCCGGGATCCCGTGCGCGCCCTTCGACGTGACGAGCGACACGAGCAGCACGACGATCAGGTCATGCGTCGACAGCGGCGTGTTGGTGGCCTGCGCGATGAACAGCACGGCGAGCGTCAGGTAGATCGAGAAGCCGTCGAGGTTGAACGAATAGCCGGTCGGGATCACGAGGCCGACCGTCGAATCCTTCACGCCCATGTATTCGAGCTTGCGCATCACCTGCGGCAGCACCGCGTCCGACGATGCCGTACCGAGCACGATCGACAGTTCCTCGCGCAGGTAGCGGATCAGCTTGAACACCGAGAAGCCCGCGAGCCGCATCACCGTGCCGAGCACGACCGTGACGAACACGAAGCAGCTCAGGTAGAACACCGCGACCAGATAGCCGAGCTGCTTGAGCGACGCGACGCCGTACTTGCCGGTCGTGAACGCGATCGCGCCGAGCACGCCGAGCGGTGCGAGCTTGATGATGAAGCCGATGATCCGGAAGAACACGTGCGACAGTTCCTCGATCAGCGAGTTGACGCGCTGCGCCTTGTCGCCGAGCAGCGACAGCGCGGAGCCGAACAGCACCGCGAACACGAGGATCTGCAGGATGTCGCCCTTCGCGAACGCGTCGATCGCGGTCTCGGGGATGATCTTCATCAGGTAGCCGGCCGTGTCCTTCAGGCTTTCGGCGTTCTTCGCGTACGACGCGAGCGACGACGCGTCGAGCGAGCGCAGGTCGATGTTCATCCCGACGCCCGGGCGCGTGAGCCACGCAAGCACGAGGCCGATGCCGAGCGCGAGCGTCGTCATGATCTCGAAGTAGATGACGGCCTTCAGGCCGACCCGGCCGACCTTCTTCAGGTCGCCCGCGTTGGCCATCCCGCTGACCACCACGCAGAACACGATCGGCCCGATCACCATCTTGATGAGCTTCAGGAAGCCGTCGCCGAGCGGTCGCAACGACTCGGCGAAATGCGGGAAAAACGCGCCCAGCGCGATCCCTAGAATCAATGCGACGACTACCCGGCCAAACAGCGAATTGAGGAATTTCGACACGGCGCTCTCCCGATCCAACGGTTGCAGTTTCGTCTGTTCATACTGGTAAGACCAGTGATGTTATGGTGGATAGTAGGAAGCCGATATAGTCGCGTCAAGGACGATCAAAATAGGGATTTCCCGCCCCTTGCAAGCCAGGTTCCGATGCACCGGACAGGGGCGGATCGTGGCTTTCCCGTAGGCCGGGCATGCACCGCCTGCGTGCGGATTACAATGCCGGTCAGACCGGCCAAAGTTCACATCATGAAAAACGTTCCGCATACCGTGACCGACGCCGCCATCGCGACGATCCGCGACCGGATCGAGGCAGGCGTGTATCCGGTCGGCAGCCTGCTGCCGGCCCAGCGCCAGCTCTCCGAGGAGCTGGAGATTAGCCGCGCGTCGCTGCGCGAGGCGCTGTCGACGCTCGAGGCGCTCGGGATGCTGCGCATCCGCGCCGGCAAGGGCGTGTATGTCGAAAGCGCGCAGGCCACGGCCGCGCATGCATGGCGATTCGCCGAGCAGTCGTCGCCGCCCGACACGTACCAGATGCGCTATGCGCTCGAAGGCTTCGCCGCGCGGATGGCCGCGCACGTCGTCAGCGATGACGACATCGCGTGGTTCGAGGACAACCTCGCCAGCCTGCACGTCGCGCTCACCGAAAGCGCGCTCGACGAGGCGTCGCAGCTCGACTTCGACTTCCACATGCGGATCATCCATCTCGCCGGCAACGCGGCGATCGAGTCGGTGCTGCGCAGCAGCGCGGACATCATGAAGGAAAGCCAGCGCATGCCGTTCTACCGGCGCGAACTGCTGCTGTCGACGTGGCAGGAGCACCGCGCGATCGTCGACGCGCTGATCGCGCGCGACGCGGCCGCCGCGGGCACCGCGATCGAAACGCACATCGCGAACGCCGCGCAGCGCGCGGGCATCTTCTTCCCGACACCCCGCGCGTAACGCGGTCGGGCGGTCAGGCGGCCGCCCGTCGCGCGCGCCGCCCGGTCGGACCGGTCAATCTCCCGACGGATCGCGATACGCGAGCGCACGCTCGATGAACGCGCGCGCCGCAACGCTGCGGTAAGCACCCTTGCGCGTCAGCAGCGCGGCCGTGCGCGCGGGCAGCGGCGGATCGATCTCCAACGCGCACAGGTCGGCGCTCTCGCGCGCGATCGCGTCGGGCAGCACCGTCGCGAGCCGGCCGCACCGCACGAGTTCCAGCACCGCGCTGATCGTATTCGTCTCGATCGCGATCTTCGGCTGCGCGCCATGCTCGATGAAATACCGGTCGATGCTTTCGCGCGTCGCGAACGCGCGGCTCAGCAGCACCAGCGGCTCGCCGCCGAGCTCGGCCGGCGTCAGTGCGCGGCGGCGTCGCGCGAGACGGTGCGTGCGGCCCGTCACGAGCGCGAGCGGCTCGTCCCACAGCGGCAGCGCGTCGATGTCCGGCGCGCGCGGCGGCATGAACGCGAAGCCCGCGTCGAGCCGGTCGTCGGCGAGCAGCGCCTCGATGCGTTCCTGCGGCATCGCGTCGATCGTCAGCGCGACGTTCGGATAGTCGGCATGGAACGCGTCGATCAGCGAGCCGCTCAGGTAGGCCGCGAAGGTCGGCATCATCGCGAGCCGCAACGACCCGCTGCCGAGATCGGCGACGTCGTGCAACGCGCGCTGCCCCGTATCGAGCTCGTGCAGCGCGGCGCGCGCATGGCGCGCATAGACCTCGCCGAACTCGGTGAGCTGCACCGTGCGGCCCGAGCGGTCGAACAGTTGCACGCCGAGCGTTTCCTCGAGCTGGCGCACCTGCTGCGACAGCGTCGGCTGCGATACGTGCAGCGCGTCGGCCGCGCGCGTGAAACTGCGCTGCTCGGCGACGGCCAGGAAATAGCGGATGTGGCGGAGTAGCATGACGGCCGATGTATTGGTTTTACCAATGAAGACCATAACGATCCAGTCTTGGACGCTATGGTTCGATTCCCGCATCATACGCACATCCGTTCCCGTGCATTACCGCTGTCACCGCACCGGAACGGCCCGCCCGGGCCCGCCCTGCCTCCGCCCGCCGCACGACGATCCGCCGCCCGCCCGATCCGGGCCCGGCCGCGATCCGCCCGGCGCGCATCGGCTCACCGCCGATCCGTCGACGCCGGCCCCGATTTCCGTCACCCCGCGCAACCGACGGCCCCGTGCCGCCGGCCGGCGCCGCTGTTTTTCGCGACCATGGAACCGCATCACGACACCCATCCTCCCCTGACCCGCGGCATGACGCTGCTGTTCGCCTGCGCGTGCGGCATCGTCATCGGCAACATCTACTACGCGCAGCCGCTGCTCGCCGCGATCGCGCGCAGCTTCGGGCGTGCACCGACCGAGCTCGGCTATCTCGTCACGCTGACGCAGCTCGGCTACGCGGCGAGCCTGCTGCTGATCGTTCCGCTCGGCGACGCGGTCAACCGTCATACGCTGATCGTGCGGCTGCTGATGCTCAACGTCGTCGCGCTGATCGCGGTCACGTTCAGCACGAACTTCACGATGTTCGTCGTCGCGAACGTCGCGGTCGGCTTCGTCACCTGTTCGACGCAGCTGCTGGTGCCATTCGCCGCGTCGCTCGCCGATGCACGCTCGCGCGGCCGCGCCGTCGGCACCGTGATGAGCGGGCTGCTGCTCGGCATCCTGCTTGCGCGCGTCGCGGCCGGTGCGATCGCCGACGGGTTCGGCTGGCGTGCGGTGTACGGCATCGCCGCGGTGATGGTGGCGGCGCTGACCGCCGTGCTCGCCGCGAAGCTGCCGAAGGATCGGCGCGACGCGCGCCTCGACTATGCGGCGCTGATGAAGTCGCTCGTCGCGCTGGTGCGCGCGCAACCGCTGATCGCGCTGCGCTCCACTTACGGCGCACTCGTGTTCGCGTGCTTCAGCCTGCTGTGGACGGGCCTCACGTTCCTGCTGAGCCAGCCGCCGTACAGCTATTCCGAAGGCCAGATCGGCCTGTTCGGGATCGTCGGCGCGGTCGGTGCGCTCGCAGCGACGTCGGCCGGCCGGCTCGTCGATCGCGGGCACGGCAATGCGGCGACGGGGCTGTTCGCGGCGGCCGTGCTCGGGTCGTTCGCGCTGATCGCGACCGGCGCGCACTCGCTCGCGGCACTGATCGCCGGCATCCTGCTGCTCGACGTCGGCGTGCAGGGCATGCACATCTCGAACCAGAGCGTGATCTATGCGCTGGCCGGCAACGCGCGCAGCCGCGTGACGACGATCTACCTGACGAGCTACTTCATCGGCGGCGCGTTCGGGTCGTTCGCGGCCAGCGTCGCGTACGGCATCGACGGCTGGCGCGGCATGTGCATCGCGGGCGCGGGGCTCGCGGGCGTGCTGATCGCGTTGTGGCTCGCGTCGCAGCGCGTCGGCGTGCGGCAGGTCACGCAGTAATGCAGTCAGCCAATTCCTCGTCACCATGAAAAAAGGCACGCCCCGCGAATCGCGGGCGTGCCTTTTTTCCGATGGCGTCGTGACCGCCTCGCGCCAGCGCGTGACCGTGACCGCTACGCCGCCTCGTCCGCGAAATCGATCAGCACCTTCATCGCGCGCTGCCGGTCGCCGGCCAGTTCGAACGCGAGATTCGCGTCACGCATCGGGAACACGCGCGTGACGGCCGGCCGCAGGTCGACGCGCCCCGCATTGATCAGTTGCACCGCGAGCGCAAACTCCGCGTGGAAGCGGAACGATCCGCAGATCGACAACTCCTTCGCGACCACGACGTTCTGCGGCAGGCTGACGTCGCCGCCGAGCCCGAGCTGCACGACGACCCCGCGCGGGCGCATCACGTCCAGCCCGTCGCGCAGCGCACGCGCATTGCCCGAACACTCGATCATCACGTCGAACGTGCCCTTGTCGGCACTGTAGCGCTCGACCCATCCGGAATCGGCTGCCGCATTGATCGTGCGGTCGGCGCCGAGCGCGCTCGCCACTTCCAGCGGCGCCTCGACCACGTCGGTCGCGACGATCTCCGCCGCGCCGTGCACGCGCGCCGCCGCAACCGCCAGCACGCCGATCGGCCCGCAGCCCGACACGAGCACGCGCTTGCCGATCAGCGGGCCCGCGCGCGACACCGCATGCAGCCCGACCGCGAACGGTTCGGCGAGCGCCGCGAGCGACAGCGGCACGTGATCGGCGACCTTCACGCACTGCACCGCGTCGCACACGAGCGCGTTGCGGAACGCGCCCTGCACGTGCGGCATCCGCATCGCGCTGCCGTAGAAGCGCATGTCGAGACACTGGTTCGGCAGCCCTTCGAGACAGTAGCGGCACGCGCCGCACGGCCGGCTCGGATTGACCGCGACGCGATCGCCGACCTTCACCGACGTCACGTCCGGCGCCACTTCCGCGACCGTGCCGGCCACCTCGTGGCCGAGCACCATCGGCTGCTGCAGCCGGATCGCACCGAAGCCACCGTGCCGGAAGTAATGGAGATCGGAGCCGCAGATGCCGCCCATCGCGACATCGACGCGCACCTGGCCCGGGCCGATCTCGCCTGCGTCCTGCTCTTCCACCCGCAGGTCGTTCGGCCCGTGGATCACGACACACATGCAACGCATACGCATGACAGCCTCCTCAGACGACCGGCGTGACCAGCGGCTCGCCGGCGAAGTGCGCGGCAAGGTTGTCGCGCACGAGCCAGCCCATCGCCTGGCGCGTCTCGATCGTACCGCTCGCATGGTGCGGCTGCAGCAGCACGTTCGGCAACGCGAGGAAACGCGGGTCGATGCGCGGCTCGTTCCAGAACACGTCGAGCGCGGCGCCGGCGATCGCATTGCGCTCGAGTGCGTCGAGCAGCGCCGGTTCGTCGACGGTCGTGCCGCGCGACACGTTCACCAGGTAGCCTTGCGGCCCGAGCGCATCGAGCACGGCCGCGTCGACGAGGTGACGCGTCGTCGGCCCGCCCGCGAGCGTGACGATCAGCAGGTCGCACCAGCCGGCCAGCTCCGCAAGATCGCCGAAGAAGCGGTGCGGGCTGTCCGCGCGCGGCGCGACGTCGAAGTAGCCGAGCTCGACGTCGAAGCCGGACAGCCGGCGCGCGATCGTCGTGCCGATCCGGCCGAAGCCGACCACGCCGACGCGCTTGCCGTAGAGCCGCGTGACGAGCGGCATGTCGCCGTCGCGCCATGCGCCGGAGCGCACGTATGCGTCGCCGGCACCGATGCGGCGCAGCATCGCGAGCGCGAGCCCGACGCCGAGATCGGCCACATCGCCGGTCAGCACGTCGGGCGTATTCGTCACGCGGATGCCGCGCTCGCGCGCGGCGGCGAGATCGATCGCATCGGTGCCGACGCCGTAGCACGAGATGATCTCGAGCTTCGGCAGCGCGGCGATCAGCTCGGCATTCGCGCCGAGATCGCCGCGCGTCGCGATCGCGCGCACGCCGGCGCCGTGTTCGGCGAGGAATGCCGCACGGTCGGCGGCCTCCCACAGCCGGTGGACGTCGTAGCCGGCCGACAGCCATGCGTCGTCCCACGGCTGGTAAGGGCCCGTCATCAGCAGTTCGGGCCGCTGGGTCGATTCGTGCGCCATCTGCGCTTGCTCCTGTCGAGATAAGTTGAATGCGAAAGCGTGCCGGGCCGCGTCAGCCGCCCGGCCCGTTCATGCGTGCCGCGCGAGCGAATCGGCGTCCGGTGCCGGCGCCGCCTGTGCCGCGTCGAGCGGATCGTCGAGATCGCGGTTCAGCGTTTCCGGCATCCGCGACGTCGTGAACAGCGTGATCAGCGTCAGCAGCACCAGGTACGCGGCGATCGGCACCCACGCGCGCACGCCGGCCGCGTGGTCGCCGCCGTGCAGCGCGATCACTGTCGCGATGATCGTCGCGCCGACGAGCGGTGCAATCCCGCCCGCGAGCACCGCCGATACTTCACGTGAGAACGACACGCCCATGTAGCGATGGCGCGCGCCGAACAGTTCGGGCAGCAGCGCGGCCTGCGCGCCGAGCATCCCCCAGTTCGCGAAGCCCTGCGCAACCGAGATCGCGATCACGCTCGCGACCACGTTGCCGTGACTGAAGATCCACCACACCGGAAATGCGAGCGCGAGCTGCAGCCACGCGAACGTGCGATACACGCGCACACGGCCGAAGCGGTCACTCAGCCAGCCGGCCAGCGGCACCGTGCACGCGCCGACGGTCGCCGCGCACACCAGCGCGAGCGCGCCGATCGGCCCCTTCATCCCGATCACGCCGGCGAGATAGCTGACCGCGAGCGCCTGGTAGATCGACGAGCCGCCGTTCTCGGCCATCCGCAGGCCGATGCCGATCAGCAACGAGCGCTTCGAATGCTGCACGGCGCTCTTCAGCGGATTCGCCGACACCTGCGCACGCTTCTCGAGCCGCACGAAGGTCGGCGACTCGTGCAGCCGCACGCGCATGTAGATCCCGACCGCGACGATCACCGCGCTGAACAGGAACGGCACGCGCCAGCCCCAGCCGTCCGTCACGCGATCGATGTTCGCGAGCAGCAGGAAATAGACGGCCGCCGCCAGCACCGTGCCGAGCTGGATGCCGAGGAACGGCAGCGACGCATAGAAGCCGCGCTTGCCCGGCGGCGCATATTCGGTCATCAGCACCGCGGCGCCGGCCTGTTCCGCGCCGGCACCGAGGCCCTGCATGATGCGCAGCAGGATCAGCAGCGCGGGCGCCCAGTAGCCGGCCGTCGCGAAGGTCGGCAGCACGCCGATCAGCGTGCTCGCGACACCCATCAGCAGTACCGTCGCGGTCAGCACGAACTTGCGGCCGATGCGGTCGCCGAGCACGCCGAACACGACGCCGCCGAGCGGGCGCACCGCGAAGCCGACGAAGTAGGTGCCGAAGCTCGCGATCAGCCGCATCTCGGCAGTCTGCGTGGGAAAGAACAGCGGCCCGAACACCAGCGCGGACGCGAGCGTGTACAACGCGAAATCGTAGTATTCGAGCGCGCTGCCGAGCAAGCAGGTCCATGCCGCGCGGTTGAGCTGCTTCGTGTCGACGCCGCGGCGCCCGGCGGTCCCGCCCGGCGCGCCGGACCCTGCATCGTGCCGCGCGGGCGGCGGGGAAATGCGATCCATCGTTGTCTCCTGTCTCCTGCCTTCCGTTCCGGAACCCGGCCGCGTGTCGTGCGACCGGGACATCGGCCCGCTCGTGCGGCGGGCTCTTCTGGGAATTCGGATGCCGGCCTCAGCCGGCGCAACGGCGCTCCGCGCACGGCGCGGGCACGCCGCCGCTCAGACGGCGCTGGTCAGGCCGCCGTCGACGAACAGCGTCTGGCCGTTCACGAAATCGGACGCGGCCGATGCGAGGAAGATCGCCGCGCCGCACAGCTCGTCGACGCGCCCCCAGCGGCCGGCCGGCGTGCGTTTGCACAACCAGTCCGAGAACGCCGCATCGTCGACCAGCGCGCGGTTGAGTTCGGTTTCGAAATAGCCGGGCGCAAGGCCGTTCGCCTGGATGCCGTGGCGCGCCCAGTCGGCGCACATCCCTTTCGTCAGCATCCGCACCGCGCCCTTGGTCGCCGCATACGGCGCGATCGTCGGCCGCGCGAGCTCGCTCTGCACCGAGCAGATGTTGATGATCTTGCCGCGGCCGCGCGCAATCATGTGCCGCGCGACGGCCTGCGCGACGTTGAACACGCCGTCGAGGTTCACGCGCATCAGCGCATGCCAGTCGTCCGGTTCGAACGCGTCGAGCGGCGCGCGGCGCTGGATGCCCGCGTTGTTCACGAGGATGTCGATCGCGCCGACGCGCGCCTCGAAATCGTCGATCGCCGCGCGCACCTGCGCGTGCTCGGCGACGTCGAATACCGCGTAGTCGGCCGTGAAGCCTTCCTCGCGCAGGTGCCGCACGAGCGTCGCGGCCTTCTCCTCATTGCGATCGTTGATGACGATCGCCGCCCCCGCTTCGGCCAGCCCGCGGGCGAGCGTCAGCCCGATCCCGCGTCCGGAACCGGTAATCAGTGCGCGGCGGCCGTCGAGGCGGAACCGTTCAAGCGCGTTGGTCATGCGTGTCTCCTCGTGCCAGTCGAGCCGGCGGCCCATCGCGGCCGGTCTCGCGTTGACGGTATCTTCGGCTGCTGGCCGGGCGTCGCGCCAATGGTCTTTTTTGATCCGGTTATCATGAAACCTGATTACCGCCCTCGCCTGCCCGCCGCCCATGGAACTCAAGCAATTGCGCGCCTTCGTCACGCTCGCGGAAGAGCTGCATTTCGGGCGCGCCGCGCAGCGCCTGTTCATCGTGCAGCCCGCGCTGAGCATGCAGATCAAGGCGCTCGAGGAAGAACTCGGCGCGCGCCTGTTCGAGCGCGACCGGCACAAGGTCGAACTGAGCGATACGGGGCGCGTGTTCCTGCCCGAAGCGCGCGCCACGCTGCAGCAGGCCGCGCGCGCGGAACAGATGGCGCGGCTGTCGAGTCGCGGCGAGATCGGCACGCTGCGGATCGCGTTCGTGTCGTCGGTGCTGCCTACGCTGCTGCCGGCCGTGCTGCGTACGATGCGCGAGCGCTATCCGCTGATCACGCTCGAACTGAAGGACATGCCGACGCCCGACCAGATCGCCGCGCTGCGCGACCGGCGGATCGATTTCGGGATGATCCGACTGCCGGCCGCGTATGCGGGCATCGACACGCGCGTGGTGCTCGAGGAAGGCTTCGTCGTCGCGCTGCCGCTCGACCATCCGCTCGCCGCACACGATGCGATCTCACCGGCCGCGCTGCGCGGCCAGCCCGCGTTCGTGCTCGCGCGCCGCTACGCGCCGGGCTTTCACGACGACATGCTGCTCGCGCTGAGCCGCGCGGGCACGACGCTCGAAATCGCGCAGGAGTTCGGGGAGTTCACGACGATGCTCGCGCTCGTCGCGGCGGGGATGGGCATCGGGCTGATTCCGGCGGAAGCCGCCAGCGCACTGCCGCCGAACGTGCTCGCGCGGCCGCTCGACCTGGCCGGGCACCGCACCGGCATCGGTCTCGCGTGGACCGATCTCGACAGCCCGCTGAAGCGCGCGTTCGTCACCGCGCTCGAGCAGGTGACGGCGGCATCAAGCAATAACGGCGGACAATAAAAAAGCCCGGCCGGAAAACCGGGCCGGGCTCGTTCGCTACGCAGGCCGCCTTGCGGCGGCCGCGCAACGTGCGGGATTACTTCGCGTTCGCGAACGCGACAGCCGTATCCAGCATGCGGTTCGAGAAACCCCACTCGTTGTCGTACCAGCTCGACACCTTCACGAGGCGGCCCGACACCTTGGTCA
Source organism: Burkholderia lata (assembly GCF_902499335.1). Taxonomy (GTDB): domain Bacteria; phylum Pseudomonadota; class Gammaproteobacteria; order Burkholderiales; family Burkholderiaceae; genus Burkholderia; species Burkholderia lata_B. The sequence continues at coordinate 65,191 of NZ_CABVQK010000010.1, read as the reverse complement.
GCGTTGCGTCGAACGTCGACGAAGCCGGGTTGTGGTTGAAGTCGATCGACACCAGCGGTGCGGTGTTGTAGCCGAGGATGCCCTTCAGCGCGCCTTCCGATGCTTCCTTCATGATCGCGTTGACTTCCTCGACCGTCGTGTCGCGCTTCGCGATGAACGACAGGTCGACGATCGACACGTTGATCGTCGGGACGCGGATCGCGTAGCCGTCGAGCTTGCCGTTCAGTTCCGGCAGCACCAGGCCAACCGCCGAAGCAGCACCCGTCTTCGCCGGGATCTGGCTGTGCGTGGCCGAACGCGCGCGGCGCAGGTCTTCGTGATAGACGTCCGTCAGCACCTGGTCGTTGGTGTAAGCGTGGATCGTCGTCATCAGGCCCGTTTCGAGGCCGATCTTGTCGTGCAGCGGCTTGACGAGCGGTGCGAGGCAGTTCGTCGTGCACGATGCGTTCGAGATGACGGTGTGCTCGGCCTTCAGCACGTTGTGGTTCACGCCGTAGACGATCGTTGCGTCGACGTCCTTGCCGCCCGGCGCCGAGATGATCACCTTCTTCGCGCCGCCCTTCAGGTGCGCGCTCGCCTTTTCCTTCGTCGTGAAGAAGCCCGTGCACTCCATCACGATGTCGACACCGAGCTCGCCCCACGGCAGTTCGGCCGGGTTGCGGTTCGCCAGCACGCGGATCCTGTCGCCGTTCACGATGAGGTAATCGCCGTCGACCGACACTTCACCCGGGAACTTGCCGTGCGCGGTGTCGTACTGGGTCAGGTGCGCGTTGGTCTTCGCATCGCCCAGATCGTTGATCGCGACGATCTCGATGTCGTGCTTCTTGCCGTTCTCGTAGAACGCGCGCAGCGTGTTGCGGCCGATGCGGCCGTAGCCGTTGATTGCGACGCGAATCGTCATGGTCTATCTCCTGATGGCTGAAAAAAATTCGTTTCGTGCAGCTTCACGGTGCGACGCGCGCGAGGGGTAGCGCGCGTCGCGTATGCTTTTAGGCCAGCACGGCCTTGGCGGTCTCGACGACGTGCTCGACGGTGAAGCCGAAGTACTTGAACAGCACGCCGGCCGGCGCCGATTCACCGAACGTGTCGATCCCGACGACGCCGCCTTCGAGGCCGACGTACTTGTGCCAGAAGGCCGTCACGCCCGCTTCGATCGCGACGCGGCGCACGCCCTGCGGCAGCACGCGCTCACGGTACTCGGCGTCCTGGCGGTCGAACACGTTGGTCGACGGCATCGACACGACGCGTGCCGCGATGCCTTGCTGCGCGAGCGGCTCGACGGCCTTCATCGCGAGTTCGACTTCCGAGCCCGTCGCGATCAGGATGATCTTGCGCGCGACGATCTCTTCGTCCCAGTCCTTCAGCACGTAGCCGCCCTTGTCGATGTTCGCGATCTGCGCATCGGTACGCGGATTGAATGCCAGGTTCTGGCGGCTGAAGATCAGGCTCGACGGACGGTCGGCTGCAACCGCGTGCGTCCATGCGACGGCCGTTTCGACCGTGTCGGCCGGACGCCACACGTCGTGGTTCGGGATCAGGCGCAGGCTCGACACGTGCTCGATCGACTGGTGCGTCGGGCCGTCTTCGCCGAGGCCGATCGAATCGTGCGTGAACACGAAGATCGACGGCAGCTTCATCAGCGCGGCCACGCGCAGCGCGTTGCGGCTGTAGTCGGAGAACGTCAGGAACGTGCCGCCGAACGGCTTGTGGCCGCCGTGCAGCGCGAGGCCGTTGATCGCGGCGCTCATGCCGAATTCGCGCACGCCGTAGTTGATGTGGTTGCCCAGCTGGACGCCCGGGCCTTCCGGATTCGCACGGACGGCCTTCGACGCCTTCCAGTTGGTCAGGTTCGAGCCGGTCAGGTCGGCCGAGCCGCCGAGCAGCTCGGGCAGCGCGGCAGCCAGACCTTCGATCGCCTGCTGCGATGCCTTGCGGGTCGCCACCGTCTCGCCGCGCTCGTTCGCGCCGGCGATGATCGCCGCAGCCTTCTCGGCCCAGTCGGCCGGCAGCTGGTTGGCCATCCGGCGCTCGAATTCGGCGGCTTCTGCCGGGAACTTGGCGCGATATGCAGCGAACTTCGCGTCCCATTCGGTTTCCGCGCGCTTGCCGGCTTCCTTCGCGTCCCATGCCGCATAGACTTCCTGCGGAATCACGAACGGCGCCCACGTCCAGCCGAGCGCTTCGCGCGTCTTCGCGATTTCTTCCGCGCCGAGCGCCGCGCCGTGCACGTCGTGGCCGCCGGCCTTGGTCGCCGCGCCCTGGCCGATCACCGTCTTGCAGCAGATCAGCGTCGGCTTGTCCGACAGCTTCGCCTTCGCGATGGCCGCGTCGACCGCGTCGACGTCATGGCCGTTCACGTTCGGGATCACGTTCCAGCCGTAGGCTTCGAAACGCTTCGGGGTATCGTCGTGGAACCAGTTGACGACGTCGCCGTCGATCGAGATGCCGTTGTCGTCGTACAGCGCGATCAGCTTGTTCAGCTTCAGCGTGCCGGCGAGCGAGCAGGCTTCGTGCGAGATGCCTTCCATCAGGCAGCCGTCGCCGAGGAACACGTACGTGTGGTGATCGACGATCTTCGCACCGTCACGGTTGAACTCGTCGGCCATCAGCGCTTCGCCGAGTGCCATGCCGACCGCGTTCGCGAGACCCTGGCCGAGCGGGCCGGTGGTCGTCTCGACGCCCGGCGTGATGCCGTATTCCGGGTGGCCCGGCGTCTTCGAGTGCAGCTGGCGGAAGTTCTTCAGCTCTTCCATCGGCAGATCGTAGCCGGTCAGGTGCAGCAGCGAGTACAGCAGCATCGAGCCATGGCCGTTCGACAGCACGAAGCGGTCGCGGTCCGCCCAGTGCGGGTTCGTCGGGTTGTGTTTCAGATGGCGCGACCAGAGCGCGACGCCGATTTCGGCCATGCCCATCGGCATGCCGGGGTGGCCGGAGTTCGCTTGCTGAACGGCGTCCATCGCGAGCGCACGGATCGCGTTGGCCATCAGGGTGGTGGAGGCGGGAGACGAAGTCGTCATGTCGAGTCCGGAGAACGAGTCGAGGAAACGGGGGCACGGCGGCATCCGGAAGCTCGAGCGTCAATCGTTCCCGGCGCGCGGTGCGGCGCCTGACGGACGCGAAGCGGACGGAGCCTACGGACGGGGCTGCAAAGCTCGTCATTTTAACAGATGGGCTGACATTTCCCTTGTCGGCGAGTAGTGTTCCGGCACGGTTTTCCGTCAAACCGCCCGCCTCCTATAATTCAGACGTCGGAACTGCCTGCCCGGAGTGGCCCGCCCGTGAGCACGACTCTTCTCTTCCACCCTACGCCCGACTCCGCCTACGGCTTCCCGAACGCCCGGCGCCTCGCGCACGTCGCGTCGCCGCACCAGCAGATCGAGGTCTGGGAAACCCCGCAGCTCGGCCGCCTGTTCACGCTGGACGGCCGGCCGATGACGTCGGTCGGCGACGAGTACGTCTATCACGAGTGCATGACGCACCCGGCCGCGCTCGCGCATCCGTCGCCGCGCCGGGCGCTCGTGCTCGGCGGCGGCGACGGCGGCGCGGCGCGTCAGTTGCTCAAGCATGCGTGCATCGAGCGGATCGTGATCGCGGAACTCGACGACGAGGTGGTCGGGATGGCGCGCCGTTATCTCGACGACGTGCACCAGGGCGCGCTCGACGACCCGCGTGTCGAGGTCGTGATCGGCGACGCCGCGCATTTCGTCGATTCGACCGTCGAGCATTTCGATCTCGTCGTGTTCGACCTCACGCCGCCCGATTCGCCGGCGGCCGGCCTCTATACGCGTGCGTTCTACGCCCGGCTCAAGCGGATCCTCGCGCCGTGCGGTGCGATCTCGATACATCTCGGCTCGCCGGTATTCCACGCGGCGCGCATCGCCGCGCTGCTCGACGACCTGCGCGCGAGCTTCGCGGTCGTCGATCCGCTGTCCGCGCACGTGCCGCTCTATGGCTCGCAGTGGCTGATGGCGATCGCGAGCGACACGCTCGACGCGGCCGCGCTGTTCGCACACGACATCGACGAACGGCTCGCCGCCCGCCGCGTCCAGGGCTTGCGCTACTACGACGCGCGGCTGCATGCGTCCCTCTTTGCCCTGCCGTGCGCGCTGCGCGATACACTGGGTGTCCGCCGCTGAGCGTCCGCGCGGCCGCCTCGCTCCGTTTTTTCATCGCGACTTCGCAGGATTCGTGATGTCCGGCACCGGGGCGAAACGCCCCGGACGCCGCGACGCCCCCTGAACGAACGCCGAAGCATGGAATCAGCGCAAGCGCCGAAGCGCCCACACAGGAGATTTTCATGACCGATCCACGTCCGGCCAACGTGCCTTGGTTGACGCCCTACCTGGCCGTACGCAACGCGCGCGCGGCCATCGATTTCTTCAAGGCCGCATTCGGCTTCGAGCTGCGCGACGTGCACGACGAGGACGGCGCGATCATGCACGTCGAGATGGCCTACCGCGGCCAGCTGATCGTGATGTTCGCGCCCGAGGGTGCGTTCGGCTCGACCGCGCTCACGCCGAAGAGCGCGAACGCCACCGCGCCGCAATCGTTCTACCTGTATGTCGACGACGTCGACGCCACCTGGCAGCGCGCGCTCGACGCGGGCGCGAAATCGCTGAGCCCGCCGCAGGATCAGTTCTGGGGCGACCGGTTCGCACAGATCGAGGATCTCGACGGCTACCGGTGGGCACTCGGACACCGCCTCGACGCATGACCCAAACCGCTACACGCATGAACGAAGCCACCACCACCGCGGCCGTGCCGCGCTTTTTCGTCGACGCGGCACTGCGCGCCGACGCCACGCTCGCGTTGCCGGCCGATGTCGCGCGCCACGCGCAGGTGCTGCGCCTGCAGCCCGGCGACGTGCTCGCGCTGTTCGACGGCACCGGCGGCCAGTACCGCGCGCGGCTCGTCGAGATCGACAAGCGCAGCGCGCTCGCGCAGATCGACACGTTCGAACCGGCCGAAGCCGAGCCGCCCTATCGCGTGACGCTCGCGCAAGGCATCGCCGGCGGCGACAAGATGGACTGGGTGATCGAGAAGGCCGTCGAGCTCGGCGTGGCGGCGGTCGTGCCGCTGTCGACCGCGCGCGGTGTCGTGAAGCTCGCCGGCGAGCGCGCGGACAAGCGCGTCGCGCACTGGCGCGGCGTCGTGCGCGCGTCGTGCGAGCAATGCGGGCGAAACCGCGTGCCCGACGTCGCGCCGGTAGCCAGCTTCAACGCGTGGCTCGATACGCTGCCGGCCTCGCCGGCCGAAGGCGAACTGCGGCTGCTGCTGTCGCCGCGCGCGAGCATCCCGTTCGCGTCGCTGCCCGACGCGCCGCCGGCCGCAACCGTCACGCTGCTGATCGGGCCGGAAGGCGGGCTGTCGCCCGACGAGGAAAATGCGGCACGCGCACGCGGGTTCACCGCGCTGTCGCTCGGGCCCCGCGTGCTGCGCACCGAGACGGCCGGCGCGGCCGTGCTCGCGGCGCTCGCGGCGCGCTGGGGCGGGTGGTGACCAAGAGTCGTGCCGCCGTCAGGCAGCGCGACACCTCCGTGACCGCACGATAAGCGGCCGGCATCACCGCAGGAATGCGGCGCGTTTCGACGCGGGGGCTATCGCGACTTACTTGTCGCTCGACGAGCCGTGCGGCATCGAATCGGACAACGTATCGAGCACCGGCGTCAGCACGTCTTGCGGGCTTCCGGTCGTCCAGCCACCCGCCTCCAGGCTGTAAACGTCGATCTTGCCCGTCGCCGGGCGCGTCACCGGCGCGTCGTCCAGAACCTGCGCGATGCCGGAGAAGACCGCCTTGAACGCGGCAACGCGTGCCGCATCGTTCTTCAGGCGCCGGTTGGGGCCAAGCTTCGCCTCGAGCGCCTTCCCGCCCGGCCCCGCATCCGGCACGCGGCACGAGAATTCGACCGTCGCGACCGTGTGGCCCTCGACAGCCGAGTTCGGTCGTTGCGACGACCCGGTTGCCTTGCACTCCGAGCGATTGACCGCACGCTGATAGGCCGCGGCCATGCTCTCGACCGACGGACGCAATGCGGCACTCGCCTTCGGCGGCATCGGCGCCAGCATGCCTTCGGCCATGTCCTTGCGCATCGAATCGCCCATCTTCGACAGCACGTCGATGTCGAGCGCGTCCTTGCCGCTGTAACTCGCACGTACGGCGTCGTTGAACTCGCGGGCTTTCGACACGTCGCCGTTGACGAGTGCGCCGATATAGAGGTCGACGGTCTGCTCAGGCGTAAGCGGCGCGGCGTGCGCGGCGCCCGCCGCGACCAGCAGGGGCAGCACGACGGCGCGTGCGGAACGGGAAATATTCATGGGAAGACAGCCCTCTCTCGATGGTTTGTTGTATGCGCCCGATGCGGCGGCTGCCGCGGCCGGGCCGACCGAGATTGTCTCGAAAAAAAGTGCCCGATGAAAGGTCGATGTCAGCGAGCGACGCGCCGCACCGGCCCGCGCGCATCGCGTGGGCGCAAAAAAGCCCGCTCGAAGCGGGCTTTCAGGGGGTGTTCGGCGGATCGGCCGCTGGCCGACATGCGCTTACGCGAACGAGTAGAACACGCGGAACGCGACCTTGCGCTCGGCCCAGAATTCGGCCGCCTCGCGGAACACGTCGAGCAGCGTCTCGCGCCCTTCCTTGTCGAACTTCTGCGCGATCGGCAGCCCTTCCAGGACGATCACGAAACCGGGCTGCGCGCCAGCCTTCGCGACGAGGTCGGTCAGCGAGTCGTACAGCGCGTCGTAGTTCTTCCCGAAATGCTTCGGGAACAGGAACGACGTCGCGATCGTTTCCATCACTTCCTGCTTCGACTGCGCGGCGCCGCAATACGCATACAGGAAATGCTGGCCGAGCCGGCCGGCTTCGTCGGCGAGATCCTGCACGCGGAACGCGCGGATCGACTGCACGAGATTGGGTCGCACGGTCGTGAAAAGGCTCATAGGCTCCTCGTTCGATGAAAGCCCGGGCTCGGCTTCCTGTTGCTCCGGCGTGCCGCCAGCCTGTGCCGCCGCGTGCAGTTGGATCACGCGCTGAAACAGATTGCCGTCGCCGGCTGCGAACAGTTCCGCCGCCGCCGTTTCGTGCGCGTAGATGGAGTCGCTCATGCCATTCGTCCCGAAGTCATTCAACAATACGTTTAAAACTGTTGTAGTGGTCGCCCGTGTAATAACAGTTGTCGATCCGGCGCAATGGCCCGCCACAGACGATCCGGCGCGCGCCGCGATTGCGGGCACGCGGCGTCGGTACCGTGTACTCATGGTAGTAGCCGCGCTTCGCTTTTGGCAGGATCCGCTCGCGGTTGCCAAACACGACGCCGTCTTTCTCGTACGGATAGGGACCGCCAGCGCCGATCAGGCCCAGCGTGGTCACGGCCTCGCGCGGAAGACGGGCGGTCGGAATCGTATCGAGCCCGCTCGCCGCCACGTCGGCCGGAACGGCCTCCCGTGCGTAAGCGGCGGAAACCAGACTGCCCGTCGGCGTGCCGACGATACCCATCGCGAACATCGCGAAGACGGACGCGAGCGCGCCGTTGCGGAGCCACTTGCGTGCCATGAACCAGGGTTCCCGCTGTTAAATCAAGTAGTTGACGACCAACAAAGGCGTTAGCGTAGCGTTATTGGCCGCGCGAATCAATGTCCGTTTGGGAATCGAAAGACCAGTGATACCCGGAATTGTGCATTTTTTACCGAAATCACACTACATTTATCTTACACGGGATAAAATGCAGACGGCATCTCTGGCATGGCAAGACTCTGCCTCCTTGCCACGCCGCTACGCTGAGTGGAGAGAGATGCTGATGTTGCTTGAGGGAAGCGCGTTTGCGCCCTGCCCGCGGCGTGCCCATTGCGGGCACGCCTCTTTTTGCTTTTGTTTACAATTTCGCCCGACGCGCCAGGCCGGTTCGACCGGCCTGGCGCGTTCGTTTTGGCTCAGCGCGTGGCGTTCACGTCGGCGACCAGCAGCGCGGCCATGTTGACGATGCGGCGAACGGTCGCCGATTCGGTCAGCACGTGCACCGGCTGCGCCGCGCCCAGCAGGATCGGCCCGATCGCGATGTTGTTGCCCGCGGCCGTCTTCAGCAGGTTGTACGCGATGTTCGCGGCGTCGATGTTCGGCAGGATCAGCAGGTTCGCTTCGCCTTCCAGCGTCGATTCCGGCAGGATTTCCTTGCGCAGCGCCGCGTCGAGCGCGACGTCGCCGTGCATCTCGCCGTCAACCTTGAGCTCCGGTGCACGTTCCTGCAGGATCGCGAGCGTATCGCGCATCTTCTTCGCCGAAGGTGCGTTGCTCGTGCCGAAATTCGAGTGCGACAGCAGCGCGACCTTCGGCTCGATGCCGAAGCGGCGCACTTCTTCCGCGGCCATGATCGTGATCTCGGCCAGCTCTTCCGGGGTCGGATCGACGTTCACGTGCGTGTCGACGAGGAAAATCTGGCGGCCCGGCAGCACCAGGCCGTTCATCGCCGCGTACACGCTGCAGCCCGGGCGCTTGCCGATCACCTGGTCGATGAAGTGCAGGTGGCGGTGCGTGGTGCTGATCGTGCCGCAGATCATCCCGTCCGCCTCGCCCTTCTTCACCAGCATCGAGCCGATCAGCGTCGTGCGGCGGCGCATCTCGACGCGCGCGAGCTGCTCGCTGATGCCCTTGCGCGCCATCATCTTGTAGTACGTCTGCCAGAAGTCGCGGTAGCGCTCGTCGTGCTCGGTGTTGACGACCGTGAAGTCGGTACCCGGCGTCAGGCGCAGGCCGTAGCGCTGGATACGGTGCTCGATCACCGACGGGCGGCCGATCAGGATCGGTTTCGCGAGTTTTTCGTCGACGATGATCTGAACGGCACGCAACACGCGCTCTTCTTCGCCTTCCGCGAATACAACGCGCTTCTTCTCTTCCGGCGCGGCGCGCGCGATCTGGAAGATCGGCTTCATCGTCGTGCCGCTGTGGTACACGAACTGCTGCAGGTGGACGCGGTACGCCTCCATGTCCTCGATCGGGCGCGTCGCGACGCCGCCGTCCATCGCGGCCTGCGCGACGGCCGGTGCGATCTTCACGATCAGGCGCGGATCGAACGGCTTCGGAATCAGGTATTCGGGCCCGAACGACAGGTCCTGGATGCCGTATGCGGTCGCGACGATGTCGCTCTGCTCGTGCTGCGCGAGCTCGGCGATCGCGTTGACGGCCGCGATCTCCATTTCACGCGTGATCGTCGTCGCGCCGACGTCGAGCGCGCCGCGGAAGATGAACGGGAAGCACAGGACGTTGTTGACCTGGTTCGGGTAATCGGTGCGGCCCGTGGCCAGCACCGCGTCCGGGCGCACTTCGAGCGCGAGTTCCGGCAGGATTTCCGGCGTCGGGTTCGCGAGCGCGAGGATCAGCGGGCGCTCGGCCATGCCCTTCACCATCTCCTGCTTCAGCACGCCGGCAGCCGACAGGCCGAGGAAGATGTCCGCGCCGTCGATCACTTCGGCCAGCGTCCGTGCTTCCGTTTCGCGGGCGAAACGCTCCTTGTCCGGGTCCATCAGCTCGGTGCGGCCCTTGTAGACCACGCCGGCCAGGTCGGTCACGAGGATGTTCTCGATCGGCAGGCCGATGTCGACCAGCAGGTCGAGACACGCGAGCGCGGCCGCACCCGCGCCGGACGCGACGAGCTTGACCTTCTTGATGTCCTTGTTGACGACCTTCAGCCCGTTCGTGACGGCCGCGGCCACGACAATCGCGGTGCCGTGCTGGTCGTCGTGGAACACCGGAATCTTCATCCGCTTGCGCGCTTCGCGCTCGACGATGAAGCAGTCCGGCGCCTTGATGTCTTCCAGGTTGATCCCGCCGAAGGTCGGCTCCAGCGCGGCGATCACGTCGACGAGCTTGTGCGGGTCGGACTCGTTCAGCTCGATGTCGAACACGTCGATGCCCGCGAACTTCTTGAACAGCACCGCCTTGCCTTCCATCACCGGCTTCGACGCGAGCGGGCCGATGTTGCCGAGACCGAGCACCGCCGTACCGTTCGTGACCACACCGACCAGGTTGCTGCGCGCGGTGAAACGCGCCGCGTTGAGCGGATTCTCGACGATCTCCTCGCACGCGTATGCCACACCCGGCGAGTACGCGAGCGCGAGGTCGCGCTGGTTGATCATCTGCTTGGTCGGGGCGATCGCGATTTTCCCGGGGGTCGGGAATTCGTGATAGTCGAGCGCGGCTTCGCGGAGCTTGGCTTTGGAGGAGGCTTGAGTAGACATGTGTCTCTTGGCGGGCGGATTAGAATAACTCTTCGACGGCATTGTAGCGCCAATCATCGGCCGCCAGACCGGCGATTCGGGTGCAACAGCCGCGACAAAATTGTACTGAACGGTGCAGGAACGCCGCCGTTCGCCTCGTACAATGCCGTTCCTTCCATCGTTTCGGATCCATCCGCCGTGCCAGCCGCCCTCTCCGAGTTTTCGCTGATCGAACGCTTCTTCACGCGCCGCGCCGCGCAGGGCGCCCGTGCGTCGACGCTCGGCATCGGCGACGACTGCGCGTTGATCACGCCCCGATCCGGGAAATTGCTGGCCATTTCGACCGACATGCTGGTGGAAGGCCGCCACTTCTTCCCCGACGTCGCTCCCGACGCGCTCGGCCACAAGACGCTCGCGGTCAACCTGTCCGACCTCGCGGCAATGGGCGCCGAGCCGCGCGCGTTCACGCTCGCATGCGCGCTGCCGCGGGCCGACGCGGCGTGGCTGGAAGCGTTCAGCAACGGGCTGTTCGCGCTCGCCGAGCGCTACGGCTGCGAGCTGATCGGCGGCGACACGACGAGCGGCCCGCTGAACCTGTGCGTGACCGTGTTCGGCGAAGTCGCGCCCGACGCTGCGCTGCGCCGCGACGCCGCGCGCGACGGCGACGACGTCTGGGTGTCCGGCACGCTCGGCGATGCGCGCGCCGGCCTCGGCGTCGTGCGTGGCGAATGGGCGGCCGGCGCGAACGAAGCAGCCACGTTCCGGCGCGCGCTCGAGCGCCCCGAACCGCGCATCGCGCTCGGCCTCGCGCTCGCGGGCGTTGCGCACGCGGCGCTCGACATCTCGGACGGCCTCGCCGGCGACCTGCAGCACATCCTGGCCCGTTCGAACGTGCGCGCCGAGATCGATGCCGACGCGGTGCCGCGCTCGGCCGCGCTCGCGACGCTGCCGCCCGACGTGCAGCGCCGCTGCACGCTGGCGGGCGGCGACGACTACGAACTCTGCTTCACCGCGCCGGCGGCGGCCCGCGCGGCGGTCGAAGCGGCCGGCGTGACGGCCGGCGTGGCGGTCACCCGGATCGGTACAATACGCGCGTTGTCCGCGCCGTCGGAGCAGCCCGCGATCGCGTGGCGCGACGCCGCCGGCGCGCCCCTCGCTCTCACGTTGCACGGCTTCGACCACTTCCATGCAGACTGACCCGACGCCCGCGCACGCCGCGGCCGAGCCCGGCGCCGCACCTGGCGGCAACGCCCCGCAGCGCGCAACCGCGCGCTTCATGCTGTCGCACCCGGCGCACATCGTGTCGCTCGGCTTCGGCAGCGGGCTCGCGCCGATCATGCCCGGCACGTTCGGCTCGCTGTTCGGCTGGCTCACGTTCGTCGTGCTCAACCGCTACCTGACGGTACCCGAATGGTGGGCGCTGATCGCGGTCGGCTTCGTGGCAGGCACGTGGCTCACCGGTTTCACCGCGAGGAAGATGGGCACGGCCGATCCGGGCGCCGTCGTCTGGGACGAGATCGTCGCGATCTGGCTCGTGATGCTGTTCGTCACGCCCGCGACCTTCGTCGGCCAGCTGTGGACGTTCGTCGCGTTCCGCTTCTTCGACATGCTCAAGCCGCCGCCGATTCGCTATTTCGACCGCCGCCTGAAAGGCGGGCTCGGCATCATGGTCGACGACCTGGTCGCCGCGTTCATGACGCTGCTCGTGATCGCCCTGTGGCGCTCCGTCGTCGGCTGACCGATTTCCCGACTCCCGTTTCCCGACGCGCATGCCAACCGATTCCGTCGTCCACCAGCTTGCGATCCGCGCAGGCAACAAGCTGCGTGACGAGCACCTGACGCTCGCCACCGCCGAATCCTGCACCGGCGGCATGATCGCCGCGGCGATCACCGACATCTCCGGCAGCAGCCAGTGGTTCGAGCGCGGCTTCGTCACGTACTCGAACCAGGCCAAGATCGAGATGATCGGCGTGCCGCCCGACCTGATCGACAAGCACGGCGCCGTCAGCGAGCCCGTCGCGCGCGCGATGGCCGAAGGCGCGCTGCGCAACAGCCGCGCGCAAGTCGCGCTGTCCGTCACCGGCATCGCCGGCCCGGCGGGCGGCAGCGAGAAGAAGCCGGTCGGCACCGTGTCGTTCGGCTGGAGCAACCGGCTGCATACCGACGTCGAGACGCTCGTGTTCAAGGGCGACCGCGAACAGATCCGCACGCAGGCGGCCGCGCATGCGCTGCGCGGGCTGCTGAAGCTGCTCGACGAGCGCGAGGGCTGATCCGGCCGGGGGCGCGTGCCGCGCCCCCGCTTGCCCGCTTACTGGATCGCGTCGGGCTTCACGACGATCCAGTTCTTGTCCGCCGTCACCGGCAGGCCGAGCGATTTCTGCTGCGCGGCCGCTTCTTCCGACCACGCGCGGATCTGCGCCATCTGCTTGTCCTTCTTGTTCACCCACACGCGCACGCCGCCGCGCGCGACGTCGGTCGCGTTCAGCAGCATGTAGCCGTCGGACGTCGGCGTGTCGCCCGCGACGAGCACCGGCTTCTTCCACTGGTCGATCCAGCCGACGATCGAGCCGAGCTTGCCCTCGTACCACGTCATCGGGTTCATCAGGAACGGCGTGATCACCAGGCTGCGGTTCGCGGCCTCGTCGTACTTGCCGGCCTTGATCTGCAGCCGGGACGTCGTCAGCGCGCCCGTCGCCGGGTTGCGCAGCAGCGTCGTCACGCCGATCACGTTCTGCGGCTTCACGTTGTAGCCGTACTTCGGGTCGGACAGCACGAGCCGCGCGAGCTCCTCGTGCGCGGCCGTCATCACGTAGACCTCGATCCCGTTCTCGCGCAGCGCGTTGTACAGCTCCTGCATCCCGCGGAAGAAGCGCGGCGGGTTCACCGTGCCGTCGACCACCTTGTCGCCCTGCCAGTAGCGGATCGGGACCGGCTTGCCGTCGGCGAGCATCGCGTCGACGTGGCGCTTCAGGTCGGCCAGCGACTGCCCGGCGAACGCCTGCGCGATCCACGGGTAGCAGACCAGGTCGTCGATCTCGCACAGCCGGTAGTAATAGCTCGTCAGCGATTCCTTGTAGTCGGCGGAATCCTTGAACGGGATCAGCTTCAGCGACGGGTCGAGCGTGTCGCGCGTCAGCACGCCGCGGTTCTCGAGGTACGGCAGCAGCGACTCCTCGAGGTCGTAGCGGTAGGTCGTGTTGTCGGCGTCGAACACCGCGTAGTCGCCGCGGTTCGCGTGCGCCGCGATCATTGCGTTCAGCGCCTTCGCGCTGTCGGCCGGCCAGTGCGACAGATCCGCCGCATGGGCGAACGTCATGCACAGCGACGCGGCGAGCGTGCTCAGGATTCGGCGGGACAGCTTGGGCATGGCGTCACTCCTTTCTTGACATTTTCGTTACAGATCGATGACAAGCGGCAGCATCGCGCGATTGGCACGCGGGGATGCGGTTCGGAAGCGACGGGAAGTTGTCCGCGTGCGTCAGTGCAGCGGACATCGGGGCAGGCAGAGGAGCGGCCCGCGAACGCGGGCCCGGCGATGCAAGGCCGCCCGGGCGGGCGGCCGGTATTTCAGCGATGCGCGTTGATCGTGTCGCGCGTCTTCTGCGCGGCGAGCGCCGCGGCTTCGGCGAAATCCTCGCCCTTGCTCGCGTACAGGATCGCGCGCGACGAGTTGATCATCATGCCGGTGCCGTCGGCAGTGCGGCCCGCGTTGACGGTCGCCTGCACGTCGCCGCCCTGCGCGCCGATGCCGGGAATCAGGAGCGGCATGTCGCCGACGATCCCGCGCACGATCTCGATTTCCTTCGGGAACGTCGCGCCGACCACGAGGCCGAGCTGGCCGTTCTTCGCGTTCCACTTGTTCGCCGCGAGGTCGGCGACGACCTGGTACAGCGGCCGGCCGTTCGTGTCGAGGAACTGCAGGTCGGAACCGCCCGGGTTCGACGTGCGGCACAGCACGATCACGCCCTTGCCTTCATGCTCGAAGTACGGCTCGACCGAGTCATAGCCCATGTACGGGTTCACCGTGACGGCATCCGCGCGGTAGCGCTCGAACGCCTCGCGCGCGTACTGCTCGGCCGTGCTGCCGATGTCGCCGCGCTTCGCGTCGAGGATCACGGGCAGGCCCGGATGCTGCAGGTGGATGTGCGCGATCAGCCGTTCGAGCTGGTCTTCCGCGCGATGCGCGGCGAAGTAGGCGATCTGCGGTTTGAACGCGCTCGCGTATTGCGCGGTTGCGTCGACGATCTGCCGGCAGAATTCGAAGATCGCGTCGGGCTGGCCGTCGAACTGCACGGGGAAACGCGACGGCTCGGGATCGAGGCCGACGCACAGCAGCGAGTTGGTGCGCTGCCACGCGGCGCGCAGCGATTCGATGAAAGTAAGCGGGGAAGACATGGCGGGTACTCGCGGCAAACCGTTGGTAGACCGCGTATTTTACCCGCGTCGCCGGCGCTCCTCGCGCATCGCGGCATTGCCGCGCGCATCGGCGCGCTCGACGGTGAACGCGAAACGCCGCGTGAGCCGCTCGCCGGGCGCGAGCAGCGTCATCCCGTGCGCGGTCGCGCCGCCCGGCAGGTTCACCGCATTGATCGGATGATCGACCGGCTCGAAGCAGAAGAAATCCTCGCCTGGCGGCGTATAGAGCACGTACGCGTCGGCGTCGGCCGCCACCGTCAGCGACAGCCCGCGGCGCGGCCAGCTCACCGTCGCGTGGCCGCCCCAACCGGTGAACGCATGATTGACGAGCGCGGCCGGCAGCGGATACGCGACGCCGAACTGCCAGGCCGGCGGCACGCTCACGTGCCGCACCGGCAGGAAATCGGCACCCGACAGCCACAGCCCGCCGGCGGCCGCGGCCAGCTCGGTCGCGACGTCGCGCACGAGGAACGGATGCACGCCGAGCCCGAACGGCAGCCGCGCGCGCCCCGCGTTCTCGATCGTCAGCGCGATCGACAGCGTCGCGTCGTCGAGTTCGAACGACTGGATCGCGCGGAACGCATACGGCGCGCCGGCGGTGCGATCGAGCGACAGTTGCAGCGACGTGCCGGTCGCATCGTCCACCTGCCACGGCGCGAGCCAGCCGTCGCCGTGGATCGGCAGCGGCTCGTCGCGGCGGTTGCGCGGCACCGCGACGCTGCGCCCGTCGCATTCGAACCGCCCGTCGCCGATCCGGTTCGAGTACGGCAGCAGCGGATAGCACGCGAGCTCGTTCGGATCGGTCGCCGTCTCCGGGTGCTCGCAGCGGCGGAACACCGGCATCAGCGCGCCGTTGTCACCGCGCCAGTCGAAGCGCGCGATGCCGCCGCCAAGATGTGGCAGCACGTCGAGCCGCAGCGACGCATTCGACAGCGTGACGGCCGCCGCATGCGCGGCGCCGACGCCCTGCGCGAAGGCAGCCGTCTGCGGGCCGGGGCTGACCGGCTGCGCGGCGGCGGCCAGGCGCGCGCGGCGCGACTGGCTGGTGGACGACGATGCGCGCGAGGACGTGGCGGTCATGGTGAACTCCTTTCCTTCGTCGAAAATACGATGCGGGTCGTGCGAACGGTCAGGCCCAGCCGCCGTCGACGATCACGTCCTGCGCGGTGATCATCCGGCTGTCGTCGGCCGCGAGGAACAGCGCCATTCGCGCGAGATCGGCAGGCAGCAGCTCGGCATCGAGGCACTGGCCTGCCTTGATCGCCGCGCGGCCCGCGTCGTCGAGCCACAGCCGCCGCTGCTTGTCGGTCATCACCCAGCCCGGCACCAGCGAGTTCACGCGGATGCCGAACGGGCCGAGGTCGCGCGCGAGACCGCGCGTCAGCCCCTGCACGGCCGCCTTCGCCATCACGTAGACGGGATAGCCGCCGTTCTTCAGCATCCAGCTGATCGAGCCGAGGTTGATGATCGCGCCGCCGCCCTGCTGCTTCATGTCGTCGATCACCGCCTGCGCGGCGAAGAACTGGTGACGCAGGTTCACCGCGATGCCCGCGTCGAACGATTCGGGCGTCACGTCGCCGATCGCGTGGCGCGCGTCGTTCGCCGCATTGTTCACGAGCACCGCGATCGCGCCGATGCGCGCGCGGATCGCGTCGATCGCATGGCGCAGCGCGCCGATGTCGGTCAGGTCGCACTGAAGGAACAGCGGCGCATGACGCACGTTCGGCGCGTGCGCGAGGCTTTCCGCCAGCGCGGTACCGGCCGCCGCGTCGAGGTCGACGAACGCGACGCGCGCGCCCTGTTCGGCGAAGTGCTCGACGAGCGCCGCGCCGATGCCGGTCGCGCCGCCCGAGATCAGCACGGCGCGATCCTCGAGGCTCGGATACCGTGCATAGCGCGCGTGGCTCGCGGTGTGCGCGTCGTGCGCGGAAGTGTCGATGGTCATGCGGTTCGTCTCCGTGAGAGCAGATCGGGTCAGTCGCGGACGCCGCGGTTCTTCAGCTGGTCGAGCAGCACGGCCGCGAGCAGGATCGCGCCGCGCACAAGGTACTGGTAGAACGCGTCGATGTTCAGCAGGTTCATCACGTTCTCGACGGTGCCCATGATCAGCACGCCGATCACGACGCCCGAGATCGTCGCGCGGCCGCCCATCAGCGACACGCCGCCGAGCACGCACGCGGAGATCACGTTCAGCTCGAAACCCTGCGCGGCGTTCGGCTGGCCCGACGTGATGCGCGACGCGAGGATCACGCCCGCGAGCGCCGTCACCGCGCCCTGGATCAGGAAGATGTACACGCGCGTGCGTTCGACGTTGATCCCCGCGAGCCGCGAGGCTTCCGGGTTGCCGCCGATCGCGAGCGTGTTGCGGCCATATACCGTCTGGTTCAGCAGCACGCCGAACGCGATGAAGCACAGCAACGTGACCCAGATCGGCAGCGACACGCCGAACAGCGACAGCCCGCCGAGCGCGATGAAGGTATCCGACGACACGCCGACCGCCTGCCCTTTCGACACGATGAAGCCGAGCCCGCGCACGATCTCCATCGTCGCGAGCGTCGTGATCAGCGCGTTGATGCGCAGGTACGCGATCACCGCGCCGTTCACGAAGCCGATCGCGGCACCGGCCGCAACCGCCGCGACGATCGCGACGAACGTGTTGTCGGTCGCGTTCAGCACCATCGCGCACAGCACGCCGGAGAACGCGACGGTCGAGCCGATCGACAGGTCGAAGTCGCGCGACGCGAGACAGAACATCATCGTGCACGCGACCATGCCGATCTGCGAAATCGACAGCGCGAGGCCGAGCATGTTGTCGATCGAGAAGAAGTGATCGACGGTGAGCGACATCGTGATGAACATCACCGCGAAGATCGCGATCAGGCTGTATTCGGTCAGATGCTGCCACCATTTCTGGCGGTCGCTCTGCTGCGGCACCAGCGCGTCGGCCGACGGCTTCACGGCGGCGCTGCGAAGGTTTTCGTTGACTTGCATGATTGTGTCTCCTGCTCCTGCATCGCGCGGCTCGCGCCGCGCGTGTCCGATTCGATTGTCGTGTTCCGCGTCAGGCCGCCTCGACGGCGCTCGTCTGCGGCAGTGCGAGGCTCAGCACCGCGTGCTCGTTCGCCTGTTCGCGCGGCAGCTCGCCCGCGATCCGGCCTTCGCGCATCACGACGATGCGATCGGATACGCCGAGCACTTCCGGCAGCTCCGACGACACCATCACGATCGCGCAGCCGCGTTCCGCGAGCCGGTAGATCACGTCGTAGATCTCGTGCTTCGCGCCGACGTCGATCCCGCGCGTCGGTTCGTCGAGGATCACGACCTTCAGGTCGGGCTCCGCGAGCCAGCGCGACAGGATCGCCTTCTGCTGGTTGCCGCCCGACAGGAAGCGGATCTTCTGCCGCCGGTTCGGCGTCTTGATCTTGAGCCGCTGGATGAAGCGGTCGGCCGTTTCGCTTTCGGCCTTGCGGTTGATGAAGAGCCCCGCACGCAGCGAATGGCGGCGGCAGCTGATGTTGATGTTCTCCGCGACCGATGCGATCGCGATGATCCCTTCTTCCTTGCGATCCTCGGGACACAGCACGATGCCGTGACGGATCGCGTCGCCGGTGCGCTTCACGTCGATGCGCGCGCCGTCGAGCGTCAGCACGCCCGCGCGCCGGTGATCCGCGCCGTACACGAGCCGCATCAGTTCGCTGCGGCCCGCGCCGACGAGCCCGAAGAAACCGACGATCTCGCCCGCGCGCACCGAGAAGCTCGCGGGTTCGCGCAACGCCGGGCCGTCGATGCCTTCGGCGGCGAACCGCACGTCGCCGAGCGCGCGCGGCGCGTAATGGTAGATGTCCGAAATCTCGCGCCCGACCATCTCGGCGACGAGCCGCTCGCGCGGCACGTCGGCCAGCGATTCGTGCGACGCGATCCTGCGCCCGTCGCGGAAGATCGTGCACGCATCGCAGAGCCGGTAGATCTCGTCCATCCGGTGCGAGATGTAGATCAGCGCGCGGCCCTGCGCACGCAGGTCGTCGACGAGCTTGAACAGGACCTCGGTCTCGCGATGAGACAGCGAGCTGGTCGGCTCGTCGAGCGCGATCACGCGCGCATTGCGCATCAGCGCCTTGCAGATCTCGACCATCTGCCGCTGCGCGATCGACAGCCGCCCGAGCTTCGCGTCCGGATCGAGATCGACACCCATCGCCGCGAGCCGCTCGCGCACGTAGCGCTTCGCCTCGCGCTTCCTCACCCAGCCGAACGCATTCGGCAGGCGGCCGAGCAGCAGGTTTTCCGCGACCGTCAGGTCGGGAACGTACTGCAGCTCCTGGTGAATCACCGCGATGCCGGCCGCGATCGACGCGGCCGCACTCGCGAACTGCACGGGCTGGCCGTCGACCCGCACGCTGCCCGCATCAGGCTGGTATTCGCCGCCGAGAATCTTCAGCAGCGTCGACTTGCCCGCGCCGTTCTCGCCCATCAGGCCATGCACCTCGCCCGCATGCACGTCGAACGAAATGCCGTCGAGCGCGCGCACGCCAGGAAAGACCTTGCCGATATTGTCAAAACGCAGTGCCGCTGACACGTCGTCTCCCCACTTCCGGATCGATCGACCGCCGGCCGCCGCATCTCCGCGGCAGCCGGCGGGCCGCTTACTTCGACGCGAGCCCCATCTCGTCGCGCACCTTCGACACGTTGTCGCGCGTCGCGAGCATGCCGGTCGTCAGCGTCAGCGCCGGCGGTGCCTTGCCCTGCGTGATCCACGTGTACATCAGGTCCGAGGTTTCCTCGCCGTGGCGCTTCGGGCTGATGATCACGGTGCCGTAGAAGCCCGTCGGCTGCGGCTTCTTGAACTCGTTCAGCGCCGACTCGGAACCGCCGATACCGATGCCGATCATGTTGTCCGCCTTGAAGCCGCGCCCTTCGGCCGCGCGCACCGCGCCGAGCACGGCCTCGTCGTTCAGGCCGTACGCAACCCAGTGCTTGAACTGCGGGTTCTTCGTGAGCGCGATGTTCGCCGCGTTGAATGCGTTTTCCGTGTCGGTCTTCGCCTGCGGCGCCGCGATCACGTTCGCCTTCGGGAAGCCGGCGGCCACCAGCGCGTCGGTCGCGCCGCTCGTGCGGTCGTGCGCGGTCGGCAGCTGCTCGTAGGTGATGTCGATCGCGCCGACGTCCTTCATGTCCCAGCCGCGCTTCTTGATCTCGGCGGCGATGCCGTCGCCGACCTGCTTGCCGATGTTGTACGCGGAGATCCCCATGTGCGGGACCGCCTCGATCGGCTTGCCGGCGCCGTCGACGAGGCGGTCGTCGACCGTCATCATCTTCAGGTTGTGCGACTTCGCCTTCGAGACGATGCCCGGCCCGAGCTTCACGTCCGGCGTGCAGATGATGAAGCCCTGCGCCTTCTGCGCGGACAGGTTGTCGATCGCGCTCATCACCTTTTCACCGGACGGCGCGCCGATCTTCACGAGCGTGAAGCCTTTTTGCTTCGCCGCCATCTCGGCGAACTTCCACTCGTCCTGGAACCACGGCTCTTCCGGCTGCTTCACCAGGAAGCCGATCTTGACCGGATCGGCCGCGTGCACGACCGGGCTCCCGATCACCACCGCTGCCGCGGCGGCCAGCGTTACGAACGTTCTGCGTTTCATCTCCAGTGTCTCCTTGTCTTCATCGAACAGGATGCAGCCGCTTGTTGGTTTCGACGCAGCGTGCGCGCGGCCGTCGCACGTGCGGTCTTTCGAATCGTTGCGTCAGTCGTGATACAGCGCCGCGCGCCCGCCATCGACGGTGATGCACGCGGCATTGATGAACGGCGCCTCGTCGGACGCGAGGAACACCGCCGTCATCGCGACCTCCTCGGGCCGGCCGATCCGCTTCATCGGCTGCAGCGCGAGCGTCTGCGCGCGCGCGGCGGCCGGATCGGGCTGCGCGTCCCACCAGTCGCGCGTGAGCTGCGTCTCGATGTAGCCGGGCGCGATCGCGTTCACGCGCACGTTGCGCGCCGCGTATTCGATGCCGAGCGCACGCGTGAGGCCCAGCACGCCATGCTTCGCGACCGGGTACGGAAAGCAGCCCGGGATGATCCTGAACGCGTGCGTCGACGCGATGTTCACGATGCTGCCGCGGCCGCGTTCGACCATCCCCTCCAGCGCCACGCGGCAGCCGTGCCACACGCCGTCGAGGTCGACCGCGAAGCAGCGGCGCCAGTCGTCGTCGGTCATCGTCAGCGGATCGGCGAACACGTTGATGCCCGCGTTGTTCACGAGCACGTCGAGCGGGCCGAATGCCGCCTCGGTCTGCGCAAGTGCATCGCGCACCGCATCCTGCCGCGCGACGTCCGCCTTCAGCGGCAGCACGCGCGCGCCGGTGATCTCTTGCGCAATCTCGGCCGCCGTGCGCTGCGCCTGCGGGAAGTCGAGATCGACGAGCGCGACGGCCGCCCCCTCGCGAACGAACGCGCGGGCGATCGCGGCGCCGATGCCCCGGCCCGCGCCCGTCACCATCGCGACCTTGTCCGCGAGGCGGCCCATCATGCGGCTCCGCCGCGCGCCGTGCGCAAGCCGGCCTGGAACGCGCGCGCGTTCGCCGCGGTCGCGTCGGCCGGCTGGCCGGGGCGGTACAGCGCCGAGCCGAGCCCGAAACCGTTCGCGCCGGCGTCGAGGAACGGCTCCATGTTGTCGGGCGAGATGCCGCCGACCGGAATCAGCGGCACCGCTTGGTCGATCACCGCGCGCCACGCCTTCACGACATGCACGCCGAGCTGCTCGGCCGGAAACATCTTCAGCACGTCGGCGCCGTTCGCGAGCGCCGCGAACGCTTCCGTCGGCGTCGCCACGCCCGGCGCGCTCGCGAGGCCGCGCTCGCGTGCGCGGCGGATCACGGCCGCGTCGCTGTGCGGCATCACGATCAGCGCGCCGCCCGCGTCCTGCACGCGGTCGACATACTCGGCGCGCAGCACGGTACCCGCGCCGACGATCGCATCGTCGGGCAACGCACGCCGCAGCGCCGCGATGCTGTCGAACGGGTCCGGCGAGTTGAGCGGCACCTCGACGATCCGGAAACCGGCTTCATAGAGCGCACGGCCGTGGTCGGCCGCTTCGGCGGGCGTGATCCCGCGCATGATCGCAATCAGCGGGCACGCGTCGAATGCACGCATCAGCGCGGCATGGGGCGCGTACGGCGCGGGCAAGGTCAGGTCGGACGGCATCGAAGGTTCCTCTGCAAACAGTTCATTGGTCGGCGCAGACGGGCTCGCCATCCGCGCGCACGAGCCCGGCGCGCGACGCGATCCGCCACAGGCCGCGGTCGGTCGCATGCGCGACGACGCGAGCGTGCGGGTGGCCGAATTCCTGGAGCGCATCGGCGTAGCGCGCGCACAGGCTGTCGTCGCCGATCAGCAGCAGCGGCTGGTCCGCTAGTGCGATGCCGCGCTCCGCGAGCATCGCGTCGAGCGCATTGAGCTCATGGCCGATCAGCAGCCCGGACAGGTAGTCGCCCTGCGCATCGGGTGCGAGCCGGTCGGTCAGGCCCAGCGTGCGCGTGCTGAAGATCGTCGCGAGCAGCCCCGTGCGCTGCGCGCCGCGCGCGACCGAGACGCCGCGCACGAACGCCGCGCGATCGGGCGACGCGCCGGCACGCATCGTGCGGCCGAGGATCGTATGGTCGCGCAGCACCGCGAACAGCTCGCCCGTCATGAAGGTCTGGAAGCGCTCGATCAGCCCGTCCCTCACCCACGCCCATTTCGCATGCGTGCCCGGCAATCCGATCAGTACCCCTGAACGATCGGTGCCAAGCATGGGATCGCTCGCGAGTGCACCGAATATCTGCGTTTCTTCACCGCGCATCACGTCGGGCAGTTCGCCCGTGGCGATGACGCCCGGCACGATCGAGATCGTCGTGCCGCGCGACGTCGTCACCGTGATGAGGCCCGCGACGAGCGCATCGGCGCCGGCCGGCACCGCGACGTACGGCGCCTCGCGCCAGCCCTGTGCGCTGCCGACCATCCCGGCGGCGAGCACCGGCAGGCCCGGCGTGCGGTCGAGCCAGTCGCCGCACGCTTCCTCGAACACCGCGTCGAACGCGCGCGCGCCGCCGCCCGGCACATGCATCACGCCCGCCGCGCGGCTGCGCGTGTCGATGAGCGCGCCGTGCGCGTCGTACAGATAAGCACGCAGCGACGTCGTGCCCCAGTCGAGCGCGATCAGCGACGGGGTGGCGGTGCTGGTGTCCGGAACGGGCCGGGTCGAAGTCGTCATCGTTTGATCCTGCGGGTACCCTGCGGCGGGCTCCAGCCCAGTTCCGCGGAAATGGCTCGCGCTTCGCGCTGCACGAGCGGAATCAGTTCGTCCATCCGGTCGTGCGGCATGTACGGAATCGTGCTCGCGACCGACACGGCCGCGACGATCGCGCCCGATGCATCGCGGATTGGCGCAGCCACGCAACGGATCGACGCCTCGTTCTCCTCGAGATCGAACGTATAGCCGCCGGCCGCGTAATGCGCCATGCGCTGCAGGAACGCACTCGTCTCGGGCCGGTTGTCCGGCTTGAAATTGACGCCGGCAAGCGCACGACGGGCGGCCTCGAACAGCGAGCGCCAGGTGTCGGGATCGGTGTCGAGCATCATCGCCTTGCCGATGCCGGTCGACGCGAGCGGCATCCGGTGGCCGACGCGCGAGCGCATCTCGAGGCCGCGCGTGCCGGGAATCTTGTCGATGTACAGCACGTCGTCGCCGTCGCGCACGCCGAGATGGATCGTGTCGAGCGTCGCTTCCGCGAGCGCCTCGAGGTGCGGGCGCGCCACCGCGGTGAGCGGCATCTGCTCGAGCGCGATCGTGCCGAGCTCGATCAGCTTCGGGCCGAGCAGGTAGCCGCCCTGCACCTGGCGCAGGTAGCGCGCCTGCACGAGGCTGCTGACGAGGCGGTGCGTGGTGCTGCGCGTCGTGCCGAGCGCCGCGCCGATCGCGCGCATGTCGCGCGCGCCGTTCGCGATCGCCTCGAGGATCGCAAGACCGCGCAGCAGCGTCTGCGTGCCGGCCTGCTGCGCAGCGAGATCGAGCGGTGTGCTGGTCGCGCCGATGCTGTCGGTCAGCGACGCATCGTCCGGCGTCGCGCGCCGGGCGTCGAGGGCAAGTGTGTCGGGCATCTTGGTCATGGGGCGGGCTTCTTCAACGGAACCGGTGAAGCCGTTCGCGCGAGGCCGGAACTGCGTCCGGCGTCGCGACGAGGCGGCGGTCGATGCACCGAATAAAGCGCCCGGCGAACTTCATGGAAGGTGTCTCCGTGTGCGTCGGGCGCCGCGCGATGCGTGGGTCCGAAGCTATCGATGTGCTTCGGATTGTAGGAGCGCACGCACTCGTCTCCAATATTTGAATGCGTTGCCCAGATAATGAGAATTCGGCACGAATCCGCCGCGTACGCGACGTAACGGCGGCGCCATGTGCACGGGGGCGGAACCCGCTGTGCCGCAGGTTCCGCCCCCGTTTGTTCACCGCGCGCCGCGCTTACTGCTGGCTCGTGCTGCGTGCCTGCATGTAGCGCTGGACGTCCGCGAACGACACGCGGCCGTTGCCGCCCGAGTCGATCTGCCGGAAGTGGTTCGCGACGTAGCCGAGGCCGGCCGCGCGGGCCTGCGATTCGGTGATCGAACCCGTGTTCTGCGAGTCGGCCGCGCTGAACTGCTGCGCGAGCTTGCGCACCACCTGCGCATGCAGCGCGGCGCCCGTCGTCTGCGTGCCGGCGGTCGGCTTGCGCGCGGCCGGCGGCACGTACGGATCGCCGAGCTGCGCCTGGCGCGCACGCACCGGTGCGGCGGCGTCGCTCGCCTGCGCGAACGCGGATACGGATGCTGCGGCGCCGACACATGCGAGCGCCGCGGCAACGACGATGAAACGATTCTTCATATCAGGCTCCAGTCTGGAATGAGGTCGTCGACGGCAGGCGCGGCGCCACCGCGGGCGCGCGTCGCCTGCCTTGCGCATCGCATCAGTGCGCGGCCGCGTTGTAGAAGGTCACGAGGTCGGCTTTCTCCTGCGGACGCGACGTATCGTCGAGATAGACCATGTGTCCGCCCTGATAGTCCTTGATCGTCAGGTTCGGTTGCGTCCCGAGCCGCGCGAGGTCGAGCTCGGTCTGGTAGAACGGCGTCGCGATGTCGTGATACCCGTTCAGCGACAGCACCTTCAGTTGCGGATTCAGCGACAGCGCCGCGGCGAGATCGGGGATCGTGTCGGGCATCGCGAGGCCGTCGTGCGTCCAGTCCCACGTGTTGATCGCATTGCTGCTCAACGAGTACGCCGACTGCGCGGTGTACTTCAGCTCGTTCGGCAGGTACTTGCCGATCGTGTCGGTGAACGGCTGCGTGATGTACGTGCTCGACGGGTCGCCACCGGATGCCAGCGGGCTCGACACCGGCACGTTCACGCGGGCGTCGTAGCGGCCGATCAGCGTGCCCGGGATCAGCGACAGCTGGAAGCTGTTGTCGAAGAAGGTCGGGATCACGTTGAAGTTCGCGTTCCACAGCGACTGCTTCACGCCGGTCGAATTCACCATCGTCGTGACGAGGGTCGGCGGCGGCGGCGTATGGCTCGCCAGGTACGCGTTCACGGCAGGCGCGTAGCTGCCGGCCGTCAGCAGGCGCATCTGGTCCGCATACTGCGGCAGGCTCGACGGGTTCGGGTTGTCGAGCTGGTAGTACGCGCCGACGGTGCCATAGGACGGCACGAAGCCCGCGCAACTCACCGGGCTCGACCCGTTGTTCGAGTTGCCGATGTAGTCGCTCGCCATGTCGCAGTTCACGTTGTAGTTCAGGATCGACGACTGCAGCACGATGCCGGCGAGCTTCACGCCGGCCGTCTCGAGCAGGTTCGCGAGCACGTCGGTGCGCGGCGTGCCGTACGATTCGCCGAACAGGTATTTCGGCGAATCGTTGCGCTGGTTCACGGCGATGTAGCGCGTCACGAAATCGCGGAACGCGGCGCCGTCCTGGTCGACGCCCCAGAACGTCTGGTTCGTGTTCGGCGCGACCGCTTCGGAGAAGCCGGTGCCGATCGCATCGACGAACACGAGGTCGGTCGTGTCGAGCAGGCTTTCCTGGTTGTCGACGAACGGGAACGTCGACGTGTTCGCGTTCGGGTCGCCCGTCTGGATCCGCCGCGGGCCGAACGAGCCGAGGTGCAGCCACACCGATGCCGAGCCGGGGCCGCCGTTGTACAGGAACGTGACGGGCCGCTTCGCCGCGGGCTGGTTGTCGGCCGTATAGGCGACATAGAAGAACGATGCCTCGGGCGCGCCGGTCTGCGGATTGCGCGCGACGAGGTGGCCGGCGGTAGCCGTGTAGCGGATCGTCTTGCCGTTGATGGTGATCTGGTGATGCGTGACGGCGGCCTTTTCAACCGCGGCGGAGGCGTCGAGCGACGCGTTCGCGCTCGACGAATAACTGTTCGGATCGTTGTACGCCCTGTCCACCTGACTGGCGGGATCGGCTGAATTGTCGGCGCTGGCAGCAGCGGACGATGTCACGTCGTCGTTGCAGGCCGTCAGAATCAGCGAAGAAAACACCACTCCCAACAACAGCTTCGCTTTGCTCGCTGGCATCGTTGCTTTCCTTCTCTCGGATGTTTTTGTGTCGAGCAGCCGGATAAGCCGCCCCCCGCCTCGATTGCGGCCGATAAGCCGAGGCGCTGGCCAATATACGCGAGCCCGTCAGCTTTGAAAAATTTTGAAATATTTGGCCGGCAGCCGGTGCGGCGCACACCTTTCAGGAATAATTCGATTCGCGAAACGTTGCATTTCACGTGCCTTTCATCGACTTTCGCGTTTACTTCGGGAAACTAAAAATCCCTGAATTTCGCGCCATATCGGCTAACAAAATCGCACGACGTCCAATATTGCTCAGCAAAGCGAAATAGACGAATTCGTCTAATGGATGTGGCCCGAAATGCGCGCGACATGAATGCGCTGCAGCGCACAAACGGCTCGAGAGCGGCGCATGAGTGTCGAAACGGTCAATGCGACGGCGCGAGCGCGCCGCCGTTCACTCCGATTGCGGCAGCTCGGCCGCACCCATCCGGCGGGCAATGACGGCCGCGCGCTGCGCCTGGTAGGCCGAGCCGCGGTGCGCGTCGAACCAGCGCGGCTTCGGCAGCATCACCGCGAGGCGCGCCGACTGCCACGCGCCGAGCCGGCTCGCGGGAATCCGGTAGTAATAGCGTGCGGCCGCCTCGGCGCCGTACACGCCGCGTCCCCACTCGACGGAGTTCAGGTAGATCTCGAAGATCCGCTCCTTGTCGAGCACCGTTTCGAGCATCCACGTGATGATGAGCTCCTGCCCCTTGCGGATGTAGCTCTTCTCGCGCGACAGGAACAGGTTGCGCGCGAGCTGCTGCGTGATCGTCGAGCCGCCCGCGACGATCTTGCCGCGTGCCTTGTTCTTCTCCCACGCCTGCAGGATCGCGTCGACGTCGTAGCCGTTGTTGGTTGCGAAGGTCGAATCTTCCGACGCGATCAGCGCGCGCTTCAGGTTGCGCGAGATCTGGTCGTACGGCACCCACTGGTGCTGGATCTGCGCGGGCGGCTTGTCGCGCGACAGCCACCACGCGTCGGTTCGCATGAACGCGGTCGAGCCCGGGTTCACGAACGACCACAGCGCGATCTGCGCGAGATAGAACAGTTGCGTCGCGAGCCACGCGAGCGCGAACACCGAGCCCGCATAGACGATCCAGCGGGTCGGGCTCACCGTCCGCGTGTGCTGCGTGCCGCTCACCGCCGCCACGTGCCGCGCTCCGATCAGTTCGCCGCGAGCGCCTGGCGCAGCGCGGCCAGCACCGGTGCGCCGTCCGGCCGCACACCGCGCCAGATGAAGAACGATTCGGCCGCCTGCTCGACGAGCATCCCGAGTCCGTCGGCCGTGCGCGCGCCGAGCGACGCCGCATGCTGCATGAACACCGTCGGCTGCGCGCCGTACATCATGTCGTACGCGAGCGTGCCCGCGCCGAATGCAGCCGCGTCGCACTCCGGCAGCGCGGCATCGAGGCTGCCGGCCGTCGCGTTGATCACCACGTCGTATGGCTCCGCGCGCACGACATCGGGGCCGCCGCCCGCGAGCGTGCAGCCCGCATCGTGCGCAGCCTGCATAAACTGGCCGACGAGCGCTTCCGCCTTGCTCGCGGTACGGTTCACGATCGTGATCGACAGCGGCGCGCGGTCGAGCAGCGGCAGCACGACGCCACGCGCCGCGCCACCCGCGCCGAGCAGCAGGATGCGTGCGCCCGCCAGCGACACGCCGAGATTCGCTTCGATGTCGCGCACGAGGCCGACACCGTCGGTGTTGTCGCCGTGGATGCGACCATCGGCGTCGATGCGCAGCGTATTCACCGCACCCGCCGCCGCCGCGCGCGGCGACAGCGTGTCGGCGAGCGCATGCGCGTCGAGCTTGAACGGCACCGTCACGTTCGCGCCGCGACCGCCTTCGGCGACGAACGCGCGCACGGCGGCGTCAAACCCGTCGACCGGCGCGAGCCGGTGCGTGTATTCGACCGGCTCGCCGGTCTGCGCGGCGAACTGCGCGTGGATGAACGGCGACTTGCTGTGCGCCACCGGATTGCCGAACACTACATAGCGGTCGGCGCCGCTCGTCGACGCAGCCGCGGTCATGATGCGCGCCCCTCTTCACTCGTGTCGCCGCTCGCGGCTTCGCCGCCTTCACCGGCCGCCGCGCCGTCCGCTTCCGCCAGCGCTTCGGCTTCGGTTTCGGCCGACGCGTCTTCGGCGTCGATCAGCGTGTCGTCACCGCCTTCGGCGTCATCCTCTTCCTCTGCCGCGTCGCCGCTCGTCACGGTCGGCGCATCGAGCACGTTCAGCAACCGCACCGACGCCTCGATCGTCAGCTCGTCGAGCGACATCACGTCGAGCAGCACGCGCGTGCCGCGCGCATGCACGCCGAGGCCCGGCACGTGCAGCAGCAGCGGAATTTCCTCGAGGCGCACGAGGTCGCCCTTCACGACGCTCGCGACGACGTGCTTCTTCTGCTCCTGCGCAAGCCAGCGCAGGCACCAGAAATACTCCATCCGGCGCTGGTAGTCGGCGTAGGCCGTATAGGTGTCGTCGAAGCCCTGCACGACCGCGTACAGGTCGGCGTCCTTCGGCTTGAACGGTGCGGCGAGCTTCGCGGTGACGCCATGCTGCACGCACGCGAGCAGTTGCCACTGGTTCACGAGGTCGACGTAGCGGCGCAGCGGCGACGTGCTCCACGCGTACTGCGCCACGCCGAGGCCTTCGTGCGGCGCGGCCGTCGTCTGCATCCGCGTGCGCTTCGGGCCCGGCGCGCCGAAGCCGCGCTGCGAGCGGTAGATGCCCGGTACCGTGTGGTCGTGCAGGAATGCACCCCAGGTCGAGTTCGCGAGGATCGCGAGCTCCGACACGATCAGGTCGAGCGGCGAACCGCGGCGGCGCGGCGTGATCGACACGTGCTCGCCGTCGACGTAGAAGTTGTAATCGGTGTTGCGCTGCACCTCGCGCTTCAGGCCGTAGCCCGCGCGCGCGACCTGGCGCTTCTCGAACAGCGCCTGCGCGAGCGGCCACAGCACGGCGATGTCTTCCTTGTGCGGATAGTCGCCGGTGCCAGCCGCGAGCGTCTCTTCGTTGACGAGCTCGTCGAGGTGGTTGTGCCGCAGGTTGTTCTTCACGAACACGAGCTCGGCGCGCGTCTCGTTCGCGACGATCTCCTGCGTTTCGCGGTTGACGATGATGTACAGCGACAGCGCCGGGCGGTAATCGCCTTCCTTCAGCGTGAACACGTCGACGACGTCGTCCGGCAGCATCGTGATCTTGTCGCCCGGCATGTAGACGGTCGACAGGCGCGTGCGCGCGATCGCATCGACCTCGTCGCCGCGCACGATGCCGAGCGCCGGCGCCGCGATGTGCACGCCGATCCGCACGCGGCCGTCGGCCAGGTGCTCGACCGAGAACGCGTCGTCGATTTCGGTCGTCGTGATGTCGTCGATCGAGAACGCCTGGACGTCCGCGCGCGGCAGGTCGTCCGGCAGTGCGCAGACCGAGACGGCCGGAAAGCCCGTGCCGTGCGGGAAGAACTCCGCGAGGAAGCGCGCCTCGTGCAGCGCACGCGGCGACGCGATGCCGCCGCAGTCGAGCATCAGCCGCGCCGGTGACACGCCACGCGCACCGGCCGCCGCTTCCATCGCCTTGTATTCGATCGCGTTCTTGTCCGGCCGCGTCAGCAGCCCGAGCACCTTGCCCGCGAACGCGTCCGGCAGCTTGCCTGCCTTCAGCTCCTCTTCATACTGCACCTGGACGAGCGCCTGCTGGCGCTTGCGCTCGAGCGACGCGAGCGCCATCTTGAGCTGCTCTTCCGGCGCGCGCTGGTACTGGCCGCGCCCCTTGCGGCGGAAGTAGACGGGCGAGCCGTGCAGCCGCAACACCAGCGCCGCACGCTCGACCGGGCCGTACGTCGCGCCGAAGTATTCCGCGGCCAGCGCCGTATACGCGAACTCGTCGGCCGGCGCGCATTCCCACAGGAAGTCCAGGTCGATCTGCTGCGCGGCCGTGTCGGCCTCCTGCATCAGTTCGCCTGCGGCCGGCTTGTCGAATTCGATCAGCACGTCTTTCGCGCGCACCTTCGCACGCCGCCCGCCGGGCAACTCGACCTGAAATGCGTCACCCTGGCGCGACAGCACGCTGCCCGCCTTGAAACTGCCCGATTCCTCGAAGAAAACGTTCACTCAGTACTCTCGTTCAGACTGCCGGGCGCCGCGTCGGCGGCGCCGCATGATGATGGGAATTCGATCGGCCCATGGCCGGTTTAAGACGTCTTTCCGTCGCAAAAGGCGAGAACGTCGTCGACATAGTCGGCAAACTCGCTGATCCCGTGATCGCTGCCTTCGATCACGCGTGTTTTCGCGCCCGGGTAATGCGCAA
This sequence comes from Burkholderia lata, assembly GCF_902499335.1. Classification (GTDB taxonomy): domain Bacteria; phylum Pseudomonadota; class Gammaproteobacteria; order Burkholderiales; family Burkholderiaceae; genus Burkholderia; species Burkholderia lata_B. The sequence continues at coordinate 34,651 of NZ_CABVQK010000010.1, read as the reverse complement.
GCATCTCGCGGTAATCGAGCACTTCGTCGCCGGTCGCCGCGAACAGATAGTAGCGTTCGGCACGCGTGATCGCCGGCACGCGCAGCGCATCGAGTTCATGCAGGTGACGACGCTCGACGACGATCGTGCCGCCGCCGTGGTACAGCGGCTGTTCGCCCAGATGCTGCTCGAGATCGCGCTGCGGCACGATGGCCGGATTCAGCAGCACGGCCTTCCAGCCGTGCTTTTCGGCCAGCCACGTGGCGTAATAGCCGCCGAGCGAGCTGCCGACGACGGTCACGTCGCGCGCGCCGGCCACCTCGGCTTCCGCGACCGCGATCGCTTCGAGCGGCGACACCGACAGCGACGGGCACCGCCACTCGTCGGTGCGCCCGAGCTCGGCCATGCGCGCGGCGAGCTGACGCGACTTCTGCGATTCCGGTGACGACCGGAAACCGTGCAGATACAGGATCACGTGCGGCTCCCGAGCGCATCGAGCAGCTTCTGGTGCACGCCGCCGAAGCCGCCGTTGCTCATCACGAGCACGTGGTCGCCCGGGCGGGCCGCTGCGACGACGGACTTCACCAGCAGGTGCAGATCGTCGAATGCGTGCGCCTTCTCGCCCAGCGGTGCCAGCGCCTCGGCCAGATTCCAGCCGAGCGCGTCGCGCCCGGTGGGCGCGCCGTAACCGAACACGAGATCGGCGTCGGCCAGGCTCGCCGGCAATTGCGACTTCATCACACCCAGCTTCATCGTGTTCGAACGCGGCTCGAGCACCGCGAGGATGCGGGCATTCTGGCGGCCGATGCGTGCACGAAGGCCGGCGATCGTGGTGTCGATCGCGGTCGGATGGTGCGCGAAGTCGTCGTAGACGGTCACGCCGTCCACACTGCCGCGCACTTCCATGCGGCGCTTCACGTTACGGAACGACGCGAGGGATTCGGCTGCCTGCGCGGGCGGCACGCCGACGTGGCGCGCGGCGGCGATCGCCGCGAGCGCGTTCATCCGGTTGTGATCGCCCTGCACCTGCCACGCGACTTCGCCGACCCGTTCCGCATGCGAATACACCGCGAAGCGCTCGTCGACCGGCACGCCGTCCTCGGCCGGCAGCGCCTGCCAGCCGCCATCGACGCCGAAGCGCTCGACCTCGCTCCAGCAGCCGCGCGCCAGCACGCGATCGAGCGCGTCCGAGCGGCCGTTCGTGACGATCCGGCCGACACCGGGCACGGTGCGCACGAGATGGTGGAATTGCGTCTCGATCGCGGCGAGATCCGGGAAGATGTCGGCGTGATCGAATTCGAGATTGTTCAGCACGGCGGTGCGCGGCCGGTAGTGGACGAACTTCGAGCGCTTGTCGAAGAACGCCGTATCGTATTCGTCGGCCTCGATCACGAAGAAGCTCGAATCGGTGAGCCGCGCCGACACGCCGAAGTTCAGCGGCACGCCACCGATCAGGAAGCCCGGGTTCAGGCCCGAGTCTTCCAGCAGCCACGCGAGCATCGACGACGTGGTCGTCTTGCCGTGCGTGCCCGCGACCGCGAGCACCCACTTGCCGGCCAGCACGTGCTCGCCGAGCCATTGCGGGCCCGACACGTACGGCAGGCCGCGATCCAGGATCGCCTCCATCAGCGGATTGCCGCGCGTGACGACGTTGCCGATCACGAACAGGTCCGGTTTCAGGTCGATCTGCTCGGCGCCGTAGCCCTCGATCAGCGTGATGCCCTGCGCCTCGAGCTGCGTGCTCATCGGCGGATAGACGCCCGCGTCGCAACCCGTCACCGTGTGGCCCGCCTCGCGCGCGAGTACGGCGAGACCGCCCATGAAGGTGCCGCAGATGCCAAGAATGTGGATGTGCATAGATGAATGCTTTCGCGCCGCCGGGCGCCGTCGATTCAGAAAGGATGTGTGTGCGGCGCGGCGGACGGGCCGTGCGGCCGGCGCCCGGCCAACGGCTTTTGCCGCGACACAAAGGACACTATTGTAACTGACGGCCTGCCGTGCCCGGCGGCCCGAACGCTGCGCGCGAACGGCGCCGGCACGCCGGGCGGCAGGCGGCCGCACCCGCGCTCGGGCCCTGCGGCGATCGAGTATGATTGCCGGATCATGTCTCGCAAAACCCTTCTCGACCCGCGGCGCGTCCGCGAGGAAATCGCCCAGTCCGCCGCGCGCCTGATCGCGGAGGACGGCCTGGACTATGCCGGCGCGAAACGCAAGGCCGCGCGCCAGTTGCTGGGCGATACGCGCGTTGCCGGCGAATGGCTGCCGGATAACGACCAGATCGAGGAAGAACTGCGCGAGTACCTCGCCCTGTTCCAGAGCGACACGCAGCCGGATGAACTGCGCCGCCTGCGTGAAGTCGCGCTCGACTGGATGCGCCGGCTCGCCGAGTTCCATCCCTATGTGACGGGCGCCGTGCTGAACGGCACCGCGAACGCGCATTCGGATATCCATTTGCAGGCATTCACCGACAACCCGAAGGACGTCGCGATCTACCTGCTGAACCAGAACGTCCAGTACGACGTATCCGAGACGCGGCACTTCGCGGGCCGCGCCGACGTCGAGACCCTCAGTTTCCTGTGGCGCCCGCGGCGCGACGTGGATGCAATCGGCATCCACCTCGCGCTCTATGCGAGCGACGACCTGCGCGGCGCGGTCAAGGCCGACGCGCGCGGCCGGGTCGCCCGTGCGGATGCCGCCGCGCTGCGTGCGCTCGTCGAAGCAGGCAAGGCCCCTTCCGAACCGGAATGATTCAACGATGATGATGAAACGCATGTTGGCGCTCGCGGTCGTCGCGGCCGCCGCCGTTGCCGGCGGGCTCGCCGCCGGCCATTGGTTCCGCGGCACCGCCGATGACGGCGTCGCCGTCGCCGCACCCGCCGCACACGGCAGCCCGGTCGAACAGTTGTGGGCGGCGTCGCTGACGGGCACCGACGGCAAGCCGGCCACGCTGTCCGCCTTCAAGGGCCAGAAGGTCGTCATCAATTTCTGGGCGTCATGGTGCGGCCCGTGCGTCGAGGAGATGCCGGAGCTGGTCGCGCTGTCGCACCAGTACAAACAGAAAGGCATCCGTTTCGTCGGGATCGGCGTCGATTCCGAACAGAACGTGAAGAACTTTCTGCAGAAGGTGAAGGTCGACTACCCGGTCTTCGTCAGCGGATATGCGGGCGCCGATCTGGCCCGTAATTTCGGAAATACCGCCGGCGCGTTGCCGTTTACGGTCGTCATCGACGCAACCGGCAAGATTCGCGAGACAAAATTGGGACAAATCCAACCGGCCGAGCTGAAAAAGACGCTCGACGCGCTGTAACCTGCCCAAACGGCGGCCCGCACGTTGGCGGCGATTTGCCCGTCGATCGCCGCAATTTCGCGTGAATTCGCCGATACTTTGCATGCGTGCCGGTAATTCTTGCAGGCCCCGCGCGCTCAGCCGTTCGGCAAAACTAGACAAATTTCTCTAAATAGCGCTAAAGTTCGCGCAATTCCGCAGAAATAGAAGCGACCATGACACGATTGCTGGTGTTGCACGGCCCCAACCTGAACCTTCTCGGCACCCGGGAACCGGAGGTGTACGGCCGCGTCACGCTTGCACAGATCGATCAGGCGCTTGCCGCGCGCGCCCGGGAAGCCGGCGCCGAACTGTCGTCGTTCCAGAGCAACCATGAAGGTGCGCTGGTCGACCGCATCCAGGCCGCGCGGGAGGAACAGACCGATTTCATCCTGATCAATCCGGCCGCGTATACGCACACGAGCGTCGCGATCCGGGACGCGATCGCCGGCGTTGGCATCCCGTTCGTCGAGGTTCATCTGTCGAACGTGCATCGCCGTGAAGCGTTCAGGCACCACTCCTACTTTTCCGACCAGGCCGAAGGCGTGATCTGCGGGCTCGGCTGGAAAGGTTATCTGTACGCGCTCGAGTACGCGCTGGACAAGCTGCAAGGCACGTCGCGCGGCTGATTTCGCGATCTAGATTCAGCGCCGGCCCCTCACCGGCGCTTTCACGTATTGAAAGGGGAATTCCCGATGGATCTTCGTAAGCTGAAAACTCTGATCGACCTCGTTTCCGAATCCGGCATCTCCGAGCTGGAAGTGACGGAAGGCGAAGGCAAGGTGCGCATCGTCAAGAACGCGCCGCCGGTCTACGTGCAGCCGACGGCTGGGTATGTCCCGCAAGTCAGCGCGCCCGTTCCGTCGGCTGCGCTGCCGACCGACGGCGCTGCCGCGCCGGCCGCAGGCGGCGCAGCCGCACCGGCTGTCCCGCAGGGCCACGTCGTGACGTCGCCGATGGTCGGCACGTTCTATCGCGCGCCGTCACCGGGCGCGGACCCGTTCGTCCAGGTGGGCGACACGGTCAAGGAAGGCCAGACGATCTGCATCATCGAAGCGATGAAGCTGCTCAACGAGATCGAGTCGGACAAGGCCGGCGTGATCAAGGAAATCCTCGTCGAGAACGGCCAGGCCGTCGAATACGGCCAGCCGCTTTTCGTGATCGGCTAAGTCCGCCGCGCGGCCTGCGGGCCGCGCGCCGCCGATGCCCGCCAGGCGCCGTTCGCGCGCCCCTCGAAGAGACGAATACTCGCTATGTTTGAAAAAATCCTCATTGCCAATCGCGGTGAAATCGCGCTGCGCATCCAGCGTGCGTGCCGCGAGCTCGGCGTCAAGACGGTGGTCGTCTACTCGGAAGCCGACAAGGAAGCCAAGTACGTGCGCCTCGCGGACGAAGCCGTCTGTATCGGCCCGGCCCCGTCGAACCTGAGCTACCTGAACATGCCGGCGCTGATCAGCGCCGCGGAAGTCACCGACGCCGAGGCGATTCACCCCGGCTACGGCTTCCTGTCGGAGAACGCCGATTTCGCGGAACGCGTCGAGCAGTCGGGCTTCACGTTCATCGGCCCGCGCCCGGAAACGATCCGCATGATGGGTGACAAGGTCACCGCGAAGCAGACGATGATTAAGACCGGCGTGCCGTGCGTGCCGGGCTCGGAAGGCGCGTTGCCGGACGATCCGAAGGAGATCGTCAAGATTGCGCGCGCGATCGGCTATCCGGTCATCATCAAGGCGGCAGGCGGCGGTGGCGGGCGCGGGATGCGCGTCGTGCACACCGAGGCCGCGCTCGTCAACGCGGTCAACATGACCCGCGAGGAAGCCGGCCGTGCGTTCGGCAACCCGCAGGTGTACATGGAGAAGTTCCTCGAGAACCCGCGCCACATCGAAATCCAGGTGTTGTCCGACGCGTACAAGAACGCGATCTGGCTCGGCGAGCGCGATTGCTCGATGCAGCGCCGCCACCAGAAGGTGATCGAGGAAGCGCCGGCACCCGGCGTTCCGCGCCGCCTGATCGACCGCATCGGCGACCGCTGCGCGGACGCGTGCAAGAAGATGGGCTACCTCGGCGCGGGCACGTTCGAATTCCTGTACGAAAACGGCGAGTTCTACTTCATCGAGATGAACACGCGCGTGCAGGTCGAGCACCCGGTATCGGAGCTGATCACGGGCGTCGACATCGTGCAGGAACAGATCCGCATCGCGGCCGGCGAGAAGCTCACGCTGCGCCAGCGCGACATCCAGTTCCGTGGACATGCGATCGAATGCCGGATCAACGCCGAAGATCCGTTCAAGTTCACGCCGTCGCCGGGCCGGATCACGTCGTGGCATACGCCGGGCGGCCCCGGCGTGCGCGTCGATTCGCACGCCTACAATGGCTATTTCGTGCCGCCGAACTATGATTCGATGATCGGCAAGCTGATCACCTACGGCGCGACGCGCGAGCAGGCAATCAGCCGGATGCGCATCGCGCTGTCGGAAATGGTCGTCGAAGGCATCCAGACCAACATCCCGCTGCACCGCGAGCTGATGATCGATTCGAAGTTCGTCGAAGGCGGCACCAGCATCCATTACCTCGAAAACCGGCTCGCCCAGAAGCAGCAGGTCGCACCGGAAGAAGCGTAAGCATGAGCTATCGCGAACTCGTCGTCGAACTGGCCCGTGAGCATGCGGAGGCGCTGTCCGACGCGCTGCTCGAACTCGGCGCGCTGTCGGTGTCCGTGGAAGACGCCGACGCCGACACGCCCGACGAACAGCCGCTCTTCGGCGAGCCGGGCCTCGTGCCCGACCGCACCGCATGGCAGCACTCGCGCGTGGTCGCGCTGCTCGCGGCCGACGATGAGCCGGCCGTGCTGCTCGCGGCAGCCGCGAACGAAATCGGCGTCGCCGACACACCGGCGTTCACCGTCCGCGAAGTCGAGGAACAGGACTGGGTGCGGCTCACGCAATCGCAGTTCGAGCCGATCCCGATCGGCGAGCGGATCTGGGTCGTGCCGTCGTGGCACGATGCGCCCGATCCCGATGCGCTCATCCTCGAACTCGATCCGGGCCTCGCATTCGGCACCGGTAGCCACCCGACCACGCGCCTGTGCATGGAATGGCTCGAGCAGTCGGTGAAGCCCGGCCAGTCGGTGCTCGACTACGGCTGCGGCTCGGGCATTCTCGCGATCCTCGCGAAGAAATGCGGGGCGAACCCCGTCATCGGCATCGACATCGATCCGCAGGCGGTCGAATCGGCGCGGCAGAATAGCGAACGCAACCGTGCGGAAGTCACGTACGGCCTGCCCGATGCATGTCCGGACGGCGAATTCGACATCGTCGTCGCGAACATCCTGTCGAACCCGCTGAAGCTGATGGCGTCGATGCTCGCATCGAAGGTCAAGCCGGGCGGGCGCATCGCGCTGTCGGGCGTGCTTGCGCGCCAGGCGGACGAAGTCGCGGCCGTCTACGCACGCTACGTCGACATCTCGGTCTGGCGCGAACACGAAGGTTGGGTATGCCTTGCCGGAACCCGGCGCGAAAGCCATTAGAATAGCGCTGTCCTTCACTCTGGCCAGCAGGCCGCCCGGCTCGACATGCTTCTTGCGACGCGCTGCCCTCATTGCGAAACCGTCTTCCGGCTGCAGCAGGAACAGCTCTCGCTGCACCAAGGGCTCGTGCGCTGCGGGCATTGCCACGAAGTCTTCAACGCATCCGAGTCGCTCGTTCCCGAGCACGCGCCGCAGCCCGAGCCGGCCCTGACCGAACCGGCTGCCGCGCCGGACGACGGCGACGCGCACCATCCGGCCCCGCCTCGGCTGTTCGCCGCCGAAGCGCCGGCCGGATCACCTTCAGACACCGATTACAAGCCGGAAGGCTGGGACATGTGGGCGCCGTGGCTCGATGCCGGCGTCGACCCGTCGCTGCAGCACAACGTGCAGACCGTGCGCACCGAGCCGCTGATCCCGCTCGCACTTCCGTCCACCGAAGCCGGTGTCGTTCACCTGTCGGGTACGCCCGCACCGTTCGCGCCCTCCCCGGCCGAGCTGGACACCTCCACTGCCGTCGCGCACCCGGCCGAATCGCTGCAGACGCAGACGCAGACGCAACAGGACACCGAACCATCGGCCACGGCCGTCGAACGCGACCCGCGTGAGCCCCGCTTCGTCGCCCACCTTCCATCGGACGCAGATACTGCTCGCGATGCCGCCGAACCCGTCGGCACCGCACACTTCGCCGTGCCGGACGACGAACGCGCGCCGCGCGAACCGCGTTTTGCGTTCGCACCGGCGTCGGCCGTCACCGAAGCCGTATCCGAATCCGAATCCGAACCCGGCACCGGCACCGCTCGGCATGACGAGACGCCAGCCGCGACCACTAACGCGCCGGCCGCACCGTTTCCCGCTGCGCTGACCGACGACGATCGTCCGCACTTCGCCGTCACGCGCGAGACGCGCGCGCCGCAGCGGCGCGGCATGCTCGGCGGCTTTTTCGGCGGCCTCGTCGCTGCCGTACTGGCCGTGCTGCTCGTCACGCAACTTGCGTGGTGGCAACGCGAATCGCTGATGATCTACTGGCCCGTCACGCAGGGCTGGTTCCGGCAGGCCTGCGCGCCGCTCGGCTGCAAGGTCGCGCCGCCGCGCGCGATCGACGGCCTGCGGCTCGACGCCACCGACCTGCGCCAGCTCGACGGCCCGCGCGAGCTCGAGCTGAAGGTGCCGCTGACGAACCGCTACCGCGTCGCACTCGCCTACCCGTCGCTCGAGCTGACGCTGCTCGACGACACGAATCACGTCACCGTGCGTCGCGTACTCGCGCCGCGCGACTACGTGCGCCCGGGCACGCCGATCGACGCCGGGCTGCCGCCCGGCACGACGCAGACGATGGTCGTCCGCCTCGAAACGAACGGCACGCCCGCCTCGAATTTCCGCGTCCAGATTTTCTATCCGTGACGCGCCGCGGCGCGCACATGCGCGCCCGTCTCAACCCGCGCGCCCGAGCGGCGCGCAATTTCGGAGCACGAACATGAGCAAAGTTACGCTGGGTGGCAACCCGATCGATCTCGCCGGCACGTTCCCGGCCGTCGGCGCACAAGGCGCCGATTTCAAGCTGGTCGGCAAGGACCTCGCCGACCTGTCGCTCGCCAGCTTCGCCGGCAAGCGCAAGGTGCTGAACATCGTCCCGAGCCTCGACACGCCGACCTGCGCGACGTCGACCCGCAAGTTCAACGAAGCCGCATCGTCGCTCGACAACACGGTCGTCGTCGTCGTGTCCGCCGACCTGCCGTTCGCCGCTACGCGCTTCTGCACGACCGAAGGCCTCGAGAACGTCGTGACGGCTTCGACGTTCCGCACCGGCCGCGCGTTCGCGAACGCGTACGGCGTCGACGTGACGAGCGGCCCGCTGAACGGCCTGACCGCACGCGCGGTCGTCGTGCTCGACGCGCAGGACAAGGTGATCCACGCGGAACTCGTCGGCGAAATCAAGGACGAGCCGAACTACGATGCAGCGCTCGCCGCACTGAAGTAAGCTTTCTTTCGCTTTCCCCTGCCGCGCCGCGCCTTTCGCGCGGCGTTGTCGCGCAGGGTCCCTCATTTCTACAGGAACGCACACCTTGGCTACGTTGATTTGCGGCTCGATCGCCTACGATTCCATCATGACCTTCGAGGGGCGGTTCCGCGAGCACATCCTGCCCGACCAGGTGCACCTCATCAACCTGAGCTTCCTCGTGCCGACGATGCGCCGCGAATTCGGCGGCTGCGCGGGCAACATCGCGTACGCGCTGCACCTGCTCGGCGGCGATGCGCGGATCATGGGGACGGTAGGCGCGCTCGACGCTCAGTCGTATCTCGACCGGCTCGACCAGCTCGGCCTGCGCCGCGATCACGTTCGCGTACTGCCCGACACGTATACGGCGCAGGCGATGATCACGACCGATCTCGACAACAACCAGATCACGGCGTTCCACCCGGGCGCGATGATGCAGTCGCACCTGAACCACGCGGGCGACGCGCCGGGCATCAAGCTCGCGATCGTCGGCCCTGACGGCTTCGACGGGATGGTGCAGCACGTGGAAGAACTCGCCAAGGCCGGCGTACCGTTCGTGTTCGATCCGGGCCAGGGCCTGCCGCTGTTCGACGGTGCGACGCTGCGCCGCAGCATTGAACTTGCGACCTATGTAGCGGTCAACGACTACGAGGCCAAGCTGGTGAGCGACAAGACGGGATGGTCCGAAGATGAAATCGCCAGCCGGGTCGATGCGCTCGTCATCACGCGTGGCGAGCACGGCGCGACCATCCGCCACAAGCAGGGTACGGAGCAGATCCCTGTCGTGCCGGCCGAGCGTATCTCCGATCCGACCGGCTGCGGCGATGCCTTCCGGGGTGGCCTGCTGTACGGCATCGAGCACGGCATCGACTGGGCAACCACGGGCCGCCTCGCGAGCCTGATGGGCTCGATCAAGATCGCCCACCAGGGGCCCCAGACTTACGTACTGACGCGCGCCGAGATCGACGCGCGCTTCGAGACTGCATTCGGTTACAGTCTCAAATGAATATTGTGGGAGAGCAAAGATGTTGACGAAAAAGACCCTCACGCTCGCGGCCATGCTGACGGCCTCGCTGACGCTCACCGGTTGCTTCACCGCACCCGGCTCGGCGGATGTCTATAGCGTCGGCCAGGCGCAGCGTGAACAGACGGTCCGCATGGGTACGGTCGAAAGCGTCCGTGCGGTGCGCATCCAGTCCGACGGCGGCGGCAGCGCGATCGGCACGCTCGGCGGCGGCGCTCTCGGTGCGGTGGCAGGCAGCGCGATCGGCGGCGGCAAGGGGTCGATCCTGACCGCGATCGCCGGCGGTCTCGTCGGCGCGGTCGCGGGCAACGCGGTCGGCGAAAACCTCAGCACGGCGAACGGTGTCGAAATCACCGTGCGCCTCGACAACGGCGATCTGCGCTCGATCACGCAGGCGGCAAGCGGCGAAGCGTTCCGCGCCGGCGAGCGGGTTCGACTGCTGTCGAGCGGCGGCGTCACGCGCGTCACGCACTAACAGGTACCTCAGCACGCGGCGCAAGCCGCGGTCGAACGCATGTGCGAAGCTGCACATGCGTTTTTTTTCGTCTGTACTCGCCGCAGCCGGCATATGGGCACCCGGCATACAGGCACCCGGCGTAGGAGCACCCTGCACATCGGCAAAGCCGGACGAAAAAAATCCCGCCACCTGAACCAGATGGCGGGACTGATTGAGTAGCGCTACTCAACCCACGGACACCACGTGAGTGTCCGGGTGGTGCAGGTCAGCCTCGATTACGGACGGCTGCCGGTCGGGAACGGCCATGCCGCTGCCGGGTTGAGCGCGGTCTTCACGCCCGATGCCGGCGCAACCGATGCGGTCGACGCGGTCGTTGCCGGCGCAGCCTTCTTCACGACGGCCTTCTTCGGAGCAGCAGCCTTCTTCGGAGCCGCAGCCTTCTTCGCCGGAGCCGGAGCGGGAGCCGGAGCAGCAGCGGTAGCCTTCTTCGCCGGAGCAGCGGCCTTCTTCGCAGGGGCAGCCTTCTTCGCAGCAGGCGCAGCCTTCTTCGCGGCAGCCTTCTTCGCAGGCGCAGCCTTCTTCGCAGGCGCAGCCTTCTTCGCAGCAGCCTTCTTCGCCGGCGCGGCCTTCTTCGCAGCAGCCTTCTTAGCCGGTGCGGCCTTCTTCGCAGCAACCTTCTTCACTGCGACTTTCTTGGCTGCAACCTTCTTCGCTGCGGCCTTCTTCGCCGGTGCCGCCTTCTTCGCAGCAACCTTCTTCACTGCGACCTTCTTGGCTGCAACCTTCTTCGTTGCGACCTTCTTCGCAGCAACCTTCTTCACTGCGGCCTTCTTCGCCGGCGCTGCCTTCTTCGCGGCAACCTTCTTCACCGCGACCTTCTTGGCAGCAACCTTCTTCACTGCAGCGGCCTTCTTCGCCGGCGCAGCAGCCTTCTTCGCAGCGACCTTCTTCACTGCGGCCTTCTTTGCAGCCGGTTTCTTCTTGGCAAGTGCCATGTTGTTCTCCTTCAGGTTCAGATGAGAGTCAGTTCAAACTACACCCTTCGTCAAAACCCGCTTCCCGCGGACGCTGTTCAGGACGTGCGCTTCGAAGCGGGCTATTCATCGGCGTACGCGGATACCACGCGCTTACGCTAATGAATACGGTATGGCGCGCGTGACCACCCGGCCTCGCGCGCCAAATCAAGTCGGTAGCCGGCGCACCTCGCGCCGCTACCCCTAATCGCTTGATCAAGCGGACCGCCACACGGCTGTCCGCTTTTTCCGGAGGGAAGTTTGCCCATCCCACTGAAGGGTTCGCAAAGTGCCTGTCGTATCGTCGTGCCGTTAAGGCACCGGGCATGCTTTGCATCAGGCGTTCTTGCTCCTAAACCTAGGGCCGGGGCCGAGAGGCCGCCGGCTGCTCCATCATGTGACGGGTTCGCTGCTGCGGGTTATTCCCAGGACAGCGCGCCGCCCGTCTGATACTCGATCACACGCGTCTCGAAGAAGTTGCGTTCCTTCTTCAGGTCGATCATCTCGCTCATCCACGGGAACGGGTTTTCCTCGTTCGGGTACAGCGGATCGAGGCCGATCTGCTGGCAACGACGGTTGCTGATGAAGCGCAGATAGCTCTTGAACATCGACGCGTTCAAACCCAGCACGCCGCGCGGCATCGTGTCCTCGGCGTAGCGGTATTCGAGTTCGACAGCCTGCTTGAACAGCTCGCGGATCTCGGCGCGGAATTCGGCGGTCCAGAGATGCGGATTCTCGAGCTTGATCTGGTTGATCAGGTCGATGCCGAAGTTGCAGTGCATCGACTCGTCGCGCAGGATGTACTGATATTGCTCTGCAGCACCCGTCATCTTGTTCTGGCGGCCGAGCGCGAGGATCTGCGTGAACCCGACATAGAAGAACAGGCCTTCCATGATGCAGGCGAACACGATCAGCGACTTCAGCAGCTTCTGATCCGCTTCGAGCGTGCCGGTCTTGAAGGCCGGATCCGTCAGCGTGTGGATGAACGGGATCAGGAATTCGTCCTTCGCGCGGATCGACGTGACCTCGTGGTACGCGTTGAAGATCTCGCCTTCGTCGAGACCGAGCGATTCGACAATGTATTGGTACGCGTGCGTGTGGATCGCCTCTTCGAACGCCTGGCGCAGCAGGAACTGCCGGCACTCGGGCGCCGTGATGTGGCGGTACGTGCCGAGCACGATGTTGTTCGCCGCGAGCGAATCGGCCGTCACGAAGAAGCCGAGGTTGCGCTTCACGATGCGGCGCTCGTCCTCGGTCAGACCGTTCGGGTCCTTCCACAGAGCGATGTCGCGGGACATGTTGATTTCCTGCGGCATCCAGTGGTTCGCGCAACCGGCCAGATACTTTTCCCACGCCCACTTGTACTTGAACGGCACCAGCTGATTGACGTCAGTCTGGCCGTTGATGATGCGCTTGTCGGCGACATTGACCCGCGCTTCCGAACCGCCGGCGGGAACAGCCGATGCTTGCGGCGGCACCGCAAGATCGCCTTCGAAAATGTCGCGGACCTGATGGGCGGCAGGCGTTGCAGCCTGCAGTCCGACAGCCGTTCCTGCGGAGGTGCGCATCGCGTTTTGCTGCGCTCCGCTCGCGGGAGTTACGGCAGTCTTCTCTTCATCCCAGTTGAGCATAAATTCTCACCATCAATTTAGAACGGTTTGTACCATCTTTTCCTGAGCGATAAAAGGGTTCGCTCACGAAAAATCCTTTTTTCGATTCGCGTTGCGACCTCGATACAACACTTTGAGCAACGCATCGTCGTTCATGCAGAGCGCGACGTGTGTCGCGCGTGTATCGCGAGGTGCGCTCGACGCATCGAACGCTGATCGAAACGCGACGTCGTCGGGGATGTTTCGATCGCTTGTCACTGCCTGCAACGCAGGTGCCGCGTTACAGATTCCTTATCATTTTTTTAGTTGAGAGCGGCGCACACTTCAACCTCGATCGGTTGTCGTGTGCGCCGCGCTGACCTTCTTCTCAGGTCAGGCGCACTGCGTTACTGGCACGCTTCGCACTCGTCGAAGCCAGGATCGCCCGGACGCATCGTGCACACCGGACCATCTGCCTCGACCGGCGCGAGTGCCGGTGCTGCGTCGACTGCGCCCGACGACGATGCTGCGCCGCCTGCCGCACCGAAGCCGCCAGCTGCGCCTTGCGCGCCGCCGCTGCTCGAACCGCCGCTCGTCGGCACTGCGTTCAGCGCGCCGTGTGCGACCGTCGACTTCTCGACGTGCGTCGCCGCCATCGTGCGGAGGTAGTAGGTCGTCTTCAGACCGCGCAGCCATGCGAGCTTGTAGACCTCGTCGAGCTTCTTGCCCGACGCGCCGCCCATGTAGATGTTCAGCGACTGCGCCTGGTCGATCCACTTCTGGCGACGCGATGCCGCTTCGACCAGCCACGTCGGGTCGACCTCGAACGCGGTCGCGTAGATCGCGCGCAGGTCGGCCGGGATGCGGTCGATGCGCGACAGCATGCCGTCGAAGTACTTCAGGTCGGCAACCATCACTTCGTCCCACAGGCCGCGGTCCTTCAGGTCGCGCACCAGGTACTCGTTCACCACCGTGAATTCGCCCGACAGGTTCGACTTCACGTACAGGTTCTGGAAGGTCGGCTCGATACAGGCCGACACGCCGATGATGTTCGAGATCGTCGCCGTCGGCGCGATCGCGACGCAGTTCGAGTTGCGCATGCCATGCGTGGCGATCCGCGAACGCAGCGACGTCCAGTCGAGCGATTCGGACGTGTCGACCTCGACGTAGCCGCCGCGCGCTTCGGCGAGCAGCTTCAGCGTGTCCTGCGGGAGGATGCCGCGATCCCACAGCGAACCGCGGTAGCTCGAGTAGCGGCCGCGCTCCTCGGCCAGCTCGGTCGACGCGTGGTACGCGTAGTAGCAGACCGCTTCCATCGAACGGTCGGCGAACTCGACCGCCGCTTCCGACGCGTACGGCGTGCGCAGCAGGTGCAGGCAGTCCTGGAAGCCCATGATGCCCATGCCGACCGGGCGATGCTTCAGGTTCGAGTTACGCGCCTTCGCCACCGCGTAGTAGTTGATGTCGATCACGTTGTCGAGCATGCGCATCGCGACGCTGATCGTGCGCTTCAGCTTGTCGTGGTCGAGCGCGTAGCTGCCGTCGGCCTGCTTCACCAGGTGGGCGACGAGGTTCACCGAGCCGAGGTTGCACACCGCGATTTCGGTGTCGCTCGTGTTCAGCGTGATTTCCGTGCACAGGTTCGACGAGTGGACGACGCCGACGTGCTGCTGCGGCGAGCGGATGTTGCACGGATCCTTGAACGTGATCCACGGGTGGCCCGTCTCGAACAGCATGCCGAGCATCTTGCGCCACAGTTGCGCCGCCGGGATCTTCTTGAACAGCTTGATCTCGCCGCGCGCGACCTTGTCTTCGTAAGCCGTGTAAGCCGCCTCGAATTCCGCGCCGAACTTGTCGTGCAGGTCCGGGCAGGTCGACGGCGAGAACAGCGTCCAGTCGGCGCCTTCCATCACGCGCTTCATGAACAGGTCGGGAATCCAGTTCGCCGTGTTCATGTCGTGCGTACGGCGGCGGTCGTCGCCCGTGTTCTTGCGCAGCTCCAGGAACTCCTCGATGTCGAGGTGCCACGATTCGAGGTACGCGCAGACCGCGCCCTTGCGCTTGCCGCCCTGGTTGACCGCGACGGCCGTGTCGTTGACGACCTTCAGGAACGGGACCACGCCTTGCGACTTGCCGTTCGTGCCCTTGATATGCGAGCCGAGTGCACGCACGCGCGTCCAGTCGTTGCCCAGGCCGCCTGCGAACTTCGACAGCAGCGCGTTTTCCTTCAGCGCTTCATAGATGCCGTCGAGATCGTCCGCGACCGTCGTCAGGTAGCACGACGACAGCTGCGAGCGGTGCGTGCCCGAGTTGAACAGCGTCGGCGTCGAGCTCATGAAGTCGAAGCTGGACAGCACGTTGTAGAACTCGATCGCGCGCGTTTCGCGGTCGATCTCGTTCAGCGACAGGCCCATCGCGACGCGCATGAAGAATGCCTGCGGCATTTCGATGCGGGTGCCTTCGACGTGCAGGAAGTAGCGGTCGTACAGCGTCTGCAGGCCGAGGTAGCCGAACTGCAGGTCGCGGTTCGCGTCGAGCGCTTCGCCGAGGCGCTTCAGGTCGAACTGCAGCAGCTTGTCGTCGAGCAGGCCGGCGTCGACGCCGCGCTTCAGGAACTGCGGGAAGTATTCCGCGTAACGGGCCGACATCTCGGCCTGAACCACTTCCTCACCGAGGATTTCGCGACGGATCGTGTGCAGCAGGATGCGGGACGTGACCTGGCTGTATGCCGGATCCTTCTCGATCATCGTACGCGCGGCCAGGATCGCCGAGTCGTAGACCTGGCTCATCGGCACGCCGTCGTACAGGTTCTTCACCGTTTCGGCGACGATCGGGTCAGGGTTAACCGCAGCGCCGAGGCCGTCGCATGCCGACACGATCAGCGCGCGCAGCGCGTTCAGGTCGAGCGGACGCGTGACGCCGTTGTCGACGACGTTGATGCCGGTGCTCGCCTCGCCGCCTGCTGCCGCTGCTTCCTCGCCCGCATGCTGGCGCTCGAGGTGACGCTTCTCGCGATACAGCACGTACGCACGCGCGACGTTGTGCTCGCCGCCGCGCATCAGCGCGAGTTCGACCTGGTCCTGGATGTCTTCGATATGGAACGTACCGCCGTTCGGGCGGCTGCGCACGAGCGCGCGCACGACGTTGTGCGTCAGTTGCTCGACCTGCTCGCGCACGCGCGCCGATGCCGCACCCTGCCCGCCATTGACGGCCAGGAAAGCCTTGGTCACCGCGATCGCGATCTTCGAAGGTTCGAACGATACGACGCTGCCGTTGCGGCGGATCACCTTGTAGTCGGCGAACGTGGCCTGCGGCGCGAGCGCCTTCGCGCCCTGTTCGGTCCCGCCGAGCGGACGGCTCGAGGCGCTCTCGTACTGGGACGTCGCGTTGTCGGTGGTTTGCATGTGCAAAGCTCCTGGTGTTGGATGGTGCGGAGAGAACCGCGGATTAAAACGAACGCTGCGCAACGTGGTGCGCGAGCGGTAAGAGGCGAGCGATGCGCCGGGGAAGCCGGTTCGGTCGATGCGCGACAACCGATCCGGTCGTGTGCTTCGTCATGTGTACCCTGCCCCGTCGAAGTTCGCTGCGCTGATCGCGACGCCCGGACCGTCCGGCCTGACGCGCCGCCCTGAGAACCCTGTCCGCCGGCGTTGCCCGCCGGCCGGTGCCGCTCGGGTTTCCCCTGCGGCACACACTATATCTAGTACAGAACTGCTCAACTGGCACCAAGTATAGTGGACATTCGGAGGACGTCCAAACGGATAATTTGCGATGGAGGTCTTGACATCGCTCACGCGCAGACACGACAAGGCATTGGTCGGAGAAAAAACTTTCTCCGGTCAAAAAACCCCGCGATCAGTGCTGACGGAAAGGAAAGTATTCGGCGGAAAAACCGGCATCGCTCGCGAAGCGTTGCCAATCGAAATGCGGACCGGGGTCGGTCTTGCGGCCCGGCGCGACGTCCGAGTGCCCCGCGAATGCGTCGACCGGGTAGCGTGCGGCGAGCGCGCGGGAGAGCGCGGCGAGCACCGCGTATTGCGCGTCGTCGAACGGCACGTCGTCGGCGCCTTCGAGCTCGATGCCGATCGAGAAGTCGTTGCAGCGCGCCCGGCCGAAGAACTCCGACGAGCCCGCGTGCCACGCACGCTCGTCGCACGACACGAACTGCACGAGCTCGCCGCTGCGGCGGATCAGGAAGTGCGCGGACACGCGCACGCCGCGCAGGTGGCTCTGGTAATAGGGGTGCGCATCGCAGTCGAGGCGATTCAGGAACAGCGCCTCGATCGCATCGCCGCCGAATTCGCCGGGCGGCAGGCTGATGTTGTGGACGACCACGAGCGTCGGCACCGCGCCTGCGGGCCGCACCTCGAAGTTCGGCGACGGCGCATGGCGCGCTTCGCGCACCCAGCCGTTCGCATCGACCGACAGCAGCGGCGCGGCGCTCATCGTGCGCCGCGACCGCTCGTACGTTCGGCGTGGCGCTGCGCGTGCTCGGCACTGCAGAAGTACTCGCCGCCCGCGGCGACGGCATCGCCCTTCGGCGCATGCACGCCGCATTCGGCGCAGCGCACCATCGGCTCGGGCAGCGCCCGCGCGTCGCCGTTCGGGCGCGCCGCGCCAGCGCCGGGCGTACCGTCGTAACCGGTGCCGCGGCCGGTGCGCGCCTGCGCTTGCTCCTGGGCCTGGCGCAGCTTGCGCGCGACCCACGAACCCGCGAAGAAGAGAAGAATCAGGAGAAGAATCTGTCGCATCGGAAACCTGCGGTCAAACCACGGAACGGTGCAGCAGCACCTCGAAAACGAACCGGCTGCCGACATACGCGAGCAGCAGCGCGGCGAACGACACGAGCACCCAGCGCGCGGCACCACGGCCACGCCAGCCCGACGTCTTGCGGGCGACCAGCAGGCCGCCGAACATCAGCCACGACAGGATCGCGAACACGGTCTTGTGGTCGAGCCGCAGCGCGCGCGCGTCGACCTGCTCGCTGAACAGAATGCCCGACGCGAGCGTCAGCGTGAGCAGCACGAAGCCGGCGCCGATCAGGCGGAACAGCAGCTTCTCGAGCGTGAGCAGCGGCGGCAGTGTCTCGAGCCAGCTCGCGATCCAGCCCGTCGAGCCGTCGCGCCCGCCGCTCCTCAGCGACTGCAGACGCCGCTCGACCATCAGCATCAGGATCGCGTGCAGCGCCGCGATCGCGAACAGGCCGTATGCGATGTTCGCGATCAGGAAATGCAGCTTGAACAGCGGCGCTGCGGCATAAGGAAGCACCCGCACGCCGCCGAACACGAGCGGCAGCAGCGACGCGCCGCACGCGAGCGGCAGCACCAGCAGGCGCAGGCTGTCGAGCGGGAAGAAAAAGCTCTCGATCCAGTAGATGCCGGCGCCGAGCCAGAACATCGCGGACAGCGCGAACGCGAAGCCGAACACCATCGCGTCGTTCGGAAAGATCGTCGTGTGGAGCAGCACGCCGTGCGCGACGAGCGCGGCAAACAGCAGCGCGCGGCCGGCCCCGCTCACCCCGGACGCGGCGGACGCGGGAACCGGCACGGCCGGCACGCTCGCGACGAGCGGCGTCGCGCCCTGGCGGTGCGTGCGCCAGCCTGCGACGGCGAGGCCGCCGTACAGGAATGCGGTGAGGGCATACAGTACAATATCCATGTTCGAAGTTTACACTAGGCCCCCTTCCCGCGACGGCTCCCTTTGTTCGGTTCCGCCGCGCCTTCGGGCCCCACTGTCCATCGCTCCCCATGCTCGACAATCTCACTCAACGGATGGCGCGCGTCGTCAAGACGCTGCGCGGCGAGGCCCGGCTTACCGAGGCGAACACGCAGGAGATGCTCCGCGAGGTGCGTCTCGCACTGCTGGAGGCCGACGTCTCGCTGCCGGTCGTCCGCGAATTCATCGCCAAGGTCAAGGAAAAGGCGCTCGGCGAAGAAGTGATCAGCAGCCTGTCGCCGGGTCAGGCGCTGGTTGGCGTGGTCCAGAAGGAACTGACCGCCGTGATCGGCGGCGACTACGAAGGCAAGGCCGCCGAGCTGAACCTCGCGGTCACGCCGCCCGCCGTGATCCTGATGGCCGGCCTGCAGGGCGCGGGCAAGACCACGACCGCCGGCAAGCTCGCGAAGCTGCTGCGCGAGAAGTACAAGAAGAAGGTGCTGACGGTGTCGTGCGACGTGTATCGCCCGGCGGCAATCATGCAGCTGAAAACGGTGAGCGAACAGGTCGGCGCCGACTTCTTCCCGTCCACGCCGGACCAGAAGCCCGTCGACATCGCGGTCGCGGCCGTCGACTGGGCAAAGCGCCACTACCATGACGTGCTGATCGTCGATACGGCTGGCCGCCTCGGCATCGACGAAGTGATGATGCAGGAAATCGCCGCGCTGCACGGCACGCTGAAGCCGGCCGAAACGCTGTTCGTCGTCGACGCGATGCTCGGCCAGGACGCGGTCAACACCGCGAAGGCGTTCAACGACACGCTGCCGCTCACCGGCGTCGTGCTGACCAAGCTCGACGGCGATTCGCGCGGCGGCGCCGCGCTGTCGGTGCGCCACGTCACGGGCAAACCGATCAAGTTCGTCGGCGTGGCCGAGAAGCTCGACGGCCTCGAGGTGTTCCACCCCGACCGGATGGCGAACCGGATCCTCGGCATGGGCGACATCCTCGCGCTCGTCGAGGAGGCGCAGCGCGGCGTCGACGTGCAGGCCGCGCAGAAGCTCGCCGACAAGGTCAAGAAAGGCGGCGACTTCGACCTGAACGATTTCCGCGCGCAGATCTCGCAGATGAAGAACATGGGCGGCCTGTCGTCGCTGATGGACAAGCTGCCTGCGCAATTCCAGCAGGCGGCGGCCGGTGCCGACATGGGCCAGGCCGAGAAGTCGATCCGCCGGATGGAAGGCATCATCAGCTCGATGACGCCCGCCGAGCGCGCGAAACCCGAGATCATCAAGGCGACGCGCAAGCGCCGCATTGCGGCCGGCGCGGGCGTGCCGGTGCAGGAAGTCAACCGGATGCTGAACCAGTACGACCAGATGCGTACGATGATGAAGAAGCTGAAGGGCGGCAACATGCAGAAGATGATGCGCGGCCTGAAGGGCATGATGCCCGGCATGCGCTGATTCCGCCCATCGGCCGGCGCGCGGGTTTTTGCTGTAGCGCGCGCCGTCCGTTCTGCTTCATTCTTATTTGTATACCGACTGCCCGCCAGAACACATGAACCGCGAAGAAGCCCTCCACATTTTCAACCACTCCGAAGAGATCGTCTCGGCCGACGCCGTCAATGCGTCGATCTCCCGGATGGCCGACGCGATCCGCGCCGAGATCGGCGATGCGTTCCCGCTCGTTCTCTCGGTGATGGGCGGCGCCGCGGTGTTTACCGGGATGCTGCTGCCGCATCTCGATTTCCCGCTGGAATTCGACTACATCCACCTGACCCGCTACCGCAACACGACGCAGGGGAGCCCGGAAATGCACTGGCGCGTCGCGCCGCGCGAATCGGTGAAGGACCGGATCGTGCTCGTGCTCGACGACATCCTCGACGAAGGCGAGACGATGGCCGCGATCCGCGACCGTATCCTCGACATGGGCGCGCAGCGCTTCATGTCGGCGGTGCTGTGCGAGAAGACGCTCGCGAAGGCGAAGCCGCTGCACCCCGACTTCTGCGGCTTCGCGGTGCCCGACCGCTACGTGTTCGGCTGCGGGATGGATGCGAAGGGCTACTGGCGCAACCTGCCGACGATCCGCGCGCTGACCACGAACGTCTGAGCGCCCCGCTCCGCACTATATAAATAGAAAGCGGCGCTCCGGTTTCCCGGAGCGCCGCTTTTTTGTAGCCGTGCGCCGCCTGTCCTACAGCTGGTGCACGAACACACGGACGCCGCCCAGTATCATCTCGACCGAAATCGCGACGAGCACGAGGCCCATCAGCCGCTCGAATGCCGCGACGGTCCGCTCGCCGATCCATTGCTGGATCCGCTCGGCCAGCACCAGCGTCACCGCGCAGACGATCATCGTGACCGTCAACGCGCCAACCCACTCGAGCATCTTGCCGGGCCCCTGCGACGTCAGCAGCATCACCGTCGCGAGCGCGGACGGCCCGGCGAGCGCCGGAATCGCGAGCGGTACGATGAACGGCTCGCCGCCTGCGCGCGGATCGTTGCCGAGCGCGCCGTCCGGATGCGGGAAGATCATCCGCAGCGCGATCAGGAACAGCACGATCCCGCCGCCGAGCCGCAGCGACAGGTCGGTGAGGCTCATCATCCGCAGGAAACGGTCGCCAACCAGCATGAAGAACAGCAGGATCACGAACGCGATCCCCACTTCACGCAGGATCAGCTTCACGCGCCGCTCGCGCGGCACATCCCGCATCGCCGAAATGAACAGCGGGATGTTGCCGAGCGGATCGGTGATCAGCACCAGGAGCACGGTGGCCGACAGGAAGGTGTATTCCACCGCGTTCCCCGGTCGGTGCGCTTAGTGCGCGAGCGCGGCGCGGATCTTCTCCGCGACCGTCGCCGCAGCCGCGTCGGCCGGCAGCAGCGTCGCTTCGGCGTCGCGGCGGCCCTGATACTCGATCTTGCCTTCCTTCAGGCCGCGCTCGCCGATCACGAGGCGATGCGGCACGCCGACCAGCTCCCAGTCGGCGAACATCACGCCCGGGCGTTCGCCACGGTCGTCGAGGATCACGTCGATGCCGGCCGCGGCGAGTTCCGCGTACAGCTTGTCGGCCGCTTCGCGCACCATGTCGCTGCGGTCATAGCCCATCGGGCACAGCACGACTTCGAACGGCGCGATCGACTCGGGCCAGATGATGCCCTTGTCGTCGAAGTTCTGCTCGATCGCCGCGCCGAGAATACGCGTGACGCCGACGCCGTAGCAGCCCATCAGCATCGGCTGCGGCTTGCCCGACTCGTCGAGGAACGTCGCACCCATCGCTTCCGAATACTTGGTGCCGAGCTGGAACACGTGGCCGACCTCGATACCGCGGCAGATGTCGATCACGCCCTTGCCGTCCGGCGACGGGTCGCCCTTCTTCACGTTGCGCACGTCGGCGACGTCCGGCTCGGGCAGGTCGCGGCCCCAGTTCACGCCAGCGATGTGATAGTCGACCTCGTTCGCGCCGACGACGAAATCGCTCATGTTCGCGACCGTGCGGTCCGCGATCACCTTCACGGGCTTCTTCGTGCCGACCGGGCCGAGATAGCCCGGCGGCGTGCCGAACCACTCGACGATTTCCTGCTCGGTCGCGAAGCGGTGGTTCTTCAGGCCCGGCAGCTTCGACACCTTGATCTCGTTCAGGTCGTGGTCGCCGCGCAGCATCACGAGCCAGATGGTCGGCTCGGCGCCTTCGTTGTCGGTCGCGAGCACGATCGACTTGATCGTGCGCTCGAGCGGGATGGCCAGCAGTTCGGCGACGGCTTCGCACTTCGCCTTGCCGGGCGTCGCGACCTTCTCCATCGCTTCGGCCGGCGCCGCGCGTTCGGCGCTCAGCGGCAGTGCCTCGGCCGCCTCAATGTTCGCCGCGAACTCGGACGTCGGGCAGTACGCGATCGCGTCTTCACCGGTGTCGGCGATCACGTGGAATTCGTGCGAGAAGTTGCCGCCGATCGAGCCGCTGTCGGCCGCGACCGCACGGAACTCGAGGCCGAGGCGCGTGAAGATGCGCACGTACGCGTCGTACATCTTGCGATACGACTCGTTCAGGCCGGCCGCATCCTTGTCGAACGAGTATGCGTCCTTCATGATGAATTCGCGGCCGCGCATCACGCCGAAGCGCGGACGGATCTCGTCGCGGAACTTCGTCTGGATCTGGTAGAAGTTCACCGGCATCTGCCGGTAGCTCTTGATCTGGTTGCGCGCGATGTCGGTGATGACTTCCTCGTGCGTCGGCCCGATCACGAAGTCGTTGTCCTTGCGGTCCTTGAAGCGCAGCAGTTCGGGGCCGTACTGCTCCCAGCGGCCCGATTCCTGCCACAGCTCGGCTGGCTGCACGGCCGGCATCAGCAGCTCGATGGCGCCCGCCCGGTTCATTTCCTCGCGCACGATCGCTTCGACCTTGCGAATCGAACGCAGGCCGACCGGCAGGTAGTTATAGATGCCGCCGGCGACGCGACGGATCATGCCGGCGCGCACCATCAGCTTGTGGCTGACGATCTCTGCGTCGGCGGGTGCTTCTTTCAGGGTGCCGATAAAGAAACGGGAAGCTTTCATGCGGACGGTTCCAAAAACGGCGCCCCCAGGCGGGGCGCCCGAAAAAGTTTCAAGGTGAAAAAGCTGCGCGCGACGAACGACGATGGCGCAGACGACGTAGCAGACTAATCAGGGACAATTCAGCCGGTGTACCCCGCGCGGATTCGCTCCGTCACGGTGCGCAGCGCCCGTTATCTGTTTATAATCAAAGCAATTTTAAAGGATTCGAAGGTGGTTGTATGCTGGATCGTGAAGGCTTTCGCCCGAACGTCGGCATCATCCTCTTGAACGCGCGCAACGAGGTGTTTTGGGGCAAGCGGCTCCGCGAGCATTCCTGGCAGTTTCCTCAAGGTGGGATCAAGTACGGCGAGACCCCCATGCAGGCGATGTACCGGGAGCTGCACGAGGAGACGGGCCTGCATCCGGAACACGTCAAGATAATCGGCCGCACCCGCGACTGGTTGCGTTACGAGGTGCCTGACAAGTTCATTAAACGCGAAGTACGCGGTCATTACCGCGGCCAGAAGCAGATCTGGTTCCTGCTGCGGATGGTTGGACGCGATTGCGACATTTGCTTGCGCGCGACCGACCACCCGGAGTTCGATGCGTGGCGCTGGAACGAGTACTGGGTGCCGCTCGATGCGGTGATCGAGTTCAAGCGGGATGTCTATCAGTTGGCGCTGACGGAACTGTCGCGCTTCCTGCGCCGCCCGGCGCAGAAAGCCGAAAAGCCGCGCGGGCCGCGTCTGTCGCGCTATCCGCGCGTCATTGGCGTGCAAGCCCAGCAGACGCTGACGATTGTCGACACATCGGTAGTCTGTTCGGAGATCGAAGTGGAAGCGGGCACGCTCGACGAGATGCCGCCCCACGTGATCGTCGGCAAGTGACGAATCGAACTGCATGACCGGGCGCGACCTTGGTGTCGCGCCCTTTTTTTACGAGGAATGCATATTGAAAGCGATTGCTCTCGCGCTCGCATCGATTGCCGCGGTGGCCACGCTGGCAGGTTGCGCGAATTCGAAGACGCCGACCAACAAGGATGACAGCGAGTTCGTGTATCTGCTCGACCGTCAGGGCACCTGGAAGGAAAACGCGGTCGACTCGCTGCCGCCGCTGCCGCAAACGGGCGACCTGCTACCGTTCAACGTATCCCAGAACACGCCGCTCAAGTTCTTCGTCGACGCGAAGTCGCTCGTGGTCGGCACCGATGGCGTCGTGCGCTACGCGGTCGTCATCACGAGCCCGGCCGGCGCGCGCAACGTGAACTACGAAGGCATCCGCTGCGACACCTACGAATGGCGCCAGTATGCCGGCCTCAATTCGGAACACGACGGCTGGGATCGCACGGTCGAGAACGACTGGCGGCGCATCGAGAACGGCGAACTGAATGCCTACCACTCGGCGCTCTATCAGGACTACTTCTGCTCGAACAAGATGCCGCAGGGCACGACCCAGCAGATCCTGGAGAACATCCGGTTTCACCGCACCGCGATGAGCCAGTTGCGCTGACGGCGCGCGGCGCCCGCCGCCACTGTCCGCCGCATGAAAAAAGCCCGCATCACGCGCGGCTTTTTTCATTTGACGGCCGGGACCGGCACGAATGGTCACACCAGCACCAGGTTGTCGCGATGAATCAACTCGGGTTCCAGCATGTAGCCGAGCACGGATTCGATCTCGCCGCTCGGCTTGCGGTGAATCAGTTTCGTCTCCGCACTGCTGTAGTTCGTGAGCCCACGCGCCACTTCGCGCCCGTCGGGGCCGACACACGCGATGACTTCACCGCGCGCGAACGCGCCCTGCACGTCGATCACGCCGATCGGTAGCAGGCTCTTGCCGCCGGCCGTCAGCTTCTCGACCGCGCCCGCGTCGATCACGACGTGGCCGCGCACCTGAAGATGGTCGGCCATCCACTGCTTGCGTGCCGCCATCCGTGCGGTACGTGCGATCAGTTGCGTGCCGATCGCCTCGCCGGCCGCCAGACGCACGAGCACGTCGGTTTCCCGGCCGCTCGCGATCACGGTGTTCGCGCCGCTGTGCGCCGCACGCTTCGCAGCGAGGATCTTCGTCAGCATCCCGCCGCGGCCGAGACTCGAGCCCGCACCACCCGCCATCGCCTCGAGTTCCGGCGCGCCCGCATTGGCTTCGGCAACGAGCGTCGCGTTCGGATCCTTGCGCGGATCGGCCGTGAACAGCCCCGACTGGTCGGTCAGGATGATCAGCGCATCGCCTTCGATCAGGTTTGCAACGAGCGCGCCGAGCGTGTCGTTGTCGCCGAACTTGATTTCGTCGGTAACGACCGTGTCGTTCTCGTTGATGATCGGCACGACGCCAAGCCGCAACAGCGTCAGCAGCGTCGAACGTGCATTCAGGTAACGCTCGCGGTCCGCCAGGTCGGCATGCGTCAGCAGGATCTGCGCGGTGCGGATGTCGTGCTCGGTGAAGCGGCTCTCATAGACCTGCGCGAGCCCCATCTGGCCGACCGCGGCGGCAGCCTGCAACTCGTCGATTTCCCGCGGCCGCTTGCTCCAGCCGAGCCGCTGCATCCCTTCGGCAATCGCGCCCGAACTGACGAGCACGACTTCCTTGCCCTGGGTGCGCAGCGCGGCGATCTGGGCCGCCCAGCGGCCGATTGCTGCATGATCGAGCCCCTTGCCGTCGTTGGTCACGAGGCTGGAGCCCACCTTCACCACCAATCGCTTCGAATCCGCGATGATCGAACGCATCCTGCACTGTCTCCTGTATCTGATGCCTGCCCGGCCGGGCGCGATTGAATGCCGACGCCGGGCGGCAGGCCCGGCGCGTTCAACCGCTCAGACGTCGTCGCCCGGCGCCGCATCGCCCTTGGCAGGCGGCGCGTCGCGGAAGCGCACGTCCGCCGCGAGATCTTCGGCCTCCGCCGCGCGGTGCGCGTCCGAATGTTCGGAGAGGTAGTCGTAGATCGCGTAGCACAGCGCTTCGCAGCCCTGGCCCGTCAGTGCCGAGATCTCGAACACGGGGCCGTCCCACTCGAAGCGTTCGAGGAAATCCGCGACGCGCGCCTTGCGCTCGTCTTCCGGCACCATGTCGAGCTTGTTGAGCACGAGCCAGCGCGGCTTCTCGTAGAGCGCCTCGTCGTACTTGCGCAGCTCGCCGACGATCGCCGTCGCTTCCGCGACCGGATCGACGGTTTCGTCGAACGGTGCGAGATCGACCAAATGCAGCAGCACGCCGGTGCGCTGCAGGTGGCGCAGGAACTGATGGCCGAGGCCCGCGCCTTCGGCGGCGCCCTCGATCAGCCCCGGGATATCGGCAATCACGAAGCTCTTGCTCGGGCCGACACGCACCACGCCGAGATTCGGCGCAAGCGTCGTGAACGGGTAGTCGGCGATCTTCGGCCTCGCGTTCGACACCGACGAGATGAACGTCGACTTGCCCGCGTTCGGCATGCCGAGCAGACCGACGTCGGCGAGCACCTTCAGCTCGAGCCTCAGCATGCGTCGCTCGCCCGGCTTGCCGTCCGTCTTCTGACGCGGCGCCCGGTTCGTGCTCGACTTGAAATGCAGGTTGCCGAGCCCGCCGGAGCCGCCCTGCGCAAGCATCACCTGCTGGTCGTGCTCGGTCAGGTCGGCGATCAGCTCGCCGGTATCCATGTCGTTGATGATCGTGCCGACCGGCATGCGCAGCGTGACGTCGTCGCCGCCCTTGCCGTAGCAATCCGAGCCGCGCCCGTTTTCGCCGTTGCGCGCCAGGTGTTTCTTCGCGTAACGGTAGTCGATCAGCGTGTTGATGTTGCGGTCGGCGATCGCGTACACGCTACCGCCCCGGCCGCCGTCGCCGCCATCCGGCCCGCCGAACGGGACGAATTTCTCGCGGCGCATCGACGCGCTGCCATCGCCTCCGTCGCCGGCGATGACTTCGATTCGTGCTTCGTCAATGAACTTCATTCGTCACTCCGCCCAGTATTTCCGCTATTGTGCCGCGCGCCGGCGCGCTTGAACAATCTGCCGTTCGGCCGATCGTACGCCGGTTGCGCGATGGTCGCCCGAGCGCACACGCGCCCGGCGGCCAAATAAAAAAAGGCCCCGCGAAGACTGCGGGGCCTTTCGGCTACGAAGCCCGTGGGTGCCTGAACTTAGGCAGCCGCCGGGACAACGATGACCAGATGCTTCTTGTCCGCGCCCTTGGTCGCGAACTTGACGTGACCGTCAACCAGCGCGAACAGGGTGTGATCCTTGCCCATGCCGACGTTCTCGCCTGCGTGCATGCGCGTACCGCGCTGACGCACGATGATGCCGCCAGCATTGATTGCCTGGCCGCCGTACACTTTCACGCCGAGACGCTTCGACTCGGAGTCGCGGCCGTTCCGGGAAGAGCCGCCTGCCTTTTTGTGTGCCATCTGATTGCTCCTTTACCGAGGCGCTTACGCGTTGATCGCGTCGATGCGCAGCTCAGTGTAGTTCTGGCGGTGGCCGCCGTGCTTTTGGTAGTGCTTCCGGCGACGCATCTTGAAGATGGTGACCTTGGCATGACGACCGTGCGACACAACGGTGGCCTTGACGGAAGCCCCACTGACCAGCGGCGTACCGAACTTAATCGATTCGCCTTCGCCCACTGCGAGAACCTGGTCGAGCGTGATTTCAGCGTCAATGTCAGCCGGTATCTGTTCTACTTTGAGTTTTTCGCCAACGGCAACCTTGTACTGCTTGCCGCCGGTTTTTATGACCGCGTACATTGAGAACCTCACTCTGGATCCAATTTTTCCGCACACCACGCGCGGAAAACACGTGATTATACATGGGGTTAGCACCGAAGTCAAAACCGATCGACGATTGCCCCGCGCGGGCCTCGGCCGAACGGCCAAATTCGCGGCTGAAGCACGTGTGACAAACCGGGATATCTCGGATTCGACTTATAATCCGCCGCATCACCCAATTCCATCATCATGTCGTCGTCCACCGCCTCCCCCACCCTCAGCGCCGCCCATCTGCTCGCTCCGATCACCAGTGACATGGAGCAGGTGAATCGCGTTATCCGGCAAAGCCTCGCGTCCGATGTGCTGCTGATCAACCAGATCGCCGAGTACATCATCGGCGCGGGCGGCAAGCGGCTGCGCCCGGCATTGCTGCTGCTCGTCGCCGGCGCGCTCGGCGAGACGTCGCATCAACGGCACGTGCTGGCCGCCGTCGTCGAGTTCATCCATACGGCCACGCTGCTGCATGACGACGTCGTCGACGAATCCGAACTGCGCCGCGGCCGCCAGACCGCCAATGCGCTGTTCGGTAACGCGGCGAGCGTGCTGGTAGGCGACTACCTCTATTCGCGCTCGTTCGAGATGATGGTCGGCGTCGGCAAGATGCGCGTGATGGAGATCCTGTCCGAAGCGACGACGATCATTTCCGAAGGCGAGGTGCTGCAGCTCCTCAACATGCACGACGCGGACGTCGACGAAACGCGCTACATGCAGGTGATCCGCTACAAGACGGCCAAGCTGTTCGAGGCGTCGGCGCGTCTGGGCGCGGTACTCGCGGGCGCCGATGCGCCGACCGAGGCCGCCGCCGCCGAATACGGCCGCCGGATCGGTACCGCATTCCAGATCATGGACGACTGGCTCGACTACGCAGGCACCGTCGAGGCAATGGGCAAGAATGCCGGCGACGACCTTCGCGAAGGCAAGCCGACGCTGCCGCTCATCTATCTGATCGAACGCGGCACGCCCGAACAATCGGCGCTGGCACGCGAGGCGATCGAACAGGGCGGCACCGATCGCTTCGATACGATTTTCGAAGCGATCACGCGTTCTGGCGCACTGGATCACACACTCGAATGCGCACGCCAGGAAGCGCAGGCGGCAGCGGCGGCGATCGCAGCGTTCCCCGATTCGATCTACAAGGAAAGCCTGCTCGCGTTGTGCTCGTACTCGACGTCGCGGCAGTCGTAAGTGCATGTCGTGCGTCGCCGCTACGGCTGCGACGTACGTTCGACACGGGAAAATCACCTGTCTCGAAAAATTTCTTCTCCAAGGCCTTCCCTTTTTGAAGAAACGTCGTTATAGTTATGTTCTTGCTCGACGACGCAGCGGTCTTGAAGAAGACTGCGAAATCGGAAGAGTCCAAATCGGGGTGTAGCTTAGCCTGGTAGAGCGCTACGTTCGGGACGTAGAGGCCGGAGGTTCGAATCCTCTCACCCCGACCAGGTTTCCTTGCAAAAACAGCGGACTAGATGTCCGCTGTTTTTGTTTCCAGGGTCCGCAGTGGCAAATCAGTGGCAATCTCCGCCACTTCGCTACAAATCGCGAAACATCCCCCTGCCTTACGCCTATACGTTGCTCCAAACCTTGGAGCATCGCTGCCATGGCGTCCATCGAGAACCGCTCGCGCATCCGCGTCACCGTCCGCAACCGCGACGACCTGACCCGGACCTTTTCCCACAACGCCGACAAAGCTATCCAGCACTACGTCCAGACGCTGCAGTTGCAGGGACTCAAGCCGAGGCTGGCCAGCCTCGACGACCACTATGTCGTCCGGACACGCAGCGTCGCGCACAAGAACCAGTTCCTCACCGCGCACAGCGAAGCGGAAGCCATCGCCATCAAGCAGCGCATCGAGAGCGAGCAGCGCCAGGGGCTTTTCATCGACTATGCGAAGGGGCACAAGACGACCCTCGCCGACCTGCTGATTCGCTACCTTCGCGACGAGGCGCCGCGCGACAAGAGCTTCGAGGTCCTCGGCTACAAAATCAATGCGTGGCTGGAGGATGCCGGCTTGCCCCGGCAGGACCTCGCCGAGATTCGCGACGCGCATCCCAACCCTTGCCCCACAGTCGCGGCCATGAAAATCCGCAGGTCCACGGGCACTCGCGTCGGGCAGCCGTCGGAGACCAGCAAGTTCATCCGCAAGCCCTTCGCCGCCATCGTCCCGGACGACTTCGGCGACTACATCGAAGAGCGCTGCCAGGTAGTCGAGCCGAGCACGGTGGACCGCGAAATCGACATCTTCTCGGCGGTCTGCCACATCGCCATCGACACCTGGCGGATTCACGTCGCCAAGAACCCGATGGACGGTGTACGCCGGCCCCGCTACTACAACGAGCGGGACCGCCGCCTGAAGGATGGCGAGGAGGCGCGCTTGCTGGCCGCCGCCCGCGAGGAGGACTGCGCGCATTCCATCGCTCTGCGCCTCGAGCAGCTGATGGCAGCAAAACGCGAGGACGCGAACAGCGCGACCACCGTGTACCGGCGCAAGCAGGTTATCAAGGACGCTCGGCAGCGCTACCAGGCGGAAGCCGAGCAGACGTACGAGCACATTCCGATGCTGGAGACTTTCATCCACTTCCAGCTGATGACTGGCGCCCGCCGCAGCGAGACGCTGACGCTGACCTGGTCGAACGTGAACCTGGACGGCCAGGCCGCGTTCCTGCCAGAAACCAAGAATGGCCGGCCCCGCACCCTGCCTCTTCGCAGCGACCTCGTCGAACTGCTGCGCCGGCTGCCGCGCGCCAGCGAACTGGTGTTCCCAATCGGCGTCGACGGCCTGCGCAAGGCTTGGCAACGCATTTGCATCGCCGCGGGCCTGACTGGCGGCAACGAGGTGCGCATCCATGACCTGCGCCATGAAGCCATTTCCCGAGTCGCCGAGGCCGGCAGCCGCACGCCCGGCGGGTTCTCGCTGGTCGACCTTCAGCACTTCAGCGGCCACCGCGATACCCGCATGCTGCTGCGCTATGCGCATCTGTGCGCGGGAAGCTTTGCCAAGCGGCTCGATGACGCTTTCCGGGTCGACTCGCCCGATTCGACACTCCACCGTGGCCGGCTTCGGCTCAAACAGGGTGCGTCCGTCTCGCTCAAGGAGATGCTGGACGACCATGCGCCGGCACCGTCAACCGCCCCGCTCGCCGACGACGTCGCGCCGCCAACACACGGTTCGGACGTCGCCAACACGATGCAGTCTTCAAGAAGCAGCCACGGGAGTCTCGACGCTCGCGCCTGTCAGCAAACAGAGGAGCCGGTCTCATCGACGACATCGACCGGCTCGGCCGGGAACGTCATCCGCGTCGACTTTGCCCGCCGGGTCGCGTGACGGCCACTACTTGTTACGCTTGCCTGCCAGGATGGCGTCAATCATGGCCTTGATATGCTTGCGCTCGGTCTTGGGCAGGCGCACCCACGTGAGCACGAGGTCAGCAAGCTCGTCGTCTTCGCAATAGAAGTAGGCCGCAGGGAGATGAAGCGCCTCCGCCAGTTTGACGGCGATGCCAAAGGGGGGCTCGTGCGTCCCCGTTTCATAGCGGCTCATGCGAGCACTGGCAGTGCTCTCGTCGAGCCCAATCTGGACGCCCAGCCGGTCTTGTGGGATATCGGCCCGCTGCCGCGCAGCCCGTAGGCGGCGGCCGAATAGGGTGGCGGGCTCCTTTCTCGTCATCCTGCGAATATCGTAGGATTCCCTTGCCGTTTCTCTACGTAATTCGTAGAATCTAACGCCGCCCTCCGCGCTGCCCAGCCGCTTGGTGGCGACTCAGCGCGCCGTACGGTTCAAGCCGCGCGCGTGACGCGATACCCGGTTCTCAGCTGGGCACGCACCACCCGAAACAAAATACGGAGGTCCATCTGTGGATGGCCATCGGACGCCTCGGCCGGCAGCGATTGCAGCTACTGCGCCGACCCACAATGAGCCGCATGCGCGGATGTCGATGGAATTGCAGCAGCGCCTGGCTTCGTCTTATCCGTTGTTCTTCCGGGCCATGACCTGTCCGGAGGCATACCCTTCGAACATTGGGCTCCTGGGCATCCAGTGCGGCGCCGGGTGGTACTCGGTAATTGACCGACTCGCGGACGAGACTGAGCGTGAAATTCAGGCGCTATGGGCCAAGGAGGCACACCTGCCCGCCCTTCTCGTGTCGCTCGAACAGGCACTGCGGGAGAAATCTCTTCTGGAGACGTACGACCCGTACCCGGTACTCCCGCTCTGCAGCAGCATTCAAACGACGAACGGCCTGCTCGACATCAGACTGATATTCGGATTCTTCTTTGACATGCCATCGCGTAATCGCATCCGTGACGCGGTCGAGAAGGCGGAGCTTCGCGCGCGAACCGTTTGCGAATGCTGCGGCGGTGCCGGCACGTTCCGGAAGTATTGGTCGCGCGTGTACTGCGACGGCTGCATCGCAGAAGAGCCGGAGTCGTAAACGCACCGCGGAGAGATTGACCAGCTTGCCAGCCGGGCAGCCGCCGCCGACGGCACGAAACTTTTTTCTCACGTTTTCTCAGCGAATCTGAGAAAACCCACCCTGCTGCCCCGGGTAGCCGGCAACCGGCGCTCCTAACCTACGAGATTCGAAGAGCCGTACTTGCCCTACATCTACGTTATTCGTAGAATTCTTGCACGAGTGTGCCGATTGGAGCGCACGGACTCGCCAATCTGAGCGCGGCTCGCATAACGACCACTTCCGCAGCCAGGACGAACCACCGACGCAAAGAGCGCCCCGACGACGGCCGCGGTGATGCGAGTCACGCGATGCCCTCTGCCACTTGGTGCCCAAGGATGCTCTCGAGCATTTCTCAACGCTACGCCGGATTCGGGCATTTAAAACGCAATGCTCTTTGACAGCACTATGACGCTCAAAAAAATCTCCTTCGCTGCGGCCTTGTTTTTGTATTCGCTCGCGGCTCCCTGCGCAGAATCCACGCAGCTGCTCTGCAAGGCAGCGGAGTCGACGACCAGCTATTTCCCGAGGGGCAAGGCGATTGAGGTGCCAGTCGAGAAGCTCGCCGAGGAAGGCACCGAGTATGTCGTCCGGGGCTGGCACTTCTCGAATGACATCCTCCGGGTGTCACGGTCGAGCGGCGAATTTTCGTACGCTACCGCTATCAGCCGCTTTGACCATCCGGCGCGCGCAACAGGCGTGTGCGAATCCAAGCAGCAAAAGCTGAGGTTCTAACGCAACAGGGGCGGGGCGCAACCAGTTTCCGCACCAAATAGCGACGGCCGACGAATTCTGCCGCCACGAACACATCCACACTCCCTGCCCGTCCAACAGCGCTCGCCATTAGCCATAAGTCCCTGCACCCAATTTTGCCAAATGACTTGAACGAGCCGGCTGCATCCCCCGACCGTAACGGACTGCGCACCGGCCGCCCTTCCTGCTACCAGGCGCCAGCACGGCACCTTGGAAGCGACAGCCGCGGGAAGCTACGGGCGGAAGCATTTGCACATCCGTTTCCGCAATCCCGCCCGTCCTGGCAAGCCAGTGCCGCGAGGGCGGAATGATATCCACCTGCGGAGCGAGCGAAGATGCCGCGTCAGCAGCCGCGAGCGTAGCGAGCTGCCTTAACCCCACAGCGCCTTGATTGAAATTCTCCTGTTTATGAATTGCCCTCCCGGAGCCGGCGAGAAGCCGCAGTATTTGCGGGCAGTTTTTGCTGCAGGCCGTTCCGCAAGTCCCCACATTTCATCCGCAAGTCCCCGCCGCGTTATCCGCAAGTCCCTGCATGGCCGGCATGAGCTACTCCTCGCCTATACTTCCTGCCGTCCGTCGGGCGGCCACGTGACGAGACGATAGAGATGCAATGACCGCACTTCCGAACGCCAGCCCGGTGAGATGGCCAAAGCTGCCACTCAAGCACGGATTGAACAATAACCTCGTGACGGCGCACGCCCTCGCGCGCAGCGCAATCTTCAGTACGCGGTTCTACCGCAGCCACGCCGAGCGGCCCCTGTATCGCGAACGAACCCGGTTGCCATCGACGAGCGATATCGAGGTCTTCCAGACGGCCGGCCACCAACTCGACCAGGGCGACGCCGATGTCTTCTATGAGCTTCTGAGGCGTGTATTTGCGGACGGCCACGAAATGTTCCGCGAGTCCCACGTCGCCTTCCGTCGCGCCGAATTGCTGAGGGCGCTCGGCCGCAGCGCTGGCGGCAAGACCCGGAAGCTTCTGGATGAATCGCTTGACCGGCTCTACCGCGCCGAGTTCGAGTTTTCGGTGCATGGCCTTTTTTCCGGCAAGTCCCGGCTCATTCTCAAGATGCATTGCCTCGATAAAAAAACAGCGGCCGGCGAGGACTATGACGTTCTGCTCGATGTCGAGTTGGCCCGATTGTTCGACGGTAATCAGTGGACAGTCCTCCGGCGGTCACAGCGGCGGCTCCTTGACGGCAACCCCCTCGCGAAAGGCTTGCACGCTCTTTTCTCGACGTGGTCAACCCCTTACCCCATGCTTCCGGAGACGTTGCTGCCGCTGGCGGGACGGCAGGGAATGCAGCAAAGCAAGTGGCTCGACGTGTTGCTTCCTGCTCTCGCGGCTGTCAAGCTCGTGACCGGCTGGCCCAAATGCGAACTCGAAACGCAAGGCCTCCATGCGGGAAAAGTCGTCGTAAAAAAAGGCGATTGCATTCCTGCGCGCGCAGGAAAGTCCAAAACTCAAAAACCAGTGTCGGAACCAACTGAACAGCATGACCTCGACGACGACATTTAGTCGCTCGCCGTCAACATCGGGGACCTCCATCTGTTGATTTCCACCGAGTCTTAACCCACCGATTTCATCTAAATCTGACCCACCCTGAGACAGCGTAGTACATCTATT
>NZ_CABVQK010000009.1 GCF_902499335.1 Burkholderia lata | reverse complement strand
TTTTTAAAGAGCATTCTGCGAGGAACTTCGTGTTTCTCAGCAGCGCTGCGTTTTCAGCAGCAGAGAAGCGAGATTATGAACCGTGTTTCGCAGATCGTCAACAACTTTTTTCACTACATCGTTGCGACTGCGGGGCTCAACTTCCAGGCCAGCTGCGTGCTCCAAGACTCCAGCACACCACCAGCCCTGCTTCCCCTTCCGCGCCGCGTTTCCGTTAGCGCGAAAGAGGCGTGATTGTAGGCAGGCTCTTCGATCTGCGCAAGGGGTTTCTCAAAAAAATATAAGGCCCCGCACGCTGCAGCGTGCGGGGCCTTATATATAGAAGCAGCGGAGCCCGTCAGGCCGCACGCACCTGGCGCGCGACGATCTCCATATAGTGATCGAGATCCGGCGTCACCTTGCCCTCTTCCTTCGCCGTATCGTCCCAGCGGCGCAGACGCAGCGCGTCCTCCGCGAACGGGCGCTGCAGGAACGCCGCCGTCTCCTCTTCACTGAAGATACCGCCCTGCAGTGCGAGGCTGCGCACCGAGTCCGGCGACAGGCTTTCGAAGTAGCCCGCGTCCGTGCGACACAGGCAGCGTTTCGCGTCGACGTGCAGCCGGATCGGCTCCAGCACCGCGTCGGACAACAGCGGCCGCAGGAACGGCAGCACGTAATACTGATGCAGATCGTCGATCCCGCGCGCACTCGGCGTCTCGCCCTGGCGATTCAGCAGATGCCCGAGGTCGTGCAGGAACGCCGCCGCGACCAGCGCTTCGTCCGCCCCCGCCTCTTCCGCCAGCAATCCGCTCTGCAATGCATGCTCGAGCTGCGTGACAGGTTCACCGCTATAGGCCACATGGCCATGCTCGCGATACAGCCCGTGGATCTCTTCCACCGTCAATGCCATTCGTTCACTCCCAAGGCAGCGAAAACGTCTTCAGGTTCGTGAAGCTCTTCATCGCCTCCTGAACGCCTTCCTTGTAACCCAGCCCCGAATCCTTGATCCCGCCGAACGGCGACAGTTCGATCCGGTATCCGGGCACTTCCCATACATTCACCGTGCCGACGTTCAGTTCGTTCACGAACCGCACGACCGCCGCCGTGCTGTCCGTACATACGCCCGACGAGAGCCCGAACGCCGTCCCGTTGCTGATCCGGATCGCGTCGTCGATCGTGTCGAACGTGATCACCGGCGATACCGGGCCAAAGGTCTCCTCGCGCACGATCGTCATCGACGGGTCGACGTTGTCGAGCACGGTCGGCGAATACAGCGCGCCGCGCCGCACGTTACCGGTCAGCAGGCGCGCGCCCTGCGCGACCGCTTCTGCCACTCGCGCCTCGAACAGCCGCGCCGCTTCCTCGTCGATCACCGTGCCCATTTCGTTCGCGGGATCGAACGGGTCACCGTACTTCCATGCGCGCGTCTTCTCAACGAGCAACTCGGTGAACGCCGGCGCGATCGAGCGCTGTACCAGCATCCGCTTGACGGCCGTGCAGCGCTGGCCCGAATTCCGGTACGAACCGAGCACCGCCAGCGACGCCGCACGTTCGAGATCGGCATCGTCGAGGACGATCAGCGGATCGTTGCCGCCGAGTTCCAGCACGATGCGGCGGTAGCCGGCCCGCGCGGCAATCGCCTTGCCGATCGCCACGCCGCCCGTAAAGGTAATCAGCGACGCATGCGGGTGCGTGACGAGTTCGTCCGCGATCTCGCGCGGATCACCGGTCAGCACCTGCAGCATCGGCTCCGGCAGACCAGCTTCGTACAGCAGGTCGGCCAGGTAGAACGCCGACAGCGGCACCTTCTCCGACGGCTTCACGATCACGCGGTTGTTGGTCGCGATCGCCGGCGCGATCTTGTGCGCCACCTGGTTCATCGGATGATTGAACGGCGTGATCGCGACGATCACGCCGTCGAGCGGCTGTCGCTGCGAAAACACGCGGCGCGCCTTGCCGTGGGGCGTCAGGTCGCACGAGAAACTCTGCGCGTCGTCGCGCAGCGCCTCGACCGCCGCAAACTTCAACACGTCGGCAACGCGGCCGATCTCGTAGCGGGAGTCCTGTTTCGACAACCCCGATTCGAGCGTGATCAGGTCGGACGCTTCCTCGATGCGCTCGCGCAGCAGCGCGGCCGCACGCTCGAGTATCTGCGAACGCTCGTAACGCGTGAGCGTCGGCCGGTACGCCATCGCGTAGTCGAATGCCGCGCGCACGTCGTCGACGCTCGCCAGCGGCGCCGTCCCGACGCGCGTGCCCGTGTAAGGGTCCATCACGTCGAGCGTGCGTTCGCGCGTCGCGCGCGTGCCGCACCAGCGCAGCACCTCCGCGCGAAACGCCGGGTGATCGTGTCGGGGATGAGCCATCATGTCGCGATCCGGTTCAGCACGAAATCGAACACGTCGAAGTTGCGCGGGCGACGCGCGGGATCGATCGGCTCGATACGGCGATTGAACAGCAACGGTACTTCCTGCTCCGACACGCCGCCATGCGAACGCAGCGGCACCGTGAGGCCCGACAGATCGTGTTCGCGCTCGCGCGTGCCGAGCGTCATGTCGCGGCGGCCGATCACGACGAGATCGCCGATCCGGTCGGCCGGCAGGTCGAAACGTGCGGCAGCTTCCGCGTTGTCGAGCACGAGCTCGACGCCGTCGAGGCCGCCGACGCGCCACATCGCCTCGGCCCGGTCGACGCCCGGCGCCAGATAGATGGTCGCAAACGAGCCGAGCGCGCCGTGGTGTACGACGTACGGATCCGTGATCGGCAGGATCACGCGCGCAGCCTGCGCGCCGTACCAGCCGTCGAATGCGTCCTGCAGATAGATGACGTTCGGCCGCCCCGTCGCGGAATCGTGCTTCGCGTTCATCCCGTGATCGGCCGTCAGCCCGATCGCCCAGCCAAGCGCGTCGAGCTGCGCGAGATAGCCATCCATCATCGCGTAGAACGCGTTCGCGCCCGCACTGCCCGGCTCGCACTTGTGCTGCACGTAATCGGTGGTCGACAGGTACATCAGGTCGACCTGGCGCGTCTGCGCAAGCCGCACGCCGGCCGCGAACACGAATTCGGACAGCGCCGCGCTGTAGACGTCCGGCGACGGCAGGCCGACCCAGTCGAGCACGTCGACGATCCCGTTTTCCGCGAGATTCGCCTGCGCAGCCTTCTCGGCCGAAAAGCAGATGCCGTTCAGCTGCCACCCGAGCAGCCGGCGCAACTTGTCCTTCGCCGTCACGACGGCGACCCGCGCACCGGCGTCGGACGCCGCCGCGAGCAGCGTGCCGGCCCGCAGGTAGGCCGGGTCGTTCATCATGACTTCGGCACCGCGCCCGCCGTCGGCGGCCGGATCCCAGAAATAGTTGCCGCAGATCCCGTGGACCGACGGCGGCACGCCGCAGACGATCGACAGGTTGTTCGGGTTGGTGAAGGTCGGCACGACACAATCGGCGCGCCAGGCCGTGCCTTCCGCGATCATCCGGCCGATGAACGGTGCGACGCCCGCTTCCACCGCTCGTTCGAGATAGTCGTACTCGCAGCCGTCGACGCAGACGACGACGGTCGGCTCGACCGGCAGCCGGTAGTGCCGGCCGTTGACGTCGACGGAGCGGCCCGCGAGCCCCGTGGATGTGCCGGACGCCGACGCGTCACCGGGATGGCGCAATGCGAACGCGGCGTTCATGATGCCACCCGCTTGCCGCGCGGCACGCGCGCGGCGATCAGCAGCAGCGCCGCGAGCGACGCGCCGAGCATCAGCAGCGACAGCGCCGATGCCGGAAGGTAATAACCGCGCTCCACCTGGCCGATCACGACGATCGGTACGGTCGCAAAACCGGGCGGATAAACCGTCAGCGTCGCGCCGAGCTCGCCGAGCGACAGCGCGAAGCCGAGTGCGAGGCTCGCACGCAGCGCCGGCATGAGCTGCGGCAGCAGCACGCGGCGCAGCACCATCGCGGGCGGCGCACCGAGGCTCGCCGCCGCTTCGCGCAGCACGGTCAGTTCCGGACGCAGCGCGGCGGCCGCGCAGCGATAGCAGAACGGCAGGATCAACGCGAGCTGCACGAACACGACGATCGCCGCCGAGCTCGACAGGTCGACCGGCTTCTGGTGATACGCGATCAGCACCGCGAGCCCGAGCACGACGCTCGGCACGCCGTTCGGCACCATCACGAGCGCATCGACCACCGCGCCGAGGCCGCGACGGTCTCGCCCTTCAAGCGCCAGCGCGAGCCACAGCCCGAGGATCGTGCCGACCGCCGACACGCCGAAGCCGATTTCCAGGCTCGTCAGCAGCGCGTCATATTCCGGCGACCCGAGCCGCTCGAACCAGCGCAGGCTGTAGCCGGCCGGCAAAATCGTGCCCGACCACTGCGTCGACACGCTCGACAGCGCGACGACGATGACGGGCAACACGAACAGCCAGAAGCATGCGAATGCGGCCAGCGCGAGCGCCACGCGCGACGCATGCTTGAGCACCGTGTCGCCCCAGCCGATCTGGTGGCGCGGCACGGCTTGCCCGATACGGTATTCAGCGGACATCGTTCCCTCCCGTCGCACGCCGGTTCACCCGGCGATAAACCGCATACAGCGCCAGCGACAGCGCAAGCATCACGACCGCGCCGGCCGACGCGGTCGGCAGGTCGAGGTCGACGGTCGCGCTGCTGTAGATCGCAACCGGCAGCGTCACGAGGCGCGCACTGCCGAGCACCAGCAGAATCCCGAATTCGTTCAGCGTCAGCAGGAAGCACAGCACGGTGCCGGCAGCGATGCCCGGCCACGCGATCGGCAGCACGACGCGGCGGGCGAGCATCCAGCCGGACGCGCCGAGGCTGCGCGCGGCTTCGATCAGCCGCAGGTCGAGCGTCGCGAACGACGCGAGCGTCGGCCGCACGACGAACGGCGTATAGAACACGGTCTGCGCGAGGATCACGCCGCCGATGCCGAACAGGAAATCGAGCGGCGGATTCTCGAGATGGAACAGGTGCTGCAGCGCGATGCTGATCGAGCCTTGCGAGCCGTACAGGAAGATCAGCGTGAACGCGACGAGGAACGACGGGAACGCGACGTACAGCTCCAGGAAACGCGTGACGAGCGACGCGCCCGGAAACGGCTTGAAGAACAGCAGCGCGGCCAGCAGCACGCCGAGCACCGACGCGGTGCCGGCGCTCGCGAACAGCACGCCGAGTGTGGTCAGCAGCACGCTGCGCGTATCGGGGTTGCCGAAGAACGTGCGGTACGCGGCGAAACTCAGCCCGTGGTCGCCCGACACGCTCAGCAGCACGAGCCGCACCAGCGGATAGACGACGAGCGGGCCCAGCACGACGATCGCGAGCGCGGCCAGGTGCAGGTCGCCCATGCGCTTGCGGCGCCGCGCAGCGGCGGCGTGCGCGGCGGCCGACGCGAGCACGTGCGGCGGCAGGCCGGCTTCAGGGCTCGATAAGGACGACATCGTCTGCCTCGCAATGCAGGGAAACGCGCGCACCGCGCTCGGGAGCCGCACCGCGGCCGCGTTGCATCGTGACGCGCACGGGCTCGTCGGGCGCTGCATCGATCGTCACCGCGATCGACAGGTCAGCGCCCTGCCATTCGACGGACGACACCGTGCCGTGCAACCCGCCCGCGGCGGGCGGCATCAGGGTCAGGCGCTCGGGGCGCACGCAGGCAACCTTGCCGCGCACTTCGTGGCGCGGATCGCCGAGCGGGAAGATCACGTGCGGCGGCAGCAGGTTCGCCGGGCCGAGATAGCGTGCGACGTAGCCGTCCTGCGGCGCGTCGTACAGCTGCTGCGGCGTGCCGAGCTGCGCGATGTGGCCGTCGCGCATCAGCAGCGCGCGGTCGGACAGCACGAGCGCGTCGTCGCGGTCGTGCGTCACGCAGACGACGGTCAGGTTCGGCAGGCGCTCATGCAGCGCCTTCAGTTCGCTGCGCACCGATGCGCGCAGGTTGGCGTCGAGCGCCGACAGCGGCTCGTCGAGCAGCAGCACGTCCGGCTCGATCACGAGCGCACGCGCCAGCGCGACGCGCTGCTGCATCCCGCCCGACAGTTGCGCGGGCAGGTGATGGCCGGCATCGCCGAGTTGCACGAGCTTCAGCGCGTCCGCGACACGGCGCGTCACTTCCGACGACGCCATGCCGCGTGCGCGCAGCCCGAATGCGACGTTCTCGAACACCGTCAGGTGCGGGAACAGCGCGTAATTCTGGAACAGCAGACCGAGATTGCGCTTGTGCGGCGGCGCATAGGTCAGGTCACGTCCGGCAACGGTCAGCGTGCCGGTCAGGCCATCGGCCTTCACGAACCCGGCGATGAAGCGCAGCAGCGTGGTCTTGCCGCAGCCGCTCTTGCCGAGCACGGTCAGAAATTCACCGGCACCGATCGACAGCGACAGATCTTCCAGCACCGTGCGTGCGCCGTAGCGCACGCTCAGGTGTTCGATCTGCACGCCGCCCGGCGCGCCGGACCGCAACGTTGCTTGCGGTTCGGCGGCGCCGAATGCGCCGGGATGGGTCAGGGTGGTTTCCACCGGGTTCATCCTCTTGCTCACAAATACAGGCGGCGTGCGCCGATCACTTCGGCTTGACGACGTCGAGCTGCTTGCCCGAGCTGCCGATCACGTCCTTCTTCCAGCGCTCGATCCACACCGGCTTCTTCGCCATCACCTGGGTCCAGTCGACCGGGATCAGCTTCACGCCCGCGATCGCCTTCTTGACCGCTTCGCCGTTCTTGCCGGCCAGCGGCACGTCCGTGCGGCCCGGGATGCCGTACATGTCCGGCACCTTCGACTGCACTTCCGTCGACATCAGGTAATCGATCAGCTTCTTGCCGGCGTCCTGGTTCGGGCCGCTCTTGATCAGGCCGATGCCGTACGGGAGCTGGAACGTGGTCGGCTGGTCGCCTTCCTTCGCGGCCAGGAAGATCGGCTTGACGGACAGCGCGCCGTGTTCGGCATCGTCGAGGTCCATCTGCAGGTCGCCGTTCGCGACGCTGATTTCGTTACGCGACAGCAGCACGTTCAGGTAGCCCGTGCCCTTCGTGTGGAACTTCACGCTCTGCGACAGCTTCGCAAGGTAGTCGAACGCCTTGTCTTCACCCATCAGCGACGTCGTCAGGATCAGCACGGCCATCCCGTCGCCGGCGGTGGCCGGGTTCGAGTACGCGACCTTGCCCGCGTAGGCCGGCGACAGCAGGTCGGCGAACGTCTTCGGCTGGTTCTTCACGACGTCCGGGTTGATCGCGAACGAGAAGTAGTTGTTCACGAACGTCGCCCACGTGCCGTCTTCAGCCTTCGCGATGGCCGGCACGTTCTTGTAGTTCACGCTCTGGTACGGCTGCAGCAGGCCCATCTGGCCGGCTTGCTGGATGAACGGCGGCAGCGTGACGATCACGTCGGCCTTCGGGGAATTCTTCTCGATGTTCGCGCGGTTGACGACTTCACCGCTGCCCGCCGTCACGATGTTGACCTTGACGCCTTCCTTCTTCTCGAAGGCCGGCAGCACATCACGATAGAGGTTCTCGAGACCGTCTGCCGTATACAGCACGACCGCGCTCGCCGCATGTGCGGGCAGCGCGGCGCCCATCAGACCGGCGACGCTGGCAGCCAGCGCAAGCTTGCGGAACGCGCCGGCAGCGGCGCGCGAGGGTTTCTGCAGTGTCATCTGACTTCTCCGTAGGCGGAACACCAAATGGCCGGGGCACGATCCGGCTCTCCTGTTATCTCTGGGCAGGGCCGCTCGACGGCCTGCCTCGCCGCCGCGCTGAGGTTAGGTTTCGCGCGGCAAGCGAAGGATCACAGCGTTCGATGACAAACCCGTGACGAATGCGGCGATTTCCAAAAAATGACACATTTTGCCAATATCATGCAAGTCATTCAGAAATGCCGCACGGCGTTTCTTCCGACCTTTGCGAGGGAAAACCATGTCCGATCCGATTCTTCTTACGCCCGGCCCGCTCACCACGTCCGCCACAACCCGCCACGCAATGCAACATGACTGGGGCTCGTGGGATGCCGCTTTCAATCAACTGACAGCCAGCGTCTGCGCGGATCTCGTCGCGATCGCGCACAGCGGCGACGAGTACGTGTGCGTACCGATGCAGGGCAGCGGCACGTTCTCGGTCGAAGCCGCGCTCGGCACGCTGGTGCCGCGCGACGGCGTCGTGCTGGTGCCGGACAACGGCGCGTACTGCGCGCGCATCCTGAAGATCCTCGGCCGGCTCGGCATTGAAGCGATCGCGTTACCGTTCGGCGAGGACGCGGCCGTCGATCCGGCCGCGATCGAAGCCGCGTTCGCGCGCGAGCCGCGCATCACGCACGTCGCGCAGGTGCACCTGGAGACGAGCGCCGGCATCCTGAACCCGCTCGACGACATCGCCGCCGTGTGCCGGCGCCACGGCAAGCGGCTGATCGTCGATGCGATGAGTTCGTTCGGCGCGCTGCCGATCAAGCTGGCCGGCAGCGGCATCGATGCGCTGATCTCGGCGAGCGGCAAATGCCTCGAAGGCGTGCCGGGGATGGGGTTCGCGATCGTGCGGCGCGACGCGCTCGACGCGAGCGAAGGCAACTCGCCGTCGCTCGCGCTGGATCTCCACGACCAGTACGCGTACCTGCGCAAGACGGGCCAGTGGCGCTTCACGCCGCCGACGCACGTGATCGCCGCACTGCGCGCCGCACTCGATCAGTACCTCGCCGAAGGTGGCCAGCCGGCGCGCGGCGCGCGCTATGCGGACAACTGCCGGACGCTGGTCGAGTCGATGCACGCACTCGGCTTCACGCCGTTCCTCGATGCGAGCGTGCAGGCGCCCGTGATCGTCACGTTCCACGCGCCCGACCACCCGGCCTACGATTTCCGCCGCTTCTACGACGCGGTGCGCGACGCGGGCTTCATCCTGTATCCGGGCAAGCTCACGCAGCTCGAGACGTTCCGCGTCGGCTGCATCGGCGCAATCGACTCGAACGATATCCGCCGCGCGGTCGCCGCGATCGCGCAGGCGGTCGAATCGCTCGGCATCGCCGTGCAACGCGCATAAGCGCGGTACCACGCCAGCCGGCAGAGCCGCCGGCACGCGCAAAGAAAAAAGCCCGGCGGCCTTGCGGCTGCCGGGCTAACGCACAGGATCTGCGTGGAACAGGTGCTTACAGCTCGATCCGCTTGATGTCGCCGACGACGAAGATGTACGACGCCGCACCGATCAGCGCGATCACGCCGATGAACACGAGCGCACCGACGAACGACCCGGTCGATGCGACGATGAAGCCGACCACGAGCGGCGTGACGATCCCGGCGAGGTTCGCAGCGAAGTTGAAGATGCCGCCCGTGACGCCGAGCAGGCCGTCCGGCGCGATGTCCGACACGAGCGTCCAGCCGAGGGCGGCCATCCCTTGCGCGAAGAATGCGACCGACATGATCGCGATCACGGCCTCGTTGCTCTGCACGTAGTTCGCGAGAATGATCGTCGATGCGAGCAGCAGGCCCGCGATGATCGG
Organism: Burkholderia lata; assembly: GCF_902499335.1. GTDB lineage: Bacteria > Pseudomonadota > Gammaproteobacteria > Burkholderiales > Burkholderiaceae > Burkholderia > Burkholderia lata_B. Next base: position 450,350 of record NZ_CABVQK010000009.1, on the reverse strand, counting down.
CAGCTTGCGCGCGAGGTTCGCGGACTTGCCGCGACGCAGCAGCCAGTCGGAGAAAATCCCGCCGAACATCACGCCGACCGACGCGGCGATGAACGGCATCACCGCGAAGAAGCCGATCTTCAGCCAGCCCATGTGGCGCTCGGTGGCGAGGTAGGTCGGGAACCAGGTCAGGAAGAACACGAGCGTCGAGTTGCCGGCGAACTGGCCGAGGCAGATGCCCGCGAGCTGGCGCTTCTTCAGCAGCTTGCCGGCCATCGCCCAGCTGAACGACTTCTGCTCGCCCTTGGCGCCCTTGCCGCCTTTGTCACCGTCCTTGCGCACGCCGTGCACCAGGCCGCCGCCCGCCTCGATATAGGCCAGCTCCTCCGAATTCGCGCCCGGATGATTGCGCGGCTCGTAATAGAACTTCCACCAGACCAGGCCGAACACGATACCGACCGCCCCGACGACCCAGAACAGCGAGCGCCAGCCGAACGCACCCATCAGCGCGAACAGCACCGGGCTGAAGAACGCGAGGCCGATGTACTCGCCGACGGTGTAGGTACCCGTCGCCATCGCACGTTCGTTCTGCGGGAACCACGTCGCCACGACGCGGCTGTTGGTCGGGAAGCACGGTGCCTCCGCGACGCCGAGGCCGAGACGGCAGGCGAGCAGCGTCGCGACGCCGGGCACGAAGCCCTGCAGGAACGTGCACAGCGACCACAGCGTCATCGACCAGTAATAGGTGACCTTGCTGCCGAAACGGTCGAGAAAGAGGCCGCCCGGCACCTGCGCGGCCACGTACGTCCACGAAAACGCGGAAAACATGATGCCCATCACGGCCGCGTTGATGCCGAGCTCCTTGGTGAGCTGCGGCGCAGCCACCCCCAGCACGGTACGGTCGAGATAGTTGATCATCGTGCCGATCGCGAGCAGCGCGAGAATCTTGTAGCGCGCCGAAGTGCGCCGGACGGTGCCGGACGCCTGCGCCGGCGCGGCGCTCGTATGGGTGGTGTGCTGCATGGTTGTCTCCTGGTCTCTCTTTCTGGAAGGGGGTCAGCGCCCGACGAGCGACTGAAAGTGATCGAACATCCGCTCGTCGTCGGGCGTGCGTCCGGTGAAGATCTCGAACGCGTCGACGGCCTGGTAGACGGCCATCCCGCCACCCGGCAACGTGGCGCAGCCGGCCGCGCGCGCCGCGTGGATCAGTTCGGTTTCGAGCGGGAAGTACACGATGTCGGCCACCCACATCCCCGCGTGGAGCAGTTCGGCCGGCAGCGGCAGGCCCGGATGCTTGGCCATGCCGGTCGGCGTCGCGTGGATCAGGCCCGTCGCGGCGCGCATCGCGTCCGCGAGATCACCGCCCTGCACGACGCGTGCCGCGGGGAAGCGCTGCTGCAGTTCGGCCGCGAGCGCGGCGGCGCGCGTGCCGTCGACATCGAAAATCGTCAGTTCGGCCGCACCCATCTGCAGCGCCGCGTGCGCCACGGCCGCACCCGCGCCGCCCGCGCCGAGCTGGACGACGCGCTCGAGCGACGCGTCGGGCAACCCGCGGCGGAACGATTTAGCGAAACCCGACCAGTCGGTGTTGTGGCCGATCCGCTTGCCGTCCTTGAACAGCACGGTGTTCACCGCGCCGAGCGCACGCGCATCGTCCGACAATTCATCGAGGTGTTCGAGCACGCGCTGCTTGCACGGGTGCGTGATGTTCAGGCCGTTGTAGCCCATCCGCTGCGCGGTATCGAGCAGTTGCGGCAGTGCGTCGACGGTCACGCCGAGCGCATCGAGATCGATGCGCCGGTAGACATAGCCGAACCCCTGGCGGAATCCTTCTTCCTCATGCATCGCGGGCGACAGCGAGCCGCCGATGCCCTGGCCGATCAGGCCGATCAGAAACGACGGGCGGCTCATCGTGCGGCCCCCTGCGCGAACAGCGTCGCCAGACGCTGCAGCGCGAACACGTAGCCTTCGGTGCCGCAGCCGCAAATCACGGCTTCGGCGACCGCCGACACATAAGAATGGTGACGGAACGCTTCGCGGCGATGCACGTTCGAGATGTGCACTTCGATCACCGGCTTCGCGATCGCGGAAAGCGCGTCGGCAAGCGCGACCGACGTATGCGTATAGGCCGCCGGGTTGATCACGATGCCGTGCGTGTCGTGACGCGCGGCATGCAGCCAGTCGATCAGCTGGTGCTCGGCGTTCGACTGACGGAAGTCGATTTCCAGCCCGAGCCCCTCGGCCGCGGTGCGGCAGCGCTGCTCGACGTCGGCGAGCGTTTCCGCGCCGTAGATATGGGGCTCGCGCGTCCCCAACAGATTCAGGTTCGGGCCGTTCAGCACCAGCACCTTGTGCTTGCTCATGGTGATTCTGCTCCTAAAACAGGGGCGGACCGTGACCGGCATCGCCCCGAAAACATCGGAATTTGGCGCTAGTGTGCGCCTGCGAATGCGGACTGTCTTTTCGGGTTTTCGCTAATTTGTACCACCTAGTTAGTTTGTACAATACGCATCACTAGCCCAGTAAATTCGGGATATGGCGTTCGCCAGGAATTCAACGACTGGTTCATTCAGGGCCGGTTCGACCGGCGCCATACCCCGCTCATCCGCAGGATTCGCCCATGCAGCGCTCGATCGCCACCGTGTCACTGTCCGGCACGCTCGCCGAGAAACTCGCCGCCATCCAGGCCGCAGGCTTCGACGGCGTCGAAATCTTCGAAAACGACCTCGTCTACTTCGACGGATCGCCGGCCGACGTCCGGCGCATGGCCGCCGATCTCGGCCTCGACATCGTGCTGTTCCAGCCGTTTCGCGACTTCGAGGGCGTGAGCGCGGCCCAGCTCGCCCGCAACCTCGACCGGATCAAGCGCAAGTTCGACGTGATGCATGCGCTCGGCACCGACCGCATCCTGGTGTGCAGCAACGTGTCGGCCGACACGATCGCGGACGACGGGCTGCTCGTCGACCAGCTCGGCGCGCTCGCCGAAGCTGCGCGGCAGGCCGGCGTGGTCGCCGCGTACGAAGCGCTCGCGTGGGGCCGCGTCGTGAAGCGCTACGGCCATGCGTGGAAACTGGTGAATGCCGTGAACAGCCCGCACCTCGGCCTCGCGCTCGACAGCTTCCACACGCTGTCGCTCGACGATTCGCCGGACGCGATCGCCGACATCCCCGGCGACCGGATCGCGTTCGTGCAGATCGCCGATGCGCCGAAGCTCGCGATGGACGTGCTCGAATGGAGCCGCCATTACCGCTCGTTCCCGGGCCAGGGCGACTTCGACCTCGCGCGCTTCACCGCGCGCGTGATCGAGTCCGGCTATACGGGGCCGCTGTCGCTCGAGATCTTCAACGACGGCTTCCGCGCGGCGCCGACCGCGATCACGGCCGCCGACGGCCATCGCTCGCTGCTCTATCTGGAGGAGCTGACACGCGACCGGCTCGCGCAGGACGGCCGTGCGCCGGCCGCCAGCCAGCCGCTGTTCGCGCCGCCGGCGCCGCCCGCGCACGTCGGGTTCCAGTTCATCGAATTCGCGGTCGACGCGCAGGCGGCGGCGACCGTGGGCGAATGGCTCGGGCGGATGCGCTTCCGGCTCGCGGGCCGGCATCGTTCAAAAGACGTGACGCTGTTCCAACACGGCGCCGCGTCGATCGTGCTGAACGCGGAGCGCGACTCGTTCGCCGATGCGTTCTTCCAGCAGCACGGGCTGTCGCTGTGTGCATCGGCATTCCGCGTCGACGACGCGAAAGTGGCATTCGAGCGCGCGGCCGGCTTCGGCTATGCGCCGTTCTCCGGCCGCGTCGGGCCGAACGAGCGCGTGCTGCCGAGCGTGCAGGCGCCGGACGGCAGCCTCGAGTACTTCGTCGACGAAGCGCCGAACGCGCCGACGCTGTACGAATCGGACTTCGTGCTGACCGACATCGACGGCCCGAGCGAAGTCGGCCCGCTGACGGGTATCGACCACGTGTGCCTCGCGCTGCCGGCCGACGCGCTCGATACGTGGATCCTGTTCTTCAAGACAGCGTTCGGCTTCGAGGCCGAGCGCAGCTGGCTCGTGCCCGACCCGTACGGGCTGATGCGCAGCCGCGCAGTGCGCAGCGCCGACGGTTCGGTGCGGATAGCGCTGAACGCGTCGGTCGACCGGCACACGGCGGTCGCCGAATCACTCGATCGCTACCACGGCACGGGGCTGAACCACGTCGCGTTCCGCACGGACGACATCGTGAAGACGATCGCCGCGTTCGCGGCCGACGGCATTCCGTTCCTGCGCATTCCGCCGAACTACTACGACGATCTCGCCGCACGCTACGCGCTGCCGGACGAGCTGATCGACACGCTGAGCACGCATCACCTGCTGTACGACCGCGACGAGAACGGCGGCGAATTCCTGCACGCGTATACAGAACTGGTCGACAACCGCTTCTCGCTCGAAATCGTCGAGCGGCGCGGCGGATATGACGGCTACGGCGCGACGAACGCGGCCGTGCGGCTCGCCGCACAGGCGCAGCGGAGAAAATAAGGGAAGGAAGCTGACAGGGATTAAGGGGGCGAATCAAATGCGCGGGCCCGCGGCTGATCCAAAGGGCCACATCCCACGCGCACCATCGTGGTGAATCGCGCGGCCGCGCACCCGCCCGCGCGGCTCGCCGCGATCGGGCCGGAAACCGCGTTCCGTATGGCGTTACATCCGGTAACCCGTACCGCAGCGCAGCATTCCGTCGCCCGCCGTGGTTTTAAGAATCGCTTAAGTCTTCGACGGCACCATCCGCAACCAGTACCCGATGGATATCTCGAAAAGGAGGAAAGCGATGAGCGCCGTAGAAGCACCCGCGGGCCGCCAGGCCGCGCCCCCTGCAAAGAAGACGATGCTGCGCCGCCTGCTCAGTCATCATGAAATCGCGACGCTGCTCGTGCTGCTGCACGCACCGATCGGCGCGAACGCGAAACCCGAACTGCCTGCGCTGCAGGAAGCCGGTCTCGTCGAGATGGTCAAGCTCGACGCCGATACGGCACCCAGCTTCCGGCTGACCGAAGACGGCACCGCCGTCCTGAAAGGGCTCGGCTACCGCTGAGCCGCCGTTTTCACCCCTTTCCCGTTTTCCCGCAGCACCCCGATCCCAGCGACTCGCCGGCCCTTTCGGCGTGTCGCGTCACCCTGCCCGCTCCTGCAGCATCAACCGGTATTCCGTCGGCGTCACGCCGACCGTCGCCTTGAACTGGCGCGTGAACGCGCTGTGATCCGTATAGCCGCATAGCGCCGCGACGTCGGTCACCTTGTCGTGCGTGACGAGCAGCGCGGTGGCCGCATCGAGCCGCGTCTTCAGCAGCACCTGGCGCGGCGTCAGGTGAAACACCTTGTGGAAGTAGCGTTCGAGCTGCGCGACCGACATCCCGGCCATTTGCGCGAGCTGCTTCAGGTTCAGCGGCTGCACGAAGTGATCCTGGATGTGCTGGACCACGTCGGCGAGCCGGCTGTACGCCGGGTGCGATCCCTCGTGTGCCTTCAGGTCGCGCGAGATGCCCGCGAGGCCGACCACCCTGCCCGCGGCGTCGCGCAACGGCTCCTTGCAGGTCAGGCACCAGCCCGGCTGGCGGCCCGGATACAGGTGCAGCTCGAGCTGGTCCATCAGTTGCTGGCCGGCGTTGATCGTCGCCATGTCCTGCTCGAAATAGCTGCGGCCGAAGCGGCGCGGAAACACTTCGTCGGCCGTCTTGCCGAGCAGGTCGCGCTTGTCCTTGTAGCCGCAGCGCATCGCCAGCGTGCGATTGACGATCGCGTAGCGGCCGCTCGCATCCTTCACGAAGAACGCGACGTCCGGCAGCGCATCGAACACCGGTTCGAGCAGGCGGAAGTGCACAAGCATCGCGCCGAGATCGGCGTTGTCGGGCTGGTAGCGCAACGGTTCGGACAGGCTCATGGGCGGTACGGCAAGCAAGGTCGTCATCCCGGCAACCGCAATGCGAGTGGCAGATGGCGTCGATTATAGAAGCGCCCCCTCGATCGCGTCGCGCCGATCGCAAAGGCGGGCAAGTTGGCGGTAGCCGTCGCATCGCGCCGCCGATCGGCCGGCATCGACATGCGACATACGTTGCGTGCGCAACCACCGCGCCGAGCGTGCTGCGGCCGGGCGCGAATCGGCTTGCGTCAACGCTACAGCCGCGCATGCGCCGATGCCGACATGCCGTGAGCGCACGGGCTCGGCGGCGCACCCGCACTACGCGCCCGAACTCGCCAGCATAAAAATGCGGACGTGCAGCGTCTTGGCGCGTTTGCGCATTCGGCATGACGATTTCGGCACATATCAGGGTTATCGACGATATGCCGATATCGTCGCCGGCTGCGCATCGAACGCGCAAGACGCACGCATTTTCGCTAACTAGACTTCGCTTCACGGTCACGAGACGACCTTCCGCCGCGGCAGCAATCGGCGTGCACGGCCTGCGGCATCGGCCACCACGCGCGCCGATTCCGGCACAGCCCGGGCAGCACGCGGCAAGCACGCACGGCCCGCGCATCGGCCTGCCGACCGAACCGTCTCGCCCGGTTTACCGGCGCCGGCCCGTCAGCCGGCGGCGGCCCAACCACGCCATCAAGGGGAAGTGAAAGTGAAGCTGAAGGTATCGCACGTCGCGCTGGCCGCTGCCTGCGCACTGTCGGGCGCGCACGCCATTGCCGCCGACGTCGTCAAGATCGGTTTCGCCGCACCGCTGACCGGCCCGCAGTCGAATTACGGCACGGACATGCAGAAGGGCGTGCAGCTCGCGATCGCCGATTTCAACGCGACGCGTCCGACGATCGGCGGCAAGCCCGTCACGTTCCAGCTCGATTCGCAGGACGACCAGGCCGACCCGCGCACGGGCACGACCGTCGCGCAGCGGCTGATCGACGACAACGTCCGCGGGATCATCGGACACTTCAACTCGGGCACGAGCATTCCGGCGTCCGACCTGTACGATCGCGCGGGGCTGCCGCAGATCTCGATGGCCACGTCGCCGCAATACACGGCGCGCGGCTACAAAACGACCTACCGGCTGCTGACGAGCGACGCGCAGGCGGGCCGCATCGTAGGCACGTACGCGGTGAAGACGCTGCGCTTCAAGCGCATCGCGATCATCGACGATCGCACGGCCTACGGCCAGGGCATCGCCGACGAATTCGCGAAGGCCGTCGAGGCGGCGGGCGGCACGATCATCAAGCGCGACTTCACGAACGACAAGGCGCTCGATTTCTCCGCGATCCTGACCAACCTCAAGGGCATGAACCCGGACGCAATCTTCTACGGCGGCGGCGACGCGCAATCGTCGCCGATGATTCGCAAGATGCGCCAGCTCGGGATGAAGTCGGCGTTCGTGACGGGCGAGATGTCGCGCTCGCCGACGTTCCTGAAGGTCGGCGGCGACGCGGCCGAAGGCGCGATCGTCTACATGGGCGGGCTGCCGAAGGAGAAGATGCCCGGCTTCTCCGGCTACGCGGCGCGCTACAAGGCGCGCTTCAACGAAGACGTGATCACCTACTCGCCGTACGCGTATGACGGCACGATCGCGCTGCTCACCGCGATGAAGGACGCGAACTCGACCGACCCGAAGGTGTACACGCCGTATCTCGGCAAGGTGTCGGTCAAGGGCGTGTCGGCCCCCAGCATCGCGTACGACACGAAGGGCGACCTGAAGGATGCGCCGGTGACGATCTACAAGGTCGAGCACGGCGCGTTCAAGCCGGTCGATACGATCGCCGGCAACTGATACGCGAGACCCTGCCCCGCGCGGCGCGTCAGCGGCTCACCGGCCGCCCGCGCCGCGCGCGCTTTTGCCCCGGCTTCGGCTTCGCGGTCCGAAGCGATCCTCGGCGCGCACCCGCGCGCACGCATTTCGCGCTCCTGTAGAATCCCCCAACCCGCTTTGACGCTTCGTCTCCGCCGCGCCCCATCCCGGTGCGGCGGTGCGTGTTTCGTGCCTCACCCGGCACGCGGCACGCTTCGACGATGCAAGCCGCGCCTTGTCAGTCCATGCCGATAGCGGGCCCTGGAGACGCAGCACCGACAACAACATTCGAAAACCGATCGTCCTGACCATGCAAGCTTCCGAATTGAGCGGCGTGCCTCGCGCCGCCGAACGCGCGCTCACGCGCAGCGACTACAAGACCCTTGGCCTTGCCGCACTCGGCGGCGCCCTCGAGTTCTACGACTTCATCATCTTCGTGTTCTTCGCGCCGGCGATTGGGCAACTGTTCTTCCCGCACGACATTCCCGACTGGCTGCGCCAGCTTCAGACGTTCGGCATCTTCGCGGCCGGCTATCTCGCGCGCCCGCTCGGCGGCGTGATCATGGCGCACTTCGGCGACCTGTTCGGCCGCAAGCGGATGTTCACGCTGAGCGTGCTGATGATGTCCGTGCCGACGCTGCTGATGGGCCTGCTGCCGACCTACGACACGATCGGCATCCTCGCGCCGGTATTGCTGCTGCTGTTCCGCGTGCTGCAAGGCGCGGCAGTCGGCGGCGAAGTGCCGGGCGCGTGGGTGTTCGTGTCCGAGCACGTGCCGTCGCGTCACATCGGCTACGCATGCGGCACGCTGACCGCGGGCCTGACGGCCGGCATCCTGCTCGGCTCGCTCGTCGCCGCCGGCATCAACAGCCGTTACTCGACCGCCGAAGTCGGCGCGTTCGCGTGGCGCATCCCGTTCCTGCTCGGCGGCGTGTTCGGCCTGTTCTCCGTGTACCTGCGCCGCTGGCTGCATGAGACACCGGTGTTCGCCGAGATGAAGGCGAAGAAGGCGCTCGCGGCCGAGATTCCGCTGAAGGCCGTGCTGCGCGACCACGGCCGCGCGGTGATCGTGTCGATGCTGCTCACGTGGATGCTGTCGGCCGCGATCGTCGTCGTGATCCTGATGACGCCCGCGCTGCTGCAGAAGCAGTTCCACCTGACGCCCGCGACGACGCTGTTCGCGAACAGCGTCGCGACGCTGTGCCTGACGGCCGGCTGCATCACCGCAGGTTCGCTCGCGGGCTGGATCGGCGCGAAACGCGTGCTCGGCATCGGCGGCATCGGGCTGGCCGCGTGCTACTACCTGCTGTTCGCGCAGGTCGCGCTCGACACGTCGACGCTGCCGCTCTACTACGGGATCGCGGGCTTCATGGTCGGCACGATCGGCGCGGTGCCGTTCGTGATGGTCAAGAGCTTCCCGGCCGTCGTGCGCTTCTCGGGCATCTCGTTCTCGTACAACGTCGCGTATGCGATCTTCGGCGGCCTTACGCCGGTGATCGTGTCGCTGATGATGAAGTCGAATCCGCTCGCGCCGGTGGTGTACGTCGCCGTGATCTGCGTACTCGGCGCGATCGCCGTGCAGTTCTCGAAGGATGCGAAGGACGTGAAGGCCACGCACTGAACGCCGGCGCGTACGCGCGCTCCATGAACAAAGGGCCGAATCCCGCGGGATTCGGCCCTTTTGTTTTGCTTCAGCGCAACCGCAACGGCGGCGCGCGCGTGTGCGATCAGCGCAGGCTGCCGTACGTCGTGCTCGGCCGGCGCAGGCCGTCGATGCTCGCGCCGCCGGCGCCCGTGACGTACAGCAGCAGGAAACCGCCGGCGATCGCGATGTTCTTCCAGAAATGGATCACCATGTCGTGCTGGACCGCGGCGTCCGTCGCGTCCCAGAAATTGTGCCCGACCATCGCGGTCGCGACCGTATAGAACGCCATCAGCAGTGCGAGCGGTTTCACCTTGTAGCCGACGATCAGCAGCAACCCGCCGAGCCCCTCGATCGCGACGACGACCGGCCCGATCACCTGCGGATACGGCACGTTCAGCCCATGCCGGTAACCGATGAAATCGCCGTAGCCGAGCAGCTTCATCACACCGCCCCACAGGAACAGCGCCGCCAGCGCCAGGCGCGCGAAAAAAATGACGCCGGAATCGACGGAACGCGTCATGCCTCTCTCCTCGTATGCAATTCGGCCGTCCGCGCGGGGCACGCCCGGGCGGTTCGGTGCCGCGCGACCCTGCGGGGCCCGCGGCAGATGGGCCAGCATAGACAGAGTTTCGGCCGTGTCCAAGAAAAAGGTTGTAGCAAATCTTTACACGGCGGCGGCCGCGCGGCCCGAAGGCGGCGGGATGAAAAAGGCGTTTAGCCTGCGTCGCTCAACAACACGCCCTTCTTGAAGATGAAGCAGCCGTAGCCGCGCAGCTCACCGGTGACGATCACCGCGTAGGCCTGCTGCGCGCGCTCGTAGAACGCGAACCGATCGACGCCCGTAAGCGGCACCGCGCGCCCTTCCGCGCGGTCGATCTCGGCCTGCACTTCGCGCTGCACGGGCGGCACCGCCGCCGCATCGCCGACGACTTCCATCCGCCATGCGGGCGTGTCGACGAACGTGTCGAGCGGCAGCACGGACAGCACCGCGCGCACGACGCGCGCCGAATCGGCGCCGTCGATCCGCAACGCGCGGCCGACCACCGTGTGCTCCGCAACGGATTCCGCCGGGAAATTCGCATCGCAGATCGCGATTTCGTCACCGTGGCCCATCGCGCGCAGCGTGTGCAGGATGTCGGCGTGCAGCAGCGGGTCGAGATTCTTCAGCATGTCGGCTAGTCTCCGGGATCAGGAACAAACCGCATAACGTTACCCGATCCCGGTGGCCGCTGCGCATGCATCGCTCGCGTCACGACGCCGCGGCCGGCATTTCGTCGATGAAACCCGTGACCGACGCGAGGCGGCCCGACGCGTCGACAGTGCCGAAGTCCGAACCCTTCACGATCGCCGCGCCGTCGGGCGACACGAGCGCCCACGAGAACCGCAGGTGCTGGCCGAAGCCGTCGACGTCGGTCGTGCGGTGGAAGCGGAACGCGGGGAAGCGCTCCTGCACGGCCGCGATCATCGCGTCGATGCCCGCGTGGCCGTCGCCGGCCATCAGCGGATCGCGATAGGCCGCATCGCTCGCGTAGGTCGCATCGATCAGTGCACGGCGGCGTGCGACGTCGGGTTCGTTCCATGCGTCGAAATAACGGTCGATCAGGTCAGCGTGAACGGACGAAGCGGATTGGGCGGTGTTCATGGCGAGGCTCCTTGCGTCGATGAGAGGACGATGTCGCGAACGTGGCGTGTTTCGGTTCCGTATTCGCGTGCAGTCATCGTCGCCGGCCTCGCGCGGGCGGTCGATTACGTGCGGGGTAAGGAAATCGCGCCGGTCGCTTCGAGCCCGTGGCCGCTCCGCACGCCGCACATGACCCGCCATGCGGCAAGTTCTCCTCATCGTGGGCATCCCGCCGACACTTGCGCCGCCGCAATGAAAACGGGCGCCCGAAGGCGCCCGCATCGTCTGGCGGCAACGGCCGCGCGCGTCAGGTCACCGGCGCCGGATTGAACAGCGTCAGTGCATTCGCGAGCTTCCATTGCTCGGCCCACGTGCGGCGCTTGCCGCTCGCGACGTCGAGCATCAGCCGGAACAGTTCCCAGCCGGTGTCCTCGATCGTGGCCGCGCCGGTCGCGATCTGCCCCGCGTCGAGATCCATCAGGTCGTGCCAGCGGCGCGCGAGATCGCTGCGCGTCGCGACCTTGATCACCGGCACCTGCGCGAGGCCGTACGGCGTGCCGCGGCCGGTCGTGAAAATGTGCAGGTTCATCCCGGCCGCGAGCTGCAGCGTGCCGCAGATGAAGTCGCTCGCGGGCGTCGCCGCGTACAGCAGCCCCTTCTGCTTCGCGCGATCGCCGGGACGCACGACGCCGGCGATCGGCGCGCTGCCCGACTTCACGATCGACCCCATCGCCTTCTCGACGATGTTCGACAGGCCGCCCTTCTTGTTGCCGGGCGTCGTGTTCGCGCTGCGGTCGACGCGGCCGCGCTGCAGGTAGCGGTCGTACCAGTCCATCTCGCGGATGATCTCGCGCGCAACGTCCTCGTTCGCCGCGCGTGACGTGAGCTGCGCGACACCGTCGCGCACTTCCGTCACCTCGGAGAACATGATCGTCGCACCCGCGCGCACCAGCAGGTCGGCCGCGAAGCCGACGGCCGGGTTCGCGGTGAGCCCCGAGAACGCGTCGCTGCCGCCGCACTGCACGCCGACGACGAGATCCGACGCGGGGCACGTCTCGCGGCGCCGGCGGTTCAGCCGCTCGAGATGCGATTCGGCCATCTTCATGATCGAGTCGATCATCGAGTTGAAGCCGACGTGCGCGGCGTCCTGCAGGCATACGACGCCGCCGTTGTCCGCCGCGCCGTCGGCCGCCACCGGAATCGTGCCGGGCGGCAGCAGGCGCTCGGGCTGCAGCTTCTCGCAGCCGAGGCTCACGGTCATCACCTCGCCGCCGAAGTTCGGATTCAGGCTGATGTTGCGCAGCGTGCGGATCGGGATGTCGGCGTCGGGCGCGTCGATCGCCACGCCGCAGCCGTACGTGTGCTCGAGCCCGACCACGTCGTCGACGTTCGGATAGCGCGGCAGCAGTTCGGCCTTGATCCGCTTCACCGCGTGCTCGACCACGCCGGACACGCACTGCACCGTCGTCGTGATCGCGAGGATGTTGCGCGTGCCGACCGAGCCGTCGGCATTGCGAAAGCCTTCGAACGTATAGCCTTCGAGCGGCGGCAGCGGCGGCGCGGCACGTGTTGCGAGCGGCAGGTCGTCGAGCCCCGGCGGCTCGGGCATGCGCATCGTGCGTTCGTTGACCCAGCTGCCGCGTCGCAGTTCGACCAGCGCATAGCCGATCACCACGTTGTAGCGGACGATCGGGTCGCCGGCGGCGAGGTCGACCAGCGCAACCTTGTGCCCCTGCGGCACGCCTTCGCGCAGCGTCAGCCCGTCGGCGAACGTCGCGCCCTCGGGCAAGCCGCCGTCGTTGACGACGATCGCGACGTTGTCGTCCGGATGCACACGGATATAGAGCGGGGAAGCAGTCATCGGAATTCCTGGAGGCTATCGGCCATATTGTTAGTCATCATACGACATTCAACCCTGATCGGCGATGCTGCGTAAACCCTTATCCGGAAAGACCCTACTATTTATCTGCCAGCAAACCGCTTGCGTCACCCCTCCCCTCGTTGTACGATGACATACAACGACATCGCCAATGTGGCCCGTATGCCGTTCCCGACGAACCCAGCACTCGCGCTAGACGGACGACCCAACCATGACCTCACCGCAAGAACTCAAACAGATCATCTCCCACGGCCTGCTGTCGTTTCCGCTGACGGATTTCGACGCCGACGGCAGCTTCCGCCCGTCCACCTATGCCGAACGCCTGGAATGGCTCGCGCCGTACGGTGCGAGCGCGCTGTTCGCGGCCGGCGGCACCGGTGAATTCTTCTCGCTCACGCAGCGCGAGTATTCGGACGTGATCCGCGTCGCGACGGAAACCTGCAAGGGCAAGGTGCCGATCCTCGCCGGCGCGGGCGGCGCGACGCGCGTCGCGATCGAATATGCGCAGGAGGCCGAGCGCCTCGGCGCGAGCGGCGTACTGCTGATGCCTCATTACCTGACCGAAGCGAGCCAGGAAGGGATCGCCGAACACGTCGAGCAGGTGTGCCGCGCGCTGAAGATCGGCGTCGTGGTGTACAACCGCGCGAATTCGAAGCTGAACGCCGACATGCTCGAGCGCCTCGCCGATCGTTGCCCGAACCTGATCGGCTTCAAGGACGGCGTTGGCGAAATCGAAAGCATGGTGACGATCCGCCGCCGCCTCGGCGACCGGTTCGCGTACCTCGGCGGCCTGCCGACGGCTGAAGTCTATGCCGCTGCGTACAAGGCGCTCGGCGTGCCGGTGTATTCGTCGGCCGTGTTCAACTTCATCCCGAAGACGGCGATGGAATTCTACGAAGCGATCGCGAAGGACGACCACGCAACGGTCGGCCGCCTGATCGACGAGTTCTTCCTGCCGTACCTGAAGATCCGCAATCGCCGCGCGGGCTATGCGGTCAGCATCGTGAAGGCGGGCGCGAAGCTCGTCGGCCATGACGCAGGCCCGGTACGCGCACCGCTCATCGACCTCACCGACGAAGAAGCGGCGGAGCTCGATGTGCTGATCAAGAAGATGGGCCCGCAGTAAGCGGGCGCGGCCGGCGGCGCGGGCCTTCATCGGCCGCTGCCGGCAGTTTTGCATCGCGGCCGGCGCTTGCCGGCCGCGACCGTTCGTATCCTCTCCGCGACCACGCACGCATCCGCCGCGATGCGTGCCGCAACCATCACATCTGCGTGATGATCCCGACGATCCGGTGGCGCACGTTCGCGAGCCTGACCCGCGTCGCCTCGATCTGCCCCTGCGTGCCCGCACGCGCACGTGTATTCGATTCGCCGTCGAGGATTTGCCCAAGCACGTCGCGGTCGACAACCGCATCGAAGAACCGGCCGACCGTGATCGTCGCCGACTGCTTTGCGGTCGCGAGCTGGCTGTTCGCCTGGGTCAGCGCTTCGGTGCGCAGGCTCGGGTCGCGTTCGTCGATGCCGCGCCGGTACTGGAGCGCGAACACCAGCGCTTCCATGTCCTGCCGGAAACGGCGGACGGCCTGCCCGAACACGAGCGAATGCGCGTCGGAACCGGTGACGAGCCGCCCCTGGTTGATCGTCACGTCGAATTCGCTGCCGCCGAGGTCGCGCTGGAATTCCAGCAACGCATTCGCGAGCACGCGCCCTTCGCTGTATTGGCCGATCTGGGTGCGCACGGATTTCGCGACGTCGCCGATCGCTTTCCACAATCCGGCCGCGAACAGGTGATCGCCACGCTTGTTGATGTTCATGGATTCGGTACCCTCTTGGACTTTTTCTCGATCTCTCAGGCTTCGCCTTCAGGCCGGGTGGCCGGAGGCTTCGCTAATGTAGGAGAAATTCCGGCGACACGGAAGGCACCCTGAAAAAAAACGGAGACGGCCAGCCGGCCGCCTCCGCTTTCGCCCATTCGGCATGCAGCCCGGCGATTGCCGCCAGGCCGCTGCACGTCACTCAGCCTTCCCGTCCCGCAGCCGCGCAATCGCGAGCGGATTGCCTTCCTGCAACCCTTCCGGCAGCAGATCGTCCGGGAAGTCCTGGTAGCACACCGGCCGCAGGAAACGCTCGATCGCCGTCGCACCGACCGACGTGACGGCCGGGTTCGACGTCGCCGGGAACGGCCCGCCGTGCACCATCGCGTCGCACACCTCGACGCCGGTCGGATAGCCGTTCACGAGCAGGCGCCCGGCCTTGCGTTCGAGGATCGGCAGCAGCCGGCGCGCGAGCGGCTTGTCGTCGGCGTCCATCTGCAGCGTGGCCGTCAGCTGGCCTTCGAGCGCTTCGAGCACGCGTGCGACTTCGTCGAGATCGCGGCAGCGCACGATCAGCGATGCCGGACCGAACACCTCGTGGCTGAACGCCGGTTCGGCCAGGAACGCCTGCGCGCCGACTTCGTACAGCGCGCCGCCGGCCTGGCAGTCGGTCTGCGCCGCCTCGCCCGCGCCGATCTCGCGCACGCCCGTCAGTTCGGCCAGCTTGCCGCGGCCGTTGCGATACGCATCGGCAATGCCGCGCGTGAGCATCACGCCGGCCGGCTTTTTCGCAAGCGCCTGCGCGGCAACGGTTTCAAAGCGGTCGAGATCGGGGCCGTCGATCGCGAGCACGAGGCCCGGGTTCGTACAGAACTGGCCGACGCCGAGCGTCAGCGAATCGACGAAGCCCGTCGCGATCGCGTCGCCGCGTGCGGCGAGCGCCGCCGGGAACAGCACGACGGGGTTGATGCTGCTCATTTCCGCGTAGACGGGAATCGGCTGCGGGCGCGCGTTCGCGAGCTGCACGAGCGCCATGCCGCCCTGCCGCGACCCCGTGAAGCCGACGGCCTGGACCGCCGGATGGCTGACCAGCGCTGCGCCGATCACGCGGCCGGGACCGACCAGCAGCGAGAACACGCCGGCCGGCATCCCGGTTTTCGCGACGGCGGCGCGGATCGCGCGGCCGACCAGCTCGGACGTGCCGAGGTGCGCCTCGTGCGCCTTCACGATCACCGGGCAACCGGCCGCGAGCGCCGATGCCGTATCGCCACCGGCCACCGAGAACGCGAGCGGGAAATTGCTCGCACCGAACACGACGACGGGGCCGAGCCCGACTTTCTGCAGCCGCAGGTCCGAACGCGGCAGCGGCGTGCGTGCCGGCTGCGCGGGATCGATCGACGCGGCAAGGAAACGCCCGTCGCGCACGACGCGCGCGAACAGCCGGAGCTGGCCGACGGTGCGGCCGCGCTCACCCTGCAGCCGCGCGACAGGCAGGCCCGTTTCGGCGTGCGCGCGCTCGATCAGCGCGTCGCCGAGCGCGACGATTTCATCCGCGATCGCGTCGAGAAACGCCGCGCGGGCCGCGAGCGGCTGCGCGCGGTACGCGTCGAACGCATCGCGCGCGAGTTCGCATGCGCGCTCGACGTCGGCCTGCGTCGCGACGCCGAACGCCGGCGCGTCGATCGGCGCGCCCTTCGACGGGTTGAACGCGCGCAAGGTACCGGCCGAGCCGGCCACCGCGTCGGCGCCGATCAGCATCTCTCCAGTCAGTTGCATGGGGTGTGCTCCGTGGTTCGGGAATAGATCGCTCATTGTAGCTCAACAGATACGATGTCCGCCCACCAAACATCAATATTCACGTGATCTGCCGGACCTCGGCCGAAACGTGCGGAACCCTTATTCCACGGGCAAACCCCCGTGACATTTACCATTTCACGACATCAGCCAGAGGGAAAACCCGAGGTTTCTGCGTCTGATTATTGCCAATAAACTGCCGCCACGTCATACGACGACGTACATTAAAGTGCCTAATCAGACCCCCTCTCGCGAGCTTCCGCTCGACCTCGCGCGCACCGCGCGCCGGACCGCCGTGCGCTACTGGATCCTGGCGATGCTGTTCGTCGTCACGACGCTCAACTATGCGGACCGCGCGACGCTGTCGATCACCGGCACGCCGATCCGCAAGGCGTTCGGCATCGATCCGGTGACGATGGGCTACATCTTCTCGGCGTTCAGCTGGGCGTACGTGCTCGCGCAACTGCCGAGCGGCTGGCTGCTCGACCGCTTCGGCGCGCGCCGCGTGTATGCGGCCAGCATCTTCCTGTGGTCGGCGTTCACGCTGCTGCAGAGCACGATCGGCCTCGGCGGCAGCGCCGCGTTCGCGGTCGCCGCACTGTTCGCGATGCGCTTCGCGGTCGGCATCGCCGAAGCACCGGCCTTTCCCGCGAACGCGAAAGTCGTCGCGAGCTGGTTC
Source organism: Burkholderia lata (assembly GCF_902499335.1). Classification (GTDB taxonomy): domain Bacteria; phylum Pseudomonadota; class Gammaproteobacteria; order Burkholderiales; family Burkholderiaceae; genus Burkholderia; species Burkholderia lata_B. The sequence goes on along the minus strand of NZ_CABVQK010000009.1, from coordinate 433,184 downwards.
CCGACCGCCGAACGCGGCACCGCGTCGGCGATCTTCAACGCCGCGCAGTACTTCGCGGCCGTGGTGTTCTCGCCGCTGATGGCGTGGCTCACGCACGCGTACGGCTGGCATCAGGTGTACCTGTGGCTCGGCCTCGCGGGCATCGCGCTCGCGTTCCTGTGGCTGCGGGTCATGAAGGATCCGGCCGACCATCCGGCCGTGAACCGCGTGGAACTCGAGCACATCGAGCAGGGCGGCGGACTGGTGCGCACCGTCTCGCGCAGCAGCAACGGCGCGCGTTCGGAAGGCAGCCGCGTGGCCGGCTGGTACTACGTGCGCCAGTTGCTGTCGAACCGGATGCTGATCGGCGTATACCTCGGCCAGTACTGCGTGAACGTGCTCACGTACTTCTTCCTCACGTGGTTCCCGATCTACCTCGTGCAGGCGCGCGGAATGTCGCTGCTGAAGGCCGGCTTCATGACGTCGCTGCCCGCGATCTGCGGGTTCCTCGGCGGCGTGCTCGGCGGGATGCTGTCGGACGGGCTGATCCGCCGCGGCGTGTCGCTCACGCTCGCGCGCAAGATCCCGATCGTCGGCGGGATGGCGCTGTCGATGGTCATCATCGGCTGCAACTACGTCGACAGCGAAGTGCTCGTGATCGTGCTGATGGCCGTGTCGTTCTTCGGCAAGGGGATCGGCTCGCTCGGCTGGGCCGTCGTCGCGGATACCGCGCCGAAGGAAGCGATCGGCCTGTCGGGCAGCCTGTTCAACATGTTCGGCAACACGGCCGGCATCGTCGCGCCGATCGCGATCGGCTACCTCGTGGGCGCGAGCGGCTCGTTCAACGGCGCACTCGTGTTCGTCGGGCTGAACGCGCTCGTCACCGTGTTCAGCTATCTCGTGATCGTGAAGGACATCAGGCGCGTCGAACTGCGTCATCGCGACGCGTGAAGTTCGACCTCGATAAAAAAACGGCGGCCGCGTAAAACCGGCCGCCGTTTTTGCATCGGGTGTCCGCTGTCAGCTCGACGCATGCGCGACGCGCAGCATGTCGTGCACGCCGGACGTCATCAGCGCGAGAAACGCGAGCAAGCCGACGTAGCAGAGCGCGTACGTCGTCTTCGTCTCGATCGACGTCGCGTAGTACACGCGGTTCTCCGGCGCGTCGGGATCGTAGCGCCACGCACGCCTCAACTGCGGCAGCGCGAGGATCGCCATCACGATCAGCAACGGGCTCGGACGATACACGAACAGCGCGATCAGCACCGGCACGCCTGCGAACCAGATGCGCGGCGACAGCACCGCGGTGATCCGCCCGCCGTCGAACGGCGACAGCGGAATCATGTTGAACAGGTTCAGGAAGAAGCCCGTGTACGACAGCGCGAGCAGCAGGTTGCTGTCGTAGTGACGCGCGGCCGCGTAGCAGGCCAGCGCACCGAGCGTGCCGACGAACGGCCCGGCGAGCCCGACGTACGCCTCGGTTTCCGCGTCGTGCGGCATCTCCTTCAGCTGGATCCACGCGCCCACGAACGGGATGAAGGTCGGCAGCCCGACATCGAGGCCGCGCCGCTGCGCGGCGATGTAGTGACCGGCCTCATGCACCAGCAGCAGTGCGACGAAACCGGCCGCGAACCGCCAGCCGTAGAACAGCGCGTAGACCGCGATCGACGCCAGCATGGTGCCCGCCGACACGAGCACCTTGCCGAGCTTGAGGCCGCCGAAGATCAGCAGCAACAGCTTCGTCATTCCTTGCGCTCCGTGCCGGATGCGTCGGCGACGGCCGGCACCGCGGCCGCCTTCGGCTTGCGCCCGAAGAAGCGTTTCAGCGCCGCGCCGCCGGCCAGCAGCGCGACCGCGCCGATCTTGAAGAACTTCACCGCGAACGCGCCGATCAGCGCGAGCAGGCCGAGCTTCTTCGCGCCGACGCCGACGATCAGCGCCGCGAGGCCGTACTCGGCGACGTGGTCGGTCGACTTGTTGAAATCGGCGTAGCGCTTGCCGTCGTTGAAGCTGATGTTCGACAGCAGCTCGTCGGCCGACGCCTTGTACTTCGGCAGATCGGCGAGCGTCGACGCCATCGTCAGCGACAGGTAGCCGTCACGGCCGAGCACGAGCGTCCGGTAGTTCACGCCGTCGTTTTCGGCGTTCGGGGCCGCGCCCTTGTCGCGGATGATCGCGGACCACACGAGCCGGTGCGAGGCCGCGTCGTACGCGGGCGCCTTCGCCCAGCCGACCACCTCGGTTTCCGGCAGGCCGCGCTCCTTGCGCCCGGGGTTGTCTTCCTCGGTGCCCGCCTGCAGGCTCTTCAGCAGCTCGTCGGGCTTCCAGTCCTTCGCGTCGTCGTCGCGGATGTAGCCGCTCGGCTCGAACGACACGACCGAGATCCAGTCGGCATCGGGATCGTCGGGCAGCACGAGACCGACCAGCTTCGTTTCATCGATCGAGTTGCCCATCGAGCGCAGGTAGCGGCCGGCTTCGGCGGCCGGCACGAACGATTCGCCGGCTTTCAGCTTCAGCACGGCTTCGTGTTTCACGTCGATGTCGGTCGGGCCTTTCACGACCGCGTCGTTGGCGGCCGCGGCGGCGGCCCTCATTTCCACCTGCGCAGCTTCGGTCTGCGCGTGGCCGGTGGTCGCGGCGAATGCAAGCGTCGCCACGCAGGCGAGCCGGACGGCAAGTCTTTTCATTGTTGGATTCCCCTGGAATGCCTTGTCGTAAATATGCACGGCACCGGCCCAGGCGTTTTCAATCGCGGGTCCGGCGTCGTCTCTCAGTTGGCACGGGGGCTATGGTAACGCAGCGCGGTGACACGCCCGGGGAACGGCGCGATGCTTACGTCGCAGGTAATGCCCAAGGGGCAAGGGATTGCCTATCATCTGCACCATGAACCCGACCGCCGCCCTCCATTCGCCCTCCCCGTCCGCCGGCCGCGCGCCCGGCATCGGCCCGCTGCTGCGCACGTGGCGGCAACGCCGGCGCCTGAGCCAGATGGCGCTCGCGCTCGACGCGGAAGTCTCCGCGCGCCACCTGAGTTTCGTCGAATCCGGCCGCGCGCAGCCGAGCCGCGAGATGGTGCTGCATCTCGCGGAGCGTCTCGACGTGCCGCTGCGCGAGCGCAATGCGCTGCTCGTCGCGGCCGGCTTTGCGCCGCTGTTTCGCGAACGGCCGTTTTCGGACCCGCAACTGGATGCCGCGCGCCATGCGGTCGAAGCCGTGCTGCGCGGCCACGAGCCCTACCCGGCGCTCGCCGTCGACCGTCACTGGACACTGCTCGCCGCCAACCGGATGCTCGGCGCGCTGGTCGCACAGGCCGATCCGTCGCTGCTGCAACCGCCCGTCAACGTGCTGCGGCTGAGCCTGCATCCGGACGGCCTCGCGTCGCAGATCGTCAACTGGCATGAATGGCGCGCGCACATCCTGCATCGGCTGCAGCGGCAGATCGATGCGAGCGGCGACCGCACGCTGCACACGCTGCGCGACGAACTGGCCGCGTATCCGGCGCCGGCCGGCCAGCCCGACGACACGCACGCGCGCACCGACTTCGCGGATATCGCCGTGCCGCTGCGGCTGCGCACGGCAGCCGGCGAACTGACGTTCTTCAGCACGACGACCGTGTTCGGCACGCCGGTCGACGTGACGCTGTCGGAACTCGCGATCGAGGCGTTCTTTCCGGCGAACCCGGAGACGGTGGACGCGATGCGGGCGCTGGCTGACGCGTTGCCGGCGCAATAACGCGCGCGCAACGAAACCTGACTCAAGCCGGCGCACGAACGCCGGTTTTCACGCCGCCTGCTGCCATGCCGGCAGTCGGCGCGCCAATCTCCAGACGAATTTCCCCTGAAGCATAGAGATCGACCGCTACGGCAAACCTGGGCGCCGGCAGGGCCGATCAGAATGCGTCGTCGCATCTCAGGCTGCCGATCCGGAACGCGCGAGCGTGCCGGCATACGTCAAGCAACGCAGCCGCACTTGCGCCGTTTCCCCCTCGGATTCACTTCGCCGAATGTCAAATTTGTTTAGTACATCTGTTCAATTGGATCGTACTCGAACCAATGCGATCGGGAAATCGTGAGACGGACACGCTAGCCACAACACAAATTTCATATCGAGCCTAGGAACAACATGAACAAGAATCATCGAGGGTTGGGGAACACGGCGCAGCGCGCGCCGGCGAAGTCGAAAGCGGCGCTGGCCATCGCCGTCAGCGCAGCAATCGTCGCCTTCGCGGCTTCCGCGCCGGCGCGGGCCTCCTATGTGCAGAACGGAAATTCGATCGATACCGTGGCAGGTTGCTCGGACAACATCGCGATTTCGGGCACCAACACGTATCAGGCCACGGCACGGGGCTGCGACAACATCGCAATCGGCCCGTCGGCAGTCGCCGATTCGGGTTCGTCGACCGGCGCGTACAGCGAAACCGTCGCGATCGGGCGGCAGTCCGTCGCAACCGGTACGCAAGCCACGACGCTCGGCGGCAATGCCGTGGCGACCGGCGATCATGCAACGGCGATCGGCGCGTTTGCCGGTGCGACCGGCCTCAACGCGACGGCAGTCGGCGAGGGCGCAGTCGCGAACGGCGCCACGGCTTCGGCATTCGGCCAGGGCGCATCCGCCGTGGATCAATCGACGGCTGTCGGCCAGGGCGCAAGCGCCACCGCGACCTTCTCGACGGCGGTCGGTAAAGGCAGCAGCGCGGCCGGCGGCACGGCGCTCGGCTTCCAGGCCAATGCCGGCGCAGCCGATGCGGTCGCGCTCGGCGTCGACAGCTCGGCATCCGCGACCGGCAGCGTCGCGATCGCCCGTGCAACGGCATCCGCGGTGAACGCGGTCGCCATCGGCGAAGGGGCCAACGCGGCCAATGCGAACTCCGTGGCACTCGGCGCGAACTCGGCCACGCGTGCGGCAACCACCGTCAGCAGCGTGACGCTGAACGGTGTCGGATACAGCGGCTTCGCAGGTACGCCGGTCGGCGTGGTCAGCGTGGGCAGCGCCGGCGCCGAGCGCCAGATCGTCAACGTCGCGGCCGGCGCCATCAGCGCGACCAGCACGGACGCGGTCAACGGCTCGCAGCTCTTCTCGATCGCCAGCCAGGTTTCCACGCTGACCAATAATCTGGCCACGCTGACGAACACCGTCGGCAAGATCTCGTCGAGCGTGCCGAGCGGCACGGTTACGGACAGCACGAGCACCGCGATCGGCAAGAATACGTCGGTCAGCGCGACGAACGGCACGGCGCTCGGCAACGGCGCGAACGTGTCGGGCGACAACGGCACGGGGATCGGCGTGAACGCGACCGTCGCCGCGGCGAACGGCACCGCAACCGGCACGAACGCGACCGTCACGGCAACGAACGGCACCGCAACCGGCGCGAATTCGAAAGTCACGGGGACGAACGGCACCGCGATCGGGGCCGGCTCCAATGTCTCCGGCAACAATTCGACGGCGATCGGCGCGAACAGCCAGGCACCGGCCAACAACGCGGTCGCGTTGGGTGCGAATTCGGTCGCGTCGCGCGACAACACGGTGTCGATCGGTGCGCCGGGCGCCGAACGCCAGTTGACCAACGTGGCCGACGGCACGGCGCCGACGGACGGCGTGAACGTGCGCCAGTTGAACGGTGCGATCAACTCGGTCCGCGAGGAAATGTCGAAATACCGCAAGGACGCGGATGCGGGCACCGCGAGCGCGATCGCGATGGCCAACATGCCGCAAGCCGTGCTGCCCGGCGAGAAGGTCGTCGCACTTGGCGGCGGCACGTACGGCGGTCAAAGCGCGATGGCGGTCGGCCTTTCCTTCGCGACGACGAAATGGCTGGTCAAGGGCTCGGTGACGACGGCCGTATCGGGCCACGGCTCGTTCGGCGCGGGCGCGGGTGTCGGTTATCGCTGGTAATCGACGTCGGCCGTGAAGCGTCGAGCAGCTTTATCTCGACGCCGGGAAGCGTGCCGTCGGCGTAATCGCGCCGACGGCACGCGTACGAGGTAACCGCGATCAGCGACGCTCGAGCGCCAGCTTCACGCCCAGCCCCAGCAGGACCACGCCGCTGACGCGATGCATGCGCGTCAGGATGCGCGGATTGCGGCGAATCGACGCCGACAGCAGACCGGCGAACAGTGCGACGGGCCCCTTGACGAGAAACGTCAGGCCGGCAAACGTCGCACCCAGCACGAACAGCGATAGCATCGGATGCGCAGTGCCCGCCGGCACGAATTGCGGCAGGAACGCCAGATAGAAGAGCGCGACCTTGGGATTCGACACGTTGGACAACGCGCCTTGCGCGAACGTGCGAAGCCGCGATACCTGCGCACCGTCGCGGCTGCCGGCGAGCGTCAGTTCGCCCGACGAACGCAGCAACGCGACGCCGAGGTACAGCAGATACAGCGCACCGATCAGCTTCAGCGCCGTGAACAGCCATTCGGATGCCTGAAGAAGCGCGCCCAGACCGAGCGTCGCGAGCATCGTATGAACGAGCAGCCCGACGCTGACGCCCGCGGCCGTCACGAGGCCCGCGCGCGTGCCGCCGGACAGCGTGCGCGACATCACGAGAACCATGTCCTGACCCGGCGTGACGATGATCAGCAGCGACGTTGCGATGAATGGTAGCCAGGATAGATGCGACATGGGATAGCTCCTGAAGGGATAGCCGACGGACGAGAATCGCCCGGCCGGTCGTCAGATTATCGGTGCCCTTCCGTGGAGAATGGATGCGTATTTGGCTAATTGAAATCCATGATTTGGAGCTATTCTCTAGCTTTCACGCTTCTGGTAGCAAAAAATGCCAATTAAACTGGACGCGATCGACCGGCGCATTCTGCGTGCATTGCAACGGAATTCGAATCAGACGAATGCCGAACTCGCGCAACAGGCCGGGCTGTCGGCCACGCCATGCCTGCGCCGCGTTCATCTGCTCGAGGAACAAGGCGTAATCGACGCTTATGTCGCACTATTGAACCCGGCCGCCGTCGACCTGCGATTCACCGCGTTCGTGCGCGTCACGCTGGAGCGCCAGGACAAGACAACCGTCGAACGCTTTGCGCGCGAAATGGAGCAAGCGCCGGAAGTGCTCGAATGTCATCTGATGGCCGGCAGCTACGACTATCTGCTGCGCGTGATCGCGCGCGATCTCGACGACTACCAGCGCTTCCAGATGGAGACGCTCACGCAGATCGAAGGCGTCCGCAACGTCGAAACCGAGATTCCGCTGAAGCGCATCAAGCAGACGGTTCGCCTGCCGATCTAGGCATCCAGAAACGTCACGGCCTGCCCTTCCGGCTCCCCGTTCAGCGCGCCGTCGCGCACCACGACCTGCCCGCGCACGACCGTATGCACCGGCCAGCCCGTGACCGCGCACCCGTCATAAGGTGTCCAGCCGCTCACGCTGGCGATCCATTCATCCCGGATGATGCGGCGTGCGCGCAGGTCGACGATGCTGAAATCGGCGTCGTAGCCCGCCGCAATGCGCCCCTTCCCCGCGATGCCGAAGATCCGCGCCGGCCCGGCGCTGGTCAGGTCGACCAGCCGTTCGAGGCTCAGGCGGCCCGCATGCACATGATCGAGCATCAGCGGCAGCAGCGTCTGCACGCCGGTCATCCCGCTCGGCGACTGCGGATAGGGCCGGCGCTTTTCGTCGCGCGTATGCGGCGCGTGGTCGCTGCCGATCACGTCGACCACGCCATCGCGAACGGCCTGCCACAGTGCATCCTGATGATGCCGCTCGCGCACCGGCGGATTCATCTGCGCGAACGTGCCGAGCCGCTCGTAGCAATCGGGCGCGTGCAGGCTCAGGTGATGCGGCGTGACCTCGACGGTCACGCGATGCCGGTGCCGCGCGAGGAACGCCATTTCCTCGGCAGTGGATACATGTAGCACATGCAGCCGGCGGCCCGTCTCGGCGGCCAGCCCGACGATGCGCCGTGTCGCGGCCAGCGCGCTTTCCTCGTCGCGCCAGCGATGATGATCCCGCACGTCGCCGCTCGCTTCCACGAGCGCCCGGCGCTCGCGCAGCCGCGCCTCGTCCTCCGCGTGCACGGCCATGCGCCGCCGCCCGTTGCGCACGATCCGGCGCAACACCGCTTCGTCATCGGCCAGCAGGTCGCCGAACGAACTGCCCATGAAGACCTTCACACCCGCGCAGCCCGGCAGGTTTTCGAGCGCCGGCAACCGTTCGGCGTTCGCGGCCGAGCCGCCGATGTAGAACGCGTAGTCGCACCACGCACGGCCGCACGCGAGATCCAGCTTCGCCCGCAGATCCTGCGCGGTCAGCGTCAGCGGATGCGTGTTGGGCATCTCGAAGATCGTCGTGACGCCGCCGAGCACCGCGCCGCGCGTGCCGGCCTCGAGGGTCTCCTTGTGCGTCAGGCCCGGTTCGCGGAAATGCACCTGGCTGTCGACGACGCCCGGCAGCACATGCAGGCCGCCGGCATCGAGCAGGACGTCAGCGCTCCAGTTGCCGCGCAACGCGCCCAGCGCGACGACACGGCCGCCGACGCACGCCACGTCGATCCGCTCGGCCCCGTTGGGCGTCATCGCCATGCCGCCGTGCACGAGCAGGTCGGCGTGACGACGCTTGAGCGCGTCACGCGCGCCCCCTTCACGTCGAATGAGCTCGTCCATGATTCAGAACTCGTTCTGGATGTGCTTGTAGCCCAGCACCAGCGCATTGTTCGTGCGTGCGACGTCCTCGGAGAAATCGCTCGCGTCGGCCGTCACCTGCGGCAAAGCCGCGAGATCGGTTTCCGGCCCGATGCGCTCGGTCGAGCGCACGTAGAAACCCGGCGGCAGGTGGCAGCCGTCGACGACCGCGTTGTAGCGCACCACGCAGCCGTCGTCGATGGTGCAGTTGAACAGCACGCTGTTGAAGCCGACGAACACGCCGTTGCCGACCTTGCACGGCCCGTGGACGATCGCGCGATGCGCGATCGACGTGTGCTGGCCGATGGTGACGCTCGCGCCGGACTTCGAATGGATCACCACACCGTCCTGGATGTTCGAATGCGCGCCGATCACGATCGGCGCGATCCGGCCGCCGCCATCCGTTTCGTCGGCGCGGATCACCGCGTACGGGCCGATGAACACGTTCTCCTCGACGATCACGAGCCCGCACAGAATGGCGGTCGGATCGACGAATGCACTCGGGTGAATCTGCGGCAGGTCGCCGCGCGGGTTCTTTCTGATCATCAGGATTCCTGCCTTGAAATGGGTCGGCCGCGCTTGATCCGCTCGAACAGCCCCGGATCGCGCCACTGTCCGGCGATGGCCGGCGCGAACACGATGTCGGCCAGGTCGATGCGGCCCATGCGCGGGTTGAACGCATCGTCGCGAAAACACTGCGCGTAACCGGTCTCGGTCTCGTGAACGATGATCGAATGCAGCCGCACGTCGGCTTCGCCGTTCGCCATGCGCGTGCAGGACAGCGCCGCATCGACGAGACGAAAGAACACGCGCGAGAATTGCTCGGCGCTCGGTGAAACGGGCAGCAGCACCCAGCGTTCGGAATGCCGGCGCATGCTCTCGACATAGCAGGGGTCGTCATCCGACCACAGCGTCACCGCATGATCGAACGCGTCGATCAGGTCGCGCACGTCGCCCTTGAGCAGCCCGAAGTCGTAGATCATCTGCCCATGATCCAGCGCATGCGCTTCGAGCAGCAGTTCGACGCGGTACGAATGACCGTGGATCGAATGCGAGCAGCGCCGCGTGCTGCAGCCGCGCACGATGTGCGCGTTCTCGAACCGGAACAGCTTGCGGATCAGCATGCGCCGGCGCCTTCGCGAACCGGCGCGGCCCAGGCCACCGCATCGTGCGGATGCAGGCTTTCCAGATGGCGCACATGCACGCGCGGGTTCGCATGATGGCCGTGGTCATCCAGCGCGGCCTGGACGCGGCGGGCGGCATCCTCGACGAACATCAGGTTCCCGCCGTTCAGCACCGCGAACGCCTGCTCGTCGGCGCGCTTGACGGCCGTCTGCACCGGCGTGCCGAGCGCGTGCTCGATGCGATCGATCAGGTCGACCAGCCCCAACGTCGCGCCATCGGCGGGCAGCCCCACGCTGACGACCGCTTCGCTGCGCTGGCTGTGCGGCGTGGCCGCCGTCGCATGCCGTTTCAGCCATGCGGCGACCGCCGCCGGTTCAACACGATCGTCGCGGCCGAACGCCGCCAGGAAGGCCTGCTCGACCCAGTGCCGCGACAGCGCGGCCGAGCATGGGCACGTCGACGAATAGACGACCGTCACCTGCGCGCGCAGCTCGAACGCTCCGCCGGCAAGCGTCGCGTCGATGCGAACCGGGTACGCCTTCCACCCGGCCAGCCCCTCGGTCACGAGCGCAGGGCGTCGAGCCAGCAGGTCGAAGCGTAGCCGCACTCGCGCACTGCGCGTGTCGCAGTCGCGATGGCTATCGACCATCGCGCGCAGCACGCGCTGCAGGCCGGCCGGCGACACTGCCGCGCCGTCGCCGAGCCCGTCGAGCAGCCGGTACAACCGCGACATGTGGATGCCCTTCACATGCGGCGCGGGCAGATCGACCTGCACGTCGGCGCGCGCATGCACGTCGCGCCGGCAGCCGGGCTCGGCCACCGCGACGGGCAGGTCGATGCCCTGCATGCCGACCCATTCGAGCGGGCGGCCGCCCGGCGCGGCATCGGTCAGGGAAATATCGGGAAGAGGTGCATTCATGCTCGGAATCCGGTGGAGCGCCTTCTCCATCCGGATCGATGCAGGAAGCGCGTTCAGGTCAGGACCAGTCGCGAAACGGGTTGTCCCACGTGGTCCAGTGTGCGGGGCCGGTGGCCATCTCGGCATCGGTCAGCAGACACGCGTCGAAGCGCGCGCGCAGCGCAGGCTCGTCCATGTCCATGCCGATCAGCACGAGTTCCTGCCGCGCATCGCCGACGTGCTCGTCCCAGCGCGCGCGGATCTGCGCGACGGCTTCCGCGTCCTGCGGCCAGCGCTCGGGCGGTACGGCCGCCCACCAGTGACCGGCCGGCCCGTGCCGCGCGACCGCGCCGGCCTGCGACCACGAACCGGCGACGGTCGGGTGCGTGGCAAGCCAGAAGAACCCCTTCGAGCGGACGACGCCCGGCCATTCGCCTTCGACGAGATCGAAGAAGCGCTGCGGATGGAACGGCCGTCGCGCGCGATAGACGAAGCTGCGAATGCCGTACTCGTCGGTCTCGGGCGTGTGCTTGCCGCGCATCTCCTGCAGCCAGCCCGGCGCGCGCGATGCCGCGTCGAAATCGAACAGGCCGGTGTCGAGCACGCGCTCGAGCGGCACCTTGCCGAATTCGGCGATCTCGATCCGCGCCCGCGGGTTCAAGCCGCGCAGCAGCGCGACGAGCCGCTCGCGCGCGCTTGCGTCGATCAGGTCGATCTTGTTGATCACGATCACGTCGCAGAACTCGATCTGGTCGATCAGCAGATCGACGACCGTGCGCGCATCTTCCTCGCCCATCGACTCGCCGCGCGACTGCAGGCTGTCGCGCGATGCGTAGTCGCGCAGGAAATTGAATGCATCGACCACCGTCACCATCGTGTCGAGCCGCGCGACTTCGCCGAGGCTGCGGCCGTCCTCGCCTTCGAACGTGAACGTCTCGGCCACCGGCAGCGGCTCCGAGATGCCCGTCGATTCGATCACGAGCTGGTCGAACCGCCCTTCACGCGCGAGCCGGTCGACCTCGATCAGCAGATCCTCGCGCAGCGTGCAGCAGATGCAGCCGTTGCTCATCTCGACCAGCTTCTCGTCGGTACGCGACAGCCCCGCGCCGCCGTCGCGCACGAGCGCGGCGTCGATGTTGACCTCGGACATGTCGTTGACGATGACCGCGACGCGCCGGCCCTCGCGATTGTTGAGGATGTGGTTGAGCAGCGTCGTCTTGCCGGCGCCGAGGAAGCCGGACAGGACGGTCACGGGAAGCCGCGTGGACGGAGGGAGTGCGGTGCGCATCGGGCGATTCCGGAAGAGGACGTTGAGGATCGAATGATATAATGTATCGCAACGATATAACATATCATTTTGGACGTCCAGCCGGTCGCACTGGCGAACGGCCGCCCCGTCGATCAGTTCCACGCCGGAGGATTCGCGCGCTCGAGCGACGACGCGCGGGCGCCGGTTCGACGCGAACCGCGAGCGGCAGCGGCACACCACACGGCATGCCGAATGAAAGGTGTGGTTGATAAGCTCTCCGGCGAGACCGATGGCCCCTCCTCCACACACCATGAAAAAGAAAACCTTCGCTGCGTTGTCACTCTGCGCCGTGCTGCCCGGCATCGCGCTCGCCCAGTCGATCGCGGCCCCCGTGCTGAAGCCGGGCGATACCTGGACCTATATCAACACCGTCGAAATCGGCCCGAACGGCTGGCACCAGACGCGCGACCAGATTTCCGTGCAGCGCACGACTTCCGAGCACATCTACGTCGAAACGCAGCAAAGCGGCGCGACGCAGGCGCCGCGCGAGCGGATCGTCGATGCGGACTGGAGCCGCTCGCGCAGCGTCAACGGCACGGAAACCGTGGTGAATCGTCCGCTGGCGTTTCCGCTGACGGTCGGCAAGACATGGGAGGTCAAGTACAGCGAGTCGCACCCGAATGCGCAGCACGCGTCGGAAGCGTACGACACGCATTACAAGGTCGTCGGTCCCGACACCGTCACCGTGGCGGGCGGCAAGTTCGACGCGATCAAGATCGAGGCAGAAGGCACGTGGAAGGCGCAGGTCGCGCCGGGGCAGTCGGTCACGTCCGGCGTGTCACGCAACGCGAACGGCTCGACGATCGTCATGCAGAGCCGCAACAGCGGGATGGCGGAAGGGACCGGCAAGACCTACATGGCGTTCTGGTACGTGCCGGCGGTCGGCCGCTGGGTCAAGTCGGTCGAGGAGTTCTACGACACGAACGGGACGCGGACGGCGCGCTATTCGAACGAACTGGTGTCGTTCAAGCGCGCCGGCGTGGAGGGCGGCGCACCGCTGGCCAGCCAGCCTGCGCCCGCGCTCGCCCCCGCGGCCGTGCCGCCGGAAGCCCTGCCTACCGTCGAGCAGTAACGGAGCGCGCGCTCACTTACGTATAGAGCGACGCCGGCGGCAATTCCCCGGCCAGTGCGAACCGGCCCACGTCGCGCAGCCGGTAGTCGAGCGGATCGTGCAGCGTATGCGTGCGCGCATTCCGCCAGAAGCGGTCAAGGCCGAGCGACGCGGCCGTCGCGCGTGCGCCGCATGCGTCGAACAGCGCCTCGCCGTTTTCGAGCGCCGCGCGCTGCGCGACGATCTTCGCCTCCGATACCGCGAGCGCCACCTCGGCACGCTCGTCGGCCGTCAGCGCATCCTGCCGCGCCCACGCACGCTGCAACGCGGCGGCCGCGCGATCGGCCAGCGCCGCCGCGGCGATCGCCCGCACACGCATGTCGCCGAAGCGCTGCAGCGTGTACGGATCGTCGCTCGCCTGCGCGACATCCGACTGGATCCACGGGCGGCCATGTGTCAGCACGTAGTCGCGCGCTTCCGCCAGCGCGCCCTCCGCGAGCCCGACGAACAGGTTGGTCAGCACGAGCTGCGACACGAGCGTGCGCAGCGTCGCGCGCGGGGTCGGCGGTGCCTCGGAACGGTGCAGCACCTCGTCCGCCGCGAGCGCCACGCCGTCGAAGCGCACGCTGCCGCTGTCGGTCTGGCGCTGGCCGATCGGATCCCAGTCTTCGTTGACCGTGATCCCCGGGCGATCGGTCGGCACCACGCCGAACACGGTGCGGCCGGTGTCCGGATCGTGCGCGGACACCGTCATGCGCTGCGAGCCTCGCGTGCCCGAACAAAAGCCCTTCACGCCATCGAGCCGGTAACCGCCGTCGGGCGTCGCCGTGGCCACGAGCCGCGTGTCGAGCGGATTGACCGCATTGCCCCACCACCAGCGCTGCTCGACCGTGCCGCGCAGATAGCGTTCGCGCTGGGCAGCGTTGCCCCACACGTCGACGCTCACCACCTGCAGGCACTGGAACCCGACGAGATGCGCGAGCGCGCTGTCGACGCGCGCGATCTGCCGGATCGCATCGTAGATCTCGGGCCATGCGGCTTCCTGCCCGCCGAACGCACGCGGCACCGCGAGCGTCAGCAGCCCCGCATCGGCGAGCCACTGCTTCTCCTGCGCCGCATGACCGCCCGCGCGGTCGCGCGCGGCGGCAGATGCGCGCAGCGCGTCGATCGCTCGCGCCAGCGCGGCGCGGTCGAAGGCGGGCGTTTCGGTATCCGGCGCGAAGGTCGCCGGGCCACGTGGATCGTTCATGCGACGGCTTCCTGCGCAACCGCTTCACCCGACAGCGGCACGAGCGCGTCGAGCTGGCGGCCGGTCAGCCGCGACAGGATCTCGCGCCGCCAGTCGTCGTAGATCGCACGGTATTCGGCGATATCCGCGCCGAACACGTGCGCGGTGTGCGCGTACTCGTCGTGCAGGTAATCGTCGAGCCGCGCCTGCGTTTCCTCGTCGGCCGCGATCACGCGATCGATCAGCGCGTCGCGTTCCGCCGCCGGCAGCGTCTTCAGCGTGTCGAACCACCACTGGACGATCTGCACGCGATGCCACTCCTCGTCCGGCCTGATCCGGTTCTCGCCGTGCTCGCGCATCGCGGAATCGCCGATGCGGCCGGTCTTGCGCTGGATCCACAGCTTCGCGAGGATGTGCAGCTCGTAGTGCCATTCGAACGCGAGAAAGCCCGCGACGTCGCGCACCGCGATGTCGCCGATGCGTGCCCAGTGCGCGGCGACGAGCCGGTCGACTTCCGGCAGCGGATCACGCCCCGTCAGTTCGGTCACGCGTTCGCGGCCGATCACCGCGTGCGCGCCGTCGTCGCCGAGCTGGCGCGACAGGATCAACTGGAAATGCGGATCGTCGCGAAACAGCGTGTCGATCGCCTTCGCGACGACCTGCACGATGAACAGGTCGTGCGATGCCATCTTCGTGTAGTAATCGGCGACAGCGGCCAGCTCGTCGCCGTTGCGCGGTTCGCGCGGCGGCGTCGCGAGCTTGGCCGGGAAGTCCGGACGATGGCGTCGCGCCACGTCGAGAAACAGCGCTTCCTCGAATTGTCCGTTCCATTCGCGCGGCGCGCCGATGGGCAAGGTCATAGGGTTCTTTCTCTCAGGATCATGAATGAAGCGAGCAGACGCTTGTGGCGTCGCTCAGGTACGCCGGGTCACGCGTCGGACCAGGCGGTCGCCCGTGATTTGCACGGCCGAGACGAGCGCGATCAGGATCACGATCACGGTCGCCATGACGGTGGTGTCGAAACGCTGGTAGCCGTAGCGGATCGCGAGATCGCCGAGCCCGCCCGCGCCGACGGCGCCCGCCATCGCGGTCGAGCCGATCAGCGCGACGACGGTAATGGTGAAGCCGCCGAGCATGCCGGGCAGCGCTTCGGGCAACAGCACGTGCCAGACGATGTGGCGGCGCTTCGCACCCATCGCGAGCGCGGCCTCGATCAGCCCGCGGTCGACTTCGCGCAGGCTCACCTCGGCGATCCGCGCGAAGAACGGGATCGCGGCGATCGACAGCGGCACGACGGCCGCCCAGACGCCGATCGTCGTGCCGATCAGCACGCGCGTGAACGGCAGCAGCGCGACGAGCAGGATGATGAACGGCGTCGAGCGGAACACGTTGACGAGCGCGCCGAGCACCGCGTTCACGCCGCGCCGTTCGTAGATGCCGCCGGGTGCGGTCGTCACGAGGATCACCGCGAGCGGGATGCCGATCAGCGCGGCGATCACGGCCGACGCGGCGACCATCGACAGCGTGTCGCGGATCGCATCGAGCAGTTCGGGCCACCAGAGGTCAAACATAGCCGAGCACCTCCGCGTGATTCGCGTGGCGGCGCGCGCGTTCGAGCAGCGCGGCAACCGCGCCGCCGCGGGCCGGCGATTGGCCGGCGTCCTCCGCGCGCGGCGCTGCCGCGATCACGAGCCGCCCTTGCGCATGCCCCTGGATACGCTCGATGCCGCCGTGCAGGAAACGTACCGAGCCGCCGAGCGCCGCCGCGAGCGCACCGACATCCGGCTCGCCGCCGCTCTCGCCCGTATAGCGGACGTCGAGCACGACCTGCGCGCCGTCGGGTAGCGCGGCCTGCTCGGGCAGCGGCTGCACGCGCGCGGCCAGTTCGGCCGGCAGGTCGTGCACGAGCGTGCTGAGCAGCGCGCGCGTCGCGCCGTGGCGCGGATCGCCGAACACGCGCCACACGGGGCCCGTTTCGACGACTTCGCCCTGTTCGATCACCGCGACCGTGTCGCACACCGCGCGGATCACTTCCATCTCGTGCGTGATCAGCACGATCGTCAGCCCGAGACGGCGGTTGATGTCGGCGAGCAGCGCGAGGATCGATTGCGTCGTCTCGGGATCGAGCGCCGACGTCGCCTCGTCGCACAGCAGCACTTCCGGATCGTGCACGAGCGCGCGGGCAATGCCGACGCGCTGCTTCTGCCCGCCCGACAGGCTCGCCGGATACGCGTCGCGCTTCGCGGCGAGCCCGACCAGTTCGAGCAGCGCCTCGACCTTGCGCACGCGCTCGGCCTTCGGCACGCCGGCGATCTTCAGCGGCAGCGCGACGTTCTCGAACACCGTCTTCGCGGACAGCAGGTTGAAATGCTGGAACACCATGCCGGTGCGGCGCCGCAGCGCGACGAGCCCGTCCTCGTCGAGCGCGCCGACGTCGACGCCCTGCACGCGCACGCGGCCCGAACTCGGCCGTTCGAGGCCGTTCACGAGCCGCAGCAGCGTCGACTTCCCGGCACCGCTGCGGCCGATGATCCCGAAGACCTCGCCGCGCCGCACATCGAGCGTCACGTCGCGCAGCGCGGCGGCCTGGCCGCGCGGCGTCGCGAACACCTTGCCGACCTGCTCCAGCGACACGGCGGCGCCGCCGGCCGAGTCGGCCGACGCCGCTTCATCATGCGTCGCGGCCGTGACGCCGGCTCGCACAGCCGAGGCGTCGATGAAACCCAGCGTATCGAACAATTGCGTCATCGCTTCGCTCCGTCACGTTCACGCATGCGCGGGATGCGCGGGTTCGGCCACGGCGGCCGGCCGGTGCCGCGCGCCCGTGTGCCACGCGGGCAGGCGCGGGCCCGCGCCGAACAGCTTCTCGCGCAGCGTCGGCGCGGGATCGTAGTCTTCCTTGTAGACGCCGCGGTTCTGCAGCTCGGGCACGACCCAGTCGACGAAATCCTCGAACGACTCAGGCATCACGGTGCGCGTCAGGTTGAAGCCGTCGATGCCGGTCTCGTCGATCCACGACTGCAGTTCGTCCGCGACCTGCGACGGCGAGCCGACGATCGGCGCATAGCGGCCGCCGAGCGACATCTGTTCGAGCATCCGCCGCACGGTCCACGTGCCGGTCGTGCTTTTGCGCGAGATCGCGTCGACGGCCGACTGGATCGAGTCGGTCTTCACGTACGAGATCGGCTCGTCGAGGCCGTACTTCGCGAAATCGATGCCGGTCGAGCTCGCGAAATGCGCGAGGCCGGCCTCGGGGCTCGCGTAGCGCCGGTATTCGTCGAACTTCTCGCGCGCGAGCCGCTCGGTCTCGGCCGTCACGACGCTCACGCCCGCGAAGATTTTGATCGACGCCGGGTCGCGGCCCTGCCGTGCAGCGGCCGCGCGGATGTCGAGTGCCGCCGCGCGGGCGGCGGCCTTGCTTTGCCCGTTCACGAACACGCATTCCGCGTGACGGCCCGCGAACTCGACGCCGCGCGCGGACGATCCGGCCTGGTACAGCACCGGCGTGCGCTGCAGCGACGGCTCGCTCAGATGAATCGCGTCGATCGAATAGAACGGCCCGTCGTGCTTCACGCGCCGCACCTTGCCCGGCTGCGCGAACACGCGCGCCTGTGCGTCGCGGATCACCGCGTCGTCGTCCCAGCTCTGTTCCCACAGCTTGTAGACGACGTCCATGTAGTCGTCCGCGCGCTCGTAGCGGTCGTCGTGGCCGATCTGCTGCGCGAGGCCCATCCCGCGCGCGGCGCTGTCGAGATAGCCGGTGACGATGTTCCAGCCCACGCGCCCTTTCGTCAGATGATCGAGCGTCGACATGCGGCGCGCGAACAGGTAAGGCGGCTCGTAGGTCAGGTTCGCGGTCACGCCGAAGCCGAGGTGCCGCGTGACCTGCGCCATCGCGGGCACGAGCAGCAGCGGATCGTTGACGGGCACCTGCACCGATTCGCGCAGCGCGGCATCGGGGCCGCCGCCGAACACGTCGTACACGCCGACGATGTCCGCGAGGAAGATCCCGTCGAACTTGCCGCGCTCGAGCGTCTTCGCGAGATCGGCCCAGTAGTCGAGATCGGTGTAGTGCGCGGAGCGGTCGCGCGGATGCGTCCACAGCCCGTGGTTGATATGCCCGACGCAGTTCATGTTGAACGCATTGAGCAGGATCTTCTTGCGGTTCGCCGTCGTCATGCCCGCCTCCGTCACCACGCGATCGCGTACAGCGAGCCGAACGCGTTGTCGAGCGCCTTGCGCACGGCCGGCGACTGCTGGTAGATCGCGATGAACTTGCGGATGCGCGGATCGTTCACGCTGTCCGGCCGCACGACCCACTGGATCGCGAAGATCTTGTTCTCCGTGCCGTCGAACAGCAGCGCGCTGTTCGGGTCGGTCGTGCCGGCGAGCTTGATGAAGCTCGGGTAGCCCTGCGCGAGATCGACGTCGTCGAGCGAACGCGCGAGCTGCGACGCTTCGAGCGGGATGATCTTCAGGTGCTTCGGGTTCGCGACGATGTCATGCGTCGTCGCGCGGTAGTCGGCGCCCGGCTTCAGCGTGATGAGCCCCGCACGCTGCAGCAGCAACAGCCCGCGCCCGCCGTTCACCGGATCGTTCGCGATCGCGACCTTCGCGCCGTCCTTCAGCTCGCTGAAGTTTTTCACCTTCTTCGAATAGAGGCCGATCTTCATGATCGTGCCGGGTGCGATCGACACGAAGTTGTAGCCGCCCTGCTTGTTCGCGTTCTCGAGGAACGGGATGTGCTGGAAGTAGTTGACGTCGATGTCCTTGTTCGCGAGCGCCGCGTTCGGCGTATTCCAGTCGGTGAATTCGACGATCTTCACGTCGAGCCCCTGCGCCTTCGCCTCCTTGGCGGCGACCTTCAGTGCCTCGATCTGCGGACTGGTCGAGATGCCGACCTTCAGCGGCGCGGTGTCGGCGTGCGCGCCATTGAGCAGCGCGACGCCGAGCACGGCGGCGGCCAGCAGACGCGCGACGCGGCCGGCGGAAAAGCGGGCGGAAAAAACGGCATGCAGCATGGAAACCACTCTCCTGTCCAAAGACGGTATCGACGGATGAGCGACGCCGCGGCGAACGCACGGGCGTTCTCCGGACAGGAGTCATCGCATCGGAAAAGGATCAGCCGATGATAGAGAGCGGCGCGGGGACGGTCTACGAAGCGATTGTGCGAAGAAAATCGCGCGCGGCGATATGGCGGGCGGCCACGCGGGATCGGGGGCCTGACCGGGGGCCCGGCCGGCCATCTGGCCGAAATCTCGGCCTGCGCGCCGGGCGAATTCCGAAATCTCGGCCAACCGGTCGCGTCACCCTTTCCGCAGACGAAACAAATCCCTTATAAATCAATGCATTAAAAATATCCCGGAAGGCCGGATTTCTGGCACGGGGGTTGCGTAATAGACGGCACACGATGCCGCGACGCAATGCAGGCATTCCAACATCAGGAGACACGTCTTGCAGACCTCAATCCAAACCCCGTCCCATCCGGAGCCGGTTTCCGACGCCGTCGCCGCCCCGCGCGAGCGCTTCTGGCCGCATGGCTGGTGGAAACTGATGGAAATCCGCATCGGCATCATCCCGCTGCCCGTCTACTTCATCCTGCTCGCGCTGATCGTCGGCTTCGCCGTGACGGGCAAGGTGCCCGGCGAGATCTCGATGGCGATCGCCGTGCTCGCGTTCTTCGGCTTCACCTGCGCGGAACTCGGCAAGCGCCTGCCGCTGCTGCGCAACATCGGCGCGGCCGCGATCTTCGCGACCTTCGTGCCGTCTGCGCTCACCTACTACCACCTGCTGCCGAAGCCGGTGCTGAACCTGACGGTCGAATTCACTAAATCGACCAACTTCCTGTACCTGTTCATCGCGTCGATCATCGTCGGCAGCATCCTGAGCATGGATCGCCGCGTGCTGATCCAGGGCTTCGTGAAGATCTTCATCCCGCTCGCGGCCGGCTCGGTCGCGGCCGCAATCGTCGGCACGGCGGTCGGCACCGCACTCGGCCTCGGCGCGCGCCACACGCTGCTGTACATCGTCGTGCCGATCATGGCGGGCGGCGTCGGCGAAGGCGCGATTCCGCTGTCGATCGGCTATTCGGAACTGATGCACCTGCCGCAAGGCGAGATGTTCGCGATGGTGCTGCCGCCGGTGATGCTCGGCAGCCTGACCGCGATCATCCTGTCGGGCGCGCTCGACATGATCGGCAAGCGCTTCCCGCACCTGACCGGCAACGGCCGCCTGCAGGTCGGCGAATCGGGCGACATGACGCCCGAGAACGAGGAAATCCGCGGCCACGTCGACGTCACGCACATCGCGGGCGCCGGTATCACGGCGATCACGCTGTACCTCGTCGGCCTGATGGCGTTCAAGCTGTTCGGCCTGCCCGCGCCGGTCGCGATGCTGTTCCTCGCGGTGCTCGTGAAGCTCGCGCGCGCGGTGTCGCCGCCGCTGCAGGAAGGCGCGTTCGTCGTCTACAAGTTCTTCTCGACCGCCGTCACGTATCCGCTGCTGTTCGCGATCGGTGTCGCGATGACGCCGTGGGACAAGCTGACCGCCGCGTTCACGATCGTCAACGTCGTCACGATCGTGTCGACCGTCGCGACGCTGATGGGCACCGGTTTCGTGGTCGGCCGCCTGATGAAGATGTACCCTATCGACACCGCAATCGTGAACGCCTGCCACAGCGGGCAAGGCGGCACCGGCGACGTCGCGATCCTGACTGCCGCGAACCGGATGCAGCTGATGCCGTTCGCGCAGATCGCGACGCGCATCGGCGGCGCGATCGTCGTCACGGTCACGCTGATCCTGATCGCACACTTCGGATGATGCGCCGCCGCGCGCACCGTCGCGCAGGCCGCTTCGCACGCGCCGCCGCCGGCCCAGCCGGCGCGCGGCGCGCGTCGTTCTGGGCGTCGTTCAGGGTATTGCGACGGACGGACGGTTGCGGGCTTCGATGAGGGCGAACGTGCAAAAAGGCTTCAAGGGAATCCCGTGGTGGGGTTGGGCATCGGCCGGCGTGCTGTATGTGAGCGTGGCGGCCGCGGCCGTCGATTTCGCGTGGGAACGCGCGATCGACGCGCTCGAGGAAACCGGCGCGCACCGGCTCGACCTGTATGCGTCGAGCCTGAAGAGCGAACTCGGCCGCTTCGAGATCCTGCCCGGCCTGGTCGCGCGGCAGGACGGCGTGCGCACGATGCTGAAAGCCGCGCCGCATGACGCCCCCGAGCTCGTGCACACCGTCAACACCTACCTCGAAGCCGTGAACCGCGACGCGGGCAGCGGCGCGGTCGACGTGATCGACCTGCAGGGCAACGTGATCGCCGCCAGCAACTGGAACGAGACGCTCAGCTTCGTCGGTACCAACGTGTCGTACCGGCCGTACTTCAAGGACGCGCTCGCGCGCGGCAGCGGCCGCTTCTTCGGCATCGGCACCAACACCGGCGTGCCGGGCGTCTACTTCGCCAGCGCGGTGCGTGACGACGGCGTGCCGATCGGCGTGGCCGCCGTGAAGATCAGCGTCGATCCGCTCGAATCGGCGTGGCGCGCGCCGGGCGTCGCCGCAATGGTCGTCGACAGCAACGGCGTGGTCGTGATCTCGACCGAACCCGCATGGAAATTCACCGCGCTGCGCCCGATCACCGCGCAGCAGCAGCGCGACATCCAGGCGTCACGGCAATACGCGGGCCGCACGGTCGACGCACTGCCGTACCGCCACATCGGCGACCGCAGTGCAGCCGCGTGGTTCGGCACCTTCCCCGATACGCGCCGCAGCGGCCGCACCACGCGCTATCTCGTGATGTCGCGCCCCGCGCCGCAGGCCGGCGATTCGCTGATGGTGCTGCTCGACATCGCGGGCGCGCGGCGCCAGCAGCAGACGGCCTTCGTGTTCGTCACCGGCGCGTTCCTGATCGCCGCGCTGCTCGCCGGCTACGCGATCCAGCGCCGCCGGGCGATCGTCGCGCGGCTGAACGCGCAGGACGCGCTACGACGCGCGAACGACCAGCTCGAGCTGACTGTCGCGCAGCGCACGGCCGCACTGACGGCCGCGAACGAACGGATGCAGCGCGAGATCGTCGAGCGCGAGCGCACCGAGCAGCGGCTGCGCGCGTCGCAGCAGGAAGTCGTGCACGCGGGCAAGCTCGCGGTGCTCGGGCAGATGGCCGCCGGCCTCACGCACGAGCTGAACCAGCCGCTCGTCGCGATCCGCACGCTGTGCGACAACGCGCGCACGTTCTTCGAGCGCGGCCAGCCCGCGCCGGCACTCGCCAATCTCGAACGGATCGGCAAGCTCGTCGACAGCATGGCGGTGCTCACCGGCGAGCTGAAGACCTTCGCGCGCAAGCCCGACGTCGAGCGCGTCGCTGTCTCGCTGAACGAGGCCGTCGCGCATGCACGGCTCATCTACGATGCGCGGATTCGCGACGAAGGCGTGCAGCTCGACGTGAACATCGCGCCCGGCACCGCCGTGTCGGCCGAATCGAGCCAGTTGCAGCAGGTGATCGTGAACCTGCTCGGCAACGCGCTCGACGCGGTACACGACGCGCCCGTGCGCCGCATCGTCATCGAGGCCGCCGGGCCGGACGAAGCCGGCCGCGTGCGCTTCACCGTCGCCGACAGCGGCGCGGGCATCGCGCCCGAGGTGCTGCCGCACCTGTTCGAGCCGTTCGTCACGACCAAGCCGCGCGGCCAGGGCCTCGGGCTCGGCCTCGCGATCACGTCGCGCATCGTCGAGGCGTTCGGCGCGAAGATCGCCGCGACGAACCGCGACGAAGGCGGCGCGCAGTTCAGTATCGAATTCGCGGCGGCCACGCTGCAAAGGACAGAGCATGGAAGATGAGATTCGGGTGCTGGTCGTCGAGGACGATGAAAACGTCCGGATCGGCGTGGAGCAGGCAGTGGCGCTTGCCGGCTTCGCGGTCGATGCGTTCGCGTCGGCCGCCGACGCGCTGCATCACGTCGCGCCCGGTGCGCCGGTCGTGATCGTGTCGGACGTGCGGATGCCGGGCATCGACGGGCTGCAGCTGCTCGATCGCGTGATGGCCATCGACGCGCAGATCCCGGTCGTGCTGATCAGCGGCCATGCCGATATCTCGACGGCCGTCGGCGCGATGCAGGTCGGCGCGTACGACTTCATCGAGAAGCCGTTTTCGTCGGACGTGATCGCGGGGCGCGTCGCACGCGCGGTCGAGAAGCGCCGCCTGACACTCGAGGTGCAGGGCCTGCGCGCGGCGCTGAACAACTGGCAGGGCATCGAGGCGTTCGTGCTCGGCAAGTCGCCCGCGATGGCCGACGTGCGCAAGAAGATCCTGCGCCTCGCCGATACGTCGGTGTCGGTGCTGATCACCGGCGAAACCGGCACCGGCAAGGAACTGATCGCGCGCAGCCTGCACGACTTCGGCGGCCGGCGCGACGCGCATTTCGTCGCGCTGAACTGCGGCGGCCTGCCGGAGCAGGTCTTCGAGAGCGAACTGTTCGGTCACGAAGCCGGCGCGTTCACCGGCGCGATCAAGAAGCGCATCGGCAAGATCGAATGGGCGGACGGCGGCACGCTGTTCCTCGACGAAATCGAGACGATGCCGATCACGCTGCAGATCAAGATGCTGCGCGTGCTGCAGGAGCGCGTGGTCGAGCGGCTCGGCGCGAACGAGCTGATTCCGGTCGACTGCCGCGTGGTCGCGGCGTCGAAGGCCGATCTTGCCGAACTCGCGGCCGATGGCCGCTTTCGCGCGGACTTGCTGTATCGCCTCAACGTCGCGCAGATCGAGTTGCCGCCGCTGCGCGAACGGCGCGAGGACGTGCCGCTGCTGTTCGAGCATTTCGTGCTCGCGGCCGCGCGGCGCTTCGGGCAGCCGGCGCCGGTCGTCACGGCTGCGCAGGTATCCGAACTGATGACGCATGCGTGGCCCGGCAACGTGCGCGAGCTGCAGAACGTGGCCGACCGCTTCGTGCTCGGGCTGACCGGCGACAGCCTGCTGTCGTCCGGCGGCACGTCGGCCGCGGGCGGCACGCTCGCGGAACAGCTCGCGTATTTCGAGCGGATGCTGATCGAGGACATGCTGCAGCGTCACAACGGCAACGTCGCGGAAGCGAGCGAAGCGCTCGGGATGCCGAAGAAAACGCTCTATCACAAGCTGCGCAACCTGCGGATTCCCGCGCGCGGCGACGCGGCGGCCGATGGCGGCGAATGACGCGAACGAGGACACGCACAGCATGGATCGCATCGAAGTTACCGAACAGGGCCGCATCACCGGCCACCTGATCCGCGGCGTCACGCGCGCGCAGAAAACCTTCCGCCCGAGCGACTGGCCCGAGCGCCTCGCGGGCGTCATCACGCTGTTCGTCGGCGAACGGCGGCCCGGCTATCCGTGCGCGCTGTCGCGGCTCGCGATGCCCGCGGTCGACGGCAACGTCAAATGCCTGTTCGTGTCGGACGAATTGCGCACCGTCTGCGCGGACGCATTCGATTTCGCGATGCAGTTCGCGGCCGACAACGATCTCCCCGTCGAGCTTCAGACCGCGCCCGCGCTGGCGGTGCGCTGACACGCGGGCCGCTTGCGCGGCTCGCGTCCCCCCTTTTTCCACGGTTGCGATGTGCGGGTGCGCAGGCCGCCGCACGCCCGTTTCAGGCGTGTCCGGCTTCGCGACCAATCGTTAGACGATTGAAAGCATCGACACCCGTCTCCTTCCGACAAGGGTTTGCGGCCGAGCCATCAATAAAATTGATCGTGACGATGAAAATTATGCGTTTTCCTTGCAGGTCGCCGTGATGCATAGTTGCGTCGTGTTGACGCACCTTTGAGTCTTTCAGTCATGAACATGCGAATCGAGCCGTCCGTGCTCGCGAACCCCGACCTGCAATTTGCGACGCTTTCGTCAGGCATCAGCCTGCCGTATGTCGAGCGGGGCAGCGGTGCGCCGATGGTGTTCGTGCACGGCTCGCTGTGCGACTACCGCTACTGGGATCCGCAGCTCGCGTCGCTGTCGGCCCACTACCGCTGCATCGCGCCGAGCCTGAGCCATTACTGGCCGGCCGTCGAAGCGGGCATCCAGGACGAGTTCAGCTGGCAGAACCACGTCGACGAGCTCGCCGAATTCATCGACGCGCTCGATCTCGGCCCCGTGCATCTGGTCGGCCACTCGCGCGGCGGCAGCGTCGCGTTCAACGTGGCGCGCCAGCATCCGCAGCTCGTCGAATCGCTGACGCTCGCCGATCCGGGCGGCCCGCTGCAACAGCCGGGCGTGCGCGAAGCCGCGCTGCCGGCCGCCGCGATCGCACTGCGCACGAAGGCCGTGAACCTGATCGGGCAAGGCGACGTCGAATCGGGCCTCGAGATGTTCGTCGATTCCGTGAGCCTGCCCGGTGCATGGAAGAAGAGCACGTCGCGGTTCCGCACGATGGCGATCGACAATGCGAGCACGCTGCCGAAGCAACTGCGCGACCCGCTGCCCGCGTACTCGCAGCACACGGCCGGCGACATCGCATGCCGCACGCTGCTGATCGACGGCCAGCGCAGCCCGAAGATGTTCCGCAACAACGTCGACACGCTGTCGCAGTGGATCGGCAATGCGCAACGGCAGACCGTCGCCGGCGCGTCGCACGGGATGAACGCGGCAAGCCCCGCCGTGTTCAACCGCTTCGTGCACGAGTTCGTCGCCGCGTAAGTTCCCTCGGGCGGCTTCTGCGCCGCCCGTTCTCCTCGCTGTTCAACGACGATGCGGATACGCGCCGCATCGCCGCTTCATCAACCGCCGTGCGTCACCGGTGCGTCCGTCCCGTCAATCCGCCTGCGCAATTCCGTCAGCACGACTTACCACACAGCCGGCTCCGCCTTGCGCGTGACCGAATCCGGCAGCCCGAACACGCTGTCGAACGCCCAGTTGTACGTGAACGTGAAGATCGGGAAGAACACGATCAGCACCGCGTCGTACAGGAATGCCTGCAGCAACGACACGTCGAGCCACCACGCGATCAGCGG
Organism: Burkholderia lata; assembly: GCF_902499335.1. Classification (GTDB taxonomy): domain Bacteria; phylum Pseudomonadota; class Gammaproteobacteria; order Burkholderiales; family Burkholderiaceae; genus Burkholderia; species Burkholderia lata_B. The sequence continues at coordinate 406,994 of NZ_CABVQK010000009.1, read as the reverse complement.
GATCAGGAACGTCACGAGCGCGACCTGGAAGCCGATCGCGTGCACCACGCGGCGCCCGACCGTGCGCGTCGTCGCCGCGCTCCTGCGCTCCCACGCCTCGAACGCGAGGTTGTACAGGAAATTGACGGTGACGCCCGTCGTCGAGATCATCACCCCCATCGCGCCGCTCGTCGCCACGCTCGCGCCGCTCAGCATGCCGAGCACCGACGATGCGATCAGGATGCCGAGCACTTCGAACACCACGACGTAGACTATGCGTCTCTTCCACCCTTGCATGACCATCCACCTTCTATCGAACAAGGTGGCGAGACTATCAGCGGGTAGCGCGTCCGCAAAAGTCAGGTCCTTTCAATTTTTCTGACAGGAGGCCAGTGCATGCTGACCAGCGACCACATCGACATGCTGCTGACCGTCATCGACAAAGGCTCGTTTTCCGCCGCCGCGCGTGCGCTCGGCCGCACGCCGTCGGCGATCAGCATGGCGATCGCGAACCTCGAGGCCGAACTCGACCTCGTGCTGTTCGATCGCGGCACACGCGAACCGACGCCGACCGCCGCGATGGCTGCGCTGCTGCCCGATGCGCGCTCGATCGCCGAACGGCTGCACGCGCTGCGCGCGCATGCGCAGCACCTGTCGGAAGGCGTCGAGGATACGTTGCGGCTCGGCCTCGCCGCCGAACTCGACGGCGCGCCCGTTGCCCGCGCGCTGACCGCTGTCGCCGCGAAATACCCGGCGCTCGCGATCAGCATCGTCACGGCGCCGCAGGACGTGATCGTCGATGCGCTGCATCGCGGCGCTGTCGATCTCTGTGTCGCGTATGGCGGGCTCGACCTGCATCCGCAGGAGCAGATCCACGGGCTGTGGACCGAGACGCTCGTTGCGGTCGCCGCGCCGAGCCATCCGGCGATCGCCGAATGCGCGCAACCCGAGGCGATCGAGCGGCTGTCCGGTTTCCGGCAGATCGTGATCGCCGATCCCGAGCGGCCGCTGACCGACGTGCGGCCGTTGATCGGCAACCGCACGTGGAAAGTCACCGACATGGCGACCGCAATCGCACTCGTGAAGGCCGGACATGGCTGGGCGAACCTGCCCGAATCCGTGACCGGCCGATACGTCGCCGACGGCGACCTCGCGCCGCTCGTGTTCGCGAACATCCGCAACGGGCTCCCGCTGCCCGTGTTCCTGCGCCGGCCGAAACACACGGGGCTCGGCAAGGCGGCCAGCGAACTGGTCCGCGCGCTGCGGGCTGCCGGCGACGGAAAATGACCGGAGTGGCGGCGAACGCCGCCACTCCGCCGGTCAACGCCCGACGGCTTGACCGTTAGTTGCGATTAGTGCGCTGCCGCCGCCGCACCCTGGATCGAATCGACGAGCGACGCGTTGTCATAGCGTCGCCCGGCAATCCCCCATCCGCCGTCGACCGCATGGACGACGTTCACCCACACTTGCGCCGGCGTCAGCCGCCCTCCGGCGCGGCGCAGCACGATCGCGGTCGCCCGCTCGACGAATTGCCGCTGCGTGTCGGGCGCCGCGAGCGCCACGGCAGGCAGTTTCAATTCGACGAACGCGGCAGGCTCCGCGCGCCCGTGCACGAAGGTCCGGTTTCGCGGCAGCACGTTGAGCGTGCCCACCACGTTCGGCGCCAGGAACGCATTCCCGGTCAATCCCTCGACTTCCAGCAGCGCATCGGTCAACTCGGCAAACACCGGCCCCTCGTCGTCCGGCGTGAACACCCCTTCGGATACTGTCAGCGTAATCGGCATCGCACTTTCTCCTGGTCAGGTCATCGGTCAGGTGACGTGATATAAATATCAGTCACTCTCTATACATTAGACACCGATCGCTCTCTATTCAAGATAAAGAGCGATCGCTCTGAAGCGAGCCTGTCATGCGTTATTCCGTCGAGCACAAGCACGAAACCCGCACGCGCATCCTCGATGCCGCGAGCCGCCTGTTCCGCCAGGAAGGGTATGGCGGCTCCGGCATCGGTCCGCTGACGAAGGCGGCGGGCGTCACCAACGGCGCGTTCTACGGCCATTTCAAAACGAAGGGCGAAGCGTTCCGGCAGGTCGTCCTCGATGGCCTCGCCCAGCTCCGGCAAGGCGTCGCGACGTTCAAGGCCGAGCATGGCGCGCGCTGGCGGCGCCCGTTCGTGTCGTTCTACCTCGGCCCGCGGCGCACCTGCGAACTCGGCGAAAGCTGCGCGCTGCCGAGCCTGTCCCCGGAAGTGATGCGCGCCGACGACGAAACGCGCGACGCATATGAGCAGGCACTGCGGCAGATCATCGACGAAGTGTCGGCCGGGATGGACAACCCACCCGATGACGATCGCGCGATCGCGCTCCTCGCGCTGCTGTCGGGCGGCGTCACGCTCGCGCGAGCGGTGCGTGATCCCGAACTGGCGCAGCGCATCGCCGATGCGGTCGGCCGCTACGCGGTGGTGATCGCCGAACGTACGGACGTGAAACCGGAGCAACAGGCCTGACCGGCCGCCAATAAAAAACCCCGATCCGCGTCGTCACGGATCGGGGCCCTTCGATCGGCTACCCGTTACGTCGGCCCGTCGCGGGCCGGTGCATCAACGCGCCGCTACATCCTCCTTGACGGACGCCGCGTCGCCTACCGCCGTCGGCGCCGCCCCCCACCCGCCGCCCAACGCGCGGATCAGGTTCACGGTCGACACGGCCTGCGCGCCGGTCAACTGGTTCGACTGCAGTTGCGACTGCAGCACCGAACGCTCGCTGTCGATCACGTCGAGATACGCGACCTCGCCTTCCTGATACTGCGTGCGCGACAACGTCGCCGCGCGCCGCGACGCGTTGACGGCCGCATCCTGCGCGCGGATCTGGTCGTCGAGCAGGCGCAGGTCGGCGAGATTGTCCTCGACCTCGCGGAACGCGACGAGCACCTGCTGCCGGTAGTTCGCGACCTGCTCGTCGTACTGCGCGCGCGCCTGCTGCACGCCGGCCGCACGACGCCCGCCGTCGAACAGCGGCAGCGTCAGCGCGGTGCCGGCGAACGGCCCGAGCAGGAACGTGCGGCTCGACCACAGGAACAGGTTGCCGAGCGTCGATGCTTCATAGCCGAACGCCCCGGTGATATCGAGCTTCGGGAAGTACGCGGACTTCGCGAGGCCGATCCGCGCGTTCGCGGCCGCCATCGAGCGCTCGGCCGCCGATACATCCGGGCGGCGTTCGAGCAGCGCGGACGGCAGGCCCGGCGGCACCTTCACCGCCACCGGCACGATCGGCGTTTCCTTGAACGCGAAATCCGCGGGCGCCTTGCCGAGCAGGATCGCGAGCGCATGCTCGGACGCCGCGCGCCGGCGCGCGACGCCGACCGCATCGGCCTGCGCGGTCGCCAGTTCGTTCTTCGCGCGCGACACGTCGAGCTCGCTGATGTCGCCTTCGTTGAAGCGGCGCTGCACGAGCTTCAGTGCCTGGTCGCGCAGTTCCACCGTGCGGCGGTACAGGTCCTGGTCGGAATCGAGCTGACGCAGTTCGAAGTAGTTCTGCGCGACGTCCGCCTGCAGCGCAAGCTGCACCGAACGGAACAGCGCTTCGCTCTGCGCCTGGTCGGCACGCGACGCCTCGACGTTGCGGCCGACGCGGCCGAACAGGTCGGCTTCGTACGACACCGTGCCCTGCGCGCGCCACAGCGTCGCGTTGGTCGGGCCCGTGCCCTGCGGCTGGAACTGCGACGCCGACGACAGCCCTTGGCGCGTCGGCCCGAAGCCGGCGCCGATCTGCGGGAACCATTGCGAGCGTGCCGTACGCGTCGCCGCGCGCGCTTCCTCGACTCGCGCGGCCGCGGCCTTCAGGTTCTGGTTCGCGGCGAGCGCCTGCGTCTCGAGCGAATCGAGCACCGGGTCGCCGAACACCTTCCACCATTCGCCGCGATGCGTGCCGTCCGACGGCTCGGCCGTCTTCCACGTGCCGGCCTGTTCGCCGGCGGCGAGCGTCGGCGCTTCCTTGAACGCGGCGGGCGTCGGCGCATCCGGGCGCTTGTAGTCGGGCCCCACCGCGCACGCGGCGAGCAGCGTCGCGAGCAGGGTGCTCGCGGCCGCCACCTTCGCGAAGCGCATCAGGCCATTCGTGTTGTGCATGTTATTCATCTTCTTGTCCTCAAGCATCCGATGCCGGCACGCCAGGAGCCTGCACGCCGTAACCCGCCGAGTCCTTGCCGGCGACGTGGATCTTGCCGCCCGCGAGCGTGCGCAGCACGACGTAGAACACCGGCGTCAGCATCAGCCCGAACAGCGTCACGCCGAGCATCCCGAAGAACACCGCGACACCCATCGCATGGCGCATTTCCGAACCGGCCCCCGTCGACGTGACGAGCGGCACGACACCCATGATGAAGGCGATCGACGTCATCAGGATCGGGCGCAGACGTAGCCGGCTCGCCTCGATCGCGGCCTCGAGCGGCGTCCTGCCGTCGTGTTCGAGCTCGCGCGCGAATTCGACGATCAGGATCGCGTTCTTCGCCGACAGCCCCACCAGCACCATCAAGCCGATCTGCGTGAAGATGTTGTTGTCGCCCTGCGTGAGCCACACGCCCGTCAGCGCCGACAGAATGCTCATCGGCACGATCAGGATCACCGCGAGCGGCAGCGTCAGGCTTTCATACAGCGCCGCGAGCACGAGGAACACGAGCAGCACGCTGATCGGGAACACATACATCGCCGAATCGCCCGCGAGGATCTGCTGGTACGTGAGGTCGGTCCATTCGAACCGCACACCGCGCGGCAGCGTCTCGTGCGCGATGCGCTCGATCGCGGCCTGAGCCTGACCCGACGAGAAGCCCGGTGCCGGGCCGCCGTTGATGTCGGCCGCCGTGTAGCCGTTGTAGCGCACGACCATTTCCGGGCCAAACGTCGGCGTCACCGTGACCAGCGACGACAGCGGCACCATCTCGCCCTTGTCGTTGCGCGTCTTCAGCTGCAGGATGTCGTCCGCGCGCTGGCGGAACGGCGCGTCGGCCTGCACGCGCACCTGGTACACGCGTCCGAAGCGGTTGAAGTCGTTCACGTACAGCGAGCCGAGATACACCTGCATCGTGTTGAACACGTCGGTCACCGGCACGCCCAGCTGCTTCGCCTTCACGCGATCGAGATCGACGTTGAGCTGCGGCACGTTGATCTGGTAGCTCGTGAACAACGGGCCGAGTTCAGGCGCCTGCTGCGCGCGCTTGATGAAGTCGTTGGTCGCATCCGCGAGCCGCGCATAGCCGACCGCGCCGCGATCCTCGATCTGCATCTTGAACCCGCCCAGCGTACCGAGGCCGAGCACCGGCGGCGGCGGGAACACCGCGACGAACGAATCTTTCATCGCGCCGTACTTCTGGTTCAGCGCACCCGCGATCGCGCCGGCCGACAGCGCCTTGCCATGCCGTTCCGAGAACGGCTTCAGCGTGACGAACACGATGCCCGCGCTCGAGCTGTTCGTGAAGCCGTTCACCGACAGCCCCGGGAACGCCACCGCGCTCTCGACGCCCGGCTGCTTCAGCGCGATCGAGCCCATGTCGCGGATCACCTTTTCGGTGCGGTCGAGCGATGCACCGTTCGGCAGCTGCGCGAACGCGATCAGGTATTCCTTGTCCTGCGCGGGCACGAAGCCGCCCGGCACGACCTTCGACACGAGCACGGTCGCGCCCACCAGCGCGAGGTACACGCCGAGCATCAGCGTCTTGCGCGACAGCACGCCGCGCACGCCGCGGCCGTAGTTCTCCGCGCCGCGATGGAACACCTTGTTGAAGCCGCGGAAGAAGCCGCCGAGCACGCGGTTCATCACGCGCGTGAGCCAGTCTTCCTTGTCGCCATGGCCCTTCAGCAGGATCGCCGACAACGCCGGCGACAGCGTCAGCGAGTTGAACGCCGAGATCACCGTCGAGATCGCGATGGTCATCGCGAACTGCTTGTAGAACTGGCCGGTCAGGCCCGACATGAATGCGAGCGGCACGAACACGGCGACGAGCGTCAGCGCGATCGCGATGATCGGCCCGCTCACTTCCTGCATCGCCTTGTAGGTCGCCTGCCGCGCGTTCATCCCGCTCTCGATGTTGCGCTCGACGTTCTCGACCACCACGATCGCATCGTCGACCACGATCCCGATCGCGAGCACCATCCCGAACAATGACAACGCGTTGATCGAATACCCGAACGCGAGCAGCAGCGAGAACGTACCGATGATCGACACCGGCACCGCGATCAGCGGAATCAGCGACGCGCGCCAGGTCTGCAGGAACACGATCACGACGATCACGACCAGCGCGATCGCTTCGAGCAGCGTGTGCACGACGGCCTTGATCGACGAACGCACGAACTGCGTCGGGTCATAGACGATCTTGTAGTCGATGCCGGCCGGCATATCCTGCTTCAGCTCGGCCATCGTCTTGCGCACTTCGTCCGAGATCTGCAGCGAGTTCGCGCCCGGCGACTGGTTGATCGCCATTGCAACGGCCGGCTTGTTGTCGAGCAGCGAGCGCAGCCCGTATTCGGATGCGTCGAGCTGGATTCGCGCGATGTCGCGCAAGCGCGTGACGCCGCCATCCGGCGTCGTCTTCACGACGATGTCGCCGAATTCGTCTTCCGTCTGCAGACGGCCGCGCGCGTTCACCGACAACTGCAGCGGCGTGCCCGGCAGCGACGGCGACGCGCCGATCACGCCGGCCGCGACCTGCACGTTCTGCTCGCGGATCGACTGCACGACGTCCTCGGCCGACAGCCCGCGCTGCGCGACCTTCTGCGGATCGAGCCACACGCGCATCGCGTAGTCGCCCGAACCCCACAGCTGCACCTGGCCGACGCCCTGGATCCGCGACAGGCGATCCTTCACGTTGATCAGCGCGTAGTTGCGCAGGTAGGTCATGTCGTAGCGGTTGTCCGGCGAGATCAGGTGGACCACCATCGTCAGCGTCGGCGAGCTCTTCACCGTCGTGATGCCGAGCCGCTGCACGTCTTCCGGCAGGCGCGGCAGCGCCTGGTTCACGCGGTTCTGCACGAGCTGCGTGGCCTTGTCCGGATCGGTGCCGAGCTTGAACGTGACGGTGATCGTCATGTTGCCGTCGCTGTTCGCCTGCGACTGCATGTAGAGCATGTCCTCGACGCCGTTGATCTGCTCTTCAAGCGGCGACGCGACCGTCTCGGCGATCACTTTCGGGTTCGCGCCCGGGTACTGCGCCTTCACGATCACGGAAGGCGGCACGACTTCCGGATATTCCGAGATCGGCAGCAGGAACATCGCGATCACCCCGCCGAGCAGGACGATCACCGATAGGACTCCTGCAAAGATCGGCCGGTCGATAAAGAATTTTGAAATATTCATGTGTGGCTCTGTCTGGTTGAACGCGGATACGAAGCGGCGGGCCGCTTACGAATCCGCCTTCGCCGGTGCGGCCGGCTTCGCGTTGTCCGCCAAAGGCGCGGACGGCGCGTCACCGCCCGTCATCGGGACCATGTGCGGCTTCACCTGTTCGCCGGGGCGCACGCGCTGCGTGCCGTTCACGACCACGCGATCGCCGGCGGAGAGCCCGCTCACGATCACGCGCCGGTTGCCGTGCTGCATCCCCTGCTGCACTTCGCGGTACGACACGCGGCCTTGCTGGTCGACGACGAACACGAACTTCTTGTCCTGGTCGGTGTTGATCGCCGCGTCGTCGACGAGCAGTGCCTCGTGCGGCGCGCTGCCGCCCACCTTCACGCGTGCGTAGAGGCCCGGGACGAGCGCACCGTCCGCATTGTCGAAGCGCGCACGTACACGGATCGTGCCGGACGACGTGTCGAGCCGGTTGTCGACCGAGTCGATCTCGCCGCTGCGCGAGTAGCCGCTTTCGTTCGCGAGACCGAGCTCCACCGGCACCTTGCGGCCGTTGCGCGCGCCGTTGATGTATTGCAGGTAGGTCTGCTCGTCCGCGTCGAACGATGCGTAGATCGGCGACACCGACACCAGCGTCGTCAGCGGTGCGGCCGATGCGCCGGCCGACACGACGTTGCCGAGCGTGATTTCCGCACGCGACACGCGGCCCGAAACCGGCGCGGTGATCCGCGTATAGCCGAGGTTGATGCGTGCCGTTTCCAGCGCGGCTTCGGCGGCCTTCAGGTTCGCCGTCGCCTCGCGGGCCGCGTTCTGCTTCTCGTCGTAATCGCGCTTCGCGATCGCGTTGTCGCCGATCAGCCGCTGCGCGCGCTGCCAGTCGGTCTGCGCGTAGCCGTTGCGCGCCTGCGCGGCCGCGAGCTGTGCGGCCGCGCGGTCGGTTTCGGCCTGGTACGGGCGCGGGTCGATCACGAACAGTACGTCGCCCTTCTTCACGAGCGCGCCGTCCTTGAAGTTCACCGCGACGATCGTGCCCGACACCTGCGGGCGCACGTCGACCTTTTCGACCGCTTCGAGGCGGCCCGAATAACTCTGCCAGTCGGTCACGGTTTGCGGCACGACGGTCGCGACGTCGACTTCGGGCAGCGGCGCTGCCGCTTTATCGGGTGCGTTCGCGTTCACGCGCATTGCGCCGAACGTTCCGAGGCCGACGACGGCAAGCGTCACGATCGCCGCTGTCGCGATCCGGGAACGGGAGGTGCGTAGGATGGCCATGTGGATCTCCAGTAAACGTGGATTGGTTTTGGTTATTCGGAACGGTTCGGCTGGCGCGCCTGGAAGCGGCACTGGAAGAAGCGCACGGCTTCCTCGAAGGCGGCTTCGTGCGTCGCGAGCGCGGCGTGCGTGATGTCCGGATAGCGGATCACCTGCGTGAGCACGCCCGACGAGATCAGGCAGCCCGCATATTTCTCCGCCTCGACGTGCAGCACGTCGTTCTGCGCGGTGACGACGAGCGTCGGCGGCAGCCCCGCGAGGCGCACCGATTCGAGCGGCGCCGCGTACGGGTGCATGCGTTGTGCGGCCTGCGGCAGATACGCGCGATAACATGCCGCGCATTCGCGCGCGGTGATGTCGGACGCGAGGCGATCGGCGTCGCCGATGCGCGTCATGCTCGGGTCGAGCATCGGCCCGAACAGCGCCTGCGCGACGATCGACACTTCACCGCGGTCACGCGCGATGAACGCGAGGCAGTTCGCGAGCTGGCCGCCCGCGTCGTGGCCCGCGACACCGATCTTCTTCGGGTTGCCGCCGAACGCGCGGGCGCGCGTCGCGGCCCATACGGCGGCGCGATACGCATCCTCCGGCGCGGCCGGAAAAGGAAAGGCCGGCGCGAGCGAATAGTCGACCGACACTACGAGAGCTGGTAAGCGTTCTGCTAAAAAACGCGCGGCGAAATCGGCGTCTTCAAGCGAACCGCGGACGAAGCCGCCGCCGTGGAAATAAAGCACTACTGGCAACCCGGTCTTGTCCGGGCGGCGGTAGAGGCGCAGCACGATGTCCTGCGCGTAGCCGGGAATTTCGACTTCGGCGACCGTCAGCGCCGCGTCCGCCGTGGCTTGGGCGGGCAATGCGGCCTTCAGGAATTTGCTGAATTCAGAAGCGTCCATGACGATGCAGCATCCATTTCGAGATGGAACGAATTCTGGGTCCGGCAGACATTGGGATAAATGCCTATAATCCGGCAACACAATTCAACGCCCCCGAACAATCCGAGGCTGCGTTTACCCACGAGGTAGCGCAGCCTTGTTGTTCCGGAGGCTCATTAGATTGCGGAGGTTGTGATGGACCGGCTTCAGGCCATGCAGGTGTTTACTCGCGTCGTCGATACAAGCAGCTTCACCAAGGCAGCAGAAACGCTCAGCTTGCCGCGAGCGTCCGTCACGACGATCATCCAGAATCTCGAAGCATTCCTCGGTGTGCGGCTGATGCACCGGACCACGCGTCGGCTGTCGCTCACGCCGGACGGCGCCGCGTACTACGAACGATGCGTGCGGATCCTCGCGGACGTCGAGGAAACCGAGGCGAGCTTCCAGGCGAACAACCGGAAGCCGCACGGAAAGTTGCGTATCGACATGCCGGGTTCGATCGGGCGGCTGCTCGTGATTCCGTCGCTGTGCGAATTTCATTCGCGCTATCCGGACATCGACCTGCAGCTCGGCCTGTCCGACCGGCCGGTCGACCTGCTGCAGGAAGGTGTCGATTGCGTGATCCGCGTCGGCGCACTGCAGGACTCGTCGCTCGTCGCGCGCCGGGTCGGCCTGTTCGAATGCGTGACGGTCGCGTCGCCCGACTATCTCGAGCACCACGGCGAGCCGCAATCGATCGACGACCTGAGCCAGCACAAGGCCGTCAACTACTTCTCGAGCCGCACCGGCCGCACGATCGACTGGACGTTCCTGACCGACGGCAAGGAAGTCGAGATGAAGATGGAAGGCATCGTGTCGGTGAACGACGCGGATGCGTACGTGACCTGCGGGATCGAAGGCTTCGGGCTGATCCAGCCGCCGCTGTTCATGGTGCTGCCGCATCTGCGCGAAGGCCGGCTCAAGGAAGTGCTGCCCGGCGTCAAGCCGCTGCCGATGCCGATCTCGGTCGTGTATCCGCACAGCCGTCATCTGTCGCCGAAGGTGCGCGTGTTCGTCGACTGGGTGGCCGAAGTGTTCGACCGCTGCCCGCTGCTGAGCGGCAAGGGCAGCCTCGACGCGACGTGCAGCAAGCGCACGTTCGAGGAAGCCGAACGCGCGCCGGCGCTCGACACGCCGGTCATCAACGAGTGGGTCGCGTAATCGTCTGAACTGCACGCGCGGGCTGCGAGGCCCGCGCGTCGCCCCGCCTCCGCGCCCCGTTTCCCGCCCGGCGCACCCGATCCTTCCCGAATCCGCAGCAAACCTTTGTGCCATGCGACGCAATCGTCCGCATGCGTCGCCGCGCGCCGTCGTCGCTCCCGTGCGAAGCCCGCTGCAAGCGGGTTCGGGCGATTTCCGCATAACCCTGCCAGGTGTACGGATGTCGATTGTTCCACTGACACGACAATTCAATTCGCATCTGCCGCATTTATCGCGACGGAACAGATACCTAGAGTAAACCCTGTCGCGCACCTCGTTGCGCATCGAACAGATCCCGCTTGATGGGACCGGAGTAAGCGCTCCAGCGCCAGCTCCGAATGACAGGAGTTACGCCATGAACCGCCGCCATCTTCTCTCCGCCCTCGCCCTCACGCTCGCCGTGTCCGCACCGGCCTTCGCCGATTCGGGTACGCCGCATGCCGGCGACTACGGCAACACGTCGTGGTACTCGCAGCACTATGGCCCGCGCACCCGCGCCGAAGTAAGCGCGGAAGTCGAGCAAGCACGCAAGGACGGCACGCTCGCGTACCTGCGCAAGGCCAACTCGTATCCGCAAGGGCTCGAACTGGCACAAGGCCCGTATCGCCCGACGCCGGAAAGCAACCAGCTCGCCGGCGGAGGCCGGTAAACGCGCAACGCCGCGCAACGGGTTGCCCCGTGCGCGGCGTCGCGATTCCCCTATCGACGACTCGCCGAGTCAGTCAGTTAGATAGTTAGTTGCAGGAGCACATGATGAACGATCAACTCCCTTCGCCGCTCGATCACTGGGACGACACCACGCCGGTATGGACGCCGTTCCGTTCGGCCCCGCACGCGCACTGACCGCAGGCTGAGTCAGCTTCCGGCCATTACCGGCGCGGCACCCCGTCACGCCATTCGCCCCAGTGCGTCACGATGTCCTGAACGAGCGGATTGCCCGCGCGATACAGGTTTTCGGTCGCCGGGGCGAAGCCGCCCTGGTCCGCATAGTTCAGCAGGTTGTCGGCACTCGTCTGCCCCGCATACGGCCGGTCGAAATCGGACCCGGTGCGCAGCACCGCGACGCGCGACAGGTCGACCCGCTTCACGCTCGCCGCGCGCTTGAGCGCTTCATACGTCGCGTTGTCTTCCTGCGCGGTCATGCAGTAGGTACCCTTGCCGTCGGTCAGGATCTTCGTCCACTGGCGCGCGCGCTCGCCGATCAGCGTGCCCGAGAACCACGTGTTGCCCGATGACGTGTCGCACTGGATCACCGTCGGCGGCCGGTTCGCCGGCGCATACGTGAACTTCGCGCGCGCGGCCTGCGCCTGCGCGCTGTCGGCGAGCACCACGTTGCGCGACAGCGCGACCGCGGCGTCGGTCAGTTGCGGGTTCAGCTGGAACACTTCGGTGCGATAGTCGAGCGGCGGCTTGTCGTTCGGGCTCTTCGTGTTGATGCCGAGGAAGCCGGTATTCCAGCCCGCCGGAATCTCGCGTGCATCGAGTTCCCACTGCAGGCTGAAATCGACGAGGTACTTCGACCACGCGGCCGAACCGACCGTGCCTTGCGTGGGGTCGACGCCCGCGATGCCGGAGATCAGGAAGTACGTGCGGCGCAGATCGAAGCGCTGCGAGAACGTGAGCGCCATGATCGTCGCCGACGCGTTCGCATAGCCCATGCCGGTCGTGACCACGCACACGTCCTGCTTGTTGCAATGAACGTTCGGGTAGTCGGGCGACAGGCCGGGCACGGCGATGTCGCGCCACGGGCCGAGCCGGTCGAGCCAGGCCTGGCTCTCCGGACCGAACATCGTGATGATCATGACCTTGACCGGGCGGCCCTGTGCACCGGTCTCGGCGAATGCATTGTTGCCCGCGTTGTTGCCCTGGTTGTCCTGCGCGATCGACGGCGCGGTCGCACAGGCTGCGAGCGAGAATGCAGCGGCGGAAAGAATGGAGCGAGTCAGCATCGGCGTTCCTTGTTTCGATGATGTTGGGCGAGAACGGCTCTCGTAGACTGCGCGTCGGAGTATAGAACGGGCGTGCCCGATGCGGAACCCGACTACGAAACGGCATAGGTGCGTCGGTGCATCGGTACGGATTGGGTACGCACGGGAATGACGAAGGAAATGGTCCCTGCGCCTCGGAATTCCATCAGGAATACTATCCGGTTGATCGACACCGGCACGCCAGCCTCACCCGCATGCTCATCACCCGCCCGGAGAACCGCTACAGCCGCGCCAGCCCCGCCACTCCGTAACCCAGCACGACAAGCGCAGCAACCACATGGCTCGCCGCAAGCAGCCCCGGCGACTTCACGATCCGGCCGATCACGCTGCCGCCGAATGCGAACACGAGCTGCCCCGCGAGGCTGCCGGCAAACACGCACGCGGCGCCGAGCAGCCAGTGCCGATGCGCACCGGCGGCAGCCGTTGCATAGCCGTAGAACAACAGGATCGTGAGCGGGTTCGCGAGCGTGACGACGAACATCGATGCAAACGGGCGGCTGCCCGGTGGCCGCGCATCGCCGTCGAGCGTGCGGCGGCGATCCCGCAGCGCCTGCCACAGCATCCGCGCGCCCATCGTGAGCAGCACGAGCGCGCCGACCAGACGAAACAGCGACAGATGCGCGGCGAGCGTGCTCGCGAGCATCGCGCCGAGCGTGAACGCGACGACCGCGTAGCAGCCGTCAGCCGTCGCGACACCCACCGCCGCGCGCACGCCGCTTGCGGTGCCGGCGCGCATCCCGTAGTTCGCGATCATCAGCGCAACGGGCCCGACCGACAGCGCGATCATCAGCCCGAACAGGAAGTCGTTCATCGGTCGTCGATGTCTTCGATGGAAGGCATCGATTCTAGCGACCGCAAAATAATCCGGTGGGGCGCTTCAGCGTCACGCGACGTCGACGCGTGCGGGCCCGTCCACCATCTCGCCGATCACGCCCGCGCGGTCGAAGCCGTCGGCACGGAAGCACGCGAGCACGTCGTCGACGGCCTCGGGCGCGCACGCGACCAGCAGGCCGCCCGACGTCTGCGGATCGGTCAGCAGCGCCTGCGCGACGGGCGGCAGCGTGTCGGCCAGCTGCACGTCCGCGCCGTACGCGGCCCAATTGCGGCCCGATGCGCCGGTGAACACGCCGTCGGCAACGAACGCCTCGACGCCCGCGAGCCACGGCAGCGACGCATAGTGCACGCGCGCGGTGAGGTGCGCGCCGCGCGCCAGCTCGAGCGTATGGCCGAGCAGGCCGAAGCCCGTGACGTCGGTGAGCGCATGCACGCCCGGCAGCGCGGCGAGCTCGGCGCCCGGCCGGTTCAGCTTGGTGGTCGTCGCGACCATCTGCGCGTAACCCGCGGCGTCGAGCTGGTTCTTTTTCAGCGCGGCGGACAGCACGCCGACGCCGAGCGGCTTGCCGAGCACGAGCACGTCGCCCGCGCGCGCGGCCGCATTGCGCTTCACGCGCGACGGATGCACGACGCCGATCGCCGCGAGCCCGTAGATCGGCTCGACCGAATCGATCGAATGGCCGCCGGCGACCGGAATGCCTGCCTCCGCGCACACCGATTCGCCGCCGCGCAGCACGGCCGCGATCGTCTCGTGGGGCAGCACGTTGATCGGCATGCCGACCAGTGCGAGCGCGAGGATCGGCTTGCCGCCCATCGCATAGACGTCGGACAGTGCGTTGGTCGCGGCGATGCGGCCGAAGTCGAACGGATCGTCGACGATCGGCATGAAGAAATCGGTGGTCGCGACGATCGCCTGCTCGTCGTTGAGGCGGTAGACGGCCGCGTCGTCGGACGTCTCGGTGCCGACCAGCAGATCCGGGAACAGCGCGGGCGGCGTCGCGCGCTTCAGCAGCTCGGACAGCACGCCCGGCGCAATCTTGCAGCCGCAGCCGCCGCCATGCGACAGGCTCGTAAGGCGCGGAACGGCAGGCTGGGCTTGAGTGGCTTCGGTCATTGTCGGCATCCGGTGAATAACAACACGTCATTATCGACAATTCCATGCGAATGCGCCCGATACCCACATAATGACGGCGCCTCCTCCGCTCCCGCCCCTTGTCCGCCCCTTCGTCCATGGACCACCTCTTCATCGGCCTCGTGCTGTGCTCCGCGTTGCTGCACGCGATCTGGAATGCCTTCCTCCACGTCAGCGAAGACCGGCTCGTACAGCTCGGCACGATGTCACTGCCGTATTTCGTGTTCGGCGTCGCCGGCGCCGTGCTGCTGCCTGCGCCGGCGCCCGCCGCGTGGCCGTATATCGCCGGGTCGGCCGCGCTCGAGGTTGCGTATTGCTTCACGCTGGCGCGCGCGTACCGCAGCGGCGAGTTCGGGCAGATCTATCCGATCGCGCGCGGGATTTCGCCGCTGCTGGTGTCGGTGCTGGCGCTCGCATTCCTCCACGAACAGCCGACGCCGCTCGGCTTCGCGGGCATCGCGCTCGTGTCGTTCGGCATCATGTCGCTCGCGCTGCGGCGCGGCTTCCGGTTCTCCGGCGAAGGCGTGCCGTTTGCGCTGCTCACGGGCGCGTTCATCGCCGCGTATTCGATCTGCGACGGCATCGGCTCGCGCGTGTCCGGCAGCGCGCTCGGTTACATCGCGTGGGTGTACGTGCTGTGGAGCGTGCCGCAGTTCGTGCTGGTCTGCGCGGTGCGAGGCGGCCCGCGCGCGGTGCTCGGCTCGCGCACGGCACTCACGCAGGGCGCGATCGCCGGCACGATCTCGCTCGCCGCATACGGGATCGTGATCCTCGCGTACCGGTACTTGCCGGTCGGGACGGTGTCGGCGCTGCGCGAAACCAGCTCGATCTTCGCGGTCGCGATCGGCTGGCTCGTGATGCGCGAGCGGCCCGGCGCGCAGCGGCTCGCCGCGTGCGCGCTGGTGGTCGCGGGCGCGGCGCTGATCCGGCTGTAAACAGAAAGCGCACGCCCGCAACCTGCCGCCGCGTCAGAACTTGTGGCGGATACCCGTCACCGCGACGATCTGCGTGCGCGTGCTCGACGGATTCGAGATCCCTTCGATCGCGGCCACCGCGTTCGACGACGCGCGCTGGTAGAACGCATTCACGTAGATATCGGTGCGCTTCGACAGGAAATACTGCGCGCCGACGCTCGTCTGCAGGTAGTGCGAACTCGGCTTCGGCCCCTGCGACGCGAGCACCTGCGTGTAGGTTTCGCCGAGCGCGAACTGCAATGCGGGCGTCATCAGGTAGCGCATGCTGCCCTCGTAGTTGTTGAAGCGCATCGCGCCGCCCGTCTGCAGGTTGAACAGCGAGCTCGTGTACAGCAGCCCGAACGTCGCGGCGCCCCACGCATACGCGCCACCCGCGCCCCAGATCTGCTGGCGCGTCACGCCCTTGATGAACGTGTAGTAGTTGTCGGACGCTGCCGCGCCGGTCGTGTCGAGCGCCGGATGATCGACGCGCACGTATGCCGCGCCGAGTTGCAGCGGCCCGTTCTCGTAGCTTGCGCCAAGGCTCCACACGCGGTTTTGCGCGAACGACGTCGAATTCGAGAAGCCGTACAGGCCGACCGCGCGCAGCCCGTACCACGTGGGCGTCTGGTACTGCACCGAGTTGTTGGTGCGGAACGTGTTGTTCAGGTCGTCGGTGTCGAACGGATGCAGCGCGTACTGCGTGAGCGCGGTGGTCGCGCCGATCTGCAGCGGCTCCAGCACTTCCTGCGCCGCGTTGTACTGGCGGCCCATCGTCAGCGTGCCCCAGCGGTCGTTTTCCAGCCCGACGTACGCCCGGCGCCCGAACAGCCGGCCGCCCTGGCTCGCGGCACCGCTCTCGATGTTGAAGCCGTTCTCGAGCCGGAACACCGCGCGCGTGCCGCCGCCGAGGTCCTCCTTGCCGAGCAGCCCGAAACGCGTGCCCTGCTCGTTGCCGCCGGTCGCCTGCCATGCAGCGTGGCCGTTCTGGTTGTTCGTGTACGTGATCCCCGAATCGACCACGCCATACAGCGTCACGCTCGATTGCGCCCGTGCTTGCGTCGCACCCGCCGCCATTGCGATACCCGCCAGCGCGACTGCCATCCCTTTCCGCTTCATCTCCGACCCCTTTTGTCGATTGAATATGGGGAGCGATTTATTTCGCTCAAAACGTGTTTTATTGAATAAAACATCGTCTTATTCATTGTCGAATTTGGTGATTTGAAGCGTCAAGCGATGCAAAAAAACGCACACGGGAGACCAATACCCCTGATTCACCAGGTGTTTCGAGGAATGAAACAGACCCAATAACCACGGGCATTACAGGCCGATCGCGGCGCGTAATCCCGGTATCGAAAAAAGCCCTTGACCGCGATTTTCAGTCGTTGTGAAATATTGATACGCTGTTTTAATGATTAAAACCAACAAACGAGACGCCTCGAGAAACTAGGTAAAGAACCTGATCCCCATGCTGACGTTTAATTGCAACAACGCGACTGCCGGCGCATCGCCCGCGTATTTCGTCACGACACCGACGGTGCCGGCCCTGCCGATCGTCGTCGACTCGCCTCACAGCGGCATCGCGTATCCGCCGGATTTCGCCACGGTCGCGCCCGACGACGCGATCCGCACCACGTGGGACGCGTACATCGACGAACTGTGGGCCGGCGCCCCTGCGCGCGGCGGCACGCTGCTCGGCGCGACGTTTCCGCGCGCGTATATCGATCCGAACCGTGCGGAAACCGACATCGACGCGATGCTGCTCGCCGAGCCGTGGCCCGAGCCGCTGTCGCCGCAGCCGTACACGCAGCGCGGGATGGGGCTGATCCGGCGCGATGCGCTGCCCGGCGTGCCGCTATATGACCGCAAGCTGTCGCTCGCGGAGGTACGCCACCGGATCGACGCGTACTACCTGCCGTACCGCCGCGCGCTCGCCGGCATCGCCGAGCCGCTGCATGCCGCGCACGGCGCGCTGTGGCACATCGACTGCCATTCGATGAAGTCGCGCGGCAACGCGATGAACGTCGACGCGGGCGCGCTGCGGCCGGACGTCGTCGTCAGCGACCGGCGCGGCACGACCGCCGACCCGGCCTTCACCGCGTGGACCGCGCAGTGGTTCACCGGCGCCGGCTATCGCGTGCAGGTCAACGACCCGTACCAGGGCGGCGACCTGCTGACCGCGCTCGCCGATCCCGCACGGCAGCGCCACAGCATCCAGATCGAATTCAACCGCGCGCTGTACATGGACGAGGCCGCGTTCGCGAAACATGCGGGCTTCGCCGCGCTGAAACGCTCGGTCGACGCGTATCTCGACGCGCTCGCCGATTACGTACGCGCGCGCATCGCGTCGCAAGGAGACACCGCATGACGACCTACATCGTCGACGCCGTCGACAGCGCGCTGAAGCTGCTGACCTACGTGGCCGAGCATCCGAACCTCGGCGTGACCGAGCTCGCTTCGCAACTCGGCATCAACAAGTCGCGCACGTACCGGATGCTGTGCACGCTCGAACTGCACCGCTTCGTCGTGCAGGACCCGCGCACGTCCACCTATGCGCTCGGTCCGCAGGCGTTCGTGATCGGCGTGGCCGCGTCGCAGCAGAACGCGCTCGTGCGCGCCGCACACCGGCACATGCTCGCGCTCAACCAGGCGATCAACGAGACCATCGTGCTGCGCGTGCGCGAAGGGCTCGAATCGGTATGCGTCGCGCGTTGCGAGACGACGCACGCGGTGCGCACCGTCGGCGCGGTCGGCAATCGCCGGCCGATCAATTTCGGCGCGTCGGGGAAGGTGCTGCTCGCGTTCGCGCCCGACGCGGTGCGCGACGAATATCTCGCGCAACTGCGTCGAAACGGGCAGGCCGACGACCCGGCGAAGCTCGCCGGCGAACTCGACGCGGTCGCCCGCAAGGGCTACGCGGTGAGCAGCGGCGAGGTGACGCCCGGCGCGGTCGGGATCGCGGTACCGGTGCGCGACCTGACGGGCGCGACAGTCGCGTCGGTCAGCGTGACGGGGCCCGAGGTGCGCGTGAGCCACGCCGACATTCCCGACTATCTCGAACGCCTGCAGGCGTGCAGCCTCGCCATTTCCGCCGAACTCGGCTACGTCCCGGCGCGCGCCGCGCTGCAACCGGCCTGACGGGCCGCTTCTTCTTCGACGAGGATCCGATGTCCGCCTCTTCCCCGAACCCGGCCGGCGCGCACGGCGCCGACACCCCCGCGCTCGCGGCCGACGATCCGGCGGCGCCCGCCGGTCACGCGCCGCATCCGCACGGCAAGATGCTGCACCCCGTCGTGATGATGCTGTGGGTGCTCGCCGCCGCGATCGCACTCACGTGGCTCGTCGACTCGGGCCAGTTCGCGCGCAACGGCCGGCTCGTCGTGCCGGGCACCTATCACGTGGTGCCGAAGACGACCGCCCTTTCAACGCTCGTCGCGCCGGCCGTCAGCCACAGCACGTCCGCGCAGGCGCTGCCGGCAAGCCTGGTCTCGGCGTTCGTCGCGGTGCCGCAAGGGCTGCTGAAGAACGCGCCGCTGATCGTGATGGTGATGTTCGTCGGCGGGATGTTCGGCGTGATGCGCCGCACCGGCGTAGTCGACGCCGGCATCGACCGGCTGCTGCAGCTCACCGGCAACAATGCGTACCTGCTGACACCGATGCTGATGATCCTGATCGGGCTCGGCAGCACGCTGCTCGGCTTCATCTCCGAGTACCTCGTGATCATTCCGATGGTGGTCGTGATCGCGCGGCGCCTGGGTCTGTCCGACCTGTTCGCGGTCGCGCTCGTCGCGCTCGCCGCGAAGATCGGCTATATCGCGTCGGTCACTAACCCGCTCGCACTCGCCGTCGCGCAGCCACTGGTCGGCGTGCCGTTGTTCAGCGGCGTCGCGCTGCGCGCGGCCGTATTCGTCGTATTCCTGACGATCGGCATCCTGTACCTGCTGCGCCATGTGCGCAACACCGGCTATCAGGCCGGGCAGACCGCCGCGGGCCATGCCGCGCACGCGACCGCAAAGCTGTCGCTGCGTCACAAGGCAACGCTGGTCGTGTTCGCCGCGGCGGTCGCGATGCTGATCTACGGCACGCGCGAACTGAAGTGGGGCAACGTCGAGCTGGCGGCGTTCTACACGGCCGTGAGCATCGCGACGGCCGTCATTGGCGGGCTCGATTCGCGCAGCGCGGCCGATGCGTTCGTCGACGGGATGAAGAACATGATCCTCGCCGCGCTGTTGATGGGGCTCGCGGCATCCGTCGAACTGCTGCTGCAGAACAGCCTCGTGCTCGACACGCTGATCAACTTCTTTACGCGCCTCGCGGACGGGCAATCGCCGGTGTGGGTCGCGAACGGGCTGATGGGCGTGCAGATGGTGCTCGACGTGTTCATTCCTTCGGTGTCGGGCAAGGCCGCGGTCAGCATGCCGATCATCGGGCCGATCGCGCAGCTCTCAGGCGTGAGCGGCCAGACGTCGGTGCTCGCGTTCGTGCTCGGCGGCGGGCTGACGAACCTCGTCACGCCGACGTCGGGGATGCTGCTCGCGTATCTGGCAACGGCACGCGTCGATTTCGGCGCGTGGATCCGCTTCGTGCTGCCGCTGTTCCTGACGCTGCTCGCGCTGTCGTGCGCCGTACTGACGTTCGCGGTGTGGATCGGGTATTGAGATTCGCGGCAGGGTCTGCAGGACGCGCATGCTCTCTCGGCCGTCGAGCGAGCATGACGCCGTCCAGTCTCGATGGCCGCGGCGGGCATCGCAACGCCATGCCGTGACCGGAAGCGCCGTTCAAGCCAGCTCAACCACCTTGCCAAACGCCCGCTCGTCGATCGCCTCGGCGAGCGTCGCGAACGCGGTCGCAATCTCGTCCTCCGGCACGCACGCATAACCGAGCAGCAACCCCGACGCCGCACGTTCGCGATCCGCGTAATAGCCCGACAACGGCCGCACGACGATGTTGCGTTCGAGCGCGGCCTGCGCAACCGCGCGATCGTCGACACCTTCCGGCAACTGCGTGACCAGATGCAGCCCCGCATCGCTGCCGAGCGCGTGCAGCGTATCGCCATAGCGTTGCGCGACCGCGTCGAGCAGCACCTCGCGCCGCTGCCCGTACAGCGTGCGCATCTTGCGGATATGCGACACGAAGTGCCCTTCCGCGATGAATTCGGCCAGCACGGCCTGTTGCAGCAACTGCCCTTCGCGATACAGCTCGGCGCTCGCGGTCGCGAAACTTTCCGCGAGCGGCTCCGGCGCGACCAGATAGCCGACCCGCAGCCCGGGGAACAGCGTCTTGCCGAAACTGCCGACATAGATCACCTGCCCTGCCGTATCGAGACCCTGCAGCGACGCGAGCGGCCGGCTGCCGTAGCGGAATTCGCTGTCGTAGTCGTCCTCGATGATCCAGCAGCCGTGCTGGCGCGCGTATTCGAGCAGCATCCGCCGCCGCGCGAGGCTCATCACCATGCCGAGCGGATACTGGTGCGACGGCGTGACGAGCATCAGCTTCGGCGGTTCGGCGAGATCGGCGGCCGACGGCGCGATGCCTTCGTCGTCGACCGGGATCGGCCGCGTCGTCAGCCCCGACACGTTCAGCACGCTGCGCACGCCCCAATAGCACGGATCCTCGGTCCAGATCGCGTCGCCCGGATCGGTCAGCAGCCGTACCGCGAGGTCGATCGACTGGTGGATCCCGGTCGTGATCACGATCTGCTCGGGCGTGCAGCGCACCGAGCGCGACGTGCGCAGGTAATCGGCCAGCGCCTCGCGCAGCAGCGCGAGCCCGCCGCCCGGCGCGTAGGTCAGCAGGTCGGGACGCAACCGCCGCCAGTATTTGTTGTGCAGCCGCGTCCACACGCGCGCCGGAAATCGCGACACATCGGGCACGCCCGGCATGAACGCGCCGCCCTGCCGTTTCGATACACCGGCGCCTTCGACGAGCCGCGTGCCGCGCGCGGACAGCCGCCGCGCGGACGGCTGCACGAGCGCCGGACGCGTGGCGGCGGCCGCGTCGGGCGGCGCACCGACGATCTCGTCCGGCGCGCTGTCGGCGACGAACGTGCCGCGGCCGGTCGCCGAGTTCACGTAGCCTTCAAGTGCAAGCTGTTCGTAAACCTGCGTGACCGTGTTGCGCGCGATCCCGAGCTCGGCGGCCAGGAGCCGCGACGACGGCACGCGCGTGCCGGCCGGCAGTTCACGCGACAGGATCGCCTGTTGCAGCAGCCGGTGAAGCTGCCGGTAGATCGGCTGTTCGCCGCCGCGCACGAGGCGCTGCGCCAGCCAGTCCGACAACACGCTCGCGCGCATGATTGGCTCCTGAATAATTATTGAAATGGCTCTGATTGCCAGAGCCAAATGTGATTATAGTCGCCTCCATGGGCTGTCGAAACGCCCGATTTTCTACCCACCGGAAAGAACATCAAGGAGATGACCGTGAAGAATGCCGACCTGCAGGCCCGCAAGAACGCCGCCACCCCGCGCGGCGTCGGCGTGATGTGCGATTTCTACGCAGCCCGCGCCGAGAACGCGGAACTGTGGGATGTCGAAGGCCGCCGCTTCATCGATTTCGCCGCCGGCATCGCGGTACTGAACACCGGCCACCGCCACCCGAAGATCGTCAAGGCGATCGCGGATCAACTGAACAACTTCACGCACACCGCTTACCAGATCGTCCCGTACGCGTCGTACGTCGAGCTGGCTGAAAAGATCAACGAACGTGCGCCGGGCGATTTCCCGAAGAAGACCGCGTTCTTCACGACCGGCGCCGAAGCCGTCGAGAACGCGATCAAGATCGCGCGTGCAGCCACCGGCCGTCCGGGCGTCATCGCGTTCTCGGGCGGCTTCCACGGCCGCACGATGATGGGCATGGCGCTGACCGGCAAGGTCGCTCCGTACAAGCTGAACTTCGGCCCGTTCCCGGGCGACGTGTTCCACGCCCCGTACCCGAACGCCGTGCACGGCGTGACGACCGCCGACTCGATCAAGGCGATCGAGATGCTGTTCAAGGCCGACATCGATCCGAAGCGCGTCGCCGCGATCATCTTCGAACCGGTCCAGGGCGAAGGCGGCTTCTACGCGGCGCCGGCCGAGTTCGTACGCGCGTTGCGCAAGATCTGTAACGAGCACGGCATCCTGCTGATCGCCGACGAAGTCCAGACGGGCTTCGCGCGTACCGGCAAGCTGTTTGCAATGCAGCACTACGACGTGCTGGCCGACCTGATCACGATGGCGAAGAGCCTCGCGGGCGGCATGCCGCTGTCGGGCGTCGTCGGCCGTGCGGACGTGATGGACGCGGCAGCGCCTGGCGGCCTCGGCGGCACGTACGCGGGCAACCCGCTGGCCGTCGCATCGGCACACGCGGTGCTCGAGATCATCGAAGAAGAGAAGCTGTGCGAGCGCGCAACGCAACTCGGCGACGTGCTGAAGGCGAAGCTGAACGCACTGCAGGCCGACGTGCCGCAGATCGCCGACGTGCGCGGCCCGGGCGCGATGATCGCGGTCGAGTTCCTGAAGCCGGGTTCGGGCGAGCCGGATGCTGAATTCACGAAGCGCGTGCAGACGCGTGCGCTCGAGCGCGGCCTGCTGCTGCTCGTGTGCGGCGTGTACTCGAACGTCGTGCGCTTCCTGTTCCCGCTGACGATCACGCAAGCCGTGTTCGACGAAGCGCTCGTGATCCTCGAGGAAGTGCTAAAGGAAACGGTCGGCGTGCCGGCCTGAGTTCCCGTCGACTTCATCCATTGAATGCGCCGCCGCCGTCTTCGTGACGGCGGCGGCCGTTTCATCCGTCCTTTTCGAAGCAGGTGATTCATATGAGCACTGTTCAGGAAACCCTGGCACTGAAAGACCCGTCGCTGTTCCGCCAGCAGGCGTACGTCAACGGCGAATGGCAAGGCGCGACGAACGGCGAGACGTTCGAGGTCCGCAACCCGGCGACGGGCGGCCTGCTCGGCACCGTGCCGGCGATGGGCACGGCCGAGACGCGTCACGCGATCGAAGCCGCGAACGCCGCATGGCCCGCATGGCGCAAGAAGACCGCGAAGGAACGCGCGGTCGTCCTGCGCAAGTGGTACGAGCTGATGATGGAAAACGCCGATGACCTTGCGCTGATCCTGACGACCGAGCAGGGCAAGTCGCTGGCCGAAGCGAAGGGCGAGATCGGCTATGCCGCATCGTTCCTCGAATGGTTCGCGGAAGAAGGCAAGCGCGTGTACGGCGACACGATCCCGACGCCGGCGAGCGACAAGCGCATCGTCGTGACGAAGGAAGCGATCGGCGTGTGCGCGGCGATCACGCCGTGGAACTTCCCGGCGGCGATGATCACGCGCAAGGTCGGCCCGGCACTCGCGGCAGGCTGCCCGATCGTCGTGAAGCCGGCCGAGGCCACGCCGTTCTCCGCGCTCGCAATGGCCGTGCTGGCAGAGCGCGCGGGCGTGCCGGCCGGCGTGTTCAGCGTCGTCACGGGCGACCCGAAGGCGATCGGCGGCGAGCTGACGTCGAACCCGATCGTGCGCAAGCTGTCGTTCACCGGCTCGACGCCGGTCGGCCGCCTGCTGATGTCGCAGTGCGCGGCGACGGTCAAGAAGGTGTCGCTGGAGCTCGGCGGCAACGCACCGTTCATCGTGTTCGACGACGCCGATCTCGACGCGGCCGTGCAGGGCGCGATCGCATCGAAGTACCGCAACAGCGGCCAGACCTGCGTGTGCACGAACCGCTTCTACGTGCACGAAGCCGTGTACGACCAGTTCGCGCAGAAGCTCGCGGCGGCCGTCGGCCAGTTGAAGGTGGGCCGCGGCACGGAGCCGGGCGTCACGCAAGGTCCGCTGATCAACGAAGCAGCGGTGCTGAAGGTCGAGGCGCATATCGAGGACGCGCTCGCGAAGGGCGCGACCGTCGTGACGGGCGGCAAGCGCCACGCGCTCGGCCACGGCTTCTTCGAGCCGACCGTGCTGACGGGTGTCACGTCGGCGATGAAGGTCGCGAAGGACGAGACGTTCGGGCCGCTCGCGCCGCTGTTCAAGTTCAGCAGCGACGACGAAGTGATCCGCCTCGCGAACGACACCGAGTTCGGCCTGGCCGCGTACTTCTATAGCCGCGACATCGGCCGCGTGTGGAAGGTTGCGGAAGCACTCGAATACGGGATGGTCGGCGTGAACACGGGCCTGATCTCGAACGAAGTCGCGCCGTTCGGTGGCGTGAAGCAATCGGGCCTCGGCCGCGAAGGCTCGCACTACGGCATCGACGACTACGTCGTGATCAAGTACCTCTGCCTCGCCGTCTGACGGTTCAGGGCCTGCCACTTCGGTGACAGGCCCTGACTGACCGCCCGGAACCGGGCGGTCCGACGCGGGCCGGCGTCCCTCCCTCTCCGTCGTGCCCGCGTCATCTCGCCCCCTCCTCACCTCCCCCTTCCTCCCTCCTCCTCACCGCTTTCACGGGACCGCGCTCACCGCATCGGCTTTGGTCGAACGGCTGACCGTCGTCATCAGGCCACACCAGGCCCGCAAAGCCCCTCCTCTCTGACAAAGCCGAAAAACGAAAACCATCGCGATATCGGTACAAGCGGACACCCACGAATCTTTCAAATTTGATACGATTCAATTTCATTTTGAAAGGTTTCGGGATGCCGGACCGAGGGTGCCGGCGCTCGGCGCGAACGCGGCTTGAACGACTGCACACCAGGCGCAGGCGTTCGTCGTGGATCTTCGAGCCACGCTAAACGAGGATGCTGTTCATGGAAAGCCACGTAGGACCAACGTGCCTGCGCGCCCAACTCAAGCGGGGGCTGCTCGAGATCAAAGTCGATGCCGCCGCCCTGCCCCCTGCGAACCTGTTCGGTTTCGCAGAGCGCCGGAATCCCAAGCGAGCATTCCTCTTCGTATCCAAGGTCCTGGGCCGTCACATCCCGGTGCGCCCGTCGATCATGGCGGCCAGCTTCGAGCGCCTGGCGGCCGGAATTCCGGCGGACCTGCCCGGACCGGTACTGGTGATCGGCATGGCCGAAACCGCAGTGGGCCTTGGTGCCGGCGTGCACCGCGCCTATCGTGCGGGCCGCCCTGACAGCGTGTACCTCACCAGTACTCGTCATCCGCTGGGTACCAGCGTCTTTGCTCGATTCGAGGAAGAACACAGCCATGCGAGCGCTCATCTGATCCACTTGCCGGTCGATCCCGAGATTCGTGACCTGATGCTGAAGGCTCGATCGCTGATCCTGGTGGATGACGAAGCCTCCACCGGCAAGACCTTCCTGAACCTGCACCGCGCGATGGTCGAAGCAGGTCTGAGCAACGTCCAGCGAGTGGTCACGTGCGTCCTGACGGACTGGACTGCCGGTGCCACTCGTCAGGCCATCGGGGAACAGGTCACCGCAGTATCGCTGCTGACCGGCTCCTACCAGTTCCACGAGGATCAGTCCGCGCCCCTCCCGGATATGCCGAACGTCGGCGCCGTTTCCATGGGCGAATGGCCTCTCTCGCCCCGCAATGACTGGGGACGTCTCGGCGTTCGGGATGTGGACGACACGCTCGCGCCGGACGTTCAGGTCCAGCCCGGCGAGAAAGTCATTGTCGTAGGTACCGGCGAATTCGTCTGGCGTCCTTTTCTGCTGGCGGAACGCCTGGAGCGATCTGGCGCGGATGTCCACTTCAGCTCGACCACACGGTCCCCCATCGCCCTGGGCCATGCCATCGAGCACGCGCTGTCGTTCCCCGACAACTACGGCCTCTCTATTCCGAACTTCCTCTACAACGTGAAGCCCGGCCAGTTCGACCGGGTCCTGATCTGCACGGAAACCCCCTCTCAGGCACTACCTGCAGAACTCGTCGACGCACTGAAAGCAGAGGTGATTGTCGATGAGCGGTAATCGCCCCCTGGCATTCGTCGACCTCGACGACACCCTGTTCCAAACCGCCCGCAAGATGACGGAAGGCGTCCCGCGAACCGCGGCCACGCTGGACGTGCACGGTCAGCCAAACGGCTTCATGGACCCGGTCCAGCACGCGTTCATCACGTGGTTGCTCGCCACCGCCGACGTCGTTCCGGTCACCGCGCGCAGCGTGGAGGCATACGGCCGCGTCATGCTTCCCTTCACCGAAGGCGCAATCTGCTCGCATGGGGGCGTCATGCTCCGTCCCAACGGGTTACTCGATCGAAGCTGGCACGGGCGAATGGTCGAGGTCCTCCGGAGCGTTCAGGATCGACTGCCGGCACTGAGCGAGGCCACGCTGGAGATCGGCAGGAAACTCGGCTACTCACTCCGCGGCTGGGTGGTGGAAGAAGAAGGCTTGCGCCACTACGTGGTGGTCAAGCACAACGAGTCCGACGACTCGGTGCTCGCCGAAGTGCTGGCCGAAGTTCGGTCCCGGCGCATGGTGGACGGCATGCACGTTCACGCCAACGGCAACAACCTCGCCTTCCTGCCAACGGGGCTGGCCAAGCGCGCGGCCGTTCAGGAATGGTTGCGCCGCGACCGTGAGATCCACGGCGAGCGACCGGTTCTGGGCTTCGGCGACAGCATCACCGATCTGGGGTACATGGACCTCTGCCACATGTGGGCGACACCCGCGCGCAGCCAGCTTGCGAATTGGGTGACGGGGACGATCCATGGGTAATCGCCTCGCGGGCCTGAACACCGTCGGCAGCGGCAGCTATGCCCCCGAAGACGTGCACTTCCTTCTGCGACACGTGCGGATGAGCGTCACCGACGTCGAGGAGAAGGAGCGTCTGATTCAGACGAATCAAAAACACTACTCGGAAATGATCGGCCTCGAGCAGGCTCCCACCGACGTGCACAAGAGCCTTTACGCCCGCGCGCTGGTGCAGAACGGCGCCCGCATGGCTTCGGATGTGCAGTCCCTGGCGATGGCACTGAGTGCCGCTTACACCGGGCCGGGCATCGCGCTGGTCTCATTTGTTCGCGCTGGCCTGCCGCTTGGCGTGCTGCTGCGCCGGGCACTCGTGGAGATGGGGCGCGACGCCCGCCACTACGGGATCAGCATCATTCGCGATCGCGGGATCGACACGGTTGCCCTGGAAGCCATCGTCCGGTTGCATGGCGCCGAAAACATCGTCTTCGTAGATGGCTGGACCGGCAAAGGTGCCATTTCCGGCGAACTCGCACGGACCCTGGCGGACGACACGCGTTTCCCTGAAGGTCCGCGCCTCGTGGTTCTGGCAGATCCCTGCGGCCGCGCATGGCTGGCTGCCTCCGCGAAAGACTGGACAATTCCGTCCGGCATTCTCGGTGCAACCGTTTCCGGGCTGGTGTCCCGCACCATCTGGCCGACTCAAGGCGGCCTGCATGGTTGCATGGTCTACGAACACCTGCGCGAACACGATGTAACACGCGAGTTCATCGACAGGATCGACGCCGAACGTCGGGCGCTGGCAGACGCTCAACCTGCCGCTCCTTGGACCAACGATCAGCGACTGACGCTCCAGGCGTCCGCGGACGACGTGGTGTCCGCGTTGGCAACCCGCTTCGACATCGGCAACCTGAACCGCGTGAAACCGGGTATCGCCGAGGCAACCCGAGCGGTCCTGCGCCGTGTGCCGGATCGCGTACTGGTACGTGACCGCAATGACAGCGACGTTCAGTTGCTGCTGCACCTCACCGAACGCGCGGGCGTGACCGTAGAGGAAGCCGACGCCGATCTGGGTCCGTACCGCGCGGCAACAATCATTCGGAATGCGAATTGATTAAAACCATCTCTCCGTTCGCTCTCGGCGCGACTTTGTACATGCCGGCCACCCGCAGCGACATTCTGGATGTGGTTTCCGGCACCAGGCTCCCGGAGCTGCGCTCGCTGGTAGTCTGTCTGGAAGACGCGGTGGCGGCAATCGACGTCGAAAGCGCGCTGGTGAACCTGCGAGCGCTCCTCATGAATATCGATGCCCGGGGAGGGCGCGCCGATTCCGGTCCGTTGTTGTTCGTTCGGCCACGTGATGCCGCGATGGCCGCGGTGCTGAACGACTGGCCGCTGATGAAGCACGTCGATGGGTTCGTCGTACCCAAGTTGACCCTGCAATCCCTTTCGTCGTGGGAGAACGCGGTCAGTCATCCTGGCCTGTATCTCATGCCTACCCTGGAGACGGCCGACGTCTATGACCCGGGCGCAATGGTAGAGCTTGGCTCGGCCCTGAAGGCCAACCTGAACCGACGCATCATCGCGCTGCGAATCGGCGGCAACGACCTGATGGGTTGTCTTGGTCTGCGGCGCAATCCGGCCACCACGCTCTACAGCACGCCCCTCAGCTACGTGATTCCCATGCTTGCCGGAATCATGGGGGCCCAGGGATTTGCCCTGACCGCGCCCGTCTTCGAGCAACTCGCCACGCCCCATCTCCTGAACGAGGAGTTGGAACTGGACATCGCTCATGGCCTGGTAGGGAAGACGGCCATTCACCCGAGCCAGATCCGCATCATTCAGGAGGCGCTGCGCGTGAGCCTCGAGGATTTCAACTGCGCCAGGCTGATCGTCAACGATGCGGCCCCTGCCGTTTTCAAGCACAACGACGCGATGTGTGAGCCTGCAACCCACTACAAGTGGGCGGTCAACATCCTCGAGCGCGCCAAGTGGCACGGGGTGAAGCCCACCGCCCCGAGTAGCAGCGAGCACGGCGTCCGACTGGCGGAGGCCGGCTGATGAGCGTGGAAATGCGTGAGGCTGCCCCCAAAGAAGCACGGCCTACTGTCCACCGACCCGATGTCGGCCGAGCAGCAGCGGCGACTTGCATCCGGACCATGAGTGAGCGGCTGCCGCGCAAGACGAGTCATGGCG
This sequence comes from Burkholderia lata, assembly GCF_902499335.1. Classification (GTDB taxonomy): domain Bacteria; phylum Pseudomonadota; class Gammaproteobacteria; order Burkholderiales; family Burkholderiaceae; genus Burkholderia; species Burkholderia lata_B. The sequence continues at coordinate 377,626 of NZ_CABVQK010000009.1, read as the reverse complement.
ACGCTTTCCCCGTGTGGCGGCAATCCCGCTCGCGGTTTAGCAAAGCCGGGAACTCGGGATTGTGACTCCGTCCGATCCCTCAAACGAACGATGAACACTGAAGATCAACAAGGAGCGTAAAGATGGCACTCACCCTGAGCAAGAATCAGAGCATCTCGCTGGAAAAAACCGCCGGCCGTGGCTTGACCTCGATCAGTCTGGGCCTGGGTTGGGACCCGGTAAAGTCCGGCGGCTTCTTCTCCAAGATGCTGGGTGGCGGCAGCAACGACATCGACCTCGATGCTTCCTGCATCCTGCTGGACGGCGACATGAAATCCGTCGATCTGGTCTGGTTCCGACAACTGGAATCCAAGGACGGTGCCATCGAGCACTCCGGCGACAACCTGACGGGTGAAGGTGATGGCGACGATGAAACCATCCACGTCGACCTGCAGCGCCTGCCGGGCACCGTCCAGCACCTGGTGTTCACCGTGAACAGCTTCCGCGGTCAGACGTTCGACCAGGTCGAAAACGCCTACTGCCGCATCCTCGACGGCACGAAGAACCAGGAGCTGGCGCGCTTCAACCTGGCGGAGAAAGGTCGCCACACCGGTGTTGTAATGGCTAGCCTCAGCCGTGGCGGCGGCGGCTGGGAATTCAAGGCGATCGGCCAGTCCACCCACGGCCGCACCGCGGACGATCTCGTCAATCTGGCGATTCAGGCGGTGCGAGCATGACGACACTGGTACCTGGGGGAAATGCGCCGGTTGCCACCGGTCAATTGCGTGTGGACATCAGCTACGCTCCGATTCCAGGCGCCGAGATCGACATCTCTGCATTTGCGCTCACCTCCGCCGCGAAAGTCCGAGGCGATGGCGACATGTGCTTCTACGGCCAAACCAGTGTCCTGGGTGGCGCGGTTCAGTTGACCACCACCACGGCCGGCCGGGCAACGTTCACCGTGGATCTCGGGCGGATCGACCCTGCCGTCGAGAAAGTCGCGCTCACCGCGACCATCCATGAGAACAAGGCGACCTTCGACAGCGTTTCGATGCTGGCCGTGGCCGTTACGGGAGGGATCGAAGCGCGGATTCCGACTGCCGGGATGAACGAGACTGCGCTGATCCTCGGGGAGTTTTACCGGCGTCAGGACGCGTGGAAGTTCCGCTGTGTCGCACAAGGCTTTGCCGGCGGCCTGGAGCCGCTGGCAAAGCACTTCGGCGTCGACATTGCCGCGCCTTCCGGTAGCCCGACGCAGAGCCCTCCCGTGCCGACCCCGGCGCCCGTACCGGCGCCGGCGCTCGCACCGGTACCGCCTGGCGCGCCGACGTCCACGATCCGACTCAGCAAAATCACGCTCGACAAATCGCGCCCCAGCATCAGTCTGGAGAAGACCGCTGCCGGTTTCGGTGAAATCAAGGTGAACCTGAACTGGAACCAGGGTACGAGTGGCCTGCTCGGCGGCTTCCTGGGAAAACGCGGTGCCATCGACCTGGACCTGGGTTGCCTGTTTGAAATGCAGGACGGATTCAAAGGGGCCGTGCAGGCGCTCGGCAAGCGCTTCGGCGATCTGCGCGAGGAACCGTACATCCAGCTTATGGGAGATGACCGTACTGGCTCGGTTGCCGATGGCGAGTGGCTTCGCATCAATGGGCAACAGTGGAACAAGATCGAACGCATCCTGATTTTCGCGTTCATCTACGACGGCGCTCCGAACTGGAAAGCAACTGATGGTGTTGTAACCATTTTCGTGCCTGGCCAGTCCGAAATCGAAGTTCGCATGAATGAGGAGGGAGGCCGCCACGGCATGTGCGCGATTGCCCTTCTTGAAAACGTGAACGGGGCCGTCAAGGTCTCTCGTCGAGTCGACTTCCATCCCGGACACGAGGAAATGGATCGTGCCTACGGCTGGGGTATGCGCTGGAAAGCAGGCTCCAAGTAACCATTGACCCGGCGGGGCCGTCCGGCCCCGCTCACTGAGAGGAAACACATGCTCGATTGGCTGAAAACCAACGCGGCCAAAGCCCGCGAAACCTTGACCATCGAAGTCGCCAAATTCAAGAACCGAACGTTCATGGAGGCAACCGCCAATGCTTGCGCGCTGATCTCCGCCGCGGATGGCGAGATCAAATCCGAAGAGAAGCTGAAGATGGTCGGCTTCATCAACAACTCCCCGGAATTGAAGGTCTTCAACCTGAACGACGTGATCACGGTGTTCAGCGACGCCTGCGGCAAGTTCGAATTCGATTTCCAGATCGGCCAGGCCGAGGCGCTGAAGGCCATCGGCAAGATCAAGGGCAAGGACGGCGAAGCGCGCTTGCTGGTGCGCGTGGCCTGTGCCATTGGCGCATCCGACGGCCATTTCGACGACAAGGAAAAAGCGGCTTGCCGCCTGATTTGCCTGGAGCTCGGCTTGAACCCGGTTGACTTCGAACTGTAGGAAACCGAAACGTGGAAACGACACACATTGGCTTCCCGCCGCTGACCATGGCGGTATTCGTCGGCCTGGCACTGGCCGCCCTGCTGCTGGACATGGTTACCCACCGCGACGACAAGCCGATCACCCTCGCCCGAGCGTCCATCTGGTCGATATTCTGGGTGGTCATCTCCCTTGCATTCGCCGGCTTCCTGTACGTGCAGCATGGCGCGGAAGTGGCCAGCCTGTTCCTTACCGGTTATGCACTGGAGAAGGTCCTCTCCGTCGACAACCTGTTCGTCTTCATGGCGATCTTCGCCTGGTTCAAGGTCCCGGACGGCTTGCGTCACCGCATTCTTCACTGGGGCATCATCGGGGCCATCGTATTCCGTGGTGTCTTTGTCGTCATCGGTACCGGCCTGCTGGCATTCGGACCCTGGGTCGAAATCGTCTTCGCGCTGATCGTGGCGTGGACCGCAGTCATGATGCTCAAGGGCGGTGACGACGATGACGAGGCGAAGGATTACTCGCAGCATCTTGCTTGCCGCTTCGCGAAAAAACTCTTCCCCGTATGGCCCAGGCTGCACGGCCACAACTTCTTTGTGAGCCGCAAGAAGCTCGAGGCGGAAGTACGGACGGCCGAGAGGGACATGAGCCTCGCGGCCAAAGGCAGCCTGTTCGCTACTCCGCTGTTCCTCTGCCTGGTAGTGATCGAAGTGTCCGACGTCCTGTTCGCGTTCGACTCGGTCCCGGCGGTCATTGCGGTCAGCCGTGAACCCCTGATCGTCTACTCGGCGATGCTGTTCGCAATCCTTGGCCTTCGCACGCTGTATTTCGTTCTTGAAGCGCTGAAGCGCTACGTGGTGCATCTGGAAAAGTCAGTGGTCGTATTGCTGTTCTTCATCGCGGCGAAGTTGGGCTTGAACGCGACCGACCATCTGTTCCACCACGGCATCAGCATCTCCCCGAACACCAGCCTGCTCATCGTACTTGTTGTCCTGGCAATCGGAATCCTGGCCAGCGTGATCTTCCCGAACAAGGAAGAGACGCAAGCCGAAAATCAGTAACCCGTCACAACCCAAAGGAGCTGTTTTCATGGCACTGACTCTTCAAAAAGGCGGCAACCTCTCCCTATCCAAAACCGACCCGAGCCTGACCAGGATCCTGGTGGGCCTGGGCTGGGACCCGCGCGCGACCGATGGCACCGAGTTCGATCTGGACGCCAGCGCCTTCCTGCTGGGGGCCAACGGCAAAGTCCGCGGTGAAGCCGACTTCATCTTCTACAACCAATTGCGCAGCCAGGACGGTTCTGTCGAGCATACCGGCGACAACCGTACCGGCGCTGGTGACGGCGATGACGAAGTCCTCAAGGTCGACCTGAGCCGCGTTCCGGCCGACATCGACAAGATCGCCTTCACCGTCACCATCCACGACGCCGAAGCGCGCAAGCAGAACTTCGGCCAGGTCAGCAATTCGTTCATCCGCGTCGTGAACGAGATCTCCGGCGCCGAGGTGGTCCGCTACGACCTGGCGGAAGACGCCTCCACCGAAACCGCGATGATCTTCGCGGAGTTGTACCGCAGCAGCGGCGAGTGGAAATTCCGCGCCGTGGGCCAAGGCTACGCCGGCGGCCTGCGTGCCCTGGCCAACGGCTACGGCATGAACTTCTGAACAGTCTCCTTACCTGAACAAGGAATCACACCATGGCTGTAAGTCTGTCAAAAGGCGGTAATGTCTCCCTGTCGAAAGAGGCACCGGGCCTGAGCGAAATCGTCGTCGGCCTGGGCTGGGACCCGCGAGTCACCGACGGCACCGAGTTCGACCTCGACGCCTCGATCTTCGTTACCGGTGAAAGCGGCAAAGTCCTGAACGACGCCAGCTTCATCTTCTACAACAACAAGAAGTCCGCCGACGGTTCCATCGAGCACCTGGGCGACAACCGTTCCGGCCAGGGTGAAGGCGACGACGAGCAGGTCAACGTGAAGCTCACGGGTCTGGCGGCCGACGTGAAGAAGCTGGTCTTCGCCGTCACGATTCACGATGCCGAGGCCCGCAGGCAGTCATTCGGCCAAGTGAGCAACGCCTATATCCGCGTCCTCAACAAGGCCGACAGCAAGGAAATCGCCCGCTACGACTTATCCGAAGACGCTTCCACCGAAACCGCCATGATCTTCGGCGAGCTGTATCGCCACAACGACGAATTCAAGTTCAAGGCAATCGGACAAGGTTTCACGGGTGGCCTGAAGCCTCTGGCAGAAGCTCACGGTGTGAGCATCGGTTAATCCGAAAGGCAGGAAAATCCCTGGTTTGACCGATCACGCCGTTCAGTTCGCAACTGAACGGCGTACTCCACGCATGAGGTCGGTCGGAATGCGTGAAGGCCAACGGTTCAAGCCACGCTCACCGGAACACGTTCACCGCATCCACCAGCCGCGTCGCCTGCTGCTTCAGGCTCTCCGACGCCGCCGTGCTCTGCTCGACCAGCGCCGCGTTCTGCTGCGTGATGTTGTCCAGGTGCACGACCGCCTGGTCGACCTGCGACACGCCGGTGCTCTGCTCCGCCGTCGACGAGCTGATCTCCGCGATCAGGTCCGACACGCGCTTCACTTGCGCGACGATGTCCTCCATCGTCTTGCCCGCCTCGTCCACGCGCCGCGCGCCCGACTCGACACGGTCGACGCTCGCACCGATCAGCGTCTTGATCTCCTTCGCCGCGTTCGCGCTGCGCTGCGCGAGCGCCCGCACCTCACCGGCAACCACCGCGAACCCGCGCCCCTGTTCGCCCGCGCGGGCCGCTTCCACGGCCGCATTCAGCGCAAGGATGTTCGTCTGGAACGCGATGCCGTCGATCACGCCGATGATGTCGGCGATCTTGCGCGAGCTGGCCGTGATGTCGCTCATCGTCGTGACGACCTCGCCCACCGCCTGCCCGCCGCGCCCCGCCGCCTCGCTGGCCGACATCGCGAGCCGGTTCGCCTGCAGCGCGGTCTCCGCGTTGCTGTCGACGGTCGCCGTCATCTCGGCCATCGATGCGGCCGTCTCCTGCACGCTCGACGCAGCCTGCTCGGTACGCGCGCTCAGGTCGTTGTTGCCCTGCGCGATCTCGTTGCTCGCACGCTGCACGTTATGCACCTGCTCGCTGACGTCGTCGACGAGCCAGCGGAACATCAGCCCGAGCTGGTTGATCGTGCGCAGCGTCATGCCGATCTCGTCGACGCGGTTCATCCGCACGCCGCGCCGGCTTTCGCCGGTCGCGACGTTCAGCGCCTGGTCGTGCAGCCGCCTCAGCGGACGCACGATCTGCGCGTCGAGCCACAGGCCGGCCGCCGCCGCCACGCCGACCGTCACGCCGGCAAACGCGGCGAGCCCGCCGCCGGCCAGCCCGCATGCCCAGCCCGCGCCGACGACCGCCGGTGCGAGCACGCACAGCGCCGAATGCACGCGCGCGCGCACCGACATCGTCTGCGACAGCGACGCGATGCGCAGCAGCCCCGTGCGGATCACCAGCCCCTTGTAAAACCGGCGCTGACCGGCCTTGCCTTCGCGGAACGCGCGATACAGCGCATCGGCGGCCTCGCTCTCGTCGTGCGGCGCCTTCGTGCGCACCGACATGTAGCCCTGCGGCTCGCCGTCGCGCATCACGGGAATCGCGTTCGCACGCACCCAGTAGTGATCGCCGTTCTTGCGGCGGTTCTTCACGAGCGCGGTCCACGGCTCGCCGCGCCTGAGCGTCGCCCACATGTCGGCAAACGCTTCGCGCGGCATGTCCGGGTGCCGCACCACGTTGTGCGGCTGGCCGACGAGTTCCTCGTTCGTGAAGCCGCTCACCTGCGCAAACGTCGTGTTGGCGTAGGTGATGATGCTGTCTGCGTCGGTCGTCGACATCAGCGTGACGTCGTCGGGAAAATCGAATTCCTGTTGGGTAACGGGCTGGTTATTGCGCATGCAAGGCTCCGAAAGGCGGATCTATCGTCCGCGCCGCGCTGAATTCACGCTCAGTAGCCGAAAAACGGTTTATCGCTTTACGACGGTCTTCATCTTACTGTCGGCATATTGGGGAAAAACCTTACCCTTTCCTCGCATAAAATATTCAATTCGGCTGACACCATGATTTGGATCAAATAATCCGGCAATAATCGCCGCGCATTTTCATCTGCATGTCACGCCACGCTGCCTGACCACACCGCACGGCACGCCAATGCCGTCGGCCGTTGCACGCGGCGAAACGATTCCGTCTATCCTGCTCCATTCAACCGGCATTCAAATTCGATGAAAAAGGCATTGCACGAACTGAATCGGCTTTCCTGGAATACGGCGACAATCGCGCATAACAGTCATAAGGGCGATCAGGCTGCATTTTTCCGGGAAGGCGGCTCGACGCTCTTTCCGGAAGAACGCGAACTGCTCGGCGACATCACCGGGCTGCGAGTCCTGCACCTGCAGTGCAACGCGGGGCAGGACACGCTGAGCCTCGTGCGCGACGGCGCGGATGCGACGGGCGTAGACATCTCCGACGAAGCGATCGCCTTCGCACGGCAACTGTCGGCCGACGCGGGTCTGCCCGCGCGTTTCGAGCGCGCCGACGTGCTCGACTGGATGCCCGAGGCCGCCGCGCGCGGCGAGCGCTTCGATCGCGTGTTCACGTCGTACGGCGCGATCTGCTGGTTGTCCGACCTGAACGCGTGGGCGCGCGGGATCGCCGCGCTGCTCGCGCCGGGCGGCCGTTTCGCGATGGTCGAGTTCCATCCGTTCGCGCTGTATTTCGACGAACACTGGAAGCCGCACTACGACTATTTCAAACGCGACGCGACCGAGGAACCGGCGGGTGTCGGCGATTACGTCGCCGCATCCGGCACGGGGCTCGGCGCGCAGCACGACCATCCGGGCGTCGTCGATTTCGCGAACCCGCACCCGAGCTACGAGTTCATGTGGGGCATCGGCGAAGTCGTGAACGCGCTCGTATCGGCCGGGCTCGCGATCGACCGCCTGACCGAATATCCGTATGCGAACGGCTGGAAGGGCTTCGACGGGATGCGCGAACTGGACGGCCACCGGATGGTGCCGCCTGACGGCATGCCGCGCCTGCCGCTGATGTATGCAATCGCCGCGCATCGGGAGGCCGCATGACGCGCCGCACCGCTGCCGAACGCGATGCGCTTTCCGCCCGCCCGCTCGCACGCGACGAGGTGCCGCTCGTGTGGACCATCGACCGGCGCGAGATCATCGAGCACCTGTATGTGCTGCGCGACGGCGCGCTGCATCTCGCTCCCGAGTTCTACGACGTCGCGGGCTGGCCCGACGGCGAAGCCGACCACTACACGCCGATCCTGCTCGACTGCCACGATCGCGGCGGCTGGTGCGTCGGCATGTTCGACGGCGTACGGCTCGTCGCGGCGGTCGTCGTCGACAGCCAGCCGCTCGGCCCGCGCCGCGACATGCTGCAGTTGAAGTTCCTGCACGTGAGCCGCGACTGGCGCGGCTGTGGGCTCGGCGAGCAGCTCTATCGCGCGGCCCGCGAGCAGGCGCGCGCGATGGGTGCCGCACGCCTGTATGTATCCGCAACGCCGTCGCAGCACACGATCGACTTCTACCTGCGGCTCGGCTTCACGGTCAGCGCATCGCCCGACCCGGCGCTGTACGCGCTCGAGCCGGAAGACATTCATCTGGAAGGCCCCACGGCCTGATGATCCGGCACGCGAGCGAAGTGTAGAATTTCCCGCTTTGCCACGGCCGTCATCGGCCGGCGCAGCATCACGGAGAGCGAAATTGCAGAACGAAGCGCAGCCGCAAGCCATGCCGAAGATCCTCGTCAGCATGTGCGTGGTCGGTCATCCGGTCCGTTACAACGGCTCGGCCAAGACCGCCGCGCACGAGGCGCTGGAACGGTGGCAGCGCGAAGGCCGCCTCGTGCCCGTCTGCCCCGAACTGGCCGGCGGTTTCAGCGTGCCGCGCCCGCCCGCCGAAATCGCCGGCGGCGAATCGGGGCAGCAGGTGCTGTCGGGCGCCGCACGCATCGTCGACGTGAACGGCACGGACGTGACGGCGCCGTTCGTATCCGGCGCGCAAACCGCGCTGGCCCTCGCGCGCACGCACGATTGCCGCTTCGCGATCCTGGCCGACGGCAGTCCGTCGTGCGGCAGCACGTTCATTTATGACGGGAGTTTCGAGAACCGGCGGCACGCGGGCGCCGGTGTCACGGCGGCGTTGCTTCGCGAGCACGGCATCGAAGTGTTCGCGGACACCGAGATCGACGCGCTCGATGCGCGCCTCAAGCAGTTGTCGCAGCCCGGCTAACGACGATGCGCGGCACGAGAATCCTCGTGCCGCGCATCGTTTCGAAAACAGCACAGCGGTGATGCGGCGAAACGGCTGGTGCCCTGCCGCTTCGCCGCGACACGCAGGTCAGACGCGTTCGATCGCGATCGCGATGCCCTGACCGACGCCGATGCACATCGTGCACAGCGCAAAGCGGCCGTTGGTGCGATGCAGCTGGTACATTGCGGTCGTCACGAGACGCGCCCCCGATGCGCCGAGCGGATGGCCCAGTGCGATCGCACCGCCGTTCGGGTTCACGCGCGGATCGTCATCCGCAACACCGAGCATGCGCAGCACCGCGAGACCTTGCGATGCGAATGCCTCGTTCAGCTCGATCACGTCGAACTGGTCGATCGTCATCCCGAGCCGGGCGAGCAGCTTCTGCGTGGCCGGTGCGGGGCCGATGCCCATCACGCGCGGCGCGACGCCGGCCGTCGCGATGCCGAGCACGCGTGCGCGCGGCGTCAGGCCGAAGCGCTTCGCGGTTTCTTCGTTCGCGAGCAGCAGCGCGGCGGCGCCGTCGTTGACGCCCGATGCGTTGCCGGCCGTCACCGAGCCGTCCGGGCGCACGACGCCCTTCAGCTTCGCCAGCGTTTCGAGCGACGTCTCGCGCGGATGCTCGTCACGCGACACGACCAGCGGATCGCCCTTCTTCTGCGGAATCGTGACCGCGACGATTTCCTCGGCGAGCGTGCCGTCCTGCTGCGCACGCGCGGCCTTCTGCTGGCTGCGCAACGCGAACAGGTCCTGGTCGGCACGGCTGATGTTGTAGTCGACCGCGACGTTCTCGGCCGTCTCGGGCATCGAATCGACGCCGTGCAGCTGTTTCATCAGCGGATTGACGAAGCGCCAGCCGATCGTCGTATCGTAGATGTCGGCCTGGCGCGCGAATGCGCTCGCGGCCTTGCCCATCACGAACGGTGCGCGCGTCATGCTCTCGACGCCGCCCGCGACCATCAGCGCGGCCTCGCCGGACTTGATCGCACGGGCGGCCACGCCGACCGCATCCATCCCGGAACCGCACAGGCGGTTGATCGTCGAACCCGGCACGCCCTGCGGCAGGCCCGCGAGCAGCGCCGACATGCGCGCGACGTTACGGTTGTCCTCGCCGGCCTGGTTCGCGCAGCCGTAGATCACGTCGTCGATCGCCGTCCAGTCGACGTCGCGATTGCGCTCGACGAGCGCCTTGAGCGGCACCGCACCCAGGTCGTCGGCGCGCACGCCCGACAGTGCACCGCCGTAACGCCCGATCGGCGTACGGATCGCATCACACAGAAAAGCTTCGGTCATCAGTGTCTCCGGTCCCAGGACAGGCTGGGGAATGAACAGGGCGCCCCCCTTGCATTGCCCGCCGGGATGCGCTTAAATGTTCTATATACGAACATAAGATCGTGTATCGAACGTTCAACGCATCATAGGGAGTGCGGGGACGACCTGTCAAGCGCCCGTTCCGCCGGGCGGTTGGCGTGTCAGGCCCCATGCGCTATCTTCTCGGCTGCACGATATTCCAGGCGCTCATGACAACCGAAGACACTCAGACGAAACCCGGCGACTCCTATGTCCAGTCGTTCGCACGCGGCCTCGCGGTGATCCGCGCGTTCGACGCGGCCCGTCCGGAGCAGACGCTCACCGAGGTCGCCTCGGCCACCGGGCTCACGCGCGCGGGCGCGCGCCGGATCCTGCTCACGCTGCAGACGCTCGGCTACGTTGAAGCCGACGGCCGGCTGTTCCGGCTCACGCCGAAGATCCTCGAGCTCGGCTTCGCGTACCTCACGTCGATGCCGTTCTGGAATCTCGCCGATCCCGTCATGGAGCAATTGTCCGAGCAGATCCACGAAAGCTGCTCGGCGGCCGTGCTCGACCGCACCGAGATCGTCTACGTGCTGCGCGTGCCGACCCGCAAGATCATGACGATCAACCTGTCGATCGGCAGCCGGCTGCCCGCGTACTGCACGTCGATGGGCCGCGTGCTGCTATCCGCGCTCGACGACGCCGCGCTCGACGAAACGCTCGCGCAAAGCGGCATCCGCGCGCACACGCCGCGCACGATCACCGACCTCGGCGAACTGAAGGCGGCGATCGCCCAGGTGCGCCAGCAGGGCTGGGCCGTGGTCGACCAGGAACTCGAGGTGGGCCTGATGTCGTTGTCCGCGCCGATCCGCAACCGGCGCGGCCAGATCATCGCGGCAATGAACATCAGCGGCAACGCGCAGCGGCATACCGCGAAGCAGATGGTGAAGGAGTTTCTCGGGCCGCTGCAGCAGGCCGCGCAGACGGTGTCGGAGCTGGTGGCACGGCGGGGGTGAGTGCTAGCTGTCACGCTCGGCGACGATGAAGCCGTTACCGCCCCGTCCGGTTCCTCGACATGGGCGGCAACGGCACCGCCGCCTTGTACCGCCATTAGCGCCGCGCCGGCAAAGACGTAGTTTCGATACGGATCGACACCCTCTGCCAGGCCAACACGGCCGCTATCGCCGCAGCGGCCTGCTGCGAGACTCCAGCATGCGCCGCGTGTTATCCAATTCTCGTTGCAGCAACTCGGCATCCGGCAGCACAGTTCGATAGTTTGCTGCCATGACCTTGTTGGGCAAGCCCTCCAGTGCATACCGCGCGAGTGCGTGCCCCTTGTCGGTGCAAAGGATCAGCCCCACCGGCGGGTTCTCGTCGGGGAGCGTCCAGTGCGCCTTGGCGTAGTTGCAATACAGGTGCATCTGGCCCACGTCCGCATGGGTCAGGCTGCCGAGCTTCAAGTCGACGATGACAAGACAGCGCAGCCGGCGATGGAAGAACAGCAAATCCACCCGATACCAGGTCTGGTCGATACGCAACCGGCGCTGACGCCCGACAAAGGCAAACCCCTCGCCGAGCTCGATCAGAAAATCTTCCAGCCGCTCGATCAGCGCGCCTTCAAGGTCGGACTCTGAATACTCGTCCTTGAGGTCCAGAAACTCCAGCACATAAGGGTCTTTGATCGCGTCGTCGGGCGTGACGGCGTCCTCCGGCCTGCGGACCTCGCCCTTGACCAGCATCGCTGCCTTGTCCCTGGACAGCGCCGTGCGTTCGTAGAACTGGCTGCCGATCTGCCTGTCGAGCTGGCGCACGCTCCATCCACCGCGCAGGGCTTCGGCCTCGTAGAACCGGCGGGCCTGATCGTCCTTGACCGACAGCAGCCGCACATAGGCCGACCACGGCAGCGTGAAGCACTGCGCCAATTCATCAAGCCTCCTCGGCTGTACCGGTGCCAAGGAAGATTCGCCAGACACTGTCTGGCGAATTGGCCAGGTCAGGAAGAACGACCGCATCTGCTGCAAGTTCTGGCGACTGAACCCGCGACCGAACCGTCCAGTGAGATCGTTCGCCAGCCGCTCGATCAACTGTTCGCCGTATCCTGCACGCCGCTTCCCCTGTTGCTCGGCCTCCACGATGCGGCGGCCAATTTCCCAATAACTCGCCGTCATCAGCGCATTGACTTTGCGTGCCGCCGCATGGCGTGCGGCCTCGAGCAATTCGACAATGCCACTATGGACGCCGGCATAGCCGGCCGGCGCGACAGCTCTTTTCGCGGTTGTCATGGAAAGCGTCCTGTTGCCCATGCGGTCACCTCTGCGGAACACGGAGATGACCGCGCAACACAATTTAGTGACGGGGCAAGACTCGGTCTATCTGACACGAACGAAATTGCGCTGCTCCTGTAGGACACCATACCGCTCACACGCCGAGCACGATGCTAGTTCGCACCGGCACCCTACCCGTTACGTGGTCGAGCGGCGCGCACTCGCCGTGCTTCACGACACTTCGGCAAGCGCATCAGTGCCGCGTTCCGTATGTTCAGCAGGTGGCACAGACAGTTTCGAAACTGGTGACAACACACGGTTGAGCAAGCGTCGGATACCCGCCCTCGATCGCGGCTAGCAACCGTCCGCTCAAAACAAGTGATGAATCCCCGCCACGATCGCGAGCTGCCGCTGCGTGCCCGACGCGCCGATCGCGAAGATCGCGGCGCGCGCCGCCGCACTCCCCGTCGCCTGCTGCACGACCGCATGCAGATAGACCTGCGTGCGCTTCGACAACGCATACACGTCCCCGAGCGAAGCCGACAGATAGCGGCGGCCAATGAACGACGTCGTCGACATCCCGCCCGCCACCGAATTGGCCGGCGTCGCCTGCCACATGGCGCCCCCATCGAACGTGCGATACGAATCCGTCTGCGCGCCGGCCTTCAGCCTCACGTACGTGTACAGCGCGTGCAGCCGCACGTTGCCCCAGTCGTAGCGCGCACCGATGCCCGCGTTCTCGACCTTGTCCGCCACATACGACAGCGCCGGACGCCCCTGGAACGTCGACAGGCCGAGGCCCGCGGTCGTATCGCCGAGCATCGGGCCGAGCGCGCGGTCGTGCTCGTTGACGTAAGCCGCGGCGAGCCCGAACGATCCGTTCACGTAATCGATGCCCGCCCCCGCGATGCGCCCGCTCGAAAAATTGCCGGGCACGCCGCCGAGCCCGAGCAGCAGCCCGACCCTCATCCCGTACAGCGCGGGTGACCGGTATTTCACGACATTGCTCTCCTGCGCCGACGTCGTCTCGACCAACCCGTCGAGGTTGCCCGGGTGAGCCGCAAGCAGGTTCGACGACTGAAAGCCGTTGCCCATCGGCGCGAGCCAGTCGTAGTTGAACGCGGTCTGCTGGCCGAGCGTGATCGTGCCGGCCCGCTCCGACGACAGCCCGACGTACGCCTGCCGGTTGAACAGCGTGCCGCTGCGCATCAGCGCGCCCGTGTTGGTCGCGAAGCCGTTCTCGAGCCGGAACACGGCACGCCAGCCCGCACCCAGTTCCTCGTTGCCGAGGAAGCCGATGCGGTCGGGCTGCATCACGCCTTGCAGCATCGCGGCCTGCGGGCTGCCCGCGCGATTGTTCACATACGCAACGCCGGCATCCAGGCTGCCGTACAGCGTCACGCTGCTCTGTGCATGGGCGGCGCTGGCGGCCGCTGCATTCAATACCGCGAAAGTCATGGCCGCGCGGCGGCGGCTTGCCGACGTCTGCATCGTGGTCTCCTCGTTGTATGGGGAATGTGATTGCTCGCGCTTATTCGACGGCTTTCGCATAGCCGCCCGCACGGGCGTAACGCAGCCCCATCGCGCCGATCGCGACAGCGGCGCAGACGATCGGTGCGATCAGCAGCATGAAGACACCCGACAACCCCATTGCGCTCGCCATCACCAGCGCGCCGACGAACGAGCCCGCGATCGCGCCGAGCCGGCCGACGCCGAGCGCCCAGCTCACGCCCGTCACGCGGCTGCCGGTCGGATAGAAATCGGCCGCGAGCGCATTGGCACCGGTTTGCGAGCCGGCAACGCCGAAGCCGATCCCGAAGATGCCGACGCACAGCGACGGCAGGTCGTCGTAGCGCCACGCGACGAGGAACACGCACAGCGCGCCGGCGAGATACGCGGCCACCAGCACCGCGTATGCGTTGAAGCGGTCCATCGCGCGCCCGAGCAGGATCGCGCCGACGGTGCCGCCCAGCTGGAACATCGCGGTGACGATCGCCGCCTGTGCGAGATCGAAGCCCACTTCGCGAAACAGGCTGGGCAGCCAGTTGGTGACGAGATAGACGATCAGCAGGTTCATCCAGAACGCACACCACAGCGCAAGCGTGCCGAACCGAAGCGGCCTCGCGAACAGTTGCGACACGGGCGAGCGTGCCGCGACACCAGCCGGCTCGTCCGCGACGAAGCGCTGCACGCCGTCCGGCGCATCAGGCGACATGCGGCGCAGCACGGCCGCGACCTGCGCGGCCGGTGCGCGCCGATGAATCAGGAAGCGGATCGATTCGGGCAGCGCGGCGATCATCACGAGCCCGAGCGCGATCGGCAGCACCCCGCCGATGACGAACATCGCATGCCAGCCGTAACGCGGAATCACGTGCGCGGCGATGAACCCTGCCGCCGCGGAGCCGAACGTAAAGCCGCAAAACATCGTCGTGACGACCAGCGCACGACGCGCGCGCGGGCTGTACTCGGACGTCATCGCGATCGCGTTCGGCATCGCCGCGCCGAGGCCGACACCGGTCAGGAAGCGCAACGCCGTCAGCGAATGAATCTCCGGCGCGACCGCGCACAGCGTGCTGAACAGGCCGAACGACAGGACCGACCCGATCAGCAGGCGCTTGCGGCCGAGCCGGTCGCCGAGCGGCCCGGCGAAGAACGCGCCAACCGCGAGGCCGACCAGCCCGGACGCCAGCAGCAGCGTGATGCCTGCCGTGCCGGCATGCCAGTCGCTACGCAGCGCGGGCACGACGAAGCCGATCAGCGCGGTGTCGAGCCCGTCGAGCGCGACCACGGCGAAACACTGCAAGGCAATCGCCAGCTGGAAACGTGAGAACGGCAGCGCGTCGATCCAGCGCTGCACGTCGAATGCGGGGGTGGGTTGCAAGAGGGTGTCTCCTTCGTTTTATCCTGGCCGGACGGCCCGCGCCGCGCCCGTGCATCGTGCATCGCGCGCGGCGGACGATGCGGCACGCCCGTCTGCTGCGGCCGTTGCCGATCATCCATTTCAACTTCAATCAATCATTCGGACTGCGAACTCCAGTCGATATCACCGAACACAGGCGCCGCCACACGCCGCCGGATTGTTCCGACGAATCGGCGGCGCCCGCCCGGTTCAGTCGAGCCGGAACAAGCGCTTCGCGTTGTCCCGCCCGATCTTCTCCCGGTCGTTGTCGCCGATCTCGGCAGCGTCGAACCATGCGCTCGCCTCTTCCATCGATTCGAACGGATAGTCGGCCGAGAACAGCACGCGGTCGCTGCCGATCTCGTCGATCGCGTTGCGCATCGCGATCGTGCGGAAATTGCCGCTCGTCGTGACGTAGAAATGCGCGCGGAACGTATCGATGAAGGATCGCTTCGCCTTCACGCCCATCGGGTTCTTGCCGTTCGGGGACGCCCAGTGCGACGTGCGCCAGATGTTGTGCAGCGCGAGTTCGCCGAGATGGCCGAGGATCACGGTCAGGTTCGGGTGCGCGTCGAACAGGCCGCTGCCGATCAGGCGCAGCGCATGCACGCCCGTTTCACGTGAGAACTCCCACGCCGGCCCCATCAGCCACGGATGGCCTTCGATCGCCAGTTGCTGGCTCGGCAGCGGATTGCGCGGGTGCAGGTAGAACGGCACGTCGAGCCGCGCGACCTCGGCCCAGAACGGCCGGTATTGCGGCAGGTCGTAGTAGGTCGCGTTGCCGGCGTGGCCGATCTGCGAGAAGCCGTTGACGAGCGCGCCCTTGAAGCCAAGCTCGGTCACGGTACGCGCCAGCTCGCGCGCGGCGGCGTCCGGATCCTGCAGCGGCAGCGCCGCGAACGCGCCGAAGCGGTCCGGCCGGCGCGCGACCTGTTCGGCCAGCAGGTCGTTCGCGCGCCGCGCGACGTCGATCGCGCGGCCCGTGTCGGTGATCGCCTGGACAGCCGGCGCGTTCAGCGACAGGATCGCGTAGCCGATCCCGCACGCATCCATGCGCTCGATGCGCTCCTCCTGCACGTCGAGCAGCTGACGGCGTCGCGCCGGCCAGATGTCGGCGGTAAAGTAATGTTCGGAATCGCCGATCGTGTCCGGCGTGGCAAAGTGCTCCTCGAGTGCGATCTTGTCCCGCATGCTGTCTCCTGTGATATCCGGGCCGCCGCGCCACCGTGGCGCGGCGAATCGGAACCAGCATAGGAGGGCCGCGGCGCCCTGTTAAATTGCGGCGTTGAATACCGTCATTCACGGCATCTATGCCCGCCTACCGACCGACGCGATGGAACACGACCCCGACCTGCGCAACATCGACCTGAACCTGCTGCTCGTGTTCGACGTGCTGTACCGCACGCGCAGCACGACGCGCGCGGCCGACGCGCTGCACCTCACGCAGCCGTCGGTCAGCAACGCGCTGAAGCGGCTGCGTACACTGTTCGACGACGCGCTGTTCGTGAAGACGGCCGACGGCATGCAGCCCACCCCGCGCGCGGACGCGATCGCGGCGCTCGTCGACGACGGGCTCGCGTCGCTGCGCACCGCGCTGCAGGCCGGCCGCGCCTTCGATCCCGCCACGTCGACCCGCACCTTCCGCCTGTACACGAGCGATCTCGGGCAGGCGATCTTCATGCCGCCGCTCGTCGCACATCTGCGCCGGGTCGCGCCCGGCATCCGGATCGTCACGGCCGATCCGCCGCTCGATGCCGCCCAGCAGATGATGAAGCTCGGACAGATCGACCTCGCGCTCGGCATGTTCACCGGGCTGCACGCCGATTTCCATCAGCAGCGGCTGTTCCACGAAACCTACGTGGCGCTCGTGCGCAACGACCACCCGACGATCGGCGCGACGCTCACCGCCGAGCAGTTCTTCGCGGCCGACCATGTGAGCTACACGCCCACGGCCGGCAGCCATGCGCACTTCGAAGCGGCGCTTTATGCGCTGTCGCCTCATGCCGGCAGCACACGCCATGTCGTGCTGCAGCTTGCGCATTCGTTCGGTCTGGAGCGCATCGTGTCGTCGAGCGACCTCGTCGCGTGCATTCCGAGCCGCCTCGCCCGTGTGCTGTCGCGACTGCAGGACGTACGCGCCGTGCCGCTGCCGTTCGACACCGCGCCGGCCGACATCGCGCAGTTCTGGCATGAACGCTACCAGCGCGACGAAGGACATCAGTGGCTGCGCACGCTCGTCTACGACCTGTTTCACGACCTTCGCCTCAGTGCGTTGCCGTAGGCACGCCGGGAAAAAAGACGGGCAGCCCTGGGCTGCCCGTATCAACTCCACTCGGTTGCAACGTTCCTCTCACTGAACACGGAGCGAACTCCGCGCCGCACAATCTAGTAATGCGCGGCACCGTGGTCAATTTGACGGGAACGAAACTGCGCCGTGAGCCTGTAGGACAGCGCACCGCTCATGCGCCGAGCAACATCCCCTTGCGCACCGGCACCGTGCCCGTCACGCGGCCGAGCGGGGCACCGGCCGTGACGAACCGGATCGCACGGCGCATGTAGAACACGCCATCGGTGCCGCTCGAGATCGTCGTGATCGCATCCGTCAGCGGATCGACGATATCGAACAGCGGATCGCCGGCGCGGATCGTCGCGCCGATCGCCGCACGGTGCACGAGTATTCCGCTCACTGGCGCATAGAACTGCTCGCTGCCCGCGAGCGGCGTGGCCGGTGCAGCGAGCGGCGGTAGCGGCTTGTGTTCGCCGTGTACCGCACCGCGCCACACGAGATAGTCGACGAGCGCATCGGCATCGCGTTCCGCATATTCGTACGTCACGTCGCGCTGGCCGCGGCACTCGACCGTCACGGCCACGGTGCCGGCCGCCATCGGCGTACCCACCGGCAAGTGCTGCCGCAACTGCGTCCACAACAGGTGATGCGCATCGTCGAACGCGTGCCCGCCCGAATCCTCGGCGAGCAGCGACACCTCCGAGCCGAGATAACGCGCGAGCGGCTCGACTTCCGGCCATGCGGTGTCGCTCGTGTACACGTGCATCACCGCTTCGAGCGAACAATGCAGGTCGATCACGATCTCGGCGTCGAGCGACAGCTTCAGCAGCGCCAGCTGCAGCGCATCGAACTCGGTGCGCGGCGCGATCTCGTCGAGCGCCGCGCCGACGCATTCGCGCACGATCGCGCGATTGCGTTCGCCGTCGTCGCCGAGCCGGTCACGCGCACGCGCGGCGATTTCCGCGAGCGGCAGGAAGCCGCGATTGAAGTTGCGGCCGCTCGCGAGATCGAAACGCCCGATGAATTGCCCGAGCAGATGATGATTGAGGCCGACCGGGTTCGCGACCGGCACGAGCACGATCTCGGCCGCCAGCCGGCCGTCGGCATCGAGCTGCGCGAGCCGCTGCTTCAGCACGAACGCCGCGAGCATCGCGGGCGTCTCGTCCGCGTGCAGCGCGGCCTGCAGGTAGATCTTGCGGCCGGTGTCGGCCGGCCCGAAATGAAAGCTCGTCAGCGTGCGCTGCGTGCCGATCGACGGCGACAGGAGCGGCGTGGTGCGAATCTGCATCGATGGTCTCGAACTAGTGAAAACGGGGAAGCGGGTAAACGGCGGCGTGGCGCTGCGGCGCTCAGTCGCCGTACGGGTTGAAGTCGAAATACTTCTTTGCAATCCGGTCGTACGTGCCGTCCTTCAGCATCGACGCGATCGCGCCGTCGATCGACACCTTGAGCGCCGTATCCGACTGCCGCATGCCGATGCCCACGCCGCGATCGCCCATGTCGAGCGGCGCGCCGACGAACGCGAAGCCCTTGCCCTTCGGCGTGCGCAGGAAGCCGTAGTCGGCTTCCACGGTGCCGAGCAGCGCCGCGTCGAGGCGGCCGTTGACGAGATCGGCGAACACGTCGTCCTGGCTCTTGTACGGCACCACGCCGATACCGGCCGGCGCCCAGTGCGCGAGCGCCCACGATTCGAACTGCGTGCCCGACTGCACGCCGACGCGCTTGCCGGCCAGCGACGCGGTCGTGCTGTCGACACCGCTTGCGGGCCGCGCGACGAGCCGCGACTTGAAGCGGAACAGCTTCGACGAGAACAGGATCTGCTTCTCGCGCTTCTCGGTGATCGCCATCGACGACAGGATCGCGTCGATCTTGCGCGCCTGCAGCGCCGGAATCATCCCGGAGAATTCGAGCTCGACCCACTGGCAGCGCAACTGCGCGCGGCGGCAGATCTCGTTGCCGAGATCGACGTCGAAGCCCTTCAGGCTGCCGTCGGGCGCCTTCGAATCCATCGGCGGATAGGTCGGATCGATGCCGAGGCGCACGGGGCGCGCATCGAGCGCATGTGCGGCGCCGGCCGCGAACGCAAGGCACAAGGAAACGAGCGGAAGGAGAGTACGTTTCATGGTCGACGAAGGGCGGGACGATGGGCAAACGGCACGAGCCGGACTGCCTGCGATCGTAGTGCGCACGCGCCGCCGCCGGAATCGCCCGCTGCCTTATCATGATCACTTTTCCCGATCACCGGCTTCGCGCTTGCCCATGGCGTTCACGCTCTCCCAGCTCCGCATCTTCCAGGCCGTCGTGGAGCACGGCAGCCTGCGCGCCGCCGCGCGCGCGCTCGATCTCGCGCAAAGCGGCGTCACACAGCAACTGCAGAGCCTCGAGGCGACGCTCGGCGCGACGCTGTTCACGCGCACCAATCGCGGGATCGTGCCGACGGCCGTCGGCCAGCGGCTACTTGCGCGCTCCGGTTCGATCCTCGGCGAATGCGAGCAGGTCGAGCGGGAGATCCGGCAACTGAGCGGCGCGTACGAAGGCACCGTCACGCTCGGCCTCGTGGCCGAACCGCTGATCGATGCGTTCGCGCCGGTGCTGAGCGCGTTCCGCGCGCGCTTCGACAAGGTCGACGTGCATCTGCGCACCGGCACGTCGCGGATGATGATCGGCTGGCTGAGGGAAAACGCGGTCGATTTCGCGATCGCGCTGGTCTCGAAGCAGACCGACACGATCGATCTCGCGGTCACGCCGCTGCGTGCATCCGCGCCGGTGGTCGTGTGCCGCAACGGGCATCCGGCGATGCACGCGCGATCGCTCGCCGAACTGGCCGACTACGCGTGGGTGTCGACGCGCTCGCCGAACCTGAGCGCGGACCCCGTCGTCAACCGGCTGCTCGCGTACTTCGACGTGCACGGGCTGCCGCCGCCGAAGATCCTCGCCACCGTCGAAGGAATGTTCGAGACGCTGCAGCTCGTCACGCAGACCGATTGCCTGTCGCTCGAAACCGAAGCCGTGACGCGGCACAGGCCGTTTGCCGGCGCGCTCGCGAAGGTGCCCGTGCGCGAACAGGCCGAATCGCAGGACATCTGCCTGCTGCAGCGCGCGGCCGTGCCGCTGACGCCGGCCGCGCAGGAACTCGCGACGATGCTCGCGTCGTACCTGAGGGTGGTGCGCGGGCGATAAGCGCGTATTGCCGCTTGCCGCCCGACGTGCCGCGCCGCGCTTTGTGTCAGTCGATCGAATCCCGCGCCGTCTCGCGCAGCATCGCCACCGCGATCAGCGACAGCACCACGCACGCGGCCACGTAACCGGCCGGCGCGAGCTTGCTGCCGGTCGTCTTCACGAGCCAGGTCGCGATCAGCTGCGCGGTGCCGCCGAAGATCGTCACCGCGAGCGCATACGCGATCGAGATGCCGGTCGCGCGCACGTGGCGCGGCAGCGACTCGCACATCAGCGCCATTTCCGATGCCGAGCCGAGCGAATAGAACAGCAGCATCAGCGCGGTCAGCGGCAGGATCACCGACAGCGTCGGATGATGGTTCATCAGCCAGAACGCCGGGAACAGCAGCGCGACCAGCACGCCGCGGCCGACGAAGATCGGCAGGCGCCGGCTGCCGAGCCTGTCCGACAGCCAGCCGAACAGCGGGCACGTGACCAGCATCACGCAGCCCGACGCGACGCCGACGAACATCGACAGCTTCATCGGCAGGCCGAGCGTGTGGATCGCGTAGGTCGGCATGTAGAAGGTCAGGATGTAGGTCGACACGGTGCCGCCCATCACCGTGAGCATCAGCAGCAGCACCGTGCGCGTGTGCTTCGAGAACAGCTCGTGCAGCACGCCGCGTTCGATGCCGTGATGGCTGTCGCCGGGCGCATCGTCGGCGAGCCGGCGGCGCAGATACATGCCGACCGGCGCGATCAGCACGCCGACGAGGAACGGCAGCCGCCAGCCCCAGCTTTCGAGCGCGTCCTTCGTCATCGTGTTCGACAGCAGCGCCGCGAAGCCTGAGCCCATCAGCGCGGCGCCGCCCTGCGTCGCGAGCTGCCAGCTCGCGCGGAACGCGCGGCGCGACGTGCCGCCCTGTTCGAGCAGCGTCGACGTCGCCGCGCCGAATTCGCCACCCTGCGAGAAGCCCTGCATCAGCCGCGCGAACACGACCAGCAGCGGCGCGGCCACGCCCACCTGCGCGTACGTCGGCGCGATCGCGATCAGGCCGGTGCCGAGCGCCATCAGCATGATCGTCAGGTTCAGCGCGGCCTTGCGCCCCTTGCGGTCCGCGTAGACGCCGAGCACGACACTGCCGAGCGGCCGCGTGAAGAAGCCGGCGGCGAACGTCGCGACCGACAGCAGCAGCGACGTGGTCGGGTCGCTCGACGGGAAGAACAGCTTGCCGATCAGCACCGCGAAGAAACCGTACACGGTGAAATCGAAGAATTCCAGCCAGTTGCCGATCACGGCCGCGGCGATTGCGCCGCGCTGCGTGACGGCAGGGGCGCCCGTCACGCTGGTTTCGGCAGCCCCCGTCGACGCGGGGTGCAGCGCGAGATGGTCTTTCTGCATCGTTGTCGTCTCCTCTCAATGCGGCCGGAAGCGCCGGCCGCTCGCCCCGCCGCCGGCATCACCGCCCGAGGTAACGCTCCACGAGACGCGTCCAGTACGCCGCGCCGATCGGCAGGTTGCGATCGTTGAAGTCGTATTTCGGGTTGTGCACCATGCAGCCGTCCTCGCCTTCGCCGTTGCCGAGCCGCACGAACGAGCCCGGCCGCTGCTGCAGCATGAACGCGAAATCCTCGCTGCCCATCAGCAGGTCGGTCTGCTCGACCACGTGCGCGTCGCCGACGAGTTCACGCGCCACCTGCGCGGCGAAATCCGTTTCGGCATCCGTATTGACGACGACCGGATAGCCTTCGATGTACTCGACGTTCGCGGTCGCGCCGTAGCTCGCGGCCTGCGTTTCGGCCAGCTCGGTGATGCGGCGCTTGAGCAGCGCGCGCACGTCGGGGCTGAACGAGCGCACGCTGAGTTCGAGGCGCGCGCCGT
The DNA here is from genome assembly GCF_902499335.1 of Burkholderia lata. Taxonomy (GTDB): domain Bacteria; phylum Pseudomonadota; class Gammaproteobacteria; order Burkholderiales; family Burkholderiaceae; genus Burkholderia; species Burkholderia lata_B. The sequence goes on along the minus strand of NZ_CABVQK010000009.1, from coordinate 355,138 downwards.
TCGGGATCACGTTGTTCGCGGTGCCCGCGTGCATCGAGCCGACCGTGACGACCGCCGGCTGCGCGGGGTCGACGTTGCGCGCGACGATCGTCTGCAGCGCCATCACGATGCTCGCCGCGACGACCACCGGGTCAACCGTCAGGTGCGGCCGGGCCGCGTGGCCGCCGACGCCTTCGATCGTGATGATCGCCTTGTCGCCGGCCGACATGAACGGGCCGCGCCGCGTGAGGAACACGCCCGGTGCCGCGCCCGGATGGTTGTGCATGCCGAACACGGCATCGCACGGGAAGCGTTCGAACAAACCGTCGTCGATCATCTTCTTCGCGCCGCTGTCGACGCCATGCTCTTCCGCCGGCTGGAAATACAGGTGCACGGTGCCGGAGAAGTTGCGTGTCTTCGCGAGGTGCTGCGCGGCGCCGAGCAGCATCGTCGTGTGGCCGTCGTGGCCGCAGGCGTGCATCTTCCCGTGCGTGCCGCTCGCATAGGGCAGCCCCGTCGCCTCGATGATCGGCAGCGCGTCCATGTCGGCGCGAATGCCGATGCTGCGCGTGCCGTCGCCCACGCGCAGCGTGCCGACCACGCCCGTCTTGCCGACCCCGCGCGTCACCTGCCAGCCCCACTGTTCGAGCCTCTCGGCGACGAGCGCGGCCGTGTCGTGCTCTTCGTACGCGAGTTCGGGATGGTGATGGATGTGGTGACGGATCTCGCGCAACCCGCCGGCGGCGGGCATCAGATCCTCGACTTCGGTGAATCGGGTATCGGTGGTCATCAAGGGGCTCCAGCTGTTTGTCTGCGCACGCAACAGGTGCGTGCGGGAAAGCGAGCCACTATAGCGAGCCGATATCGGTTCAATAAGATGCGGAATTTTTCACCGCGATAAGGTTTTTTAATCAGGGTTAATACGGACACCGCTCGCCGGGTCGACCTCACCGAACACGCTCGCTACGCGACCCGTTTATTTTTGAGACGAACGGTCTATTATTCGCACATGGACGTTCGAACTGATCCGCCTCGCCGTCGCGGCAGGCCACCGAAGCAGCACGAGGACCTCGTCGCCACGCGGGACATGCTGTTGCGCACCGGGCTGGAAGTGCTCACTGAAAAGGGCTTCTCGGCCACCGGGCTCGACGAGATCCTCGGGCGCGCCGGCGTGCCCAAGGGCTCCTTCTATCACTACTTCGACAACAAGGAAGCGTTCGGCCTCGAACTGATCGACCGCTATGCCGACTTCTTCGCGCGCAAGCTGGACCGTCATTTCAGCGACCCGGCGCGCTCGCCGCTGCAGCGCGTGCGCACGTTCGTCGACGATGCCCGGGACGGCATGGCCCGCTACGCCTACAGCCGAGGCTGCCTGATCGGCAATCTCGGGCAGGAAATGGGCGCGCTGCCCGAAAGTTTCCGCGCCCGCCTGCGCACCACGTTCGAGGACTGGCAACGCCGCCTCGCCGAATGCCTGGCCGCCGCGCAGCAAGCCGGCGAACTGGCCCGTTCGGCCGATCCCGCCGAGTTGGCTGCATTCTTCTGGATCGGCTGGGAAGGCGCCGTGCTGCGCGCGAAGCTCGAGCGCAGCGACAAGCCGCTGACCCTGTTCGCGCAGTTTTTCTTCAATGGACTACCGCGCCGCTGAATTTTTTTGCCATTAACTAGACGATCGGTCTAGAAAGGAGGACACATGTTTCAAGGCATCGTGATCGACCGGCATGAAACCGGCCAGCAGGCCCTGCTCCAGACGCTGGACGACGCGCAGTTGCCCGCCGGCAACGTGACGGTACGCGTGGGCTATTCGACGCTGAACTACAAGGACGGGCTGGCGATCACCGGCAAGAGCCCCGTGGTCCGCAAGTTCCCGATGGTGCCCGGCATCGATCTGGTCGGCGAAGTCGAAGCGAGCACGCACCCGGACTATCGCCCCGGCGACCAGGTCGTGCTCAACGGCTGGGGCGTCGGTGAAACGCACTGGGGCGGCCTCGCGCAGAAAGCCCGCGTCGACGGCGACTGGCTGGTGCCGCTGCCGTCTGCCTTTTCTCCGCAACAGGCGATGGCCATCGGCACGGCGGGCTACACCGCAATGCTGTGCGTGATGGCACTGGAACGGCATGGCGTGCGCCCTGACGACGGCGAAATCGTGGTGACCGGCGCGGCAGGCGGGGTGGGCAGCGTCGCCACCGCCCTTCTCGCCAAGCTGGGATACCGCGTCGTTGCGGTGACCGGCCGCCCCGCCGATGCCGACTACCTGCGGCAGCTCGGCGCGGCGGAAATCCTGGAGCGCTCGCAATTCAGCGAGCCCGGCAGGCCGCTCGGCAAGGAACGATGGGCCGGCGCGGTCGACGTGGCGGGCAGCCACGTGCTCGCCAACGTGTGTGCGACCACGCGGTACCGCGGTGTCGTGACGGCCTGCGGCCTGGCCGCCGGCATGGATTTTCCCGCGACCGTCGCGCCGTTCATCCTGCGCGGCGTTACGCTCGTCGGGATCGACAGCGTCATGTGCCCGCGCGCCGACCGCCTGGAAGCGTGGCGCCGGCTCGCGTCCGACCTCGACGTCGAGAAGCTGGGCGCGATCAGCCATCAGGTCGGCCTGGGCGACGTCATCCCGCTTGCCGGGGAGTTGATCAACGGCAAGGTTCGCGGCCGCATCGTCGTCGACGTCAACGCGTGACGCCGCTGACGACCACCGGCGATTCTTTGTTAGGCCGGCGGCTCGCGCATCGAGAGCACCCGCGCCACTTTATCCAGGAGACCTCATGACCGCCGCAAACACCGCCCCCATCAGCCGCTTTCCCGTGCCCGCGCTCGAAGACTTGCCCGAGGACATTCGCGAACGCATCGCGACCGTCCAGGAAAAGTCGGGCTTCATCCCGAACGTATTCCTGACGCTTGCGCATCGCCCCGACGAGTTTCGCGCGTTCATGGCGTACCACGACGCGCTGATGGACAAGCCGGGCAACCTGAGCAAGGCCGAACGCGAGATGATCGTCGTGGCCACCAGCAGCGTGAACCAGTGCCAGTACTGCGTGATCGCGCACGGTGCGATCCTGCGCATTCGCGCGAAGGATCCGCTGATCGCCGACCAGGTCGCCACCAACTACCGCAAGGCCGACATCACCGCCCGGCAGAAGGCGATGCTCGACTTCGCGATGAAGGTGTCGCAAGCCGCGCATCTGGTGGGCGAAGCGGATTTCGACGCGCTCAAGTCGCATGGTTTCGTCGAAGAAGACGTGTGGGACATCATGGCGATCTCCGCTTTCTTCGGGATGTCCAACCGCATCGCGAACGTGACGAACATGCGACCGAATGCGGAGTTCTACGCGCTGGGGCGCTGAGCGCACACGCCGTTCGGCCGCGCGGGCGTGACGGAGCAGCCCCGTCGCGCCCTATCGACTGCGATAAACAACGCCCTCGCCCGGCGCCGGCGTCGCATCGGTCGCCTCGTCGAAACGCTCGCGCGCTTGCGCAATCGGCTGCTTGTTTTTCTCCGCCCACCTGACGAGCGTCATCACGGGCTCCAGCAGCGTTTCGCCGAGCGGCGTGAGCGCGTAGTCGACACGCGGCGGAATCGTCGGGAACACCGTCCGCGTGACCAGCCCGTCGCGCTCCAGCCCGCGCAACGACAGCGTCAGCATGCGCTGCGAAATCCCCTCGATCTCGCGTTTCAGCTCGTTGAAGCGCCGCAAACCGTCGTTCAGCGTCGCGATGATGTAGAGGCTCCACTTGTCGCCGATCCGGTCGAGGATCTGGCGTGTCGCCTGGCAGTCGTTATCGCTGGGTCGGGGCATGGTGGCGGGAACATCGATGTAACTGGGGCACAACCCTGTGCGTTCTTGTGGTGCCCGGGCGCGAACCCTAGCATTCCACATGCTTTTTGGTAACCAAGTTATCAAAAGTTACCTGGTTCTTATCTTAGCCCTAAAGGAACGCTCATGAGCCGCATCCTGCTGATCACATCCAGCCCCCGCAGCACCGACAGCCTGTCCACGCGCTTCGCGCACGACCTCGCGCGACAACTCGCGGCGCGCAACGCAACCGGCACCATCACCCTGCGCGACCTGTCCACCGATCCGCTTCCGCATATCGACGACGCGTACATCGCCGGCCGCACGCTGCCGCCGGAGGCGCGCAGCCCCGAACAGGCACAGGCCGTCGGGCTGGCGCAAGCGCTGGTCGACGAACTGCGCGCCGCCGACATCGTCGTGATCGGCTCCGCGATGACCAACTTCGGCCCGTCCACGCAGCTGCGCGCGTGGTTCGACCGCGTGATCTGGCCGCACGTCACGTTTCGCTATGGCGAAAGCGGTTTCACCGGCACGCTGGAAGGCAAGACGGTGTATCTGGTCACTGCAAGCGGCGGCGTCTTTTCCGAAGGCCCGTATGCGCCCTTCGACTTTCAGTCCGGCTACCTGAAGCATCTGCTCGGGTTCATCGGCATGACCGACGTCCGCGAAGTACGCGTGGAAGGCACCGTATCGGGTGCCGATGCGGCGCAAGCGGCGATCGAGAAGGCCGGGCAGGAACTGCAGGCACTGGTGGAACAGGCCGCCTGATACATCGGCCGCGCCCGTCGATCGCATGGGCGCGGCCGGCCGATGCCTGCACGCAGGTACATGCGCCGGCATCGGTCAGCCGCTCACGCTGCCCGGGTAGCGCCACGAATGTCAGCGCTCACTCCAGCCCCTTCAGCGCTTCCAGCCCGGCAGGCAGCTGCGCATCCGGAAACTGCGTCGACAGCGTCGTGTCGCGCCACCGCGCGGCCTCTTCCGCGCGCTGCTTCTCCGCCTGCTCGCACACGAACAGCGCATCACCGCCGAGCAGCAAACGCATCGGCACATCCTCGCGGCGCGACAGCTCGACGATCCGCGCCGCGATCCGCGCCGGATCGCCGACTTCGTGGCCGCCGTACGCGCCAAGCAACTCGAGAATCTTCCCGACCGACGGCTGGTAGTCAGGCAGCAGGCCGTCGACGTCGCGCTTCGCCTGCGCAGCCCATTCCGTGCGCATCCCGCCCGGCTCGAGCGTGCAGACGCGTACGCCGAACGGCGCGACTTCCTTCGACAGCACGTCGCTGAACCCGCCGACCGCCCACTTCGCGGCCTGATACGCGGACAAGCCGGCCGTCGACGTGCGCCCGCCGACCGACGACACCTGGAAGATGTGCCCCGCGCGCTGCGCACGCATCGTCGGCAGCACCGCACGCGTCAGGTTGATCACGCCGAACAGGTTCGTTTCGATCTGGTCGCGGAAATCGTCGGCGCCCATCTGCTCGAACGGCGCCGTATGGCCATAGCCCGCGTTGTTCACCAGCACGTCGATACGGCCGAACGCGTCGCGTGCGGCCGCGACGGCCTGCGCAGCCGCCGCTTCGTCGGTAACGTCGAGCGCGACCGGCAGCAGACGGTCACCATGACGCTCGGCCAGATCGGCCAGCCGCGCGGGATCGCGCGCGCCGGCCACCAGCCGGTCGCCCGCCGCCAGCACGGCTTCCGAAATCGCTCGCCCCAGGCCGCGCGCGGCCCCTGTCACCAGCCAGACTTTCGACATTTTCCACTCCTTGATCGTGATGAAATCACAAAATGAATGATTGCTCACTCATTAATAACGGCGATGTCGCGGTCGTTCACGACCGCCATCACCCTGCCTGAACCTGCTTCCGTCATCGCCGCAGCGCGTGAAACCACCCGCGCCGCCACGATGGCAACCCTTTGCGTCACACCGCGTGCAACACGGCCCACAACGCACGAAACCCGGCCTCCCGGTACGCATCGGCCCGTGCCGGATCGCGTGCGACCGACTCCATCGCCGTTTCGGCGATCGACGTGAACAGCGCCGCACAGAACGCGTGCGCCTCGTCCGGCTTCAGTCCGCCCGACGCATCGATCTGCGCCTCCAGCAACGCGCGGATCGTGCCGAAACCTTCGGCCCCGGCCGCGCGGTGCGCGTCGTCGACGCGCCCGCTCACACCCAGCTGCTGCAGCGCGCGCCGCCCGTCCGGATTCGCGACACCCCACGACACATAGCCGTTCCACGCGTGCCGCAGCGCCTGCTCGGCCGTCGCGCCTTCCGGGAAAGCGGTCATCATCGCGTCGCGCATGTCCGCCTTCAGGCTCACGTACAGCGCGTTCAGCAACGCGTCCTTGGTCTCGAAGTACGTGAACACCGTGCCTTCCGCCACGCCGGCGAGCCGCGCGATACGCGCGGTCGTCGCCGTCGCGCCGTCCTCGGCGAGCGCGCGTGCGGCCGCGGCGAGAATGGCTTCGTGCTTGTCGGGACTGCGCGGTCGGGCCACGTTCGATTCCTTTAATGAGTGAGCGCTCAATCATAATGGAGCGATCATGCGAAATGCAAGCCCTGTTACATCCGGGGGAACCCATACGCAATCCATCAAAACCGTGCACTATTAGCGTTTTCACGTACTGGTGCGTTCACGTATCGGCGCCCGGTGCCTCGACGTTCGTTTCACGTTCCCCGTTTCAAACCGCGAACCTCCCATGACGAATCAGCCTACCCAGACCGGAGCCGAACGGCCCGTCGACATGATCATCTTCGGCGGCGGCGGCGACCTGGCCGCCCGCAAGCTGTTGCCCGCGCTGTACATGGCGCACCTGCACTGCAACCTTCCGCCCGAGACGCGCATCATCGCGGTCGGCCGCCGCGACTGGGGCATCGACGGCTATCGCAAGTTCATGGACGAGCAGTCGCGCCCGTTCATCGACGAGAAGGCGTTCGATCCCGCAGCCTGGAGCCGTTTCCTCGACCTGTTCAAGTACGTGCTGATCGACGTGAATGCGCCGGAAGACTACCTGCGGCTCGCGGAAGCGGCGCGCGGCGATGCGATCCGCGTGTTCTACCTGTCGACGTCGCCGGAGCTGTTCACCACCATCTGCGACAACCTGTCGGCCGCGCACCTCGTCGACGAGCATTCGCGCGTCGTCCTCGAAAAGCCGCTCGGCCACGATCTCGCGTCCGCGAAGGCGATCAACAATGCGGTCGGCAAGCACTTCGAGGAATCGCAGATCTATCGGATCGACCACTACCTCGGCAAGGAAACCGTGCAGAACCTGATGGTGCTGCGCTTCGGCAACCCGATCTTCGGGCCGCTGTGGCAGGCGCCGAGCATCCGCAGCGTGCAGATCACGGTGGCGGAAACGGTCGGCGTGGGCAGCCGCGCAGGCTTCTACGACCACACGGGCGCGCTGCGCGACATGGTGCAGAACCACCTGCTGCAGCTGCTGTGCATCGTCGCGATGGAGCCGCCCGTGTCGCTCGACCCGGACGCGGTGCGCGACGAAAAGCTGAAGGTGCTGCGCTCGCTGCGGCCGATGGCGGTGGCGGACGTCGCGCGCGACACGGTGCGCGGCCAGTACACGGCCGGCGCGGTCGACGGCCAGCCGGTGAAGGGCTATCTCGAGGAAGACAACGTGCCGGCGGACAGCCGCGCGGAAACCTTCGTCGCGCTGCGCGCGCACCTCAACAACTGGCGCTGGGCGAACGTGCCGTTCTTCCTGCGCACCGGCAAGCGACTGCAGCGCCGCCAGTCGGAAATCGTGATCGAGTTCGCGGACATGCCGTTCTCGATCATCCCGACCGGCCCGCGCCACTACAGCAACCGCCTCGTGATCCAGCTCCAGCCGGAAGAGTCGATCCAGTTGCAGATGCTCGCAAAGGAACCGGGCAGCGGGATGAACATGGTGCCCGTGAGCCTGAACCTCGACCTGCAGCAGGCGATTCCGGAGCGGCGTGCGGAAGCATACGAGCGTTTGCTGATCGACGTGATCCGCGGCCGCCTCACGCACTTCATGCGCCGTGACGAGCTCGAAGCCGCATGGTCGTGGGTCGAGCCGATCCTCGACGGCTGGAAGCAGCTCGGCGACCGGCCGCGCCTGTACACGGCCGGCACGTTCGGGCCCGCGGCTTCGTCGGCGCTGCTCGCGCGCGACGGGATGTCCTGGTCCGAAGAGGCGTAACCGCCGCACGACGGCGTGCCCCAGTGGGGTACGCCGGATCGCACGTCAAATCTCGCGGGGCATGAGCCGCCCCCGCCTCCGCTACCGCGGCTCCATCCACGACGCAGCCTTGCGCCGCCCCGGCGCATCATTGCCGCTGCCGCCCAACGCCTCGATCAGGTAATCGACGAACGACGCGATCCGCGACGAGATCGCGGTGTTGCGGTAGTACACCGCGTGGATCGGCTGCTCGACCTCGAGTGTCTGGCGCGCGAGCACCTGCACGAGCCGGCCCGCCTCGCGATCCTCCGCGATCATGAAATCCGACAGGCACACGACGCCCGCACCGTCGAGCGCGAGCTGCCGCAGCGTCTCGCCGCTCGACGACCGGATGCCCGGCTCGATACGGCACGGCTCGCCGTCGGCGCCGAGGATCGGCCACACGTTCAGCGATTCGGGCTGCGTGAAGCCGAGCAGCGTGTGCTTGTCCAGATCCTCCACCTTGCGTAGCTGGCCGTGCGCGGCGATATACGCGGGGCTCGCGAGGATACGTATCCGGCTGTTGCCGATGCGCCGGCTGTGCAGCGTCGAATCCTTCAGCCGGCCGATCCGGAACGCGACGTCGGTGCGCCGCTCCAGGAGGTCGATGATGCCCTCGTTGCTGTTCAGCTCCAGCTCGACTTTCGGGAAGCGTTCGCGGTAGCCGCGCACGAGCGGCACGATCACGTGCAGCATGAACGGCGTCGCCGCGTCCACGCGCAGCCGCCCCGACGGCATCTCGCGCCGTGCGAGCATCTGCTCTTCCGCCGTCTCGACCGATTCAATGATCGCGCGCGCGTCCTGCAGGAACGCGCGCCCTTCCTCGGTCAGTTCGAGCCGGCGCGTGGTCCGGCGCAGCAGCGTGGTCTTCAGCTTCTCCTCGAGCCGCCCGAGCGTGCGGCTCGTCGCCGACACCGTGAGGTCGAGCTGCTGCGCGGCCGCGGTGATCGAACCGGAGTCGACCACGGCAGCAAAGGCCTGGAGTTCGTCGAGCGTAATCTTCATTGCTGCATTCTTGATCTCAAATCAAAACAATTTGGTTTATAGACCCGTTTTTCGGCAAAAGTAAAGGCGGCACACTGCGCTCCATCCTCACCGGACCCTGGAGCACCCATCATGCCACTCGCCCTGCTTGCGCTGACCATCAGCGCATTTGCCATCGGCACCACCGAATTCGTGATCGTCGGGCTGATCCCGACGATCGGCGCCGACCTCGGCGTCAGCCTGCCGTCCGCCGGCCTGCTCGTCAGCCTCTACGCGCTGAGCGTCGCGATCGGCGCACCGCTCCTCACCGGCCGCGTGCCGCGCAAGACGCTGCTCGCCGCGCTGATGGCGCTGTTCACCGTCGGCAACCTCGTCGCGTGGCAATCGCCCGGCTACGAATCGCTGATCGTCGCGCGCATCCTCACCGGCCTCGCGCACGGCGTGTTCTTCTCGGTCGGCTCGATCATCGCCACCACGCTCGTGCCGAAGGAGAAGGCCGCCAGCGCGATCGCGACGATGTTCAGCGGGATGACCGTCGCGTTCGTCGCCGGCATTCCGCTCGGCACCTTCATCGGCCAGCACTTCGGCTGGCGCGCGACGTTCCTGGTCGTCGCGCTGTTCGGCCTCGTTGCATTCGTCGGCGCGATGGCCTTCGTGCCGCGCGGGCTGCCGCAAACGGCGCCCGCCCCGCTCGCCCGCCAGTTCCGCGTGCTCGCGCAACCTCGCCTGCTGCTGGTCTATGCGATGACGGCCGTCGGCTACGGCGGCTCGCTGATCGCCTTCACGTACATGGCCCCGCTGCTCGAGCAGATCGCCGGCTTCACGCCGTCGCAGGTCAGCCTCGTGCTCGTCGGCTACGGCGTGTCGGTCGCGTTCGGCAACGTGTGGGGCGGCAAGCTCGCGGACGCCGTCGGCCCCGTGAAGGCGCTCAAGCGGATCTTCCTGCTGCTCGCGATCGTGCTGCTCGCGCTCACCTTCACGATCCACGTCAAATGGCTCGCCGTGCTGACGATGCTCGCGTGGGGTGCGGTGGCGTTCGGCAACGTGCCGGGCCTCCAGGTGTACGTCGTCAAGCAGGCGCGCCACTTCGCGCCCGACGCCACCGACGTCGCATCCGGCTTCAACATCGCCGCGTTCAACCTCGGCGTTGCAGGCGGCTCGGCACTCGGTGGCGTGATCGTCGCGCACATCGGCCTCGGCCATACACCGTGGATCGCGGCAGCCGTCACGCTCGGCGCATTCGCGCTCACCGCACTGAGCGGCCGGCTCGACCGCGGTGCGGGCCTGCCGGAACGCACGGCCGAACCGGTCCAGCTCGCGCACTGAACGCCACTTATTGCAGGAGTTTGCACACATGAATGCATCGACCCCACGCCCGCCGTTCGCCGGCAAGACGTTCGAAGTGCGCTACGACGGCCTCACCGCGCTCAACGCGTATGACGAAGACGGCCGCCACATGCGCTACGAGATTACCGAAGGCCCCTACGCGGGCGCAAAGGGCGAAGTCGCGTACACGTGGCAGCACGTCGCCGGCGAAACCTACGCGATCTCGTGGCAGGAAGCCGACCGCGCGACCGTCGTGCATATCGACGATTTCGCCGCCGGCACGTCGCGATCTTTCTTCACCGCGTCGTCGCTCGACTTCTACCGGCTCGAAGGCAGCCTGCGCGCGATCTGAACGGAACCCGACCATGTCCACTTCTCTCACTGCACTCGACAGACTCACCGGTGGCGGCTTCAGCATCGGCCTCGAACTGCCGCTCGACAACGACTGGTCGCCGGCCGGCGACGCGAAGCGCCAGCACGACGGTCGACGCCCCGGCGTGCCCGACCTCGCGCTCCACGCGACGCTCGCGCAACGGGCCGACACGCTCGGCTTCCGCGCGCTCTGGGTGCGCGACGTGCCGGTGTACGACCCGTCGTTCGGCGACGCCGCGCAGGTGTTCGAAACCTTCTCGTATCTCGGCTACCTCGCCGGCATCACGAACGACATCCTGCTCGGCACGGCGGCCGTCGTGCTGCCGTTGCGCGAGCCGCTGCTGACGCTGAAATCGGCCGCGACGATCCAGGAACTGAGCGGCGGCCGCCTGCTGCTCGGCGTCGCCAGCGGCGACCGGCCCGTCGAATATCCGCTGTTCGGCCGCGACTTCGCGTCACGCGGCGCGAATTTCCGCGACCAGATCGCGCTGCTGCGCGACGGCGCGCGCGGGCACCTGCCGCCCGGCCTCGACGTGCTGCCCGCCGCCCGTTCGCCGCTGCCGCTGCTCGTCGCGGGCCTCGCGCAACAAACGCCCGCATGGATCGGCGAACACATGGACGGCTGCCTCGCGTATCCCGGCACGCCGGACGACCACCGGCAGCGCGCCGCGAACTGGCGCGCGGTGGCCGGCGACAAGCCGTACGTGAGCTTCATCCATCTCGACCTCGCGGAAGATCCGCACGCGCCGCTGCAGCGGCACCGCTTCGGCGCACGCGCCGGGCGTCTCGCGCTCACCGAGGAACTCGCGGCCATGCGCGACGCCGGCGTGCAGCACATCGGCCTGCATCTGCGCCGCAACCGCCGCTCGCTCGACGAGACGATGGCCGAGATCGCGGCAGACGTGCTGCCGGTGTTCCACACGAATGAAAACGCGCTGACGCGCGCCGCGTAGCGACGGCAAAAGTCACTCCGGATATTTGACTTCAGATCAAATATTTTTGACTTCAAACGGCGTTTATTTCACCAATCCGAAGCGCCAGAATGACTTCCATATCGAACCCGTTCCACTCTCCCAGGAGCACCTGATGAGCACCATTCCCGCATTCGGCCTCGGTACGTTCCGCCTGCAAGGCCAGGTCGTGATCGACTCGGTCCGCAACGGCCTCGAAGTCGGCTACCGCGCGATCGACACCGCGCAGATCTACGGCAACGAAACCGAAGTCGGCGAAGCGATCGCCGCGTCGGGCGTGCGCCGCAACGACCTGTTCCTCACGACCAAGATCTGGGTCGACAACTACGCACCGGAAAAGCTGGTGCCGAGCCTCGAAGAAAGCCTGCGCAAGCTGCGCACCGACCACGTCGACCTGACGCTGATCCACTGGCCGGCCCCCGACAACGGCGTCGCGCTCGACACGTTCATGGCCGCGCTCGCCGATGCGAAGGCGCAGGGCCTCACGCGCCGGATCGGCATCTCGAACTTCAACATCGAACTGACGAAGCAGGCGATCGCGGCCGTCGGCAAGGATGCGATCGCGACGAACCAGATCGAGCTGAGCCCGTACCTGCAGAACCGCAAGCTTGTCGAGTTCCTGAACGCCGAAGGCATTCACGTGACGTCGTACATGACGCTCGCATACGGCAAGGTGCTCGGCGATCCGGTGATCGGCGCGATCGCGCAGCGTCACGACGCGACGCCCGCGCAGGTCGCGCTCGCATGGGCGTTGCAGCTCGGCTACTCGGTGATCCCGTCGTCGACGAAGCGCGAGAACCTCGCGAGCAACCTGCTCGCGCGGACGCTGCGCCTGACCGACGAAGACATGGCGCAGATCGCCGCGCTCGAACGCAACGGCCGCGAAGTCGACCCGGCCGGCCTCGCGCCGAAGTGGGACTGAACGCGCCGCCCGCTACTCATCGATTGATTCGCCGTGGCCCGCAGGCCGCGGCACCGACAGGACATCCCCATGACCCAGGACCCGCTTTTTCAACCGCTGCGACTCGGCGCGCTGACGCTGCCGAACCGCATCGTGATGCCGCCGATGACACGCTCGCGCGCCAGCCAGCCCGGCGACGAAGCCAACGAACTGATGGCCGCGTATTACGCGCAGCGCGCGAGCGCCGGCCTGATCGTCAGCGAAGGCACGTATATCGCGCCGCTCGGCAAGGGCTACGCATGGACGCCCGGCATTCACACGCCGTCGCAGGTGGCCGGCTGGCGCAAGGTGACGGACGCCGTGCATGCCGCGCACGGCCGGATCTTCGCGCAGCTGTGGCACGTCGGCCGGCTGAGCCACACGAGCCTGCTCGGCGGACAACAACCCGTGTCGTCGTCGCCGCTCCAGGCGAAAGGCGTGAACGTGTTCGTCGCCGGTGAAGACGGCAGCACGCCGGGCTTCGTGCAGGCGTCCGAGCCGCGCGCGCTGACGATCGACGAGATCCGCGAGATCGTCGACCAATACCGCGCCGCCGCGCGCCACGCGATCGAGGCCGGCTTCGACGGCGTCGAGCTGCACGGCGCGAACGGCTATCTCGTGAATCAGTTCATCGACTCGAATGCGAACACGCGCACCGACGCGTACGGCGGCTCGCTGGAAAACCGGCTGCGCTTCCTGCGCGAAGTCACGCAGGCGCTGATCGAAGGCACCGGCGACGCATCGCGCGTCGGCATCCGCCTCGCGCCGCTGACGACGCTGAACGGCTGCGTCGACGCCGATCCGGAAACGACCTACCTTGCCGCCGCGACGCTGCTCGGCGAACTTGGCGTCGGCTACCTGCACATCGCGGAAGCCGACTGGGACGACGCGCCGCTGATGCCGGTCGAATTCAAGCAGCAACTGCGCGCCGCGTTCCCCGGCGTGCTGATCTACGCCGGCGCGTACACCGCCGAGCGCGCGCGTGACGCGATCGCCGCTGGCTGGGCAGACCTCGTCGCGTTCGGCCGCCCGTTCGTCGCGAACCCCGACCTACCCGAGCGCCTGCGCACCGGCGCGGCACTCGCGCCGCACGACCGCAACACGCTGTTCGGCGGCGGCGAGCGCGGCCTGACCGACTATCCGACGCTGGCCCAGGCCGCGGCCTGAGCCGGCTCACAGCGAGACTGCAGATGAGAATCACACTCCCTTCCCGCCTGGGCTTCGGCACCGCACCGCTGGGCAACATGTACCGGGACATCCCGCACGAAGAAGCGCTGGCCACGGTCGATGCGGCCTGGGATGCCGGCATTCGCTACTTCGACGCCGCGCCGCTGTACGGCGCCGGCCTCGCCGAGATGCGTCTCGGCGAAGCGCTCGCGGGGCGCCCGCGCGACGCGTATTCGCTCGGCACCAAGGTCGGCCGGCTCGTCCTCGACGAACACGAAGACGCATCGCAGCGCGATCTCGGCGAAAAGGGCGGCCTGTTCCGCCACGGACTGCCGAACAGGATCGTCTACGACTACACCGAAGACGGCACGCTGCGCTCGATCGACGCGAGCCTCAAGCGGCTGCGCACCGACCGGCTCGACACCGTGTGGATTCACGATCCGGCCGTCGATTTCCACGGCGACGCATGGCGCGACGTGTTCGACATCGCGATGTCGGGCGCGGCCCGGGCGCTTACGCGGCTGCGCGACGAGAAGGTGATCCAGGGGTGGGGGCTCGGCGTGAACCGCGTCGAGCCGTGCGAACTCGCGCTCGAACGCGCGGACCCCGACGGCTTCCTGCTGGCCGGCCGCTACACACTGCTCGATCATGCAGGCGCACTCGAACGGCTGATGCCGGAAAGCGCCGCGCGCGGGCTCGGGATCATCGTCGGCGGCCCGTACAACTCGGGTGTGCTGGCGGGTGGAACCCATTACGAGTATCAGCCGGCCACACCGGCCATGCTCGACCGCGTCGCGCGCATCCGCCAGATCTGCGAACGATTCGGCGTCGATGTCCGCGCGGTGGCGCTGCAATTCTCGCTCGCACACCCGGCTGTCGCGGCCGCGATCCCCGGCGCAAGCCGGCCCGACCGCATCGACGACAACCTGCGTCTCGCGGCGGTGTCGATCCCGGCCGAACTGTGGGATACGCTGAAGGCCGAGCACCTGATTGCCGCGCATGCACCGACGCCGGTTGGCTCGGTTTGAGGTTGAAGCGGGCATGCGCGGCCGCGTCAACCAACGACCGCGCATCCCGGGCCGCGCGCAATCGCAACGGCTATCGTCACGATTGCCATTTGCGCATTGCAATCGGTGCAATTGGCGTCTAGCGTTTACGGGTTCGTCGACGTATGCCCGTCACCCGACCTGAAAGGATGCCTCGCCATGCGAAGCCGCTTCCCGAAACGCCCCATGCTGCCGGCCGCCGTGGCCTGCGTTGCACTCGCCTTCTGCGCGTCGTCCGCCCGCGCCGACGACTCCGCCGGCCTCGCGCCGCCGCAGCCGGCCACGCCCGTGCTGTCGACGACTGCGGCTGGCATACAGGTCTACACGTGCGACTACGATGCCGGACACAAGCTCGTGTGGGTGTTCCAGCACCCGGAAGCGATGCTGTTCGACGCCGGCGGCACGCTCGTCGTCCGGCACGGCACGGGGCCGTCATGGGAAGCGCCCGACGGCAGCCGCATCACCGGCAAGAAGCTCGCGGAAGCGCCGAGTGCACACCCGGGCAGCATTCCGCAACTCCTGCTCGCAGCGACTCCGGCCGCAACGGACGCGAAGGCCACGGCCGGCACGCTCGCCGGCGTGCGCTTTGTGCAGCGGCTCGATACCGCGGGCGGCACGCCTCCGGATGCCGCGTGTTCGACCGAGCATGCGATCGGCCGCTTTCCGTATTTCGCGCGCTACGTGTTCCTGAAGTAACGCACGGCGGCGCCCGAAGCGTCGGGCGCCGTCGCGGCGTTTTCCTTCATGCAACCAATTGATCAGTCATCCTATTCTTTATGCACGGATGCACGCCGTCGTTCGTGTATCGCTGCGCTCAGCCGATCCGCATCGACAGCTCGACATCGCCGCCGAACGGCACCGACAGATAACCGTTCGCCGGCGCGCGCACGTAAGCGAGATAGTCGGGGTTGAAATCGGCATTGTCCGCAACCACGAACGCGCCGGGCCGCAACCGGTGCTCGACGAGTGCAAGCACCTCGGGATACAGCGCCTTCGCACCGTCGAGCAGCAGCAGGTCGACCGTTTCCGGAAGATCGGCGGCCAGCGAGCGCAACGCGTCGCCCTCGCGGATCTCCACGAGATCGGCGAGCCCGGCCGCCGCCAGGTTCGCCCGCGCACGCGCGACCTTCGACGGCTCGAATTCGCTCGTGATCAGCCGGCCGCCGCCGTTGTCGCGCAGCGCGGCCGCGAGATGCAGCGTCGAAATGCCGAACGACGTGCCGAATTCGACGATCGACCGCGCGCCGCTGCTGCGCACGAGCATGTACAGCAGCGTGCCCGTCTCGCGCGACACCGCGAGCGGATAGTCCTTCAGGCGCGCATACAGATCGGTGTAGTCGGTCTTGCTGCGCATCAGCCGCGCTTGCTCGTCGCGCGACAGGCTGGCGAAGTCCGGGCTCGTCGCGGGCGACGAGGCGTCGGCTTCGTCGAACAGGCGTGCGAGCAGCGACGCCAGCGGGTCGTGAATCAGGGTGGTCATGCGGATCTCCGGTGTCAGGTTGAGTGCGTCAGTGCGCCCGACTAGAATATGACGAACTATTCAGGTTTTACTATTCGCATTGGCAGACCGCCCATGACCGACCGTCGAAACGCCCCGATCGCCACGCGCAAGCAGCCTCAACAGGCCCGCTCGACCCGTCTCGTTGAAGACGTCCTCCAGGCTGCTATTCAGGTTTTGGCCACCGAAGGCGCGCGGCGCTTCACGATGGCGCGCGTCGCCGAACGCGCGGGCGTGAGCGTCGGCTCGCTGTACCAGTACTTCCCGAACAAGGCGTCCGTGCTGTTCCGGCTGCAGCGCGACGAATGGCGGCAGACGTTCGAGATGCTGTGCGGGATACTGCAAGACACGCGGAAGACGCCGCCCGAGCGGCTGCGCACCGCCGTGCATGCATTCATCCGTTCGGAATGCGACGAGGCGAGCATGCGCATTGCGCTCGACGACGCGGCGCCCCTCTATCGCGACGCCCCCGAGGCACAGGAAGCGAGGGCCGAGGGCAACCGGGCCTTCGGCGCGTTCATGCGCGAAGCGCTGCCCGACGTGTCCGACACCACGCATGCGCTCGCTTGCGAGCTGATCATGACGACGCTCACGTCGGGCGGAAAGGTGTTCTCCGAAACCGCACGCACGCCGGCGGAAATCGACGCCTATTCGACCGCGATGGCCGACATGTTCAGCGCATATCTCGACCATCTCGCGCACAATTGAGTCCGGGGCGAGGACGAAAACCGCCCCAGCGCGCTGGCGCTATCGTCCGAATGCGGGTTGCACGCGATGCCGAATCCCGTCACCGGCCCCTGTTTCCACCGGCCTGCCCGGCCCCAATGAAAGATCTTTGTAATTTCAGATGCATCCCCCGCTTCCCCCTGCCCGTCGACCCCGCATTCAAATAATCGCCTTAACGGATTCGAACTAGGCGTATACACGCGTGTTATCGCGACGGAGCCCCGTTGCACGCCGATATAAGCGCTGAGACATGCGCTGCATGCTCTTCCCCCAATGGGACGTGATGGGCGGTTCGCCTAACCTTCGCTACGGCAAAGCACACGTGACGGGGTCGACAACACAACGCGTCGCACGACGCGACACCCTCGCGATCGTTTCGATTCACACGTAACGACACGGATCACGCGTCATTCGTCCCCACGACGTTGCCGACAATCCCAACTAGATTCGAGACACCCTGACGACGGTTCGCTACGGGCCGTTTCAGCATGCTGATAAAGGAGCAAGCTCATGAGTGATACCCCGGTGCAGCCGACGGTCGGCGTCGGCGCGGAAGAAACTGACTTTGGCACCAAGGGAGTCATCGACCGGTACTTCGGCATTTCTTCGCGCGGCAGCACACAGCGCCGCGAGATCATTGCCGGCGTCACGACCTTCCTCGCGATGGTCTATTCCGTGTTCGTCGTTCCCGGCATGTTCGGCAAGGCCGGCTTCGACACGAGTGCCGTGTTCGTCGCGGTCTGCCTCACGACCGCATTCGGTTCGCTGCTGATGGGCCTGTGGGCGAAGCTGCCGATCGCGATCGGCTGCGCGATCTCGCTGACCGCGTTCACCGCGTTCGGCCTCGTGCTCGGCAAGGGCCTGCATCCGACGGTCGCGCTCGGCGCCGTGTTCCTGATGGGCCTCGTGTTCACCGGCATTTCGGTCACCGGCGTGCGTTCGTGGATCCTGCGCAACCTGCCCGCGGGCGTCGCGCACGGCACCGGGATCGGCATCGGCCTGTTCCTGCTGCTGATCGCATCGAACGACGTCGGCCTCGTGATCAAGAACCCGGGCGCCGGCCTGCCGGTCTCGCTCGGCCAGATCACCGCGTTCCCGGTCATCATGTCGGTCATCGGCCTCGCAGCGATCTTCGGCCTCGAGAAGCGTCGCGTGCCGGGCGGCATCCTGCTCGTCGTGATCGCGATCTCGGTGTTCGGCCTGATCTTCGATCCGAGCGTGAAATACCACGGCATCTTCGCACTGCCGTCGCTGAGCGCACCTGGCCATGCGTCGCTGATCGGCGCGATGGACATCAAGGGCGCACTGTCGATGGCCGTGCTGCCGAGCGTGCTGGCGCTGGTGATGACCGCCGTGTTCGACGCGACCGGCACGATCCGCGCGGTCGCCGGGCAAGCCGGCCAGCTCGACGAGAACGGCCGCATCATCAACGGCGGCCGTGCGCTGACCGCCGATTCGCTCAGCTCGATCTTCTCCGGTTTCCTCGGCGGCGCGCCGGCGGCGGCCTACATCGAGTCGAGCGTCGGCGTGGCCGCCGGCGCGAAGACGGGCCTCGCGGCCGCCGTGGTCGGCCTGCTGTTCCTCGTCGTGATGTTCTTCTCGCCGCTCGCGGGCCTCGTGCCGTCGTACGCCACGGCACCGGCACTGATGTACGTCGGCCTGCTGATGCTCGGCAGCGTGAGCAAGCTGCACATGGACGACATGGTCGACGCGATGTCGGGCCTCGTGTGCGCGGTGTTCATCGTGCTGACCGCGAACATCGTGACGGGCATCATGCTCGGCTTCTCGACGCTCGTGATCGGCCGCATCGCCAGCGGCGAATTCCGCAAGCTCAACGTCGGCACCGTGCTCATCGCGGCCGTGCTCGTCACGTTCTATCTCGGCGGCTGGGCGATCTGACCGCGAATCGTGCGCGACGTCGCCGGCAGAAGGACGGCGCGCATCGGGACGACATCGTCTCCTCCACCATCATCGTTGATGGTCTCCAGGCCTGGGAACGCAAGTTTCCAGGCTTTTTTTGTGGATGCGGCGCACGTCGCGGAAACGGCGCGGCGCGAATCCGCACCCGATGCTACGATCGTGCTTTGCCTCCAGGAGCCCCCATGAACGCGCTCGGCATCGTCTCCGAATCGAGCACCCGGACCTCGGCGCGCAAGCCGCCGTTCATCCCGTCGTTCGGCTTCCACGAAGTGCATGAATCAAAGCCGATCGATGCCACTCCGGCACGCATCATCGACGCAGTCGCCGCGCTCGACATGCGCACGGATCCAGTCGTCGATGCGCTGCTCAACGTCCGCGAATTCCCCGTAGCACTTGCCGCGTCGTTGCGCCACGGCACCCCGCGCGGTGAACGCGAACGCTTCGGCCTCCATGCGTTCACGCCGCTGCATCGCGACGACCGGTCGCTGTCGCTCGGCCTCGTCGGCCGCTTCTGGCGTCCGGACCTCGGCGTGCTGACGATCGCCGACGCGGCCGCGTTCGTGCAGCACGACGACCCGCGCGACGCGAAACTGGTGCTCCGCTTCGAGGTCGTCGGGCTGGCATCGGGTGCACACATGCTGCGCACCGAAACCTTCGTGCATTGCCCGACCGCCCGCACGCGGCTGCTGTTCATGCCGTACTGGCTCACGATCCGGATGGCGAGCGGCTGGATTCGGCGCCGCACGCTGGCGGCGGTCGAGATGGCGCTGGCTTAGGGCCTGTCTCTGCCGAGGGCCAGCCTGCGCATCAAAACGGCTTGACCACGGCCAGCCCGACGACGATCGCCGTCGCGGCCACGACCGCACCCGCTGCCTGCCCGAGCCAGGGCGCCGGCACGACGACGAGATCGTCGCGTTCCATGCGCCGCAGCGTGCCGGCCAGAATCCCGTGCAGCGCCGACAGCGCGACGACCACCACGAGCTTCACCGACAGCCACGCCGCGCCGAACCAGTGACCGTTCAGCGCGAGCGCGATCCCCGCGATCCACACAAGCCCGAGCGCGGGTGCCGTCACCGTTCGGTCCCAGCGCCGCACCGCGCGATGCACGGCGAGGTTGGCGATGCGCACGCCGACGGACAGCATCAGCAGGCCGCCGACGAACGTGACGACGGCGGCGACATGTACGGCCTTGAGCCACAGGTAGATCATTGCGCGTTCCTCCTGCGCGCGATCCATCCGGCACTCGTCAGGCCCACGAACGGCACGACGGCCGCGAGCACGAGCCGCGCGACTTCGGCCTTGCTCCACAGCCCGCTCGACGCGGTGCCGACGACCGCCCACACGTACATCGCGAACGCGATGCCGTGCACCGGGCCCATGATCGAGACGGCGGCCGGGTAACCGGCCAGGTGCTTGAGCGGCACGGCAACGCACACCAGCACGACGAGCGTGGTCGCCTCCAGCAACGACAGGTATTGCAGGTTCCGCAGCGCATTGCGATCGTCTTGTTGCATCGGCAGTCTCCAGGTTGGTCCACAACGATTGTCGCGTGTGGTGTCGTTCCGGGCCATTGGCTAAAATGACATCTTTAGACGGATTCTGGCCACGCCCCTGAACGCCATGCATACGGTCGCCGTGCTCGCCCTGCCCGATGTCGTCCCGTTCGATCTGGGCATGGCGTGCGATACCTTCGCGCGCGTGCGCTCGCCCAACGTGGCGCAGCCGTACCGCGTCCGCGTGTGCAGCGAGCACGCGCATGTCACCGGCGACCTGTTCGACCTGCGCCCCCCGTTTCGCCTCGACGCGCTCGCCGATGCCGATACGATCGTCGTTCCCGGCACGTCCATACCGCTCGCGCCCACGTCGCGCCACGTGATCGCGGCGCTGCGCGCGGCGGCCGTGCGCGGTTGCCGGATCGCATCGATCTGCAGCGGCGCGTTCGTGCTCGCGGAAGCCGGGCTGCTCGACGGCCTGCGCGCGACGACGCACTGGCTCGCGGCCGCCGAACTCGCGCGCCGCTATCCGCGCGTGGCGGTCGACCCGAACGTGCTGTTCGTCGACAACGGGCAGATCCTGACGTCGGCCGGCGCGGCGGCCGGCCTCGATCTGTGCCTGCACATGATCCAGGCCGACTACGGTGCGGCAGTCGCCGTCGACGCGGCGCGCTGCGCAGTGGCGCCGCGCGTCCGCGAAGGCGGGCAGGCGCAGTTCATCGCGCCGGAATGGCCGAGCGGCACCGACGGCCTGCAAGGCCTGATGGACTGGCTGCAGGCCAACCTGCGCAAGCCGCTCACGCTCGACGCAATGGCCCGCCAGGCGTCGACGAGCGTGCGCACGCTGACACGGCGCTTCCAGGAGCAGACCGGCACGTCGCCGCGGCAATGGCTGCAGACCGCGCGCGTCAGGCACGCGCAGCAGTTGCTGGAAGTCACGGAGCTGTCGATCGAGCATGTCGCGACGGAGGCCGGCTTCGGTTCGGTCACCGCGTTTCGCGAACGGTTCGCGCGCATCGTCGGCACGTCGCCGCAGCGGTATCGCCGGACGTTCCGTGCGCGATCCGGCGCATGATGACCACCTCGTCGCTTCCCGCCGCACCCTGGCTCGCGATACTTCGCTGTCGCGGCGCAAAACCATGCGCACGCAACCGTCAGGATCGCTACCGAAATCCGCCACACCACGCTGCCCGCCGCAGTATCGCGCCAACCGGACCCGATCGATGACCCGCATCCGCAACCCCCTGAACATCGCGCAGCTCCAGGCGTTCGTCTCCGCCGCGCATCACAAGAGCCTGCGCGCCGCCGCGCGCGAACTCGGCGTCACGCAGCCCGCGATCACGCATACGATCCGCGAGCTCGAAACGGCACTCAACGCGGAGCTGCTCGCGCGCAGCGTCCGCGGCGTCGAGCTGACCGCGTGCGGCCATGCTCTGCTGCCGCGCGCCGAGCAACTGCTCGGCGATATCCGCCGCACGGTCGAGGCCGTCGAGCAGGTGAAAGGCGAGATGTCGGGGCGCGTCGCGGTCGGCACGATGCCGTCGATCGCGCTGACGGCGCTGCCGCGCGCAGTCACGGCATTCCGCCAGTCGATGCCGAACGTGAGCCTGCATCTCGAGGAAGTGACGGTGCCCGACGCGCTCGCGCAGTTGCGCAACGGCACGCTCGACATCGCTGCGATGCACCATGTGCCCGCGCTCGACCGCGATTTCACGCAATCGCCGCTGCTGTCGACCGAATTCACCGTCGTGATGCGCGAAGGTCACCCGCTTGCGCACGCACGCCGGTTAGAGGAATTGCTCGACGCCGAGTGGATCGTCACCGTCGGCGCCGAGCAGTTCCCGCACAGCGTGATGGTCGGCATGTTCGAGGCGCACGGGCTACCGCTGCCGAAGCGCCTGCTGCGCTCGCCGATGTCGTTCGCGGTGACGCTCGGGCTCGTCGCGCGCTCGGACGTGATCGGCTGCTTCACGCGCCCGCTCGCCACGATGGTGGCGCCGCTCGGCATCCGCACGGCCGAACTCGACGAAAGCATGCCGCGCTTCGACCTGTCGATCATTGCGCGCCGCGACCTGCTGCCCACGCCCGCCGTCACGCAATTCGTCACGTGCCTGCAGCGTGCGGTCAACGAAACGCTCGGCTGAATCGTTCATGTGTGTGAAACGGCGGCGCACCCGACGCGCCGCCGCCGGGCCCGGTATCGGGGCTTGTCCTAGGCGCCCTGCCGGTATTTTGTCTTGATAATCTTGCGCACGTCGCGCGCCCGCATTGGGCGGGCGAAACGGACAGTCCGACGCGAAGCCGCGGCGGACCGAATGCTTACGGCGCGGCACAACCGCGCACCCATCGAACAAAACGAGGAGTCACCGAGTGAAAAAGATTCTTGCGGCTGTGACCGTTGCCCTGCTCGCCGTATCGGCCGGCGGCGCGTACGCGAAGGACTGGTCGACCGTGCGGTTCGGCGTCGACGCAAGCTACCCGCCTTTCGAATCGAAAGGCGCTGACGGCAAGGTTGTGGGTTTCGACGTCGATCTCGGCAACGAAATCTGCCGCCGCATGAACGCGAAATGCGTGTGGATCGAAAACGACTTCGACGGGATGATCCCGGCGCTGAAGGCCCGCAAGTTCGACGGCGTGCTGTCGTCGATGTCGATGACGCCGGCGCGTCAGGAACAGATCGCCTTCTCGGCGAAGCTGTTCAACACGCCGACGCGCCTCGTCACGAAGAAGGGCACGGGCCTGATGCCGACGGCTGAATCGCTGAAGGGCAAGTCGGTCGGCGTCGAGCAGGGCACGATCCAGGAAACCTATGCGAAGACGTACTGGGCCTCGAAGGGCGTGAACGTCGTGCCTTACCAGAACCAGGACCAGGTCTACGCCGACCTGATCTCCGGCCGTCTGGACGGCGCGCTGCAGGACGCGGTGCAGGCCGAAATCGGCTTCCTGAAGACCCCGCGCGGCGCGAACTTCGATTTCGCCGGCAAGGACATCGACGATCCGAAGACGCTCGGCAACGGCGCCGGCATCGGCCTGCGCAAGGAAGACGCCGACCTGAAGACGAAGATCGACGGCGCGATCGCCGGCATGCGCAAGGACGGCACGTACGAGAAGATCGCGAAGAAGTACTTCGATTTCGACGTCTACGGCAAGTAATCCGCCAGCCAAGCACACGCTTCGGTTCGGCACGAACGGGCTCCGCAAGGAGCCCGTTTTTTTTGCCCGCGCGGCGCCGGCAGCGTTATTTTTTTCGCACCAACCTGATGATTCTCAACGAAAATCGGCGTGTTCTGGCGCCGGTTTGATGGCGGTGATGAAGGCAACGTACAATCGATCTTCCACGCACACCGGATCATTCGCGGCTGCGCCGCACTCCCCCATCATGCAAACGCAGACCCATCCGCTGATTTCCCCCGCCGTCGGTACCGAACGCCAGATCACGAGCTTTCACTACGGCCCGCGCGGCGGCAAGAAGGTCTATATCCAGTCGTCGCTGCACGCGGACGAACTGCCCGGCATGCTGGTCGCCACGCTGCTGCGCCGCAAGATCGCCGCGCTCGAGACGGCCGGCAAGCTGCGCGGCGAAGTCGTCATCGTTCCCGTGCCGAACCCGATCGGCCTGTCGCAACACGTGTTCGGCGATCACCTCGGCCGCTTCGAGCTCGGCTCGATGCAGAACTTCAACCGCAATTTCTACGATCTCGCGGCACTCGTGCTGCCGCGCGTCGAAAGCCGCCTGACGAACGACGCACAGCACAACCTCGTCGCCGTGCGCGCCGCGATGCGCGAAGCGCTCGACGAGCAGAAGCCGCGCACCGAGCTCGACTCGCAGCGCCTCGCACTGCAGAAGCTGTCGTTCGACGCCGATATCGTGCTCGACCTGCACTGCGACAGCGATGCGGTGATGCACCTCTACACGAATCCCGATTTGTGGCCGGACGTCGAGCCGCTGTCGCGCTATCTCGACGCGCAGGCGTCGCTGCTCGCGCTGAATTCGGTCGGCAACCCGTTCGACGAGATCCACAGCTTCTGCTGGTCGGATCTGCGCAACCGCTTCGGCGACCGCTACCCGATCCCGAACGGCGCGATTTCCGTCACGATCGAGCTGCGCAGCGAGCGCGACGTGTCGTACGAATTCGCCGAAAAGGACGCGCAGGCAATCGTCGAATACCTGACCGAGCGCGGTGTCGTCGACGGCAAGCCGGCGCCGCTGCCGCCGCTCGCGCATCCGGCCACGCCGCTCGCAGGCACCGATCCGCTCGTCGCGCCGGTATCGGGCGTGATCGTGTTCCGCACGCCGGTCGGCGTGATGATCGAGGCCGGCGAGGCCGTGGCCGACATCGTCGATCCGCTGACCGATCGCGTCGTCACGCTGAAGAGCAGCGTGTCGGGCGTGCTGTACGCGCGCCAGATCGTGCGCTTCGCGACGGCCGGCATGGAGGTCGCGCGGATTGCCGGCGCGACCGCGATCCGCACGGGTTCGCTGCTGTCGGCCTGAGCGGCCGGTGTGCGCGCCGGGCCCCGGCGCGTATCACGCACACCCGCTCGCCCCAACGAAATCGCCCGCTTGCGCGGGCGATTTGCTTTCCGGATCGTCGAGATCCGGCCATCCGGTACGTGGAACCGTTCAGAACGCCGGCACGATCGCGCCGCCGAACTTCTGGTCGATGAACTTGCGCACGTCGTCCGATTCATAGGCCGCGACGAGCTTCTTCACCCACGGCTTGTCCTTGTCCTGAGCACGCACCGCGATCAGGTTCGCGTACGGGCCGCGCAGGTCCTCGATCGCGATCGCATCCTTCACCGGCGTGAGACCGGCCTTCACCGCGTAGTCGGTGTTGATCGACGCGGCATCGACGTCGGGCAGCGCGCGCGGCAGCTGCGCGGCGTCGAGTTCGACGATCTTGATCTTCTTCGGGTTCTCGGCCACGTCGAGCGGCGTCGCGTTCACGCCGTTCGTGCCGGCGCCCGCCTTCAGCTTGATCACCCCGTACTTCTGCAGCAGCAACAGCGCGCGGTTGCCGTTCGACGGATCGTTCTGGATCCCGACCTTCGCCCCCACCGGCAAGTCCTTCAGCGACTTGAGCTTCTTCGAGTAGAAACCCATCGGCGCCGTGTAGGTGAGCCCGACGTTCACGATCTTGTAGCCGCGCTGCTTGATCTGGCTGTCGAGGAACGGCTGGTGCTGGAAGCCGTTCGCGTCGAGGTCGCCCGAATCGAGCGCCGCGTTCGGCTGCACGTAATCGTTGAATTCGATGACCTTGATCGCGAGGCCTTCGCGCGCGGCGACCTTCGTCACTTCGGTCCAGATCTGCGCGTCGGGGCCGCTCATCGTGCCGATCTTCAGCGTTTGCGAATCGGCGTGCGCGCCGGGCGCCGCGAATGCCAGCGCGGCGGCGAGTGCGCCGAGGCCGGTCAGGAATGAACGTCGCATGGTGTCCTCTTGTCCCGTGTCGTTTGTTGGAACACGGATCGTGGCATGGGGCCGGAACGCCACCAACCAAGCTTATTTCATGTGCATATTCCTGATTTCGATCGAATCTCAGTCTGAATCGGTATAACCACCGACTATACAAGCGGGCAGAATTCAGTGTCGCATCGGCGCCACACATTCTTCATATGACAGTCGCTGTCATATTCATTACGTGACCCGCCGATAAAGTTGCCGCCGGTACGTGAAAGCGCCCATAGAGAGCGCCGGAACCGCAACTGGACACGCCATTTATTCGCTCGGAGAATCCTTTGAACAAGAAACTGTTGACCATCGCCGTCCTGGCAGCAACGGCCGGCACGGCGCACGCACAAAGCAGCGTGACCCTGTACGGCGTCATCGATGCCGGTATCAGCTACGTGAACCACAGCAAGACCGCCAACGGCGGCACGGGCAAGCTGTTCAAGTATGACGACGGCGTTGCCCAAGGCAGCCGTTGGGGCCTGCGCGGCACCGAAGACCTCGGTGGCGGCCTGAAGGCGATCTTCGTGCTCGAAAACGGCTTCAACAGCGGCAACGGCACGCTCGGCCAGGGCGGCGCGATCTTCGGTCGCCAGGCCTACGTCGGCCTGAGCCAATCGCAATACGGCACGGTCACGTTCGGCCGTCAGTACTCGTTCTCGACCGACATCCTCGGCTCGAACTACTCGACGGGCGGCAACACGGTCGCGGGTAACTACGCGTACCACGTGAACGACATCGACCAGCTCACGTCGAGCCGCATCAACAACGCCGTGAAGTTCCAGAGCGCGAACTACTCGGGCTTCACGTTCGGCGCGTTGTACGGCTTCTCGAACTCGACGGACTTCGCCGGCGCAGCCGCGACGACGTCGGGCACGACGACGACGGCAGGCTCGTCGCGCGCATACAGCTTCGGCCTGAACTACGCGAACGGCCCGCTGTCGGTCGGCGCAGCCTACACGGACATCCGCTTCCCGAGCCAGTCGACGCCGGCCTTCTCGACGTCGATCGCGAACCTGAGCACGGGCAACGTCCGCGACCTGCGCACGTACGGCGTCGGTGGCCGCTACGTCTGGGGCCCGGCAACGGCATGGCTGCTGTGGACGCGTACGCAGTTCTCGACCGTTTCGGGCGCGGGCGGCACGTTCTACAACGCGTATGAAGCAGGCGCGAAGTACGCATTCACGCCGGCTCTGTCGGGCGGCCTCGGCTACACGTACACGAACGCAACGCAGAGCGGCAACTCGTGGCACTGGAACCAGGTCAACGGTATCGCCGACTACGCACTCAGCAAGCGTACGGACGTGTACGGCCTGGTCGTGTACCAGCAGGCATCGGGCAAGGGCGTGCAAGCGCAGATCGGCTCGAGCACGAGCTACTTCAATACGTCGGGCACGGGTTCGAAGAACCAGATCGCCGCACGTATCGGTATCCGTCACAAGTTCTAAAGCATCCGCTTAACTCGCGGATCACGACGGCAAGAAGCGCCCCGCTCCACGCGGGGCGCTTTTTTATGTGCTTTTAAGTTTCGCTTAATTCTGGGCTGAGAGGATGCTCTCACCCCCCCTGTTGGCCGCCTGAGCATCGGCGGCTTTTTTTTTGATACACCGACGGCGCCGCCATCGATAGCCCACAAGACAGGATCGGAGGCCATGATGATCGAAGATACCGTTTTCAGCCATCTGCACGCGATTCTGACGTGCCAACACTCGATGCCGGTCCAGAGCTGCCGCGTATCGGTCGAAATGCAGCGCCCGTGGGGCCGCCCGTACCGCCTCGTCGAATGGACGATGCATCTCGACGCGCCCGCGCGGCGCCAGATCGTGCCGGCCGAATCGACCGACGAAGAGATCGCCGAGGCCGTCGCATCGCACGTGCCGGGCCGGCTGTACGGCGACGGCAGGCTGCAGTTCTGAACCCCTTCCCGCTTCACCCACTTTCCGCCTTTCGGCCATGCCGCACGCGTCGTGCGGCAGTCGGTCTCGTTTGATGCAGCAACGAAACCTGCTACGCTGCGCGTTTTCGTCCACGCAACACACGATGGAAAACGCATTCAACGAACGTGGCGTGATGATCACACGCAACGGCCTGTCGGCCGCCGGCCAGGTATTCGCACTGCGTGACATCCGCCAGGTCGATGTCGTCAAGATTCCGAAGAACCGCCTCGTACCGTCGCTGATCTCGCTGATCGGCGCGGCCGCCGCCGTCGCAGGCGGCATCGCCGGATCGAGCGCCGCGCTCGTCGTCGGTGTGATGCTCGCCGTCGTCGGCTATCTCGCGTGGGCCACGCAGGACATCACCTATCGCCTGATGGTCGAGATGCCCGACGGCAAGCGCGAAGCGCTGTCGAGCGTCGACGTCGAGTTCGTCGAACGCGTCGCACAGGTCGTGCGCGATGCGCAGGCCGCGACGACGGCCGGCTGATTCCATTCGCATCCCTGCACGCTTCGATTCACGGTGCCCGGCCGCGCGCGGCGCGTTTCGCGTCGCGCAACGGCGCCCTCGATTGCCCCGTCGAATCGCGTTCCGCCTCCTCATGGCCAACACTGCGCCTGCGCTGCGTACGCCGACCGCCTAGTATGGAAAGAGCGGCTCGCCGCCGCATCGTCCGATGGAGGCCAGCATGAACGTCCAGACGCTGTCCGGCACGCTTCGCGCGCAGGAACTGCTGATCGTGTCGATGATCCGCGCGCTTCCCCCTGACGCACGCCGTGCGCTCGTCGACCTCTACACCGAACAGATCGCGTTCGCCGAACAGGCCGGCCTCGAAAGTCACAGCGATCGCGCGACGCACGACGCGTTCATCACGCATGCGCGCAACCTGCTGATCCGCATCGAAGCCCTCGCCTAGCCGGGCCCGCGTTTCTCCCGAATTTCCCGCCGCGGCTCGCCCGGGCCGCGCAGGTAAGCGCTCACCCACGCGCGCCGCGTTCCGTTCTTGTATTGATAATAATTCTCATTTACACTGACAAAGTTATCAGTTGCCTTTCAATTCGCCGCTCGCCGCCTTCCGTGCGCGGGCGGGCCAGCCAGGTGAACGCGTCACCCAGCCAGCCTTCGGGCTTGTCATCATCAATGGGAGACCACCTGTGCATTGCTATACGCTGGCGCGGCGGCCGATCTGTGCCGCGCTGTTCGGCGCGTTCGGCCTGTCCGCCGCCTCGGCTCACGCCGATTCGACGCCGCAAGGCGCCACCCCGCCTTCCACCATCCTCGTCGCCGCGTCCACGCGCGGCGATGCGGCGCTGCTCGACCCCGTCACCGTCACGGCCAACCGCACGGCCACGGCCGCGAGCCGCACGGCTGCGTCCGTCTCGGTGATCACCGACGAGGATCTCGAAGAACAGCAGGCCACCAACATCAAGGACGCACTGCGCTACGAGCCGGGCGTCACCGTGCGCCGCACTGCATACCGGCCCGGCAGCGCCGCGCTCGGCGGCGGCCGCGACGGCGATTCGAGCATCAACATCCGCGGCCTCGAAGGCAATCGCGTGCTGCTGATGGAAGACGGCATCCGCCTGCCGAATGCGTTTTCATTCGGCCCGCTCGAAGCGGGGCGGGGCGACTACGCCGATCTCGACACGCTCAAGCGCATCGAGATCCTGCGCGGGCCGGCCTCGGCGCTCTACGGCAGCGACGGCCTGACCGGCGCGGTGAACTTCATCACGAAGGATCCGCGCGACCTGCTGTCGATCTACAACAAGCCCTACTACTTCTCGTTCCGGCCGAGCTACGACTCGGCCGACCGCAGCGTCGGCGCAACCATGTCGGCCGCGGGCGGCAACGATCGCGTGCAGGGGATGATCATCGCCGATGGCCGGCGCGGCCACGAGGTCGACACGCGCGGCAGCAACAACTCGGCGAGCACGCTGCGCACCACGTCGAACCCGCAGGACGTCTATTCGGAATCGCTGCTCGGCAAGCTCGTGCTGACGCCGACCACCCGCGACACGATCAAGTTCACCGCCGAAACGGTGCAGCGCCGCGTGAGCACCGACGTGCTGTCGGCAATCAGCCCGCCGACCACGCTCGGCCTCACCACCTACGACCGGCTCGAGCGCAACCGCTTCAGCGTCGACTACGACTTCCGCGACGACGCGTTCCGCTGGTTCCAGACCGCGCACGTGCAGTTCTACTACCAGGACGCGAAGCAGGACCAGTACGCGTTCGAGACGCGCGGCCGGGCGGCTTCGCGTTCGCGCGACAACCAGTACAAGGAGCGCACGTTCGGCGGTTCCGCATTCGCCGAAAGCGGCTTCGCGACCGGCCCGTTCGCACACAAGCTGCTGTACGGCGTCGACGGCAGCGTGTCGCGCGTGACGAACATGCGCGACGGCACGGTGCCGGGCGTCGGCGAAGCATTCCCGAACAAGGCATTCCCCGACACCGACTACACGCTGTTCGGCGCGTTCGTGCAGGACCAGATCGGCTACGGCCGCCTGCTCGTCACGCCGGGCCTGCGCTTCGACACGTACCGGCTGAGCCCGACCGAGAACGATCCGCTGTTCACCGGCAAGGCCGTGTCGACGATCGCGAACGAACTGTCGCCGCGCGTCGCCGTGCTCTACGAGATCACGCCCGCGGTCATTCCGTACGTGCAGTACGCGCACGGCTTCCGCGCGCCGACGCCCGACCAGGTGAACAGCAGCTTCTCGAACCCGGTGTACGGCTACACGTCGATCGGCAACCCGAACCTGAAGCCCGAGACGAGCGACACGTTCGAAGCCGGCCTGCGCGGCAAGGCAGGCACCGGTTACGGCGTCGTGCGCTACAGCGCAGCCGCGTTCACCGGCCGCTACCGCAACTTCATCTCGCGCACGACGATCGCCGGCAGCGGCCGGCCAACCGACCCGTTCGTGTTCCAGTACGTGAACTTCGCCGACGCGCGGATCCACGGCCTCGAAGGCCGCGCCGAATGGGTGATGCCGAACGGCATCACGCTGAAGACGGCGATGGCGTTCACGAAGGGTTCGACGCAGAACAACGGTGCGGCCAGCCAGCCGCTCAACACCGTCAACCCGTTCTCGGCCGTGTTCGGCGTGCGCTACGAGCCGACCGAGCGCTGGTACGTGCAGACCGACCTGCTGTTCCAGGCCGCGAAACGCGACAAGGACATCGACAAGTCCGACTGTTCGAACAAGGCGTGCTTCTCGCCGCCGTCGTCGTTCGTCGTCGACCTGCGCGGCGGTTACCGCTTCAACAAGCACGTAAGCGCGACGATCGGCATCCGCAACCTGTTCGACCGGAAGTACTGGAACTGGTCGGACGTGCGCGGCATCGCGGCCGATTCGCAGGTGCTCGATGCGTATACGTCGTCCGGACGCACGGTCGCCGTCAGCATGAAAGTGGATTTCTGATGCGCGCCGCCCGCGCTGCCACCCCAACCGTTACTTGAAGGAGTCCGACATGATGCAATCCGCCCTTCCCGGTCAACCGGCCACGCCGGCCCGCGCGGCCGCCGCGCTGCGCGACGCGTTCATCAAGCTCAAGACCGAGCGCCAGCTGCGCAACCGCGACGTCGCGCAGGCGCTCGGCGTCAGCGAAGGCGAGGCGCTCGCCGCGTTCGTCGGCGAGCACGTCGTGCGGCTCGACGCACGCTTTCCGGCGATGTTCGAGGAAATGCCGCGCCTCGGCCGCGTGATGGCGCTCACGCGCAACGACACGGCCGTTCACGAAAAGGACGGCGAGTATGCGCAGATGAGCCACGACGGCCCCGTCGGCCTCGCACTCGGCGATATCGACCTGCGCATCTTCTATCGTCACTGGGTGTCGGCGTTCGCGGTGCGCGACGAGACCACGCACGGCCCGCTGAAGAGCCTCCAGTTCTTCGACGCGCAGGGCCATGCGATCCACAAGGTCTACCTGCGCGCGCACAGCGACCACGCCGCGTACGACGCGTTCGTCGAGCGCTGGCGTGCGCCGTCGCAGGAGCCGGGGCTCGAGGTCGCGCCCGCCGCACCGAAAACGCCCGAGCGCGCCGACACCGAGATCGACGTCGCGGGCTTCCGCGCCGCGTGGGACGCGATGACCGACACGCACCAGTTCTTCGGCATCACGCAACGCTTCGGTGTGAGCCGCATGCAGGCGCTGCGCCTTGCCGATCCGCAATACGCGTATCCGGTCGAAACCGCACATGCGCTGCGTCACGTGCTCGAACAGGCCGCAACAAGCGGCCAGCCGATCATGGTGTTCGTCGGCAACGCGGGGATGATCCAGATCCATACGGGCCCCGTCGCGAACGTGCGCGAGGTCGGCGCATGGATCAACGTGCTCGACCCGGATTTCAACCTGCACGTGCGTGAAGACCTGATCGCGGCCGCGTGGGTCGTGAAGAAGCCGACCAGCGACGGCATCGTCACGTCGCTCGAGCTGTTCGACCGGCAGGGCGACCACGTCGCGCTGCTGTTCGGCGAGCGCAAGCCCGGCAAGGTCGAGCGCGACGACTGGCGCGCGCTCGTCGCGACGCTGCCGGCCGCGGCACGCGGGGGCGCGCGGTGAGCGCGCGACCGTTCGATCCGCGCCGCCGCGCGGTGCTGGCGGGCGCGGCGGCCGGCGTGCTCGCGGGCGTGCTGCCCGGCAGCGTGCTCGCCCAGGTCGCGCCGGCGGCGCCGAAACGCGTGGTCGTGATCGGCGGCGCACTCGCGGAAACCGCGTTCGCGCTCGGTGGCGCCGAGACGCCGCGCTACCGGCTCGTCGGCGCCGACACCACCTGCACGTATCCCGACGCAGCCAAACGGCTGCCGAAGGTCGGCTACCAGCGCGCGCTGTCGGCCGAGGGGCTGCTGTCGCTACGGCCCGATCTCGTGCTCGCGTCCGCGGAAGCCGGCCCGCCCACCGCGATCGCGCAGGTGAAAAGCGCCGGCGTCGCGGTGACGACGTTCGACGAGCGCCACGACGTCGAATCGGTGCGCGCGAAAATCACGGGCGTCGCGCAGGCGCTCGACGTGCGCGACGCGGGCGCCGCGCTGCTGCAGCGTTTCGACCGCGACTGGCAGGCCGCGCGCGACGCAGTCGCTGCCCGCGCGCCCGGCGGCGGGCAGCCGCCGCGCGTGCTGTTCGTGCTGAACCATACCGGCAACCAGGCGCTCGTCGCCGGCCAGCGCACGGCCGCCGACGCGATGATCCGCTACACGGGCGCGCGCAACGCGATGCAGGGCTTCGATCACTACAAGCCGCTGACGACCGAAGCGCTGGCAGCCGCCGCGCCCGACGTCGTGCTGATCTCCGACGAAGGGCTCGCGGCCGTCGGCGGCCGCGCCGCGCTGCTCGCGACGCCAGGCTTCGGCGCGACGCCGGCCGGCCGCGCGCAGCGCGTCGTGTCACTTGACGCGCTGTTCCTGCTCGGCTTCGGCCCGCGCCTGCCGCTCGCCGTCACGACCCTGCACCGACGCCTGTCGGATGCGCTCGCCTGATTCCGGATTGCCCCGATGCCCGTTCACGCTTCGCCTTTCCCCGCATCGTCGCCCGCATCGCGCTCCGGCGCCGCGCGCATCGGCACGTCGCGCCGCTTCGCGCCGTTCGTGCTGGCCGCGCTCGCCTGCCTCGTGTGCGCGATGTCCGTTGTCGCGCTGTGCGTCGGCGCCTATCGCATTCCGCTCGCGGAAGCCTGGGCCGCGCTGACCGGCAATGCGGCCGCGCAGCAGGCGCGCGCGGTGCTGTTCGACATCCGCGCGCCGCGCGTCGCGCTCGCGTTGCTGGTCGGCGGCGGCTTCGGCGCGACCGGCGCCGCGATGCAGGCGCTGTTCCGCAACCCGCTCGCCGATCCGGGGCTCGTCGGCGTGTCGAGCGGTGCCGCGCTCGGCGCAACGACGATGATCGTGCTCGGCCCCGCGCTTTTTGCCGCGCACGTGAGCGCGGCCGCGTTGCCTGTCGCCGCGTTCGCGGGTGCGCTCGCGGTCGCGGCGCTCGTGTACCGGCTCGCCGCGTCGCGCGGCCGTCTCGCGCTACCGCTGCTGCTGCTCGCCGGCATCGCGATCAACGCGCTGGTCGGTGCGGCGATCGGTCTGCTCACGTTCGTCGCGGACGACGCGCAATTGCGCTCGCTGACTTTCTGGAGCCTCGGCAGCCTCGGTGGCGCGCAATGGTCCGCGCTGGCGGCCGTCGCGCCGTGCGTCGCGATCGGCTGCGTGTTGCTCGCGCGCGAACGCGACGCACTGAATGCATTGCAGCTCGGCGAAACCGAGGCGCTGCATCTCGGCGTACCGGTGCAGCGGCTGAAGCGGCGCGTGCTCGTCGCGGTCGCGCTCGCGGTCGGCGCACTGGTGTCGTGCGCGGGCATCATCGGCTTCATCGGGCTCGTCGCGCCGCATTGTGTGCGCCTCGCGTGCGGTCCCGACCAACGGGTTGTGCTGCCCGGCGCCGCGCTGCTCGGCGCGCTGCTGACGCTCGCCGCCGATCTCGCCGCGCGCACGGTTGCCGCACCCGCCGAAATCCCGCTCGGCGTGCTGACCGCGCTGCTCGGCGCACCGTTCTTTCTCGCGCTGCTGTGGAAGAGCCGCAGCGCGCTCGGCGGCTAACCCTTCCCTCACGACGACCATGCTGACCGCCCATCACCTCGACGTCGCCCGTCGACACAATGCGATCCTGCGCGACCTGTCGCTGTCGATCGAACCCGGCCGCGTGACCGCGCTGCTTGGCCGCAACGGCGCGGGCAAGAGCACGTTGCTGAAGACCTTCGCCGGCGAACTCACCGGCAGCGTCGCGCCGAACGGCGTGCGCGTGACCGGTGACATCACGCTGAACGGCGAACCGCTCGCGCGCATCGACGCGCCGCGGCTCGCGTGCCTGCGCGCGGTGCTGCCGCAGGCCGCGCAGCCGGCGTTCCCGTTCAGCGTCGACGAAATCGTGCTGCTCGGCCGCTATCCGCATGCACGGCGCAGCGGTGCGACGTCGCATCGCGACCGCGACATCGCATGGAGCGCGCTCGAACGCGCGGGCGCCGATGCGCTCGTCGGCCGCGACGTGACGACGCTGTCGGGCGGCGAACTCGCGCGCGTGCAGTTCGCCCGTGTGCTCGCGCAGCTGTGGCCGGACGACGATGCGCCGGAAAGCGGCCCGCGCTACCTGCTGCTCGACGAGCCGACCGCCGCGCTCGATCTCTCGCATCAGCACCGCCTGCTCGAAACCGTGCGCGCGGTTGCACGAGAATGGCAGCTCGGCGTGCTCGCGATCGTGCACGATCCGAATCTCGCCGCGCGGCACGCGGATACGATCGCGATGCTCGCCGACGGCACGATCGTCGCGCACGGCACGCCGCGCGACGTGATGACGCCGGCCCATATCGCGCAGTGCTACGGGTTCGCGGTGAAGATGGTGGACACCGGCGACGGCGCGCCGCCGGTGATGGTGCCTGCGTAACGCTGGCGGGCGCCGCAGGGTCATTGCGGCGCTCCATATCCCGTCTTATCGACAGCAACGACTTTCACAACGCATCATTTGCGCTTCGCGCATCCCCTTCGAGGAGACCCACGTGCCGCTTCCGATGACCCGCATCATCCTGTACGTTCAAGACGTCGCGTTGCTGAAGGCGTTCTACCAACAGCATTTCGATCTGCCCGTCGTCGAGGAAATCGAAAACGAGTGGGCCGTGCTCGGCGCGGGCGCCATTGAACTCGCGCTGCATCTCGCCGGCCCGGCGTTCCGCCACGCGGTGCCTGCTGATGCGGAAGCGCGCGTGGAAGCCAGCCACGTGAAGATCGTGTTCTCGATCGGACAGGACATTGGCGCGCATCGCGACCGGCTGGCCGGCAGCGGCGTGACGGTGCGCGATCTCAAGCGCTACGACGGGTTCGCGTACACGATGTACGACGGCATCGATCCGGAAGGCAACGTCTTCCAGGTGATGCAGGCTGACTGACGTTCCGTCCGGCCCGGGTGCTCACAGGAGTGCCCGGGCCAGCTTGATCCGTGCCCGCGCGCCGCGCGCGCGGCACGCGTTCCCGCTCAATGCCCGACGTCCGCCGCGCCGAACGTCCGCATCTTCCAGCCGAGCCGCACGGCGAGCATCCGCATCGCGAAGCCAGCCACGAGCGCGACCACCGTCGCGACCCCGGCATCGATGCCAAGGTACTGCATCCCGACATACAACGCGCCCGTGACGAACGCGACGCTCGCGTACAGTTCCTCACGCAGGATCAACGGCATCTCGTTGCACAGCAGGTCGCGCAGCATCCCCCCGCAGACGCCCGTGATCGCGCCGGCCAGCACGACGATGATCGGCGCGGTGCCCGTCGATGCGCCGATATCGCAGCCGATGATCGTAAACGCCGCGAGGCCGATCGCGTCGACGGTGACGAACAGCGTCTTCATCCGCGTGACATGCCGCGCGACCCACGACGCCACGGTCGCCGCGACGAGCGTGATCACCAGGTACTCGGGATGCGCGATCCAGCCGAGCGGATAGTGGCCGAGCAGCACGTCGCGCACGGTGCCGCCACCGAGCGCCGTCACCGCGCCGACAAGCGCGAGCCCGAAGCGGTCCATCCCGCGGCGCATGCCCATCAGCGCCCCCGACATCGCTTCCGCGACGATTGCAATCAAGTAGAGCGTATGCATGGTGCGCGTCAGTCATCGGTCCGGAACAGGTCGAGCACGCGTTCGCGCTCGACCGCATCGACCGCGGCCGGCATCGGCTCGGCAGGCTTGCCGTGGTCGACCGGCGTGTCGGACACCTCGGCCGCCGCCCCGCCGCACGCGAAGCGGCTGCGGATGTACGACGGCACGTCGGCCGTGCACGTGCCGCGCGTGTATTCGGCGTACACGAAGTCGCCGTCGACGAGCGCGACATCCTGCGGCGGCGTTGCCTCGACCGGCGTACGGCCATCGACGGCCGTCTTCATGTAGTCGAGCCAGACCGGCAGCGCCAGCGTCGCACCGGTCGCGCGCCCCATCGGGCGCGGCGTGTCGTAGCCGAGCCACGCGACCGCGACGACACCCGACGAGTAACCTGCGAACCACACGTCCTTCGACCCGTTCGACGTGCCCGTCTTGCCCGCCGCGTCGTCGCGGCGCAGTGCAAGCGCGCCGCGCGCGGTGCCGGACTTCACGACGTCGCGCAGCATGCTGTCCATCACGAACGCGTTGCGCGCCGACACGACACGCTCACCCGCCGGCGCCGTCGCCTCGTACATCGCGCCACCGTGGCGCTGCTTCACCGACAGGATCAGGCGCGGCTCCATCCGCGTGCCGCCGTTCGCGAACACGCTGTATGCGCTCGCCAGTTCGAGCGGCGTCACGGCGCCCGCGCCGAGCGCGAGCGGCAGCGACGCCGGATTGCGCTGCGCGTCGAAGCCGAAGTGCACCGCGTGCTGCTGCACGTAGCGCGCGTCGGTGGCCTGCATCAGGCTGACCGCGACGAGGTTCTTCGAGCGCATGAGCCCGCGACGCACCGGGATGAAGCCCTCGTAGTTGTTGGCGAAATTGCGCGGGCGCCACGGCCGCGCACCGGTTTCCTCATGCGTGAGCGTGCGCTGCGTATCGTCGACGAGCACGCCCGGGAAGTAGCCCTTTTCCAGCGCCGCCGAATAGACGAACGGCTTGAAGCTCGAGCCCGGCTGGCGATACGCCTGCAGCGCATGGTCAAACACGTTGCGGTTGAAATCCGCGCCGCCGACGAGCGCGAGCATGTCGCCCGTTGCCGCGTCGAGCGATATCAGTGCGCCTTCAAGCCCGTTGCGCGCATCGCGCTTCACGCGCGGCTGACGGCTCAGCGTACGTTCGAGCGACGCTTCGGCCGCACGCTGGTCGCGCATCGAGATCGTCGTCGTCACGTCGAGGCCGAGCGTATAGGCGTCGTCGTGAAAACGCTCGACCATCATCCGGCGCGCGCGCTCGGCGACGTACGGCGCCGCGATGATCCCCGGCGGCGGCGTGGTTGCCAGCGCGATCGGCGCGTCGACGGCCGCGCGGTACGTCGCGTCGTCGAGCTGGCCGAGCGCATGCATGCGGCCAAGCACGTAGTTGCGCCGCGCGGTCGCGCGCGCCGGATTGACGACCGGGTTGAACGCGGACGGCGCCTTCGGCAGCCCCGCGAGCACGGCCGCCTCGCCCGCGCTCAGCGCGTCGAGCGGCTTGCCGAAATACACGTTCGCAGCCGCCGCGAAACCGTACGCGCGCTCGCCCAGATAGATCTCGTTCATGTACAGCTCGAGCAGCTTGTCCTTGCTGTATTCGCGTTCGAGCTTGGTCGCCATCAGGATCTCGGCGAGCTTGCGGCTCAGCACCTTGTCGCGCGTCAGGTAGAAGTTGCGCGCGACCTGCATCGTGATCGTGCTGCCGCCCTGCCCCGGCTGCCCCGTCACGACGTTCGCGAACGTCGCGCGCGCGAGGCCGCTGAAATCGACCGCGCCGTGCTGGTAGAACT
This sequence comes from Burkholderia lata, assembly GCF_902499335.1. Taxonomy (GTDB): domain Bacteria; phylum Pseudomonadota; class Gammaproteobacteria; order Burkholderiales; family Burkholderiaceae; genus Burkholderia; species Burkholderia lata_B. The sequence goes on along the minus strand of NZ_CABVQK010000009.1, from coordinate 316,912 downwards.
TCGCGTCCTCGGCCGCGAGCAGCGCCTGCCGCATCAGCGGCGGGATGCGTTCGAGCGGCACGAACTCGCGCCGCTCGACGCCGTATTCGGCCAGCAGGTCGCCGTCGCGCGAAAAGATCCGCAGCGGCAGCGCGGGACGATACACGGCGAGGTGCTCGACGGACGGCAACTGCGTCCAGATGCGCTGGATCGTCCATGCGCCGATACCCGCGCATGCGACCGTCAGGCCGAGCAGCGCGCCCGCGAGCGTGCGCCATACGCGGCGGCGGCGTGGCGGCGGTGCGGGTGGTGGCGGCGGGGATGCGGTGTGGTCGGTCATGTCGGGCTCCTTCTTCGATGCTGTGACGGCCGGTGCGCGAGAGGCACCGACTGGTCACGAAAGGCGCGCATTGTCGAAGGGATGGCGCGAAACCGGAACATTCTTTAGCCAAAGTTTGGCTGGCTAAATTTTATTTAGGAAAGTGTGCCGGGGCCGTTCACGTCACACCTGCGACCGTGTGACGCACTGTCGGACGAACCGCGCTGCGCGCGATCCGGTTCGGCTGTAGCATCGTGTGATGTTCGATCGATACCTCGGCCTGTGGGGCCTCGTTCCCGACGGCGGCCCGATCCTGACCGCGAGCGGCGGCCTGCTGCCCGTTGTCTGGCAGGGCCGGCCCGCGATGCTGAAGGTCGCTACCTGCGACGAAGAGCGCCGCGGCAATGCGCTGATGACCTGGTGGAACGGGCAAGGCGCCGCGCAGGTGTGGCAGCACGACAGCGATGCGGTCCTGCTCGAACGGGCGCGGCCGGCACCGACGCTGGCCGGTTTTTCGGCATCGGGCCACGACGACGACGCGATGCGCATCGCGTGCGATGTCGTCGCGCGGCTGCATGCGCATCGTGCTCCGGAGCCGCCTGCGGTCGTGCCGCTGCACGACTGGTTCCATGCGCTGCTGTCGGATACTTCCGGCAGCGACGTGCTGCACCGCTCGGCCACGGTCGCGCGCCAGTTGCTGGCCGGGCCGCCCGTCGACGAAGTCGTCCTGCACGGCGACATCCATCACGGCAACATCCTCCATTTCGGCGATCGCGGCTGGCGTGCGATCGATCCGAAAGGGCTGCGCGGCGAGCGAGCATTCGACTACGCGAACCTGTTCTGCAATCCTTCGCACGATATTGCGGTCGATCCTGTGCGGTTCGCGCAGCGCGTCACGCTCGTGGCCAATGCCGCGCAGTTCGACCGGCACCGGCTGCTGCAGTGGATACTCGCATGGTCGGGCTTGTCGGCGGTGTGGCTGATCGAGGACGGCCTGCCGCCCGATACAAGGCTGCAGGTCGCGACACTTGCGGCGGCCGCACTCGGCCTGTAGCAATACGCATCGCCCATAAAGCCAGATTCTTCATGAATATCCGGGGAACGCCGGGAAGACCGACGGCTCTCGGTCAGAGGGGGACGTTCGACAAGGGTGCGGGAATCGTCGACAATCATTGCGACCGATCAAGACGCATTCGCCTGACGACTACCGACCTGATCGAAGTTATTCGGTACGAAACCGCAGTTTGCAACAGAGGCCATCATTGAGCCCGGCCTGGTGCCTCCCTCCGCCGTCTATGGGCGGATGCGAGCAGGATGTACAAATGCTGCGATGGGCGACCGAACCATTCCTCGATGTTCGTTGTATCCGGCGTAACTTCTCGACCAACTGGGGGAGCAGTTCGATCGCGAAGGCAACGCGTTCATTTTCTCTCCCCCGGGCGCAGCCGATAAATCTAGTCGTGCTGTCGCGCACCATGGACAGGGGCCTGTCGTTACATATGTCGGTACCCGCAGTGACCGAAGCCATCCATGAATTCCTTCGGTGGTTCGACGAGTCAGCCGCGTTTCCTTCCGGTGCTGGCCCGACCTGACGTGTGTCGCCGGCAAGGTGGCCGGCGGCGCTCGAATGACGTTGAGGCCGTTGCTCGCGACGGTCTGCTTATATAACCATTCCAACAAGGGCAAAACAATGATGACTTCCAGCGACGGCCTGACCAGTCCAGCGCGTCTCCTGCGGCTCGCCTCGTGGGTGATTGCGATCATCTTCGCGGTCTTTCTGAACATGCTCGGCAGTCTCGTGATTCGCGACATGGCCTTCGCTCCGAGGGGCGGGCCGCCCGTCGTCGAGCAATTCGCGGATGCTCCAGCGAAGGCGCGGCTCGACGCAGCACGGCGCGATCTGCAGGCGCAGCACGACACGCTCGCCGAGAAGGCCGACGCAATGGAAGTGGCACGCGGACGTGCGGCGAAGGAGTACGCGGCCGAGAAAGAAAGTTTCCGCAACTGGCTGGCAACCCGCTCGGTGACGGGAGACAGTGCGAGGGACCCGGACATTCTGGCGCGAACTCGCAAGCTGGATACGCTCCAGGCAGTGGTCGTCAACTGGCAGCATCAGATCGATGCGATCGGCGACCAGCAACGGGCACTGGCATCGCGGCAGACTCAAGTGGACACGCAAATCGCCGACGCGGACGCGGCAGCCGAACGGCGCTTCGAAACGGCGGAACGGCATTACGAGTTGCAGGTGTTCGGACTGCGGCTTGCGCTCACGTTACCGATACTGCTGATTGCGATCTGGCTGTTCATGCGCTATCGCAAGATGCGCTACTGGCCTTTCGTGTACGGCTTTGGCCTGTTTTCATTGAGTGCATTTTTCATCGAACTGGTCCCGTACCTGCCGAATTGCGGCGGCTATGTCCGGGTCCTGGTCGGCATTGCGCTCACGGTGTTCGCCGGCCTTTACATGATGAAGGCCTTTCAGCGCTATGCCGAACGCAAGCGGCTCGAATTGCAGCAGGATCAGGGAGAACGTGCGCGCACGATCGGATACGAAAAGGCCGTTCGCTCACTCGAAAAAAAGCGCTGCCCGTCATGCGACAAGCAATGGAATCTCGGCGGCGACGACTCCACGTTCTGCGTGCATTGCGGATTGAGGCTCTTCAACGTATGCGGATGCGGCGGCCGGAATTTCTTCTTCTTCCCGCATTGCCATCAATGTGGTGCTACGCAGGGCAATGAGTCGCCAGCGGCATCCGACTGACGGTCGGTGTGCTTGCAACACGCACTGGCTGGGTTCCGGCTTTTAATCCACGAAGAACCCGAAAAAAAAGCCCGCCGGCATTCCCCGGCGGGCTTTCACATCCAACTGCTTCCTCGACGCTTAACGCGCCGGGTTCAGCAACAGGTTCATGTGACGGTTCACATCCTTGTACAGCAGATAACGGAAGCGGCCAGGGCCACCCGAATAGCATGCCTGCGGGCAGAACGCGCGCAGCCACATGAAGTCGCCCGCTTCGACCTCGACCCAGTCCTGGTTCAGGCGATACACGGCCTTGCCTTCGAGCACATACAACCCGTGCTCCATCACGTGCGTTTCAGCGAACGGAATCACGCCGCCCGGCTCGAACGTCACGATGTTCACGTGCATGTCGTGGCGCATGTCGCTCATGTCTACGAAGCGCGTCGTCACCCATGCACCGTTGGTGCCCGGCATCGGGATCGGCTCGACGTCCTGCTCGTTGGTCACGAAGGCTTCCGGCAGCGGAATGCCGTCGACGGCCTGGTAGTGCTTGCGCACCCAGTGGAAACGCACCGCGGCATCGCTGACGTTGTGCAGCGTCCAGTCCGCGCCCGGCGGAATGAACGCGTAGCCGCCCGGCTTCAGCACGTGCTTCTTGCCCTGCAGCGTCAGCTCGGCTTCACCTTCGACGACGAACAGCACGGCTTCGGCGTTCTTGTCCTGCTCGGGCTTGTCGCTGCCGCCGCCCGGGTTCACTTCGACGATGTACTGCGAGAAGGTTTCGGCGAACCCCGACAGCGGGCGGGCGATCACCCACAGGCGCGTGTTCGTCCAGAACGGCAGCCAGCTCGTGACGATGTCGCGCATCACACCCTTCGGGATCACCGCGTACGCCTCGGTGAACATCGCGCGATCGGTCAGCAGATCGGTCTGCGGCGGGTGGCCGCCATGCGGCGCGTAATACGTTGTCTTAGACATAGTGCATCCAGGCAATGGGTTGGTCCGGCCCCGTACACAAACGGCATCGGGCGGCACGCACACGCGTGGGGCACGCATGCGGCGGCGGGACGTCGTTGCCGGGGTGGCTTGAAAGCGCATGCGCCTTCGTTCGGTCGGCCAGGCTTCGCGACGGGTTCGTCCGGTTCATCGGACGCGGCGGCCCATGGTTGTGGGGCCGGCGGTCGGGCCGTGGCGCTCGCGATCATGCGGCGAGGCGCGGCCAGCGGCACGGTGCGATGCCGTACGCGAGCATCGCCGACGATAGCGAAGACGTTCGCAATCGACCAATTAAATGTTGCGATGGATTCCATTCGATTTCCCACTACTAGCTGGCAGCCGCGATGCGCGGTGAGGAAGCGTGGCGCGACGGTCTGGCTATCAGGGAAATCCTGACGGGCGGGGCAGCGCACTCGTTCGCCGGGACGCAAGAGGCGCAGGCGAGTAACCGCAGCCATCCCGGTCACGCGTGCGGGTCGCGACACATCTGGTTACGCAGATTGAAGAGGTGCGACGCGCGCACGTCAGCGGGCTGCTCCGCGCCGATCATGAGTGATCGTCAGGCTGGAAGACGGGCCAACGGAAATCGAACGAAACGCGAATGGTGTCGACGCTGCCCGGACGCATTCAGTCACGAGACGCGATGTAGTCGGGAAACGGGGAAATGCAGCGAGGAGGGAAACTTGCCTGCCCGTCGATCGGGCATCCGGCCGCGGCTGAAGAAGCCGGAAAGTGTTCGCCGGTCTGGCCGGCGATGACGGCCCGGCAGGCCGCCGGGCCGAATCTCGCGTCGGGTGCCGACGCCGTCGGCGCGCCGGTGCGCCGTTCGCGCACCGAGCCGCGCCAGCGGCGATCAGTCCCAGTCGCGGTGATGACGATGCTTGCGGTGGCGATAGCCACGATCGCCGCGGCCGCCGTAATCGCGCTCGTACGAGTTGCGCGACATGTTGCCGCCGAGCGCCGCGCCGGCGCCGCCGCCAACCGCCGCACCCAGCAGGCCGCCCGTGCGGCCGCCCATTGCGTTGCCTGCCGCGGTACCTGCACCGCCGCCGAGGGCGCCGCCGATGATCGCGCCGGTGCGCTCGTGACGGTTCGACGTCACCGCGCCACCCGCGCCGCCGCCGATGGCGCCGCCGATCACCGAGCCCGTGCTGCCGCCGAGCGCACCGCCGACCGCTGCGCCGGCTACCCCGCCGAGCGCGCCGCCAAGCGCGTTGTTCATGTCACCGGCCAATGCCGGCAGCGAGGTCGCGCCGGTCAGCACGGCGACGACGAGAGCGGGGGCGATTTTCTTCCACATTCCCGTATTCTTCCTTGTTCGCAATCTGGTTTATTGAAGGTCCGCTCGGTACGACGATCTGAATCGATCGACGTCGGGTCAGGCATTGTGCCGAACCGTGGACCAATTCATTTCAATGAGCTTGCGGCGAAGAATAGCACCGGTCCCACATCCTTGCCGTGGACATTCTGGTAACAAGTTGTTTACGAATAAGCGATCTCGAACACGCGCACCGGAATGCCCGCAAACCCGCGCCGGCATTGGCTTCGCCGAGGGTCCGGCCCTGCGGAGGAACGATCCGGCGATGCACGGCGTCGCACGTTTGCGACACACGTGGCAACACATCGGGAACGAATCGCGGGCGGACGCCGAAACGACGGTCGCGGAGAAATGAAGGGGGTCAGTACACGCCGGGCAGCAGACGCCAGGTTTGCGCGCAATACGCGTCGTATTCGGCGCCGAATTGCGCACGCAGCAGCGCCTCTTCGGAGCGGATGCGCGCGACGAGGGGCACCATCGTCAGCACGACCAGCAGCAAGCCGACACCCGAGCGAAACGCCAACGCCCAGCCGACCGAATTGACGAGCAGGCCGAGATAGCTCGGATTGCGGATGCGGCGGTAGATGCCGTCGGTCACGAGGGTATGGCCCGGCTGGATCGCGACGAGCCCGCTGAAGCGCTTGCCGAGCACGAATACCGGCCAGATGCGCAGCACGCCGCCCGCGATGTACAGCACGACGCCGATCCAGCGCACCGTATCGCCGCCGAAGGTCCAGAAGTCGAGCCGGTCAGTCAGCGCGGGCAGGTACGCGAGCAGCAACCCGCTTACCCCGAACGCCGCGAGCACCCAGCGGTTGTCACGGTTCTCGCGCTCGCCGCTGCTCAGGTTGCCTTCGGTGAACATCGCGACGACGGCCATCGCGAGCGTCGCGACGACAGCAACAGTCAGTGGCGGATGCGAGAAGAAGGCCGCGAACCCGCCGCTGCCGAGCACCGCGAGCCCGAGATAGACGAGCGTGGAGACGCCCGACACGACTGCGACCTTGCGTGTGACTGTCATGACTGCCTCGCCGGAGTGCGCTTTCCTGTGAAGTATAGGAACCGCGCGCACGCCGCGCAGTGCACCGCCGTCATGCGGTACGCGAATCCGCGCGAATCGTCCGGCGAAAGGCTGCGGCCAGCGCCGCGCCTGGTGCCCGATCAGCGGATACGGAAGTTGCCGCCGATCCCGACGCTGACGGGCGGCGCGTAATACGCCGGCGCATAGCCGTAGTAGGCCGGCGCGGGCGCGTAGCCGTACGGCGGCGCGACGTAGCAGCCGGACAGGCCGCCGATCAGGGCAAGCGTGATGAGAAGTCTGGTCATGGCTCGATTCCCGGCGCGAAAGACGAATGGCACCTCGCGAAAGCCGCATCGCCGCGACGTGCGGCGGCCGGCACGAAGAGGCGATCCGCCCTTCCTGTCGCTCAGTGAAGCAATGCGCGGAGTCTAGCGCCGGGTTGACCGGGACGAGTTTCGCCGGCGGTTACAGGTGTTACCTCGCGTGACCGCCGAAACACCCGATGGCACGGCGGCCGGCCGGTGCACCGTGCCGTGCCGCGTGCGATCGATGCGTTACACGAAGCGCGCGCGAATGCGCTGCGCGAGCACTTCGAGCGTCGCCGCGTCGGCGATCTCGCGCGCATGCATCCGCAGCTCGGCGCCTTCCCAGCGCGGGATCACGTGGAAGTGCACGTGCGGAACCGTCTGGCCGGCTGCCGCGCCGTTGAACTGGCCGATGAACACGCCGTCCGGCTCGAGCGCCGCGCGCACCGCCGCCGCGACGCGCTGCGTCATGCGGATGCCGGCCGCGGCTGCGTCGCCGGACAACTCGAAGATCTGCGCGGCCGGCTCCTTCGGGATCACGAGCACGTGGCCGTCGGCCTGCGGCATCAGATCCATGATCGCGAGGGTCGCGTCGTCTTCCGCGACCTTCACGCACGGCAGTTCGCCGCGCAGGATTTTGGCGAACGGGTTGTTGTTGTCGTAGGACATGGCGTTTTCCGATAACGGTTGGATTGGGAAAGTGGGAGAGCGATGCCGGACGATTATCGGCCGACGGCGGGTCGGATTTCAACTTGTCAGGCCGCATCGCCCTTTCCGCGAACAATGGACGCCAGCCCGCATGCAACATCCGTAACAGATTGGAATATCCGGCCCTCGCCATCCGTTTATTTCGAGCGTGGGTTCACGTGGCCAGTGCACGATCGCGAACCCGCGCCGGACACCCGTCGGCTGCGCAGGCCGGCAGCCGGGATGACTGATCGCGATCATCAACCGGAGTCATGCCATGGACCCTCTCCCCTCCTGTCGTTCACCCGCCGCGGCCGTGTTCGCGGCTGATCCGCCTGTCCTCGCGCGCGTCCGGCACGCGCTTTGTCGTGCGGCTTGCGGCGCCGGGCTGGTCGCGTTGTCGTCGGCGTTCGCGTGGGCCGGCGGCAGCGACATCATCCTGCCGATTCCATCGTTCACCGCATCGACCGTGCCCGCCAATGGCGATGTCAATCCGTACGGCATCGCATTCGTGCCGCGCGGCGTGCCGACCTGGAGCACGCTGAAACCCGGCGACGTCGTCGTGTCCAACTTCAACGCGTCATCGAACACGCAAGGCACCGGCACGACGATCGTGAAGCTGTCGCCCGGCAAGACGCCGGCGACGTTCTTCCAGGGCACCAATCTCGGCCTGACGACCGCGCTCGTGGTGCTGCGCAGCGGCTTCGTGCTGGTCGGCAACGTGCCGGCGCCGGACGGCAAGACCGTCGTGCCGCCGGGTTCGCTGCTCGTCATCGGTCCGCAGGGCAATCTCGTCACGCAACTGTCCAGCGCGGCGCTGCTCGACGGGCCGTGGGACATGACCGTGATCGATCGAGGCCAGCGCGTGACCGCGTTCGTGTCGAACGTGCTGAACGGGACGGTCTCGCGCATCGAGCTCGCGATCGGCGACAACGGCGTCACGATGCTGCCGGGCTCGCGCGTCATCGCGTCGGGCTACGTGAATCGAACCGATCCCAATGCACTCGTCGTCGGCCCGACCGGCCTCGCGTACGACCCGAACATCGACGTGCTGTATGTCGCCTCCACCGGCGACAACGCGGTGTTCGCGATCCAGAACGCCGCGTCGACGAATCGCAACGGCGGCGTCGGACGCATGATCTACTTCGACGCGGCGCACCTGCACGGCCCGCTCGCACTGGCGCTCGCACCGAACGGCCATCTCGTGACCGCGAACGGTGACGCGGTCAACGCCGATCCGCTGCAGCCGAGCGAGATCGTCGAATTCACGGTGGACGGGCGCTTCATCGCACAAATGCAGGTCGACACCGTGTCGGGGGCGGCGTTCGGCCTTGCATTCGGGCGCGGTAGCAAAGGCCAACTGGAATTCGCGGCCGTCGACGACAACACGAACACCGCGACGGTCTGGAACCTGCGCTTCGACAATGACAACGCGCAATGACGCACCAGTTGAACGGGCCGCACACGGCCCGTTCGACATGGCCGATCGACACACACGATTCACACACGCCGGGCAACGTGCGCCCTAGCGACGCCGCCCGGCACCTCCCGCACCCGCGATTGCCACCGCCGGCCCGAACCTGCGACACTGCCGGTTCATGTTCCGCCTGCAGACAACCGAGGACGCTCGCGCATGACGATCCCCCTCAAGAAGCTGATCCTGCGCGGCGTCGCGCTCGCCGTCGTCGCCGCGGTCGGCTACACGGGCTACATGCTGTCCCGGCTCGCGCCGATCGCGACCGGCTATGCGGCGAAGGCGCTGTGTTCCGGCGTGTACGTATCGGGCCGCCCGGCCACGTCCGTGATAGACGTCGACATCATGGCCGGCGTGCATCCGCTGCTGAAACTGGTGCACCCGTCGATCGATCCCGACCATCATCGCGCAACGGCCACCTTCGCCGGCTTCGCCGAACGCGAAGCCGACTTCCGGCCGGGGCTCGGCTGCACGCTCGCGATCGGGCCGTCGCCCGGCGCGTTGCCGGCCGCGCTGCCGCCTCTCCCCGATCCGCCTGCCGCTCAACCGGCACCGGCCACGCCGCCGGCCGGCATCGACGCACAAAAGCTGCAGACCGCGCTCGACCGCGCGTTCGACGAGCCCGATCCGGCACGGCCACGGCGCACGCGCGCGGTCGTCGTGATGTGGCACGGCCAGGTGATCGCCGAACGCTATGCACCCGGCTTCACGGCCGACACGCCGCTGCCCGGCTGGTCGATGACGAAGACCGTGACGGCCGCGCTGGTCGGCAGGCTCGTCGCTCAGCGCAAGCTGTCGCCCGATGCGTCGGCGCTGCTGCCCGAATGGCGCGGCAGCGGCGATCCGCGCGCGGCCATTACGCTCGACGAGCTGCTGCGGATGACGAGCGGCCTGCAATTCAACGAGGACTACGACGACCCGCTGTCCGACGTCGCGTTGATGCTGTACGCGCAGCCCGATACCGCGCGGTTTGCGTCGGAAAAGCCGCTCGCCGCGACACCCGGCACACGGTGGTCCTACTCGAGCGGCACGAGCGCGATCGTCGCGCGCGTGATGCGCGAAGCGCTGGGCGGCAGCGACGGCGACTACCTCGCGCTTCCGCGCCGTGCGCTGTTCGCGCCGCTCGGGATGCGCAGCGCGGTGTTCGAGCCCGATGCGGCCGGCACGCTCGTCAGCGCGTCGTACATGTATGCGAGCGCGCGCGACTGGGCGCGCTTCGGGCAGCTGCTGCTGCAGGACGGCGTGTGGGACGGGCAGCGGCTGCTGCCGGAAGGCTGGGTGCGCTACCTGACGCGCGCGACGCCGCAGTCGGAGCGGCAGGAGTACGGCGCGCAGCTGTGGGTCAAGGTGCCGGAGCCGTTCAACGATCGCGATCCGCATGCGGCCGCGATGCCGGCCGACGCGTTTCATGCGGTCGGCCACGAAGGCCAGTTCGTGAGCGTGGTGCCGAGCCGGCAACTGGTGGTCGTGCGGCTCGGGCTGTCGCGGCCGGAATCCGCGTGGAACCACGAGGCGTTTCTCGCGCGCGTGCTCGACGCGGTGCCGGCGCCCGGCGCGTGACAACGGGCCCGCGGGCCCGTGCATACCGGTCATGACGCGAACGCGGCGGCGCTTGCCATGCCTCCGCGCCGCGCACTACCGGCAACGCATCACGGGTTCGCGCTGCCTGCGTACTTCTGGAAGCCTTCGCGCGTCGCGAGACGTTCGATATAACGCGACACCGCCGGGAAATCCGGATGCTCGAACGGCGTGCCGAACCAGCGGTTCACCGACAGGCCGATCGGAATGTCCGCGAGCGTGAAGCCGTTGCCGGCCACGTACGCGCCGGTCGCTTCGAGCTGCGCGTTCAGCACCTGCATGTGCTTCGTCCAGCCCGCGATCGACTGCGCAATGCCGGCCGGATCCTGGTGATCGGGCGATTTCCGCACGAGGCCGAGGAACGCGCCGACCCACGAACGGTTCAGGTCCGCGCCCTGCCAGTCGATCCATTGATCGACCCGCGCGCGCGCCTGCGGCTCGGCCGGATACAGCGCGTCGCCGCCATAGCGGTTCGCGAGGTAGCGGATGATCGTGTTCGATTCCCAGAGTACGAAATCGTCGTCCTTGATGACGGGCACGAGACCGTTCGGATTCAGCGCGAGATAGCCCGGATCGTTGGTCGTGCGGAAGCCCGCGCCCCAGTCTTCCTGTTCGAACGGCAGGTTCAGCTCGGTGCACAGCCACAGCACCTTGCGAACGTTGATGGACGGGATCTTGCCGAGGATGTGCAGCATGCAGTCTCCTTGTGAGGTCGGATGCGGAGCGCCCGGGACGCACCACACGTCCCGAACGCGTTCACGCCGAATTTATACACGACCACGTGGCAAACGACATGCCGTACGCGGAAAATCCGCGTGCGGACGATTCGTCAGGTCACGCAGCGCGCGCTCGGCCGTCGGGAACCGGAACATGAATCCGTCCTGATGCAACCGCGCCGGCATCACCCGCTGGCCGTCCAGCAGCAGCTCGGCCATCTCGCCCATCGCGATGCGCAGCGGCGCGGCCGGCACGTGCAGCCAGGCCGGACGATGCAGCACTTTCGACACGACCTGCACGAACTCGCGCTGGGTCAGCGGCGCGGGCGCGACCGCGTTGTAGACGCCGTGCATGCCCGGGTTCGCCATCGCACGCGCGATGATCCGCAGCACGTCGTCCCGGTGGATCCAGCTCATCACCTGCGCGCCGTCGCCGAATCGTCCGCCCATCCCGAAGTAATGCGGCAGCAGCATCGGGCGCAGCGCGCCGCCAGGGCCGAACACGACGCCCAGCCGCAGCACGACCGAGCGCACGCCGTGGCGCTCGAGCGCCTGCGCGGACTGCTCCCACTGCCGGCACAGCTCTGACATGAAGCCGGTGCCGGCGCTGCTGCTCTCGTCGAGCCGCTCGTCGGCAGGGCGCACGCCGTAGTAACCGATCGCCGATGCCTGGATCCACGTGCGCGGCTTGACCTCGGCAGTCTCGACCCAGCGCATCAGCGATTCCGTGACGCCGACGCGGCTCGCGAGCAGCACCGCCTGCCGGCGCTTGCTCCAGCGTGCGCCCAGCACCGGCGCCCCCGCGAGATTGATGACCGTGTCGAAACGCTCGTGCGGCTGCAGCTGCTCGACGGCCGTCATGCTACGCACGCGGCCGTGAAACTGATACGCCGCGCGCAGCGGATCGCGCGCCAGCAACGTGACCGCATGCCCCGCGTCGAGCAGCTGGTTCACGAGGGTTTCGCCGATGAAGCCGGTCCCGCCGGTCACGAGCACGTTCCCCGGCGGCTGCCCCGCGAACGGATTGGCGACCGGCGCGCGGTGCGCGATCCGGCAGGCCGCGATCCCGTCGCGGATTCCCGATACCGTCACGCCGACGGCAAAGAGGCTCAGCAGCCAGCCGCGCCAGCCGAGATCGAGCGGCTGCAGCGCGGTCGGCTCGTGCGCCCACGCGGCCAGTTGCATCGCGATCATCCCGAACAGCGCGCCGCCGTTGACGGCCAGCAGCGTGTGCAGCACACGCTCGGTCGCCGGCAATTTGCGGCTCTGGTCCTCGACGACGAAATCCCACAGCGTCAGCACCACCTCGACGACCACCACCGCCGCGAGGGCCGCGACCCACGCGCCATGAAACGCGACGTTCGCGATCGACGCGAACACGAGGCCGTAGAGCACGGAACGCACCGCGTGAATCGCCAGCTCGAGCCGCGCACCCGGGCTGTGCGGCAGATCCTGCGTGAGTTCATGGTGATAGAGCGTATCGAATGCGCCCATCGCGCCCTGCACGATCAGCAGGTTGAGCGCCCAGTCGAAAGCAGGCAAGGTGTTCATACGGTATCTCTCCTCCACAGCCAGACGAGCGGCGGCACCATCGCGACGAGTGCCGCCGCGTCGATCGCCACGTGGCCCGATACATGGGCCTGCAATGAAAACAGCATGTCCTGCGGCGCCCAGATCAACAGGCCGGCCAGCAGCCAGCCCCACACTTCGCGCCGGCGCAGCCGGTTGCCGAGGTGGACGAGCGCCAGCATCCAGACCGATGCGCATTGCACCGTCGCGCCGATCAGCGACATCCACCAGATCTGCTGCGCACGCGCCGGATCGGGCGCCGCTCCCGCCCAGAAATGCAGCTCGATGACGCGGTGATACGTGTCGAGCCATGGCGCGCCGGCTACCCACGGAACGGCAATGCCGACGAGCAGGTGTGCGATTGCCGCGCCGTACATCCAGGTCACCACGATGCTGCGTGCAGCGTCACCCGCCGGCCGAGCCGCCTTGGGTTCGGCGGCTCGGCCGCGACCGCTACTGCACGCCGCCCCGTCGCACTGCGCGTCGGCGTCGTAGCCGAGCCAGCGCGATACCGCATGCCGGTTGCGCGCGAAGCGGCGATACAGCGGCGCCAGCACACCGCGCACGACCGGCACGCGAAGCAGCCGGACGAGCCGGCGGTGCCCGGTCAGCGCATGGGCGGCCAGGAGGCTGTCCACGCCGGTCAGCATGCGTCCGTCGGGCAGGCGCGCGTGCAGCTCGCGATTCAGCGCGGGCAGGCCGACGCCCAGCGGCGCGGGATCGAAACCCGGCGCGGCGATATCGACGAAAGCCAGCCGCCGTCGCGCATCGCGGGCCCCGAGACGCTTGATCTCCGCCACGCTTAACGGACATCGTCCGTCGAAGTACAGCACCAGTTCACTTGAGTCCATGATTCGCATTCCTTCTTTTTGTCTGTCGCATGCTTCATGAATCGATCAACTGCTTTCCGCTGTGCCGAACCGCCGCTCCCGTGCAGCGGCGCCGGCGCGCTTACATCGGCTTGAGCACCATCAGGAAGTAGACGGTCAGCATCGCGAAGAACGCCGGATAGCCGAGCAGCTCCCAGCGCTTCGCATAGCGCCAGTACCGTTCCGGCAGCGCGGCAGCGCCGTTCGCGTGTGCGAGCTTCGCCATCGATGCGAGCTCGATCTGCAGCCACACGACCGGCAGCCAGCACGCGCCGGCGATCGCATACAGCACGATCGACGCAATGAGCCACGGCGTATGCCACGGCCAGCCGGCCGTGTGCGCGAGCCAGAGCCCCGATGCCGGCTGGAAGATCACGGCCGGCGTCGTGAACCACCAGTCCGCGCGCACCACGAGGCGCGACACGGCCGCGATCGCGGGCACCGAGCGCGTGCGGTTCGCGAAGAACAGGTAGAACGCGGTGCCGAACCCCGTGCCGACCATCAGCACCGACGACAGGATGTGAAGCGCCTTGATGACGAGATAGGTATTCAAGCTTGTTCTTCTTCTGAAAAAAGGATCAACAGGATCGCGAGAATCGGCACGTTCTTGAGCACCGGGCCGAACGGTTCAGCGAGCAGGCCCGGCATCGTGACCGCGATGACGGCCGAATACGCGAGGATCAGTGCGGCTTGCGCGACCCACAGGCGGCGTGACGGCGCGGCGACGGTCGCGATGCCCAACGCGAAGTCCAGCGCGCTGGCCGCATAGAGCGCGATCAGCGCAGGCAGCCCCGTCAGGTGCGCAGGCGCGAGCAGTGCAAGGCTCGCGTGCAGCGGATGAACGAACGCGCTGGCGATGGCCGTCCAGATCCACACGATCGCAAGCGCGCCGCGCAGCAGCGGACGACGCCACATCGCGAGCGCATCGCGACGCAGCGCGGCGGCCTCCGCGCCGATGAAGCGGTCGATCCCGCGCGGCGGGCGGCCGAGCATCGCCGTGACGGCGGCCGGATCGCCGGTGTTCCCGCCGCGCAGCATCGTCCACGTGTCGCGCGTGAAGATCGCACCCGGCAGCGTGCCGAGCAGCACGGCCGCCGCGCCGGCCAGCGGGCCCGGCAATGCAATGCGGGCGGCCGGCGGAAACCCCAGCGCGGCGCGGTAGCGGGCCAGCATCTCGCGGTATTCGACTTCGTCGTGGCCGACCACGTCGATCACCGCGCGGCCGGCCGCCGGCACATCGACGCACCGCGCGACGACTTCGGCGAGATCGTCAACGTGCACGGGGCGCAGCCGCTGATGGCCGCCCGCCGGCAGCACCTGCACGGGCAGGCTCGCAAGCATCCGGAAAAACCGCGCCGACGCGCCGGCCGTGCCGTAGACGAGCGCGGGACGCACGATCCGGTAGTCGATCGGCAGCGTCTGCAGGAAGCGGTCGGCCGCGACCTTGCTGGCGAAGTAGCGCGTATCGCCACGCTCGACGCCGAGCGCCGAGATCTGGATCACGCGCCGCACGCCTGCGCGGCAGCACGCGGTGAAGAGCGCGCACGGCGCGGCGCGATGCACGGCGTCGAGCGTCGCGCCGCGCTGATCGGCGAGGATACCGACCGCATTGATCACCACGTCGACGCCGTCCAGCCGCGCAAGCCACGCGTCGGGATCGACGTCCTTCGCGAAGTCGATCGCGACATCGCACGGGCCGGCCGCATGGCGCACGCCGCGCAGCACACGATGGCCGCCGGCTTCGAGTTGCGCGCACAGTGCCCGCCCGATGAAGCCGTTCGCGCCGCACACGAGGACGGTCATGCTGCGCGCCCCGGTGCGGCCATGCGGGTGGGTCGACGGCAAGACAGTGTTCATTTTCATCCTCTATTTACAGTTATTTCTGTACAGACAGAAATAACAACCCCAAAAAAAAGCGGGCTGGCTGCCCGCACTGCGCATACCGCTTACTTCGACGGCTTGCGCCTGACCGTCTGGCTGATCTTCGCGCCGATGCCGAGCGCCTTCATCAGCGTATCGGGCTTGAGCCGCAGCATCTCGTCCGACCAGGTCGTGAGCGTCTCGACGAACTGCAGCGTGTCGCGGATGCGCTGCTCGGTCTCGCGGCTCTCGTTCGCGATCTCCGGATTCGTCAGGCAATCGCGCAGCACCGTGAGCGTCGGCTCGATCTCGCGCTGGCGCCGCCCTTCGACGATCAGCTTGAACAGCTCCCAGATGTCGGTCGACGTCTCGAAGTGGTCGCGGCGGTCGCCCAGCACGTGCACGACCTTCGCCAGCCGCCACGCCTGCAGCTCCTTCAGGCTCGTGCTGACGTTGGAGCGCGCCACGTTGAGCGTCTCGGCGATCTCGTCGGCCGCGACCGGCCGGCCGGCCAGATAGAGCAGCGCGTGGATCTGCGAGACGGTGCGGTTGACGCCCCACCGCGAGCCCATTTCGCCCCAGTGGAGAATGAATCGTTCGGCAATCGGTGTGAGTTCCATGACGTGAAATTTAGGCATTTCAGTTATTTCTGTCAAGAGAGAAATAACCTGGCGATCCGCCCCGGTTCCGGCCGCGCCCGCCCGCGATCGGCCGCTTCCTTTACAATGCGCGGGATTTTCCCGAATTCAGGCCGTTTCCGCCTTTCAGACTAGAGGTTTCCATGATCATCAAACCGCGCGTGCGTGGCTTCATCTGCGTGACGACTCATCCGGTCGGCTGCGAAGCCAACGTCAAGGAACAGATCGACTACGTGACTTCGCACGGCCCGATCGCCAACGGCCCGAAAAAGGTGCTCGTGATCGGCGCGTCGACCGGCTACGGCCTCGCCGCCCGGATCTCGGCCGCGTTCGGCGCGGACGCGGACACGCTCGGCGTGTTCTTCGAGCGTGCCGGCAGCGAAACGAAGCCGGGCACGGCCGGCTGGTACAACAGCGCCGCGTTCGAGAAATTCGCCGCCGAAAAGGGGCGCTATGCGCGCAGCATCAACGGCGACGCATTCTCCGACAAGGTCAAGCAGGTCACGATCGACACCATCAAGCAGGATCTCGGCAAGGTCGATCTCGTCGTCTACAGCCTCGCGGCACCGCGCCGCACGCACCCGAAGACGGGCGAAACCATCAGCTCGACGCTCAAGCCGATCGGCAAGACGGTCACGTTCCGCGGCCTCGACACCGACAAGGAAGTGATCCGCGACGTCACGCTGGAACCGGCAACGCAGGAAGAGATCGACGGCACCGTCGCCGTGATGGGCGGCGAGGACTGGCAGATGTGGATCGACGCGCTCGATGAAGCCGGCGTGCTGGCCGACGGCGCGAAGACCACCGCGTTCACGTATCTCGGCGAGCAGATCACGCACGACATCTACTGGAACGGCTCGATCGGCGAAGCGAAGAAGGATCTCGACAAGAAAGTGCTGTCGATCCGCGACAAGCTGGCCGCGCACGGCGGCGACGCGCGCGTGTCGGTGCTGAAGGCCGTGGTCACGCAGGCCAGCTCGGCGATCCCGATGATGCCGCTGTACCTGTCGCTGCTGTTCAAGACGATGAAGGAAACCGGCACGCACGAAGGCTGCATCGAGCAGGTGTACGGCCTGTTCAAGGACAGCCTGTACGGCGCGACGCCGCACGTCGACGAAGAAGGCCGCCTGCGCGCGGACTACAAGGAGCTCGACCCGCAGGTGCAGGCGAAGGTCGTCGCGCAGTGGAACCACGTGACGAACGACAACCTGTACGAGCTGACCGACTTCACCGGCTACAAGACCGAGTTCCTGCGTTTGTTCGGCTTCGAGATCGCCGGCGTCGACTACGACGCGGACGTGAACCCGGACGTGAAGATCCCGGGCATCATCGACACCACCGTCTGACGGTGCGGCCCGCCGCCCGTGCCGTGTGTGCGGCGCGGGCGGCAGGGTCGAGATTCCGGCGACGTCAACGCTGCGCCGGTTCTTCCAGATAAACGCCCGACGACAGCGTGGCCTTCACGTGCCGCGTGAGTTCGTCGGTCGACACCTCTTCCGCCCCCGCTTCGATCGCTTCGTACGCCTGGCGCACGACGTCGGCGGGCGTCGCCTTCGGCACGTCGAGGCCGGCCGTCAGGTCGGTATCGATGAAGCCGGCATGCAACCCGACGACCTGCGTGCGCTGCTCGCGCAACGAATGGCGCAGCCCGTTGGTCAGCGCCCATGCGGCCGATTTCGACACGCCGTAGCTCGACAGGATCGGCCGGTTCACCCAGCTCGCGACGGACAGGATGTTCAGGATCGCGCCGCCGCCATGGCCGGCGAGAATGCCTGCAAACGCGCGCGCCGTCGCCAGCATCCCGAACACGTTGGTTTCGAAGTGAGCGCGCAACGCGTCGGCCGCGCCTTCGTCCGTCAGGCTGCCGAGCCGCGCGATGCCCGCGTTGTTGATCAGCAGCGTGACGTCGCGCGCCGCATCGGCCGCCGCGGCGACGGCCGCCGGATCGGTCACGTCGAGCTTCACCGGCACCACGCCCGGCAGCGTCACGGTGGCCGGATCGCGCGCCGCCGCATAGACCTTGCGCGCCCCTCTCGCCAGCGCCTGCTTCGCAAACTCGAGCCCGAGCCCGCGATTCGCGCCCGTGATGAACACCACTGCACCTTCGATCTTCATGATTGTTCCTTTCGCATGATGAATCGCATGCGCGCCGGCTCGCCGCGCGCATGAGATCCGGTGGAAAACCAGACTGCCATTGCATATCGAACCGTTGCGCCGCAGGCGGCAGACGGTGAGCCGTCCGCTGCCCGTCCGCCCGGGCGGCGCCAAAGACGCCGATCGATTGCCATCCGGTGTTCCGGCGGTGGCTTTGCACCCTCCGCCAAGTCGGCTACACTCGATGTCAATGTTGATCACCATTGTCTTTGCGATGCATTGTGTTCGCGCAATTCGACCATGTCAATGGTGATCGCCATTGTGTTTCCCAATCGACGCGATCGGCAAAATCAGGGAGGGATCTATGGGTGTGTCAAGACAGCAGGCTGCCGAGAACCGGAGCGCGATCGTCGCGGCCGCCGAGCGGCTGTTCCGCGTGCGCGGCGTCGATGCGGTGGGGCTTACGGAACTGATGAAGGAAGCCGGCTTCACGCAAGGCGGCTTCTACAACCACTTCAAGTCGAAAGACGCGCTGGTCGCCGAGGTGATGGACAAAGCGATGCAGGACCGCGCGGATTCGCCGAACGCCGGCAGTCTCGACGCGCAGGTGGCGCTGTATCTGTCGGCCGCGCATCGCGACAACGTCGAGGCCGGATGCCCGCTGTCGGGTTTCGCGGGCGATGCGCCGCGACTGACCGATGCGGCGCGTGCGTGCTACGCGCACGGCCTCGCCACGTATCTCGATCGGCTGGAACGGATGGTGGCCACGGAGGGTGCGACGCCGGCGCAGACGCGTCGCGACGCGATGGCCGTCTTCAGCCAGATGGTCGGCGCGCTCGTGCTGTCCCGTGCGATCGCCGGCACCGATCCGGCGCTGGCCGACGAGATCCTCGCCGCAGGGCGGGACACGCTCACCGCCGGGCGGGACGATCCTGGCGCGCCGGTGTAGTCGCTTCATGACGTCATGGCGTCATGGCGTGTCGGCCTGCGCGGCGTATCGCAGTATCGACGTGCGCGACCGCGCTTTCAGCGTCTTGCCGCGCTAGTCGACCGCCCGTGAAGCGTCCCACAGCGGCTGTGCACCGCGCGCCGCATTCCAGGCGGCAAAACGCGTGCGCCACGATTCGAACGGCTCCGCCAGCGGGTGGCGGGGATCGTCGCTGAGCGAATACGCCATTCCTTCGATCAGCCAGCGCGGCTTGGTCGCGACGGCCAGGTTGCCGAGCACTTCCGCCTGCCGGTGATGGATGAGCTCGTGCGCGAGAAAGTAGGTCTGCCAGCCGCGCGGTGCGACGACCACGCCGAAATTCCCGAGCGTCAGCGCCGCGCGTTGACCGAGGCCGAATGCATCGGCGCACGCCCGCGTCGAACAGAACACGACGCGCGGCGCCTCCTGGAATGCGCCGACAGCCGCCGCCGCGCGCGCATAGCCGTCGCGATAGAGCTGCCGCGCGTCGCCGAGCTTCGCGGCATCGTCGATGCAGATGTCTGCACTCGGGCACGACACGCCGGGGACCAGCGCGGGCGCGACGACGCGCAGCGGCTTGACGAGCGCATACGCGGCAATCGGCAGCGCGACGAGCAGGCCCGTGAGGGCGAAAGCGACATGGGAGCGTTTCATCGAGGCGGTGGTTCCGGGTGTTCTGCTGAAGTCTTCCTGCGTGAATATATCGGATCGGCGATGTCTCCGGCCCTGCTTGATTCCCTGACGGCACCCGGCCGCCTGCCTGCGCGCGCCGCGACCGGGGAGATGCTCCGATGCTTGCCTTTGCGATCGGCCATTTCGTCAAAACAAAGACTTTTTACGACCTAAAAGCGCCTGAATAATATATTGGACGCATTACCGCGCGCACCGCATCCTTGCCCTCTACCGGCCCGCAGTGGCCGCACGACGAGGACAGCACATGAACGGAAACGAACGGCTCGCCGGCATCGGCTACGGATTGCTCGCGGCGCTCATCTGGGGCGGCTTTCCGGTCGTCACGCGCCTCGGCGTCACGCACTCGGCCCTCGATGCATACGACATCGCGTTCATCCGTTTCGCCGTATCGGGCACGCTGCTGCTGCCCGTCCTGCTGCGCCGCGGCCTCGGCACGCTGCGCCCCGCGTCGGTCGCGCTGATGGTGACCGGTGCCGGCGCGCCCTACATCCTGACCGTCGCCGCGGCGTTGAGCCGCGCGCCGGTCGGCTACTTCGCACTGACGGCCGGCAGCATGATCGCGTTCACGGCGATCCTCGGCCGGCAGGTCGCGCACGAGCGGCTGACCGCCGCGCAGGTTGCCGGCATCGTCACGATCCTGGCCGGCATCGCGCTGGCCGCATCCGATGCGTTGCGCGGCGCGATCGCGCTGCCGGCCCTCTTGCTGTTCGTCCTCGGCGGCCTGCTGTGGGCCGTCTATAACGTCACGACGAAACGCACCGGCGCCGGTGCGCTGCACGCGACGGCCGTCGTGTCGGTCGGCTCCGCGTTGCTCTACTGCCCGCTCTATCTGGCCGTGCGCGGCGGCGCCGTGCTGCATGCGCCGGCCGCGGCCATCGCCACGCAGGCGATCTACCAGGGCGTGCTGATGTCGGTGCTGGCGCTCTACTGTTTCAGCCGGGCCGTCGTCGCGCTCGGCCCGGCGATCGGCGCGACCTTCGCCGCGCTGATGCCGCTGCTTGCCACGCTCGAGGCGATGCTGCTGCTCGGCGAACGACCGCATGCGCCGGCGCTGGCCGGCATCGCGATCGTCACGGCCGGGATGGGCTTGAGCCTCGTCAGCCAGTGGCGTGCGGGAGAACGGCCGGACATCCGCCCGCCGAACCCCGCCGCGCAAAGCTGACACCGGCCATCCCGTTCACGCGGCGCGCTCCGTGCGCGTATCGCCCGCCCCTGCTTCCCGGCGGCTCCAGCGCATCCCCAGCCACAGGAGCACGACACTGCACACGCACAGGAGCACCTCGACCAGCACGGTATCGACATGCCAGTACCGCGTGAGCAGTACGGCAACGAGGTCGAACATGAAATGGAACGCGATCGCATACGCGAGCCAGCGCTTCGTGCCACGGACGAACGCCTGCAGCACGATCAGCGACAGCCCCACATGCGCGGCCATCGCGCTCGCGCGTTCGAACAGCGCGAGAAACGGCGACACGAGCGTCATGCCCGCGAACTGCGCGCCGATCAGCGATTGATTGCCGGCCGACACGGTGAAACCCGCGTGCGCGAGCAGGTAGCCCGTGCCGAGCACGACGAACCCGACGCCGACCAGCAACATCGCCTCCAGCCCGCCATGCCCGAGCCCGAGCATCACGGCCGTTTGCGTGTCGTGCCGCTTCGGCAGCAGATACCGGAACGCGACCCAGCGCCCGCATTCCTCGAAGAGCCCGGCCGTCAGCGCCGCGAACACGAGCATCGGCACATGCCAGCGCGGACCGGACCCGAGCCAGTGGAACAGCGGGATCTGCCACGACAGGCGCAGCACCGGCTGGAACACGAAAAAGGTCAGCATGCCGTAGAAAAACACACGCCACGGAACCTGCGTGCGGCGCCACCACGCGGCCGCGAGCAACGCCGGCGCAATCAGCGCCACGACACCCGCCGCGAGCGTGAGGAACACGAGCACCGGGGCGACGGGATGCATGACGGATGCCGTTACGCCAGCTGCTTGTGGAAATACGTCGTCGCGCAGAGCGCGCCGTCAGGCATCAGCGCAAAGTTCGGCACGACGCCGACACGCTGCCAGCCGGCCCGCTCGTACAGCCGCTCGGCGTCGCCGCCCGTCACGGTGTCGAGCACCAGCACGGTCTTGCCGGCGTCGCGTGCGGCCGCGTCGGCCGCCGCCATCAGCCGCGCGGCGATGCCCTGCCGGCGCGCGTGCCGCGACACGAGCATCTTCGCGATATCCGCGCGATGCGGCTGGTTCTCGGGCTGCGCGGTCACGACCTGCACGGTGCCGAGGATGCGGCCGGCCGCGTCCTCGGCAACGAGCAGGATGCGCTCGCCGTTCGCGACGCCGTCGGCGACGTTCGTCCAGAACTTGACAGCGGTCGGCCGCTCGATCGGCAACATGAAGCTGACGGACGCGCCGCCCTCGACGCAATCGATCAGGACGTCGGCCAGCGCATCGACATGGGTCATCGCTTCGCCCGCGTCGACGCGACGGACAGTAACGGGTTCGGTCATGCCATCTCCGGTAGTCAGGTGGGCCGCACGCGCGGGTTCGGCGTGCGGCCGGATCGGAAAGAACACCGGCCGGTCATCGCGGCTCGCGCAACGGCGGCAGGCGCGCGGCAACGCCGCACCCGGTCGGCGCGTGTTGCCGCCCCATCATCCTACGCGACGAAAATTTCCGTTGCATCGCCGTTCACCTTCCCTATACTTAGCCACATGGCTAACCTTCAATCCAGCATCAGCGACGTCTTCCACGCCCTCGCCGATCCGACGCGCTGCGCGATCGTCAGCGCGCTCGGCCGCGGCGAGCAGACCGTCTCCACGCTGGCCGCGCCGTTCGACATGGCGCTGCCGTCATTCATGAAGCACGTCGCGGTGCTCGAGCGCAGCGGTCTCGTGCAGACCCGCAAAGCCGGCCGCTCGCGCACCTGCACGCTGGTCGGCAGCCGGCTGACCGAGGCCGAGGCATGGCTCGCCGAGCAGCGCGCGCTGTGGGAAGCACGATCCGATCGTCTCGTCGAATTCGTCGAACGCCGTCACCAGGAGGAACACGATGTCAGCAAACCCCGTTGAAGCCCATGATCTCGTCATCACGCGCACGCTGCATGCGCCGCGCCACGCGCTGTGGCGCGCGTGGACCGACCCCGAACTGCTGAAGGAATGGTGGTGCCCGAAACCGTGGACTACCGAAGTGCGCGCGTTCGACCTGCGGCCGGGCGGCGCCTTCCACACGTTCATGCGCGGCCCCGACGGCGGCACGAGCGACAATCCCGGCTGCTTCCTGGAAATCGTGCCGGAATCGCGCATCGCGTTCACGTCGATGCTCACGGGCGGCTGGCGGCCGCAGGCGCCGTGGATGGGCTTCACGGCGATCATCACGATGGCCGACGACGATGCGGGCAGCCGCTACGAAGCGCGCGTGATGCATCCGGACGCCGCAACGCGCGAACGCCATGAAGCGCTCGGCTTCTTCGAGGGCTGGAACACCTGCATCACGCAGCTCGACGCCTTCGCCGCCGCGCTGCGCTGAGCCGAGCGCGACAGCGTTTGCGGTGATTGCATGCCGCGTCGCACGCGCCTAGGATTCCTGAAGGAAGCATGACGACACGCCGGCCGCCGGCGTGCACCGTCGCGCGCGTTCCGCGGGAGGCGACATGTTGCACACGCACACGCATTCAACCCGGGTCAGCCGGCACCTGAACGCCCCGCGCGGCCGCGTCTACCGCGCGCTGCTCGATCCGCACGCGGTCGAGCAATGGAAGGTGCCCGACGGCATGACGTGCCGCGTGCATGCGTACGACGCGCGCGAAGGCGGCGCGCTGCGCGTGTCGCTGAGCTACGACGCGCCGTCAGCCGGTACCGGCAAGACCACCGCGCGCACCGATACCTATCACGGCCGCTTCGTCACGCTCGTACCGGACGAGCAGATCGTCGAGATCGACGTGTTCGAGACCGACGATCCAATGCTGCGCGGCGCGATGACGATCACGATCACGTTGTCCGACGAAGCGGGCGGCACGCGCGTGGACGCCGTGCACGACGGGGTGCCGCCCGGCGTGCCGGCCGCCGACAACGAGACCGGCTGGCAAATGGCGCTGGCGAGGCTCGCGGCACTGGTGGAAGCCGGGTGAGCAAGCGCCGCGCCGGTCGCGGCGCGCGTCAGCCGAGCCGGTAAGCGCGCGTGACCGTGCCGCGGAACAGCGCGTCTCGCTCGTCCGGGCTGGCCTGCGCGGTCAGCCGCTTGAACGCATTCCAGCCGTTCACGAACGAATACGAGCCCTTGTCGACCGGGAAATTGCTCTCGAACATGCAGCGTTCGGGGCCGAATGCGTCGATGCAGGTCATCATCCACGGCTTCCACGCATCGGCGAGTTGCACGGAAGACGGCGGCCGCTCGCCCTTCTCGAAATCGAAGCCGTTGATGCGCATCCCGAGCCCGCCGACCTTCACGTACACGTTCGGCAGTTGCGCGAGCGTGCGCATCGACGCTGACCAGCGTTCGAACACCTCCGGCCGCTTGTCGGCATAACTCGCGATCCGCACGACACCGCCGCAGTGATTGACGATCACGCGCGTATCGGGGTTCGCCTTCGCAAGCTCGAACAATTCGGGCAGTTGCGGAAAGAACAGCCACGCGTCATACGAAAGCCCGAGCGGCGCGAGCTGCGCGACGCCCGCCCGGTACGCGGGATCGAGCAGCAGCCCGCGCGGCACCGCCGACAGCGGATTGGCGAGCGTCGGATCGGCATCCCATGTCGTCAGGTGACGAACCCCGCGGAAGCGCCCGTGCCCGGCTTCGAGATGCGCTTCGAGCACCTCGCGCACGCGTTCGCCGAGACGCAGGTCCGCGTGACCGACGATGCCCTTCGCGACCGCCACCGGGCCGTGCTGCAACGGCTCGGTCACGCCCGCGACGTAGGCCGTCTCGCCCACCGGTTTCAGTTCGGCCGGGCCCGAATCGCGATAGCGCGTCTGCGCCTGCATGTAGACGGACGCCTGGATGTTGTGGCCCGAGCGCGCATCCTGCAAATAGTCGTCGAGCATGTAGATCCAGCCCGGCCGCTCATAGAAATGATGATGCGCGTCGACGATCGGCAGGTCGGGCTCGAGCGCGGGTTCGAGCGCCGACGCGAGCCAGTCGGGCCGGACCGCAAGATAGTTGCTTTGCGTCGTCATGCGGGAAACGCCCTCCTGGGT
Source organism: Burkholderia lata (assembly GCF_902499335.1). Taxonomy (GTDB): domain Bacteria; phylum Pseudomonadota; class Gammaproteobacteria; order Burkholderiales; family Burkholderiaceae; genus Burkholderia; species Burkholderia lata_B. Next base: position 291,899 of record NZ_CABVQK010000009.1, on the reverse strand, counting down.
TGCCGCGCGCGTCTCGATGAACGCGGGCAGCGTGAGCGATGCGGCGGCCGCGCCGAGCAGCCGGCGTCGCTTGATCGAAATTGTCGTGTCCATGTCATTCGCTCCGGTCGAACGCATACAGCGACAGCGTGAGCAGCGTCGTGATCGCGAGCACGATCGCGAGGCCGAGCATGCCGGCGGTAAAGGTGCCGAAGCTGTCCTTCAGGTAGCCGACGAGATAAGGGCCCGCGAAGCCGCCGAGCGCGCCGATCGAGTTGATCAGCGCGAGCCCGCCGGCCGCGGCCTGGCCGGACAGGAAGCGCGAGGGCAGCGTGTAGAAGATCGTGCGGCCGGCGATCGTGCCGATCAGCGCGAGCGTGATGCCGACGAGTGCCGGCCCGAGCGTCAGGAAGTGCGCCGACACGCCGAGCGCCACCGCGCCGATGAACAGCCCGATCGCCAGGTTCACGACGGGGCCGCCGCGCCGGTCGACGCGCTTCGCCCACCACAGTAGCGCGACGGTCGCGAAGAAGTACGGCACCGCGGACAGCCAGCCCGTCTGCATCGTCGACATGCCGTGCGCCTTCAGCATCTGCGGCAGCCAGATGCCGATCCCGTAGGAACCCATCGTGAAGCCGAACGAGATCAGCGCGAGCACGTACACGCGCACGTCACGCAGCGCGACGCCGAAGCGCTTCTTGCGGCCGGCGGCCGCGCCGTCGCGCTCGAACGCGCGCTGCAGCGCCGCACGCTCGTCGTCCGACAACCACGCGGCATGCGTCGGCGAATCGGACAACAGCTTCAGCACGAGAAAGCCGAGTGCGCACGCCGGCAGCCCTTCGACGATGAACATCCACTTCCACCCCGCGAGCCCGAGCACGCCGTCGAGCTGCAGCAGCCAGGTCGACAACGGGCCGCCGATCAGCGACGACAGCGGCGTCGACACGGTGAACCACGCCAGCACGCGCGTGCGGTAGCTCGCCGGAAACCACACGGCGAGGAAGAAGATCACGCCCGGAAAGAAACCGGCTTCGCCGATGCCGAGCAGCAGCCGGATCGCATAGAAGCTCGTCGGCCCGGTCGCGAGCGCGGTCGCGGCCGCCATCAGCCCCCACGTGATCATGATCCGGGCGAGCCAGCGGCGCGCGCCGAAACGGTACAGCGCGAGATTGCTCGGTACTTCGAACACGCAGTAGCCGGCGAACATGATCCCCGCGCCCCAGCCGAACTGCGTCGCGGTCAGCCCGAGATCGCGGTTCATCGTGAGCGCCGCGAAGCCGACGCTCGTGCGGTCCAGGTAGTTGAAGAAGTACGCGAGCGCGAGCAGCGGGATGAAGCGCCACGCGGCCTTGCGCACGGCCCGTTGCTCGATCGACGCGTCGGTCTCGCGATCGGCGGCCAGTGCCGGGGAAGCGGATGTCATGGTTGTCTCCGTGGATGGGGCGATCCGCGCCCGTGCGTGGCACGGCCGGGACGCCTTTGTTCGTTCGATGAATCGCGGCCGCGCTACGCGCTCGCCAGTTCGTTCGGCGACGGCGCGCCGCCCGGTGCCGCGTCGTCCGCGCCATGCTGCCCCGCGACGACACCGGCTTCGATCAGCGCACGCGCGTCGTCAGGCGTGTAGCCGAGTTCGCCGAGCAGCGCGCAGGTGTCCTGGCCGAGCGCCGGCGGCGCCGCGCGCAGCCGCAGGCGTTCGCCCGCGAGCGTCAGCGGCAGCAGCGCGGTGCGCGTGTCGATCGGCCGCCCGGCACAGCTCGCGTCGGCCGGCAGCGTCACCGCTTCGAGGCCGCCCGTGGCGAGCAGGTGCGGGTCGTCGAACAGGTCATGCGGTTTCGTGATCGGCGCGTACGGCAAGCCGTTCGATTCGAAGATCGCGCCGATCTCCGCGGCCGAATACGGCGCGAGCCGTGCACGCAACTCGGGCAGCAGCCACTCGCGCGCCTGCACGCGCAGGTTGTTGGTCGCGAGGCGCGGATCGTCCTTCAGCGCGGCCAGGCCGAATGCATCGCAGAACAGCGCCCACTGCGTATCCGACACGACCGCGAGAAAGATCTGTTCGCCATCCTTGACGGCAAACACGTCGTAGACGGCCCACGCGGAAATGCGGCTCGGCATCGGCGACGCGGCGTGCCCCGTCACCGCGAACTGCATCATGTGCTGCGCGACGAGGAACACGTTGTTTTCGAACAGCGAACTCTGCACCTGCTGGCCGCGGCCGGTGCGCTCGCGCTGCGCGAGCGCGGCCATTGCGCCGATCGCGCCGAACATGCCGCCCATGATGTCGTTCACGCTCGCGCCCGCGCGCAGCGGCCGCCCTTCCGGGCCCGTCATGTACGCGAGGCCGCCCATCATCTGCACCACCTCGTCGAGCGCGGTGCGATGCTCGTACGGCCCCGGCAGGAAGCCCTTGTGCGACACGTACACGAGGCGCGGATTCAGCGAGAAGAGCGCCGGATAGCCGAGGCCGAGCCGGTCCATCGTGCCGCTCTTGAAGTTCTCGCTGAAGACGTCCGCCGTCGCGACGAGCCGCAGCACGATTTCCAGCCCGCGCGGATCCTTCACGTCGACCGCGAGGCTCTTCTTGTTGCGGTTGAACATCCCGAAGAAACCTGCGCCCGAACCGCGCAGCGCGCGCGTGCTGTCGCCCGCGATCGGTTCGATCTTGATGACCTCCGCGCCGAGATCCGCGAGCAGCATCCCGCAGGTCGGGCCCATCACCATGTGCGTCATCTCGATCACGCGCACGCCTTCGTACGGCAGCGCCGAAGCCGGTTGGTGGTCGTTCATTGCGCGACTCCCGTCAGGCATCCTTCCGGTTGCACGGCGGTGGGAGAACGGCCGTCCGCGTAGCGGAAGCCCTTCGGCAATCCGGCGTCCGGCACATGGCCGTACAGCGCCTCGGCCGGCAGCGCCGTGTGCAGGATCGCGCGCGCGGCCAGCAGCGCATCGACGTCGATACCCGTGTCGAATCCCATCGCTTCGAGCAGGAACACGAGATCCTCGGTGACGATGTTGCCGGTCGCACCCGGCGCATACGGACAACCGCCGAGGCCGCCCTGGCTCGCGTCGATCGTCGTCACGCCCGCGTCGAGTGCCGCGACGACGTTCGCGAGCCCCTGCCCGCGCGTGTTGTGGAAATGCGCGCCGCCGGCCTTGTCGCCGACTTCACGGTGCAGCCGGGTGAACAGCCGGCGCACCTGCGCCGGGTTCGCATAGCCGCTCGTGTCCGACAGCCCGATCTCGTCGACGCCGCATTCGGCCATCGCCACTGCCATCGCGATCGTCTCGTCGTCGCTGACGGCGCCCGCGATCGTGCAGCCGAACGCGACCGACACGCCCGCCTCGATCTGCACCGACGGGAACCGCGCGTCGCGCAGCGCGACGATCGCACGCACCTCGTCGATCATCTGCGCGGGCGTCTTGCGGATGTTCGCCAGCGAATGCGCCTCCGTCACCGAGACCGGCAGCGTCAGCTTGTGCACGCCGGCTTCGAATGCGCCCTCGGCACCGCGCAGGTTCGGCGCGAGCGCGGCGACGTGCAGCCCGGAAATCGTCAGCGCATGCGCGACGACTTCGTGCACATCGGCCATCTGCGGCAGAAGCCTGGCCGGCACGAACGACCCGACCTCGATCTCGCGCAGGCCGGCCGCGGCCAGCGCCGTGATCCAGCGCAGCTTGCCGGCCGTCGGCATCACGGCCTTGATGCTCTGCAGGCCGTCGCGCGGCCCGACTTCGCTGACCAGCACCTTCGGATATTCGGAAACGCTCATTTGACACTCCATCGTTCTATCTGAAAGAACATCGTTCTGTTTGATAGAACTCTATGCGCGCGCCGAATGGGCTGTAAGCGGGGTATACCCGTGAAATTGCGATTTTCTGGAACTTGAGTTCTATCAGGCAGAACGGTATAGTCGGCCGATCGCCATCCGAAGGAAGCAGGCAGTGCCTACGACTCACACCGATCACGCCGGCGACGGGCCCGATTTGCCGGCCGACGAAACGTCCAGCGGCGTCGCCGTTCTCGATCGCGCGTTCGCGATCCTCCGTGCGTTCGGGCAGACCGACGACCGGCTGTCGCTCGCGGAGCTGTCGCGCCGCACCGGGCTGTACAAGAGCACGATCCTGCGCCTGCTCGCGGCGCTCGAGCATGGCGGCTTCATGCGCAAGCTCGACGACGGCCAGTACGCGATCGGGCACGAGCCGCAGCGGCTCGCCGCGCTGTACCAGCGTTCGTTCCGGGTCGGCCCGGTGGTCGAGCCGCTGCTCGAGACGCTGAGCCGCGAACTCGGCGAAACGGCGTCGTTCTACGTCCGCCAGGGCGACATGCGCTCGGTGCTGTACCGGGTCGAGCCCGCTCGCGCGGTGCGCGTGTCGATTCGTGTCGGCGAGGAATTTCCGGTGCGCCAGGGCGCGTCCGGGAAGGTGCTGCTGGCGTTCACCGACATGCAGGATGCGCAATGGAACGATGTGCGCGAACAGCTGTGGGCCGCGTCGTACGGCGAGCGCGACCCCGAGACGGCTTCGGCATCCGCGCCCGTGTTCGGTGCGGCCGGCGAGTGTGTCGGCGCGCTGACCGTATCGGGCCCGAAATCGCGGCTCGCCGACGCGCCGGCCATGGCGGCCGCGCTCGCGATGCTGTTGCCGCTCGCGCAGAAGGCGACCGTGGCGCTCGGCGGCGCAGGCGCGCGCTACGACGCGGCTGCCGTGCGTAACAGCCTCGCGCGGCTCGTGTCGGCGGCGGGCCACGGCGACGCAGCGTCATAACCGGCTGCGCGCGCCTGGCCACGTAACAGCGTAAAAGGCGACCGCGTGCGACACTGGCCACCGATAAATGCATCGCGCGCCGCCTGCGGGCGTGCCGCGCGTGCCATCGCCAACCGGACACGCTTGAGGGCAGCCACCATGAACGCCGCGCGCACCGCCACCTGGTATTTCGACTTCGTTTCGCCGTTCGCCTATCTGCAGCAGGAACAGTTCGACCGGTTGCCGGCCGCCGCCGCGTTCGAGCCGCGGCCCATCGTGCTCGGCGCACTGCTCACGCACTGGGGCCAGAAAGCACCGGCCGAGATTGCGGCGAAACGCGTCTTCACCTATCGCCACGCGCAATATCGCGCGGACAAGCTCGCCATTCCGTTCCGGATGCCGCCCGCGCACCCGTTCAATCCGATCAAGCCGCTGCGCCTCGCGATCGCGATGGGCAATTCACCCGACGCGATCCGGCGGATCTTCCGGCATATCTGGCGCGACGGCCAGGACGTATCGACGCCGGAAGGCTTCGCCGCGCTGTGCGAAGCCGTCGGCTTTCCGGAAGGCGTGACGGCCGTCGACGCCCAGCCGGTAAAGGACGCGCTGCGCGCGAACACCGATGCGGCGATCGCGCACGGCGTATTCGGCGTGCCGACCTTCGAACTCGACGGCGACCTGTTCTGGGGCGAGGATGCAACCGACATGTTCGCCGACTGCGCGACGTCGCGCGCGTGGCTCGATTCGCCCGAGGTGCGCCGCATCAGCGCGCTGCCCGAAGGGATCCGGCGCGGCTGACGGCGGACGCATCCCGTATCAGGCGTCACGCCCTTCGACCAGCCCCGGCACGGCCTCGCGCATCATCGCGGCAAACCGCACGAGCCGCGACGGATAGAACTGCGCATGCGGGTAAGTCAGGTACACAGGCAGCGGCGCGGCCTGCCACTCAGGCGCGAGATGGACGAGCTCGCCGCGCGCGAGGTGGTCGGCCAGCATCCATGACGAGCCGACGCACGCCCCCACCCCCAGCAACGCCGCGCTGCGCAGCGCGTACAGGTTCGCGGTCGTGATGCGCGGGCGGATCGCAATGCGCCGCGTCTCGCCCGTGACCGAATGCGTGAGCGCCAGCTCGGTGCGGTAGTACGTGCGCAGCGCGAGCCACGGCAACGCGGCCAGCGCGTCGGGGTCGGCCGGCACGTCGGCGCCGTTCAGCACGGACGGCGCGGCGACCACGAAGCGCGGCACCTTCGAGAGCCGGATCGCGACGACGGCCGGATCGGTCGGCTCGCCCACCTGGATCGCGCAATCGATGCCGCTGCCGACGAAATCCCGCACCTCGTCCTGCAGCAGCCACTCGACCGACACGCGCGGATAGTCGCGCAGGAACCGCGCGAGCGGCTCGACGAAACGCTCCTGGCCGAACGCATGCGGCACCGCGACCCGCAGCAGCCCGTCAGGCTCCTCCTGTGCGCCGCGCAGATCGGCTTCGAACGCCGCCCAGTTCGCCAGCAGTTCCTTCGCGCGCTTGAAGCAGCGCTCGCCATCGACGGTCAGTCGCATCGTATGCGTCGTCCGCTGCAGCAGCCGCATGCCGAGCGAGCGCTCGAGCGCCTGCAGCCGCCGGCTGATCGTCGGCTGCGTCGTATGCAGTTGCGCCGCAGCGGCCGACAGGCTGCCGGCCTCGACTATGCGCACGAAGGTTTCCATCAGCTCGAAACGATAGCCGGCGCCGTCCACCGGCACCGCCTGAACGCGCGGAGACCCGCCAGCAGTGCGGGAGAAGGGAGGTTTTTCAGTCATGCGTGGAGCGTATAACAAATCTGCGCAGGGCGGCACTACCGTGGCCGGCCGCGTATCGCCAAACTCGCGTCCATTCCTTCATTCAACCCAGGATGCACGCGATGTCCACCCCGTCCCGTCTCGATGCCGCGCCACACGCGGCACACGCCCCGGCCCACCCGGCCGCCCATTCGATGCCCGATCGCCGGCTCGTGCTGCTGCTCGCGGCCGCCGCCGGCCTCGGCGTCGCCCCGCTCTACTACGCGCAGCCGATGCTCGGCGCGCTCGGCCCCGATCTCGGTGCGTCGGCGCGCGCGATCGGCTTCGTGCCGACGCTCACGCAGCTCGGCTATGCACTCGGCATCCTGCTGCTCGCACCGCTCGGCGACCGCTTCGACCGGCGCCGCGTGATCGTGATCAAGGCCGCGACGCTGGTCGTCGCGCTGCTGCTCGCCGCGATCGCGCCGTCGCTCGGGCTGCTGCTTGCGGCGAGCTTCGCGATCGGCCTCGCCGCGACGATGGCGCAGGACGTCGTGCCGGCCGCCGCGACGCTCGCGCACGACGCGCATCGCGGCCGCATCGTCGGCACGGTGATGACGGGGCTGCTGCTCGGCATCCTGCTGTCGCGGGTCGTGGCCGGGTTCGTCGCCGAGACGGCCGGCTGGCGCGCGATGTTCGCGCTCGCGGCCGCCAGCGTCGCCGCGATCGGCGTCGTGGCCGCGCGCGGGCTGCCGCACTTCGAGCCGACTACGCGCCTGCCGTATCGCGCACTGATCGGATCGCTCGGCGCGCTGTGGCGCCAGCATTCGGCGCTGCGCCGCGCCGCGCTCGCGCAGGGGCTGCTGGCCGTCGGGTTCAGCGCGTTCTGGTCGACGCTCGCGGTGATGCTGCACGGCGCGCCGTTCCACCTCGGCAGCGCGGCCGCCGGCGCATTCGGCCTCGCGGGCGCCGCCGGCGCGCTGGCCGCGCCGATCGCCGGGCGCCTGGCCGACCGTCACGGCCCCGAGTGGGTCACGCGCATCGGCATCGGCATCGCGACGGTGTCGTTCGCGTCGATGGCCGCCGCGCCGCTGATGTCGCCGCATGCGCAACTCGTGCTGCTCGCGGTCGCGACGATCGGCTTCGATCTCGGCGTGCAGGCCACGTTGATCGCGCACCAGGCGATCGTCTACCGGATCGACCCCGCGTCGCGCAGCCGCCTCAACGCGGTGCTGTTCGTCGGCATGTTCATCGGGATGGCGGCCGGCGCCGCGATCGGCAGTTTGTTGCTCGCGCAACTGGGCTGGAATGCGGTGACTGCACTGGCGGTCGTGACGTCGCTGGCCGCGCTCGCCGTGCGGATCTGGCGCCACTGAAATTCCGCATCGCACACACAAGACGGGCAGGCCCACAGGGCTTGCCCGCCTTTTCTTTTATTTTCGATCGGCGCATGCATGATGCTGCGCAGCCTGGCAGATTCGCGCGGGCCGGACTCAAAAAGCGCTCATCCCGTGCAAGGTCCGCACGATCCCGCACGATTATCCAGTTCAACCAATTATTTTTCCGACGGCGGTGCACATCGATGCGCAAACGTCGGACGATTCGGATGCACCCCGCCACGCGGCGCTCGCCCATCCGGCCCCGCCGCACAGCCCCGATTTATCAGGGGATTCCCGGTATTTTTTCGGATTTTCTTCGAAATAACGGGTGACATACTTGCCCCCCGTTGCGCTCCGGTGCGAGCGCGCTTCCAGATCCTGCCGGTCGCACGTCATGCATGCGGTCCGCCGGGGTCTCACGACATGAACAATTTCGACACCACGATCCAGATCTTCCTCACCCACATGACGTTCGGTCCGCTGATGAATCACGCGATCCGCGTGATCGCGGGCCTGTACACGTTCAAGGGCTTCGTGCTCATTCCCGTGCTGTGCTGGCTGTGGTTCCAGCCGGGCCCGAACCGCGAGCGGCAGCGCGAGCTGGTCGTCGCGACGATCGCGAGCGGGCTCATCGCACTCGCGTTCGGCCGGCTGCTCGCACAGGTGCTGCCGTTCCGCGTGCGGCCGATCTACAACCCCGACCTGCACCTGCATTTCCCGTCGGCCGGACTGCGCGCGGCCACGCTGCAGGCATGGAGTTCGTTTCCGAGCGATCACGCAATGCTGTGGATGGCGATCGCCACCGGCATCTTCATCATCGCGCGCCGCGTCGGCGTGTTCGCGCTGCTGTATGCGGTCGTGTTCATCTGCGTGCCGCGCGCGTATCTCGGCTTTCACTACCCGACCGACCTGATCGCGGGCGCCGCGATCGGCATCGCGCTCGCGTGGCTGCTGACGCGCGACACGATCCGCTCGCGCTTCGCGCCGCAGGTGCTCGCGATGATCCGGCGCTTTCCCGCGCCGGCCTATACGCTCGCGTTCCTGCTGTGCTTCGAGCTGATCACGCAGTTCGACGAGTTGCTGACGCTCGCGCAGTCAGCCACCCACACGATGTGACGGGGAGACACTACGATGCTGCCGCTGCTTTCGTTCCGCCGCCGCCCCGGCACGCGCTGCCGGCCATGCGCGGCGGCCGCGCGCCGTGCGACGGCCATGCCGGTCAGTCGCGATCAGGCGCACCCAGCGGAAAGAACGAGCGAAACGGCCGCGCCTCGTCGACCGCGCGCGCGAACGACGGTCGCGCCAGCAGACGCTGGCGGTACGCCATCACGTTCGCGAACGACGGATCGATCCGGTGCGTCCAGTCCGCATAGAACAGGAACGGCGCCGCGCCGCAGTCGGCGAGGCTGAAGCGGTCGCCGGCCGCCCATTCGCGATCGGCCATCTTCTTGTCCAGCCACGCATACGACGTATCGAGCATCGCGCGCGCATCGGCGACACCGCGCGCGTCGCGCTCGGCTGCCGGCCGCAACGCGTCGTACACGACCTTCTGCTGCGGCGTCGACACGTAGTTGTCGAAGAAACGATCCATCGCCCGCACCTCGAGCGCCGCGTGCGGATCGTCGGGCAGCAGGCGCACGGGGCCCGGATGGTTCAGGCCGAGATACTCGATGATGATCGACGCCTCGACCACCGTGCGGCCGGCATCGACGAGCACCGGAAAGCGCTTCAGCGGCCACAGCGCGGTCAGTTCCTGCATCGGCTTCGGATCGTCGTGCGCGAGCACGCGATACTCGAACGGCGTGCCGTTTTCGTACAGCGCGGTCAGCACCTTCTGGCAGTACGACGAAAAGGGATGGGCGTAAAGCGTCGGCATCATCGTGGAGTCTCTCAGGGTTTCGGCGCCGCGTCGTGCGGCGCCACGTGATCGGATACCTTGACGACGAACGGCACCGGGCAGTTTCGACAGCGATCCGTATATTTTTTGGGTGCGACTCGGGCCGTTACGACCGGCCGTCCATCACGACGCGCCCTTCGGCACGCCAGCGCAGCATCCCGCCGCCGAGATTCGCCACCGTGTCGAAGCCGGCCTTCAGCAGAATGACGGTCGCCTGCGCGGATCGCCCGCCGGCCCGGCACACGGTCACGACCGGCCGGTCGCGCGCGATTTCACCGGCGCGCGCGGCCAGTTCGCCGAGCGGAATCGGCGTCGCGCCGGGCAGGTGGCCGAGCGGCCCGGTGAATTCGTCCGGCTCGCGCACGTCGACGACCTGCACTGCCTGCAGATGATCCTCGAGCCATTGCGGATCGATTTCCCAGAACCCGGCAAACGTATAGACGAGCGGCGCCCAGTCGGGTGCCGCCTGCACATCCGGCGCGTTCGCGGCGACACCGCACTGCAGGTTCGCCGGCACCGCGACGTCGATCTGGCGCGGATGCGCGAGCCCGAGGTTGCGCATGTAACCCGCGAAATCGTCTTCGCTCAGGTCGCCGCCGAGACGCGGATTGAAGCGCCGCTCCTCGCCGACACTCGTCACCGTGAGCCCGCGATAGTCGTGCGCCGGATACAGCAGGCACGCGGCCGGCAGCGTGAAGAGCCGGCCGTGCACCGCGCGATACAGCGCGCGCGGGTCGCCCTGCTGGAAGTCGGTGCGGCCCGTGCCGCGGATCAGCAGGCAATCGCCGGTGAACGCCATCGATTCGTCGTCGAGCTCGAGGCTGATGCAGCCGCTCGTATGGCCGGGCGTCGCGCGCACGGTCAGGTAGCGCGCGCCGAATGCGCAGCGGTCGCCGTCGTTCAGGTAGCGGTCGGCGCCCTGCGCGCCACTCGCGGCCGAGATCGCGATCGTGCTGCCCGTGCGCTGCTTCAGCAGCCACGCGCCCGTCACGTGATCGGCATGCACGTGCGTGTCGACGGTCGCGACGAGCCGCAGCCCGAGCTCGTCGAGCAGCGCCGCGTCGCGGCGCACCTGTTCGAACACCGGATCGATCAGCACCGCTTCGCGCGATGCGCTGTCGGCAAGCAGGTACGTGTACGTCGACGATTGCGGGTCGAAGAGTTGCCGGAAGATCATCGCGAAGTCGCTCCGTCGCTGGTTGATGCTTGCTTGATGCGTGCTTGATGCATGTTGTCCGGCCCGCGCCGCGATTGTCGCTGTCGCGCGGGCCGCCCCGTCGTGGTCCCGCCTGGCCGGCATCCGGCCGGCACGGTGTGTCAGCTCGGCTGCGTCACGTAGCGCAGGTACGGTTTCAGCGTCCGGAAGCCGTCCGGATATTTCTGCTTCGCAGCATCGTCCGACACCGACGTCGGAATGATGACATCGTCGCCCGGCTTCCAGTTGACCGGCGTCGCCACCGTATGCTTCGCGTTGAGCTGCAGCGCATCGAGCAGGCGCAGCACCTCGTCGAAATTGCGCCCCGCGCTCATCGGATAGACGAGCATCGCCTTGACCTTCTTGTCCGGCCCGATGACGAACACCGAGCGCACGGTCGCGTTGTCGACCGCCGTGCGCGGGCCGCCGCTCGCATTCGGATGAATCATGTCGTACAGCTTCGCGACCTTCAGCTCGTCGTCGCCGATCAGCGGATAGTTGACCGCATGACCCTGCGTTTCAGCGATATCCGCCACCCACTTCCGGTGATCGCTGACCGGATCGATCGACAGCCCGATGATTTTCGTGTTGCGCTTGTCGAATTCCGGCTTGAGCCCGGCCATGTAGCCGAGTTCGGTCGTGCATACCGGCGTGAAATCCTTCGGATGGGAAAACAGGATCGCCCAGTGGTCGCCGATCCATTCATGAAACCGGATCGCTCCCTCGGTGGTCTCCGCGGTGAAATCGGGCGCGTCCTCGCCTAGTCGAATCGACATGTTCGTCTCCGTCAAATGGGAATCGTCACGACGCCCGCGCCGCGGCTTGTGCGCGACGCGCGATCGTCCGCGCGCGAAGTGCCGGCATGGCACATGCCGGGTTCCGCGCGTTCATATAGCGTAGGTCAAAATGCGCGCGCTATCGGCATGCGGCATACCGTCGTGCCGCGACCGATTCCAACGACGAATGCAGTGCAGCAGAACGTTGCGCCGCGCCCGGCCGCTAGTGCGCACTGACTTACACTACCGGCTGTTCTCGTCTTACGTTCACAGGAAATCCACCGACATGTCGATGACGATCGATCCGAAGCAGGCCGCCGCGCTGCTGGCCGTCGCCGACACGGGCAGCTTCGAGCAGGCGGCCGTGCGGCTGCACGTGACCGCTTCCGCCGTCACGCAGCGGGTTCGTGCGCTCGAGGCGAGCCTCGGCACGCCGCTCGTGCTGCGCACGCGGCCGTGCCGCCCGACGGTGGCCGGGCAGCGCGTGCTGCAGCACCTGCGCCGCGTCGCGCTGCTGCAGGCCGACCTGCAAAGCACGCTCGCGACCGAGCGCGAATCGCCGATCTCGGTCACGATCGCGCTCAATTCCGACAGTCTCGGCACGTGGTTTCTGCCGGCGCTGACGTCCGTGCTCGCGGGCGAGCGCATCCTGTTCGAGCTGATCGTCGAGGATCAGGACCATACGTTCGCGCTGCTCGAAAGCGGGATGGCGGTCGGCTGCGTGACGACCGAGCCGAAGCCGATGCGCGGCTGCCTCGCGACGCCGCTCGGCACGATGCGCTACCGGCTGCTCGCGGCCGCCGCGTTCGCGGTGCGCTGGTTTCCGCGCGGGCTGAACCGTACGAGCGCGCGCAAGGCGCCCGTCGTTGCGTATTCGCGGCGCGATACGCTGCAGTCGTCGTTCCTGAAGGAGAAGTTCGGGTTGCCCGAGGGTGCCTATCCGTGCCACTACGTGCCGGGTACCCATTCGCATTTCGCGGCGGTGCGACACGGGCTCGGTTATGCGATGGTGCCGGAGCCGCTGATCGGCAGTGCGCCGCTCGACACGCAGGGGCTCGTCGATCTCGCGCCCGCACATCCGACCGACGTCACGCTGTACTGGCACGCGTGGACCGTGCAGTCGCCGACGATGGCGTCGTTGTCCGAGCGCGTCGTCGAAGCCGCGCGCCGGCTGCTCGCGCCGCTGCCGTGACGCGCGCGTGAGCGACGCGGCCGCGGTGTGCGGTGTGCGGTGTGCGGTGTGCGGTGTGCGGTGTGCGGTGTGCGGTGTGCGGTGTGCGGTGGGCGGTGGGCGGTGGGCGGTGGGCGGTGGGCGGTGGGCGGCGCAGTACACCTAGCGACGAGAATCCCCGCCGCGCCGCCTATACTTTTTCCATCGGCCTCGCGAACGCGCCGCGCGGTCGATCACGCAAATCCGGCCGCGCCCTTTCCCGCAAGGAGAACATCATGTCTCGCCGCTACATCGATTGCCGCGAGTTTCCCAGCGCGATGAATTGCTCGGTCGCGATTTCTGCCGACTCCGACAACGAACTGCTGGAGGCCGCCGTGCAACATGCGGTCCTGGTGCACCAGCACACCGACAGCGCCGAACTGCGCACGCAACTGAAAGCGCTGTTCCGCGACGGCACACCGCCCGCCGATGCACCCCGGCAAGCGTAATCCGCCGGCTCGCCCGATATCGACAGACGGGTTGCCACGTCGCCCCCGTCGCCTCTCCGCCTCCTGCTTCGCGCCCCATCGGGCCGGCGCTCCCGCCGGCCGGCGCATTCCACCTTACGCGCGGCGCTGCGCGAAATACGCACCGACCGCGTCGATAAACGTATCGATGTCCGCGCGCGACACGTCGCAGTGCGTGACGAAGCGCGACGCGTACAGCATCTGCGTGAGGATCCCGCGTTCCTTGAGCCACGCCTCGAGCGGCGCGCAATCGGCTTCGGGGAATTGCGCGAACACCATGTTCGTCGCGTGCGACAGCACCTTCACGGCGTCGATGCGTGCAAGGCCTTCGGCGAGATGTGCGGCATTCGCGTGATCGTCCGCAAGCCGCTCGACGTTGTGGTCGAGCGCGTACAGGCAGGCCGCCGCGAGAATGCCCGACTGCCGCATCGCGCCGCCGAGCACCTTGCGCCAGCGCTGCGCGCGCTCGATCAGCGCACGGTTGCCGACCAGCACCGAGCCGACCGGTGCGCCGAGCCCTTTCGAGAAGCAGATCGACACGGTGTCGAACGGCGCGGACAGCTCGGCGATCGACCGGCCCGACGCGACGGCCGCGTTGCACACGCGCGCGCCGTCGAGGTGCAGGGACAACCCGCGGCTGCGCGCGAACGCGGTGGCTTCCTGCACGTAGCCTTCCGGCAAGACCTGGCCGCCGATCGTGTTTTCGAGCGCGAGCAGACGCGTGCGGGCGAAGTGATTGTCGATCGGCTTGATCGCCGCGGCGATCTTCGCGAGCGGCAGCGTGCCGTCCGGCGCGTTCTCGATCGGCTGCGGCTGGATGCTGCCCAGCACGGCCGCACCGCCGCCTTCGTACTTGTAGGTGTGCGCGAGCTGGCCGACGATGTATTCGTCGCCGCGTTCGCAATGGGCCATCAGCGCGGCCAGGTTGCTCTGCGTGCCGCTCGGGAAAAACAGGCCGGCTTCCTTGCCGGCCCGCTCGGCCATCACCGCCTGCAGGCGCAGCACGGTCGGGTCGTCACCCCATACGTCGTCGCCGGTTTCGGCGGCAGTCATCGCGGCCAGCATTGCCTGGCTCGGACGTGTCACGGTATCGCTGCGTAAATCGATCATCACTGAGTCCTGGGTAAACACGGACCGGAACCGATGCGCCCGGCCCTGCCGAAACGAGACTCAGAGTGTACGCAATTCACGCAGCGCGTGTGAACCGACGGTCGATGCGCGCACGATGCACTGGCGCGCCATGCTGCACGGCAACGACCGTCCTGCCGTCAGTAGCGCGGCGGCGGCGGTTGAACGCCCGCCGGCGGCATCGGTGGTGCCGCGCGCGGTGCGCCGCCATATCCGCCACCACCGCCATACCCACCACCACCGCCGCCGCTCATCCCGCCCGGCACCGGCACGCGATTGCCGGTCGCGTACATGCATTGCAGGTAGCCGTAGTCGTAGCGGCGCTGGATGTCGTAGGCCGAGCCTTGCGCCGCGCCGGCGCCCACCACGCTGCCCGCGAGCAGCCCCGCGCCGGCGCCCACGGCCGCGCCCGTACCGCCGTTGAACGCCGCGCCTGCCGCCGCACCCAGCGCGGTGCCGACGGCCGCGCTGCCGACCGCGCTCGCAGTCGATGCCTGGCCGGCGCTCACGCCGCCCGATTGCTGGAACGCGTACTGACGGCAATTCGCATCGTCGGCGCGGAACTGGTCGAACGACTTGCCGGTGCCGGGCAGCGCCATCACGCTCGGCCCGGTCGGCATGTACGCGCACGCGCCGAGCAGGCCGGCCAGCGCCAGCGCGGCCGGCACGCGCAGAGATCGAAATACGGATTTCATGGTCGCGCCTCCGTCACTGCGGCCGCGCCGGCACCGATCGCCAGCCCGACTTGCAGGTCTTCACATACGGGTAGTAATGCTTCGACGCGTCGCAGTAATACCAGAGGTTCGCGTCGCCTTCGTCCTGCGGCTGTCCCTTCTCGACGTACTCGGGCGGCGGCCCCGGATCGACGGGCACTGCGACGACAGGCGGCGGGTAGTAGTAAGGCGCAGGGACGACGGGGTAGTAATACGGGTAGCCGGGGCCGATATAGACCCCGACCCGGGCGGCATGCGCCACGCCGCCCGTCGCGATCGCCACTGCGGCCACCGTGCCCAGTGCGAGCTTCAATCCATTCACGTCACGTTCTCCGGCTGGCGGTTCGTCGATGCGAACCCGACATACCGAACGCTACGCCGCACGCGATCCGTCATCCATTACGGGCACACGCGCCAATGTTGCGCGACGTTACCAATGTGACAGACCCCATCGGCCGCGGCCCGCCGGTACGTCCGGGCGCATTACGCGATAACGCACCGCAACGGTTCGGGCGCCGCGCCGAGCGGTATCACGCGACATTTGCGTCCGCACCGAACCGTTCCGATGACGCGACGCGCCATATTGACGCACGTGCGTCAGACCGCCACGCCACGGCT
Source organism: Burkholderia lata (assembly GCF_902499335.1). Classification (GTDB taxonomy): domain Bacteria; phylum Pseudomonadota; class Gammaproteobacteria; order Burkholderiales; family Burkholderiaceae; genus Burkholderia; species Burkholderia lata_B. Next base: position 276,036 of record NZ_CABVQK010000009.1, on the reverse strand, counting down.
ACGCGCGCCGCAGGCAGCCTTCTTGATACGAATCAACGATTTACCCCGGAATCGCGCGCGACGGGCTGGACATCTGCGACGAGTTGGCGCATTTCGCGGTGCAACATCGCGGCACATACTCCAGCCAACCCCGACGCCCGTCCGCCGGGGTCCGCCGGCACCCGCCGGCGGGTATCGTCAGCCTCGGTCAACTGGTATGGACACCGCTCTTTCGGCCCTCGATCTGGCCCGCCTGCAATTCGCGTTCACCGTCTCCTTTCACATCGTCTTTCCGGCGCTGAGCATCGGCCTCGCCAGCTTCATCGCCGTGCTCGAATATCGCTGGCTGAAAACCGGCAAGCAGTACTACAAAACCCTCTGCCTGTTCTGGTCGAAGATCTTCGCGGTCGCGTTCGGGATGGGCGTCGTCTCCGGCGTCGTGATGAGCTACCAGTTCGGCACGAACTGGTCGGGCTTCTCGAGCTTCGCGGGCGCCGTCACCGGGCCGCTGCTGATGTACGAGGTCATGACCGCGTTCTTCCTCGAGGCCGGCTTCCTCGGCATCATGCTGTTCGGCTGGAACCGCGTAAGCCCGCGCGCGCACTTCGGCGCGACGCTGATGGTCGCGATCGGCACGCTGATCTCGACGTTCTGGATCCTCGCGTCGAACAGCTGGATGCAGACGCCGCAGGGCTTCGAGATCGTCGACGGCCGCGTCGTGCCGACCGACTGGTTCGCGATCATCTTCAACCCGTCGTTCCCGTACCGCCTGTTCCACATGGCGATCGCCGCGTTCATCGTCGCCGCGCTGGTGGTGGCCGCGACCGGCGCGTGGCACTTGCTGAAGGGCCGCCGCGACAAGGGCGTGAAGAAGATGTTCTCGATGGCGCTGTGGCTGCTGCTCGTGCTCGCGCCGCTGCAGGCCGTGATCGGCGACCAGCACGGCATCAACACGCTGAAGCACCAGCCCGCGAAGATCGCCGCGATCGAAGGGCTGTGGGAAACCGAGAAGGGCGGCACGCCGCTCAACCTGTTCGGCATTCCGGACATGAAGGCGGAAACGACCCGCTACGCGGTGAAGGTGCCGCACCTCGGCAGCCTGATCCTCACGCACAGCTGGGACGGCGAGATCCGCGGCCTGAAGGAATTCGCGCCGGAAGACCGCCCGAATTCGACCGTCGTGTTCTGGAGCTTCCGGATCATGGTCGGCCTCGGCTTCGCGATGATCGGCCTCGCCGCGCTCGCATGGTTCCTGCGCCGCCGCGGCCGCCTGTATGAATCGAAGTGGTTCCAGCGCTTCGCGCTCGTGATGGGCCCGACCGGCTTCGTGTCGCTGCTCGCGGGCTGGGTGACGACGGAAGCAGGCCGCCAGCCGTGGGTCGTGTATGGCGTGATGCGCACCGCGCATGCGGTATCGCCGCTGTCGGTGCAGCAGGTCAGCCTGTCGATGATGACGTTCGTGATCGTGTACTTCCTCGTGTTCGGCACCGGCGTGTACTACATGCTCAAGCTGATGAAGGCCGGCCCCGCGCTGCCCGACGTGAAGCACGACGACACCCCCGACACGCGCCCCGATCACACCGCGCGCCGCCCGATGTCGGCCGTCGACGAGCCGCTCGAGACCGTCTGAGCCCCACCCTTTCCGCATACGAGAAAACCTATGGACGTCACCGTAATCTGGGCCGCGATCATCGCATTGGGGCTCTTCATGTACGTCGTGCTCGACGGCTTCGACCTCGGCATCGGCATCGTCTTCCCGTTCTTCCCGGACGAGAAGGAACGCGACCTGATGATGAACACGGTCGCGCCCGTGTGGGACGGCAACGAAACCTGGCTCGTGCTCGGCGGCGCCGGGCTGTTCGCGGTGTTCCCGATCGTCTACTCGACCGTGCTGTCGGCGCTGTACCTGCCGCTGATCTTCATGCTGGTGTGCCTGATCTTCCGCGGCGTGTCGTTCGAGATCCGCGCGAAGGCGCGGCGCACGAAGCAGCTGTGGGATCTCGCGTTCATCGGCGGCTCGACCGGCGCGACGCTGTTCCAGGGGATCGCGCTCGGCGCGTTCCTGCAGGGCATCAACGTGAAGGACGGCGTGTTCGCGGGCGACGCCTTCGACTGGCTCACGCCGTTCAGCCTGCTGACCGGCCTCGGCCTGATCGTGACCTATGCGCTGCTCGGCTGCTGCTGGCTCGTCGCGAAGACGGAAGGCGACCTGCAGCGCCGCCTCCATCGCGTCGTGTGGCCGCTGACGGTCGTGCTGCTCGGCTTCATCGCGGTCGTCAGCCTGTGGACGCCGCTGCAGGATCCGGCCATCGCGCAGCGCTGGTTCGATTCGGGGCTGTTCTGGCGCCTGCTGCCGGTGCCGTTCCTGGTCGCAGGGTGCGCGGTGTGGATGCGCCGCGCGGTGCGCGACCGCCACGACATGACGCCATTCGTGCTCGCGCTGGCGCTCGTGCTGCTCGGCTACGTCGGCCTGCTCGTCACGCTGTTCCCGTATGCGATTCCTCAGACGATGACGATCTGGGAAGCCGCGGCGCCGCGTTCCAGCCAGACCTTCACGCTGGTCGGCGCAGCGGTTATCCTCCCGATCATCATCGCCTACACGACGATGGGTTACTGGGTATTCCGAGGCAAGGTGCGCCATGAAGACCAGCATTACTACCACCACTGATTCCGCCGGGCGCCCCGCCGCGGCGCCACGGTCGCGGATGCGCGGCTGGATGTGGTTCGTCGTCCTGTGGGCGGGCGGCGTGATCGGCGCCGTCTCGCTCGGCTACGCGTTCAAGATCTTCATGAACCTGACGCTGTTTGCGGTGAAGTAGGCAAGGCGGCTGCCTGGTCGAGCGACGATCCGGGCAGCCATTTTCTCGTCGACGGCTTCAGCCTCGGCCGGATGCACCGGGCGCCGCGCCGGCATCCGCGCCCATTCTCCGACCGGCGGCAGCGGCCCTCCGATCCCCGTTCCTCCGTTGCGCCCCCGGCGCCGGCACATGCGTGCCGATCACCGCTCGCACGACGTCGTGCACATCGCCTTGTCCATCGCGCCGAAGAAGGTCTGGTAGTAATCGGGCTCGACGATGGTCTTCATCCGCGAGTCGCCGTTGCTGTCCCATACCGTGCGGTCGAATCGCGCACGCACGATCGCGTCGCGCGCCGCCGTCACGCGAACCGTGACGACGGCGGCCACCCGCTCGTGATCCGGTTTCGCGGGCAAGCCGCCGATGCGCGCCTTCAGCGCGCCGCGCAGCAGCTGCCGCCACTTCGGAATCAGCGTATCGCTGCGCCCGCCCTCGATCAGCCCCGAATCCCGATCGACCGTCACCGGCGCATAACCCTGCGCGCGCAGCACGCCGGCCACCGCGTCGAGTGCGCGCCCCTGCGTCGCCCCCGCATAGCGGCGGTCGGTCATCATGCGCAGCGTCTGCTGCTCGCTATCGGACAGGTCGACTTCGGTCTGGCTGGAGCTGTAGCGCACCAGCGATCCGCCGCTGCCGATCTGGCGTTCGTTTTCCGGCTTCGACGCGCACCCGGTCAGCACCGCGAGCAGCCCGGCACAGGCGAGCGCCAGCGCGCCGCGGCCACGCACCGGCGGCACCGCCGCCTCGCGGCGCATCGCGCGCCGCGCCGTGCGCCGGTCGCGAAGACGGCGGCGAATTCCGGTTGATCGGCAATCGGGTGGCGCTATGATCGTCATCGCGGTTTTCTCCTGTCGGCGCCATCATAGGGAGGCGCCCCAACCGCCACAAACGACATTTTTTGACCCACTGTGTAGCTTTTCTTCGCGATTTCACGATGCGCCGATTGCCGCCCCTGAACGCGCTGCGCAGCTTCGAAGCTGCCGGCCGCCTGCAGAGCCTCACCCTCGCCGCCGACGAGCTGAACGTGACCCAGAGCGCGGTCGCGCAGCAGATCCGCGTGCTCGAATCGTTCTTCGGGCAGAAGCTGTTCGAGCGCGACGGACGCTCGTTGCGGCTCACGCCGCGCGCGCGGCATTACCTCGTCGACGTCGCAAGCTGCCTCGGCCGGCTCGCGCAGGCGACGGGGCAGATGTTCGAACCTGTCGGCGGCCATCCGGTGCGGATCAACGCATCGGTGTCTTTCTCACACGGATGGTTGCTCACGCAACTGGCCGCGTTCCAGGCCGAGCATCCGGACATCGACGTGCAGCTCGTCACGACGCCCGACGCCGAGCACGACCAGTTCGACGAAACCTGCGACATCGTGGTCCGCCGCTATACGCCGGAGCTGCGCCGCAAGGGGTTCGTGTCTCGGCCGCTGCTCGCGGCCGTCGCGGTGCCGGTGTGCGCGCCCGGCCACCCGGTGCTCGAACAGGCGCGAACGCCGGCCGACCTGCGCAACGCGCCGCTGCTGCATTACGCGGGCTTGCCGCAGGCGTGGCAATACTGGTTCCACCAGGCGGGCTCGGCCGTTACCGAGACGCTGCGCGGGCCGTTCTATCGCGAATTCTTCCTGATGACCAAGGCTGCCGCGAGCGGGCTCGGCGTGTGCCTCGCCCCGCGCGCGGTGGTGCGCGACGACATCGAGCACGGGCGGCTCGTCGCGCTGTTTCCGGAAGTCCGCCTGGAAGGGCCGCCGTTTCATTGCCTGTATCGCGACGACGACGATCCGTCGCTGCGCACGTTCGTCGACTGGCTGTTTGCGCGGGCGGAGGCGCTGGAGGGGAGGCCGCCGCAGTAACCCGCGCGGCGCGGGCGACGCCCCCCGTTGCTGCTTGCTTTAGCGCCGCTCGCGCAGCGCCGCCTCGATCTTCCGATCGGTCTTGTACTGGCTCAGCGCATACACCGACCAGATCGCGGCAGGCAGCCAGCCGATGATCGTGATTTGCAGGACCAGGCAGATGATCCCGGCGATCGGGCGGCCGATCGTGAAGAACTGGAACCACGGCAGCAGCAGGGCAAGCAGAAGGCGCATCTGGAATCCTCTCGAGGCGTCATTGAACGTTCGTGCATCGCCAATATGGCGAGTTGCCCGCGCCATTTCAAGTCCGCTACAGACGATCACCGGGCGAGAAACCGTAACCCCAGGCCACCACCCTACGCCGAATCGGCCAGCCACCGCGCGACCCGCGCAACGAGCGGATCCGCTTCGTCGAAGCATTCGGCGCCCGCCACGCGCGGCGCGTCGCAAATCGCGAACACCGGCTTGCCCCACTGCAACCCGAGCGCGATCTCGGACAGCGTGCCGAGCCCGCCGCCGACCGCGATCAGGCACAGCGACGCACGTGCGACGAGTGCGTTGCGCGTGATGCCGAGCCCCGTCGGCAGCGCGACGCTCAGATAGGGATTCGCGAGCGTCGCGTCGTCTTCCGGCAGCAGCCCGATCGCGCACCCGCCGGCCGCCCGCGCGCCGCGCGCGGCTGCCTCCATCACGCCCTGCTTGCCGCCGCCGACGATGGCGACCCCCGCCGCCGCGAGCGCATGCGCGATTCGCTCCGCAACCCGCATCTGCTCGTCGGTCGCCTCACGCGGACCGATCACGCCGACCGGCATGCAATGCCGCCGCGCGCCGCGCTGCCGCTGCGCGAGTTGCGCCAGCGCGTCACACGCCGCATCCGACCACTCATCCATGACGTCGTTGCCGTACAAGGCCTTCCCCCAATGCAAGAACACAGGTGCAGATCGCCGTCAGCACGATCGACAGCACGGCCGCCTGCGAGAAATCGGTTTGCCCGTCCGACAGCTTCAGATACATCAGCAGCGGCAGGATGTTGATCTGCGTGCCGGCCAGCGCGAGCGCCGTGCCGTAGGTGCCGAGCGCGATCGCCGTGACGAGGCACCACGCGGACGCGACCGACGGCCACAGTTCGCGCCACGCGACGTCGAGCCACGCGCGCCACGGCCGCGCGCCGAGCGTCAGAGCCGCCTCGAGCGGCCGCCGGTCGAGGTTCGTGAGCGCCGGGTAGATCATCAGCGCGACCCGCGGAATCAGGTAATACGCATACGCGACCGCCAGCCCCGGCATCGTGTAGATCGCGCCGCCGAGCACGTTCGGGTCCGCACCCAGCGACGCCGCCAGCGTGGTGACGAAGCCGGCACGGCCGAACGCGAGGATGAAGCCGTAGGCAATCACCAGCCCGGAGAACGCGAGCGGCACGCCGAGCAGCGCGAGCGTCCAGTGGCGGCGGGCAGGCGACTGCCCCGCCAGCGCGAATGCAACCGGCACGCCGACGCCGACCGACAGCGTGCCGGCGCCCACCGCGAGCGCCAGCGAACGTGCGATCGCATCGGCGACAAGCGGATCGCGCAGCACCGCGCCGAACGCGCGGCCGCCGTCCGTGAAGGCCGAGCCGACGAGCGCGGCGAGCGGCAGCGCGAAGCACACCGCCAGCAATACCGCCGCCGGCACCGCGCCGAAGCGGCGCAACACGCCGCGTTCCGCCAGGGTGGTTTGCATCGCGCGCCCCTTAGTTGCCGAGCGTTGCCTGCGACCAGAGCTGGTCGACCTCGGCCTTGCGCGTGGCTGCCTTCACCACGTCGAGCGGACGCACCTGCGGCGCCTTCGGCAGCTTCGCCGCGACGTCCGGCGCGACCGGCGTGCCGGGCACGGCCGGCCGCACGAAGCCCTGCGCGAACAGCGCCTGCCCGACGTCGCTCATCACCAGGTTCAGCCACAGCTGCGCGGCGGACGGGTTCGGACCGTTCTTCACGAGGCTCATCGCATACGGCGCCGAGACGCTGCCGTCCTGCGGAATCACGACGTCGGCCGCATCGCCCATGCCGTCGACGTACTTCGCCTTCAGGCCGTCGTTCTCATAGCCGATCAGGATCGGGATCTCGCCCTTCACGAACTTCGCATACGGCGTCGTGCCCTCGACGCGCAGCACGTTGCCCGCGCTTTTCAGCTTGCCGAAGAATTCAGCGCCGGGCTTCGGGTTCTCGACGCTGCCGCCATTCGCATACGCGGCCGCGAACACGGCGACCTGCCCTTGCCCGGTCGAACGCGGGTCGAGATAGACGACCGCGTTGCGATACTCCGGCTTCAGCAGGTCGGACCAGCGCTGCGGCACGTTCTTCACGAGCTTGCGGTTGACGAGAAATGCGATGTTCAGCGAGTGCACCGCGAACCAGCGGCCGTCCGCCGAGCGAAACACGTTCGGCAGCTTGTCGAAGTTGACCGGCTTGAACGGCGCGACGACATCCTTGTTTTCCGCATCGAGCGCCGACGCGGCGAAGTAGTACGCGGTATCGGCCTGCGGACGGCGGCGCGACTTGTCGAGCGCGACGACGGTCGCGGCCGAGCCGATGTCGTTGTAGGTGATCTCGACCTTCGGATAGCGCTTGCGGAACTCGGCGAAGAGCGCCTTCCAGTTCGCCCATTCGGGGCCCGTGTCGAACGACACGACGAGCCCTTCGTCGGCGGCCTTCGCGTACAGCGCGTCCTCGCCCGGATACAGCGGTGCAGCATGCGCCGGCGCGGCAGCCAGCGCCGCGAACGCGCACAGCGCCAGCACGCCGGCGCGCATGGTCTTCACAAGAGGGTGGCCTGCAAGCATCGGGGATCTCCGTTGAATGAAAGGGGTCATTGCACGGCCGGCGCGGCCGGCAGCACGAGCAGATGGCGCGGTTCGATCGCGATGCGTCGTGTGGCCGGCACGCGGCCTTCGCACAGCAGCGGGTCGGCCGAGCCGGCGGGAATGAAGTCGTAGCGTTGCGTCGCGCCGAAGTAGCGCACTTCGCCCGGACAGCCGTCGATGCGGTTCACGCCGTGCTCCAGCGGATCGGCCTCCACGTGCTCGGGCCGCACCAGCACCTCGATCTCGGCGCCCGGCTGGTGCGGGCCGGTCTCGGCGCGCAGCGTCGCGAAACGCACGTCGACCGTGTCGTGTGCGATCACGCGGCCGCGCAGCAACGTCGAATGCCCGACGAAGCGCGCGACCTGCGAGGACGCGGGCCGCTCGTACAGGTCGCGCGGCGTGCCCACCTGCAGCACCCGCCCGCCGTCGACGATTGCGACGCGGTCAGCCATGCTCAGCGCCTCGTCCTGGTCGTGCGTGACGAGCAGCGTCGTCGCGCCGCACGCACGCTGCAACGCGCGAATTTCGTCGCGCAGCTGATGGCGGATGCCGGCGTCGAGCGCCGCCAGCGGCTCGTCGAGCAGCAGCAGCTTCGGTTCGATCACGAGCGCACGCGCCAGCGCGACGCGCTGCTGCTGTCCGCCGGACAGCATCGCAATGCCACGCTCCGCATGCGCCGCGAGGCCGACGCGCTCAAGCATTTCACGCGCGCGCCGCCGCCGCGCGTCCGCCGCGACGCCGCGCATCCTCAGCCCGTACGCGACGTTGTCGGCCACCGACAGGTTCGGGAACAGCGCGTAGTGCTGGAACACCATGCCCACTTCGCGCCGCCACACGGGCACACCCGCCATGTCGGCGCCGCCGATCGCGATGCGGCCGCTGCCGCCCTCGAGCAGGCCGGCCGCGAGCCGCAGCAGCGTGGACTTGCCGGACCCGCTGCGCCCCATCACCGCGAGCAGTTCGCCTTGCGCGGCGGACAGCGTGACGTCGTCGACGCCGTGCCGCGCGCCGGGATACTGGAAACTGACGTGTTCGAACTCGAGACTCATGACGGACTCACTTCATACGTTGCACGGTGCCGACCGACACGAGCGTCGCGAGCACGGCGAGGACGAGCAGCACGACGGTGGCCGCGCATGCCATCCCCGACGCGCCGTAGAACGCCTGCAGCAGCACGATCGGATAATTGCGGTAGCGAAAGCCGGCGATCAGGTTCGAGATCTGGAATTCGCCGATCGACAGCGCGGCCACCATCACGAGCCCGGAAAACAGGCTGTGCCGCAGGTTCGGCAGCACGATCGTGAAGAACTGGCGCAACGGCGTCGCACCGAGAGTCGCCGCGCAGGCCTCAAGGCGCGCGAGCCCGAGGTGGCGCAGATCGCTGAGCAGCGTCTGCAGCAGGTACGGCAGCGTCAGCACCGCGTGGGCCGCGATCATCAGCGGCAGCGTGCCGAGCCATGGCAGCGTGTCGCCGCTGAAGATCGCGATGTAGCCGAAGCCGAGCGTCAGCGCGGGCACGGCCACCGGCATCAGCATCACGATGCGCGTCGCCATGCCGCGCCCGGCCTGCGCGCGGTGATGCAGCGCATAGGCAAGCGGCAGGCCGATCAGCGCGTTGAGCGTGCAGCACGCCAGCGCCACCGTCAGGCTCACGCCGAATGCGCGCGTAAAGCTGCGATTGCCGGCCAGATCGGCGAACCAGTGCCCGGTGAAGCCGGTCGGCAGCAGCGTGTTCGTCCACGACTGGCCCACCGAGCCGATCAGCAGCAGCGCGATCGGCAGCAGCAGGTAGAGCCCGAACACCGCGACGAGCGCGTGCAGCAACAGGCGTCCGGCACTCGGACGCACGGGCCTGTTACGCGAAATCGGAACACCATCGGCCAGTGCCGGGGCGGTAGACGCAGGCATGGAAACACTCGCGGACAAGAGACGAAGACACCGCGCAACGCCCGCCGGGCGGGGCTGTCACGCGTTTTCTGGATGGCCGAAGTGTGCGGATCCGACATGGCATCGTCATGAAAAAAACGTACAAAGCCCGCATCGATCTGTGCGCCGAAGGAATAGTCGCGATGAAGCACCTGTATCCGAACGTCTCGGAACTGCACGCATTCACCTGTTCTGCGAAGTACCTGAACTTCTCCTACGCGGCCCGCGAACTGGGCCTGACGCCCAGCGCGGTCAGCCGGCAGATCGCGAATCTCGAGGCGCTGTTCGGCGTGAAGCTGTTCGTGCGCGAGGGGCGCAGCCTCGTGCTCACGCGCGCCGGGCAGGTGTACCACGCACGCGTCGCGGGCCCGCTGCGCGAGATCGGCAACGCGTCGATCGAACTGCTGAGCGCGCGCGAGAACAGCGACCTGCTGACGATCGCCAGCGTGCCGACGTTCACGACCAAGTGGCTCGTGCCGCGGCTCTCGCGCTTTCTGGCCGTCGCGCCGAGCGTCACGCTGAGCTTTCGCCGCCATCTCGCGCACGGCGACATCTTTCCGTTCGGGCTCGACGCGGCGATCCGCTACGGCGACGGCGCCTGGGAAGGGGTGCGAAGCGATTACCTGGACGGCCGGACCTTCGTGCCGGTCTGTGCACGCGAATTCGGCGAGCGGCACGCGTTGCGCACACCCGCCGACGCCGTCACGGCGCCGCGCCTCGTGCACGAGCAGGCGGAGATCGCGTGGTCCGCGTGGGCGGAACGCCATCGCGCCACGCAGATGAACGCGCTGGCCGGGCCGCGCTTCGAACAGTATTCGGTGCTGATCCAGGCCGCGCAGGCGGGGCTCGGGCTCGCGCTCGTGCCGCGCTTCCTGATCGCGGACAATCTCGCGGCCGGCACGCTCGTCGAACCGTTCGACGCGCCCGTCGAGGTCGACGCGCAGGGGCACTACCTGTGCTACGCGCCGGAGCGCCTCGACACGAGCGAAGCGTTGCGGCACTTCAGGGAATGGATGCTGGACGAATGCGGGCCGGCGTAAGCCGGCCCGCATTCGTCATGCGGCGGGACGCGCGCCGCCGCGCGCCCCGCTCCGGACACCGCCTGGCGGCGGCGTCCGGCAGGCGTCGTCAGTGGTCGATACCGAGGGCCGGCAGCACGCGCGTGTTCTCGGCCACGACCGCATGCAGCAGGCGCGGGTTCGCACCGAGCAGCCCGAGGATCGTCGGCGCGACCTGCTTCGTGCCGACGACGTCGGTCACGGTGCGTGCGCGATGGATGCCCGGATACGACACGAGCAGGCCGAGGTGGCTGTCGTCCGGCGCGTTGCCGCCGTGCTCCTCGTCCTTCTTCGTGCTCGACGTATAGATCACACCCGGATTCGGCTGGACGATGATGTCCGGCGTACGACCGTTGGCCGGATCGCCGAAGCGCTCGGCCAGCGCCGCGCCGTACAGGATGTAGGCCTGCGAACCGTCCGCGCAGATCCCCGGCGCGTTGCAGCCCAGGTTCGCCTTCAGCGTCTGCACCACGGCCGTGCGCTGGTTGCGGTCGCGCAGCCAGATCAGGCCGACGTCGTCGGTCTGCACGAAGCCGGTGTCGACAAGGCCCGAGCCGTCGTTCAGGTTGCCCGTCTTCGTGTTGGCCTGGCCGAAGTTGCCGTTCGGGTCGAGATAGTTGTTCGCTTCGAGCAGCTTCGTCAGCGTGTCGCCGTTCTTCACGAGCTTCGTGTGATCGGTCGGCGACTGGCCATGCTTCGACGTGACGATCACGGCCGTCGACGAATACAGGTTCGCCTGCTTCAGCGCCGCGACGATATGGCCGATCGAGTTGTCGACGTACGTGATCGCGTTCGCGACCTGCCCGTTCGGCGTGAAGTTCGCATCCAGGTAACCGCCGCCCTTCGTCACCACCGCCTTCTGCGCGACGCTCAGCGTCTGGAAGTCGGCGCCGAACAGCGTCGGTACCAGCGCGCTCTTCGTGCCGGTCGAATCACGGCCGTTGATCTGGTTGATCAGCGCCTGCACGTGCAGGTTGTCGAACTGCGCGGTATGCGAATAGACGTCCGTGTAGTCCGTCTGCGTCGCCGGGTCGATCGAGTTGATCTCGGTGCGCATCAGATCGTCGACGCCGGTGCCCGACGGCCCGTTCAGCCAGTCGTAGCCCCACGCGTGCTTGTCGGCCCACGCGGTGGTCGCGTTCGGGATACCCGCCTTCACGGCCTCGAACACCGTGTTGGTCTTCACGTAGTTGTGCGGATAGACCGGCACGCACTTGCCGTTGACCTTCGCGTTCGGGATCGCCTGCGGGTTGAACGCGCCGCCGCCGTTCAGGTGGACGAGCGCGCCGCCGTTCTGGGCGTCGATGCCGGTCGTCTCGTCGAACACGACGTTCCAGCCTTGCTTGCCCGAGCAGCTCGTGTCGCCCGGCGCGTACAGGTTGCGGTCGTACGACACGTCGTAGAACAAGCCGGCCGTCTTCGGCGAACCGCCCGTCACGAGCGCGGCGAGACCCGGGAACGAATCCGACAGGCCAGGCGTATAGGCATTCGTGTACGTCACGCCGCTCTTCGCGAGCACCGCGATGTTCGGACACGTGTTCGCGCCGATGCAGCGCGCGAGATCCTGCTCGTGCAGGCCGTCGACGCTGATCAGCAGTACGTGCTTCACGACGCGGCTCGCGTGGCCGCGGTCCTCGCCCTGATTGTTGCCGTCCTGCTGCGCCGCGTGCGCACCCGCGCCGGCGAGCGCCAGCGCGCCCGCCACCATCGCCACCAACTTCCGCTGCTTACCAAGGAAAGACATGATCACCCCACCTCATCGATTGACGTTGAACTGCGTGACTTGCCATCAGCCGCGCAAGAATATGGGCGCGCCGTGGGTCGCTCGCGTGAAGCGGGGCTTTCTGTTTTCTGTCAAACGTAACCAATCGCAAGTGACACGATGCAGTCGCAAAGCAAGGTGACCTGGCGCACATTGCGAGATCCGCGCACACCTGCCGGCACCGCGCCGGTGCATCGGTCAGAACGCGCATGCGGCACCGCCGGCCGCGATTTTTTTTCCGGCTTGGCGTATGACTATTGGCGTGTGATAAAGGGTTTTCCCTGACCCGGAGCACGAGTATGTCGACCCTGGAAGCCCTCCGGTTCGTGCTGGACGATGCACGCACCCCCGAAATCATTCGCCACCACGTCGTCGACGCGTTGCAGTACGCGTTGCGCAACTACGGACAGGTGTTCACGGCGAAGGAAGTCGAATGGCTGGCGCAGTGGGACGACGCGCGTCTGCCGCTGGCCGCGAAGAAGGAACTGGGCAAGCGCGAGGAACCGGCGATCGCCGCGCGCTGAAGGAAGCACGCCGCCGCGCCCGAACGGATGAACGGACGCAGCGGCGGCGGATGGCCTGCTTACTGCAGGCCGAAGTCGACGCGGGTGGTCGCGCCCTTGTCCTCGATGCCCTTCGCGTCGAGCTTCGGCGCAACGACGAACACGCGGCTCGAATCGATCTTCCCGTCGAGGTACTGGCGCACGGCTTGCGCGCGCTGCTGCGCGAGCGCACGCAGCGCGTTGTCGTCGGCCGGCGCATGGTCGGCGAGCGCCTTCTTCATGTCGGCGTCGGGTAGCGTCTTCTGCAGGCCGATCAGGTTGCGCGGCTTCTTGAAGTCGGCGGCCTTGTACGCGCGCGCCAGGTACTTGCTGTACTCGGCCGGCTCGACCTTCACCGACATCGGGTCGATGCTCTCGCCCTGCCCGACCACGTCCTTCAGCTTCTGCTGGCGCACGAGCCGCTCGACGTATGCGTCGCCGAGCCCCGACGTGTCCTTCGCCGGATCGACGCGGCCGATCAGGTCGAGGCGGATCGACGGCTTCTCGGTCAGCATCTTCACGACGGTGTCGAGCTTCTTCTGCTGTGCGTCGTCGAGCTGGTACGAGCCCGGCGCGAATTCGACGTAGCCGAGATCCTCGCCGCCGCTGCCGAACGCATGCGCGAGCAGCGAGAACGGCGACGTGACGGCCTTCGCGATCAGGTTCAGCACCGCGCGCCAGATCAGCCCGCCGACACTGAACTCCGGATTCGACAGCGAGCCCGACACCGGCAGGTTCACGTCGATCTGGCCGCGCGTGTTCTTCAGCAGCGAGATCGCGAGCTTCACCGGCAGCTTGGTCGCCGTGTCGTTCTCCACACGGTCGCCGAACGTGAGCTGGTCGATGAAGATGTGGTTGTTCGCCTTCAGCTGGTCGTTCTCGAGTGCGTAATGCAGATCGACGTTGAGCTTGCCCTTCGTGATCGGGTAGCCCGCGTACTTCGCGGAATACGGCGTCAGGTTGGTCAGCTCGATGTCGTGCGCGGTCGCGGTGAGGTCGAGCGCCGGTTTCTCGATCAGGGGGTTCACCGAACCCTTGATGGAGATCGGCCCGTTGCCCGCGAGGTTCGCGGCGACGTCGACCGGCGCGGACGTCGTCGAATCCGTGCCGAACGCGCCGACCGTGCCCTTGATCGCGACGAGGTTCGCCGTGTAGTTCGGCTTGATGAAGTTGTCGGTGTACGTGACACGGCCGTTCTGCAGCAGCAGCTCGCCGAAATGCATCCGCACCGGGTTCTGCGGCGGTGTCGCGGCCTTCACGACCACCGTCGCCGACGCGGCGGCCGGCGCGGATGCCTGCTGCACGGCGGCCGGCGCCGAGGCGGCCTGCGGCGACAGCGGCACCGGCTCGCCCTTGCTCGCGTCACGCGTGAGCGACTGCGCGGGGCCCGTTTGCTTCGCGACCACGTCCTTCAGGTTCAGGCGCCCCTGCGCGTCGAGCAGCACGCGGCCGTAGAAGTTCGAGAACGTCACGCGCGCGGCGTCGACGTCGGTGCCCTTCTCGTCGTAGTTCACCTTCAGGTTCGACAGTGCGAGCGAGCGCCAGCCCGCGAACGGGTCGGAGGTCGCCTTGTCGAGCATCCGCACGTCGACGAGCGCGACGTCGCCGCGATAGGTCGCGCGCGGCGCGTCCTTCACCTGCGCGAACGTCAGGTTGCCCTGCGCGTTGAGCAGCGCACTCGCGATCGTCGCGTTCAGCGCGCTGCCGAAGTACGGCTCGAACGCGGCCGCATCGAGGCGGTTGCCGTTGATCTTCAGGCCGAGCTTCAGCGGCTGCGCGGTCACGTCGCCGGTCACGTTCAGCGAGCCCTTGCGGTTCAGCGTCGCCTTCAGCTGCACCGGCAGCGGCTTCGTCATGTCGTCGCTGATCTTCTGCACCGACAGGTCCAGCGGCTTGATCGCCAGCTTCACCGGGCGCGGCGTCGACAGGTCGGTGAAGTTCGCGGACGAATCCTTCACGTTCAGCGCGTCGATGCGGTAATGCCACGACGGCGCGGCGGCCTCGGCCTTGCGCGCGACCGTGCGCTTCGGCACCGACGCCTGCGCGGGCTCGGCCAGCGCCGCCAGGTCGATCTTGCCGTCCTTCAGGCGCTGCACGTCGAGCGCGAGCCCGCTGGCGTCGACGCTCGCGATCTCCGCGGTGCGCGTGGCCACGTCGACCTTCGCGATCTTCGCGCTCGCGTCCGGCAGCACGATCGCGGGCGCCTTCGCGTCGGGCGTTGCGATCTTCAGCGACTTCAGGCTGATCGTGCTGTCGGCGACCTGCGCGTCGAGCGGCGTCTTGCCCCAGTCGGCCTTCGCGTTGACGGTCGCGCCGAGCGTGCCGTCGAGCACGCGTGCACGCGTGGCTTCGCCGAGGTACGGCTGCAGCGCCGGCAGCGCGAGCGCGGCGACCGTCAGCTTGCTGTCGGCCTGCTTCTCCGCGAGATTGAACGTGCCTTCGGCCGTCACGTCGCCGCCGCGCGACAGCGACGTCGACAGCGTGTATTTCGCGGGGGTCTTGCCCTGCATCGAGAAGCCGTCGAGCGTCGCGGCGAGCTTCGTGAGCGACAGCGCGGTCGGCGTTGCCGGCACGCGGTCGTCGACGTTGACCGTACCGCCGTCGATCGCGAAATGACGGATCGTCAGGTCGAGCGGCGGCGCCTCCTTCGCGCCGGCTTCGACCTTTGCGCCGCTGGCGACGGCTTCGGCAGCGGCGGAGGCGGCAGCGGCGCCCGACGCCGCCGGCTTGCCCTGGGCGGCCGTCGGCGCGGTGGCGAGCTTCTCGACGTTCAGCACGCCCTGCTTGTCGCGCGACAGGTCGACCACCGGCTGGTCGATCCGGATCTCGTCGAAATGCATCGCGTTGCGCAGCGGCTCGAGGCTGGCCGCCGCGACGTGCACGCCGCGCGCGGCGAACAGCGGCGCGGACGCATGGTCCGTCACCTTCGCGTCGTTCAGGTCGACGGTGCCCGATACGCGCAGCGCGGGCGTCTCGCCGCTCATCACGAAATTGACCTTGAGGTCGCTGCTCAAGAGGCCGCTCGTCACGGCCACCGGCAGCTTCGCCGGCACGTACGAGATCAGCTTCGGCACGTCGAGGCCGTCGAATTTCAGCGCGATCTCCGATTCGCGCGACTGCGCGAACGGCTTGGTCTTGCCGTCGATCGCGATCGGGCTGCCGTCGAAGCGCGCGCGCAGCTTCGGCTCGACGAAGATGTCGGTCTTCGATGCCAGCGTCGCGATGTACGGAATGCCGAGCGTCCAGTTGTCGACGACGTGCTTTTCGTTCAGCAGACGGTCGTCGAAGTCGATCCGGCCGTTGTTGACCTGGATGTTCGACACCGAGAACTGCGTCGGCTTGCTTTCGGGCTTGGGCGACGGCGTCGAGAACTTCTCGATCAGGTCGGTGAAGTTGAAGCGCTGCGCGTCGTAGCGGACGATATGAAAGCGCGGCGAGTCGAGGCGGATTTCATTGACGATCGGCGCGCCGCGGAACAGCGACGACCACGACGGCCGCACGACGAGCTTCGCGATGTCGACGAAGTCGCCCTGCCCGCCCTTGTCGCCGAGATGGATGCCGTCGGCTTCGAGGTTCAGCGTGTACGGGTTCAGCGCGATGCGCTGGATCGTGGCGGGCCGGTCGAGCTGCTTGCTCAACTGCTGTTCGGCGATATGGCGGATCAGCGGCGGCGCCGCGAAGAATCCGAGCAGTCCGAATAAAACGATGAAGATCAGCAGGCCGATGCCGATGCGCCGGGTCCGGCGCGAGCGTGCAACGCCACCGAGGGCATGGAGGGTCGAGGATACGGTTTCTTTGTCTGCGCTTGCCATGCTTGAATGCCTCGGGATGGGGTGCCGGGCCGCACCGGACAACCGGGCGGCCGCGCACGCTATCCCGAAAGTATAGGCTCAGGAGGTGACGGTACGGGGTTCGGGCGCCGTCGCGCCCGCCGGTCGGACAACGCCGCCGGTCATCCGTTCATTTCCGGACGATGACGGGCGGCATCCACGTGCCGTCGCTCGCCTGCGGCTTCGGCGCGTACAGGCGCAATGCGAGGGCGAAATCGGCGCGCGGCGCCGGCAGCCAGTTGGCCGCTTGCGTGCCGCCCGGCGACGCCGACACGACGATGTCGATCGAGCCGTCGTGGTTGCGGCGCAGGCGGTCGCGATCGCCGAGCGAGCGGCGCGCCGGTCCGACGTCGGGCAGCGCGCCGTTCGTCGTATAGGGCGTCAGCGTCCAGAACGCGCGTGCCGGCGGCAGCGCACCCGGCGCGAAATGCAGCACGTAGCGGTTCGCACCGTTCAGCGAATGACCGTCGCTGTCGACGCGGGCAACCGCGAGCGTTTCGTCGTCGCGCGTCGCGGTGCCGAACTGCGTGTAGGCCGCGTACGCGCGCAGCGTGTAGTCCTGACCGTACTTGCCGGCCGTATCGCCGATCCAGCTCCAGCCGTTCGCATTCAGCAGGTTCGACGGCGGGGTCGAGAGCCGTGCACGGGCCTCGGCAACGCCGGCCGTCGCGGCAGCGAGGCGGTCGCCCGTCCACAGCACCGGGTAGCCGGCCGATACGCCGATGTCGCCGAGCAGCGACTGCGCGTGCGCGTCGTCGGCCGGTGCCGGGTTGTCCTGCAGCGCCTGTGCGAAGCGCGCGAAGAACGCCTTCGGGTCGAGTGCCGCCACCTGCTCGGCCGGCGTGCCGCCGCCCACCGCTTCGGACGGCGCGCTGCCGGCATGGACCGCGACCGACGCGCCGCGCGCGGCGCCTGTGTATACGGAGAGCGGCACCACGCGGATCGCGCGCTGCAGTTTCTTCACGTTCGTCAGGTCGCGCCCGCCGCTCGTCTGCAGCCGGACTTCGAGCCACGCGTTGGCCGACGGGACGTCGATCCGGACCGCGCCCTTCGGCAGCGTGCCCTGCCAGTCCTTCGCGGCGAAGGCAATCGTTTGCGATCGCGCACCGCCACGGGCACCGCGTATCGGCGCGCTCGACGACGACCACAGCACGTTCGTCCACATGTCGAGCGCACGGACATCCCAGTAGCGGCCGCGCGCGTCGGGCAGCGTGACGATCACGGGTTCGGCGGCGACGTCGAGCCAGCCGGTCGAGTCGAGTGTGTCGACGCCCGGCAGCGGCGGATTGACCGCGCCGACGGGCGGCAGCGCCTGCGCGTGGCGCAGCGTGTTGAGCGGCGCTTGCCCCGGTTGCGCGCCGTCACCGCCCGTCGCCGCTTCCTTCGCGACGTCCATCAGCACGAGCGGATACGCATAGACATAGGAGTCGGCGACTTCCGCGCGCATCCAGCCGGTTTTCCGCTGGATTGCGTCCGGTTGCGATGCGCACCCCGCTAGCAACGCCGCCATGGCCAGCGACGCGCACGCGCGCCGCAGAGAAACTGATTCCTGCTGGTTTTCAATCATCGATTACTGGCCGAATATCGTTCTTTTCAGTCAACGCCTTGTTCGACTTGCGAATGGCGAAAACAAGGCACCCCAGCCTGCCCGGCTAACCGTTTCGCTGCGGTTCATAACGGCGGGCGCTGATGTCAGGCCGGTATCATAGCGCCTCGGGGCAATCCCTAATACGCCGATTAGCTCGCCCCCGCCCGTTGTGAAGATGAAAGCAACCTCAAGGAGCGGGTTCCCTGCCTGGCACCGCAGCAGCAGCTGGATCGACGAAAAAGAACAAAGCCCGCAATCGCGGGCTTTGCAGGCAAACCTCCGTCGTCAACTGACAGTCATCGACCAGAAGCCCGTCACCTCCTCGTGATGCGACGAGCCCCGCAGTGCCGCTCCTCCGCGGTCACGACGCCAGAATCTTCATCTTCTGCTCAGCGAACTCGGCATCCGTCAGCACGCCCCGCTCCTTCAGCGCAGCAAGCCGCTCCAGCTTCGATACGACGTCATCCGCGGCAGGCGGCACTGATGCGGCGACCACCGGCTTCGAGGCGCGGGTGTAATCACGAATCGCGTCTCTCACCTTGTTGGTGAACGGTACAACCGTTTTCTTCCAGACATTCTTGATGATCCGCTCGCTGGCGCCATCCTCGATCCGAATCTCACCGAACATCATGCCGGTCTTTCCCGACACGGAATTGACCTTGTCGAGGTTGATCGATACCTGCTTGAGGCCGTATATCAAACCTTTGTCGAGGAACACCACGCGATGGTCGGTCAGCACAATCAACCAGGTGTTGCCGTCCATCACCCCGGACGAGAAGGCCAGCACCTGCTCGCCGTCCATCAGGATCTCCGGAAGATGATTCAACTCCTTTTTCGTGAAGAACTGATCGTCCCCGATTTCACGAGCAATACGCTTGTATTCGGCCTTCAGCGCTTCTTTTTCGGCATTTTTGAAATCAAACATCGAGTGGCCCCTCGCCTTTTTTATAGAGGGTCGGATTTTACCGCCTGAGTCGGCATGTTGCGTCGATCTGGTGTCGGCCATGCCGCGCTTTCAAAAGAAAGCGTAAAACTGGTGTACGCCTTCATCGGCCCCACATAGGACCGCTCCGTTCAAAGGGAAATCGCCAACGCTCCGCGAGCGGTCAGTTCCCTGCCTTTGCACGAAGCGCTTGACCTTACCATTATGGGAATGTTGATACTGGAACCATTCTCGGCATGAGCCGCGCATTCAGGGAATCCGACATGACTGAACCACTTGCCTCCACAGCGCTGCACACGATCGAACTGAGCGTCGACGGCATGCATTGCGGCGGCTGCACCGGCCGCGTGCAACGGGCGCTGGCCGCGGTGCCGGGCGTCGTCGATGCAACGGTCGACCTCGACGCGCACGCGGCGACGGTGACTGCGCAGGAAACGGTCGAAGCCGCACAACTCGTCGAAGCGGCCAGCGCAGCCGGCTACCGCGCCGCCGTGCGCGCACCGGTGCTCGAAGGCGCCGCGACGGCGCATGCGCATCCTGTCGAAGCGTCACCCGCGCCGACGGCCGCGGCCGCCTCCATTGCCAGCCGGCCGCTTCCGGCCGATAGCACCATCATCGAACTCGATATCGACGGGATGACCTGCGCGTCGTGCGTGTCGCGCGTCGAAAAGACACTGACGAAGGTGCCGGGTGTCACGCGCGCATCGGTCAATCTCGCGACCGAGCGGGCTACCGTCGACGCCGCGCCCGACGTCTCCGCCGCGCAGCTCGCCGAAGCCGTGAAACAGGCCGGCTACGGCGCGACGCCGGCCGTAACGGATGCAGGCGTCGCCGCGTTCGCACCTTCCTCGCCTGCCGCGCCGGCCAGCATCGAACTCGACATCGACGGGATGACCTGCGCGTCCTGTGTGTCGCGCGTCGAAAAGGCACTGGCGAAGGTGCCCGGTGTCACGCGCGCATCGGTCAATCTCGCGACCGAACGGGCTACCGTCGACGCCTCACCCGACGTGACCGCCGCACGGCTCGCCGAAGCCGTGAAACAAGCCGGTTATGGCGCGACACCGGTTGCCGGCGCGGCGATCCCGCCGGCAGCCGCCCCCGCCGATCTCGAACTCGACATCGGCGGGATGACCTGCGCGTCCTGCGCCGGCCGCGTCGAAAAGGCGCTGGCGGCCGTGCCGGGCGTCGCGCGCGCTACCGTCAACCTCGCGACCGAGCGCGCATCGGTGCACGGCGCCAGCACGCTCGACGCCGCCACGCTGATCGCGGCCGTCACCACCGCCGGCTACCGCGCGTCGCTCGCCGCCGCGTCATCGGCCGGTGCGCTGGCCGGCGTCGACGCACAACCGGCCGGCCCCGCGCAGGATCCCGATGCCCGCAAGCGCCGCGAAGCGATTCGCGAACGCAATCTCGTCATCGGGGCCGCCGTGCTGAGCGCGCCGCTCGTCGCGCCGATGCTCGTCGCGCCGTTCGGTGTCGACCTGATGCTGCCCGGCTGGCTCCAGCTCGTGCTCGCGTCGATCGTCCAGTTCGGCTTCGGCGCACGCTTCTATCGCGCAGCCTGGCATGCGGTGAAGGCGCGCACCGGCAACATGGATCTGCTCGTCGCGCTCGGCACGTCGGCCGCGTACGGGCTGAGCCTGTGGATGCTGCTGCGCGACCCCGCGCATCCCGGCCACCTGTATTTCGAGGCGTCGGCCGTCATCGTCACGCTGGTGCGCTTCGGCAAATGGCTCGAATCGCGCGCGAAGCGCCAGACCACCGACGCGATCCGCGCGCTGAACGCGCTGCGGCCCGACCGGGCGCGCGTCGTCGAGCACGGCGTCGAGCGTGACCTGCCGCTGGCGCAGGTGCGCGTCGGCACGCGCGTCAGCATCCGACCCGGCGAGCGCGTGCCGGTCGACGGCCGGATCGTGTCGGGCCGCTCGCACATCGACGAATCGCTGATCACCGGCGAAAGCCTGCCGGTGCCGAAGGACGACGGCGACGCCGTCACGGCCGGCTCGATCAACGGCGAAGGCGCGCTCGTCGTCGAAACCACCGCGATCGGCGCGGAGACGACGCTCGCGCGCATCATCCGCCTCGTCGAATCCGCACAGGCCGAGAAGGCGCCGATCCAGCGGCTCGTCGATCGCGTGAGCGAGGTGTTCGTGCCCGCGATCCTCGGCATCGCGTTGCTGACGCTGGTCGGCTGGCTGATCGCCGGCGCCGGGACGGAAACCGCCATCCTCAACGCGGTCGCGGTGCTCGTCATCGCGTGCCCGTGCGCGCTCGGCCTCGCGACGCCCGCCGCGATCATGGCCGGCACGGGCGTCGCAGCCCGGCACGGTGTGCTGATCAAGGATGCGCAGGCGCTCGAACTCGCGCAGCGCACGACCGTGATCGCGTTCGACAAGACCGGCACGCTGACCGAAGGCAAACCGTCCGTGACGGCGTTCGAAGCGGTCGGTGTGGCGCATGACGAAGCGCTCGCGCTTGCGGCAGCGGTGCAGCGTCAGAGCGACCATCCGCTCGCGCGCGCCGTGGTCGCCGCGCACGACGCCGACGTGGCCGCGCGTGGCAATGCGGTGCCGTCGGCCGTCGCGGCCGATGCGCGCGCGGTGGCAGGACGCGGCGTGGAAGCGCGCGTCGGCGGGCAGTTGCTCGCGCTCGGCAGCACGCGCTGGCGCGACGAACTCGGCATCGCGGTACCGCCCGCGCTCGACGCCCGCGCGGCTGAGCTTGAACGTGCGGGGAACACGATTTCGTGGCTGATGCGCGCCGATGCGCCGCGCGCGTTGCTCGCGCTGATCGCCTTCGGCGACACCGTGAAACCGGGCGCCCGCGACGCGATCGCGGCGCTGTCGGCGCGCGGCGTCGCCAGCGTGCTCGTGACGGGTGACAACCGCGGCAGCGCGGCAGCCGTCGCGGCGTCGCTCGGCATCGGCGAGGTGCATGCGCAGGTGCTGCCCGACGACAAGGCGCGCGTCGTCGCCGAGCTGAAGCGCACGCACGGCGGGATCGTCGCGATGGTCGGCGACGGGATCAACGACGCGCCGGCGCTCGCCGCGGCCGATGTCGGCATCGCGATGGCGACCGGCACGGACGTCGCGATGCACACGGCCGGCATCACGCTGATGCGCGGCGACCCGGCGCTCGTCGCCGACGCGATCGACATCTCCCGACGCACATACCGGAAGATCCAGCAGAACCTGTTCTGGGCGTTCGTCTACAACCTGGTCGGCGTGCCGCTCGCGGCGCTCGGCTGGCTGAACCCGGTGATCGCGGGCGCGGCGATGGCGTTTTCCAGCGTCAGCGTCGTGACCAACGCGTTGCTGTTGCGGAGATGGAAGGGGCGCGCGCGGTGACGTGTGTCGGTGACGTGTGTCGGTGACGTGTGTCGGTGACGTGTGTCGGTGACGTGTGTCGGTGGCGTGTGTCGGCGACGATTGCCGGCGACGATTGCCGAACGGCCGGATGGCCGTTCGGCGTTCGGCGTTCGGCGTTCGGCGTTCGGCGTTCGGCGTTCGGCGTTCGGCGTTCGGCGGATTGACGGCTTGGCGGCTTGGCGGCTTGGCGGCTTGGCGCTTGGCGAACAGGAAGGATCGTGAGGTCGGCGGTGTTGGCCAGTCACGGCGAGTCGAATCGCCAGCGCATGAGGACGCGGCACCGGCCGGTGGATTCAGTCCGAAATGACCGGCTTGATCAAGGTCGTCGTGATCGGCGCGAAGCCGCACGCCCGATACAGCGCGCGGGCTGCCGCGTTGTGATTGAACACCGACAGCCCGATCTCGGTGACACCGTACCGGCGTGCCTCGGCATCGAGTGCGTCAAGCGTACGCGTGGCCCAGCCCTGGCGGCGCCGGGACGGGACGATGTCGAGGTCGTAGATGAACAGCGTGCGGTTCGGCCCTTCGGGCACGATCGCATACCAGAGGTCGCCCACCGCGTCGCCGCTGGCGCCGTCGACGAGCACGACGAAGGTCTGGCCGGAGGTACGCAGGCCGTCCGGCAGCAGCGTGTCGAAGCAGGCGCGCGCCCGGCTGGCCGCGTCTTCGACAGCATTTTGTCCGGATGAAACGAGATCGCTCGCGTAGCCGTCGATGGCTCGCGTGCGGTACGCGTGGAATTCGCTGGCCGTCATCGGCCGCATCTGCAGCATGGCCCGGTCACCGTGAACGGAATCGGACTTCCAGTGTAGCGGGACGGTCGCACCGGCGCGCGATGCGGCGGCGGAAAGCGGGCAGGCAGGTACGGCGAGCGCCGCGCTGACAGCGAATCAGCGAATCAGCGAATCAGCGAATCAGCGAATCAGCGAATCAGCGACGGTACAGGACGATCGGCACGAGGTGCGCACGGCGCACGCGCTCGGCTTCGGCACGGCGCGCAGCGTACGAGTATTCGGCGTCGAGCGGCAGGTGCGGAGACACGAAAAGGTCGTCGATCTTTTGCAGCAGGGCGAGGATGAAGCTCATGTGAGACTCCTGACAGATGTGACTAGGGTTTTCCCTTAGATGGACACCATTCTAAGGGTTTTCCCTGAACTCTGCCAGCGTGCCGCATCAGTTTGCCGCATGCGCGCAACGGCCGATCACCGAGATAGAACGGCGATCCTTGCTCCGTCGGGCTCCCGGGATAGGGTCGAAACAATTAACGCGTGCGGCGAGCACGCTTCGCGACGGCCGCCTCGCGATTCGCGTTGCGCTGAAGCCGGTCGACTTGCGACAGCAGCGCTTCGTGATGCTCCTCGAGCGTCATCAGCGTTGCCTGCTGCGTCGACAGATCGGCCGCGAAGCGATCGATCCGCTGCTGCTTCGTGGCCACGTCCTGCTTCAGGTGCGCAATCTGCCGCGTTTGCATCACCAGCGCGACAAGCCCGACCAGCGCGACGACGGCCAACGCCAGCAGCAGGCGGTTGACGCGGCGCATCTCGCGATCGGCCGCGCGCGTCAGGCCGTCCACGTCGGCCTGCAGGGCGGCGAGCCGGTCGGTCAGCGGGCGCAGGTGCGTATCCGGATCGAAGGCCGGCGCGGCCGGTTGCATGCGCTCCGCCGACGGCTTCGTGACAAAGGAGGCAGCGGAAGCCGTCGGCTGCGTGACCGGGGATACGGTGGCGCCGGCCTGCGGTGCGGCGTCGTGGGCCTTCGCGGTGTTCGCGGTGTTCGCGGTGTTCGCGGTGTTCGCGGTGTTCGCGGGGTTCGCGGGGTTCGCGGGGTTCGCGGGGTTCGCGGGGTTCGCGGGGTTCGCGGGGTTCGCGGGGTTCGCGGCGTTCGCGGCGTTCGCAGCAATCACCGGCTTGGCCGGCTGCGCCGGCGTCTGCGGCTCGACCGCCGACACCGCGTCCAGCGCGGGGCTCGACCCAGCCGCTTCCAGCGCCGTGTCGGCGCTCGTCACGACCGGCGCGGATTGCTCCGCTGTCGCGTCGCTTGCACCCGCAGCCGCCCGGCGTTTACCGCTCGACGACGCACGACGCTCCTTCGCGGCATCGCCGGAAGCTCGCCCTTCGCGGGATTTGACGGCAGCGGCGGCGACAACAGCCTTCTCGACTTCACCACCAGCCGCTTGCGATTCGCTCGCCTTCGCCGCAGCACCATCGGCCGCTTGCAGCTTGGTCGCCGCCATCGTGGCGCCGTCGACCGCAGGCACCTCGGCGAACTTCGGAGCCACGCCATCGGCCAGGGGAACATCGCCTGCCCCGATTGCAGCGCCGCCAGAAGCCGGCACGACATCGGCGTTTGCAACTTCCCCAACTTCAGGCGCCGAAACACCGTGTGCCACCTTCGCGACGTCCTGCGTCACAGCACCTTCCGCTGCTTCCACATGTCCTGCCGCGGGCACACCTTCCGGCGCATTGAACCCGTCCAGCGCGGCCTGCCGCCCGGAGGCCACATCGTCCGCGACATCGACCGCCGCATCGGCTTGCATGCCCGCTTCGTCGCGCGCCGCAGCCGGTGCGCGCTCGCCCGGCTCGAGCACCGGATCGCCGAACAGGTCGAGCGTCCGTTCGTCCCGCGACGCGTCGGCCGGCGCACTGCCGGACCGTGCTGTCGCCCTCGCTGACGTACTGCCCGCGGCAGCAGCCGAGCGCTGGCGCGAACGGGCCGACGAACGATTGGAACGGGAACGGGAGCGAGGCGAGGAAACGGATTCGGTCATGGAAATCGGATGGCGGGGCCCGCAAGCGCGGAACCGGATGTCGAACGGAATCTGGTCGGGCATTGTCGCATGCCGCGTTGCCGATTCAGCCTATTCGTCGCCCGACAGCCCGTTGCCCTCTTCGAAACGCGTAACGCCCTTCAGCGCGCGCAGCTTGTCGCAGATCGCCTGGTATTCGAGTGCCGACACCCGCGCGAGCGCGATGCGCACCTCGTCGTGCTCGCCCGTGTCGTCGGCGCGCTGCACGATGAACTGCTTCACGCGCGCACTGTCCGGGCCGAGCGCCGCGTGCAGCGAATCGAAGTTCAGCGTGCCGCTCACGACCGTCAGCGCGAGCTGGCGCCGCTGGCGCACCGTGAAGTAGCGCCGCTCCAGCGGCTTGATGCCGGCCAGGATGATCAGGATGATGATCGTCGCCGAAATCGACGCGACGTAGAGCCCGCCGCCCACCGCGAGGCCGATCGCGGCGACCGACCACAGGCTCGCGGCGGTCGTCAGCCCGCGCACGATCTCGCCGCGCAGCAGGATCGAGCCCGCGCCGAGGAAACCGATGCCCGACACGACCTGCGCGGCGATCCGCGACGGATCGAGCACGATGTGCTCGCTGCTGCCGAGCACATCGGCGAACCCGAATGCCGACACGATCATGATCAGCGTCGAACCGACACAGACGAGCATGTGCGTGCGCAGGCCGGCCGCCCACGACAGGCGCTCGCGTTCGAAGCCGATGACGCTGCCGAGGGCCGCCGCGAGAACGAGCCGCATCACGAGTTCCAGGTTGCTCAGCATGCGATTTATCTCCTTTTTTGGTGCCGGCCGTGCGGAATGTTTTATCCTTGGCCCCGGCCGCGCCGATCCTCCGGGCCGCGCCGACACGTTTCGAACCCAGCGCTCAACCCCGTCATGTCCGTTTCCGACTCCGCTTCCGCCCAGGCCGCCCAGCTGCGCCACCATTTCGCGCACGTCGTCTTGCCGATCTGGCGGGGTTCAGGGTTCGACCAGACATTACAGCTGCCGTTCGAAGCCGTCGATCCGGCCACCCACGCGCCGCTGCCCGTGACCCGTTATCGCGCCATGGCCTGCGCACGGCAACTGTTCGTGTTCGCGCAGGCCGGCGACACCGCGCACGCGGCCACGCTGTTCGACGCGCTGGGCCGGCGCTTTCGCGACCCGCGCCACGGCGGCTGGAACTACAGCGTCGACGCGCAAGGCGCACCGCTCGACACGACCAAGGATCTCTACACGCACGCCTTCATCGTCTTCGCGTGCGCCGCGTGGTATGCGGCGTCGGGTGACACCGCCGCGCGCCAGGCGGCCGAGGAGACCGCCGCGCTGATTCAGGACCGTTTCGCGCCGAGCCCCGGCGACGCGCTGCTCGATGCGGCGCGCCACGCCGATTTCTCGTCATCCGGCAGCGGGGCGCTGCAGAATCCGCTGATGCACCTGACCGAAGCGTGGCTCGCGGCGGCCGATGCATTCGGCGATGCGGCATTCGACGACGCACTCGCGCACACCGCGCAGGCCGTCGAGCGCACGTTCGTCGACGCGGCGACCGGCTGCGTGGCCGAGCTGCCGCTCGGCGCGGCCGACAACCGTTTCGAGCCCGGCCATCAGTTCGAGTGGTTCTATCTGGTCGATGCGGCCGGCGCGCGTCTTGCGCAGACCGGGCTCCCCGGCGCGCTGGCGCGCGCGTACGCGTTCGCGGAGCAATACGGCGTCGACCCGCAGACGGGCGGCGTCTGCGCGGCGCTCGACGCGCAAGGCGCATGTATCGACGGCACGCAGCGGATCTGGGCGCAGACCGAGTACCTGCGCGCGCTCGCGACGCACGGCGGCACACCGGCCTCCGCGCCGCTCGCGCGGCAGAGCGAACGCTTCGCCGCGCGCTTCCTGCATCCGCGCGGCTGGTTCGAGTGCAAGACGGCTGACGGGCAGGTGTCGCGCGCCGACATGCCGTCGACGACGCCCTACCACCTCGCGACCGCCTACGCGGCGCTGCCGGCCGGCGCGTAACCCGCGTCGGCGAACGACAGTGCCGCACGTTCGCCGCGTGCGGCACGCCCATCGCCCAGCTCGAACACCGACACCGCCTGCATCAGGTGCGCGGTCTGGTCGTTCAGCGACGCGGCCGCCGCCGCGACCTCCTCCACCAGCGCCGCGTTCTGCTGCGTGAGCTGATCCATCTGCGTAACGGCCTGGTTCACCTGCTCGATCCCGACGCTCTGCTCGACCGACGCCGCGGTGATCTCGGACATCGTCTGCACGACGCGCGTGATCGATGCCGACACCGTCCGCATCGCGTCGCCGGCACGCTCGACAAGCTCCGCGCCGCCGTTGATCTGCGCGACCGAATCCTCGATCAGCGCCTTGATCTCCTTCGCCGATTGCGCGCTGCGCTGCGCGAGCGAGCGCACTTCGCCCGCGACGACCGCGAAGCCGCGCCCCTGTTCGCCGGCGCGTGCGGCTTCCACTGCCGCGTTCAGCGCGAGGATGTTGGTCTGGAACGCGATGCCGTCGATCACCGAGATGATCTCCGCGATCCGCCCCGAGCTTTGCGCGATGCCGCGCATCCGGTCGATCACGCTGTCGACCACGCCGCCGCCATGGCTCGTCGCCTCGAGTGCCGCGTCGGCCAGCGCGCTCGCCGCGCGTGCGCTGTCGGTGTTCTGCCGGACGGTCGCCGTCAGCTCCTCCATGCTCGCGGCCGTTTCCTCGAGCGATGCGGCCTGGGTGCCGGTGCGCGCCGACAGGTCGGCGTTGCCACCCGCGATCTCGCCCGCGCCGAGGTGAATCGCGTCGGACGCGTGGCGCACCGTGCGCACGGTGCCCGCGACGCTCGTCTGCATCGCGGCAAGGCTGCGCAGCATCCGGTCGATCTCGAACACGCCGCCTGCCCGCACGGCTTCATCGAGCCGGCCTTGCGCGATCCGCTCGAAATGGCGGCCGGCTTCTTCCAGCGGCGCGACGACCGCGCGTCGCGCGGCCGCGTAGATCGCCGCGCTCGCCGCGAGCATCGCCACCAGCAGCACGATGCCGACCGACTTGAACCAGAGCATGCCGCCGTCGATCGTGTCGAGCGCCGTGCGGCTCGATGCGCCGCCGTAGTCGGTGAAGCGGCGCAGCTCGGCGATATAGGCGTCCTGGATGCTCTGCGTCGGCTGGTCGAGGAAGGCCTGGATGTTGTCGGCGTCGAGGAACTGCACGAGTTCGCCCAGCGCGCCACGCAGCGCGCGATAGCGCTCGGCGAGCGCCGCGACGCGCGCGCGGTTGGCATCGTCGACCGGCTGCGCGGCGGTCAGCGCGGCGAACGCCTTGTCCGCTTCCGCGAGCGAAGCGCCCGCATGGCGGATGATGTCTTCCGGCTTCGGGCCGCCACGCACCATCCGCGTGCCGGCGCGCGACAGGTTGATACGCGCGTCGAGCAGCTGCTGGGTCGCCTGGCTGGCCGCCTCGACCTGCGTGATCGCAACGTTCGACAGATCGTCGACGCCGCTGCGCGTCGATTTGAGCGCCCAGAAGCCGAGCGCCTCGATCGCGAACAGGAACAGGCAGAACACGGTCAACACGCCGAGCAGACCCGACGCGAGCTTGATTTTTCCGAACATGGGGGAGATTCCTGGAAAGCGGACGATGAGGCAATGCCCCGGCATTAGCGGCATTTCTTCGTCGGACTTTAGGAACGGACG
This sequence comes from Burkholderia lata, assembly GCF_902499335.1. Classification (GTDB taxonomy): domain Bacteria; phylum Pseudomonadota; class Gammaproteobacteria; order Burkholderiales; family Burkholderiaceae; genus Burkholderia; species Burkholderia lata_B. Next base: position 247,056 of record NZ_CABVQK010000009.1, on the reverse strand, counting down.
ACGGCAAAGCTCGCGTTACTCGCGCATTCGCGTCGAATTGCCCGCAAACAGGGAAATCCACGGCATTCGACGCAATAATCGCGTCGCATCGCGCCGCAAATTGCACGAAATGCGGACGAATTTCCTTGCTTATCCGCATCCCCCTTCCTAGAGTTCAGCGCAAGCGGGCACTCATTTCGAGGGAAGTTCGATGACCGACATCACGGACCACGCGCGCGGCGCATTGCGTGCGCAACCGTTCAGCATGCTGCTGGGCACGGAGCTGATGCATATCGGCGACAACGAAGTGTCGCTATGCCTGCCCGTGCGCGAGGAACTGCGGCAGCAGCACGGTTTCGTGCACGGCGGCGTCATCAGCTACCTCGCGGACAACGCGCTGACGTTCGCCGGCGCACTCGTGCTCGGCCCGCGCGTGATCACGGCGGAATACAAGATCAACTACCTGCGGCCGGCCGTGAACGGCACGCTCGTCGCCCGCGCGAAGCTCGTCTACGCGGGCCGGCACCAGGCGACCTGCCAGTGTCACGTGTTCGTCATCGACGGCGATCACGAGCGGCTCGTCGCGATCGCGCAGGGCACGATCAACCGCGTCGGCGACGGCAAGATGCCGGATGCGCCGGAGGAAACGGCGTGAGCGGTTCCCCGCGCTTGAAGGATCGCCCATCCACCTGGAAGGCGACGGGCGCATAGTCGAGCCGAGCGGACAGATTGGCGGACAAGTTTGCCGCTCCCGTGCGCGGCACATATGGTTCTAACGCTTCATCGCGGCAAGATAGACTGCATCACGCTCGCGTCGACCGACCGCCACGACAAGTACGAGCACTTCCGAATCACGCACTTCGTAGACGAGCCTGTAACCGACGCTGCGCAGCTTGATCTTGTAGCGGTCCGGATGACCATGCAGCTTTGCAGACGGTACGCGAGGATTCTCGAGCCGCTCGGCGAGCCGGGATTTGAACTGGTCGCGAACGGTGCGATCGAGCTTCTTCCACTCTTTCAGAGCAGGTTCGAGAAAGGCAAGCTCAAAGCTCATTCAGCTTGACCTTGACGACCTTCTCCTTGGCGCGCTTGTCGGCCAGCGTGTTGTCTTCGATATCTTCAAGACGTTCGACCATCGCTTCCCACGTCTTCGCCGGGATGCAATAGAACGCAGGTTCGTTGTGATTCAGGATCGCGACCGGGAAACCCTCTCCAGCCGCGACCGTACCCATCGGGTTCCGCTTCAGTTCCGAAACACTCGCCGTAACGTTGGCCAGGATGGTATGAGGCATGTCGGCTCCGTCTTCAACAGGATGTGTATTGTACTCTATTTAGCACCAAATTTAGCGCCATAATTGGAGCCAAAAATTCCCGAAGTCTTTCGTTGAAATGCGTTTCGCGGCGGGCTCATCGACCTCTACATGCTGGCGTGCCTACTCCGCCCCGCCCCCCGCCAGCGGCAGAAACCGCGGCGCCACGCGCGCCCGCACGTTGCCGTTTTCATCCGTACGATAGATCCCGCGCGCCACGTTGTGCGGATGCGCGGCCGCGTCGGCCACGCTCAGCAGCGGCGCGAAACACGCATCGGTGCCTTCGAGCAGCGCACGCCAGTGCGCGGACGGCTGCTGCGCGAACACGTCGGCGAAGCGGGCCTTCAGCGCGGGCCAGCGCGCGCGGTCGTACTGCGACGCCGGATCGACGTCGGTCAGCCCAAGCCGTTCGACCAGCAGCGCATAGAACGGCGGCTCGAGCGCGCCGATCGTCACGCATTCGCCATCCGCGCAGCGGTATACGTCGTAGAACGGCGCATCGTGGAAAAGGCTCGGTTGAGCGCCGTCGAGCTGCCCGTTCGCGCGCGCCCACAGCGCAAGTGAACCAAGCATCGACACGATGTCGACGATCGCGCCGTCGACCACGCGCCCCGGCCCGCCGCCGCGCACGTCGAACAGCGCGCAGACGATCCCGAACGCGAGCCCGAGCGCGCCGCCGGCGTCGCCGACGACGGTCGGCGGCAACCCCGGCCGGCCGTCGCGCGGCGCGGACAGCGACAGCAGCCCCGTCAACGCGACGTAGTTCAGGTCGTGCCCGGCCGCGGCGGCCAGCGGGCCATGCTGGCCCCAGCCGGTCATCCGCCCGTACACGAGCTTCGGATTGCGACGTGCGCAATCGTCGGGCCCGAGGCCGAGCCGCTCCATCACGCCGGGCCGCAGGCCCTCGATCAGCGCATCGGCCTGCGCGATCAGGTCGAGCGCGGCTTCGCGACCGGCCGGGGACTTCAGGTCGAGTTCGACGATCGTCTTGCCTTCGCGCAGCAAGTCGCCGTCGCGGGCCTTCAACGCATCCGGCGCACTCGTGCGGCCGGACGGGCGCGCGATCAACGTGATCCGCGCGCCCATCCCGGCGAGCATCCAGCCTGCGAGCGGGCCGGGGCCGAGACCTTCGAATTCGACGATGTGGATGCCGGAAAGCGGCGCATCGAGCGGCATACGAATCTCCTGTTTATGTCCGCGCGTCGCGACGGTCTCCGATGCCGTGCTCCTCGCACCGGGTCGCGTCCGTCACGCGCGACAAATAAAAAATCCCTGCGCCGCGGGGTCCGCTTCGCAGGGATCGGGGTGAACGGCGCTCATTCCGGCTGCCTTGCCGGAACCGGCAACGCTCAGAACGCGTCGCCCGGCACCCGCACCCAGCCTTCCATCAGCACGCGTGCGCTGCGGCTCATGATCGCCTTGGTGACGGTCCACTCGCCGTTCTCGAGCTGCGCTTCCGCGCCGACGCGCAGCGTGCCCGACGGATGCCCGAAGCGCACCGCGTTGCGTTCGCCGCCGCCCGCCGCCAGGTTGACGAGCGTGCCGGGGATCGCCGCGGCCGTGCCGATCGCGACCGCCGCCGTGCCCATCATCGCGTGGTGCAGCTTGCCCATCGACATCGCGCGCACCAGCAGGTCGACGTCGCCCGCATTCACGCGCTTGCCGCTCGATGCGACGTAATCGGCCGGCTTCGCGACGAACGCGATCTTCGGCGTGTGCTGCCGCGTCGCGATTTCATCGAGCGTGTCGATCAGGCCCATGCGCAGCGCGCCGTGCGCACGAATCGTCTCGAACTTCTCGAGCGCCTTCGCATCGCCGTTGATCGCGTCCTGCAGCTCGGTGCCCGTATAGCCGATCGCTTCCGCCTCGACGAAGATCGTCGGAATGCCCGCGTTGATCATCGTCGCCTTCAGCGTGCCGACGCCCGGCACCGCGAGATCGTCGACGAGGTTGCCGGTCGGGAACATCGACCCGCCCGCGCCTTCTTCCTCGGCGGCCGGGTCCATGAACTCGAGCTGCACTTCGGCGGCCGGGAACGTGACGCCGTCCAGCTCGAAGTCGCCGGTTTCCTGCACCGCGCCGTTCGTCACCGGCACATGCGCGACGATCGTCTTGCCGATGTTCGCCTGCCAGATCCGCACGACGGCAACACCGTCGCGCGGCACGCGCGACGGATCGACGAGCCCGCCGCTGATCGCGAACGGGCCGACCGCCGCCGACAGGTTGCCGCAGTTGCCGGTCCAGTCGACGAACGCCTTGTCGATCGAGACCTGACCGAACAGGTAGTCGACATCGTGGCCGGGCCGCGTGCTCTTCGACACGATCACCGTCTTGCTGGTGGACGATGTCGCGCCGCCCATCCCGTCGATCTGCTTGCCGTACGGATCGGGGCTGCCGATCACGCGCAGCAGCAGCGCGTCGCGCGCGGCGCCCGGCGCCTGCGCGGCGTCCGGCAGGTCCTGCAGCCGGAAGAACACGCCCTTGCTGGTGCCGCCGCGGATATAGGTCGCGGGAATCCTGATTTGAGGAGTGTGAGCCATGTGTGCGTTATCCCTGTGTGACTCGATCAAGCCGCCTGCGACGATTCGAGGAAGTCCTGCGCGAAACGCTGCAGCACGCCGCCCGCTTCGTAGATCGACACTTCCTCGGCCGTATCGAGCCGGCACGTCATCGGCACCTCCACGCGCTCGCCGTTCTTGCGGTGAATCACGAGCGTCAGGTCGGCGCGCGGCGTGCGCTCGCCGATCACGTCGAAGGTCTCGGTGCCGTCGATGCCGAGCGTCGTCCGGTTCGTGCCCGGCTTGAACTCGAGCGGCAGCACGCCCATCCCGATCAGGTTCGTGCGGTGGATCCGCTCGAAGCCTTCGGCGGCGATCGCCTCGACGCCCGCGAGCCGCACGCCCTTCGCGGCCCAGTCGCGCGACGAGCCCTGGCCGTAGTCGGCGCCGGCCACGACGATCAGCGGCTGCTTGCGATTCATGTACGTCTCGATCGCTTCCCACATCCGCATGACCTTGCCTTCCGGCTCGACGCGCGCGAGCGAGCCCTTCTTCACCGCGCCGTCGACGACCGCCATCTCGTTGATCAGCGTCGGGTTCGCGAAGGTCGCGCGCTGCGCGGTCAGGTGGTCTCCCCGGTGCGTCGCGTACGAGTTGAAGTCCTCTTCCGGCAGGCCCATCTTCGCGAGGTACTCGCCGGCCGCGCTGTCCAGCAGGATCGCGTTCGACGGCGACAGGTGGTCGGTCGTGATGTTGTCGCCGAGCACCGCGAGCGGGCGCATGCCCTGCAGCGTGCGCTCGCCGGCCAGCGCGCCTTCCCAGTACGGCGGACGGCGGATGTACGTGCTCTGCGCGCGCCACTCGTACAGCGGCGCCGCGCGCTCGCCCGCATCGGCGCTACGCGCGAACATCGGCTCGTAGACCTGGCGGAACTGCTCGGGCTTCACGCTCGACGCGACGATCGCATCGATCTCCTCGTCGGTCGGCCAGATGTCCTTCAGCGTGACGGGCTTGCCGTCCTGGTCGTGACCGAGCACGTCCTTCTCGATGTCGAAGCGGATCGTGCCGGCGATCGCATACGCAACGACGAGCGGCGGCGACGCGAGGAACGCCTGCTTCGCATACGGGTGGATACGGCCGTCGAAGTTGCGGTTGCCGGACAGCACGGCCGTCGCGTACAGGTCGCGATCGACGATCTCCTGCTGGATCTTCGGGTCGAGCGCGCCCGACATCCCGTTGCAGGTCGTGCACGCGAACGCGACGATGCCGAAGCCGAGCTTCTCGAGTTCGGGCAGCAGGTTCGCTTCTTCCAGGTACAGCTCGACCGCCTTCGAGCCGGGCGCGAGCGAGCTCTTCACCCACGGCTTGCGCGTGAGGCCGCGCGCATTCGCATTGCGTGCGAGCAGGGCCGCGGCAATCACGTTGCGCGGGTTGCTGGTGTTCGTGCAGCTCGTGATCGCGGCGATGATCACCGCGCCGTCGGGCATCTCGCCCGCCTTCTCTTCCCACTGGCCGGCGATCCCGCGCGCGGCGAGATCGGACGTCGGCAGCCGCTTGTGCGGGTTCGACGGGCCGGCCATGTTGCGCACGACGCTCGACAGGTCGAACGTCAGCGTGCGCTCGTATTGCGCGTTGGCGAGCGTGTCGGCCCACAGGCCCGCCGCCTTCGCGTAGGTCTCGACGAGCTTCACCTGCTCATCGCTGCGGCCGGTGAGGCGCAGGTAATCGGTCGTCTGGCCGTCGATGAAGAACATCGCAGCCGTCGCACCGTATTCGGGCGCCATGTTCGAGATCGTCGCGCGATCGCCGAGCGTGAGGCTCGCCGCGCCTTCGCCGCGGAATTCGAGATACGCGCCCACCACCTTTTCCTTGCGCAGGAATTCGGTCAGTGCGAGCACGACGTCGGTCGCGGTGATGCCGGGCTGGCGCTTGCCGGTCAGCTCGACGCCGACGATATCGGGCAGGCGCATCCACGACGCGCGGCCAAGCATCACGTTCTCCGCTTCGAGACCGCCGACGCCGATCGCAATCACGCCGAGCGCGTCGACGTGCGGCGTGTGGCTGTCGGTGCCGACGCAGGTGTCGGGATACGCGACGCCGTCGTGCGCCTGGATCACCGGCGACATTTTCTCGAGGTTGATCTGGTGCATGATGCCGTTGCCCGGCGGGATCACGTCGACGTTCTCGAACGCCTTCTTCGTCCACTCGATGAAGTGGAAGCGATCCTCGTTGCGGCGATCCTCGATCGCGCGGTTCTTCGCGAACGCGTCCGGATCGAAGCCGCCGCATTCGACGGCGAGCGAGTGGTCGACGATCAGCTGCACCGGCACGACCGGGTTCACCTTGGCCGGGTCGCCACCGCCGTCGGCGATCGCGTCGCGCAGGCCGGCGAGATCGACGAGCGCGGTCTGCCCGAGGATGTCGTGGCACACGACGCGCGCCGGGAACCACGGGAAATCACGTTCGCGCTTGCGCTCGATGATCTGCTTCAGCGAATCGGCAAGGGTCGCCGGATCGCAGCGGCGCACGAGGTTTTCGGCGAGCACGCGCGACGTGTACGGCAGCGTGTCGTAGGCGCCGGGCGCGATCGCTTCGACCGCGGCGCGCGCGTCGAAATAGTCCAGCGACGTGCCGGGCAGGGGTTTGCGGTTGGCGGTATTCATGGTGTGGGGAACTCGGGTATGGCGTCCGGCGCACGCCGGCCCCCGTCACGCGGGAGGCCGGTGTGCGCGGTGGGCAATCAGCGCTTTTCGATCGGCACGAACTGCAGGTCTTCCGGACCGGTGTAGTTCGCGCTCGGGCGGATGATCTTGTTGTCGACGCGCTGCTCGATGATGTGCGCGCTCCAGCCGGACGTGCGCGAGATCACGAACAGCGGCGTGAACATCGCGGTCGGCACGCCCATCATGTGATACGACACCGCGCTGAACCAGTCGAGGTTCGGGAACATCTTCTTCGCTTCCCACATCACCGATTCGAGGCGCTCGGCGATGTTGTACAGCTTCAGGTCGCCCGCTTCCTTCGACAGCTTGTGCGCGACGCCCTTGATCACCTTGTTGCGCGGATCGGAGATCGTGTAGACCGGGTGGCCGAAGCCGATCACGACTTCCTTGTTCTCGACGCGGCGGCGGATGTCGGCTTCGGCGTCGTCCGGCGAGCTGTAGCGGCTCTGGATTTCATACGCGACTTCGTTCGCGCCGCCGTGCTTCGGCCCGCGCAGGGCGCCGATCGCGCCGGTGATCGCCGAGTAGATGTCCGAGCCCGTGCCCGCGATCACGCGGCCGGTGAACGTCGACGCGTTGAATTCGTGCTCCGCGTACAGGATCAGCGACGTGTGCATCGCCTCGACCCACGACTTCGACGGCGTCTTGCCGTGCAGCAGGTGCAGGAAGTGGCCGCCGATCGAGTCGTCGTCGGTTTCCGTCTCGATGCGCTTGCCGTTGTGCGAGAAGTGATACCAGTACAGCAGCATCGAGCCGAGCGATGCCATCAGGCGGTCGGCGATGTCGCGCGCGCCCGGCAGGTTGTGGTCGTCCTTCTCCGGCAGCACGGTGCCGAGCACCGATACGCCCGTGCGCATCACGTCCATCGGGTGCGCGGACGCCGGGATCTGCTCGAGCGCCGCCTTCAGCGCGTTCGGCAGGCCGCGCAGCGCGCGCAGCTTCGTCTTGTAAGCGGCCAGTTCGGTCAGGTTCGGCAGCGTGCCGTGAACGAGCAGGTGCGCGATTTCCTCGAATTCGCACGATTCGGCGACGTCGAGAATGTCGTAGCCGCGGTAGTGCAGGTCGTTGCCGGTCTTGCCGACCGTGCACAGCGCCGTGTTGCCGGCCGTCACGCCCGACAGCGCCACCGACTTCTTCGGCTTGAATGCGCCTGCGGCGGCCGGTGCTGCTGCGTCTTTCGTCTCGCTCATGTTTCCGTTCTCCAATGTGTATCGGGGGTATCAGCTGTCGGCCGGACTTGGCGCTTTAGCGCCTGGTGCGGCCCCATGCTTCGCGGTCGGCCGGACTTGGCGCTTCAGCGCTTAGTGCGGCCCCAAGCTTCGCGGCCGGCCGGACTTAGCGCTTCAGCGCTTAGTGCGGCCCCATGCAAAGCTCTCCGGAATCGTGTCCCGGCGCGCGAGCGCGTTACTTCTTGCCCTGCGCGAACAGCTCGTCGAGCTTGCGCTCGTATTCGTGATAACCGAGGAAGTCGTACAGCTCGGCGCGCGTCTGCATCGTCGGCACGGCCGCCTTCTGCGTGCCGTCGCGGCGCAGCGTCTCGTAGAAGTTCAGCGCGGCCTTGTTCATCGCGCGATACGCGCCGCAGCAGTACAGCGCGATGTCGACGTTCGCCTCGCGCAGCTCGTCGAGCGTGAACAGCGGCGTCGAGCCGAATTCGGTCAGGTTCGCGAGGATCGGCACCTTCACGGCTGCCTTGAAGCGGCGGTAGTCGTCGAGCGACTTCATCGCTTCCGGGAAAATCATGTCCGCGCCGGCTTCGACGTAAGCCACCGCGCGCTCGATCGCCGAGTCGATCCCTTCGGCGGCGGCGGCGTCGGTACGCGCCATGATCACGAACTGGTCGTCGGTACGCGCATCGACCGCCGCCTTGACGCGATCGACCATTTCCTCGACCGGCACGACTTCCTTGCCCGGACGGTGGCCGCAGCGCTTCTGGCCGACCTGGTCTTCCAGGTGCACGGCCGCGACGCCGGCCTTGATGAACGAGCGCACGGTGCGCGCGATGTTGAACGCGCCGCCCCAGCCGGTATCGATGTCGACCAGCAGCGGCAGGTCGGTCGCGTTGGTGATCCGGTTCGCGTCGATCAGCACGTCTTCCATCGTGCTGATGCCGAGGTCGGGGATCCCGAGCGAGTTCGCGGCGACGCCGCCACCCGACAGGTACACGGCCTTGAAGCCGACGGCCTGCGCCATCTTGGCTGCATAGGCGGTGATCGCGCCGACCACCTGCAGCGGTTGCTCCGCCGCGACTGCCGCGCGGAATTTCGCGCCGGCGCTCTGAAGATGCGTATTGCTCATGAACGGCCTCCTGAAGGAACGACCATTAACAGCAAGGACCGGGCCAGCTCGCACAACGTCGCTAACCCACTGATTCTTAAGCAACCGGCACGGGTGAGGGAGCGCCCGGAGATTTCAATTCGGCAATTTCATGTTTCAAAAATGAAATCGCACGCGCATAATCGACCGTCATGGACCTCTCCTCGACCAAGCCCGTCGGCCCGGCCGATCGCGCGGCGCGCCCGCGCATCTGGGCGATGGGCATCAGCCGCCTGCGCGATCTCTTTCGCGAGATCGCCGGTGAATTCGACGAACGCGCCGACGTGCGCATCGTGACGCGCGCCTATGAGGATGCGCTCAGCGCGATCGCCGAGGCCGGCACCGCGCGGCCCGACGTGATCGTCGCGGCCGGATCGAACGGCGCCTTCCTGAAAACGCGTGCGCAGGTGCCGGTGGTGGTGGTATCGCCGACCGGTTTCGACGTGATGCAGGCGCTCGCGCGCGCCCGGCGCGACGCGTCGCGGATCGCGCTCGTCAGCGCCGGGGAAACGCCGCCCGAAGTGCGCCGCTTCGTCGCCGCGTACGGCCTCGACGTGCAGTTTGCGTCATATCAGTCTGCGCAGGAAGCGGAAGCCTGCGTGCACGAGCTGCGCGACCGCGGCATCGAGACGATCGTCGGCCCCGGCCTCGTCACCGATCTCGCGGCCAGCGCCGGCATGGGCGCGGTGTTCCTGTATTCGCATGCATCGGTACGCAAGGCCGTCGATACGGCGCTCGAAGTTGCATATGCGACGCATGCCGAGGCGTTCCGCCGCCAGCGGCTCGACAACCTGCTCCAGCACCTGCGCGACGGCGTGGTCGCGCTCGACGCGCGCGGCCGTGTCGAGGCGATCAACGAGCGGCTCGCGTCGGCGCTCGGGGTCGAACCCGCGGCGGCCGTCGGCCGCGCGCTCGTCGACCTGCGGCCCGAGCTGCGCACGCTGCGCGGCGAGGACGGCGACGCACTCGCGACCGTGCGCGGCGTGCGCTACGTCGTGCATCGCGGGCCGCTCGTCGATCGCGGCGTCACGTCGGGCAGCGTGCTGACGTTCCAGGAATCGCGCGCGGTCGAACGGCTCGACCGCGCATTGCGTTCGCAACCCACCACGCAGCAGTTCGCGGCGCGCTATGCACTCGACGACGTGGTCGGCGCCTCCGCGCCGATGGCACGCGTGCGCGATCTCGTGCGCCGCTACGCGAAATCCGACGCAACCGTGCTCGTGCTCGGCGAAAGCGGTACCGGCAAGGAAATGATCGCGCAAAGCCTGCACGCGCTGTCCGCGCGGCGCAGCTACCCGTTCGTCGCAGTCAATTGCGGCGCGTTTCCGGAAGCGCTGCTCGAAAGCGAGCTGTTCGGCTATGAGGAAGGCGCGTTCACCGGCGCGCGGCGCGGCGGCAAGACGGGCCTGTTCGAAGCCGCGCACCGCGGCACGCTGTTTCTCGACGAGATCGGCGAGATGCCGCCGTCACTGCAGAGCCGGCTGCTGCGCGTGCTGCAGGAGCGCGAGGTGATCCGCCTCGGCTCGACCGAGCCGATCCGCATCGATGTGCGCGTGATCGCCGCGACGCACCGTCCGCTGCTCGCGGCCGTCGAGGCCGGCACGTTCCGCGCGGATCTCTATTACCGGCTCAACATCCTGAACGTCGGCCTGCCGCCGCTGCGCGAGCGCGCTGCCGACATTCCGGCGCTCGCGGCCACGCTGCTCGTGCAGGCCGCACGACGCGAACCGCGCCTCGCCGAACGCCTGCGCGACGCCGACGACGCCGCGCGCGTGCTTGGCGCGACACAGGCCGCGCTCGCGCGCTACCGGTGGCCCGGCAACGTGCGCGAACTGCAGAACGTGATCGAGCGAATCGCGGTGGAGCTGGCCGAGGACGCCGATGAAAACGATTCCGCCGCCGCGTGCGCCGCGCTCGATCCCGATGCGCTGCAGGCGATCGCGCCCGAGCTGTTCGCGGTGCCACCCGACGCGGCCGACGCCGACGATGCGCAGACACTGCACGCGCGCCGCCGTCGCGCGGAAGCCGACGAGATCCGCGCGGTACTCGACGCGTGCGGCGGCGACCGCGATCGCGCGTGCGCGATGCTGGGCATCAGCAAGACGACGCTGTGGCGGAAGTTGTCGGTGAAATAACAGGCACGGATTCGACGCGCGGGCGCGCGCTTGCCTGAAGAGGTACGTCAGTCGGCCTTGTGATAGTGGCGGTACGCCTTCGCGCGATTGCCGCACGACGACATCGAACACCAGCGGCGGCTGCCATTCTTGCTGTCGTCGATGAACAGCCACTGGCAGGCGTCGTTCGCGCAACGCTTGACCTTCGCGAGCCGCGCACCGCCGAGCAGGTCGATCGCCGACCACAGTACCGGGCTCAGCAGTCCGGCCAGCGTCGCACGCCCCTCCCCGATCCGCCACGCGTAGCCGCCATCGATGCGCGCCAGTGCGACGCGCGGCGCCGCTTCCGCCAGAAAACCACCGAGCAGCACGAGATCGTCGGCCAGCGGCTCGCGCTGCTCGGCCTGCGCACGAAAGAGCCGGTACAGCGCCTCGCGCAATGCGAGCGCGCGCGCCAGCATCGCCGGTTCCCCCTCTTCTTTCCCGTGCGCGCGGCACGCTTCGGCCAGGACAGCCGGCACGCCCGCCTGCTCGCGGCACCACGCGAGCAGGTCGCCCATCGTGCCGAAGGTTTCCGTCGGCGGGTCGCTGCCGCGCCAGTACAGCGTGTTCGCAAAATCGATGCTCAGGGTTTCGGGCGGCGCCGGAATCAGGCAGTCCATCGTGACGGAAGGTTGCGTATCGCTCATGCCCGGATCGTATCTAACCATCATGCCGGTTGACAAGCATCCGGGCGCTTTCTAACATAACCAGCATGGTAGTTATAAAAAGGTTTGCTGCACTGACACCCGCCTCAGTTCAAGGAGCCACAGATGATCGATCGCCTTTTGTCCCGCGTTATCCACAACAACAGCGGCCGCGCGTTCTACGACAGCACACTCGGCGCACTCCGCTACAAGCGGCTGGCATGGTGGTTATAAGCAGGTTTGCCGCACTGACGTCCCTCTTCAGTCCAAGGAGCCACACATGATCGATCACCTTTCGTTCGGCGTTGCACACATCGGCCGCAGCCGGGCGTTCTACGACAGCACGCTCGGCGCACTCGGCTACAAACGGCTGTATAGCGACGACGGATCCATCGGGTACGGCTCGACCGAGCCGGAGCTGTGGTTGCAGCATGCGGCTCGCCCCGTCGTCGCCGATCCCGACTCGGGGATGCACCTGTCGTTCAAGGCCGCTTCGCCGGTCGAAGTCGACGCGTTCTACCGTGCCGCGCTCGAGCACGGCGGCCAGGACAACGGCGGGCCCGGCAAGCGCGAACACTACGGCCCCGGCTACTACGCGGCGTTCGTCGTCGATCCCGACGGGTATCGGCTGGAAGCGCATTGCGAACTCGACAACGTCGTGTAATCGAGCCGGTGTACCAATGCCAAGGGCCCGATTCCGCGCAATGCGGAATCGGGCCCTTGTCTTTGAACCACTAACCAGTATCCGGCGGCCGTTCGACGGGATCGCCGGGTGCGCGGTTATCGCGCGTCGCGCGTGCGCTGCAGTTGCTCGCCGAGCCCTTCGACACCGAGGCGTACGGTCTGGCCGGCCTTCAGGAACACCGGCGACGGCTTGATGCCCATGCCGACGCCCGGCGGCGTGCCGGTCGTGATCACGTCACCCGGCTGCAGCGTCATGCAGCTCGACAGATAGGCGATCAGCTGCGCGACGGTGAACACCATCGTGCGCGTGTTGCCGTTCTGATAGCGGTGACCGTCGATTTCGAGCCACAGGTCGAGACGCTGCGGATCGGGCACCTCGTCGCGCGTGACGAGCCACGGACCGATCGGGCCGAACGTGTCGAAGCCCTTGCCCTTGTCCCACTGGCCGCCGCGCTCGATCTGCCATTCGCGCTCGGACACGTCGTTGACGACGCAATAGCCCGCGACATAATCGAGCGCGCGCGCTTCGTCGACGTCCTTGCAGGTCGCGCCGATCACGACGCCCAGCTCGACTTCCCAGTCGGTCTTGACCGAGCCCTTCGGGATATCGATGCCGTCGTTCGGGCCGCAGATCGAACTCGTCCACTTGCCGAACACAACCGGCTCCTTCGGTACCGGCATGCCGGCTTCGGCCGCGTGATCGGCATAGTTCAGGCCGATGCCGATGAACTTGCCGACATGCCCGACGCACGCGCCGATGCGCGGCTCGCCTGATACGAGCGGCAGCGTGGCCGGATCGATCGCGCGCAGCCGCGCGAGACCCGCGTCGGACAGCACGTCGCCGGACAGATCCGGCACATGTGCGGACAGGTCGCGAATCCGGCCGTCCGCGTCGAGGATACCGGGCTTTTCCTGGCCGGACGGGCCATAGCGAAGCAGTTTCATCGTGCTCAACCTCTGTTGTCGAATGGGACAGGATACCGGCCGACGCGGCCCTCCGCGGCCGCGCGCCGGACTGATTGTCGATCGTCGATTGCGCGCGTCGGCGCCGAATCCGGCATGCCGTTCGACGCGCGAGGGTCGCGCGGGCGCAGCGATCGTGGCACCGCACGGAAGTACGGCGCACATCGAACGGGCGGCCGCCGGTCTGCGCATCGGCGACGACGGCCCGGCACCCGCGACATGGTCCGGCCCGTACCGGCCGGCTTCACGCGCGGCCGCACCGTCGCTGGCCCGTCAGCCTTTGTACCATCGGCCGCGCGCCGTGAAATGACGCGCGACGGATACCGACTATTGGTGCGCCTGCGGACGCTGCGGCGCAGCATCGGGGGCGACACCGCCCGCCATTTCCTTTCGAACACCTTGAACCGGTGCCACCTGTCATGAATACCGGGTATTCGGGGCTTCCCTGTCATCCCGATAGGGAATCGATCCGTTCTTATCCGGTAACGATCGGTAAAAAGACGCTGCATTGCACACTAAATGTTTGTTGTTAAGCTCAAACGGTTGGCGTTCGTCGCCACACGCGGGCTCGACACAAGCAAGTTGCAGAATTGGTCAGCGTGCGTCGCCAATCGATCGAAAGTAATTCCCCCCAACTTCACACCGACAATGCAAACAACCAACGACCTGCTTCCCGGCTGCGACGCACGGGAATCGATGGGCGCAATCGACCGCTATCGCGCACCCGCGCTCGACAAGGGTCTCGACATTCTCGAACTCCTGTCGGAGCAGAAAGAAGGCCTCACCCGCACCGAAATCACGAAGGAACTCGGCCGCAACGCGAGCGAGATCTACCGGATGCTCGAACGCCTCGTCGCGCGCCGCTACGTGATGCGCTCGACCGGCGGCGACCGTTACACGCTCAGCCTCAAGTTGTTCTCGCTCGCGCACCGGCATCCACCGATGAGCCGGCTGATCGCCGAGGCCTTGCCGCCGATGCAGCGTTTCGCCGATTCCTCCGAGCAATCGTGCCACCTGTCCGTCTACGATCGCGGCAACCTGCTCGTGATCGCGCAGGTCGACGGGCCCGGCGCGTGGGGCGTGTCGGTCCGGCTCGGCTCGCGCGTCGGGCTCGCCGATACCGCATCGGGGCGCGCGATGCTGGCGTTCCAGGGCGCCGAGCAGCGCTCGCACATGCTCGTCGAGCACCGCAAGGTCAAGGGCGAAGCGCCACTGAACGAGCAGGAACTCGCGTATGCGTGCCAGTCCATCCGGCAGGACGGTTACCTGCGCCAGGACAGCCGCCAGGCGTACGGCGTGACCGACCTGACCGCGCCGATCCTCGGGCCGTCCGGCCATGCGATCGCGGTGCTGACGTGCCCGTACATGCGCCGGATCGATGCGCACATGGCGCCGTCCGTCGACGCGGTCGTCGAAGGGTTGCGCGACACGGCCGCCCAGCTGTCGATGTGCCGCGACGAAACCTGCTGACGCGCAGGCTCGGCGGAGCGCACCGGGTACGGCGCCATTGCGTCGATCCCGGTCGCGCGCAACATCTGCGCGCGGCGCGGCGCACGGTGCCATATCGTGCGCTCACGGCGCTACGCTAAAATAGCGGCCCTCTCAAAAACTACGGCGGCCGGTTGTCGCGGCTGTCGTGCCCGATGGATGTCATGGCCAAACTTCTGAACGATCAAGAATTCCAGCGTTTCTCCGAACTTCAGCAGAAGCAGGCAAGCTTCACGATCACGCCCGAAGAGGCGGACGAGCTGCGCGATATCGTCGCGCGCGCGCAGAAGAAGCGCGACGATCGTACCGCCGCAATGCAGGCGATCGAGAACTACATCGAGCAGTTCGACATCACGCCCGACGAGCTCTTCTCGCCCGAGCAGATCGGCGACGCGGCCCGCACCTATGGGCTCATCACGGCGACCAAGAAGGAACGCACGCTGCCGCCGTCGATCACGTTCAACGGCAAGCCGTACCAGTGGACCAAGACGCTTCCGGACGACGTGCGCGGCGCGCTGTTCGAAGCGTTCACGTCCGGCGAATCGGTCAAGCGCTTCATCGCGATGCCGAAGGACGCTGCACGCTGTGCGCTGACGATCGCCCGCCTCGAGCGTGAAACCGGCGCCGTCTATGCCGATCCGCACCTCGAGGAACTCGCGATTTCGCGCGACCAGGTGAACGACGCGGCGTTGAAACTCGCTGCCTGAAGGTAGCCGCGGGCACGGTTCGTGCGTGCCCGCCCCCTGCGCAACGCCGGCCTTGGCCGGCGTTGCGCTTGCGGGAACCGTGCGTCCGGGCGCTCCCGAAAAGTCTCACCTTGGCGTCCCGCAAGCGCTCACCTACACCTCCCGAAAAAGCTCACCAAGGCTCCCGGAGACCCTCACCGAAGCCTCCCGGATGTCCTCACCGACACTTCCCGCAGACCCTCACCGATGTGCCCCGGAAAGGCTCACCGGCGCCTCCCGAAGGTGCTCACCGGCCACTCCCGGGAAGGCTCACCGAGCGCTCCCGTATCGGCTCACCCCTTCCATCCCGGAGAAGCTCACCAGCGACTCCCGAAAAATCTCACCTTTTGAGCAAGTTCGAATTTTCGAGGGTGGAATACGGCGGTAAATGCGTGCGGACACCTTGCCTGAAACAGCGGCGAGGGACGGGCATCGCGACGAGCGGCACGCGTCTCGCGCTGCCTCACCGGTGCCGTTTGTGCGGCGATATTGCCGTTGCGAACAGGCGCCGCCACGTTCACGGTTGCTTCGCTCGCGAGACAGGTTCGAATGCTCTGCATTCCTGACTGGAAACATCCGCAACGTGCCCGCAGGCCGGAGGCATCGACTGCTGCGACGTCACCGCGCATCGGTCCGCCGGCAGACGCTACGGCTGCAGCTTCATCCTGAAGCCCACGACGCCGGGCTCCTCCGTCGTCGACACAGCAAAACCGCACGACTTCGCTAGCGAGATCATCGCCGAGTTTTCGCGCAGCGCCTCGCCGATCATCCATGCGGTTCCGCGCGAACGCGCATAGTCGATGATCCGGTTCATCATCAGCCGGCCAAGCCCCTTACCCTTCTGATCGGGTCGTACCGCGATCGCGAACTCCGCCGTCTCGTTGTCGGGATCCGCAACCGCACGCGCCACCGCGAGCGTGTGGTCGCGCCCGGACACATCGGTGAACGACACGATGAAAGCCATCTCACGGTCGTAATCGATCTGCGTCATGCGCGCGACCTGCGAATGATCGAAGCTGCGCACCGCGCCGAAGAAACGCATCCGCAGATCGTCCGGTGTCATCGCGCCGAGCAGCTCGTTGTGCGCGGCCTCGTCTTCCGGACGGATCGGGCGGATCGTCACCGTCTCGCCGCGCCACTCGAGCGTCTGCTCGAGGTGGCGCGGATACGGCATGATCGCGAGCCGGCTGCGCCCCGCAGCCAGCGTGATGCGCGGCGCGATCACCTGCGCGCGGTCGGGCAGCACGCGCAGCGTGACCGACATCGCAACGACTTCCCGCACGTCGCAGACGACCTGCGACAGCGCCGTCAATGCATCGAGCGTCGGCTCGATGGGCGTGCTGCGCGCATACGGTGAACGTTCCATCACCGCGCGGGCGAGCACGCTGTTCAGCGGCGGCAGGCCATAGACGACGAACGGCGCTGAGACGCCGTCCGCGGGCGGCACGGCATAGCGAAACACCGGGCCGAAGTTCGAATCGTCGTACATGTCGACGGTGACATCGACCACTTTCTTCCCGGCCGGCTCGGCAGGCGGTTCGCCGTGCAGGCCGAAATGCGACAGCCAGTGCAACGCGGCTTCGCCGGTCAGCTCGTGCTGGCCGGCTTCGACCCTCCGGCGCACGTCGGCCTGCGCGGATGCAACGCACTCGGCCGGCTGCGGCGGCGTACCCTCGGGCGTTTGCATCAGCAGCTGCCGCCCGAGGTTGTAGTCGACGAGACGCGCATACGCGCGTGCAAGCCGCTGCGGCGTGGTGTGCACGGGAATACCGTTCGCGTGCAGCGCATCGCGCGTCGCCGAGTCGACCGCGCCGAAGAAACACGCGAGGATGCCGCGATGCGCGTACTGCCGTGATTCGATCAGCGTGTGCGCAACCGCATCGGCCGGCGCGCTGTGGGAAGTCGAATGGACGACGAACAGCGTGCCCGTTTGCGGGAACGGCGCGAGCGCCTTGACCGCCGCGGCAAAGTGTTCGGGGCGCGCATCGTCGCCCAGCGTCAGCGGATTGCCGGGCGCCGCGAGATGCGGCAGCGCGGCCGACACGGCCGACGTGGCCGCGGGCGACCAGTCGGCCAGCACGTCGCGCACCTCGGCCACTGCATCGACCGCGAGCTTCGCGACGCCCGCATCGCTCGTCACGAGCGTGGCCGCGCCGCGCGCCGTGACGCGGCCGACGCCTAGCGTCTCGATCTCGTCGAGCAGATCGTCGAGCGCATCGACACGCACCATCCCCGCGCGCTGGAACGCCGCCGTATAGAGCGCGTCGCCGGGATCGGCGCGGCCGGTGCGCAAGGCGAGCACCGGCTTGTTGCGTGCGGCCGCGCGCGCGGCCGACATGAACTTGCGCGCGGCACGCACGGTATCGAGTTCGAGCAGGATCGCGCGCGTGCCGGGATCGCTCGCGAGATAGTCGAGCACGTCGCCCGCATCGACGTCCGACTCGCTGCCGAGCGCGACGACGTGCGAAAAGCCGAGGCCCCGTGCATCGGCCCAGCCGAGCACCGCGTTCGTCAGCGCATTCGATTGCGACACCCACGCGACACCGCCCGATCGCGCCGTATAGGCCGGCGCGCCGAAATGCGCATGCCGTGCAGGCGACAGCACGCCCAGGCTGCCGGGCCCGACGACACGGAGCACGAACGGCTTCGCCGCCTTCAGCGTGCGATCGAGCGCGGCGCGATCGGCGTCCGTGCGCGCCTCGCCGACGATCACCGCCACGCGCGTGCCGAGCTCGCCGAGCTTGCGAACGATGCCGGCCCAGGTC
Organism: Burkholderia lata; assembly: GCF_902499335.1. Classification (GTDB taxonomy): domain Bacteria; phylum Pseudomonadota; class Gammaproteobacteria; order Burkholderiales; family Burkholderiaceae; genus Burkholderia; species Burkholderia lata_B. The sequence goes on along the minus strand of NZ_CABVQK010000009.1, from coordinate 228,805 downwards.
GCGGGCGGCGTGCAGATCACGGCAACCGACGGCGCCGCAGGCAACCGGTCGACATCGGAAACGACCGCATGCCCGTGCAGGTCACGATACTTCGGATTGACGGGCCACACGGGCCCCTGGAATGCACCGTCGAGCACGCGCGACCACACCATCGCGCCGATACTGCCCGCGCGCGACGACGCGCCGACGACCGCAACGGACTTGGGCTGGAACAACGCATCGAGATGGCGAACGGTCACATCGGCTCCCTGCGGTAACGAAAGACGACCCGATCGGCATGCGGCACGCACCGTGCCGTGCGCCGATCGACGCGAACCCCAAGCATAGGCGAACCGCATGCGGCTGCCTATATGCCGAACGGCCGACTATTAGACACGCGTCAACGCTCTCACCATGGGCCTGTAACACGAGCACGGAAGCCATCGCCGCGCGCCGGCCGTACACATTCGCTCGGCGCACGCGGTGCGCGCATGCGGTGCGACGCTGCGTCCGCTTCGTCAAAGGTGAGGATTTACAGGAGCCATGGTGAGGATCTTCGGGAATTGCACGGCGCCACGCGCAAACACGCGAAAGGTGATCCGAATTCGCGGCACGCATGCACCGCGAGAATCGCGCAGGCCAATGCGCATGCGCAGCACAATTGCAGTGCTGTTTACCGGAATTCACCGCGATATACCGTCGAATCGCGGCGAATTCGCAAATCAGGATCCGTTAATTGCGCGGCTTCGCAGTTCAATACGCCGTCGGAAATCGCACCGGGAATGCACAAAAACAAAACGGTGCGACGGCCGCATGGCCGTTCGCACCGTCAGTCAGCACGCGAAAGGTGAGGTTTTTCGGGAGTCAGTCCTTGATCAGGAAACGCTCGCGATTCTTGCCGAGCCACGTCGGCGATCGCCCGCGGCCACTCCACGTTTCGCCCGTCTTCGGGTTCAGGTATTTCGGCGGCGACGTACGCTTCGGCTTCGCCGTGGCAGCCGCCGCTCCTACCGGGCGAAACCCGAGCTCTTCCGGCGTAATGTCGTATTCCTCGATTTTCGCGCGGATATCGGCAATCGCATCGGCAATCGCCTTTTCGCGTTCCTTGTCGATCTTTTGCTGAAGCCGTTCGAGCTGCGCGGTCAGTTGCCTGTAGGTCGCCATATGGATGGGACTCCGTGAGTGTTATTCGTGAAAAATAGATGACTCTCAGCCAACAGAAAAACACTTCGCCCGATCGGGGTCTCCCCAGCCGGTTATCTCGGGATCAATAACCGCTCTTCTTCTTGCATGCGAAGAGAAGATTTCGCGTGGCGTCATCGCTCGATTGCTGAAGCACTTCGAAATCCCCGTTGCAGATCGCCCGGGCATTGTCCGTGCAATTGCTCCAGTCGCTGCCGGTGCATTGCACCTGTGTGGTCGGACGCCCGTCCGAAGTGAACAGCGGCGCGCTGCCGCCACACCCGCCGAGCCCCGCAACCAGAGCCAACACCACGGCCGCCCGGGGCCACCGACAGACCGACGCAAGCATGTGTTTCATTGTTGTTCCCGTCAACCTTTTTTTGAATGTCGCGAGTATGCCATGCGCGGCCCTTCCGCCGTCAGTTCGGCGTGCGGCCCGGTTGCCCGCGCGCCTTGTACGGCAAGCTCTTGCGCGGATCGTCGGTGATGCGAACGAACACCTGCTCGACGTCCGGAAGCGCCTCGAGTTCGCGTTGCAACGCCTGCCGATCGAACGCCGTATCGGCACATCCTTCGACGTAAATGAAACGTCGCTGCACGGTGATCCACAGGCTCGTGCCATGCAGCCGGTCGGAGCCGGCGAAGTGCGCCTTCACGACATCGGCGATCGGCGCGTCATACATATAAGAGTTCGGCTTCGTGCAGCGGTGCGCGAGCCAGCAGGTGGTGCCGCGTTCGGCGCGGTAATGCGCGTCGTCCGTCATCTCGGCCCGGGTCATCCATGGGCCGAGCGGCAACGGGCATTCGGCCACGTCCCGCGACAGCGCGATGAACGGATCGTTGTACCAGTTGCGCCGCGCCTCGGGCGCGTCGGCGTCGCCGAGCTGCGCGAGCGCGGAGGTCGCCAGCAACAGGGCCAGCCACCCCGCGATGCCGATCCGTTTCATCGTGATCTCCTGTTCGATGCGTCACGTCCGAGCGCGTCGGCCTGGCCGATCGGCCTACCGGTCGATGCCCAGCGCCGCCAGCTTCTTGTACAGCGTCGCGCGGCCGATCCCGATGCGCGCGGCCGCTTCCACCACCTTCCCGTCACAGGCCGCCAGCGCATCGGTCAGGAACTTGCGCTCCCACGCCGCCAATGCATCGGCATACGAAGCGGCCGGCGCAGCAGGCCCTTCGCCCGCACGCCGCTCGACCGGCTGCGCGACAACCGGCTGCGCCGGCGCTGCACCGTCCGTCGATACGCGCACCGGCCCGAGGAACGGCGCAAGCGCACGCGCATCGATCACCGACCGGTCCGACAACATCAGCGCGCGTTCGAGCGTATTGCGCAACTCGCGCACGTTGCCCGGCCACGGATACGCACACAGCATCCGCAGCGCATCGTCGGTCAGCTCGCAATGGGCGGCACGCCCGTGCTGTGCGGCCAGTTCCTCGAGCGTTGCGTAGACGAGCGCCGCGATGTCGGACGCGCGCTCGCGCAGTGGCGGCGCGTGGATCGTCAGCACGTTCAGCCGGTAATAGAGATCTGCGCGAAAACGCCCGGCCCCGACCAGCGCCGGCAGGTCGGCGCTGGTGGCCGCGATGATCCGGACGTCCGCGCGCACGATCCGGTTCGAGCCGACCGGCTCGAATTCCTTGTCCTGCAGCACGCGCAGCAGCTTGCCCTGCAGCGGCAGCGGCATGTCGCCGATCTCGTCGAGAAACAGCGTGCCGCGATCGGCCAGCTCGAACTTGCCGACGCGCCCCTTGCGGTCGGCGCCCGTGTACGCACCGGGCGCCGCGCCGAAGAATTCGGTTTCGAGCAGCGTGTCGGGAATCGCGGCGACGTTGACGGTCACGAGCGGCTGGAGTGCACGCGCCGACGCCGCGTGGATCGCATGCGCGAGCAGTTCCTTGCCGGTGCCCGTCTCGCCGAGCAGCAACACCGGCGAATCCACCTGCGCGGCGCGGCGCGCCTGGCGCTTGGTTTCGAGACTCGCGGCGCTCGTGCCGACGAAGCTCGCGAACGTGTATTTCGCGCGGCGCGCCTGCGCGAGCGAACGCTGCGTTGCAATCAGCTGCTGCTGAAGCTGTGCGTAGCGGGAAAAGATCGGCGTGAGCGTCTTCAACTGGTCGAACAGCGCGAAGCCGATCGCGCCGACCGTCTCGCCGGCCTCGTTCTTCAGCGGCAGGCGCGTGACGACGAGCGGCTCGCGGCCCGTCTCCATGATGTCGAGCAGGATCGGCTGCCCGGTCGACACGACCTCGCGCATCAGGCTGTTCGGGATCACGGCCTCGCAGTCGAGGCCAACGGCCTGCTGCGGATCGGCGAACCCGAAGCGCGCCGCGTACCGTTCGTTCATCCACACGACGCGCGCATCGCGATCGACGACCACCGTGCCCGCGCTCGAATCCTCGAAGGTCCGGAACAGCGACTCGGCGGCGCGCCGCAGCACGTCGCCGTAGTTGACGGGCAGGCGGGCCCAGTCGTTCATCATCGTGTCGTCGTCTCCGTGTATTGTTGGCCGGTTGTCTCCAGAACGGGACGGATTATCTCACTATGGAGACACGCCGCAATGCGTTGTCCGGGAAAGCCCTGCCTGATTCCACGGGCTGGCCGGACGGCCAATTCGTCTCCGGATGGAGACGTTTTATGTAGAATCCTCAGACAACGACCGGCGCGGGCCCGCCAGTCTCCGGCGGACCCACGTCCGGCGGCGCAATCCGGCCGATGGCACGAAACCTGCACGAACCTGAGCCGGTCCGCGGCGCATCGCGCGATCGAACAACAACCAAAGCCATTAGGAGACTCCCTTGTCTTTCGTGATCGTCCTCGCCGCGCTGGCGTTCCTGATGTTCGCCGCGTACCGCGGCTACAGCGTGATCCTGTTCGCGCCGATCGCCGCGCTCGGCGCGGTCCTGATGACCGAGCCAGCGGCCGTCGCTCCGGTCTTCTCCGGCATCTTCATGGAGAAGATGGTCGGCTTCGTCAAACTGTATTTCCCGGTGTTCATGCTCGGCGCCGTGTTCGGCAAGGTGATCGAACTCTCCGGGTTCTCCGAGTCGATCGTCCATGCGGCGATCCGCTACATCGGCCGCTCGCGCGCGAATGCGGTGATCGTCGCGGTGTGCGCGCTGCTCACCTATGGCGGCGTGTCGCTGTTCGTCGTGGTATTCGCGGTCTATCCGTTCGCGGCCGAGCTGTACCGCCAGAGCAACATTCCGAAGCGGCTGATGCCCGGCGCGATCGCGCTCGGCGCGTTCTCGTTCACGATGGATTCGCTGCCCGGCACGCCGCAGATCCAGAACATCATCCCGACCACGTTCTTCAAGACGACCGCCTGGGCCGCCCCGGCGCTCGGCACGATCGGCTCGCTGTTCATCATCGTCGTCGGCCTCTCGTATCTCGAATGGCGCCGCCGTTCGGCGATGGCGAAGGGCGAAGGCTACGGCACGTCGCTCGTCAACGAACCGGAGCGCGTCGCGGCCGAATCGCTGCCGAGCCCGTTCCTCGCGATCCTGCCGCTGATCCTCGTCGGTGTGTCGAACTTCGCGCTCACCAAGCTGATCCCGACGTGGTACGGCGCTGCGTCGTACACGGTCGCGCCCGACGTGCTGCCGGGCGTGCATACGCCGGTGACGACGTCGATCAAGACGGTCGTCGCGATCTGGTCGGTGGAGGCCGCGCTGCTGCTCGGCATCCTGCTCGTCATCGCCACCGCGTTCAAGCGTGTCAGCGAACACTTCGCGGCCGGGTCGAAGGCGGCGGTGGGCGGCGCGCTGCTCGCCGCGATGAACACCGCGTCCGAATACGGCTTCGGCGGCGTGATCGCCGCACTGCCGGGCTTCCTCGTCGTCGGCGATGCGCTGAAGAGCATTCCGAACCCGCTCGTCAACGCGGCCGTGTCGGTCAGCTCGCTCGCCGGCATCACGGGCTCGGCGTCGGGCGGCATGAGCATCGCGCTCGCCGCGATGTCGGACCTGTTCATCAAGGGCGCGCAGGCCGCGAACATCCCGATGGAGGTGCTGCACCGGGTCGTCGCGATGGCGAGCGGCGGCATGGACACGCTGCCGCACAACGGCGCGGTGATCACGCTGCTCGCGGTCACGGGCCTCACGCACCGCCAGTCGTATCGCGACATCTTCGCGGTCACGATCATCAAGACGCTCGCGGTGTTCTTCGTGATCGCCGTGTACTACACGACGGGGCTCGTGTAACACCCTCCGCAGCGGCCCGTCTCCGGGCCGCCGCCCGCCGGCCGCGTCGATGCGGCCGGCTTCTCCTCCGCTCCCCCCCTTTGCCGAACGCCGTCCAGGCGCTCTCGCCGGCTCACTCATTGTTGTCTGCAGCAGAACACTACGTTGGGCGTAGCGGCATTTTTCGCGACGCAGGCGAGGCCTACACTGGTTTCGACGGTCGCCGTATGCGATCGGCACCGTCGAAAACCTGGAGGTATCCGTTCATGAACCCGCTGATCCGCACCATCGCCCTGGCTGCCGCATTCGCCGCGCCCCTCGCCGCGCACGCGCAAGCCAACCAGCCGCTCACGCGCGCCGAAGTTCATTCTGAAGTGGTTGCATTGAGAAAGGCCGGCTTCCAGCCGAGCGACTGGTTCTACCCGGCCAGCATTCAGGCCGCCGAGGCGAAGATCGCCCGGCAGCAGGGTGCGCCGCGTGCCACGGGCGCCGGCTACGGCAATCGCAGCACGTACTCCACGGGCCAATAGTCCAGTTTCGAACCCGTGGGCGGCGCTCGCGTCAGCGCCACGTTGCCGGCCCGCGCAGCACACGCCGCCCTGCCCGGTCAGCGCGGCTCGATGCTCGCTTTCGTGTAGGACTCGCGCTCCAGCTCCAGTATTTCCGCGCACAGCTGCAGGTGCGTGCCGGGCGGCGCGACGACGTGCCGCTTCAGTTCCGCCAGCACCTGCTCCGAAAATTCGCGCTTGACGTCAGTCGTCCGGCCGCTCAGCACCGCGAGCTTCGCGTGGACGAACGCGCGCGGCGCCGGCGACGTGCCGATCGCGAACGTATCGAACCGCAGCGCGCGGCCCTTGATGTCGAGTTCGTCGAAATGGCCGGACGCGGCAAGCGCGGCATTGAGCGCGCGCAGGGTCGCGCCGGCGTCGAACCCGTCGAGGTTCGCGGAATATTCGAGTGTCAGGTGGGGCATGAAGTCGGTGGCCTCGTGGGTATCGGGAACAGCGCCGGACGGCATCCCGAAAGCCCACGCAGTGCCACCGGATCTATGCCTTGACCGGCTGGATCAGGCGCGCGCAGGCACTTGCCTGCGGATCGCCGGCGGGCAGTTTCCCACAGATGCCGTCGAACTGCTTCACGACCGACCTGACCGATGCATCGTGCGCGCCGCCGCCGCGCCAGCGGTTCAACTGCGTGACGACCTTGGTCAGCGCGCGCAGGTTCGCGCCATAGAACGCGTCGCGCGTCTTGTCGGCCTGCGCGAGCACGCTCGCGGCGATCCCTTCGATGCGCGCCGAATCGTCCGGCGCCAGTTCGACCGCATTCGCAAAGTAGGTCGCGCCCCAGCGCAGCTTCGTCGCCGGCCCGCTCGCCGCGTCGTACGCCTTGCGGTACCAGTCGAGCGCCGCGGCCTTGTCGCCGCGCGCCTTCGCATTCGCTGCCAGTCCGGACATGAAGTAGTACGGCGTGGACGAACGCGGCAACTCGGCCTTCAGCAACGCATCCGACTCGTCGTACAGCCCCGCGTCGGTCAGCGTGTCCGCGCCTTCGCTGACGAGCGCCTGCCGCTCGTATGCATTCGCGGCGCCCTGCACCGACGCGGCGATCTGCTTGCGCGCCGTGTCGGCCAGCGCCGGCGCGGCAAGCGGCGCGCCCTTGCGTGCATCGCCGCGCGCGAGCAGCACGCGGCCGTGCAGCGCCATCAACCGGTCGATCGACGACAGCGTGGTGTCGGTCGACAGGCGCGCGAGCGCCGCGTCATATGCGCCTCGCAATTTCGCGCGCTGCGCGTCGTCGCTGCCGAGATACGTGACCACGCGCGCAGGCGCCGCGACGAGCACATCCGAATCGGCCCGCGACAATGCAGGGTCCTGCAGCACCGTGCGCAGCGAATCGGCAAGCGCCGCCTTGTCGAGCGCGCCGGCCTGCGCCGGATCGTCGGACGCGGCGACCACGGCCGACTTCAGCGCGAAGCGCGCCGATTCGGCCTTCGCGCCGGCCGCCCGCGCGCGTTGCGCGAGCGACTGCAGCGTCTCGGCGACGCGATCGGCCGCCACCGGCAGCGCGCCGTCGGTATCCCACGAATAGTCGGCCAGCAGGCGCCATTCGTCCGGCGTCAGCGACGCGCCGTTCTTCAGTGCGGTCGCGAGCGTCTGCCGCACCGGATGCGCGGCCGTCATCCCGAGCGATAGCGCCTGCATGTAGCGATCGAGATCGGCTTCGCCCGGCAGCCGCGTCACTTCGGTGCCGTCGGGACGGAACAGGATCATCGTCGGATAGCCGTGCACCTTGAAACGCTCGCCGAGCTTCTGCGCGCTTTCGGTATCGCCGTCGAGATACACGGGCACGAAGAACGACGAACGGGCTTTGAATGCCTGCTGGCTGAAGATCGTCGACTTCACCTGGTTGCACGACGGGCACCACACCGCGCCCCAGTACAGCAGCAGCGGCTTGCCGGTGCGCTTCGCCAACGCGAAGGCGGCGTCGACGTCGCCGTGCTGCCATGCGATGCCGGGCGGCAGATGCGCGCCGTCAGGCGACGCGCTCGCCACCGGGGCGGCCGTGGGCGTGGCAGCGGCAAGCGCCGCACCCGCGGCGGCGAGCAGGCAGGCGGCAGTCAGATTCCGGAGAGCGGTTTTCATCGAAGCGGGTCCGTTGAAAGAGACGGTTGCGGGAAGGTGCGGCGCGCGAAGCGATGGCTGTGAAGCGACAGCCATGAAGCGATGACGATGAAGCCTGCCGACGTGCAACGCCGCGCATGATCGTTACGGAGAAGTGCACGCCGGCCGAGGCGACCGGCAAATCCTTCAACGATACGACGGGCACAGCCGGCAGAAAACGAACGAATTCTCGAATGAATATGACGCGCGGCATCGCGGCCGCGCGTGCTGTCAGATACGCGTCGGCCGAGCCTTCACTGCCGCGCCTTGATCCGTGCCATGTGATACACGGACTCATGCACGCCGTCGCGCAATGCATAGCCCTGCGATTCGCCCTCGATCCGGAAGCCGTGCTTCTCGTAGAGCGCAATCGCCGCGCGGTTGTCGGTGAACACGGTCAGCTCGAGACGCGTGATGTTCAGCCAGTTTTCCGCGAGATCGATCGCGGCCGCGAGCAACCGGCCGCCGATACCGCGCCCGTGACGCGCCGCATCGACCATCATGCCGAGCCCTGCCGCATGGCGCCGGCGCGGATTCTGTTCGGGATGCAGGCCGAGGTGGCCGACCACCACGCCGTCGATTTCGGCGACGATGCTCACGCCGTGCTCGCGCACGCCATCGAGCCGCTTCTGCCATTTCTCGAACGACGGAAACGGATGCTGCAACGTATTCGCGTACACCGCGGGATGCGCGGCGATCTGCCGGATCGCGTCGACGTCGTGCGTCTCGCTGTGCCGGATCGTGATGTCGGTCATGGGTGGGCCGGTTCCGAAAAGTCGCGCCAGTCGCGCGGGCTGCACACGTGCGCAGCAACAGATCGAGCTTAGCCGATTTCACGCATTTGAAACATGGTCGTCATGCGATGCCGTTGCACCCGCAACGACACGCGATCACACCACCTCGCCACGAGCAGGAAAATTTTGACCGGTTCCGCAAACGGCAATCGGTAATTTCCGACGCATTTTCGCCGCGCGTCGCCTCTCGATCAATCGTTGCGCACGCAACGTCACATGAGCGACATGCGATGTCATGTCTTCATCACGTCGACGTAACGCCGTCTCCCTAGACTGGGCGTCGCCCAACCCGGCATGCGCCGGGTTGGCGTGTGCCGACGTCCTGGCCCGCGCATCACGAGCGCGCGTTGCACAGGATCGCGGCGACGGCCAAGGCATCCGCGCGACATCACGCATCGCGCGCGGTGCGCGTACCTCCGCCACGCATCGGCCGATGCACTCGAACGCACACGCCGCGCGAATCGTCCCAGGGGGGCGATGCACGGGCGCCTCCAGACGAAGTCACGAACGCTCCCATCATCACAGGACCCGAACGCCATGACGTCACGCCGCAAATTCCTCCAGCAGACCGCCACTTCCGGCCTCGCCGCCGCCGCGCTGTCCGCGTTTCCGCCGAGCATCCGCCGCGCGCTCGCGATTCCCGCGTTTCACGAAACGGGGACCATCAAGGATGTGAAGCACGTCGTGCTGCTGATGATGGAGAACCGCGCTTTCGACAGCTACTTCGGCACGTTCAGGGGCGTGCGCGGTTACGGAGACCGCTTCGCGGTGCCGTCGCCGAACGGCCGCAACGTGTTCTACCAGACGTACACGAAGCCGACGCCCGCCACCACCGTCACGCCGTATCACCTCGACGCGAGCCAGGGCAACGCGCAACGCGCGGGCGGCACGCCGCACACGTGGGCCGATGCGCAGGCCGCGTGGGACCACGGCCGGATGAACCGCTGGCCCGACGCGAAGACGCCGCTGGCGATGGGCTACTTCGACGCGGCGGAAGTACCGTTCCAGCGCGCGCTCGCCGATGCGTTCACGCTGTGCGACCACTACCACTGCGGGATGCACACGGGCACGATCGCGAACCGCCTGTTCTACTGGAGCGGCACCAACGGCCCGAACGGCATCAGCCCGGCCGACGGCAGCCGCGTGAAGATCGCCGCGCTGAACAACCAGTTCAACGGCGGCAACGACATCGGCCCGTCGAGCCAGGGCTGGACCTGGACCACCTACGCCGACCGGCTGCAGCAGGCCGGCGTGAACTGGAAGGTCTACCAGAGCCTGATCGACAACTTCGGCTGCAACGAGATGATGAGCTTCCGCCACTGGCGCGCGGCGATCGAGCAGATGCCGCCGGCTCGCCGGCCCGCGTACGTCGCGTCGACGGACATCACGCAGCCCGTGACGGCGGCCGGCGCGTTCTACGATCCGGCGATCGACGATCCGCTGAGCCCGCTCGCGAAAGGGTTCGGCAACACGATGCCGTACGGCTTCCTCGAATCGTTCCGCGACGACATCCGCAACGGCACGCTGCCCGAGGTGTCGTGGATCATCCCGCCGTCCGTGTACAGCGAACACCCGGGGCCGTCGAGCCCCGCGCAGGGCGGCTGGTACGTGCAGGCCGTGCTCGATGCGCTGACGGCGAACCCGGAGGTGTGGAGCAAGACCGTGCTGCTGGTCAACTACGACGAGAACGACGGCTTCTTCGACCACATGCCGTCGCCGGCCGTGCCGTCGCGCAACGCCGACGGCACGCTCGCGGGCGGCCATACGCTACGGGATGCCGACGTCGCCGCCGAGTACCACGACTTCACGCCGGCCACGTCGAGCCAGCCGGCGGCCGATGGCCGTCCGTACGGCCCGGGCCCGCGCGTGCCGATGTGGGTCGTGTCGCCGTGGAGCCGTGGCGGCTGGGTCAACTCGCAGGTGTTCGACCATACGTCGACGCTGCTTTTCCTCGAAAAGCGCTTCGGCGTCGCGGAGCCGCAGATCAGCGCGTACCGCCGCGCGGTGTGCGGCGACCTGACGAGCGCGTTCAACTTCCGCTCGCCGAACAACGAACCGCTGCCGACGCTCGCCGGCCATACGACGAAAAGCCAGGTCGACGCGCTGAGCGCCGCGCAGCAGGCCGCGCCGAAGATCGTGCCGCCGGCCGTGCCGTCATTGCCCGCGCAGGCCACCGGCGTGCGCCCGTCGCGCGCGCTGCCTTACGAACTGCATGCCAGCGCGCGCGCCGATGCCGGCAACGGCACGGTCACGCTGACGTTCGCGAACACGGGCCGCGCCGCCGCCGTGTTCCACGTCTATGACAAGCTGCACCTCGACCGCCTGCCGCAACGCTACGTCGTCGAACCGGGCAAGACGCTGCACGGCGACTGGTCCGCGCGCGCCGACAATGGCGGTAAATATGACCTGTGGGTGCTGGGCCCGAACGGCTATCACCGCCGCTTCACCGGCGACCTGAGCCGCCTGGCCGGTGCACGCGCGCCTCATCCGGAAGTTCGCGTCGGCTATGCGGGCGCGAGCGGCAACCTCCACCTGCGGCTGCGCAACCACGGCGGCGGCACGGTGCGCTTCACCGTGAAGTCGAACCAGGTCTACGGGCCGCTGTCCGGCCGCGGCGCACACGACGATCGCGGTCATGGCCAGGGCAGCGAGGACGGCAACAGCCAGGGGCACGGCCACGGTACCGGTACCACGTGGACCGTCACGGTGCGCGCCGGCGACCAGGCCGAACTGCACTGGAAGCTCGACTCGACCGGCCACTGGTACGACTTCATCGTCACCGCGGACAGCGACGCGAGTTTCTCGCGCCGCGTCGCCGGCCGCGTCGAAACCGGCCGCCACTCGGTCAGCGACCCGGCAATGGGGCTCGCCGACCGCTTCTGATGCCACCGTGGCGACCCGCGTTGCGCCGCGTGTCGCCACCCGAGCCGGCCCGGCCGCGAACGGCGGTCAGGCGCCGGCCGCAGTTGCGCCCGATCCTGCGCAAACGCCCGCCCCGCGTGGCTCAAACATCAGAAGGAACCCTGCTTCAGCCCTCATTTCGCCCCACGAAATTGCTCCGAATTGCGGCCCGTTCGCGTTAAACTGCGTCAAGCTGCATTCAACAAAGACATCTTCGCCACTACGGCATCCACGATACGAGGATAGGTTCGATGCGCACTACCGGCTCATCCGGGGCAATGACCCTGCTCACCGAACACGACCCGGCCGACGGCCGCGAACTGCGCTCGCTCAGGCTCGAAGCAACCGGCGACGGCAAGAGCGTGCTGCTGATCGAGATCGACGAACGCAAACCCGGCATCCACCGCGAAGTCCGCTACGAGATCACGCCGGCCGAACTGATCGCGGCGATCCGCTCGCACGGCGCCGAGCTGCCCGGCGAAAACCACGGCGCAGCGTCGCTCGCCCGCACCTCCTCCTGATTTGATTTCGGACGGTGAGCCGCACACAGATCGCCGGCTCACCGACATCCCCCTGCCGCCATCAGGCGCTTTCCGTCATTCCCGCCGTTGTCTTGAAAAAGGCCGATAATCGGCCCATCTGTGTGCTTTCCGCACGCGTTTCCTTTTCGGCCAGCCGTCATGCTCCTCCGCGACCTCGTCGCCCAATACGGGCCGCTTCTCGTCTTCGCCAACGTACTCGCGGCGGCCATCGGGCTGCCGGTGCCCGCGATGCCGACGCTCGTGCTGTTCGGCGCGATGTCCGCGATGCATCCGGCGATGATCGGCTCGCAACTGGTCACGGTGGTCGCGCTGTCGGTGCTCGGCGCCCTGATCGGCGATACGGTCTGGTACCTCGCCGGCCGGCGCTTCGGCGGCACGACGCTGAAGACGATCTGCCGGCTGTCGCTGTCGCGTGACAGCTGCGTGAAAAAGACCGAGCGCTTCTTCGGCCGCTACGGCGTGCGCGTGCTCGCCGTCGCGCGCTTCATTCCGGGGCTGTCGCTCGTGTCGGTGCCGATGGCCGGCGCGTTCGGCACGCGCTATCGCACGTTCGTCGGCTACGATGCGCTCGGCGCCGCGCTGTGGACGATCGTCGGGCTGGTGGTCGGGGTGATGTTCTATCGCCAGATCGACTGGCTGTTCGCCGGTGCGGGCCAGCTCGGCCGCGTGGCGCTGCTGGCAGCCGTCGCGGTGCTGGCGGTGTACGCGGCGATTCGCTGGATGCGCCGTCGCGCGCTGATCCGCCAGCTCGCGAGCGCACGGGTCGGTGTCGACGAGCTCGACGCGATGCTGCGCGATACGTCCGCGCCGGTGGTCCTCGACGTGCGCTCGCCCGAGCACCGCAAGCTCGATCCGTTCACGATTCCCGGCGCACAGTTCGCGGACGAACGCCAGATCGGCGACATCGTCGCGCGCTACCCGTTCACGCAGAAGTTCGTCGTGTATTGCTCGTGCCCGAACGAGTTCACGGCCGCGCTGATGGCGAAGCGCCTGCTCGACGCAGGCTTCACCGATGCGCTCGCGCTGCGCGGCGGCCTCGACGCATGGCGCGATACGGGCCGCCAGCTCACGTCGCTGGTGGAAGACATGCCCGCCGCGAACGATCCGGTCGCGGGGCTGCACAAGCCGGCCTGATCGTTTCGATCGAAGGCCGGCCGTGCGATGCGGGGGCGCATGCGCCCCCTTCGATCAGAACGCGTGCAGCGGCAGGTTCACGACCAGGCGGTACTCGGTGTTCGTCGCGTCCGAGTAGTGCGCCGAACCGGCGTGCCACATCGCGATGAACGTGACCTTCGTGTCCTTCAGCTTGCCGCTCTGGAACGTGTACGACGGGATGAAGCCGAACTCGTGGTGACGACCCTGCACCGGCGCGCCGTTGCTCCAGTAGATGCTCGACTTGCTCGGGTCGTTCGCCGCGCCCGCGCTACCGTCCGCACCCCAGCCCGTCACGCCCCAGACCATCGCCTTGAAGCCCGGCAGGCCCGCTTCCTTGCCGTAGAACGTGTAACGCAGCTGCAGCGACTTTTCGTGCGGCGCGTTGTAGTCGACGTCCATCGAGTTGGTCAGGAAGATGCCGTTCGTTTCGTTCAGGTAGTCGAAGAACTGGTCGCCGAGCACCTGCTGGAAGCCGAGCAGCAGCTCGTGCGGGCCGTGCTGCGCGGCCAGCGACAGGCTGTATGCGTTGTTGTTGATCTTGCCTTGCAGCGCATCGCCCGTGTCGTGCGTCGAATAGACGTTGCCGAAGCCCGTCCACTTGATCGTCTGCGGGCTGCCGATGCTGTGCTTCACCGACGCGTAGTACTGATGCCACACGTCGTCGGCCTGGTTCGCGTACAGCGCGACTTCGCCGTTCGGCGAGTAGTCCCACGTACCGCCGACATACGACAGGCGATTGATGCGCGTGCCGCCGTACTGCGTCGTCAGGTTGGTGAGCGTCGTGTGACCGCGCGCGTCGGTCTTCGTGAAGCTACCGGCCTCGAGCATCACGTTCTTGAATTCATTGCTGACGAGAGTCGCGCCGAGGAACGTCGGCGGCAGTGCACGGTTGTCGTGCTGTTCCATGAACGGGTTGTCGACGGCCTGCAGACCGTACTTGACCACCGTGTTCGAGATGCGCGCCTTCACGTCGTAGATGCCGGGATAGGCCCATGCGAGCTGGTTGCCGCCACCGCCGCCCTTCGCGATGTGCACCATGCTGCCGGCGCCCTGGCCGCCGTCGAGCTTCAACGCCGCATACAGCGACGCGTCGAAACCGATACCGATCAGGCCCGTCGTATAGCCCGACTCGAAGTTCGCCATCGCGCCCTGGACCCACGCGTGACGATGCGGGCCGCCCTTGGCGTCGAGCACGTCCGCATAGTTGCGGAACAGGAAGTTCAGATGGCTGTCGGCAATGAAGCCCTTCGACTGCGACTGGGCCGACGGCTCGTCGGGCGGCGTGACGGCCTGGTTCGCTTCGGCGTTGATAATGGCGTTCGGGGTCGTTGCCTGCGCAACGGTCGTGCCCGGTGCGGCCTGTGCGACCGTCAGCGGTGCGGGGGCCGCATCGTCGGCGTGCGCGACGCCCGTCAGCGAGACACCGGCGAGTGCCGGCAGCCCCCATGCAAGCAGCATTTTCGATGCCGTCCCGATCGTCTTCTGTTTTTTCATCGTCATTCTCGTCTTGTGTTGATATCGTCCACGCCGGTTGCGATCCGCTCCCGGCCCCCCGGCGCGCCCGGTTAAGGACGCGCCTGTACCCGCGGCGCGAAGATCGTTCGCGCCGCACCTACCCCTGTTGACCTGCCTTGGTTATGTTTGCTGCGTCACTTCAGCTCACGCCACACCCGCGCGGATGCACGCGACACGCGCTGCCGACCCCTGCCGAACTTCCGGCAGCGGCACGTCCTGCGCGCACGCTTCGATCGCGACCGGGCAGCGCGTGCGGAACGCGCAGCCGGACGGCGGGTTGAGCGGCGAGGGCATCTCGCCCGCCAGGAGCATCGGGCGGCGAGCACGCTCGCGCGCCGGCTCCGGCGTCGGCGCCGCGTCGAGCAGCGCCTTCGTGTACGGGTGCTGCGGCACGCCGTACACGTCATGTCGCGTGCCGAACTCCATCACGCGACCGAGATACATCACGAGCACACGCTGGCTGATCGCCTTCACCACCGCCAGATCGTGTGCAACGAACAGATAGGACAACGACAGTTCGCGTTGCAGATCACGCAGCAGGTTCACGATCTGCGCCTGGATCGACACGTCGAGCGCCGATACGGGTTCGTCGCAGATCACGAGCTTCGGCTCGCCGATCAGCGCGCGTGCGATGCCGACGCGCTGGCACTGCCCGCCGGAAAATTCGTGCGGATAACGCAGCAGGTGATGCGCGTTCAGGCCGACGCGTTCGAGCATCGTGACCACGCGGCGGCGCACCTCGGCGCGGCCGAGGCCGGCCTGGTGCGTGACGAGCGGCTCGGCGACGACCTGTTCGATCGTCATGCGCGGATCGAGCGACGCGAGCGGATCCTGGAAGATCATCTGCACTTCGCTCCGCATCGTGGTGCCGCGCAGGTGATCGGGCGCCACGGCTTCGCCGCGCCATTTCACCGTGCCGGCCGTCATCGGCACGAGGCCGATCAGCGCACGCGCGAGCGTCGACTTCCCGCAGCCCGATTCGCCGACGAGCCCGACGGTCTCGCCGCGCTTCACGTCGAACGACACGCCGTCGACGGCGCGCAGCGTGCCCTTCGGCGACCACGGATAGCCGCCGAGCGGCACGCGGAAATGCACTTTCAGACCATCGACGGACAGCAGCGTGTCGTCCGTCGCGCCGGCATGGCGGCGTTCATTGACGCTCATCGCAGACCTCCCGTCAGATCGGCCACGGGACGGTGGCACGCGCGCACCGCGCCCACGGCGCCATAGGTTTCGAGCGCGGGGCGCGCCGCGCCGCAGCGTTCTTCCGCATACGTGCAGCGCTTCGCGAACGCGCAGCCGGCCGGCGCGGTGCCAGGCATCGGCGGGTTGCCGGGAATCGCGACGAGCGGCGCATCGTCCGCGTCGGTCAGGCGCGGCAGCGCGTTGAGCAGGCCGATCGTGTACGGATGCGACGGCGCCGCGAAGATCGATTCGGCCGGCGCGTATTCGACGGTGCGGCCCGCATACATGACCATCACGTCGTCCGCGAGGCCCGCGACCACGCCCATGTCGTGCGTGATCAGCACGATCGCGGTGCCGCGCTCGCGGTTCAGTTCACGCAGCAGGTCGATGATCTGTGCCTGCACCGTCACGTCGAGCGCGGTGGTCGGCTCATCGGCGATCAGGACTTCCGGCTCGGACAGCAGCGCCATCGCGATCATCACGCGCTGGCGCATGCCGCCCGAGAACTCGTGCGGATACATGCGGATGCGGCGCGCCGCATCGGGAATGCGCACCGACTCGAGCGCCTCGATCGCGCGCTTCGTGGCTTCCTTGCGCGACAGCTTGCGATGCAGCTGCAGCGTCTCGGTCATCTGCCGCTCGATCGTCAGGAACGGATTGAGCGACGTCATCGGATCCTGGAAGATCATCGCGATCCGGTCGCCGCGCACCTTGTTCAGCGCGCGCGAATCCATCTCGAGCAGGTTGTCGCCGCGATAGCGCGCGGCGCCGGTCGTCGAGCCGTTGCCGGCCAGCAGGCCGAGCATCGCCATCACGGTCTGGCTCTTGCCCGAGCCCGATTCGCCGACGATGCCGAGCGTCTTGCCGGCTTCGAGCGAGAACGACACGCCGCTCACGGCGTCGACCGGCGGCGCGTCCTTGCGCGTGAAGCGCACACCGAGGTTGTCTACTTCTAGTAGTGCGGTCATGCCAGCCTCCGCCGGGCCGCCCCAAGGAGGCTGGCCGCCCCCTCGGGGGGCAGCGAATAAAATGAGCGTGGGGGTCGTTTCATCGTCAGCGATCCTTCGGGTCGAGCGCGTCACGCAGGCCATCGCCGACGA
Organism: Burkholderia lata; assembly: GCF_902499335.1. Classification (GTDB taxonomy): domain Bacteria; phylum Pseudomonadota; class Gammaproteobacteria; order Burkholderiales; family Burkholderiaceae; genus Burkholderia; species Burkholderia lata_B. Next base: position 211,613 of record NZ_CABVQK010000009.1, on the reverse strand, counting down.
AGTTCACGCAGTAAAGCGTCACGCACAGCATGACGGCCGGGGCCAGCAGCAGCCACGGCATCGATTCCAGTTTCTGCGCGCCGTCCTGGATCAGCACGCCCCAGCTCGTCATCGGCTCCTGCACGCCGAGGCCGAGGAACGACAGCACCGATTCGGTCAGCACGATGCCCGGCACCGAGACCGTCGCGTACACGACGACCACGCCCAGCAGGTTCGGCACGATGTGGCGCAGCACGATCGATGCCGGCGACACGCCGATCGCACGTGCCGCATCGACGAACTCGCGGCTGCGCAGCGACAGCGTCTGGCCGCGCACGACACGCGCCATGTCGATCCACGAGAACGCGCTGATGGTCAGCACGACCAGCATGAACGAGCGGCCGAACAGGGTCATCATCAGGATCGCGATCAGCAGGTACGGAATCGCGTACATCATGTCGACGATGCGCATCATCACGGAGTCGACGCGGCCGCCCGCGAAGCCCGCGGTCGCACCCCACGCGACGCCGAACAGGCCCGACACGAGCGTGCCGAGCAAGCCGACCTCGATCGACACGCGGCCGCCGATCAGCGTACGCACCAACAGGTCGCGGCCGAGTTCGTCGGTGCCGAACCAGTGCTGGTTCGCCCAGGTGGGCGGCAGGCTGATCGAGCCCCAGTCGCTCGCGGCGGGATCGGCCGCGAGCAGCCACGGGCCGACGAAACACGTGAGCGTGACCAGCACGAGCAGCACGAGGCTGAACACGGCCGCACGGTTGTGAAGGAAGCGCGCCATCGCAAGCGCGAGCGGCGAGCGCGAACGCGGCGGCGAGTCGGTCTGCACGGGCAGGCCGACGACAGGAGTAGTCGGAGTCATCGCTGTGCCTCGCTCAATAACGGATACGCGGATCGAGCCACGCGTACGCGAGGTCGACCAGCAGGTTGAACAGCACCGCGCAGACCGTCGTCAGGACGACGAGGCCGAGCACCAGCGTGTAGTCGCGGTTGATTGCACCGTTCACGACGAGCTGCCCCAGCCCCGGCAGCGCGAACACCGATTCGGTGACCACGGCCGCCGTGATCGACGAGATGCAGACCGTGCCGAACAGCGACACGACCGGCATCAGCGCGGGCTTCAGCGCGTGGCGCAGCACGATCGTCGAGCCCGGCAGGCCCTTCGCGCGCGCGGTGCGGATGTAGTTGCTCGACAGCGTCTCGATCATCGAGCCGCGCATCACGCGTGCGAGCAGCGACATGTTGATGAAGGTCAGCAGCACGATCGGCAGCAGCCGGTACTGCCAGCCGCCGTCGCCCCAGCCGCCCGCGGGCAGCCAGCCGTTGCCGGACGACGTCTTCAGCAGGATCGCGAAGATCCACACGAGCACGGGGCCGAGCACGAACGGCGGGATCACGTTGCCGAAGTTGCCGATCAGCATCACGAAGCGGTCGATGAAGCTGTCGCGGCGCACGGCCGCGACGGTGCCGAGCAGCACGCCGCACCCGATCGAGATCGGGATCGACACGCCACCCACGCCGAGGCTCACGGGCAGCGCCTTCTTCACGAGATCGTTCACCGACCAGTCGACGTAGCGGAACGACGGGCCGAGATCACCGTGCAGCAGCGCGTTCAGGTACAGCAGGTACTGCTTCCACAGCGGCTCGTCGAGGTGATACTTCGCGTTCAGGTTCGCGAGCGTGGCCGCGGACAGCTGCTTCTCCGTATCGAACGGGCCGCCGGGCGTGAAATGCAGGAGCAGGTAGCAGACGGTGACGACCGCGAGGATCGTCGGCACCGCCCACAACGTGCGCCTCAGTGCGTAGGCCAGCATGATCGCTCCGCTCAGTGCTTGATCAGGTACATGTCCTGCGAAGCACGCATGTCGATCACGTTCTTCAGCGAGTAGCCGCCCACGTAGGGCTTCACGAGACGGTCTGCCGAGTACTGGAACAGCGGCACCATCGGCGTGTCGTTCATCGCCGCGTCGTGCGCCTGCGTGAGCAGCGCGGCGCGCGCCTTGTCGTCGAGCTTCTGGTTGCCGTCCTCGACGTACGTGTCGACCTGCTTGTTGCAGTAGCCGACGGTGTTCTGCGAGCTGCCGCAGCGGATCAGGTCAAAGAAGGTCATCGCGTCGTTGTAATCGGCGAACCAGCCGTCGCGCGCGATCTGCACCTTGCCGTCATGCCGCTCCTTCATCAGCACCTTGAACTCGACGTTCTCGAGCTTCGTGTTGATGCCGAGCTTCGTGCGCCATTCCGACGCGGTAAACAGCGCGACCTTCTTGTGCAGGTCGTTGGTGTTGTACGTCAGCGTGAACGACAGCGGCTTCGCGTCCGAGTAGCCGGCCTGCTTCAGCAGGCCCTTCGCGGCCTCGATGCGCTTGGCCATCGGCCACGACGCCCATTCCGGCGTGAACGGCTGCACGCCCTTCGTGCCGTTCGGCATCAGGCCGTACATCGGCTTCTCGCCGGCCTGCGTGAGCTTCGACGTCAGCACTTCGCGATCGATCACCATCGACAGCGCCTGGCGCACGCGCTTGTCCTTCAGTGCCGCATCGCTGTTGTTCAGGTAGTAGTAGTAGGTCGCGAGCTGCAGGCCCGGGCGCAGTTCGCCGCCGAACTGCTTGCTGACCTGCTGGAAGATGCCAGACGGAATCGAGTAGCTGTAGTCGATCTGACCGGCCTGGTACATGCGCATCGCGGTTTCGTCGCTTTCGATCGGCAGGAACGTGACCTTGTTGATCACGACCTTCGACGCGTTCCAGTACTTCGCGTCCTTCGTCACGACGATGCGGTTGTTCGGCTGCCAGTCGACCAGCTGGTATGCACCGTTGCTGACGATGTTGCCCGGGCGCGTCCACGCGTCGCCGAACTTCGCGACGACATCCTTGTTCACCGGCACGAGCGGCGCCATCGCGGTCAGCTCGGGGAAGAACGCGACGGGCGCGTCGGTCGTCACCTCGAGCGTGTACGGATCGACGGCGCGCACGCCGAGCGTCGACGGCGCGGCCTTGCCCGCGATGATGTCCTTCGAGTTCTTCACGAATTCGACGAGGATCGTGTATTTCGAGCCCGTCTTCGGATCGACGAGGCGCTGCCACGAATAGACGAAATCGGCGGCCGTCACCGGCTGGCCGTTGCTCCACTTCGCGTCACGGCGAAGCTTGAAGATCCACGTCGTCGGCGTCTTGTGTTCCCACGACAGCGCGACACCCGGCACGACCTGGCCGCCTGCATCGATGCGGGCCAGCCCTTCGAACAGGTCGAGGCCGATCGTGTTGCCGGTCCACGACTCGATGTGCGCGGGGTCGAGCGACTCGACTTCGGCGGGCACCTGGCGCGTCAGGTCCTGTTGAGGAGCGAGCGCGACGTTCGACGGAACGGTAACGGCGTGGGCGGCAGGCGTCAGGGCGAGCGCGGCCAGCACGGCCGACATGGCATGCAAGGATTTCATCGTGGCAGTCTTGAGAAGGGTTGTTCGGTGAGCGTCGCGCGGCGGATGCCGCGGTTTACGCGTGAGACGCTGACGGGTGCAGCGATTGAGGAGGCCCGTGATTCTCGTATTGCATTTTAGTATTCCTTACGTTTCTTTCGACAGGCATTCCGTCTTCGAAACGAAGGAATACCTGTGCGTTAGAACAGCCTCGGCGTACCCACCCAGACCACCACCGACTCGATCTTCGCGGTGTTGACCCAGCTGTGCGGGACCGTCGACTGATAGTGCGAGCTGTCACCGGCCTGCAGGACGAACGTCTTGCCTTCCAGCGTCAGCGACACTTCCCCTTCAATCACATACAGGAACTCCTCTCCTGCATGTGTCGTCACCTCCGACCGCTTCTGCCCCGGCGGCATCCTCACGAGGATCGCCTCCAGCTGGCGTCCTTCGGACACGTTCGTCAGCCTCGCGAACAGGTTCGCCGAATCGGCAAACCCGAAGAAGCGCAGCTGCTCGCCTCGGCAAACCGAGCGTTCCTCGCTCGGCGTATCCACGAAGTACTGCACCGTCACACCGAGCGCGTGCGCGATACCGGCCAACGATGTCAGCGACGGCGACGCGAGCCCGCGTTCGACTTGAGACAGAAACGGCTTCGAAATCCCCGCGGCGGTAGCGGTGTCGTCGAGCGTGCGCTTGAGTCGTTGGCGCAACGCGCGAATCTTGCTGCCCAGTGCGGCGGTAGCGTTTGCAGACCGCGAGTTTTCAGTGGGGGGAACCATAGCAGGCCGAAAAGTGATCGTCAAAAAATGTTTGATGGAAAATAACTAAGTTAGAACGATATAGCTTAGTCTTCGGGTTCGCACACGCCTTCGGTGTTGAGCCCGGTGCACTAAACGGGACACGAAGCGAGCGAAACGACGCGCTATCTTGCCAGACTCGCCGGCTTCACAGGCAAGCTGCAAGCGGCTCTCCGGGAATCTTCGGAGGGCCGGCACGAAAGCTTACAAATAGATGATGAGACGAATGTTCCTGAAAGCTACTGCCACATTGGGAGTTTCCCTAGGTGGCAGATACCTGACGCACCGGACCGGCAGCCGCTACCACGCGCGCGCCGGTCGGGGCCCCTCCCCGCCACACCAGGCGGAGTCAGACCCCGGCCCGGGCTAACCGCCCGACTGTTCCACCGCCAGCACGAAGCCTACCCGGCCCATTGTGCACCGGCGCCAGTTCGACCCCAAGACGACGCGCGATCCGTGCCGTCCGTTTCAAACGAGATTGATGATGCAACCACCTGTTTCACAAACCCGATCGTTTACGACGGTCTTCCTCATCGAAATGTGGGAGCGCTTCGGCTACTACGGCATGGCCGCGCTCCTGGTCCTCTTCATGGTCGACCGGCTCGGTTTCACCGACAGCCATGCGAACCTGACCTGGGGTGCGTTCACCGCACTCGTCTATGCCGCGCCGTCGATCGGCGGCTGGATCGGCGACAAGGTGCTCGGCGCCCGCCGCACGATGATCATCGGCGCGTCCGTGCTGTGCGCCGGCTACCTGATGCTGTCGGTACCGAACGATCAGCTGACGTACATGTATGCGTCGCTCGGCGTGATCGTCGTCGGCAACGGCCTGTTCAAGGCCAACGCAGCGAACCTCGTGCGCCGCATCTATGAAGGCGACGACGCGCGCATCGACAGCGCGTTCACGATCTACTACATGGCGGTCAACATCGGCTCGACGGTGTCGATGCTCGCGACGCCGTGGATCAAGGATCACTGGGGCTGGCACACCGCGTTCGCGGTCTGCTGCGGCGGCATGCTGCTCGCGATCCTCAACTTCATGCTGATGCATCGCACGCTCGCGCACGTCGGCTCGCTGCCGGACGACCAGCCGATCCGCTGGAAGCGCCTCGGCGCGGTCGCGCTGGGCGGTGTCGGGCTCGCGCTGATCACGCTGTACGTGCTGCAGCACAAGCAGCTCGCTGTCGCCAGCGTGTGGACGGCAGCGTTCGCGATCCTCGCGATCTTCGCGTACATGATCGCGAAGTCGGAGCGCTCGGAGCGCGCAGGCCTGATCGCGGCACTCGTGCTGATCGGCCAGGTGATCCTGTTCTTCATCTTCTACGTGCAGATGTCGACGTCGCTGACGCTGTTCGCGCTGCGCAACGTCGATCCGCGCTTCATGCTGTTCGGCACGACGCTGTTCACGTGGAGCGCCGCGCAGTTCCAGGCACTGAACCCGATCTGGATCATGCTGCTGAGCCCGGTGCTCGTGTGGGTCTACAACGCCGTCGCGAAGGGCGGCCGTGACCTGCCGGTCGCCGCGAAGTATGCATTCGGCTTCGGCGCGGTGGCCGCGGGCTACCTGGTGTTCACGATCAGCGGCCGCTATGCGGTCGACGGCCGTGTGTCGTCGTGGTTCATGGTGTGGGGCTACGGCCTTTACTCGCTCGGCGAACTGCTGGTGAGCGGCCTCGGCCTCGCGATGATCGCCCGCTACGTGCCGGCGCGCATGAGCGGCTTCATGATGGGTGCGTACTTCGTCGCGACGGGCGTGTCGCAGTATCTGGGCAGCGTCGTCGCGAACTTCGCGCAGATGCCGTCGCACGAACTGCCGGCCACCGAATCGCTGCCGCTGTACCTGTCGCTGTTCGAGAAGCTCGGCTGGCTCGCCGCGATCGGCATGCTGCTCGCGTTGCTGCTGCTGCCGCTGATGAACCGCCTGTCGCGCCAGCACCAGCGTTGTGCAGAAGAGCGCCGCGAAGAAGCGCTGCAGGCGCAGGGCGTCGCCACCGCGCAGTAAGTAAAATCCCTCGGCGCGCGGCCTGCACGCCACCTTCTCCCGCCGGTTGCGCGATTGCGTCCTACACTGGTTGCAAGCAGTGCATCCGCCGAGATGCGCACTGGCGGGAGAAGATAATGAAAAGCAAGACCACGAGGCTTCTGAGAATCCTCTCGGACATCCGGCACGCGCAGCGATGCACTGCGTTGCGCGCCGCCCGGGCGGCAGCCGAAGCCGACGCGGTACTCGCGGAGCGCGACGATCCGGCGCCCGACGAACGCGACGACGCCGAATCCGACGACGCAACCGCCGTTCCCCGCTCCCGTATCGGCTCACCTCATTAAGGCCGCGCGGCACACCCCGTGCCGCACGCGCCGCCTCCCGCACCGCTCACGCGGCCGCGCTGCGCCATCGCGCGATCCACGTTCCCGAACCAGCCACGGCCATCATCAGCCCGAGCGCACACGCGTCGGCCACGAGGCCCACGCCGACATGCCGCAGATCGGCACTCCGCACGACCGGATGCAATAGCGAATCGATGACGAGCGAGATTGCCGCGCCCGCGACGAAGCAGATCAGCCCGCGCTGGCCCACGGCCACGACGGGCCGCACGCCCTGCGCGATCCGCGCGATCCAGCCGAAGCGCACGCAATCGGCCATCAGCCACGCGATGGCCGCGAAGCTCACGACGCGCGGCAGTGCGAGATCGCGCTTGAACACGCCTTCCGGCAGCGGCAGCCCCGAGAACAGCTTGTAGCTCGCGCAGCCGAGCACGACCGCGCACGCGAGCCCGGTCGCCGCGGCCCCCCAGCGCCCGAGCGCGATGCGCCGGTAGAACGGCTGGCAGCGCGCGAGCACGCCAGCGACGAACATCAGTTGCCACGCGAACGGATTGAAACTCCAGCGGAATCCGTCGGTATCCAGCAGCTCGGGGCCGAGCCAGCCCGCCGCGAGCCACGACGCGATGCCGAGCGCGACGAGCAGCCACGGATGGCGACGCGCGAACGGCACGAGCACCGGCGACGCCAGCGCGAACAGCACATACATCGGCAGCACCGACGCGAGATAGGGCTGGCGCTGGAACGTCAGCAGCTCGGCTGCGCCCGTGAGCGGCGACGCGAGCATCACGCTGACGTCGTCGAGCGCGAGGTTCGGCGCATCGATCCCGTAGTGGTCGAGCACGGCCGACACGACGAGCATCAGTGTCGAGGTCGCGAGAAACGCGCGGTAGATCTGCATCGCGCGGCGCACGAACCGCTTTTGCGCGGCGCGCGCGCCCTGTCGCTCGGCAATCGCGCCATAGGCGCTCGCGGTCGCGAAGCCGCCGAGAAAGACGAAGACCTCGGCCGCGTCGCACAGCGCGAACGCGTGCAGCGTGACGCGCGACAGCACGCTTGCGCCGATGTGATCGACGACGATCATCAACAGCACGATGCCGCGGAAGAAATCGACTTCGATCAGGCGGCCGCTACGCGACGGTGGAAACGTGGCGGAAGGCGGCGGGCTCAACGACATGAGCACACCTGCACGACGGCGGTGCAGCGCGCACCGGGGACTGGATCGGGGAGAAGAAGGCGAGCGTGATCAGCGGCGATACGCGTATGCCCGCATCGCGCCAACCCGGCCGGCCAGGCACGGGGATGACCGTTCATTGAAAGGCTGCATACGTAGGGAAGTCGGTGAGGCCAGTCTAATGGCCGATCCGGGGAGACCCTAAGTAACAAAGTGCAACCGAATCTTCTGTTCGATTACACGCGCGAGCCTTGTGGTGCAAAGCAGGCAGCGTTGCCAGACTCACGTCAGCGCGACGCCAGTTTGCAGTCAGCATCGATGTGTTCGACCGCTGCCGTGCAGATGGTTTCGATACACGACGCGGCGCGCTGCATGCAGCCGCCGCATCGCGATCGACGCTTATCCCCGCGCTGGCAGGCGCCGCATCAGCATGGCGCTGTGCCATGCGGTCAGCGCAACGGCGACCCAGATCGGCCCGTACGTCGCGAGCTTCGCAATGCTCAGCGTCTCGCCGAGCAGCAGCAGCGACACCGCGACGAGCAGCACCGGCTCGACGTAGCCGAGAATGCCGAACAGCGCCATCGGCAGCATCCGGCTCGCCTTCAGGTAGCTCGCGAGCGCGAGCGTGCTGAGCACGCCGAGCCCCGGCAGCAGCACGGCCCACAGCACCGGGTGGTCGGCCACGCGCGTCGTGCTCGTCACGACCATCGCGAACGCGATCGGGCACAGCAGCGCGATCTCGACCGCGAACGCGGCGAGCGAATCGGCGTTGATCCGCCGGCGCAGCACGAAATACGGCGGATAGCCGAGCGCGACGACGAGCGTCGGCCACGCGAACGCGCGCGTCGCCCACACCTCGTGCGCGACGCCGAGCGCGGCGCACGCGACCGCCGCCCATTGCAGCGGATCGAGCCGTTCGTGATAGTAGAAGCGGCCGACGAGCACCATCGTCAGCGGCAGCAGGAAATAGCCGAGCGACACTTCGAGCATGCGGCCGTGCAGCGGCGCCCACAGGAACAGCCACAACTGCACGCCGAGCAGCGCGGCACTCACGGGCAGCGCAATCAGCAGACGCCAGCTGCGCACGCTGCGCCGAAGGAGATCGACGAGCGCGGGCAAGCGGCCCCGCAGCGCGATCAGCGCGAGCGCGCCCGGTGCGGTCCACAACACGCGCCACGCGAAGATGTCGAGCCCCGTGAGCGGCGCCAGCAGTTTCGCGTAGGCGGACATCAGCGCGAACAGCGTCGACGCCGCCACCGACAACATGAGGCCGCGCCCGGCCTCCGGATACCCCGTCATGATCGTTCTGCGCCTCTTACTGCTGCTGGAAGCGCTCGAAGCGCCTTTCGGTCTGGCGTTCCTCGAACGTCACCTCGGTCACGCGCGCGGCCGGCGGGCCGTGACGCAGCCACGCGAGCATCCGGTCGATCTGCGCGCCGGTGCCCTGGATCATCGCCTCGACGGTGCCGTCCTCGAGATTCGCGACCCAGCCGCGCAGCTTCAGCGCATGCGCCTCGCGCACCGTCGCATGACGGAAGCCGACGCCCTGCACGACGCCGCGCACCCGCACGTAGTAGGTCTCGATCCGTTCGTCCAGTTCATTGCGGCTCATCGCGTCGCCCTCCCGTTGCATTCAAGCCCGGCATTGTAGTCGCGTCGGCCGCTTCGCACACGGGCCGCAGCCGGTTCGCACCCGTCGCGGCCTGGCGTCGCCGCGCGCGCCGACCACGTACAATCTCGCCGACGCTCAACCGCCGCGCGGCCCGCGCGCGGCCCTGAAGGAAACGCATGACTGATACCTCCCGCGATCTCGTTCTCGTCACCGGTGCGTCCGGTTTCGTCGGCTCGGCCGTCGCGCGCATTGCGCAGCAGAAAGGCTATGCGGTACGCGTGCTCGTGCGCCCGACCAGCCCGCGCACGAACGTGGCGGATCTCGACGCCGAGATCGTCACCGGCGACATGCGCGACGAGGCGTCGATGCGCGCCGCGCTGCGCGGCGTGCGCTACCTGCTGCACGTGGCAGCCGACTACCGGCTGTGGGCACCCGATCCCGACGAGATCGAGCGTGCGAACCTCGAGGGCGCGGTCGCGACGATGCGCGCGGCACGCGCGGAAGGCGTCGAGCGAATCGTCTACACGAGCAGCGTCGCGACGCTGAAGGTGACGAGCGCCGGCGATCCGTCCGACGAAAACCGGCCGCTCACGGCCGAGCAGGCGATCGGGGTCTACAAGCGCAGCAAGGTGCTCGCGGAACGCGCGGTCGAGCGGATGATCGCCGACGAGGGGCTGCCGGCCGTGATCGTCAATCCGTCGACGCCGATCGGCCCGCGCGACGTGAAGCCGACGCCGACCGGCCGCATCATCGTCGAGGCCGCGCTCGGCAAGATTCCCGCATTCGTCGACACGGGGCTGAACCTCGTGCACGTCGACGACGTCGCGCACGGCCACTTCCTCGCGCTCGAGCGCGGCCGGATCGGCGAGCGCTACATCCTCGGCGGCGAGAACCTGCCGCTGCAGCAAATGCTCGCGGACATCGCGCAGATGACGGGCCGCAAGGCGCCGACGATCGCGCTGCCGCGCTGGCCGCTCTACCCGCTCGCGGTCGGTGCGGAAGCGGTCGCGAAGTTCACGAAGAAGGAGCCGTTCGTCACCGTGGACGGGCTGCGGATGTCGAAGAACAAGATGTATTTCACGTCCGCGAAGGCCGAGCGCGAGCTCGGCTACCGTGCGCGTCCGTACCGCGAAGGGCTGCGCGATGCGCTCGACTGGTTCGGCTCCGCGGGCTACCTGAAGTAACACAAAGCGGCGTGCTTCACGCCGCTTTGCGCACTTTGTTACACGTCCCGCGCGGCCCGGTACCGGCGCAGCGGTTAAAATCGCGGGTCTTACGCAGAGAAGACACGCATGAACCTGAACGATCAGATCGCTTCGCTCACCATGGGCGTCGATCAGCTCCTCCACGATCACCACGCCGCGCAGCAGGCGGCCCGCAGCGCGGAAGCCTTCGCGCGCGCCGCAGCAACGGAAGCGCAGGCCGCGGCAGAGCGTCACGCCGCCGCGGAAACCGAAGCGCAGGCCGCCGCGCAACGCCACACGGCTGCGGCCGCCGATGCCGAAGCCGCGCAGCAGCGCCACGCCAGCGCGACCGCCGCCGCGGAAGCCGCCGCCCAGCGTCATACCGATGCCACCGCGCAGGCCGAAGCCGCCTCGCAGCGCCATGCGGAAGCCACCGCGCTGACCGAAGCGCTCGCGCAGCGTCACGCGGATGCCGAAGCGGCGTCGCAGCGCCACGCGGCAGCGATTGCCGAAGCCGAGGCCGCCGCACAGCGTCATCACGCGGCAGCCACCGAAGCCGATGCGGCCGCGCAGCGCCACACGGCCGCGACCGTCGAAGCCGAGGCCGCTGCGAAGCGGCACGCGGAAGCGACCGCCGAAGCCGAAGCGGCCACGCAGCGTCACGCGGCAGCAATCGCCGAAGCCGAAGCCGCCGCGCAGCGCCACACGGCTGTGATCGCGGAAGCCGAAGCACTCGCACAGCAGCACACGCAGGCGATCGCGGAAACGCAGGCCGCCGCGCAGCGTCATGCCGACGCGACCGCCGAGGCCGAAGCCGTCACGCAACGCCATACCGAAGCGATCGCGCTGGCCGAGGCCGCCGCGCAACGCCACGCCGATGCCACCGCGCAGGCCGAAGCCGTCACGCAGCGCCACACCGAAGCGATCGCACAAGCCGAAGCGGCTGCGCAGCACCACGCGAAGGCCATCGCCGACGCCGAGGCGCTGGTCGAGGCCGTCGTCAAGGAAGCCGCGACCAACGCGGTTGCAGCGCCGGCGGTTGCAGCCCCGGCGGTTGCAGCCGAAGTCGTCGAACCTGCGCCGGCCGATACGCCGGCAGCGGAACCGGCCGTGATCGCACCCGCGCCGGCCGCGGCCGAAACGGTGGATTCAACGGCCGATGCCGAAACGGCCATCGTCGCGACGGCGCAAGCCGAAACGCCGGTTGAAGGCGAAGTCGAAGCCGACGCCATCACCCCGGCCCCGACCGACAAATCGACGCTGCACGTGTCGCGCCCGACGCAGAACGAACTCACGCTGACCATCAACGGCGAATCGATCACGCTGCATCCGGAGCAACTGGGCCAGCTGATCGAGGAACTCGCGCACGTGCGCGCGTCGATGCAGCCGGAGCCGCCGCCCGGCATCCCGGCCGGCTGGCGCTTCGTGACGACGAAGAACCCGATGATGGCCGTGCAGAAGCAGACGAACGGCGACCGCCTGCTGGTGGCCCGCCACACGGGCTACGGCTGGGTGCCGTTCACGTTCTCGCCGGACGTCGTGGTCCAGATGTACATGATGCTGACCCAGCGCTAAGCGCCGGCAGGCAGCACCGCCGAAACGAAACAGCCCGACCGGTTTCCACCGATCGGGCTGTTTGCTTTCCGGCTGCCGGGAGGCGCGCCTCCCGGGCAATACTCAGCGATCCACCGGCGCCTGCACGCGCGCCTTCCACTGGCCGCCCTTGCCGCGCCAGTAGCGCCACGCGGACGCGAACGTCGCGCCGACGTAGAACAGCGCGACGAGCGGCAGCGCAGGCGCCCACAGCGGCGAGCGCCGGTAGTAGCGCAGCATCGGCGCATACGCGGCGCACATCGACGCCCACGCGAGCCACGCCGGCCATGCGCGCGCGCCGTACGCGAGCGCCGCGGCAGGCGGCACGAGATAGATGATCGTCATCCCGAGCAGCGTGCCCGCCAGCAGCAGCGGCGAATAGTGCAGCTGCGTGAACGCGGTGCGCGCGATCATGTTCCAGATGTCGCGCCAGCTGTCGTACGGGCGCAGCGACACGCTGCGGTCGGCCAGGTCGAGCCGGATCGGATGGCGGCCTTCGCCGCGATGCTTGATCTGCGCGGCGAGGCTGCAGTCGTCGATCAGCGCGCCGCGGATCGACTCGATGCCGCCCGCTTCCTCGAGCGCGGTGCGCTTGACGAGCATGCAGCCGCCCGCGGCGCCGGCCGTCCGGTTGCGCGGGTTGTTGATCCACGAGAACGGGTAGAGCTTCGCGAAGAAGAACACGAACGCCGGGATCAGCGCCTTTTCCCACAACGAATCGCAGCGCAGCCGCACCATCAGCGACACGAGATCGCGGTTCTCGGCCTGCGCGCGCGTGATGAGCTGCGCGACGGCGTCGGGCGGATGGCCGATGTCGGCATCCGTCAGCAGCAGGTAGTCGGCCGGCAGGCCGAGCGTCTGCACCGCGGCGATCCCCTGCGACTGCGCCCACACCTTGCCCGACCAGCTGGCCGGCAGCGGCTTCGCGGCCAGCACCGTCAGCCGGTCGGCGCGGTTGATCGCGAGCGCGGCCGCGCGGGCCGCGTCGGCGGTGCCGTCGTCGCTGTGGTCATCGACAATGATCAGATGAAATTCGCCCGGGTAATCCTGCTCGAGCAGCGAAGTGGCCGCCCGGGCGATCACGTCGACCTCGTTACGTGCCGGCACGACCGCGACGACGGCCGGCCAGCCGGCCTCGGCCGCCGCGCCGCGCGCCTCGGGCGGCAGCGGCCGCGCGGGCACCGCGCGCCAGAAGCCGCCGCGCGCGACGAGCAGCACGATCCAGATCATCAGCGACAGACCGGACACCAGGAAAGCAAGAACCAGCATCATCGGCACGCCTCCTGCCGGGCGCCGGCATCGGCAAAATCAATCAGGGTCAGGAACAAAACACCCGAAACCGCACGGGCGGTCGGGCAATACGCGTAAGAATCGACGGTCATCGAATGGCCTTGAAATGAGCGCGACGCCGGGCAGCCGGAGCGGCTGCCCGCGAAACCACATAGTTTACTGGGTTCCGCGCGCGCCAGCGCCGACGCGGCTCTCCCGCAAATGCAACACGGCAGATACGGCACCAGAGCAAGGACTTGCCGATAGAGTTAAAATGCGCGATTAATTCGGGGTTCCGGGGCCTGGCCGGCCGGTTCGTTCCTGCCTTCATAACATCAAGCCGGGGCGAGCGAGCGAGTGCCAGCTCCTCGAACCCCGGCGTCTGTCGTCGGAGTTCGCTCACCTATGCGAGTCATCCTTGCCCAGCCCCGCGGCTTTTGTGCGGGGGTTGTCCGTGCGATCGAGATCGTCGATCGCGCGCTGCAACAGCACGGTGCGCCGGTCTATGTGCGTCATGAGATCGTGCATAACCGGCATGTCGTCGAAAATCTGCGTAATAAAGGGGCCCGATTCGTTGAGGAACTCGACGAGGTGCCCCACGGCGCTGTCGCGATCTTCAGCGCGCACGGTGTCGCCCAGACGGTCGAGCGCGACGCGGAAACGCGCGGGCTCGACGTGCTCGACGCCACCTGCCCGCTCGTCACGAAAGTGCACGTGCAGGGCCGCCAGTACGTCGCGGCGGGCCGCCGGCTGATCCTGATCGGCCACGCGGGCCACCCGGAAGTCGAGGGTACGATCGGCCAGATTCCGGCCGAGGTGATCCTCGTGCAGAGCGAAGCAGAAGTCGATACGCTGACGCTGCCCGTTGACACGCCGGTCGCGTACATTACGCAGACCACGCTGTCGGTCGACGACACACGTGGCATCATCGAAGCGCTGCAGCGCCGGTTCACCGACATCGTCGGCCCGGACACGCGTGACATCTGCTACGCAACGCAGAATCGCCAGGCCGCCGTACGCGAGCTGAGCGAACAGGTTGACGTGCTGCTCGTGGTCGGTGCGACGAACAGCTCGAACTCGAACCGCCTGCGCGAGATCGGCACCGAAAGCGGTGTGCCGAGCTACCTCGTCGCCGACGGTTCGGAAGTAAAGGCCGAATGGTTCGCGAATGCGAAGACCGTTGGGCTGACCGCCGGGGCGTCCGCGCCCGAGGAAATGGTCGAAGATGTAATCGGCGCGTTGCGCGCGCTGGGGCCCGTCGACGTCACGACGATGGCGGGCCGTGAGGAAAAAGTCGAATTCAAGCTGCCGGCGAAGCTCACGCAAGCTGTCGCCCGCGAAGTTTAAGGAGGACATCTCTTGTCTATTCCGCTGCTCCAGCAAGTCCGCGTCGGCGCGTACATCACGCGCCAACACCTTTCCGGCAACAAACGCTATCCGCTCGCGCTGATGCTCGAGCCGCTGTTCCGCTGCAACCTCGCGTGCAACGGCTGCGGCAAGATCGATTACCCGGATCCCATCCTGAATCAGCGTCTGTCCGTCCAGGAATGCCTGGAAGCGGTCGACGAGTGCGGCGCACCGATCGTGTCGATCGCAGGCGGCGAGCCGCTGCTGCACAAGGAAATGCCGGAAATCGTCCGCGGCATCATGAAGCGCAAGAAGTTCGTCTACCTCTGCACGAATGCGCTGCTGATGGAAAAGAAGATGGACGACTACCAGCCGAGCCCGTACTTCGTCTGGTCGGTCCACCTCGACGGCGACCAGCAGGCGCACGACCACTCGGTGTCGCAGGAAGGCGTGTATGACAAGGCGGTCGCGGCCATCAAGGAAGCGAAGCGCCGCGGCTTCCGCGTGAACATCAACTGCACGCTGTTCAACGATGCCGTGCCGGAACGCGTCGCGAAGTTCTTCGACACGCTGAAGCCGATCGGCGTCGACGGCATCACCGTGTCGCCGGGCTACGCGTACGAACGCGCGCCGGATCAGCAGCACTTCCTGAACCGCGACAAGACGAAGAACCTGTTCCGCGAGATCCTGAAGCGCGGCGAAGGCGGCAAGCGCTGGTCGTTCAGCCAGTCGTCGCTGTTCCTCGACTTCCTGGCCGGCAACCAGACGTACAAGTGCACGCCGTGGGGCAACCCGGCGCGTACGGTGTTCGGCTGGCAGAAGCCGTGCTACCTGGTCGGCGAAGGTTACGTGAAGACCTTCAAGGAACTGATGGAAGACACGAACTGGGACAACTACGGCGTCGGCAACTACGAGAAGTGCGCGGACTGCATGGTCCACTGCGGCTTCGAAGCGACCGCCGTGATGGACACGATGGCGCATCCGCTGAAGGCGTTCGCCGTGAGCCGCAAGGGCATCAAGACCGACGGCCCGTTCGCACCGGACATTCCGATCGACAAGCAGCGCCCGGCCGAGTACGTGTTCTCGCGTCACGTCGAGATCAAGCTCGAGGAAATCCAGCGCGCCGGCAAGGGCAAGCTGCAGAAGGCTGCGAAGCCGGCAGCAGCCGCTTAAGCGCGTATCGCCACGCGGGGGCCATGCCTCCGCGCCGGCGGCAAAAAATGAAGCGCCACGGAGTCCGCTCCGTGGCGCTTTTGTTTTGGGCCGGGGTTTTGCGTCGCGTTTCGCCGTCACCGTATGACCGCGACGGCAGCGCAATCGCCGAAGCAGCGCGGTTGCGGCGACCGGCCCTGTCTCCTCCATCCTCCCTGCGAAACCGGTGCGACGCTACGCGGCAAGCGATTCGGCCATGTGCATGCGCATCTTCTCCGCCGCGCTCGCGACGAGCGCCGGCTGGCCGCTCGATGCGAACGTGCAGACGTGCTCCCACAGCTCGGCCAGCCGATGCCGCGTGAGCGTCGTGACGCACGTGTCGTTCGCCGCGAGCACATGCTCGAGTACCACGCATTCATCGTCGCGCAGCGCCCATGCGCCGCTTTGTGCCGCGCGCACCACGCCCGCATCGAGCGCGCGCTCCGCGTCGACGCACAGGTCGATGTCCGCGTCCGTGCACACCGCATCGTCGAGCGCCAGGAACACCAGGTAGACGCTCGTGCGCAAGCGCATCAGCAGCGCCTCGTTGCCATGCCCGCCACGCAGCGCGACGAGCGCCATGTGGCATTTCAGCGAGATGTCGCGTGCATGCACGGGCGGCAGCGGCAGCAGCCACTCGCGGGTCAACGGCACGTGGCGACGGTTCTTCCGGGAGCCCTTCATGATGGGCTCCCGTCGGCGGGCGCATCGCTCGCCTCGAAAGCCGGCCATGCGATGCGGCACGCAACGGCGTCACGGCGCGCATGGCGCGAGTGCTTCGCTCGACGCCGCGCGCCGTGTCCATCGTCGCGCCGTTGCGTCGCTCGCGCGTCCGGCAGCCGGCGCGGCGCCGACGCGCGCACGACGCCGGCAAATCGGATCGTGCAAGCCATGCTCGTCTCCTGCATCAGAACGTGTTCTCGCCCTTCAGGTAGTACGCGGTCTTCACGAAGAACGCCTTGACCGGATGGCCGCCCTGCACGTCGCGCGCGGCGCGCGCTTCCATCTCGGCCCGCTCTTCGCGCGACCGGTCCGGCACCGGGTTGTGGACACGTTCGAGCGCACGCTGCATCGCGAGCGGATAGTTCTGGTTGCCGGCCGACGTCGCGCGATAACCGGCGCGCGTCATCTGCATCAGTTGCGCGTCGGTTTCGGCACGCGCCGCCCACCAGCTCGACAGTGAGGCATTCGATGCGCCGTCGGTCACGGCAGACTGAGCGAAACTGACGGCGGGCAGCGCAACGAGTGCGCAGGAAAGTACAGCAACGGGAACGAGGGATCGCATAGTGGCCTCCAGGTGGTTGTCCCCGCATCGATCGTGTTCGACGATGCGTTGAAACCATCGTATGACGCACTGCATTCCGCATGAATAGCCGATTCCGCAATTGATATTTTCGGCTTCGAAATCCGGCGTGCAAACCGCGTCACGCGCGAATCCCGCCAAACAGGAATTTCTTTAATTCATTCAACGCCCTGATCGCATTTGTTCAGACGATCCGAAGCAGCGCACGCAGCGCTTTTTCAATTTCCGAAATGACGTGTTGCCGGTGCGATCGCGGCTGGCGTACCTGCCGACAAGGCTTCCGGCGTGATATCGCGCGTGCGGATACTTCAAACCCCGGCTTGATCGAATCGAACGATTCTTGTGATTCAGGACAAGTCATCGCGTCCGGATTGCCGGATAGCGACACGACATGCACAGCAAGGACGCGCGATAATCACGCATCGGCCGTTTCGCACGGCATCTCATGCATTCCCATTTTTTCGAGTCCTTCCATGGCTGCCCTCGACACCACCGCCATCCACAGTTGGCACGCGCACGTCTATTTCGATGCGACCAGCCGCGACGCGGCCTGGGCGTTTCGCCAGGTCGTCGACGAACGGTTCGGCGCGGTCATCGAACTCGGCCGCTTTCATGAACGCCTCGTCGGCCCGCACCCGGCCTGGTCGTACCAGATCGCGTTCGACGCCACGCGCTTCGACGACATCGTGCCGTGGCTCGTGCTGAATCACGGTGCGCTCGATATCTTCCTGCATCCGAATACGAACGACGAACTGCGCGACCATCGCGATTGCGCGGTGTGGATCGGGAAATCGTATGTGCTGAACCTCGACGCGCTGGCCGGATAACGGCGCTCGCGGCCGACTGCGCCGCCGCGACATCCACGTTTCGGGTTGACGTGAAACGTCTCGCGGCGGTGCGCCCATACAGTGGGTTCCGTTATCGATGCTTCCGGAACCCGCCATGTCACACGCCAACGCCGACGCCCGGCACATTTATGAAGGCTGGCACGCGGCCGTGGTCGCGCGCGATGTCGATGCGCTGATGGCGCTGTATGCCGACGATGCAGTACTCGAAACGCCGCTGATCGTCGTCACGCTGCCCGATCATGGCTCCGGCGTACTGCACGGCAAGGCCGCGATCGGCGCATTCTTCGCGGCCGGCCTGCGCAATCCCGGCAACAGGCTCGGGCGCTGGTACCGCACCGGGCTGTTCTTCTCGAACGGCCGCCAGCTCACGTGGGAATATCCGCGCGCCACACCGGACGGCGACCAGGTCGATCTCGTCGAGGTGATGGATCTGCGCGACGGGTTGATCGCGCATCATCGCGTGTACTGGGGATGGGTCGGCTTTCTCGCACTGCAGGCCGCCACGCCGGCACGCGACCGCGCATGACGGCCGCCGTACCGAACCACGCCATGGCCCGCCGCGTACTCGCCGCGACCTGCGTGAGCTACACGCTCGTGCTGCTCGACGCGTCCATCGTCAACGTCGCGCTCACCGACATCGCCCACACGTTCGGCAGCCGCGTAGCCGGCCTGCAGTGGATCGTGAACGCGTACACGCTCGCGTTCGCGAGCCTGCTGATGACGGGCGGCACACTCGGCGACCGGCTCGGCGACCGCACCGTCTATATCGCGGGGCTCGCGGTATTCGTCGCTGCGTCGGCGCTGTGCGGGGTCGCGCCGACCCTCCCTGCGCTCGCGGTCGCCCGCGCGTTGCAAGGCGTCGGCAGCGCGATGCTGGTGCCCTGCTCGCTCGCGCTGCTCAACCGAGCATTCCCCGAACCGGCCGCGCGCGCGTCGGCGATCAGCCTGTGGATGGGCTGCGGCGGCATCGCGATGGCGTCGGGCCCGCTGATCGGCGGCGTATTGATCCATCTATTCGGGTGGCGCAGCCTCTTCTTCGTGAACCTGCCGCTCGGGCTCGCCGGCATCTGGCTCGGCTGCACGGTCGCACGCACCGACGGCGACGGATCGCGGCATTTCGACTGGGGCGGCCAGGCCGCGGCCATCGTCGCGATCGCGGCGCTGATCGGCACGCTGATCGAAGGCCCGTCACTCGGCTGGCACTCGGTGCCGATCATCGGCGGGGCGGTGACGAGCGTCGTCGCGTGGATCGCGTTCATCGCAATCGAAGCGCGGCACCGCGAACCGATGCTGCCGCTCGCGTTCTTCCGCAACCGGCTGTTCGCAGGATCCACGTTCGTGTCGATGGCGTCGGCGTTCGTGTTCTATGGCTTGCTGTTCGTGCTCAGCCTGTTCTATCGGCAGATCCGCGGCGCGAGCCCGCTCGATACGGGGCTCGCGTTCCTGCCGATGACGGCGATGGTCGCGCTCGGCGGACTGTGTTCGGGCAAGCTGGTTGCGCGCTTCGGCGCGCGCGGCTCGATGTGCGCGGCGTTCGCACTCTATGCGGCCGGCGCGCTCGGCATGACGGGCATCGGTGCGACGACACCCGCGTGGCTCGCCGTCGCGCCGATGCTCGCGATCGGCTTCGCATCGGGATTCATCTCGCCGGCCGCTACGTCGCCGGCGCTCGGGACGGTCGACCGCCGCCGCGCCGGCGTGGCGGCGGCCGCGCTGAACGCGGCGCGGCAGAGCGGATCGGCGCTCGGTGTGGCGATCTTCGGCGCATGCATCGCGACGCTGCAGCCGTTTCCGGCGGCGATGCGGGTGGCGCTCGGCATCGCGACCGGATTGTCGGCACTCGCCGCGGCGACATGGTGGATCACCACGCGGCCGACACCGGCAACCGGCGAACCGGCCGCGCACTTGCGAACCGCCACGCGCCGCTAGAGCATGCCGTGGCAGACGCGCCGGCTGCTCATCGCCTCGCGATCAGTGCCGCCCGCCACTCACGCGACATACATCGCGACACTGACGAACTGGCACAGGCTCCCGGCCAGCACGAACAGGTGCCAGATACCGTGCCCGTGGCGGATACGCTCGTCGTTGATGAAGAAGTAGATCCCCGCGCTGTAGATCAGGCCGCCAGCCACGAGCCACGCGGTACCGACCGGCGGCAGCGCATGGATCAGCGGACGCACCGCGACGAGCGCGAGCCAGCCCATCGCCACGTACAGGATCATCGACAGCATGCGCGTGCGCCGCCCGAGCGTCAGTTCCTGCACGATCCCGAACACGGCCAGCCCCCAACTCACGCCGAACAGCGACCAGCCCCACGGGCCGCGCAGCGTGACGAGCGTAAACGGCGTATAGCTGCCGGCGATCAGCAGGTAGATCGCCGAGTGGTCGCATTTCTGCAGGATCGCTTTCAGGCGCGGGCTGCGCACGCTGTGATACAGCGTCGAGATCGCGTAGAGCAGGATCAGCATCGCGCCGTACACGCTGAAGCTCACCACCTTGTACGGATCGCCTTCGAGCGCGCCCATCGTCACGAGCGCCACGAGACCCACCACCGACAGCACCGCGCCGACGAGATGGGAAATGCTGTTGAAACGCTCACCGACATGCACGACGTGTTCTCCTGCGGGTCCATCGGGAATAATGAACCCTATGATACCGGCCGCCGGCCGTTGCCGCGCTGCGCGCCGGCAAACTGCGCGGCGATTCCCGCCGCATGCGCACTGCCGGCCGCCAAAGAAAAAGCGCCGCGAAATCCTTCGCAGCGCTTCCCTGTCGATCACCGAACCGCGGTAGCGGTGCGGTTCAACAGCACTTCCCCGCACCCGACCCGTACCGCGCATTCTGACGCTCGCGGAAGAATTCCTCGTACGTCATCGGCTCGCGGTCCGGATGAGTCTCGCGCATGTGCGCGACGTAGGTGTCGTAGTCGGGCAGGCCGACCATCAGCCGCAACGCCTGCCCGAGGTAACGCCCCGCACTGCGCAGGTCGCTGCCAAGATCGCTGAACATCGCGGCCTCCCCTTAACGTCCGCTGCCGAGCGCCTGCGCGGCCGGCATCGCTTCGTACGGCGTCTCGCGCACGGTCGGCTTCGCCTCGCGGCGCGCGCGCAGCACGGCGATCACGCCGTACACCGCGATGCTCACCACGACGAAGATGAACAGGCCGGCCAGCGCCGCATCGATGTAGTCGTTGAAGATGATCCGCTTCATCTGCGCGATCGACTTCGCCGGCGCGAGCACCTTGCCTTCGTCCACCGCGGCCTGCAGCTTCGCGGCGTGCGCCAGGAAGCTGACCTTCGGGTTCGCGTCGAAAATCTTCTGCCAGCCGGCGGTCAGCGTGCAGATCAGCAGCCACACGGTCGGCACGATCGTCACCCACGCATAGCGCTCGCGCTTCATCTTGAACAGCACGACGGTGCCGAGCACCAGCGCGATCGCGGCAAGCATCTGGTTCGAGATGCCGAACAGCGGCCACAGCGTGTTGATGCCACCGAGCGGATCGACCACGCCCTGGTACAGGAAGTAGCCCCACGCGGCCACGCACAGCGCGGTCGCAACCAGGTTCGCGGGCAGCGACTCGGTGCGCTTGAGCGCCGGGTGGAACGTGCCGAGCAGGTCCTGCAGCATGAAGCGGCCCGCGCGCGTGCCGGCGTCGACGGCCGTCAGGATGAACAGCGCCTCGAACAGGATCGCGAAGTGATACCAGAACGCCATCATCGCTTCGCCGCCGATCACCTGGTGCAGGATGTGCGCCATGCCGACGGCCAGCGTCGGCGCGCCGCCCGCGCGCGCGATGATCGTCGTTTCGCCGACGGCCTTCGCAGTCTGCGTCAGCATGTCGGGCGTCAGCACGAAGCCCCACTGCGTGACGGTGTTGGCCACCGCTTCCGGCGTCGAGCCGAGCACGGCGGCCGGCGCGTTCATCGCGAAGTAGATGCCCGGTTCGATCACGCTCGCGGCGACCAGCGCCATGATCGCGACGAACGATTCCATCAGCATCGCGCCGTAACCGATGAAGCGTGCGTTGGTTTCGTTGTCGATCAGCTTCGGCGTCGTGCCCGACGAGATCAGCGCGTGGAAGCCCGACACCGCGCCGCACGCGATCGTGATGAACAGGAACGGGAACAGGCCGCCCGACCACACGGGGCCCGTGCCGTCGACGAACTTCGTCAGCGCGGGCATCTTCAGCTCCGGCGCGACGACCAGAATGCCGATCGCGAGGCCAAGGATCGTGCCGATCTTCAGGAACGTCGACAGGTAGTCGCGCGGCGCGAGCAGCAGCCACACCGGCAGCACCGATGCAACGAAGCCGTAGCCGATCAGGATCCACGTGAGCTGCGTGCCGGTGAACGTGAACCATGCGGCGAGCGTCGGCGAATCGTGCACGTGCTGGCCGAACGCGATCGACGCCATCAGCAGCACGAAGCCGATGATCGACACTTCGCCGATGCGGCCCGGACGGATGTAGCGCGTATAGACGCCCATGAACAGCGCGATCGGAATCGTCGCGGCGACGGTGAATGTGCCCCACGGCGAATTCGTCAGCGCCTTCACGACGATCAGTGCGAGCACCGCGAGGATGATCACCATGATCAGGAACGCGCCGAACAGCGCGATCACGCCGGGCACCGTGCCGAGCTCCATCTTGACGAGATCGCCGAGCGAGCGGCCGTCGCGGCGCGTCGAGATGAACAGCACGATGAAGTCCTGCACCGCGCCGGCGAACACGACGCCGGCCAGGATCCACAGCATGCCGGGCATGTAGCCCATCTGCGCGGCGAGCACCGGCCCGACGAGCGGGCCGGCGCCGGCGATCGCGGCGAAGTGATGGCCGAACAGCACGTACTTGTTGGTCGGCACGTAGTCGAGGCCGTCGTTGTACTTGACGGCCGGCGTCATCCGCAGCCCGTCGAGCTGCATGACCTTGCTGGCGATGAAACGGCTGTAGAAGCGATACGCGATCAGATACACGCAGACTGCGGCGATCACGATCCAGAGGGCACTGACGCGCTCGCCGTGTGCGAGTGCGATCGTGCCGAACGCGAACGCGCCGAGCAGCGCGACCGCAATCCAGAGCAGGGTACTGGAAGCCCGATTCATGGCGTCTCCTGGTCTCCAATGTGGTTTTAGATGGCATGCGGCGAGGGTGCCGCACACACGTGACGTCGATGCGTCGTGCCACGGTCTCGCTGAGGCCGGGGCGATGGGCCGTAGTATTCCGCGCGACCGGGGCCGCTTACAAGCGGATAACTACGTATGCGGAGCTACGTAGAATTACGTAGATGCTCGGCGCATGCACGACATCGTGCGGCGATTGATCGCGAGCGGTGAGCCACGTACAGTGTTCGCCTGCCTCCATTCCGGAACCGCCATGCCGATCGGATTTCAGAAAATGCACGCGAACGGCGACGACTTCGCGATCGTCGACCTGCGCGGCACCGCGCACGCCATCGACGGCCGCCTCGCCAGGCAAATGGGCGACCGGAAGCGCGGCATCGGCTTCAACCAGCTCGCGGTCGTGTCGGACTGCGACGACGCGGCGGCCCGCGTCGCGTTCTGGAACGCCGACGGCTCGCCGCTCGATACCTGCGGCAGCGCAACGCGTGGCGTCGCGTGGCAACTGATGCGGGAAACCGGCATGGCGTCGCTCGTGCTGCGGACTCCGCGCGGGTATCTCGTTTGCTCGACGGACGCGAACGGCCTGATCACCGTCGAGATGGGCAGGCCGCTCACCGGCTGGCAGGACGTGCCGGCCGCCGAGGCACTCGACACCCTCGCGCTGCCGCTGCCCGGCGCGCCGGCCGCCTGCAACATGGGCAATCCGCATTGCACGTTCTTCGTCGACGATCTCCGCTCGATCGATGTCGCGGCGCTCGGCCCGGCCATCGAAACGCATCCGCTGTTTCCGCAGAAAACCAACGTGCATTTCGTTCAGATGATCGATCGCACGCATATTCGCCTGCG
Organism: Burkholderia lata; assembly: GCF_902499335.1. Classification (GTDB taxonomy): domain Bacteria; phylum Pseudomonadota; class Gammaproteobacteria; order Burkholderiales; family Burkholderiaceae; genus Burkholderia; species Burkholderia lata_B. Next base: position 187,600 of record NZ_CABVQK010000009.1, on the reverse strand, counting down.
CATCTGGGAGCGCGGCGGCGGTGTGCCGCTCGGTTCGGGATCGTGTTCGTGCGGAGCGGTCGTCAATGGCATCCGGCGCGGGCTGCTCGACGACACCGTGCGGGTCGAGTGCGACGGCGGCGACGTCACCGTGCGTTGGGATGGCGCCGGCAGTGTGTTCCTGAGCGGGCCGGTCGCGTTCGGGTTCAGCGGAAACTGGCTGGGCGAGCAGACGCCCGAGGGCTGAAGATCCGGGCCAACGCGCGAGCCTCACCGGCGCGCGGCCGGCCGGACCAGGCCCGGCGCATCGCGCGCCGGGCCGTGCAAATCAGTGCCTGCTCAGTGCTTGTCGTCGAGCTTCTTCGGCTTCGGCGGCGACGGCACCTTCGCGTACTGGAACGCCGGCGTCGCCTTCAATGCATCCTTCGTCGCACCCGGCAGGTAGATGTTGCCGTTGCGCACGTCGAGCGACGCGATCGGCACCGCGACGTCGTGTGCGGCCACACCGAGGAAGCCGCCGGCCGACACGATCGCCGCCGACACCGAGCCGTCCGGTGCGACGATCAGGTCGCGCACGGTGCCGACCTTCTGGTTCTCGTCGTTGTAGACAGCCTTGCCGAGCACGCTCTTCTTCACGCTCCAGCCTTCGAGCAGCGCCTGCGATTGCTCGACGGTCACGCTGATCGGCTGTGCGCCGGCGATCTGCGCGTGCGCGCTGACGCTCGATGCGAGGACGGTTGCTGCGATGAGTGTCTTGTAGAAAGCCATGCTGTTATGTACTCCGGTGAATTGTTGTCGGTGTCGGCGGCCGGCCAAGCCGCCTTCATGCATGCGCCGCCTGAAGCACGGCGGCCTGCGCACGACGCATCGCACCGGATCATGTTAGCGCCACTCGCGAAACGCTGCATCGGACGCGATGACGCAGCACCCGTCACGCGTTGCGCGAATACACGCGCCGGTGCCGCACCGCCTCGGCCAGCACGTCGAGTACGGGTTCCGTCTGCGTCCAGCTCAGGCACGCATCGGTGATCGATACACCGTACTTCAGCGGCACGCCCGGCTTCAGGTCCTGGCGCCCGGCCTCGAGATGACTCTCGACCATCACGCCGACGATCCGGTGCTCGCCTTGCGCGAGCTGCCGCGCGAGATCCTGCGCGACGTCGATCTGCCGGTCGTGCGACTTGTTCGAGTTCGCGTGCGAGCAGTCAACCATCACCTGCTCGCGCAAGCCGGCCTTGCGCAGCACCGCGCAGCTCGCCTCGACATGTTCGGCGTCGTAGTTCGGGCCGTTCTTGCCGCCGCGCAGGATCACGTGCGCATCGTCGTTGCCGCGCGTCTCGAAGATCGCGGCCATCCCCATCTTCGTCATCCCCATGAACGCATGGCTCGCCGCCGCGGCGACGATCGCGTCGGACGCGACCTGCACGCCGCCGTCGGTGCCGTTCTTGAAGCCGATCGGGCAGCTCAGGCCCGACGCGAGCTGGCGATGGCTCTGGCTCTCGGTCGTGCGCGCGCCGATCGCGCCCCACGCGATCAGGTCGGCGATGTACTGCGGGCTCAGCAGGTCGAGGAATTCGGTCGACGCCGGCAGGCCAAGCGCGTTGATGTCGAGCAGCAGTTGCCGCGCAGCGCGCAGCCCTTCGTTGATGCGGAAGCTGCCGTCGAGACGCGGATCGTTGATGTAGCCCTTCCAGCCGACCGTCGTGCGTGGCTTTTCGAAGTAGACGCGCATCGTGATCAGCAGGTCGTCCTTCAGCGCATCGGCGGCGATCTTCAGGCGGCGCGCGTAATCGAGCGCCTGATCGTGATCGTGGATCGAGCACGGGCCGACGACGAGCAGCAGCCGGTCGTCGCGGCCGTGCAGGATGTCGCCGATCGCGCGGCGCGTATCCTCGACGAGCGTCTGCGTGGCGGCCGGCACCGGCAGTTCGTCCAGCAGCAGCGCCGGTGAAATCAGCGGGCGCACGGCGCCGATGCGGACGTCGTCGATGCGCGTGGTGTCCTGCGTCGCGTCGGCGCTGCCTACCTCGCGATCGTGGGAAGGATTGTCGAGGTTCTGCATGGTGATTCTCCGGGGGACGTCTGTAATGATGGGCAGGCTCGATTATGGCACCCGGGCGGGAACGCGGCGGGTTGCGGCGGGGGTGCGGGCGCGGCTGCATAGCCGCAGCGCGATGGAGATCAAAAGGAGAAAAGAAAAAAGGCGACCCGCGAAGGGTCGCCCTGCGATGCGCCGCATCACGCGCGGCGTTGCGGCTAGTGCAGTGTCTCGGGCGCCAGCGAATTGCTCGGCAGCAGCGACGTCAGCCAGCAATTGCTCGGCGCGGCTTTCCCGTTGAAGCGGTCGTAGAGCCACGGCAGCATGCCGGCCACCCACGGCACGATCGCACCCGCATGTTCGAGCGGATATTCGTTGTACGTAACCGGCGTGCCGCTGGCGCAGAACTTCTGCGCCAGTGCGCGCACGTCGTACGCCATCATCACGCCGTCGCCCACCTGGCTGCTGAACGTGCCATCGAGCGCGCCCGCCGTGCCCTGGCCGATGAACATGGGGATCGTCGGCGAGGCTGCCAGCCCCGCATTCACCTTGTTCGCATACGTCACGTACACGGGAATGCTGTTGATGTCGTTCGCGTATTGCGGCTTGAACAGCGTGCCCCAGTGCAGCCCCGTGTACTTCGGCAGGATGTACGCGAGCGACTGGCTCTGGATGTCCTTGAACACGGCGACGCCGGTATCGCTGAGATAGGGCGTCAGGTCGAAACCGTAGCCGCGCGACAGCCCGGCCAGCGCGGCCGCGGCCACGCCGCCCCAGACGATGCTGCCGTCGACGTAACGCAGGTTGTGCGCGGGATCGACCAGCACGCCGCCTTCCGCCGCGCCGACGAGCTGCTTGTTGATCTCTGGTGCATAGCTCGGTGCGAGCTGCGCGGCCCAGTTGGTCGCGATCGCGCCGCCGGAATAGCCGATCATCGCGACCTTGCTCGACGGATTCAGGCCCGTGGACGGCGTATTGAGCGCGGCGCGAATCGAATCGAGCGTCGTCATCCCGTATTCGGGGCCGGCGGCGAAGTCGGCCGTCTGGCCTTCCGTATCGGGCACGATGACGTTGTAGCCCAGCAGCAGCAGCGTCGACAGCGGAATCGATTCCGCGCTGTACAGCAACGTGCCGATGTTGATGACCTTCGTGACGTCGCGGTCGCCGGCGATCACCTGCGACGGCTCGTCGTACGGGTTCAGCGAATCGTAGGCCGACTGGTACGAGATGGCCTGGCCGTTGCTGACCTGGCTCCGGATCACCGACGTCACGTTGACGACCGGCTGGTTCAGCGCGTTATTGGTGCGATACAGCAACTGCTGCGCGGTGAGCGCAGTGGGAATGCCGGCCACGTGATAGGTGACGTTGCGCGTCTTGAGCACCGTGCCCGGTGGAATCGATGCCAATGGCGCGGTGCCGGTGTACGTGTAGAACGGGTCGGACACGGTCGGCGCGGCGGCGCTGGCCGGCGGTGCGGCGATGGCCAGCGCGGCGGACACGGCCGCCGCGGCCATCATGAAACGTCTGGAGGACATGGTTGGGGCCCCTGGGAAAACCTGCTTTCATCGAAGGAAGTTCGCGGTGTTGCAGACCATCACGTGTGCCGCTTCAAAACCGTTTCCGAGCCATCGACTGTCTCCTGTGAATGAATAATCCGGGCTGTTCTGAATCCGCAGTTTTAGTAGGAGTACAAACCGGATGAATTGAAGCACAACGTGCACGCGCTCGATGGACGTTTTCCATTGTTTGAAGGTAAACGTCTAAAACCGACGCGGCGAGATGCAGTGCGCTCCGGCCATTCGGCCGACTGCCCGTGTTTTGCGGAAGTGCCGTACGATCACGGCTGTCCGGTACCGAAGGCCGCGTCGTGCGATGCCGGCCGCACCGTGCACCACTTGCCTGCGACCGATCGTTTCCTGCCCAACCGACACGCCACGATGACCGTCTCCGAACTGCTCCGCGCCATCCGCCAACCGTATGCCGACCTGCTCGCGAACGCGGCTGCGCAACCGGCCGTGATCGTCGAACCGGCCTACCGGCGCGCCGACGGCACGCTCGCCACCGAAGGGCCGCTCGCGTTGCCGTGCCGGGCCGATATCATCACGACCGAAGGCGAAACGGCCGGCCAGCCGGCGATGGTCGACTCCGCCACGCAGCTGGAGTTCGAGCCGTTGGCATTCGACCTCGAAACAGCGGCCGTGTCGATTCGCCCGTTCGCGTGGGACTGGGCCGCGATCGAGGCCGACGGTCTCGACGAAAGCGCGGCGGTCGATGCGTTCAAGACGTGGTTCTTCGCGTGGTTCGATGTCGACGACGAAAACGCACCGTCCGAAGACGGCCTGCACGGGATCGTTCACTACCTGTCGGAACCGGTTCGCACGGAACAGGGGTGGCGCGTCAATGCGGATCTGGGTTCCGCGCCCGAGACGGCCGTCGAGGATCTGCTGTTCCGGCTCGTCGATGCGGGCGCTTCGCGAATCGTGCTCGGTTGATGCCGCACTTCATCCTTCACCGGCCCATCATGAAGAAAACATTTTCCGTCCTGCTGCTCTGCGCGGCGCTGCCCGCGTTCGCCAAGGTCTCCACCGAGGTGTACTGCTTCAAATCGGACGGCGACAAACCCGTACGCTTCGAGATGCGCACCTATTACGACGACGCTGTCGACTGGTCGGGCGGCATGGTCCGCTATGCGAGGGCGAAAACGGCCCTGCCGCTGGTGGTCGAGCACGTGGACGAAGAAGTGCTCGCCGAGGGCCGCCCGCACCAGTTCACGACGACCTGGGTCGAAATGGTCGACGGCAGGATCAACGGGCGCTACGAGATGATGTCGCAGGGCGCGATGATCTATTCGATGACCTATACCAGCGCGCGCACCGGCAAGCAGACCGCGTTCGGCAGAGCAATGGACGTCGACGCCTCCGAACAAACCGGGTGCCGCTGGTGATGCGCCCGCTGATCCGGATGGCGTGGGTGCTGGTCGCGCTGCACGCGGGCTTCGCGAATGCCGCACCGCGCACGGTCTACGAAGGAACGCTGCAAGGCGCCGGCGCCGTCGTGATGGAACTCGACGATCGCCCGGCTGCGGACGGCTCGATCTCGGGCCGCTACTTCTATGCGCAGCACGGCGTCGATATTCCGCTGCACGGCACGCCCGCGCAACTGGTCGAGCCGCTCGTGCGAACGCAGTTGCCGGACGATGCCCGTAGTCCATTGGGATACCGCGAGCAAGCCGATTTCGATCATGCCGCGGCCACCTGGCAGGGCACGCGGGACAAGGCCGGCTATCGCGGCCGCTGGACCGATGCGCGCTCCGGCAAGTCACGTGCCTTCGCGTTGCGCCGCGTCGCCGAATACGATCCCGACGCAGTCGCGCCCGGCGCCGTCGAAGCGATCACCAACAGCATCGCCGGCGGCGTCGGCAGTGGTATCGCAATCGGCGCGGCCATCGACATGCGGCAGGCACCTTATGCGACGCTGAAGCTCACCGGGCACGCGCAGCCGGCCGGCCCCGAGATCGGAGACGGCACCGTCGCGTACCGGATGTGGCGCGACCCGCGCACGAAGCTCATGTATCCGCGCCTGAGCCGCCATCCCGATCCTGCTGTCATGAGCCGAGTCAACCGCCTGCTCGAGCAGCAGCACTGGCAGATGAATCTCGCTGCGCTCGAATGCGCGTCGACCCGCTATTCCGACGACGGGCCGGCCGCCGGTTCGCTCGGCGGCTTCGACGACGAACAGGTGACGGTCACGTGGCTGTCGCCTGCGGCACTCGGCATCGTGGAATCGGGCAGTACATACTGCGGCGGCGCCCATCCGAACAATCACTACGATCCGGTCACGTTCGACCTGCTGCGTGGTACGTACCTCGACTGGAATCGCGTGATCGACGCGACGACGGCGGGCGCGGACGGCGCCCCGGCAACGAGCCCCGTGCTCGTAAGTTTCATTACGCGACTGCGTGACAAAGCCGAATCCGGCGCTCACCCGACGGATGGCGACCGCGATTCGATGGCGTGTGCCGATGTGTTCCCGCAGTATCTGGCGTTCGAACTCGATGCGCCCGGCAAGCTGTCGTTCAGCGTCTCAGGTATCGGGCACGCAATGGGCGCCTGCCTCGGGCCGCAACTCGATGCGCCATTTGCGGCGCTGGCGCCGATCCTGAAACCGGGCGGTTCGCGCTATCTCGTACCGGGCGTCAAGCTGAAGTAACGCGGCGATGCGGGGGGTACCCGCATCGCGCCCCGCCCGGCTTGTGCAACGACGGAGCCGGTCGATCGACAGGCGCCGCCGCCATCTGCATCAGGACGCGTCGCCTTGCGCGTCGACGTCGATGCCCAGCTCGCCGGCCATCCGCAGAACCAGCGCATTCAACCGCGCCACTTCATCCGCGAGGCGCTTCTGTTCGGCCTTCAGCGCTTCGAATTCCGAAGGCGGCACAGAATCGGCGCCACCGGCATCCGCGCTCGCGAAGTCGGCCAGGTTCACTTCGCCGCACATCAGGTGCATCCAGCGGTTCTCGCGCGCGCCCGGCGCACGCGGCAGCCGGACGACGAGCGGCTGCGTGCGCGCTGCCAGTTCATCGAGGAACGCCTCGACCGACGAGATATCCGCGAAGCCGTGCAGGCGTGCGCTGTTCAGGCGCAGCTCGGCGGCCGTCTGCGGGCCGCGCAGCAGCAGGATCGTCAGCAGCGCGATCGCCTGGCTCGGGATGCCGAGCACGCGGTTCACGTTGTGTTCGAAACGCGGCACGCGGCTGCTGCTGCCTTCCATCACGATGCTCAGGTGCTTCAGCCCGTCGAGCGCGGTCGTGACTTCATCCTCGCTGACGTTCATCACCGGCGAGCGCGCGGTTTTCTGGTTGCAGCCCGCGGTCAGCGCATTCAGCGACAGCGGATAGGTGTCCGGCACCGTGTGCTGTTTCTCGACGAGCACACCGAGAATGCGGGCCTCGAGGGGCGTGAGTTCGCGAAGGGCGCGTGGCGTGGGCGTATCCGGCGTGGTGTTCATGGGTGGCGTCGCAGCATGCAGCAGTGAAGGGAAACGGTCGCGGCCCGTCCGGCATCGCGCACGGGCGAGCCATATGATAGCTCGCGTCGCGTGGCCCGGCGCCGCGCGACGTGCCGGCGCGCGCACTTGCCGCAGCAGGCTTTCGTCCAACGTATTGGCCGGCCGATGCCGCACGGCGGCGTTTGCGCGACGCGCATGCGGGCGCTACGATATGCGTCACCCCGACGTCCGCAGCGCAGCACGACCGCCTTCGCACGCCAGACCACGCATCGCCCGTCCCGCACGCCATGCCGCCGCGCATGCGCACCGTTCGTCGACGCCGCTCATCCGTTCACCCCTTCGACCCGTTCACCACCATGACCGCATCCTCTTCCGCACCGCACGTGCGCGCCATCGTCACCGGACACACGCGCGGCCTCGGCGCGTCGCTCGCCGAACAACTGCTGCTGGAAGGCGTCGCCGTGCTCGGCGTGTCGCGCAGCCGTCATCCGACGCTCGCGTCGCAAGCCGGCGACCGTTTCGCCGAAATCGAACTCGACCTGTCCGACACGCCGGCCGTCGCGGCCTGGCTGGCGGGCGACACGTTGCGCCGCTTCGTCGACGGCGCGTCGATCGTGCTGCTGTTCAACAACGCAGGCATCGTCGATCCGATCGGCCCGCTCGCCGCGCAGGATCCGGCGATCGTCGCGCGCGCGGTCGGCGTAAACGTCGCGGCGCCGCTGATGCTGTCGGCCGCGCTTGCACAGGCGGCATCGGCCACGACCGAATGCCGGATCCTGCACGTGTCGAGCGGCGCGGCACGCAACGCTTACGCGGGCTGGAGCATCTACTGCGCGACCAAGGCCGCGCTCGATCACCATGCGCGCGCGGTCGCGCTCGACGCGAACCGCGCGCTGCGGATCTGCAGCGTCGCACCGGGTGTTGTCGATACGGGCATGCAGGCAACGATCCGCTCGACCAGCGAAGACAATTTCCCGATGCGCGAGAAATTCGACCAGCTGAAGTCGAGCGGCGTGCTCGCGACGCCCGAGGCAGCCGCACGACAACTGATCGGCTATGCGCTGAGCGACGCGTTCGGCTCGGTGCCGACCACCGACGTGCGAGAACTGCCGAGCCACTGAGTCACGCGGCCACGCGGCCCGTCAACGCCCTTCGAGCCGCTTCGTCCAGTCTTCGACCTGCCGCTCCGTCCGGCGCTTTTCGAGCATCTTGCGCCAGCCGGGCGGCAGTATCGGCACGTCGCACAGCGCATCGAGCGCGGTCATGTCGAGCGTGCGCCGGTACAGCACGTCGAGCACGCCAGACAGCGGCCATTGCGGATAGTCGCGCCGATGCAGCGCGAGCACGTCGCCCGGCGCCACCCAGCCCTCCTGCAACACACGGTAGTACCAGCCGGTCCGGCCGCTTTGCTGCACGAGCGCGGCCATCCGCGGATGATCGAAACGCGCGTTCAGCTTCCAGCACGGCTGCCGCGACTGCGACACCTGGAGCACGGCGCCGCCCAGCGTGAACGCGTCGCCGAGACACACGTCGTGCTCGGTCACGCCGTGTGTCGACAGGTTCTCGCCGAACGCGCCCGGTTGCGCGAGCACGTCACGCGCGCCGATCTGCGCCGACCACCACGCATAGTGATCGTACGCGTAGTGGTGAACTGCCTTGTCGGGGCCGCCGTGATGCCGCGCATCGGCCTGCTCGTCGCCGGCGAAGCCGAGCGTGCCCAGCCACAGACGGGAGCCGACCGCCTGCTTGTCGATCGCGCTGGTGTGCGGCGTGCCGGCCAGCGGCCGGCGCTTGCCGACCCGCACCGCGCCGATGGCGGCCGAGATCGCCGGCCGTGCCGCATCGCTCATGTCGTCACACCGTCCGGCAGTGCCGCGAGCAGGCGTTCGAGTTCGCGCGTGCGCGCGTCGCCGAGCGGCATCAGCGGCTTCCTCGGTTCGCCGGCATCGAAGCCGCGCATGCGCAACCCGGCCTTCACGGTCACCGGCAACCCGCCGTTGACGATGAACTGCAGCAGCGGCAGCTGCGCATGAAAGACCGTCCGCGCGCGCGCCAGGTCGCCCACGCGCATCGCGTCGAACAGCGCCAGCGGCAACGCCGCATTCAGGTTCGGCGCGGCCGTGCACCATCCGGCCGCGCCCGCTGCAAGCGCGGCGAGCGCCATCGGATTGCTGCCGTTGTAGAACGGGATCGCGCCGTCGCTCAACTGCGCGAGCCGGTGCATCCGCCCGATGTCGCCGGTGCTCTCCTTCACCATCGTCACGTTGTCGACGGTCCGGCAGATCGTCGCGATCAGGTCGGGCGACATGTCGACGCCGCTCGTCGCCGGGTTGTTGTACAGCATGATCGGGATGCCGATGGCGTCGCCGATCGCGCGATAGTGCGCGACGATCTCGTCGTTGCCGAGCTTCCAGTACGACACCGGCAGCACCATCACCGCATCGGCGCCGGCCTGTTCGGCGAAGCGCGCGCGGCGCACCGCGCCCGCCGTGGTGAGATCGGAAATGCCGACGACGGTCGGCACGCGCCGGCGCACCGCGCGAATCGACGCGGTGGCAACCGCCTCCCATTCGGCGTCGGACAGGTAGGCGCTTTCGCCGGTACTGCCCAGCGGCGCGATTGCGTGCACGCCGTCGGCGATCAGGCGCTCGATTAGCGCGTCGAGCGTTTTCAGGTCGATGTCGCCGTCAACGGTGAACGGCGTAACCGGGTAGGCAATGATGCCTTTCAGCAAGATGGACACGATAGGTATTCCTCAGTGATGGTCGGACACGGCAGCGACGAATCGCCCGCTCATGCGACGCAGTCCTGGTGCGTGCGCAATGCACGGCGCGCGTAGTAGTCGAACGTCACCGCATCGCGCTTCGGCTTCGAAATCCAGTCGTGCGCTTCGCGCGCCAGCGCCGGCGGCACCGGCTTGATCTCGCCGGCCGACATCGCGAGCAGCTGCAGCTTCGCGGCCCGCTCGATCAGCAGCGCGAGGATGCACGCTTCCTCGATCGTCTTGCCGACCACGAGCTGGCCGTGATGCGAGAGCAGAATCGCGCGCTTGCTGCCGAGCGCCTTCGAGATGATCTCGCCTTCCTCGTTGCCGACCGGCACGCCGGGCCAGTCCTTCAGGAATGCGCAATCGTCGTACAGCGGGCAGGTGTCCATGTGCGACACGACGAGCGGCTGCTCGAGCATCGACAGCGCCGCGACATGCGCCGGATGCGTATGGATGATGCAGTTCACGTCCGGGCGCTCGCGGTAGATCCATGTATGGAACCGGTTGGCCGGATTCGGGATACCTTCGCCGTCGACGACGTCGAGATCCTCGTTGACGCGCAGCAGGTTCGCGGCCGAGATCTCGTCGAAGCCGAGCCCGAGCCGCTGCGTGTAGTACGTGCCGGCGTCGCCCGCGCGGCAGGTGATCTGCCCGGCCAGGCCCGAATCGTGACCGGCGTCGAACAGGATCCGGCACGTGAGCGCGAGCTTCTGCCGCGCGGACCAGCCGCTGTCGCCCACCTCGTTGTCCAGACGCCGCTCCGCCAGCGCGACCAGCGCCTCCTTCGTCAGATTCAGCGTTTCCGCCATGTTCACCTCCTGAATGGATCGGGTCGGTCGCGCCGTCCGCGGCCGCTTTTCCCGGAAAACATGACACACGATACACCACAGGACACTTTGTGTCATGCGTTACAATCGGTTTTTCGAAGGACACCTGGCGCCCCATGACGATTCGCCTGAAGCTGCTCAGAAAACAGAAGGGCTGGACGCTCGATGTGCTGGCCGACGAGACGGGCCTCACCAAGAGCTACCTGTCGAAAGTCGAGCGCGGCCTGAGCGTGCCGTCGATCGCGGTCGCGCTGAAGTTGTCGAAGGCACTGAATGTCGACGTCGAGCAGTTGTTCTCGGAGAGTCACAACCGCGAGCTGATCACTGTCACGCGCGCCGGCGAACGTACGGCGATGGGCGCGGCGGCCGACAGCCAGGCACACCGCTTCGAAAGCATCGCGGCCGGCGTCGCGCCGAAGAAGATGCTGCCGTTCGTCGTGCATCCGCCGCACGAATTCGTCGCGTCGACGTTCCGCGAGCACGAAGGCGAGGAATTCCTGTTCGTGCACAAGGGGCGCGTCGAAATCGAATTTCCGAACGAGACGGTGCAACTCAAGACCGGCGATTCAGTCTATTTCAACGCACTCATCCCGCACCGCACGCGCAGCCTCGGCACCGCGCAGGCGGAGATCCTGGTCGTCGTCAGTCACGACGACTAGCATCGTTACCTCTTCGCGCAAGGATCCCCGATGGTCACGAAGGCCACCGCACCGTTCCAGCAGATCAAGACGCTCGTTCGCCAGAACGTCGAATCGGGCGACTGGCGCCCCGGGGACCGCATTCCGTCCGAGCTCGATCTCGCCGCCCAGTTCAGCGTCGCACGCATGACGGTCAACCGCGCGCTACGCGAGCTGACCGAGGAAGGCGTGCTGAAGCGCATCGCGGGCGTCGGCACCTTCGTCGCCGAGGTGAAGCCGCAGTCGAACCTGCTGATGATCGCGCACATCCGCGACGAAATCCGCGCGCGCGGGCACGAATATCGCTGCCGCGTGCTGAGCCGGTCGAGCGAGCCCGCGTCGTTCGACGTCGCGGCCGCGTTCGGCCTGCCGGTCAACACGCCGGTGTTTCACGTGGTGTGCGTGCACGAGGAAAACGGCCGACCGATCCAGCTCGAGGATCGCTACGTGAACCCGGCCGCCGCGCCCGGCTTCATCGACCAGGATTTCCAGGTCGAACCGCCGTCCGAGTACCTGTTCAACAACGTGTCGCACTACGAACTGGAGATCGAGCACGTGGTCGATGCGTCGCTGCCGACCGGCGAACAGGCGCGGCTGCTCGACATGCGCGCCGACGAGCCGTGCCTCACGCTCACACGCCGCACCTGGACGAACGGGCTGCCCGTCACGTTCGTGCACTTCCTGCATCCGGGCAACCGCTACCGGCTCGGCTCGCGCTTCAAGCCGGGTGCCGGACGCCACCCGACCTGATCCTTCGTTACACCCTGCGCATGAAAGCGCAAGGCGGCCGCTTCGCCACGAAACGGCCGCCTTGCTCGTTGCATACGGCTGTCAGATCGCGCCGGCCTGCCCCGCGCCACGCGACCACACGACCGGAAACAGCGGGTGATCGAGCGGCGCGCCGTCGGGCAGTTGCTCCGCGAGCCCGGGGAAATCGGGCGACGTCTTCCAGCGGCGCGGCGCGTGACGGATATCGTCGCCGACGAAGCGGATCGAGAACGCGCGGCGGCGATTCTGCGTACCGCCCGACGCATGCAGCGTGAGCATCCGGAAGCACACCATGTCGCCGGGCTCGAGCGCCCAGTGGCGGATCGGAAACGCCGCGCGATCGCCTTCGATGTCGGGCAAGTCAGCCAGGCTGCCTTCCGGAAACCATTTCGCCTCCTTGTCCATGAACGTGCGCGGCATCAGCCACGGCCCGAGATGCGAGCCCGCGACGAATTCCAGCGTCGATTCGAGCGGCACCGGATCGACCGGGATCCACATGCTGACGTTGTCGTCGCCTTCGATGTTGTAGTACGGCTGGTCCTGGTGCCACGGCGTGCGCTGCCGCGTGCCGGGTTCCTTCACGAGCAGGTGGTCGTGATGCAGCCGCACGTGCTCGGTGCCCATCAGCGCGGCGGCGACCGACGGCGCCGGCGAGCGCACGATGAAGTCGCGATACGCGTCGTTGTGCTGCCAGTTGCAGAAATCCTCGAAGAACCAGCCCGGATCGTCGGGCCGGCTCGCGACTTTCGCGCGCTCGCTGGGCTGCGCGAGATTCGTGTCGATGCCGGCGCGCAGCGCGGCGACTTCGTCGGGCGAGAAGATGCCCTTGATGCAGACCGCCCCTTCTTCGCGGAACGCGGCGATCAGTTCGGGCGTCACGGCTTGCGCGACGCGATCCTGGATACTCGTCATGGTGTGCCTGTCGATGGAATGAATCACGGAATCACGGTGCGGAAGTCAGCTGTTGCTTCGCGCCGTAGATGTCGAAGTCGAAATATTTCGCGGCGATCTTCTGGTATGTGCCGTTCGCGCGGATCGCGACGATCGCGTCGTTCAGTCGCTTCTTCATCGCTTCGTCGCCCTTGCGCACGCCCATCGCGACGCCGTAGCCGGTGATCCGCACGTCGGTCACGTCGGGGCCGGCGAACGCGTAGCCCTTACCGCGCGGGGTCTTCAGGAACGAGTAGCCGGCCTGCGTCTTGTCCTGGAAGGTCGCGTCGAGGCGGCCGTTGACGAGATCCTGGTACACCTGGTCCTGGTTCTGGTACGAGACGATCGTCACGCCCTTGGTCGCCCATTCGGCCTTCGCGTACGCCTCCTGCGTCGTGCCCTGGTCGATCCCGATGCGCTTGCCCGCGAGCGACGCGGCGGTCGGCAGCAGCGTCGAGCCGACCGGCGCGACGAGCGCGCCCGGCGACGCATACAGCTTGTTCGAGAAGTCGATCTGCTTGAGGCGCTCGTCGGTAGCCGTCATCGCGGACATGATCACGTCGAACTTGCGCGCGCGCAGCGCCGGAATCATCCCGTCGAAGCCCTGCTCGACCCACACGCACTTCGCATGCAGCTGCTCGCAGATCGCATTGCGCAGGTCGATGTCGAAGCCGGCGAGCGAGCCGTCCGGCTGCTTCGCCTCGAACGGCGGATACGTGGGGTCGATGCCCCAGCGGATCGTCGACGCGTCCTGCGCGAACGACACGAGCGGCGCGAACGCCAGCGCGGTAACGAGGAGCTTTGCAGTGCGGTTCATGGCATGTCCTTGAGAGTCTCGACGCGGCGGGCGAACGCCGGCGTCCGGTGGGGAGCGGTGCGCGAAAGACAGGGACTTCGATGAAACTGCGTTGCAGTCTAGACCGCTCAATTTTTGAGCGCAAGCGGGGGAAGCGGGGGCGGGGTGGGTGGAGGGCGGGCGGAGACTTGGATTGGGAAAGAAGCACGGGGTGGCGCTTGCAGAATGACTGTCTGGTGGGGGGTTTCTGGCCTATTTGAGGTGTTTACCCTGCGCGATGCACGCCCGCCACAGGACGTGTTTTTCCGGATATCCGTGGGATGACGATGTCTATACTGGCGATCGCAGCACGGTCTCGGCCCATATTTTTCCAACGTTACGGGCGATGCGCCCTATACCACGATGGAATTTTCCAAGGACGAAAGCTTATCCCGAGATGTAAGATATACCTTACATTCTAGATCGCTGTACCCTGCCGGGAGGTCGCCATGCAACTCTATGAAATTGGTCAAGCCGTCGCGAAACGGCGGGCGGAACTCGACCTCACGCAGGCCCAACTTGCAAAGCTCGCCGGCTTGTCTCGCCTCACCGTGAACCAGCTCGAAACCGGCAAGGTCAAGGATCTCGGCATCAACAAGCTGATCCCGTTGCTCAGCGTGCTCGGCATTGAACTCCTGGCGCTACCGCGGCAGCCGCAAAACGGTCTCTACAAGGCCGTCGTGAGTTCAAACGTTAGCTATCAGGGTGAATTGACCGAACGACTGTTAGCCGACGCGCTTGCTACCGGACGGATTCCGGACGGATACGAATCGCAGTTCTCCGTCATCCTCGACGAGGTGCCGCTGCCTGTCGTGGTAAAGGCGGCCGAGGAAGCCTCCGAGCGCTCGGGCACCCCGCTTCGGGCCATCTGGAAAAACCTAGCCGCATGGTCGAAGGATCTTCATCTGTACCGGGAGGTATGGGCATGACTGCACCATCCCCCTTGCCTGACGGCCCATGGCAAGGTCTTTTCCGTCACGCGCTGACGCTGGTCGACGAGATACGGAAGCACGGCACGTCGAATCCGTTCTGGACTTTTGGTGGTGGCACGGTCCTGATGCTGCGCCACGGCCATCGCGTCAGCAAGGATGTCGACATCTTCGTACCCGATCCGCAGTATCTCGGGTACGTGAATCCCCGCATCAGCGACGCCGCATCCGACATCACGACAAACTACGAGGAACACGCCGGGTTCGTGAAGCTCGTGCTGCCAGACGGCGAAGTCGATTTCGTGGTCTCCCGGAATCTGACGGCTCCCGGCTACGACGAATGGACACTGATGGATCACGTCGTCAAGGTCGAGACTTCCGCGGAGATCGTCGCCAAGAAAATGTGGCACCGTGGCGATCGACCGACCGCGCGGGACCTGTTCGATCTGTGCCTGGTCATCGAGCGGGAACCAGAGAACCTGATGGGAGCCGGTGCATTCCTCGTCCGGCATCGCGATACGTTTCTGCGTTTGCTCAAGGAGCATCGTGCGTTCGTACAGCCACGCTTCGACCACATCCGGACACTCGGCTACACGCCGTCGTTCGACTATTGCGTCGAACTGGCCGAAGCATTCCTGCAGAAGCTTCCCGGCGGCACGCCCGAACAAAAATCACGCCGCCGATGACCCCTACCGCGCCCCCGCCGCCGCCAGCACCCGCTCGATCGCCCCATACCCGCGCTGCCGCGCATGCTGCAGAGGCGTCTCGCCGTTGGAATCCGCCAGATTGACGTTCGCGTGCCCGTTCACGAGCAGCTGTACGATCCGCACATACCGCTCGCTGCCGTCGCCGAGCATGATCGCCTCCAGCAGCGCGGTCCAGCCGAGCCGGTTTACATGGTTGATGTTCACCCCCACATCGATCAACGTGCGCACCGTATCCACATGGCCGCGCTCCGCCGCCGGAATCAGCGCGGTGCCGCGATACCGGTTCGTGCTGCGCAGGTCGGCGCCATGCGCGAGCGTCATCTGCAGGATGCCGAGATAGCCGCGCGCACCGGCATACAGGTACGGGCTGTCCTGGATCGCATCCTTCGCGTTGACGTCCGCGCCCGCGTCGATCAGCACGCGCGCCGCATCGACATGATTGCCGTGCGTCGCGATCAAGAGCGCCGTGCGGCCCTGCCCGTCGCGTGAATCGATCTGCGCGCCGCGCTCGAGCAGCGTGCGCACTTCGCCCGCATCGCCGCGATCGGCCGCGCTGCGCAGCCGGCCTTCGAGCGCGCCGCCGTCGGCGGCGGCCACCGCGGACGTGAGCGTGGTCAACGCAAACGAGCCGATGATCGCGATCCACTTGAAAAACATCCCGTTTCCTCCTTGCGTGCCGCGCGCACCGAAGCGCGGCCGATGCAATGCGTCAGACGTCCTGGCGGTGTGGCGCAACGCCGCGCCGGATCCGGCGAAACCGCGATTGCCCGCGGCGTCAGGCCATGTTAAAAGTCGTCGCACGCATTTGGAAATGAAATGTTCGAATCCGCAAAAGTGCAGAAATGAATAGACCCCTGTTCGACCTCGACCTGCTGCGCGCGCTCGTGATGGTCGCCGACTGCGGCAGCTTCACGACGGCCTCCGCGCGCCTGCATTCGACGCAGTCGACGGTCAGCCAGAAGGTGCGCCGGCTCGAGGAAATCGCCGGGCACCGCCTGCTCGACCGCGGCACGCGCGACGTGCGGCCGACCGACGCGGGCGTGACGGTGCTCAGCTATGCGCGGCGCATGATCGCGCTGAACGACGAGATGCTGGAAGCACTGTCGGGCGCCACGGTCGCGCTGACGATCCGGCTCGGCGTGCCCGACGATTTCGCGGCGGGCCGCACGACGCATGCGCTCGCGGCGTTCAAGCGCGCGCATCCGCAGGTGAAGCTCGAAGTGATGTGCGGGCTGAGCCGCGACATCAGCGCCGCGTACGACCGCGGCGAGCTCGACCTCGTGCTGATCAAGCAGCGGCGCGACAGCCGCGAAGCCGTCGTGCGCTGGCCCGAGAAGCTGCGCTGGATCGACAGCGCGAAGCATCCGACGATCGATCTCGACCCGGTGCCGATCGTCGTATTCCCGCCGCGCGGGCTTTATCGCGACGACATGATCAAGGCGATCGAGGAGCGCGGCCGCCGCTGGCGGATCAGCTTCACGACGTCGAGCCTGAGCGGCATCCAGGCCGCCGTGGCAGACGGGCTCGGCATCAGCGTGCTCCCGGCGCGCGTGGTGACGGACGAGCACATCGTGCTGACCGCGAAGCAGGGTTTCGCGCCGATCGAGCACATGGACATCGCGATCCTGCATCGGCCGACGGCCGACCCGATGGTCAGCGAACTGACGAAGGCGCTCGCGACGATGCTGGAGCTCGAGGAGTAGCAAGAAGGCTGGGAGCAGCGGCAACGTGAAGGACACCGCGGAAGCGGCGCTACCGGCACGGCCGATGCAACGAGACCGCGGGCGCATCGACACGCCCGCGCGCCTGCTACTCGTCAGAACATCGTGTTGCCGTTCGCGGCCTGCTCGGGCACGGGTTGATTCACGTCCCAGTGCTCGACGATCTTGCCGTTCTCGAGCTTGAAGATGTCCATGATCGCGCTGCCGCGCGTGCCGGGTTCGCGCACCGCGTGCACGTGCAGGATCACGTAGTCGCCGTCGACGAACGAACGCTTGATCTCGCTGTGCGACTGCGGATATTTGTCGCGCAGGAATGCGACGAACTTGCGGAAGCCGTCGCGGCCGTCAGCCGCGTTCGGGTTGTGCTGCACGTAGCGATCGCCGACATACGCGAGTGCGGCGTCCGCATCCTTCTCGTTCAGGCCTTTTTCGTAGAACGCGAGCACCGTCCGCCGGTTGGCTTCCTGCTGCGAGTCCGTCGGGCCGGCCGCCACCGCATGCGCGGCGCTCACGGCGAACAGGGCCGCCGCCATCCATCGTGCGGCTCGTGCCGCTGTCGTGCATCGCATCGTCGTCTCCCGGGAAATCCCGCTGAAAACCGGATCATACCGGGGCGACGCTGTGCTCACGCTTCACTCAGACCAGCGCACCGTTACGCGCAACGATCTTCCCCGACGACACGACGAGCCGCCGCACCGGCCGCGCGACGACAGCCTCGGCGAACGTCAGCGCATCGACGAGCACGACGTCCGCGCGGCTGCCCGGCTGCAGCCCGTAAGCGTCGAAGCCGCAACCGCGCGCCGCGCTGTGCGTCACGCAGTCGAGCGCGATTTCGAGCGCATCGTCACGGCGGAAATCGTTGCGCATGCCGATCAGCATCGCGCGTTCGAGCATGTCGGGCGACCCGTACGGCGTCCACGTGTCGCGCACGCCGTCGTTGCCGCCGATGACCGTCACGCCCGCCGCGCGGCACGCGGCCACCGGCGGCACGGGCACCGCCGCCGGCGCGGTCGTGACGAGTCCCACGCCGAGTTCGGCCATCCGCGCGAGCAGCGCATCGCGCTCGCGTTCGGCGATATCGCCGAGACAGAACCCGTGGCTGATCGTCACCTTGCCCTGCATGCCGTGCGCGGCCGTACGCTGCAGGATCAGGTCGAGCGAGTACGCGCCCATCGATCCGCGCTCGTGCAGATGAAGGTCGAGCCCGCGGCCGTGGCGCTCGGCGATCGCGAACAGCACGTCCACCGCCTCGACCGGATCGCCTTCGATCGCGCACGGGTCGAGCCCGCCGAGCAGATCGGCACCGGCGGCAAGGGCTTCGGACAGCAGTGCGTCGGTGTCCGGCCGCTTGAGCACGCCCGATTGCGGAAACGCGACGATCTGGATCTCGACCTGCCCGCGCAGCGTCTCGCGCGTCGCGAGCACGCCGTGCAGATGCCGCAGCCCGGCTTCGGTATCGATGTCGACGTGCGTGCGGATGCGCGTCGTGCCGGCCGCGAGGAACGCGCGCGCCAGTGCGAGCGACGCGGCACCGGCGTCATGGCCGCTCGTCGCGCGATAGTGGCGTTCGTTCTCGATCCGGTCGACGAGGCGCGGCCCGACCTGGTTGCGATACCACGGCATCCCCCAGTGCGTCTTGTCGAGGTGCGTGTGGCCTTCGACGAGGCCGGGCAATGCAAGCGCGCCCGCGCCGTCCTCGATCGCGCAGCCGGCGGGCGCGTCGAGCGACGGGCCGATGCGCGCGATGCGATCGCCTTCGATCAGGATGTCGAGCGCGGCGTCGGCGCTCGGGCGGACGTTGCGGATCAGCAGGTTCGTCATGTCGGTTCCGGTGTGGTCGGTCAGTGCGGTCAGTCAGTCGGTGCGAAGGGGGCACGGCAAGTGCCGTGCCGCCGGTCAGGTCGGTCAGCGCATGAAGCGAAGCGCGGGGGCGAACGGCGCGCCCGTGTCGCTTTCGCCGCGACGGAACACCCAGCGCTCGGCCGGCACGCCCGCGACGGCCGCCGCCGCATTCGGCGCACGCACCGCGACGAACGTCGCTTCGCAGCCGACCGCGATTCCATAGTTATCCTTGCCGATCACGCGCGCGCCGGCGTGCGTCGCCATGTCCAGCGCGATGCCGAGTGCTTCGTCGGTGTAGAAGCCCGACCGATAGCCGACCATCATCGCGCGCTGCAGCATGTCGCCGTTGCCGTACGGCCACCAAGCGTCGCGGATGTTGTCGTTGCCCGCGAACACGTGCACGCCCGCATCGCGCAGCAGCTGTACCGGCGGAAACGCGCAGTCGCCCGGCGCATTCGTCAGGATCGACACGCCGGCTTCGGCCAGTGCCGCCGCGGTGCGCTGCACGTCGTCATCGCTCACCTGGCCGAGCGCGTACGCGTGGCTCACGTTCACGCGGCCGCCGAGCCCCGCCGCGCGCGTGCGCGCCGCGATCCGCAGCAGTTGCGCGATGCCCGTTTCACCCGGCTCGTGCAGGTGGATGTCGATCTTCGCGCCGCGCTTCTCGGCGATGCCGAACACGATGTCGAGCTGGCCGTCCGCATCGCCGTCGAGCGTCGTCGGGTCGATCCCGCCGACCACGTCCGCGCCTTCGCGCACGGCTGCGTCGAGGATCTCGGCGGTACCCGGGCACGTGACGACGCCGGCCTGCGGGAACGCGACGAGTTCGATATCGACGATCCCGCGCCATTGCTCGCGCGCGGCCATCACGGCCTGCAGGTTCGACAGGCCCGTCGTCGCATCGACGTCCACATGGCTGCGCATCGCGACCGTGCCGAATGCGGCGGCCTGCGCGATCAGCGTATTCGCGCGTTCGACGATCGGCGGCGCGGCCGCGAGCTGGCGCTTTTCGACCGCGAGCCGCTCGCGCAGCGTGCCGACCGGTTCGTGCGGCACCCAGCGATCGCCGACGAAACTCTTGTCGAGGTGGATGTGGCCATCGACGAAGCCGGGCAGCACGACGCGGCCGTCGAGGTCGATCGTTTCCGCGCCGGGCGCGGCGGCGCAATCGGCGCCGATCGCGGTAAAGCGGCCGTCACGGACGACGAGATTGGTGGGCTGGCCGCCGGCGTCGACGGCGTTGATGAAGATACGATCGGTCATGGCTCGGAATGTGGGGCGGTCGCGGCGCGACACCGGCGCGGACAGGGGAAGGAACCGCAGCCGGCACGGTGCGACCGTTGGCAGGGAATCCGGCCACGATATCGGACGCCACCGCCCGAGGCCAATTAAAAGTCGCGATGCCGCGCATTCGATTTCGCGATGCGCGGCACGCGCGGCCGCGGGACATGGCACGGCGATGGGGCGGGATCGCGGGGAAAACGGGGGAAAAACCGAGGGCCGAGCCGCGTCGGCATCACCGGAAAGCAGGCGTCCGGAGGCTGCCTCGTGCCCATGCCGGGCGCCGCTTCAGCGCCCCGCCGGGGCGGCGATTTACGCGGCAACAGACTTTACACGTTGTTACCCGGCCGCACCGGACGCGCCACCGGCCATTCCTTATACTCACGCCGAGTTCGCCACCCGTCCCGGCTTTCGTCGGCGAACCCGTTGCCGATGCAGGAACCATCATGATGCGCATGCCTTCCACGAAGACCGTTCTGTTCGCCTCGCTCGTCGCCGTCGCGGCGCTTCCGCTGACCGCCTGCGTCGCGCCGGGTTACTACGGCGCGCAGCCGGGGTATCCGCAGCAGCAGCAATACGCGACGCCCGGCTACGCGCAGCCCGCGTACTCGCAACCCGGCTACGTGCAGCAGCAACAGCCGTATCCGAACCAGGCGCCGCAGCCGTACGATCAGTACGGCAACCAGCAGCAATACGGGTCGCAGCCGTATGACCAGTACGGCAATCAGCAGCAATACGGCAACGGCTACGGCACGCAGTACGGCACGGTCTCGAACATCCAGCCGGTCAACGGCTCGGTCGGCCCGTCGGGTGTCGCCGGCACCGTCGTCGGCGCGCTGGTCGGCGGCCTGGTGGGCAACCAGTTCGGCCGCGGCCACGGCCGCGATGCGGCAACCGTGATCGGTGCGCTCGGCGGTGCGGTGGCCGGCAACCAGATCGGCCAGCAGATGGGTGCCGCGCAAGGCCCGAGCAGCTACCGGATCGACGTACAGGTCAGCGACGGCTCGATGCGCTCGTTCGACGTGCAGTCGCCGGGTAACCTGCGGCCGGGCGATCGCGTGCAGATCAACGGCAATCAGCTGGCGCGGTATTGATTTCGATGCGATGCGCCTGACGCGATCGGGCGCATCTTCGTGCGTTTGACGTCGGGCGCGAGTCCGGCGCGACGACGCGCAGGCTTCACGCCATCCTCATCCTTCGTGCCGGCGCGGCGCGCATGACGCGCCGCCGCCCCCGCCACGGCGCCTTCGCACCCGCCTCCCACGCGCCCCGTTGCACGACCACTCCCCCGAACCAACAGCCGCGACTCAGCGCATGACCGTCACACGCGCTCGACGCCAAGCCCGACACGCGTCGACCGCGCGGCCGCCTGCAGGTGCCGCGAACGCCGGTAGATGATCGCCATCAACGCCATCACCGCCGCGCCGGCATACAGCGACCCGCGTGTCGACGGATCGACGCCGAGCATCACGAACACGAACGCGACGAACACCAGGCAGATCCACGACGTGACCGACGCGTACGGCATGCGGAACGCCACCGTCTCGCCGCGCGCGGCCAGCACGCGCCGGAACCGCATGTGCGTCAGCACGATCATCGCCCAGATCACGGCCACGTCGAACGACAGGAACGACATCAGCCAGCCGAACACGCGTGCAGGGATCACGTAGTTCAGCACCACGCCGACCGACATGAACAGCACGGTCGCCCGCACCGCGCGCGACGGCGACCCGCTGGCGCTCAGCGCCGCGAACGACGCGGGCGCGAGGCCGTTGCCGGCCATGCTCGACAGCATGCGCGCGCCGCTGAACACGATGCAGTTGAAGCTCGACAATGCGGCCGTCACGACCACGAAGTTGACGATGCCGGCCGCCTGCCGCAGCCCGAGCGATTCGAACGTCGTCACGAACGGGCTGCCATGCTCGCCGAGCTCGTGCCACGGATAGAGCGCCATGATGATGAACAGCGCGCCGACGTAGAAGATCAGGATGCGCCACAGCACCGAGTTGATCGCGCGCGGGATCATCTTCTGCGGCTCGCGCGCCTCGCCTGCCGTGAGGCCGATCATCTCGACACCCGCGAACGAATACGCGACGATCGGCAGCGCGCTCACGACCCCGAGCACGCCATGCGGAAACACGCCGCCGTGGCGCCACAGGTTCGACAGGCCGACGGGCTCGCCGCCATGTCCGATCCCCGTGAACACGATCAGCGCGCCGCCCGCGATCATCAGCACGATCGTCACGACCTTCACGATCGCGAACCAGAACTCCAGCTCGCCGTACACCTTCACGTTGAGCAGGTTGAACGCCGAGATCGCAGCGATGGCCGACACGACCCACAGCCACTGCGGCACGTCCGGAAACCAGAAACCCATATAGATGCCGATGGCGGTCGTTTCCGCGACACCGACGCCGACCATCAGCAGCCAGTAGCTCCACCCGACCACGTAGCCCGCGAACGGCCCGACGTATTCGAACGCATACGCACCGAACGAGCCGGACACGGGCCGGTGCACCGCCATCTCGCCGAGCGCGCGCATGATCAGGAAGATCATCGCGCCGCCGATCAGGTACGCGACGAGCGCGCCGGGCCCGGCCGCCTTGATCGCGGACGCCGAGCCGAGGAACAGGCCGACGCCGATGGCCATGCCGAGGGCCATGAACGAGATCTGGCGCGCGCCGAGCTCGCGCCGCATCGTGTGCTGTTGCATGTTGTCTCCAGTCGTTGATCGTCGCGGCGAGCCGGATCGGCCAGCCGCTGGATGGAGCGGCCGGCGTCGTGTGCCGGCCGCCCTGCTGCAGCGCACGGTCGCCGGTTCAGCGGCCGTGCAGAAAGCGTTCGACGCGATACGGCGCCGGGTCGACGAACGGTTGCGTGCCGGTCATCAGGTCGGCAACCAGCCGGCCGGTCACGGGGCCGAGCGTGAAGCCGTGATGCGCATGCCCGAACGCGAACCATAGATCGCGGCGGCGCGGCGCGGCGCCGATCACGGGCAGCATGTCGGGCGTGCACGGCCGGCGGCCGAGCCACGGCGCGCCGTCGACGCGCGCGCCGAGTGGAAACAGCTCGCGGGCGACCGGTTCGACGGCGGCGAGCTGGGTGGGCGTCGGCGGCGTATCGCGATAGCCGAGCTCGACGCCGGTCGTCAGGCGGATGCCGCGCGTCATCGGCGTGATCAGGAAGCCGCTGTCGGCGTCGAGTACGGGGCCGTTCAGCCGTGCGCCCGGCTGCGCCGCGTAGTGCATGTGATAGCCGCGCTTGACTGCAAGCGGCAGCGTGTAGCCGAGCCGCTCGCACAGCAGGTCCGACCAGGGCCCGAGCGCGACGACCGCCGCACGCGCGTCGACCTGGCCTTGCGCGGTATCGACGCGCCAGCCGTTCGCGGCCGACAGCGTCAGCGCGTCGCCGGTCAGGATGCGGCCGCCGAGTTGCTCGAAGTGGCGCGCATAGGCCGTCACGAGTGCATTCGGATCGCTGATCGAATCGGAGCCCGTATAACGCAGCGCGCCGACCAGCGCGCGGCTCAGGTTCGGCTCCGCGTCGCGCAGCGCGGCCGCATCGAGCGCGTCGAAGGTCACGCCGTATTCGGCCCGCCAGCGCTCGGCATCGCGCGTTTCGGCATCGCGGGTCGCGGCCGTGCGGAACACCTTCAGCCAGCCGCCTTCGCGCAGCAGTGCGCCGGCGCCGGACGCTGCGATCAGCGCGCGATGCTCGGTCACGCAGTGTTCGATCAGCGGCGCATAAGCACGCGCGATCTCGGCATGGCGCGCCGGATGCGAGTTGCGCCAGTAGCGGTACAGGAACGGGATCAGCTTCGGCAGCGCGCCGACGTGATAGCGGACGTCGGGCGAGCGGTTGCACGCGTATTTCAGCAGCGTGCCGAAGCCGCGCGGGAACGCATACGGATACACGCCTTCGCGCTGGATCAGCCCGGCATTGCCGAGCGACGTCTCGTTGCCGGGCGCCTTGCGGTCGACGAGCGCGACCGACAGGCCGCGCTGTTGCAGGTGAACCGCAACGGACACGCCGATCATGCCGCCACCCAGGACGAGCGTGTCGAATGTCATCGGGAGTTCCTCGGGGCGCGCGGCGCGAGCGTCAGGCGAGCGCGGTCACGGCGATCTCGACGTCGAGACCGGGCTTCATCAGCAACGCCTGCACGCACGCGCGGGTCGGCGCGTGGCCGGCCGGCACCCATGCGTCCCACACTGCATTGAACGCGTCGAAGTGCGCGGCATCGCTGAGCCACACGTTGGCCGTCAGCACGCGCGTCTTGTCGACGCCGGCCGATGCGAGCAGCGCGTCGATGCGCGTGAGGATTTCGGTCGCCTGCACGGCGATCGGCGCGCCGGCCGTATCGGGCACCTGGCCGGCCAGGTGGACGAAGCCGTTCGCGATCACGACCTGGCTCATGCGCGCGCCGGTCTGCAGACGTTTGATTTCACTGGACATGGATAGCACCTTCGCGTGTCCGGCCACGACCGGCCGGGAAAATGACTGGGAAAAACCGCTGCCGTGCGCCGGATCGGGCAACCGCCGCACGGGCGAGCCGCGCCGATACGCACACGTGTCGTTCACGCCGGCCGCACCGGCCGCGCGAGTTTCGCGCAGTCCGATGCTAGAGTGACCGTCACGCCCTCCATCGGCGATTTCGACGAAAATTATCATATACGAGAAAAGTAATTCTCGTATACGACAAAACCCGTATTTACGCCGCGCACGTCGCGCCCCCGTATCCGCATGCCCAAATCCACCGTTCCCGTTCCGCCGCCCACCGATGCCGCGCCGCAGCTCGACCACCAGACGGTCGGCGCGCGGCTGCGCGACGCCCGCAAGTCGCGCGGCCTGACACTTGCGCAACTGTCCGAGCGCTCCGGCATCGCGGTATCGACGATTTCGAAGGCCGAGCGCGGCGACATCGCGCTCACCTACGACAAGTTCGCGGCGCTCACGCATGCGCTCGCGCTCGACTTCGACACGATGTTCGGCCGCCCCGCGCCCGCCGGCGCGATGACGCCGTCGTTCACGCCGGCAGGCCAGCAGATGGTCTACGACACGCCGAACTATGCATACGGGATGCTCGCGAACGACCTGACCGGCAAGCGGATGGTGCCCGTGCGTGGGCGGATCCATGCGCGCAAGCTGTCGGACTTCGCCGACTACATCCGGCACAGCGGCGAGGAGTTCGTGTTCGTGCTGAGCGGCGAGCTGGAGCTGCGCTTCGAGAACGGCCATGCATACCGGCTCGGCGCCGGCGACAGCCTTTATTTCGACAGCGCGGTCGGGCACGTGTACCTGAGCGTCGGCGACACCGATGCCGAGGTGCTCGCGTGCTGCGTCGACGGCGATGCAAAGCGGCCGCGCGACGCGATCTGAAATCGAGCACGCGGCGGTGCCGAAGGTCGCCGCGCGACATCCGGATTCCTATTACGATAACAACGATGCATCCCGCGGCCGTAACGGCCCGCGCCGGCATGCACGCCCCTCAACCGGAACGCCCCCGATGACGATCACGACTCGCCTGCTCGATGCGGCCGACGCCGCCCATTTCCAGACCGTTCGCCTGCGTGCGGTCGACACCGCGCCCACCTCGTTCCTGCCGACGCTCGACGAAGAATCGCAGGTGCCGGTCGACGAATTCGCGACGCGCATCACGCCGACCCACGAACGTGCCGTGTTCGGCGCGTTCGACGGCGATACGCTCGTCGGCATCACCGGCGTGCGCCGCGATGCGCGCGTGAAGATCGCGCACAAGGCGACGATCTGGGGCGTGTTCGTCGATCCCGCTTATCGCGGGCAAGGCATCGCGCAGACGCTGCTCGAAAGCGCGACCGCGCACGCGGCGCAGGCATGGCAATGCAAGCAGCTGATGCTGTGCGTGAACGAGGTCAACGCCACCGCGGAGCGGCTGTATGCGTCGCAGGGGTTTGTCCGGTTCGGCACGGAACCGCGCTCGATGTTCGTCGATGGCCGCTTCTACGACGAGCACCACATGATCAAGACGCTCGCGTAACGCGATACGGCGGCGAACGGGCATCGCGGCACGTAGCCAGACGCGTCCTTGTGCCCGCTTCGTCCACACCGGATCCATCGCCAACGATGTGAGCGCCCACCCACTTTCCATGCAATAAAACAGGTCGGGCCGCCCGTCGCCGGTTTATGCGCAAAAACTTTTAGAAAAAATATCCCCGCGTCGGCCCCGCCCTGGCGGCCGCGCCAACGCCAGCCCGCCTCCGTAATTCCGCGTCTGTTCATCCCCCCGGCGCCCGCGCTATCGTTTCCGTACCTTCACAGCCCAGGAGTTGCCTTTGCCTACCCGCCACGGAGTCGACCTCATCCGCGCCCGCGCGCTGTTCGATCGCGAGCGCCGCGCGTTCACCGAAGCCATGCCGGTCTCCCGCGCCCTGTCCGCGGAAGCGTCGGAGCATTTGCTGTTCGGCGTGCCGTTGCACTGGATGCAGGATTGGTCGACGCCGTTCTCGCTGTATGTGAAGGAGGCGCGTGGCGCGACGTTCACCGACGTCGACGGCCATCGCTACGTGGACTTCTGCCTCGGCGACACCGGCGCGATGTTCGGCCACGCGCCCGAACCCGTCGCACGTGCGCTCGTCGAGCAGGCCACGCGCGGCTACACGACGATGCTGCCGAGCGAGGACGCCGCATGGGTCGCACGCGAACTCGCGCGCCGCTTCAGGCTGCCGGTCTGGCAGTTCGCGCTCAGCGCGAGCGACGCGAACCGCTTCGTGCTGCGCTGGGCACGCGCCGCCACCGGCCGCAATACGATCGTGGTATTCAACGGCTGCTATCACGGCACGGTCGACGACGTGTTCGTCGATCTCGTCGATGGCCGCCCCGTGCAGCGCGACAGCCTGCTCGGGCAGTCATATGACCTGCTCGCGAACACCCGCGTCGTCGAATTCAACGACCTGGCCGCGCTCGAAGCGGCGCTGAAAGGCGGCGATGTCGCCTGCGTGCTCGCCGAGCCCGCGATGACGAACATCGGGATGGTGCTGCCCGATCCTGGCTTCTGGGAAGCCGCACGCGAACTGACGCGCCGCTACGGCACGCTGCTCGTGATCGACGAAACGCACACGATCAGCAGCGGCCCGGGCGGCTACGCGGTTGCGCACGATCTCGAGCCGGACATGCTGGTGGTCGGCAAGCCGATCGCGGGCGGCGTGCCGTGCGCGGTGTACGGGTTCAGCGCGGAATTTGCCGAACGCGCGAAGCAGGCGAAGCTGAACGCGCCACCCGGCCATTCGGGAATCGGCACGACGCTCACCGCGAACATGCTCGCGATGCGAGCGACACGCGCGACGCTGGCCGAAGTCGCGACCGACGCCGCCTATGCGCACATGTTCGAACTCGCCGCGCGGCTGGCGACGGGGCTCGAGCAGGCGATCGCGAAACACAAACTGCCGTGGTGCGTGACGCGCATCGGTGCGCGCACCGAGTTTCAATTCGCGCCCGCGCCGCCGCGCAACGGCACGCTCGCCGGTGAGCAGCTCGACAGCGAACTCGAACACATCGTGCACCTGTACCTGCTGAATCGCGGCGTGCTGATCACGCCGTTCCACAACATGATGCTCGTGTGTCCGCAGACGACGGCCGATGATGTCGACCGGCTTGTCACGCAGTTCGACGCGTGTCTCGGCGAATTGGTGTGATGGGGTGACGCAACGGGCGAATGCGCGCGTCGGCTCGCGCCATGCGTCGCCCGCGGGCCCTCCGGTTCGCGGGCCCGCTTACCGCCCGATCTGCTCGCCATCGCCCGACGCCGCGGCGGGCTTGAACAGCGACACGAGCACGCCGGCATGGCGCCCGTTTCGGGCCGGCGCGTCCCTGCTGCTCTTCAGGGCATTGATCTCGCCGAAGCCGCTGCTCCACGGCCTGACCCGGGTGATCTTCTCGCCGAAGCCGCTGCTCCACGGCCTGACCCGGGTGATCTTCCAAACGTAGCCGGCGTGCCACCCGGCGCGACCTTCGGGTTGACCATCGTGAATCCCGCAAGCCGTCAGAACGTGTAAGGATTTTGATCTTGATCCGTATGCAAGCCGTGTTTATACATACGATTCAGCATTGACGCTTCATGGTCTCGGCACCATCGCGTCGATGCTGTGTCCGCGTCATGCTCGGGCGGGGTTCCCGAAACAAGTCACATCGATGCCGTATGGCGATACCCGGTGTCTTGTTCTTCAAAATATTTCGAATTCCGAAATGATAGGCGACGGACAGCAAATCAATCCAACGCATCAGAAACCAAAAAGGATTCAATCATGTTCCATCGACACCAGCTCGGATGTGCATGCTGCAGCCCTCATTTGGTCGCAACCGCCCTTGGCCA
Source organism: Burkholderia lata (assembly GCF_902499335.1). GTDB lineage: Bacteria > Pseudomonadota > Gammaproteobacteria > Burkholderiales > Burkholderiaceae > Burkholderia > Burkholderia lata_B. The sequence goes on along the minus strand of NZ_CABVQK010000009.1, from coordinate 158,945 downwards.
GGGCGAACACGAATGGCAGGATCTGCTCAAGGAATTGAGCCTGCTGGAAGCACATCGAGCGCCCGAAGCCGTGATCTTCCACGGTGGACATATCTATCCGGACCCGGAAGACACCAGCAAGCAGGTCGACGCGCTGGGTATCGCCGACCACAAGGTCATCGCCGCCGGGACGCTGGATGACGTGCGTCGACGCGTCCGCGAAAATTTTCCCGACGCGCGCGAGCAGGGGCTCAAGGACAATCAGACCTTGCTTCCCGGCCTGATCGACCCGCACATGCATATCCTGCCCAGCGCGGTGTTCGAAACCAAACCCTGGATCGACCTGTCACCTTTCGAAAATCAACGGCTGCGCCGCGATTATGGCGAAACCTATATCACCGCCCGGCTGAACGATGCCGTCCGGAATGCAAGGAATCTGAATGAACAATGGGTGAGCGGAATCGGCGTCGATCCATCGCTGATGAGCGAATGGCTGGATATCGACAGTGATTGGCTGAACAAAATCAGCACGGACATCTGCCTGTTCCTGGTGAATGCGTCCGGGCATCTCGGCTACGCCAACAGCGCCGCGTTGAAAGCCGCCGGGCTTGAGGACAACAAGACCAAGGGCGTGCTGACCGAATCGCAAGTCGTCCAGGTGATGAAGTGCATGCCGCAGCCGAAGCCGGTCGAACTGTTGAGCAAGATCCGCGACATTCTGCATGACGCGAACAAGCGTGGCATCACCACCCTGTTCGATGCCGGCCTGGGAATGGGGATAGGGTTTTACGAAGTCGTCCTGATGCAGGCGCTGGCGAAAACCGGATTGATGACGGTTCGTGTGGGTGCGGCATTGTTCGGCAATAGCTACCTCCGGCAATTGTGGCTGAATCAATTCAAACCTCAACTGGACAGCCAGCCCGAGGAGTTGTTCACCATCCGGGCCATGAAACTGATTGCCGACGGCTCCAACCAGGGGTTGACCGGCCTGCAACGCCAGCCCTACACGTGTTGCGAACAACACAGCGTTCCCGGCGTGGGACCGAATGGTCTGTTCAACTTCAACCCGATCGAAACACTGGGTCAAATCATGCAGGAGGTCGTTGCAGCCGAATGGCCGGTCCTGACCCATGCCAATGGCGACGAAGCCATCGCCAATGTACTGGCTGCCTACCAGCTGGCGCTGAGCAAGGTCCCGCCCCCGCTGCCGGTCCCGCCGTCAGTCCCGCCCCACCCCACCAAGGCACCGATCGAGTTGCGTCACCGGATCGAGCATGCGTCGCTGCTCAGCGATGACGACCTGCGCACAATGAAGCGTCTGTCCGTCTCGCCCAGCTTTCTGATCGGCCATGTCGGCTACTGGGGACGCGCGTTCCAGAAAACCATCCTGGGCGAAGAACGCGCGCAGAAGCTCGATCGATGCAAGTCGGCGCAGCGTGAAGGTCTTCGCATCAGCCTGCACAGCGATCGCTTCGTCTCTCCGCTGGGGCCATTGCGCTATATGGACCAGGCAATCGGGCGGGTAATGGAAGCCGACCCGGAGCATGCGGTGTTGAATGAAGCGGAATGCCTGAGCCCGTCCGAAGCGCTGCGCGCGGTGACCATCGACGCGGCCTGGCAATGCCACCTGGACGATCAGGTCGGCTCCCTGAAGGAAGGGAAACAGGCCGACCTCGTGATCCTGGAACAGGATCCCCTGCTGGCCAAACCGGGAAATCCTTATCAGTTGCGCGACATCCCGGTGCTGGAAACCTGGGTCAGCGGGCGCAAGGTTTACTCGGCGTCCGACAAGGCGACCCGATAGACGGCAGCGCCCCGAGGCCGGGCGGTCCGGATCGCCGGTCACGCGTTCCGCTTCGGAAGCCGGTGATCGGCGGTCGTCGCTCACCGCACGGGGCGCGGCTCGCGCAGCGCGAGCCGCGCCACCGCCTCGAAATACCGCGCGCCGATCGACAGGATCTCGTCGTTGAAGTCGTAGCCCGCGTTATGCAGCGGCACGCCGCCGCGCCCGGCGGCCTCCCCGTTGCCGATGAACACGAAATTGCCGGGCACCGCCTGCAGGAACGCGCCGAAGTCTTCCGAGATCATCATCGGCTGGACGTTCGCGTCCACGTTCTCCGCGCCCGCCACCTGCGCCGCGGCCTGCACGGCCGTGTCGACCCATTCCGGCGAATTCACCGTCGGCGCGAACTCGTGCGTGTACTCGAACGTGCAGGCCGCGCCGTGCGTGCGGCAGATCCCTTCGCTGATCTCGCGCATCCGCGTGGCCAGCAGCGCCTGCACGTCGCGCGAATAGCTGCGCGTGTCGCCCTTGATCGTCACCGTCGACGGCAGCACGTTGCGCAGCCCGTCGGTGATGAACTCCGTGCACGAGATCACGGCCTGCTGGCCCGGGTCGAGATTGCGCGACACGATCGTCTGCAGCGCGAGCACGACCTGCGCGCCGATCACGATCGGATCGATGCCCATGTGCGGGCGCGCCGCATGCGTGCCGCGTCCGTCGATCCGGATCACGAAATTGTCTTCGCTCGCCATGATGCCGCCGGCACGCGTCGAGAACGTGCCCGCGCGCATCCCCGGCATGTTGTGCGCGCCGAAGATCGCGTCGACCGGGAAGCGCTCGAACAGCCCGTCGGCCATCATCGCCTTCGCGCCGCGGCCATGCTCCTCGGCCGGCTGGAAAATGAAACGCACGGTGCCGTCGAAATCCTTGCGCTCGGCCAGCAGCTGCGCGGCGCCGAGCACCATCGACATGTGGCCGTCGTGCCCGCATGCATGCATCTTGCCGGGCGTGCGCGACGCATGTTCGCGGCCCGGCGCGTGCTCGGCGATGTTCAGCGCGTCCATGTCGGCACGGATGCCGATCGCGCGCTTGCCGGTGCCGGCCGTCAGGTTCGCGACGAGCCCCGTGCCGCCGATCCCGCGATGCACGTCGAGCCCGAGCGTCGTCAGGATGCGCGCGACGTAGTCCGACGTACTCACCTCTTCGAAACCCGTTTCCGGATGCTGGTGCAGGTGGCGGCGCCAGGTCTTCATTTGCCCCTGCAGCGTGCTTTCTTCGGTTGCGTCCATGGCGTTTGCCTCGTCAGTCGTAGTCGGTCGGGATCGGTCGCGATGTCGTTCAGGCCGCCACTGCCGCGCGGTCCAGCCAGTCGCGCTGCCGCGCGAGCACGGCATCGGCCGTCTCGCCGACGCAGTTCCGGTACACGGACGGCGCCGTCGCGCCTTCGGTATTGATCGCCAGCACGCGCGAATGCGCGTCGAGCCCCACCTGCCGTGCCAGCACCGGGTCGCGCATCAGCACTTCCAGTCCCGCGACGCCGGCCGCGCCCGATTCGCCGGCCACGAGCGGCACGTCGCGTTCGCTGCCGGCCGCGAGGCCGCGCATCGCCTGCACCGCGTCTTCATCGTCGATCAGCATGAAGTAGTCGATGCACATCTCGAGGAAATCCCATGCGAGCGGCGACGCCTCGCCGCACGCCAGCCCGGCCATCACGGAATCGACGCTGCCGGTCGCCTTGGACGCACGCCCTGCCAGCGCACTCTGGTACAGGCAGTCGGCCTGGCGCGGCTCGACCACGATGAAGTGCGGCCGCTGCACGCCGTCGCGCTCCCACAGGTAACTCGCGACGCCTGCGGCGAGGCCGCCCACGCCGCCCTGCAGCAACACGTGCGTGAACGGCCGCCCGTCGTCCTGCGCCGCCTGTGCGGCGGCCTCGGCGGCGATCACGCCGTAGCCCTGCATTACGTCGCGCGGAATCGCCTCGTAGCCGTCGTACGACGTATCCGACACGACATACCAGCCGTTCGCCTGCGCGAGCTGCGCCGCGCAGACGACCGATTCGTCGTAGTTCCCCGCGATGCGCACGATCCGCGCGCCGTACGCCGAGATCGCGCGTTCGCGCTCGGCGTCGACGTTCGCGTGCAGCACGATCACGCACCCGCAGCCAATCGCACGTGCGGCCGCAGCCAGCGCGCGGCCGTGATTGCCGTCGGTCGCACTGATCACCGTCAGGTCGGCCAGCTCCGCCGCATAGCGGCCGGTGACGAGCCCTTGCGGATCGAGATCCTGCGTGCGCCGCAGGCGCTTCACGAGCCGCACCAGCGCGATCGGCGCGCCGAGCGCCTTGAAGCTGCCGAGCGGCGAGCGGCACGACTCGTCCTTCACGCTGACGCTCGCGACGCCGAGCCGCGCGGCGAGATCCGGCAGCGTGCGCAGCGGCGTGCGTGCGTTGCCGACGAGCGGCCAGTGCGACAGCCACGCGCCGCTTTCGTCGGCCGATGCGATGTTCATCACGCGGCGCAGCGCGTGGGGATAGGCGGCGCGCGATGCGCGGGGGTTGGCGATCAGCATGACGGGCGGCACTCCGTGAGTCGGTTCCGGTCGGGCGCGCACGGGTTGCACGCGCCGCCGGTTCGAAAAATAATATTGCGCATGCCGGTCAATAAAATCGCCAATTCGGTGGCCGTCACGCAAAAATTTCTCATTCTTTCGAGGCTTCACGCGCCATCATGACCACCCCACTCGATGCGTTCGATCGCAAGCTGCTGATGGAAATCCAGCGCGATGCGCAAACGCCGCAAAGCGAACTCGGCGCACGCGTCAACCTGTCGACCGCGGCCGTGAACCGGCGCCTGAAACGTCTCGCGGACGATGGCGTGATCGAGCGCTACACGGCCGTGGTCGCGCCGGACAAGGTCGATCATCCGCTGACGATCGTCGTCAACGTCGAGGTCGAAAGCGAGCAGATCGACCAGCTCGACGCGATGAAGCGCACCTTCGAGCGCTGCCCGCAGATCCAGCAGTGCTACTACGTGACGGGGGAATGGGATTTCGTGCTGATCCTGGCCGTGCGGAACATGGATCAGTACAACGCGCTCACGCGCGAGCTGTTCTTTGCGAACAACAACGTGAAGCGGTTCAAGACGCTGGTGAGCATGAGCCGCGTGAAGGTCGGGCTCGAGGTGCCGGTCGAACCGGGCGAGTGAGTGAGCGTTTGCACACATGAGGCGGCCGGCATGCAATGGCGCACGCCGGCCGCCTCCCATCGACGGCTACGTCAGCGGCAACTGAAGCTCGCCGCCGAATTCACGTCGCCCGACCCGTTGTAGCGCGCCACCTGCGGATACGGGCACAGCGGCCGCGTGCGCCCCGCGCCCCACGACGCGGGCACGTCCGCATTCGGCACCGCGTTCGTCGCATCGCGTGCGGCAGCCACCACCGCAGCGGGTGCCTGCCCCTGCTCGACCCACGCGACGAGCGGCGTCAGCAGGTCGAACTGGTCGGCCGCCGGCCCGCCCGAGCAGTGGTTCATCCCCGGCACCGGATAGAAGCGCGCGAAATCCGACGCATCGCCGCCGTTCGCCTGCGCGACCCGTGCATACCAGTCGCGCGTATCGTCGAACGAGAACACCGGGTCGCCCGTGCCGTGATAGACGAGCAGCTTCGCACCGCGCGCCTTCAGCGCGGACAGGTTGGTCTCGTCGGGCGGCGTCATGAACGACCACGCGGATTGCGTGTACACCCCGTTGGTCGCGAAGATCGCCGGCGCGTCGTTGTCCATGTCGAAGCCGAGCGCGAAACCGGGCAGGTTCGCGAGCGTCGCGGCGGTTTTCGGCGGCGTCATGAACGTGAACGCCATCGCGGCCGGGTCGAGCGTGATCGAATTCGACTGCTTCCACGCGGCCCAGCCGCTGCCGGCGATGCCCGGATCGTACGGAAAGCCCGCGTAAAGCGCCGTGCCCGCGCTGTTGCGTGCGCCCGTGAACACGTTCTCGAGCGCGCTCTTTTGCGCGGTCGTCAGGCACGCACCGGTGCGCGTGCCGTTCGCGCAGGTCGGGATGTCCGACTCGACGCTGAAGTGCGCCTGGCACGCGGCGACGTCCTGCACCATCCCGTCGGCCGCGCCGTCGAGCGCATCGCACTTCTCGACGATCTTCGCGCCGACGAACTGCCGCTCCGCATCGGTGAAGCCGCTGCGGATATCCGGCAGCCCGTTCGATCCGGTCGCCGATGCGATCTTCGCGAACTGCTGCGCGCCGTACATTTCGCCGATCGCCGCCTTCGGCAGATGAAAACCCGGATCGCCCGCGATGATGCCGTCGTAGTCGGCCGGGTTGCGCACCGCCGTGACCATCGCGTGACGGCCGCCGTTCGAGCAGCCTTCGAAATAGCTGCGGTCGGGCGCCTTGCCGTACGCGAGCCGGATCACCTGCTTCGCCATCGGCGTGAGCGCATCGACCGCGCCGTAGCCGTAGTCGATGCGCGCCTGCGGATCGATGCCGAACAGCGGGTTCTGCGCGGCGCTGTGCCCGGAATCCGAGCTGATCACCGCGAAGCCCTGGTTCAGCGCGTCGGTCAGCGGCCCGCCGCCGCCGATCTCGCCGGTCGCGGTCACGACGTTGCCGTCGAGCCCGCCGTTCGCCTGGTAGAAGAAGCGGCCGTTCCACGCCTTCGGCAAGCGCATTTCGAAGCCGATCGCATAGGTCTTGCCGTCCACCGTGCTCACGCGCTCGCTCATCTTCCCTTCGATCACGCAGTGCTCGGCGATCGGCTTGCCGGCCACCGTGAGCGCGCCGGCGGCCGCGGTCGTCACCGACGTGAACAACGTGTTCGCATACGCGAGCTTCGCGGCGAGCGCGTCGCAGGTCTGCGCCATCGCGGCCGGTGTCGCGGCGCTCAGGTGCGTCGGTACGGCGTTCACCGAATCGTCGCCGCCGCAACCGGCGAGCAGCACGGCGGTCAGCGGTGCAATGCAGAGGAATGCAGATTGTCCGTTCAAGATATCTCCCGTTCGTCAGGCTGCCGGATTAGAACATGTGCCGCACGCCGACCATCGCGCCGAGCTGCCCCATCCCTTCGCCGGGTGTCGTACCGGCCCCGCCGCCGCTGACCGCGTAGCGCGCATGCGCGCTGTTCCACAGATACGACGATTGCGCGTAGACCGCCGTGCGCTTCGTCAGCAGATAGGTCGCGCGCAGCGTGGCCATCGTCGCGCGCGTGTCGTGCGCGCTGTTGACGATCCGGTAGCCTTCGCCGTCGACGACGACATCCGGCTTCACCGCATACGACGCGCCGACGAAGAACAGGTCCGAATGCGCGCCGGCTGCGGCCGGTGAGCCGGTCGACACGCGCCGCCCGATCCAGCCCGCGCCGATCCGCGCGCCGGCCGCCTGCGCGTACGCGCTCACGTGCGTGCGCGCGTCCTTGCCGCCGCTGCTGGTGAAAGCGACCGGCGCGATACCGTCGAAGAAGTTCGCGGCCGCGCCGGTGCCGCCGCGCTGCTCCTCGTACGACGCCGCCGCACCGAAATACGCGCTGTCGTACTTGAGCATCACCGACCAGTTGCGGCACTGCACCGAGTCGCCCGGCACTTGCCCCGCGCACGTGCCCTGCCCCGGCGAGTTGCCGGTGCCCGCGCCGTCGCGGCCGAACGAATACGCGGCGCCGAGCGTCACGCCGCGGTACGTGCCGACGTAGGTCACAGCGTTGTCGGCGCGGCCGTTCGGCACATACGCGTCGAGCGAACCGAGCCCGTAGATGTCCGGGCCGATGATGTCCGCGCCCTGCAGCGCGAGGTAGGTCATCGTGTACTGGCGGCCGAACGCGAGCGTGCCGAAGCCGCCCTTCAGCCCGACGAACGCCTGCCGCCCGAACAGCCGGCCGCCCTGGCCGAGATCGCCGCCGCGCACGTTGAAGCCGCTTTCCAGCGTGAATACCGCCTGGTAGCCGCCGCCGAGATCCTCGGCACCGCGCAGCCCCCAGCGCGACGGCAACTCGCCCGTCACGCCCGGCATGCGCACGACGTGGTCGCCGGCCGCGTTCGCGTGCGACACGAATTCGACGCCCGTGTCGATGATCCCGTACAGCGTCACGCTCGACTGCGCGTGCGCGACCGGCGCGGCGAGTGCGCAGCACGCGCCGGCGGCCAGCAGGCCGTTCCTTGTCTTCGTTTTCATTTCGTTGTGTCTCCAGACCTTGAGTAAGCGCGCTCTGACGGCGTGCATTGATAAAAACGAACCCTCAGTCGCCGGCTTGCGGGCGGCGAATCAGCAGCAGCGCGGCGACGGCCGCGACGAGCGTGACGGGGATGCTCGCGCCGATCACGACGGGCGCGCTGCGGCCGGCGGCCAGCAGCGTCGCGGCCGCGAGCGGCCCAACGACGGAACCGAGCCGGCCGACGGCCACCGCCGCGCCGACACCCGTGCCGCGCATCGCGGTCGGGTAGTAGATCGCCGCGAGCGCATACAGCACCGACTGGCCGCCGACCACGAACATCCCGGCCGCGAACGCGGCGGCCGCGAGCGACACGAAGCCGGGCGCCGCCGCCAGTGCGGTGAGCGACAGCACGATCCCGACGTACATGCCGCCGACCACGCGCGACGCGCGCATCCGGTCGAGCGCCGCACCGATGCCGAGCGCGCCGAGCCCCGCGCCGACGTTGAACGCGATCTGCACGAGGCCGACGTGCTCGCGATCGAGCCCGCGCGCGGCCATCAGCGACGGCAGCCAGTTCAGCAGGAAGTACAGGACGATCAGCGTGCAGAAGTAGCTGACCCACAGCGCGACGGTCGACGTCGTGCGGCCGTCGCCGAACAGCGTGCGCGCGACACTGGTGCGCGCAGCCGGCGTGCCGGCGACGTCGAGATACGCGCGCGACTCCGGCAGGAACCACGCCAGCAGCGGCACGAGCAGCAGCGGCCCCACGCCGCCGACGTAGAAGATGTGCCGCCACTCGGTGTCGCCGGCAAGCAGCACGCCGATCAGCGACGCGATCACGCCGCCGAACGGGATGCCGCAGTACATCGTCGCCACCGCGCTGCTGCGCGAGCGCGGCTCGACCGCTTCGGACGACAGCGCGATCAGGTTCGGCATCGCGCCGCCGAGGCCGATGCCGGTCAGCACGCGCACGACGACGAGCATCGCGAAGGTCGATACCTGCGCGGTGGCGATCGACAGCAGCCCGAACAGCGCGGCCGACACGATCAGCACGCGCTTGCGTCCGATCCGGTCGGCGAGCCGCCCGCCGAGCATCGCGCCCGGTAGCAGCCCGAAGGTGCCGGCGCTGAACGCGATACCCATCTGCGACACGCTCAGCCCGAATTCGCGCGCCATGCGCGGCGCGGCGACGCCGACCGACTGCAGGTCGAGCCCCTCGAGGAGGGCGATCGCGAAACACAGCGCGAGCGTGGTCGCGACCGTGGGTTTTTCGGCAACGTAAGTGTTCATCCTGTCTCCAGTCCCATGTCTTGTAGTCGGTCGGCCCGGTAACGGCCGCCGCGCGCCGTCGCCGGCCAGTGGCGAAGCGGCGCGCAAGGTGTCGTCCGAACGGCCGTCTTTATCAGGCAGCCTGATTCAATGGCCGCAAGAATGCCTGCCGGTGTCGTGGCCGGCCGGTCGTTGTACCTGCTTGCTTCGGTATGCTTCCGGTTACGCGTAAATCACGTCGGGATCGCGCCGCGCCGGGTCGTACAGCGCGTCGATCGTCGCCGTGCGATGCTGCTGCACGGCCGCCTGGTTCAGCGAACCCTTGTCGGTCACTTCGCCGCGATCGAGCGACGGCGGGGTGTCGATCAACCGGATGCGCGCGACGAACGTCGAACCGCCGCTCGCATGCCGGTTCAACTCGATGAGCCACTTCTCGAACACCGCGCGCACGGCAGGCGCGCGCAGCACGTCGGTCATGGCGGCATCGGCGGCGAGTCCCGCCAACGCACGGCACGCATCGACGCGCGGAAACACCAGCAGCCCGATGTCGTCGCGATTGATCCCGGTGACGACCACGTCCTGCACGTACGGCGCGCCGCTCGACACCGCGTTCGCGCGCAGCGGCCCGACGCTGACGAAGGTGCCGCTGCTCAGCTTGAAATCCTCGGTCAGCCGCCCGTCGAACAACAGCCCGAGCTCCGGCCGCTCCGGATCGACAAAGACCCCCGCGTCGCCGCTGCGGTAATACCCTTCGTCGTCGAACACGTCGCGCGGATCGACGTCCGCGTGCCAGTAGCCGCGCATCACGTTCGGCCCCTTGAAACGCAGTTCGAGCTTGCCGCCGCACGGCACGAGCTTCGCGTCGCAGCCGGGCGCGGGCAGCCCGATATAGCCGGCGCGCATCAGCGGCCCCGTCGTGAACAGGCACGACGGCGACGCCTCCGTCATCCCGAGGCCGGCCATGATCCGGATCCGCTCGCCGCAATGCGCATGGGTCACGCGGTCGAGCCGGTCCCACGCGGCCTGCGACAGGCCCGCGCCGCCGAAGAAATACAGCTTCACGCGCGAGAGGAACGTGTCGCGCAGCGCGGCATCGCGTTCGAGCGCGGCCGTCAGTTCTTCCCAGCCTTTCGGCACGTTGAAGTAGATCGTCGGCGCGATCTCGCGCAGGTTGCGCACGGTTTCGTCGAAGCGCCCCGGCACCGGACGGCCGTCGTCGATATAAAGCGTCCCGCCGTTGTACAGCGCGATGCCGAGATTGTGACTGCCGCCGAACGTGTGATTCCACGGCAGCCAGTCGACCAGCACCGGCGGTTCGCGCGTCAGTTCGGGCATCGTCTGGCGCAGCATCTGCTGGTTGCTGCACAGCATCCGATGCGTGGTCGGCACGGCCTTCGGCTGCTTCGTCGAGCCGGACGTGAACAGGATCTTCGCGAGATGATCGGGGCCGACCGCCGCGTGGATCGTGTCGATCGTGCGCGGGGCTGTGGCGAGAAGGCGCGAGAGCGGCACCGCGCGGCCCTCGGCATCGACATTGGCATCGCTTGTGACGATCAACGCCGCATCGGCCGGCAACGTCGCGTCGAGCGCACGTGCAAACGGCGCGCGCTCGGCGACGAATACGGCGCCCGGCCGCAGCACGCCGAGCGTGTGACGCAGCTTGCCGTAGTCGGTCGACACCAGCGAATACGCGGGCGAGATCGGCGAGTACGGCACGCCGGCCAGCATCGCCGCGAACATCAACTGCAGATGCTCGAGATCGTTGCCGGACAGCACCGCGAGCGGACGCTCGACCGACAGCCCGAGATCGACGAGGCCCTGGCCGAGCGCGCGGGCGCGTTCGAGCATCTGTGCGTAGGTGATCTCGACCCAGCGGCCGTCGGCACCGCGCCGCGCGGCCAGCACGCGATCGGGATGCGCTTGCGCGCCGTTCACGAGGCAGTCGGTCAGGCGCATCGGGTAGTCGCCGAGCGGTTCGCGCGAACTCAGGTACCACGCGCCGTTTTCCGCGCGGCGAATCTCGGCCGCGCCCACGGCGACGGCCGCCGCGCGATAACGCACGCCGTCCGTGTCGTTCACCGGCCCGCTGGCGAGCGTCGCATCATTCATCGTCGGGTCGTTCATATGGGGTAGTGACGCGGCGTGGTCTGCACGGTGATCCAGCGCAGCTCGGTGAATTCGGCGATCGACGCACGGCTGCCGAAGCGGCCGTAGCCGCTCGCCTTCGTGCCGCCGAACGGCATCTGCGCTTCGTCATGCACGGTCGGGCCGTTGATGTGGCAGATCCCCGATTCGATCCGTCGTGCGACCGCCATCGCCCGCGCGACATCGCGGCTGAACACGCTCGCCGAGAGCCCGAACTCGCTGTCGTTCGCGAGCGCGACCGCTTCGTCGTCGCTGTCCGCGCGCAGGATCGCGACGACCGGCGCGAACGATTCCTCACGATACAGGCGCATGTCGCGCGTCACGCCATCGACGATCGCCGGCTGCATCGTCGCGCCTTCGACGCGACAGCCGAGCGGCAGATTCGCGCCATGCGCACGTGCGTCTTCGACGAGCGATGCTGCACGCGCGGCAGCCGCCGCGTCGACCATCGTGCCGAGCGGATGGCCGGCCAGCGGATCGCCCGCGACCAGCGTGCGCGCCTTCGCGGCGAGGCGTTCGACGAGCGCATCGGCGATCGGCCGCGCAACGATCACGCGCTCGGTCGACATGCAGATCTGCCCCTGGTTGAAGAACGCGCCGAACGCAATCGCGTCGACGGCCGCGTCGAGATCGGCATCGTCCAGCACGAGCACGGGCGCCTTGCCGCCGAGTTCGAGCAGCACCGGTTTCAGGTGAGCCGCTGCGTGGCGCGCGATGATGCGCCCGACATGCGTCGACCCGGTGAAGTTGATGCGCTTCACGTGCGGATGCGCGATCAGCCGCTCGACGAGTTCGGGTGCGTCGGCCGCCGCATGCGTAATCACGTTGACGACACCCGCACCGAGCCCCGCTTCGTCCAGCACCGCGCCGATCAGCGCGTGCACGCCGGGACACGCCTCGGACGCCTTCAGCACGACCGTGTTGCCGCACGCGAGCGGCATCGCCAGCGCTCGCGTGCCGAGGATCACCGGCGCATTCCACGGCGCGATGCCGAGCACGACGCCGCACGGCACGCGCATCGCGAGCGCGAGGTTGCCGGGCACGTCGGACGGGATCACGTCGCCGGCGATCTGCGTCGTCATCGACGCGGCCTCGCGCAGCATGTTCGCCGCAAGCGTCACGTTGAAGCCGATCCAGCCCGGCGTCGCGCCGGTTTCGGCCACGCCGGTCGCGATGAACGCGTCGATGCGTGCGTCCATCAGGTCGGCTGCCTTCAGCAGCAGCCGGCGGCGCTCGGTGGGCGCCAGTGCCGACCATGCGGGAAACGCGCGGTGCGCGGCGTCGATCGCCGCGTCGGCGTCGGCGAGGCCGGCCGCCGGCGCGCGTGACGCCAGCGCGCCCGTCGCGGGGTTGAGTCGGTCGAAGGTGCGCCCGTCACGGGCGGCGCACCACTCACCGGCGATCAGCATCCGTCTGTCGATCATGTTGTCTCCTGCCATGCAATCTCTCGTCGGGTTGCGTCAGCGCTTGTAGGCCTGCAGGCCCGGCTTGATCGTCTTGTCGTCGAGGAACTGCTTCAGCCCCTGTTCGCGGCCGTGTTCCGGATCGCGCAGTTGCGCCTGATCGAGCTTCGCGTACAGGTAGTCCTCGCACTGCTCCCACGTGAGTTCGCGCGAGCGCTTGAAGCCGTGCTTCGCCGCGCGCAGCACGACCGGGTTCTTGTCCATCAGCCGCGCGGCGAGCGCGATCGTCGCGTCGCGCAGCCCGGCGAGCGGCACGCTGCTGTTCACGAGGCCCATCTCGGCGGCTTCCGCGCCGGTGAACGTGTCGCCGGTCATGATGTAGTGCAGCGCGCGGCGGTGCCCGACCGTATCGGCCATCGCCTTGCTGACGAGGTTGCCGGGCGGGATGCCCCAGTTGATTTCCGACAGCCCGAACACGGCTTCTTCAGCCGCGATCGCGAGGTCGCACGCGACGAGCGGCGAGAAACCGCCGCCGAAGCACCAGCCGTTCACCATCGCGATGGTCGGCTTGTTGTACATCCGCAGGCGGCGCCACTGCCATTCCGATGCGTCGCGGCGCACTTTTTCCTGCATCGCGTCGGAGCCGCCGTCGATCTCGCGGAAGTATTCCTTCAGGTCCATGCCGGCCGTCCATGCGGCGCCCGCGCCGGTGAGGACGAGCACCTTCGCTTCGTCGTCGAATTCGACCGCGTCGAGTGCCTGCAGCATCTCCTGGTTGAGCGTCGGGCTCATCGCATTGCGCTTGTCCGGGCGGTTCAGCGTGACCCACGCGATGCCGGCCTCCACCTTCACTTCAACGGTCTGCCAGCGGTTGTCGTACTTGCTCATATCGTTTCCTGTCGTTCGTTCCTGTGCGATTCGGTGCGCAGCATTCCTGCTGCGGACGGCTTCATTTAATATCAGGCTACCTGATATTGCAAGCGGCACGAGCGCCGGTGTAAACCCGGATCGGAAAGCGGCGGAAACGGTGGAATCGGGGAACGGTCGGGCGACCGTCGGCGGGAAAGCGAAGCGGACGCGCGCCGCCCCGGGCCGCGCGTCGTGAGGGGTCGGGAACGGATCAGCCGCGCAGGTTGCGCGAGAACAGTTCGAGCGCGCGCTGCACGTGCGCCGCGTCGTCGGCCGGGATGTCGCCGAGCATGCGCGCCTCGAGCGGGCGCAGCACGGCTTCGCATTCGCGCAGCATCGCCGCGCCTGCGTCGGTCAGCTTCAGCAGGATGATGCGGCCGTGTGACGGGTCGGCTTCGCGCGTGACGAAACCGCGGGCGGCCATCACGCTCATCACCTCGTTCGCCGATTGCGGCGTGATCCACGAGCGCTCGGCCAACTGCGCGTTCGACGATGCGCCGCGCGCCTCGAGCACCGACAGCGCCGTGTATTGCGCGAGCGTGATGCCGAGCGGCGCGAGCGCGTCGGTCATGTGACGGCGCAGCAGCCGGTCGAGACCGCCGATCACGTAGGTCAGGCGTTGTTGCACGCGCGCTTTCGGCTTGTCGCCCGTGGCGCGGGCGGTGTTCTTCGTGGCGTTCTTCGGGTTCGCGGGCTTGGTCGGGGTGGAGCTCATGGCGCGGGCTGGATGGGATTGCGGGCCATCTTACCAGCACGTCGGGAGGCGAACGGGGCGTTCCAGTCATGCCGGACAGCCGCTGCGTGCTCACGCGTGCATGACGGACTGCTGGCCTCCCCGCGAATCCCGCTGCGTCAGCGGCATCCCATGAACGGCATCCCGTACGCAATCAGCTACGCGGCGTACCCGCAAACCGCGCGGTCGCCATCCCCGCATGCCGCGTCTGCGCGACGAACACGCCGCCCGCATGCGGGTCGCCGGCCAGCGCGTCGTCGCTCAACCCGATGCGCGCGCTCGTCACGTACAGGCGGCCTTCGCCGTCGAGCGCCACGCAGCTCGGCTGCGCGGTCGGCACCGTAATGCGTTCCGTCTCGACGCCGTCCGCCGCGTAGCGCACCACCCGCCGGCCGCCCCACTGCGCGTTCCACAGGCCGCCGTCGCGGTCCATCGTCGAGCCGTCCGGGTCACCGTCCGCATCGGTCAGCCGTGCGAACGGCCGTACACCGGCCACACCGGCGCGGCTGTAATCGCACACGAGAATTTCTCGCACGAGCGAATCGCAGAAATACATCTTCGACCCATCCGGCGAAAACGCGATGCTGTTCGCGATCGCGGCCGGCGGCAACGCGAGCCGCTCCAGCGTGAGGTCGGCATTGAGCCGATAGAACCCGCCGACCGCGCGCGGCGGCTCGCTACCTTCATCCTTCATCCCGAACACGAACGCGCCGGACGGATCGCAACGCCCGTCGTTCAGCCGCGTCGGCAGCTCGGGCTCGACGTCGACGATTCGCATGAACGCGCCGCTGCGCAGGTCGAAGAACGCGAGATGCGTCGCCAGCCCGACGAGCAGCACGTCCGGATCGTGCGTCAGTGCGAAACATGCGAGCCGTTCGGGCATCGGCCAGTGCGCAAGGTCCGAACCGTCCGCGCGGCAGCGCCACAGTTGCGCGCCTTCGATGTCCACCCAGTACAGCGCGTGCGTCCTGTCGCACCACGTCGCGCCTTCGCCGAGCGTGTTGCGGGTGTCCGCCAGCAGCGTCGCCGACGCGGCCGGATCAATCTGTTGCATTCCGTCTCCCGATATTTGTCGCATTCGCAGGCATCCGCGCTTTCGTCAGATCTTCATCGCGCGCCGCTGGTTGCGACGATACTGGTCGAACAGCACCGCGAGCAACAGAATTCCGCCGCGTATCAGATATTGGTAAAACGTCGGTACGTTCAGCAGGCTCATCGCATCCTGCACCGAGCCCATGATCAGCACGCCGACCAGCACGCCGGAGATCGTCGCGACGCCGCCCGTCAGCGACACGCCGCCGAGCACGCACGCGGAGATCACGCCGAGTTCAAGGCCGACCGACGTCTTCGGATCGCCGAGGCTCATCCGCGACGCGAGCATCACGCCCGCGAAGCCCGTCACGAGCCCCTGCAGCACGAATACGGTGATCTTGATGCGCATCACCGGCAGCCCCGCGAGCAGCGCTGCTTCGCCGTTGCCGCCCACTGCCAGCACGTTCTTGCCGAACACCGTCTTGCGCAGCAGGAAGCCGAACACGACGAAGCCGACGATGTTGCTCCAGATCGGATACGAGATGCCGAGGAACGACCCGCCGCCGAGATCGAAGAAGCGCTCCTCGGAGATCATCACCGCGTCGCCGTTCGACGTGATGAACGCGAGCCCGCGCACGACTTCCATCATCGCGAGCGTGACGATCAGCGAGTTGATCCGCCACCGCGCGATCAGCACGCCATTGACGAGCCCGACCGCACCGCCCGCGAGCACGCCGCCCGCGATGCCGAGCACGACGCTGTGCGTCGCGGTGATCAGCGTCGACGCGACGACGCCCGAGAACGCGACGATCGACGCGACCGACAGGTCGACCTCGCCGAGCGCGAGCACGAACATCATCGTCACCGCGATCGAGCCGATCAGCGTGACCGACAACAGCAGGCCCTGGATGTTGCGCGACGTGAGGAAGTCCGGCACGGTCAGCGACAGCGTCGCGAACAGCACGAGAAACACCATCACGATGCCGGAGCGGTTAATCAGCTGCCACACACCGCCGCGCGCTCGCGCGGGCACGGCGGCAGCATCGGGGGACGGGGACGTGCGTTGGGGTTGCATTGCCTGGCTCATGTCATTTGCATTCCGGTTGATCGTTGCGGGGCGCTAGCGCGGCAGCGCGAGCTTGATCAGCGCATCGGGCGTCGCCTGCGCCTTCGCGACCTCGCCCGCGATCCGTCCTTCCTTCATCACGACGATCCGGTCCGACACGCCGATCACCTCGGCCAGGTCGCTCGACACGAGGATCACCGTGCGGCCCGCTTCCGCGAGTTCGTAGAACAGGTTGTAGATTTCCGCGCGTGCACCGACGTCGATGCCGCGTGTCGGTTCGTCCATCAGGAACACGTCGATACGCTCGGCCAGCCAGCGCGCGAGCACGACCTTCTGCTGGTTGCCGCCGGACAGCGCGCCGATCGGCGTGTCGCCGTCGCGGGTCTTGATCGCGAGCCGTTCGATGTAGCGTTGCGCAAGCTCGCGTTCGCGCCGTGCGTCGAGCAGCATCCGCGCCGGGCTGAAATGCCGGCGCGCACTGATGTTCAGGTTGTCGGCCACCGACGCGATCGCGACGATGCCTTCCTGCTTGCGGTCTTCCGGGCACAGCGCGAGGCCGGCGCGCACCGCGTCGCGCGGGCTCCCGAATGCGACCCGCTTCCCGTTCAGCTCGACGTGCCCCGCGCTCGGGCGCGCGGCGCCGTACAGCAGCTTCATCAGTTCCGAGCGGCCCGCGCCGACGAGCCCGAAGAAGCCGACGATCTCGCCGCGCCGCGCGGTGAACGACACGGGCTCGGACAACCCGGGCCCCGCGAGCCCCTTCGCCTCGATCAGCACGTCGCCGGCCGGGCGCGGCCGGTAGCCGTACACGTCCTCGATCGAGCGGCCGACCATGCAGCCGATCAACCGGTCGCGGTCGAGATCGGTGACGGAATCGAACGTGTCGATGCGGCGGCCGTCGCGAAACACCGTCACGCGGTCGCACAGTTCATACACCTCTTCCATCCGGTGCGTGACGTAGATGATCGCGCGGCCTTCCGCGCGCAGCGCGCGGATGATCCGGAACAGTTGCGTGGTCTCGCGCGCGGATAGCGAACTCGTCGGCTCGTCGAACGCGATCACGCGCGCGTCGCGCATCAACGCCTTGCCGATCTCGATCATCTGGCGCTGGCCGATCGACAGATACTTCACCGGGATGCCCGGATCGATGTGCTCGCCGAGCCGCTCCAGCGCATCGAGTGCGCGCGCGGCGAGCGTGCGTTCGTCGACCACGCCGAGCCGGCTCGGCAGCTGCCCGAGCATCAGGTTCTCGGCGACCGTCAGCTCGGGCACCAGATGCAGCTCCTGGTAGATGATCGCGATGCCGGCCTCCAGCGCCGCGCGCGTCGACGCGAAGCGCTGCACCGTGCCGTTCAGCGTCAGCGTGCCGGCCTGCGGCTGGTTCACGCCGGACAGCACCTTCAGCAGCGTCGACTTCCCCGCGCCGTTCTCGCCCATCAGCCCGTGCACTTCGCCCGCGCGCACCGACAGCGACACGGCATCGAGCGCGCGCACGCCCGGGAACGTCACCGTGATGCCGTCGAGCGCGAGCAGCGGGCCGCCCGGCCGCGACGCGCCGGCATCGCCGCCGGTATCGCCGTCGTTGCCGGATACGGCCGTCATCGTCTGCGTCGTCATCGCGTTCTCGCCTCGTGCGCTCAGATGCCGAGCTCGGCGCGCACGGCCTGCCAGTTCGCGCGCGTCATCAGCTTGCCGCTCGTCTGCGTGTCGGCCGGCGGCGTCTTGCCGTCGCGAATCCACTCGACGAGATTCTGCGTGCTGTCCTTGCCGTGGTTCGTCGAGCTGACCGCGATCGTCCCGAAGAAGCCGGTCGGCTCCTTCTTCTGGAATTCGGCGAACGCCTCGCCCGCGCCGTTGATGCCGACGCCGATCACGTCGGCCGCCGGGATGTGCAGCTGCTCGGTCGCACGCACCGCGCCGAGCACGGTTTCCTCGTTCAGCGCGTAGACCACCCATTTCTTCACGTTCGGATGGCGCGCGAGCACGGGTGCGGCCGCGCTGAAGCCGCCTTCGTCGTCGGTCGTCTTCTGCGGCGCGTCGAAGATGTTCTCCTTGCGGAAGCCGTTCGCGAGCAGCGCCTGCGTCGCGCCGTCGGTACGCAGCTTCGCGGTCGGCAGCTCGTTGTTCGTGATCCGCAGCGCGCCGACTTCCTCGGGTTTCCAGCCGCGCCGCTTCATCTCATCGGAAATGGCCTGGCCGACCTGGTTGCCGATCTTGGTCGCCGACATCCCGAGGTGCGGCACGTTCGGCAGCGGCTTGCCGGTCGAATCGACGAGCTGGTCGTCGACCGTCACGAACTTCATGTTGTAGCGCTTCGCGCGCGCGGCGATCGCCGGGCCAAGGCGCACGTCCGGCGCGCAGATCACGAAGCCCTGCGCGCCCTGCGAGCCGAGGTTGTCGATCGCGGCGAGCACCTTCTCGCCGTCGGGCGTGCCGATCTTCACGACCGAGAAATTCTGCTTCTGGCCCAGCGCGGATGCCGCGTTCTGCTCGTTGATGAACCAGGCCTGCTCCGGCATCTTCACCAGGAAGCCGATCTTCAGCGGCGCGTCGGCGCGCGCGGCGCCCTGCATGCCGAGCGGTGCGATGCAAAGCGCAGCCAAGAGCGCACGCAACGTATGGCGGCGAATCGAGTGGGTCGTGCGGTTCATGCGGTGTCTCCTTTGTGTCGGCTCATGCCGTAATGATTCGTCGTGCGTGATCGCGCCGCAGCGCGCCCGCGTGGTCAGCGGCCGAACGCTTCGGTCTGTACGCGTCGGCCGAACAGGAATGCATCGGCGACGAGCCGCAACGGCCGTACGTCGACGTCGCTTTCGCCACGCGCGATCAGCGCATGGAAGTGCGCATACAGCGCCGGATACTCGCGCTCTGGCCCGATCTCGACCGGCTCGCCCGCGATCGACAACTGCGCGCCGCCGCGGCTGATCGCGAGCACGCCGTCGGCGGTGTCGACCGCGATCTCCCATTGCTCGACCGGGCCGTGCCGCCAGTCGAATTCCGCACGTACCGGCACGCCGTCGGTATCCACGCAATCGAGTTCAGCGGCAATCGGCGTCTGCACGTCGCTCGGCACGATGAGCGTCGCCTCGCGCAGCACCAGCTCGCGCGGCAGGATCCGCGTGACGATCGACAGCGCGTTGATACCCGGATCGAACACGCCGAGGCCGCCCGGCTCCCAGATCCATTGCTGCCCGGGATGCCAGCGCCGCACGTCTTCCTTCCAGCGCACCTGCACCGCGCGGATCGCGCGCGTCGCGAGCCATGCACGGGCGGGCTCCACCGCACTCGCGCAGCGCGAATGCCAGGTCGCGAACAGCGTGAGGCCGCGCTCGCGCGCGAGCGCCTCCAGCACGGCCACTTCGCCGAGCGTCGCGCCCGGCGGTTTTTCGAGCATCACGTGCTTGCCCGCTTCGAGCGCGGCGCGCGCCTGCGCGTAGCGCACCTGTGGCGGTGCGCACAGCGACACGGCGTCGAGCTCGCGCTCGGCGGCCAGCAGTGCGCGCAGGTCGCGATAGTTGCGCACGCCGGCGACTTCCGCGTGGCGGCTCGCGCACGCGGTCAACCTGAAGCCCGGTTCGGCGTCGATCGCCGGCAGATGCTGGTCGCGCGCGATCTTGCCGACGCCGACGACACCCAGCGAAACCTGATCACTCATCGTGCATGCCTCCTTCGCGAATCGTTCGGTGGTCGTTCAGTGCGCCCAGCGCAGCACGAGCGGATCGAGCCGGCGCGCGATCGCGAGCAGTTCCGCGCGCGTGTCCGGATGCAGTTCCGGCATCGGATGCCGCGGCCGCTCGCACGCGATCACGCCGCCCGCACGCATCAGCGCCTTCGCGGTGAGGATCCCGGACTGGCGGTTCTCGTGATTGATCAGCGGCAGCCATGCCTGATAGCACGCGTAGGCATCGTCATGCCTGCCGTCGCGCCACGCTTCGAGGATCGGCCGGATCCCGTCCGGAAACCCGCCGCCCGTCATCGCGCCGGTCGCGCCCGCGTGGAGATCGGCGAGCAGCGTGATCGCCTCCTCGCCGTCCCACGGCCCCTCGATCGCATCGCCGCCGAGCCGGATCAGCTCGCGCAGCTTGTTCGCGGCGCCCGGCGTCTCGATCTTGAAGTACGCGACCTGCTCGATCTCGCGCGCCATCCGCGCGAGGAACGGGGCAGACAGCGCGGTGCCGCTCGCGGGTGCGTCCTGGACCATGATCGGGATCGCGATCGCGTCGGACACGCGCGCATAGAACTCGAAGATCTGCGCTTCCGGCACGCGGAACGTCGCGCCGTGATACGGCGGCATCGCCATCACCATCGCCGCGCCGAGCTGCTGCGCACGCAGGCTGCGCGCCGCGCACACCTGCGTGCTGTAATGCGACGTCGTGACGATCACCGGCACGCGGCCCGCGACGTGTTCGAGGATCGTGCGCGTGAGCACGTCGCGTTCGTCGTCGGTGATCGCGAACTGCTCGGAGAAGTTCGCGAGGATGCACAGCCCGTCGGAGCCCGCGTCGATCATGAAATCGACCGCGCGCTTCTGGCTCGCGAGGTCGAGTTCGCCGGTGTCGGCAAACGTCGTCGGAACGACGGGGAAGATGCCGCGATAGCGCGGCGTGCTGCTCGATGTCATGGTTCGCATCCTGCTTCGGCCTCGGTGACGATCGGCCGTCATGCGTTTACGGTTTCACGTTGCGCGGGCCAGGAAAAAGCCCGCAACCGGCTGCCGCGCAGCCGCTCAATGCGAATGGCTCGGCACGTCCGCGCCGCGCGTGCCGACCAGGAAGTCGAGGTCGCACCCCTCGTCGGCCTGCAGCACGTGATCGATGTACAGCCGTGCGTAGCCGCCCTTGCCGAGCTGGCCGGCCACGCCCGGCGCCGCGGTCGGATCGACGTCCGACAGGCGGCGCTGCAGTTCGTCATCCGTAATGTCGAGGTGCAGTGTGCCGGCCTCGCAGTCGAGCTCGATCCAGTCGCCGTTGCGCACGGCCGCGAGCGGCCCGCCGGCGGCGGCTTCCGGCGCGACGTGCAGCACGACCGTGCCGTACGCGGTGCCGCTCATCCGCGCGTCGGAAATCCGCACCATGTCCTTCACGCCCTGGCGCAGCAGCTTCGGCGGCAACCCCATGTTGCCGACCTCGGCCATCCCCGGATAACCGCGCGGCCCGCAGTTCTTCAGCACCATCACCGAGCTGGCATCAACGTCGAGCGCCTCGTCGTTGATCGTCGCCTTGTAGTGTTCGAGGTTCTCGAACACGACCGCGCGGCCGCGATGCTTGAGCAGCTCGGGGCTCGCCGCCGACGGCTTCAGCACCGCGCCGCGCGGCGCGAGATTGCCGCGCAGGATGCGGATCCCGCCGTCCGCGATCAGTGGCCGGTCGAGCGGGCGGATCACTTCGTCGTCGTAGTTCGGCGCTTCGCGCACGTTGTCCCACAGCGACTTGCCATTCACCGTCAGCGCGTCCGGGTTCGGCAGCAGCCCGCCTTCGCCGAGCCGGCGCAGCACCGTCGGCAGGCCGCCCGCGTAATAAAACTCTTCCATCAGGAAGCGTCCCGACGGCATCAGGTCGACGATCGTCGGCGTGTCGCGGCCGATGCGCATCCAGTCTTCCAGTTCGAGCGGCACGCCGATGCGGCCCGCGATCGCCTTCAGGTGGATCACTGCGTTGGTCGAACCGCCGATCGCCGCATTCGCGCGGATCGCGTTCTCGAACGCCGCGCGCGTCAGGATCTTCGACAGCACGAGCCCTTCGAGCGCCATCTCGACGATGCGGATGCCGGACATGTGCGCGAGCACGTAGCGGCGCGAATCGACGGCCGGAATCGCCGCGTTGTGCGGCAGCGCGACGCCGAGCGCCTCGGCCATGCACGCCATCGTCGACGCGGTGCCCATCGTGTTGCAGGTGCCGGCCGAGCGCGACATCCCGGCTTCGGCCGACAGGAAGTGATGCAGGTCGATTTCACCGGCCTTCAGCGCTTCGTGCAGTTGCCACACGGCCGTGCCGGAGCCGATGTTCTTGCCTTCGAGCTTGCCGTTCAGCATCGGGCCGCCCGACACGACGATCGCCGGCACGTCGCAGCTCGCCGCGCCCATCAGCAGCGCGGGCGTCGTCTTGTCGCAACCGGCGAGCAGCACGACCGCGTCGATCGGGTTGCCGCGGATCGCCTCCTCGACGTCCATCGACGCGAGGTTGCGCGTAAGCATCGCCGACGGGCGCAGGTTCGATTCACCGTTCGAGAACACCGGGAACTCGACCGGGAAGCCGCCCGCCTCGGAGATCCCGCGCTTCACGTGCTCGGCGAGCTTGCGGAAGTGCGCGTTGCACGGCGTCAGTTCGGACCACGTATTGCAGATGCCGATGATCGGCCGGCCGTCGAACTCGTGATCGGGGATGCCCTGGTTCTTCATCCAGCTCCGGTACATGAAGCCGTTCTTGTCGTTCGTGCCGAACCATTGGGTGGAGCGCAGCCTGGGTTTCGTTGCCGACATCGTCAGTCCTGTGGTGACGGGATACCGGCGCAGTCTAGGCAGAATTTTGATAACTGGCTAATGACGTTTTTGGCGATTACGATATCAATTCCGATATCGATATAAACCCGTACGATGCCCGATGCCAGCCCGTGGGGAAACCGTGGCCGCCTGAAGACGCGCCAGCTTCTGCTGGTCGTCGCGCTTGCCGACGAAGGCAGCATTCACCGCGCGGCGGCCGCGCTGAACATGACGCAGCCGGCCGCATCGAAGCTGCTGCGCGAACTCGAGGAATCGATCGGCGCGGTGCTGTTCGAGCGCCTGCCGCGCGGGATGCGGCCAACGCTGTACGGCGATGCGCTGATCCGCCACGCGCGCGCGGCGCTCGGCAGCCTCGACCAGGCGCACGAGGAGCTGGCCGCGCTGAAGGCCGGCCATCTTGGCCATGTGGCGGTGGGGGCGATCACGTCGCCGGGCCTGCGGCTCGTGCCGCCGGCCGTCGCCGCCGTGAAGGGCACGCATGCAGGCCTGCACGTCTCGGTCGAGATCGACACCAGCAACGTGCTGCTCGAACATCTCGCGCAGGAGAAGATCGACATCGTGCTCGGCCGGCTCTCCGCCGAACACGACAAGCTGCGCCTGCGCTACGAACCGCTGACCGGCGAGCCGGTGGCCGCCGTCGTGCGGACGGGCCATCCGCTGCTCGCGCAGGCGCCGCTGTCGCTCGCGGACGTACAGCGCGCCGCGTGGGTCGTGCCGCCGGCCGGCAGCGTGCTGCGCCACCGCTTCGAACTCGTCTTTCAGCGCGCGAGCCTCGCGCCGCCGGCGAACCTCGTCGAGACCTCCGCGCTGCTGTTCATCACGCAGCTGCTCGAACAGAGCGACATGATCGCGGTGCTGGCCGAGGACGTCGCGCGCTACTACGCGCGGCACGGGATCGTCACGGTGCTGCCGCTGGAGATGGATTGCCGGATGGACGATTTCGGGATCATCACGCGCACCGACCGGCTGCATTCGCCGGCCGTCGCGATGATGGCCGACGCCATCCGCGCGGCTGCGCGGGAAGTGTATGGCGTCGCGCTGTGACGGTGCGGCTTCGTCGGCGTTCCCGGCGCGCCTGCGCGCCGGCTGACACGCAGGGCGGCCCGGGTCGCGCGTTACACCCAGGGCTGCGCGAGCCCTTCGGTCTGCAACGCCCGCTGAATCGCCGGGCGCGCGAGCACCCGCTGCAGATAACCGCCGAGTACCGGACGCTGCCGCGCCGGCTCGGCAAATCCGCGTGTCCAGCGGCACAGCATCAGCGCATACGGATCGAGCACCGTGTAGTGCGCGCCGAGCAGCCACGGGCCGCCGCTCGTCTCCAGCTGACGGTCGAGCTGGTCCAGCAGCGCCGCGATTTTCGCCTCCGCGCGCGCCTTCACCTGCGCGCCGCCCGCCGCGTTACCCACATCGACCCAGCGCTCCGGATAGAAGTACGTGATCAACGTCGTCTGAAGCGTGTTGGTGAGCCACATGAGCCATTTGTAGAACTGCGCGCGCTCCGGTGTGCCGAGCTCGGGCGCCAGCCGCTGCTCGGGATGCGTATCGGCGAGATGCAGGCATATGGCGGCGGCTTCGTACAGCACCAGGTCGCCGTCGATCAGCACCGGGATGAGCCCGTTCGGATTGAGCGCGAGGTAGTCCGGCGACTTGTGCTGGTCGTGCGTGCGGTCGACGAATTCGAGTTCGAACGGCTTGCCGATTTCTTCCAGCACGATGTGCGGCGCCATGCTGGCATTGCTGGGGTAGTAGAAGAGCTTCATCGTCGATTTCACTCAGGCGGGTGTCGGTATCACGCGGCGGCGAACTCGATCACGGGTTCACAGCGGATCGGGAAGTTGACCGAGTTCGCGATATAGCACTTCGCGTGCGCATCATGATGCAGATGTGCGGCCCGCTCGCGATCGTCGCCGGCCTGGATCGTCACGTGCGGGCGCAGCACGATTTCCGTGAAGCGGCCTTCATCAGCGCTATCGACCATCGTGCCTTCCGCGTTGTCGACATAGGCGAGCACGCGAATGCCCGCTTCGGAGCACAGATGCAGGTACCAGAGCTTGTGACATGCCGATGCCGACGCCAGCAGCAGGTCTTCCGGATTCCAGCGCGCGGCATCGCCACGAAACGCCGCGTCCGACGAACCGGGAATATCCGGTTTGGAACCGGCCCGGATCACGTGATCCCGCCCGTACTCCCGATATCCCGACGTGCCGGTGCCGCGATTGCCCGTCCACTCTACCGCGACGCGATACTTGTGTTCGCCAGATGCCATCTCGCTCTCCATTGATGTGGGTTGCTTCGGCCGGGCCGGATGTCGTTTTGCGAAGCCCGCCTGCGCTCACCATTTTGGCACCGGATTCCCATTTGGTATACCATTATTCCAAATTGACGGAACATGCAGGCATGGAAGCCAAACTCGATTCCACGGCGGACGCGGTCGCCGCCTCGTTGCGGGACATGATCATCAACGGCGAGTTGCAGGCCGGCGAGCGGCTCGTCGAGCGCGACCTGGCCGACCGGTTCGGCATCAGCCGGATTCCAATGCGCGAGGCGATCCAGCGCCTGGAGCGCGAAGGATTGCTGGACATCTTCAGGAATCGCGGCGCCGTCGTGCGCATGCTGACCGCATCGGACGTGCGGGAAATCTACGACCTGCGCGCGCTGCTCGAAGGCGACGCGATCTACCGGAGCGTGAAGCGGCTCGACGACGAGACGCTCGCGCGCGCCGAACTCGTCCATCGCCTGCTCGGCGATGCGGCCGTGTCGCGCCGGCAGGGCGAACTGAATCGCGAATTCCACGCGCTGCTGTATTCGTGCTGCGGCAACGCGCGGCAGTTGAAGACGATCGCGGAGCTGCGCAGCCAGGTCGAACGGTACGAGCGTCTGCAGACCACGCTGCTCGCGGATACGCCATCGTTCCAGGTCGAGCACGAGGAGGTTCTGCAGGCGTGCCGCGAACGCAATGCGCGTGCGGCTCGTTCGATGACGGTCGCGCATCTCGAATCGGCCAGGCGCATCGTGCTGCAGCTCGTCGAAGGCGGTTGAGGCCGGCGGTGCGCTTGCCGTTTGCTACACCGCGCGCGGCCCCATGCCGGGTCTCACGGATCACGCCGGCTACTTCAAAGTACTCACTCCACGACTCATCAAGTCGACCGCTTCGCGCTCCCGTCGGCCGCGCGACCAGTCGTACCACGCACTACCAGCCTCGGCAGCGACGCGACACGCACGCGCGACGCCGCGTCGCCGTGCCCACCCGCTTCACGCAGCGTATTGAGCAGCTCGACCGCGATCCCGGCGGCCTCGGCGGTCGGGATCGCAACGGTCGTCAGCGTGGGCCGCGTGTCGCTGGCCAGGTGAATGTCGGTGATCCCGACGATCGACAGATCATCCGGCACACGCCTGCCGCGATCGGCTGCCGCATGCATCGCACCGATCGCCGGCAGGTCGTTGGTCGCGACCAGCGCGGTCAACCGCGGATGCGCATCGAGCAACCGCCCCGCCGCACGCACGCCGCCTTCGATCGAATCGGGCTCCGCCGCGACGAGCGACGCATCGAGCCCGGCTTCGCGCATCACGTCGACGAAGCCGTCGTAGCGCGCCGCCTGCACGCCGCTCGCCGACCCGCCGACGATCACGCCGATCCGCTCGTGGCCCAGCTCGAGCAGGTGCCGCGTCGCGATCCGCCCCGCTTCGCGGAAATCGATCGCGACGCACGGCAATCCGTCGGGCGGCGCCTCTGGCCGCTCCCACAGGCACAGCACGACCGGCACGCCGCGCGCCGCCACGTCGCGCAGATCCGGCAGATGCAGGTTCGCGTTGGTTACGAGAATGCCTTCGGAGATCGTGCCGGCGATCTGGTCGAGATACGCGCGCCCCTGCAACGGATCTTCGTTCGTATTGCAGACGATCAGGAACTGCCCGTTGCGGCGCACCGCACGCTCTACCGCCAGTGCGAACTCCGGGTAGAACGGGTTCGCGATGCTCGACACCATCAGCGCGACCGTCGGCGCGCGCCCTTCCGCCAGCGCCCGCGCGGCGAGATGTGGCCGATACCCGAGCGCCGCCACGGCTTCGAGCACCCGCGCACGCGTCGCCTCGCCCACCCGGCCGCGGTCGCGCAGCACGTTCGACACGGTTGCGGCCGTCACGCCGGCGCGGCGCGCCACTTCATCCAGGGTTGCCATCGTCTGCTCACTATATGAGACGTCTATCCAGTATTTGCTTCGCTCACCGAAGCGGCGCACTATCGCCGCACACCCTGCCGCCCGACCGACGGGCGCGACTCGGCCGCGATCGCATCGCCTCTTTTTTTGATCGCGATGATTAAGCGCTTAATCACTGATGAAAGCGCATTAGAACATGGAGCGGAGACAATGGCGAGCATCTCGATGCGGCGCGTGCAGAAAGCCTATGGCGATCACGCGCCGGTCATTCGCGACGTCGATCTGGAGATCGGCGCGCACGAGTTCTGCGTGTTCCTCGGGCCGTCCGGATGCGGCAAGTCGACGTTGCTGCGGATGATCGCCGGGCTCGAGGACCTGAGCGCGGGCGAGCTGTCGATCGACGGCCGCCGCGTTGACGACGTGCCCGCTGCCGAGCGCGGCGTCGCGATGGTGTTCCAGAGCTACGCGCTGTTTCCGCACATGACGGTCTACGAGAACATGGCGTTCGGGCTGAAGCTCGCGCGCATGCCGAAGGCCGAGATCGACCGGAAGGTGCGCGATGCCGCGCGCATCCTGCAGCTCGACACGCTGCTCGATCGCAAGCCGAAGGCGCTGTCGGGCGGGCAGCGCCAGCGCGTCGCGATCGGCCGCGCGATCGTGCGCGAACCCGGCGTGTTCCTGTTCGACGAGCCGCTGTCGAATCTCGACGCCGCGTTGCGCGGCCAGACCCGCATCGAGATCGCGCGGCTGCACCGGCAGTTCGAACGCGCAAGCGTCGTCTACGTGACGCACGACCAGACCGAAGCGATGACGCTCGCCGACAAGATCGTGCTGCTGCACGCCGGCGCCGACACCGCGCAGCACGGCAGCATCGCGCAGGTCGGTGCGCCGCTCGACCTCTACCACCACCCGGCCAGCCGCTTCGTCGCGGGCTTCATCGGTTCGCCGCGGATGAACTTCCTGCCGGCCGTCGTGACGGCCTGCGATGCGCATCGCACGACCGTCACCCTCATGCCTTCCGGCGAAACCTTCGTGCTGCCGCGCGACGGCTCGGCGCTCGGTGCGGGCGCCGCCGTAACGCTCGGGATTCGCCCCGAACACCTGACGCTCGGTGCCGCGCACGAAGCGACAGCACTCGCACGCGACGTCGCGCTCGTCGAACGCCTCGGCGAACAGACCTACGTGCATCTCGACCAGCCCGGCGGCAACGCGCTCATCGCGAAGATGCCCGGCGACGCACAGGTGCGCAGCGGCGAACGCGTGCTCGTGCATGCGCCGGCCGCGGCCTGCCATCTCTTCACCGAAGACGGCCGCGCGGTGCCCGCGTGCGCCGACGTCCACGTTCACCACTACGCATAAGGATCGGGCATGCGCCTCGGAGTCTGTTACTACCCGGAACACTGGCCGGAAACGATGTGGGCCGACGATGCCCGCCGGATGAAAGCGCTCGGCATCGAGCAGGTGCGGATCGCCGAATTCGCGTGGAGCCGCATCGAGCCGTCGCCGGGCGAATACGACTGGGGCTGGCTCGATCGCGCGGTCGACGTGCTCGGTGCGGCCGGCCTCGAGATCGTGATGTGCACGCCGACCGCGACGCCGCCGAAATGGCTGGTCGATCGCCACCCCGACATCCTCGCGATCGGCGCGGACGGCCGGCCGCGTGCGTTCGGCTCGCGCCGTCACTACGACTTCTCGTCGCCGACCTATCTCGAAGCGTCGCGCCAGATCTGCACGGCGGTCGCCGAACGCTACGGCCGCCACCCGGCCGTGCGCTACTGGCAGACCGACAACGAGCTGGGCTGCCACCAGACCGTCGTCAGCTACTCGCCGGCCGCGCTCGTGCGCTTCCGTGCGTGGCTGAAGGCGCGCTACGGCACGATCGACGCGCTGAACCGCGCGTGGGGCACCGTGTTCTGGAGCATGGAATATCGCCATTTCGACGAAGTCGACGCGCCCGTCGGCACCGTGACCGAGGCCCACCCGTCGCATCGCCTCGACTACCGGCGCTTCGCGTCGGACGAAGTCGCGCGCTATCACCGGATGCAGGTCGACGTGATCCGCGCGCATTCGCCGGGCCGGCCCGTCGCGCACAACTTCATGCAGCTGTTCACCGAGTTCGATCATTACGACGTAGCGCGCGACCTCGACGTTGCGACGTGGGACAGCTATCCGCTCGGCGCGCTCGAGGAGCAATGGTTCGCACCGGACGTGAAGGCGCGCTGGCTGCGCACCGGCCATCCCGATTTCGCGTCGTTCAATCATGACCTCTACCGCGGCATGTCGAAGCTGCCGTTCTGGGTGATGGAGCAGCAGCCGGGGCCCGTGAACTGGGCGCAGTGGAACCCCGCGCCGCTGCCGGGCATGGTGCGCCTGTGGAGCTGGGAGGCGTTCGCGCACGGCGCCGGCTGTGTGTCGTACTTCCGCTGGCGGCAGGCGCCGTTCGCACAGGAGCAGATGCATGCGGGCCTGCACACACCCGATGACCAACTCGACGAAGGCGGCCGCGAGGCGCAGCGCGTCGCGCACGAGATCGCGGCCGTGCACGACGCCGGCGCGGATGCAAACGGCGCCGTACGCGCCCCCGTCGCACTGGTCTTCGATTACGACGCGAAGTGGCTGTTCGAAGTGCAGCCGCAGGGCGCCGATTTCCATTACCCGCGCTTCGCGTTCGAGTACTACTCGGCGCTGCGCTCGCTCGGCCTCGACGTCGACATCGTTTCCGCGCATACGCCGCTCGACGGCTACCGCCTCGTCGTCGTGCCGCCGCTGCCCGTCGTGCCGGACGATTTCGCCGCACGGCTCGCGGCCTCGGGCGCGCATGCGGTGTTCGGGCCGCGCACCGGCTCGAAGACCGTCGACCTGCAGATCCCGCCGACGCTGCCGCCCGGCCCGCTCGCGTCGATCCTGCCGGTACGCGTGTGGCGCGTCGAATCGCTGCGGCCGAACGTGACCGAGCGAATCGACGGCACGCTGCGCGACGGCGCGCCGCTCTCGGGCAATGCGCGCCACTGGCGCGACTTCGTCGAGCTGCACGACGACACGCGCAGCGTCGTGCGGGCACGCTTCGCCGACGGTCACCCAGCCTGCGTGTCGCACGGCACGCTGCACTACTGGGCCGCGCTGTTCGACGACGCGACCACCGCCCGGCTATTCGCCGATGTCGCCACCGAAGCCGGCCTCGCGCCGACGTCGCTCGGCGACGGCGTGCGGGTGAGCCGGCGCGGCGGCCTGACCTACGTTTTCAACTATGGCGACGCGCCGCACACGATCGACGCGGTGCCGCCGTCCGCGTTCGTGCTCGGCACGGCGCAAGTCGGGCCGCAAGACGTGGCCGTGTATCGAAGCCGTTCGTAGCACCCGCCACCGGCGCCACGACGCGCCGATCACGCACAACGACACCCAGGACTGGAGACACGTATGACACATCGCCCCCTTCGCGCCGCCGCCCGGCTCGCCACGGCCGCCGCTATCGCACTGGCATCGCTCGGCATGACGGCGCCCGCCGATGCCGGCACGCTGACGATCAACATCGCGTTCAAGGGCGCCAGCCAGCGCGCGGTCTGGCAGTCGACGCTCGACGCGTTTCGCAAGGCGCATCCCGACATCGACGTGAAGGCGACTTTCGTCGACGAGGAAGCGTACAAGGTACAGCTTCCCGCATGGCTCACGACCGTCGCGCCGGATGTCGTGAACTGGCACGCGGGCGAGCGGATGGCGTACTACGCGAAGCGCGGGCTGTTCGAGGACCTGAGCGGCGACTGGACGAAGAACGGCTGGGGGGCAATGTACGCGTCGACACGCGATGCATCGTCGTACAACGGCAAGCAGTATGCGGCGCCGACCGTCTACTACTCGTGGGGGCTGTTCTACCGCAAGGACCTGTTCCACAAGGTCGGCATCGCCGACGAGCCGAAGACGTGGGACCAGTTTCTCGACGCGTGCAAGAAGCTGAAAGCGGCCGGCATCACGCCGATCGCGATCGGCGGCCGCGACGCGTGGACGCTCGCCGGCTGGTTCGACTATCTCGACCTGCGCCTGAACGGCAACGCGTTCCACCAGCAACTGATGGCCGGCGACGTGCCGTACACCGACCCGCGCGTGAAGAAGGTCTACACGACGTGGAAATCGCTGATCGACGCGGGCTACTTCATCGACAACGCGCTGTCCTACGATCTCGACGGCGCGCAGCCGTTCCTGTTCCAGGGCAAGGCCGCGATGATGCTGATGGGCACCTTCATCGCGGCGGGCTTTCCACCGAACGTGAAGCAGGAAATGGGCTACTACCGCTTCCCGATCATCGACCCGAAGGTGCCGACCGCCGAGGACGGCCCGGTCGAATCGCTGCATATCCCGACGAAGGCGAAGAACAAGGCCGACGCGCACACGTTCCTCGCGTTCGTCGAAACGCCCGAGATGGGCGCGAAGCTCGCGGAAGGGCTCGGCTCGCTGTCGGCCAACAGCAAATCGCCCGAGCCGGCCGATCCGATCTCGCGCATCGGGTTCCGGATCCTTGCCGACACGAAGGGCGGCGTCGCGCAGTTCTACGACCGCGACATGACGAAGGAAATGGCCGACGAGGGGATGAAGGGCATGCAGCAGTTCCTCGCGAATCCCGCGCAGCTCGATACGGTGCTCGCGCAACTCGAACAGACCCGCAAGCGGATCTACAAGAAGTGACCGCGTGACCCAACCGGCGGCCCCGCGCCGCCGCGCCCGTTCAGGAGGCTTGCCGTGTCCAGTCCGATCACGTCCACCCCGCCCGCCGGCACCGCGCCACCGCCGCGCGGGCCATCCGCCACCGCACTGCCCGCACGCCGCCCGTCGCCCGCCGTGCGGCGGCAACGGCGCGCCGCGTGGCTCTTTCTCGCGCCGGCCTGCGCCATGGTTGCCGTCTATGTGATCTGGCCGATCCTGTCGACGCTGTGGCTGAGCCTGTACAACTGGGACGGGATGACCGAGCGTACCTTCGTCGGTGTCGCGAACTACGTCGAACTGCTGCATGCGTCGACGTTCTACACCGCGCTGCGCAACAACGTGATCTGGCTCGTGCTGTTCATGCTCGCGCCACCGCTCGGTCTCGCGCTGGCGTTGTACCTGAACCAGGCAGTCGGCGGCATCCGGCTCGTGAAGTCGCTGTTCTTCGCGCCGTTCGTGCTGTCCGGCGTGGTCGTCGGCCTGATCTTCTCGTGGTTCTACGATCCGACGTTCGGGCTGCTCGCGCTGATCGCCGGGCACGGCATCCCGGTGCTCGGCGATGCGCGCTATGCGACGTTCGGCATCGTGTTTGCCGCGCTGTGGCCGCAAACCGCGTATTGCATGATCCTGTACCTCACCGGCCTCACGTCGCTCAACCCGGAACAGATCGAAGCCGCGCGGATGGAGGGCGCGCGCGGCTTCGCGCTGCTGTGGCATGTGGTGCTGCCGCAACTGCGGCCGACCACCTTCATGGCGATCGTCGTCACGGTGATCGGCGCGCTGCGCAGCTTCGACCTGATCTCGGTGATGACGAGCGGCGGCCCGTTCGAGAGCTCGACCGTGCTCGCGTATTACATGTACGACCAGGCAATCAAGTACTACCGGCTCGGCTATTCCGCGTCGATTGCGGTCGTGCTGTTCGCGATCATGCTCGTCTACATCGTGTTCCAGTTGCGCCGCCTGCTGCGCAACGAGCAATAACCTGACCGGTGGCCATCATGTTTCCGACTCCCGTTGCTCAATGGAAGCCTGTCTCGCGCAGGCTGTACAAGCTGTCGCTGCCCGTTGCGCTGCTGATCTGGCTGCTGCCGATGATCGCGGTGTTCGTCACGTCGGTGCGCTCGACCGAGGAACTGGTCGAAGGCCACTACTGGGGCTGGCCACGGCACTTCTCGATGATCGAGAACTATCGCGACGCGCTGACGACGTCGCCGATGCTGCATTACTTCTGGAACAGCGTGCAGATCACGGTGCCGTCTGTGGTCGGGTCGATCGCGCTGGCGGCGATGGCGGGGTTTGCGCTGGCGACTTACAAGTTTCGCGGAAGTACCGCGCTGTTCGGAACGTTCGTTGCCGGCAACTTCGTGCCGGTGCAGGTGTTGATGATTCCGGTGCGGGATTTGTCGCTCAGGCTCGGAGTGTTCAATACGGTCGAGGCGCTGATCCTTTTTCATGTCGCGTTCCAGACGGGGTTCTGTACGCTGTTTCTGCGCAACTTCATCAAGCAGCTGCCGTTCGAGTTGATCGAGGCGGCTCGGATCGAAGGGGCGGGGGAATGGACGGTGTTCTGGCGGATCGTGCTGCCGTTGATCCGGCCTGCGTTGGCTGCGCTGGCGATTCTCGTTTTTACGTTCGTGTGGAATGACTACTTCTGGGCGCTGTGTCTCACACAAGGCGATGAAGCCGCGCCGATCACGGCAGGCGTTGCCGCGTTGAAGGGGCAGTGGACGACGTCGTGGAATCTTGTGTCGGCGGGGTCGATTCTGGCTGCGCTGCCGTCGGTCGCGATGTTCTTTGCTATGCAGAAGCATTTTGTGGCGGGGCTGACGTTTGGTGCGACCAAAGGCTGAACGCGCGCAGCCCCGCGTATTCGTATCTCCCCCTCTGCATCGTGAGGTTGCCCGCTTCGGCGGGCTTTTTTTGTTGCCGATGCCGCGGCGGCGGCGAGCGATCGTCTACAAAAAGCCGCGGCGAGCGTCGTGGGCGCACGGCGGCCTCATGACGATCGCCGACAGTCGATCAACGATCAGTAGTCCCACATAACCGGCACAAAGCGAAATCCGTCTCCGTTCTTTGCGATATGACCGATGGACGGAAACGCGACATGCGCTGCGGCCAATAGTGCGCCGGTTTCCGCGGCCTCATTGAACAGCGCGAAACGCACGGCGGCAGCCGCTTCAGGATCGTGCTCGAAGCCATTTTGCCACTCGGGATGATCGAAGTTGACTTCGAAAATCGCATCGCCTGCGAACGTGAGCTTCTCGCCGTTCGATGCGACGTCCACGACGCAGTGCCCCGGTGTGTGTCCACCCGTCACGCGCGCCGACACACCTGCCGCGACTTCAACGGTCTGGTCGAACTGCACGATATTTTCACCGTAGAGTGCCACGAACTTCGCAGCCGCCTTGCGGAGTGCCGGTGGCACCGTTTCCGGCATCACCGTCTTGCTGAAGTCCGGATTTTTCCAGAACGCCACTTCCGCGGCCGATACGTGAATGCGCACGTCCGGGCGCAGCCTGGCCTTGACGCCGTCGACGTTCAGCCCACCGACATGATCCATGTGCATATGGGTAATCACGATATCGGTGATCGCGGACAAGTCGATGCCGGCCGATTCCAGCCGCATCACCGACTTCCCGGCACGCGAGAAGTATTCGAAGCCGTCGCCCACGCCGGAGTCGATCAGGATCAGGCGTTCACCGCTGCGTACGAGCGCGATGTTCAGCGCCCAGTCGAACATGTCGCGTTGCAGGAAACGGCCGTCGAACCATGCGTTTCGGTCCGCTTCGCTCACGTTGGTGGACATGGTGGTGGTCGGCAGCGGCAGCACGCCGTCGCTGATCAGCACGACATCGACGTTACCCACGCGAACGGCGTAGCGGGACGGCACGAGTTCGCCCGAACCTTCCTTGCCAAGGTCGGCGGTAACCGGCTGAACATTGCGAGTGGTTTCGCTCATCTTCAATAGTCCTCTTTATCAAGTGGGGGGAAGCCGCATTGCAACGTGCAGTTCAAGTGCACGACCGCGAACTTAGCGCGCTTCGTTTGGCACACCTTTCAACTGGCTTGAGACGGATTGTAGTCAGGGGGACGAATGCCGGAAGCCCCGAGAAGGCACACATCATGTTGTCCTTGCGACAACAATCGACAACGGGCGGGAAACGAAAGGCAACGCGAGTGGCGAACTGATCGACCAGCGGTTCGATGACAGCGCCGCGTCATATCGAAGACAGCTTCATAGCAGCTGCTCGGCACGCCGGAGGGTGATCTGGCGGATCGGGAAGCGAGCGCGCGTCACGAAGCATAGTGCATGTCGGCGCGGCGCCCAGAATGAACACGTTGGCGCCGGAGGTGATGAGGTCGGGCGTGCACGCGCTCATCCGTCCGCCGGCCGCTTGCGAGTCAGGATCCCCTTGCGAAACGCGAAGTTGCGTGCCGCCCTTCGGCCGCATTCCACTATTCCGCACCGCCGTTCCCCGGCAATCCGCGATGAACCTTTTTTTGCGGATTGGCGAAGCGCGATACACGCTGCCCGCGAACGGCCAGTTCGGGTCATTCGACACGATTACCTCAATCGTCGACAATTCCGGGGCGCGCCAATGGAAGAGCCTGGACACACCACGTTCAACGGACACGAGCCACCTATGCTGATCTGGGCACCGACACGAAAATCCCTCGACGGCCGAGGCGCTAGCGAAGGCACAACCATGTGGGTGGAGATCGAACAACTCGATGATGGAATCTTTCTTCTGATGCGGTACGAGTCTTTGGACGCGCCAACTCCTACTTCAGATTACTTATTCATGTCACTCGAAGAGGCGTACGACGAGTGTGATCGCGTCTATGGCATCGGTCGCGAGGATTGGCTTCAACGGCGACTGCATCCTGGCAGTTGCGCGTGATCGCAGGACGCGCCAACTTCGGTCAATAAACTCCGTTCCGTTGATCGTGGGCAATCAACTTTCCACCGATTCGACGCTTCGTATAGATTGGAGAAGTGTTAAGGCTCACTGCTAACATCCGCGCTCATGTATCAGTGCGCTTCTTTGGGCTGGCGAAACTGCCATCCTCGGGTAACTCAACGTCACATCAACCAATAAACTTTCAAGCCAAAAAATTCGCCCGCAGCACGTATCAAATTCGCCGAGGCAGCATATTCACGAGCACACGGGCATTTGCCATTCAATCCTATTAATCGCCAATCTTTTAACTGCGTTAATTTCTGAGCCACCAAGACTGACAACAGTCTCGGCATCGTTGTTACCCCATCAATTTACTGCGACTGCTCAGAATGAAAAATCTCACTAAATTCGCTGCTAGCTTAGCTCTCAGTTTTGGTCTTGCAGGAGTTGCTCAAGCTGCCCCGCTGACGACCGGTTACTGGCAGGCCACGTTCTATCAAGTGACTACCGGTGCCACCTATGTCTCGCAGGGAGTCTGCCTCCAACCCAATAACACCTGGTACTCAACGACGCAGCATGGATGGCATGGTGACTGGTACCAAAATGGGACCCAGGTCCAATGGTATGGCAATGTCATAATGAGCGCGACGCAGCAGTTGGCAACGGTTGGAATCGGACAATTGACGACCGCCACTACCGTGTCTGGTGACTACGCAGAATGGAGCGTTATAGGGGCGGCTCCGCTGTCTTGGGACAGACATTACACCCATATCATGGTGTATCAAGGCGCGACATGCCCTCCAGCGGCTTGACGCCATCCCTCTCCCAGAGTTCTTTTTGTTTTTGAGGCTGACTAGCCGCAACAACCAAGCGGCGCTTCCTGTCAAAAACTGCGGCTGCCGCGCTATACGATCTTTTGGATAGCCGACACAAATCGACTATTCGCGTCGGTGCTACCCGATCGACGGCACCTGCTGCATTTTCGCACTCGGCCTAGGATGTCTGCTTCCGGGAAAGGCAAAGGGCAGAAGTGTGCCGAAAAGCGACATCAACAGAAATCCGCGAAGAATGCTTTTCGCGCTGCTGCCGCCGCCGCTACACCGTACCCGATCCGGCGTCATCGCCCTTGATACGCAACTGCGCATCGACCGAGCCGATGTTCTTCTCGTGCGACACGAGCATCTGCGTGAGCACATGATGCATGTCGGGTGCGGCAAGCGTCGGCAGCAACGCCTGCAACTTCCGCACGACCCAGCGCTGGCCACGGTTCAGGAACGCCATCCGCTCGGCCAGATCGTCGATCGCCATCGCCTTCTCGTAGAACGCGCCGGTTGCGCGTGTCGGGACGGCATCGAGCGACCGGATCGCCTCGACGAGCACGCTGCACCAATGCGCCTCGTCCTGGCGGATATGGGCGATCAGCCGATGCAGTTCCGGATCGCCTGTCACATCGGCCGCCGTCTCGGACGCCACGCGCGCACCCGCACGCTCGGCCTCCAGCAGTTCGTCGAGCGCCGCCAGCAGCGCGGTGCGGCTGTCATGCGGAATCGGGTCGGTGCGGGCGTCCGGCCCGTCGTCACGCGTCGGAATCGACATGCAGCGTCCTCCTGTCAGGATCAGGATCGGTGGCGTATCACGCTCGACGGTACACAACGCGTGTTGCACGAATGTGCCGGGGCCATGACGGGATCGCCCATCCAATACATCACATTGTGACATATTAGATCGTAGTGTCGCGTCGGTAGCGAGCCACGCTTGATCTGTGTCATCACGCGAGCGTGCCTGCGCCTGCTCACGTCCACCCCTCAAGCCTCAACGTCGACCGCACCAACCGCTGCTCCTCCTGCTCGATCTCCCGCAGATACTCGACACACTGGCGAATATGTTCGCTAGCCGCCTTGCGCGCCTGATCGGGCAGCCGCCCTGTCACCGCGTTATAAAGCCGCGCATGCTGCCGATCGATCTGCTTCTTCAGCGGCTCGCGGTGATAGAGATTGTTCACCGACGCAAACACCGAACTCAGCAGCAGATCCGTCAACGATTGCAGCGTATTCACGAGCACCGGGTTATGCGACGCCTCGCAAATCGCCAGATGAAACGCGTGATCGAGCTTCGCGCGCGCAGCCGGGTCGAGATCCTGCGCATCGGCCGCGGTCATCTCCTCATAGCGACGCTTGATCAGGATGAAATCGGCCGGCGTACCGCGCAGCGCAGCGAGCCGCGCGGCTTCTGTCTCGAGCATCCCGCGCACCTCGAACAGGTCGTACAGCGTGCGCGGCTGCGAGCCGAGCAGATGCATCATCGGCGTGATCTCGCGCTGCGGGGTCAGGCTCGCAACGAACGAGCCCTTGCCGTGCGTGGTGTCGATGATCCCGCGCGCACGCAGCAGCTTCATCCCTTCACGCACGGCCGTGCGCGACACGCCGAGCTTCTCGGTCAGCCGCCGTTCGGACGGCAATGCCTGCCCGGCCTTCAGCACGCCATCGACGATCAGCTTCTCGATACGCTCGGCAACGACGTCGGCCACGTTCCGCGCCGGGCCTGCTCGATCCTGCATTTCCATACTGGTATGACCACTTCGGAAGGATATCGGCGATTTTCCCACAAAGCCTTGTAGTTATTCAGTTTTATGGCAATCGAGACAGCCGCGTTCTGGCCATCCTGTAAAAACTGGTATGACCACATTCGCCACGTCTGGACACGCGCGCGCTACCCGCCAAGAATCCCTCCCTTCCGGTGTGCCGCGCGTCGCGCAGCCGCCTGCATGGTGGAGACAACCCCGATGAGTTTCACCTACGACGAACGGATCGACGGCCCGCTGGCGACCGTCGGCCGCGACACACTCGTCGCCGCACTGCACGCGGCGGCGCCCGGCCTCGACGTGCTGCACGAACGCGAGGCGCTCAAGCCGTTCGAATGTGACGGCCTCGCCGCGTACCGCACGGTGCCGCTCGCGGTCGTGCTGCCCGACACGGTCGAGCAGGTGCGCGCGGTGCTACGCGTCGCGGCCGCGCTCGGCGTGCCGGTGGTCGCGCGCGGCGCGGGCACGGGGCTGTCGGGCGGCGCGATGCCGCTTGAAAAAGGGCTCCTGCTCGTGATGGCGAAGTTCAACAAGATTCTCGACATCGACCCCGATGCCGGCATCGCGCGCGTGCAGCCCGGCGTGCGCAACCTGGCCATCTCGCAAGCAGCTGCGCCATACGGCCTCTACTACGCGCCCGATCCGTCGTCGCAGATCGCCTGCTCGATCGGCGGCAAC
This sequence comes from Burkholderia lata, assembly GCF_902499335.1. Classification (GTDB taxonomy): domain Bacteria; phylum Pseudomonadota; class Gammaproteobacteria; order Burkholderiales; family Burkholderiaceae; genus Burkholderia; species Burkholderia lata_B. The sequence goes on along the minus strand of NZ_CABVQK010000009.1, from coordinate 119,958 downwards.
GTCGCCGAGAACGCGGGCGGCGTGCATTGCCTGAAATACGGCCTCACGGTACACAACATCCTGAAGGTCGAGATCCTGACGATCGACGGCGATACGCTCACGCTCGGCGCCGACGCGCTCGACGCACCCGGCTTCGACCTGCTCGCGCTGTTCACCGGCTCGGAAGGGATGCTCGGCATCGTCACCGAAGTCACCGTGAAGCTGCTGCCGAAGCCGCCAAGCGTGAAGGTGCTGATGGCGAGCTTCGACGATGTCGCGGAAGCCGGCGCGGCGGTCGCGCGAATCATCGGCGCGGGCGTGATCCCTGGCGGCCTCGAGATGATGGACAACCTCGCGATCCGCGCGGCCGAGGATTTCATTCACGCGGGCTACCCGGTCGACGCGCAGGCGATCCTGCTGTGCGAGCTCGACGGCTCGCCGACCGACGTCGACGAAGACGCCGAACGCGTCGCCACGTTGCTGCGCGACGCGGGCGCAACCGAGATCCGCGTCGCGCGCGACGAAGCCGAGCGCCAGCGCTTCTGGGCCGGCCGCAAGAACGCATTCCCGGCGGTCGGCCGCATGTCGCCCGACTACTACTGCATGGACGGCACGATCCCGCGCCGCGAGCTGCCGCGCGTGCTCGAAGGGATCGCCGCGCTGTCCGCCGAATACGGTCTGCCGGTCGCGAACGTGTTCCACGCGGGCGACGGCAACATGCACCCGCTGATCCTGTTCGACGCGAACCGGCCCGGCGAACTCGACCGCGCGGAAGCGCTCGGCGGCAAGATCCTGGAGCTGTGCGTCGCGGCGGGCGGCAGCATCACCGGCGAGCACGGCGTCGGGCGCGAAAAGATCAACCAGATGTGCGTGCAGTTCAACGCCGACGAGATCACGTTCTTCCACGCGGTGAAGGCCGCGTTCGATCCGCAGGGCCTGCTCAATCCCGGCAAGAACATCCCGACGCTGCACCGCTGCGCCGAATTCGGCGCGATGCACGTCCATCACGGCAAGCTGCCGTTTCCCGACCTGGAGCGCTTCTGATGCGACGCGATATCGAATCGATCGACGACAGCGCGGCGCTCGTCGCGCAGGTCGACGCGGCGATCCACGACCGCCAGCCGCTGCACATCCGCGGCGCCGGCACGAAGGCGTTCCTCGGCCGCCCCGTCGAAGGCCGCACGCTCGACGTGCGCACGCATCGCGGCGTCGTGTCGTACGACCCGACCGAACTCGTCGTCACCGCGCGCGCGGGCACGCCGCTCGCCGATCTCGAAGCGATGCTCGACGCGGCCGGCCAGATGCTGCCGTGCGAGCCGCCGACCTTTGGCGGCGCGGCGACGGTCGGCGGCATGTTCGCGGCGGCGCTGTCGGGCCCGCGCCGCCCGTGGGCCGGCGCGGTGCGCGACTTCGTGCTCGGCTGCCGCGTGATCACCGGCCACGCGAAGCACCTGCGCTTCGGCGGCGAGGTGATGAAGAACGTCGCGGGCTACGACGTGTCGCGATTGCTCACGGGCAGCTTCGGCTGTCTCGGCGTCGTGACCGAGGTGTCGCTGAAGGTGCTGCCGAAGCCGCGTGCGACGGGCGATCTCGCATTGCCGCTTGCCGTGGACGAAGCCGTGCAGCGCATCGCCGCGTGGCGTCGCGCGGGGCTGCCGCTCGCCGGCGCATGCCACGCGGACGGCGTGCTGCGCGTGCGGATCGAAGGCGGCGAGGGGTCGGTAAAGGCCGCGCGCGACACGATCGGCGGCGAGCGCCTGGACGGCCGTGACGATGCGTTCTGGGCACGGCTGCGCGACCTCGCGCTGCCGTTCTTCGACGATCCGCGCCCGCTGTGGCGCGTGTCGGTGCCGGCCTCTGCGCCGCTCGATGCGCTGCCCGGCGCGCAGCTCGCCGACTGGGGCGGTGCACAGCGCTGGCTGAAGAGCGATGCCGCGCCGGATGACGTGCAGCGGTTCGCCGCGCAATGGGGCGGCCATGCGACCTGCTTCACGCCGGGCGCAACGCGCGAGCCGTTCCAGCCGCTGCCGCCCGCGTTGTTGCGCGTGCACCGGCAGCTCAAGGCGCAGCTCGACCCGCATGCGATTTTCAATCCCGGCCGCCTGTACGCCGATTTCTGACGCGAACCCGATCCCGATCCGCCGATGCAAACCAATCTCAGCGAAGCAAGCAAGGCCCTTGCCCGGGCCGACGAAGCGGAAGCGATCCTGCGCGCATGCGTGCACTGCGGCTTCTGCAATGCGACCTGCCCGACCTACCAGGTGCTCGGCAACGAGCTCGACGGGCCGCGCGGGCGCATCTACCTGATCAAGCAGTTGCTCGAAGGCGAGCCGTGCGGCGAACGCACGCAGCAGCATCTCGACCGCTGCCTGACGTGCCGCAACTGCGAGACGACCTGCCCGTCCGGCGTGCGCTATCACACGCTGCTCGACATCGGCCGCGCGGAAGCCGAGAAACGCGTGCAACGGCCCGCGCGCGAGCGCCTGCTGCGCGCGGGGCTGCGCCACGTCGTGCCGCGCCCTGCAACCTTCGCCGCGTTGCTGAAAGCCGGCCGCGCGCTGCGCCCGCTGCTGCCCGGCCCGCTGCAGGACAAGATCCCGGCCGCCGTCCCCGCGGCCGCACCGCGCCCGGCCGTGCGCCACGCGCGGCGCGTGCTGATGCTCGAAGGCTGCGTGCAGCCGTCGCTGTCGCCGAACACCAATGCGGCCGCCGCGCGCGTGCTCGACCGGCTCGGCATCAGCGTGAGCCCGGCGCGCGAAGCCGGCTGCTGCGGCGCGACCGAATATCACCTGAACGCGCAGGAAGCGGGCCTTGCCCGCGCGCGCCGCAACATCGACGCATGGTGGCCGGCGATCGAAGCCGGCGCCGAAGCAATCGTGCTGACGGCGAGCGGCTGCGGCGCGTTCGTCAAGGAATACGGCGACCTGCTGCGCTCCGACCCCGTCTATGCAGAGAAAGCGCAACGCGTCAGCGCGCTCGCGCGCGATCTCGCCGAGGTCATCGCGGCCGAGCCGCTCGACGCGCTGGCCGGTTCGACGCCACGCCGCATCGCGGTGCACTGCCCGTGCACGCTGCAGCACGCGCAGCGCCTCGGCGGCGCGGTCGAACGCATCCTGACGCGGCTCGGCTTCGATCTGACGAATGTCGCCGACGGCCATCTGTGCTGCGGCTCGGCCGGTACGTATTCGCTGACCCAGCCCGAACTCGCGACGAAACTGCGCGACAACCGGCTCGATGCGCTCGAAGCCGCGCGGCCGGACCTGATTGTCACGGCCAACGTCGGCTGCCAGACTCACCTGAACGGCGCCGGCCGCACGCCTGTGCGCCACTGGATCGAGCTTGTCGACAACCAACTCGTCAACTGACCTGATTCCGGAGGAATGCCATGCAGACGAAACCCGAACTCGAACTCGCCGATGCGGACCGCATGCTCGCCGCCGCCCGCGCGGAAGCGGAACGCCACGGCTGGGCCGTATCGATCGCCGTCGTCGACGACGGCGGCCACCTGCTCGCGTTTGCGCGCCTGAACGGTGCATCGCCGGCCAGCGCCTGTATCGCGCAGGACAAGGCGCGCGCAGCGGCGCTCGGCCGGCGCGAGACGAAGGCGTATGAGGATATGATCAACGGTGGCCGCACCGCGTTTCTGAGCGTGCCGCTGACGGGGTTGCTCGAAGGCGGCGTGCCGGTCACGGTCGGCGGCCGGATCGCGGGCGCGATCGGCGTGTCTGGCGTAAAGTCCGAACAGGACGCGCAGATCGCCCGCGCCGGTACACAAAGCGTCGCGGAATAACCAGCCAAAGCCGCGCGCGAATCTTTATTCCCCGGGAGGATTGACGATGATCGACCAAGCAGGACTGCAAGTCGCGCCAGCGCTGAGCCAGTTCATTGAAAACGAAGCGCTGCCGGGCACCGGCATCGACAAGGCCGCGTTCTGGAGCGGCTTCTCGGCCCTGGTGCACGACCTGGCGCCGCGCAACCGCGAACTGCTCGCGGAACGTGACCGCCTGCAGCAGGAACTCGACACCTGGCACCGCGCGCACCCCGGTCCCGTGCGCGACCACGCCGCGTATCGCGCATTCCTCGAACAAATCGGCTACCTCGTGCCGGTCCCGTCGAACGTCGCGGCAGCCACCGCGAACGTCGACAGCGAGATCGCCACGCAGGCCGGCCCGCAGCTCGTCGTGCCGCTGTCGAACGCGCGCTATGCGCTGAACGCCGCGAACGCGCGCTGGGGCAGCCTGTACGACGCTCTGTACGGCACCGATGCGCTGCCGGAAGACGGCGGCGCCGAGCGCACCGCGACCTACAACCCGACGCGCGGCCAGCGCGTGATCGACTACGCGCGCAACGTGCTCGACAACGCGGCGCCGCTCGCGAGCGGCTCGCACCGCGACGCGCTGCGCTATCGCGTGCAGGACGGCCAGCTCGCCGTCGAAACCGCGAAGGGCATCGTGGGCCTCGCGCAGCCGGCGCAGTTCGTCGGCTACCAGGGCGCGGCCGACGCGCCGTCCGCGATCCTGCTGAAGCACAACGGCCTGCACCTCGAGATCCAGATCGACGCATCGACGCCGATCGGCCGAGCCGATCTCGCGAACGTGAAGGACGTCGTGCTCGAAGCCGCGGTCAGCACGATCATCGACTGCGAGGATTCGGTCGCGGCGGTGGACGCCGAAGACAAGGTCCAGCTCTACCGCAACTGGCTCGGCCTGATGCAGGGCACGCTGGTCGAGGAAGTCGCGAAGGGCGGCAAGTCCTTCACGCGCCGCCTGAACACCGACCGCGAGTACACCATGCCCGCCGGCGGCACGCTGTCGCTGCACGGCCGCTCGCTGCTGTTCGTGCGCAACGTCGGCCACCTGATGACCAACGGCGCGGTGCTCGACCGCGACGGCAACGAGATTCCGGAAGGGATCCTCGACGGCGTCGTCACGGTGCTGTGCTCGCTGCACGACCTGAAGGCGAAGCGCAACTCGCGCACGGGCTCGATCTACATCGTGAAGCCGAAGATGCACGGCCCGGTCGAAGTCGCGTTCGCCGATACGCTGTTCGCGCGCATCGAGGATCTGTACAACCTGCCGCGCAACACGCTGAAGATGGGCATCATGGACGAGGAACGCCGCACCAGCGTGAACCTCGCCGCGTGTATCGCCGCAGCCGCCGCGCGCGTCGCGTTCATCAACACCGGCTTCCTCGATCGCACCGGCGACGAGATGCACACCGCGATGGAAGCGGGCCCGATGATCCGCAAGGGCGACATGAAATCGTCGGCGTGGATCCAGTCGTACGAGCGCAACAACGTGCTCGCAGGGCTGTCGGCCGGCCTGCGCGGCCGCGCGCAGATCGGCAAGGGCATGTGGGCAATGCCGGACCTGATGCACGCGATGCTCGAGCAGAAGATCGCGCATCCGCGCGCCGGCGCGAACACCGCATGGGTACCGTCGCCGACCGCTGCGACGCTGCACGCGCTGCACTACCACCTCGTCGACGTGCAGGCCGTCCAGCAGGAACTCGAGAAGACGCCGTACGCAAGCGAACGCGACGTGCTGCTCGAAGGCCTGCTGACCGTGCCGGTCGTCGAGCGCGCCGAGTGGAGCGAAGCGGAGATCCTGAGCGAAGTCGAGAACAACGCGCAGGGCATCCTCGGCTACGTCGTGCGCTGGGTCGAACAGGGCGTCGGCTGCTCGAAGGTGCCCGACATCCACGACGTCGGCCTGATGGAAGACCGCGCGACGCTGCGCATTTCGAGCCAGCACATCGCGAACTGGCTGCGCCACGGCGTGATCACCGAGGCGTTCGTGCTCGACGTGTTCAAGCGGATGGCGCGCGTCGTCGACCAGCAGAACGCCGGCGACCCGAACTATCGCCCGATGGCGCCCGGCTACGACCAGTCGACCGCGTTCAAGGCCGCGTGCGCGCTCGCGCTGCAGGGCACGTCGCAACCGAGCGGTTATACCGAGCCGCTGCTGCACCGGTTCCGGCTCGCGTTCAAGGCGCAACAGCACGGCGGATAAACATGGGCGTGCTGCGGGCTCCCGGCATGCCGGGAGCCCGTATGCCGGATGCCCGTATGCCGGGAGCCCGTATGCCTGCTTCACGAAACGGGCGGCCGCAACGGCCGCCCGTTTTCATTTTCGTGTTCGCCCGGACGCTGAAACGGATAATCGGCGCATATCGCCTGCCTTCATTTTTCGCGAGCGTATGCCGTTAACCGGATGGAATCGAAGACTGCATGCCGCGCGCCACGGCCGTTCATCCCGCAAAGCCTTGCGCTGGAACGCTTTGCCGGAAATTCGCAAGCCCGGGAATTCACGGTAATTTGATCCGGATCAACGGCCCGCAACATTTTCCGCGCATGCGGACGCGCGCGTTATACTCCGTTGAATTCGCGTTGCCCGATTCGTCGGATCGTTGAATCGGCGCAGATGTCACCAGTGAATGCTTGATTTACCGGTATATCTGGCCGCGATTGGCGATAATCGCCGTCCATTTTCCGCGCCCGCCGGCAGGAAGGCGTCGGAATGGCCGCGTAACGGATCGCCGCCGGCACGTCATACGAACAATCGCATCGGCCCGCCTCCCCGGCGGCAATGCCCATCGATCCACGGACCATGGCAGAAACCGACTACGCAATGCCCAGCGAATCCGGCCTGACGAGCCGTGTCGCCGCTCATCTGCGCCGGTTCCTGCTGCCGCACCTGATCTTCTATACCGGGCTAGTGATCGCGCTGGTCCTGCTGCTCCTGTGCGGGATCGTGCTGTACGAAGGCCGCATCGACGCGCGCGACCGCTCCGCCGCGATGCAACAGAATCTTGCGCTGATGGCGTCGTGGGACATCGAGCGCAACATCGAGATCTATTCGCTGTCGCTGCAGGCCGTCGTCGAAGGCGAGAACGACCCCGACGTGGTCAAGCTGCCGATGTCGCTGCGCCGCCAGGTGCTGTTCGACCGTGCGACGACCGCCAAGTACCTCGGCGGCATCTACGTGCTCGACGCAAAGGGCGACATCGAGGTCGACGGCAAGAGCGACGTGCCGCGCAAGGCCAACTTCGGCAACGAGCCGTACTTCGTCGTGCACCGCGACCACCCCGACGCCGGCCTGTACGTCAGCCCCCCGTATCACTCGCGGCTGCGCGGCGGCTCGCCGAGCATCGCGCTCAGCCGGCGGATCACGAAGCCCGACGGCTCGTTCGGCGGCGTCGCCGTGATGTCGATCCGGCTCGAATATTTCCAGAACCTGTTCTCGCGCCTGTCGCTTGGCGATCGCGGCTCGATCGCGCTGATCAACACGGACGGCAAGATGCTCGCGCGTGAGCCGTACGACCCGAAGATCGTCGGCCGCGACATCAGCCACGCCAGCACGTTCCGGCGGTTCATGACCGCCAACGAAGGCAGCTTCTCCGACACCGCGTCAATCGACGGCGTGCGGCGCCTGTACGTGTTCCGGCACCTCGAGAACCTGCCGCTCATCATCATGGTCGCGCGCTCGGAAGCCGATACCTATGCCGCGTGGTACGACCGTGCGATTCCGATCGGCTCCGCGATGGTCGCGCTCGCGATCGGCTTCGTCGGCCTGTCGCTGCTGCTCGACGTGCAGCTGCGCAAGCGCCACCGCGCGGAAACCGAGCTGCAGGCGCTTGCGCGCACCGACGGCCTCACGGGCCTCGACAACCGCCGGATGCTCGACGTCACGCTCGCGCGTGAATGGCGCCGCGCCGCGCGCTCGCAGCACGCGCTGTCGCTGCTGTTCATCGACGTCGATTACTTCAAGCGCTACAACGACACGCAGGGGCACCAGGCCGGCGACGACGCGCTCGCCGCGGTCGGTCACTGCATCGCCGGCTGCCTGCGCCGTCCGGCCGATTACGCGGCGCGCTACGGCGGCGAGGAGTTCGTCGTGATATTGCCCGACATCGACACGGCCGGCGCGGTAACGATCGCCGAGACGATCCGCACCGGCATCCTCGATCTCGGCATTCGGCATGACGCCGGCACGTCCGGCCGCCTGACGGTAAGCATCGGCGTGACGACCAGCTATCCCGAACACGACGACGACATGCAGGGCGCGCTGAAGCTGGCCGACGACGCGCTGTATCGCGCGAAGGAAGGCGGGCGCAACCGCATCGTCGTGCACGCGGCCGCTTCCGGCGGCCTCGCGGCGCGGCAGGCCTGAGCGGCCGGGACGCCACACCGCCGGGCGACGGCAGGGCGGCCGCCGGGCCGCCGCCGCCGCCCGCTCGCAAAATCGCCGACAATGTCGCCTCGACATGCCGCCGCGCGGCTGACGCGCCCGGCCGGCCCGCGCGGGTGCACGGCCGCTTCGCACCACCATGAGACTCAAGGCAAAGATCTTCCTTCTGGCCATCGTGCCGTTCCTGCTCGCGATCGCCGGCATCGGCTTCGGCGTGCGCCAGCAGGCGACGTCCCTCGCACGCACGCAGCACGCGACGATCCAGGCCGCGTACCTGTCGAGCAAGGAAGTCGAGCTGAAGCACTACGTCGAGCTCGCGACGAGCGCGATCATGCCGCTCTACGACGCGAGCGGCCGCAACGCACGCGACGATGCGCTGCTGCGCACGCAGGCGCTTGCGATGCTGCAGAAAATGGACTTCGGCCCGGACGGCTATTTCTTCGTGTACGACCTGCACGGCAATTCGCTGATGCATCCGCGCGAGCCCGAGCGCGTCGGCCACAACTACTGGTCGATGCGCGATCCGCAGGGCGCGCTGACGATCCAGAAGCTGATCGGCGCGGCGTCGAGCGGCGGCGGCTACGTGCGCTACGCATGGCAGCGGCCTTCGACGGGCCGCGTCGCGCCGAAGCTCGGCTACGTCGTCGCGCTCGAGCGCTGGGGCTGGATGGTCGGCACCGGCATCTATCTCGACGACGTCGACACCGCGCTGCAGCGCATCGACGCGCGCGCCTCCGCGAACATCGAGCGCACGATGAGCTGGCTCACCGCGATCGCGCTCACCGGCGCGGCGGCGATCGCCGTGTGCGCGCTGGTGCTGAACGTCAGCGAGTCGCGCAGTGCGGACGCGAAGCTCAAGCTGCTCGCGCAGCGCGTCGTCGAATCGCAGGAGCAGGAGCGGGCGCGGCTGTCGCGCGAGCTGCATGACGGGATCAGCCAGATGATGGTATCCGCGAAGCTGATGCTCGAATCCGCGCTCGCACGCTTCGAACGCGGCACGGCGCGCTTGCTCGAGGCCGAGCAGGCGCTCGCGTCGGGCGTTGGACGGCTCGGTGACACGCTACGCGAAGTGCGGCGCATCTCGCATGCGCTGCGTCCGTCCATGCTCGACGACCTCGGCCTCGCGGCCGCGCTCGAACAGCTTGTGCGCGAGCTCGGCGCAGAAAGCGGCATCGACATCGGCTATACGCAGGTCGCGCACAGCGGCACCCGGCCGCTGCCCGAAGCCGTCAACACCGCGCTGTTCCGCATCGCACAGGAAGCGCTCAGCAACATCGTGCATCATGCGCAGGCGTCGCGCGCGGCCGTCACGCTCGACGTCGGCGCGCACTCCGTCAAGCTGACCATCGCCGACAACGGCTGCGGCTTCGACGCCGAACGCTCGCAGGCCGACGCGCGCCGCGGCATCGGCCTGCGCAACATGCGCGAGCGCCTCGACGCGCTCGGCGGCATGCTGACGATCACGTCGCAGGTCGGCCACACGATCGTCGACGCGCGCGTGCCGCTGCCCGGCGCCGCGTCATGACGCGCCCCATAACAGGAGACCTTTCACGCATGAGCGCCCCCGACACCGCCCGGCCCGTCGCCCGACTGCTGCTCGTCGACGATCACCCGCTCGTGCGCGACGGCTTGCGGATGCGGCTCGAAGCGGCCGACCTGTCCGTGGTCGGTGAAGCCGGCAACGCCGACGAGGCGCTCGCGCTCGCCGCGTCGCTCGAACCCGATCTCGCGCTGATGGATGTCGGCATGAACGGGATGAACGGCATCACGCTCGCGGGCGTGTTCCACGAGCGCTTTCCGGGCATCCGCGTGCTGATGCTGTCGATGCACGACAACATCGAATACGTGACGCAGGCCGTGCGTGCCGGCGCGAGCGGCTACCTGCTGAAGGATTCGCCCGCGAGCGAGATCGTGCGCGCGATCGGCGCGGTGCTGGCCGGCCAGACGTTCTTCAGCGAAGGGCTCGCCGCGCGGATGATCCACGCGAGCGCGACCGCGTCGCCGCTCGACCGGCTCACGCCGCGCGAACGCGACATCCTCGACGCGCTGGCGCAAGGGCTGTCGAGCAAGCAGATCGCGCAACAGACGGGGCTGTCGGTACGCACGGTCGAGACGCACCGGCTCAATCTGAAGCGCAAGCTGGAGATCGAAGGGCAGGCCGAGCTGATCAAGTTCGCGGTGGAGCATCGGCGAAGGTAGGCGTATCGGGAGGTGGTGGCGATCCGTTGCGAAAGACCAGCCCGGCACGCCATATCATTCCGGCTGTGAAGACGTCACGCACGCCGCCGCGCGTCCCGATTGCCTCTCCGTTTCGCGCCGCATCATCAGCATTACCGCAACGCAAATACTCAGGATTCCGGAGCACAAGACCGCGATCGAAAACCCGTGCGCCATCGCCTCCCGATACGCGCCGAGGAGTGCCGGCCCGCCGGCAGCGAACACATGCTCCATCACGGCCTGCCGCGCGAGCGTATCCGCCTGCGCGCTTCCCATCGCCTGTATCGCGTCCGTCATCCGGTGCAGCGCACCGACGCTCATCATGCTGCCGAGCACCGCGATGCCCATGCTCATCCCCGTCTGGCGCAATGCATTCATCGTCGCCGATGCCATGCCCGCACGTTCGGCCGGCGCCAGTTCCATCACGGTCATGCCGGTCGCGGGCACCGCGAGCCCCATGCCGACGCCGAGCACCGCCAGCGCGATCCCGACCGGCACATACGGCGTGCCCGCACCGAAGCCGGCCATGACCGCGAGCATCGCGCCGATCAGCCCATACCCGGCCACCATCAGCGCGTGCAACGGAATGCGCGCCGCGATGCGCCCGAACAGCATCGACGTGATCGCCGTCATCACGAACTGCGGCATCAGTTGCCAGCCGGCCTCGGCGGGCGTGCGCCCCTGCGCCTGCTGCAGGAACAGCGACAGGAAGAACAGGCTGCTGTACCCCGAGAACCCGAGCACGAACGACGCGAGATTGGCGCGCACCAGCCGCCGGTCGCGAAACAGCCAGACCGGCAGCAGCGGCCGCTCGACGCGCGTTTCGACCCGCACGAACAGAGCGAACGCCACCGCGGCGCCCGCCAGCGGCGCGAGCACCTTCACATGCGGCAACCCGGCTTCGCCGATGCCGATCAGCCCGTACGTGAGCAACCCGAGCCACACTACGCTCAGCGCCTGGCCGAGCGGATCGAATGCCGCATGCTGCGGATGCCGGCGCTCCGGAATGCCCCACGCGCCGAGCAGCACGGTCACGATGCCGATCGGCACGTTGACGAGGAAGATGTTCTGCCATCCACCGTGCTCGACCAGCAGGCCGCCCACCAGCGGCCCCAGGATCAGCGCAAGCGCACTGAATGCGGACCATCCGCCGATCGCGCGGGCGCGTTCGCGCGCATCGGGAAACGCATGCGTGAGGATCGGCATCGCGCCGGGAATCAGCAACGCACCGGCGAGCCCCTGGATCGCGCGCCCGATCAGCAGCGGCTCGATGCTGCCCGCGCATGCGCAGACCACCGACCCGGCCGTGAACAGGATCACGCTGGCGAGCCACACACGCTTGTGTCCGTAGCGATCGCCGAGCGGCCCGGCTGACAGCATGAACGCGGACAGTGCGAGTGCATACGCATTGACGACCCACTGAAGGCCGCCGATATCGGTATCGAGTGCCGTCTGCAGCGTCGGCAACGCGACGTTGACGATGCTGATGTCGAGCGTGGCGAGAAAGGTGCCGAGACAGGCGGCCAGAACGAGTGCGGCGCGACGGTAGCGAGGCATGGTGGTCAACCCTTGACAGGCATGAAGATGAGAATGATTCTCATCATATATATCGACTGACCGTCGGTCAATGGATTGCGTTGGCCGTCAGCAGGACGCTAGCCTAAACTGCGGGCTTTGCACGAACGGGCGTCGAGCCGCGCGATGACGGACAGGACAAAGGCAGGAACCACGACAGTGAAAGACGACGCGCCGGCAGGCAAGCCGCGCACGAAGCCGGCGGAAGTGCGCCTTGAGGAACTGATGGCCGCGGCCGAGACGCTGTTCCTCGCGCGGGGCGTGGAAGCGACGACCATCAGCGAGATCGTCGAGCACGCGCAGGTCGCGAAAGGCACGTTCTATCACTACTTCGAATCGAAGTCCGACATGCTCGCCGCGCTCGCGCAGCGCTATACGTCGTCGTTCCTCGATCGCCTGCAGCACGCGGTGGACGCATGCGCCACCGACGACTGGCTCGCGCGCCTGCGCGCGTGGATCCGCGCCAGCATCGAAACCTACGCGGCAACCTACCGCACGCACGACATCGTCTACACGAACCACCATCACCACGATCGCGCGAATGCCGACAAGAACGCGATCCTCGAGCAGCTGGGCGCGATTCTCGACGGCGGCACACGAGCCGGCACGTGGCGGCTCGCGCACCCGCAGGTCACCGCGCTGCTGATCTATGCGGGCGTGCACGGCGCGACCGACCACATCATCGCGGCGCCGGAAACGGATCGCGCCGCGTTCGTCGATGCGGTAGTCGACGATTGCCTGCGGATGCTCGGCGTCGGCACCTGACGCACAGCAACGTACCAGGCGCCCGAGAGCTAATGCCGTCCAGTCGAACTGGACGGCATTTTTTGTTGGTGGAATCGCGATGTGACAATAGTTCATCTTACTAATGACTGACGTCGGTAAGATTCGCTTCGTCCAAGTGTAACCAGGCCGAAAACACAAAATTCGACCGCGTGATGCCTTTCGGGTTGCCGTTGGATGTCGCGTCGCGCTATCGAGCGGATATCGCGTCGGCGTCGTATCTCCATCCAGATCGCTTCTTTCAGAAACCAAAAACCATGCAAACCAAACTCATTACCGCCGTGTTGTTCGTGGCTGCAGCCACTGCGTCGCAAATCGCATCCGCAGCCGACGGCACGATCACGTTCAACGGCACCGTGCTCGCGCAAACCTGCACGATCAACGGCAACGGCAGCGGCTCGAACAACTTCAATGTCCCGCTGCAATCGGTGTCGACCAGCGCGCTGGCCGCAGCAGGCCAGTGGGCCAACCGCACGCCCTTCAACATCGCACTGACGGCCTGCACGCCGGCGTCGGGCACCGTCCACACCTACTTCGAGCCGGGTCCGACGGTCGACACCGCCACCGGCAACCTGATCCTGGCCACCGGCGGCGCGACCAACGTCGAGATCCAGCTGCTGAACGGCGACGGCAGCTATTCGCCGATCAAGATCGGTGCGGCTGACGCGTCGCAGAACTCGAAGACGGTCGCAATCAGCGCGGCCGGCGCCGCCACGCTGAACTACTACGCGCAGTACCTCGCGACCGGCGCTGCAACGGCAGGCGCGGCGACGTCGAGCGTGATGTATTCGCTCGTTTATCAGTAATTACTCATTTAGTTCTACGTAGCATGGGTGAGTGGGGCGGCACGACGTCGCTCCGCCCCTCGTGCTCGCCACCTGCATCGATCCCTATCATGAAGCTTCGAAAAACACTCCGGCGTGCGATCGCCACCGCATGCGTCGCATCGCTCGGCCACCTGGCGACGCCCGCCAATGCATCGGTGGTGATCGGCGGCACGCGCGTGATCTATGGCGCGAGCGAGTCCGAGGTTACGCTCAAGCTGTCGAACGCCGGCCAGTCGCCCGCGCTCGTGCAGTCGTGGGTCGATGCAGGTGATGTGCACAGCGCGCCGTCCACGATCAAGGTGCCCTTCACCGTCACGCCGCCGATCGCGCGGATCGATCCGTCCAAGTCGCAGACGCTGCGCATCGTCTACACCGGCGAGCCCATGCCGCAGGATCGCGAGTCGGTGTTCTGGCTCAACGTGCTCGAGGTACCGCCCAAACCGGGCGCGGCCGATGCGGACATGAACCGCATCCAGCTCGCGTTCCGTTCGCGCATCAAGCTGTTCTATCGTCCGGAAAAACTTCAGGGTTCGTCGGCCGATGCGCCGGCGCAGCTCACCTGGCAGCTCACGCAGGCCGACGGCAAACCGGCCATCGAGGTGCACAACCCGACGCCGTTCCATGTGTCGTTGACCATGATCAGCGTGCAGTCCGGCGGACGCAGCGCGACCTTCGACGATGGCGGCATGGTCGGGCCGGGCGAGACGCGCGCCTTCCCGCTGAAGGGCGACGTGTCCGGCGCGGCCGGCGCCAGCGTGCATTACACGGCGCTGAACGACTACGGCGGCGCGGTCAGCGGCGATACGCCATTGCGGTCCGGCACCGCGGCGCCGTCGCGATGATGCGCGGCTGACCCCCTTCCATTGCGCGAGGCGCGGGTAGCGCGCCACGTCCTTTCCACAGCAAGACCCAGCATGCCTGCCCGGGCAGGGCGCAGGCTTGCTCACGCTCGGGTGCCAATCGTGATCCAACGTCTTTCCAGTTTGCCGCCATTCATGCGCTGGCGCCCGCGCCCGTGCTTCCTGCTCGCGCTGTCGATGTTCGCATCGACCGGCACGATGGCGGAGACCACAAACGCCACACAAGTGGCGGAAGTCCAGTTCGACGACCTGTTCCTGCAGCGCCCGGGCGGCAAGCGAGTGGACGTCAGTCGCTTCGAAAAGGGCAATGTGGCGGCGCCGGGTTCATATCGCGCCGACCTGTACGTCAATACGAACTGGATCGGCCGCGCCGAAATCACGCTGCGCCAGGTGGGCGACAGCCGGAACAACGTCCAGCCCTGCTTCGATCGCGAGCTGTTGCAGCAGGTCGGAGTGGATCTCGCGAAGCTGTCGCCCGAAGCGACGCGCAGGTTGACGGACTCGAACCATGCCTGCGCGACGATCGGCATGCTGGTGCCGGACGCCGTCGCCACCTTCGACAATGGCGAGCAGCGGCTCGACGTCAGCATCCCGCAGGCCTCGCTGAGCCGCGCGGCGCGCGGCTACGTGGACCCGCGCTACTGGGACGAGGGCGTGCCGGCCGCGCTGCTGTCGTACAACGGCAACATCTACCGCGCCGACAACCAGGGCGCCTCGGCGACCCAGGCCTACCTGGGCCTGATCGCCGGCCTGAACGTCGGGCCCTGGCGCTTCCGCCACAACGGCAACTACACCTACGACACGCACGGCGGCACGCACTACCAGAGCGTGCAGACCAGCCTGCAGCGCTCGATCGCGCGCCTGAAGGCGCAGCTCGTGATCGGCGACGCGTTCACCGACGGCACGATGTTCGACAGCGTGGGCTTTCGCGGCGTGCGGATCGCCAGCGACGAGCGCATGTATCCGGAATCGCAACGCGGCTATGCGCCGACCATCCACGGCATCGCCAACAGCAATGCGCTGGTGCAGGTACGCCAGAACGGCAACATCATCTACAGCGCCAACGTCGCGACCGGCCCGTTCGAGATCGACGATCTCTATGCGACCGGTTATGGCGGCGACCTCGACGTCATCGTGACCGAAGCCGATGGCAGCATCCACACCTTCAAGGTGCCGTATGCGTCGGCCGTCAGTTCGCTGCGGCCCGGCATCACGCGTTTCAGCGTGACCGCCGGCCAGTACCGCAGCCCGCTGCTATCGAGCAAGCCGGCGCTGTTCCAGGCGACCGTCCAGCACGGTTTCACCAACCTGATCACCGGCTACGGCGGCATGACCGCCGCGCCCGGCTACCTGGCAGGCCTGGTCGGCGCCGCACTCAACACCGGGCTGGGCTCGTTCGCATTCGACATCACGCAGGCCAACACCGATCTGCCCGGCACGGGCACACGCCACGGCCAGAGCGTGAAGCTCTCGTACAGCAAGCTGATCAGTCCGACCAATACCAATATCGCGGTGGCCGCCTACCGCTATTCGAGCAGCGGCTACCTGGGCCTGCAGGACGCCATGCAGTTGCGCGGCCAGCAGACGGGCGGCGTGAACGGCCTGCTGTCGAGCGGCGTACGTCGCGGTCAGTTCCAGGTCATGCTGAACCAGGGCCTGCCGGAAGGCTGGGGCTCGTTCTACCTGTCGGGCTCGACCGTCAACTACTGGAACCGCGGCGGCAACGACACGCAGTTCCAGGCCGGCTACAACAACAATTTCCGGCGCATCAACTACGGCGTGTCGGCCGCGCGCCAATTCGACGCGACGCAAAACCGCTGGGACAACCGCTTCATGCTGAACGTGTCGATCCCGCTGAACCTCGGCTCGCGCACGTTGTACTCGTCGACCAGCCTGCAGCACGACAGCCATGGCGCGACCCTGGTCCAGCAATCGCTGACGGGCTCGCTCGGCGTCGACAACGCGCTCAGCTACGGCGTGAACGTCGGCCGTACCAGCGGCGGCGGCGCCGGGGCGACCGTCAACATGGGCGGCAACGTGGCCTACATGTCGCCGTACGCGACCTTCTCGGGCAATGCGTCGAAGGGCACCGGCTTTACGCAGTACGGCGGCGGCATCTCGGGCGGCATGGTGGCCTATGCCGGCGGCGTGGCCTTTGCGCCGACCATGGGCGAGACGATGGCGATCGTCGAGGCCAAGGACGCGAACGGCGCACGCGTGACGGCAGGCAGCGGCCTGCGCATCGATCGGTTCGGTCATGCGCTGGTGTCGAACCTGACGCCGTTCTCGACCAACGAAGTGGAGATCGATCCGAAGGGCGTGCCGATGAGCGTCGAGCTGAAATCCAGCGCGCAGCACGTCGCGCCGACCGCGGGCGCGGTGGTGCGGCTGAAGTACGAGACCGAGGGCGGCGGGCGCGCGGTGATCATGCGTGCGCGCATGAGCGATGGCGAGCCGGTTCCCTTCGGCGCGGAAGTGAGCGATGCGGCGGGGCAGAACGTCGGCACCGTGGCCCAGGATGGCCGTGTCGTGTTGCGCGGCGTGAAGACCGATGCCGGCACGCTGAATGTGAAGTGGGGCGATACGGCCGCCGAGCGCTGTGCACTGCCGTACACGCTGCCCACGGCAAGCAAGGCGAGCCAGCAACGCTGGACCGATGTGGAGGCGGTATGTACGAGATGAGCGGAGCGGGCGCGATGGCACCGGGAAAGATCACGAAGCGGAACGAGAAGCCGGCCTCGGCGCGCAGACCGGCAAAATCGACGCGAGGCTTGGGCCACCGGGCGTTCTGGCTGCTCACGCTGGCGATGCTGATGCTCGGCCTGGGCTCGCGTGCGGCATTCGCCCAGAGCGCCAGCTGCTCGGGTACCGCGCAGACGATACCGGTCTCGATGCCGTCCCCGGTGACGGTCCCGCGCGATGCCGTAAACGGCACGGTGCTGACCGCCTGGATCAGCACCCCGGCTACCAACAACTACTACAGCTGCACGGTGTCGGGGTCGGCGTCCACGGGCATGCTCTTCGAACCGCTGTCGATGACCAAGTCCGGCATGACCGTGAAGGGGCCGACCGGGGTGACCTATACGGTCTGGAATACCAACGTGCCCGGCATCGGCATCGCGATTGGCATACGTTCATACGTGAACGGCTGCCAATGGCAGGCGTGGCTCGATCTCGGCACGCCGTTTGCGCTGTTCCCCAGCCCGTGGACAGGCTGGGTCTGCAACACAAACGGTTCGGTCACCAATGGCGGCCAGGCCCAGGTGGCATTGGTCAAGACCGGCGCCGTCACGGCGGGCATGGTGGCGGGCGGCGTGTTGTTCGAGGGCGGTTCGGCGCAAAGCACCACCGGCACGTATACGGTCGCGACCGCGAGTCGCAAGTCGTTCTCGCTGTCGTCGACCGTCATCAGCGTGGCGGCTTGCACCACACCGAACGTGACGGTCAACATGGGCTCGCACATGCAGTCGGAATTCACCGGCATCGGTTCGACCACCAAGCAGGCCGTCGCGGTCAACGTGGCGGTCAACGCCTGCCCGATTGGACTGAACTCGATCCAGTACGAGTTCGACCCGGTCAATGCCGTGCTCGACGCCACCAACGGCGTGCTGGCGCTTTCGAGCGGTTCGACGGCCACCGGCATCGGCCTGCAACTGAAGGACAGCGGCGGCAATGCGCTGAATTACAACACAAAGTACACGCTGACGAGCTACAGCAGTGCGACAGGCGGCTCCTACACGATCCCGCTCACGGCCCGGTATTACCAGACTGCCGCGAAGGTAACGGCCGGCAGCGCGAACGCGGTGCTGACCTTCACCATGACGTATCAATAAGCAGTGCGTATCGGATTTTTGACGTATGCGGTGGCGGTACGCACGCAATGAGCGTGCGGATGCAATGGACCTGGGAAAGATCATGAAACGGAACAAGACGCCGGCCGCGACGCGCAGGCAGGCGAAATCGGCGCGAGGCCTGGGCCGCCTGGCGTTCTGGCTGCTCACGCTGGCGGTGCTGATGCTCGGCTTGGGCACACGCCCCGTGTTCGCCTCGAGCATAACTTGCTCGGGAACGGCGCAGACGGTGACGCTGACGATGCAGCCCTCGGTGACCGTCCCCCGCGATGCGCCGAACGGCACGGTACTAACCTCCTGGGTCAGTACGCCGAACGTCTCCAACTACTACACTTGCGCGGTATCGGGTACGGCAGCCGCGGGTATGGTCTTCGAACCGCTGTCGATGACCAAGTCCGGCATGACCGTGAAGGGACCGACCGGGGTGGCCTATACGGTCTGGAATACCAATGTGCCTGGCGTCGGTGTCGCGATCGGCGTGAGTTCTTACGCGAACGGTTGCGGAAGCCTGCCCTGGGTGGATCTGGGCGTGCCGTCTTCACCGTTCCCCAGCCCGTGGACAGGGAACGCCTGCAACGCAAACGGAATTGTGACTTCGATCAGTAACGGCGGTATGGCGCAAGCGGCGCTGGTCAAGACCGGCCCGATCACGGCGGGCACGGTGACGGGCGGCGTGCTGCTCGTGGGGGCGTCAGCGACGAGCACCGGCGGCAACGTGTATACGGTCGCCACCTCGCCTCTCGTGTCGTTTTCGCTGACGTCGACCAACGTCAGCGTGGCGGCTTGCACCACACCGAACGTGACGGTCAACATGGGCTCGCACATGCAGTCGGAATTCACCGGCATCGGTTCGACCACCAAGCAGGCCGTCGCGGTCAACGTGGCGGTCAACGCCTGTCCGACAGGCCTGAACTCGATCCAGTACGAGTTCGACCCGGTCAATGCCGTACTCGACAGCACCAACGGCGTGCTGGCGCTGTCGAGCGGTTCGACGGCCACCGGCATCGGCCTGCAACTGAAGGACAGCAGCGGCAACGCGCTGAAGTACAGCACGCCGTACACGCTGACGAGCTACAGCAAGTCGACGGGCGGCTCCTACACGATCCCGCT
Organism: Burkholderia lata; assembly: GCF_902499335.1. Lineage (GTDB taxonomy): Bacteria > Pseudomonadota > Gammaproteobacteria > Burkholderiales > Burkholderiaceae > Burkholderia > Burkholderia lata_B. Next base: position 100,567 of record NZ_CABVQK010000009.1, on the reverse strand, counting down.
CACGGCCCGTTATTACCAGACTGCCGCGAAAGTAACGGCCGGCAGCGCGAACGCGGTGCTGACCTTCACCATGACGTATCAGTAGGCCGCGCGCAGCGAGCCTTGACGTGTGCGGAGGTGGCCTGGACCTGCGCCGGCACGCCCGGACGCGCGGTCACGTCGGTCGTTCGACCGCTCACCAGGCGCCCTGGGCAAAAGAAAAAGAGAAGGGCGCCCGAGGGCGCCCTTCATGCATCCGGACCGAGGCCTTGCAACGGCCGTCAGTTCGTCCGCGAATTGTGCTTTTGCAGATACGCGATCAGGCCGTCGATCCCGCCCGATGCGAGCTGGCTCTTGAACTGCCCCTGGTAGACCTGGATCAGCCACGCGCCCGACATGTCGATGTCGTAGATCTTCCAGTCGTTGCCGACCTTGCCGAGACGATAGCCGACCGACTGGCTGTCGCCCGGCGTCGTGACCGTCGACTGCACGAGCGCGTCGGCGCCCGACGCGCCGCCGGCCTTGAACGAGAACTTCGCGTCCTGGCTGCCGAGCTGCGCGAGCGACGCGGCGTAGGTGCGCGTCATCAGCAGCCTGAACTGCTTGTACAGCTCCTGCTGCTGTTGCGGCGTGGCCTGCTTCCACGCGTCACCGACCGCGATGCGGGTCGTGCGCTCGAAGTTGGTCGCGGGCAGGAAGCGCTGCTCGACGACCTGCGTGACTTTCGCCATGTCGCCGCCACGTGCGGCCGGATCGGCCTTCATGGCGGTAACGGTGCCCTCGACCGCATTGCGGACGATATCGACCGGCGCGCTCTGCGCGAAAGCGGAAACCGACACGGCGGCCGCCGCGACGAAAGCAAACAGATGACGTTTCATACGAATATCGCTCGATGAGAAAAAACGACCGGTTCATTGCACCGGCCGACGAAGCAAAGTATACCGGGCCTGACGCTTCGGTGTGCCGCCGTGACCGACTGTTACCTTTCAGGTTCCTTTGTCACAGGCCCGCAGCGGCGCGTCGAAGCAGCGCGGCGCCGTTTATGTAAATATCCCCTTACAAACCGGCCGGACGTCGGTATCGATTCCGCCGTCACGAACAAATCTCCTTCCCTCCCCGAAACCCCCAACGTCACGACCGCCGCCACGCTGCGCCGGTATACTTGGCTACTTTGCCCTTGCCAGCCGCTCCCCACCGCCACATGGTGACATCTCTCATCGTCCGACTCGTTGCATGGTCGGTACGCCGACCCGTCTGGGTCGTCGTGCTGTCGCTCGTCATCGCCGCGCTCAGCGGCGTCTATGTCGCCCAGCATTTCAAGATCAACACCGACATCAGTAAGCTCGTCGATGCGGAACCGCAATTTGCCGCGCTCGGCCAGGCCGTCGATAAAGCGTTCCCGCAACGCAACGGCACGATCCTCGCGGTCGTCGAGGCGCCCGCGCCCGAATTCGCGAATGCCGCCGCGCATGCGCTGACGGAAGCGCTGCAGAAGGATGCCGACGCCGGCCGCATCGGCCAGGTCGCCGAGCCCGGCGGCGGGCCGTTCTTCGAGCACAACGGGCTGCTGTTCCTGTCGCCGCAGGAAGTGACCGATACGACCTCGCAGCTCGCGAGCGCGCGCCCGCTCGTCAACGAACTCGCGAAGAACCCGAGCCTGACCGGGCTCGCCACGACGCTGTCCACCACGCTCGGCCAGCCGCTGCTGACCGGCCAGGTGAAACTGTCCGGAATGGCGAAGCTGCTCGCACGCAGCGCCGCGACGGTCGACGACGTGCTGGCCGGCAAGCCGGCCGCGTTCTCGTGGCGCGCACTGGTCGACAACGATGCCGCGCGGCAGCCCGCGCGCGCGTTCGTCACCGTGCAGCCCGTGGTCAACTACGGCGCGCTGAAAGCCGGCGCGGAAACCAGCCAGGTGATCCGCGACGCGGCCCGTTCGCTCGACCTCGAGAAGCGCTTCGGCGCGGCCGTGCGCCTGACCGGCGAGCAGCCGCTCGCCGACGACGAATTCGCGTCGGTCGAAGACGGCGCCGCGCTCAACGGCGTCTTCACGCTGCTCGCGGTGCTCGTCATCCTGTGGCTGGCACTGCGCTCGAAGCGGATGATCGGCTCGGTGCTCGTCACGCTGTTCGTCGGCCTCGTCGTGACCGCCGCACTCGGCCTCGCGATGGTCGGCTCGCTGAACATGATCTCGGTCGCGTTCATGGTGCTGTTCGTCGGCCTCGGCGTCGACTTCTCGATCCAGTACGGCGTGAAGTACCGCGAGGAGCGCTTCCGCGATCCGCGCATCGATCACGCGCTGATCGGCGCCGCGCACTCGATGGGCATGCCGCTCGCGCTGGCCACCGCGGCCGTCGCGGCGAGCTTCTTCTCGTTCATCCCCACCGCCTATCGCGGCGTGTCCGAACTCGGCCTGATCGCGGGCGTCGGGATGTTCGTCGCGCTGCTCACCACGCTCACGCTGCTGCCCGCGCTGCTGCGCCTGTTCGCGCCGCCGGGCGAATCGAAGACGCCGGGCTTCCCGTGGCTCGCGCCGGTCGACGATTACCTCGATCGCCATCGCAAGCCGATCCTGATCGGCACACTGGTGGTGGTGGTCGGCGCGCTGCCGCTGCTCGCGTTCCTGCGCTTCGACTTCAACCCGCTGCACCTGAAGGATCCGAACAGCGAATCGATGGCGACGCTGCTCGCACTGAAGGATTCGCCGGAAGCCGCCGTCAACGACGTCACGCTGCTCGCGCCGTCGCTCGCGGAGGCCGACGCGGCCGCGAAGCGCCTCGACGCGCTGCCCGAAGTCGGCCGCACGACCACGCTGTCGACCTTCGTACCCGCCGACCAGCCGGCCAAGCGCGCGGCGATCGCCACGGCCGCGGGCGACCTGCTGCCCGCGCTGACGCAGCCGCCCGCGCCGCCCGCGACCGACGCGCAGCGCGTCGCCGCGCTCAAGCGCGTGTCGGACCTGCTGAGCTACGCGGCCGAGGATCACCCGGGCCCGGGCGCGGCCGCCGCGCAGCACCTGTCGGCGTCGCTCGCGAAGCTCGCCGCCGCGGACACCGCGACGCGCGACCGCGCCGAGCGCGCGTTCTCCGCTACGCTGCGCATCGCGCTCAACCAGCTCGCGTCGCTGCTGCAGCCGCAGGACATCACGCGCGAATCGCTGCCGCCGCAGCTCGTGCGCGACTGGGTCGCGCCGGACGGCCATGCGCTCGTGCAGATCTCGCCAAAGGTGCCGAAGGGTGTCGACCCGAACGACGACACGATGCTGCGCCGCTTCGCGAAGACCGTGAAGGCCGCGGAGCCGGGCGCGACCGGCGGCCCGATCTCGATCCTGCATTCGGCCGACACGATCATCGACGCGTTCCTGCATGCGGCGCTGTGGTCGATCATCTCGATCACGATCCTGCTGTGGGTCACGCTGCGCCGCTTCGGCGACGTGCTGCGCACGCTGGTGCCGCTGCTCGTGTCGGGCGTCGTGACGCTCGAACTGTGCGTCGTGCTCGGCATGCCGCTCAACTTCGCGAACATCATCGCGCTGCCGCTGATGCTCGGCGTCGGCGTCGCGTTCAAGGTGTATTTCGTGATGGCGTGGCGCGCGGGGCAAACCGGGTTGCTGCACTCGAGCCTCACGCATGCCGTCCTGTTCAGCGCCGCGACGACGGCGACCGCATTCGGCAGCCTGTGGCTGTCGCACCACCCGGGCACGTCGAGCATGGGCAAGCTGCTCGCGCTCGCCCTGACCTGCACGCTGATCGGCGCCGTGGTGTTCCAGCCCGTCCTGATGGGCAAACCGCGCGTCAAACGCGCCAAGAACCAATCGCAAGGAATCAATGAATAAGGTGCGAATCATTGCGGCGACCGTTGCCGCCAGCGCAGTGCTGACCGGCTGCGCGACGGGACCGAACCGCAACCCCAACGACCCGCTCGAGCCGATGAACCGGGCGATGTACAAGTTCAACGACACCGTCGACACGAACATCGCCCAGCCGATCGCGAAGGGGTACCAGAAGGTCACGCCGACGCCCGTGCGCACCGCGATCAGCAACTTCTTCTCGAACCTCGGCGATCTCGGCAACATCGCGAACAACCTGCTGCAGCTCCGCATCACCGATGCCACCGAGGATCTGATGCGCGTGGCGATGAACTCGGTGTTCGGCGTCGCCGGCCTGATCGACATCGCGACGCCGGCCGGGCTGCCGAAGCATCACCAGGACTTCGGCCTGACGATGGCGCGCTGGGGCATGCCGTCGGGCCCGTACCTCGTGCTGCCGGTGTTCGGGCCGAGCACGATCCGCGACGGCGTCGGCCGCGCGGTGGACGTGCGCTTCAACCTGCTGAACTACATCGAGCCGGCCGCGCGCAACCCGATGTATATCGCGCAGTTCATCAGCGCGCGTTCGGACCTGCTCGGCGCGACCGACCTGCTGAAGCAGGCCGCGCTCGATCCGTATTCGTTCGTGCGCGACGCGTACCTGCAGCAGCGCAAGTCGCTGACGTATCGCAGCCAGTCGTCGTCGGCCACGCTGCCGACTTACAACGAACCGGGTGAATCGGGCGCCGCGCCGGCCGTGCCGGGGTTGCCGAACTATGAGGATCCGGGCGACTCGGGCGGTGCACCGGGTGCTACGCCGAACACCGCGCCGGCCGCACCGGGGTTGCCGAAGTACGACGATCCGGGCGCGGACAACGCGATGCCGGCGAGCGCGCCGGCGGCGGCTTCGGCCGCAGCACCTGCTGCGGCTTCGGCAGCCGCACCGGCGACGCCGGCGAGCAGTCCGGCCGCGCAATAACGCTGCAACGGCCACCGCCGCAAAGACAAAGAGCGCTGCATCTGCAGCGCTCTTTTTTTGTCCGCGAGATCCGCGAGAAGCGGAAAACCGGGAAGAGAAGGGCGAGAAAGGCGGCGCGTGCCGCTCAGACGATCCGCATCGCGCCGGCACGCTCGAACGCGTGCCGTGCCTGGATCAACGTCGTGCGTGCCGCGCGCGCGTCGCTCGCGACCTGCAGCAGCGGGCCGAGCTGCGACGGCTGCTTCAGCAGTTCACGCAGGATCGGCAGGATCGCCGTGCTGCCGTCGTCGCGCAGGCCGGCCGTTGCCGCGCTCGGCAACGTGCGCCACGCCGGATCGACGATCGCGCGGCACACCGCGAACGGTACGCCGCGCGCAGCCGCGAAGGCCGCCGCGATATGCGACTCCATGTCGACGGCGAGCGCACCCTTCGCGCGATGCAGCGACGTCTTTTCCTGTTCGCTGACGACCGGTGCGCCGACGGCCGCGATCGTGCCGCGCGTGACGCGCGCCCAGACCGGCGTGTCGTGCAGCGCGGCGACGAGCCGTTCACTCCAGCCCGAATCGGTCTCGACGCGACCGAACGGCCCGTCGATCGCGTTCGCGATCACGAGTGCGCCGGGCGCGAGGTCGGGCGCGAGCCCGCCCGCCGTGCCGAAGCTCACGATGCCCGCACAACCGCGCGCGGTCGCCTCGGTCAGCGCGCGTTCGAGCCGGTCCGCCCGTGCGGCAAAGACGGCTTCGACGCCGTCGCCGCGCGCGATGCGCGCCTCGAACGCCATCCCCGTCACGGCGATGACGGGCAACGTGCCGGTGGGTTGCGGCGCCACGCGTTACAGCCCGAACGTCACGCGCGTCGTGTTGTCGCGCTTCAGGTTGCGATAGCGGGCGAGCGCCCACAGCGGGAAGAACTTGCGATAGCCGTGGTAGCGCAGGTAGAACACGCGCGGGAAGCCCGTCGCCGTGAAGCGCGCCTCGTCCCACAGGCCCTCTTCATTCTGCTCCGCGATCAGGTAGTCGATGCCGCGCGCGACGGCCGGGTTGTTCACCTCGCCGGCCGCCATCAGGCCGAGCAGCGCCCAGGCGGTTTGCGACGCGGTGCTCGGCGCCTGCTCGAAGCCGCGATAGTTCAGCTTGTAGCTGTCGCCGTCTTCGCCCCAGCCGCCGTCCTTGTTCTGGATCGACAGCAGCCACTGCGCGCCGCGCTTCATGCGCGGATCGTCCGGCGTCAGGCCGGCCGCGTTCAGCGAGCACAGTGCCGTCCACGTGCCGTACACGTAGTTCATCCCCCAGCGGCCATACCAGCTGCCGTCCGGTTCCTGCTCCTTGAGCATGTAGTCGAGCGCACGACGCGCCGGCTCGCTGTTCAGCGGCGTCTCGCCGAGCTGCGACAGCATCGACAGGCAGCGGCCCGACACGTCGGCCGTCGGCGGATCGAGCAGTGCGCCGTGATCCGAGAACGGGATGTTGTTCAGGTAGTACTGCGTGTTTTCCGGTTCGAACGCGCCCCAGCCGCCGTCGCTGCTCTGCATCCCGACGACCCACTCGCGCGCACGCGCGATCGAATCGCGATACGCATCGTTCTGCTTGAGTTTCTGCGCGCGCTCCATCGCCACCGCGACCACCGCCGTATCGTCGACGTCCGGGTAGTGCGCGTTCGCGTACTGGAACGCCCAGCCGCCGGGCCGCACGTGCGGGCGGCGCGAGATCCAGTCGCCGCGCACGTCGAGGATCTGCAGAGGGCGCAGCCATTCGAGGCCGCGGATCGCGGCGTCCTCGGCACGCGCGTCGCCCGTTTCGAGCAGCGCATGCGCGGCGAGCGACGTGTCCCACACCGGCGACAGGCACGGCTGGCAATACGCTTCGTCGTCGTGCACGACGAGCAGCTTCTCGATCGACTTGCGCGCAATCGCGCGGTTCGGGTGATCTTCCGCGTAGCCGAGCACGTCGTACATCATGACCGCGTTGGCCATCGCCGGATAGATCGCGCCCAGGCCGTCCTCGCCGTTCAGGCGCTCGTCGACGAACGACACGGCCTGGCGGATCGCGCGTTCGCGCGTGTAGTTCGGGAACAGGCCGTCGGCCGCGCGCAGCGCATGGTCGACCACGCGGAAGAACGCGAACCAGCCGGCGCTCTGGTGGCCCTGGCGCGGCAGCAGCCCGGCGTTGACGGGCGGATCGATGAACAGCTCGTCGATGCGCACGCCGCGCGGGTTCTTCGCGAGCGGGCGCTTCGCGTTCAGCACGAGCAGCGGCACGATCACGGTGCGCGCCCAGTACGACACCTTCGACAGATGGAACGGGAACCACTGCGGCAGCAGCATGATCTCGACCGGCATCATCGGCACCGCGCGCCACGGAATCGCGCCGTACAGCGCGAGCTGGATACGCGTGAACACGTTCGACATCTCGGCGCCACCCATCGCGTGAATGGCCTTGCGTGCGCGCTGCATGTGCTCGGCGTTCTCGTCGTCGCCGATCACCTTCAGCGCGAAATACGCCTTCACGCTCGCGCTGATGTTCGGTGCGCCATCGGTGAACAGCGGCCAGCCGCCGTCGGCCTGCTGGATGCGGCGCAGATACTTGCCGATCTTCTGTTCGAGCTCGAGGTTCGGCGTCTCGCCGAGATAGTGGACGAGCAGCACGTATTCGGCGGGAATCGTCGAATCGGCTTCGAGTTCGTAGACCCAGTGGCCATCCGCGTTCTGCGCGGCCAGCAGCGCATCGGTCGCACGCACGACGGCCGTGTCGACGCCCGCCGGCACGGTGCCGGCGGACAGGGTAGCCATTTCGGTGAGATCGTTCATCGGTCCCTCTCTTATTGTGTCTGGAGCACGTCCGCGGCCAGCTGGCCGGAGCGGATCGCGCCCTCGATCGTGGCGGGCAAGCCGGTGGCAATCCAGTCGCCCGCCAGCACGAGATTGGTCCAGCGCGTACGCACGGCCGGACGCTTCATTTCCTGCGACGGCACCGCCGCAAAGCCCGCGCGCGGCTCGACGACGAGCTGCCACGCGGGAATGGTTTCCGGGTTCGCACCGGTCACGCGCGCGACGTCTTCCCAGATGCGCTGCGCGAGCGTGTCGCGCGGCGTATCGAGCCAGCGGCCAGCGTCGCGGATCGTCGCCGCGAGCTGGCCGCCGCCGGTGCGCACCGCATCGACGACACCGTTGACCACGGACGTCTGCAGCGGATTGCCGGCCGGCGCTTCGGCCGCGAAATACGCGGTCACGACCGCGCTGAACGTGTCGGGCGCGGTGAGTTCGGGCACAAGCGGCTGCGCGACCTCGGGCGGCACGGCCAGCACGACGGCGTCGCCCGGTGCGAGATCGATCCGCTCGCCGCCGACCGAGACCGCATCGACCGCATTCCCGTGCGCGCCGAATTCGAACGCGTCGAGCCGCGAGTTCAGCCGGATCTGCGCGCCGCCGTGCTGCAGCATCCGCAGCGCCGGTTCGACGAATGCACTGCCGAGGCCGTGGCGCGCGACGAGCGGACGGCAGGCGGGTGCCCCCATGGCAAACGTGCTGCACAGCGCCGCACGTGCGAGTTCGGCACTCGCATGGCGCGGCTCGACGTTCAGCACACCGAGGAAATACGGCCGCAGCCAACGTTCCCACAGCATGCCGTCGCATCGCATCGTCTGTGCGAGTGAACGGCCCATGCGCGCGAACGCGAGCGGAGCGAGCGCGAGGTAGTCGAGCGGTGTCGTGTCCGGCGCGCGCGATGCGGCATCGAACAGCCACGACGGCCATCGCCCGTTGCCGAAGCGCAGCGTCCAGCGCTGCTGCGACGCGACGTCGACGACGGGAAATTCAGGCAACGCGGGCCCCGCGAGCTGGTCCGCCGCGCCGATCGCGCGCAGGTAGCGCTGCGTCGCCGGCTGCCCCGCGAAAGCGACATGCAGCCCGCTGTCGAGCGTCGTGTTCAGCGTCCCGTCGAACCATGAGCGGCAGCGGCCGCCCGCATGCGCGTGCGCATCGTGCAGCACGATGCGTCGCCCGCGGCGTTGCAGCTCGACCGCGGCCGACAGGCCGGCAACGCCGGCGCCGATCACGTGGACGGTCCTGGGCATCGACTCGGTCGGCTCAGAACAGCGCGTAGCGCGCGGCGATCATCAGCATGCGCGCTTTCGGCTTGCGCAGCGGCGCGCGCGGGAACGCAAAGCCGCGTGCGATCGCGGCTTCGAGAATGCAGCGATACGCGCCCGACATGATGCGCGGCGCCTTCACCTGCGCACGCGCGCAGGTATCCATCACCGCATCGGCCTGGCGGAAGTGCTCGAGCGCGCGCTCGACGAGCGTCGCACACACGCGCGGCAGCGCCGGATCGCGCACGATCGTCGCCGGGTCGGCGATCGCGATGCCTTCGCGCGCGAGCAGCTCGCGCGGCAGGTAGCAACGGTTGATCGCCGCATCGTCGTCGATGTCGCGCAGGATGTTCGTCAGTTGCAGCGCGCGGCCGAGATGATGCGACAGCTTGATCCCTTCGGCTTCCGGCATCCCGAAAATCCTCACCGACAGCCGGCCGGCCGCGCTCGCCACGCGATCGCAGAAGAGGTCGAGCGTCGGTTCATCGGGCGCGCAGATGTCTTCGACCGCATCCATCGCCATCCCGTCGATCATCGCGTGGAAGTCGTCGCGCTGCAGGTTGAATGCGCGGATCTCGCGGTCGAGCGCGGCCAGGTGGCGCGGCGGGCGGCCGGCGAAGCACGCGTCGATGTCCGCGCGCCAGCGGTCGAGGCCCGCATTGCGCTCGGCGCGCGGCAGGTCGCTGTCGGCGATGTCGTCGACCGCGCGGCAAAACGCGTAGACCTGGAACATCGCATCGCGCTGCACGGCCGGCAGGATGCGCATCGCAAGATAGAAAGAACTGCCCGATGTGACGGCAGCGGCGTCGGTTTCTTGTTCGTCCACGACGGAATTGGAAACGGCCAAGACGAGCTCCACGGAGACACCCACGCGGGGCGATTGAAGAAGCCATGCCCGGCTGGGATGGTCAGGGTGTCAAATGCGTGCGAGATATGCGAACGATCGACGCAGACAGGCACAAATTACCGGCCGGAAGCCGGAATTGGGCGAAAGTATAGCAATCTTTGAAGTTCGATGGCGGACACGCGCCGCGTGCGGCGGGATGCCGGAAGCCGTTGCCCGGCAAGCGCGGCCGGCCCGGGCGGAAACCGGCGCCGGCGGCGCTTCAGCCGTAAACGATGTCGCGCTGCAGGTCGAGCGCAATGAGCCCCATTTCGCGCGTGAGCTGCAGCATCGAGCGGCGTTCGAGGCGCGAACCCATGAAGCTCGTCACGCCGCCGTCGGGCTCCGCGGTGAACTGGAAAACCGCGCCGCCCGTGCCGAACCACGCACCCGGCACATCGGGCGATTCCTGCCAGTCGATCTGCGCGAAGACGCGCGCGATGCCCGCGCGCACCAGGTCGCCCGGGCCGATCGGCGGCGCGATGTCGCCCAGGTCGTCGAGCGAATAGGGGCCGGGTTTATCCGGCTTCCGGTAGAAGAGGTAGTCGACGTTCATGGGGTGCAATCGCAGGCAAAGCAACAAATTAGCGTGCTTCGGGATAAATTCAAATCGGATACGGACGAAATGTGGCCTGCGCGAGACAAGAGGGACAGATCGAATCCGGCCCGTCTGGGCGCACGCGGGTTCGTCTAAGATGACACCTTTCTCAAAATCTAAAGACCCGGACACCATGGAGACGAACGCAAGCGCCACCCCGCAGTCCGATCATCCCGTTTTCGTGCTCGTGCACGGCGCCTGGCACGGCGCGTGGAGCTACGCGCACGTCGCGGCCGCGCTGGCCGCGCGCGGCCACCTGTCGATCGCGCGTGACCTGCCCGCGCACGGCATCAATGCCCGCTTTCCCGCTTCCTACTTCGCACGCCCGCTCGACAAGGACGCGTTCGGCGCCGAGCCGTCGCCGGTCGCGAACACGACGCTCGACGATTACGCGACGCAAGTGATGCAGGCGGTCGACGACGCGTACGCGCTCGGCCACGGCAAGGTCGTGCTCGTCGGCCACAGCATGGGCGGCCTCGCGATCACGGCGGCCGCCGAACGCGCTCCGGAAAAGATCGCGAAGATCGTCTATCTCGCGGCCTTCATGCCCGCGTCGGGCGTGCCGGGCCTCGACTACGTGCGGGCCCCTGAAAACAAGGGTGAAATGCTCGGCCCGCTGATGCTGGCGAGCCCGCGCGTCGCCGGTGCGCTGCGCATCGATCCGCGCAGTGGCGACGCCGCGTATCGCGACCTCGCGAAGCGCGCGCTGTACGACGACGTGCCGCAGGCCGACTTCGAGGCCGTCGCGAACCTGATGACCTGCGACGTGCCGGCCGCGCCGTTCGCGACCGCGATCCCGACGACAGCCGCACGCTGGGGCGCGATCGACCGCCACTACATCAAGTGCCTGCAGGATCGCGTGATCCTGCCTGCGCTGCAGCAGCGCTTCATCGACGAAGCCGACGCATTCGCGCCCAGCAACCCGACCCACGTGCACCAGCTCGACAGCAGCCATTCGCCGTTCATGTCGCAGCCGGCCGTCCTGGCGGGCGTGCTGGCCGACATCGCGAAAAGCTGAGCCCGGCACTCGTCCGCTCCGCGCGCAGCGGGGCGGACGCACCGCCTATGCGTACGCGACCGACCGATCGCGCCCGAGCCGCTTCGCGCGATAGAGCGCGGCGTCGGCCTCGTTGACGAGCACGTCGCAGGTCGGTGCGCCCGTCTTCGCACACGCGCCGCCGACGCTCGCCGTCACCGGCACGCTGACACCCTCGGCATCGACCGGCATGCTGCCGATCGCATCGCGCACCTTGTCGGCCACCAGCATCGCCTCGTCGAGATTCGTGCACGGCAGCAGCAGCGCGAATTCCTCGCCGCCGAAGCGGCCGAACGTATCCTGCGCGCGCACGATCGACGCGACGCGGCGCGCGGTCTCGCGCAGCACGGCATCGCCGGCCGCATGCCCGAAACGGTCGTTGATCGTCTTGAAGTGATCGAGGTCGAACAGCAGCACCGACATGTCGCCGCCGTACCGCTGCCAGCGCGCGAACTCGTCGCCCAGCCGTGCCTCGAAGAAACGCCGGTTCGCGATGCCGGTCAGGCCGTCGCGGTTCGCGTGTTCGCGCAGCTTCGCGACCGCTTCCTCGCGCTCGCGCTGCATCACGCTCACGTGCGTGACGTCCGAGATCGTCACGCACACGGCCTCGACGTCGCGGCCGCGCGTGAGCGGCATGAACGTGCAGTCCTGCTGCATGTAGTCGACACCGCCCGTGATCGGCCGGTCGTGCTCGAAGCGGAACAGGTAGGGCCGCTGCTCCCACGAGCTGAACGCGAAGCTGCCGAGCTGGAACACGCTCTCGAGCTTGCGCGACAGCCACGCGCGCGGCAGGTCGGGAAAGCAGTCGAACAGGTTGCGGCCGATCACGTCGGCGGCCGGGATGCCGCTGTGGTCCTGCATGAAGCGATTCCACATCAGCACGGTCATCGTGCGGTCGAGCACGAACAGGCCGAAGCCCACCCGCTCGATCACGAGGTCGCTCAGCGACGGGGTGGCGGCCGTCATAGCGCGGACAGCAACGCGTCGAGCGCGTCGCCCATCAGCCGGATCGAATCCTCGGCCATCAGCATCACGAAGTGGGCCCGGAACGCATGGTCCTCGAGCCCGAAGTTCACTTCCAGCAGCAATGCCACGCTCCATGCCAGCTCGGTCGGCTGGAAGACGTCGTCAAACGACACGTTCGCGCCGAGCAGCCCCGGCGGAAAGAACACGGGCTTGCGGCCGAGCTCGTCGAGGATCGACGCGACGCACGCACCCATCAGCACGTTCGCGACGTCGAACACGACTTCGTCGGGCGTCGCCATCCCGCCGTACACGCCGTCGCCGAACGTGCGGTCGACGACCGACATGAGCCGCGCGATGCTCGCAGTGCGGCACAGCACGATCGCTTCGCCCTTGATGTCGGAACGAAAGCCCTGGCGCACGGCGGTCACGTTGTCGTGAATGCCCGTCATCTCGCGCAGCGCGTCGCCCGCGTCGGACGCTTTCACGACCCGCACGCGCGGCACCGACAGCTCGATGAAGTGCCCGAGCAACAACGCAAGCCGCGCGGCGGCGCGGCCCATTGCGAGGTTGGCGATCTCCTGCAACGCGTCGCGTTGCTCCGCCGTGAACACCGAGTCAGGCATACAACCCATACTCCTTGAGAATGGGCAGCAATGCCTCCGACGTCACGGGCTTGGCTACGAATGCGATCGCGCCCAATTCGCGCACGCGTGCTTGCGCCTGCGGCTGGATATCGGCGGATACCACGATCACGAACGTGTTCAGATCTTCGTGGCGCAGTGTCTCCAGGACCTGATATCCGCTCATGTCGGGCATCGTCAGGTCCAGAAACATTACGGAAGCTTTGCCGTCACGATAGAGCGCCAGGGCCTCTCGACCATTCGCGGCATACGCGACTTCGACGTCCCAGCCTCCCGGCAGCGCCTTTGTCAGAAGTTTGCGAGCGAGCAGCGAATCGTCGGCAATTACAATCGGCAAAGGCATGGAGCGAAGCGGTATACGGAATGGTCTCTCTCGCGTTAACGACCGCGCGGCGCGCTTCTTGAGGCGCAATGCGTTCGGGCGCGGGCAACCGTCTTGCGGCCGCGCGCGGGCGCCGCGACGCAGGTGCGCGCGACGCACCGCGCGGCGAACGCCGGCGGGCGCATATATCTGTCATAGGGAAAGCAAGGCGCGATTCTCGGAGTAAACCGGAGGCGATGCAACTCGCCATTTTCACCATTTCGAACAGAATTGGTCCGAACACGCGCCATTCCGAAAACAGCCATGACCATTTTCGAGATAAGCACGCAAAATTTTTCCTTGTGTACGTTTGCGCTGCCGGATTCGTCGCGTTTTCAATCTGACAGTTTCTCCCTGTCGGAATCGACAGGATTTCGTGCGTCCGGGGCCGTGCGGCGGGCCGTCGCAACTCGTTTATGATGGCAGGCACCTCCGCCTCACCCGCTTCTTCGATGACGTCCGACCGGCCCGCCGATTCCCACGCTCCCGCCTCTACACCCGCCGACGACTGGCAGGACGACGGCAACTATGCGTCCGGTGCGCCCGAGCACGATTTCGCGGTGCGCCGCGTGACGCTGATCGTGCTGCTCGTCGCGGCAATCGTGCTGCCCTGCATCTACGTCGTGGTGATGGCGTACAACGACCTGAAGACGCGCGAGGCCGCCGCGAGCGACGTGACGATGCGCACCGTGCGGGTGGCCGAGGAGCACGCGCTCAAGGTATTCGACCTGAGCGAAACGCTCGATGCGCGCATCGTCGATCTCGTGCAGGACATGGACGATGCGACCGTGCGCAACCGCGAGTCCGACATCCACGAAGCGCTGAACACGATCGGCGGCGGCTATCCGCAGGTGGCCGCCGTGTCGATCTTCGGCGCAAGCGGGATGCTGCTCGCGAACAGCCTCTACTATCCGGCGCCCTATGCGTCGATCGCGAATCGCGACGACTTCGCCGGCATCCGCGACGGCAAGGTCATCGAACACATCTCGCGGCTGATGATGGGGCCGCTCAAGCTCGAGAACATTCCCGTGTTCAACACGGGCGTCGCGCGGCGCCATAGCGACGGTTCGTTCGCCGGGATGGTGTCGATCGCGCTGAAGTCGTCGTATTTCAACGCGTTCTACCGCGACCTGCTCGGCGGCGCGAGCACGCCGATGACGATGGCGCTCGCGCGCTCGGACGGCGCGGTCATCGCATCGTATCCGCCGCCGCCGGCACTCGCGCACACCGATCGCGCGGTCACGTTCGGCGACGCGCGCAACGATCCGCGCGCCGGCGTCGTGCGCGTGCGCCACGATGGCGGGAGCAGCGAGATCGTCGCGTATCGCCAGGTCGGCAGCTATCCCGTGTACGTGACGTGCGCATACCGCACGTCGGCGATCTGGCATGAATGGTACGAACACCTGAGCGTGCTGTTCATCTCGATGTTCGCGCCGTCGATTGCGCTGTGGTCCGTGATCTGGCTGTCGCTCAAGCGGCTGAAGGCGGAAGAGGAGGCGTGGGATCGCTGGCAGGCCGAAGCGTCGATGCGGCGCTCGATCGAATCGGCGTACCGGCAGTCGCGCAAGATGCAGGCGCTCGGCAACCTCGTCGGCAGCGTCGCGCACGACTTCAACAACCTGCTGATGATCATCTCGAGCAACGTGCAGATCGCGCGGCGGCGCGGGGTCCAGCATCTCGACAAGGAACTCGGCGCGATCGAACGCGCGCTGAAGAACGGGCAGTCGCTCACGCGCCAGCTCCTCGGTGTCGCGCGCAAGCAGCCGCTGCACAACGAGACGATCGACATCGGGCAATGGGTCGGCACGTGCCGCGAACTGCTGAAGACGTCGCTCGGTTCGAAGTCGTCGCTGGTCGTCGCGATCGAGCCCGCCGTCTGGCCGATCCGCGTCGACGTCGCGGAGCTCGAGCTCGCGGTGATCAACCTCGCGGTCAACGCGCGCGACGCGATGGCGACTGGCGGCCGCTTCACGGTCGGCGCGCGCAACGTGACGCTGCGTCGCGAGGACGGCTTTCCGCTGACCGGCGATTTCGTGCAGATCTCGCTCGACGATACGGGCTCGGGCATGGCGCCCGACGTGCTCGCGCGCGCGTTCGAACCGCTGTTCACGACGAAGGCGCAGGGGATGGGGACGGGGCTCGGCCTGCCGCAGGTGTTCGCGTTCTGCGAACGCTCGGGCGGCCTCGCGACGATCGACAGCGCGGTCGGTGCCGGCACATCGGTGCGTCTCTACCTGCCGCGCGCGCGGGCCGAGGATGTCGTCGCACGGCCGCCGGCGGTCGTGCATGAAGCGGGGGCGGGCGCGCTTGCCGGCCTGCACGTGCTGCTCGTCGAGGACAACAGCGAAGTTGCGGCCGGCACCGAAGCGCTGCTGTCGCTGCTCGGGCACCGCGTGACCTACGCGCCCACCGCCGACGACGCGTTGCGCCTGATCGAAGGCGCAGCCGCGAACGATGCGTTCGACCTCGTGATTTCGGATATCCACATGCCGGGCCGCCTGAACGGCATCGACCTCGCCGAAGCGGTCGAGCAGCGGCCGGAGAAGCTGCCCGTGATTCTCGTCACGGGTTACGCGGAGGAGCTCGACCGCACGCGCACCGTCAACGTCCGCGTGCTGTCGAAGCCGTTCGACATCGCGCTGCTCGACGAGATCCTGCTGGGCATCCGCGAAGCGCGCGACGCACGACACGCGCGGCACGCCGGCACGTGACCCGCTGCGTGCGGGCCGGCGCCGGCGGCATGAAACGGTGTGACGCTCAGGCCGACTTCAGCAAGCGCACCCAGCCCGTGTAGCGATCGACGAAGCCCTGCAGGAACTTGCGGGTGTCTTCGCTGACGATCTGGCCCTGGTCGTCGATACGCGCCGGATCGTGCTTGATGAACATCTCGGGCTGTCCGAGCGTCTTCACGTCGAGGTACGCGAGCACGTTGCGCAGGTGCTGCTGCGCGAGGGCAGTGCCCGTCGCGCCCGGCGACGTGCCGAGCACCGCGCCCGGCTTGCCCGCCCACGAGTTCGAACCCCACGGGCGCGAACCCCAGTCGAGCGCATTCTTCAGCACGCCCGGAATCGAGCGGTTGTACTCGGGCGTGAAGAACAGCAGCGCGTCAGCGGCTTCGATCGACTGCTTGAAGCGCTTCGCGACTTCCGGGAAATCCGCGTCGTAATCCTGGCTGTACAGCGGCAGTTCGCCGATCTCGACGAACTCGAACGAGAAATCGGCGGGGGCGAGCGAGATCACGGCGTGCGCGAGCGCGCGGTTCCACGAAGCGCGACGCAGGCTGCCGACGACCACAGCGATGCGATAGGACATGGCATTCTCCTTCCGGTGAGTGAGGAATCGGACCGATTGCTTCCGAACGAGCGACAAAGGTCTGTTTATAGGCAAGCCAGCCCGCGAACCGCCCCACGGGGCCGACCGGCCGACTTTCCACAAGGTTTTCCACAGAAATTGTGGATAACTCGGCCGTTATGTTCTGACGTTACAGATTGCCCGCCGCGCGTCGTCGCCGACACGCGACACAGGGTTCGGCAAGCATAGCGCAGCGCGCCGGCCGGTTTCGTGAATTCGTGACGGAACATGCATTGCGGGCCCGCACCGCGCCCAGTAAGCTGCTCGCACCGCGACGCGCCCACTTGGTGGCGCAAATGCGCTTGCCTCGAGACACCGCAACCCAGACATGCCGTCCGCCTACGACGACCCCGCCTATCTCGCGCAACTGCGGAGCGACCTGCTGCGCTTCGCGCGACTCCAGCTCCGTGATGCCGACGCGGCCGAAGACGCCGTGCAGGAAGCGCTCGCCGCCGCGTGGTCACACGCGGGTGATTTCGCCGGGCTGTCGGCACACAAGACCTGGGTGTTCGGTATCCTGCGCAACAAGCTGATCGACGTGCTGCGCGCGCGGCAGCGGACGGTGAACCTGTCCGCGCTCGATGCCGAACTCGACGGCGAATCGGTGCTCGATCGCGAGCTGTTCAAGGAAAACGGACACTGGGCCGCGCATGCGAAGCCGCGACCATGGGCGCGCCCCGAAACGCTGTTGCAGCAGCAGCAGTTCTGGACGCTGTTCCAGGTCTGCCTCGATCACCTGCCGGAGCAGATCGGGCGCGTGTTCATGATGCGCGAATTCCTCGACGTCGAAATAACGGACATCTGCAGCGAATTGACGCTGACCACGAATCATTGCAGCGTGCTGCTGTATCGGGCGCGCACGCGCCTGCGAACCTGCCTGAGCGAAAAAGGACTGACGACCGAAGATGCTGCCGGGGAAATGTACTGACGTGACGCGACTGCTGTCGGATGCGCTCGACCGGCATCTGACCCTGCATGAGCGCCTGCAGGTGCGCGTCCACCTGCCGACCTGCAGCGGCTGCAGGGCCTATCGCGGACAGATCGCGCTGCTGCGGACGGCCGCGAAAGCGGCGGCGGGGCGAGGGCCTTCCCCCGATGATGACAGTGCGTCGCCAGGGGAAGGCTAGACCCGGATCGCGTGACGGCGATCGTCCGGACGGTGGTGAGTAGTGGCGTGCTGCCCGGTGATCGGGCCGGCTTCGATTGCCGGTGCTTGTACCAATGCTTGCGCCAGGCTGACGCAATCAGAAAAATACGGCGGACAAGAATTATTCGAACAGCGCCTGCACGGATTCAGGCGGCCGGCCGATGGCTGCCTTGCCGCGATAAACGACGATGGGCCGCTGCAGCAAAATCGGATGAGCGGCAATCGCCGCGTAGGCTTCCGCATCGGTCAGGTCGGCGCGGGCCAGATCCAGCGTCTTGTACGGCTCCTCACCGTCGCGCAACATGTCGCGAACCGGACGGCCAAGCTGCCGATGCAGCGTTTCCAGCTCCTCGGCCGTCGGCGGTGTCTTCAGGTACTCGACGACATTCAGCGGTGCACCGGTGGTATTCAGCGATTCGACCAGCGCAAGCGTCTCGCGCGACTTCGAGCATCGGGGGTTGTGGTAGATCGTGATCATCGTTCAAGCCTGGAGGGGAGAGCCCTGTATTGTAGCCAGTCTGCATCGGGGGCTTGGCGGGGTGATGGACGCGGACTCGCTACTATGTAGAAGCAGGTTGGTTGGGTAGTGCGACGGATCGCGGAAGGGGAGTGCTGTTCGGGATGCGCTTCAAGGAGTTGGTAGGTTTATGCGCATAAAGGTGGACGGGACTCTATCGCGTGGCGGTGAATAAATGTCCCCACGCCAGATCAATACGATGGGGCGTTTCGGATCGCAAAAGGTGCGGGCGGGTGCTTCGTAGGTCGATTGGTTTATGCGCATAAAGCGTGCGTGTGCCGGGTGAGGTGTCTCGAGATCCGCGGCGCAGTGAATCCGGACATTTCGGCGCTTCGGTGTGACGCCTGCTTCGGTGTGACGCCTGCTTCGGTGTGACGCCTGCTTCGGTGTGACGCCTGCTTCGGTGTGATGCCTGCTTCGGTGTGATGCCTGCTTCGGTGTGATGCCTGCTTCGGTGTGATGCCTGCTTCGGTGTGATGCCTCGCAGGTAGATCGCCGCACACTGGATTCCGGCGCGGTCGGGATGTGATCCTTCGCCGCTCGCCGTCTATCGCTCGCGGTTTGTGCGCATAAACGTAACGCCTGGACAGCGCGTTGTGTCGACGTACGCGGGTTCAGTGGCACACCTCGACGCGGCATCCCCTGCCAGGTCGTCATACCGCTCACAACCCACTCATGAAAGTACCGGCCTTCCCATAGCACGATCGACCGACCCGGCTCCGCGGACTTTATGCGCACAAACTCCCCGGCTCTCAGGCAAGACTGCCCCATCGAACGAAAGGGCAGTGCACCGCGATCCTGCGGCAACTTGCTACTCACCCTGACGACCCCACACGCGACGATTCAAACCCCGAGTCGCTCAGCGACGTTCCGGCGTCCGCCACACCATCCACTCGAGCCACCGCTCATCGCCGGTTCGTTTATGCGCATAAACCGATAGCCCGAATGGCCAATGCGTAGTTGCAGAACGACAATTTCATTGAAATTCAAATATCGTCCTGTAGAATTCCAACGACCAAAATAGGAGTGAAAATTGGCCGCGGAAATCATTGCAGTCACTCAACAAAAAGGTGGCGTCGGCAAAAGCACGATTGCCATGCACCTCGGTGCCGCGTTCCATGAAAAAGGGAAGCGCGTCCTCGTCGTCGACGCAGACCGTCAAAACACACTGGTTCACTGGTCGAGCGCATCCGGCGACAGCGACACCGGCATTCCGTTTCCGGTCGTCAACCTGGCCGAAGCCGATGGCCAGATCCATCGCGAGATCAAGAAGTTCATCAACGACTACGACATCATCGTCGTGGACTGCCCGCCGTCGATCACCGAGAAGGTATCGGGCGTGGTCCTGTTGGCCGCATCGATTGCCGTGATTCCGACGTCGTCGTCGCCGGCCGATTACTGGTCGAGCGTCGGCCTGGTCAAACTGATCCAGCAGGCGCAGGTCATGAACGAAGACCTCCGCGCCGTCTTCCTGCTGAACAAGACCGAAGAGAAGCGCATGCTGACCCGCGAGCTCAAGCGCGCGCTCGAGGAACTCGGCTTCCCGTTGCTGAAAACGCAGATCCCGACCCGGGAAGCGTACAAGCAGGCGATGGCGCTCGGTCAGACCGTGCTGCAGATGAACGATCGCGGCGGCAAGCTGGCCGCATCCGAAATTCGCGCATGCGCCGACGAAATCGTCGCCATGCTGCCCTGACTTTATGCGCACAAAGGAGTCACATGAAACCCTCCCAATTTGCCAAAGGATTCCAAGCGCGCCCGGATATCACGACGAGTGAGAAGCGCACGGCGCTCGATCGACTCAATGCGATCGACGGCATCGTCAAGTCCGAGACGCCCACCCCGGCGCCGACCAAATCCGCGAAGAAAGACATCGCGCCGCCGCCCGCTCCCGAGCTCACCATCGATCCGTCGATCGATGAGTCAGCGCAATATCGCGCGTGGCGTCTCGAGAACCGCTATGCGCCGGGGCAGGTGATCGAGCTGTCGCTGAAGGCGATCAAGCATAGCCCGTTCAATCCGCGGCACTTCTATCTGAAATCGTCGATTGCCGAACTCGCGGTCAACCTCGCGAAGCAGGGGCAGCAGCAGGCGATCCACGTGATTCCGGATTACGACACCCCGGGCACGTATTTCGTCAGCGACGGCGGCCGCCGCGTGCGGGCACTCAAGGAAGCAAACAAGGAATCGGTCAAGGCAATCGTGATCGACGTGCCGATCGGCATCCAGAGCTACAAGCTCGGCTACGATCTCAACGTCCAACGCGATTCGCAGACGGTGTTCGACAACGCCGTCGTGTGGCGCCGCTTCCTCGACGACAAGCATTTCCAGAGCCAGAAGGAGCTCTCCGAGCACCTCGGCCTCGACGAATCGACGGTGGCCGTCGCGCTGTCGATCGGCAAGCTGCCGGAAGCGATCATGCAGGAAATGGTCGCGCGCCCCGATCGATTCGGTTCGAACATGGCGTATCAGGTCGGCCGATATCACAACGCGCGCGGCACCGAGGCCACGCTGCGGCTGATCAACAAGATCGTGTCGGACGATCTCAGCACACGCCAGGTGTCGGACATCGTCAAGGGCCGCGTCGCGGCGCAGGAAACGCCGAAGGCTGCGGGCCGCCAGCGCTATGCGCAACGCCTCGAGATCAAGCTCGGCGGCAAGTCGGTCGGCGACCTGAAGTCGTATGGCGAAGATCGCATCGAATTGCGCCTGCGCGGTCTCCCGAAGGACAAGCGCGACGCGATCCTCGAGCAGCTCGAGCGGATGCTGTTGTCGGAGTGATGGAAACGGCCGGCAGGGCCTGGTGAGGACGCCGGGCCCACCCGCCTGAGGGGCGGGGCCGGCGGCGGCCCGTCAGCGGGCCAGAGCGGGCCTCAGGCGGCCCGCGACTGGTTCAGCGTGAACGACAGCAGGTCGCCGTCCGTCGGCTCGCCCCAGGTCCTCTGGGCCAGCCAGTCGAAAAAGGCCGTCTCGGCCAGCTTGGAATCGAGGCCGCGCTTGCGCCAGTCATCGCGCAGATGCGAGCCCATCGTCGGCAGTGCCTCCGATTCGAACGACTCGCGCGCCACTTCGCGCTCCGCGTCGCCCTGCTCCTCGTACAGCACCTTCGCTTCCTTGCGGCGGAACGCGGCGAACTCGCTCAGCAGGCGTGCCTTCAGATCATCCGGCTGGGCCGCTGCAATCTTCGGGGACGGCGTGCCGGCAGGCAGCGCGTCGACCGACTCGACCGGCGGCGCATAACCCTTCTTCAGCGCGTCCTTGAACAACGCCGGCGCGCTGCGCACCGGCGGCAGCGTCGTGCTGCGCATCCGCTGCTCGGTCATCTGCAGTGCGGCACGAATGCGATTCTCCTCGCTGTCCGCATAGAGCGTCTGCGCTTCCTTCAGCGGGATCCCGAGCTTCACCATCCGGTCGACCAGCGTGCTGTCGAACACGTTCGGGTGTTCGTCGAGCGCGAGCATCGGTTGCTTGCGCTCGGTCACGCGGAACTGGATCTCCGCGACCCGGCGCCCTTCACGGTGCTCGATCAGCTCGACGAAGATGTTGGTGACCGCGTTGACTTCCGCGATCGCGGGACGCAGATAATCGCGCTTGAAATACTTGTACTCGCGCTTCGCCTCGTCGCCGGCTTCCGTGTCGGGCGTGCCCGACAGGATCGGCCGCCACCATTCCCACGGCTCGCGCATCGTCAGGTGGCTCGGGTTCGTCAGGTAGCGCACGCAGATTTCGTACAGCGCGAGGCCGGCGCTGCTGCGCAGCTGGCTCTGGAACTGCAGGCTCAGGCGCGCATACTGGACCGGGTCGAGCAGCTTCTTCTTGATCTTCGGCGCGAACGAGAATTCGACCCACACGCGGCGGGTCGCCGGATCCTCGAGAATTTCCGCGTCGGCGATCAGCGTCGAGATCCCCCACTTGCGGCCCGGCTTCTGGCTCGACGTCCCCGTGCTCCATTCGACCTGCACCGACACCATGCGGCGCAGGTGTTCCTTCACCAGCGCGGTGTCGTTCGAATCGAAGGCGGAGTTGGCAACGATGTCCGACAGCAGCGCGCGATACGTATCGCCCGAGTCGTCGGCCTGCTGGGCCACGGCCAGCAGGACATTGAACAGCTTGCGAGTGAGGAGCGTGATCTTGCCGCTCTTCGGCTGAATTGCGATCGCCTCGACGGCCTTACGCAATTCGGCTGAACTGGCACTCACCACATCCACATCGGTTTTCTTGGCGCGCTTCGTCGTGGCCATACGTCGGGTCGGAGGAGAAGTTTTCCGGAAGGATAGCGCCTGCGGTGATGTGCGTCCAGAACGACATGCTCACCATAGCGGGTGAAGCGCACGTGCAAAACGGCACTCACCCCAAGCGCTCCCGAAAACCCTCACCGCTCCGGATTTGCAGCGTTCCGGACTCGTCCAGACGTGCTGCGGGATGCGCCGATTCACAGAATTTCACCTGTGCACGACACGTGCGGAATATGCTCCCGTATCGGCTCACCTTTCGATTTGTCGTAATTTTACGACTGCGCAGCTGTGAGTTCGGCACAGGGTTGCGATCCCACCTCACCGCGCCTCCCGATCGACCCGCATCAGCCTGTATGCATGTACAGGAGCGACTCACCGGGAGATCGTGATCGGGTCCGGCATCACGGAAGACGCCTACGAAACCAGCCTGCGCGACCCGATCGGGCCTGCTTTGCCGGCCCGGGTGCGCATTGTACAGCGCACAAATCGTATCGGGTCCCGAAAATACTCACCTCGAGCACAGCGTGTTCATTCGCCTGGATACCAACGAATGCCCGGCACGCGCGGGACTCCCTACCAGAGCCTCCCGAAAACGCTCACCTTACCGAAAAATCGCTGTGCCTCCATCGGCCTGGGAATGGCTCCCGAAAAACCTCACCGTAACTGTCGCGGTATCAAAAATCCCAATGCCTTCCGATACTTATGCACAGAAGGCATTTGGCTGTGCATCGCCGACATCCCCCGAAAAACCTCACCTTTCACCGGAAATCCTTCATACGACAACCTCATGTCAGCCCCCCGAAAAATCT
Organism: Burkholderia lata; assembly: GCF_902499335.1. GTDB lineage: Bacteria > Pseudomonadota > Gammaproteobacteria > Burkholderiales > Burkholderiaceae > Burkholderia > Burkholderia lata_B. The sequence goes on along the minus strand of NZ_CABVQK010000009.1, from coordinate 77,171 downwards.
CACCTGTGCCAAAAAGTGGCACAGCAAAAACGAGATTTCTTCCAGTCCTGGCGGGCTTTTCGGCGAATTCGGCCGTTCACAGGTCCTGAAAAGCCTCACCTTTGACCATTTTTCGGGCAATTTCCAATCCCGAAAAGTCTCACCCAAGGCCTGAATCACAGCCTGTGATCCAGGCCCCGAAAAACCTCACCTCAACGGGATCCGGGCAGGAAAACCCGGATTTCCCTCCCGAAAAACCTCACCTTTAGGGCTTCACAGGCCCCCGAGAGCGCTTTTGCTGTGCAAAATGGCGTTCGTTTCCCGGAAAGCCTCACACCAAACACCCGCGGAGTCCCGTGAAACCTCACCTTTCATAAAAACTGCCCAAAAGATGGGCAGAATCGGGGCGCGAAGAAGGTCCCGCAAATTCTCACCTATGTCTGCACAGGCAGAAAACTGTGCAGTCAGGCACAGCGCGGGTTCTGTGGCTGTGAGGCCCCGAAAAGCCTCACCTTTGGGAAATCTCGTGTTTCACTGTGCTCCCGAATCCGCTCACGACCTTTCCCGCAACGGCTCACGCTGCTCCCTGAACCCAATCACGTCAGCTCCCGCAGAAGATCACCTTGGCTCCCGTAAAACTTCACCTTGTCGGCCGGAAAGCCTTGCAGCATAAGGCTGTGCCGTGGCGTTAACGTTTTTAACTAAGGGTTCAAGGGTGTTTACTTCTAATACTCTCAAGACATCGGCTGACGAGTTTTCCACAGACACCCCAACCCCTGAACACCCACAGGCAATCGGATCCGTGTTCATGTGAAACAAATGCCAAAATTCGGGGTTTGCAGGAAAATGCTTGTGGGACAACGACTTGGCTGACTTTCTTCGCTTTGTTTCACGGGAACTCGGACCACAGTCGTCCGGATTGGCTCACAGACCCGATTTCTGTGCAGATCGACGTAAATTCACAACGGCAACGCAAAATTAGTATCGATAGATACGTATTTCGTTATGATTGCCACACTTCAATGCCTGTGAGCACAGCGATGACCCTGGACGAAATCCGCCAAGCCATTCGTGACGAACTGGAATCGCTGCGTGCAAGCGGTGCGCGACGGCAGGAATTGTCGCTGCATGCTTGCAAGCGCTTGTTCTTCGATCTCGGCATCCGGCCGTCGGCTGCCAACGTCCGCGATCTCACCCAGACCGGCAGCGCCAGCGATATCCCGAAAGACATCGACCATTTCTGGGAGCGCATCCGTTCCGCCTCCAAGGTCAGGCTCGATGGTGCGGCAATCCCGAAAGCTGTCGAGGAAAAGGCCGGTGCGTTGCTCGGCGCACTCTATGAAGAAGCATTGAAAGCCGCGCGGGACAGCCTCGATGGCGATCGCGAGCAGGTTCGCGCCGGCGTCGTCGACGCTGAACAGCGGTTGCGCGACGCAACCGTCCGCCAGGAGACACTCGAAGGCGCGCTCGCGCGTGGCGAAGCGAAAAACGAGCAATTGCAGGCTCGCGTGACCGAACTCGAGGTCCAGCTCGCGTCGCAAACGACGCACGGTTCGGCCAGCGAAGCGACGTTGCTCACCACAGTCGCCCGACTCGAGAAGGAACTGGCCGCGGCCGCCGGCCGCGTCGAAGCCGAGCAGACGCAGAACGCGACGCTGCGCGACCGCATCGATGCGCTGCAAGCCGAACTGCAGCAGCGCACCGAGCACTACGCGCAGCAAATCAAGGACGCGGTGGCCGAAGCCGAACGCCGCGTCAAGCCGATGCTGGTCGAGCTGGATTCGTTGCGCAGCATGGCGTCGACCTATCAGAGCGGTTTGCGCGACGTACAGCGCAAGGAATTCGATTTCCTGCAGCAGTTGAGTTCCGCCAAGGCCCGCGCCGACCGGCTCGAAGAGCAGTTGCGCAGCCAGGGCGATGAACTGGAACGCGCGACCCGCGACGTGACTTCGCTGCGCGCGAGCCGCGGCATGAATCCGGAAATCGCCGCGCTGATCCGCCGCCTCGCCGATGCCGGGCAACTGGATGCGGAGGCGTTTGCCGCGATCGGCACCTCGCTGGATCAGGAGATTCCGGTGCCGGCCCATTGTCCGCATTGCGATGCAGAGCCCGAGCTGTCACACGGCGAAGACGGTTTTGAAGTGGCGTGCCCCGAGTGCGAACACGCTTCCGGCGCATGGCCGTCCCGATTCGAAGCCGTCGCCCGTTTTGCGCACACGTGACGCGAGAATCACCTGCACCGCACAGGTGAGACGATCCAGGGAGCTTGAGGTGAGGTTTTTCGGGAGTGGTGAAACGGTGAGGCTGCGCCACACAAGGCTGCTCACGGATCATTTCGCGTGAGCAGCCGTTTGGCGATCAGTGAGTTTCGTCGCTGTCGGACGCTTCACCGTTGCTGCCGGCCAGACCATCGCGCCAGTTCTTCCACGCGCGATGCAGGCGGTTCGACGAGATCGGCCGCATGAAGCCCAGCCATTTGCCGACGCGTTCGGGCGGCACGTCGTGTTCGAACAGTTCGGCCGCGTAGGTATTGCGCAGCGTTTGCGGGCTCGCGCGCGCGGTGCGCGACGACGTGAGCCCGGCGGATTCGACGATCGCGTCGATCGCGCGCAGCATCGTCGCCTTGTGCATCGGACGCCCGGCGTGGGACGCCGGAAACACGAGTTCCCCCGGAATGTCCTGGCGCTTGCGCTCGGTGAGCCAGGCTTCGAGCAGGGCGATCGCGAACGATGCCAGATGGGTTTCGCGCGCGAAATCCGGATGTGTCGACTCGATCTGCAGCGACGTTCCACTCGTATTGATGCAACTAATCGTGAGTGCGCGCGCTTCGCCGGTTTTAATGCCGGCACCGAGAAATACGGCGACGAGCGCGCGGTCGCGCCGCTCTTTCCAGTACGCGGAACCGGATACGCCGATCGGTGAAAACAGGTACGCGAGCAACGTCGCGCGCTCGGCCGGCGTGAGGAAACCGGTAGGTTCGTTGTCGCGCGCTTTGCGCCAGTTCGCTTCGCCATCCTGAGCAATGAAACGGGCCGGGTTGGTCGATGCGTACTCGGTGCGCCGGATGTGGTCGAGCACGCGCTCGATCAGCCGCAAATAGCGCATTCGCTGGGTTTTCCGGATCGGCAGTTCGCCGACGAAATTCGCGATGGTTGCGGTATCGACCGTTGCCAGATTCTTCTGGTGTGCACGCATCCATGTGAGAAACGCGCCCCATTGCGCGCGATAGACGTCGGCCGACGAGCGGCGATAGTCCTGCATGGCGAGCCACGCATCGAATGCGGCTTCGGGCGAGACGATCCAGTCGGATGCGCCGCGGTCGAACAGATCCGTTTCTTCCGGGCGTGCTGGGGTGTCGGGAGAGGCGGGAAGGGACATGTGATTTATTCCGTTAGTTGCGTATATGGTAGCCCTTTCCGCAACGTCTCGGGCAGCAAGAGGCTGGACAAGGCCGCCATGCGCGGCAGCCCGGGTGGGCAGTCAGTCACCCCACGCCTTGGACGGGCGGTGAACACGCTCGCGAGGCGCGGTGTCGTGCGACGTCGACGCCGCTTCGTACGCGAGAACCGCGAACGAAAAAGCGGCGGGCAGCGCATTCGAGCGCCCGAAGTCGATCGGATCGTCCGTTTCGGGAAACGTCATGTCCGACGGCCGTTCGAACAATTGACGCATGCCGGCGTCGTGCCGGCTGGCAAAGCCGAGATCGGCGAGCGCCTCGGCTTCGATGGCGTGCAGTAGGCGCCACGTCAGCGGGACACGCTGGTGGATGTAGCGCCCGGCAATATGCCGGACGATCAGCTCGAGGTCGTGCGCGGCAGCCTTGAAGCTGAGCGCGGCCAAATCTTGTTCTTCTGTCATTGCAGGCTCCTGTCGACCGGGCGGGCGCCTCGGTGCGCCGGCTCCGGCCCATGCATGGCGGAATGTCCGTATACTGTACAAACATACAGTGTTTTCCGCAACCAGCCTGCAATCGGCCTTTTGGTCAGCTATCCGCGCCGTCAGCGGTGTATCACGATCAGCAGTGCCCGCGCCTCGGCCTTGCCGGGATTGCGGATAGCGTGCGGCTCGTCGGCCGGGTAGCGCGCGGTGTCGCCCACCTTCAGGCGCCGGCTGGCCGCCGCGGCTTCGATTTCCATCGCGCCCTGCAGCACGGTGAGGTGCTCGCGCGTGCCGGGCTCGTGTGCGTTCGATATCAGTGCGCCGCCGCCCGGCAGCGTCAGCTCGTACCACTCGAACTTGCCGGCGAGGTCGATCGGGCCCCACACGCGCAACTGGTACCGGCCGTCGTGGCCGGCGAGCGTCGGGATGTCGTGCGGGCCGTCTACGCGAATGGTCTCGGGTGCTTTCGGCTGCGAGAACAGCTCGTCGAGCGTGATGCCGAGCGCGTTCGTCAGCCGCCACGCAACGGCGATCGTCGGGTTGGCCTTGTCGCGTTCGATCTCGGAGAGCATCGATTTCGATACGCCCGCCGCGCGCGACAGGTCGTCGAGCGTCAGCTTGCGTTCGGTGCGCAGCCGCTGGATCTGCTCGCCGACACGCGGCGGCGTTGCGGCTGGCGGTTGCGGTGCGGCGCTGGCAGGCGTGCGCCGCGAACCGGAGGAACTTGCCATTTGGATTCCGTTCGCTTAGAGTTGTTCGATATTTCGAATTCTAGTTCGGAATATCGGATAAATGCGGTCAACCGAACGACCGACTATAACAGTAGCAGGCCGTTGCGCCGCCGCCACGAGTGGCGCGTTGCGGAATGCGAAACCCTGTCAGGAGCTTTGCGATGCGTGATGCCTTTCTCGCCCAGGTGCGCGGGACGCTGGACCAGATCCGCGCGGACGGTTTTTACAAGACCGAGCGCGAGATCGCGAGTCCCCAGGCGGCGGACGTGCGGCTCGCCGGCGGTGCCGGCGTGCTCAATTTCTGCGCGAACAACTATCTGGGTCTGGCGAACGATTTGCGCCTGATCGATGCGGCGAAGGCCGGTCTCGACCAGGACGGCTTCGGCATGGCATCGGTACGCTTCATCTGCGGCACGCAAACCGTGCACAAGCAACTGGAAAGCGCGCTGGCCGCATTTCTTGGCACCGACGACAGCATCCTCTATTCGAGCTGCTTCGACGCGAACGGCGGGCTGTTCGAGACACTGCTGGACGAGAACGACGCGGTGATCAGCGACGAGCTGAACCACGCGAGCATCATCGACGGCGTTCGCCTCTGCAAGGCGAAGCGTTTCCGCTACAAGAACAACGACCTGGCCGACCTCGAAGCGAAGCTCAAGGAAGCCGATGCTGCCGGCGCGCGCCACAAGCTGATCGCGACCGACGGCGTGTTCTCGATGGACGGCATCATCGCCGACCTCAAAGGCATCTGCGATGTCGCCGACCGCTACGGCGCGATCGTGATGGTCGACGATTCGCACGCCGTCGGCTTCATCGGCACGCACGGCCGCGGCACGCCCGAGCACTGTGGCGTCGAAGGCCGCGTCGACATCATCACGGGCACGCTCGGCAAGGCGCTCGGCGGCGCATCGGGCGGCTATGTCGCCGCGCGTCGCGAGGTCATCGAGCTGCTGCGCCAGCGCTCGCGCCCGTATCTGTTCTCGAACACGCTCACGCCGAGCATCGCCGCGGCATCGCTGAAGGTGCTGGAGCTGCTCGGCAGCGACGAAGGCGCGAAGCTGCGCGAGCGTGTGCGCGAAAACGGCGCGCGATTCCGCAAGCAGATGACCGAAGCCGGCTTCACGCTCGTGCCGGGTGCGCATCCGATCATCCCGGTGATGCTCGGCGACGCGCAGCTCGCGACGAACATGGCCGACAAGCTGCTCGACGAAGGCGTCTACGTGATCGGCTTCTCGTTTCCCGTCGTGCCGCGCGGCCGCGCGCGCATCCGTACGCAGATGAGTGCCGCGCATACGCCTGAACAGATCGACCAGACGGTCGCCGCGTTCGTGCGCGTCGGCAAGTCGCTCGGCATCATCTGACGGAGGCGCGATCATGAAAGCACTGGCAAAGCTCGAACGCGGTCCCGGCCTCACGCTCACGCGCGTGAAGCGCCCCGAAGTCGGCCACAACGACGTGCTGATCAAGATCCGCCGCACGGCGATCTGCGGCACCGACATCCATATCTGGAAGTGGGACGACTGGGCGCAGAAGACGATTCCCGTGCCGATGCACGTCGGCCATGAATATGTCGGCGAGATCGTCGAAATGGGGCAGGAAGTACGCGGCTTCGCGATCGGCGATCGCGTGTCCGGCGAAGGTCACATCACGTGCGGTTTCTGCCGCAACTGTCGAGCGGGGCGCCGGCATCTGTGCCGCAACACGGTCGGCGTCGGCGTGAACCGCGAAGGCGCGTTCGCCGAGTATCTGGCGATTCCGGCATTCAACGCGTTCAAGATCCCGCCGGAGATCTCCGACGATCTCGCGTCGATCTTCGATCCGTTCGGCAACGCGACGCACACGGCGCTGTCGTTCAACCTCGTCGGCGAAGACGTGCTGATCACCGGCGCGGGCCCGATCGGCATCATGGCCGTCGCGATTGCGAAGCATGTCGGGGCGCGCAACGTCGTCATCACCGACATCAACGACTACCGGCTGGAACTCGCACGCAAGATGGGTGCGACGCGCGCGGTCAACGTCGCGCGCGAGTCGCTGCGCGACGTGATGTCCGACCTGCACATGACCGAAGGCTTCGACGTCGGCCTCGAAATGTCGGGCGTGCCGAGCGCGTTCACGAGCATGCTCGAGGCAATGAACCACGGTGGCAAGGTCGCGCTGCTCGGTATCCCGCCTGCGCAGACGGCGATCGACTGGAACCAGGTGATCTTCAAGGGGCTCGAGATCAAGGGCATCTACGGTCGCGAGATGTTCGAGACCTGGTACAAGATGGTCGCGATGCTGCAGAGCGGCCTCGACCTGTCGCCGATCATCACCCATCGCTTTGCGGCCGACGATTACGAGAAAGGCTTCGCCGCGATGTTGTCTGGTGAAAGCGGCAAGGTGATTCTCGACTGGACGGCCTGAGTGCCGCAGGGGCAGCGCGGCGCTTTCGCCGGCTGCCCCGTTCTTGTTTACGTCTGCGTTTTCGAGGCCGAAACGCACGAATCCGGGCTCAAGGTGAGATTATTCGGGAGCTGTGTTTGCGCGCCGAATCGCGACACGATCGCACATCGGTGACCTGCCGTCGCACGTTCACTTCACCTGTCGTCAGCCGCCTCGCTTCCCGCCATCACGCCGCTCGGCACCTGCTTCCCCTCTACCGCGCACTTCCCTCTTGGCTTGCCGCGTGATCGTTCGCTACGCACGTCATGCGATGCCGTGCCGAACCGTGGCATCAACCGTGAGTGCGCACACGTCGTGGCGACTCACTCATGTGCGAGGCGATCGACATCGATCGACTTCGATCGGTGCGCAGACCGCTACTTGATCCGTTCACCGTTCAACCCTCGCGGGTCGAGTTGAAGACTCAACACGACGAGCCAGCGCTTCGGACACTGCGGCGCCACGTCGACCGGATCGCCGTGCGTGCCGGGAACGGTGACGAACCCGTGTTGCGCCGCATATTGATACGCGCGCAACGCATCTGCCTGCAGCCAGAAGCTGACGAGCGCGCACGTCACGAAGCGGAACAGCAGCACCGTCGCGGCATCGGGCGCGAAGCCGGCCAACACCAGCAGGTTTTCGAACGCGAACGCCAGCGCTTGCGCGACCGCGATCGTGAGGATCGTCAGCTTCAACACGCCGCGCAGCCGCCGTGCCGCACGCACGCGTGCCTGCCGGACGGAAAGTTGCGTGCGATCGTCGCCGCCTTCGCGCTTCGGCACATCTTGTTTCATGATGCTGCGCCGATGTGCCGCGCGACGTCGATCTGCGTCGTATCGCCGGCAACGATGCGGCCGCTCGCGACACTGACGGATTTGCACAGGATCGTGCTGTCGTAGTTGTGTCCCGGAAAGCGCATCACGTCGACCGGTTGGAATCCTTCGCGGCGATAGAAATCGATGAGCCGGATGGCCGCGTACGGTGCGTCGAGTGCGAGGTGCGTCGCGCCACGCGCGGCGGCCCGCCGCTGGGCGAACGCGAGCAGCGAACGGCCGATGCCGCGATCCTGCCAGACGGGATCGACGGCCAGTTGGCCGAGCGTCGCGACGTGCCGGCTGCGGTACGGATCGCAGCGGGAATCGGGATCGTGCGAACGCATCGTCATCGTCGCGACCAGATGTGCGTTGCCGAGCGCGACGAAGCACTCGCCGGTGAGCACGCGTTCGCGCGTCGCCGAGGCCGGCTGATCGACGCCCGGGCAGTTGAAGCCCAACGCGCCGAGCGGTGCGAAGGCGCGATGCAGCAGCGCGGTCAACGTGTCGTACGAATCGTTGCGCGGGTCGAAGCGCCGCACGACGACGCGGCCGTCGAGCCGCTTGGCATAAGCCGCATAGGCGCGCGCGGGGCGCGCGGATTCCGGTCGCTGCATGATGTCCTTTCGCCCAGACAGGGTGACCGAAGTGTAGTGAGCGTCGCACGTCCGCTTCAAGAAAAAATGTCGTAAACGCGGCGGGCCGCACTGTGCGGCCGCGCCGCGATTCAGCCCTCTCGTCGACAGGGCCTTTTCACGCGGGTGTTGACGATGGAGAACGATCGTTCTACCGTAAACCCATGAACACACATCACGACCCCTCCGGCGAACCGGGCGTTCGCGACCGGCTGCTCGATGCAGCCGAAGCGCTGATCTATTCCGGCGGCATCCATGCAACCGGCGTCGACGCGATCGTCAAGCGATCCGGCGCGGCACGAAAGAGCTTTTATTCGCATTTCGAATCGAAGGAGGCGCTGGTCGTGGCCGCGCTCGAACGTCGCGACGAGCGCTGGATGCGCTGGTTCGTCGATGCAACGCTGGCGCGCGGCAAGGCGCCGCGCATGCAGTTGCTCGGCATGTTCGACGTGCTGCGCGACTGGTTCGGGCAGCCCGATTTCCATGGTTGCGCGTTCCTGAACGCATCGGGCGAGATTCCCGATGCTGACGATCCCGTGCGCGTCGTCGCACGTGCGCACAAGGCACGCCTGCTGGCATTCGTGCGTGAGTGCTTCGATGCGTATGCCGACGAAGCGGGAATCGAGCGCCGCGGGCTCGCGCGCCTGGCGCGCCAGTGGCTCGTGCTGATCGACGGTGCGATCGGCGTGGCGCTCGTGACCGGCGATGCAAACGCTGCGCGCGATGCGCGCGCAACGGCTGAACTGCTGCTCGACGCGGTATCGCGGTAGTCGATGCAGCGAATCCGAACCGGCCGCGGTCGTCCGTGGCCACAACCTGAACAGGAGCAACCCATGTCCGCATCCCCCGAAGTCCGTCCGCCCGTTCCGCCCTTCACGCTCGAAACGGCGCGCCAGAAGGTGCGCGCCGCCGAGGACGGGTGGAACACGCGCGACCCGCAGCGCGTGTCGCTCGCTTATACGCCGCAAAGCCAATGGCGCAACCGTGCGGAATTCGTGACCGGCCGCGACGAGATCGTCGGGCTGCTGCAGCGCAAGTGGGCGCGCGAACTCGACTATCGGCTGATCAAGGAGCTGTGGGCATTCGACGGCAACCGCATCGCGGTGCGCTTCGCATACGAATGGCATGACGACGCCGGCAACTGGTTCCGCTCGTACGGCAACGAGAACTGGGAGTTCGACGAAAACGGCCTGATGGCGCATCGTCACGCGTGCATCAACGATCTGCCGATTCGCGAGCAGGACCGCCTCTATCACTGGCCGCTCGGCCGTCGTCCGGACGATCATCCGGGGCTGTCCGACCTCGGGCTGTGACGCGCGCGTCGACTCGACGGATCGACGAACAAGTCACCGGGCTTCAACGGTGAGGAAATTCGGGAGTCGATGCCTGAAGGTGAGATTTTTCGGGACGAGGTGAAATGTCGCGTCGGACTGTGTGCTTCGAGCCGTTCGACGCGGCATCGTGCCGGGCAAAGCGGACAGGCCGCACACGTCGGGATCGCGTGATACGCGTATCGGCATGCAACGGTGTGCTTCACCGCATGATGCATCTCACCGATCGCACAGGGCCGGCAGTGAATTGACGATCGGTGTGCATGCGTACGATGTGCAACTCACCGATCGTGTCGGCGTCGACGACGGATAATGCGAGCCGTGTGCGTTGCGGTGCGATGTTGTTCACCGCTCGACTTCACCGTGCAGGCATCGGAATTCGCACGAGTGTGCAAACGCATTGCGTGTTGCTCACCGCATGCCGCTCACCGCACGTCGATTCGCGCAGTCGCTGCCCGGCGCGTGCGAACGCGCCGGGCGTGATCATCAGCCCGCGATTCGCGCGGCGATCGCTTCGCCCACTTCCTGCGTGCCCGCATTGCCGCCGAGATCGCGCGTATGCGGCCCCGTGCGCAGCACGTCCTCGATCGCGGCGATGATCGCGTCGTGCGCTTCGCGTTCGCGGCCCGTGCCGTTGCCGAGGAAGTCGAGCATCAAGGCCGCCGACCAGATCATCGCGACCGGGTTCGCGATGTACTGCCCCGCGATGTCTGGCGCGGAGCCGTGCACGGGTTCGAACAGCGACGGAAACTTGCGGTCGGGGTTCAGGTTCGCCGACGGCGCGATCCCGATCGTGCCCGTACAGGCCGGACCGAGGTCCGACAGGATGTCGCCGAACAGGTTCGATGCGACGACGACGTCGAAGCGGTCCGGCTGCAGCACGAAGCGCGCACACAGGATGTCGATGTGCTGCTTGTCGACGGCGATGTCGGGATAGCGCTCGGCCATCTCTGCCGCGCGCGCGTCCCACCACGGCATGCTGATCGCGATGCCGTTGCTCTTCGTCGCGACGGTGAGGCGCTTCGCGCGCCGCTGCGCGAGGTCGAACGCGAACTTCAGCACGCGCTCGGTGCCGTGGCGCGTGAAGATCGACTGCTGCATCACGATCTCGCGATCGGTGCCTTCGAACATCGTGCCGCCAACCGACGAATATTCGCCCTCGGTGTTCTCGCGCACGATCATGAAGTCGATGTCGCCCGCGCGGCGGCCGGCGAGCGGCGACGGCACGCCGTCGAACAGGCGTGCGGGCCGCAGGTTGATGTACTGGTCGAACTCGCGGCGGAACTTCAGCAGCGAGCCCCACAGCGAAATGTGATCGGGCACCGTCGCGGGCCAGCCGACCGCGCCGAACAGGATCGCGTCCATGCCCGACAACTGCGCTTTCCAGTCGTCCGGCATCATCTTGCCGTGCTGCGCGTAGTAGTCGCAGCTCGCCCAGTCGATCTCGACGAAGTCGAAGCGGACGCCGAAGCGCGCGGTCACGGCGTCGAGTGCGCGCAGGCCCTCGGGCATCACTTCACGGCCGATGCCGTCGCCGGGGATCACGGCAATCTTGTAAGTCCTGTCGGTCATGCAAATCTCCTTGGCTGGGCGGCCTGCTGCCCGGGGCGGTAGCGGCGCGTCACACCATTCTATTTATTTCCATCTGGATTAAAATCGCGCGAAAGGTTAATCGACTTTCCACGAATCGTGAACAAATCGCCGAATCTCGACGACCTGCGCGTGTTCAGCCTGGTCGTCCGCCTGACCAGCTTCAGCGCGGCTGCCGAGCAGCTCGCGGTATCGCCCGCCTATGTCAGCAAGCGCATCGCGTTGCTCGAGGCGCAGCTCGGCACGCGCCTGCTGCATCGCTCGACGCGCCGCGTCACGGTCACGGAAGCCGGCGAACGCGTGTACGCGCGCGCCGAGAAGATCCTCGACGACGTCGATCATCTCGTCGAGGACGTGTCGACGACGCGCACGGTGCCGCGCGGCACGCTGCGCATTTCGAGCAGCTTCGGCTTCGGCCGGCACATCGTCGCGCCGGCGCTGCTCGACTTCACCGCGCGCTTTCCGCAGCTGAACGTACGGCTCGACCTGTTCGACCGGCTCGTCGATGTCGCGGGCGAAGGCTACGACCTCGACGTGCGCATCGGCGACGAGATCGCCGATCACCTGATCGCGCGCCGCCTCGCCGCGAACTACCGCGTGCTGTGCGCATCGCCCGACTATCTCGCACGGCGCGGTACGCCGCGCTCGCTCGCGGATCTCGCGTCGCACGACTGTCTGGCCATCAAGGAGCGCGATCACCCGTTCGGCGTGTGGCGGCTGAACGTGCGCGGCGAAACGGCAACGGTGAAGGTCGGCGGCGCGCTGTCGACGAACCATGGCGAAGTGGCCGTGCAATGGGCACTGGCCGGGCGCGGAATCGTGTTGCGCTCGATCTGGGAAGCCGCGCCGCTGATCGAGCGCGGCGCACTGTGCCGCGTGCTGCCGGATGCCATCCAGCCCGCGAACATCTGGGCCGTCTATCCGGAGCGCGTCGCGGCGTCGGCGAAAGTGCGCGTATGCGTGGATTTTCTGGTGGAGACGCTGGCCGGTTTGAATGCCGCGGCGGGTGACGAAACAGCCTGAAACCGGCTTAAGGTGAGCTTTTACGGGGGCCTGTGCGGAACATCGGCAGGCCCCCGTTTCCGGCTCGCAACCGCATCGCGAGTCGGTAGCATCCAACGGACACCAACGCATCGCGGCCGCGATGTGCCGGGCCGGCCGATGAGGGTGCCCGCCCGCGGATTACGCCGCTTTCGCCGCGCTTGCCGCGCCGAGCATCAGGTCGAGATTCTGCACGGCTGCTCCGGATGCCCCTTTGCCGAGATTGTCGAACACGGCGGACAGCAGCACCTGGCCGTGATCGGCATTGACGAACACGCCGAGCCGCAAGTCATTGGTGCCGTTCAGCGCTTGCGGATCGAGATGCGTGATCGCGCGTGTTTCCGCGAGCGGCGTGACGTCGACGTGGCGCGCGCCGGCGTAATGGTGCGCGAGACACGCATGCAGCTGCTCACCGGTCACGCCGGCAGGAAGCAGGCGCAGCTCGATCGGTACGGTGAGCACGATGCCTTGCCGATAGGCACCGTAGGCCGGCACGAACATCGGTCGGTTCGCCAGACCGGCATGCAGCTGGATCTCCGGCACATGCTTGTGCGCGAGTGCGAGGCCGTAGACCTGTAGCGGTTTCGCGTGCGAAGCGCCGTCCGATTCGAATGCGTCGACCGCCGCGCGCCCGCCGCCCGAGTATCCGGAGACGGCATGGATGCTCACCGGGTAGTCGCGCGGCAGCAAGCCTGCCTGTTGCAGGGGGCGCAGCAGCGCGATCGCGCCGGTCGGGTAGCAGCCCGGATTGGTGACGCGCCGCGCGTGCGCAATCGTCTGCGCGTGCCCGTCGGCCATCTCGGGAAAGCCGTAGACCCAATCCGGCTGCGTGCGATGGGCCGAACTCGCGTCGATCACGCGTACCGCCGGATTCCGGATGAAGCCGACCGCTTCGCGCGCGGCCGCATCCGGCAGGCACAGGATCGCGATGTCGGCTGCGTTGATCGCTTCGGCGCGCCGCACGGGATCCTTGCGCTCGGCATCCGGCAGCGTGACGAGCTGCAGGTCGGTGCGCCCGCGCAGGCGCTCGTGGATCAGCAATCCGGTCGTGCCTTGATCGCCGTCGATGTAGACAGTGGGCTGGCTCATGGTGGTCGCGTGCCTTCGGTTCGGTCGTCGGGAAAGCCGTATCGTCCGTCGAACGCCTAGAATAGGAAAAGTTGAATTTACTGACTGCCAGATTCAGTTTTCTTGAACGAGAGGTGGGGAATGCGCGAGATCAGCCTGGACCGCCTGCGCACGCTGGTCGCGATTGCGGACCAAGGGTCCTTTGTCGCAGCGGCGCAATGGCTTCATCTCGCGCCGCCGACCGTCAGTCTTCACATTGCCGAACTGGAAAGCCGCATCGGCGCGCCGTTGCTGTCCCGCACGCGTGGCAACGTGCGGCCGTCGCCCATCGGTGAAGTGCTGGTGGAGCGGGCGCGCCGCCTGCTGGCCGAGGTCGAATCCACGCTGGACGACGTGCAGCGACAGGTGCAGGGGTTGGCGGGGCGCGTACGCCTCGGCGCATCGACCGGGGCGATCGCGCACTTGTTGCCGCAGGCGGTGGCCCGGTTGCGCGAGCAGCATCCGGACATCGATGTCCAGATTGCGGTGCTCACGTCGCACGACACGCTGGCGCGCATTGCGCAGGGCACGCTCGATATCGGACTGGTGGCGCTGCCGCAGACGGCGGTCGCGGGTCTGTCGATCCGCGCGTGGCGGCGCGATCCGGTGATGGCGTTTCTGCCGGCGGACTGGCCGCTTCCGGCGCGCGTGACACCCGGCTATCTGGCCGCCCGCCCGCTGATTCTCAACGATGCGACCACCCGCCTGTCGCGGCTCACGACGGAATGGTTCGCGCTCGGCGGCCACCGGCCGGAGCCGCGGATCGAACTCAACTACAACGATGCGATCAAGAGCCTGGTCGCCGCTGGTTACGGCGCGACGCTGCTGCCGCACGAGGCGGGTGCGCCGCTACCCGACGCACGCATCGTGATGCGGGCGCTGCGCCCGGCGCTGTGGCGTGAACTGGGTATCGCCCATCGGGCGGGGCCGGTCGAGCGGGCCACGCAGCACGTGCTCGATGCGTTGTGGGCGCTGAAGGCGCGATAGCGCGTGGAATGATGCGGGATAGCCGGCGCGGCGGTTCGTGCCGGGCGCACAGGCGCATCCGACGCGCGCCGTTTCAGAGCCGGTTGTCCTTCGCGAGCGTCAGCACGCGTGCCCAACGCTGCGCATCGCGCTTGTCCATCATCGGCAGCTTCCATTCGCTGCGCACGGCATCACGCACGCGCACGACGAGATGCCAGCGGCCGCCGATCGGCGCGGCCTGGCAGCCGTCGAGCTGCGACAGCGTATAGCGGCCGTCCGCGCCATCGTGCGACAGCCACAGCAGCCCCTGCGTCGCGGACACGCGCAGCTCGCCCCACGCACGATGCACGACGTGGGTCCAGCCGTCTTCCTTCGTATTCGGTGCGATGTCGCGGCGGCGCTTGATCCACCAGGCGACCAGCGCGATCAGGATCGCGGCGGCGAGCACGGCGGCCGCAATCGCGACCGGCTGGCCGAACTGCGCGGCGATGACGTGAAACAGGTGAACCGCGCCCCATCCGGCAGCGATGAGCGCGAACAGTGCAATGAAAATCGGCATGTCTGGTCGGAGAAGAGGACGGACCGGCGCATGCATCGCGCCGATCCGTCGCGCACGGCATTACCGCTTGCGGTGAATGTCGTGCGTCACGAAGCCCGAGTCGTTGTTGGGCAGCGCGAGGCCGTCCTTGACTGCGAGCGTCTTGCGGATGTCGTCGAGGCCCGCGGACCAATGGTCACGCATCGTCGACAGACCGAACTGATAGTCCTTGTAGTGATGCTCGTACGCCTTCTGCTGGTAGA
This sequence comes from Burkholderia lata, assembly GCF_902499335.1. Lineage (GTDB taxonomy): Bacteria > Pseudomonadota > Gammaproteobacteria > Burkholderiales > Burkholderiaceae > Burkholderia > Burkholderia lata_B. Next base: position 61,878 of record NZ_CABVQK010000009.1, on the reverse strand, counting down.
TCAGGTGCTGGATGTTGTACTTCTTGCTGCACGACATCGCATCGGCCTCGACGCACCACGGATCCGACTTGCGCTGCTCTTCCGGCACCTGGTCGAGCACGTGGCGCAGCACGTTGCGGTAGCGCTGTTCGCGCTGCAGCGTGTCGGTGACGAAACGCGTGCGGCTCGAATACTGCACGTCCTTCGTGCGTTCGGCGACATCGGCCATCGAGCGCGGCAGCGGCCCGCGCGCACTCCACAGATCCACCTGGAACGCGAGCGTGTCGCGGCGCGGCCGGGCGCGCAGCACTTCCATCAGCGGCGTGTTCGACACGACGCCGCCGTCCCAGTAGTACTCGCCGTCGATCTCGACCGGCGGGAACGCGGGCGGCAGCGCGCCGGACGCCATGAAGTGCTCGGGCGCGAGGCGGGTGCGCGTGTTGTCGAAGTACACGAAGTTGCCGGTGCCGACGTTGACCGCACCGACCGACACGCGCGTCTCGCCCGAGTTGATCCGGTCGAAATCGCACAGCTTCAGCAGCGTCGCGCGCAGTTGCGACGTGTCGTACCAGCTGATCTTCTCCGGATGATCGGACACGCCCGGCACGGGCGGCGGAAAGCGCGGCACGAAGAATCCCTGCTGGCCCTGCATCATCGCGCTCGCGGCCTGCGACGCGGTGAAGAACGTGCGGATCTGGTCGATGCTGTTGAACAGCGCGAATTCGAATGCGGCCGGAACCGTCGGGAAGAACGCCGGCTTGCAGATCGTTTCCCAGAACTCGCGCAGCCGCTCGACACGATGCTCGGGCGCATTGCCCGCGATCAGCGCGGTGTTGAGCGCGCCGATCGAGATGCCCGCGATCCAGTCGAGCGGAATACCCGCCTCGTGCAGCCCCTCGAACACGCCGGCCTGGTACGCGCCGAGCGCGCCGCCGCCTTGCAGCACGAGCGCGATCGTCTCGTACGGCAGCGTGCGCGCGGCGGCCGGTGCGCCGACCTCGTGATGCAGGTCCGCCGCATCGACGGCCTGTTTTTCTGTTCGGGCGTGCGGTTTCATCAGTTCTCCGAGAAATCCCGCCTTCGATGGCGGAGATGGATGGCGTGACGTCGACGGACGGCACGCCATCGTGAGTAGTGAGAATAGGCGGTGATGCGGGAATCGCCTCCTTTCAAGGAGGCGGGGGCGTTACTGCATGAACCAGCCGTGGCTGACGATGAACGACTGGCCCGTGAGCGCGGCGCTCGGGAAGGCCGACAGGAACAGCACCGTTTGCGCGACGTCCTGAACGGTCGTGAACACGCCGTCGACCGTATTGCCGAGCATCACCTTCTTCACCACTTCCTCTTCGCTGATCCCGAGCTCCTTCGCCTGCTCCGGAATCTGCTTGTCGACCAGCGGCGTGCGCACGAAGCCCGGACACACGACGTGCGAGCGCACGTTGTGCTTCGCGCCTTCCTTCGCCAGCACGCGGGCCAGGCCGAGCAGGCCGTGCTTGGCCGTCACATAGGCCGACTTCAGCGGCGACGCTTCGTGCGAGTGCACCGAACCCATGTAGATCACGACACCGCCGCGATCGTCCTTGTACATGTGCTTGAGCGCGGCCTTGGTCGTCAGGAACGCGCCGTCGACGTGGATCGCCTGCATCTTCTTCCAGTCGGAGAACGAGTAGTTCTCGATCGGGTTGACGATCTGGATGCCCGCGTTCGACACGAGGATGTCGACCGAGCCGAACGTTTCGGCCACCTTGTCGATACCGCTGTTCACGGCTTCCTCGTTCGTCACATCCATCGCGACGCCGATCGCCTTGCCGCCCGCCTTGACGATCTCGTCGGCAACGGCGTTTGCGCCGTCCTGGTTCAGGTCGGCGATCGCGACGGCCGCGCCGGCCTTCGCGAGCTCGAGTGCGATTTCCTTGCCGATGCCGCTCGCGGCGCCCGTGACGACTGCGGTCTTGCCATTCAGGTTGCTCATGTTCGAATTCCCGTGGTGAAAGGATTGACAGGGAGAAAGGACTGCGGACGTGTTACTGAGCCAGGTAATCGTAGACGACTTCGCCGAGGCCGAGTGTCAAATCCGCGACGATGTGGCGGGCTTCGACGATCTCGAGCACCGGCAGGTCGGCCACCGGCGCGAGCGCGTGCGGCGCCAGCTCGAGCGATGCGGGGCCCGTCCACGCGCCCTTCATCTTGATGTCCTGCATGTAGTAGCGCACCAGTTCGCAGACGCGCGCGGTACCGTCGACGTGCGGGATGATCTTCAGCAGGAAGTTCGGGCCGGCGAGACGCTTGGTCTGCTCGTCGATGTCGAGTTCCTTGTGCTTGTAGCCCATCGTGCCGGTGGCGACGCGCACCTTGCCGTAGTCGAGCGTGCCGAGGAGGTGGTCGGTGTTCACGTGCAGCGTGGGCGACGCGAGCTTCTTCGGGAAGCCCCACAGCTCGCGGCCGCCGGCGATCGGCGGGTGATCGTCGAGATACATCGCGAGCGTGTAGCCGCCCGGCTGGCCGTTGTATTCGACGGGAATCACCTGGCCGCTTTCGGTGTAGTCGCCGAAGCCGGTCGAATCGGCCATGCGGATGAATTCGTAATGCACGAGCGGCTCGGTGACCTGCAGCGGCTCGGGGACGATTTCGCGGAGACGGTCCGGATCGGTGCGATACGTGATGATCAGGAACTCACGATCGACGAAACGGTAAGGGCCCATCGGGAAGGCAGGGCTGGTCAACGGCATCGCAAACGCTTTCGATCGGACATCGCTGGGTTTCATGCGGACTCCTTGTTGTTGATCGCTTCGTGGATGAGTGCTCGTAAGCTCGTAATCCTATGCCTGTGCGTTGCCGTTGTGCGATGCCGCATATGGAATTAATTGTTGCCGATTTCGAAGCATTCGCAGCGTAAATATTGAGATGAATGACGCAAACGGCATGGTCGGCACCCGGCGTCCCGATGTTTGCACACGTCGATGACGCCACGATGTGAAAAAGGTGAGTCTTTACGGGATGGTGGGTGAGCCTTTACGGGAGACGGTCGCGCGGGAATATGACAATTGTGTGAACTTGTGTTGCGGTGCAGGCTCTAAGTGCGTTCGCCGCGGCGGGCTTCGTCGCGCGCGGCCGCCGCATTAAGCATCGCTTAAGCGGGTGCGCTCTAGCATCGTTCGTATCAGGCCGGGCAACCGGCCGCCTTTTTACGCCCCACGCAACCGGATTCATGCAGACCCTCAATCTCACCCTCTTTACCGCCATCAACGCCGGGGTTGCGCCGCAGCCTGGCGTTGCCCGCCTCGCCATCTTCGCCGCCGACTGGCTCGTCTATGCGTTGCCCCTGATGCTGCTGCTGACCTGGATCTTCGGTGCGCGCCCGACACGGCGCCAGGCGATCGAAGCCGGCGTCGGCGTGTGCGTGGCGCTCGCGCTCGCGCAGGTCATCGGACATTTCTGGTTTTCGCCGCGCCCGTTCATGGCCGGCGTCGGCACGCAACTGATCCCGCACGCGCCGGACAGCTCGTTTCCGAGCGATCACATGACGTTCGCGTGGAGCATGGCAGCTGGGCTGATGCTCGGCGGCACGACCCGGCTCACCGGGTTCGTGATGGCCGCGATGGCCGTGGCGATTGCATGGGGACGTATCTACGCGGGGGTGCACTGGCCGTTCGACATGGCGGGCGGCGTGCTGGTCGGCACGGCCGGCGCGCTGGCCGCGCACCTGTACGGGCAACGCGCGACCGCGCTGCTCGAACGGCTCGGCGATTCGGTGCATGCAGTCGTGATGGGCCGCCGGCACGCGCCGTAAGCGGCAGGAGATCGGGCAGGACGCCGTCAGCCGGGTGTCTTGGCCGATTCGGCCGATGCGGACGGGCCGCCGCCCGCATCGTGCAGTTCCGGCGTATCGGCCGGGTGTTGCGCGGCGTCGCGGTCGAGTGCGCTTTCCTTCAGGATCGCGCACATCGCGACGAACAGTGCGAGTACTACCGCGGCAAGGCCGCAATAGCCGGCGATCTTCAGGTTGCGAAGGAACGGCGAAGCGTGGCTTTCTTTTGTCATGACCGGGCGCTCCTGGGCGGGCTGCGGCGGCTGTCGCCCGACAGCGGCGTCGCACACACAGATATATACCAGCCGCGATAGCGGTGCCAAGCCCGCTGGTGCGCCGACGCCACGATTGTGTCATCGGCCGGTCAACTTCAACCGGGTACCCCTTTACCGGGTACCCGCACCCGTCAGTCTTCCAGCGTTTCGTGCACGGCCGCCGCGCCGCGTTTCCAGTAGGCCGCCGCGCGGATGCGCGACTTGTCGACGCCGCGCTCGCCGGTCAGGTGCTGGCGTACCGCGCGCATCGACAGCGCTTCGCCGGCCGCCCACACGTAACCGTCGCCGGACGGCGGCAGCGGCATGTCGCGCACGGCATTCAGCAGTACGTCGCCGTCCGCCGCGTTGGCTTCGGCGCGGAAGCGCCAGATTTCATGCACGTCGGCACGCGTGTCGAACGCGATCTGCGCGGTGCGATCCGCGACTTCCAGCACGACGGCCACGCGCGCACCGGCCGGCAATTCCGCGAGACGCCGCGCGACCGCCGGCAGTGCCGTATCGTCGCCGATCAGCAGGTGCCAGTCGAAACCGGTCGGGACGACGAACGAACCGCGCGGGCCGCCGATGCCGAGCCATTGGCCGACGCGTGCCTGTGCGGCCCACTGCGACGCGGGGCCCGGGTGGTTCAGCACGAATTCCAGATCGAGCTCGCCGGCGGCGCGGTCGAAGCGGCGCGGCGTGAAGTCGCGCGCGACCGGCTTCGGTTCGCCTTCCGGAAATTCGGGACCGTTCTCGCCGAGCTTCGGCATCGCGGGCCGTTCAGCGCCGGGCGGCGGGAAAAATACCTTCACGTGATCGTCGAACGACGCGGATTCGAAATCCGCGAGATCGGGGCCGCCGAGCGTGACGCGCAGCAGGTGCGGCGTCACGGTGTGCACGCGCAGGACCTGCAGCAAGCGGAACTTGAGGGTGTGGCGCACGCGGGTCACGGTGCGGTCGGATGTGTTCTGCATCAATCCGTTCTCCTGAGGTTTTGACGGGGCAGCACGGCTTACGCGCCGGTGCCGCCTTCGATTTCGGCTGTCGCGCGGCGCATGATGGCCGCGATGCGTCGCTGTTCGTCGGCGTCGGCGGCGCTCTTGTGCAGCAGCGCGCGCTTGAGTGCGAGGCGCGCCTCGACGAACTCCGGCAGCCAGCCGGCTTGTGCTTCGTCCTGCGTTTCGCTGCCCGCCGATTCCCCGGCGAACGCGCGGCGCATGAACTCCATCTTGCGCGCGAGGTGCGTGAGGCGCGCGAACAGCGTGTCGACGCGTTCGCGCTGGGCGTCGAGATGGGCGCGGCCGGCGTCGGTCAGCGCATAGCGCTTGCGGTTGCCTTCGGCCTGCGACGCGACGAAGCCGACTTCTTCGAGATACGTGAGCGCCGGATACACCATGCCGGGGCTCGGGCTGTAGAAACCGTTCGAACGCGTGTCGAGCGCCTTGATCAGCTCGTAGCCATGGCTCGGTTGTTCGGCGACGAGCGCAAGCAACATCAGTTGGAGATCGTCGGAGCTGAACTGGCGGCCGCGCGGCATGCCTTCGTCACCGGAATCACCAAAGCCGCCCCGTCCGCCGCGACCGCCGAACGGGCCGCCACCGAACGGATCCTGGCCGCGGCGGTGGCGGCCGATCGCGTACCAGAGACCGGTGAACCACTCCGGGCGGGCATGTGCGCCATGGCCGTCGCATCGGGCATGGCCGCGAGATGGGTTGTGTCGCATGATCGAATCCTATATCTCGTAAAACATATCTAAAGATATATATCGAAAGATATGTCGTCAAGAGGATTTATTGGGGTTGGATGGTTATGGGCCGTATGCTGGACCGCGGCGGATACTTGTCCGTGCGTCAGCGGCACAGCGGTCCTTGGCTAACAACGACGCAAATCCGTGGACTGCGGCGATGCGTATAACATGCCCGTTGCACCCCAAGCCCCATCAGCTACCGCCATGCTATTCAATCCGGCACGTCACGAAGCGCTCGAACCTGTTGACTGGGATGCCGATCGCGTCCGCATTGCCATCGCTCGAATCATCGATGAAACGAGCGCCGTGTTCACGCCGGACAGGCTATGGCCGTCGCACCCATTGGATCTTGAAACGAAGGATGGAACGGCACCTGCGTTGACGCCGTTCTATTTCGGAGCCGCCGGAGTGATATGGGCGCTCCATCATCTCGGTGCGCTCAGCGCCCCGGGCACACGAACCACGTGGCTGGATCAACTCGAACCCATCCGCGCACATAACCAGAGGTGGCTTTCCATCGCAGGAATCGACGGCGACGCTTCATACCTGTTCGGCGAACTGCCCATCCTTATGCTGCAATTCGCGCAGACGCCCACGCCGTCGCTCGAAACACGGCTCGCAACGTTGATCGCCGGCAATATGGATCATCCGGCGCGCGAACTGATGCGGGGCGCGCCGGGTACGCTGCTGGCCGCCTGCTTTCTATTCGAGCTCACCAACAACGAACGCTGGGCAGGATTGTTTCGCGAGACCGCGGCACAGTTGTGGAATCAACTCCAGTGGTCTGACGAACATGCCTGCCACTTCTGGACACAGGATCTGTACGGTCACCGTTCGACCTATCTCGACGGCGTACACGGATTCGTGGCGACAGCATCACCGCTGATCCGCGGCCGGCATCTGCTCGATGGAGCAGACTGGTCGCGCTGGCAAGAAGCGATCGCGAACACGGTGCGGCAAACGGCGACTCACGAAGACGGCAAAGTCAACTGGCGGATCCAGCTTGACTCGGCCGTTTCGTCGGGCGACGACCTGCTGATGCAGTTCTGTCACGGCGCGCCGGGCTTCGTCACATGCCTGTCGCGCTTCCCCGGCACGGCGCTCGATGATCTGCTGACCGGCGCGGGAGAGGCGGTTTGGGATGCGGGGCCGCTGGCCAAAGGTCCGTCTCTCTGTCACGGCACGGCCGGCAACGGCTACGCGTTCCTCGTGCTATACCAGCGCACCCGAAACCCGATCTGGCTCGACCGCGCCCGGGCGTTCGCGATGCACAGCATCGGCCAGTCGGAAGCACATGCGGTGCGGTATGGACGGCGACGCTATTCGTTGTGGACCGGGGATCTCGGTGTCGCCATCTATCTGTCAGACTGCTTGCGCGAATCGGCGGCGTTTCCGACGCTGGACGTTTTTTATCCTCCGCAACCGGTGTGAGATTTCGACCCGAACGGCACATCAACCGGCGCGCCGCAAATACAACGACGCGATCTCGCGCAAGTCCGGCAGTGCAAAAGCATCGGGATGCAGGAACGCGGCCGCCTCGGCAAGCACCGCATGCCGGGCGATTGGCCCGAACGATTCGATCCAGTGATCGCCTACGCTCACAATCTTCACGCGATGCGTCGACGCGAGATGCTGCCACACGGGGTTCGTGTCGAAGCTGCGCCGACCACCATCGTCGTAAACGAAAATCGTGTCCGGCTTCGCAAGCAACAGTGTCTCGAGGCTCATCTGGAACGCCGTATTGTCGCGCCGCGACGGCAGCGGATTGCGCCCGGCGACGTTGACGCCACCCAGTGCATTCAGCAACGAGCAGGTCATGTTCTCGTCGTAGAACGCCCACGGCGCGGCGCCCGCCCCCCAGACGAACAGGTAGCGCGGTGCGCGGCGTATTCCTGCGCGTGCGCGGAATCTCGCCAGCACGTCGGCAAAACGCCGGTTGAGCGCGGCGGCCGCGTCGGCACGGCCAAGTGCGGCCCCGACGAGCGCGATGCTACGGTCGCTGTCGTCGCCAGTCTCCAGGTCGAGCGCAAGATACGGCGCGATCTGCCGGAGCCGCACCGCGTTCGCTTCGGTGTAGCGGCGGATCGCGACGATGAGGTCGGCATGCGCGCTCGCCAGCAATTCCAGGTTCGGGCTCGCGCGCTGTCCGAGGTCGATCACGCGGTCCATCCTGTCCAGCAGATAGGCAGGCCGCGGGCTGCGCACCAGAAACGTCGACGCGATCGGCTGCACACCGAGCGCCAGTGCGGTATCGGCACCGAAGTACGAAATCGCCGCAAGCCGGCTCGGTGCGGTATCGAAGCGCAGCGTCACGCCGCGATCATCCACGACGCTGTACGGCGAGGCTGATGACGCCGCGCAAACGGGCTGCACGAGCACCGCTGCCAGCGAAGCCGGCAATGCGAACGACAGCGCACGACGCTTGCGGTCAATCATCTCTGGCGGCCCCAATCGATGGCACGGCGTCGCAAACGGCCGGCCCGGCATCGTCCTCGCCTTCGACGGGTGCCGCATAGCCGAGCGGATGGCAGACCGGCACACCGTCGCTCGCACCATGCAGCCGCTCGCTGCGCACATGGAATACATCCGCGACGAACGTCGTTGTAAGCACGTCGATCGGTGCGCCGTCGGCAACGAGCCGCCCGTCGTGCATCACGATCGCGCGGTCTGCGAATCGCATCGCCTGGTTCAGGTCGTGCAGCGACATCACGAGCGTCAGCCCGAATTCGTCGTTGAGCCGCCGTAGCGTCTGCATGACGTCGAGCTGATGCCCGAGGTCGAGATAGGTCGTCGGCTCGTCGAGCAGCAGGATGTCCGCGCGCTGCGCGAGCGCCATCGCAATCCACACACGTTGGCGTTCGCCACCCGACAGCGCGACGAGCGCGCGGTCGCGCATCGCAACCAGCCCGGTCATCTCGAGCGCCCATTCGACTGCTTCGCGATCGTCGTCCGTTTCGCCGCGCAGCCAGTTCCGGTGCGCGAACCGTCCGTGGCGGACGAGTTCCTGCACCGTGAGGCCGGACGGAATGTCCTGCGTCTGTGCCAGGAACGCGATGCGCCGCGCAAGCTTGCGGCGCGGCCATTGCCGCAGCGGAACGTCGTCGAGCGATGCATCGCCGCCGCGCGGCGGAAGCAAACCGGCTAGCGCGCGCAGCAGCGTGCTCTTGCCCGAGCCATTCGGACCGAGCAGGACGGTGATCCGGCCAGGCTCGATCGACAACGACAGGGCGTCGACGATGCGGCGCGGGCCATATCCGAGCGAGAGATCGCGAGCAACAAGTGTCATCGTGACGACCGGGACAGCAGATAGAGGAAGAGCGGCGCGCCGAACATCGCGGTGACCGCCCCAACGGGAATTTCGGCCGGTGCGACGACGACGCGACCGGTCAGGTCCGCAAGCGCGGTGATCAGCGAACCGCAGAGGAGTGCGAATGGAGCCTGCCGCCCGAGCGGGCCGCCCACGGCGAGCCGCGCGAGATGCGGCGCGATCAGGCCGACGAACGCGACAGGGCCGGCGATCGCTACCGCGCAGGCAGCCGCGAAACCGGCATAGACGATCGCCACGAGACGCCAACGCTCGACGCTCAGCCCAACGCTCGTCGCCGCGTCATCGCCAAGCGACAGCACCTGCACCGCCGGCAGGATGACCGGGAGGAGCGCGATCGTCGCCACGGTCCACGGCGCGAGCAGCAGCACGTGCGGCCAGCCGCGCGCGTACAGGTTGCCCGCGAGCCACGTCAGCAGCACCTCGATCCGGCTCGAGCCCCAGCCGGCAAGTATCGTCATCGCGACCGCATACATCGCGGCGCTGACGGCGACGCCCATCAGGATCAGCCGGAGCGGCGCCGTGCCGTTGCGCCACGCCAGCACGTAGACGCCCAGCGCCGCGCCGATGCCGCCCGCCTGCGCGACCAGCGGCATCCACGTGATGTCGTACGCGTCGAGCCGGCTGCCGTCGAGCGATCCGGCAAAGTTCGCGACGAGCAGCAAGAGCATCACGCCAAGCGTCGCGCCGGACGACACGCCGATCACGCCGGGTTCCGCGAGCGGATTGCGCAGCGCCGCCTGCAGCACGAGCCCGCTCGCTGCCAATTGCGCGCCGATCATCAGCGCAAGCAGCACACGCGGCAGGCGCAGATCCCACATCACGAAGGCAACGTCGCGTGCGCCGTCGCGATGGATCAGTGCCTGAATGGCCGCCGTCAACGGGAAATCGGCCGCGCCGAAACGCACCGACAGGACAACCGTGAGCATCAGGATCACGGCCCATGCTGCGCGTCGCGCGTACGACGTGCCAACCAACCAGATCGACATGCCCTTCACGTCGAGACCCCTTCGTCGCGGCGAATCATCGCGATCAGCAACGGCGTGGCGACCAGCGCGGTCAGGAAGCCGACCGGCAGTTCGCGCGGCGCGGCAACAGTGCGGGCGACGAGATCGGCTGCCGACACGAGCAATGCGCCCGCCATTGCCGTCACGCCCAACGTCCGGCGATAGCCGCCCCCGAGCGCGACACGCACGAGATGCGGTACGCACAGCCCGACGAAACCGACCGGCCCCGCGATCGAAACGACAGATGCCGACAACGCAACCGCGATGCCAACGAGAATCAAACGCCAGCGCAGCAGGTCGAGTCCGACGCCCTGCGCCGCTTCGTCGCCGAGCGCGAGCGTGTCGAGCACGCGCGCGCAGGCCAGCGCGGCGGCGAGCCCCGCGACGGTCCACGGCGCGACCATCGCGACCTGCTGCCAGCCAACACCGGCGAAACCGCCGGCCAGCCAGTAGAACAACGGCCCTGCCTGCGGTCCCGCCACGATCATCAGCGAAATGACGCCCGCGCTGCCGAGCGCGGCGATCGTCGTTCCGGCCAGCGACAGACGCAGCGGCGACAGTCGCGCGCGCCACGCCAGCGCGAACGTGAGCGTCGCCGCGATGCTGCCGCCGGCCAGCGCCACGAACGGCAACATGCCCGCGCCCCAGGACGGCGCCAGCACGGTCGCGGCCACGACCGCGAGCGCCGCGCCACTGACGACGCCCGTCAGCGTCGGGTCGGCGAGCGGATTGCGTGTGATGCCCTGCATCAGCGCGCCGGCGACCGCGAGGCTCGCACCGACCATGAGCGCCGCAATCAGGCGCGGCAGCCGGAGCGTGTGAACGATCTGCGCGGCGGGCGTATCACCGCCGGCCAGCGCATCGAGCGCCGCCGCAGGACTCAGCACGAGGTTGCCGGCGCACAGACTCGCGAGCGTGATCGCAGCGAGGCCGCCGATCAGCACGAGCGCAACCGCACCGACCCGTGCACGTCCCCCGCGTGCCGTCCCCGGCAACGGAGAACGCGGGCGCCTAGCCGTTACGGGACGTCCGTTCACGATCGTGCCGCGCCGGCCTGCTTCGCCAGCGCCCCCAACCGGTATTCGAACTTGCGCAGCAGCATCGTCGCGGTCGCGGCCAACCCGATGGCGAGTCCGGCCCAGATGCCGTAGATGCCGTAGCCGAGCATCACGCCGGCGGCCCAGGCGACAGGCAGCCCGATCATCCAGTATCCGACGATCGAGATGCGGAACGCGCTCTTCACATCGCCGAGCCCGCGCAGGATGCCGACGCCGATGTTCTGGCTGCAGTCGAAGATCTGCAGCAGCGCCGCGATCGTCAGCAGCCCCGTCGCGAGCCGCAGCACATCGGCATTTGCGGCCGAGCTGCGTGCGAGGAACGGTGCGAGCACATGCGTCGGCGCGACGAGATACGGCAGCGCGACGATCAGCATCGCGCCAACGCCCAGCCCCAGCCCCGTATAGCCAAGCCGCCTTGCGCCGCGATAGTCGTGCTGCGCGCATGCATGGCTGATGCTGATCGACGACGCATGCGACAGCCCGACCGAAATCATGAACACGATGTAGATCACCTGGTTGACGACCGTCTGCGCCGCGAGCGCATCGGTGCCGAGCGTACCGATCACGAGCGTGAGCACGGTGAAGAACGCGGCCTCCGAGCCGTAGGTTGCGGCAATCGGCGCACCCATCTTCAGCGTTTGCCGGAACGCATCGGCATCGGCGCGCCAGAAGGCCAGCGACAGGTGCTCACGCAGTGCCGCCCGACGCTTCGCGATCGTCAGGAACGCGAAGAACGACAGCAGGTACACCGCGCTCGTCGCGCACGCGACGCCGGTCAGGCCGAGTTCGGGGAACCCGAAGCGGCCGAACATCAGCGCATAGTCGAGCACCGCGTTGACGGCGATCGATACCACCGTGATCGCGAGCAGCGGCCCCGGTTTGCGCAATCCGACGGTGTACTGGCGCAGCGACTGGAACCACAGGCACGGCAGCATGCCGGGCGCTGCCGCCGCGAGGTAAAGCGCGGTCTGCCGCGCGATGTCCGGATCCTGGCCGAGCCAAACGAGCGGCCGTTCGACGGCCAGCATCAGCAGTACGAACGCGAGCGCGGCGAGCGTCGACAGCGCGAAGCTCGCCCGCACGAGACGCATGATCCGCGCCGTGTCGCGCTGCCCGTTCGCGAACGCGACCAGGTTGCCGGTGCCCGTCACGAGGCCCGTGCCCATCGTGCGCAGCTGGTTGAACACGGTCAGCGCGAGCCCGCCGGCCGCGATTTCCCGCGGGCCGAGCAGCCCCATCATCACGATGTCGGTTGTCGTCAGCGCGACCTGCGCGAGCTGGGTGAGGATGAGCGGCGCGGCGAGCGCGCCGATGTGCCGGGCGTCGAGCCAGAACTGTCCGTGAGGTTTCATGCGATGACGGTGAGAATCGGAAGGGCAAGCCATCGGCAGGCAGGGCCGCGTGTCTGCGCCCCGGCCCGCCGGTGTCCGTCACAGGTCGGTCGACACCGACAGCCAGAACGTGCGCGGCGCGCCCGTGAACAGGTACCCGGTCGGGTTCGCCTGCCAGTAGTCGCGGTTGAACAGGTTCGTTACGTTCGCGCGCAGCGTCACGTCGCGGCCGGAGACTTTCGTCGTGTAGCGGCCGCCGAGATCGAAACGCGTCCAGCTCGGTACATGCTGCGTGTTGTCCTGGCTCACGTACGCCTTGCCCGTGTAGATCATGCGGCTCGTCAGCGTGACGCCTGGTACGAACGGCGTATCCCATTCCGCGCCGAGCGTGGCCTGCAGCGACGGCGCGCCGATCGCGTGATTGCCGTCGTAGGTGCCGCCCTGCGTGCGGCGCAGCCGCGCGTCGAGCCACGTGACGCCGCCCAGCAGCCGTACGCCGCGCGTGACTTCGCCGAAGCCGGACAGCTCGAGACCGCGATTGCGCTGCAACCCGTTGAGGCTGAACAGCTTGCTGACCGGATCGACGATCCCGCTCGGCACGTCGATCTGGAACAGCCCGAGCGTCGCGCCGAACTTGCCGAGATCGAGCTTGGTGCCGACTTCGTACTGCTTCGACTTGAACGGTGCGAACACCTGGTTCGGGTTCGCCGCGTCGGGCGGCGGTGCCGAACCGGGCGTCAGCGCCTCGATGTAGTTCGCGTAGAACGACAACTGGTCGAGCGGACGAACGACAAGCGCAACGGATGGCGTGGTCGCGCCCTGGTCGTAATGCGACGTTTCCGCGCCGGACGTATCGAAGTTGCGGCTGCTCACTTGCTGGCGACGCACGCCGACCGTGAGCTGCACGAGCCCGCCGGCGGCCGACAGCGTATCGGCCACGCCGATGCTGCGCAGGATCTGTGCGCTGTCCTTCGCTTCCGGCGACACGGACACTGCCGCACCAGGCCCGGCGAGGCGGGTCGGCATATAGATGTTCGTCGTGTAGCTGCCGTACGCGGTCTGGCCGAACCACGTCGTCTGCTGCAGGTAGTCGCCGCTGACGACAAGCTGGTGATCGATGGGGCCCGTCTTGAAGCGCGTCCGTGCGCCCGCCTCTGCCGACAGCGCATGCGATGCGCCCGACTGGTATCTCGAAGTGGACTTCGCGTCGCCCAGCGCATTGATGATCGTCGCGCCCGGATCTTCCAGCTTGTCGTAGCCAAAGCGGTTCATGCCCACCGCGCCGAACAGCGTCACGTTCGACGACAGGTCGTATTCGGCGCGCCCCAGCGCCGTCAGGCTATGGGAATTCGAATAGGAAAACGTCTGCGCGAGATTGGTTCGCGAATCGGGCGCCGAGGGCACCGCGATGCCGGCGATCGGCGTATAGCCGCGCACCGGCGCGCGCATGAAGTCTTCCTGGTAGATCACGTCGCCGGATACGCGCAGGCGGCTGCCGCGGTAGTCGAGCCCGACCGACAGCGACGTATTGCGCCGCGACTGCTCGTCGATCGGTGTGTCGCCTTCGCGATGAGCCGCGTTGACGCGTACGCCGAACTCGCCGTTCTGGCCGAAGCGCCTGCCGATGTCGGCATGGCCGCCGAACACCGAGCTCGATGCATATTCGGCGGTCAGCCGGTTGAGCGGCGTGTCGTCGGCACGCTTCGTCACGACGTTCACGCTGCCGCCGACGCTGCCCTGCGGCATCATCCCGTTCAGCAATGCTCCGGGGCCCTTCAGGATCTCGACCCGTTCGACCGGATCGGCACCCACACGATAGGCGGGCACGAGCCCGTAGAGGCCGTTGAGCGCGATCTCGCCGTTCTCGACGCGCAGCCCGCGAATCGTGATCGCGTCGTAGCGATTGGTGCTGTCGATCGCCGCGCGGACCGACGGATCCGTGGTGGTCAGCAAGTCCGCGACGCTGGTCGCCTGCTGGTCACGGATCAGCTTTTCCGTGTAGCTCGAAATGCTGAATGGTGTGTCCATGTAGTCGCGATTGCCGAGCATCCCGACCTTCGCGCCCTGCGCGACCTGGCCACCTGCGTAAGCCTCGGGAATGGCGTCGCCGACCCGCTTGCCGAGCACGTTCACGGTGGGCAGCACGCCCGCTTCGGCGCCTGCGGCCGCCGCCGCCGGGCGCAGCGAGAAACTGCCGTCGGATTGCTGCACCGGCTCCAGGCCGGTTCCGTTCAGCAACGCCTGGAACGCGCCCTGCACCGAGTAGGTGCCGTGGACGCCCGCGCTGGTTTTCCCGGCCGTCATGTCGCCCGGCACGCTGAGCATCACGTTTGCCTGATCGGCAAGACGGTTCAGCGACGCCGACAGCGGGCCTGCCGGGATGTCATAGCGCCGGGTCGCGGCTTGCGCCGCCGCACCGGCGGCCGATTGGGCGGATGCCGCTTGCCACGCGCCACTCCCCGCGAGTGCGAGGCCTAGCACGGCGCACCGAACGGCGTGCGCGGTAGGGCGATGCGCGGTGCGCGGCGCACGGGGCATCTGCGCGCAGCTGCGCGCGGGCGGCGAAAAATCGGGATTCGACGAGAACGACGGGCGACGCATGGACGGCATTCCTTGAGAATGAAGTGAGCAAGGGGAGGTCCATCGCGCGTCTAACAGAGCCGGATACCTTGGCTTGATAGCGGCTGCGCCCGGTCGATCGGGCGGCGCCATGCTGGCTGCGACTGTCGCCATTGCGACGACACCTGCTTCCGGACGGAAACGGATGTCGGCAAGCCGGGGCGGATGCCCCGCCTCATGGCGCCGGGTCGGCATTCAGAGCACTGATTGATCTCCGAATGGTCCTCTTTCATCTGTTAATCGGATGACGCCCGGAAATGCGAACTGAAATCGGAAATTATTTTGCGGCGACGTGAGATCGCCCCCGCAACCCTGGCCAGAACCGGCATCGCGCCGGTCACCGGGCTTCGATCGTGACCCACCACGGCAACGTGCGACGTACGCGGATCGGCAAGTCGCGTTCGAGCATCGCGAGCGTCTGGTCGGGGTTGTCGGCGGGGAACCGGCCGACCACGCGAATGCCTGCGACCGACGGATCGACACCGATGTGCCCGTGCTGATAGCGATCCAGCTCTACAATCAGCGCGCCGAGCGTGACGTCATCGGCCAGGAGCACGCCGCGCGACCACGCTTCACGCGCGGGGTCGGCCCGTTCCGGCGCGTAGATCGTATCCGCCGTGAACTGTCGCTGCTGACCGGCCTGCACGATTTCGACATGTCCGGCCAGGTTGCGAATCTCGACACGGCCGTTGAATACGGCCAGCAGCGTGTGCGTGCCGGACTGCCGTACGGTGAACCGGGTACCGAGTGCCTGCATCCGGCCGTTCGGGGTGTCGACGAAGAACGGACGTCCCTGACTGTCCTTGGCGGTATCGATAAGGATTTCGCCCATCTTCAGCGTCAGGACTCGCCTGGTGTCGTCGTAGTGAACATCGAACGCACTGTCCGAGTTCAACCAGACGCGCGTGCCGTCGGCGAGTTGCACGTCGCGCCGCTCGCCGATCCCGGTGCGGTAGTCCGACCGCCACGCGACGATTCGATCCGCCAGCGGCGTAAAGCGCCAGGCGAACCAGCCGGCGAGACCGGTTCCGGCCAGCGCCACGAGACCACCCAGCACGTGGCGCCGGCTCGCCGAACGCGCCGCGGAAACATGTACCGCAGCCGCGGCAGCGTTGCGCTCGCCTTGACTCTCGCCCCTGAGCGGCTCGAATCGGCGGCTGACCGCTTCGACATGCGCCCACGCGCGCCGATGTTCCGGCCGCTCGGCCAGCCACTGCGCCCACGCGTGGCGATGCTCGCCGCTTCCGCCATCGGCATGCAGGAGCGCATACCAGTTGGCCGCCTGTTCAAGACTTTCGAAATCCGCCTGGACGCCGGATTCGGCGGCGGATGAGGACGACGAGACAGCCATCGGTTAGTGCTTGATGCCGGCGTCGAGCAACGCGAGCTGCAGCATCGCCTGGGCGAGATACTTCTGCACCATTCGGTCGGAGACGCCCAATTCGCTCGCGATCTCGCGAGTGGACAGGCCGTGAATCTGCGCCATGACGAATGCGTCCCTTGCCTTGTCCGGCAGCCGGCTAATAAGCGCGCCGATTTCCATCAGTGTCTCGATGACGATCGCGCGATATTCAGGCGAGGGCTCATAAGGTTCCGGCTGGGCAGCGAGCGCGTCGAGCCATGCCTGTTCGACCTGACGGCGACGGAACAGGTCGATACACATGCCCTGCGCCATCGCGCGCAAGTAGGCCCGTGCCTCTGCATCGCTGTCGAAGCCCTTGGGCACCGGCTTGAGGATCAGGCGAAGAAAAGCGTCCTGTGCGAGGTCCGCCGCATCGAAGGCATTACCCAACCGCCTGCGCAGCCACCCCTGCAACCAGCCATGGTGGTCGCGATAGAGAGCCTGCACCTCCTGGTGCACGGCGAGTTGGGCGGCGGACATGGAACAACCCCTTCGACTTTATAAACGGGAGACGAGAAAGAAAATGCGAATCATTCCCGTTTATAAACCAATTCAATCGGTTTACGCAATATTTCGTAATTGGGGGTCTTATCAAGGCCAGTGAGTCAAACGTCTTGATTCGTCAGACATTTTGGGGATTCGGCTCTCCGTTTCCCGCAGCGTGGGTCACTTCCCCTTCGCCTGACACGCCGAACATGTTCCGGTGATCACAATAGACGCTTCTTCGTATCTGTAGTGATTGTGAGAGGCAATGTGCTCGAGCTGGCTGGTCAGCGCATCTTCGTAAATGTCGCAAATTGCCGTGCAGCGCCGGCAGACAAGATGATGGTGATGCCTGCCGCGATTCAGTTCATACACGACGCCCGCATTGCCAAGCGATGCACTGGTGACAAGGCCGCTTTCGGCGAATGTAGCCAGGGCTCGGTAGGTACTTGCGAGACTGAAGGGTTCCGGACCGCCGGAGAGCATCCGGTAAATCTGCTCGACAGAAAAGTGAGCGGCAGGATTATCGCGAAACAACTTCAATACGCTGAATCGACTGGCTGTCGGTCGTATCCCCACCCGAGCCAGTTCCGTGTAGATGGCTTTCATGTTCTTGTTTCAATATGTCCTGCCACATCATGTCTTGCCTACGCTTAAGTGTCCCTTAAGCCGAGTATTGATTCGCGGCAAGGCGGCTGCAGCGTCTGGATTCCCCGTATCCATGGCACGAAGAGACCTTCGCCCGTCAGCGCCTTGAACCAATATCAGGGATCACCACACCGGTCGGTGGATGCATGCGGAAGTAGCTGGATCCAGTCAGGGTCCGGACCGGGAGATTGTCGCTTCGCTCACGATGGTTGTATCTTCCAGCGCATCGGTCGAGTGTCGGTCGATCAATTGATTGCCGTCCGACCACCGATTTGTCCGACATCAACGACAATGCAAAAAACGCCGGGGCCCCGTCGCGACGATTGCCCGGCGGTAACGAATTCCGGGTTCAACCTGGCGCGTACCCGACCCGCGGCCGGACGGCTCATCCATGAGTTGCCACGTGATACTTTTCTGCCCCCGGATGCTCAGCGGCGTTCGCTACAGGCAATCCATGGGTCACGAGTCGAGCGATGTCATGCCGGACTGCAGATAGTTCTGGATCCCGACCTTCTGGATCAGTTCAAGTTGCGTTTCCAGCCAGTCGATGTGCTCCTCGGTATCGTCGAGAATGTTCTCGAGGATTTCGCGCGACACGTAGTCCTGCACCGATTCGCAGTACGCAATCCCTTCCTTGCAGGTGGCCTGGGCGATGCGTTCGAGCTTCAGGTCGCATTCAAGGATCTCCTCGGTGTGCTCGCCGATGAGAAGCTTGTGCAGATCCTGAAGATTCGGCAGCCCGTCGAGCATGAAGATGCGTTCGATGAGTGCATCCGCATGCTTCATCTCGCCGATCGATTCTTCATACTCGTGCTTGCCCAGCTTGTCGAGTTGCCAGTGACGATACATACGGGCGTGCAGGAAATACTGGTTGATCGCCGTCAGCTCGTTCTTCAGTTGAGCGTTCAGGTATTCGATGACTTTCTTGTCGCCTTTCATCGCAGTTCTCCTGTTCGGCGCGTTCGTCCACATCACACCCAGAACCAACAATAGTCGGCGG
Organism: Burkholderia lata; assembly: GCF_902499335.1. Taxonomy (GTDB): domain Bacteria; phylum Pseudomonadota; class Gammaproteobacteria; order Burkholderiales; family Burkholderiaceae; genus Burkholderia; species Burkholderia lata_B. The sequence goes on along the minus strand of NZ_CABVQK010000009.1, from coordinate 43,217 downwards.
TCAGCCGAATCGCAAACGCCTTCCGGGTGAAACAGACGGGCCCGATGGAAAAGCCGGTCGAATCGCTCAGATCAGCGCGCAATCGGGTAAATCATCGTGGAGTGCGAATGACTTTAATTTTCATTTTCCCGGTGCATCCTCGCCGTGTCGACGATCCGCCTCCATTTTCCGGGCGGCGCCCCACGCCCGTCCCATCCGGATCGGGGTGGGATGCCGCACGGAACCGGACGGGACGCATTTACCACCGATGCGTATAGCTGGCCGTCAGCACGGCACCCGCCGCAGGCAAGCGGCTCGTGTTGTTGCTGTTGCGCATGAGCTGGCTGTAGAGCGGCAGGTAGTAGCGGTTCAGCAGGTTCTCGACACCGACCGTCACGCGATCCTTCTTCGTGATCTGGTAGCGCGAGATCAGGTCCACGGTCGTATAGCTGCTCACGTCCATGCGGCCGAAACCGATCTTGTCGTTGAGCCGGTAATCGCGCGCTGCGTAAAACGTCGCCTGCAGCCGATTGCTCCAGCGCGGGTTTGGCCTGTATTCGAGATAGCCGGTCAGCTTGAGCGGCGGAATCCGATAGCCGGTCATGTCCTGGAAATTCGCGCTGTTCTGCGGCCGCTCGCGCCCCTGCATGTAGGTGATCGTGCCGCCCGCGCCCCACTTGTCGTCGTCGGATGCGTAGTCGACGGTCGCTTCGATGCCAGCGATGCGCTCGGCCGTGCGCGTGAGGATCAGGCCGTTGTTGAAGCTCTGAACGTCGCCGAGTTCCGACGTCGTGTAGAAGAGCGCGAGCGTGCCGTCCGCGTGATTACCCAGGCTACCGCGCCAGCCGATCTCGTAGTTGTTGGTCTTCACGGGCTCGAGGCTCGACGAATGGATGTCGAAGCCGGCGGTCGCGTTACGCAATTGCAGCCCGACGTCCGGCAACTGGAACCCCTGGCTGAACGACGCATAGATTTCCTGGCTCGGTACCGGCGCATAGGCAACACCCGCATTGAACAACCATGCGCCGTAGCCGGTCGATCCGCCCGGCACCGTGTACTTCTTCGCAAGACGCAGCTGTGAAAGCGGCACGAAACTGTCGAAGCTCGCGCTCGCATGCTCGTAGCGCACACCGGCTTCCGCCGACCATTTGTCGCTGAACTTGTGCTGCAGTTGCGCGAAACCGCCGACACTGGTCGTCGTCAGGGTTGGCAGGTACGTCAGCGTGCCGGTCTTGCGGTAGACGAGGCCACCGCTGGCGTCGTACGCGGCCGGCGAGAAAATATCGTCCGGCATGTCGCTGCGTTCCTGGTTGAAGTCGGCGCCCCACTGGATCTTCGTGCGGCCGGCGCGATCGAGCGGTGTCGTGATCGTCAGGCGGCTGCCGAACACCTTCGAGTCCTGCATGACCTGATCGACGTTGTTGCCGCGTGTCGCCACCGCGCGCGCGTCGAACGGCGCGAAGCGCGTGAAGTAGTTCCGGTAGTAGAGCTGGGCCGCCACCTCGCTGCCGAGCACGTCCTTGTTGCTGTACTGCAGGTTGAGCTGCGTGTTGCGGATGCGGTTCTGGTCGTCGAGCTGGAGCCCGTCTTTCGGACGCGCGACGGTCGTGCCCGGCGGCAGTTTCGCGACCGACGGATCGCTCCCGTAGTGGGTGTCCTGCTTCGCGTCGTAGTGGCTCGCCGAAAACACGATGCGCTGATTCGCATCGATCCGGAATCCAAGCTTGCCTTCGACGTTGTAGACGTTCGAGTCGAACAGGTCGCCCTGGCTGGGTTCTGGCGCGATGCGATGGCCACGCGCGTCATACGCGCTGCCGATGTGCTGCGCATCGACGTTGAATTCGTACTCGACCGGGCCGTGGCTGCCCGCGAAGAACTGCTGCACGGTGCCGCCGAGGCCGCCCGTGCCCAGATGCGAGAGCGGCGAGGTCATCGAGAACGTCGTCTCGGCGCGCGGCGCGCCACCCGGCTGCCGCGTCGTGATCGACACGATGCCGCCCGTTGCGCCCGCCCCGTAAACAGCGCTGCTGCCGCGTAGCACTTCGACTTTCTCGATGTTGTTCGGGTCGACGTTCGCCAGGTTGCGCGCCGAATCGCGATTCGTATTCAGCGGCACGCCGTCGACCAGCACGAGTATGTTCCGGCCGCGCAGCGTCTGGCCGTAGTCGGTCATCGTGTGGCTCGAATCGGCCATCCCCGGCACGGCCTTGCTCAGCACCGTCGCCAGATTGTTCGATCCGGCTTCGAGGTCGCGCAACGTGTCGCGACCGATCACGGTGATCTGCCGGGTCGGTCGAACGAGATCGCTGTGGGTCCGGTCGCCCGATACCTCGATTGCCGCGAGTTCCACCGGCTCCGCGGCACGACTCGCGCTCACGTTCGTACCGCCACCCGCATTCTCGCTCGCACCGACACCGGTACCCACACCTGCACCCGTATCGGTCTTCGGCGGTGCGGCGGGTGCGCCGCTCTCTACCGTGAACGTGTTCCTTCCCGTCGCACGGGCATGCAACCCCGAACCCGACAACAGTTGCTCCAGTGCCGTTGCCGCGGTCAGCCGGCCCTTGACGGCCTGGCTTGCCCGCTGCTCGGCGCTGGACGTCGAGAACAGCAGTTGTGCGCCGGATTGGCGCGCGAATGCATTCAGCGCGCGGTCCAGACGCTGCGCGGGAATGTCGAATGACGATACGTCACCGCCTTGCCCCCACGCGGCGGCCGACAGACAGCCCGCAACCGCGACACACACGACACGCCCCACACCGGCTTGGTGCCCAGTAACCCCCATACCACCGCTCCTCGTTTGAATCGTTATGAATCGATGATGCTCACGAGGGTTGCCGGACGAGCCGACGGGTTTGTTGACGTCCGGGTGGAAATTTATTCGGAGCGGAGCTTCAGCGGTGCGCGACGGTCACCGTGCCGTCCGCATCCCGCTTCACGTTGAGCGGCAGCACGCCGGGCAGCATGTCCAGCAGCGTGTCGACGTTGTCGGTATTGAATTGCCCGGACAAGCGCAGGTTGGCGGCGCGCGGGTCGAGCTTGACCGGTGCGCGCCGGTAGCGGCGAATTTCCGCGATCGCCACGCTCAACGGTGTCCCGTCGAAGACGAGCCGGCCTTCGCGCCAGCTCAACGTGGCGGCCGGATCGAACGGCTGGAGCACGCCGATGCGATCGCCTTTCACGAGGACGGATTGCTCGGGATGGAGCATCACCGCCGGGCGCTGTGCCACGGCGACTTCCACGGCCCCGGACACGACGCCGACCCGCACGTCCTGCGCATCGCGGCGCACGGTGAAGCTCGTCCCGATATCGTGGATCGTCACGTCGCCTGCGCGAGTGACGAACGGCCGGAACGGCGAGTGCGCGATCTCGATCGATGCCTCGCCATGTTCGATCAGCATGCGTCGCGAGCGCACATGCCACTCGACGCGTGCCGACGATCCGGTATTCAGCTCGAGCCGGCTACCGTCGGCGAGCGGCCACGCGCGGTGCTCGCCCACTGCTGTCGCGAGGGTGTCGACCCGGTACGCGGGATCGGCCTGCCAGATCATCAGAGCAGCCGCGATACTCAGCATCGATCCGCCGACGACACGCCGGGCGGTTCGCCGCCGCGCTGCACGACGCACGACCGCGTCAAGCGGATAACGTGCGCGCAACGCATCCTTGAATGGATCGAGCGAGTCGTCTTGAGGAGGCGTCGAATCGTGACTACGGGGAGGCTCAGGCAGCATCGGCATTTGCCGTCTTGGTGTGCAGGGTGTTCTGCAAGATCGGGGCGAGGTCCGTCATCGCGCGGGCCATGTGTTTGGCGACCATGTTACGTGATATTCGCAACTGCGCCGCCACTTCTTCCTGTGACAGATCGTGCAGCTTATGGAGGATAAACACCTCGCGACAGCGCGCGGGCAGCGCGTTGATGGCCCGCTCGAGTTCCTGCACGGTCTGCCGGTAGCTCAATGCCTGCTCGCCGTCGATATCGTCCGACCGCGAGTCGGGAACGACGACCCCAGCCGGCTCCATGCGGCTCGCGTGCAATTCGTCTCCTCTCCATCGATCGATGGCCCGATGTATCGACAGATGACGCAGAAAGGCTAGCGGTGTGTGGACGGGTTCGCCCGGCGGCCGCTGAAGGAGCTGAACGCCGACATCCTGGACGACGTCGCACGCGAATGCGCGATCGCCAAAGCGATGCCGGACGTGATTGACAAGTTCCTCGTAGTGCTTGATGAACGCAGCGATCAGCGGAGAGTGGGAGGAGTCGCGGTGCGAGCCAGTCACATTGCTGCGAGATGAGCGAGCATCACGCCCAAAATGATAATAATTCTCATTATTGTGACTGATTACAAAACTGTCAACAGACGCGAGAGTCTGGAGATGCCGCCTCCCCGGGTGATGCATCCGCAATTTCGCAGCCTTGGGGCAGGAGCCAGTGATCGCCAAGGCCGGGGCAGCCTTCGCATCGTTCATGCGCGAATGGCCGATAGCGAATGTCCGCGAATGCCTCGCGCCATAGGACCGCCGGAATGTCCTGTGGTGCGGTCGCCCCATGTCCAGTGCTTGCGGCAGTCTATGGCGGCAAAGCTCACGAGATGTCGACGCAGTGTCCGAACTCATGCATCAAAATATCGGAATGAATTATTCAAATCGCCGAAACTATTTAATTAATTTTCTTTTAATCAAACAAAATTTCCGCGCTGGCAAAGGTATTTAAATCAGCCCCGTCATTCAATGTGGTGTTTCTGTTCGAGGCACGCCTGTATTGGTTCGCGAGATTATGAAGATTTTCGACCCTTTATATTTGAACCGAAATTTCGTCGAAAATGTAAAGCATTGCAATATCAGGGCGAGAGTTGAGCATTTCGATTGCGACGCATGATTTTATTTGGCAGGATTTTCATCAAGTTGCTCGACTTTAAAACAACAAAAAAGCCGATCATTCAATCAATCGAAATAACACACGCCGGATGAGCAACGATTCGGAAGGAAGCTGACGAAGAAACAGGTAACGAGGCGGCGAACGGTCGATATCGTTCGCGATCATTGAATCAATCGCTTTCCCGGGCGTCGATGCGTCACTCGAGCGATCCGGGCGAATCCGATACGGGGCGGCCATGGCGATACTCAAGAACGATTCTTCCGGGGAAGCGTGCCTGCTCCGCGCGTATCACGTGTTCGGCCGCGATACCGCGCGCTGCGATACGGTCATCCGCGACGCGTCGGTGTCCCGTGTCCATGCCCATATCCGCTGGGTCGGCGGGCAGTGGGAGCTCCACGATCACAGCAGCAACGGCACGTCGGTATCGGGCGTCCCGTTGCGCGATGGCGAGCACGCGGTGCTGCAGCGAGGCGACGTCATCCGGTTCGGCAGGGCGGGTGTCGCGCCCTGGCGCGTCGATGCGCTCGACGATCCGGCCGATACGCTGTGGCCGGTGCGGGGCGCGACGCATCCGATCGTGCTCACGCCCCGCCAGATCCTGGCTGCCCACGCCGCGCAGCCGGTCACGATCGTCCGGTCGCCGGCCGGCGAATGGCTGTGCGACGACACGTTGCCGCCGCGCGCGCTCCGTGACGGCGATGAAGTGTCGACGGGCGACGTCACGTGGCGCGTGGCGCTCGTGCGCCACGGCTCGACGATGACGTTGCGCGCGCCTGCCGATCCGGCCGCGTCGGCCCGCTTGCTCGAATTCTTCGTCAGCCGGGACGAGGAGCACGCACGCGCGCTGCTGCATGTTCGCGGCGGCGTGGTCGACCTCGGCGAGCGCGCGCATCACTACAGCCTCGTCACACTCGCCCGCGCACGCTCGGCCGACATGCAGGCCGGCTACGACGCCGCCACGCAAGGCTGGATCGAACTCGACCGGCTGGCGCGCATGCTCGGTATCGATACGTCCCATCTCAACGTGCAGATTCATCGCGCCCGGAGCCAGTTCGCGGCGCTGCCGGGGCTCGACGCGAGCCAACTGGTCGAGCGGCGGCGCGGCAGTGTCCGTTTCGGCGATTTCCCGTTTCGCGTCATGCGCGGCGAGCGCCTCGAATGCCAGTCGGTGCCGGGCGTCGAGCCGCGCATGGGCATGCATCGTCCGGCGCCGGATCCGGTCGTCCACTGCTCGTGAACGCGGAAAGACAGCCCCGGTTGCCGACCGCGGCACGCTCAAGCGTCGTGCCGCAAGCGCGTGAATCGCAGCAGCCCGCCGCGCCTTTCGCGGTGCTGGCCGGCAAGCGGCATTACCGGCTCGGTGCGTTGCTCGGCGAAGGCGGCAGCGGCGTGGTGTTTCGTGCGACCTGCGGCGAGACGGGGGAGGACGTCGCGATCAAGCTGATGCGGGACGATGTCGCGCGGACCGCGGCGGAGCGCGCGCGGCAGCGCATGCGCTTCCGGCGCGAGACGGGCCTGTGCGAGGCGCTGCGGCACCCGAACATCGTGGCGCTGCTGGACAAGGGAGAAGCGCCCGACGGGCGGCTGTTCGCCGTATTCGAACGTGTACAGGGCCGGACCCTGCGCGACCGGCTTGCGATCGAGGGGCCGCTGTCGGTCGTCGACACGGGACGGCTGATGGCGCAGGTGCTCGATGCGCTCGCGGCCGCGCATCGCCGCGGCATCGTGCACCGGGATCTGAAGCCGCAAAACATCGTGATCGCGATGGCCGGCGACGGGCCGCACGCGAAGCTCCTCGATTTCGGGATCGGTGCGCTGTTGCCCGGCACGGCAGATATCGCGCCCCAGGCCGCGACGCTCGCGGCCGAGGCGCTCGGCTCGCCGTCGTACTGCGCGCCCGAGCAATTGCGCAACGAACCGCCGACGCCCGGAAGCGACCTGTATGCGTGGGGTCTGGTCGTGATCGAATGCCTGACGGGCGAAGTCGTCGTGCAGGGCGCGAGCGTGGCCGACATTCTTTATCAGCAGCTCAGCCAGGTGGATGTCGCGCTTCCGCCGTCGATCGCGTCGCATCCGCTCGGCTCGGTGCTGCGGCGCGCGCTGAACAAGAATCCGGCGCAGCGCGCCGCATCGGCCGACGAACTCGCCGAGCAGTTCCGCGCGCTCAATTTCGCCGCGCTGGTCGGCCCGTTCGATGCCGGCCGTGCGAGCCGGCATGTGCGCTCGCAGCCGCACCCGTTTGCCCAGCGCAGTGACGCGATCGCAACGGCTGGCGAATACCGGCAGGTCACCACGCTGTGCTGTTGCGTGACGATCGCCGGAGACGGCCGGCAACGCCATGCGGGAACCGATCATGGCGCCCTGCTCGACCGCTACGAGGCGCAATGGCTGACGAAGTGTGCGGACATCGCCGTCGGCTATGGCGCGCAGGTCGGCGAGCGGCTCGGCGACACGCTGCTGTTCCATTTCGGCCTGCAAGGCGATATCGACCTGCCCGCGCGCCGCGCGGCGCGTGCGGCGCTCGACCTGGTGCGGGTGGCAGGGCGCGCACGGCTGCCGGTGCCGGCCGGCGCCGGCGATGCCGTCGGCCGCGAAGGCTGGCACGTTGAAGTGGCGGCGGCGATTCACGTCGGGCAGGTTCTCGCGCATCCGTCGCAGATGGCGTGCGGCTCGACGCCGTCCGCCGCGTCGCGGCTGCTGCGGCTTGCCGGGCCCGGGCAGATCCTGATCAGCGACGATGCGCGGCTCGCGCTCGAACGGTATGCCGACTTCCGGCCGACCGGGTTGCGGCTGGCGCGGGCGGGCCTCGCGCCGCAGCCGGTATATGAACTGCTCGGCGAGTGTCGGGCCGATACGCCGTTCGATTCGCTCGACGGCGGCACGAGGGCGCCGATGATCGGCCGCACGCGCGAACTCGATGCGCTGCTGCGTGCGTGGCAGGAGACGCGTGCGCGCCATCGTCGCGCGATGCGCGGCGTACCGCGGCTCGTCGTCGGCGACGCGGGAATCGGCAAGTCGCGCCTCGTGCACGCGCTGTGCGAGGCCGTGCGGGCACAGGGCCACGCGTTCGCGCATTGCGGGTGCCTGCCCGAGCGGGAAAATCATGCGCTGTTTCCGATCCTGCGGTTCATCAGCGAGCATTGGCAACTCGACGCCGACAGCCCGCCCGGTATCACGCGCGCCGCGATCGACACGATGCTCGCGCCGCTCGAATGCGATCGTGCGGCGGCCCGTGTCGCGCTCTCGACCTGGCTGGGGCTGCCCTGCGATGCGAAGGAGGCGCGGCGGTCGAGCGCACGCGAACAGCACGCACTGTTCGACGTCCTCGAGCAATTGATCGCGTCGCTCGGCAATGGCGCACCGGTGTTGCTCGTCGTCGAGGATGTGCAGTGGATCGACCGCTCGACCGAGGATTTTCTTGCGTACCTGCAGCGCTCGCCTCGCGCGTCGGCGCTCTGCGTCGTGCTCACGTCGCAACCCGACAGGCTCGCACGCTGGCGCGACGCGACCGAACGCCTGGTACTGCGCCGCCTGCCGCGCGACGACGCGCGGCGCCTGTTGTCGGCGTATCTTGGCCAGGACGCGCTCGATCCGGCCCGGCTCGACCCGCTCGTCCATCGTACGGCCGGCATTCCGCTGTTCATCGAGGCCGTCGCGCGCGAGCTGGCGACGAGCGGTGTGGACGGCTCGCTCGCGGCGCTGCGGACGACGGATCCGTGCCCGCTTCCGCTCAGTCTCGGCGGGATGCTCGGTCGCGCGTTCGACCGGATCGACGACGCGCGCGACACCGCGCAGCTCGCCGCGACGATCGGGCTCGAGGTGGATGCGCACCTGCTCGCCGCGGCATCGCCGCATGATCGCGCGACGCTCGACGCGCACCTGCAACTGCTGCTCGAAGAGCGGATCATGTACGCGCAACATCGGCGCGATCGCGTGTTCTATGCGTTCCGCCACGCGTTGATTCGCGACGCCGCGTACGCGTCGATGCCGCCGGCCGTGCGGCGCGCCAACCATGCACGAGTCGGCCTCGCGCTGGCCGCGCAAGCCGATTGCGGCGCTGGCGCGCATGCGATCGGCGTCGACGGACACTTCATGCGCGTGTGCATGTGAATCCTGCATTCGATGCACGGATGTCCCAGCGTCGCCGCAACTCGCGTCCTACAGTGGGCCAGATATGCCGATCCGTCTTTCAGCGCCGGATCGGCCTTTGATCTGGAGACAGCCACATGACAGCCGAGTACACCCTTCAACACCGGATCGCGGGCGACGCGTGCGACGCCGCGCAGGGCGAGTGGTTCGAGAAATTAGAGCCGTGCACCGGGCAACTGCTTGCACGCGTCGCGGCCGGCACCGGTGCCGACGTCGACCGGGCCGTGCGCGCGGCCCGCGCGGAATTCGACGGCGGGCACTGGAGCCGGTTGCCCGGCGCGGCGCGGGCGAAGCTGCTGAACCGGCTGGCCGATCTGCTCGAGCAGGACGCGGAACGCTTCGTCGAACTGCTCGCGCGCGAACAGGGGCGCCCGGCGATGGAAGTGCGCATGATGGACCTGCCGATGTCGATCGACACGCTGCGCTACTTCGCCGGATGGGCGGACAAGCTCGAAGGCCGCCAGATTCCGACCGGTGGCTTCATGGGGCGCCCGACCGTCAACTACACGGTGCGCGAAGCGGTCGGCGTCGCCGGCCTGATCGTGCCGTGGAATGCGCCGCTGATGATCGCGTGCTGGAAGCTGGCGCCCGCGCTCGCGGCGGGCTGCACGGTCGTGATCAAGCCGTCGGAGGACGCACCGCTCGCGGTCGGCGCGCTGGCGGACCTGACGGCGCAGGCGGGCTTTCCGCCGGGCGTCGTGAATCTCGTGCACGGCATCGGCGCGTCGGTCGGCGCCGCGCTGGTCAATCATCCCGGCGTCGACAAGATCAGTTTCACCGGCAGCACCGAGGTCGGCCGCACGATCGCGCGCGAAGCCGGCGCGCAGTTCAAGCGGCTGACGCTGGAACTCGGCGGCAAGGCGCCGCAAATCATCTTCGACGACGCGAATCTCGAGCAGGCCATTGCCGGCGTCGCGATGGGGCTGTTCGTCAACCAGGGGCAAACTTGCGCGGCCGGTACGCGCGTGCTGGTGCAGCGTCGCCACTACGACGACATCGTCGGCGCGCTCGCGCACGCGGCGCGGTCGGTGAGGGTCGGCACGCCGTTCGATCCGGCGACGCAGATGGGCGCGCTGATCAGCGCCCGCCACGCCGATCGCGTGAAGTCGCATATCGCAGCGGCGCTTCGCGACGGCGCGACGATGGTCGCGGGCGACGAGCCGGTGCCGTCGCAAGGCTTCTTCGTACGGCCGACGGTGTTCGCGAACGTCGATCCGGCGATGCGCATCGCGCGCGACGAAGTGTTCGGGCCGGTCGGCACGATCATTCCGTTCGATACGGAAGACGAGGCTGTCGCGCTGGCGAACGACACCGTCTACGCGCTGTCCGCATCGCTGTGGACCCGCGATCTCGCGACCGCGCACCGTACCGCGGCCCGTCTGCGGGTCGGCGCGGTCGCGGTGAACGCGTGGAGCCCGCTCGACGCGCGGCTGCCGTGGGGCGGCTTCAAGGAGAGCGGCGTCGGGCGCGACCTGTCGCAAAGCGGGCTCGATGCGTACCTGGAGGAGAAGGTCGTCACGATCGCGATGTAGCCGCGCACGTTCCGCACCGAGACACCACAACAACAAGATCGCGGGCGTTGCGTTGCTCGCCCGCCTATCCCTATCGACAGACACATGACTACTCAAGACCTGACCTTCGATTACGTCGTCATCGGCGCGGGTTCCGCCGGCTGCGTCGTGGCCGCGCGGCTGATCCAGCAGCATGCCGGTTCGGTGCTGCTGCTGGAGGCCGGCACGCGCGACGACAATCCGTTTCACCGGATTCCGGGCGGTGTGATGCAGGTGTTCCAGAAGAAATCGTGGCCCTACATGACCGAACCGCAGCCGAACGCGAACGGCCGCAGCATGATCATCGCGCAGGGCAAGGTGCTGGGCGGTGGCAGTTCGGTCAACGGGATGATCTACATCCGCGGACAGCGCGAGGACTACGACGACTGGGCGACGCAGTGGGGATGCACGGACTGGCGCTACGACGACGTGCTGCCGTACTTCATGAGGGCGGAAGCGAACGAAAGCCTGGGGCCCGCGTATCACGGCCAGACGGGCCCGCTGCCCGTCAGCGAGAACCGCTATCGCCATCCGCTGACGGCCGCGTTCATCCGGGCCGGGCAGGAAATGGGGCTGCGCTACGTCAACGATTTCAACGGCGAAGTGCAGCAGGGCATCGGCTATTACCAGACGACGACGCGCAACGGCGAACGCGCGAGCACGGCGCAGACCTATCTGGCGTCGGTGCGCAACGACGCGAAGCTGAAGGTGGTGACGGGCGCGCTCGTGCACCGGATCCGGACCGATGCGGGGCGTGCGGTCGCGGTCGAATTCAGCGAGGGCGGTCAGGCGCCCGTGTCGGTGCGCGTGCGCAACGAGGTCGTCGTGAGCGCGGGGGCGATCGGGAATCCGAAAGTGCTGATGCTGTCCGGCATCGGACCGGCCGAGCATCTTGCCGCGCTCGGGATCGATACAGTTGCCGCGTTGCCGGTCGGCCGGAATTTTCACGATCATCTGCACATGTCGGTGCAGGCGTCGATTCGTACGCCGGCGAGCCTCTACGGCGAGAACACGGGGCTTCGGGCGATGCGCCATTTCCTGCAGTGGAAGTGCTTCAGGAGCGGGCTGCTGACCAGCAACATTCTCGAAGGCGGCGCCTTCATCGACACGCTGGGCACCGGGCGGCCCGATGTCCAGTTCCATTTCCTGCCGCTGCTCGACAATTTCGACAATACGCCGGGAGAGAAGCCGCCGGCGAGCGAGCACGGCATGTCGGTCAAGGTCGGCCATCTGCAACCGAAATCGCGCGGGCAGGTCGGGCTGCGCAGCAAGGATCCGGCGGATCTGCCGAGGATCGACGCGAACTTCCTGAGCGACCCGGCCGACCTCGACGGCCAGATCCGGGCCGTGCAGGCCGGGCTCAGGATCCTGTCGGCGAAGGCGCTTCAGGCGCACGTGAAGGAGATCGTCGCGCCGGCCCGGATCGATCCGGACGATCTGCCGGCAATCGAGCGATTCGTGCGGCAGGACATCAAGACCGTCTATCACCCGGCCGGCACCTGCAGGATGGGCACGGACCCACGGACCTCGGTGGTCGACCAGAAGACGCTGCGCGTGCACGGCTTCTCCAATCTGCGCGTGATCGATTGCTCGATCTGCCCGCAGGTGCCGAGCGGCAATACCAATGCGCCGGCGATCATGATCGGCGAACGCGGCGCCGATCTGCTGCTTGGGCGATGAAACGGGCGGCGCAGGGATGACCTGCGCCGCTTTCGCGTCGGGCAACGCCGACGCGGATCCGGTCGAATCAGAGCGGAAACACGGCCTTGAGCCAGAACGCCGCCCCTTCCGGGCGGTTTCGCACATCGGTTTCCATCTGGTACTTGGCGGTCACGAACCAGCCTTTCCCGCTGTCGTACTTGATCGACGGGCCGATCGCGAACGAACGGCCGCGATTGCCGGCGATGGTCTGCCCGGCCTGCGAATCGTCCGTCATCTGCCGGTAGACATAGCCGCCCGCGCCGACCGTCAGGCCGTTGCCGAAACCCCAGCCCGCCGAATAGTCGACGATGAATTCCTGGCCGGACCGGTAATCCGTCGCGTGGTTGCGCTGGTTGAAGGTCCACATGAGCTTCGCGTCGAACACCGGCCCGGTGCGGCCGCCGTACGAAATACCGGCGATCGGCTGGATCGCCCAGTAGTTTCGGCCGATGTTGGCCAGGTCGCCTTTGTCGTAGCGGCCGGTCGGCGCGAAGAAATCGACCGCGAGCAGCGTGTGGAGCGTCGGCGTGACGTGCCAGCCGAGCGCCGGCCCGAACGTCATGTCGCCGACACCGGTCCGCCGCTGCGATTGACCGCCCGCGTGCACGTCGAGCGTGACGAGCGGGAGCAGCGCATGCATGGCCAGCGATGCGCCGGCAAACGTGTAAGGCGTGACCCACACGATCCGCGGCGTTACCGCATAGGCGGTGATGCTGAAGTCCGGCGGCGCGACGTCGCGGCCGTCGTTGTCGCGCAGTTCGCCGGCGTGGTAGCGCTCCACGTAGATCAGCGCATAGAGCCCCGGCGGCGGCAGTGCGCAGCACAGGTAGCCTTCCGCTCCGGTCGGGTAGACGGAGCCGCCGCCTTCGGTTGCATGAGCGCCGTGCGCGACCGCGAGCGCGGACAGCATCACGGAAATGGACCGTCGTTTCATCATGTGTCTCCTCCTGCGGCGCGCGAGCGGCCGCCGTTTGTCTTCGGGCGGCGTGCGGGACGGCATGGGCCGATCGCGTGAAGCCCGGCCGGAAGCCGGTTTCCGCCCGTCAGCAGGGTGCCGCGCCAGTTTCCCGCTCGCATGTGTTTGCGTGCAGAGCCATCAGGAGTGCGGTGCATCTAGGTGAAATCTTTACGGCGTCAGGTAGCGTTCCGGCCGCGCATGGGAGTTGTGCGAATTTTCTTTTGCGTCGGCGCGCCGTACGCTAGGAGCCGATCCCCTCTCATCGATGCTTGCCGGGCGCGTGTCGACGCGCACGACCGGAAGTCGGGCGAGTCGATCGTCGCGCCCGCTGCATGCGCATGCAGGCGGCCACGCAATGGACGTACTTGAAAGCCGGATTTTTCTGGAGGCGAACGTCATGATCGATTCGGGAGCGCATCCGCTGCTGCGGGAGGGCGGCGTGTCGTGCTGGTCGGAGCAGATCCGGCATCGGTTCTTTCCGCTGGAACTCAACGCAGGCGCGTCCGGAGAATTCGACGCAAGCGTCGACGTGTTCGATCACGCGCGCTGCCGCGTGGCGCGCATTTCGGCGAGCGCGCATAGCGCATCCATCGGGCGCGACGCCTGCAAGACGCTGAAGCACCGCTACGTCAAGGTGATCTGGCAACTGAGCGGCGTGGCGAGACTCGAGCAGGGCGCGTGCGAAGTGATCGTGCCGCCGGGGCATTTCACGCTGTACGAGGCGAGCAGCCCGTACTGGATTCAAAGCGACGCGCACGGCGAATTCGTCACGATGCTGTGCGAAGTGGCCGATCATGACGCACTGCTGGCGTTGGCCCGGCACGCGATCGGCCGCGCGATGCCGACGACGGGCGGCGCGGCCGTGGCGCTCGCCAGCCTGCAGGCGATGATCACCGAGGGCCGGCGCATGAATCCGCGCAGCCGCTACGGCGTGCTGGAACTGGTGGCGACGTTGCTCGCCGAGGCGATCGATTTCACGGACGGCACGGCGCCCGCTTCGCGGCGCAAGATCCGCGCGACGTTGCTGCGCGATGCGCAGCAATACATTCATAGGCATCTGGACGACGGTGAACTGTCGCCCGATCGCATTGCCGCGGCATTGAAGGTGTGCCGCCGCACGCTCTATCAGGCGTTCGAATCGATCGGCGAGCGGCCGCAGGCGATGATCCAGCGCCTGCGGCTCGAGAAGTGCCACGAAGTGCTGTCGCAGACCGGTGCCGACGGGGCGAGCATTACGCGTCTCGCGCTGCAGTCGGGGTTCTCCGATCCCGCGTATTTCGCGCGGCTGTTTCGCCGGCGTTTCGGGGTCACGCCGTCGCAGTGTCGCGATACGGCGATGCAGGACGGGGGCGGTGCGGATTCGTCGGGTTAGTCGCGGTTGCGTGCATGCATGCTTCGCGATGGCGATGGCGATGGCGATGGCGATCGGCTTGTGGCCCGCCGCGTGTGACGACGAGGACGGCAGTTCGGCAGGTCGGCCGGCGTCGTCAGGCGATCCGGACACAGGATCGCCATCAGGAATCGCTGAGGCTGCGCCCTAGAACCGCGTGCTGAACCCGATCCGCGCGATCGACTGCAGTGCACCGCTCGACGCGCCGTTCGCATCCATCACGCCGTTGATCTGCGCGTTGCTGCCGTGATTGGCGCGCTGATGGACGCCCGCCACGTACACCATCGTGCGTTTCGACAGCCAGTACTGGACGGCGGCCAGGAACTGGTGCGCGTGCGCGTTGTCGAGCGTGTCGTTGCCCTTCATGTACGTGTAGCTCGCGCCGATCACCCATGCCGGCGACGGCCGCCATGCGGCGCCGGCTTCCGCCGACCACGCGCCCGCGCCGTTCTGCGCGTTGCGCACCGTCGTGAAGAGCGCTTTCCCGGTAACCGTGCCGAGCGTGTAGTGCACGCCCGCGCCCCAGTTGCGCACGCTGGTCGGCGGCAGCCCGTCGGTCGCGCCGTACTTCTGGTTCGTATAGGCCGCGCCAGCGCCGAACGGGCCGTTGTCGTAGCTCGCGCCGACGCTGACCGTATTGTTCGCGCCGACCGACCCCGCGACGTTCCCGAAGCCGTACAGCGCGCCGAAGGTCAGGCCCGACAGCGACGGGCTCGTGTACTTGACCGAATTCGCGACACGATTGCTGCCCGCGACACGATCCCAGTCGAATGCGCCGGTCGGGTTGTTCGGCAACGCGAGCTTGTCGAACGGGCCGTTGCGAAAGCCGTACAGGCCGACGAGATCCTGCGCGATCTCGTTGCCGCTCGCGGCCAGTGCATCGACCATGAACTCGTACTGGTTGCCGAGCGTCAGCGTGCCGTACCGGTCGTTCTGCAGCCCGACATAGGCCGTGCGCGCGAACAGCCCGCCGCCGATGATCGAGCCGTTGCCGAGCGAATACTGGTTGACGAGCCGGAAGATCGCTCGTGTGCCCGCACCGAGATCTTCCTTGCCTTCGAAACCAAGCAGGTTCGGGAAGAAGATGTTGTCGTCGAACTTCGCGGCGCCGTGGCCGCCTTGATTGCTGACATAGCTGATGCCGGCATCCATCAGCCCAAACATCGTCACGCTGCTCTGCGCAAACGACGCGGCGGGAATGGCGCATGCCGCGAGCGCCAGAAGGGTCTTTTTCGTCATCTCCAATGTGCTCCTCACATGTTTCCGATCGGATCGGATATTTTTGATTGGACTACTGATTGATATGAACAAAGCCGAACCGGACGAATCCCGGTTCAGCGGCAACCTGAGGAAGGCGGTGTGTGACAGGCATCGGCAGCAATCGCGGGCTCGCCGAAGTCCGCCGATGCCCGTTGAGCGGCGCGCTAGACCGTCGAATACCCGCCATCGACCGGCACGACCGCGCCGGTCACGAACGACGCACCGGGCGAGCACAGGAACAGGATCACGTCGGCGACTTCGTCGGCCGTGCCCCAGCGCCCGAGCGGCGTGCGTTCGAGGATGCGCCGCGACGCCTGCATGTCGGCCATCAGGCCGCTGCTGAGCGGTGTGTCGATCCAGCCGGGTGCGACCGCGTTCACGCGAATGCCGCGATCGGCCCACGCCTGCGCGAGCGAGCGCGTGAGCTGCGCGATGCCGCCCTTGCTCGCGCTGTATGCGGGGCGATCCTTGCTGCCGAAGTACGTGTACATCGACGCGACATTGACGATGCTGCCGCCGTGCGCCGACAGCGCCGGCCGCGCGGCGTCCGATGCACGCATCACCGACGTCAGGTTCACGTTCAGCACGAGCTCGAACTGGTCCATCCGGTATTCGTCCGCGTGCCGGCTGATGCCGACGCCGTTGACGAGCACGTCGAGCCGCGGCAGGGCCGCGATCGTGCGCGTCAGCGCATCGCTGTCGGTCACGTCGAGTTCCACGCAGCGGATGCCCGCATGCACGGGCGCATGCGGGCCGGTCGCATCGAGCCCGAGCGCGACGACTGACGCGCCGGCTTGCGCGAACCGCATCGCGGTGCGCGCACCGATGCCCGAGGTACCGCCCGTCACGACGACGGACTGGCCTTCAAACGCCCACTGACGACTCATGCTCGACGCTCCCGATGGTGTGTGCGCGACGGGCCGGCCGTTGCGCGGGTGAAACGAGGATCTTGATCTGCGCGCGGTCGGCGAGCAGCGCGTCGAAGCCGTCGGCGACGGCGTCTTCGAGCGATACGGTGCGCGTGACGATCGACGTGAGGTCGAGTGCGCCCGACGCGACGATGTGCAGCAGGTCTTCATACGCGTGCCGGTAGCCGACGCTCGCCGTGAAGGTCAACTCGTCGTTGACCGCGCGGAACGCGTCGAAGCCCGCGTGCGGCATCAGGCCGACCATCACGACGCGGCCGCCCTTGCGCAGTGCCTGCATCGCCGATTCGAACGTGGCCGGCAGCCCGGCCGCCTCGAAACTCGCATCGACGCCGAGCCCGCCCGAGGCCGCGCGGATCGCGTCCTGCAGCGCGGGTGCACCGAGTGAGCGTGCGTCGAACGTATGCGTCGCGCCGAGGCGTGTGGCAGCCGCGAGCCGTTCGGGCGAGACATCGACCGCCACGATCGTGGTTGCCCCCTGCAGCTTCGCGAGCATGATCAGCAGCAGGCCGATCGGGCCGAGCCCGAACACGGCGCAGGTTTCGCCGAGCCGCAGTTCGCCACGCCGCAACGCGTGCAGCGCGACGGCGGCCGGCTCCATCACCGCGGCCTGTTCGAGACTCACGCCGTCAGGCAGGCGATGCAGCATGTAGGCCGGCACGACCGCGAAGTCGGCCATGCCGCCGTCGCCCATCAGCCCGGCGAAGCCCATCGACACGCACAGGTTGTACGACCCCGAGCGGCAGTATGCGCACTGGTGGCAGCGGTACTCGGGCTCGACCGCGACGCGATCGCCCGCGCGCAGCGCCGTCACGCCGGCACCGACTTCGACGACGGTGCCGCAGAACTCGTGGCCGAGCGTCAGCGGCGCGGTGCGGCGCGACAGCGGATGCGGCGTGTCGACCGGGATCGCGTGCGGGCCGTCCGCATATTCGTGCAGGTCGCTGCCGCAGATCCCGCAATACGCGACCGCGATGCGCACGTCGCCGGGGCCGATGCGCGGCGGGTCGATTTCCACGAGACGGACGTCGCGCGGGCCATGCCATTGAAGTGCCCGCATGTCAGCGTCCTCCGAGGTTTTGTGCATCGAGACGGCTCGCGGCGGTGCCGGCGAGTGCGCGCTTGCGCAGCACGGCGGGCGCGGTCTCGACGAGGCCGAACGACAGCACGCACGCGAGGATCGCGCCGGCGGCCGACGTCCACATCGCGAACTGCAGGCCGTACTTGTCGGCCGCGAAGCCGGCGACGGTCGGTGCGACGAAGCCGCCGATCAGCTCGCCCGCGCCCATGATCAGGCCGAGCGCGCTGGCGATCGCGCGCGGCGGCACCGTTTCGGCGGGGATCGTCGCCATGAACAGCGTGAAGCAGCCGAGGCCCGTGTACGTGGCGAACACGAGCGCGCCGAGCGCCCAGAGCGAGCCGGCGTGGATCATCACGATCGGGCACACGGACGCGATCAGCGCGAATGCGATCATCGTCGGCTTGCGGCCGATCCGGTCGGAGATCGCCGGCACCGCGAAGCCCCAGAAGACCCACGCGGCGCCAAGGCAGGTCATCACGACCCCCATGTCGGACGGCGACAGGTGGCGGCTTTCCACGAGGAACACCGGCGCGAACGAGATGATCACGATGAACCACGTGAGAAAGAAGCAGCTGATCAGCATGCAGAGCAGGATGTTGCGTTCCTTCAGCAACGCCCAGCGGCTGACTGCCGCGCCGCTTGCGGCCTGCGCGCCGGCGGTATCGGCCTGCGCGTGCCGCACGCCGCCGGGCGGCACTTCGCGCACCCAGCGCCAGATGCAGAGCGCGATCAGGAAGCCCGGAATGCACGACACGTAGAACGCCTCGCGCCAGCCGTACGCGGTCGCGATGCCGATGACCACCGGCGGGCCGATCGTCGCGCCGAGCAGGCCGGCGGCGGAGCCTTGCAGCAGGCCCATGTTCAGCCCGCGGCGGCTCGGCGTCGAACTCTCGACCATCAGCGATTGCGACAGCGGCAGCACGGGGCCTTCGGCGATGCCCATCAGCGCGCGGAACGCGATCAGGCTCGCGAAGCCGCCGACGAGCCCCGACAGCGCCGAGCACACGGAAAAGCCGAGCACGGCCGCGATCAGCAGCGGCTTGCGCGTGCCGCGCGCGTCGGACCATGCGCCCGTCGCGGCACCGGACAGCGCCCACGTGAGCGCGAGTGCGGACGACACCATGCCGAGCTGTGTGTTCGTCAGGTGCAGCTCGGCCGACATGAACGGGAACAGGAACGACAGCGCGAGGCGGTCGAAGAACACGAAGCCGAACGTCATGAACAGGATCAGCAGCAGCCGGTTCTCATACGTCCAGGCGGATCGGGAGGAGGAAGGGGATGTCATGGTGAGCCTCGCCGCGCGTCAGCGGAACAGCTTCTCGATCGCTTGCGCGCCGAGGCCGACCTTCTCGTAGTGCGCCTTGCACATCGCGATGTACGAATGCACGTCGAAGTAGCCGTCGGGATTGCCTTCATCGTCGAGCCAGATCAGCGGCCCCTTGACGATGAAGAACGCGCGCATCGGCTCCGGGTGATCGAAGGCCACGAGCGTGTGGCCTTCGCCCGGCGTCTCGTACACGAAATCGCCGCGCGTCGCGGTCCATTCGTGCTCCAGATAACCCCACTTGCCCGACAGTGTGTAAGCGAACACCTCGTGCGGGTGATAGTGCCGGTTCACGAGCCCGGCTTCCTTCGCCATCAGGATGTCGCACCATTTGTTCTGCGACGGCGAGATCCACAGCGGCCGCGACGAAACCGTTTCGGTGAACGGAACGTAATAGCGCTCGTCGTCGGTGGCCGCGTTCGGGATGTATGCTTCTGGCAGCGCATCGGGCTTGAACGGATTGGCAATCGGCGGGATGGTTTGCCAGAATTCGGCTACGGCTTGGTCGACCACGGTTCGTCTCCTTGTGTATGGGTGTCGTGGGCTCGACTTTAGCCAGCCGGTGCGCGCCGCTCTTGACTGGGCTGGACGAATTGCTTGATCGCGCCGGACATGGCGTCGCGCCAATAATCAGACGAATCATTCCCCCAACCGTGCCGCTCCGCACGACAGGCGCCCGCAGGAGGCGACGTGACGAATTCGACGGTTTTTTCCCGTACACGCGGCTCGACGGCCGGCGTGCCGGCGCGCGACCGGATGGCGTACTGGGATGCCTTCAACGCGGCCACGCTGGTCGGCCTGCGCTGCTCGTCGCTGTCGCCGGGCGGGCTCGAGGTCGAGAAGACCGACCTCGCGCTGACCGACCTGCGCGTCGCCGATATCAGCGGCCAGGATCATGTGATCGAGCGCAGCCCGGTGCATGTGCGCCAGTTGCCGAAGGAGTCGCTGTTCGCGTGCCAGCTCCTGAGCGGGCGCGCGTATTTCATCCAGCGCGACCGGTGCCTGCTCGCGGAAGCCGGCGATGTCGTGGTCTACGACACGCGCGTGCCCTATCTGTTCGGATTCCTGACGCCGATGCGGCAGTTGCTGATCGACATTCCGATCACGACGTTCGATGACCGGCTCGATGCGGAACTGGCGGCGCTCCCGCTGCGGATCGCGCCGAAGCCGGGCGCGGGCGCGATGCTCGGCGCGACGTTGCGCGCGAGCGTCGAGCGGTTCATGAAGGATCCCGTTGAAGGCGACGCCGCACGGTTCGCCGAACACACGCGCACGCTGATCGCGGAACTCATCGATGCGGAAGTGAACGGTGCGGGTGCATCGCGCGCGTCGCTGTCGTATCTGCTGACCGCGAAGCAGTACATCGCAACGCACCTGGGTGACCCGGAACTCGGGCCGCAGGCCGTCGCCGACGCAGTCGGGCTGTCGCTGCGGCATCTGAGCCGGCTCTTCGCGGCCGAAGGCGAGTCGATCACGCAGCACATCTGGTCTGAGCGGCTGTCGCATGCGCATCGCGAGCTGACCGATGCACGGCTGCGCAAGACGAGCGTCGGCGAAATCGCGTTTCGCTGGGGTTTCTCGAGCCAGGCGCACTTCAGCCGTGCGATTCGCGAACGCTATGGTGCGTCGCCGATGGCGCTGCGCGAGGCGGCGCGTGAGGCCAGGTGTTGATTCCGGCAGTCGATGCGGATGAAGTGGCGGCGCGTGTCTCACGCGCCGTTTTTCTTTTCAGTGGTTAGTGAACGGCCGCGCACGCGTGCCGCGCCGGGTTACGTTACTCCGCCAGCATGAACTCCGCACAGCGCTCCGCGATCATGATCGTCGGCGCGTTCGTGTTGCCGGATACGATGCGCGGCATCACCGATGCATCGCAAACCCGCAGCCCGTCGACGCCTTGCACCGCGAGGCGCGGCGTGACGACCGCATGCTGGTCGTTGCCCATGCGGCAGGTGCCGGCCGGGTGATAGACGGTTTTCGCGCGGTGCCGCACGTAGTCGGCGAGTGCCGTGTCGGTCAGTGTTTCGGCTTCGCGCACGATGCGTGCGAGCGACGGCGCACGGATGATCTGCCGCGCGAGCGCGACGCCGCGCACGAGGCCGTCGACATCGGCCGGATCGGACAGCGCGCCGCTGTCGAACAGGATCGGCGCGGCCGGATCGTTGCCGCGCAGTTGCACGGAGCCGCGCGAGCGCGGTCTGAGCAGGCACGGGTTGATCGACAGGCCGTGGCCGGGCAGCGGCTCGCGATCGACGTCGCCGACGAGCGTCGGCAGCACGTGGAACTGGATGTCCGGGCGGCCGCTGCCGGTCGTGTCGACGAACGCGCCGGATTCGACGACGTTCGACGTCAGCAGGCCCGTGCGGCACAGCATCCACTGCAGCCCGTGCCGCAACGCCTTCAGCCCGCGATCCTCGCCCAGCAGGCTGACCGGCGCGTGGCTGCGGCCGTAGATCGAGACTTCGAGATGATCCTGGTAGTTCGCGCCGACGTCACGGCTGTCGTGCAGCACGTCGATGCCGTGCGCGTGCAGGTGCGCGCCGGGCCCGATGCCCGACAGCATCAGCAGCTTCGGCGTGCTCAGCGCGCCGGCCGCGAGCACGACGTCGGCGCGCGCGGTGGCCGAGCCCGTCACACCGCTTTCCGTCCGCCATTCGACGCCGGTCGCACGCTGGCCGTCGAACCGGATGCGCGTGACGCGGCAGCCGGTCAGCACGCGCAGGTTCGGGTGGCCGATCGCGTCGGCGAGATAGGTGGCCGCGGTGCTGCCGCGCTGCCCGTCGAAGATCGTCGTGTGGTAGAACCCGGCGCCATGTTGCGCGGCGCCATTGAAATCGTCGTTGTACGCGATGCCGGTTTCCTGCGCGGCCTTCACGAACGCGAGGCTCAGCGGATGCCTGAAGCGTGTGTCGCCAACCTTCAGCGGCCCGTCGGTGCCGTGAAACGGCTCGGAAAGCCGCAGGTGCGATTCGGCGCGCTTGAACACGGGCAGCACGTCGTCCCAGCCCCAGCCGGTGCAGCCGAGCGCGGCCCAGTCGTCGTAGTCGTCGCGCGTGCCGCGCACGTACAGCATCGCATTGACCGAACTGCCGCCGCCGAGCGTGCGGCCCTGCGGCACGTAGGTCTTGCGTCCCGCCGCGCCGGCTTGCGGCTCGCTCTCGAACGTGACCGTGCGCCGCGTGCCGAGCACGCGGATGAACGTCGCCGGAATCCGGATGAACAGGCTGTCGTCCTTCGGGCCGTCCTCGAGCAGCAGCACGCGCCTGCCGGCCTTCACCAGCCGGTGCGCGACCGTGCAGCCGGCCGAACCGCCGCCGACGACGATATGGTCGTACGTCTCCATCCCGCTTCTTCTCCTTGCTGTCGGGCGGCGAAACGAATGCCGCCGCGCAGGAAGCCAGCTTAGCGACCGCTATGCGGCCCCATTTGACCGGGACGGACGCCGTGCTTGCCTCGCAGGGACACGGCGGCGGGTGGTGGGTGGTAGGGGGGGACTATCGCGCGTCGGCCGGCGCCGGCGCGCGGGTATCGCTCGGCGTCTCGCCGAAGCGCGCGCGATAGCTGCGGCTGAAGTGCGCGCTGTTGTTGAAGCCCCAGCGGAACGCGATCTCGCTGACCGTCAGGTGCTTCAGCGACCGGTCGCGCAGGTCGGCGCGGCAGCGTTCGAGCCGCCGCGCGAGGATGTAGCGCGTGAGCGGCATCCCTTCGATTTCGAAGACGCGCGCGAGCTGGCGCGGCGACAGGTTGATCGCGCGGCTCACCGACTGGCTGTCGAGGTCGTCGTCGGCGAGATGGCTGTCGATGAACGCCTTGGCGCGCGACAGCGTATGGACGGTCGACTTGGTCGGCGACGCGTCGCCGTCGCGCAGCCGCAGCATCGACTGCACGAGATCGAGGATCGCGGCGGCGCGCCGCTCGCGCGCCTCGGGCGTTGGTTCCTGAGGCGCGGCGAGCAGCGCGTACACCTGACGCACGGCCCACGACGCGACGCCGTCGTCGCGGTCGATCTTGACGAGGCTGCGGTAGCGCCACGGGCCGACGCGCGCCTCGAACACGTCGCGCGGCACGTCGAGCACGGTCATCGCCATGTCGGCGGGAAAGCCGTGGCCGTACGGCATCGACGTGTCGTACAGCACGAGGTCGCCGGGCCCGTGCTGCATGCAGTCGACGTCCTGGAACGTATAGCCTTGCCCTGCGTGCATCAGGCAGATGAACACGGCGTCGCGCTGGTCCGCATGGATGTTGTGCGGCGTGCGCACGACCGCGTGCCGGTTCGCGACGATGTCGCAGGCGCCGAACAGCCCGAGATCGCGCTTGCGCAGCGTCGCGTCGATGCCTTCGGACGACTTGCCGCTGCATTCGATCCGCACGAGCGTGCGCGCGACATGGTCGACCCAGAAGTCGACGCGTTCGTGGCCGCGTACGGCGCGCGTCGAGATCGTGGCGATCTCCGTGCTGGTGTCCGGCATGACGTTCTCCCAATGACCGCCTGAGCGGCGCAGTCTCGGGCACGTCGAATGGCGCGGTCAATCCGTGAAAGACCCGGGACGGGCGTGTGACGCGTGTGCAGCGGGGCGTTGCGGGCGCGCGCGTGATCGATGTCCGCAGGAGTCAAATGAAGCGGCGGTGTGAGTCAAGCCTCAAATGCGATTTCGGGTTAGGGCGTGCCGGCTTACTTCGATGAAGACGACTGCAGCCCGAGCGATACGTCCTGCTCGTAACCCATCTTGCCGCCGCGGAACTCGACGCTGACGTAGCCGGGCCGCCGCGCGTCGGCGACGTTCGCGTAGATCGACGTCATCACCATGCCCGCGTCGCAGTCGAGCGCGATCGTGCGGTCGATGCGGCCCGTCGCGATGTTCACGGCCTGCAGCGACTGCATCGCAATGCCGCACTTGTCGGACAGCGCATAGACGCCGACCAGCATGTGGGTCTTCGTGCGATACCACATCGGAATATCGACGGTGCCGTCGAGCTGGAGGTGATCCTGATCGTTGTCGTTCAGTCGACCGACTTCGTTCAGCGTGATCGGGAATGTCTTGTGGCCGTCGTCCCAGGTGCCGGTTGCCGTTTTACCGGCGACGGTCAGCGCGATCGGGCAGGGCTTCGGCCGCGACGGCGATGCGGCGGGCACGACCGGCGAATCGGCGTTCGATGCGGACGGCGATGCTTCGCACAGCGTCACGCGGCCGTCTGGCTCGCGGTGGCCGCGCAACGGGATCGGCTTGCGATGCGCGTCGTAGTAGTAGCTGCCGTCGACGCGCCAGCGGCCCGCGTCGTTGCGGTTGATGGCGTCGTAGGTCTGCAGCGAGACGTGAACGGGCGCCGTGCCGATCGTGCCGGTGTAGTTCGCGACTTCGTACCAGCCTGCGCGAGACACGGCTGGCGCGCACGCGAGCAGCGCGGCGATCGTCGCGGTGAACGGGCGGGCGTAACGGGCACGGCGGGTGTTCCGGGGCATGGGCGGTCTTTGTGCGTGGTGTTGGTTCGGGCGTCGCGGATATCGGTCCGGTCGTGTCGAGTCGCGCGGCTGGCCGCCGGGATGCACGCCATTGTATTCATCCGCCACGCCCGAATGACCCGCATCCGCGAATGCGGTGACAAGGGAACGCGCACGACACAGTCCGGTCGCGGAACCGCGCGGACTGCGCGATCCGATTGACCGGCCTGATACCGACAACCTCAGATTGCGCTGGCCTCGTCGATCCGGCGAATGTCGTCCTGATCGAGCTGAACGCGGATCGCTTCGCCGAGCGATGCCAGCTGCGCCAGCGACGTCGCGCTCGCGATCGGCGCGGTGATCGTCGGCCGCGCGATCTGCCATGCAAGCGCGATCGCGGCCGGCTGCGTGCCGTGCTTTTCCGCCACAGCATCGAGCGCCGCGAGGATGCGCAGCCCGCGCTCATTGAGATACCCGGCGACGCGATCACCGCGCACGCTCTTCTTCAGGTCGGCCTCGCTGCGGTACTTGCCCGACAGGAAGCCGCTCGCGAGCGCGTAGTAGTTGACGACGCCGAGCTTCAGGTCGCGCACGACCGGTTCGAGATCGCGTTCGTAGTCGGCGCGATCGAGCAGGTTGTATTCGGGCTGGATGACCTGGTACGCGGGCAGGCCGTCGCGCCGGCTGACGTCGGCGGCTTCGCGCAGGCGTGCGCCGCTGTAGTTCGATGCGCCGATGATCCGCACCTTGCCCGCGTCGATCAGCGTTTGATAGGCGCCGAGCGTTTCCTCGAGCGGGGCCGTATCGGCGAGATCGCTGTGCGAGAAATACAGGTCGATGTAGTCGGTCTGCAGGCGGCGCAGCGAATCGTCGGCGGCTTTCAGGATGGTGTCCCGGGTCAGCCCAGCGCGCGCGGCCAGCAGGCCGACCTTGGTCGAGATCACGACCTGTTCGCGCTTGCCGGAACGCTTGAGCCACTTGCCGATGATCGTTTCCGATTCGCCGCCGCTGTTGCCGGGAGCCCAGGCCGAATAGACGTCGGCCGTGTCGATGAAGTTGATGCCGGTGTCGGCGAGCGCGTCGAGCAGCGCAAACGACGTGTTCTCGTCGACGGTCCAGCCGAAGACGTTGCCGCCGAACGCGAGCGGCGAAACCTGGATGTTCGACGTGCCAAGGGTGCGTAGTGCCATGTTCTGCTCCGATTTCTGCGGGGTGACGGAATGGAACTGCGGGATGGGCCGAGACGATCGCGGCGAGACGACGGGTACGTGGTGCGGTCACGCCGTTGTCGCGGGACGCCGGACATTCTCGCCGATCGATCCGAATCGTGCAGACAGCGTACCGCCGCGATGGCGGACGACCTGACGCGGATGACGGACGCCTCGTCCGTTGCGTGAGCGCTTCGTGTGGCTGTGTTCGATCGGGAACCGATTTTTTGTCGCGGCTGGTGCGACGAGACGCGGAATTGCGCGTGGGCGGAGGCGGGCGGGACGGGGAAGGTGGATGCTCAGGCGTTGCGCCAAAGCGGGCGGGACGACGGGCGGCGAGTGGCCGCCCGTGTGACGGTGAGCCGGTCAGCGCAACTGCACGGCCGCGAGGAACAGCACCATGCTGCCGATCGCGCCGTCCAGCACGCGCCACGCCACCGCCTTGCGGAACCACGGCGCGAGCAGTCGCGCACCGTAGCCGAGCCCGAGGAACCACACGACGCTGACCGTCATCGCGCCGATCGCGAACGCGAGCCGCGCGCCTTCCGGCTCGCGTGCGCCGGCCGTGCCGATCAGCAGGAACGTGTCGAGATACACGTGCGGGTTGAGCCACGTGAACGCGAGCGTCATCAGCACGATTGCCAGGCCGCTCTGCGGCGGCGGCGCGACCGCGTCGCCGCGCACGTCGAGGGTTTCGTGGCCCGGCTTGAACGCGCGGCGCAGCGCGTTGATGCCGAACCACGCGAGATACGCGAGGCCGACGTACAGCACCGCGTGGACGAAGGTCGGATAGCGTTCGACGAGCGCCGATGCGCCGCCGACGCCCGCGCCGATCAGGATCATGTCGGACAGCGCGCACAGCAGCACGATCTTGCCGACGTGCGAGCGCATGATGCCCTGCCGCAGCACGAAGGCGTTCTGCGCGCCGATGGTGACGATGAGCGAACCGCAGAGTGCGGCGCCGTGGGAAAAAGCGAGCCAGTTCATGGTGGGTGACAGCAGTGGAAGCAGTAGACGGATGAATCGGGTAGCGCTAGTCTGCGGTCAGCATGAAAATAAGAGAAGCTAATTCACCTAATGCAGATTAAGGAAATCTAATGCTCGACTACGCGTTGCTCGATGCCCTCGCGGCCGTGATCCGGCACGGCTCGTTCGAGCGTGCGGCCAAGGAGCTGAACGTCACGCCGTCAGCCGTGTCGCAGCGCGTGAAATTGCTGGAGGAGCGGGTCGGCAGCGTGCTCGTCAAGCGCGGGCAGCCGTGCGTCGCGACGACGTCGGGTGCGCTGCTGTGCCGGCATACCGAGCGCGTGCAACTGCTCGAGGCCGAGCTGGGCGGCCGGATGCCGGCGCTGCCGGGCCAGATCGCAAGCGCGTGGCCGACGTTGCGCGTGGCCGTCAACGACGACAGTGTCGCGACGTGGTTCATCGACGCGGTCGGGCCGTTCTGCACGGAGCGCGAGACCTTGCTCGACCTCGTGATCGACGACCAGGATTACACGGCCTCGCGCATTCGCGACGGCAGCGTGCAGGGCGCGGTGACCGCGCAGGCCGAGCCGATCCAGGGGTGCCGGTCGGAGCGGCTCGGACGTATCCGCTATCGCGCGGTGTGCTCACCGGCGTTTTACGAACGCTACTTCGGCGCGGGCATCACGCGCGATGCGCTGCGCCGCGCGCCGTGCGTGATGTTCAATCCGAAGGACGGGCTGCAGGCGCGTTTCATCCGGCGCGTGACGCGCGCGGATCTCGATCCGCCGCAGCACTGGATACCGCACGTCGCGGGCTACCTGCGCGCGTGCGAAACGGGATTGGGATGGGGAATGTGTCCGGACCGGATGGTCGACCGTCAGCTGGCGGCGGGCGAACTGGTCGACATGTCGCGCGGGAGAACGATCGACATCGACCTTTACTGGCAGAGCTGGCGTTTGTCGATCGGCTGGCTCGACGATTTCAGCGCGGCGCTGAAGGCGCGCGCCGCGCTGTTTCTCGACTGATCGACGACGCGATGCAGGCGGCGCGCGAGCGGTGCGCGCCGTGCGGCATCAGACGTGATGCAGGCCGTCGAAATCGACGATCTGGACGTGGCGGCCCTGCATTTCGATCAGGCCGCGCTTCTGGAATTTCGACAGCGTGCGGCTGACCGTTTCGAGCGTCATGCCGAGGTAGCTGCCGATGTCTTCGCGCGTCATCCGCAGGTTGAATTCCGACGGCGAGTAACCGCGCTTCAGGTAACGCGACGATACGTCGAGCAGGAAGGCCGCAACGCGTTCCTCGGCATTCAGCGAACCGAGCAGCATCGTTTGCGACGTTTCGCGCACGATCTGTTCGCTCATCAGCTTGTGCATGCGCAACTGCATCGAGCCGGCTTCCGAGCACAGCGTTTTGAGTGCGCTGTACGGAATCACGCAGACGGAGCTGTCTTCCAGCGCGACCGCGGTGCGCGGATGCGTGTCGTCGCAGATGCCGTCGAGGCCGAGCGCTTCGCCGGCGAGATGCAGGCCGGTGACCTGCTCGCGGCCGTCGTGGCGCGTCGCAACCGTTTTCAGGGAACCCGAACGCACCGCGTACAGGTTGTCGAATGCGTCGCCTTCGCGGAACAGCGCTTCGCCGCGCTTGACGGGGCGTGCCGCGCAGATGACCGACTCGAGGCGACTGAGCGCTTCGGGCGCCAGGCCCTGCGGCATGCACAGGTGCCGCATGGCGCACGTCGAGCAGTGCGCAGCCTGGCGAGGAGCCCAGCTACCGGCATGAGGCGTGGCGGCGGGACGTGTGGCGACGGGCGTCAGCATGATCGTTTACTCCGGCGTTGAATCGACGGAATCATTGTCCCACCGCAACTTGCCGCTGTCGGGTGACAAAACGTCGCGACCGGCCGCACATGCCGAACGCGGCTTACGCGGCCGGTTCGTCGACGTTGGCGGCCGCCGGAATCAGCAGCACGGGCAACGTCGCATGGCGCACGCATTGTTCGGCGATGCTGCCGAGCACGAGACGGCGGAACCCGCGGCGGCCGTGCGTGCCGAGTACGAGGAGATCGGCATCGAACGCTTTCGCGCCGTCGAGGATCAGCGACGATACGTCGTTGAGCGATGTCGCTTCGCTCAGCTTCGTCTCGCCTTTCACGCCCGCTGCCTGCATCAGCACGGTGAAATCCTTCGCGAGTGCGTTGCCCTGCGCGACGAGCTGGTCGCGCAGCACGGACGGATCGTAGCCGGGCACGTTGTAGTAGATCGCGGCGTTCTCGACGACGTAGAACGGTTGCAGCTCGGCGCCGTGCGATTTCGCGAGCGCCAGCGCGGCATCGAACGCATGGCGGGACGTGTCGCTGCCGTCGACGGCAACCAGAATACGCTTGTACATAGTGTCTCCGAGTGGCGGGTTGAAACGAAGTCGGCCGGATGGCCGATCGGGCTGGGCAATGCGCAATGCTGCGAGGCAGAGTAAACCAATGGCCGGGACTTTGCAGTGAGGTGCCGGCGGCGTGTGCCATGCACGTGGCGCATGCCGCGCCGCGCCGCGCGACGTGTGTCGTGCGGTATGGTCGCCGCCGCCGTTCGCATCGTTGGCGGGAAGGCATGCGCGAGCAGCGGTGTCGCGTGTGGCACATACACGCGCATCGCGGTGCGCACCGATCGCATCGACACGGCGCGACGGTCACGCGGATGCATCGCCCGTATCACCATTCAATCGTAATCGAGCCGATTCGACATGACCTCGATCAACGCATGTGCGTCGCTGCGATTCACGGCATGAACGAAACCGCCGGTGCCGTTGCGCGGAATCGTTCGCTTTTGCATCGCGCAGTGATCGGTGCACGGTCGGCGTACGGTAGTCGCGCACGCCGATCCCCAGCCATCGGCCGTCGACCGATGCCGGTTCGCAAACGAACGATCGATTCAAACGCCGCGCAGGCTATCTCGGAACGGCCGTCAGCTCGAATATGCGCTCCGGCCGCCGCTGGTGGCCGGGCCAGTACGCGCTGCCGTACATCCGGTGAACGGGGCCGAGCTGCGCATCGCTGACGGGTGACGGTGCGTCGAAGCCCTTCTCGATCACCATGTAGCCGGCGCGCAGCGCGAACGCCGGATGATTGCCGCCGGGGCGGCTGTCGAAACCGGCGAAGCCGTCGCCGGCTTCCGGCATCGCGTTGACGAGCGACGCGTTGCTGCCCGTGATCTGGTCGGGCGAGATCGGCCCGCCGCCGGCGAGGCGCGACGCCTCGCGGTTCTTGCCGTCGGTGTCGACCGTGCTGTCGTGCGTGTCGTCGTTGTCGAGCTCGATGCTGCGCGGACGCGAACGATCGGTTTGACCGGATGATTCCATCGCGGCTCTCCTCGCGGCGAAGCGTTCCGGATCGAAGCAAATCCCGTTCCGGGCATGACGGGAAAAGGCGCGCGGGCGATCGCCGCGGTCGCGCGACGCGCACTGATTTGTCGTGATTTATTTCAGCTAGAAGACGCGTTTTCTACAGAGTATGATTCTTTTCCTGCGAAGCGGCGACAGGGGATTCGGTCGCGCCGCCTCTGCCCGCGCCGGGGGCGCCGCAGCACCCTTAAAGACGGGTAGTGAACAACAAAGCAAGGGACTAGAGGTGGCGGATTCATGCAAGCGACTACTGCCTTCACGCACCGCGGTTATCTGTTGAACTGCGCGCCCGCGCGCGCCAGTGACGGTTCATTCAAGCCCTACGTCGTGATCTCCCGATCGAGCGACGGGGAGCTCGTTGCGAACCGATTTTTTCCGATCGAGCTCCAGTTCAACGACGAAGGCGACGCAATCGCGCACGCGCGCGACTGGGCCGTGCGTTGGATCGACGCGAGCAGCATCACGATCTGACGCCGCCGCGATTCGGCACCATCGGCCGTCCGGTCGAGCCCCGGCGTGCCGCTCCCGGACAAAAAACGCGGTAATCTTGCGGAACCCGTCACTTTATTAGCGGCCGTGCGACCGAGCGCGGCCGCCTGCATTGGCATATGTCGACATCACCCGCCCGTCAGTGGGGCCTTGAAGAAATCGTCGCCGGCTTGCGCGAGTCGCGCGAGGAACTCCATCGCACGCGCCATCCGCGCGGCATCCGCGAACTGCCGTCGCGCGATGCAATCTGCAAGATTGTGACCGGCCTGCGCGCGTCGATGTTTCCGACGCACTACGGCGCACCGGATCTGACCGACGAAAGCGTCGATTTCTACGTCGGCCACACGCTCGAAAGCACGCTGCGCATTTTGTCCGAACAGATCCGCCGTGCGCTGCCGTTCCTGCCCGAGCACGCCGATACGCCGTTCGCCGAACTCGACGAACGCGCGTTCGAGATCGCGCGCGAATTCGGCCGGCAGTTGCCGGCGGTCCGTGCGCTGCTCGTCAGCGATATCCAGGCCGCGTATGCGGGCGATCCGGCCGCGCAGCACATCACCGAGATCCTGCTGTGCTACCCCGGCGTGCTGGCGATGATGCATCACCGGCTCGCGCATGCGCTGCACCGGCTTGGTGTGCCGCTGCTGGCCCGGTTCATCAATGAAATCGCCCACTCGGCTACCGGCATCGACATCCACCCGGGCGCGCAGATCGGCCCGAGCTTCTTCATCGACCACGGCACGGGCGTCGTGATCGGAGAGACGGCGATCATCGGCGAGCGCGTGCGCGTGTACCAGGCCGTCACGCTCGGCGCGAAGAGCTTCCCGGCCGATGGCGAAGGTGCGCTGGTCAAGGGCAATGCCCGGCACCCGATCGTCGAGGACGACGTGGTGATCTACGCGGGCGCGACGATTCTCGGCCGCGTGACGATCGGGCGCGGTTCGGTGATCGGCGGCAACGTGTGGCTCACGCACAGCGTGCCGCCCGGCACGAGCGTCGCACAGGGCAAGGTGCGCGAAGGCGGGAGCGCCGAGAAGCCGTAACGCGGCGCGCGGCCGCCGGCCGCCGCCGCGCGCGTCGGTCAGTGCTTGCCGTCGGGCGCGCGGTGCTTGTACAGCACGTCCTGGTCGACGCGGATCAGGTTCTGCCCCGCATCGACGACGAAATCCACACCGTTGTACGCATTGCCGGTCAGCATCAGGATCGCGCTCGCGACGTCGTCGGGGCCCGCGATGCGCGCGAGCGGCGTCGATGCGCGGCTCGCGTGCTCGAAGTCGGCCTGCGTCTGGTCGTCGCTCGGCAGCATCAGGCCGGGGAACACCGCATTCACGCGCAACACCGGCGCGGACGACAGCGCGAGCATCTGCGTGAGGTTGCCGAGCGCGGCCTTCGCGACCGTGTAACTGAAATGATCGCGGTGAAAGTTTTCCTTGATCTTCTGGTCGACCACATTCACGACGACACCCTGCGTGCCGGCCGCACGGGCCCGTTCGTAGAACGCGCGCGTGAGCAGGATCGGCGCGCGGCAGTTGACGGCCCACGCCTGGTCGAATGCCGCGAGGTCGAAGCTCGGGAAATGATCCTGCCAGAATACCGACGCATTGTTGACGAGGACGTCGAGGCGCCCGAAGCGCGCGTACACCTGGTCGATCAGCGCGGTGATCTGCGCGGCGTCCGACAGGTCGGCCTGCAACGCCACCGAATCGTGCCCGCGTTCGGCGATCGCGCGGGCGGCTGCCTGCGCGGCATCGGCCGAACGGTCGTAATGCACCGCGGTGCGGTAGCCGTGCGCGGCGAAATACTCGGCGAACGCGCGCCCGGCCCGGCGCGCGGCGCCGGTCACCAGCACGACGGGCGCGTGCGCCGTTTGCTTCGTCTGCGCCATTACGTGTTCGTCAGATTGACCGAGGAAGGATTCGCGACGATCGACAGGAATTCGCGCCGCGTCGACGGATCGGTGCGGAACGTGCCGAGCATGCGCGACGTGACCATCTCGACCCCCGGCTTGTGCACGCCGCGCGTCGAGATGCACTGGTGCGCGGCTTCGAGGATCACGCCGACGCCCTTCGGCTGCAGCACGTCGAACAGCGTGTCGGCGATCTGCACGGTCATCTTTTCCTGGATCTGCAGGCGCTTCGCGAACGCGTCGACGAGGCGCGCGAGCTTCGAGATGCCGACCACGCGATGGTTCGGCAGATACGCGACGTGCGCGCGGCCGATGATCGGCACCATGTGGTGCTCGCAGTAGCTCTCGAAGCGGATGTCCTTCAACACGATCATTTCGTCGTAGCCGTCGACTTCGCTGAACGTGCGCGCGAGGATGTCGCGCGGCTCCAGCGCATAGCCGGCGAAGAACTGCTCATAGGCGCGCACGACGCGTGCGGGCGTGTCGATCAGGCCTTCGCGCGCGGGATCGTCGCCGGCCCAGCGCAACAGCACGCGGACTGCGTCTTCTGCTTCTTCACGGCTCGGGCGGGATGCGGTCGGCTCGGGCCGTGCGGACTTCTTTTTACCCATCTATCTGCTCCATCGAATGCCGCCGCCGGGGCGGCGCGGAATCCGGGCATTGTTTCATGCTTTCGCGGGTCGCGTGCGAGGCCCGGGGCCAGACCTTGGCGCGAACGGGCCCTGGCACTCACTTCGGCCATTCGTCCTGCTCGTCGTTGAACAGCGACGCGACCACGCCGCGCAGCCACGCGGTGCGCGGATCGTTGTGGTACTTGCGATGCCAGTGCTGCTTCAGGTCGAAGCGCGGCAGCGCGAGCGGCGGCTCGACGGGCACGATGAACGCATGCTCGGCCGCATACGCATAGCCGATCGCATGCGGCACCGTCGCGATCAGGTCGGTGCGGCTCAGGATGAACGGCAGGCTCATGAAGTGGGGCGTCTCGAGCACCGCGCGGCGCTGCATGCGCTGCTTCGCGAGATATTTCTCGAGCACCTCCTGGCTGCGGCCTTCGGCGCGCACCACCGCGTGCCCGCACGTGAGGAACTGCTCGACCGTGAACGGCGGCGCCTGTTCGAACGGATGGCCGCGCCGCATCAGGCACACGAACCGGTGCGTGAACAACCGTTGCTGGAAGAAGTTGTTGCCGTCGAGATCGGGGAAGTAGCCGACCGCGAGATCGATCGACCCGGCTTCGAGGCCGCGACCGACTTCGTCGTGCGCGAGCGAGACCGAACGCAGGTTCGCGTGCGGCGCGCGCGTCGCGAACGCCTGCAGCAGCTTCGGCAGGAACACGATCTCGCCGACGTCGGACAGCGCGATCGAGAACGTATGCGTGCTCGCGGCCGGGTCGAAGTCGTGCGGCGCGACGAGGCCGCGCTCGATCTGCGCGAGCGCGTCGCGGGCGGCCGGCAGCAGCGCGAGCGCACGCGGTGTCGGCTCCATCCCGCGCGACGTGCGCACGAACAGCGGATCGCCGAAGTACTCGCGCAGGCGGCCGAGCGCCGTGCTCACGCGCGGCTGGCTGACGCCGAGCAGGTCGCCCGCGCGGCTCACGTTGCGCGTGTCGTCGAGCGCGACGAGGTAGGGAATGAGGTTCAGATCGAGCGCGTCCATCGCCAGGCCAGTATCGTCAAAACGTATACAACATATCTCCTGAATCGCGTTGCCGCATAGTCGGGAAAGCGCTCAAATGTGTTCGACGATTCGAATTAATGTTCAGGAGACGAACAATGCGCACCCAGGTCGCCATCATCGGCGCCGGTCCGTCCGGCCTTTTGCTTTCCCATCTGCTGCGCCTGCAAGGCGTCGATTCCATCCTCGTCGAAGCGCGTTCGCGCGAATACTGCGAGAACCGCATCCGCGCCGGCGTGCTGGAGCAGGGCACGGTCGACACGCTGAACGAAGCCGGCCTCGGCGACCGGATGCGCCGCGAAGGGCTCGAACACCACGGCATCGAGCTGCTGTTCTCGGGCCAGCGCCATCGCATCGACCTGTCCGCGCTCACCGGCGGACGCGCGATCACCGTCTATAGCCAGCACGAAGTGGTGCGTGACCTGATCGCGGCCGGCGTCGAGCACGGCCACGCGATGCACTTCGAAGTGAGCGACGTCGCGCTGCACGACGTCGAAGGCGAGCACCCGTTCGTCACGTTCAAGCATGCCGACGGTCGCGAAGATCGCATCGACTGCGACTACATCGCCGGCTGCGACGGCTTCCACGGCATCGCGCGCCAGACGATTCCGGCCGAGCGGCTGAACACGTTCGAGCGCGTGTACCCGTTCGCATGGCTCGGCATCCTCGCCGACGCGGCGCCGTCGCTCGACGAACTTGTCTACGCGCATCACGACAACGGCTTCGCGCTGTTCTCGATGCGCTCGCCGACGGTCACGCGCCTGTACCTGCAATGCAAACCCGACGAAGACCTGACCGAATGGTCCGACACGCGGATCTGGGACGAATTGCACACGCGCTTCTCGAACGACACCGGCTGGACGCCGACCGAGGGCCAGATTACGCAGAAAAGCGTGACGCCGATGCGCAGCTTCGTGTCCGAGACGATGCAGCACGGGCGCCTGTTCCTCGCCGGCGATGCCGCGCACATCGTGCCGCCGACCGGCGCGAAGGGGATGAACCTGGCGGTGGCCGACGTCCGTGCGCTGTCCCGCGCGCTCGGTGCGCGCTACCGCAACGGTGACGCGACGCTGCTCGACACGTATTCGGCGACCTGCCTCGAGCGTGTGTGGCGCGCCGAGCACTTCTCGTACTTCATGACGAACATGCTGCATTCGTCGCCGGAAGACTCGCCGTTCGTCAATCGCCTGAAGTTTGCCGAGCTGAAATACGTGACGCGCTCGCGGGCCGCCGCGCAGTCGCTCGCCGAAAACTACGTCGGGCTGCCGTTCGACGACGCAGCGGCCCCCGAGGGAACCCGCCTTGACAACGCGCTGTGCGCGACTCTATGATCGGCCCATCGTTCGCTAATCGAATCTAGGTTCGAATAGCGAACAAATACCGGAGTCGATATCGGCCCCGGCGCGGCACGCGGCACGCGCGTGTCCCCTCGACAGGCCGCGCATCGAGCCGCGGGTTCGTATCAGGAAGAGACATGGTCAACAAGATTTTCGAATCGCTTCAGTCGGCGGTGGCCGACATCCACGACGGCGCGACAATCATGATCGGCGGCTTCGGCACGGCAGGCATGCCGTCCGAGCTGATCGACGCGCTGATCGAACAGGGCGCGCGCGACCTGACGATCGTCAACAACAACGCAGGCAACGGCGAGACGGGCCTCGCGGCGCTGCTTAAGGCGAAGCAGGTACGCAAGATCATCTGCTCGTTCCCGCGCCAGAGCGACTCGCAGGTGTTCGACGGCCTTTACCGCGCCGGCGAGATCGAGCTGGAGCTCGTGCCGCAGGGCAACCTCGCGGAGCGTATCCGCGCGGCGGGCGCCGGCATCGGCGGCTTCTTCACGCCGACCGGCTACGGCACCAAGCTCGCGGAAGGCAAGGAAACGCGCGTGATCGACGGCAAGCCGTATGTGTTCGAGACGCCGATCCACGCCGATTTCGCGCTCGTGAAGGCGTACAAGGGCGATCGCTGGGGCAATCTCGTGTATCGCAAGACCGCGCGCAACTTCGGGCCGATCATGGCCAGCGCCGCGAAGGTCGCGATCGTGCAGGTGTCGGAAGTCGTGCCGCTCGGCGCGCTGAACCCGGAACACATCGTGACGCCGGGCATTTTCGTCCAGCGCGTCGTCGAGGTGCCGCAGGCCGCGCACGCGGCCGAGCTGGCCGCCGAACACGCATCGCAAGCCGCCTGAGGAGACCCGACATGAAACGACTGACCCGCGATGAAATGGCCAAGCGCGTCGCCCAGGACATCCCCGAAGGCGCGTACGTGAACCTCGGCATCGGCGTGCCGACGCTGGTGGCGAATCACCTCGACCCGAGCAAGGAAATCTTCCTGCACAGCGAGAACGGGCTGCTCGGCATGGGCCCCGCGCCCGCGCCCGGCGAGGAAGACGACGAACTGATCAACGCCGGCAAGCAGCACGTGACGCTGCTCACCGGCGGCGCGTATTTCCACCACGCGGATTCGTTCGCGATGATGCGCGGCGGCCACCTCGACTACTGCGTGCTCGGCGCGTTCCAGGTGTCCGCGACCGGCGACCTCGCGAACTGGCATACGGGCGCGCCCGATGCGATTCCGGCCGTCGGCGGCGCGATGGATCTCGCGATCGGCGCGAAGCAGGTGTTCGTGATGATGGAGCACCTGACGAAGCAGGGCGAGAGCAAGATCGTCGCGCAGTGCTCGTATCCGGTCACCGGCGTGCAGTGCGTGAGCCGCATCTATACGGATCTCGCCGTGCTCGACGTGACGACCGACGGCCTCGCGGTGAGCGAGATCTTCACCGACCTGTCGTTCGATGAACTGCAGAAGCTGACCGGTGTGCCGCTGATCGACGCGACGCAAAAGGCCGCTGCCTGAACCGCGAGCGTGCCGGCGCGTGCGCTTGCGCGCATGCCGGCGCGCTTGGGTGGACAATAGGCGCACGCCGTTTCCCCAATCTGATGCCATGCTCGAAGACAGCGCCCGCCTGACCTCCCTCATCTGCGGCACCGAGCCGCTCAACCGGATCTGGTCGCCCCGCGCGACGATTCAGCGGATGCTCGACGTCGAGGCCGCGCTCGCGCGTGCGCTTGCCGCGCAGCAGGTGATTCCCGCCGCCGCGGTCGCGCCGATCGAACGCGCGTGCGATGCAAGCCGGCTCGACGCCGAGGCACTCGCACACGGCGCGGCGCTCGGCGGCAATCTCGCGATTCCGCTCGTCAAGCAGCTCACCGCGCAGGTGAAGGCCGACGACCCCGAGGCAGCGAAGTTCGTGCACTGGGGGGCGACGAGCCAGGACATCATCGATACCGCCACCGTGCTGCAGTTGCGCGACACGCTCGACGTGCTCGAGCCGATGCTCGACGAAGCGTGCGCGTCGCTTGCGACGCTCGCGCGCGCGCATCGTGCGACGCCGATGATCGGCCGCACGTGGCTGCAGCAGGCGCTGCCGATCACGCTCGGCCTGAAATTCGCGCAATGGCTCGACGCGTTGCTGCGCCATCGCGCGCGCTTCGCCGAATTGCGCGAGCGTACCCTCGTGCTGCAGTTCGGCGGCGCGGCCGGCACGCTCGCGAGCCTGCGCGAGCACGCGGCCGGCGTCACGGCCGCGCTTGCGGCAGACCTCAAGCTCGCGGTACCGGCCGTGCCGTGGCACACACAGCGCGACCGCATTGCGGAAGCCGCGTCCTGCTTCGGGATGCTGACGGGTACGCTCGGCAAGATCGCGCGCGACGTGTCGCTGCAGATGCAGACCGAAGTCGGCGAGCTCGGCGAACCGGCCGCCGCCGGCAAGGGCGGCTCGTCGACGATGCCGCACAAGCGCAACCCGGTCGGCTGCGCGGCGGTGCTTACCGCCGCCGTACGCGCGCCGAACCTCGTCGCGACCGTGTTTGCGGGCATGGTCCAGGAACATGAACGCGCACTCGGCGGCTGGCAGGCCGAATGGGATGCGCTGCCCGATCTCGCGCGCCTGACCGGCGGCGCGCTCGCGCAGATCGCGCAGATCGTCGCGGGCCTCGACGTGAACACCGAACGCCTGGCCGCGAACCTCGACCTGACGCGCGGGCTGATTCTCGGCGAAGCGGTGATGCTCGCGCTCGGCGACAAGATCGGCCGGCTCGACGCGCATCACGTCGTCGAACATGCGTCGAAGGAAGCCGTGCGCACGGGCGCGACGCTGTTCGACGTGCTCGCTGCCGATGCGACCGTATCGGCGCACCTGTCGCGCGACGCGCTCGCGCGGCTGCTCGATCCCGCTCATTACGTCGGCGAGGCGCAGGCCTATGTCGACGCCGTGCTCGCGCTGCACGCGGGCGCGCAATAACCAGGAGAACAAGATGCCTTTCGCCACTGTCAACGGCGTGAAACTGCATTACCGGATCGACCGTGCCGCGCGCGACGACGCGCCGTGGCTCGTCTTCTCGAACTCGCTCGGCGCCGACCTGCAGATGTGGGCGCCGCAGATCCGCCCGCTCACGCAGCACTTCAACATCCTGCGCTACGACACGCGCGGCCACGGCCATTCCGATGCGCCGGCCGGTTCGTACACGATCGAGCAGCTCGCCGGCGACGTGATCGGCCTGCTCGACCACGTCGGCATCGCGCGCGCGCATTTCTGCGGGATCTCGATGGGCGGGCTGACGGGTGCGGCGCTCGCCGCACGCTTCCCGTCGCGTATCGTTCGCGCCGTGCTGTCGAACACCGCCGCGAAGATCGGTTCGCCGGAAGTGTGGGCGCCGCGTGCGCAGAAGGCGCGTGCCGAAGGGATGGCCGCGCTCGCCGACGCCGTGCTGCCGCGCTGGTTCACGGACGTGTTCGTCGAACGTGAGCCGCGCCTGTTCGACGCGATCCGCGACACCTTCGTGCATACCGACAAGGACGGCTATGCGGCGAACTGCGACGCGCTGAACGCAGCCGACCTGCGCGAGGAAGTGAAAGGCATCGCGCTGCCGGTGCTCGTCGTGACCGGTGCGAAGGACATGTCGACGCCGCCCGACCAGGGCCGCGCGCTTGCCGCCGCGATTCCGGGTGCGCAGCACGTCGAATTCGACGCCGCGCATATTTCGAACATCGAGTGCACCGACGGCTTCAACCGCGCGCTGCTCGATTTCCTGACCGCGTGAGGCACCGGCGATGGATGACCAGGAACGTTACGAAGCAGGGATGAAGGTGCGTCGCGCGGTGCTCGGCGACGCGCACGTCGACCGTTCGATCGAGAACCGCACCGAGGTGACCGACGAATTCCAGAACCTGATCACGCGCTATGCATGGGGCGAGATCTGGACGCGCGACGGCCTGCCGCGCCATACGCGCAGCCTGCTGACCATCGCGATGATGGTGGCGCTGAACCGCGGCGAGGAGCTGGCGCTGCACCTGCGGGCCGCGCGCAACAACGGCGTGACGCGCGACGAGATCAAGGAAGTGCTGCTGCAGACCGCGATCTATTGCGGCGTGCCGGCCGCGAATTCCGCGTTCCATCTCGCGGACAAGATCTTCAAGGAACAGGATGTGGCCGGTTAAGTGCCGGCTGTAGTTCGATGTTGAGTCGACGCCCGCTGATGGTTGGCGGGCCTCGACGATGAATGAACGCGCCGGCAGAGTATCGGCGCGCGGCGCACCGGATGGCCGGTGCGCGAACAAAGGCAAGACGCGGTTCCGAGGCCGCGTCGCTTATAAACATAGTGGCTTTGCATGGGATCCGGGCAAGCGCTAAAGCGCCGGCTGGATCGGCCGCGAAGCATGGGATCCAAGTAAGCGCTAAAGCGCTAACTTGGATCGACACAGGAGACTAGCGATGAATCGCACACCCGTGGTCGATGTCCAGACCTTCATCAACGAGCAGCCGTTCGGCGGTTTTCAATGGCTCGTGTTCCTCATGTGTTTCGTGATCGTGCTGCTCGACGGCTTCGATACGGCCGCGATCGGCTTCATCGCGCCGTCGCTGCTCGGCGAATGGAACCTCACCAAACCTGATCTTGCGCCGGTGCTGAGCGCCGCGCTGTTCGGCCTCGCGTGCGGCGCGCTCGTGTCGGGCCCGCTGTCCGACAAGCTCGGGCGCCGCTCGCTGCTGCTCGGCTCGGTATTCCTGTTCGGCGTCGCATGCCTGATGTCCGCGTTCTCGACGACCATCGGGCACCTGACGATCCTGCGCTTCATCACCGGCGTCGGGCTGGGCGCGGCGATGCCGAACGCGGTCACGATGATGGGCGAGTTCTGCCCCGACAAGCGCCGTGCAACCGTGATCAACCTGATGTTCTGCGGCTTCCCGCTCGGCGCCGCGTTCGGCGGGTTCCTGGCTGCATGGATGATTCCGCATTTCGGCTGGCGCAGCGTGCTGATCCTCGGCGGCGTGACGCCGCTGCTGCTCGGCGTGCTGTTGCTGCTGAAGATGCCGGAATCGGTGCGCTTCATGGTCGCCAATAACCACGCCGTCGACAAGATCCGCGCGACGCTCGCGCGCATCTCGCGCGATGCGCTGAACGCCGGCTCGTTCGCGATGACGGAGACCGCGCCGCAGACCGGCAGCAAGGGCCTCGGCGTCGTGCTGTCGCGCTCGTACCTCGTCGGCTCGGTGATGTTGTGGCTCGCGTACTTCATGGGGCTCGTGATCTTCTACGCGTCGATCAACTGGATGCCGATCCTGCTGAAGGATGCCGGCCTGACGCCGAAGAGCGCGACGCTGATCTCCGCGCTGTTCCCGCTCGGCGGCGTGGGCGCGGTGCTGTGCGGCGTGCTGATGGACCGCTTCAACGCGAACCGCGTGATCGCCGTGTGCTACGCGCTGACGGCGGTGAGCGTCTATGCGATCGGGCAGGCGGCCGGTAACGTCGGGCTGCTCGTGCTGGTCGTGTTCGTGGCCGGCGTGCTGATGAACACCGCGCAATCGTCGATGCCGGCGCTCGCCGCCGCTTTCTATCCGACCGAAGGGCGCGGCACGGGTGTCGCATGGATGCTCGGCGTCGGCCGCTTCGGCGGGATTGCGGGATCGTTCCTCGTCGCCGAGCTGACGCGCCGGCATTTCTCGTTCGCGGGCGTGTTCGCCACGATCGCCGTCGCGGGCTTGCTCGCCTGTGTCGCGCTGCTGATCAAGCAGATGGCGCGGCCGCATGGCGTGACGCAGCCGGCAGGCAAGATCGAATCGCTCGGGCATTGAGCGAAGCGCGGGCCGGTGCGATGCGCCGGCCCGCCGATACGGCGGCCATCGGGCCGCCGGCTATTCTTCCGCGTCGTGTTGCTTCACGAAGTTGCGCAGATACGCGCGCAGCGCGGCCTCCCGGCTGCGATGATCGGCGAGGTTCGCGGCGCCCATCTCTTCCTCTTCACCGAACATCGCCGGCGGCGCGCTGTAGGTGCCGATCTCGATGTCTTCGCGCAGCACGCGAATCTGGTGCGTGAGCGGGTGATACTCGGCGATCCAGTGCATCCCCTCGATGTGTTCGCCCGCTCTCAGCAATGGCTTCATCGGCACTCTCCCGGCAGCAGCGGCGCAACCGGCGAAACGGTGGCGCGCGCCCGTAGCAAAAGGGTACGCCTGCATCGGGCGAATCTCAACGGGCGCGCGGTGAGCGCTCACTACGCCAGCAGGTGCGCGATCAGCGGATACAGCGACAGGATCAGCAGTACGGCCATCGTCACGTTGAAGATGCGCAGCGCGCGGGCGTTCGACAGGAAGCGGCGCAGGCCGAGCCCGAACGCGGCCCACAGGCTGATGCACGGGAAGCCGATCAGGATGAACACGACGGCCATCCACGCGGCGTTCATCCCGTAGTCCGCGGACAGGCGGATCGTCGTCGCGGCGGTCAGCACCATCATCCATGCCTTCGGATTGATCCACTGGAACGCGGCGGCTTCGATGAACGTCATCGGCCGCGGCTTGCCGCCGTGCGCCTTCACTTCGCCCGACGTGCCGATGCGCCACGCGAGGTACAGCAGGTACGCGACGCTCGCGGCTTCGAGGATCGTGTACAGCAGCGGCATGCGCTTGAATGCTTCGCCGAGGCCGAAGCCGACGCAGAGCATCAGGATCGCGACGCCGATGCTGATTCCGAACAGGTGCGGCATCGTGCGGCGGAAACCGAAATTGACGCCGGACGCGAGCAGCATCGTGTTGTTCGGGCCGGGCGTGATCGACGTGACTAGCGCGAACAGCATGCCGGCGGGCAGCGCGCTCAGGGTGAGGAATTCCATCGCGGATTCTCCATTCGGTTCTGGACTGGGATGGAGGTCAGTTTAGCGACGGTTTTCTGTACAGTACCGGTACAGTTGGTTTGACGAATGCCGGTACGGGGGAGTGAAGGGGTTGGATTGGTGTCGACGGGTTTTGTTGTCTCTCAGAAAAGATGTCCGCAGTCTCAATAAGTTGTCTTTGAATAATTGGCTACCTTTCATGCGTTGGGCATGTAATCCGTATGGATAGGCAGAAAATGATCGGAGAATATTTGGCAGTGACGGCCTACGACGCAATGTTTAGTCGATGGTGTCAGATCGATGTCGCCGCATTGACGACGCTCAATCGCCGTTTCACGTCTGGGGCGTGTCTCCTCAAAGCCAATGGGGAGGTCGATGCTTAGTTCAAGGCGCAAGCCATCTGCCGAAGCTACTCGGCTCGTTCGGCTAACCCTCCCCGTGCAGGTCGATGTGGCACTTGAGCGCATCGCCAAGATTGGCTTCTACGGCCGCTCCGAGTCGAAGGTTGTCGTGATCTTGCTTTAGCGAGAACTTGATCGAATCGCCGGGGATGGCTTTGTCGATCGTCTTGATGACCTGACGAAGTAGACCTAGAGGCTCTGTGCAGCCTTTCTGCGGCACACGCTTCCAATTGTCATACCAATCGTGGCGATGTGAGCCATGGCTATTTGTGTTGCTTTGCAACCCGGCCCACACTTGTCTTGGGATGTTGATTTCCACCGAGTCTT
Source organism: Burkholderia lata (assembly GCF_902499335.1). GTDB lineage: Bacteria > Pseudomonadota > Gammaproteobacteria > Burkholderiales > Burkholderiaceae > Burkholderia > Burkholderia lata_B. The sequence goes on along the minus strand of NZ_CABVQK010000009.1, from coordinate 56 downwards.
AACCCACCGATTTCATCTAAATCTGACCCACCCTGAGACAGCGTAGTACATCTATT
>NZ_CABVQK010000008.1 GCF_902499335.1 Burkholderia lata | reverse complement strand
CTGCTGCCGTTCGCCGCGCAACCGCAAGCGGCGTTTGCCCCGCAAGGCGTGTTCGGCGACATCCTGAAGTCGGTCGCGCCCACTGTCGGCACCGTTGCCGGGCAACTGGGTGGGCTGCTGCCGTTCTCGGCGCAACCGCAAGCGGCGTTCGCGCCGCAAGGCGTGTTCGGCGACATCCTGAAATCGGTCGCACCGACGGTTGGCACGGTCGCCGGCCAACTGGGCGGGCTGCTGCCGTTCGCGGCTCAGCCGCAGGCGGCGTTCGCGCCGCAAGGCATCGGCGGCGCGGTCATCGGCACCGCTGCGCCGGTACTTGGCGAATTGCTCGGCCGGCTCGGCGGGCTGCTGCCGTTCGCCGCGCAACCGCAAGCGGCGTTTGCCCCGCAAGGCGTGTTCGGCGACATCCTGAAGTCGGTCGCACCCACTGTCGGCACCGTTGCCGGGCAACTGGGTGGGCTGCTGCCGTTCGCGGCTCATCCGCAAGCGGCGTTCGCCCCGCAAGGCGTGTTCGGCGACATCCTGAAGTCGGTCGCGCCCACCGTCGGCACCGTCGCCGGGCAGCTGGGCGGGCTGCTGCCGTTCGCGGCTCATCCGCAAGCGGCGTTCGCCCCGCAAGGCGTGTTCGGCGACATCCTGAAGTCGGTCGCGCCCACCGTCGGCACCGTCGCAGGCCAACTGGGCGGGCTGCTGCCGTTCTCCGTGATGCCCGCCCAGCCGGCATTCCACTGACCTGTCGCAACGATAGACCTGCGCCACCCTGCGGCCCCCGCGGGGGCGCACTCGACGGACGCTCGTCGCGCAACGATCCGATCGCTTCGGGATGCGCGTCCGTCGCTTGCGACCGACTGACCCATGGCGTGCCTCGAGTGTCGCGCCGCGAAGGAGATTGCGATGGACAAGGACAAGAAGCCAACCGCCGCGAAGGCGGCCGACGTGCCGGCGGACGATGTCGCCGCCGCACCGGATGTGATGCCGCCCGATTCGGCCGGCGAAGCGGTTCATGTGACGAGCGGCAAGCGCCAGTATCTGATTGCGCCTCGGCGCGGCGCGCTCGCACGCCAGGCCGCGGTGACGCCGATGTCGGCACATGACCTCAACAATGCGGTCGGCCGGCTGCCGGGCGTCGAAGTCGTGCGTGTGATCAACAGCCACAAGAATGCGCAGATGATGTCCGCGCGGCCGGACGAAGCGACCGACACGTACATCGTCAAGATGGATCCCGCGCACGCGCAGCTGCTGCAGGCGACGGCGCCGCCGGAAATGATCGTCGAGGAGGACCATCCGCTCGGCTACGGGAAAAAGCCTGAACTGGATTCCGGCGCCGAGCTTCGTCCGCAGGCGGCAATCGCGTCGACGATCCTGCGTCCGGTGACGATCCGCGTGCTGGGTGCGGACGATCAACCCCAGCCCGGTGTTCCGGTGACGCTCGCGGGCGACGGCTTCCCGGTGAGCGGCACCACCGACGCGCGAGGCGAAACGACGCTGGCCGTCGCGCAGATGGCGCCCGGTCCGCTCCAGTCGCTGGCGGTGCGACCGTCCCACACCTACTGGAATATCTACCTGTCGGCGCCGCTGCTGTCGAGCGATCAGGCGAACGTGGTGCGGCTCACGCCGTTGTCCCAGCCGAACCCGAACGTTCCGCCGCGTGCTCCGCTCGGGTGGGGGCAGCGCCTGATGGGCCTCGATGAGCTTCCCGCCACGACGACGGGGCGGGGCGTCCGCGTCGCGATCGTGGATTCGGGGGCGGACGCGTCGCATCCGCTGCTGAACCATATCGTGCGCGGCGCCGATCTGACCAACGATCAGAATCCGGATACCTGGAAGGACGACGTGATCGGCCACGGATCGCATTGCGCGGGCGTGATCGCCGCGCGCATCAGTCCGCAGGCTGCCGACGCGCAGATGGCGATGCGCGGCTTCGCGCCCGACGCGGAGATTCATGTGCTGAAGATATTCCCCGGCGGCCAGTTCAGTACGCTGATCCAGGCGCTCGACTATTGCATCGACCACGACATCGACGTCGTGAACCTGAGCCTCGGCGCGCCGCAGGCGTCGCTCGCCGTCGAGCAGAAGCTGATGGAGGCCGTGCAATCCGGCGTCGCATGCATCGTCGCGGCCGGCAATTCGGGCGGCCCGGTCCAGTACCCGGCGTCGTCGCCGTACGTGCTCGCGGTGTCGGCGCTGGGGCTGCATCGGGAGTTGCCCGTCAACACGTGGGAGCAAACGCAAATCGTCGCGCAGGCTGCGACGGCTGACGGCCTCTTCTCGCCGACGTTCTCGTGCCACGGTCCGCAGATCGGCGTGTGCGGGCCGGGGGTGGGCGTCGTATCGACGGTACCGGGCGCGGCGTTCAATGCCGAATCCGGCACGTCGATGGCGGCGCCGCACATCACGGGGCTCGCGGCGCTGCTGGTGAGCGATCCGCAGATCGCCGGCCATCTCGGGCCGCGCCGGCCGGAACGCGTCGCCGCGTTGTTTCAGCTGATCCGGATGATCTGCACGCCGATCGTGCAGTACGACGTCACGAACCGTTTCGGCGCAGGCCTGCCGCGCTTCCAGAACCTTCGCCAGCTGTTGCAGCAGGCGGGCCGCTGACGGCGCGCGAGTCGCGCCGGCCGCCGGCCGATTCCGTCGGCCGGCGCAAGTCGTCACATACACAAGACAAGGAGAAACGCATCATGTCGACCCTGTTGCGCATGACCCGGGCTGCCTGCGCCGCCAGCCTGATTCTGACCTGCGCCGGCGCGCACGCGCAGGACTGGACGCTGGCGCTGTCCTGGAAGCTCGGCACGTGCGTCGGCGGCGATGGCGCCCAGACGTGCACGGCCGCCCAGCCGCCGTCCGCGCGCCAGGCCGCGGACGGCGCGCCGATCCGGATCACGGCGATCGGCCTGTATACGCCGCGGCGCGACTGCGACACGACGCCGGTGCCGGCCGGCACGCTGTCCGACGATGCCGCGCCGTATATCGCGCCGGCGAGCGCCGACGCCTTCCAGCAGCACTGGAATCGCTACGGGAGCTGCACGGGATACGCGCCGGCCGGTTATGCCGCCGAGCTCGCCGCAATGGCGCGTGCGGTCGGCCTCACGAATCTCGGCCGCTACCTGCGGGAGAACGACAACAAGGTGGTGCGGCTCGACGAGCTGAAGAATGCGCAACTGCACGATTTCTTCGTCGGCGCGGACAAGTCCGTGCAGTTCCTGTGCACGCCCGAAGGACGGCTCGCGGAGGTGCGCTACCGGCTGCGCGACTGGTCCGACGTGTTCGTGTATCGCGACAAGGGCGGCATGCTCGTCGTGGCGCCGGGCGGCAATTGCGGCGACGAAGTGCGGCTGTAGCGCACGTTGCCGGCCGACACGTTGGAGAATCGCCATGCGAACGCATCGCTCGTGGTTCCGGACAGCGGCGGACGCACCGCCCGAAGCGGACGGCGCGAACGCAGCCCCGTCGAAGCGCGATCTGGTCGGGCAGTTGCAGACCGAATGCAATGCGATGGCGCGCTACGCGCTGCAGCACGGGATTGCCGTCGCGCCCGATCTGATCGCGCAATTGTCGATGCTGATGGCCGCGGTGTCGCATGCCGCGGCCGACACCGCGGCGGCGGATGCGTCGTCGGTACACGGCGCATCGTACGCGCTTGCCGCGATTCATCGCCGGCTTGCAGTCGCGATCGCGCCGGCCACACCACAGGCCATCACGCTGCTCGACCGCGAACTGCGCGTCCGCTCGCGCTTCGCGTGGCTCGGACCCGTGCCGCTGATTCGCGCGCTGACGCTGTCCGCCGCGACGTTCCTGGTCGCCGTGATCGCGACGTCGCTGTCGCCGGAAGTGTCGGTCGCGAACATCGATCAGGGGTTTCTCGATTCGCACGGCACCCGGCTGCTGTGGAACGCGCTGTTCCTGCTGTTCTGCGCGGGGCTCGGCGCGTCGTTTGCAACACTGTTCCAGGCGCACCGCTACGTCGCGAATTCGACCTACGACCCGAAGTACGACGCGTCGTACGGCGCGCGGCTGATTCTCGGCGTGATCGCGGGCGTGATCCTCGTCGAGTTGCTACCGCCTCACCTGTACGACGGCGGCAGCATGCGCAGCTTCGGCAAGCCGGCGCTTGCGATGCTCGGCGGGTTTTCGGCGACGGCCGTGCATCGGCTGTTGCACCGGCTCGTCGAGACGCTCGAGACGCTCGTGCGTGGCGATACGGCGGCCGCCGCGCAGGCGACGTTCGAAGCGCATCGCGCCCATGCGGCGACCGAGCGTGTGCAATGGCAAAGCGAACTTGCGGCGGACCTGTTGCGGCTTCAGCAATCGCTTGAAACCGGGATGCCGGCCGATGCGGTCAGGCAGCGGCTTGCCGAATTCACGCGCGCGATGCTGTCGGCGGATATGCCGCAGGCAGGGCGTCGCGACGGCGCAAACGCAAGCGCAAGCAGGGAATGACCATGCTCTTTCTCTACAACTGGCCATCATGGCTGATGGGGGGCTTCGTCGTGATCGCGACCGTCGCGGCCGCGCTCGGCGGCTATGCGCTGTTCCGTCGCATCCTGCCCGTCGACCTGCTGCCGGAGCAGCGGGCGATGGCGATCACGATGGTATCGGTCATCACGACGATCAACTCGCTGCTCGTCGCGTTTTCGGCGATCAGCGTGTGGGACGCATACAACGGCGCGGAGCGGACGGTCGACGCCGAAGCGACCGCGGCCGGCGAACTGTCGCGCGATCTCGTCGCGTTCGGCGACCCGGTCGCGGATGCCGCATCGGGCGCGCTGCGTGCGTATCTCGACGGGGTCGTCCGTTACGAGTGGCCGAAGATGCAGCAGCAGGCGAGTGCCGATGCGCAGGCGGCGGCCCGCTTCGATCACCTGTTCGACATGACCAACCAGATCGAGCCGCGCAGCGAGCGGCAGCGCGTGCTGCTCGGCGAGGTGCTCGCGCGCGTGAACGAGATGGCGAAGCATCGCGAACAGCGCCTGCTGACGCTCGACGTCGCGATGCCGGCCACGCTGTGGGGCGTGGTGGTGCTCGCGAGCGTCGTGTCGTTTCTGCTTCTCTACATCCTGCCGGGCACGCGCTTCAACATCGCGCTCGTCACGAGCTGGGCGCTCACGCTCGGACTCGCGTTCTTCTTCGTGCTCGCCGTCGACCGTCCGTTCGCGGGCGAAGTCAGCGTCAAGCCGGAGCCGCTGCGCGTGATTGTTGCTGCGATGGACGCGCAATCGCGGCGTAGCGCGTCGGATGCAGCGCACGACACGCCGCCGTCGCCGCGCAATCCGCTTGGGACGCTCATCGACGGTGGAGCCGCGGCGACTGTCTCGACCGATTCATCACCGCCGGGTGCACTTGCTACTGTCCCGCCCGCCCATGCGCCGCAAGGAGAACACGATGACACTCGATGAATTCCGGGCCGCTGCCGCGATATCCGGCGCGCTCGCGCAACGCTGGCATCCGGCGTTTGCCGCCGCGATGGCCGAGTTCGGCATTTCGACCAACGCGCGCATGGCGGCGTTCGTCGCGCAAACGGGCCACGAGACGCTCGGCTTCACGCTCACGCGCGAGCTGTGGGGGCCGACGCCCGCGCAGCGCGCCTATGAACCGCCTTCGCGCAAGGCTGCGGCGCTCGGCAACGTTCAGCCGGGCGACGGCCGGCGCTTCCTCGGACGCGGGCTCATTCAGATCACGGGGCGTGCGAACTATCGCGAATGCGGCCACGCACTCGGCGCCGATCTCGAGCGCGAGCCGGAACGCCTCGAACACGAGCTGCTGGCCGCGCGCTCGGCGGCCTGGTGGTGGGAGCGGCACGGCTGCAACGCGCTCGCCGATTCTGGCGATTTCGCGTTGCTGACGAGACGCATCAACGGCGGTGTCAATGGACTCGAAGACCGGATGCGCCGATGGGCGATCGCGAAGAAGGTGATGTGCCTGTGAGCGCGCGGCATGCAGCGAAGACTGACCAACCAACGGAGGGCAATATCATGAACACGCGAATCTGGGGTGAATTCGTTTCGAAACGGGGTGCGCTGATTGCGGTCGCGATTGCGGTCGGCACCCTGCCAGGGCACGCATCGGCGGAAATCGATTGCCGGCCTGTCGCCGTGAAAGAGGGGCGCGAGTTGAACTCGACGTGGGGGAAACAGCTGCATCATCTGCAAAGCGCCGGCGATGTCGACAATACGGTCAACTCGCTGTGCAGACCCGACTGGGCTCGTGCCGACGATTACTGGCTGTATGGCAACTATTACCCGCTCCACGACAACCCGCTCACGCGGCAGCGAGACGGCGCCGATCTCTTCGTCAAATCGAGGCCGAATCAGCCCGAACTGACCCGATACCTTTGCAAGGACACCGGCCCGAACGGCGCGACACCGTACGAGAAGGCGAAGCCGGTCGGGGTATTCGCTTACGAAAGCGTCAGTACGAAGGAATCAGGGAAGAAGGGAAGCGACATCGCCAGGCAAGTTGAATTGCACGTGCTGTGCGTAGCCGAGAACGCGCGAGGACAGGGGTTGGGAATCCGGGTCCTCGATGAGGCCGTGCGGCACATGACCAAGGGCGTCGGTGATGACAAGAAGGTTCGCCTGCAACTCACCTCGCACGCGAAGGCGCACGACTTTTACGACAGGCTCGACATGACGTGCCGCGACGAAGGAGAGGGCGGAGCCGTCGCTCGTGTCTACGAGCGCACGCTAAAGCAAGGTGAACATATCGACAGGCGTAGCTCGATCTATTACATGGATCTGAATGACAACGGGCAATGCAAACGGGTGACGTTCGGCTGCGGCAATCGACACGAGTATGGCGAGCTGCGAAAACTGGCGTTCGACTCACAAGCGAGCTATGACGACGCGGTCGATCATGGGCACAAAGGCGGGGTGTTTTTCATTGGAAACTGGGCGGACGAATACGGATGCGACGCCGAATCGCAGCCGATCAGTTATGACGAGGTGATCCCGCACGTGGGCGGGCGCGGCCAATGACGCTCCGGATGCGGCTGCATTGCCGAGCGACATGCTGCATCCGGCAAGCAGCCGCACGCTTCGAGTACCGTCACGTAACCGCCGGCATCGTGTTGCGCGATCCGAACTGTACCTCGCGGTCGAGATCGGAAAATCTTGATCGGGAAAAGCACTAAAAGTTTGCGAATTTTTTCCGGGCTATAGTGGAATCACTGAAGGTAGACGCGGCGTCCCTTGCCGATACCGTTCAGGTAATGACTGTAGACGGGTGCTGTATGAAAAATAAAATCGACAAGACCACCGGACCAATCTGGGGCATGGCGGCAGGATTGCTTCTTGCTGGTGCGGGATTGAGTCTCGGCATTTTCCCGAAGTCCCTGTACAGCTCGGGAAGCGCGAACGACTTCATGGCGTCCGGCGCCGCGATGCTGGGCATCTTCCTCGTCGTTTATTCCGCACGCGAATTACGCAGAAAGCGCGCGCACTGAGCGTTCGCGCGTCGCGGATCCACGAAAAGCGACTTGAGCCGGCCGTCGGCTCATGAGTGCGCTCGTCCGTAGCGCACTACGCCTTGGTGATTTCGTGTTGGTAAACGAGTTCGACGATGCGCTTCGTCGGAATGCTGGCGCGCAACCCGTCGACGCTGTCGATCGGAAACCACTTGCATTTCTCGATCTCGTTGCTCGCTTGCGGCGTCTGGTCCGGGCCGACTTCCGCGAAAAACACGTGATGGATCTTGGCGAGCCCGGTGAACTGCATCGAGTAGACGAGATGCTGGCCGGTGATGCCGGTTTCTTCGGATAACTCGCGATGTGCGGCTTCGAGCGGCGTTTCCCCGCGCTTGATCGTGCCGCCGGGAAGGGCCCAGCGCGACGCCGCGCGGGCGACGAGCAAGACTTGCTCGCCGCGGTAGCAGACGATGGTCGCGCGTTCCTTGACCGGGACGGTGCTTGTTTCGGGGGTGTTGTTGGGGGCGGGGGCTTGGGGCATGGCGTGATTCTAACCAGCACAAATCGATCGGCCAAGCCGGCTTGACCGGGTTTGACGATCGATCTCCACCGTGGCGGGGGCGACAGCCCCGGGGTGCGTCGAAAGCGCGGGTTGGGGTGTTGATCGCGTGGCCTGCACGCGTGCCCGAGGCTGCTTGGCATGACGAACGACGCGGCCGGTCACGCGCCGCGTCGTCAGGCGGTTCGCACCGCCATTTCCTTTACTTCTTTTCCGGCAGGAACCAGTTCATCACGAGCGCGCAGATGCCGCCCGTTGCCACGCCCGATTCGAGCACGTTCTTCAGCGCGTGCGGCAGGCTGTTGAGGATGTCCGGCACCTGCGACACACCCAGGCCGAGCGCGAGCGACACCGCGATGATCAGCAGCGCGCGACGGTCGAGCTGGACGCCCGAGAGGATGTTGATGCCCGATGCGGCCACCGCGCCGAACATCACCATCGCCGCACCGCCGAGCACGGGCTCCGGCACGGCCTGCAGCACGCCGGCGACGACCGGGAACAGCCCGAGCACCACGAGCATCCCCGCGATCCAGACGCCGACATAGCGGCTGGCGACGCCGGTGATCTGGATCACGCCGTTGTTTTGCGCGAACACCGAGCTCGGGAACGTGTTGAACACGCCGGCCAGCAGCGAGTTCGCGCCGTTGACGAGCACGCCGCCCTTGATCCGTTGCATCCACACCGGGCCTTCGACCGGCTCGTTCGAGATCTTGCTGGTGGCCGTGACGTCGCCGATCGCTTCGAGCGACGTGACGAGGTAGATGATCAGCATCGGCACGAACAGCGACCACGAGAAGCCGATGCCGAAGTGCAGCGGCGTCGGGACCTGGAACAACGCGGCCTGGTGCATGCCGGTGAAGTCGAGGCGGCCGAGGAACGCGGCCGCGAGATAGCCGATGACGAGTGCGATGACGAGCGCGGTGCTGCGCACCCATACGATCGGCACGCGGTTCAGCAGGATGATCGTGCCGAGCACGAGGCCCGACAGCGTCAGGTTCTCCGCGCTCGCGAAGGTGCCCTTGGCCATCGCGCCATAGCCGCCGCCCATGCTGATGAGGCCGACCTTGATCAGCGTGAGGCCGATCAGCAGCACGACGATGCCGGTGACGAGCGGCGTGATCAGGCGCTTCACGAACGGCAGGATGCGCGACACGGCCATCTCGACGAACGACCCGGCGATCACGACGCCGAAGATCGCTGCCATCACGGTCTCGACCGGCGTGCCTTGCTTGACCATCAGGCTGCCGCCGGCGATCAGCGGGCCGACGAAGTTGAAGCTCGTGCCCTGGACAATCAGCAGGCCGGCGCCCAGCGGGCCGAAGCGCTTGCACTGGACGAAGGTGGCGATACCGGAAATCACCAGCGACATCGACACGATAAGGGTCGTATCGCGGCTGGACACGCCGAGCGCCTGGCAGATCAGCAGGCCGGGCGTGACGATCGGCACGATGATCGCCAGCAGGTGCTGCAGCGCGGCGACGAAGGCGACCATCGGCGCCGGCCGGTCGTTCGGGCCATAGACGAGGTCGCGGGCCGAATCTGCGGCGTCGGCGCCGTGGACGGCGGGTTGGGCGGGGGAGGCGGGTTGCATGGCGAGCGGGCCGGACAAGGTGGAAAGTGCGGCATTTTAGCCGAACGGCCCGCCGGCGCCGCTGCAATAGCAGGGATTCGGCGGATCGGGAAAACGGTGGCGGATCGGTGCCCGGGCCGGCCGTGACCGCGGCGCGCGTCGGTCAGCGGGCCTGCCGCGGTGCGGGCGCGGTCGGAGTGGCGGCCGGAGCGGTGGTCGCACGGAACCCGGGCAGCTCGGGAATCCGCCGCTCCATGAACTGCAGGAACGTGCGGGTCCGGAGCGGCAGATACCGGCGCGACGCGTACACGAGGTGCAGCTCGTGCGGCGGCACCATGTCCCACTTCGGCAGCAACCGCACGAGTTGCCCGCTGTCGATCAGGTCCTGCACGAGCCACGCTGGCCCGCTGCCCACCGCGTTCCCACCCAGAAAGCATTCCCGCAACGCCATCGAGCTGTTCACGCGATATCGGCCGCGTACCGGAACGACGACCTGCTCGTCGCCGCGGGCGAAGGCCAGTTCGTTGCCGATGTCCGCGCGCGCGTAGCCGACGTACTCGTGCTTCGCCAGGTCTTCCGGCCGGCGGAGCCTCGGTGCCCGCGACACATACTCCGGCGCGGCGACCAGCAGGCGCGACGACGACGCGATGTGGCGCGCCACGGCATCCGGCGGCAGCAGGTGGCCGAGGCGAATGGCGACATCGACGCCTTCTTCGACCAGGTCGATCACGCGGTCGGTCAATTGCAGCTCGACCTCGATCTCCGGCCACGCGGCGAGGAATTCGAGCACGAGCGCGTTCAGCCTCAGCTCGCCCAGCCCCAGCGGCGCATTGACGACCAGCTTGCCGACCGGCCGCACCGTTTGCCCGCGCACCTCGGCCACCGCGCTCGCGTATTCGTCGATCACGCGCTTGCAGCGATCGTAGAACCGGCGGCCCTCGTCGGTGGGGGCGAGGCTCGTGGTCGAGCGTTCGAGCAGGCGAACGCCCAGTTCCTTTTCTAACGCGGCGACGATCTTGCTGATCGTCGGCTGGCCGGTGCCTTCCTCGCGCGCGACCGCCGAGAAATTGCCGAGCTCGATCGCGCGGACGAACACGCGCATGGATCGCAGCGAATCCATCTTATTCCTTTATGGCATGAACCTTATTCAAGTCTCGCACGTTCCTGCGCAATCGAGAATGACCTAACGTTCGCGAACCTTCAAACCCTGATGAGGAGTCGACATGAACGAGGCAACGCAATCTTCGGCACTGGACGGTGCGCACGTCGTGGTATTCGGCGGAAGCTCCGGAATCGGCCTTGCGGCCGCGGCCGCCGCGAAGGCAAAAGGCGCCAGTGTCACGCTGGTCGGCCGGACCCGTGCGAAGCTCGAGTCTGCCGCGCAGGCGATCGGCGGCGCGCGCATCGCGGTGGCCGACATCGCCGACCGGCATGCGGTGCAGGCCGTGTTCGACGGGATCACGCGCGTCGACCATCTGGTCGTCACGGCCGGCCGGTTCATTGCCGGCAAGCTGAACGAGACCGATCCCGATCACCTGCTCGCCGCGCTGCAGGAGCGTATCGCCGGGCCGGTCTACGCGATCCGGGCCGCGTTGCCGCTGATGCCCGCGACCGGCTCGATCGTGCTGACCGGCGGGCAACTGTCGGATCGTCCGGCCGCTCAGGGCGTGTCCGTCATTGCCGCCGCGGTGCGCGGTATCGAGGCGCTGGCGCAGTCGCTCGCGCTGGAGCTGAAGCCGATTCGCGTGAACGTCGTCGCGCCCGGCTTCGTCGAGACGCCGCTGTACGACGCGTTCGGCCCGGAAGCACGCGACACGATCCTCGCGGGCGCCGCGTCGGCATTGCCCGGCGGCCGTGTCGGGCGCGCGGATGAAGTGGGGGACGCGATCGCGTTCCTGCTGAGCAACGGCTTCATGAACGGCGAGATCCTGCACATCGACGGCGGCGGCCGGCTGGTCTGAGCCGTGTGTCAGCCTGCGATGCGCGTGCCGGTGCGGCGCGCCGGCGGGCGTGGCGCGCGGGCATCCGGATACGCGCGCTGGCAGACGGCGATGACCGCGTCGCGCAGGCGGCGATGCACGGGGTCGCCGTGCATGCGCGGATGCCACAGCGCGGAAACGAGAATCCCGGGCAGGCGCACCGGGATCTCGAAGCTGCATAGCCCGAGGGCCTCCGTGAGCCCCGGCGAGAACGCGTTGCCGAGGCTCGAGCGCGGCACGAGTGCGATCAGGTCGGTGCCGGCCGCGACCCGCATTGCATCGGGGTAGCCCGGTACGACGACGCACACGGTGTGGTCCGGGCCGGCCTCGTCGGTCGAATCGCCGGCCGGGCCGCCGAAATCGCCGAGTTGCGACGCGATCACGTGACGGCAGGCCGCGTAGCGCGCGGGCGTGATCCTGCCCGATGCGAACAGCGGATGACCGGCGCGTGCCACCGCGACGTGCCAGTCGTGAAACAGCATGCGGGTGTGCAGTTCGGGCGCATCGTCGCCGCGTTTGCCGATTTCCAGGTCGACGGTGCCGTCGCGCAGCGCCTGCGGATCGCGGTCGGGCTTCGGGACAAAGCGGATGCGCACCTGCGGCGCGATTTCGCCGAGTGCGGCGACCACCGGGCCGGACAGCATTTCCATGAACGATGCGGCCGCGCGGAGGGTGAACGTGGACGTGTGCGTCGCCATGTCCACGTCGGCCGTCGCCGGCCGCAGCACCGCGCGCGCATCGCTTGCGATCGCGTGCACGCGGTCGCGCAACGCGGCGGCGTGCGGCGTCGGCACGAGCTTGCGCCCGGCGCGCACGAGCAACTGATCGCCGGTGGACAGCCGCAGCCGCGTGAGCGTGCGGCTCATCGCGGAGGTGCTCAGGCCAAGCCGGCGCGCGGCGCCGGTCACGCTGCCTTCCGACAGCAGCACGTCGAGCGCGGTGACGAGGTTCAGGTCGATGTCTTCCATGGCGACAGGATACGCCTCTGCACGGTTTGGCATGGCGTTCGATGCAACTATGGGTTGAATCCGGTGCGTCTGGCGCCTGTCGTGATGCGCACCTATAGTGGCTGCATGACGAAACCCGGCAAAGGCGGAAACCATGCAATCAACTGTATCGAACCGGAACGTACCCGCGATCCTGCTTGTCGCGGCGTCGCGCGGCCTCGGGCTCGCGATGGCGGAGGCGTTCCTGGGCAAAGGCTGGCACGTAACGGGCACCGTGCGTGCCGGGTCGGAGCGCACGAAGCTGCACGACCTGGCCGACCGGTTCGACGGCCGGCTCGACATCGAGACGCTCGACATCTGCGAGCCGGCGCAACTGGCCGCGTTGCGCGAGCGGCTGTCGGGCCGGCGTTTCGACATGCTGTTCGTGAATGCGGGAACGACGAACGAGCCAACCGAAACGATCGGCGAAGTGGCGACCGACGAATTCGTGCGCGTGATGATCACGAATGCGCTGGCGCCGATGCGCGTGATCGAGACGCTGCAGGATCTCGTGATCGCGGACGGCCTGATCGGCGCGATGTCGTCGGGGCAGGGCAGCGTCGCGAACAACGTCAGCGGGATGCGTGAGGTCTATCGCGGCAGCAAGGCCGCGCTGAACCAGTTCATGCGCAGCTTCGCGGCGCGCCAGGCCGATACGCGGCGTGCGATGGTGCTGATGGCGCCCGGCTGGGTCCGCACGGAGCTGGGCGGGCCCGATGCGCGCCTGACGATCGAGGAAAGCGTGCCGAGTCTCGTCGATGTGCTGATCGCAAAGCGTGCCCGCCCGGGGCTCGAATATCTCGACTATCTGGGGAGGACGGTGCCGTGGTAGTCGGTGCATCGGCGCATCGTGGGGTAGCGGCCAATTGCGATCCGCCGTGCGGTGAAAGCGGCGCGGGATTCGCGAGGTTTTCGCGGCACGGTGGCGGTACTGCGAAGGCCGTGCCGATTCAATACAATGGACGGCCAGCCAGTGACACGGCGTTGCGCCGTCGCGCTCGAATCCCTCCGGTTCGCCGCGCATTGCGTGCGTCCCCGTCGTGACGGCCCCCAGTCGAACACGGAGCGCAACATGAACGAACCCTACCTGCAGGTTATCGCCCATTTCTACGCAAAACCCGGCAACGGCGACCGCGTGATCGAACTGCTCGGCGAACTCGCCCCGCCCACGCGCGCCGAGCCGAAGAATCTCGACTACGCGTATTTCCGGTCGCCGGAGAACCCCGACCACGTCGTGATCCTCGAACGCTACCGCGACGCGGACGGCCTCGACGTGCATCGGGAAACGCCGCATTTCCAGCGGATCGGGTTCGGCGCGATCATTCCGTTGCTCGATCGCCGCGAAGTGTCGAGCTACATGGTGCAGCCGGACACCGGCACGGCGACGCCACCGGGAGGCACCCGATGAACCCGTTTCAATTCCGTACCGTTCCGACGCAGGTTGTCGAGTTCGGCGCCGCGCGCCGGCTCGGCGCGTTGTTGCGTGAACGCTTTCCGGCGCTCGTGCGGCTGTGTGTCGTCACCGATGCGTTCCTGCATCGCAGCGGCGTGCTCGCGCCCGCACTGGAGAGCCTCGCCGCGCAAGGCTGGCAAGTCACCGTGATTGACGACGTGATCGCCGATCCGCCCGAGCACGTGGTGCTGGAAGCGACCGAACGGGCCGTCGCGGCCGATGCCGAGATCGTGCTCGGCCTGGGCGGCGGATCGTCGATGGACGTCGCGAAGCTGATCGCGGTGCTCGCGCCGGGGCAGCAGGCGCTGGCCGACATGTATGGCGTCGACAAGGTCACGAGCGCGCGGCTGCCGCTCGTGCAGATGCCGACGACGGCCGGCACGGGCTCGGAAGTGACGGCCGTGTCGATCGTCACGGTCGGCGAGGCGCGCAAGATGGGCGTCGTGTCGCCGCACCTGTTCGCGGACGTCGCGATCCTCGACGCCGAACTGACGCTCGGCCTGCCGCGCGCGGCCACGGCCGCGACGGGCATCGACGCGATGGTGCATGCGATCGAGGCCTATACGTCCGCGCGGTTGAAGAACCCGGTGTCCGACATGCTGGCCGTGCACGCGCTGACGCTGCTGTCGCGCAACCTGCTCGCGGCATGCGACGACGGCCGCAACCGTGACGTGCGTGAGGCGATGCTGGTCGGCGCGATGTTCGCGGGGCAGGCGTTCGCGAATGCACCGGTCGCGGCCGTGCATGCGCTCGCCTATCCGGTCGGCGGGATCTTCCATGTGCCGCACGGGCTGTCGAATGCGCTCGTGCTGCCGCACGTGCTGCGTTTCAACGCACCCGCCGCCGCGCCGCTGTATGCGGAGCTCGCGTCGATCGTCGCGCCGTCGGCGACGGGCAGCGATGAAGCGCGCACGCACGCGCTGATCACCGAGATCGACCGGCTGATCGTCGCGACGAGCATCCCGCGCACGCTGCGCGAGGTCGGCATCGGGGAAGGCGACCTGCCGAGGATGGCGTCGGATGCGATGCTGCAGACGCGCCTGCTCGTGAACAATCCGCGCGAGGTGACGGAGGCCGACGCGCTGGAGATCTACCGGCAGGCGTGGTGACGCGGCGGGCGTGCGCGTCGCGCCGCCCGTCATGTCTCGCGATGCGCTCAGCATCGCGAGCGGCGCGTGGCCGCCCGCCAGGCCGCCGTTACGCGCGTGATGCGTCGGCGCCGGCTGCCACCACGTATGCCGAAGCCTGCTTCGTGCCGTCCGGCTGCGTTTGCAGATAGACACCCTGGATTTCCGGTTCGAAACCCGGCAGCGCGTTGATCCCGGCTTCGAGCGCGCGGAAGTAGTCGAGCGCCGGGCCGCCCCATGCTTCGCCGGGCACCACGCAGAAGATGCCGGGCGGATAGGGCAGCGCGCCTTCCGTCGCGATCCGGCCTTCGATGCGATCGAGCGTGACGAGCTCGACGTTGTTGCGGATCAGCTCGGCATTCGCGGCCTGCGGCAGCATCGCCTGCTTCGGGAACTGCGTGCGACGGAACATCAGCTTCTGCAGACGCTTCATGTCGTGGCTACGGTAGAAGTCGTGCATCCGCTGGCACAGCTGCCGCAGGCGCATGTTGCCGTATAGCTCGGGATACGCTTCGCACAGCGACGGAATGGCTTCGCGCAGCGGCGTGTCCTGGTCGAGATGGCGCTCGAACTGCGCGAGGTGCGCGACCAGATGCTGCAGCTTGCCGAAGCTCTCCGACGGCGTGAGCAGGAACAGGATCGTGTACAGGTCGGCCTTCTCGGGCACGACGCCGTGCTCGCGCAGATAGCGCGCAAGGATCGGCGCCGGGGCGCCGAACGGCGCGTATTCATGCGTGTCGCGATCGATGCCGGGTGTCGTCAGCAGCAGCTTGCACGGGTCGACGAAGTACTGGTCGTCCGCATAGCCTTCGAATCCGTGCCACGTGTCGGCCGGATGGAAGCGGAAGAAGCGCAGGTCGTCGACGATCTGCTCGGTCGGGTAGTCGGCCCACGGGCGACCGTCGACGTGCTGCGGAACGAACGGCCGGATCTGCCGGCAGGTCTTCAGCAGCAGCTTGCGCGCATCGACGCCGTGCGCGACGCAATCGCGCCACAGGCGCTTGCCGGCCGGGCCCGCATGCATCTGCGCGTTGACGTCGAGCGCCGCGAACATCGGGTAGAACGGGCTCGTCGACGCATGGATCATGTACGCGTTGTTGAAGCGCCGGTGATCGCAGAAGCGCTTCTGGCCTTCGATATGGCTGTCCTTCTTGTGGATCTGCGACGTCTGCGAGAAGCCGGCCTGCTGCTTGTGCACCGACTGCGTGACGAAGATGCCGGGATCGTCGGGGCCGAGCGTGAGCATCAGCGGCGAGCAGTCCTGCATCATCGGGATGAACTGCTCGTAGCCGACCCACGCCGAATCGAACAGGATGTAGTCGCACAGATGCCCGATCCGGTCGACGATCTCGCGCGCGTTGTAGATCGTGCCGTCGTAGGTGCCGAGCTGGATCACCGCGAGCCGGAACGGGCGCGGCCGGTCGGCGCGTTCCGGCGCGACGTCGCGGATCGCGTCGCGAATGCGCGCTTCGTCGAGCGCCGCGCTGTCGACGCCGCCGATGAGGCCCCACGCGTTGCGCGCGGTCTCGAGGTAGACCGGTCGCGCGCCCGACAGCACGAGCGCGCCGAGGTGCACCGACTTGTGGTTGTTGCGGTCGAACAGCACGAGATCGTCGGGGGCGAGCAGCGCGCTCGTGACGACCTTGTTCGACGTCGACGTGCCGTTCAGCACGAACCAGGTCTTGTCCGCGTTGTAGATCCGCGCGGCATTGCGCTGTGCTTCCAGCGCGGGGCCTTCGTGGATCAGCAGGTCGCCGAGCCGGACGTCGGCGTTGCAGAGATCGGCGCGAAAGATCGTCTCGCCGAAGAAATCGAAGAACATCCGGCCGAGCGGGTGGTTCGAGAAGAACTGGCCGCCCTGGTGGCCGGGGCAGTCGAACTCGACGTAGCCGCGCTGCACGTATTCGCGCATCACCTTGAAGAACGGCGGCAGCAGGTTCTCGCTGTAGATGTCGGCGGCGGCGGAAATCTGCCGGCCGTAGTAGTGGCGGCCGCCATGGCGGAGCTGGATCACGCCGCTCGCGCTCGGCAGGATCGACGGCGGCACTTCCTGGTTGGGCTCGACCGCGACGAAGAACGGAATCGCGAACCCGGTTCTCTCGACGGATTCAAGCACCTGTTGCGCCGAATCGATTCCGACGACGATTGCCGCGATATTCGTGAAATCGGTCTGAAATACGTCGACCTGTTCGTGCGTGGTGAGGAAGGCGCCAATCAGCGCCGGCTCGACTGCGATTTTCAACAGGCTCACGCGACTCTCCCGTAAATGTGCGGAAAACGAGAGCCGCATTCGCACGGGCGCATAATCCGCGTAATCCGACACGCGCTGCAGCCGATTGAAACGCTCCCGCGAATGCTGAATGCCGAACGGCGCGCCGCACGAAGAAGCCTTGCGCGGCGAGGCGCAGCCGCCATCGGTCAATGCACGGCGCAGCCGATCGTAGCAACAAAACCGGGCGAATTCAATCGACCGGAATCGTCAATCCGATTGGTAGGCGAAACCGATCTAATAATCGGAAATCGGCGTGCTGCAATGCACATCAAAATGAACCGATCGTGAAATGCGATTTGAAAACGGTCGACCGTTTCACCGAATCGTCTGCTTTTCATCAAAAGGCATCTATGGCATAGTCGGCACCGAATTGGATGGCGAATCAAACCGGATTTGCGTGCGTCTCACGCCGCCGCCCGTGGCCTGCTGTCCGCGTGCTCGTGAGACGCATCACCCCAACGAAGCATCGGAACAACGAGGGCAACAACATGAATACGTCCGTCGGTGGTATTCGTCGTCTCGGCATGCGCGCACTGTTGGTCGACGACGAAATCGCGCAGGAAACCGCGACCGGGCGTGCGGTTCGCACGCTGAGCGCGGAACTCGCGCAGCGCGACATCGACGTGCTCACGGCAACCTCGGCCGACGATGCGATCATGCTGATCCGTTCCGATCCGTCGATCCAGTGCGTGCTGCTCGACTGGGATCTCGGCGTGGACGGCCACGGGCCGTCCGAGGCCGTGGTCGACGCGATCCGGCATCGCAACGGCAACGTGCCGATCTTCCTGCTGGCCGACCGCAGCGTCGCATCGACGGTGCCGTCCGCGGTGATGGGCCAGGTCGACGATTTCGTGTGGCTGCTCGAAGATACGGCCGACTTCATCGGCGGGCGCATCCATGCGGCAATCGAACGCTATCGCGCCACCGTGCTTCCGCCGATGTTCGGCGCACTCGCGAAATTCTCGCGCGTCTACGAATACTCATGGCATACGCCCGGCCACACGGGCGGCACGGGCTTCCTGAAATCGCCGGTCGGCCGCGCGTTCTTCGAATACTTCGGCGAAGCGCTGTTCCGTTCCGACCTGTCGATCTCGGTCGGTGAGCTCGGTTCGCTGCTCGACCACTCGGGCCCGATCGGCGAAAGCGAGCGTTACGCGGCGCGCGTGTTCGGCGCGCATCGCACGTATCACGTGACGAACGGCTCGTCGACGTCGAACCGCATCATCCTGATGGCGAGCGTGAGCCGCGACCAGATCGCGCTGTGCGACCGCAATTGCCACAAGTCGGCCGAACACGCGATGACGATGTCGGGCGCGATCCCGACCTACCTCGTGCCGACGCGCAACCGCTACGGGATCATCGGGCCGATCGCGTCGGAGCGCCTCACGCAGGCGGCGGTCCGTGAGGCGATCGCGTCGAACCCGCTCACGGCCGGGCTCGCCGACCGCCAGCCAAAGCATGCGATCGTCACCAACTCGACGTACGACGGCCTGTGCTACAACGTCGCGCGCGTCGAGGAGCTGCTCGGCGCGAGCGTCGACCGGCTGCATTTCGACGAAGCCTGGTACGGCTATGCACGTTTCAATCCGATCTACCGCGATCGCCATGCGATGCACGGCGACCCGCGCGACCATCGTGCGGACCGCCCGACGGTGTTCGCGACGCAGTCGACGCACAAGCTGCTGACCGCGCTGTCGCAGGCGTCTTACATCCACGTGCGCGACGGCCGCAACCCGATTCCACATGGCCAGTTCAACGAAACGTTCATGATGCACGCGTCGACGTCGCCGAACTACGCGATCATCGCGTCGAACGACGTCGCGGCCGCGATGATGGACGGCCCCGGCGGCGCGGCGCTCACGCACGAGTCGATCGAGGAGGCCGTCGCGTTCCGGCAGATGATTGCGCGGATGAACGCCGAGTTCGGCGCGAAGGGCGACTGGTTCTTCGAATGCTGGCAGCCCGACACCGTGCTCGAGACGCGCACGGGCCGCACGCTGCCGTTCCACGATGCGCCGCCCGAGCTGCTCGCGAGCGACCCGTCGTGCTGGGTGCTGCGCCCCGGCGCGCAATGGCACGGCTTCGGCAATATCGAGGACGGCTACTGCATGCTCGATCCGATCAAGGTGTCGATCGTCACGCCGGGCGTCGCGCCGGCCGGCGGGCTGATGCCGGTCGGCATTCCGGCGAGCGTCGTGACCGCGTATCTCGATGCGCGCGGGATCGTCGTCGAGAAGACGACCGACTTCACGATCCTGTTCCTGTTCTCGATCGGCATCACGAAGGGCAAGTGGGGCTCGCTCGTCAGCGCGCTGTGCGACTTCAAGCGCGACTACGATGCGAACCTGCCGCTCGACATGGCGATTCCGTCGCTCGTGAAGGAGCATCGCTCGCGCTATGCGGGCATGGGGCTGAAGGACCTGGCCGACACGATGTTCGCGGCGATGGAGCAGCTCGGTACGACGCGATTGATGTCGGAAGCGTTCTCGATCCTGCCGAAGCCGGAGATGAGCCCGGTGCGCGCGTACGAGCATCTGGTGCAGGGCCGCGTCGAGCAGGTCACGCTCGAGGAGCTGGCCGGGCGCACGGTCGCCACCGGCGTCGTGCCGTATCCGCCGGGCATTCCGCTGCTGATGCCGGGCGAGAACGCGGGGCCGGCGGACGGCCCGGTGCTCGGCTACCTGAAGGCGCTCGAAGCGTACGACCGGCGCTTCCCGGGCTTCGCGCACGACACGCACGGCGTGGAAGTCGAGGACGGCACGTACCGCGTTTACTGCCTGACGGCCTGAACGAGCGACCGGCCGCGCGACGGCCTCACATCGAAGGATCGACATCATGGAAAACGCAGCGAGCATGTCCGGCGCGGCCACCGCGGCCGCGCCGAAGAACCGGATGAACGTCTGGCAGCTGACCATCCTCACGGCGGTCAACATGATGGGCTCGGGCATCATCCTGCTGCCGTCGAAGCTCGCGCAGGTCGGCACGATCTCGCTGCTGTCGTGGATCGTCACGGCCGGCGGCTCGCTCGCGCTGGCCTATGCGTTCGCGCGCTGCGGGATGCTGAGCCGCAAGCCGGGCGGGATGGGCGGCTATGCGGAATACGCATTCGGCAAGGCCGGCAACTACATGGCGAACTACACGTACGGGCTGTCGCTCGTGATCGCCAACGTCGCGATCGGCGTCACGGCGGTCGGCTACGGCACCGTGCTGTTCGACGCGACGCTGTCGCCGCTGCAGACCGGCCTGTGGACGATCTTCCTGCTCGTGCTGACGACGGTCGCGAACTTCGGCGGCTCGCGCATCACCGGCCGGATCGGCGCGGTGACGGTGTGGGGCGTGATCATTCCGGTCGTCGTCGTGTCGCTGATCGGCTGGTTCTGGTTCAGCGGCGCGACCTGGGGCGCCGCGTGGAACCCGAACAACATACCGTTCGGGCCGGCCGTCGGCAGCTCGATCGCGGTGACGCTGTGGGCGTTCCTCGGGCTCGAATCGGCGTGCGCGAACTCGGATGCCGTCGAGAATCCGGAGCGCAACGTGCCGATCGCCGTGCTGGGCGGCACGATCGCGTCGGCAATCTTCTACATCGTGTCGACCAACGTGATCGCGGGGATCGTGCCCAACGCGATCCTCGCGAAGTCGAACGCGCCGTTCGGCATCGCATTCGCGACGATGTTCACGCCGACGGTCGGCACGATCGTCACCGCGCTGATGGTGATTGCGTGCATCGGCTCGCTGCTCGGCTGGCAGTTCACGGTCGCGCAGGTGTTCAAGAGTTCGGCGGATGTCGGCTACTTCCTGCCGGTGTTCGCGCGTGCGACGCGCACCGGCACGCCGATCGTCGGGATGGTGATCCTGCTGGTCGCGCAGGTCGCGCTGGCGCTGATGACGATCAGCCCGGAACTGAGCAGCCAGTTCCAGAAGATCGTCGATCTGGCGGTCGTCACGAACCTCGTGCCCTACGTGATGTCGATGGCCGCGTTGATCACGATCCAGAAGGTCGCGAAGGTGCCGCCGGCCAAGGCGCTGCTGACCAACGCGATCGCGATGGTGGCCACCGCGTACAGCTTCTATGCGCTGTTCAGCTCGGGCGAGCAGGCGCTGATGCTCGGCGGCCTGTGCGTGTTCCTGGGCTGGACGCTGTTCGGCTTCGTCAGCGCGCGCTTCTACCAGATGGAAGTCGACGCGCACGTGAAGGAGCCGGGGAAGTCGCTGCAGGCGTGACGGGGGCGGCGGTCGCCGCCGTTATCGGGCAGCGCGGGCCAGCAGCGGCGGGATGTCCTGCTTCAGCAGGTCGACGACGGCCCGCACGCGCGGCGGCAGCGGCCGTTGCGCGTGCACGAGCACGTTGAGCGCGAAGTCGGGAATCGCGTACCGCGGCAGGAGCTCGACGAGCGTGCCGGCCTCGAGCGCCTCGGCGCAGGCCGGCTGCTGGACCACGCCGATGCCGCCGCCGGCCACGATCGTGTCGAACATCGGGCGCCAGTGGCTCGTCGTCATGATCGTGCGGATGCGCGCGTATTCGAGCGCGTCGCCTGCGCGCTGCAGCGGCAGCCGTTCGCTGGCGAAGACGCCTTTCACGCGGATGAACGGATGGTTCGCGAGATCGGCCGCCGTGTCGATCGGGCCATGCCGCTCGAGATACGACGGCGCGGCGACGAGCCGGCGGCCGACCGCGCCGACCGGATGCGCGACGAACCCGCCGTCGCCGAGCTGTCCGACGCGGATCGAGATGTCGACACCTTCCGTGACGGGATCGACGATGTCGTCGTTCAGGACCAGGTCGATGTGCAGATTCGGATACGCGGTGCGGACATGCATCAGCACGCCCGGCAGCACGATCTCGCCGAAGCATTGCGGCGCCGCGAGCCGGATCGTGCCGTCGAGCGCGTTTTCCGTCTTCGACACCGATGCGACCGCATCGTCGGCCGCTTCGAGCAGTTCCTTGCTGCGTTCGTAGAAGATCCGGCCTTCTTCCGTGCACGCGAGGGTGCGCGCACTGCGCAACAGGAGCCGTGTGCCGAGATGTTTCTCGAGCCGCTCGATGCGCTCGCTGACGGCCGGCTGGCCCATGTCGAGATCCCGCGCCGCGCCGGACATCGTCCCGCGCTCGACGACCCTGACGTAGATGCGCATCGTCGCCAGCAAATCCATGAAGTCGCGCCCCTTGTCCGGTTCCGGTTGATGCCGATCGACGGATGGTACCAAAGCAGGGCAGCCCGAAGGTGCGCGTTGAACCGATACTGACCATCGGTTGCCGGAGTCGCGTGTGTTCGCCGGAGCGATGAGTGACAATTCGCTTCCGTGCGATCGAATGGAGACGATGACATGACGCAACAGGATGAAGCGGTGCGCACGCGCTGCGTCGCATGGCAGATCGTGCAGACGTGGCAGGCGGCCGAATGGTGCCGGCTCGTCGAGTCGCGATCCGGAATCGACCTGTCGGGTTCGGTGTCGGGCGCGATCGACGGCTCGCCGTTTCGCATCGATTATGCGATCGCATGCGGCGCCGACTGGCTCACGCGCTCGGCACGCATCACGCAGTGGGGCGGCACGCAGCCGCCGCGGCAGTGGGATATCGCGTGCGAAGCAGGGCGATGGACGATCGATGGCGTGGACGTACCGGCGCTCGCGGGCGCGACCGATATCGATCTCGGCTTCAGCCCATCGACGAATACGTTGCCGATCCGCCGGCTCGGACTGGCCGTCGGCGAGGCGGCGGTGATTCATACCGCGTGGCTGCGCTTTCCGGATTTCGCGTTCGTGCGCGGCGAGCAGCGCTATACGCGTACGGCGGAGCACGTGTACCGCTACGAAAGCGGCACGTATGCGGCCGATGTCGCAGTTGACGAAGCGGGCCTCGTCACCGACTACGACGAATGGCGGCGCGTCGGCGCGGCACCCGTGTGCTGATGCACGCGTACCGCGCCGTGCGTCGGTCGCGGCGGTGCGTCAGCGTGCGCTCGCGACCGACAGCTTGCCCGGAATCAGCTTCAGCGCGCTGAACGTGTCGGCGATGTTCTGCTGATAGGCGAGCGTCGCGTCGCTGATCGGCTGCACGCCGTAGCCCGCGCGCTTGAGCGCGACTTCGAGCGTCGGCGCGTCGAGGCCGACGAGCGGCGACAGTTGCGTGGCGACTTCCGGCACATGGTCGCGCGCCCAGCGGTCGACCGCGTCGACTTCTTCGAGCAGCGCGCGCACCACCTGCGGGTGAGCGGACGCGTATTTGCGCGCGGCAAGGTAGTACTGCGTATTGCGCACGAGCCCTTCGCCGTTCGCGATCACGCGCGCGCCGATCTGCCGCTCGGCGGCGGCCAGGTACGGATCCCAGATCACCCATGCATCGACGTTGCGCTGCACGAACGCGGCGCGCGCGTCGGCGGGCGTCAGGTAGATCGGCTGGATGTCGGCATACGTGAGGCCCGCGTGTTCGAGCGCCTTCACCAGCAGGAAGTGGACGTTCGAACCCTTGTTGAATGCGACCTTCTTGCCGCGCAGCTGCGCGACGTTGCGGATCGGCGAATCGGGCAGCACGACGATCGCCTCGCCCTGCGGCGCGGGCGGCTCGTTGCCGATGTAGACGAAATCGACGCCGCCCGCCTGCGCGAAGATCGGCGGCGTTTCGCCAACCGTGCCGACGTCGATCGCGCCGGCGTTCAGGCCCTCGAGCAATTGCGGGCCGGCCGGAAATTCGAGCCATTGCACGGTGACGCCCTGGCTCGCGAGCCGCTTCTCCAGCGTGCCGCGCGCCTTGAGCACGACGAAGTTGCCGTATTTCTGGAAACCGACGCGCAGCCGCGTGCCGCTGTCTTGCGCGTGCGCGGGCAGGCCCGCGAGCGGGCCGAGCGCGAGCCCGGCCAGCCCGGCGGCCGCGCCTTGCAGCCACTGGCGGCGATGCGGGTTCGCCGGTGTCGGTTCAACGTCTGCGTGCGGTGTGTCGTTCATCGAGGCGTCCTGCGTGCGAAGGAGCGGGCCGCGCGCGAAAGGCGCGCGGTCGGCGCAGGGCGGGGCCGGATGCGGGCGCTGCACGCCACGGGCCGGCCCGCGCCGGACTCGTGACGATACGTCCGCGTGCGCCGGCGGCCAACCAACGAATGCGCATATGCAAATCAGCGGCGGACCCGGTGGCGTCGGTCGGGTCGGTGGCGAGCACACGAACCGCCGGACCGAGCCGGCAGGGCGGGCAGGGCAGGCGAAATCGCTGCGTCGCTCGCGCAGCCGCCCGGCGTCAGACGCACGGCTGCCGCGACGCTCAATCTGAGCCGGCCGGGCTTTCCTCGATCGAATCGACGCGATCCGGATAGAACGCGAGGTGCCCGCGGATCGCATCGACGGCCGGATACGGCGCCTCGTAGGTCCAGACGGCGTTGGCCGCACGCGCGCCGCCGGCCGGGATCGAGTAGTACGCGCAGTCGCCCTTGTACGGGCAATAGGTCGAATGATCGGTGCGCTGCAGGAGCGACATGTCGGCGTCCTCGCGCGGGATGTAGAGCACGGCCGGATAGCTGGCTTCGCGCAGCGCAAGCGCGCGGCGCGTATCGGCGACGACCTTGCCGGCCACCTTGACCACGACGCGCCGCGGATGCGGTTCGACCGTGATCGGATGATCGGGGCCCGGCGATTTCACGGGACGAGAAGACGTATCGGGGCGGATCGACATCGTGTATGTCCTCCAGGAAACGGCGGCGCGACGGTGCCGGGCGGATCCCGGCGCGCCCGTGCCGGCGTGTGCCAGCCGCTACGATGCGCCATTTCGGGAGAGTCTGCAGGGGGCCGGAAGGCGGCGGCGCGAGAAGGCCGCCCGGCGCTCGCATGGACGTTTTCATGCACGGGCAGCGGGATGCATCCACGGCGATAAGCAACGCGAAATTAATTGGTAAGCGATCGGCGGGATGCGCGCGAAGATCGGCCGTCGTCATTCGCATGACAGCCCTCTCTCATCTCCGCCACCATGAAGAACGCTTTCGTTTCGCCCGCTGCGCGTCGTGCGCGTGGCATCCCCCATGCCGCGACGGCCCTGCGCTGCATCGCGGCGTCGCTGCTGCTCGCCGGCGCGGCCACACAGGCGCTCGCCGCACCGTCCGGCAAGACGCTCGTGTATTGCACCGAAGGCAGCCCGGCCGGCTTCGATCCGGGCCAGCACACGACGAGCACCGATTTCGACGCGAGCACGTACACGGTCTACAACGGGCTCGTGCAGTTCAAGCGCGGCACGCTCGATCTCGAGCCGTCGCTCGCGACGAGCTGGGACGTGTCGCCCGACCAGCGCACGATCACGTTCCACCTGCGGCGTGGCGTGAAATTCCAGACCACCGCGTGGTTCACGCCGACGCGGCCGTTCCAGGCCGACGACGTCGTCTTCACGTTCCGCCGGATGCTCGATCCGGACGATCCGTTCCGCAAGGCCTATCCGGTCAGCTTCCCGTATTTCAGCGACCTCGGTTTCGACCGCAACGTCGAGCGCATCGACAAGGTCGACGACTACACGGTGCGCTTCGTGCTGAAGACGCCGGACGTCGTGTTCGTGCGCAATCTCGCGATGGCGTTCGCGTCGATCCTGTCGGCCGAGTATGCGTCGCAGCTCACGGCACGCCATCGCGAAGCCGACATCAATCAGTTCCCGGTCGGCACGGGGCCGTTCCTGCTGCGCACGTACCAGAAGGATGCGCTGATCCGCTACGACGCGAACCCCGACTACTGGAAGCCGGACGACGTGAAGCTCTCGCGTCTCGTGTTCGCAATCACGCCCGATCCGGCCGCGCGCCTGCAGAAGCTGGTGGCCGGCGAATGCCAGATATCGGTGTTCCCGCGGCCTGCCGACCTCGACACGGTGCGGCGCGACCCGAAGCTGACGCTGTTCTCGGGGATGGGCTTCAACGTCGGCTTCGTCGCGTACAACACGCAGCATGCGCCGCTCGATCGCGTCGACGTGCGCCGCGCGCTCGACATCGCGATCGACAAGTCGGCGATCGTGAAGACCGTGTTCAACGGCGACGCGAAGATCGCGACGAACCCGATGCCGCCGTCGCAATGGTCATATAACCCGCGCCTGAAGGATGCGCCGCGCGATCCGGCGGCCGCGAAGGCGCTGCTCGCGCAGGCCGGGTTCCCGAACGGCTTCGACCTGACGCTGTGGGCGATGCCGGTGCAGCGCCCGTACAACCCGAATGCGCAGTTGATGGCGCAGCTGATCCAGCAGGACTGGGCGAAGATCGGCGTGCGCGCGAAGATCGTCAGCTACGAGTGGGGCGAATACAACCGCCGCGCGAAGCACGACGGGCAGCACGACGCGATCCTGTACGGCTGGTCGGGCGACAACGGCGACCCCGACAACTGGCTCGGCACGCTGCTCGGTTGCGACGCGGTGCACGGCAGCAATCTCGCGAAATGGTGCAACCAGGATTTCGAGAAGCTGGTGGACGCGGCGCGTTCCAATGCGGACGTCGCGAAGCGCACGGCGCTGTACGAGCAGGCGCAGGTCGTGTTCAAGGACCAGGTGCCGTTCACGCCGATCGCGACGTCGATCGTGTCGCTGCCGGTGTCCAAGCGCGTGCACGGGCTGACGTTCTCGCCGCTCGGCGGGCACCGCTTCGACGGGGTGTGGCTGGATTGACGGGAGGGCCGCGCGGACGGTGCTTTCGTCCGCGTGGCGTGACGGCGGGAAAGGCCGGCGCGATGCAGTGCGCGCCGGCTGCCGTCAGTGCAGTTCAGTTGAGCGCGACCGCCGCCGCGGCTTCGACCGGCGAGCCTTCGAGCGCGACCGACGGCCGGCCGTCGGGGCCGACCGGCACGTCGCCGGTGAGCGTCGTGCGATAGAGCTGGCGGTCGAAGTCGAGATCGAAGATGTCGACGGGCGCGAGGTGGGCGGTCGCACGGTTGTCCCAGAACGCGATGCTGCGCGGTTCCCACTTGAAGCGGATCGTGAATTCCGGCCGCGTCACGTGTTCCCACAGCAGTTCGAGCAATGCCTGGCTCTCGCGCGGCGTCAGCCCGACGATCGATTTCAGGAAGCTCGGGCTCACGTACAGCGCGCGTTCGCCAGTCTCCGGATGCACGCGCACGAGCGGATGCTCGGTCACGAGCGGGCGGCGTTCGACCGCCTCGTCGAACGCGCCGGTGGCACGCGCACCGGCCGGCGGCGTGAAGCGATGAATGCCGCGCAGGCCGTCGACGAAGCCGCGCAGCGGCGCGGACAGTGTCTCGTACGCCCGCACGAGGTTCGTCCAGTGCGTGTCGCCGCCGTATGGCGGGATCGTTACGCCGCGCAGGATCGACGCCCACGGCGGGTTCACGGCGGCCGTCACGTCGGTGTGCCAGCCGGTCCACGGCCGGCGCACCGGCTCGCCTTCGAAGCGGGTCGCCTTGCGATGCTTCGCGACCGAGTACACGGCCGGATGCCCGTCGACGTGCCCGAACACCGGGTGGCCGACCGTCGGCTCGCCGAACTGCGCGGAGAACGCGACATGCTGTTCGTGCGTGAGGAACTGCTCGCGGAAGAAGATGACGCGCCATTTCAGCAGTGCGGCGCGGATCGCCGAGATCTGCGGCGTGGTCAACGGTTGCGTGAGGTCGACGCCGCGGATTTCCGCACCGATGTGGGCGGACAGCGGGATCACGTCGACCGGCTGGGCGGCGGGTTCGAGTAGGGCGCTCATGCGACGCTCCTGGCGGAAGTGAACGGGGCGGAGGGCCGACATCGTTGCGCGTGTGCGCGTCGGCCCGGTGGCGGGGAGTGCATGGTCGGTGTCCGGTGGCGGAAAGCGGAGCGGGCGCGGCGGCGCGCACGGAGCGCCGCCGCCGTGGTGCACGCGCGTTATTGCAGCGTCGCGCCCGGCCCCTTCAGCAGGACGCTCTGGCGGCCGTCGATGCCGGCCGGCACGTCGCCGTGCACGGTCGCGCGGCGCACGACGCGGCGCGCATCGCCGTAGTCGTTGATCGCGTAGTGCTGCGTCGCGCGGTTGTCCCAGATCGCGACGTCGCCTTCCTGCCAGTTCCAGCGCACGGTGTTCTCGAGGCGCGTCACGTGTTCGTGGAACACCTGCAGCAGGTGCGCGGAATCCTGCGCCGACAGCCCCTTGAGCCGCTGCACGAAATGCCCGAGCACGAGCGTGCGTTCGCCGGTTTCCGGATGGACGCGCACGACCGGGTGCTCGGTTTCGTAGACGGTCGACGTGAACACTTCGCGGTAGCGCTTCAGTTGCGCATCGTCGGCATGCACGTGGGTCGACGCGTAGTCGTACGCGTTCGTATGCAGTGCCCACAGCGTGTCGGCGAGCGCGCGCAGCGGGTCGGGCAGGTTCGTGTACGCGGCGGCCGTGTTGGCCCACACGGTGTCGCCGCCGAACGGCGGAATCACGACGGCGCGCAGGATCGAGATCTTCGGGTACGCATCGACGAAAGTCACGTCGGTGTGCCACGAATTGGCGCGCGCGCCGTGCGCGGAATCGAGTTCGAGCAGATGCGCGCTGCCGTCGGCGGACGGCACGGTCGGGTGCGCGACGATATTGCCGAAGCGGCGCGCGAATGCTTCCTGCGCGGTGTCGTCGAGATGTTGCTGGCCACGGAAGAACAGCACCTTGTGGCGCAGCAGCGCGGCCTGGATCGCGTCGAATGTCGCGTCGTCGAGCGTGCCCGACAGCCGCACGCCGGCGATCTCGGCGCCGATCCTGCCGGCGACCTGGCGAAGCTGGAGCGGGGCGGCGGCCGTGCGCGGCGCGGCGTGCGAAGCATGCGAAGACGGATGAGCGGCGTGCTGGACTTCGGACATCGGGAATCTCCTGGAGTCGGATCGGTCGAGTCTCCATTCAAGCAGGGACCGCGCGGAACCGGAACCGATGAATCGTCACAACCTTAGCGTGTGCGCAGCGATGATCGATATGCGTCGTCATGCTGAGCAATGTGCCGCGTCGTGCGAGCTACCACGCCAGCCGCCATTCGCCGATCCGGTGCGGGCGGGGCGTGTCGATCCGCTTGCCGCCCGGGCGATCGTCGCCCGGCGGGTCGCTGTCGTCGAAATCGGCGAGCACGGTGTCGCGCAGCCGCGCGAATTCCGGCGAATCGCGCCGGCGCGGGCGCGGCAATGCGACATCGACGATGCGTTCGATGCGGCCCGGGCGCGGCGCCATCGTCACGACGCGGTCGCCGAGATACACGGCTTCGTCGACGTCGTGCGTGACGAGGATCATCGTGATGCGCTCCTGTTCCCAGATGCGCAGCAGTTCGTTCTGCATCCGCGCACGGGTCTGCGCGTCGAGCGCGCCGAACGGCTCGTCGAGCAGCAGCACGCGCGGGCGGTTCACGAGGCCGCGCGCGATCGCGACGCGCTGCGCCATCCCGCCCGACAACTGGTTCGGATACGCGTGCTCGAAGCCGTTCAGCCCGACGAGCGCGATGTGATCCGCGACCGCGCGTCGCTTCGCGGCCGCGTCGAGCGGCGCGTTGCGCAGTGCGGCCTCGATGTTCTGCGCGACGGTTAGCCAAGGGAACAGCCGGTGATCCTGGAACACGATCCCGCGCTGCAGCGACGTGTCGCGCACGCGCTCGGCACCGGCCCGGATCTCGCCCGAGTAGTCGGCATCGAGCCCGGCGATCAGCCGCAGCAGCGTCGACTTGCCGCAACCGCTCGCGCCGACGATCGTCACAAATTCGCCGGCGCGCACGTGCAGCGACACGTCGTCGAGGACGGCGAGCGCGGCGCCGCGTTGCGCGTAGTGCTTGCTCACGTGGAGGATGTCGAGCGAATCGGAGGCGAGGGTCGTCATGGCGGTGCGAGGAAGGTGTGGCGGGGGAGGGAAAGGGCGATCAGCGCGGCAGGTCGCCGCGCCGGGCCAGCACCTTGCGTTCGATCGCACGCGCGACCGCGTTCAGGGCCCAGCCGGTCACGCCGACGACGATGATCCCGAACAGCACGAGATCCATCCGGAACTGCTCGCTGCCGTCGATCAGCGTGTTGCCGATGCCGCTGCCGGCGACCAGCAGGTATTCGGCGCCGAGCGTTGCGAGCCACGAATAGATCAGCCCGAGATACAGCCCGGTGAAGATCGACGGCAGCGCGGCCGGCAGGATCACGTAGCGCACGAGCTGGAGCCGCGAGTAGCGCAGCGCGCGGGCGACGTCGACATACGCGCGCGGCACCGCGTGAATGCCGTCGCAGGTGTGCGCGGCGACGGGCAGCAGCGCGGCGAGCGACAGGAACACGACCTTGGCGACGTCGCCGAGGCCGAACCACACGGAAATCAGCGGAATCCATGCGAACAGCGAGATCTGCTTGAACGTGTCGAAGCTCGGGCCGACCATCCGCGCCGCGACGCGCGACAGCCCGAGCGCGGCGCCGAGCAGCAGCCCGCCCGTCGCACCGAGCGCGAAACCGCAGGCTTCACGCGCGAGCGACGCGGACAGCGCGCGGCCGAGTGCGCCGCTCGTGGCCTGCGCCCACGCGGTACGCAGCACGTCGCCCGGGCCGACCAGCAGCCCGCTGCTCACGAGGTGCGCGGAAGCGATCGCCCACCACAGCGCGAACGCGACGAGCGGCAGCACGAAGCCGCGCCAGTCGGGCGCATGCAGGCGGCGGGCGGCCGTGGCGGCCGGCGAGGTAGCGTCCGGCGAGGCGGAATGCGTCACGGGTGAATCTCCTTCGATTGCGCGGGCAGGGGCGGCGGTTCAGCCGCGGAACGCGGACGGCACGCCGCGGCGCAAGCGCGCTTCGAGCGCATCGAGCAGCCGGTTGATCAGCAGGCCGACCGCCCCGACGACGATCACGGCCGCCATCACGAGGTCGAGCTGGAACAGTTGCCGCCCGTACACGATCAGGTAGCCGAGCCCTTCGGACGATGCGACGAGCTCGACGACGACGAGCGCGAGCCACGACTTCGTGAACGCGAGCCGCACGCCGGTCGCGAGCGTCGGGATCGCGGCGGGCAGCACGACGTGCACGATGCGTTGCCGGCGCGTGTAGCCGAATACGCGTGCGACTTCGTCGAGCGCGGGCGGGGTCTGGCGAAACCCTTGCAACGCGCTCAGCGTGACGGGGACGAGCGCCGCATGCGCGATCAGCAGGTACTTGAGCGGTTCGCCGACGCCGACGAGCAGCAGCAGGAACGGCAGCCAGCCGAGCACCGGAATCTGCACGAGCGCGTTGAAGCTCGGCAGCACGTAGGCTTCGAGCGTGCGCGACAGGCCGATCGCGACGCCGGTCGCGAAACCGAGCAGCGTGCCGGCGGCGAACCCGACCAGCACGCGCTGCAGGCTGATCAGCGTGTGGCGCACGAGATCGCCGCTCGTCGCGAGATCCGCGAGCGCGTCGAACACGCGTTCGGGCGGCGGGAGGATCTGCGGCGCGATCCAGCCACGCGCGCTGCCGACGCTCCACAGCGCGAACAGCAACGCAGGCAGCAGCCACGGCGCGAGCCGCCACGACCACCGTTTCACGCCCGCCGCACGGTGCGGCGGTACGGCGAGCGCATGGCGCCCGGATGACGGGATGGAAAAGGTGGTGTCGCTCATCGGGGCGGGTCCGGGTCAGGAAAGGGGCTTGCCGGCCGCGTCGTAGCGTTGCCAGTGGCTTTCGAGCTTCAGCGTGCGCAGCGCATTGTCGAGATACTTCGGCTCGAACCAGCCATCGACGTCGACCGGCTGGCGGATCAGCTTCAGCGCCAGCGCGTCCTGCGCGACGGACTTGTAGCGTGCGACGACGAACGGATCGATCAACGGCGACAAGCGATCCTTCAGGCGCTGGTTCGCATAGTCGGCCTGCCACGACGAAACCGGCACGCCGCTTTTTGCCCACAGCTTGAACAGCGCATCGCGGTTCGCTTCATCGGACGACCATTGCGCGCCCTTCACGAGCGCGTTGACGACGCGCTGCACGATGTCCGGATGCGCGTGCTCGAAATCGTCGAGCACGAGCAGGTGGGTCTGGCGCGTGAGTTGCGGGCCGTCGTTCTGCGATTCGTAGATGATCTTCGCGAGCCCCGCGTCGCGCAGCTTGTACAGCTGGTAGTCGCCCACCGACGCGTCGATGCCTTTCGACGCGAGCGCGGCGAGCGAGCTCGCGGAGTCAAGGTTGATCACGCGCAGGTCGCGTTCGCCGAGGCCGTTTTTCGCGAGCGCGTTGTCGGCGACGAGCTGCAGGTTCGTGCCGCGAAAGATCGATACGCGGCGGTCCTTCAGGTCCTTGATCGAGCGGATGGTGGAGTCGGGCGGCACCGCGATCTTGACGCCCGAGCGCACGCTCGCGGCGAGCAGCAGGCGCGTCTTGATCCCGTTCGCCCGCGCGAGCACGGCGGGCAGGTCGCCCTGGTACGCGAAGTCGAGCGCCTTGTTGGCGATCGCCTCGTTGACGGCCGGCCCCGCGCCCTTGAAGAACAGCCATTGCACCTTGATGCCGTCGGCCGCGAACTCCTTTTCGACCAGTTGCTGAAGTTGCGCGGTGGCGGCGCTCGATCCGCCGAACGTCGGCGGATCGCCGGCGCCTTGCTGGGCGACGCCGATGCGGATGGTGGCGGGCTTGTCGGCGTGCGCGGCGGCGGCCGGCAACGCAAAGACGGATGCGATCAGCAGCGATCGAAGCAGGCGCAGTGGAAGCATGAATCGATGATCCGGAACGTTGGGGAGCGAGGCCGGGCCGTAGCCCGTCGGCGCATTCTCGATGACGGGCCGGGGCCGGACAAGAAACGATTTGAACTATGCTTATCGCCGCTTTGCGGGTTGCCGCGCCGGCCGTTTCGTTCCATATGAACGAGAATCGCATTCACATGCATAGGACATTTATTCAGGATTCCAATCATGTCGATTGAAACCGGATGCCGAATCAGGAAATCGCCGATTGGAAAATCGCGATGGCGACGAGCATGAATTCGAGTGAGGACCGCTTGCAGGATCAGGGTGGGAAAACGGGGCCGGGTAATCGGGGAAATGTGATGCGGGCCCGCCATGATTGCCGGGACGGCCGGTCGGGCGGGGCGCGGCGGGCGCATGTGAAGCGCCCCGGCATGCCGGTAAATCGAATGGAAACGGTTCGGCTTCCGGTCGGTAAATCATGCTCCGAAACAGTCGCCATGCCTGTTCCGATACGCGAACCATTCGATGTGATGTGAGAAAAAATGACCGCAAATGAACGGAATCGCTTTCATCGTTGCACGGTGAAATCCATAAATGCATTCCGACGCCAAATAATTTGAATTCGCCTGAAAAATTGTCTATACCCTAGACGAATCAGCGCGGTTGCATCGTGCGGGGAAGCCCGCACCAGGAATGCAGGCACGCAACGACCGATGTCGTCGTTGCACACCGCGTGTTGCAGTAGTCGAGAGGATTCCGGGGGATGCGAGCGACCTTGTGCCAGGGTCGCACGCATGGATAGCAATGGGCGAATGCCCTGCGCAACCACCGGAGCAACGGAGCGTCTTTGCGTTCAACGGTCGGTCCCGACCCGTTACACGGAGGTTGCCATGCTGCAATACGTCAAGTCCCTGCTGCGTGACGAACGCGGCGTCAGCTCGCTCGAATACGCCGTGCTGGCCGGTATCGTCGTCGTCGCGCTGGCGGCGGTCGGCGTGATCCTCAGCAGCACCAGCGGCGGCTTGCCGAGCGTGTTCACGACACTGATCAACAAGGTGACGAGCCTGATCTGATCCCCTGAACCCGCGCGCCACCGACGAACACCGGGATCTGCAGCGGTAGAACGTATCCGGCCGGGGCGTGTCGACGGACGGCTCTCCCATGCTCACTCTCGTGCAGTCGGTGGCCACGGTCTTGCTGGCCTCGCTCGCCGCGCAGGATCTGCGCGACCGGCGCCTGTCCAATCGCGCGGTGCTGGCGTTCGCGGCGCTGTATTTCGTCGCGGCGGCGCTCGCGCGAGACGGGTTCGCGCCGCTGGCGGGCCATGTCGCGACCGGCGCGGCGATGCTGCTGCTGTTCGGCGGCATGCGCCACGCGGGCTGGATCGGCGGAGGCGACGTCAAGCTGGCGGCGGCGGTATTCCTGTGGGCCGGCCCGGCACTGGCGTTTCCGGTGCTGACGGGCGTCGGCGCGTGCGGTGCGTTGTGCGGCCTCGCGTTGCTGGCGTCACGGCCGCGCCACGCCGCGCAGGTTCGCGCGATTGCCGCGCGCGGCGTGCCGTACGGTGTTGCGCTCGCGCTCGGCGGCACGCTGGCCGTCTGGGCGTCGTTTCCACACACGGTTTCGCTTACCTAGCCGGGGGGACGCACGCCGCCATGCCCAAACCGCTGAGACTGGCCGTGCTCGTCGTTGCCGCCGGCATCGGTGCGTTCATCCTGCGCGAGCTGTACGTCGCCGCGTCGACGCCATCGGTGCCTGCCGAAACGGATCAGGCGCGCGTGCGGGTCGCCGCCGCCGATCTGCCGGAAGGGCTGCTGCTGCGCGACAACGATCTTGCGTGGAAACGCATGCCGCGCGCGCAGGTGCCGGCTGGCGCGTTCGTCGAGACGCAACCGGGCGCGGACTTGAAGGGTGCGCTGCTGCGCAACCACGTCGGCGCCGGCGCACCGATTCGCGTCGAGAACGTGATTCCGGCCGGCGCGCCGGATTTTCTCGCGGCCGCGTTGCAGCCCGGCATGCGCGCGATCTCGGTGCCGGTCGACGACGTGTCGGGCAATGCGGGGCTGATCCAGCCGGGCGACTTCGTCGACGTGCTGCTGACGCAGCAGATCGGCGGCTCGGCGACGTCGCCCGGCACGTTCGAAGCGGAAACGGTGGTGCGGCGCGCGCGCGTGCTGGCGGTCGGTTCCGAATTCCAGCGCGCGAAGGCGCCCGCGAGCGCACCGGACGCGACGGCCCGCGCACGCACGGTCACGCTCGAGGTCGCGCCGCGCACCGCGCAGGTCGTGCTGGTGGCGACACGCCTCGGTTCGCTGTCGCTCGCATTGCGCAGCTTCGCGACGAGCGACCGGCGGCAGCCGGCGGGCGGCGACGAGCAGGAACCCGATACGCAGCCGGTGTGGGCCGGCGACGTGTCGCGCGCGGCCCGCGAGGCCGCACGCGAGCCATCCGCCGGGCCGGAGACGGGCACGCGGCCGGCGTGGCGGAGCAATGCGGTCGTGATCTATCGCGGTTCGTCGGTCGACGACGGATCGCGTGGCGGCGGTACCGGCACGCCGGGCCTGCCACCGCTGCCGTCCGGGCTGCCGACCTGGCCGGCGATACCCGCGATGCCCACGATGCCCGCGGCGACGGGCAGCGCCAATGTCGCGGCGGACGCGACTGCGCAGCCGGCAGGAGCGGCGGCGCAGTGACGGATTGACGATTCGGGCCGGCCGCCCGGCGGCCGGCATTTGACGGGAACACGCATGGTGCGCATGGTTCGTTGGATCGCTTTCCTGGGCCTGGCCTGCGTCCTTGCGTCCGGGGCCGCGTTCGCGCAGGTCGCGCGGGCGCCGGACGCAGGCGCGGCGCTGTCGATCGCGACCGGCAAGGGAGAACTGCTGTCGCTGCCGGAGCCCGCGACCGCGATGTTCGTCGCCGATCCGGCCATCGCCGACATCCAGGTGCCGTCGCCGCGCACCGTGTTCGTGTTCGGCAAGAAGGCGGGCACGACCACGCTGATCGCGCTCGGCGCGAACCATCGCCCGATCCTGCGCAAGACGGTGATCGTGCAGGTCGACACGGCGTCGCTGCAGGGCGTGCTCGACAGCCGCTTTCCGCAGTTGAAGCTGTCGGTATCCGGTGCGCCGGGCTCGCTGATGGTGTCGGGCAAGGTACCGAGCGCGGCCGACGCGGATGCGGTGATGCAGTCGCTCACACCGTACCTGCACGACAAGGAAAAGATCGTCAACCGGCTCACGCTGTCGCGCCCGATCCAGGTGAACCTGCGCGTGCGGGTGACCGAGGTGAGCCGCAACATCACGCAGCAGCTCGGCATCAACTGGAGCTCGCTGGGCGGCGCCGGCAACTTCGTCGGCGGGCTGTTCAACGGACGCACGCTGTTCGATCCGACGAACGGCCTGTTCAACCTGTCGCCGACGGGCGCCTTCTCGGTGCTCGGCGGGTTCCGCGCGGGGCGCTGGTCGATCGACGTGGTGCTCGACGCACTCGACCAGGAGGGCCTGATCACGATGCTCGCGGAACCGAACCTCACCGCGATGTCCGGCGAGACCGCGAGCTTCCTCGCGGGCGGCGAGATTCCGATCCCGGTTGCGCAGGCCGGTTCGTCCACCGGCGCGATCACGGTCGAGTTCAAGCCGTTCGGCGTGTCGCTCGACTTCACGCCGACCGTGCTCGCCGACAACCGGATCAGCCTGAAGGTGCGGCCGGAGGTGAGCGAGGTCGACGCGAACAACAGCGTGACGACCGGCGGCGTCAAGGTCCCGGGGCTCACGGTGCGGCGTGTCGACACGACGGTCGAGCTGTCGAGCGGGCAGAGCTTCGCGATCGGCGGGCTGCTGCAGAGCCAGACGGCCGACACCGTGTCGCAGATCCCGGGGCTCGGCCGGCTGCCGATCATCGGCCGGCTGTTTTCGTCGAAGAACTTCCAGGACAACAAGACCGAGGTGGTCGTGATCGTCACGCCGTACATCGTGCAGCCGACCGGGCCCGGCCAGCTCGAACAGGCAATCGACACCGTCGCGCGGCCGAGCAGCGACCTCGAGTTCGCGGTGCAGCGCAACCTGGGGCTCGACCTGCTGTCGGGCGACACGCCGCGCCTCGTCGGCGCCGCGGGCTTCGTGTATTGAACCGGAGGAGCGCGCATGCGAACCCGATCGACCGTTGCCGCACTGCTGCCGCTGGTGCTTGCGGGCTGCCTGTCGGCGCCGCCGCCGGTCAACCTGCCCGATGCGCGTGCGATCGGCTTCGACGGCGCGCACGCGGTGCCGCCCGATTGCGCGAAGCTGATGCAGCCGTCGCATCTCGTCGACGCGGGGTTCGCGCGGCCCGGCGTGCCGTTCGGCTGCGCGACCTACTCGAACCTCGCGGCGATGCTCGCGCGGCCGGAGGATCTCGTCGCGCCGGTGCCGTACGGCGGCGCGGACGCGCAGACCGCGGCCGACGCGGTGCGCCGCTACGTCGAGGATCGCGTGAAGCAGCCGACGCCAGGCAAGACGCTGACGACCGGCTCGCCCAGCCATTGAACTGACCCGGATGCCATCACGATGCCGCCCATGAACCTCCTCGACCGCCAGCACACCCGGCGCGCCGCGTCCGCGGGCGCGGCCGATCTCGTCGCGGTCGTCTCCGATTCGGGCAGCGAGGACGTGATACGGCGCGTCACGCAGGAGCTGTCGATCGCGCGTACCCATCTGCAACTGGGCATCTGCGACGATGCGATCCGGCTGCTGCAGCAGTCCGAGCGTTCGCCGCGCCAGCTCGTCATCGACGTGTCGGATTCGGTGCTGCCGGTGTCGGACCTGATGCGGCTCGCCGACGTGTGCGACCCGTCGGTGCGCGTCATCGCGATCGGTACGCAGAACGATGTCGGGCTGTTTCGCAACCTGCTCGGCATCGGCGTGCAGGACTATATCGTCAAGCCGCTGACCGTCGAGCTGATGCGGCGTGCGCTGACGGCGACCGAATCGGTCGTGCAGGCGCGCACCGGCAAGATCGTCAGTTTCGTCGGCGCGCGCGGCGGCGTCGGCGCGACCACGATCACGGTCAGCCTCGCGCGCTTCCTGGCGGGCGAGAAGCGCCGCCGCGTGGCCTATGTCGACCTGAACCTGCATGGCGGTGGCGCGAACTCGATGTTCGGGCTGTCCAGCAACAACGGGCTGATCGAATTGCTGAACATGGGGCAGCGTCCCGACGACGCGTTGTTCGAGCGCATGTTCGTGACGAAGGGCGACCGGTTGCACGTGCTGTCCGCCGAGCTGGCGTACGGCGCCGACGCGCCGGTGGGCGACGAGGCCGTCGCGCGCCTGGTCGACATGCTGAAGGACCGCTTCCACTACGTGCTGTTCGACGTCGGGAGCGGCGCCGGCAAGCTGCTCGAGGACGCGCTCGCGGCGTCCGATCTCGTCCATGTCGTGGTCGACCGCTCGGTGCACGCCGCGTACGAAGCCGCGCGGCTCGTGCGCTTCGTGCGGGAGCTGCCCGGCGAGCGGCTGCTGTCGATGGTGCTGAACAATCCGCTCGCGCCGGTCGCGGGCCGCGTCGAGCCGGTCGATTTCGAGGACGCGTTCGGCGGCGCGAAGCTGCACGAACTGCCGCACGAGCCGCAGACGCTCGCGGTTGCCGAGAACCTTGGCGAGCCGATCGACGGCGCGAAGCGGAACGGCTTCGTGGACCAGATCCGGCAGCTCGCGAACGGCATCACCGGTGAGCCGATGGTCGTCGCCGAGCCGTGGTACGCGCGGCTCGTCAAGTGGAGGAAGGGATCGTGAC
Organism: Burkholderia lata; assembly: GCF_902499335.1. Taxonomy (GTDB): domain Bacteria; phylum Pseudomonadota; class Gammaproteobacteria; order Burkholderiales; family Burkholderiaceae; genus Burkholderia; species Burkholderia lata_B. Next base: position 423,163 of record NZ_CABVQK010000008.1, on the reverse strand, counting down.
GTTCGGTACCCGCAACCGGCCGCCGGCGGACCCCGTACCGGCCGCTACACCGGCCGCGACGCCCGCCGTGACGCATGAGCCCGCACCGGCTCCGGTCCCGGCCGCGGCAGACACGCCGGCGCCTGCGCCGGCTCCGGCCCGCGCGCCCGTGGCCGCGGATACCCACGAAGCGCTGATCCGGTCGAGCAAGTTCGACGCGATCCGCACCGCGGTGTTCGCGTCGATGAACATGTCGGCGGCGCTGATGAAGACGCGCGACGAAGTGCGCGCGGGCATCGAACAAGTGGCCGCGCACACGGTCGATCGCGAGCGCCTGAAGATCACGGCCGGCGAGCAGGTGCTGATCGTCGATGCGATCCTGAACGACATGTTCGGCGTCGGGCCGATCGAGCCGCTGCTCGCCGACGACACCGTCACCGACATTCTCGTCAACGGGCCCGACCAGGTCTACGTCGAGCGCGCGGGCCGGCTCGAACTCACGTCGCTGAAGTTCCGCGACGACGCGCACGTGGCGAGCGTCGCGCAGCGGATCGCGGCGGCGGTGGGGCGTCGCGTCGACGAGAGCAGCCCGATGGTCGACGCGCGGCTCGCCGATGGCAGCCGCGTGAACGTCGTGCTGCCGCCGATCGCGATGCGCGGCCCGTCGATCTCGATCCGCAAGTTCGCGAAGCGCGACATCACGCTCGCGCGGATGGCGCAGCAGGGCAACATCTCGCCTCCGATGCTGCAGGTGCTGAAGGTTGCGTGCGCGTGCCGGCTGAACATCGTGATCTCGGGCGGCACCGGCTCGGGCAAGACGACGCTGCTCAACGCGCTGTCGCAGCACATCGAGCAGCACGAACGGATCGTGACGATCGAGGATGCGGCCGAGCTGCAGTTGCTGCAGCCGCATGTCGTGAGCCTCGAAACGAGGCCGGAGAATACCGAGGGGCTCGGCGGGATCTCGCAGCGCGATCTCGTGCGCAACGCGCTGCGGATGCGGCCCGACCGCATCATCCTCGGCGAGATTCGCGGCCCCGAGGCATTCGACGTGCTGCAGGCGATGAACACGGGGCACGACGGCTCGATGACGACGATCCACGCGAATTCGCCGCGCGACGCGATCAGCCGGCTCGAGAGCATGGTCATGATGGCGAACGCGAACCTGCAGCTGCTGTCGATCCGGCGCCAGATCGCGAGCGCCGTGCACCTGTTCGTGCAGATCGAGCGGATGCGCGACGGCGTGCGGCGCGTCACGCGGATCACCGAGATCGTCGGGATGGAAGGCGAGGTGGTCATCACGCAGGACCTGTTCGCGTTCCGCCAGGAAGGCGACACGACGCGTGATTCGGTGAAGGGCGTGTTCGACGCGTCGCCGTTGCGGCCGGGATTCGCGGCGCGCGCCGCGTATTACGGCGTCGAGGATGCGCTCGCCGAGGTATTCCGGCAATGAGGGCCGCCGACCTGTTCGCGGCCGGCGCGTTCCTGATGATCCTCGCGATCGGGCTCGTGCTGTCGTCGTGGTTCGATCGCGCGAGCCACACGCCGGCCCAGCGCATCCGCGCCCGGATGCGGCGGCTGTCGCCGTCGCTGACCGGGCGCGACGGGCACGCGGCCGCCGCACCCGGTGTCGCGCTGTTCAACCTCGAGCGCCGGCAAGGCCGCCTGCGTGCGTGGCTGCAACGCCGCGTGACACGCGTGCGCGCGGTCGGCGGCAAGGGCGGCGTGAGGATCGTCGTCGCGAGCACGATCGCGGGCGCGATCGCGGCGATCGTCGCGGTGAAGCTGATCGGGCCGCCGGACTTCCTGCGTCCGCTGATCTACGCCGGGTTGCCGCTGGTCGCGATGCGCGCCAGCTACCGTGCGCTGGTCGAGCGCTTCCGGATCCGCTTTCTCGAAGCGTTCCCCGACGCGATCGACGTGATCGTGCGGGCCGTGCGCGCGGGCATTCCGGTCACGCAGGCGATCAGCATGGTCGGCGACGGCGCGGCCGAGCCGGTGCGCGCGACGTTCCGCTCGATGGGCGACAGCCTGCGGGTCGGCGCGGATCTCAAGGACGTGCTGACGCACGCGGCGGACCGGCTGATGATCGCGGACTTCTCGTTCTTCACCGTCTACCTGCTGCTGCAGCGCGAGACCGGCGGCAGTCTCGGCGAAACGCTCGACGAGCTGTCGAGCATCATCCGCACGCGCCGCGACATCCGCCTGAAGACCCGCGCGCTGACCGCCGAAGGGCGCATCACGACGAACATCATTTCGGCGGTGCCGTTCGTGATGATCGGCGCGCTGTTCGTCGTGAACCGCGACTACGTGATGCTGCTGTTCACGACGCACCCGGGGCACACGATGCTGACGATCGCGGCCGGGTTGCTGACGGTCGGCCTGCTGGTGATCCGCAAGATCTCGAAACTGGATACCGCGCGATGACGCTGTCGATACTGGCCGCCCGCGGCCTCGAGTTGCTGTTGTTGCTCGCCTGTGTCGCGGTGGCGCTCGGCACGCCCGGCGGCGGTACCCGCCAGCGGATCGCCGCGCGCGTGCGGCTGGCTGCCGGGCAGCACCCGCCGGCACCGGTGGCGGGGTGGCTGCAGCCGGGCGGCGTTCGCCTGGGCATCACGCGCCGGCTCGCGCAGCTCGGCGAACGGCTGCCGGTGCTCGACCCGATGCAGCGCGTGAAGCTTGGCCTGCAGCTGACGCGCGCGGGCTTTCGCGAGCGCCGCGCGGTGTCGGTAATGATCGGGATCAAGCTGAGCTGCGGCGTGCTGTTCGCGTGCGGTGCGATCGTGTTCAGCCCGCTGATTCCGCGCTTCGGCGAATACTTCGTGATCCGCGCGCTGGCGATGATCGCCGCGTTCGTGATCGGCGTGATCGTGCCGGAATACGTGCTCGGCGTGATGATCCGGCGGCGGCGGCGGATCATCGCCGCGTGCTTTCCCGATGCGCTCGACCTGCTGGTGATCTGCACGATGGCCGGCAACAGCCTCGCGTCGGGCATCCGGCGAGTCGCGCATGAACTGTCGCGCATCTGCGCGCCGCTCGCCGACGAGCTGACCGTGTGCGCGGACGAGCTGACGCTGAGCGGCGACGTGTCCGCGACGCTCGCGCATTTCGCGACGCGCGTCGATTTCACGTCGGCGCGCTCGCTCGCGACGACGCTGACGCAGTCGCAGCGGTTCGGCACGCCGATCACGCAGGCGCTGCGCACGCTGTCGCGCACCGAGCGCACCGAGCAGATCGTCGCGCTCGAGGAACGGGCCGCGAAGCTTGCGCCAAAGATCACGCTGCCGATGATGCTGTTCATCCTGCCGACGGTCTGCCTGATCGCGGCGGGCCCGGCGGCGATCCGCCTGCTCGAGGTATTCAGATGACACGATCCGTCGTACGCGCGTTCGCGCTCGCGGCCGTGCTGCCGGTGCTGGCCGGCTGCGGCGCGCCGGGCATCCAGACGCGGCCGGTGCTGTCGCACAAGAGCGACGACCCGCAGGCCGAATTGCGCATCGCGGACAGCGCGCTCGCCGGCGGCAACGTCGATCTCGCGTCGACGCTGTACGAGAAGGTGCTCGCGAAGCATCCCGATTCTCTCGCGGCGCGCCTGGGGCTCGGCGACGTCAACTACCGCGCGGGCGACCTGGAGCGCGCGCGGATCCTCTATGACGAGGCGCAGCGGCAGGCGCCCGCGGAGCTCGGCCCGCGGCTCGGGCTTGCGCGCGTCGCGTTGCGGCAGCGGCGTCTCGACGAAGCGGCGCAGCGCTATCGCGACCTGCTGGCCGCGCAGCCTAACCATCCGCTCGCGGCGGAAGGGCTCGGCACCGTGCTCGACCTGCAGGGGCGGCATGCGGATGCGCAGGTCGTGTATCGCGAGGCGCTGCGCGCGCACCCGGATGCGCAGGGGCTGCGCGTCGACCTCGGGCTGTCGCTCGTGCTGAGCAACCGGCCGCGCGAGGGCGTGAACGTGCTGCTCGACGTGGCCGGGCTGCCGTCCGCGCCGTGGCAGGCGCGCCAGAATCTAGCGTTCGCGTACGGCGTGCTCGGCAACACCGATTCGGCGAAGAAGCTGCTGTCGGCGGACTTGCCCGCGTCGGCGGTGGCCGACAACCTGCGCTTCTACCAGGCGGTGCGCGCGCGGCTTGCGTCGCGCGGAGGCGCAGGGGTTGCCGGAGGGGCCGGCAGCCCGCCGCCGTTGTCCGGCGCGGCGCTGGAGCCGGGCGTCGTGCCGCCGAGCGCGGGGTCCGCAAAATGACACGCGGGGCGACGAGCGCGCGCCGCGCGCGCGGCGTCGTGTCCCTCGAATTCGTGCTGATGCTGCCGTTCCTGCTGATGGTGCTGATCGGCATCATCGACACGAGCCTGATCCTGTGCGACAAGGCCGTCATCACGAACGCGAGCCGCGAGGCGGCGCGCGCCGGCGTCATGCTGCGCGTGCCGATGCTGACCACGACGCAGATCGCCAACATCGCGCAGAACGCGATGCAGAACAGCCTGATCACCGGCGGCACCGCGACGACACCGGCGGTGACCGTGACGCAGGCGAACGGCACGACGTCGGGCACCGCACTGACGGTGACCGTGACCTACACGTATTCGGGGCTCGTGCTGGGGTCCGCGTTCAGTGCGCTGACCGGCCCGGTGACGGTCTCGGCGACGTCGGTGATGCTCTATGAATGACGTGACCGCCACACAACCCGACGGCCCCGTGCGGCAGCGCGGTTCGGTCGCGCTGTTCTTCCTGCTGTTCCTGATTCCGCTGTTGTCGTTCGGCGCGCTCGCGATCGATATCGCGTGGGTGGTCACGGTGAACAACCAGTTGCAGAACGCGGCCGATGCGGCGGCGCTCGCCGGGGCCGATGCGATGATGTCGCCGAGCGGCGGTGCGGTGAACTGGTCGCAGGCCGCGCCGGCGGCGAACGGTGTGATCGCGCAGAACTCGGCGGCCGGTGCGGCGCTGTCGACCGGCACGGTGACGACCGGATACTGGAACGTGACGCGCAGCCCCGCATCCATGCAGCCGACGACCATCACGCCCGGCCAGTACGACGTGCCGGCGGTGCAGGTCACCGTGTCGCGTGCACCCGGTATAAACGGCGGCTCGATTCCGCTGCTGCTTGGCGGGCTGCTGGGGATCCCCGGTGCATCCGATAGTGCGACCGCCGTGGCGGTGCTGGCGGCGCCGGGCGGGGTCGGGGCAGGCGGGCTGTTTCCGATCGCGATCGACCAGTGCGTGTACAACCTGTACTGGAACGCGGCGACCAACCAGCCGCTGATCAATCCGCTGACGGGCCAGCCGTTTGAATTCTCGATCACGAACGGCCAGGTCTACGGCCTGCTGTGCATGGGCGGGCAGTGGACGTCGTTCCAGTCGACCGCGACCGACACGACGACGATGGGCGGCCTGATGGCGACCGGCAATCCGACGACGCTCAGTATCGGCGACAGCATCAATCTCGCGACCGGCGTGAAGGCGACCCTCTATACGTCGGTACCGGTCGGCACGACAGTAGTGCTGCCGGTCGTCACGCAGACCTCGACCAGCACCACCGTGCCGATCGTCGCGTTCGCGCCGTTTCATATCGACGTGTCGCTGGGCGGCACATACAAGTACGTCCAGGGCCACTTCGTCGCCGGCTGGAAGATGACGGGCGTCGCGACCGGCGTCGGGCCGTACTACGGCGTATACGTGCCGCCGCGGCTCGCGTTTTGAGTGCCCGGGCCGGCGCGGCGCAGCAGAACGAGCAGCGTGAACAGCGTCACGGCCGGGCCGATTTGCGGCCATTGCAGCCACGGGTTCAGGTATTCGACGGCCGGCAGCAGCCACATGAGCGCGATCGCGGTCTGCTCGCCGCGCAGCCAGCCGTCCTGCCAGCCGATCGCCAGCATGCACGCGATCGCGATGCCGAGCCAGGCGAGCTCGTAGTGCCACACGTACGGGTTTGCCGCGAGCGTCGCGACTGCCAGCACCGCCGCGCGCAGGCGGACGTCGCGCGAGCGCGTCCACACGAGGCAGGCGACGGCGATCGCCAGCGCCGCGATGCACGCTTGCGCGGCATATGCGACGGTGGGCGGCAGGCCCGCGAGTCGGAAGGCGGCAAACGGCGCCGGCGACACGAGCCAGAACACCACGCCTTGCTCGAGGAGGAGTGTCCGCGCGAGCGCCGTGCCGGCGACGAACAGGTGTAGCGACTCGACGCCGCAGATCAGGACGCTCAACGCGGCGAATGCGGTGGTGGCGAGCGCGGCCCATGCGATCGTGCGCCATGCGCGAGTGGCGACCAGCACGAACGGGAACAGCAGTGCCAGTTGCGGCTTGGCCGAGAGCAGGCCGATGCAGAGGCCTGCCCACATCGGCCGACGGTCCGCCCAGCAGACGGCCAGCGCCGCGCACGACGCGGTCAGGAACGCGTTCTGCCCGAACAGTCCGGTGACGAACACGCACGGGGCCGCGACCAGTGCGAACCCGCCGATGCGCGATGCACCGGGGAGCGCGCCGAGGCCCGATGCGCGCGACGCGGCGAACCCGAACACGGCGACGCCGAACGCGACGAACAGCGGATAGCCGACCGCATAGGGCAGCAGCGCCAGCGGCGTCACGAGCAGCAGGTTGGTGGGCGGGTACAGCCACGCGACGAGGTCGTCGCGGCGGAACTGCGGGAACAGTTCGGCTGCCAGCCGCGAGAAGGTCGGCAAATCGTACGCTTGCCACGGCGCGCCGTGCAGCATCACGTACGACGCCGACCAGAACACCGCGTAGTCGGGGCCCGGGCGCGACAGCGCGGTGGCGGGCGCGTGACGGACGACGGTGACCCAGATCGCGACGAACAGCGCATAGCACGCGAGCGCTGCCGCGCTGTACGCCGCGACGCGCCGGGGTGTCAGCCATGCGCGGACGGGCTGGTCCGCCGATCGTATCGATTGCCGGATGAGATCCATGCGTCGTGTGCGCGGTTACTTGACGGACGCTTTGCGCGCAGCACCGTGGCCGGCGGCCGCGGGCGGCGCCGCGCGGCGGCGGGCCGCGTGCGCGCGCTTGAGCGGAAACTGCAGCAGCTTCGACGCCGGATGCGCGGCGGCGTCCCGCTGCGCTTGATAGCGCCGCCGCACGAGATAGACCGGGCGCTGCTTCGACTCGTGATAGATGCGGCCGAGGTATTCGCCGATCACGCCGATGCCGATCAGCTGGATGCCGCCGACGAACAGCATCACGGAGATCAGCGATGCGTAGCCGTGCACGGGGTTGCCGAACAGCAGCGTGCGCATCACGATGAACGCGCCGTAGATGAACGACAGCGCCGCGAACGCGAGGCCGATGTAGGTCCACACGCGCAGCGGCACGGTGCTGAAGCTCGTGATGCCTTCCAGCGCGAAGTTCCAGCGCCGCCATCCGGAGAATTTGGAGCGGCCGCCGCTGCGTGGCGCACGTGTGTATTCGATGATCTCGGTGCGATAACCGACCCACGCGAACAGGCCTTTCATGAAGCGCCGCCGCTCGGGGAGCGCGCGCAGCGCGTCGACGACCTGGCGGTCCATCAGCCGGAAATCGCCGACGTTCTCGGGCATCTCGACTTCGGAGAGGCGGTTGTGCACACGGTAGTAGAGCGCGGCGGCCACGCGCTGCATCAGCGGGTCGCACATGCGGTCGGTGCGCTTCGCGGCGACGACCTCGGCGCCGGCGAGCCAGCGTTCGACCATCGCGGGGATCAGCGCGGGCGGGTCCTGCAGGTCGGCGTCGATCAGGATCACCGCGGTGCCGGCGGCTTCATCGAGGCCGGCGGTGAGCGCGGCTTCCTTGCCGAAGCGCCGGGTGAGATCGACGATGCGCACGCGCGAGTCGCCGGCTGCGACGTCGATCAGCCTGCCCAGCGTATCGTCGCGGCTGCCGTCGTTGACGCAGACGATCTCGAAACGGACTGCATCGATCGATTCGAGGATGGGCAGCGTGGCTGCGAAGAATGCGTCGATTGCTTCGTCCTCGTCGTGGAACGGCACGACGAGCGAGACCAGTGGCTTTCTGGCATGCACGGACATACGTCCCCCGAGAGATCCGGCCTGCGCTGCACCGTATGGATCCGGTTGTCGTCCGCTGCAGGCCGGACGACAGGTGTTCCGATCCATTGTAGGCAGGATTCGGGGATTCGTAACACGAATTGATGCAGGCGCGACGCAGCGGCCGGGCCGCGACGGTTGGCCGCTCCGCGCGGAAGGAGCAGGCGTCGCGCTTCAGCAGTAGGGCCGGCGCGACGGCACGGTGCCGCGGCATCGTCGGAGACTGCAACGGACGCGTGTGCAACGGTTAGCATGTCGACTTGACGACGACGGTGACGGAGACAGTCATGCAAGTCCAGGATCTGACAGGCGCGCCGCTGGATTACTGGGTCGCGGTTGCCGTTGGCCATGACGCCCCGCGCGCCGATGCATCCGGGTGCACGTCGATTCGCGCGGCGGGCGGTGCGTCGGCTCCGTTCGCGCCGTCGACATCGTGGACGGACGGCGGCCCGATCGTCGAGCGCTTGCCGTTCGCCGCATTCGAGCGCGACGGCGGGCGCGGCCCGTGGCGGGCCGTGCTGTACCGGGCCGTGCCCGCTGCAGGCGAGCGCTGCACGTTCAACCAGTCGGGCCCGACGCTGCTGGTCGCCGCGATGCGCACGCTCGTCGCTTCTACTTTTGGCGACGACGTGCCGGACCTCGATATGGCGCGGCCGCGCTGAGCGCCGCCACGCGCGTCATCGTTCAGGCAGACACATTGCGGATCGCGATCGCGCCGACATCGACGCGCCGCGGCAGGATCGCGTCGGCTGCCGCGCGGTCGGCGACACGCTGCAGCGCGTCGATGTCGGTGCCGCTGAGGCTGCGCTGCGCGAGTGCGGCCCGGCGCGTGATGTCGGTGGCCGCGTCGGGCGGCAGGCGAGTGAGCGACGCATAGACGCTCGCATAGTCGGCCGGGTGCGCGAGCGCCCATTGGCCCGCGCGGGCGAGCCGTGCCAGCACGTCCGCGAGCGCCGCGCGCTTCGCGCGATCGTCGAGCGTTTCGACCGGCGACGTGAGGAACGCCAGCCCGGAATTGATGCCGCTGCCGTCGCGGACGATGCGTGCGCCGCGCCGTACCGCATGCCCGTAGTACGGGTCGAACGTCGCCCAGATGCCGATCCGCTTCGCCTCGAACGCGGCGAACGCATCGACGGGCAGCACGAAGCGCACGTCGACGTCACTCGGCGCGAGGCCGTGTTCGCGGAGCGCGCCGTACAACTGGTACTGCGAGATGCTGCCGCGCGCGGACGACACGACGACGGTTTGCCCTTTCAGGTCGGCGACGGTGCGGACCGGCGAATCGGGCTGCACGACGATGCCGAGCGACGCCGGCGAGCCGACGCGTGTCGCGACGATCCGCAACGACGGGTCGCCGAGCGCGGCCGTCAGCACCGGCAGGTCGCCGGCCGGTGCGAGATCGATCGCGCCCGCGCGCTGCGCCTCGAACAGCGGCGCGGCACCCTGGAAGTTGGCCCAGCGGAACCGGTAACGCGTACCGTCGAGCACGCGCGCGGCTTCGGCGAGCGCGCGCAAGCCGCCGGCCTGGTCGCCGAGCACGAGCGTGACGCCCGACAGGTCGGCGCCGGCCGCATCGGCGGGCCCTGCGATGCCGCCGGCGAGCGGCGCGGCGGCGAGGGCGGCAAGACGTTGCAGCACGCGGCGGCGCGCCGGAGCGGAGGATGGGTTCATCGGCGGGGTGTCCTCGGTGATCCGCGCACGGGCGGCGCGGCTGCCGGGCAGGTTACGGAATCGGTTTCCGGCCGACAAACATCGAATCGTGCAATGCATATTCGCGTGGCGACCGCCGGCATGGCCGAGATCGCCGCACGCGGGCGTTTCATGCGGGGTCTTGCGCGGCCGATGAAACCGTCCGCAGGAACGCGCGCACCGCCGGCGCCTTTTCGAAGCGCCGATGCGCGAGCGCCAGTTCCGACGTGATCGGCTTGCCGGCGATCGGCCGGTACACGACGCCCGGCAGCGACACGCAGCCGGCGAGCGCATCGGGAATCACCGCGACCCAGCCGTTCACGGATACGCACGCGAGCACCGCGAGCAGGCCGCCCGGGCGGGCGGCGATCAGCGGCGCGAAACGGCCGCGGCGCGCGACTTCGAGCGTGCCGCGCTCCTGTTCGGGTACCGCGAAGCGCGCGTCGGCGAGGTCGGCCGCGCGAAGGGCGGCCATCGATGCGTAGCGCGAACCGGCCGGCACGGCCGCGACGAACACGTCGCGCTGCAGCGTGACGATCCGCAGGCCGCCGGGCAGCGGCAGCGGCGGGCGCACGTACGCGAGGTCGAGCCGGCCCGTGTCGAGCTGGTTCGCGACGTCGTCCATCGGCACTTCGCGCAGGTTCAGCTCGATGCGCGGGTGCGCGTCACGAAACGCGCCGACGGTGCGCTGCAGCGTGCCCGAATAGACGGCCGACGACACATAGCCGATCTCGATCCGGCCGAGCTCGCCGCGCTCGGCCAGCGCGGCGAGTTCGCGGCCGCGCTGCAGGTGCTCGACCGCGGCGCTCGCCTCGGCGAGATAGGCCTCGCCGGCCGCGCTCAGCGTGACCGCGCGGCGCGACCGGTGAAAGAGGCGCACGCCGAGCACGCGTTCGGCCTCCTGGATCTGCCGCGTGAGCGCGGGCGGCGCCATGTCGAGCGCTTCGGCCGCACGGGCGAAGTGCAGGTGTTGCGCGACGCTCAGAAACGCGCGCACGTGACGGAATTCGAGCCGGTCCATGATTGCAATTTTCGTCAATAAAACAGCATCGGAGTATCAATGACAGGCAATACTGGCCAAGCCTAGCATACGGTTCGTTCATCCTGTTCCGGAGTAGCCGATGTCCCAGTCTTCACCGGCGTCGCGCGCGGGCGCGGCTGCCACCCCGCGCCCGGGCGCCCGCATGCCTGCCGCCGCGACGCTCGCCGTCGCGTCCGCGACCTGCTCGCTGATCGTGCTCGACACGAACGTCGTCGCCGTGTCGCTGCCGAGCATCGCGCGCAGTTTCCACGCGAGCTTCGCCGATATCGAATGGGTCGTGAGCGCGTACATGACCGCGTTCGCCGCGTGCCTGCTGCCGGCCGGCGGGCTCGCCGACCGGTTCGGGCGCAAGCGGATGCTCTTCACGGGGCTCGCGCTGTTCTTTCTCGCGTCGCTCGGCTGCGGCGTCGCGCCGTCGGCCGGCTGGCTGATCGCCGCGCGGGCGGTGAAGGGCGGCGGCGCCGCGCTGCTGCTGACGGCCGCGCTCGCGGTGATCGCGAACCGTTTTCCGGAAGGGCGCGAACGGGCGCGCGCGTGGGCGATCTGGGGCATGTGCATGGGGATCGCGACGGCCATCGCGCCGCTCGTCGGCGGCGCGATCACGCAATGGATCGGCTGGCGCTGGGTGTTCCTGCTGAACCTGCCCGTCTGCCTGCTGCTCGCGGCCGGTGCGCGCGTGGCGATCGACGAGTCGCGCGATCCGCACGCGAAGCGCGTGGACGCGGCCGGCAGCCTGCTGTTCGGTGCGGCGCTCGCGTGCGCGATCGCGGCGCTGATCGGCGCGCCGTCGCACGGCTGGCTGTCGGCCGCGACGCTCGGCCGGCTCGCGCTCGCCGCCGCGCTGTTCGCGGCGTTCATCGGCGCGGAGCGCTGGCAGGCGCGGCCGATGATCGATCTCGCGCTGTTCCGCCAGCCGCGCTTCGTCGGCGCCGTGCTCGCGATGTTCGGCTATGCGGCGTGCGCGCAGGTGATGATGACGTTCCTGCCGCTGTACCTGCAGAACGCGTTCGGGATGTCGGCGATCGACGCGGGGCTCGGGATGCTGCCGTTCGCGTTCGCGATGATCGCCGGGCCCTCGCTCGGCGCGGCGCTGGCCGCGCGCGTGTCGTCCGGCGGCGTGCTCGCGGGCGGGCTCGCGCTGATCGGCGCGGGCAACCTCGCGACCGCGGCGCTGACGGCCAGCGGCGACTACCGGCTCGTCGCGCTCGGCATGTTCGTGACGGGGTGCGGCGCGGGGATCATGAACGGCGACACGCAGAAGGCGATCATGGCGTGCGTGCCGCCGAACCGCACGGGCATGGCGTCGGGCATCAGCACGACGACGCGCTTCTCGGCGATCGTGACGGCCGTCGGCGTGCTCGGCGCGGTGCTGGCGGCGAGCACGCATGCGCGGCTCGACCGGCTGCTGTCTGCCGCGCCCGGCCTGCGCGCGTTCGCCGATGCTTCGTTCATGTCGAGCCTGCTGGCCGGCGACCTGGCGCGGGCGCTCGAGCGGGTGCCGCCGTCGGCCGCCGGTGCGCTCGCGCAGGCGGCGCCCGTCGCGTTCGCGAGCGGGTTCGCCAATGCGCTGACGGTGAGCGGCGTGCTCGCGCTGGTCGCGGCCGTCGTCGCCTACAAGTTGCTTGCGCAACCGATGCGCGACGCGTAGCGCGGCATCCCGGTGTGCGGTCGCGCATGGCGCATGCCTGCAATCGGGCCGGCTGCGAACGCGATGGCGCGCCGTGCGGCTCGATTTTTGCGCAGGTTCCTCATTGGGGAATTGATGTTTCTTTCGTCTTGTAAATTTCCCGACAGAAATTTATTAAAATTCCAAAATACGGGATTTAAGGGAAATTACCAAGGGCGTGATGCCGCGTCGGCAATCTAGAATTTGCCGCAGGGTCGAGCGGGATGGCGGCACACCGTAAGGGCTTGCATGCCTCGGTCCAATGGCCCATTTCCGTCGTGCCCGAGCGCTGCCGTCGCGGTCGCCGATATCGACGGATGGTGCCTCCGGATTCGGTCACCGCACCGCCTGTCGTGTATGCGACAAGGATCGAGTCGTTATCCAGCCCAGACGTAGAGGAGTGCCAATGTCCCTGTTTCGGTCTTCACGGCTCTATCAAAAGATCGCGCTCCGGATCTTGCCGTTCTTGTTTCTGTGTTACGTCCTGAACTTCGTCGACCGGGTCAACATCAGCTTCGCAAAGCTGCAGTTCCTGGCGGATCTCGGGTTGAGCGAGACGGTCTTTGGTGTTGCAACGGGCGTGTTCTACGTGAGCTATGCCGCGTTCGAGTTGCCCAGCAATCTGCTGCTTGCGCGCATTGGCGCGAAGCGGACGCTGCTGAGGATCATGGTGCTCTGGGGCATGTGTACGGTCGCGCAGATGTTCGTCAGCGGTGCTGCATCGCTTTACCTCGTGCGCTTCCTGTTGGGGGCGGCGGAGGCTGGATTCTTTCCGGGCCTGATGTTGTATCTCTCGTACTGGTTTCCCGACAAAGTGCGTGCGCGCGTCAACAGCCTCCTTCTGCTCGCCGTGCCGATCGCCGGTATCACGGGCGGCCCGCTATCGGGCTGGATCATGAACCGGATGCAAGGCAGCTGGGGCCTGCACGGATGGCAGTGGCTGTTCCTGCTCGAAGGTCTGCCGGCGGTTGCACTGGGGATACTCGCGCCGTTCCTGTTGAGTGATCGTCCCGAAAGCGTGACCTGGCTGTCCGATGCGGAACGGGAAATGCTCGTGCGCGATCTCCAGGCGACGCAAGACAACGCGATGGTGTTGGCAGGCCGGGCATCGCTGCTTTCGATTCTGCTCGATCGGCGCGTGATCGGATTGACGGTCGTCTACTTCAGCGTCCATCTGGGCCTGAGCACCGTCACGTTCTGGACGCCCACCATCCTGAAGGCTGCCGGCGTCTCCAGCATTGCAACCATTGGCAAGCTGTCCGGCCTGATTTCTGCCTTCACGATGGTCGGCAACGTGCTGATTGCGTACAGCTCCGATCGCTACCTTGAGCGACGCTGGCATCTGGCCGGCTGCTTCCTTGCCACCGCGCTATGCCTTGTGTTGCTGCAGTTCGCGGTGGGCGATATTCGTGCCACGGTCGGACTGGTCTGCGTGGCGCAGCTATCCATGTTCACGGTGCCGATCCTGTTCTGGACGATTCCGACCGCGCAACTCGACAAGCGTAGCGCGCCGGCCGGCATCGCAATGATCAGCGCATTGGGATCACTCGGTGGCGCGTTTGGCTCGGGGCTGATGGGCATGCTCACCAGCCGCTATGGCACGCCATATGTTGCCCTCACGGTGGTAGCGAGCCTGCTGTTGACAGGGATGCTTCTCCTGGTTCGCCTGGTGCCCGCGCGAGTTGCCAGGGTCTCGGCCAGTCATGCCATCTAGGGAAAGGCGCTGGCCGAGTTCTGCGGGCTTGAAGCGCAGGTGACGTCGCGCACGATCCTGCTGTCGATGCTCGGGGCGATCGCGTTGCTGTCCGTGCTGCCCGCGCGTGCGCGGCATGCTTGAAATCGCGCTGTCGCTCATTCGCGTAGTGCTTCAGCGCACATCGCGTCTCGCGATGGGTTGTCGTGCCATGCGGCTTGTCGACGGAGTTGGAACGACGTATCGGCCGGTTGTCGCGCCTGTCGATCGCGCGCGATCAATGCGACTTCGTCGCGAGCCGGTGGATGCGTGCCGCATGTGCGACACGCGGGTGATGCGCGGCGTGGCAATGCGTCGCCTGTCTGCGGCGCGTACGCCGTGTGGGCTCGGGTGAATCGGCCGCGGCCGGCGTGCCGTTCCGCGCGTCCGCGTTCGAGGCTGCACCGGCCGCCACCGCCGCGACAGCCGGCAGCATCGCTTCCGCATCGAGCCACGCACGCGTCGCTTCCGCGATCAGTCCGCGCAGCCACCGCACGCCTTCGGCACACTCACCCGATTCGTTCCAGGTCATCCGGTACACGATGTCCGGCGGTTCGGCCGGCAGCGCGACGGCGGCGAGCGGCAGCAGCTTCGCATAGTGCCGCGCGAGCCGGTACGTGGTGGTCAGCAGCATGTCGGTGCGCACGAGCGCATGCGCGGCGAGTTCGAAGTGCGGCAGCGTGACGACGATCCGCCGCTGCAGGCCCACCCGTTCGAGCTGCTTGTCGATCGCGCCGGACGCTTCGAGCCACGACGGCGTCGGGCACAGCTGCGGGGCTTGGGAAAAATCGCCCGCCGTCATCGTGCCGCGCCGTGCGAGCGGATGCGTCGCGCGCATCAGGCACACGACGCGGTCGTCGAACAGGTCGTCCTGCCGGAACCGCGACGAGCGTGCCGGGCGATTGTCGATCACGACGTCGAGTTCGCCGTCGGCGAGCGCGCGCTCGTCGTCGAAGCCGTCGCCGAGCGGATGGAACACGAGCTGTGCGTTCGGCGCGCGTTCGCGGAACAGCGCGACGAGCTTCGGCACGAACAGCACGTTCAGGTAGTCGGGGCAGCCGATCCGGTAGGTGCGCACCGACGTGCGCGCGTCGAACGTCGGCTGCTGGATGCGGATGAAGTCGATCACGCGCAGCGCGTTGCGCAGCGGTTCGATCAGCCGCGCGCCGAATTCGGTCGGCACCATTCCGTAGCGGCTGCGCACCAGCAGCGGATCGCCGAGCAGCGTGCGCAGGCGCTTGAGCGCGGCGCTGGTGGCCGGCTGCGACATGTTCAGGCGCACGGCCGCACGCGACACGGTGCGCTCGGTCAGCAGCACGAGCAGGATGCGCATCAGCCGCGCATCCAGCACGTCGAGCGCGCCCGCGGCGTCGGACACGTCGCGGGGCAGGGTGTTCGGGTCTAGTGGGTCCCGCATGCCGATCCGCCTCCCGGCAACCCGATGCCCGAGTGCGACGCAGCAGCGGGCCGGCGGCGCGTCATTTTGCGAAGGTGCCGGGCCAGCCGACGATCCGCTTCGGGCGCGGCGGCGCGTAGGTGCGGACCTTCGACGTCTTCAGCTTCAGGCGCACCAGCGACTCGGCGAGCGCGACCGCGGCCGATACGCCGTCGACGACCGGTACGCCCGTGCATTCCTCGATCTGCCGGTCGAGGCCGGCCATCCCGCCGCAGCCGAGGCAGATCACTTCCGCGTGATCGTCCTTCACCGCGCGCTGCGCCTGGCCGACGATCGATTCGATCGCGCGGGCCGGGTTCTCCTCGAGTTCGAGCACCGCGAGGCCGCTCGCGCGCACCGACGCGCAGCGCGCGTCGAGCCCGGCGAGCTTCAGGCGATCCTCGATCAGCGGCACCGTGCGGTCGAGCGTCGTGACGACCGAGTAACGGTGGCCGAGCAGCATCGCGACGCTCGCGGCCGCTTCGGTGATGTCGACGACGGGCACCGTCAGCAGTTCCTGCAGCCCTTCGCGGCCGTGTTCGCCGTAGCCGGCCTGGATCACCGCATCGTACGGCTCGTCGTAGCTCAGCACGCGATCCATCACGGCGATCGCCGCGAGGTAGCTCTCGAAGTTGCCTTCGATCGACTCCGCGCCGAAGCGCGGCGTCAGCCCGACGATCTCCGTGCCCGGCGACGCGGCGGCCTGCGCCTGCGCGGCGATCGCGTCGGTGATCGACTCGGTCGTGTTGACGTTGACTACCAGGATCCTCATTGCGACTCCGTATGCGTGTGTTTCAGTGTTGGGCGCAGGCGACCGCGATGGGTTCGCCCGAGCGCTCCTCGTAGTGCCGTTTGCGATCGGCCAGCAGCCAGTACACGCTGCCCGCGATGGCCGCGCCGAGCAGCCACGAGAACGGCGTCATCGCGCTGAAGGCCGGCACGACGGCGAGCGTGATCGAGATCAGCGCGGACGGCACGAGCGCCGCGAGCGCCTTGCGGTTCACGCCGCGCGTGTAGAAATAGGTGCCGGTGGGCGCTTCGGTATAGAGGTCGGGCACGTTCACGCGCTGCTTGCGCACGAGCCAGTAGTCGACCGTGATGATCCCGTACAGCGGGCCGAGCAGCGCGCCGAGGCCGGACAGGAAGTAGACGATCACGATCGGGCTGTTGTACAGGTTCCACGGCAGGATCAGCACGGCGACCGTCGCGCTGATCAGGCCCGCGCGGCGGAACGACAGGCGATGCGGCGCGAGGCTCGTCAGCACGAAGGCCGGCGCGACGAAGTTCGCCATGATGTTCACGGCGACCGTCACGATCAGGAACGCGAGGCAGCCCAGCACGAGGAACAGCTTGTTCGGCACCGTCGCGATGATTTCCGTCGGGCTGTGGATGATGTGGCCGTTCAGCTTGAACTGCGCGCCGGCAAGCACGAAGCTGATCGTCGCGAACACGAGGATGTTGACCGGCAGGCCCCAGAAGTTGCCCACGCGCACCGTCTTCGCGCTCGGCGACGAGCGCGCGAAATCGCAGAAGTTGAGCACCAGCGTGCCGTAGATCGCGAGCCACAGCGAGCCGCCCGCGAAGATCTCCGTCCACATCTTGAAGCCGGTCAGCGGCTTGCCGATCGACATCGCGAGATGGCCGCCGGTGCGGCTATACATCCATGCGGCGAGCGACAGCGTCGTGACGAGGATGACCGGGCCGGCCAGCCCCTCGTACTTGCGGACCATTTCCATCCCGTACGTGAGGATGCCGATCTGCACGAGCCAGATCGCGACGAACGTGACCCAGCCGAGCGACGATAGCCCGAAGATCGCATTCTGGTCGAATGCGGCGAGGCCCGGCCAGATCGCGGTGAGCAGCACGCGCAGCACGACCGACGCGAGATAGGTCTGGATACCGAACCATGCGATCGCGATCACCGCGCGGATCATCGCGGGCAGCAGCGCGCCGTAGATGCCGAAGCTCATCCGGCTGATCACCGGGAACGGCACGCCGGTCTTCTGGCCCATGTAGCCGGTCAGGTTCATGAAGCAGTACACGAGCACCGCGCCGATCGCGAGCGACGCGAGCATCTGCCAGCCCGACAGGCCGAGCGCGAACAGCCCGATCGCGAACGAGTAGTTCGCGATGTTGTGCACGTCGTTGGTCCACAGCGCAAAGATGCTGTAGCGGCCCCACGTCCGGCCCTCGGCCTTGGTGGGCGCGAGGTCGGAGTTGTGCAGCCGCGGGCTCAGCGCCGGGTCGCGCGCGGCCGAATCGGTTCGATACGATGCGTCGTCCGCGCCGAGCACGATGCCCGGGCGGTGGGTGGCTTCCAGTTGCACGCCGTTGTCTCCTTCCATGTGCGGGGCGCAAAACCGGCAGCGTGGGAACGCTGCGCCGGCCCGGCCGCCGTGGACGTTATGTCTCGGATTTGTTCGCGAGTATGGAAGGCCGGCACGGTCATGGGAAATTAAATATTCGGTTAGGCGTCATTTGAAAAATGAATGGAATCCAGGGGCCGCCGACGGCCGGTTCGGCACGGGAATTGCTCTCCAGCGGGCTCCATCCACGTCGACATCAGCGGAGGCGTCATGCGGCGATATTCACTTCGTCATGTATCGCGAGCCGTCTTCGCCGGCATCCTGATTGCGATGCGGGATCGTCGCGCGAGGGATCGCGCGGTGCGCAGCGCCGATTGAGGGAAGGATGCTGTCCGCCGGATCG
The DNA here is from genome assembly GCF_902499335.1 of Burkholderia lata. Classification (GTDB taxonomy): domain Bacteria; phylum Pseudomonadota; class Gammaproteobacteria; order Burkholderiales; family Burkholderiaceae; genus Burkholderia; species Burkholderia lata_B. The sequence goes on along the minus strand of NZ_CABVQK010000008.1, from coordinate 404,874 downwards.
GCGGGCGTGTGGATGACGCAAGCGATGTGCCTGCGCGGCGAAGGGCGGCGGGAAGGGCGTGGGGAAGCGGCGGCGGGAAGTGCGCACGCGCCGGCGGGGCAGCGTGCGCGGGGCGAAGCGGGGAACGTGGAGTGGGCCGCGCGCTCGGCGCGGTTGTAAAAACGACCGCGTTGCGCGGCCGTTGCGCTGCGTCAGCGGTTCACGAGCCGGGCCGGATACGCGAGCGCGAGGGCGCAGCCAATCACCATGCACGCGGCGAAACCGTACAGTCCCGCGCTTTGCGAATGGAACGTGTCGCGCAGCCAGCCGATGAAGTAGGTGCTGCCGAACCCGCCGAGGTTGGCGATCGAGCACGCGAACGCGATCCCGCCGGCGGCGGCCGAGCCCTTCAGGAACGTCGAAGGCAACGCCCAGACGACCGGCATCGCGGCGGCCGCGCCCGCGTTGATCAGCGAGAACAGCAGCACCGTCCCGAACGTGCCGTGCGACGACGATGCCGCGATCGCCAGCGCAACGGCCGACACCATGAACGGCACGACGATATGCCAGCGGCGTTCGCGCGCGCGGTCGGAGCTTGCGCCGCAGTACAGCGTGGCGAGCACGGCCGCGGCATTCGGGATCACCATCAGCCAGCCGATGTGATACGCATCCTTCACGCCGGTGTCGCGCAGGATCGTCGGCAGCCAGAAGCTCACCGCATAGAGGCCGAGCAGCACGCACAGGTCGATCAGGCCGAGCGCCCATACCTTCGGATCGGAGAACGCCTTGCCGAGCGCATGACTCTTGTTGCCGGACGGATCGGCATCGAGGTTCGTACGCAGCGCGTGCTTCTCGTCGGCGTTCAGCCACTGCGCGGACTCGATGTTGTTGGGCAGCCAGCGCAGCACCGCGAAGCCGAGCAGCACCGACGGCAGCGCTTCGAGCAGGAACAGCCACTGCCAGCCGCCGAGCCCGTGCGCGCCGTCGAACGCGCGCATGATCCACCCGGAGATCGGGCTGCCGATCATGCTCGACAACGGCAGTCCGACCATGAACAGCGCGACGATCCGCGCGCGGCGCGCATCGGGATACCACTGCGTCAGGTACAGCAGCACGCCGGGCAGGAAGCCGGCCTCGGCCGCGCCGAGCAGGAAGCGCACGGTGTAGAACTGCATCGGCGTGTGCACGAACATCGTCGCACCCGACAGCAGGCCCCACGTGATCATGATCCGCGCGATCCACAGCTTCGCGCCGACGCGTTGCAGCACCAGGTTGCTCGGGACTTCGAACAGGATGTAGCCGGCGAAGAACAGGCCGGCGCCGAGCCCGTACACGGTATCGCTGAACTTCAGCGCGTCGAGCATCTGGAGTTTCGCGAGCCCGATGTTGATGCGGTCGAGATAGGCCGCGAAGTAGCACAGGCAGAAGAGGGTGATCAGGCGCAGCGTGACCTTGCGATACAGATTGCCGTGCAGCGCGTCGTCGGGGGAAACGGCGGCGCTCGGGTGTGCGGTAGACATGGGATTGCCCCTGTTCGAATGTGTCGGATGAATGGGTGGCCGATCGACGCGAGCGGACGTTCCGCTGCGCACTGGAGTCTGTATATCACGGCAATTAAATAGCGTACACACTAGAAAATACCGAATCGCACAGGCACGATTCCGGCCACGATAAGGCAAGCGTTTGCGTGAGAAAAACCGCGTGTTTGATGAGGTTTTTGACAGAAATGAGCGCGATTTGAAAGAGGATTGAGAGGTGCGGAATCATGCACAAAATTCGTGCGTATGCGCTTAAAAGTGAAGTGTGTGCACGAAAGTCTGCCGATGCGCGCAAGCACGTGCGCGGCAGCAGCTTCGAACGTGCATGGCCTGCCGTCGCGGCGACGTGCTCGGCCGGCAGTGCGCAGCTGTCGGCCGATCGTCAGGCGCGCCGCACTCCCGGTGCCGCGAATCCTGATGCACCGCAATGAAGCGGCGACCCGGCTGCAGGTTGTGCCAAATTGAGGGTGTACACTGCTTGTCTTTCACTTACATGCGGCACGGGCCTTTACTTTCATGGCGTCTTCGAAGGATTCCTACGACTTTCACGACCAGGTCGGGCACCTGCTGCGCCGCGCGTATCAGCGGCACGTGTCGATCTTCCAGGAAGCGATCCCCGATTCGGATCTCACGGCCGCGCAGTTCGTCACGCTGTGTGCGGTCAAGGAGCGCCAGGGGTGCTCGCTGAATGACATCGTCAAGGCGACCGCGATCGACCAGGCGACGATCCGCGGCGTGGTCGATCGCCTGAAGGCGCGCGCGCTGATCGAGGTGCTGCCCGATCCGAACGACGGCCGCAAGCTGATCGTGCGCGCCACCGCGACCGGCGTCGCGCTGATCGACCGCACGGTGCCGTTCGCACGGCAGGTGACGGAGCGTACGTATGGCGCGCTCAATCCGGGCGAGCGGGTCGCGCTGCAGTTCCTGCTGCGCAAGATGATGGAAGAAGACGGCGACGCTTGATGTGCGTCGCTCGCGGGGTCGTAGTCGTGCCCGTCCGGTCGGCCGATTCGATCCTGCGACGCAGCGCGCGGTGCCTAAGCCGTGCCGGTTGCGACCTGCGCACCAGCCGCGTCGGCCGTCATCAGCCGGCCTGCGTCGCGTAACGCGGCCCGGACCGTCTCCGGCGTAAACGGCGGCGCGTAGAACCGCACACCGGTCGCATCGAACAACGCGTTCGCGACGGCGGCAGGGCCCGGCACCGACGCCGATTCTCCCGCGCCGAGCGGCGGCTCGCCCTGCCTCGGCATCAGCACGACATCGACGTCCGGCACTTCCGCGAAGGTGAGAATCGGATAGCTCGCCCATTCGCGCGACGCGACCTTGCCGTCGGCGAAGCGCACGCGCTCCTTCAGCGTACGGCTCAATACCTGGATCACGTTGCCGTGGATCTGGTGGCGCACGCCATCGGGGTTGATCATCGTGCCCGTGTCCTGGCCGACCGTCACGCGTTCGATGCGGATCTCGCCCGACACGCGATCGACGCACAGGTCGACGATCCATGCCGACCATGCGGCGCCGAAGCCGGGGAAGCGGCTGTGCACGTAGCGCGCGTAGGCGATCCCTCGGCCGTGCGCGAGCCGCGATGCAGAGGGTTCATGCGGCGTGCGCCGCACGCGCGGCGTCCAGCCCGCGCGGTCGGCCACGGCCTGCAGCAGTTCGGTTGCGCGGGTGTCCTGCAGATGGCACAGCCGGAACGCGAGCGGGTCGACGCCGGTCAGCGCCGCGCATTCGTCGACGAACGCATCGTGCGCGAACGAGTTCGGCAACGCCGACACGCCGCGCAGCCACGACGCGCGCACGAGCGGTGCGAGATCCTCGCAGACGAAGCGGCGATGCGGGCTCGCGTACGGCGACACGGCGGTGCGGTCGCCCATCTCGAACACGCGCGGCTCGGGCGCGATCGTGCCGGTCAGCAGCGCCGCGAGCAGCGGCGCGTCGTTCGACGGGTAGCGCGTCGTGAAGTCGTAGCCGAGCAGGCGGCCGTCGTGCGTGACGGTGCCGGTCACCTGCATCGACTGGCCCGCGCCTTTCGGTTCCCACAGATGTTCGTCCGCGCGCGAGAGCTGCACGCGCACCGGGCGGCCGACCGCGCGCGACAGCAGTAGCGCGTCGCCGCACACGTCGTCCGCGCCGTTGCGGCCGTAGCAGCCGGCCGCTTCCATCCGCACCACGTCGAAATCGGCTTCGTCGCGTGCGACGAGCGTCGCGAGGTCGTAGCGCAGCGATACGGGATTCTGCGTGCCGGACCACACGGTGATCCGGCCGTCGCCGGGCTCGCGATAGTCGGCGAGCGCGCATGACGGGCCGATCGAGCCGTGCATCTGGAACGGCCACGCGTAGGTGCGCGACAGTGTGATCGTGTCGGGCTGCGCACGCGCCGCGTCGACATCGCCTTCGTCGAGCAGCACGCGGCGTTTGGCCGGCGCGGCGGCGATCGCGGCAGCCGGTGCGTCGAGCGGCGGCAGCGCGGGGAGCGGGCGCCACGTCACGCGCAGCTGGCGCGCCGCACGGATCGCGTGTTCCTCGCGCTCGGCCACCACGCCGACGAAATCGCCGATCGCGACGACGGCCACGAGCCCCGGCACGTCGGCCACCGACGCGCGGTCGACGTCGACGAGCGAGGTGCCGACGAATGCGCCGCTGTCGTGCCCTGCATACGGCGGCCGCACGACACGGCCGTGCAGCATGCCCGGCACGCGCATGTCGTGCACGAACGTGAGCTGGCCGGTTGCCTTCGCGGGCAGGTCGACGCGCGGCGACGACCTGCCGACGATCCGGTATAGGGCGGGATCTTTCGTGCGGGTGTTCAGGTCCAGTGTCAGCGCGATCCGGTGCGCGGCGACAAGCGTGGCGAACGTGGCAGTTTGCCCGTTCGCCGAGATAGTCGCATCGTCGATGTGCAGTTGCGCCGCGTCGACATCGAACCGTTCGGCGGCAAGCGCCAGCAGCGCCTGGCGTGCCTGCGCGGCCGCGCAGCGCAGCGGCGTCGCGGAAATCTGGATCGTCGCGCTCGCGATGGTCGGGCCCTGGTTCGGTGTCGCGGCCGTGTCGCCGAGCACCATCGTCACGCGCGCGACCGGCACATCGAGTTCCTCGGCGACGATCTGCGCGAGCGACGTGCGGATGCCGGTGCCGAGATCGACGTGGCCGTTGAACGCGAGGATGCGGCCGTCGTCGAGAATCGCGACGAACACTTCCGGCAGCGCCGGCACGTAGGACGACAGGCTGCCCGGCTGGCCGGGCGCCGGCTTGACGGGTGGCGCGGGCGGCCGGATCACGGTCAGGCAGCCGTTGCGCGCGAGCAGTTCGGAGCGGTTCACGGATGAAGGGTCCTGTCGAGGGAGGGGCGGCGCGCGGCCGGCTGCGGCTTGCGCGGGGCGAGGCGGCCGGCGGCCCGTGCGTCCTGTTCGCGGGGTGCGTCGGGCGCAACGGCGGTGGCCGTCGCGAGCGCACGCGACGCCAATCTAGGCCGCCAAAAGCGCAGCGTCAATCGCGCGGGCGGGCGCCGGCCAGTGAAGCCGCCGGCCCGCCGCGACGATTCAGCGCGTGCGCGCCTGCACCGCATCGATCGCCGCGATCGCATCGTCGAGCGGCATCACGGCCGCGTATTTCTGCTGCATGTCGAACAGGTTCGCGTCGTGCGGCGCGATCGCGCGATCGCCGACACAGTCGGCGAGCACGAGCGGGCGGAACCCGTGCGACATCGCGTCGACCACGCTCGCGCGCACGCAGCCGCTCGTCACGGCGCCCGCGACGAGCAGCGTCTGCACCGCGCGTTGCGCGAGCCACGGTGCCAGCTGCGTGCCGAAGAATGCAGACGGCACGGTCTTGCGCACGACGAGCTCGCCGGGTGCGGGCGTGAGCTCCGGCACGATCGCGCTGTTCGGATGGTGCTCGGTCAGCGTAGCCATGCCGGGCACCTTCAGCGAGAACACGTTGTCGTCGCTGCCGTCTTCCGCGTACACGATGCGGCTGTGCGCAACGGGCCAGCCGCGTTCGCGCGCGAGCGCGAGCGCACGCGTCGTGCGCGCGATCGCCGGTGCGATGTTGCCGCCGCCGAACGTCGCGGGATCGGCGAAGCCGACCACGAAGTCGACGATCAAGAGGCCGATGTTGCCGTGCGGCGGCAGTGGCGTGCCGAAACCCTGCTGGCGATAGACGTTCGCTTCGGCGTGGCGGGAGAGATCGTTCATGGTGTTGGGGGCTCGTCGGTCAGGCGGGTTGGTCGGTCACGCGGCCGTCGCGCACGACGGTTGTGCCGTCGAGTTCGACCGTGCAGCGGCGCAGCGGGATGTCGATGTGGCAGGTGGTCGTGCGGTTGCCGCCGCCTTCGTTGTTCGGGCCGAGCGAGAACAGGAAATTGCCCTCGAACGCGCGCGCGTCCATCCCGATCGTCGCCTCGCGGTCGTACAGCCCGAGCGTCGACCAGCGTGCGCGCGGCTGCAGCCCCCAGCCGATATGCGAGATCGCATAGCCTTCGGGGTCGGCGAAGGTTTCCATGTAGTCGCGCAGCAGGTCGGCATCGATGCCGCCTTCGATGCGCGTCGCGTAGCCGCCTTCGACGGTCAGCACGATCGGCTCGCTCACGTAGTGCTTCTGCGGCAACAGGATGTCGCCGCGATCGATCACGATCGTGCCGCGCGCGGTACGGTCGTTCGGGTAGGTCAGTGCGAAGCCGCTCGGCCAGTGGTCCCAGCGACCGGGCGTGTCGACGAAGCCGTATTCGGCCGTCGGCGGGAACTCGCCCAGCGGGCACACGAGCGCGGTGCCGGCCGCCGACGTCACGCGCATCTCGCGGGCGGCGGCAATGTGCTTCGCCGCGGCGAGCACGCGCGTGCGGTCGGCCAGCGTCGGCACCATCCGCACAAGTACTTCGGGCGGCTCGACCGCGAGCAGGATCTTCGTGCCGGACCTCAGGATCTCGTGCTGCTCGGGCGAGAACAGCAGCGTCATCAGGTCGAGCACGAGGTCGCTCTCGCGCAGCGCGGCGATCGCGGCCTTGTTGCCGGTCAGCGGCGTCGTGCCGAGATACGCGAGCGGGTCGCGGCTGAACGCCTTGTCGCCGTTCACCGGCGGCAGGTCGAGCCGGTTGACGATCGCGCCCATCGTTTGCGTCGCGATCAGCGCGCACGACAGCGTCTGCGGGTGGGTGGCCGCACTCGTCAGGATCGTGACGGTCTGGCCCGGTTCGAGGCGTGACAGCGTGAGCACCTGCTTCCACGCGTCGATCAGTTGGGTATCGCTGACTGGCATCGTCGGCTCCGGTAAAGGCGTGAAGGAAAGAGGCGGGCGCCGCGCGATCAGGCCGCGAGCGGCGCGCCGAGGAAGTCGCCGAACGCCGCGTAGAAGCCCGGTGCGTTGTCCCACGGAATCATGTGGCCGGCGTCGGGCACGCGTACGTGCCGCATTGACGGCGTCGCGCGCTGCAGCTCGACGACATCGTCGTCGCGTACCACGTCGCCGCGTTCGGCCGTGATCAGCAGCGACGGCACGGCCAGCTGCGCGGCATCCGCGTGGAAATCGTCGGTGTGGAAGCCTTCGTACGACGCGCGCACCGCGCGCTCGTCGCAGGTGTGCAGCCATTCGGCGCGCAACTGCAGTTCGGCGTCGGTCCAGGTCGGGCAGAACGCGCGCATGCCTTCGGCGTCGGTGCCGGCGCGCGCGAGCGCCATCGAGTCGATGTACCACGGCAGCTTGCCCGGATAGTCGCGGCGGTTCGGGCCCGACACCGGCGGATCGACGAGCACGACCGATTCGAGCCCGCGGAGGGTGCGCCGCGCGGCGCGCGCAGCGATCCGCGCGCCCATCGAATGGCCGACGAGGCTCGTGCGTGGCAGGCCGAGCGTGGCGACGAATGCCGCGATGTCGTCGGCCTGTGCATCGACGCTGTAGTCGAGCGACGGCGACGCGTCGGACAGCCCGCGGCCGCGCACGTCGAGCACGTAGGTATCGAACGCCGCGCCGAATACTTCGCCGACGAAACCCCACGTGATCGCGGGGCTCGTGATGCCGGGAATCAGCACGATCGCCGGGCGCGCTGCGCGCGCGCCGGTCGCGCCGCCGTAGCGCAGGTAGTGTTGGCGGATGCCGTTCGCGCGGATGTTCGCGCCATACAGGAAAGTCGAGGGCATGAATGGACTCCGTCGAATGGGCCGCGCTCAGTACGCGCCGGACAGTAGCGCGCCGGCGCCGGGCACGACGGGCTCGAGGTCGAGCTCGCGCAGCATCGCGTAGGTCGTTGCGATCGCGGCCGTGATCACGGGCTTGCCCGTCATCGCCTCGACCTTCGCGACGGCAGGCAGCGACGGCATCTGCACGCACGCGGACAGCACGATCGCATCGGCGTCCTGGTAAGGCAGCGTTTTCACGATGTCGGGCAGGCGTGCCGGGTCGTGGCGGCCGACGTCGAGGTTGTCGGGGATCTCCAGCGCACGGTACGCGAGCACGTCAAAGCCTTCGTTGCGGATGTAGTCGACCACGAGTTCGGTCAGCGGCAACATGTACGGCGCGACGACGACGATCCGCTTCGCGCCGATCACCTTCAGTGCGTCGACGAGCGCGCCCGCACTCGTCAGCACCGGCGCCTGCGCGCCGTTGTCCGCCGTGTGCTTGGTCAGGCGCGCCTGCGACACGCGGTGGTAGCCGTGCCCCATCGCCATGATCGCGACGAGGCACGCGTAGCCGAGCACGTCGACGCGCGCATCGCTCAGCTCCACCGCGCAGCGGTCGGATTCGGCATCCATCGCCGCGAGTTCTTCCTTGACGACCTTCTTCATCCGCATCCGGCTCGAGTGATACGTGAAGCGCTCGGGGCGGATCGTTTCGCGTAGCCGCAGCATCGCGGGAATCTCGGTTTCCATCGTCGTGTTGGAACTCGGCACGATCTGGCCGATGCGGTAGGTCTTGCTCATGACGGGAGGCTCCGTGTCGGTAAGGGTGGGGCGGCACGCTGGTGCGGGATCGCCGGATGTCGAGCAAAGTCTAGTGTGTACATTTGAAAATGGCAATGGATCAAAATGGTGTCGATCGTGCTTCATCCTCTTGAGCGTGCGGATTATCGAGGAATTATTGGTGTTTTCCCGAGTGTCCGGGCAACGAAAGATAATCCGCTTGTCCTGAATAAATTGAGTGTGTACGCTACATAAACGCCATTCAATCCGCCCGTTCTCGCGCCGTGTCCGGCGACGGGCCCACGATCAGGAGATCCGCATGAGCACACCCCGTATCGCAATCATCGGCGCCGGTCTCGGCGGCACGGCCGCCGCGGCGCTGCTTCAGCGCGGCGGCTACGACGTCGCGCTGTACGAGCAGGCGCCGGCGTTCTCGCGCCTCGGCGCGGGCATCCACCTTGGCCCGAACGTGATGAAGATCATGCGGCGCATCGGCTGCGAGGACGCGCTGGAGACGATGGGTTCGCATCCGGATTTCTGGTACAGCCGCGACTGGCAGACGGCCGACGTGCTCGCGCAGATCCCGCTCGGCGACTACGCTCGCAAGGCCTACGGCGCGAGCTACCTGACCGTGCATCGCGGCGATTTCCATGCATTGATGACGCAGGCGGTGACGCCCGGCACGATCCGCTTCGGCAAGCGGCTCGCGGCGGTGGAGGACACCGGCGACGCGGTGCGCCTGACGTTCACCGACGGCAGCGTCGACACGGCCGACATCGTGATCGGCGCGGACGGCGTGAATTCGCGGATCCGCGAGCACCTGCTCGGCGCGGAACCGCCGCGCTACACGGGCTACGTCGCGCACCGCGCGGTGTTCCCGGCGTCGCTGCTCGGCAACAAGCCGTACGACATGTGCGTGAAATGGTGGTCGGAGGATCGCCACATGATGGTCTACTACGTGACCGAGAAGCGCGACGAGTATTACTACGTGACCGGCGTGCCGCAGGCCGAATGGCCGGAGGGCGTATCGATGGTCGACAGCAGCCGCGACGAAATGCGCGAGGCGTTCGCGGGTTTCCATGCCGACATCCAGCACCTGATCGACGTGTCGCCGTCGATCACCAAATGGCCGCTGCTCGAGCGCGATCCGCTGCCGTTGTGGAGCCGCGGCCGCCTCGTGCTGCTCGGCGACGCGTGCCATCCGATGAAGCCGCACATGGCGCAGGGCGCGGCGATGGCGATCGAGGATGCGGCGATGCTCGCGCGCTGCCTCGACGAAGTCGGCGTCAGCGACTACGCGGGCGCGTTCGCGCTGTACGAGGCGAATCGCGCGGCGCGCGCGTCGAAGGTGCAGCTCGTGTCGCACAACAACACGTGGCTGCGCACGAACGAGGATCCGTCGTGGGTGTTCGGCTACGACGTGTTCGACGTGCCGCTCGTCTCGCCGTCGCGCAACAGCGTCGCGGCCGTGGCCTGACGCGTACGCGATGCCCGTGCCGGCCGGCGCTGCGCCGTCGCGAGCGCCGGTACGTGTGTTTTCGGCGTGTTATATGTCGGGCGCGCGCCGGCGGGCGCCAACCGGCGGCAGTGCCCGCTGCCGGTTGCCCGCAGCCGGTCGCCTGCTGTCCGTCGCCCTCGGCCCGCGCGCCGCATTCCGGATCCATTCATGTCCCATCCCGCTTCTCCGTCGCGGCCGCTGGCGTTTCGCGTGAACGGCACGCCGCACACCTTCGACGATGCCGCGCCCGATGCGCCGCTGCTGCTGGTCCTGCGCAACGACTGCGCGCTCAACGGCCCGAAATACGGCTGCGGGCTCGGGCAGTGCGGCGCATGCACGGTGCTGGTCGACGGGCAGGCGACGCGTTCGTGCGTCGTGCCGGCCGCCGCCGCGAGCGGGCGCGACGTCACGACGCTCGAAGGGCTCGGGTCGCGCGACGCGCCGCATCCGATCCAGCGCGCGTTCATCGACGAGCAGGCCGCGCAGTGCGGCTATTGCCTGAACGGGATGATCATGAGCACGAAGGCGCTGCTCGGCCGCAATCCCGTGCCGGACGATGCGGCGATCCGCGATGCGCTGCGCTTCAATCTTTGCCGCTGCGGCACGCACCTGGAGATCATCCGGGCCGTGCATCGCGCGGCACGCTACCTGCGAGGCGGCGATGAAGCCTGACGCAGGCTTGCCTGTCGCGCCGGAGCGCGTGACGGTACCCGGGCTGCCCGACGAAGCCGGCACCGATGCATCGCGCGCGCACCACGCGCGCTACACATGGCCGATCGGCGATGCGCATGCAGACGCGCAGGTATCGCTCGACATCGAAGCGCGGACCGCGTCCGACGGGCGGATGACGACCTGGCGCTATCGCGCGCAGGCGGCAACGGACGATCGTCACACGCCGCACGGTGCGAAGACCGAACCTGCGGATACCGGCCCCGCCGCGCCGTTCGTCTACCGGCATGCGCGGACGTCGATCGAGCTCGCCGACGCCGGCCACACGATTCCCGGACACGCGCACGCATTCGCGCGCGAATCCTTCGTCGACGAACTTGCGGACGCGCTGCGGTGCGACCCGGTCGCGTTGCGCCTGCAGCATCTCGATGCGGCGCGGGACGCGGGGCCGCGCGAAATTATCCGGATGGTCAGCGAGCGCGCTGCATGGGGCGCGCCGGCCGCGGTCGACGCGGGGGCGCATGCGCGCCTGAGCGGGCGCGGCTTCGCGTTCGATGGCGCGGCAGCACGGTCTGGCAACCCACCGCCGACGGCCGATGCGATACACGACAGCGACGGCGATGCACGCTGGTCCGCATGGGTCGTCGATCTCGATGTCGATCGTGCAACGGGCGACGTCGCGGTGCGGCGCGTTGTGGCCGGGCAGGGCGCCGGCGAGCCGGGCGACGCGTCGATGGGCGGCTTGCCCGCATGGCAGATCGAGGCGGCGATTTCGCGCGTGATGGGCGCGCGCTTGTCCGCACGGCCCGCGTACGACGAAACCGACATGAGTGCGCAGCCGGATGCGATCGCGCACGAACTGATTGCGTTCGACGACACCGCGCATCGCGCGCACGGCGAACTGTCCGTGCACGATGCGCGCCGGATCGAGCAGGCGGCGGCGCCCGCCGCGGCGGCGATCGCGAACGCGCTGTACGACGCGACGGGCGTACGGTTTCGCGCCCCGCCGTTCGACGCCGAGCGCATTCGCGCGGCGCTCGCGCGACCGGTGCCGGCCGATTCCGCCGAAGCGGGGCGCAGCGACCCGCGTCGCGCATCGCGCTGGCGCCGCTGGCTGGCCGGCGGTGGCGTGGGTGGGGTGGTCGGCGGGCTGATCGGTCTGGCCTGCGCGATCCTGCCCGGCCCCGCGTCGATCGTACCCATTGCGCCCGGCGGCGCGGACGGCGCGATGTGGAGCGCGGCGACGCTCGAGCGCGGCCGCCTGGTCGCCCTCGCCGGCGACTGCGCGGTGTGCCACACCGCGCCCGGCGGCGCGACCAACGCGGGCGGGCTCGCGCTCGATACGCCGTTCGGCACGATCTACACGACGAACCTCACGCCCGATCCGGAAACCGGCATCGGCACATGGTCGTATCCGGCGTTCGCGCGTGCGATGCGCGAAGGCATCTCGCGCGACGGCACGCACCTGTACCCGGCGTTCCCGTACACGGCGTTCGCGAAGCTGAGCGAGCCCGACCTGCTCGCGCTCTATGCGTACCTGATGTCGCAGCCGCCGGTGAAGCACGTGCCGCCGAAGACGAAGCTGCCGTTCCCGCTCGACCAGCGGCGTCTCGTCGCCGGCTGGAACTGGCTGTTTCACGATGCGCGGCCGTTCGCGCCGGACCCGTCGCGCTCCGCGATGTGGAATCGCGGCAAGTATCTGGTCGACGGCGCCGGGCACTGCGGCGCGTGCCATACGCCGCGCAACGCGCTGGGTGCCGAGAAGGGCGGTTTTGCGTACCTGTCGGGCGGCGAGGCCGAGGGTTGGGTCGCGCCGCCGCTCGTCGCGTCGCCGGCGACGCCGGTGCCATGGACCGAAGGTGCGCTGTTCGACTACCTGCGCACGGGCTTCTCCGCGCAGCATGGCGTCGCGGCCGGGCCGATGGCGCCCGTCGTCGCAGGGCTCGCGTCGCTGCCCGAGGCCGATGTCCAGGCGATCGCGCACTATCTCGCGTCGCTGTCGCCGCCCGTCGATGCGGCGGCCGCCGCGGACGCGGCCGCCCGGCAGGCGCGCGGCGCGGAAGCCGTCGCGACGCTGGGCCTGGAGAACGGTCGCCGGGCGTTCGACGCCGCGTGCGCGGTCTGTCATGCGGAATCGGGCGGCGTCGGGCATTTCGGCGTACGCCCGCTGATGGGGCTCAACACGAGCGTCAGCCAGGCCGCGCCGGACAACCTGCTGCGCGTGCTGCATCACGGGATCGACCAGCCGGCCACCGGCGAGCTCGGCTACATGCCGGGTTTCGGCGACGCGTTCGACGACCGGCAGATGGCCGAGCTTGCCGCCTACATCCGCGCGCGCTATGCGCCGGGGCAGCCGGCTTGGCGGAACCTGGCGGAAGCGTCGGCAAGGATCCGGCGGGAAGCCGCGCACTGATCGGCCACCGTGCAACGCGCTGTGGCGGGCCGACCGGGCAAAACTACTCGTTGGCGCGATCTGGCCCGGAAATGGGGCGGAAATATTGCCCCATTTTCCTCATCGTTTAACCATTCGAAACAATGTGTTCACTGAAAGGGGCATGATCTCCGGCGATCGAGCAGGCATACTGTCGGCTATGTTGCTCAATGCGCGTCGAACGGCGCGCGCTTGCCCCCCATGTCCACTCCAGTTTCCTTTCGAACCTTGCGATGGTTGACCGTCGCGGCTGCTGCATGCTTGCTCGCCGCGTGTTCGACCGCTTCCGACGTGACCGCGACGTCCAACCCGAACGTTTACACCGTGAAGACCCGCACGGTGGGTGTATCGACGTCGTGGGCCGACGCCCATGAAAAGGCGCTCAGCGAGGCCGCCGATTACTGCACGCAGCGCGGGATGCGCGCGAGCATGAAGCAGGAATCGTTGACCGGCCGCAGCAGTGTCGACGCGCGCTCCGAACTCGCGTTCGAGTGCCATCCGACCTTCGAGACCGCGTCGAACCCGCGCGGCTGAACGACCGGCGGCGTTGACGCGCCGTCGCCGCCCGCGTTTTTCTTTCCCCGCTAGCAAAACGACCCGCGATGCCGTTCACGCGCATCGCGGGTCGGCGCACGTCCGGTGCAGGCTGCGGCGGTTACGCCGGCTGCGCCTCGTACAGCTTCACGCACGCGGAGAAGTCGAGCGTGCCGAGCCCCTGCTGGCTCATCGACTGATAGAGCTGCTGCGCGAGCGCGCCCATCCACACCGGCTGGTGCGCGCTGCGCGCCGCTTCGGTCGCGAGCCCGAGATCCTTCAGCATCAGGTTCGCCGCGAACCCGCCCGCGTAGCCGCGCGCGGCCGGCGCGGTGTCGCTCACGCCTGGATAAGGGTTGTACGTGTCCGAGCTCCAGCAGCGGCCGGTCGACGTATTGATGATGCCGGCCAGCACGGCCGGATCGATCCCGAGCGCGGCGCCGAGCGCCATCGCTTCCGAGACGCCCATCATCGAGATCCCGAGCAGCAGGTTGTTGCAGATCTTCGCGATCTGCCCGGTGCCCGTGCCGCCGCAGTGCACGACGTTCTTCCCCATGTCGAGCAGCACGGGGCGGATGCGCTCGAACAGTGCCGCGTCCGCGCCGACCATGAAGGTCAGCGTGCCGGCCTGCGCGCCGCCGGTGCCGCCCGACACGGGCGCGTCGGCGAGCGGGAAGTCGCGCTGTGCGGCGGCGTCGGCCACCGCGCGCACGGTGCCCGGATCGATCGTGCTGCAGTCGATCAGCGTTGCGCCGGCACGTGCGCCGGCCAGCACGCCTTCGTCGCCGAGGTAGACCGCGCGCACGTGCTGCGCGGCCGGCAGCATCGTGATCACGATGGCCCCGCGCGCGGCCGCTTCGCGCGGCGAGCCGGCGGCCGTCGCGCCGGCGCGTACCGCGACGTCGACCGCGTGCGCGTCGAGGTCGAACACCGTCAGCGCGTGGCCGGCCTTGAGCAGGTTGGCGGCCATGGGGCCGCCCATGTTGCCGAGCCCGATGAATGCGATTTCCATGTGTGTGGTTCCTTTGTCGACCGGACTTGGCGCTTCAGCGCTTGGTCCGGTCCCATGCTTCGCGGTCGACCGGGCTTGGCGCTCTAGCACCTAGTCGAATTCCATGCATATCGATCAGCGCAGCGCGATCGTCGTGTTCACGCCACCGGCCGTCGCGTCGTCGTCGAACCAGCGCGCGGTGACCGTCTTGGTCTGCGTGTAGAACTGCACGACCTGCTTGCCGTACGGGCCGAGATCGCCGAGCTTCGAGCCGCGCGAGCCCGTGAAGCTGAAGTAGGGCACCGGCACCGGGATCGGGATGTTGATGCCGACCTGGCCGATGTCGATCTCGCTCTGGAACTTGCGTGCGGCCGCGCCGCTTTGCGTGAACAGGCCCACGCCGTTGCCCATCGGGTTGCGGTTGACGAGCGCGATCGCTTCGTCGAGCGTGTCGGCCTCGAGCACGACCACCACCGGCCCGAAGATTTCTTCCTTGTAGATCGACATGTCGGTCGTCACGCCCGAGAAGATCGTCGGGCCGACGAAATTGCCCTGCTCGTAGCCGGGCACCTTCACGTCGCGGCCATCGAGCAACAGCGTCGCGCCTTCCTTCACGCCCGAGTCGATCAGCGACAGGATGCGTTCCTTCGCCGCCTTCGACACGACCGGCCCGACGTCCGTGCCGGCTTCGGCGCCGGCATTGACCTTCAGCGCCTTCGCCTTCTCGACGAGTTCGGGCAGCCAGTCGCGCGCCTTGCCGACGAGCACGACGACCGACGTCGCCATGCAGCGCTGGCCAGCCGCGCCGAAGCCTGCGCCGACGAGTGCGTTGATCGACTGCTCGCGGTGCGCATCGGGCAGCACGACCGCGTGGTTCTTCGCGCCCATCATCGACTGCACGCGCTTGCCGTGCTGGCTGCCAAGGTTGTACACGTGCGTGCCGACGCGCGTCGAGCCGACGAACGAGATCGCCTTGATGTCCGGATGCGTGCAGAGGCGGTCGACCACCGTCTTGCCGCCGTGCACGACGTTCAGCACGCCTTGCGGCACGCCGGCCTCGATCGCGAGCTCGACGAGCTGCATCGTCGACAGCGGATCCTGCTCGGACGGCTTCAGCACGAACGTGTTGCCGCAGACGATCGCCATCGGGAACATCCACAGCGGAATCATGCCGGGGAAGTTGAACGGCGTGATGCCCGCGCACACGCCGATCGGCTGGCGCAGTGTGTAGGTATCGACGCCGCCCGCGACGTTCTCCGCGAATTCGCCTTGCTGCAGCGTGCCGATCGAGCACGCGTGCTCGACCACTTCGAGGCCGCGGAAGATGTCGCCTTGCGCGTCGGGCAGCGTCTTGCCTTGCTCGGCCGTCAGCGTGTGCGCGATCCGTTCGAGATTGCGGCGCACGAGATCCTGGAACTTCAGCATGATGCGCAGCCGCGCGCCGATCGGCGTCGTCTTCCACGTCTGGAATGCGCGTTGCGCGGCCGCGATTGCGGCATCGACCTCGTCGAGCGTCGCAAACGGCACGCGGCCGATCACTTCCTGCGTCGCGGGGTTGACGATGTCGCCCCATTCGGCGCTTTGCGATTCGACGAACGCGCCGTCGATCAGCAGCTTGGCGGTGGGCAGGGCGAGGGTGGTCTGGGGAACTGCGGCGTTCATGGAACTCTCCGGAAAGCGGTGTGACGATGAAAAAAGGGGGGCTGCTTCCGCCGCGTGTGCATGCGCGGCGGGCAGCGGGCTGAACTGAAATCGAACGGATGCGGCCGGCGTGCTCAGGTGCGTGCCGGGCGCATCAGCGCGGTACACATGAGCGCGAACACGCCGAAGCCGACGAGGTACGCGATCACGTAGTGCGGCTGGCCGCCGCCGACCTTGAGCAGTGACGTCGCGATCATCGGTGCGAAGCCGCCGCCGATCACGCCGGCGAGCTGCACCGACAGCGAGATGCCGCTGTAGCGGATTTCCGCGGGGAACTGCTGCGCGAACAGCAGCGATTCCGGCGCATAGAGGATCGGGAACACGACGCCGAGGCCGAGCACGATCGCCCACCATGCGTACGACACCTGCTGCGTGGCGAGCATCATGAAGAACGGCGCGGCGAACGCGCACATCAGCACGAGGCCGATCGCGAACATCCGGCGCTGGCCGATCTTGTCGCTCAGGTGGCCGCACAGCGGCATCGTGACGAGCGACAGCGCGGCGCCGGCCGTGATCGCGTGCAGCATCTCGGCCTTCGGCAGGTGCAGCTGCTGCGTCGCGTACGCGAGCGCGAACGTGACGACCATGTAGAACCACGTGTTCTCGGCGGCGCGCGCGCCGACGATCGTCAGCACCTCGCGCGGGTGGCGGCGCAGCGCGGCCGTCACCGGCGACTTCTCGGCCTTGCCCTGGCGCTGCATCTTCTCGAAGTCGGGCGATTCGGGCACTTTCGCGCGGATGAACCAGCCGAGGCCGACGAGTGCGATGCTCGCGAGGAACGGCACGCGCCAGCCCCACGACAGCATGTCGGCTTCCGGCAGCGCGGCCACCGCGGCCATCGCGACCGACGACAGGATCAGGCCGAGCCCGACGCCCGTCTGCGGCAGGCTGCCGAACAGCCCCTTGCGGCCCTTCGGCGCGTGTTCGACGGCCATCAGCACCGCGCCGCCCCATTCGCCGCCGACGGCCATTCCCTGCAGGAAGCGCATCGCGATCAGCAGTGCGGCGGCCCAGTAGCCGATGCTGTCGTACGACGGGATCAGCCCGATGATCATGCTCGGCACGCCCATCAGCAGCAGCGTGATCATCAGCATCGACTTGCGGCCGATGCGGTCGCCGAAGTGGCCGAACACGATGCCGCCCATCGGCCGGCCGATGAAGCCGACCGCGAACGTGCCGAACGCGGCGAGCGTGCCGACGACCGGGTCCAGCGACGGGAAGAAGATGCGGTTGAACACGAGGGCGGCGGCCGTGCCGTAGAGGAAGAAGTCGTACCACTCGATCGTGGTGCCGGCCATGCTGGCCCAGCCGGCCAGCAGGTAGTGCTTCGCGGTGCGGGCGGGTGCCGGCGCCGCGACTGTCG
This sequence comes from Burkholderia lata, assembly GCF_902499335.1. Lineage (GTDB taxonomy): Bacteria > Pseudomonadota > Gammaproteobacteria > Burkholderiales > Burkholderiaceae > Burkholderia > Burkholderia lata_B. The sequence goes on along the minus strand of NZ_CABVQK010000008.1, from coordinate 387,277 downwards.
CATGCTCATCGAGGGTGGATCGGGTCTGCATGGTGTCTCCGTGGTGGTGCCGCGGCTCGTAGTCCGCAGGTCACGGTCGAGTATAGTTATGCGCAGATTCATCATGTACCGATAAAGAAACCGGTTGGATATGCATTTATGCATATCGACGGCCGGCCCGGAGACTCCAGCCCCTTTTTCCCTCGCCGATGCGACATGCCACCGAGCCGGTTTCCGGCAACCTGAACTGGGACGACCTGCGCTTTTTCCTCGAAGTCGCGCGCACGCAGCGCGCGAGCGGCGCCGCGAAGCGGCTCGGCGTCGACTACACGACCGTCGCGCGGCGCATCCGCGCGCTCGAGGCCGCGATGGGCACGCTGCTGTTCGACAAGTCGCGATCCGGCGGCTTCACGCTGACGGCCGAAGGGCAGCGGCTCGTCGCGTATGCGGACGCGATGGAGACGACCGTGCAGTCCGCCTGCGACCAGGTCGCGAACACGGGCGAGGCGCTGTCGGGCCACGTGCGGATCGGGTCGACGGAAGGGTTCGGCTGCTTTTTCCTCGCGCCGCAGCTCGCACAGTTTCGCGCCGAGCACCCGCACGTGACGGTCGACCTGCTGCCGGTGCCGCATTTCGTCAACCTGCCGAAGCGCGAGGCGGATCTCGCGATCACGCTGGAGCGGCCCGAGCGCGGGCCTTACGTGGTCACCAAGCTGTGCGACTACCAGCTGCGGCTCTATGCGACGCGCGACTATCTCGCGAATCACGCGCCGATCACCTGCACGGCCGATCTCGCGCAGCACGCGTTCATCAGCTACGTCGACGATCTCGCGTTCAGCAACGAATTGTTGTACCTGGACCGCGCGGTGCCGGGCGCGACGGCCGGGCTGCGCACGACGAGCGTGATCGCGCAGTATTTCGCGGCGCTGCAGGGCGGCGGGCTCGCGATCCTGCCGTGCTTCATGGCGGCCACGCAGCCGGCGCTCGTGCCCGTGCTGCCGGACGACGTGGTCGTCACGCGGTGCTTCTGGCTGACGTGCCGCGAGGATTTGCGCAAGCTGCGGCGCGTGACCGCGCTGTGGGATTACCTGCGCGCGGCGGCGGACGCGAATCGCGCGCTGCTGTCGGGAGAATCGGGGCGGCTGAGATTCGTCGGCGAGCCGGAATAGCGGAGCGGGCGAGTGCGGCGGTTGCGGTGGCAGTGACGACGATTTGATCGATCTGGTCGAAAAAAGCGGCTGGCGAAGATCCGGCCGGTTATCGGGGGAAACGCAGATGGCGTTGACGCATGCGGGCAAGGTTTTCGTGGTCTGTGTGGCCGTATTCGGCGTCGCCGCGTACTGGCTCGCGTCGCGCATGGTGCGCCGCCAGACCGGCGGCAAGCGCGGGGCTGGCGGCGCGGTCGCGTTCTGGTGGCTCGTGTGCTTTTGCCTGGTGTCGCTGTTCTTCCCGTTCGCGTACTGGATCGGCGACGAACTCTACGAACTGGCGGTGTCGCCGAAATACGAGGCGACCGTCGTGTCCTACCAGTCCGAGTGGGACACCTGCGAGCGCCGCGACAGCAGCGGGCGCACCGCAACATATCGGTGCATCAAGTACACGTCGATCCTGGAAGCCGTGATGCCGGATGGCGAGCGGATCGTGCTGCCGGGCAACATCCGCTCGGGCAGCGTGCCGGAGATCGGCGAGCGCGTCGATGTCGTGCTGCCCCAGGGCGCGAATCAACTGCACGAACGCAGCGTGCGCAGTGTCGGCCTGCTGGCCGGCGGCGGGCTGATGGTCGCAATGACCGGGTACTTCCTTTACCTGATCGCGGCGTACGGCGCCGGCCGGAATCTCGACCGCGCGGCCCGCTTCGGCGTGGCGGTGGTGATGAACGGGCTCGTGCCGCTCGGCGCGTTGCTGATGGAAATCGGGTTCCTGAGCGTGCCTTACCGCTACTGGGCGCGGGGGAATCCGGAACAGTGGCCGGTGTGGGTGCTGGCGCTCTGCCTGCTGTTTGCGCTTTCGCTGCTGCCGTTGCTGCTCATCTATGCGCGAACCGCCTGGCGTGCGGTCGTGAAGTAACGGAGGCGGCGGCGCGGTTGTGCCATCATGGCCGCACCGACAGCCGCCAGGAGACGGTCGTGGAAATTCATTCGCAGTGGACGTTCGATTGCCGGCCCGAGCATGTATGGCCGCATTTCCTCCATGCCCGGATGGACGACACGCGGCCGTTGCTGTTCCGCCTCGGCGTGCCGAAGCCGGTCAGTTGCCGCGTGCTCGAAGGCGTGCCGGCCGTGGGCAACACGCGGCAGTGCACGACCGATCGCGGCACCATCGACCAGCGGATCCTCGTGCTCGACGAGCATCGCCGGCTGCGTTACCGGATGGTGGCGTCGACTGTGTGGTGCCGCGACTGGGTCGGGCTGCTGGAGGACGAATTCACGCTGACGCCCATCGAAGGCGGCAGGACACGCGTCGAACGGCGCACCGTGTTCAGTGCGCGTGGCCTCTTCAAGCCGGTCCGGCAGATCGGGTTGTGGCTCGCGTTGCGCCAGGCGCACCGGTATGCGGCCCGCAACTGGCGGCGCCTCGCGATGGCGGCACGGGGGCAGGCGGTCGAGATGGCGCCGGCGCGCTAGGCCTGGCGGGCTGCTGGCGCGTAATAGACCCGCCCGATATCCGTGTCGCGCGCCTGGCCGTTGCGTTCGGCCTCGGTGCGGGTATCGAAGAAATCGAACGTGCACAGATCCGGCCGGCCCAGCGCCTTCAGGATGCCCGACGTGCGCCACGCCGGCAGCCAGTCGGACCATGACAACCGCACGCCCACGAGCAGCGCGAGCAGGACGCCCACCGTGAGCGGCCCGCCCAGCAGCATGGCCAGATCGATACCCCTGTCGGAAAAGCCGCCGTCACTGGTCCATAGCGCCAGGATCATGATCGGGATGAGCAAGCAGTTCGTGCCGATGAACATCCATTTCCACGCCAGCCAGAGGCTGTGCGTGAGGCCGGCCAGCCCGGTGTCGCTGCACGCGTGATCCATGACCATGCGGTGTCGGTCGGGAGACGACAGCGCGAACAGGCGGCCGCGGCGATCGACCACGGCAACCACGTCGTCGCCGATATCGAAACACTGCCCGCCCAGGAACCCGCGGTACGACTCGCCGCCGATTTCGATTTCCACCGGAAGCTTCGCGAACAGGATCTTGCCGTTCTTCCCTACGGTCACGAACGCGTTTTCCGAGACGAACGTTTTGGTCTCGCGCAGGTTCGCGTAGGACCACGTCGCCGGATGCTCGATCTTGTCGGCCGCGGCGTTCAACCGGGCCAGGATGAGGTCTTCGTCGGTTTGCTGAAACACCAGCGCATTGGCCGCGGCCCCGTTGCCGGTGAGGGCTGCCATGATCGGCACCACGCTGTGCGTGAACCAGTAGCCGAGCGATTTCTTGCGGGCTTCGGGGTCGACGGGCGGCACCTGACTGCTTCCGGCCGTGCCTTGGTCGGGGCGCTCGAGAAAGCGCAATGCGGTCAGTTTGCCTTCGACAAGACGCAGGGGTGACGACATAGTGGTACGCGGCCGCACGGGACAGGGTTGGCGGAGTCTACCAGTCGTCTGACTTTATGCGCGACGCGCCCGACGCACTGTTCCGCCGGCCCTGCAGTGCGGCCGGCAGCGCGCTGCGATCGCGCATCGACTCCGGCATCAACCCGGGCAACCCAGCCGGTCGGCGAGCTCGTGCAGATCCTTGACGTCGAAGTCCCACGCATCGTCGGCTTTCAGGTCGGTCGTCTGGCCGGGCCCGTGTTCGGTCGGTCGCAGCACGAACGCGGTAGACAGCCCCTGCCGGCGCGCGGCTGCGAGATCGCCGTTGTGCGCGGCAACCAGGCACAGCTCGGCCGGCTCGACGCCGAGAATCTCTACCGTGTCGCTGTACACCTGCGGCGACGGCTTGTACGCGCGGACGACTTCCGCACCGAGAATCGCATCCCACGGCAGCCCCGCGCGTTTCGCGACGTCGACCATCAGCCGGATGTTGCCGTTCGACAGCGGCGCGATGATGAAGCGCCGCTTCAGCCGTTGCAGCGCCGCGACGGCGTCGGGCCACGGGTCGAGGCTGTGCCACGCGAGGTTGAGCGCGTCGATGTCGGCGTCGGGCACGTCGACGATCCCGTAGCGGTCGAGCGTGCGGACGAGGTTCTCGCGGTGCAGGACGTCGAGCCGCACGTAGCGGCGGCGCCCGCTGCGGATTTCTTCCATTGACGGCGAATATTCGGCTCGCCACGCATCGGCGAATTCGAGCGGATCGAGCGCGGGTGCGTAGCGGTCGAGGAACGCGGCGGCGCCGCGGGCGACGCCGCTTCTCCAGTCGACGATCGTTCCGAAGACATCGAAAACGAGCGCCTTGATTTCGGCAGGGTTCGTCATGGTGATCCAGTGAGGGTCGATCGATGAGGTGTCGAATCGCCGTGCCGCCCGACTGCGCGACGCCGGTTCGATCGTCATTGAATCACGGATACGGAAAGGCGGTTTGACCGGTCGCGAAGGCGCCCGGTTTGCACCGCGTCCGGAGGCGCTTGGGTCCTCAATGCCACTTGCGGATCTGCACCTGCACCTTGCCGTCGCGGATCGGCATCACGTCGGGGCTGTCGTCGCCGACCTCGCTCGCGATCAGGTCGTTCAGGCGGCCGTTCATCGCGAGCAGCAGCTCGCCGTGCTGCTTCCTGTCCATCGCGAGATTGCGCATCTCGCCCGGATCGCTCGCGATGTCGAACAGCTCGACGTCGTTGCGCGCGAACAGGTCCTCCATCGTCGTCGGCCGGTTGAATTCGAGCGGCGAGAAATAGCGCGTGAACCGGTAGCGGCCGTCGAACACGCTGCGGATCGTGCCGCGCAACCGGAAATCCGGCTGCTGCGCGAGCGCGCGGCGCAGCAGCTCGTCCTCCGGCACGCCTTTCTGGCGCATCGTGCCCAGCTCCTTCAGCATCCATTCGCTGTCGTAGTAGAGCAGCATCGCGTAGTTGAACAGCGTGGCATCGCGCGCCGCGTGCAGCTTCGCATCGGCCGGCTTCGCGAGCCAGCGCGTGAGGTCGTGCCCCTTCAGCGCGCTGCCGCGGATCGACGCGAGGCGCGCATCGTCGAGGCCAGTGAGCCCGAGCAGCGTCGGCGCGATGTCGATGTGCGACGTCAGTGCATCGCATTGCATGCCGCCCGGATACGCGGGATGACGGATCACGAGCGGCACGTGGTTCTGCGGCTGGTACGCGGTTGCGCCCTTGCCGACGAGCTGGTGCGCGCCGATGTGATCGCCGTGGTCGGCCGTCATCACGACGATCGTGCGTTCGTCGAGGCCGAGCGACTGCAGCGATTGCAGCAGGCGCACGACGTGCGTATCGCAATCGCGCACGCAGTTGAAGTAGTTATCCTGATAGATGCGCAGGCGTTCGTCGGTGAACGGATAGCGGCCGACGAGGTTCGCATGCGCGGCGTTGAACATCCCGTGCGCGGGCGGCCGCCCCGGCTCGTCGTACGGCTGCCGCCGCGATGCCGCGAGCGGCACGTCGTGCCACGACGTGCGATACAGCGCGTCGTTCGGCGGCGGCGCGTTGCCGAGCATCGGGTGGTTTGCGTCCTGCACCGTCGAGCCGTTCGTATCGGTGTTCACGAACATCGCGTCGTGCGGGTTCACCAGATTCACCGCGAGGAACCACGGCTTGCCTTCCTTCGCGAGACGCGGCGCGTGGTTACGCATCCAGCTCACCGCGGCCTCGGCCGTGATTCCGTCGTACTGGTAGCCGCCGCGCACCATCCCGATCAGGTCGCCCACGCCGAAATAGTCGTCGAAGCCGTACGACCGGATCGTGCGGTTGTATTCGGCCACGGGCGCCGTGTACGGGCTCGCGGTTTCGTGCATCGACGCGCTCAGGTGCCACTTGCCGAGATACGCGGCGTAGTAGCCGGCGTCGCGCAGCATGTGGCCGACGGTGCGCACGTCCGGCGACATGTCCTTCTGCCAGGGCACACCCGCGTTGTCGAGCACGCCGGTGTGCTGGATGTGCTGCCCCGTGTAGACCGTCGAGCGCGACGGCGAGCACACGCACGCGGCGATCTGGTGGTGCATGAACGTGATGCCGTCGCGGCGCAGCGCTTCGCGGCCCGGCACCGGAAACGGCCAGCGGTCGAAGTGGCGCTCCTGGTCGGTCAGGATGAACAGGATGTTGTAGCCGGCGGGCGGTGCGGTGGGCGCGCTCGTCGCGCCGTGGAACGCGGGCGCGGGATCGACGCCCGCGCCGGCGGCAACCGGGGCGGCCGGCGGCGTGTTCGCGGCCAGCGCGTCGGCGCCGAAGCCGGCCGCCGCGACCGCCGCGCCGGCCAGCTTGAGAAACTGGCGTCGCGGGGTAGGTTCGGCGGCGGCGGGGGTGTCCTGATCGTCTTTCACGTCGGCTGTCTCCTGGTCATGCCGGCTCGTGCCGGGGGTTTTCATGCGGACGACTATGCGGCAGGATCGCGTATCGATCGATGAAAGATCGGGGTCGATCGATAACCTGACGAACATGAATGACGGAGACGCCCGTGACCCACGACCCACGCGGCCCGGCCGGCCGCACGCGGCCGGAATCGCTCGCGCCACCCGGCGCGCCGGCCCACGAACAGCGCATCGCGCAGGCGCTGCGCCGGCTGCGCGTGCGCGACATGGAAACGCTCGACACGCTCGGGCGCACGCGCAGCTTCGCGCGCACGGCCGAGGCCGCATCGATCACGCAGCCCGCGTTGTCGAAATGGCTGCGCGAGCTCGAGGAATCGCTCGGCTTGCCGCTGTTCGAACGCACGTCGCGGCGCGTCGCGCCGACCGCCTACGGCGATGCGTTGCTCGAATGCATCGGCCGCGTGCTGACCGACATGCGCGGCGTCGCGCCCGCGTTCGACGCGTTGCGCACCGGCACCGGCCGCCCGGTGTCGATCGGCCTGCTGCCGAACATGGCACCGCAACTGATTCCGGGCGCGCTGGCGTGGCTGCGGGACGCCGGCCGTCCGGTGCAGCTCAACGTGCGCGAGGACACGCTCGACCGGATGCTCGCGCAGGCGCAGCGCCGCGAGCTCGACCTGCTCGTGTGCCGGCTCGACGCGTCGGCGCTGAGCGCGGGGCTCGACGTCGCGCCGCTGTACCGCGACGACATGATCGTCGTGTGCGGTCCGCGCCATCCGCTGCTCAGGCGCGCGCGGATCGGCTGGCGCGACGCGGCCGCGTTCCCGTGGATCGCGCCGCCGCTCGGGTCGCCCGCGCGCACGGCGCTGGACGCCGAGTTCGCGAAGGCGGGCCTGCCGCCGCCTTCCGTGCTGATGGAATCGGTGTCATGGCAGACCAATCGCGCGGTGGCCGAGCAGTCGCCGTGCCTGTTCGTGCAATCGGCCCGCGCGTTCGAACTCGCCGAGCGTGCAGGGGAGCGCGTCGGCCGGTTGCCGCTGAAGCTGTCGACGATGCCTGAAACGGTCGGCGCGCTGTACGCGGCGCCCGCGAGCGTGTCGGTCACGGCCGCGATCGATGCGTTGAAGGCCGTGACGCGCACGGATCCCGGCGCGGTCGCATGAACGCGAACGGAGCCTGCGCGCCGCCGCAATCTGACGAATCGTTTGCAAACGCGGCGCGCGCCACGTGCAGTCTTTCGGCGAGCTGACTGCCGGCCGCCAACGCGGCACCGACCGCGCGTAACCCCTGATGCGCGTGGATGCCCGGGGTGTCGCGGATTGGTGTTAAATGTATTTCGGCGCGCATTGGCACCGCGCGCGACACGGGGCGCACCGGGTATCGGCGTAAACCCGGAGCGAAAAACGGCACGAAGGACCGAAAACGAATCGGGCGCATCAGACCCGATCGGACGGACGGCAGGATTCATCTTGAATACCGAACCGCAAAGTTGTCGTTACAGTCTCGGGCTCGCGGCGGAAGTGCTCGCGTCCGAGCAAAGCGTGCTGAGGCTGATCACGCGCAATACACCGCTGCCGGAGCTGTTGGTCGAAGTCTGCCGGCGTGCCGAGGCTTTGCTCGGCGACGGTGCGTCATGCACGATCCTGCTGCTCGATATCGACGGCGTGCACGTGCACGTCGGTGCCGCGCCATCGCTGCCTGCCCAGTACAGCGCGGCGATCGAAGGCGCGTCGATCGGGCCGGTGGCCGGCTCGTGCGGCACCGCGATGTACCTGCGCCGGATGGTCGCCGTCGAAGACATTGAAACCGATCCCCTGTGGGCCGACTACCGGGCCGTCGCCTTGCCGCTGGGTTTGCGCGCATGCTGGTCGGTACCGTTCCTCGACGATACCGGCGCCGTGCTCGGCGCGTTCGCCGTCTATTACCGCATGCCGCGCCGGCCGAGTGACGAGGAAACCGAGCTGTTGCGCGATATCGGCAACAGTGTCGGCCTCGCGGTGCACCAGGACCGGATCGCGCGACAGCTTGCGCGCAGCGAGGAACATCACCGGCTCCTGGTCAACAGCCTGCACGAAGGGATCCTCGTCGTGTCGCGCGACGGCATCGTGGTCGCGAGCAACCCGAGTGCGAACCGGATGATGCGCGTGAAGGGCGACCTCGTCGGCCGCCGGCTGTCGACGGTGATCCTGCGCAAGCTGCACGAGGACGGCACGCCGATCGCGCCCGACGACTGGCCGAGCCGGCGCGCGCTCGAAACAGCCACGCCGCTGCTCGACTACACGGTCGGCTTCGGCCTCGCGGACGGCGACATCATCTGGGTGCGCGGCAACGCGGTGCCGATCGTGAGGCCGGGCGAAAAGCAGGCCGACTCGGTGCTCGTGTCGTTCAACGACATCGGCCCCGTGCGCGAGGCGCAGCAGCAGTTGCGCTACCTGGCGACGCGCGATGCGCTGACGGGCCTCTACAACCGCCGCTGGCTCGGCGACCGCATGCGCGAGCTGTTCGGCGGGCACGATGCGGCGGGCGGGCCCGCGCGCGTCGCGATCCTGTTCATCGATCTCGTCGGCTTCAAGAAGGTCAACGACACGGCCGGCCACGACGCGGGCGACGCGCTGCTGCGCAGCGTTGCCGCGCGGCTCGCGGCCTGCGGGGGCGGCCAGTATGCGCTCACGCGCGTCGGCGGCGACGAGTTCGTGATCCTCGTCGACGACTGCGACGATCCGGACCGGCTATCGGCGCTCGCGCGCGAGGTGATCGACGCGATCGCGAAGCCGTTTGCAATCGCGAACAACGAATACTGGCTCGGCGTGTCGATCGGGATCAGCGTCGCGCCCCGCGACGGCGACGATGCCGCCACGCTGATGCGCAACGCCGATTCGGCGATGTACGACGCGAAGCAGCGCGGCCGCAACCACTTCACGTTCTTCACCGCGCAGTTGAACCTGCGGCTGCAGCGCCGCTTCGCGATCGAGCAGTCGCTGCGGCGCGCGCTGTCGTCGAACATGCTGAGGCTCGCGTATCAGCCCGTCGTCGACGCGCGCAGCGGCCGCACCGTCGGCGCCGAGGCGCTGCTGCGCTGGACGAGCCCCGAACTCGGGCCGATGTCGCCGGCGGAGTTCATTCCGGTCGCCGAAGATACGGGGCTGATCGTCGCGATCGGCCAGTGGGTGCTCGAAACCGCGTGCCGGCAGGCAGCCGAATGGCGCCGCACGATCGCGCCGGACCTGATGCTGGCCGTCAACCTGTCGCCGCGGCAGTTCCACGAAGGGCTCGTCGAATCGGTCGATCGCTGCCTCGCGCAGACGCGGCTCGATCCATCCGCGCTCGAACTCGAGATTACCGAAGGATTGCTGATGAACGACACGGACACCGTGCTGCCGATGCTCGAGGCGCTCACGGACATGAACGTGCGGATCTCGGTCGACGATTTCGGCACCGGCTATTCGTCGCTCGCGTACCTGAAGCGCTTCCCGCTGCACAACCTGAAGGTCGACCGCTCGTTCGTGTCGGGCGTGCCCGATCATCACGACTCGGTGGCGATCACGCAGGCCGTGGTCGCGATGGCGCATTCGCTCGGGATGAAGGTCACGGCCGAAGGCGTCGAGACGCAGGCGCAATCGTGGTTCCTGCAGCAGATCGGTTGCGACATGCAGCAGGGCTATCTGTTCAGCCGCCCGCTGGACCCGAACGATTACGCGCGCCGGCTCGGCGCCGCTTGAGCGCGGCGCGCGTTCGGCGTTCAGTCGACGCGCGGCCCGCCAAACCCGCCAGGGACCGGCGTCGTGGGCGTCGCATCGATCTCGACGCGGTTCTTGCCTTCGTGCTTCGCGCGATAGAGCGCGCGGTCGGCTGCTTCGATCAGCACGGTCGTCGGCAGGCCGGGCATCGGCACGATGCTCGCACCGCCGATGCTGATCGTCACGGTGTTGCCGGTCGACGAATGCGCGTGCCGCAGCCGCAGCGCCTCGACCGCGAGGCGGATCTTCTCGCCGAGCAGCCGCGCGGCGCCCGGCGACGTGGCGGGCATCACGACCGCGAATTCCTCGCCGCCGAAACGCGCGGCGAGGTCGCCCGACTGGCCGAGACAGCGCTCGATGGTCGACGCGATCTGCTTGAGCACGCTGTCGCCCGACACGTGGCCGTACGTGTCGTTGTACAGCTTGAAATTGTCGACGTCGATCATCAGCAGCGACAGCTCGCTGCGCTCGCGCGTGCCGCGCCGCCATTCGGCGGCGAGGTATTCGTCGAGATAGCGCCGGTTCGACAGCCCGGTGAGGCCGTCCGAATGCGTGAGGCGCCGCAGCTCGAGATTGGCTTCGAGCAACTGCTGCTGCGATTGCCGCAGCGCGCGATAGGCCTCGTCGCGCTGAAGCAGGTTCATGTACGAGCGCGAGTGATAGCGCACGCGTGCAACGAGCTCGATGCGGTCGGGCAGCTTCACGAGGTAGTCGTTCGCGCCGACCGCGAACGCGGCGCTCTTGATCACCGGCTCTTCCTGCGTCGACAGCACGATGATCGGCACGTCGCGCGTCGCCGGATTCGAGCGGTACGCCTTCACGAGGCTCAGCCCGTCGGTGCCGGGCATCACGAGGTCCTGCAGGATCACGGTCGGCCGCGTCTCGATCGCGGTGGCCATCGCGTCGTCCGAGCGCGGGCAGTAGTGGAAATCGATGCCTTCCTCGTCGACGAGCGCGCGCCGCACGGCTTCCGCGACGATCGTCTGGTCGTCGACCAGCAGCACCATCGCCGGCACGTCGGCGGGCGGCGCATAGTGGCCGCCTGGCGGGCGAGTCAGGTCAAGGTTCATGGTCGAGGCGGGTTGTTGCGGTTGTTGCGGGGGCAGGCATGGGTGTTGCGCGGGTTCATCGTCGGGCTCAGATTCTTGCGAGTGCCGCCAGCTCGCCCGCGATGCGCCCGAGCGGCAGGATCGCGCGCGCCGCGCCGAGCGTCGCGGCCGCCTTCGGCATGCCGTACACGGCGCTCGTCGCCTCGTCCTGCGCGATCGTATGGTAGCCCTTCATCCGCAGCGCCTTCAGGCCGATCGCGCCGTCGCGCCCCATCCCCGTGAGCAGCACGCCGATCACGCGGCCGGGCCAGTGCTCGGTCAGGCTGTTGAAGAACACGTCGACCGACGGGCGGTACGGCGTGGCGGCCGGTTCGCGCGTGTATTCGAGCGTGCCGGCGCGCGTGATGCGCAGGTGATCGTCGGTCGCGGCGAGCAGCGCGACGCCCGGCTGCGGGCGGTCGCCTTCGTGTGCGACACGCACGGCGAGCGGCGTCTGGCCGTCGAGCCATTGCGCCATGCCTTCGGCGAACGCGCGGTCGACGTGCTGCACGATCACGATCGGCGCGCTGAAATCGGCCGGCAGGCCGCCGAGGACCGACGCGAGCGCGCCGGGGCCGCCGGCCGATGCGCCGATCGCGATCAGCGGGCCGCCGCCGGTGCGGGGGGGCGTGCCGGCGAGGCGCGAGCCGCCGGGGGCGTCGAGCAGGCGGCCGATCTGGTCGATCTTCGCGAGCAGCAGTTTGGTCGTGTCGCCGGCCGAGCCGTCGCCGAGCCGCGGCGTATCGACCGCGTCGAGCGCGCCGGCGCCCATCGCCTCGAACACGCGCCACGCATTCGCGCCGATACAGCTCGTCACGATCAGGATCGCGCACGGTCGTTCGGATCGCATGATCCGCCGCGTCGCTTCGATCCCGTCGAATTTCGGCATGATCAGGTCCATCAGCACGACGTCGGGCGGCTGCGTGGCGCACAGTTCGACGGCCTGCGCGCCGTCGGTCGCGACCCACAGCACGCGGTGCTCGGGCCGTCGCGCGATCGCGCGGCGCATCGCCTCGACGGCAAGCGGGAGGTCGTTGACGATGCCGATGTTCACAAGCGGAATTCTCCGGTCGGTTCGTAATGTTGGAGGTGGGCCGGGTTCATGGAAGGCGCTGCCTGTTCGGCGCTGTCGGGCGGCATCGGCGGCCGGACGGCACGGCATTCTTTCTGGTTGGCGACGCCCGCATGCTGTCATGCGGCGCGGGCGGCGGCAATCGAAAATTTTGCGCATTGTGCCGTTTCAGTGCGTTTCCTCTATGACTGTGCGGTGTTTCAGGCTGGCAACGGGCACGGGCCGTCGAAGCGGACATGTTACCGTGCCGCCTTCGACAAAAAGAATGGCCATCACGAAACATGGGGTATGGAAAGCGCGACCGCGACATGAGCGCCACGTATTGCCGCAGCTATCTGGTGACGCTCGGCGCCGCCTTCGCGGGCGGCAGCGCGTTTTTCCTGTCTGCCGTGCCGGCGGGCAACTGGCCGGGGTGGGGCATCGGGCTGCTCGCGGCGCTTCTGGTCGGCGGCATGCTGCTGCTTGCCATCGGACTGTTCGGTTCCGGGCGGCTCGCGCGCCGTTGCGCCGAAACGGCGTCGGGGCACGAGGCCGCGCTCATCGTCATGGCGATGGCATCCCGTGTATCTTCTGCTTCGCCTGGTTGACGACAGGCGCTAGCACCGGCGGGGTGCGGCCGGCAGCGTCACACAGCGCTTTTTCCAGCAGACGGGGAATCACGACAGATGGCTTTCACAGGCGGAACATGGCAGGCAATCCGGACGGGTGCGGGCAACCGCATCGCGAGCGCGAGGCATTCGCGATGACCGCGCCCGACACCGAACTCGTCAGTCGCGACCCGTACGCGCCGATCGTGATCGAACGCGACGGCCGGTTGATGTACCGGATCTACATCGAGAGCGGACACGCGTCGTTCTACCGCGATTTTCCGGTCGATCCGGACGCGGTGCGCGTGCTGCGCGACGACGCCGAGCGCTTTTACTTCCTGTTCGCGGCGCTTCACCATCCGTACCAGCTGAGCGCAACGAACCTGTCCGACGCGGAACGCGAACGCTACTTTCGCACGATCCTGTTTGCCGGCCGCGAGGAAGTCGAAGCGTTCATGACCGAACTCGACCGCGCCAGCAACGGCGCGGTCGCGAACCTGCTGAGGATCTTCACGCAGGCCGACTACCGGCAACTGCGCGCGGGCCGGTGGTTCGACATGGGCGCCGGTACGCCGGCCGCCTAGCGCCCGGGCAAGCCCGCCACCCGCATCCGCGGGCGGAAACCGGCCGTGCACCGGCCGTGCACCCGCGCCGTCAATGGCTGCGCGCGTACCCCTGGATCAGCGCGCGCATCATACCTTCGACCGTCGCGTCGCGCAGGTCGCCTTCCTGCTCGGCCTCCTCGACGAGCGCGGCATATGCGGTCGCGAGCGTCACGCGATCGACCTCATGGCGTTGCTCCATCAGCGTCACCATCCCGTCCTTCGCCAGATGAGCGGAGAACGCGCGGCTGCCGATGGTCTGGAATACGTCAATCATGGCGGCTCTCCCGTCCGTTGCCGATGCTTTCCAGTTTAGTCGGCGCACCGGGGCTCCGCCACGCGCGGCGGCCCGTCGCACGCCGCCCCCGGAGCGGAAACGCGCGGGCCGCGACCGGCGCGCCCGCACCGGCCGGCCGACCGCCGATTCCTCGGATGAAACACAAACGACACATGACCCGGGCACGGTATCCGCGCGCTTCAACGTTTACCCGAGGCGTCAAATTGTCGACTTTTTATCGATAAAGTCTCGTGTTAGATTTCGCCGTCAGAGCCCGGTCCAAACCGGGCAGGCGGCGCGTTCCAAGGCGCCGCGCGTCCGATACAAGGAGGAGCAATGCTGGTGCTGATTGGGGTGCCGATCGTCGTGATCGGTTTTGCATTGCGCTTCAACGCGCTGCTGGTGGTCACGATCGCGGGGCTCGCGACGGGGCTGGCGGGCGGGCTGAATCTCGTCGACATCGTCAGCGCATTCGGCAAGGCGTTCACCGAAAACCGCTACATGGGGCTCATCTGGCTGACGCTGCCGGTGATCGCGCTGCTCGAGCGCAACGGGCTCAAGGAGCAGGCGAAGCGGATGATCTCGCGCGTGCAGGCGGCCACCACGGGCCGCGTGCTGATGCTGTACTTCGTGCTGCGCCAGGCGACGGCCGCGCTCGGCCTCACGTCGCTCGGCGGCCATGCGCAGATGGTGCGGCCGCTGATCGCGCCGATGGCCGAGGCCGCCGCCGTCAACCGGCACGGCGAGCTGCCCGAATCGGTGCGCCAGCAGATTCGCGCGCATGCGTCGGGCGTCGACAACGTCGCCGTGTTCTTCGGCGAGGACATCTTCATCGCGATTCAGTCGATCCTGCTGATCAAGGGCTTTCTCGAACAGAACGGGATTTCCATCGAGCCGCTGCACCTGTCGGTGTGGGCGATCCCGACCGCGATCGCCGCGCTGCTGATCCACTGCACGCGCCTCGCGCTGCTCGACCGCCGGCTCACGCGCGGCTTCGGCCTGGTGGGGCAGGAGGGCGCGCGATGATCGGCCTCGAATCGCTGTACACGCTCGCGGGGCTGATGTTCGCCGCGTTCGCATTCTTCAACCTGACGGACCGCACGAACCCGCGCCGCGTCGTCAATTTCGCGTTCTGGGCGATCTACGCGGTCACGTTCCTGTTCGGCGCGCTGCTGCCGCATTTCGTGACGGGCTGCCTCGCGATCGCGCTCGCGGTGATCGCCGGCTCGGGCAAGCTCGGGCGCGGCAAGTCCGACGAAGCAGGGGAAGCGGCGGCCGTGCGGCGCGAGACGCTCGCGCAGCGTTTCGGCAACAAGCTGTTCCTGCCCGCGCTGCTGATTCCGGTCGTCACGCTGATCGGCACGTTCGCGCTCAAGCTCGTGCCGTTCGTCGATCAGAAGAGCGTGACGCTGATCTCGCTCGTGCTCGGCACGCTCGTCGCGTTCGCCGTCGCGCTCGCGATGCTGCGCGATTCGCCCGTGCATGCGGTGAAGGAGGCACGCCACACGATGGACGCGGTCGGCTGGGCCGCGATCCTGCCGCAGATGCTCGCGGCGCTCGGCGCGCTGTTCGCGGTCGCGGGTGTCGGCGGCGTGGTGTCGGGGCTCGTGAAGGATTGGGTGCCGATCGATTCGCCGTTCGCGGTGGTCGCGGCCTACACGGTCGGCATGGCGCTGTTCACGATGATCATGGGCAACGGCTTTGCCGCGTTCCCCGTGATGACGGCCGGCATCGGCCTGCCGCTGATCGTCCACCAGTTCCACGGCAACCCGGCGATCGTCGGCGCGATCGGGATGCTGAGCGGCTTCTGCGGTACGCTGATGACGCCGATGGCCGCGAACTTCAACATCGTGCCGGCGGCGCTGCTCGAACTGAAGGACAAGAATGGCGTGATCAAGGTGCAGTGGCCGACGGCCTTGCTGCTGCTCGCCGTGAACACGCTGCTGATGTATGCGTTCGCATTCCGCTTCTGACGAGATCCCAATGACCGACCGACTCACGCCCGAACTCGCCTCGAAATTCGCGTCGCTCGCGCTCGCGCACCTGACCCGCGAATATCCGAACAAGCTCACGCATTCGCTCGCCGGCCCGCAAGACGTGCAGGGGCCGCGCGCACTTCACCCGATCTTCTACGGCAGCTACGACTGGCACTCGTGCG
Source organism: Burkholderia lata (assembly GCF_902499335.1). Taxonomy (GTDB): domain Bacteria; phylum Pseudomonadota; class Gammaproteobacteria; order Burkholderiales; family Burkholderiaceae; genus Burkholderia; species Burkholderia lata_B. Next base: position 371,370 of record NZ_CABVQK010000008.1, on the reverse strand, counting down.
TGCACGGCTACTGGCTCGTGCTGCGCGTGCTCGAACGCTACCCGGCGTTGCCGGAGGCCGAACGCATCGTCGCGATCGTCGATGCGCACTTCACCGATGCGAACGTCGCCGGCGAGCGCGCGTATCTCGCGCGGCCGCACAACGCGGGTTTCGAGCGGCCGTACGGCTGGGCGTGGCTGCTCGCGCTGTCGGCGCAGCTGGAGCGGCTCGCGCTGAAGGGCACGCTGCCGCAAGCCGCGCGCTGGGCGAAGACGATGGCGCCGCTCACCGACCTGTTCGTATCGCGCTTCGAAACCTTCCTGCCGAAAGCGACCTATCCGCTGCGCGTCGGCACGCACTTCAACACCGCGTTCGCGCTGGCGCTCACGCTCGACTTCGCGCGCGACACGCAGCGCGACGGGCTCGCGGCGCTGATCGTCGATACCGCGAAGCGCTGGCACCAGAACGATGTCGCGTGCCAGGCGTGGGAGCCGTCGGGCGACGAATTCCTGTCGCCCGCGCTGATGGAAGCTGAGCTGATGCGGCGCGTGCTGCCGGCTGCCGAATTCGACGGCTGGTTCGCGCGCTTCCTGCCCGATCTCGCGCTCGGCGAGCCGGCGACGCTGTTCGAGCCGGCGACGGTCAGCGATCGCAGCGACGGCAAGATCGCGCACCTCGACGGGCTGAACCTGAGCCGCGCGTGGTGCCAGCGCTCGCTCGCCGGCGCGCTGCCGGAAGGCGATGCGCGACGCGCGAAGCTGCTCGACGCGGCCGACCGGCACCTCGCGAGCGCGCTCGCGCACGTGGCCGGCGACTACATGGGCGAGCACTGGCTCGCGACGTTCGCGTTGCTGGCGCTGGAGGCGTAGCGCGCGGGAAGGGGGCTGCCCGGCGGTTCAGGCCCGGGGCCGCGCCATCGCGTGGTCGCCCGGGGCCTGCAGCGACACGTCAAGCTTGTCCAGCATCTGCCGCCAGCCGATCCCTACGCCCTTCGGCGCGAGCTCGGGCGGTACGCGCTCATGCGTCAGCACGAGCTCGCACAGGCCGTCACGGTCGAACAGATCGATCGTGACGAGCGTTTCCTGCTGGTTCATGTACGAGGACTGCCACGTGAATACCAGCTTCGACGGGCGGTCCAGCACGCGATATTCACCGGAGTGCGTGTATTCGATGCGCGACGAACGCATGAAGATGTGAAAGCGTCCGCCGACGCGCGGTTCCAGCATCGCGTCGCAATGCTTCATCGTGCCGGGCAGCATCCACGCGCACAGGCCCTCCGCGTCGAGCCACGCGTCGAACACCTCGTCGCGCGACGCATGGAGGAGCTTGCGGACCGTGATCGCATGACCGCTCATGACCGGGGCGGCTTCTGTTTCCGCTTGGCGGCGAGATGCCGGTCGAGCGCGTCGAGCCGCTCGCTCCAGAACTCGGCGTAATGGTCGAGCCAGCGCTGTACTTCCTCGAGATTCGCCGCGTCGAGCTGGCACGCGTGCTCGCGCCCCCGGATTTCGCGGCGGATCAGCCCCGCTTTCTCGAGCGTCTTGACGTGCTTGGAGATCGCATTGAGGCTCACGTCGTAGGGCGCCGCCAGCTCGCCCACGGTCAGGCTGCCGTCGCGCAGCCGCCCGAGTATCGACCGCCGGGTCGGATCGGCAAGCGCGCTGAAGATGGCGTCCAGCCTGTCGGGCGAACGATCGTGTGGATTCATGGAGAGACTCATGGCGAAATTATATTCAACCTCAAGGTTGACAATCAACCTTTGGGTTGAATAACATCGGATCGCCTTCAACCGGAGAATTCCGATGATCAAGTTATTGCAAATCGATTCGAGCCCAATGGGTGATGCGTCCATTTCGCGTCGATTGACGCAGGAGTATGCGCGCAACTGGCTGCGTGCGCATCCCGACGGGCATGTCGTGGAGCGTGATCTGTGTCGCATCGCGATGCCGCCGATCGACGCGGCCTGGATCGCCGCGAACTTCACGCCGCCGGACGTGCGGACCGGGCGGCAGAACGAGATGCTGGCATTGTCGACGACGTTCACGACCGAATTGCGCGATGCCGACGAGTACGTGATCGGCGTGCCGATGCACAACTGGGGGCCGTCCGCGAACTTCAAGCTCTGGCTGGACCATATCGTCAGGCAGGGGGTGACCGTCGAAACGACGGCGTCCGGGCCGCGCGGGTTGCTCGGCGGGCGACGCGCGACCTTCGTGATCGCGGCGGGATGGCGTTACGGGCCGGACGCGGAACGGGCGCAGCGCAACTTCCTCGAACCCTGGCTGCGAACGCTGTTCGGTTTTCTGGGCGTCGAGGACATGCGTTTCGTGACGGCGGACGGTGCAGCGGATGTGTTCACCGGCAAGGCCGATAGCGCGGTGTTTCTCGCGCCCCATCTCGACGCGGTGCGAGCGTTGTTCGCGTAGGTTGAACGGCATCTCGCGAGCGCGCGCACGCACGTGGCCGGTGACTACGTGGGCGGGCACTGGCTTGTCGTGACATTCGCGTTGCCGGTGCTGGACGCGTAGCGCGCGAAACCCCGCCGACGGCAAGGTCTTCGGCGCGCGGCTATACTCGCCGCTCGGGTTGCATCGCGCAGCATGCGTTGCGCGATGCGGCCATCCATCCGTTTGCCGCCTCGCCATGGACAAGCTCATTTCCTACGTCGCCGCGATCCACGGGCTCGCGGGCCCGGTGTCGATCGTGTCGCACACGACGTCGCACGACCGCTGGACCGACGACGATGTCGAGGTCACGCGCGACGAAACCGAATACCGCTTCGACAACGGCGCGATCGTGCGCCGCTCGGTCGAGCAGGATCGCGCGCCGTCCGATCTGTTGTGCGCCGAATGCTGGATCGACTACGACGTGCTTCGCCATCCCGATGCGCAGCTGATCGGCCCGACGCGAATGACGTTCGACAACGCATGCCGCGAGACTTTCTGGCTGCGTTACCACCTGGCTTGAACGTTTCAACGCATGAGCGCGTAACGGCATGACCGCGCGCGACTGCATCAACCCGGCGGCGCGCCCTCAGCCGCATGCAGCAGCGGCGCGAGTCGCGTGGCTGCCTCCCGCATCTTCGGCACGTTCTCCAGCAAATCGTTGAGCGTCGCACGCGCGGTCGGCGCATGCACGGCGAGCGCCGCGAGCATGCGGCCGCTCGCGGCATCCTTCACCGGCACCGCAACAGCGACCATCCCGCGCACGAATTCCTCGTTGTCGATCCCGACGCCGCGCGCGGCGAGCCGGTCGAGCTCGGTCGCGAGCAACTGCGCATCGGTCAGCGTCCGGTAGGTCATCTTCTTCAGCGTGAGCCGCGCGAGCATCGCGTTGCGCTCCAGTGCATTCATCTGCGACAGGAACAGCTTGCCGCTCGCCGTGCAATGCAGCGGCACGCGCATGCCGGGGCGCATTTCGAGCCGCAGCGGCTCGGCCGTCTCGACGCGTTCGACGTACAGCACCGTGTCGCCATCGAGCGCGGTGAGGTTGCAGGTCTCGCCGAGCATGTCGACGAGCGCACGCAGCACCGAGCGGCAGCCGCGCGTGAACGTGTTGTTCGACAGCGCCGCGAGCGCGAACTGCGCGGCGCGCGGGCCGAGCGCGATGCCGCGGTCGTGGCCGCGCGAGTCGGGCATGTGGATCACGTAGCCGCGCGTTTCGAGGGACTCGATCAGCCGCAGCAGCGTCGCCTTTGGAATGTGCAAACGTGCGGCGAGCTGCGACAGCGTGTACGGCTGGCCGGCCGACGCGAGCGCTTCGAGCACCGCGAGCGCGCGCAGCACGCGTGCGTCGTCGGCGGGCGCGCCGTCGGGCGGCGCGGGGGCGGTTTCGCGCATGTGTCTCCTCCGTCGGGATCGGCGTGCGTCCCGGGATGGTGTGTGCGATGGAAATGAAACGAATTGAACGGTTTTTGTACCACATTCGCGGCGTGGACAATAAATCGGCTTGTATGCGTTCCGTGTGCTCAATAAATTTGGACAAAACATACCGGATTTTTCCAATACCCCGGAACGGAGACACGAATGACACGCAGCTTCGACTATGTCGTGGTCGGCGCGGGATCGGCCGGTTGCGTCCTCGCCAACCGGCTGTCCGACGGCGGCCGCCACACGGTGTGCCTGCTGGAGGCCGGCCCCGCCGACAAGTACATGTGGATCCACGTGCCGATCGGCTATGGCAAGACGATGTTCCACCCCGTGTACAACTGGGGCTTCCACACCGATCCCGATCCGAACATGCACAACCGCCGCCTGTACTGGCCGCGCGGCCGCACGCTCGGCGGCTGCAGCTCGATCAACGGGCTGATCTACGTGCGCGGGCAGCAACAGGACTACGACCACTGGGCCGCGCTCGGCAATCGCGGCTGGAGCTGGCGCGAGTGCCTGCCGTATTTCCGCAGGCTCGAACACAACACGCTCGGAGAAGGGCCGACGCGCGGCACCGGCGGCCCGCTGTGGGCGTCCGCGATCCGGCAGCGGCACGAACTCGTCGATGCGTTCGTCGCCGCGTCGAACCGGCTCGGCGTGCGCACGGTCGACGATTTCAACACGGGCGACCAGGAAGGCGTCGGCTACTACCAGCTCACCACGCGCAACGGGCTGCGCTGCTCGACGGCGGTGGCCTACCTGAAGCCCGCGCGCGGGCGGCCGAACCTGCATGTCGAAACCGACGCGCAGGCGCTGAAGGTGCTGTTCGACGGCGCGCAGGCGTCCGGCGTGCGCTACGTCCAGCATGGCAAGGTTCACGAGGTGCGTGCGTTGCGCGAGGTGATCCTCGCGGCCGGCGCGCTGCAGTCGCCGCAACTGCTGCAGGTGTCGGGCGTCGGGCCGGCCGCGCTGCTTGACCGGCACGGAATTCCGGTCGTCGCCGATCGCGCGGGCGTCGGCGAGAACCTGCAGGATCATCTGCAGATTCGTCTGATCTACGAAGTGACGAAGCCGATCACGACCAACGACGAGCTGCATTCGTGGGTCGGCCGCGCGAAGATGGGGCTGCAATGGGCGCTGTTCCGCGGCGGCCCGCTCGCGATCGGCATCAACCAGGGCGGGATGTTCTGCCGTGCGCTGCCGGACGAATCGGCGACGCCTGACATCCAGTTCCATTTTTCGACGCTGTCGGCCGATTCGGCGGGCGGCAGCGTGCATCCGTTTCCCGGCTGCACGTATTCGATCTGCCAGCTGCGGCCCGAATCGCGCGGCACCGTGCGCATCCGCACCGACGATGCGCGCGACGCGCCGTCGATCCAGCCGAACTATCTCGATACCGAGCGCGACCGCCGCACGACGGTGGCCGGCGTGCGCTTCGCACGGCGTGTCGCGGCCACCGAGCCGATGGCGCCGCTGATGAAGCGCGAAGTACGGCCGGGCGCGGACGCGCAGACTGACGACGAATTGCTCGAGTTTTGCCGCGAATACGGACAGACGATCTTCCATCCGTCCGGCACCGCGAAAATGGGCGTGGCGAGCGATCCGCTCGCGGTCGTCGACGAGCGGCTGCGCGTGTACGGCACGCGCGGGTTGCGCGTGGTCGACTGCTCGATCATGCCGACGCTCGTATCGGGCAATACCAACGTGCCGATCGTGATGGTCGCCGAGAAGGCGTCCGACATGATCCTCGAGGACGCGCGCGCGGTCGATCGCGGCCGCAGCGTCGCGCCGGCCGCCGAGGCGCTCGCGTAGGGCGTCGCCACGCATCCACCCGCGTGGCCCGTGCTCCTGCGCCCGGACGGCCGCCACGCGTTCATCGATGCCCCCGCCGGTACGGCGCAGGGGCAGGTTGCGGCGCATCCTTACCTGGAGAAGCTCGCATGGCAATCGATTCCCGGGTCGTCCGACGCGTGGCCGCGGCCAGCGTGATCGGCGCGACCGTCGAGTGGTACGACTTTTTCCTGTACGGCGTGGTCGCCGGCATCGTGTTCGACAAGCAGTACTTTCCGGCCGGCGACGCGTTCGTGTCGACGATGCTCGCGTATGCGACGTTCGCGGTCGGCTTCGTTACGCGGCCGCTCGGCGGCTTGCTGTTCGGCCATCTCGGCGACCGCGTCGGGCGCAAGTCCGCGCTGATCCTGACGATGCTGATCATGGGCGTGTCGACGGCCGGCGTCGCGTTCCTGCCGACCTACGCGCAGATCGGCATGTGGGCGCCGGTGCTGCTGCTGACGCTGCGCGTGCTGCAGGGCATCGGCCTCGGCGGCGAGTGGGGCGGCGCGGTGCTGATGGCGTACGAGTACGCGCCGCCGCACCGGCGCGGGCTGTATGCGAGCCTGCCGCAGATCGGCCTCGCGATCGGGCTGTGCCTCGCGGCCGGCGTGGTCGCGGCGCTGTCGCGCGCGCTGCCGGACGCCGCGTTCCTCGCGTGGGGCTGGCGCGTCGCGTTCGCGGCGTCGCTGCTGCTGGTGGCGGTCGGCTTCTACATCCGCACGCGCGTGGCCGATACGCCCGAGTTCGTTGCGCTCAAGCGCCAGCGGCGCGACACGAAGCTGCCGGTCGTCGAGCTGCTCGCAAATTATCGGCAGGCGATCCTGCTCGGGATGGGCGCGCGCTATATCGACGGTGTGTTCTTCAACGTGTTCGCGGTGTTCTCGATCGGCTACATGACGCGCAACCTGTCGATCTCGCGCGGCGACGCACTGCTCGGCGTGATGAGCGCGGCGGTCGTGATGTGCGTGTTCATTCCCGTGTTCGGCAGCCTGTCGGACCGGCTCGGCCGCGCACGCGTGTACCGGTGGGGCGCGACGCTGTGCGGGCTGTCGGTGCTGCCCGCGTTCTGGCTGCTGCAGACGCAATCGTCGAACCTGCTCGCCGTGTGGCTCGCGCTGGTGATCCCGTTCGGGATCTTCTATGCGATGGCGTACGGGCCGGAGGCCGCGCTGTTCGCGGAGCTGTTCGACGCGAACGTGCGTTATACGGGCATCTCGTTCGTCTACCAGGTGTCGGGGATCTTCGCGAGCGGCCTCACGCCGATCGTCGCGACCGCATTGCTGCGCGTGAACGGCGGGGCGCCCTGGCTCGTTGGGGTTTACGTGATGTTGTCTGCACTCCTGTCGATCGTTTCCGCGCGGGCGATCGAGAAGCGCGGCAGCGTGGACGGCGTTGCGGTACGCGCGATGTGATGCAGCGCCAGGTGGATGGATGGGGCGCGGCGTGATGCCGTATCGGTGGCCTGGTTTTCTGGCAGTGTCGTGCCTGCGTCGCTGACCGACGCCCGTTGTTGTCAGCCGCTTGGCGTCCCGGTCGTCCGGCGGCGTCGCACCCGCGCCGCCGATCCTTGCTGACCGCCGCCGCCTGCCGGTCGCCCGCTGTTACTCGCCGTTCGGCGTCCCGGTCGTCCGGCGGCGTCGCACCCGCGCCGCCGATCCTTGCTGACCGTCGTCGTCTGCTGGTCGCCCGCTGTTGCCCGCCGTCCGGCGGCGTCGCCTCCGCGCCGCGACCGCTGCCGATCGGCGCCGGCCACCGGTCGCCCGAAGTTATCCGCCATTCGCCATCCCGCACGCTGGTCCAAGCGAATCCGGGCCACTGGCCCTACCTGCGAAAAATCGGCCTGCCTACACTTTCCTCGACAGATCGCCGCATTGAAGCATCTGCACACGATCGACCCGAAGAGAACGATCAGGAGACAGGCATGACCAACAGGCAGTCGGCAGCATTCGCCCGTGCGACGAGCGCGCGCCCCGCATCAGTCAGTCGAATCGCCTCGTGCGCCCGTTGCGGCGCGGCAGGCCAGCCCGCGTCGGAGGTCTGAGCATGTCGACCCCTTCCATCGAACGTACCGCGAGCGGCTTCGCCGGCGGCCGGGCTAACGATACACGTTACGACCCGACCTACGATCCGCTCGTGTCGCCGGGGCCCGGGTGCGGCAAGCAGTACGCGCCGACCTACTGGGTCGCGACAGCCGGCACCCCGCCGCCCGACGACGGCCCCGTCACGCGAGATTTCGACGTCGACGTCGCGATCATCGGCGCCGGCTACACGGGCCTCGCGACCGCGCTGTGCCTCGCGAGGGACCACGGCATCAAGGCCGTCGTGCTCGAGGCCAACCGCACGAGCTGGGGCTGCAGCAGCCGCAACGGCGGGCAGGGGCAGAACGCGTCGGGCCGGCTGTCGCGCTCGCAGTGGATCGAGCGCTGGGGCAAGGACGTCGCGCTGAAGATGCACGACGAGATCCTCGAAGGCTTCGAGCACTTCAAGTCGCTCGTGTCGGAAATCGACTGCGATCCGCAGCCGGGCGGCCATTTCCTGATCGCGCACCGTCCACGCATCATGGCGAAGCTCGCGGCCGAGGCGAAGGTGTGGAAGGACGTGTTCGGCTATCCGTCCGAGCTGCTGAGCGCCGAAACCTTCCGCCGCGAATTCATCAACGACCACGAGGCGGCCGGCGCGCTGCACGAGCCGGAAGGCATCGGCATCCATGCGCTGAAGCTCGCGTTCGGCTACCTGCGCCTCGCGCGCGCAGCCGGCGCGAAGGTGCATACGAGCAGCCCCGTGCTCGGCTTCGAGACGATCGACGGCGTGCATCATCTGCGCACGCCCGGCGGCGTCGTGCGGGCCCGCGCGGTCGGCATCGCGACCGGTGCATACACCGCTCAGACGCTGCATCCGTCGTTGCGCAGCAAGGTGATGCCGATCCTGTCGAACTCGATGGTCACGCGCCCGCTCACCGACGCGGAGATCGACGCATGCAATTTCCGCACGACACAGGTGCTGACCGATACGCGTACGCTGCGCTTCTACTACCGTTTCCTGCCCGATCGCCGTCTGCAGATCGGCAGCCGCAGCGCGATTACCGGTGACGATGCGCCGAATCCGCGTCACTTCGAATTGCTGAAGGAAGGGATGGCGCGCAAGTTTCCCGCGCTGAGCGGCGTGGAGATCGACTATTCATGGTGGGGCTGGGTCGACGTCAGCCACGACATGATGCCGCGCGTGTGCCAGCCCGACCCGCGGCAGTCGGTGTACTACGCGCTCGGCTACGGCGGCAACGGCGTGTCGTATTCGCAGCAGGCCGGCCGCCGGCTCGCCGAGCAGATCGCGGGGAAGGGCGCACGCCAGACGCTGCCGATCTTCACGTCGCCGCTGCCTGGCCACCCGTTCGCGCCGTTCCGGCGCCTCGGGCAGCGGATGCTCTACCTGTCGTATTTCAGGAACGACGAAAAGCCCTGAACGCAGTGCATTTCGCCCGGCGTGATGCAACCCGCGCCGGGCTGTCCAACACAATAAAAGCAACAGAAATCCGTGCGGCCGGGGCTGCAGGCGCCCCTGCACGCGCCGTCGCCGGCGGCGCCCGTGCTCACCCGATGGTGGCGTGCGGGCGGCGTCCGGACAACTGGATATGGAGAAGACATGCAACCCTCGAATCAGAGTGACCTGAAGTGTGGACTCAAGCAGCGCCACATGACGATGATCGCGCTTGGCGGCGTGATCGGTGCCGGGCTGTTCGTCGGCAGCGGTGTGGTGATTCAGCAGACCGGGCCGGCCGCGATCCTGTCGTTCCTGATCACGGGCGGGCTGGTCGTGCTCGTGATGCGGATGCTCGGCGAGATGGCGTGCGCGATGCCGGCCGTCGGTTCGTTCTACGAATACGCGCGGCTCGCGTTCGGCAACTGGCGCGGGCCCGGCAAGATGGCGGGCTTCCTGACCGGCTGGATGTACTGGTATTTCTGGGTGATCGTCGTCGCGCTCGAAGCGGTGGCCGGCGCCAAGCTGATCCAGTTCTGGCTGCCCGATACACCGGCGTGGATCATCAGCCTCGCGCTGCTGATCGTGCTGACGCTCACGAACCTGATCTCGGTCGGCAGCTACGGCGAGTTCGAATTCTGGTTCTCGTCGATCAAGGTCGGCGCGATCATCGTGTTCCTGTTCCTCGGCGGCCTCTACGTGCTCGGCCTGTGGCCCGCGTCGATGCACACGACGTCCGTGCTGCCGACGCTGCTCGGCCACGGCGGCTTCATGCCGCTCGGCATCGGGCCGGTGATGAGCGGGGCGGTCGCGGCGACCGGCTTCTACTTCGGCGCTGAAATCGTCACGATCGCGGCGGCCGAGGCCAAGGAGCCGGCGAAAGCGGTTGCGAAGGCCACCAATTCGGTGATCACGCGCGTGCTGGTGTTCTACGTCGGCTCGGTCGCGCTCGTCGTCGCGCTGGTGCCGTGGAATTCGCATCAGATGGCCACGCCGTATGTGAGCGCGCTTGAAGTGATGGGCCTGCCTGCCGCCGCCAACGTGATGAACGCGATCGTGCTGACGGCCGTGCTGTCCGCGCTCAACTCGGGCCTCTATGCGGCGTCGCGGATGCTGTTCGCGCTGACCCGCCACGGCGACGCGCCGGCCGCGCTCGCGAAGGTCAACAAGCGCGGCGTGCCGGTGCGCGCGATCCTGCTCGGCACGGTGTTCGGCTACGTGTCGGTCGTGATGTCGTACGTGTCGCCCGATACCGTGTTCGCGTTCCTCGTCAATTCGTACGGCACCGTCGCGCTGTTCGTGTACGTGCTGATCGCGTTCTCGCAGCTGCGCCTGCGCAAGCGTCTCGACCCGGTGGCCGCCGGCAAGCTGCGCGTCAAGATGTGGGCGTATCCGTACCTCACCTGGGTTGCGATCATCGGCATGGTCGGCATCCTCGTCGCGATGGCGTTCATCCCGGACCAGCGCAAGCCGCTGTGGCTCGGCGTCGCCAGCCTCGGCGTGCTGGTCGTCGCCTACGGGCTGACGCGCCGCAGCCGCCGCGAGCATCTCGACGACAGCGAACTGCTCGCCTATCCGCCGCGGTGATGCGTGGTAATGCGCGGTAACGCGTGACACCGAAGGCCCGGCCCGCAAGCCGGGCCTTCGCGCATGCGGCTTCCGGCCCGATCCGATGGATGGCCGGGGCAACTATCGGGCCGACCGATAGCACCGATCAGAGGATGCGACTTTATGTCGGCCGCGTGCCGGCATAGCATGGATGAACCGATTCACGGGTGCGCCCCGGCGGGGTGCGCCCACATCCACGAACGAGGACAGACGATGGAACATCGGGCACGCGAGCGCGACGAGCAGGCCGAGATCAAGACGACGACGTGCTACATGTGCGCATGCCGCTGCGGCATCCGCGTGCACCTGCGCGACGGCGAGGTGCGCTATATCGACGGCAATCCCGAGCATCCGCTGAACCAGGGCGTCATCTGCGCGAAAGGTTCGTCGGGAATCATGAAGCAGTATTCGCCCGCCCGGCTCACGCAGCCGCTGATGCGCAAGCCGGGCGCCGAGCGCGGCGACGCGCAGTTCGAGCCGGTGTCGTGGGACGTCGCGTTCGACGTGCTCGAAAAGCGCCTCGCGCACCTGCGCGCCACCGACCCGAAGCGCTTCGCGCTGTTCACGGGCCGTGACCAGATGCAGGCGCTCACCGGCCTGTTCGCGAAACAGTTCGGTACGCCGAACTATGCGGCGCATGGCGGGTTCTGCTCGGCGAACATGGCGGCCGGGATGATCTACACGATCGGCGGCTCGTTCTGGGAGTTCGGCGGCCCCGATCTCGACCACGCGAAGCTGTTCTTCATGATCGGCACCGCGGAAGACCACCATTCGAATCCGCTGAAGATCGCGCTCGGCAAGTTCAAGCGCGCGGGCGGCCGCTTCATCGCGATCAATCCGGTGCGCACCGGCTACGCGGCGATCGCCGACGAATGGATTCCGATTCGCCCCGGCACCGACGGCGCGCTGTTCATGGCGTTGATGCACGAGCTGATCGCGCGCGATGCGTTCGACCTCGAATTCGTGTCGCGCTTCACGAACGCGGCCGAGCTGGTCGACCAGCGCGACGGCGCCGACACGTTCGGGCTGTTCGTGCGCGACGCCGGCGCGCCGGAGGTCAATGCGCTGTATCCGCAGAACCGGATGTGGTGGGACACGAAGACGAACCGCGCGGTGCTGCATCACACGGAAGGCGCGGAGCCGGCGCTCGACGGCCGCTATACGCTCGACGACGGCACGCCCGTCGCGCCGTCGTTCACGCTGCTGCGCGAACAGGTGGCCGAATGCACGCCCGAATGGGCGGCCGACATCACCGGCATCGCGGCCGACACGATCCGCCGCCTGGCGCGCGAGATGGAGACGGTTGCACGCGAGCACGCGATCGAGCTGCCGGTGCGCTGGACCGATTCGTGGGGCAAGGAACACGAATCGGTGAAGGGCGTGCCGATCGCGTTCCATGCGATGCGCGGGCTCGCCGCGCATTCGAACGGCTTCCAGACGATCCGCGCGCTCGCGGTGCTGATGTCGCTGCTCGGCACGATCGACCGGCCGGGCGGCTTCCGGCACAAGGCGCCGTATCCGCGCGCGGTGCCGCCGTCGGCGAAACCGCCGAACGACCCGGCGCAGATCAAGCCGAACACGCCGCTCGCCACCGGTCCGCTCGGCTGGCCCGCCGGCCCCGAGGACCTGTTCGTCCACCCGGACGGCACGCCTGCACGGCTCGACAAGGCGTTCTCGTGGGAATACCCGCTCGCGGTGCACGGGCTCATGCATTCGGTGATCACCAATGCGTGGCGCGGCGATCCCTATCCGATCGACACGCTGCTGATCTTCATGGCCAACATGGCGTGGAATTCGTCGATGAACACGACGGAAGTGCGCAAGATGCTGGTCGACAAGCGCGACGACGGCGAATACCGGATCCCGTTCCTCGTCGTGTGCGATGCGTTTGCATCGGAGATGACGGCGTTCGCCGACCTGATCCTGCCCGACACGACCTACCTCGAACGGCACGACGTGATGTCGGTGCTCGACCGGCCGATCTCCGAATTCGACGGGCCGGTCGACTCGGTGCGCGTGCCCGTCGTGCCGCCGACCGGCGAATGCAAGCCGTTCCAGGAAGTGCTGATCGAGCTCGCGAGCCGGCTGAAGTTTCCGGCCTTCACGACGCCCGACGGGCAGCGCAAGTACCGCGACTATCCGGATTTCGTCATCAACTTCCAGACCGCGCCCGATTCGGGCACCGGCTTCCTGATCGGCTGGCGCGGCAAGGACGGCGACAAGGCCGTGGTCGGCGAGCCGAACCCCGACCAGTGGAAGCGCTACGCCGAGAACAACTGCGTGTACCACCATCGGCTGCCGGAGCCGCTGCAGTACATGCGCAACTGCAACGGCCCGTACATGCAATGGGCGGTCGACAACGGGATGCGCAAGTTCGGCGTGCCGATCGTGATCCAGCTCTATTCGGACGTGATGCAGAAATTCCGGCTCGCCGCGCAGGGCCGCACGTCGGGCCGCCAGCCGCCCGACCACCTGCGCGAGCGCATCGCGCGCTATTTCGATCCGCTGCCGTTCTGGCACCGGTCGCTCGAAAGCGGGCTGACCGATGCGGGCCGCTATCCGCTCGCGGCGATCACGCAGCGGCCGATGGCGATGTACCACTCGTGGGATTCGCAGAACGCGTGGCTGCGGCAGATCCACGGCGAGAACCACCTGTTCGTGAATCCGGTGACGGCCGCCGCGCAGCAGATCGAAGACGGTGCGTGGATCTACGTCGAATCGCCATGGGGCAAGGTGCGCTGCCGCGCGCGCTACAGCGAGGCAGTCGAGCCCGGCACCGTGTGGACGTGGAACGCGATCGGCAAGGCGGCCGGCGCGTGGAACCTCGGGCCGCAGGCGGGCGAGTCGCAGCGCGGTTTCCTGTTGAACCACGTGATTACCGACGAGCTGCCGGATGCGGCACGCGGCGGGGCGCGGATGTCGAACTCCGATCCGGTCACGGGGCAGGCCGGCTGGTACGACGTACAGGTGCGGATCTATCCGGCCGAAGCCGATGCAGCGACGACCTTGCCGCAGTTCGCGCCGATGCCGGCGCTGCCGGGCACGCCGCGCGTGCTGCAGCGCGTGCAGGCGTATTTCGCGGGAACCGGCGCATTCGCCGCGCGGCTGCGGCGCGCGACGTCGGCCGGCCCGAAGTCTGAAGATCGCTGATCGAAGGAGCACAACCATGACCCAGATGGCCCTCGTCATCGACCTGAACGTGTGCGTCGGCTGCCATGCCTGCGTGACGAGCTGCAAGGAATGGAACACGTCGGGCGAAGCAGGCAGTCTTGCCGACCTGCGCCCGTACGACGACGATCCGTCCGGCACGTTCTTCAACCGCGTGCAGACCTACGAAGCGGGCGTGTTCCCGATGACCGACACGATCCATTTCCCGAAATCGTGCCTGCACTGCGAGGATCCGCCGTGCGTGCCGGTATGCCCGACCGGTGCGAGCTACAAGCGCAAGTCGGACGGGATCGTGCTGGTCGACTACGACAAGTGCATCGGCTGCAAGTACTGCGCATGGGCGTGCCCGTACGGTGCACGCGAGCTCGACGAAGGCCGCAAGGAGATGACGAAGTGCACGCTGTGCGCGGACCGCATCGACAACGAAGCGTTGCCCGAACGTGACCGGAAGCCGGCCTGCGTGCTCGCATGCCCGACGTCGGCGCGCCTGTTCGGCGACGTGCACGATCCGGAGTCGGACGTGTCGCGCGCGATCCGCGAGCGCGGCGGCTATGCGCTGATGCCCGAATGGGGCACGCGGCCGTCGAACCATTACCTGCCGCGCGTGAAAACCGAAGCGTCGTGCGGTTGCGGGAGTAGCGGCGGGTGCGGCAGCGCGTCGAACGGCGTCGGCGAAGACGATTCATTCGAGGCCCGCGCGGCGCGCGGCGATATCAATCTCGTGTCGCTCGCGGCGCAGCGCTGAGCGCGAAGCCCTTCACTCATACGAAAAAACGGAGTCCCCATGCGCCCAGCCTTTTCGGTCGTTTTCCTCACCACCCTGTGCGGCGCGGCACAGGGCCTGTTGCTGACGCTCGTGATCGTCGAGGCACTTGCGCGCGCGGCGGGCGTCGAGATCGCCGCGTCGTTCTACGTGACGGGCGCCGCGCTGTCGGTCGCGCTCGGCGCACTCGGTCTGCTGGCGTCGTTCTTCCATCTCGGCCACCCCGAACGTGCATGGCGCGCGATCGCGATGTGGCGCACGTCGTGGCTGTCACGCGAGTGCATCGCGCTGCCGGTGTTTCTCGCGTGCGCGTTCGCGTATGGCGCGGCGCACCTGTTCGGCTGGCCCGGCACGTTGCTGATCGGCGCGGCGGGCGCGCTCGCGAGCGTCGCGTTGTTCGTGTGCACCGCGATGATCTACGCGTGCCTGCGCTTCCTGCAGGAATGGGCGAGCCCGCTGACGCTCGTGAACTTCGTGCTGCTCGGCTGCGCGTCGGGCTGCACGCTGGCGACGGCTTGCGCCGCGTGGCTCACGCCGGCGCTGGTCGGCCGGCTCGCGGTGGCCGCGTGCGTGCTGACGCTCGCGGGCTGCGTGGCACGGCTCGCGTCGCTCGCACGCAATGCACGACTGCGGCCGAAGTCGACCGTGCAGAGCGCGACCGGGATCCGCAGCGAGAAGGTCGAACAGAAGTCGCGCGGCTTCACGGCCAGCGCGTTCAATACGCGGGAGTTCTTTCACGGGCAGGGCAACGGCACGCTGCGTGCGGTGAAGGCCGGCTTCCTGATCGGCGCATTCGCGGTGCCGTTCGTGCTGACCGGCGCGGGCGCGCTCGCGCCGACGTCGGTCGCGGCGGCCGTCGCGCTTGGCGCGGCATTCGTGATCCAGTATGCGGGGCTGGTCGCGGAACGCTGGTTCTTCTTCGCGGATGCGCGGCATCCGCAGAACATCTACTACCAGCGCGCGTCATGACGTTGCGTGTGCGTTGCCACGCCGTGCGGGAACTAGAACGTTTCCGCGAGCGCGCGCGCCGCTTCCTGCAAACGCGGCACGTGGTCGAGCAGCCGCGACAGCGGTGTGCGCGACACGGGCGCATGCACGGCGACCGCGGCGATGCACGCGCCGTCGTCGCCTGCGATCGGTGCCGCGATGCACACGATGCCCGCAACGAATTCCTCGTTGTCGATCGCGACCCCCTTGTGCGCGGTGCGATCGAGTTCGGCTTCGAGCAGCTCGGGATCCGAGATCGTGTTCGGGGTGTAGCGCGGCAGCGCCAGCGCGTGCACCAGCGCGGCGCGTTCGTCGCGCGGCAGCAGCGCGAGCAGCAGCTTGCCGCTGGCGCTGCAGTGCGCGGGCACGCGCGAGCCGGGTTTCAGGTCGAGCCGCAGCGGCCAGTCGGCCTCGACGCGGTCGAGATAGACGACTTCCGTCTCGTGCAGCGCGGTCAGGTTGCAGGTTTCGCCGAGATCGGCGACGAGCCGTTCGAGGATCGCATGGCGCAGCCGGCGCGCGCCCGCATGCAGCATCACGCCGGTGCCGAGCCGCGCGAGGCGCGGGCCGATCGCGTACGCATTCTTGCGGCCCGGCTCGCGGATCACGAGGCCGCCGGCTTCGAGCGACGCGAGCATCCGGTGCAGCGATGCCTTCGGGATATCGACTTCGCGCACGAGATCGGCGAGCGACACGGCATCGCCGGCCTGGACGAGATGTTCGAGCAGCGCGAAGGCGCGCAGCGTGGGCGTATCCGCGGGCAGCATGGCAGGCGTTCCGGAAACTGGACTGCGGCCATTGTACCGAACGGCCCGGCAGGCCGGCCGCGCGGGGCGGCGGGGCCGTTGAACCGGCACGTATTTTCGGCAACGGAACGAATCGTTCCGTAAACACGACTGGCGCGGGCGCGACGATCGACGCCTGCGCGACCAGCAACGACAGGAGCGCAACGCAATGGATGGGGTGGCGAACAAGCCGGACTGCATGGTGTCGGTCCGCGAACGGTTCGGGTTCGATTCGGACCTGATGGTGCCCGCGTTCAGCACGCGCGACGACCACGTACCCGATATCGACGACGCATACCGTTTCAACCCGGACGTCACGCTCGCGATCCTCGCCGGCTTCGCGCGCAATCGCCGCGTGCTCGTGCAGGGGATGCACGGCACCGGCAAGTCGACGCATATCGAGCAGGTCGCCGCACGGCTGAACTGGCCGTGCGTGCGCGTGAACCTCGACGGCCACATCAGCCGGCTCGATCTCGTCGGCAAGGATGCGATCGTCGTGCGCGACGACGTGCAGGTGACCGAGTTCCAGGAAGGGATCGTGCCGTGGGCGCTGCAGCGGCCGGTCGCGCTGATCTTCGACGAATACGATGCGGGGCGGCCCGACGTGATGTTCGTGATCCAGCGGATCCTGGAGCGCGACGGCAAGTTCACGCTGCTCGACCAGAACCGTGTGATCCATCCGCATCCGTCGTTCCGGCTGTTCGCGACCGCGAACACGGTCGGGCTCGGCAACCTGAACGGGCTCTACCACGGCACGCAGATGCTCAACCATGCGCAGATGGACCGCTGGAACGTGGTCGCGACGCTCGACTACCTGCCGCGCGACGAGGAGATCGGCATCGTGCGCGCACGCGTGCCGGAATTCGCGGACGAAGCCGGCCGCCCGCTGCTCGAATCGATGGTGAGCCTCGCGGAGCTGACGCGCAACGGCTTCGCGACTGGCGACCTGTCGACGCTGATGTCGCCGCGCACGGTGATCAACTGGGCCGAGAACTGCCAGATCTTCCGCGATCCGGCGCTCGCGTTCCGGCTCACGTTCCTGAACAAGTGCGACGATGCCGAGCGGCCGGTCGTCGCCGAGTATTACCAGCGCTGTTTCGGCGAGGAGCTGGCGGTCGCGTCGCGGGCCGGCGGCAGCGAGCCGGGAGCCGGGCGGTGAGCGCCGATCGCGACGCCGCGCGCCGCGCGTCGGCGCGCGAAGCACTGGGCGCGTCGACCGTGCGTGCGCTGACACGCGACGCGGCGTTGCATTACCGTGCGGGCCGCGTGTGCCGCGACCTGCGGCCGTTGCCGATCCATGCGCCGCACCTGCGCGCACCGGCCGCTGACGACGATCTCGCGTCGTGGCGCGGCGCGGCCGACGGCGCCGCGCTGCGCATCCTGCATTCGGATGCGGAATTGCATCGAGCACTGTCCGGCGACGATCCGGTCGAACGCGTGCTGTTCGAAATGCTCGAGCAATTGCGCTGCGAATCGCTCGCGCCACCTGCGATGCGCGGCGTCGTGCAGAACCTGCGCCATCGTTTCGAAACCTGGTCGCGCGCGTTCCATCGGTCGGGGCAGGCCGATACGCATGTCGGGATTCTCGTGTACACGGTCGCGCAGATCGCATGGTCGCGGCTGACGGGCTGGCCGGTGCTCGAAGAAACGGAAGACCTGATCGAAGCGTCGCGCGCGGCGATCGTGCCCGAGATCGGCGTGCAGCTCGCGGGGCTCAAGCGGTGCCGGCACGATCAGCGCGCATTCGCGGAACACGCACTGGCGCTTGCGAAGCGGATTGCTGCGATGATCCGCGACGCGCGCGCGGCCGTCGTGGAAACGGAGACGGAAGACGCACGCGAGCAGGACGATGCGCTAACGAGTTTCTCGCTGTGGGTCGATTTCGACGAGTCAGGCATCGATATGCCGGCTCTCGTGGAGACGGGCGACAGCGTTGTGCTGCAGGGCGGCGACGCCGTCTACCGCGCATATACGACGCGCTACGACCGCGAGCTACGGCCGGCTGCGCAGATCCGCGCGGCACTGCTGCGCGAGTACCGCGACCGGCTCGACGGCCAGGTCGCCGCGCAGCGGATCAACGTCACGCGGCTCGCACGCGTGCTGCGCGCGGCGCTGGTCGTGCCGCAGGCCGACGGCTGGTCGTTCGGCGAGGAGCATGGCCGCCTCGACGGCCGCCGGCTCGCGCAGCTCGTCAGCTCGCCGGCCGAACGGCGCCTGTTCCGGCTCGAACGCGTGCGGCCGCACGCCGACTGCGCGCTCGCGTTCCTGATCGACTGCTCGGGGTCGATGAAGACGTGGATCGATGGCGTCGCGCTGATGGTCGACACGCTGGCCCGCGCGGGCGATGCCGCCGGTCTCGCGACCGAAGTGCTTGGCTTCACGACGCTCGCGTGGAACGGCGGCCGCGCGCGGCAGGACTGGCTCGCACGCGGCAAGCCGCGTCATCCGGGCCGGCTCAACGAAGCCGGCCACCTGGTGTTCAAGGACGCGGACACGCGCTGGCGGCATGCGCGCACGGGCATCGCCGCGCTGTTCAAGGCAGATCTGTTCCGCGAAGGCGTCGATGGCGAAGCGGTCGAATGGGCGTGCGCGCGGCTCGCGGCACGGCCGGAGGCACGCAAGATCCTCGTCGTGATCTCGGACGGCAGCCCGATGGACGGCGCGACGGCGCTCGCGAACGATCCGTTCTATCTCGACAACCACCTGAAGCAGGTGGTCGCGCGCCAGGAGGCGGCCGGCCGCGTCGAAGTCCTCGGGCTCGGCGTCGGGCTCGATCTCGGCCCGTACTACTGGCACCGGCTGGCGATCGATCTTGCGTCGGCGCCGGACATGAAGCGGCTCGTCGAAATCGCGAGGTGGATCGGTGCGCGGCGGTGAGGCGGGCGATGGCATTCGATGCGGATGCGGCGATACGCATGCGTCTCGGCAGAGTGCCGGGCGTACGGCGGTTCGATTCGGCGCGCGTGGGGCGCCGCGCCACGCGGCATCACACGCCGCGCAGCAGCGGTGGCAGCGACGTTGCGATCAGCCCGATGCCGATCGCCATCAGCACGCCGAACGCGAGCCGGCGCAGCGCGACCGGCGACAGCGGCGGCGGGTAGTGGCGCGCGGCCACCGTCGTCAGCATCACGACCGGCGTCGCGATCGCGGCCAGCAGCCAGATGTCGCGATCGAGCTGGCCTTCGCATGCGCTGTACAGCACGCGCGTGGCCGAGGTGGTCGTGAACAGCACGATCAGCGCGCAGCGGATCTGCACGAGCGTCAGCGGCTGCCGGTAGAACTGGAAGATCAGCGGCGGCCCCGACACGCCGAACATCCCGCTCAGCAAGCCGCCGAACAGGCCGCTGACGAAGAAGCTGCGGTTGTCCGAGCGCTCGGTGAGCGGCGTCGGCCGCAGCGCCGCGCTCAGGCCGCCGTACAGCACGACCGCGCCGAGGATCAGTTGCAGCAGGTCGGCCGCCGAGCGGCTCAGGCATTCGAGCAATAGCACGCCCGCGACGACCGACGGCAGGATGCCGAGCGTCGCCGCGCCGACCGCGC
Source organism: Burkholderia lata (assembly GCF_902499335.1). Classification (GTDB taxonomy): domain Bacteria; phylum Pseudomonadota; class Gammaproteobacteria; order Burkholderiales; family Burkholderiaceae; genus Burkholderia; species Burkholderia lata_B. Next base: position 351,364 of record NZ_CABVQK010000008.1, on the reverse strand, counting down.
GCCAGTCGATGTGATGCAGCCGGCCGGGCAGCGCGGTCGCGCCGTTCGCGAGCGACACGACGCTCATGAGCGTGGCGACGGTCGCGAGCGGCGCAAGGCCGAAGCCGCTCGTCGCGCCCATCACGATCATCCCGAGCCCGAAGCCGGTGACGGTCTGGAAATAGCTGCCGGCGCCGATCACCGCGATCAGGATCGCCAGTTTGTCGGTTGTCATGCGTGCGCGGCCTCGCCGGTTGCGGCGCGTTGCGCGGCCGCCTGCGCCTGCACGGTGGTCGCCGCGATCACGTGATACACGTCGTCGGCGCCGCAGCCGCGCGACAGGTCGTTCGCGGGCCGGCGCAGCCCCTGCAGCAGCGGGCCGACGGCCTTCGCGCGACCGATCCGCTCGGCGAGCTTGTAGCCGATGTTGCCGGCTTCGAGGCTCGGGAATACGAGCACGTTCGCGTGTCCGCCCACCTGCGAATGCGCGATCTTGCGCTCGGCGATCTCCGCGACGATCGCCGCATCGAGCTGCACGTCGCCGTCGATCGCGAGGGCGGGGCGCAGTTCGCGCACCCGCGCGGTCGCGGCCGTCACCTTGTCGACCGCCGCGTGATGCGCGCTGCCGCTCGTCGAGAACGACAGCATCGCGACGCGCGGTTCTTCGCCGAGCAGCGCGTGCGCGCTGTCGGCGGCAGCCATCGCGATTTCGGCGAGTTGATCGGCGTCCGGATCGACGACCAGCGCGCAGTCGGAGAAGATCAGGCCGCCCTTGATCGTGTGGAACGGCTCGCACAGCATCATCAGGAAGAAGCTCGATACGATCCGGAACGCCGGATCGACGCCGATCAACTGGATCGCCGCGCGCACGACGTCGGTCGTCGCATGCACGGCGCCCGCGACCGAGCCGTCCGCATCGCCGAGCCGCACCATCAGGTTCGCGTGGCAGAGCGGGTCGAGCACCGCGTCGCGCGCGGCGTCGGCCGTCATGCCCTTGCTCTTGCGCAGCGCATGCAGCGTGTCGGCATAGGCATCGCGTTGCTGGGACGTGGCCGGATCGACGAGCGTCATGCCGGCGAGATCGATCGCGTCGCGCGCGGCCGCCGCGTGGATCGCCGCACGGTTGCCGACGAGCACGATGCGGGCGGTGCCGTCGCGAGTCGCGCGCGCGGCGGCCTGCAGCACGCGCGGATCGTCGGCTTCGCACAGCGCGATGCGCATCGGCTGGCGGCGCGCGGATTCGAGAATGCGGTCGAGGGCTTTCATCGTTCGCTCGGGTAAGGAAGAAAAACGGCCGGATGCGGCGGCCCGCACGGGGCACGGCGTCCGGCCGGAGGGCCGGCCGCGCGAGAGGGGCGCGCGACCGGCAACGGGGTGCGTCAGCGACGCGGCGTTACACGTAGTCCTTGTACTTGTCGAGCATGCGCACCGGCTTCGACAGCGCATCGCGACGGAACGGATCGCCGAGTTCGCGCGTGCACATGATCTCGATGATCGTCGTCTTGCCTTCGTTCATCTGCATGTCGATCGCGCGCTTGAGCGCCGGGCCCACATCTTCGAGGCGGTCGACCGTGATCCCTTCGGCGCCCATCGCACGCGCGATCGCCGCGAAGCTCTGGTTGTCGAGTTCGCCCGCGACGAAGCGGCGGTTGTAGAAGTCGACCTGGTTCTTCTTCTCCGCGCCCCACTGGCGGTTGTGGAACACGACGGCCGTGACCGGGATGTTGTGGCGCACGCAGGTCATCGTTTCCATCAGGCTCATGCCCCACGCACCATCGCCCGCATACGACACGGCCGGGCGGTGCGGTGCGGCGACCTTCGCGCCGATGATCGTCGGGAACGCATAGCCGCAGTTGCCCCAGCTCATCGCCGCGAAGAAGCTGCGCGGCTTGTTGAAGCGCAGGTAGCTGTTCGCGACCGAGTTGATGTTGCCGATGTCGGTCGACACCATCACGTCCTCGGGCATCGCCTTCTCGAGTTCGCGCAGCACCTGGCGCGGATGCAGGTACTGGCCGCCGCTGAACGGCTTCTCGTGCTTCTGCTCGTCGATCATGTCGAGGCTGTATGCGTCGCGCTCGTGCGTCCAGTCGTCGAGTTCCTTCTCCCACGCGGCCTTCTCGGTCGCGATCTGGTCGGCGCGATCGCCGCGCGAGCTGTCACACGCGAGCGTGCGGCCTTCGAGGCGTTGCGTGAGCGCGATCGCCGCGGCTTTCGCGTCGCCGCAGATGCCGACCGAGATCTTCTTCACGAGGCCGAGCATCTTGTGGTCCGCGTCGATCTGGATGATCTTCGCGTCCTTCGGCCAGTAGTCCATCCCGTGCTGCGGCAGCGTGCCGAACGGCCCGAGGCGCGAGCCGAGCGCGATCACGACGTCCGCGCGCGACAGCAGCTTCATCGCGGCCTTCGAGCCCTGGTAGCCGAGCGGGCCGCACCACAGTGGGTGGTTCGCCGGGAACGAGTCGTTGTGCAGGTAGCTGTTGACGACCGGTGCGCCGAGCCGTTCGGCGAGTGCCTTGCATTCCTCGATCGCGTCGGCCATCACGACGCCGCCGCCCGAGATGATCACCGGGAATTTCGCCTGCGCGATCAGTGCGGCCGCGTCGTCCAGGCTCTGTTCGCCGCCGGCGCCGCGATCGAGCCGGCGCGGTTGCGGAATCTCGACCTTGACCTTGCCGTAGAAGTAGTCGCGCGGGATGTTCAGTTGCGTCGGGCCCATCTCGGCCTGCGCGCGGTCGAAGCAGCGCGCGGTGAATTCGGCCATCCGCGCCGGGTGCGTGACGTGGCCCTGGTATTTCGTGAATTCCTGGAACATCGGCAGCTGGTTCGCTTCCTGGAAGCCGCCGAGGCCGATACCCATCGTGCCGGCTTCGGGCGTGACGATCACGACCGGGCTGTGCGCCCAGTACGCGGCCGCGATCGCCGTCACGCAGTTGCTGATGCCGGGGCCGTTCTGGCCGATCACGACGCCGTGGCGGCCCGACACGCGCGCATAGCCGTCGGCCATGTGGCCGGCACCCTGTTCGTGCACCACCGGGATCAGGCGGATGCCGGCCGGCGCGAAGATGTCCATCGCATCCATGAACGCGGAGCCCATGATGCCGAACATGTCGGTCACGCCGTTGGCCGCGAGGGTCTCGACGAAGGCTTCGGACGGCGTCATGTCCTGCGGACCGTTGGCCGATGCACGCAGGGAAGTGGATTGTTCGCTCATGGGTTGTCTCCGATTGTTCAATTAACGGAACGCCTTGTTCCAGATGCTATTTGCTGGGGAAGGCCGGTCAAGTCATTCCACCCGCTGCCGGGGAATGTGGAATGAAATGAAATGATTCGTTTCAAAATGCGCGCGGGGCAGGGTGGCCCTGGGTGGTGCGCTCAGGCCGGTTGCTTCGGCCGTTCCTTGCGGAAAGCGCGCTTGACGGCGATCAGCCCGTCGCGGAATTCGAACAGGTCGCAACCTTCGGCCTCGATGCGCCAGCCTTCGGCGTGCGTGCCCGTGAACACCCACTCGGAGACGCCGCGTTCGCCGGCGACGTAATGGCGGCCGCGACCCCAGTGCGCGTCGGGGAAGGTCTTGAACACGGCTTCGAACGCGGCGCGTACCGCGTCGCGGCCGACGAAGCGCGTGCCGTGGATGTCGGGGCCACCGGCCGCGTCGAATACGCAGTCCTCGGTCATGAAGCCCATCAGCGCGTTGGCGTCGTGACGGTTGAATGCGTCGGAAAATGCCGCGAGCGTGGCGGCCGTGACGGGGCCGGTGAGCGTGTCTGCCATAACGTGTCTCCTGTCGAATGGTGAGCGGTGCGCAAGGCGCTGGCGCGCATGCGGCACGCGGTATCGACACGTTAGTGAGCGCTCGTTTTTGGCGGTAGCGCCAGTCGGGAGGTTTCGCTTGGGCCAGCGCCGGACGAGTGGCGGGTGGGCGGCCGGGGAGGTGCTCCGTCACGGTCTATAACGGTTTCCCGATTGCCGATGCGCATCCATGGCGCAGGACGATTGCTGGTCAGGCGAATCAGTTTTTTGGGATGTGTATCAATTGGTTCGATTGGAATGACGCGGGTCGCCAGACAAATCGCAAGTGGGCGTTTCACAGTCGGAGAAATTCGAAATCAAACGCTCGCCCTTGCGGGGTGAGGCGCGGGGGATGTTCTGATTCGCAAGCGCTTTCGTTGGATAGTGTGCTGTTCGGCCGGGCGGCCATTGCTCGCTTTTCAACCGGCGCGATCGCACAAGCGTTCGACCATTGCAACCGACGATGCGCCCGTGGATCGACTGTCGATCCACGAGACTGCGTCGAAACAACCCATACCCCGACTTCATCCGAGATACTCACCATGATGCGACGAGCGGATACGACGATCCTTGAGCAACAGGCAACCTCAAGGCGAGGATCGATCCGGCAACGTACTGCGGGAGGCGTGAGCGTCGCAGCGGAATGCGCCGGACATGTGGGCACGGAACGCGCTCAAACGCTGCAGCGTTCGGGCGGGGAACGACGCGATGGGGAGTCGAACTACCGTTGCCGGAACAACGATGAACACCACCGAAGGATCACCGGGGCTGGTGGACGTTGACATGCGACCGATCTGCGAAAACATGACTCACCTGGCATTCAGCATCATGTTCGCGAAGGCGCAGGTGTTGGCCATCGGCCTGCTGGCGGCGCGTATTGCTTCCCTGAAAGGCTGGCCGCAGTCCGAGAAAGGCCGTGTGATCAAGTGGTTCGGTCGCGACGACGAGCAGACGCGCTCACGGCTTCTGGCCGGCTTGACGAAAGTCCAGGAGGTCGTCCGTTCGTTCAACGAGCACAGCGTCGTTCGCACCGGCAGCGCTGCCGGCGCGTCGACGGTATGCAACAGCATTTCGCCTGGACCCGATCGGGGAGCCGCGCACATGTGTGCGACGGACACCGCAATGCACATGCCCTTCGTCGGGACGCGGTTTTGCACGATGCGCCCGTGGTCCGCGCACGCCGATTCGCAGGTGTCCGTGATCATCCACGAAGCAAGCCGTGTCCTCGATACCGGGACGGCAACCGGCAAGCCGTGCAACATCACACGGTTCCTTCCCGCATGGGGGCGGTCACATCCCGATCTGGCGATCGACAATGCCGCGAGCATCGCGGGATATGTCGTCGATGACGACGCCATTCCGGACGGTCGTCGTGTTCGCCTGCCCGGTGCCGGGATCGACCCAGGCCCAAGGCGCGTGGAGGTCGATGTGGAGCCGGATTACCCGGACCGCTGTTGCTCGAATCCGCGCCCGGCGCGTGACACACCTTGACGTGACACGGCCCCGTGACACGAGGCCCGCACGATGGCGGGCCTCGGTCATTTCCCGGGACTCCGAGTCCGCGCACAGCCAAACGTCCGCACGCGCGGCGCGAACGTCTTCGACAGGCTGCCGACGTAGATCACACGGTTTGCCGTATCAGGGCTCTCCAGTGCCGGAGAAGGTGTTCTCGCTCCGGGGGCCGCGCGGAAGCGGTGCCGGCCGGCGAGGGGATACATCGGAACGCCCGATGTATCCCCGTCGGTCACGCGGCCGTCAGGACGCCGCCATGCCGATGCCGAACACATGCATCTTGCCGGCACTCACCTGGCGCGGCAGCACGATGCTCGTCACGACCTTGCCGGGCGGCACGGGAATCTTCTGCGCGAAGATGTAGGTCTTGACGTTGTCCTGCTGGCCGCTGCCCGAGTTGCGGTAAGCCATCGTGACGGCGATCGCCGCGTTGGCGTGCGCGCTGCCGCCGTTCAGGGTCCAGTCGTCGAACGCCAGCGTGACAGCCTGACTCGAGCCGTCCGCGAAATTCAGCTGCGCCGTGCCGCTGCTCGGGCCATTGTTGGACGAGCCGAGCACCACCACGCCGGTGCCGGCCGATCCCGGCGGCAGCATCACGGTCTGGCCGACGGTCACGGTGTTGTCGAGCGAAAGCGGCCCGCCCGCCACCGCCACGCTGGCGCCGGCCACCGCGAACGGCTTGCCGGGCTGCACGCCCGCTGCTGTCAGCGCATTCAGCGAGTAGCTGAACAGGCTGCCGTCGAAGTCCGCGCCCTGGCCGTCGGCATTGGTCGCGCCGTCCGCGCTGAAGCCGCGATTGTTGTAGCTGTCGGCCGCGTTGATCGCCACCGGCACGCCGAACGAAGGCGGCTGCTTCCGGCTGCCCCATTGCGACGGCGCGCTGCCCATTGCGAAGTGCAGCGTCGCGCCGTTCGCGATGTCGTCGTAGGCGACCCACGGTACATCGTGGGCGCGACCGTTGATCGACAGCGACTGCACATAGGTGGACGCGGGCGCGCCCTCGGCGCGAATCCGCCACGTGCGGCCGTTGCCGAGCCGTACGTCGATCTGCGGGAACTGCGGGCTGCCGATCGCCAGGCCCGCCACGCCGGGGATCTGCGGATACAGGCCCAGCGCGCCCCAGACATACCAGCCCGACACGGCGCCGAGGTCGTCGTTGCCCGGCAGGCCGTCGGGGCCGGTGCCGAACGCGCTGCCGAGAATCTGCTGCACCACGCGCTGCGTGCCCGACGGCTGCGCGGCCCAGTTATAGAGCCAGGGCACCTCGAAGGTCGGCTCGTTGCCCATGTAGAAATTGGGCAGGCTCAGGCCGGCATTGAGCACCGTGAAGAACTGGTCGAGCCGCGACGTCACCGCCGCATTGCCGCCGAGTTGCGCGAACAGGCCGGCGCCGTCGTACGGCACCATCCACGTGTACTGTTCGGCATTGCCTTCCACATAGTTGTCGCCACTGCTTGGCGTCTCGGGAATCCACGCGCCGTTCGACTGGCGCGCCGCGATCAGCGGCGGCGTCAGTGCGCCGTTGAGCAGGTTCTGCCAGTACGCCGAGCGGCTCAGCAGCATGCGCTGCGTGGCGGTATCGCCGAGTGCCCCGGCGAAGCGCGAGATCGCGAAATCGCTGCCCGTGTATTCGAGCGTGGACGAAGCCTGCCCCCACTCGCCGCCGGTGATGTAGCCGGTCTGCAGGTAGCTCGCGCGACCGCCGTTGGTGGTCACGTTGTTGCAGGCCGTGCCGGGGATGTTCGCCATCTTCACCATGTGCTGCAGGGCGGACCGCGTATCGAAGCGCCGCGCGCCGAACGCATAGGCGTTCGAGACGATCAGCGAACCGGCGTCGCCCGGCATCACGCCGTCCTCGACATTGTCGTTGACCCAGTGCGGAATCGCGCCGCACTGATCCGCGTCGTTGATCAGCGACTGGATCATGTCGCTGGTTTCGGACGGGTTGAGGATCGACTTCAGCTGGATCAGCGAGCGGTAGATGTCCCAGCCCGAGAACGACGAATACTGCGCGAGCTGGCCCTTGGCGACCTGATGCACGGTATTGTCGAAGCCGATGTACTGGCCGTTCACGTCGCTGAAGATGCTCGGTGCCCACAGCGCGTGATAGAGCGCCGTATAGAATTTTTTCTTCGCGTCGAGCGTGCCGCCCGCCACGCGGATGCCGTTGAGGCGGTCGTTCCAGATGCGGTCGGCCTGCGTTCGTACGCCCGCGAAGTCCCAGCCGCGATTTTCCGCGTCGAGGTTGGCTTTCGCGTTCGCGACGCTGACGTAGGAGATGCCGATCTTCATCCTGACCGTCTGGCCCGAGCGGAAGCCAAGCTGGACCACGCCGTGCGAAATCGAGGCCGACGTGAAGGCCTGGTCGAAGGCGGCGTAGAAGTAGACGGGTACCGGCACCGAGTTGCCGCAGAAGCCGCCGCCGACCGTGCTGCCCGAGATCGCGCTGTCGGAAATCTGCGTAATGGCGCCGGTGGTCGAGGTCTTGGTGTTGGTGCGGGTCGCGTCGAGTACCAGCAGGGCAGGCTTGCCGGCCGGGTACGCGAACTGGCCGAAGCCGGTGCGCAGGGTGGCGGTCAGCTCCACCTTGATCTGCGAGTCGAGCAGCACGGAATAGTAGCCCGGCCTGGCCGTTTCGTTCGCATGACTGAAGGTTGGTACGAGCTGCGCCGGGTCGGTGGTCGGCATGACCGGGAATTCGCCGTTGTTGCCGCTGCAGCCGGCGCCCGGCATGTGCGTCATGCTGAAACCCTGGATCGAGTGGATGTCGTAGTAGTAGCCGGCGGGCGAGTTCGGCTCCTGGCTGCTGTTCGGCGCCGGCGTGGTGTTGGTGTCGGGCGCCCACTGCACCATGCCCGACGGCAGGCCGGCGGCCGGTTCGACGCTGCCGGCCTGTCCCGCCGGTACCGGGTTCGGCGAATTGCTCGCGAGCGTGCCGATCAGCGGATCGACGTACTGTGTCAACGACAGGTTGCGGTTGTCATCGAGATTGGTCGTATCGGCCACGGTGTCCGACGGGCGTGCCGCCAATACCGACGCCGCCGCTCCGTCGCTACCGTCGCCGCCTCCGCACCCGCTCAACGCGTACGCCGCGGCCAGGATTGCCGCGAGCGTCGTGAATCGAATCATGATCGCCCCCTCCAGTTGTCCACGCACTTTTTTCGTTGGCAATCCAATCGATCGAACCGTCGGCTCGTCGTCGCTTGTTGCCGTCTTTCAGCGTCGTAACACTAGGATTTGGACGAATCCGTTGTCAATCGGATTTGGAGAGTTGTAATGTTTTTATTGGATTTACTAAACGAATCGAAACGAAAAAAATCCCGACGATTGTGTATTGAAGTCGCACTGTAGCGGTGTGCAAGCGCGAGGTATCCGATGATGCAGCGGACGATGACCTGCCGGTCGAATCGATGCATCCTGCGTTCACGCGTGCCGTTCACCGATACCCGGCAAGACGGTCTGCACGCATGCGGCCGTGAGTCACGCCGCAGGGTGAACCCGGCCGATCGTCGAAACGGTTTTCCCGGCCGCCGCGCACGCGATGTTCGCGCTTCCGCGTGACTGCGCAGCGCCGGCGCAAGACACCTGTTTGCCTCCGGTCAGGCCCCCGGACGTTGAGTGCGCACGCATTGTGCGAGCGCCCGCACACCCGGCTCGATCCGCTCGAGCGGAATCGCGGAGAACCCCATCCGGAAGCAGCGTCGCGCGTCACCTTCATCGTTCATGAAGAACACGCTGCCCGGCTCGATCAGGATGCCGGCTTCCTGCGCATCGGTTGCGAGGCGCGTCGCATCGAGCCACGGCGGGCCCTCGACCCAGCACGACGCGCCGCCCGTCACCGGCACATAGCGCGCTTCCGGTAAATGCGCGTCGAGCGCGGCCATCAGCGCCTGCGAGCGCTCGCTGTACGCATGCGCGAGCCGGCGCAGCAACGCGTCGTGATGGCCGAGCGCGAGAAAGGTCGCGAACGCGCGCTGGATGTACGCAACCGGGTGGCGCACCATCAGCCGCCGCAGTGCGCGCAGCTCGCGGATCAGCTCGCGCGGGCCGACCACGTAGCCGAGCCGCAGCCCCGGCGCGAACGTCTTCGACAGGCTGCCGACGTAGATCACGCGGTCGGCCGTGTCGAGGCTCTTCAGTGCCGGATGCGGCGTGCCGGAGAACGTGTTCTCGCTCTCGTAGTCGTCCTCGATGATCACGAAGTCATGCTGCTGCGCGCAATCGAGCAGCGCGCGGCGGCGTTCGACCGGCATCGTCGCGGTGGTCGGGCACTGGTGGCTCGGGGTCACGTACACGTAGTCGCAGCGCGAGAGCGTGTCGCCGAGCGCGTCGGGTGCGATCCCGTGGCCGTCGACGGGCAGCGGCAGCAGCCGCGCGTTGCGGTTCTCGAAGATGTTGCGTGCGTCCGGATAGCCGGGGTTCTCGAAGCCGACCGTCGTGTGCTTGCCGCACAGCAGATCGGCGATCAGGTACAGCGCCTGCTGGCAGCCGTTCGTGACGACGATCTCGTCGGGCATCGCGAACACGCCGCGCCGCGGCAGCACGCGCGTGCGGATCTGCTGGATCAGCGATTCGTCGTCGCGCTCGATCAGGTCGGGCGCCCAGTTGCGGATCTCCATCACCGACAGCGCCTTCAGGCAGCATTCGCGCCAGTCGTTGGTCGGAAACAGCGACTGGTCGAATTGCCCGTAGATGAACGGAAATTCGTAGTGCTGCCAGTTCGCGGGTTTCACGATGTTGCGCTGCCTCGACGGCGGATGCGCGATGCGCTTGTCCCATGCGGGGCGGCCGGGCGTTTCGTCGCTGCCGCCGGGCTGCGCGGCGGGCTTGGCGGCCGCGAAGCCGGGCAGGCCCTCGAGCATCTTCGGGTTCACGAAGTGCCCGCTGCGTTCGCGCGAGATCAGGTAACCCTCTTCGACGAGCATCTGGTACGCGAGCACGACGGTGTTGCGCGCGACGCCGAGCTGGTCGGCGAGCTCGCGGCTCGACGGCAGCGCGGCATCAGGCGCGAGCTGGCCGTCGAGGATCGCGGCCACGAGCATCCGCCGGATCTGGTCCTGCAGGCTCGACGCCGACGACCGCCGGAACTGCTGGGCCCATAAGGCGGTCGGGGTACGACTCGGCATGCTTCCTCCTGTGATCGGTACGGAAAACGCGAGGCGGTGCGCGTGGTGCGCGCGCGGCCCGCGAGGGGCGCGGTGTCGCGAGAATACGCGCGTTGCGCCGCGGATGTGGACTCAATGAAATGTGTCGTCTGGCACTACTGCGCGCCGACGTGGCAAGACGATACTCAAACCGTCGCCCCTGGACGATCCGGATAAGTCCCCGGTTCGCGGGCGCAGGGAGGCGTGCGCGCATCGCGTTCGCTGGCAGCGTGATGCAAAGGAGAGGAACGCCATGCAGGTGGTCGTGTTCAGGGATCGCTGCGAGCGCGTGATCCGCATCGAGTTCGACGACGCGCGTGCGACGGCGGTCGCGTATCGCGACGACGAGGCGATCGGAGAACTCGGCATCGACGACGACAGTCGTGGTGCGGTGCGATCGCCGTCGCTCACGCGGCTGTACGTCGAACCCGCGTATCGGCGCAGCGGCATCGCGCACACGCTGCTGGCGTGCGTGTCGCGCGAATTCGGGCGACCGATCCGCATCGACGCCCGCGCACGTGAATGGCCCGATACGCCGGCATGGGCGACGCTGTGCCGCTGCCTCGAATACGAAGGGCTGGTGGTGGTGCGGTAACCGAAAGCGTGACCATGATCACGCTGCACAAAGACGGAGACGACATGAGCACGGTCCTGAAGCCGATTCCCGCATCCGACGTGCGCCACGAAGCGTTGCGCATCGACGGGCAGCGCGTGTGGCGCGACGCCGTCATCGACGTGCGCAACCCGTACGACGGCTCGCTGGTCGGCACCGTGCCGAAGGCGACGCTGGACGACGTGCGGCGCGCGTTCGCGGTCGCGCGTGTTTACCGGCCTGTGCTCACGCGCCACGATCGTGCGGCGATCCTGAGACGCGCGGCCGATATCGTGCGCTCGCGTACGGCGGAGATCGCGGGGCTGATCACGGCCGAGTCCGGGCTGTGCCTCAAGGATTCGACATACGAAGCGGGCCGCGTGGCCGACGTGCTGATGTTCGGCGCCGGTGAAGTGCTGAAGGACGACGGGCAGATTTTCTCGTGCGACCTGACCCCGCACGGCAAGCAGCGCCGTGTGTACACGCAGCGCGATCCGCTGCTCGGCGTGATTTCGGCGATCACGCCGTTCAACCACCCGATGAACCAGGTCGCGCACAAGATCGTGCCGTCGGTCGCGACCAACAACCGGATCGTCGTGAAGCCGTCGGAGAAGGTGCCGCTGTCGTGTTACCTGTTCGCGGACATCCTGTACGAAGCCGGCCTGCCGCCGCAGATGCTGCAGGTGATTACCGGCGACCCGAAGGAAATTGCCGACGAGCTGATCACGAACCCGGCGATCGACCTCATCACGTTCACCGGCGGTGTATCGATCGGCAAGTCGATCGCGTCGCGGATGGGCTATCGGCGCGCGGTGCTCGAACTCGGCGGCAACGATCCGATCATCGTGATGGAAGACGCCGATCTCGACGAAGCGAGCACGCTTGCGGTGTCGGGTTCATACAAGAACTCGGGGCAGCGTTGCACGGCGATCAAGCGGATGCTCGTGCACGAGTCGGTGGTCGATCGCTTCACGGAGCTGGTGGTCGAGAAGACGCGCGCATGGTCGTACGGCAATCCGGCGGATCCGTCGGTGGACATGGGCACGGTGATCGACGAGGCGGCCGCGAAGTTCTGCGAGCAGCAGGTGAACGACGCGATCGCGCGGGGGGCGCGGCTCCTGGTCGGCAACGTCCGCAACGGCGCGCTGTATTCGCCGACGGTGATCGATCGCGTGACGCCCGACATGCCGCTCGTGAAGTACGAAACCTTCGGCCCCGTGTCGCCGATCATGCGCTTCCGCGACATCGATGAAGCGATCCGGATGTCGAACAGCACCGACTATGCGCTGTCGTCGTCGGTCTGCACGAACCGCTTCGACAGCATCACGCGCTTCATCACCGAGCTGGAAGTCGGCAGCGTGAACGTGCGCGAAGTGCCGGGCTACCGGCTCGAACTGACACCGTTCGGCGGTGTGAAGGATTCGGGGCTCGGGTACAAGGAAGGCGTGCAGGAAGCGATGAAGAGCTTCACGAACGTGAAGACGTACTCGCTGCCATGGTGAGCGCGGCGGGGAAGGGCATATTGAGCCCTCCCGCCGCCATCGGCGTTACTGATAGAAGTTGAGCGTGACCATCGCCGAACGGCCCGGCGCCCACGTCGCGTAGATCGGATACGCGCTCGAGTAATACTTCTTGTCGAACAGATTCTGCACGTTGAGCTGCACGTCCATCGTCTTGTTCACGCGCCACGTCGCGGCCGCGTCGAAGCGCGCGTAGCCGGGCGTCCACTTCTTGGTCGTCGCGGATACCGACGCATAGGTCTGGCTCATCACCGTCGCACCGGCGCCGAGCGTGAGCTTCGGCATCACGTCGTAGCTCGTCCACAGCGTGAAGTTGTGCTTCGGCACCATCACCATCGGCAGGCCCGATGCGCCCGGGCTGCCGGGGCCCGCGTCGGTCGTGATCGCGTTCAGGTACGAGTAGCCGCCGAACACGTGCCACTTCGGGCTCAGGTTGCCCGCGAAGCCGAATTCGACGCCGCGCACGCGCTGCTTGCCCGCGTTGACCGTGTGACCGAGGCCGTCGCTCACGCGGGCGTTGGTCTTCTCGGTCTGGAACAGCGCCGACGTCAGCGACAGCTGGTCCTGCAGCACGTCCCACTTCGCGCCGATCTCGATGTTGCGCGAGCGCTCCGGCGCGAGATCCTGGTTCGTCGCGGTGATCTGGTCGGTGCCGCCGCCGAGGCCGCCGTTCGAGCCCGGCGGGTTCGACGACGTACCGTACGACGCATACAGGCTCACGTTGCTCACCGGCTTGAACACGAGGCCGAACTGGTAGCTGAACAGGTTCGACGTGTTCGACAGGTCGGCGACGCCGGCCTGCTTGCCGGTCGTGTCGTAGCGGTCGAAGCGCAGCCCCGTGTTGAACTGCCAGCGCTCGGACAGCTTCACGGTATCGAAGATGTACGCGGAAACCGTGTCGGTGCGCGTGTTCGTCGTCGCACCGGGGAAGCCCTTGTCGCCGTTCAGCACGATGCTGCCGGTCCACGGCATGTTCGGGTTCCAGCCGCCCGCGAGGGGCGTGCAGTTGCCGGCCACCGAGCACGGGCCGCCCGAGCGGATGTTGTTGCCGGCCGAGTCCGACACGAGGTAACCCTCGTAGCGCGCCTGTTCATGGCTGAACTCCACGCCGGCCGTCATCGTGTGCTTCATGCCGAACAGGCTCGCGCTGCCGGTCACTTCGGTCTGGTTCGAGAAGCCGTTGAGCGCGTACTTGCCGCTCTTTGCCTGCAGGCTGAGCATGTTCGGGTTCGACGCGAGGATTTGCGGGTTCGTCGCGACGTAATCGAGCGTCGAGCGGCCGAACATTGTCGTGTTCTTCAGCTTCCAGTCGTCGTTGAGCTTGTGCTCGACGCGCACTTCGGCGGTGTCGGTCTGCCCGTAGCGGTAGTCGCGCGTGTTCAGCCCGAAGAACTGTCCGCGATCGGTCGGCACCGGCGTGCCGCCCGACGCGCGGAACGGCACGCTGAAGTCCGGCATGTCGTACGAGTTCATGTGGTAGTAGCTGACCGTGACCGTGGTCGGCGTATTCAGCCCGAACACGATCGACGGCGCGACGCCCCAGCGCTTGTTGTACACGTCGTTGCGGCCCGCCTGGTTCGCGTCGTGACCCATCACGTTCAGGCGCACGGCCGTCGTGTCGTTGATCTTGTGGTTCGCGTCGACGGTTGCGCGCTTGTAGCCGTCGGTGCCGAAGCCGATGCTGCTGTTGATGAAGTTGTCGTTCTTCGGCGTTTTCGTGACGATGTCGATGCTGCCGCCCACCGAGCCGCGGCCTGCGTAGACCGAATCGGGGCCCTTGATCACGCTGATCTGCTCGACCGCGAACGTTTCGCGGTTCTGCAGCCCCGAGTCGCGCATCCCGTCGACGAAGATCGAGTTGCGCGATTCGAAGCCGCGGATCACCGGGCGATCGGCTGACGGGTTCGCGGCCGCATCGCCGCCGAGGAACGTGATGCCCGGTACCGAGCGCAGCGCGTCCGCGAACGACGTGACGTTCTTTTCCTTGATCAGTTGCTCGGGGATCACCGTGACCGAGCGCGGCGTGTCGAGCAGCGGCGCGGTGAACTTGTACGACGGCGAGCGCTTCACCTGCATGTCCGACGGCGCGGTCGACTTGACGTTGATCGTCGGCAGCGTCGCCTGCATGTCGGCGGAAGAGGCCGGCTGGCCGGAGGCGGGAGCGGAAGCAGGAGCGGTTTCGGCGGAAGCGAGCAGCGGCGTCAGGAAAACGGAGCAGGTCAGCGCCGACACGAGGGCGCGAGGCCTCGTCTTGAACTGGGCGGGCATATCGAGAGGCAGCAGAAGGTTCGGTGAGCGGGTGCGTCTTCTCGATGGCGGCCGGGCAGCCCGGCGCATCGGAAAACGTCAATGTAAATGCGTATGATTCGCGTTTGCGGTCGCAATTGTACGGATTGGTACCAATTCTGTAAACGATTGAATGGTTTTTGTACTAATTCGGTCAGGCTTTCGTGGGGGCGGGATTGCCTTTGCGCGGTGTGCAACACGGCTTTCCATCGCCCGGCCGGCGCGTGGCGGCGACGACTCGATACACTGCCGTACCGGTTGGACGGGCCCCGGCAAGCAGGCCCCGAGCATGGAGACAACACACGATGGACACCCAACGCGCAGCAGTCGTCACGTACCGAGGCGATGCGATCGAGAACACGCACGTCGCCCATGTGGCGGTGGTCGATGCACGCGGCCGGCTGCTGGCCCGGTTCGGCGATCCGTTCCGGATGACGCTTGCGCGCTCGGCGGCCAAGCCGGCCCAGGCGCTGTCGGTGATCGAGACGGGCGCGCCCGAACGCTTCGGCTTCGACGATGCGGACATCGCGCTGATGTGCGCGTCGCACAGCAGCGAAGACCGGCACATCGAGCGCACGCGCGCGATGCTCGCCAAGGTCGCCGCACACGAATCGGACCTGCGTTGCGGCGGCCATCCGCCGTTGTCCGACGCGGTGTACCGCGCGTGGATCAAGCGCGACTACACGCCGACCGGCGTGTGCAGCAACTGTTCGGGCAAACATGTCGGGATGCTGGCCGGCGCGCGGGCGATCGGCGCCGCGATCGCCGATTACCATCTGGCCGAGCATCCGATGCAGGTGCGCGTGAAGCACGTGGTGGCCGATGCGTGCGGGCTGCGCGACGACGAAGTGGGCTGGGCGATCGACGGCTGCAACCTGCCGACGCCGGCATTTTCGCTGGATCGGCTCGCGCGTCTCTACGCATCGCTGGCCGACGGTGCGGATACGGTGGAGGCGGGCGGTGGCGCAATCACCGATCGCGTCCGCGCGCTGGCGCGCATTCATCGTGCGATGACCGCCTACCCGGAGCTGGTTGCCGGCGAAGGGCGCTATTGCACGGTGCTGATGAACGCATTCGACGGGCAGGTGGTCGGCAAGCTCGGCGCCGATGCGTGCTACGGAGTCGGCGTGCGTGCGTCGGCGCGCACGCGGGAGCTGGGCGCCGATGGCGCGCTCGGCATTTCGGTGAAGATCGAGGACGGCAATCTCGACGTGCTCTACATGGTCGTCAGCGAACTCCTCGAGCGGCTGCAGATCGGCACGGCCGCGCAGCGCGCGCAACTGGCCGGCTTCCATCGGCCGCCGATGCTCAACACGCAGGGCATCGAGATCGGGCACGCCACGTTCCCGTTCGAATTGCAGCCGGGCTGAACGGCGCGCAAGCGTTGACGCCGCCGGCCCGTGACCCGGGCCGTACGCAGCGGCTCGCGCATGCCTGCCGGCCGGCGCGAGCGTGAAGGCGGGCGCGGGCGCTACGCGCTCGCGCCGCGAATCTTCGCCAGTTCCAGCTCCGACAGCTCGCCGATCTGCGCGAGGTGTTCCGCGAGAAAGTCCTTCAGTACGCGCAGCTTCGCCGAACTGCGCCGGTTCGCCAGATACGCGATGTAGATGTATTCGCCCGTCAGCCGGTTCTGCAGCCGGTAGCGCGGCAGCACGGCTTCGAGCCGGCCGCTCGCGAGCAGGTCGCGCACCAGCCAGATCTCGAACTCGGCGATGCCGAGCCCCGCGCAGGTTGCTTCGAGCAGCAGCTCCGAATGATCGGTGACGAGGTTGCCGGCCGGCAGCAGGCTGTGATGCGCGTCGCCGTTCACGAGATCCCAGCGCGGATCGCCTTCCGGATGCATGTAGCGCAGGCAGTTGTGTTGCTTGAGGTCGTCCGGCGTGGACGGGCGCCCGCAGCGGTCGAGATAGCCGGGCGTCGCGCACAGGATGCTGTCGTTGCGCGACAGGCGGTGAACGACGAGGTTGTCCAGGTAGTTCTCGCCTTCGTGAATGTCGAGGTCGAAGCCGCCGGCCACGAGGTCGTTGTGGTTGTCGGTGAGCCGCACGTCGAGCTGGATCGTCGGGTAGCGCGCGAGAAACGGTGCGACCAGCGGCGCGAGATGGCGGCGGCCGAAGGCCACCGGCGCGGTGAGCTTGAGCGGGCCGCTCGGCTGCGCATTCAGTTCGGCGACGACGCGCAATGTGTCGTCGAGATCGGCGATCAGCGTGACCGCGCGTTCCAGGTAGATATGGCCGGCTTCGGTGAGCGTCACGCTGTGCGTGGAGCGGTGCAGCAGCGCGACGCCAAGTGCCTCCTCGATCGCCGTGACCTTGCGCGCGACGGTGGACGTCGACACGTGCATCTCCTTCGCGACCGCCGAAAAACTCCCCGTTTCGACCACTTTCACGAACGCACGCATTGCGCCCATGTGATCGATGCCGGTTTCTCTCGCACCCTTCTTCATTCGATTCTCGCTGTTGCGTCCCACGCAAAACCGCTTTCGATAATACAGAAGCGAGCTTATTTTTGCAAAGGCATAGAATGCGAACCCGTCGCGTCGGGAAGCGGCGAACGACGAGCGGCACGAGACACTCAGGAGGGCACGATGACAGAAAACGGCTTCCGCGTCGAAGCGGATCTTTTAGGTAAACGAAGTATTCCGAACGAGGCCTACTACGGCGTCCATACGCTGCGCGCGAAGGAGAATTTCGACATTTCGGGCCGGACCATTGCGTCGCTGCCGTACCTCGTGATGGCGCTCGCCGCCGTGAAGGAGGCCGCGGCCGACGCGAACTGCGAGCTCGGGCTGCTGCCGCAGCCGTACCGCGATGCGATCGCCGCCGCGTGCGTCGAGATCCGCGAAGGGCGCCTGCACGACCAGTTCGTCGTCGACATCATCCAGGGCGGCGCAGGCACGTCGACCAACATGAACGCGAACGAGGTGATCTGCAACCGCGCGCTCGAAATCATGGGCCATGCGCGCGGGCAGTACGAATACCTGCACCCGAACGAGCACGTGAACCTCGCGCAGAGCACCAACGACGTCTATCCGACCGCGATCCGGGTCGCGACCTGCTTCGCGGTCGAACACCTGCTCGAAGCGATGGCGCGCCTGCGCGATGCGTTCGCGGAGCGGGCCGACGCGTTCGCCGGCTTGCTGAAGCTCGGCCGCACGCAGTTGCAGGATGCGGTGCCGATGACGCTCGGCCAGGAGTTCTCGACCTACGCGGTGATGCTGACGGAAGACATCGCGCGCCTGCAGGAAGCCGGCTGGCTGATTCGCGAGATCAACCTCGGCGCGACCGCGATCGGCACGGGGATCACCGCGCATCCGCAGTACGCGGAGAAGGCGCTGGCCGCGTTGCGACGCATTACCGGGCTCGACCTGAGCACCGCGCCGAACCTGATCGAAGCGACCCAGGATTGCGGCGCGTTCGTGCAGGTGTCGGGCGTGCTCAAGCGGATCGCCGTGAAGCTGTCGAAGATCTGCAACGACCTGCGGCTGCTGTCGAGCGGCCCGCGCGCGGGGTTCGGCGAGATCAACCTGCCGCCGGTGCAGGCCGGCTCGTCGATCATGCCCGGCAAGGTGAATCCGGTGATCCCGGAAGTCGTCAACCAGGTTGCATTCGAAGTGTTCGGCAACGACCTGACCGTGACCTTCGCCGCCGAGGCCGGGCAGCTTCAGCTCAACGCGTTCGAGCCGGTGATCGCCAGCGCGCTGTTCCGCAGCTTCAGCCACCTGACTGCCGCGTGCACGACGCTCGCGCAGCGTTGTGTGAGCGGGATCACCGCGAATCCCGAGCGGCTGCGCGAAACGATGGAGCGCTCGGTCGCGCTCGCGACCGCGCTGAACCCGTACATCGGCTACAAGCGCGCGACGGCCGTGGCCGCCGAAGCGCACGCGACCGGCAAATCGATCCGCGAGGTCGTGCTGGAGCGCGAGTGGATGACCGATGCGCAGGTCGAGGAAGCGCTGCAGCCCGAAGCGCTGATCCGGCCGCGCGTGCTTTGACGCCGGCGGCGCGGCACCGGCAGATGCCGCCGGTGGCCCGCGCGCGGTAGATCCAGAAGCGCCCCCCGCGCGGGGCGCGACACATCAAGAAACAACGGAGACTCACGATGAACCATAGCAGCGAGCGCCCGGCCGATCCGGCCGGCGGCGCGGATTCCCGTCATGCCGACCCCGATGCGATGTTCGCGTCGCACGAAGCCGGCTATGCGAAGCAGTTGAAGCCGCGGCACGTGCAGATGATCGCGATGGGCGGCGCGATCGGCACCGGCCTCTTTCTCGGCGCGGGCGGGCGCCTGCAGCACGCGGGGCCGGCGCTCGCGCTCGTGTATCTCGTCTGCGGCGTGTTCGCGTTCCTGATCATGCGCGCGCTCGGCGAGCTCGTGATGCACCGGCCGACCAGCGGCAGCTTCGTGTCGTACGCACGGGAGTTCATGGGCGAGCGCGCGTCGTTCGTCGCGGGCTGGATGTACTACCTGAACTGGGCGACCACCGGCATCGTCGACATCACCGCGGTCGCGATCTACATGAAGTACTGGGCCGTGTTCACGGACGTGCCGCAGTGGGTGTTCGCGCTCGGCGCGCTCGGGATCGTGTCGGTGATGAACATGATCGGCGTGAAGGTGTTCGGCGAGATGGAGTTCTGGTTCTCGCTCGTCAAGGTGGGCACGCTCGCGGTGTTCCTCGCAGTCGGCGCCGTGTTTCTCGCGAGCGGCCATCCGGTTGCGGGCCAGATGCCGGGGCTTCACCTGGTCGCGGATCACGGCGGGATCTTCCCGCACGGCATCCTGCCGGCCGTGCTGATCGTGCAGGGCGTCGTGTTCGCGTACGCGAGCATCGAGCTCGTCGGCGTCGCGGCGGGCGAGACCGCCGATGCGCGCAAGGTCTTGCCGAAAGCCATCAACAGCGTGATGTGGCGCATCGCGCTGTTCTACGTCGGCTCGGTCGTGCTGTTGACGATGCTGCTGCCGTGGACGGCGTACAGCGCGCACGAAAGCCCGTTCGTGACGTTCTTCAGCAAGCTTGGGGTGCCGTACGTCGGCACCGTGATGAACGTCGTGGTGCTGACCGCCGCGCTGTCGAGCCTGAACTCCGGCCTCTATTCGACCGGGCGTGTGCTGCGCTCGCTCGCGATGGGCGGATCGGCGCCGCGCTTCGTGTCGCGGATGAACGCACGCGGCGTGCCGTATGGCGGGATCCTGATCACGGTCGCGATCAATGCGATCGGCGTGCCGCTGAACTACATCGTGCCGGCCCAGGCGTTCGAGATCGTGCTGAACATGGCGTCACTCGGGATCATCACCACGTGGGGCTTCATCGTCATGTGCCAGATCCTGTTCCGCCGCGCGGTCGATCGCGGCGAGCTGAAGGCCGTGTCGTTCCGGATGCCCGGCGCGCCGTTCACGTCGTGGCTCACGCTGGCCTTCCTCGTCGGCGTGCTGGTGCTGATGGCGTTCGACTATCCGGGCGGCACATGGACCATCGCGACGATTCCGCTCGTCGTGCTCGCGCTGGTGGTCGGCTGGAAGCTGGCGAAGCGCGGTGCCGCGCGAGAGCAGGCGGCGGATGCGCTGGCGTCCGCGGGCACACGTGCCGTCGCCGATCCGGCTCGGGGTGCCTGAGGACGGTACACGCCGGGTGCGCCGGGTCGTTCGCGGCCGGCGCCCCGGTGCCCCGTTACAGTTAGTTCAATCCGGCGCGTTCGCCGACCCATCGGCTGAAATCGCCGGCCATCTCCGCGGTCAGTTCGTGGCCGGCCGCGTACAGCCGCGTATCGTGCGCGACGCCGAGCGCGGTGAGCTTCGCGTCGGCGGTGTCGGCCCACGCGACGGGCAGCTTGTCGTCGAAGCGGCCGTGCACGATCAGTGCATGGAGCGGGCGAAGTGCGTCGCGCGGCGCGATCAGCGGATCGATTTCAGGCAGGATGCGCCCGCACAGCACGGCGAATGCGGCGACATCCTGCGGCGACGTGAGGCCGACACCCGCGCTCATGATGCCGCCCTGGCTGAAGCCGGCGATCACGGTCGGCAATGCGGCGCCCGCGCCATCGCGGGCGTGGAATGCACGCAGCAGCGTGATCAGCTGGATGCGGCTTGCGTCCGCGCGGGCCGCGTCGATTTCGGGGCCGTTCGGGCCGAAGCGCACCGGAAACCATGCGTATTGGTTGGGCCCGAACGTGAGCGGGCCGCGCAGGAACGCGATCTCGATGCGCGGATCGATGAGGTTGGCCAGGTTCAGCAGGTTGGTTTCGTTGCCGCCGACGCCATGCAGCAGCAACAGGCGGGCAACGGGGAGGCCGGCGGCCGGGCGGAGCTGGTACTGGAGGCCCGACTCGGGATCGGTGGTCAGCGGCAGGACGTCGGTCATTGCGTGGGTCCGGGAAGGGAGCGATGCGACAGTCTAGAGCGTGCGGGCGGGGAGGTGAATCGCCGGATGGCGATTGATTGTTTCCTGTTGGGAATGAATTGGCGTGCGCGCGATTGTTCAGACAAATCTGATGCATGACGAAACGGGTGGCAGGCGCCGCCCGTTTCGCGTCACCGCAACCGAATCACCGTCGACTTCAACTCCGTATATTTCTCCAGCGCGTGCAGCGAGTTGTCGCGCCCGTTGCCCGATTCCTTGAAGCCGCCGAACGGGAAGTTCATGTCGTCGGTTTCCTCGTAGCCGTTCACCCACACCGTGCCGGCCCGCAGCCGGCGCGCGGTTTCGTGCGCGGTCGTCAGGTTGGCCGTCCACACCGATGCCGCGAGCCCGTAGCGCGTGTCGTTCGCGTGCGCGATGGCCGTATCGAGATCGTCGAACGCCGTGACCGCCAGCACCGGCCCGAAAATTTCCTCGCGCACGATCCGTGCGTCGGCACGCGGACAGTCGAATACGGTCGGTTCAACGTACTGGCCGCCGCTCCCGGTGCGCGCGCGCTTGCCGCCCGCGAGCAACGTCGCTTCGTCGCGGCCCGCGTCGACGTAGCCGAGCACGCGCTCGACCTGCGCGGCATCGATCAGGCTGCCCATGCGCGTGGCGGGCGACAGCGGATCGCCGGGCGCGTACTCGGGCGCGATCGCGAGCACGCGCGCGACGAGTTCGTCACGGATCGCACGATGGACGAGCAAACGGGAGCCTGCGGTACACATCTGCCCGGTGTTGTAGAACACCGCATGCGCGACGGTGCGCGCTGCGCGTTCGAGGTCCGGACAGTCGGGCAGCACGATCTGCGGCGACTTGCCGCCGAGCTCGAGCCACACGCGCTTCAGGTTCGAATCGGCCGCGCAGCGCGCGACCTTGTGGCCGACCGCGGTCGAGCCGGTAAACGCGATGCAGTCGACGTCCGGATGCCGTGCGAGCGCTTCGCCCGCATCGCCGAAGCCCGGCAGCACGTTCAACACACCGGCCGGCAGCCCGGCCTGCGCGGCCAGCGCGGCGAGCCGCAGCGCACTGAGCGGCGATTTCTCCGACGGCTTCAGCACGACGCTGTTGCCGGCCGCGAGCGCCGGCGCGCACTTCCACATCGCGATCATCGCGGGGAAATTCCACGGCACGACCGCCGCGACCACGCCGATCGGCTCGCGCGTGACGAGCCCGACGAGATGCGCGTCGGCCGGCGCGACTTCGCCGCCCGTCTTGTCGATCGCTTCGGCGAACCACTCGGCGCAGTATGCGGTGGACGGGATGTCGATCGTGGTCGTGTCGCCGATCGGCTTGCCGGTGTCGAGCGTTTCGAGCAGCGCGAGATCGTCCGCGTGCTCGCGGATCAGCGCGGCCCAGCGCAGCAGCACGCGCTTGCGTTCGCGCGGCGACGCGTCGCGCCACGCACCGTTTTCGAACGCGCGCCGCGCGGCCGCGACCGCGAGGTCGGCGTCGGCCTGCCGGCAATGCGCGACTTGCGCGAGCGTGCGGCCGTCGATCGGGCTCGTGCACGCGAAGGTGGCGCCGTCGTGCGCGTCGCGGAACGTGCCGTCCACGAATGCGCGGGAATCGATGTCGAGCTGGCCGGCGCGCGTGCGCCAGGCGTCGTTCGTCTGCATGGGAACACTCCGTCGTGGGTCGGCGAGATCAGCGTGAAGCGGGCGTGGGGCGGCGGATCGCGATCGCGCGGCCCGCATGCGGCTCGTGCGGCGCGCGCGCATGTTCGGCGTGAATCGCGTCGAGATGCCGGCGCATCGCGGCAGGGAACGGCGCGGAGCGCTTCGCGTGCATGTCGACGTGGGTCAGCAGTTGCTCGCCGGTCGCGAGTTGCGCACCCGTCGTCGCATGATGCATCGAATGGAACACGTGCAGCCGCCGGTCGTCCAGGTCGAGCAGCCGCACCGTGAGCCTGAGCGGTTCGCCGAGCATCGCTTCACGCAGGTGGCGGATGTGCGTTTCCGCCGAGTAGATCGAGCAACCGGCCTCGCGATAGTCGTCGTCGATGCCGAAGTAGCGGAAGAACGCGTCGCTGCTGTCGCCGAACACGAGCAGATAGCACGATTCGCTCATGTGGCCGTTGTAGTCGACCCACTCGGGCTGCACGGTGCAGCGATGCAGTTCGAGCGGTGTCGCGATCGGCGCGGCCGGGTCGTACGGGCGCGACTTCTGTCCTTCGTAGGCCGAGCGCAGGCGCGGCTCGGCGGCGGGGCTGAGGGTGGTCGTCATCCAGTGCACTCCGAGGTTCGGAACGGGCCCGCACGTCGTCCGCGGGGGCTGCCGGTCGATGTTATTACGGGTTGAACGTTTTTTCAATAAAGATATCGCCGATGCGTGTAAACACCGGTGCTGACCAATGTCGTAATAGATTGAACATTCATTCAACGAAACCTATACTCGCCAGCGCCGCGATGCCGAAGCGAAGCAGGGCGGGCGGCGCATCTGCACGATACGCACAACGAAAAATCGATCCGCCTCGCGCGGAAACCGGAGACACCGAAAATGAAGAAGCGCTTCCTGCTGGCCGGCATGATGTCGGTGATGGTCCACGGCTATGCACACGCCCAGAGCAGCGTATCGCTGTACGGGATCATCGACGGCGGCATCACCTACGTGAACAATACGGGCGGCGGGCATGCGTACCTGTTCGACGACGGCGTGTCGTACGGCAACCGCGTCGGCTTGATGGGCACCGAGGATCTCGGCGGCGGCGACAAGGCCGTGTTCAAGCTCGAGAACGGTTTCCGGCTCGGCACCGGCAAGCTGAACCAGGGCGGCGCGATGTTCGGGCGGCAGGCGTACGTGGGGCTCGGCAACGACTGGGGCACGCTGACGTTCGGCAACCAGTACGACTTCGCATTCGATTTCACCGCGAACTACAACGTCAGCGCATTCGGCAGCGGCTACGGCGTGCACCTCGGCGATTTCGACCGCCAGAGCGGCGACCGGCTGCAGAACGCGGTGAAGTTCGTCAGCAACGCGTTTCACGGGCTCGTGGTCGGCGGCATGTATTCGTTCAGTAACGACGCGGGCAGCTTCCACGACGGCAGTGCGTGGAGCCTGGGCGCGAGCTACACGCACGGCGATTTCTCGGCGGGCGGCAACTATACGCGGCTCAATTCGCCGCGCCGGCTCGCGGCGCTCGATCCGTATGCGCAGATGGGCGTGAGAACGATGCTCGGACAGACGGTTGCGACCGTCGATCCGGCCACGGGCGCCGTCACCGACCTGCACGATTCGACGCCGTTCTCGATCGACTCGCAGTCGATCTTCGGGATCGGCGCGTCGTACACGCTCGGCAAGCTGACGCTCAACGCGGATTTCAGCAACACGACGTTCAAGGGCTACGGGCAATCGTCGACGATGCGCGTGTACGAGGCGGGTGGCCTGTACCAGGCGACCGCGCCGCTGTCGCTCGTCGCGGGCTACCAGTACACGACGTTCGAGGGCCATCACTGGCACGAAGTCGCGCTCGGCACGCATTACGCGCTGTCCAAGCGCACCGACGTGTATGCGGCCGTCGACTGGATGCGCGCGTCGAACGGCGTCGATGCGGTGATCGGCTACAGCTTCACGCCGTCGACGAGCCGCACGCAGGCCGCCGCGCGCATCGGCATGCGGCACAACTTCTGATCGTTTCTCCTGTATGGGCCGGGCAGGGCCGGCCCCGTCGACCCGGCCCGGGCCTGCGTCGAACGGTGACGTCGTCGCCGCGCTGCGCGAGGCGCCCGGTGACGATTGCGTGAGCATCATTGAGCGAACTGTGGCGAAGCACCGCCCCCACAGTCGCGCACGGTTGCCGCCGGCCCGTTCGCGCGACGCACGAGCGGGCCGGCGGGTTTCAGGCGTCGAGCCTCACCAGCGCATCGACGGCCACCGCGCCGCGTTCCATCACCAGCAGCGGATTGACGTCGAGTTCGACGAGCGTGTCGGCGTGCGCCTGCGCGAAGCGTGCGATCGCCATCACGTTTGCCACCACCGCATCGAGATCGGCCTTCGGCCGTCCGCGATAGCCGGTCAGCAGCGGGCCGAGCTTCAACCCGAGCAGCGCGTCGCGCACGTCGCTTTCGCGCACCGGCAACAGGAGCGTCGCGGTGTCGCGGATCAGTTCGACCAGCACGCCGCCGGTGCCGAGCACGAGCGCGAGACCGAAATTCGGCTCGCGCTTCACGCCGACGATCAGTTCGAGCAGCGGCGCGTCGGCCATCTTCTCGACGAGGATGCGCTCGACGGGCACGTCCGGCGCGTAGTGCGCGACCTGTTCGGTCATCCGCTCGACCGCGGCGGCAACGGCTTCGGGCGACGCGAGCTTCAGCGCGACCGCGCCGGCCTCGGTCTTGTGCGGCAGGCGATCGCTGACCACTTTCACGCAGACCGGAAACCCGAGCCGTTGCGCGGCGGCCGGCGCATCGGCGGGCGCGATGCATTCCGCCGACGGCACGTCGAGCCCGTGCGCGGCCAGCATCCGCTTGCTCGCCCATTCGTCGTGCAGCGTCGTGGCGTCGTCACTGCCGCCGCCGTTGCCGGCCCGCAGCACCGGCAGTGCGTTCAGCGCATCGGCGTCGAGCACGCGGCGGCGCGTGTCGCCGTAGGTCATCGCCGCGCCGATCGCGTCGATCCCGTCGGCGAGCCCCTGCAGCGGCGCGATGCCGGCCGCGGCCATGCGTGCCGCGTGATCGGGCGGCGTGAGGTCCGGAAACACCGAGATCACCGCGCCGACCACGCCGTGCTGGCGCGCGGATGCCGCGAACGCGTTCGCGGCGATGTCGCACAGCGGTCGCTCGCCGGTCGCTTCCTGCGGATAGTCGAGAATCATCGCGGCCGCGCCGGGGCGGTCGGCGAGCAGCGCGTCGCAGCACGCGCGCATCTTGTCCGGGTCGCCCCACGGCGTCGTCGTGAAATCGAGCGGGTTCGCGATCGTCGCGTACGCGGGCAGCACGTTGCCGAGCGCGTCGCGCCCGGCGTCGCCGACCGGCGGGAACGCGATGCCGCGCGCTTCGCCGAGATCCGCGACGAGCCCCGCATCGCCGCCGGACGTCGCCAGCGCGGCGAGCGTGCGGCGCTCGGGCACACCGGCGATCGCGAGCAGCTTCAGCGTTTCGACGAGGCCGACCGGGTCCTTCACGCGGATCACGCCGAGCCGCCGGAACAGTGCGTCGTACAGCGCGTCCGAGCCCGCGAGCGAGCTCGTGTGGCTGATCGCGAGCTGCGCGCCGAGCGCCGACGTCCCGCTCTTCAGTGCGACGATCGGCACGCCGCGTGCGAGCGCGCGGGCGGCGGCCTCGCTGAAGGCGCGCACGTCCTTCAGCCCTTCGAGATGCACGCCGATCGCGCGGATGCGCGGATCGTCGACGAACGCGTCGACGAGGCGCGCGATGTCGACCGACGCCTGGTTGCCGACGCTCGCCAGGTACGCGAACGGCACCGAGCGTGCGCTCATCGACAGGTTGTACGCGAGGTTGCCGCTTTGCGTGATCACCGCGACGCCCGATTCGACGCGCGGCGCGCCGTGCGCGACCGGCCACAGCGCGCTGCCGTTCAGGCCGTTGATCAGCCCGTAGCAGTTGGGCCCGAGCACGGCCATGTCGCCGGCCGCATCGACGAGTGCCTGCTGCAATGCGGCGCCGTCGGCGCCCGTTTCGGAGAAACCCGACGCGTACACGATCGCGCCGCCGGCACCGCGTTCGGCGAGCGCGCGCACGACGTCGATCGCCTGCCGCGCGGGGACCGCGACGAACACCGCATCGGGCGCGGCGGGCAGGTCGGCGACGCTCGCATGGCAGCGCACGCCGTCGATCTCGGCATGGTTCGGATTGACGAGCCAGATGTCGCCGGCATAGCCGTAGTCGCGACAGCGCCGCACGGCGCCCGCGATGCCGCGTCCACCGACGAACGCGATGCTGGCCGGCTCGAGCAGCCGGCGCAGGTTGGCCGCGGCGGCGGCACGACGATCCCTGACTTCAGGGGAAGAGGTCATGTTGGTCCTTTCTGAACGCGCGCCGGCTTGCGGGCCGGCGCGACGATTCGCGTCAGCTGTAGCGTCGGAGGATTTCCTTGGACAGGATGTGGCGCTGGATCTCGGACGTGCCTTCCCAGATGCGCTCGATGCGCGCATCGCGCCAGAAGCGCTCGATCGGCAGTTCGTCCATCAGCCCCATGCCGCCGTAGATCTGCACCGCGTGATCGGTCACGCGGCCGAGCGTTTCGGTGGCCAGCAGTTTCGCGAGCGCGGCGTCGCCGTCGGTCATCGTGCCCAGGTCGAGCTTCTGCGCGGTATAGAGCGTGACGAGTTCCGCCGCGCGGATCTCGGTCTGCATGTCGGCGAGCTTGAACGACGTGCCCTGGAAATCGCCGATGCGCTTGCCGAACTGATGGCGCGTCGCGGCCCATTCGGCGGCCATCTCGAACGCGCGCTGCGCGCGGCCGATGTTGTTCGCGGCGACCATCACGCGGCCGGCGGTGAGCCAGTCGTTCGCGAGCTCGAAGCCGCGATGCTCTTCGCCGAGGATCTGCGCGGCGCTCACCCGGCAGTCGCTCAGGAAGATCTCCGACTGGTGATAGCCGCGCAGGCTCGTGCAGTGCGGGCCGCGGCGCACGGTCATGCCCGGCGTGTCCTTGTCGATCAGGAAGCAGGTCACGCGCTTGCGCTTCTGGCCGCGCACTTCCTCCTCGCCGGTGACGGCGAACAGGATCACGAAGTCGGCCGTATCCGCGTGGCTGATGAAGTGCTTGCTGCCGTTGATCACGTAGTCGTCGCCGTCGCGCACCGCGCGCGTGCGGATGCCCATCGCATCGGAGCCGGCGCCCGGCTCGGTCAGCGCGAAGCAGTCGACGCGCTCGCCGCGCACGGCCGGTTTCAGGTAGCGCTCGATCTGGTCGCCCTTGCACGCCATCAGGATCTTGCTCGGCCGCGCGACGAACACGTGCAGCGCCCAGCTCGTGCGGCCGAGCTCGCGCTCGACGAGCGCCTGCGTCACGTAGTCGAGACCGGGCCCGCCGGCGCTTTCCGGCATGTTGAACGCGTAGAAGCCGAGCTCGAGCGACTTGCGGCGGATCGAATCGGCGAGCTCGGGCGGCACGTCGTCCGCGCGATCGACCGCGAATTCATGGGGCTGCAGTTCCTTTTCGACGAACTGACGCAGCGACGTCACCAGCATTTCCTGCTCTTGGGTCAGCGAAAAATCCATCAATCATCTCCCGACAAAATGGGGTGCGCGACCTTCGACCGACGCGCGAAGCGCTTCCTGGCCGTCCTCGCTGTGACCGCAAGCGACGCCGGCTGCCAGCTCGCCGCGCAGCTGCTCGGCGAGGGTATGCGTGAGCGACTGCGCGAGCAGCGCTTTGGTATGGCCGAACGCGACGCTCGGCCCTTGTGCGAGCCGCGCGGCGAACGCGGCGACGTGCTCCGCGAACGCATCGGCGTCGACGACTTCGGAAACCAGTCCGGCCGCGAGCGCATCCTGCGCGCTCCAGCGTTCGTTCAGGAAGATGAAGCGGCGGGCGACGTCGGGCCGCGCGAGGCGCGGCAGGAACCAGCTTCCGCCCATGTCGGGGCTGTAGCCCATGCCCGTATACCCGCAGCGTAGCGTCGCGGCCGTGCTCGCGATCCGGAAGTCGCACGCGAAGCCGATGTCGGTGCCCGCGCCGACCGTCGAGCCGTTCAGCGCCGCGACGGTGGGGCGCGGAAACGCGGCGAGCGCCTGCACGAAACGGTGCGCGCGCTCGGTCCACCCGTAGGTGTCGAGTTCGCCGTTGCGCTCGGCCTCGGCCCATTCGTCGACGTCCGCGCCTGCGCAGAACGCGCTGCCGGTGCCGGTCAGCACGACGCAGCGCACCGCCGGATCGTTCGCGAGTGCGTCGAGCGTCTCGCGAAGAAAGTCGAGATGCGGCCGCGCGAGCGAATTGCGCTTCGCCGGGCGGTTCAGTCGAAGGGTCACGACGCCGTCGTGCCGTTCGATTCGGATGTCCTCGATGCTCATGCTGATCACTGTCTCCTGGTTGTTGTGTGTCGGGGTGTGTCAGAGCCGGCAAGGGTCGCCGCTACTTGCGGACCGCATTTCGGCATAGTATAAGTTCTGTTAAATGAACGTTCAACCCAATTGTGAGTCGACCAGGAGACACACGATGAGCGTGGTGATGGAGACGTCGGCAGGTGTGGAGGAGGGGCGGCCCGGAGCGGAGGCGGCGCGCACGGCATCGGCCGCGCGCATCGTGAACGGCGCGGGCCTGCAGATCGATCGCGTGTCGAAGCGCTACGGCAGCGTGCATGCGCTGCGGGAAACGTCGATCGAGATTCCGCGCGGCGAATTCCTGACGATCCTCGGGCCGTCGGGTTCCGGCAAGACGACCCTGCTGACGATCGTCGCGGGCTTCGAGCATCCGACCACCGGCGACCTGCGCGTGGGCGGCCGCAGCATCGTCGCGTTGCCGCCGGAGAAGCGCAACTTCGGGATGGTGTTCCAGGGCTATGCGCTGTTTCCGCACATGACGGTCGAGCAGAACGTCGCGTATCCGCTGATGGTGCGCAAGCAGAAGGGGCCCGACGCGGTGAAGCGTGTGAGGGCCGCGCTCGATCTCGTGCGGCTCGGCCATCTCGCAGGCCGGCTGCCGCGCCAGTTGTCGGGCGGCCAGCAGCAACGCGTCGCGATTGCGCGCGCGCTGGTGTTCGATCCCGATCTGGTACTGCTCGACGAACCGCTCGGCGCGCTCGACCGCAAGCTGCGCGGCGAGGTGCAGGTCGAG
This sequence comes from Burkholderia lata, assembly GCF_902499335.1. Taxonomy (GTDB): domain Bacteria; phylum Pseudomonadota; class Gammaproteobacteria; order Burkholderiales; family Burkholderiaceae; genus Burkholderia; species Burkholderia lata_B. The sequence goes on along the minus strand of NZ_CABVQK010000008.1, from coordinate 321,406 downwards.
CTGAAGGCGTTGCACGAACGGCTCGGCGCGACGTTCCTGTTCGTCACGCACGACCAGGAGGAGGCGCTGTCGATGTCGGACCGGATCGCGATCATGCGCGACGGCCGGCTCGAGCAGATCGGCACGCCCGACGGGCTGTACGAGCAGCCGGCCAACCGCTTCGTCGCCGATTTCCTCGGCAAGAGCAACTTCATCGAAGGCGTCGCGCTCGGCGGCGATGCGGCGACGACGCATTACCGCGTCGGCGATGCGCGGTTCGTCGCGCCCGCGTGCGGCGCACGGGCCGACGACACGCTGCTGTTCGCGCTGCGCCCCGAGAAGGTCGCCGTGTCGGCGACGTCGTGCGGCGGCGCGCACAACGAAGTGGCCGGCCGCATCCGTCACTGGAGCTATTTCGGTTCGTCGTACCGCTTCGAGATCGAGACGTCGGCGCTCGGCCGCATGACGGCGGACGTGCCCGCGTGGCGCGGGCTCGCGTCGCCGCGCACCGGCATGGACGTGTTCGTGCAGTGGGAGTGTGACGCGACCTGCCGGATCGCGGCCGACTGACGCCGCGAACGCTGCATCCCGCGCGACGCGGCGCAGGCCGTCGTCGCCGATCGATTCACCGGTGCCCGGAAACGACGAGATGCGTGCGGGCGCTGCCCAGCCCTGGAGGAGACACCATGACGAACCGCCATCTGCAGGACCTGCTCGACCAAGCACGCGACCTTCAACCCGCGACGTCGCAGCGGCGCCGCGATTTCCTCCGGCTGTGCGCGGCCGCCGGCATCGCGCCGACGCTGCTGTCGCTCGGCGCGAAGGGCGCGCAGGCCGCGAATCCGAAGGAAATCGTGCTCAGCGCGTGGGGCGGCGAAGCGCGTTCGGCGTTCCGCTCCGCGTACATGGACCCGTTCACGAAGGCGAGCGGGATCAGGATGGGCTACGACTCGTCGCCGGAGGACGGCAAGATCAAGGCGATGGTCGAGAACAGGAACGTGATCTGGGACGTGATGGACCTCGACGGCTTCGCGGCGATCAAGCTCGGCAAGCAGGGTTTCCTGCGGCCGATCGACTATTCGGTCGTCGGTCGCAATGCGCTGCCGGGGCTCGCATCGGACTTCGGCGTGCCGTCGTACCTGCTGAGCTACGTGCTGGTCTACGACGCGCGCAAGTTCGGCGCGAATCCGCCGAAGAACTGGGCCGATTTCTGGAATGTCGGCAAGTTTCCGGGCAAGCGCGGGCTGTGGAAGTGGATGGGCGGCGCGCTGGAAGCCGCGCTGATGGCTGACGGCGTCGACAAGGACAAGGTCTATCCGATCGACGTGCCGCGCGCGCTGAAGAAACTCAAGGAGCTGCGCTCGAACGTGCTGCTGTGGGATTCGGGCGCGGACAGCCTGCAGCTGCTGCGCAACGGCGAAGTCAGCATGGCGTGCATCTGGCATACGCGTGCGAACGTGATCCAGCGCGAAAGTAGCGGCCGGTTCCGCTATACGTGGGAGCAGGGGCTCGCGTCGTGCGACGTGTGGGGCGTGCCGAAGAACAACCCGTCGGGCGACGCCGTGTGGCAGTTCATCAAGTTCGTGCAGGGCGTCGAGCCGCAGGTGCGCCTGCTGTCGCTGCTCGGCAACGGGCCGGTGACGCCGGCCGCGACGGCCGCGGTGCCGCAGGCGCTGCGCGCCGACAATCCCGGCACGCCCGAGAACTGGGCGAAGCAGTGCAAGGTGAATCCGGAATGGTGGGCGCAGCATTACGAAACGACGCTCGCGCAGTACACCGACCTGATGTCGTCCTGAGCCGCCGCCTCGTGAGCGTGACCGCATGAATACCCTGTCTACCCCCGTCACGGGCAGCGTCCCGCTCGGCCGCGCGAAGGCCGATCGCTACTGGCTGCTCGTCGTGCCGCTGCTCGCGGTGCTGATCGTGCTGTACGTGTATCCGCTCGTGCGCGTGCTGTGGCTCGGCTTCACGGTGCCTGAGCCGGGCCTGCACAACTACGCACGTCTGCTGGAAAACCACGGCGTGCACCGCGTGCTGTGGACGACGCTGCGCGTGTGCGCGGTCACGACCGTCTTTTCGGTCGCGCTCGGCTACGCGATCGCGTATGCGATGGCTCACGTCGGCCCGCGCCAGCGGATGGCGCTGATGTTCGGGTTGCTCGTGCCGTTCTGGGCGTCGGTGCTGGTGCGTGCGTTCTCGTGGCTGTTCCTGCTCGGCGAGCAGGGGCTCGTGAACACGCTGCTGATGCGCGTTGGCCTGATCGACGCGCCGCTGCCGCTGATGCGCAACGAGATCGGCGTCGTGATCGGGATGATCCACTTCATGATTCCGTATGCGGTGCTGCCGCTGTACGCGAACATGAAGGGCATCGACCCGCAGCTCGCACGTGCGTCGCAGGGGCTCGGCGCGGGCGCATTCGTCACGTTCCGCAAGGTGTATTTCCCGCAGACGCGGCCGGGCATCGTCGGCGCGGCGATCCTCGTGTTCATCTTCTCGCTCGGTTTCTACGTGACGCCGGTGATTCTCGGCGGCGGCCGCACGGTGATGATCGCCGAGTACATCAGCACGCAGATCCTGCAGCTCGTGAACTGGGGCAGCGGGGCGGCGCTCGCGTCGCTGCTGCTGGCGTCGATCCTGGCCGCGCTCGCGCTGCTCGCGCGTTTCGTCGACCTGCGCGAACTGTTCGGCGCGCGCTGACCCGACCGGAGGACGAACGATGAAGATCCGAATGACCGCAGGGCGCGCGCTGGTGGTCGGCGTCGCATGGGCCGCGATCCTGTTCCTGATGCTGCCGCTGCTCGTGTCGGTGCCCGTATCGCTGACGCCGAGCGATTACCTGTCGATGCCGGACGGCGCGCTGTCGCTGCGGCACTACAGCGTGCTGCTCGACGACGACGGCTGGGTGTCGAGCTTCCTGCAGAGCGGGCTGATCGCGCTGGTGTCGTCGGCGATCTCGGTCACGCTCGGCACGCTGTGCGCGATCGGGCTGTGGAAGGTCGCGTCGCGGCGCGGCGAATTCGTGCGCGGCGTGATCCTGTTTCCGCTGATCGTGCCGCCGATCGTGTCGGCGCTCGCGTTCTACCGGCTGTGGGGCGAGCTCGGGATGCTCGACAGCCTTCCGGCCGTGATCCTGTCGCACGTCGTGCTGTCGGTGCCTTATGTGGTGGTGGCCGTGTCCGCGTCGCTCGCGACCGTCGGCCTGCGGATCGAACAGGCGTCGCGCAGCCTCGGCGCGAACCTCGCGCAGACGCTGCGCTACGTGATCCTGCCGTCGATCCGGCCGGGCGTGCTGTCGGCGGCGGTGTTCGCGTTCATCCTGTCGTGGGACGAGCTCGTCGTCACGCTGTTCATCTCGAGCCGGAGCGTGTACACGCTGCCGCGCCGGATGTGGGACGGGATGCGCGAGAACGTCGATCCCGCGATCGCGTCGGTGTCCACGCTGCTGCTCGTCGCGACCTGCGTCGCGATCGGCCTGTCGCTGCTGCGCAAGCGCGCGGCGGGGGCCGTCTGAATTCAACCATTCAACGTTACGTTGCGGAGAAAACGCGCACCATGAAAGTCCTGATCGTTCACGCCCATCCCGAACCGCAGTCGTTCACGACGTCGATGCTGCACCGCGCGGTGAGCACGCTCGAAGCGCAGGGGCATACCGTGACGGTGTCCGACCTGTACGCGATGCAGTGGAATCCGGTTGCGAGCGCGGCCGATTTCGGCGTGCGCAAGAACCCCGACTATCTCGTCTACGCGCTGGAGCAGCGCGAGAACGTCGCCGCGAATGCGATCGCGCCGGACATCGCCGCGGAACTCGAGAAGCTGGCCGCGTGCGACCTGCTGATCCTGAGCTTCCCGCTGTTCTGGTGCTCGGTGCCGGCGATCATGAAGGGCTGGATCGACCGCGTGCTCGTGTCGGGCAAGGTGTACGGCGGCGTGCGCTTCTACGACCGCGGCGGGATGCGCGGCAAGCGCGCGCTGCTCGCCTGTACGTGCGGCGGCCGCGACTACATGTTCGGCGCGGACGGCGTGCACGGCGACATCGACCTGATGCTGCGCCACGTGCTGCGCGGCACGCTCGGCTACGCGGGCTTCGACGTGCTGCCGTCGTTCGTCGGTTATCACGTGCCGTATATCGGCGATGCCGAGCGCGCGGCCGTGCTCGACCGCTACGACGAGCATCTCGCGCAGCTCGATCGGCTCGAACCGATGGCGTTTCCGACGCTCGACGACTTCGACTGCGACATGCGGCCGCGTGAGCGCGCGCCGCAGGAAGCCGCGCAGGACTGACCGCGACACCCGGCCACGCATGCCGATGCGCCTCCCAACCCTCCGACCGCATGCGAGATCGAGCGATGACCTTGACGTCGAGCGACGTGCTGCTGTTCCTGACCGGCCTGCTGACGCTGTTCTGTCCGCCGGTCGCGATCCCGATGTACGCGGCCGTTACCGGGCATTTTCCCGACGTGACGCAGCGGCAGATCGCGTTCAGGCTGTTCGCGTGGATCGCGGCGCTGATGGTCGGCGCGGTATGGGGCGGGCAGTTCCTGCTGCGCATGCTCGGCCTCACGCTTGGCGCGCTGACGCTGACGGGCGGCCTCGTGCTGTGCCTGTGGTCGATCCCGATGATGCGCGACACGGCGAACGACGAACGCAGCGGCGGCGACCGGCGGCTCGAATATGCGCAGTGGCGCAACTACATCGCGGTGCCGCTGATCTTCCCGCTGTCGATCGGCAGCGCGGTGATGTCGCTCGTGATCACGACCGCGACGCGCTTTCACACGCCGTCCGACCTGCTCGCGCTAAGCGCGGCCTGCGTGCTGCATGCGGGCGTGATCGGGCTCACGTATGCGTGCTCGGCATCGTGGTGCCGGCGGCTCGGCGAGATCGGCAGGACGCTCGTCGAGCGGCTGTCGGGCATCGTGCTGACCGCGATCGCGTTCCAGATGCTCGCGCAGGGTGTGCGCGAACTGCTGCCGGGGCTCGCGCACTGACGGCGGCCGCGCCGGCCGGTACGCGATCCGGAAACCTACCTTGAACGTTGACGTCCTCCTCAGGCCGAAAGGCGGAGGATTCCCACAGCTGGCGATGCACGTCCGCATCGGAGAATGTTTCGGGCAGCGTTGATATCACGATCATGTGCGACACCACATTCACTGCAAACCCACTCTCTTATTCGCAGCCCTGCGATACCTTTCGGCCGCGTCGTGCTGTCTTTCGACCCGCACGCCGAACAGGACTGGGTAGAACCGCTTTCGTCGACTTCCTCGAACGTGGCCCCGTGCGCGATCGCTTTATAACGGAGCTTGTCCCGGAAGGACGACCAGGATGCGTCGTAGACGCTCTTCGCCATCTTGGTTCTGGCGAGCTTGGCAGTCGACACGTTGCCGACCGCGAGGTAATCGAAGCGTCGCACCAGATCGAGCGCAACCTTGTGCTGGAAATCGGCGCGGGCATTCGCCACCTTCGCGTGCAGCTTCGCAATGTGCCGCTTGTGCTTTCGCGCACGTTGGGCTTTCGCCAGCTTTTCGGCTGCACGCCGACCAAACCGGTCGTTCGGCAGCTTTTCGCCGGTCGAAAGTGTGGCGAAGTCTTTCAGGCCAAGATCAATACCGACACCCGAACGAATCGGGCGCACCTGAACATCGGGTATCTCGATCACGATGTTGAGAAACCAGTTGCCGCGCGCATCTTGCGCGAAATTGGTTCCGTCCTTGATCTTGCCCTCGGGAGGCGGGCGGTTGTTGAACACGCGGAACGTGTTGCCGGCAAATCGGAACGCGTCGCCTTCACGCTTCAGATCACGGCCCTTCAGCGGCACCCAACCAAGCGATTTCCTGCCGCGATAGCGCAAGCAAGGACGTCGGCTCTGGCTGCGAGATTTCGCGTACTGCTCGCAGGTTGCGTTGATCGTGCCGGAGTGGATGCCGAGCGCCTTGCTGCTCCCCGTCGTCAGCACGTTCAAGTCGAAACCCGTCGGCCACTTCTTGCTCCACTTGAGCGCGTGCTTCTGCGTGTCATTGCAGAAGTTCCAGACGTAGTTCACCGCACGGCTCTGCTTGTTGAGCAGTCCGTTGAGCGACTTCACGCGGTAGCGGTAGACAAGGATCATGCCGGTGATCCTAACCCGTGGAAGAAGCTGCCTGTCAACAGCACTCCTTTCCTTCCCGCCATTCGCCCCGAAGGAAGTCCCCTTGAGGGAAATGGCGGGGTCTCTCGGAGCAAATTCTGATGAAAACTGTAGGCATGTATCTCGTCGACCTGCTCGCCGCATACCGCGTCGACACGGTGTTCGGCATTCCCGGCGTGCATACGATCGAGCTGTATCGCGGCCTGGCCGGTAGCGCGCTGCGCCACGTGAGCGCGCGCCACGAGCAGGGCCTCGGCTTCATGGCGGACGGCTATGCGCGCGCGACCGGCAAACCCGGCGTGTGCTTCGTGATCACCGGCCCCGGGATGACGAACATCGCGACGTCGATGGCGCAGGCGTATGCGGATTCGATTCCGATGCTGGTGATCTCGAGCGTCAACGCGTCCGGCGATATCGGCTCGGGCAACGGCCATCTGCACGAACTGCCGGACCAGCACGCGTTCGCGGAGAACGTCGCCGCGTTCAGCTATACGGTGCCGCGCGCCGACGCACTGCCGCAGGCGATCGCGCGCGCGTTCGCGGTGTTCTCGGGCGGCCGGCCGCGCCCGGTGCACCTCCAGATTCCGCTCGACGTGCTCGCGGCGCCGGCCGACACGTTGCCGCCGGTGCCGGCTGCGCCGCCGCGCATCGCGCCCGGCCCCGCGTCGGCCGACGGCATCGACGCACTGCGCGCGAAGGCGGCTGCCGCGCGCGCGCCGCTGATCCTCGCGGGCGGCGGCGCGCTCGACGCGGCCGACGACGTGCGGTGGCTCGCCGAAGCGCTCGACGCACCGGTCGTGATGACGATCAACGGCCGCGGCGTGCTGCCGCCTGCACATCCGCTCGGCATCGCGTGGTCGGCGTCGAGCGACGCGGTGCGCGCACTGATGCGCGACAGCGACCTGATCGTCGCGCTCGGCACCGAACTCGGGCCGACCGATTACGACCTGTACGCGACGCGCAGTTTCTCGATGCCCGCGCCGCTCGTGCGGATCGACATCGATCCACAGCAACTGTGCCGCAATGCGGTGCCCGCGCTGCCTTTGCTGGGCGACGTCGGCGAAACCCTGCGCGCGCTGCGGCGCGTGTGGCCCGGCGATGCGCACGCCCACGCGGATCGCGGCGGTGTCGAACGCGCGGCGATGTGCCGTGCGGCGGCGCGACAGGAACTGAACGACGAAATGCGGCGCGATCTCGCGCTGCTCGACAGCGTGCGCGACACGCTGCCCGATGCGGCGATCGTCGGGGATTCGACACGCATCGTCTACGCGGGCAACGTCGGCTTTGCGGCGCCGCGCCCGCGCAGCTGGTTCAACGCGTCGGTCGGGTTCGGCTCGCTCGGCTACGGGCTGCCGGCCGCCGTCGGCGCGAGCCTCGGCGATGCGTCGCGACCGGTGGTCTGCGTCGCCGGCGACGGCGGATTCCAGTACACGCTCGCGGAGCTCGGCACGGCGGTGCAGCATCGTGCCCGCGTGATCGTCGTGCTGCTGAACAACGGCGGATACGGGGAAATCAAGCGCGCGATGGTCGATGGCGGCGTCGAGCCGGTCGGCGTGGATCTGCATACGCCCGATTTCGTCGCGATCGCGCAGGCGTATGGATGGGGCGCGCAGCGGATCGAGGAGGGCGGCTCGCTGGCCGGCGCACTCGGTGAAGCAGCGGCGCACGATGCGCCGTATCTGATCGAGATCCGCGCGCGCTGAGAACGCGACGGCCTCGCGATGCGAGGCCGTCGTGGGTGCCGCCGGATTGCCGGCGGTGATCCGGCAGCCATGCTGCCGTCGTGGCGCGGCGTTCTACGCGCGCTTGCGGGCCGTCTTCGGCGGCGGCAGGAACGTATCGACGACGCGCAGGCAGCTCGTCAGCGCGTCTTCCGCGGTAAACGACGTCGGATCGCGCGCGAGTTCGAGCCAGAACCCGTCGATCACGGCTGTGAGCGTCAGCGCGGCGAGATCGCTGTCGACGGTTCCGCCGCGCACTTCCGCGATCTGGTCGAACAGTTTCTTCAATGCCTGCCGGTAGCCGGCATACAGCTCCTTGTGCGCCTTGCGGATCACCGGGTCGCTGTGCGCGACACTCCAGAAGCCGAGCCATACCTTCACGTTCTTCGGCGCGAACACCGGCGCGGCGAAACACACCTTGATGATCGCGTCGAGCTTGTCCTCGGGGCCGGTCGCGTTCGCGGCGGCCGCGCGCGACACGTCGAGCAGGTCGGACGCGAGCCGCTTGTAGGTCTGCGCCATCAGCTCGTCTTTCGACTGGAAGTGATGGTTGATCAGCCCGCGCGATACCTTCGCTTCCGCGCAGATGCGGTCGATCGTGGTTTCCGAATAGCTGTAGCGCGCGATGCAGCGCATCGTCGCGTCGATGATCGATTGCTGCCGCACCGCGGGCGTTTCGCGGATACCGCGGCCGCGGGTCTGAACCGGTGCGCTGCCAGGAGTCTTTTTCACGGAGTGACCTTACGGAATCGTCATGGCACCGATTATAGGGGAGTGTCGGACGCTTGTTCAATTACACCATCGAAAGCGGCGCGGAACCCGCGAAAACCCTTGCTCCCGGATTATTGAAATCTGTTGAACCACCGTTCAACAGCGCCTATACTCGACTCCGCATGAGGTTGGTCGGCCATTCAACAAGACGCCGCGATCCCGCACGGGACGGGCGTGAGAATTCGACACAGGAGACAGCATGTTGGCGCGGGTGGAGAGCGTGAAGGCGGCCGTCGAGGAACGCGTGCAGGTGATGGACCTGCACAAGCGGTTCGGCGAGCTGGAGGTGTTGAAGGGCGTGTCGCTGAGCGCGCGCGAAGGCGAAGTGATCTCGCTGATCGGCGCGAGCGGCTCGGGCAAGAGCACGCTGCTTCGCTGCGTCAACCTGCTGGAGACGCCGACCCGCGGACGCATCGTGGTCGATGGCGAGGAGATCGGCCTGAAGGTCGACCGCAAGGGCCGCACGGTGCCGACCGATCCGCGCCAGGTCGAGCGCATCCGCACGCGGCTCGGCATGGTGTTCCAGAGCTTCAACCTGTGGGCGCACCGCACGGTGCTCGAGAACGTGATCGAGATGCCCGTGCACGTGCTGCGCGAACCGCGCGCCGAAGCGATCGCGCGCGCCGAGCAGCTGCTCGAACGTGTCGGCCTCGCCGACAAGCGCAACGTCTATCCCGCGTTCCTGTCCGGCGGCCAGCAGCAGCGCGTTGCGATTGCGCGCGCGCTGGCGATGCGGCCCAGGGTGATGCTGTTCGACGAGCCGACCTCCGCGCTCGATCCCGAACGCGTCGGCGAAGTGCTGAAGGTGATTCGCGATCTCGCGTGCGAAGGCCGCACGATGATTCTCGTCACGCACGAGATGGCGTTCGCGCGCGACGTGTCGAACAAGGTGCTGTTCCTGCACGAGGGGCGCGTCGAGGAGAGCGGCACGCCGGCCGAGATCTTCGACGCGCCGCAGAGCGAACGCTGCCGCCAGTTCGTCAACGCACACCGGCAACGCCACTGAACCGCGGGGGCGACCCGCGCGTGCCCGCGCGGCCGGCTGCCCCGATCCCTATCTTTCCCGCAAGGAGTCCGACCATGAAACGTGTCGTACGCAGTCTGCTGTGCCTGTTGAGTCTCGTCCTCGCGGCGCTCGCGCCGTTCGGTTCCGCGTACGCGTCGTCGGGCGTGCTGCGCTTCGGGGTCGCCGCCGAGCCGTATCCGCCGTTCCTGATGAAGAGCCCGACGGGCCAGTGGAGCGGCTTCGAGGCCGACCTGATCCGCGCGCTGTGCGAGCAGATGAAGGCGAAGTGCGAGATCAAGGAAGTCGCGTGGGACGGCATCATCCCGGCGCTGCTCAGCGACAAGATCGACGTGATCTTCAACTCGATGTCGATCACGCCGGAGCGCCAGAAGGTGATCTCGTTCTCGCGGCCGTACTACGAGACGCCGGGCACCTTCGTCGGCGCGAAGAACCAGAAGCTCACGCTGACGCCGGACGGGCTGAAGGGCAAGGTGATCGGCGTGCAGGGTTCGACCGCGAACGCCGAGTTCATCAAGATGGCCTACGGCAAGAACGCGACGGTGCGCCTGTACAACACGCAGGACGACTGCAACGCCGACCTCGTCGCCGGCCGCATCGACACGATGTATCTCGACCAGCTCGGCATCCTCGATTTCCTGAAGTCGAAGGACGGCGCCACGTTCGAGCTGAAGGGCCCCGGCAGCGTGAAGATGGACCCGGCGATCTTCGGCTACGGTGTGGGCGCGGGGATGCGCAAGGCCGATGCACCGCTCAAGCAGCAGATGGACCAGGCGCTCGAGCAGCTGCATGCGTCGGGCAAGTACGCGCAGATCGCGAAGAAGTATTTCCCGATCGACCTCTGGCCGCACTGATCGCACGGATACGCGCACGGACGAGGAGGCGGCATGGACGGTTGGGGATGGGTGAGCTACCTGGGCATGGACCCGGACGGCTGGGGCGTCGCGCTCCTGCAGGGCGCGGGCGTGACGCTCGAGATTTCGCTCGGCGCGTTCGTCGTCGGCATCGTGCTCGGGCTGCTGGGTGCGGCCGCGAAGCTGTCCGGCGTGCGCGCGCTGGAGCGGCTCGCGCAGGGCTACACGACGCTGTGCCGCGCGGTGCCCGAGCTGCTGCTGATCCTGCTGCTCTATTACGCGGGCACCGACGCGATCAACCTGCTGATGACGGCGATCGGTGCCGGGCCGGTCGCGGTCAACGGCTTCGCGGCGGCGGTGATCGTGCTCGGCATCGTGCAGGGCGCGTATGCGGCCGAGATCATCCGCGGTGCGATCCTCGCGATCCCGTACGGGCAGATCGAGGCCGCGCGCGCGTTCGGCGCACCGCCGGCACTCGTGTTCCGCCGCGTGACGCTGCCGGCGATGGCGCCGTATGCGCTGGCCGGCTTCACGAACCTGTGGCTGATCCTCGTGAAAGACAGTGCGCTGATCAGTGTGGTCGGCTACAGCGAGCTGCTCTACACCGCGAAGCAGGCGGCCGGGTCGACGCGCGAGTACATGCACTACTACCTGATGGTCGCGGCCGTGTACTTCGCGATCACGTCGCTGTCCGGCATGCTGTTTCGCGAGATCGAGCGGCGTTTCGGCCGGTGGATGCCGGCATCGTGAGCCGCGCCGGGTCTTCTCACGCATTTTCTGACCGAACCGGATCAACGTCATGGATCTGAGCGTACTGTCTTCCTACGGATCGCTGCTGCTGCTCGGCGTGCTGACCACCGTCAAGCTGCTCGTCATCTCGGCCGTGTTCGGCTTCGCGCTCGCGATCGTCGTCGCGTTCGCGCGGCTGTCGGGCAACCCGGTCGTCGCGCGCGTCAGCAAGGCCTTCACCGAAGTGATACGCGGCACGCCGCTGCTCGTGCAGATCTACCTGATCTACTATGGCCTCGGCTCGCTGTTCGCCGGCTGGCCCGCGCTGCGCGACAGCGTGCTGTGGCCGTTCCTGCGCGACGGCTTCTGGTATGTCGCGTTCGCGCTGGTGATCAGCGTCGGCGCGTATGTCGGCGAGGTGCTGCGCGCGGGCCTGCGCGGCGTACCGAAGGGCGAGATCGAGGCGGCGCGCGCGATGGGAATGCGCCCGTCGATGATCGCGCGGCGCGTGTGGCTGCCGCGCGCGATCCAGATCCTGCTGCCGACGCTCGCGGGCGAGACGGTGATGCTGCTGAAATCGACCGCGCTCGCGTCGACGGTCGCGGTGATGGACGTGCTCGGCGCCGCGAACTACATCCGCGCGCAGACGCTGCGGACCTACGAGCCGCTGCTGGCGATCGCCGTGATCTATGTCGTGCTCGCGTTCGTGATCGAACGCGCGTTCGGTCGGCTCGAGCGGCGTGTGCCGGTACGCATGCCGCGTTGAACGAACCCTTGAAGATGCGGCCGCCGCTCGGGCGCCGCGCGACGGAGAACGCATGAACTATTCGAAGCTGGTCGATCGCCTGCAGGGCAAGCGCACGACTGCGTGGGACATTCATTACGCGGCGCAGGCGGCCGTCGCGGCGGGCGAGCCGGCGATCATCCTGAGCGTCGGCGATCCCGACTTTTCGACGCCGGAGATCATCGTCGAGCGGGCGGTAGCCGCGCTGCGCGGCGGTGACACCCACTACAGCGAAGTGCGGGGCCGCGCCGAACTGCGTACGGCGATTGCGCGCGAGCATGCGAAGGCGTCCGGGCAGGCGGTCGGTGCCGAGCACGTGATCGTGACGGCCGGCGCGCAGAACGCGCTGTTCGCGATGGCGATGTGCCTGTGCGAGGCGGGCGACGAGGTGATCGTGCCGGAGCCGATGTACCTGACGTACGAGGCGAGCGTGCGCGCGTCGGGCGCGACGCTCGTGCCGGTGCCGGTCGATGCGTCGCGCGGCTTTCATCTCGACTTCGACGCGCTCGAAGCGGCCGTGACGCCGCGCACGAAGGCGATCTTCTTCGCGACGCCGTGCAACCCGACCGGCGTCGTGCTGCCGCGCGCCGATCTCGAACGGATCGCGCGGCTCGCCTGCGAGCGCGATCTGTGGGTCGTGTCCGACGAGGTCTATGCGGAGCTGACGTTCGAGCGCGACCTGGTCAGCATCGCGTCGCTGCCGGGGATGGCCGAACGCACGGTGACGATCGGCAGCCTGTCGAAATCGCATGCGATGCCCGGCTGGCGGGTCGGCTGGGCGATCGGCCCGACCGAGCTGATCGAGCACGCGGAGCGGCTCGCGCTGTGCATGCTGTACGGGCTGCCGGGCTTCATCCAGCAGGCGGCCGTCACCGCGCTCGAAAACAAGGCAGCGATCGTCGCGGACATGCGCGAGCTGTACCGGCGCCGCCGCGACCTGGCCTACGCGCGCCTGCGCGACGTGCCGGGGCTGCGTTGCCTGCTGCCGGAAGCCGGAATGTTCATGATGGTCGACGTGCGCGGCACGGGGCTCGACGCGCACGCATTCACGTGGGGATTGTTCCGCTCGAAGCAGGTTGCGCTGCTCGATGCGAGCGCGTTCGGCGATACCGCATCCGGCTTCGTGCGCTTCGGCTTCGTCGTTGACGATGCGAAGCTGGCCGACGCCTGCGAGCGCATTGCGGCGTTCGTCGCGGGCCTCGGCGCGGATTCGCGCGCAGCGTCGTGATGGGCGAGTCGAACCGGAAGGAGGACGGACGATGATCGAGACGCAGACATGGCAGGTGCCCGGCGACGGCGGGCAGCCGCTCGCGATCCGCGCATGGCGGCTGTCGGGCGGCGACGGGCCGCGCGTGCACCTGCAGGCCGGCGTGCATGCGGACGAGATCGCCGGCATGCTCGTGCTGCACCGCTTGCTGCCGCAGCTGTACGCGGCGCACGATCGCGGCATGCTGCGCGGCACGGTGACGGTGGTGCCGCAGGCGAACCCGCTCGGGCTCGCGCAGTTCCGGCAAGGGCGGCTGCTCGGCCGCTTCCACGATGCGACGCAGCGCAATTTCAACCGGCATTTCCATGAATCGGCCGCGGCGCGCCGGCCTGCGACGACATTCGCCGCCTGGCAGCGCACGCTGTTCGACGCCGCGTGCAACGCCGATATCGTGCTCGACCTGCATACCGATTCCGATGCGCTGCCGTACCTGTACGTGCAGCGCGAAATGTGGCCGGCCGGCCGCGATCTCGCAGCGGCGCTCGGCGTCGACGTCGCGATTCTGTGGGACGAGGACGACGACGGCGCGTTCGAAGGCGCGATCGCCGCGCACTGGGCGCGCAACGGCGGCCTGCGCGAACGGCTCGTCGCGACCGTCGAGCTGCGCGGGCAATCCGACGTATCCGATGCACTCGCCGAGCGTGATGCCGACGGCGTGCTGGCGTTCCTGCGCGGCCGCGGCGTGATCGCGGAGCCTGCCGGCACGCATGACTGGCATGGCGAGGCCGTGCCGATCGCGCACATGGAGACGGTGGTCGCGCCGGTGTCGGGCGTGCTCGTGTACGAACGCGAACTCGGCGCGACGGTCGACGCGGGCGAGCGCATCGCGCGGATCGTCGCGCATCCGGGCGTGCCCGGCAGCGAGCACGTGCTGGTCGCGCCGCAGGCCGGACGCATCGTCACGCGCAATCGCGAGCGGCTGGTCGCGCAGGGCGACGTCGCGCTGAAGCTGACGGGTTCGCGGCCTTCGGCGGGATGGTCGGGCGGCGCGCTCGATCCGTGATCGACGCTGCGCGCGACTATCCGCTTATCGAGAACTATCGAAATATTGCGTCCGGACTAACCCGCATCGCTGCGCCGAAATGACGTCGACGTGACGTCGCGCGGCGCGCGGTGCCGCGTACACCCATCAAGCGTCTCCCGTGAGAGAGCGGCGTTACGCGCTGTACCGCTAGGGAAAACCATAGTGCCCGGGAGGCCGCCCTCGAAAGATCGAGTAAGCGCGCAGTCAGCTTCGCTCTTCAGAATCGCCACACTCATTCAAAAGCAAACCAGGAGACAGGCGATGCATGATGGGTTGGTGAAAAAAATCGAAGCGCATCCGAAGTATGCGCAACTCAAGCGACGGCGCAATACGCTCGGTGTCTTCCTGACCGTGCTGATGTTGATCGTGTACTACGGCTACATCGCACTGATCGCATTCGACAAGTCGTTCCTCGCGAAGCCCGTCAGCACCGGCGTGACGAGTGTCGGCGTACCGGTCGGCATGGCGGTGATCGTATTTACCGTCGTCATCACAGGCATCTACGTGCGTCGCGCGAACAACGAATACGATCAACTGACGCAGGACATCCTGCAGGACGTCGCCCAATGAAGAAGACACTTTCGATGACGCTGGTCGCGCTGCTGGCAGCGGGCGCGTGCGGCGTGGCCATCGCGGGCGGCGGCGACGTCGGTCAGACCGCCAAGCAGGCGACCAACACCACGGCCATCGTCCTGTTCGCGCTGTTCGTGGCAGGGACGCTGTGGATCACCAAGTGGGCGGCGTCCCGCACGCGTTCCGCCGCGGATTTCTATACGGCCGGCGGCGGCATTACCGGGTTCCAGAACGGCCTGGCGATCTCGGGCGACTACATGTCGGCGGCATCCTTCCTCGGCATTTCCGCCGCGGTGATGACGTCGGGTTACGACGGCCTGATCTACTCGATCGGCTTTCTGGTCGGCTGGCCGGTCATCACGTTCCTGATGGCCGAACGGCTGCGCAACCTCGGCAAGTTCACCTTCGCCGACGTCGCGGGCTATCGCTTCGAACAGGGGCCGATCCGCAGTTTCGCCGCGGTCGGCACGCTGGTGGTGGTGGCGTTCTACCTGATCGCGCAGATGGTCGGCGCGGGGCAGCTCATCAAGCTGCTGTTCGGTCTCGACTACTGGATGGCCGTCGTCATCGTCGGCGCGCTGATGATGGTCTACGTGCTGTTCGGCGGCATGACTGCCACCACCTGGGTGCAGATCATCAAGGCGTGCATGCTGCTTGCGGGCGTGACGTTCATGGCGATCATGGTGCTCGCGCAGTACGGCTTCAGCCCGGAGGCGCTGTTCGCCCATGCCGTGGAAGTCAAGACCGCGATCGCCGCGAATGCCGGCAAGTCGCCGGACGACGCCACGCGGATCGGGCTGTCGGTGATGTCGCCGGGC
This sequence comes from Burkholderia lata, assembly GCF_902499335.1. Lineage (GTDB taxonomy): Bacteria > Pseudomonadota > Gammaproteobacteria > Burkholderiales > Burkholderiaceae > Burkholderia > Burkholderia lata_B. The sequence continues at coordinate 305,741 of NZ_CABVQK010000008.1, read as the reverse complement.
GGGTTCATCAAGGATCCGATCTCGGCCATCTCGTTCGGCATGGCGCTGATGTTCGGCACCGCCGGCCTGCCGCACATCCTGATGCGCTTCTTCACGGTGCCGGATGCGAAGGAAGCGCGTAAGTCCGTGTTCTGGGCAACCACGTGGATCGGCTATTTCTACGTGCTGATCTTCATCATCGGTTTCGGTGCGATCACGCTGGTGCTGACCAATCCGGAACTGGCCGACGTGGCCAAGGGCGTGATCAAGGGCGGTGCGGGCACGGCCAACATGGCCGCGGTGCTGGTGGCCAAGACGGTAGGCGGCGACGTGTTCTACGGCTTCATCTCGGCCGTGGCCTTCGCGACGATTCTGGCGGTGGTCGCCGGGCTCACGCTGTCTGGCGCGTCCGCGGTGTCGCACGACCTCTACGCGACCGTCTTCAAGAACGGCAAGGCGAACAGTGCCGACGAGCTGAAGGTGTCGCGCATCACGACGCTGGTGCTCGGCGTGATCGCCGTACTGCTGGGCATCGCGTTCGAGAAGCAGAACGTCGCGTTCATGGTGTCGCTGGCATTTGCCGTGGCGGCCTCGGCCAATTTCCCGGTGCTGTTCCTGTCGATGATGTGGAAGGGCTGCACCACGCGCGGCGCGGTCATCGGCGGGTTCCTGGGGCTGGTCTCGTCGGTGGGGCTGACCATCGTGTCGCCGTCGGTGTGGGAGGCAACGCTCGGTTATCCGAAGGGTTCGGCGTGGTTCCCGTACACGTCGCCCGCGTTGTTCTCGATGACGATCGGCTTCGTGGGTGTGTGGCTGTTCTCGGTGCTCGACACGAGCCTGCGCGCGAAGGCGGAGAAGGGCGCGTTCGCCGCGCAGCAGGTGCGTTCTGAAACGGGGCTGGGGGCGACTCGCGCCAGCAGCCACTGACCGGTAGCCGGTCACGCCCGCTCCTGGGGCAACGATGCGATGTATCGTCGCTCGTCGGCCCCAGGGCGGGCGGTATCGTTTTCATCCGTCCGTCGAATCACTCGACTGCAATAAAAAATCGCGAATTCGACCGAATTCGCGGATAATCCGCAAACGTTTTACGAAAGCCCGATTTCGGTTAATTCCCGGATCAAATAATTAAAAAACAAATATCCGGATCCCGAATTTTCCGGCCGCGCAGGGTCGCCGTTCGAAGCCATGAGGCAGAAGGTTAACGGCAGATTCCGGCAATACTTTAGGGTTCTTTCGTCGCAATTATTCATTGCATTTTTATCAATGAACGATTGATTTTCGGTCATCGGATCGTCATGCGCCATCCCCGATAATTCGGCGCTCACATTCTTTCAATAGACCAAACGGCGGTCGAATCCGGATCGCTGCGGGGAGCTGTACTCATGACCATCCGTCATCGCATTACGCTGCTAGTCGTCCTGACGTTCTTCGCGCTGTCCGCGATCGGCATCTATGCCGTGTACCAGACACGCAAGAGCGCGTCCGAGGTACGTCAGGTCACCCAGGGAATCGTGCCGAGCGCGCTCGCGTCGGCGGATCTCGTCGCCGATGTGAAGAACATCCAGATCGCGACGATGACGCTCGTCTACGCGCCCGACGCGAATACCGCCGCCCAGGCGCGCGACGAGCTGAAGGCGAAGCAGGCCGCGCTGCGCGCCGCACTCGACGTGCAGGCGAAGTCGGCGGTCGGCCAGGCGCAGGTCGGGCTCGTCTCGCAGGCGAAGGACAGCGCCACGAACTATTTCGCGGCGATCGACGACACCGTCAAGATGAAGGCCGACGGCAAGCCCGAGATGGCGCAGGCGTACCTGTTCGCGAACGTCGCGCAGTATCGCGACGAACTCGAAAGCATCGTCGACACGCTGCGCGTCGAGAAGAACCGCCAGAAGGACGACGCGATCAGCGCGCTGAACGGGATGCTCTCGACGACGGCAACCGCGATCGCGGGCGTCGCCGGTACGGTGATCGTGCTGCTGACCGCGCTCGGCCTGCTGCTGTATCGCCAGATCACGCGCCCGCTGATCGGGATGCAGACGGCGATGAGCGAGATCGCGACGAGCCAGGATTTCACGCGCCGCGTGCCGGTGGGCCGGATGGACGAAATCGGCCATTCGATCGTCGCGTTCAACGGGATGATCGAGAAGATCCAGGAGAACTCGGCGCAGCTCAAGCAGAAGACGGCCGACATCCAGGCGATGCTGCAGAACATGCAGCAGGGGATCCTGACCGTCGTCGAAGGCGGCGTCGTGCATGCGGAGTATTCGGCGTACCTCGAAACCATCTTCGAGACGAACGACATCGCGGGCCGCGACCTGATGGCGCTCGTGTTCGACGACTCGAACATCGGGTCCGACGCTCGCTCGCAGGTCGATGCGGCCGTGCACGCGTGCCTCGGCGAAGACAGCATGAACTTCGAGTTCAACGAGCACCTTCTGGTGAACGAAGTCGCGAAGCGGATGCCGGACGGCCGCGACAAGTGGCTCGACCTGAGCTGGTCGGCGATCACCGACGAGACCGACACGGTCGTGCGCCTGATGCTGTGCGTGCGCGACGTGACCGAGATTCGCGAGCTGACCGCGCAGGCGGGCGAGCAGCAGCGCCGCCTCGAGATGATCGGCGAGATTTTGTCGATCAGCCAGGACAAGTTCCACGACTTCGTGCACAGCGCGAAGGGCTTCCTCAGCGAGAACGAGCGGATGATCCGCCAGCACGAGCGCGCCGATCACTCGATCGTCGCGGCGCTGTTCCGCAACATGCACACGATCAAGGGCAATGCGCGCACGTACAGCCTGCAGCACCTGACGAACATCGTCCACGAAGCGGAGCAGGCGTACGACTCGCTGCGTCGCGCGGACGGCGGCCCCGAGTGGAACCGCGACGCGCTGATGGACGACCTGGCGCGTGTGCGCGACGCGGTCGAGCACTACGCGACGATCAACGCGGTCACGCTCGGCCGCAGCGGCGAAGCGGTGCAGGGCGCCGACTTCCTGATGGTCGAACGCGCGCGCATCAGCGAGAGCCTGCGCGTGCTCGACGGCGCCGATCCGGCGAACGCGGCCGACTGGCACGCGGCACGCGACGCCGTGCGCCGCATGCTGAGCCAGCTTGGCACGCAAGGCATCGGCGATGCGCTCGGCGGCGTGATCGAGTCGCTGCCGTCGCTTGCGGCCGAACTCGGCAAGCCGGCGCCGGTCGTGCATATCGACAGCCACGGCCACCGCGTGCGCAGCGAAATCGCCGCGACGCTGAAGAACGTGTTCATGCACCTGCTGCGCAATTCGATGGACCACGGGATCGAATCGTCCGACGAGCGGCGCTCGGCCGGCAAGGCGGCATCCGGCACGATCGACATCGCGGTCGGCGTGGGCGGCGGCGAGCTGTGGTTCGTGCTGAGTGACGACGGCCGCGGCCTCGCGCTCGACCGGATTCGCGGCATTGCGCGCGAGCGCGGCTGGATCGATGCCGACCACGACGCGGCGCTGTCCGACGATGAGGTGGCCGAGCTGATCTTCCGGCCGGGCTTCTCGACTGCGAGTGCCGTGACCGAAGTGTCGGGGCGCGGCGTCGGCATGGACGCGGTGCGCAACTTCCTGAAGCGCGACGGCGGCGACATCGCGCTGCGCTTCACCGACGATCGCGTCGGCGCGCCGTATCGCGCGTTCGAGACGATCGTGTCGTTGCCGGCCCGCTTCGCGGCGGACGGTGCTGCCCAGGGCGTCGTGCACGAGCGTGCGCGCAGCGCGGATATCGGCGCGGCGGAGTGACGACGTGATCGGGCAGGCGTGGATGATCCAGATGGCCGCCGCACTGGCGGGTGGTGCCGTCGTCGCAATCGTGGCGGCGGTCGTGTTTCGCGTGACGCGCAAGCGGCTCGTCACGGCACTTGAACGCGATACGGAGCAGTTGCGCGGCGCGCTCGACGTAGCCGAAGCGCGCGTCGCCGATGCGACGTCGGCGCATGCGGAGGCGGCCGATGCATGGGCGCACCGCGAGGCGCAGCTCGAGGATGCGCTGGCGCGCGAGACCTCCGCCGCCGGCGCGCAGCGTGATGCAATGCAGGCGCTGTCGGCCGATCGAACGGCGCTCGCGCAGCACGCGATGAAGATCGCCGACGAAGCCGCGCGCCTGCGCGGGCTCGCCGGCACCTTCGAGCGCTGGCACGAGCAGATGATCTCGCTGACCACGCAGAACCAGGACATGCGCACGAAGAACCAGGAGCTGTCGGCGATCGTCGCGCACGTGTCGATCGTGTCGCTGAACGCGTCGATCGAGGCCGCGCGTGCGGGCACGGCCGGGCGCGGCTTCTCGATCGTCGCGAGCGAGGTGCGCGGGCTGGCCGCGCGCTCGCAGCAGCTGTCGAACAGCTATCGCGACAGCCTGAACCGCAACGATCTCGTGACGGCCGCGACGTTCCAGGACATCCAGGCCGGCGGCAAGATGATCACGGCCGCGCTCGCGACCGTCGAGACGCTGGCCGGGCAACTGCATGCGCGGATCGAAGGAGGCGCGGCGTGATCAGCGCGCAGGCGAAAGCCGGCTTCGAGCGAATTTTCTTCGACGCGGCGCGCACGCGGCTCGCGTCCGGCGGCGCGTGCGACATCCGTCCGTCCGCCGGCCCTGCACACGACGGGCGCGATCACGCGCACGCGAAGTCGCGCGCGAAGCCGAAAGTGCCCGAGCATGTCGCGGTGCTGACGATCTCGGCGCTGCATTTCCGCCTGCTGCTCGCGCTGCGCTTCAGCGACGACGAAGCGACGCGCCGCCATTTCGCCGGCGCGACGGCGGGCACGAGCAGCCAGCGGCCGCTGCCCGAAGCGTTCATGGAAGTCGCGAACCTGTGCTGCGGCGCGATCAACCAGGCGCTGACCGTGCCGTTTCCGGACCTGGGGATGTCGACGCCTTATCTGCTGAGCGGATCGAGCATCGATTACCTGCCCGCGCTTGCGCCCGATCACGTGGCCGCCTACGACCTGACGCTCGATGGCGACGTGCGGGTCGGTGCGACGTTGTGCGTGTGCACGAACGCGCCGGTCGATTTCCATGTGCCGGATACGGCCGTGATGGAAACCGGCGGCGAGCTCGAACTGTTCTGACTGAACCCGACCGACCCGGATCGACCATTAGGAACCCTTGAGATGACCCTGGACAAACCCGTCAGCAAGGTGCTCGTGCTCGACGACAGCCGCGCACACGCCGACGCGATCAAGCGTTTCTGCGACGAGCACAACCTGATCGGCCTGACCGTGCGGCGCAACCGGCTGCTGAAGATACTGCGCTCGAACATCGACCTCGGCGCGATCCTGCTGGCCGAGGATTACGGCGGCTCGCCGGCCGAGAGCGCGATCATCGCGACGCAGATCGATGCGCTGCGCCCCGAGCTGCCGATCATCCTGCGCCGCGAGTCGCTCGCATCGCGCGACGGGCTGCCGGAGGCGCTCGCGCGTGTCGCATGCGCGGCCTATGTCGCGGACGACATGACGCCACTCAAGCGCGCGATCGACGAATACCTGTTCGGCCACGACTACCCGAACGCGCTCGTGCGCGGCATCTCGGAGATCACCGAGGCGCGCATCGACAGCCTGTTCCCGGGCATGACGATCGAGCACGAAACGCCGTGCATCGTGCGCGACCAGATCATCTTCGGCGAAGTGTTCAGCCTGATCGCGCTCGAAAGCGCATGGTGCCGCGGCTACATGCTGCTGCAGACGAGCGAGCAGCCGCTGCTCGACATGCTCGGCGGCACGCGCGACCCCGGCCGCGCGCCGGATTTCCGCGACGTGAACAGTGTGCTCGGCGAGCTGACCAATCTCGTGTGGGGCGCGTTCAAGAACCGCTATCTCGGCGATGCCGAGGCACTGGCGCGCCATCCGGTGCAGGTGCCGCTCGTCGTCAATCACAAGCAGAAGTTCATCTCGTTCGGCGGCGATTGCCCGCAACTCTGCTTCAAGTACCGGATGACCGACCCGGCATCGGGGCGCTCCGTCTGCCTCGACCAGCGCTTCGTGTTCAGCCTGAGCTGGTCGCCGGAGGATTTCCGCGAATCGGTGCAGGACGTGGGCCCGATGGTCGAATCGGGTGAACTCGAACTGTTTTGAATATTGAAGTCAGCAACAAGGAAAGGAAGGGGAATACGACATGGCAAAGATTCTGGTGGTCGACGATTCGGGCACGGTGCGCGACGAAGTCGCGGGCTTCCTGCGCAATAACGGGCTCGACGTCGCGACGGCCGTCGACGGCAAGGACGGGCTCGCGAAGCTCAAGGCGACGCCCGGCGTGCGCCTCGTGATCAGCGACGTGAACATGCCGAACATGGACGGCCTGACGATGGTCGAGAAGATCCGCGGCGAACTGGCGAACTCGACGGTCAACGTCGTGATGCTGACGACCGAGAGCAGCCCGGCGATGAAGGAGCGCGGCAAGGCCGCCGGCGTGAAGGGCTGGATCGTGAAGCCGTTCAAGGGCGACGCGGTGCTCGACGCGCTGAAGAAGCTCGCAGGCTGACGCCCATCGGGCGGCAGCGTACCCGCTGCCGCCCGCGCATTCAGCGTTGCGGTTCGGGTTGCGCGGCCGCCGCGCCGCCGGTTGCGGCCGGCACGCGTGGCGCGGGCGTCTGCCATTGCACGACGATCATTCCCGCGAAAATCAGCGCGACGCCCGCGATGCGGCCGGGTGTCGCGAGCCGCTGCGCGAGCCCCATCAGCCCGTAGTGATCGATCAGCAGTGACGCGAGCGTTTGCCCGGCCACGACGCAGACGATGAAGGTCGTCGCGCCGAGCCGCGGCGTCAGGATCAGCGCGAGCGTGATGTAGATCACGCCCGCGAGGCCGCCGAGCCACATCCACAGCGGACGCTGCAGCGCGTCGCCGACGAGCGGCGCGTTCGCACGGGTGGCCAGCAGCACGGGCAGCACCGCGAGCAGGCTGACCGTCAGCGACGCGACGCTCGCCCACAGCGGGTGGCCGAGCGCGCGCCCGAGCGCGGCATTGCTGCCGCCTTGCAGCGGCACGAGCGCGCCGGCGACGAACGCCGCGACGGCGAGCGGAAGGGTGGCGAAGGAAAGGGACGTCGTCATCTTGGTCAGCTGTGAAAGGATATTGAAATGATTGTTATCCATTAAGATGGCGAATGGAAATTCGTTCTTCGGATGCGTCATATTCCTTTCATGAATAATCTGGCCCGCGTCGACCTGAACCTGCTCGTGACGCTTCACGCGCTGCTCAGTGAAAAACACATCTCGCGTACCGCCGTCCGGCTGCACCGCAGCCAGCCGGCCGTGAGCCATGCGCTCGCGCGGCTGCGCGAAATCTTCGGCGATCCGTTACTCGTGCGGCGCGCGGGCCGGCTCGAATTGACGGCACGCGCGAACGAACTGGTCGAACCGCTGAACGACGTCCTCGGCCGGCTCGGTGCGCTGATCGAGCCGCCGGCGTTCGATCCGTCCGCGGCCACGCGCGTGTTTCGCATCGCGATGTCCGACTACGGCGCGCGGATCGTGTTGCCGGCGCTCGTGAAGACGCTGCGCGCCGACGCGCCGGGCATCGAGCTGATCGTGTCGCAGGCCACCCGCGAGGCGATGCGGATGCAGCTGATGGACGGCGAGGTCGATCTCGCGCTCGGCGTGCTGCCCGCGTTGCAGCGCGACCTGCACGCGCAACCGCTGTTCGTCGAATCGTTCGCATGCGTGGCCGATGCGAGCCGCCTGCCGCGCCGTGGCGAACTCGCGCTCGACGCATGGCTCGCGCGGCCGCATGCGCTGGTCGCGATGCGCGACGGGATGGACAACGAAGTCGATCGCGCGCTCGCGCGGTTGCGGCGCGAGCGGCACATCGCGGTGATCCTGCCGTTCTGGGGCGTTGCGAACGACCTGATCGCCGGCACCGATCTCGTGCTGACTGTTGCGCGCCGCAACCTCGACCGCGTGCGCGACGACGCGCGGCTGCGCGTGTTCGAGCCGCCGTTCCCGATCGATTCGTTCGAATTCGCGCAGCACTGGCACGCGCGCCGGCACGGCGATGCCGCGCACATCTGGTTGCGGCAGACGATCGCGCGCGTCGCGAGCGGCGGGTAGCCGCGCGGCGTGGCCGGCCAAGCGCGCAATTTACAGTGTGCCGCGATGTCCGTATCCTGCCCGATGCCGAGGGCGGCGTGCCCGCGCGATCAGCGCGGCACGCCCGGCATCCAGAACAATCAGGAACGGAACACCTTCCCATGACAATCAAGATCGATCGGGCAGCGCTTGTGCGCGGCGCATGCGTGGCGCTGATGGCTGCGCTGGCAGGCGGATGTGCGAGCACCGGGCAGCAGCAGGCACAACAGGCCGCCGTCAGCAGCGGTTCGTCGTACACGTGCAATCCCGTGCAGGCCGACGGACAGGTGACGGCCGGAACGGGCGCCAACGGGTGCTATTTCGTGCTGCACGATCCCGCGACGAAGCAGCCGCTGCCGAACACGCGCTATGCGTTCGCGCTTTACACGAGTGCGGCCCAGGACAACCGGGAACTCGAAGTCGAAGGCACGACCGACGCGCAGGGGCGCACGGCCTACGTGCGTTCAGCCGCACCGATCGATGCGGCGCGCATGGTGCTCGTCCGCACGATCGGCGCCGGCCCGACGGGGCGCATCCCCGTGCTGGTCCGGCCGCAGGACGGCAAGCGCATTCCGTTCGCGCAGTACAAGGTCACCGGCTGCAACGGCCCGTACGAAGGCGTGACCGACGAAACGGGGCGCGGCGTGATGTATCGCTGCAAGACGCAGTCGAAGATCGACGTGTCGTTCTATCAGTCGCGTCCTTGAGGTGGGCGGGATGGTGTCCGAATCCGGCCGCACCGCCGCGCAGCAGACGGAAACGCTGATCGCGAAGGGCGTCGTTTTTACCCTCGTGGGCACGTGCCTGCTGATCGGCGCCGCGCTGTATGCGCAGTCGACGCGCGAATTCCTGCGGACGTCGGTCGTCGTGCCGGGGCGCGTCATCAAGTTGAATGCGGGCCCGCATCATCCGGAGATCGCGTTCACGACGCTCGCGGGCGAGCACGTCGAATACCCGCAGGGCGGCGAGGTCAGCGTGCAGGATGGTGAGACGGTCGAGGTGCGCTACGCACCCGACGCCCCCCATATGACTGCGCGGATGAATACGTTCGGTGCGATCTGGGGCGGGGTACTGATCTACGGCGGGATGGGCGTCGTCTTTTTCCTGGGCGGCGCCGGTCAACTGCGCTCGGGTGTGCGCGCGTGGCGCAGCGGGCGCAGGCGTGCGTGACCGTGTGAGCCTGCTGCGCCACGACTGGACGTCGCACCGAATGTGGAGGAGCATTTCATCACCACGGTGCCGTGACCGTGCGCGCATCATCGCCGCGCGTTCGCGCCGCATCGAATCCTGCCGAACCCCATCGAGCGGAACATCATGGAATCCGATCAAGAGACTGCCGAGCCGATCCTGTTGCGCGACACGCACGACGGCGTCGTCACGCTGCGGCTGAACCGCCCGCAGCAGTTCAATGCATTGTCCGAGGCGATGCTTGCGAGCCTGCAAGACGCGTTCGATACGCTTGCTGCCGATCCGCACGTGCGCTGCGTCGTGCTGGCCGCCGAAGGCAAGGCGTTCTGCGCGGGCCACGACCTGCGGCAGATGCGCAGCAAGCCCGAGCTCGACTACTACCGCACGCTGTTCGCGCAGTGCAGCCGCGTGATGCTCGCGATGCGTGCGTTGCCGGTGCCGGTGATTGCGCGTGTGCACGGCATCGCGACGGCCGCCGGCTGCCAGCTCGTCGCCGCGTGCGATCTGGCGATCGCGGCCGATACCGCGCGCTTCGCGGTATCGGGTATCAACGTCGGGCTGTTCTGTTCGACGCCGGCCGTTGCGTTGAGCCGCAACGTCACGGCGAAGCGCGCATTCGACATGCTCGTGACCGGGCGTTTCGTCGATGCGGCGACCGCCGCCGCGTGGGGGCTCGTCAACGAGGCCGTGCCCGAGGACGCGCTCGACGCGGCGGTCGCCCGCAAGGTCGCGGAGATCGTCGCGAAGAGCCCGGCCGCGGTGCGGTATGGCAAGCAGATGTTTTACCGCCAGCGCGAGTTGCCGCTCGACGAAGCCTATGCGTATGCGGGCGACGTGATGGCGCGCAACATGATGGAAGAGGACGCGGGCGAAGGGATCGACGCGTTCCTCGAGAAGCGCAAGCCCACGTGGCGTTCGTAGTGCGTTGAACGAAGCGGAAGGGCCGTCACCCACGCCTTTCGCTCACACGGAAAAGCAAACGGGCCGCCCGAGGCGACCCGCAACCGAAGCAGCACGCACGGCGACGCAACGGCGCGCCGCCGTATCGACGCTGCTCAGCGCCCGTAGCTCCCGGTCCGCAGCGCCGGCTGTTCGCTCGACGCACCGGGCGGCACGATCACGACCGGAACGCGGCGCGCGAGTGCGCACATCAGCTCGTAGCCGATCGTGCCGCTGGCTTCCGCCACGTCATCCACCTTCACGTGGTCGCCCCACAGCTCGACACTCGATCCGATACCCGCGTTCGGGCACGGCGTCAGGTCGACGGTCAGCATGTCCATCGACACGCGGCCGACGACGCGCGTCATCACGCCGTCCACCGCGATCGGCGTGCCGGTCGGTGCGTGGCGCGGATAGCCGTCCGCATAGCCGCACGCGACGACGCCGATCCGCATCGGCCGGTCGGCCGTGAAGCGGCGGCCGTAGCCGACGGTTTCTTCCGGCGACAGCGTCTGCACGCCGATGATCTTGCTCGTCAGCGTCATCGCGGCCATCAGCGGCGTATCGGCGATATCCCGCGACGCACCCGTCGGCGATGCGCCATACAGGATCGTGCCGGGCCGCACCCAGTCGCGGTGCGCGCGCGGATGCCACAGCACGGCTGCCGAGTTCGACGTCGAGCGCTCGCCCGGAATCCCCGCGGTAGTCGCATCGAACTGGTCGAGCTGCCAGTCGACTTCGCCTTCGTCGGCGTTCGCGAAATGCATCATCAGCGTGATCTTGCCGATCGACGGCGCGCTGGCCGCGCGCTCCCACGCGGCACGGAAAGCGGCGGGGCGGTAGCCGAGCCGGTTCATCCCGGAATTCATCTTGAGCTGGATGTCGATCGGCTGCTGCGGCTTTGCCGCGATCAGCAGGTCGAGCTGCTCGTCGCAGTGCACGGCCACCGTCAGGCGGTGACGATCGGCGAGCTCGACGTCGGCCGGCTCGAAGATCCCTTCGAGCAGCAGCACGGGCTTGTCCCAGCCGAGCTCGCGCACGCGCACGGCTTCGTCGAGATCGAGCAGCGCGATGCCGTCGGCGGCTGCGAGGCCCGGGTAGATCCGCTCGATGCCGTGGCCGTACGCATCGGCCTTGACCACGCCCCACACGCGCGATTGCGCGGCGGTGCGGCGGATGAAGTCGAGGTTGTGGCGGACGGCGTCAGGACGGATATGGGCGACGATGGGACGGGGCATGGCGATGTCTCGGATCGGATGTCGTTTGGCGCGCGCGGCGGCGCGGGTTCGGCAGCCTGGCGCGGCAATGCGCCGGGCCAGTGTTGAACGCTATCTTATTGGTGTTCGACCAGTTTTAATTAACGTTTTTGTCGACGATTTGGTGGAAATTTTGGTGTCGAACCAGGCTTGTCGCGGCTGCCGGCGGGCCGCGTAGCCGAGTCTCCCGTCTAGAAAACCGGTGCGCGAACAGCCCGGCGCAATGCTAAGCTCTCGGCGATCTTGTCATTGATCAATGTAATCATAAAGGAGGAGACTTTTGATGACGACGTCCCAGCTGTGCCTGTTCATCGTGGCGCTGTTGCCGTTCCCGATGACGTTTCTCGCGAAGGCCCGCAAGGGCTACGACAACCGCGCGCCGCGCGACTACCTGGCGAAGCTCGAAGGATGGCGCGCCCGCGCGCAGGCCGCGCACCAGAACGCGTGGGAAGCGCTCGCGCTGTTCACGGCCGCGCTGGTGGTGGCGTGGCACAACGGTGCGAACGTGCATCGCGTCGACCAGCTTGCGATGGCGTTCGTCGCGATTCGCATCGTCTATATGCTGATGTACCTGCTGAACTGGGCGTCGCTGCGTTCGCTCGTGTGGTTTGGCGGGATGGCGTGCGTGGTCGCGCTGTTCTTCGCCGCGCCGTAAGCGGCGCATGCGGGCGAGGCCGGTGCGTTACTTGCCGGTCGCGCGGCCCGTGCCGTGCAGGCGACTGTCGTTGGATGCGGGCGCAACGATCGGGCCCGCGACCGGCGCCGCTTCAGCTTCTGTTTCGCGGCGCAGGAACGCGATCAATGGATCGAGCAGGCGGTGCCGCGTCGACGGATTGCGGCGCAGCACGAAGCGCCACGATGCGGCGCGCTCAAGGCCCGGCCGCAACGGCACGAGGCGCCCGCTGCGCAGCTCGGGCTCGATCAGCGGCGCGCGGCCGAGCGCGATGCCCGCGCCGCCGACCGCCGCGCCGATTACCTGGCTGAAACTGCTGTAGCGGACGATCTTCGTCTCGAAGTCGTCCGGCAGGCCGAAATCCGTGGACCAGTTGCGCCAGTCGATCTCGGGGCTGTTCTCGTGCATTTCCTGCAGCAGCCGGGAGCGGCACACGTTCACGGACGCATACGGATGCAGTTCGGGGCTGCAGACCGGGAACACCGTCTCCCGCACCAGCACGTCGTCGTCGGCCCGCAGCCGGTGCGCGGGCACATGCACGATCGCGAGATCGACGCCGCTGCGCGCGAAATCCGGTTCGTCGTCGAGCACGACGGCATGCAAGGGCGTATCGGGATGAAGCGACGAGAATTCCGCGAGGCGGCGTGCGAGCCACATCGCCGAAAACGGCGCGTTGGCAGAGACGGTGAGCCGTTGTGCGGTGCCGCGAATCTCGGCGCAGGCGTCGGTGAGCCGCGACAGCGCATCGCTGACAGCCGGCAGCAAACGCGCGCCGGCCGGCGTGACGCTGATGCCGCCGAGCCCCGTGCTGCGTTCGAGCAGCCGTGCGCCGAGCGATTCCTCGAGCGCGCGGATCTGGTGACTGATCGCGCTGGTCGACACGTTCAGCTCGACCGCCGCGCGTGCGAACCCGCCGAGGCGGACGGCCGCCTCGAAAGCTCGCAATGCGCTGAGGGGAGGGAGGTGCGACATGCGGGGTATTGTAGTTGACTCAACACCCGTTGAAAAATCATCTTTTGCCGCGCGCGGGCCGCGCGGGTAGCCTCGATCCGGTCAAGAAAAAACATCATCAGACACTACCGGAGGGCTTCATGTATTTCGACCGACGACTATGGGCAATGATGGCGGGACTGCGCTGGCGGGTCGCCGCGGCCGTCGCGCTCGGGCTGCTCGCGATGGGTGTCGGGATCCTGCGCTTCGTCTTTCTCGGCCGCGTGCTGGCGCTGGTTTTTTCCGGCGCGCCGGCGCGCAGCATCGGCGAAGCCGTCGTTGCAACGGCAGCTTGCGTACTGTTGCGCGCGTGGCTCGATCATCGCCGCACGGTGCTCGCGCAGCACACGGCCGGGCGCGTGCAGGCCACGCTGCGTGCGCGGCTGTTCGACCGGATCGCGGCGCTCGGCCCCGCCTGGTTCAGCGGCGAACGCACGGGCGGCGTGATGCTGGCCGTCGTCGACGGCGTCGAGCAACTGCAGACCTTTTTCGGCACCTACCTGCCGCAGCTCGTGATTGCCGCCTGCGCGCCGGTGATGATCTTCGCGGTGCTCGCGTGGTGGGACGTGCCGACGGCAGCGATCCTGCTGGTCGCGGCGCTCGTCACGCTCGCGCTGCCGCAGTTCGTGCATCGCGCCGACAAGCGCGCGGCGCTCGCGCGCTCCGCAGCGTTCAAGGCGTTCGGCGAGGAGTTTCTCGACGCGGTGCAAGGGCTGCCGACGCTGAAGGCGTTCGGGCAAAGCACGGCATTCGGCGCGAAGCTGGCCGCGAAGGCGCGCGCGCTGTCCGACAGCACGTTCTGGGTGCTTGCGCTCGGCCTGCTGACGCGGCTCTTCACCGATCTCGGCACCGGTCTCGGTGCGGCTGCCGCGATCGCGGTCGGCGCGTGGCGCGTGCGGCACGGCGACATGAGCCTCGAGGCGCTGCTGATCGTGCTGATGGCCGGCAGCGAAATCTTCCGGCCGCTGCGCGACCTGCGTTCCGTCTTGCATCAGGGGATGATCGGCCAGTCGGCGGCGAATGCGATCCACGCGCTGCTCGACGCGGATGGCCAAGCGCCTTCCACCGATGCGTCGCGCGTCACGGGTCTGCGGCCGGAGATCGCGTTCGACGCCGTCAGCTTCGCGTATCCGGGGCGCCGTGCGGACGCGCATGCGGCACTGAGCTTCTCGGTGCGCGAAGGCGAGACGGTGGCGATCGTCGGGCCGAGCGGCGCGGGCAAGTCGACCATCGTGCGCCTGCTGCTGCGCCAGCACGATGCGCAGGGCGGCGCGATCCGCATCGGCGGCCACGACGTGCGCACGCTCGATGCCGGCCAGGTGCGCGAGATGATCGCGGTCGTCGCGCAGGATGCGACGCTGTTCGACGGCAGCGTGGCCGACAACCTGCGGCTCGGCCGCCCCGACGCGAGCGACGCGGACATGATCGCCGCCGCGCGCGCCGCCAACGCGCACGATTTCATCTCTGCGCTGCCCGACGGCTACGCGACGCGCATCGGCGAACGCGGGCTCATGCTGTCGGGCGGCCAGCGCCAGCGCCTCGCGATTGCCCGCGCGCTGCTGCGCGATGCGCCGATCCTGCTGCTCGACGAGGCGTTGTCGTCGGTCGACGCGGAGAACGAAGCGCTGATCCAGCAGGCGCTCGACCGGCTCACGCGCGGGCGGACCACGCTCGTGCTCGCGCACCGGCTGTCCAGCGTGATCGGCGCCGACCGCATCCTGGTGCTCGACCAGGGGCAGGTGGTCGACGAGGGCACGCACGCGGCGCTGATCGCGCGCGATGGCCCGTATCGCCGGCTGATGGGGCCGCAACTGGAAGCGGTTGCCGAATCGGTCGGCACGGCAGCGACGGCCGGCGCGACCGCGCGCGCGTCGTCGGGCCCGCAGGTGCGGCCGCTGAACGACGATGCGGCGGAGATCGGCTGGCCGGAAACCCTGCAGACGCTGCTGCGCTTCGTGCGTCCGTGGACGGGCAAGGTCGTGCTGACGGTGCTGTTCGGGATCGGCCGCGTGCTCGCGTTCATCGGCGTCGGCGTGATCGGCGCGCTGGTGGTCGGTGCGGTACCGGGCGGCCATGTGAGCCCGACGCTCGTCACCGCGCTGCTCGTGATCGCGCCGGTGGCGGCCGTGCTGCACTGGCTCGAATCGTGGCTCGCGCACGACATGGCGTACCGGCTGCTCGCGGAAATGCGCATCGCGCTGTTTGCGACGCTCGAACGCCTTGCGCCGGCCGGGCTGCTGCGCCGCCGTTCCGGCGATCTCGTGTCGCTCGCGACGCAGGACGTCGAGACCGTCGAGTATTTCTATGCGCACACGCTGGCGCCCGCGTTCGTCGCGGTGCTCGTGCCGGCCGCCGTGCTGGTGCTGCTCGCATCGGTCGCGTGGCCGCTCGCGCTCGTGCTGCTGCCGTTCCTGTTGTGGGCCGGGCTCGCACCGGTGCTGGCGCGGCGCGATGTCGACCGGCTTGGCACCGGCGCGCGCGAAGCGCTCGGCCAGCTCGGCGCACATCTGACCGAAACGATCCAGGGGCTCGCGGAGCTGACCGCGTTCCAGGCCGTCGCGCGCCGGCGTGCAGCGTTCGTGGCCGAAGTCGATGCGTACCGGAAGCAACGCGCGAAGCTGCTCGACGACCTGTCGGCGCAGAGCGCCGCGCTGGAAATCGCGAGCGGGCTCGGCGGGTTGGTGGTCGCGGCGCTCGGCGCGCTGCTGTGCGCGCGCGGCTGGTTTCCGCGCGAGTCGTTGCCGCTGCTGGTGCTGGTGGCAGTGGCCGCTTTCATGCCGGTGGCCGAAATCGGCCAGGTCGCGCGCCAGCTCGCCGACACGATCGCGTCGACGCGCCGCTTGCGCGCGCTGGAGAAGGAGCCGGTGCCGGTGACGGACGGCACGCACGCGATGCCTGCCGATCCGGCGGTGCGTTTCGAGGCCACGTCCTTCACGTATCCGGGCCGCAGCGTGCCCGCGATCGACCGCGTGAGCTTCGAGGTGTCGCCCGGCAGCACGGTCGCGCTGGTCGGTGCGTCGGGTGCCGGCAAGTCGACGGTCGCGAGCCTGCTGCTGCGTTTCTGGGATCCGCAGCAGGGCCGCGTGACGCTCGGCGGCGTCGACCTGCGCGACCTGCGCCTCGACGACCTGCGGCAGCACATCGCGCTGGTTGCGCAGGATACCTACCTGTTCAACGACACGCTCGAAGCGAACATCCGGCTCGCCGCGAACGATGCGTCCGACGCGGACGTGCGGCGCGCGATCGACCATGCGGCGCTCGGCGACTTCGTCGCGCGGCTGCCGGACGGGCTCGCGACACGCGTCGGCGAGCGCGGCGTGCAGCTGTCGGGCGGCCAGCGCCAGCGTGTCGCGATTGCGCGCGCGTTCCTGAAGGATGCGCCGGTGCTGATCCTCGACGAAGCGACGTCCCATCTGGACACGATCAGCGAGCAGCAGATCCGCGCGGCGCTGGAAGACCTGATGACGCAGCGCACGTCGATCATCATCGCGCACCGGCTGTCGACCGTGCGCAATGCGGACCTGATCCTCGTGATGGAGCACGGCGGCGTGATCGAGGCCGGGCGGCATGCGGACCTGATCGCGCGGCAGGGCGCGTATGCGCGGCTCGTGTCGCATCAGGCGAGCGGGGTGGCAGCGTAAGCGATGCTGCATCGGCGCGCGGCCGGCCGGCCGCGCGCATTCCGCAACATGCGTTGAACCGCGCCGGCGGTTGCCGGCATCGCGGGGGCAGCCGCCCCGGCACGACGCCGCGCGTCGAAGCGCCGACGAACCACGCTGACAGACGGGCTGACAGACGGGCTGACAAACCGGCTGGCAAGCGCGCGGGCGGCAGCGTTCGGCGCCGAGCGGTTGCGCGGCCATTCTCCTCTCGCGCGTGATGCCCGGGACGGCAAGCCAGCCCCGTCCAGACCAGCCACCGCCAACTGCTCTCAGACGCCGCCATCGGTACCCGCGGCGCCTTCCGGCCCGGGCCGCTGCGCCCCGGGCCGCACGCCCTTTCCTCCGATTTATCCGCCCCGCGCGCCCCGGGTTTGTCTCGATGCATTTACCCGTTGCGGACTTTTTTGTTGTCGTAGTATCGCCATTGACAACACTTGTTGCACTAAGGTCTAATTCGACATCGCATGTTGCGGTGCGGCTTGATGTCGTCGTTCCGCCGGCCGCCTGGCCGGTCACATCGCTCAATCATGCGGAGAGAAACCATGAGTCGCCGTTCCTTCCTGAAAGCCGTCGCGGTCGTTGCCGCGCTCGGCGCAAGCCTCGCGCACGCGGATACCAAGACGCTCGTCGTCGGGACCGACACGTCGTTCATGCCGTTCGAGTTCAAGCAGGGCGACAAGTACGTCGGCTTCGATCTCGACCTGTGGGCGGAGATCGCGAAGGACCAGGGCTGGAAATATTCGATCCAGCCGATGGATTTTGCGGGCCTGATCCCGGCGCTGCAGACGCAGAACATCGACGTCGCGCTGTCCGGGATGACGATCAAGGAGGAGCGCAAGAAAGCGATCGACTTCTCCGCGCCGTACTACGACAGCGGCCTTGCGGCGATGGTGCAGACCGACAACACGACGATCAAGTCGATCGACGACCTGAACGGCAAGGTGATCGCCGCGAAAACGGGCACCGCGACGATCGACTGGATCAAGGCGCACCTGAAGCCGAAGGAAATCCGCCAGTTCCCGAATATCGACCAGGCCTACCTCGCGCTCGAAGCCGGCCGGGTCGACGCGGCGATGCACGACACGCCGAACGTGCTGTTCTTCGTGAACAACGAGGGCAAGGGCAAGGTGAAGGTCGCGGGCCAGCCGGTCAGCGGCGACAAGTACGGGATCGGTTTCCCGAAGGGCAGCCCGCTCGTGCCGAAGGTCAACGCATCGCTCGTGAAGATCCGGGCCGATGGCCGCTACGCGCAGATCTACAAGAAGTGGTTCGGTGCCGAACCGCCGAAGATGTGAGCGTGACGCCGCAACAGCGCGCGGCCGGGTGGCCGCGCCGGTCTTGAATCGAACGGGGAGCGACAAGTGAATTTCGATTGGTCGGCGATCTGGGCGGCGTTGCCGGACCTGATGGACGGGGTCCGGTTGACGGTGTTCATCGCATTTTTCGGGCTGGTGGGCGGCTTCATCGTCGGGATGATCGCGGGCATGTTCCGCGCATACGGACCGAAGGCGATGAACGTGCTTGCGCAGGTTTATATTGAATTGATTCGCGGCACGCCGATCGTCGTGCAGGTGATGTTCCTGTATTTCGCGCTGCCGCTGCTCGCGCATATCCGTATCGACGGCCTGACGGCCGCGATCATCGCGATCACGGTGAATTCCGGCGCGTATCTCGCGGAAGTGGTGCGCGGCGCACTGCTGTCGATCCCGAAGGGGCTGACGGAAGCGGGGCTCGCGATGGGCTTGTCGATGCCGCGCGTGCTGCTGAAGGTGGTCGGGCCGCTCGCGTTCCGGCGCCTGATTCCGCCGCTCGGCAACCAGTGCATCGTGAGCCTGAAGGACACGTCGCTGTTCATCGTGATCGGCGTCGGCGAACTGACGCGCAAGGGGCAGGAAATCATCGCGGGCAATTTCCAGGCGGTCGAGATCTGGACTGCCGTGGCTGTCATCTACCTGTTGCTGACCGGCGCCATGACGTTGACGCTGCGGCTCGTCGAAAAGCGCATGAGGATCCTATGAGCATGATCGAGTTCCAGAACGTGTCGAAGAGCTTCGGCCACGTGCCGGTGCTGAAGCATATCGACCTGAAGATCGACGCGGGCGAGGTGGTCGTCGTGATCGGCCCGTCCGGTTCGGGCAAGTCGACGATGTTGCGCTGTATCAACGCGCTCGAGAAAATCACCGGCGGCGAGCTGCTCGTCGACGGCCAGAGCGTGCGCGGCAATGCGACGACGATTCGCAACATCCGGCTCGAAGCCGGCATGGTGTTCCAGCAGTTCAACCTGTTTCCGCAGATGACCGCGCTCGAGAACGTGATGTTCGGGCCCATCCAGGTGCGCGGCGCATCGCGTGCCGACGCACGCGACCAGGCGATGGCGCTGCTCGACAAGGTCGGCCTCGAATCGCGCGCGAATCATTTTCCGTCGGAGCTGTCGGGCGGCCAGCAGCAGCGCGTCGCGATTGCGCGCGCGCTCGCGATCCGGCCGCGGCTGATGCTGTTCGACGAGCCGACCTCGGCGCTCGATCCGGAATTGCGCCACGAAGTGCTGAAAGTGATGCAGGATCTCGCTACCGAAGGGATGACGATGATCGTCGTCACGCACGAGATCGGCTTTGCGAAACGGGTCGGCACGCGCCTGCTGTTCATGGATCAGGGCGGGATTGCCGAGGACGGCCATCCGGTCGACCTGATCGACCGGCCGCCGACCCCGCGCCTGAAGGAATTCCTGAAACACGTGTCCTGAACGAAACCGAACCATCCGACATGCCGCTTTCCCTTTCTCCCGTCATCGCCGGCGCGCCGTTCGACATCGGCGTGCGCCTCGGCGAGCTCGCCCGCCCCGTGTTCGATGAATACATGCAGCAGAGCAGCGCGTGGCAGGCCGTGCGCCGCTGGCGCGGCCATCCGTTCGTCGCTGCGCTGCGGCAGGCCGCGCTGGCCGCGTATCCCGATCTCGTCGCGGAGCTGGACGGGATCGCGGCCGGTGTCGGCTGGCCGGCCGAGGACATCTTTCTGTGGAACTGCCGCGGCGAGCTGATCCACAACGCACCGGACGGCTGCACGACGCTTGCCGCGCGCGACGCCGACGGCACGCGCTGGATCGCGCACAACGAGGACGGCGATCCGTTCCTGCGTGAGCGCTGCCTGCTCGTCGACGTGCAGCCGGCCGGCAAGCCGGGCTTCATCAGCTTCTACTACCCCGGTTCGCTGCCGGGCCATACCTTCGCCGCGAACCGCGCGGGCATCGCGCAGGCGATCAACAACCTGCGGATCCGCACGCCGGCAGCGGGCGTGCCGCGCATGATCCTCGCGCGCGCCGTGCTCGACGCGACGTCGCTCGACGCGGCGGCCGACGTGCTGCGCGGTCACGCGCGCGCCAGCGGCTTCCATCACACGCTGGGCGCGACCGGCGATGCGCGGCTGCTGAGCATCGAGGCGAGTGTCGCGCGCTGTTCGGTGAGCGACGTCGCGCGGCTCACGGGGCATGCGAACCATCTCGTGCATCCCGGCTGCGACGCGGAAGCGCAGATCGTCACGCAATCGTCGGCCGACCGCCAGCGCCGCGTCGACGCGCTGACGCCCGGGATCGACGCGATCGACGAAGCCGCGCTGCGGCGCGTGCTCGGCGATCGTGCGCCGGAAGGGCTGCCGATCTACCGCGACGATCCGGCCGACCCCGACGACGAGAACACGCTGGCCACGGCCGTGTTCGCGATCGGTGCGGCATCGATCGATTTCACCATTCACCAACAAGGCACGCCGCGTTTCGCGACGCGCATCGTGCCGTCCGGACGCGCGCACGACGCATCCTGATCCATGAGGCAACGCATGACGACCGTTTTCCATCGCGCTCCGCGCGCCACCTTGCCCGTCGCCGTCGCTGGCGACGGCATCGAGATCATCGACTCGACCGGCAAACGCTATATCGACGCGTGCGGCGGCGCGGCCGTTTCGTGTCTCGGCCACAGTAACCAGCGCGTGATCGACGCGATCAAGCGGCAGGCGCAGCAACTGGCGTACGCGCATACGTCGTTCTTCACGACCGACGTCGCCGAGGAACTGGCAGACCGGCTCGTCGACGCTGCGCCGGCCGGCCTCGAACACGTGTATTTCGTGTCGGGCGGCTCCGAGGCGGTCGAGGCCGCGCTGAAGCTCGCGCGGCAGTATTTCGTCGAGAAGGGCGAGCCGCAGCGCCGCCATTTCATCGCGAGGCGCCAGAGTTATCACGGCAACACGCTCGGCGCGCTCGCGATCGGCGGCAATGCGTGGCGGCGCGAGCCGTTCCTGCCGCTGCTGATCGAGGCGCACCACGTGAGCCCGTGCTTCGCGTACCGCGACCAGCAGGCGGGTGAAACCGACGAAGCGTATGCGCAGCGCCTCGCGGACGAACTCGAGCAGAAGATCGTCGAACTCGGCGCGGACACCGTCGCGGCGTTCGTCGCGGAGACGGTGGTGGGCGCAACGGCCGGCGCGGTGCCGCCGGTGCGCACGTACCTGAAGAAGATTCGCGCGGTGTGCGACAAGTACGGCGTGCTGCTGATCCTCGACGAGATCATGTCGGGGATGGGCCGCACGGGCTACCTGTATGCGTGCGATGAAGACGGCGTCGCGCCCGACCTGCTGACGATCGCGAAAGGGCTCGGCGCGGGCTACCAGCCGATCGGCGCGACGCTCGTCAGCGACCGCATCTACCGGACGATCGTTGACGGCTCGGGTTTCTTCCAGCACGGCCATACGTATTTGGGACACGCAACCGCATGCGCGGCCGCGCTCGAAGTGCAGCGCGTGATCGCCGAGGAGAAGCTGCTCGACAACGTGAAGGCACGTGGCGAGCAACTGCGCGCGTCGCTGCGCGAGCACTATGGCGCGCATCCGCATATCGGCGACGTGCGCGGCCGCGGATTGTTCGTTGGCGTCGAACTCGTGCGCGATCGCGACAGCAAGGCGACGTTCGATCCCGCGCTGAAGCTGCATGCGGCGGTCAAGCGCGAAGCGATGCAGCGCGGCCTGATGGTGTATCCGATGGGCGGGACGATCGACGGCGTTCACGGCGATCACATCCTGGTCGCGCCGCCTTTCATCTGCACCGCGCAGCAGATCGATACGATCGTCGAGCGGCTGTCGGGCGCGATCGGCGCGGCGCTCGCGTCGGCCGGCGCGTGATTGCATTCATCGAATCCTATTCGGACATCGCCATGACCAACAGATTGCCTCCGTTCGATCCCGCATCGGCCACCGATGAGCAGAAGGCCGTGCTGGCCGACATTCTCAGCGGCCCGCGCGGCAACCTGAACGGGCCGTTTCTCGGCTGGATCGCGAGCCCCGAGCTCGCTCAGCACGCGCAGAAGCTCGGCGCGTTCTGCCGCTATCGCACGGGCCTGCCGCTGCGCCTGTCGGAACTCGCGATTCTCGTGACCGCCGCGCGCTGGCGCTCGCAGGCCGAGTGGCACATTCACCATCCGATCGCACTCGATGCGGGTGTGCCGGCCGCAACGGCCGACGCGATCCGGCGCGGCGTCGCGCCCGCATTCGAGTCGGACGACGATGCGCTGATCCATGCGTTCGCGAGCGAGCTGTACGACACGCGGCGCGTGAGCGACGCAACGTTCGCGCAGGCCGAAGCGCGCTTCGGCCACGAAACCGTCGTGAATCTCGTTGCATTGCTCGGCTACTACGCGCTCGTCGCGATGACGCTGAACACGTTCGGCATGCGCGCGGAAGGGCAGACGGAATTGCCGTTTCCGGAGTGATGCCCACACGGTGATCGTGCCGGAGCAGAGGAGGCGATACGTCTGATGAACGTGTTGCCGACCTGTTCCCGGCACAATGCAACCAAATGTATTCATGCGGGATCGACGGCCGATGGCCGCGTATGATGGCTTGTTCACGTCGACATGATCGGTGAACAAGCATGACGAGTACCCGCAAGACCTTGATGATCGCCGGTGGGCTCCTGGTAGCCGCGGCCGGCACTGCCTACGTGATGCTCCTGCGCGCGGACCACCGCGCGATCGAAGATGCCGGCATCGGCGATTCGGCCGCGCCTGTTGTCGCGGCGCCCGCGAACAACGATCACGCTGTGCAGGGCGCCATCGCGCCGCCAGCCCCGACGGCCCACGCCGATACGGCATCGAAGCAGGCAGCCGTTCCGCCGCCTCCATCCGCACCCACCCCGGCAGTACCCACACCTGCACCCGCGCGTGTCAGCGCCGCACCCGCATCCGTCCCCGCCGTTCCCGTCGTCAGCGAGAAAGCGCAGCCGAGCGCACCGCCGCCGAAGGTCAACGTCGTGACCGTCGATGCACAGGATTCGACCCCGCCGGCCGCAGCGCCTGCCGCGAAACCGACCCAGCCTGCCGCGCCGGCGCAAGTCACGCAACGCGCGCCGCGCAAGCGCGACGGCCTCGAGCGCCACGCGGCCGCGGCGCCTGCGGCAACGAAATCCGAGACGCCGGAGACGGCGGCGCTCGTCAGGGAATCGGCGAAGCTCGACCCGTCGTTGCCTGCGCCGTCGATGTCGTCGAGCAGCGGTTCGTACCGGCAGGGCAACTCGTCAGCGGGTGCGAATCCGGTTGCTGCCGCGATGACCGAGCAACTGGTCCGGGAGTCGAGCAGTTTGAAGTCGCCGCCGTCAGCGGCGCCCGCGAACGGCGGCCCGAGCACGACCAAGTAACCGCGATCGCTTCCGGAATAAAAAGGGCCCCGCACGCCGACCAAAGCATGCGGGGCCAAGAGAGACAAATTGTTGTGCCGATGGGCTGACGCGTGTTACGCGGCGACTGCTTCCTCGGCCTGCGGTTGTGCGGAAACAACCGGTGCAACGTCCTGCCGGATCAGGTGGTCGAATGCGCCGAGCGATGCCTTCGCGCCTTCACCCACGGCGATCACGATCTGCTTGAACGGCACCGTCGTCACGTCGCCGGCCGCGAACACGCCCGGTATCGACGTCGCACCGCGCGCATCGACGACGATCTCGCCGTGCTTCGACAGTTCGACCGTGCCTTTCAGCCATTCGGTGTTCGGCACGAGGCCGATCTGCACGAATACGCCTTCCAGATCGATGCGTTGCGTGTCGCCCGAGCGCAGATCCTTGTAGACGAGCCCGTTCAGCTTGCTGCCGTCGCCGGTCAGCTCGGTCGTTTGCGCCTGCGTGACGATCGTCACGTTCGGCAGGCTGCGCAGCTTGCGCTGCAGCACTTCGTCCGCGCGCAGTTGCGCGCCGTATTCGATCAGCGTGACGGCCTTCACGATGCCGGCGAGGTCGATTGCGGCCTCAACGCCCGAGTTGCCGCCGCCGACCACCGCGACGCGCTTGCCCTTGAACAGCGGGCCGTCGCAGTGCGGGCAGTACGCGACACCGCGGTTGCGGTATTCGCGCTCGCCCGGCACGTTGATTTCACGCCAGCGCGCGCCGGTCGCGAGGACGATCGTCTTCGCCTTCAGCACCGCGCCGTTTGCGAGGCGGATCTGGTGCACATCGCCCGGAATCAGCGCATCGGCGCGCTGCACGTCCATGATGTCGACGTCGTACTGCTTCACGTGCTGTTCGAGCGCGGTCGCGAACTTCGGCCCTTCGGTTTCCTGCACCGATACGAAGTTCTCGATCGCCATCGTGTCGAGCACCTGGCCGCCGAAACGCTCGGCGACGACGCCCGTCGCAATGCCCTTGCGCGCCGAGTAGATCGCCGCCGCCGCGCCTGCCGGGCCGCCGCCGACGATCAGCGTGTCGTACACCGGCTTGTTCTCGAGCGACTTCGCGGCACGTGCGCTGGCACCCGTATCGATTTTCGCGAGGATTTCCTTCACGCTGCTGCGGCCCTGGCCGAACGACGCGCCGTTCAGGAACATCGTCGGCACGGCCATGATCTGGCGCGACTCGACTTCGCTCTGGAACAGTGCGCCGTCGATCGCGACGTGCCGGATGCGCGGGTTGATCAGCGACATCACGTTCAACGCCTGCACGACTTCCGGGCAGTTCTGGCACGACAGCGAGAAATACGTTTCGAACGCGTAGTCGCCGTCGAGCGCGCGGATCTGTTCGATCACGTCGTCATCGAGCTTGATCGGGTGGCCGCCCGTCTGCAGCAGCGCGAGCACGAGCGACGTGAATTCATGGCCCATCGGGATGCCGGCGAAGCGGATGCCGGCCGGCTTGCCGGGTTCGCCAATCGAGAACGACGGCTTGCGCTCGGCGTCGTCGCGGCGTTCGGTCACGGTCACGCGATCCGTCAGCGACGCAATCTCGTTCAGCAGCGCCAGCAGTTCCTGCGATTTCGCGCTGTCGTCGAGCGAGGCGACGAGTTCGATCGGGCGCGTGATCTTTTCGAGGTACGCTTTCAGTTGGTTCTTGAGATTGGCGTCGAGCATGGCGTTTCGGATTCCGTATTAATGATTCTGGTCGGGCACGTCGTGCCGGAGGAGGGCGCGGGCCGCATGCCGCGGCGGCCCGTCATCGGGTGTCTCGCGCGCCTCGTGCGAGGCGCGCGGCGCGATCGTCAGATCTTGCCGATCAGGTCGAGCGACGGGGTCAGCGTTTCCGCACCCGGCGTCCACTTGGCCGGGCACACTTCACCCGGGTGCGCCGCGATGTACTGAGCAGCCTGCACCTTGCGCAGCAGTTCGCTTGCGTCACGGCCGATGCCGTTGTCGTGGATTTCGCACAGCTTGATCTCGCCTTCCGGGTTGATCACGAACGTGCCGCGCAGGGCCATCCCTTCTTCCTCGATCAGCACGTCGAAGTTGCGCGACAGCGTGAGCGTCGGGTCGCCGATCATCGGGTACTTGATCTTGCCGATCGTGTCCGACGTGTCGTGCCATGCCTTGTGCGTGAAGTGCGTGTCGGTCGACACGCCGTAGATTTCGACACCCAGCTTCTGGAATTCCGCGTAACGGTCGGCGAGGTCGCCCAGCTCGGTCGGGCAGACGAACGTGAAGTCGGCCGGGTAGAACACGACGACGGACCACTTGCCCTTGAAGTTCTCTTCCGAGACGGGCACGAAATCGCCATTGTGGTAAGCGGTTGCCTTGAACGGCTTGATTTGGGTGTTGATGATCGGCATCTTGCGAGTTCCTTTGCAGTGGTGTTGATGAAGTGTTCCCAGTATCCGGGTTCACCCTGAGTTTGTGAAATTGCTTGTTTCAATCCGGGGCATCGGGAATTTCTATCTGCTTCCGGCCCTTGATTGGGTGCGGCGTGCGGGGGGAAGGTAATTGACGCGTGGGTGTATGGACGAGCGGTAGCCGGGCGGAGATGCGGCGAGACGAATTGCATCGAAAGTCAAAAGCAGCGGGTGGAGCGACTCGAGGCGGCGCCGAAGGTTGTTCGGGGCGCGCGTTCACCACTCCGAGCGCAAGTCTTCCTGGTCGACGGCGTTGCGCCCTTTCCGGAGGCCGAACACATTGTCAGCAAGTGTCCGGTTCCGCGGCGCGATGTAGGCGTCGATCGCGTCCCGGATGATCTCGGCGGAGGAACTGTTCTAGTGCGCGGCGATGCGGGTCAACGCCGCATGCTGGTCATCTGATAGATCGACCGGAATTTTGTTCATTGCAACCTCCGTGACGGGACACGGCCATCGTGGCGATCCGGTCGGCCAAGTGCAAGTACGCGGCACGTCCGATGCGAATGCGGCTTCCCGATTCGACCGGCTGTCGGAGCGACGGCGTCCCGCTCAGCTCAAATCCCCGCCATCTTCCTCAACCACGCTGCCAGCCGCCTGGCCCCGTCCGGCATGTCCGCGTCCTCGCGCGTGCACAGGTAGTAATCGCGCCCGTCGTCGAGCGCGTGATCGAACAGCTTCACAAGCTCGCCATTCGCCAGCTCGCGCTCGACCAGCGGCGCGCGCAGCAATGCCGCGCCGAGATCCGCGCGCGCGGCGCTCAGCGTGAGCTGGCCGTCCTCGAACATCGGCCCCACCGCATGCGACACATGCTTCACGCCCGCGCCCTGCAGCCAGTTGACCCACGTGCTGCGATCCTCGTCGTGTACGAGCGGCGCACGAGAGAGATCCGTCGGCGTGCGAAACGGCCCGTGACGCTTCAGGAACGACGGGCTGCACATCGGCACCATCGCGCCCGGCAGCAGCCGCTCGCAGCGGTAGCCGGGCCAGTCGCCGGTGCCGAAGCGGATCGACAGGTCCGACGCATCGCTGCGGTAGTTGCGGTGATGCGCATACAGGACCGTCACGTCGACGTCCGTGTTGTCCGCCAGGAACGCGTGCAGCCGTGGAATGAACCAGCCGATGCCGAGGAGCGGAATCAGGCTGACGGTGATCTGCCGCAGCGACGAGCGGTCGCGCACGAAGCGCGTCGCGCTGCGCAGCACCGAGAACGCGGCGCTGATCGAGCGGTAGTAGTCGCGGCCTTCGTCGGTGAGCGCGAGCAGCCGGCCCTCGCGCACCGTCAGCGGCGTCTGGATGAACGCTTCGAGCAGCTGCAGCTGATGGCTGACCGCCGACGGCGTGATGTCGAGCTCGCCCGCGGCCGCGGTGACCGACCCGAGACGCGCGAACGCTTCGAACGCACGCACTGCGCGCAGCGGCGGATCGTGTGGTAATTGTTCGATATTTTTCATGTATCGAATTTTATCGAAAAGTCAGGGTAAGCGACAACATGAAAATATCCTGTATTTACAGTGCTGTAGGTTAATGTGTCGGGAACGGCATAAGCATCCAACAATTGGGTATTTGGGGTTTGGGTGCTGAATATTTAATATTTTTCATGTTTTGATCCGATTCGCCGATCCCCGCACATGAAAATCGCATTCCTTCCCGCCAGCCTCGCATTCTCCGCAGCCGCCCTGGTCGCCTCCGTTCCCGCGTTCGCGCAATCGGCGCCGCAGACAATCCTGATCGGTCTCGCCGCGCCGCTCACCGGCCCGTCCGCGCGGATCGGCAAGGACCTGCAGAACGGCGCGCAACTCGCGATCGACGACGCGAACGCGAAGCATCCGACCATCGGCGGCAAGCCGGTCGTCTACAAGCTCGTCGCGGCCGATGACCAGTCCGATCCGCGCACGGCCGTCGCGGTCGCGCAGCAGCTCGTCGACCAGCACGTGATCGGCGTCGTCGGCCACTGGAATACGGGCTGCAGCGTGCCGGCGTCGCGCGTCTACCGCGATGCAGGCATCCCGCAGATCGCGCCGGCATCCACCGGCCATCAGTACACGCAGCAGGGCTATGCGACGGCCTTCCGCATCATGGGGCACGACGATGCGGGCGGCAATTTCACCGGCGCGTATGCGGTGAAGACGCTGAAGGCGAAGCGCATCGCGGTGATCGACGATCGCACGTCGTTCGGCTCGGGGCTGGCCGACCAGTTCATCAAGGGCGTGCAGGCGAACGGCGGCACGATCGTCGATCGCCAGTACGTGAACGACAAGACGACCGACTTCAGCGGCGTGCTGACCGCGATCAAGGGCAAGCGCGCGGATCTCGTGTTCTTCGGCGGCCTCGATGCACAGGCCGCGCCGATCTCGCGCCGGATGCGCCAGCTCGGCGTGAACGCACCGCTGCTCGGCGCGGGCGGCTTCGTGAGCCAGACCTTCCTGTCGCTCGCGGGCAAGGACGGCGACGGCGTGACGGCGCTTGAACCGGGCTTGCCGCTCGATCGGATGCCGGGCGGCAAGGCGTTCGACACGCAATACCGGGCACGCTTTCGCGCGCCGATCGAACTGCATGCGCCGTTCGCGTACGACGCGGCCGCCACGCTGATCGCGGCCGCGCAGAAGGCCGGCACGACGCAGCCGGCGAAGCTGGTCGCGGCGGTGCGTGCGATCGACCGGCCCGGCGTGACGGGGCGGGTCGCGTTCGACGCCGAAGGCAACCTGAAGGACCCGGCCTTCACGATCTACCAGGTGCGCGGCGGCAAGTGGACCGTCGTCGACGTGCTCGGCGGCTCGCGTACCGCGACCAAGTAAACGACACAGCATTAAAAAAACCAAGACGATCCCCATGACCGAAGCGACCCAGACATCCGCCGCCGCACCCGAGGACACGCGCCTCGGGATCCTCGCGCGGCGCCGCATCGAAGCGGAAATCATCAAGCCGATCTACGAGATCATGAAGCGCGAGTTCGGCGCCGAGCGCGCGCAGGCCGTGATCGCGGAAGCCGTGCGCGGCGCGGCGGTCGACGCCGGCCGCACGTTTGCCGCGCAGGAGCCTGGCGGCACGAGCGTGAAGTCGTTCATCGCGCTGCAGGTGCTGTGGGAGAAGGACGATGCGCTCGACGTCGAGGTACAGCGCGCGGACGACACGCACTACGACTACGACGTGCATCGCTGCAGCTACGCGGAGATGTATCACGCGATGGGGCTCGGCGAGATCGGGCACCTGCTGAGCTGCGCGCGCGACAGCTATTTCATCCAGGGCTATGCGCCGGACATCGCGCTCACGCGCACGAGCACGATCATGCAGGGCGGCAAGCGCTGCGATTTCCGCTACGCACGGCAAGCCGCGCCGGAGAACGGCGATGCGTGACGACAACACGCTTGCTGAAAGCCTGAGCGCGCCGCGCGTCGATGGCGACCGCCTGTGGGCGTCGCTCGACCGGATGGCGCAGATCGGCGCGACGCCGAAGGGCGGCGTGTGCCGCCTCGCGCTGACCGATCTCGATCGCGAGTCGCGCGACCTGTTCGTGCAATGGGCGCAAGACGCCGGCTGCACGGTGCGCGTGGACCAGATGGGCAACGTGTTCGCGCGCCGCACGGGGCGCAATCCCGACGCCGCACCGGTCATGACGGGCTCGCACGCCGATTCGCAGCCGACGGGCGGCCGCTACGACGGCATCTACGGTGTGCTCGGCGGGCTCGAGGTCGTGCGCGCGCTGAACGACGCGGGCATCGAGACCGAGCGCCCGATCGACGTCGTGATCTGGACCAACGAGGAAGGCTCGCGCTTCGCGCCGGCGATGGTGTCGGCCGGCGTGTTCTCGGGCGTCTATACGCTCGAATACGGGCTGTCGCGCGCCGACGGCACGGGCAGGACGATCGGCGAGGAACTGGCGCGGATCGGCTACGCGGGTAACGAGCCCGTCGGCGGCTATCCGGTGCATGCGGCGTACGAGCTGCATATCGAACAGGGCGCGATTCTCGAACGGGCCGGCACGACGATCGGCGTCGTGACGGCCGGGCAGGGGCAGCGCTGGTACGAGGTGACGCTCACCGGTGTCGACGCGCACGCGGGCACGACGCCGATGGAATTCCGCCGCGATGCGCTGGTTGGCGCTGCGCGGATGATCTCGTTCGTCGAAGTGCTCGGCCGCCGTTACGCGCCGTACGCGCGTGCAACGGTCGGGATGATCGAGGCGCGGCCGAACTCGCGTAATACCGTGCCCGGTGGTTGCTTCTTCACGGTTGAATTCCGTCATCCCGACGACGCGGTGCTCGACGAACTGGACGCGGCGCTGCGTGCGGAGCTTGCACGCGTGGCCGACGAAACGGGCCTCGGCGCGCAGATCGAGCAGATTTTCACGTATGCGCCGATCCCGTTCGCGCCGCGCTGCATCGACACGGTGCGTGATGCGGCACAGGCGCTCGGGCTGTCGCACATGGATATCGTGTCCGGTGCGGGCCATGACGCGTGCTATGTCGCGCGCGTCGCGCCGACGGGGATGATCTTCGTGCCGTGCGTCGACGGGCTGAGCCACAACGAGGCCGAAGCGATTACGCCCGAGTGGGCGGCGGCGGGCGCCGACGTGCTGTTGCGCGCGGTGCTGCAAAGCGCGCGGGAACGCTGAGCCTGAGTGTGACGGCGGCGGTCCGGCGGGAAGGAGTTCGCCGGGCCGCGCCGGGTTCCGCCTCGCGACGCGAACGCGCAGGTCGCGTCAGGCCGCCGGCGAACGTCGATCGATATATCGCCGCATCACATAGAATGCCATATCGGTGCGCCCGGGCATCGTTATCGTCGCGTCATCGGCTGCGAAGCCGAGCTTTTCATAAAACCGGTACGCGGTTTCGCGTGCCGTGCACCACACGAGCGCGGCGCCATGTTCTTCTGCGTGCCGCACGCAGACCTGCACCAGCACACGCCCGAAGCCCATGCCACGCACGGCAGGGTGGACGGCCATTCCGCGAAGCCGCCATGCCGGTCGCGCAGGATCGTCTTCGCGCACCTCCTCGCAGAGCGATGCAACGGCGACGATGCCCGACGCGGCGCGTACGCCGACGTGCAGGGTCGTCGGCGCTTGGTCGCCGGCCAGCGCGCTCGCGTCCAGATCGCCATTCAGCAGGATCATCGCCCGGAGTGGGTGCGTCTGCGCGGCGTCGATCGATTCGATGGTGAACAGCGTGTCGCCTGACGTCATCAACGTTCCTTGAATATTCGATTCAGCCGCGCGTTACCGGCCGGCTTTGCGCCGCGCCATATAAGCGAGATACGCGACGATCTGGTCGAGTTCGCGGTCGCTCAGCTGATCGGGCGGAAACGCCGGCATGCTGCGGCCCGGCCAGTCGCGCACCGATGCCGGGTTGCGGATATAGCGGCGCAGCGCGGCGGGCTGGAAGTAGTCGACCGGATTCATCGGCGCGTTCAGGTCGGGGCCGGCATGGCTGCTGCCCGCACCGTCGATGCGGTGGCACGCGAGGCATTGCGTGACGAACAGGCGCTGGCCCGCGCGAGCCGGGGCGTCCGCGGGCAGCGCGGCATCGACGGCCAGTGACGGCCAGCGTGCGAGCGGTGACGATTCGATCGTGACGCGCACGATCTGGTACGGCCACTGCTCGCCGCGCACCGACGACGCATCCGGCCCGAGCCAGACCAGATAGAACGGCCCGGCGCTGACTTTCTTGCCGGGCAGGTTCGGCCACGGATGCGCCGGATCCTCGATCGCGAGCCACGGGATGGCGCCGGCCGGCGTGCGGCGGCGCACGAGATCCATCGGCAGTTGCGCGGCGAAGCCGTCGGCCGCGCGGGTTTCGAGCACACCGTCTGCCGGTAGCGGCGTGTCGCCGAGCAGCGCGGCGAACGGCACTGCGCGGAACGTCATCGGCCGGCCGTACGCGATGTCGCGCGGCACGTGGATGTCGGTGGCATCGGGGCGCGCGAGCAGCGTTTGCCGGGTGAGGGCGCGGGCCGTGCCGTCCGTCTCGAGCTCAAGCGCGGACTGGGCCGACGCGCGTTGTCCGATCAGGCAAACCGTCAGCAGCAAAAGCGAAAACCACTGGCGCTTCAGCATTCTTTCTCCGGGAGGGGCGTTCCGGCGGCGACAGGAGGAGCAGGCCGCGGCCGATGGAAGGGATCGGGCGACAGTCTATCCGGTACGCGCCGCGCTGGCGACTGCGGCGCGGGAAGGGGGCGGCGATGATCGGCCGGATTGGCCGCTGCGTGCCTGGCGACAGGGTTCAGGAAGGTTGGGGCACGGCGCGGGCCCGACGGGACGAGCGTATACGGGCCCACTGCGTTCACGGCGATCGCGCTACAGGGCCGCCGTCAATGACTCGAACAACGCACTTCGCTCGTTGCCAACGGCGTTTCATGCTCCGGTTCGAAATCGGCTTCGCGCGTGCCCGATGGCGTCAGCGACACGAAATGCAT
Organism: Burkholderia lata; assembly: GCF_902499335.1. Classification (GTDB taxonomy): domain Bacteria; phylum Pseudomonadota; class Gammaproteobacteria; order Burkholderiales; family Burkholderiaceae; genus Burkholderia; species Burkholderia lata_B. The sequence goes on along the minus strand of NZ_CABVQK010000008.1, from coordinate 273,441 downwards.
GGCGTTGCCGCGCGTCGGGAACCCGGCAATACCGGTCGAGCCCCACGGAATCGGCGCACGCTGCACGCCGCTCACTGAAATGTCCGCCGGCCCGAGCGCGAGCGTCAGCAGCCGCCCGTCGCGGATCGGCACGTACGCATGCGTGCCCGACACCCCGATGCCGGATTCGCGCACCGACGCCGGCAGGCAGTCGAGCGTCGCCGTGCGGCGGCCGTCCGGCGCGATCAGCATCGCGACGCCGCGATCGTCCGCCGTCGTCGTGACGACGATGAAGCGGTCGATCTCCGGCACATAAGCCGACGAGTACACGTAGTACTGGATCGCGTCGTTCAGCGCCCCCAGCTTGTCCAGCTTCGCGGTGACCGGGTCGAACATCGCGTATTCGAGCGTCGCGTCCGTGCTGCCTTCGATGAATTTCTGCCATACGAGCAGCGCGTTGTGCGGCGAGCCCGCGACGACGGGCCACCACTCGCGGCGGTGCGGCGCGACCGCGACATGGTTCAGCACGCGCCCGGCCGCGTCGTAGGTTTTCACGTAGACGCCGTTGCCGGTACCGAGGTTGTCGACGCCGCCGCCGTCGATCCAGTCGGTGGAATAGAACACGACGAAGCGGTCGGCCGCCGTGGCGACATGCCCCGAGTGGCCGCCCGATTCGACGTCGTTCGGGTAGGGCTTGATCGGCTTCAGGTCGCGACGGTACACGCCGTAGCGCTGGCTGACCTCCTGCGGCGCGTTCCAGCCGTCCTCGAACGTGACGAAGATGTCGCCGCGCGCGTTCTGCGCGATCGACACGGGCTCCTGCGCCTCGGGGCGGCTGATGAACGGATAGACGCGCAGCAGGTGCGGCTTGCCGGGCAGCCATTCGCCGACGTACACGTCATGCGGCCAGTTGCCGTTGCGCATCGCGCCGCGCGGCACGATGCCCGAGCTGCTGAAGAACACCCAGCGCTTGCCGTTGCCGGCGTCGGCCACGCCGATGCCGTGCATGAAGCTGCGCGGATCGGTGGCCGGGTGGGGCGGCGGGGTGTCCTGCACGGTCACCGTATGCACGGACGGCGTGGCGGCGAAGGCCGGTGGCGGCACCGCGACGATGCCGCATGCGCCGCACAGCGCGGCCGCGACGCACCGCGCGACCGCCCGCGCCGGGCGCATTCGCCCCGTCATTCGACGGTCACCGATTTCGCGAGATTGCGCGGCTTGTCGACGTCGGCGCCGCGCGCGCAGCCGACGTGATACGCGAGCAGCTGCAGCGGGATCACGTTGACGATCGGCGACAGCAGGTCGCCCGATTCGCGCACGCGGATCAGGTGCGTGTCGCGGTCGGCGTCGATCCCGAGCTGATCGCCGGCCAGCACGTAGAGCCGCCCGCCACGCGCGCGCACTTCGGCCATGTTGGATTTCAGCTTCTGGAACAGGCGGTCGTCCGGCGCGATCGTGACGACCGGCATCGCGCTCGTGACGAGTGCAAGCGGGCCGTGCTTCAGTTCGCCGGCCGCATAGCCTTCCGCGTGGATGTACGACACCTCCTTGAGCTTCAGCGCGCCTTCCATCGCGATCGGGAAGTGAATGCCGCGCCCGAGGAACAGCGCGTTCTCGGTGTGCGCGAACTTCGCGGCCCAGCCCATGATCTGCGTTTCGAGCGCGAGCGCGAGCGCGTGGCCGATGCGCTCGGGCAGCGCGTGCAGCTGCTTCAGGTGCAGCGCGACCTGCTTCGCGTCGAGCCGGCCGCGCAGCTGCGCGAGCGTCAGCGTCAGCACGAACAGCGCGACGAGCTGCGTCGTGAACGCCTTGGTCGACGCGACGCCGAGCTCGATGCCGGCCCGTGTCAGGAACCGCAGCGGCGCGTTGCGCGCGATCGTGCTGGTCGCCACGTTGCAGATCGCCATCGACAGTTCCTGGCCCATGTCGCGTGCCCGTTCGATCGCGCCGATCGTGTCGGCCGTCTCGCCCGATTGCGAAATGCCGACGACGAGCGTGCGCGGATCGGCCACCGTATCGCGGTAGCGGAATTCGCTGGCGATCTCGACCTGGGCGGGCACGCCCGCGATGGCCTCCAGCCAGTATTTCGCGGTCAGGCCCGCGTAGTAGCTGGTGCCGCAGCCGAGCAGCAGCACGCTCCTGACTCTCGACAGCAGCGCGCGCGTGCCGTCGGTCGCGTCGAACAGCGCCGGCGAGATCGTGTCGATGCCGTCGAGCGTGCTGTCGATCGCCTTCGGCTGCTCGAAGATTTCCTTCTGCATGAAGTGCTGGTACGGGCCGAGTGCGGCGTCGCCTTCGCGCGCCTTCACCTGGCACAGCGGGCGCTGGGCGTCGTACCCGCCCGAGTCGACCACGGCGATGCGGTCCGGCGTGATCAGCGCGACGTCGCCGTCTTCCAGGTAGACGAAGCGGTCGGTCAGGTCGCCGAGCGCCGCGCAGTCCGACGCGAGGTAGTTCTGATCTGCGCCGATGCCGATCACGAGCGGCGAGCCCGCGCGCGCGGCGACAAGGCGCTGCGGCTCGCGCGCGCTCAGTACCGCGATCGCATACGCGCCGTGCAGCCGCTTGACGGCGCGCACGACCGCGTCGAACAGGTCGTCGCGATAGAGGCTGTGGATCAGGTGCGCGATTACCTCGGTATCGGTCTGGCCGCGAAACGTATAGCCGCGCTCCCGCAGCTCCACGCGCAGCGTGTCGTGGTTTTCGATGATGCCGTTGTGCACGACCGCGATCGTGTCGCCGGACATGATCGGATGCGCGTTCATTTCCGACGGCGCGCCGTGGGTCGCCCAGCGCGTATGCGCGATGCAGGTCTGCGCTTCGAGGCCCAACGTCAGCACGCGGGCCTGCAAGTCGGTCACGCGCCGCAGCGTACGTTCGCTGCGCAGGCGGCCTTCATCCTGCACGGCGATGCCGCACGAATCGTAGCCGCGATATTCGAGCCGGCTCAGTGCATTGACCAGTTGCGGCACCTGATTGTTCAGGCCGCTTGCTCCGACGATTCCGCACATGATTCACCTCGTCCACAAAAGGTTGCCGCGCTGCCGGCCAGGCACGGCAGTACGGTGTCAGCGGCGACGCCGCGCGGCACGATGCAGTCCCGTGCGCGGCGGCGCGTCTGCGCTGACCTACTCGCGGGGCTGAGGCCCCGCGTGGGTTACCCATTCGATGCCGGAAATCGAGCCGTTCGCGTCGTGCGACGCGACGAGAATGCGCGTGGTGCGCCGCGCGCCGCGCCGGTGGGCGCCGGCCAGCGCGTTCGCCGGTACCGAGCGCACCTTTGCGCTGGCCGAGCGGCGCAGCATCTTCGACACGCGCAACCGGTGCGCCAGCGGATGCACGACGCGCCCGGCGATCAGCCACGTGACGATGGTGCCGGCGATGATCGCGATGCTGGTCGCGTAGAACACCATCTGTTCGATCGGTATCTCGGCCGGGTTGAACGGCAGCAGGTAGCGGTACGTGTAGATGCAGATCGATGCCCACACGGCGCCCACGAGTGCCGGCCGCAAGAGCCGGAACCAGATGATCAGCACGGACCCGACGATGCGACCGCGCTCGGCGATCATTTCGCGCGGTGCGCGCAGGGAGAGGTCAATAATCGGCGCGTTCTTCATGTTGAATGCCTCGGTCGGGGCTGACCCATACGGCCCGCTTGCCGCGGCCCCGCAGCACGATGGCAGGCAGGGCGACGACGGTGGTGATCATGCTGATCAGCCAGAAGGCGACGGGATACCAGACGGTGTCCAGGAAATACATCAGGAGTTTTTCGTCGTAACGACGGTCGATCATGCTGCCGACGATCAGTTGCAGGATGCAGGTGGCGACCAGCAGCATGCCGTGCCAGTGCGGCACGACCGATACGTGCCAGCTTTGCGGCAGCGGGTACACGACATCGATGAGCGCGAGCAGCAGGATGAACGACATCGAGTAGGCCCACGCGATACCGATCAGGTACTCGGCGAACAGCGGCCACATCATCATCTGCGTCGGCCGCGCAAGCGTGCCCGCGTATTTCATCAGCACCTGGATGCCGCCCTTCGACCAGCGCAACCGCTGCCGGTACAGGCCCTTCAGCGTCTCGGGCATCAGGATCCAGCTCAGCGCGTGCGGCTCGTACACGACGCGCCAGTCGCGACACTGCAGCTTCCAGCTGATGTCGATGTCCTCGGTCAGCATGTCCGAGCTCCAGTAGCCGACGTCGGCGAGCGCGGTCTTGCGGAACATCGTGATCACGCCGGATACCGTGAAGATACGGCCGTACACTTGCTGCGTGCGCTTGATCAGCCCGACGATCGACGAGAATTCGCCGACCTGCATGCGGCCGAGCAGCGACGTGCGCGTGCGAATGCGCGGGTTGCCGGTCACGGCGCCGACGCCCGGATCGGTCAGGAAATGCTCGAGCATCCAGCCGATCGCGTCATGCGCGAGCAGCGCATCGCCGTCGATGCACAGCAGGTATTCCGCATTCGACACGGCCGCCGCGGTCGTGAGCCCGACCGCCTTGCCTTCGTTGCGTGCGTGATGAATCACGAGCAGCCGCGGGATCTCGACGGCCAGCTCGTTGAGGATCTCGCCGGTACGATCCGTGCTGCCGTCGTTGACCGCGATGATGTCGTAGTTCGGATACTGCATCCCGTTCAGGTGACTGATCACGCTGCGCGCGTTGGCCGCTTCATTGAAGCAGGGCACGACGATCGAGATCTTCGGGATGCCGCTCGACGCGATCGTCCGGGTGGACAGCTCGCGGCCTTCCTCGAGCAGGAAGTAGTGCACGACGCCGCCGATCATCCACAGGTACGACATGAAGAACGGGTAGTAGAAGACGAAATCCTGCAGGCGCTGGATGATGCCGTGGGTGGTCATGGTGTCTTCGTCCCCTGTGTTTTCTGCATCTGCATCAGCGCGTTGATCGAGGTCGGGTCGAGGCGCGACTTCAGCGACATCACGTCGCGCATCGCATCGAGTTCCGGCAGGCCGTTCAGGAAGTTGTCCGGGTAGTAGCCGAAATTCACCGCGCCCTCGCTGCGCAGCCGCCGCATCTGCGCGAGCAGCGTGCTGGCGGGCACGTCCTTGTGCGCATGCCAGTCGTACGACTGCAGTTCGAACACGGTGCGCTGCAGCCCGCGCTGCTTCGCACGGACGGCCCGCACGAGCTGGTCCATCCAGCCTTCGGGATCCTTTGCCTGCTCCATGTACGGCATTGCCATCAGCGCGACGTAGTCGTAGGTGGCAAGGAAATCGTCGTAGTTCTGCGCGTACCACGCTTCCGATTCGGGCTTGAGCACCGGCAGCGCGAAGATGTTGCGCGCGGTCAGCACGTCGCCCACGTTCTGGTGGGCCAGCACGACCTGTTCGAGCTGGCGGGTCAGGTCGATCAGGTAGCGCGACTTCTGCCGGGTCCAGCGTTTCATCAGGTCGGGGTTCTCGCGGATCTTGCCGACGTCGGCCGGCAGCCCCCACTGCGAATAGGTGCGCAGCGCGTGGGGGCCCGCATCCTCGTAGTCGTCGAGCACCGCATCGTCGCTGAACAGGATGCCGCTGAACGACGCGTGCTTGCTCAGATCCTCGTAGATCTGCTGGATCATCAGCCGCGCAGCCGGATCGAACGGGCTCAGCCGGAACGTGCGCGTGCCGTTCTCGCGGGCCGGTGTGCCGCCGTAGGCGCTCACGGCGTCGAGCCCGCGCTGCTTGTCGGCCGGCGGCCGGAACGCGAGCACCGGCATCCATGCGTACACCTGCACGTTGGAGCGCGTATTGAGCTGCCACGCGGCGCGCGAGAACAGGTCGGCGCGCATCGGCAGGTGCCGGTTCGGGAAATACACGGATTCGGCCACGCCCGTGCCTTTCGGATCCGCATACGCCTGCAGGTAGACCGATTTCGGCTGCATCCGGTAGATGCGTTCGATCAGCTTGCCGAGATTCGCTTCCTGCCGTGCGGGATCCGGATCGTAGACCTGGTCGAGATCGACCTGCACGATGCGCTCGGGCACGTCGACGTCGCCGCGGTTCGACGCCGGCTCGCGCATCGAGCGCTCGAACCCGCCGATGTCGACGTCGTACATCATCAGGATCCGCCGCAGCCGGTCCAGCGGCACGTCCGGCGTATTCGGGCCGGCGTCGAGGCTGAACTGGATGTCCATGCCGAGCGACGTCGATATCGTGCGCACGGGCTGGTTTTCCGCACCGTATGGCCACACCATCGAGCGTGCGACGATGCCGGTATGTTCGCGGATCTGCCGCACGCATGTCTGCAGGTCGTTGTGCACGCGCGCCTCGAATTCGGCGTCGGTTTCATAGCGCTTCTCGTCTTGAAGGTAGAGGTGCGACGTGGTCGCCGGCAATTCGTTGCCTTGCGGATTCGCGACCGCGCCGTGATGGAGGTTGTGCGTGTGGCAGCCGAGCTCGACGAGCTGCGACTGGCCGACCTTTTTCACCTCGTCCCACGACATGAAGTAGTCGCGCGGCACCTGGACCTTGTCGCTGATGCGGATCGGCGTATCCGGCGGCGTATCGATCCACGCGGTCACGATGCCCATCACGGCCGGATACTTGAACCGCTCGAGCAGCGGCAGCACCTTCGTGTAGTGGCTGCGAAAGCCGTCGTCGAACGTGAGGAGCACCGCACGCGGCGGCAGCGGCTTGCCGCCGTGTCGCGACTCCTCGATCTGCCTGACCGTGATGGTGTGGTAGTTGTTGGTCTGCAGCCACGAGAAGATCGCGGTCAGCGTGCCGGTATCGACCGCGAACGGGTCGACCATCGCCGACGCCGAGGAAAACGACGCCATCAGGTTGTCGCGCACGTCGTGCATGCAGATCACGCGAAACGTCTTGCCGTCGGCCGGGTCGGACGGCGGCAGCAGGTCGATCATCTTGGCGTTCGTCACGCCCGGGAACAACGAACAGGCGGCAAACGTGCAGAGGCATCCGCACATGAAGGTCCGTCTGGTTTGCATTCGCGATCTCCTTGCTAGAACGGCAGGTTGACCGACATGAAGCCGGTTTCGGAGCGCTCGCGCTGGCCGTCGTACGCGTGGCTGCTGACCTCGACGCCATAGGTCAGCGTGATGTCGTGCTTGAACGTCCACGCATGTTCGAGGCGCGCACTCCACAGCGGGCTGGTGCCGAAGCCGCGCTCGTTGTACACGCCGCCGGACACCGATACGCGCTGCTGCAGCCCCATGTCGCCCTTCTTCCACAGCGTCAGCTGGTGCATGACGGTCGCCGCGGCCGCGTAGTCGCGGCCCGGGTTGAAGTAGGGCGCGTCCTGGCGCGTGTTGCTGTCGGTGCCGAGATCCAGCGATACGTTGACGAGCTGGTTGGCGCTCGTGTACACGCGCTGCGTGGCGGTCGCCGCGATCTCCTGGTGCAGGTTCGAATCGCTGTAGCGGCTCACGCCGTAGCTCAGCTTCACCTCGCGACGGTCGTTCTGGCGATACACGACCGAGACGTTCGCGGAGCGGCCCCAGATGTGCGCGGCATACGCCTTCCACGGCAGCGAGTTGTCGTTGGTGTCGAGCGCGCCGCTGACCGTCCAGTAGTCGTTCAGCGCATACGCGATCGACCCGCGGCCGCCGGTTCGGCCGTCCGTGCCGAACGAGCGCGTGACTTCGCCCTGGATCGTGAGCGGCCCGTGCCGGTAGTCGCCGCCGACGCCCGTACGCGTGCGGCTGACGTTGCCGGCGTCGGTCTGCGCATAGCCGAAGAACGTGTGCGAGAACACGCGCCAGTTGTCGCCGAACGGTTGCGAATACACATAGCTGTCCGACGTGAAGCTGTTGTCGGCCAGCGCGCTGTTGCCGTGCTCGTAGCTCAGGTCGGTCGTGAACACGGGGCTGCGGTACGCGTTGTAGTCGCGCTTGAAGCCCCGCACGGCACCGCTGTCCGGGAACGTGTTGTCGAGGGTCTGGTCGACGGTCTTCGCGCTCGCGTAGTCGTCGGCCGTGAGCGACGCGCGGCCGAGGCCCGCGAGCATCTCGACGCTGTCCGGGTGGTCGGTCAGCGACGCGCGATACATCGCGATCGCCTGACGGGGATGCGCCTGGCCGGACACCGCGTCGGCGTGCGCGGCACGGATCTCCGCGTTGAACGGCACCTGCTTCTCGAGTTCCTCGAGCGCGGCGATCCCTTCGTCGACGTGGCCGGTGTAGATCAGGTATTGCGCGCGCAGCCGGTAGTAGCGCAGATAGTCGCTTTCCTCCGGGCCGTAGCTGCTGACCTGTTTGGCCGGCGGCAGCGACGCGCCCATGTCGTCGAGCGCCTGCTTCGCGTCCGCCGCGCGTGCCTGGTCGACGTACGACCAGAACAGCCCTTCGCGCAGTTCGATCGGGCGCGTGCGCGCACCGTACTGGAAGCCGCGGGTCGCGCGGTCCGTCGGCGATGCGGTTGCCTGCTTCAGCGCGCGCTGGTACACGGCGTTGGCCTTGCCTGGTTCGCTCAGGTACAGGTAGGCGTCGCCGACGGCCGACAGCGCGTCGATCGAGATCTCCGCGTTCGACGGAATGGTCTCGAACGTCGCGACGGCCGTCTTCATGTCGCCGCGCGCCGCATAGGCGACCGTGCGGTCGCCTGCGAGCGCCGTCCTGACCGGCGTGTACTCGGGTGTGGGCGGCATCCGCTTGTCGAGATCGTCGGCCGCGCGCAGCGCGCTGTCGATCCCGTCGAAGCGGTCGGCACTCGTCATCGCGCGCGACTTGTCGCGCCCGCCGCGCACCTGCTGGCGAATCGACAGTTCTTCAAGTTGCGCGATGTCGACGGCGGAGAACGCATCGGGCCGTGCCTTCGCTTCGTCGAGCGCCTTGATTGCGCCGCCGCTCGCCGCGAGGCCGAACACATCGTTGCGCACGGTCTCGACGTCGGCGGTACGGAGATTCGGCGCCTGGGGATTCGGTGTTTCGACGTCAGGTCCTTGCGATCGTCGTGTCGGTTCGTCGGGCAGCTGGGCGCCGGGCGTCTGCGAGTTCGGCGCCGGGGACGACGGCGGTGGCGAGCCGGGCATCGGCGGAACGGGCGAGGGCGAGTCCGGCATCGGGGTGCCGGATGCCTGCGCGGTTTGCGTCGGCGCAATCGACGGCGCGGTGGGCGCGGCCTGTGCGATCTTCGGCGGGGTATCCGAAGCCGGTGCGACCGGTGCCGGTGAAGGGGATGCCGACGTGTCGGACATCGTCGAGGCGAGAAGCGTCGGCGCATCGGGCGGCCGGGCGTTCTCGGCCTGCGCAAGCAGCATCGGTGCGTCCGTTGCGTGCGCGACCGGTGCGGGCGTATCCGGCGCTCGCGCGCCCGGCACCGGGTCGCTCGATTGCGGCGCCTCCGGTTCCACCACGACCGTGGTCGGCATGGCCGGCGGCTGCGGGTTCGACGCCTGCGTGATCCGCATCGACGCATCCGACGCCTGCGCGATCGGCGTCGGCGCATGAGAGGGCGGGTCGTCTTCAACTTGGGCAATCTGGATCGACACGACCGTTGGCTGCCTGTCGCGCGGCGCCGCGTCCGGCGTGCCGTTGGTCCCGGCGATTTCGTTGACGCGGCCCGCCTCCGTGTCGCCGTCGGCGGAGAAGCAGGGGCCGGACGCGACGAGCAGCACCACCAGCGGCGCATGCAGGAGGATCCGCCGGTTGGACGGAGCGACGGTCGTGCAGGGTTGTTGACGATTGTTGGCCACGAGGTGTCCTCCTTTCGAAACGATCCCATCGGTTGCACGCCTGACGACGCACGTCGTTGCGCGTTGCGCGTCGCGCGGCCGGGCCACGAGTGCCCGGCGACGCGGACCCGGCTTACAGCCGGTTGCGGATCGCCTGACCGAGCAAGGCACGCGATTCGCTGTTCGTCGGGTCGATCGCGAGCGCCCGGCTCGCGTTGTGCTCCACACAGTTCCATTCGTCGATCACCGCGCAAGAGCGGGCCTTTGCCAGCGCACGCGCGCTTTCCAGTTCGGCGTGCGTGATGCTTGCCGTCTGCATGTGCACGGTGCCGGTGCCATAGCGCCGGGGCTTAGGTGCGAAGTCCATGCGCCTGCTCGTGCCGGCCAGCGTTTCGGTGCGCGGCGCACGATGCGCGGCACCGTGCCGCGTGGCGGCGCGATCGTAGGCCGATATCGCCTGCGTACCGGCCGCGAGCATCACGGGCGGTGCATGCTGCGGCTGCCGGTGTTTCGCGACGGCACGCGGCGCGGCCTCCGGCTCGACCGCGAGCGTGCCGGGCGGCACGGTCGATACTTCGCGGGCAACCGAAGCCGACGCAGCTCGCAGCGGCTGCGCGGGCAGCGTGGCCTGCGCGTTGGTCGAAGCCGGCTCGCGCGCGACGGATGTTCCGGATGCGCCGGTTGCGCGAGAGGCCATGGTCACGATCGTCTTGCGGTACTTCCCGACCGCGGTCCGAATCACGCCGGAGACGTCGTGCGTCACGCTCGCGTGGCCGACCGTCGTGTCCCGTTCGGCATACGCGAAGATGCCGAAGATCGTGGCAAACGCGACGAAGCTGAGTGCTGCGTTCTTTCCCGGGCCCCAGGAGGGTTTCGGCTGGGAGGCGGGTGAGCGGTCCGTTCGTTCTGCAGGAGTCATTCAATGCTCCTCGATTCGATACGCGGTGGCGAATGAAGCGATCCGAGCGGGGGCGGCAGCGTTCACCAGCGCAATTGCGTGGCGAGGTCGCCCGTTTCGACGATCGCGAACTGCATGGCCCCCTGGTAGGTGCCTTCAACCCGGTAGCTCGCATCCGGCACGCTGAACAGGCAGCGCGACCCCGATGCGTTGAACTCGACCAGCACGCGGCCATGCCGGCGCAGGCGCACCTGCACGTTGGAAAGCGGTTGCCCGGTCCGGGCCGACGCGAACGACACACCCAGGTTGTACGGACGGCCGTCGGGGGGGAGCGGTGCGGTACCGTCGATCCGGGCATCGCCGCAGATATACGAAATCACGTAGCGGCCGGTGCCCGGCCCCAGCGCGGGTGCCTGCGCCATGGCATTCATGCAGAGCGCGGAGATGACAACGCACAGGAAAGGGCAAGCATGCTGTCGAAACGAGGAAGACATTGCTACCTCCCGTCCGGAGTCAATGGAAACCCATTAATTCCGAGTCAGATTTGCCAGCGTTCTTTTTGCGACACGCTATTGATACACGACGGTTTTTGAACCAACAACCGCGTGTGGCCTGAAAGGCACGGAGGTGAAATGTCCTATTTAAATAGGATAACGACGGATTTGTCTGGCTTGCTTGCCGCTGAAGAAAGTCGATATTGCCAGATATGAATATTGCTCTTCGGTAGCGATGATCGAGCACGCTTTGAATCATGTCGGAGGTATCGACGTTCGTGCCGAAAAGTAACGACTGATAAAAGGAATTTTTGCGGCTGTGTTCGGTGCGAATCGATGACGGCCGGGATACAGGTCGCACGATTAGAAATGAGGGTGCGACGTTTTTGATATTCGCGATTGCCGCGGATAAATCGAAACTTTTAATTTGTTGTGTAACAGAGTATTTCTGACCGGAAAATCAGATGGAATATCCGGATTGTGAAACGACGAGAGTAAAAATTAGACATCGAAGTGCAAACGTTTGCGATGTCGTTGAATATCGATTGCGGGTCTGGTGCAGTAATTTTCGGGCTTTACGGGGATTGTCGATTGATTGCCGTTGAAAGGGCGGTCGCGTTCGCCACGAGGCGGCGCAACGCGGCTGTAGGAGGGGTATGCGATCGGCGGGCATGACGATCGCGCCGCGACCGCGCTCGTGTCGTGAACCGGCACGACACGAACGCGGAGATCAGCGGCTGCCGCTCGCGCTGCGCCGCGCGATGCGCATCGCCGGCGCGGCCGCGGGTTCGGCCGCACCGACCGCAACACCGTCGACCGCCACGCGCGGCCGGTTCATGATGTACGTCCACAGTTGCTCGGCCGCGAGCCCGCGCTTGCGGGCCGACCGGTACAGGCGGATTTCGAGCTCGGTGATCCAGTCGCCGGAACCCGCGCACACGAGCGTGCCTTCCGCGAGCTCCTTCGCGACGCAGCTTTCCGGCAGCCAGCCGATCCCGTGCCCGGCCACGACCATGCCCTTCAACGCCTCGGACATGTGCGTCTCGAAGCACCGGTGCAGCACGTACGGCTCGGTGGCATTCAGCAGCAGCATCTCGACGATGTTGCCGAGAAACGCCCCCGACGAATACGCGAGCAGCGGCAGCGGTGCGTCGGGCGTGCCCGGCAGCTGGAACACGGGCTTGCCGTGCGCGTCGGGCGTCGACACGGGCAGGATCCGTTCGACGCCGAGGTTGACGAACGGAAAGTGGTTCGGATCGAGCACGATCGGCAACTGCGGATGGTGATAGCCGAGCAGCAGGTCGCATTCACCTTCGACGAGCTGCTGCACGCCTTCCGGCACGTTCACCGCGTTGACGCGCGCGGTCACGTGGCCGACCTCGCCGTTGAGCTGCTTGAGCCATTCGGGAAACAGGGTGAAGACGAGTGTATGGGCGACCGCGAAGCGCACGACCTGGTCGCTGGCCGCGAACTGGTCGTAGCCGTTCACGAGATTGCGCGCCGCATACATGCTGCGCAGGATGTCCGCGGCGAGCCCGCGGAACATCTGGCCGGCCGGCGTCAGCGTGATCGGATTGATGCTGCGGTCCACCAGCTTCGCGTCCATCCAGGATTCGAGTGCGGCTATTCGTCTGCTGAATGCCGACTGCGTGAGGTGCCGGTTACGCGCGGCCCGGGAAAAGCTCTTGGTATCCGCAAGGCTCAGGAAATCTTCCAGCCACTTTGCTTCCATTTCGATCTTCGCTTTTTATAGTCGGGCGCCTGAAAGGCGGCGGCACCGTTTGCTGCACTAATTTTCTAGCGTACCGCGCCTCGCACGCGTCGGCCCGATGTTTTTTTTCGATCGGTGTCAGTCGAAATATGCATGAGCGTTGTCGGCGGGATTACGGCTGCATAGCGTTGAGGTGCCGGACCCGGCTAACCGGACAGTTCATCGCGTCGAACTGCCGGTGCCGCCGCAGACGGTACTTCCCCCAGGGCCGGTTGCGCCGTGTGCGTACCGGCCCGCCTTCCCATCCCGTCGTTCCGGTGGCCCGGTGCCCGGGCAGGCCGTTTTTTGTGCAGTGCAGATTGCACATTCGTGACACGCGGGGGAACTATGTTCAAAAGACGCGGCGCAGCATCGGCCGTGCGCGTTCGCGGCGCACCGCGGTCGCACGTCGCGTCAGGGGTTGCACCGTTGTGGTGCGCAATGCCGCGCGGGCGTGCCTGGCGCGGCGTAAAAACGGGGGGATATCGAGGGGATCGCACAAGGCACGTTCCTTGCGAAGCATTCATTACGCCGGTCCGGCATGCGCAATGCCGGGGAAAACGATCGATGGAGAAAAGATCGATGAAGCCATTCGATGAAATGCTGCAATCCGGCGACATGGTAAGGGCGCCCTACGCGCGCCTGAAGCAGTGGCTCGACACGCAGAATCCCGCGAGCCTCGCCCAGAAAGCCCACGACGCGGAAGGCGTGTTCCGCAAGACGGGCATCACGTTCGCCGTCTACGGCGACGCGGAGGCCGCCGAGCGGCTGATTCCGTTCGACATCGTCCCGCGCATCATTTCGGGTGCCGAATGGAGCCGGCTGTCACTCGGCATCGAGCAGCGCGTGATGGCGCTCAACGCCTTTCTCGACGATATCTATCACCGCCAGGAAATCGTGCGCGCGGGCATCGTGCCGAAGCACCTGATCGCGCACAACGAAGCGTTCGTTCCGGAGATGATCGACTTCCGGCCGCCCGGGAACGTTTACACGCACATCATCGGCGTCGACATCGTGCGCACCGGCGAGAACGAGTTCTACGTGCTGGAGGACAACGCGCGCACGCCGTCCGGCGTGTCGTACATGCTGGAAAACCGCGAGACGATGATGCAGCTCTTCCCGGAGCTGTTCCAGCAGGTGAAGGTGCGCCCGGTCGAGACCTATCCGCAGATGCTGCGCCAATCGCTCGCGGCCGTGTGCCCGCCGGGCGGCAACGCCGACAATCCGACCATCGCCGTGCTGACGCCCGGTATCCACAATTCCGCGTACTACGAACATTCGTTCCTCGCCGACCAGATGGGCGTGCATCTCGTCGAGGGCAGCGACCTGCAGGTGGTCGACGGCCGCGTCGCGATGCGCACGACCGAGGGATTCCGTCCGATCGACGTGCTGTACCGCCGCGTCGACGATGCGTTCCTCGACCCGCTCACGTTCCGCCCCGATTCGGTGCTCGGCGTCGCGGGGATCATGGACGTCTATCGCGCGGGCAACATCACGATCGCGAACGCGCCCGGCACGGGCATCGCCGACGACAAGGCGATCTACTCGTACATGCCGGAGATCGTCGAGTTCTACACGGGCCGCAAAGCGCTGCTGGAGAACGTGCCGACCTGGCGCTGCGGCGAGGCCGACAGCCTGAAGTACGTGCTCGAGCATCTCGACGAACTGGTCGTGAAGGAAGTGCACGGCTCGGGCGGCTACGGGATGCTGGTCGGGCCGTGCGCGTCGAAGGCCGAGCTCGAGGCGTTTTCCGCGAAACTGCGCGCGCGCCCCGCGAACTACATCGCGCAGCCGACGCTCGCGCTGTCCACGACGCCGATCCTGACCGAAGCCGGCCTCGCGCCGCGCCACGTCGACCTGCGGCCGTTCGTGCTGGTGTCGGACCGGATCCGCATCACGCCGGGCGGGCTCACGCGCGTCGCGCTGAAGGAGGGATCGCTCGTCGTCAACTCGAGCCAGGGCGGCGGCACCAAGGACACCTGGGTGCTGGCCGACTGAGCCGGACGCGACCGCGCGCCCCGCGACCGGGGTGCCAACCGAACGAAGACGGAGTGGACACGAGATGCTTCTGGGACGTACTGCAAGCGGTCTCTACTGGATGTACCGCTATATCGAGCGCGCGGAGAACATCGCGCGCATCGTCGATGCCGGGCTGCGGATGGCGCTCACGCGCACGTCCGACGCGCCGGCCGAATGGTCGTCGGTGCTCGTCAGCTCGGGCACGGACGACGGCTACCGGCAGAAATACGACGCGTATGCGGCCGATACCGTGACCGACTACCTGCTGCGCGACCGTGACAACCCGTCGAGCGTGCTGGCGTGCATCGAGGCCGCGCGCTCGAATGCGCGGATGGTGCGCACGGCGCTCACGCGCGAAGCGTGGGAGAGCGTGAACGGCGCGTGGCTCGCGCTGCGCCGCGCGCTCGCGCAGCCGGTGCCGGAGAGCGAACTGCCGGCCGTGCTCGACCAGGTGAAGCGCGAAACCGCGCTGATCCTCGGCAGCTTCTACAGCACGATGCTGCGCAACGAGATCTTCGATTTCGCGCAGATCGGCGCGTTCGTCGAGCGCGCGGACAACACCGCGCGGATCATCGACGTGAAATACCACCTGCTGCTGCCGTCGGTGTCGCACGTCGGCACGATCCTCGACAACTACCAGTGGGAGACGATCCTGCGCTGCGTGGCCGCGCACCGTTCGTACCGCTGGGTGTACGACGTGCAGTACAAGCCGATGAACATCGCCGACTACCTGATCCTGAACGGCCGCATGCCGCGTTCGCTGCGCTATTGCTACGGGCGCGTCGTGTCGAGCCTGAACCTGCTCGCGAAGGATTACGGTGTGACACACCCGTGTCACGACACGGCCACGAAGATCCTGCAAATGCTGTCCGATACCTCGGTCGAGCGGATCTTCAAGAGCGGCCTGCACGAGTTCCTGACCGACTTCATCGGCCGCAACAACAGCCTCGGGCTCGAAATCGCCCAGGCCTACAACTTCGACTGAGACTTGCCATGCGACTCGCCATCCGACACATCTCGCGTTATCAGTTCGACGATCAAGCCACCCATGCGCTGCAACGGCTGCGGTTGCGCCCGCAGTCGGGCCCCGGGCAGACGGTGCGCGCGTGGCAGGTCACGATCGACGGCGTCGAGCCGACGCTGTCTTATTCCGACGGGCTTGGCAACCGGATCGACCTCGTGCGGCACGACCGCGGCGCGAAGGCCGAGATCGTCGTCATCGCGGCCGGCGTCGTCGAAACGCAGGACCGCTCGGGCATTATCGGTAATCCTGAAGGCTACGCGCCGCCGTGGATCTTCGAGCGCGAAACCGCGCTCACGAAGGCGGGCGACACCGTGCGTGCGCTCACCGAAGCGCTGCCGATCGAGCCGCACAGCCTCGACGCGCTGCACTGGCTGATGACGGAAGTGCACGATCGCATCGCGTATGCGCCGAACCTGGCCGCCGACGCGCCGGTCGATGCGGAGACCGCGCTGCAAAGCGGCGAGGGCACGAGCCGCGACCATGCGCATGCGTTCATCGCGGCCGCGCGCGTGCTGAAGATTCCCGCGCGCTATATCTCGGGCTACGTGCTGGCGGACAGCGCGATGCAGCGCATCGCCGACGCAAAGCAGAACGCGGGCGACGTCGAGGAGGAAGAGGCGCTTGCGCTGCAGAGCGGCGAGGGCATGCAGCAGGTGCTCGGCGCGTCGCATGCCGCGCAGTCGCAGGGGCTGCCGCAGCCGGCGCTCGGCGCGCAGCCGCAAGCGGCCGGGCTGATGCAGCAGCCGGCCGGCCATGCATGGGCCGAAGCCTATGTCGAAGGGCTCGGCTGGGTCGGGTTCGATCCGTTCATGAACCGCTGCCCGGACGAGCGCTACGTGCGCATCGCGGTCGGCCTCGACTATCGCGACGCGCAGCCGGTGACGGGGCTCGGCGCGACGGCCGTCGGCGTCGAGATCAGCGTCGTGCAGACGCCGGAACTCGTCTGACCCGACGCACGCTTTCGCCGAATCCGCCAGGCCGGGCCGCCGCGTCGCATCGAGCGCGACGCGGCGCGCGGCCGGCCCAACCCGAACCGAGCTCCCATGTCCATCCACGTCGCGCTGCATCACACCACCCGCTATCGGTACGACCGGCTCGTCAACCTCGGCCCGCAGGTCGTTCGCCTGCGTCCCGCGCCGCACTGCCGGACGCCGATCCTCGCGTATTCGATGACGGTCGAGCCCGCGCAGCACTTCATCAACTGGCAGCAGGACCCGTTCTCGAACTATCTCGCGCGGCTCGTGTTCCCGGAGCGCACCGAGCACTTCGAGATCACGATCGATCTCGTCGCCGAGATGTCGGTGTACAACCCGTTCGACTTCTTCCTCGAAGCCAGCGCGGAGCAATATCCGTTCAGCTATGACGACGCGCTGAAGACCGAACTCGCGCCGTATCTCGCGTGCGACCCGCAGACGAGCGCGGCGCCGCTGTTCCGCGCGTATGTCGACGGCGTCGACCGCACGCCGGCCGGCACTGTGAACTTCCTCGTTGCGCTGAACCAGCAGCTGCAGCACGACATCGGCTATCTCGTGCGGATGGAGCCGGGCGTGCAGACGCCCGTGCAGACGCTCGAACTCGCGTCGGGCTCGTGCCGCGACAGCGCATGGCTGCTCGTGCAGCTGTGCCGCCACCTCGGCATTGCCGCGCGTTTCGTGTCGGGCTACCTGATCCAGCTCACGCCCGACGTGAAGTCGCTCGACGGCCCGAGCGGCACGTCGGTCGACTTCACCGACCTGCATGCGTGGTGCGAGGTCTACCTGCCCGGCGCCGGCTGGATCGGCTTCGACCCGACATCGGGCCTGCTCGCCGGCGAAGGCCACATTCCGCTGGCCTGCACGCCGCAGCCGACGAGCGCCGCGCCGGTCGAGGGGCTGATCGACGAGTGCGAGGTGTCGTTCGAGCACGAGATGAGCGTGACGCGCGTGTACGAATCGCCGCGCGTGACGAAGCCGTATACGGAATCGCAATGGGACAGCGTGCTGGCGCTGGGCACGCAGGTCGACGGCGCGCTCGCGGCCGGCGACGTGCGGCTCACGCAGGGCGGTGAGCCGACCTTCGTGTCGATCGACGATCGCGACGGCGCCGAGTGGAACACCGACGCGCTCGGCCCGACCAAGCGCGGCTACGCGACCGAGCTCGTGCAGCGGCTGCGCGCCGAATACGGCGATGGCGGCTTCCTGCATTTCGGGCAGGGCAAGTGGTATCCGGGCGAGCAACTGCCGCGCTGGGCGCTGTCGATCTTCTGGCGTGCGGACGGCCAGCCGGTGTGGCACGATCCGTCGCTGTTCGCCGACGAGCGCGAACCGTCCGCCTATACGACCGACGACGCGAAGCGTTTCATCGACGCGCTCGCCGCGCGGCTGAACCTGACCGGCGAATTCATCCGGCCCGGCTACGAGGATGTCTGGTACTACCTGTGGCGCGAACGCCGGCTGCCGGTCAACGTGGACCCGTTCGACTCTCGCCTCGACGATGAACTCGAACGCGCGCGGCTGCGCAAGGTGTTCGAGCAGCAGCTCGACAGCGTGGTCGGCTACGTGCTGCCGGTCAAGCGTGCCGATGAAGCGCCAGGCCTCGACGGTCCGCGCTGGGAAACCGGCCCGTGGTTCTTCCGCGACGAGCGGATGTACCTCGTGCCCGGCGATTCGCCGATGGGCTATCGGCTGCCGCTCGATTCGCTGCCGTGGGCCAGCCGCGCCGACCATCCGTACCTGGTCGAACGCGATCCGTTCGCGCCGCGCGACGCGCTGCCGGCAGCGGCCGCCATTCGTGCGCGCTATGCGGGCCCGGCCGATGCGCCGCGCTACCTGTCCGGCGTGCATCGCGAGGCGTCCGCGCAGACCGTGATGCAGTGGCGCAACGACGGCACGGCCGCGAACGGCCGACCTGCCACGCGCGACTCGAGTCGTCAGCCCGAGCGCTTCGAATCGGCCGCGTGGATCACGCGCACCGCGCTGTGCGTTGAAGTGCGCAACGGCATCCTGTACCTGTTCATGCCGCCGCTCGCCGCGCTCGAGGATTATCTGGAGTTGCTCGGTGCAATCGAGCTGACCGCACATTCGCTCGGCGTGAAGCTCGTGCTCGAAGGCTATCCGCCGCCGCGCGACGCGCGGCTGAAGCTGCTGCAGGTGACGCCCGACCCCGGCGTGATCGAGGTGAACATCCATCCAGCCAGGAGCTTCGACGAACTGGTCGATCACACCGAATTCCTGTACGACGCCGCGTGGCAGTCGCGGCTGTGCAGCGAGAAGTTCATGGTCGACGGCCGTCACGTCGGCACGGGCGGCGGCAACCACTTCGTGCTCGGCGGCGCGACGCCGGCCGACAGCCCGTTCCTGCGCCGCCCGGACCTGCTTGCGAGCCTGATCGCGTACTGGCACAACCATCCGTCGCTGTCGTACCTGTTCTCCGGGCTCTTCATCGGGCCGACGAGCCAGGCGCCACGCGTCGACGAGGCGCGCAACGATCAGCTCTACGAACTCGACATCGCGTTCGCGGAGATCCAGCGCAACAAGCTGCTGTTCGGGCAGGACATGCCGCCGTGGCTCGTCGACCGCGTGCTGCGCAACCTGCTGATCGACGTGACCGGCAACACGCACCGCAGCGAGTTCTGCATCGACAAGCTGTATTCGCCCGACTCGTCGACCGGCCGGCTCGGCCTGCTCGAACTGCGCGCGTTCGAAATGCCGCCGCATGCGCGGATGAGCATCGTGCAGCAATTGCTGCTGCGCGCGCTGGTCGCCCGTTTCTGGGCCGCGCCATACACCACGCCGCTTACGCGCTGGGGCACCGCGCTGCATGACCGCTTCATGCTGCCCGAGTTTCTTCAGATGGATTTCGGCGATGTGCTGACCGAACTGCGCGATGCCGGCTTTGCGTTCGATCCGGCGTGGTTCGCGCCGCACTTCGAATTCCGCTTCCCGCTGTTCGGGCAGATTGCGGTGAACGGGATGCAACTGTCGCTGCGCGGCGCGCTGGAACCGTGGCACGTGATGGGCGAGGAGGGCGCGCCCGGCGGCAACGTGCGCTACGTCGATTCGTCGGTCGAACGGCTCGAGGTACGCGTGACGGGGCTGAACGACAACCGGCACGTCGTGACGGTCAACGGCCGCGCGCTGCCGCTGCAGCCGACCGGCACTGTCGGCGAATACATCGCGGGCGTGCGCTACAAGGCGTGGTCGCCGCCGTCGGCGCTGCATCCGACCCTCGGCGTGCACGCGCCGCTTACGTTCGACATCGTCGATACGTGGCTGCAGCGTTCGCTCGGCGGCTGCCGCTATCACGTCGCGCATCCGGGCGGACGCAACTACGCGACGTTCCCGGTCAATGCATACGAAGCCGAGAGCCGCCGGCTCGCGCGCTTCGTCGAGATGGGGCATACGCCGGGGCGGATGGATGTCGCGGCTGCCGCGCCGAGCCGCGAATTCCCGTTCACGCTCGACCTGCGGCGGCCGTGACCGGACGATGACAGGACGGACGACAATGCGCGGTTCGCGATACCCGGCGGTTCCGGTCGCTGGCGGCCCTGCCGGAATGCTAGGATGCGGGCAGATTGCGGCCGCGCGCCGCGGCCCGCCGCCCGGTGGGCGGCGCGCGTGCGCGGCCGCGCCCTGACGACGGAACGACACCGTGCCGCCCATTGACACCGATCATCTCGCCGCCCCCGACGCGATGCCCACGCTTTTTGATACCGGCGCGCAGCCCGATGCCGCCGAACTGGCCGCCGCGCTCTCGGCGCCGGCCGCCGCCGGCCGCTACGACGAACTGCGCGGCAGCGCGGCGGGCCTGAACGCGCCTGCGCTCGCACCCGCGTGGCGCAGCTTCTTCACGTCGATCGGCAGCGACGGCGTGGCCGACCTCGATCGCCGCGCCGACGCGCTGCACCGGCGCATGCGCGAGAACGGCCTGTTCTATCAACTGCACGAGCAGCGCGCCGGCGACGGCGCGGCCGGCCCGTGGTCGCTCGACCTGCTGCCGCTGATCGTCACGCCCGAGGACTGGGTCGCGATCGAGCGCGGCGTGCTGCAGCGCGTGCGGCTGCTCAACGCGACGCTGGCCGACCTGTACGGGCCGCAGACGATTCTCGAGCGCGGGCTGCTGCCGCCCGCGCTCGTCACCGGGCATCCCGGCTACCTGCGCGCGATGCGCGGCGCGCGCGTGCCGGGCGATACCTGGCTGCACGTCGTCGCGTTCGATCTCGCGCGCGGCCCGGACGGGCAGTGGCGGATCGTCGCGCAGCACACGCAGGGCGCGGCCGGCCTCGGCTACCTCCTCGAAAACCGGCTGATCGTGTCGCGGCTCTTTCCGCGCGGGTTTCGCGGGCTGCGCGTGCAGCGGCTCGCATCCGCATACCGCGCGCTGCTGCAGAGCATGCAGGCGCTCAGCCCGGCCCGCAAGAATTCGCGGATCGTGTTGCTCACACCGGGGCCGCACAGCGCGACGTATTTCGAGCACGCGTATCTCGCGCGCTACCTCGGCCTCACGCTCGTCGAAGGCGGCGACCTGACCGCGCGCGATAACCGCGTCTTCCTGAAGACGCTGGCCGGGCTCGAACCCGTGCACGGCATCCTGCGGCGCGTCGACGATGCGTGGCTCGATCCGCTCGAACTGCGGCCCGATTCGATGCTCGGCGTGCCGGGGCTGCTGCAGGCCGTGCGCGCGGGCAACGTGCTGCTCGCGAACGCGCCGGGCTCGAGCTTCCTCGAATCGCCGGCGATGCTCGGTTTCATGCCGCGTCTCGCGGAAGGGCTGCTCGGCGAAACGCTGACGCTGCCGGCCGTGCATTCATGGTGGTGCGGTGAGGCGGCCGCGTGCGACGACGCGATGCCGCATCTCGCGCGCAGCATCGTGAAGGCATCCTATCCACCCGACGTGCAGGTCGGCGGCCCGTTCGAGCCGGTGATCGGCGCGCGGCTTACGCAGGCGCAGCTGGCCGAGTGGCGCGCGCGGATCCTCGCGCGGCCCGAACACTACACGGTGCAGGCCGACCTGCCGCTGTCGCAGGCGCCGACCTGGCCGCGCCACGACGCGCCCGACAGCAATGGCGGCGCGCGCATCGTGCCGAAGCCGGTGCTGCTGCGCGTCTTCGCGCTCGCCGACGGCGCGCAGCGCTGGCGGCTCCTGCCGGGCGGGCTGTCGCGGGTCGGCACGCGCGACACGCTGTTCAACGCGCCGATGCCGCGCGGCGGCAGCACCGTCGATACATGGGTGATGACCGAAGGCATCGTCGATTCGACGACGCTGCTGCAGACGCACCTCGGCCCCGACGACCTCGTCGAACGCCCGCGCGCGATCGCGAGCCGCGCGGCCGAGAACCTGTTCTGGCTCGGTCGCTACACCGAGCGCGCGACCAACCTGATGCGCCTCGCGCGTGCGGCGCTCGAACGGCTGCGCGGCGAGGACGATGTCGACAGCCCCGCGCACCTGGAACTGCTCGACACGCTGTGCCGCGACACGGGCCTGATCGCGGCCGATGCACCGAACGCCGTCGATGCGCCGCGTGCGTTCCAGCACACGCTCGCAACGTCGCTGACGCGCGGCGCGGATCGCACGTCGGGCATCGCGTCGTGCCTGTTCGGGATGCGCGGCGCGGCCGCCGCGATCCGCGAACGGCTGTCGAGCGATCAGTGGCGGCTGATCGACGACGCGACCCAGCTGTTCGCGGACAGCGCGGGCCTGCCGGAAGCCGAGGAGCAGATCGGCAACGAGGCGCTGCAGTTGCTGGAGCGCCTCGGCCTGCTGCTCGGCGCGATCACGGGCGCGCAGACCGACAACATGACGCGCGACGACGGCTGGCGGCTGTTGTCGATCGGCCGGCAGATCGACCGGCTGGATTTCCTGTGCAGCGTGCTGAAGGCTGCGTTCGACGAGGGCGCGGTGCACCGGCAGGATGGCTTCGAGCTCGTGCTGGAACTGTTCGACAGTACGATCACGTTCCGTTCGCGGTTCCAGCGCGGCTTCGACGTCGCGCCGCTGCTGTCGCTCGTCGTGCTCGATACCGACAACCCGCGCTCGCTCGGCTGGGTCGTGCAGGCGCTGCGCGGCCGACTGACGAAGGTCGAGCGCAGTGAAGGCTATGCGCTGTCCGAGCTGGCCGAGACGATTCCCGACGTCCCCACGTGGTCGCTGCATGAGCTGTGCGAGACCGCCGACGGCGGCCGGCACGACAAGCTGCTCGATGCGCTCGACACGACGGTGAAGGCGGTCTGGGAATTGTCGAACCGGATCGGCGAGCGCTATTTCAGCCACGTGCGCGAGGCGGGCAGGACGTTATGGTGACGACGAAAGGCGCGGCGAAAGCGCCACCCGGTTCCGGCAATGCGCGGAACGCATCGGCACCGGCATCGGCGCCGGCCGCACCGGCCGCTGTTGCGCCCGGCCGGTTGCTGCGCGTCACGCACGACACCGAATACCGTTACGCGGCGCGCGTCGAATCGGCGCAGCACCAGGCACGCCTGCAGCCGCTCGTCACGCCGCGCCAGCAGGTGCTGTCGTTCGCGCTCGACATCGATCCCGCGCCGGAATCGGTCGGTACCGAGATCGATGCATTCGGCAACGCGCGCGCGTCGTTTGCATTGAACCAGCCGCACGACGCGCTGCTCGTGCGCAGCCGCAGCACGGTACGCGTGACGCCGCCCGTGTGGTCGCGCGGTGCGCGCGGCGAGCCGCCGCCCGCCATCGCGAAACCCGACGCGAAACAGGCGACTGCGTGGGAAGCCGTGCGCGACCGCTTGCGGTTCCGCGCGGGGCAGCCCTACGACGCGGCGAGCGAATTCGTGTTCACGTCGCCGCATGTCGCGTGCGATCCCGAACTCGCCGCGTATGCGGCCGCGAGCTTCACGCCGCAACGGCCGCTCGTGCAGGCCGCGTGGGATCTGATGCGGCGCGTGCATGCCGATTTTGCGTATACGCCGAACAGCACCGACATCACGACGTCGGCGCTCGATGCGTTGCGGTTGCGCAAGGGCGTGTGCCAGGATTTCGCGCACGTGATGATCGGCGCACTGCGCTCGCTCGGGCTGGCCGCGCGTTACGTGAGCGGCTACCTGCTCACGCAGCCGCCGCCCGGGCAGCCGCGGCTGATCGGCGCCGATGCATCGCATGCGTGGGTCGAGGTGTACGACCCGGCGTGGCCCGAGGACAACGGCTGGCTGCAGCTCGATCCGACCAACGATCGCGCGCCGGGCGACGACTACGTGATGCTGTCGATCGGCCGCGACTATGCGGACGTGACGCCGCTGCGCGGCGTGATTCGCGGCGGTGGCGCGGATCAGGAGCTGAAGGTCGGTGTGACGGTGGAGCCGCTGGAGTCGGAAAGGAGCGTGTAAGGCGTTGTGTGGGTTTTGTTATCATGCTCGATTCAAAAAAAGGGCATGAATAAAATGCGTATTGTTTCCGGGGTGTTGGGTTGCGTCAGCCTACTGTTCATTGTCGTGGCCATGATCGGTTTGATCTGGCCGTCCTTCTTCAGAAACAAGACGGGCGCAGTGCCAAAGCGCGCGTCACTGTTCTTCGGCGGCATATTGGCGGCGATATTGACGGTGATCGTGGCCGCTCTAGTCCACCCGGGGCAGGACGACGCGGGCAAGGCCGCCGGCCACCATGCAGATGATGTCGCCGTCGACGCAGCGTCGAGCCCGGGCACCGCAGCCGCACCGCGCCTGTCGCTTGACCTGACACCGCAGCAGTTTCGCAGCAACTACAATCGCCGGGTTTCCGCGGCGGGCGGCAAGGACGCGCTCGCGGAAATCGAACTCGTTCACGATACCGTTTATGACGGTTTTCAGCAGTCGGTCGGCCGCAACCTCACGTTGGCCGGTGTCGTCAACAAGTCCGACGGAACGCTTCGCGAACTCGTGATCCACATCGGCGTTGATGAGCCGGGGGTGATGCTGAAGTCCGTCGCTACCCTTGTCACGATCGCGGCAGCGGTCAATCCGGCCGCTACTGCGGAACATGACGATACGAAAACCGTCGTGAACGTGATCCAGCTCGCCATGGAAGGTCGCAAGGAATCCAAAATGATCGAGCGTAGCGTCGGAAAGCTGCGTTACTCCGCGGTCTCGAACGATACCGACGGCCTGCTGTTCTCGATCAGCCCGCGGTAGGCTCACGCCGCATCGGCGTAATCGGTTAACCGTGCATCAAAGGTCGACGGCGGACAAGCGAGAGGTTTCGCTGCCGCCGTCGGCGCCTTAAGTCTTCATTAATACTGTACGCCTAGCATGGTGTTGTCGGCGAACGGTTTGGACCCCGTCCGTCCTTTCGGCGGCACGCGCGAGCGTACCGACGTCACGGCACCGCGCCATTTCTCTGCAACGGCGGCAGATCATGATCAAAAATTTCGACTACACGCTTGGCAGCGAGACGATTGCACTCTGCGCGAGCTTCGGCGCGGGGCCGGCATTCCGCCGCGTGCTTGTGAGCCGCGCGGATTCGATGGAGACGCTGGTGGTGCTCGACGCGCGCGGGCTGTCGGGCTTGCTGAAAGTGGCGACGGAAGAACCGGAGGGGCTGCTCGACGATGCGATCCGCAAGGTCGGTGACGAACAGCTCGTCGAGCGGGCGATCAGCGGCAGGACGATCGTCGAAACCGCGCTCTGATCGGGCGGCGCGTGCGCGTGCCGGCAGGCACGGCAGCACGCGCCGCGTTGTGTTGCGTTTGTGCGGACTACGCGGCGAACCGGTCCGTTGCCGCGATCAGCGCTTCCAGGATCCCCGGCTCGTTGTACGCATGCCCGGCGCCGGGCACGATCTCGAACGTCGCATCCGGCCATGCCTTGGACAACTCCCACGCAGTGCGTGCAGGCGTCGCGATGTCATAGCGACCCTGCACGATCACGCCCGGGATGCCGGCGAGGCGATGCGCGTCGCGCAGCAGCTGGCCTTCCTCGACGAAGCCCTTGTTCACGAAGTAGTGATTCTCGATCCGCGCGAACGCGAGTGCGTAGTGACCGTCCGCGAAGTACGCGGCGAGTTTGGGGTCGGGCAGCAGCGTGATCGTGCGGCCTTCCCAGATGCTCCATGCGCGCGCGGCCTCGAGCTTCGCGGCTTCGTCGTTGCCGGTCAGCCGGCGATGGTAGGCGGCCATCAGGTCGCCGCGCTCGGCTTCCGGAATCGGTGCGACGAAGGCTTCCCACAGGTCGGGGAACAGCCACGACGCGCCTTCCTGGTAGTACCACAGCAGTTCCGCGCGACGCATCGTGAAGATGCCGCGCACGACCAGTGCGCTCACGCGCTCGGGGTGCGTTTCCGCGTACGCGATCGACAGCGCGCTGCCCCACGAGCCGCCAAACACGAGCCACTTTTCCGCGCCGACCATCTCGCGCAGGCGCTCGATGTCGGCGACCAGATGCCAGGTCGTGTTGTTCTCGAGGCTTGCATGCGGCGTCGAGCGCCCGCAGCCGCGCTGGTCGAACAGCAGGATGTCGTAGCGCTCGGGATCGAACAGGCGGCGATGGTCGGGGCTGCAGCCGGCACCGGGGCCGCCGTGCAGGAACACGGCGGGCTTGCCGGCCGGGTTGCCGCAGCGCTCCCAGTAGATGCGATGGCCGTCGCCGGTGTCGAGGTGGCCGTGGGCGTAGGGTTCGATCGGTGGGTACACAGGCAGGCTCCGGGTAAGGGTCGGCAGGAGGCGGACGAGGCGCGGGCCGGTGTGCGGGCGGGGGACTACGGATATTGCGCCGCCGCAAAAATCGTTGTGTTGGCATCGGACCGGCCGCCGCCGGACAAGGCTTGTCATTATGCCCATTCGCCACGCCGGACGTCGGCTCGTTGCGGCGTGCGCGACCGCCGGTGCCGGCCCGGTGATTTTTGAAGCAATTTCATTCCGATATTTTTCATACAAAATCCCGGCGGCATATCGGTGTGCCGAAGCGGGGCGCCGGTCTGCTGCCCATCCACCGTGCCAACGGAAACCAGCCGATGAACCATCGCGTCACGCAGTTGACCGGGTTGCGCGCCGTCGCGGTCGCGATGGTTGTGGTCGGACACGCGGAGCACGTGCTGCCCGGCGGCTATACGGGCTGGTACGCGCCGTTGCGGCTGATCGCCGACGGCCGGCTCGGCGTGCTGATCTTCTTCGTCCTCAGCGGCTTCCTGATCACCAACGTGTTGCGCGCCGAGTTCGCGCGCACGGGCGGCATCGCGCTGACGTCGTTCTACGTGCGCCGCGCGTTGCGGATCTGGCCGGCCTGTTACGTGTATCTCGCGGCGGTCGCGATCGTGGCCTTCACCGGCTGGTTCGACGTCGACCGCCGGCAGTGGCTGTATGCGGCGCTTCACCTGTGGAATTACTCGGCGTGGTTCGGGCTGACCGGCGACAACACGCTGCATCCGGACGGCGCGTGGTATCTCGGCCATTTCTGGTCGCTCGCGCTCGAGGAACAGTTCTACTGGTTCTGGCCGCTGCTGTTCGTGTACGGGATGCGCCGCGGCGGTACGCGCTGGCTGGCTGCGTTGATCCTGATCGTGCCGCTGGTGCGCGCTGTTACGTATTTCGCTGCGCCCGCGCTGCGCGGGCAACTCGGGATGATGCTGCACACGGGCGTCGATTCGATCCTGATCGGATGCTATGCGTCGCTCAACCGCGAACGGCTCGAAGCGTGGATTCGGACGTGGCGTGGCGAGGCGCAGATCGTGACGGCGATCATCGTTGTCGTGCTGATCGGCATGCCGCTCGCCGAACACCGGCTCGGCGGGTTCTGGAATGCGACGTACGGCGTGACGGTCGAAGCCGCGCTGATCGCGATCGTGATCGTCGTGCTGAATTTCCGTAACGAGTTCTGGTGTGCGCGATGGTTGCGTGCTCGGCCGGTCGTGTTCGTCGGCACGATCTCGTTCAGTCTTTATCTTTGGCAGCAGCCGTTTGCTAATCCGGATTTACAGGTTCCGCATGCGTTTCCGCTTGGAATCGTGTGGGCGCTGATGGCCGCGACGGCTAGCTACTTTCTCGTCGAGAAGCCGTTCCTGCGGCTGAAGGATCGCTATACGGCGCGCGAGGCGCGACGTGTGCGTGACGACGCGCGGCGGATACCGACGTCGGGTGAGGCGATCGGGGCGAAGGTGGCAGAGTAGACGGGTGGGGTGGTGCCCCGCCTCGGCCTTACTTGAAGCGCTTCATTGCGGCAGGCGAATACCAGAAGTTTCGGAACATATCGATCCCATACGTTTTTCCGTCGTAGTGGACGATCGTGCGCGCGGTGCGCTTGCCTGTATCCGAGTAATTTCCGTCCTTACGCTGCGTCTTGGTGATGTGTGCCGTGATCGACAAGTCCGCGAAGCCGTGGCTCGACGCTTTCTCGACGGCGATCGTCATGCGTGCCTCTTCGCTGCTCGCGTCGCCGACGCCCGGGCCGCAGGCTTCGCCTTCAACGCTGACCCACCCGTAGAGGTTGGTGCCGAACACCGGACGGATGCGGTTGCCTTCCCGTACCCACAGCGTCAGTTCCTCGCTCGCGTCGGCATCAGGACAGCTCGCCCCGCGCGCGCTGCTCGTGAATACGACGCCGAATGCCCGCACATCGGGCGACAGCCGGTACGGCGCCGTATCGATGCGATAGCTGTTCTCGCCGATCTCCGTCGCCGCATCCTCTTCGACCACCGACTTTTCGGCCGCCACGACCTTGCCACCTTCGACGAGCGCGATGACCTGCAGCTTGTTGCTTTCGTCCGGGTTCTTGCTCTTGGGCAGCGAATCGAATGCGACGGCCGCGATCGTCGTTTCGGGTGCATTCGGCATGACCTTGCACGCCGACGCGATGACGAGTCGGTTCGCGTCGCGCGTGGCAATGCGGGCGCTGGCAATGCCGGCCCAGCGGGCGACGGCCGTGACGGTATCGTCGCCGCAAACCTGGTTGTCGGCAGCCTGAACGGCGGGGGCGGCGATGAGCGCCAGCAGTGGGGCGAAGCGAGTGACTTTCATGGTCACGATGGAGAAAAGGATTTTCATGGATTCTCTTGAATGCCGTTTACGACTCACAACAGCCATTCTACGTAACGGGACGGAAGCTGCGTGCGCAGGGGGCGGGTATTTATTTGAATTTGTGAATGGAAAGTAAATTAATTTACTAAAGCCGGCCAAGTGGGTGAAGTGTTTCGGTTTGTCAAAAGCAGAAGATAACCTTTTCGGAATTTTTGATCTTTCGTGTGACGGTGTGGAGATGGAGAAACTATTGTCCGCGCCATTTGAAGTGTAGAAATTATTTGAAAATAATTTCTCATGCATATATGGTTTGCATCGTCGACATTCTCATTTGTCGGCGTTTGTTCTGGCGCTGTCTCGTGATGTTCGCCTGAAAATATGCTGTCATTTTCCAAAATCTGACACTTGCAAATCTGAGGAAAACAATCGTGACCATTCAACTTGTTGGTACCTATGTAAGCGAAGACGGTCAACATACGCTGAAAGTTACAGAGTCCACACCGTCAAATGGACAGTTTGCCGGTATTTTTACTGCAAAAAACACTCCGGAAGGCGAGGTCAGCTATAAGATCGTTAACGGCGATGCTGCCAGATGGTATTACACATTGAAGAATGCAAGCAATGATTTTGCGGGTATAGGTTTTATGGTGGCTGAAAGGCCTAGTGACGCGAGGTTTGTTCTTGTTGATTCCTGGGCTGGTTCGCTCAACAATGCAGGGGCGCTACTAATGAGTGGCTCCCGCTCTTATACAACCAATGCGGGGGATCGTCAGGTATTTTCTTTTGGAAATGTGAAATTCATTAAACAGAAGTAAAAGATGGCTTGTGACCATGAGCCGCCCCTGGTTCGCCAAAGGCTGTTTGGTTTGAGTCATGCCACTACGTGATGATGGGGTTTCGAAGCACCAAGCTCCGGTTCAGGGTCGGAAGCACACATACGCTTGCGGTGAACCTGACATTCACAACTGATGTGATGTGAATGTCAGGAAGCGACCCACAAGGGTCGCTCGACATTACCGGAAGCGGACATACACCTAGAGCACAATAGCCCAGTCGATAGTCACCCTACCCACGGTGCTTCAAGATGAAGGGCGAATGCGAAGGCCGTTCCAATCCAGACGAAGGAAACCCATCGAGATCGCAGGACCATCCGTTGGGAGAATGCAATATTCCATACCACCCGGTGCGTAGCCCAACTCCCTCCAGTTCAGCGAGATCAGTTTTCCCCATGAGAAGCGCTTGGTGCGCACAGCTCCCCACACGTTGGTCTCGCTAAGGCCAGCCGTATCGGGTTTCGTCAAGAGGTGTTCAACGACTTCGCTTTCAATAAAGATGTGCGGCGAAATGATCTCGACCGTATGTGGGCCTTTCTCGGCAAACCGGCCCGTCACCCCAATGACTTTGGCCGAAGTTTCACCTTGAAGGATTACAATTTCCTGCCGTATATCGCGCCATTCCTCGTTCATCCAGTCATAGTCGCCATTGTTCGATACCATGATCAGGGCGGTGTCGAAATCGAGCGTGAGCAGTCCGAGAGCGATGGAGTACATAGGGGCGCAGGATTTCCACTATAAGAGTTTTCCTGGCACCAATTGTCGGCGATTTCAGCCATGCGGTCGAACGGCTCATAGTGGCCGAACGCCGACAGTGCCCCCTGCGTCTCCGAGCAATGAGCGAACAATAAAAAAGGCCCTTGCGGGCCTTTCGTAGACGAAGGTGAGGGCAGCGCTTACCGCGTCAGCGCCGTAAACCCCTCCAGCAACCGCTCAACATCAGCCGCTTGAATCGCGCCCATCGTCGAAATCCGGAACAGTTCCTTCGACAAGCCACCTTGCCCCGCATAGATCACGAAGCCACGCGCCTTCAGCCCGTCGTGCAGCGTTTCGTACGTGACACCCTGCGGCAACCGATACGCACGCAACACAACCGACGATTCACCTTCCGGCAGCACCAGCGGCATCCCGCGCGCAGCAAGCCCGGCTTGGGCCTGATCAGCCAGCGCCTTGTAATGCGCATGCCGTGCACGCCAGCCGCCAGCTTCGTCAAACTCACGCAGCGCCTCGACAAGTGCGTAGTACGCATGCACGGACGGCGTAAACGGCGTATTCCGCTGATCCTGCAGCTTCGCGAGACGACCGAGATCGAGGTAATAAGTCCGGCTCGCAGCTTTCACGAGCGCGCTACGGCGCACGATCACGAACGCCGCGCCCGGCACACCATGCAGGCACTTGTTCGCGGTCGCGGCAACAGCATCGATATCACCGCCGGCAAAATCGATCGCTTCAGCACCAAAGCTGCTCACACCATCAACGAGCATCTTCACGCCGCGCGAACGGCACACCTCGGCAATCGCACGGAGATCATTCAGCCGACCCGTCGTCGTTTCATGATGAATCACGGCAACATGCGAGTACCCACCCGCATCGAGCCGCGCGCCGATCTGCGCGAGATCAGGCGCCTGCATCCACTCATGCTTGAGCACATCATGCGCGATGCCATACTGCGTCGCGATTTGCGTAATCCGCTCGCCATACACACCGTTCTCGATCACGAGCAGCTTGCCGTCCTTCGGCACGAGCGCCGCGATCATGCTTTCGACAGCGGCCGTGCCCGACCCCGTCATCAGCACCGCCGTCCACTCGGCCGGATCAAGCTCATACGCGGCGACGAGACGCGCACGCGCCTCATCCTG
Source organism: Burkholderia lata (assembly GCF_902499335.1). GTDB lineage: Bacteria > Pseudomonadota > Gammaproteobacteria > Burkholderiales > Burkholderiaceae > Burkholderia > Burkholderia lata_B. Next base: position 242,023 of record NZ_CABVQK010000008.1, on the reverse strand, counting down.
CAGATCGAAGAATTCGCTTTCGCGATGGCACAGGTCGGGTTGCAGCAGGCTGCGGCGCACGCGTTCGGTGAGCGTGACCGGGCCGGGGTTCAGCAGCAGCATCAAAGGGCTCCTTCAACGTGGGCTTCGGTCTGCGCGGCGCCGATGTGCCGCATCAGACGGGTCTTGACCTCGACCGGCGTAACGGTCGGGCGGGGCAGGCCGTCGGGCACGCCGGTGCGGATCGCCAGCCGCACGAACTGCGTACCGTCGTGCGACCCGGCAAGCGCCGCATCGAGCACGTCGAGCGTGTCGCCTTCGACCGCCGACGCATACCCGCACGCGGCGGCAACACCCGCGAACGAAACATGTTGCGACACGGTGGCCTGGCCGCCCGTCGATTCGTGCGCGCCGTTGTCGAGCAGCACGTGCGTGAGGTTCGCCGGGCCGTAGGTGCCGAGCGTCGCGAACACGCCCATGCGCATCAGCGCGGCGCCGTCGCCGTCGACCGCAACGACACGCAGGTCGGGGCGCGCGAGCGCGAGGCCGAGCGCCATCGGCGTCACGCAGCCCATCGAGCCGACCATGTACAGCTGGTTCGGGCGATCGTCGATCGCGTAGAGTTCGCGACCGCAGAAGCCGGTCGACGCGAGCACGACGGTCGAATCGACCGGCGTGTGCGCGATCACGCGCTGCAGCGCGTCCTGGCGGGTCGGCCATGCTTCGGCCGATGCGGCGCGCGACGACGATTGCGCGGCGACATGCGCGCGCGGCTTCGCGGCCGGGTTCGCTTTCAGTTCATACGGCGCGACGCTGCCTTTCTGCATCACGAGCGCGTACGGGCGGCCCGTCGCGTCCATGTGCGCGATCGCGCGGTCGAGTGCCGGGCCGACCTGTTCGGGGTCGGTCGGGAACGTCTCCCACGGGATCTCCATCGTGTCGAGCATCGCGGGCGTGATCGGGCCCATCAGCGCGTGCTGCGGCTCGTCGGCCACGCCCGGCTGGCCGCGCCACGTGACGATCAGCAACTGCGGCAGGCGGAACGTCCACGTGAGCGACGTGAGCGGGCTCACCGCGTTGCCGAGCCCCGAGTTCTGCATCATCGCAATGCCGCGCTTGCCGCCGAGCGTCGCGCCTGCGATCAGCGCGACCGCGTCGCCTTCGTTCGCGGCCGACACGTAATTCAGCGTCGGGTCCTGCAGCACGTAATTGATGAACGGCGTCAGGTACGAGCAGGGCACGCCCGCGTACCAGTCGAAACCGCGCTCGCGCGCGGCCTCGACGAACTGGGCCGCTTCGATCATTGCGCGCCCCCGTTGCCGGCGCCCGGTTCGGACAGCGGCGTCTGGCCGTGCGCGAAGTCGCCCGCGCGGCGGAAGTCTTCGAGATCGTTGACGCCGCGCCAGTGGCCGTGCACGTACTGCACCTCGATCTTCTCGCCGGCGGCGATCAGCTCGTTGAGCAGCGACGGGATGTCGAGCGTGTCGAAATCGTCGCGCGCCTGCAGCGTCGCGAGCGTCGCCTTCAGTCGGTCGACACCGGCGCCGCGCACGTTCAGCAGGCCGATCCAGCGGCCGTGCGGCGTGCCTGCGGCGACGTCGCTCGATACACGCTGCAGATACGTCTTCTGGCCGAACAGGCCGCGATCGTCTTCAGCCGAGCAGAGCGCGAAATCGCGCACGCTCTGGTTGGTCTCCGTGAGCGACGAATCGACCACCACGCTGAACTCGGCCTCGCTCTCCGCGAGGTCACGCACGATGTAGCTGCGGAACAGCAGGTCGCCGTACGAGATCACGGTGTCGCCGGTCAGGCGTTCGGCCGCGCACGCGAGCGATGCGAGTTCGCCCGTCTGCGCATGGCGCTCGTTGACGACGAGCTTGATGCCCGACGTGTCGATCGCGTCGGCGCGATAACCGCCGACCACGGTGATGTCGTTCACGCCGTGCGTCTTGAAGCCGTCGACGAGCCAGCGCAGCAGCGGCTTGCCGGCGACCGGCAGCATGACCTTCGGCTTGTCTTCGGTCACGGCTTCGAGGCCCTTGCCGCGGCTCGCGGCGAGCACGATCGCCGCGTTCGACGCGAGCGACGACGACGACAGGTAGATGCGCTCGGCAGCCGAGTATTCGTCGGCGTCCTGCAGGCGGAAGATCTCGTTGACCGATGCAACGCGGTCCTCGACGTTGATCAGTGTTTCGCTCTCGTAGATCTCGCGCGCGGTTGCCTGCATCGCGGATGCCGATGCGCGGATCAGGTGGTTCGCCCAGATCACGGTGCTGATGCCGGCCTGGCGGAACACGTCGGTCGGCGTGCTGTAGTACTTGGTCGGCACGATCACGAGCGGCGCCTTGCCGCTCCATTCACGCGCGAACTGCAGGATCTCGTCCGGGCGCGACAGCTTGCTGTGGATCAGGATCGCGTCGGCGCCGGCTTCCGCATACGCGTTCGCGCGGCGCAGCGCCTCATCCATCCCCCAGCCCGCGATCAGCGCCTCGACGCGCGCGACGATCGAGAAGTCGGGATCGGTCTGCGAATCCTTGCCGGCCTTGATCTTGCCGCAGAACTCGTCGATTTCCGCGAGCGGCTGGCGCTCGCCGCCGATGAAGCTGTTGGTCTTCGGGAACTGCTTGTCCTCGATACAGACGCCGGCGATGCCGCGCTGCTCGAGCTTCTTCACGAGGCGGCGGACGTTGTTGAAGTTGCCGTAGCCGGTGTCGCCGTCGAGCAGGATCGGCAGGTCGCTCGCGTCTGCCATGAATTCGAGCACGTCGACGACCTGGGTCCAGCTCGCTTCGTTGTTGTCGCGCACGCCGAACTGCGCGGAGATCGCGAGGCCAGATGCCCAGATGCCCTTGAAGCCGGCTTCGCGGACGATCCGCGCGGACAGGCCGTTGTGCGCTTCCATCAGGAATTCGAGGTCGCTGCTGACGAGCATGCGGCGCAGGCGTGCGCTGCGCGATTCGGTGAAGTTGGGTTCGCGTGCGTTCATCGTGCGACTCCTGCGGTGGTGCGTTGAATCAGGGGGAGGATTTCTTGCGTGGCGCGGTTGACGTCGTTCGGGAAGTCGATCTCGATCCACGGCGAGCCGGTGACGTCGGCGACGTCGAACGAATGACCGCCTTCGAGCAGCAGGTCGCGCACGGCTTCCTCGTGCGGCATGTTCGCGCGGCCGCTGTCGACGTAGCCCGCGACGATCGTCGCAAGACGGCGCGCGGTGCCTTCGGTGAAGCGGAAGAAGCCGACCGATTCGCCGATCGTGTCGTACTCGAGGTCGACCGCGAGCTGCTTGCGCAGCTCGACCGGCACGCCGTTTTTCAGGCACAGCTTGACCGGTTCGTCGCCGGCCTCGAAGTCGCGATCGATCAGCAGGCGATCGACCGCCTTGTCGGCATCGGCCACCAGCGCGTGCAGGATGTTCTCGTCATACAGCACGTCGGCGTCCATCAGCAGCACGTCGCCGCCGCGCGTCATCGCATCGGCGACGGTATGCACGGTCAGCACGCTGCCGAGGTCGTAGCGGTCGTTGATCACGATCTCGGCCTGGCGGCCGAGGCGCTTCAATTCCTGCTCGACCTTCTCGGACTGGAAGCCCAGCCCGAGCACGATCTCGTCGACGCCCGCGGCATCGAGTACGCGCAGATGGCGCTCGAGCAGCGAAACGTCGTCGAAGCGCAGCAGGCACTTCGGGAACTGCGCCTCGGGCGGTTGTTGCAGGCGCAAGCCGAGGCCTGCCGCAAGAATGATGGCTCGCATGGGTTCTCCAACCAAAAAGCCGGCGGATCTGAACGATCAGTCGGCGAGCGGCTGCGGCGCACGGCGCCGCTGCCAGTTTCTTTCACTGAAATGCAGATAGAGCAGGCCGGGCAGGCCGAGCGCGAGTTCGCGTGCGCGTTTCGCAAGCGACAGCGCGAGCGCCGCGTCGGGCGGCAGTCCGACCAGCGGCGCGAGGAGCAGGTAACCGCCTTCCTGCGCGCCGAGCGAGCCCGGGATCGCGAAGGCCGCGCCACGAATGGCCTGGCCGACGCTCTCGAGCAGCAGCGCGTCGAGCCAGCTCACCGGGTGCCCGAGGAAGTGCAGCGCGAGCCACACTTCCGCGGTACCGACGATCCAGCCGACGAGACTCAGTGCGAACGTCTTCGCGACCTTCGCACGATCGCGGTACAGCGCGCCGACCGCGTCATCGATCGCGTCGGCGCGGGTGGCCAGCGACGACCAGTCGCGCGGGCCGAGCAGCTTCGACGCGAGGCGCAGGCCGCGGCCGAACAGCCCGCGCCGCTGCGCCATGTAGAACAGCGCGGCGAGGGCGCCGAGCACGCCGGTGGCGATCAGCGCGGGCGTGCGCAGGTGCGCGACCGATTCGTGCGTCGCGTACAGGCTGAATGCGGCGATGCCGATCAGCGCGAATGCCATCTGCGCGAGCGCCTGCATCGTCGTGCTGACGGTGACGGCCGCCGCCGCGTCGGCCATCCGCGTGCCGCGCTGCGCGAGGTGGCGCACCATCAGCACGGGGCCGCCGATCTGCCCGGCGGGCAGCAGGCTGTTCACCGATTCGCCGACCCAGCGCGCGCGCAGCGCGTTTCCGAGCTCGGCGCCCGGCTGGCCGGGGCGGAACATCACGGAGATCGCGATCGCGTCGATCACGAGCGGCACGACGTGGAACGCCGCGACGAGCGCAAGCCCCCAGCCGGCCGCGAGGAACGTGGACGCGACCGCGCCAACGCCCTGCCATGCAAGGAGTGCGACGAAGAGTGCGGTCCCGAGGGACAGCAGGATGAGGCCGGCGCGTGTCATGACCCGGTCGTGCGTCGCGTCGCCAGTTGCTTGAACACCTGGCGGAAACCGAAATACGCGATCGCGTCCTTCATGTTCGAGATGAAGCGCTTCCACGGCCGCATGCCGGGGTTCGTCACGTATTCGAAGGTGAGCGACACGCGCATCTCGTTCTGGCCGAGCGGCGTGATGCGGTGGCGCAGCTTGTCGCCGTCGAACAGCACGATGCCGCCGTCGGCGATCTGGACGGAGCCCGGTTCGTCGGCGACGTCCGGATTGCGCGTGTGCAGCTCGTAGTCGAGCCGGCACGACGATTCGTCGATCACGCCGATCAGCAGCGTGTAGCGGCGGCCGTCGTAGTACGACGTGTCGTAGTGCCAGCCGATGTGGTCGCCGGGCTTCGTGTAGTAATACAGCGCGTATGCGTGCGGATCGTCGTCCGGCGACAGCATCAGCTTGTCGCCCGTGACTTTCTCGAGGAAGGAGAGGAGCGCCTTCGAGCGATACAGTTCGGCGATGTACGGCGCCTGCTCGTCGATCGTATGGCGGCTCACGCTGCCGCCCTGCTTGTGGCCGGGCAGGTAATTGCGGTTCAGGCCGGCCTGCATCGCACGGGCGGCGTCCGCCAGCTTCGCGTGCGCGTCGGCCGGCAGGAATGCGTCGAGGTACAGGAACGAGCCCTGGCGCGTGTAGTCGCCGCGCAGGCGGTCGAGGTCGAGCGGGCCGACGCAGTCGGCCACGGTGCGATCGGGATCGGCCGCGGCCGCGCGCACGGGCGCGGGGCGTGCCGGGCTCAGCACGGAGTCGTCGCGCGTGCTATTCATTTGGAAGCCTGGATTTCGGTGGGATTCTGAGCAACGTTGCCGCGCCGGACGATGCGCCACCAGTCGATCACGACCCAGGCGGCGAACAGCGGGGCGCCGATCGACGCCGCGAGCAGGAACGGCTCGACGCCGTCGAACAGCGTCACGAGCGGCAGCAGGTAGAGCACGTCTTCGGTTTCGAAGCCGCCGGCGAATGCCTGCTTGGTGCCGGCCTTGCCGGCGAACGATTCGATCCGCATGCGCAGGAAGAAGATCAGCGCGACGGCCGCGCCGGCCACCGCGCCGAGCAGCACCGGCGACGCGGCCATCTGGCCGCCCTGGGCGACGATACCGACCCCCATGCTGACGAACAGCGCGACCGTGACGAGCGCGTCTGCCGCGAGGTCGTAAAAATGACCGATCTTGCTCGACTTGCCGCTGATGCGTGCGAGCTCGCCATCGGTGTGGTCGACGAAGTTCGACAGCACGATCAGGAACGCGCCTGCATTGCTCCAGCCGAAGCCGCCGTGCGCGAGGCACCAGGCGCCGGCGAGGCCGATCAGCAGACGAACTGTGGTGAGGTGATTCGGGGTGACGGGCGTGTCGACGAGCGGTCGGACAAGCGAGCGCGCGAGCCGCGCATCCCAGGTGCGAGGCAGGGGCGGTTCGGAACGTGTGGCGGTTTTTCTTTGGTCCATCGGCGAAATATATACGGAATTGTAATTTGTTGCTTTTTATTCGATCAATGTCCTGACATGAGGGAGTGTTACCGCGTCTTGCGTCGATCGGCCAGCCAAAAAGCGCGGGCGCGAAAGGGCGGTCAGACAGGGTTGCGGGATCCGTATTCCAGTGTGGTTCGCGCCACGCGGCTGTCAAGGACGGACGGGCCTCACAGGCCGGTGCGACGGTGCTTTTCGCGCTTCCCGGTGAGCGTCGCGCGGCGCGTGCGAACTTGACGTGCGTCAGGCCGGGATACGCCGCATCGGGTGACAATTGGCCGCGCCGGACGGATGTCGGTCATTGCCGATTGGCTGGCGATAAATTGCGGTGGAAATCCGTCGATTGACACGCATGAGTTGGCGATCGTCGACCGGTCTTTCTGCCCGATGCTTTCATGCACCTTTCGTGTGCATCCGATTTAAACGGAGCGTCTGTCACAGAACGGCCGTTCGATACCCGGCAAATCCGGCAAGGATCTTTTGCATTTAGCGGACATTTCGCGGTGATCGCCTCTGCGATACTCCGACCGTGCCTGTGGTGCCGGCCGCCCCTCGCGGCCCCAAGGGCTTCATGTCGCTCAGGAGACACCCCCAGCGACGTCAACGACAGACCAAAGCGTCAGAAACCAGCCATGTCTTCATCACGCATCCTCGCTCCCGCCCTGCGTTCGCTCGTCCGCACCGCCGACGAAGCCGCCGCGCTGATCCGCCCCGGCATGACCGTCGCCATGAGCGGCTTCACGGGGTCGGGCTATCCGAAGGCCGTACCGGCCGCGCTTGCCGCCCACATCGACGCGGCGCACACGCGCGGCGAGGACTTCCGGATCAACGTGCTGACGGGCGCGTCGACCGCGCCGGAACTCGACGGCGCGCTCGCCCGCACCAACGGCATCTCGATGCGCCTGCCGTACCAGTCCGACCCGACGTTGCGCGACAAGATCAACGGCGGCGAAGTCGACTACCAGGACGTCCACCTGAGCCACGTCGCACAGTACGCATGGTTCGGGCTGTACGGCGATCTCGATGTCGCGATCGTCGAAGTCGCGGGCATCCGCGAGGACGGGCTGCTGATTCCGTCCGCGTCGATCGGCAACAACAAGACCTGGCTCGAACGCGCGAAGCACGTGATCCTCGAGGTCAACTCGCGCCAGCCGCTCGGCCTCGACGGAATGCACGACGTCTACTACGGCACCGCGCTGCCGCCGCACCGCAAGCCGATTCCGCTGACGAAGAGCGACGACCGGATCGGCGAGCCGTACCTGCGCTGCCCGGCCGACAAGATCGTCGCGATCGTCGAAACCGACGCGCCGGATCGCAGCAACGCGTTCTCCGCGCCGGACGAGACGTCCAAGCAGATCGCGCATCAACTGATCGACTTCCTGCGTCACGAAGTGAAGCGTGGCCGCCTGCCGGAAAACCTGCTGCCGCTGCAGTCGGGCGTCGGCAACATCACGAACGCGGTGCTCGCGGAGCTCAGCTCGGCCGGCTTCTCGCACCTGACCGCGTACACCGAAGTGATCCAGGACGGCATGCTCGACCTGCTCCAGGACGGCACGCTGGACTTCGCGTCGGCCACCGCGCTGTCGCTGAGCCCGGCCGCCGTGCAGCGCTTCGCCGACGAAATCGCGACGTTCCGCGAGAAGATCGTGCTGCGCCCGCAGGAGATCAGCAACCATCCGGAGCTCGTGCGCCGTCTCGGCTGCATCGCGATGAACGGGATGATCGAGGCCGACATCTACGGCAACGTGAACTCGACGCATGTGATGGGCACGAAGATCCAGAACGGCATCGGCGGTTCGGGCGACTTCGCGCGTAACGGCTACCTGTCGTGCTTCATGTCGGCGAGTACCGCGAAGGGCGGCGCGATCTCGCGAATCGTGCCGATGGCGAGCCACGTCGACCATACCGAGCACGACGTCGCGGTGGTCGTCACCGAGCAGGGCCTCGCGGACCTGCGCGGCCTGTCGCCGAAGCAGCGTGCACGCAAGGTCATCGCGACCTGCGCGCATCCCGACTACCGGCCGATGCTCGAGGATTACTTCGAGCGTGCGTCGCGCGAAAGCTTCGGCAAGCACACGCCGCACCTGCTCGCCGAGGCGCTGTCGTGGCACGAGCGCTACGTGCGCACGGGCACGATGAAGGCCTGACGCGGGGCGAAGCGGGCGTGCGCCGCGCGTGCGCCCGTTAATCCATCGCCGCGTGCGCGATCTCCACGCTCGCTGCTTTCTGCGGCGGCCGGATCAGCAGCAGCAGCGGAATCATCAGCAGCGTCGCGACGAACATCAGCTTGAAGTCGTTCAGGTACGCGATCATCGACGCCTGCTGGTTGATCGTGCGGTCGAGCAGCGCGATGTCGAGGCGACTGCCGGCCATCGCCTGCACGGCCGGGTTGAACGGCGTGATGTGGGTCGCGAGGTCGGCATGCGCGACCTGCGTGTTGCGCGTCATCAGCGTCTGCACGATCGAGATGCCGATACTGCTGCCGATATTGCGCATCAGGCTGTAGGTGGCCGTGCCGTCCGCGCGCAGGTCGGGCGGCAGCGTCGAGAACGACAGCGCGCTCAACGGCACGAACACGAGCCCCAGCCCGAAGCCCTGCACCACGCCCGGCCACACGATGTCCGCTTCGGACAGCACGACCGTGTACTGCATCATCTGCCATAGCGCGAGCGCGGAAATCGACAGCCCCGCGAGCAGCAGCATCCGCGCATCCACGTATTTCAGCAGCCTTCCGACGAACAGCATCGCGATCATCGTGCCGGCGCCGCTTGGCGCGGTGACGAGGCCCGTCGTCGCGACCGGGTAGCCCATCAGGTTCTGCAGCATCGGCGGCAGCAGCGCGCGCGTTGCGTACAGCACCGCGCCGACCACGAAGATGAACAGCGTGCCCGTCGCGAAGTTCGGGTCGCGCAGCAGTTCCGACTTGAAGAACGACGCCTTGCCGACGGTCGCCGTATGCACGAGGAAGAACGCGAAGCTGAGCACCGCGACGATCGCCTCGATGCGGATCTCGTACGAGCCGAACCAGTCGAGCTGTTCGCCGCGGTCGAGCATCGCCTGGAACGCGCCGATCGCGAGCGCCAGCGTCGCGAAGCCGAACGCGTCGAATTTCACATGCGGGCGCGGCGCGCGCGCGGGCAGGAAGGTCATCACGCCAGCGAGCGCGAACGCGCCGATCGGCACGTTGATGAAGAACACCCAGCGCCAGTTGTAGCTGTCGGTGAGCCAGCCGCCGAGCGTCGGGCCGAGGATCGGGCCGACCATCACGCCCATCCCCCAGATCGCCATCGCCTGGCCCTGTTTCTCGCGCGGGTTGATGTCGAGCAGGATCGACTGCGACAGCGGCACCAGCGCGGCGCCGAACACGCCCTGCAGCAGGCGCGCGCCGACGATCTGCACGAGTGTCTCGGACAGCCCGCACAGCGCCGACGCGACCGTGAAGCCCGCGATCGACACGATCAGCAGCCGCTTCACGCTGAGCCGGTCGGACAGCCAGCCGGTGAGCGGCGTCGCGATCGCCGCAGCGACGATATAGGAGGTCAGCACCCACGTGATCTCGTCCTGCGACGCGGACAGCGTGCCCTGCATGTGTGGCAGCGCGACGTTCGCGATCGTGCTGTCGAGGGTCTGGATCAGCGTGGCAAGCATGATCGACAGGGTCAGCATCGGCCGGTTCAGGGCGGGCGAGGCGGGGGCGTCGGCGGCGGGGCTCAAGCGGGTGTCTCCGTGGGGCGGTCGCCGTGGGCGGCGATCCTGCGTGGCGGTAATTGTAAGCACGCTTATTATATATCCGCTTATTGCCAGGCCACGGGCCGCGGGCCGTTCCAGGCTTGACCCTATAATCCGCGGATGGACAAGACTTACGAGAACCGGATCGGCTATCTGATTGCCGACGTCGCCCGCCTGAACGGACGCCTGTTCGACCGGCGCGCGAAGCGCATCGGGCTGACACGGGCACAAAGCCGCGTGCTCGCGTACCTGACGTGGAAGGGCGAGATGAATCAGGCGCGGCTCGCCGAATGGCTCGAGATCACGCCGATCTCGCTGACGCGGTTGCTCGACCGGATGGAAAGCTATGGCTGGATCGAGCGCATCGCGAACGACGACGACCGCCGCGCGTTCGTGATCCGGCTGACCGACAAGTCGCGCGAGATCTTTCCGCAGATGCTCGAAGTGGGCGACACCGTCTCCGACGACGGGCTGCGCGGCTTCACGCCCGACGAGCACGATACGCTGGTGCGGCTGCTCGGGCGCATGCGGCACAACCTGATCGACTGCGGCGGGGAGTGATGTGCGCCGCCATCGGGCGCGCGGATGAGCGGTTTGAAAACAGCGGAAACACTGGGAGGTGGCGCGCAAGCACGCCGCATTTGCCCGCATACCGGAATGGGCATCTTCATCGTCGATGCGCCGGTGTTGATGCCCGGCGCGGCCTTGGTCCGGCTCGCGCAGGGCGATGTGCCTGTCACGACGGTCGACGATGCGCTTGCGTGGGCGTCGACGTCTGCTCGGTTGAGCCGACGCTACCTCTTACGGCTTTTTTGGCGAAGCCGTGTGCTCAACGGGCCAGCGCTGCGAGCGCGAACGCCGACAGATAGAGCCCCATGCCGTACGACAGATGCGCGACGATGCTGCGCCGGCGCGCAACGCGCGGGTGCGGCGTACGCGACGCCGCGATGCCGAAGCCGAACGCGGGTTGCATCACCAAAAATGGCGCGGCCACGCTGGCGAGGCCGGCGATGATTGCAGGGAGCAGCGTCGGCGTGATGATCCATTCCGGGCCTGCAACCACGACCGGCAGTGTCGCGAACGTGATGCCGATCGCGTAATGCGCGATCCAGCCGAGCGCTCGCTCGCCCGGCACGGGCGCCGCGGCGCCGATCGACACGTGCCGGAACCGGCCTTGCAGCATGTGACCGATCCAGCGGCCGACCAGCGCATAGTCCAGCGACGGAATGCCGAATGCACGCCGCCGGAACAGCGTCCACAGGTCCATCACGAGCGTGGCGCCCGTGCCGATCAGCAACAGGTTGAGGAGGAGGTCGGGCAGGCTCATCGCGACCCTCCGCGAAGAAGGGCAAAGGCTGCGCGGTGCAGTGGAATACAGCGTGGTTTCAGCGGTTTCATGGCAGTCAGCGCTTGTCTTTATGGAGTCGAGCGACTATCTTGCAACTTCAAGTTCACTTGAGGTCAAGCATGAGCCGGCTGGACATTGCGGATGTGGCGCGACGCTCGGGATTGCCCGCGTCGACGCTGCGCTACTACGAGGAAAAGGGGCTGATCGTCCCGACCGGCCGCCACGGGCTGCGTCGGCAATACGACGAGTCGGTGCTGGAGCGCCTGGCGCTGATTGCGCTTGGCCGCGAGGCCGGTTTTTCGCTCGACGACATCCTCGCGATGGTCGGCACGGATGGCCTGCCTGCGATCGATCGCGCGAAGCTCGACGGCAAGGCCGACGAACTCGACCGTACGATTCGCCGTCTCGGCGCCGTGCGCGATGCGCTGCGGCATGCGGCCGTGTGTCCTGCATCGAACCATCTCGAATGCCCGTCGTTCCAGAAGCTGCTGCGCATTGCCGCGCATCGTCATCCGGCGCGCCGCACGAAGGCGGAAGGCGCGTAGGCGGCGCGCATGCTTCGGCGGGTTGGAGTGGCGGCCCGACGGTAGGGTGGCGAGCCGCACCATTCCGTACCGCACATCACTAACAAGAACAACGGGGTTGCCGCGTGTGGTTTTTACTTGTGCTTTATGTGCTTCCTGCCGCGTATGCGGCATCGAAGGTCGGGCCGCGTTACGGGTTTCTCGCCGGGTGCGCGACGATGGCCGCCGTGCTGGCGATGCAGACCGCGCTGCTGACGTGGGGAAGCGCTTGGGTGAAACGGCGGCGCGGGGGCGTTGAACCGCCTGACATGACCGCACCGCCCGTATCGACCGATAGTCTGGAGGACGAACCGGTTGACGAGCCCGGCGACGCGCCCGATGTGCCGCTTCAATACGGCGAGCAGGCACGATTCAAGCAACTGGTGCTGATTGCCGACACCGCACGACCCGACGTCACGCGCAGCTTCTACGACAACGCGAAGCGGACGATCGAAGCGTACGTGGATGTCGAGACGGGGCGCGACGGTTCGGGCGCGGCGATGGTGACGACGGCCGAACTGGCCCCGGAAGACGGCGTGTCCGCCGCGCCACCGGACGAAGCGTTGACCGTGTTCGTGTCGAACGACGGCGCGTGGTCGGGGTTCCGCGTCGGCGACGACAGCTTCCGGTTCCGCCACGGCGCAATCACGAGACTGCGGCTCACGCAGGTGATTCCGGTTCGCTGGAAGGGCGGCTACATGGTGACGTTCTGGTTCGACGTGCCGAACCGGAAAAGCACGGCCGACTACGAGTCGTTCTCGACTTGGTTCTATCTCGCGGCAGACTATTCCGGCCGCCGCACACGCGCGCTCACCCATGCATGTCGCGAGATCGCGTCGCTGCTCGGCGTTGTGTTCGACGTCGACGAAACCGGCGACGACTGATTCATCCGGCGTAGTACACGCGGCATTCCTGCTCGCGCCCGCGCACGATGCGCTTGCCGACGAGCGAGCCGTACGTTTCGGTGAAGACGGTGCGCTGGTGCTCGCATTGCACGGCGTCGTAAAAATAGAGCGAGACCCAGTCCGTCGGGCGGGAGGCCTCCGGCGTGCGCATCGCGGCATGCAGGCACAGTGCGGTGAAATGCCAGCCGCCCTTGGTCATGTGCATCACGGGCAGCGGCACGTAGCCGTCCGCGTTCGGGCGCCGATGCGCGGTGACGCGTTGCAAAACGCCAGGCGTCGGCAACACGCCCGCGGCGGCCTTGTTGCGGTACAGGCGGTCGATGTAGAGCAGCAGTTCGACGGGCGGCTCCGTGCCGGGGCCGGCGTCCTGCACGTGGCCCTGCCAGCGCCGGCGGCGGCTCAGCACGTCGTCGAGCGCGGTGCGGATGCCGGCCGCCCGCCGCGGGCCGACGCCCGAGATCGTTTCGAGCTGGCCGTTGCGGGCCGCGCGTTCGAGTTCCTCGAGCGTATCGATGTGCAGCAGGTCGTGAATGCGCAGCGCGAGCGCGTGGCCGATGCCCGGCACCGCTTCGAACGCGGAGGTGCGCTCGGCGTCGCCGCACAGCCGGTCGAGCTGGCGCCAGCGTCCCGTCACCAGCAGCTCGGCGATCGCCTGGGCGACGCCCGTGCCGATCTCGGGCAGCATACCGAGCGCATCGACGCCGCCGGATTCGAACAGTGTGCGGATGTCGAGGTCGAGCGTATCGACCGTCCCGGCCGACGCGCGGTATGCGGCGACCCGGTACGGATTCGCGCCCTGGTCAGCCAGCCGCTGCGCCGCCTCGCGCAGGCAGGTCGCGATATGCCGGTTTTCCTCGTACGTTTGGCTGGCGCTCGTCTGCATGGCGAGGGACCCGGGGAAGCACAAACGGAATGGACACGGCGAACGATGCGCCGGTCGGCTTTTCATCATTGTCGCGACACGCGATGAAGAAAACTTGACGCACGTCAATGGCAAACGTAGCACAGGTTCGAAGCGCACGGTCGTGCCGGAAAGTGGCACGACCGTGCGTCGCTCGATGCGATCACGCGTCGAGGAACGACTGGGCGTTTTCGGCCTCGGCGGCCGTGCGCAACGCGGCGAGCGCCCGTTTCTCGATCTGCCGCACGCGTTCGCGCGACATGCCCGCGTCCTGCGCGATCGCGTCGTAGGTATCGGGCTCGGTGCCGCCGAGGCCGAACCGCCGGCGCAGCACGTCGGCCTCGGCCGGCGTGACCGACCGGAGCAGCGACCTCACGCACTCGCGCATGCGCGTGTCGGCCAGTTGCTCGAACGGGCTGGCCGACGTCTGGTCCTCGATCAGCTCCACGAGGCCGGTGTCCGCGTCGGGCAGCGGCGCGTCGAGCGACACGGGCTCCGCAGGCAGCGCGAGCACCGCGCGCAGCTTGTCCTCGTCGAGGCCGGTTTCGGCTGCGAGTTCGCCCGGCGTCGCCCGGCGGCCCGTGCGCTGGCGAAAACGCAGCGCATGCCGCTGCACGCGCTGGTACTGGTCGCCGACGTGCACAGGCACGCGGATCGTGCGTGCGCGATCCGCGACCGCGCGCGTGATCGCCTGGCGGATCCACCAGGTCGCATAGGTCGAGAACTTGAACCCGCGCCGGTATTCGAACTTCTCGATCGCGCGCATCAGGCCGAGGCTGCCGTCCTGCACGAGATCGGGCAGGTCGACGCCGCGGTTCATGTATTTGCGCGCGATCGACAGCACGAGCCGCAGGTTCGCCTCGAGCATCGCGCGCGTGGCGTCACGCACCTTATGCTGGCCGTCGGTGAGCGCGGCGGCGAGTGCCCGTCGCGCGACCGTGTCGAAGCAGGCGGCTTCGTCCGCTGCGGTGCCATGCGGCGCGGACGCGAGCGTGCGCACGACGCGGCTCGCGTCGTCGACGGCCGGTGCGACCCACGCGATCGAGCCGAGCAGGGCAGCCACGTGGTTGCGCGCGTCACGGTACTCATCCGAACGGAAGCCGTGCGCGTGCAACGCGTCGCGCAACGCCGCGACGGCCGCCTGCAGCGCGTCGTAGCTGGCCGGCGCGGGCGTGTCGGCGGCGTCGTCATCGGACGATCCGGCAGTGCCGGTCGCAGCCGTTGCGCGATGACGCGCAAGCAGCGCGTCGACCGCGGCCGGATGGCCGGCGAGCGCGTGCAGGATCTGGTGGCGGCCCGTCTCGATCTCGCGCGCCAGCACGATTTCGCCTTCACGCGTGAGCAGCGGCACCGCCTGCATGCGCCGCATGTAGAGGGCGAGCGGATCGGTCGATGCGCTCGTGCCGCGTGCGAGATCGCCGAGCATCGCGCGGCCTTCGTCGAGCGCATCGCGATCGACGTCGACAGGCGCCGCACCGGTGAACGGCGCAGGCGCGGCCGGCTCGTCGAGCACGGCGATGCCGATGTCGGCGAGCGCGGCGCGCACGACGTCGAGCGCGTCGGGGCTGTCGCTTTCGGGCGGCAGCGCGTCGACGAGGTCGGCGTGGGTCAGATAACCCTGTTCGCCGGCGAGCGCCAGCAACTGGATGATCGGATCGAGCGGCGTGTCCGCCCGGGGAGTGGGGCGTGGCGTAGTCATGTCGATGGCGGCGTGAGCCGCGTTCCTGTCGGGGCGGGCCGAAGTCCGCCGGTTTCGGGCCGCCGGTTGCTCGCGAACCCCTGTCCGCGCCGGCCAGCCTGACATCGTTCAAGTTGAGGGCGTTTGCGCAAACTTCAACGCGAGCGCGGCAGACGTGCCAGCACGCGGCATTCCCGCACGACCGTCCGGTGCAGGAAACAAAAAGTAACCGATCATACCCAGCGGTAATCTGCAGGGGACGTAAGCTAGAGTCAGGCGCGCGCCTGGCGGCGACGCGCGGACTCTGCCGGAGCAAGACATGACCCCGATTCCTGCCGCGAGGTGTGCGGTATTCGCATTGACGACGCTGACCCTCGGCGGCTGTTATTACACGAGTCCGTATGGCTATGCTCCGTACTACGCGCCGGCACCGGCCACGCTGACGCAGCGCGAGATCCCCGTCACGCCGGCTACACCGGGCACCGCTGCGCCGGGCCCGGCTGCGGCGGCGGTCGCGCCGCCGGTGGTCGATCCGGCTCCCGTCTACGTCGCGCCGGCCTATCCGGCGCCGTATCCCTATCCGTATCCGTACTATGCCCCCGCGTATTACCCGGGCTGGTACGGCTGGGGCGCGCCGGCGATCTCGGTCGGCTTCTGGGGCGGCTGGGGCGGCGGCTGGCGTGGACGCGGCGGGTACTGGCATCGTCCGTGGGGCGGCAGCCACTGGGGTGGCGGCTGGGGCGGGCATCGGCATTGACCGGCGCGCGGCGGCACCGCGCGGGAGAGCATCATGAGCATGAGGAATACGATCGTTCGCGGCCTGTGGGTCGCCCTGTTCGGCCTGGCGGCCGCGCCGGGCATTGCGCAGGCGCAGAGCACCGGCTACACGAACTCGCCGGCCGAACTGTTCGCCGGGCCGGCGCCCGACTATCCGGTCGTCGCGCAGATTCCGCCGGGCACCGCGCTGGACGTGTTCGGCTGCCTGAGCGACTACTCGTGGTGCGACGTTGCGCTGCCGGGCGTGCGCGGCTGGATCGACGCGCAACTGATCGACTATCCGTACCAGGGCGGATACGCGCCGCTCCTCGAGTACGGCGCGATCATCGGCGTGCCGATCACCGGGTTCGCGATCGGCGCGTACTGGGATCGCTACTACCGTCACCGGCCGTGGTTCCATGACCGCGACCGGTGGGAGCACCGCGCGGAACCGCGGCTCGGCCCGGGCGGGAGGCCGCCGGGACAGGGACGCCCGCAACCGGGCGGGGCGGTGCAGGTCACACCGGGCGGTCCGCCGCCCGTGCATGATGCACGACCGTCGGCTGCGCGGGGCGGCTGGAACGGCGCGATCCGCACGCAGCCGCCGGCTGCGCCTGCGCCGATGCCGGGTGCAGGCGGCAATGCGCGTCCGGCAGGGCCACCGCCGGCCGTCATGCGCCCGCCTCCCGCACCGGGCGGCGAGGTCCGCACGATGCCCGCGCAGGTGCGCCCGAGCGGTGGCGGCGGGGGTTACAGCGGTGCGCGGCCGCAAGGCGGCGGGAACGGCGGCGGAAGCCACGGCGGTGGCGGAGGCGGCGGTCCGGAAGAACTCCGTCACTGACGATGCCGGCGCAATCTGCCGGCGCCGGACGAAAAAAAGCCGCTCCGGAGAGCGGCTTCTGGATCGGGCTGACCGGCTGCGTGTTGCAGGCAGCCGGTCGAGCTACCCCTGTCAGTCGTCGAGCAGCGACAGGTCGCGCACGGCACCCTTGTCGGCGGACATGACCAGCTTCGCGTAGGCCTTCAGCGCGGCCGACACCTTGCGCGGACGCGGTTGCACCGGCTTCCAGCCCTTCGCGTTCTGCTCTTCGCGGCGGCGCGCCAGTTCCTCGTCCGACACCAGCACGTCGATCGTGCGGTTCGGGATGTCGATGCGGATCCTGTCGCCGTCGCGCACGAGGCCGATCGCGCCGCCCGCTGCCGCTTCCGGCGAGCAATGGCCGATCGACAGGCCCGACGTACCGCCCGAGAAGCGGCCGTCCGTCAGCAGCGCGCATGCCTTGCCGAGGCCCTTCGACTTGATGTAGCTGGTCGGGTAGAGCATTTCCTGCATGCCGGGGCCGCCCTTCGGGCCTTCGTAGCGCACGATCACCACGTCGCCCGCCTTGACCTTGTCGTTCAGGATGTTTTCGACTGCCTCATCCTGCGATTCGGTCACGTGCGCCGTGCCTTCGAACACGAGGATGCTCTCGTCGACGCCGGCCGTCTTCACCACGCAGCCGTCGAGCGCGATGTTGCCCGTCAGCACCGCGAGGCCGCCTTCCTTCGAGAACGCATGCTCGTACGAGCGGATGCAGCCTTCGGCGCGGTCGAGGTCGAGGCTCGGCCAGCGCGTGTTCTGGCTGAACGCGACCTGCGTCGGGATGCCGGCCGGGCCGGCCTGGTAGAACGTGCGGACCGCTTCGTCCTGCGTGCGGACGATGTCCCACTGGTCGAGTGCGTCCTTCAGCGACGGCGTGTGCACGGTCGGCACGTCGGTGTGCAGCTTGCCCGCGCGGTCGAGCTCGCCGAGGATCGCCATGATGCCGCCTGCGCGGTGCACGTCTTCGATGTGGTACTTGTTCGTGTTCGGCGCGACCTTGCACAGCTGCGGCACGACGCGCGACAGGCGGTCGATGTCCTTCATCGTGAAGTCGATGCCGGCTTCCTGCGCGATCGCCAGCAGGTGCAGGATCGTGTTGGTCGAGCCGCCCATCGCGATGTCGAGCGTCATCGCGTTCTCGAACGCCTTGAAGCCCACCGAGCGCGGCAGCACGCGTTCGTCGTCCTGCTCGTAGTGCTGGCGCGTGAGTTCGACGATGCGGCGGCCGGCGCGCTTGAACAGTTGCTCGCGATCGGCGTGCGTGGCCACCACCGTGCCGTTGCCGGGCAGCGACAGGCCGAGCGCTTCGGTCAGGCAGTTCATCGAGTTCGCGGTGAACATGCCCGAGCACGAGCCGCAGGTCGGGCAGGCCGAGCGTTCGACTTCGGCGACTTCGGCGTCGGAGTACGACGGGTCGACCGCGATCACCATCGCGTCGACGAGGTCGAGCTTTTTCACTTCGATGGCCTTGGTGACCGGGTTCGCGAGGCGCGTCTTGCCCGCTTCCATCGGGCCGCCGGACACGAAGATCACCGGAATGTTGAGGCGCATCGCGGCCATCAGCATCCCCGGCGTGATCTTGTCGCAGTTCGAGATGCAGACCATCGCGTCCGCGCAATGCGCGTTCACCATGTATTCGACCGAGTCGGCGATGATGTCGCGGCTCGGCAGCGAATACAGCATGCCGTCGTGGCCCATCGCGATGCCGTCGTCGACCGCGATCGTGTTGAATTCCTTCGCGACGCCGCCGGCAGCCTCGATCTCGCGTGCGACGAGCTGGCCGAGATCCTTCAGGTGCACGTGCCCCGGCACGAACTGCGTGAACGAGTTGACGACCGCGATGATCGGCTTCGAGAAATCGTCGTCTTTCATGCCGGTGGCGCGCCACAGCGAGCGCGCACCAGCCATGTTGCGGCCAGCGGTGGAGGTTTTGGAACGGTAAGTGGGCATTGTCGTTGCTGAAGAAATATCGCGGGAAAAGGGTGGAGGCACGGGGAATAAAGGCCTCTCTCGCGCCCGTGCGAACAACCTCTTGAGCTGCGCCCAGGGCAAACCGGGCGATTATCCCACAGCCGCCGCGGGCGTGGCGCCCATGGGGCCGGCAACGGGCATGTGCGGTGTGCCCGGCGCGGCACCCGCGCGTGGCTGCACGATGCCCGTGTGACCGTCCAGGGAGATGGCCGGATCGCGCATCGATCGGCGATGGATACGCGATCCGGCCCCGCGCCTTGCCATCAGTCGAGCAGCGTCAGGATCTCGTCGTACAGCGCCTTCGGAATCCGCACGCCGTTCGCGATGCTGCGCGCGCGGGCGTCGAAGCGGCGTTGCGACGGCAGCCGCGCACCCTGCGCGACGATCGATTCGAACATCCGCTCGCCGCGCGCGAGCCCCGTGTCGAGTTCGTCGCCGAGGAACACCTTCGGGTCGAACGCGATCACGAGTTCGCCGTGGCACGGCGTCGCGCCGACGCCTTCGTCGAAGTCCATCGATTCCCGGCTCGTCATGTCGCCGATCAGCGCGCCGCCGAGCAGTTCGACCATCGCCGCGAGCGCCGAACCCTTGTGGCCGCCGAACGTACGCATCGCGCCTTGCAGCGCGGCCTTCGGATCGGTGGTCGGCCGGCCTTCGGCGTCGATTGCCCATTCCGGCGGGATCGCCTTGCCTTGCTTCGCATGCAGCTCGATGTCGCCGCGCGCGATCGCGCTCGTCGCGAAATCGAACACGAATGGCACGCCGCCCGGGCGCGGCCATGCGAACGCGATCGGGTTCGTGCCGAACACCGGCTCCTTGCCGCCTTCCGGCGCAACCCAGCTATGGCTCGGGTTCATCGCGATGCCGACCAGCCCCTCGGCCGCGATCGCCTCGACTTCCGGCCACAGCGCGGAGAAGTGGTAGCAATGGTTGATCGTCATGGCGGCGATGCCGTGCTGCTTCGCCATCTCGACGAGCACGGGCAGGCCCGTTTCGAAGCTCAGCAGCGAAAAGCCGCGATGCGCGTCGACCGAGACGATCGACGACGACAGCCGGCGCAGCGTCGGCACGGCCTGCGGATCGACCTTGCCCTTCTTGAGCGAACGCACGCAGACGAGCAGCCGGTACACGCCGTGCGAATGGCATTCGTCGCGCTGGCCCTGCGCGATCACGTTGGCGATGGCCCGCGCATGGGCATCGGACATCCCGTTGTGCGTCAGCACGCGCAGCGCGAGCGCGTGGACTTCATCGAGCGACAGGACGACTTCGGCGATCGGCTCAGACATGGTTCGCCTCCCGCGGCGCCGGCACGCCGTCGATGCGTTGCGGCACGTTCAGCGGGTTGTCGTTGCGGATCTCGTCCGGCAGCAGCGCATCCGGCAGGTCCTGATACGACACGGGGCGCAGGAAGCGCTCGATCGCGCGCGCGCCGACGGACGTCGTGCGCGTGTCGGACGTGGCCGGGAACGGGCCGCCGTGCACCATCGCATGACCGACCTCGACGCCCGTGCCGAAGCCGTTGACGAGAATGCGGCCGGCCTTGCGCTCGAGCAACGGTCGCAGCGCGGCGAACAGTGCGGCGTCGCCGTCGGCGAGATGCGCGGCGATCGTCAGCTGGCCTTCGAGCGACTTCAGCACGCGATGCAGCGTGCCGACGTCCGGGCAACGGACGATCAGCGAAGCGGGGCCGAACACTTCGTCGCGCAGCTCGGGATGCGCGATGAAGGCGTCGGCCGAGGTTGCGAACAGTGCGGCGCGGGCCTGCAGGCGATTGCCTTCCGCGCCTTGCGCGAGCAGTTCGACCGCAGCGTGATCGCGCAGCGCCGCGACACCTTGTTCGTAGCTGGCGTGGATGTGCGGCGTCAGCATCGTTTGCGCGGGCGCCGCACGCACCGCAGCCGCGGCCGTTTCCTCGAACGCGCGCAGGGCGGGCCCGTCGACCGCGAGCACGAGGCCCGGGTTCGTGCAGAACTGGCCGGCGCCGAGCGTGAGCGACGCGACGAACTGCGGCGCGATCGCATCATGGCGCGCGTCGAGCGCGGCGGGACACAGCAGCACGGGATTGATCGAGCTCATTTCCGCATAGACGGGAATCGGCTCGGGGCGCGTGGCCGCGATGTGCATCAGCGCGACGCCGCCGCGGCGCGAGCCGGTGAAGCCGACCGCCTTGATGCGCGGATCGGCGACGAGCGCCTGGCCGATCTCGCGCGACGCGTCGAACAGCAGCGAGAACACGCCGGCCGGCATCCCGCATTCGCGCGCGGCCTGCTGGATCGCGCGGCCGACGAGCTCCGACGTGCCCGGGTGCGCCGAATGCGCCTTGACGATCACCGGGCAGCCGGCCGCGAGCGCCGATGCGGTATCGCCGCCGGCGACCGAGAACGCGAGCGGGAAGTTCGACGCGCCGAACACGGCGACGGGCCCGGCCGCGACGTTGCGCAGGCGCAGGTCGACGCGCGGCAGCGGCTTGCGCTCGGGGCGCGCCGGATCGATCCGCGCATCGAGAAAGCCGCCGTCGCGCACGAGCGACGCGAACAGCGCGAGCTGGCCGACGGTGCGGCCGCGCTCGCCTTCGATGCGGGCGCGCGGCAGGCCCGTTTCGACGACGCAGCGCTCGATCAGGTCGTCGCTGAGCGCCATGATGTGGCGGCCGATCGCGTCGAGAAACGCGGCGCGGGCCTCGAGCGACGTTTCGCGATACGTGTCGAATGCATCGTCGGCGAGTGCGCAGGCCGTCTCCAGGTCGTGCAGGCTCGCGCCGCCGAAGGCGGGTTCGAGCCGCTCGCCGGTTGCGGCGGCGATCGCGTGGAGGGTGCCGTTCTGTCCGGCGACGGCGGACTGGCCGATCAGGAGCTGACCTGTGAGTTGCATGGTTTTCCTCGGAAAAAAACAGGGGCCGGGCGTAGGGCGCCCGGCCGAAGGGATCATGGGTAAGCGCGCGGGCGCGTCAGTCCTCGTCGTCGTCGAGTTGCAGCTTGTCGGCGCGCACGCCGGTATTCGCACCCCAGTAGTAGATGACGAGCGCGACGGCCGCGACGACGACCGTGTCGTACGGATGCGCAAGCTGGCCCGTGCCGCCGAAGCCGCCGAGATACGACAGCACGATCATCGCGGCATAGAACGCGATCAGCCACGCGGACGAGCGCACTTGCTCGGTGAGGCTCAGGTGCGCGGTCGGCACCCAGCGGCGGCACGCGAGATAGATGACGAACATCACGATCTGCAGGCCGAGCAGCCAGGACACCGTGCTCCAGCCCGACCAGTAGACAATCAGTGCGGCGATCACGAACGATGCGGGGCCGGTGATGCCGAACGCGCTGGCGCGGAACGGCCGCGGCAGGTCGGGTGCGGTGCGGCGGAGTGCGGCGACCGATACCGGCGCGACCGCATAGCTCAGCACCAGCGCGGCCGACACGATGTTGATCAGCGCTTCCCACGACGGGAACGGCAGCGTCCAGAAGATCGCGAGGCCGAACGTGAGCCACAGGCCCGCGCGCGGGATGCCCGACGCTTCGTCGACGCGCGTGAACACCTTGAAGAAGGTGCCCGTCTTCGCCCAGCCGTAGACGACACGCGGCGTCGCGTTCATGTAGATGTTGCCGCAGCCGCTCGGCGAAATCATCGCGTCGGCGACGACCATCACCGCGAGCCAGCCGACGCCGAGCGCCAGCGCGATGTCGCGGTACGGCAGCGAGAACGCCTTGCTCACGTCATGCCAGCCGGCGGCGAGCATGTTGGTGGGAATGCTGCCGATGAACGCGAGCTGCAGCAGCACGTAGATCAGCGTCGACAGCAGGATCGACAGGATCAGCGCGATCGGGATCGTGCGCTGCGGATTGCGCACTTCGCTCGCGACCGACACGATCGGCGTGAGTCCGAGGTACGCGAAGATGATGCCGCCCGCGGACACGGCCATCTCGATGCCCGGCATGCCGAACGGCGCGAAGCCCTGGATCGTCAGGTTCGCGGGCTTGAAGAACGTGAACAGCACCGCGATCACCGCCAGCGGCACGATGAACTTGAAGATGCTGATGATGTTGTTCGCCTTCGCGAACGTCTTCACGCTCGAATAGTTCAGGTAAAAGAAGAAGCACAGCAGCGCGGCCTGCACGAGCCAGCCGAGCGTGGTCGGGTCGCTCGATCCTTCGACGGTCAGGCCCGGAAACCACGCGGCCGCATACTGGCGCGCGGCGACGACTTCGATCGCGATCAGGCTCGAAAAGGCGATCAGCGTGATGAAGCCCATCAGGTAGCCGAGCAGCGGGCCGTGCGAGAACACCGGGTAGCGGACCACGCCGCCCGCGCGCGGCAGCGCGGCGCCGAGTTCGCAGTAGACGATGCCGAGCAGCAGCACCGCGAAGCCGCCGAGCAGCCACGAGAAGATGCCGGCCGGGCCCGCGATCGTCGACACGTGACTCGCGGCGAACAGCCACCCCGAACCGAAAATGGCGCCGAGACCGATGAACGTGAGATCGGTCAGTGACAGCTGTTTCTTGAACTTGCCGTGACCCGCGTCGGGGTGCGCGGAACGGGAAAGCGGGACAGACGGGTGAGCGTTGCCTTGGCCTGGCATGGGCTTGTCTCCTAGGGGGAATATCGGCACAGGCTTGAGGTGCGCCGCGCTCCGACGGAGCAGCGGCGCTTGCCTGCCGGCCGGCGGCGCCCGGTTCGAACGACCGGGGCGGGCTGCGGGGCGTTCACACGCGGCGCGGGCAGGCGCCGGTGCGAACGGGCCCGCAGGCCATGCCGGACCGGAGACGGCGGCGCGCTGGGGGGAAAGCCCGCGCGCCGCCGCAGGGGGAGTCGATCAGAGACCGACGTCGGGCAGTGCCGGGCGCGTTTCGAGCGCCT
The DNA here is from genome assembly GCF_902499335.1 of Burkholderia lata. Lineage (GTDB taxonomy): Bacteria > Pseudomonadota > Gammaproteobacteria > Burkholderiales > Burkholderiaceae > Burkholderia > Burkholderia lata_B. Next base: position 218,191 of record NZ_CABVQK010000008.1, on the reverse strand, counting down.
TCGCGACGATGGCCTTCACTTCCGCGAGCGTGTCGCCCTGCAGCGCGAGGCGCGGCGGACGCGTGATCGCGCTGCCGCGGCCGACCAGCTCTTCGCACAGCTTGATGCACTGCACGAGGTCGGGGCGTGCGTCGAGGTGCAGCAGCGGCATGAACCAGCGATACAGCGCGAGCGCTTCGTCGAAACGCTTTTGCTTCGCGAGGCGGAACAGCGTTTCGCCTTCCTTCGGGAACGCATTCGACATGCCCGACACCCAGCCTTCGGCGCCGACGGCGATGCTCTCGACCACGACGTCGTCGAGGCCCGCGAACAGCACGAAGCGATCGCCGACCGCGTTGCGCAGGTCGATGAAGCGGCGCGTATCGCCCGACGAATCCTTGAAGCAGACGATGTTCTCGCAATCCTGCAGCGCGATCAGCACGTCGGGCGTCACGTCGTTCTTGTAGATCGGCGGGTTGTTGTAGACCATCACCGGCAGGTCGGTGCTCGTCGCGACCGCGCGGAAGTGCGCGGCGGTTTCGTGCGGCTTGGCCGAGTAGACCAGCGCGGGCATCACCATCACGCCGTCGACGCCGACGCGCTGGGCTTCACGCACCGTGTTGCGCGCGAATTCGGTCGTGAATTCGGCGATGCCGGCGATCACCGGAATCTTGCCGCCGGCTGCGTCGCGTGCGGCCTCGATCACCTGGAGCTTCTCGCTCGTCGACAGCGACGTGTTTTCGCCGACCGTGCCGCAGACCACGAGGCCCGACACGCCGTCGTTCACCAGGTTCTTCACCACGCGATGCGTGGCGTCGATGTCGAGGGAAAAGTCCGGCTTGAACTGGGTGCTGACGGCCGGGAAAACCCCGGTCCACTGAATGGCGTTTCGGCTCACTTCAATCTCCTACGTGTTTGTATCGGTCGGCCGACAGGTGTCGGTGTGGCAACCAGTATCGCCGCGCAAATGCCCATCACGCTTGAGTCGTATCGCGGAGCAAAATGACGAAATCGGCACAGTGGCCGGACGGCGCGGGAAGGGCGCTTCGCACTATGCCGATTTCGTCGTCGTCCTCATCGAAAAGCCACAAGCGGGCGGACGCGCGACGGAGGAAGCTGTGCTCCTTTCCCCACTTCGGACGGCTCATGATGAAGCGCATCCAGATCATCGATTCGCACACGGGCGGCGAACCCACTCGGCTCGTCGTGTCCGGCTTTCCCGCGCTCGGCAGCGGCACCATGGCCGAGCGCCGCGACGTGCTCGCGCGCGAGCACGACCGTTACCGCACCGCATGCATTCTCGAACCGCGCGGCAGCGACGTGCTGGTCGGCGCGCTGCTGTGCGAACCCGTGTCGCCCGATGCGGCGGCCGGCGTGATCTTCTTCAACAATAGTGGCTATCTCGGGATGTGCGGGCACGGCACGATCGGCGTCGTGCGCACGCTGCACCATATGGGGCGCATCGCGCCCGGCGTGCACCGGATCGAAACGCCCGTCGGCACCGTCGAGGCGACGCTGCACGACGACCTGTCGGTCAGCGTGCGCAACGTGCCCGCGTATCGCCATGCAAAGGGCGTCGCGCTCGACGTGCCGGGTTACGGCCCCGTAAAGGGCGACATCGCGTGGGGCGGCAACTGGTTCTTCCTGATCAGCGACCACGGGCAGCGCGTCGCCGGCGACAACGTCGCGGCGCTCACCGCGTATGCGTCGGCCGTGCGCGAAGGGCTCGAACGCGCGGGCATCACCGGCGCGAACGGCGGCGAGATCGACCATATCGAGCTGTTCGCCGACGATCCCGAACACGACAGCCGCAGCTTCGTGCTGTGCCCGGGCCTCGCGTACGACCGTTCGCCGTGCGGCACCGGCACGAGCGCGAAGCTCGCGTGCCTCGCGGCCGACGGCAAGCTCGCGCCGGGCGCGGTGTGGCGGCAGGCGAGCGTGATCGGCAGCGTGTTCCATGCGAGCTACGAGCAGGCCGAAGGCGGCATCGTGCCGACGATCCGCGGCAGTGCCCACCTGAGCGCGGAAGCGACGCTGCTGATCGAGGAAGACGATCCGTTCGGCTGGGGTATCGCGCCGTGAGCGACACCAAGACGGATGTCGTCGTGATCGGCGCCGGCATCGTCGGCGCGGCGTGCGCGCACGAACTCGCGCAGCGCGGGCTGCGCGTGCTCGTCGTCGACGACGCGAGCGGCGGTGCAACCGGCGCGGGCATGGGGCACCTCGTCGCGATGGACGACAACGCGGCCGAACTCGCGCTCAGCCATTACTCGATCGAACTGTGGCGCGCGCTGAGCAACGAGATGCCCGACGGTTGCGCGTACCGCAACTGCGGCACGTTGTGGCTCGCGGCCGATGCGCACGAAATGGATCTGGCGCGCGCGAAGCAGGCAGCGTTGGCCGCGCACGGCGTCGCGGGCGAACTGATCGACGCGGCGACGCTCGCGCAACTGGAACCGATGCTGCGTGCCGGCCTCGGCGGTGCGCTGAAGATTCCCGGCGATGCAATCCTCTATGCGCCCGTCACCGCGAACTGGCTGCTGCAGCGCGCGCCGCGCATCACGTTGCGGCGCGACCGGGCCGTCGCAGTCGATGGCCCGAGCGTGACGCTCGCGAGCGGCGACACGCTGCGCGCGGAGCGGGTGGTCGTCGCCAACGGCGTTGCCGCGCGCACGTTGCTGCCCGAACTGCCGCTGCGCCCGAAAAAAGGCCATCTGCTGATTACCGACCGCTATCCGGGCCAGGTGTCGCACCAGCTCGTCGAGCTGGGCTATGCGGCGAGCGCGCATGCGAGCGACGGCACGTCAGTCGCGTTCAACGTGCAACCGCGGCCGACCGGCCAGTTGCTGATCGGTTCGTCGCGCCAGTTCGACACCGAGGACGCGCAAGTCGAGCCGCCCGTGCTCGCGCGCATGCTGTGCCGCGCGGTGGGCTATCTGCCCGACCTGGCCGACCTGAACGGGATCCGTGCATGGACGGGGTTCCGTTCCGCAAGCCCCGACGGGCTGCCGCTGCTCGGCGAGCATCCGGCGCGGCCGGGCGTGTGGCTCGCGGTCGGGCACGAAGGGCTCGGCGTGACGACCGCACCGGGCAGCGCGCGGCTCGTTGCCGCGCTGATGGCCGGCGAGCGGCCGCCCATCGATATCGAACCGTATTTGCCGGGACGCTTCCTGACCGCGTCCCCCGTAACCGGAGCGCTGACATGAAACGACCCCCACGCTCACTTCGCTCACTGTCGGCCGGAGTTGGCGCTGCAGCGCTTACTCCGGTCCCATGCACGGCGCCCCTCGCGGGGGCCGTCAGCCCCCTTGGGGCGGCCCGGCGGAGGCTGACATGATCATTCATCTGGACGGCCGCGCGCTGACGGTGGCCGACGGCGCGACCGTCGCGGCCGCCGTCGCGGCGAGCGGCGACGACACGACGCGCGTGTCGTGCACGGGCGCGGCGCGTGCGCCGTTTTGTGGAATGGGCATTTGCCAGGAGTGCAGAATGACGATCGACGGCCGGCGCCGGCTGGCTTGCCAGACGCTGTGCCGAGACGGGATGCAGGTGGAGCGCACGCGATGAAACAGGAACGACTGAGCGTCGATGTCGCAATCGTCGGCGCGGGCCCGGCCGGGCTGTCGGCCGCACGGGCCGCCGCGCGCAGCGGTGCGACGGTTGCGATCGTCGACGACAACCCGCGGGCGGGCGGGCAGATCTGGCGGCAAGGCGCAGCGGCAACGCCGGCGCCGGCTGCCGCCGAGCGGCTCGCCGTATTGCGGCAACCGAACGTCACGCATCTCGCGGCGACGCGCATCGTCGCCGAAACGCAGCCGGGCACGCTGCTGCTCGAAGACGACGAACGCGGGCTGCTGCTCGATTTCCGGATGCTGATTCTGTGCTGCGGCGCACGCGAGCTGCTGCTGCCGTTTCCGGGCTGGACGCTGCCGGGTGTCACCGGTGCGGGCGGCTTGCAGGCGTTGATCAAGTACGGCCTCGATGTGCGCGGGCAGCGCACGGTGATCGCGGGCAGCGGACCGCTGCTGCTGGCGAGCGCCGCGACGGCCCGTCAGGCCGGCGCACGCGTGTCGCACGTGCTCGAACAGGCCGCATGGGGCAGCGTGGCCGGTTTCGGGGCGGGGCTGTGGCGCTGGCCGTCGAAGCTCGCGCAGGCCGCGAAGCTCGTCACGGCCGCCTATCGGCCCGATGCGCATGTCGTCGAAGCGTTCGGCGACAAGCGGCTCGAACGCGTGCGGATTCGTCAGGGCGATCGCGAGTTCGACGTCGACTGCGACCGGCTCGCGTGCGGCTTCGGCCTCGTGCCGAATACCGTGCTGCCGAGTCATCTCGGCTGCCGGATCGACAACGGCGCGGTGGCGGTCGATGCGCACCAGCGTACGAGCCGCGACGGGGTTTTCGCGGCGGGCGAGTGCACGGGCGTCGGCGGCAGCGAGCTGGCGATGGTCGAAGGCGAGATCGCCGGTTTGGCGGCGACCGGGCAGACGGCGCAGTTGGCTGCGCTGGTTACGCAGCGAGCGCACTGGCAGGCTTTTGCGGATGCCGTGCGCGAGCGTTTCGCGATCCGCGAGCCGATCCGCCGGCTTGCGCGGCCCGATACGCTGCTGTGCCGGTGCGAAGACGTGCGATTCGATGCAGTCGCGCAAGCGCCGGGCTGGACGGCCGCGAAACTGCAGTCACGTTGCGGGATGGGCGCGTGCCAGGGCCGTGTGTGCGGCGCGGCCGCGCAGGCACTGTTCGGCTGGACGCCGCCCATACCGCGCACGCCGCTCGTGCCCGCGCGGGTCGGCACGCTGATGCTGGACGGCACGGTGTCCTGCGACGGCGCGTGACGTGATGCATCGCGGCGTCGTGGTGGCTCGGCCCGGTTGACGCCGGGCCGAGCCACATTCAATCCGCCTTCACTTTCTCCCATCCGCCGACCTGCGGTGCCGCACAGGCACGCAGGCATTCGATCGTCGCGGCCACGGCCGCGCGATTCGCACTATCGGGGTGCCAGTACATCGACACCGCGCCCTGGCCTTCGAGCTGCATCGGCAGGATCCGGATCGCGTTCAATTGCGCGAAGCGCTGCGCGGCGCGATGCGACGCGACGCCGAGCAAGTCGGTGTTGTTCAGCAGCGTGAGGTTGAGGATCGACGAATTCGATTCGACGCAGTGCGGCGGCCGCACGCGGCCGGCGGCCGTCAGCGCGGTCTCCAGCGCGTTGTGCACGGGCGTGCCCGACGGCCACACGATCCACGAATAAGCGAGCACGTCGTCCCAGCCGACCGACGCCGCACCGGCGAGCGCGTGGCCGGGACGCGCGACGAACACGACCGGATCGACATACAGCGCTTCCGCATGCAGCAGCGGATCGACGGATGTCGACCCCGAGCGGCCCACGACGATATCCAGTTCGCTGCGCGCGAGCTGCGGCATCAGCTGGTTCATCGTGCTTTCGGTCATCCGAACCTGCGCGCGCGGCATCCGTTTCAGCAACTGCGATACCGCGAGCGGCACCGTGTCGGCCGCCGCGACGCCCGACGTGCCGATCGTCACGAGGCCGCTACCGCCTTCCCGCAGGGCGGCCATGTCGTCGCGCGCGACGTCGAGCTGCGCTTCGACGCGGCGTGCATGCTCGATCAGCGCTTCGCCGTAGGGCGTCGGCCGCAGGCCGCGCGCATGCCGCTCGAACAGCGGTAGCCCGACATCCTCTTCCAGTTCCTTCAGCCATTTCGACAGCGCGGGCTGCGTGGTCGCAAGCGCTACCGCCGACTGGCTCAGATTGCCGGTGCCGGCAAGGCTCAACAGTACCTGCAGGTGCCGCAGTCGCAGCCGGTGGGTCCAGTCCATCGCATGCCTCGCCGCGAGTAGGTATATCCATAACTATATGGATTAGATGATTTGACCATTTTACCGGGTATGTCTGGGTCGAATATAAATCAGCTAACGGACTGCTGCATGGTCCTCGCCCCGACATAGCGCCGACGCCGATCGGCCGACTCCAAGGAGACATCATGACGACCCAGCCGGACGCGTCGCGCGCCGCCTATTACGCACGGATCGCCGAGCAACGCCTGGCGCCGCTGTGGGAATCGCTGCACAACCTCGTGCCGAAATCCCCGCAGCCGGCCGCGCAGGCAGCGATCTGGAAGTACGCGCAGGTGCGCGACCTCGTGATGCAGGCCGGCAGCGTGATCAGCGCGGAAGAAGCCGTGCGCCGCGTGCTGGTGCTGGAGAACCCCGGGTTGCCGGGCAAGTCGAGCATGACGCCGACCCTGTACGCGGGCCTGCAGCTGATCCTGCCGGGCGAGATCGCGCCGAGCCACCGGCATACGCAGTCGGCGCTGCGCTTCATCGTCGAAGGATGCGGCGCGTGGACGGCCGTGAACGGCGAGCGCACGACGATGCATCCGGGCGACTTCATCATCACGCCGTCGTGGGCGTGGCACGACCACGGCAACCCGTCGGAGGAAGAGGGCGGCGAGCCGGTCGTGTGGCTCGACGGGCTTGACATTCCGCTGCTCGCGAACCTCGACGCAGGCTTCGCGGAGAACTACCCGGAAGCCGTGCAGCCCGTGAATCGCCCGGAAGGCGACAGCTTCGCGCGCTTCGGTCACAACATGGTGCCGGTGCGGCATCGCGTGAGCGATCCGACGTCGCCGGTGTTCAGCTATCCGTATGCCCGCACCCGCGAGGCGCTTGACGCGCTGTACCGGAACGGCGAGCTCGACGCGTGGGACGGCGTGAAGCTGCGCTACGTGAACCCCGCGACGGGTGGCTGGCCGATGCCGACGATCGCCACCTTCATGCAGTTCCTGCCCGCCGGCTTCAACGGCCGCACGTACCGCAGCACCGACGCGACGATCTACTGCGTCGTCGAAGGCAGCGGCACCGCGCACATCGGCGGCAACGCATTCGAATTCGAGCCGCATGACATCTTCGTCGCGCCGTCGTGGGCGCCCGTGCGGCTGTCGGCGTCGTCCGGCAGCGTGCTGTTCAGCTATTCCGACAGGCCCGTGTTGTCCGCGCTGAACCTGCTGCGCGAAGCGCGCGACTGACGCCGGCTGCTTTCAACGATTCGTTTCCCGATTCCCGATTCCCGATTCCCGATTCCCGATTCCCGTTTCCCGTTTCCCGCGCGCCGTCACCTCGGCGCGCCCCCTTCATTCGTATTTACGCTGGAGCCATACATGACTTTCGTTTTCCCGCCCGAAGCGCCCGTGGCACTCCCCGTCGCCGGCAGCGATGCGCAATTCGCGGTACGCCGCGTCTATTGCGTCGGCCGCAACTACGCGGCCCATGCACGCGAAATGGGCTTCGATCCCGATCGCGAGCCGCCGTTCTTCTTCTGCAAGCCGGCCGATTCGATCGTGCCGGTCGCGTACGGCGAAACGCTCGATCTCGCGTATCCGTCGCAGACGCAGAACTATCACTACGAAGCCGAACTCGTCGCGGTGATCGGCAAGGGCGGCTCGGACATTCCGCTCGAGCACGCGCTCGAACACGTGTGGGGCTATGCGGTCGGCCTCGACATGACGCGCCGCGACCTGCAGATGAAGATGCGCGAAATGGGCCGGCCGTGGGAAATCGGCAAGGCATTCGACCGCTCCGCGCCGATCGGGCCCGTGCATCCGGCAAGCGACGTCGGTCATTTCGAGCAGGGCGGCCTGTGGCTGACCGTCAACGGCGCAACGAAGCAGACGAGCGACGTGTCGCACCTGATCTGGTCGGTCGCGGAAACGGTGGCCGACCTGTCGAAGTTCTTCCGCCTCGAACCGGGCGACGTGATCTTCACGGGCACGCCCGAAGGCGTCGGCGCGGTGGTCGCGGGCGACGTGATGAAGGTCGGCGTCGAACGGCTCGGCGAACTGACCGTGCGCGTGGTCTGACGCATCTTGATCGAAAGGCGACATCGTGCAACTGCATAGCTTCTTCAACAGTTCGACGTCCTACCGGGTGCGCATCGCGCTCGCGCTGAAAGGGCTGTCGTACGACACGCTGCCGGTGAACATCCGCACCGGCGAGCATCGCGACGCGGCCTACGTCGCGAACGTGAACCCGTCGGCCGCGGTGCCGGCACTGGTCGACGGCGATTTCCGTCTCGGGCAGTCGCTCGCGATACTCGATTACCTCGACCAGATCCAGCCGACGCCTCGACTGATTCCGCTCGAACCGCACCATTGCGCCCGCGTGCTGGAACTCGCGGCGCTGATCGCATGCGACATCCATCCGGTCAACAACCTGCGCGTGCTGCGCTATCTCGACAGCGAGCTGAAGGTCACGCCGCAGCAGAAGACAGCGTGGTACCGGCACTGGATCGCGGAAGGGATGGCCGGTGTCGAGCGGCTGCTCGCGCGCGCGGACGAGAGCCCGTGGTGCTTCGGCGACACGCCGACGCTCGCCGACGTATGCCTCGTGCCTCAGGTCGCGAACGCGTTGCGGATGGATTGCGACCTGAGTGCGTATCCGCGCAGCCTCGCGGTGTTTGAACACGCGCGGCACGACCCGGCGTTCGAGGCCGCACAACCGCAGCGGCAACCGGATTACGTCGCGTAACACGAAGCAGGAGACAGACATGGGCGAGACAAAACATAACGGCCGGCGCGTGCTGGTGATCGGCGGCGGAATCGGCGGGCTCGCGACGGCGCTCGCGCTCGCGCGCCAGGGCATTCGCGTGAAGCTGCTCGAACAGGCAGATCGGATCGGCGAGATCGGCGCGGGGATCCAGCTCGCGGCGAATGCATTCAACGCGCTCGACGCGCTCGGTGTCGGCGAGGCCGCGCGCGGCCGGGCCGTGTTCACCGACCGGCTGCAGCTGATGGATGCGGTCGATGCACGCGAGGTTGCGCGCATCGATACGGGCGCCGCGTACCGCGAGCGCTTCGGCAATCCGTATGCGGTGATTCATCGCGCGGACATTCACCTGTCGATCTACGAGGCGGTCAAGGATCATCCGCTGATCGAATTCCGCACGAGCACGCAGGTGTGTGCCTTCGAGCAGGACGGCAACGGCGTGACGGTGACCGACCAGCACGGCGAACGGTATCGCGCCGATGCGGTGATCGGCTGCGACGGCGTGAAATCCGCGATCCGTCACGCGCTGATCGGCGATGTGCATCGCGTGACGGGCCACGTCGTGTATCGCGCGGTGGTCGACGTCGACAACATGCCGCAGGACCTGCAGATCAATGCGCCGGTCGTGTGGGCCGGGCCGCATTGCCATCTCGTTCACTATCCGCTGCGCGGCGGACGGCAGTACAACCTCGTCGTCACGTTCCACAGCCGCGAGCAGGAAACCTGGGGCGTGCGCGAGGGCAGCAAGGAGGAAGTGCTGTCGTACTTCGACGGCATCCATCCGCTGCCGAAGCAGATGCTCGACCGGCCGACGTCGTGGAAGCGCTGGGCGACCGCCGATCGCGATCCGGTCGAACGCTGGAGCGCGGGCCGCGCGACGGTGCTCGGCGACGCCGCGCATCCGATGACGCAATACATCGCGCAGGGCGCGTGCCAGGCGCTCGAGGATGCAGTGACGCTCGGTGCGGCCGTGGCCCGGACCGACGGCGATTTCGAAGCCGCGTTCGCACTGTACGAACGTGTGCGGATTCCGCGCACCGCGCGCGTACTGTATTCGGCGCGCGAGATGGGGCGGATCTATCACGCGAAGGGCGTCGAAAGGCAGGTACGCAACGGGCTCTGGGTCGGCCGTACGCAGGCGCAGTTCTTCGACGCGCTCGACTGGCTGCACGGCTGGCGTGCGGAGGATTGCCTGAAGTCCGTCGCGTAACGCGGCGCGGTTGGCCCGATTCCGGCGGCGCGCATTTCAACGATACGACGCGCGACCGCCTTCCTGGAGGAGACACCATCATGGCCGATACGCTGTTCATCGACGTCAGCGAATGGATCGACCGGCATCGCGTTGCGCCGTTTCAGGCCGCGATCGTCGTCCTGTGCTTTCTGATCGTCGCGATCGACGGTTTCGATACCGCATCGATCGGTTTCATCGCCCCCGTCATCCGCGCGGAATGGGGCCTGTCGCCCGCGCAGCTCGCGCCGGTGTTCGGCGCGGGGCTCGCGGGGCTGATGGCCGGCGCGCTCGTGTTCGGGCCGTTCGGCGACCGGTTCGGCCGCAAGCGGCTGCTGCTCGCCTGTGTGGCGTGCTTCGGCATCGCGAGCGCCGCGTCGGCGAGTGCCGGCGGCCTGACCGAGCTGATCGCGTGGCGCTTCGTGACCGGGCTCGGGCTGGGCGGTGCGATGCCCAATGCGATCACGCTGACGTCCGAATACTGTCCGGCGCGGCGCCGCTCGCTGCTGGTGACGACGATGTTCTGCGGCTTCACGATCGGCTCGGCACTCGGCGGGCTCGCGGCCGCGTCGCTGATCGAGCACTACGGCTGGCGTGCGGTGCTCGTCGTCGGCGGGGCCGCGCCATTGCTGCTCCTGCCGGTGCTCGCGTGGCGGCTGCCGGAATCGGTGCGCTATCTCGTCAATCAGGGTGCACCTTCCGAGCGGATTGCGGCGATGCTGGGACGCATCGCGCCGGATCCGCATCTTCGGAGCGCGTCATTCACCGCGCCCGCCGGCAAGCCGGCCGGATCGCCGCTCGGCCGCCTGTTCAGGGCCGACCTGCTGCGCGGCACGCTGCTGCTGTGGCTCACGTTCTTCATGAGCCTGCTCGTGATCTACCTGTTGTCGAGCTGGCTGCCGACGCTGCTGCGCACGACCGGCGCGACGCTGCAGACGGCCGCGCGCGTGACCGCGATGTTCCAGGTCGGCGGCACGCTCGGTGCGATCGTCCTCGGCGGGCTGATGGACCGTTTCGATCCGCATCGCGTACTGGCCTGCAGCTACGCGGCGGCCGGCGTGTTCGTCGCGGCGATCGGCGTGTTTGCCGCGTCGCCGTGGAGCGCCGCGCTGGCCGTGTTCGCGGCCGGTTTCTGCGTATCGGGTTCGCAGGTCGGCGCGAATGCGCTGTCGGCCGCGTTCTATCCGACCGAGTGCCGCACCACCGGCGTGAGCTGGGCGAACGGGATCGGCCGTGGCGGCTCGGTCGTCGGATCGATGGCGGGCGGCGCGATGCTGGCGATGGGCGTGCCGTTGTCGACGGCGTTTGCCGTCGTCGCGGCGCCGTGCGTGATCGCGGGGATTGCGGTGCTGGCGCTCGGCGTGGTGCGTGCCGATGCGGCGCGCATGCCCGCCGCGAAGGCGATGGCGGGCGAGCAGGCCTGAGCGAAGGAGGGCGCAAGGCCGCCTGTCGGAAAGTGGCAAGGTTCGACGTTATATGAATTGATATAATATTGATTCTTTAACTGTCTTTCTGCGCCGATGAACGACGATCTTTCCGCCGGGTTGCCGGAACCCGCCCAGATGCGCGCGGCCGCCGAATCGGCCTGCGCGCTGCTCAAGGTGCTGTCGAATCCCGACCGGCTGCTGCTGCTCTGCGAACTGTCCCAGGGCGAGCGCTGCGTGAGCGATCTCGAGACAGCGCTGGATATCCGCCAGCCGACGCTGTCGCAGCAGCTCGGTGTGTTGCGGGACAACGCGCTGGTTCGCACGCGCCGCGACGGCAAGAACATCCGCTATTCGCTCGACAGCCCGGCCGCGATTGCGGTGATGGGCGTGCTGTACGAGCAATTCTGCGGCCCGGCCGCGAAGGGGCGGCGCGATGCAGCTTGATGCGCTTCATTTCACGCCGTGGCTGTCGTTGGCCGGCGGCGTACTGATCGGGCTCGCGGCAGCGTGGCTCGTTGCGTTCAACGGCCGGATTGCCGGCATCAGCGGCATCGTCGGCGGTCTGTTCGCGGCACGCGCGGGCGAGCGCGACTGGCGCGCCGCGTTCGTCGCCGGGCTGATCGCCGCACCGCTCGTGATGCACGTCGCCGGGAACAGCCTGACGCCGCAGGTCGATGCAGGCTGGGTCGAACTGGTGGCGGCCGGGCTACTGGTCGGAGTCGGCACGCGGTACGCGGGCGGCTGCACGAGCGGCCACGGTGTGTGCGGGATGTCGCGCGGTGCGCTGCGTTCGGTGGTCGCGACGGTGGTCTTCATGGTCGCAGGCTTCGTGACCGTCTTCGTGCGACGGCACGTGCTGGGAGGCTGACATGCAGGCAGGATTCGCATTTCTCGCGGGGTTGCTGTTCGGCGTCGGCCTCATCGTGTCGGGCATGGCCAGTCCGCAGAAGGTGCTCGGCTTTCTCGACCTGGCGGGCCGCTGGGATCCGTCGCTCGCGTTCGTGATGGCCGGCGCGATGGGCGTGGCCGTGTTTGCGTTCGCATGGGCGAAACGCCGGACGCGGTCGTGGCTCGGTTTGCCGATGCAGTTGCCCGCCGTGCGGGCGATCACCATGCGGATGGTTGCCGGCAGTGCCGTGTTCGGCATCGGCTGGGGGATCGCCGGGTTCTGCCCGGGGCCTGCGATCGTGTCGATCGGCTTCGGATCGGCGAAGGGGATCGTGTTCGTCGTCGCGATGCTGGCAGGGATGGCCGTATTCGAGTGGGTCGAGCGTCGCAGGAGTGCGCGGTAAGGTGACGGTCGCCGCGTACCAAGCAAGCGGTGGCGGTTGATCGGTCAAGGCCGGTCGATCTGCATGAGCGCGGCCGAACCGGATCGAGTCCAATCTCCATCGGATGATGCGGTGTCAGCCTGATGCTTCTTCGTGACGCGGCAAGTCCCGATTTCAGGAATGCTCGCGCACACGATGGCCGCCGCGCATCCGCTCGGATAGCCAGCGTAGGGCCGCACGCAATCCCGCGAGCACGACGGGCTGTCCGTCCGGCTCCACGACCGCCGTGCTGACCGCGCCCGTGCCGCCGGCCGACAGCGCGACGTGGCCAGCCGTCTCGAACGTCAGGCATTCACCTTCGTCGAGCAGGCGGCGAATGTGCTGCGGCGCGTCGGGCAGCCAGTCGAGCCCGCCGTGCCGCAGCGTGACCGCCAGCGCGCCATCGAGCACGATCACCTGGCTGCCCTTGTCGTACCACGCAAAGTGGCTTTGCCCGGCGTCGAGCCGGATGTGATGCGTCTGCATGGCGATTCCCTTTCCCGGTTGCGCGGCCTCGCGACGGCGAGGCGACAGCGTGCAATCAGGTTAGGGAAACGGGCACCGGCACGACAGATTCAGGGGGCGGGAATCTGTTGCGGTGCAGCGACGAATTTGCGTCGCTGTATCGGTGGGTTTCCCCGGAATCTGTATCTGGCGTGCGATCGGCCGCGCGGGCACGATCGGCTGCATGACGCCTTTCGCCGATTCATCCCGCCCGCCCTTGCCGATGGACGGCGAGCCGCTTTACGAACGGCTCGCCGAGCATTACCGCCGAATCATCGCAGCCGGCACGCTGTCGCCCGGCGACCGGATGCCGTCGGTGCGTGCATTCATGGCACAGCACGGCGTGAGCCTGTCGACCGCGATCCAGGCGTTCCGGCGGCTCGAGGATACGGGCTGGTGCGAGGCGAAGCCGCGCTCCGGCTACTTCGTGCGGCGCCGCGCGGCGGTCGCGCTCGAAACGCTGCCGGAAAGCGACGGGCCACCGCTGAGCGTCGAGCCGCCGTTCGCGGGCCTGCACGAACGCGTGTCGCGCGTGATCGATCGCGCCAACGCGGCGCCCGATGCGCTGAATCTCGGCGGTGCTTCCGCGCTGGCCACGCTGTATCCGGCCGAGCGCCTGCAGGCGCTCGCGATCCGGCTGTTGCGGCGCAAGCCCACGCTGCTGACCGATGCGGGGCCCGTCGGCGGTTCGCCCGAGTTCCGGCAGACGATGGCCAAGCGCGCGCTGTCGTACGGCGTGACGGTGGCGCCGGACGACGTGATGTCGACGAGCGGCGGCGTCGATGCCGTGAATCTCGCATTGCGCGCGGTGGCGCGCCCCGGCGACACGATCGCGATCGAATCGCCGGCGTTCTTCGGCTTGATCCAGTTGCTGGAGAGCCTCGGTTTGCGCGCGCTCGAAATCCCGGCCAGCCCGACGACCGGCCTGTCGATCGAGGCGCTCGAAGTGGCGCTGACCGCGTATCCGGACATTCGGGCCGTGGTCGTCGTGCCGAACCTGCAGAACCCGCTCGGCTGCGTGATGCCCGACGAGCGCAAGGCCGCGCTCGTCTCGCTCTGTTCGCGCCACGGCGTGGCCGTGATCGAGGACGAGCCTTATCGCGAGCTCGTCGAGGCGCCGCAGGCGGTCAAGCCGGTGAAGGCATGGGACCGCGACGGCACGGTGATCTACTGCCCGTCGTTCAACAAGGTGCTGGCTCCCGGGATGCGGCTTGGCTGGATCAGCGCGGGGCGCTGGCATGCGCGCGTGAAGATGCTGAAGTTTGCGCACAGCCGGCACAACGCCGCGTTGCTGCAGGCCGTTGCGGCCGAATTCGTCGGTTCGGGCGCGTTCGATCGCCATCTGCACCGGTTCCGCGAACAGTTGCGTGTGCAGCGCGACGTGACGATCGACGCGATTGCACGGCATTTCCCGGCCGGCACCCGGATGAACCAGCCGCCGGGAGGGATGCTGCTGTGGATCGCGCTACCGGACGGCGTGCGCTCCGAGGTGCTGTTCGACGCCGCGCTGGCCCATGGGGTCAGGATCGCGCCCGGTTCGATCTTCTCGAATTCCGACCGCTTCGACGGCTATATCCGGCTTGCTTGCACGCGCGTGTTCGATGCGGCGCACGAAGCGGCATTCGAAACGCTCGGCCGCCTCGTACGGGAAGCCACCGCGGCCACGTAAGCGCGGTGGCGACCGGCCGGGCTTGCGAATACGCAAGCGCCGCAGCTTTCCGAGCCACCGACGCGGCGAGCCGCCGCCATTTCATCGGCTGGCCGAGTGCGTAGCGAGGTGCTGGCGGATCAGCGACAGGTAACGATCGCCAACCGAGAAATCGCGCGCGGCGCGGGGCCGTTCGGCCTGGCGCAGCGTGGCCGGTGCGCTCATGCCCAGATACCGGCATACGGCGGACGGGAAGGGCTTGCGCGTATGCCCGAGCTGGCGAGCCGCGCGCTCGACGCGGGCATCGCCGACCTGGGCGCGGAGCCACGCCAGCACTTGGCGATCGGCTTCGTTGACGATACGGACCAGATGTTCCATCGCGCACCTCACTGTTCATAAATACAGTACTGTAAATATAACCAGTGTTTGCGACGACCGCAAGCGGGTGCGTGTGCGGCTGGCCGTTCGGCCAGGGTCAGTGAGCCGGCGCGGCGGTTCGCGTGATCCGGGCGGCAGGGGCCGCGGGCGCTACGGGAGCAGCAACCTTCGTATAGCGCGCGTCGGTCAGCGTGCCGAGGAACGCGACGATGTCGTCGATTTCCGCGTCGGTCAGCGCGGGCGGCGTGCCGGGCCGGCGGTTCATCGGCGTCGAGTTGACGTTGATGTTGCCTCGGTAGGCGGCCGGCACGTCGTCGAACGTTCTGGCCCCGTGATACCAGAAGCCCGGGTCGGTCGAGCGCGTGTTGTAGAACGCGACCGCGTCGCGCAGCGTCGTGAACACGCCGTTGTGCATGAATGTCTGCTTGACCGCGACGTTGCGCAGCCCCGGCGTGCGCAGGTAGCCGCACCATTGCGTCGGCTCGGGCCAGCGCAGCCGCCGTGCCGTGTCGCACAGCCCGTTGTCGAAATGGCGCGGATCGCGGTTCGCCGGCAGCGCGCGGTTGCGCGGCACCGCGATCGCGTCGTAGCCGAAATCGGTGAAGAGCGAACGTTCCGGGCGGCTCGACGTCTCCGACAGCGTATGGCAGCTCATGCAGTTGCCCTTGTCCGGATTCCGGAACAGCGCGAGGCCGCGCATCTCGGCCGGCGCGAGCGGCTTGCGCGTGCGCAGGAACGTGTCGAAGCGCGACGTGAACGGCGCCATCTCGTCGCTCTGCAGATAGGCTTCGACGGCCAGGCCCAGCGCGCGCACCAGTTGCTCGGGATCGCGCCGCACCGGCGCGCCGAAGCGCGCGGCGAGATCCGGCGCGAGTTCGGTCGCGTCGATCTTGCGCAGCAGCGCGGCCGGCGACCGGTTGTTCATCTCGTTCGGATCGAACAGCGGCCCGCGGATCTGCTCGGCGAGCGTATCCGCGCGCCCGTCGCTGAACAGGCCGCCGAACGGCGACGGCGCGGGCGCATCGTCGTCCTGGTAGAAGTGGCGGCGCGGCACGTAGCGTACATAGAGCAGCGACGGCGCGTTGCGCTGGCTGAAACGCCCGGGCCGGCTGCCTTCCGGCACGCCCGGCCCCGCGAGCGCGGCGGCCGACAGCGTCGGCGCGAACGCGCGGCCCGGGTCGTGGCAGCCCGCGCACGAGATGCCGCGCGGCTCGGACAGGCGCGGATCGAAGAAGATCCGGCGGCCGAGCGCGACGAGCGTCGGGTCGGGCGCGAAGCGCGCGGTCGCCGCATCGATCTTGCCCGTCACCTGCGGCGTGCCGTTGCCGATCGTGTCGACGACTCGCGAAGGCGGTGCACCGGGAAGCAGGATCGTTTCGGCCGGTGCGGCGTGGGCCGCGAGCGCCAGGCCCGCGAGCCCGGCCGCGGCCAGTGTGCGCAGCATTTGCCGGCCGCGAGCATGGCGGCCGTCATCTCGAACTTCTTCACTCACGGCGCAATGAACCCCGTCTTGTCGCAGGCGAGCGTCCTGCCCGACTGGTTGCACGACGCGAGCAGCTTGCCGGCCGCCGAATACGCGTGGAACACCCAGCCGGTCGCCGGGGCGTCGCGGCGTTCCATGATCAGGAAGCCGAAGCTGTTGTTGTGCGACAGCCGCTCGATCACGGCGCCCGGTGCGGGCGTCAGGCCGGCCGGGAACGGGTCGGGCAGCGCGACGTCGAGGTTGTCGCCGCCGTTGCCGGACACGATTGTCGCCGGATGCCCGGACGAGAAGTTGATCGCCTGGAAATCGTGCACGTGCCCGTGCAGCGCGACGTGCACGCCGGGCGGGTAGTACGCCTGCGCGTTGAGGCTCGACATCACCGACTGCAGCGCGAGGTTGCCCGGCGCGGGCGTGCTGCCGGCGATCGGCGCGAACGCGAGGATCGGATGATGGTTCGTGAAGATCGTCGTCGTCATGCCGGCCGTCGACGCGAGCGCGGCGACCGTCTGGAACTGCTTCTGGTAGATGCCGAATTGCGCGTCGGTGGTCTTGAGCGGCGTGCGGCCGACCTTCGCGGTGTCGAACACGATCACCTGCGAGCCGCTGCCGAGCGACACCGCATAGGGCTCCGAGTAGTTCGCGTTGTTGTCGTTGGCCGGCTCGTCACACGAGCGGGCGGCCGAATACGGGCGCGGATCGAGGAAGCGGAACCACCCCTGGCCTGCGCGCGCGCACTCCTCGTGGTTGCCGCGCACGACGACCCACGGCGCCTTCGCGAGCAGCGGCGCGGCCGGGCGGAACAGGTCGGCCTGCCACGTATCCCAGCCATAGCCCCACGGGCTGTCCTTGCAGCCGGCGATGTCCGGCGGGCAGGCGTTCTCGCGATAGTGGTAGTCGCCGATGTGCATCACCAGGTCGGGCGACAGCTTCGCGACGCTGGCCGCGATCGTGTCGAGCGGCCAGACCGACGCGTCGTTGCACGCCTGCCACGCGTTGTCGGCCTTCTTCATGCGGCAGCCGGTGTCGGCGATGATCGCGATGCGTTGCGGCTGCGCCTTCGGCAACGGCAGCGTGCGGCCCGCGACGCTCGCCGCCTGCGCGCCGGCCGGCAGCGTCATCTCGCAGACGGATACCGGGAAGCTCGACGGCTTCGAATCGGACGGGTCGCTGGCGGTCGGCCGCTGGGCGATGGTCGCGGCGCCCGCGCGTACGGACATGCGCGACAGCTTGCCGTCGACGGTCAGTTGCGGGCACAGCGGATCGCTGGCCGACGCGGGCGTGTAGTTCGTGATGACGCGCGCGATTGCCTGGTTCGACTCGCCGATCTCGACCCATGCGGCCTGGACGTTGACCGACGCACTCGCCGGATCGGCGGGCGAATCGATGTGGTTCGAGCACGCCGATAGCGCGGCGAGGGCAACAAGGGGAGCGCAGCGCACGAGCAGCGCGCGCGTGAGGAGTCGTCGCATGGGAGGCACCGTAGGAAAGTCGTCAACGATACGCAGCGCGAATGTAAGAAATGTGAAAAGAACGGGGCGCGATGGGGGGGCACTCGGGCTGGGCGTCGACATTGCGACGGCAGGTCGCGGCCGGGGGGCCTTGACCTCAAGCCGGCTTGAAGCAGCAAAGTGCGAGGCACGATCAACGAACCAGAAGGGGAATCGACGATGGAAACCAGCCGGCCCAACGATGAACAATCCGCGCTATGGAATGGCCCGTCGGGGCGCGCCTGGGTTGATACGCAGGCGCCGATCGACCGGATGTTCGAACTGCTGGAGAAGTTGCTCGTGGATGCGGCGGCCGCGTCGTCCGCGCGCACCGTGCTCGATGTCGGCTGCGGCACGGGAGCGGTCACGCTTTCGATCGCGCGGCGGCTTGGGGCGGACGCGCAGTGCACGGGCATCGATATCTCGGCCCGGATGATCGACGCCGCGCAAGCGCGCGCCGAACGCAGCGGCGTTCACGCCCGTTTCGTGCGTGCGGATGTGCAGACGCACGCGTTCGAGCCCGCGAGCGTCGACCTGATCGTGTCGCGCCTCGGCGTGATGTTCTTCGACGATCCGGTTCGTGCCTTTGCGAATCTGCGGCATGCGGCACGGCCGAATGCGCAGATGCGGTTCGTCGCGTGGCGCGGCGCGGCCGACAATCCGTTCATGACGATCGCCGAGCGGGCCGCCGCGCCGTTGCTGCCGAACCTGCCCGCGCGGCGGCCCGGCGCGCCGGGGCAGTTTGCGTTCGGCGACCGGCAGCGGATCGAGTCGGTGCTGTCGGACAGCGGCTGGGCGGACATCGCGATCGAGCCGGTCGATCTGGCGTGCGCGCTGCCTGCGCCCGCGCTGGACGACTACATCACGCGGCTCGGCCCGGTCGGGCTTGCGTTGCTGGAGGTGGACGAGGCGACTCGGCTACGCGCCGTCGACACGATGCGTGCCGCGTTCGAGCCTTACGTGGATGGTGCCGATGTGCGCTTCGACGCGGCATGCTGGCTCGTGACGGCGCGCGCACCGTCCGCGTAACGCATTGCGGTAAAGACGCGGATCAGGGAAGCGGCGGCCGGTTCGTCCCGCGCGTTGTAGTTTGTGCGGGACGAAGCCGGGCCGCGTGACGTATGCGCGTCAGCGTCGCCGCGCGCGCAGCATCAGCCACGCGCAACCGCCGGCGACCAAGGCGAGGCCAAGCAGGACGGCCTCGACGCCGAGCGCAAACCCGGGCGGCATATCGCCCGTCTCCGGCATCGGCGACAGGTTGATGCCCATCGCGATGGCGCCGCCGGCGAGCAGCGCAGCGCAGACGATCCAGTAGACCTTGCCGCGCGGCGCCGCGGCCCGGATCCGCCACAGTGCGATGCCGGCTCCGCCGAGGTAGAGCACGGCGAGCGTGCCGAGCGCGATGACGTCGGAAGCGCTGCTTTGCAGGAGCCCGGTCATCGTGCGGCTCCGGCTCGGGTGGCGGACCGCCACGGCGCAGCGAATGCAGCGACATGCAGGTTCATTCGGCCTCCGTCGCGTGCCCCGGCGCACGGCTCAGCAGATGCGTGCGCTTGTCGGCCGCGAGCGACACGTAGCGTTCGTACTGGCGCAACACGTCGGCAATCACTTCGTCGCCGCGCAGGTATTCGATGTCGTAGCCGAGCCGCCCGTCCTCGAAGAAGGTAACGATCCCGTACACGTGTGCCCGTTCCGCTTCCGGCTCGGCCGCCTCGCGCACCAGGAACGCGGCTGCCGATTTCACTGTCACGCGCACGCCGTACACGAAATCGCGGTGGTCGGCGGTCGGCACGGTGAGGCGCACGGCATCGTCGCTGTCGCGCTGCACATTCGCATCGACGCCGCTCGCGCGCAACTCGCCGGCGACCTTGCGCAACGCGGGCTCGACCGTCTCGGCGACGAACTGGCGCGCTTCGGCTTCGGTCGTCTGCCGCAGGATGTGCGTCAGGCGGTGGCGCCAGTGCTGGCCGGTCCAGAAGCTCGTCGCGGGGGCGACGTCCTGCGAATAGTGCACGCGGTCGGCCGCGAGCCCGCGCCACAGCCCGTAGCAGAGCGCGATCATGATGATCGCGACCGGCAGCGCGGCGATCAATGTCATCGCCTGCAATGCGCCGAGCCCGCCTGCGACGAGCAGCACCGCGGCCGTCACGCCGAGCAGCGCGGCCCAGAACAGCCGTTGCCACACGGGCGAGTGCGCGTTGCCGCGCGTCGCGATCTGGTCGATCACGAACGCGCCCGAATCGGCGGACGTGACGAAGAACACCGCGATCAGCACGATCGCGGCGATCGACAGCAGTTGCGGCATCGGCAGGAAATCGAAGAAGCGGAACAGCAGTGCATCGACATTGGTGGCCGTCTGCGCGAGCGCGCCGGCCGCGCCGTGCGTATCGAGCCAGATCGCGCTGTTGCCGAACACGGTCATCCACACGAGGTTGAACGCGGTCGGCACGAGCAGCACGCCGATCACGAACTGGCGGATCGTGCGGCCGCGCGAGATGCGCGCGATGAACATGCCGACGAACGGCGACCACGATACCCACCATGCCCAGTAGAGGATCGTCCAGCCGCCGAACCAGCCTTCCTCGCGCGGCGGCGCGTACGCATACGTGCGGAACGACAGGTCGACGAGGTGCGACAGGTACTGGCCGACGTTGTCGCCGAGCGCGCGGAACAGGAACAGCGTGGGGCCCGCGACGACCACGAAGGCGAGCAACAGGAACGCCAGCAGCAGGTTCAGCTCGGACAGCCGCCGCACGCCCTTGTCGAGGCCGGTCGCGGCCGATACGCCCGCGAGGATCACGACGACCGCGACGAGCCCGATGCGAAACACGTTGCTGCCGGTGTCCCAGCCGGCGACGGTATGCAGGCCCGCGCTCAGCTGCATCACGCCGTAGCCGAGCGTCGTCGCGATACCGGCGACCGTGCCGACCAGCGCGAACGCGTCGACCGTGTGTCCGATCCAGCCGTTGATGCGCTCGCGCAGCACCGGATACAGCCCCGAGCGCAGCGTCAGCGGCAGGTTGTAGCGAAAGCCGAAGTACGCGAGCACAAGCCCCATCAGCCCGTAGATCGCCCACGCATGGAAGCCCCAGTGGAAGAACGTCATCAGCATCGCCTCGCGTGCGGCGGCGGGCGTGCCGGGGTCGACGGTCGGCGGCTTCAGGAAGTGCTGCATCGGCTCGCCGACGCCGAAATACATGAGGCCGATGCCCATGCCGGCCGCGAACAGCATCGCTGTCCACGACACGAAGCTGAATTCGGGTTCGGCGTCGTCGGGGCCGAGCCGGATGTTGCCGAAGTCGCTGGCGGCGATCAGCACGAGAAACACGAGGAAGCCGGTGACGGCGAGCACGTAGAACCAGTCGAAGCGCGCGATGACCCATTGCTGGCCGGCGGAGAACAGCGCGCCGGCTTCGCTCGGGAGCAGCGCGCACACGACGAGCAGCGCGCCGATGACCGCGAGCGCGGGCAGGACGACCTGCGGCTTGAACGTCGTGCGGGTCGAGGGACGGGAATCTGGCATGGCTGGCATCCAGTTGTGGGCGCAACGAGGCGCGACGCCGCCCGGCGCGCGTCGTGCGTCGGACCCTGATACGGCGTGCGTCGAGTGTACCGCGGTGTCAGGACTGCAAGAAGGGGGCATGCAGAGGGGAGAAACCTGACGAATTGTAAGGTATTGGGGAGATCGAGAAAACCCGCGTGGCTCGTGAGATGGGCGGACGAGGTGCTGAACACACCGCGGCGGGCGTGTAAATGGCGCCCGGACGGCACGCGTGGAATGCGCGAAATGCGTGTCGTCCGGGGCAGGGGCAGCGCGCCGAAGGCGCTGCCGCGATGGATCAGAAGGTGACGGCGATGCCGGCCATGCCGACGAACTGGCCGTGCGTCGTCGATGGCGTGAGCTGCTGCGAATCGCCGACGATCGGCGCCGCGTCGATGATGTGGCCGGCACCTTGTGCACCGAGCGTCTGCCCGCTCGAATGCGTGTACGCCTGCAGCGCATAGAGTGTCGTGCGCTTCGACAGGCTGTACGACTCCTTCAGCGAATACTGCTGGTAGCGGGCCGCACTGTTGACGCCGTTCGCCTTCGACGCAAGTGTGTACGCGAACGCACCGGCCACCGAGAACACCGGCGTGAAGCGGTACGCGGCGAGCGCGCCGTAGGTGTTGAATACGGCCGTGTCCGTGAACGCGGAGCCGTTGCCGGGCAGGTACTTCACGTTCGAATAGTTGAGACCCATCGTCAGGTCGCCGAGCGTGTAGTTGCCGGCCGCCGCGACCTGCTCGATGGCCTTCGCAGTCAGGTAGCCCTGGTTCAGCACGGATACCGCGAAGCTGCCCGATGCGGCGGTCGCCGGGTTCAGGAAGCCGGCCGACGAGCCCGAGCTGTTGATGCGCAGGTAGCCGGCCGCGACACCAATCGGGCCGTTCGCATAACGCAGCGCGGCGCTGAACGTGTTGCCCTTGCCGGTCGCGCCGGCAATGCCGCCGAATGCGTACATCGCGCTCGCGGTCAGCCCGGCGAAGGTCGGCGACGTGTAGGTGACCGAGTTGTTCACGCGGATCGTCGTGTCGAGGCCGTCGATGTCGCCCGGATGCGCGCCCGTCGCGCCGGTCAGCCAGCTGCTCGAGGCGTATGGGCCGACGAACAGGAAGTAGGGCGTGTACTGGCGCCCGGCCGTCATCGTGCCGTAGTGATCGTTGCGCAGGCCGACGAACGCCTGGCGATTGAAGATCAGGCCGGCGGCCGATTGCGCGCCGTTGTTCAGGTTGAAGCCGGACTGCAGGTCGAAGATCGCATGCGTGCCGCCGCCGAGATCCTCGTCGCCGCGCAGCCCGAACTTCGACGCATACAGGTTGCCGTCGCGCATGTAGATGTTCGAATGGCCCTGCTGGTTGTTCACGTAAGCGAGCGAATCGTCGACGACGCCATACAGCGTCA
The DNA here is from genome assembly GCF_902499335.1 of Burkholderia lata. Lineage (GTDB taxonomy): Bacteria > Pseudomonadota > Gammaproteobacteria > Burkholderiales > Burkholderiaceae > Burkholderia > Burkholderia lata_B. Next base: position 195,246 of record NZ_CABVQK010000008.1, on the reverse strand, counting down.
CGCTGCTCTGCGCGTGGGCAGCGGTCGTGCCGAGCGACGCGGCCGATAAAATCAGGATTGCAAAGCGGTTGACGGGTGCTTTCATTGTCGATCTCCAGATCTCTTCATCTTTTCAAGGTGGACGGGAGGCTCGGTCGCCTCCTCTGTGGCGGTCGACGGGCCGCGTGAACGGCCCGCCTGGCGTGCGATGACGCGGTTCAGCTATCGAATGCGACGACGAGGCGGCGCCATGCGCCGTCCGGCGCATCCTGCTCGACGCGCGCGCCGCGCACGGCGACCGGGCCTTGCAGCGACGCGGGCAGCAGGATCTCGACGCGGTCGGACGGGCGCGCCGGGCGGCCGTCCCAGCGTACCGATACGCCGAGCGCGCCCGACGCCTCGCGGCCCGTTTCGATGCGCCACAGCCCGTATTCGCCGTCGCGCCATGCTTCCGTCTCGCCGTCGTCCTCGACGCATTCGCCGTATGCGACACCGTCCTCGATGCGCGGCGCGACGAGGAAGCCGCGCGTGTCGGCACGCGCGCTGAAATGCTGTTCCGCGACGTTCAGCGGCAGCACGCGGCCTTCACGCAACAACATCACCGGTGTATCGAACGGCGCGGGCAGCGTCACGCTCGTGCCGCCGTCGAACGACTGTGCGCTCGCGCAGCACATCCAGCGCGCGCCCGACGGCAGGTAGACGGCGCGTTCGGTCAGGCCGGGATCGACGACCGGTGCGACGAGCAGCGCGTCGCCGAGCATCATGTCGTCGCACGCGTCGTAGCAGCGCGCGTCGCCGGGGAAATCGGCGAAGGTCGGCCGCAGCACGGGCTCGTAGCGCGTGGTCGACAGCCACAGCAGGTGATAGAGGTAGGGCAGCAGCCGGTAGCGCTGCTTGATCAGCGACGCGATCTGCGCGGTGGTCTCCGGGTACATCCACGGCTCGTTGACGGTGCCGTCGTCGTTCCACGAATGGATGCTGAAGCGCGGCATGAAGATGCCGAACTGCACCCAGCGCAGCAGCAGTTCCGGCGACGGCGCGGGCCCGGAGAAGCCGCCGATGTCGTGGCCGATGTTCGACACGCCCGACAGCGCGAGCCCGAGGCCCATCTTCAGGTTGTAGCGCAAGGTTTCCCACGACGTGGTGTTGTCGCCGGACCAGGTCTGCACATAGCGCTGCATGCCGGCGCCGCCGGAGCGCGACACGAGGAACGGCCGCTGCGCCGGCGCATGCGCGCGCTGCGCTTCGCGCGACGCGCGCATCATCAGCATCGTCTGCAGCACTTTCGCCTCGCGCGCCGGAAACGGCTGGCCGAAGCCGTGTGCGATCGCGTCGGGCGACCAGATCTCGTACTCGTTGTTGTCGTTCCAGGTCGACTCGATTCCGTATTCGAGCAGCGCCGACGTGACCTGCTCGCGCCACCAGCGGTACGCGTCAGGCTGCGTAAAGTCGAGATACGCACCGACTTCGTCCCAGAACTGCACCCATGCAGGCTCGCCGGACGCCGAGCGGATCAGCAGCCCGCGCCTTGCCGCGTCTTCGAATGCGGGATGGTCGCGCAGCAGGCACGGCTTGATGTTCGCGCACAGGCGGATGCCGTGGTCGCGGTAATGCTTCACGAAGCCCTTCGCGTCGGGAAACTTGTCGCGGTTCCAGTTGAACACGTAGCGCTTCGCGCCGATCGACGTATAGCCCGACGACAGGTGGAACGAATCGCACAGGATGTCGTGCGTGTCGCACTGTTCGACGAACTGGTTCATCTGCTGCTGCGCGTCCGGCGCATCGGTGTAGCTCATCGTCGAGCCCGAATAGCCGAGCCCCCATTTCGGCGTGCGCGCGGGGCGCCCCGTCAGCCACGTGAAGCGCCGGGCGGCCGCGAGCGGCGTGTCGGGCGACGCGATGAAGTAGTAGTCGAGATCGCCGTGCTCGGCGACGAAATAGCGGTACGGGCCGTGATAGTTGTCGAGCTCGCGGCCCATGTCGAACGAGCAGTCCGACAGCGTGTCGTAGAACAGCCCGAACCCCTGGCATGCATCGGGCGACCACGTGATGTAGAAGGGAATGTGCTTGTACAGCGGGTCGGTGTGCTTCGCGCTGTAGCCCATCGCGTCGATGTTGCGCATCTCGAAGCGTGCGCCGGTGCGGTCGAGGTCGCCCGCGCGTTCGCCGAGGCCGAACACCTTGTCGCCGCGCTCGCGAGCGACGTAGTGATACGCGCGATCGTCCCACCAGCCGAAGTTGTACGCCTGCGTCGCGCGGTCGGCGAGTGCGACGCGCCACGCGCCGTCCGCGCCGCGCATCGACCACGTGCAGTGGCCGCCTTGCTTGCGCACCGCGACGCGGATCTGCGCGGTTTCGATGCACACGAGGTCGTCGTCTTCGACGAGCGTATAGGCGGGCAGGGCGAAGCCGTCGAGGTCGAGACGGTCGCGCCCGTCGAGCGGCACGTCGTCGAGGCCCGGCGCGATCGACCACGTGCGCGGGTTGCGTGCCGTCGCGTCGGGCAGTACGCGCACCCGCACGATGTCGTCCTCGAGCACGAAGATCTCGACGGTTGCGCCCGCCTCGGACGCGAGCAGCACACGGTTCGCGAGCTGGCCGGCGACGCGGAACACGGGCGGATGAAGAAGCGAAGTCATGAATGCGATTCCTGGTGAGAGCGAAGGTCAGGCGTGCCGTGCGAGCAGGCGTTCCTGCTTCGACTGCCCGCGGATCAGCACCGCGAGCAGCGTGACGCCGATGATGTCGAACAGGCCGAGGCACGCGAACAGCGGCGCATAGCCGATCTTGTCGGCGAGCGCGCCGACCAGCAGCGAGAAACCGAGCCCGCCGATCCACGCGGCCATCCCGGCGAAGCCGCTCGCGGTGCCGACTTCCTCGGGATCGAACACGTCGGCCGACAGCGTGTTGACGAGCGCGGAGATCATCTGGTGCGCGAAGCCGCCGACGCAGAACAGCGCGATGGCCGTGTACGGCGACGCCACGAGCCCGATCATCGCGGGCCCGAGCATCAGCACCGCGCCGAGCGCGACGCCGGCAACGCGCGACCACACGAGCGGCAACTCGAACCGCTTGGCCAGATACGGCGACAGGTAGCCGCCCGCGATGCCGCCGAGGTCGGCCGCGAGAAACGGCATCCACGCGAAGATCGCGATCTGCTTGAGTTCCATGTGGCGCTCAGTCGCGAGATACAGCGGGATCCAGAAGCTGAAGGTCTGCCACGCGGGCTCGGCGAAGAAGCGCGGCAGCGCGATGGCCCAGAAGCGCCGTGCGGTGACGACGTCGCGGATGCGGCGCTTCGACACGGGCGGCATCGTCGCCTGGCCGTCGCGGATCAGCGCGCGCTCCTGCGGCGTAATGCGCGGATGGTCCGACGGCGACCGGTATTGCGTGTACCAGAGCGCGGCCCACACGAAGCCGAGCGCGCCGGTGGCCATGAACGCGGCCTGCCAGCCGTACCGCATCGACAGGAACACGACGAGCGGCGGCGCGATCGCGGCGCCGAGCGACGTGCCCGCGTTGAAATAGCCGACCGCGACGGATTTCTCGCGATCGGGAAACCATTCGGCAACCGCCTTCATCCCCGACGGAATCGCGGCGGCTTCGAACAGGCCCAGGAAGCCGCGCAGGACGCCGAGCGACAGCCAGCCCGACGCGAAGCCGTGCGCGACGCCGACCACCGACCACAGCATCGCGAACAACGCGAACCCGAGCCGCAGCCCGATCAGGTCGACGACGAAGCCGCACACCGGCTGCATGATCGTGTAACCGATCTGGAACGCGCCGACGATGTACGAATACTGCTGCGTCGAGATCGAAAAGACCTGCTTCAGCTCGGGGGCGAGCACCGCGAGGGAATTCCGTGCGAGGTAGTTGAGGATCGTGCCGAGACATACGAGCACGATGATCCACCAACGCAACGCCTTGACTGTCTTCACTGCTGTCTCCTGTCGGGCAGGGCCGGCGCGTGGCGCCGGCCCGATCCATGACGACCATCCGTTCGGGATGGCTTGTTTTCGCTTTATTTGTACGATGTCCGATCTTGATTGGCGCCATTTTTTCCGATTTGAGTCGGAATAATGGTGTTCAAGCGAACATTTCACCTTCGTTGAAGGCCAATGTTATCTGACGACTGATCATTTTCGAACATCCTATGTTCGAATTCGAATCCGGTCAACGTGAAATTGCATTCGAACGAACTTGCTCGGGGTTTTCCCGATATGCGAGGGCAATCAACGCCCGTGGCGACGGACGGCGATCACGCGCCAAAGGCCCGTGCGGCGGGGCTGTGCGGGTGTCGGGCGAGCGACGGGCGCGGGATGGGGCGTGACAACCCTGATGAAAATTTATTTCTTTTTGAGATTGGAGTTGTGTAAATTCATTTTCATCTTCCTTGCAACAACCCTTCGCATGACGCTTCTCGTTCCGCACGACGCCAGTCACGACGAACCCGCGATCGCCGAGCGGATCGCGTCGGCGATGCCGTTGATGACGCCGATCCATCGCCGCATGGGCGAGTTCGTGCTCGCGAATCCGTTCCGCGCGGCGACGATGCGCATCGACGAACTCGCGCAGGCCGTGAATGCGTCGATCGCGACCGCGAACCGCTTCGCGAAGGCGCTCGGTTTCGACGGCTATCCGGCGATGCGCGCGGCGCTCGTGCGCGGCTTCGAGGCGACGCTCGGGCCGGTCGAGCGGCTGCGTTCCGCGCAGGAGCAGGAACCGGGCGTACGCGGTGCCGCATGGATCGACGCGGTCTTCGACCAGGCGGTCGCGAACATCGAGAACACGCGCGCGCAACTGGACGCGGCCGATGTCGAAGCCGCGGTCGAGGCGATCGTCGGCGCGCGGCGCGTGCTGATCCTCGGCGCGGGGTCGAGCGCGTTTCTCACCGGGCTGATGGAGCACGGGCTGTCCGTCTGTCATGACAACGTGCAGTCGCTCGCGCTGCTCGGCGGCCCGTCGCACGCGGCGCGGCGCCTCTATACGGCCGACTCGCGCGATCTCGTGATCGCGCTAGCGTTTCCGCGTTATGTGAAGGACACGATCGAACTCGCCCGTCGCGCGGCCGCACGCGGTGCGCGCGTACTGGGTATCTCCGACGGCCCGCAATCGCCGCTTGCACCGGTCGCGTCGCTGAACCTGTACGTCAAGGCCGAACGGCGCTTCGCGGCCACGTCGGAAGCGGCCGTGCTCGCGATGATCGAGGCGCTGATCGACGCGGTCGCGCTGCGCACGCACCGGTCCGCGAAATCCGCGGCCGAGATGACCGAATTCCTGCTGCCGTGGCTCATGCAGCCGCAAGCGACGCCGCCGGCCGCCAACCCTTCTTCTCACCGTCCGAAAAAAACATGACTTCACCCGCGATCGTTGCGATTCACGGCGGCGCAGGCACCATCCTGCGCGAGGCGATGGATTCCGACACCGAACGTCAGTACCGTGCCGAACTGACCGCGATCCTGGAGGCCGCGCAACAGGTGCTGGCCGACGGCGGCAGCGCGCTCGACGCCGTCACCGTCGCGGTGCGGATGCTCGAGGACTGCCCGCTGTTCAATGCCGGGCGCGGCGCCGTCTATACGGCCGAAGGCAAGCACGAGCTCGACGCGGCGGTCATGGATGGCGCGACGCTCGGCGCCGGCGCGATCTGCTGCGCGACGCGCGTGCGCAATCCGGTGCTTGCCGCGCGGCGCGTGATGGAAGCAAGCGAGCATGTGCTGTTCGCGGGTGAGGGCGCCGATGCGTTCGCGGCCGCACAGGGGCTCGAACTCGCGGAACCGGGCTATTTCGACACCGAGGCGCGTCACGCGCAGTGGGTCAAGGCGCGCGCAGCGGCCGGCATGATGCTCGACCACGACGCGGCATCGTTAGCATTCGGCGCGTCACAATCGCAGCCGCAACCCGCCGAACCGCTCGATCCGGACCGCAAGCACGGCACGGTCGGCGCGGTCGCGTGCGACCGGCACGGCCACATCGCGGCGGCGACGTCGACGGGCGGCATCACGAACAAGCAGCCGGGGCGTGTCGGCGATTCGCCGATCATCGGCGCGGGCTGCTACGCGGACGACGCAACGTGCGCGGTATCGTCGACGGGCACCGGCGAGATGTTCATCCGGCTCGCGACCGCACATGATGTGGCTGCGCAGATCGCGTATCGCGGCGCATCGCTCGCCGACGCCGCGCACGACGTCGTGATGAACAAGCTGCCGCGCCTCGCCGGCCGTGGCGGGATCATCGCGGTCGACGCGCACGGCAACGTCGCGATGCCGTTCAACACCGAAGGGATGTACCGCGGCTACGCGCGCGTAGGTGAAGCGCCGGTGGTCGGCATCTATCGCGACGACGACACGGCCTGAAAGCGGACCGCACGAGGAGGAGACCCACGATGACTTCGAGCCGTAACCCGTCCGGCCTGGTGCTGCCCGAGCAGCGCGTGGTGGCCGTCGACGACCTGTCGGTCACGTTCCGCCGCGAAGGTGCGACGTTCGACGCGGTGCGCAACGTGTCGTTTCACGTCGATCGCGGCGAGACGCTCGCGATCGTCGGCGAATCGGGCTCGGGCAAGTCGGTCACGTCGCTCGCGCTGATGCGGCTCGTCGAGCACGGCGGCGGCGCGATCACGAACGGCCGGATCGCATTCCGCCGGCGCGGCGGCGCGCTCGTCGATCTCGCGCAGGCGAGCGGCTCGACGATGCGCGGCATTCGCGGCGCGGATATCGCGATGATCTTCCAGGAGCCGATGACGTCGCTGAACCCGGTGTTCACGGTCGGCGACCAGATCAGCGAGGCGATCGCGCTGCATCAGTCTAAAAGCGCGACGGAAGCGCGCGCGGAGACGCTGCGGCTGCTCGAACTCGTGCGCATTCCGGAGGCGCGCCGCGTGTTCGCGCGCTATCCGCACCAGTTGTCGGGCGGGATGCGGCAGCGCGTGATGATCGCGATGGCGCTGTCGTGCCGGCCTTCGCTGCTGATCGCCGACGAGCCGACCACCGCGCTCGACGTGACGATCCAGGCGCAGATCCTGCAACTCGTGCGCGGGCTGCAGGACGAAATGAACATGGGCGTGATCTTCATCACGCACGACATGGGCGTGGTGGCCGAAGTGGCCGACCGCGTGCTCGTGATGTATCGCGGCGAGAAGGTCGAGGAGGGCGAATCGGATCGCATCTTCGCGGCGCCCGAGCATCGCTACACGCGCGCGCTGCTCGCGGCCGTGCCGAAGCTCGGTTCGATGCAGGGCACCGACGCACCCGAGAAATTCCCGCTGCTGAAGGTGGAGGGCGCGAGCGCGGCAGCACCGGCGGCGAACGGCGAGGCGCAGCCGCCCGTCGATCAGTCGGCGTCGCCGATCCTGCGCGTGAGCGATCTCGTGACGCGCTTTCCGGTGAAGAGCGGCGTGTTCGGTCGCGTGTCGCAATACGTGCATGCGGTCGAGCGCGTGAGCTTCGAACTGCGCGCGGGCGAGACGCTCGCGCTGGTCGGCGAATCGGGCTGCGGCAAGTCGACCACCGGCCGCTCGCTGCTGCGCCTCGTCGAATCGCAGAGCGGCTCGATCGAATTCGACGGCCGCGACATCAGCGCGATGAAGGGCGCGGACCTGCAGGCGCTGCGCCGGAACATCCAGTTCATCTTCCAGGATCCGTTCGCGTCGCTGAATCCGCGCCTGACCGTCGGCTTCTCGATCATGGAGCCGCTGCTGGTGCACGGCGTCGCGAGCGGCCGTGAAGCGCAGGCGCGCGTCGACTGGCTGCTCGACAAGGTCGGCCTGCCGCCGGAGGCCGCGCGCCGTTATCCGCATGAATTCTCGGGTGGCCAGCGCCAGCGGATCGCGATCGCGCGTGCGCTCGCGCTGAACCCGAAGGTCGTGATCGCCGACGAATCGGTGTCGGCGCTCGACGTGTCGGTGCAGGCGCAGATCGTCAACCTGATGCTCGACCTGCAGCGCGAGCTCGGCGTCGCGTACCTGTTCATCTCGCACGACATGGCCGTGGTCGAACGCATCAGCCATCGCGTCGCGGTGATGTATCTCGGCCAGATCGTCGAGATCGGCCCGCGCCGCGCCGTGTTCGAGGCACCGCAGCACCCCTATACGAAGAAGCTGATGAGCGCGGTGCCGGTGGCCGACCCCGCGCGCCGGCATGCGCCGCGCCAGCTCGCGGCGGACGAGATTCCCAGCCCGATCCGCGCGGTCGGCGACGAGCCCGCCGTCGCGCCGCTCGTCGCGGTCGGCCCCGATCATTACGTCGCAACGCACCGCGTCGGCGGCGCGTACTGAAGGAATGCATCGCCACGGCGATGCGCGAGCTTGCAGGAAGTCGAAACCGAAACGCCCGTGAGGCGTCACCGATTCACCGATAGGAGCCCAGCAAAATGACCAAGCAGCATCCGTTTCCGATGTTTCGTCCGCGCGCGTGTTTCGTCGCGCTTGCCGGCGCGTTCGCGCTGTCGGCCGCGGTGCCCGCGTTCGCGCAGCAGACCGCGGTGATGGCGGTGGACTCGACGTTCACGACGATGGATCCGTACGACGCGAACGATACGGTGTCGCAGGCCGTCGTGAAGTCGTTCTACCAGGGGCTGTTCGGCTTCGACAAGGACATGAAGCTCGTCAACGTGCTGGCGACCAGCTACGACGCGAGCCCCGATGCGAAGGTCTACACGATCAAGCTGCGCCAGGGCGTGAAATTCCACGACGGCACCGATTTCAACGCGGCGGCCGTGAAGGCGAACTTCGACCGCGTGACCGATCCCGCGAACCATCTGAAGCGCTACAACATGTTCCGCGTGATCGAGAAGACCGAAGTGGTCGATCCGTACACGGTGAAGATCACGCTGCGCGAGCCGTTCTCGGCGCTGATCAACACGCTCGCGCACCCGTCGGCCGTGATGATCTCGCCGGCCGCGCTGAAGAAGTGGGGCCGCGACATCGCGCTGCATCCGGTCGGCACGGGCCCGTTCGAGTTCGTCGAATGGAAGCAGACCGACGACCTGAAGGTGAAGAAGTTCGCCGGCTACTGGAAGAAGGGCTATCCGAAGATCGACGCGATCGACTGGAAGCCGGTGGTCGACAACAACACGCGGGCGGCGCTGATCAAGACGGGCGAAGCCGATTTCGCGTTCCGCATCCCGTTCGAGCAGGCGGTCGACCTGAAGGGCAACCCGAAGGTCGACATCGTCGAGCGGGCGTCGATCGTGCAGCGCTACGTGTCGCTGAACATGCAGCAGAAGCCGTTCGACAACCCGAAGGTGCGCCAGGCGCTGAACTATGCGGTGAACAAGGAAGCGCTCGCGAAGGTCGCGTTCTCCGGCTTCGCGACGCCGTCGACCGGCGTGGTGCCGCAGGGTGTCGACTACGCGACGAAGCTGGGCCCGTGGCCGTACGACCCGGCGAAGGCGCGCGCGCTGCTGAAGGAGGCCGGCTATCCGAACGGCTTCGAGACGACGCTGTGGTCCGCGTATAACAACTCGACGTCGCAGAAGGCGATCCAGTTCGTGCAGCAGCAGCTCGCGCAGGTCGGCGTGAAGGTGCAGGTGCAGGCGCTGGAAGCCGGCGAGCGCGTCGCGAAGGTCGAGAGCGCGCCGGATCCGGCGAAGGCGCCGGTGCGGATGTACTACATCGGCTGGTCGTCGTCGACCGGCGAGGCGAACTGGGCGATCACGCCGCTGCTCGCCGGCGCGTCGGCGCCGCCGAAGCTCGTCAACACCGCGTACTACAAGAACGACACGGTCGACGGCGATCTGACGAAGGCGCTGGAGACGGTCGATCGCGCGAAGAAGACCGACCTCTACGCCGATGCGCAGAAGCAGATCTGGGCCGATGCACCGTGGATCTTCCTCGTGCAGGAGAAGATCGTGTATGCGCGCAGCAAGCGGCTGCAGGGCGCGTACGTGATGCCGGACGGCTCGTTCAACTTCGACGAAATCTCGCTGAAATGACAGTGGTGATGACGGCGGTTCGTCCGCCATGCGGTGCCGGCGGCGCAAGCCGCCGGCACGCTGATTCGATCGGTGCCTCATGCTGAATTTTCTCGTCAAACGCCTGTTCGGCCTGCTGCCCACGCTCGCGATCGTCGCGGTGCTGGTGTTTCTGTTCGTCCACCTGCTGCCGGGCGATCCGGCGCGGCTCGCGGCCGGCCCCGAAGCCGACGACGCGACGGTCGCGCTCGTGCGTGCCGATCTCGGACTCGACCGGCCGCTGCCCGCGCAGTTCGTGAACTTCTTCACGAAGATCGCGCACGGCGACTTCGGCATGTCGACGCGCAGCAAGCGGCCGGTCTCGACCGAGATCGGCGAGCGCTTCATGCCGACGCTGATGCTGACGCTCGTCAGCATGGTGTGGGCGACGGCCTTCGGGATGGCGATCGGGATCGCGTCGGCGGTGTGGCGCAACCGCTGGCCGGACCGCCTCGGCATGACGCTCGCGGTGTCGGGCATCTCGTTTCCCGCGTTCGCGCTCGGCATGCTGCTGATGGAAATCTTCTCGGTGAAGCTCGGCTGGCTGCCGGTCGTGCCGGACGGCTCGTGGAAGAGCTACGTGCTGCCGTCGCTGACGCTCGGCGCCGCGGTCGCGGCCGTGATGGCGCGCTTCACGCGCGCGTCGTTCGTCGAGGTGCTGAACGAGGATTTCGTCCGCACCGCGCGTGCGAAGGGTGTGCACGAGCCGATGGTGGTGCTCAAGCACTGCCTGCGCAACGCGATGATCCCGGTCGTCACGATGATGGGGCTGCAGTTCGGCTTCCTGCTCGGCGGCTCGATCGTCGTCGAGGTCGTGTTCAACTGGCCGGGGCTCGGGCGCCTGCTCGTCGATGCGGTGACGATGCGCGACTACCCGGTGATCCAGGCGATCGTATTGCTGTTTTCGCTCGAGTTCATCCTGATCAACCTGACCGTCGACGTGCTGTACGCGGTCATCAACCCGACCATCCGGTTCAAGTGAGGCGCGCATGAACGCGACAGTCCCGACCGCGGCGCCGGCCGCACCGACCGCGATCCGCACGCCGTGGCGCGAATTCTGGCGCAAGTTCCGCAAGCAGACCGTCGCGCTCGTCGCGGGCGGCTTCGTGCTGGCGCTTGTCGTGCTGGCGTTCGTCGGCCCGCACATCGTGCCGTTCGATCCGGAAAACTATTTCGACTACGACGCGCTGAACGCGGGGCCGTCGGCCGTGCACTGGTTCGGTGTCGATTCGCTCGGCCGCGACATCTTCAGCCGGATCATCGCGGGCACGCGCATCTCGCTCGCGGCCGGCTTTTTCTCGGTCGCGCTCGGCGCGGTGATCGGCACGTTCTTCGGGCTGCTCGCCGGCTACTACGAAGGCTGGTGGGACCGCATCACGATGCGCGTGGCCGACGTGCTGTTCGCGTTCCCGGGCATCCTGCTCGCGATCGGCGTGGTGGCGATCCTCGGTAACGGGATGGTCAACGTGATCTGCGCGGTCGCGATCTTCAGCATCCCGGCGTTCGCGCGGCTCGTGCGCGGCAACACGCTGATGCTCAAGCACATGACCTATGTCGAGGCCGCGCGCAGCATCGGCGCGTCGGACCGGACGATCATCATGCGGCACATCCTGCCGGGCACCGTGTCGTCGGTCGTCGTCTACTTCACGATGCGGATCGGCACGTCGATCATCACGGCCGCGAGCCTGTCGTTCCTCGGGCTCGGCGCGCAGCCGCCGACGCCGGAGTGGGGCGCGATGCTCAACGAGGCGCGTGCGGACATGGTGACGGCGCCGCACATCGCGATCTTCCCGAGCCTCGCGATCTTCCTGACCGTGCTCGCGTTCAACCTGCTCGGCGACGGGCTGCGCGACGCGCTCGATCCCAAGCTGGAGCGCCGCTGATGCGCAGTGCACCGATGTGGGCGGCAACGCTGCCGGCCGGGCCGCGCGGCACGATCGCCGACGTGCCGGGTGTGACGGTCGGCCATTGCACGCTTGATGCCGGCAACGTGCAGACGGGTGTGACGGTCGTGAAGCCGCATCCGGGTGACGTGTACCGCAGCAAGGTACCGGCGGGGGCTGCGGTGATCAACGGCTTCGGCAAGAGTGTCGGGCTCGTGCAGGTCGACGAGCTCGGCACGCTCGAGACGCCGATCGCACTGACCAATACGTTCGGCGTCGGCGCGGTCGCGCAGGCGCAGATCCGCGCGGCGATCGCGGCGAATCCGCAGATCGGCCGCGACTGGTCGACCGTCAACCCGCTCGTGTTCGAGTGCAACGACGGCTACCTGAACGATATCCAGGCATTCGCGGTCACGGCCGCGCATTACGACGACGCGTACCGCGCGGCATCGCGCGACGTCGCACGCGGCGCGGTGGGCGCCGGGCGCGGGATGTCGAGCTTCGACCTGAAGGGCGGGATCGGTTCGGCATCGTGCGTCGCCGTCGCGGCCGGCAGGCCCTATACGGTCGGCGCACTCGTGCTCGCGAATTTCGGCCGGCTGCCGATGCTGACGCTCGGCGGTGTGCCGGTCGGGCGCATCGCCGCGCAACGGCGTGCGGCCGCGGCCGCGCACGCGGCGGCGCCCGAGCAGGGCTCGATCATCCTGCTGCTGGCCACCGATGCGCCGCTCGATGCGCGACAACTGTCGCGGCTCGCACGCCGTGCAGGTGCGGGGCTGGCCCGCACGGGCTCGGTCTACGGGCACGGCAGCGGCGACATCGCGCTCGCATTCTCCACCGCATACACGATCGCGCACGACGCATCGACCATCGCGCTACCGGCCCTCGTCGCCGATGCCGCGCTCGACCCGCTGTTCATGGCCGCGGCCGAAAGCGTCGAACACGCGATCGCCGATGCGTTGCTGCAGGCCGTGACGGTGGCGGGGCGCGACGGCCACATGCGGCAATCGCTGCGCGATGCGGTGCCCGATCTCGATCGCCTGTTCAACGAAGGCCACGAAGGACGTCTTACCCAGTCATGAAGATCCTGATTTCGACCGATATCGAAGGCGTCGCCGGCGTATTCGCCACCGAGCAGACGCGCGCCGGCAATCCGGAATACGAGCGCGCGCGCCGCTGGATGACCGCCGAGGCGAACGCGGCGATCGAAGGCGCGTTCACGGGCGGCGCGCAGGCCGTGTGGGTCAACGATTCGCACGGCGGCTTTCGCAACCTGCTGCCCGACGGGCTCGATGCGCGTGCGCGCGTCGTGCTCGGCAAGCCGCGCACGCTCGGGATGATGGCGGGCCTCGAACAGCAGCCCGATCTCGTGTTCATGATCGGCTATCACGCGAAATCGCAGACGCGCGGCGTACTCGCGCACACGATCAACAGCTTCGCGTTCACGCAGGTGTGGCTGAACGGCGTCGAACTCGGCGAAGCCGGGCTGTACGGTGCGCTGGCGCGGGAATACGGCGCGCACGTCGCGCTGGCCACGGGTGACGACGTGTTCACGGAGGAAACGCAACCGCTGTTTCCGGATGCGCATTTCGAGACGATCAAGACGGCCGGCGGCGCATCGAGCGGCGATACGCTCACGCCCGCCGCGTCATGTGCGCGGATCGCAACCGCCGCGCGCGAAACGGTCGCGCACGCAGTGTCGGCAGGCGTGCGCGCCGGCGCCCATCGGCCCGCGCCGGCCGCGTGCACGCTGCGCGTGCAGACGGCGGCGCTGGCCGACCTGTTCTGCGTGCTGCCGTCGCTCGAGCGCGTCGATGCGGTGACGCTGCGCTTCGACGGGCCGTCGGTCGAGCATGTGGTGCGCACGCTGAACAGTTTGTCGGCGATGTCGTTCATGCTGCGGTGATGCGTGTCGTCGCCGTGCCGCTTGCGCGCCGCGCGTCGTCAGGGGTTGCCGACCGGGCTCGCCGTCGAGGCGAGCAGGAACGCTTCCATCGCCGCGACCAGCGCGAGCGGCGTCTCGTTCATCGGATAGTGGCCCGCATTGCGCAGCACGTCGACGGTGGCGAGCGGATAGCGCCGCAGGTAGGTGCGGGCCATCAACGCCGCGTCGAACGCCGGATCGTGCTCGCCGATGAGCACTTTCACCGGATGGATGCCGGCGATCTCGTCGCTGAAATCCGTATCGGCCCACGCGCGGAAGTACGCGCTGAACGCAGATGGCGACGAACGGGCTGCCGAATACGCGGCTTTCCACTCGACCCAGGCGGCGGGCAGCCGGCCGCCGGTGCTGCGATCGATGATGGTCCGGCGATCGGCGACGTGGTCGGCCGCGCGCTCGAATAGCGCGCGTTTCTCCGCGTCGAACGGCAAGCCGCCGCACGGCACGGGCGTGACCGGCACCAGCGCGCGCACGCGCCCGGGCGCCATGACGGCGACTTTCTCGGCCGCCATTGCGCCCATCGAGTGGCCGACGATGCTGAAGGTCGCGAAATCGAGTGCGTCGGCCAGCGCGAGCGCGTCGGCGGCGATCTCGTCGATCGTGTAGTCGCCCGCTGCGTCGCGCATGCGGCCGTAACCTCGGTAGTCCATGAATACATAGCTGAAATGCTCGCGCGACAGCCACGCTTCGACGGGTTCGAACGCGCGGGCGTCGCCGAACCAGCCGGGCAGTACAAGAACAGGGTGGGGGCCGTCCCCCACGCGATGAAACGTATTCGGCATGTCCGCTCCGATGCAGTGGTAATCCGGCCGATCAGGCCGACGGGTCTTGCGGCCGTCAGGTCGCGCAAGGGTGGAGCGGATCGTAGATCGCGCGAAGGAGACCCGCCTTCGATATAGGGTCATTGATGATGGAATTCGGGCCGTGAGAAATACGCTGCTAGATCCCTACGAAAACATTCCCCGGAGCGTGGTCGTGACCGCGAACGACTATGCGGCGGGCACGACGTTTCCGGATCACGCGCACGGGCGCGGGCAATTCGCGTTCGCGTCGCGCGGCACGATCAGCGTGTCGACGCCGCACGGGCGCTGGCTGGTGCCGCCGCAGCGCGCGTGCTGGGTGCCGGCCGGCGTGCGGCACGAAATGACGATGACCGGGCCGGTCACGATGCTCAACACGTTCGTGGCCGCAGACGCCGCGCTGGAGGCGGGTCTGCCCGCGCAGTGCGGCGTGTATGGCGTATCGGCGCTGCTGCGCCAACTGATCGACGATGCGATCGACCTGCCGGCCCTGTACGACGTCGACGGGCGCGCGGGCAAGCTGATGGCGCTGCTGGTCGCGGAAATCGCGACGATGCCGCGCCTGTCGCTGCATGCGCCGCTGCCTGCCGACGCACGGCTGGCGAAGGTGTGCCGGCACCTGCTCGCATCGCCGTCGATCGCGGCCGATCTCGACCAGGTGGCCGCCGACGCGGGTGTGAGCCGTCGCACGTTCACGCGGCAGTTTCGCGCGCAGACGGGCGTGAGTTTTGCCGCATGGCGCCAACAGGTGTGCATGCTCGCGGCGATCGCACGCCTGAGCGACGGGCAATCGGTGACGCGCGTCGCGCTCGATCTCGGGTACGCGAGCGCCAGCGCGTTCACGTCGGCGTTTCGCCGCATTCTGGGCGACACGCCGAGCCGCTATCTGGAGATTCGGCGCTAACCGGAACGAATCGGCGCGCGCCACGCCCGTGCGCCGGCTGGCACAAAAAAATACGCGCCTGCCAATTTCGGTCAGACGCGTTTAAAGGCACTCGGTCAGAAAAAATGCGCGCACAGCCTGCCGGGCGGTGTCGCGCATTACATATGTAATTATTGCTGGTCGCGATTCAATTCCGTTGAGGCGTTGCGGATAACGAAGAATACGCCGCATAACGCGCAAACGATATCCTGCCGGACCGACGAGTGATGTGCGGTCGCAGCATGCGTTTCAATCGCGCGTTCGATTCGGGAGACAGAGGCATGTGACAACGGGCATGGGCACCCGTGACCCGGCGCGATGCGCCGCAGCATCGAATGATGCGACGGAGCATGAAAAACGCCGCGTGCCGCGATGCCTGTTGGTATCGCGCCACGCGGCGGTGCGGTAGCGGGCGAAACCGGCGTGCGCCGGCCCGCGCGTCACACGTCGAAGAACACGGTTTCGTCCGGCCCCTGCATGCGGATGTCGAAGCGGTAGACGACCGGGCGGCCCGGCTGCGCATCGCGTTTCGCGACGAGCGTCGCGCGGCGCTCGGCCGGCACCGCGTTCAGCACGGGGTCGGCCGCGTTCGCGGCGGCTTCGTCGTCGAAGTACACGCGTGTGAACGCGTGGGTGAGGATCCCGCGCATCATCACGGTCACGTTGATGTGCGGCGCTTCGCCGGCGGCGATACGGCCCGGTTTTACCGTCTCGACGACGAAACGCTGCTGCGCATCGGTGCCGGTGCCGACCCGCGCGAAACCCGTGAAGCCGGATTTCGCGATGTCGTCGCGCGACGCCGGGTAGCGGCCCGCGCCGTCCACCTGCGTGAATTCGAGCACCGCGTCGCCGACGACGTTGCCGTCACCGTCGAACACCTGGCCGACCAGCAGCACGTGCTCGCCTTCGGCGTGTGCAGCGGCGATCGTCGGCGTGAACAGGCTCTTCAGGTCGTAGTCGTATTGCTGCGGGCACAGGCCGTACGCGAAGTACGGGCCGACCGTCTGCGAAGGGGTTTGCTTCAGCGTCGTCATGGTTCAGCGCTCCATCGGGGTAGCGTCGCGGCCGCGCAGCACGATGTCGAATTCGTAGCCGAGCGCATAGCCTTCTTCGGTGATGTCCATCGAGAAGCGCGAGATCAGGCGATCGCGCGCGGCCTCGGGCGTGCCCTGGAAGATCGGGTCGTACGCGAGCAGCGGGTCGCCGGGGAAGTACATCTGCGTGACGAGACGCGAGCCGAAGTAATCGCCGAACAGCGAGAAATGGATGTGATTCGGGCGCCACGCGTTCGGATGGTTGCCCCACGGATACGCGCCGGGCTTGATCGTCAGGAAGCGGTAGCGGCCTTCGTCGTCGGTCAGGCAGCGGCCCGCGCCGAGGAAGTTCGGGTCGAGCGGCGCATCGTGCTGGTCGACCTTGTGCACGTAGCGGCCGGCCGCGTTCGCCTGCCACACCTCGACGAGCGTGTTGCGCACGGGCTTGCCGCCTTCGTCGAGCACGCGGCCCGTGACGACCATGCGTTCGCCGAGCGGCTCGCCGTTCTTCACGGCGTTCTTCGTCAGGTCATGGTCGAGCGCGCCGAGATCTTCGGCGCCGTAGACGGGCGCGTACTGGTCGCGCAGTTTCTCTTTCAGCGGGATCAGCGGGCGGGTCGGGCCGCGCTTCACCGACGAACGGTACTCGGGGTGGACATAGGCCGGATGCGACGGCCAGTCGCGCGGCGTGAGGATCGTGGGGGAATCCATCGGGCGTCTCCTGATAGGTATTTCGCGAAGTGGATGGCACGACTTTAGCCAATCCGGAAAGTTATGCAAAATGACCTTTTTTCGCGAATCGCATAACCGTTCGTTATGTTCGACGCACCAATGAAAATTCCGCCGGACAGGATGCCTGTCCGGCGGAAAAAGCGATCGGGCTTCGCGTCGTCGGTGACGACCCCGTGCACGGCCCTCCAGCCAACCCGTCGCCGCTTTTTTGTGTTGTCGTTCTTGTTGTTATCCGGTCTCCCTGAGCGCCTGTTATGACTGGCGGCCGGGATCAAACACGATCCCGTCGAATTCGAGTGACAGCGTGCCGCTGCGCAGCAGTGCGGCCGGCGTCGCGTCCCGATCGGCACCGAGCACGTCGCTCACGTAGTCCGCGCAGAAGCCGCGCCGCGTCCGCAGGTTGAAGCGGTTGCCGAGCAGCGCGTCGATTCGCCGTTCAGCGGTTGCATGCACCTGGCGCTGCGCATCGGCGGTCGGTGCCGCGATGCGGCGTGCCAGCGCGATGCGTCCGCCGTCGGTACGGGCCACGAAGCGCGACAGCGGCGTGAGCTTCGTCCACGCAAACGCGGATTCGGCGATCACGGGCTCGTCGCCCGACGTATCGACGACGATGCCGAAGCGATTGGCCCACGCACCCGTGGTGCCTGCCGCGTCGCGCGGTGCATTCGCCGGCACGCGGATGAACACGAGATCCCCGACGTGCGCGCTGGCGGCCAGCGTACGGACCGTAGCGAGCGGCATCGTGCGATCGGTGTCGCGGGCATCGCGCGGGGCGGTGTGATGCGATTCGTAGGCGGCGATTTCGGTTCGGGTGGTCATTTCGGCTCCGTCGTTCGGTGACAGCACGGAGCGGATTATGCAGACAAGTATCCGAAAGTGTTCATCTGCCTGCACAAGTGGCCTAATATCTGACCTGGAGCACCATTTTTCGATACCAACATGACTGAAACCGCCCAACTCATCGAAACGCTGAAGCGCCAGTTGAAGGCGCAGGGCATGACTTACCGCGATGTCGCGCGTGCCCTCGACGTCTCCGAGACGAGCGTGAAGCGGCTGTTCGCCAGCGGCCGCTTTACGCTGGAGCGTGTCGTGGAGATCGCCCAACTGCTCGGCTACACGCTGGCCGAGCTTGTGCAGGAAGCATCGGCGTCTGCGCCGAGGCTGCACGTGCTGACCGAGCAGCAGGAGGCGTTGCTGGTGTCGGACGAGAAATTGCTCGTCGTCGCCGTTTGCGCGATCAACTACTGGACCGTGCAGGACATCGTGTCGGCCTATCAGGTGACGAAGGCCGAGTGCGTGAAATACCTGCTGATGCTCGACCGGATGAACGTCGTCGCGCTGCTGCCGGGCGACCGGATTCGCGTGCGCGTCGCGCGCGATTTCGACTGGCTGCCGGGCGGGCCGATCCGCCGCTATTTCCATGCGCATGCGCTTGGCGATTTTCTCGACAGCCGCTTCGACCGCGACGGCGAGACGATGACGTTCTCGCAGGGGATGCTGACGGAGGCCGCCGCTGCGGAGCTCGACCTGGAGTTGCGCCGGTTGCGCAGCAAGGCGGCCGCGCTGCACGCGGAATCGTCGTCCGCGCCGCTCGCGCAGAAGCACGGGACGAGCTTGCTGATCGCGAAGCGGATGTGGGAGCCGGCCAGTTTTCAGGCGTTGCGGCGCGTCGCGTCGTGATACATCGTCGAGTGCTTGGGACTATCCGGAAAGTTATGCAAAATGGCATTTCACCGTCAATCGCATAACCACCCGTTATGAATAATCGTATCGCCGACGGCCGCGTCAAGTTCCGGCACCTGCAGTGCTTTCTCGCCGTCGCGCAGCTGGGCGGCGTGCAGAAGGCCGCGGAAAGCCTGTCGATCACGCAGCCGGCCGTCTCGAAGACGATCGCCGAGCTGGAGGCGATCCTCGGCGTGAAGCTGTTCGAGCGCGGCCGGCAGGGCGCGCAGCCGACCCGCGAGGCGCAGTTGTTCATGCCGCACGCGAACGCGTGCGTGCTGGCGCTGCGGCAAGGGGTCGGGCTGCTCGCGCGCGAAGGCGGGGCCGCCGCCGCGACGCTGGAAATCGGCATGCTGCCGACCGTCGCGGCATCGCTCGCGCCCGCGTTGATGAAGGCGCTCGCCGAGCGCTGGCCGCGCGTCGTCGTGCGGATCGCGACGGCCGCGAACGCCGATCTGCTCGAGCGCCTGAAGTCCGGCGCGATCGAGTGCGCGATCGGGCGGCTGTCGGAGCCGGAGCGGATGATCGGGCTCGCGTTCGAGCAGTTGTACAACGAGCCGCTCGTTGCTGTCGTGCGCGCCGGGCATCCGCTGCTTTCGAGCGCGGCGCCGGCGGCCGAGCTCGCGCGCTATCCGGTCGTGCTGCCGCCGTTCGGCACGCTGATCCGCCAATCGGCCGAGCAACTGCTCGGCGCCTGCGGTGTGCCGCCGCTGGATTCGTTCATCGAGGTGCTGTCGGTATCGGTCGCGCGCGCGCTGGCGCTCGAGAACGATGCGGTCTGGTTCGTGCCGCTCTATGCGGCCGAATACGATTTGTCGGCCGGAGCGCTGGCACGCCTGCCGCTGCCGTCGGCGGGCACCGACGAGCCGGTCGGGCTCGTGTTGCGCACCGATGCGCAGCCGTCGCCGGTCGCGCGGACGCTGATCGATGCCGTGCGCGACATCGCGCGGTCGCGGTTCGGCGACACGCGCGCACGCGGGGCCTCACGCGCCGCGCGCAAACCGGCGCGTCGCGACGATTGACCCGGCGGACCGCGCGGCAAGCGCGGCCCGTTCCCGGCTGCCGGATTGGCCATCCGGTCAGTAGCAGGCCTCGTGGTGCTTGGCGTATCGTACCGATTTTGGTGCGATTGGTGTCAAGACGATGACGAGACAGCAGATCCAGGTCACGCTCGGCGTGCGGTTCTTCCAGACGGTCCGTGGCAACGAGCCGGTGCGCGAATGGCTGAAGGCGCTCGGGCAAGCGGAGCGAAGGGCGATCGGCGAAGAGATCAAGACCGTTCAACTGGGCTGGCCGCTCGGCATGCCGCTGGTCCGGAAGATCGCGCAGGATCTGTGGGAGATCCGCGTGATGTTGCCGGGGCGGAGCGCCCGCGTGCTGTTTACGGTCGTCAGCGGCGCGATGGTCCTGCTGCATGGCTTCTTCAAGCAGTCGCGGGCCACGCCGTCGGACGATCTCGATGTCACCGTTGTGCGCCTGAAAGCGCTGACGCGCGCCATCCGAATTTACCGGTTGTGCTGGAACGCACCGTCGTCGACGGTCAGGCAGCCGGCAACGCCATGCACTGGAGTACCCCATGACGACCACGAACAATCCGCATATCGGCAGCGATTTCGATACCTTCCTCGAGGAGGACGGCAATCTCGAAGCGGCCACCGCCACCGCGATCAAGCGCGTGATCGCCTGGCAGATCGGGCAGGAAATGAAGGCGCAGCACATCACGAAAACCGCGATGGCCGCGCGGATGAAAACCAGCCGCGCCGCGCTCAACCGTCTGCTCGACGAAACCGACACGAGCCTCACGCTGGCGACGCTCGCGAGCGCGGCCGCCGCACTCGGCAAACGGCTCAGCTTCGAGCTGGTGCCCGCCTGACGGGCGTGAAGAATCGGTGTACGGCCGAGTCCGCGACCATCCGTGCGATGCGCACGGCGGAATGGCCGGCAAGCCGGCCAGCGATTCGGTCGTCGATTCGCTCATGATCAGCCGGCGCGTCGCCGCAAGCGGGCGAGTGCCGGCCCGCGCGCGCATGCCGGGTCATTGACGCGGCCCGGCCATCTGCAGATAGAGCAGCGCACCGCCCGCGAGCATCAGCGGGCACAGGATGTACCAGCCGGTCGTCAGGAACAGCCCGGCGACCGCGACCAGAGAAATCCATGCACATCGGCGCGCGATGCCGCCACGCGGCAGCAGTTTCAGCGCGGCGGCTGCGCCGAGCCCATACACCATCACGAAGCATCCGGACGTGACGAGCACGAGCGGCTTCGGTCCGACGTCCGACAGCGTCGTCGCAGCCAGTGCGACGGCTGCGAGCACAGCGATCACGCCGAGACTGCGGCGCGGGACGCCGCCGACCTGGCTGCCTTGCGCGAGCCACGCGGGCAACGCGCCGTCGCGACCGAGCGCCGCGCCGAGCTTGGCCGCGCCCGCGAAATACGCGTTCATCGTGCCGAGCGTGAGCAACAGCGCGCCCGCGGCGGCCAGCACCTGCGCGTGGCCGCCGATGCCGCCCGCGATCAGTTCGGCGAGCGGCGCACCCGATGCGCCCGCGGACGGCCCGAGCACCGTCACGCTCGCGGCGGCGACTGACAGATACAGGAACCCGACCACCACGACCGCGATCCCGGCCGAGCGCGGCATGTCGTGCGCGGGCCGGCGGAATTCGGCCGCGAGATGCGTGATCGCTTCCCAGCCGGCGAAACTCCACACGAGCAGCGCGGCGGCCTGGCCGACCGCGAGCCAGCCGTGCGGCGCGAACGGATGCAGGTTCACGGTGCGCGCATGCGGCGCGGAGGCGAGCACCGCGGCGAGCAGCAGCGTGACGAGCAGTGCCGACAAGACGAGCTGCATGCGGCCCGAAACGGTGACGCCGAATGCATTCGCGGCCGACACGGTCGCGATCAGCGCGGCAGCCGTGACGATGATCGTCGTGTGCCCGCCGCCCGTGACGGCCGCGACGTATGCGCCGCCGAACATCGCGGCGGCCGGCGCACCGGCCGGTACCGCGAAGTAGAAGCACCAGCCGACGATCGCCGCGGCTTTCGGCCCGAACGCGCGCCGCGCGTAAGTCGACACCCCGCCTGAATCGGGATAGCGCGCGCCGAGTGCGGCGAAGGTGGCCGCGAGCGGCCCGGACAGCACGACGAGCGCGGCCCATGCGAGAAGCGAGGCCGGGCCCGCGACGTCGGCAGCCAGGGCGGGCAGTGCGATCACGCCGGTGCCAAGCACCGCGCCGATATAGAGCGCGGCGCCCTGGAAAATCGTCAGCGAGCCCGAGTGATGAGCGGCGGGCGAATCGGCATGCGAGGGCATGGGCAGCAGTCTCCGGAAGTCTTGTTGTGTTTGGGCGCGCGCGTCCGCGCGGAAAATCGTCCGATGCTACCCGAACGATGAGGGCAGCGCGGCCCGGCGATTAGTAGTCCGTGCCCCGGCGCGTGTCAGCCGATGTCAGCAGTGGCGCGCGAGCCGCAGGCGGGCATCCTCGCGCGCGGCGGGCGACAGTTCGGGCGCGTAGTGGAACGCTCCCGAGACCAGCGATGCGACGGGCACGCCGTCACGGAACAACACGCGATTGCCGGCCAGCGCCGGCACCTTGTCGCCGGGCAGCAGCGTGCCGGCAAGATTCAGCGGATCGGCGCCCGTCACGCACACATACTGTCCGTTGCCCGGTTGCCGCCGCAGTTCACGGAGGATCGGAATCGCTTCGGGCAGCGCGAACTGTTCGCCCGCGAGCCCGGCGACGAAGCGTCCGCCGCGAATCTCGCCGCGCGCTTCGAGACGCTGCAGCACGCGCACGAGTTCACGCCAGCTCGGCAGCCAGTCGGCTTCGCGTTCGAGCAGCCGCCAGAACACGACACCGTAGCGGCGCAGCAGCGTCCATGCGATGTGTTCGAGCGCGTCGGGGTCGGTCGCCTGGCCGCGTTTCGGTGCCGGTGCATCGTCCGCCGGCGCGTGGCGTTGTACGAGTGCCCAGCGGCCGGCGTCGTCCATCCCGCCGATCAGCGCGCCGCCGCGCCGCGTGCGCGGCGCATAGGTCGCGCTGCGCTTGACGGCCGGTTTCAGCAGCGCACGCAGGCCAGCGTAGCTGTCCGCATTCACGAGGCCGGCCGACACGAGTTCGCCGAGCGCCTGTTCAAGTTCGACGGGCAGCATGTGCAGGTCGTCGAGCAGCGCGTCGAAGAACATCGCGCCGTGCGCGGCGAGGGCGTCGCGTACCTGCGTGGCCCGCGCGGACAGCGCCGGCTGCGCATCGGGATCGCGCAACGCCTGCCACGCGGAGAGGTGGCGGCGCGGCAGCAGCACGATCGGCGTCGTCTTCACGGGGGTGCCGGCTGCGCGCGCCGGTGCGCCGATGCGGGTCCACACGAGCTTGCCGGAGCGGCACAGCTCGTCGAGCCCGCCCGCCATGTAGTCGGTGAGCCGCGCGGGCAGCAGCGCGTCTTCCCATGCACTCGCCGCGGCCTCGTAGCCTTCGAACTGTTCGACCACGGCCGCGAGTGCATCGCGGCCCGTGCCGCGCGTGTCGGGCGCCAGATGTTGCCAGTGGAACAGGAAGCGCATGAAATCGGCGCGCTCGACCGGCTCGATCTCGCGGCGCAGCCGCTTCACCGTATAGCGATGAATGCGCGCAAGCAGATGGCGTTCGCACCATTCGTCCGTCGTTGTGCCCGGCGTGAACCGGCCGCGCATCACATAGCCTTCGCGCTCCAGCGCTGCGAGTGCCGTCGCGATCGACGCAGGCGGCAGGCCGAGCGGTGTCGCGATCGAATCGAGGGCAAGCGGGCCGAAGCCGGTGAGCCGTGCGCGGATCACGTCGACGAGTGCGGCATCCGCTTCCCACGGCTGCGCGCAGGCAGCCGGTACCTTGAGCGCCGGCGCGATGCGCGCGTCCGGATGCAGCGTACGCAGGCACACGAGCCGTTCGACCGGCACCCACAGGGCGGCGCCATCGGGCACAACCAGTTTCGTTGCGCGGCGGCGTTCGGCGAGCTCCGCGAGGCGGTCGGGCCAGCCTTCGTGTACGCGTGCTTCACTGTCGGCGATGCACGCGAGCGTGAGCAGCGCGTCGTGCATTTCGTCGGCGTCGCGCACGAGCGGCCATGCTTCGTCGCGCACCGCATCGATCGCGTCGGCGTCGAGCGCGCCGAGCTCGTCGGCCGATTCGGGATCGCTCCAGCGGCGCGACTGTACGGCCTGCGTGCGGCGCTCCTCGAGCGGTGCATCGTCGAGGAACGCGTAGGGCTTTGCGTTCAGGATCTCGGCCGCGAGCGGCGACGGCGCGGGCAGGTCGCGCGCGACGAGTTCGATCGCGCCGCTTTCGATCCGGCGCAGCAGCGCAAGCCAGCCATCGGTGTCCATCGCGTCGTGCAGGCAGTCGTCTAGCGTCTGGTCGACGAGCGGGTGATGCGGAATCTCGCGCTCGCCGACGATGTTCTCGAGGCACGCGACCTGATCGGGGAACACGGTCGCGAGCAGGTCCTCGCTCTTCATCCGCTGCAGTTGCGGCGCGGTACGCTTGCCGCCGGTGAAGCGCGGCAGCGCGAGCGCGGTCGTCGCGTTCCAGCGCCAGCGCACGCCGAACAACGGCGCGTCGAGCAGTGCCTGGATCAGCACGTGCTCGGCGCTGGCCGAACGCAGGTAGTGCCACACTTCGTCGAGCGCGAAGCTGTGCGCGAGCGACAGCGACAGGATGATCGCGTCGTCGGTCGCGGCTGCCTGCAGTTCGAAGTTGAAGCTGCGGCAAAAGCGCTTGCGCAGCGCAAGCCCCCAGGCGCGGTTGATCCGGCTGCCGAACGGCGAATGGATCACGAGCTGCGTGCCGCCCGATTCGTCGAAGAAGCGCTCCATCACGAGCGTGTCCTGCGTCGGCAGCGCGCCGAGCGCGGCGCGGGTGCGTGCGAGGTAGTCGGTGATCTGGTGCGCGGCGTCGGGCGACAGGTGCAGATCGTCGACGAGCCAGCGCAACGCCGGCATGAGGCGGCTTTCGGCCGGGCTGGCAGGGGCGGCACGGGCGACGTCGTTTCGTACACTGATCGCGGCTTCGGCTTCGGCTTCGGCTTCGGCTTCGGCTTCGGCTTCGGCTTCGGCTTTAACACGTCGCGTCGATTTTGCACCGCCCTTGGTCTTGGATTTGGTCGTCGCCTTGACTCCAGCAGCCGTCTTCCCGCCGATATCGACGTCAGTGCGTTCACTGCCTCCGGCATGCCCTTGCCGCTCGCCATCCGCGAACAGTCCGTCGAGCCGCGCGCGCAGCCGGCCGACCGCCGCCGACAGCTCGTCGCTGCGCCCCGGCGCCTCGCCGAGCCAGAACGGAATGTTCGGCGACTGGCCTTGAGCGTCCTCGACACGCACGCGGCCTGTTTCCACGCGAATGATCCGGTACGACTGGTTGCCCAGCTGGAACACGTCGCCCGCGAGGCTCTCGATCGCGAAATCCTCGTTGACGGTGCCGACCTGGATGCCCTGCGGTTCGAGCAGCACAGCGTAGTCGGCCATGTCGGGGATCGTGCCGCCCGACGTGGTCGCAGTCATCATCGCGTTGCGGCGCCCGCGCACGGTGCCGCCGACCACGTCGCGATGCAGGTATGCGCCGCGCACGCCGCGCCGGCTCGTGAAACCTTCGGCGAGCATCGTCATGACTTCGTCGAAGCGCTCGCGCGTCAGCCGCGCGTACGGCGCCGCGCGCGTGAAGCTTGCATACAGCGCGTCTTCCTGCCATTCCGTGCACGCCACTTCGGCGACGATCTGCTGCGCGAGCACGTCGAGCGGCGCTTCGGGAATGCGCAGCGTGTCGAGCTCGCCGCGCTGCACGCAATCGAGCAGCGCCGCGCATTCGACGAGTTCGTCGCGCGACAGCGGAAAGAGCCGGCCCTTCGGCACGCCGCCGACATGGTGCCCGGAGCGGCCGACGCGCTGCAGGAACGGTGCGATCCCGCGCGGCGAGCCGACCTGGCAGACGAGATCGACGTCGCCGATATCGATGCCGAGTTCGAGCGATGCGGTGGCGACGAGCAGCTTCAGTTCGCCGCGCTTCAGGCGCTGCTCGGCGTCGAAGCGGTGCTCCTTCGCGAGGCTGCCATGATGCGCGGCGATCGCTTCCTTGCCGAGCCGGTCGGCGAGATGGCGCGCCATGCGCTCGGCGGTGCGCCGCGTGTTGACGAACACCAGCGTCGTGCGATGCGCGGCCGCGAGGCCGGCGATGCGGTCGTACACCTGTTCCCACACGTCGGTTGCCATCACGGGTTCGAGCGGCACGTTCGGCAGTTCGAGCGCGAGGTCGCGCTCGCGCGCGTGGCCCGTGTCGACGATCGTGCAGTCACGCGGCGCGTCAGCCGGGCCACCGACCAGGAACCGCGCGACCGCGTCGATCGGCTTCTGCGTGGCTGACAGCCCGATGCGCGGCAGCGCACGACCGGCCAGCGCGTCGAGACGTTCGAGCGACAACGCGAGATGGCTGCCGCGCTTCGATGACGCGAGCGCATGGATTTCATCGACGATGACCGAGCGCACGTTCGACAGCATCTGCCTCCCCGACGTGGACGACAGCAGTACGTACAGCGATTCGGGTGTCGTCACGAGGATGTGCGGCGCGCGCTTGCGCAGCGCGGCGCGCTCGGCCTGCGTCGTGTCGCCGGTGCGCACGGCGGTGCGGATCGCCGGCACCGGCAGGCCGAGTTGCGCGAGCGATTCGGCGATGCCGGCCAGCGGCGCATCGAGGTTCACGTGGATGTCGTTCGACAGCGCCTTCAGCGGTGACACGTACACGACGAGCGTCGCGTCGGGCAGCGTGCCGTCGTGCGCGAGCGCATCGCGCACCAGCTCGTCGAGCGCGCACAGGAACGCGGTGAGCGTCTTGCCGGAGCCGGTGGGCGCGGCGACCAGCGTCGAGCGGCCGGCCTTGATGTGCGGCCACGCGAGCGCCTGCGCGCCGGTCGGCGCGGCGAACGTGCGCCGGAACCACGCGGCGACGGCCGGGTGGAACACGTCGAGCGCACTGGCGGCAGGGCGGGTAGCGGTGACGTCCATCGGAGCGTTGAAATGGGGTGCAAGCGCGCGGAAGGTGCGCGTGCGAATCGAATCGTCAGTGTGCCAGACGTCGCGCGTGCGTGCCGGGCACGCAGGTCGACGATTCGGATTCAGATGGGGGCCCGCACCGTACTTTCAATGAACGGAAAGTTGCATGCGCGTCGGCATGCCGATCGCGCGCCGAATTGCGTCAAATTGCAACTAAACGCGATTCAGCCAGCCGAGCCAGTGTTCGAGCAGCGGCGCACGCGACCACAACGACTGCGCGAGCCACAGCGTGCCGCCCCATGCGGCGGCCACGACGATCAGGTCGCAATTCCCGCTGTTCCACAGGTTCAGCGAATGACGCCGCCAGATCCACGGCACGCCGAGCGGGTTCGGCCAGTCGGCGAGCAGGTGCATCACGCCGCCGCACGCGAAGCCGAACAGCGGCGCGGCCCACAGCGGATGCGGATGATGGATGAGCCCGTGCCACCCGAGCGCGAGCAGCGCGATCCAGCCGATGCCCCAGTGCGTGACGGTGCGATGCGTGATCCACAGGCGGCGCTTGCGGCTCCACCATGCGACTTCGAGCCAGTCGGGCGCGGTGCCGCCCGCGACGCCCGCCGCGAATGCGGCGAACAGGCCCGAATGCCACGGGCCTGTTGCCCCGGTTTGTGCGACGAGGACGGCGGCGGCGACTCCGGCTGCGAAGCCGGACGCATGATGCGCATTGTGTGATGCCATAGGAAGCGAGACGAAGAAACGTGAAGCGGAGCGTGAACGAAAAAATGATGCGGTGCGAAAGCGGGGCGCTATCTTCGCAGATCGTCTCGTGGTGCGGGAGGGCCGTTTGCAGATTTTTTTGCACGTGCCGCGTGGCCCGTCGCGCAGTTCGCAACTTTCGGTTTTGTGCGCTGCGTGATGATGTGCATCACGTGCAATTTCGACCGATCCGCATGCATGTTCGGAAGCCGCAGCATGATCGCGCGCACACGACGAATGCGCTTTCGTCGCACGCCACGTGTTCGACCCTTTTTGTCCCCCTATACTACGAAACCGGAGATGGCCGTCGGCGTGCCGGCGGCCATGAGCGGAACAGGTGCTTTTCCTGCCTGAAGGAGATCCACATGGGGGACATGCAATGACTACGCTGAATCGCTTCAAATCATCCGCCGTCGTGCTCGCGACGGTGGCCGGCATCGGCTTCCTGCCGAACGCGCCCGTCTATGCGAAGGGGCCGCAGCCGGCCGTCCTGACGAGCTCGGCCGTTGCGGTGGCCGACAAGTACAGCGCGGATGCCGCGGAGCGGATCTTCAAGGAAGGCGGCAACGCGATCGACGCGGCCGTCGCGATCGCATTCACGCTCGCCGTCACGTATCCGGAAGCCGGCAACATCGGCGGCGGCGGCTTCATGACGATCTACAAGGACGGCAAGCCGTACTTCATCGACTACCGCGAACGTGCACCGCTCGCCGCGACGAAGGACATGTATCTCGACAAGGACGGCAACGTCGTCAAGGGCATGAGCCTGTATGGTCCGCGCGCGGTCGGCGTGCCGGGCACGGTCGCGGGCATGTGGGAAGCGCAGAAGCGCTTCGGCAAGCTGAAATGGAAGCAGGTGCTCGCGCCGGCGATCCACTATGCGCGCGACGGTTTCGTCGTCGACGAACAGCTCGCGCAGCGCGGCGTCGACGCATCGAAGGAGTTCGGCGGCAAGACCAACTTCGACAAGTATTTTTCCGGGCTGAAGGCCGGCGTGAACTTCAAGCAGCCGGATCTCGCCGACGTGCTCACGCGCATTGCGGACGACGGCGCGGAAGGTTTCTACAAGGGCAAGACGGCCGAGCTGATCGCCGCATCGATGAAGACCGGTGACGGCAACGGGCTGATCACCACCGAAGATCTCGCGCAGTACCGCGCGGTGTGGCGCCAGCCGGTGCAGGCGAAGTGGAACGGCTATGACGTGATTACCGCGCCGCCTCCGAGCTCGGGCGGCATCGGCCTCGTGCAGCTGCTGAAGATGAAGGCCGACCTCAAGCAGGACTTCGAGGGCGTGAAGCTCAACTCGCCGCAGTACATCCACCTCGTCGCGGAAATCGAGAAGCGCGTGTTCGCCGATCGTGCGCAGTATCTCGGCGATCCGGATTTCTACAAGGTGCCGATCGCGCAGCTGACCGACAACGCATACATCGCGAAGCGGGCGGGCGAAGTCAACCCGAAGGAACCGTCGGATACGAAGAGCGTGCAGCCGGGCCTCGGCACGACGATGCCGGAAAAGGCTGAAACGACGCACTTCTCGGTGGTCGACAAGTGGGGCAATGCGGTGTCGAACACGTACACGATCAACGGCTACTTCGGCTCGGGCGTGATCGCCGACGGCACGGGCATCGTGCTGAACGACGAAATGGACGACTTCTCCGCGAAGCCGGGTGTCGCGAACATGTTCGGCGTGGTCGGCAGCGACGCGAACGCGATCGAACCGAAGAAGCGCCCGCTGTCGTCGATGTCGCCGACGATCATGACCAAGGACGGCAAGGTATCGCTCGTGATCGGCACGCCGGGCGGCTCGCGCATCTTCACGTCGATCTTCCAGGTGATCAACAACATCTACGACTTCAAGATGCCGTTGAAGGAAGCGGTTGGCGCGATGCGCTTCCATCACCAACTGCTGCCGCCGAACACGATCTTCTGGGAGCCGTACCACCCGATCGAAGGCGAACTCGCGAAGCAGATCGAGGCGCGCGGCTATACGCTGAAGGGGCAGGATTTCAGCGGCGACATCCAGGTGATCAAGATCGACGGCAAGACGCCGGAAGCGATGGCCGACCCGCGCGGGCGTGGCGTGACGCGGATCATTCACTGACGTGAACGGGGCGTGCGCGGTGGCGAAGGCGGCCGCGCACGCCATGTTCCACAGCCGGGTGTCGTGCCGCCGGCTGCGGAACGCACTCAGCCGGTGGACCGGATGAATCCGGCGATGCGTGCCGCGATGACGTCGGGCGCATCCTCGAAGCAGTAGTGCCCGACGCCCGCCAGCCGTTCGACGGGCGCGGCCGGAAACAGGGCCGCAAAGAGCGGCAGGAAGTGTTCGGCGCCGAGCGTTCGATCGGCGTCTCCCCAGATCGCGAGCGCGGGCTTTTCGCGTATCGCGCGCAGCGCCGCCGCATCGGGCTCCTCGAACCGGTGCGCGCCGGCGGCAAACCCGCGGGCCCATCCGATCGCGCCGACGCAGTCCTCAGGCTGCGCGAACGGCGCGCCATATGCGGCGATCCAGGTGTCGTTGATGACCGCGTGATTTTCGAACCCGTTCAGCTTCAACGTGCTCAGGATGTTGAAGCCGAGCTGACCGAGCACCGTCTCCAGCGTATCGTCCGCCGCCGCGCGCATGATCCACTGGAACCAAGGCGCATCGCGGCCGTTCGCGGTCAGGCGCTCGACCAGGTCGGGCTGGCCGAACGGAGTCGGCCCGTTCGCGGACACGATGCGCCGGATACGACCCGGATGTCGTGCGGCCAGCCCCATGCCGACCGGGCCACCGAAGTCGTGCATCACGAGCGTGATGCGATCCAGGTCGAGCGCGAGCACGAAGCGCTCAAGATTGTCGATATGGTCTTGCAGCCAGTAGCTGCGGCCCTGCGGCGTCGCGCTTTTGCCGAAGCCCATGTGATCGGGGACGACGATGCGATGCGTCGGACTCAGCGCCGTAACTAGGTGGCGGAACAGATAGCCCCACGTGGGTTCGCCATGCAGGCACAGGATGGTTTCGCCGTCGTGCGGGCCTTCGTCCACGTAGTGCATCCGGAAGCCGGATGTGTCGTCGAAATGCGGGGCGAATGGAAAGGTGCCATCGAACGTGGCATCGGGCCTGATCATCGAACGCTCCTTCGGATAGTCGGACAGGTTGGTTTCAAGTTGAAACCGAATCGAAGCGTAGGATATTAGGTTTCAAGTTGCAACCAAAAAGATGTCCGGGCCAACCTTGGATGGACTGCGCCATGGGTGCGTGATGATGCGTCGGAAGGGAACAGTGCCGGAATTTATCGGCTGGACATAGGAGTTGAAGTGCCAATCAGGCCCGAATCGACCATTCCGTTCGTCGAACGCGAACAGTCGGGCCTCGGGCGATTGATCTTTCGTGTAACGAGTTTTATATTGCAACCATTCATTTCAACGGACCCGACCGCCGTTCCACCCGCATTCAGGGAACGGCGTCGCCCCATGCATCGATGAACAGACGAACCACGCACGAGGATTCCCCCTGCGGCGTTGCCCGCCCGCTGGACGCGATCGGCGACTGGTGGTCGCTGCTGATCGTGCGCGATGCGTTCGACGGGCTGCGCCGCTTCGGCGAATTCCAGAAGAACCTCGGGCTGGCCAAGAACATCCTGGCCGCGCGTCTGCGCAACCTGGTCGCGCACGGGATCATGGACATCGTGCCGGCCGCGGACGGCGGCGCGCATCACGAATACGTGCTGACCGAGAAAGGGCGCGGCCTGTTTCCGCTGCTCGTCGCGCTGCGTCAGTGGGGCGAGGATTTCTTCTTCGAACCGGACGAGGCGCACGTGCTGCTCGTCGACCGCAAGAGCGGATTGCCGGTCAGGAAACTGGAACTGCGGTCGCAGGACGGGCGCGTGCTCGGGCCGGAAGACACTGTTGTGCTGCCGCCGCCGGATTGACGCGCGGCCGATCGCACTTGAGTTACCGCTTCAGCAGCGCGTGCGCCTGTACGATCTGCTCGGCGAGCTGGTTGATCGAGATGCGCCGTTCCATCGCCTGCGAGCGAATCTGCTGATAGGCCTCTTCCTCGCTGATCGCGTTGTGCTGCATCAGCAGCGTCTTCGCTTCCTGCAGCGTGCGCGCGGACATCACGCGCTGTTCGAGCTGTGCGATGCGGCGCCGGTATTCGTCGTGCCGGCGGCTCTGGTGGCACGCGAGCGCCATCGCGCTCAACAGGCCGAACGAGCGCACCGGCGTCGTCACCGCGCTCTGCGCATCGATGCGCAGCATCAGTTCGAGGATCGTCGGGCTCTCGTAGGTCGTGACGGCG
The DNA here is from genome assembly GCF_902499335.1 of Burkholderia lata. Taxonomy (GTDB): domain Bacteria; phylum Pseudomonadota; class Gammaproteobacteria; order Burkholderiales; family Burkholderiaceae; genus Burkholderia; species Burkholderia lata_B. Next base: position 163,232 of record NZ_CABVQK010000008.1, on the reverse strand, counting down.
ATGAGCGGCGGCCGTGCGTCGTCCTCCAGCCACGGGATCGACAGGTGCAGCAGGTCGGGCCGGACCGCGAGAATCACGAGGTCGACGCTTTCCGGCAACGCGGCGGGCGGCGGCCAGCGCTGCTCGGTCGGGCAGCCGATGCGCGAGAGCTGTTCGACGAGCAGCAGGCCGTTGTCGTCATCCGGGTAGTACACCATCACGCGCAGCGAGCGCAGTTCGGCGAGCAGGCGAGGCGTCGAGCGGATCGGGGTGCGGGCGCGCATCGTCGGTTACGCCTTCTGTTCGTCGGGCGCGTGCACGCGGTCGCCGAGCGAATGCGTGACGAGGTACGGATCGGGATGCACGCGCCGCGTCGCTTCGCGCACGATCGTGAAATTGCCGTCGGCCGTCGCGCAGCCGATGCGCGGGTAGAGGCACGTGTGCTGCGTGAGCCGGTCGATCTTCACGCGCCCTTGCGGCGCGTCGAATTCCGCATCCGCGAGATGTTCGACGAGCCGGTCGCGCTGGTCGGTGCCGGCACGCGCGAGCGCGTTGGCGAACAGGTGCACCTGGAAATACGCGGCTTCCCATGGCGCGGACGCGCTCGCGTCGTCGCCGAAACGCGCCTTGAGCTGCGCGATGCAGCGCCGGTTCACGTCCGAATCGATGGTCTGGAAATAGGGCGATGACGTGTAGTGGCCGGCCGCGGCCGCGCCCATCTGGCCGAGCTCGATCTCGGAGGTCGTCAGGCTCGCGATCGGCATCTTGCGCGCATCGAGGCCGGCTTGCGCATACGCGCGGTAGAACGCTGCCGTGCTGTCGCCCACCAGCGTGCTGAACACGAAGTCGGGCGCCTTCGCGCGGATGTCCTCGACCACCGCCGCGAAATCCTGCTCGGACGCGACGAGCGGCATGTACACCTCGCCGAGGATCTGGCCTTCCGGATGCTGCGTGACGAGGTCGATCATGATGCGGTTCGACTCGTACGGGTAGATGTAGTCGGACCCGACCAGGTACACGCGCGCGCCGAACTGCGCGGTCATGAACGCGGCGAGCTGCACGCTGTTCTGGTTGGGCGCCGCGCCCGTGTAGATCACGTTCGGCGAGAACTCGAAGCCTTCGTAGAGCGTCGGGTAGAACAGCAGCTTGTCCCACTTCTCGACGATCGGAATCAGCGCCTTGCGGCTGCTCGACATGTACGCGCCGAACAGCACGTTCACGCGCTCGGTGGCGATCAGCTCTTCGGCGAGCCGCGCGTAGACGGCCGGGTCCGAACAGGCATCGCGCACGACCGGCACGATCTCGCAGCCGTTCGCGCCGCCCGCCTCGTTGATCTCGGCGATTGCCTGCAGCGTGCCGCGCAACTGGCTCTGGCCGAGGTGCGACGTGCATCCGCTTTGCGAGAACAATACGCCAACCTTCACACTGTTCATTCGGTCTTTCCTGTCTCTTCCGGGTGGGGCCGTCACGCGGTCAGCCGCCCGGCCGCGTGCGCGACGACGGCCGGCAATGCGTCGCCGTTCGCCGCGTGGACGCAGCTCGGGCCGACGCCAAGTATTGTAGACAACCCGGGCGGCGCGCCGAACGACAAACCGGCGATCGCGACGCCACGCCGCCGGCCCTGGCGTGCCGCGTGGCGCGCATCCTCGACGAGGTAGCGCGGGTCGAACACGTCGATGTCGGCGGCTTCGCCGTCGCCGATCATCAGCACGGCGGCCCGTGCGCTCGCGGCTTCGCGGTGCAGCAACGCCAGCGCATGGCGCAGTGCGGCGCCCGTGCGCGTACTCATCCCGCTGTCGGCCGCAAGCAGCGCCGCACGACGGCCAGTGTCGAACGCTTCGCCGAAATCCTTGAAGCGTGCGTAGTACACGCGATGCCGGCCGTCCGACGTGTAGCCGTGCACGGCCCAGCGGCGCCGCTGCTGGTCGAACAGGTCGCCGAGCACGAACGCCGCTCTCTTTTCGAGCGTGGCGACCTGCGCGGCCGTCGACGCCGACAGGTCGAGCAGGATCAGCACGGGCCCGCACGCGTCCTGCGCCATGCGGCGGCGAAACACGCGCGGATCGGGCGCATGCCCGGCACGGCGTGAGATCCGTGCGGCGATCACGGCGTCGACGTCGAGCGCATCGCCGTCGAGCTGGCGGCCGACGCGCCGCATCGGCTCGGCCGCACGCGGAGACGGCACCCGCTTCGCCGTGCGCCGGTCGGCTTCGATCAGTGCGGCAAGCGAACGGGGTGGTACCGACGTGGCCGGCGGGCGTTCGACGATCGTCGTCCAGTCGCGGCGTTCACGTTGGGTGTGGCAATTCCATTCGGGATAGCGCGGCGCATCGGGCGCGGGCGGCGGTTCGTCGTCCGGTTCGTCGCCGTGGCCGCCGGTCGAGGCCGACATCTCGACGCCTTCGTTGCCGGCCTGTTCGGCCGCGGCGGCCGGCTGCGCCCACAGCCACGCGTTGTCGTCGCGATAGGGCAGCCATGCGCTGTCGTCGGTTTCGAAGCGCACGCGCATCTGGCCGAGATCGTTCGCGAGCCGCGATGCGATCGTGCGGAACGCGCGGTAGTCGTCGAGCGCATCGCGGTGATCGTTGAACAGTTGCACGCCCTTGTCGACCCACGGGTTGCCGTCGCGATATGACGGATCGAACAGCGCTTTCGCCAGCCGCGCGCACAGGCGGCCGAACGTGAGCCCTTCGCGGTCGATCGGCGCGAACGCGGGCGCCCAGAACGTCGCGAGCCCCGGCCATGTGTGTGCAAGCAGCGCCTCGACGCGCGCATCTTCGATCAGCCCGGCGATCGCGATGCCGATCGGCGTCAGCTTGTCGGCCGGTTCGCCGGAAGGCGAGTGCCGCCAGTGTGCCAGCGCGTGCGCGGCCGCCGCGATGCGCGCATCGGGCGGCAACGCGCTCGGCACACGCAACGCGGCATGGCCGAGCGTCGCGCGCAGCGCCGCATCGTCGAGCCGCACGTCGGTCTCGTGCGCGGTCATTCCGTGCAGGAAGCGGGCGAGTTGCAGCGCGCTCATGTCGCGAAGTGCGCGGCGGCCATCGTCTGCAACGCGGCACGCGTGTCGGCGTCGTCGGTCGCCGCGTCGCTGATCGCGATCCGGCACGCATCGAGCGGCGCAAGCCCCGCGACGATCAGCCGGGCCGCGTGCACGAGCAGGCGCGTCGATGCACCTTCGTCGAGCCCGTTGCCCGCCTGCGCCAGCGCGCGCGTACGGTGGGCGAGATCGACGAGCCGGCGCGCGGTTTCCCGGTCGGCGCCGCTTTCGCGCACGACGACGTCGGCTTCATGCGCGGCATCCGGATAGCCGAAATCGATCGCGACGAAACGTTGCCGCGTCGACGGCTTCAACCGCCGGTGCTCGCCGTGATAGCCGGGGTTGTACGAGATCACCAGATGAAAATCCGGATGCGCATGCACGACCTCGCCGAGCCGGTCGAGCGGCAGCACGCGCCGCGAATCGGTCAGCGGATGGATCACGACCGTTGCATCGGGGCGCGCCTCGACGATCTCGTCGAGATAGCAGATCGCGCCATGCCGCGCCGCGAGCGTGAGCGGCCCGTCGGCCCAGTAGGTGCCGTCGGCGTCGAGCAGGTGGCGGCCGGTCAGGTCGGCGGCCGACGTATCGTCGTTGCACGCGACCTGGATCAGTGGCAGGCCCATGCGCCACGCCATGTACTCGACGAAACGGGTCTTGCCGCAGCCGGTCGGCCCTTTCAGCAGCACCGGCAGGTGATGGCGGCAGGCCGTCTCGAACCAGGCGGCCTCGGCGCCGGCAGCCTGGTAGAACGGTGCGTCGGCAATGCGGTGCCCGGCAAGCGGATCGGTGGCAAGCGGCGTATCGCGTGCGCTCATTACCACCTCCCGGTCATCATCAGCATGCCGGGCAGCCAGCAGGTGCCGACGCCGATCGCGATCGTGTAGCCGGGCAGGAAGCGCACGCGCCGCTTCAGCCCGAGCGCGACGAAGAACAGGAACCACAGGCTCGACCACAGCAGCCACATCGTGCCGAAGCGCACGTCATGCGACGTGCCGGCATAGACGAGCGCGCTGATCGCGACGAACAGGCAGTACCAGCCGAGGCCCGCGCCTTGCAGCCCGCGCCACTGGACGGCGGCGAGATACAGGTACGTGAATGCGAACAGCAGGCCGCCCGCGCTCGAGAAATATTGCTGCGGCGCCGAGGCCTGCACGAGGCCGACGAGGTTGATCAGCAACGCGAGCAGCCCGACGAGCAGGTTCAGGCCGGCTGCGTCGCGCGGTTCGATGCGACCGGTGAGCGCGACGCCGTTGACGACCAGCACCGCGCCGATGAAGAAGAGAGCGACACCGAGCATGATGGAGGCTCCAGAGAGAGACGGAGCCGTTCGCGCACGCGGCGCGAACGGCCGGGCAGGGCGCGGGCTCAGCGGTGCGCGGGCGCTTCGGACGGGATGCCCTCGATCGGGCATTCGGGCGTGCCGGGTGTCGCGCGCGTGAGGCGTTCGACGGCCTGGCGCGTGCCGTCCGGGTCGTTCACCCAGTTCGCGTAGAACTCGAATGGGCATTGCGCGACGCCGTTCGGCGATTCGCCGGAACCGATCTTGCCCGTGTAGCCGCGATGCAGCAGCTTGTACAGGTGGTTCTGCGACTGCATGTTGCGGCGCGCGTCGCGGATCAGGCTCACCGACAGCTCCGCATACTGCACGCCATTTTCTTCCTCGCCGCATTCGCCGAGCGTGCGGCCGTCGAAGCCGACGATCGCCGAGTGGCCGAAATACGAATACACGCCGTCGAACCCGGACGCATTCGCGACCGCGACGTAGCAGTTGTTCATGAACGCCATCGCCTTCGACACGAGCACCTGCTGGTCCTTCGCCGGGTACATGTAGCCCTGGCAGCGCACGACGAGCTCGGCGCCGCGCATCACGCAGTCGCGCCAGATCTCCGGGTAGTTGCCGTCGTCGCAGATGATCAGGCTGATCTTGAGCCCCTTCGGCCCTTCGGCGACATACGTGCAGTCGCCCGGATACCAGCCTTCGACCGGCACCCACGGCATGATCTTGCGGTACTTCTGCACGATCTCGCCCTGGTTGTTGATCAGCACGAGCGTGTTGTACGGCGCCTTGTTCGGGTGTTCCTCGTGGCGCTCGCCGGTCAGCGAGAACACGCCCCACACATTGGCCTTGCGGCATGCGGCCGCGAAGATGTCGGTCTCCTCGCCGGGGATCGTCGAGGCCGTGTCGTACATCTCCTTCGCGTCGTACATGATCCCGTGCGTCGAGTATTCGGGAAACACGATGAGGTCCATGCCGGGCAGGCCGCGCTTGATGCCGACCACGCGCTCCGCGATTTCGCGGGCGTTCGCGATCACGTCGGCGCGCGTGTGCAGGCGCGGCATCTTGTACTGGACGACGGCGACGCCGACGGCGTCGTTGCTGCTGGAAATATCGCCATGACGCATGGTGTGCTCCTGGTTCGGGTGAAGACGTGCGTTTTCGAAAGACAAAAAAAAGCCCTTGCCTCGACGAGCGAGGCAAGGGCTTCTTTGCCGGTCCGTTCATCCGACAACGCTGTCGGATAACGGGAATGCGGATGGGTGGCCCGATGTCGGGCCGGCGAAGCGCGGGCTAGCGGGCACGCGCTGCGCACGATCGTGGGACGTCTTTGTCCGCCGGATCGATGGGATGCACTCTAGGCAAAGTTTTTTTTTGACGCAACATCGCGTATACCCCTGCACGTCGTGATCAAGCGGCGACTGCGCGGGGTGCGTCCGGGGTCGTGCATTGCGTCGGGAGATTGAGCGGGGTCGGACGCAAGATTGCGCGGACGATGGGGCGGTATCGTGCGCACGTCGGCGCGAACCGATCGTCGTAACCGGCACATCGGCATTACCTTGAAGGTTGCGCGTACAACCTTCATGGGCATGCCGATGCGCGTCGAACGATGCTCAGCTCCGGTCGTTCGCCGCGTTGCTTTCGAGGAAGCTGTCCACCGCGATCAGCGACTGCTCGTCGAGCGTGCCCAGCACGCTTTTCAGCTTCAACTGCAGCTTCAGCGCATCGAGATAGCTGTCGAACAGCTTCTGCCGGATGCCCGAGATGTCGCGGCGCAGGTTCAGCGTTTCGTATGTCGTGCTGTAGCCGACCTGATGCGCCTTCATCGACGAATCGTATGCGAGCCGCGCGGCCTGCAGCGACTGCTGCAGCGCGCGGATGCGCTTGCCGACCGATTCGAGCGCGGACAGCGCCTCGCGATGGTCGGTGCCCAGTTGCTCCTCGACCTCGCGCAGCCGGTTGCGGTATTGCTCGGTCACGTGCTCGGCTTCCACCTGCCGGTAGTACACGCTGCCGCCGGAGAAGATCGGGATCGTCACCTGCACGCCGACCGCGCTCTGATGGAAGTCGGAGCGATCGGTGAGCCCGCGCAGGTTCGGGTTGAGCCCGCGCGAATACGACGCGAACAGGTCGACGGTCGGCAAGTGCTCGGCGCTGACGCGCTTCGCGGCGAGCCGCGCGACCTGGACGTCGCGATACGCCTGCCGGTACGCGGGGTTGTCCTGCGGCGCGTATTCGCCCGCCGGAATGCGCGGCGACGACCCGCGCATCGCGAGCCGCGGCCAGCGCGAGAAATCGATCGTCGAACCGAGCAGCGTCTCGTAGCGCGCGCGGCGCGCATCGACATCGGTTTGCGCGAGCGCTTCGTCGGATTGCGCGAGGCTGCGGCGCGCCTCGATTTCGGCCGTATCGCCGATCGTCTTCATCCCGAGCTGCGCCATGCGCCGCGTATCGCTTTCGAGCCGGGTGAGCGCGTTCACTTCGTCGTCGGCCGACTGCAGTTTTTCGCGCGCGCTCAGCAGGTCGAAGCACGCATTCGCGACGCGCAGGATCAGGTCCTGCCTCGCCACCTCGAGCTTCTGTTTCGCCGATTCCTCGTACTCGGTCGCGCGCCGCATGTCGTACAGGTAGGGCACGTTGAACAGCGCCTGCGTGACCTGCGCGGAACCGTAGGCGGCATTGCTCGATCCGCTGACGTCGATGCCGAACAGGTTGGCATGCGTCCCGTAGCGTCCCCATTCGAGTTGCGCGGCAGCCTGCGGCAACATCTGCGCGCGTGCTTCGGGGAATTTCTGGCGGGCCGCGTCGTATTCGCTGCGCGCCTGCAGGTAGCGCGGATCGTGCACGGCCGCGTACTGGAAGGCGTTGTCGAGGCAGAACGCATGCGCGTTTGCGGACATTCCGGCTATCGTTACAGCGAACAATGTCATGGTTGCAAGTCGGGGATTCCACCTAGTCGAAAAACTTGATAGGGAATTACCCGCATTCCGCGTCGCCGATCCGCAATTCGCGCACCTCGTTTCAAACATGGCCGTCTCCGTCTCCTGCCCGTGCCGCAACGCATTGCGGCGGGATTTAAACGTATTGAAATTGAAATTCAAACAGCGTGAATGCCTGCTATCAGTGGCGCATCGGAAAACGCGCCTGTAAGAGTGTGTCCTCCATTGAATTCCGATGCGCTCGCATGATAGCCTGATTTCGGCTCGTAATCGCAGTGATTATTAGATTAACAAGTCGCTAGGGATTAAAAGCCGTTTGTCTTTCAATGAAGGTTCTTTGCATCATCTTTATTTTTTACGAGGAGAGAATGATGAAGGTCATGACGACGGAACAGGTCAGGAATGTGCATGGCGGCGGTGCGATCAGCTCGCTGGGTAGCCTCGCTGTTGACGCGGCGCCGGTGGTGACCGCGCTCGGCCAGTTCCTGCCGAGCCTCGGCAATTACCTGCAGAACCCGAAGACGTTCAATAACACCGGCAAGTAACCGCCGTGCGCGGGGAGGCGCCCCCCGCGCGAAATGCTGCGAAACAGAAGGAAAAGAATCGATCGCCGCAGTGGAAATAAAGCGAATCCGAAATGCATTATTTTCGGTTCGGGAGATTATCAGGAGGCAGGAGTGCCGGATTATTCCCGTAATAAAGTCAACAGCCAATGAGATTGCAATTGGCTGACGGTGGCGGGCATTCCGACAATATAAAGGCCACAACAAATGCGAGACATCACTGAAGAACAGGCCCGCCAGATTCGCGGCGGCGCGTCGCTTTACTCCAATTCGGCCGCCTATACGGTCGATCTCGTCAACCAGTCGATCGGGACCACGCTCCAGGGCCTGATGACCCAGTACCAGACCCGCGCCGTCGAACAGTTCCGGATGTCGCTCGGCTCGTCGCGCTGAGCGGCCCGCCCAGCAGCCGGTAACACCGATCTTCCGTCGCAGCCGGCAGCGTGCCGGCTGCGCCCATGCGTATCGCGCACGACCCGCCACGGGCCGCTACCGGCAGGCCCGGGCGGCGCGTCGTCGCGCCCCGGGTGCCCGACCATGCTCTTCAATACGCGTAAAGTCCGTCCGGTCCTGCAGGACGAGGTGACGGAGTGCGGCCTGGCCTGCCTCGCGATGATCGCGTCGTGGCACGGGCGCGAAACGACGTTGCGCACGCTGCGCAACCGCTATCCGGTCCGGATCGATTCCGGGCTGTCGTTCTTCGACCTGATGGAGATCTCGAACGATCTCGGCCTGCGCGCTCGCGGGCTGCAGTTCGACGCGGGCGAGCTCGACGGGCTCAAGACGCCGTGCATCCTGCACTGGGGGATGAACCACTATGTCGTGCTGACGAAGGTCGGCTACGGCAGCGTGCACATCGTCGATCCCGCGCTCGGCGAGACGAAACTGCCGCTCGCGCAGGCGCTCACGCACATCACCGGCTATGCGCTCGAACTGAATCCGGACATCGGCTTCACGCGGGCTGGGCAGGCTGACCGGATCCGGTTGCGCGACTACCTCGAAGGGCTGACCGGCATCCGCAAGAGCCTCGCGATCGGCATCGCGGGCGGCGTTGCCGCGCAGCTCCTGCTGCTGCTCGGGCCGTCGTACGTGCAGTTGACGATCGACGAGGCGCTGAAGAAGACCGACGTCGACATCCTGTACCTGTTGACGATCCTGTTCGCGATCGTGTTCCTGTTCGACACGCTCTACGCGAACCTCGTCGGCAACATCAAGAGCTACCTGCGCAACATCGTGTCGCAGCAGTTGTCGGCGAACATGGTCGGGCATCTCGCGCGGCTGCCGATCGGCTATTTCCTGTTCCACAACACCGGCGATTCGATCTCGCGCGTGTCGTCGGTGTCGGAGGTCGGGCGCTTTCTCGTCGATGGGCTGGTCGGCGGGCTGCTCAATATCGTCACCTGCACGCTGACGCTCGTGCTGATGCTGTACTACAGCCCGGTGCTGGCCGGCATCAGCCTGGCCGGGATGGTGCTGTTCGCGCTGAGCCGGCTCGCGATCCAGCCGCAACTGCAGGACGCGATGTCGCAGATCCTCACGCGCGGCGCCGAAGCCGATGCGCTGCTGATCGAGAACATCCGCTCCGCGCATTCGATCAAGCTGTTGTCGGCCGAGACCGCGCGCAGCAGCCTGTGGGTGAACGCGTTCACGCAGAAGCTGCAGGCGATGCGCCAGCAGGAGCGGCTGCAGTTGCTGTTCGATGCGATATCGAAGGGGATCGTGCACGTCGAGCAGCTCGTGATCGTCACGTACGGCGCGTGGCTCGTGATGCACGGCCAGAGCACGATCGGCGTGATCTACGCGTTCATCCAGTACAAGAACCTGTTCGCCGACAAGTTCATCGATTCGATCCAGCTCTACGTGCGCCGCAAGGTGCTGCAGGTGCATATGGACCGCGTCGCGGATGTGTTGCAGACCGAGACGGAGGAGCCCGCGCCGGACGCGGTCGTGCGGCCGGTCGACGGGTTCGACGGCGCGCTGGCGATCCGCGCGTTGTCGTATACGCCGAAGGGCGGCAACCGCCCGATCCTGCGCGACATCGCGCTCGACGTGCCGGCGGGCGGCAAGATCGCGATCGTCGGCCGCACCGGCAGCGGCAAGACGACGCTGCTGAACCTGATCTGCGGGCTCGTGCGGCCCGAGCCCGGCACGCTGTTCGTCGGCGGTGTGGATCTCGCGGAAGTGAACCTGCGGCAGTACCGCAAGCATCTCGCGGCCGTCACGCAGTCCGACCAGCTGTTTCGCGGGACGATCCGCGACAACATCACGAACTTCGCGCCCGCGCCGCGGATCGGCGCGATGTTCGACGCGGCGAAGCTCGCGTGCATCCATGACGAGATCGAGCGGCTCGACCATCGCTACGACACGCCGCTCGGCGATACGCAGAAATTCCTGTCGGCCGGGCAGATGCAGCGGCTCCTGATCGCGCGGGCGCTGTATTGCGAGCCGCGCCTGCTGATCCTCGACGAATTTTCGTCGAACCTCGACCAGGCGACGACGCACGAGATCTGCCGCAACGTGCTGACGCTGCCGTGCACCATCGTGCTCGTCACGCACGACGCGTCGATCCTGTCGATGGTCGACCGGATCTACGAGATGCAGGACGGCGTATTGACCGATGCGACCGGCGCATGGCGTTCGGCCGAGGAGACACGGTGATGCTCGGACGACTCTTTCTGCTCAATCCGTTCTCGTATGCGTTCCTGGTGCGGCGCGCGGTGCGCGCCGTCGCGCTGCGGACGTCGCCCGCGCGCGGGCTGCGGCTGATGCGCTGGTGCTCGCGTGCATGCCTGCGCTGCTTTCCGTGCATTCGCGAGTCGATCGAGCGTGCCGTGGCGTACATGCTGAGCGCGCACCTGAACGACGATCCGCGACGCGTGCGGGAGGTGTCGGCGGCGATCGTGCGCGAGCTGTTCGAAGCCGAGTTCGCAGGGCTCAAGCTGCGGACGCACAGCCTCGAATCGATGAAGTCGATGATCGACGGGATGGCGTGCGAAGGCGACGCGCAGCTGCGCGCGGCGCTCGCGCGCGGCGGCCCGCTGATGCTGGCGGGGCTGCACTTCGGCAACCTGATGCTGTTCGTCACGAAGCTGCGCTTCATGATTCCCGACGACCGCAAGCTGATGGTGATCCTGCACCGCGATGCGCCGGGCGCGTTCTTCGACGATGCGCTGCGGCTCGTCGCCGAATACGGCGCAGGCGTTGTCGAGTTCATCGACATCGAGGAGCGCGTGCACCTGCGGCGGCTGATCACGAGCCTGCGGCGCGAGGCGCCCGTGTTCCTGCTGTTCTCCGACCTGCACGGCAAGTTCGGCAAGACCAACCGCTGCCGGCTCGGCGGGCGCTGGGTGCGAATGGCCGGCGGCGGCGTGAAGCTCGCGGTCGAGCAGGGGATTCCGCTGCTCGTCGCGTATGCGACGGGCGTGCCGTTCCGCGACCGCTGCGCGGTCCATTTCACCGAGCTCGCGGCCAGCCCGCTCGCGCCGATGCTCGGTGCCGACGACGACGCGTCGCCCGTGCGCGCGACGCACCAGCGCATCGTCGACCGGCTCGAGCAGGCGCTCGTGCGCCAGCCCGAACAGTGGCATTTCTGGGAACACTTCACGCCTTACCTGATGCCGACGCCGCTGCTCGATGCGGCCGCGCGGCGTCGCTCCTGACGAGCCCGCCCCATGCCGACCTGGAACTCCGCCCTCCGAGAACAGAAGCCGTCGCGCAAGCTCGCGCGCGGCACGACCTTCGGCACCGTGATCCACGGCGTCGTCGACGTGCCGGTGTCGATGCGGTTCTTCTGCTACCTGTCGCTCGCGATGTTCGCGATGTTCGTGACCGCGCTCGTCGAACTGAGCTACGCGAACACCGAGAGCGTGTCGGGGATGCTGACGCCGCGCTCGGGGCTGATCGGCGTCAGCGCGCCGCCGGGCTGGGCCGTGCGCGACGTCTACGTCGGCAAGGACCAGCACGTGAAGGCCGGCCAGCGGCTGCTCGCGGTGACGCGCGACACGAGCTTCGTGAGCCAGGCCAACAACGTGCAGGGGATGCGCGCGGCGCTCGACCGGCAGCGTGTCGAGGTGACGCAGCAGATCGACGCGGCGCGGCTCGAATACAAGTCGTCGGTACAGCAGATCAACCAGCAGATCGCCGCGCAGGGCGAGAGCAGCGGGCTGATCGGCCGGCAAATACAGGACCAGAAGCGCATCGTCGACGAGTACGGCGAACGGCGCGCACGTGTGAAGCAGCTGCTCGACGAACAGGTCGTGACACTCGAGCAGTACAACCAGGTCAACACGCAGTACCTGCAGGCCGGGCAGGCGTACCAGGACCTGCTGCTGCGCCGCGCCGAGCTCGCGAAGAACGCGATGAAGCTGCGCGGCGACCTCGACACGATGCAGAGCAAGTACGACGGCGCGAACGCTGAACTGAAGATCAAGCAGGAGGAGCTGAACGCGAAGGAATACAACATCGACGAGAACGTCAACCAGGTGCTGTACGCGCCGGCCGACGGGCAGATCGTGCGGCTCGATGTCGTGCAGGGCGGCGTGATCGACCCGCCGGGCACGCGCGTCGTCGAGATCCTGCCCGCGAAGGCCGACGGGCTGATCGCCGAGGTCTACATTCCGTCGTCGAAGGCCGGCTTCGTGAAGAAGGGGCAGGAAGTGAAGGTGGCGTATGCAAGCTATCCGGTCGAGAAGTTCGGCACGTATCGCGGCAAGGTGCTGTCGATCTCGCCCGTCGCGTTTTCCGCGAAGGAGCTGAACCTGCCGGGCGATGCCGCCACGCCGCAGACCTACTTCAAGACCTGGGTCGAGCTGGCCGACCGCACGCCCGCGTTCGAAGGACGGCCGCTGTCGCTGCGGGCCGGGATGATGCTGAAGGCCGACATCGTGCTGGAGCGGCGCAGCCTGCTCGAATGGCTGTTCGAGCCGCTGTACCGCATCCGTCAACGCCTGTTCGGCGTGCCGGCCTGAGCCGATGGCGAGCCGGAACAAGGACCGCCGCCGCGTGCGGCCGGGCGCCGTGCGTCCGCTGTCGCGCTGGCTCGGCGCGACGCTGTTCGCGTGTGCGGCCGCCGCGCAGGGCGCGCCGCAGCCCGACGGCGATGCCGGGCCACGCTGGCAGGCCGGTGCCGACGGGATCGGCTTCTGGCCGGGCGGCGACGCGGACGGGTTCGATGCGAGCGCGTGGGCGACCGATGCGGGGCCGGCCCGGCGTGGGGCCGCCGGTGCGGAGGGTGCGGCCGACGTGCCGCCGCGTGCGGTGCCGCTGACGGCAGGCAAGATCACGCTCGGTCAGCGGACGGCCGCATGCGGCCCGGCGCACGACGAGGGTGTCGGTGCCGTCGACGGCGCGGACGGGATCGGCTTCGCCAGCGATGACGACGGACAGGGCGGTGCACGCTGCGCATCGGCTGCCGTACGCGAGGCAGCGGAGAGTGGTGCGGTCTCGCGGGGCGTCGTCCACGCGGACCGGATGCCGTACGAGCTGCATCCGATCGATCCGTCGCGGCTGCCCGACCTGCCTGCCGCGCAGGCGCCGCCGCTGATGGAGCAACTGATGGGCAGCGATCGCAACATGGTCGGCCTCGGCTGGCATTTCGTCGCGACGACGGGCCGTTCGACGCCCGTCACGACACGCACCGACGCGCTTGGGCTGAACAGCTTCCAGAACCAGGGTTCGCAGCTGTCGCTGAGCAACACGAACACGCTGGCGTTCACGTTGACCCACTTTTTCTCGGAAAACTGGGCGGCCGAACTCGGCGGCGGCATTCCGCCGGTGCTGACGCTGCGCGGGCACGGCAGCATCGGGCTGCCGCTCGACCGAATCTTCGCGGGCGTCCAGGGCCGGCTGCCGCTGATCGATCTCGCGAACACGCAAAGCAACCCGCTCGCGACCACGCGCGCGTGGCTCGGGTCCGTCGTATTCAAGTATTACCTCGGCGAGCGCGACGATCGCTTTCGCCCGTTCGCGGGCATCGGCATCAGCTATACGCGCTTCACGAACACGAACCTGAATCCCGTGTTCCAGCGCAAGCTCGCGTCGCTCGGCGGGCTGCTCGCGGCGGGCTCGGACATCGGCAGCCTGCAGTCGCTGCTGCTCGACCCGTCGCTGTTCCAGCGCATCTGGGATGCCGGCGGCGACCTGCTGCTGTCGGGCAAGACCAACGTGTCGGCCAAGGTGAAGAGCGTGTGGGAGCCGGTGTTCACCGTCGGCGCGAGCTACCAGATCACGCGCCAGTTCTGGATCACCGGCATGGTGACCTATATCCCGTTACGTACGAAGATTACGCTGGACATCGACCAGCCGAACCGGCAGCTCGCGTCGAACACGTTCGATATTGCCGCGAACCCCGTGCTGGCCAGCGTGTTGCTCGCGTTCCGCTTCTGATCGGCGCGCCGGCCCTTTTTTCATGAATTTGACGCGCGACACTGGGATAATGTTGGAGTTTGGCTGCGTCAATGATGGAAGGAGGCCCCATGGGCGACAACGATACCCGCACCGAGACCGACGACCGCACCGATATGGAATCGATGGAGGCGCGCCAGCGCCGCTTCGAGGAAGATCTGGTCGACGCCTACGACGAAGAGCTCGAGATGGAGCTCGACGACCGCCGCTTCGACGACAACGACGACCTGCTGTTTTCGCAGGAGCGTCGCGAGGCGCGCAAGGAGTATTTCCGCGAGCTGTTCCGGCTGCAGGGCGAGCTCGTCAAGCTGCAGGACTGGGTCGTGAGCACCGGGCACCGGCTCGTCGTCATTTTCGAGGGGCGCGACGCGGCCGGCAAGGGTGGTGCGATCAAGCGCATCACGCAGCGGCTGAATCCGCGTGTCTGCCGGGTCGCCGCGCTGCCCGCACCGAGCAACCGCGAACGCACGCAATGGTATTTCCAGCGCTATGTCGCGCATCTGCCGGCCGGCGGCGAGATCGTGCTGTTCGACCGCAGCTGGTACAACCGCGCGGGCGTCGAGCGCGTGATGAACTTCTGCACCGACGAGGAATACGAGGAGTTTTTCCGTTCGGTGCCCGAGTTCGAGAAGATGCTGGTGCGCAGCGGGATCCAGATCGTCAAGTACTGGTTCTCGATCACCGATCACGAGCAGGAAGTGCGATTCCAGAGCCGCATCGAGGATCCGCTCAAGCAATGGAAGCTGAGCCCGATGGATCTCGAGAGCCGCCGCCGCTGGGAAGCCTACACGGCCGCGAAGGAAGAGATGCTGCTGCGCACGCACATTCCGGAAGCGCCGTGGTGGGTCGTGCAGGCCGTCGACAAGAAGCGCGCGCGGCTGAACTGCATTCACCATCTGCTGCAGCAGGTGCCGTATCACGAGGTCCCGCACGCGTCGATCGACCTGCCGCCGCGCGAGCATCACGAGGATTACATCCGCCGCCCGGTGCCGGACAACATGATCGTGCCGGATACTTACTGAGCGGCCAGCGCGGATTCGATGCGATGATAGGGCGCGCCGTGCAACGCGGCGCGCAGTTTTCTATCGAGCCAATCTGATTTTTCGGCGGAATTTGCCGGCAGCGGGATGACGGGGCGGGCGGTTCGCGTACGTCACAGATCGGGAAAGCCCGATCGCCCTTGCGTCAGGTCGAACAACTCGATTCGCGCATTCGCGTCGGCGGTCTCGGGCAGCTTGATCACGAGCTTGACCGTCATCCCGTACGCGCTATCCACCAGTTCATAACCCGCCTGATCGATCCAGCGGCGCACGCGCGCCTCCTCGGGATAGCCGATCTCGATCGCGAGCCGCGTGTAGCGGATGCGCTCGATGCGCTCGGCATCGAGCAACGCCGACGCGATTGCATCGGTGTACGCGCGCACCAGGCCGCCCGCGCCGAGCTTCACGCCACCGTAGTAACGCACGACTGCGCCGAGCACGCCATCGAGATCGTGATGGCGCAGCACTTCCAGGATCGGCCGGCCCGCCGTGCCCGACGGCTCGCCGTCGTCCGACATCCCCGATTGACCGCCTGCCAGCAGTGCCCAGCACACGTGCGTGGCCGTCGGGTGTTCTTCGCGCAGGCGTTGCAGCGCCTGCATCGCGGCGTCGCGGTCGTCGACGGGAATCGCGTACGCGATGAAGCGGCTCTTGCGGATCTCGAGTTCGCGGATGTAAGTGGTGGCGAGCGAGTACATCATGCGTCGCGACGGGGAAAGTGTAAGAAAATCAAGATGATGGTGGCGTATCGATTCTTTTGGTCCGGGCCCGGGCAGGCATGGGCCGGCTGCATGGGCGGGATGAAGACCGAATTTTACCGTGGCGCGCATCGAAGCATTTCGATGCCGTCGGAACCCGGCCTGCGTGATGTGCCGGAGACAAAAAAAGAGGCGCACCGATGTGAATGGTGCGGTGGTCGATATTCAGATATTGCGGCCTGGTCACGGTTGCCGTGACGCGGCGGATCCAGGGTCGGCATGGAGCGCGTAAAGCTCGGACACGCTGACCGCCTTGCGGCTGCTGTGTTCCACCGATCCTTCTTTCGTCCACAGGAACGGATAAAAGCTGAAGCATTGATCCGTCGTCAGATGCTGGACATCCGCTTGCCAGCCCGGCCAGCGCAAGCTCGCATAGAAGTCGTGCAGATTCTCGCTGAGCGACCACCGCACGAAGTCGCTGTACCCGATCTCGAGGGGCTCCCATTCCAGGGTGTCAGGCGCAAGGTAGTACACCGAACCCGTGTCGTCGCCGAGTGCGCCTCCGTTCAATGCGAAGAATCCGCCGACGGCATCGTCCGCGATCAATAGAAAGCCGGACGATCGCCCGTCATTCCAGCCGACGATGTCTCTGGGCAGCCGGGGATGGCCTGAGCCGAGCAGACGAAGGTAGCCCCCGTCCACCAGTATGCCGCCGGTCGAATAAGCGATTGCGCCCAGGGGTGATCGGGTGGTTACCTGAAGCGCGGAAAGCACTTCGCCGCTCCGATCGGAGGCGGGCAGTATTTCGCAACGGTGACTGGCTGCAGCCGCCCACTCGAGCAAATTCGGGAGCGCGGACTCGCGTTCGTTTACCAGTTCGTCCAGCGGACGCATGTTTTCTCTCCGATTGTTCAAGCGCGACATCAGCGCACGCCGACCGACGACCGCAGCGCCGCGCCCAGCGTGCGCAGCGCCTGCCGGGCCCGCGCATCGGTCAGGTTCGAATAGAGCACCACGTCGCGGGTCGGCAAGGGCGGCAGCCCGTATCGCGCCCCCACGTCGACCGTCCCGACGGGCGCCACGCGATGCCCGAGCGCGGCGACGGCCAGCCCCGCGGCTACCGCCGCGCCGATCGTCGCCACGCCGCCGCCGACGAATACTTCCGTCCACGCGACACCGGCTTCGTCCAGCGCACCGATCGCCATGCGACGCACGCTGCACGGCTCGGCCTGCGTCGCGAGCCGCAGCGGTTGCGGCGGATGGTACTCGAAATCGCTCGCGGCCATCCAGCCGAACGACTCCGACAGCAGGGTTTCACCGTCGAGGCGCCGGCTGTCGTGCTGCAGCGCGACGGCGGCATCGAGCTGGCCGCGGTCGAACGCGTCGAGCACGTCGCGCGACGCGGCGACCCGGATCTCCAGCACGAGCCCCGGTTCCGCTTCGCTCATGCGCCGAAGCAGCATCGGCAGATCGGCGCCGACAACGTGATGGCTCACGCCGATCGCCAGCCGCCGCTGGCCGGCGCCGAACGCGCCGACCGCACCCTGGTGAGCGGCCACGAGCTCGCGCGCGGGTTCCAGGAACGCGGTGCCGTCGGCCGACAGGCGAACCTGCCGCGGCGTGCGTTCCAGCAGGCGGCGGCCGAGGCCGTCTTCAAGCCGCTTGATCTTCAGGCTCACCGCGGACTGCGTCGTGTCCATCGCCTCGGCAGCCCGCGTGAAGCTCTTGAGGTCGGCGGTCAGCACGAACGCCTGCACGGCTTCGATGTCGAGCGTCTTCATCGCTTACTCATCCATTTGGAAAATGAATCATTGAAATATTCTGCCATCGTCTTTTCAAATGATTCAAGGTCTTCTACGCTGTTCCCAAGCCGTTCGGAATCTCCCTTTTCCTTCCCAGGAGTCGATCATGCTGACCGCGTACTACGTGCACCGCCTGCCGGCGGACTACGACCTCGACATCATCCGCAATCGCGTGCGCGAGCGCGGCAGGCTCTGGGACGACACGCCGGACCTGGTGTTCAAGGGGTTCCTGCTGCGCGAGGCGGGCCGCTACGGTGCGACGGAAAACGGCTATGCGTCGTTTTATCTGTGGCGCAATGAACAGGCGTTCGCCGGGTTCGTCACGGACGGCCGCTACCGGGTCGTGACGGACAGTTTCGGGCGCGCGCCGATCGACGTGCAGGTCGCACTCGATGCGCGCAAGGGCAGTGCGTCGACGGGGCGCTTCGTGCGGCTGGAAGCCGCCGATATTCCGGCGGATGCCGACCTCGATGCGACGCTGGCACAGGAGATCGCGCGCAATCGAGATGTGGCGGCGCGGCAGGGGACGGTCGCGGCCGCCGTCAGCCTCGATCCGCTGCGCTGGCGGCTGATGCGAGTGCTCGTATCGGAACACGAACCGGACGACGGCGGCGCGGGCACGGTGTACCAGGTCCTGCATCTGGCCCGGCCGTTGCTCGATACGCTCGAAGGGAGCGGGGTGTGATGACCTGCGTCGCGTCTCGATCGCGGACCGGGCCGGCGGGCAGGCGGAGTGGCGCGGCATCGGTGCGGTTGCCGGCCGGCCTGGTGATCACCGCGCATCTGGCCGGGATGGCAGCGGGGATCGCCACGATCGCCGCGCTCGCGACGTTGCTGGCGCTGCTGTTCCGGTAACGATCGCCAGTGAGCACGGGTGAATACGGAAGAGCCGGGCAACGCCACGCGCGGCTCTTCCGTCGGGTTATCGCCGCTCAGTGCCCCTGCAGCCGGATATCCCGCGACGACGCGCCGACGTACACCGTCCCGCCCGGCACCACGCGCCAGCCGTTACGCGACGTATCCCACACGCTCTGCATCCGCGGCGACACGGTCACGCGTACACGCCGCGTCTCGCCCGGATTCAGCCGGATCTTCTCCCAGCCGACCAGCCGCTTCGGCGGTTCGTCCTTGTACGGCACGCCGAGATAGACCTGCGGCGTTTCCGCACCGGCGACGCGCCCGTCGTTGCGCACCGTGAACGCGACGCTCAGCGAGCCGTCCCATTGCCTCGCCACCGACAGCCCCGAATACGCGAAATGCGTGTACGACAGCCCGTAGCCGAACTCGAACATCGGCTTGATGTTGCGCGCGTCATACCAGCGATAGCCCATGTTCAGCCTTTCCGCGTAGACGGGATCGTTGTCGAACGCACCGTTTTGCCCCCAGGCAGGCGAATCCTGATCGCGCGCGGGGAACGTGACGGGCAGCTTGCCGGACGGGTTGACCGCGCCGAACAGCACGTTCGCGATCGCCTTGCCGCCGGCCTCGCCCGGATACCACGCCTCGACGATCGCGGACACCTGGTCCTTCCACGGCATCAGCACCGGGTTGCCGCTCTGGACGACGACGATCGTGTGCGGATTCGCGCGCGCGACGGCTTCGACGAGCGCATCCTGATTCGACGGGTTCGCGAGGCTCAGGCTCTGGAGATCGCCGAAATCCTCGCCGGCCGGCTGCGCGACTACGACGATCGCGACGTCCGAGCGGCCCGCGAGTGCCGCGGCCTGGTCGATCTCCTGCTGCGTGTACGCGCGGAACGGCGACTGCTGGTCGCTGTTGCCCGCATACGTGACCTGCGCGGCCGGCGCGAGCGCGCGGATCGCCGCGACGATCGGCACGTCGACTTTCAGCCACGGATTGCGCCACCAGCTGCATCCCGTCGATGACCCGAACGTGAGGCCGCCGCAGCCCGCGAACGATCCCGAGACAGGGTCGCGTGTGTTGCCCGAGCCACCGCCCGACAGCACGGCCGCATCGGCATGGCCGCCGATCACGGCGATATGCGACAGCGCCGACGCGGCGAGCGGCAACTGGTTGCCGTCGTTCTTCAGCAGCACGATCGACTGCTCGGAAGCGGCCTGTGCGAACCGGTTCGCGGCCGCGAAATCGATCGTGCCGCCGCCCTTGGCCGGATCGTCCATCACGCCGACGCGGATCATCACCGCGAGCTTGCGCCGCACCATGTCGTCGAGTCGTGCCGTCGACACCGAGCCGTTCGCAATGGCCTGCTTGACGGCCGTCGGCGTCAGGTACACGGACGGCCCGACGTCCTCTTCCTCGTCGAGCCCGGCGTTGATCGCGGCGGCGGTGCTGTGCGTCGCGCCCCAGTCGGACTGCACCTGGCCCTGGAAGCCCCATTCGTTCTTCAGCACGTCGTTCAGCAGGTGAGGGTTCTCGCACGCATACGCGCCGTTCAGGCGGTTGTAGCTGCACATCACGCTGCCGGGCCGCCCGCGCTTCGCGGCGATCTCGAACGGCAGCAAGTAGATCTCGCGAAGCGTGCGCTCGTCGATCTGCGTGTTGCCGCCCATCCGGCCGTGCTCCTGCTCGTTGCCGGCGTAGTGCTTGATGGTCGCGATGACCTTCTGCCGCTGCGTGGCAAGCGTGCGTTCGGCGAGCAGGTCGCCGGCCAGCAGCGGATCCTCGCCGAGATACTCGAACAGGCGGCCGCCGCGCGGTTCGCGTGCGAGATTGGTGCCGCCGCCGAGACCCATGCCGAACCCTTGCGCGCGCAACTGGATCGCGACCTGCTTGCCGTAGTCGTACGACAGGCGGCGATCCCAGCTCGCTGCGACGGCGATCGTCGCGGGGAACGTCGTGCTGGCCTGCGACGTGCTGCCGGAACCTGTCGCCGAATCGACCATGTTCAGGTCGGGAATGCCGAGCCTCGGCACGCCCTGGATGTAGCCGGCGCCGCCGCCCGGCACCTTCGACATTTCGTATTGCGAATGAATGAACTGAAGTTTTTCGTCGAGCGTCATCTTGCGCACGAGCAGGTCGGCGCGCCGGACCGCCGCAGCGGACGCGAACGCATCGGTGGCGTCGCCTTGCGCATTGAAATCGGCATCGCCCGCATAGGCGGTGGTGCAGAGGGTCGCTGCCAGCACGACGGCCGGCCAGAGTGTGTCCCGCATGTTGCTCTCCATGATCGTATTGCCGGTTGTTCGGATGATGTCTGGAGCTGCGCACGTCCGATGGATTCGCACTGGACGCATACGGCTGGCGATGCTGGGTGATTGCGCGTCGGCATGCCAGATCAGGCGGGGAATCGTTACGGCCGGATGGGCCCGACCGGCGCACGCGGGCGACGACGCACGGGCCGCCCGACGCTGCCGAATCGGATGTAGCGATTCTCTGCAGCGACTAATGGTATGAATGTAGTTTGACTACAGCATCGGTGTTTATACCGATATGTCCGATCTTTCTTCGGCTCGCTCGCGCGGCGGGGTGGAAAGACGGTCATCGTTCCCGATCGATGGGGTGCGGCCGGGTAAGAAGTACCTTGAGGCAGGCGCTTTTGCGGGAAAGATGCCGACGCGGGCGATCCGGTTCGTTGCGTGCGCATCGAACCGGACCGGGCCACGCACTCGGCGGCTTACTTCGTGACGAGCGCGCCGGTCAATCCGGCGCTGATCGCCGGCAGCAGCAGGTTCAGCACGCGGCTTGCGCGGACGAGCCCGGTGTTGTCGACATAGACGACGTCCTTCGACGCCAGCGGGAACTGGTTCGCGAGCAGCATCGACACCGGCGACTGCATGTCGAGGTGATAGATGACGGGGGCGCTGTCGGCGGCCTTGCGCAGCACGAACACCTGCTTGGCATTCGAGGTCTGCTGGTTGAGCTGGCCGGCCTGCGTGAGCGCTTCACTCAGCGTGAGCGTACCGTCGCGCAGCGGCGCGACGGCTTGCGGCCTGACCACTTCGCCCATCACGTACACGGGATTGTCGTCGCGTGCGCCCACATGCAGCATGTCGCCGGGCTTCAGCATGATGTCCGCCGGATTCTTCCCCGTCTTCATCATCTGCGCGACGTTCAGCGGATAGATCGTGCCGTTGCGGGTGATCGTGACGCGGCTCTGATCCGCGGTCGGCGCGAATCCGCCCGCGCGGCTGACGGCTTCGATCAGCGTCATCGGAATGTCGTTGATCGCCTGTGCGCCCGGGTTGCGCACTTCGCCGTCGATATAGACCTGCGTCGCGCGGAACGAGGCGACGCGAACCGTGACCTGCGGCTTGACGAACACCTTGCTGAGCTCGGTCTTGACCTCGTGCTGGATCTGCGCGACGGTTTTCCCGACTGCATGGATCGGCCGTGGGACGTACGGAAACTGCACGTTGCCGCTGCTGTCGACGACGAAGCCGGGCGCGGCGTCCGCGGCCTTCGTGTTCTGCACGGGCTGCCCGGCGGCCGTCGCGAATTCGGGGTGATCCCACACCGTGATCTGCAGCACGTCGCCGGCACCGAGCCGGTACATGTCCGACTTCGCGAACAGGTTCGGCGGGATGGACGCGGCGGGGGCGCGTTTCTGTTCGGCCCGGATCTGCTCGATCTGCGTCAGGTCGATCTGCTTGACCGGCACCTGCATGTCGCTGGTCACGTCGCCGTTGTCGGCGGTCGTGACCGGCAACGCGGTCGAACTCATGTGCTGCCCCGGCACGACCGTGCATGCGGAAAGCATCGCGACGGTTGCGAAGGAGAGCGCGATGCACATTCCGCGCACGGCAGTGCGAGTGTGGCCCGGCGCCACGGAATCGAACGGTAGAACGTTTTTCATTTTTGTGTCCAGCAGCGATGAATCGATTGATACGTTATCCGGATCGAATTCGGGCCGCTCGTCGCGTGCCCGCTTCGTTCCGAACATCGTGATGACGCTTCCCGGCGGCATTCAGGCACCGGGCAATCGGCGCGTGTTTCGCCGCGGCATCGCTTCCGAAAGCAATTGTCAAAAACCGGCAATGACGGAAGGACGTCGTCGCGCGTGGCCGGGAACGTGACGGCGTTTTTCATGCCGTTTCGCCCGTCGCCGGGCCGATCGCGAACAGAGCGTAACGCAGGTTGGACGCTTCGAAATCGCGGCGGCGGCTTAATGTAAGCCATCGCACGCAGCGTGCCGGACATCTATCGCATAGTGGCGCCAACGAACATGGCCGTGCATTCCCGGCGGAATGTGCGGGAGCGGGAACGGCATCGTGCCGGCGTCCGGCTCATTGTCTGCGAGAGATTTCATGACACGCTTCATTGCCCGTTCGAGGGCGCCTTTGAGGTTGGGTTTGGGCGGCGGCGGAACCGACGTGCCGCCTTATTCGGACCGGTTCGGCGGTCTGGCGCTGAATGTGACGATCGAGAAGTTTGCGTACGCGTCGATCGCGCCGCGCGACGACGCGAAGGTCGAACTGGTCGCGGCCGATACGGATACCCGATGGATCGGCCCCGTGTCGCCGGTGCTCGAGGTGCAGAACGGGCTCGGGCTGCACGTGGGCGTCTACAACCGGATCGTCCGCGATTTTCACGGCGGCCATCCGCTGGCCGTCACGATCACGACGTGCTCCGAAGCGCCTCCGGGCTCCGGGCTCGGATCGTCGTCGACGATCGTCGTCGCGCTGGTCAGGGCCTTCTGCGAACTGCTGTCGCTGCCGCTCGGCGAATACGACATCGCCCACCTCGCGCACGACATCGAGCGGGAGGATCTCGGGCTTGCCGGCGGCAAGCAGGATCAATACGCGGCGACGTTCGGCGGGCTGAACTTCATGGAGTTCTACGGCGATCGCGTGATCGTCAATCCGTTGCGGATCAAGCAGGAAATCAAGGCCGAGATGGAGGCGTCGCTCGTGCTGTATTACACGGGCGTATCGCGCGAGTCGGCCAACATCATCAAGGAACAAAGCAGCAACGTGACGGAAGGCGTGGTCGATTCGCTGGCCGCGTTGCACGAAGTGAAGGACGAGGCCGTGCGCATGAAGGAGGCCGTGCTGCGCGCCGATTTCGACGCGTTCGCCGCGTCGATGCGCGACGCATGGGAATCGAAGAAGCGGATGGCGAAGAACATCTCGAACTCGATGATCGACGACCTGTACCGCGTCGCGGTCCGGGCCGGCGCGAAGGCGGGCAAGGTGTCCGGCGCGGGCGGCGGCGGCTTCATGATGTTCTTCGTCGATCCGGTCGAACGGCCGGCCGTGATGCGCGCGCTGGATGCATACAACGGGATCAATGGCCAGGTGCTCAACTGTACGTTCACCGACATCGGTGCACAGTCGTGGAGAAAGAATCAATGACGATCGCGGTAGAGAGCGAAATTCGCCAGACGTTGTCGGTGCTGACGGCGCTCGTGTCGGACCGCGAGCAAGTGGCGCGGATCGAGCAGGTGGCCGAGCGCGTGACGGAGGCGCTGCGCGCGGGCAACAAGATCCTGCTGGCGGGCAATGGCGGCAGCGCGGCGGACGCACAGCACATCGCAGGCGAATTCGTCAGCCGTTTCAACTTCGATCGGCCGGGCCTCGCGGCGTTTGCGCTGACCGTGGACAGCTCGGTCATGACCGCGATCGGCAACGACTACGGCTACGAGAAACTGTTCGAGCGCCAGATCCAGGCGACGGGGCGCCCCGGCGACATTTTCTGGGCGTATTCGACGTCCGGGCGTTCGCCGAACATCCTCCGTGCGCTGGAAGTGGCCCGGACGGCCGGCATGTTTTCGGTCGGGTTCACCGGTAACGGCCCCGGTGCCGCCGAAATGCGCAAGCGTGCCGACCTCTGCATCGAGATTCCGTCCGCGTCGACACCGAAGATCCAGGAAGGGCATCTCGTGTGCGGCCACATCATTTGCGGCATCGTCGAAGAGCGGATCTTTGCATGAATGCGATGCTGCCCTGCCTGATCCTTGCCGGCGGCCTCGGCACGCGGCTGCGCCCGGTGCTGGGCGACACGCTGCCGAAGGCGCTCGCGCCGATCGACGGCGAGCCGTTTCTGTACTGGATGCTGCAGGGGCTCCGGCAGCAGGGCGTGAAGGAGGTGGTGCTGTCGCTCGGCTACGGCAGCGGCCCGATCAAGGCGCTCGTGACGTCGCGCGATTTCGGCATCGCGATTTCCGTGGTCGAGGAGCACGAGCCGCTCGGCACCGGCGGCGCGATCGTTCACGCGCTGAAGGCCAGTGGCGAGCGCGACATGATCGTGATGAACGGCGATACGTGGTCGAACCTGGATGTGCAGGCCTTGTCGGCGTTCTATCGTGCGATGCGCCCCGATTTGGTCGTGGCGGCAACGCGGGTCGACGATGCGTCGCGCTACGGCACGCTCGAATTCGACGCGACCTCGCGCAGGCTGTCGGCATTCCGCGAGAAGCGCCCGGCGCAGGGCTACATCAATGCGGGCACGTACGTCGTCAACGCGCGCACGCTGCTCGGTTGCGCGCTGCCGGAGAAATTCTCGTTCGAGCAGGACTTCCTGGGCGAACGGTTCGACGCGCTCGACATCCGCGTGTTTCCGGAGGTCACGGCATTCATCGACATCGGTGTGCCGGCGGACTACCGACGTGCGCAAACCGTCATTCCGCCGATGCTGGAGACGCGAACCAGTGAAGCGTAAGGCACTGTTCCTGGATCGCGACGGCGTGATCAACGTCGACTACGGCTACGTGCACCGGCAGCAGGACTGCGTGTTCGTCGACGGCATTTTCGATCTCGTGCGGCTGGCCAATGCGACCGGTCACCAGGTGGTCGTCGTGACGAATCAGGCCGGCATCGGCCGCGGGTATTTTTCGGAGTCGCAGTTCGTCGCGTTCATGGAATGGATGCGGCGCAGGTTCGACGAGCGGGGCGCGAGAATCGACCGCGTCTATTTCTGCCCGCATCACCCGGTGGCCGGGATGGGCCGCTACCGGCAGGCGTGCGCATGCCGGAAACCGCAGCCCGGGATGCTGCACGACGCGCGGCGCGATCTCGATCTCGACCTGTCCGCGTCGATCCTGGTCGGCGACAAGCAGTCCGATCTCGATGCGGGCGCGCGCGCCGGCGTCGGACGTCGCTTCCTGTTCGTGGGCGACCAGCCCGGCCATGCGGAAGCCGATCCGGCGGCCGACGTCGTCGCACGGCTCGCCGACATCGGCGCGGCGCTGCTGGGTACGGAGATCGCCGCCGCGCGTGCGTAGGGGGCGGCAGCATCGACGACGGCATGCCGGAATGACACGAGCGAGGGCTCGGGAACGGACGCCGGCCGTCGCGCCCGTCGGGCGGAAACACACGGGGAATCCAGGTTCGCGGGGCGCGGTTTTCCCGATCGGCACTGAAGGATTTCCAGCCGGATTTTCAAAGACATGAACGTGAACAACAACGCGCGTAAAGCGGCGAAGCCAGCCGGATCTTCCATTCTGGAGTTCAGCATGAAGATGGACCGACCTGCATTTACCGGGCATCAAAACGAAACGAAACACGCCGGCCGGAATGCGACGCGGTTGTCGCCGATCGATTTGCTGGAGAACCTGATCGACAACGGGCGCCTCTTCGCGGCCGTGTTCGCGGCCTGCCTGCTGCTGGCGATCGTCTATGCGGTTGCGGCAACGCCGGTGTATTCGGCCGACACGCTGATCCAGATCGAAGAGAACAAGGCCAGTGCACTGGGATCGCTGTCGTCGATCTCGAAGGCGCTCGATATCCAGAATTCGGCCGTGGTCGGCGAAATCGACATCGTCCGCTCGCGTTCGGTCGTCGTGGAAGCAATGAATGCGACGGCCGCGCAGGCCGAGGTGTCGGTCGAGAACCGGTTTCCGGTCATTGGCGGCCTCATCGGTTCGCTCATGCCGAAGGACGCGAACGGTCTCGCCGACGCACCGCTCGGGATGTCGTCGTGGGCATGGGGCGGCGAGCGCCTGGAGTTCAGGACGTTCGAGGTGCCGGCCGCGCAGGCCGGCAAGGCGCTGACGTTCGATAATCTCGACGACAACCGGTTTCGGCTGAAGGACCGCAGCGGTCAGGTGGTGCTGAGCGGGGTGGTCGGCGTACCGAGCGAGAGCAACGGCTATCGCGTCGACGTGGCGCGGATCGTCGCGCGTCCCGGCGCGGAATTCCGCGTGCGGTGCGTCGCCACCGACGTGCGTCTCGAGGCAATCCTGAAGAAACTGGGCGTGACAGAGACGAAGCGGCAGTCGGGCATCATGCAGCTGAGTTTCGAGGACGCCGATCCGGTCTTTGCCGCGCGCATGCTCAACGCGATCGCCGCGGCCTACCTGAGCTTCAACGCGAGACGCCGTGCCGACGATGCCGAGCGCAGTCTCACGTTCCTCAACGCGCAGATGCCGATCGTCAAGGCGCGGCTGCAACAGGCCGAGCAGGCGCTGAACGCGTTTCGCAACCAGCAGGGTTCGATCGATGCGCAGGGCGACATCCGGCTGCTCGTCGAGCAATTGGCGTTCGTCGACAAGTCGCGGCTCGAGACCAAGCTCGCGTACCAGGACCTGTTGTCGAAATACGTGCCGGGGCAGCCGCAGGTCGTGGCGGCGGCCAACAAGCTGAAGGAACTCGACAAGCAGGCCGCGGTGCTGAAGGAGAAAGCCGCGCGGCTGCCGTCGCAACAGCAGACGTACTTGCGTCTGGCGCGCGACGTCGAGGTCAACAATCAGCTCTACGTCGGGTTGCTGAACAACACGCAGCAGTTGCAGATCGCGGAAGCCGGCACGGTCGGCAACGCGTCGATCGTCGACAAGGCGGTCGTCAGCGACAAGCCGGTCCGGCCGAAGCGCCTGATCGCGATCCTGGCCGGTGCCGTGACCGGACTGATGCTGGGCTTTCTCGTCGCGCAGGGCCGTGCATTGCTGGCCGGGCGCATTCGCGATCCACATGACCTGGAAGCGGCACTCGGCATCCCGATGCTCGGCATTCTGCCGAATTCGCGCCGCCAGGCCGAAGCGGATGCGAACCGCACGCCCGCATTCATCGCGACGAAGGAGCCGGCCGACGTGCCGCTGGCCGACGCGATGGACAGTCTGGCGTTGACGTTGCGGCACCGGCTGGCCGCGTATGGCGGCGATGCGAAGGTCGTGCTGGTGTCGTCCGCGGCGCCGGCGCAGGGCAAGTCGATGATCGCCGCCAATCTCGCGTACCTGTACGCCGAGAAGGGGTTCAAGACGGTGATCGTGGATGCCAACGTGCGCGCGCCGGGGCTGCATCGCTATCTGCCGGTCACGGCGACGAAAGGCCTGTCCGACGTACTGAAGGACGCGCTGCCGGTCGATGATGCGATCACCCGCGTCGCCGGCCGGCTCGATGCGCTGTCCGCCGGCAAGCAGGGCGCGTCGACGCGCAACCTGTTCGACCAGGCACGTCTCGACGCGCTGGCCGCGTCGTTGCGGAGCCGGTACGACATGGTCATCGTGGATGCGCCGTCCGCGCTGCCGGTGGCCGACCTCGCGGCATTGTCACGCGTTGCGGACATGACGCTGCTGGTAGCCCGCCAGGGTTCGGCGAACTCGGCCGGCGTCACCGACGCACTCGAAAGCCTGGGCAAGATCGGCGTGCGCATCGACGGGCTGGTGTTCAACGGCTTCGAGCCGTCGCCGTTGCGCGGCATTCGCCGGATCGGCGCCGGCTTCGCCGCGGCGCGCGCCTGATCGCATGGGTGATTCGATGCTATTGGGCGAGGAGCGCAGCGCATGAGTGATTCGATGGCAAGCAAGGATGGACTGCGGCGCGACGCGCAGGTGGTGCGGGTCGTATGGTTTCTCGGGCCGCGGCCGGTGAGCTGGAATGGGGTCATGCGATACAGCCTCAAATGTATCGACTTCATCCCCGCATTGGCGGGATTCGACGTCGAGCCGGTCGACATTCCGGCCGCGCCGCGCTCGTTCCGGCGCTACTGGACGCAGTTCGTGCTGTACCCGCTGCGGGCAGTCGCGGCGGCGCGCGCCGGGCACTTCGTGATGCTGTACCAGGAAGACCTGGCGTTCATGATTCCGCTGGTGCGGTGGGCGGGCGGCCGCGTCGGCATCGTGCTGCATCACGTGCAGCGTCCGGGGCAGGTGCGCGGTGTCGTCGAGAAGCTGAAGAATGCGTACATGCGGCTGACGCAGTCGCTGATCGCGACCGCGGACGTGGTGCTCGCGCCGTCGGAGGTGACGGCGCAGGAAGCGCTGGCGGACCTGCGCATCCGTGCCGACCGGATACAGGTCGTACCCAATGCGTTCGACGATCGCTATACGCCGATCGACGCCGCGGTGCGCGAACGGGCGCGCGCGATGCTCCTGACTCGCTTCGGCATCCGTGTCGACGCAGCGCTGGTCGTGCTGAACGTCGGCTCCGACGAAACGCGCAAGAACAATGCGACGCTGTTTCGCGCGCTGGCCTCGCTCGGGCGCAAGGATGTGATGGTGCTGCGGGTGGGCAGCGCGCAGAACCAGGCCAATCGCGACGAATGCCGGGACATCGCCGCACAGGCGGGATTCGCCGCGCATTTCGTCGAGAACGTCGGCGACGACGATCTCGGCTACTTCTTCCAGGCATCGGATCTGTACGTGTCGCCGACGTTGCACGAAGGCTTCGGCCGCACGGTGATCGAGGCGCAGTTCGTCGGCCTTCCGGTCGTCGCGTCGGATTTGCCGGTGTACCGCTACACGATGGGCGAGTCGTTCGTGGCCGTTGCCGATGCGACGGATGCCGCCGAATGGGGCCGGCAGATCGAGCGCGTCGCGGGCGACCCGTCGCTGCGGGCCGAACGAGTGAGCGCCGGGCGGGTGAACGCGCAGCGTTTTTCGTCCGGCGCGGTGAGCGCGCAATTGCACGGTGCGCTGGACCGGGCCGTGCATGACCGGCCGCGCGCAGGACGGACGCAAGCGTGAAAGAGGCGGCGATGCGAACGATTCAGGCCGACGGCCGGGCCGCGGCTTTCACGGGGCTGGCCGTGTCGACGCTGTTCATCCTCGCATTGACGATCAATGCGATGCTGCCGGCGCTCGGCGCGATGGACCCGAGCGCGACCTGTACGTTGCTGGTGGCGGTCGCGGGTCTGGTCGCGCTGGTCGTTGCCCGCCCGGTATTCGCCGTGTCGATGCTCTACACGCTGGTGATCGGATTGACCGCGTTCGTGGCCGGCGTGGGGATCGAATCCGGCGGTTTCCTGCGGGAAACGGACATCTTTGGTGTCGCGAACGGCGCGTTCAGCCGGCTGCTGTCGTTCTACGCGATCTTCGTCGCGTGCGCGCTGTTCGCGTTCGAGCGGCTCCTGAACGAGCGCCTGGTGCACGTGCCGATCCGCGCACGGATGACGCGCCAGCCGGCCAGCGTCGTGCTCGGGCTGGGGCTGGTCGGCGCGATCCTCGCGACGGGCGTGCTGGCGGGCCTGACGGGCGGCTTCGCGGTGCTGAGCGGCGTCAACCGCTACGCGCTGCGCAACGACGCGTCGAATAGTTCGCTATTCAACCTGTTCCTGAACAACCAGACGTTCGTCGCCGTGCTGCTCGGCACCTTCTGCACGAGTTCGAACCGGAGCGTGCGATGGGGGGCCGTCGCCCTGATCGTCGCCGACCTGGTGCTCGAAGCGTTGCACGGCGAGCAGTTCATGGCCGTGCTGCACGTGTGCCTGACGTTTCTGATCCCGTTCATCGCCATTCACGCGATGAACGGCAAGCCGGTGATGCGCTACCTCGGGATCGGCTCGGTCATCGCGCTCGTGATCGGCAGCGTGTCCGTGTTCTATGCGTACCGCGGGCAGGGGCTGGACATCGCGGAGACGGTGGTGTCGCGGTTTCTCGAACAGGGGCAGGCGTGGTACGTGGTCGATGGCGACGCGCACCTGTTCAGCGCACCGACGCTCGGAGGCATGGCGGCGTTCGGGCGCTTCGTGGGTTCGCTGGGCTCGTTCACCGAGCCGACGTTCTTCAGCGATGCGCCGGTGAGCGGCCTGCGCGACCTGATGCTGTCGTACGGCACGCCCGAGATCCTGAAGGCCTACGTGTTCGACGACGTCACGTTCACGATGGGCAACGTGGCGGTGCCCGTGTACTGGTTCGGCTATGCGGGCGGCGCGCTCTTCGTCGCGTTGACGGGCGCGATCTACGGCGCGGCGAGCGCGATCCTGATCCGGGTCGCGATGCGCGGCGGCGTCGTGATGCTGTGGCTCGCCACGAAGATCTTTGCGTACGCGACCTATGCGATCCAGCAGGGCGATTACTGGACGCTGTTCGGCGCGCGCACGCTGTTCTACCTGGCGATCGCGCTGGCCTGGTGGTACTGCATCGACGCAAGGCGCGCGAACGCCGACGCGAAATGGATGGGGACGGGGGCATCTTGAACGCGTTCGTCAGGCTTCTGTTTTCGTCGTTCGCGGGCGTGGTGTGCGAAAAGATCATCGGGGCGCTCGCGGCGATCGCGAGCAATCACCTGTTCGCGAACATCTACGGCGCGCGCCTGTTCGGTGAATTGCAGTTCGCGTTGTCGCTCGCGTACGTGATCGGCAGCGTTGCGCTGATTTTCGGTGCGCAGGTGATCCAGCCGATCCTCGGCAAGCATCCGCGCTTGCGGCACATGGTCGTCTACCGCGCGTTCCGTCTGCGGCTCACGCTGACGCTGGCCGTGATGCTGCTGTTCATGGGCATCGTGGTGATCGTCATGCGGCCGTCGAGCGTCTCCGAGCTCACGCTGATCGCGGCCTTCGCGCTGATCGTGGAGCCGATCGCGCTCGGGTCGCTGATGGCGTATGCCGAATCCCGTCCGTGGGTCATCACGCGGGCGAGGGCGTACGCAAGCTGTGTCCGCGTGCTGTGGCTGTACGTCGCGGCGCATGCGTCGATGGGCGTGATCGTCGCGGCGTTCGCGTGGCCGCTCGAGGCATGCGTGGCGGCCGCCGCACCGTTCAGCCGCTATCGCGCGCTGGCGCTGACGTCGCCGAAATCGTTCCGCGGCAGCGCGGCCGTCACGAAAGCGCTGGTCGTGCGCGGGCTGCGGATCTGGCCGGCCATCGCGGCCAGCGTGCTGGTGCTGCGCATGGACCGGCTGCTGCTCGGCGTGCTGGTTTCCAAAGCCGATCTCGGCATTTACGCGTCGGCGGCGTCGCTGGTCGAACAGTGGAATTCGGTTGGCACGACGCTGGCGCTGGCCTTGGCGCCGAGCATGGTCTTCGCGGCGCGGACCGAATCGCTGGTGCGCGCCAAGGCGTTGAAGCTCGGCCTGTATCTCGGCCTCGTCGGCTGTGTCGCGTGGGTCGGCAGCTGGTTCATCGGCCGCAAGGTGTTCCTGATGATCTACGGGCCCGCGTTCGTCGACGGCGTGCCGATCATGATCTACGCGACCGGCTGCTCGATCGCCACGTTCGTCGATGCGGGGCTGAGCACGTGGCTCCTGGCCGTGCGCCGCTACCGGCTCATCATGGTCAAGCAGGTGCTGATCGTCGCGGCGATCGTCGCCGCGCCGTTCGTCATGCCGCGCGCGCTGGTGATGTATGCGCCGTCGACGGGGATCGCCGTCTCGCTCGTCGCGTTCTGGTGCGTCGTGCTCGGCCATCTTTTCCATAACAGGGCGCGTCCATGAACGGCCGGTTCGATGCGGACATGGGCCCCGTTGCGCCGGCACCCGGCCGGACGCGGGTGCCGCGATCCGCAGGCGCCGCGTGCAGGCAAGAGGGTTTCGGATCGATAGGGAGGTCGCTCGTGAAAAACCGGGTGCTGATGGTGATGACGCGGGACATTCCGCAGGATGTATCGAACGGGCGGGAGCGTACGCTGAGTTTCATCCGGAAGGCGATCGGCGACCACACGGAAGTGGCCGAATTCAAGATCCGGTCGGTGTTCGAGGACGGCGGTATCCGCGCGAAGATCGGCGCGGCGATGCGGGTGGGATGGAGCGTGTTGCGCGGCGCGCCGTGCGCGCTTCAGGTGGCGATGTTTTCGCATCCGCGCAAGCGGACGGCGCTGCTGCGCGCCGTCGACGCATTCAAGCCGGACGTGATCTATTTCGACGGCATCCGGCTCGTGGACTACGCGATCCTGGTTCGGCACCGCGTGCCCGGCTGCCGGATCGTCGTGGATTTCGACGACCTGATGTCGCGCCGCGCGAACATCCTGCGCGAGCAGGATTTTCCGCTGTCGGCCGGATATCTGGAGAAGTCGCTGCCGGGGCCGTTCGTCAGGCTCGCCAACGCGAGGCTGATCCGCAACGCACTCCTCGGCTATGAAGCGTTCGCGCTGAAGCGGCAGGAGCGCGCGGCGATCGGGTCGTCGCATGCCGTCACGCTCGTCTCCATGGAGGACGCGCACGCGTTGCGGCAGTCGCTCACGAACGCCGAAGCCGTGAAGACGCACGTGATCGCGCCGCCGATGAATGCGCTGATGCCGATGCGGCATCCGGCGGCGCCGTTCCGGTTCGTGTTCATCGGTTCGGACCGGCAGTTGCAGAACCGGCTGGCGATCGAGTATCTGGTGGCGTTGTGGGCACGCGTCGGGCCGGCCACGCCGCTGGTGATCTACGGGCGCATGGCCGGGCGCTACGATCCCGTGCCGAACGTCGAGTTTGCCGGATTCGCGCCGACCCAGGCGGACGTCTATACCGCGTGCTCCATTGCGTTGTGCCCCGCGTTCCTGCGCGGCGGCATCAAGTCGAAGGTGCTGGAAGCCGTGTCGTACGGCTGCGTGCCGGTCGGGAACGAAACGGCCTTCGAGGGCCTCGGGTTCCACGACGACGCGCTCGCGATGAGCGAATCGCGGCTCGAACGGTTCGTCATCGATCCCGCCGCGGAGCTGGATCGTGTCGTGGAAGCGGCGACGCGCTTCGCCGCGTATTGCGAACAGCACTTCAGCATGCCGGTATTCGACCGGCGGTGGCGCGAGTTGATCGCGCCACCGTCTGACAGCCCGTCGTGACGGGCCCACGCAGCGCAGCAAAGGAGGGCATCGATGTCGTGACCTGAACGGCTTGCGGACGACTGGCTTCCGGACCGCGCATGTGCAGCGTGGCCACCGGAAAGGGGAATGTCTTCCGTGAGCGATTTGCCGTCCCGCGGCCGATCGATTCAGCAGTTCGGCCGAAGGACGCCGTAACCATTCTTCACCGATACCTAATAGAAAATGAGACCGATCATATTTGGCGGGCGGTTCGGATGGCTGCATCCGGGCAGCGGGACGCGGGGCGTCGTCCTGTGCAACGCTTATGGGCACGAATCCGTCTGGAGTCACGGCGGCATGCGGAATCTGGCGGACCGCCTGTCCGCCCGCGGGATGCCGGTGCTGCGCTTCGATTACCGCGGCACGGGCGATTCCGAGGGGGCCGATGGCGCGAGCGACCAGTTCGAGACGGCCGTCGACGACGTGTGCGCGGCCATCGCGCGGCTACGCGAAGAAACGGGCGTGGCGCGGGTGACGCTGTGCGGCCTGCGGCTGGGCGCGGCTTTCGCGTTGCTGGCGGCCGGTCGATGCGACGTCGATCAACTCGTATTGCTGGCGCCGGTGGCAAGCGGGCGCAGCTACGTGCGCGAGCTGTCGATCATGCGCAATATCTGGCTCGACCAGCTGCCTGCGCCGTTGCGGGACGCGCAGCCGAAGGACGCGCCATTCAACGTGCTCGGACAGGTCTACAGTCATGAGTTCCGCGCACGGCTCAATGCGTTCGACGCGGTCGACGCACTGAAGGACAGCACCAGCGCGCCGGCATCGGGCACGCTGATCGTCGACGTGAATGCCGGCGGCAGCGAATCGCTGCACAAGCGGCTCGAAGAGTTGGGCGGCTCGGTCGAGCACCGGTCCTTCGAAGGCTATGCCGCGTTCATGCAGGAAACCACGTTCTCGAGCTTGCCCACCCGTGTATTCGACGCGGTGGTCGACTGGGTCGCGGCCACGGCGGCCCGGCGGGCGCCGCCGCCACGTGCCGTATCGAACCCGGGCAAGGATGCCGGCCTGATGCTTCGCACGCCGGAAGCCTGCGAACAGCCGGTCAGGTTCGGCGTGGCCGGCCTGTTCGGCATCATGTGCATGCCGCATGCGATGCACGACCGTGGGCCGGTTCTGCTGATCACGAATACGTCGGCCAGCTCGCATGTCGGCGATAGCCGGCTGTCGGTACGGATCGCGCGGGAGCTGGCGCGACGCGGCATCGCGTCGCTGCGCTTCGATGGCCGCGGGATCGGCGACAGTTCATCGGTACGCGGCGGCGGCACGCCGGACGACGTGCGTCAGCCGGTCTATTCGAGCGCGGTCGTCGAGGACGTCTCGACGGCCGCCCACTGGCTGAAGGAGCAGGGATATCGGCACGTCGTGTCGTTCGGCATCTGCTCGGGCGCTTACAGTGCGTTGCGCGCGGCGCTCGTGGGGCGGGCGCTGTCCGGCGTCATATCGGTGAACCTGCAGAGCTTCCACATGCCCGACGGCCTGTCGACCGACGCGCTGCGCCGGCATCGTCCCAATTCGATCGCCGGTTACCGGTCTTCGTTCTTCGAGGTCGAGAAATGGAAACAGGTGCTGGCCGGCAAGCGCAGGATCATGCCGTTCGTCCGGCTCGTGCTGAAGCGCGTGACGACGCTCGCAGCCGTGCGGATCGGCGCGTGGCGACGTCGGATCGCCGGATGGTCGTGCGCGGAGACGATGCCGGTCGAGCCTCATGACATCCTGCGCACGCTGCAGCGCAAGGAGGTGAGCACGCTGTTCGTGTGCGGCGCATACGACAGCAGTCTGGACCTGATGACGATGTACTTCGGCCCGCGCGGCAAGCGGCTGTCCCGGTTTTCGGGCGCGCGTGCCGTCGTGCTCGACGATCTCGATCACAGCGTCTTCAGCTCGCATGCGGTCGACGCGGTGGTCGGGCTGTGCAGCGAGTTCGTCAAGGGGCTCGACGCGCGACGCGCACCGGCGGGGCGGATCGTCAAGGCCGAATCGCCCGCGTGATGCGGGGCCGGCGGAGGCTGTGTCAGATGTCGCACAGTCGGAGAGCCGGTGCGGTGATACGGTAACTCGCCTGTATTCGGCGACACTGCCCGGCCTCTACGCGACCCTGACGATGAACCCCGAAAGCCCCGGACGTCTGGACCATATCGACGCGATGCGCGCCGTCGCGGTCCTGTTCGTCATCTGGACCCACTACGCCGAGCGGTTCGCGCCGCTGGCGGGCGCTCAGCAGTGGCTCGACACGCTGCAGCGCGCCGTCAATTTCGGACGGATCGGCGTGGTGGTCTTCTTCGGCATCAGCGGCCTGCTGATACCGGTCAGCCTGCGCGGCCCCGCCGGATCGGGCACGCGACGCTTCCTGATCCGGCGCTTCCTGCGGCTGTATCCGGCATTCTGGTTGTCGATTCCGGTCGGTTGCCTGGTCTTCTGGACGTTGTTCGGAAAGCCGGTGAGCGCGTGGCTGATCGTCGCGAACGCCACGATGATTCCGACTGCGTTGGGGCAGGAGCCCGTCATGGGGCATTACTGGACGCTCGAGACCGAGCTGTATTTCTACGGGCTGTGTCTCGTGCTGTTCTGGTGGGGCGGGCTGCACCGGATGCGCGATCTCGCGCTCGTCTGCATCGGGCTCTGCGCGGGTTTCGTGGTCACGCTCGGGTTGCACGTGTTCCCTGAGAATACGTTGGGCCAGTACAAGGCGATGCCGTATCACCTCGCGATCATGTTCTGGGGTGCGTGCTTTCGTCAGGCCTACGACCATCCGCTTGCGGTGTTGCAGGTGCGATGGGGGCGACGCGAACACCGCCGCATCGCGCTGACGTACCGGTCCGTCGTCGGCCTGCTGACGGCGATGATCGCCGGCGTCGCGCTGATCGGGGCCGCCAACGACTGGCGGCATCACAACATGACGCATCTTCCGTCGTCGCTGGCGTACGTGATCGGCGTCGCGATCTTCGTGGCAATGGCGACGGTATTGAAGGTTCGCCTGCGCATGGTGGCGAAGCTGGGCGAGGTCAGCTACTCGGTTTACCTGTTTCACGCGATCCCGTTGTTCGCGTTCTACTGGCTGTGCGAACACTATCGATGGACCGGTTGGCCGCTGGGCGTCTACATGATCGTTCCCGTCGTGCCGTTGATTGCGCTGTCGTACGCAAGCTACCGGTATTGCGAGGCGCCCTGTGTGCGGCTTGCGCACCGCCTGACCGCGTCGCGGCAACGCGGCGACCTGCCGGTCGGAACGCGTCCGGTCAACGCGGCGCAAGACCCGGTTCGAAACTGACGGGCACGGGCGAATGACGGCTTGAAACGGCAATCGCGAGTTGCCGACATGAATGGACTGTACGGAGTGGAAATGATGCTGGCGAGTGCAAGCGGGCTTGATGGTTACGGCGGCATGCCGAGATACCGGATTGTTCAACCGACGTTCCGGATGCCGAATTGAACGGATTATCTTCGATCGGCTCCCGTGCGGAAGCCACGCGTGTTGTCGTCATCAACGACTACGCGAGAAAGGGGGGCGCGGAGGAGGTTTACCAGACTTCCATCGAGGTGCTGCGAAACATTCCGGACGTCGACGTGTACTCGTTCGACGAGACGAGTTTCGCGCCGGGCGAAGGCGCGTTCACGCGCGGCTGGAATCGCGCCGCGGCGAACGCGCTGGCGGCGCTGCTCGACGAGGTGCGCCCGCATCACGTGCTCGTGCACAACTATCACAACCTGCTGACGCAATCGATCCTGCCGGTCCTCGCACGGCGCCGCCGCGAACAGGGATTCCGCACGTATCTCACGTGCCACGATTACCATCTGGTGTTCTACAACCCGAACATGCTGACCTATCGCGACGGCCGCCCGGTGCCCGTTCCGGTCGATGCGCTGTCGAATCCGGCGCGGCTGCTCGCACTGGCGAGCCCTCGCGGGCGTCTCCACGACACGGTGAAGAAGCTGCACTGGCATGCGGTGTACGCGTACTGCAATCCGCGCGACATATTCGACGTGTTCCTGTGCCCGAGTCCGTACATGCGCACGGCGCTGGCGCAGCGAGGCATCACGAACAGCGCGTTGCTGCCGAATCCGGTGAGCCGACTGGCAGAGCCGTTCCCGCCGCGCGTGAGTGTGCGCGAGCAGTTCGATCTTGCCTTTGTGGGGCGGCTCGACCCGGAGAAGGGCATTCACGAGTTCATCGAACTGGCGCGCCGGACGGATTTCCGTCGCATCGGCAGTCTGACGCTGTACGGCGACGGGTTGCTGCGCGCGGAGCTCGAAGCACGCCACCAGGATCTGGTTCAGGCCGAGCGGTTGCGCTTTGCCGGGCGGCTCGGCCACGACGCGCTGTTTCATGCACTGCGCGCACACGATGCGCTGGTATTGCCGTCCGTCTGGGCCGAAAACGCACCGCTCGTCATGGTCGAGGCGGCGACGCTGGGGCTGCCGGTGCTCGCGCACGAAATCGGCAGCCTGTCGACGTTCGGCAGCGAGATCGGCAACAAGATCCTGTACCGGAATTCGCCGGCCGGCCTGACGGGCGCGCTCGACGAATTGAACCGTCACCTGCGTACTGCCGGTCGGCACTACGACTGTTCGGCCTACACGCCGGCGCACTACGCGGCGCAGCTCGCGTCTTGGATGGGGCTCGGCGGTCAACAGGGGCACTAGGGCG
Source organism: Burkholderia lata (assembly GCF_902499335.1). Taxonomy (GTDB): domain Bacteria; phylum Pseudomonadota; class Gammaproteobacteria; order Burkholderiales; family Burkholderiaceae; genus Burkholderia; species Burkholderia lata_B. The sequence continues at coordinate 124,989 of NZ_CABVQK010000008.1, read as the reverse complement.
CGGCGCGGATTCGTCGCCCGACGATACCGGTCGCGCGTTCGCTGCGCGGCCGCAACACTCACTCGAGAGGAATGTCATGCGGGCATGTCGACGCATCGCGGCGGTCGCGCTTGGTGCACTGGCGTTGTCGGCCGGTCACGGCTACTGCCATGACGGTGTGCGGGTGGCGGCGCTCGCGCCGGCCAATACGTCCGCCAGCCGCGATTTCAAGGGCTCGTCGAACGGCCTGCTCGGCGGCACGTCGTCGATATCGAAGATCGACGTGCATACGTTGCTGTACCCGGGCAGTACGACGCAGGTGCTGGCCCATTACCTGCCGTGGTGGGGGCCCGACCCGCGAGGCGTGAACGTCGGCTACCGATCCGACGATCCGCACCAGGCTTTTCGTACCTTTGCCGACATGCGCTCGCGCGGCATCGACGGCGTGATCGTCGACTGGTACGGCGAGGGGCATTTCGTCGACACGGCATGGCGGGCGTCCCTGCCTGAACTGGCGAAGTTTCCCGGGATGACGTTCTCGATCATGATCGACAGCGGCTCCTTCAAGTTCAATCCGTGTCGCGGCTGCGACCTGACCGCGACGATCCTGAACAACCTGGCGTACATCAGCCGCGAATACTTCACGTCGGACCAGTATCTGCGTCATGACGGCCATCCGGTCGTGTCCGAGTTCGGGATGGACGCAGTCGGGAAGGCCGACTGGGCGCGCATTCATGCGGCGTATCCCGACATCTACTGGATCCATACGCTGGTGCAAGGCTTCGATCTTCCGTATGGCAAGGGCGCGTATGTCTGGGCGCAACCGTCGTCGTGGGCCACGCCGCAGGCAGCCGGTACGCGGCACGACCTGCTGTATCGCGAGCGCTTCTACAACATCGCGCGGAACCAGCCGCCGGGCACGATCACGGTCGGCGGCGCATGGAGCGGGTTCGACGATTCGAAGGCATCGTGGGGCGCCGCGGCGCCGCGCTTTCTCGCGCCATCGTGCGGGAAAACCTGGCTCGATACGTTCAAGAGCATCAACGAGCGCTACAGCGCGCGGCAGCAGTTGCCGTTCGTCCAGTTGATTACGTGGAACGACTACGAGGAGGGGAGCGCGCTCGAAACCGGCATTGCCAGTTGTACCGCGATCGACGCACAGCCCGTGGGTGCGAGCGTGACCGTCCGGATCACCCATCAGGAAACCGTCGACCATCTCGAGCTGTACGAACAGCTCGGCACCGCGTCGTTCAGGCTGGCCGGCCGCTATCCGGCCGATGCGACGAGCATTCCGCTTCCGGACAGCCGCGCGGGCACCTATTTCATCAAGGCGGTCGGCAAGCCGTTCATCGAGAACGTCGTGTCGGCGGCCATTGTCGTGCACTGATTCGCGCAGGCAACGGCGGCACGATCATCACGCATCGTTCGCCGTCGGCAGCGCAAGCGCGGCCGGCTTTGATGCGTCCGGCTCCTGCGGTGCGCAGGTCGGCCGGCCGTACTGATCGTCGAAGCGGACGATGTCGTCCTCGCCGAGATAGTCGCCCGACTGCACCTCGATGATTTCGAGCGGAATCCGGCCGGGATTCTCGAGGCGATGCACTTCGCCGACCGCGATATACGTCGACTCGTTCTCGCAGAGCAGGAACGTCTCGTCGCCGCGCGTCACTTTCGCGGTGCCGCGCACGACGATCCAGTGCTCGGCGCGGTGATAGTGCATCTGCAGCGACAGTCGCTTGCCGGGGTCGACGACGATCCGCTTCACCTGGAAGCGCTGGCCGAGATCGATCGAATCGTAGTGTCCCCACGGCCGCTGCACCTTGCGGTGCTCGCTCGCCTGCGGGCGCCGGTCGGTCTTCAGGCGCGCGACGATGTTCTTCACGCGCTGCACGTCGTGCTTGTTCGCGACCAGCACGGCATCGGGCGTCTCGATCACGACGACGTCCTTCATCCCGACGCACGCGATCAGGCGGCCCTCCGACCGCACGAGGCTGTCCTGCGTGTCCTCGAACACGATCGGGCCGCGCGCGACGTTGCCGTGATCGTCCTTCGGCATGATTTCCCAGATCGCATCCCAGGTGCCGACGTCCGACCAGCCGGCCGCGAGCGGTACCACGATGCCTTCGATGCCGAGTTCGCCGTGTTCCGTGAGGCGTTCCATCACCGCATAGTCGATCGAGTCCGACGGGCACGCGTCGAAGGCGGCCGCATCGATCCGGAAGAAAGGATCCTCGGCGATGCCCGCGCGCCATGCGGTTTCGCAGGCCGCAAGAATGCCGGGCGCGAGCGTGCCGATCGCCTTCAGCCAGACCGAGGCGCGCGTGACGTAAATCCCGCTGTTCCACCAGTAGTCGCCCGATTGCAGGTAGCGCTCCGCAAGTGCCGCATCGGGCTTTTCGACGAAACGCCCGATTGTGTAGCCACCCTGGCCGCCGCAGCGGCCCGCACGCGGCTCGCTGACCTGGATGTAGCCGTAGCCCGTTTCCGCGCGACGCGGCAGCACGCCGAGCGTGACGATCGCGCCTTCCTGCGCGTAGCGCGCCGCGCGCGCGATCGCATCCTGGAACGCGCCGACGTCGGTGATCACGTGATCGGCCGGCATCACGGCGAGCACGGGATCGTCCGCGAGCTGGCTCGCGTCGAGTGCCGCAAGCGTCAGCGCGGGCGCGGTGTTGCGTGCGGCCGGTTCGAGCAGGATGCGGGCGGGCGCCGCGCGGCCGAGCACCTGTGCGGCACTCATGACGCGATGCTGCTCGCCGCAGACCAGCAGCAGCGTATCGCCGAGCGACGCGTTCGCGATGCCGTTCAGGCGGCGCGCCGTCGCCGACAGCGGCGATTCGTTCGAAACCAGCTCGATCAGCTGCTTCGGATACTGCTCGCGCGACAGCGGCCACAGCCGTGTGCCCGAGCCGCCCGCGAGAATCACCGGCAGGATGCGCGGCAGGTCGGGCTCGGGAACCGGGTGAAGGGTGCGGGTCATCGATTGGCTCCGGTGTCGGCGGGCTGCCGGTTGTGCGTGCGGCTGTCGGCGCGCGCGTCGTCGTTGCGCGGCCGGTGTGCGGAAACAGCCCGGGACAGCAGGCTGCGCAGCGCGCCTGCGGCGCGGTCGGCTGATCGCACCAGGCCGACGAATGGCGCCCCCTGTTCGAGATACGGGCCATAGGCCTTGCGGAATCCGAAACGCTTGTAGAACGCCTGGCGCAGCGCCGGGACGTGCGTGCGCACCGCGGCGTCGGGCCATGCCGCCTGAGCGGCGGTGAGTGCGCGCTCGATCAGCCGCTCGAGCGTATCGTCGTCGCGGCGGCTTTCGCTTGTCAGCACCTTGTCGATCACGACGTCCGGGTCGATGTCGTCACCGGGCAGGATGCGCGCGTATGCCGCGACTTCCGTCGTGTCGCTGTCGCGCACGAGTGCATAGACATGCAGCGCGCCGGCGTCCTTGCCGTCGATGTCGAGATGCGTGTGCGCGTCCTCGACCACCAGCACGGCGTTGCGCGCGCGCAGGATTGCATAGAGATCGACGGCGCCCAGATGTTCGAATTCACAACAATGCCATTCCATGATGCTGTCCTCGCGTGATGCCTTCGGCACGCCGTGCCGCACGGACGCGATCGTTCCGTGCAGCGCGGCGATCCTCATCATCCGGGTGCACGGTGCGCCGGTCTGTTCGAAAGCGCACTCACGATCCGGATTCGCCCGGCCGGTGCGGCATGCGCGGCCCCGGCGTGCCGCGCGAGCGTCGCAAGGTGCGGTAGCACACACCGCGGCGGCCGGTGCTTTTCCATAATTGACCCATCCTGGCGGCCCGCCTCGATGCGCGGCCAGTCAGCATCGAATGTCAATAAAGACCCCGGGGGCAGACTTGAAGATTGCGAGCGTTCACGACGGGCCGATCGTGCATGGCGGTGCCGGGCACACTCTCATGCACGCGGTCGGCTGCATCGCGCAGGCCGACCGTGTGCAGCCGCGTCGAATTCCTTCAGGAGCGTGCGTGCCTGAGCGGTGCACACGTCCTTCATCCGCATGCCGTTGTCTGCACGCATGCGCTACCGCAGCGATCTGCCGTTGTTGCCGCTTGCGATCAGGCGATGGCGCCTGGCCGATGACGACAACAGGCAGACCCCATCCGTACCGACGGCGCGCCGGACCCGGTCGCGACGTGCCGGTGCGTCGCGCGCCGGACCACGATGCTGCATTGCGGGAGACGAGCGCCGGCACGACCGATTTCACACGTGGCAATGACGACTCACCGGCGAACGCCCGGCGCGAGCGGCATGTGTGCCGCCGTGCGTCGGCACCGCGAAACGTGATGCGCGATGCGGTGCGGTTGATTACGGCATGTAACGGACGAGCGGGGAATGAGCGGGCCGCGCGCCGTCGCGATACGATGCGGCCGATCGGCAGTGCGCGCGATTATGTGGCGAGTGGAATGCGGTATCGGTCTTTCCCGGGGATTTCGATGGAAATAACAGGCAATCGACCGCCCCCATTTTGCGGAAAAGTAGTATTTGCCACTGATTGACTGGAATGCTCATAGATAATCAAATCTCAGTGGTCAAACGCGCGTGGTGCGGGGCGACCGGTCGCGTAACCGGTTGATTCAGGATTATCTTTTGGTAACAAGCCCATCTCGAAACGGGGTGTAAATTCAGGAGCGGATGAAATGCGGCGGTCATTCCTGGAACGGGTTGGCGGCCATCCGGTTCAGCATCGTGCGCAACGGTCGTGTACGACGTGACGCAGATGCCGACGGCATTCCCGTCTGCCGATGCGCTTCGCCTGGATGGCGGGTCGCGTCAAAGCGGGAACGTCGTGGCTCCCGCAGCCGCGCGTTCCCTTCGAGTTCGATGACAACGAGGCCGGATGACATCCGGCTCGACCTCCGGGGGCTCTCGCCGTGTGCAGTTTCGATCTTCGCCAAAGCTGCGGAAACGCAGCGCGGAAAGGCGGCCATGCGCCGCCGGCCGCAGCGCACGCGAACGGTTCGCGGAGTGGAGAAAGTGATGGTTCGTTATGAATATGCCAATAACGCGCGATAAGAGCGCCGGCGCGGGGAGTGGCAACGGGCAGCGTCCGCTGATTTACTGGACGCAGTCGCCGTCCGTCATGCTGCGAAAGGAACTGGCGCGGCGCGACTGGAAAGTGTCGATCGTCGCGCAGGCGAGCGAGCTGCGCGACACGTCGGGCGAAATCACCTGCGGCATCCTCGACCTGAGCGGTGGCCATGCCGATGCGATCGGCAGCATCGCGTCGACCTGCGCGTCGATGCGCGACGTCGTCTGGGTCGCACTCGTCGACGTCGGCCAGACGGCTTCGCCGAACGTGCGCGCGCTGTTGCGCGACTATTGCTTCGATTACGTCACATTGCCCGCATCGCATCAGCGGATCGCCGATACGGTCGGCCATGCGTACGGCATGGAGTGCCTGTTCGCGCGCGATCGCGAACGGCTCGAATCGGAAGAGAAAGGCATCGTCGGCACCTGCAGCGCGATGCTGCGGCTGTTCGATACGGTGCGGCGCTTCGCGCGCACGGACGCACCGGTGTTCGTGTTCGGCGAAACGGGGACCGGCAAGGAGCTGACGGCCGTCGCGATCCATCGTCACTCGGAGCGCCGCAACGGCCCGTTCGTCGCGGTCAACTGCGGCGCCATTCCGCCCCATCTGCTGCAATCCGAGCTATTCGGCTATGAGCGCGGCGCATTTACCGGCGCGAACGCGCGCAAGATCGGCTATGTCGAAGCGGCGAACGGTGGCACGTTGCTGCTCGACGAGATCGGCGACCTGCCGCACGAGAGCCAGGCGAGCCTGCTGCGTTTTCTGCAGGAACGCGCCATCCATCGCCTGGGCGGTAGCGATCCGGTGCCGGTCGATGTCCGGATCGTGTCGGCGACACACGTCGACCTGCGCGGCGCAATGGAGGAAGGGCGCTTCCGGCCGGACCTGTTCCACCGTCTGTGCGTGATGCGGATCGACCAGCCGCCGCTGCGCGCGCGCGGCAAGGACATCGAACTGCTCGCGCATCACATGCTGGAGCGTTTCCGCGGCGACGCGCGCCACCGCGTGCGCGGATTCTCGACGGATGCGATCACGGCACTCTACAAGCACGACTGGCCGGGCAATGTCCGCGAGCTGATCAACCGCGTGCGCCGCGCGGTCGTGATGACGGAAGGGCGCCTGATTACCGCGCAGGATCTCGAACTCGAATACTGCCTCGATGCCGCGTCACCGTCGGTGGCCGACATCCGCAAGTCGATCGAGCGCGAGGCAATCGAAACGGCGCTGCTGCGCACGCGCGGGCGCGTCGCGGCGTCGGCACGCGAACTCGGCGTGTCGCGCGCGACGCTGTATCGCTGGATGGAGGCATACGGGATCGAGCGGCCGCGCGGCACGGGCTCGTCCGACTGAGATTCGACAGGGGCGCTCGCGGCTTTCAGCCGCCGCGAGCGTCGCGTCAACCGGCCTGCGTGGCGCGCACCGTGCGCGCGGCGTTCACGGCCCGGATTTCCACGGCCGGCGGCACATCCGCCGCGGCCCCATTCTTCCCGATCATTTCAAGCGGAACGAGCGCGACGCGCGCCGGCGTGCCGGGCGCGAGATGGAACCAGTCGTCGCGCGGCACGTAGCCCGGCGCATCGATCTGGACATGCCGCGCGACGTGCCGTGTGTCGATGTCGACGTGCCATGTGTCGCCGGTGCGCGACACGCATGCCTCCAGCCCGAGTTCTCGGCGCGCCAGCACGGCCGGATGCGTGCGGGACGGGAAATGGAACGCCTGCGACAGCAGCGTGCCGTCGTCGGCGCGCAGCGTCGCGACGACGGTGTCGTGCTCGCAGGGCCCGAAGCGGTACGCGTAGGTCCAGTCGAAGAAGCGGCCGAGCAGCTCGGCCGAGCCGATCCGCACCGTGTCGTGCGCCGCGATCCGCACCGGGCAGCCCGCGCGCGCGACCGGCGTGCGGCCGTCGCGCAGCGCGACCAGCTCGAGCGCCGCCGACAGCGGCGCGGGGCGCTCGTTGACGACATGCACGTCGAGCCCGTTCAAGCCTTCGTCGACCAGTAGCACCTGTACGGGCTGCAGGACCTGGCGCAGCGCATGCCACGCCGATTTCGGCCGGTGCGCGGCGTCGATCACCCCCCAGCCGGCGCCCGGCATCACGTCCAGGAACTGCCAGACGAGCGCGCCGGCACAGCGCGAGCCGGTGCGCCGCCATTCGGAAAACGTTTCGCGCATCAGGTCCGCGATCACTGCGCGTGACAGCTCGAAGTAGCGCGCCGGATCCTCGCGCCGCAGCCGGTCGGGCGCGACGTCGTAGAGCGTTTGCAGATAGTGATCGCGAACGTCCTCGAAATCCCACGACGTGCCGGGGTCGCGCGGCACGGCCGCCTTCCAGCGCGGCTCGTGCACGCCGGGCCAGCCGAGCTCGGCGAGCGTCGCGTCGCACGGCACGTTCGAGAAGGCGAGGCATTCGCTCGCGAAGCGCACGTCCGCGCGGCGCGCGTCGTCGAGCGGGCGCAGGTACGCACCGACGCCGTAGTAGTGCGACACGCGTTCGCGCGGCGCGAACGGCAGCACGCCGCCGTCGGGCGAATCGGGCACGTACGGCACATCGGGCCGGCATGCGGCCGCCTGGCCGGCCAGCCGGTCGGCAGTCAGCTCGAGGAAGCGCTGCTTCGGCCCGAGCCCGGACATCGCGGCCTGTTGCGCGATCTCGCTGCCGCCGCACAGTACGGCAAGCGACGGCGATGCGCCGTGGCGCGACAGGAACTGCCGGGCTTCGCGGTCGACGTTGTCCGCGAACGCCGGATCGTCGAGCGCATAGTCGAAGTTCGCGAACATGAAATCCTGCCAGACCAGCAGCCCGAGCCGGTCGCACCAGGCGTGAAAGGCGTCGGCCTCGTAGGTCATCGTGCCGCCGACGCGGATCATGTTGAAGCCGGCGTCGCGCGCGAGCCCGAGCAGGCGGGCGTAGGTGGCGTCGTCGGCGTGCAGCGCGAGCGGCGCGGCGCTGCTCCAGCACGCGCCGCGCGCGAATACGGGCACGCCGTTGATGCGCAGCCCGAAGCCCTTGCCGTCGGCGCCGGTGTCGACCTCGATCGTGCGGAAGCCCGTCGCGCCGAGCGGCCGCCGTTCGTCGCCGATATGCAGTGCAACGTCGTACAGCACCGGCTCGCCGTGCGTATGCGGCCACCAGCGGCACACGTTGGGCACCGCGACGCTGGCGCGCAGACGGTCGGCGCCCGCACGTTCGAGCGTCGCGTGGTGCTGGCCGCACGACAACCGTGCCGCGAGCGTGTCGGGCAGCGGCGCGGCGAACGTCAGTTCCGCGTCGAGCCAGCCCGTGTCGCCTTCGATGCGCGCGTGCAGGTCGCAATCGACGAGAACGGGCCCGTCGGCTGGATCGAGCACGTCCACTGGCCGCCACGGGCCGGTCGGCACGTATGGCGGAAACCAGCCCGGCATGTGCCCGAACATCGACGTGCGGATCGTGCGCAGTGTTGCAGGCTCCGCGAGCCGCGTGCGCCACCGCGCCCGGCGCGGCGCGCGCGTGTCGCGCAGGTGCGGGGCGAGTGCGCGGAAACAGAGGATCAGCCGGTGCGTGCCGTCGAGCGATACGGGCACGTCGTGCGCGACGAACATGCTGTCGGAGTGGAGGACCGGTGTGTCGTCGAGCCACACCTGCGCGAGCGTCGCGAGGCCGTGAAAGCGCAGCACGCGCGGCCCGTATCCGCGCAGCTCGATCCGGTACCAGTGGTCGCGCTCGTCGAGCGATTCGGCTTCGTCGAGCCGGCCGGCGAGCGCGAGCGATTGCGCGACGGTGCCCGGCACGGTCGCCGGAATCCAGCCGTCGCCCGCGGCCGGGAGATCGCGCGGTTCCCGCGCGGCACCCGCGGCCGTCGCCAGCATCGACCACGCGGGCAGGGCACGCGTGCGCGTCACCGCATGACCGGCACGGGTGCCGCGGTGTCGCTGCGCGCGGACGTCATGTGCCGCAGCGGCAACGCGATCTGCCGCGCGCAGGCGACCACATCCGCGTACGCGGCCTGGATCGCTTCGAGCGTCGAGTCGCCGCGCTCCTCCTTGCCGCGCGCGCAGGCACGCGCGAGCCGGAATTCCAGCACCATCGCTTCGGACGCGATGCGGTCGCACGCGGCGCGGATCTCGGTGAACGGCCCGACGCAGCCGCTGGCCTGCAACCAGCGCACGTAGTGACCGAACAGTTCGAAATTCGCGCCGAGTTGCCGCACCGAATTGAACGAGTACGCATGGAAGTGCTCGAGCGGCGAATCGGCGAGCGTCCGCGCGTCGGTCTGCAACTGCCGCCGGAATGCGGCGATCGGGTCGACGACCGGCAGGCGCCGCAGGTGGCGCTGCAGCGCGGCGAGCGACGTTTCGCACAGCTCGCGCTCGTCGAGCGGCGCAAACCGCCGCTTCGCGCATTCGACGTACGGCGGCAGCGTCATCGGCGAGCTGCCGCCGACGAGCCCGTTGTAGTCGAAATCCTCGGCCACGTAATAGCCGCTGTTGTGGAAATAGCCGATCTGGCGTTTCGCTCGATCGATCGCGTCGATGCCGATCGTCGTCTTCGTGTGCTGCGTCCGGTAGCTGCTGCCGCGCGTATCGGGCAGAAACCACGCGTCGACTTCGACGATCATCAGGTGGCCGCGCGCGACCTGCGTTTCGATGTGCTGGTCGAGCGATTCGTAGATCGAGTGCTCCTGCACGACGATCCCGTACAGCCGCTCCAGTTCGTCGTGCGGAAACTTGAAGAACGTGAACTGGTCACCCTCGAAATCGAGCGCGATCGTGAACGGCAGCGCCGCGTACGGATTGAAGCCCCACCACCGGAGCACCTCAAGCCACATGTCGACGTAGCAGTTGGTCTGTTTCCAGACCATCTCCTGGCTATGCAGCGGATGCGGCCGGTAGTGGCGCGCGCGGTGGCGCACATCCTCGAACGACGCGTCTTCGCCGCCTCGGGACACGAATTTCATGGCGTGCCCCACAGCACGTCGCGGACTTCGCGCGGCCACGCATCGATGTCGAAGCCGTGGTGGCGGAACAGCGCGAGCGTGAGCCGTTCGAGACCAAAGCCGACGCAGCCCGTGTGCGCGACGTCGCCCGTCGCGGTGCGGATGTCCCACAGCAGCCCGAAATGGTCCATGTGGTAGTTGAAGCTCAGGCAGGCGGTCTGGCGACCGTCGTGCTCGATCGGGATCAGCAGTTCGAATTTCAGGTTCTGCTCGCGCTGGCTGTTCGCGACGATCTTGCCGCCGCGCCCGAAGAACGGATCGTTCGCGAGATCGATCGCATTGGGCAGGCGCAGTGCCTCGATCATCCGCGTGCCGCGTTCGATCCAGGTCTCGCGGAACGACACGATCTGCTCGGGCGTGCCGATCCGCACGTATTCGCGCATCCGGAACAGCTGCATGCGGGTCGGATCGAGCGACGGCTCGTGGCGGAAGCAGTACGAGAACACGTCGACGATCCGGCCGTCGGCCGGCAGCGCGCCCGCGCGTGCGACGACAGGGTAGACCGGGTAGCACGCGGCCGGCGTCATCACGACATAGGTCGGCTTCTGGCTTTCCGTCCAGTCGTCGCCGTGATCGAGGCACTGCAGTACGCGCTGGTGCTGGCGCTCGTCGCCGCAGAACGCATGCACGCTGCCCGCGAGCTGCGGGAAGCTCTTCATGTATTCGCTGCGCTCGAACTCGGTGCGGCTCATCGCCGGCGGGAAGCGCAGCACTTCCGCCTGCTGGTCGGCGCCGATACGCGTGACGAACGCGTCGAGCGCTTCCACGACACGCTCGAACCGCTCGCTGCGGCCGAACAGGCCCTGGATGCCGGTCGAGACCAGCAGGCCCGCGTCGATCAGTTCGTCGCGCAGCGGGTTGACGCCCGCGCGGTCGATCGGTGCATCGGCGGGAGCGGAGGCGGCGGAGGGCACGGCTAGGCGATCGTTCACGTATGTTTCTCCAGCGTCGCAGGACGCAGCGCGAGCAGCAGGTTCGAGGTGTTGACGGCAATGCGGTCGTTGCTGATCATCAGCGGCGCCGCATGCAGGTCGCGAATGTGGCGGCCGATGCTGAACGGCGTGCCCTGCTTGTAGCCGGCCATCCCGCAGATCATCATGGCCTGGTGCGCGACTTCCAGCGCGGTCGTCGACACGTAGGTCTTCAGCGTGTTGATCTCGGCGGCCCGGGCCATGCCGGCCGACCACGAGCGAGACGCCGGATTCGCATGAAGGCGCAGCACGTTGTCGACGCGGGCCTGCATCGCCTGCATCAGCGCGAGCGATTCGGCGATGCGCCGCGACGCGGGCGACGGTGCGCCATCGGTCTGGCGTGCCTGCGCGCGGAAGAACTGGTGCGCGCGATGGAACGCGTCGCCGGCCACGCCGATCCATACCGCGGCCCACAGGATGTGCGACACCGGCACCATCGTTTCTTCGGCGATCTTCGCGAACGGCACCGGCAGGCACTGGACGGCGGCGCCTTGCGCGTCGAGCTCGAAGCCGTTGCTGCAGGTGCCGCGCATCCCGAGCGTGTCCCATTCGCCGCGGCGCGTGAGCGTGTAGCCGTCGCGCAGCAGCGTGACGAGCACCTGCTCGGAAGCCGGCGCGTCCGCATCGCGTCGCGCGGTCGCGAGGATGCCGTCCGCGTAGTCGCCGTACGAGATCGTCGGCGCGGATTTGCGCAGCCGGAACTCGCCGCCGTCGGTTTCGAGCGCGCACTGGCTCGCGCGCAGGTTGCCGCCGACACCGTCTTCCGACGTGGCCGATGCGAGCAGCCACTGGTGGCGCACGAGCTGCTGCAGGAACAGCTTGTGCCAGCCCTGGTCGAGCGCGTGGTCGACGATGCAGGCGACCTGGATCTGGTGCATCGCGAACACCATCGCCGACGACGCGCAGGCCTGGCCGAGAATCGAGCAGGCCGATGCGATGTCTTCCAGCGACGCGCCAGCGCCGCCGAGATGGGTCGGCACCATCGCGCCGAGCAGGCGGCGCGCGCGCATCGCCTCGATTGCCTCGACCGGGCAGCGCGCGTCGCGGTCGACCGCGTCCGCGTGCTGCGCGGCGATCTGCGCGACGGCATGCGCGGCCTCGTCGAGCCGACGTGAATCGCTGTCGGTCGCGAGTTCGGGAAGCAGCGCGCTCATGCGGAATGCTCGGTGCGTTGCAACGTGGCGATCGTGTCCGCGAGGGCGTCGATGCTGCGGAACAGGTTGCGGTTCAGCATCTCGTCGGGAATCTCGATGTTGAACTGCTTCTCGATCGCGAGCATCAGCTGGATCGTGTCGAGCGAGGAGAGGCCCGCGTCGTAGAGGTCGTCCCCGTCACCGATCGAATCGATCGCGGCTTCGAGGTGGGCGACGTGCTTCAGGATGGTTCTGATTTCGTTTTTCACGTGCTGCTCCGGCGTGCGTGTTGTCGTCCGCTCGGGCAGACGCGCGATACGCGTTGACGTCCCCCCGGCAGTCCGGCATCAGTAGACCATTGGCAGACACGGCGTTCTGTTCGCCACCCTACAAACAGCTAACCTCGCACGCGGAAGCGCGGCGCCGACGCGCCGGCAGGCCGGTCAGGCGCGCGACGCGGCCGGCACGCACGAGTCGGCCGACAGGATGCGTTTCATCTCGTCGCGCACGATCGCGCGGCAGCCGCACGACATTTTTTCGAGGCCGTCGAGGTCGGCAAGCTCGATCGAGCTCCGGTATTGCCGGATCAGGCCCAGCTTCTGGATTTCGCCGGCGGCATCGGTGACCGTTTCGCGCCGCACGCCAAGCATCTGCGCCAGCATGCTGTGCGTCACCTGGATCTCGATGCTGCGGGTCCGGTCGTACGCGAGCAGGAACCATCTGCATAGCTGATGTTTGAGCACGTGATGGCGGCTGCAGAACGTGATCTGCGAGACCTGCGCCATCAGCAGCCGCACGCAGATGAACACGAGATGGCGGATCACCGGCGACGTATCGAACGCGGCGGCGAACACGCGCCGGTCGAGCCGGTAGACGAAACCGTCGCGGCAGGCGACGGCCCGGCAGGGCATCCGGCCGCTGCCGCCGATCACGTCGTCGCACACCACGCTCTCGCTGCCGATCTCCGCGACTTCCAGCGTCATGCCGCCGGACGACACGTACTGCAGCGAAATCGCGGTCGTGACGGGCAGGTAGACCGCCGCGAGCATTTCGCCGGGTTCGCAGAGCACTTGCCCCGATTTCAGGTGGACGAGTTGAAGGTGGGGGACCAGCGTCGCGAGCTCGTCGCGGTCGATGGCCGCGAGAAACCGGTTCGCATCGAAACTGTGGGAAAGCTCGATCGTGCCGTTCGCGTACGCGACGGCGTCAGGGGCCTGGTGAGTCACGGCGCATCCTCGTAGGGTGGCGGTCGCGCGTCGTCGCGGCGATACCCCGAAATGGGGGATTCGCACGATCGTGCGGACTTGTGTTCGTCAAAAATGGAGTGACGATACTGGCGAAAAGGCTAGCACGCCATTGAATTCAATCAATTGCACATTGCGTCATTTCACAAAGTTTGACGATTTTGGCTGGGTGCAAACGTTATCTGGATTTAATGATTCATTTCGACGGAATTAATCATCCGGAAATTGAATGCGACGTCGATCATTCATTCCGTGTCGGCCGGTGATCAATCGCGCGGGGGGCGTGCATCGCATCGTTAAAGTGCGTTAAAGGCATTGAACATTGTTTGACAAATAAATGGCGCGCGCAAAAATGACGATGTAAATCAACGGCTTGTGGTCAAAATGTGCGGTAGGTGACAGAGCCTGAAATTAGTGTGCCGATTCAAATTTGAGACAGTTTCAAACGGCCGTGTGAGGCGTAACGCCGCAGTGGAGTGCTGCCCGGTACATCATGGAAACAATTGAAAATCGACTGTAAGTATATGAACAGCAAGCCTCGCGGCACCGGTGCGGCTTCTGCGGCGCGACGCAGGTGAAATGATCAGTCAAATGGTGTGCGGTGTCCATTGCCGGGAAGAGTGTCCGGAAATGAGACGCTTTTTTTGTTTTTCAGCCGGTAATTCGGGTGATCTAAATCAGGCGTGATTCATATATTAAGGATGGGCATGTATTGGCACGTAAATCGCTTATTCGGGCTGGCGTGTCGAAACGGGACGACCGACTCGATCCGGCGACAAGCCGATGGTCAGTCGCAATCAGGGTTGTGGCCGCAACCCCTGCCAACGTCCTGGCACGCATCGCTATAACGAGTTCCGTGCACGCGGCTGCAGGCGGCGCGGACGATAAAAGGGATACAGACATGCTTCATCTTCACTCGAGCTTCTCGGCGAATGCCATCCTCGATGCCCTCCCCGAGGACAGCATCCGCACCATCGCACCGCATCTCGAACTGGTCAGGATCAAGGCCGGGATGCTCGACCGTGTCGGCGAGCCGATGCGTCACGTGCATTTCCCGACGACGTCGATGATGTCGGTGCAGCACCTGATGGAAGACGGTGCGATGGTCGAGGTCGCGCAGGTCGGCCGCGAGGGGGTGGTCGGGCTGGCGACGATGGTCGGTGGCGCTGCGGCGTCGCTCCGGGTCGAGGTCCGCATCGGCGGGATGGCCTATCGCGTGCCGAGCTGCGTGATGCGCGCGGAATTCGAGCGCTCGCCGGCGACCTACCGCTTGCTGCTCAATTACTGCCAGGCGACGATGGCGCAGATCTCGCGCAGCGCGCTGTGCAACCGTCATCACTCGGTCAGCGAGCAGCTCAGCCGCTGGCTGCTGCTTGCGCACGACCGCATCGACGGCGACGAACTGGCCGTCACGCAGCAGACGATCGCGAACATGCTCGGCGTGCGGCGCGAAGGCGTGACGGAAGCGGCGGGCAACCTGCAGGAAGCTGGGTTGATCCGGCAGCGCCGCGGCCGTATCACGGTGCTCGACCGCGACGGCCTCGAACATCATGCATGCGAATGCTACGACCTGATTCGCGCCGACTATCGCAGGTTGCTCGGCACGCGCGGCACGGCGAGGCCGACGCCGGTTCGGCCCCGCATGCCGGAGGGGCATCGCGGGTTCCCGGCACATGGTGCGTGACGATGCAGTCGAGGTCCGGTGGAACGAATGCGATGCGGCGTGCCGCGATCGCAGCGACCGACGTCGTGCTCGTGCTGACAGGCGCGCTCGCCGCGCAGGCGGCGTCGGGCCTCGCGTGGCGCGAGCTGTCCGACGCGCAGCGCGGCGCGATCGCGCTGCTGTGCGTGCTGACGGTGGCATTGCTGCCGCGCTACCTGCGCACCGTGCGTGGCGGCGTGGCACCGCAAGGCGGCACGCATGCGCTGACACAGACGACGGTGGCGCTCGTCTGCGCGAGCGTGCTGACGGTGACCGCCGCGTTGTGGATCATGAACCGCGGCGGCACGATCACGACCCGCTGGATCGTGCGCACGGTGCTGGCCGGCGACGCCGCGTTGCTGCTCGGCCGTGCCGCGCTGCTGGCGTTCGCGCTGACGCGTGACGACCCGCGCGCGCGGCAGCGCCGCGTCGCGGTGGTCGGCGCAACGGCCTACGGGCGTGTCGCGGTCGAGCGGATGCAGCTCGCGCCGCAAGGGCCTTTCGTGGCGGCGTGCGTATTCGATGACGACGCACAGGCTGCCTCCGGCGGCATCGGCGGCGTGCCGGTGATCGATGACTGGAACGCGCTACGCGACCTGATTCGTCGCGGCGAAATCGACGAGGTATGGCTCACGCTGCCGATGTCGCACGAGTGGCGGATCCAGCGCATCGTCCGCGAGTTGCGCGACGAGTTCGTGGAGTTGCGGCTGCTGCCCGACGTGCGGCAGATGGCGGTGGTCGATCGCTCGGCGACCGACGTGCTCGGCATGCCGGCGATCAACCTCGCGACCACGCCGCGCTCGGCGCCGGAGCTGTGGGCGAAGTTCGCGTTCGACCGGCTGTTCGCGTTCGGCGTGCTGATTCCGTTGCTGCCGCTGCTGTCGATGCTGGCGATCGCGGTCAAGCTGTCGTCGCCGGGGCCCGTGCTGTTCAGGCAACGCCGCAAGGGCGTCGACGGCCGCGAGTTCGACATCCTGAAGTTCCGGACGATGCGCGTGCATCGCGCACAACCGGGCGTCGTGCGGCAGGCATCGCGCAACGATTCGCGGATCACGCGCGTCGGCGCGTTCCTGCGGCGCACGTCGCTCGACGAGCTGCCGCAGTTCTTCAACGTACTGTTCGGGCAGATGTCGGTCGTCGGCCCGCGTCCGCATGCGATCGAACACGACGACTTCTACCGGCAACTGATCGACTGCTACATGTATCGCTACCGCGTGCGGCCCGGCATCACCGGATGGGCACAGGTGAACGGCTATCGCGGCGAGACGCGCAAGGTCGAGGCGATGGAAGCGCGCGTGAAGTTCGATCTGTTCTACATGCAGAACTGGAGCTTCTGGTTCGACATGAAGATCATCCTGTTGACGGTCGTGCGGGGGTTCATCGGGCGCAATGCGTTCTGAGGATGACAAATCATCGGAAGAGGCTAACCACGCCGTCAATCACGTCAGGGGATCGACGTCGAACCGAAGTGCGGGCGTGACAGCGCGGTGAATTGCTGCGCTGCGGCTGCGATGCGGGGCCGCGAGGCCCGAGCCGGGCGTCGCGTTTTCGCGTCCGTCCCCAGTTTCTGCAAGCACTTCACGTGCATCGCAGTGCACGCTGATTCCGGTCAACACACGCGTGTTCAATGGGTTTATCCTGCGTCGAATGCGTCCGGCACTTCGTGTCTCCGTACGCACATCCGGACACGGTGGCAGGCGGTGACGCCTGCCCGCCGCGCACCGGCGCGACACCGCGCGCCGCAATGCTCCGCGCGGAACCCGGAACAGGAGAGACGGCCATGGCGCTCGACCAACAACAACGGCAGACGCTGAAACAGCGGCTGAACGAGAGCGAGCAGACGTTGCGTGCGGAAATACGCACGAGCGAAGACCAACGTGCGTCGGAATCCTATGCAGACCTCGCCGGCGCGGCGCCGGACGAGGGCGACGAGGCGAATGCGGATCTGTTCGTCGACGTCGATCATGCATTGATCGGCATGAAGCTGACCGAACTGCGCGCGATCGGCCGCGCGCTGCAGCGGATGCGCGACGGCAGCTACGGCGAATGCATCGACTGCGACGGCTCGGTCGGCTACGAGCGCCTGCTGGCACGCCCGGCCGCCGAACGCTGCACGCATTGCCAGTCGATCTACGAGCGGCAATACGCGACGACGCCGCGCGCCTCCCTCTGACTCTGACTCTGACGTCACGACCGCAACGGCGCTGCACGCGCGGCGCGGCCGGCGTACGATGATGAACGGGCGCCCGGCGGCGTCAGCATGCGGCGCCGGGCGGGCAGACGCCGTCGCGCACGCGTGCGGCGCCATCCACGTGGAAGGGAGCCACGCCGATCATGCCGATCCACAATGCCGGGTGTGCGGCCGTGTTCGCCGAGATTGCCGACATGCTCGAGATCCAGGGCGCCAACCCGTTCCGGGTGCGTGCCTATCGCAATGCCGCACGGACGATTGCCGACTACGGGCGCGATATCCCGACGATGATCGCGAACGGCGACGATCTCGGGAAGATTCCGTCGATTGGGCCCGATCTCGCGTCGAAGCTGCGCGAGATCGCCGCGACCGGCACCTGCGAACTCCAGCAAACGCTACGCCACGCGCTGCCGGGCGCGATCGTCGAGTTGCTCGACGTGCCGGGGCTCGGCGCCAAACGCGTGAAGGCGCTGCATGATGCACTGCACGTCGATTCGCTCGAGCAGCTTCGCGCGGAAGCGAAGAGCGGGCACGTGCGCGAGCTGCCGGGCTTCGGTGCGAAAACCGAAGCGCATCTGCTCGAAGCGATCGACGACCGGCTGAAGCGCGAGCCCCAACGTTTTCTGCTGCCGGATGCGGCGCACTCGCTGCTGCCGCTGCTCGAAAAGCTGCGCGCGATGGCCGGCGTCGGCAAGGCCGTGCCGGCCGGCAGTTTCCGCCGCCGCCGCGAGACGGTCGGCGATCTCGACATCCTCGTCACCGCACGCGATCCGGTGGCCGTCGCCGAAGCGTTCGTCGGCTATGGCGAGGTGGCGCGCGTGCTGGCGCACGGCAAGACGAAGTCGAGCGTCGTGCTCGCCAGCGGGTTGCAGGTCGACCTGCGTGTCGTCGATGCCGACGCGTTCGGCGCGGCGCTCGTTTACTTCACGGGATCGAAGGCGCACAACATCGCGTTGCGCAGGATCGCGCAGGCAGGCGGGCTGAAGATCAACGAGTACGGCGTGTTTCGTGGCGACGAACGGATTGCCGGCGCGACCGAGGCGTCGGTCTACGCCGCGATCGGGCTGCACGACGTGCCGCCCGAATTGCGCGAGGATCGCGGCGAGATCGACGCGGCGCGCGCGGGCACGCTGCCCGCGCTGGTCGAGCGCAAGCACGTCCATGGCGACCTGCATGCGCATACCGACGCATCGGCCGGCCGTGACAGCCTGCGCGCGATGGCCGATGCGGCACGCGCACGCGGGTTCGCGTACCTGGCCATCACCGACCGGGCACCGCATGCCGGCAGCGGCCGCAACAGCTTCGACTGGCT
This sequence comes from Burkholderia lata, assembly GCF_902499335.1. Lineage (GTDB taxonomy): Bacteria > Pseudomonadota > Gammaproteobacteria > Burkholderiales > Burkholderiaceae > Burkholderia > Burkholderia lata_B. The sequence continues at coordinate 106,431 of NZ_CABVQK010000008.1, read as the reverse complement.
TGCGCACCAGCTCGACGAGATCGATCGCCTCAACGCGTCGTTCGACGATTTCGTGCTGCTCAAGGGTGTGGAGGCCGGCATTCGGGAGGACGGCAGCCTCGATGTGCCCGACGCGATGCTCGGCCGGCTCGATCTCGTGATCGGTGCGGTACGCGACGGCTTCGAGTTGCCGCGTGACGCGCAGACCGCGCGCATGCTGCGCGCGATGGACCATCCGCATTTCACGATTCTCGCGCACCTGACGGGCCGCGTGCTCGGCGAGCGCGACGCATGCGAACTGGACGTGCCGCGCGTGATCGCGCACGCCGCGGCGCGCGGCTGCTTCGTCGAACTCGATGCGCAGCCGCGGCGGCTCGACCTGCCGGACATCTGGTGCCGCGAGGCCGCGAAGGCCGGCGTGCCGGTGGCGATCGGCTCGGATGCGTGCAGTGCGGACGAACTCGACAATCTTGCGTACGGCGTCGATCAGGCGCGACGCGGCTGGCTCACGCGGCCCGACGTGCTGAACACGCGCACGCTGGCGCAATTGAGGCCGCTGCTGGCGCGCACGATGGGGGCGGGCGGCGCGTCGAAGCGCAGCGGCGGCGCGAAGGGTGCGTGAACGCGGCCGGCCGCGCGTGCGGTCAGCCGCTAGCCGTACTTGAATGCGGTCACGTCATGCCAGCACGCGGGCCGCCGGCACATAGGGCAGGCCGAGCGCCAGCGCGACCGCTTCGTACGTGATGTGTCCGTCGCACACGTTCAGGCCCGCGCGCAGATGCGGATCGTCGGTCATCGCCTGCTTCCAGCCCTTGTCGGCGAGCGCGAGCGCAGCCCCAAGCGTCGCGTTGTTCAGCGCGAAGGTCGACGTGCGCGCGACCGCGCCCGGCATGTTCGCGACGCAGTAGTGCACGACGCCGTCGACGACGAAGGTCGGGTTCGCGTGCGTCGTCGCATGCGAGGTCTCGAAGCATCCACCCTGGTCGATCGCGACGTCGACGACGACCGCCCCCGTGCGCATCGTCGCGATCATGTCGCGCGTGACGAGCCGCGGCGCCGATGCGCCCGGCACGAGCACGGCGCCGATCACGACGTCGGCATCGCGCACGGCTTCGTCGATCGTGTGCGCATTCGAGCAGACGGTCGTGATCCGGTTGGCGAAGACGAGGTCGAGCTGGCGCAGCCGGTTCACGTTGGTGTCGAGCACGGTCACACGTGCGCCGAGGCCGACCGCCATCTGCAGCGCGCCGGTGCCCACCACGCCCGCGCCGAGCACGACGACGTGCGCGGCCGGCACGCCGGGCACCCCGGCCATCAGCAGGCCACGCCCGCCGCGCGGGCTCTCGAGGTGAGTCGCCGCGACCTGGATCGACATGCGCCCGGCCACCTCGCTCATCGGCGCGAGCAGCGGCAGGCCGCCGCCGGAGCCCGTCACGGTTTCGTACGCGATGCAGACGGCGCCGGACTTCACGAGCGCGGCCGCCTGGTCGGGATCGGGCGCGAGATGCAGGTACGTGTAGAGGATTTGCCCGCGCCGCAGCATCGCGCATTCCGCCGGCTGTGGCTCTTTCACCTTGATGATCATGTCGGCGCGCGCGAAGACTTCGTCGGCGCCGTCGCAGAGCGATGCGCCCGCGGCCGTGTAGTCGTCGTCGAGCAGGCCGATCGCCGTGCCCGCGCCGCGCTGCACCAGCACGCGATGGCCGTGCCGCGTCAGCTCGTGTGCGCCGGCCGGCGTGAGGCCGACACGGTATTCGTGGTTCTTGATCTCCTTCGGCACGCCGATCAGCATGAGTCGCCTCCATGGCCTTCGTTATCGTTGTCGTACAGGTGCGCCATGCGGCGAACGCTGCACGTGCGGCCGATCGCGCAGCGGCGTATCGACTGCAGTACTGGAATAACAGGGTAGTAGTGCGCGGAGGGAAGTCAAGCGGCCGGCCCGCAAGCGCCTGCACGTGCACTGCATCGCAACATGCGTGGTGACGGGTTGCGACCGGACGTCGCAATGCACGTGTTGCCGGGTTTCGGTATCGTCACGTGTGTCGCGGGCCGAGACCGCGTGCCGGAACTTCGCCGGCAACACATCGAAACAACGAGACGAGGGCATTGACCGACATGACCGGAGCGTATTTCAGCGTGCCGACGCTTTGCGCAATCGCGCTCATTCACGTCTACTGGGCGTTGGGTGGGCGGCGCGGCAAACGAGCGGCCATTCCGGAGCAGGACGGCGAGCCGTTGCTGCGACCGACCGCCATTGGCACGCTTGCCGTCGCGGCGGCATTGCTGGGCGGCGCGTGCGTGGTTGCCGCGCGTGCCGGCTGGCTGGGGCCGAACGCGTATCCCGGCACGATCTCGTTCGCGGTCGTTGCGTTCGCACTGATCTTCGCGGTGCGGGCCGTCGGCGATTTCCGTTACGTCGGCTTCTTCAAGCGGATTCGCGGGTCGCGTTTCGCGCGGATGGACACGCTGTATTACTCGCCGCTTTGCGCGGCGCTGGCGCTGTCCATCGCATCGATGTTCTGGCCGTGGTGAGCGCGCGTCTCAGCGTGCGGGACTGTCCATCTCTGTGAGGAATTCCGCCGGCACGGTGTCGGTCAGCCATACGCCGTTTTCGGCAACGAAGAACGTGTGGCCTTGCCGATGCATGCGCTGCGCATCGACCTCGAGTATCACGGGCACGCCGTAGCGCGTGCCGACTGCCAGCGCCGTCCGGATGTCCGGCGACAGATGCACACGATGACGGGCGCCAGGTTTCAGCCCTTGCGCCCGAATCGAATCCAGGAAGCGTGTTGCGGTGCCGTGATAGAGGCGCTCGGGTGGCTGCGCGGCCGGATAGCTGCGCTGCACGACGGGCGTCGAATGCCCTTGTACTGCACGGATGCGACGGCCGTCGTCGGAAAGGGCGAAGCGCTGCTTGTCGTTGGTCGCGCAGACGGTTTCGAGCGTCGCGCGATCGAGTGGGTGCCCGTGGCGGGCGGCACCGGCGATCAGTTCGTCGATGTCGGCCCAGCCTTCCGGGTCGAGTTGCAGCCCGATCGTTTGCGGCGCGTGCCGCAGCAGGTAGCTGAGATATCGGCTGATGCGGGTCGCGTCGGGCGCCGGCAGTTCATTCTTCTGTTTGCTCATGAGACGCGGAGGCTACCAGACCGCCATGCAAACCGGCACCCGCGCGTGCGCCGCGTGGCTGGAAAGAGACAGCCTTCGACGCGGCGCGCCACACAACAATCCTCTCCCTGACGCCCGCATCGGCAGGTAATCACGCGATCCTTGATCGTTCCGGCTCCCGGATTTTTCAATTGTTGCGATTTTCGATGCATTGAATTGCATTGATGTCGCCTTTTTATGGAACCGGTTCCATATATAATTCGCGGCACTCGGCGCCGGACCCCGAAAGAGGGTCGTGCACGTCGCGCTTGCTGCCGGCAAACGCGGCGTCTAAGTTGAATGAGGGTCATGAGCGATGAGGGGCAGATGCAGGCGGATGCCGGTATTTGTCAGACGATAAGGCTCGCAAAGAGGCCGATCCGTGCAGCGCAGCCTGAACTGGCGCGATGCGCGGCTGCATGAAGGCGCTGCCGCGCATTGCACGGGCGGCGCCTGCAGCGAGGTTGTTCGCAACAGACGAAAGAACAGGACGGCCAGCCGCATGCGGCATGGCTGCCATGCCGGACATGCCGCATGCGGAGTGCGCGCGTCCGGGCCCCGATCCCCAACGATCAACATCCGACCATGTCCACGCCACCTGACAAACCCAACTCGCGCCGTCGTTTCCTGCGCACGTCGGTCGCGCTCGTGCCGATCGCGTCGGTCGCCGGCTGCGACCTGCGTTCGTCGTCGCCTTCCGCGACGACCGGCAACGCGCCCGGTGCATCGGCCAACGCCGAACGCGCCCCGTACAAGCCGACCTTCTTCGATGCGAAGGAATGGGCGTTCGTCCAGGCCGCCGTCGACCGGCTGATTCCGGCCGACGCCGAAGGCCCCGGCGCACTCGAATCGGGCGTGCCCGAATTCATCGACCGCCAGATGGAGACGCCGTATGCGAACGGCGCCACCTGGTACATGCAGGGGCCGTTCCAGCAGGGCGTGCCCGAGCTCGGCTACCAGTTGAAGCTGGTGCCGCGCGACATCTACCGGCTCGGCATCGCGGCGGTCAACCGCTATTGCGAGAAGACCCACGGCAAGGCGTTCGCGGATCTCGACGCGCCGACGCGCGACACCGTGCTCGGCGCGCTGGAGAAGGGCAGCGCGCAGATCGACGACGTGCCGCCCGGCGTGTTCTTCGGTCAACTGCTGCAGAACACGCACGAAGGCTACTTCTGCGATCCGGTGCATGGCGGCAATCACGACATGGCCGCGTGGAAGATGATCGGCTTTCCGGGCGCGCGCGCGGACTTCATGGATTTCGTCAACCAGAACGGCAAGCCCTATCCGTACGGCCCCGTCTCGATCAACGGGGAGCGCAGCTGATGGCCGCAGAGAAAAAACCGCATGTCGATGCGGTGATCGTCGGCTTCGGCTGGACCGGCGCGATTCTCGCGAAGGAACTGACCGAAGCGGGCCTGAACGTCGTCGCGCTCGAGCGCGGCGAGTATCGCGACACCTATCCGGACGGCGCGTATCCGAATACGATCGACGAGCTGACCTACAACGTCCGCAAGAAGCTGTTCCTCGACCTGTCGAAGACGACCGTGTCGATCCGCCACGGCCTGCAGGACACCGCGCTGCCGTACCGGCAGCTCGCCGCGTTCCTGCCGGGCGAAGGCGTGGGCGGCGCGGGGCTGCACTGGTCGGGCGTGCATTTCCGGATCACGCCGGAAGAGCTGCGCCTGCGCAGCCACTATGAAGAGCGCTACGGCAAGAAGTTCATCCCCGAAGGGATGACGATCCAGGACACCGGCGTGACCTACGACGAGCTCGAGCCGCATTTCGATTTCGCCGAGAAGGTGTTCGGCACGTCGGGGCAGGCGTACAAGGTCGGCGGCAAGGTGGTCGGCGACGGCAACGTGTTCGAAGCGAACCGCAGCGACAACTTCCCGCTGCCCGCGCAGCTCAACACGTATTCGGCACAGCGCTTCTTCGATGCGGCCAAGTCGCTCGGCCTGCATCCGTACCGGCTGCCGTCGGCGAACACGTCGGGCCCGTACACGAACCCGTACGGCGTGCAGATGGGCCCGTGCAACTTCTGCGGCTACTGCAGCGGCTACGCGTGCTACATGTACTCGAAGGCGTCGCCGAACCTGAACATCCTGCCCGCGCTGAAGCAGGCGCCGAACTTCGAGCTGCGCTCGAAGTGCCACGTGCTGCGCGTGGACCTCGACGATACGAAGAAGCGCGCGACGGGTGTGACCTACGTCGACCCGGCCGGGCGTGAAGTGCACCAGCCGGCCGATCTCGTGATCGTGGCCGCGTTCCAGTATCACAACGTGCACCTGCTGCTGCTGTCGGGCATCGGCAAGCCGTACGACCCGATCTCCGGCGAAGGCGTCGTGGGCCGCAATTTCGCGTACCAGAACCTGTCGACGATCAAGGCGTTCTTCGACAAGGACACCTACACGAACCCGTTCATCGGCGCAGGCGGCAACGGCGTCGCGGTGGACGATTTCAACGCGGACAACTTCGACCACGGCCCGCTCGGCTTCGTCGGCGGCTCGCCGCTGTGGGTGAACCAGGCCGGCGTGAAGCCGATCAGCGGCATCGCGACGCCGCCCGGTACGCCGCAGTGGGGCTCGGCGTGGAAGAAGGCGGTCAAGGACAACTACGCGCACACGATCTCGATGGACGCGCACGGCAGCAACATGTCGTACCGCGACGTGTATCTCGACCTCGATCCGACCTATCGCGATTCGTACGGCCAGCCGCTGTTGCGGATGACCTTCGACTGGAAGGGCAACGACATCAAGATGGCGCAGTACGTGACCGGGCAGATGAAGAAGATCGCGGAGGCGATGGGGCCGAAGGCGATCGGTGTGTCGACGCGCGAGTTCGGCAAGCACTTCGATTCGCGTGCATACCAGACGACCCACCTCGTCGGCGGCGCGATCATGGGCACCGACCCGAAGACGAGCGTGCTGAACCGCTACCTGCAGTGCTGGGACGTGCACAACGTGTTCGTGATGGGCGCATCGGCGCTGCCGCAGGGCATCGGCTACAACCCGACCGGGATCATCGCGGCGCTGGCCTACTGGTCGGCACGTGCGATCCGCGAGCAATACCTGAAAAATCCCGCCCCGCTGGTGACCGTATGAAGAGGACGATGAACCACAACGTCGCGCGCCGGATGTCGCGCGCGCTGGCGGCCGGTGCGGCCTGGGCCGCGTTCGGCTTCGCGGGCACGGCGGCCTTCGCGCAACCGGCAACCCCCGCGGCAGCTTCCGGCACCGCGGCAGCACCCGGTGCCCAATCCGCCGACGCGGCCCTGATCAAGCGCGGCGAATATCTCGCGCGAGCGGGCGACTGTATCGCATGCCACACCGCGAGCGGCGGCAAGCCGTTCGCGGGCGGGCTGAAATTCGATACGCCGATCGGCGGGATCTATTCGACGAACATCACGCCGGATCCGAAAACGGGCCTCGGCGGCTGGACGGTCGAGGACTTCACGCGGGCGGTGCGCGAAGGCGTGCGCAAGAACGGCGACACGATGTATCCGGCCATGCCGTTTCCGTCCTATGCGCGCCTGACCGACGACGACATGAAGGCGCTGTACGCGTACTTCATGCACGGTGTCGCGCCGGTCGAGCACGAGAACCGCGCGGTCGACATCGTGTGGCCGCTGTCGATGCGCTGGCCGCTCGGCATCTGGCGCAAGATGTTCGCGCCGACGCCGAAACCGTTCGACGCGGCGCCGTACACCGATCCGGTGGTCGCGCGCGGCGCGTATCTCGTGCAGGGTCTCGGCCACTGCGGCGCGTGCCATACGCCGCGCGCACCGACGATGCAGGAGCGCGGGCTGACCGACGCGGACGGCCCGGACTTCCTGGCCGGCGGCGCGGCGATCGACGGCTGGGTGCCGACGAGCCTGCGCGGTGAGCCGCGCACGGGCCTCGGCACGTGGACGGAAACCGAGATCGTGCAGTTCCTGAAGACGGGCCGCACGCTGCGCACGGCCGCGTTCGGCGGGATGACGGACGTGGTCGGCCACAGCATGCAGCACATGACCGACGACGACCTGAACGCGATCGCACGCTACCTGAAGACGCTGCCGCCACGCGTGCAGGGCGAGCAGCCGCACGTGTACGACGCGGCTGCCGCGAAGGCGCTGCAGACCGGCGATGCGAGCAAACCGGGCGCGGCCGTCTATCGCGACAACTGCATGGCCTGCCACCGCAGCGACGGTCACGGCTACACGCGCGTGTTCCCGGCGCTCGCCGGCAACCCGGTCGTGCAGGGCGACGATCCGACCTCGCTGATCCACGTCGTGCTGGAAGGCAGCGCGCTGCAGGGCACGCGCACCGCGCCGTCGACGTTCACGATGCCGCCGTTCGGCTGGCGCCTCTCGGACCAGGAAGTCGCGGACGTGTCGAACTTCGTGCGCACGAGCTGGGGCAACACGGGTGCGCCGGTGACGGCCGCGCAGGTTGCGAAGGTGCGCAAGAGCGTGCCGTCGACCCGGCCCGAACCGCCGCCGGGCGCGCGGTTCCCGCAAGTGTCGCGCTGACGGGGCGGCGGGGCGCCAGCCCCGCCGGATCGATGGACTTCAAGGCGCCGCCGCACCCGCGCGGCGCCTTTCGTTTCGCCGGGGTTGCACCCCGCAAAGGCGCGCCACCGCGTGAAATTTTCGCAGTGTCGCGCATTTTTCCGCCTCATCCCTTATCCTTTCGTTCTTGAACCTTACTAAATAGTTACAATAACTCGGGAGGGGGGATGCCTCATGACGTCAGCCTGATTGCGTTGCTCGCGGCCGGTTTCGGTCTCGCGATGGTCTTCGGTTATTTCGCGTCGCTGTTGAAAATGCCGCCGCTCGTCGGCTATCTGCTCGCCGGGATCGTGATCGGCCCCGGCACGCCCGGCTTCGTCGGCGACCTGTCGCTCGCGCAGCAGCTCGCCGAAGTCGGCGTGATGCTGCTGATGTTCGGCGTCGGCCTGCATTTCTCGCTCGGCGATCTGCTCGCGGTGCGCAAGATCGCGCTGCCGGGTGCAATCGTCCAGATTACGGTGGCCACGCTGCTCGGCGGCGGGCTCGCGCTCACCTGGGGCTGGAGCGTCGGGGCGGCGCTCGTGTTCGGGCTCGCGCTGTCGGTCGCGAGTACCGTCGTGCTGCTGCGCGCGCTCGAAGGGCGCGGGCTCGTCGAGACGGTCAACGGGCGCATCGCGGTGGGCTGGCTCGTCGTCGAGGATCTCGTGATGGTGCTCGTGCTGGTGCTGCTGCCGCCCGTCGCGGGGCTGCTCGGCGGCACGCCGCCCGGCGACGCGCATGCGGCCGGCGGCAGTGTGTGGGGCACGCTCGGCGTCACGATGCTGAAGGTCGCGGCGTTCATCGCATTGATGCTGGTGGTCGGCAAGCGCGTGTTTCCGCGCATTCTGTGGCTCGTCGCGCGCACGGGCTCGCGCGAGCTGTTCACGCTGTGCATGATCGCGGCCGCTGTCGGCATCGCGTTCGGCGCGGCGAAGCTGTTCGACGTGTCGTTCGCACTCGGCGCATTTTTTGCCGGGATGATGATGCGCGAGTCGGAATTCAGCCGGCGCGCGGCCGACGAGACGCTGCCGCTGCGCGACGCGTTCTCGGTGTTGTTCTTCATTTCGGTCGGGATGCTGTTCGACCCGAAGATCCTGCTCGCGGAGCCGCTGCACGTGATCGAGGTCGCGGCGATCGTGGTGATCGGCAAGACGCTCGCGGCGGTCGCGCTCGTGATCGCGTTCCGCTATCCGCTGAACACCGCGCTGACGGTCGGCGCGGGGCTTGCGCAGATCGGCGAGTTCTCGTTCATCCTCGCAGGGCTCGGCCGTGCGCTCGGGCTGCTGTCGGCCGAGGGGCAGAGCCTGATTCTGGCGGTCGCGCTGATCTCGATCGCGATGAACACGCTGCTGTTCGCGATGATCGATCCGGCGCTCGTGTGGATTCGCAAGCATTCGGCGTTCGCGCGCAAGCTCGAGGCACGCGACGATCCGCTCGCCGCGCTGCCGATGTCGACGCCGCAGACGCACTTGACCGGGCAGGTCGTGATCGTCGGCTACGGCAAGGTCGGCACGCGGATCGCGCACGCGCTGGATGAGCGCGGCATCGCGTATGTCGTCGTCGAGCAGAATCGCGAGCTCGTCGAGAAGCTGCGCGCGGACGGTATCGCGGCCGTGTCGGGCGATGCGATCGAGCCGATCGTGCTCGTCCAGGCGCACATCGCGCGCGCCGGGATGCTGGTCGTCACGCTGCCCGATGTGTTCGACGTGCGGCAGATCGTCGAGATCTCGCGCACGCTGAACCCGGCGCTCGAGGTCGTGCTGTGCACGAACAGCGGCGACGAGGCCGCGCTGCTGTCGAACGAGGGCATCGGCACCGTTTTCATGGGCGAGACCGAACTCGCGCGCGGGATGACCGAGCACGTGCTCGGCAGGATGACGAAGCCGGTTGCGGCCGCTGCGCATTAAGGGCGCGCGGCATCGCGCCGCGCACCGGGCAGGGCGCGGCGGCCCGGGCGGCCGCCGGCCCCGCGCACCGCTTCACGATCAGTAGAACGTCTCCAGCGTCAGTTCCTGCGCCATCACGCGGTTGCCGGCCAGCAGGCCGCCGTCGACGGGCAGTGCGACGCCGGTGATGATCCGCGCGGCCGGCGAACACAGGAACAGTGCAGCCTGCGCGACGTCGTCTGGTGTCGCGAAATCGTCCAGCGGATACCACTTCCTCAATTGCTCGAACACCTGCGGGTTGCGCTCCACGCGCGCTTCCCACGCGGGTGTCTTCACGGTGCCCGGTAGCACAATGTTCGCGCGCACGCCGTCGCGGCCGTATTCGATCGCGAGCGATTTCGTGTAGCTGATCAGCCCGGCCTTCGCCGCGCTGTACGCCGGATGCCCGAGCGCATGCACACCGTTGACCGAACCGATGATCGCGATCGCGCCGCGCCCTCGCTCGCGCATGCCGGGCAGCACGGCTTCGACGCTCACGTAGGTGGCCGTCAGGTTCGCGTCGAGATCCGTGCGCCAGGTGGCGGGCGTCGTGTCGCGCAGCGTGGTCGACGCCGCCGTGCCCGCGTTCGCGACGAGCACGTCGGCTTGCGGATGCGATGCGAGCAGCGAACGCAACCGCTCGACGTCGGTCAGGTCGTCGACGACCGGCGTCGCGCGCGCGTCGCCGAGCGTATCGAGGAAGCGGTCGAGCGCCGTGCGGTCGCGGTCGAGCGCGAGCACGCGGTCGCCGGCCGCGAGGAAGGTGCGGCACAGCGCCTGGCCGATGCCGCCGGCGGCGCCCGTCACGAGGGTGGTGCGTGTCATGTCGGCTCCTTGGGCTGGCTCACAGACCGAGCGCGGCGCGCGCCTGCTTTTCGTTGTCGCGCGTGATCAGCGTGCCGGACGTCAGCACGAGCGGCGGCGGCGCCTGGTTCTTCATGATCCAGTCGTACATGTTGATGCTCGTCTGGTAGCCGTGCTGGCGCGGATTCAGCAGGATCGAGCCGTAGAAGCCGGTCGGCTTCGGCTTCGCGAATTCGTTGAGCGCGACCTGGCTGCCGTTGATGCCGACCGCGACCATCGCGTCGGCGCCGATGCCGCGCCCCTCGGCGGCGCGTACCGCGCCCACCGTCGTGTCGTCGTTCGAGCCGAACGCCACCCAGCGCTTGAAATTCGCATGCTTGGTGAGCGCGATGTTCGCCGCGTTGAATGCGCCTTCGGTGTCGGCCGTCATTTCGGGCGCGTCGATCACGTTCGCGGCCGGGAAACCGGCGGCCTTGAGCGCATCGACCGCGCCGGTCGTGCGCTCTTTGGCGGTCGGCAACTGGTCGTACGCGATCCGGATGATGCCGACCTCGGCCGGATTCCAGCCGCGCCGCTTCGTTTCGTCCGCGATCGCCTGGCCGACCTGCTGGCCGATCTTGTACGCGGAGATGCCCATGTGCGGTACGCCCTGGAGCGGCGCGCCGCGGCCGTCGACGAGCTGGTCGTCGACCGACATCAGCTTGATCCCCGCGCGCTTCGCCTTGGCGGCGATGCCGGGGCCGAGCTTCACGTCGGGCGCGCAGATGATCACGCCCTGCGCCTTTTGCGCGGCGAGGCTGTCGAGCGCGGTCGATACCTTTTCGCCGCTCGGCGTCGCGATCTTGATCAGCGTGAAATGCTTTTCCTTCGCCGCCTGTTCGGCGAAGCGCCATTCGTCCTGGAACCACGGATCGTCCGGCTGTTTGACGAGAAAGCCGATTTTCAGATCGGCGGGGTCGGCGGCATGGGCGGGCACCCCGCCGACCAGCACCGCGCTCGCGATGGCCAGTGCGAGCGTCTTCCAGTGGAATCGCATGCGTCTCTCTCCTTTGTTGTAGTCGCGCACCCGGGCAGGGCTGCCCGACGCGCTGAAAAATTGTAGGAGGAGGCAGCGGGAACGCTCAAATGATGCGCGGCGTTCCTAGAAAGTGGGACGGTGCCCGATGGCGGGGAGATGTGCGGCGGCGACGCGGCTGTCGGGGCGTGACGCGCGCGCCGGTGGGCGGCGCGTCGCGCGGGCTGCGTCGATCAGCCCGCCGCCGTGTTTGTCTGCGCCGGCGCTCTCGACGGCGCGGCAGTCTTCAGCGTCGCGGCCGTTTTAGGCGCAGCGGCCGTCTTTGCCTGCGTCGTCGCTTTCGGCGCAGCCACCGTCTTCTGCGGCGCAACGGCCTTCGCCGGCGGCGTCTTCTCCGGCTCGACCGGTGCATCGGGCGGCACGCCGAGCAGCTGCAGCGAGCCGCTCGTGACCGACGCGAACACCGGGCCAGCCACCGTGCCGCCGTAGTAGCCCTTGCCGCGCGGCTCGTCGATCATCACCGCGACGATCAGGCGCGGGTTGCTCATCGGCGCCATCCCGGCGAACAGCGCACGGTACTTGCCCTTCGCATAGGTCGCGCCGACCTGCTTGCGCGCGGTACCCGTCTTGCCGCCGATCCGGTAGCCGTCGACGCGCGCGCGGCGCCCCGTGCCGCCTTCGCCGACCGCCATCTCGAGCATCGAGCGGATCGACGCGGCCGTCTGCGCCGACGTCACGCGGTGGCCGCGATGCGCATCGATCGTCTGCTGGTCGGTGCCGTTCTTCAGCAGCGACACCGGGTGCAGCGTGCCGTCGCCCGCATAGGCCGTGTAGGTCTGCGCGATCTGCAGCAGCGACATCGACAGGCCGTAGCCGTATGCCATCGTCGCCTGTTCGATCGGCCGCCAGCGCTTGTAGCCGCGCAGCCGGCCCGATGCGACGCCCGGGAACGTCAGTTCCGGCGCGCGGCCGATCCCGTATTCCTGGTACTTGTTCCAGATCGTTTCGGCGGGCAGGTTCAGCGCGAGCTTCGCGAGCGCGACGTTGCTCGACTTCTGCAGCGCCTGCGCGACCGTCAGCGAGCCGTGGTTCGACGTGTCGTGGATCACGGCCGGGCCGATCTTGTAGGTGCCCGGCGATGTGTTGATGATCGTGTTCGGCGACACCTTGCGCTCGTCGATCGACAACGCGACGACGAGCGGCTTGATCGTCGAGCCCGGTTCGAACGTGTCGATCACCGCGCGGTTGCGCAACTGCTGGCCGGTGAGGCGCGCGCGGTCGTTCGGGTCGAAGGTCGGGTAGTTCGCGAGCGCGAGGATCTCGCCGTTCTGCGCGTCGAGCACCACGACGCTGCCGGCCACCGCGTTGTTCTCGACCACGGCCGCCTTGAGCTGGCTGAACGCGAGCTGCTGGATGCGGCGGTCGATCGTCAGTTCGATCGTCGCGCCGTGCTGCGCCGGGACGAGCGGGCGCGTGTCCGACACGATGCGGCCCAGCCGGTCGCGGATCACCTCGCGCTGCCCGGACGTGCCCACCAGGCGCGCATTCGCCGCGAGCTCGACGCCTTCCTGGCCTTTGTCCTCGACGTTCGTGAAGCCGACCACGTGCGCCGCCGATTCGCCTTCCGGGTAGAAGCGCTTCGAATCGGCGATCTGCGTGACGCCGTCGATCGCGAGCTTGTCGAGCTTGCCCGCGGTGTCCGCGTCGACCTGCCGCTTGAGCAGCACGAACGTCTTGTCGTTGCCGAGGCGCCGCTTGACCTCGACGAGCGGCATGTCGAGCAGCTTCGAGATCTGCGGGTAGTCGGTGTCGGCGACCTGTTTCGGGTTCGCCCAGATTTCATAGGTCGACAGGCTGACTGCGAGCATCGCGCCGTTGCGGTCGACGATGCGCCCGCGCGTCGCGTCGAGCTCGATCGTGCGCTGGTAGCGTTTCTGGCCCTGGCCGACGTAGAACTCCTTGTTTGCGACCTGCACCCAGAACGCGCGGCCGATCAGCGCGGCGAACGCGAGGAACACGAGGATCACGATCAGCTTCGAGCGCCACATCGGCAGGCGTGACGCGAGCATGGGGTTCTTGGTCGCGGCCGCGTACGGATCGGCGGGGTGGGTCTTCTTTTTCACGCTCATGCAATGGCCGGGTCGGGCCGCCGAGGGGCGGCGAGTCAGTCTGGATAATGCGATTGTAATAAATGAGTAAACACCGTGTGGGGAAAGTATGTTCCGGCCCCGAGAAAAAGCGGGTGCAGGTGCTTCGACATGGGGAGAAAAGGGGAGGGAAAGGCAGGGCGGAAGCGGAATTTCACCGACGCGGCAGGCGATGAACGGCGGGCGATCCGCTGCGTGTCGATCCGGGGGGCACGATCTTGGTTATGGCAGACGCCGACCGTCCCCGCTGTGCGATCAATTGCCCGGTTCGCGGTTATTTCTTTAAACCGGAAAATGAAAAACGCCCCGAAATGGGGCGCCGTTAATACTGAATATCGAAATGAATATCGCTGAAACCGGAATTAGCCCGAAAACCGCAGACGAATTACATCGATTATTTCTATCGGGCGACGGAAATGAATTCCCGGTATTCCGGCTCGCTGGTGCAGCGATCGACGGCTTGCAGCCGCCACGCGCCGGGGTGATTGCCGGCGAGCACCGCAGGGCCCTGTTCGCGCTGCGTCGCGTCGAACGACAGCCCCTTCAACTGGCACACGGCATTCCCGCCATCGGCCGCGCAGAGCGCCATTGCGCCCTCGACGTCGCGGACCTTGCCCCAGGTCGGAAGATCCATGCCCTGATGTGCCTCGCGCGACCACAGCCCCTCGTCGGTATCGACCCACAGGACCGCGAAGGAATGCCGGGTTGCCGATTCGCTGCCATTAATCCGAATGGTGAGGCGCATTGTGATCGTCTCCTAAAAAAATGACACATTCGACCGTTTTGACTTGAACAGTCTAGATAGACTGGTGTGAAACGCAAGTGATAAAGCGCAATAAATTCATATTGAGTTCATTGCGGTTTTCAGATGGAACGACGTCTGACGATTCATGGTTATTCCGGCGGTGTGCGCGCAAACACACGCGCATCGGCGATCGCGGTGCCGATGGGGGCCGGGTCGACCTTCGAGACATGGGATGACATGGCCGCGAGGCGCGTCGATCTGTCGCGTGCGGCCGGTTGCAGAAACCCGGCCGACCACGGCGGCGCCGCGCCCTCGAAAGGCGGCCCGACCGGATATTGCGGCGTTTTGACGGCGCGGCCGGTACGACAGACTCCGACAATCGCGTACAAATCGGCACACTTTCACGAAACTTTCGGGACAGACTTGCCTGCGGTCGGGCCCCACACTGGGATCTTCCCGATCCAGTGCCGCGGACGCCCGTCCTCGGCGGCTGCCGCCGCCTCGAGCCAGAGACGCGATCGACGCGATCGCGGGCCGCACGCCCGATCGGGACTGCCGGGGCGCGCGTCAGGCCCCGGCCCGGCCGGTGAGCCGTGCGCAGCCCGCAACCGCGGGCGTTGCGCCGCCCGGCCGATTCTTCGAAGGAGACTATCGTGCTGATCTGGAAAACCGCGTTGTCGCTCAACTGGCGGACGAGCCTCGTGTCGCCGGCCAGCGCACCGGTCGCGGCGGCGAACGTCGGGCGCCTGGTGCTGACCGGCGCAACCGGCTTCATCGGCAGTACCGTACTGACGGCGCTCGTCAATGCGGGGCTGCTCGACCGCATCGTTTGCGTCGTGCGCGCTCAGAATCGCGGCCACGCCGTCGCGCGGCTGCGCGAAGCGGCGCTGCGCGCGGGGCTCGCGCCTTACTGGGCGTCGCGCCTGACCGATGCGAACGTGATCGTCGGTGCGCTCGGCGACGTGTGGCACGGCGCCGACGCGTCGCGCCTCGCCGCCGCGACGCACGTGATTCATTGCGCAGGCCATGCATCGCCGGCCGATGGCGCGCACCTGCGGGCCGACATCGCCGATGCGGTGCGCTTCGCCGAACGCTTCGCACGGGCGCCGCGCCTGCAGCGCTTCGTGTATGTCGGCACGGCCTACGCGCATGCGGGCCGCGGCGGGATCGTGCAGGAAGAGGTGGCAGGCGACGCGGCGAACGACGTCGCGCGCGACGAAGAAGGCCTGCCGGGTGCGGTGCTCGCGGCGGACTACCTGCACGCGAAGGCGGAAACCGAGCAGCGCCTGCGCGCGCTCGGGCTGCCGCTCGTCGTGGTGCGGCCGTCGCATGTGGTCGGCCACACGGTGCTCGGTACGCGGCCCGCGCCGAATTCGTTCTGGATGTTCCGGCTCGCGCATGCCGCGCGCCGCTTCACCGCGCGGCCGATGACGCGCATCGACATCGTGTCGGTGGACGACGTGGCGCGCGCGACGATGCTGCTGGCCGTCAAGCCGACGCTCGCGCACGACCTGTATCACGTGTCGGCCGGCGACGAGGCGCCGCAGGTCGCGCAGATCGTGCGCGCGATGGACGAGGCGGCGGGGATGACGGGCGCGCCGCGCTACGCGGCGTGTGCGCCGGCCGAATTGCCGCTCGTGGTGCGCGATGTGCTCGGGCGGAACGATCCGGCACTCGAACGCGTGATCGGCCGGGCGCTGCAGCGCTGCGGGGAATTCGCGACGGTCGATCGCGTGTTCGACAACCGCCGCGTGCGCGATGAAATCGATTTCGAGCCGTTGCCGTTCATCGATTACGTCGAGGAATGCATGCGCACGTCGCGTGGCGTGGCCGTGACCGAGCTGATGCGCGGCGCGCTGCACTGACCGCCCGCGCTGCACCGGCCCCTGTTCCCGCATCAGGCGGGAGCGGGGGCTGTCATCACGTGTTGCCGCCGAGCTCGATGAGCCGGTCGAGCGCGCGATAGATGTCTTCGAGGCCGTCCTGGCCGAACCGCGACTCGAGCTGCCGGTACTGCTCGTCGATCCGCGGACCGATTTCCGTGACCAGTTTCCTGCTTTGCGGCGTCAGGCTGACCAGCAGCCGGCGCTGATCTTCCTGCGCGCGCGTGCGCGTGATCAGGCCGTCGCGCTCCATCCGTTCCAGCACGCCTGTGAGGCTCGGGCTCAGGATGCAGCAGCGCCGCGCGATCTGTCCCGCTTCGAGCGCATGCGCCGGTTCGCCGTCGAGCACGCGGATGATCCGCCATTGCTGTTCGGTCAGCGCGAATTCCTTGAGAATGGGGCGAAACAGGCCCATCAGCGTTTCGCGGGCCTCGAGCAGCAGCATGGCCAGGTTGCGATGGTCGAGCGTACGGTTCATCGGGATGAGCAGTGGACGGGGACGCATCAATCTTAACAGCCGCGGGTAGTGAATTTCGCATATCAGGGTAATCGAGGTTGCCAGCGCCCGATTGTTTACTTAAGATATTAACTATTGACGATGCGCCGCGACGCGCGGCAGGGGAATGACGCATGGAGCTGTCTTGCACGACCGCGGCGCCGCCGTTGCCGGTCGCCATCGGTACCGTCTACGGTGCGCTGCTCAACGAGCGCGCGGCACTCGACGCGCTCGGCGATGCCGTGAACGCACCGCCTTACGGCCGCCCGCCGCAGGCGCCGATCCTGTACATCAAGCCCGCCAACACGCATGCGGCCGACGGCGCGGCTGTCGTCGTGCCGGCCGGCGTCGACGCGCTGGAGATCGGCGCGTCGGTGGCCGTCGTGTTCGCCCGGCGCGCGACGCGCGTGCCGGCCGAGCAGGCGCTCGACTACCTTCACGGCTTCACGCTGGCGAGTGACGTGTCGGTGCCGCATCCCGATTACTACCGTCCTGCGGTGCGCTTCAAGTGCCGCGACGGCTTCTGCCCGCTGGGCCCGGCCATCGTGCCGGCCACCGCGCTTGGCGATGTCGACGCGATCGGCCTGACCGTGCGGATCGACGGCGAGGTTGCCGTGTCCACGTCGACGGCCACGCTGATTCGCTCGGTGCGCGAACTGATCGCCGACGTGACGGCCTTCATGTCGTTCGACGCGGGCGACGTACTGCTGCTCGGCGTCGCGGGCGGCGCACCGCGCGCCCGCGCGGGCAGCACGATCGAGATCGCCGCCGCCGGTATCGGCACGTTGCGGCACACGCTGATTGCGGAGGAAGCACGATGAAGACGGCGCGCGTGATCTACAACGGCGCACTGCATGCCGCCGAACCGGCCGGCGACGGCGCAATCCGCCTCGATACGGGGAGAGTCGTCGCCGAAGAGGTGGTCGAATGGCTGCCGCCCGTCGCGCCGCGCACGACGTTCGCGCTCGGCCTCAACTACGCCGACCACGCGAAGGAGCTCGCGTTCAAGGCGCCGAGCGAGCCGCTGATCTTCCTGAAGGGGCCGAACACGTTCGTCGGCCACCGGTCGCGCACCGTGCGCCCGGCGGATGCCACCCACATGCACTACGAGTGCGAACTGGCCGTCGTGATCGGCCGGCCCGCGCGCAACGTGAGCCGCGCGCAGGCGCTCGACTACGTGGCCGGCTATACGGTCGCGAACGACTACGCGATCCGCGACTATCTCGAGAACTACTACCGTCCGAACCTGCGCGTGAAGAACCGCGACACCTGCACGCCGCTCGGGCCGTGGTTCGTCAGCCGCGACGAGATCGGCGATGCGGGCGACCTGACGCTGCGCACGACGGTGAACGGCCAGGAGACGCAGCGCGGCAGCACGCGCGACATGATCTTCGACGTGCCGGCGTTGATCGAGCACATCAGCGGCTTCATGACGCTCTCGCCGGGCGACCTGATCCTGACCGGCACGCCGGAAGGGCTGGCGGATACGAAGCCGGGCGACGAGGTCGTGACCGAGATCGAAGGGATTGGCCGGCTCGTGAACACGATCGTCGGCGAAGCAGACTACTATCGCGCCGGCTGAGCCCGTCGCCCAAGGAGAGAGCATGACCATCAAGCACTGGATCGACGGCCGCGAAGTCGAGAGCCGCGAGACGTTCACGACGCTGAATCCCGCGACAGGCGATGTCATCACCGACGTCGCATCGGGCGGCGAGGCCGAAGTCGACGCGGCGGTGCGCGCCGCGAAGGAAGCCTTCCCGAAATGGGCGAACACGCCCGCCAAGGAGCGCGCGAAGCTGATGCGCAAGCTCGGCGAGCTGATCGAGAAGAACGTGCCGATGCTCGCGGCGCTGGAGACGCAGGACACCGGCCTGCCGATCGCGCAGACGAGCAAGCAGCTGATTCCGCGCGCGTCCGAGAACTTCAACTTCTTCGCGGAAGTGTGCGTACAGATGAACGGCCGCACCTATCCGGTCGACGACCAGATGCTGAACTACACGCTGTACCAGCCGGTCGGCGTGTGCGCGCTGGTGTCGCCATGGAACGTGCCGTTCATGACCGCGACGTGGAAGACGGCGCCGTGCCTCGCGCTCGGCAACACGGCCGTGCTGAAGATGTCGGAGCTGTCGCCGCTGACGGCCGACCAGCTCGGCCGCCTCGCGCTCGAAGCCGGCATTCCGCCGGGCGTGCTCAACGTCGTGCAGGGCTATGGCGCGACGGCCGGCGATGCGCTCGTGCGCCATCCGGACGTGCGTGCGGTGTCGTTCACCGGCGGCACCGTCACCGGCAAGCGGATCATGGAGCGTGCCGGTCTCAAGAAGTATTCGATGGAACTCGGCGGCAAGTCGCCGGTGCTGATCTTCGACGACGCCGATTTCGACCGCGCGCTCGACGCATCGCTGTTCACGATCTTCTCGATCAACGGAGAACGCTGCACGGCCGGCTCGCGGATCTTCGTGCAGCGCACGATCTACGACCGCTTCGTGCAGGAATTCGCGCGCCGCGCGAACAACCTGGTGGTCGGCGATCCGTCCGATCCGGCCACGAACCTCGGCGCGATGATCACGCGCCAGCACTGGGAGAAGGTGACGGGCTACATCCGCATCGGCGAGCAGGAAGGCGCGCGCGTGGTTGCCGGCGGCGCGGACAAGCCGGCGGGCCTGCCCGACCATCTGCGCAACGGCAACTTCGTGCGGCCGACCGTGCTGGCCGACGTCGACAACCGGATGCGCGTCGCGCAAGAAGAGATCTTCGGTCCGGTCGCCTGCATCATTCCGTTCGAGGACGAAGACGAAGGGCTGCGGCTCGCGAACGACACCGCGTACGGTCTTGCTTCGTACATCTGGACGCAGGACGTCGGCAAGGTGCATCGCCTCGCGCGCGGCATCGAGGCCGGGATGGTGTTCGTGAACAGCCAGAACGTGCGCGACCTGCGCCAGCCGTTCGGCGGCGTGAAGGAATCGGGCACCGGACGCGAGGGCGGCGAGTACAGTTTCGAGGTGTTCGCGGAGATCAAGAACGTGTGCATCTCGATGGGTTCGCATCACATTCCGCGCTGGGGCGTGTAACGGGCGCGGGTCGTCTGGCAGCACGAAAGAACCATACGGAGACTTGAACGATGGGCAAACTGTCCCTCGCCGCAAAAATCACGCACGTGCCGTCGATGTACCTGTCGGAACTGCCCGGCAGGCATCACGGCTGCCGCGAGGCGGCGATCCGCGGCCATCAACTGATCGGCGAGCGCTGCCGCGCGCTCGGCGTCGACACGATCGTCGTGTCGGACGTGCACTGGCTCGTCAACGCCGGCTATCACGTGAACTGCAATGCGCGGTTCGCGGGCACGTACACGAGCAACGAGCTGCCGCATTTCATCCGCGACATGCAGTACGCGTATCCGGGCAACCCGGCGCTCGGCCGGCTGATCGCCGAGACGGCCACCGAGCGCGGGATCGCGACGCGCGCGCACGAGATCGACAGCCTCGAACTCGAATACGGCACGCTCGTGCCGATGCGCTACATGAACGCCGACCAGCACTTCAAGGTCGTGTCGATCGCCGGCTGGTGCATGTGGCATCAGCTCGACGAAAGCCGGCGCTTCGGCGAGGCGCTGCTCGAAGCGATCGAGAAGAGCGATTCGAACGTCGCGTTTCTCGCGAGCGGTTCGCTGTCGCACCGCTTCAACGACAACGGCAGCCCCGAGGAATCGATCCACGAGATCAGCCGAGAATTCTTCCGGCAGGTCGACCTGCGCGTGGTCGAGCTGTGGAAGCAGGGCGATTTCAAGACCTTCTGCGCGATGCTGCCCGAGTACAACACGCATTGCCACGGCGAAGGCGGGATGCACGACACGGCGATGCTGCTCGGCTTGCTCGGCTGGGATCGCTACGACAAGCCCGTCGAGATCGTCACCGACTATTTCGCGAGTTCAGGCACCGGACAGATCAACGCGATCTTTCCGTTGTCCTGAACGCCACGCATTCGACAGGAGACTAGCCATGCCCCATATCGTCGTCGAATACACCGCGAACATCCGCGACGACGCGCGCATTCCCGCGCTGCTGCGCACGATCAACGCCACGCTGATCGCGCAGGGTGGCGTGTTCCCGACGGGCGGAATCCGCTCGCGCGCGATCGAGTTGCAGGACTACTGCGTTGCCGACGGCACGGAGGACGACGCGTTCGTCCACGTGACGCTGAAGATCGGCTCGGGCCGCAGCGACGAGACGAAGAAGGCTGCGTGCGACGCGCTGTTCGACGCGATCAAGGCGCATTTCGCGGAGCTGTACGCGAAACGCTACCTTGCGCTGTCGATGGAACTGACCGAGTTCAGCGAAAGCGGCTCGTACAAGCACAACAACATTCACGCCCGCTACAAGCGGGCCGGTTGAACCCCATTCCCGATCCGACCATGCTCGAACCCGCCATCATCGACCAGCTCGCGCAGCGTCTGCACGACGCCGAGCGCGAGCGCAAGCAGATCCGCCAGATCTCGCTCGACCATCCCGACATTACGATCGACGACGCGTATGCGATCCAGCGCGCGTGGGTGGCCCTCAAGCTCGCGGAAGGCCGCACGCTGAAAGGCCACAAGATCGGCCTCACGTCGAAGGCGATGCAGAACACGTCGCAGATCGACGAGCCCGACTACGGCGCGCTGCTCGACGACATGTTCTTCGCCGACGGCGGCACGATTCCCACCGGCCGCTTCATCGTGCCGCGCGTCGAGGTCGAACTCGCGTTCGTGCTCGGCAAGCGGCTGACGGGCCCGGACTGCACGATCTTCGACGTGTACGACGCGGTCGACTATGTGGTGCCGGCGCTGGAGATCATCGACGCGCGCAGCCAGTCGATCGATCCTGATACGAAACGGCCACGCAAGGTGTTCGACACGATCGCCGACAATGCCGCGAACGCGGGCGTCGTGATCGGCGGGCGGCCCGTGAAGCCGCAGGACGTCGACCTGCGCTGGGTCGCGGCAATCATGTCGCGCAACGGCGTGGTCGAGGAAACAGGCGTCGCGGCCGGCGTGCTGAACCATCCGGCGAACGGCGTCGCGTGGCTCGCGAACCGGCTGGCGCGCTTCGACGTCGCGCTGGAACCGGGGCAGATCGTGCTCGGCGGGTCGTTCACGCGGCCGTGCGCGGCGCGGCCGGGCGACACGTTCAGCGTCGACTACGGCCCGCTAGGGACGATCCAGTGCTACTTCGAATGAGGTGAGCGAGCGATGCAGATTCCTTCGAATGTATTCAAGGCCGCGCTTGCACGTGGCGACGCGCAGGTCGGGCTGTGGCTCGGGCTCGCGAATCCGTACAGCGCCGAAGTCGTCGCAGGCGCCGGTTTCGACTGGCTGCTGATCGACGGCGAGCATGCGCCGAACACGGTGCCGACGATCCTCGCGCAACTGCAGGCGATCGCGCCGTATCCGTCGCATCCGGTCGTGCGCGTGCCGTGGAACGATCCGGTGATCGTGAAGCAGGTGCTCGACCTTGGCGCGCAGACCTTGCTCGTGCCGATGGTGCAGAGCGCGGATGAAGCGCGCGCGGCGGTGGCGGCGACGCGTTATCCGCCGCACGGGATTCGCGGTGTCGGCAGTGCGCTGGCGCGGGCGTCGCGGTGGAATCGCGTCGGTGACTACCTGCATCGCGCGAACGACGAGATGGCCGTGCTCGTGCAGGTCGAGACACGGGCGGGGCTCGATGCGATCGATGCGATTGCGCGGGTCGAAGGCGTCGACGGCGTGTTCATCGGGCCGGCGGATCTGGCTGCGGACCTCGGGCATCTCGGCAATCCGGGGCATCCGGACGTGCAGGCGGCAATCGACGGCGCGATCCGGACGATCAAGGCGGCTGGCAAGGCGCCGGGCATTCTCAGCGCGGATGAGGCCGCCGCGCGGCGTTATCTGGAAGCGGGGGCGTTGTTCGTCGCGGTTGGAGTGGATACGACGCTGCTGGCGAGGAGTGCGGAGCGGTTGGCTGCGCAGTTCAAGGGGAAGGGCGGCGAGGTCGTGAAGAAGGGGGATGGGACGTACTGAGCCAAGCGGGGTGTCGTTGAAATAATTGGGGTTATATCAAGTTTCGATTATTGCGATTTTCGTTTATTTCGAATAAGCTGGTGCACTTCTGAAACCCTCGATTGGAGAGCGCGATGCCCCATACCACGACACCCGACGTGATCTTGCCTGTCGAGCGCGAGATGCAGGCGGCTGTCGAAGGGCAGCGCACGCTGGCGGCGTATCTCGCAACGCGAACCGATACGCAGCGCATTCAGATCTTTGACGACGAGAATCGCGCGCATCAGGTTGAGCTCCCGACGTCGGCACTTCGGCTGTTGGTAGATATTCTCGCGGAGCTGGCCGACGGCAACGCGGTCAAGGTCGTACCGGTTCACGCGGAATTGACGACTCAGGAAGCGGCAGATTTGCTCAATGTTTCTCGCCCGCACCTGATCAAGCTGCTTGAATCGAATGCGTTGCCGTATCACCGGACGGGCAAGCATCGGCGTGTGCGTTTTTCCGATCTGATGCATTACAAGGCAGAGCGCGATCAGGCGAGTGCCGACGCAATGGATGAGTTGAGCAGGCAGGCTCAGGAGTTGCGGATGGGCTACGAATGACGAGTTCGCCGTTCACGGCCGTCTATGATGCCTGTGTGCTTTATCCCGCGCCGCTTCGCGATTTTCTGATGCGGCTTGCGTTGAGTGGATGCTTCCGCGCTCGCTGGAGCGCGCATATTCACAACGAGTGGAAGCGTAACCTGCTGCGCAATCGCCCCGACTTGAGCGCCGAGCAGCTTGATCGGACGTCGTGTCTGATGGATCGGGCAATACCCGATGCTGTCGTGACCGGATATGAATCGCTGATCGATGGGCTTACGCTTCCTGATGCCGATGATCGTCACGTACTTGCGGCTGCAATCCGTTGCAACGCTAGTGTGATCGTGACGTTCAATCAGAAAGATTTCCCGGACGAGGGACTGTCGCAGTACGGCGTCGAGGCCCAGCACCCCGACGAGTTCGTCGATAATCTTTTCGATCTTGAGCCTGCGGCGGTCGTTGCGGCTGCGCGGCGGCAACGAGAAACGCTCAAGTATCCGCCAGTGACCGCAGATCGATATCTGGAGATCCTGCAACGTCAAGGCATGGTCCAGACGTGCAAAGCACTCGAAGCCTACCGGGCAATTCTTTGAGGTGGTGTTATGCGGTGCGCCCGGTTCAATGACTTCGCGCGATCCGCTTTCTATACCGCGCTTCGCGGCTCCCGCCCATCCTCCATATACCTCCCCGGCGTCGTCCCCAACGCACGCCGGAACATGTCGATGAACGCGCTCACATTGTCGTACCCGAGATCGAGCGCGATCGTCGTCACCGGCACGCCGTCGGCAATGCGCTCCAGCGCCCGCAGCAACCTTGCCTGCTGACGCCACTGCGCGAACGTCAGCCCCGTCTCCGCGACGAAGCGACGGCTCATCGTCCGCGCGCTGATGCCGGCCCATTCGGCCCATTCCTCCAGCCGCCGGTTGTCCGCGAGATCCGCGGCAAGCGCATCGGTGATCTTCATCAACCTCGGATCCTGCGGCCGCACCAGCCCCAGCGCTTCGACCTCCGACGACGTGATTTCATCGAGGATCACGTCGGCGATCCGCGTCCGCGCGGCATCCAGTTCCGAATCCCCCCAACTTGCCGCGCGCTGCACGGCTTCGCGCAGCAGCGGCGTTGTTCGGATCGCGCGCGGGGTATCCGGCAGATCCGCACAGCGCGCTTCGGCGACGAACGCCGACCAGCCGGAAATCGGTCCGAACGAGCGCAGCGAATGCCGGCAATGCGGCGGAATCCAGATCGCATGAATGGCCGGTACGACCCAGTCCTGGTCGTCGAGCCCGATCGTCAGCAGCCCGCTCAGCGCGCCGACGAGCTGGCCGCGCGCATGCGAGTGGGATGGCGTCACGCGCGGGTCGCGTTGCGACAGGACGGCAGCGACGACGAACGGGCCGTCGTCGGACGTGACGAATCGGGCGGGAAGAAGTGGATCGGACATGGCCGGAAATCGGTATCGAATGGCCGTTATACCGGAGATCGGCCGGATTCGCACGCCTAAACTGCGTCCATCGATAACAACCGGAGTACGACACGATGCGAGCCGAACAGATGCTTCCCGACCAAGCCGACCGGATCGAGGTCGACGGAACGACGATCCGCAAGGGCACCGTCGGCGCGTTCCTGGTCAACGCGCGGGTGCTGACCGACCCGAACGCCGCGCCCGCCGACCGGGCGCGCGCGGAAGCCGACACGATCGACGCATTGCCCGCTTTGCGCGCACTTGGCCTGTTCGACGTGCTGGACGTACGCGATCCCGCGCTGCGCGCGTGGCTCGACGCACGCTGACGCGCACCGGAACCGTCGATCGAGAATCCCGATTCAAGGAGTCACCATGAAAGCAGCAGTCGTGACGGGCGCCGGCGAGCGTCCCGTCCATATGGAATTCGAAGCGCCGCGTGCGATGCCGGGCCACCACCTGATCGACGTGACTGCGTCCGCGCTGAGCCGGATCGCGCAGGCGCGTGCGTCCGGCACGCATTACTCGTCGGACGGGCGTTATCCGTTCGTCGTCGGCGTCGACGGCGTGGGCCGTCTCGACGACGGGCAACGCGTCTATTTCTTCGGCTCGCCCGCACCGTTCGGCGCGATGGCCGAGCGCACGATCACGCCCGATACGCGGTGCGTGCCGTTGCCCGACGGGCTCGACGACGTAACGGCCGCGGCGATCGCGATTCCAGGGATGTCATCGTGGGCCGCGTTGACCGAGCGTGCGCGGCTCGTCGCGGGCGAGACGGTGCTCGTGAACGGCGCGACCGGTACGTCGGGGCGTCTGGCGGTGCGGATCGCGAAGCATCTCGGCGCCGCGAAGGTGATCGCGACCGGCCGCAACGCGGCCGCGCTGCAGGCATTACTCGGCGCGGGCGCGGATGCCGTCGTGTCGCTGCAACAAGGCGACGCGCACTTGGCGCGGGCGCTCGAGCCGCATTTCCGCGCCGGTGTGGATGTCGTGCTCGACTATCTGTGGGGGAGCAGCGCGCAGGCGTTGCTGGTCGCTGCGGCGAAGGCGACCCCCGATGGCCGCCGGCTGCGTTTCGTGCAGATCGGCTCGATCGGCGGCGCGGATGTGCTGTTGCCGGGTGCGGTGCTGCGTGCGACGGCCATCGAACTGATGGGCAGCGGCCTCGGCAGCGTGTCGCTGCCGCGCCTGCTGGCGTCGGTGCGCGGTGTGTTCGACGCGGCCGGGCCGGCGGGCCTGACGATCGAGACGCGGGCCGTGCCGCTGGCGGACGTCGGCGTGCATTGGAGCGACACGAGCAGCCTGGTGCGACCGGTGTTCACGATGCGCGAAAGCGGATGACGATGGGGCGGTGCGCCGCCTGGCCGCACGCGCGGCTGGCACCGTTTGCGCACGCGATCTCGTCAGGATACCGATTGGTCCGGCGAACCGCTTCGTGCAACCACCCAGGGCAGGGTGGCCAGCCGCGAGCCGGTGATGCGGCGCGCAATGCGCGCGCCGCCACCCGCCGTCAGGCTCAGAACCGCTGCTGAATCCCGGCCGTCACCCCGACCTGCGTGGTGCCGTAGCCGTTGACATCGCGCGATACGCCGACCTTCTGTCCGTGCTGCCCGATCGCAAACGCACCGGCCGCATACAGCACCGTGCGCTTCGACAGCGCGTATTGCGCGCGCATCGACACGAGCGTCGGATCGGCATCCGTGCCGCCCTTGATGTTCTGGTGATACACGGCGCCGATCAACGAGAACGTCGGCGTGAACTGGTACGAGCCGCCGACCCAATACATGTCGCTCAACTGGTTCGCGGCGCTCGTGCGATACGTGCGCTTGTAGTTGCGGTAGCCGGCCATCGTCTTCAGGTTGCCGAAGTCGTAGCTCAGGCCCGCATGAATCCCCTGGATGTAGTTGACCGGATCGGCCGGCGTCACGCTGTCGGACGCGCCGTTCTGCCGGTCGAACGCGACCACCGCGGCGAACGGGCCGCCCTCGTAGCCGATCGCCGCATCGTACTTCGAGCTGGTCTTCACGCTGCCGGGCACGTTGCCGAAACCGTACATCGCGCCGAACTCGAAGCCGCTGAATTCGCCGTCGTAGCGCACCGCATTCGACGAACGCGTGAACATGCCGTCCTTGCGGCCGCCGGTCGCCATCGACGATGTCGCCCACGAGTAGTTCTGCGCATAACCCATCGGGTCGAACGGCAGCATGTAGTCGTAGGTGACGGTGAAGTTGCGGCCGAGCGAGATCTCGCCCCACTTGCCCTTCAGGCCGACGGTTGCGCGGCGCCCGAAGATCGAGTCGGGGCCGTCGTCGGACGCACCGTTGGCGAGATCGATCCCGCTTTCGAGGCGGAACACGGCCTTCAGCCCGCCGCCGAGATCCTCGACGCCGCGCAGGCCCCAGCGCGACGTGTTCTTGTTGCCGGACTTGAGCTTGTACGAATTGCCGCCTTCCGGCGCCGCGTGGTTGGCGAACTCGATGCCGGCATCCATGATCCCGTACATCGTGACCGACGACTGTGCGTGCGCGGCGCCTGCGGTGAGGCCGGCGACGGCGGCCGAGCCGGTCAGGACGGCGGCGCGAAGGGAACGTTCTGCGCGTGACTTCATTGACGATGTCTCCTTGGTTCTTGTGAGTGGGTGAAACTAGGCGAAACGGGGTAAAGCGAATGCGGCGCGCGGCACGCCGCGGCGGACGCCCGAAGACGTCCGCCGGACATGCCTGTCATGACACGACGGAAAGCGCGCAGGTGGCGGGCGTGGCGCCCGCCGCGCAGGTCAGCCCGCTTTCGCGAACGCCCAGCAGTCGTTGGTCGGGAATTCGATCCAGTGCTTGCCCGCTGCGCGCGGCACGTGGCCGAATGCGCGCAGGCGCATCTCGCCGCAATGGAACAGGTATTCCCAGCGGTCGCCGAGATACATCGACGTGACGAGGTCGGCCTGCAGCCGGTTCGCGCCCGGGCCGTCGGCGACCTGCACGCGCTCGAGGCGGATCACGGCCTGCGCGTCCTGGCCCGGCGCGAACGTGTCGCGGGCCACGGCCTGCAGTTCCCAGCCGTCGCCCGCGAGCGTCACGCGTTCGCCGTCGACGGCCGCGACGCGCGCGTCGATCCGGTTGTTGCTGCCCATGAACTCGGCCGTGTACAGCGAGCGCGGCGCGCCGTACAGCTCGGCCGGCGTGCCTTCCTGCTCGATGCGGCCGTTGCGCAGCAGCAGGATGCGGTCGGACATCGCCATTGCCTCGGTCTGGTCGTGCGTTACGCACAGGGCCGACAGACCGAGCGACACGATCAGCTCGCGCAGCCACGCACGCGCTTCCTCGCGCAGCTTGGCGTCGAGGTTCGACAGCGGTTCGTCGAGCAGGATGACCGGCGGGTTGTAGACGAGCGCGCGCGCAATCGCGACGCGCTGCTGCTGGCCGCCCGACAGTTGATGCGGAAAGCGTTCCGCGAGATGGCCGAGGCCGAGCTGGTCGAGCGCGGCCTGCACGCGGCGCTTCTGTTCGGCCGGCGCGACGCGGCGCAGCTTCAGTCCGTAACCGACGTTGTCGGCGACGGTGCGATGTGGCCACAGCGCGTACGACTGGAACACGAGGCCGAGCGAGCGCTGCTCGACGGGCAGGTCGACGCGCTGCGCGCCGTCGAAGAACACGCGGTCGTCGAGCTGGATGCGGCCGTCGGACGGCTGTTCGAGGCCGGCCACCGCGCGCAGCAGCGTGGTCTTGCCGCTACCCGACGCGCCGAGCAGGCACACGACTTCGCCGGCCTTCAGTTCGAACGACACGCCCTTGAGGATCGGATTGGCGCCGTAGCTGAGGTGCAGGTCGTCGACGATGAGCTTATCCATGAAGTTTCACTCCGAAGCGCAGGGCCACGCCGAGACCGGCGCCGACCATCGCAATGTTGATGACAGAAAGCGCGGCGACCTGGTCGACGGCGCCGGTCGCCCACAGCGACACGAGCAGCGCGCCGATCACTTCGGTGCCGGGGGACAGCAGGTAGACGGCCGTCGAATATTCGCGCTCGAAGATCATGAAGATCAGCAGCCACGCGGCGAGCAGGCCGAAGCGCACAAGCGGCAGCGTCACGTCGAGCGACACGCGGCTGCGCGTCGCGCCGACGCTGCGGCCGGCTTCCTCGAGTTCGGGGCCGACCTGCAGCAGCGCGCTCTGGATGAGCCGCATCCCGTACGCGAGCCACACGACCGTGTACGCGATCCAGATGCTCCACATCGAGTTCTTCAGCTCGCGCAGGCCGGGGACGAACAGGAAGATCCACAGGAACGCGAGGCCGGCGAGCAGGCCGGGCACCGCGCGCGGCAGCAGCACGAGGTAGTCGAGCAGCTTGGTTGCCCAGTCGGGGCGGCGGTGGCCGGCGAACGCGACGAGCGAGTAGAAGCCGATCGCGAGCGCGCCGCCGATCACGCCGATGCCGAGCGTGTTGACGATCGCGCGCACCAGGTTGTCCTGCTCGAACAGTTCGATGAAGTTCGACAGCGTCAGCACCTCGGCGAGCGCGACGCCTTCGCCCCAGTTGGTCACGAACGCGCGCAGCACGATGCCCGAGATCGGCACGATCACGGTCAACATCAGCCACAGCGCGACGATCGCGAGCGCGACCCAGCGCCATACGCCGAGCGGCAGCACCGTCGCGCGGCCGGCCTTGCCCTTCACGGTGACGAAGCGGTTCGCGGTCTTCAGCAGGCGGCGCTGCAGCAGCACGAGCGGGAACGTGATCGCGACGATGCACACCGCGACCGCGGCCATCAGGTGATACGACGGCACGCCGAGCTTGTTGGTCAGCTTGTACAGGTAGGTCGCGAGCACGAGGTGGCCTTCCGGATCGCCGAGCACGAGCGGCAGCCCGAACACCTCGAAGCCGAGGAAGAACACGAGCACGCCGGCGAACAGCAGCGCGGGCATCGTCATCGGCAGGCTGACGTCGAGCGCGACGCGGAACGGGCGGGCGCCCGTCACGCGGGCGGCTTCCTCGACGTCCGAGCCGAGGTTGCGCAGCGCGGCCGACGAATACAGGTACACGTGCGGTACGTGCGTGAGGCCGACGATCACCGTGATCGCGAAGATCGAGTACACGTTCCAGGGCACGCTTTGCACCCCGAACAGTTCCTTGAACCACACCGAGTAGAAGCCGACCGGGCCGGCCGCGACCACGTAGCCGAATGCGAGCACCATCGGCGACACGAACACGGGCGTGAGCAGCAGCGGTTCGAGCCAGCGGCGGCCGGGCAGGTCGGTGCGCACCATCAGGAACGCAAGGATGCCGCCGAGCGGGATCGAGATGAACAGCATCCCGCCGGCGATGATGAACGAGTTCTTCACGGCCGACCAGAAGTCGGGATCGCTGAAGATGAAGCGGAAGCCTTCGATGCCGAGCGTCTTGTTCGCATCGAAGAACGGCGCGGACAGCAGGCTCTGGAACAGGATGAAGCCGAGCGGCAGCGCGACCGCGATGGTCAGCACCGCGACGACGATCCAGCGCAGCATGCCGGCGAGCGGTTGCAGGCTGTTGACCGGCAGCGCGGGAATCGCGTCGCGCGGGCCGGTGGTGGGCGGAACGGCCGGTGCCGTTCCGCGTGTGCTGGTTGAAAGCATGAGTTCGCCCCTGCGGCCATCCGGATGGCCGCCTCAAGGAAGTCGGTAAGGGGAAGGGGCCGCCCGCGCCGTGTGCGGCGGGCGGCGGTCAGTCAGCGGATCAGCGCTTGATCGCCTGCTGCCATTGCTTCAGGAAAGCGAGGCGCTTCGACTGGTCGAGATAGACGAGCAGGCCGGTGCCGATCTGGATCGGCTTCAGCGAATCGTCGAGTTCCTTCGTGAGGCTCGCGGCCGACGTTTCGCCGGTCACGTCCGCGCGGATCGCGTAAAGGTTCGCCTGGTTCGCGATCAGTGTCTGGCCGCGCTTGGACAGCAGGTAGTCGACCCACAGCTTCGCGGCGTTCGGGTTCTTCGCCTTCTTCGACACCGTGGCGAGGCGGCTCACGACCTGCGTGTAGTCCTTCGGAAACACGTAGCCGATCGACTTGTCCTTCTTCGCCTTCGCGTACGCATACGAACCGATGATGTTGTAGCCGATCAGGTTTTCGCCCGACGAAATGCGCTCCATCATCGCGCCCGTGCTCGATTGCAGCTTCGGGCCGGTCGCGCCCATCGCCTTCACGAGCTCCCACGTGACCTTCTCGTTCACGTGCGCATCCTGCGTCAGGTAGTTGAAGCCGACGCCTGATTTCTCGATGTCGTAGGTCGTGACCTTGCCCTTGAACTTGTCGGCCTGCGTGGTGAGCAGCTTGATCAGGTCGGCGCGCGTGGTCGGCGCTTCGTTCTCGGGGATCAGGCGCTTGTTGTAGACGATCGCGAGCGGTTCGAACGTCGTGCCGTACGCCTGCTTCTGGTACTGCGCCCATTGCGGCACGTTCGGGCTTTCGGGCGAATCGTAGGACGCCATCAGTCCGTCGTTGACGAGCTTGACCTGCAGGTCCATCGCCGAGCTCCACAGCACGTCGGCGCTGGTGCTGCTCGCCGCGTTCTCGCTGATGTAGCGGTTATACAGCTCGGTGCTGTTCATGTCGTTGTACTCGACCTTCACGCCGTACAGGCTTTCGAAGTCCTTGATCAGCGGGCGCACGAGGCCCGTGTCGGTCGTCGAGTAGACGATCAGCTTGCCTTCCTTCTTCGCGGCGTCGATCACGCCCTGGTAGCTCCCCGGATACCCGGCCGGAACCTGCGCGGCGGCGCTGCCGGCGGCAGTGCCCAGAACGACCGCCAGCGCGGCGGCGAGGTGCTTCGGTGCAAACGGCATGTCTTCCTCCAGTAACGTCTAGTGTTGTTCGAGTGGAGCGGATGTTAATTGCGGCGCACTTTCAGCCTGCTTTCATTTAGGTAAGCAATCGCGTCCTTTGTGTCATGGATTTCCCGAGGTCGCAGCGGCGGCGGCCGCGCGTTTCGCGTCGCGCGGCACGGTCAGGCAAGGGAGGGAGGCGGGTTGCCGCGGGGCGCGGCAACGATGACAGGGGCGGCTATGCGGGGTGCGCGAGCAGCTTGCCGAGCAGCCGGCCGCCATGCCGCGCGTGCGCGGCCGTCAATGCGGAATACCCGACGACGACGCCCGCTTCGCACCGGGCGCTTCGACAGAATCCGCGGATCGGCTGCAGTTCGACGCCGGCCGCATGGGCTTGCGCGACATACGTCGCGTCGTCCATCCCGGGCGGCAGCCACAGCACGAAATGAAAGCCCGCGTGTTCGCCGGACACCGTGTATTGCCCGCCGGCGTGCTTCGCCAACTGGTCGAGCACGATGTCGCGCCGCTGGCGGTACGCGTGACGCGCGGCGCGCAGGTGCTTCGCAAAATCGCCGTGCGCGATGAAGCGGGCCAGCGCCAGCTGAGGCGCTGCGCCGACCGAGCGCGCGGTCGCATGCCAAACGGCCGACAGCGCCGGCCGCAGTTCCGCCGGCACGACCATGAAGCCGATGCGCAGCCCCGAGAACAGCGTCTTGTTGAACGAGCCGCAGTAGATCACGCGATCGCATGCGTCGAGCGATTTCAGCGCGGGCAGCGGGGCGGTCTGGTAGCTGAATTCGCCGTCGTAGTCGTCTTCGATGATCCACGCGCGGTTGCGCTGCGCCCAGTCGAGCAGTTCGAGCCGGCGCGACACCGACATCGTGACGCCGAGCGGCGCCTGATGGGCGGGCGTCACGTAGGCCGCGCGCGCATCGGGGTGCAGGCCCAGCGACGCCGTGTCGATGCCTTCCCGATCGACCGGCACGTCGATCACAGTCGCGCCCGCGATCGTGAAAATCTGCCACGCCGACGCATAGCCGGGATCCTCCATCAGCACCGTCGAGCCGGGCGCGAGCAGCGAGCGCGCGACGAGATCGATCGAGTGGCGGATGCCGGTCGTGATGAAGATGTCGCCGGCGTCGCACGGGATGCCGCGGTATTCCCGCAGGTACGCGGCGATTTCGTCGCGCAGGCCCTCGACGCCTTGCGCCGGCGTCGCCCCGAGGTCGTTCGCCGTCGCGGCGAGCAGGCTGGCCCCGAGCGCCTTCTTCCATTGCTGCATCGGCAGCAGGCCGGGATCGGCGAGCCGCGCGACGAACGGGACGCCCGGACGCACGCCTTGTTCCGGCACAGCCGCGTCGGTTGTGCGCGCCGGCGTGGGGCGCACGTCGGAAGGGGGAAGGCCGTTGTCGCGCGACTGGGCGGCCGCGCGCAGATAGCTGTCCGGCACCACCGCGCATACCCGCGACCCCGACCCTTGCGTGCGGGCGATGTAGCCCTCGGAGCCCAGCCGGTCGTATGCCGCTTCGACGGTCCCCCGTGCGACGCCCCAGCGTGCGGCGAGCGTGCGGCTGGACGGCAGCGGGCTGTCACCGGGAAGCAGGCGCTTTAGGATCGCGTCGCGCAGCGCGTCGGCGATGCACTCCTGCTTCGACTGCGGACTGCCCGTGGACAACCCGGCAGGGCAAGGCAGATCAAGCGGAATCGCGGCTTTGCCTCGCGACATAGTGGTCCAGTCATTGGCGGATTTAATGGCCCTTCAGCTTATATCACTTTGACCTTAGATTGCTGTCGACCACATCAATCCGACCGGAGACGGGCTCACCGCATGAAAACGCGTTCATTACCCCAGTGGGGCTGGCTGTTCCTGTTGATGCTCGTCGTGTGCCTGCCGCGGGTCACGATCGACGCGTACCTGCCGTCGCTGCCGGCGATGGCGGACGCGCTGCACGGCACCGACGCCCAGTTGCAGCTCACGCTGACCCTCTACATGGTCGGCTATGCGCTGTCGATGCTGGTGTCGGGGCCGTTGTCCGACCGTTACGGCCGCCGTCCCGTCCTGCTCGGCGGCCTGTGCCTCTACGTGGTCGCGAGTGTTGCCTGTGCGTGGTCGACCAGCGTCACCGCGATCGTCGCCGCGCGCATCTTCCAGGCACTGGGCGGCTGCTGCGGAACGGTGATCGGGCGGGTGATCGTGCGCGAGCGCTTCCCGACCGTGATGCAGGCCACGATGCTGGGGCGCATCTCGGCCGGGATGGCGCTGTCGCCGGTGATTGCGCCGCTGGCCGGCAGCGCGGTGGCCGAGTGGCTCGGATGGCGCGGCGTGTTCGGATTGCTGGCGGCGGGCGGGCTCATCGCGACGGCGATGGTGCTGCGCTACCTGCCGGAGACCCGCGAACGCGACGCGCGGCCGGCGCCGGGCAAGGGGCTCCTGCGGACGTACGCGGGCCTGCTGCGCGAGCGCAGTTTTCTGCGCTACTCGCTCGCCATCAGTTTCGCGTACTGCACGTACTACCCGTTCATCGCGGAATCGTCGACGCTGTTCCAGCGGCAACGCGGCGTATCCGGCCCCGTGTATGCGGCGATCTTCGGCCTGACCGTGCTCGGCTACCTGATCGGCTCGAACGTGTTCGCGCGGACCGGCACCCGCTGGAAGGCCGATTCGGTCATCGCGGCGGCGGCGGGCATCAATCTGGCCAGCGCCGCCGTGTTGTGGATCGGCGGTGCGATCGCGCCGACGGCGGTGGCGGCGCTCGTCGTCCCGATGTTCTTCGTGATGATTGCCGTCGGGATCGCGATCCCGGCCTGCCAGTTCGCGGTGATGCAGCCGTACACGACGATCGCGGGGACGGCGTCCGGGCTGTTCTTCTTTATCCAGATGGCGATCACGGCCGCGTGC
The DNA here is from genome assembly GCF_902499335.1 of Burkholderia lata. GTDB lineage: Bacteria > Pseudomonadota > Gammaproteobacteria > Burkholderiales > Burkholderiaceae > Burkholderia > Burkholderia lata_B. Next base: position 72,027 of record NZ_CABVQK010000008.1, on the reverse strand, counting down.
GGCGGCGTGCTGGCGTGGCTGTCGGACGGCACCGCGCGACCGATGATCGTCGTCACGGTCGGCGCGAGCGTGGCGTTCCTGGCGGTGGCGGTCGGCCTGCGCGAGCGGCGGCGCACCGGTGACGGTGCGCGCTTCGCGACGCGGAACCGGCCCGCCGCCGAACGCTGAGCGACGCTCGGCCGGGCCGGCCGACGCGCGCCCGCGCCGTCGGCGCAACCCGTGTTTCCGCGAGGCGTCGCGATGGAAAGGATCATGTAATGTAGCGGCCTGTCGCTGACCTTACCGGAATCCCCATGCGTGTGCTGCTCGTCGAAGACAATCCGAACCTCGCCCAGTCGCTGAACGACGCGCTGAGCGCGGCGCGCTTCGCGGTCGATCACATGGCGGACGGGGAGGCGGCCGACCACGTGCTGCGCACGCAGGATTACGCGCTGGTGATCCTCGATCTCGGGCTGCCGAAGCTCGACGGGCTGGAAGTGCTGCGGCGGTTGCGCGCGCGGCGCAATCCGGTGCCGGTGCTGATCCTGACCGCGCACGGTTCGGTCGAGGATCGCGTGAAGGGGCTCGATCTCGGCGCCGACGACTATCTCGCGAAGCCGTTCGAACTGACCGAACTGGAGGCGCGCGCTCGCGCACTGATCCGCCGCAGCCTCGGCCACGAGCATTCGCGGGTCGAGTGCGGGCCGCTTTCGTACGACAGTATCGACCGCAGCTTCCATCTCGCGGGCGAGCCGCTGTCGCTCACACCGCGCGAACGCTCGGTGCTCGAGGTGCTGATCCTGCGCAACGGGCGTGCGATCAACAAGGAAACGCTGTCGGAAAAGATCTTCGGGCTCGACGAGTCGGTGAACGCCGATGCGATCGAGATCTACGTGTACCGGCTGCGCAAGAAGCTCGAGAACACGGGTGTCGCGATCGTCACGCTGCGCGGGCTCGGTTATCTGCTGGAAGCGAAGGCGGAGACGGCGGAATGAGCCGCCACCGCGCTTATTGTTGTTCGCTGCTGAGCGGGGGGACGCATCCCTTTCGCGGGACGGCCCGCCGGGCGGCATGGTGACCCGCCCGAACCTGCGCGCCCAGGTCGCGCTGTGGCTGTTGCTGCCGCTGCTCGGCCTGCTCGCGCTCGACTCGTGGCTCACGTACCAGCGCGCGATGAGCGCCGCGCACGTCGCGTTCGACCGCACGCTGTCGTCGTCGCTGAAGTCGATCCGCGAAGGCGTGCGGCTCAATGACGGCGAGATCGAGGTCGACCTGCCGTATCTCGCGCTCGAAATGCTCGAGTCGAGCGACGGCGGCAAGATCTACTACCTGATCCGCGAGGACAACGGCCACACGATCACCGGCTACCCGGACCTGCCGCTGCCGCAAGGGCGCGACGCGGGCGACGGCGCGCTGTTCGTCACGCGCTACTACGACGTCGTTTATCGCGGCGAGCAGTTGCGGATGGCCGCGCTGCGCATTCCGGTGCACGACGTGCCGACCGCGCAGTCGCGCATCGTGTGGGTGATGGTCGGCGAGACGATCGAGGCGCGCCAGGCGCTCGCACGCGAAATCCTGGTTGGGTCGCTGCTGCAGGAGGGGCTGCTCGTCGTGCTGGCGCTCGGTATCGTGTGGCTGGGCGTCGGGCGCGGGCTGCGGCCGCTGAACCGGCTGTCGGCGACGGTCGCCGCGCGCAGCGAGGACGATACGACGCCGCTCGATACCGGCACGGTGCCGAGCGAACTCGCGCCGCTCGTCGAGTCGATCAACCAGTACATCGGCCGCACGCAGCGGATGCAGGTCGCGCGGCGCCGCTTCTTCGCGGACGCGGCCCACCAACTGAAGACGCCGCTCGCGGCCGTGCAGGCGGGCGTCGAGCTCGCGCTGCGGCCCGACGAGCAGCCGCGCGCGAACGGGCACCTGCGGCGTGCGAACGGCGCGGTGCGGCAGGCCGCGAAGATCGTCCAGCAACTGCTGTCGCTGTCGCGGCTCGATTCGGACAGCGGCCATGCGGTCGCGCACAAGCCGGTCGCGCTGCACCGGCTCGCGCGTAGCGTGACGCTCGACTGGTCGCCGGTTGCGCGCGCGCGCGACATCGATCTCGGTTTCGAGCACGAGGCCGACATCGACGTGCACGGGCAGTCCGACCTGCTCGGCGAGATGGTCGGCAACCTGATCGACAATGCGATCCGTTATGCGGGCGACCGTGCGGTGATCACGGTGCGCGTGTCGCGCGACGGCGAGCATGCGCGGCTCGACGTCATCGACAACGGGCCGGGCATTCCGGCGGACGAGCGCGACGCGGTGTTCGAGCGCTTTCATCGCGGCAGCAAGACCCAGACGGTCGAAGGGACGGGGCTCGGGTTGTCGATCGTGCGCGAGATCGCGCGCGTGCATCAGGGCAGCGTGACGCTGGGCGATGCGGCAGGCGGCGGGCTGGTCGTGACGGTGTGGCTGCCGGTGGCGATCGACGCAGAGCTGCACGCCGCGTGATGGCGCGTAGCGAGGCGGGAAGCGGCCGGATGCGGCGGCTTCCCGGCTGCGAAGACGATGTGATCGGGTGAGCGGTTCCGTGCGCTGCCGTCAATCGCCGAACCCGATCTCCGCTTCCAGCGGCTGGCCGACTTCGAGCCACGTGCCCGCGCCTTCCACGACGATCGCATTGATGCCGAACGTCAGCTCGCCGTTGAAGTTCGGGTTCGCGCGATAGGTCTGCATCGTGTCGGTCGGCTCGTGCGGCCACGCAGGATCGGGCGCGCCGGTGACCTGGTCGATCGTCGGCATCGGGCAGCGCGTACACAGCTTGACGAGGCGCAGCCGCACGGGCGTCGCGCCTTCCGTGTCGAGATGTTCGACGAAATCCTCTTCGTACGCATCGAGATCCGACACGACGATATTCGGGCGGAAGCGGTTCATCGGGATCGCCGGCGCACCTTTCGCGGTGAGCCGCGCGTTCAGGTCGTCGAGCGACGACTGGCCGATCACGAGCAGCGGGTAACCGTCCGCGAACTGCGTGTGCGTATCGATCTCGCCGGTCCATTTGCGGTTGCAGACGCGGCGCGCATCGGGCCCGAAGCGCGCGAGCTTCGTGGGCGTGCCGAGGAATTCGGTGAGCCATGCCGCCGTTTCGGCGCCCGTATCGATCGCGTCGACGGTATCGCGCCACACGGTCGCGGCCATTTTCGGCGTGGCGGGCGATACGTCGCCGTCGAGCGGCGTGCGGAGCTCGCGCATGCCCGGCGCGTTCAGCACGAGCGCATCGCTGTCGAGCGCGGTGCGGATCAGCGCGAGGCGCGGGTGCGTGCGCTGCGTGATCATCTGCCCGGCGGGGTCGGTGATCAGCCAGTGGCGGTCGTACGCCAGGCCCGTTTCGAGCAGTTGCGCGCGCGACAGCGCGATGCCGGCACAGGATTTGATCGGATAGACGAAGAGTTCGGCGATGGCTGGCATGACGCTGGCTGAAGGCGGATGACGAGACAGCGATTGTGCCAGATCGCGCCGCAGCCGTTTGGACGGCTGCGTACCGTCGCGTGGCCTGTCATGCGAGCGGGAAGCCGGGGTCGAACGTCGTACGCACGTCGAGCGGCTGGCGCAGCAGTCCGGCCTTCAGGTAGAAGTCGGCCGTGCGCTGTTGTTCGGCGATGACCGTCGCATCGATCGGCAGCCAGCGCGTGTTGCGGCGCTCGAACTGCAGTTTCGCGGCCGCCGGCGGAATACCGATGATGCGCGCGAGCGCCGCGGAATATGCATCGACATGCCGGTACGACCACGTCTGCGCGCGCACGACGCGCCGCAGGAAATCGTGCAGCACGTCGCGCTTCGACGCGATCGCTGCATCGGTCGCCGCGATGTAGCTGAGGCCCGACCACAGCCCGCGGCCGTTGACGAGCACGCGCGCGCGGCCGCTCGTTTCGGCTAGCGCGGTATAGGGTTCCCAGGTCGCCCAGGCGTCGATCGAACCGGTTGCGAGCGCAAGCATCGTGTCGGCCGGCGGCAGGAAGCGGAGCGAGACGGCATCGGGCGGCAGGCCGGCCGCGTCGAGCGCCTTCAACGTGACGAAGTGGCCGATCGAGCCGCGCGTGGTGCCGATGCGCTTGCCCTTCAGGTCGGCCGCGCCTTTCAGCGCCGCATCGGGCCGCACGAGCACGGCCGTGCCGTACGGGTCGGAGCGGTTCGCGCCGATCACCTTGATGCGTGCACCCGATGCGAGCGCGAAGATCACCGGCGCGTCGCCGATCGGCCCGCAGTCGACGGCGGCCGCGTTCAGCGCTTCGGCGAGCGGCGCGGCGGCCGGGAACTCGGTCCACGCGATGTCGTATGCAAGGCCGTTCAGTTCGCCGGCCGCTTCGAGCAGCGCACGCAGACCGCCTTTCTGGTCGCCGGCGCGCAGCAGCGGCCGCGTGCCCGATTGCGCACGCAGTGCCGCGGGGGCCGCGGCGATCGTGGCGAGGGCGCTTGCTTGGGCGAGGAAATGGCGTCGGGTCGGATTCATCGTGAAGTTCGTTCGGTCGAAAGAGGGATTCGGGAAGTCAGTGCGGGAGCCCGGCCTGCACATCGCGCACGGGCTCCGTATCGACGCGCAGCAGCAGCGCGGTCAGCGGATCGCCGGTCGCTGCCGGTACGGCCGGTCGTGCGGTGGCGTCGGAGCGGCACAGCAGGTCGGCATCCGACCAGCCGGTGCTGCCCGGCAACGCGCGCGCCCGCAGCCAGCCGCGGCGATCGGCGAGGAGCTGCGTGCCGCCGAGCGCGTCGGGCGCCACCCCGGCGATCGTCGCGAACGCGAGCCATGCATCGGGCGTCGATGCGACGCAATTGGCTCGCGCAGTGCTGGTTGCCTGCACCAAAGGCGCACCGCGTGCCGTGACGAGCAGGGTTTGCCAGCGCGCGTCTTCCGGCGGCGGCGTCGCGCCCGGCGCGAGCGCGACGATGCGCACGCGCTGGCCTTCGCGCCAGCGATCGAGCGGTTGGGGCGCGGCGGCGCCGCAGCGCACGTCGAGCGCCGGCAGCGGGACGGGCACGGGCCACGCGCCTTCCGCCTGCGCGCCGCTGCCCGCGCTGAGCGCTTTCAGGTAGTCGAGCACGGCCCAGGTGTCCTGGGGGCCGAGCGTCGCGGCGAAGCCGGGCATCGTCGCCGCGCCGTGTTCGTCGCGCGTGCCGTGGCGCACGCGCCAGAACAGCTCGCCGTCGAGACGTCGGGCGAGCAGCGCGCCGGCAAAGGTCGGCGGCCAGTGCGAGAGTGTGGCCGCGAGCGGCCCTTCGCCGCGTCCGTCCGCACCGTGGCATGCGGCGCAGTGTTGCGCATACAGGTGCGCGCCGCGCATCACGTTCGCTACCGAAAACGGCTCGGGATCGCGCTGGAAACTCGTCGGCACGGCGGGCGAGAGCCACAGCGAAGACGGCGGCCACGGCGCGAGCCATGCAAGGGCCAGTGCAGCGAGCGCCGAAGCGACTCGCCATTTGCGCGAAGCGAGCGCGATACCCGCGAGCACGACGGCCAGCGTCGTCGCCGCGGCGGCGAACGCGAGTTGCCGCGTGAGCCCCGCGTCGATGCGCAGCGTTTCGAGCGCGACGCGATGGGCCCATGGCCACGCGGCTTGACCGTCGGCGTCGCCCGTCAGCCCGAGCGCATGCAGCACGCGCGCCAGCACGATTTGCGCGCGGTACAGCCCTTGCAGAAACAGGAGCGCCCAGTCGGCGAACGTCGGCGCGTTCATCGGCTATGTTCCCGCCGCGCGGCGGCCCATCGTCGAGCGGCACCGCGCATCTACCAGCTCGCGTCGAGCCCGAGGTGCCGCAACGCGTCGTGACGCAGCTCGGCGAGGCGCGGGTCGCCGCGATGGCGCGGGTAGGGCAGGTCGACGCGCAATTCGGCGACGATTTGCGCGGGACGCGGCCCGAACACGATCACGCGCTGCGCGAGGAACAGCGCTTCCTCGACATCGTGCGTGACGAGCAGCGCGGAGAAACCGTCGCGTTGCCACAGCGCGGTGAGCTCGGCCTGCATCGTGAGCCGCGTGAGCGAATCGAGCTTGCCGAGCGGCTCGTCGAGAATCAGCAGGCGCGGATCGTTGACGAGCGCGCGGGCCAGTGCGACCCGCTGCGCCATCCCGCCGGACAACTGATGCGGGAACACGTTCGAGAATTCCTGCAGCCCGACGCGCGCGAGCGCATCGTCGACACGATGCTGCGATGCACGCGCCACGCCGCGCGCTTCGAGGCCGAGCGCGACGTTCGCGCGCACGCGGCGCCACGGGTACAGCGTCGGGTCCTGGAACACGACGATGCGCGACGGATCGGGTTGTTCGATCGGCACGCCGTCCTGTGCGATCGTGCCCTGGCGCGCGGCGTCGAGGCCCGCGACGAGGCGCAGCAGCGTCGACTTTCCGCAGCCGCTCGGGCCGAGCAGTGCGACGAATTCGCCGGCCGCGACCGACAGCGTGACGTCGTCGAGCACCGGCAGCGCACCGCCGGGGCCGTCGAACGCATGGCTCACGCGGCGGATGTCGATGCGCGCACCGCGCGGCGCCGCGACGGCGGGCGCAGCGGCAACGGACGATGCAACGGAAGATTCGAGTACGGCGGCGCTCACCATTTGACGGTTCCTTTCTGCCAGGCGAGCACGCGATCGCGCACCGCGAACAGCAACGCGATCAGCCCGGAAAACAGCAGCGCCATCACGATCAGCGCCGCATACATGTTCACGTACGATGCCCAGCCCTGCGCCCAGCTCAGGTACCAGCCGAGCCCCGACTTGACGCCCATCATCTCGGCGACGACCAGCACCGTGAACGACGCGCTCAGCCCCATGAAGATGCCGACGAACACGTGCGGCAGCGCGGCCGGAATCGCGACGCGGAGCACGAGGAAGCGTGCGTTCGCACCGAGCGTGCGCGCGACGTCGTAATACTGCTTGTTGACGCTCGCGACGCCCGACCACGTGAGCACCGCGACCGGGAAGCCGGTCGCGAGCGCGATCAGGAACGCTGCAGCCGAATAGCTCGACGGGAAGAAGTAGAACGTGAGCGGCAGCAGCGCGGTGGCCGGCACGGGGCCGAGCACGCGCAGCACCGGATGCACCCAGTAGCCGATCCGGCGCGACCAGCCGATCGAGACGCCGACCGCGAAACCGACCGCGACGCCATACGCAAAGCCGAGCGCGAGCAGCTTCAGCGTGTTGCCGGCGCTGCCGACGAGGCGCGGCCAGTCGTCGATGTAGACCTCGATCAGCGCCTGCGGCGGCGCGAAGAACGGCGTCGGCAGCCAGCCGGTTTTCGCGGTGACGATTTCCCACGCGGCGAGTACGAGTGGCAGCGCGACTAGCCATGGGCCGGCCGGCCGCACGCGCGCGAGCCGCGTGCGCGTCGCGGGGACGAGATGGCCGAGCGTCGCGGCGATGAGCAACAACGCGGCGATCGTCCACGCGCCGACGGCGAATTCGTCGGTGTACGCCCAGTCGGTGAAGCCGACGACGCGGTTCGGCCACAGCTGCGTGAGGGCGCCGAGCGCGGCCCACGCGAGCGCGGCGGCGATGCCGGTCGGCCAGGTGCGTGCGCGGCGCGCTTCGGCGGCCAGCGTGGCTTCGCACGCCGTGCAGGCGGGACGCGTCGCGGATGCGGCAGCACTGCCGCCGGAAGGGGCGGGCGCGGTGCGTGCGGAGGGAGCGTGTTCGATCGTCGACATCGCGTCACCCCAGCACGTTCGCATAGACCTGCTGCGCGAAGCGCTGCGGGTCGGTGCTCTTCTTCAGCACGCTGATGCGGCGGAAATCGTCCGCATAGAACGCGATTTCCTGCTGCAGGTCGACGTTGGTCGGGTGGTGGTTGTAGGTGAGCGTCGCGTAGAGCTTGCGCAGGTCCTCGGGGCTGATCTTCGGCGAATACTTCGCGAACACCTTCGCGGCTTCGTTCGGGTTGTCGTGCGTGAACTCGGTGGCCTGCACGATCGAGCGCGCGAGCGCGGCGGCCGACGGCCGGTCGTTGCGCACGAGATCGCCGCGCGCGCCGATCACGCAGCACACCTTGCGCGCGTATTCGCCGGACAGGTTCGTCGCCAGTTCGGTGTATGCACCGTTGCTGCGCTTTTCGAGCAGATAGAGGTTCGGGTCGCCGTCGGCGATCGCGTGGATCTCGCCCTTGTCGACCGCCACGCCGAGCAGGTCGGCCGGATACTGCCGCCATGTGATGTCGCGCTCGGGATCGATCCCGTTCTTCGCGAGCAGGATCGAGAAGAAATGCTTGCCGGGCGCGGCCAGATCGCTGACGCCGACCGTCTTGCCCTTCAGCGCCTGCAGCGTCGTCACGCCGGCCGCCTTCGCGCCGACAAGCCGCACGCAGCCGCCATGCGAGCTGCCGATGATCTTCACGTCGAAGCCGGCTTCGAGCGGCTTCAACCAGCGGTGAATCATCCCGACCGCCGCATCGGCCTTGCCGGTCGCGATCGATTCGAGCAACTGGTCGGTCGACCCGCTGTAGTTGATCAGGTCGACCTTCAGGCCGTTCTTCTCGAAGAAGCCGCGCTCCTGCGCGACGACGATCGGCGTCAGGCAGAACGCGTTCTGGTTCCACGCGAACGTGAGCTTCTTCAGCGGCGGCGCGGACCAGGCCTTGCGGCCCAGCGTGATCGCGGGTGCGGCGAGCGCGGCGGCGCCGGCGGCGCGCAGCAGCTTGCGGCGTTTGTCGTCGTGCGTACCGGCGGGCGCGGGTGCGGTGGTTCGGGTCATGTGGTCTGGTCTCCGGTCGTGCGGAAAGGCGCTCAGTCGAGCAGGTCGGGTTCGTCGGCGACGACGCGCGCGAACAGGCTGTCGAACGCATGCAGCGCACCCTCGGGGCCGCCGATCTGGCCGTGCGTGTGGCGCGCGGTGGCGTGATCGATCGGCTGCGGCGTGCCGGCCGCCTCGGCCAGCAACTGCGTGTGCGCGGCGTTGTCGAGCGCGATGTACCACCACGCGGCGGCCTCGACCGTCGGGCCGGCGGTCAGGATCCCGTGGTTCTTCAGGATCACGCCCTTGTGCGTGGTGTCGTCCGGCTTCACTAGTGCATCCGCAATGCGTGCGCCTTCGCTCGTGTCGACGACCATCCCCGTGAAGTCGTCGAACAGCGCGTGATCTTCGTAGAACACGCACGCGTCCTGCGTGAGCGGATCGAGCGGGCGGCCGAGCGTCGACCACGCCTTGCCGTACGTCGAATGCGTATGCGCGGCGGCGACGATGTGCGGATGCGCCTCGTGGATCGCCGCATGGATCGCGAACGCGGCCTTGTTCAGCGGCCGCGTGCCGATCGCGGTTTCGCCGCGGGCATTGACGAGCAGCAGGTCGGACACCTTGATCTGCGAGAAATGCACGCCGAGCGGATTCACCCAGAAGTGGTCGGGCAGTTCGGGGTCGCGTGCGGTGATGTGGCCGGCGAGCCCCTGCGCGAAGCCGAAGCGGGCGAACAGACGGAATGCGGCCGCGAGCCGTTCCTGACGGTGACGGCGCTCGGCGGCGACGTCGATGCGCGGCGCGGGCGCGTCGAACCAGAAATGCTGGCGCGGCGCTTCGGCGAGTTCGAGGCCCGATGCGGTACGGACGGGCGAGGAAAGGACGGCGGACATGATGGCGTATGGCTCCGTTGGGCTCAGGCCGCGCGGCGTGCCGCGTCGCGTGCGGCGACGGCACTGCGTACGCGGGGAATCAGTTCGCGGCCGTAGTCGATCGCGTCTTCGAGCGGATCGAAGCCGCGGATCAGGAACGTGGTCACGCCGAGGTCGTAGTAGTCGAGCAGCGCATCGGCGACCTGTTCGGGCGTGCCGACGAGCGCCGTCGAATTCGAGCGCGCGCCGGTGAGCTTCGCGATCTCGGTCCACAGCCGCTTGTCGACGCGCGAGCCGCGATCGGCCGCGGCGAGCAGGCGGCGCGCGCCTTCGCTCTGCTGCGGCCCGCCGGCGCCGAGGCCGGCCGCTTCGCGCAGCCGGCGTGTTTCGTCGAGGATGCGATGCGCGCGCGCCCACGCTTCGTCTTCGGTCGCGGCGAGGATCGGGCGGAACGACACGGAGAAGCGCACCTGGCGGCCGTGCTTCGCGGCTTCGGCGCGCACGCGCGTCGTCAGGTCGCGCACCTGGTCGAGCGATTCGCCCCACAGCGCATAGACGTCCGCGTGCTTGCCGGCCACTTCGAGCGCGGCTTCCGATGCGCCACCGAAATAGATCGGCACATGCGGTTGCTGAAACGGCTTCACTTCCGAAAAGCCCTGCTTGAACCGGTAGTGCGCGCCGTCGTGATCGAACGGCTGCGCTTCGGTCCAGATCCGCCGCAGGATGCCGAGGTATTCGTCGGTGCGCGCATAGCGCGCATCGTGATCGAGGAAGTCGCCGTCGCGCTGCTGTTCGCTGTCCGAGCCGCCGGAGATGAAGTGCACGGCGAGCCGGCCGCGGCTGAACTGGTCGAGCGTCGCGATCTGCCGCGCGGCGAGCGTCGGCGCGGTGAAGCCCGGGCGATGCGCGAGCATGAAGTGGATGCGCTCGGTCGCGGCCGCGGCGAACGCGATCGTCAGCGTCGCCGACGGGCCGGTCGAGTGGTGCGGCACGAGGATCCGGTCGAAGCCGGCCGTCTCGTGGGCGCGTGCGAAGTCACGCACGTAATCGGGATCGACGACAGGGCCGGACGCCGGGTGGATTTCCGACTGCTTCTGGCTCTGGATCATGCCGATGAATTCGACGCTCATCTGGGTCTCCGGTGCAGGGACGTCCCGGCGCGTGGCCGGGCAGGAATGGAGCGCAGGTTAACGCCGGGATCATGCGAAACGGAAATAATCAATCCCGATTTGAATATCAGATTTGCATGGTTTGGGCGGGGGTGTGCTGCGCATACGCTGTGGGCTCACGAACGATCGGGCGCGCGGGCGCCGGTGCATCCGGCGCCGCGTGTTCCAGATCGCCGACTTCATGAGAAGCCGCGCCGCGTGGCGCTCGATTGCCGCTAGTTGCGGCTTTTGCCGCGGTTGCCGCCTTTCGGCATTACCCAGGGAATCCGTTTCGATGTCCGCCAGCCTTGCCGCTTCCTCGCCGTCGCCGCAGCCACAGCCGCGTTCGCTGCGCCTCCTGCCCACCGAAGATGCCGATGCCGATGCCGACGACGCACGCGTCGCCGCGCTGCTCGACCGCCTCGCGCCGGAGCTGGCCGCCGATGCGGCCCGCAACGACGTCGACGGCCGCTTTCCGCACGAGAACTTCGCGCGGCTGCATCGCGCCGGGCTGATCGCACAGGTCGTGCCGCGCGAGCATGGCGGCGCCGGTACGACGCTCGCGCAGGCGAGCCGGATCGTGGCCGCCGTCGCGCGGGCCGATCCGGCGACCGCGCTGGTGCTGACGATGACCTACCTGCAGCATCGCGCGCTCGCGCGTGCCGACAACCGCTGGCCGGCGCACGTGCGGCGCGCGGTGTTCGACAGCGCGGTCACGCACGGTGCGCTGATCAACGCGCTGCGCGTCGAGCCTGCACTCGGTTCGCCGTCGCGCGGCGGCCTGCCGGAAACCATTGCAAGGCGCGACGGCGACGGCTGGCGGCTGTCCGGCCACAAGCTGTACAGCACCGGGATCCCGGCGCTGCGCTGGCTGGCCGTATGGGCGCGCACCGATGAACCGGCGCCGCGGGTCGGCGTGTTTCTCGTGCCGCGCGACCGCGATGCGGATGGCGATCGCATCCGCGTGATCGAAAGCTGGAATCACCTCGGCCTGCGTGCGTCAGGCAGCCATGAGGTCGTGTTCGACGGTGTGCGGCTGTCGGCCGATCACGCGGTCGACGTACGCGCGCCGGACGCATGGGCCGTGTCGGCCGCGACTCATGCGGATGCCGACGCGCAGGCCGACCAGCAGGCGTGGATGGTTGCGTTGCTCGGCAGCCTGTACGACGCGGTGGCACGTGCGTCGCGCGACTGGCTGGTCGGGTTCGCGACGACACGTGCGCCGAGCGGGCTGGGCGCGCCGCTCGCGACGCTGCCGCGCGTGCAGGAAGCGGTCGGCGAAATCGAGGGCTGGCTGCATGCGAACCGCGTGCTGCTCGACGATCACGTCGCGCGCACCGACGAGGGCAATGCACCGGCGGTCACGACGAGTGGCCTCGTCAAGCGCACCGTGACTGAGCACGCGATCCGCGTGGTCGAGCAGGCGCTGAAGCTGTCGGGCAATCACGGGCTGAGCCGCGCTAATCCGCTCGAACGCCACTATCGCGACGTGCTGTGCAGCCGCGTGCATACGCCGCAGGACGATGCGATCGCGGCGGCGGCGGGGCGTGCGGTACTCGAAGCGGCGAGCCGGGGCGAGACGAAAGACGAACCGAAGGGCGACGCGGAGGCGGAGACGGGCGGGGCGCCGGTCAACGAGACCGGACGCGGCCGCGGCGATGTGTGAGCGGAGCAGGGCTGGCGCGGGCGCGGGCGTCGATCGGGCGGCGCGATGCCGTTGCCGCCCGGTACGGTCACGCAGCCTTGCCGTGCGCTTGCTCGGGCAATGCGAACGCCGTGCGCGCATGCGCGGCAACGGCGGCGAGCGGCGCGTCGAAGCGAGCCGCATCGTGCCGGCGCAGCAACCACAGATCGATCTGCGGCTTGAAATCGGCGAGTGGCACGATGTCGAGCGCATCGCGCAGCGGGCTGCCTTCGACGAGCGGCAGCGGCATCAGCCCGATGCCGAAGCCGTTCGCGACGCTCTGCAACTGCAGGTCGCGGCCGTAGGTGTCGAGCGTGACCGGCATCGGCAGGCCCTGCGCGTCGAGCGCGCGCCGCAAGCCCGCGCGAAAACCGCAGCCGTCCGGATTGAGCACCCAGCCGCGCGCGTGGCAATCGGCGAGCCGGTAGCTGCGGCGCGGCCAGTCACCCTTGCGGCCGACCGCGACGAGCCGCGTGGCCAGCAGCCGTTCGCCCTCGACCTGCGCGGGCAGCACCATTTCGCTCGCGAGGAACACGAGCGCCGCATCGAGTTCGCGGCGGGCGACGCGCTCGACGAGCATGCCGCCCCACGCGGTCGTGACCTGCGTCGCGAGCGCGGGCCACTGCGCGGCGAGTTCGGCGATCAGCGCGGGCAGCATCAGCTCGCCGAGGCCCTGCGTGAGCCCGATCCGGAATTCGCCGGCGGGCGGCTGCTCGCCGGCCGTCAGCTCGCGCAGCGCATCGACTTCGCGCAGGATCGCGCGACACTGCTCGAACACCTGCCGGCCGATGTCGGTCGGGCGCGGCGGTTTCGTGTTGCGATCGAGCAGGATCACGCCGAGCGCTTCCTCGAGATTCTGGACGCGCCGCGTGATCGCCGGCTGCGTCATCCCGAGCTCGGCCGCGGCCTGGCTCAGGGTCTGGCAGCGGACGACCGCTGCAAAAGCGTCGATATCGCTAATTTTCATGTTTGTTCTGCATGGTCTTTCGGGTGCATCATGACGATCTATCATATTCGGCATCATATTCGAGGAGTCAGCCGATGAGTACGCTTTCGTTGCATCAGACGCCGTTGCGGCCGTTCGTCGACGGTCTGGGCGCGCTGCTCGCGTCCGGCGCGAACGAGGCGCGCATCCTCGACGAGGGCGGCGCGCTGCTCGCGGCGCTCGTCGAACACGACGACTGGTTACCCGACGCATTCGCGCAGCCCGACCCCGCGCGCTATCGGCAGTACCTGCTGCATCTCGACCCGGACGAGCGGTTCTCGGTCGTCAGCTTCGTGTGGGGGCCCGGCCAGACGACGCCGATCCACAACCACACGGTGTGGGGGCTGATCGGGATGCTGCGCGGCGGCGAATTCTCGCAGCCGTACCGGTTCGATGCAGCGGGCAAGCCGGTGCCGTCCGGCGAAGCCGTGCGGCTGCAGCCGGGCGAAATCGAGGCCGTGTCGCCGCGCATCGGCGACGTCCACCGCGTGACCAACGCGTTCGCCGACCAGGTATCGATCAGCATCCACGTGTACGGCGCGAACATCGGCAAGGTCGAGCGCGCGGTGTACCTGGACGACGGCACCGTGAAGCCTTTCGTGTCGGGCTATTCGAACGCCTGATGCAACGCCCGCCGGCGCGGCCGGTTGCCGCGCATGCGCCGGCGGGCCCACGATTCATCCGTTCCGCTTTCTTCACCGACTTCAACGCATTCAATCAAGACAGAGACACCGTGACGCAATCCGCCGATTCCACTTCCCGCTTTCCCGTCGCGTCGTACCAGGACGTGCGCGCACGCCTGCTTGCCCGCGACGAGATCGCGCTGATCGACGTACGCGAGGAAGATCCGTACGCGCAGGGCCACCCGCTGTGGGCCGCCAACTTTCCGCTGTCGAAACTCGAACTCGACGCGTGGACGCGGATTCCGCGCCGCGACACGCCGATCGTCGTATTCGGCGAAGCGGGCGGCGAGGATCTCGCGCCGCGCGCGGCCGCGAAGCTCGCGCAACTCGGCTATACCGACGTGCGGCTGCTCGACGGCGGCCTCGCGGGCTGGCTCGCCGCGGGCGGCGAACTGTTCATCGACGTGAACGTGCCGAGCAAGTCGTTCGGCGAATGGGTCGAGGCCGAGCGGCATACGCCGTCGCTGTCCGCGCAGGAGGTGCAGGCGCTGATCGACGCGAAGGCCGATGTCGTGATCGTCGACGCGCGCCGTTTCGACGAATACCAGACGATGAACATCCCGACCTCGACGAGCGTGCCGGGCGCGGAACTCGTGCTGCGCGTGCGCGCGCTTGCACCGAACCCGGCGACACAGGTGATCGTCAACTGCGCGGGCCGCACGCGCAGCATCATCGGCACGCAGTCGCTCGTCAACGCGGGGCTGCCGAATCCGGTCGCGGCGCTGCGCAACGGCACGATCGGCTGGACGCTTGCCGGGCAGACGCTCGAGCGTGGCGCCGCGCGACGCTTTCCGGACGACATCGACGCGACGCAGCGCGCCGGCGCACGCCAGGCGGCGCGCGCGGTGGCCGAACGCGCGGGCGTGCCGCGCATCGCGCTCGCGGATGTCGCCGCACTCGAAGCGCCGGGCCGCACGTTGTACCGCTTCGACGTGCGCACGCCGGAGGAGTATGACGCCGGCCATCTGACGGGCTTCCTGAGCACGCCGGGCGGCCAGCTCGTGCAGGAGACCGATCATCACGCGGCCGTGCGCGGTGCGCGGATCGTGCTCGCCGACGACGACGGCGTGCGCGCCGACATGACCGCGTCGTGGCTCGCGCAGATGGGCTGGGACGTGCGTGTCGTTGAGCCGGAGGACGGTACGGCGAAGTTCGGCGAGCGCGGCCAGCCGCCGCGCGACGTGCCGGCGACGCCGACCGTGACCGACGTATCGCCCGCGACGCTCGCGGGCTGGCTGAAGGAGGCCGCGCCGGGCGAGCTGGCGATCGTCGACGTGACGGCCAGCGCGAACTACGTGAAGCGCCATATCCCGGGCGCGTGGTTCGCCGTGCGTGCGCAGTTGCGCGACGCGCTCGCGGCGATTCCGGCCGCGAAGCGCTATGTGTTTACGTGCGGGTCGAGCCTGCTGGCGCGATTCGCGGCGGATGACGCGCGTGCGCTGCTGCCGGCTTCGGCTGACATCTCGGTGCTCACCGGTGGTACGGCTGCGTGGATCGAGGCCGGGCTGCCGCTCGAAAGCGGCGAGACGCATCTGGCGTCACCGCGCGTCGACCGCTACCGCCGCCCGTACGAAGGCACCGACAATGCGGCGGCCGCGATGCAGGCGTATCTCGACTGGGAGTACGGGCTGGTCGATCAGTTGAAGCGGGACGGCACGCATCACTTCAACGTGATCTGACCGATGCGGCGTAACGGGGCGCGGCGGCACGCAGTGCGCCGCGCCCCGTTGCCGTATGGCGGGAACGTTCGGCGCGATCAGCGCTTGAACGTATCGACGGCCGTGCGGCCGACGGCCGGATCGTCGGTAAAGAAGCCGTCGATGCCCGCGCGCAGGTACGCCTGGATCTCGCGCACCGAGCCGGCCGTGTTGCGCGTGGCCGGCGTGCCGCCGTCCTTCAGCGACGCGGGCAGGAAGTTGTTCTCCGGGCGGAACGTGTACGGATGCACGACGAGGCCGGCCTCGTGCGCGTAGCGCACGTACGGCGTCGGCTGCTGCAGCGTGCCGTCCGCGGCGACCGCGATGATCGACGTCTTGTACGGGCCGACGCCGTTCGCATAGGTCGCGACCTCACGCATGCCGTCGCGCGTCGACAGGTCGCCGTAGGTGCGCTTGTCGTTCGCCTTCACGAAGTCGTACGGGCGCTGGCCGGCTTCGTCCATCAGCTGCACGAGCTTCCAGTTCGGCTGGCTCGACTTGATCCGGTTGCGGATCGTCTTCAGGTTCGCGACCTCGAACGACTGGATGTAGACGGTCGCGGTGCGTGCCGTGTACGAATCCTTCAGCAGCGCATCGACCAGACGGTCCTCGAGGGCCAGGCCGATCGACTGGAAGTAGGTCGGATGCTTGGTTTCCGGATACAGGTGGATCGTGCGGCCGGTCTGCGCGGACATCTGCTTCGCGAGCGCGACGATCTCGTCGAACGTCGGGATCTCGAACTGGTCGTTGTACGCGGTGTTCGCGGGGCGGACCTGCGGAATGCGCTCGCGGGCGCGCAGCGTCTTCAGCTCGGCGAGCGTGAAATCCTCGGTGAACCAGCCCGTCAGTTCCGCGCCGTCGATCGTCTTGGTCGCCTTGCGGCTCGCGAACTGCGGCAGCGTCGACACGTTCGTCGTGCCCGAGATCTCGTTCTCGTGACGCGCGACGAGCACGCCGTCGCGGGTCGACACGAGGTCGGGTTCGATCACGTCGGCGCCGTCCTCGATCGCCTTGCGGTACGACGCGAGTGTGTGTTCGGGGCGCAGCGCGCTCGCGCCGCGATGGCCGACCACCTGGACCTTCGCGGAAATCGGCTGGGTGGGATCGGACGCGACGTCGTCGTCGCCACCGCACGCGGCGAGCAGGAACGCGGCGGCACAGGCGAACGGGACGTAGCGCAGGGAGGTCGGGCGCTTGAAGAGCATGTCGATGAACCTTCGAAACGAGAGTCGGAAAGGGGCGATCGCTCCGGCGGTGCGGCTGTCGTGCCGTGTCGCACGGAGTCGAATGGGACGCGATCGTCGCACCGAATAATTACATATGTATTACTTCGACCTTTCCGTTGAGTATTTTTGGGGCGCGATGCCCGCGGAAGAGCGGTTGCTGCGGCCTGGGGCGTGACGCATTCCTGCCGTCTCAGGCAGGGCGCGGGCCGGATGCACTAAACTTGCGGGAATTTTGCATCGCCGCGCCGGGGCCGACGCCCGCCTGGCGCGACGATGCGGCGACTCGCGGGCCGGCGCGGGCGCCCGGCGCCCGTGTGCGCCCGGGACCCGCGCCGGCCGATTTTTCCCGACCCATGACGACTCGAACCGATTCCGCTTTCCTGCTCGGCGACCTGCTGAAGAACGTTTCCCGCTCCTTCTACCTGACGCTGCGCGTGCTGCCCGACGGCATGCGCGACCCGGTCGGCCTTGCGTACCTGCTCGCGCGCGCGGCCGACACGATCGCCGACACCGCGCTCGTCGCACCCGATCGCCGGGCGGCGTTGCTGACCGACCTGCGCGACGAGGTCGAACGGCTCGGCGACGGCATTGCGCTGTCGCGCGCGCTCGAGGACGTGACGCGGATGCAGACCGATTCGCACGAACACGTGCTGCTCGGCTCGATGGAGCCGATGCTCGCGCTGCTGCGCACGCAGCCGGATGCCGATCGCGCGTCGATCCGCAAGGTCGTCGCGACGCTGACCGCGGGGATGGTGTTCGACCTGCGCACGTTCCCGGACGAGCAGTCGGGACGGGTCGCATCGCTGCCGACGCGCGGCGAACTCGACCGCTACACGTATCTCGTGGCCGGCTGCGTGGGCGAGTTCTGGACCGACATGACGGGCATGCACACGCCGGCCGCGCGCCGCTGGAACCTGCCGGACATGTGCGAGAAGGGCATCCGTTTCGGCAAGGCGCTGCAGATGACCAACATCCTGCGCGACTGCGGGAAGGATCTGCGCATCGGCCGCTGCTACCTGCCCGACGACGTGCTGGGCGCACACGGGCTCGGCGTCGCCGACCTGCTGGCGCCCGATGCGTCGGCGCGCGCGCGCGGCGTACTCGTCGAGCTGCTGCGCGCGACGCTCGACCAGTATCGCGATGCGTGC
Source organism: Burkholderia lata (assembly GCF_902499335.1). GTDB lineage: Bacteria > Pseudomonadota > Gammaproteobacteria > Burkholderiales > Burkholderiaceae > Burkholderia > Burkholderia lata_B. The sequence goes on along the minus strand of NZ_CABVQK010000008.1, from coordinate 53,907 downwards.
CTGTATACGCTTGCGATCCCGCGCCGCTTCGTGCGACTGCGGCTCGCGTGCCTGTGGCCGATCATGATCGGCCTCGAAACGCTCGAACTGCTGGCCGGCAACATGGCGTGGCTCGATCCGGCGAAGCCGGCCAAGGTGCCGAGAAAGCGCGTCTACCGGATCATGGCGTCGTCGCTCGCGCTGGTCGGCTCGAATGCCGCGATTCGCGCGCGCATGACCGCGCTCACCGATGCCGTGAACGCGCATCTCGTGCAACCGGCCACGCGCTGAATCGCACTGAACGATGCCGGCACGACAGGTGCCGGCATCGCCCCTCGGCCCGCGTTCGCCGGGCCGCTCCCGCGCATCTCCCGCGCGTCGACTAAAAACGTTTTCATTATTTCGTGTCGCGAAACGTGGGTGTCATGAACGTCAGCGATCCTTCGCGGCGGCGTGAATCGTGGTATCAGCCGCGGTCGCGCATTTGTAAGATGTATGTTGCCGAAGGCATCTGACGACATCCGACGGTCGCGTTGCACCCGTAAAAATGTAAAGCTAGGGTTTTCACCGGGAAATGCCGGAAAGGCCCGCTGCGTAAGCGTTTTCAGGTGTTATGTAACTGCTTGGTGAACCCGTGCGTTGCGTCGATCATACGATGACCGACTGCACGTGTTGGGAAATAATCGGTAATCCGTCAGAATCCCGTCGGCATGTACTCGCACATGTGTCAGTCATAAAACCACACCAGAAAAGAAATCATTCTTTGAGGACGGAGAATCAATGAAAAAGCGCGTCGCTTTCGCCATGACGGCAGTGGGCCTTGCAGCCGCTACCGCCGCCCACGCCCAGAGCAGCGTGACCCTGTACGGTATCGTCGACAACGGTCTGGCTTACCAGAACAACTCGTCGGCAGTCGGTGCGACCACGGGTGGTCACTCGAAGGTGCAAATGTCCACCGGCGTGTGGGCAGGCAGCCGCTTCGGCCTGAAGGGCAGCGAAGATCTCGGCGGCGGCACGAAGGCGATTTTCCAGTTGGAAGCCGGCGTCAACACGGCTAACGGCTCGTCGCAGTGGACCAACGGCATCTTCACGCGTCAAGCGTGGGTCGGCCTGACCAACAACACGTACGGTACGCTGACGGCTGGCCGCCAGTACACCGCGTACTACACGCTGCTGTCGCCGTACAGCCCGACGACCTGGCTGACCGGCTACTACGGCGCGCACCCGGGCGATATCGACTCGCTGGATACCAGCTACCGCGCGAACAACTCGCTCGTCTACATGTCGCCGAAGTTCTACGGCGTCACGGTCGGCGGTTCGTACTCGTTCGGCGGCGTTGCAGGCGCAACGAACCGCGGCTCGACGTGGAGCGCGGCGATCCAGTACCTGAACGGCCCGGCAGGCATCGCAGTCGGCTATCAGAAGATCAACAACGCAACGCTCGGCGGCGGCGTGTGGGGCGCGAACTCGACGGTCCAGAACGGCCTGACGGCATCGGGCGACGGCAACCAGCCGGCAGTTTCGTCGATCAACAACGGCTATGCGACGGCGCAATCGCAGCAGCGTATCGCCGTGACGGCGGGCTACCAGTTCACGCCGGCATGGGACATTTCGGCATCGTACTCGAACGTCCAGTACACGCCGGGCACGGGTTCGGCGTTCCGCAACACGGCCATCTTCAACACGGCAGGCGCCGTGCTGCACTGGAAGGCAGCCGCTCAGTGGGACTTCGCAGCGGGCTACTCGTACACGGCGGCAACGCAGTCGAACGGCATCACCAGCTCGGCCAAGTACCACCAGGTCACGCTGTCGCAGTACTACAGCCTGTCGAAGCGCACGGGCCTGTACGCAGTTGAGGCGTACCAGCATTCGAGCGGCAACACGCTGAACGGCGGCAAGATCATCGCTGCAACGACGTCGATCGGCGACGGCGTGGGCGCAGGTTCGAAGCAGAACCAGATCGGCGTCGGCGTCGGCATGATCCACCGCTTCTGATGTCGCGCGGCGCGCGAGCGCCGCTTGCGGCATGCGGTATGAAAACCGGCCTTCGGGCCGGTTTTTTTATGTGCGGTACGTATTGCGCGTATTCCGGGTCCGTTACCGGCCGGCATCGACCGGATGCGGAGGGCGACGAGAGCCGCGCCTGACGAGCGCATCGCTCACGCGGTGCTGGCGCGCAGGCGGCAGCATCCGGCCCGTGCCAATGTCGTCCAGCCGATCACTCCGCCGCGCCATCCGTCCAGCTTCCCGCCAGTGCCTGAAACAAAGCCGCCGTATCGGCAAGCCGGTCGGCCTGCGCCCGCGTACGGTCGAGCGCTGTCTGCAGCGCCTGCCGCTGCGTATCGAGCAGGTCGAACGTGCTGATCCCGCCTGCGGCGTAACGGTCGCCGGCAATCCTGTTGCTGGCCGCCGCTTCCTGCGCGGCAGTATCTCTCGCCTGCAGTGCAGCCGCGTCGTGTTCGACCGCGCGCATTGCATCGGCCACCTGCTGCAGCGCCTCGAGCACGGTTTCCCGGTAACTCGCGAACGCCGCGTCGTATGCCGCTTCGGCCGCACGTTTCTTCGCGCGCAGTTCACCGCCGTGAAAGAGCGGTTGCGTCAGGCCGAGGCCGACATTCCACACATTGAGTCCGCTCACGAGATCAGCGATGCGCGTGCGCTCCGAGCCGATCCCCGCCGAAATCGACAAGCGCGGATACAGGTTTGCAGTGGCCACGCCGACGTTCGCGCTCGCCTGGTGCAGCACGGCTTCGGCCGCGCGGATGTCGGGCCGTTCGCGCGCGAGCGTCGACGGCAGCGCGACCGGCAGCGTGCGCGGTAGCGCGAGCGCATCGAGCGTGAGGTTGGGCAACACGGCATCGGACGGCGGCACGCCGAGCAGAATCCCGAGCCGGTGGCCGGACTGCGCGAGGCGGGCCTCGAGCGGCGGCAGCGACGCCTGCGTCTGAGCGAGCAGCGCGCGTTGCGCATGCACGTCGGCCTGCGATACGCCGCCCGCCGCTAAACGCGCGTCGACGATGCGCAACTGCCGCGCCTGCGCGTCGATCAACTGTCGCGTGAGCGCGACCTGCTGCGCGAGCGACGCGCGCAGGATCGCGGTCGCGACGACGTTGCCCGCGAGCGTCAGGCGCGCGGCGTCGAGCGTGTACGCCTGGTAGTCGACCTTCGCGCGCAGCGCTTCGAGCGCACGGCGGTTGCCGCCGAACACATCGAGCACATACGACACGCTCACCGACGCGTCATAAAGCGTGAACGGCCCCGGGCTGGGCACGTTGGCGGGCAGGCCGAACGCGGTCGTGTCGACCCGCTCGCGTGTAGCGGACAGGCTCGCATCGACTTTCGGCAACATCGTCGCGCCGGCTTCGGCCGCATGGTTCTGCCGCGCTTCGTCGAGCCGGGCACGAGCCTCGGCGAGTGTCGGGCTGTTGTGCCACGCGGTATCGACGAGCCGATTCAGCGGTTCGGAGCCGAACTGCGTCCACCAGTGCTGCGGTGTGTGCGCGGCCGATGCGAACGTCTGCGCGTCGCCGGCCGGGCCGGCAGCGGTGGCCGTCGTTATGGGCGGCTCGCCGCGCGTGTAGTGCTGCGTGGCAGGTGCATCGGGCGCGTGGAAATCCGGCCCGACCGCACATCCCGCGACGAGCAGCGCGGCGGCCGCCAGTGTGCAGCCGCGGGTGGCGTTGGCGAGGCGACGCGAAGCCGGTTTCATCGTGCGGCCCCTAGTCGAGCGTGCGCCGGTAGAAGCGCAGCGCGACGCCCATCACGATGACGGTGAACAGCGCGACCGGCCACACGGACGGCCACAGGTCGCTCCAGCCGTTGCCTTTCAGCAGGATGCCGCGCACGAGGCGGTTGAAGTAGGTGAGCGGCAGCAGGTTGCCGATGAACTGCGCCCACTTCGGCATCCCGGCGAATGGGAACATGAAGCCCGACAGCAGGATGTTCGGCAGGAAATAGAACACCGCGAGCTGCATCGCCTGCAACTGGTTCTGCGCGAGCGACGACAACGTGATGCCGACCGTCAGGTTCGCGGCGATGAACAGCAGCGCGGACAGGTAGATCGCGAACACGCCGCCGACGAACGGTACGTCGAACACGAACCGCGCCGCGGCCACGATGATCGATACCTGGATCAGCCCGATCAGCACATACGGGACGATCTTGCCCGTCATCACCTCGAGCGGCCGCACGGGTGTCGCGAGCAGGTTCTCCATCGTGCCGCGCTCGCGTTCGCGCGTGATCGCGAGGCCCGTCATCATCACCATCGTCATCGTCAGGATCACGCCCATCAGGCCCGGCACGACGTTGTACTGCGTGATGCCTTCGGGGTTGTACAGCCGGTGCAGCACGACGTCGAACGCGGCCGGGCGGCCGTTCAGGTGAGCGAGCGGGCCGGTCAGGTCCTTGTCGGCGACCGGCTGCACGAGGCCGGATAGCGCGCCGATCGCCGACGCGGTCGCAACGGGATCGGTTGCGTCCGCCTCGACGAGCAGCGACGGACGCTCGCCGCGCAGCAGCCGCCGCGAGAAATCGGCCGGCACGTTCAAGACGAACAGCACGTCGCCGCGTGCGAGCGCACGCTGGCCGGCCGCTTCGTCGGGCAGCGTTTCGACGATGTCGAAGTACGCGGAATTGCGCATCGCGGCGACGAAGCTGCGCGCGAACGGGCTCGCATCGGCGACGATCACCGCCGTGGGCAGGTGCTTCGGATCGGTGTTGATCGCGAAGCCGAACAGCGTGAGCTGGATGATCGGCACGCCGACGATCATCGCGAACGTCACGCGGTCGCGCCGCAGCTGCAGGAACTCCTTCAGCACGATGCTCCACCAGCGTGCGACCGAGAACGAATCGCGCAAGCGCGCCCACGCGGTCATGACGACGCTCCGCCGGGCGGCCCGGATGCGCGGCCCATCATGTAGATGAAGACGTCCTCGAGCCCGGTGTCGATCGGCGCGACCTGCAGTGCGTCAGGGCCGCCGGCCTGCGCCGCGACCTGCGCGAGCGTCGCGTCGAGCAGCGCGCGATCGCGGCCGCTCACGTGCAGCGCCGAGCCGAACACGACCGTCTGGTCGACGCCCGGCATCATGCGCAGCCGAGCGGACAGTTCGCTCAGATGCGCGCCCGTGATCGCTCGGGTCGCGAGCCCCTGCGACGCGACGATTTCCGCCGACGTGCCCTGTGCGAGCAGCTCGCCGTACGCGATGTACGCGAGCTTGTGGCAGCGCTCGGCTTCGTCCATGTAGTGCGTGCTGACGAGCACCGAGATCCCTTGTGCCGCCAGCCGGTGAAGCTCTTCCCAGAAGTCGCGGCGTGCGGCCGGGTCGACGCCGGCCGTGGGCTCGTCGAGCAGCAGCAGCGCCGGCTCGTGCAGCATGCAGGCGGCCAGCGCGAGGCGCTGCTTCCAGCCGCCCGACAGCGCCCCCGTGAGCTGGTCCGCGCGGCTCGCGAGGCCGAGCCCGTCGAGTGCGCGCGCGACGGCTGCCTTGCGGTCGGGCATCCCGTACACGCGGGCGACGAAGTCGAGGTTCTCGCGGATCGACAGGTCTTCCCAGTACGAGAAGCGCTGCGTCATGTAGCCGACGCGCCGCTTGATCTGCGCGCTGTCGCGCACGATGTCGTAGCCGAGGCAGGTGCCGCTGCCCGAGTCGGGCGTGAGCAGCCCGCACATCATCCGGATCGACGTGGTCTTGCCGCTGCCGTTCGGCCCGAGAAAGCCGAAGATCTCGCCGCGCGCGACCCGCAGCGATACGTCCTTCACGACATGCTTGTCGCCGAAACGCTTGTTCAGGCGATCGACGTCGATCGCGTACGGTGCGTTCATGGCACCCTCACGGCGACGGGCTGACCGGGATGCAGCTTCGGTGCGTCGGCGACGGCGGGGCGCGCCTCGATCATGAACACGAGCTTGGTCCGGCTCTCGTTGCTGTAGATCACGGGCGGCGTGTATTCGGCCTCGCTCGACACGTAGGTGATGCGCGCGGGCACGTCGGCCGCGCAGCCGTCGCAGTGGATCGCGACCGTGCGCCCCGGCGCGAGCGATGCAATCGCGGCCTCCGGCACGAAGAAGCGTACCTTCAGGTTTTGCGGCGGCAGCATCTGCACGACCGGATTGCCGGCCTGCACCCATTCGCCGACGCGGTACAGCGTGTCGTACACGCGCCCGGCGGCGGGTGCGGCGACGCGCTTCTGGTCGAGCTTCCATTGCGCCTCGGCGACGGTCGCCTGCGCGGCGTCGACCTGCGCGGCCTGCGCGGCGACCTGCTGCGCGCGGCCCGGCAGGCGCGCGACGTCGACCTGTTTCTGCAGTTCGCGCATCTGCGCGGCGGTGGTTTGCGCGGACGTGCGCGAATCGTCGAGCTGCTGTTTCGACAGGCCCCCGGCCGCATACTGGCTTTCATCGCGCGCGCGTTGCGCGGCGGCCCGCGCGGCCTGCGCGGTGGCCTGGGCGAGCTGCGCCTGCGTGACCGCGATTTCCGGCGGGCGCTTGCCCGTCTGCAGATCGGCAAGCTGCGCGCGGGCGGCCGCGAGCTGGTGCTGTGCCTGCAGCAGCGCGGCCGTTTCGCTGACGGCTTCGAGCGAGAAGGCCGGCGCGCCGGCGGCGAGGGCCTGGCCGCGCGCGACCGACAACTGCGTCAGCGTGCCCGATTGTGACGACGACAGGTACACGAATTCGCCTTCGACGTAACCCTGGTAGGTCGTGCCGTTGCTCGTCGACCGTCCGCAACCGGCGAGCAGCACGGCGGCGGTGGCCAGCGCGAGCGGCAGCGTGCGGGCCATATTCACGATGACCTCCGCGGCGAGCGCGCCCGCGCGCGAGGCGCGGCGGCCGGCGGCTGCAGGCCCGAACCGAGCAGCGCGCGGACATGGCGGTGCAGCACGTCGCGGTCGATCGGTGGCAGGCCGCGCGCGCTTTGCCACAGTTTCGCGGTCGCGAGCGGCAGCATCACCAGCGCGATGATCGAGTGGAACAGGAACGCCGGTTCGAGCGCGGGGTTCAGCGTGCCGGCCTGCTGCGCGGCGCGGATGCGCTCGGCAAAGCGCCCGACATGTTCGAGCGGAATGCGCCGGACCATCCGCTCGCGCAGCAGCCCGCCTTCGTGGACGATCTCGCGCAGCCAGATCGACGGCAGCCACGGCATGCGGTGCGTGACGTCGAAGAAGCGGTCGACGAGCTCGGCGACGAGCGCGAACGGATCGTTTTCGATGTGCGGCTCGGTCGGCCGCCACACGAACGCGATGACCTGTGCCAGCCGCTCCTCGACGATCGCGTCGAGCAGCTGCTCGCGGTTCGTGAAGTAGTAGTGGACCATCGCCGACGTGACGCCGGCGGCGGCGGCGATCTGCGCGACGGTCGTCGCGGCGATCCCGCGCTCGGCGAACAACTGCATCGCGACGTCGAGCATGTGGTCGCGCAGGTCGAAATCGTCGACCGACGGGCGGCGCCCGCGCGGCCTGGCGACGGTGGATTTCGCGTTCATGAAATCGACGCTAATTGATGAGTTAGTTAATTTCAAGGAAGGGTTTTCGCCCGAGTTGATCGCGATCAGGCGAGCGTCGAACGGGGACGCGGGCGGGGATGTGACGTGACGCGGCGCGGCGCAGCAAGCCGGCGGCGGAATGTAGGGAGCGGCTAATGGAGAAACGGCGGGGGGAACGAGCGGGACGACAGCATGAACCGGCTGCATGGAACCCGGTCGCGAAGCGGGGGCACGTGCCGGGACAATGGCACGCGCCCCCGAAAGGCGGTCACTGATCGATCGGCGACGTCAGCGGCACGTGTTCGCCGGTCAGCCCGAACACGACGAGCTGCGCAGGCTCGGTCGCACTCGCGTTGCGCGACACCTGGTGGCGCGAGCCGGGCGCCTCGTACCAGCCTTCGCCGGCGCGGTAGCGGTGCAGCGGGCCGCCGTTCACCTGCGACAGCACTTCGCCTTTCGACACGACCGCGAACACCGAGCCGAGGTGCCGGTGGGCATCGGAAGCCTGGCCGGGCGCATAGTCGACGGTCGCGACGACGGCGAGCTTGCCGGGCGCTTCGGGCACGGCCTGCTGCATGATCGCGTGCACGTTGTCGCCGGCGTCGTGTGCGCGGGCGGCGGCAGGCAGCAACGCGGCGCCGGCCGCGAGCCACGCGCACAGGGCGGCGCGACGGAGGAGCGTAGCGTGAGTCATCGTCGTCTCCTTACTCGGGCATCTTGCGGAACGCGATCGCGAAGCGGTTCCACGAGTTGATCGTCGCGATCAGCATCGACAGGTCGAACAGCTCCTCGTCGGTGAAATGCGGCTTCACGGCTTCCCACACGGCGTCGGGCACGTGGTTGCTGGCGACCAGCGTCAGCGCCTCGGTCCATTCCAGCGCCGCGCGTTCGCGCTCGGTGAAGAACGGCGTCTCGCGCCACGTGACGACGGTGGCCAGGCGGCGGTCGGTTTCGCCGCCCTTGCGCGCGTCGGTCGTGTGCATGTCGACGCAGAACGCGCAGCCGTTGATCTGCGACGCGCGCAGGCGGACGAGTTCGGCGAGCGGCTTCTCGATCGAGCTCTTCGCGAGGAATTCCTCGGCGTTGCGCATCACCTTGATCGCATTCGGGCTGGCGGTATAGAAGTTCAGGCGCGGTTGCATGGCAGGTCCTTTTTCGGTTGGGGCGCACAGTGGCGCGACAGGACCTACTTTAGGACGCATGCTGGCCTGCTTGAATGGCCAATTTCTGGGAAATTCAGGTAACCAGTGCCGAGCCGCCGACGGTGTCGGAACCCAGCAGGCCGGCCAGCGTCGCGAGCGCCGTGTCGATGCGCAGCGCGTCGATCCCGCCATAGCCGAACAGCAGCCCGGCACGCACCGGCACGCCGACGTGGAACGCCGAGATGCCGTACAGGCCGATGTCCTGCGCGCGGGCCGCGCGGACCAGCGCCGCTTCGTCGAGCCCCGGCTTCAGGTACGCGGCGAGGTGGATGCCGGCAGTCGGCACGATCGCGTCGAACCACGGCGCGAGCTCGCCGCGCAGATGCGCGATCAGCATCTTGCGGCGCGCATCGTAGTGCTTCTGCACGCGCTTCAGGTGCCGCGCGAAATCGCCTTCGAGCATGAAGCGCGCGAGCGCCGCCTGGGTCAGTGTGCAGGTATGCCAGTCGACGATCTGCTTCGCCTTGGCCAGCGCGCCGCGCAGCGCACGCGGCGGAATCGCGTAGCCGATCCGCAGTTCCGGAAAGATCGTCTTCGAGAACGTGCCGACATACGCGACGAGGCCCGTGCGGTCGAGGCTCTTCAGCGATTCCACCGGCCGGCCTTCGAAGCGGAACTCGCCGTCGTAGTCGTCCTCGATGATCACCGCGCGGCGGCGCTGCGCCCATTCGAGCAGCGCGACGCGCCGGTCCAGCGTCATCGGCATGCCCAGCGGGAACTGATGCGATGGCGTCACGTAGACGAGGCGCGCGTCGTCGGGCAGCCGTTCCGTCACCAGCCCGTGCGCGTCGACCGGCACGCCGATCACCGTCGCGCCGAGCGACGCGAACGCGGCGCGGGCGGGTGGATAGCCGGGATCCTCGACCGCGACCACGTCGCCGGGCCGCACGACGACGCGGGCGATCAGGTCGAGCGCCTGTTGCGCGCCCTGCGTGACGAGCACGTCGTCCCAACCGCACGCGACCGCGCGGCTGAACGCGACGTAGCGCGCGATCGCGCCGCGCAACTGCGGATCGCCGGCCGGGTCGTGGTACTGGGCGGGGCCGCGCATCTGCTGGCGCAGTGCGTGATGCAGGCAGCGCCGCCACGCATCGAACGGGAACAGCGCCTTGTCGGTCACGCCGCCGCGGAAATCGAAGCCGGGCGCATCCTGCGGCGTAGGCATCGCGAGCGCGTCGGGCAGGTCGTCCCACAGCGCACGCGCATCGACCGCGTCGACACGCGGCGTGTCCTCGACGAGCGACGGTGCCGACATGGCGGCAGCGTGCGGCACGCGAGCGAGGCCGTCGGCGACGAACGTGCCGTCGCCCGCGCGCGTAGTCAGGTAGCCCTCGGCGACGAGGCGCTCGAACGCGTCGAGCGTCGTCTTGCGCGATACGCCGAGCTGTTTCGCAAGGTCGCGCGTCGACGGCAGCCGTGCGCCGCCGGCGAGCCGCCCGTCGACGATCGCGGTGCGCAGCTGCCGGAAGATCTGCCCCGTCAGGTCGTGACGGCCTTCGATGCGGATGGCGATGTCCATCGCAGTGGTTACCTCATTTGCGGTGATTTTGCACCGGCCAGCATACCGGAAGTCGGCGGGAGAATTGGTGGTTCTGCGCTGCGTGACGGTTTCGCGGGTTTCGCTCGATGCAGGAACCGGCCGTCACGGTGCAAGGAATCCGGACGGGGCGACGCGGGCTGTGCATCGTTCAACGCTGGCCCGGCGGCATCCGTCAGGGGGACGGGCATCGTCAGACGCCGCAGCCCCGTCGAGCGATTGGACCTCGGCCCGCCGCTGCCTTACGATCCACGACAACCCCACACCGGAGCGTGCCCATGCTGTCCGAAGACGAACTTGCGCTGCTCGACGCGATCCGCGCCACCGGCAGCCTGTCGCGCGCGGCCGCGCGGCTCGGCAAGGCGCCGTCGACGGTGTCGCACGCGGCGCGCCAGCTCGAAACGCGCTTCGACGCGCTGCTGTTCGACCGGCGCGGCTACCGGCTGCAGCTCACGCCGGCCGGACAGTTGCTGACCGACGAGGCGGCACGGCTGGCGCTGGACGTCGCGCGGCTGACGCAGCGCGTGCGGCAGGTCGCGAGCGGCTGGGAAGACCGGTTGTGGATCGTCAGTGACGAGGTGCTGGAGTTCGACACGCTGCTGCCGGTCGTTCGTGCATTCGATGCGCTCGACTCGGGCGTGTCGTTGCGTTTTACGCACGAAGTGCTCGGCGGGACCTGGGAAGCGTTGCGCGACGGCCGCGCGGACCTAGTGGTCGGCGCGACCAACGAGCCGCCGGCGATTCCCGGCTTCAAGTGGTTCGAGCTGGGGGCGATGGAGTGGGTGTTCGCGGTATCGCCGCGGCATCCGCTGGCCGCAGCGAGCGGCGCGCTGACGCGGGATGCGATCGGCGCGCACCGCGCGGTCGTCGTTGCCGATTCGTCGCGGCGCGCGGCCGGCCGCGCATATGGCCTGCTCGGCGGGCAAGCCGTGCTCGCGGTGCCGTCGATGCGCGCGAAGATCCTCGCGCAGCGCGACGGGCTCGGCGTCGGCTGGGTGCCGCGCCGGCGCGTGGCGTCGCTGCTCGCGCGCGGCGAACTCGTGGAAAGGCAGACGGCCGATCCGCGCGAACCGAACCTGCTGTACGTCGCGTGGCACGGCGACCGGGACGGCCGCGCGCTGCAGTGGTGGCTGGAGCAATTGCGCGAACCGAGGCTCGCGCAGCGCCTGCTCGACGGCATCGACGTGACCGGCTGACAACAGCACCGGACAGAACAGGGCAATCGAACCTGCCCGCCCAAACACGTTCGAAGATTTCGAACATGTTCATCGCGGACGTCGCACGGCAAGGCGGGGCGCAGCGCGCATTCTGTATTCACGGTCAACTCACCGGTTCACAGGAGAACATCATGCAACGCTTCGAAGGAAAGACGGTCCTCGTCACGGGTGGTAACAGCGGTATCGGCCTCGCGGCCGCCAAGGCATTCGCGGCAGAAGGTGCGCGCGTCATCATCACCGGGCGCGATGCGCAGACGCTCGAGGCCGCGCGGCAAACGCTCGGCGCCGGCGCGCTCGCGATCCGCAACGAGGCCGGCAGCGTCGCGTCGGCCCGTGCGCTGGCCGATGCGATCGCGTCGGCGGGGGCGCGGCTCGACGCCGTGTTCATCAACGCGGGCGTCGCGAAACTCGCGCCGTTCGCGGACAGCGACGAGGCCATGTGGGATCTCGTGTTCAACACCAACGTGAAGGGCGCCTATTTCCAGATCCAGTCGCTGGTGCCGCTGCTGAACCGCGGCGCGTCGATCGTGATCAACGGATCGATCAACGCGCATATCGGGATGCCCGGCTCGTCGGTGTACGCGGCGAGCAAGGCGGCCGTCAATTCGTTCGCGAAGACGCTGTCGACGGAACTGCTGCCGCACGGCGTGCGCGTGAACGTCGTGAGCCCCGGGCCGGTGCAGACGCCGCTCTACGGCAAGCTCGGGCTCGATGCGGCGACGCTCGACGAAACGGCCGACAAGATCAAGGGCCTCGTGCCGGTCGGCCGGTTCGGCACGCCGGACGAGATCGCGTCGACGGTGTTGCACCTCAGCGCGCCGGAATCCGCGTTCATCGTCGGCGCGGAGATCATCGCGTCGGGCGGGATGGGGCTGCTCTGATCGGCGAGTCCCCGGCGGGGGGCAACCGCCCGGCGTGACGCCGGGCGGACAGTTCCCGTCACGTGCGGACGGAAGGTGTCCGCACATCGCCTCTATCGCGCCGCACAGGCGCCATGGCTACCGCCACCGGCTTCGAGCTGCGTCACCGTGAGCCCGGAGAACGTCGCACGGCCGTGCTCGGCGAACACGGCGACGCGGTCGGCGTCGAGCGGCGGGAAGATCAGGTCGGTGAGCGCTACACGGCCGCCGTTCGCGAACACTTCCACCGAGCCGCGATCGACGACGATCTCGAGCCGCAACTGATCGTGCTCGAGCGGCAGGTCCACGATATGTTCGCGGCTGAACGTGCCGGCGAAATTCGTTTCACCGGACATCGAACGGTCGAGCGTCAGCGTGCGCTTTGCCGTGTCGTACACGATCCGGGTGCCGACCGAGCCGTCAGCCGAGCGCCGGACGATCAGGCCCGCACGTGCCGCGTGCTGCGGCGCGATCGTGACCGTGATGCGCTGGACGACACCGCGCGTTGCGGCCGACAGCACGCGTGTCGTGGAATCGACCGTGAGGTCGCCTTCATGCACGGCGGGCCTGCCGTCCGCCCATGCATCGAACGCGGCGGCCGGTGCGACGACGAGCGTCGGTTCGCCGTCGATCGTTTTCAGCGACAGTTCGCGCGGCAGGGTCGTCGCGCCGCGCCACGGCGTGGTCGGCACGTTCGCCGCGTAATCCCAGTTGCTCATCCACGCGATCGCGACCGGCCGTGAGCCGGGTGCGCCCGAGAAGGTGCCGGCTGCGTAGAAGTCCGCGCCATGGTCGACCCAGCGGAATTGCGCGGGATCGGAGCCGGCGGGGGCAATCCGATCCGGCGTAAACGTGCGGCCGTCGAAGTCGCCGACGAAGTACATTGCACCGGAGCCGCCGGCGATCGACCACGGATTGACGTTGACGATCATGACCCACCGGATGCGTGCGGGGTCGCCGTCGAGCGGCAGCGGCACGAGGTCGGGCATTTCCCACAGCGCGCCGTCGTGCGGCACGCCCGGCCGCGTGAAGTCGCTCAGAAAATTCCAGTGGATCAGGTCGTCCGAGCGATAGAGCTTCACGACGTGCGCGTCGGCGACCACCGTCGTCATCAGCCAGTAGCCGCCCGGTGCGTACCACGACACTTTCGGATCGCGAAATTGCTTCGATTCCGGATCGAGCGTCAGCACCGGATTGTGTGCGTACGGCTGCCAGGTCGCGCCTTGGTCGACGCTGTACGCGAGCGACTGCGCCTGGATGCCCGGCGCGTGACCGGAGCCCGCCTTGTATACGCTCGTATAAAGCGCGACGAGCGGCGTGTGGCCCGGCTTGCCCAGGCCGGACGTGTTGAGGGTGTCGGCGACGATCGAGCCGGAGAAGATTTCCTCCGTCGCGTTCGCGCGCATCGCGACCGGCTGCTCGCGCCAGTGGACGAGATCGGTGCTCGTCGCGTGGCCCCATGACATGTTGCCCCAGTCGTTGCCAAGCGGATTGTATTGATAGAACAGGTGATAGCGGCCGTTGTCGTAGACGAGCCCGTTCGGGTCGTTCATCCAGTTGCGCTGAGGCGTGTAGTGGAGCGCGGGCCGCCATTGCGGCGTGCCGTTTTCAGCCGGCGCCTGGCAAGGTGCGGCGGCGACCTGGGTGCAGGCCACGCAGGCGAGCAGCAACCGGGCGATCCGGATGGAAAAGCGGAAAGACGTCGATATCATGCGGGGTCCCGTGCTCCGCCGTGCAAAGCGGGAAAGGAGGGCGCATGCCGCTTTCAACGGCGGCGTGCGCAATGGATGGAAGGGAAAAAAGGGAGGCGCGCACGCGACACGCGCGATACGCGCCTCCGTAACCCCGTGCCTTTACCAGCGTTCGTTATTGTTGGTTATCCTGATTTCACTGGCCGTTGCCGCCGTTGTGACCGGCACCGGTCGCGGGCAGGTTCGCCGGAATGTCGCCGTAGCCACCGAGCCCGCTGCGTCCATAAGTGCGATCGACCGCCGTCGACGTTCCGTTGATGTTGACCTTCACCGTCGGCGCGAGCGTTCCGCCGCGGCGCGGGCCGATCGCATCGATGAACGACTCGACGAGCCCGCCCGGCATCACGTAGTGCGAATACGACTGGAATTCGCGCGGGTTCTGGTTCGGATCCTGCGAATACGGCGCGCCGGCCGGCGCGGAGAAGTCGGTCGGGTTGCCGAGCACGAGGCCGCTGCCGCCGTTCAGCGGCAGGAAGTCGCTGCGGATGCCGTTGCCGACGAAGCCGTACACGCCGTCCGGCCCGTCGACGCCGGCCGCCATCGTCGTGCGGTGGCTGATCGTGAACAGGTAGTACTTGCCGTCCTTCAGGTAGATCTGCGGGCGCTCGGTCTGGTCGTCGACGCAGTTCGCCGACAGGATCGGCGGCAGGAACTTCCATTCGGTCAATTGCGGGTTCGTCGCGATCGCCAGGCCGACATTGGCCTTTTGATACACTGCGCCCGAATTCATTACCGCGTTGAGATCTTCCCTGTACGGATCGTTCGGCGCGTAGCCGAGATCGGCTTCGGTGCAGGTGCGTGCGCCGCGCGGGCCGCCCGTGTTGCCCTCGAAGACCATGTAGGTCTTGCCCGGGTGCGCGGGATCGGTGAACACGAACGGATCGCGGAACGAGAAGTAGGTGTTCTGCTGGCCGGTCTGGTAGTAGTTGCCGTCCGGTTGCAGCAGCGCCTTGTGATCGTCGAAGCCGCTGAACCACACATGCTTGTCGTCGGCGTGGATATGGCCGTCGGCGCGCGTGATGATCGCCTGCGGCGGCGTGATGTCGGCGCCGCCGGGTGCCGAGCGGTTGAACGACGTCGCGGTGTAGTAGAGGCTGACGTTGTCGCCGTGCGTGAGGCGCGCCGAGCCCGACCATTCGGCGTTGTTGGTCATCGGCGCGGTGCCGAATACCTTGGCGCTGGCGCCGTCGGGGAACAGGTGGCCGCCCCAGGTCCAGCCGCCGTTGGCGGGGCGCTGCGACGCGGGGATGCCCGCGCGACGGTAGAAGAAGCCGATGCGCGCATGGACGTGACGGTCGTCGAACGTGTAGCCCGCATGCGGATCGGCGGTGAGCGAGAAGATCACTTCCCAGCCCTTGTAGCTGAGCTGGTTCGCGCGCAGGTCGGCCAGCGGCCACGTGTCCCACACCCACACGTTCGAGTTGATCAGCGGGAAATCCTGCGGGATGTCCGGCATCGTCAGCGCTTGCGGCAGCGAGTTCTTGTCCGCGCCGGCGGTGTGCGACTGCGCGACGATCTGGCGGATGTCCGCACGCGTCCAGCGCATCGTGAAGTTGCCTTCGGGATCGTAGGCCTGCTGCGTATGGGGCGTGGGGATGGGCGCGCCCGTGCCGCCGGACTGCGCATGCGCGACGGACGCGAAGGCGGCGAGTGCGCCGCCAGCGAGGAACAGACGTTTGGCCGCGATCGGGCGGAAAAGGGGAAAGTATGTCATCTCGTCGTCGTTTCCAGGAAAGGTGAAAGTGAACGGCTGAGTGGGCATCGATGTCCAAACCGGTTTGGATGCTATTTCAAACCGGTTTGGACGTCAAAAGATAATTATTTGACGGTAATCGCTACCGAACGGAAACAATTGCCGACCCGCGGCATGCCGCGCGGCACATGGAGTGCGAGGAACGACGGTGAAGGTGAATCTGAAGGCGCTATCGGACGCGCTCGGGCTGTCGAGAACGACGGTCAGCCGCGCGCTGAACGGTTACGACGACGTCAGCGAGGCGACGCGCGAGCGCGTGGCGCGGGCTGCACGGGAAATGGGCTACGTGGCGGATCCGACCGCGCGCCGGCTCGCGACCGGGCGCGCGGACGTGATCGGGATCGTCTATCCGTTCGGCGCGGGCGATCTCGGCGATCCGCGTTTCGGCGAGGTCGTCGCGGGCATCACCGAGCGGCTCGCGGAACGCAATCTCGATTTCATCATCGCGTCGGCGCGGCCGAACGCGGAACTGGACACCTATCGGCGCATCGTCGACGGCAAACTTGTCGACGGGCTGATCGTTGCGCGCACGCTGGTCGACGATCCGCGCATCGCGTATCTGCAAGCGAGCGCGTTTCCGTACGTGGCCTACGGCCGGACCCGGGTGGCCGAGCCGTATGCGTGGTTCGATTTCGACAACGAGGCCGGCGCGCGGGACGCGGTGCGTCGGCTGACGGCATTCGGGCATCGGCGCATTGCGATGATCAGCGCTCCGCTGGCACTGAATTTCGCCGCGCAGCGCCGTGCAGGCTATCTGTCGGCACTGCGCGAAGCCGGTATCGAGCCGGATCCGGCGCTGCTCGTCGAGTGCCCCTTTACGCACGACGGCGGGCTGCAGGCTGCGCGGGCGCTGCTCGCGCGCGCCGAGCGGCCGACGGCGCTGCTGGTCGACAACAACCTCGCGGGCGGCGGCGCGTTTCGGGCGCTCGTGGACAGCGGGCTGCGGCTGGGCGAGGACGTGTCGCTGATCGTCTACGACGGCGTGCCGCCGGACATCGCGCATCCGTATCGCGTGACGGCGGTCGTGCAGCCGACCGGCCACGCTTCGGGGCGCACACTGGCGGAACTGATGCTGCGGCTGCTGGGCGACGGTGTTCGCGAGCGGCGGCTCGAGGCGCCGGCAATCGAGGCAGGCGACACGGACGGTCCGTTGCGCGGCTAGCCGGCGCGGTGCAGGTGAGGGGCGCGGGCGACTGCAGACGCCGGCGGATCGCGCTCCTCCGAAAAGGCCATGACGTCGGCAGGGGCGATTATCCGTTTACTAGACGACCGGTCTAATCCGGGGCTATCATCCGTCTTCATGAATGCGACGACGTCCGCGGCGCATGCAACGAAGACGCGAAAATGCCATGTGAATGCCATTTCGCGCTGCGATGCTGATGGTGCAGTGAGACGCCGTCCTTTTATTTCGAATTTTTCTAGACGACTGGTCTAATAGGCGCATGTCGCATTCGGATACGCGGGTCGCACGTTGACGCGTCACAGCTGACTAACCGACAGGCGTGCCGCGCCGGCCGGGTTGCCCGGTCGTGCGGCCCCGTTCCCCATCCATTTTCGAAGGAGTATCCGATCATGAAGATTCTGGTTGTCCTGACCTCGCACGACACGCTCGGCGACACCGGCAAGAAGACGGGCTTCTGGCTCGAGGAACTGGCCGCGCCGTATTACACGTTCAAGGATGCGGGCGTCGAGCTGACGCTTGCGTCGCCGAAGGGCGGCCAGCCGCCGCTCGACCCGAAAAGCAGTGACCCGACGGCCCAGACCGACGCGACGCGCCGCTTCGACGCCGATGCGGCGGCCAAGGCCGAACTGGCTTCGACGCGCAAGCTGGCCGACGTGTCCGTGGACGACTACGACGCCGTGTTCTACCCCGGCGGCCATGGCCCGCTGTGGGATCTCGCCGAGGATCTGCATTCGATCGGCCTGATCGAGCGCGCGCTGGCGGCCGGCAAGCCGGTCGCGGCCGTGTGCCATGCGCCGGGCGTGCTGCGTCACGTGAAGAACCCGCAGACCGGCGAATCGGTCGTGCGCGGCAAGCGCGCGACGGGCTTCACCAACAGCGAGGAAGCGGCCGTCGAACTGACGGAAGTCGTGCCGTTCCTCGTCGAGGACATGCTGAAGACCAACGGTGCGCAATTCGAGCGCAGCGCCGACTGGGCACCGCATGTCGTCACCGACGGGCTGCTGATCACGGGGCAGAACCCCGCGTCGTCGGAGCCTGCGGCCGAGGCGCTGCTCGCGCAGCTCGGTCACCGTTGAGCCGATGGCGCCGGCACGGCCGGCGCCGTACCGAATCCGTCGCCGGGCGCACGCTGCCCGGCGACGGCCCGAATCGTTCCGTCGTGCGCATTGCGCGACGCGTTTCCAGTTGTTTTGCAGAACCAAGCAAAGGAGCCGTGGATGTCTGCCCTGTTCGAACCGTTCAAACTCAAGGATGTCACGCTGCGCAACCGCATCGCGGTGCCGCCGATGTGCCAGTACGTCGCCGAGGACGGCGTCGTCAACGACTGGCATCACGTGCATCTGGCCGGCATTGCGCGCGGCGGCGCGGGCCTCGTGATCGCCGAGGCGACCGCCGTGTCGCCGGAAGGGCGCATCACGCCGGGGTGCGCGGGGCTGTGGACCGATGCGCAGGCCGAGGCGTTCGCGCCGTCGGTCGCGGCGATCAAGGCGGCCGGCGCGGTGCCCGGCATCCAGATCGCACACGCCGGCCGCAAGGCGAGCGCGAACCGTCCGTGGGAAGGCGACGACCATATCGCCGACGGCGATCCGCGCGGCTGGCAGACCATCGCACCGTCGGCCGTACCGTTCGGCGCGCATCTGCCGAAGACGCCGCGCGCGATGACGCGCGACGACATCGCACGCGTGCAGGCCGACTTCGTCGCGTCGGCGAAGCGTGCGCGCGACCTGGGCTTCGAATGGCTCGAACTGCACTTCGCGCACGGCTATCTCGGCCAGAGCTTCTTCTCGGTGCATGCGAACCAGCGTGACGACGAATACGGCGGCTCGGCCGAGAATCGCGGCCGTTTCCTCGTCGAGACGCTCGCGGCCGTGCGCAAGGTGTGGCCGGAGCATCTGCCGCTGACCGCGCGCTTCGGCGTGATCGAATACGACGGCCGCGACGAAGAGACGCTCGCCGAATCGATCGCGCTCACGCAGCGGCTGAAGCAGGAAGGGCTCGACATGCTGAGCGTGTCGGTCGGGTTCTCGACGCCCGACGCGCAGATTCCGTGGGGCCCGGCGTTCCTCGCGCCGATCGCCGAGCGCGTGCGCCGCGAGGCCGGGCTGCCGGTGTCGTCCGCATGGGGGATCGACACGCCGCAACTGGCGAACCGCGTGGTGGCGGAAGAGCAGCTGGATCTCGTGATGGTCGGCCGCGCGCATCTGGCCGATCCGCACTGGCCGTACTACGCGGCCAAGCAGCTCGGCGTCGAGCGTCCGTCGTGGACGCTGCCCGCGCCGTACGCGCACTGGCTCGAGCGTTACCGGACCGCCGACAAGGTGGCCTGAGCGGGCGTGGTACCGGGGCGGCGCGCGCATGACATGCGCCGCCGATCCGGCGCCGATGGATAGAATGGCGGTTCGCGCAGGCCGGTTGCCTGCGCGAACCGCCATTTTTTCATTTCGACAGAGGTGCCATGGGCGCACATGTCCCGTCGTCTCACGATCCTGCCACGCGGCCGCGCGCGCAGCAGGTCGCCCGTGCCGTGCTGTACGCGGCGCTGCTGGTGATCGCGCTGTGGGTGATCCGCGATTTCATTCCCGCCATCGCCTGGGCCTGCGTGATCGCCATCGCGATGTGGCCGATGCTGAAACGCTTCGAATCGCACCGGCTGTTCCGCAACCGCCCGACGCTCATCGCGCTCGTCATCACGGCGGCGATCTCGCTGCTGGTCGTGTTGCCGGTCGCCGTCGCGGCGACCCAGGCGATCGGGCAGGCGCATGACCTGCGCGAGTGGCTGCACACGATCCAGGACAACGGCATCCCGGTGCCGGACGTGGTCGGCCGGCTGCCTTACGGCGCGGCGCAGATCACCGAATGGTGGCAGGCCAACCTCGGCCATCCGCTGCATGCGGCCAGCGCGATGCACGGCGTCAACAGCGAGAAATTCCTCGCGTTCGGCCGGCAGTTCGGCACGAAGCTCGCGCATGCGCTGCTCGAATTCGGCTTCATGCTCGTCACGCTGTTCGTGATCCTGCGCGCGGGCCACAAGCTGTCGGGAGCCTTGCTGCAGGGCGCGCGGCGCGCGTTCGGGCACAACGGCGCGGAGCTGATCGAGCGGATGGTCGCGGCCGTGTTCGGCACGGTGACGGGGCTCGTCGTCGTCGGGCTCGGCGAGGGCGCGCTGCTCGGCGTCGCGTATGCGCTGGCCGGCGTCCCGCATGCGGCGCTGCTCGGCCTTGTCACGGCGATCGCGGCAATGCTGCCGTTCTGCGCGCCCGTCGTGTTCTGCGGTGCGGCGCTCTGGCTGTTCGTGCAGGGCGCGACGATGTGGGCCGTCGTGGTGGCGGTGCTCGGTTTCGTGGTCGTGTTCGTCGCGGAGCACTTCGTGCGGCCGGTGCTGATCGGCAGCTCGGCGCGGCTGCCGTTCCTGCTCGTGCTGTTCGGCATCCTCGGCGGCGCCGAGACGTTCGGCCTGATCGGGCTGTTCGTCGGCCCCGCGCTGATGACGGTGCTGACGATGCTGTGGGCCGAATGGATTGCATGACGCGGCGGTACGGATGCGCGTTCAAGCGCGCATCGGCCGCCGCGACGGGCGACGATCAGGCGTGTGCCGAAGCATGCAATGCATGGATTGGGATAAAGATCTCTACATTTCTTTTCGATCCGGACCCAAAGGTCGAGTAGCATGGGGCTTTCGATCGCGCCGGCACGGCGCAGCAGATTTCACCAAGTATGCGATTGATTCAGATGGCCCGTCCCGCAGCGACGCTGTCCCTGGCCGCCAGTTGCCTGATGTTGCACGGCTGCGCGTGGTTCGACTGGTGGCTGCCATTCTCGTATTCGCGCACGCCGCTCGCGAGGGCCGCGTCGCGGCACGGCGCGACGCGCGCCGATGTCGTCCGCGCCGCCGGTAATCCGCGCAGCGTCTGGATGGTCCGCAACGGCGACGGCGTCTGCTACAACTACTTCATCGAGCACGGCAACGATCACCGCGAGTATTTCGTCGTGTTCGACAGGGCCGGCGTCGTCACGCAATACGGCTTCGATTCCTGCATGAACGCCGACCGCAAGGGCACGCTCCAGCCGGGCAAGGCCGCTTCACGCTAGCGTGGCGGCCATGCCCGCCCGCCGTCAGGCGATCGTATCGACCACGCCGCCATCCACCCGCAACGCGGCGCCCGTCGTTGCGGAAGCGAGCGGCGAGCACACGTAGACGACCAGGTTCGCGACTTCCTCGGGCGTCGCAGGCCGCTGGATGATCGAGCTCGAGCGATGGTTGCGCACGAAATCCACGGCCACGTCTTCGACGCTGCGGCCGGTTTCGTCGGCCGTTTCCTTCAGCAGCGCCCGCACGCCGTCCGACATCGTCGGCCCCGGCAGCACCGAGTTGACGGTCACGTGGGTGCCGGCCGCGAGCTTCGCGAGCCCGCGCGCGATCGACAGCTGCGCGGTTTTCGTGAAGCCGTAATGAATCATGTCGACCGGGATGTTCAGGCCCGATTCCGACGAAATGAACACGATGCGCCCGGCATTGCGTTCGATCATCCCCTTCAGGTAATGCCGTGCGAGGCGCACGCCGGACATCACGTTGGTCTGGAAATAGTGGTCCCATTCGGCGTCGTCGATATCGAAGAACGCCTTCAGGCCGTAGATGCCCGCGTTGTTGACGAGGATGTCGGCCGCGGGCGTGTGCTGCGTGATGCGCGCGACGCCGGCGGCGTCGGACAGGTCGGCCGCGATGCCGTCGAAGCCCGCATCGGGGACGGCGGCGCGCAATTGTGCGAGCGCGGACTGCACCGATGCGTCGCTGCGGCCGTTGACGACGACGCGCGCACCGGCGCGCGCGAGCCCTTCGGCAATTGCGAGCCCGATACCGGCGGTGGAGGCAGTGACGACCGCGGTCTTGCCTTTCAGATCGATATGCATGAGCGTGACGGGAGAGGAGGGAACGGGAACCGCCGTGTGCGCCGCGGCGGACGGAATTCAAAGCTTAGGCGAAACGGCGCGATCCGGCGTCGAAGCCGGCGATCCGGCGATCCGGCGATCCGGCAATCCGGCAATCCGGCAATCCTGCAATCCGGCAATCCGGCAATCCGGTTGCGCGGCGCCGCACAGTCTTGTACGGTGGGCGTTCGCCGTCCGAACCGGGAGCCCGCCGCGTGAGCCGTACCGCCAACCGATCCGTCGTACCGTCGCCGTTCTGGCGTGATGCCGCGCTGCCGTTCATCGAGGCGCGCACCGTCGACGATGGCCGCGCGATCTGCTACGCGAAGCACACGCACGACACGTTTTCGGTGGGCGCGATCGTCGGCGGCACGAGCACCTACGTGAACGGCGCGACGAACGAGCACGTCGGGCGCGGCGTGCTGGTGATCATCGATCCGGAACAGGTGCATGCGTGCAATCCGTACGGCCCCGACGCATGGGCGTACCGGATGGTCTATGTCGACGTGCCGTGGCTCGCGCGGCTGCAGCATTCGCTGGGCCGCGATCCAAACAGCGATTTTCACGGTTTTTCGCCGAAGTTGACGGAGCGGCGCGACCTGTTCGCGCAATTTGGCGGCTTCTACCGCACGCTCGTCGCGCCCGGATTCGATCCGCTCGGCAAGGAAAGCGCGGCGGTCGAGTTCTTCACGGCGCTGCACGGTGCGCTCGATCGCGAACTGCCGGGCCCGCGCGCCGGCGACGACAACGCCAGGCTCGCGCGCGCGGCCGACTACATCGCCGCGCATTGCCGCGAGGGCGTCACGCTCGATGCGATCTGCGCGGCGGCCGATCTGTCGCCGTCGTACCTGATCCGCGCGTTCAACGCACGCTACGGGATGACGCCGCATGCATTCCTGATCGATCGCCGCGTGCAATACGGGCGCACGGAGCTGCGCCGCGGCCGGCCGATCGCCGACGTCGCGCTCGACGCGGGCTTCGCCGACCAGGCGCATTTCCAGCGCGCGTTCCGCCGGATTGCGGCGGCGACCCCCGGCCAGTACCGCAGCGCGACGAGCTGAACGGCAAGGGCTACACGTCGAGCAGGAAAAGTGCGCTGCCCGCGAGCAGCAGCGCCATCAAGCGGTTGAACACGCGCATGTGCCGCGCGTTCGCAAGCCGGTGCCGCAGCGACGCGCCCGCATACGACCAGCACGCGATCGACGCGAAACAGATCACCAGATACAGCGCGGCGAATTGCCAGACCTGCGCGCGGTCGCCGTCGGCCGCATAGGCGCCCATCGCGGCCACGCACGCGAGCCACGCTTTCGGATTCAGCCACTGCATCGCCGCGCCGGCCGCCGCCGACGGGCCGGCCACGTCCGGGTCGGCCGACAGCCGGCCGTCATCGAGCGCGAGCCGCAGCGCCATATAAAGCAGGAACGCGATCCCCGACCACTGCGTGGCGGTCGTCAGCACGGGCCAGCGCGCGAGCGCCGCGTGCAGCCCGAGGCCGATCAGCAGGAACAGCGCGACGAAGCCGAGCGTCGCGCCGGCCGCATAGCGCAGGCTCGCGCCGAGGCCGTGGCGCGCGCCGGCACTGAGCGCGACGATGTTGACGGGGCCGGGGGTGATCGACGAGGCGAGCGCGAACGCGGCCATCGAAACCAGCATGCTCATTGAATGTCTCCATGCGAAAGGGCGAAAGTCGCATCGAGACTACGGGAGCCGCACGGGCCCGTATTGAAGAAAACTGCCCTCGGGGGCGGCCGCGCGGCCGCCGTCAGTGCAATGCGCGCGGCGCGTGCGCCGGCCGCGCATCGCGCGTGTCGGCCGGACGCAGCGGGCCGCCTGCGCAGGGTTGCGTCGATACCGAGAACCCGAACGTGTTGATGCCGCCCGAGCACGCGACGAATACGCTGCCGCCGTGCATCTCGGCGACGGCCTTGACGATCGACAGCCCGAGCCCGTGGTTCTCCTTGCTGTTCGCGCGGGCTTCCTCGAGACGGTAGAAACGCTCGAACACGTGCGAGCGCCGGGCGGGGTCGATCGGCTCGCCGGGGTTCGCGACGGACATTTCGACGAGCGTATCGCGGCGCACGATCGTCACGCTGACCGTCGCGCCGGGCGCCGAATGCTGGATCGCGTTGATCAGCAGGTTCGTCATCGCGCGGCGGAACAGCGACGGATCGACGGCCGCGCGCGCATCGCCGTGCAGCTCGGCGCGCAACTGCGCCTCGTCGAGCGGGATTTCGAGGAAGTCGAGCATGCGCCGTACCTCGTCGGCGAGCGACACGTCCTTCAGGTCGGTCGCACGTTCGCCGCGGTCGCTGCGCGACAGGAACAGCATGTCGTTGATGATCACGCGCAGCCGTTCGAATTCCTCGAGGTTCGACTGCAGCGTCTG
Organism: Burkholderia lata; assembly: GCF_902499335.1. Classification (GTDB taxonomy): domain Bacteria; phylum Pseudomonadota; class Gammaproteobacteria; order Burkholderiales; family Burkholderiaceae; genus Burkholderia; species Burkholderia lata_B. Next base: position 29,596 of record NZ_CABVQK010000008.1, on the reverse strand, counting down.
CTGCATCCGGTCGACCGTGCGGTCGCGGCTGGTCAGCGCGACCTGGGTCTGGCCGATCAGGATGCTGATCGGCGTGCGCAGTTCGTGCGCGACGTCCGCGTTGAACGCCTCGAGCCGCGCGTAGGTCTGCTGGATGCGGTCGAGCGCGCCGTTGAACGACGTGGCGAGGTCGCGCAGCTCGGCCGGCAGCGCGTCGGTCTGCAGCCGCTGGCGGCGGTTTGCGAGGCTGATGGCCGAGGCGTCCTGCGACAGCCGGTCGAGCGGCGCGAGCCCGAAGCGGGCGACCGCGCGGCTCAGCAGCAGCGTGATGATCGTCGCGATCGTGATCAGCGCGGCGAGCGTCCAGCCGAAGCGGCGCAACATTCGCTGCGTGCGCTCGCACGAACTGGCGACGATCAGGTTCAACGTCGGCCGCTCGCCGTTGCCGGCCACCGTGACGGTCTTCGTCATCACGTCGTAGGTGCTGTCGTTGAGCGCGTATTGCTGGAACGCGCCGAACGGCTCGCCGACGGGCACGCCGTTGACGGGCTTGCCGAAGCGGAAGTTCGGATTCGTGCTGTCGACCTGGTAGCGCGTCGAGCCGTCGGGCGGTTCGAGGTCGGCGAGTTTTTCCTGCATGAGACGCCCGCGCATGGCCGTGGTCGCATGCGACACGATCATCTCGGCGACCTTGGCACGCGTGTCGAGCGTTGCGCGCAGCTCGGCGAACAGCTGGCGTTCCATCATCACGAACAGCCCGCAGCCCACCAGCGTGAACACGAGCAGCGACACGATGCCGAACATCGCCGACAGCCGCAGGACGATCGAGCGTTTCATGCAGGCCTCTCGGTATCGCCGTCCTCGCGCGCTTCGAGCACGTAGCCCATGCCTCGGATCGTATGCAGCAGCTTGTCCGTGAACGGGCCGTCGAGTTTCGCGCGCAGGCGCTTGATCGCCGTTTCGACGACGTTCGCGTTGCTGTCGAAGTTCACGTCCCACACGAGTTCGGCGATGGTCGTCTTCGACAGCACTTCGCCGCTGCGCCGCGCGAGCACGCCGAGCAGCTGGAACTCCTGCGCGGTCAGGTCGAGGCGCGTGCCGTCGCGGGTCGCGCGGCGGCCGATCAGGTCGACCCGCAGGTCGCCGATCGAGATCAGCGTCGATTCCTGCACGCGCGCGCGGCGCGTCAGCGCGCGCAGCCGTTCGATCAGCTCGAGGAACGAGAACGGCTTGGTCAGGTAGTCGTCGGCGCCGCCGCGCAGCCCGCGCACGCGGTCGTCGACGCGGTCGCGCGCGGTCAGCATGATGACGGGCGTCTGCTTCTGCGCGCGCAACGCGCGCAGCACGCCGAAGCCGTCCAGCTTCGGCAGCATCACGTCGAGCACGACCACGTCGTAGTCGAATTCGACGGCTTTCCACGCGCCGTCCTCGCCGTCGAGCGCGGTGTCGACGACCCAGCCTTCCTCGGTCAGGCCGCTCTTCAGGTATTCAACGACTTTCGGTTCGTCTTCGACGATCAGGACTTTCATGTTCGAATCCGTTGTCCGGGTAATCCGGTTAAGGGCTCGGGTGCGCCGCCGCCGGCACCGGGGCCGCCGTGGCGACCTCGGCCGGTGCGGGGCCGCCCGCGGCATGGCCATCCCAGCCGCCGCCCAGCGCCTTCGCGAGAAACACGACGAGCGCCGCGCGCTGGCCCTGGATCTGCACGGCCTGCCGCTCGCTCGTCAGCAACTGCTGCTGGGCCGTCAGCACGTCGATGAACGGCGTCAGCCCGCCCGCGTAGCGATCCTGCGCGAGCGACACGAGCTTGCGCGCGTCGTCGACGGCCGCGGAGGCCTGCTGCGCGGCCTCGGCGAGCACCGACAATCCCGAGACCGCATTCTGCACCTCCTGGAACGCGGTGAGTACGGTCTGCCGGTAGCTGGCCTGCGCGGCGACGTAGCCGGCCTGCGCGAAATCGACGCCGGCCTTCAGCTTGCCGCCTTCGAACAGCGGCTGGCTGAGCGACCCGCCGACCGACCACAGCAATGCCGGCACGGTGAACAGGCCCGCGAAGCGCGTCGCGTCCCAGCCGATATCGGGCGACAGCATGATGCGCGGGAAATACGCGGCGCGCGCGACGCCGATCTGTGCATTCGCGGCGGCCATCGCGCGCTCGGCCGATGCGACGTCCGGGCGCCGCTGCAGCACGTCGCTCGGCAGGCCGGTCGGCAGTGCCGGCGCGTTGATCGGCACGACGCGCGGCGCGATCGAGAAGGCGGGGGCCGGCGTGCCGACCAGCGTCGCGATCGCGGTTTCGACCTGCACGCGTTGCTGGAGCAGCAACTGCGCCTGCGTGCGCGTCGCGTCGAGTTGCGCGCGCTGCTGCAGCAGGTCGAGGCCCGATACCGCGCCGAGGTCGTGGCGCGCGCTCACGTAGTCGAGCGCCTTCTGCTGCAGGTCGATCGAGCGCTTGACGACGTCGATCTCGGTATCGAATTCGCGCAGCGCGAAATAGCTCGACGCGAGATCGGCCGTCAGCACCAGGCGTGCGTTCGCGAAATCGTCGCCGGCCTGCTCGGTGGTCGCCTGCGCGGATTCGACGCTGCGCCGCACGCGGCCGAACAGGTCGAGCTCATAGCTGACGGCCGCGCCGACCTGGACGTCGTTCTGCACGGTCGCCGTGCTTTGCGTCGCGTAGTTGGTCTGCGGCCGGTCGGCCGAGATCTTGAAGCGCTGGCCGCTGGCGGTCAGGCCGACGGCCGGGTACTGCGCCGATGCGACCGACGCGAGTGTCGCCTTCGCCTGGTCGTAGCGCGCGGCGACGGCCTTCAGGTTCTGGTTGTTGCGCAGCGCTTCGGCTTCCAGCGCATCGAGCTGCGGATCGCCGAATGCGGTCCACCACGCCGGGTCGAGCGGCGCGCGGGCGGGTGCCGCCGGATGCCAGTACGAATCTGCCGGGTCGAGCCGCCACGCGGCGGGCGTGTCGACGTCGGGCCGCTTGTAATCGGGGCCGACCGTGCAGCCGGCGAGGGCAGCCGCGAGCGCAACGGCGGTGGCGGAGACGGCGGCAGGCCGCCGGCGGAAGCGCATCGCGATCACGACTTCGTCTCCGCGGCGCCGGAGGCCGGCTTCGCGGCCGGCGCCGAGACGATCACCTGGTCGCCGTTCGCGAGCGCGTCGCTCGGGTTCGTGACGAGGCGGTCGTTCGGCGTGAGCGGGCCGTCGACTTCGAGCGTCTGCCCGATCGTGCGCACGACCGTCACCTGCTTCAGGCGCACCTGGCCGTTCGCGTCGACGGTCGCGACCGTCGGGCCTTCGCCGCGGAACAGCAACGTATTGGCCGGTACCTGCAGGCGGCCGACCGGCGTCATCGGCAGCGTCGCCTGCACGTACGCGCCGGGCAGCAGCCGGCCGTCCGGGTTCGGCAGCGTGATCTCGATCTGCAGCGAGCGCGTCGCGACGTCGATCGCCTCGGACGTCCGCGTGATCGTCCCGTCGAACGTGCGGCCCGGCAGCTCGGCCTGCGCGACGCTCACGTGCTGGCCGACCTTCACCTGCTGCGCGTACGCCTGCGGCACCTGCACGTAGAGGCGCAGCCGGTCGGCCTGCACGACCGTGAACAGCGAGCGGCCCGCGTTGCCGGAGCTGACGAGATCGCCGACGTCGACGTTGCGCTGCGTGACGATCCCGTCGATCGGGGCGACGATCCGCTGGAAGCCTTTCAGCTCGGTGAGGCGGCGCATGTTCGCGTCGGCCGCGGCGAGGTTCGCGGTGCCCTGGTTGAACGCGCCTTGCCGGTCGTCGAGTTCCTGCTGCGAGACGGCATCGCGCTGGCGCAACTGCTGCGCGCGGTCGAACGACGTCTTCGCGAGCGCGAGTGCGGCTTGCGCCTGCTGGCGCTGAGCGGTGGCCTGCGCGAGTTCCTGGTTCAGTTCGGGCGTGTCGAGTTCGGCGAGCGTCTGCCCTTGCTTCACGTGCGCGCCGATGTCGGCCTGCCAGCGCAGCACGTAGCCGCTCGCGCGGGCGTAGATCGGCGCCTCGACGAAACCGCGCAGCGTGCCGGGCAGCGTCAGCTTGCCGCCGGTGGCCGCATCGACCGGATGCGCGATCGTCACGTACTGGCGCGTGTTCTGCTCGGCGACCGCGTCGAGCCGGTTGCGGTTCAGCACGTTGACGAAGACCGTGCGCGCGGCGCCGGCGGCCAGCAGCACGCCGATCACGACCAGGACGATTTTCCCGCGTCGCGATACCGACGTGCGCGTCGGCAGGTGCATGCCGTGTTCGTCCACCTGGATGCCGACGGAGCTGTGATGTTTCTCTTCCATGAATTCAACCAAATCAACCGGGTAGTGGGACGAAAATCAGTGTCCGGCCTGGCGCGCGCGCCGGCGGGCCAGCCGTGCATGCACGCCGCCGAACACGAGCGGCACGAACAGCAAGGTCGACACGGTCGCGAACAGCAGCCCGCCGATCACCGCGCGGCCGAGCGGCGCGTTCTGCTCGGCGCCTTCGCCGAGACCGAGCGCCATCGGCACCATCCCGATGATCATCGCGAGCGCCGTCATCAGCACCGGCCGGATCCGCGTCGCGCCTGCTTCCAGCGCGGCCGTGAGCGGCGGCGCGCCGGCCTCGAGGCGCTGGCGCGCGAACGACACGACCAGGATGCTGTTCGCGGTCGCGACGCCTACCGTCATGATCGCGCCGGTGAGCGCGGGCACGCTCAGGTGCGTGCCGGTGATGAACAGCATCCAGACGATGCCGGCGAGCGCGGCCGGCATCGCGCTGATGATGATCAGCGGGTCGAGCCACGACTGGAAATTGACGACGATCAGCAGGTAGACGAGCACGATCGCCATCGCGACGCCCGCGCCGAGGCCGATGTACGACGTGCGCATCGTCTCGATCTGGCCGCGCATCGTCAGCTCGGTGCCGCGCGGCAGCGTCGCGCGCGCATCCGACACGATGCGGTCGATCTCGCCCGCGACCGCGCCGAGGTCGCGGCCTTCGACGCTCACGTACACGTCGATCGCCGGGCGGATGTTGTAGTGCGTGATCACGGCCGGGTTCGCGGTGCTGCGCACCTGCACGAGGTTGCCGAGCAGTTGCAGCGGCATGCCCGTGCGGCCGCTCGCCGAGATCGGCGTGCCGAGCAGGTCGTCGACCGACGCGATGCTGTATTGCGGGGTCTGGATCTGCAGCGGGTACTGGACACCGGTGCGCGGGTTGATCCAGAACGACGGCGTGGTCTGAGAACTGCCGGACAGCGAGATCAGCATGTTCTGCGCGACGTTCTGCGCGGAGAGGTTGAGCTGCTGCATGCGCGTACGGTCCATGTCGGCCAGCAGGGTCGGCTCGTCGTTGCGTTGCAGCACGTGCACGTCGACGGCGCCGGGGATTTGCCTGATCTTTTTCATCAGGCTGCTCGCGATAGTCATGTTACTCGCGAGATCGTTGCCGAGCACCTGCAGGTCGATCGCGGCCGGTTGGCCGAAGTTGAGGATCTGCGTGATGATGTCCGACGGCTGGAAGAAGAACTCGACGCCCGGGAAGCGCTCGGGCAGCACCGTGCGCAGCGCCTGCACGTAGTGCTGGGTCGCGCGGTGGCCGGGCTTCAGCGCGATCAGCAGCTCGCCGTCGAGCGTGCCGATCGTGCCGGCGTTGCTGTACGACAGGTTGATGCCGCTCACCGGCAGGCCGAGGTTGTCGACGATCGCGCCGAGTTCGTCGGGCGGCACGGTTTCGCGGATCACGCGCTCGACCTGGTCGGCGAGGCGCGCGGTTTCCTCGATCCGGTAGCCGGTCGGCGCGCGCATGTGCAGCCGGATGTTGCCGGAATCAGCATTCGGGAAGAAGTCGCGGCCGAGCACGAACACGAGGCCCGTCGACAGCACGCAGAAGCCGAGGAAGCACATCGCGTAGAAGCGGCGGCGCACCAGCAGGATGCTGAGCAGCACGATGTACCACGCACGCAGCCGCTCGAACGCGTTGTTGAACGCATGGTGGATGCGCGCGAAGCGCGACGTCGCATGATCGGGGCCGGTGCTTGCCTGCTGCGGGCGGAACAGCAGCATCGCGAGCGTCGGCACCAGCGTGCGCGACAGCACGTACGACGCGAGCATCGCGAACACGACGGCTTCCGCGAGCGGCACGAACAGGAAGCGCGCGACGCCCGTCAGGAAGAACATCGGCACGAACACGATGCAGATGCACAGCGTCGACACGAACGCGGGCACCGCGATCTCGCCGGCACCTTCGAGGATCGCGTCGTGCAGGTTGGTGCCGAGATGCAGGTGCCGCTCGATGTTCTCGATCGTCACCGTCGCGTCGTCCACCAGGATCCCGACCGCGAGCGCGAGCCCGCCGAGCGTCATGATGTTGATGGTCTCGCCGAGCGCGGACAGCGCGATCAGCGACGTGAAGATGGACAACGGGATCGAGATCGCGATGATCAGCGTGCTGCGCCAGTTGCCGAGGAACAGCAGGATCATCATCGCGGTCAGCACGGCGGCGATCAGCGCCTCGTGGATCACGCCCTGGACGGCTGCGTTGACGAACACCGACTGGTCGAACAGCGGCGTGATCGTGAGCCCTTCCGGCAGTGTCGGGATCACCTTCGGCAGCAGCGTCTTCAGGTCCGACACGACCTTGAGCGTCGACGCGTCGCCGCTTTTCAGGATCGAGATGAGCACGCCGCGCTGGCCGTTCTGGCGCACGACGTTGGTCTGCGGCGCGAAGCCGTCGCGTACCGATGCCACCTCGCGCAGGTAGGTCGTCGCGCCGTTGACGGTCTGGACCGGCAGGTTGTTGATGTCGGCGATGGTGTCGGCCGACGCGTTCGTGTCGATCCGGTATTCGGTCTGGCCCATCTTCGCGGTGCCGGTCGGCAGCACGAGGTTCTGCGCGTTGACCGCGTTGACGATGTCGGCGGGCGTGAGCCCCTTCGCGAGCAGCGCCTGCGGATCGAGGTCGATCGCGACCACGCGAGAGCGGCCGCCGTACGGGAACGGGATCTGCACGCCCGGCACCGTGATCAGCTGCGGGCGCAGGAAGTTGAGCGCGATGTCGGCGAGCGACTGTTCGCTGAGCGTCTTGCTCGACAGCCCGAGCTGGATCACCGGAATGCTCGATGCCGAATAGGTGATCACGAGCGGCGGCGTCGCGCCTTGCGGCATCTGCCGCACGATCGCCTGCGCGGACGAGACCGTCTGCGCGATCGCCGTCTGCACGTTCGCGCCCGGTTGCAGGAACACTTTCACGACCGCGATGCCGGGCAGCGACGTCGATTCGACGTGCTGGATGTTGTTGACGGTCGTCGTCAGGATCCGTTCATGCACGGACGTGATGCGGTTCGTCATCTCGGTCGCGGAGAAGCCGCTGTAATTCCAGATGACGCTGATCACGGGAATGTTGATCGCGGGCAGCACGTCGACCGGCGTGCGCATCAGCGCAAGCGGGGTGGCCAGCACGATCATGATGGCCATCACGATGAACGTGTAGGGGCGCTTGAGCGCGAGATTGACGATCCACATGGAGGCAGCGGGACAGGCGGTGATCAGGCGTGGGTAAATGGAACCCGAATGATAGGCGTCGGCGTGGAACGGGTTACTGTCGCGAAACTGGCGGAATTGTCAGGTTGGGGCGCGGCGGTCGATTGCCGATTCAGCAGAGGAAACGCAGCGCGGCGCGACGGCCGGCAAACGGCCGTGATACCGGACGGGCAGGCTGCGTCGGCGGCGATTCCGTTCATCGGCGCGCGCTCAGATCTGCTCGATCCCGACGCGCGCGAGCGCACCGAGATCGACGACGTCGATCTGGTTGTACGCGAGCCGCAGCGCGCCGAGCTTCTCGAGCTGCTGCAGCGCCTGATTGATCCGCTGCCGCGAAACGCCGACGAGCATCCCCAGTTCCTCCTGCGAGATCGACAGCGACGGGCCGGTGTCCGGGTACAGGTCGGGGTTGAAGAGTTGCGCGAGCGCCTGCGCGACGCGCGCATCGACGTCGAGCAGCCGGCTGTTCTGGATCGACGCGATGAATTCGCCCATCCGGTTGTTCAGCTGGTGGATCACGAAGCGCGTGAACGGCAGGCTGGTGTCGAGCAGCGCATGGAACGTGTCGACCGGCACGAACAGCACCGTCGAGCGCTGGATCGCGACGACTTCATACTTGCGCAGTTCGCGCTTGATCACGCTGCCTTCGCCGAACCAGCCGCCCGACGGCACGCCGGAAAACGTGCAGCCGCGCCCCGACGCATTGAAGATCGCGAGCTTCAGCAGCCCACGGTGCACGCCGATCCAGTATTCCGACGGCGCGAGGCGATGGGCGATTACATCGCCGGCCTCGCACTGCTCGACGCGCGACTGCGCGAGCACGAGCGCCTGGTGCTCGGGTGCGAGCGTGCGGAACCATGCGCACTGGCCGAACAGCGAGGCCAGCGCCGGCAGCGGGCCCGGTTCGGAAAGCGCGTCGGCCGGGTGGGCGGGCGCGTCGGGCGGTGCAGCGAGTGGGTCGTGCATGGGTGCGGGTTTGCGAGGATAGGGATAACGCTCGGCGCGTGAAAGGCACTCTGTCGTTTCGATGACAGACGGCTCACAATAGCGCCCGTTAGGCTGTCGGCAATTGAACCACATCAAAACGATCCGGGGTGGATGCGCCCCGGTCGACAGGACACGGGAGACAGGATCATGACGCAGATGTTCGAGGCCGGACTCGGCCGCCGCGACGCGAATTACGTGCCGCTCACCCCGATCGACTTCCTGGTCAGGACGGCCGAAGTCTACGGCGATCGCCTTGCCATCGTGCACGGCGACGTGCGGCGCACCTGGGGCGAGACCTACACGCGCGCGAAGCAACTGGCGAGCGCGCTCGCGCGGCTCGGCGTCGAACGTGGCGACACGGTCGCGGCGATGCTGCCGAACATCCCGGCGATGGTCGAGGCGCACTTCGGCGTGCCGATGGCCGGCGCGGTGCTGAACACGATCAACACGCGGCTCGACGTGGCGACGGTGCTGTTCATGCTGCGTCATGGCGAGGCGAAGGTGCTGATCGTCGACACCGAGTATGCGGAGTTCGCACATCGCGCGGCGCTCGAGGTGCCGGGCCTGAAGATCGTCAGCGTGGCCGATGCGATGCCGGCAGACCCCGCGCGCTTCGCGGGTGCGACGGATTACGAGGCGCTCGTCGCAAGCGGCGACGCCGATTATGCGTGGACACCGCCCGCCGACGAATGGGATGCGATCGCGCTGAACTATACGTCCGGCACGACCGGCGACCCGAAGGGCGTCGTCTACCACCATCGCGGCGCGTATCTGGCGGCGATCAGCAACATCCTCGAATGGGACATGCCGAAGCACGCCGTCTATCTGTGGACGCTGCCGATGTTCCACTGCAACGGCTGGTGCTTCCCGTGGGCCGTCGCGGCGCGCGCGGGCGTGAACGTCTGCCTGCGCAAGTTCGACGCGAAGACGGTGTTCGACCTGATCCGCCGCGAACGCATCACGCACTACTGCGGCGCACCGATCGTGCAGAGCGCGATCGCGAACGCACCGGCTGAATTCCGCGCGGGCATCGACCACACGGTGCACGCGATGGTCGCGGGCGCGGCGCCCGCGCCGGCCGTGATCGCGAAGATGAAGGAGATCGGCTTCGACCTGCTGCACGTGTACGGGCTGACCGAGGTCTACGGCCCGGCGACCGTGTGCGCGAAGCAGTCGCACTGGGAGGAACTGACCGACGAGGACCGCGCGCGGCTCAATGCGCGCCAGGGCGTGCGCTATCACCTGGAAGCGGGCGCGACGGTGCTCGATCCCGACACGATGGCGCCGGTGCCGGCCGACGGCGAGACGCTCGGCGAGATCATGTTCCGCGGCAACATCTGCATGAAGGGCTACCTGAAGAATCCGAAGGCGACCGACGAGGCGTTCCACGGCGGCTGGTTCCATACCGGGGACCTCGCCGTGCTGATGCCGGACGGCTACATCCGGATCAAGGATCGCAAGAAGGACATCATCATCTCGGGCGGCGAGAACATCTCGAGCATCGAGGTCGAGGATGCGCTGTACCGGCATCCGGCGGTGGCGGTGGCGGCCGTCGTTGCGATGCCCGACCCGAAATGGGGCGAGGTGCCGTGCGCGTTCGTCGAGCTGCGCGAAGGCGCGAGCGCGACCGAGGAGGAGATCGTCGCGCATTGCAAGCAGCTGCTCGCGGGCTTCAAGGTGCCGAAGGCCGTGCGGTTCGGCGAACTGCCGAAGACGTCGACCGGCAAGATCCAGAAATTCCAGCTGCGCAATGCAGTCGGGTCGGACAAGGCGATCGATCTGGCGGGCGACGACAAGAAGTAGGTGATCGGCCCGACCATTTCGGCCGTTTCGAAAGTGCTGCCCGATTTGCCGCGTTAGCGAGCATCATGTATCGCAATCGGGCGGCATCACGCGAATTGAAGGTGAGAGGCGATGCTGAACTTTGTTCACGCGAACGAGATCACCAGCTTTTTCCCGCAGGCCGCCGCATATTTTCGCAACGTCGAGAACGACGGTGAATGCTTGTCGCTGGAAAGCGATGCCTCCAGACGTGACACGGCGGATGCGGTGGTTCCCATACGTTCGGCAACCTGCGCCTGGGTGAGGCCGGCATCCCGACGAGCGGCCAACAGTGCGTCGAGTGCCGTGAATTCCTCATCGAGCGCATCATAGGCCGCCTTGACCGCCGGATCGGCGAGCAGACGTTTCGTATCGGCTTTCGTGTGCTTGACCGGTGCATACCGGTCCTCGTGCTCGCGAGCAGGGCGTACGGCTTTAGCCATTGTGTACCTCTTTCATTCGGTTACGAGCGATGCGTAATTCACTGTCCGGCGTTTCCTGAGTCTTCTTGACGAAGGAGTGCAGGACAACGATATGCTCACCAACCTCCATGCAGTAGAAAACACGCCCGATACCTTCGCGGCCCTTCGGGCGCAGTTCAAAAAGACCGCCGCCCATTGCCCGCGAGTGTGGCATGCGAAGGTCGGCCCCGTACGACTCCATCAATTCCAGCAGTCTCAGATAACTGGCGAGAATTCCTGGCGGCAGCTCGAACACATCGCGTTTGACACGTTCGCTGTAGTAAGTGACGGTCCAATTCATCGGTGAATGTTAGCAAATTTGCTAACTCCGGGCAAGGCATGCGTCGGGTCGGGGCTGGGTGGAGGTGCGTGCAGAATGGGCGTCGCGACGTGTTGCTCACTGCGTAACAAGCCACGCAACAACCAGATACCGGGCGACCTTCGCGACGGTGACGATCGCGAGGAACGACGGTAGCGGCTCGCGCAGCACGCCGGCGATCATCGTCAGCGGATCGCCGATCACGGGCGCCCAGCTCAGCAGCAACGACCAGCGGCCATAGCGCGCATACCAGCGCTCGGCGCGCGCGAGCGCGGCCGGCTTGACGGGAAACCAGCGGCGCTCGCGGAAGTGCTCGATGCCGCGCCCGAGCGCCCAGTTGATCACGGAGCCGGCGACGTTGCCGATGCTCGCGACGAGCACCAGCGCCCACACGGGTTCGCGCCCGGCGAGCAGCAGGCCGGCGAGCACGGCTTCGGACTGGAGCGGGAACAGGGTCGCGGCGACCATCGACACGGCGAACAGGCCGCCGTAAGTGAGCAATTCGGACATCGCGCGATTGTACCGGGCGCGCGCCGGCCAACCCGGGGCACAGGGTCACACGTTCATGCGGTCAGGCGTTCATGCTGCGTCGACCGTGCCGAACAGCAGGTGCGAGATCAGCGACTTGTCGACCGGTTCGTCGTTGAGCGTGCTGGCCAGCAGTTCGCCCGCGAGCTGCTGTGGCGAGAACACCATGTCGGGCTTCAGCAGGCGCAGCCGTTCGAGGTTGCGCTGGTGATTCACGAGCGCGACCGTGCGGACCGATGCCGCGATCTCGCGGATCGCGAGGATGATGAAGGCGTTTTCGGCGTCGTCGGAGCGCAGCGCGAGCACCGCACGCGCGGTCGCCGCGCCGGCGCTTTCCAGCACCGCGTGGTCGGTCGCATCGCCGACGATCAGGTCGGTCGACGCCGGATAGTTGTGCTCGACGCCGGCCGGCACGATGACGGTCACCGCGTAGCCGCGCTTGCGCAGCCCGTCGTGCACCGCATGCGCGACGGGTGTCGCGCCGACGATCAGGTAATGATGCTTGCGGATCACGTTCGAAAGGCCTCCCTTGACGATCCGTTTCAGATTGCCGCCGATCACGGGGCCGACGACCGCGCTGATCGACGTCGCGAACACCGTGATGCCGAGCACGATGATCGACGCGGTGAACAGGCGGGCGGTCGGCGCGTGCGGAACGATGTCGCCGTAACCGACCGTCGACATCGACACGATCGAGAAATAGACGGCCGTGGCGAGATCGTGGACGGGCGGCGTGAATTCGTCGCCGAGATACAGCACGCCGAAGGTCGCGTAGATCAGCAGCGACACGATGCTCAGCAACGCGAACAGGCTGCTCGCGGCGACGCTCGCGCGGTCGAAGTGCCGCCAGTAATACAGCAGCGCGACGGCCAGCACGGCCGTGTACACGAACACCCCGTGACTGCGATAGCCGCCGAGCACGCTGATCGCGGCAGCCGCGACCAGCAGCAGGATCGACAGCACCCACGCGACGCGGGCGCGCAGCACGATGCCGATGGCCATCGTCGCGAGGCCGGCCGCGACGACCACTTGCGGCAACACGACGAGCCCGGCGTTGTCGACGAGGTTCAGCGCATCGGCGAGCCACGCGTGATGCACGCCGAGCCTTGCATGCTCGACGACGGGGCGCAGCACCATGAGCGCATCGAGCGCGAGGAGGAGGGCGAGATACCAGTGCAGGCCGATCGGCGCGAACAGGCGCCGCAGGCGGGTAGTGAGGGGCTTCATCCAGTCGCCCGGCTGGCCGGGCATGTCCAACGAAACAGCCGCTACCCTAAAGCATTCGGCGATTGCCTGCTTTTTAGAGGGCCATGGCGGCGGCCGCGATGAAGCCGGCCGCCCGGTCGTTCAGTTCCAGCCGACCATGATTGCGCCCATCCCGACGAGCAGGCCGCCCGTCACGCGATTCATCGCGCGCATCCGCGCCGGACGCTGCAGCGCGCGGCTCAGCCGGTGCGAGAACAGCGCCATCGACGCGACGCCGCCCGCGAACAGCACCGCGAACGTCGCCGCGAGCAGCAGGAACTGCTGATTCAGGCTCCAGTCGGCGCTCGGGATGATGAACTGCGGAAAGAACGACGGGAAGAACAGCAGCGTCTTCGGATTGAGGCCCGAGGTCGCGACGCCGCGCCAGAACAGCGCGCGGTGCGAGTCGGTCTCCGGTGTCGCCGGCCCGGTCGTTGTGGCGGGCGCGCCGGCCGGTGCACGGCTGAGCCATTGCTTGCAGCCGAGCCAGACGAGGTAGGCCGCGCCGGCCCAGCGCAGCACGGTCAACGCGCGCTCGTCGAGATGCACGAGCGAATTCAGGCACAGCGCGGTCAGCGCGAGTTGCAGCAGCACGGCGAGCGTGCCGCCCCAGACGCACGGCAGCGCGCGGCGCCAGCCGGCGCGCAGCGCCTGGTTCATCGTGAGGAGGTTGACGGGGCCGGGGGCGTAGACGAGAACGGCGGAAGCCGCGAGAAACGAGAGGTAAAGCCTGAACGACATGACGGGTAGGGCAGGAACAGGAACATGGGCGCCGAAGCCGCGCGGCCGGATAGGCGCGCGGACGGCGGGGAATCGCATGCCTGCTGGCCGGCACCGCAACTCGTGATTGCGGCCATGCGTCCCGGTGCGAAGGGGTTGTCGCGGGGAGCGTGCCGGACAACAGGCATGGGGAAAATATATCAAGGGGCCGGATTAAAAGGCTTCCGCTTTTCCACACAAACCGACACAAATCCGGAATGTCGTTCAGATAGAATCCCTGTTTTCAGTAGAAGATTCCTCCTGCCATGGCCACACGTGAACGCTCGCCGAAAACGCTCGACAGCCAGGACCGCAAAATTCTTGGTGCACTGCAGAAAAATGCGCGTCTGTCGAACGCCGAACTGGCCGAACAGATCGGCATGTCGACCACCGCGTGCTGGAACCGCACGCGGCAGCTCGAGGTGGACGGCTACATCGACGGCTACGTCGCGCTCGTCAACCAGCGGAAGCTGGGCTATGCGGACATCGTGATCCTCGAAGTCACGCTCGATCGTCACGAGGATGACGCGCTTGCCCGCTTCGGCGAGGAACTCGCCGCGCTGCCCGAGGTGCTCGAGGCCTATCTCGTGTCGGGCGAGTACGACTACTGGATCAAGGTCGCGGTGGACGGCACCGCCGGCTACGAGCGCTTCCTGCGCGAAAAGCTGTACAAGATTTCGAGCATCCGTCACAGCCGCTCGATGTTCGCGCTGCGCTGCATGAAGGACGTGCCGTCGATTCAGGTGTGATGAGGGCGGGGATGAGCACGCGGCCGTCGTTGAAGCGACGGCGCATGTGATTGCGCGTTTGCGCGGAGAAAGCCGGCAATCGGGCGAGGGGCAACGCGTACGGCGCGGTTCGGCGCCCGGGCCGCCAAGACGGATGAATCTTCCGTCCGTGACGATCCGGCGTACTCGCGCGCCGGCGAGATAACGGCTGCCCGCCCGGGCAACCGGCAGACAAAACCGCGCCGATGTTGATCGGCGCCGGCATCAGGTTTAAAGCAACTTCAGAGCGACTTCAACGCGCGTCCGATACGGGGAGCGCATGCCACGGGACTACCCGGCCTGTTTCCAGTGACTTGCCATGCAACCCGTTGCCCGACGCCGCGGCCTGATGGCGCGCGTCCGGGCAAGCGGATCAGGCAGGACATCGTTTGGCCAACCGGCTGGCGGCCGGCCATTCCACGTTCAGCGCGGCAGGCGTGCGTGCGCTTCAGCGATGACTTCGCAGTTCTCGAGGTGGAGTGCCCACGCTTCTGCAATCAGCTCGCCCATACGTGCGAGCCAGCCAGCGGATTCGGTGGAACGGTCGGAGATGTTAGACGTTTGCATGACGAAGCCCCATATAGGTGGCGAGTTAGGGATAACCCTAATCATAGCGAAATGCCTCCGCTTTGTGAAATGCGATTTCGTTATATGAGAATTACTGACAATTTGTGTTGCTGCTTCGCAACATGAATATCGGCTGCCTGCGCATGCCTCACAGGCGTAACGAGGCCGTGCCTGCACGGCCATCGCATGGGATGAGAAAGGGGAATTCGAGTGGCGGGGAGGATGCCGGAAGCGGGCGGCGGCTTACCGGCCGATCCACCCGAACCGCCACGACAGCCGCCGCGTCGCGGCGAGCAACGCTTGCGCGAGGTCACTGTCCGGCCCGCGCGGGAAGCCGCGCGACGAGCCGATGATCGCGATCACGAGCCGGATGCTGCCGGTGTGATCGAACACGGGCGCGGCGACCGTCCCGATGCCCGGCACCGGCGCGTCGAACGCGAAATCGAGTTCGTCCACGCGGATCGTCGCGAGCCGTGCGCGGAAGGCGTCGTCGGCCGGCGCGGCGACGTTGCCCGCGAGGCGCACGGGTTCGTCGGCGAGCAGGTCGGCCAGCACGTCGTCGGACATGCCGGCCGCGAAGATTCGTCCGATCGCCGTATTGACGAGCGACATCACCGTGCCGACCTGCAGGCTCACGTGCTGCGGCCGCGCCGATTCCTCGAGGCGGATCACGGTCGGACCGAGCGGCCCGAGCGTCGCGGCTGCCACGCTCATGTCGGTCGCGCCGGCCAGCGCGACGATCTCGGCTTCCGCGTCGCGCGTCGGCGACACGCGTTGCATCGCGATCAGGCCGAGCGCTTGCCCGAGCGGGCCGCCGCCGAAGCAGCCGGCGTCGTCGCGGCTCAGCAGGCCGATCTTCTGCAGGCTGACGAGATGCGGAAAGGCCTTCGCGGCCGGCATGCCGGCTGCCGCCGCGAGATCGCGCAGCGGCAGCGCGCGGCCCGCCGACACCAGCGCGAGCAGCAACTCGCCGGTGCTGTCGAGCGCGTTGATGCCGCGCTGCGTCTTCGCATCGTCTGCCAGCGCGGGCGGCACGCGCGGGGCGGCCGGGGCCGGGCCGGATGCGGGCGGCGGTGCGTCGTGCGCCGCGCCGAGCGATGCGGTGGCCTGCCGTGCCGCGTCGCGCAGTGCCGCCGCGATCGGGCCGTCCCAGTCGACGTCGATCGAGCCCGTCGAACCGATTACCGTCAACGCGAGCTGCAGCTTGCCCTCCGCGTCGAACACCGGCACGCACATCGCGCTGACGCCGGGGCTCGGCAGGTCGACGCCGCGCTCGATACCGCGTGCGCGGATCGCGTCGAGTTCCGCCTGCGGCACGCCGGCGTCCGGCACGGGCTGCTCGGCGCCCGCGAGCGTGGCACCCGCGCCGGCCTGGCTGGCCGCCATCGCATCGAGTTGCGCGGGATCGCCGAACGCGCGGAACACGCGGCCGGTGGCCGTCGTGTCGAGCGACATCACCGAGCCGACGTGCAGGTTCACGTGCAGCGGATAGCCGCCGTGCTCGATACGCACGATCGTCGGTCCGAGCGCACCCGCCACCGACAGCGCGACGCTCAGGCCGACCGCTTCCGCGAGCCGCGCCGCGTGCGGCAGCGCCGCGCGGTAAGCCGGCTGGCGCTCGATCGACATCAGCCCGAGCCGCAGCGACAACGGGCCCGGCTCGTAGTTGCCGGTGATTGCGTCGCGCTTCACGAGCGCGAGCCGCGTCAGGCTGACGAGATAGGTGTGCGCCTGCGCGGTCGACAGGTCGGCCGCCGCGGCCAGCTCCGACAGGCCGAGCGGCTTGCGCCGGCGCGCGAGCGCGTCGAGCAGCCGGCCGCCGACCTCGACACTCTGGATTCCGCGCTGCGCCTTGGGCGGCGCGTCGTCTGCGCTGACTTCGTGGTTCTGCACGCGATGATTCTTCCGTTGACGAAACCCCGCATGGTATCCGACGCCATTTATCGCGCCAGCCCGCACGTTTACCCGTATTAAACAATAGCAAGCGACTTTGTCATTGACAAATATTCGATGCAGGAAGATGATCCGCTCACTCCCCTCAACACATGGCTCGCAGCCACGGAACGCAACATGGCCAAAGCATTCGCCTCCCAAGCCGATCTGGAAGAGAAGAAAGTCACCTGGACGAAGCTGTCCGAGAACGCGTACGCGTACACCGCCGAAGGCGACCCGAACTCGGGCGTGATCATCGGCGACGACAGCGTGCTGATCGTCGACACGACCGCGACGCCCGCGATGGCCCAGGACCTGATCGCGAAGATCCGCAGCGTGACCGACAAGCCGATCAAGCACGTCGTGCTGTCGCACTACCACGCGGTGCGCGTGCTCGGCGCGTCCGCGTATTTCGACGAAGGCGCGCAGCACGTGATCGCGAGCCGCGGCACGTACGAAATGATCGTCGAGCGCGGCGAGGCCGACATGAAGTCGGAGATCGAACGCTTTCCGCGCCTGTTCGCCGGTGTCGAGACGGTGCCCGGCCTGACCTGGCCGACGCTCGTGTTCGAGCGCGAGATCACGCTGTTCCTCGGCAAGCTCGAAGTGAAGATCATGCACGTCGGCTCGGGCCACACGAAGGGCGACACGATCGTCTGGATCCCGTCGCAGAAGGTGCTGTTCTCGGGCGACCTCGTCGAATACGACGCCGCGTGCTACTGCGGCGACGCGCAGCTCGAACAGTGGCCGGCCACGCTCGAGGCGCTGCGCGCGCTCGGCGCCGAGAAGCTCGTGCCGGGCCGCGGCCCCGCGCTGCTGAACCCGGCCGACGTGAACAAGGGCCTCGACTACACGAAGGATTTCGTCACGACGCTGCTCGCACAGGGCCGCAAGGCCGTCGAGCAGAAGCTCGACCTGAAGGCGTCGATGGCGCTCACGCGTGAAGCGATGGATCCGAAGTTCGGCCACGTGTTCATCTACGAGCACTGCTTGCCGTTCGACGTGTCGCGTGCGTTCGACGAGGCGAGCGGCATCACGCATCCGCGCATCTGGACCGCGCAGCGCGACAAGGATATGTGGGCCGCGCTGCAGGACTGAGCGGCTTGCACAGGCGGGGTGTCCGGCAGGGCGCTCCGCCTTTTTTCTGAAGCGGCGACCGGCCGCGGCGTTCCGCCGTCTTTCCGTCTGCCGTATCCGATCTCATTAAAAAAGCAGGGCGCACGTACGCCCTGGGAGACGGCTTGCGCGCTCGAATCGCGCAGCCTGTTTGGAGAGAGACATGCCCCAATCGCTTCCCGCCGAAGCGGCGCTCGCGCACGCGAGCGCTTCGGCTTCCGCCGCCACGGACGATGCGCTGCTGTTCCGCAAGATCGCATGGCGGATCGTGCCGTTCCTGTTCCTCTGCTACGTCATCTCGTTCCTCGACCGCATCAACATCGGCTTCGCGCAGTTGCAGATGAAGCACGACCTCGGCTTCAGCGATGCGATGTACGGCCTCGGCGCCGCGGTGTTCTACGTCGGCTACGTATTCTGCGAAGTGCCGAGCAACCTGCTGCTCGCGCGGTTCGGCGCGCGCCGCACCTTCACGCGGATCATGCTGCTGTGGGGCATCGCATCGACCGGGATGATGTTCGTGTCGCAGCCGTCGCATTTCTACGTGCTGCGCTTCCTGCTCGGCGTGTTCGAAGCGGGCTTCTTTCCCGGCATCGTGCTGTACCTGACCTACTGGTTCCCCGCGAACCGGCGGGCGGCCGCGATCTCGGTGTTCTTCGCGGGCGTCGCGGTGGCCGGCGTGCTCGGCGGCCTGATGTCGGGCTGGATCATGCGCGACATGAGCGGCGTGCTCGGGATGCACGGCTGGCAGTGGATGTTCGCGATCGAAGGCGCGCCGGCAATCCTGCTCGCATTCGCCGCGTTCACGTTGCTGGTCGACCGGCCGCAGGATGCCACGTGGCTCACGTCCGATGAAAAGGCGCGGGTTGCCGCGCTGTGCGCCGGCGGCGGCGGGCACGGCAACGCGCACGACGGGCGCAGCCTCGTGGCCGCGCTCGCGAATCCGCGCGTGTACCTGTTCGCGTTCATCTATTTCTCGCTGACCTGCGCGTCGCTGACGCTCAATTTCTGGATGCCGCTGATGATCCGCGACTTCGGCGTGACCGACGTCGTGGCCGTGAGCCTGTACACGGTCGTGCCGAATGCGGTCGGTGCGGTGGGGCTGATCCTGATCGCGCGCCGTTCGGATCGCACCGGCGAGCGCCGCAAGCACTTCGCGTGCTGCACGATCGGCGGCGGGCTCGCGCTTGCGGCGCTGACGCTGCACCTGCACAGCTTCGCGGCGATGCTCGCGTGCCTGTCGATCGCGGCGACGCTGATCTTCGCCGCGCTGCCGATCTTCTGGGCCGTGCCGACCCGCTACCTGTCGGGCAACGCGGCCGCGGCCGGGATCGCGCTGATCAGCAGCATCGGGATCACGAGCGGCATCGTCAGCCCGTGGGTGATCGGGATGATCCGCACGCGCACCGGCAGCATGGATCTCGCCGTGTATCTGCTGGCCGCGCTGCTGGTGGCGAGCGGGGTTGCGTTGATGCTCGGCGTGAAAGCCGAAGGCGCGCCGCGCGACTGAACGAGCAACGGCCGGTCGCCGCGCGCGGGCGGCGGCGACCGGCGTCACGTGTGCGCCCCGTACCCGAATCCATCGAGGAGACGATCGATGTCAGCCCCTCTTCAAGCGGACGCCGCGCGTGCCGTCGCGTCCGGCGTCGCTTCAACCGACGACGACGCGCTGTACCGGCGCATCGGCGCGCGGATCGTGCCGTTCCTGTTCATCTGCTACATCGTGTCGATCCTCGATCGCAGCAACATCGGCTTCGCGCAGTTGCAGATGCGGCAGGATCTCGGCCTGACCGACGCGATGTACAGCCTCGGCGCGGTACTGTTCTTCGTCGGCTACGTGCTGTTCGAGGTGCCGAGCAACGCGCTGCTGCGCCGCTTCGGCGCGCGCCGCACGTTCGCGCGGATCATGTTCCTGTGGGGCGCGGTGTCGGTCGCGATGATCACCGTCGACAGCGCGAAGCATTTCTACGTGCTGCGCTTCCTGCTCGGGCTGTTCGAGGCCGGTTTTTTCCCGGGCGTGGTGTTCTACCTGACGTACTGGTACCCGGCGCGGCGGCGTGCGTCGGTGCTGTCGATCTTCTACGCGGGTGTCGCGGTGGCCGGGATGGTCGGCGGGCTGCTGTCGGGCTGGCTGATGCGCGGGATGTCGGGCGTGCTCGGGCTGCACGGCTGGCAATGGATGTTCGCGATCGAGGGCGCGCCTGCCATCCTGCTCGGCGTGATCGCGTGGTTCTGGCTGTGCGATCGTCCCGAGCAGGCGCAGTGGCTGTCCGATGCCGATCGGCAGCGGCTCGCGGCCGACCTGGCCGCCGACCACGCCGGTGCCGATACGCCGGCGCCGCACTCGCTGCGGCAGGTGCTGGCCGAACCGCGCACGTACCTGTTCGCGTTCATCTATTTCTCGCTGACCACCGCGCTGTTGATGCTGCTGTTCTGGATGCCGCTGATGATCCGCGAATTCGGCATCCACGACGTCGTGCAGATCAGCCTGTTGTCGGTCGTGCCGAACGCGATCGGCGCGGCCGGCCTGATCGCGATCGCGCGGCGCTCCGATCGCAAGCGCGAACGGCGCCGGCACTTCGCCGCGTGCGCGTTCGGCGGCGCGGTGGCGCTCGCGCTGCTGACGCTGCACCTGTCGAGCATCGTCGCGATGATGGCGCTGCTGTCGGTCGCGGCGATGCTGATCTTCGCCGCGCATCCGGTGTTCTGGGCCGTGCCGTCCGCGTATTTCTCCGGCGCGGGCGCGGCGGGCGGGATCGCGCTGATCAGCAGCATCGGCGTGTCGAGCGGCATGATCACGCCGTGGCTCGTCGGGCTGATCCGCACGAAAACCGGCAGCATGGATTCGGCGATGCTGATGATCGCGGCGCTGCTGGCCGCGTGCGCGGTCGCGATGCTGCTGGGTGTGCGGGCGGTGCCGCGTGATGGCGCGGCGTGACGCTGGCGGCTACGGTGCGATTCAGTGGAAGTACAGGAACAGCCCGGGCAGGACGAGCAGGCCGTGCAGCACCAGCGCCCCGTAGATCATGCCGCCGCGCGCCTGCAGGTCGATCGACAGGTAGGCGATAGCCGCGATGACCCCGATGACCGACAGGCCTGCCACCCAGAAGAGCGCGGTGATGAGCACGCGAAGGCCGGCGTACGGATCGTCCATCGAACTGGCGAACACGTAGCCGATCACCAGTGCCAGCAACTCGATGAGCGCGACGACGAGAAGACCCGACGCGATTCGCGCGGTTCGTTTGGCATTGTCCATGGCAAGTCGGGGCGGGTAGGGTCAGGGGCACTAGCCTACACGATCCGTCCCGAATATGTCGTGCAACGGGGGCGGCCGGAAGCCTGACGCGGCGCGCCGTCGCCTGGCCGGGGGCGCGGGGCGGCTACGCCCGATACACCTCGATCCGGTTGCGGCCGCGTTCCTTCGCGAGGTAGAGCGCCTTGTCGGCGCGCGACAGCGGCTGGTACGCGCCGAAGTCCGACGCCCGCATCGCGTCGATGCCGATGCTGACGGTCAGCGTGACCTGCTGGTCCTCGTGCATGAGCCGCGCCTGCATCGCGCGTTGCTGCACGCGCTGCGCGAAAGCCAGCGCAGTGTCGAGATCCGCCCTCGGCAGCACGATCGCGAATTCCTCGCCGCCGACCCGGCCGACGATGCCGTCCGGCCCGGTTTCTGCGAGCAGCAGCCGCGCGAAATGCCGGAGCGCGCGGTCGCCGACCGGATGACCCCAGCGGTCGTTCAGCGCCTTGAAGTGATCGAGATCGAGCATCAGCACCGCGGCGGCCAGGCCGGTCGTGCGCACGTTGCGCAGCGCGGCTTCGCTTTGCCGCATGAACGCGTGGCGGTTCGACAGTTGCGTCAGGTGGTCGGTCGTCGCCATCCGGTGCAGTTCCGCCTCGATGTGCTTGCGGTCGGTTGCGTCGGTGATGAAGCCGTGCCACACGGTTCCGCCGTCGGCCGTGCGCTGCGGGCGTGCGTCGCCTTCGCGCCAGCGCAGGCCCTGGCCGGGCAGCAGCACGCGATATTCGAGGCGCCACGGCGTCAGCCGTATCGACGAATCGTGCAGCGACAGCCGATAGGCGACCAGGTCGGCCGGATGGATCCGTGTCTCGACGGCCTCCGCGCTGCGGGCGACCTGCTCGGGCGTCAGTTCGTAGATGTCGCTGACCCCCGCGCTCGCATAGGTGAAGACGCGGTGCCCGTCAGCCGCCTGCCGCAGCTGGAACACGAGCCCGGGAACCTGGTCGGTGAGATCCGTGACGAGCGCGGCCGAGTCGCGCAACCGCGCGGCGAGCTCGCGCAGCGCGGTGATGTCGGTGGTCGTCCCGACCATCCGGAGCGCTCGGCCGTTGCCGTCGCGGGCAATCACCTTGCCGCGGCTGCAGATCCATTTGTAAGAACCGTCCTTGCAGCGGATGCGGTGCTCGACCGCGTAGCAGTCGGTGCGGCGCTCGAAGTGCGCCAGCATCGTGGCCTTCACGTCGTCGACGTCGTCCGGATGCAGCCGTTCGTACGCATCTTCGATGCGGGTGGTGAGCTCGTGCGGCGCGTAGCCGAGCAACGCCTTCCAGGCGGGCGAATAATGGATCTCGCCGGTTTCCACGTTGCGATCCCACACGCCGGTGCCGCTTTCGGTGAGCGCGAGCGTGGTCAGCGTGCTGTGTTCCTCGACGACGGCGAGCCGCTCGCGCAGCGCGGCTGCTTCGATCGCGCGGGCCAGCGCGCTTGCGGCGAGCGTGGCGAGGTCGCGCAACATCGCGCGTTGGGTGGCGTCGGGCGTGAGGCGCTTATCGTCGACGATGCACAGCGTGCCGAGTGTCGTGCCATCGGGCGCGGCCAGTTCGCAGGCCGCGACGAGCCGCAGCGCGTGAGGCGGGTCGACGTCGGGTCGCCCGTTGGCGTTCGTGCCGTGCAGGGCGAACCGCGCATCCGCGGCCGGATCCGGCGCGATTTGGGGCGGCAAGCAAGCGGCGGGCAGTGGATCGGGAAGCGGCTCGGGCAGCATGCCGTCGGCGGCCAGCACACGTTGCGCATCGGCATCGACGCGCGCAATGAACGCGCCGGCGGCGCCGAAATGCGTACGCGCGACACGACAGACGGTGTCCAGTTCGGGCAGGGGCGGGAGCGCGGGCTGACGGTCTGCCGCACCGCGTGCGGAGGCCGGCGCGTCGCCGGTCTCGGTGATGAACATACGGACCCGCATGGTCGAATTCCGCAACGGACGATTGCCTCGTGATCGGACGAATACCGGTCGAGCGAGGCCGCTTGGGGACTGCAATCGCAGAGCTTACTGTTGCGCGGAATGCATGGCAAGTGAACCGCAATCGTCTGTTGATGCGCACCATTTGCGCCGGTCGGGAAAGAATCCGGCGCGGGTTCCCGCAGACGAATCCACCGATCGGCGCGTGCCCGGAAACGTGCCGCGGAACCTCGGGTGATTGCGGGCGATACGCCGTATATCACCGTGTTCCGTGGCGCGTCCCCGGTTCGACGCGCTCGTCGCTTTCGACTTGCGGGATGCCGCGTGGTCAGCGTGCCGTCGCGTAGCGCGGCGCGGGCGTATCGGCCGACAGGTGCGGGGCCATCGTGCGGCGCGCGGCCTCGTATGCGGTCCATTCGTCCCCCGCATGCAGCGACGGGATCGTCACGAGTTCGCCGCGATCGAAGCCGACCAGCGCCGCATCGACCATGGCGGGCGCCGGCATCACGATTTCCTTCGGCAGATGCTCGAGCGGCAGGCCGCCCGTCTGCCAGAAATCGGTGGCGGTCGCGCCGGGCAGCACGGCCTGCACCTGCACACCCTTGCCGGCAAGCTCGTGATGCAGCGACTGGCTGAACGCGAGTACGAACGCCTTGCTGCCGCCGTACACGCCGTTCAGCGTTTCCGGCGAGATCGCGACGATCGACGAAATGTTGATCACCGCACCGTGGCCGCGGGCGACGAAACCGGGCACGGCCGCATAGGTGAGGCGCGTGAGCGCGGTCACGTTCAGGTCGATCATCCGCGTCATCGCGTCGACGTCGCTGTCGAGCAGCGGCGCGTGCGTACCGACGCCGGCGTTGTTCACGAGCAGCGTGATGCTCGCATCCTGCTTCAGCTTCGTCTCGACGGCGGCGAGTGCCGCGTGGTCGTTGAGGTCGGCGTCGATGATCTCGACGCTGCGCTGCGTGTCGTTCGTGATGCGCTCGGCGAGGGCGGTCAGCCGTTCACGGCTGCGCGCGACCAGGATCAGGTCGTAGCCGCGGCGTGCGAGGCGGTCGGCGTAGACGGCGCCGATGCCCGACGACGCGCCGGTAATGAGGGCGGTACCGCGATGTGCTTGCGTCATGATGTGCTCCGTTTCGATGGAATGGCCGGATGGCGTGAAACCATTCTGGTCTCGAATCGCTGCGACACAAATGACGTAGATGGGTATGATTCAGGACATCGGGCAACCCACTTGCCCGGGACGGGAGAACGCACATGCACCGCATCGGCTTTCTGATCAGCGACGGCTTCCAGATCATGGCGCTCGCCGCGCAGTCGGTGTTCGAGTACGCGAACATGGGCATGAGCGAGCCGTTCTACGTGATGGACAACTATTCGGTCGACGGCGGCGACGTGCGCTCGTCGCTCGGGCTGCCGGTTGCCACGCACGCACTGCGCGGGCGGATCGCGGTCGATACGTGGATCGTCGCGGGCGTCAACGATCCGCTTGCTTCGCCGGCACCGGCCGGCGTCGTCGCGTTCCTGCGCCGCACCCAGGCGCGCACGCGGCGGATCGCCGGCATCTGCACGGGTGCGTTCGTGCTGGCCGAGGCCGGGCTGCTCGCGCAGCGCAGCGCGACGACGCACTGGGCGTTCGGCCGCGACATGCAGCGGCAGTACCCGGAGATTAGCGTCGAGGAAGACCGGATCTATATCGTCGACGGCCCGATCTGGACGTCGGCCGGGATGACGGCCGGCCTCGACCTCGCACTCGCGATGGTGGAAAAGGATCTGGGCGCGGATGCCGCACGGTCGGTCGCGCACAAGCTCGTGATGCACCAGCGGCGGGCCGGCGGCCAGTCGCAGCATTCGGAAATGCTGGAGCTCGCGCCGAAATCCGACCGGATCCAGAACGCGCTGAACTACGCGCGGCAGAATCTCGGCCGTGCGCTGACGGTCGAGGATCTCGCCGAAGCCGTCCACCTGAGCCCGCGCCAGTTCAGCCGCGTGTTCACGCTCGAAACGGGGCAGTCGCCGGCGAAGGCGATCGAGCGTCTGCGGCTGGAGTCCGCGCGGCTGATGATCGAGCAGAGCCGCCATTCGCTCGACGTGATCGCGAAGGAGAACGGCTTTCGCGACCGCCGGCACATGCGCGAGGCGTTCGTGCGCGGGTTCGGCGTGCCGCCGCAGGCGATGCGGCGTGACGCGCGGGCGGACGAGCGGGAAACGGGCTGATGCCCGCGGGCGCGAGACGCCAGCAGGGGGCGGAAAAATCGCGCAGAATCTCCGGCATCCTTCGCGAGGAGACACCATGCACGCCGAGCCGTTCGACATTGCGATACCCGATCACGCGCTTGATGACCTGCGTCGGCGCCTGCGCGACCGTCGTCCGCCGATGCTCACGCCCGCTGAGCCGTGGCAGCAGGGTATGGACGGCGCGTGGCTGCGCGAACTGACCGAGTACTGGGCCGAGCGCTTCGACTGGCGGGCGGTGGAGCGCACGCTGAACCGGTTGCCGCAGTTCGTCGCGGACGCAGATGGCCAGCGCGTGCATTTCATCCATCGGCGCGGGGCGGGACCGCAACCTTATCCGCTCGTCATCACGCACGGCTGGCCGGGCTCCGTGTTCGAATTCGACGCGCTGATCGATCGCCTCTGCGATCCGGCGGCATTCGGCGGCAATCCTGACGACGCGTTCGATGTCGTCGTACCGTCGCTGCCGGGCTTCCTGTTCTCGCCCGCACCGACGGCACCCGGCATGTCGGCATTTCAGGTCGCCGACCGCTGGGCGGCGTTGATGTCCGGTCTCGGATATCGACGCTTCGGCGCGCAAGGCGGCGATCTCGGCGCAGGTGTGTCGGTCGCGCTCGGCGCGCGACATGCCGACAGGGTGGACGGCATCCATCTGAACTACCTGCCTGGCAGCTACGAGCCTCCGACGGACGCGGCTTTGCCGCTGACCGAGGCCGAACGGGCCTTCGTGATACAGCGCGGCGAGTGGGCCGCGCTGGAAGGCGGATACGCGCATGTGCACATGACGAAGCCGCAGACGCTGGCCGTCGCGCTCAACGATTCGCCGGCCGGACTGGCCGCATGGATCGCCGAGAAATTCCGTGCGTGGAGCGATTGCGACGGCGACGTCGCACGGCGGTTTTCGCACGATGCGCTGCTGACCGGAATCTCGCTCTACTGGTTCACCGGCTGCATCGGCTCTTCAATGCAGATGTATTGGGAAAACCGGCTGCAGCCCATGCGCTTCGCGGCCGGGCAACGCGTGACGGTACCCGTTGCATTCGCGTGCTTTCCGAAGGAAATCAGCCGGCCGCCGCGCAGCTGGCTCGAACGCGTGTTCGACGTCGTGCAATGGACCGACATGCCGAGCGGCGGCCATTTCGCGGCCATGGAAGAGCCGGATCTGCTGGCCAACGACATTCGGAAATTTTTCCGGCGCTTTCGGTGACGAGCCGGTCGGCGGGCGAAGCAGGCCAAGTGCACCGGCGGCCATCCAGGCGATAGGGCGCGCGAACACCACGCGGATCGTGACGCGACGCTGTCGCCTGCGTTACCGCGTGACGAACGCGACGGCGTCGTCCGGTGCCGTGCGCGCATGCTTGCGCTGGCGCAGCAGCGCGACGCGGCAGTTCTCGCGCGCGGTTTCGCGGCCGTCGTCGTCGAGCAGCACGAGATCGCCGCGCATCACGTTCAGCGTGATCACGTCCTCGCCCGGTGCGCCGAGCGTTTCCGGCGTATGCACCGAGCCGGCCGGTTCGAGCACCGTCGAGCCGGCGTGCGCCACCCAGTCGTATTCGCGGTAGCGCCACGCACCCTGCAGCGTATGGACGAACACCTCACCTTCGTGGCGGTGGCGCGGCAGCGTGCCGCCGGCCGGCATCTTCAGCAGCGCGGTCAGCGTGTCCTCGGCCGCATTGATGTGCAGGTACTTGATCGCCAGCCCCGGCAGGTCGGCGCTCATCGGCAGCCACGGCAGCGCCTCGCCGGGCAGGCACGAGATCGGCGGCAGGTCGGTGGAGAGCGGGGCGGACGGCTGCGTCATGGCGGAAGGCGGAGCGGAAATGGGGAGCCCGCATTATCGCAGAGCCGGCTCGAGCAGCCGAACGGGATGCTTTGCGTCGGCTTTCGAACTCATGCGAAGAGGCGATCCTTACAGCTTGAAATATGCAGCTAAACTGTACAGTTTGACTGTATATCTGCTATCTTGAATTTATGAACACGCCATTGCTTCCCTCCGAAGCGCTCCCACTGGCCGGTCTCGCCGGCGAACTTCGCATCTCGGTCGGCAAGCTGATGCGGCGGATGCGGGAGCAGATCCACCCGCACGACCTCACGTCGTCGCAGAAATCGGTGCTGTTGAGGCTCGACCGCGACGGCCCCGCGACCGTGTCGGCGCTCGCGCGCGCCGAAAGCGTGCGGCCGCAGTCGATGCGCGTGACGGTCGCGACGCTCGAGACGCTGGGCGCTGTCAGCGGCGAGCCCGATCCCTCCGACGGCCGGCAGACGCTGATCGCGCTCACGCCCGGTTTCCGCAAGGTGCTGCAGGCCAACCGCGCGGCCAAGGACGACTGGCTGTTCCGCGCGCTGCACGCGCAACTGTCGGAGGCCGAGCAGGCCGAGCTCGCGTCGGCCGTGAAGCTGCTGCAGCGGCTCGCCGAATTCCAGGAACCGCTGCGCCCGTGAGCCACCTCGACCCGCTCGGAGAAAGGACAACCCGAACATGAACCTCCCGCATCTCGTGTCGTATTTCTTCGGCGGCGCGTTTCTCGCGAACGTCGTGCCGCATCTCGTCAGCGGGTTGCGCGGCGAGCCGTTCCAGACCCCGTTCGCGAATCCGCCCGGACGCGGATTGTCGTCGTCCACGGTGAATGTCCTGTGGGGCGTCGCGAACCTCGTGATGGCCTATGTGCTGGTGTGCCGCGTCGGCGATTTCGACCTCCGGGTGACGGCCGACGCGGCGGCGTTCGGCCTCGGCATCCTCGCGCTCGGCCTGTTCGTCGCAAGGCACTTCGGCGAGCTGCACGGCGGCAACGAGCCCGACCGGGAGCGGCCATGAGCGTGCCGGCGGCGGGCGTCTTCCGCTCGCTTCGCAGCTTCAACTATCGCGTGTGGGCGATCGGTTCGCTGGTATCGAACATCGGCACGTGGATCCAGCGCACCGCGCAGGACTGGCTCGTCCTCACGCAGCTCACGCATCACGACGCATCGGCCGTCGGTATCGTGATGTCGCTGCAGTTCGGCCCGCAGCTTCTGCTGCTGCCGTGGACGGGTTACGCGGCCGACCGTTTCGACCAGCGCAAGCTGCTGATGGCGACGCAGGCACTGATGGGCGGGCTCGCGCTCTTGCTGGGGCTGCTGACGGTGACGGGCGTCGCGCAGCTGTGGCACGTGTATCTGTTCGCGTTCCTGTTCGGCTGCGCGTCGGCGTTCGATGCGCCGGTGCGGCAGACGTTCGTCGCGGAGCTGGTCGCCGATCGGGAGCTGGCGAACGCCGTCGCGCTCAACTCGACGTCGTTCAACGCGGCGCGGATGATCGGGCCGGCGGCGGCCGGCTTCATCATCGCGTCGGTCGGCACCGGCTGGGCGTTCCTGCTCAACGGGCTCAGCTTCGTCGCGGTGCTGGCGTCGCTGTCGATGCTGCGCGCCGACGAGCTGCGCGCGCATGCACGGGCCGACCGCACGCGCGGGAGCCTGCTCGACGGGTTCCGTTACGTGTGGCAGCGCCCGGATCTGAAGGCGATCCTCGTGATGCTGTTCCTGATCGGCACGTTCGGGCTCAATTTCCAACTGTTCATCTCGACGATGGCTGCTAGCGTGTTTCACGTCGACGCGCGCGGCTTCGGCGTGCTGTCGTCGATGATGGCCGTCGGTACGATTACCGGGGCGTTGCTCGCGGCGCGCCGCGACCGGCCGCGCTTCCGGCATCTGTGGATCGGCGCGGCGCTGTTCGGGCTCGGCTGTACGCTGGCCGCGCTGGCGCCGGGCTACTGGCTGTTCGGCGCCGCGCTGGTGCTGACCGGGATCGCCGCGATCACCTTCATGAACTCGACCAACAGCCTGGTGCAACTGTCGACCGAGCCGGCGATGCGCGGTCGCGTGATGGCGCTGCGTCTCGCGGTGGCGCTCGGCGGCACACCGATCGGTGCGCCGGTGGCCGGCTGGGTCGCGAATCATCTGGGCCCGCGCTGGGCGCTCGGTGTCGGCGCGCTGTCCGGTTTTGCCGCGGCGCTCGTCGCGACGCATTTCATGAAGCGGATGCGTGCGCAGCCGGGGATGGGCGAGGGGGCCTGAGCGGCCGAAAACGGGCTCACACTGTTCAGCCGTTCAGCCGTTCAGCCGTTCAGCCGTTCAGCCGTTCAGCCGTTCAGCCGTTCAGCCGTTCAGCCGTTCA